>NZ_JBNJNB010000001.1:3860000-9045000 GCF_050936285.1 Streptomyces sp. CA-106110 | reverse complement strand
TCGGGGCGACACCACGAGAGCGGAACAGTCGGAGGAATAATCCGACCGTTCACAGCGTCCTCGCTGTGTATTCTTCAAAGGAACCACGACCATCGGAAATATCTCCGACGGACGGGGTATCAACATATCTGGCGTTGACTTTTGGCACGCTGTTGAGTTCTCAAGGAACGGACGCTTCCTTCGTACTCACCCTCTCGGGCTTTCCTCCGGGCGCTTCCCTTCGATGTTTCCGACTCTATCAGATCTTTTTCTCGATCCGATTCCCGGCCGGAGCGGGTTGTCTTGGGCCCGGCGCTTTTCGGCTCCCGGCCTTTCGACATTCACTACGTTAGCCGATTTCCGTCGCTACTCATAATCGAGTCCGCGGATTCGAATTCGGGCATGCAGGCACGCCGAATTCGCCCTCGATGAGGGTGACGTAGTAGTGGGTTGGCCGCTTCCGGTTGCTGGCTGAAGCCGTACCCGGTTCAGCGGCTCGGGCTACATTACGCATCCTCCAGGGACGCGTCAACTTCGGCGTCGCCGCGGTGTGTGGGCCCGATAGGGACTCACCGTCGGGTCGTTGGCGATCCAGAAGCGCCACGGGTGGACCGCTCCGTCGCCGGCGACGCCGGCGTCGCCGGTCCGCGGACCGTTGCGGACCTGGTCGGGCGGCACCGGTGTGCCGGTCAGGGCGCGCAGCGGGGTCTCCCCCGGGCTGCAGGCGTCCGTACCGTCCAGGGCCCGGTCCACGTCCAGAGCCGTGGCCAGGCGTGCCGGGCCTTTGGCCAGTTCCTTGTCATTGCGGGCCGAGAGTCGACGTGTGTGGGCGAGCTCCGCTCCCTCGGTGATCTCGCCGGCCCGGAGGAGTACCCCGCCCGCCTGCCCCACCGGACCGCACACCAGGTTCATGCAGTGCCACATGCCGTACGTTACGCACTGAGCATGTACGTCGTTGCATCATCGGCAAGACGACGACAAGCAGGAGAGACAGGCAGTGCGAGCGATCATTTACGCCAGGCTCAGCCCAACCCCGAGGGGCGAGGAGTCCAAGGGTGGGAACCTCACGCAACAGGTCGAACTGAGCCAGGCACTGTGCGACCGGAACGGCTGGACGGTTGTCGAGGTCATCGCAGAGAAGGACTCTTCGGCGTCGAAGTTCCGCGTCGTTGAGGGCCGCAAGGTGTCGGCTCGCGGTGAAGGCTGGAGGCGCGTGGTCGAGCTGGTTCGTACGGGTACGGCCGATGTCGTCGTAGCCAGGCACTACGACCGCCTCTACCGCACGACACGAGACCTGGTCGAGTTGGTGGACCTGGCCGAGGAGACCGGTGTTCATCTGGCCGCCGCACAGGCTCAGGGCGTCCTGGACTTGGCGACCCCATCGGGTCGTCTGGCTGCTCGCATCGGTGCTGCGGTGGCCGAGAACGAGACCGAGATGCGAGTAGAGCGTCAGGTGCTCGGTCATCAGCGCCGCAGGGAGTCGGGCAGGCCCTTCTGGAGCACTCGCCCCTTCGGCTTCGAGCGCAACGGCACGCATCGCGACGAGGAGGCAGAAGCCCTGCGGCAGGCATACCGAGATGTCCTGGCCGGTGTCTCCCTGTGGTCCATCGCAAAGGACTGGAACGCTCGCGAGCTGCTCTCGCCACACGGCAAGGAGTGGCGTAGCTCGAACCTCCGGGGCGTCCTCTTGAAGCCGAGGAACGCCGGGATCCAGACGTATTCCCAGTGGGTCGAGAAGCCGGATGGGAGACGTGTACGGGTGACCGAGGAGACCGGCACAGGCAACTGGGAACCGATCGTCTCCGAGGGCATGTTCCGGGCCCTGATGCGCTACCTGAGCGACCCTGAGCGCAACACGGGCGGCGGAGGGAAGCGCAAGGCTCTGTTGTCCGGCGTGGTCCGCTGCTCGAAGTGTCAGGCCGTCGTTACGCAGGGATGGAGCCGGAAGGACGCGGCAGGCGAGCGGTACCGCATTTACACGTGTTCGGATGGCCGGTGCATCACATGCCCTGCAGACCCGCTTGACGCCTACGTGGTCCGGCAGGTCATCTCCCGGGCCGAGGAGTGGAACCAGGCTCCGGCCACGGATGCCGCAGACGAGGTGCGTGAGGCCGAGCTACTGGCCGAGGAGGTGGCCACATCCGAGAGGCGTACCGCCCTGGCGGAAATGTTCGCCGTAGGGGACATCGACGCATCGACCATGCGCGCAGGCATCGGCAGGTGTGATGCCGACCTGGCAAAGGTCCGAACCGAGCTTGCAGACCTGGCGGCGAAGCGGGTACGTGTCGACCTGGGGGACGTCGAATACCTATGGGAGGAGCTGGACTACGAGGACCCCGACCGGATCGACTACGTGCGAACGGTCGTCATACAGGTATGCGAGCGGGTGGAGCTCCTGCCGAGGGGGCGAGGAGTCCGCGAGTTCAAGTCGGATCACTGCCGGATCACTTTCCGGAACCCGTGAGCAATGCGTGACAGCCGGCTGAGGGGACGATAGCCAACGACAGGGGCGCCCTACGAGGCGCCCCTGTCGTGTCATCGCTGCAAGTGGACGACCGTTCCCTCAACGGGCGGTGCGGCGATTGACGTGGGGTGCATGAGCCACATAAGCCGGAGCCGACACAAGGGCTTCCGGCGCATGTGCACGTCGTTCGCGATGGTGGTCCGGGAGGAGTAGCCGACGGCGTGCACGGTATGGGACCGAAGGGCCTCATGGGCCTTGGGTCAGGAGGGCGAAACCGGTCGGATTCGAACCGGCGTCCTCGCGATTTTGGAGACCGCGCGCGACGACCTCTGCGCTACGGCTCCGCCCGGCCCGACAGCCTAGGAGCGTGGGTCAGTAGCGAGCAAGCGGCCCGCTGGCCGTGATCGGTCGACGGCCGCTCCGTCGGCATCTGTGAGGCTGTGGTTGGGGCCTGCCTGTCAGGTGTCCGGCTGGTAGGGCCTGTGAGGTGGCCGGGGAGGCCTGGCTCAGGCGGCCAGGGCGGCGAGTCCGGTGGCCCCGGCGTATCGGAAGATCTTGCGGAGGTTGTGGCAGGCGGCCAGCAGTCGCCACTCGGCGCGGGCGCCGTCCTCGCCGCGCAGGAGGAGTTGGCGGCCGTTCTGGCAGGTCATGATCTGGCCGAAGACGGGTTCGCCGATGGCCTTGCGGCGGGCGTAGGCGGCCTGTCCGGGCTTGGTCCGCAGCTTGCGGGCCATCCGCTCCTTCAGGGTGGCGCCGGCGGGGATGCGTCCGCGGGGCGCGGGCGGGACCTGTTCGTCGTGGCTGAGTCGGTCGGTGGCCATGAAGGTGTCGGTGTCGCAGTCCAGTTGGCGGTCTTTCGCGGCTTCGAGGTTTGCTTCCGAGCAGTATCCGGCGTCGACCAGTGCCTGCCGTGGGTGGACGCCGGTGTTCTGGGCGGACTGGTCGAGCATGCTGGTGTAGTTCAGCGCGTCCGAGGGGTTAGTCGTCACGTCAGCGGCGGTGATGACCTGGTGCTTTTCATCCACGACGGCCTGGGCGTTGTAGGCCTGGATGTAGGCGCCGTCGCTGTTCTTCATGATCCGTGAGTCGGGGTCGGTGAAGTTGGCCTGGGCCTTCGGCTTCGGGCGGGCCTTCGCGGCAGCCGTGTCACCCGCGTCGGTCACGGCCTGCTCGTCGCTGGTACCGGTGCGGTCCTGACGGTGGCGTTCCTTGTCCTCGGCGTGCGCGCGGGCCTTGTCGGCGGCCTCGGCCTCGATCTGCGCGCGGGCGGCCTGCAGGCTGGCCAGGCGCTTCTCACGCCGGTCCAGCTCGGCAGGCAGGTCCACCTCCTTGCCGTCCACGCCGAAGGTCTGGTCCTCGGCTTCGTCGGCGGCCTCCGCGTCGGCCAACAGGGCCTGAGCCTTCGCTTCCAGCTGGGCGATCTCGGCCTCTGTCCGCTCTTCCTTGTCGATCAGTCGGCCGTAGCTCATCGCCTTGTGCTTGGAGGCGTTCGCTTCGAGCTTGGTGCCGTCCAGGGCGACGCGGCCCATCGTGACCATGCCGATCTTCTGGGCGAGGTGCAGCGACTGGGTGAACAGGTTGGCCAGGGCGTCCAGGTGCCGGCGGCGGAACCGAGCGATCGAGCGGAAGTCCGGGGCCTGGCCGGCGGCCAGGAAGCGGAACGCGACATCGTCGGCGCACCGGCGCTCGATGGCCCGCGAGGAGCGGATACCGGTGGTGTAGCCGTAGATCAGCAGCCGCACCATCAGCCGCGGATCGTAGGGCGGGTAGCCGCGCTTTTCGGTGTAATCCGCCAGGACCGGCCCGAGGTCGAGGACCTCGTCGACCAGGTCGGCGACGAACCGGGCGAGGTGGTCCTCGGGCAGCCAGTCGTCCAGCGACGGCGGCAGCAGCAGGACCTGGTGCGGATCGAACGCCCGGAACGTCTTGTCCACCGCCGCCGGACGACCCAGCGTCCTCTTCGGCTCGACTGGCTCGACCTCGAACAGCCCATCGCCACCATGCATACCGTGATCATCCCGCATGAATAACCACGAACCGCAGGCGGGTTGCCGTTACTGAGACACGCTCCTAGTCCAGACATAACAGCAGCCCCCTGCTCGCGCGGGGGGCCTGACTGTGCGGCTATCTCAGGCGCTCTCGTCCAAGTGGCGGTGCAACGTGGCGCGGGAGATCCCCAGTGCCTTAGCAATGGTGCTCACGCTCTCGCCCTTGGCCTTCCTGGCGCGGGCCACAGCAAGCACGTCCTCACTGACGACGGACGGCCGTCCGCCGGTACGCCCCTGCGCCTTGGCTGCATCCAGTCCGGCGCGGGTGCGCTCCTTGATGAGCGAGCGTTCGAACTCCGCCATAGCTCCAATCACCTGAAGCATGAGACGGCCGTCCGGAGTGCTCGTGTCGATGTTGGCCAGTGCACCCGTGAGGACCTTGAAACCGATCCTTCGTTCCCGTAGCGCGTCGACCATGGTCACCAGATCTATGAGGGAGCGGGCGAAGCGGTCGAGCTTCCACACGCACAGGGTGTCGCCCTCCCGCAGGTGGTCGAGCATGGCCGCGAGCTGAGGTCGGTCGGTGTTCTTGCCGGATGCCTTGTCCTCCCAGACGCGGACGCATCCCGCCGCCTTGAGTGCGTCACTCTGAAGCTGTGCCTCTTGGTCGTCGGTGGACACACGGGCGTAGCCGTGGAGCTGACCGGTGATCGTCTTCGTCGTCACAGCCGAGACCGTCTCACAACCCGTCTCAATACATCAAGCCTGAGGCGAGGGTTGTGAGACGGGTTTTGAACAGGGTTGCGCGCCACCTTGAGGGGCGTCGCCGCCCCGTCTCATAAACCATCGTTTCTGGAACGGCTTGCCGGCGGCTCTTCACGACTGTGCCTGCTTCGGCTGGCCGTCGTCTGTCTCGACAGGGGAGGCGGCAACGAGGATGGGACCGGCGGCTGTATTCCACGACTTGCCCTGCGATAGCGCCGCCCTTCCTGCCGTGCGCAGGTTCTCAGCCACCGGCGTGAGGAAGGTCTCGCGATAGTGCTGTACCGCATCGGCAGTCATGCCGCTGGCCTCGACCACGGCCCCGACTCTCGCTTCGAGTACCGCTGCGCCCTCGTGTGCGTCCATGCCGGTCCATTCATCCGCGTGCTCGCCTGCCAGCGTCCAAGACATCTTGATCACGACGGCATCGTAGAGGCGAGGGAGGCAGTAGCGGTCGGGCTTCCCGACGGCCTGGGGGTGGGGGTATGACCCGCTGAGCCCGGCGAGCGAGGCCGCCATGTCTTAGCAGCCGAGATTCCGCCACGGTTCCAGGGTCCGTCTGCTGTGCCGCAGGTTGCCACGGCGAACCCTATGGCCTGGTCACAGGCTTGTTCGCAGCGGCGGAAGGCTGCAAGGAACTGCGTCTTACGACGCTTCCTGTGGGGCGCGGTAGCGCCCCCCTCGGTCTTACTGGCTTGCTCCTGTCGGCCCCTTCCGGGGCCGCATTGTCATTGGGTACTGCGACCGTGGCGGCCGGTAGGCCGCCCCTTCCGCTCCCTCCTTTGTCGCTGTCCCGCCCTAAAGAAGTCGTTGCTCTTGGTGGGCGGGTGCCGGGCATCATGGTCGTCGTGAGGGGCCGTACACGAGAGAGTGAGTGCAGCAGGTGCCTGAAGGCGGACAGACGGCTTTGACGGAGCTGTGGCGGCAGAGATGGCCCGACTGCCCCCCGGTTGGGTACAAGCTTCGTGACCCGTATCGAGATGTCTGGGTCCGCTTTCACAGCCTGCCGGAGTCAAAGCGGTACGCAGTGGATGAGAGCGAGCACGCCGTCGTTCTGGAGCGTTACAACACCGTCCTCGACGAGTTGTTCGCTGGCACAGACGTGTACGTGATCACTCCCCTCTGGGCGACCGAACCCGAGATCCCGCTGCTCGAACCAGACGCAGGCTATTGGCAGAGCCTGTTGGTGGAGGACGATCCAGAGCCAGAGTTCCGCACGTACTGCCACCTCTTCGCCGCCCGGCTGCCTTGGCAACGCGGCTGCATCGACAAGCTGCTCCGAGACACTGCCGACGACAAGGTGGCAGGGGTCCTCGTCACCGACAGCCTGATGCAGCGCATCTACTACCCCTACGACGGTGGCGCCGACGTCTTCCTCACCACGCCCGAGGAACGGGACCGAATGCGCGATCGGCATACCGACTGGCTCTCCAGCCATCCGTCAGGTCTCTGACCGGCAGTTCACCCCGCCCACCCACGCTGCACTGTCGTTGAGCGCTGCGACTATGGGGGCCTGGGCGCTGCCGCTCCCCTACTTCCCTTGCTGTTAATCCAAGCTGCTCTCCTCAGTCGGCCCCTTGGGGGCCGCACTGCACTGGAGGCTAAATAGATAAGAAAGGACGTGAACGTTTCCGCACCCATGAGGGCCGGGCCTGTCAAGGGCGTAGATGGCTCTCGCCTGCGGCTTCCTGGTCGAAGCAGGGGCGTTTTCCTTGTTGGGCTTCTTCGTGTTCGTCTGTGAGCCCGCCGCGTGGGAGGGGTCCAGTTGGAGCTCCTGGAGCCCCGCGAGGGATGATCGGGGCGAGGGCGAACGAGCTGGAGGCCGACGAGCGGCGGTCGAGAATGAGGGCGAGGAAGCGTCACGGATATTCACAGATACGGTCGTTGACATCCCCGGCGGGTCCTGACCGGCGGAGTGGTCTCACAGGCACCCATTCGGCACCGGGCCGGCGCTCGGCGCCATGATCGTGATGCGGGGATCCGGGCTGCTCAATCAGGTCATCGAGCGCGGCCGTTGGGCCGTCTCATACGGAAAGGCGAGCTCACCCGGGGTCTGCGACCGTCTGCGGCGATTGTCGTCTGCTGGAGTCATCGGCGCCTCTGAAGCTGGGTGGATCCAACCTCGCGCAGGACGTGGTAGGCGTGAGCCAGCAGGCGGCGGGCCACCGCGGTGGTGGCGATCTTCTTGCCCCGGCGATGAGCGAGGCGCTGGTAGGCGACGGAGAAGTCCGGCGACCGCTTCGCGGTCTGGGCGGCCTCGCACAAGATCCACCGCAGCCAGTCCGAGCCTTGCTTGGAGATGTGCCCGTGCCTGACGGTGAGATCCGATCCCCGGACGGTAGGCGTCAGCCCGGCCCAGGCGGTGAGCTTGCGCGCGGACGGGAAGCGGGTGACGTCGCCGATCTCGGCGACCATGACCAGGGCGGTGAGCGTGCCCACCCCCGGCAGCTGGGTGAGCGCCTTGACCCTGGGGTCGCCCCGCGCCTGTGCGAGCAGCTGTGCGTCCAAGGCGTCGATCGGCTCCTTGAGGGCGTCCATCAGGACCAGAAGATCGTCGACCACGCGGCGCGAGGCATCCGGCAGATCCAGGGCCTGCAGCCAGGCCCGGCCCGGAGCGGTGAAGTAGCCACCGGGCCGGTCGCAGCCGTGATCCGCCAGGACGGCGTGGACGCGGTTGCGCAGCAGGGTGCGCAGCCGCACCAGCTGGCAGCGGTGCCGCACCAGGACCCGCTGCTGCCGCACGTCCAGCGGGGCGATCCACGCTTGCGGTAGCAGATCTGCGCGCGGCAACTGGGCCAGGGTGGCCGCGTCCACCTTGTCGTTCTTCAGTCGCGCGGAGGCGATCGCCTTGCACCGCAGCGGATGCACCAGATGCGGCTCGAATCCGTAGTCCTCCAGCAGCTCCACCAGCCATCCCCAGCCGTAGGCGGCCTCGAAGGCGACCGGCGCCCCGATCGGAAGATCACCGATCACCGAAAGCACCGGCTCCACCCCGTTGGGCACGTTCCGGTTCACCTGCACCGCGCCGCCGTCCTCGACCACCGCGATCTGCGACCGCTTGCGGTGCACGTCGATACCGACGTAGACAGACATTGAGGGCCTCCCTCCTGAGCTCGTACATACCCGGACGATAGGTATCGCCGGGCTGAGCAGGGAAGGAGGCCCGGCCCTCATAGGATCAGGTCAAAGGCTATGCCGATGCACGCCAGACGTGCTCTGGCTACACGCCTGGCATGTAGTCACCGGTCCTGATGCAGACGGCAGGGGGCTGGCGCACCCTTGCCCTTCTGGAACAGGTAAGGCGGAGGCAGGCGGCCCCGGACCGGGGCGACACAAGGCCCAGCGCCTTGGCGCGGGCTACCGCGTTACGCGTGCTCTGTTCGGACAGCGGTTTGCCGTCCTTGCCCAGCAGTGCGGCCAACCGGCCGGGACCGAAGCCTGCGTGTCCGTGCCGGTCGGCCCATCCGATGGCGGCGAAGTGAACGCGGTAGGTGAGCGGGTGTCTGGGGTCCTGCGTCAAGCGCCGGAACTCGTGCTGGGAGACAGCGCCCCAAGGGCGGTCATGGCCGAAGCTGATAGCCACCGGGGTGGCTCCTTCCTGTGAGGCGCACACGGGTGCGCCAGTGACCCCCGCCGGATGGCGGGACATGTGCCTCCCTTTCTTCGCGGGGGTGGACCGGCCATGGCTGGCACGGTCTCTTCACAGGTGACGCCCAAGGCTTTGCGCTTGGGCTCGGTCTCGTGCAGTCGGGAGCGACGGCGGCGACCTGGCCGAGCGACCTTACACGAAGGAGGGAGGCCCCTGTTAGGGAGCCCTCCCGTGTGGTGCAGCTCTGTTCGGCCGTCCGATTATGTACACCTTCGCTGCTCGTCGATGTGCACAGTCACCGAGATCCTGGCGGTGCGGAAGAACGCACCAAGGGGTCATCCACCCACCCCTCCGCCCCGGGTCGGCGCACATCGACAGTCACCCGACCGGCCAGGAACGCGTCACGCGCCACGCTCGCGAGCGGTCACGCATCTTCGGACCCAACTTCCTCGCCGACTCACCGGCGAGCCGCGAGCAAGGCGCACAGCGGCTCAGGCTCCGGCGGACGGCTTGGCTCTCGGGCTCAGTCGGTACGCCGAGACCGTTGGATCACCGGCGAGGTAGAAGCGGTGCTGCCAGTCGTGGGCTTTGCTCACGCCTACCCGAGGACCAACCCGGATGAGTGCGGCGGGTACTGGCTCGCCCTCGGACAGCGCGACCGAGGCGCCTGTCAGTAGGTCTGTGCCGTTGTGCTCTGCCGTGATGCCGAGCGCTTGGCAGAAGTTCCCCGGACCCCGCGCGAGACGTGGACTCTCGACCTTGCCCCCTCGCCGCTCGCGGGCCAGGTCTTCCCCTTCGATGACCCTGCCTGCCCGGATGAGGACAGCTGTAGCGATGCCGTCTGCCCCGGTGACGATGTTGGCGCACCAGTGGAGTCCGTGAGACCGGTAGACGTACAGGTGTCCCGCAGGTCCGAACATGACGGCGTTTCGGGGTGTCCTGCCTCGGTAGGCGTGGGAGGCAGGGTCGGCCGAACCGGAGTACGCCTCGGTCTCCGTGATGGTGATGCTCACGGTTCCCTCGGGGGTCTCGTGGGTGAGGATGGCACCGAGCAGCTTGGGGGCGACTTCTTCAGCGGGGTGAGCAAGATCCATGACGTTCATGCTGACCGCCTTGACATGCCGTAGGTGAAGTAGACGTACACATGGCCCGGCGGTCCGAACATCACGTCGTTGCGGGGTGTACGGCCCCGATACGCGTGCGAACCCGGGTCGTTCGGGCCGTCGTACGCCTCGACCTCCGTCAGGCGTAGGACGATCGGACCGTCCGGGGTGCTGCGGACGATCAGACGTCCCAGGAGGTCGGTGGCGACCTCCAGTACGGGCCGGTCGAAGAACTCCCTGGGCAGGGGCGTACGGTCAGGGGTCGCGATCACGGGGTACGAGCGTAGTCCAGACGGGTGCGTGCCAAAGGGTGGTCAAGAGTCCTCCCCCTTGGAAGGGTGAGGGCCCGGAACCGGTCCCGGCCGGATCGCGTATCCAGGGATCAAGGATCCACCGATGAGGGCGCGCGCGGTACGTGAGCGCGCATGGGGCAGGACGACGGATCAGGCGTTGCCTGGGAGGGAAGATTCATGGGGTTCAAGCGGCTGCTCGCGAGCCTGGGAGCCGGCGGGGCTTCGGTCGAGACCGTGCTGACCGAGGTCAACGTCGTTCCGGGCGGTGTCGTCCAGGGGGAGGTGCGGATCCAGGGCGGGTCCGTGAACCAGGCGATCGAGGGCCTGAACGTCGGTCTGCAGGCCCGGGTGGAGGTCGAGGGGCACGACGACACGGAGCACAAGCAGGACATCGAGTTCACGAAGGTGCGGCTCGGCGGCGCCTTCGAGCTCCAGGCGGGGGCCGTGCACGCCGTGCCGTTCGGGTTCGAGATCCCCTGGGAGACGCCGATCACCATGATCGACGGGCAGGCGCTCCGCGGCATGCACATCGGGGTGACCACGGAGCTGGAGATCGCGCGTGCCCTGGACTCCGGTGACCTGGACCCGATCAACGTGCACCCGCTGCCGGCGCAGAAGGCGATCCTGGACGCGTTCATCCAGCTGGGCTTCCGCTTCAAGAACGCGGACATGGAGCGTGGCCACATCCGCGGTTCACGGCAGCGGCTGCCGTTCTACCAGGAGATCGAGTTCTACCCGCCGGCCCAGTACCGCGGTCTCCATCAGGTCGAATTGAGCTTCGTCGCGGACGAGCACGCGATGGACGTCATCCTGGAAATGGACAAGAAGCCCGGGCTCTTCAGCGAGGGCAGTGACTCCTACCGTACCTTCCAGGTGGGTCTGCACGACTTCCACGCCACGGACTGGGCCGCGTACCTCCACCAGTGGCTGCCGAGGTCGGCAGCAAGCGCAGCTGGTTCTAGGCTCTGAACTGGAATCGGTTGATCCACTGACTTGGAGGTACCGAGGTGACCGAGTCCCAGAGGCGCCCGCTGCCGCATGACTTCCATCCGCCCGTGCCGTCGTTCACGGTGACAAGCGAGGACGTCGAGGACGGCGCCAGGCTCAAGGACGCTCAGGTCTACGCGGCGGGAAACACCTCGCCGCAGCTGCGCTGGGAGGGCTTCCCGGCGGAGACCAAGAGCTTCGCGGTGACCTGCTACGACCCGGACGCCCCGACGGGCAGCGGGTTCTGGCATTGGGTCCTGTTCGACATCCCGGCCTCGGTGACCGAGCTGCCCGTGGGTGCGGGCAGCGGGAAGTTCGAGGGGCTCCCCGAGGGTGCGGTTCACGCGCGCAACGACTACGGGACGAAGGACTTCGGTGGTGCCGCGCCGCCGCCCGGGGACGGGTCGCACCGGTATGTGTTCACGGTGTACGCCGTGGACCAGGAGACGCTCGGTCCGGACTCGGACGCGTCTCCGGCCGTGGTCGGCTTCAATCTGCGGTTCCACACGCTGGCGCGCACCCAGCTCATCGGCGAGTACGAGAATCCGGCCGCCGGCTGACGTACGTGCTGAAGACTGACGTTCATTGAACGTTTGCCCGCCTCCGGTCTTGGAAGTGATCGGAGGCGGGCATTTTTTATTGCGTTGTCCATCTCGGCGCGCCCGTTCAGAGTTGATCCAAGCCCGCCAGGGGGTGGGCAGGTGCACACGGGAGGTGGGCTGGATGCGTGACACGCTGGTTCTGAACGCGAGCTTCGAGCCGCTGTCGACAGTGACGCTGAATCGAGCCGTGGTCCTGGTGCTGCAGTCCAAGGCTGTCGTCGAGCAGGCCCACCCCGAGATCCGTATGCGGGGAGCCGATGTGGACATACCAGCGCCCCGGGTCATCAGGCTTTGCAGGTATGTAAGGGTGCCCTTCCGAAGACAAGCTCCTTGGTCGAGGCGGGGTGTCCTCGTACGGGACCGGCACAGGTGCGCCTATTGCGGGAGGCGTGCGACGACCGTGGACCACGTGGTGCCGCGGTCGCAGGGTGGAGGCGACACCTGGCTCAACACGGTGGCTTCGTGCGCGGAGGACAACCACCGCAAGGCGAACCGCACACCGGAGGAGGCGGGGATGCCGCTGCTCCGGAAGCCGTTCGAGCCGACGCCGGCGGACGCGATGCTGCTGTCGCTGGGACACGACAACGTCGGCGCGCTGCCGGAGTGGCTGGCGCAGCCGGCGGCCTAGGCGGTACACGGCGGCCGTCCTGACGGCCGCTCAGAGGTCGCGGATCCGTACATGAACTGGCGCCCGTCTCCGATGGAGACGGGCGCCGTTATCGTACGGGCAGCGCCCGTCAGTCGATCGACGGCTTCTCGCGCCGGTCCGTGTCGCCGCCCGACTTGGCGGAGCCGGAGCCCGAACCCCCGCCCAGCGGGCCGAAGTTGCCGATGGCTCCGGACAGGCCCTTCAGAGCGTCGCCGATCTCGCTGGGGACGATCCAGAGCTTGTTGGCGTTGCCTTCGGCGATCTTCGGGAGCATCTGCAGGTACTGGTACGACAGCAGCTTCTGGTCGGGGTCGCCGGCGTGGATGGACTCGAAGACCGTGCGGATCGCCTGGGCCTCGCCCTCGGCGCGCAGCGCGGCGGCCTTGGCCTCACCTTCGGCGCGCAGGATCTGGGACTGCTTCTCACCCTCGGCGGTCAGGATCGCGGCCTGGCGCGTACCTTCCGCGGTGAGGATCGCGGCGCGCTTGTCACGGTCGGCGCGCATCTGCTTCTCCATCGAGTCCTGGATGGAGGTGGGGGGTTCGATGGCCTTCAGTTCGACGCGGTTGACGCGGATGCCCCACTTGCCGGTGGCCTCATCGAGGACGCCGCGCAGGGCTGCGTTGATCTCCTCGCGGGAGGTCAGGGTGCGCTCCAGGTCCATGCCGCCGATGATGTTGCGCAGGGTGGTGACGGTCAGCTGCTCGATGGCCTGGATGTAGCTGGCGACTTCGTAGGTGGCCGCCCGGGCGTCGGTGACCTGGTAGTAGATGACCGTGTCGATGTTGACCACCAGGTTGTCCTGGGTGATCACCGGCTGCGGCGGGAACGGGACGACCTGTTCGCGCAGGTCGATGCGGTTGCGGATGGAGTCGATGAAGGGGACCACGATGTTCAGGCCCGCGTTCAGCGTCCGTGTGTAGCGGCCGAAGCGCTCGACGATGGCGGCGCTCGCCTGCGGAATGACCTGGATCGTCTTGATCAGGGCGATGAAGACCAACACCACCAGAATGATCAGGACGATGATGATCGGTTCCATCGTGATTCCCCGTACCCCTTCTCCGCCTTGGCGCCCCGTGTTCTCCGCCTCGGCGCCCTGTAGAAGATCTTATGGTTGTTGAAGATCTTGCTGGACGAGTCTGACAGACCGTGCCGTGCCCCGTGGGCTGTTCCGTTCAGTTGAGTCCTACGAGGTCACATGACGATCGCCGTGGCCCCCTCGATCTCCACGACGTCCACTTCCTGGCCGACTTCGTAGGTGAGTTGGGAGTCGAGAGCGCGCGCGGACCAGACCTCGCCGGCCAGTTTGATCCGGCCGCCGCTGCCGTCGACGCGCTCCAGGACCACGGCCTGCTTGCCCTTCAAGGCCTCGACGCCGGTGGCGAATCGGGGTCGTTGGGCGCTGTGCCGGGCGGCGATGGGCCGGACCACGGCGATGAGCGCCACGGAGACGACGGCGAAGACGACGACCTGGAAGACGGCGTCGCCACCGAGGCCGGCGATCACGGCGGCCGCGACGGCGCCCACCGCGAGCATGCCGAGCTCCGGCATCGCGGTGATCACGAGCCCGATCCCGAGCCCCGCCGCGCCGATCAGCCACCACACCCAGGCGTCGATGTCCACGCGGTCATGGTAGGGCCGGGGGTCCGCCCGCGGACAGGGCGCAGATCGGGTAGAAGCGGGCTTCCCAAGGGGTTTGCGGCGGTCAGGACAGGGGCAGGCCCTGGGCCGTCCAGCGCTCGCCGACCTGCTCGACGACAAGCGGGAGACCGAAGCAGAGGGAGAGGTTGCGCGAGGTCAGCTCGAGCTCCAGCGGACCAGCGGCGAGCACCTTGCCCTGACGGATCATCAGGACGTGGGTGAAGCCGGGGGCGATCTCCTCGACATGGTGCGTGACCATGACCATGGAGGGGGCGATCGGGTCCTGGGCGAGGCGTCCGAGACGGCGTACGAGGTCCTCGCGGCCGCCGAGGTCGAGACCCGCGGCGGGCTCGTCGAGGAGCAGCAGCTCGGGGTCGGTCATCAGGGCGCGGGCGATCAGGGTGCGCTTGCGCTCGCCCTCGGAAAGCGTGCCGAACTTCCGGTCGAGGTACTCGCTCATGCCGAGGCGGTCGAGGAAGGCGCGGGCGCGCTGCTCGTCGACTTCCTCGTAGTCCTCCTGCCAGTGGGCCGTCATGCCGTATGCGGCGGTCAGCACGGTCTCGAGGACGGTCTGGCGCTTGGGGAGCTTTTCGGACATGGCGATGCCGGCCACACCGATGCGCGGGCGCAGCTCGAAGACGTCGGTGCCGGGCTTGCCGAGGGTCTCGCCGAGGATGGTGGCGGTGCCCTTGGAGGGGAAGAGGTAGCTGGAGGCGACGTTGAGGAGGGTCGTCTTCCCGGCGCCGTTCGGGCCGAGGATGACCCAGCGCTCCCCCTCCTTCACCGACCAGGAGACCTGGTCCACCAGAGCGCGGCCCTCACGGACCACGGATACGTCCTCCAGCTCCAGAACATCGCTCATGAGCGCGTTGTCTCCCCTTGCAGTGTGGCCAGTATCGGCTCTCGCGTACGCCTGTGGGCGTGGTCCGCCACGCCTGTGGGCGCAGCCCCGCAAGAAATCTACGCCACCTGCCGCCCGGACCATTCCATAGGTCAGGTCCTTAGGGTGGGGGCATGCTCTCGGAACCACGCTCAGGACGGCTGGCCGCATGGGGAAATGCCCTATTGGCCGGACTTGTTTCGCCGGACGACGCCGCGTCCGCCATCGTCGAGGACGACGCGGTGCACCGGGTCGAGGGACTGCCGGCCGAGCCGGCGCCCGTCGGGCTCACGCTCGCGCTGGGGCGGCTGCGGACGCTCGGGGTGAACGGGCTGCGGGTCGCGCTGCCCGCGCCGGGGCACCCGCTGGGGCTGAGCGGTCCGCCGGAGTTCAATGCGCGGGCACTGGAGGCCGAGGAGGCGGTGGTCTGCCAGGGGGCCGCCTTCGGGCTGGTGCCTGAGGTGTACGAGGCCGGGCCCGACGGTGATGTGCACGTCGAGGTCGTCTGGCACTGTCTGCCGGTGCGCGAGGCGCCGCCCGCCGATGTGCCCTCGCTCGGGGAGGCCGAGCGGGAGCTGGCCGAGGCGCTGCGCGATGCGACGGAGGCGCTGTCGCGGCTGGACGTGGCGGGGTCCGGGCCGGTGGCGGAGGCCGCCGTCGACGCGTACCGGGCGCGGGCCGAGCGGGGGCGTGAGGTCCTGGCGCCGGGCTATCCGCCGCGGGCGGTTCGGGTGCTGGAGCTGGCCCAGCGGGTGGGGCTGCTGATCTCGGTGGCGTCCGAGAACGGGCACGGGGGTGCGGTGAGCGCCTCGGAGATGGCGGCGCGGGCCCAGGCGCTGCGGCCGGTGGAGCGGACGGCTCGGCGGGCGCAGGTGGCGGCGTACAACTCGATCGTGGAGCAGCGGGAGATTCGGTGACGCCGGGTGTCCTGGCGTCCGACCTTCGGCGCACTGTCCCTGGGGGCTGCCGCCCCCAGACCCCCGCTTCGGCCTGAACGGCCTCGTCCTCAAACGCCGGACGGGCTGGTCTTGACTCGGCCCGTCGGTGTGACATTCGACCTCACACGCCGGACCGGCTGTGTCGCATCACACGGCCGGCCTCCCGGGAGTGTCCGGAAGGCCGGTGGTCACAAGGTGCCCCTTGGTGGGCTCAGTGGTTGAGGCCCAGGTTGCCGAAGGCCGGGTTCAGGGCGCCGATCACGTTCACGGTGTTGCCGACCACGTTCACGGGGATGTGCACCGGAGCCTGGATGACGTTGCCCGACACGACGCCCGGGGAACCCGCGGCCTTGCCGTGGGCATGCGCGCCGCCCTCGCAGGCGGAGGCGAGACCGGTGCTCGCGGCGACCAGACCACCGGCCACCATCGAGACGGCAACAGCCTTCTTCAGGTTCTTCACTTCTGAGCCCTCTCCTTGCGATCACTGCGGCAGTCGCCGCAGCACGCCCTGGAGAACGGCCGGGGTCCGCCGAGGATGCGCCGTCCGGGGGACATACACACGACGGTATGAAGATCCGCTCAGCCGTCGACGCCGTGTCGCACCGCCCAGAGCGCGGCCTGGGTGCGGTCCGCCAGGTCCAGCTTCATCAGGATGTTCGAGACATGGGTCTTCACCGTCTTCTCCGACAGCACCAGGGCCCGGGCGATCTCCCGGTTCGACCGGCCGTCGGCGATCAGACCCAGCACCTCACGCTCCCGCTCGGTGAGTGAACCCGCCCTGCCCTGGCCCGAGTTCCCCTCCTCCTGCGAGAGCAGCGCGCCCGCGACCTCCGGTTGCAGCAGGATGTGCCCGGCGTGCACCGAGCGGATGGCTCCGGCGAGCGCGTCGGGGTCCACGTCCTTGTACACATATCCCGCGGCGCCCGCGCGCAGGGCGGGAACCACCGTGCGCTGCTCGGTGAAGCTGGTGACGATCAGCACGCGTGCGGGATTGTCGAGCTGGCGCAGTCTGCGCAGCGCGTCGATCCCGTCCATGCCCGGCATCTTGACGTCCATGAGGACGACGTCCGGCTTGAGCTCCTCGGCTCGGGCCACTCCCTCGGCGCCGTCGGAGGCCTCTCCGACGACCTCGATGTCGTCCTGCACCTCGAGGAAGGTGCGCAGTCCACGGCGGACCACCTGGTGGTCGTCGACGAGCAGCACCTTGATTGCGTCAGCCACCAGGGACCTCCATCTCTATCGTGGTGCCCTTCCCGGGCGCCGATTCCACGGTCAGGGTGCCTCCCACCCCGCCCGCCCGGTCGCGCATGGAGACCAGGCCGAGGTGGCGGCCCGCGCGGCGGATCGCCGTCGGGTCGAAACCGCTGCCGTCGTCCGTGACGCGCAGGACGGCGCCCGGTCCGCACTTCTCAAGGGTCACCTCGACCCGTCCGGCGCCGGAGTGCCGCAGGGCGTTGTGCAGGGCCTCCTGGGCGACGCGCAGCAGCGCCTCCTCCTGGGCGGCCGGCAGCGCGCGGACGCCACGGCCCGCGAAGGTCACGCGGGCGGTGTGGGCGCGGTCGAGGACCTGGATCTGGGTGCGCAGGGTGGCGACCAGTCCGTCCTCGTCGAGGGCCGCGGGGCGCAACTCCACGACGGCCGCGCGCAGTTCGTCGACGGCCTCCCCGGCGAGCGTGGCCACCTGCTGCAGCTCGCCCTTGGCGCGCACCGGGTCGCGGTCGATCAGGGCGGCCGCGGCCTGGGCGGTGAGCCGCAGGGAGAAGAGCTTCTGGCTGACCGCGTCGTGCAGCTCGTGGGCCAGCCGGGAGCGCTCCTCGGCGATGGTCAGCTCTCGGCTGCGCTCGTAGAGACGGGCGTTGGTGAGGGCGATCGCGGCATGCTGGGCGAGGATCGAGAGCAGCTCCTCGTCCTCCTCGGTGAAACCGCATCCGCCCTGCGGCTTCGGACACCTCTTGTTGGCGAGGAACAGCGCGCCGATGATCTCGTCGCCGTCGCGGATGGGCAGGCCGAGGAAGTCGGACAGGTCGGGGTGGGCGGCCGGCCAGCCCTCGAAGCGGGGGTCCTTGCGGACGTCGGCGAGCCGCTCGGGGCGCGACTCGTGCAGCATGGCGGCCAGGATGCCGTGCTGGCGCGGGAGCGGGCCGATGGCCTTCCACTGCTCGTCGCTGACCCCGTCCACGACGAACTGGGCGAAGCCTCCGTGGTTGTCCGGGACACCCAGCGCCGCGTACTCCGCGTCGAGCAGCTCGCGGGCCGAGGCCACGATCGTCTTGAGGACGTCGCGCACCTCGAGGTGCCTGCTCATGGCCAGCAGCGCGGAGCTCACCGCGTACAGGCCCGACCGGGATCCATGGCTCATGACCTCACCGTACCGGTGGGATGTGACCGTGCGTATCCGACGTGTGGCGGGCGTATCTGGGGCGAAGGGCCTAGGGCGAAGGACCCCCGTACCTTGCGGCCCGCGTCCGAGGCGGCCGGCAGGGACCGGTTCCTACGTTGAGGTCACCGCCGATCAGCGGTGACCGAGGGACCGAAGGGGACGGTAGTCATGCCGGTTGCGATCATCACAGGGGCTTCCAAGGGGCTGGGGCGGGCGCTCGGCGCGGCTCTGGCGGAGCGCGGCTGGGACCTGGTGCTGGACGCCAGGACCGCACCGGTTCTGGCCGAGACGGCCGAGAAGCTGGCCGGGCACGGGACCAGGGTGGAGGCGCTGCCCGGGGATGTGACGGACGCGGGTCACCGGGCCGCTCTGGTGCGGGCGGCCCGGCGGCTGGGCGGGCTGGACCTGCTGGTGAGCAACGCGAGCGCGCTGGGCGCGCAGCCGCTGGTACGGCTGGAGGTGCTGCCACCGGACGGCTTGCGGCGGGCGCTAGAGGTCAATGTGGTGGCCGCGCTGGGCCTCGTCCAGGAGGCGCTGCCGCTGCTGCGGGCGTCGCAGGCGGGCACCGTCGTCGCCGTCAGTTCGGACGCGGCGGCCGAGGCGTACGAGACCTGGGGCGGGTACGGGGCGTCCAAGGCGGCGCTGGACCACCTGGCGGCGGTGCTCGCCGTGGAGGAGCCGGGACTGCGGGTGTGGGCGGTGGATCCGGGCGACATGGCCACCGACCTGTATACGGCGGCCGTACCGGACGACGGCGGTCCGCGTCCGGCGCCGGAAAGCGTGGTGCCCGCGTTCCTCAGGCTGCTGGACAGGCGTCCGGCGAGCGGCCGCTACGGTGCTTCCTCGCTGCTGGAGACGCGATGAGGACGGGGACGGGGATCCCTCAGGCCGAGCGCGTCCGGAAGCAGTGGACACTTCCGGAGGAGCTGGCGGCGCGGGTCCCGGCCGAGCAGCGCGGGCCGGGCCTGGACCGGGACAGCGTGCGGCTGCTGGTCTCCCGCGGTACCGACGTCTCGCACCACGCGTTCGTGGAGCTGCCGCGGCTGCTGCGGGCCGGGGACCTGCTCGTCGTCAACACATCGCCGACGCTGGCGGCCGCGGTGGACGGCCGGCTCGGGCACGCACTCGTGGTGGTGCACTTCTCGACGCGCGGGGACGACGGGCGGTGGGCGGTCGAGCTCCGGGATCCGGACGGACGAGGCACCACGCGCGCGCGTGCGTCGAGCGGGGCGCGAGGCGCCGCCCGCAAGAGCGGCGGCGGGCGACGGGAGGCAGGGGCCGCGGGCGCGGAGGTGCGGCTTCCGGGCGACGTGCGGCTCGTCCTCGAGGAGCCGCTGTCGCCGGGGAGCGACCGGCTGTGGTGGGCCCGGCCCTCGAACGGGGACCTGGCCGGGCTGCTGGGCCGGCACGGGCGTCCCATTCGGTACTCCTATACGGAAAGGGACCAGCCGCTGTCCGCGTACCAGACGGTGTTCGCGCTGCCGTCCGCCGACGGCTCGGGCAGCGCGGAGATGCCGAGCGCGGCTCGGCCGTTCACCTCGCGGACCGTGGTGGAGCTGGTGAGCCGGGGTGTGCAGGTCGCGCCGGTCACGCTGCACACGGGAGTGGCATCGGCGGAGGCACATGAGCCTCCCCCTCCGGAGCGCTTCTCGGTGCCGCAGGCGTCGGCGCGACTGATCAACGCGGTCCGGGCCGGGGACGGCCGGGTGGTGGCGGTGGGGACGACGGCCGTGCGGGCGGTGGAGTCGGTGGTGGGCGCCGACGGGGTGGTGCGGGCCCGGGAGGGCTGGACGGATCTGGTGGTGACGCCCGAGCGCGGGGTGCGGGTGGTAGACGGGCTGCTGACCGGCCTGCACGAGCCGCAGGCGTCGCATCTGCTGATGCTGGAGGCGATCGCCGGGAGGGAGGCGATCGACCGTGCCTACGAGGCGGCGCTGGCCGAGCGGTACCTGTGGCACGAGTTCGGTGACGCCCACCTCATCCTGCCCCCGGATTCGCATCACACTGTGCGTTGCTAGAGCAACTGCACGTGAAGAACCCGTGACCTCGATGTGAGGACGCGCATAGGACCCACATCACATACGA
The DNA here is from genome assembly GCF_050936285.1 of Streptomyces sp. CA-106110. Classification (NCBI taxonomy): domain Bacteria; kingdom Bacillati; phylum Actinomycetota; class Actinomycetes; order Kitasatosporales; family Streptomycetaceae; genus Streptomyces; species Streptomyces sp. CA-106110. Next base: position 9,024,660 of record NZ_JBNJNB010000001.1, on the reverse strand, counting down.
AGCCGCATAGGACCGGGATAAGACCCTCATGAACGGGGAAGACGGGGCGGTCTGCCCCGTTTTGCCCCTCCTAGGCCCACTAGCCGGGGTAGTACGTCACACCTTTGCCTGGTGTTTTTGCGGCCGCTAAGAATTGCTTTCGTCGCTCGGCGCCGTGGCTCATTACCCGCGGCGCTTGTGCTGGAAACATCCGAATCCACCGGCACCAGAGCGACCTCCGCGCAATTCGAAGAGGTCACTCCGACATGCCCCAGATCACCAATATTCGTAGTCGTGCCCGTGCGCTGACCAAGACGCAGAAGCTGTCGGCCGCATGCTGCACCGGGCTCGGTATCGCGACCCTCGCGATCACCGCCACGCCGAGCGAGGCGCAGACCACGACCCACGAGGCCCCGGCCGCCGCCGCGGCCCCGGTGACCATAGGCAACCAGCCGGTGAAGGCGATCAAGGCGAGCATCACCGACCAGGAGGCCGCCTCGATGCTGAAGGCCGAGGCGATCGCCGCGAAGCAGAAGGCCGCCCAGAAGCCCGCCGCCCAGAAGGCACAGCAGCAGGCGGTGCAGCAGCGCAGCACGCAGCAGCCCGCGAGCCGCTCCGCCGACCGCGCCCCCGTCCGGCAGTCCTCCCCGAAGTCCTACGCCAACAACCTCGACGGCTGGATCCGCCAGTCGCTCGACATCATGGCGCAGAAGGGCATCCCGGGCTCGTACAACGGCCTGTACCGCAACATCATGCGGGAGTCCTCGGGCAACCCGATGGCCATCAACAACTGGGACATCAACGCCCGCAACGGCATCCCCTCCAAGGGCCTGCTCCAGGTGATCGACCCGACCTTCCGGGCGTACCACGTGGCGGGCACGTCGATGAACATCTACGACCCGGTCGCGAACATCACCGCCGCCTGCAACTACGCGGCGCACCGCTACGGCTCGATGGACAACGTCAACAGCGCGTACTGAGGCCTGCGCGGACCTCTTCTCGCTGAGCAGAAGAAAGGGCGGCACCCCCTGACGGGTGCCGCCCTTCCGCGTTGTACGGGAGTGACTACTTCCTCATGACCTCGGGCTCGTGGCGGCGCAGGAAGCGGGCCACGAGGATGCCGCAGATCACACCGATGGCGATCAGGGCGGCCATGTCCAGGGTCCAGGCGCCCGCCGTGTGGTTCCACAGCGGATCCGTGCTGGTCGGGTCGCTCGTGTTCGGGAAGATGTTGTTGAAGTCGAGCGTCGCACCGGCGGCGCCCACCGCCCAGCGGGACGGCATCAGGTACGAGACCTCGTTGGCGCCGACCGCGCCGTGCAGGGTGAAGAGGCAGCCGGTGAAGACGACCTGGATGATCGCGAACATCACCAGCAGCGGCATGGTCTTCTCGGCGGTCTTCACGAGCGCGGAGATGACCAGGCCGAACATCATCGAGGTGAAGCCCAGCGCCATGACCGGCAGGCAGAGCTCGAACAGCGTCGAGCCGCCCAGGACGACGCCCTCCTTGGGGATCTCGCGGCTGGAGAACCCGATCAGGCCGACCATGAGGCCCTGCAGCACGGTGATGACGCCGAGGACGAACACCTTCGACATGAGGTACGCGGAGCGCGACAGGCCGGTGGCGCGCTCCCGCTCGTAGATGACCCGTTCCTTGATCAGCTCGCGGACGGAGTTGGCGGCGCCCGCGAAACAGGCGCCCACCGCGAGGATCAGCAGGACCGTGGTGGCCGTGCCGTTCGGGACGGGCACGCCGGTCTTCGGGCTGACCGGGTTGACCAGCAGGCCCTTGTCACTGTCGATGAGCAGGCTGACGGCGCCCAGCACCGCCGGCAGGATCACCGTCAGTGCCAGGAACCCCTTGTCGGAGGCGATGACCGCGGCGTACCGCCGGATCAGGGTGCCAAGCTGGGAGAACCAGCCCTGCGGCTTGGGCGGCTTGATCGCCTGCGGCGGCGGCATGTGCACCGACTGCGGCGCGACGGCGTCGATGTCCGCGGCGTACATCTGGTAGTGCTGCGAGCCCTTCCAGCGGCCCGCCCAGTCGTAGTCGCGGTAGTTCTCGAAGGCGGAGAACACATCGGCCCAGGTTTCGTAGCCGAAGAAGTTCAGCGCCTCCTCCGGCGGGCCGAAGTAGGCGACGGAGCCGCCCGGCGCCATCACCAGCAGCTTGTCGCACAGGGCGAGCTCGGCCACGGAGTGCGTGACGACGAGGACCGTGCGGCCGTCGTCGGCCAGGCCGCGCAGCAGCTGCATGACGTCGCGGTCCATGCCCGGGTCGAGACCGGACGTCGGCTCGTCCAGGAAGATCAGCGACGGCTTGGTGAGCAGCTCCAGGGCCACCGAGACACGCTTGCGCTGACCGCCGGAGAGGGAGGTGACCTTCTTCTCCCTGTGGACGTCCAGCTTCAGCTCGCGCAGCACCTCGTCGATGCGGGCCTCGCGCTCGGCGGCCGTGGTGTCGGCCGGGAAGCGCAGCTTGGCCGCGTACTTGAGGGCCTTCTTGACGGTCAGCTCCTTGTGCAGGATGTCGTCCTGCGGGACCAGACCGATGCGCTGGCGCAGCTCCGCGAACTGTTTGTACAGGTTGCGGTTGTCGTAGAGGACGTCACCCTCGTTCGCGGGGCGGTAGCCGGTGAGCGCCTTCAGCAGCGTCGACTTGCCGGAGCCGGACGGGCCGATGACCGCGATGAGCGACTTCTCCGGGACGCCGAAGGAGACGTCCTTGAGGATCTGCTTGCCGCCGTCGACGGTCACGGTCAGGTGGCGGGCGGAGAAGGAGATCTCACCGGTGTCGACGAACTCCTCGAGCCGGTCGCCGACCAGACGGAACGTCGAGTGGCCGACGCCGACGATGTCATTGGGTCCGAGCAGCAAGGAGCCGCCCTTGCCGATCGGCATGCCGTTGACGAACGTGCCGTTGTGCGAGCCGAGGTCACGGATCTCGAAACGGCCGTCGGGCGTGGCGTGGAACTCGGCGTGGTGGCGCGAGACTTGGAGGTCCGAGACGACCAGTTCGTTCTCCAGCGCACGGCCTATGCGCATCACACGGCCGAGGGCGAGCTGGTGGAACGTGGTCGGACTGCGGTCGCCGTAGACCGGAGGCGCCCCCGCGCCACTTCCGGGGCCCTGCTGCTGCGGGATCTGTGCGGCGGCCTGCGGCGCAGCCTGGTCGGCCCAGCCCGGGTCAACGCCCTGGGCGGCGTACGGCTGCTGCTGGGGCCTGGCCTGCGGCGCGGCCACGGCGGCCGCGGCACCGGACAGGTTCAGGCGCGGTCCGTCGTTCGCGTTGCCCAGATGCACGGCCGAGCCGGGGCCGATCTCCAACTGGTGGACCCGATGGCCCTGTGCGAACGTCCCGTTGGTGCTTCCGTGGTCCTCGATGACCCAACTGCGGCCGTTCCAGTTGATCGTGGCGTGACGCCAGGAAACCCTGGCGTCGTCGAACACGATGTCCCCCTGCGGATCACGTCCGAGGGTGTATGGCCTGGACGCGTCCAGCGTCCAGGTGCGTCCGTTCACTTCGAGTACGAGTTCAGACACTCCATGCCCCACTGAGTTGTCCCCCGAATTGCCCCCATCACAGAGAGTCTAGGGATGTCGAACATCGTGGGGAACTATTTCAGGCTGAGCCCTCTGACCGAAAGTCGGGCTTTATGACCCATGCGTGGACCCGCCGGAACGCGTCCCGTTGACGGGGTTGAAGCCGCCCCGGAGAGTGGTAATCCCCCGCGAGGGGGGACATCCGCGGTGGATCACCGCGGCGCGGACCGGGGGGCAGGCATGGATGTCGGAACAGCGGGAGAGGGCCGGCGGCTGCCGTGGACGGACGTGCTACTGTCCGCGATCGCCTCGGTGAGCTGGGCCTTGATCGGGATGGCGGGGACGGCCGCGCTCGGACTGCATCTGCTCCAGGCCGACGCCGCGGGCTCGCTCGGCCCGATGACCGCGGCGGTCGTGGCACTTGGGGCGAACGGGTCGGTCACACCGTCCGGCGACGTGTCGGCGTTCGGCCTCAAGGGGGCGGAGGCGACGACCGCCATAGAGATCACGCCCTTGGGCGTGAGTCTGGTCGGGGCGCTGCTGCTCTGCTGGTTCTTCCTGCGCTCCCTGCGTGCGGCGGGAGTTGTGGTCGCGCCCGCCGAACTCCTTGTGCGTGCGGGCGCGGTGGTCGTGCTGTTCGTGGCGATGCTGGGCGGTCTGGCCTGGGCCGGACACGACGTCATCACCATCGACGGGGGCTCCCTCGGGCTCGGCGGGCTGCCGGGCGGGGGCGGCGGTGGGGGCATCGGCATCCCCGGTCTCGGCGACATCGGGGGGCTGCTGCCGAGCCGGATCGGCGACCTGGTCGACGCCAAGGCAGCGGTCGGCTTCTCCGTGGACACGGCGCCCACGCTGCTGGGTGGCGCCGCATGGGCTGCGGGTGTGCTGCTGATCTCCCTGCTCGCGTCCCGGCGCACCCCTCTGCCACGCGGCTGGGACGCGGTGCACCGAGTGGTGCGTCCGGCCGTGTCCGCGCTGGTGACCGCGGTGCTGGTGGCGGTGGTCGCCGGCCTCGCGGCGGCCGCCTACGCCGCGATCGGCGACGACCATCCGGCGCGGATCGCGGGGGCGGCCCTCCTCGGGGTGCCCAACGGAGTGTGGCTGGGCCTGCCGCTCGGCCTGTTCGTGCCCTGGGACGGCAGGGCCACGGGTGAGCTGGCGAAACTGCTGCCCGATCCGCTGGACCGGTTGCTGAGCGTGCGGACACAGCAGCCGGTCACCCTCGGACGGCTGGCCGAACTGGACGGCAAGGTATGGCTGCTGGCGGTCGCCGCGGCCCTCCTGATGCTCTTCGCGGGCGTGCTGACCGCGGCGCGTACGCCTCTGGTACGAGCACGGGATGCCGCGGCCGCACCAGTCCTGCCTGCTGCCGGTGTACGGGACCCCGGTCCTCTCGGCTTCGCAGGGCGCTGTGCGCTGCGGCTCGGGATCGTGACGGCACTGGCGCTGCCGCTGCTGGCCTGGCTGACGGACGTGTCCGTGGACGCCTCGCTGTCCGTGTTCGGATTCGACGCGTTCGGTGCCGGTATCGAGTTGCACGGGCACCTCGCCATGGCGCTGCTGCTGGGTGCGGTGTGGGGCGCGGGCGCGGGCGCGGCCGGGGCGCTGATCGCGTATGCGACCGGGTCGGCCGGGAGCCGGGCGGCGCGGCTGGCACGCGGTGAGGCCGGGCCGCCGGTTCCTCCGCTCCCCTTGTTCGCGCGGGTGCCTCAGGGACCGGGCCCGTACGAGCCGGGCACGCCGTTCCGCCCGCCGAACCCCGACACGAACCCGTATCTGCGGCTGCCGGAAGGGCTGCGCGAACCGGAGGATGCACGGCCGGACGAGCGCGGGCGCAGGGGCAGGCCCCGCACATCGCCCGGCGGAACCGCGCCGGCGCACGGCCCTCGGCCCCCGCAGACGCGGTCCGGCGAGCCGGCGCCGCCTCCGCGCGGCGCTGTGCCGCCCGCTTCCGAGGACGTATACGGCGCCCCCACGGTGATCCAGCCGATCGAGCCGCCCGCGCCGTCCCCGGGCCGGCACGGGCGGGGCCCGTCGTCGGACCAGGGCGGCCCGCCCCCGCCTCCCCCGCCCCCGCCTGGGTCACCCGGGCGGCCCCGGGGACGCGGCTGACCGGCCGGGTCCGCCCTCCGGGCCGCACGCGCGGCTGGGCCGCAGCGGGGATCAAGCCGCGGCCTGCGTCTTCTTCGTCGCTCAAGACACGCGTCATCCGTCAGCCACCCACTGTTCCCTGTCCGCTGGGCGGACCGGGAACGCGCAAGGCACTGGGTGCCGGATACGGTGGAAACACCATGAGCGCTTCGCAGACCTCCGACGCCCCCACGCTCCTTGTCAAGATCTTCGGCAAGGACCGGCCGGGTCTGACCGCCGGTCTGTTCGACACCCTGGCCGCCTACAGCGTCGACGTCGTCGACATCGAGCAGGTCGTCACCCGGGGCCGGATGGTGCTGTGCGTCCTCGTGACCGTGCCCCCGTCCGGGCTCGAGGGAGATCTGCGGGCCACCGTCCACAGCTGGGCGGAGTCCATGAAGATGCAGGCGGAGATCATCTCCGGTATCGGCGACAACCGCCCGCGGGGCCTCGGGCGCTCGCTGGTCACCGTCCTCGGCCACCCGCTGACGGCCGAGTCGACGGCCGCCATCGCCGACCGCATCGCCACCGCCGGTGGCAACATCGACCGTATCTTCCGGCTCGCCAAGTACCCGGTGACCGCCGTCGAGTTCGCCGTCTCCGGTGTGGAGACCGAGCCGCTGCGCACCGCCCTGGCGACCGATGCCGCGGCGCTGGGTGTCGACGTCGCCGTGGTCGCGGCGGGTCTGCACCGCCGGGCCCAGCGTCTGGTCGTCATGGACGTGGACTCGACGCTCATCCAGGACGAGGTCATCGAACTGTTCGCGGCGCACGCCGGCTGTCAGGCGGAGGTCGCCGAGGTGACGGCGGCCGCCATGCGCGGCGAGCTGGACTTCGAACAGTCGCTGCACGCCCGGGTGGCGCTGCTCAAGGGGCTCGACGCGTCGGTGGTCGACAAGGTGCGCGCCGAGATCCGGCTCACTCCGGGCGCGCGCACCCTGATCCGGACGCTGAAGCGGCTCGGTTTCCAAGTAGGGGTCGTCTCCGGTGGGTTCACCCAAGTCACGGAGGACCTCAAGGAGCGGCTCGGGCTCGACTTCGCGCAGGCCAACACGCTGGAGATCGTCGACGGGAAGCTGACCGGAAAGGTCGTCGGCGAGATCGTCGACCGGGCGGGCAAGGCGCGGCTGCTGCGCCGGTTCGCGGCGGAGGCGGGCGTACCGCTGGCGCAGACCGTGGCGATCGGTGACGGCGCCAACGATCTCGACATGCTGAACGCGGCCGGGCTGGGTGTCGCCTTCAATGCCAAGCCCGTCGTCCGTGAGGCCGCGCACACCGCGGTGAACTTCCCCTTCCTGGACACCGTGCTCTATCTGCTGGGCGTCACCCGGGAAGAGGTCGAGGCGGCCGACATCCAGGACGCCCTGCACTGAGTCCGCGCGGGAGCGGCCCAGGACTCCGGGCGGGCCCGGCACCTCCGGGGTGCCGGGCCCGATGCCGCTCCTGCGGCTACTCGCTCGGCGCCCAGTAGTCGGACAGCGTGGCCGTGCCCGGCTCCAGTGACTTCCAGGGACCGTCGTAGGAGAGCACGGCGAAGGCGCCGGCCGGGAAGCCGCGCCGGCTCAGCCGTTCGCCGGCCTCCTCCTCGGCCGTACCGGCGAGGATCTCCGCGAGGCCCTGGACGCCCGGGTTGTGCGCGATCACGATCACGTTCCGCGCATCGTCGGGGATCTCGTTGAGCACGGCGATCAGCTCGCCCGGCGAGGCCTCGTAGAGCCGCTCCTCGTAGACGGTTTTCGGCCGGTGCGGGAACTCCTGGACGGCGAGCTTCCAGGTCTCGCGGGTGCGCGTCGAGGTGGAGCACAGGGCCAGGTCGAAGGGGACGCCGGTGTCGGCCAGCTTGCGTCCGGCGACAGCCGCGTCCGTGCGGCCCCGGTCGGCCAGCGGCCGCTCATGGTCGGGAACCTGCGGCCAGTCGGCCTTCGCATGCCGGAAGAGGACAATCCTGCGGGGTTCAGCGGAGCTCATGAGTCCCAGCTTCGCATGAAACACGCCAGGGAGCGCAGGGAGTTGGCGGCACCGGCCACGAGTCCGCGCGCGAGTGGCTCAACCGGTCGCCCGACCGCCCCACCTGCGAGGACGGGGCTGGCACCGGTGGCCGGGCGCAGCCGGGGCCCTGCGCGGACCGGATCACGAGACGCCGTGTGTCAGCGTCTGCCGGATGTGCTCCACAAGATGGCTGAGGGCGGGACCGCCGCCGGCGTGCGCGTCCGCGGGGTTGAGGATCAGCGCCAGCAGCACGACGAACGCCAGTGTGGGCAGAACGAGGGCCCACCAGGGCAACCGGATGTCGACGCCGCCCGTGGTCGCCGGGTGGGGCCGGGTGTGCGTATGGGCCGACATGCCTGCCTCCGCTGGTCCTCGAGGTGGTCCGCGGGCCGCCCCTTGCGGCCACACTTCGAAGGTAGGGAATGGCGGGCATCCAACCCATCCGGTGATCCACCCACTTGACCCTGACCCTGGCCCCCTAGGGGATGGTGGGGCCAGCCCCACCATCGACGCCGGGCGCGGATCTCACGGCCGCACCGGGCACGCGGCTGCTCGGCCGCACGGCAGGAGACAGCCGCCACGCGAGCGGGAGAAGGGAGAGTCAGGACCTCAGGGTGACCGGTGGTGCGTCACGGGGAGGCGATCGTCGCGATGATGGCGATGATCACGAAGATGGCGAAGAACGCGCCGAAGACGAGCAGCATCTTCTTCTGGCCGTTCTGCGGGTTCGGGTCGAGCACGGGCATGCCGCAAGTCTCGCACCCCTGCTTCGTCCGGCTTCCGGCGGGGTCCGCGACACCCCGGCGCGGCGTGCTACCCGCGGGCCGCCTCGTCCTCCACGGTCCGGTCGCGGCCCGCGAGGACGCCCATCACGGTCTGCGGCACCATCAGCGCGGCCATGAGCGCGAGCGGCGCGCCCCAGCCGCCACTGTGCTGGTACAGCACTCCGACCAGCAGCGGTCCCGGGATCGACAGCAGATACCCGGTGCTCTGCGCGAACGCCGACAGCTTGACCACACCCGCGCCCGTCCGCGCCCGCATCCCCACCATGGTGAGTGCCAGCGGGAAGGCACAGTTGGCGATGCCGAGCAGCAGCGCCCACGCCCAGGCGCCGGCCGCGGGGGCCCAGTACAGGCCCGCGTAGCCGCCGAGACCGCAGATACCGAGCGCGACCGCGATCGGGCCCTGGTGCGGCAGCCGGGTCGCCAGCCGGGGGATGACGAAGGCGAGCGGAACGCCCATGACCATCGTGACGGCCAGGAGCAGGCCGGCGGTACCGGCGGACACCCCCGCGTCACGGAAGATCTGCGCCATCCAGCCCATCGTGATGTAGGCGGCCGTGGCCTGGAGCCCGAAGAAGACGGCCAGCGCCCATGCGGTACGGCTCCGGGTGATCCGCAGCCCGTCGGGCTCTTCCGGGCTGGAGGCGGCGCGGCCGCCGTCCGCGGAACCGGCACCGCGCGCGCGTGCGAAGGGGACCCACGGCAGGACGGCCGCCGCCGCCAGCGCCGCCCAGACGGCGAGTCCCGACTGCCAGTTCCCGCCGAGCGCGTCGGTCAGGGGCACCGTGACCGCCGCGGCCGCGGACGTGCCGAGGGCGAGCGCCATCGAGTACAGGCCCGTCATGGAGCCCACCCGGTGCGGGAACCAGCGCTTGACGATCACCGGCATCAGGACGTTGCTGACGGCGATGCCCATCAGAGCGAGCGCGCTCGCGGCCAGGAATCCGGCGGTGTTGCCCACGTAGGGGCGAATGAGCAGACCGGCGGTGATGGCCACCATTCCGGCGCAGACCACGGCGCCCGGGCCGAAACGGCGGGCGAGCCGCGGCGCCATGACTCCGAAGGCGGCGAAGCAGAGCGGCGGCACCGAGGTGAGTACTCCGGCGACGCTGCCGCTCATGCCGAGCCCGTCGCGGACCTCTGGCAAGAGGGCGCCCAGGCTGGTGATGGCCGGACGCAGGTTGAGGGCCGCGAGGACGATGCCGACGACGAGTACCCGCGTCGTCCACGCGTGCGTGGCGGACGTCTCCGTCCCGGTCGTGGTCTCCGTCACCGCTTTCGTCGCCGTTCCCGTTGTCGTCGTCGTTTCTGTGCGCACCCCGTCGGGGCTGCCGATCGGTGGGGACGCGGTCCCGGTCTCCTCGCCTGTCATGCGACCCATCATAGATTCATGGGATGATTGGCTGTCCACTCTCGCTGAGTTAAGCTCCGGATCATCCGGCCCTGACCCCAGGCCCGTACGAAGGACCCTCATGCCGCTGAGCCATCCGCGCCGATCCGCGCTGTCCGAACAGGTCATCGCCGAGCTGCGGAACCAGATCGCCTCGGGCGAGTGGCCGGTGGGCTCCCGGATCCCCACCGAACCCGAACTGGTCGAGCAGCTCGAGGTCGCCCGCAACACGGTCCGCGAGGCCGTCCGCGCGCTCGCGCACAACGGTCTGCTGGACATCCGCCAGGGGTCGGGCACCTATGTCGCGGCGACCAGCGAACTGGCCGGGGTGATGCACCGCCGATTCGCCGGCGCCGACCCGGACCACGTCGCCGAACTGCGCTCGACCCTCGAGTCGGGCGCCGCCCGACTGGCCGCAGAGCGGCGTACCGAGCGTGACATCAAGCAGCTCGACGGGCTTCTCCTGCGCCGCGAGGAGGCCTGGCGGTCCGGTGACGCGGAGGCGTTCGTGACCGTCGACGCCACCTTCCACATGGCGGTGGTGGCCGCTTCCCACAACGACGTGATGACGGCGATGTACGCGGACCTGGGCGAGGTCCTGCGGGACTGGCTGCGCGGCGACGTCGGCGAGGAGCTGACACCGGAGTCGTACATGGACCACACGGGTCTGGTGGACGCCATCCGTGTGGGTGACGCGGCCGCGGCGGCCACGGCGGCGGCCGGTTATCCGGTGGTGTGCCGTCCGGGGCGCGGGAAGCCCGCCGGTCGCTGACCGCGGCTCACCGGGCGTGGTCCACCCACGCCGAGCGCACGTTCTGCCAGCACCGGCCGCTCAGCCGTACGGTCATCGCGGGCCCCGCGTCCACGGGCGCGGTGTCGGTGTCGATGTCCCACCACTGGTCGCATTCGATGTGCAGACTCACGTGGTCGGTGTCGGGATAGGCGTTGTGGCAGTCGGCGACGACCTCCGAGCCGGTGACGCGGACACGGCAGTCGGATCCGAAGGGCTGCGGATCCGGGGTCTTTCCGGCCTTTGCGCGCGCGTGCGCAGCGGCGTGCTTCCCGGGCGTCTGCGGCATGGCGTCGTACGGCAGGACCGTCAGCAGGGCGAGGGCGAGGAACGCCGGACCGAAGCGGCGGGACAAGCGCACAAGGGGAACCTCCTGGGCCGTTCGGCTGCGTGGCGGTGCGTACTCCCAGCCTGCGTGCTGCGCGGCCCGCGGGTCGCCGTCAGTTGCTCCGAACGGGCGACGCCCCGTCCCCCGCGTTCGCGGGGGACGGGGCGTCGGCGCCGTGGGCCGAGAGGGATCACAACGGGTCCTGAGCACCCGCGCGGTCGCCTCTGCGGCGATCGCGGACCGTCAGGCGCCGATGGCGTGCAGACCGCCGTCCACGTGGACGATCTCGCCGGTGGTCTTCGGGAACCAGTCGCTGAGCAGGGCGACGACTCCGCGGCCGGCCGGCTCGGGGTCCGTGAGGTCCCACTCCAGCGGGGCACGGTTGTCCCAGACCGAGGCCAGCTCGGAGAAGCCCGGGATGGACTTGGCGGCCATGGATCCGATGGGGCCGGCGGAGATGAGGTTGCAGCGGATGTTCTGCTTGCCCAGGTCGCGCGCCATGTAGCGGCTGGTGGCCTCCAGGGCGGCCTTGGCGGGGCCCATCCAGTCGTACTGCGGCCAGGCGTACTGCGCGTCGAAGGTGAGGCCGACGACCGAGCCGCCGTTCTGCATGAGCGGCAGGCAGGCCATGGTCAGCGACTTCAGGGAGAACGCCGAGACGTGCATGGCGGTGGCCACCGACTCGAAGGGCGTGTTGAGGAAGTTGCCGCCGAGCGCGTCCTGGGGCGCGAAACCGATGGAGTGGACGACACCGTCGAGGCCGCCGAGCTCCTCGCCGACGATGTCGGCCAGGCGCCCGAGGTGCTCGGCGTTGGTGACGTCGAGCTCGATGACCTTGGTGGGCTTGGGGAGCTTCTTGGCGATGCGCTCGGTCAGCGTGGGCCGCGGAAAGGCGGTCAGGATGATCTCCGCACCCTGCTCCTGAGCCAGCTTCGCGGTGTGGAACGCGATGGAGGACTCCATCAGCACACCGGTGATCAGGACACGCTTGCCCTCGAGAATTCCGCTCATGGTGATCAGTGACCCATTCCCAGTCCGCCGTCAACGGGAATGACGGCTCCAGTGATGTACGAGGCGTCGTCGGAGGCGAGGAACCGCACCGTTGCGGCGATCTCCTCCGGCTTCGCGTACCGGCCGAGCGGTACCTGCGACGTGATGTTCTCGCGCTGCTCGTCGGTGAGCACCCGGGTCATGTCCGTGTCGACGAAACCGGGGGCGACGACATTGAAGGTGATGTTGCGCGAGCCCAGCTCACGGGCGAGTGAACGGGCGAATCCGACCAGAGCCGCCTTGGAGGCGGCGTAGTTCGCCTGCCCGGCCTGGCCGAGCAGCCCCACGACCGACGAGATCAGCACCACGCGACCCTTCCTGGCCCGCAGCATGCCGCGGTTGGCGCGCTTGACGACGCGGAAGGTGCCGGTGAGGTTGGTGTCGATGACCGAGGTGAAGTCCTCCTCGGACATGCGCATCAGAAGCTGGTCCTTCGTGACGCCGGCGTTGGCGACGAGGACCTCGACCGGGCCGTGGGTGGCCTCGATCTCCTTGTAAGCCTGCTCCACCTGCTCGGTGTCGGTGATGTCGCACTTGACGGCGAGGAAGCCGGCCGGCGGTTCACCCGAGCGGTATGTGATCGCGACCTTGTCGCCGGCGTCGGCGAACGCGCGGGCGATGGCGAGGCCGATGCCCCGGTTGCCTCCAGTGACGAGAACCGAGCGGCTCAACGGATCACCCTTTCGATAGCGGTCTGTAAACCCCTGCAAGCAGGTGCCTTCGCCAAAAACCTATCGGTCCGGCCCGCCGCGCGGACAATCGGGCACCGACAGTGGCTAACGGGACTCACTGTCGGATCCCTACAGAATTAACGGCCACGATCCGCCCGAGGAGGGCCACCGGGGCAAAGGCCGGGCCGCGGAACGCAAACGTGTGGTCCGGGCGCCCGCCCGCGCGACATGATCGGACCCGACAGGCCACGACAGCAGGGAGACCTCCGTGCCTCATTCCATCGACGAAGCCTTCACGGCACTGCCGCTGCGGGCACTGGCCGACGCCGCGCTGGCACGAGCGCGGTCGCTCGGGGCCGAGCACGCGGACTTCCGGTTCGAACGGGTGCGCAGTGCCGCGTGGCGGCTGCGGGACGGCAAGCCCTCGGGGTCCTCGGACACGACCGACCTGGGGTACGCGGTACGGGTCGTGCACGGCGGGACCTGGGGGTTCGCCTCGGGTGTCGATCTGACACCGGACGCCGCCGCCAAGGTCGCGTCCCAGGCGGTGGCGATGGCGAAGCTGTCGGCGCAGGTGATCAAGGCAGCGGGTTCCGACGAGCGGGTCGAGTTGGCCGACGAGCCGGTGCACGCCGAGAAGACATGGGTCTCGTCGTACGAGATCGACCCCTTCACCGTGCCCGACGAGGAGAAGACGGGCCTGCTCACCGAGTGGAGCGCGCGGCTGCTGGCGGCCGAGGGGATCAACCACGTCGACGCCTCACTGCTGACCGTCCACGAGAACAAGTTCTACGCCGACACCGCGGGAACCGTGACGACCCAGCAGCGCGTGCGGCTGCACCCGCAACTCACTGCGGTCTCCGTGGACGAGTCGACGGGCGAGTTCGACTCCATGCGCACCCTCGCGCCGCCGGTCGGCCGCGGCTGGGAGTACCTGACGGGAACCGGCTGGGACTGGGACGCGGAGCTGGCCGGCATGCCGGAGCTGCTCGCCGAGAAGATGCGCGCGCCGAGCGTCGAGTCGGGCATGTACGACCTCGTGGTCGACCCGTCCAACCTGTGGCTGACCATTCACGAGTCCATCGGGCACGCCACCGAGCTGGACCGGGCCCTCGGGTACGAGGCCGCCTACGCGGGCACCTCCTTCGCCACCTTCGACCAGCTGGGCAAGCTCAAGTACGGCTCCGGGCTGATGAACGTCACCGGTGACCGCACCGCCGAGCACGGCCTCGCGACGATCGGGTACGACGACGAGGGCGTCGCGGGCCAGTCCTGGGACCTGGTCAAGGACGGGACGCTGGTCGGGTACCAGCTGGACCGGCGCATCGCCAGGCTGACCGGGTTCGAGCGGTCCAACGGGTGCGCCTACGCCGACTCGCCCTCGCACGTGCCGGTGCAGCGCATGGCCAACGTGTCGCTCCAGCCGGATCCCGCGGGGCTGTCCACTGAGGACCTGATCGGCGGTGTGGACCGCGGGATCTACGTCGTGGGCGACCGTTCCTGGTCCATCGACATGCAGCGGTACAACTTCCAGTTCACCGGTCAGCGCTTCTTCAAGATCGAGAACGGGCGGATCACCGGCCAGCTGCGGGATGTCGCCTACCAGGCGACCACCACCGACTTCTGGGGCTCGATGGCGGCCGTCGGCGGTCCGCAGACCTACGTCCTCGGCGGTGCCTTCAACTGCGGCAAGGCCCAGCCGGGCCAGGTTGCGTCAGTCTCGCACGGCTGCCCTTCGGCCCTCTTCATGGGCGTCAACATTCTGAACACCACGCAGGAGGCCGGCCGATGACCGCCCGTACGAACAAGCCGCACGAGATCGTCGAGCGTGCCCTCGACCTGTCCCGCGCGGACGGGTGTGTGGTCATCGCGGACGAGCGCTCCACCGCCAATCTGCGGTGGGCGGGCAACGCACTGACCACGAACGGTGTCACGCGCGGGCGCACCCTCACCGTCGTCGCGACCGTCGACGGAAAGGAGGGCACGGCGTCCGGGGTCGTCTCCCGTTCCGCCGTCACCACGGACGAGCTGGAGTCGCTCGTACGGTCGGCGGAGGCCGCCGCCCGCGGCGCGGGGCCGGCCGAGGACGCGCAGCCGCTGGTCACGGGGGTGCCCCAGGCGCCGGACTTCACCGACGCGCCCGCCGAGACCTCGTCGGCCATCTTCGCGGACTTCGCTCCGGCGCTCGGCGAGTCCTTCGCACGCGCGCGTGCGGGCGGGCGCGAGCTGTACGGGTTCGCCAACCACGAGGTCGTCTCGACCTATGTGGGTACGTCGACGGGGCTGCGGCTGCGGCACGATCAGCCGAGCGGCACGCTGGAGCTCAACGCCAAGTCGCCGGACCGGGCGCGCTCGGCCTGGGCGGGACATTCGACCCGGGACTTCAAGGACGTCGACCCGGCGGCGCTGGACGCGGAGCTCGCCCGGCGTCTGGCGTGGGCGGAGCGCCGGATCGAACTGCCGGCCGGCCGGTACGAGACGCTGCTGCCGCCGACCGCGGTGGCGGATCTGGTGATCTACCAGATGTGGTCGGCCGCGGCCCGGGACGCGGCCGAGGGCCGCACGGTGTTCAGCAGGCCCGGCGGCGGCACCCGCGTCGGCGAGAAGCTCTCCGAGCTGCCGCTCACCCTGCGCAGCGATCCGCACGAGCCCGGTCTCGAGACGTCGCCCTTCGTCATCGCGCACGCCTCGGGCGACGACGCGTCCGTGTTCGACAACGGCCTGCCGCTGAACGCCACCGAATGGATCAGCGCAGGCGAGCTCAGGCATCTGACGACGACCCGGCACAGCGCGGGACTGACCGGTCTTCCGCTCGCGCCGTCGATCGGGAACCTGATCCTGGACGGCGGCGCCGACCGGTCCCTCGAGGAGATGGTCGCCGGCACCGAGCGCGGGCTGCTGCTCACCTGCCTGTGGTACATCCGGGAGGTCGACCCGGCGACCCTGCTGCTCACCGGCCTGACCCGGGACGGTGTCTACCTGGTCGAGAACGGCGAGGTCACCGGCGAGGTCAACAACTTCCGCTTCAACGAGTCACCGGTGGATCTGCTGGGCCGGGCGGCGGAGGCCGGGCGCACGGAAAAGACGCTGCCGAGGGAATGGAGCGACTGGTTCACTAGGGCTGCGATGCCCGCCCTGAGGGTGCCGGACTTCAATATGAGCTCCGTCAGTCAGGGCGTATAACCTCGTAGCCGGTGGTCGTTCGACTGCCCCAGGATCATCCAAGGAGATACGAGAACCGTGACGGACATCGTCGACGAGCTGAAGTGGCGCGAGCTCATCGCCCTCTCCACGGACGAGGACGCACTGCGCAAGGCGTTCGCGGACGGTCCTGTCACGTTCTATTGCGGCTTCGACCCGACCGCGCCCAGCCTGCACCTCGGCAACCTCGTGCAGATCCTGACGATGCGCCGGATCCAGCAGGCGGGCAACCCCCCGCTGGGCCTGGTCGGGGGTGCCACGGGGCTGATCGGCGACCCGAAGCCGACCGCGGAGCGCACGCTGAACGACCCCGAGGTGGTGGCCGGCTGGGTGGCGCGACTGCGCGGCCAGATCGAGAAGTTCCTGGACTTCGAGGGCCCGCACGCCGCGACGATGGTCAACAACCTGGACTGGACCCAGGGCCTGTCGGCCATCGACTTCCTGCGGGACATCGGCAAGCACTTCCGGGTCAACAAGATGATCTCCAAGGAGGCCGTTTCCCGGCGGCTGCACTCGGACGCGGGTATCAGCTACACCGAGTTCAGCTACCAGATCCTGCAGGGCATGGACTTCCTGGAGCTCTACCGGAGGTACGGCTGCACGCTGCAGACCGGCGGCAGCGACCAGTGGGGCAATCTCACGGCGGGCGCGGACCTGATCCACAAGGTGGAGCCGCACGTCGCGGTGCACGCACTGGCGACGCCGCTGATCACCAAGGCGGACGGCACCAAGTTCGGCAAGACGGAGTCCGGCACGGTATGGCTCGACCCGGAGCTGACCACGCCGTACGCCTTCTACCAGTTCTGGCTGAACGCCGACGACCGGGACGTCTCGAAGTTCCTGCGCATCTTCAGCTTCAGGTCCCGCGAGGAGATCGAGGAGCTGGAGAGGCAGACCGTCGAACGCCCGCAGGCCCGCGCCGCCCAGCGCGCGCTGGCCGAGGAGCTGACGACGCTGGTGCACGGCGCCGACCAGACGACCGCCGTGGTCGCCGCGTCCAAGGCCCTCTTCGGCCAGGGCGAGCTGGCCGAGCTGGACGACAGGACGCTGACCGCGGCCCTCGCCGAGGTGCCGCACATCCAGGTCGCCGAGCCGGGCCCGGTCGTGGACCTCTTCGCGGAGGTCGGTCTGGTGGCCAGCAAGTCCGCCGCGCGGCGCACGGTCAAGGAGGGCGGCGCGTACGTCAACAACGTCAAGGTGACCGCCGAGGACGCGGTCCCGGCGACGGACGACCTGCTGCACGGCCGCTGGCTGGTGCTGCGCCGCGGCAAGAAGAACCTGGCCGCGGTCGAGATCGCCGGCGCCTGACCCACGCCCGTACGCCTCGAAAAGGGGGCGGTCGCTCCGGCGGCCGTCCCCTTGTCCGTGCCGTCATGCCCGCTCTCTGCGCCTGCCCTTCATCGACGTGTACACCATCTCGCCCAGGAAGACGAGGACGACCACGGCGGCGAGCTGCAGACCATGGCGGCCCCAGTCGATACCCCGGGTCTCCGCGATACCGATGGAGCGAGCGATCGCGTTGCCGATGATGCCGCCGATCAGGCCCATCAGAGTGGTCAGCCAGAGCGGGCTGTGCTGTCTGCCCGGCAGGATGAGCTTGGCCAGCAGGCCCAGCACGAATCCGACGATGATCGCCCACAACCAGCCCATGGCTGCCTCCTCGTACGGTGCGTGAGCAGTACGCCCAGTTTCGGGCTGTCCGCCATACGGCGCATGTCGGGTACGCCCGTACGCGGTAGACCGCAGCGCCTTCGCGCAGACAGACCGTGCCCCGGTCTCGAAGGCGGCGGATGCGCGGCGTAACGTTATGGGTGTTCGGGCCCGGCTTCTGACAGGGCGCGGGCGCGGTACGGGCTGGGGAGTGTCCGAGGCAGGCGGGTGGTGGAATGTGATGCGGAAGCTGAACAGCGGCGGTCACGCCGAGGTGTTCCGGATCACGGGTGCCCGGCAGGGTCTCGCGGCGGACGTACGCGGCCGGCAGCGCCGCTATGTCATCTCGATGGGCATCCGCACGGTCGCGGTGATCCTCGCGGCCACGCTGTGGAACGTCTCCCGGCCGGTCGCCGTGGTCGCGCTCGTCCTGGGGGCCGCCCTCCCCTATGTGGCGGTCGTCATCGCCAACGCGGGGCGGGAGAACGCTCCGTCGCTCCCGTCGACGTTCGTCAGTGCCCCGATGCGCCCCATGATCGCTTCGCAGCAGGAGGAAGGCACCTCACGCCCGGGCGAAGCCACCCATGACAAGGGCGCCGCGGAATCCATCCCGAAAGACGTCCAGGCCGAATCCGCTGCGGGCGTCCGGAGCGAAACACACGAAAGAACCTGATCACGGGCCCTCGCCAGGCGCTGAATCGCACCCCGCGCCAAGCTCAGGAAAAGCTCAGATCAATCATGTTGTTCCGGTGCCGGGCAATGGGTTACCCGTGACATACTGCGTACGCGCTCCGCATCCCCCGTCGGAGCGACAGACCGACGCCGGGCAGCTCCCCCCGTGGCTGCTCGGCGTCGCCTTTGATGAGCACGTTAGGGTCGTGGATGTGATGGCCCCTGACCCTGAATCGCCCATGTGTTCCGCCAAGGGCTGCCGTGCGGACGCCGTGTGGGTGCTCGCCTGGAACAACCCGAAACTGCACACGCCCGAGCGGCGCAAGACGTGGCTGGCGTGCGAGGAGCACCGCGAGTACCTGTCGAAGTTCCTGAGCGTGCGGGGGTTCTTGAAGGACGTGGTGAAGCTGGAGGAGTGGGAGTCCCCCGGCACCGGCACACCGACGGACTGAGTCAGCCGCCGATCGCCGACATCGGCCGCTCGGGCTGCAGGAACGACGGGTCGTCGAGCCCGGAACCGGCCTTCTTCCCCCACATCGCGAGCCGCCAGATCCGGGCGATCTCCTCGTCCGGGGCACCGGAGCGCAACGCCCCGCGCAGATCGGTCTCCTCGGTGGCGAACAGGCACGTCCGTATCTGGCCGTCGGCCGTCAGCCGCGTACGGTCGCACGCCGCGCAGAAGGGCCGGGTCACCGAGGCGATCACGCCGACGCGGTGCGGGCCGCCGTCCACGATCCAGCGCTCGGCCGGGGCGGAGCCGCGTTCCCCGGCGCCCTCGGGGGTCAGCTCGAAGCGGCTGCGCAGCGAGGCCAGGATGTCCCCCGCGGTGACCATGCCCTCGCGCTTCCAGCCGTGCTGGGCGTCCAGGGGCATCTGCTCGATGAAGCGAAGCTCGTAGTCGTGCTCGACGGCCCAGGCCAGCAGGTCGGGGGCCTCGTCGTCATTGAGGCCCGACATCAACACGGAATTGACCTTGACGGGCGCCAGCCCCTCCTCGCGGGCGGCCATGAGTCCCTCGATGACGTCCTTGTGGCGGTCCCGGCGGGTCAGCGCCTTGAAGACGTCCGGCCGCAGGGTGTCCAGTGACACGTTCACCCGGTCGAGGCCCGCCGCCTTCAGAGCCGCCGCCGTCCGCTTGAGGCCGATGCCGTTGGTGGTGAGGGACATCTGCGGACGGGGACTCAGCGCGGCGGCCCGCTCGACGATGCCGACGAGACCCGGGCGCAGCAGCGGCTCGCCGCCCGTGAAGCGGACCTCCTCGATCCCGAGGGAGGTGACCGCGATGTCGATCAGGCGGACGATCTCGTCATCGGTCAGCAGATCGGGCTTGGCCAGCCACTGCAGGCCCTCCTCGGGCATGCAGTACGTGCATCGCAGATTGCACCGGTCGGTCAGCGAGACTCTCAGGTCGGTGGCCACCCGGCCGTAGGTGTCGATGAGCACGTGGGCCCCCTCCCTCGTCGCGATCACACATTTTCCGTTCACTGCGAGCCTACGTGACCGCACCGACACAGACCTCGGAACGAACCCACCAGGCACACGGCGGCCGCGTCGTAGGGATCTACGACGCGGCCGCCGTGTGCGGGTCCGTCAGTGCGCCCCGGTGCCGGTCAGCGACCGGACCTCCAGCTCCGCGTACTTTCCGGCGTCCGGCTCCTCCTTCGACAGGAGCGTGCCGAGCCAGCCCAGCAGGAAGCCGACCGGGATGGAGATGATCCCCGGGTTCTCCAGCGGGAACCAGTGGAAGTCGACGTCCGGGAACATCGACGTCTCCTTGCCGGAGACCACTGGCGAGAACAGCACCAGGCCGACCGCCGTGACCAGGCCGCCGTAGATCGACCACAATGCGCCGCTGGTGGTGAACCGCTTCCAGAACAGGCTGTAGAGGATCGTCGGCAGGTTGGCGGAGGCGGCGACCGCGAAGGCGAGGGCGACCAGGCCCGCCACGTTCAGGTCACGGGCGAGGGCGCCCAGGGCGATGGACACGGCGCCGATGCCGACCGTCGCCCAGCGAGCCGCCCTCACCTCCTGCTGTTCGCTCGCCTGTCCCCGCTTGATGACGTTCGCGTAGATGTCGTGCGCGAACGACGAGGAGGAGGCCAGGGTCAGGCCGGCGACCACCGCGAGGATCGTGGCGAAGGCGACGGCCGAGATGGAGGCCAGCAGGATCGCGCCCCAGTTGGAGTCGACGCCTCCCAGATGCAGGGCGAGCAGGGGCGCTGCCGTGTTGCCCGCCTTGTTGGAGGCGATGATCTCGTCCGGCTTGATCAGTGCGGCGGCGCCGAAGCCGAGGGCGAGGGTCATCAGGTAGAAGGCGCCGATGAGGCCGATGGCCCAGTTCACGGACTTCCGGGCGGCCTTGGCGGTCGGCACCGTGTAGAAGCGGATCAGGATGTGCGGCAGTCCTGCGGTGCCGAGGACCAGGGCAATACCCAGGGAGATGAAGTCCAGCTTGGTCGTGCTGCTGGCGCCGTACTTCAGGCCGGGCTCCAGGAAGGCCGAGCCCTTGCCGCTGTTCGCCGCGGCCTTGCCGAGCAGGTCCGAGAGGTTGAAGTTGAACTTGAGGAGCACCAGGAAGGTCAGCAGCAGGGCGCCCACGATCAGCAGGACCGCCTTGACCATCTGCACCCAGGTGGTGCCCTTCATGCCGCCGATGGTCACGTACACGATCATCAGGACGCCGACGAGGGCGACGATGCCGATCTTGCCGCCGTCGCTGGTGATGCCGAGCAGCAGGGAGACCAGGACGCCCGCGCCCGCCATCTGCGCGAGCAGGTAGAAGATCGACACGACGATCGTGGAGGTGCCGGCCGCCGTGCGCACCGGGCGCTGACGCATGCGGTACGCCAGCACGTCGCCCATGGTGAAGCGGCCGGAGTTGCGCAGTGGCTCGGCGACCAGGAGAAGGGCCACCAGCCAGGCGACCAGGAAGCCGATGGAGTACAGGAAGCCGTCGTAGCCGGCGAGGGCGATCGCGCCCGCGATGCCGAGGAAGGACGCCGCGGACATGTAGTCGCCGGAGACGGCGAGACCGTTCTGGAAGGCGGTGAACTGGCGGCCGCCCGCGTAGAAGTCGACGGCGTTCCTGGTCTGGCGGCCCGCCCAGACGGTGATGACGAGGGTCGCGAGGACGAACACCGCGAACAGGGTGATGATCAGCGGCCGGTGCTCGCTCGCCTCACCGGCGGCCAGGACGAGTTGGGGGCTCATGCGTCGCCCTCCATCCGGGACTTGATGGCTTCGGCCTTGGGGTCGAGCTGCGCGGCCGCGTGCCGGGAGTACCACCACGCGATGAGAAACGTGGTGAGGAACTGGGCGAGGCCGAGCACCAGGGCGACGTTGACGTTGCCGAAGAGCTTGGTGCCCATGAAGCCGCCCGCGTAGTTCGACAGCAGGACGTAGACCAGGTACCAGGCGATGAACGCCACGGTCAGCGGGAAGGCGAACGACCGGTGGGAGCGGCGCAGTTCACCGAATTCGGCGCTCTCCTGGACCGTTGTGAACTCCTCGGTGGACGGCAGGCTGCGTGCTGCCCTCGAGGGGGGAGGTGCGTCGGTAGCCACGGAGTCTCCTCGCGTTGCGGGTGCGGTGACGGCGGTGGTCGGTCGGCGGCGAGTGTCGGTCGCCGATGGTCCGACAGGGGGCCTCGATGGTCCTCGTGCTCCCTGCACAAGGTCACGGCGCGGCGCGTGCACCGGTTCAACTCGCTTTAATTCTTTTTTACGTCGTCGTCCGAAGTCATTGCTGATCAGTCGGAGCGGCGGATAGCTTCGCCCTGCACCACCCGTCATGCACCTGCCGGACACCACCCGTGTTCCGGCTCGTTCAGTTTCCGGATGATGTGGAGATCCCATGGCTCATCTGCGTTCCAGACGCCGGCTCGCTCTCGCTGTGCCGGTCGTGCTGTCGCTCACCGCCTCCCTGGGCTTCCTGCCGGGTGCCGCGTCGGCGGCCCCGCGTGGTGCCACCACCGCTCAGAGCGCCGAGGGAACGGGACTCGCCTACGTCGTCAACACCCGGACGGACCGTCACACCATCTCCTCCGTGCAGCACGCGATAGCCGCGGCCGGCGGCTCGATCGTGGTGACGTACGACAAGATCGGTGTGATCGTCGTCCACTCCGCGAACCCCGACTTCGCCAAGACCCTGCGCACCGTTCGCGGGGTGCAGTCCGCGGGCGCGACCAGGACGGCGCCGCTGACGGCGGCCGGCACGACGGACGAGGGCGCCGCGCAGTACCTGACGAAGGCGCAGGCGGCGAAGCTCGGGAACGCCTCGGCCGCCGCCGGTGAGAGCGAGCCCCTCGAGGCCGACCAGTGGGACCTGCGCGTGATAAGCGCCGACAAGGCCGCGAAGATCAACCCCGGCAGCCGCAAGGTCACGGTCGCCGTCATCGACACGGGCGTCGACGACACCCACCCGGACCTCGCCCCGAACTTCTCCGCGTCGCAGTCCGCGAACTGCGTCGGCGGCAAGGCGGACACCTCGTACGGCGCCTGGCGCCCGGCGAACCCCGACCACTACCACGGCACGCACGTCGCCGGTGAGATCGCGGCCGCCCGCAACGGCATCGGCGTCGTCGGTGTCGCCCCGAACGTCAAGGTCGCCGGCATCAAGGTGGCCGACCCGGTCACCGAGCTCTTCTACCCCGAGAGCGTCGTCTGCGCGTTCGTGTTCGCCGCCGACCACGGCGTCGAGGTCACGAACAACAGCTACTACGTGGATCCGTGGCTCTACAACTGCATGGACGACCCCGACCAGCGGGCCATCGTCGACGCGGTCAACCGGGCCCAGCTGTACGCCCAGCGTAAGGGCACCCTCAATGTGGCCTCTGCGGGCAACTCCAACGACGACCTCGACTCGCACGCCCTCGTCGACGCGTCCAGCCCCGACGACTCGACCGCGGTGACCCGCACGGTCGACCCGCACGAGTGCTTCGACGTCCCGACCCAGCTCCCGGGCGTCGTCACGGTCAGCGCGACCGGGGTCACGAACGCCAAGTCGTACTACTCCAGTTACGGCGACGGCGTGATCGACGTCGCGGCCCCGGGCGGCGACAAGTTCAAGATCCCGGACACGCCGTCGAAGAACGGCCGCATCCTCTCCACGATGCCGAACAACCAGTACGGCTTCCTGCAGGGCACCTCGATGGCGTCACCGCATGTCGCGGGCGTGGCCGCCCTTCTGAAGTCCGCCCACCCGTGGGCGACCCCGGCCCAGCTCCAGGCGCTGCTCAAGGCGCAGGCGGACAACCCGGGCTGCCCGACCGACCCCTACGACGGCGACGGCAACGGCGTCGTGGACGCGACCTGCGTCGGCGGCAAGCGTGTGAACGGGTTCTACGGCTTCGGGATCGTCAACGCCCTGCGTGCCGTCAAGTAGCCCTTTACCAACACCGACCCCCCCGCACGGCTTGCGACAACCAGTACAGCGAACGAACTGGAGACTCCATGACAGCGCCGCGCAAGCGCTCCCGCCGCCTCGTCGCTCTTCCCCTCGGGATGGCGATGGCGACCGCCCTCGCCTTCCTGCCCAACGTCACCGCGTCCGCCGCGGAGACGGCCCCGAAGGCGTCGACGGCGGACGCCACCTCGCTCAGCTACGTCGTCAACGTCCGGCCGGGACACGGCACCTCGGCGCGTGTGAATCGGGCCATCGCCGACGCGGGCGGCACGGTCGTGGTCGCCTACGACGAGATCGGCGTGATCGTCGTCCACTCGTCGAACCCCGACTTCGCCAAGACCCTGCGCATGGTTCCCGGGGTGCAGTCGGCGGGCGCCACCCGCAACGCGCCCCTGCCCGCCCAGTCGACGACCGACGTGGGCACGCCCAAGGCGCTCACCGCCGAGGAGGTCGCGAGCGCGCAGGCGACCGACGGGCAGGACCCGCTGGAGCCCTTGCAGTGGGACCTGCCGGCCATCAAGGCGGACAAGGCGCACGAGAAGACGCTCGGCAGCCGCAAGGTCACGGTGGCCGTCATCGACACCGGCGTGGACGACACGCACCCTGACATCGCGCCGAACTTCGACCGTGACGCGTCCGTCAACTGCGTCACGGGCAAACCGGACACCACCGACGGGGCCTGGCGGCCGACCGCGGCGGAGAGCCCGCACGGCACGCATGTCGCGGGCGAGATCGCGGGCGCCAAGAACGGCGTCGGCATCACCGGTGTCGCGCCGGGGGTGAAGGTCGCCGGCATCAAGGTGGCGACGACGGCGGGCTACTTCTACACCGAGGCCGTCGTCTGCGGATTCGTCTGGGCGGCCGAGCACCACGTCGACGTCACCAACAACAGCTATTACACCGACCCCTGGTACTTCAACTGCGCCGACGACCCGGACCAGAAGGCGCTCATCGACGCCATCACCCGGGCCTCGCGGTACGCGGAGCACAAGGGCACGGTCAACGTCGCGGCCGCGGGCAACGAGAGCTACGACCTCGACGCGGACTCCATCACCGACCCGGTCTCCCCGAACGACGGCACGCCGAGCGACCGGGTGATCGACCCGCACAAGTGCTTCGACGTCCCGACCCAGCTGCCCGGTGTGGTGACGGTCGCCGCGACGGGCGCGAAGGGCATCAAGTCGTCCTTCTCCAACTACGGCCTCGGTGTCATAGACGTGACCGCTCCCGGCGGTGACTCCACCGCCTACCAGACCCCCGCCCCGCCAGCCACCAGCGGTCTGATCCTCGGCCCGCTGCCCGGCGGCAAATGGGGCTACATGGCGGGCACGTCCATGGCGACCCCGCATGTCGTCGGGGTGGCCGCCCTCATCAAGTCGACGCATCCGCACGCGTCCGCCGAGCTGGTGAAGGCCATGCTGTACGCCGAGGCCGACGCGACGCCGTGCACGGACCCGTACGACATCAACAAGGACGGCAAGATCGACGCGGTGTGCAAGGGCTCGAAGAACCACAACGGGTTCTACGGGTGGGGCACCGTGAACGCGCTGAAGGCCGTCACGAAGTAGCCGTGCCGGCATAGGACCGCACACGTCGGGAGGGCCCGCCAGGGCCGGGCCCTCCCGACGTGTTGATCCAATACACCCTGCATAGTGCCCTCATGACGGATATCGACGTGGCGTGGGCGGCACTGGGCGGGGATCCGGCTCTGGCGGCGAGGATCTCGACCGTCGTACGGGAGGGGGCCCTGCCCTCGCGGCTGCCCGTACGGGAGATGGCGCGGGCCTGCGTCGGGGTGTGCGCGCTGGCCGCCGCCGAGTGGGGCGCGCGGCGGGCCGGACTGTCGGCGGTACCTGGCGTCCAGGTCGACGACGCGGCCGTGGCCACGGCTTTCCACAGCGAGCGGCATCTGCGTCTGGACGGCCGGGAACCCGTCAACTTCGCCCCGCTGTCCCGTTTCTGGCGCACCGCGGACGGATGGGTGCGCACGCATGCGAACTATCCCCATCACCGGGAGCGGCTGCTGGCGACGCTCGGACTGGCGGCGGACGCGTCCGTGGAGACGGTGGCCGCGGCACTCTCCGAGCGGTCGGCCGTCGAGGTGGAGGAGAGTGTGTACGCGGCCGGCGGACTGGCGATCGCGCTGCGCACACCTCAGGAGTGGGCGGCGCACGAACAGGGGCACGCCGTCGCCGCACACCCGTTGGTGGGCCGTGAGCGGCTCGACGAGGCGCCCGTACGACCGCTCGTGCCGCTCTCCGGTGAGCCGCTGCTGCCGGCTGCGGGCCTCCGGGTGCTGGACCTCACCCGGGTCATCGCCGGACCGGTGGCCACCCGCACACTGGCGCTGCTCGGCGCGGACGTGCTGCGCATCGACAGCCCGCAGCTGCACGAACTCCCCGACCAGCACGCCGACATGGACATCGGCAAGCGGTCCGCCGTGCTCGACCTGGCGGCGCCCGCGGACCGCCGGAGCTTCGAGGAACTGCTCGCGCAGGCGGACGTGGTCGTCACGGGTTACCGGCCCGGCGCGCTCGAGCGGTTCGGGCTGGCCCCCGGGCACCTGGCCGAGCGGCGCCCGGGCCTGGTGGTGGCGCAGTTGTCGGCGTGGGGCGCGTACGGACCGTGGGGCGGGCGGCGCGGCTTCGACAGCCTGGTGCAGGTCGCCACCGGGATCGCGGTGACCGAGGTGTCCGCCGAACGTCCTGGCGCGCTGCCCGCGCAGGCCCTCGACCACGGCACGGGGTATCTGCTGGCCGCGGCGGTCCTGAGGTCCCTCACCGACCAGTCGGAGGAGGGCGGCAGCCGCGCCGTGCGGCTCGCGCTCGCACGGACGGCAGCCTGGCTGACGGACGAGACCACCGGGGACGCGGGGCACGCCGGGCACGGCGAAGCGGCGTACAAGGACGCCGGCCCCTGGCTCGCGGAGACCGGCAGCGTACTGGGCAGACTCCGGTACGCCCGCCCACCGGTCCGCTTCACGGACGGCCCCACGGACTGGACCCGCCCACCGGGCCGGTGGGGCCGGGATCCCGCACGGTGGAGTGCCTCTACCGCCTGAGTCGGGTGAGTCAGGAGGCCGTCTCCACGTCCTGCTTGCCGCCACGCTGCCGCAGGTGGGGCGGGCTGCCCCGGCGGGCGCCCTACCCGGCGGGGCGCGCCGACGCGCCACCGGGCCGCGACCGGTCTGCCCCACGTCTCGGGACACCGCGGCGCGGGCCCTGCGCGCCGGGGCGCGCCGTGCTGCGCGGGTGCCGTGGCCGCGGGCGGGCTGCCGCTGGGCTACTCCAGCGCGCGTCCTACGTGCCGGGGCGCCCCGCCGTGCGAAGTGCGGCAGCCACACGACCTGCCCGCCGCACCGCCGCCACTGGCCGCAGGCCGCTTGCCCCACGTCCCGGGCCACCGCAGCCTGGGCGCCCCGCCGTGCGAAATGCGGCAGCCGCACGACCTGCCCGCCGCACCGCCGCCACTGGCCGCAGTTCGGCCTGCCCCACGGCTC
This sequence comes from Streptomyces sp. CA-106110, assembly GCF_050936285.1. Lineage (NCBI taxonomy): Bacteria > Bacillati > Actinomycetota > Actinomycetes > Kitasatosporales > Streptomycetaceae > Streptomyces > Streptomyces sp. CA-106110. The sequence goes on along the minus strand of NZ_JBNJNB010000001.1, from coordinate 8,997,583 downwards.
GGGACACCGCGGCACGGGCCCTGCGCGCCCGGGCGCCCCGCCCGTGCAGCGGCCGTTCTGCCTCTCACTGCGCTGGTGCCGTGCGCGCTCGCTCCGGCCGCACCGGTGCGGATTCGGCCTGCTGCCGACCCGGGGGCCTTGGTTCCGCCGCGCCGGGCCGGAGCCGCTACGGATCGTCGGCGCCGGCCCGGGGCGGCGTGATCAGGCGCCGGTGACGAGTACCTTGAGGGCGGTGCGCTCGTCCATCGCCTTGTAACCCTCCGGTACGCCCTCCAGGCCGACCGTCCGGTCGAAGACCGGCGAGGGGTCGATGGTGCCGTCGAGGACGTCGGGCAGCAGCTCGGGGATGTACGCGCGGACGGGGGCCACGCCCCCGCGCAGGGCTATGTTCCGGTCGAACATGACGCTCAGGTCCACGCCGGTGCCGCTGCCGTGCGGCACGCCCACGAAGCCGATGGCACCGCCGTCACGGGTGATGTTCACCGCGGTCCGCATGGACTGCTCGGTGCCGACGGCCTCGACGACGGCGTGCGCCCCCTGGCCGCGGGTGAGCTCGCGGACGGCCTCCACGGCCGCTTCCCCGCGCTCGGCGACGACGTCCGTGGCTCCGAAGCGGCGCGCGATGTCGGTCCGGACCTCGTGGCGGCCGAGCGCGATGATCCGCTCGGCGCCGAGGCGCTTGGCGGCCAGCACGGCGCACAGTCCGACGGCCCCGTCGCCGACCACGGCGACCGTGGTGCCCGGACGGACTCCCGCCCCGAGGGCGGCGTGGTGCCCGGTGCCCATGACGTCGGAGAGCGTCAGCAGCGCGGACAGCAGACGGTCGTCGGAGGCGGCCTCCTTGGGCAGCCGGACGAGGGTGGCGTCGGCGAAGGGCACACGCACCGCCTCGCCCTGTCCGCCGTCGGAGCCGACCGAGCCCCAGAAGCCACCGTGCTCGCAGGAGGTGGTGAGGCCCTCACGGCAGTAGTCGCAGGCGCCGTCGGACCACATGAAGGGCGCCACGACGAGGTCGCCACGCTGGATGCCGGTCACCTCGGAGCCGGTCTCCTCGACCGTGCCGAGGAACTCGTGACCGATGCGCTGCCCGGGCTTCCGGGACGCCTCACCGCGGTACGCCCACAGGTCGCTGCCGCAGATGCAGGCCCGCAGCACCCGGACGACCGCGTCGGTGGGCCGCTGCACCACGGCGTCGGGCACGTCCTCCACGCGCATGTCGTAGGGGGCGTGGATGGTGGTGGCGCGCATGTCGAGGGTCCTTCTCGTGCGATCGGTACTGTGCGGGTGCGCTCAGGGGGTGGTCGAGCGCACTTCACCGTACGTCGCCGTCGGCGCCCGTCGTCGTCGAGGGTGCCCACGGCGGTCTCACCCGGCGGGCTCCCCCGCGACCGGTACCGCCGTGCCGGCGGGCACCGCCGCCGGCTGCCAGCCCGGACCGCGGAAGACCCGCCCGGCTCGCTCGCGCCAGCTGCTCGCCGCCCTGATGTCCTGGGCGATGGCCACGTACTCGTGCGTGGCGACCTTCAGCGGGTTGTACGTGTCGATGTTCTTGGTCAGTCCGTAGACGGGCCGGTCGGTCTCCGGGACGAAGGAGTGGAACAGCCGGTCCCAGACGATGAGGATGCCGCCGAAGTTGCGGTCCAGGTAACCGCCTTGGGACGCGTGGTGGACCCGGTGGTGCGAGGGTGTGTTGAAGACGAACTCGTACCAGCGGGGCATCCTGTCGATGCGCTCGGTGTGGATCCAGAACTGGTAGACCAGGTTCACGGAGGAGCAGAACGCCAGCGCGGCCGGGTGGACGCCGGCGGCGACCAGGGGCACGTAGAAGGGCCACGCGGTGAGCGACGTCCAGGGCTGGCGCAGCGCGGTGGAGAGGTTGAACTTCCGGCTGGAGTGGTGGACGACATGGCACGCCCACAGGATCCGGATCACATGGTGCCCGCGGTGGGACCAGTAGTAGAAGAAGTCCTGCGCGAGCAGCATGAGCAGGACGGTCCACCACAGGACGGGGATGCGCAGGGGAGTCAGCTCGTAGACGGCGCTGTAGATCAGGACGATCGGGATCTTCCACAGAAGGTCGAAGAAGAGGCTGCCGAACCCCATGCCGATGCTGGTCGCGGCGTCCTTGGCGTCGTATCCCGCGGCGTCCTCGTCGGGATGGAACCGGTAGCTCACCATCTCGACCACGGTGAGCAGCACGAAGGCGGGTATCGACAACAGCACGGCATCGGGCAGATTCGGCATGGGTGCACGGTAGAGCCGCCGGTCGGCCGGGGCCAGAGGTCGTTACCGACAAGTATGGCCGGGCGTGTGCGCTCGCCCGCCGGTGAACCGGCCTACGAGCCGGCGTGACCGGACGACAGGCGGGTCGCTTCCCGGGGGAACGTCTCCGGTCCCCCGCTTCGTGGCCTCACGCCCCGACCGCCCCCAGCAACGTCCCGGCGGCATAGGTGACCCCCATCGCCAGCGCCCCGCCCGCCATGTTCCGCGCCACGGCCTGCCCCGGCCTCGCCGCTCCCAGCCGGGCGCTGGTCCAGCCGGTGACGAACAAGGCAGCCAGGACCGACACCACTGTCACCGGCACCCTCAAGGTCGCGGGCGGCAGGACGATCGCCAGCAGCGGCAGCAGCGCTCCCACCGTGAACGCCAGGAAGCTCGCCCACGCCGCGTGCCAGGGATTGGTGAGCTCGTCGGGGTCGATGCCGAGCTCCACGCGGGCGTGGGCGCGCAGCGCGTCCCGTGCCGTCAGCTGGACCGCCGCCTCGCGGGCGACCTCCCGGGACAGACCCCGGTCCTCCAGCAACTCGGTCAGCTCCTCGAGTTCGGCCTCCGGCTGTTCCCGCAGTTCCCGCCGCTCCAGTGCCAACGCGGCCTTCTCGGAGTCCCGCTGGGCCGACACCGACACGTACTCGCCCGCCGCCATGGACATCGACCCGGCCAGCAGCCCCGCCAGCCCTGCCGTCAGGAGGGTGGAGCGTGCGGTCGTCGCACCCGCCACGCCCACGACGAGGCCCGCGGTCGAGACGATTCCGTCGTTCGCACCGAGGACGGCGGCCCGCAGCCAGTTCAGCCGGGAGCCCAGCGCGCCTGCGTGGGCTTCGTCGTGCGTGGGTTCCATCACATCGGGAGGATGGCACCCCGAACGCCCCCGCCGCAGCACCGACTCGGCCGGCCGGTGCCCCACCGGCACCGAGATCGTCGCGTCCACCCGAGGTTCCGGTAGCGCGGCCCTCGCCGTCCGCTCCTCGTCGCGACGGTCCGCGAGCGCCGTCTGACGGGACGAATGTTCCTGCCTGCTCAACAGGTGCGTGGGACGACGGGCGGCTGTTCGTCACATCCGTACGGGCGTTGGTCCGGGACTCGGGCACCCCGTGCCCCACGCGAGGGGCGCCTGCGGTTTCCGACACCCCGGCAGATTCCCTTCCTGAAAGTCCCACAGGGGACAACCCGGACATCGGCGGGCGTCCCCGCCCTCGGGTGGGATGCGAACTCACGTGCAGGGCCGAGGGGTTGTGCTCCCCGCGCGCGAGCGGGGCGTGAACCGGCCGCCCGGGTGCGGGCGCGCGCGGGACTGTCGGCCGCGGCCCGTATCCTCAATGACCATGCTCGAAGACCCTACGACCGCAGCGTCTCCGGCCTCTTGGCCCGCCGCCTATCCGGAGGGGTACGCGGTCGTCGACGTGGAGACCACCGGCCTCGCCCGGGACGACCGGATCATTTCGGCGGCCGTCTACCGGCTGGACGCGCGCGGCGAGGTCGAGGACCACTGGTACACGCTGGTCAACCCGGAGCGCGATCCGGGCCCCGTATGGATCCACGGGCTGACGAGCGATCTACTCGAAGGTGCGCCGCTCTTCGGCGACATCGCCGAGGAGTTCGCGGGCCGGCTCGCGGGCCGGGTCCTCGTCGCGCACAACGCGGTCTTCGACTGGTCGATGATCGCCCGGGAGTACGCGCGCGCGGAGCGCGAGGCACCGGTCCGTCAGCGGCTGTGCACCATCGCGCTCTCCAAGGAGCTGGGCCTGCCGCTGGCCAACCACAAACTGCAGACGCTGGCGGCGCACTTCGGTGTCGTCCAGCAGCGGGCGCACCACGCGCTGGACGACGCCCGCGTACTGGCCGAGGCGTTCCGGCCCAGCCTGCACGCCGCCGCACGAGGGGGCGTGCGGCTGCCGCTGCTGGAGTGCCGCCCGCTGACCGAGTGGTCCGCCTCCACCACCATCGGCCGGCAGGCCTCCGGCGGCTACCGGCCGGTCAGCTGGCGGCCCTCCCGCAGGCGCCCCGCCTGCCCCTACCCCAACCCGGGCCGTTACGAAGAGGGCAAACCGCTCAAGCAGGGCATGCGGGTGGCGTTCTCCGGCGACACGTCCGTCGACCGCGAGCTGCTCGAGGACCGGGCCGTCGAGGCGGGGTTGCACGTGGCGACGAGTCTGTCCCGGCTCACCAGCCTGCTCGTGACCAACGACCCCGACTCGGGCACCTCCAAGACGGTCAAGGCGCTCCAGTACGGAACGCCCGTGGTGGACGAGGCAGCCTTCGGTCAGCTGCTGCGGGATGTCGAGCCCGCGGATACGCGGGCGAAGGCGGCCGCCGCCGCGTCGGAGGTCCGCTGACGGACGTACGGGTGATTGCCGTGCGACTCGCCCCGCGCCCGCTCGCCCGCGCGACGGCGAGAGCCCAACCTGTGGCGCATGGCGAGATGTGAAGTGTGCGGCAACGACTACGGAATGACCTTCGAGGTACATGCGCAGGGCGAGGTGCATGTCTTCGACTGCTTCTCCTGTGCCATCCACCGCATGGCACCGATCTGTGAACACTGTCGTGTCCAGATCATCGGTCAGGGGGTCGAAGCGGACGGCCACTGGTACTGCGGAGCCCACTGCGCCCGGGCGGAGGGGAGGGTGGGGATCGTCGACCGGGTCTGAGAGACCCCGGTGACGGCACCCCACGTTCCGAGATGTACGGTCGTGGGGTGTACCGCTTCCTGTTGTCCCGGCAATGGGTGATCCTCACCCTTGTCGCTCTCGCGCTCATCCCGACGATGATCGAGCTGGGCTTCTGGCAGCTGCACCGCCACGAGCACAAGGTGGCGCTGAACAAGGTGATCGCCGACTCGCTCGCGGCGATGCCGGTACCGGCCGAGTCGCTCACCTCTCCCGGGGCGACCGTCGCCCACAAGGACCTGTACCGCCGGGTCACGGCCAAGGGCACCTTCGACACCGCGCACGAGGTCGTCGTACGCCGTCGTACCAGCTCCTCCGGTGAGGTCGGTTACCACGTCCTGACCCCCTTCGTCCTGGACGACGGCAAGGTCCTGCTTGTCAACCGGGGCTGGATCCCGGCGGACGGGCCCCAGACCGCGTTCCCCAAGATCCCTGCGCCCGCTCCGGGTGAGGTCACCGTCACGGGCCGGCTGATGCCGGACGAGACGACCGCGGAGAGCGGGATCAAGAACGTGCGGGGTCTGCCCGACCGCCAGGTCATGCTGATCAACAACACCCAGCAGGCCCAGAGCCTCGGCAAGCAGGTCCTCGGCGGCTACATCGAAATGACCGCGCCCGCCCCCAAGGGCGGGAGCCCCGAGCTGATCCCCGCTCCCGAGCACAGTGACATCGGGCCGCACATGGCCTACGCCGTCCAGTGGTGGCTGTTCTCGGCGGGCGTGCCCTTCGGCTGGTTCGTCCTGGCCCGCCGGGAGGCCCGTGAACGCGCCGAGACGGCCGAGGAGCCGAGCGAGGAACCGGCGCCGGCCACGGTCTGACCGGCCACCTTTCGACGGCACTCGGACGCCGGGCGCACCGATCCGCCGTACGGGACGCACGGAACCGCTGCGGCGAGGAATGTGCGAGACCGGGAAAACCGGGCAGACGCAGAACGTGCGGGGCGGACGCAGGCGTCAGGGCTGGGCGGTGCGTCCGCCTCGCGGCCGAGTACACGGCGGGAACCTCCCCGGGCCTGCGGCGATCCTCGCATGGGGACCGCACTCGCCCTCGAAGAGGCGAGACGGCAGGATGGGGCCATGGATCTTGGACTGAAGGACCGTGTGTACGTCGTCACCGGCGGCACCCGCGGGCTGGGCAACGCCACCGCGCGGGAGCTCGTCTCCGACGGGGCGAAAGTGGTTCTCACGGGCCGCGACGAGAAGCGGGTCGCGGAAGCCGCGGCCGAACTGGGGGCCAACGCGGTGGGCGTGGCCGCCGACAACGCCGACTCCGGGGCGCCGGACCGCCTGATCGCCGCGGCCCGCGAGCACTTCGGCGGCTTCGACGGCATCCTGATCAGCGTCGGCGGACCGGCTGCCGGCTATGTCGCCGACAACACGGACGAGCAGTGGACGGCCGCCTTCGAGTCGGTGTTCCTGGGCGCGGTGCGACTGGCCCGTGCGGCCGCCGCGGAGCTGGCAGAGGGCGGCGTCATCGGTTTCGTGCTGTCGGGGTCCGTGTACGAGCCGATCCCGGGCCTGACCATCTCCAACGGTCTGCGTCCGGGGCTCGCGGGCTTCGCCAAGTCCATCTCCGACGAGCTGGGCCCTCACGGCATCCGCGTCGTCGGTCTGCTCCCGGCCCGCATCGACACGGACCGGGTGCGCGAACTGGACGCGCTCTCCGCCGATCCGGAGGCCACACGTGTGGCCAACGAGTCCCGCATCCCGCTGCGCCGCTACGGCACCGCGCAGGAGTTCGGCCGCACGGCCGCGTTCCTGCTGTCCCCCGCGGCGTCGTATCTGACGGGCATCATGGTTCCGGTGGACGGCGGGGCCCTGCACGGCTTCTGAACCACGGGCACACCCCGGCGGCCCCCGGCCGCCGGGGCGTCAGCTCACCCGCTGGGCCCGGCGCCTGACCCCGGACAGCCGCACCTCGGCGGGCAGCGCCGCGAGTCCGGCGGAGTCACGGGCGCGGGCCAGCGCACCGGTGGTCAGGCGGTGCAGCACATCCCCGGGGTCCGCGTGGGGCGCCAGCAGCAGTCGTACCCGCGCCTCGGGTGCGCTGCGCCGTCCGGTCAGCACCACGTGCGCCCGTTCGACGCCGTCCAACTGCCCTGCCTCACCGGCGAGTACGCTCTCCAGGGCCCGCCCGTGCAGCAGGGCGCCCTCGCCGTCGCCGGTGTCGACGAGCACCTCCATGAGCCGGTGCCGGCGCAGCACCGCCCACAGCCACACCAGGGCGAGCAGAACGGCCACGGCGAGCACGGCGATGACGGTCGGCCACCACCAGCCCTGGTCACGCCACCGGGTGCGCTCGGCGTCGCTCAGCAGGACGTCGTGCGGGCCCTGGTGGATCCACCAGGAGGGCGGCCGCACACCTAGGCCGACGGCGAGCACGGAACCACCGACGACGACCAGGACCAGGCCGACCACTCCGATCAGTACACGGTTGACCATCCGCAGCACCGCGCCTCACCCCTTCCGTCCGGCTCGCCGCACGTGCACCGACAGCGCCGGCGGTCTGCGGAGCCCGAGACTCCGGACCGTGTCGGTGAGCGTTCTGTCCAAGTCGGCGCGTACGTCGTCCAGTTCCCGGGAGCGGGCCACCGCCCGCACATCCGCCCTGTCGCGTCCCAGGCGGACGTGTACCGACTGCACTCCGGAGACCTCCATGGCCCGCTCGCGCAGCACCCGCGCGGCGGCGTGCCGGTGCAGTCCGGCCCTCACGTCGGTGTGCGCCGGGTCCATCGTCAGTACACCGCGCAGTCCGGGCGCCACGGCGAGCACCAGCAGCGCGACGCCGAGGGCCGCGACCACGCCTCCGCCGACCAGTACCCAGGTGCTGTCGAGGGGCTGCTCGGCCAGCCTGTGGGCGAGGGTCCGGCGCCAGGGCATGGCCGACCGGTGAGCCCTGACGGCCACCACGTCGTACAGGAACAGGCCCCCGCCGATCAGGAGGAGCAGCGCGACGACGCACGCGGGACCCCGGCGCACCGACCAGAAGCGGCTCCCTCCGCGGCCCGCGCCGTCCACCGGTTCGTACGCCGCAGCGGACGCGGACTGCCCGAGCCGGCTGTCCGCGGTCTTCTCCATGACCGGGAGCCTCTGGGTGCTCCCGGTGCCCTGGGACTCGCTCATTGCGTCCTCCCGTGTGCCGGGACGGGATGCGGCCGCTCCACCCGGACGGCGACCTCATGCACCTCCATCCCCCGCCAGAGCGCCTACCCGCTCGGAGCCCTGCCGACGCACCGCACGGCGCCGGCCGCCCCTGTCGTGGGCGTGGCCGAGTTCGACGCCGCCGCCGAAGCGGGCCGTGCGGGGTGGACGACGACGGTGGCGCGCGGCGGCACGGCGCCGGGCGACAGGGGCCGAGCGCCACCTGCCGCGCCCGCGCCGCCTGCGCGGCGATCTTCGCGGCGACGCGGTCCGCCGACCGGGGGCGCCGTGCTCGGCCGGAGCAACGACGCCGGGACGCCCGGGTCAACGGGCCCGCAGGCCGTCCCTAGTCGCCGATCCCGGCCAGGTCCCGCAGCCGGCGGGCCTGCGCGGCCCGCTCCGCGGCGCGCTGCTCCTCGTACGTCCGCTCGGGGGCGCCGCGCAGCAGCGTCTTGGTCTCGATCACCGCGTCCCGAGGCGCGGCGAGCAGTGCGGACGCCAGGTCCCGCACGGTGTCGTCGAGCTGCTCACGCGGCACGGCGAGGTTCGCGAGCCCGGTGTTCACGGCCTCCTCGGCCAGGACGAAGCGGCCCGTCACACAGATCTCCAGGGCGCGGGCGTAGCCGACGAGGCCCACCAGCGGACTGGTGCCGGTGAGGTCCGGTACGAGGCCGAGGCTCGTCTCGCGCATGGCGAACTGCACGTCGTCCGCGACGACGCGCAGGTCACAGGCAAGGGCGAGCTGGAATCCCGCGCCGATCGCGTGGCCCTGAACCGCGGCGATGGACACGATGTCGTTGCGCCGCCACCAGGTGAACCCTTCCTGGAACTCGGCGATGGCCGCGTCCAGCTCCGCGTCGCTGCCGCGCGCGAGATCCACGAAGGTCGGTTCGCCTTCGATCCCCTCGGGCGTGAACATCTGCCGGTCGAGCCCCGCCGAGAACGACTTGCCCTCGGCGCGCAGCACGACCACACGCACGGAACCGGGCAACGCACGCCCGGCCTCCGCCAACGCCCGCCACAGAGCGGGGCTCTGGGCATTGAGCTTGGCCGGGTTGACCAGCGTCACCGTGGCGATCGCCTCGTCGACGGCGAGCTGTACGCCGTCCTTGTCGAGTACCGGTTTGAGTGAAGCCATGGGGCGCCTCCGATGGGTACGGTCAGGAGCGGGTGCCGTCCCGCGGCATCCACAAGTGACTGCACAGTAACCACCCGGCCGATCACCTGACCGACCGGGTGGCCACCACCGAAGCCGATGGGCCGCCCGGCGTCAGGCCGACGTGGCCTTCTTGCCCCGCGTCGCCCCGCCACGCCCACGAAGCGTGACGCCCGACTCGCTGAGCATCCGGTGCACAAAGCCATACGAGCGGCCGGTCTCCTCGGCCAGCGCCCGGATGCTCGCACCGGAGTCGTACTTTTTCTTCAGGTCTGCCGCGAGCTTGTCGCGCGCGGCGCCGGTCACCCGGCTGCCCTTCTTCAGAGTCTCGGCCACCCGTGCCTCCTCATGGGAAGTGCGCTCTGGTCCCCTCATGATCACCCCTCGGGAGCGCGATGGCCACCCATTCGGCAAGGTCCGTGCGACACGGTTTTGACGACAGGAGCGCATCCCCACGAGTGGAATCCACGATTCCGCCCGGTGGTGTCCGTGCGCCCGAACGGGTTTTTCCGGGAACCGCCAGGTCAGCGGCACACACCGGTTGAACCCGTGCGGTGAAAGGGGTCGGCGGCAAAATCGGTGTAGGACACACCTCGGTACGAGGAGATCTCACACAGATGATGGATCACGGATCGGCCGAATGATCCATACGCCGTGGATCAACCATTCGATCAAGCGGCTCTGACCGCCCCGAGCACGGAAGGGTCAGGCCAGCGTGACGAGGTCCGCGTAGTCCGAGCCCCACAGGTCCTCGACGCCGTCGGGCAGCAGGATGATGCGCTCCGGCTGGAGCGCCTCGACCGCGCCCTCGTCGTGGGTAACGAGGACGACCGCGCCCTTGTAGGTGCGCAGCGCGCCGAGGATCTCCTCGCGGCTGGCCGGGTCGAGGTTGTTCGTCGGCTCGTCCAGGAGCAGCACGTTCGCCGAGGACACCACCAGGGTGGCGAGGGCGAGACGGGTCTTCTCGCCGCCGGAGAGGACACCGGCCGGCTTGTCGACGTCGTCGCCGGAGAACAGGAACGAGCCGAGCACCTTGCGGACCTCGACGAGGTCCATGTCGGGGGCGGCGGAGCGCATGTTCTCCAGGACCGTGCGGTCCGGGTCGAGGGTCTCGTGCTCCTGGGCGTAGTAGCCGAGCTTGAGGCCGTGACCGGGCACGACGGCACCGGTGTCCGGCTGCTCCACACCGCCGAGCAGACGCAGCAGGGTGGTCTTGCCGGCGCCGTTGAGGCCGAGGATGACGACCCGGGAGCCCTTGTCGATGGCCAGGTCGACGTCAGTGAAGATCTCCAGCGAGCCGTACGACTTCGACAGTCCCTCGGCCATCAGCGGGGTCTTGCCACAGGGCGCGGGCTCCGGGAAACGGAGCTTGGCGACCTTGTCGGACTGGCGGGCGGCCTCCAGTCCGGCCAGCAGCTTGTCCGCACGGCGGGCCATGTTCTGCGCGGCGACCGTCTTGGTGGCCTTGGCGCGCATCTTGTCCGCCTGCGCGTTCAGCGCGGCGGCCTTCTTCTCGGCGTTCTGCCGCTCGCGCTTGCGGCGCTTCTCGTCGGCCTCGCGCTGCTGCTGGTAGAGCTTCCAGCCCATGTTGTAGATGTCGATCGCGGCACGGTTGGCGTCCAGGTAGAACACCTTGTTGACGACCGTGTCGACCAGGTCCACGTCGTGCGAGATGACGATGAAGCCGCCGCGGTAGGTCTTGAGGTAGTCGCGCAGCCAGACGATCGAGTCGGCGTCCAGGTGGTTCGTCGGCTCGTCGAGCAGCAGCGTGTCCGCGTCGGAGAACAGGATGCGGGCCAGCTCGATACGCCGGCGCTGACCGCCGGAGAGCGTGTGCAGGGGCTGGCCCAGCACACGGTCGGGCAGGTTGAGCGCGGCGGCGATGGTGGCGGCCTCGGCCTCGGCGGCGTACCCGCCCTTGGTGAGGAACTCGGTCTCCTGGCGCTCGTACTGCTTGAGGGCCTTCTCGCGGGTCGAACCGTTGCCCGTGGCGATGCGCTGTTCGTTGTCGCGCATCTTGCGGATCAGCACGTCCAGGCCGCGCGCGGAGAGGATGCGGTCCCGGGCCAGCACGTCCAGGTCGCCCGTGCGCGGGTCCTGGGGGAGGTAGCCGACCTCGCCGGAGCGGGCGACGGTGCCCGCGGCGGGGATGCCCTCGCCCGCGAGGACCTTGGTGAGCGTGGTCTTGCCTGCTCCGTTGCGGCCGACGAGGCCGATGCGGTCGCCCTTGGCGACGCGGAAAGTGGCGTTCTCGATGAGGATGCGGGCACCGGCGCGCAGCTCGATACCGGAGGCGGAGATCACGGACAGACTCCAGAGCGGGTGAGGACGGGACGGACGGCTGAGGGCGTTCCCGCCGTCTAATGCGCGAGGAGAATGGCCATGGGCCCAGTCTAACGGGGTCGTGCAAGCGCTTTTCGGGTGTGCGGACGTTCGGGACTGTGATGCTCGTTGCCCTGTCCGCCGCGCTTCCGCGCACGCCCGGCGCGCACTGTAGGCGCGACGCCGCGCAGAAGGCTGCGACGCGCCCGGTGTGTCCCCCGTTCGTGCCATGGGCCCGGCGCAGTGCTCCTGGGAGGGTACGAGGATGGCGTCACGGGACGGCGTGCTGCGCCCGGCAGAGGGCCCGCCGGGCGTACCGGCCGGGTCCGGGGGCGTTGTCAGTGGCCGGTGCCAGACTGACCGGCAGGCCGTGGTTCCGGCCGACCGGACGAACCGAGGGAGTGATCGGGATGGCGGGTATGGACGGCAGGCGTCCGAGCATCTACCCGACGCTGCTGTATGCGGACGCCAAGGCGGCGATCAGGCAGCTGACGGAGGCCTTCGGCTTCACGGAGCTGTCGGTGTACGAGGGGGAGGACGGCTCGGTGCTGCATGCGGAGCTGGTCCAGGGCAACGGAGCGGTGATGCTCGGCTCGAAGGGCCGGGGCGGCACCTTCGACCAGGCGATGAAGGGCGCGGGCCCGGGCGGGGTCTACATCGTCGTGGACGACGTCGACGCGCACCACCAGCGGGCCGTGGAGCACGGCGCGGAGATCCTCATGCCGCCGACGGACCAGGACTACGGCTCGCGGGACTACATGGCGCGGGACGCCGAGGGCAACATCTGGAGCTTCGGCACCTACGCCCCCGAGATCCCGGCCTGACCTGCGGTCAGCTGCCTCCCGTGTGGACCTGGAACGCGGCCCGGCGCACGGCCTTGGCAAGCGCCGGGTCCGGGTGGGCGGCGGCGAGCGCGACCAGGACCTGCACGGTGCGGGGATGCCCGACGGCACGCACTTCGTCGAGCAGCGCGGGCACGGTGGGCTGCACGGCGGATTCCAAGTGACGGACGAGCAGGGGGGCTTCGCCGTGGTCGGCGACGGCCGCGGCGGTGTCGACCCAGAGCCAGGTGGACTCCTGGCGGGTGAGCACCTCGTGGGCTTCCTCGGGGTCGGCGCCCTCCTGCTCGGCGAGCCAGAGCAGGGCGTAGGGGCGCAGCGGGGTCTCGTCCGAGGCGGCGCGCACCTCGGGTTCGGCGGGCGCCCCGACCACGCGCAGCGCCTCGAAGGCCAGGCCGCGCAGCAGGGCGTCCTCGCCGCGGGCGGCGTCCAGGAGCTCGGTGACGGCGCTGCCGACCGTGCGCGCGGCGAGCCAGGCCCGGTACTCCGCGCGGGCCGCGTTCGGGCGCAGCTGTGCGCAGCCGCGGAGCATGTCCTCGGCGTTCTGCTCGATGTTCCCGGCCGGGCTCTGCGCGGCGACGCAGATCTGCTCCAGCTTCACCCAGACCGCCCAGCTGCCGAGCGGGGTGAGGGTGGCCTGCCCGTCGGCGCAGGTGAGGGCGCCGACGTAGGCGAGCGCGTCGAGGGCCCAGTCGAGCAGAGGCGCGAGCTCGGCGCCCTCCGCCGGGTCGTGGACCGGCGCCTCGACGGATGCGGACGCAGCAGACGCGGCGTGCAGCACCTGCGGATAGGGGTCGTGGGCGGCGGACGGGGCGTACGGCACCTCGCACCGTTCCGTGCGCAGTTCGGTGACCCGCTGGCGAAGCAGGTCGAGCAGCTGCTCGACGGGCACGGGGCCTGCGGACAGCTGCAGGAAGGAGAGCACCTGGGGCATGGCCGAGACGGCCTCGGCGACAGCGGCGTGCTCCCGGTCGGCGGGTTCGGGACAGGCGAGCGACCAGGCGTCGAAGAGGGCGACCCAGCCGCGCAGCACCGCGGAGTCGTCGCGGTTCCAGGCACGCAGCCGCCAGCCGGGCCGGGCGCTGTCGCCGTGCACCTCGACGAGTCCGGCCAGCCGGGCGGTGTCCCAATCTGCCCGTACCTGAGCGGCGCTCAGGCCGAGGTCGGCGGCGGCCCGTTGCGCGGTGGCGTCGGAGAGGGTGCCCGTGCCGTCGGGGGCGGCGCCGTCGCGGCCCGGGCCGAGCGCCGAGTCGGCCCAGCGGGCGACACGGGCCGAGTCGGCCAGCCGGGTACGGGCCATCCTGGCCAGTTCCGCAGGCGGGGGTGTCCCCTCGGGCGGACGGGGCGCGGGGCGCGAGCGGTGCGGGGTCACCGCTCGGGGAGCGACTGCAAGCGGCCGCGGGCGGACGAGTCGGAGCCTGGAGTCGCGCGGGGTACGGGACGTCACAGGTGCAGTCTTGCGGTTGACGGTCCGAAAACCCAAACGGAATGTCACAGCGGGCGACGAGGCAGGCCGACGCACAGGGCCCCGCGAGGGGGTGCATACGGAGAAAGCGCCTTCCAAAGGGACCAAGCGGAAGGCAGTGCGCCAGCTCGGTACGGCGGAGGGGGTTTCCGGGGTGCGCGGCAGCACGGCCCTCGGGGCGGCGTCACATGAGCGGGGTCAGAAAACGCCGCATGGCCTCCTCATAGGCTCCGGGGTCCACGTTCCACATGGCGCCGTGCGACGCGTTGCGCACGGTCTGCAGGGTGACCAGGTCGCCGCGGCGCTCGGCGAGACGGCGTGAGGGCCCCCATGGGGCGACCGTGTCGCCGGGGCCGTGGAAGATCAGAACGGGCACCTGCAGCTGGTCCGGGTCGGCGGGCTGGAGGCGGTCGCCGTGCAGACCGGTGCGGCCCTGTGCGGCACGGACGGCCAGCGGCAGCAGCGCTCCGGGGGTGCGGCGGGCGGCGGCGAGTGCGCGCAGCGTGGCCTCCCAGCTGAGCACCGGCGAGTCCAGGATGAGCCCGGATATCCGCTCGCGCAGCGGGCACTGCGCTGCGGCGCGCAGCGCCATCGTGGCCCCGGTGGACCAGCCGTGCAGAACGACGCGCTCGGCGCCGGAGCGCACGGCGTAGCGGATGGCGGCGTCCACGTCGCGCCACTCGCTCTCGCCGAGGTGGTTCAGGCCGTCCGGCGGGCGGGGTGCGCCGAGATCCCCGCGATAGGTGATGTCGAGGACGGGAAAGTGGTGACGGTTGAGGAAGCCCATGACGTTCATGGGGTGTTCCCGGGTGGCGCCGAGCCCGTGCACGGTGATCACCCAGGTCTCGCGGACACCGGGCACGAACCAGGCGGGAAGGGTCCCGAGTTCGCCGGGCACGTCCACGTCGGCGTGGTCGAGGCCGAGTGCGGTGCCCGGGTCGCCGATGTGCAGGTTCGGGGTGAGCCACGCCTTGTCGCCGGGTTCGAGCGTGCCGTGGGTGACGCGTTCCAGGCGGCGTACGACGGTGTCGGCCGAGCGGGGCGCGGTGTCGATGACCGGCCCGACGACCGCGTGCGAGCCGTTGCCGGCGAGGCCGTAGGTGCCGGGGCGCTGGGAGGCCAGATCGCGGGTGAGCGCGATCCGCCCGGCCGCCAGAGAGTGCACGGTGAGACGGGGTTCCGTGGGCAGTGGCCGGCCCGGAGGCGCCTTGAGGGCGGCGTCGCTGGCCAGGCGGCCCGCGGCGACGCCGGCCGCGCCGGCTGCTATGGCTACCGTGACGGCTGCGGCCGCCGCTTTGACAGTACGCACCCTTCCAGTCTCCCGGTGGAGGCCGCCCCCGGCCAGCGGGCGACACCACCGCGTTCGCCGAGGGCGCGCCCGATGCGGCGACCGCGCGAAGAAGGTTCCGGCCGGGTTCCTACTGCCCGCGCTGGCCGTAGCCCCGCAGCCGCTCCCCCACCTCGGCCACCTGCTCCCGGGTGAGCAGTGCCGGCGACAGACCCGGCACCGACGAGGCCGTCAGCCACACACGGCACATCCACTCCAGCTGGGCCGTGCGGTCGTGGGCCTCGGTCAGGGACGACCCGTAGGCGATCGTGCCGTGGTTCTGCAGGAGGCACGCACTGCGTTGCGCGAGGGCGCGGAGCATGTTCTCGGCCAGCTCCGGGGTGCCGTAGGTCGCGTAGGGGGCGACCCGGACCGGACCACCGAGGGCTGCGGCCATGTAGTGGATCAGCGGCAGTTCCCGTACCAGGGTGGAGACGGCCGTCGCGTGCACGGCGTGCGTGTGGACGACGGCGCGTGCGTCGGTCGTGCGGTAGACCGCCAGATGCATCGGCAGCTCGCTCGTCGGCCGCAGCGAGCCGAGCACCTGCCCGCCGTCGAGGCCGACGCCGACCACGTCATCGGGCGTCAGCCGCTCGTACGGCACTCCCGTCGGTGTGACCAGGACGACGTCGCCGACCCGCACGGAGACATTGCCGGACGTGCCGACGACCAGGTCCTCGGCCACGGTCCGGACGGCGGTCGCGACGAGTTCCTCCCAGGCCCGGGCCACCTCGTCCGCAGTGCCGGGAGCGCCCTGCCCAGGTCGTCCCGCCGCGTCCTCCCGTGCGTCCCGCGCGTCGCGTCCTTGCTCAGCCATGGCGCGATCCTGCCAGGCGGAGAACCGGGCCGCCTGTGACCTCGCGCACCGGGGCGCGCGACGGGCCGCCGTCCCGTGAACTGCACGAGAGCCCGATGTACCGCGCGCCCGAGGTGAACCGAGCAACGACACATCGGGCGATACACCCCCAAGACTCCTTCAGTTCATCTTCCATTCACCTAGGTTGCCTACGGTTCACGCGCCACTGACCTCCCACAGAAGCCTGGGTAAATGGAACACATCACGCTCCTCATTGGAATCGTGATCGTCACCGCTCTCGTGTTCGACTTCACGAACGGTTTCCACGACACAGCCAACGCGATGGCGACGACCATCTCGACCGGCGCCCTGAGGCCCAAGACGGCGGTGGCGATGTCCGCCGTGCTGAACCTCGTCGGTGCCTTCCTCTCCGTCGAGGTCGCCAAGACGATCTCCAGCGGCATCATCAACGAGCAGGGCATACGCGTCGAAGTGATCTTCGCGGCCCTGGTGGGCGCCATCCTCTGGAACCTGCTGACCTGGCTGCTGGGCCTGCCCTCCAGTTCCTCCCACGCCCTCTTCGGAGGTCTGATCGGCGCCGCCGTCTCCTCGGCCGGCTGGTCCGCCGTGAACGGCTCGACGATCGTCACCAAGGTCCTGATCCCCGCGGTCGCGGCACCGATCGTGGCGGGCCTCGCCGCCCTGCTCGCCACGCGCCTGTCGTACGTCATCGGCAGCCGCGCCGACGGCAGGGCGACCGCGAAGGGCTACCGCGCCGGATCGATCGCCTCGGCGGGCCTGGTCTCCCTGGCACACGGCACGAACGACGCCCAGAAGACGATGGGCATCATCACCCTGGCGCTCGTCACCGGCGGCGTCATCGCCCCCGGATCGAACCCTCCCACCTGGGTCATCGTCTCGGCCGGCCTGGCCATCGCGCTCGGCACCTACCTCGGCGGCTGGCGCATCATCCGCACCCTGGGCAAGGGACTGACCGACCTGGCGCCGCAGCAGGGCTTCGCCGCCCAGACCAGCGCGGCGACCGCGATCCTCGCCTCCTCGCACCTCGGCTTCTCCCTCTCCACCACCCAGGTCTGCTCCGGTGCCGTCATGGGTGCGGGCCTCGGCCGCAAGGGCGGCGTGGTCCGCTGGTCCACCGCGACCCGGATGTTCGTCGCCTGGTGTCTGACGCTCCCGGCCGCAGGACTCGTCGGCGCGGGTGCCGAGCTCCTCACCAAGCAGGGCACGTGGGGCACCGTCCTCACCGGTGTGCTGCTGGTCGCGGGCGCCGGCGTCATCTGGACCCTGTCCCGCCGCAAGCCGGTCACGATCGACAACGTCAACGACGTCGAGACGGAGCCCGCGGGCGTCGTCACCACGGCGATCGCCGCGGTGATCCCGCCGCCGGCCGGCCCGGTCGCCACGGCCGACGCAGGCACCGGCCTGACGGCCACCATCCCGGCCCAGAACTCCGACTCCGCGGCGGAGTCGACCCGCACCGCATCGGTATAAGACGGCATAAGGAAGCACCCTCATGAACATCGACTGGGCGGCTCTCGGCACCGTCTTCGGCGTCAGCCTCGTGGTCACCGTGGCCCTCGTGGGGCTGTTCACCCTCGGCGTGGTGAGCCTCACGAAGAAGGAATCGGCCCGGGGCGGCGCTGCCGCCGTGGCAGCCACCGGCGCGTACGCCTGCTTCGCCGCGTGTGTGGCCGCGGTGGGATACGGGATCTATCTGATCGTCTCCTGACTCCGCGCGACTCATCGGCCCTTCGGCCACCGGCGACGAGCCCTCGCAGTGATCGTCACTGCGAGGGCTCGAACTCGGTTGCGGACATACGCCGGTTCGCCACGTTCCGGGCCGCATCGCGACCACGCCGAAAAGACAGGCGCCGGACAGCGAGCGGTCTGGTCGCACACACCCAACTCACCTAATCTGATCGGGAGTTGGTGCCCGACTCAGGCCACCCGACCGGCCGCGGACGACATGTGGCAGAGAGCGGCACGGCAGGGGGCACGCGCCGGCCGCGGCAACACCTCGAGGCGATGTCCCGGCTTCCCGGAGCGACCCCGCGCCTACTGCCGTACACGGCCGGCGCGCACCGCGGCACGGGCCCGCGTCGCATCGGGGTGCAGAGCAGGCTGCCGCTGGGCCGGCACCGTGAGATGGCGCTTCACCCTGAGTCGCGATGACAACCGAAGCCCGGGAGGGGACGGCCCGGGCGGACAACGGGGAGGGAGACCGATGGGGGTCCTCGGGTTCCTTGAGTGGTACAGGCGGCTACGCGCGCTCCGCCTCGTGGCGGAGCCCGTCGAGGAGGCGGAGAACTCCGGGGGCGGGCAGCGGATGCGGTCGCCGGCGACCCGTCTGCTGCTGGGCACGGCCTACGGCAGCGTGCTGCTGTTCGGCATCGCCGTGTCGGCACGGGTGGCGGCCGGCCTCGGGTGGGGCACCCCGACACCCCTGGCCACGACGGTGCTGGGAACCCTCGGTGCGACGGCCGTCACCGCTCTTGCGGCAAGCGCGGGCCGTACCCTGCGCGGCCGCTCGGCAGTGCCCCGGCCCTCGGACGCCGACGGATCCGCCCCGGAGGTCAACGGGTCTGCGAGCCACGGGGACGAACCGCCGCCGCGGCCCGGTCGAGAACGCGGAGACGCTCCGTGACCGGGGTGATCCCCCACCACAGGCCTGCGCCGGCCGCCGCGACGATCGTCACCGCCACCCAGACCGGCGCCCGTGCCACGGATCCCGGCACAAGCAGTGCGGCGAGCGCGCCGGCGGCCACCGCGAACACCCCTGTGGTCATGGAGAAAAGCGCCAGCGGGACCGCCGCCGACAGGGTGGTCCGCGGAGCGCGGGGGCCTTCCGCGCGCGGCGGTTTTTCCTCGGCTCTGTCCCCCATGCGAGCCCCTCCCGTCCTCTGGACGGACCTTCAGAAACCGTCCGTTGCCGGGTCCTCGAATCCAGTCAGCAAACCACACCCCGTCATACGCCGAAAGGCGAGCACCGGGCCGGTGCGCCGTTTCGAGTCACGCGCCGGCGAGTGCGCCCCCTCGGCGGGGTCCTCCACACGGTCGTTGCTCCCGTCCGCCGCGTAGCCGCTCCCCTCTTGCGTCACAGGCGTAGGCGCCGCGCGGACAGCACCGAACCGAGCGGCTGACGGCATGTCAGCCGTGTGGGGCTCGGCACACCGCTGCTCCGCAGGTCAAGAGCCAGTTGACGGGCGTTCCGGGGCCGTGGTGGACTGCCGGGGCCAATACGGCGGCAAGAGAGGAAGCCGGTGCGAATCCGGCGCGGTCCCGCCACTGTCACCGGGGAACAACCCCCGGGAGCCAGGAACTCTCACCGCCGATCTCGTCGAACCAGGGCGTGGACACCCTGAGTGAGGACATATCGCCATGCGCGGCTGCCGTTTCAGGCTCGACAACCGGCCCCTGCCCGACCCCACGGCCGGCTGAACCGATGGGTGCCGATCGCGTCTTCGCGTACGGCGCCGCCGCCGGCCTCCTCGGTGACCACCTGATCGGCGATCCACGCCGCGGGCATCCGGTCGCCGCGTTCGGGCGGGCCGCGGGTGCCGTGGAGCGGTTGCTGTGGCGGGACCACCGCGGGTGGGGCGCCCTGCACACCGCTGTCTGCGTCGGCGGTGCGGTCTCCCTCGCCGCGCTCACCGCCTCCGCCGTCCGGCCCTCGCGCGCCGCCTCCGTCGCCCTGACCGCCGCGGCCACCTGGGCCGTCGTCGGGGGGACTTCGCTCGCCCGGGAGGCCCGGAGCGTCGGGCGTGCCCTGGAGGCGGGGGACGTGGAGGGCGCCCGCACTCGGCTGCCCCACCTGTGTGGGCGTGACCCGCAGGCGCTCGACCCCGACGGGATCGCGCGTGCCGTGGTCGAGTCCGTCGCCGAGAACACCTCGGACGCCGTGGTGGGCGCGCTGGTGTGGGGGGCCGTGGGCGGGGTGCCGGGGCTCGTGGGCTTCCGG
Organism: Streptomyces sp. CA-106110; assembly: GCF_050936285.1. NCBI lineage: Bacteria > Bacillati > Actinomycetota > Actinomycetes > Kitasatosporales > Streptomycetaceae > Streptomyces > Streptomyces sp. CA-106110. The sequence continues at coordinate 8,977,616 of NZ_JBNJNB010000001.1, read as the reverse complement.
GCCGTCAACACCCTCGACGCCATGGTCGGCCACAAATCGCCCCGTTACCGGCGCTACGGGTGGGCCTCGGCGCGCCTCGACGACCTCGTGGGGTGGCCCGGGGCACGCCTGACCGCCGCCCTCGCGGCCGCCTCGGGTCCCCGACCGCGGGCAGCCGTGCACGCCTGGCGCACGGACGCCGCCCAGCACCCGAGCCCCAACGCCGGGCCCGTTGAGGCCTCGTTCGCGGGGGCGCTCGGGGTGCGGCTGGGCGGGACCCTCTCGTACGGGGGACGCGTCGAGCACCGGCCGGTGCTGAACGGCGCGGGGCGCACGGTCCAGGTCGGCGACATCGAACGCGCCGTACGGCTCTCCCGGCGCGTGACCGTGCTCGCGCTCGGCGCCACTGTCGCCGGGCGGTTGCTCACCCGGACGATTCTCACGAAGGGACGTACGTCATGAACGGCGGTCTCCTCGTCGCCGGCACCACCTCCGACGCCGGCAAGAGCGTCGTCACCGCGGGGATCTGCCGCTGGCTGGCCCGGCAGGGCGTCAAGGTCGCGCCCTTCAAGGCACAGAACATGTCGCTCAACTCCTTCGTCACGCGCGAGGGCGCGGAGATCGGACGGGCGCAGGCGATGCAGGCGCAGGCGTGCCGCATCGAACCGAACGCGCTGATGAACCCGGTCCTGCTCAAGCCCGGGGGCGAGCAGAGCAGTCAGGTGGTGCTGCTGGGGAAGCCGGTCGGCGAGCTCAGCGCCCGCGGGTACCACGGCGGCCGGCAGCAGCGGCTCCTCGGCACCGTCCTCGACTGTCTCGCCCAGTTGCGGGGCACGTATGACGCGGTGATCTGTGAGGGAGCGGGCAGTCCGGCCGAGATCAATCTGCGGCGGACCGACATCGTGAACATGGGGATCGCGCGGGGCGCGCGGCTGCCCGTTCTGGTCGTGGGCGACATCGACCGCGGCGGTGTCTTCGCCTCCTTCTTCGGCACCGTGGCCCTGCTCTCGCGTGAGGACCAGCAACTGGTCGCCGGCTTCATGGTGAACAAGTTCCGGGGCGACGTCTCCCTGCTGGAGCCGGGCCTGGACATGCTGCACGGGCTCACCGGGCGGCGCACCTACGGCGTGCTGCCCTACCGGCACGGGCTCGGCATCGACGAGGAGGACGGCCTGCGGGTGTCGTTGCGCGGCACCGTCCGCGAGTCCACGGTCGCCCCGCCGCACGGCGAGGACGTGCTGCGGGTCGCCGTCTGCGCGATCCCGCTCATGTCCAACTTCACCGACGTGGACGCGCTGGCCGCCGAACCGGGCGTCGTCGTGCGGTTCGTGGACCGGCCGGAGGAACTGGCGGACGCGGACCTGGCGGTGGTCCCGGGCACGCGCGGGACCGTACGGGCACTGGAGTGGCTGCGCGAGCGGGGCCTCGCCGACGCGCTGGTCCGCAGGGCCGCCGAACGGCGCCCGATCCTGGGCATCTGCGGCGGCTTCCAGATCCTCGGCGAGCACATCGAGGACGACGTCGAGAGCCGCCTGGGGCAGGTGGACGGGCTCGGGGTGCTGCCCGTGCGGGTGCGGTTCGCCCGCGAGAAGACCCTGACCCGGCCGGCCGGCGAGGCGCTCGGTGAGCGCGTGGAGGGCTACGAGATCCACCACGGCGTCGCCGACGTGACGGGCGGTGAGCCCTTCCTTGACGGCTGCCGGGTCGGCCAGAACTGGGGCACTCACTGGCACGGCTCCCTGGAGTCGGACGGTTTCCGGCGGGCGTTCCTGCGCGAGGTGGCGGCCGCCGCGGGCCGCCGGTTCGTACCGGCCGCCGACACGTCGTTCGCCGCGCTGCGCGAGGAGCAGCTCGACCGGCTCGGCGACCTGATCGAACAGCACGCGGACACGGACGCGCTGTGGCGGCTCATCGAGTCGGGCGCGCCGCAAGGACTGCCTTTCATTCCACCGGGAGCGCCCGCATGAGCACAGTGTTGTTGTTGTCGACCGCCGACACCGATCTGCTGGCGGCCCGTGCCTCCGGCGCGCCCTACCGGATCGGCAACCCGGCCCGGGTGGATGTCACGGAGGAGCTTCCGGGTCTGATCGAGGGCGCGGACCTCGCCGTCGTACGGCTGCTGGGCGGCAAGCGCGGCTGGGAGGACGGGCTCGCCACGCTCAGGGCCTCGGGCATCCCGACCGTGCTGCTCGGCGGAGAGGCCGTGCCGGACGCGGAGTTGATGGCCGAGTCGTCCGTGCCCGCCGGCGTGGTCGCCGAGGCCCTGACGTACCTGGTCGAGGGCGGCCCCGCCAACCTCACGGAGCTGGCCCGCTTCCTGTCCGACACCGTGCTGCTGACCGGTGAGGGTTTCACCGAGCCGCAGAAGATGCCCGAATACGGCGTCCACGGGGAGCGCGTGTACGCCGAGGGCCGCCCCACGGTGGGCGTGCTCTTCTACCGCGCCCATGAACTCAGCGGGAACACCGCCTTCGTGGACACCCTGTGCGACGCGATCGAGGAGCGTGGCGCCAACGCCCTCCCGGTGTACTGCGGTTCGCTGCGCGGCGCCGACCCGGGGCTGTACGACCTGCTGTCGAAGGCGGACGCGCTCGTGGCCACCGTGCTCGCCGCGGGCGGTACGCACGCCTCTCAGGCGTCGGCGGGCGGCGACGAGGAGGCCTGGGACATCGGGGCACTGGCCGACCTGGACGTTCCCGTGCTGCAGGGCCTGTGCCTGACCTCCTCGCGCGCCGCGTGGGACGCGTCCGACGCCGCCCTCTCCCCCATGGACGCGGCGATGCAGGTGGCGATCCCGGAGTTCGACGGCCGCCTCGTCACGGTCCCCTTCTCCTTCAAGGAGAACGGTCCGGACGATGTGCCGGTGTATGCCGCCGACCCGGAGCGCGCCGCGCGCGTCGCCGGAATCGCCGTACGGCACGCCCGGCTGAAGCACAAGCCGAACGCCGAGAAGAAACTCGCGCTCGTCTTCACCGCCTACCCGACCAAGCACTCGCGGGTCGGCAACGCGGTCGGCCTGGACACGCCCGCGTCGGCCGTACGCGTCCTGGACGCGCTCCGGGACGCCGGATACGGCCTCACCGAGTACCCGGCGGGTGGCGACGAGCTGATCCACCGGCTCATCGAAGCCGGCGGACACGACGTGGAATGGCTGACCGAGGACCAGCTGGCCGCCGCCCCCGCTCGGGTGCCGCTCGCCGACTACCGGGCGTGGTTCGACCGGCTCGACCCCGGCTTGCGGAAGGCGATGCTCCAGGCGTGGGGCGAGCCGCCGGGTTCGCTGTACGTCGACGGCGACGACATCGTCCTCGCCTCCCTCCGGTTCGGGAACGTCACGGTGATGATCCAGCCGCCGCGCGGCTTCGGCGAGAACCCGATCGCGATCTACCACGACCCCGACATGCCGCCGTCGCACCACTACATGGCGGCGTACAGGTGGCTGGAGAACTCGTTCGGCGCCGACGCGATCATCCACATGGGCAAGCACGGCACCATGGAGTGGCTGCCGGGCAAGGGCCTGGGCCTGTCGCGCGGGTGCGCGCCGGACGCCGTCCTCGGCGAGCTGCCGCTGATCTACCCGTTCATCGTCAACGACCCCGGCGAGGGCACCCAGGCCAAGCGCCGCGGCCACGCCACGGTCGTCGACCACCTCGTACCGCCGATGGCCCGCGCCGACACCTACGGCGACCTGGCCAAGCTGGAGCAGCTGCTCGACGAGTACGCGCTCGTCTCCGACCTGGACCCGGCCAAGGCGCCCGTCGTACGCGCCCAGATCTGGACCCTGGTCAAGGCCGCTGAGCTGCACCACGACCTCCACGTGGACGAGCAGCCGGAGGACGGCGCCTTCGACGAGTTCGTCATGCACATCGACGGCTATCTCTGCGAGATCAAGGATGTGCAGATCCGCGACGGTCTGCACATCCTGGGCGGCGGCCCGGTCGGCGAGCCCCGCGTGAACCTCGTGCTCGCCGTGCTGCGCGCCTCGCAGGTGTGGGGCGGGCAGGCGAACGCCCTGCCGGGGCTGCGGGCCTCGCTCGCCGCTCATTTCGGCCTGGTGGAGAAGGAGTTGCTGGCCGAGCCCGGCGCGCCGATGAAGGTGCCGGTGGAGCTGACCGACCTGGTCGAGGGCCCCTCCCGTACCGCCGCCGACGCGATCGACCTGCTGGAGCAGCTGTGCCGGCGGATCGCGGAGGGCATGGAGGAGCGCGGCTGGGCGGCCGACGCGAGCGCGGCCCTGGTCCGGGAGGTGCTCGGCGGCGAACTCCCCGACGCCGTCGCCGTGCTGGACTTCGCCTGCACCGAGGTGGTGCCGCGGCTCGCCCGCACCACCGACGAGATCGGCCACATCCTCAGGGCGCTGAACGGCGGTTATGTGCCGGCCGGCCCGTCCGGCTCCCCCACCCGGGGGCTGGTCAACGTCCTGCCGACCGGTCGCAACTTCTACTCCGTCGATCCCAAGGCGATTCCCTCGCGACTGAGCTGGGAGGTCGGCCAGTCGCTCGCCGACTCCCTCGTCGACCGCTATCTGCAGGACACCGGCGAGTACCCGAAGTCCGTCGGGCTGACGGTCTGGGGCACATCCGCCATGCGGACCCAGGGCGACGACATCGCCGAGATCCTGGCCCTCCTCGGCTGCCGCCCGGTCTGGGACGACGCCTCGCGCCGGGTGACCGGTTTCGAGGTGGTCCCGCTCGAGGAGCTGGGCCGGCCGCGCATCGACGTCACGGTCCGTATCTCGGGCTTCTTCCGGGACGCGTTCCCGCACGTCGTCGGGCTCATCGACGACGCCGTACGGGCCGTCGCCGAACTGGACGAGCCCGCCGAGCGAAACTTCGTCCGGGCCCATGCCGACGAGGACACCGCCGTCCACGGCGACCGGCGGCGCGCGACCGCCCGTGTCTTCGGCTCCAAGCCGGGCGCGTACGGCGCCGGTCTGCTGCCGCTGATCGACGCGCGCAACTGGCGCTCGGACGCCGATCTCGCCGAGGTGTACGCGGTGTGGGGCGGCTACGCGTACGGCCGCGGGCTCGACGGGCGGGCGGCGCGCGGGGACATGGAGACGGCGTTCCGGCGGATCGCCGTCGCGGCCAAGAACGTCGACACCCGTGAGCACGACCTGGTGGACGCCGACGACTACTTCCAGTACCACGGCGGCATGGTCGCCATGGTGCGGCATCTGACGGGGCAGAGCCCCGAGGCGTACGTCGGCGACAGCGCCGTGCCGGACCAGGTCAAGACCCGCACCCTCGGCGAGGAGACACATCGGGTCTTCCGTGCCCGCGTGGTCAACCCGCGCTGGATGGCCGCCATGCGGCGGCACGGCTACAAGGGCGCCTTCGAGATGGCGGCGACCGTGGACTACCTGTTCGGCTACGACGCGACGGCCGGGGTCGTCGACGACTGGATGTACGAGAAGCTCAGCGCGGAGTACGTCTTCGACGCCGAGAACCGGGACTTCATGAAGAAGTCCAACCCCTGGGCGCTGCGGGGCATCACCGAGCGCCTGCTGGAGGCCGCCGACCGCGGCCTGTGGGCGGAGCCGGACGCGGACACGCTGGAGCGGCTGCGCGCCACCTACCTGGAGCTCGAGGGCGACCTGGAGGGCGACGAGAAGTGAGTACCCCGTTTCCGTTCACGGCCGTCGTCGGCCAGGACGATCTACGGCTCACACTGCTGCTGAACGCCGTGTCACCGGCGGTCGGCGGTGTGCTGGTACGCGGTGAGAAGGGCACCGCCAAGTCCACGGCCGTACGCGCCCTTTCGGTGCTGCTGCCGGCGGTGGACGTGGTCGCCGGGTGCCGTTTCTCCTGCGCTCCCGCGGCGCCGGACCCGGACTGCCCGGACGGTCCGCACGAGGCCGGCACCGGTACCCAGCGCCCCGCGCGCATGGTGGAGCTGCCGGTCGGCGCCTCCGAGGACCGGCTCGTGGGCGCCCTCGACATCGAGCGGGCGCTGGCCGAGGGCGTGAAGGCCTTCGAGCCGGGTCTGCTGGCCGACGCGCACCGCGGGATCCTGTACGTCGACGAGGTCAACCTCCTCCACGACCACCTGGTCGACCTGCTGCTCGACGCGGCCGCGATGGGTGCCTCGTACGTGGAGCGCGAGGGCGTCTCCGTCCGGCACGCCGCCCGCTTCCTGCTCGTCGGCACCATGAACCCGGAGGAGGGCGAGCTGCGGCCGCAGCTGCTCGACCGGTTCGGGCTGACCGTCGAGGTGGCGGCGTCGCGGGAGCCGGAACAGCGGGTGGAGGTCGTCCGGCGGCGCCTGGCGTACGACGACGACCCCGCGGGCTTCGCCGCCCGCTGGGCTCAAGAGGAGAGCGCCGTACGGGCACGGATCGTGGCGGCGCGTGAGCTGCTGCCGTCGGTGCGGCTCGGCGACGGGGCGCTCAGGCAGATCGCCGCGACGTGCGCCGCCTTCGAGGTGGACGGTATGCGGGCCGACATCGTGATGGCGCGTACCGCCACCGCGCTGGCCGCATGGGCCGGGCGGACCGACGTGCTCGCCGAGGACGTACGGCAGGCGGCTCTGCTCGCGCTGCCGCACCGGCGGCGGCGGAACCCGTTCGACGCGCCGGGGCTGGACGAGGACAAACTGGACGAGACCCTGGAGCAGTTCGGCGGCCCGGACGACGACGATCCGGATCCCGGCCCGGACGGGCAGGGCGGCGGCGGGCAGCCACCGCAGGCCGACGGCGGCCCGCAGGGCGGTGACACGGGCGCCCGGCCCGACACCGGGGACGGCGACGGCGACGCGCAGCCGCAGGCCTCCGGCGCCAGCGCCGGCGAGCAGGCTCCCGTGTCTGCCGCCGAGCCCTTCCGTACAAAGGTGCTGAGCGTGCCCGGCATCGGCGACGGTGCCGCCGGGCGGCGCTCGCGGGCGTGGACCGAACACGGGCGGACGACCGGGGCCCGTCGGCCCCGGGGAACCCTCACCAAGCTGCACCTGGCGGCGACCGTGCAGGCCGCAGCGCCCCATCAGCGGGCGCGCGGCCGGTCCGGGCCGGGCCTCGTGGTGCGCCGGGACGACCTGCGGCAGGCGACGCGCGAGGGCCGTGAGGGCAACCTCGTGCTGTTCGTGGTCGACGCCTCCGGGTCCATGGCCGCGCGGCAGCGGATGAGCGCCGTGAAGGGCGCCGTGGTGTCGCTGCTCCTGGATGCCTACCAGCGACGGGACAAGGTGGGGCTGGTGACCTTCCGGGGCAAGGACGCCGAGGTGGCGTTGCCGCCGACCTCATCGGTGGACACGGCGGCGGCGCGGCTCCAGTCGCTGCCGACGGGCGGGCGCACGCCCCTTGCGGCCGGACTGCTCAAGGCGCACGAGGTGCTGCGGGTGGAGCGGCTGCGGGATCCGGCGCGGCGGGCGCTCGTGGTGGTCGTGACCGACGGACGGGCCACCGGCGGTCCGGAGCCGGTCGCACTGGCGGGACGTGCGGCACGGCTGTTCGCGGCCGGGCAGGTGGCGTCCGTGGTCGTGGACTGCGAGTCGGGTCCGGTACGGCTCGGGCTGGCCGGGCAGCTCGCGGGTGAGCTGGGCGGTGCGGCCGTCACGCTGGACGAGCTGCGGGCCGACTCGATCGCCGGTCTGGTCAGGGACGTGCAGGGGACTTCTTCGAGGAGGGCCGCGTAATGCCGCAGGGACAGCCGAGTGTGGTACCGGACGACGGGCTGACGACCCGGCAGCGGCGCAACCGGCCGCTGGTCGTCGTCCACACGGGCATCGGCAAGGGCAAGTCGACCGCCGCGTTCGGTCTCGCGCTGCGCGCCTGGAACCAGGGGTGGCCGATCGGGGTGTTCCAGTTCGTCAAGTCGGCCAAGTGGAAGGTCGGCGAGGAGAACGCGCTGCGCGTGCTCGGCGCCTCCGGGCAGGGCGGGACCGTCGACTGGCACAAGATGGGCGAGGGCTGGTCGTGGGTCCAGCGGGATGCCCAGATGGACAACGAGGAGAAGGCCCGGGAGGGCTGGGAGCAGGTCAAGCGGGACCTGGCGGCCGAGACGTACACGCTCTACGTGCTGGACGAGTTCGCGTACCCGATGCACTGGGGGTGGGTGGACACGGACGAGGTCGTGGAGGTGCTGCGGAACCGGCCCGGAACCCAGCATGTGGTGATCACCGGGCGGAACGCGCCCGAGAATCTGGTGGACTTCGCGGATCTCGTGACCGACATGTCCAAGGTCAAGCACCCCATGGACGCGGGGCAGAAGGGCCAGAAGGGCATCGAGTGGTGAGGTCCGTCCCCCGGCTGGTCATTGCCGCGCCGGCGTCCGGCAGCGGCAAGACCACCGTCGCCACGGGGCTGATGGCCGCGTTCGCCGCGCGGGGGCTCGCCGTGTCCCCGCACAAGGTCGGGCCGGACTACATCGACCCCGGGTACCACACGCTCGCGACCGGGCAGGTGGGGCGCAATCTGGACGCGTACCTGTGCGGCCCGGAGCTGATCGCTCCGCTGTTTCTGCACGGGGCGCGCGGGTGCGATCTCGCTGTCGTCGAGGGCGTGATGGGGCTGTACGACGGGGCCGCGGGCGAGGGGGAACTGGCCTCCACGGCGCAGGTGGCCAAGCTGCTCGGCGCACCGGTCGTGCTGGTGGTCGACGCGTCGTCGCAGTCGCGGTCGGTGGCGGCCCTGGTGCACGGCTTCGCGTCCTGGGACCCGCAGGTGCGGATCGGGGGCGTGATCCTGAACAAGGTGGCCTCGGACCGACATGAGGAACTGCTGCGCGACGCCCTGGAGTCGGCCGGGGTGCCGGTGCTGGGAGTGCTGCGGCGGGTTCCCCAGGTGGACACGCCGTCGCGTCACCTGGGGCTGGTGCCGGTCGCCGAGCGCCGGGCGGAGGCGGTGGAGGCCGTCGCCGCCATGGCCGCGCAGGTGCGCGACGGGTGCGATCTTCAGGCGCTGCTGGAGCTGGCGCGGAGTGCGGCAGGGTTGCCCGGCGAGGTCTGGGAGCCCCCGGTCGCCCCGGCGGGTGCTCGCGAGGTGGTCGCCGTCGCCGGTGGCCCCGCCTTCACCTTCTCCTACGCCGAGAACGCCGAACTGCTGGCCGCCGCCGGAGCCGAAGTCGTCACCTTCGACCCCCTGCACGACGAGCAACTGCCCGACGGCACGAGCGGCTTGGTCATCGGCGGCGGATTCCCGGAGGTGTACGCGTCCGAGTTGTCGGCCAACGAACGACTCCGCAAGGCGGTCGCCGGACTCGCACTGAGCGGGGCTCCCGTCGCCGCCGAGTGTGCCGGGCTGCTGTACCTGTGCCGGGAGCTGGACGGGCAGCCGATGTGCGGGGTTCTCGACGCGAACGCCCGGATGAGCGAACGGCTCACTCTCGGCTACCGGGACGCCGTGGCGGTGAGCGACAGTGTCCTCGCCGCGGCCGGGACCCGGATACGGGGGCACGAGTTCCACCGGTCCGTGGTCGAGCCCGGCGCGGGGGCGGCTCCCGCGTGGGGGGTGCGCGCCCCTCGGCCGCGTGTCGAGGGTTTCGTACAACAAGGTGTGCACGCCAGTTATCTGCATACGCACTGGGCCGCCGAGCCCGGTGTCGCCCGTCGGTTCGTGGAGAGGTGCCGGACGTCATGAGCAGCAGGCTGATCGGAGTCGGGGTGGGCCCCGGCGACCCCGAGCTGGTGACCGTCAAGGGCGTCAACGCGCTGCGCGCCGCCGATGTCGTCGTCGTGCCCGTCATGGCCGGCCCCGACGGGAAGGACGGCGGGGAGCGGGGGCGCGCCGAGGCGACGGTGCTGCACTACGTGCCCGAGGAGAAGGTCGTGCGTGTGGTGTTCGCGCTCAACGAGCGCAGCGACCGCACCCGGCGCGAGGCGGCCTGGGACGCGGCAGGCGAACGGGTGGCCCGGCTCCTCGAGCGCTGCTCCGCCGTCGCCTTCGCCACCATCGGCGACCCCAACGTGTACTCGACGTTCACCTACCTCGCCCAGACGATCCAGGAGCTCCTGCCGGGCACCGTCGTCGAGACCGTTCCCGGCATCACCGCCATGCAGGACCTCGCGGCGCGGTCGGGGGCCGTGCTGACCGAGGGCACCGAGCCGCTCACGCTGGTGCCGGTGACCGCCGGGTCCACCGTGCTCAAGGACGCGCTCGGCGGGCCCGGCACGGTCGTCGCCTACAAGTTCGGGCGACAGGCGCACGAGGTCGCCGAGGCGCTGCGGGAGACCGGGCGGCTCGAGGGCGCGGTGTGGGGATCCGGGCTCGGGCTGCCCGAGGAGTCCATCCGGCCGGCCGCCGACCTCGACGGCGGTCCGCTGCCCTACCTGTCCACCCTCATCGCGCCGGCCCGGCGCGACGGGACCCGTGGCGGCAAGCTGTGACCGGCGACGGATCAGTGGGCGAGGCCCACCACCAGCCAGATGAACGCCGCGCCCGCGATCGTGCACAGCAGGGTCGAGCGGGCGGGGTGGACGTGGTGCGCCTCCGGGAGGATCTCGGCGGCGGCGAGGTAGAGCAGCGCTCCGCCGAAGAGACCGAGATAGCCGCCGAGGGCTCGCTCGGGAATCGTGAAGACCAGCGTGCAGGCGGCGCCGACGACGGGTGCAGCCGCGTCCGCGACGAGCATCGCGATGGCCTTGCGGCGCGCGTTCCCGTACAGGCTCGTGAGCGTGTACGTGTTGAAGCCGTCCGCGAAGTCGTGCGCGACGACCGCGACCGCGACCGCCGCTCCCATGCCGCTGCCCACCTGGAACGCGGCACCGATCGCCATGCCGTCCATGGCACTGTGCCCGACCATCGCCGCGGCCGCCGTCAGGCCCACCTCGGGCGCCCGGTCGTCGCGGCGCGGCGGGGGCGCGCCGGTGTCGAGCGGTGGGGCAGCCGGGGACCCGAAGGACTGAGCGTGGTCGGCCGCATGACACCGGCTGACGGGCTCCGGAGGCGGAGCCAGGGAAACCAGCTCGTCCGCACCGTGCGCGGCGCGGCGCGCGGCCAGCAGGCGCTCCACCAGGTGGGCCAGCAGGAAACCGGCCACGAAGAGCAGCAGGGCGGCGGGGACGCCGAACACCTCGCCGCCCGCGGCGCGCAGGGCCTCCGGCAGCAGATCCAGGCCGACCACGCCGAGCATCAGCCCGCCGGCCAGGCCGAGGACGAGATGGCGGCGGTCGGTCACACGCTGTGCCGTCCAGCCGCCTGCCAGCGTCATCAGGAACGCGCCGAGCGCGACGAAGACCGCCATATGACCTTGCTATCCGATCGATCCGGGTGCACACGGGACCGGCGGCCCTGTGCGCACCGGTGCCTCGTACTGCTCGAACTTTTCGCTGGAGGAAAGAATTCCATGGCCGATGCCATCACCGGAAAGGTGACCTTCGTCGGTGCCGGCCCCGGCGCCGCCGACCTGCTGACGTTCCGCGCCGCGCGCGCCATCGCCGAGGCCGACATCGTGATCTGGGCGGCCAGCCTGGTGCAGGCGGAGGTCCTCGAGCACGCCCGCGAAGGGGCCGAGATCCTCGACTCGGCGACCATGTCCCTGGAGGACGTCGTCGCGGTGTACGAGCGGGCCCATGCGCAGGGCCTGCGGGTCGCCCGCATCCACTCCGGCGACCCGGCCCTGTGGGGCGGCACCCAGGAACAGCTCGACCGGTGTGCGGGGATCGGGATCGAGACGGAAGTGGTGCCCGGAGTCTCGTCCTTCTCGGCCGTCGCAGCGCTCGCGCGGCGGGAGCTGACGATCCCCGAGGTCGCGCAGTCCGTCGTCCTGACCCGGCTCGGCGGCGGCAAGACGCCGATGCCGCCCGGTGAGGAGGTACGCGAGTTCGCCCGGCACGGCACCACCATGGCGATCTTCCTGTCGGCGGCGCGCAGCGGCCAGCTCGTGCGCGAGCTGCTGGAGGGCGGCTACCCGACCAGCACCCCGGTCGTGGTGGCCCACCAGGCGACCTGGCCCGAGGAGCTGGTCGTGAAGTGCACGATCGGCACGCTGGAGGAGACCGTCAAGGAGCACAAGCTCTGGAAGCACACGCTGTTCCTGGTCGGCCCGGCGCTCGACGCGCACGGCACCCGCTCGCACCTGTACCACCCCGGCCACTTCCACGGCTACCGCAAGGCGGACCCCGAGGCCCGCAGGGCCCTGCGCACGCGGGGTGCGAGCACGTGATCACCGTTGTCGGTACCGGCACGGGCGAGCCGCTTCCCGCCGGGGCGACGGCCGGCGCGGACCTCGTGGTCGGCGGACGGCGCCATCTGGAGGCCGCCCGGCTGCCGCAGGAGACCGAGCGGATCGTCCTCGGGCCGCTGGCTCCCGCGCTCAAGACGGTCGAGCGGTATCTGGACAAGGGGCGGCGGGTCGTGGTGCTCGCTTCGGGCGATCCGGGGTTCTTCGGGATCGTCAGGGTGCTCGCCGAACGGTTCGGGCCTGAGCGGCTCGACGTGCGGCCGGGCCTGTCCTCGGTGGCGGCCGCGTTCGCGCGGATCGGGTTGCCGTGGGACGACGCGGTGGTGGTGAGCGCGCACGGGCGCGAGCTGCGCACGGCGGTGAACGTGTGCCGGGCGCGTCCGAAGGTCGCCGTGCTGACCGGGCCCGGCGCCGGTCCCGCCGAACTGGGGGCCGCGCTGGCCCGTGCCCGCACCGAGCGCGTCCTCGTGGTGGCCGGCGCACTCGGTGACCCGCGGAGCGAGCAGGTGGAGCGGGTGACGCCGGAGCAGGCGGCGACGCGTGACTGGGGCACGGCGGTGAACGTGGTGCTGTGTCTTGACGCGTCGCGGGCGACGGGACCGGTGCGCACGGTCGCCGGGGCGCCGTCCGGCCCGTCCGGGTGGGCCCTGGAGGAGGACGCGTTCGCGCACCGCGACTCGATGATCACCAAGTTCGAGGTGCGCGCCCTGGCGCTGGCCCGGCTGGGGCCCCGGCTCGGCGATCTGGTCTGGGACGTCGGCGCGGGCTCCGGGTCGGTCGCCGTCGAGTGCGCCCGGCTCGGTGCGGCCGTGAGCGCCGTCGAGAAGACGCCCGACGGGGTGGAACGCATCCGCGCCAACGCCGCGGCGCACGGGGTCGACGTACACGTCGTGCACGGGGCGGCGCCGTCCGCACTGGACGCTCTCGCCGATCCCGACGCGGTGTTCGTGGGCGGCGGCGGACGAGAGCTGCCCGCCGTCGTGACCGCGTGCGCGGCCCGCGCCCGGCGGACCGTGGTGGTCGCCATGGCCGCCCTTGACCGCGTACCGGCGGCGCGCGGGGCGCTCGTCGCGGCCGGGTTCTCCTGCGACGGTGTGCTGCTGCAGTCGTCGCGGCTCGCGCCGCTGCCGGGCGAGGTGACCCGGCTCGCGGCGGCCAACCCCGTTTTTCTGCTGTGGGGCACGCGGCCTCCGGCGCGTAGCGAAGGAGTTGCTCTGTGATCGGCCTCATTTCCGCCACCGCGGCGGGCGCGGCTGCCCGGGACCGGCTGGCCACGGCGTGGCCGGACCGCACGAGGGTGTACGACGGGCCCGTCGGCGAGGCCGTGCGGGCCGCCTTCGCGGAGTGCGAGCAGCTCGTGTGCTTCCTGGCCACGGGCGCCGTCGTACGGCTTGTCGCCCCGCTGCTGGGTGACAAGAGGTCCGACCCGGGGGTGGTGTGCGTCGACGAGGGCGGGCGTTTCGCGGTGTCGCTCGTGGGCGGCCATGCCGGCGGGGCCAACGAACTGGCCGGTGAGGTCGCCTCGTTGCTGGACGCCCTGCCCGTGGTGACGACCGCTACGGACTCCGTGGGTATGCCGGGCCTGGACACGCTCGGCTTGCCTGTGGAGGGGGACGTCGCGGGGGTGTCGCGGGCGCTTCTGGACGGGGAGCCGGTCGCATTGGATGCGGAGGTGGCCTGGCCGCTGCCGCCGCTGCGCGTCGCCGCCGAGGGTCCGTACACGATCCGCGTCACGGACCGTACCGTCGAGCCGGCCGAGCGGGAGGTCGTCCTGCGGCCGCCCACCCTCGTCGTCGGCGTCGGCGCCTCCAAGGGCGCGCCCGCGGCCGAGGTCCTCGCGCTGATCGAGGGCACGCTCCTGGACGCGGGGCTCTGCGCGAAGTCGCTCGCCGAGCTCGCGACCGTCGACGCCAAAGCGGACGAGCCGGGGATCATCGAGGCCGCGGAGCGCCTCGGGGTGCCCGTGGTGACGTACTCCGCCGAGGAGTTGGCGAAGGTCGACGTGCCCAATCCCTCCGCCGCCCCGCTCGCCGCCGTCGGCACACCGTCCGTCGCGGAGGCCGCCGCGCTGGTACGGGGAGGCGAACTCCTCGTGCCCAAGCGGAAGTCGGCCGCGAGTCCGGCGATGGCGACCTGCGCCGTGGTACGCCGGCCGGCGCGCGGACGGCTCGCGGTCGTCGGGCTCGGGCCCGGCGCCCGGGACCTGCTGACGCCGCGCGCGAAGACGGAGTTGCGGCGCGCGTCGGTACTGGTCGGCCTCGACCAGTACGTCGACCAGATCCGTGATCTGCTGCCACCGGGCACCCGGATCCTGGAGTCGGGGCTCGGCGCGGAGGAGGAGCGGGCGCGCACCGCGGTCGCCGAGGCACGCAAAGGGCATGCCGTCGCGCTGATCGGCAGTGGGGACGCCGGTGTGTACGCGATGGCGTCGCCCGCGCTGGCCGAGGCGTCCGACGACATCGACGTGGTCGGGGTGCCCGGTGTGACGGCCGCCCTCGCGGCAGGCGCGATCCTCGGTGCACCGCTGGGCCACGACCATGTGTCGATCAGCCTCTCCGACCTGCACACCCCGTGGGAGGTGATCGAGCGGCGGGTGCGGGCCGCGGCCGAGGCGGACCTCGTCGTGACCTTCTACAACCCGCGCAGCCGGAGCCGGGACTGGCAGCTGCCGAAGGCGCTCGCGATCCTCTCCGGGCACCGGGCACCGACGGCACCGGTCGGTGTCGTACGGAACGCGTCGCGAAAGGACGAGTCCAGCCGTCTGACGACACTGGCCTCGCTGGACCCGGCGACCGTCGACATGATGACCGTCGTGACCGTGGGCAACACCGCGACCCGTGAGATCGCGGGGCGCATGGTGACGCCGCGCGGCTACCGCTGGCAGGACGACCGGCAGGAGGACGCCCAGTGAACCGTGTGGTCCACCCGATCGAGCAGGAGTCCTTCCGGCGGCTGCGCACCCGGCTGGACACCTCGCACTTCCCCCCGCTGACCCGGGCCGTGGTGGAACGGGTCATCCACTCCGCCGCCGACCTCGACTACGCGGACGATCTCGTCATGGCCGAAGGCGAGCTCGCGAGGGCGCACGCCGCGCTGCACGAGGGTGCGCCGGTGGTCGTGGACGTCGAGATGGTGGCCGCCGGCATCACCCGGTGCCCGACGGTCTGCCGCCTCAAGGACGCCAAGTCCGGTCCGGGCCTGACGCGTTCGGCGCACGCGATCCGCCTCGCGTACGAGGACGTCGGCGCCGGGGCGCTCTGGGTGATCGGCTGCGCCCCGACCGCCCTGGAGGAGCTGCTGAAGCTGGACGCCTCGCCCGCGCTGGTGATCGGCCTTCCCGTCGGTTTCGTCGGCGCGGCCGAGTCCAAGGCGGCGCTGCGCGAGAGCGGACTGCCCGCCGTGAGCAACGTGTCCGAGAAGGGCGGTTCGGCGGTCGCCGCCGCCGCGCTCAACGCCCTGCTGTACCACCCCACTTCGAAGGAGACCCCGTGACCACCCCGCCGCCCGCCCTGCTCATCGCCGGCCACGGCACCCGGGACGAGGCCGGAGCCGAGGCGTTCCGCGACTTCGTGCGGGAGCTGGGGCGCCGCCACCCCGGGCTGCCCGTCGCGGGCGGCTTCATCGAGCTGTCGGCGCCGCCGCTGGGCGAGGCGGTGACCGAGCTGGTGGAGCGGGGGGTCCGGCGTTTCGCCGCCGTGCCGCTGATGCTGGTGTCCGCCGGTCACGCCAAGGGGGACATCCCGGCGGCGCTGACCCGGGAGAAGGAGCGGCACCCGGGGATCTCCTACACGTACGGACGTCCGCTGGGCCCGCATCCGGCGCTGCTGTCGGTACTGGAGCGGCGCCTGGACGAAGCTCTCGGAGGCACCGGCCGCACGCCCGCCGACCGGGCCGATGTGACGGTGCTGCTGGTCGGCCGCGGCTCGACGGACCCGGACGCCAACGCCGAGGTGTACAAGGCGGCGCGGCTGCTGTGGGAGGGGCGCGGGTACGCGGGTGTCGAGACGGCGTTCGTCTCGCTGGCGGCGCCGGACGTGCCGAGCGGCCTGGACCGGTGCGCGAGGCTGGGCGCACGGCGGATCGTCGTCCTGCCCTACTTCCTGTTCACCGGCGTCCTGCCGGACCGGGTGCGGCAGCAGACCCAGGGCTGGGCCGCGGCGCACCCGGAGGTCGATGTGCGGTCGGCGGACGTCATCGGTCCGGAGCCGGAGCTGCTCGACCTGGTGATGGAGCGGTACGAGGAGGCCGTGAAGGGCGATCTGCGGATGAACTGCGACTCGTGCGTGTACCGGATCGCGCTTCCGGGCTTCGAGGACAAGGTGGGTCTGCCGCAGCAGCCCCACTTCCACCCGGACGACGACGGCCACCACGGGCATGGACATCACCACCACCACGGTGGGCACACACACTCACATGCGCACTGAACACGACGGGCGGCAGCACGACCTGCGGCACCACGGGGACGCCGAGGTGCGTGACGGCGGTGCGACGCTGACCGATCTCGCGGTGAACGTGCGCGCCGACACGCCCCCGGCATGGCTGCGCGAGGTGATCGCGGGGTCGCTGGGCGGGCTCGCGGCCTATCCCGACGGGCGGGCCGCACGGGCGGCGGTGGCGGCGCGGCACGGACTGCCGGCCGAGCACGTCCTGCTCACGGCGGGCGCGGCCGAGGCCTTCGTGCTGCTGGCACGCGCCCTGAAGGCACGTCACCCGGTCGTGGTGCACCCGCAGTTCACGGAGCCCGAGGCGGCGCTGCGGGATGCCGGGCACGCGGTGGACCGGGTCCTGCTGCGGCAACGGGACGGCTTCCGGCTGGATGCGGCGCTGGTTCCGCAGGACGCGGACCTGGTGGTGCTCGGCAACCCGACGAACCCGACGTCGGTGCTGCACCCGGCCTCCGCGATCACCGAACTCGCGCGGCCCGGGCGGACCTTGGTGGTCGACGAGGCGTTCGTGGACGCGGTGCCGGGGGAACGGGAGGCGCTGGCGGGCCGGACCGATGTGCCCGGGCTCGTGGTCCTGCGCAGCCTCACCAAGACCTGGGGACTGGCGGGCCTGCGCATCGGCTACGTCCTGGCGGCGCCGGAGACGATCGCCGAGTTGGAGCGGGCGCAACCCCTGTGGCCGGTGTCCACGCCCGCGCTCGTGGCGGCCGAGGCCTGTATGTCGCCGAGGGCAGTGGCGGAGGCCGCGCATGCGGCGCACCGGGGTGCGGCGGACCGGGCACATCTGGTGGCGGGGCTGCGGGAGTTCGCCCCGGACGGGCTGTATGTGGCCGAACCTGCCGAGGCACCTTTCGTGCTGATCCGTCTGGAGCGGGCGGCCACGGTGCGCCGGCATCTGCGCGATCTCGGTTTCGCGGTGCGCCGCGGGGACACGTTCCCGGGCCTCGACGAGGAGTGGCTGCGGCTCGCCGTACGGGACCGGGTCACGGTGAACCGCTTCCTGCAGGCACTGGACCGGGCGATGACGCTGGCCGGGCGATGAGCGTCCGCGGGCGCCGGACGGGCCGGTCGACCGGCCCGTCCGGCGCCCGCGAGCCAGGGGGCTAGCCGCGCCGCCGGCGCGCCAGTCCGATCGCTCCCGCGCCCACGACCAGCAGAACGACTGCGCCGCCCACGACATACGGCGTCGCCGCACTTCCGCCCGTCTCCGCGAGGTCGGCCTTCGCGTGCGTGCTCTGGGGCTTCACATCCTCGGCGGGCGCCGCCGTGGGCGTGGACGACGTCACCGGTGAGGGAGACGCGCTCGGGGCGGAGGCCGGGGTCTCGCAGGTGGCGCCTCCGAGTGTCACCGTGCCCTTCACCTCGGCCACGTTCAGGTGCAGGGGATTCACCGAGACCGTCAGCACCAGTGCGGCGGCCGCCGCCGTCCGGGACGTCGTCCGCGTCGGCGACACCTCGAGCCGGACCTCGCCGACACCCGGCACCTTCACCTGTGTCGGCCCGCCGGCCGTCGCCGTGACCTTCCGCCCGAGCACGGTCACCGCGCCGAGCACGTTCGCCGTGGCGACCGGCTTCTTCCCGACTTCGCACACCGCCTTCGACGTGACGCCGTCCACCTCGATCAGGGACAGCATGGGCAGCCCCGGCAGATGGATGCGCGCGTGCGCGAGGTTCGTGGAGGCCTCCGCGCCCGATGCCGAGACCGTCGCCTCGGCGGTGGCGGCGTCCGCCCGCACCACGTCGAAGGGACGGCCGCCGGCGACTCCGTCGAGCCGGGCCGACAGCGCGGTCTCGTTGGCGCTCCCCGGTGCCCGCACCTCGTCGAGCGAGACCGTCAGCGGGACGTTCAGGGTCTTGTTGAGCAGGGACACATCAAGCTCGGTGCGCAGCACGACGGCGGCGGCGCGGCCGCGGTCCTCATCGGCCTGCGCGGAGCCCGCGCAGGCCAGTGCGGCGGGCCCTGCGGCCAGGGCTGTGGCCAGCGCGACGTTGGTCAGGCGGCGTGCGGGCATGCGGAAGGTGGTGCCGTTCATGGTGGTGGGACCCCCAGATAAGACAAGCTCGGGACCCGGACAGAATTTCGTACCGGGAGTGAGCCGTCAGCGACACCGAGTCACTTCACTCCATCGTGGCTTCTCGCAAGGCCTTTCGAAAATCAGGGCACACCCGTTCCCGGATGTCACCCGCGTATCCCCCACAACGGGGAAGCGCCCGGCGCACGGGCGCGGCCCCTACCCGAACACGAGGCCGTTCAGCACCACCCGCTGCGGCGCCGCCAGCACCCGTACGTCCGCGCGCGGATCCGCCTCGTACACCACGAGGTCGGCGGGCGCCCCTTCCTCGAGCCCGGGCCGGCCGAGCCACCGGCGGGCGCTCCACGCGGTCGCCGCGAGCGCGTCGACGGCCGGGATCCCGGCGGTGACCAGTTCCGCCACCTCGCCCGCGACCAGTCCGTGGGCGAGCCCGCCGCCCGCGTCGGTGCCGACGTACACCGGTATGCCTGCGTCGTACGCGGCGCGCACGGTGTCGTACCGCCGCTTGTACAGCCGTCGCATGTGATCGGACCAGCGCGGGAACTTCGCCTGGCCACCGTCGGCGAGCTTCGGGAAGGTCGCGATGTTCACCAGCGTCGGGACGATGGCGACACCCCGCTCCGCGAACAGCGGGATCGTCTCCTCCGTCAGACCCGTGGCGTGTTCGATGCAGTCGATACCCGCCTCGACCAGATCCCGCAGCGAGTCCTCGTCGAAGCAGTGCGCGGTGACCCGCGCGCCCAGGCGGTGCGCCTCCGCGATGGCCGCCTCGACCGCCTCACGGGGCCAGCAGGCGGACAGGTCCCCGCTCTCCCGGTCGATCCAGTCGCCGACCAGCTTGACCCAGCCGTCGCCGCGCCGGGCCTCCTGGGCGACGTACGCGACCAGGTCCTCGGGCTCGATCTCCCAGGCGTAGTTGCGGATGTAGCGGCGGGTGCGCGCGATGTGCCGGCCGGCCCGGATGATCTTCGGCAGATCGTCGCGGTCGTCGATCCACCGCGTGTCGGACGGCGAGCCCGCGTCACGGATCAACAGGGTTCCCGCGTCGCGGTCGGTCAGCGCCTGCTTCTCGGAGACGTCGTCGGAGACCGGGCCGTGGGCGTCGAGGCCGACATGGCAGTGCGCGTCGACCAGGCCGGGCAGCGCCCAGCCCTCGACCGTACGGACGTCGCGGGCGCTGGCGGGGCGGTCGTACGAGATCCGGCCGCCGACCACCCACAGCTCGTCGCGGACCTCCTCCGGTCCGACGAGCACCCGACCCTTCACGTGCAGCACCGCGTGATCGCTCATGTACTGCACCTTAGTTCGCCCGCTACGCGGTCCCGGACACCCGGTCGGAGGTCTCCTCCTCCACCTCGGCCCTCGCGGGGTCGAGGAGCCGGGAGAGGAAGTGACGGGTGCGTTCATGACGAGGGTCGCCGATGACCTGGTCCGGTGTGCCGTCCTCGACGACCACCCCGCCGTCCATGAAGACGACCCGGTCGGCGACCTCGCGGGCGAAGCTCATCTCGTGGGTGACGACCATCATCGTCATGCCCTCGCTCGCGAGCATGCGCATGACGGCGAGGACATCGCCCACCAGCTCGGGGTCGAGCGCCGAGGTCGGCTCGTCGAAGAGCATCACTTCGGGGCCCATGGCCAGCGCCCGGGCGATGGCGACCCGCTGCTGCTGCCCGCCGGAGAGCGAGGACGGGTACGCCTGGGCCTTCTCGGACAGGCCCACGCGTTCCAGGTTCCCGGCCGCGATCCGTGCGGCCTCGGCCTTGTCCCGGCCGAGGACCCGGCGCTGCGGCAGGGTGAGGTTCTCGGTCACGGTGAGGTGCGGGAAGAGGTTGAACTGCTGGAAGACCATGCCGATACGGCGGCGCACCCGGTCGATGTCCACGTCCGGATCGGTCACCTCGGTGCCGCCGACGAAGACCTGCCCCCGGGTGGGCTCCTCCAGGAGGTTCACACAGCGCAGCAGGGTCGACTTGCCGGAGCCGGACGGGCCGATGACGCAGACCACCTCGCCCTGGCCGATCTCCAGGTCGATGCCGCGCAGCACCTGGTTGTCGCCGAAGGACTTGTGCAGGTCCCGGATCTGGATCTCTGCGGAACTGCTCACTTGACGGCCTCCTGGGCCCTCGCCTCCATGCGGCGCACGACGAAACCGAGCGGGATCGTCACGAGCAGGTAGCACAGCCCGGCGACGAGGATCGGCGTGGAGTTGGCGGTCGTACTGGCGAGGTCGCGGCCGAACTTCGACAGCTCGCGCTCCTCCAGGGTGACGCCGAGGACCAGCACCAGCGAGGAGTCCTTGAAGAGCTGGACGAACTCGTTGGTCAGCGGCGGGAGGATGATCCGGAAGGCCTGCGGGACGACGATGGACACCATGGCCCGGGCGGGCGAGAAGCCCAGCGAACGAGCCGCCTCCATCTGCCCCTTGGGCACCGCCTGGATGCCGGCCCGGAAGGTCTCGGCCATGTACGCGGCGCCCACCAGCCCGAGCGCGAGGGCGGCCTTGCCGTAGGTGCCGCCCACGATCTCCGTGCCCGGGAAGGCCAGCGGCACCGCCACGCCGATGAAGATGAAGATCAGCAGGGCGGGCAGCCCGCGGAAGATCTCGATGTAGACGCCGGCGACCCAGCGGTACGGGCCGACGGACGACAGCCGCATCAGGGCGAGGACGATGCCCAGCACCAGGCCGACGGCAAAGCCGGACAAGGTGTAGAGCACGGTGTTCCTCAGCGCCAGCGTGATGACGTCGGGGAACATCTGCCCGGCGATGTCCGCCTGCGCGAACTGGTTCTGCAGCCGCCCCCAGTCCGCCGTGACCGCGAACACGATCACAACGGCGACGAAGAGGACGTACTGGGCGCCGCGCGACAGTCTGCGTCGCTGACGCCGGGTCAGCCCCTTCTTCCGCGGCTGGACCCCGGCGTCGGCCGTACCGGTCGCCTTGCTCATGAGGCGGAGGGCGAGGCGGCGGTCGCGTCGTACGGGCCGATCCACTTCTCGTACAGCTTCTTGTACGTGCCGTCGGCCTTGGCGTCCTTGAGCGCCTTGTTGATCGCGGCGAGGAGCTTCGTGTTGCCCTTCTTCACCGTGAAGCCGTACTGCTCACCGGTGTTGAGGTTGCCGACCACGCTGAAGGCGTCGGCGTTGGCCTTGTCCTTGAGCCAGCCCTGGACGACCGGGTAGTCGATGACGACCGCCTGGACCTGACCGGTGCGCAGGCCGTTGACGACGGCGTCGGAGGACTCGAAGGAGATGGGGTCGAAGCCCTGCTTCTTCGCGTAGTCCTCGCCGGTGGTCTGCGCCTGGGTGCCCAGCTTCTTGCCCTTGGCCTTCACGTCGGCCAGCGAGGTGATGCCGCTCTTCTTGTCGACCAGGACGGCCTGCGTGGCGTCGAAGTACGGGTCGGAGAAGTCGACGTGCTTCTTGCGCTCGTCGGTGATGGTCATGCCGGCCGCGGCGAGGTCGCACTGGCCGGAGTTGAGGAAGGCGCCGGTCTTGAAGTTCTCGAAGGGCGTGTCGAGGATCTGCTGCTTCACCCCGAGGTCCTTGGCCACCAGGTCGACCAGCGAGACGTCGAAGCCCTGCACCTTGCCGTCGACCTCCGACTGGAAGGGCGGGTAGGGCAGATGGGTGCAGGTGGTGATCTCGCCCGCCTTGACGAGCTCGACGCCGCCGGCCGCCTTTCCTGCGCTGCCGCCGCTGCCGCTCGAGGTGCAGCCGGCCACGAGTACCACGCCGGCCATCGCGGTGGTGGCGGCCAGGACACGGGCCCGGCGCCCGAGGAGCGTGTTCACGGAGGACCTCTCTATGGGGGAAGGGTGAGCTTCGATTATAAGGACATGTTTGGGTGTCTCAAACCAATCCGATGGCCAGGAGGTTCTCTCGCCTCAGAAACCACGAGCGGCAGGGCGTGACGCACTCCGGTCACGCTCCGCCCGTCCAGGCGACCGGACGGGGCTGTCGCTCCGGACGGCCATCCGCAGCCCTCTGCACACGAGGCCGCGCGCAGCTACGCCGAAGGGGTTCCGGCAGAGTGACCGAAACCTGAATTCGACATTGCCTTCCAGGCCCTTTTCACGCAATTATGGAAATTCCTTCCAGGGCAGCTTCCCGTATTCTTCTGCCCGCTCTTTCCTGGCTCAAACGCAAAGATTCTACGAACGCCAACCGGAGTAATTCGGGCAGATCTCGTGTGGGTGGCGAGGATGTGACCGACCCCACACGGCACCCACTTTGACCCATATTTTCCGGGCATTCATACGCCAATTACCCCGCGCCCACGCGATCGCGCACACCCGCGTGATAACACATGGACTGAGGTTCCGTAACCCACGCCAGCGATGCATTTTCACATTTCCCTGGGTAAATTCGATCGACATGACCGCCGCACAAGCAGACCTGCAAGCGGAATTTCTGGAAATGCCGGAAGGACTGCGGATCGACCGTCCGGAGGTGGCGGACGGGGCCGCTCTCTGGCGCCTCGCCAGGGACTCCGGAACCCTCGATCTGAACTCCTCCTACAGCTATCTGCTGTGGTGCCGCGACTTCGCCGGCACCTCGGCGGTGGTGCGCGACGGGTCCGACGGTCGGCCCGTGGGGTTCGTCACCGCGTACCTGCGGCCCGACCGTCCGCGCACCCTCCTGGTGTGGCAGGTGGCCGTCGACTCCGCCCAGCGCGGGCGCGGGCTCGCGGCACGGCTGCTCGACGCGCTCACGGCACGGGTGGTCGAGGAGCACGGGGTGACCGGTCTCGAGACGACGATCACCCCCGGCAACACCGCCTCCGAGCGCCTGTTCACCTCGTTCGCCCGGCGGCACGGGGCGGCCCTGGAACGTGAGGTCCTCTTCGAGACTCCCCAGTTCCCCGACGGCCCGCACGATCCCGAAGTCCTGTACCGCATCGGCCCGCTGTCCGACTGAGTCCCACGCACGCACTCCCTCTCCCCCACCCCCGAGGAGCGTTTTCGCCGTGACCATCACCCAGCCCGACCTCAGCGTCTTCGAGACCCTGGAGTCCGAGGTGCGCAGCTACTGCCGCGGCTGGCCCACCGTCTTCGACCGCGCACAGGGCAGCCGCATGTACGACGAGGACGGGCACGAGTACCTCGACTTCTTCGCCGGCGCCGGATCCCTCAACTACGGCCACAACAACCCCGTACTGAAACGTGCGCTGATCGACTATCTGGAGCGGGACGGCGTCACCCACGGGCTCGACATGTCGACCACCGCGAAACGTTCCTTCCTCCAGACCTTCCAGGACCTCGTCCTGCGGCCGCGTGACCTGCCGTACAAGGTCATGTTCCCGGGGCCCACCGGCACCAACGCCGTCGAGTCGGCCCTCAAACTGGCCCGCAAGGTGAAGGGCCGCGAGGCCATCGTGTCCTTCACCAACGCCTTCCACGGCATGTCCCTGGGCTCGCTCGCCGTCACCGGCAACGCCTTCAAGCGCGCCGGCGCCGGGATCCCGCTCGTGCACGGGACGCCCATGCCCTTCGACCACTATCTGGACGGCAGGGTCCCGGACTTCCTGTGGTTCGAGCGGCTCCTGGAGGACCAGGGCTCCGGGCTCAACCAGCCCGCCGCCGTCATCGTCGAGACCGTGCAGGGCGAGGGCGGCATCAACATCGCCCGGGCCGAGTGGCTGCGCCGCCTCGCCGATCTGTGCGCGCGCCGCGACATGCTGCTGATCGTGGACGACATCCAGATGGGCTGCGGGCGTACCGGCGCCTTCTTCTCCTTCGAGGAGGCCGGGATCGTGCCGGACATCGTCACCGTGTCCAAGTCCATCAGCGGCTACGGACTGCCCATGTCGCTCTGCCTGTTCAAACCCGAGCTGGACATCTGGGAGCCGGGCGAGCACAACGGCACCTTCCGCGGCAACAACCCCGCGTTCGTGACCGCGACGGCCGCCCTGGAGAGCTACTGGAGGGACGGGTCCGCCATGGAGAAGCAGACCCGGGCCCGCGGCGAGCAGGTCGAGCAGGAGCTGATCTCGATCACCGAGGAGAACCTGACCGACGTCAAGGAGTACCGCGGACGCGGGCTGGTGTGGGGCCTGGAGTTCCACGACAAGGCCCGCGCCGGACGCGTCGCACGACGCGCCTTCGACCTGGGGCTGCTGGTCGAGACCTCGGGCCCCGAGAGCGAGGTCGTCAAACTGCTCCCCGCCCTCACCATCACCGCGGACGAACTCGACGAGGGCCTGAGCACCCTGGCCCGCGCCGTCCGCGAAACCGTCTGAACACCGCCGAGAAGGAGGCACGCACCACCGTGATCGTCCGTTCGTTCAAGGAGATCGAAGGCACCGACCGGCACATCAAGTCGGCGTCCGGCACCTGGGAGAGCAAGCGCATCGTCCTCGCGAAGGAGAAGGTCGGCTTCTCCGTCCACGAGACGATCCTGTACGCGGGCACGGAGACGTCGATGTGGTACGCGAACCACATCGAGGCCGTCGTGTGCGTGGAGGGCGAGGCGCACCTCACCGACCACGAGACCGGGAAGACCTACACGATCACGCCCGGGACCATGTACCTGCTCGACGGGCACGAGCGGCACACGCTCCGGGTCAAGGACGACTTCCGCTGCATCTGCGTGTTCAACCCACCCGTGACGGGCCGGGAGGACCACGACGAGAACGGCGTCTACCCGCTGCTGACCGAGGAGGTCTGACCGCACATGACCACCACCGTCACCGATCTGTACCCCAGTCGCGGCGCCACCGAGGTGTCCGTTCCCCGTCAGGACCCGGTCGTCTGGGGCGCGCCCGGCACACCCGGACCGATCTCCGTCGCCGACCTCCAGGGGTACGAGCGCGACGGCTTCCTCGCCGTCGACGAGCTGATCGGTCAGGACGAAGTCGCCGAGTACCAGCGGGAGTTGCAGCGAATCGTCACCGACCCGGAGATCCGCGCAGACGAGCGGTCGATCATCGAGCCGCAGTCCAAGGAGATCCGCTCCGTCTTCGAGGTCCACCGGATCAGCGAGGTGTTCGCGCGCCTCGTCCGCGACGAGCGCGTCGTCGGGAGGGCGCGGCAGATCCTCGGCTCGGACGTGTACGTCCACCAGTCGCGGATCAACGTCAAGCCCGGTTTCGGGGCCAGCGGCTTCTACTGGCACTCCGACTTCGAGACCTGGCACGCCGAGGACGGTCTGCCGAACATGCGGACGGTGTCCGTCTCGATCGCGCTGACCAAGAACTACGACACCAACGGCGGCCTGATGATCATGCCGGGGTCGCACCGGACGTTCCTCGGCTGCGCCGGGGCCACCCCGAAGGACAACTACAAGAAGTCGCTGCAGATGCAGGACGCCGGCACGCCGTCCGACGAGGCGCTGACCGCGATGGCGAGCCAGTACGGCATCCGGCTGTTCACCGGCAAGGCCGGTTCGGCGACTTGGTTCGACTGCAACTGCATGCACGGCTCGGGAGACAACATCACCCCGTTCCCGCGCAGCAACGTCTTCATCGTGTTCAACAGCGTGGAGAACGAGGCCGTCGAGCCGTTCGCGGCGCCGGTCCGGCGGCCCGAGTTCATCGGGGCGCGGGACTTCACGCCGGTGCACTGAGCGGATTCCCGCCGGCCCTTCGAGCCTGCCGCCCGTCACGGACGGGCGGCAGGCTCGTGTCCGCCGTGGTCAGCGCGACAGGACGTCCAGCAGGCGGTCGACGTCGGCGGGCGTGTTGTACAGATGGAAGGCGGCCCGCAGGTTGCCCGCCCGGTCGGAGACCTCGATCCCCGCACTGCTCAGCTCCTCCTGCCGGTGGCCGAGTCCGGGCACGGACACGATCGGCGAGCCCGGCGCGGGGACGGCCTCGTGGCCGAGGGCGTCGAGCCCCGCGCGGAAGCGGTCCGCGAGGGCGAGGTCGTGCGTGCGCACGGCGTCCACCCCGAGATGCTCCAGCAGTTCGAGGGAGCGGCGCGCGCCTGCGTACGAGAAGAGCGCGGGGCTCTCGTCGAACCGCCGTGCCGAATGGGCGAGTTCCGTGACGGGGCCGTAGCAGCTGTCCCAGGGCCGTTCCCCCGCGACCCAGCCGGCGAACAGCGGGGTGAGGCCGCCGAGGTCCTCAGGCACGGCCAGGAACGCCACGCCTCGCGGACAGAACAGCCACTTGAAGGCGACGGCGGAGACGTAGTCGTGGGCGTCCGCGTCGAGGTCCAGCCAGCCGGCGGCCTGGGACGCGTCGACGTACGTGCGTGCCCCGTGCTCGCGCGCCGCGGCCCGGATCGCGGGCAAATCGGCCACCCGTCCGTCGGCGGACTGCGCGGCGCTGACCGCGACGAGCGCAGTGCCGGGCCGCACCGACTCGGCGATGCCTTCCAGCGGCACGGCGCGCACCTTCAGGTCCTCGCGCATGTGGAAGGGGTTCACCACGGAACTGAAGTCGGCCTCGGCGGTGAGGACTTCGGCGCCCTCGGGCAGCGAGGCGGCGATCAGCCCGGTGTAGACGGCGACCGAGGCCCCGGCGGCCACCCGGCTGACGGGGATCCCGGCCAGCCGGGCGAACGAGGCGCGGGCGGCCTCCACGTCGGCGAACATGTCGGTCGGCCGGCCGGCGGCCGCCGACTCGACGGCCGTCCGCATGGCCTCCACGGTGCGCGCAGGCAGCAGCCCGCTGCTCGCCGTGTTGAGGTAGGTGCTCTTCGGGGCGAACTCAGCACGGACGAGGCTCTCGAAGGTCTCCATGGGACCACTCTGGGGCCCAGTGAAGTCGTAGTCCATTGCGAATTCTTACGTGGTTCCACTAAGGAACGCTTATATGTCCACCCCGGAGCGGGCCCTCGCTCAGTGGCCCGGCACCGCGCATCCGTCCGGACCGCACGCGTCCGCGCCACCGTCCTCGATCAGCCTCAGCTGCGGACGCTCGCCCCACGCCTGGGTCAGGGCCTGGGTGAAGACCTCCGCGGGCTGGGCGCCGGAGACACCGTACTTGCGGTCGAGGACGAAGAACGGCACGCCGTTGGCTCCGAGCTCGGCCGCCTCCCGCTCGTCGGAGCGCACCGCGTCGGCGTACGCGGTGGGGTCGGCGAGCACCCCGCGGACCTCCTCGGCGTCGAGCCCCGACTCCACGGCCAGTTCCACCAGCCGCTCGACGCCCTCGGTGAAGACGGACCGCTCCTCGGCGAAGTTCGCCCGGTAGAGGATCTGGATCAGCTCGTCCTGCCGGCCCCGCTCCTTGGCGAGGTGGAGCAGGCGGTGCATGTCGAAGGTGTTGCCGTGGTCGCGGCCCGAGGTGCGGTAGTCCAGGCCCTCGGCCGCGGCCTGCGCTGCCAGGTTGTTCTCGCCGGCCTGCGCCTGCGTCTTGCTCATCCCGTACTTCTTGGCGAGCATCGTGAGGACCGGCTGGACGTCGCCCTTGGCCCGGTGCGGGTCCAGTTCGAAGGAGCGGTGCACCACCTCGACCTCGTCCCGGTGCGGGAAGGCCCCGAGCGCCGTCTCGAAACGGGCCTTGCCCACGTAGCACCAGGGACAGGCGATGTCGCTCCAGATCTCCACGCGCATGTCTTCGGCTTCTCTCCAGTCGGTACAGGTGCGGAGCCTCCCTCCGCCAATGTGCGTGAACGTTCAAGCGGTTGCCTTCATTCCCCGGGGACCGTGTACCGGAGGAAGAGGTGGTGGTCTCCCGCCACGGGCGGGTTCTGCGGGTCGGGGACCCAGCCGAGGCGGGTGTAGAAGGCCTGGGCGCGGCGGTTGTCGACATGGACGTCGAGGACGGCGGTCCGCCTGCCGTCGGCCTGCCACTCCTCGACGCAGGCCGCGTGCAGTGCGGCCCCGATGCCCCCGCGCCAGTGCCCGGGGTCGACGTGGAACTGGAAGAGTTTCACCGTGTCGGGCGATGCACCGTCCGGCGTACGGAAGGAGGCGACGGCGACGATACGGCCGCGCTCGACGGCGCACAGCACATGGGCGTCGGGCCGCTCCAGGGCGGTCCGCCAGGCGGCGAGCCAGTCGGTGCCGTCCTGCGGCGGCCCGTCCGGGTAGTAGGTCGCCCGGGCCCGGGCGTGCAGTTCGGCGACGGTCCGCACCTCGGCGGGCAGAGCGGTACGAATCAGTCGGTTCCCGGTCATTCGGTCGTCGATCATGCAGGGAAGGACGTCGCCGCGGCCGCAGTGGTTCCGGGTGGCGCGCATGGACGCGCGCCGCCAGGTCAGCTGCCGTCTCTGAGGTCCTGCGGCCAGTGCGGGCGGTACTCGATCCCGTCGTACGTCACCACGCAGCCCTCCCCCATCGGCGACTGGGTCATGAAGCCCACCAGCGCCGCGTCCGTCTCCTTCTCACCGCCCAGGGTGAACAGACGGACGAACGTCCAGCGCTTGCCGTCGCGAGAGGCGTGGAAGGCGAAGGCCCGGCCCGTGCGGCTGACCCGAAGCCAGACCGAACTGCCCTCCACGGTGAAGGAGTTGGCGTCGTCGGAATGGCCGCGGGTGACCACCGTGCAGACGGTGGGCACATCGGGCGAGTACTCCAGGCAGAGCTTGGCCCAGGCCCGCTCGCCGACATGGACGTAGAGCACACCGGCGTCGAAGGACGCGTTGAAGCCGACGGTGACCCGGGCGATCAGCTGGAAGTCGCCCTCGGGCGCGCCGAGGAGCCGGGGCGCGTCGGAGGCCGGCTCCAGAGCCTCGCCGGTGGGCGGAACGAAACGATCCTGCCGGGCGCCCGCCCAGCCGGTGAGTACCCCGTCCTCGTACGACCAGTGGCCGCCCGGCCCGTACGTGCGCAGGGAGAACGGGAGTTCGGGAAGTTCAACGTCCATTGGGGAAGTCTCTCAGGCGCGCCCGCGACAGGCGCGGGGAACTACGCGGTCGACCACAAAAGCACCCGCGGACCGCGCCGCATCACGCTCCCACGGCGCGGCCCGCGCGGCAGTCACCTCTCCAGGCGCCCGTCGAAGCGCCGCGGCAACCCGAGCGGGTTGTCGTCGCGCAGCTCCGGCGGGAGGAGCGCCTCGGGGGCGCCCTGGTACACCACGGGCCGCAGCCAGCGTTCGATGGCCGTGCCGCCCACGGACGTGGACGTGGACGTCGTCGCCGGGTAGGGGCCGCCGTGGTGCTGGGCGGGCGCCACCGCCACACCCGTCGGCCAGCCGTTGACGAGGACGCGGCCCGCGAGCGGGGTCAGCTCCGTGAGGATCTCCGCGCCCCGGCCCTCGCCCGCCGTCTCCTCCGTGGACAGGTGCACCGTCGCCGTGAGGTTGCCGGGGAGCCGGCCGAGGACACGCTTGGCCTCGTCCTCGTCCTCGTAGCGCGCCACCACGGTGAGCGGGCCGAAGCACTCCTCCAGCAGGAGGTCGTACTCCCCGTCGCGGGTGAGCTTCTCGGCCGGGACGGTGAGGAATCCGGCGCTGACCGTGTGCTCGCTGCCCGCGCCGGCGGTGACCGGGGACTCCACTCCGGGCAGCGCGGCACGCTCGGCGACCCCCGCGACGAAGTTGTCGCGCATCCGGTGGTCGAGCAGAACGCCCGCCTCGGTGTCGCTGACGGCGTCCGTCAGGGACTTCACCAGGCGATCCCCGCCCGCACCCGTGGGAGCCAGGACCAGGCCCGGCTTCACACAGAACTGGCCGACGCCCAGGGTCATGGAGCCCGCGAGTCCGGCCCCGATGGCCTCGGCGCGCTCGGCGGCGGCGGCCTCCGTGACGAGCACCGGGTTGAGCGAGCCGAGCTCGCCGTGGAAGGGGATGGGCGTGGGACGGGCCGCCGCCGCGTCGAAGAGGGCACGGCCGCCGCGGATGGAGCCCGTGAACCCGGCGGCGGCGATCAGCGGATGCTCGATGAGTTCGATGCCCGCCTGGAAGCCGTGGACGAGCCCGATGACGCCCTTGGGGATGCCGTGCTGCTCGGCGGCCCGGCGGAGCGTCGCGGCGACCAGCTCGGAGAGCGCCGGATGGTCGGGATGGGCCTTGACGACGACGGGGCAGCCCGCGGCGAGCGTGCTCGCGGTGTCCCCGCCGGCCACCGAGAAGGCGAAGGGGAAGTTGGAGGCCGAGTAGACGGCGACGACGCCCAGCGGGACCTTGTAGCGGCGCAGGTCCGGGATCGGCGGGGTCGCGGTGTCGTCCGGGTGGTTGATCGCGACGTCGAGGAAGGCGCCCTCGTCGACGATCCCCGCGAAGGCACGCAGCTGGTAGCAGGTCCGGGCGAGTTCGCCCGTCAGCCGGACCGGGCCGAGCGCGGTCTCCGCGTCGGCCGCCTCGACGAGCTGGTCCTTCGCGGCCTCCAACCGGTCGGCGGCGGTGCGCAGAAAGGCCGAGCGGACCGCGCGGTCGGCGAGGGCTCCACGCGCGGCGTGGGCCGCGCGGACGGCGGCGTCCACCTCCTGGGCCGTGGCCTCCACCGCAACCTGTTCACGCGGCTTCCCGGTACGGGGGTCGACACTCCAGACTGGTGCTGCTGCCACCGCGGGTCCCTCCAGATGTCATGCCGCAGTTCGTCCGTCACTCACCAGAGTCGTTCGATATACTGAACGCCGTCTCTGATGATGAATGATCTGTTCGGAGACTATTTCCCGTCGAACGAAGGGGTCAAGGGCGATGTCGGCTGGCGAGACAGGCGGCGGGGCGCAGGTCAAGTCCGCGGTGCGGACCGTTGAGTTGCTCGAGTACTTCGCCGGCCGCCCCGGTATGCACTCCCTGGCCGCCGTCCAGGAGGCGGTGGGCTACCCCAAGTCGAGCCTGTACATGCTGCTGCGCACGCTCGTGGAACTGGGCTGGGTGGAGACCGACGCGACGGGCACCCGGTACGGCATCGGAGTGCGGGCGCTGCTGGTCGGCACCTCGTACATCGACGGCGACGAGGTGGTGGCCGCGGCCCGCCCCACCTTGGACCGGCTCTCGGACGACACGACGGAGACCATCCACCTGGCACGCCTGGACGGTACGAACGTCGTCTACCTGGCGACCCGCCAGTCCCAGCACTACCTGCGCCCGTTCACGCGCGTCGGCCGCCGGCTGCCCGCGCACTCCACCTCGCTGGGCAAGGCGCTGCTGAGCACGTACACCGACGAGCAGGTCCGCAAGATACTTCCCGAGACGCTGCCGGCGCTGACCGAGCACACCATCACCGACCGCGAGAGACTCATCGAGGAACTCCATCAGGTCCGCGAGCAGGGCTTCGCCGTCGACCGCGAGGAGAACACACTGGGCCTGCGCTGCTTCGGCGTGGCGATCCCCTACCGCACCCCGGCCCGCGACGCGATCAGCTGCTCGGTCCCGGTGGCCCGGCTGACCCCGGCCCACGAACAGATGATCAAGGACGCGCTGTTCGACGCGCGGGACCGTCTGACCCTGGCGACACGGAGGCTGTGACATGGAGGTCGCCCTGCGCGAGGTCCACGACAGCGACCTGGCGGTCTTCTTCCGGCAGCTGAACGACCCCGTCGCGCTCCACATGGCCGCGTTCACCCCCGAGAACCCCGCGGACCGGGCCGGCTTCGACGCCCACTGGGCCCGGCTGCGCACCTCGTCCGACGTCGACGTCCGCACCGTGCTGGTCGACGGCGACGTGGTGGGCAGCGCGGCGGTGTACGGCGAGCCGGGCGAGCGCGAGGTCACGTACTGGATCGACCGCCCGCACTGGGGCCGCGGCATTGCGACGGCCGCGCTGCGGCTCCTGCTGGAGGAGGTCCCCGAACGTCCGCTGTACGCCCGGGCCGCCGCCGACAACACGGGCTCGCGCCGGGTCCTGGAGAAGTGCGGCTTCGCGCAGACGGCCCGGGCCAGGGGCTTCGCGCACGCCCGCAGCGAGGAGATCGAGGAAGTCGTCCTCGTCCTGAAGGCCTGATCGCCCGGCCCGCCGCGCACATCGGCGGGCCGGCCCTTTCATGAGGCCTCGATGAGAAAACGAGGCGCAACGGAACGATCCGCCCGATCCCCTCGTCTTCGGGACGGGATGAACAAGACGATCAGACGCGCATCGGCCTTCGCTCTGCTCCTGGTGTTGGCTCTGCTGGTCAGGGCGACCTGGGTGCAGTTCTACGACGGCAAGGCGCTCGCGGACGACAAGGACAACCGGCGGAACGCGATCGAGACGTACTCGCGGCCGCTCGGGAACATCATCGTGGCCGGTGACTCGGTCACCGGCTCGGCGCGGACGAAGGGCGGCGACCTCGCGTACAAGCGCACCTACACGGACGGCAGGCTGTACGCCGCGGTGACGGGCTATGCCTCGCAGAGCTACGCGCCGACCCAGCTCGAGGGCATCTACCAGGACCTGCTCAACGGCACGGACACCCGCCTCAAGGGCGTGATGGACACGGTCACCGGCAAGCGGGCCGATCCGGGCGACGTGGTCACCACGATCGACCCGGGCGTGCAGAAGGCCGCGTACCAGGCACTCGGCGGCAAGAAGGGTGCGGCCGTCGCCATCGACCCGGCGACCGGCAGGATCCTGGCGGTCGTGTCGGCCCCTTCGTACGACCCGTCGTCGCTCACCGACGCGAACGCCGCGGGGACGGCCTGGAAGCAGCTGAACAGCGATCCCGACAAGCCCCTGACCAACCGCGCGCTGCGCCAGCCGCTGCCGCCCGGTTCGACGTTCAAGCTGGTGGTGGCGGCCGCCGCGCTGGAGGACGGGCTGTACCCGTCCGTGGACCAGAGGACCGACAGCCCCGACCCGTACCCGCTGCCCGGCACGACCCGGACGCTGTCGAACGAGAACCCGAACGCGCCGTGCGAGAACGCCTCGATCCGCGTCGCGCTGCGCTACTCCTGCAACAACGTCTTCGGGAAGATGGCCGTCGACCTCGGCCAGGACAAGGTCCGGGCGATGGCAGAGAAGTTCGGCTTCAACGACAGCCGGCAGGACGTGCCGGTGCGGGCGTACGCGAGTGTGTACCCGTCGGGCATGGACAAGGCGCAGACGGCGCTGTCCGGCATCGGCCAGTTCGACGTCACGGCGACCCCGCTGCAGATGGCCATGGTGTCGGCGGCCATAGCCAATGACGGCCGGCTGGTCTCGCCGCATATGGTCTCGCAGATCACCGACGGCGGCGGCGACGTGCTGAGCAACTACGACGACAGCACCAAGACCAAGCGGATCGTCAGCTCGTCCACGGCCCGGCAGTTGCAGTCCGCGATGCAGACGGTGGTCGAGCAGGGCACCGGCACCAACGCGCAGATCGCCGGAGCGACCGTGGGCGGCAAGACGGGTACGGCCCAGCACGGCGAGAACAACAGCAAGACGCCGTACGCATGGTTCACGTCGTACGCGAAGTCCGATTCCGGCGGCAAGGAGGTCGCCGTCGCGGTGATGGTCGAGCAGTCGGACGCGGCCCGCTCGGAGGTCAGCGGGAACGGGCTGGCGGCCCCGGTCGCCCGGGCGATGATGCGGGCGGCGCTCAAGGGCTAGGCGGTTCGGGGCCGTCCCGCGCGGGGACGAGCCCGCGCGGGACGGCCCCGCCGCTCACTTCACGCCCAGGATCTGCTCTACCGGGTCGATCGCGAAGTACACCAGGAACAGCGCCGACACGCCCCACAGCAGCCAGTGGACGTCCTTGGCCTTGCCGATGACCGCCTTGATGACGACGTACGCGAGGAAGCCCGCGCCGATGCCATCGGTGATCGAGTACGTGAACGGCATCGCGGCGATGGTGAGGAACGCCGGAATGGCGATCTCGTACCGGTCCCAGTCGATGTGCTTGACGTGGGTCATCATCAGGAAACCGACGGCGATCAGGGCGGGTGCCGCGGCCTGGAGCGGCACGATGGTCAGCAGCGGAGTGAGGAAGAGCGCGAGTCCGAACAGGCCGCCCGTGACCAGGTTGGCGAAGCCGGTGCGCGCGCCCTCGCCGACCCCGGCCGCGGACTCGATGTAGGCGGTGTTGGAGGAGGCGGAGCCCACACCGCCGGCGACCGCCGCGGCGCCGTCGATGAACAGGACGCGGCCGATGCCCGGCACCTGGCCCTTGTCGTCGAGCAGCCCCGCCTCGGCGCTGATGCCGACGATGGTGCCCATGGCGTCGAAGAAGTCCGACAGGACCAGGGTAAAGATCAGCAGGACAGCGGTGAGCACGCCGGCCTTGGCGAAGCCGCCGAACAGGCTGAAGTGACCGATGAGTCCGAAGTCCGGGTTCGCCACGATCTTGTCGGGCACCTTCGGGGTGGTCAGCCCCCAGCTCTTGATGTCCGCCGCGGCGTTGACGACGATCGCGACGATCGTCATGGTCACGATGCTGATCAGGATCGCGCCCTTCACCTTGCGTGCGAGCAGGGCGATGGTCAGCAGCACACCGAGGCAGAACACCAGCACGGGCCAGCCGGTCAGCCTGCCGACGGCGCCCAGTTGCACCGGCACGGTGGTGTTCGCGGCGTCCGGGATGCGGCTGACGAATCCGGCGTCGACGAAGCCGATGAACGCGATGAAGAGACCGATGCCGACGCCGATGGCCTGTTTCAGCGGCTGGGGGATGGCGTTCATGATCGCCTCCCGCAGTCCGGTGAGGACCAGGACACAGATCAGGATGCCCTCGAGGACGACGAGGCCCATCGCGTCGGGCCAGCTCATCAGCGGGGCGAGCTGGAAGGCGACGACGGCGTTGAGGCCGAGACCGGCGGCGATGGCGAGCGGCAGATTGCCGCCGACGCCCATGATGACGGTCATCACGCACGCCACCAAAGCGGTGGCGGTGACCAGTTGCCCGGTGTCGAGCTGGTGGCCGAACTTGTCCTTGGCGCTGCCCAGGATGATGGGATTCAGGACAAGGATGTAGGCCATGGTGAAGAACGTGGCGAAGCCGCCGCGTATCTCCCGGCCCAAGGTGGAGCCTCGTTCGGAGATCTTGAAGAACCTGTCGACGCCGTTCGCCGCGGGAGGTGGGGCACTTGACCGGTCGGCCACCTTCTGTGTGTCGGACATGCGGACGCTCCTCGTTGCCTGGTGAACCGGTGCGGGATGCTGGCTGGATTGTTCCCCCGGAGAGCCGGTTTCAGGTTTTCTCCGCGTTACGGAAATCGAGTTCGGCCCGGGGGCACGGGAACGCCCCCGCCGACGGGAGGCGGGGGCGTTCTCCTCCTGCTACTGGATCTCGATCGTCCCGGCGGCCGGGACTATCACGTCCACCGGGGGCGCCGACCGCATCCGGCTACGCGGCCGCCCCGGAGGCATGTCGGAGACGGAGCTCACCCCGCGTACGGGTCCGCGACCTTCCCCGGCCGGGACAGGAACTCGAAGTCGCAGCCGGTGTCCGCCTGGGTGATCTGTCCGTTGTAGAGCACGCCGTAGCCGCGCTCGCAGCGCGCCGGGGGCGGGATCCACTGTGTCCGGCGACGCTCCAGTTCGGCGTCGTCCACGTGGAGCCGGAGGCTGCGGGCCTCGACGTCGAGTGTGATGCTGTCCCCGGTCCGTACGAGCGCCAGCGGCCCGCCGATGTACGACTCCGGTGCCACGTGCAGCACGCACGCGCCGTAACTCGTGCCGCTCATCCGGGCGTCGGAGATCCGCACCATGTCCCGTACGCCCTGCTTCAGCAGGTGGTCGGGGATGGGCAGCATCCCGTACTCGGGCATGCCCGGTCCGCCCTTGGGGCCGGCGTTGCGCAGCACCAGCACACTGTCCGCCGTGATGCCGAGCGACGGGTCGTTGATGGTCCGCTGCATCGTCCTGTAGTCGTCGAACACCACCGCGGGCCCGGTGTGCCTGAGCAGGTGCGGCTCGGCGGCGATGTGCTTGATGACGGCACCGGCCGGGCACAGGTTGCCGCGCAGGACGGCGACCCCGCCCTCCGTCGCGACCGGGTTGTCGCGGGGCCGGATGACGTCGTCGTCGTGGACCCGGGCACCCGCGATCTGCTCGCGCAGGGTGTCGTACGAGACCGTCGGCCGGTCCAGGTGCAGCAGGTCCGTGATCCGGGACAGGAACCCGGGCAGGCCGCCTGCGAAGTGGAAGTCCTCCATGAGGTACCGCTCGCCGCCGGGGCGGACGTTGGCGAGCACCGGGGTCGTGCGGGCGATGCGGTCGAAGTCGTCCAGCGTGAGCCGCACCCCGGCCCGTCCGGCCATGGCGATCAGATGGATGACGGCGTTGGTGGAACCGCCGAGCCCCAGCACGGTCGTGACCGCGTCCTCGAAGGCCTCACGCGAGAGGATGTCGCTCAGTTTCCGGCCCTCGTGGACGAGTTCGACGATCCGGCGGCCGGACGCGGCGGCCATGCGCTCGTGCCCTGAGTCGACGGCCGGGATGCTCGACGCGCCTGGCACCGTGACGCCGAGGGCCTCGGCGGCCGCGGTGAGCGTGGAAGCCGTACCCATCGTCATGCAGTGCCCCGGCGAACGGGCGAGCCCGCTCTCCAGCTCCGACATCTCGCAGTCGCCGATGAGCCCGGCACGCTTGTCGTCCCAGTACCTCCACATGTCGGTGCCCGAGCCGAGGACCTCGCCGCGCCAGTGGCCCGGCAGCATGGGACCCGCGGGCACGAAGACGGTCGGCAGGTCGACGGAGGCGGCCCCCATGAGCAGCGCGGGCGTGGACTTGTCGCAGCCGCCCATCAGTACGGCCCCGTCGACCGGATAGGAGCGCAGGAGCTCCTCGGCCTCCATGGAGAGCAGATTTCGGTAGAGCATGGGGGTCGGCTTCTGGAAGGTCTCGCTGAGCGTGGAGACCGGGAACTCCAGCGGGAAGCCGCCGGCCTGCCACACGCCCCGCTTCACGGCCTGGGCGCGGTCTCTGAGGTGGACGTGGCAGGGGTTGATGTCCGACCAGGTGTTGAGGATCGCGATGACGGGCTTGCCCAGGTGCTCCTCGGGGAGATAGCCGAGCTGCCGGGTGCGCGCCCGGTGGCTGAAGGAGCGCAGCCCGTCGGTGCCGTACCACTGGTGGCTCCTGAGCTCGTCGGGCCGCTTCATATCGGCCACCTGCCGACGACGGCGGCGACCTCCGCGCGCTCCTCCTCGCCCAGCGCCCTGCTCGGCGGGCGCACATCGCGGCGGCACAGGCCCAGCGCGGCGAGGGCCTCCTTGACGACGGAGACGTTGTCCGCGGAGCCGTTCGCCGCGCGCAGTTCCTCGAAGCGGCGGATCTGTTCCCAGACCTTCATGGCGGCCGGGTAGTCCCCGGACCGAAGCGCCTCGATCATGTTCAGGGAGACGGCCGGAGCGACGTTCACAAGCCCTGAGGTGAATCCGGTGGCCCCCGCGGAGAAGTACGAGGGGGCGTACGGTTCGGCGAGCCCCGCCACCCAAACGAAGCGCTCGAGTCCCGCGTCCCGTGCGAAGGCGGCGAACCGGGCTGCGTCCGGGACGGCGTACTTCACCCCGATGACGTTCGGGCAGTGGTCGGCGAGTTCGGCGAGCCGGGCGCCCGGCAGCTGGGCGTTGCGAATGTAGGGGACCACCCCGAGTTCGGGCACGGCCTCGGCGACGGCCCGGTGGTAGTCGACCCAGCCGGCGGCCGAGACGTACGGATGCACGGGCTGGTGGACCATGACCATCCCGGCACCCTGCTCACGGGCGTGCCGGGCGGAGGCGACGGCGGTCGGCACATCGTGACCGACACCGGCGAGCACCGCGGCCCGCTCCCCCGCCTCCTCGATCGTCAGTTCCGTGACGAGGCGCCGCTCCTCGGCGGTGAGGGCATAGAACTCGCCGGTGTTGCCATTGGGCGTCAGGGTCCTGACGCCGCCGTCGAGCAGCCTGCGCAGCAGTGCCCGGTGGGCGTCCCGGTCGACGGTGCCGTCCTCGGCGAACGGCGTCACCGGGATCGCGACCACATCGGCCAGGGCGGCTCGTTGGATCTCGAACGCCGCGTCGCTCATTCCTGTCCCTCCTCCCCGTACCGGGGGAACGCTCGCCGGACGAACGAGGCGATGTGGGTGTGCAGGGCGCTCGCCGCGCCCTCGGCGTCGCCGTCCTGGGCGAGCCGCAGGATCTCCCGGTGCTCGGCGGCCTCGAGCTCCCAGGAGGGGTCGGCGGCCCAGGCGACGGCGGAGACGAGGGCGGCCTGGTCGCGGACCTCGTCGAGCATCCGGCCGAGCAGCGGGTTGCCGCAGGGCGTGTACAGGGCGCGATGGAACTCCCGATTGGCCAGGGAGCGTTCGGCGCTGTCGGCGGCCTCTTCGGCCCGGTTCAGCGCCTCGCGGGCGGCGTCCAGAGAGGCCCCGCGCCGTACCGAACGACGCAGCGCCTCGGGCTCCAGGAGCAGCCGGACGTCGTAGACCTCGCGTGCCATGTCCGCGTCCACCATCCGCACCGTGACGCCCTTGTACTGGTTCATCACGACGAGCCCGGTCCCGGCGAGGGTCTTGAGCGCCTCGCGCACGGGGGTCTTGGACACCCCGAACTGCGCGGCGAGTTCGGTCTCGATCAGGGACTGACCGGGCGTCAGCTGTCCGGTGAGGATGCGGTGCTTGATCCCCTCCAGCACGAACTGCGTGCGGGAGGGGATCGGTACCGGTACAGAGGTCATGGGCGCCTCCCGGATCTCGCGTCGCCTGATCGCATCAACTGAACGCGCGTATCAGAACTCGCGTATCGCGTCTCATATATGACGTACGAAGTACGACGCGACGAAGGTAGGAGCGCGCACGGGGTTGGTCAACGCTTCGGACAGAGGAAAGTCGAGGCTCCCGGTTCAGGGGCCGGAATGCCGGAAGCCGCGGCGACCTACGGCTTCCACGCGGGATCGCGCCCGCTGAGGCCGATCGCCCGGTCGAGCAGCGGAGTG
Organism: Streptomyces sp. CA-106110; assembly: GCF_050936285.1. Taxonomy (NCBI): domain Bacteria; kingdom Bacillati; phylum Actinomycetota; class Actinomycetes; order Kitasatosporales; family Streptomycetaceae; genus Streptomyces; species Streptomyces sp. CA-106110. The sequence continues at coordinate 8,938,392 of NZ_JBNJNB010000001.1, read as the reverse complement.
TCGGCCGGGACGGGCACGACCGGGCCGAACAGGCCGTCGCCGCGGCGCGGGTCGTCGGCCGCGGCGGTCAGGAAGCCGTACGACGCGAGCAGTGCCGTCATGTCCGGCTCGTACTCCTGGCCGGTGGCCTGTGCCAGGTCCCAGCCGTGGATCACCAGCTCGTCGGCCGCGACAGCGCCCGCGACCGCGCCCGGCAGGGTCACTCCGCCCGCCCGGGTCGCCCCGGTCCAGGCCTCCGGATCGCGCCACACCTCGGCCAGTTCGTCGAGCACGGCGGGCAGTTCCTCGCGCCAGCCGGGCCCGATGTCCGGCAGCGAGGCGTCCGGGTTCGTGTCCGTGGTGGCTCCGAGGTCCTTGCGCCCGGCGTCCCGGAAGGCGGTGGCCAGCCCGAGGAGATGGCCCAGCAGGGTGCGCACCGCCCATCCGGGGCAGGGCGTGGTGTCCGCGAGCTGCTCCTCGCGCACCCCGGCCGCGAGCCGGGCCACGATCCGGGTCTGCGGACCCAGGTCGAACATCTTGTCGATCATCTCGTCCTCCTCATTCTTCTCCTTCGATGAGGTGGACCGGCGGCGGCCGCGAAACTCATCGGCCGCACACCTGGACCGGGACGCGTGTCAGGCTGCCGTCCGGTCCCGGACCGCGACCGGCCGCTCCCGGCGCACGAGCTGACGCAGCGAGGGCCCTCCCCGCAGGCACCACAGGGCGATCACCGGGTCGCAGATCGCGCATCCCAGGGACGAGTTGTGGGCGAAGGGCACGATGGGGTTGCCCTTGAGATGGTGCACGACGTCCCACGCGGTGTGCAGCAGCCATCCGATGCCGGTGAACGTCCATGACTCCAGACCGCGGTAGGCGACGTAGGTGGCGAGCGCGGTGAACGCGAACTCCCAGCCGCCCAGGCCGCCGCCGCTGAGGTAGGCGGCCCCCGCTCCGGCCACCATCACCGCGTTGACGCGCCGCCGGTGCGGTTCGCGCAGGAGGGACATGAGGAACACGTAGAGGACGCCGATGCCTACGGGCGCGAGGTACTGCATGGGGATGCCTTCCTGAGGTCGTACGGGCGACGCGACCGGCCGGCGCGGGAACGGCTCACCACGCTAGGACCACGTCCGCACACGCCCCAGAGGCATTACTGACACGTTCCGACGGATTTCCGTCCCGCCCTCCGCCGCGCCCGGTGACCGCCACGTCCTCGCTCAGAGCGCGGCGAGTGCCCCCCGTACGGCCGCCAGGTCCTCGTCGGAGGCCAGCCCGGCGTGATAGAGCCGCAGTTCCGTCGCGCCCGACTCCGCCGCCTCCCGCGCGTCCCGCTCCAGCGTCCCCGGGCTGCCGCCCATCGCGGAGACCACGGTGAAGTTGGCCGCGAGGACGGACCGCTCCCTGCCCTGCCCTGCGAACGGCCTCAGCAGACCTGTGCCGCCCGTGCAGGGCACCACCACGCCGTCGGCGACGGACAGGATGTGCGCGGGATCGACGCCCGCGTTCGCCCCGCAGTGGTACGACACCGGGTCGGCGTGCAGCAGCACCCGGAAGCCGTCGGGTGCGGCCGCGCGGACCGCGGCCACCGCCGCCTCCTGGAGCGTGCGGGCGGTCTCGTCGCGCCACGCGCGGGTGGCTGCCGCCTCGGTCTCGCCGAGGAGTCTCTCGACGCCCGCCCAGCCTCCGCCGGAGGGCGCGCCACGCCACACCGGCTCCAGCGCGGCCCGTACCGCGGCGGCCAGTTCCCCTGCGTCCAGGCCCTGCGCCCCGTACCCCGCCCGGCAGCTTGCGCAGAAGCACAGCGACATGAGGTACTGCCCGGCGTCCCCTAGCCCCACCCCTCCGGTCTTGTCGTGCGCGTGCAGATGGGCCAGGCCGTACCAGCCGAGCGACTCCAGTTCGGTGCCGTGCGCCCCCGGCCGCACGGCCGCCTCGGCCGCGAGGTCGACCAGGTAGGCGCGTGTGCCGGGCTGTGCGATGCACGGCGCCCACGGATAGCGGTCGCCATGGGCGTTGACCACCGAGGTCCCCGGATGCTCCTCGCCGAGGCGGGAGTTGTGCGCGAGCACGACCCAGGTGTGCACCTCGAGTCCGGCGGCGGCGAGCGCCTCGGCGGCCTCGCCGAACGCGTCGCCCGGGGCCCAGTCCCCGGCCGGGTAGGGCCGCAGGGCGCGGCCGGTCCAGCGTGCGTCCGTCGGGTAGAGCACGGCGGCATGGCGGGCCGTCACGATGCGGTGCCGCGGGTGCCGGGGCGTGAGCGCGCGCGTGGAGTGGTAGGCCGATGCGAGCGTGGCGTCGCGGACGCCCAGGGCGGCCATGCGGTCCCCCGCCCCGGGATCTCCGTTCACGTCCCAGGGGTAGAGGAAGGCCGAGGCCCTCACGCGCCCTCCCGCAGCAGCTCGTACCCGCGGTCGATCAGCGCGGCGAGCTGTTTGACGTGGTCCTCGGAGGGTTCGTGCAGCGGCGGCCGTACCTCGCCCACGTCGAGGCCGCGCAGCCTGACGCCCGCCTTGACGAGCGAGACGGCGTAACCGCGGCCCTGGGCGCGCAGTTCGACGAACGGGCGGTAGAAGCCGTCCAGGAGCCGGTGGACGGTGGCGTCGTCGCCGGCGCCCAGCGCCTTGTGGAAGGCCAGGGCGATCTCCGGAACGAAGCAGAAGACGGCGGACGAGTACAGCGTGATGCCGATGCCCCGGTAGGCGAGCTGGGTCTGCTCGGCGGTCGGCAGTCCGTTGAAGTACAGGAAGTCACCGGGGACCTCGGTCCGTACCGCGCTGACGACGCGCTGCATCAGATCGAGGTCGCCCAGCCCGTCCTTGAAACCGATGATCCCGTCCGTGCGCGCCAGTTCAACCACCGTCCCGGGGGTGAAGACGGCGTTGTCGCGCTGGTAGACGATGGTCGGCAGCGAGGTCGCCGCGGCCAGCTCCCGGTAGTGCCGCAGCAGCCCCTCCTGCCCGGCCACCACCAGGTAGGGCGGCATGGCGAGCAGTCCGTCAGCCCCGGCCTCTTCGGCGAGTCTCGCGTAGCGCACGGCGAGCGCGGTCCCGTATCCCGCACCCGCCAGGACCGGAACCTGTCCGTCCACCGCCTCGACGGCCGCGCGCACGCACGCCTCGAACTCCTCGGGCGTGAGCGCGTGGAACTCGCCCGTGCCGCAGCACGCGAAGACGGCGGCGGCGCCCGCCTCCACGCCCTTGCGCACATGCTCGCGGTAGACGTCGAGAGCGATCGAGCCGTCGGGCGCGTAGGCGGTCACGGGGAAGAACAGCGGCCCGCTGGGGATGCTGAGTCGAGCGGCAAGAGGGGCTGACGTCACGGGCTCTCCCTTGAAACAGGCGCGCACACGCGGACCAGGTGCCGCACAGTGCACGTTTCTGATCCATGTCCATATTTCTGAACGCGACCACGCTAAGCCGCCACCTCAAGGCCGGTCAAGCGCACAAACGGGCAACTCAGGCGCGGATTTCGCCCCGCGGCGTCACACTTGACGGGTCACGTGGACGCTCCGTAGCGTGTCCACGGATGTGAATGCTGTACACGAATGCAGCCGCCGACTCCACAAGGAGAGACGAGGATGCCCGCTCCCCGCACCGTTCTGCTCACCGGCGCCGCCGGCGGACTCGGCACCCTGATGCGGGGGCTGCTGCCCGGGTACGGCTACGAGCTGCGGCTCCTGGACATGAGGCCGGTCGAGGGGGCACCGGACGCGATCACCGCCGATCTCGCGGACCGGGAGGCCCTGCGCGAGGCCGTGCGCGGGGTCGACGCGATCATCCACCTCGCGGGCATCTCCCTGGAGTCCACGTTCGACAAGATCCTGAAGGCGAACATCGAAGGCACGTACAACCTGTACGAGGCGGCGCGCGAGGAGGGCGTGCGCCGGATCGTGTTCGCCTCCTCCAACCACGCGGTCGGCTTCACGCCGCGCCCCGAGGGCGACGACCCGCTGATCCCGATCGACACTCCGCGCCGGCCCGACACCTTCTACGGACTGTCCAAGTCCTTCGGCGAGGACCTCGCCCAGCTCTACTGGGACAAGCACGGCCTGGAGACGGTCTCCGTGCGCATCGGCTCCTGCTTCCCGGAGCCGACCAGCGTCCGCATGCTCTCCATCTGGATGAGCCCGCAGGACGGCGCCCGCCTCTTCCACGCCGCCCTGACCGCCGAAGGCGTCGGGCACACCGTCGTCTACGGCTCCTCCGCCAACACCCGCCTGTGGTGGGATCTGACGACCGCCAGGGCGCTCGGCTACGAGCCGCAGGACGACTCCGAGCCCTACGCCCACAAGCTCGTCGCCGAGCAGGGCGAGCCGGAGCCGGACAACCCGGCCCATGCATACCTGGGCGGTCACTTCGTCACGGACCCGCCGATCTGGCCCCACTGACGACACGCACCGAGGGCGGGCGGGCACCGAACGGGCCCGCCCGCTCCGCTTTTCGGGCACAGAGGCTGCCCGTTCCCACCGGACGCCCCGCTCCACCGCAGGTCCGAGACGGGCTTCCGCTTGGCCATACGGGCAGGATCGGGCACACTCGGGCCCGCAACAGGCCTGGTCACCGCCGCGCACCGGCTGTAGAACTTCCCCCATGGGCCCCACCGGGCCCGAACGGGCACCACCGGTTCGTGCACCCCGACGGGAACGAGCCAGAAACACGGCACGGAAGGCAGGTGACGGCGATGACGGTGAAGACCGCGGAGGAACGGCAGCGCGAGATCGTCAAGGCCGCCCGCCGCACGGGTTCGGTCGACGTCACCACGCTCGCCGCCGAACTGGGCGTGGCCAAGGAGACCGTACGACGCGATCTGCGCGCCCTGGAGGACCACGGGCTGGTGCGCAGGACGCACGGCGGCGCCTATCCCGTCGAGAGCGCGGGCTTCGAGACGACCCTCGCGTTCCGCGCCACCAGCCACGTGCCGGAGAAACGCCGGATCGCGGCCGCCGCGGCCGAGCTGCTCGGGGACGCCGAGACCGTCTTCGTGGACGAGGGGTTCACCCCGCAGCTCATAGCCGAGGCGCTGCCCCGGGACCGGCCGCTGACCGTGGTCACCGCGTCCCTGGCCACCGCGGGCGCACTGGCGGAAGCCGAGAACACGACCGTCCTGCTGCTGGGCGGCCGGGTCAGACCCGGCACCCTCGCCACCGTCGACCACTGGACGACGAAGATGCTGGCGGGATTCGTCATCGACCTGGCCTACATCGGCGCCAACGGCATCTCCCGGGAGCACGGGCTGACCACGCCCGACCCGGCCGTGAGCGAGGTCAAGGCACAGGCGCTCCGCGCCTCCCGCCGCACCGTCTTCGCGGGCGTGCACACCAAGTTCGGGGCAGTGAGCTTCTGCCGGTTCGCCGAGGTCGGCGACCTGGAGGCGATCGTCACGAGCACGCTGCTGCCGGCCTCCGAAGCCCACCGCTACTCGCTGCAGGGACCTCAGGTCATCCGGGTCTGACGGATCCGCAGCCGCCCCTCCGACAACCGCACAACCCTTCGGTATCCGTCCGTCCGCCGGTCGCCCGGCGAGCCGTACGGCGGACCACGCACATCCCCACGCCGTTCAGCAGTCGAGTTCCGCTTTCAGGATCTAGTGTCCCGCGCCGGGAATTCGATCAAGATATGCGGCGAGACGCTGCAGGATCTCGTCGGCGTCCTTTGTCCAGACGAAGGGCTTGGGGTCCTCGTTCCACCGGGCGATCCAGGCGCGGATGTCCCGTTCCAGGGCCTGGAGGTTCTTGTGGACTCCGCGCCGTATCTGTTTGTCCGTCAGGAGTGCGAACCACCGTTCGACTTGATTGAGCCAGGACGAGTAGGTGGGCGTGAAGTGCATGTGGAAACGGGGATGCGTCTCCAGCCATTTGCGGACCGTCGGCGCCTTGTGGGTGCCGTAATTGTCGCAGATCAGGTGGACATCGAGGCCGGCTGGGACCTCCTTGTCCAGCTTGGCGAGGAACTTCTTGAACTCCACGGCCCGGTGGCGGCGGTGGATGGAGCCGATCACCTCGCCGGTCGCCACGTCGAGGGCGGCGAACAAGGTGGTGATGCCGTGGCGGACGTAGTCGTGGGTGCGGCGCTCGGGCATCCCCGGCATCATCGGCAGCACCGGCGCCGAGCGGTCCAGCGCCTGGATTTGACTTTTTTCGTCGACGCACAGGACCAGGGCTTTCTCCGGCGGGTCCAGATAGAGGCCCACGACGTCGCGGACCTTGTCGATGAACTGCGGATCGTTGGACAGCTTGAAGGTGTCCACCTGGTGCGGCTTGAGACCGAAGGTCCGCCAGATCCGCCCCACGGTGGACTTCGACAGCCCGCTCTCGGCCGCCATGGACGCCCGTGACCAGTGCGTAGCGTCCTTCGGGGTGCGCTCCAAGGTAGCGACGACAACCGCCTCCACCTGCTCATCGGAGATCTTCCGGGGAGCCCCGGGCCGCGGCTCGTCGCCCAGGCCGTCCAGGCGCAACTCCAGGAAGCGGCGACGCCACTTACCCACTGTCTGCGGCCAGATCCCGAGCTCGGCAGCCACCTGCTGGTTCGACTTCCCCTCCGCGCAGCCCAGCACGATCCGGCACCGCTGGGCCAGGGCCTGCGCGGACGTCGCCCGCCTCGACCAGCGCAGCAGCGTCTCGCGCTCCTCGTCGGTCAACGTCACCTCGGCCATAGGCCGTCCCATACGTGCCACGCAGCCAACACTACACATATTCATCGAACTTCAGGCGCAGGACACTAGCGGTGGTTTGTTAGTTCGGGGGGTAGAGGTTCAGGGTCTGTCCGGTGGTGACCGCGTCGATCAGGGCTTGGAGTTCGGGTGGAGGGGGCGCGTTGGACCAGGCCCGCCACCAGCGTTGCAGCACGATCGACGGGGTCAGCCAGCCGCGGACGGCGCGAATCGCCTTCGGCCAGCACGGTGGTGGGGGCGGGGTCGGCAGTGCCGGGCCCCCTCTCTCCAGCGTCGGCTTCCGGCATCAGTGGTGACGTACTCTCAGGTCCCGCGCTGGTGCGTCCTGCTTCCCAGCAGAAGGCGAACGCGCAATTGACCAGGGTCTGGTGGCGGCGGATCGCGACATTGGAGCGCACCTGGAAGTCGGCCCACCCCAGCTCGTCCTTGACCTGCTTGTAGCCCTGCTCGATCCAGTTTCGAATCCCGTGGATCCGCACGACCTCGGCCAGGTCCGCGGGCGGATAGGGGGACTCGGCCGCGCGGGGCGAGCCGGGGCGGGGCAGGTCGGTGGCCAGGTACCAGGTGGCCTTCTCCGGCAGGGTGGACGGATCGGCGGTGGCCACCACCAGCCGCGTCAGGCCGTCCGGACCCCAAAAGCCCAAGGTGGCGTCGGCGGCCCACCAGGTGGCGGTGTGCCCGTCGCGGAAGGTGCGCACCACCGGCGTCCAGGCGCCGGGCTCCTCGGGGCCGTGCCAGGCCAGTTCGCGGGCGGCGTCCACCGGGGTGCGGGCCTGGTCGCCGTAGGCCCACACCCCGCGGCGGCGCTTGACGGCCATCACGAACGGCACCTTGGCGGCGTGCAGCTCGCACCGGAAGTCGTCCAGGTCCCCGTAGGCGCCGTCGGCCACCGCCGCCCGGAACGCGATCCCCAAGAACCTGGCCTGACAGGCAAGTTGGGCGGCAATCTTCCACTTGGTACGGAAGGCCGGGTCGCTCTTCCCCCGCGGGAAGTGGTGGGCCGGGGTGTAGGGCACGGCGTGCAGCGGGTAGTAGAGGCGCTCGTCGGCCCACAGCGTGGTCACCGTGACCACGGCGTTGTCGGTCTTGCCGTACCGGCCCAGCCACTGCCGGCCCACGTGCGCGGTGGCAGTGCCGTCCTTGCGGTCCCCGGAGTCGTCGATGACCAGCACCCCGCCGGCGTGCGGGGCGGTCGCCTCGCCCTGCAGCAGCAGCTCCAGCCGCCGGGCGTTGACCCGCTCAGGGTCCCAGGTCGACTCGGACAGGAAGAACTGCAGCCGCTGCACCGCCGGGTGCTGGGCCCCCACGACCGGCTCCGCCCCGGCCAGGCAGGTCAGCGTCTTGTTCCGGTCCCGCGGGGCCAGCAGCCCGGTCAGGTACTCCCTAAACCCGCGCCGCTGCGCCAGCGACGAGAACAGGTCGTCGAACCGGGCCGCGTAGCCCTCCAGCGGCCCCGGCGCCGGCGGGCACGGACGCCTCGCGGTCACCATCGCGACCACCTCCGAACAACATCGCCCCCGCCTACCGGCCTACCGCACGTTCCGCCCCAGGTCAACAAATCACCGCTAGCAGGGATCAGGAGCCAACCTCATGCGAACCCAGAGCCGACGAATGCCACGCACCGTGTTTGCCGTGGCCGCCGCAGGAACGCTGATCACCCCCCTCCTCGCCGGCTGCTCGGGCGCCGGCGGTGCCAGGGGCGGATCCTCCGCCCACTCCATCAACGTCCTGATGGTGAACAACCCGCAGATGGTGGAGCTGCAGAAACTCACCGCCGCCAACTTCACCAAGGACACCGGCATCAAGGTCAACTTCACCGTCCTGCCGGAGAACGACGTCAGGGACAAGATCAGCCAGGACTTCGCAAACCAGGCGGGTCAGTACGACGTCGCGACCCTGAGTAACTACGAGATACCCATCTACGCCAAGAACAACTGGCTGCACGCACTGGACTCGTACGTAGGCAAGGACAAGGGCTTCGACCGGGAGGACATCCTGGCGCCGATACGGACGTCCCTCACCGCGGCAGACGGCAAGCTCTACGGCGAGCCCTTCTACGGGGAGTCGTCGTTCCTGATGTACCGCAAGGACGTCTTCCAGAAGAAGGGGCTCACCATGCCCGCGCACCCCACCTGGCAGCAGGTGGCGGATCTCGCGGCCAAGGCGGACGGGGCCGAGCCCGGTATGAAGGGCATCTGCCTGCGCGGTCTGCCGGGGTGGGGCGAGATGCTGGCTCCGCTGACCACCGTGGTCAACACCTTCGGTGGCACCTGGTTCGACAAGGACTGGACGCCGGGCCTGGACTCGAAGGAGTTCAAGCAGGCGACGCAGTTCTACGTCGACCTGGTGCGCAAGCACGGCGAGTCGGGCGCCGCCCAGTCCGGTTTCGCGGAATGCCTCAACAACATGACGCAGGGCAAGTCCGCGATGTGGTACGACGCGACCTCCGGTGCCGGATCCCTGGAGGCGACCGGCTCTCCGGTGAAGGGCAAGATCGGCTATGTCCCGGCGCCGGTGGAGAAGACGAAGAGCTCCGGGTGGCTGTACACCTGGGCCTGGGGCATCCAGAAGGCCTCCAAGAACCCCGACGACGCTTGGAAGTTCATCTCCTGGGCGTCCAGCAAGGACTACGAGCAGCTGGTCGGCAAGACCGACGGCTGGGCCAACGTCCCGGCGGGCAAGCGCACCTCCACCTATGACATCCCGGAGTACCGGAAGGAGGCCGGAGCCTTCGCGGACGTGACCCGGGACGCGATCGCCTCGGCGCAGCCGGACAACCCGGGAGTCCAGCCGCGGCCCGCGCCCGGCATCCAGTTCGTCGGCATCCCCGAGTTCACCGATCTGGGGACCAAGGTCTCCCAGGAGATCAGCGCGGCCGTCGCCGGACGGGAGTCCGTCGACAGCGCCCTGAAGAAGTCCCAGTCGCTCGCCGAGACGGTCGCGAAGAAGTACCGGTGATGATGACCGCCACCACCACCGCCCGGGTCGCCGCGGCTCAGCCGCGGACGGCCCGGCCGTCGAACCGACTGCGGGCCTGGGCCACACGCGCCCCGCTGCTGCCCGCACTGATCTTCATGATCCTCGTGACCCAGCTGCCGTTCGTGGCGACCCTGGTGATCTCGTTCTTCGACTGGAACGCCCTGTATCCGAAGGACCGTCACTTCGCCGGGCTGGGCAACTACTCCGATGTCCTCACCACTCCGGAGCTGCGCAAATCGGTGTGGACGACCGTGCTGCTCACCGTCACCGTGGTGCTGATCAGCCTGGTGATCGGCCTGCTGCTCGCCCTGCTGCTCGACCGCAGGTTCCCGGGCCGGGGAGCGGTGCGCACCATGCTGATCGCGCCGTTCCTGGTGGTCCCCATCGCGGCCGCCCTGCTGTGGAAGCACGTCCTCTACAACCCCGAGTACGGCCTGTTCAACGGCCTGCTGCACTGGATCGGCGGCGACAGCGCGCCACAGCCGGACTGGATCTCGGACATGCCGCTGTCGGCGGTCGAGGCGTCGCTGATCTGGCAGTGGACGCCGTTCATGATGCTGATCCTGCTCGCCGGGCTGCAGAGCCGTGACCCCGAACTGGTGGAGGCGGCACGGATGGACGGCGCGAGCGACTGGCAGGTGTTCGTCCACATCACCCTGCCGCACCTGCGCCGCTATCTGGAGCTGGGCGTGCTGCTCGGCTCGATCTACATCGTGCAGAACTTCGACGCGGTGTACACGATCACCGCCGGCGGCCTCGGTACGGCGAACCTGCCGTACACCGTCTACCAGACCTTCTACCAGGCGCACGAGAACGGCCTGGCCTCGGCGGCCGGTGTGCTCGTGGTCATCGGCTCGATCATCATCGCGACCTTCGCGCTGCGCGTCGTGTCGTCGCTCTTCCGGGAGGAGGTGTCCCGCGCATGACCACCGCAGTGACCGGCGCCCCGGCGCAGCCGCGCACCCGGCGCAGGCGTTCCACCAAGGGGGCCGCGCTGGGCCTGGTCGCCTGGCTGGCGGGTGTCCTGTTCGCCCTGCCCATCCTCTGGATGGCCCTGACCTCCTTCCACTCCGAGGCGGACGCGGCCACCAATCCGCCCTCGGTGGCCGCGTCCCTCACCTTCCAGAGCTACCGGGAGTTCTTCGGCCTGGACGGGGGCGCGAGCCCCTGGCCCTCGCTGATCAACTCGACCACCGCCTCGGTGGCCTCCACCGTGTGCGTACTGCTGCTGGCGCTCCCGGCGGCCTACGCCCTGTCGATCCGTCCGGTGAAGAAGTGGACCGACGTCCTGTTCTTCTTCCTGTCCACCAAGATGCTGCCGGCCGTGGCCGGTCTGCTGCCCGTGTACCTGTTCGCCAAGAACGCCGGCCTGCTCGACAACGTCTGGGCACTGGTGATCATCTACACCGCGATGAATCTGCCGATCGCCGTGTGGATGATGCAGTCCTTCCTCTCCGAGGTGCCGGTCGCGATCATCGAGGCGGCGCAGATCGACGGCGCCCGGCTGCCGACCATCCTCCGGCGCGTGGTGGCCCCCATCGCCCTGCCCGGCATCGCTGCAACGGCCCTGATCTGCTTCATCTTCAGCTGGAACGAGCTGCTTTTCGCCCGGGTGCTCACGGGTGTGGTCGCCGAGACCGCCCCCGTCTTCCTGACCGGCTTCATCACCAGCCAGGGCCTGTTCCTGGCGAAGGTGTGCGCCGCGTCGCTCGTCATCTCCCTGCCGGTGCTCGCCGCGGGGTTCGCCGCCCAGGACAAGTTGGTCCAGGGCCTGTCGTTGGGAGCCGTGAAATGAAGGCCGCCGTCATCGAGTCCGTGGGCCGCGCCGTCGTCTCCGAGGTCCCGGACCCGACGCCAGGGCCCCGCGAGGTCGTCGTCGAGGTCGCGGCCTGCGGCCTGTGCGGTACGGATCTGCACATCCTCCAGGGCGAGTTCGCCCCCAAGCTACCGATCGTGCCCGGTCACGAGTTCGCGGGCGAGGTGGTCGGGGTGGGCACCCAGGTCACCGAGGTGTCGGTCGGCGACCGGGTGGCCGTGGACCCGTCCCTGTACTGCTTCGAGTGCCGGTACTGCCGTACGGGCCACAACAATCTCTGTGAGCGGTGGGCGGCCATCGGGGTGACGAAGGCCGGCGGGGCGGCGCAGTACGCGGTGGCGCCCGTCGCCAACTGCGTGAAGCTCCCCGAGCATGTGCGCACCGAGGACGCGGCGCTGATCGAGCCGCTGTCATGCGCGGTGCGCGGCTACGACGTCCTGCAGTCCCGCCTCGGCGCCCACGTCCTGATCTACGGCTCCGGCACGATGGGCCTGATGATGCTGGAGCTGGCCAAGCGGACGGGCGCGGCGAGCGTGGACGTGGTGGACGTGAACCCGACCCGTCTGGAGACCGCACGAGGGCTCGGCGTGACGGGGTCCGCGGCGAGCCCGGACGAACTGGACCGTCCGCAGGGCTGGGACCTGGTCGTGGACGCCACGGGCAACGCGGCGGCGATCCAGGACGGCCTGGGGCGGGTGGCGAAGGCCGGCACCTTCCTGCAGTTCGGGGTGGCGGACTACGCCACGCGGGTCGAGATCGACCCGTACCGGATCTACAACCAGGAGATCACGATCACCGGTTCCATGGCGGTGCTGCACAGCTTCGAGCGGGCGGCGGAGCTGTTCGCGGGCGGTGTGCTCGATCCGGAGGTGCTCATCAGCGACCGGATTCCGCTGGAGCGCTACCCGCAGGCGCTGGAGCAGTTCGCGGCGGGCGTGGGGCGCAAGATCGTCGTGGTGCCTTAGCGGTCCGGGCCGGGGGCCTGGTCGTCACCCATTTGGCCCCATGGGTAAGGGAACGGTAAAGCGGTCTCGTTCGTTCACCCGTCATGACAGCTATGACCCCCGGCTCGAACATCCCGCTCGGAGCCACCCGTGTGACGGTCGACGTCGCCGCCCCGGTGCGGCTCGACGTGTCGGCCCTGCTGCTCACCGCCGACGGCAAGGTGCGCTCCGACGACGACTTCATCTTCTACAACCAGCCTTCGGGCCCGGGCGTCATGTACCGCTCCGGCGGCGGCACCAGCCCCGACTCGATCACGGTCGACACCGCCTCGGTGCCCCCGGGCATCGAGAAGATCGTCGTCACGGCGAGCCCCGACGCCGCGGGTCAGACCTTCCAGGGCATCGAGCCGACGGCCACCATCCGCAACGCGGACGACAACTCCGTGCTGGGCACGTTCACCCCGCCGCAGCTCGGCGCGGAGACGGCCCTGGTCGTCGTGGAGGTCTATCTCCGGGGCGGCGCCTGGAAGGCTCGCGCCGTCGGCCAGGGGTACGCCGACGGTCTGGCGGGCATCGCCACCGACTTCGGCGTCACGGTGGAGGAGCCGGCCGCGCCTGCCCAGCCCGCCGCCCCGCCCATGCCCGCGATGCAGCCGCCCGCCGCCCCGCCGGCGCCGACCCTGGCCGCTCCCCCGGCGCCCGCCGCTCCCCTGGCCCCGCCCGCGCCGGCCCCCGGCGCAGGGAAGATCAACCTCGACAAGGGCCGCGTCAGCCTCCAGAAGAACCAGACCGTCTCCCTCGTCAAGGGCGGCCGCCCGCTGCTCTCCCAGGTCAAGATGGGCCTGGGCTGGGAGCCCGCCTTCCGGGGCAAGGACATCGACCTGGACGCGTCGGTCATCGCGTACGGCCCGCAGCGCAACCACATCGACAGCTGCTACTTCGGCAAGCTGACCATTCTCAACGGAGCGATCAAGCACTCCGGCGACAACCTCACCGGTGAGGGCGGAGGCGACGACGAGGTCATCGTGGTCGACCTCGGCCGCATTCCCCAGGAGGTCACCGGCCTGGTCTTCACCGTGAACTCCTTCTCCGGGCAGAAGTTCTCGGAGGTCGCCAAGGCCTACTGCCGCCTGGTGGACGCCGCGACCGACCAGGAGCTGGTCCGCTTCGACCTCACGAACGCCGAGCCGCAGACGGGCGTCATGATGGCCAAGCTCATCCGGCAGTTCTCCGGTGAGTGGGAGATGACGGCCATGGGCGAGTTCGTCAAGGCCCGCACCGTGCGGAACATGGTGAAGCCGGCGGCCCAGTCGCTGTAGGCAGCCGTACGACACCTGCGGGGCCCCTCGGCCGGGGCCCCGCAGACACGGCGATGGCCTATGCGGACCGACTCGCCCGTACGCGTGATCCTCGGTTCTAGCGCCGCTGACGCTTCCAGGGCCCGGTGATGGCGAGCATGATGCCGGGATCCTGGATGTTGGCGAACAGGGTCTTCCCGTCGGGCGAGAAGGTGACGCCGGTGAACTCGCTGTACTCCGGCTCCGCTTCGGTGCCGATGTTCAGTTCGTTGCGCGCGATCGGGTACGTCCGGCCGCTGTCGGTGGCGCCGAAGAGGTGCTGGACGCCCTCGCCGTCCTCGGCGATGACCAGGCCGCCGTACGGCGAGACGGTGATGTTGTCGGGGCCGTCGAAGTTGCCGTCCTTCGACGGGTCGGGGTTCACGCCGAGCAGGACCTTCAGCGTCAGCGTCTGGCGCTTCGGGTCGTAGAACCAGACCTGGCCGTCGTGCTGGACCGGGCTTTCCTCGCGGGCGTAGGAGGAGACGATGTAGGTGCCACCGTCGCCCCACCACATGCCCTCCAGCTTGCGGGCGCGGGTGACCTGGCCGGCGGCGAACTGCTTGCGCACCGACACCGACTTCGCGTCGCGGTCCGGGACGTCCACCCAGTCGACGCCGTACACCGTGCCGATCTTCGTGGCGCGGGAGAGGTCGTCCACGTACCGGCCGCCGGAGTCGAAGCACTTGAAGGCCTGGAGACGGCCCGCGTCGTCCGCCAGGGTGCGCAGCTTGCCCCGGCCGTGGCAGAAGCCCTCCGGCGGGGTCCAGCGGTACAGCAGGCCGTTGGGGCCGGAGGCGTCCTCGGTCAGGTAGAGGTGACCGCGCTTGGGGTCGACGACGACGGCCTCGTGGGCGTAGCGGCCCAGCGCCTTGACGGGCTTGGGGTCCCGGTTGGCCCGGCGGTCCTCGGGGTCGACCTCGAAGACATAGCCGTGGTCCTTGGTCATGCCGCTCTGGCCGGCCTTGTCCTCGGTCTCCTCGCAGGTGAGCCAGGTCCCCCAGGGAGTGTTGCCGCCCGCGCAGTTGGTCGACGTGCCGGCGATGCCGACCCATTCGGCGACCTTGTCGTGGCGCACCTCGACGACGGTGCAGCCGCCGGACGCGGCCGGGTCGTAGACGAGGCCCTCGGTGAGCGGCACCGGGTACTGCCAGTCGGCCCGGGGACCCTTGAGCTCGTGGTTGTTGACGAGCAGGGTGGCGCCGCGCGGGCCGTCGAAGGTGGAGGTGCCGTCGTGGTTGGAGGGGGTGAACTCGCCCGACTCCAGCTTGGTCTTCCCGCTGTAGGTGATGACGCGGTACGAGAACCCGGCGGGCAGCGCGAGCAGGCCCTTGGGGTCGGGGATCAGCGGTCCGTAACCGACGCCGACGTGCCGGTCCGCGTCATGGCCGTCCGCGGTCTCGGTGTCGGTGGACGCGAGGGCGCCCGGGGCGGTGGCGAGAGCGCCGACGGTGCCGGCCAGGGCGACGCCGGCACCGGTGAGCGCGGATCGTCTGGCGAAGTCCCTGCGGGTGAGCGACATGCTGTCTCCTGAAGAGAAAACGGCGTTCAGCAGGTCCTCGACCCGGTCATGGTGTGGCTGGGGCGGGTTCGGCCTGGACGTGGTAGCCGAGGGCTTCGAGTTGGCCGATGAGGCGGCGGGCCTGTCGGGCGGGGTCGTTGCGGCGCAGGAAGTAGTCGCCGCCGAGGTCGTGGTAGGCCTGGTCGCGGGTGAGCATGTGGAAGATCGAGACGAGGATGCTGTGTTCGATCGCCACCAGGGCCTTGGCGTGTCCGAGCCGTGGCCGTAAGCGGGAGTACTGGGCGGCGAGGTAGGTGTTCTTGGTGCGGATGGCGCCCATCGCGGCGTCATGCAGGTAGATCGCGAGCCACTTGGGGCCCTTGCGGGATCTTCCCGAGCGCTTGCGTCCGGCGGACTCGTGGTTGTCAGGGCAGACCGCGGCCCAGGATGCGAAGCGCGACGCGGTACCGAAGACGCTCATGTCCGCACCGAACTCCGCCAGCAGGCCCTGGGCCGTCCGCAGGTCGATGCCCGGGACGGTGTCCAGGAGCTCAACCTGTCGGGCGAAAGGGGCCACCGCCTCTTCGATCTCGGCGCTGAGACGGCCGATGAGTTCGTCGAGGAAGTCCAGCTTGGACAGGACGGCCGCGACGAGCAGCGCGTGGTGTCCGGAGAACCGCGAGGTGAGTGCTTCCCGCAGGGCGGGGAGCTTGGCCCGCAGCCGGCCGATCGCCAGGTCCGCCAGGACCTCGGGGTCGGTGGTGCCGTCGACCAGGGCCTGGAGCATCGCCCGACCGGACTTGCCCAGCACGTCGGAGGCCACACTCGACAGCTTCACGCCGGCGTCCTGCAGGATCTTGTCCAGGCGCTGGGTCTCCCGGGTGCGTTCCTCGATCTGCGCCTTGCGGTAGCGGGTGAGGTTCCTCAGCTCACGGACCGGCTTCGGCGGCACGAACGAGGGACGGACCAGCCCGAACTCGATCAGCTGGCAGATCCACGAGGCATCGGCGACGTCGGTCTTGCGGCCCGGGATGTTGCGCATGTGCCGGGCGTTGAGCAGCCAGACCTCCATGTCGTCCTCGAGCATGTAGTACACGCACTTCCAGTACACCCCGGTCGATTCGATCCCGACGCGGGTGACACCGTGACCGACCAGCCAGTCCCGCAGTACCAGCAGGCCGGGGGTGGTCGTGGCGAAGCTTCCCTGTTCGACGGCCCCTCCGGGGAGGTGCACCTCGGCGACGACCACGTCCTTGTGCACGTCCAAGCCCGCGGGCCGCTTTACGATCCGTTCCACCAAGCCTCCCCTCGCAGTGACCACCAAGACCGTCCGGGAGGGGCTCACATCACGGAGTCTGAAGATCGCGCTCGAAGCGGCAGTTCACGGCGCCCGAGACCCTCACGTCTCGCTTTGAGGCAGGCTCACCCGCGCTAAGGAGAACCGACGTCGGCCGGACAGCACACCCAGTTTTCCCAAGATCATGCCGTCCCGGAAGGGCCCCAGACGCTTTGAGGGGAGTGAGTCGGTCGGGGAGTGGCTGCTGGCGGACCTCGTTGCGCGCACACGCTCCCGTCCGCGCCTGAACATCGGTTGAACGGGAGCCGACGCCGGAGAGCGCTCTTCCATGAATCCGCCAAGCCCTTCTCCCGGAGGGGCCTTGCGCAGACCAAGAAACGGCAGGGACACAGCGGTCCCTGCCGTTACGGCGGCCCGTCCGGGCCGCGGGATGCGTCACCCCCGGTGCGGAGGGTCCTGCGCGGCGCCATCGCCCGCGGCGGCGGGGCCTCCCCCTCACCGCGGCGGACGGGTGCCGCTCAACCCCCTTGCTGCGACCGCGCCTTGAACGCGGCCTTCCGGGCTTCCTTCGCCACCTTCTTGTCCGGGTGCAGGCGTCCCATCGCCTCCAGCACCTCCGGGGTGGCGGGGTGGTCGACCCGCCAGGCCGTGGCGAAGAAACCGCTGTGCTGCGCCGCCAGGCCCTCCACCAGCGACTGCAGTTCCGCCGAGTTGCCCTCGGCCGCCAACTGCGCGGCGACGGTGTCGACGGTCAGCCAGAAGACCAGCGACTCCGTCGGTGCGGGCACGTCCGCCGCGCCGTGCTCGGTGAGCCAGACCCGCGCCAGGCCGCCCAGTTCCGCGTCGTCCAGCACCTCGCGCAGCGCCGGTTCCGCCTCCGGACCGACCAGGGACAGCGCCTGCTGACAGCGCAGCCGGCGCAGTGGCGCACCGGCGTCCGAACCGCGTGCCGCGGCCAGCAACTCCCTTGCGGCCGCGAGCGATTCACGGCGCGCCAGCCACTGCTCCGTCTCGGCCTGAGCGGCCGCCGGCGGAAACGCGGACGTGCTGTCGAGCAGGGCGTCGGCGCCCTTGTCCGCCAGCTCCCCCACCGCCGGCGCGGTCAGCCCGGCCTCCAGCAGCCGGGCGCGCATCCCGTAGAGGCCGAGCGGGGTCAGCCGCACCATCCCGTACCGGCTGACGTCGGTCTCGTCGACGGGCGCCGCGGGCTCCTCGTCGGGGTCGGCCATCAGCGCCTCGTCGACCGGCTGGAACTCGACGAGTCCGATGGGCTGGAGGATCCGGAACTGGTCGTCGAGCCGCATCATGGCGTCCGACACCTGTTCCAGCACGTCGTTGGTGGGTTCGCCCATGTCGTCGGGCACGATCATCGACGCGGCGAGCGCGGGCAGCGGCACCGGGCTGTCGCCGGGTCCGCCCTCGCTGACCGTGAGCAGATATAGGTTGGCCAGCACCCCGTCGAGGAACTCGGCCTCCGCTTCCGGGTCCCAGTCGAGGGACGAGAAGTCGATCCGGCCGTCCTCGTCCACGGCATCCACGAAGTCGTCGAGGTCGGGCACGCTCGCGTCGGCGAGCACGGCCTCCAGTGCGCCGAGCCAGACGCCGAGCACGTCGCCGGGGCTTCCGGCGGTGAGCAGTGCGAGGTCGGCGCCCGTGGCGACCGTTCCCTCCTCCTCGTCGACGATCTCGACGAGTCCGGTGTCGACCGCGACCCGCCAGGCCTCGCTCGCGTCGGCGGCGGCGTCCTCGCCGGCGAGCCCCAGTGCCTCGGCAGCGGCGGGCAGCTGCTCCTCCACGAGTTCGCCCCCGGCGCCGACACGGGTGTCGGGACCGGCCCAGCGGGCCAGGCGGGCGGCCCGGGAGAGCAGCGGAGTGGCGAGCGCGTCCCGCGCGAGCTCCGCTTCGGAGGCCAGCCGGACCGGCGGCAAGAGGGAGCTGTCTGACATCGGCTGGATCTCCTTGAACCGTACGTGGTGACCGAGAGGGCACCCCGAAACACACGCTCAGCCTAGACGGGTTTCGCCCCATGCCGCCCGGTTCACGTCCCTGCGGGAGCCGCACCTGGCCGAAACCTTGACAACTGTCCTGAGAACAAAGGAGATTGACGCGCGTAGAAGTCGGCGGACAGTTGTTCACCGAGGTTCGCCGGCGTCCTTCGCGGTTCATCCGGGGCCACCGCCTTCTACGCGCGTCGCACCGTCCCGCCGGCCGCGGCCCCGCGGTAAACCGCTCCACCTTCGTCCCGGCACCCCCATATCTCCCCGGAGGGATCCCGTTGCCGAGCAAGTCATCCAGGCGCCTCGCCGCGCTCACCGTCGCCGCCGTCTGCTCGACCGTCTCCGGTGTGGTCCTCACCACACCGGCACATGCGGACACTGTGCGCATTCACGACATCCAGGGCACCACCCGGATATCGCCGCTCGCGGGCCGGCAGGTCGCGGACGTGGCCGGAATCGTCACGGGCGTGCGCACGTACGGCTCCTCCAGGGGATTCTGGATCCAGGACCCGAACCCGGACGACAACCCGGCGACAAGTGAGGGCGTGTTCGTCTTCACCAGCTCCACCCCGAAGGTCGCCGTCGGCGACTCGGTCACGGTGACGGGCACCGTCTCCGAGTACGTCCCGGGCGGCGCCGCCACCGGCAATCAGTCGCTGACCGAGATCACCAAGCCGACGGTGGCGGTGCTCTCCAGCGGCAACGCAGTCCCGGCGCCGGTCGTCGTCGACGCGAGGTCCGTGCCAGACGAGTACACCCCGGCGGGCGACACGGCCGCGAGCGGTTCGGTCAACGGGCTCGCTCTGCAGCCGGCGACGTACGCCCTGGACTACTACGAGTCCCTGGAAGGCATGAACGTCCAGGTCGCCGACGCCCGTGTGGTCACCGCCACCGACCCGTACAGCGAGCTGTGGGTCACGGTGAAGCCCCATGAGCACGCCAACCGCCGCGGCGGCGCGGTCTACGGCTCCTACGACTCCCAGAACACCGGCCGGCTGCAGATCCAGTCGCTGGGCTCGACCGCCGACTTCCCCGCCGCCGACGTCGGCGACACGCTCACCGGTGCGACCAGCGGTCCGCTGGACTACAACCAGTTCGGCGGCTACACCCTCGTGGCGGGCCGGACGGGCACGCTGAAGAGCGGCGGTCTGCAGCGGGAGACCACACGCAGGCAGGGCCGGGGCGAGCTGGCCGTCGCCACGTACAACGTGGAGAACCTGGACCCGTCGGACAGCAGCTTCGAGGCCCACGCCTCCGCGATCGTGCACAACCTGCAGTCGCCGGACATCGTGTCCCTGGAGGAGATCCAGGACAACAACGGCGCCACGGACGACGGCACGGTCGACGCGAGCCGGACGGTCGGCAAGCTGATCGACGCGATCGTCGCGGCGGGCGGCCCGCACTACGACTGGCGCTCGATCGACCCGGTCGACGACCAGGACGGCGGCGAGCCCGGCGGAAACATCCGCCAGGTCTTCCTCTTCAACCCGAAGCGGGTCTCCTTCACCGACCGCGCCGGCGGCAACTCCACGACCGCCGTGGGCGTCACCAAGGTGCACGGCACGGCGCAGCTGACGGTCTCTCCCGGCCGGATCGACCCGGCGAGCGACGCCTGGAAGACCAGCCGCAAGCCGCTGGTGGGCGAGTTCGTCTTCCGCGGGAAGACGGTCTTCGTGATCGCCAACCACCTCAACTCAAAGGGCGGCGACCAGGGGCTGACCGCGCAGTACCAGCCTCCGGCGCGCAGCTCGGAGGTCCAGCGCCACCTGCAGGCGACCGAGGTGAACACCTTCGTCAAGGACGTCCTCGACACGCAGAAGAACGCGGACGTCATCGCGCTCGGCGACATGAACGACTTCCAGTTCTCCGACACCACCAAGAACCTCGAGGGTGGCGGCGCGCTGTGGTCGGCGATCAAGTCGCTGCCGAGGAGCGAGCGGTACACGTACGACTACCAGGGCAACAGCCAGGTTCTCGACCAGATCCTGGTCAGCCCGGCGATCCGGCGCGGCTGCGACCTGGACTACGACAGCGTGCACATCAACTCGGAGTTCCACGACCAGATCAGCGACCACGACCCGCAGGTGCTGCGGTTCCGGCCGTAGTTCCGGTACGCGGATCCCGGCTCACGTACGGACGAGCCCGGCCCCCGTCGCAGGGGGCCGGGCTCGTGCCGCTTGTCAGGGACCTCAGGCGTACACCGCGTTCAGCCACTCCTGCCAGGCGGCCTCGTTCACCTTGGCGTCGGCGCCGGGCGCGAAGTCGTGGACGCTGATGCCGACCGGCGCGCCCCAGTGGTTGCGGCCGAAGAAGCGGATGAGCGCGTCGTCGGTGCGCAGTCCGAGGAAGTACGGGTTGCGGTAGTCGACCACCGCGTGGAAGAGCCGGCGCTCGGGCCCCTGTACCTCGACGGTGGTTCCCTCGGCGGTGTTCTCCGCGAGCCCGAGCGCCCGGACCACGGCGGTCAGGGCGTCGGCCGCCGTGGACGCCTCGGGGCCGTTCAGCGTCGCGAAGGAGACGGGGCGGGGCGCGAAGTAGGTCAGGTACTCGCGCAGGGTGTGCAGGTAGAAGTCGGTGTGCCTGTTGGCGCCGTCGTACTGGTTGTCCCAGTCCTCGACGAAGATGCCGCTGTGCACATACCGCACCCAGGAGCGCCGGCCGCCTTCGCGCGGCTCGATGGTGTAGTCGAGCTGGTTCAGGGTCTGCTGCGCGATGCCCTCGACGTCCGCGACCCGGTTGGTGTACCGGCGCGGCGGGTCCCAGACGGTGACCGTGGATCCGAAGGGTCCCTTGCCGCCCTCCCGCGGCTCGGGGGCGTCCATCGGCCACAGCCAGCCGCCGGTGCCGGTGGTGAAGGACTCCCACACCTGCTCGGGCGTGGCGTCGACCTCGAACTCGCGGGCGATCTCGAATTCCTTGGACATGGTGGGCTCCTGCGCGTCAAGTAGGCGGGTCAGTCGGTGAGTTCGACGGTCGGGGACTCGGGTTCCTCGGGGCCGGGTTCGACGGCCCGCGGGGGTTCGGGCTGCGGTGCGGGGGCTGCGGTGCCACCGTGGGATGAACGGCCAGGACGATCCGGTGGTCACGGCCCGCCTCGGCATCCGGTGCGTCGTACTTGCGGATCAGGGCGCTGACGCCCGCCGTCAGCTCCTGGATGAACGCGGCACGGTCGGCGGCCGAGGCGAACCGCACCTCGCCGTCGAGCGCGTACGTCGCGAGCCGTTTGCGGGCCTTCGCCGCTCCGGTGATCAGCGAGCCCACGTCCCGCACCAGGCGGGCCCCCAGGGCGAGCAGCCACCGGGCGGAGAGCTGGTCGCGGAAGCGGTCCGGATCGGGCTGGACGGAGGCCAGCGCGAGCGGGCTGATGACGTACGACGCGGCGGTGGCCCGCATGAGGCGCTCGGTGACGTTGCCCTTGCGGCGCTCGCCCGCGAGCTCGACCAGCCCGTGCCGTTCCAGGGCCTTGAGGTGGTAGTTCACCTTCTGCCGGGGCAACCCGACCTTGCCGGCCAGCATGGCGGCCGACGCCGGCCCGGCCGCCAGCTCCGCCAGCAGGCGGGCCCTCGTCGGATCCAGCGAGACGGCCGCGGCCTCGGCATCCTCGATCACGGTGACGTCCAACATGACTGCAGCCTCTCACCGAAAACTTTTTTTGTCCAGACGGTCAGAGTTTTCGGTGAGCGGGGTTGCGGGATGGTCGGGGACGTTCGGGCGCTCAGCCGGGCGGCGGCGGTCCGAGCGAGTGGTCGTAGCGGCTCTTGGGAGGGTCTGGCCCGTGCTGAAGGTCTGGCCCGTGCTGAGGGTCTGGCCCGTGGCGAGGGTCTTCGATCTCGGTCGTGGCGTGTGCCTCCGGGCGGCCGTGTGCGCGCTCCTGGAGGGCATGGCGCGGTGGACCGGGGTGCGCGGTCCGTGCCGAAGTGGACGGGAAGGGGAACATGGCGGTGATGCGGCCTGGGCGCGGGTCCGGCTCACTGGGCCTCGGTGTCTGCGTCGGCCCAGGCCCGCCGCCGATTCGCACCCGGCCCCTGGAACTCGAGGTCGACGACCACGACGCCGCCGGGCCACGCGGCCCGGGACGCGGCCGCCCGGCCGCGGCCGACGCTGCGGTGGTGCCGCTAACCCTTCGACCCCTCCAGCCGGGCCAACTGGGTCTGGAACCAGTCGAGTCGGGCCTGCAGCAAGGCCGCCTCCGCGACGAGGTCGCGGACGCCGAGGCCGGCGGACACGGCTGCGGCGCCCTGGCCGGCCCGCACCCGCAGCCCCTCCCCCGCCAACTGCTCGAACACCGCGAGCGCCAGCGACGTACGGCCGCCCGGACACCCCGCGCACGTCGCCCGAAGCGCGCGCCAGCCCGGCCTGCCCCAGCCGGCGTCGGCCAGCGCCACGGCCGTCGCCCCGCACGCGCACGGTCCGACCGTCATGCTTCGCACCCGCTGGCGCGCGTACCGGAACCCGCGCTCGAAGCGGATGTAGGCGCCGAGGACGGAAACCTCGAGCAGCACCGCTTCCCGGTGCTCGGCGGTGCACAGCAGCCCCTCGGCCTCCGCGCGTTCGTGCACGCAGTGGAAGCCGCAGTCGCAGCGACGGTACGGCGCCCGGTGCCGCAGCCCATAGGCGCACCGTGCCTCGTCGCGGACCCCGTAGGTCAGGGCGCCGCCCAGCGACACACCGGTGAACCCGGCCCGGGTGCCGTCCTGGGACAGGACCGGGTGGGCGATCTTGTATCCGGTCGGCGGCTCCGTCGGGCGTTCCTCGGGGAGCCGCAGTCTCATCGGGCTACCGGTACCTCTTCGGCAACGGACGTCTCCAAATCCTCCAGCGCCTCGACCGCTTCGAGCCCGGCCTCTTCCTCGTACGGCTCCGGGTGCTCCTCCGCGACCCCGGTGGCGAGTGCCCTGCCCAGCTTCATGGCGCCTCCCGCTGTTGGTTACCGTCCCGGCCATGGTGACCCATGAATCCCGGTTTGGCACCAGTGCCCGACCCTTCACGCCCCCTCACAGCGCCCCGAGCGCCTCCGCCCTCGCGTTCCGGACCCCCGAAGTCCGCGAGGTGAGATGACAGAGCCGTCTACGCGACAGCGGACGCGCGACCGGGCAGGCCGAGCCAGACATCACAGCATCGCTAATCGATACCGTGTAGAAGAATTCAGTAGAGCTTCACGATCGTCGCGCCGAGACTGTTTCCATGACGACTCCTCCCCTCGCCCGCCCGCCCTTCGGCCGCGCTCTGTGCGCGATGGTCACGCCCTTCACCGCGGCCGGCGCCCTCGACCTCGACGGGGCGCAGCGGCTCGCCGACCGGCTCGTGACCGAGGGCTGCGACGGCCTGGTGCTGTCCGGCACCACGGGCGAGTCGCCGACCACGACGGATGCCGAGAAGGCCGCGCTGGTACGGGCGGTGCGAGAAGCCGTAGGTGAACGGGCGTCGATCGTGGCGGGCGTCGGCACCTCGGACACACGGCACACCGTGGAGCTGGCGCTGGCGGCCGAAAAGGCCGGTGCGGACGGGCTGTTGGTGGTCACGCCGTACTACAGCCGGCCCCCGCAGGACGCGGTCGAGGCGCACTTCCGGGAGATCGCCGACGCATCCGGACTGCCGCTCGTGCTGTACGACATCCCCGGCCGCACCGGCACCCGTATCGAGCCCCGGACGATGATCCGGCTCGCGGAGCATCCGCGGATCGTGGCGGTCAAGGACTGCGCGTACGACCTCCTCGGCACCCAGAAGGTGCTGGCGCGCACGGAACTCGCGTACTACGCGGGCTGTGACGAGCAGGTGCTCGCGCTGTACGCGGTCGGCGGCGCCGGATACGTGAGTACGGTCGCGAATGTGGCGCCACGTCAGTTCCGCGCGATTCTCGACGCGTTCGACTCCGGTGCCACGGCGGATGCGGCCCGCCTTCAGCAACGGGCCATTCCTCTGGTCGAGTTGATGATGGCATCGGGTCTGCCCGGTACGGTCACGGCGAAGGGGCTGCTCGGCCGCCTCGGACTGCCGTCCGGCCCGGTGCGTCCCCCGCTGCGTCCCGCGGACGAGGCGGCGCTGGACGACCTGATGACGGCCTACCGCGAGCTGACCGGCATCAAGTGATCATGAGGGGTGCCGGCCCGGGCACAATACCGTCGCCCCTCCGCCCTCCCTGCCGTACGTTGACCAGGTGAGCCGACCGCTGCTGTATCTCGACGTCGACGGCCCCCTCAACCCGTGGGCCGCGCAGCCGGAGCGCCGCCCCGAGGGCTACACGACGATCCGGGTGGCCCTCCAGGGGCGCGCCCTGCGGGTCTGGCTCCACCCCGGCCACGGCGAGGCGCTGCTCGGTCTCGGCTATGAGCTGTGCTGGGCGAGCACGTGGATGGATGCCGCGAACCGCTGGATCGGACCGGTCATCGGCCTCCCCGAGCTCCCGTACGTCGACTTCGGCGCCGGCCTGTTCGCGCTGCGGCCCGACGGGGTGCACTGGAAGACCGAGGCGATCGTCGCCCACGCCGCCGGCCGCCCGTTCGCCTGGGTGGACGACGAACAGAGCCTGGCGGACGAGGCGTACGTCACGGGTCATCACCCGGGCCAGGCCCTGCTTTACCACGTCGATCCGCGCATCGGGCTCAGGGAGAGCGACTTCGCGGTGCTGGCGCAGTTCGCGGCGACGCTTTCGGAGTAGACGCCTGGCCCGGGACGGAGGCGGTCCGGCGGGCCACCGCGTCGGTTCGCCGACCTGGGCGGGGATGCCACCGGACAGGGGCGTGGTCGGGCTCCGCCCCGCGCCGATCCGGCCCCCTCGGGGGGAGACGCGAGCACTCCGCCGGGCCCGCGCTCCAGCAGATCTGCCGCCGCTCCTCTCGCCGGGCCCAGTCGCTCGCGAGCGCCCTGCCGGGCCGTCCTGAGCCATGGGCGGGCGCGCTCTACGTCGGCCGAGGTCGGCTACCGCCGGCAGCTCGGCAGCGGGTCGGAGTCCTGATCGACGGGGCGGCCTCGGTTCACGGCCACCCCTGATCAGGTGTGGCTGTTCGGAACGAGATGCAGGTCGGACGCTCGACCCGTCCCGGCGGCCTGTCGAGGCATTCGTCGACGCCGTCCGGCTCCCGGAAGACCCGATCGGCGCCGGCCCGGGTACGCACCCTCACTGTTCGGCATCGGCTACGAGTACGCACCCCGGGGATGCTCGGAGCGTCCTGGTGGACGGCGCCGGATACGCCGCCGGAACGGGTTAGCGGCGAGCTAGGCGGCAGTGCGGCGCCGAAGGAAGAGCACCGTCGGGACGGTCATGGCGAGCGGCACGATTCCGGCGACGAGCCACCCCAGGTGGAGGGCGTCGGTGAAGGCCTGCGGGATGGCGACGGAGACCGTATGCGCCAGCGAGGCCGGGAGGTGACTCGTGCCGCCGTGGGTGATGCCCGCCACGACATCGTCGACCCGGCCGGCCGGAACCCCGGCCGAGGCCAGCCGGCCGTGCAGGAGGTGCGGGAAACGGGTGGTGACCAGCGTGCCGAGGACGCTGGGACCGAGGACGCTGCCGAGCTGGCGGAACATGTTGACCGACGCGGCCGCCATGCCGGCCTGCAGCGGCGGCACGCTGTTGACGGCCGCGGCCGTCGACGGCGCCACCAGCAGGGCCGAGCCCACCCCGGCGACGAACAGGCCCGGCCACATCGCGCCGTACCCGCTGAAGGGCCCGGCCGCCAGGAGCGCGAAGGCTCCCCCGCCCATGAGGACGAGGCCCGCGGTGAGCGTGGCACCGATGCCGAGCCATCGCACCACGCGGGCGGCGAACGCGCTGATGACGATGTAGGCGGCGAACATCGGGAGCAGCTTCACCCCGGTCATCAGGGCGTTCTCGTGGGCGACCCGCTCCAGATAGAGAACGGTGAGCAGCGAGATGCCGACGAAGGACAGCATGGTGACGGCGCCGATGCTCATCACGGTCGTGAACGAGGCGCTCCTGAACAGCCGCAGCTCCAGCATGGGGTCGCGGTGGCGAAGCTCGACCCGTACGAAGGCCGCCAGCGAGACGGCGAAGACCACGTACGCGGCGATGATCACGGGCTTCCCGTAGCCGGTGGCGCCGCCCTCGATGATCGAGTACGTCGCCGACGCGACCGCCAGGGTGCCGAGCACCACGCCCGCCGAGTCGAACCGGCGCGTCGGATGCTTGCTCTCGCTCACCAGCAGCGGGGTGAGGACGAGGGTGATCAGGCCGATGACGACGTCGGTGAGGAACACCGCGTGCCACGACACCTGATCCAGCAGCACGCCCGCCACCAGCGGTCCGACGGCCAGCCCGAGGCCGGCGCAACTGGCCCAGACGCTGATGGCGCCGGTGCGCTCATGGGGATCGGTGAACGTGTGGCTCACGATCGACAGGCTCGAGGGCAGTACGGCCGCAGCGCCGACGCCCATCAGGGCCTGGGCCGCGATGAGCAGGCCGGCGTTCCCCGCCAGGAAGGCGATGAAGCTTCCCAGTGTGAACAGCGAAACGCCCGCCCAGAACACCCGTCGCCGCCCGACGAGATCGCTCAGTGTGCCGGCGGACAGCACCAGGCTGACCACGGCGAGGCTGAAGGCGCTGCTCACCCAGACCACGGTGCTGGGCGATATGTGGAGGTCGTCCTGGAGCGGTGTCAGCGCGGAGATCGTCGAGGACACGTTGACGAAGGTCATCATCACGCCGAGGCAGAGGACCAGGAGGGCCCACCACCTCCGTCCGTTCGAGGCGGTGGGCGGCGCAGAGCGCTGTGCTGCAAGGACATTATCCTGGCTAGTGGAGACCATAGTCAGAACGTAGCATGCTGGCTATATAAATGCGCAGTCAGAGGAGCGTGATCGACATGAAGGAATCCACGGGAGATCCGGAGCCCGGCGTCGAGGCCGTGATCACGCGATCCGGCCGGTTCGCCGACCGTGGCGCCTGGAGCGCCGAGGGCTGGTGCCATATGGAGAGCGCACTGGAACTGGTCGGCACCCGTTCCGCGATGATCCTGATGCGCGAGATCTACTACGGCGGCCGACGCTTCGACGAACTCGTCCGGCACACCGGACTGACCGAAGCCGTCACCTCCCAGCGCCTCAAGCGCCTCGTCGACGCCGGCCTGCTGCAACGGCACCCCTACCGGGAGCCCGGCCAACGCACCAGGTACGAGTACGTCCTCACCGATCTGGGCCGGTCACTGTTCCCGGTGTTCGTCGCGCTGATGGATTGGGGCGCGCGCGTGGGCAGGGAAGGCGGCGTCGAACTCGTCCACGCCGACTGCGGAAGCCCGCTCAACGCCGTGGTGCAGTGCACGAAGGGCCATCACGTGGGACTACCGGACACAGTCGCCCGAATCGCATCGGACGGGAACCGCCAGAGCCTCTCGCAACCTGACTCGTCGTCCGAGCCTGCGTCCTGACCGACACGTGGTGGGTCCCGACTGGAGCACCCATGGCGCGGTGGAGCTTCCCCCGCATCGTCAAGGCCCGTGCACGGAGCGGGCACGCGCCGCGTCTGCGGCGCGGCCTGTCTTCTGTCTTCGCCCCGGCTGGGCCGCGCCCGGCGGCACGCTGTGTGCAGTGGACGGAGCAGGTCACAGGCGCCGCCGAGCAGTTGTGGCTGGTCAGGCGCAAATGCGCCCCGACGGGGAGATCCCTGGTGCCGGCAGCGGCATGGGACGCTGCCACCTCAACGTGGAGATCGAGGCCCTCCGCGTCAACCCGCTCTTCCCTGACTGTCAGGCGCAACCCCTCGAGCCGGACGACGCGGCGTCGAACGCGGCACGGTCCTGCAGACCCACCTCCCGCACACCGCGCCGCAGCCGGAGGCGGCCGCACCCGCCGGGACCGTCCTCGGCGTGGACCCGCCCCGCGATGACGAAGCCTTCGAACCGCACGGCGTCGACGGCGTCGGGCTCCACCGTCGACCGGTAGCCGGCTGTCGGACTCTCGACGTCAGGACCGGAGAGCATCGACCGGCTCCATACGGGAGGCTCGCAGTGACGGGTAGAGGCCGGCCAGGAGTCCGACGAGGGCTCCGGCGACCGGGGCTCCGAAGGCGAGACGGACGTCCAGGACCGGAGTCCAGTCCCTGATGGCGGAGACGGCCACCACGACGACCATGCCCAGGACGGCGCCGACGACGCCGCCGAGGAGTCCGATGGTCGTCGACTCCACCAGGAACTGGCCGGCGACCTGCCGTCGCGAGGCGCCGAGGGCGCGGCGCAAACCGATCTCCCCGATCCGCTCCATGACGGTCACCAGCGTCACATTGGCGATACCGATGGCGCCGACCATCAGTGAGACCAGTCCCAGTACGAGGAACAGGCCGTTGACGTCGCCCTGTACTCCCTTGCGTGCCTTGGTCGGGTCGGGCGGTGCCGTGACGGCGAGGGCGTCCTCGGCTCCGGGAGCCAGCGCGATCGGTGCCTGGTGGGCGACCTGCTTCGCCGCGCCGAGCGCGGTGTTGATCAGCACCCGGGTCACCGCTGCCAGGCCCAGCTGGTCCTCGGCTGTGGTGGGCGGCAGGATCACCGCGGTGGACAGCTGCTGTTCCCGCTCGGCTCCGCCGAGGATCCCGATCACGGTGTAGGCCTGGCCCTTCAGGAACACCGCCGGGGAGTCCTGTACCGAATTGATGCCGAGGAGCCGCGCGGCCTGGTCGCCGAGCACCGCCACCCGGTCGTGCCGTGTGATGTCCCCGTCGTCGAAGAAGCGCCCGGCGGTCATCCTGCCGCGCACCGCCGCGGGCAGCGTCGGGGACGCGGCGACGACCGCCATGGTCTGGCCGGTGACCTCCCCGGGGGACACCACGTCGTTCGCACGCACCTGGACGCTCGCGGTTGCCTGGGAGTCGGCGATCGCCGCCACGGATTCGACCCCGGCCACCCGCCGGACCGCGTCGACACCCGACCAGTCCACGAGCGGGACGGGGTCGGCCGACGGAGGCGGCGGGGGCACCGTGACCGTGACCGAGGTGGCGGTGAGGGCGTCGAAGCGCCCGACGATCTGATTGCCCGCCGTGGCCGAGACCCCGATGGTGATGACCAGGGTCGTGATGCCCAGCACGGTCCCCAGCGTGGTCAGGGCGGAGCGGACAGGACGGGCGAGCACCCCCGCCAGCGCCTCGGTCCACAGATCCCGGAAGTCCATCCAGGGACGCTCGATGCCCCCGGCCTTGCCGCGGCGCCCGCCGGTCCACCGGCGAGCGGTGTGCCTTCCACCGGTGTGCCGTCCGCCGGTGGACCGGACGGCGATCGGCGGGTCCTCCGGGTGTGCCGGGTCCACCGGGGCGGCCTGCTCCAGGACTCGTGCCCGGGCCCTCATCGGTTCTCCTCGGTGAGCCGTCCGTCGTTGATCATTACCCGCCGGTCGGCCCGCATGCTGACCGCCTCCTCATGGGTGATCACGAGCAGGGTCATGCCCTGCTCGCTCAGGTGGTCGAAGAGGTCCAGCACCGACTCGGTGTTCTCACTGTCGAGGTTGCCGGTGGGCTCGTCGCAGAGCAGCAGCGCGGGCTCGCTCATCAGCGCCCGGGCGATCGCCACGCGCTGCCTCTCACCGCCGGAGAGCCTGTCCGGCCGGAAGCCGATCCGGTGCGCCAGGCCGACCCGTTGCAGCGCCTCCTTGGACCTGACACTGCGGCCGGCGCGGCCGCGCCCGGGCCGCGGCCGGCGGTAGGTCTCGGCCAGCATGACGTTCTCGTCCACCGTCCGGTAGGGCAGCAGATGGAAGGACTGGAAGACGAATCCGATCCGGCTGCCGCGCAGTGAGGTGCGCTCCAGGTCGCCGAGGGTGTTGGTCTCCACCCCGTCGAGCCAGTAGGAACCCGAGGTGGGGCGGTCCAGCAGTCCCAGGGTGTTGAGCAGCGTCGACTTGCCGGAACCGGACGGGCCGACGATCGACAGATGCTCGCCGCGCCGCACTGCCAGGTTCACATCGCGCAGGGCGTGCACCGGCGGTTCGGAGTCGAAGGTCCGGTCGACGGAGGCCAGTTGGATGACGGTGTCCGCGCCGGGCACGACGGGGGCCGGCAGGCCGGTCATTGCCCGACCACCACGTGATCGCCCACCTTCAGGTCGTCACCGGACGGCCTGACCTCCACCTGCCCGTCCGCGGAGAGACCCGCCTTGACGGAGACGTCCACGACTTTGCCGCCACGCGCGACCTGCACCCTGGCCCGCCCGTCGGCAGACGTGTGGAGCGCGGCGATGGGCACCGTCAACACGTCACCGTCCGACGAACCCACCTCGATGGTCACCTTCGCGGACCCGTTGGCGTTCTTGGTCAGCTTCCCCGCCGGGACGGAGACCTGCACCGGTACGGGGGCCGTCGCGTCGCCGCTCCCCCCGGCCGACGTCCCCGGCGCGTCCTTGCCGTCCTCGGATTCGTCCTTCGGCACATCGTCGCCGAGTGCCACCAGTTGCCCCTCCACCTTTGTGCCGTCGGGGGTCTCCACCTGGGCCGTCATGCCCTTGTGGAGCAACTTGGCGTCGCTGCCCGGCACCACGGCCTGCACCACGACCTTGGAGCTGGTCACCGTCCCGATCGGTCCGGACGGGGTGTCGCCGATCTTCACGGACACCTTGTCCAGCCGGGCCGGCAGATCCGGCAGGAAGACCACCTCACCTGCGGGGATCTTGGTTCCGTAGCCGGCCTGGAAGGCGGCGAGCGCGGCGTTGGCGGCGTCCAACTGCTGCTGCGCCGCCCTGAGTTGTAGCCGGCCCTCTTCACCACCGGTGCCGGTACCGCCGCCGGAGCCCTTGGAGTCGGTGCCCTGGGAGCCGCTGCCCTGATTCTGCGCCTCGAGGAGGGCCTGCTGCGCGGTGGTCACAGCCGCCTCGAGCGTTCCCAGCTGCTGCCTGTCCGCGAAACCGGGCTCCTCCGCGTGAAAGCCCTTGCTCCTGTACCAGCGGCTCACCGCCGCGGCGTCCGGCTGCCCGTACGTCCCGGTGGTTCCACCGGGGTCGAACCCGAGCCGGGTCAGGGCCTGCTCGAGCTGCTTGACATCGTCCCCGGACGCACCCGGACCCAGCGTGCGGTACATCGGAACGGATCCCCGCAGCACCAGCACCGGTCGGCCGCTCACCTGCATCAGCACATCGCCCTCCTTCACCTCCGATCCGGCGACCGGTGCCTTGGTGACCCGTTGGACGACGACGTCGCCGGCCCCGGAATCCCCGGAGCCGGAATCCGAGGACCCGACCGGTCCGGCCAGGGCCAGGCTCTGCGGCGAGGCGAACTCCACCGAGCCCTGGGCCACCACGCTCGCGGTCAGCGACCGCCGTACGACCGCGACGGTGACCGGTCCGGCCTTCGGCGGCCGGTGTGCGGCAGCCGCATCCGCCGGCGACTGCATCTGCGATCCGGCGAACCAACCACCCACGCCCACCAGCCCCACCGCGACCACGATGATCCCCAACTGCTTGGGACGGCTGCTCACCTGGTTGCGACGCTGCCTCACCCGGCACCCCCACCGCTGGTGGGGTTCTTCAGGAACTTCGGGAAGTAGGCGGCCCGGAATTCCTTGCCGTAGTCCAGGTCCTGCATCGCCAGGCCGATGTCCTTGGTGAGCAGGGGCAGGGCCTCGTCCTTGCTCATGGTGTCCAGCGGGCTCCCGCCGGAGTTCACCGCGCCCATGTGCGCCCCGTCGGGAGCGGACGTGGTCGCCTGGAGCTTCACCATGTCCCCGATGCCGGTCGGCTGCGTGGTCGTGACGGCGATGCCATGTGCCTTCAGGCACGAGGCGTAGGACTGCGCCAGAGCGATCAGCTTCGGGTCACCGTTGAGCGCCTGCGCGTTCGCCTGGTTCTGCTCCGCGGTCGCGGCGCTTCGCTCCTGGGGTGACGCGGAGCCGTAGACCTGCGTGTTGGCCGCTCCCTGGCAACCCGTCCAGCCCTTGTCGCCGCCGCCGGCCTTCGGGTCCGGGGGGCCACCCAGTGCCTTGTCGTAGGCGGCCTTCTGCTCGGAGGTGAGCCTGGCGACGTAGTCGGCGTTGGGCGTGTCGGTCGAGTTCTCCTGGGACGCCTTGCTGCCCGGTGCCTGGGGATCGTTGGGGTAGACCAGGCCTGCGTAGATGCCGAATCCGTACTTCTGGCGGTACTTCTTGGTCAGCTTGTAGTCCGCCCCGTCGGTGGCCCAGGAGGCCGCGGGGTCCTCGGGGGCCACGGGGGTGTAGGTGAACCCCTGCTTCTTCATGCAGGCCGCGATCGCGTTCTCCATGAGGTACTGCTTCTTGAGGTCGGCGCCGGCGTCCGAGGGAACATCGAGTTGCCCCGACGACCCGGCCGAGGGCTTCCCCCCGTCCACCGAGTGGGATGCCGTCTCAGCGCCGCAAGCCGCCAGCAGCGGCAAGAGACTCACCGCTACGGCCAGTTTCCGAACACTGCGGTATCCAGACATGCTCTTCCATCCGATCGAGAGAGGGGGGTTGTTGCCTACGAGCCACTGAGGACCACGGGATCGTGGGGGCTCCGCCCACGCCGACAGCACCGGC
Source organism: Streptomyces sp. CA-106110 (assembly GCF_050936285.1). Lineage (NCBI taxonomy): Bacteria > Bacillati > Actinomycetota > Actinomycetes > Kitasatosporales > Streptomycetaceae > Streptomyces > Streptomyces sp. CA-106110. The sequence continues at coordinate 8,905,412 of NZ_JBNJNB010000001.1, read as the reverse complement.
GCACCGCGAACACGGCGCCGTGAGCGCCCGGTGGCCTTGACGACCACGGGGTTGTCGCCGAGTTCAGAGTGGCGGCCGCAGTTCATGGGCCCTGGCTCAACTCATGACCAAGCTGTAACGGCCGGTCTCCTGAGTGGCGCGCCGCCGGGAACGGCCGCCGTCTCACGCCACGTGCGGCCCGGAGACGAAGTGACCGTTCCTGTCGTAGGGCCAGGCGTTGGCGACGCATCCATGGAGGCCCTTGATCTGCTGCATCATCACGGGGGCCAGTTGGCCGGGGCCCGCGCAGGTCATGTGCGTGTAGCCCAGGAAGTGCCCCATCTCGTGGTTGATGATCAGTGCCCGGTAGTCATGGATCGGACCGTCGAACGTGGGCGAGCCCTTGACCCAGCGCTTGAGGTTCACCACCACCCCGCCGGAAACCTCGCAGTTGTATTCGCCTTGGGTGTTCTGGTGGATGCCCGTCCAGCACAGGGCGTCCGCCGTCCCCGGTGTCGCGATCTTCACCGTGAGGTCGTGGGGCTGCCCCGCGGCCACCAACTGGAACGCGTAGGCCGGGTCGTGGGTCCAGCCCCGGGGGGCGGCGAGTATCTCGGCGATCTCGTTCGCCGCCTGGGTCGGCGAGATGTCAAGCCCGGTCTCGACCTTCACCACGTAGCGGAGCGGACGCGGACCCCGACCGACCTTCTCGCCACTGGCATCCGCGGTGACGAATGTGCCGGAGCCCGTCGCAGGGACTTCGATCTCGGTGGGGGTCGGCGTGGGCGGCGGGGTGGGCTTGGGGGTCGGCGTCGGGGTCGGCGTGGGCGTAGGGGTGTGGCGCACCGTGCTCCGCGGGTGCGGCGCACCGCTCGACGCGTCGCTTCGTCCGCCGTCCAGGAAGAAGACCCCGGAACCGAGCAGACCGGCGGCCACCAGCACGCCGATCAGAAGGCCCCGGCCCCGACGGCGCGGACGGCCCCTGCGGTGGGAAGAGCGGTGCCGACGGCCACCGCGGTGGGAGGACCGGCTCTCACGGCCATCGCGGCGGGAGGCCCCGGCGCTGCCGGTGGGCGGTGCGGATTCCAGCTCTCGTGCCGAATACATGGCAGCTCAAACTGGTCATTTCAGATGATCACCGTGAGCTCGGAAAATCACGAAAGGGTAACGAGTGGTTTCCGGCGACTCTCGCCGCTTCGGACCGGACCACCGGCAGACCGGTCCCCTTCGGCCGACCCTCGCCATTTCGAGCCGGACCACCGGCAGACCGCCCCCGACTGCCGGTCGGCCGGTTCGACGGGGTCGTCCGCCCGACGGCACGCCGGCCGGAAACCGCCCACACATCCCATCCGTTGTGACCCTTCTGTAACAGCTCCCGAGGGGGGCTCTTTCCGGGACGGCCACCGAACGCGGTCTGCTTACACTGTCGACGTGCCACGAGTCCTGATTGTCGAAGACGACCCAGATGTCCGTAAGGCCGTCCAGCTGGCGCTCCGGCATCAGGGGCACGAGGTTTCCGCCGCCGGAACGGGTGAAGAGGGATTGGAACAGCCCCATCCCTTCCGCCCGGACGTCGTCGTGCTCGACCTCATGCTGCCCGGCATATCCGGCCTCGACGTATGCCGGCGGATAAGGGATCGCGACCAGGTCCCGATCATCATGGTGACCGCCAAGGGCGATGACATCGATGTCGTCGTGGGCCTGGAGGCCGGCGCGGACGACTACGTGGTCAAGCCCGTACAGGCCCGGGTGCTCGACGCGCGCATACGGGCCGTACTGCGCAGGCAGGACGCGTCGGTCTCGGACGGCGTCCGACCCAGGGCGGAGTCGCACGGCGAGTTGGTCATCGACCGGGCCGGGCTCGTGGTGACACACCGTGGCGAACGCGTCGCGCTCGCCCCCTCCGAGCTCCGGCTGCTGCTGACCCTGTCGGCCTCGCCGGGACAGGTGTTCAGCCGCCAGCAGTTGCTGGAAGCGGTCTGGGAGCACAGCTACCACGGCGACATACGACTGGTGGACGCCTGTGTGAAGCGGCTGCGCAGCAAGCTCGGTGAGGGCAGGGATCCCCGGTACGTGCAGACCGTACGCGGCTTCGGTTACCGCTTCGGTATCTCGTGAACGGCTGGAGAGCCGTGCGGGCACGAAAGGCCGTACGCGAACGCGAGGCTGTCGGAGCCGGGCAGGGCGCCGGGTCGGCGCCGTTCCTCAGGGCGATCCTGGCACGAGTCCCGCTTCCGCTGCGTGGCCTGCGGCCCCGCCTGGTGGCGGCCTTCGTCCTGGTGGCCATGGCCAGTGCCCTGAGCACCGGAGCCCTCGCATTCCGGGAGGCGCGCACGGGGGTGCTGCAGCAGAGCCAGGACTCCGTCATCCGGCAGTTCCGGACCAGCGTCGACGCCGTGGCCGTCTACACTCCCCCCGCACCGAACCAGCCGGAGCTGCAGTCGGCGGTGAACCAGGTGCTCCACGGCAACCCGTCACAGGGGTGGCGGGTCATGGCCACGTACGGCAGCCTCCGCGCCTGGGCGCCGAGTGCCGACTTCGACAGGCTGAGCCCCGAACTGCGCCGGTCCGTGCACACCAAACGCGCCGCGGTGTTCCAGCGGGTGAACGTCGACGGGCAGCCCAATCTCGTCGTCGGAATGCCGGTCACGTACACCACGGGCGAGGGCGCGGAACCCAGGCTCTCGGGGATGGTGATGTACCTGGTGGTGCCGCAGAACACCGAAGCGGCCTACGTCAGCGCGATGATCAGCGGCATCGAGCGCGCCACCCTGGTGGCACTGTGCCTCGCCGTCGTCCTGGCGCTGCTGGCCGCGAGCGGTGTGCTGCGTCCCGTGCGGGCGTTGCGCCGGGCGACGCGCCGGATGGCCGAGGGGCATCTCGACGTCCGGCTGGCGGTCAACGGTTCCGACGAACTGGCCGATCTCTCACGATCGTTCAACGACACGGCCGCCGCGCTGGAGCGGTCGGTCGCGGAGTTGCGCCGCCTGGAGGCCCAGGCGCGCCGCTTCGTCGCGGACGTCTCCCATGAACTGCGGACCCCGCTGGCGGCGATGTCAGCGGTCACCGACGTGCTGGACGAGAACGCGCGGCACTTGGACCAGGAGACCGGCGACGCGTTGCGGCTCATCAGCGAGGGAACCAGCCGGCTGAGCGGGCTGGTGAACGACCTGATGGAGATCTCCCGCTTCGACGCGGGCGCGGTCGAACTCAACCTGGACGAGATCGACTTGGCCGAGTCCGTACAGCGCACTCTTGCCTCTCGGGGGTGGCAGGGCCAGGTGGAGACGTATGTGCCCCGGCCGGGCGTGCTCAGGACGCGCGTGGATCCGCGCCGACTCGACGTGGTGATGGCCAATCTGATCGGCAACGCGCTGCGGCACGGGGCGCCGCCGGTGCGGCTGACCATGGGTGTGAGGGAGGAGCGAGCGGACGTGGCGTGGGCCGTCATCGAGGTGAGCGACAGCGGACCGGGGATTGCCGAGGAAGCCATGCCGCACATATTCGAGCGCTTCTACAAGGCGAGCACATCGCGGACCAGAAGCGAGAGCAGCGGACTGGGCCTGGCCATCACGGTGGAGAACGTGCATCTGCACGGAGGACGCATCAGTGCGGCGAACCTGCCCGGGGGCGGTGCGGCGTTCACGGTCGAACTCCCCCTGCACCGCGACTCCGCAGCCGCCGCCGACGCCACCGCGGGTGCCTGGTGAAGGGCTCGCGCGTGTCGGCGCTGCTGGTCGGGCTCACGGCCGTGCTCACGCTGGCAGGGTGCGGAGTCCCCCCGTCCGACGTCATCGAGGCGGGCGCACCGGCGAGCGGCATGTTCTCCGCGGGTCCGAAGCACGCGGTACCGACCGCCGTCCCCGTCTATTTCCTGCACAACGGTGATCTGAAGCCCTATCTCCGCAAGATCAGCGACCCTGGGGACCTCGGGACCCTGGTGCGCCTGCTGTTCGACGGACCGTCCGCGAGCGAGGCCGCGACGGCTGTCACGAAGCTGCCCCACCTGACGGATGCACCAACGGTGGCGATCGGCAGCGACAACATCCTCTCCGTCCACCTCCCCAAAGACGTCCCTCCCCTCAGCCACCTGGCCATGCTGCAGTTGGCGTGCACGGTGGCTCACGAGACCGCGCTGTCCGCCGCACTGTCCTCGGACGCGCCTCAGGACGGCGCTTCTACGGCTCCTCCCGTCGGTGGGCAACCCTCCTCGCCCGCATACCCGAGCGTCCGTGTGCTCGGGGACGGATGGACGATGACGCAGTCGGACAGCGAGTGTCCCGACCCTGTACAGCCGTAGGAGGAGCCCAGGCACCACCCGGTACTGGCAGGGACACCTCCTGTGGCCTGCGGATACGCGCGTCAGTGCCGGCTTTCAAGGGGAACCGCTCTTGCCGATTTCACGCCAGGGGGCGCGGCGGGGCCAGCAATGGTGCTGCCGATCCGGCATCGGCTCTCGACTCTCGACTCCAGCGCGCCTGGACGGCGGAGGGCATCGCCACCGTGCCGGTCGTTGCCCGGGGCGGTGCGGGATGCCGGATGCCCGACGCCTCGCACCGAGGCCATCACGGGGCCATGATGGCGACGGTAGCGCGTGCCCGCTGCGTGCCCGATCGACCGGGGAACAGCAGGGACTCAGGGGGAACGGCGGCACCGGTGGTACCTAGGCCCAGATCAGACGCTTCGCGGGTCAACCCGCACCCGTATCACTCGTCTTCCAAGCTGGGGACCCGTCTACCGGAGCGTCACCACGTCTGTGCATGCTGTCTGGCATGACTGAGCCTGGCCCTGAGCACGTGAAGGTGCACTTTCGCCTTGAGATCGAGAACGACTGGCCCCCGGCCGGGGTGGAGAGTCTCTGGGCCATCGACCGGGGTAACGGGGAAGTCGAGTTGGCGAACACACCCTTCTTTGTCCGGGGTGTCGCCATCGGTGACATCGTTGAGACGTCCATGGACGACGAGGGAGTCAGGTGGGCAGGCAGGATGGTCCGGCCCTCGGACAACTGCACCATCCGCTTGATCGTGCTCCGCGACAGCGGCTCGGCGGCGGCCCGACAGAGCGTGCTCAACGCCTTCAACAAGTTGGGCGCCGGCGGTGAGGGCATCGAGCAGTTCCGCATGGTGTCCCTCGACATCCCGCCGGAAGCGGATCTCGGCAAGATCAAGCGTCTCCTTCAACACGGCGTTGATAAGGAGTGGTGGCACATGGAGGAGGGCTGCATCACGGATGCTTGGCGGACTACCGAGGCTGACTAACACATCAAGGTCGCCGTGCCCCTTGCGTGCCCGATCAGACGGCCGGCGGCAGCGGATAACGGCAACAGAGGTGTACGCACAAGGCCCTTGGCGGTAAGAGGGGCCGGCCTTGCGCCCTTGCAACCACCGACCGCGCTTGTTGTCCAGCCCGGTGTGGCTACCGGCTCAGTGTCCCGGTGTTCCCAAGATGCCGGTGCCCGCGAGGAGGCAGGCCGTCACATAGCTGACCAGGGCGGGTATGCCGAACGACGCCATCATCATCCAGAATGCCCAAAACCTGTGCACTCCTTCGGGGAGGCGGGAGCGCGGCTCCAGACCAAGACCGGTGCGGGCGTGACGGGTTACCGCGATCGCGCAACCAGGACGTGATTCCGCACGCCGGACGGCCTGGCGAACCTGCGTACTGACCGGATGTTTGTTGTCGACGGTAAGACGGACCTGCTTCCCGTCCCGCATGTGCAGTTCGTCGATGTAACCGACGCGAGCAATCGAGGTGTAGCGGCGCACGCTGGCCAAGTCGTCCAAACAAAGCGTGCGTACCCCGGTCATGGTCCTGGCGGAGACGAAGTACCGACCGCCTTGGACGACTATGGATGGTCGACCCGCGAATCCGTACCAGATCGCGATCAGGATAGGGCCGGCAATGACACCAGCCAAGGTAGAGATTCCCGTGTATGTGCCCTTGAGCACGTGGGATCGAATCAGCCCTGCGTCGACAAACACGATCGCCACCCAAAGGGACAACACGACACACAACCCTCGTAGCATCCGTCGACGGGCATACGATGCCTTTACGGGACCCGGGGCTCCTCGGGAACCCAGCCGCCGCTGAGTGCGCCGTGCCCTTCGAGCCGGCCGACGCAGCTCACGCGTCAGGTCTGCCATCGGATCCGCACCGTCACCATCCCGCGCCGCCACCGGCCGATCCTATGCCCGGACGATCCCGTGTTCGCGGCCTATCCGCTGTCACGTCATGACCGTGCCCGGCTGAGCCAGGCGTGCAGACCCAAGCAGTCGTGGTGTTGACGGTTCGGGACGAAGAGGCCGCGTGCCTACTGCTCTCCTCATGCGGGTGTGAGGCTCCCATGGACTGCCCGTGATGCACCCTGATCGACCGGGCATCGTCAGGTACCTGACTAAGTGTGATCCCTGAGACTCAGAGGCCCGGTGTGCGCGAAGACGCATGATGGTCTGTATGACCCACGATGCAGGCAGCGCCCCAATGGAGAACACCCGAATCACGGCCGTGACCGATGGTGTCACGCAGGTCTACACGTGGGAGGAGGACGCACGGATCGAGGTACGAAACCTCGGTGGTGAGGTCGTCATCGAGGCGAATGCCGCAGGTCTCAGGACGCTCGCCGGCCATCTGCTCGTGCTCGCCAAGAACGGCGTTCCCGACGGAAGCCACCTGCACCTTGAGGACAGCAACGGCCTGGAGGACGGGTCCGTCGGCTTGGTTCTGGAACGCAGCGACGCCGAATGACGCACACCGTGCAGCTAGCAGCGCGTGCCCCCTGGCCTTGTCGAATGCCACTCAGCCCGGATCCACCGGCTTGATGCCTGTGGACGGTTTCTCGGGGAACGAAGAAGTGCCTTGTGACCTGCGATGATGGGGTTTCTCTAGGACCACATCAGGCACGATCAGCAAGGCACTTCCGAGATGCAATCTTCCCATGCCGCGGCGGCGGTCTCATCCGCGTTCGACGACCCGAACCTGATCGCGTACGGCGGCCTGGAGCCGGTGGTGCGGTTGGCCGAGCGGTGCGGTCTGCCCGCACTGGTCGGGGAGTACATCCGTCTGCCGGCCTCGAAGGACGGCACCGGTGCCTTCCCCGCGGCGAAAGTGATGTCGCTGGTGGGTGGCATGGTCGCGGGCGCCGACAGCATCGACGACATGCACCGGGTGCGGCACGGCGCGATGGGCCGCCTGTTCTCCGGTGCGCGGGCCCCGTCCACGCTGGGGTCGTTCCTGCGCTCCTTCACCCACGGGCATGTGAAGCAACTGCACGCTGTGGCCCGCCGGTTCCTTCCCGAACTGGCCCGTCACGCCCCGCTGCTGCCCGGCGCGGACCAGGTCGCCTACGTGGACATCGATGACACCATCCGCCGCACCTACGGCTACGCCAAGCAGGGCGCCGGTTACGGATACAGCAAGGTCAAGGGCCTGAACGCGCTGCTCGGCATCGTCTCCACACCCCTGGCCGCCCCGGTCATCGCCGCCACCAGGCTACGCAAGGGACCCTCGAACTCCGCGCGCGGAGCGGCGGCGTTCGTCGCCGAGACCATCCGCACCGCTCGCGCCTGCGGCGCCAGCGGCCTGCTGGTGATGCGCGCGGACTCGGCGTTCTACGGCGCCGATGTCGTCAACTCCTGCCGGGCGCTGGGCGCGCGGTTCTCCATCACCGTGCGGATGAACGCTTCCGTCAAGACCGCCATCGCCCGCATCGATGAGGACGCCTGGACGCCGATCAAGTACCCCAAGGCGGTCTGGGACGAGGAGGGCCAGTGCTGGATCTCCGACGCCGAGATAGCCGAGACCACCTACACCGCCTTCACTTCCAAGCCGAAGAAGCAGCAGGTCACCGCCCGTCTGATCGTGCGCCGCGTCAAACGCCTGAGCGCGCAAGCCGTCCCCGCCGGACAGGGCACGCTGTTTGACACCTGGCGCTACCACGCCGCGTTCACCGACTCCCCGCTCTCCTTGAACGATGCCGAGCGTGACCATCGACGGCACGCCGTCGTCGAGCAGGTGATCGCCGATGTCAAGAACAGCGCCTTCGCCCACGCGCCCTCCGGGCATTTCCAGGCCAATGCCGCCTGACTCGCCCTGGCAGCCCTGGCACACAACCTGACCCGCGCCGCCGGCGCACTGGCCGGCACGTTCCATGCCAGAGCGACCACCGCCACCATCCGTGACCACCTGATCAACGTGCCCGCCCGCCTGGCCCGCTCGGCCCGCCGCCTCACCCTGCACCTGCCCGAACGCTGGCCCTGGAGCACCAACTTCACCCAGCTCTTCAACATCGTCCACGCGCCACCAGCCCCCTGACACTCCCTGACCGACCTGCCCGAAAGAGCCCGAGACCTGCGGAAAAGTGGAAGAGCTGGACAGACCAGCGGCCACCCCACGCCCGAATCCGCAACTCAACCCCGACACGGCCTGCACGACCCCGAAACGATCACACCGAAATCAAGCCGGTGGATCCGGGCTCAGGCAGACCCCCAGATCGCGATCCGCCCCATCAAGGCTTTGGACGGCACCGCCTGAGAGCCACGGCGGGCGGCAGTTCATCCCATCCAGAACTGACCATCAGCAGCCGCGCGGTAGAACTTTCCCTAGATCATCAAGGGCCCACGCAAGCGCGGGCCGACCCATGGGGCCGCAAGCGAGATACGGCCCTGAGTAGGGGCCTAGGGCCGAAGACATTCTCCCTGCGGGTCGTAGCAGACGAGCCCGAACTCCCGCGCTAGCGAAGCAGCGTAGTCAGACACCTCCTCGGCCTTCCTATAGGGCATGAGCATGCACAAGATCGGCCCCGACGCCTCCTCGATCACCGGCGGGGACGCCCACACAATGGGACCGTCGATGTGGTCCGGGTATCGCTGGAGGAGCGCCTCGACGTAGGCCACGATGCGCGGCGCCGGAGGCACGAAGACATCATCCGACTCGAGGTAGCGCGCATACAGGTCGTCGTAGACCACGCCTGCTTCGTAGTTGTCGAGAGGACGTTCACCCTCCCATACAGCAAGGTCATAGCTCACAGTCAGATCGTCGCAGTTGACAGTTCGACCGACCCCGCGGCCCCCTAAGACCCGTTGATCCGTAAGAGAGCCCCTAAATGCAATGCCGTTGCGTTACGGGTCTGCGGGTTGGGGTCTTGTGATGAGGATGGCTTGAGTGCCGGTGCGGGCGGGTTGGGGTCCGGCATGGTGTTCAGCCCGTTTGAGCCGGTAGTTGGACATCTTGCGTTTCACGACTCGGGGCTGGCTGCGCAGGCGTCTGGCGGGCAGGAGTCGTTCCAGGAGGTCCTGCTGGAGCATTGCCAAGGCTCTGACGAGGAGGTCAGGGGAAAAGCTGCCCGGCGTGACAGTCACACTGCGGCGGGCAGAGCGCAGGGTTTCGGTGAAGGAGAACCCGGTCGGGGTCCAGGCCACGGGTGGCGGCCGTTCTCAGCATGAGTTCGCGCAGGGCATGGTGGACCAGTAGGTGCGCCCAGATCTGCTGACGGACACCATCGGGGGTTTTGCTGCTGAGCACGACACGGGCGCCGCGCTGATGGGTCTTGATCTCGGCGAAGACGGACTCGACCTCCCAGCGTTCGCGGTAGAGCGCGGCCAGCTGTCGGGCCGGATAGCGTCGGGCGTCCAGCAGGGTGGTGACCAGCCGGTAGCGGTCAGCTGCACCCTCACTGCCCCGGCCCTTGAGCTGGTAGGCCAGGACCCGGACGGTGACCGGCTCCTGCCGGGCAGGGCCGCTGCTTGCCCGGATCCGTGAGAGCCATGACCCATCCCGGAACTGCTTGATGACCGGCAGGACGCGGTTGACGGGCACCCGCCACAGCAGATCGGCGCCCGTGGCGGTGAAGGCCTGCCACAACGGGACACCGAGGAACTCGCGGTCGGCCAGGACGAGCTGGCCCGGGCCGAGTGACCGTGGCAGGCGACCGACCAGGGTGACTTCCCCGGTGCGGCAGCCGGCGAGTTCCGCGTCCAGCACCGCATGGCTGCCCACCTCCACCAAAGCAGCCATCCGCACCTGCGGGAACGCGCTCTTGCCCGGCCCGCGGCCGTTGCCCGGACGTCCGAACGCGGTCTCGTTGGCTTCGCTGTCCGCGACGTCCCAGCACGTCCCGTCCACCGCTAGCAGCCGCAGTCCCCGCCAGAACGCGCCGGGTGTCGCCTCGGTGGCCATCGACTTGGCGGTCATGGCGAACAGCACCCGCAGGGGCTCACAGCCCAGCCGCTGCCGGGCTCGGAACAGCGAGGACTTCGTCGGCACGTGCCAGTCGCCCAGCAGTCCCTGGCCCCGCAGACCCTCCACCAGGTGCCGCATTAGTTCCAGATACGGAACCGGAGAGAACAGCGCCAGCCCCAGCACGAAGTACACCACCAACCGCGCGGGAAGCAGCCGTTTGCGTTGCTCCGCACAACCGCAAGCCGCGACCACCCGATCCACCAACCCCGGTGGATACACCCAGGTCAACAGCCCCAGACCCGATAACTCAGACACGCGCGCAGACACCCGAACCACCCCCTGGGACCACTACCCAGGAACCTACGCCCGAGGCCTAAATCAACGGCATTGCCCCTAGATGGACGAGCCACGGTCAGAACTGCCCCGATGGACTCCAGCGGACGGCGAGCAGTTCCGTTCTGATCCACAGCCGCGCGCGCGAACCGTCAACGGGACCAGCCATGCTGCCGAGCGCCGGGGAGGCATAGGCGTCGCTCGGACCGCGGTGCAGCGTCGCCCGCTTGAGAGCCTCAAGGCACCTGTCGGGCGTTGAAGCGCCACGTCGGCCATTTGTCATGCATGCGGTCGAGTCTGGGATGCAAGGGGTGCGCGGCTGTGGTCTGCGCATCCCGGGAGGTCGGGCCGCCGCTCTGTCGGATCTGCGGTGCCCGCATGTTCTACCCCCTCCTGCGGACCTGCGGCGGCCGGGGGCCGCGTTGGCATCAGCCGCGGCTGCAGTCCTGTCACAGATCGGAGCTCCGTCCGGTCAAATACCCAAAAGGTGCAAATCTGGTCGGATTGATCTCGGCGGGACCCGGCCGAGGTCGTCCACGTCCTGCCGGGACCCATGCTGCTCCAGCCGTCCACCCCGCCGTGGTCCTGGTCGCCGCAGCCGACCCGCGTGAGAGCGACAGCCACCTGGGTGAGGAGGACAGCTCGATGACCAGCGCGGACAGGGTGACCTTTGGTGAGCGTTTGAATATGCGCGAGATGCCCGAGTCAGCGGTCGCGATGCTCGACGAGCGTGGAACGGTGGTCGCATGGACGCAGGCCGCCGAGCGGCTTCTCGGGTACTCCGCCGGGGACGTGGTGGGCCGGTCCGCCGCACTCGTGCTGCCGTCTTCCGGGGAAACGCCGACGATATCGGCCTTGATCGAGCAGTGCCGTGCCCAAAATGACTGGTCGGGCATGATGACGGTGCGCCATCGCGATGGCCGCATGCTGGACCTCAATCATCGGATCTCGACGTTGAGGGGGCAGGACGGAACCTTCCGGTGGCTTGTGTCCGCCACCGACATCGGCACGCTCTCCCGGGACGCGGGAAACGGATCGGTGCGGGAGTCGCTTCTCACCCACGCGCCGATCGGCATCGTCGTTCGTGACCCGCAGCTGCGTTGCGTCTGGGTGAACGACACAATAGAGAGCCACGACGGCATCTCCCGCGACCGGCGGCTCGGCCGTCGAATCACCGAGTCCCTGCCCGGCTTCGAGGCCGAAGCCCTGGAAGCGGTGATGCAGCAGGCGCTGCGGAACGGCACCACCGCGGTCCACGAGTACCGTGTGTGGCCGACGGAAGATCCGCGCCGGGAGCATGCGTTCTCGGTCTCGTACTTCTGCCTCCAGGACGCGGACGGCACGACACTGGGGGTGTGCTGCATCAGCGTGGATGTCACCGGCAATCAGCGGACGCGCGAGCGCTTTGCCATCCTCAGCCAGGCCCGCACGCGTATCGGCAGCACCCTGGACATCATGCAGACCGGGCAGGAACTGGCCGATCTTGCCGTGCCCCTGCTGGCCGACTACGCCTACGTCGACCTGGGGGAGTCCGTCCCGTTCGGCGAAGAGCCCCCGACCCGAATCGACACGATGAGCGGTCGCCCTCCCGTTTTCCTCCGTGCCGGTCAGGCCTCGATCCACCCAGGAGTCCCGGAGTCGTCCTTTGCGCCAGGGGAGACGGTTTTCGTCCCCGCAACCTTGCCGCACGCCGGCGTTCTGCGCACAGGGAGGTCCTACCTGGAACCGGTGCTGGACACCTCTCCTGGGGCATGGATCGACCACGACCCGACGCGGGCGCAAAAGATCCGTGAGCACGGGACACATTCCCTGATGATCGTGCCCATCATTGCGCGGCGCGCCGTCCTGGGTATCGCGCTGTTCCTCCGCACCGAGGACCCCGTCCCCTTTCACGAGGATGACCTGCTCCTGGCCGAGGAGCTCGTCACCCGGGCCGCGCTGTCATTGGACAACGCCCGCCAATACACGCGCGAACACACCGCGGCCCTCGCGCTCCAACGCAACCTGCTGCCCCACCGTTTGATGGGCGGCGCGGCGGTCGAGGCGGCCTGGCGCTACCTGCCGGCCGACACGGAAGCCGGCGTCGGAGGCGACTGGTTCGACGTGATCCCGCTGTCCGGCGCCCGGGTGGCCCTCGTCGTCGGCGATGTCGTCGGACACGGCATCAACGCCGCCGCGACCATGGGCAGGCTCCGCACCGCCGTACGCACGCTCGCCGACCTGGAGATGCCCCCCGACGAACTGCTGGCCCGTCTCGATGGCACGTTCCAGCGACTGGCCGAGGCGGACGTCGACGCCGCGGACCAGGCCCCCACGGTTGTAGGCGCCACCTGCCTGTACGCCGTCTACGACCCGATCACCCGAAGGTGCACCATGGCACGGGCCGGGCACCCTCCGCCCGCGATCATCGACCCGCAGGGCCGGGTCACCTTCCCCGACCTGCCCACCGGAAGCCCACTCGGCATCGGGCTGGGGGTTCCCTTCGAGGCCGTGGAGCTGGAACTGCCCGAGGGCACTCTCCTCGCCCTGTACACCGACGGCCTGATCGAAACCCGCGACCACGACATCGACGTGGGAATGCGCCGCCTGGCCGCCGCCCTGGCCCAACCGGATCGCGCCCTGGAAGACCTGTGCACCCGAGCGACGCAGCCCCGCCCGCGTCAGGCACCGTCCGACGACGTCACCCTGCTTCTGGTGCGGACCCGCTCTCTCAATCCCGCCCAGGTCGCCTCCTGGACGCTGCCGAACGACCGGACCGCTGTCCGCAGCGCCCGGCACATGGCAGCCCGTCAGCTGACCGAATGGGGCCTGGAAGGTCTCCAGGACCCCACGCAACTGATCGTCAGTGAACTGGTCACCAACGCCATCCGCCACAGCACCGGCCCGATCGGACTGCGTCTGATCCAGCATCAAGTCCTGACCTGCGAAGTATTCGACACCGACGCCAACTCCCCACGCTTGCGTCACGCACGCGCCATCGACGAAAACGGCCGCGGCCTCTTCCTGGTCACCCAGCTGTCCCGCAGATGGGGCACCCGCCCGGAATCCGGCGGCAAAGTCATCTGGGCCGACCTGGACTCCGCACCCTCACACGCACGGGCCTCCGGCACACCACCCCCGCGCAAGGAGTAACCGAGCCTTCCCCCTCCGCCGCGAGCATCCGGCATGCATGCTCCCGCCTACGGGCCGCTCCGCGCCGGCTGCGCCGACGCGCGCCCACACGTGGACAGTGCCGGTGGGGATGAGTCGATCACCGCGTAGAGCGGCCCGATCAAGAGCATGCCTCCGGGGGGATCGGCCGGCACCGGGACGGAGAGGGCGCCGTTCCCGGGTGCGGGTCCATAGTGGCGTGCGCGGGGAGCTCCCGTCCCGTCCACCGTCGCATTGAGCTTCACCCCCGCACCCTGCCTACGGCTGGAAGTACTCCGACATCAGGCGGCTGACCCATTCCGGCTGCTTGATGTTCACGGGGCGGAACTCCGCCATCGTCGGCTTCAGGTCGATGACCGGGGTGCCCGAGACCGCGTCGAGGCCCACCACCGTCAATTCGCGGCCGTGGACGGATTCGATGGTGCAGGACGTCACCCCGATGCGGTTCGGTCTGCGGGGGCCGCGGCCGGCGAATACGCCGACGGGCGGGAGGTCGGAGCGGCCGCGGTAGGGGCGGGGTTCGCGGTAATCGTCTTGTTCCGGGAACTGGTCGAGGACGAAGAGGACCTCCACGTGGGAGAAGCCCTCCAGACCCTGGAGGCACGCCTCGCCGAAGCGCTCGTCGATGGTGATCGTGCTGCGGACGGCACCCCAGTTGTCCGTGTGCTGGACATCCGTCCGGTTGTTCCGGATCGTACCTATCGGTGTGATCTCGAAGCTCGGCATGGCCAGAGGCTATCCGCGCCGCACCGCGCCCATACAAGCGCCGAGGCCACCGGCACTGAGGCTGGGTGACGCGCAGGAGGAGATCCGTGAGGGCCAACGACGCGTACCCGTACGCAGCGCGCCACCGCTTCGCGAGAGGCTTGCCAGTTCCATTGGACGGCAAAAAGCAAAGGCAAGGAGAGCCTTCTCCTTGCCACTCTCAACGTATAGCGCCCTGGGGGGCTTGCCGCAAGACCCGGGTCACGGCGCACAATCGTCGGCCGTGCCCGCAACCTGCGGAAACGGGGGCACGAAGTGCGTGTGTTGTCGTCGGCGTATGGGGGTTGCGGGCGCTCGGCGCGGAGGTACGGGGTGCGCGCCGCCCGAGAGAGCTGAGCGGACGGCCGACTCATCGATGGGAAGGCAACCAGAGATGAGGACGCGCCCGACAAGAGGTTCGACAGAGTTGGAGGCGCCGGTGATTCGATCGGCCACCGCAGTGCAACGGGGCATGGCTGCCTCGGAGGTATCGCAATGATCAAGCAGTACGTGTTGGGTCTTCAAGAGGTTGACGAGACGCAGGTCGCCGTCGTCGGTGGCAAGGCCGCGCACCTGGGCGAGCTGTCGCGGATCGAAGGCATCCGCGTGCCGGGGGGCTTTTGCGTGACCACGGACGCCTTCCGGCGGATCATGGCGGAAGCGCCGTCGATCGACGGTCGGCTCGATCAGCTGTCGCGTTTGGACCCGGACGACCGGGAGGCGATCCGCACGCTCAGCGCGCAGATTCGCCGAACCATCGAAGGGATTGCCATCCCGGGCGATCTCGCGGCGGCGATCACCCGCGTGCTCGCCGGGCTCGGCGAGCAAGCCGCCTACGCCGTCCGATCCAGCGCGACGGCAGAGGACCTGCCGACGGCCTCCTTCGCCGGCCAGCAGGACACGTACCTGAACGTCGTGGGGCCGGCAGCAATCCTCCAGCACGTCAGTCGGTGCTGGGCATCGCTGTTCACCGAGCGGGCCGTGACCTACCGCCGGCGGAACGGCATCGACCACCGTACGGTCCACATGGCCGTGGTCGTGCAGCAGATGGTCTTCCCGCATGCGGCCGGCATCCTGTTCACGGCCGACCCCGTCACGGACAACCGGAAGGTCGCCACCGTGGACGCCGGCTTCGGCCTCGGCGAGGCCCTGGTCTCCGGCCTGGTGAACCCGGACGTCTTCAAGGTGCGAAACGGCGAAGTCGTCGCCAAGGCGATCGCCGCCAAACAGCGTGCCATTCACGCCCTGCCGGCCGGCGGTACGCAGGTAGTGGCGATCGACTCGCAGCAGCAGGAGCAGCCGGCGCTGACGGATGCGCAGGTCGTGCAGCTCGTGCAGCTCGGGCGGCGGATCGAAGCGCACTTCGGCCGCCCGCAGGACATCGAGTGGTGCCTGGTCGATGATGGCTTCCGGTTCGTCCAGAGCCGGCCGATCACGACGTTGTTCCCCATTCCCGAGGCCGGCGACCAGGAGAATCACGTCTACGTCTCCGTAGGCCATGGGCAGATGATGACCGACCCCATGAAGCCCCTGGGGCTCTCCATGTGGCAGCTGACAGCCATGGTGCCGATGCACGAGGCGGGCGGGAGGCTGTTCGTCGACGTCACCCGGCGCCTGGCCTCGCCTGCGGGCCGCGCCGGCCTCCTGGACGCCATGGGGAGAGGCGATCCGCTGGTCAGGGACGCTCTGGAGACCGTCCTCGACCGCGACGATTTCGTCCCGTCGCTCCCGGACGCGGGTCCCGGCGGGCCGCCAGCCAGGGGCGCGTCCGCCCCGATCGAGACCGATCCGGCCATCGTCACCGAGCTGATCGAGCGCAGTCAGGCGTACATCGCCGCCCTGGAGCGCGACATCCGGACGAAGACCGGACCGGCGCTGTTCGACTTCCTGCTGGAGGCCTTCGAGGAGCACAAGCGGGTCCTCAGTGATCCGCTGAACATTCAGGCGATCATGGCGGGGATGGAGGCCACGTGGTGGCTCAACGACAAGCTGCAGGAGTGGCTGGGCGAGAAGAACGTGGCTGACACGCTCACGCTGTCCGCCCCCGACAACGTCACCTCGGAGATGGGACTGGCGCTGCTCGACGTCGCGGACGTGATCCGCCCGCAGCCGGAGGTGGTGGCGTTCCTGCAGGACGTCCAGGACGAGGACTTCCTGGACGAGCTGGCGAAGCTCGCGGGCGGGACCGAAGCGCGCGACGCCATAGAGGCCTACCTCGACCGGTACGGCATGCGCTGTGTCGGCGAGATCGACATCACGAGGCCACGTTGGCGCGAGCGCCCCACCACGCTCGTGCCCGTGATCCTCGACAACGTCAGGAACTTCGAGCCGGGCGCCGCCGAGCGGCGCTTCGAGCAAGGAAGGCAGAAGGCGCAGAAGAAGGAACAGGACGTGCTGTCACGCTTGCGGGCCCTGCCGGACGGGGACCGGAAAGCCGACGAGACCAAGCGGATGATCGACCGGGTCAGAACCTTCATCGGGTACCGGGAGTACCCGAAGTACGGCATCATCAGCCGCTACTTCGTCTACAAGCAGGCCCTGCTGGCGGAGGCCGAGCGCCTCGTACAGTCCGACGTGCTGCCTGAGAAGGAGGACATCTTCTACCTCACGTTCCAGGAACTCCACGAGGTCGTGCGCTCGAACCAGGTGGATGACCAGCTCATCCAGCAGCGCAAGGACGCGTTCCGGTCGTACCACGCGCTCACTCCGCCCCGGGTGCTCACATCGGATGGTGAGGCCCTGACCGGGGCGTACCGGCGCGACGACGTGCCGGCCGGCGCCCTGATCGGCCTACCGGTTTCCGCCGGGACCATCGAGGGACGGGCCCGCGTCATCCTCGACATGGCGGAGGCCGATCTCGAAGCGGGCGACATCCTGGTCACGACCTTCACGGACCCCAGCTGGTCGCCGCTGTTCGTCGGCGTCGCGGGCCTGGTGACGGAGGTGGGCGGCCTGATGACCCATGGCGCGGTGATCGCCCGGGAGTACGGCTTGCCGGCCGTCGTAGGCGTGGAGCAGGCCACCCGGCTGATCCGGGACGGGCAGCGGATCCGCGTGCACGGAACCGACGGGTACGTCGAGATCCTGCCTTGACCGACCACACACCGAGAAGCCAAGTCCGTAGCTTCCGACTGAACAACGCTCTCGGGGCGAAGCAGTGGCCTGCCACAGCCGTGCCACATCGTGTGGTCAACCACGATCAACGACGGCTCGCCGCAGTTGAGATGAGCCGTTCGCCTGGGTTGCCGCTACAGCCTGACTGCCCTGGAGCTCCACGCCGCCGATCACGCCGCCCTCACAAGGCGGTGGTCTCCCTCACCGCACGAGCGCCCTCCCGGGCCGTCCTGGGGCCGTGGAAGGGCGCTCGTTGGTGACCGACCTCGACAACTGCCGACAGCTCAGCGACAGTTCAGAGCGGTGATCGACGAGGCGGCCGCAGGTCACAGCCGCCGATGGTCAGTTGTGCAGGCATGAGCATCAGGCCGTCGTTGATTCAGGCCGAGCGGGTGGATTGGGCTTCCCTGCGTTGCGGTTGCGGCAAGACAGGCACCCATATCCCTAAGACGTTTGCCAATTTGCTCGAAGCCAGAACCCCAGCTGAGTTTGCAGAGTCGTCCCTAGTAGGGCTTGGTTACCTTGGGTGAGTAGCGGTGTGTCGTCTCTCGGAGGTGAGGGGAATGACACCGCAGGAGCTCACGGAGGCCCAACAGCGGTTGGAGTCGCTCGCGGCCGAGGTGTTCGGCTCGTTCGGGCGGGTGGATCAGCGGCGGTGGGGCGAGCGGTATGTGCGGGGGCTGCTGGGCGCGGGGCGGCGCAAGTCGATGGAGCCGATGGCCGCCCGGCTGGGGGTGGACCGGCAGGGCCTGCAGCAGTTCCTGGCCGACTCCCCGTGGTCGCACCAGATGGTGCTGGCCGAGCTGGCCTGGCGGATGGAGCCGGCCATCCACCCGGCAGCCTGGGTGATCGACGACGTGTCCTTCCCCAAGGACGGTCATGCCTCCCCGGGGGTGGCCGCGCAGTACTGCGGCGCGCTGGGCAAGACCGCCAACTGCCAGGTCGCGCCGAGTCTGCACCTGGTCACCGACGCCGCCTCCTGCCCGGTGAACTGGCGGCTGTTCCTGCCCGCCGAATGGGATCCGGCCACCGCAGACGAGCCCGAGAGCGCCGTCCTGCGGCGCCGTCGGGCGCGCGTCCCCGATGAGGTCGGGCACGTGCCGAAGTGGCAGCTGGCCGTGGACATGGTCGACGAGCTGCGCTGCTGGGGCCTGGATCCGCCGCTGGTGGTGGCCGACGAGGGCTACGGGCAGGACGGGGCCTTTCGCCTGGCACTGGAGGAGCGGGAGATCGCGTATGTCGTCGGGGTGCGGTCGGATACCGCGGTGTTGCCCCAGACGGCGGCGCGCACCGCCCCGCCGTGGTCGGGCACCGGGCGGCCGCCGGTGCCCTGCTACCGGGACAAGCCGGTGTCGGTCCGCGAGATCGTGCTGGCCGCCGGGCGCGGCGCACGGCACCGCGTCACCTGGCGGCGCGGCTCGAAGGGGCCGCTGCGCTCGTACTTCGTCGCGCTGCGGGTCCGGCCGGCCGGAGCGCGGGTCCGCCGGGCGCACCCCGGTGAGGACCTGCCGGTGTGCTGGCTGCTGGCCGAGTGGCCCGCCAAAGAGCCGGAGCCGACCAAGTACTGGCTGTCCACCTTGCCCGCCCACGTTCCCCTGCGGCGCCTGGTGCGGCTGGCGAAGATCCGCTGGCGGGTCGAGCACGACTACCGGGAATTGAAGACCGCCCTGGGGCTGGGCCACTTCGAGGGACGCACCTACCAGGGCTTCCTGCGACATCTCACGCTGGCCTCGGTGGCGCAGGCGTTCTGCACCCTGGAGCGACTGTGCCCGCCAGCACCGGCCACGGTCTGACGATCTACCAGGTCGTGGCCGGGCTCCAAGTCCTCCTCGTCTGCTGGGCCGGGGCGTGCCCCACCTGCCGAAGACCCTGGCCCTGATACGACACGCTCGCCCCCTACCTGACCAAGCCCTACTAGAAGGGCACGTCTACAACCAGTCGCTTCTTTTCGATGTGGCAGCGCCCGTCACATCGCTAATCATGGCGGCCCTCAGCGAAGATCTAAGCGATACGCTGCGCATCAAATTGCTCACCTACCTAATACGCTGCGTGGGCGGAGAATCGCACTGGACCGAAGTCGAGGCCGGTGCGCCAGAGATTGAATTGGACTGCCAGATAGCAGCCCGAGAGGGGATCTGGTCGCTCTATCAGGAGTACGCGACAGGTCGCGCAGACATGGCCAGGATCGCTCTGGAACTAGTCGACAACGACCCAGAGCGGTTCGCCCATTTCGATGCAAAGCTCATCGGCCGGTTCGATAAGCGAATGAAGAGAGCGCGTCGCTGACGCGAGGGCGGGGGCGGGGGCGCCCCCGAGTGCTACTCGCAGCCCAGGTGAGGCCGTGAGGGGCTGCGGCAGCCACCCGCGAAGCCAGGCTCTGGTTCTACGAAAGCGCGCCACTCGCGTGCCAGAGCACGCAGGGACTCCCGGGGGAATCGGGGTGCACAGGAGTACGTGCTACCGGATACGTCCAAGGTAGGGAACCCGCAGGTCACACCCCAGATTACCCAACCGTCGCTCCTAAGAAGTCACCTCATTTGGTACGCCTGCGGTAGCAGATGAGGGTGCAGGCGATGCTGATGAAGGCGAGGAAGTGCTCGGCTCTGCGCTCGTAGCGGCGGTGCAGTCGTCGGCATCCGGCAAGCCAGGACATGGTGCGTTCTACGGTCCATCGGTGCCGGCCCAAGCCAGTCGGTCTCGATGCCCTTGCGGGCAATGCGATGTGTGATGCCCCGCTTACGTAACCATCGCCGCGGGTGATCGTAGTCGTATCCCTTGTCGGCGTGGAGCTTTCCCTGACGTCACCGCTGGCCCGGGCGGCGCGATGACCGACGAGGTCGGCGTCATGTGACCTCACCGTCCACACCACCCTCGGGGACGACGGGCGCACCGCGCACGTCAGCGTCCAGTACACCGGCGCCGACGAGTGGTACACCCTGTCGGGCAGCCCTGTCCCTGTCCCCGGCGGGGGCCTGGCCACCCACCGTCAGAGCCTGTTCGACCGTATCCGGCACGGTGAAGGCGCCCAGGCCATCTGACCTCAGGGACGGTTCCTCCTTAGCACGACGGTTTTCTGGATCGCTCAGACGGACCAGAGATACCGGTGCGTTCCGCTCTGAACGATGGTGCACAGCTCTCGACCTGGTCTACCCAGATCCCACCGTAGGCTTCGGGAAGCCGATCAAGTTCCGTGAGCAGCAAGGGCAACCTGCCGCTCGTTGAAGATGGCATCCCCGTACGGACTCAAGGCCCACAGCATTGGTCACAGAAGCTGCGGCCGACCGCAGTGACGGCAGCGCTGACGCCAACGACGGCGGACGGCCGCGGCGCTCGACAGCCGCGCGTGGTACTGGCAAAGTGCCGGCGCCGGTCGGGCAACGGGCGCGCTCAGTGCTGTACTGCGAGTCCGGGGCGGTAGCGCCGCATTGCGTCCAGGACCGCCTCAGGCGGCACCGGCAAGGCGTTCGTGGCCATGTTGGCCGGACCGAAGCCGAGTCGTGCGTTCATGGACGCGGTGCTGCGGACGAGCTTGGGTGCTCGAGCCAGATAGGCGTCCGGGTCGTGCAGCACCAGCTCAATGAACCGCTGCGAGGTGTTACGTACCCGCTGCTCGCGTATCCGCACGGCGGCTATCTCGTCCCAGCCGAACCGGCCCAGCCTCACGTGGTCCACTCCCGCGTCGTCCAGCACCAGTTCCGGTCGGTCGCGGAGCAGGCGCTGGATGATGATCCACGAGCAGAACCCGAAGAAGGGCGCGGCCAGCGCCCCCGCCACAGTCATCTTCGCGGTGCTGTGGGCGACCAGGAAAACGATGCCCAGAGCGACGAAGAGCAGAGAGCCAGCCAACATGACCCACAGACGCCCCTTGGCGAGCGGGTAGACCGTCGGGGGCAGTGGAGCGCCGTTTCTGATCATGGGCTCAGACGATAGGACCAGAGCCCTCGTCAGCGGAAGCCTTTCGCAGACCGCGCGGTACCGTGGCCGTCCCGTCTGTCGCTAGCCACCGAAGCGGCCCCATGCCACAACCGTGCCAGATCGAGCGGGGAGCCAGGGGAAATCTCGGCGGAGGGCGGGAAGAACAACGCCCCATCGCTAGCAGGGCAATTCCCCAGGTCAGCCGAGTAGCCGACCTACCTCGCAAGTGCCGTCGGCGGTGCGGGGAGTTGACGCTGTTGGCCGATCCCAGGCCGGGTAGGGCCTTCTCGCGTGGGGCCAGACCGGCAGGCATCTGCCGGCGAGCTCGCTCCCTGACATCAACGCCGGCAGACAGCGGCAGCCCAGCGCGAACCGTGATGACCCTAACTGCCTTGCTTAGGGGGCCAGTTGAGTCCACCGGATCGAACTTACAAGGCGGTGTATCTCTCAACGCACGAGCGCCCTCCCGGGCCCTCCTGGGGCCGTGGAAGGGCGCTCGATGGTGACCGACCTCGACAACTGCCGACAGTTCAGAGCGGTGATCGACGAGGCGGCCGCAAGTGACGGCCGCCGGTGGTCAGTTGTGGCTGTGCAGGATCTCGTTCAGGCCGCCCCACACCGCGTTGTTCGGGCGGGCCTCCACAGCGCCGGTGACCGAGTTGCGGCGGAAGAGGATGTTGGAGGCGCCGCTGAGTTCGCGGGCCTTGACGATCTGGCCGTCGGGCATGGTGATCCGGGTGCCCGCGGTGACGTACAGGCCGGCCTCGACGACGCACTCGTCGCCGAGCGCGATGCCGACACCCGCCTCGGCGCCGATCAGGCAGCGCTCGCCGATGGCGATGATGACGTTGCCGCCGCCGGAGAGCGTGCCCATCGTGGAGGCGCCGCCGCCGATGTCCGAGCCGTCGCCGACCACGACGCCCGCCGAGATGCGGCCCTCGACCATCGAGGTGCCGAGGGTGCCCGCGTTGAAGTTCACGAAGCCCTCGTGCATGACCGTCGTACCCTCGGCGAGGTGCGCGCCCAGCCGGACCCGGTCCGCGTCGGCGATACGGACGCCCTTGGGCGCGACGTAGTCCGTCATGCGCGGGAACTTGTCGATGGAGGTCACCTGGAGGTGCAGGCCCTCGGCACGGGCGTTCAGCCGTACCGTCTCGACGTCGTCCACGGCGACCGGGCCGAGCGAGGTCCAGGCGACGTTGGAGAGGAAGCCGAAGATGCCTTCGAGGCTCTGGCCGTGCGGCTTGACCAGGCGGTGCGAGAGCAGGTGGAGGCGCAGGTAGACATCGTGCGCGTCGATCGGCTTCTCGTCGAGGGAGGCGATGACCGTGCGGACCGCGACCACCTCGACACCCCGGCGGGGGTCGGGGCCGATGGCCTTCGCGGCGCCTTCGCCGAGCAGCTCCACGGCACGCTCGACGGACAGCCGCTCGGTGCCGGAGGGGCCCGGCTCGGCGGCCAGTTCAGGCGCGGGGAACCAGGTGTCGAGAACGGTGCCGTCGGCGGCGACCGTGGCGAGTCCGGCGGCCACGGCACCGGTGGTACGGGGAGCAGTCGTGTCGGTCATAGGGGAAACCTAACGTGGCGGGGCCTGCGCGGGCGAACCGGTGAGCCAGCGTCTCGGCAGGTGGGCCCGGGTACGGCGCAGCACGGGGGAGTCGGGTCAGGCGATCACCCGTGCCAGCGCCTCCCGCGCGTACCGCTCGTCGTACGGCGCCCCCGTCAGCAGCACCTGGAGGCAGATCCCGTCCATCAGCGCAAGCAGGGCCCGTGCGGTGACCGGGTCGGTGCGCCGGGCGAGCCGCTCGGCGGTCTCCTCCGTCCACTCGGCGGCGACGGGACGCAGGGCGGGCCTGCGCAGGGCGGCGAGGTAGAGCTCGTACTCCAGCTCGACGCCCGTGCGGTCGCCGCCCAGCCACTCTCCAAGGGCCCGGGCGAGGTCGGCCGCCAGATCGCCCTCCCCGTCCTCCAGGCCACTGGTGGCGAGCACCTTGGCGAAGCCTTCGTTCGTCTGCCGCAGCGCGGCGACCATGAGTTCGTCGAGGGTCTTGAAGTGGTAGGTCGTGGAGCCCAGCGGCACATCGGCCTCGGCGGCCACGGAGCGGTGGCTCAGTCCGGCGATGCCGTTCCGGGCCACGACCCGGATGGCCGCGTCGATGATCCGCTGGCGCCGCTCGGGGTCGTACCGGCGGGCCATCAGTGCGCGCCTCCCAGGTTCAGAACCACCACCCCGCCGATGATCAGCACGATCCCGGCGATCTTCGCGAGTCCCAGCCCCTCGCCGAACAGCACCAGCCCGAGGGCGGCGATGGTCGCGGTGCCGATCCCGGCCCAGATCGCATAGGCCGTACCGATCGACACGGTCTTCAGGGTCTGCGCGAGCAGCGTGAAGGAGAGGACGTAGCCGAGGAGGGTCACCAGCGAGGGCCAGAGCCGACTGAAGCCTTCGCTGTACTTCATGGCGGTCGTGGCGACGACTTCCGCGGCTATGGCCCCGGACAGGAAGGCGTATCCCATGTGTACGAGTGTACGCATCGATGCGTACGGCTGTACACACATCGTCCGCCCGGCCTTCGAAGCCCCCACCGACCGGCCCACCACGTCCGGGCCTGAGCACGAGAAGCACGAAAGCGGCGGCACCCGTCGGGTGCCGCCGCTTTCGTCTGCCGGGAAAGCCGGTGGGTCTCAGACGTTGAACCCGAGCGCCCGAAGCTGCTCGCGGCCGTCGTCCGTGATCTTGTCGGGGCCCCACGGCGGCATCCAGACCCAGTTGATCCGCAGCTCGCCGACGAGACCGTCCGTGGCGGACTTGGCCTGGTCCTCGATGACGTCCGTCAGCGGGCAGGCCGCCGACGTCAGGGTCATGTCCACGGTGGCGATGTTCGCCGACTCGTCGATGTGGATGCCGTAGATCAGGCCGAGGTTGACGACGTCGATGCCCAGCTCGGGGTCGACGACGTCCATCAGGGCCTCGCGGAGCTCCTCCTCCGAGACCGGCTTCATCTCCACGGTGTCGCTCATGCCGTCTTCCTTTCGGCGTCGGCTCCGCCCAGCGCCTGGGCCGTCGCGTCCTTCCACGCCATCCAGCTCAGGAGGGCGCACTTCACCCGCGCCGGGTATTTGGAGACACCGGCGAACGCCACCGCGTCCTCCAGCACCTCCTCCATCGCGTCATCGGGCTCGATCCGGCCCTTGGACTGCATCAGCTCCAGGAAGGTCTCCTGGATCTTCTGCGCCTCGGCCAGTTCCCTGCCGACGAGCAGTTCGTTCAGTACGGAGGCCGAGGCCTGGCTGATGGAGCAGCCCTGGCCCTCGTACGAGACGTCCGTGATCGTCGTGCCGTCGTACTTCACACGCAGCGTGATCTCGTCGCCGCAGGTCGGATTGACGTGGTGCACCTCGGCGTCGCCATCCCGCAGACCGCGCCCGTGCGGGTGCTTGTAGTGGTCCAGGATGACTTCCTGGTACATCGAATCCAGCTTCACGGTTTCAGCACGCCCTTCAGCCGAAGAAGTTCCGTACGTGCTCCAGCCCCTCGACCAGTGCGTCGATCTCGGCCGGCGTGGAGTACAAATAGAACGACGCCCGCGTGGTCGCAGGAATTCCGTACCGCAGGCAGACGGGGCGGGCGCAGTGGTGGCCGACCCGGACCGCGATGCCCTGCTCGTCGAGGACCTGGCCCACGTCGTGGGGGTGGATGTCACCGAGCGTGAAGGAGATCGCCGCGCCCCGGTCTTCGGCCGTGGTGGGGCCGATGATCTTCAGGTCGGGGACCTCGCTCAGCCGCTGCACCGCGTACTCGGTGAGCGCATGCTCATGGGCGAGGATCTTGTCCATGCCGATCGCGCTCAGGTAGTCGATCGCCGCGCCGAGGCCGACCGCCTGCGCGATCGGCGGGGTGCCCGCCTCGAACTTGTGGGGCGCCGGAGCGTACGTCGACGAGTGCATCGACACGGTCTCGATCATCTCGCCGCCGCCCAGGAACGGAGGCAGGTCCTCCAGCAGCTCCTGGCGGCCCCACAGCACGCCGATGCCCGTCGGGCCGCACATCTTGTGGCCGGTGAAGGCCACGAAGTCGGCCTGCAGGGCCTGGACGTCCAGCGGCATGTGCGGTGCGGCCTGGGAGGCGTCGATGCAGACGAGTGCGCCGACCTCCTGGGCGCGGCGGACTATCGCCTCGACCGGGTTGACCGTGCCCAGGATGTTGGACACCAGCACAAAGGAGACGATCTTCGTCTTCTCGGTGATGATCTCGTCGATGTTCGACAGGTCGAGCCGGCCGTCGTCCGTGAGGCCGAACCACTTCAGCTTCGCGCCGGTGCGCTGCGACAGCAGCTGCCACGGAACGATGTTGGAGTGGTGCTCCATCTCCGTGATGACGATCTCGGTGTCGTGGTCGACCCGGTAGGGCTCGTCGGCCCAGCCCAGCATGTTCGCCACGAGGTTGAGCGACTCGGAGGCGTTCTTGGTGAAGATCACCTCGTCGCGGCTCGGCGCGTTGATGAACGCGGCGACCTTGTCGCGCGCGCCCTCGTACAGCGCCGTGGCCTCCTCGGCGAGCACATGCACACCGCGGTGGACGTTGGCGTTGTAGCGCTCGTAGTACTCGCCGAGGACGTCCAGCACCTGGCGCGGCTTCTGCGAGGTCGCCGCGTTGTCCAGGTACACGAGCTTCTTGCCGTCGTGGACCAGCCGGTCCAGGACGGGGAAGTCCTTGCGGATCGCCTCGGTGTCGAGGAGGCCCGGCAGCTGTGTCACGCGGATACGCCACCCTTCGTGTACGCCTCGTAGCCCTCGTCCTCCAGCTTGTCGGCGAGCTCGGCACCGCCGGACTCGACGATCCGCCCGCCGGAGAAGACGTGGACGAAGTCGGGCTTGATGTAGCGCAGGATGCGCGTGTAGTGCGTGATCAGCAGGGTGCCGACCTCGCCGGTCTCGCGGACGCGGTTGACGCCCTCGGAGACGATGCGCAGCGCGTCGACGTCCAGGCCGGAGTCCGTCTCGTCGAGGATCGCGACCTTCGGCTTGAGCAGCTCCAGCTGGAGGATCTCGTGGCGCTTCTTCTCACCGCCGGAGAAGCCCTCGTTCACGTTGCGCTCGGCGAAGGAGGGGTCCATGTTGAGACGCTCCATGGTCTCCTTGACCTCCTTCACCCAGGTGCGCAGCTTGGGGGCCTCGCCGCGGATCGCGGTGGCGGAGGTGCGCAGGAAGTTGGAGACGGAGACGCCGGGGACCTCGACCGGGTACTGCATCGCGAGGAACAGGCCCGCGCGGGCGCGCTCGTCGACGGACATCGCGAGGACGTCCTCGCCGTCGAGCAGAACGGTGCCGCTGGTGATCGTGTACTTGGGGTGACCCGCGAGCGAGTAGGCGAGGGTCGACTTGCCCGAGCCGTTGGGGCCCATGATGGCGTGCGTCTCGCCCTGCTTCACGGTGAGGTCGACGCCCTTGAGGATCTCCTTCGTGGCGTTGTCGGCCTCGACGGTGACGTGCAGGTCTCGGATTTCAAGCGTTGCCATGGGTGCCTCAGGACTCCTGGGTGAGGGAGACGAGCACGTCGTCTCCTTCGATCTTTACGGGGTAAACGGGGACGGGGCGCGTCGCAGGAAGTGCGTCGGGCTTTCCGGAACGGAGGTCGAAGCGCGAGCCGTGCAGCCAGCACTCGATGTGACAGTCGTCGACCTCGCCCTCGGCGAGGGAGACGTTCGCGTGCGAGCAGATGTCGTTGATCGCGAACACCTCGCCCTCGGTCTTGACGACCGAGACCGGCGTGCCGTCGAGTTCCACCCTCTTCGGGGTGTCCTCCTCCAGCTCGCTCAGCCCGCAGACGCGTACGAACTTCGACGGTTCAGTCATGCGACCGACGCCTCCAGCTCCTCTTCGATCTTGGCGATCAGGCGCTCCTCGATGTCCTTGACGCCGATCTGCTGGACCAGCTCGGCGAAGAAGCCGCGGACCACCAGGCGGCGGGCGTCGTGCTCCGGGATACCGCGGGCCATCAGGTAGAAGAGCTGCTCGTCGTCGAAGCGGCCGGTGGCGGAGGCGTGGCCGGCGCCGACGATCTCGCCGGTCTCGATCTCCAGGTTCGGGACCGAGTCGACGCGGGCGCCGTCCGTGAGCACCAGGTTGCGGTTCATCTCGTAGGTGTCCGTGCCCTCGGCCTTGGCCTCGATGAGCACGTCGCCGATCCACACCGCGTGCGCGTCGTCGCCCTGCAGCGCGCCCTTGTAGGCGACGTTCGACTTGCAGTGCGGGGTGTTGTGGTCGACGAAGAGCCGGTGCTCCTGGTGCTGGCCCTGGTCGGTGAAGTACAGGCCGTACAGCTCCGCCTCACCGCCGGTGCCGGCATAGTTCACGCGAGGATGCAGACGCACCACGTCGCCGCCGAAGGTCACGACCACGGACTTGAAGCTCGCGTCCCGGCCGACCAGCGCGTTGTGCTGGGCTGCGTGGACCGCCGTGTCGTCCCAGTCCTGGACCGAGACGACGGTCAGCTTGGCGCCGTCGCCCAGGACGTATTCCACGTTCGCGGCGAGGACCGCGTCACCGGTGTGGTCGATGACGACGACTGCCTCGGCGAAGGCGCCCAGCTCGATCACCTGGTGACCGAAGGCCACCCCGCCCTCGCCGTGCACGGCGATCCGGACGGGCTCGGTGAGCACCGTGTCCTTGGGGACGGTGACCACGCCGGCCGTCTCGAACGCCGAGTAGGCCTGCGCGGCCACCCGGTCCACCGGGGTGCCCGCCCTGCCGAGCCGGGCATCGTCCCGGCCGACGCTCTCGACGGTGACGCCCTCGGGAGCCTCGACGCTCACCTTCACACCGGCGCCGTTCGTCACCGCGGTGCCGTCGTGCAGGCCGCGCAGCCGCTCCAGCGGCGTGAACCGCCACTCCTCCTCACGGCCGTGCGGCACCGGGAAGTCCGCCACGTCGAAGGACGGCGGCGCACTCATACGGGTGGCGACGGTCGACTCCGCGGCGACCGCGATCGAGCCGGTGGTGGTGCTGCCTACCGGTGGGGGTCCCCCCGCGCGAGCGGAGCCGAGCGTGGGGGAGTTCTGGGCCTCAGCCATGGCTGTCGTTGTGCTCTCTTCCTAAGTCAGTGGTGACCCGCGGCCCGCCGCGGAAAGGCGGGCCGCCTGCTGCGGACGAGGACGGCCGTCAGCCGACCGCGCCTTCCATCTGCAGCTCGATCAGCCGGTTGAGCTCCAGCGCGTACTCCATCGGCAGTTCCTTGGCGATCGGCTCGACGAAGCCGCGCACGATCATCGCCATCGCCTCGAACTCGGAGAGGCCGCGGCTCATCAGGTAGAAGAGCTGGTCCTCGGAGACCTTGGAGACGGTCGCCTCGTGGCCCATGGACACGTCGTCCTCGCGGACGTCCACGTAGGGGTAGGTGTCCGAGCGGGAGATGGTGTCGACGAGCAGCGCGTCACAGAGCACGTTGGACTTGGAACCCGCGGCGCCCTCGCCGATCTCGACCAGGCCGCGGTAGGAAGTACGGCCGCCGCCGCGCGCCACCGACTTGGAGACGATGTTGGACGAGGTGTTCGGCGCCATGTGGACCATCTTGGAGCCGGCGTCCTGGTGCTGGCCCTCGCCCGCGAAGGCGATGGACAGGGTCTCGCCCTTGGCGTGCTCGCCCATCAGGTAGACGGCGGGGTACTTCATCGTCACCTTGGAGCCGATGTTGCCGTCGATCCACTCCATGGTCGCGCCCTCGTAGGCCACGGCGCGCTTGGTGACCAGGTTGTAGACGTTGTTGGACCAGTTCTGGATGGTCGTGTAGCGGCAGCGGGCGTTCTTCTTGACGATGATCTCGACGACCGCGGAGTGCAGCGAGTCCGACTTGTAGATCGGGGCCGTGCAGCCCTCGACGTAGTGCACGTAGGCACCCTCGTCGACGATGATCAGGGTCCGCTCGAACTGGCCCATGTTCTCCGTGTTGATACGGAAGTAGGCCTGGAGCGGGATCTCCACGTGCACGCCCGGCGGCACGTAGATGAAGGAGCCGCCGGACCACACGGCGGTGTTCAGCGAGGCGAACTTGTTGTCACCGGCCGGGATGACGGTCCCGAAGTACTCCTTGAAGAGCTCCGGGTGCTCCTTCAGCGCGGTGTCGGTGTCGAGGAAGATGACGCCCTGCTCCTCCAGGTCCTCACGGATCTGGTGGTAGACGACCTCCGACTCGTACTGGGCCGCGACACCGGCCACGAGGCGCTGCTTCTCCGCCTCCGGGATGCCGAGCTTGTCGTACGTGTTCTTGATGTCCTCGGGCAGGTCCTCCCAGGACTCCGCCTGCTTCTCCGTGGAGCGCACGAAGTACTTGATGTTGTCGAAGTCGATGCCCGACAGGTCCGAGCCCCAGTTCGGCATGGGCTTCTTCTCGAAGAGCCGCAGGCCCTTGAGGCGCAGCTTGGTCATCCACTCCGGCTCGGACTTCTTCGCCGAGATGTCGCGGACGACGTCTTCGCTCAGACCGCGCTTCGCCGCGGCACCGGCCTCGTCAGAGTCGGCCCAGCCGTATTCGTAGTTGCCCAGGCCCTCGAGTTCGGGGTGAGCAGTCTCCGTGGGGAGAGTCATGCGGGGTTCCTCCCGGCCGTGCTGGCAGATGCGTTGTGGGTGGTCTTGGAAATCTTTGTGGCTTCGGCTGCCGGGGGCGCATGGGGCGCTCTCGGGATGAACGTCGTACAGACACCGTCGCCGTGCGCGATCGTCGCCAGTCGCTGGACGTGCGTGCCGAGCAGATCGGAGAAGATCTCCGTCTCGACCTCGCACAGTTGCGGGAACTGTTCCGCGACGTGGGCGACCGGGCAGTGGTGCTGGCAGAGCTGTTCGCCGACCGGGGCGCTGCGCGCCGTAGCAGCGTACCCGTCCGCGCTCAAGGCCTTGGCCAGCGCTTCGGTGCGCTGTGCCGGGTCGGCGGCCTCGATGGCCTCCCGGTAGGCGGTGGCCTGCTCGGCGATCCTGGCGCGGGCGAAGGCCACGACGGCCTCGTCCCCGCCGAACCGCTCCTTGATGAAGCGCAGGGCGTCCGCGGCGAGCTTGTCGTACGACTGGTCGAACGCGTCACGGCCGCAGTCCGTGAGCGCGAAGACCTTGGCGGGGCGACCACGCGTACGCGCGCCGTACACGCGCTGCTCTCGGGCCACCACGACGTCGTCGGCGACGAGCGCGTCCAAGTGCCGCCGTACGGCCGCCTGGGTGAGCTGCAGCCTCCCGGCGAGCTCGGTGACGGTCGACGGCCCGTGGTCCAGGATGGACCGCGCGACCCGGTTGCGTGTCGAGCGATCCGACCGCAACCCAGCCGCGAGCTCCTCCTGCGGGGCCCCCGTGGGGGTCTCCCGAGCTTCGCCGACGTTTTTCACAACGC
The DNA here is from genome assembly GCF_050936285.1 of Streptomyces sp. CA-106110. Lineage (NCBI taxonomy): Bacteria > Bacillati > Actinomycetota > Actinomycetes > Kitasatosporales > Streptomycetaceae > Streptomyces > Streptomyces sp. CA-106110. Next base: position 8,874,628 of record NZ_JBNJNB010000001.1, on the reverse strand, counting down.
CATTGTTGCGTAATTCCTCAGAGCCTGACAAGCGCCGTCCGACCGGGCACCGGTGCCGTGCATCACTTAGGGATACCTAAGGTGACCTGCGTGAACGATCCCTGATCGATCAAAACAGGTGGCGTCCGCCGCGGCGGTCGGCAAGACTCCCGGACCATGCCCACACCCCCTCCCACCGGCCCTCTTGTCACCCGGGACACCGTCTGCACGCAGCTGCGCGCACTCGGGGTCACCCCCGGCGAGACCCTCCTCGTGCACTCCTCGCTCAGCTCCCTCGGCTGGGTCTGCGGTGGCGCCCTCGCGGTGGTCCAGGGACTTCTGGACGTGCTCGGTCCCGAGGGCACGCTCGTGGTCCCCACCCAGACGGGTGACCTCTCGGACCCCGCGCTGTGGAGCAGGCCACCGGTGCCCGAGGAGTGGTGGGAGACGATCCGCGACGCCATGCCTGCCTATGACCCGCTGGTCACACCGTCACGCGGGGTTGGAGTGATACCGGAGACCGTCCGCACCTGGCCCGGTGCCTCACGCAGCGCCCATCCGCAGACCTCGTTCGCGGCGATCGGCCCGCGCGCCCGGACGATCCTCGACGGACACGCTCCCGACTGCCGGCTCGGTGAGAAGAGCCCGCTGGCCCGGCTGGAGGCGATGGGCGCCCGTGTCCTGCTGCTCGGCGCGGGCTACAGCACCTGCACCAGCTTCCACCTGGCCGAGTACCGGATACCCGCGCCCCGGGTGCGGGTGGGCCGGCCGGGCCCGGCCGGCTGGGAGGTGGTGACCGAGGTGGCGATCAGCTCGGACCGGTTCGACGAGCTCGGCCACGATTTCGAGCGGGACCGTACGGTCGTCCGGGGGAAGGTGGGTGCGGCCGGGGTACGGCTGTTCCCCGTGGCGGACGCGGTGGCCTATGCGGAGCGATGGCTGCCGTTGCACCGGCCGGGCGAGGAGTAGTTTCCGGACGCCCTCATGCGGCCTCCGACCGGATTCCGGACCCCCTCGTCTCGCGCCCGGCGCGCCTACCTAGACTCGGGACCCATGCGAAGTGAGCCGGTCGTCCAGGTCCAGTCCCTGGTGAAGCGCTACGGCGCAAAGACCGCGGTGGACGGCCTCGACCTGGTGGCCCGGGCGGGGATCACCGCGGTACTGGGGCCCAACGGGGCGGGCAAGACGACCACGGTGGAGACCTGCGAGGGGTACCGGAAGCCGGATTCCGGCGCGGTACGCGTCCTGGGTCTCGACCCGGTCCGCGAAGCCTCGGCGCTGCGTCCCCGCATAGGTGTCATGCTCCAGTCCGGCGGCGTCTACCCGGGCGCCCGCGCCGACGAGATGCTGCGCCATGTCGCCAAGCTGCACGCCGATCCGCTGGACGTGGACGGGCTCATGGAGCGCCTCGGGCTCGGCGGCTGCGGACGCACGGCGTACCGGCGGCTGTCGGGCGGACAGCAGCAGCGGCTGGCGCTCGCCATGGCCGTCGTCGGCCGTCCCGAGCTCGTGTTCCTGGACGAGCCGACCGCCGGTCTCGACCCCCAGGCGCGCCGGGCCACCTGGGATCTCGTGCGCGATCTGCGTGCCGACGGGGTCTCCGTGATCCTGACGACGCACTACATGGACGAGGCCGAGCAGCTCGCCGACGATGTCGCGATCATCGACGGGGGCCGGGTCATCGCACAGGGCTCCCCGGAGGAGCTGTGCCGCGGCGGCGCCGAGAACACCCTGCGTTTCACCGGCCGCCCGGGCCTCGACGTGGGGTCGCTGCTGAAGGCGCTCCCGGCGGACTGCACGGCCGGGGAGCTGACGCCGGGCGCGTACCGGGTCGTGGGCAAGGTCGATCCGCAACTGCTGGCCACGGTCACCTCCTGGTGCGCCCAGCACGGGGTGATGCCGGACCGGATCTCCGTCGAACGGCACACCCTCGAAGACGTTTTCCTCGAGCTGACCGGCAGGGAGCTGCGCTCGTGACCACCGTCGGTATCCACGCGCCGAAGCCCGGCGCCGCACCGCTGCCCCGCATGATCGCGGCGCAGGCCGCGCTCGAGACGAAGATGCTGCTCCGCAACGGTGAGCAGCTGCTGCTGACGGTGGTCATCCCGACGCTGCTGCTCGTCCTCTTCAGTTCCGTCGACGTCGTCGACACCGGCGCCGGCAAGGCCGTCGACTTCCTGACGCCGGGCATACTGGCGCTCGCCGTGATGTCGACGGCGTTCACGGGACAGGCCATCGCGACCGGGTTCGAGCGCCGGTACGGCGTGCTGAAGCGGCTCGCCTCCTCACCGCTCCCCCGCTGGGGCCTGATGACGGCGAAGACGGCCTCCGTCCTGGTCACCGAGGTCCTCCAGGTGGTCCTGCTGACGGTGATCGCCTTCGCGCTGGGCTGGTCGCCGCACGGCAACCCGCTCGCGGTGCTTCTCCTGCTGGTGCTGGGCACGGCGGCCTTCTCCGGACTCGGGCTGCTGATGGCCGGAACGCTGAAGGCCGAGGCCACTCTGGCCGCCGCCAACCTGGTCTTCCTGCTGCTGCTCGTGGGCGGCGGCGTCATCGTGCCGCTGGACAAGTTCCCCTCCGGTGCCGAGCACGTGCTCGATCTGCTGCCGATCTCCGCGCTCTCGGACGGTCTGCGGAGCGTCCTTCAGCACGGGGCCGGTACGCCCTGGGGCGACCTGGGCGTGCTGGCGGTGTGGGCCGTCGTGGGCCTGGCCGCGGCCGGAAAGTTCTTCCGCTGGGAGTGACCCCGGCTTCCCCGCGCCATCGGGAAACATCGCGGCCGGCGGCTCCCTGCTCGACCTCCCGGCTACTCGCGGGACTCCCGTGGGCCGACCCCTCGTGAAACCGTGCACAAGCGGCCCCCTACCATGAGGGGCGTGCCAAACGTGACTCGCGCCGACGCCGTGGCGGCCGTGCGCAACCCGATCGCCTTCATCGCCGCACGCTGGACCCCGGAACCCCGGACGGTTCAGCGGGCGGCGCTCTCCGCGCTCGTCATGTCGGTGGTCATCGTCGTCACCGGCGGCGCCGTGCGCCTGACGGGCTCCGGACTCGGCTGTCCGACCTGGCCTCAGTGCACGGACAACTCGCTGACCACGACCGGCGCCATGGGCATCCACGGCGTCATCGAGTTCAGCAACCGCATGCTGACCTACGTGCTGTGCGCGGCGGTCGGCTGGGCGATCGTCGCCGCCCGCTCGCAGAAGCCGTGGCGGCGCGGCCTCACCCGGCTGGGCTGGGCGCAGTTCTGGATCGTGATGAGCAACGCGATCCTCGGCGGCATCGTGGTCCTCGTGGGCCTCAACCCGTACACCGTCGCCGCCCACTTCCTGCTCTCCACCGCGCTGATCACCGTGGCCACGCTCATGTGGCAACGCACCCGCGAGGGCGACGCGGCTCCGCGCCCGCTGGTCGGCAAGGCCGTGCAGCAGCTGGTGTGGTTCCTGGTCGTCGCCTCGGTGCTGCTGATCGCGGTGGGCACCGTGGTCACCGGCGCGGGTCCGCACGCCGGTGACTCCCGGGAAGTCGAGCGCATCCCCGTCGACTGGGAGACCATCGCCAAACTGCACGCGGTGCTCGCCTGGATCGTGGTGACGCTCACCTTCGCCCTGTGGTTCGTCCTCAAGGCGGTCGACGCGCCCGCGAGCCCGCTGCACCGCACCCGGGACGTGTTCCTGATCCTGCTGGGCCAGGGAGTCATCGGCTACATCCAGTACTTCACCCACCTTCCGGAGATCCTGGTGGGCCTGCACATGTTCGGCGCCTGCCTGGTGTGGATCGGCGTGCTCAGGGTGCTGCTGGCATTGCGCGAACGCCCCGAGGCGACGGCGGGCCTTCCGGGGCCCTCGGCGGAGTCGGCCCTGACGGCCGCGTGACGCCCGGCCGGAGCCCTGCGGCTCCGGCACGTGGCCGCAGGCCTCACTTCAGCCCGTACACCCGCAGTGCGTTGCCCGCGGCGATCATCCCCGCCACCCGCTGAGCGTCCTCCAGCGACCAGGCGCCCTCGGCGACCCAGTCCCCCAGCAGCCGGGAGAGCGCCTCACGGAACAGCTGGGCCCCGACCACATGGAGTTCGGGCAGTCCGTGCGCGCCGCTGGAGAAGAGGAGCTTGCCGAAGGGCGCCAGCTCCAGGATCTCGGCGAGCACGTCGGCGGCCCGGGCGCCCGTGCGGACGAGCGCCGCGCCCAGGTCCGCGTACACGTGCGGGAACACCCCCGCGAGATGCGCCGCGTGCCGGTGGTACGGATAGCCGTGCAGCAGGACGAGGTCCGTGCCGAGCCCGGCCGTGGCGCGTACGAAGTCGGTGAGCAGGACCGGGTCGGTGCGGTCGATCCGCAGGCCCGGTTCACCGAGGCCCGCGTGCAGTTGCAGGGGCCGGCCCGAGGCGACCGCGCTCCACAGCAGATGGCGCAGCAGAACGGGGTCGGACAGGGTGCCGCCGACCCGGCGGCCGGCGAGCCAGCGGCCCGCCGCGCCGCGTACCTCGCCCGGCCCCGGCGGCTCGGGCGCCAGGGCCAGACCGTGCCGGACTCCCGCCACCGAGGTGAACGCCACCGCGTGCGCCGCCGCCCCGTGGATGGACTCGGCGAGGTTGGCGAGGAACGACTCCACCGTTCCCGAGGTGTCGGCCACCTGTTCGGCGAGCAGCTCAAGACGGACGATCTCATGTGCCTCGGCCGCTCCCGCCGAGGCCATCTCGGCCGGCCCGGTGAGATCGCCGGGCAGCCCAGTGCCGACGAGATAGGTGGTGATGCCGCTGCCCCGCAGCAGTCTGCGCCCCGACTCCAGGACGCCGAGCTCCCGGCGCCGGGCGAGGTAGCGGGCGGGCGGGCAGTGCGGCTCCAGACCGAGCAGCGGCGGACACCAGCGACGGACGGCGAAACCCGTCTGGGTGTCGAACAGGGTGGTGCCGGCCGCCGGCGGCCCCTCCGTACGGGCGAGGTGGGCCTCGAAGGTGCCGAGGCCCAGCTCGGTACGGAGCACGCCGTGGCAGTACTGGTCCACCAAGGACGATGTTTCGATCACCCGGACTCCCCGTGTCTGGACCGGTCCTCTTCAGGTCCTAACGGGTGAACCCGGTCTCAGGTGTTGCTCGGACCGCCCAGCTGGATCCCCGCCATGCGCTTCCACTCGTACGGGCCGGTCTTCACCTTGGCCGCGAACTCGCCGTCGAAGGCCTCGTGCACGGTGATTCCGGCCTTCTGCACGGCCTTCTCGGCGATGTCGTACGTCGGTGCGACAAGGTCACCCCAGCCGCCGTCCTCGCCCACGAGCACGATCCTGGCGCCGCGCTGCCCGATGTACGCCACCTGCCCCTCGGCGCCGCCGTGCGCCTTGGCGAAGGCGTCGATCTCCTTGGCGAGCCGAGTCGCCCTGCGCTCGGCCCTGGCGGCCTGCTTGGCGTCCGTGCCCTCGTCAACCTGCTGCGTGTCTGCCATGGCCAGGATGCTACCGACGGGTAGATCGAACGGCGACGGGAGGGGTGCGTGGCCTTGACCACGCACCCCTCCCGTCGGTCGTGCAGATGACGTCTGCCGCGGCGGCTACCGGAGGAAGGGGTCCACCGCCACGGCGACGAAGAGCAGCGAGACGTAGGTGATGCTCCAGTGGAACAGGCGCATCTCCTTCAGCTTCACGCCCATCGCCTCCGACCTCGCCCGGTTCTGCAGCGCGTGCGCCTCCCACAGCCACCAGCCGCCGGCCGCGAGGGCGACCGTCGTGTAGAACCAGCCCGTGTAGCCGAGCGGGGTGAGCAGCAGGGAGACCACGACCATCACCCAGCTGTAGATGACGATCTGCCGGGCGACCACCTTGTTGGAGGCGATGACCGGCAGCATCGGCACGCCCACGCGCGCGTAGTCGTCCTTGACCTTCATGGACAGCGGCCAGTAGTGCGGCGGCGTCCAGAAGAACATGACGAGGAAGAGGATGACCGGCGCCCACGACAGCGAGTTCGTGACGGACGACCAGCCGATGAGGACGGGCAGGCAGCCGGCGATGCCGCCCCACACGATGTTCTGTGAGGTACGTCGTTTGAGGATCATCGTGTAGACGACGACGTAGAAAAGCAGCGCACCGAGCGACAGCCAGGCGGATAGCCAGTTGACGGTGAAACCGAACAGCAGCGTCGAGACGACCGCCAGCGTGATGCCGAAGGCGAGGCACTCACGGGGGCTGACCATGCCGGTGACCAGCGGGCGCTGCGAGGTGCGATCCATGAGCGCGTCGATGTCCCGGTCGATGTACATGTTGAGCGCGTTGGCACCACCCGCGGAGAGGTAGCCGCCGATGCAGGTGAGCAGCACCAGCCTCAGGCTCGGCACGCCCTGCTGGGCGAGGAACATCACCGGTACGGTGGTGATCAGGAGCAGCTCGATGATCCGCGGCTTGGTCAGCGCCACGAAGGCCTTGGCCCGGGCCCCAAACGGCCGTTGGCCCCGGCTGCTGCTCGTCCCGAGCTCCCGCGCAGCCTCGAGGGCGTGGGCGGTGCCCCCACCCGTTGGACGGGATTCGACGGCCGTCACGTACACCCCTGACAGAGACATCCCAGCGAGCCCGGGCTGTGAATTCCCGGTAAAGGCTCGCGCGTACTCACGCAACTTTAGACGTTGCCCACAGCCCGCCCTTCGCGGGGGTGGGTCGTGTTGGAAGCGGCCGGCGCGACCCGGGAAAGGCGACCGGACACGAGCCGAACCTCGCTCGATTGAGCAGTCGGATGAGCGGCTCCGTATTCACTTGCCGACCGGGGATCGGCCGGTCGGGAGGCGGATGACGACGACTCCCGGCAGTCTGGAATGACTCGAAAAGACGCACGTACCTACGGGGGTAGGCTCAGCAACGGCCGGTGGGCGTCCAGTGCACCGGCATTCGACATGTGGAGAGGAGCCCTGACCCAGGGTGAGCACCAAGCCGACCACAACAGACCTCGAGTGGACCGAGTTGGACCAGCGGGCCGTCGACACCGCCCGCGTCCTGGCCGCCGATGCCGTACAGAAGGTCGGCAACGGCCATCCCGGTACGGCGATGAGCCTGGCTCCGGCCGCCTACACCCTCTTCCAGAAGGTGATGCGCCACGACCCGGCGGATCCCCAGTGGGTGGGCCGTGACCGCTTCGTCCTGTCCGCCGGCCACACGTCCCTGACTCTCTACACGCAGCTCTACATGGCCGGTTTCGGCCTGGAGCTGAACGATCTGGAGTCCTTCCGCACCTGGGGCTCGAAGACCCCCGGCCACCCGGAGTACGGGCACACCAAGGGTGTGGAGACGACGACCGGCCCGCTGGGCCAGGGTGTCGCCAACGCGGTGGGCATGGCCATGGCCTCGCGGTACGAGCGCGGTCTGTTCGACCCGGACGCGGCGCCCGGCACTTCCCCCTTCGACCACTTCATCTATTGCATCGCCGGTGACGGCTGCCTCCAGGAGGGCATCTCCGCCGAGGCGTCCTCGCTCGCCGGTCACCAGGAGCTCGGCAATCTGATCCTGCTGTGGGACGACAACCACATCTCGATCGAGGGCGACACCGAGACCGCGGTCTCCGAGGACACGGTCAAGCGCTATGAGGCCTACGGCTGGCACGTGCAGCGCGTGGCGCCCAAGCCGGACGGCGACCTCGACCCGAACGCCATCTACGACGCGATCGAGGCGGCCAAGAAGGTCACGGACCGGCCTTCCTTCATCGCGATGCGCTCGATCATCGCCTGGCCGGCTCCGCACGCACAGAACACCGAGGCCGCGCACGGCTCGGCCCTCGGCGAGGACGAGGTCGCGGCCACCAAGCGCGTCCTCGGCTTCGACCCGGACAAGAGCTTCCAGGTGGCCGACGAGGTCATCGAGCACACCCGCAAGGCCCTCGATCGCGGCCGTGCGGCGAAGGCCGACTGGGAGAAGTCCTTCCAGGAGTGGCGCTCGGGCAACCCGGAGCGCGCCGCCGAGTTCGACCGCATGAGCGAGGGCGAGCTGCCCACCGGCTGGGAGGAGAAGCTCCCGGTCTTCGAGGCAGGCAAGGCGGTCGCCACGCGCGCCGCGTCCGGCAAGGTGCTGCAGGCCCTCGGCGCGATCATCCCGGAACTGTGGGGTGGCTCCGCCGACCTGGCCGGCTCGAACAACACCACCATCGACAAGAACAGCTCGTTCCTGCCGGCGGACAATCCGCTGCCGGGGGCGAACCCCTACGGCCGGACGATCCACTTCGGTATCCGCGAGCACTCGATGGCCGCGGAGATGAACGGCATCACGCTGCACGGCAACACCCGCGTCTACGGCGGCACCTTCCTGGTGTTCTCCGACTACATGCGCAACGCGGTGCGTCTGTCGGCCCTGATGCACCTGCCGGTGACGTACGTGTGGACCCACGACTCCATCGGCCTGGGCGAGGACGGCCCGACCCACCAGCCCGTCGAGCACCTGGCCTCGCTGCGCGCCATCCCGGGCCTGAACCTCGTGCGCCCGGCCGACGCCAACGAGACCGCCATCGCCTGGCGCGAGATCCTCAAGCGCTGGACCAAGGAGTTCGGCAAGGGCGCCCCGCACGGTCTCGCGCTGACCCGCCAGGGCGTGCCGACCTACGAGCCCAACGAGGACACCGTCCGCGGTGGTTATGTGATGTTCGAGGCCGACGGTGGCGAGCCGCAGGTGATCCTGATCGCCACCGGTTCCGAGGTGCACATCGCCGTCGAGGCCCGCGAGCAGCTCCAGGCCGACGGAATCCCGACGCGGGTCGTGTCGATGCCGTCGGTGGAGTGGTTCGAGGAGCAGGACCAGGGGTACCGGGACAGCGTCCTGCCGCCGTCGGTGAAGGCCCGGGTCGCGGTCGAGGCCGGGATCGGGCTCACCTGGCACAGGTTCGTCGGGGATGCGGGTCGCATCGTTTCCCTGGAGCACTTCGGTGCTTCGGCCGACGGCAAGGTGCTCTTCCGGGAGTTCGGGTTCACTGCCGAGAACGTTGCATCCGCCGCTCGGGAATCGATCGCCGCAGCCCAGCGCTGACGCTGATATACGACACGTAGGAGATGCATTTTCCATGACAGACGCACTCAAGCGCCTCTCCGAAGAAGGCGTCGCGATCTGGCTGGACGACCTGTCGCGCAAGCGGATCACGTCCGGCAACCTCGCCGAGTTGATCGACCAGCAGCACGTCGTGGGCGTCACCACCAACCCGACGATCTTCCAGAAGGCGATCTCGTCGGGCGACGGCTACGAGCAGCAGCTCGCCGACCTCGCCGCCCGCAAGGTCACCGTCGAAGAGGCGATCCGCATGATCACCACGGCGGACGTCCGGGACGCCGCCGACATCCTGCGTCCGGTGTTCGACGCCACGCAGGGTCAGGACGGCCGGGTGTCAATCGAGGTCGACCCGCGCCTCGCGCACAACACCCGAGCGACCGTCGCCGAGGCCAAGCAGCTCGCCTGGCTGGTCGACCGCCCGAACACGCTCATCAAGATCCCGGCCACCGAGGCGGGTCTCCCGGCGATCACCGAGACCATCGGCAACGGCATCAGCGTCAACGTCACGCTGATCTTCTCGCTGGACCGCTACCGCAAGGTCATGGACGCCTACCTGGCCGGCCTGGAGAAGGCCAAGGAGCGCGGCCTGGACCTGTCCAAGATCCACTCCGTGGCGTCCTTCTTCGTGTCCCGGGTGGACACGGAGACCGACAAGCGGCTCGACGGCATCGGCACGCCGGAGGCGAAGGCGCTGCGCGGCAAGGCGGCCATCGCCAACGCGCGACTCGCCTACGAGACCTACGAAGAGGTGTTCAGCAGCGACCGCTGGCTGGCTCTGGACAAGGCGCGGGCCAACAAGCAGCGCCCGCTGTGGGCCTCCACCGGCGTCAAGGACCCCGCGTACAAGGACACCATGTACGTGGTGGACCTGGTGGCGCCGAACACGGTGAACACCATGCCGGAGGCCACCCTGCTGGCCGTCGAGGACCACGGCGAGATCGGTGGGAACACCGTCGCCGGCACCTACGACCAGGCGCGCGCGGACCTCGACGCGATCGAGAGGCTCGGCATCTCGTACGACGAGGTGGTCCAGCTCCTGGAGGACGAGGGCGTCGACAAGTTCGAGGGTTCCTGGAACGACCTGCTCAAGTCGACCGAGGCGGAGCTGCAGCGCCTCGCCCCTTCGGAGGGCTGAGACCTTGACATCCGTACACGGAGCGAACCCGCTTCGTGACGCCGCGGACCGACGGCTCCCGCGTATCGCGGGGCCGTCGGGCCTGGTCATTTTCGGCGTTACGGGCGATTTGTCACGTAAAAAGCTCATGCCTGCCGTTTACGACCTTGCCAACCGCGGCCTGCTGCCGCCGGGCTTCTCGCTCGTCGGCTTCGCCCGCCGCGAGTGGCACCACGAGGACTTCGCCAAGGAGGTCCACGACGCCGTCAAGGAGCACGCCCGTACGCCGTTCCGCGAGGAGGTCTGGCAGCAGCTCATCCAGGGGATGCGCTTCGTCCAGGGCACCTTCGACGACGACGACGCGTTCGAGCGGCTGCGCTCCACCATCGAGGAGCTGGACAAGGCACAGGGCACAGGCGGCAACTTCGCCTTCTACCTCTCGGTGCCGCCCAAGTCCTTCCCCGTGGTCATCCAGCAGCTGAAGAAGCACGGCCTGGCCGACCAGACCGGCGGCTCCTGGCGGCGCGCGGTCATCGAGAAGCCCTTCGGTCATGACCTGAAGTCGGCGGAGGAACTCAACGCGATCGTGCATGAGGTCTTCGCCTCCGACCAGGTCTTCCGCATCGACCACTACCTGGGCAAGGAGACCGTCCAGAACATCCTGGCGCTGCGCTTCGCCAACACGATGTTCGAGCCCATCTGGAACCGGTCCTTCGTGGACCATGTGCAGATCACGATGGCCGAGGACATCGGCATCGGCGGCCGCGCCGGCTACTACGACGGCATCGGCGCCGCCCGTGACGTCATCCAGAACCATCTGCTGCAGCTGCTGGCCCTCACGGCCATGGAGGAGCCCGCCTCCTTCGACGCGGACGCGCTCGCGGCCGAGAAGACCAAGGTGCTCGGGGCCGTCCGGCTGCCCCGGGACCTCGGCCGGGACACCGTGTTCGCGCAGTACTCGGCCGGCTGGCAGGGCGGCGAGAAGGCGGTCGGCTACCTCCAGGAGGAGGGCATCGACCCCAAGTCGAAGACCGACACCTATGCCGCGATCAAGGTGGGGATCGACAACCGCCGCTGGGCGGGCGTCCCCTTCTATCTGCGCACCGGCAAGCGCCTGGGCCGCCGGGTCACCGAGATCGCGGTCGTCTTCCAGCGCGCCCCGCACTCCCCCTTCGACACCACCGCCACCGAGGAGCTGGGCCAGAACGCGGTCGTCATCCGCGTCCAGCCCGACGAGGGCGTCACCGTCCGCTTCGGCTCCAAGGTGCCGGGCACCTCGATGGAGATCCGGGACGTGTCCATGGACTTCGCCTACGGCGAGTCCTTCACCGAGTCCAGCCCCGAGGCGTACGAGCGCCTGATCCTGGACGTCCTGCTCGGGGACTCGAACCTCTTCCCGCGTACCGAGGAGGTCGAGCGGTCCTGGGAGATCCTCGACCCGATCGAGCAGTACTGGGACAAGCACGGCAAGCCCGCGCGGTACCTGGCCGGAACCTGGGGGCCCGCCGAGGCGGACGAGATGCTCGAACGAGACGGACGGAGCTGGCGCCGGCCATGAAGATGGACCTCACGGACACCACTGCCAGCAAGATAAACAAGGCGCTGGTGCAGGGCCGCCGCGCCATCGGCACGCCTGCGGTCGGCATGGTGCTCACCCTGGTCATCGTCACCGACGAGGAGAACGCATACGACGCCCTGAAGGCCGCGAACGAGGCCTCGCGCGAGCACCCCTCGCGCACCCTCGTGGTCATCAAGCGCGTCTCACGCTCCCCGCGCGACCGCACGACCTCGCGCCTGGACGCCGAGGTGTGGGTGGGCGCGGACGCGGGCACCGGCGAGACGGTGGTGCTGCGGCTGTACGGCGAGGTGGTGAACCACGCCCAGTCCGTGGTGCTGCCACTTCTGCTGCCGGACGCCCCGGTCGTCGTCTGGTGGCCGGTGAACGCACCGCTCGACCCGGCCAGCGACCCCCTCGGCGCGCTCGCCCAGCGCCGGGTCACGGACACGTACACGGCCGAGGCGCCGGTGCGGGAGCTGAGCGCGCGCGCCGACGCCTACACGCCCGGCGACACCGACCTGTCGTGGACCCGCATCACGCCCTGGCGCTCGATGCTGGCCGCGGCCCTCGACCAGATCACTTGCGACGTCAAGGGCGTCGAGGTGGAGGGCGAGGAGTTCAACCCGAGTTGTGAGCTGCTCGCGATGTGGCTCGCCGACCGGCTGAGCGTCCCCGTCAAGCGCTCCCTCTCCTCCGGCCCCGGCCTCACCGCCGTCCGGATGGACACGAACTGCGGCCCGATCGTGCTCGACCGGGCGGACGGCTCGCTCGCGACCCTCTCCATCCACGGGCAGCCGGACCGCGCGGTGGCGCTCAAGCGCCGCGACACGGCCGAGCTGATCGCGGAGGAGCTGCGCAGGCTCGACCCGGACGACACCTACGCCTCGGCGCTGCGGTACGGCGTCGACCGGCTGGGTGCCGGGGCGGAGCCCGCCGCGGCCGCGACCGAGGCGGCCAGCGGCAAGGCGGCCGACGAGACCGCGGCTCCGGCAGAAGTCGCGAAACCGGCACCGGCCGCGGCGCAGGAGCCGGCGGCGGAACACACCGGCAAGACGAGCGGGAAGCACCCGGCGAAGAAGGCGGCGAAGTGAGCACCCCACAACTCGTCGTACACCGCGACAAGGAGCTGATGGCCCAGGCCGCGGCGGCCCGGCTGATCACCAAGGTCGTCGACGCCCAGGCCTCCCGCGGCTCCGCCTCGGTCGTGCTGACCGGCGGGCGCAACGGCAACGGCCTGCTGGCCGCGCTCGCCGCCGCTCCCGCCCGGGACGCCGTCGACTGGGGCCGCATCGACCTGTGGTGGGGCGACGAGCGGTTCCTGCCCGAGGGCGACCCCGAGCGGAACCACACCCAGGCCCGCGAGGCGCTGCTCGACGCGGTGCCGCTGGACCCGAAGCGCGTGCACGCCATGCCCGCGTCGGACGGCCTGTACGGCAACGACGTGGACGCCGCGGCCGAGGCGTACGGGGCGGAGCTGGCGCGGGCGGCGGGCCCCGAGAACCACGGTGCGGTGCCCACCTTCGACGTCCTGATGCTGGGCGTCGGCCCGGACACGCACGTGGCCTCGCTCTTCCCGGAGATGCCGGCGGTGCGGGAGACCGAGCGGACGGTCGTCGGCGTGCACGGCTCGCCGAAGCCGCCGCCGACGCGGGTCTCGCTCACGCTTCCGGCGATCCGGTCGGCCCGCGAGGTCTGGCTGCTGGCGGCCGGTGAGGACAAGGCGCAGGCGGTCGCCATCGCGCTGTCCGGGGCAGGGGAGATCCAGGCTCCGGCGGCGGGCGCGCGCGGCAGGTCACGCACCCTGTGGCTGCTGGACGCGGCGGCGGCCTCGCAACTGCCGAGGTCGCTGTATCCGCCGGCGTCGGCCTGAGCGACGCATCTCGTCACCGAAGCCGGACGCCGGACGGGCTGGGTTCAGCCCGTCCGGCGTCCGGCTTTTCCGGGGTCGGCTACTTGACCGATCCGGCCATGACCCCCTGCACGAAGTGCCGCTGGAACGCGAAGAACACCGCCACCGGCACGATCAGCGACAGGAACGCGCCGGGCGCCAGCACATCGATGTTGCTGCCGAACTGCCTTATCTGGGACTGGAGTTCCACGGTCAGCGGCTGCGAGGAGCTGTCGGCGAACAGCAGTGCCACCAGCATGTCGTTCCACACCCACAGGAACTGGAAGATGGCAAGGCTGGCGAGGGCGGGCCGCCCCACCGGGAGCACGAGCCGGGTGAAGATGCGCCACTCGCTGCCGCCGTCCATCCGCGCCGCCTCCAGCATCTCCTTCGGTATCTCCGCGAAGTAGTTCCGCAGCAGGAACACGGCGAAGGGAAGCCCGTACGCCACGTGGAAGAGGACGACGCCCGGAATAGTGCCGAACAGCCCCAGCTGCCCGAAGAGTTTGGCGACCGGCAGCAGACCGATCTGCACCGGCACCACGAGCAGCGCGACCACCAGCAGGAAGATCGGCTCGCGCGCCGGGAAGTCCAGCCATGCGAAGGCGTATCCGGCGAGCGCCGCGAGCACGACGACCAGTGCGGTGGCCGGCACCGAGATCAGCACCGTGTTCCAGAACGCCTGCGTCATCCCGGCGTTCTTCAGCAGCGCCGAGTAGTTGTCGAAGGACAGCTGCCCGGGGCCGGCCAGGGCCGTCCACCAGCCGCCCTTCGCCGTGTCCTCGGCCGACCGGAGCGACGAGACGAACAGTCCCACCAGCGGAGTGAGCCAGATCAGGCCGATCACCACGAGGAAGGCCTGCACCAGCCCGTTGCCGAGGCCGCGTCTGACCGCGTTCATCGCTGACTCCTTCGGAAACGGCGGACATTGAAGACCATCGCGGGAATCACCAGCAACAGGAGCAGCACGCCGAGCGCGCTGCCGAGCCCCTGGTTGTTGCCGCCGCCGAAGGAGACCAGCCACATCTGCGTCGCCAGCACGGTCGCGTCCTCCTGCACCGGCCCCGGCGCGATGATGTAGACGAGGTCGAAGACCTTCATCACATTGATCACCAGGGTCACGAAGACCACGGTCAGCACGGGTGCCAGCAGCGGAACGGTGATCCGCCGGAAGATCTGCCACTCGTTCGCCCCGTCCATCCGGGCCGCCTCCAGCGCGTCCCGGGGCAGTGTGGCGAGGCCCGCTCCGATCAGCACCATCGCGAAGCCGGTCCAGATCCACAGATACGCCCCGATGATCGCCGGCGTCACCAGCGTCGGTCCGAGCCAGGAGACACCCTGGTAGGGCGGTGCGAAGTTCGATCCCGGCAGCGTCACCGTGTACGAGCCGGAGTCCAGTCCGGAGAAGCGGAAGGAACCATCGGACGCGGTCGTCGTGGTCGCCACGGTCCGCCCGTCGCGCACCGCCTCGACCTTCATCTGCGGCAGGCCGCTCTCCCCGCGGTCGACCACTCCCTGCTTCCCGCCCCCACCGGGTGTGAAGTCCAGATAGACGACCCCGCGCACCTCGTCCGCGCCGGCCTTCTGCCCGGCCGCCCCGTACGCGGGCGCCGCTCCCGCGGGCAGGTCCTTGGGCAGTACCCCGACCAGGCCGAGGGCCACCGAGTCGCCCGGCGAGACGCCGGCGCTCGTGCGGTACGAGCCGTCGCGGCCTGCCGTGAGCCCCTGTCCGGTGCGGGCGCGTGCCGTCGGATAGGACGACGTGCCCTGGAAGGCGTCGTGGACCGAGACCACGGCGGCGTTCAGCACGCCCTTGTTCGGATCCTCGTCGTAGGCGAGGCGGAAGATGATGCCCGCGGCGAGGAAGGACACTGCCATCGGCATGAACAGCAGCAGTTTGAACGCCGTCGCCCAGCGGACCTTCTCCACCAGGACGGCCAGGATCAGACCGAGCCCGGTCAGCAGCGCGGGGGCGACGACCACCCAGATGGTGGTGTTCCGGATGGCCTTGAGCGTCGCCGGGTCACGGAACATCTCCGCGTAGTTGTCGCCGCCCACGAAGCGGGTGCCGGAGGCGTCGAAGAAGCTGCGTCCGACCGAGAACAGCACCGGGTAGACGACGAGGGCGCCGAGCAGCAGCAGCGCGGGGAAGACGAAGAGCAGGGCGACGATCCGCCCGCGCCGTCGCGTCCGCCGCGCGCGGGCAGCGGACGCGACGGGCGGGGAACCCGCGTCTCTCGAGAGTGCGGTGGCGGTCATGTCCGCTCAGCCCTGGTACGCCTTGGCCGCCGCGTCCTCGAGCTGCGCCGCGGTCGCCTTCGGGTCGGACGGGTCGCGCAGGAAGTCCTGCAGCAGCTTCCACTCGCCGGCGCCCTTGGTGCCGCCGAAGGCCGCCGGGGCCTGGTCGGACATGTCGAAGCGGACCGAATCGGCCGCTGCGATCAGGGACTTGGCCGTCTCGCGGGTGACGTCGTCACCGTAGGAGGCGAGGTCCAGCTTCTTGTTCGGGGACAGGAAGCCGCCCGCCTTCGCCCACACGGCCGCCGCCTCAGGAGTCGCCAGGTACTCCATGAGCTTCATGCCGGCCTTGGCGTTCTTGCCGTCCTTGAGCACGACCGCCGCGTCACCGCCGCTGACCACGGGCGCCGTACCGCCGTCGACCGCCGGGAACGGGAAGAAGTCGGCGTCCTTGCCGATGGTCTTGCCGAACTGGTCGTGGGCGACACCGGCGACGAAGTCGCCCTCGTAGACCATGCCGGCCTCGGGCTTGGGACCGAAGACCTTCTCGACGGAGCCCGGGAAGTCAGTGTTGAGTGCCTCCTTCTGGCCGCCCGCTATCAGCTGCTTGTCCTTGAAGAGCTTGCCGAGCGTGGTGAGCGCCTTGACCACGCTCTCATCGGTCCACTTCAGCTTGTGGGCGGCGAGCGCGTCGTACTTCTCGGGTCCGGCCTGGGAAAGGTAGATGTTCTCGAACCAGTCGGTGAGCGTCCAGCCGTCCTGACCTGCGACCGCGAAGGCGGCGAGGCCCGAGTCGGAGACCGTGTGCCCGGTCTTCAGCAGCTCGTCGTACGTCTTCGGCGCCTCGACGCCCGCCTGGGTGAACGCGTTCGGGCTGTACCAGATCGTCGACTTGTGGGCGGCCTTGAAGTAGAGGCCGTAGAGGGTGCCGTCGACGCTCCCGTAGTTCTTCCACACCGTCGCGAAGTCGGCGTCGACGGTCTGCTCGGCGGTCTTCGACAGCGGCTGGAGCCAGCCCTTCTTCGCGAACTGCTGGAGCACGCCGACCTGCGGGACCATCACGACGTCGGGCGCGTTGCCGCCCTCGATCTTGCTGCCGACGACGGTGGAGACGTTGTCGCCGGTGGAGACGAACTGCGTCTTGGCGCCGGTCTTCGCGGAGAACGCGTCCAGCACCTTCTGGAAGTTCTTCTGCTCGCTGCCGGACCAGACACCGGCCACAGTGACCGTCTGGCCGTTCAGCTCCTTGTCGCCGCCTCCTGCGGCAACGGGCCCGCCGCCGCAGGCGGTGGCGCCGAGCGCCAGGGCGAGGGCGGTGCAGCCGGAGAGCAGAGTGGTGCGTCGTCGCATCATCGTTGATGTCCCTTCGGGGAAGCGGGAATGGCGGGGTAGTGGTGTGGGGCTCAGAGGTCGGTGCCGTCGCTGATCCACCAGGCGGCCGTGGACCCGGCGAGCACCCCGGACGCACAGGGGCCGCTGGCGAGCAGCGGGGTTCCGGAGACGGGGGCCGGCGTGGGTGCCGTACCGAAGTTGACGGCGCAGACGAGGTCGTCGCCGCGCACGAAGCCGAGGACACCCGGCGGTGTCTCCAGCCAGCGCAGGGGGCCCTCGCCCAGCTGGGAGAGCGCGGCGCGCAGTTGGAGGCCGTCGCGGTACAGGTGCCAGAAGGAGCGGGTGTCGGCGAGGGCCCGGTCCGTGGCGTGCTCGGCGAACCACTCGGGCTGGGGCAGCCAGGGCCGCGCGCCCTCGGCGCCTGAGGTGAAGCCGAACGGGGAGGCCTGTCCCGACCACGGCAGGGGCACCCGGCACCCGTCCCGGATACGGGCGCGGCTTCCGGTGCGGTGGAAGATCGGGTCGGTGAGCACGTCGTCGGGCAGGTCGACGACCTCGGGCAGGCCCAGTTCCTCGCCCTGGTAGATGTACGCGGCGCCGGGCAGGGCCAGCATCAGCAGTGCCGCGGCACGGGCCCGGGCGGCGCCCAGGCCGCTGCCCTCGGTGGCCGGTTCTCCGTAGCGGGTGACGGTGCGGACCTGGTCATGGTTGTTGAGGACCCAGGTGACCGTGGAGCCGGTGCCCGCGATGTCCTGCATGGCCTCGGATATGACCTTGCGGAAGGCGTCAGCGTTCCAGGGGGCGCTGAGCAGATCGAAGAAGAACGCCTGGTGCAGCTCGTCCGGGCGGACGTACTGGGCGTGCTCGCGGGCGGTCGGTACGGAGACCTCGCCGACCAGAAGGCGTTCTCGGCCGTCGCGTGCCGTGTACTCCTCGCACACCGCACGCCAGTGCCGCCACACGTCGTGCACGTCGGGCTGGTTCCAGGCGAGCGGGTTGACCGAGTCACGGGTGCGGGCGTCGGCCTCGGGGTCGGGCGAGTCCGGCAGGCCGGGGTGTTTGAAGAGGCCGGCGGCGACGTCGATACGGAAGCCGTCCACGCCCCGGTCCAGCCAGAAGCGCAGCACCCGGTCGAATTCCGCGGCGACCTCGGGGTCGCGCCAGTTCCAGTCGGGCTGTTCGGGGGTGAACATGTGCAGGTACCACTGGCCGGGCCGGCCGTCCGCCTCGGTCACCCGGGTCCAGGCGGGACCGCCGAACATGGCGTGCCAGTTGTTGGGCGGCTTGCCGCCGTCGGCGCCGCGGCCGTCGGCGAAGTGGAAGCGGGCGCGGGCCGGGCTGCCGGGCGTCGCGGTCAGCGCCTCGCGGAACCACCGGTGCTCGCTGGAGCAGTGGTTGGGGACGATGTCCAGGAGCACCTTGATGCCGAGCCGCCGGGCGGCCGCCGTCAGCAGATCGAACTCGGCGAGGTCGCCGAAGAGCGGGTCGACGTCGCAGTAGTCGGCCACGTCGTAGCCGTGGTCGTGCTGGGGCGAGGGGTAGAAGGGGCTCAGCCAGATCCCGTCGACGCCGAGTTTCTTCAGGTACGGCAGCCCGGCCCGGACGCCGGCCAGATCGCCTATGCCGTCTCCGGTGCTGTCCAGGAAGCTGCGGACGTACACCTGGTAGATCACTGCGTCCCGCCACCAGAGGTGGGTGTCGATGTACTGGGAACTCACCCCGTTGACCTGTCTGTGCGTGCTGAGGCGACCCGAAGCGGGGTCGACGGTTATGCATGCATGTTAAGTAGGCACGTCATAAGGGTGTCAACGAATCTGCGGAAGCCGTTGGGCAGTTGGCCCTTTAAATCCGCATTTATCGGCCCAGGAAGAGCCAAGGTGAGATCGTGGCGTTACCTAACAAGTAACTAGCGGGCGATTAGCGGTGGGAAATGGCGGCCAGCTCCCGCGCCAGCCGTCGCACCGCGCTCTCGGGCGTCTCGTGCCCCGTCAGCGCGTCGTGCACCACCGCCTGCACGACCAGGCTCACCTGGTCGTAGCGCGGGCTCTTGGGACGCGGAGCGGCGGCCATGACGCTCGCCCGCAGGGTCGGCAGATAGGGGAACTGCCGTATCAGCACGGGGTCGTCGTAGAGCGCGGCACGCACCGGCGGGAGCGCGCCGCGGGTGAGGACCTGGCGCTGGACGCGCTCGCTGGTGAGGTACGCGATCAGACGCGCGGCGGACTCGGGGTGCCGCGCATGTGCGCTGACCGCCAGATTGGAGCCGCCCAGGACGCTGGTGCCCGGGCCGTTCGGTCCCGGCAGTGGTACGGCGCCTATCTTCCCGGCGACCTCGGACCCCTTGGTCGAGGCGACGACGTACGCGTAGGGCCAGTTGCGCAGGAAGAGCAGCCGGCCGTCCTGGAACGCCTGCTTGGACTCCTCCTCCTTGTACGTCAGCGCCTGCTTCGGTATCCATCCCTCGCGCACACCCCGGGCGAGGAAGCCGATGCCCTCGCGCGCAGCGGCCGAGTTCACCGTGACGCGCTCGCCCTCGTCGCCGAGGATCGTGCCGCCCGCGGAGTACACCGCCTCGGCCGCGTTGACGGTGAGGCCCTCGTACGGCAGGAACTGCCCCGCATAGCCGCCGAGTCCGTACTTCGGGGCGATGGTCTTCGCGTCCCGCTCCAACTCGGCCCAGGTCCGTGGCGGCGCCACGCCCTCCTTGGCGAGGACGTCCTTGCGGTACAGGAGGAGACCCGCGTTGGTGACGTAGGGGACCGCGTACAGCCGTCCGTCGTAGGTGGCGGTGTCGACGACCGGCGGCAGGAAGGTCTTCAGCGGGAAGCGGTCGCGCGGCAACGGGCGGATCCAGCCGGCCGCCGCGAACTCCGAGGTCCAGGCGACGTCGATGTTGAGGACGTCGAACCGGCTGCGGTCGCCGCCGCGCAGGTCGGTGGTCATCTGCGCATGGGTCTCGTCGGCGGAGTCCGGAAGCTCGACGAGAGTGACCCGTTCACCGGGGTGGGCGCGGTTCCAGCCCTCGAGCAGCGGCCCGAGATAGCCGGTCAGGTCTCCCGCGGTGGCCAGGGTGATCGGCCCGCGACTGCCCGCGATCCCGTCGTCGGCCCGGGCGCCCGAGGCGACGCAGCCGGCCATGACCACGGCCAGAACGAGGAGGCCCCTACCGGCGGTGCGCATCCACCGCATAGGTTCCTCCCTGTGCACCGGCACCGGGCGTCGTCGCCCGGGGTCAGAGGCCATGTATACCTGTTAGGTATGGGCGATACTAGGGTCTGGAACACAATACGAGGACCCGAGGAGGAGAGCACGAGTGCGCCTGCCCCTCCTGGCTCTCCTAGCACGCGGCCCCGCCCACGGCTACGAGCTCAAGCAGGACCTTGAGCAACTGCTGGGCTCCGCGTACCCTCAGCCGAACGTCGGCCAGATCTACGTCACCCTCGGCCGCCTCGAGAAGTCGGGACTGATCGAGGGCGAGGAGGTCGAGCAGTCGAGCCGGCCCAACAAGAAGATCTACCACCTCACCGACGCCGGGCGGGAGGCGCTGCGCGCCTGGTACGAGGAGACGGCGGACGAACCGCGGGTGAGGGACGAGTTCTTCATGAAACTGGCACTCGCACCGCAGACCGGTCTCGCCGATCAGATCGCCCTGATCAACAAGCAGCGGCGCCAGTACCTCAACACCATGCGCAGCCTGTCGAAACTCGCCGCTGCCGAAGACCGCGACAACCGGATGGCCCATCTGCTGATCGAGGGCGCGATGCTGCATCTGCAGGCCGACCTCGACTGGCTGGAGCGGTGCCAGGAGGAACTGGAGGAGCAGGAGTGAGCGAGCGCCCCACTCCTCTGCTGCGGGCCGAGGGCCTCGTCAAGACCCACTACGGCGAGGGCGCGCCCGCGCACGCCGTGCGCGGGGTCGATCTGAGAATGACGCGGGGCGAGTTCGTGGCCGTCACCGGCCCGTCCGGGGCCGGGAAGTCGACGCTGCTGCACCTGCTGGGCGGACTGCAGCGGCCGGACGCCGGCAGCATCTGGCTGGACGGCGAGTGCACGGACTCCTACAGCGAGGCCCGCTGGGCCGTGGAGCGCAGAAGGCGCATCGGGATCGTCTTCCAGTTCTTCAACCTAGTGTCCAATCTGTCGGTCGCGGACAACGTCGAGTTGCCGGCACTGCTCGCCGGTGCGTCACCGAAGCAGGCACGCGCCGAGCGAGAGGAACTGCTCTCCGAACTGGGCCTCGCGGGCAAGGAGCGCAGCATGCCGGGCGAGTTGTCGGGCGGCGAGCAGCAACGGGTCGCGCTGGCCCGGGCCCTGGTCAACCATCCGCCGCTGCTCCTCGCCGACGAGCCCGCGGGCAGCCTCGACAGCAAGGGCACTCGCGAGGTGATGCGGCTGCTCTCCCGTTTCCACCAGCGCGGCCAGACCATCGTGCTGGTCACCCATGACGCCCGGCTGGCCAGCGCGGCCGACCGGGTGATCAGCTTCTTCGACGGCCGGATCGCGGACGACGCGGAACTGGACGGCACACCGTCACACCGGACGGGAACATCCGGTGTGCTGGAGCTCAGGGACTGATCCGCGGTGCACGACGACCCGAGGGCGACCCCGTCCGCCCCGCCCGAGCCGAGAGGCTGACGCCGTGCGAGCCACCCTGCGCTGGGCGCACTCCGATCTGCGGACGCATCGCGGCGAAGCCCTGTTCATCGTGCTGGCCACCGCCGGCGTCGTCGCCTCCCTGCTGCTGGCCGCGTCGCTCTTCGGGTATGCCACCAACCCCTGGCAGCGGGTCTTCACCCAGGCACGCGGCGCCCATGTGTGGATCCACACCGGCCGCGGCGCGGACACGGCCGAGCTGGCCGGTCTGGACGGCGTCCAGTCCGTCGCGGGTCCCTACCCCACCGAGGCCACGACCCTCGTCGCCCGCGGCACCCGCGCCGCCGTCGAACTGCGCGGCACACCGCGGCTGCCGTCCGCGGGCCGGCCGCTGATCACCTCGGGTCACTGGCTGAGCCCTGCGCAGCCCGACGGTGTGGTGCTGGAGAGCCGGCTCGCCCGGGCGCTGCTCGCCGAGCCCGGCGACACCCTGACCGTGGCGGGCACGGCCCGGACACTCACCGTCGTCGGCGTCGCGGACAGCGCCGAACCCCGTTACAGCCCGGGCGAGCAGCCGGGGCTCGTGTGGGCGCCGCCGGCCGCCGTGCGCGAACCCTCCGGCCAGGTCACCGGACTGCGCCTGGCCGATCCCGAGGACACGGACTACGCCGTCCAGCGCGCCGTCACCGTGCTGGGAGCCGGTGCGGTCAGCGAAGTCTCCACCTGGCAGCAGGCCCGGGCCGAGGCGCAGGGCGACAACCGGCTGCTGGGCCAGGTGCTCGGCTTGTTCGGGCTCGGCGCGCTCGTGGCGGCCGGATTCGCGGTGCACGGGGCGATCGGCACCCGCATCCGCGGGCATCTGCGGGACATAGCCGTGCTCAAGGCGATCGGCTTCACACCCGGCCAGGTCGTACGGATCTTCCTGCTCCAGCACATCGCGTACGCGCTGCTCGGCGCCGTGGCGGCGGCCGCCCTCACCCAGGGGCTGGGCAGCCGGATCCCGGGGCGTCTCGGCGACGCGGTCGGTGTGTGGCAGGGGCTGCCCGACCACACAGTCGCCCTGTTCGCGGTGCCGGTGGCCGCCGTGCTGTTCATCGCCGCCACCACCTGGCTCGCGGCCTGGCGGTCCGGCCGGGTGCCTCCGGTGCCCGTGCCCCGGCCCGCGGCACCGGCCGGTGGCCGCCTGACGGGCGTGGCGCGCGGGGCCCTCGGGCTGCGGCTGCCGCCGGCTCTGGTCCTCGGCTGGCACAAGGCGTTCACCCGCCGGCCCCGGTCGCTGGCCACGATCGCCCGGCTGGCGCTGCCACTGCTGCTCATGGTGGTGGCGATGAGCGCATGGACCACCATCGACCGCTTCCACAGCAGACCCGAGGAGGTCGGCCTCGCGGCGGCGCTCACGGTCCGCCCCGACAGCAGTCTCGACGACGCGTCAGCCCGTTCCCTCCTGCAGCGCAATCCGCAGGTGGCCGACGCCTACCCGGGCGTCCAGGTCGCGGCGCTGGTACCGGGCCAGACGGCCACGATCGCGCTGCGCGGGCTGGGCACCCGCACGGAGCCGTACCCGTTCGCCCTGGCCGAGGGCCGACCGGCGCTGGGCCGTGACGAGGCGGTGGCCGGGCAGGGGCTGCTCGACCTGCTGGACGTACGCGTGGGCGACTGGGTGCGGATGACGGTGGGCGACCAGCCGCAGATCCTGCACATCGTGGGCCGCAGCATCGAGCCGGAGAACGCCGGGCGGGTCATCTCCACCTCGCTGGACACCCTGCGCGAGAACGACCCCCGGCTGCGCCCCACGCTCTACCAGATCCGGCTCCGCCCCGGCGCCGACCCGCACGAGGTCGCCGGCGAACTGGCGGCGTCGGCCCCTGGGCATCTCGACGTGCACCCCGTGACAAATCCGGCGGACGGCCTCGGGCCACTGCGCGGAGTCGTCGCCGGACTGATCGCCGTCCTCGCGCTGATCGGAATGGTCGAACTGCTGAGCGCGATCGGCGGCACCGTCCGCGAGAGCGAGCGGGACCTGCTGGCGCTCAAGGCCATCGGCCTGTCCCCGCGGCAGATCACCGCGATCACCGTCACCGCCACCGCCTGCACCGCCCTGGCCGCGGTGTGCGTCGGCACGGCGCTGGGGATTCCGCTCGCCCACTGGCTGATCGACGTACAGGGCAGATCCAGCGGTATGGGCGCCGGGCTGGCCGAGGGCCCCTCCCCCGCCCTTCTGCTGGCGTTCGGGACCGCCGCCGTGCTGGGCGCCGCGGCCCTCGCGGCCCTGCCCGCAGCCCGGGCGGCACGCCGCCGCCTCGCGGACACCTTGAGCGCGGTGGCCTGAGCGGCGGCTGTGGAGAGGGCGGTCCGGCCGCCCCCTCCGCTCCCCTGGCTCTTAACGGCCGTGCAGCTCGCGGTACTTGGCGACAAGGGCCTTGGTGGACTCGTCCAGGCCCGGCACCTCGGCGCCCTCGGTCAGCGCGGGCTCGACGCGCTTGGCGAGGACCTTGCCCAGCTCCACACCCCACTGGTCGAAGGAGTCGATGTTCCAGATCGCACCCTGGACGAACACCTTGTGCTCGTAGAGCGCGACGAGCTGGCCGAGCACCGACGGGGTCAGGTCGGTGGCGAGGATGGTGGAGGTCGGGTGGTTGCCCCGGAACGTCTTGTGCGCCACCAGCTCCTCGGGCACACCTTCGGCGCGGACCTCGTCGGCGGTCTTGCCGAACGCCAGCGCCTGCGTCTGGGCGAAGAAGTTGGCCATGAGCAGGTCGTGCTGGGCCTTGAGCTCGTCGCCCAGCTCCCCGACCGGGTTGGCGAAGCCGATGAAGTCGGCCGGGATCAGCTTGGTGCCCTGGTGGATGAGCTGGTAGTAGGCGTGCTGGCCGTTGGTGCCCGGCGTCCCCCACACGACCGGCCCGGTCTGCCACTCCACCTCGCGTCCCTCGCGGTCCACGGACTTGCCGTTGGACTCCATGTCCAGCTGCTGGAGGTAGGCGGTGAACTTGGACAGGTAGTGCGAGTACGGCAGGACCGCATGCGACTGGGCGTCGTGGAAGTTGCCGTACCAGATGCCGAGCAGACCGAGCAGCAGCGGGACGTTGGACTGGGCGGGCGCGGTGCGGAAGTGCTCGTCGACGGTGTGGAAGCCGTCGAGCATCTCGCGGAACTGCTCCGGGCCGATGGCGATCATCAGCGACAGGCCGATCGCCGAGTCGTACGAGTAGCGGCCGCCGACCCAGTCCCAGAACTCGAACATGTTGTCGACGTCGATACCGAACTCGGCGACCTTCCCGGAGTTCGTCGACAGGGCCACGAAGTGCTTCGCGACGGCCTCCTGACCGGCCTTCAGACCGGTGAGCAGCCAGTTGCGGGCCGAGGTGGCGTTGGTGACCGTCTCGATCGTGGTGAACGTCTTGGAGGCGACGATGAACAGCGTCTCCGCCGGATCCAGGTCCCGCGTGGCCTCATGCAGATCGGCGCCGTCCACGTTGGAGACGAACCGGAAGGTCAGCGAGCGGTCGGTGAAGGCGCGCAGCGCCTCGTACGCCATCGCCGGGCCGAGGTCCGAGCCGCCGATGCCGATGTTCACGACGTTGCGGATCCGCTTGCCGGTGTGGCCGGTCCACTCGCCCGAGCGGATCCGGTTCGCGAAGGCGGCCATCTTGTCGAGGACCGCGTGGGCCTTCGGCACCACGTTCTCGCCGTCGACCTCGATCACCGCGTCCCGCGGCGCGCGCAGCGCGATGTGCAGGACCGCCCGGTTCTCGGTGACGTTGATCTTCTCACCGCGGAACATGGCGTCCCTGAGACCGAACACGTCCCGCCCGGCGGCCAGCTCGCGCAGCAGCCGCAGCGTCTCGTCGGTGACCAGGTGCTTGGAGTAGTCGACGTGCAGATCGCCGACGTCGAGGGTGTAGCCGCTGCCGCGCCCGGGGTCCGCCGCGAACAGGTCCCGCAGGCCCACCTCGCCGAGCTCCTCGCGGTGCTTGGCCAGAGCGGTCCACTCGGGCGTCTGGTTGAGCCTGGTACGGCTGTCTGCGTTCATCTCGGACTTCAGCCTTCTTCCTTGCGTGTGCTGCTGCGTACCTCGCCCCGCTGCCGGTCCCAACCTAATTGATCAGGGCGCCGAGTGACCGGTGGTCGCGCCGTCCTGTGGCGCAACAACAGGTACGTCCGGATTGCGCCCAGTTGTCAACGAGGTCACGACGAGCCCGAAGAGCAGGGTACGAGGGTGCGCCGGAGACCGGGGCCGTACGGAAGAGGGATCCGGCACGGCGCGCCGAGGCGTCGGTGCACCGCGCTGGGCGGCGAAGCCTCCGGCGAGTCATCCTGCCGAGGACGCCGTCTCGCGGCCGGACGTCCCGCGTCGGCCCCGTCCAGCGGGCAGGTCAGGTGCGCGCGGGGCCCCGACCGGCCGGCAGCCCCCTAAGACCGACCACGGACGTGGCCGCAGGCCATGACGAAACGGCTCGTCCGTGCGGCGTGCCGGCGCAGGGCGCGTCCTCGGACCAGGGGCCACTGCGACGGCCCACAGCCGTCCGCACCCCGGCGCGCCGCGCAGGCGCACGCAGAGTGGCCGCCTCACCCGTCATCACGTGTCGCCCTCACGCCGCGCCGATGCGCAAACCGTGGAGGGCGCCGCTGACAACGGCCGGTGAGGCGAACGGCACCGGTGGACGGAAACGGCTCCGGCCGGGCACCCTTCGATGCCCGGCCATGGGACGGCGAGCCCGAGCCACGTCGAGGGCTCGGGGATCGGTCCCTAGATCTCGCCCCGCAGTTTGGCGAGCGCCTCGGCGAGGATCGCCTCGCCGTCCGCGTCGCTGCGCCGTTCCCTTACGTACGCGAGATGCGTCTTGTAGGGCTCGGTGCGCGGCGGGTCCGGCGGGTTGTCCCGGTCCTGACCAGCCGGAAAGCCGCAGCGCGGGCAGTCCCAGTTGTCGGGAACCTGCGCGTCGCTGGCGAAGCTCGGCTGCGTCTCGTGCCCGTTGGAGCACCAGAAGGAGATGCGCAGACGCGGCGCGGACTCACCGCGCTCGGCCTCGCCCATCGGCCCCGCCCCGACCCGGCTTCCTCGGATCGCGTTGCCACTTGCCACGGTCGTAACTCCCTGCGTGATGGTGCCGCGAAGCGAGTCGGCGTTTCGCCTCGTTGCGAGCGCCTCAGTCTACGTAAGGCCCAACGCGCGTCCAGTGATGGGAGTTACCCCCGCCCCTAGACGCAAGCCCCATGATAGGCCGCGTCCGAAGACCCGTACCGAACATGGGGCGTTACGTGCTTTTTGTGTGGTCTGTCTTTATGCGCGACTTGCAGGCGTCCGCAGACGCTAGCCCTTGACCTTCATCAGGACGCCGAGCACCACGATGCACGCGAACCAGAGAAGACCGATCACGATGGTGATCCGGTCGAGGTTGCGCTCGGCGACCGAGGAGCCGCCGACGGAGGACTGCATGCCACCACCGAACATGTCGGAGAGGCCGCCGCCCTTCCCCTTGTGCATCAGCACCAGCAGCATCAGCAGCAGGCTGAAGATGATCAGGGCGATCGAGAACCCCAAAACCACGGCTGGACCAACTTCCTCGGACTTGGATGGACGACGGGGCCGAAGCTCTTATTGAAACTTCACGTTCCGAATAACAGCCTCGGCCCCGCAAGGGTACGACGGATCGCCCCTACGTCATACTCACGACTTTTACGCTCGCCCCGGGGCCCGGCTCACTGGTCGCGGAAGCGGACGATCTTGACGAACTCGTCGGCGTCCAGCGAGGCACCACCGACCAGAGCGCCGTCGATGTCCGGCTTTGACATGATTTCGGCCACATTGCCGGACTTGACCGATCCGCCGTACTGGATGCGTACCTTGTCGGCCACGTCCTGCGAGTACAGCCCCGCGATCTTGCCACGGATCGACGCGCAGACCTCCTGCGCGTCCTCGGCGCCGCAGACCTTGCCCGTACCGATGGCCCAGACAGGCTCGTAGGCGATCACGATCGACTCGGCCTGCTCGGCCGGCAGATCCTTCAGACCGCCCTCGACCTGCGACAGCGTGTGCGCGACGTGGTTGCCCGCCTCGCGGACGCCCAGCTCCTCGCCGACGCACAGGATCGGGGTCAGACCGTGCTTGAAGGCGGCCTTGGCCTTCGCGTTCACGATCTCGTCGGTCTCGTGGTGGTACTGGCGGCGCTCGGAGTGGCCTACCACCACGTAGGTGCACTTGAGCTTGGCCAGCATGGCACCGGAGATCTCGCCGGTGTAGGCCCCGGAGTCGTGCGCCGAGAGGTCCTGGGAACCGTACTTGATCTTGAGCTTGTCCCCGTCCACCAGGGTCTGCACGGAGCGCAGGTCGGTGAAGGGCGGCAGGACGGCGACCTCGACGGCCTCGTAGTCCTTGTCCGCGAGGGCGAAGGCGAGCTTCTGGACGTGGGCGATGGCCTCGAGGTGGTTGAGGTTCATCTTCCAGTTGCCCGCCATCAGCGGCATGCGCTCGGCGGAAATTGCGTCAGCCATCGAGGTTCAGTCCTCCAGTGCGGCGAGGCCGGGGAGCGTCTTGCCCTCGAGGTACTCGAGGGAGGCGCCACCGCCGGTCGAGATGTGTCCGAATGCCGACTCGTCGAAACCCAGGGTGCGGACGGCGGCGGCGGAGTCGCCGCCGCCGACCACGGTGAAGCCCTTGCAGTCGACGAGGGCCTGGGCGACCGCCTTGGTGCCCTCGGCGTAGTCGGGGTGCTCGAAGACGCCCATGGGGCCGTTCCAGAAGACGGTGGCCGCGTCGGCGAGCTTCGAGGCGTACAGCTTGCGGGTCTCCGGACCGATGTCCAGGCCCAGCTGGCCGGCCGGCATCGCGTCCGCGGCGACGACCGTCGGGTTGGCCGGGGCCTTGGTCTTCAGGTCCGGGAATTCGGGGGCGACCAGCACGTCGACCGGAAGGAGCAGCTCGACGCCGCTCTTCCCCGCGCGCTCGATGTACTCGGTCACGGCCGGGAGCTGGTCCTCCTGCAGGAGGGAGCTACCGACCTCGTGGCCCATGGCCTTGAGGAAGGTGTAGACCATGCCGCCGCCGATGAGCAGCCGGTCGGCCTTGGCGAGCAGCTCGTCGATCACGGCGAGCTTGTCGGAGACCTTGGCGCCGCCGAGCACGACGACGTAGGGCCGCCGAACGTCTTCGGTGAGCTTCTTCAGGACGCCGACCTCGGTGGCGATGAGGTAGCCGGCGTAGTGCGGCAGCCGGGCCGGCAGGTCGTACACGGAGGCGTGCTTGCGGTGGACCGCGCCGAAGCCGTCGCCCACGTACACGTCGGCGAGGGCGGCGAGCTGGTCGGCGAACTCGCCGCGCTCGGTGTCGTCCTTGGAGGTCTCGCCGGGGTTGAAGCGAAGGTTCTCGATGACCGCGACCTGGCCGGGCTGGAGGCCGTTCACCGCGTCGTGGGCGGCGGGGCCGACGGTGTCCTGGGCGAACGCGACCGGCGCGCCGAGGAGTTCACCGAGGCGCTCGGCGGCGGGCAGCAGCGAGAAGGTCGGGTCCGGGGCGCCCTTGGGACGGCCCAGGTGCGAGGCGACGACCACCTTGGCGCCCGCGTCGGCGAGGGCCTTGACGGTGGGCAGCACGGCACGGATACGGCCGTCGTCGGTGATGAGGCCGTCGGCGAGCGGGACGTTGAGGTCGGCTCGGACGAAGACCCGCTTGCCGTCCACGCCTTCGGAGATAAGTTCGTCGATCGTCTTCATAAAGGGGCTCCTGGGGAGGGCTCTTGATCGTACGAGGGCTGATGAATCTGCGCGCGAACCCGTCCGCGCCCGCGGGTCGGCTCGCCGCACGTGCGGCAGGGCTCGGGCGGCGCGACGGTGCGCTGCCCGAGCCCTGCTATCGCATCTGGGTGCCTGCTTCGGCGATCAGAGCTGGTTGCCGACGAAGACCGTGAGGTCGACGAGGCGGTTGGAGTAGCCCCACTCGTTGTCGTACCAGCCGATGACCTTCACGTTCTTGCCCTCCTGGACCATGGTCAGGGAGGAGTCGAAGGTGCAGGACGCCGGGGCGTTGACGATGTCGGAGGAGACGATCGGGTCCTCCGTGTAGTCGAGGAGACCCTTGAGCTCGCCCTCGGCGGCCTTCTGGAAGGCGGCGTTGACCTCTTCCTTGGTGACCTCGCGGCTGAGCTCGACGACCAGATCGGTGACCGAGCCGGTCGGGACCGGGACGCGCATGGCGATGCCGTCCAGCTTGCCCTTCAGCTGCGGCAGGACCAGGGCGGTGGCCTTGGCGGCACCGGTGGTGGTCGGGATGATGTTCTCGGCGGCGGCACGGGCGCGGCGCAGGTCCTTGTGCGGGAAGTCCAGGATGCGCTGGTCGTTCGTGTACGCGTGCACCGTGGTCATCAGACCCTTGACGATGCCGAAGTTCTCGTCGAGGACCTTCGCCATCGGCGCCACACAGTTGGTGGTGCAGGAGGCGTTGGAGATGACGTGGTGGTTCGCCGGGTCGTAGGTGTCCTGGTTGACACCCATGACGATGGTGACGTCCTCATTCTTGGCCGGGGCCGAGATGATGACCTTCTTGGCGCCACCGGCGATGTGCTTCTCGGCGTCTTCCTTCTTGGTGAAGATGCCGGTCGACTCGATGACGATGTCGACACCCAGCTCACCCCAGGGGATGTCGGCCGGGTTGCGCTCGGACAGGACCTTGATCGTCTTGCCGTCGACGGTGATGGTGTCCTCGGTGTGGGACACCTCCGCCTTGAGGCGGCCGAGGATGGTGTCGTACTTCAGCAGGTGAGCGGTGGTCGCGGTGTCACCCAGGTCGTTGACAGCCACGATCTCGATGTCTGCACCCTGCTCCAGCAGCGCGCGGAAGTAGTTACGACCGATGCGGCCGAAGCCGTTGATGCCTACGCGGATCGTCACGAACCGATCTCCTCGTTGGTACGCCGGCTTTCGATGCCGGCGAGCTCTATTGGGATGTCCCCGACCGCCTATGACCCTACCTCCCTGACGCCCCCGGAGTGACATCGAGATGGCTCATACACGGCAGGGCGGTCCGTACCCGTCAGTAGGGGTACGGACCGCCCTGGCCCCAAGGCTCGATCACCCGTTCCGGCGATACGAGACCAACTGCCGTTGACTACGGGCCGTCAGCCACGGAGAGCGGCCAGTGACTTCTTGATGAGCACCGCCCGGTCGGCCGCCGAGGCGATGTGTTCGAGACCGAAGCCCAGCAGCACGGTCCGGTCCGTCGTGACCGCGCCGTACGTCTTGAACAGGGCCCCGGTGCGCGCCCAGGGCTTCAGGATCGCGGGGCTGCCGGCTGGCGGTCCGGCCACGCTCCAGGCGCCGAAGGACGTCTCGAAGCCCTCGGTCCCGGTGGCCGCGCCCCCGGTGACGAGCGAGGCGTCGTCGACGAGGACGCCATGGCCGCCGCTGCCCGGGTCGGTGATGTAGCTGAGCGAGACCTCGACCGTTCTGCCCGCGTACGCGCTCAGGTCGAAGTCCGCCTGCTGCCAGCCGTTGGAGGCGCCGGTGAGGCTGTGCCACGTGCCGGTGGTCCCGTTCGCGGTGCAGCCGTTCGCCGTCACGGTCAGATAGTGCTTGAGCCACGGGTGCTCGCCCACTAGGAATCCGGCCTGGCACTCCGACGGCACCGCGTCGGTTGTGGCGCCACCGGCCTCCGGCAGGGTCGTCCAGTCGTCGGCCCCCACGGTGTGGATCTCGACCACCGCGTGGTCGTAGCCCGGCTCGGTGTCCCACAACAGCCGGGTGCGCAGCGTGGGCTTGTCGGCCGCACCCACCTTGGTGAGGTCGATGGTGCGGGCGAGTCGCTTGTACGCGTCGTCGGTGTGGACGGCGGCCGCCATGTACGAGCCCGCGTACGGCCCGTACGGGTTGACGGTTCCGGCGAACTGGCCGGCCCCGGCGCTCGCGAACTGCGGGTACCGGTCGGCGGGCAGTTCCTCGGAGGTGACACCGTACGTGCCCGCCCTGTCCAGCGGGTTGCCGGGCGCGCCACCCAGCGCCCCGGTGAAGCCGGCGAGACCGCCGGCGCCGGTGAAGCCGGTGGCCCCCGGCGTCGACGTACGCGAGTAGGCGCCCAGGTAGTACTGGCTGAAGTCGTCCGAAAGGGTCCCGTCGCCCAGGTCTACGGCGCCGCCCGCCCGCTCGCCCGCCTCGATCAGCTTGCCGCCTTCGTTGAGGAAGGCGCGCAACTGGAGTTGGGTGGCGTTGCCCGGCACGCCCGCTCCCGTGTAGTGCACGACCGTCTTGAAGTGGTCCAGCACACCGAGCGCGTCGGGTGCGCCCTGCGTGGCGACGTCCCAGACGATCGCCTTGCGGCCGCTCGCACTCAGCGCGTCGACGTAGGTCTGCGCCTGGGTGGCCTTGGCGCCCTCCTCGGCGACCACGAGTGTGTCCGCCTTGGGTCGTTCGGCGACGGTGTAGGTGAAATGCCCGCTGGACGTCGGCTTCCCGCTCTTCGTCCTTCCGGTGAACCACACCTCGACCTTGTCGCCCGGTCGGCCCTTACGCACCTCGGCCCGGTACTCGTCGAAGTAGAGGTTGTCCTCGCCGCCGTACGTCTCGCCGCCCTTCCAGGGCTTGAGCGACCGGTCGTGGACGCGGCCGCCGTTGACGCGGTACTTGAGCTCCTTGCCGCGCACCGATTTGCGTACGACGACCGAGACCTCCTGGTCCGCACCCCGCGAGTACGACGTCGGGAAGGCGGCCGGGGTGAAATCGAGCGCGTCCATGCCGACCGAGGACGTCGGCTGGTCAGGGTGCGACGCCGTCTCGGCGACGGAGAGGGCGAAGGGGATGTTCTTCTCGAACTCCTCCTGGATCAGCTTCTCGTCGTCGGGGAAGTTGAAGACCGACTGGCAGTCGGCCGCGTTCCAGGCGTCGTTCCGGTCGATGTTCGAGGCGGTCTGACAGGTCGACATCTCCGGCGTGAACATCGCCATGCCGTTGACGTTCGACGCGTCGCCGTCCGCCTCACCGTTGGTGGTGTAGAGCTCCGAGGAGACCTGCGAGCGGTAACCGGGGATCGCCGGGTTGTCCGGGGTGCCGGCGAGCGCCTTGTAGAGGACGTCGTCCGGGGTGGGCGTGGCGACCTGCCAGCCGACGCCGTAGAGGAGGAGTTCGGCGGCGGAGTGGTAGTTGATGCCGTACGTGAACCCGATGCGCTTCTCGAAGGCGCTCAGCGCGCGGGTCTCGGGCTCGGACGCGGGGCTCGCGCCGCGGTAGGTCTGGCTGGTGGGGTTGGGGGACGAACCCTCGTCGTCGTAGCCCCACTTGTAGCCGAAGTTGCGGTTGAGGTCGACGCCGTCGCCGGTGCTGATGGCCCCGTCCCCGTTCACGTCCCGCAGGTTCTTGCGCCACAGGCGGGTGGTGGAGTCCTTGAAGGTGTAGTCGTATCCGTCCGGGTTGGCCGAGACGACGAACCACAGCTCGGTGGAGTCGACGATCTTCTTGACGCGCTTGTCCGTGGTGTAGCGGTCCAGGTAGTAGTGCATCAGCCGGCGGGTCATCTCCGGCGTGATCCACTCCCGTGCGTGCTGGTTGGAGACGTACAGCACCGAGGGCTTGGAGCCGTCCTTCGACTTCTTCGCATTCTTGGTCAGTTTGAGCGCGAGGATGTCCTGGCCGTTGATCGTCCGGCCGATGGATTCGACCTTGGTGAGGCCGGGATGCGCCTGCGCCGTCCTGACGATCTCCTCCTCGATGCCGCCCTTTCCGCTGTAGGGGCGGAAGACGCCCTCGGACGCGCCGTCGACCCGCGCCTCGGCCTTGGCCGACAGCGTGTGCTCGGTGAGCGCCACGCCCTGCTTCTGCAGCCGGTCGGCCTGACGGTCGGTGAGGTAGACCTCGACCTCGGTCTTGCCGTTCCCGGTCACTTGCTCGCCGAGTTCGTGCCCGTCCTGCCCGGCCTTGAGCAGCAGGGGCACCTGCTGCTGGGTGGCCTTGGCGCGGAAGACCTTGACCTCGTCCCCGTCGGTCTTGCCGGCGGAGCTTCCGGTCTGCGCCCAGGCGATGGGTCCGAGGCTCGCTCCGCCGAGCAGAAGCGCGCCGACGGCGAGGATCGATCTCGCTCTGTGTCTCATGAACCCCCCTCGCAATGGCTCGCCACAGCAGCGAGCCATTGCCAGGCTCATGACAGTTCATGATCGAGTCAAGAGTGCGTCAAGGACAGACAAACGCCGGTGCCGTCAGCCCAAGCGGGCGTCGGCACCGGCGTGTTGCGACGTCCTGCGTCATCCCGCCAGGTTGTCCGCCATCTCCTCCGTGAGGTTGGACTCCGTGCCCGGGATGCCGAGGTCGGCGGCGCGCTTGTCGGCCATCGCCAGCAGACGGCGGATACGGCCCGCGACCGCGTCCTTGGTCAGCGGCGGGTCGGCGAGGGCACCCAACTCCTCCAGGGAGGCCTGCTTGTGCTCCATGCGCAGCCGGCCCGCGGCGGCGAGGTGCTCGGGAACCTCCTCGCCGAGGATCTCCAGGGCACGGGCCACTCGAGCGCCGGCGGCGACGGCCGCGCGGGCCGAGCGGCGCAGGTTGGCGTCGTCGAAGTTGGCGAGGCGGTTCGCCGTGGCGCGCACCTCGCGGCGCATCCGCCGCTCCTCCCAGGCCAGCACGGACTCGTGCGCGCCGAGCCGGGTGAGCAGTGCACCGATCGCGTCGCCGTCCCGGACGACCACGCGGTCCACGCCCCGCACCTCGCGGGCCTTCGCGGCGATCGAGAGCCGGCGGGCGGCGCCGACCAGGGCGAGCGCGGCCTCCGGGCCGGGGCAGGTCACCTCGAGCGAGGACGAGCGGCCGGGCTCCGTCAGCGAGCCGTGGGCCAGGAACGCGCCGCGCCAGGCCGCCTCGGCGTCGCAGGTGGCCCCGGACACCACCTGCGGGGGCAGGCCGCGGATCGGGCGGCCCCGGCCGTCGACGAGGCCGGTCTGACGGGCCAGCTGGTCACCGCCCGCGACCACGCGCACCACATAGCGGGAACCGCGGCGCAGCCCGCCGGGCGCCATCACGATCAGCTCCGAGCTGTGGCCGAAGATCTCGAGGATGTCCCGCTTCACCCGGCGCGCCGCCATCGCCGTGTCCAGCTCCGCCTCGATCACGATGCGGCCGCTGACCAGGTGCAGTCCGCCCGCGAACCGCAGGATCGCCGAGACCTCCGCCTTTCTGCAGCAGGTCCGGGTGACGGGAAGACGGGAGATCTCGTCCTTCACCGCTGCCGTCATCGCCATGGGCCGATCCTTCCATGCATCCGAAAAATACGGTCGTACGCGGCGGCCAACAGCTCCGGGTCGTGCCGCGGGGTTCCGTCGGTCCGGGCCACCGGTGCCAGCTCGACCGTGGCGCCGAACCGCTTGGCGGCTTCGTTCAGCAACGCACGGTCGGGCACGGCGGCCTGGTCGGCCAGCACCACGTCCAGGGCGAGTTTAGGGGCGTGTCGTCCCAAAACCTCCAAATGACGCTGCGGGGAGAAGCCCTCTGTCTCTCCCGGCTGCGGAGCGAGGTTCAAGGAGAGCACCCGGCGGGCCTTGGTCTCCATGAGAGCGTCCAGGAGCTCCGGCACGAGCAGGTGCGGAATCACCGAGGAGAACCAGGACCCCGGCCCCAGCACCACCCAGTCGGCGTCCAGCACCGCCGCGACGGCCTCGGGCACGGCCGGCGGGTCGTGCGGCACCAGGTGCACTGACTGCACCTCGCCGCGGGTGAGCGCCACATTGGCCTGTCCCCGTACGGTGCCGACCTCGTCCGGGTGCACCGGGTCGTGGCCCTTGACCAGCGCCTGAAGCTCCAGGGGTACGGCGGACATGGGCAGGACGCGGCCATGGGCGCCCAGCAGCCTGCCGACCAGGTCGAGGGCCTGGACATGGTCGCCGAGCTGCTCCCACAGGGCCACGATCAGCAGATTGCCGACCGCGTGCTCGTGCAGATCGCCCTTGGACTGGAAGCGGTGCTGGATGACGCGGGCCCAGGTCTGGCCCCAGTCGTCGTCGCCGCACAGCGCCGCCAGCGCCTTGCGCAGGTCTCCGGGCGGAAGCACACCGAGTTCGTGGCGCAGTCGGCCGCTGGATCCGCCGTCGTCGGCGACGGTGACGACGGCGGTGAGGTCGCCGGTGATCCGGCGCAGCGCGGCGAGCGAGGCGGACAGGCCCATGCCGCCGCCGAGAGCGACCACCTTGGGCTGGGTGCCGCGGCGGCGCGCCCGGCCGCCGCGGGCCTCGGCGGGGCTCCCGCCCCGTCCCTCGGACACCACCCGGCGCAGCCTGCTCAGCCGCAGAGTACGTCCGGTCACTCGCGCCCCATGTCCCGGTGCACGACCACGGTCTCCACTCCCTCGGCGGCCAGCCGGGCCGCGAGCTTCTCCGACATGGCGACCGAGCGGTGCTTGCCGCCGGTGCAGCCGATGGCGATGGTCACATAGCGCTTGCCCTCGCGGCGGTAACCGGCCGCGATCAGCCGGAGCAGCTCGGCGTAGCGGTCGAGGAACTCCTTGGCACCGGGCTGGTTGAAGACGTAGGCGGCCACCTCCTCGTTGAGGCCGGTGAAGGGGCGCAGCTCCGGAACCCAGTGCGGGTTGGGCAGGAAGCGCATGTCCGCGACAAGGTCGGCGTCCACCGGGAGGCCGTACTTGAAGCCGAAGGACATCACCGTGGCCCGCAGCTCGGGCTCCTCGTCGCCGGCGAACTGGGCGTCCATCTTGGCGCGCAGTTCGTGCACGTTGAGGCTGGAGGTGTCTATCACCAGATCGGCGTCGCCGCGCAGCTCACGCAGCAGCTCGCGCTCGGCGGCGATGCCGTCCACGATCCGGCCGTCGCCCTGGAGGGGGTGCGGGCGCCGGACGGATTCGAAACGGCGTACCAAGGCGTCGTCGGAGGACTCCAGGAACACGATCCTCCGGGTGACGTTCTTCGCCTCCAGATCGGCGAGGGACTCCCGGAGGTTGTCGAAGAACCGGCGTCCACGGACGTCGACGACGACCGCGATGCGGGCGACGTTGCCCTGGGACCGCGCGCCCAGCTCCACCATGGTGGGGATCAGCGCGGGTGGCAGGTTGTCGACGACGAACCAGCCGAGGTCCTCCAGACATTTGGCGGCCGTCGACCGGCCCGCGCCGGACATGCCGGAGATGATCACCAGCTCGGGAATGGCCGTGTCCGGCACTCCGGCTGCGTCGATGCCCGTACTCACCTGTGCTCCGTTTTCCTGGCCCGCCTGCTCCGGCGAGTGCTCCTCGCCCGCGTCCTGGTGAGCGGCCTGGCTCTGCGCTGAGCGTTCTTCCGCGCTTCGGTCATGCTCGGTCATGTCTCCTGCCCCCGTCGCTCGTCCGGGGGACCCGCGGACACGGGCTCCCCGGGGAACCCGCCGTCGTCTCGGGTTCCTCCTCTTCCATGATCTCTCCGGTCGCCGTGTTCACGGCGGGTGCGGCCGGGGCCGCCTGGGCGAGGGCCACGGCGATCGTCTCGGCCGTCTTGCGGCCGATGCCGGGGACCTCTTGAATCTGGTCGATTGTCGCGGATCGGAGCCGCTTCACCGAGCCGAAGTGCTTGATCAACGCCTGTTTGCGCGACTCCCCGAGTCCCGGCACCTCGTCCAGGGGGCTCGTCCTCAGACGCTTGGTCCGCTTGCTGCGCTGATAGGTGATCGCGAAGCGGTGTGCCTCGTCCCGGACGCGCTGGAGGAGGTAGAGGCCCTCACTGCTGCGGGGCAGGACCACCGGGTCGTCCTCGTCGGGCACCCACACCTCTTCGAGGCGCTTGGCGAGGCCGCACACGGCGATGTCGTCGATGCCGAGCTCCTCCAGCGCCCGCCGGGCGGCGGCGACCTGCGGCTGACCGCCGTCGACCACGACGAGCTGCGGCGGATACGCGAACCGCTTGGGCCGCCCGTCGTCCTCGGTCAGCAGCTCCCCGTCGGCCCACTCCCCCGTCTTCTCCTTCTCGGCGACGTAGCGCTTGAAGCGGCGGGTGATCACCTCGTGCATGGACCGGACGTCGTCCTGGCCCTCGAAGCCCTTGATCTGGAAGCGGCGGTACTCGCTCTTGCGCTGCAGCCCGTCCTCGAACACCACCATGGAGGCCACCACGTCCTCGCCCTGCAGATGCGAGATGTCGTAGCACTCGATCCTGAGGGGAGCGCTGTCCAGATCGAGGGCCGCGGCGATCTCCTCCAGAGCACGCGAGCGGGTGGTCAGGTCGGAGGCACGCTTGGTCTTGTGCAGGGCGAGCGCCTGCAGGGCGTTGCGCTGCACGGTCTCCATCAGCGCCTTCTTGTCCCCGCGCTGCGGGATGCGCAGCGACACGGCCGAACCGCGGCGGCCGGTGAGCCAGTCCTGGACCGGCTCTATCGGCTCGGGCAGCGCCGGGACCAGGACCTCCTTGGGCACCGAGTCGCCCGTCTCCTCACCGTAGAGCTGCTGGAGGGCGTGCTCGACCAGGGCTCCCGTCGTGACGTCCTCCACCTTGTCCGTCACCCAGCCACGCTGGCCGCGGACCCGTCCGCCACGCACGTGGAAGATCTGCACGGCCGCCTCCAGCTCGTCCTCGGCGACCGCCATCAGGTCGGCGTCGGTCGCGTCGGTGAGCACGACGGCGTTCTTCTCCATGGCCTTCTTCAAGGCGTCGATGTCGTCGCGCAGGCGGCCGGCCCGCTCGTACTCCATCTCGTCGGCCGCCTCCAGCATCTGCTTCTCCAGACGGCGCAGATACGTCCCCGTGCGGCCGGCCATGAAGTCGCAGAACTCCTCGGCCAGTTCCCGGTGGTCCTCGGGGGCGATACGGCCGACGCAGGGCGCGGAGCACTTGCCGATGTAGCCGAGCAGGCAGGGACGGCCTGTGCGCTCGGCGTTCTTGAAGACGCCGGCCGAGCAGGTACGCACGGGGAAGACGCGCAGCAGAAGGTCGACCGTGTCACGAATCGCCCACGCGTGCCCGTACGGCCCGAAGTACCGCACACCCTTGCGCTTCTGGCCGCGCATCACCTGGACACGCGGGAACTCCTCGTTCATCGTCACCGCGAGATACGGGTAGCTCTTGTCGTCGCGGTACTTGACGTTGAACCTGGGGTCGAATTCCTTGATCCAGGTGTACTCCAGCTGCAGGGCCTCGACCTCGGTGGACACCACCGTCCACTCCACGGACGCGGCCGTGGTGACCATGGTGCGGGTGCGCGGGTGGAGGTTCGTCAGGCCCTGGAAGTAGTTCGCCAGGCGCTGGCGCAGACTCTTCGCCTTTCCGACGTAGATCACCCGGCGGTGTTCGTCCCGGAACCTGTAGACCCCGGGCGAGTCCGGAATCTCTCCCGGCTTGGGGCGGTAGCTGGAGGGGTCGGCCATGTCTCACACCCTACTGGCGGGGGCCGACAGCGCGGCGAACCTGTGGACAAGGGCCGGAAGGGCTCAGACCCCCCTCGGAACGGCCCTGACGGCACCGCCGAACCGGCCATGGCGGCGAGGACTCTTCCATGGGCTGGGCTTCAAGTGTTGTCGGGGCTTGGTCAACACGCTTCAATGCGTGAAACCTTCCGGCCGTGATCGGTGGGGTCCGCTTCTGAACGGATCCCGCACGGACCGGAACGACCCTGCGCACGGTCTGACCAGCCGTCGTGAACATGCACAGAAAGGCCCCTCTGTATGCGGCACGGCACACAGCACGCGGACCTCGTCCCGGCGGAGTTGGAGGCGACCCTGCGCGGCGGCCCCTTTCATGTCGCGCTGCGCGCCGCGATCGCCGCTCGCGGACTGCCGCTCCAGCGTGTGCAGCACCATCTGTCGCGGTACGGGGTCAAGGTCGGCGTGACGAGCCTGAGCTACTGGCAACAGGGGGCGCGACGCCCGCAGCGTCCCGAGTCCCTGCGCGCGGTGCGCGCCCTTGAGGAGATCCTCCAGCTGCCCGACGAGTCACTGATCCGGCTGCTGACCAGCACCGACGAGCGGCCCGACCCGGACCGGCCCCCGGGCCGTTCGTACCGGTCCCTGGTGGAGGCCTCGGGCGTGCTGGAGCGCCTTCTCGCCGAGCTCGAGTCACCGCTCGACGGCGGACTGCACACTATCGGCCGCCATGAGCGCGTCCGCATCGGGGCGCGCCGGGAACTACTGGCCCGCGAGTCGCACCACATAGTGCGTGCGCACAGGGACGGTGTGGACCGCTATATCGCCATCCACCACGGCGACCCGGGGTGCGCCCCGGAGCGGATCGCGGTCCACGCCCTGGAGAACTGCCGCACGGGGCGGGTGCGCTGGCACAGCGAGACCGGCGTGCTGGTCGCCGAGCTGCTCTTCGACACCCGGCTGACCAGCGGCGATACGTTTCTCTTCCGCTACGGCTTCGAGGACGGCACCGCAGGCGTGTCCGGCGAGTACGTCCGCGGCTTCACTTTCGCGGGCGGCCAGTACGCGCTTCAGGTGTGCTTCGACGAGGACGCGGTGCCCGTACGGTGCCACCGGTTCACCCAGCATTCCGTCGCCGCCCCGCGCAGCGGCCGGCAGGAGCTCGCCCTGAGCGGTCACCATCGGTCGGTCCACCTGGTGGAACCGCGGGTCCGGGCGGGCCTAGTGGGGATCGGATGGGACTGGGAGTGACTGGGCTCTGCTAGCCCTCAGGCCGCCGGGCCCGCCACGATCCCGCCGTTTTTCACCTCTGCTGACAGCTCGTGCAGCGGCTCGGTGGCCGGAGCCCGCACCACCTTGCCGGTGAGGGCGTCGAACCGGCTGCCGTGGCAGGGGCAGATCAGCGTCGTGCCGTCCAGTTTGTCGATGGCACATCCCGCGTGCGTGCAGATCGTGCTGTACGCCTTCAGGCCGTCCGCGGTGCGGCTCACCACGACGTTCGCGTCCCGGTACAGCTTCGCGCCGCCCTGGGGGATCTCGCTCTCGGGTCCCAGCGAGACCGGCGCGGTCGGTGTGGCGGGCGCCCCACCGCCGTTACCGGCTGCCGAACAGGCCGCGAGACCGAGGCCGACGACCGGGGTGAGCGCGGCCCCGCGAAGGACGGTACGACGGGTCGCCGAGGGACGGTCGGACATGGGATCTCCACTGCTCAGAGCCAGTGTCCAGCGGGTGCCGGAACACACCGACGATACCGGTGACATTCATTCCGCCTTGGGCCGGGGCGGGGCTCATGCGCTGGGGCGGGATGGGGCTTCCGCGCTGGGCGGTGGCCGGGGCTCGCGCGCTGGGGCGGGGCTCACGCCATAGGCCGCGGCGGGGCTCGGTCAGGGGTGGCGAGGAGACAGAGCTACATGAAGACAAAGCCACAAGACAGCATGAGGGCGGGTGGGAGGCGTAAACGCTTGCGCAAGCGTTTACGTCGACCGCCGAATGGGATAGCTTTCCCGGCCAGGCGGTCCGAGGAGGGGACGCGATGGCAACCATGGCCGATGTCGCACGGAGCGCCGGTGTGTCCGTCGCCACCGTCTCGCATGTCCTCAACGACACCCGGCCGGTGCTGCCCCACACCCGTCAGGCGGTGCTGGACGCCGTCGACGCACTGGGCTACACGCCGAACACACTCGCCCGTTCCCTGGTGACGTCTCGTACCCGGTCCATCGGGCTCGCGGTGTCGGCGATCAGCAACCCCTACTTCACGGAGATCCTCCAAGGCGTCGAGGCCGAAGCCCTTGAGCACGGTTTCAGTCTGCTGATCGCCGATCCGCACGACGACCCGGAACACGAGCGCAAGGCCGTACGGCTCCTGCACGAGCGCCGCGTCGACGGAGTGATCGTCGCGCCCTCGGCGAACCCTGACGGACTTCTCGCCCATCTCGCACGGCATGCCGTGCCGACCGTGTTCCTCGACCGGCTGGTGGACGCGGACCGGCTCGCCACCGGCACCGTCCTCCCGGGCACGCCTCCAAGACAGCCCACCGGAAACGGGTCCGAGCGATACAGGCAAGGGACTCGCTTCCGGTTCGACCAGATCTGCTCCGAGAACGCCGAACCCATGGCCTGGCTGGTCACCCATCTCGCCGGGCTCGGCCACCGGCGCATCGGTCTCGTTGCGGGTCTGCCCGGGCTCAGCACGACGACCGAGCGGATCAGCGGCTACCGGCAAGGCCTGGCAGCCGCGGGGCTGGCCCATGACGAGCGGCTGGTGGTGCACGGCGCTTCGGCGGCCGCAGGTGCTGAACGGGCCACCGCTGCCCTGCTGTCACTGGCGGCGCCTCCGACAGCCCTGGTCACCGGCAACAACGCGATGACCATCGGCGCGCTGCGCACCCTGGGCGACCGCGGTCTGTCCGTGCCGGAGGACCTGGCACTGTGCTGCTTCGACGACTTCGCCTGGGCCGATCTGTTCTCCCCCCGGCTCACGGCGATCTCCCAGCCGAGCAAGGAGATCGGCGCCCGGGCCGTGCGGCTGCTGCTGGACCGTATGGAGTCCCCTGGCCGTGCCTCGCGCACCGTGCGGCTGCCCTGCGCGTTCGTCCACCGCACCTCGTGCGGCTGTCCCGACACCCCCTCCGAGAAGGGAAATGTCTCGTGATCGTCGTCGCCGGTGAGGCCCTGATCGACCTGGTCCCCCAAGGGACGGGCGCGCTCGCGCCCCTCAAACCAGTGCTGGGCGGCGGCCCGTACAACACCGCCGTCGCGCTCGGCCGGCTCGGATCTCCCACGGCCTTCTGCTCCCGCACCTCCTCCGACGCCTTCGGGGAAGCCCTGCTCGACGGGTTGCGCCGGGCGGGCGTGGACGTCTCGGCCGTCCAACGCGGCACCGAGCCGACCACGCTGGCGGTGGCCACCGTCGACGAGAACGGCTCGGCCGCGTACTCCTTCTACGTCGACGGCACCGCCGACCGGCTCTTCACCGCACCGGCCGGCCTTCCACAGGGCACCCGGGCCGTCTCGTTCGGCACCTGCTCCCTCGTCCTGGAACCGGGGGCGAGCGCGTACGAGGAGCTGATGCGCAGCGCCGCCGCCCAGGGCGTCTTCACGACTCTCGACCCGAACATCCGCGTGGTGCTGATCCCGGACCCGGACGCGTACCGGGCCAGGTTCAAGAGCTGGCTGCCGGCGGTGTCCCTGCTGAAGCTCTCGGCGGAGGACGCGGAGTGGCTGGGCGGCACACCCCGCGAGTGGCTGGCCTCCGGCCCGACCGCTGTCGTGATCACCCACGGCGGAGACGGACTGACGGTCTTCACCCGGGCCGGGGCGGAGCACTCCGTGCCTGGTGTGCCGGTCGCCGTCGTGGACACGATCGGCGCGGGCGACACCGTCAACGCGGCGCTGCTGCATGGCCTGGCTGCCCGCGACGCCCTCTCCCCCGCCGCACTGGACGCGCTGGACGCCGACGGCTGGACCGAACTGCTGGGCTTCGCGGCCCGCGCCGCAGCGATCACCTGCTCCCGGGCCGGTGCGGAGCCCCCGTACGCATCCGAACTATCCGAACCGACCGGCCTCTAGCCCGGGTTCACCGGGCCTCGTTCGCCAGGCCCCTGCCGGTGGGGCGGCAAGCCTCTGCCGGTAGGGCGCCGAGTGCGCGCCGCCCGGCCGGGTCCGGGCCAGCGCCGTGGTCTCGTCTGCCGGCAGGTGGCCGGCGAGACAGGCACCCGCGGGCTCCGTCTACTCCGGCAGCCCCGGCAGCCCCGGCAGCCCCGGCAGCCCCGGCAGCCCCGGCAGCCCCGGCAGCCCCGGCAGCCCCGGCAGCCCCGGCAGCCCCGGCAGCCCCGGCAGCCCAACGCGCGGTGCCCCGCGGGGCGTTCCCGCGGGGCACCGGGTGTTCCGGGCTTTTCGTCCGGGTTTATCAGGCCTTGCGTGCCCGTGTGGTCTTCTTCGCGGGGGCTGCCTTCTTCGTCGCGCCGGCCGGCTTCTTGGCCGCCGTGTTGTTGGCGGTCTTCACCGTCCTTGCCGTTGCCGTCTTCGTCGCCTTCGACGTGGCGGCGACCGTCTTCGCGACCGCCTTGCGAGGGGCCTTCACGGATGCGGCATCGCTGACGCGCTCCGCGCCGAGGACCTCCCGCAGGAACTTCCCGGTGTGGCTGGACGGGACCCCCGCGACCTCCTCGGGCGTGCCCTCGGCCACCACGAGACCGCCGCCCGCGCCGCCCTCGGGACCCATGTCGACGATCCAGTCGGCAGTCTTGATCACGTCGAGGTT
Source organism: Streptomyces sp. CA-106110 (assembly GCF_050936285.1). Lineage (NCBI taxonomy): Bacteria > Bacillati > Actinomycetota > Actinomycetes > Kitasatosporales > Streptomycetaceae > Streptomyces > Streptomyces sp. CA-106110. The sequence continues at coordinate 8,830,859 of NZ_JBNJNB010000001.1, read as the reverse complement.
GTGCTCGATGACGATGACCGTGTTGCCCTTCTCGACCAGTCCACCGAGCACCCTCAGCAGCTTGCTGATGTCCTCGAAGTGCAGACCGGTGGTCGGCTCGTCCAGGACATAGACCGTGCGTCCGGTGGATCGCTTCTGCAGTTCACTGGCGAGCTTCACACGCTGGGCCTCACCGCCGGACAGGGTGGTCGCCGACTGGCCGAGGCGGACGTAGCCGAGACCGACGTCGTGCAGCGTGTTCAGATGGCGGGCGATCGCCGGAACGGCCTCGAAGAAGTGCAGGGCCTCCTCGATCGGCATGTTCAGGACCTCGGCGATGGACTTGCCCTTGTAGTGGACCTCCAGGGTCTCCCGGTTGTAGCGGGCGCCGTGGCAGACCTCGCACGGGACGTAGACGTCCGGGAGGAAGTTCATCTCGATCTTGATGGTGCCGTCGCCCGCGCAGTTCTCGCAGCGGCCGCCCTTGACGTTGAAGGAGAAGCGGCCGGGCATGTAGCCGCGGACCTTCGCCTCGGTGGTCTCGGCGAACAGCTTGCGGATGTGGTCGAAGACGCCGGTGTAGGTCGCCGGGTTCGATCGCGGGGTGCGGCCGATGGGCGACTGGTCGACGTGCACGACCTTGTCGACGAGGTCGTCGCCGTCCACACGCGTGTGCCGCCCGGGGACGTTCCTCGCACCGTTCAGCTCGCGGGCCAGGTGGGTGTAGAGGATGTCGTTGACCAGTGTCGACTTTCCGGAGCCGGAGACACCCGTGACGGCCGTGAACACGCCTAGCGGGAAGGACACATCGATGTCCTGGAGGTTGTTCTCACGGGCGCCGTGCACGGTGAGCTGCCGGGACGGGTCGCGCGGTCGCCGGATGTCGGGCAGCGGGATGGACTTCTTGCCCGACAGGTACTGGCCGGTCTGCGACTCGTCGTTGGCGAGCAGTTCCTTCAGGGAGCCGCTGTGCACGACCTTGCCGCCGTGCTCACCCGCGCCGGGACCGATGTCGACGACCCAGTCGGCGACCTTGATCGTGTCCTCGTCGTGCTCCACGACGATGAGCGTGTTGCCCATGTCGCGCAGCCGGACCAGGGTCTCGATCAGCCGGTGGTTGTCACGCTGGTGCAGACCGATGGACGGCTCGTCGAGCACGTACAGGACGCCGACGAGGCCGGAGCCGATCTGGGTGGCGAGGCGGATGCGCTGGGCCTCGCCGCCGGAGAGCGTGCCGGCCGCGCGGTTCAGCGAGAGGTAGTCGAGTCCGACGTCCACCAGGAACCGCAGCCGCTCGTTGACCTCCTTCAGGACGCGCTCGGCGATCTTCTTGTCGCGGGCGTCGAGCGTCAGCTCACCCAGGAACTCCGCGCAATCGCTGATCGACATGGCGGAGATCTCCGCGATCGACCTGCCCATGATCGTGACCGCCAGGACGACCGGCTTGAGACGCGTGCCCTGACAGGTGGGACAGGGCACCTCGCGCATGTAGCCCTCGAAGCGCTCCCGGCTGGCGTCGCTCTCGGCCTCGCTGTGCCGGCGCTTGACGAAGGGGACGGCGCCTTCGAAAGGCGTGGTGTACACGCGCTCGCGCCCGTACCGGTTCCGGTAGCGGACCTCGATCTGCGTCTTGTGGCCGTGGAGCAGGGCCTTCTTGGCGCGCTGCGGCAGTCCCGCGAAGGAGATGTCGGTGCGGAATCCCAGCGCGTCCGCCAGGGCCCCGATGAGACGGCCGAAGTAGTCCTTGGTGTGTCCGTGCGACCAGGGGTGGATGGCACCCTCGTCGAGGGTCTTGTCCGGGTCCGGAACGATCAGCTCGGGGTCGACCTCCATGCGCGTGCCGATGCCGGTGCACTCGGGGCAGGCGCCGAAGGGCGAGTTGAAGGAGAAGGAGCGGGGCTCCAGTTCCTCGAAGGACAGGTCGTCGTACGGGCAGTACAGGTGCTCCGAGTACATGCGCTCGCGCTCGGGGTCGTCCTCGGGGAGGTCGACGAAGTCGAGCACCACCATGCCGCCCGACAGGCCGAGCGCCGTCTCCACGGAGTCGGTGAGGCGACGCTTGGCGGAGTCCTTCACCGTGAGGCGGTCGACGACCACCTCGATGGTGTGCTTCTCCTGCTTCTTCAGCGTGGGCGGGCTGGAGAGCTGGATCGTCTCCCCGTCCACACGCGCACGGCTGTAACCCTTGGTCTGCAGGTCCGCGAAGAGGTCGACGAACTCTCCCTTGCGCTCGCGCACCAGCGGTGAGAGCACCTGGAAGCGGCTCCCCTCCGGAAGCTCCAGGACCTTGTCAACGATGGCCTGCGGCGACTGGCGCGAGATGGGACGGCCGCACTCGGGACAGTGGGGCTTGCCGATCCGCGCGAAGAGCAGACGGAGGTAGTCGTAGACCTCGGTGATCGTGCCGACCGTCGAACGCGGATTGCGTGAGGTCGACTTCTGGTCGATGGAGACCGCCGGCGAGAGCCCCTCGATGAAGTCGACGTCCGGCTTGTCCATCTGCCCGAGGAACTGCCGAGCGTACGAGGACAGCGACTCCACGTAACGTCGCTGACCCTCGGCGAAGATCGTGTCGAAGGCCAGCGAGGACTTGCCCGACCCCGACAGGCCCGTGAAGACGATGAGCGCGTCACGCGGCAGGTCGAGCGAGACATTCTTCAGATTGTGCTCGCGCGCGCCACGGACGATGAGACGGTCGGCCACGCCGGTCCGCACCTTTCTTGAGAGAAGCGACAGGGGCGAGGCCCCCGTGTTTCTCAGACTAGGGGGAGCCACTGACAACGCCGGTCGGATTCCTGGGTTCATAACAATCCCGGGCTATCCAGCATGCCCGACGCCGCACTCGACCCTATAGCACGTGCATTCGATTTGCGGGGGTGGTCCGCGTCCTTCACCCGAAGGAGTGGCGGAGGCTAGGGTCGCCTCATGATTGATCACGCGCACGACCTGGCGTCTGTACGTGACGCGACCGAACGACTGCTGACCGCAGTCTCCAAACTGGACAACGCCGTGCTGGCCGAGCCGTCACGGCTGCCGGGCTGGACCCGCGGTCATGTCCTCGCCCACCTCGCCCGTAACGCGGACGCACTCGTCAACGTCCTGCAAGGGCGTCCCATGTATGTCTCCGGCGAGGCCCGGGACGCCGACATCGAGCGCGGCGCCCCGCGGCCCCTGGACATCCAGCTCACCGACCTGCGCGAGAGCGCGGCCCGTTTCCATGAGACCGAGGTCGCGCCCGCGGACTGGTCCCGCACGGTGGAACTGCGCAACGGAGTCACGGACTCGGCGGCCCGGCTGCCCTTCCGGCGGTGGGCCGAGGTCGAACTGCACCACGTCGACCTCGGGATCGGCTACGAGCTGGAGGATGTGCCCGCAGAGTTCGCGGACCGGGAGATCGACTTCCTGGCCGACCGCTTCAGGGACCATCCCGAGGTCCCGGGCATCACGCTGTCCGTGGCGGAGGACCCGGGCCGTCCCGTCCGGCGCACCGGCCGGCAGGCCGACTCCGAGCCGCTCACCGTGTCCGGCCCCGCCCACGCGCTGCTGGGCTGGCTCTCCGGACGCACCCGGGGCGACGGCCTGACCGCACTCGGCCGGAGCACGGCACTGCCCGCGCTGCCCCCGCTGTGACCTCATCGGTAGGCTGACAGCCATGACGTACAGCGGAGCAGTGACCGTCGGCGGGCCGGCCGACGTGCACGAGCTGAAGGACCTGATGATCACCAAGATCGCGGTCGGTCCCATGGACAACAACGCCTATCTGCTGCGTTGCCGGGCCACCGACGAACAGTTGCTGATCGACGCGGCCAACGACGCGCACACACTGCTCGGCATGATCGGTGACGACGGCATCGCGTCCGTCGTCACCACGCACCGGCACGGCGACCACTGGCAGGCCCTCGCCGAGGTCGTGGCGGCCACGGGGGCACGGACGTACGCGGGGCGTCAAGACGCCGAGGGAATTCCCGTCCCCACGGACGTCCCGGTCGACGACGGCGACACGATCCGGGTGGGGCAGGTCGAGCTGACCGCGCGTCATCTGGTCGGCCACACGCCGGGCTCGATCGCGCTCGTCTACGACGACCCGCACGGACACCCGCACGTGTTCACCGGGGACTGCCTCTTCCCCGGCGGGGTCGGCAACACGCACAAGGACGCCAAGGCCTTCGCCCGTCTGATCCACGACGTCGAGACGAAGATCTTCGACGTGCTTCCGGACGAGACCTGGGTCTACCCCGGGCACGGTAACGACACCACGCTGGGCACCGAGCGCCCGCACCTTCCGGAGTGGCACGCGCGAGGGTGGTGAGCGCGATCGCGCGGGAGTGGTGAGCGCGGGTTCGTATGGGACTGCTGAGAGCGTGTTGTGCTGAGCGGGGGCGCACAAGAGTACTGAACGCGCGAGCGTGGTGAGCGCCCGGGCGCGAGGAGAGCGTCCCGCGCGCTCGGAGTGCACCAACACGCCGCGCGAGAACCCACGTACGCGCCCCGTGTGAATCGTTCGCACGCGCTGAGGGCTCGCGCGCGCTCCCCCCGCCTCTGATTACACGCTCAACTGGAAGCAGCCCCGCGCAGGATGACGGCTCCTGCGTGGCACGGGCCGCCGGTCCCTCGATCCCGCCCTCGACCGGCGGCCCCGGCCCGGGCGCACGACCGCGCGTTCACATGAGTGCAACACCCGCTCCCACCATGCGGACAGTTGCCCGGATGACCTCGACAAACCAGATGTCGCGCTGTCACTCTCCCGCCATGCGACTCGCCCAACACGCCCTGCGCCGTGCCGCGTCCGGCACCACCGTCGCCCTGCTGGCTCTCGCCGTGGGCTGCGCCCCGCAGCCCGAGGAGAACGCTCACGCCGGGGCCTCCGGGACGAGCGCCGGGGCCTGCACGAAGGGCGAATTGGCCACGAAGACGTCCGGCAAACTGACGATCGCGACCGACGAGCCCGCCTACGAGCCCTGGTTCAAGGACGACAAGCCGTCCAACGGCGAGGGCTTCGAGTCGGCGGTCGCCTACGCCGTGGCGAAGCAACTCGGCTACGACAGGAACGCCGTTGTCTGGCAGACCGTTCCGTTCAACAAGGCCTTCGCGCCGGGTGTGAAGACCTTCGACTTCGACATCAATCAGGTGTCGATCAGCGAGGAGCGCAAGAAGGCCGTCGATTTCTCGTCCGGCTACTACGACGTCCGTCAGGCCGTCATCGCGCTGAAGGGTTCCAAGGCCGCGCAGGCGAAGAGCATCGCGGACCTGCAGGACGTCAAGCTGGGCGCACAGGTCGGCACCACCAGCCTCGGCTACATCGCCGACGTGGTGAAGCCGAAGCAGCAGCCGGCCGTCTACGCCAAGAACGACCAGGCCAAGTCGGCCCTGAAGAACGGTCAGGTCGACGCCATCGTCACCGACCTGCCGACCGCCTTCTACATCACCGCGGCCGAAGTGACCGATGCGAAGATCGTCGGCCAGTTCGAGAACCAGGGCGGTACGCGAGAGCAGTTCGGACTGGTGCTCGACAAGGGCAGCGCTCTTACCCGGTGTGTGAGCTCCGCCGTGGACGCGCTGCGCAAGGACCGCACGCTGGCGAAGCTCGAGCAGCAGTGGCTCTCCGACGCCGTCGACGCTCCGGTGCTCAAGTGACGGTCGCCAAGGAGGAGTCGGGAGAGGACTCCGGCGAGGACGCCACAGTCGCCGGGGACGGCACGACGGACATGCCCGACGGGGGCGACACATATGTCCCCTCCCAGCGGCGGCTGGAGCGGGAGCGTCACCGGCGCGCCCGCGCCCGCCGTGCGACGGCCGTCGCCGCACTCTCGACCCTGATCACCGGCGTCGTCCTCTATCTGGTCGTCGTCAACGCGCCCGGGTGGCCTCGCACCAAGGAGACGTTCTTCAGCGCTCAGTACGCACGCGAGGCGCTCCCCAAGGTCCTCGAGGGGCTGTGGCTCAACGTCCGCCTGCTGCTGGTGTGCGGAGTCGCGGTCCTCGTCCTCGGCATGCTGATCGCCGTCGCCCGCACGCTGCGCGGGCCGGTGTTCTTCCCGTTGCGCGTGCTCGCCGCCGCCTACACCGACTTCTTCCGTGGACTCCCGCTGATCATCAATCTGATGATCGTGGTGCTCGGCGTCCCCGCGCTGCGCCTGCAGGGCGTGACCGTCGACCCGGTGCTGCTCGGCGGGACGGCGCTCACGCTGACGTACTCCGCGTATGTCGCCGAGGTGTTCCGCGCCGGCATCGAGTCGGTCCACCCCTCGCAGCGTGCTGCGGCCCGCTCGCTCGGCCTCACCAACCGGCAGGCACTGCGTCATGTGGTGCTCCCCCAGGCCGTGCGCCGTCAGGTGCCGCCGCTGCTGAACGACCTCGTGTCCCTCCAGAAGGACACCGGGCTGGTCTCGATCGGCGGCGCCGTCGACGCGGTGCGGGCGGCCGACATCATCGTGGGCCGGAGCCTCAACTACACGCCGTACATCGTCGCGGGACTCGTCTTCGTGGCGCTGACCATCCCGATGACCCGCTTCACGGACTGGGTCACCGCCCGGATGGACCGGCAGCGGGCGCAGGGAGGGAACCTGTGAGCGACATCCTCGACAAGTCGGACGCCAACGAGAGCGACGGGGCTTCCCGTTCGCCCGTGCTGCGCATGGAGTCCGTCCGCAAGACCTTCGGCGGCACGGTCGTTTTGCGGGAGGTCGATCTGCAGGTCGCCCCGCACACGGTGACGGCCCTGATCGGTGCCTCCGGCTCGGGCAAGTCGACGCTGCTGCGCTGCGCGAACCTCCTGGAGGACATCGACGACGGCGCCATCTGGCTGGACGGCGAGGAGATCACCGACCCGCGCGTCGATCAGGATGCAGTCCGCCGCCGGATCGGCGTGGTCTTCCAGGCGTACAACCTCTTCCCGCACATGACGGTCCTGGAGAACATCACGCTCGCACCGCGCCGTGTGCACGGCGTGGACCGCGCGACGGCCGAGGAGCAGGCCCGCGAGCTGCTCGAGCGGCTCGGGCTCGGTGCCAAGGCGGCCGAGTACCCGGACCGGCTGAGCGGCGGCCAGCAGCAGCGCGTCGCCATCGTGCGCGCGCTGGCCGTACGGCCACGGCTGCTTCTCCTGGACGAGGTCACCGCGGCCCTCGACCCCGAACTCGTGGGCGAGGTCCTCGCCCTTGTCCGGGACCTGAAGGGCGACGGCATGACCATGGTCCTGGCCACCCATGAAATGGGCTTCGCCCGCGAGGTCGCCGACCAGGTCTGCTTCCTGGACGGCGGTGTGGTCCTTGAACGGGGCATGGCCAAGCAGGTCTTCGGCGATCCGCAGCAGGAGCGTACACGTCGCTTTCTGCGCCGAATCGTGGAGGCGGGGCGGCTCTGAGACACAGGCGCTCGACGACGGAGGCCGGCTTCTCCCGGCTCAGGGCAGCAACGCGCTTCCCTCCGGTATCTCTGCCCAGCGCCGCGGCTCCACGAGCGTGCACGAACCAGTGGGAAGGCGGTAACGCCTCGTCGCCCGCTGGGCGGTAGGTACCCAGCCGGTGCGTCGCAGGCCGCGGCTCCTACGGGGGGCCGCAGCGGTCGATCCATCGAAGTAGTTCATGCGTCGATCGTGGCACCCGCCACTGACAACCGGACTTCACCAGCGTGCGTCCTGCCGGTGACGGCCCGTCATGTATCTTGCGAGCCCGCCGCTGCAAGTGCCGCGACCCGCTCCACCGCGAACGCGTACCCCTGTACTCCGCATCCGGCGATGACACCGTCGGCACGCAGGGAGACGTACGAGTGGTGACGGAACTGCTCGCGCTGGTGGATGTTGGAGATGTGGACCTCCACCACCGGCAGGCCGTCGCAGGTGTTGAGCGCGTCGAGAAGCGCGATGGAAGTGTGCGAGTAGGCGGCCGGGTTGATCACGATCCCGGCGTGGTTCAGTCGCGCCTCATGGATCCACTCGACCAGGTCGCCCTCGTGGTTGGACTGCCGGAAGTCCACCGTGCCCCCGAGCGCGGCCGCCGTCTTCACACACAGGGCCTCGACGTCCGCCAGTGTGTCGGAGCCGTAGATCTCCGGCTGACGCTGCCCGAGGAGGTTCAGGTTGGGACCGTTGAGGACCATGATCGGGGCGTTGGCGAGAGTGCGGGGCACAATTCCTCCGGTCCGTTGAGATCTGCCGGCCCAGGTCGGACCGCGGCTCAGCCCCGGTCTATCACGATGCGGCGGGTGGACGATGTCTCTTGGCCTTCGTCATGACGCACCCGCCGTGTCCGCCCTCGCTCAACCCCGGTGACCGGGTGGCCGTCGTCTCGCCGTCGGCCGGGCTTCCCCGCATCACTGTCACCTGCTGACGCCCCGATACACCGGGCGCACGCCCGCCTCACCCATCCAGGGCGCCGAGTCTCCGCAAGCCCCCGTAACTCCCTGTCACGCTGGGTAGTTGACGCGACATGCGCGATGTACGCACCGTAAGGGCTCCCTCCCTGCTCCACCTCGCCGCCGCTTCGCTCGCGGGGACGGCCATCGAGTTCTACGACTTCTTCGTCTACGGGACCGCGGCCGCCCTGGTCCTCGGCCCCTTGTTCTTCCCGACGTTCTCGCCGGTGGCGGGCACGCTGGCGGCGTTCGGGACCTTCGGGATCGGCTTCCTGGCGCGGCCGCTGGGCTCGGTGCTGTTCGGTCACATCGGGGACCGGCGCGGAAGGCGGCCGGTGCTCGTGGCGTCCTTGTTGCTGACCGGAGCCGCGACCGTGGCGGTCGGCTGTCTGCCGACGTACGGGGCGATCGGTACGGCCGCTCCCGCGCTCCTGCTCGCGTTGCGCTTTCTTCAAGGACTCGGGCTCGGTGGGGAGTGGGGCGGCGCGGTGCTGCTGGTCGCCGAGCACGCGCCGGCCCGGCGTCGCGTGCTGTGGTCGAGCTTTCCGCAGGTGGGTCCCTCGCTCGGCTTCGTACTGGCCAACGGCGTGATGCTGGGGCTGTCGGCGACGCTGTCGGAGGCGCAGTTCGCCGCCTGGGGGTGGCGGATCCCGTTCTGGGCGGCGGGGGTCCTCGCCGTCGCCGGGCTCTGGCTCCGCGGTTCGCTCACCGAAAGTCCGCTCTTCCTGGACCTCGAAGACCATGCGCGCGTGCCGCTCGTCGAAGTCGCACGCCGGCACTGGCGGCTCGTCCTGCTGACGGCCGGGGCCCTCGCGGTCGGGTACGCGGTCTTCTATGCCGTGACGACCTGGTCGCTCGCGTACGCGACGCAGCGGCTAGGTGTCGACCGAACAGTCATGCTGGCATGCGTCATGGGTGTCGTCGTGGTGCAAGGCGCCCTCACTCCGCTGCTGGCCCTCCTGGGCGACCGCGACGGACGGCGCCTGCTGTGCCTCACGGGCTGCGGTGGCGCCGTCCTGTGGATGTTCCCGCTGGTCGCACTGCTGTCGACGGGCAAGCTGCTGCTGATGTCCCTGGGTTTTCTGGAGGCGATGCTCGCCTTCATCACGATGTTCGCCGTGGTCGCCGCGTATCTGCCGGAACTGTACGAACCCCGGGTGCGCTGCACGGGCGCGGCGGTGGGCTACAACCTCGGAGGGGTACTCGGCGGCGCTCTCACCCCGATCGTGGCCACCGCGCTGGCCGAGCACGGTGGCCGGGTGCCCTGGGGTGTCGGCGCCTATCTGACGGCCGTGGCCGTGCTCAGCCTGGGTTGCTTCGCGCTGCTGCCCGAGACCCGTCCCGTGCCGGTCGCCGTCAGGGAACCGGCTCACGGGTGAAGGACAAGGCCTACGGGGTGACCGCCAGCTCGAGGTAGGCCGCGAAGATCACCAGATGCACACCTCCCTGAAGGGGCGTCGCACGCCCGGGGACCACGGTCAGAGAACTCACGACCACGGTCAGAGCGAGCAGCACCATATGGACAGGGCCGAGACCGAGGACGAGCGGTCCGGAGAGGAACACGGACGCCAAAGCGACTGCGGGGATGGTCAGGCCGATGCTGGCCATCGCCGAACCGAGGGCGAGGTTGAGGCTCGTCTGGACCCGGTCGCGGCGTGCCGACCGCAGTGCGGCGATGGTCTCGGGCAGCAACACCAGAAGTGCGATGATCACGCCGACGACGGCCGGGGGCATGCCGGCCGCCGCAACGCCGGACTCGATAGTGGGCGAGACACCTTTGGCGAGTCCGACGACGCCGATGAGAGCGAGGCCGAGCAGGCCGAGACTGCGGGCCGCGGTCCGGGTGGAGGGTGCGTGCGCATGGTCGTCCACCGTGATCACCTCCCCCTGCCGGGTGATCGGCAGGAAGTAGTCGCGGTGCCGCACGGTCTGGGTCGTCACGAACAAGCCGTACAGAACCAGCGAGGAGAGTGCGGCGAAGGTGAGCTGCGGCCCCGAGAACTCGGGGCCGGGCTTGCTGGTGGTGAAAGTCGGCAGGACCAGGCTGAGGGTGGCCAGTGTCGCGACGGTGGCGAGAGCGGCTCCGGTGCCCTCGGGGTTGAAGACCGCGATCCCGTGCCGCAGTGAGGCGACCAGCAGGCTCAGCCCCACGACCCCGTTGCATGCGATCATCACCGCCGCGAAGACGGTGTCGCGGGCCAGGCTCGCGGTCTTGGCGCCGCCGTCCGCCATCAGGGTGACGATGAGCGCGACCTCGATGACCGTGACCGCGATGGCGAGCACAAGCGAACCGAAGGGCTCACCGACCCGGTGCGCGACCACTTCGGCGTGGTGGACCGCGGCCAGGACGGAACCGGCCAGCACCAATGTCACCAGAGGCACGACCGCAGCCGGGAGATGGCTGCCCCAGGTCAAGGCCAGCAGGACCACTGCGACCACGGGCACGATGGCCGTCCACCGCACCGCGAGGGACCGGACCCCGACGATCATGCAGCGATCCTCCCAGACGTACCCGGGGCCCGCATTTCCGGTCCTGTCGCTGTCGTTCCGCACGGTGAACTCGCGAGGGACACTCGCGGGTTCACCATGGCGCACCCGGTGATGTCGACGCTCGGCACAGTCAGGCCTCGACGCTGTCCTTCGGAGCGCCCGCGGCGTTCTCCTCCGCCTCGCCCGCTGCCGCCTGCTGCCTCCGGGAGGCCATCAGGCTGGTGATCGTCGTGACGATCAGGACGGCGCAGATCACGCCGAGCGAGACCGGTATGGAGATCTCGGGTACGTGGACCCCGGACTCGTGGAGAGCGTGCAGCACCAGCTTGACGCCGATGAAGCCGAGGATGACCGACAGTCCGTACGAGAGGTGGACCAGCTTCTTGAGCAGGCCGCCGATGAGGAAGTAGAGCTGCCTCAACCCCATCAGGGCGAACGCGTTGGCCGTGAAGACGATGTATGGGTCCTGGGTCAGCCCGAAGATCGCCGGTATGGAGTCGAGCGCGAAAAGCACGTCCGTGGTGCCGATGGCAAGCATCACGACCAGCATCGGCGTCATGACTCGCTTGCCGTTCTGCTGGATCCACAGCTTGGTGCCGTGATACCGGTCGGCCACGCCGAATCGGCGCTCGACGGCCTTCAGCAGCCTGTTCTCCTCGTACTCCTCGTCCTCCTCATCGGACCTGGCCTCCTGGATCAGCTTCCAGGCGGTCCAGATCAGGAAGGCACCGAAGAGGAAGAAGACCCAGGAGAAGGAGGCGATGATGGCGGCACCCGCGGCGATGAAGACGGCCCGCAGCACCAGGGCTATCAGCACTCCGACGAGGAGTACGCGCTGTTGGTACTGCGAAGGCACCGCGAACTTCGCCATGATCAGGACGAAGACGAAGAGGTTGTCGACGCTCAGCGACTTCTCGGTGATGAAGCCGGCGAAGAACTCTCCGGCGGGCTGGCCGCCGCCGAAGACGAGCAGGCCGAGTCCGAACAGTCCGGCGAGGGTGATCCAGACGAGCGTCCAGATGCCGGCTTCCTTGATCGATACGTCGTGCGGCTTGCGGCCGATGAAGAAATCGACCGCGATCAGGGCGGCGAGGCCCGCGATCGTGAGGACCCACAGGGTCAGGGAAACATCCACTGCGCCTCCGGCAGTACGTCACGGCAGTTGTCAGCGTCGTCGCTGCCGGAGGTCTCTTCCACCCGCGGAACCGGAAGCGCATGGCGCGCTCGACGGTTGCGGGCCGACGCCCCGGGATCTGGCCGATCCGTATTGACGGGTACGCCGCAGCAGGTAGGGAGTACTCCCCTCCGTGAGAAAGAGAGTACCCGAATCACCAAGGAAAGGTAAAGGGATCAGTAAAGAAATACCCAAGCCCGCTGGTCAGAGCATTTTACTTACTCTTGGTGAGAGTCCGTCACCGAGTCCGGGCCCTCATCGGTTCCAGGAGCGGCGCGTCTCGGCGATGCGGGCGAGCACCTGATGGAGCACCTGGCTGCCCCGCGGAACACGCGGCGGCTCATACGTCCAGGCGTGACCGACCCAGGGGTCCGCCAGGTGATCGTCAGGCCCAGGGGTGAGCCGCAGCAGCGACCGCCACAGCGGATCGAGCAGCGGACCGTAGGCGGCCGCGTCCTCCCGGTCGGCAACCATCATCAGATGGACACCCACGGCCGGTCCCTCGTCAGCGAGGTAACGCAGCTGGGTCACGGCGCGGTCGTCGAAGCCGTGGGGGAAGTCGTTCACGATCAGGAGCTGTTCAGCTGTGTCGAGGCCGGGCGGCAGCGCGTCGGCCGCCCCGCCGCGCACCGCCATCTGCACCAGGTCCACGCGCTGGGTCAGTCTGCTGAGCATGTCGGCCACGCCCTCAGCGCCAGCGGCGGGCGGAGCGGCCAGCACCCCCGATGTCACCAGGGGTGCGAGCGCCGGGGCCCCCGAACCTGCCGGGTCGATGACGTGCACCGCGAACTCCCCCGCCGGATAGACGGCGATCAGCCGGGCCGCGTGCGCCACCGCCGTCTCCATGGCGAGGCGGTGCAGTTCGTCCGGGTCCGCCAGCGCGTCCAGGGATCCGGAACGACCGCTGTCGATCCACAGCCCCCGCTCCAACGGCAGCCTCATCAGCATGGGGATGTGAAGGCTCTCGCACTCGGGCAGGTGCAGATCACCGAGTCGCACGGCCATAGGAATCTCCATCGGCACCCGGTAGCCGTGCCAGACCGGGTTGTCCCAGCGCGCGAACGCAGGAGGCAGGGCGGGCTCGACGACGCCCGACTCAGCGAGGAGCTGGGTGAGGTCGCGGTCGAGTGCTGCCCTTGCCTGGCTGACTAGCTGAGTGTGCTTGGCCTGCGCCGCCTGGCGTGCGGCGTCCCCCTGTCCGCCGATCCGGCTGCGCGGATCGGACAGGACCTTGTCCAGCTCCTGCTCCATACGCGAATCGGCGAAGTCGACGGCACTGCGGTACGCGGCCGCTGTGCGCGCCAAGTCCTCGAACATGCCCCACACCTGGTTGTACAGCCGCTCTTCCATGGACCAGCCGGTCGCGTCACCGGCGACGGGCTGTGCGGGCTGCCCGGGCGGGGCGGGGGGTGCGGCCGGCGGAGGCGGCGGCGGTGCCGCCGACTGCCGGCGGGGATGGGTGTAGTCGATCGGGCCGTCGGATGCGGAGTGGGTGGCAGGGCTCGGCGCCCCGGTGAGGTCGTACGGGGATCCCTGTTGCGGCACGTCGGGCGCATTGCGCTGCGGCGGAACGGAGCCGGAGGCACCCTGGGGCGCCGCAGGAGCCGGCGTCGGCCGTGTCCGGTCGCTTTCCGGCAGACGCGGCGGAGGCGGTGCCACCGAGCGGGCCAGGCCCTGAACCACCGCCTCGTTGATGCTGCCCGCGAGTTGCCGGGCCTCGGACAGGCCCTGGTCCGTGAGGAGCTCGGCGAGCCCGCCCGCGTATCCCTGGCCGACCGCGCGCACCTTCCACGCACCCTGCCGACGGTAGAGCTCCAGCGCGATGACGGCGGACTCGGAATCCAGCCCGGTGATGGTGTAGCTGGCGACCTCGGCGCCGTCGAGCCCGGTGACCGCGACGAAGGGCGCGGCCACGGCGCCGAACCGCTGCGGGCCGCCCGTTCCCGTCGGCAGGGCGAGCAGCACCGTGACCCGGTGCACGATCTCCGGCAGAGCGTCGAGGTCGAAGGCGAGACGGTGGTCGGCCGCCGCCTGCCTGGAAACCTCCAGGCCCGGCAGTACAGGCGCGCCGGGGTGGGCCACCCACTCGGTGCCGCGTATCCTGCCCTCCGCGTCGCTGAGCGTGGCCCCCGCCACGATCGGCTTGCCGGCCGACACCCGGACCTCGAGTCGGGCCTGGGGAAGCGGGTGGTTCTGCCCCCGGACCAGTTCGGCCGTCATCGCCTTGTCCCCCTATGTCGCTTCGTGTCCCAGGCGTTCGACCGCCTACAGATGCGGCAGGATCGCCGGCATCAGGTCCTGGAAGGTGCGGCCGTTGGCCGGAGTACCGAGGGCCGTCATCGTCCAGCCCTCACCCGCACGGTGAACCTTGGCCATGATCTGCGCCGTGTACGCGCCGCCGCCCGCAAGGGTGTAGCGGGCCAGTTCCTGGCCGTTGGTCTCGTCGACGAGGCGGCAGAACGCGTTCTGCACCTCCTGGAACGTCTGGCCCGTGAACGAGTTCACCGTAAAGATGATCTGGTCGATGTGGACCGGGACACGCTGCAGGTCGACGAGGATCGCCTCGTCGTCCCCGCCCTGGCCCGCACCGCCGACCAGGTTGTCACCGGTGTGCCGCACCGAGCCGTCGTCGCTCACGAGGTGGCGGAAGAAGACGACGTCCACGGGCTGCTTGTCGGCGAAGAGCACGGCGGACGCGTCGAGGTCGATCTCCCGGGTGCGCGTGCCGAAGAGCCCGCGCCGGGGGGCGGCCTGCCAGCCCAGCCCCATCCGCACCGCGGTCAGCGAGCCTCCGTCGTTCTTCTGCAGACTGATGGCCTGACCCTTGGTCAAGTTGACGGTCACGCGCTGTCCCCTCTCAAGCTGTCCCCGGTTGGCCGCGGAGTCCGCGGATTCCAAAACCCTACGCAGCGGCACTGACAGTGCCGAACCCCGGACCACGCTTTGTGTCGGTCTTGCAACACACCGCGTGGCTGCCGGGGTCCGGGACGGGCGACGGGACGTCAGGCCAGCCCCGCCTCCCTCATCTGACGCAGTTCCTTCTTCATTTCGGAGACCTCGTCGCGCAGCCGGGCCGCGATCTCGAACTGCAGGTCCGCCGCGGCGGCCCGCATCCGTTCCGTCAGTTCCTCGATCTGCCCGGCCAGTTCGGTCGCGGGGCGGTCGGTGGGGACCGTCTCCTTGGCCTTCCCCTTGGCGGCCTTGGCGGCCTTGGCTCCCTTGGCGCCCTCACGACCGAGCGAGGGCACGGGACTCTTGACGGCCTTGCCGTCCTTGGCCTTGCGGTAGCCCGTGCCGAGCAGTTGCTCCGTGTCGACGTCCTCGCGGGCGATCTGCGCCACGATGTCGTTGATCTTCTTGCGGAGCGGCTGCGGGTCGACGCCGTTCGCGGTGTTGTAGGCGATCTGCTTCTCCCGGCGACGGTTGGTCTCCTCGATGGCCTTCTCCATCGCCGGGGTGATCTTGTCGGCGTACATGTGGACCTGGCCGGAGACATTACGCGCGGCGCGGCCGATGGTCTGGATGAGCGAGGTCCCCGAGCGCAGGAAGCCCTCCTTGTCGGCGTCGAGGATCGCCACCAGGGAGACCTCAGGCAGGTCGAGGCCCTCGCGGAGGAGGTTGATGCCGACCAGAACGTCGTACTCGCCCGCCCGCAACTCCCGCAGCAACTCGACTCGGCGCAGGGTGTCCACGTCGCTGTGCAGATAGCGCACCTGGATGCCGAGCTCGAGGAAGTAGTCGGTCAGGTCCTCGGCCATCTTCTTGGTGAGTGTGGTGACCAGGACGCGTTCGTCCTTCTCGGTCCGCTGGCGGATCTCGTGCACCAGGTCGTCGATCTGGCCCTCCGTGGGCTTGACCACGACCTCCGGGTCGACGAGACCGGTGGGGCGGATGATCTGTTCGACCTGACCGTCGGAGCGGGACAGCTCGTACTGTCCCGGTGTCGCGGAGAGATAGACGGTCTGGCCGATGCGTCCCTGGAACTCTTCCCACTTCAGGGGGCGGTTGTCCAGGGCGGAGGGCAGCCGGAAGCCGTGCTCGACGAGGGTGCGTTTGCGGGAGGCGTCGCCCTCGTACATCGCCCCGATCTGCGGGACGGTGACATGCGACTCGTCGATGACGAGCAGGAAGTCCTCGGGGAAGTAGTCCAGCAGGGTGTTCGGCGCGGAACCGGGCTCACGCGCGTCGAAGTGCATCGAGTAGTTCTCCACCCCGGAACAGGTGCCGATCTGGCGGAGCATCTCGATGTCGTACGTCGTGCGCATGCGCAGCCGCTGGGCCTCCAGCAGCTTGCCCTGCTTCTCCAGCTCGGCCAGCCGCTCCGTCAGCTCCTTCTCGATGCCGTTGATCGCCCGCTCCATGCGCTCGGGTCCCGCGATGTAGTGGGAGGCCGGGAAGACGTACAACTGCTGGTCGTCGCTGATGACCTCGCCGGTGAGCGGGTGAAGGGTGGAGAGGGCCTCGATCTCGTCGCCGAACATCTCGATCCGGACGGCCAGCTCCTCGTAGACCGGGAAGATCTCGATGGTGTCGCCGCGCACCCGGAAGGTGCCGCGGGCGAACGCCACGTCGTTGCGCGTGTACTGGATGTCCACGAAACGGCGCAGCAACTGGTCGCGGTCGATCTCGTCGCCGACCCTGAGGCTGACCATGCGGTCGACGTACTCCTGGGGAGTACCGAGGCCGTAGATGCACGAGACGGAGGCGACCACGATCACGTCGCGGCGGGTGAGCAGCGAGTTGGTCGCGGAGTGCCGCAGTCGCTCCACCTCCTCGTTGATCGAGGAGTCCTTCTCGATGTACGTGTCCGACTGCGGGACGTACGCCTCGGGCTGGTAGTAGTCGTAGTACGAGACGAAGTATTCGACCGCGTTGTTCGGCAGGAGCTCGCGAAACTCGTTGGCCAGCTGGGCGGCCAGCGTCTTGTTCGGCGCCATCACCAGGGTGGGGCGCTGAAGCTTCTCGATCATCCACGCGGTGGTGGCGGACTTACCGGTGCCGGTCGCGCCGAGCAGGACGACATCCTTCTCACCTGCACTGACGCGCTTCTCCAGCTCGGCGATGGCCGTGGGCTGGTCGCCACTCGGCTGATAGGGACTGACGACCTCGAAGGGCGCCACCGTGCGTTCGATCTGTGAAACGGGCCGCATGTCCCCACCGTACGACCCCGCACTGACAACGGGGACGGCTCAGCGGCGCTGCGGGGTGCGCAGGCCCCGGTGCACGGTGCGCTGCCCCGCGCGGGACAAGGGACGACGACCGGTGTGGACGATCTCGGGGTGGGCCGGAACGCCCGGCTTGCGCTCCACCGGGGTGCGGCGCGGCTGACCCATGGCCATCTGCGGGTCGAAGATCACGACGACACCGGCCAGGCAGAGGAAGACGAGCGGACCGATCATGAGAGGGGCGAGCAGGGCGGCCGACGACTCACCGGCCGGAGTCCCGGACGAATGGTGGAGATGGACCGTGAGTGCCGCCATGCCCGTGTAGTGCATGCCGCTGACCGCGAGCCCCATGACCAGGCTCGCGCCGACGCTCCACAGGAATCCGCGGACCTGTCCGGCCGCCCAGAGTGCGGCGGTCGCCGCGACGACCGCTATGACGACGGAGGCGGCGACAGTGAGGGTGTTGTACCTGAGCTCGCCGTTCAGGCGCATCCCAGCCATGCCCAGGTAGTGCATGGAGGCGATGCCCAGACCGGTGATGGTGCCGCCGGTGAAGAGCGCCACGCCGGTCGTCCCCCAGTAGCCGACGATGAAGACACCCACGCCGACCATTACGATGGCGACAGCGAGGCTCGCGAACGTCACGGCCCTGTCGAAGTGAACGGGGGTCTCCTTCACGGAGAACCCCATCATCGCGATGAAGTGCATGGTCCAGATGCCGGACCCGATCGCGGCCGACCCCAGCGCCAGCCAGCCGGCCCGCCAGGACTGAGCGACCAGCATCGATCTGGTGGTGCAGCGGAGACCGAGCGCGCCGCCCAGGCAAGCCATGAGGTACGCCACCACGGGGGTGACCAGTCCGTAGCTGAAGCCGTCGACGGTGCCTTGCATGCGCGACTGCCCTTCCCGCCCTGATACGTACCTGACTCGAAAAATGCCCCCCATCCCCAGGACCGCGTCGACGGTCAGGGTTGACGCAGAGAGTATGACTCGCGCCGGAACGCTCGAACGATTTTCCGGCAAAGAATCACGGCACTGCCGCACTTGTGTGGTGCTTGTGTGCAGCACGGGGCAACTGCAGTCAATCTGTGAACTTCCTGCGTTCGTGTCCCTTGACTCACCGTCGTCACTTTGATGCCGTGTGTCATCGCCCGACGCCAGGAGTACGCATGCACGCGCGTGTTGCCGCCGCCATGACCACCGTTCTGTTCGCGCTCAGCGTCGCCATACTGCCCACCCCCCGCGCCGACGCCAGGGGCGGTGACGGCACCGTCGTCGTCGCCCACCGCGGCGCCTCCGCATATGCGCCGGAGAACACCCTGGCCGCTGTCGACACGGCGTCCGCCATGGGCTTCAGCTGGGTCGAGAACGATGTGCAGCGCACCAAGGACGGCCGGCTCGTGGTGATCCACGACGCGACCCTGGACCGCACCACCGACGTCAAGCGTGTGTTCCCGCACAGAGCCCCCTGGAGGGTGAAAGATTTCACCGCCGGGGAGATCGCCCGGCTGGACGCGGGCAGCTGGTTCGGCCGCCGGTACTCGGGGGTGCACGTACCCACGCTGCGGCAGTACCTTCAGCGCGTCTCGCACAACCATCAGAAACTGGTCCTGGAGATCAAGAATCCGGAGCTGTACCCGGGGATCGAGCGCCAGACCGTGAAGCTGCTGCAGGACGAGGGCTGGCTCGACCGCGACCATCTCAGGAACCGGCTGATCGTCCAGAGTTTCAGTGCGGACAGTGTACGTAAGGTCCATGAGCTGCGGGCGGGGATCAGGACCGCCTATCTGGGCACGCCACGAGTGACGGAACTACCGGTGTTCGCCCGCTTCACCGACCAGATCAACGCGCGGTACACCAAGATCTCCTCCCGCTACGTCTCCGCGGTCCACGCGCTCAAGGGCTCGCACGCCCGGACGATGAAGGTCTTCGCATGGACCGTCGACAGCGCGGACGAGGCCCGGCGGGTGGCCGGGTTCGGCGTGGACGGCATCATCACGAACGCGCCCGACGTGGTACGCAGAGCTGTCACCGCGTACTGATCCGCTGCGTCCGCGGGCTTCTGCGCGAACCGCTGGATGCCGCGCGTCCGCGAAGTACGGGAGGCTCGCGACCCGCGCCCGGGGCGTTGTCGGTGCCGCGCCGTACGGTAGGCGCATGGACAGTCATGGGCAGTACGAACACCAGCTGGTGTGGGCCGTGGTCGGCACGGAGATCGGTCCGCTGCTGCTGGCCGCCACTCGGGACGGCTTGGTGAACGTGGTCTTCCATGCGACGGACGCCGTGCGCGACAAGGCAGTGGAGCGGCTCGCGTCCCGGCTCGGTACGGAGCCCGTCGAGGACCCCGGCTCACCGCTCCTGACCGAGGCGATACAGCAGGTGGAGGCGTACTTCTCGGGTGAGCGGCGCGACTTCGAGCTCCCGTTGGACTGGTCCCTGATCACCGGGTTCAACCGCCAGGTGCTGCGCGAGCTGGCGTCGGGGGTGCCGTACGGCGCGGTGGTCGGGTACGGCGACCTGGCCGGCCGGGTCGGTCAGCCGGGCGCGGCGCAGGCCGTGGGGGTGGCGATGGGCTCGAATCCATTGCCGGTGGTGGTGCCCTGCCATCGGGTGGTCGAGAGCGACGGAGGCATAGGCGGCTTCGGGGGCGGACTCGAGACCAAGCGGAAGCTGCTCGCGCTCGAGGGAGTGCTGCCGGAGCCGCTGTTCTGAACCGGGTGACCGTAGGGGCCTGCGTGGCCCCGTAGGCGCTCTCTGCACCTGAGGGACTGCGCGCACCTCTCGTGGTGCCGCACTCAGGCGACGTGCCGGCCGGCCCGCTGCGGAACGGCCGCTCCGTGCGCACTCACCGGAGAGATCGACACGGTCGAGACACGGCGAATTGTCCGTCATGCCCCCAGGCTGGTGTCCTCCCCCACGCCTCGCGGGGGGTTTGGCGGGTCGCGCCGCCCGCCAGAGATGAGGGAAGACCCGAAGACAGGAGGCAGGCGCGTGCTGGTGGTGTCCGAAGAGGTACGGGAGGCGCTCGCCGTGCGCCGGCCGGTGGTGGCCCTGGAGTCGACGATCATCGCGCACGGACTGCCGCGCCCCCGCAATCTCAGGGTCGCGCTGGAACTGGAGGATGTCGTCCGGGAGGAGGGCGCCGTACCGGCGACGATCGCCGTCCTGGACGGCCGCGCACATGTCGGTCTCGACCAGGGGCAGGTGGAGCGGGTCGCGAACGAGGAAGGGATCCGCAAGCTGGGGCATCGCGATCTGCCGCTCGCGGTCGCTGCGAAAGTGAGCGGGGCGACCACCGTGTCCGCGACCGCGCTGCTGGCCTCGCTCGCGGGGGTACGCGTGTTCGCGACAGGCGGGCTCGGCGGTGTCCACCGGGAGTGGACCGTGACCCAGGACGAGTCGGCCGACTTGGGACTGCTGGCACGGACCAGGATCACCGTGGTGTGCGCGGGTGTGAAGTCGATCCTGAACGTGCCCGCGACGCTGCAGCGCCTGGAGACCCTGGGAGTGGCGGTGGCCGGCTATCGCACGGATCGCTTCCCGGGCTTCTATCTGTCCGACTCGGGACACCCGGTGGACTGGACCCTGGAGTCACCGGAGCAGGTGGCGCAGGTCATGCGTGCGCAGGACGGGCTCGGAGGCCCTGAGTCGGCCCTCATCATCGCCAATCCGGTTCCCCGGGAGGAACAGCTCGATCCGGGTATCCACGAGCGCGTACTCGCCGACGCGCTGCACGCCTGCGAGGAGGAGGGCATCACCGGTCAGGCGGTCACACCGTTCCTCCTCGACCACCTGGTCCGGCACACCGACGGAGCCTCGCTGAACGCCAACCTGGCAGCGGTACGGGGAAACGTACGCCTGGCGGCACGGATCGCGGCGGCTTGGGCGGGGGCGTGAGCGAGGCGTTGCTCGTCGTCGGGGACGTCGTCACGGACGTCGTCGCCCGGCACCGCGGCCCGCTGGCATCCGGCACGGACACGGCAGCGGTCATCCGGACACTGCCCGGTGGCGCGGGCGCGAACGTCGCGTGCTGGGCGGCCCACTGGGGCTGCCCGGACGTACGGCTGCTGGGCCGCGTCGGAGCCGAGGCAGTCGCCTGGCACGAGAGGGCGCTGACGGCCTCGGGTGTACGGCCCCACCTCGTCGTCGACCCCGAGGCACCCACGGGGACGGTCGTCTGCCTGGTGGACAACGGCGCCTCGGCGGAGCGCACCTTCCTCACGGACAGCGGGGCATCGCTGCGGCTGACGCCCGAGGACTGGTCAGACGCGCTGCTCGACGGTGTCCGACGGCTGCATCTGTCGGGCTACCTGTTCTTCTCCGACTCGAGCCGGGAGCTGGCGAAAACGGCACTGAGGGCGGCACGCGCGCGTGGAGTGCCGGTGAGTCTGGACCCGGCATCCGCCGGATTCCTGACGGAGGTGGGCGTCGACACCTTTCTTGCACTCGCCGACGGGGTCGACGTGCTGCTGCCCAGCCAGGACGAGGCGTGTCTGCTGACCGGACTGCCCGACGCGGCCGACGCGGCAGCCAAGTTGAGCCGTCACGTCCCTTTGGTGGTCGCCAAGCTGGGCGCCCAGGGAGCACTGGTTGCGGCGTCGGGAGAGGTACGGGCCCGGATTCCCGCGGTCCCCGCCGCCCCACGTGACACCACAGGAGCAGGGGACGCGTTCACCGGAGCGTTCCTGGCGGCACTGCTCGCGGGAGCCGACCCGGAGGACGCGGCAACCGACGGGTGCAGGGCGGGAGCCATGGCGGTGGAGAGGGTGGGAGGCAGACCCGCGAGCGACGCCTGGTAGGTGCCGACCGAGTCCGCCCGCCGAAGGCGCCACTCTCCCTTGTTCCTTTACTCCTTGTATCCCCATGCCGAGATCATCGGTGCCGTCGCAAGATCCATGGTGCCGGAGGCGACATTGGACAGATGACGGTCGATCTCCTCGTCCGTGGCGAGGCCGGCGGAGACGAGGCGGTCGCGGATCTGACGGACCGTCGCGGCTTCGAGGGCGGTGCAGGCCGGCGAGGTGATGGGGAAGTGGGCATCGGCCTCCACGCGACGCAGGCCCGCCTCGCGCAGCAGACGCGGGAGCCGGCGGCCGTACGACAAGTCGGCGCCGCGTTCGGCGAGGATGGTGCGGAAGCCCGTGTGCAGCCGGTTGGCAAGCTGCTGTTCGGGGCCGTACTCGTCCGGGCAGATGAGCGGCTGGAGCGCGGGGTCGGCGTCCTCGATCAGGAGCCGTCCGCCGGGACGCAGCGCCTTGATCATCGATCGCAACGCCCGCTCCCGGTCCGGCACATGGACGATGACGAGCCGGGCGTGCACGAGATCGAAGCCCTCCCCCGGCGGATCCTCGGCACCCACGTCGTGCGTGCGGATCTCGATCGGGGCGCGCGCGGCCGCTGCCGCCCAGGAGGTGTCGATGTCGGTCGCGAGGACCTTTCCGGTGGGGCCGACTTTCCTGGCGAGCCAGGAAATCACGGAGGTGCCTCCGGCGCCGACCTCCCAGCAACGCCAGCCGAGTCCGAGGCCGAGGTCCTCGAGATGGCGGAACGTCGTGGGGTCGAAGAGCGTGGAGAGCGCCTCGAAACGCCGGCCCGCCTCCGTCTGCTGGTTGTCGAGGAGATACCCGTCGGTTGGCGTCATGAGGAGATCATCCCAGGTGGCCCGTCCCTTCGTGCGAGGCGACTCTCCGCACGGCTCCCGCGATCGGACCCTCGGGGGGCCGCGGCAATACCCCACGCGCCCCACCGAGGTCCTGCACAACGACCGAAGCGGAACGTACCGTTTCCACAGGCTTTTCCGGCGATCGAGCCGGACTGGCAGACTGACCCGAAAGCCGCACTTCGGCGCGGGGAGATCCACGCAAGGAGATCCAGATGTCCATGGCAGGGAATCTGCGGAAGGTCACGAGCCTCGGCAGGGTCGACGGCCTCCGCAGGGTGGCGGGGTTGGCGCGGCGTCGTGGGCGCGTCGATCTGAGCCACCCTGCCCGGTCACCTCTGGGCTCCGCGGTGGTCAACTGCGTGACGTACCGGGACGGTGTACGCGTTCCCGGTGGCCGCGATCTGGTCGAAACGGTGGAGCAGGTGCGCAAGCGCGGCAACGGCTTCGTGTGGCTCGGCCTGCACGAGCCGACGGTCCAGGAGTTCGAGGGCGTCGCCGATCTCTTCGACCTGCACCCGCTCGCGGTCGAGGACGCGGTGGAGGCCCACCAGCGCCCGAAGCTGGAGCGGTACGGAAACACGCTGTTCGCGGTCTTCAAGACCGTCTGCTACGTGGAGCACAAGGAGCTGACCGCGACGAGCGAGGTCGTGAACACCGGTGAGATCATGGTGTTCGTCGGCCCCGCCTTCGTCATCTCGGTGCGACACGGCCGGCACGGTTCGCTCGGCCCACTCCGGGAGGAACTGGAGGCCGACTCGCAGCAACTCGCCAAAGGCCCCGCCGCGGTGCTGCACGCGATCGCCGACCATGTGGTGGACGGCTATCTCGGCGTCACCGACGCGGTGCAGCAGGACATCGACCAGGTCGAGTCGGACGTCTTCGCGGAGAACGGCGCACGACTGGATCCAGGCCGCATCTACCAGCTCAAGCGTGAACTCCTCGAGCTGAAGCGGGCGGTGGCGCCACTGAATCGTCCCATCCAGGAGTTGGCCACCACCCCGATCCGGGTGATCGCCCCGGAGATACAGGCCTACTTCCGCGATGTCTCCGACCACTTGCTGCGCGCCACCGAGCAGATAGCGGCCTTCGACGAGTTGCTCAACTCGATCCTGCAGGCGCATCTCGCGCAGGTGAGCGTGACGCAGAACGAGGACATGCGGCGGATCACGGCATGGGCCGCTCTCATCGCGGTGCCGACCATGGTCACCGGCGTGTACGGCATGAACTTCAGCTACATGCCCGAGTTGCGCTGGAAACTGGGCTATCCGCTGGTTCTGGTCGTCATAGCCGTCGGTTGTCTCGTCCTGTACCGAGGGTTCAAGCGCAACGGCTGGCTGTAGCAGCCGGTCAGCGCCTCAGCTCCTGGCGTAGACGCCCTCGACCCAAGTGGCGAGCTGCTCGGCCCTCAGATGACGGGCTAGATCGGACTCGCTGATCATGCCGACGAGACGCTTGTTCTCGATGACGGGAAGCCGGCGGATCTTGTGCTCCTCCATCTCGTTGAGCACCTCGTCGACATTGGCGTCCGCGTCGATCCAGCGCGGCGTGCCCTGGGCCATGTCGCCCGCGGTCACGCGTGAGGGGTCATGGCCCATGGCCACACAGCCGACGACGATGTCGCGGTCGGTGAGGATGCCGCAGAGCCGCTCGTTCTCGTCACTGATGGGCAGCGCACCGACGTTGAGTTCGCGCATCAACTGGGCGGCGCGGTCCAGGGTTTCGTGGGCGGGGATCCACTGGGCGCCACGGTGCATGATGTCTCCGGCGGTGGTCATGGAGCACCTCCTGATGCCGGACGGCCGGCGCGGCACGGAACGCACCGCATGTCCCGGCGCCTTTCATTCTCGCCGTGTCCCTGAGGCATTGCACCCGGAGCAGCCGGGCAGTGCAGGTGCTCGGGAGTGCCGGGTGCGGCGGTGAGCCGAGCAGGTTCGCGCTCGGGCCGGGAGCTCTCCCCATCACATGCACGCACATGCAGAGGTAAATGCGGAACCGGGCGCGTCAGCCGTTCCACGCGGGGTGGCGCGGGTCGTCCGCACGGATCAGCACGTCCGCGTCGGCACCCGGGTCCGTCTCGGCCTCGTACCGCTCGAAGGCGGGCAGCGTCCAGTGCTCCGCCTCCGGGGTACGACGGCGCAGCGCGCCGGGTGAGAGGAACACGTGGACGGTCAGGTCGAAGGGGAACCAATGCCTCAGGAGGAGGGGGCCATGGAGCAGGAGGAGCCCACCCGGCGGAAGCCGGACATAGGGACTGCGGGTGGCGCGGTCGGTGACCGCGTCCCACAGGTCGGGCAGGAGGCGGCCGTCGCCACCGGGTTCGAGGGGGCCGAAGACCTCGCGCCACAGGGCGCCGGTGTCGAGCCAGCCGTCGTAATAGGCATCCAGGTCCCGGTGGCCGTGCTCGAGGCGGACGGATGCGGGACGCAGGAAGCCGTCCGTGCCGACGACGAGCGAGGGCAGGCCACGTATGCGCAGCGCATCGGATACGCGCAGGGCGAGGTCGCCGGGATGCGCCGCCGGGGCTCCGTCGAACGCGATGCGCGGCCAGGGGCTGCCGTCGGCGGGCTTCAGGTCGAGCAGCCGGTCGGCAAGGAGGTCGCCGAGCCGTTCCCAGGTGATCGCTTCGAGTCGCACAGGGCCCATGATGCCGCGCCCCGACGGGAAACCCCCGGCCTGGCCCGTGCGGGCAGGACGGAAGGGGCGCGACAGCCGGCCGGCGTCACGATCGGTGCCGGGAGGGCGACGCATCGATCGCCGAGGAGGCCGGACAGGGTCGGCCGCCCGGTTCACCGAGTCGCCCGGCGGGGCCACGCTCGCCATGACACCGGATCGGATCGGTGCGCCGAGGTCGTCGTCGGGACGGGAGGGGAATGAAGCGGTTATGGCGCCGACCTCAATTCCTCCGCCCCGGAGCGGACTTCTTGTGTTCCAGCCGGTCAAGCGACGGCACTGTGCCCGGTGCGGGAGGGGGCCGTTGCCGTTGCTGGTGCTGGAGGAGGGGGCGCCCAGATGTCTGGACTGTGCGGACCTCGGGCACCTGGTGTTCCTGCCCCGCGGTAATACGGCCCTGACCAGGCGGTCACGCGAGGCGAGCACGCTGTCCGCTGTGGTGGTGCGGTTCAATCGGCGCCAGAGCCGGTACGAGCGGCAGGGGGTGCTCGTCGAGGAGGCGGCGCTGGCGCTGGCCGAGGAGCAGTGCCTGGCGGACGCCGAGGCACGCCGCAGACGCCGGGCGCGGGACGCACGGCGCCGGGCGGCGGAGGATGTGCGGTTCACGGAGGCGTTCGCCCAGGAGATCCGGCGGCTGTTTCCCGGATGTCCGGCAGCGCAGGCTCAGGAGATCGCGGCCCATGCGTCGCTGCGCGGAAGCGGGCGGGTCGGGCGCAGTGCGGCGGGCCGGGCACTGTCGCCGGAGGCGGTGGCGGCCGCGGTGCGCGCCGCCATACGTCACACGCAGACGCCGTACGACCAGCTCCTGATGAACGGGGTGCCGCGGCTCGAGGCGCGGCGGCGGATCGCGGACGACGTGGAGTCGGTGCTGCGGGACTGGCAGCTCCGGGAGGCGGCATGACCCCGGACCAGGCTGAGCGGTCGAGCGGGAACCAGCGCCGACTGCCTTGCGGCCCGTGACTCCGCGCCGGTGGGCCATGCACGGTCGGGCGTGCAGCCCCGCCAGCCGTGCATGGTCACAGGTCTCGCACGACATGTCACTTCTGGTGACGGGAAGAGATGGGAAGGATCCCCTGTCCGGGGACCGATGCGGGAGTTGACATGACGGATTGGCCGTACGCTCTGCTGGCCGTGCTCGGGGTGCTGGGGACCGGGCTGGTGGCAGGGGTGTTCTGCGGGTTCTCTACGTTCGTGATGCGGGGGCTCGGCTCCCTGCCGCCGGCGCAGGGGATCGCCGCGATGAACGCGATCAACAAGGCGGCGGTGACACCGGCCTTCATGATCATATTCGTTGGGTCCGCGATGGTGTGCGCCGTGGTCGCCGTGGTGACGTTCGTGCTGTGGCCGGCCGAGGCGGTGGAACTGCTGGTCGGCAGTGCCCTGTATCTGATCGGTGTGTTCGGAGTGACCGCCGTGGCGAATGTTCCGCGCAACGAGGCGCTTCTGCGGATAGGCACCGGCTCTCCGGAGGCGTCCGCGTACTGGCGCACATATGTGAGCGAGTGGACCATGTGGAACCACGTCCGCATGGTGGCCTCGACCGGCGCTGCGGTCTCCTATGTTCTCGCCCTCACCTGAGGCCCCCGGGAGCCCTTTCCGCAGGTCCGGCGCCGAGGAGCGGGTGGGGCGGTGGCGTCGTATCGTGACCTGAAGCGGTCCCGTACGCGTACGCAAGGGAGACGGCCATGGCCGATCCCAAGGGATTCATGAGCACACCGCGCGAGGAGTGGCCCCGCAGGCCTGTCGAGGAGCGGGTACGGGACTGGAACGAGGTGTACGTCCCGGGTGCGTTGCTGCCGATCATCAGCAGGCAGGCCAACCGGTGCATGGACTGCGGAATCCCGTTCTGCCACGAGGCCTGCCCGCTCGGGAACCTCATCCCCGAGTGGAACGACCTCGTCTCACGCGAGGACTGGCGAGCGGCGAGCGACCGGCTGCACGCCACCAACAACTTCCCTGAGTTCACGGGGCGCTTGTGTCCGGCGCCCTGCGAGGCGGGGTGTGTCCTCGCCATCAACCAGCCCGCGATCACCATCAAGAACGTGGAGGTGGCCATCGCGGACCGGGCCTGGGAGGAGGGGTTCGCTCCGCCCCGCCCACCGGAGCGGCTCTCGGGGCGGACCGTCGCGGTCATCGGTTCGGGACCGGCGGGTCTGGCGGCGGCCCAGCAGCTCACCCGTGCCGGACACACGGTGGCGGTGTACGAGCGGGCGGACCGGATCGGGGGGCTGCTGCGGTACGGGATACCGGCTTTCAAGATGGAGAAGCGACATCTGAACCGGCGGCTGGAGCAGATGCGCGCCGAAGGCACGAAGTTCCGTACGTCGACGACCGTAGGGAAGGACATCGGGGCGGACGAGCTGCGGGCTCGGTACGACGCCCTGGTGATCGCGACCGGTGCGACGGCCTGGCGCGAACTGGAGGTGCCCGGGCGGGAGTTGGCCGGGATACATCAGGCGATGGAGTACCTTCCGCTGGCCGACCGGGTGTGCGAGGGCGACCTTGAGGTCTCGCCTCTGTCGGCGGTCGGCAAGCACGTCGTGATCGTGGGCGGCGGGGACACCGGGGCGGACTGCCTGGGAACCGCGGTACGCGAACGGGCCGCCTCCGTGACACAGCTGGACATCTACCCGCTGCCGCAGGCGGAGCGGGACGAGGACACCGAGCCATGGCCGACGTATCCGAAGATCTACCGGCTCTCGGGCGCGCACGAGGAGGCGCGGGATCTGCGGACGGCGCCCGCGGCGGACGCGGACGCACGGCTGTTCGCGGCGTCCACCCTGCGGTTCACGGGCGACGCGGACGGGCATGTGCGGGCCCTGCACCTGGTCGAGGTGGACGAGCGGCGACAGCCGATGCCTGACACCGGGCGCACGCTCCCCGCCGACCTGGTACTGCTCGCGCTGGGGTTCTCGGGACCCGACCGCGGGGACGGGCTGATCGACCAGCTGGGAGTGGCACTCAATGCCCGCGGGACGATCGCACGGGACGAGGACTTCGCGACGAACGTCCCCGGCGTGTACGCCGCCGGGGACGCCGCACGCGGACAGTCGCTGATCGTGTGGGCGATCGCGGAGGGCCGGGCCGTGGCGGCGGCGGTGGACCGGGGCTTGAGCGGCGGTGCGTCGCGCCTGCCGGCACCGATCGGCCCGTACGACCGACCGATGACGGCGTAGCGACCGAGAACGCGGTAGCGACCTCCGGGGTCCACGCTCACGGCCCGGGGCTCTCAAGGCGGCCATCCGCCCGCGATCGGGGTCCACAGGGACACAACCGGGGAGAACACTTCCGGGAGGAACACGCACGTCCGGCAGGGACGCACCCAGCCGGACCACGACTCGCAGGAACGCGTCCGGCTGAACGCACAGCCGCCCAGGGACACATCCGCCGACCGAACGACCGTTACGGCCAAGACGACCGTGGTGGCCTTGTGGCCTGGTGGCCGTGGGACACCCAGTTGGCGCCTCCACGACCCCACGGTCATATACGGGCCTGCTCGGCCCGGTCCCTACGCCTTCCGGCCCACCGCTCCGTAGCCGGGGATGACGCCGTCGTCCTGCCCGGGAACCGGCTCGCCCAGCTCGGGGTGCCACTTGTGGACGACCTCGACGCCGGGTTCGACCAGTTCGAGTCCGTCGAAGAAGCGGGCGAACTCGGCGCGAGAGCGGAGCGCCAGCGTGACCCCGGCGGCCTTGAGCTTCTCGGTCGCCGCCGCCGACTCCTCCGGGGTGAAGTCGGGGGTGGCGTGGGTCATCATCAGGCAACTGCCGGAGGGTAGTTCGGACAACAGCCGGCCGACCAGTTCGTGTGCCCCGTCCTCGTCGGAGATGAAGTGGAGCAGCGCGACGAGGGAGAGCGCGACGGGGCGGTTGAAGTCGAGAACCTTCCTGGCACCCTCGATGATGGCGTCCGGGTCGCGCACATCCGCCTGCAGGTACTCGGTCACGCCTTCGGACGTGCTGCGCAGCAGGGCGGCGGCGTGGGCGAGCACGATGGGGTCGTTGTCGCAGTAGACGACGCGCGCGTCCGGTGCGATCCGCTGCGCGATCTGGTGGAGGTTCGGCTCGGTCGGGATGCCCGTGCCGATGTCGAGGAACTGCCGGATGCCGCTCTCGGCCAGCCAGCGCGTGGCGCGGTGCATGAACGCGCGGTTCACCTGTGCCATCACCGGTACACGCGGGTCGAGGGCGAGCATCTGCCGGCCCATCTCCTCGTCGACGGGGTAGTTGTCCTTCCCGCCGAGATACCAGTCGTACATGCGCGCGGGGTGAGGCTTGCTCGTGTCGATGACGACGGCGTCCTGGGCGGGGTCCTGCCCGGTCATGAGGAGCTCCGTGAGTCTGTAGGACAGTCAATGGTCAACTGAGTGCCAATTTAGCGGTGGGACGGCAACGTCATGAACCAGCAAGGGAGTTAAGAGAGCAGGAAGTCCGCCTCCCCCGCCTTGGCTCCCTCGATGAACGCGGTCATCTCGTCGGAGGTGTAGATCAGCGCGGGACCGTCGGGGTCGGTGGACTGGCGGACGGCTATGCGGCCGTCGGCGAGCTTCATGGCCTCGAGGCAGTTGCCGCCGTTGCCTCCACTCCACGG
Source organism: Streptomyces sp. CA-106110 (assembly GCF_050936285.1). NCBI lineage: Bacteria > Bacillati > Actinomycetota > Actinomycetes > Kitasatosporales > Streptomycetaceae > Streptomyces > Streptomyces sp. CA-106110. The sequence continues at coordinate 8,800,777 of NZ_JBNJNB010000001.1, read as the reverse complement.
CTTGTGCCAGCCCTCGCTGCCCAGTTCGCGGGCGGGCATGCCGTTGTAGACGCGTCTGCGCGGCGTGATGCGATCCATTACAGCTCCTTGCGGAGATCCTCGAGGATCTCCTTCGTGCGTTGTGCCGTGGCGGCCTGAGCCGCCATGCGGTCCATGACCTCGAGGTGGGTCGCCACCTCGGCGCGAGCGTCCAGGTAGACGGCTCCGGTCAAGTACTCGCTGTAGACCATGTCGGGCAGTTCCGGCATGGCGAATCGGAACAGTACGAAAGGCCCGTACGTACCCGGATGGGGGCCCGAGGAGAACTCGAGTACCTGGAGCGTCACGTGGGGCAGCTGCATGACCTCGAGGAGCCGTTCGACCTGGGCGCGCATGACCCGGGGGCCGCCGACGGTACGGCGCAGCGCCGTCTCGTCCATCACGGCCCAGATGGCGGGCGCGTTCTCACGTGTCAGCAGTTCCTGGCGCTGCATGCGCAACGCCACGTGCCGTTCGATGTCCTCGGGCCTGGTCTGCCCGACGGCGCCCGACTTCAGTACGCCCCGGGAGTACTCCTCGGTCTGCATGATGCCGGGCACGAAGTGGGGCTCGTACTGACGGATGAGCGCGGCGGCGCCCTCCAGGCTCACATACATCGAGAACCAGCCGGGCAGGATGTCGTGGAACCGCTGCCACCAGCCCGGTTTGTTGGCGTCCTCCGCCAGTTGGACGAACGCCTCGGCCTCGTCGTCGCCCACCCCGTACGATTTCAGCAGCAGTTGAAGGTAGGGGATCTTCAGCGCGACCTCGGCCATCTCCATACGGCGGACGGTGGCGGGTGCCACACGAAGGATGCGCGCGGCCTCCTCCCGCTTGAGACCTGCCCGTTCACGTAGGTCCAGCAGGCGCCGGCCAAGGACGACCTGACCGACCGTCGGCGCCGAACGCGGCTCGCTCAACGCCGCACCTCCTCCCGTCCTCCGATGTCCTGACAGCCCGGACGCCGCCAGTAGAAACCTTTCCGCACCGCTCATCGCCTGTTCATGCCCGGCATGCGAACCGCAGCCCCGAGCGGCGGACCGGCAGGCCAGTGCTTCGGATCCCAACTGGCGCCGATCAGCGTGCTGTTGCGAGCAGTGTGCCATGCACCTTCTCGTAGTCACACTGCACTCTGCAATTTTCACAGTGACTCTTGCCAAGTGTTCACGCCGCGGCGATAGTGGCAAGCGTGATTCCGTCCGCGTCGTTAGGAACAGACGCCACCGCAGACCGGTTCGGGCCTGGTGGCGCCGCGGGAATGCCCCCCGGCGCGGCCGCTGAACGCCGGTTCCGCTTCGAGCTCGTCGCACATCCGGGCTCCGTCGCACGGGCCCGGCAGCTCACGCGCTCCCGGCTGTCCGGCTGGGCGGTGGGCGAGGACACCTGCGACACGGCGACGCTGGTCGTCTCCGAACTGGTGACCAACGCCATCGTGCACGCGGCCGGAGAGAACGTCGTCTGTGAACTGCGCGACGAGGACGACGTGGTGCGCATAGCGGTGACGGACGAGGGATGTGCTCCGGGTGAGCCGCACCCCGGCCCGCAGCGGCCCGACGAGGAGCACGGGAGGGGACTGCTTCTCGTCGCGGCCCTGTGCCGGGCCTGGGGTGCTCAGGCGGCGGGTTCCGGACTCCTGGTCTGGGCCGAGCTGGCGCGGGACGCCGACCGGTCGGCGTCCGGCGAACGGGCCCACCCGGCACAGCCGTCCCGGGACCTGTCGAGTTCCGGCGGCAGGTCCCGGGCATCGGAGGACACCGCCGCGCAGTACGACCTCGGGTGGAGCGCCAAGAAGCCGCCGGTGAGCGGAGAGCCACGGGCCGACCTGGGCTGGAGCGCGAAGCGCCCTCCGGCCGACGGCGGCGGGTCCGAGGCGGAGGCGTCCTCGGAGGCGGGGCCCTCATGGGTGTGAGGAGTGCACGGGCGGCGCAGGTCCTGACCCTGGACTCGCTGGTACGCCTCAGGCGGGCACAGCCGAAGCCCGGAGCAGTGTCCCGGCGGGTTCAGCTGCCCGACGGAATGGCGCTCCCGCTCGGTTGCGACGCGGTGGCGATGCCCGCGCGTCACGGCGCGCTGCTGCTGTCCCGGCTGCCCAGGGTGGGCTGCGTGTACGGCGACCGGACGGACTGGTGGTGGATCGTGCCGTCCGACTCCGATGTCGCGCTGGACTGGCCGGCGCCCGCACGTTACGTACCGGGCGCGTTGCTCCCGGGTGCACCGGACGGCCCCGGGCTCGTCCACCGCCCGGACGACAACATGCCGTACACCCCGCCGATCCCGCTGTATCTGGCGCTGTGCCGGATCACCGGCATCGCCCCGGCGTGGTCGCGTCCGCTCAGCGCCTGACCGAACGACCACCATCTGCGACCGGAATCGCCCGCCACGCGAAAGTGCGGTGCCCGGCGGATGGATGGCTGTCTTCCTGGGGAGACCCTCTTTCGTCCGCACTCGGGGGAGGTCATGCGTGGCGAGGAAGTCCCAGGAATCCGGCGAAAAGAAGGCCGCAGCGGGGGCCCCGGCCACATCCGACTCGGAGTTACTGCTCTTCGGCGGTCCGCTGCGCTACGACATGGGCTGGTCCCAGCACTCCGACGCGTTTCTCGAGCTGAACTTCCGGGCCATGGTGACCCGGCTGCCGTCGCTGCTCGCGTCGAGCTTCCGGCTCGCCTGGCAGGCGGACCGAGGCGCCGCCCGTGTCGTCCTGAGCGCCGAAGGAGGCCGCGGGGTCGCCCAGGCGGTGAGCCTGCTGGCGGTCAACTCCGTGCTGGCCCGGCTGATGTCCGACGGCCCGGTCGAGGACCGGCTGCGCGGCGCCGTGCCGGCGCTGTTCGCGGTCGCCGCGGTCTTGCTGGTGTCCGCACTGCTACGGGCGGCGTCGACGTACGCCACCGGGCGACTGGAGCCGAAGGTGGAGCGGGTCGCCACCGAGCTCTATCTGGAGCGGGCCGCGGCCGTGGAGCTGTCCGCGATCGAGGACGACGCCTTCCACAAGCTGCTGGACACCGCGCAGTACGGCGCGGCGTCCGCCCGCCGCATGATCGGGCTCGCCACCCAGGTGGTGAACGCGCTCATCTCGCTGGTCGCCGCGGCGGGTGTGCTGACGGTCCTGCACCCGGCGCTGCTCCCGCTCCTCGTCACCATGACCTTGCCCAGCGCCTGGAGCGCACTGACGATCGCCCGGCGCCGCTACGAGTCCTTCCACGCCTGGGTCCAGCACGCCCGCGCGGGCCGGCTGATCAGCAGTCTGCTCACCGAGCCGGCCGCGGCCCCCGAGATCCGCGTCCACGGCGTCGGTCCCTTTCTGCTGCGCCACTTCCGCGCGATGTCGGAGACAGCCGAGGCCGAACAGGCCCGTCTGGCCCGGCTCGAGGCGCGTACCGGTCTGATCGCGGCCACCTGGACGGGCGTGGCCATCGTGGTGACGTACGCGACGCTCGGCGCTCTGTTGTTCACGGGCGCCATGTCGCTGTCCGTGGCGGGTACGGCGGTCATCGCGATCCGCACCGGCTCGGCGAGCCTCGACTCGCTGGTCCTCGAGATCAACTCCCTGCATGAGGAAGCCCTGTTCGTGGGCGATCTGCAGCGCCTGTACGTCGAAGCGGCCAAGCGCGCGATCCCGCAAGGCGGCGATGCGCTCCCGGAGGAACCGAGCGAGATCCGCTTCGAGAACGTCACGTTCACCTACCCGGGAACCTCCAACCGGCCGGCGCTCCAGAACGTCACGCTGTCCGTGCCGCTCGGCCGGATCGTGGCCCTCGTCGGCGAGAACGGATCTGGCAAGACGACCCTGGTCAAACTTCTCGCCGGGCTGTACGCGCCCGAACGGGGCCGGATCCTGTGGGACGACGTCGACGCGGCGAAGGCCGACCGGCGGCAACTCGCCGAGCGCGTCGCCATGGTGGCTCAGGACTTCAAGCGCTGGCCGTTCACGGCCCGCGTCAATGTCGCGGTCGGACGCACGACCGCGCCCGTCACCGATGAACGCATCACCTCGTCGGTCGCCCAGGCCGGTGCCCAGGACGTCCTCGCGGACCTGCCCCGCGGCCTCGACACGCTGCTCGCACGCGGTTTCAGCGGCGGGCACGACCTGTCCGGCGGCCAGTGGCAGCGGCTCGGCATCGCCCGCGCCGCCTACCGGCAGGGGCAGATCCTGATCGTGGACGAGCCGACGGCCGCGCTCGACGCCCAGGCCGAACTGGAGGTCTTCGACAGGATCCGCGCGCTGGCGGGCTCCGGCCAGACGGTCGTCCTGATCACCCACCGGCTGGCGTCGGTGCGCCACGCCGATCTCGTGCATGTGCTGGAACAAGGGCGGCTCGTGGAGTCCGGCACGCCGGACGAACTCCTCGCCGCGGGTGGCGTCTACGCCGACCTGTACGCCCTGCAGGCGGCGCAGTTCACGGCGAAGGTCACCAGCCGGGAAGCCGGCTGAAACCCGAGGACCGGCTACTCGGTGGCGTCGGCTCCGGCCACGATCACCAGGAACGCATCCGTCGCGAGGTCCATGACCACCTCCGCGGGCAGCCCCTCCAGGCGGCGCGCCTGCGCGAACTCCTCCGCGGGCCACGATCCGCGCGGCCCGCCGGCGGGAAACCGCTCCAGCACCGTTCGCCCGTTCACCCTGCACCTCCTTGCCACGCCGTCTTCCGGCGAGCCGACCCCGGTCGGCTCACAAAGTTAAACGCCCCTTCCCACATGAACGGATCGTGAAGTGACGGTACTGAGACGTATTCGACACTCGCTCAGCACGGAATGGCCGTGGATGAACGCATAGTTCCGCTTTGCTGGAACGCGGTGACCCATCAGCACGGCTCAGCCGTCGTACTCCTGGATGCGCCGGCCATGGCCGCGGTCCACGAGGGCGGGCAGCCGCTGCTCCAGCTCGCGCAGGGTCGAGGGCAGGTCGATGGTGAGCAGTTCGCGGTCCCGCATGAGGACGCGCCCGTCCACGATCGTGGTGCGGACGTCCGACGCCCGGGCGCTGTGCACAAGGGTGGCCGCGAGGTCGTGGACGGGCTGGGTGTGCGGTCCGCCGATGTCCACCAGCACGATGTCGGCGCGGCGTCCCTGGGCGATGCTGCCGATACGGTCGCCGAGTCCGACGGCCTGGGCGCTCTGGAGCGTGGCGTGGTGCAGCGCCTGCCGGGACGTCAGCCAGCCGGGGTCGCCCTCGGCCGACTTCTGTGCCAGGGAGGTGAGAGCCATGGACTCCCATACGTCCAGGGAGTTGTTGGAGGCGGCGCCGTCCGTGGCGAGTCCGACCGGGATCCCGAGCGCGCGCAGTGCCCGTACCGGTGTGGTGGTGGGCCAGGCGAACTTGAGGTAGCCGCGAGGTGCGGTCGCCACGGCCACGCTTCCGGTCGCCCGCTCCAGCACGGGCAGGTCGCGCTCCACGATGCCGGTGCCGTGCGCGATGAGCAGGTCACTGTCGAGGAGTCCGGCCGCTTCCAGGACCTCGATGGGGGTACGTCCGTGCCGCGCCAGGCTGGTGTCGGTCTGCTCGCGGTTCTCGGCGGCGTGGATGTGGACGGGGAGGCCGTGGTCTCGGGCGAGTCCGGCGGTGGCCACGAGGTCCGCGTCGGTCACGGTGTACGGGGCGTGCGGGGCGAGGGCGGTGGTGATGCGCCCGTCCGCGGAACCCCGGTGCCGCAGCGCGAAGTCCAGTGATCGCTCGCGTCCCGCGGCGCCCTGCGAAGAGAAGAACGCCTCCCCCAGATGGGCTCGGAGTCCGCAGTCGGCCACGACGTAGGCGACGGCGTCCATCGAGAAGTAGTGGTCGGCGAAGCAGGTGACACCGCCGCGGATCATCTCCGCGCAGGCGAGCCGTGCCGCCGACGCCACATCCTCCTCGGTGAGGTTGGACTCGATGGGCCAGATGAAGTCGTTGAACCACTCCTGCACGGACAGGTCCTCGGCGATGCCCCGCAGGGCGACCATCGGGGAGTGCGTGTGGCAGTTGATCAGGCCGGGCACAGCCACCTGGCCGCGCGCGTCGATGCGCTCGACGGCAGGCAGGCCCCTGACGTCCGCTGCGAGCGTCACCGACTCCACGATCCCGTCCCGTACGACGATCGCGGCGTCCTCCGCGAAGCCGATCCGCTCCTGGTCGTCGTGCACGAGGACGGTGCAGCCGGTGATGACGAGGTCGGCGGGAGCTGTCTGCCAGGCGGCCTGAGTGGACGTCATCCCGTCACCGTACGACGTGGTCGTACTCCTGGGTGACATGTACCGCGCATCCCGTCGCCGCCCTGTTCCACCAGCGGTTGCGCGCGCAGGCTGGGCCTCACCACAGCCCGCCACCCGGCTTCTGGAAGGAGCCCGGCATGCTCGTCGGCACCTGGAACCTGGAGAACCTGTACCGGCCCGGGGGCCCGTTCGGCCCCAAGGACAAGGCCGCGTACGAGACGAAGCTCGCCGCCCTGGCCGCCGTGATCACGAAACTCGATCCGGCGCTGCTCGGCGTCCAGGAGGTCGGAGAACCCGAGGCACTGGAGGACCTGGCCGGAATGCTGGACGGCCAGTGGCACGTCACGGTCTCCCAGAACCCGGCCGAACGCGGCATACGAGTGGGCTTCCTCAGCCGAGCCCAGCCGCGCGTGCTCTCCGACACCAATGGTTTCCCCCACCTGCTGCGGCCAGTGCAGGGAGACGACGAGGGGACGCCCGTGGCGCACGCGGGCCGGGGTTTCCTCGCGGTGGAGGTCACCGCCGGCGAGCTGACGCTGAAGGTCGCGGTGGCCCATCTGAAGTCGAAGCTGCTGTCGTACCCGGGCGGTCGCTTCCAGCCGCGCGACGAGGGCGAACGGGCCCGCTTCGGCGCATACGCCCTCTACCGGCGGGCCGCCGAGGCTACGGCACTGCGGGCGCTCGCCGACGACCTGCTGGCCGGCGAGGGGCGCACCCGCGATGTGGCGGTGCTGGGCGACATGAACGACGAGGTGCAGGCCGCGACGACCCAGATCCTGCTGGGCCCGCCCGGATCCGAGATCGGCACACCCGGGTACGAGCACCCGGACCGGGGCGACGCGGTGCGTCTGTGGGACGTGGCGCCACTCATCCCGGAGCAGCAGCGGTACTCGCGCGTCACCTCCGGGCGGCATGAACTCATCGACCACATATTGGTCAGTCATTCCCTGGTCCACCGCCTCACGGCGGCGGGCACGGGCCTGCCCGACGACGGACTGGTCCTGCCGTCGGTCGGCGCCGATCCGGAAGAGCGACGCGGGGCACCGGGGTCGGACCACGCCCCCGTGTGGATGCGCTTCGGGTCGTGATGGCAGGGCAGAAGGCCGTAACCGTGCCGGGACGGGAGCGGGCCCGGGGGCGTAGCCGGCCCCCGGGCCCTGGAATGCCGCCCATGTGGGCACGCCGGCACGCTTGAGGACCCAGGTCAGTCGTGATGTCGCCGCGTCCTGCCTTTGGACCACCGCGTATCGAGCTACGCGGACTGGACTTGAACCAGTATTTCGGCGTCCGGGGCCCGGGCCCGGTCGATCCGGCGATCGGCGGCGAATGCTGAGTCTGGAGCGATAGTCTGAGATTGATCGCGGTCTGCCTCTGCCGAATTGGGCTACCGCGGCCGGAGATTGTGCCGCGGGGAGGACTCGAACCTCCACTGGGACCGCGTCGTCACGACAAGCTTCAGCTTCAGCTTGCGCTCCTCGCGCGCCCCGGCCGTCGTTCGTGGTGGCCGGGGAGTTCTTGAGGCTACCCGAACAGGTAGCCGAAGACGGCGTCACCGACGCGCTGGTCGACAACGTCCGTTCCGTTCGCCTCCTCCCGGGCGAACTTGACGGCCTGCTGGAGCTTCTCGACCCGGTCGAGCAGCTCGTTCACACGCCTGGCGGGCAGGGCGCCGGAGAACTTCACGGTCGTCCAGTATCCGACCGGCACGTCCTCGTAGTACACCTCGACCTGAGCCGGGTGCTTCTCGGTGGCCTCCGCCTTCACATGGTTGCGGGGCACCTTCTTCGTGCGCAGGGTGCGTACCGGCTCCGTCTTCCATGCGTCGGTGGACGGGTCCTGGAGCCAGGACTCGGCGGCGTCGAGGACCGGCAGCTTGCGGACGAAGGTGTTGAGATCGACGAGCTGCTTCTCCAGGAAGAGCAGATACGCCACGGGGACATCGGCGACGAGCACCCGCCCGTCCACCTTCACGTCCGCCCTGGCGGCGCAGTTGGCCCAGTCCTTCGTGGCGGTCACGTCGAACAGCCGCGTGAGCGTCGCCGCGGTCTGCCGCAGCACGTCCTCCGCCTTCACCTGGACCCGCGTCGACTCGGGCGGCAACTGCTCGCCCTCTTCGTCCTTCGGCTGGTACGTACGCGAGATGCCGGCCAGCAACGCGGGCTTCAGAAGCCCGTGGTGAGCTGCCGTCAGGTCCTGATGGGACTTGGACTTGATGCCCTTCTCGACTGCGATGATCTGATTGAGTTTCGCCACGCCGGAGACGGTAGCAGCGAGATACTCGACGTTTCGAAGGATTATCGGGCCGCGGATTCCCTTGCGGCGACAAGGGCTTCACCGAAGACCTCCTCGGCCGACCCGATGGCCTCCGCGAGCCGGTCCGGGGCGGCTCTCAACCCCGACACGATCTCGTCGACCCCCCGCAGCCCCGCCCGCTCCAGCAGCCGCTTCTCGTTGGTCACCCACTCCCCCCGTGCGGCCAGCACGGCGTGTGCGGACTGGGCGGCGGCCGTGGCCAGGGCGCCGGCGACCTCGGTGAGGCGGGACTTCGGTGCGTGGTTGGCCTTCGCGTACGAGAGGGTGGCGCGTGCCGTGCCGTACCAGCGCTCGGCTGCGGAGGCGCGCAGCGGCTCCGGATATGCCTGCGGGCGCGGAACGGTGCCTCGCAGCACGCGGTTCACGGCCAGTTCGGCGACGACCAGATAGCTGGGGATGCCGGCGAGGTGGAACAGCAGGGGCTCGACATGGAAGCGGCCCTCCTCGGCCTCGGCCAACTCGTGCTCCACGACGTCGAGATCGCGATAATGCACGTCGACGCGGCGGCCGTCGACGGTCAGCCAGGCGCCGCCGTTGAAGACTCCCCCGCCCCAGCCGCCGATGTCCGACACCTCGCCGGGCCAGCCGGTGGCCCGCAGTTGTGCGGGGTCGAAGTCCGAGCCCCTGTAGTACACGGCCAGGTCCCAGTCGCTGTCCGGGCCGTGGGTGCCTTGCGCGCGGGAGCCGCCGAGGGCCACGGCCCCGACCGCGGGCAGGCCCGCGAGCCGGTCCGCCACGTGGTCGAGGAACGCCTTGTTGTCCACTGTCACCCCCGGCCGTCCCCGTGACCGCGAGTCTCGTCGCCGGCCGTGCGCGCCTCGATCCCTCCGGCCGCCGTCGGCTCCGTCAACTGGTCCACCGGGCCCCTTCGTCGCAGATACGGCCACCTACCGTAGCCGTCGCCGGACCGTCCGTCCGCTGGGTTTGCGGGGGATGTCACGAGGGTGCGGGTCGGGGTCGGGGCGATTGTCAGTGCCGCGCGTTATCAATGGTGGTGTCGTCACAGAGCGTGACGATCCGCGGGTTATCAGCGGGGTACGGGGAGGCAATGATGGCCGGTTACGAGGCATCGGACAGCCGACGGCACGTCGCGCGGGCGGAACCGGAGGGGGCGGCGACGTCGCAAAGGCAGGCGGTGCTGGAGCGGATCCGGGCCGAGGCGATCGAGATCCCTCGCCTGGAGCCGGGGACGCTCGCGCTGCGAGCCGTGGAACACCGCGCACGTACGGAGAGGGAGCGGCGGCTGTCCAGTGGTGCCGCCGGGGGCACCCGCGGCACCTCTCCCGCTCCGCCCGCCATCTCACCCATGCCTGCGCGCGGTGGCTCGCCGCCAGTCCCGGCCGACCGTTCCGCGCTCGACCCCTGGAAGGTCGGCTATCTCCTCCACCGGCTCAGCCATGACGACCGACTCCTGGACGGCCTCTCCGGTACCGGGCGAGCGGAGGCCATGGCAGTCCTGCGGCAGCGGATCTGCGCGGCCATCGCCGAGGCGTACCCCGCCCTTGCGGAGGAGTGCGTGCGGCAAGCGAGTGGCCCGGCGATGGCCGACCGTCCTGACGGGGATGGCCGACCGCCTTGATGAGGCCGGGAACCGGCTCGCTGGGCGAGGACGGTCTCGGCGTGTGCGTCGCGGTCCGGACGTGCCCCGGATCGGGCAGGCGAAGCGTCCGTGCGCGCGGTGGGGCTTCACCGGTGGACGCACCCCAGGGCAGGGCCGGTTCGGCGAGCCGTGCGATGCGCTCGGCCCCGCCGCGAACCGGGACGAATTCGGATGCGGTCGATGGGCGGCACCGCGCATGATCGGTGTGTTGCGGTGCGATCGACACGCGGCCGGACGCACCGGTAGTCGCTCCCCGGGAGGCACCATGCTCAAGCGCGTCACCGTTCCCACGCTCTTCCCCCCGCCCCGCTACGCGCACGCCTCCGTCGTGGAGGCGCGGACCCGGCTCGCGTTCCTGGCCGGATCCGTGCCGCTCGACGCGGACGGGAAGCTCGTCGGCGAAGGCGATCCGGTACGGCAGGCCCAGCAGGTACTCGCCAACCTCGATGAGCAACTGCGCGCGGTCGGAAGCGACATGGCGCACGTGGTGTCGACGGATGTGTATGTGGTGAGCGGCGAGCCCTCGGTGCTCTCCGCGGTCTGGGACGTGGTCGAGGCCTCGGGGCTCAGCACCGGGCCGCATTCGTCGACGCTCATCGGCGTGGCCTGTCTCGGGTACACCGGACAGTTGGTCGAGATCACCGCGACCGCCGTGATTCCGACCTCGTCGGCCGTCACTCCCACCGCGGCAGACGTGGTTCCCACCGCGACGGCCATTGTTCCCAACGCGAGAACCGTTGCTCCCGCCGCCCCGCGGGAGGCGTAACAGCCCATTCTCCCGGGAGTTGTGGCCCGTCATCGCCTGCACGACGCCGTCTCCCAGCGGCGCATCGCGGCGACTCGTATCGTCTGAGCACCCCTGACACCGCCGAGTCGCGGCTCAGGCTGGGCGCGGCTCGGCGGCGGGCGCCCGTGTCCTCACCGCGACCGGCGCCTCCGCCACGCTCATGCGCAAGGCCGCCCCGTCATGGCCAACCGGCCGGGGAGCCGGGCTCGTCGGGGTCGCGGACGTCGTGACCGCTCGGCCCCGGTCTACCGCTCGGCGGGCAGACCCGCCGCCTCGGCCGCCGTGCGCAGCACGTCCCGCAGCATCTCGGGGGTGAGGCGACCCGTGAAGGTGTTGCGCTGGCTGACGTGGAAGCAGCCGAAGAGCTCGAGGCCCTCCAGCGTCACCCGGGCCCCGTGCCCGAACGCGGGCCGTGGTCGCGGCACCGCCCAGCCCGCCTCGGCGAGTGCGGTCAGCGCGGCCTGCCAGCCGAAGGCGCCGAGCGCCACCACGGAGCGCAGGGACGGCCGCAGCAGCCGCAGTTCCTGGACGAGCCACGGCCGGCAGGTGTCCCGTTCCCCGGGCGTCGGCTTGTTGGCCGGCGGGGCGCAGTGCACCGGGGCTGTGACACGCACCCCGTACAGTTCCAGGCCGTCGTCGGCGGCCACCGACGTGGGCTGCGATGCCAGGCCCACAGCGTGCAGCGCCGCGTACAGGACGTCGCCGGACCGGTCGCCGGTGAACATCCGCCCGGTGCGGTTCCCACCGTGGGCCGCGGGGGCGAGCCCGATCACCAGCATCCTGGCGTCCGGCGGTCCGAAGCCGGGCACCGGCCGTCCCCAGTAGTCCCAGTCGGCGAACGCGGCGCGCTTGGTACGGGCCACTTCCTCCCGCCACTCGACCAGACGCGGGCAGGCGCGGCACCCCGCGATCCGCTCGTCCAGCGCGGCGAGGCTGCTGCTGTCCATGCCTCCACGGTAGAGCCGGACGGAAACGGCCCCGCACGAGGGCCGGGAGGGGCCCCGAGAAAATGACGTCCGGTTGACCCAGCTCAGGGGACTAAGGTCGAGGACATGGCTGCTGCAGATGCGGACGACGACAGGACGGGCGCGACGGGCGCGGCCCAGGCAGGCGGCACGGGCCGGGACGCCGAGCCGGGTCCGGCCCGCGAGGCGGATCGGCGCGACTCCGACGGCCCTGAAGAGGTCCACGCGGCCGATGCCTCGGCCTCGGTGGAACCCACAGCCGACACGAAGAAGGCTGCCGCTGTGGCCGCCGCCGACGCCGCCGGGCCGTCGAACGGCGAGAGCGTGCGCATCGACAGCTGGATCTGGTCGGTGCGGCTCGTCAAGACCCGCTCGGTCGGTGCGACCGCCTGCCGGGGCGGTCATGTCCGGGTGAACGGCGAGCGCGTGAAGCCCGCGTACGCCGTGCGCGTCGGTGACGAGGTGCGTCTGCGGCACGAGGGCCGGGAGCGGGTCGTCGTCGTGAAGCGTCTGATCCGCAAGCGGGTCGGGGCCCCGGTGGCCGTCCAGTGCTACATCGACAACAGTCCGCCCCCGCCGCCCCGCGAGGCCGTGGCCCCGGCCGGCGTCCGCGACCGCGGCACCGGCCGCCCCACCAAGCGCGACCGCCGCGAGATGGAACGCCTCCGCGGCCTGGCAGCGGCCCCCGGCGGCGGCTTCGCGGACGCCTATGCGGCGGGGCGCCATCCGGGCGGTCAGCGACGGGCCAAGGGCGGGAGTCGGCCGGAAGGCCGGGGCGGCTCCGTAGCGAGCTGAGGCCGGGACGGTGCAGGGGCGGTCCCCCGCCCCGCCCCGTTCCGCGCCGCAGACCCTCGCTCTCATGGGCGGAGCCGGTCATGCCGGCAGCGCCGGTCATGCGCGGCGCAGTACCAGGCGCGCCAGGTCCGCCACACGGTGGCGCCGGGCCCAGGCGATCAGCGCCAGCGGGACCAGCAGGATCAGCGGGGTGGCCGCGTTCTGACCGTCGAAGACGGTGAGCTGGACGATGAACGCGCCCACCATCAGCCCGGACAGCGCCATCGCCGCGACCGGCGCGAGGAGCGGGATCACCAACGCGACAGCCCCGGCCAGCTCGAGTGCGCCGATGGTGTACATCCCCGGGTGCCCCCAGCCGATCCTGTCGAAGGAATCGGCCGCCGACGGGTGCGCGATCAGCTTGGGCAGCGCGCTCGCGAGCCCGTAGAACAGCGCGAGCGCGATCTGCAGAGCGCGCAGGGAGATCTCGGCACGTCGGCTCCGGCTGCGCCCACGGCCCGGCTCGTGGGCGGCGGAGACGGCCTGGGCGGCTGAGGCGGTGGTCTCGGACATGAGGTTCTCCTCGGGGTAGCGGGTCAGCGGTGCTGTCACAGAGGTAGACCCGGCCATGTCCCGCGACTCATCGCTGCCCGGCCGCCTTTCCCCACCCGGTTCTCATGCCCGTCCGACGGGCGGTCCTCCGCGCCTCGTTCCCGATCCCGCATCACCCGATGCGGTGACACGTTCGAGAGTGAACCCCGCGGAACCCCCGCACGGGGGCGCGGTCAGAGCGCGAACCAGCCGTGCCCGCCGGACCGCAGATGGTCCGCCACCGCCCGCTCCACACTGCTCCGCCGAGGCAGCCGCTCCACCGGAAGGTCGGGGTCGCCGAAGACGAAGCCGACCGGCATGCCGTCGTCGGGTGTCGTCTCCTGGTGCGCGAGCTCGAAGCGGTCCTGGAAGCGGATGATGTTGGAGTCGGCCGGGAGATAGTGCTTGAGCTGCGGATCGAGCAGCCAGGAGTCGCACACGGCGATCTCGTAGCGCTCCTCCGGATAGTGCTCGGCGAAGAAGGCCCGGGCAAGTGCCAGGGACCGCTCGCACGCGGACGCCGACAGGGGGCCGCTGAAGTCCGGTATGTGCAGGCTGAGACAGGGGTCGCCTGGTCCGAGCGCATGGCCCGCCGCGGCGACGGCCCGTCCGGTGCGCTGCCCGAGCCGTGCGCGCTGGTACTGCAGCCGCCCCAGCTGGAACAGCTCCCCGTGGAAGTGCAGCGCCGTCCACCACGGGAACAGCAGTCCGCCCGTGCCACACCGCCGGCGGTGCACGGCCATCTGCCGCCCGAGGTCCGCGAGGGTGCGGCGTGACACCTCCTCGGGGATGCCGCGCTCCCCGTGGTGGGCGCGCACATAGGGAAGCGCGGCGCCGAAGACGTACACATGGAAGAACCGTCCGAGCGCCCCCGCCGACTCCGGGAAGGACGGCGGTTCCCAAGCCCTGCCGATCTCCCCCATGTCCCGCACGAACCGGGTGACGCACCGCCCCAGCAGCGTCATGGCCTCCGCGTCCCGCGCCAGCCGGGCGCGCAGGGCGACGAGGTCGTTGATGTCCTCGTGGGGTACGGACAGGTCGAGCAGGATGCCGGGGAGTTTGTCCGCGTCGGGCAGGACGAGTCCCGTGGGGGCACCGCCCTCGCTCTCCAGGTCCCGCATCCATTCGGCGAGCCGCGTGTCCTCCCGCAGCGCCTCCAGCACCGTCGCCTCCCCTCGAGGACCCGCCCCGCGCTCGCCGCGACCCGCCGGATCCGGTCACCGTTTCATGGTGAACGTGCATCACGAAGGGTACTTGTCCCGGTAGGAACGGTGGTGGTGATGCGTACCGGCAGCGAACCGACGACAGCGCGCAGTGCCCTGCGGGCGCGGTTCTGGCTGAGCGTCTGGGGCCTCGTCTGGGCGACCTTCGGAACGGTCGTGTTCGCCCTCCTGGGGCGGCCCGGCTGGGCAGCCGCCTGCGGCGTGCTGTGGCTCATCGTCACCGTGGACATGGCCGTGATCCTGCGCCACATCCATCAGGGCCCGCACTGGCAGCCGGGCCGCGATGTCCCGCCGTATCCGCCGCCCGACCACCGCCGGTAGGGAACCTCGGTGACGGAACTCCGCCGGTCCCCTCGGAGCGGTAGGACGCCCCTACTGGGAGTCGAAGCGCGCCGCTCTCAGGTACTCCGGGTTCGGGTCCAGCGCGGCGGCGAGCCGGAAGTGCCGCTTGGCCTCCTCCGGACGTGACTGGCGCTCGTAGGTGCGGGCCAGCGCGAAGTGCGCGAACGCGTTGTCGGGTTCACGCTCCAGCACGATGCTGAACTCCAACTCCGCGGGCCGCAATTGCGCTGCGGCGAAGAAGGCACGCGCGCGCAGCAGCCGCGCAGCGGTGTTCTCGGGGTGCGCGGCGATCACGCCGTCCAGCAGTTTCACCGCGCCCCGGGGGTCCCGCGCGGCGAGCAACTGCTCGGCGGCGCGGAAGTCGATCACATGGGTCTCCGGAGTACGTCCGGTCGGATCGCTGGTGTCGGGCACGGCAGAGTCCTTCCCTAACTTCCGGGGTTCAACGCCCCCGGGGTCGACCGCTATTCCTGCGGGAGCCGCGCCCGGCGCACCAGATCAGCCCATATGCCCCTTACGTTCCGCTCCAGCTGCTCCAGTGGCCCGTCGTTGTCGATGACGATGTCCGCCGTTTCCAGCCGCTTCTCCCGCGTGGCCTGGGCGGCCATGCGGGCGCGTGCGTCCTGCTCGGTCATGCCGCGCAGACGGACCAGCCGGTCGAGCTGGTTGGCGGGGTCGGCGTCGACGACGATCACGACGTCGTACAGCGGGGCCAGCCCGTTCTCGGCGAGGAGCGGGACGTCGTGCACGACCACGGCGTCCTGGGGCGCGGCGCTCTCCAGTTCGCGCGAACGGGCGCCCACCAACGGGTGCACGATCGAGTTCAGGACGGCCAGCTTCTCTGGGTCGGCGAAGACGATCGAGCCGAGCTTGGGGCGGTCGAGGCCCCCGTCCGGCGCGAGGACGTCCTCGCCGAAGGCCTCGACGACCGCGGCCAGCCCGGCCGTTCCGGGCGCGACGACCTCGCGCGCGATGCGGTCCGCGTCGATCAGCACGGCCCCGCACTCCACGAGCAGCCGCGACACCTCGCTCTTGCCGGCCCCGATACCGCCGGTCAGGCCCACCTTCAGCATGACGCGCAGCCTACGGCCTGGCACCGGCGGCACCGGCGACGGGCCCCGCGTTCAGCCGTCGCCCTCGCGCTCCGCCAGGAAGCGCTCGAATTCCTGCCCGATCTCGTCCGCGGACGGGATCTCGAGGGGCTCGGCGAGCATGTTGCCGCGTGTCTCGGCACCTGCCGCGGCGTCGTACTGGTGCTCGAGGCCCTGGACGAGAGCGACCAGTTCCTCGTCGCCCTCCTGGATCTGCCGGTCGATCTCCGTCTGTGTGCGGTGCGCGTCCGAGCGCAGGGAGTGGGCGATCGTGGGGAGTACCAGCCCCGTCGCGGCCGTGATGGCCTCCAGGGCGGTCAGTGCCGCGTCCGGATAGGCCGAGCGGGCGATGTAGTGCGGGACGTGGGTCGCGACGCCCAGTACGTCGTGTCCGGCCTGCATGAGCCGGTACTCGACCAGGGCCTCGGCGCTGCCGGGGACCTGCGCCTCGTCGAAGGGGCTGCGGTGGCCCGGCACGAGGTCGGTGCGGTTACCGTGCGGGGTGAGGCCCACCGGGCGGGTGTGCGGCACGCCCATCGGGATCCCGTGGAAGCTCACCGACAGGCGGACGCCGAGCCGCTCCACGATCTGCCGGACGGCCACGGCGAAGCGCTCCCACTCCACGTCCGGCTCCGGGCCGGTCAGCAGCAGGAAGGGCGCCCCGGTGGTGTCCTGGACGAGGCGTACCTCGATGGTGGGCTCCTCGTAGTCCGTCCAGCGGTCGCGCTCGAAGGTGAGCAGCGGGCGGCGGGCCCGGTAGTCGACCAGCCGGTCGTGATCGAACCTGGCCACAACCTGGTGGGGCAGCGAGTCCAGGAGCCGGTCGACGATCTGCTCGCCGGCCTCACCTGCGTCGATGTAGCCGTCGAAGTGGTAGAGCATGACCAGTCCTGCCGACTCCTGGGCGAGCGCCATGTCGACGACGGCCAGGCCCTTCGGCTCCCATGCGTACAAACCCTGCGGATCAAGCACTAGACCGCTCCTCCTCGTGTTCGTACTGCACAACGTGGGCCGGGACACGTCCATTCCCGATCCGTGTACCGACACACAACGCTCAGTCAGTCCCCGGAGGCTCCGGGCCCGGGAAGCCGCCGGGAGGGCCCCGGAGACCCGACGCGCGTGAGCCCCTGGGCCGAGGTCACGACACGCCCGACAGCATGCCCGGACGCCGCCTCGGCGATGCGACGAACCGCCGGTCGGCGACGCTGCCGATCTCGCCTCCCTATGGGAGGTGCGGCGCCCGGTAGGCACGGCTGAGGGCCCGCCCCCAGGGGGACGGGCCCTCAGTCATCGGCTAACGCCTAGCGGCGAGCGTTCAGCTCTGACCGCCGGCCAGCTTCTCGCGCAGCGCAGCCAGCGCCTCGTCCGAGGCCAGGGCGCCGGAGTTGTCGCCACCCTCGGAGGAGTACGAACCGCCGGTCGCGGCCGGAGCGGCGGGCTCGCCGCCCTCGGCAGCGGCGGCAGCGTCGGCCTCGCGGGACTTGATGACCTGCTGCTGGTGCTGCTCGAAGCGCTGCTGCGCCTCGGCGTACTGGCGCTCCCACTCCTCGCGCTGCTTCTCGTAGCCCTCGAGCCAGTCGTTGGTCTCGGGGTCGAAGCCCTCGGGGTAGATGTAGTTGCCCTGGTCGTCGTAGGACGCGGCCATGCCGTACAGCGTCGGGTCGAACTCGACCGAGGCCGGGTCGGCGCCGAAGGACTCGTTGGCCTGCTTCAGCGAGAGGCTGATGCGACGGCGCTCGAGGTCGATGTCGATGACCTTGACGAAGATCCCGTCGTTGACCTGGACGACCTGCTCCGGGATCTCCACGTGGCGCTCGGCCAGCTCGGAGATGTGGACCAGACCCTCGATGCCCTCGTCCACGCGGACGAACGCACCGAACGGAACCAGCTTCGTGACCTTGCCGGGCACGACCTGGCCGATCTGGTGGGTGCGGGCGAACTGCTGCCACGGGTCTTCCTGGGTCGCCTTCAGCGACAGGGAGACGCGCTCGCGGTCCATGTCGACGTCGAGGACCTCGACGGTGACCTCCTGGCCGACCTCGACAACCTCGGACGGGTGGTCGATGTGCTTCCAGGACAGCTCGGAGACGTGGACCAGACCGTCGACGCCACCCAGGTCCACGAAGGCACCGAAGTTGACGATCGAGGAGACCACACCGGAACGGACCTGACCCTTCTGCAGGGTCGTGAGGAACGTCTGGCGGACCTCGGACTGGGTCTGCTCGAGCCAGGCGCGGCGGGACAGGACCACGTTATTGCGGTTCTTGTCCAGCTCGATGATCTTCGCCTCGAGCTCCTTGCCGACGTACGGCTGGAGGTCGCGGACCCGGCGCATCTCGACCAGGGAGGCCGGGAGGAAGCCGCGGAGGCCGATGTCGAGGATGAGACCACCCTTGACGACCTCGATGACGGTACCGGTGACGATGCCGTCCTCTTCCTTGATCTTCTCGATCGTGCCCCAGGCACGCTCGTACTGGGCGCGCTTCTTCGAGAGGATCAGGCGGCCTTCCTTGTCCTCCTTCTGGAGGACAAGGGCCTCGATCTCGTCGCCGACGGCAACGACCTCGTTCGGGTCGACGTCGTGCTTGATCGAGAGTTCGCGGCTCGGGATGACACCTTCGGTCTTGTAACCGATGTCGAGCAGGACCTCGTCCCGGTCGACCTTCACGATGACGCCGTCGACGATGTCGCCGTCGTTGAAGTACTTGATCGTCTCGTCGATCGCTGCGAGGAAGGCTTCCTCGTTACCGATGTCGTTGACCGCTACCTGCGGAGTGGTGGCGGTGGTCTCGGTGCTGCTCGTCATGTGGGAAAGGGCTCCGGTACGGACATTAAGTCGTAGGTACTGCTTACGCCGGGAGCCCGTTTCGCTCTGTAGAAGCCGGACAGCCAAGGAAGCGCCACCCTGCAGGACACTGGGTGCCCAATGACGCCTCGAGAACCGAGGGGACATACAACAGATGCGAGCGCAGCCTGCTACGTCTGAGGTGCGCAGGCCCGCAGCGCAACTTGTAGCATACGGGGGCAGCCGGGCAGGGTCAATGCGCGAAGCCGCCCACCCGGGGCGAATCGCCACATTTCCGGCACAAAGCCCACCCGGCTGACCGCATACCGGGTGACGTCACAGGCCACGCAGACCCAGGACACCTCTTTCCCAACCCGCCGAAGCGGGTTGGTCGGAAGAGTACGACGAGGGAGCCGATCATCCAAGAGCCCGAGCAGTTCGAGCCCGAAGCCACCCGGCGTGCCGCCGGTGTCACGGAGAGTTCCCGGGCCAACCGGGGCTGGTGGGACCGGAACGCGGACGAGTACCAGATCGAGCACGGCACCTTCCTCGGCGACGACCGCTTCGTCTGGTGCCCGGAGGGCCTCGACGAGGTCGAGGCCGAGCTGCTCGGCCCGGCGGAGGACCTCAAAGGCAAGGACGTCCTGGAGATCGGGGCCGGCGCGGCCCAGTGTTCGCGCTGGCTGGCCGGCCAGGGTGCGCGGCCGGTGGCTCTCGACCTCTCCCACCGTCAGCTCCAGCACGCGCTCCGCATCGGCGGGGACCTCCCCCTCGTCCAGGCCGACGCGACCGCCCTGCCCTTCCGCGACGCCTCCTTCGACCTGGCGTGTTCCGCGTACGGGGCGCTGCCGTTCGTCGCGGACCCGGTGCTCGTCCTGCGCGAGGTGCACCGTGTGCTGCGCCCCGGCGGCCGTTTCGTGTTCTCGGTGACGCACCCGATCCGCTGGGCGTTCCCGGACGAGCCGGGGCCCGAGGGCCTGTCGGTGTCGGGTTCGTACTTCGACCGCACCCCGTACGTCGAGCAGGACGAAGAGGGCCGGGCCGTGTACGTCGAGCACCACCGGACGCTCGGCGACCGGGTGAGGGACATCGCGGCCGGCGGGTTCCGGCTCGTCGACCTGGTGGAACCGGAGTGGCCCGCCTGGAACACGTCGGAGTGGGGCGGGTGGTCGCCGTTGCGCGGCGCCGTGCTCCCGGGGACGGCCATATTCGTGTGCGAGCGCGGCTGACACGAAGGGTTCCGGCCAAACTCGGCTCACGGCGGGCGAGTGCGTATGCCCGGACTCCGGGCAGGGCACAAACGAATGACCGGCAAGTCGTCCCCGGGCTGCGCGCGCAGTGCCGGGTGTTCGGGGGTGGGCGCATGCACATCTGCCCGGTCTGCGAGCGGAGCGACAGGACCACGAAGCTCAGCGCCCACTGGAGGACGCTCTCACCTGAGGGGCGGGCCCTGGCACCGCACCTGGCCCGTCCCGCGCTGCACGACGAGCGCTGGTCGGCGCCACTGGGACTGCTGGCCCTGGGGTGTGCGCTGCTGCTGTCCGAAGCGTGGCTGGGGTTCGTCGGCGTGGCCGGCGGAGGTCTGTGGCTCGTGTCGCTGCGCGACAAGGTGGCCCAGACCGCGCGCCGGTGGGCCGACTGGCACAGGAAGGCGTTCTGCCGCCGGTGCCACCAGGCCTTTCTGCCCTGACGGTGCCGCCTGGAACACTGGTGCGGTGATCCGCCACGACGCCCTCGACCGCCTCGCCGTCCGTTCCGCGGTGCCCGCTCTGCGCGGTGCCCTGGACGAGCACGGTGTCGCGGTGCTGTGCGCGCCGCCCGGGACCGGCAAGACGACGCTCGTGCCGCTGGTCCTGTCCGGGCTGGTCGGCGATGGCCCGGCGCGTCGTGTGGTGGTCGCCGAGCCCCGGCGGATCGCGGCACGGGCCGCGGCCCGGCGGATGGCCTGGCTGCTCGGGGAGAAGCCCGGGGCGAGCGTCGGCTACACCGTGCGCGGCGAGCGCGTGACCGGGCCGCACGCGCGCGTGGAGGTCGTCACGACCGGTGTGCTGCTCCAGCGGCTGCAGCGGGACCAGGAGCTGGCCGGTGTCGACGTGGTCGTGCTGGACGAGTGCCACGAGCGGCATCTGGACGCGGACACGGTCGCCGCCTTCCTGCTGGACGTACGGGGCGCCCTGCGGCCCGAGCTGCGGCTGGTGGCGGCGTCCGCGACGACGGACGCGCAGGGCTGGGCCCGGCTTCTGGGCGGGGCCCCGGTGGTCGAGGCGGAAGGCGTCTCGTACCCCGTGGAGGTCGTGTGGGCGCCGCCCGCGCGTCCCGTCCGGCCCCCGCACGGGTTGCGCGTGGACCCGGTTCTGCTGGCGCATGTGGCCTCCGTGGTGCGGCGCGCGCTCGCCGAGTGCGACGGGGACGTGCTGTGCTTCCTGCCGGGCGTCGGGGAGATCGCACGGGTGGCGGGGCAGCTGGGCGACCTGGGCGGTGTCGAGGTGCTGCAGGTGCACGGGCGGGCGCCGGCGGCCGTCCAGGACGCGGTGCTGTCCCCCGGCACCGGACGCCGGGTGGTTCTGGCGACGGCCGTCGCGGAGTCGTCGCTGACCGTGCCGGGGGTCCGGGTGGTGGTCGACTCGGGACTCGCGCGGGAGCCCCGGGTGGACCATGCGCGGGGGCTGAGCGCGCTGACGACGGTACGGGCTTCGCAGGCGGCGGGCCGGCAGCGCGCGGGCCGGGCCGGACGCGAGGCGCCGGGCCGGGTGTACCGCTGCTGGCCGGAGGCCGAGGACGTGCGGCTGCCCCGCTTCCCCGTGCCCGAGATCAAGCTGGCCGACCTCACGGCGTTCGCGTTGCAGACGGCCTGCTGGGGCGACCCGGACGCATCCGGGCTTGCGCTCCTGGACGCGCCCCCTGTCGGGGCCATGGCGGCGGCGCGGGCGGTGCTGACGGCGATCGGAGCCGTGGACGCGGCGGGGCGGCCCACCGAACGGGGCGTGCGGATGTCCCGGTTCGGTCTGCATCCGCGACTGGCCCGCGCGCTGCTGGACGCGGCGCCCGAGATCGGCGTGGACCGGGCCGCCGAGGTGGTCGCGCTGCTGAGCGAGGAGCCGCCGCGGGAGTACGGGGACGACCTGACGGCGGCATGGCGGGCGGCCCGGCGCGGGGGCGACGCGTACGCGGCCCGCTGGCGGGACGAGACGCGCCGACTGCGGAGCGCCCTCGGCGATGAGCCGGGCGCCCCTTCCCGGGGCGGGCGCGCCGCCGGCCCCCCGGACTCTTCCTCCGGCACGGGCGGGGCGGGGCAGGCGCAGGACGATCACGTGGTCGGTCTCGTCGCCGCTCTCGCCTCTCCCGAACGGCTCGCGCGGGCCGACGGCGGTTCGCATCTCATGGTGAGCGGCACCCGCGCCGAGCCGGCGGACGGGTCGCAGCTGCGCGGCGCCCCGTGGCTCGCCGTCGCCGTCGCCGACCGGCCCGTGGGGTCGGGGCACGCGCGCGTACGGCTCGCCGCTGTGGTGGACGAGGGCGTGGCGCGGCACGCCGCCGCGGCGCTGCACTCGGAGGGCGACGAGGTCCACTGGGCGGACGGGGACGTCGTGGCCAGGGCTGTCGAGCGGCTGGGGGCGGTCGAGCTGACGACGCGGCCGTTGCGGGAGCCCGCCCCTTCCCTCGTCCGTGCGGCCCTGCTGGAAGGGCTGCGCGAGGAGGGATGGGAGCTGCTGCGCTGGACGGAACAGAGCCGTCTCCTGCGGCAGCGCCTCGCTTTTCTGCGCCTGCATCTGGGCGAGCCGTGGCCTGACGTCGGCGACGGCGCGCTCCACGCGCGCGTGGACGAATGGCTCGAGCCGGAGCTGAGCCGTGCCCGTCGGCGTGCCGACCTCGCGCGCATCGACGCCGGGCAGGCGCTCGCCCGGCTGCTGCCCTGGGGCGGCGGAGACGCCGCCCGGCTCGACGAGCTCGCCCCCGAGCGCGTCACCGTCCCCAGTGGGTCCAGGATCCGGGTCGACTATGCGGACCCCGAGCGGCCCGTGCTCGCCGTCAAGCTGCAGGAGATGTTCGGGCTGCAGGAGTCACCCGAGATCGCCGGTGTGACCCTCCTCGTGCATCTGCTGTCCCCGGCCGGGCGGCCCGCCGCCGTCACCGCCGACCTCGCGTCCTTCTGGCGGGACGGCTACCGGGCCGTGCGGGCGGAGCTGCGGGGCCGCTATCCCAAGCACCCCTGGCCCGAGGACCCGGCGACCGCGGAGCCGACCCGGCACACGAACGCGCGGCTCAGGCGGTGACCGGCTCCGGCTCCACGGTCCCGGTGGGAGCCGCCTCGCCCTGGGGCCGGTCGCGTGCCTCCAGCCACAGGGACAGTGACAGCAGACAGATGCCGAGGACAAGGAAGCCCCAGGGCAGGTAGGACGTCAGCATGAGGACCAGTTGGCGGTTGTGCTTGACGAGGGCGACCGTCGAGCGGATGTAGTCCTCGCGCATCTTCACATGGCCGGCGAACACTGTGATCTTGTCCCGGCCGCCCAGCAGTGTGCCGCCGCGCAGCTCCTCTTTGTGGATCTCCTCGCCGTAGACGGGCGCGCCGGTGACGGGCTCGACCCAGAACTTGCGGACCGTGGTGTACCACCGGGTCGTACCGGTCTTGGCGACGGATGCCGCGGTGATGCCCTGGACGGGCATGACCTTGGGGAAGGGGACCTTGGTCCAGGGGATGGTCTGTTCGAAGTAGTAGACCTCGACGCCCCGGAAGGTCTGCGTGCCCTTGTAGTAGATGGGTGTCGTGAGGCGGGCCTGCGCGTCGAAGTACTCGTAGTCCCTTTTCTGCGTCAGGAAGGGCCACTTGAACTCGATGCCGTCGCGCCGGACGGGGTCGTTGTCGACCATCTCGCCGGTCGCATGGACCGGTTCCTGGCTGTGCGCGTCGAAGATGTAGCGCTCGGGGATGCGGGAGACCATCTTGCCGTCGGGGCCCTGCACATAGGACAGGCCGTCCCAGACCACCACGTCCCGGCCGGCCGTCTTCTCGATCTTCTTCGCGGCCTCCACGTCGCCCTTGAGGGTCTGCACGACGGTGACGTTCGAGACCCTGCGGGACTTCATGGTGCCGTAGTCAAGGAGGGTGGCGCCCTTCGCCTCCAGGACCATGTCCTGGTACTGGTTCGCGGGGACCTTGGCGAGGCGCGGGAAGACGTACCAGCGCATCAGTGGGGACAGCGCCGTGAAGAACACGGCGAACGCGAGCAGGATCAGGCCGGCCCTACGGCGCATCTCGGCGTCCTCCCTGTGCGTGCGGTGCGCATGTCCGGGTGCTGTGCCGTGCCGTCGCGGCGCCCGTGCGTCACGGATGGCTGGGGACGGTCGTCAGCAGAGGCTTCGGCGAGGTCTTGCCGGTGGGCGCCCCCATGGCCGTCATGGTGAACACCAGGGCGAGCGCCGCGCAGAGACCGATCGCGGCTGCGATGAGGGCGCGCATGGAGGCCTCCCGGCCTTTGCTGATGCATCGTCAGATCCGGCACGGTAGCAACGTCCGCGTGAGATGAGAACACGTCGCACGCACAACGGCGGCGCCCCTCCGTGCTGGAGGGGCGCCGCCGTCGTACACGCTGTGCGGCGCCTGTGCGCCGGGGCCGGTCAGGCGGTGGAACTGGGCGACGGGCTGGGGTCGCCCGACGGTGCCACCGCCGCGACGTCCAGCTCGACCGTCAAGGTGGCCCCGCCCGCGGTGGTGATGCGGAGCAGGAACGTTCCGGTCGTGTCGTCGGCGTAGAGCTGCGGAAGCTGCAGCTGGCCGTCGGCGTCGGTCTTCAGGCCCGTGAGGGTGCGCACGGTGTTGCCGTTCGCGTCCTTGAAGTAGGGGCCCTTGTCGTTCTCGGTCGGGTCGTCGGCCGACTTGACGAGCGTCGCGGTGGCCGCGACGCCGTCGGCGACGGCGCCCTGGTAGGTGGCCTTCACCGTGACCTGGTCCGCGAACTGGCCGCCAGGGGTGCAGGTCAGCGGGGTGTCGCTGGTGCGGACGAGGGCGTCGGCCTGGCGTTCGGTCACCGTGACCGGGTAGTCGAGGCCGGCGACGGTCCGGCCCACGACGAGGGCGCGGACCTGGAAGTTGCCGGTCTTCTGGCCGGCGACGAGCGCGGGTGCGGTGGCCCTGCCCCAGCTGTCGGTGACGACGGTCGCCACGGTCTCGCCGCCCGTGAAGGTGGTGTCGGTGTCGCCGCTGATGGTGAACCGCACACGGACCTTGGACACGACCTTGCCCACCTTGGTCACGGCCTTCACCACGACCTTCTGGCCGAACGTGTCGCCGGCCATGGCGGAGAGGCTTCCGGTGCCGCCGTCCGCCAGGTGGTCCACCGTGTCGGTGGCGGTGGGCGGCGTGGAGGGCGTCGGCCTCCCCGGCGTCGGCCCGCCCGGGCGGGGGCCGGTGGAGCCGGGCTTCGTCTTCCCCGGCTTCGGCGAGTGGCTCGCGCCGGGCTTCTCATCGCTGCGGTGCCTGGGCACGCTGCCCGTGCCGTCCGGGATCGAGTGGACGCCCTTGCGGTAGTACTCGTACCAGGACAGAACGGTCTTCAGGTAGTCCTGTGAGTTGTTGTAGCCGAGGATCGCCGCGTTCATCTCGGACTGGACCGACAGGTCACGGTCGAAGCGGCACAGGTAGTGGGCGGCGGCGAGGGCGGCGTCGTAGACGTTGTTGGGGTCCTTGACCCCGTCGCCGTTGCCGTCCCGCCCGGCCCACGCCCACGTCGAGGGTATGAACTGCATCGGGCCGACCGCGCGGTCGTAGACGATGTCGCCGTCGTAGACGCCGTTGTCGGTGTCCGTGATGCTCGCGAAGCCGTTGCCGTCGAGGACCGGGCCGAGGATCTTCGTGAACGTCGTGCCGTTGGCGTCGACCCGGCCGCCGCTCGCCTGGCCGGATTCCACCTTGCCGATCGCGGCGAGGAGTTGCCACGGCAGGTTGCAGCCCGGCTTGGCCTGCCGGAGTTCGGCCTCGGCCTTCTTGTAGGCGTCGAGGACGGTGGCGGGTATGCCGGACTCCGCGGCGCCGACCACCCCCGTGGTGGGGCCTACGGTCGGGGTGGGCGAGTCGGTGGGGCTGTTGAGCGGCGGGAGGTCGGTGTAGTAGCCGCCGTTGCCGGTGGCCGTGTCCCCGCCGCCACTGCCGGTGCCGTCGCCGGCGGCGTCGGGCGCGGACTGCGCTCCGGTGGTCTGTCTGGCCTGGTCGTCGCCGGTCGCTCCCGGAGCCTGGGACGCCGCCAGAGCCGCGACCGCTGCCGCAGCCACAGCGGTGGTTGCCGCCCCCTTGCGCAGCCGCCTGCCCATATGCGCCGCCATTGAGTGAACCCCTCCCGTCGACGACCCAATATCTGTTCGTTTTCGGTACTGCGCGTATTCGATCACGCACCCGTGCGCCGACCAAGTGACCCTACGACAACTCCTGGCACCCCGACACCGGTTGGCGCCCGGTTTTCACCAGTTGGTCATGTGTGGTTGGGCGGGACGCAGGAGACGGACGGACCGTCTTGTCCGCTTCTTCCCTCCCGCATACTGGACGTCTGTGATCGCCGGGACGTTCCGCCCGGACGACGACTGCCGCGGGGGGCCCACTTGCCGTTCACTCTCAGCCACGCCGCGGCCGTGCTGCCCGCCGTGCGCGGGGACGGGTCCGGCCGCGGCCGGCTGGTGCCATCGGTCCTGGTCGCCGGGTCGTTCGCGCCGGACCTGACCTATTACGCGGCGAGTGCGGTGTCAGGGGCGATGCGGTTCGGTGAGGTCACGCACTCGTTCGCAGGGGTGTTCACGGTCGATGTGCTCATCGCCTGGGCACTCGTGGGAGCCTGGCTGGCCCTGCGGGAGCCGCTGGTGGCGCTGCTGCCCCGAGCGCGGCAGGGACGAGTGGCGGCGCTGGTGCGCTGCGGCACCCCGCGGCAGGAAGTGTCGTTCCGTACGGTCTTGTGGTGGTACGTCTCGGCAGCGCTGGGCGCGCTGACGCATGTGGTGTGGGACGCGTTCACGCATCACGACCGGTGGGGAATGAGGTTGTTCCCGGTGCTGGGACGGCAGGTCGCGGGGGCGCCTCTGTACTGGTATCTGCAGTACGGGAGTTCGGCCGTCGCGGCGGTCGTGATCGCGGTGTTCGTGGTGGTCGCGCTGCGGCGGGCGCCGGACAGCGCGTCGGCGGTTGCCCGGCTACCGCTCTTGTCCTGGGCCGACCGGTGGCTGGCGCGCGCGGTGATCGGTGCGTGCGCGGCGGCGGGGGCGGTACAGCGGGCCTCGCGGTGGTGGGCGTACTGGGGCGCCACGGCGAGGCCGTGGGAACTGATCCCGACGGTGTGCTTCGGAGCCGGGGCGGGTCTTGTCGTGGGGCTGGCCTTGTACGCGGCAGGGGTCAGGGTGTGGCGTCCGGCCGCCGGCGACGCGGCGGATGTTGCGGAACCGCGCCGGCCTGTGTCCCGTTGACCGCCCTCGCGATGCGGGCAGGGAAACGGGCGCGGTGGGCGGCGACGAGTCCGCGCACCAGTTCCCGGGCCGTGGTGAGTGCGGTGCGCAGCCGTGCGGCGGCCGTGCCGTCGGCGGCGCTCTCCCGCCGCTGCCCGACGCGGAAGCAAGCCGGCTCGGAGCCGCGCGAGAGGGCCAGGGGAAGGGCTTTGAGCCGGGAGACGAACATGGCCCGGAGGTCTTGGATGTCCCGCCACACCTTGGTGCCGAGCGCGGTGGCGCGGGCGGCAAGGGTGGGGACGGGCCGGCGGAGGGCGCCGGCGTCGAGCGCGTAGGCCGGGACAGGGCGCTGCAAGGCGGCGGCCATGACGGTCCCCCGGATCGCCGGGCGGCGTGCAAGACGACGAAGCGGACGTATGCCCATGGGGCATCTCTACGCCGTCTTCGCCGCCGAGGCGCTTTCACGGGGGCTGCCCGAGTGATGGTCTCGGGCGGCCGTGCGACCGGGTGCGGGGTGGCCGGGGCCGCCCTGCGGCGCGGCGCAGCGTCCCGGCGCGGAACCACCGACCCGGGACGCACAGTGCTGCGTGTGTCCAGCCCGGCCGACGGCCCCTCCCCCGTCACTCGCCGCAGGCGGTCAGGGTCAGTGCGCCGCCGACTCCCAGTCCCCTCCGGCTCCCACCGAGACATCCAGTGGGGCCCTCAGCTGGACCGCGCCCGCCATCTCGCGGCGGACCAGTTCCTCCGTCTTCCCGCGCTCGCCCGGGGCGATCTCCAGGACGATTTCGTCGTGGACCTGGAGGAGGATGCGGGACTTCAGGCCCGCCTCGCGCAGGGCCCCGTCCACCTTCAGCATGGCGATCTTGACGATGTCCGCAGCCGTGCCCTGGATCGGGGCGTTCAGCGCCATGCGCTCCGCCGCCTCACGGCGCTGACGATTGTCGCTGTTCAGGTCGGGCAGATAGCGGCGGCGGCCCAGCACGGTCTGTGTGTAGCCGGTGGCCCGGGCCTCGTCCACCACGCGCCGCAGATAGTCCCGCACGCCGCCGAACCGCTCGAAGTACGTGTCCATCAGGCCACGGGCCTCCGCAGCTTCGATGTTCAGCTGCTGGGACAGACCGAACGCCGACAGACCGTAGGCCAGACCGTAGGACATCGCCTTGATCTTGCGGCGCATCTCCGCGTCCACCGCGTCGCGGCCGACCCCGAACACCTGGGAGGCGACCGTGGTATGCAGGTCCTCCCCGGATGTGAAGGCCTGGAGCAGGCCCTCGTCCTCCGAGAGGTGAGCCATCACGCGCAGCTCGATCTGGCTGTA
Source organism: Streptomyces sp. CA-106110 (assembly GCF_050936285.1). Taxonomy (NCBI): domain Bacteria; kingdom Bacillati; phylum Actinomycetota; class Actinomycetes; order Kitasatosporales; family Streptomycetaceae; genus Streptomyces; species Streptomyces sp. CA-106110. The sequence continues at coordinate 8,772,363 of NZ_JBNJNB010000001.1, read as the reverse complement.
GTCCGCCGTCATCAGGGACTCGAAGCCCTCGCCCACGACGAACCCGCGGCGGATCGCCCGGCCCTCGTCGGTACGCACCGGGATGTTCTGCAGGTTCGGGTCGGTGGAGGACAGCCGACCGGTCGCCGCGACCGTCTGGTTGAAGGTGGTGTGGATACGGCCGTCCGCCGCGATCGTCTTGATCAGGCCCTCGACCGTCACCCGCAGCTTCGCCTGCTCACGGTGGCGCAGCATGACCACCGGGAGTTCGTTGTCGGTCTGGGCGGCGAGCCACGCCAGCGCGTCCGCGTCCGTCGTGTAACCCGTCTTCGTCTTCTTCGTCTTGGGCAGCCCCAGTTCGCCGAAGAGGACCTCCTGGAGCTGCTTGGGCGAGCCCAGGTTGAACTCGTGCCCCGCCGCCGCGTACGCCTCCTTCACCGCCTGCTGGACGGCGCCCGCGAACAGCTGCTCCATGGCCTCCAGGTGGGTGCGGTCCGCGGCGATGCCGTGCCGTTCCATACGGGCCAGCAGTGCGGAGACGGGCAGCTCCATGTCGCGCAGGAGCTCCGCCGCGCCCACCTCGCCCAGCTTCTCCTCGAACGCCTGACCAAGGTCGAGGATCGCGCGAGCCTGGATCATCAGCGCCTCGCCCTCGGCGCCCTCGTCCGTACCGAAGGCGAGCTGCCCGTCGGCCGTCGCCGCGGGTGCCAGCTCGCGGTTCAGGTACTCCAGCGACAGCGCGTCCAGCGCGAAGGAACGACGGCCCGGCTTGACCAGGTACGCGGCGAGCGCCGTGTCCATGGCCACTCCCTCCACGGACCAGCCGTGCTCGGGGAAGACCCGCATCGCGCCCTTGGCGTTGTGCAGCACCTTGGGCTTGGCCGGGTCGGCGAGCCATGCCGCGAACGCCCTCTCGTCCGCCTCGTCCAGCTGCGCCGGGTCGAACCACGCCGCAGCGCCGTCTGCCGCGGCCAGCGCGATCTCGGCCACCGCGCCCGTGCCCAGCGCCCAGGAGTCGACCGTGGCCACGCCGAGGAGCTCATCGCCGTGTTCGGCGAGCCAGGGCTGCAGCTCGCCCGCGCCCAGCACCGCGCCGTCCAGTTCGACGCCGTCCGCGGTGACGGGGGTGGTCTCGGCCTCCTCGGCCCCGGGGTCGACGGCGAAGAGCCGCTCACGCAGCGAGGGGTTCCTGATCTCCAGGGTGTCCAGGACCATCGCGACGGTCTTGCGGTCGTACGCGGCCCGCTCCAGGTCGGCGACCGCCTTCGGCAGCTCCACCTGCCGCTCCAGCTCGGTGAGCCGGCGGTTGAGTTTCACCGACTCCAGGTGGTCGCGCAGGTTCTGCCCGGCCTTGCCCTTGACCTCCTCGACGCGCTCGACCAGCTCCGCGAACGAACCGAACTGGTTGATCCACTTCGCGGCCGTCTTCTCGCCGACGCCCGGGATGCCCGGCAGGTTGTCCGACGGGTCGCCGCGCAGCGCCGCGAAGTCGGGGTACTGCGCCGGCGTCAGCCCGTACTTCTCGAAGACCTTCTCCGGAGTGAACCGCGTCAGCTCCGAGACGCCCTTCGTCGGATACAGCACCGTCGTGTGCTCGGAGACCAGCTGGAAGGAGTCGCGGTCGCCAGTGACGATCAGCACCTCGAAGCCCGCGGCCTCGGCCTGGGTGGCGAGGGTGGCGATCACGTCGTCCGCCTCGTACCCCTCGACCGCGAAGCGCTCGGCGTGCATCGCGTCCAGGAGCTCGCCGATCAGCTCGACCTGGCCCTTGAACTCGTCCGGGGTCTTCGAGCGGTTCGCCTTGTACTCCGTGAACTCCTCGGAGCGCCATGTCTTGCGGGAGACGTCGAACGCCACCGCGAAGTGCGTGGGCGCCTCGTCGCGCAGCGTGTTCGCCAGCATCGACGCGAAGCCGTAGATCGCGTTCGTCGGCTGGCCCGTCGCGGTCGTGAAGTTCTCCGCGGGCAGCGCGAAGAACGCGCGGTAGGCCAGTGAGTGCCCGTCCATGAGCATCAGCCGGGGTCGGCCGCCGCCGGAGGTCTTCTCGGTCTTCTTCGATGCTGTCTCTGCCACGCCCCCGATCCTGCCACGACCCACTGACACTCGGCCTCGCCCGTGCTTCCGGCGGGCAGGCGGCGGAGCCGGGCGTGCGGCCCGATCGGCCGTCCTGGAACGCCCTTTCGGGGCGGCCGCCGTCACGGTGGGAATCCCCTCGATGACGCAGAGTTTCCGGTCTGGGCTTCCGCACGCTGTCCGGACCGAAGCCAGTCGCCGGCCCGCGCGCCCCGCGCGGTCGCGGAACGTCACGAGGCCGTTTGCTGGCGACGTCACGAGGTCATGTGCTCCCTGCGTCGCGAGCCCGTCCGCTCGCGACGGCGCCCGCAAGCGCACGCTGGCCGGCGCACGACCGGGCACGAACGCCGTCACCGTCACATGCGAGGATCTGAGACACCGTTTACACGCGCCGGCGAAGGAGAGCGCAGCGATGCCAACGAAGCCGCCCAAGGGTGACCCGGTCCAGGACGCGCCGCAGGTCTCCGAGCCGCAGCACGCGGCGGCGGGACTCCCCGCCATCGGACACACCCTGCGCATCGCCCAGCAGCAGATGGGCGTGCGCCGCACCGCGCTCACCCTGCTGCGCGTCAACCAGAAGAACGGCTTCGACTGCCCGGGCTGCGCCTGGCCCGAGCCCGACCACCGGCACACGGCGGAGTTCTGCGAGAACGGCGCGAAGGCGGTCGCCGAGGAAGCCACCCTGCGCCGCGTCACTCCGGAGTTCTTCGCCGCGCACCCCGTGGCCGGCCTCGCGACCCGCAGCGGCTACTGGCTGGGCCAGCAGGGGCGCCTGACGCATCCCATGTACCTCCCCGAAGGGGCGGACCGCTACGAGCCGGTCACCTGGGAGCGCGCCTTCGACATCATCGCCGAGGAGATCGCCGCCCTCGACTCCCCTGACGAGGCCGTCTTCTACACCTCGGGCCGCACGAGCAACGAGGCAGCGTTCCTCTACCAGCTCTTCGCCCGCGAGCTGGGCACCAACAACCTGCCCGACTGCTCGAACATGTGTCACGAGTCGTCAGGTTCCGCGCTCTCGGAGACGATCGGCGTCGGCAAGGGCAGCGTCCTGCTCGAGGACATCCACAAGGCGGACCTGATCATCGTCGCCGGACAGAACCCCGGCACCAACCACCCGCGCATGTTGTCGGCCCTGGAGAGGGCCAAGGCGGGCGGCGCGAGGATCATCAGCGTCAACCCGCTGCCCGAGGCGGGACTTGAGCGCTTCAAGAACCCGCAGACCGCCCAGGGCATGCTCAAGGGAGCCGCCCTGACCGATCTGTTCCTGCAGATCCGCATCGGCGGCGACCAGGCCCTCTTCCGCCTGCTCAACAAGCTGATCCTGGAGGCGGAGGGCGCGGTCGACGACGAGTTCGTCCGCGAACACACCCACGGCTTCGAGGAGTTCGCCGCTGCCGCGCGCGCCGCGGACTGGGCCCAGACGCTCGATGCGACCGGTCTCGGCCGCGAGGAGATAGAGCAGGCCCTGGCCATGGTCCTCGCCTCCGAGCGGACCATCGTCTGCTGGGCCATGGGGCTCACCCAGCACAAGCACGCCGTCGCCACGATCCGCGAGGTCGTCAACTTCCTTCTGCTGCGCGGCAACATCGGGCGTGCCGGCGCGGGAGTGTGCCCGGTGCGTGGTCACTCGAACGTGCAGGGCGACCGCACGATGGGCATCTTCGAACGGCCCGCGCCCGCCTTCCTGGACGCGCTGGAGAGGGAGTTCGGGTTCGCGCCGCCGCGCGCACACGGCTACGACGTCGTACGGGCCATCCGCGCCCTGCGCGACGGCGAGGCGAAGGTCTTCTTCGCGATGGGCGGCAACTTCGTGTCCGCCTCCCCCGACACCGATGTGACCGAGGCGGCCATGCGGCGCGCCCGGCTCACCGTGCACGTGTCGACCAAGCTCAACCGCTCGCACACCGTCACCGGCGCGCGCGCCCTCGTCCTGCCCACGCTCGGCCGCACCGAGCGCGATCTGCAGGGCAGCGGCGAGCAGTTCGTGACCGTGGAGGACTCCATGGGCATGGTGCACGCCTCCCGCGGCGGCCTGGACCCCGCGAGCCCCCATCTGCTGTCCGAACCGGCCATCGTGTGCCGACTGGCCCGCCGGGTGCTCGGCGCGGACAGCACCGTCCCGTGGGAGGAGTTCGAGAAGGACTACGCGACCGTCCGCGACCGCATCTCACGCGTGATCCCCGGCTTCGAGGACTTCAACGCGCGCGTGGCACATCCGGGCGGCTTCGCGCTCCCCCACGCGCCCCGCGACGAGCGCCGCTTCCCCACCGCCACGGGCAAGGCCAACTTCACCGCGGCGCCCGTGGAGTTCCCGGCGCTGCCCGAGGGCCGGCTGCTGCTGCAGACCCTGCGCTCGCACGACCAGTACAACACCACGATCTACGGGCTGGACGACCGCTACCGCGGCCTCAGGAACGGCCGCCGCGTCGTCCTCGTCCACCCCGAGGACGCCCGGATGCTCGGCGTGGCGGACGGCTCGTACGTCGACCTGGTCAGTGAGTGGCAGGACGGCGTCGAGCGGCGCGCGCCCGGCTTCCGGGTCGTGCACTACCCCACCGCCCGCGGCTGCGCGGCCGCCTACTATCCGGAGACGAACGTGCTGGTCCCGCTGGATGCCACCGCCGACACCAGCAACACCCCCGCCAGCAAGTCCGTCGTGGTTCGCCTGGAACAATCGGCGACCGACTGAGCGTTTGCTCAGCCATAGGCGAGTGACCGATCCCCGACGAACGGAGCCGTACCCCATGGGCGAGCAGCACACCGTGAAGTTCCCGCAAGAGATCGTCGACGAGTACGCCGCGCTCGGCGTCGACCTGCCCGCCCTCTTCTCCGCCGGACACCTCGGCACCCGTATGGGCGTCCAGATCGTCGAGGCCTCCGCGGAGTGGGTCGTCGGCACCATGCCCGTGGAGGGCAACACCCAGCCGTACGGGCTGCTGCACGGCGGCGCATCCGCCGTGCTCGCCGAGACCCTCGGCTCCGTGGGCGCCATGCTCCACGGCGGCAGTTCGAAGATCGCCGTCGGCGTCGACCTGAACTGCACCCACCACCGCGGGGTGCGCTCCGGCCTCGTCACCGGCGTGGCCACCCCGGTCCACCGGGGGCGCTCGACAGCGACGTACGAGATCGTGATCAGCGACGAGAGCGGCAAGCGCGTGTGCACCGCCCGGCTGACCTGTCTGCTGCGCGACGTACGGCCGGGCGACGGCGACCACCTCCCCATCGGAGGCTGATCACCGGGGGCCGGAGCCCACACGTCCCCCTCGGCCCCCACCCGTACACGGTTGCCCCGCCGCTCCGCGCGCTCCCCGGCGCGCTCGGCGCGGCACCCTCAACTCCCAAGCCCGGCAGGCACGTCACCGCACCTTCCCGGCCGGGCCCCGGCCCCCTACCGTGGCCCCATGAGGCGCCGGCCATGAGCGGCACAGGACCCGTCGAGCCTGTGGAGCCGTCCGACCCCGAGCCGGGGCGCGACGTCGTCGGCAGCGACGCGCCCCGCCTGTCCGACCGATGGACGCGGCTGCCGGTACACACCCGCAGAGTCACCCTGGGCGCCGTCGCCGCCCTCGCCGTCACCGGCGCCCTGCTGCTCCTGCCCGCCCGGTCCGCCACCACGCCCCCGGAACCGGCCCTGCCGCCCTGGCCCGTGAACGTAACGGAGTTCTCCTACGCGGGAGTTGTCCACCCGGCCACCACCGCCACCCCGGTCGCCACCTTCCGGTTCGACGTCTCGGTCCGCGACGGACCGCCTGTGACCGTCTTTGGCATCACGGCCGGGTTCACCGGACTGCGGGCCCGGACCCTGCCCAATGCGTCCATTACCGTGCACGCCAGGACAACACGCCGCATCACACTCGAGGTATCCGTATCCGACTGTTCCGGACTGCCACTCAATCCGGATCTTCCATTTCTTGATGTGACGCTGCGTAACATGCGCGCAATACAAGACCACAGCTTCATCTTCGACGGCGCCTTCTCCCGCGATCTTTCGCAGCTGATCGGCACTGTCTGCCGCACCCACCGCCCAGGGGTCCGGTCAAGACCAAGCGGAAGTGCGCATTCTCAAAATGCGGACTACACGGAAATTCTGCCAAACCGGCCAAGACTCGACTTCCTCGATACGCCCCAACCTGCACGGCATAACAAGAAAGTCACAAGCCGGTCCGCGACGATACTCATCTCCTCGGACCAGGCTTAGAGTCACGGCCAGTCACCGCTCCATCGGGAGTTCGGTACCAGCGCGGCATTCGCGTCGCCCGTCCAGGGCGGCCAGGCCGCGGAAAGGACTGATTGTGCGACAGCGTTCTCTGGTGATCCTCACCTCCGTGCTCACCACCGGAGCACTGACTCTGACCGCGTGCGGCTCCCGCGACAACAACAGCAAGAGCGGCGACAGCGGCTCCTCCACGACCCTCACCATCGGCGTGGACGCCCCGCTCTCCGGCGAGAACTCGACCACGGGCCTCGGCATCCAGTACGGCGTCCAGATCGCCGTCGACGACGCCAACAAGAAGAACACCGTTCCCGGCGTGAAGTTCCAGGTCAAGGCCCTGGACGACAAGGCGCAGCCCGCCACCGGACAGCAGAACGCCACGGCTCTCGTCGGCGACAAGACCGTCGTCGGCGCCGTCGGCCCGCTCAACTCCGGTGTGGCCCAGTCCATGCAGCAGGTCTTCGCCTCCGCCAACATGGTCGAGATCTCCCCCTCGAACACCAACCCGACCCTGACCCAGGGCAAGGACTGGCAGACCTCGAAGACCCGCCCGTACAAGACGTACTTCCGCACCGCCACCACCGACGCCCTCCAGGGTGGCTTCGCCGCCGACTACGCCTACAACGGCCTCAAGAAGAAGAAGGCCTTCGTCGTCGACGACAAGCAGACCTACGGCGCCGGCCTCGCCAAGATCTTCAACGACTCGTTCAAGAAGCTGGGCGGCGCGGTCGTCGGTACCGACCACGTCAACACCGGTGACAAGGACTTCGGTTCGCTCGTCACCAAGATCAAGAACGCCAAGGCCGACATCCTCTACTACGGCGGCCAGTACGACGAGTCCGAGCTGATCACCAAGCAGCTCAAGGACGCCGGCGTCAACATCCCGCTGTTCGGCGGCGACGGCATGTACGCCACCACCTACATCGACACCGCCGGCAAGGACGCCGAGGGCGACCTCGCCACCGCGGTCGGCGTGCCGGTCGACACCCTGCCCGCCGCCAAGACGTTCGTCGAGACGTACAAGGCCAAGGGCTACAAGGGTGACTACGGCGCCTACGGTGCCTACGCCTACGACGCCGCCAACGCCATCATCAACGCGGTCAAGGCCGCCGCGGACGCCAACGGCGGCAAGGTGCCGACCGGTGACGACCTGCGCTCCAAGGTCGTCGACGGCGTCCAGAAGAGCGACTTCGACGGCATCTCCGGCCACGTCTCCTTCGACGAGTTCGGCGACACGACGAACAAGCAGCTCACCGTTTACCAGGTCGAGAAGGGTGCCTGGAAGGCGGTCAAGACCGGTACGTACAACCCCAGCTGAGCACGTACGTAGCCAGGTCGACCCCTAGCACAGCACCGACGGGCCGCGCGGAAGGAGGACCCCGACCGCGCGGCCCGTTCTCACATCCCGCCCTGCACACCACAGTGCACAACACGACCACCAGCGACATGGAGGCCACGCGGTGAACACCCTGCCGCAGCAGCTGGCCAACGGGCTGCTCCTCGGCTCGATGTACGGTCTGATCGCCATCGGCTACACGATGGTGTACGGCATCGTCCAGCTCATCAACTTCGCACACGGCGAGATCTTCATGACCGGAGCCTTCGGCGCCCTCACGGTCTCGCTGATCCTCCCCTCCGGCACCCCGATGTGGGCCCTCGTGCCCCTCATGCTGATAGGCGGCGCCATCGTCGCCATCCTCATCGCCGTCGGGGCGGAACGGTTCGCCTACCGACCACTTCGCGGAGGGCCAAGGCTGGCACCGCTCATCACCGCCATCGGCCTCTCCCTGGCGCTCCAGGAAGTCGTCCGCAACTTCTACCCCCAGGCCGACCGCGCCCGCCCCTTCCCCGGCCTCGACACGACACACGACCTCGGCTCCGTCACCATCAAGGACGCCGACATCTTCCTGATCATCGCCGCCGCCGTGTGCATGGGCGCCCTCGCTCTGTTCGTCCGCCGCAGCCGCACCGGCCGCGCCATGCAGGCCACCGCGCAGGACCCGGACACCGCGCAGCTGATGGGCATCGACACCAACCGCATCATCGTCATCGCCTTCGCCATCGGCGGCCTCTTCGCCGCCGTCGCCGCGGTCGCCTACGGCCTCAAGTACGGCAGCATCGACTACCGCATGGGCTTCCTCATGGGCCTCAAGGCCTTCACCGCGGCAGTCCTCGGCGGCATCGGCAACATTTACGGCGCCATGCTCGGCGGCCTCGTCCTCGGTATCGCCGAAACCATGGCTTCCGCCTACATCGACAACGTCCCCGGCATGCAGCAGCTCGGTGGACAGGGCTGGGCCCCCATGTGGGCCTTCGTCTTGCTCATCCTCGTACTCCTCTTCAGGCCACAGGGCCTCCTCGGCGAACGCGTCGCGGACAGGGCGTGATCACCATGACCGACACCAAGACCCCCGAGATCCCGGAGACGCCGACGGTCACCGAGCGCGGCCTCATCCCGCTGCCTCCGGCCGCCGCCCGCGCGCTCACCCTCGTCGGCGGCATCGCCACCGTCGCCTCCGCCTTCCTCGCCTGGACCTGGACCGCCGACTTCCCCGGCGACCTCACCGTCTACGGCTACCCGGGCGGCCTGCAGTGGCTGACCTTCGTCGGCGGCATCCTCGTCGCCCTCTTCGCCCTCGCCGGATACGGCGTCAAAGGCCTCAAGTGGCTCGCCCCGGCGGGCAACAACGCGCCCACGGTCCTCGCCGCCCTCGGCGCCTTCGGCACCACCTGGTTCACCGTCATCGCGATAGCCGCCAAGCTGGGCGGCCTCGTCAACCTCGAACCGGGCGGCTACGTCGCGGCCGTCGCCTCCCTGCTCCCTGTCCTCGGCGCCCTCGCCCTTCCCCAGTCCGGGGCCGGCGAACAGTCCGCCAAGGACACCCTGCGCGCCTACATCGCCAAGCCGAACCACATCCCGCCGGCCGGCGGCACCGCCCCCTGGGTCCAGCGCGCCATCGTCACCGCCGTTACCATCGTGGGCCTGTTCACCTTCGCCTACGGCATCGACACCGAGTACGGCGAAGTGTTCATCGGCTACCTCATCGTCGTCATCTTCGCCGTCTGGGCGGCGCACACCGCGGGCCTGCTCGACCGCTTCTCACGCCTCGTCGCGGCCAACCGCAGCTTCGCCCTCGCGATGGGCTTCGTCGCCGCGATCGCCTTCCCCTTCACCCAGTCCGACGACCACTACGCCAACATCGGCGTGAACATCCTGATCTTCGGGACGGTCGCCCTCGGCCTCAACATCGTGGTCGGCCTCGCCGGTCTCCTCGACCTCGGTTACGTCGCCTTCCTCGGCGTCGGCGCCTACACCGCCGCCCTGGTCTCCGGCTCCGAGTTCTCGCGGTTCTCCGGCGTCCAGTTCCCGTTCTGGGCCGCCGCCCTCAGCGGCATGGCCGCCTCCCTCGTCTTCGGTGTCCTCATCGGCGCCCCCACCCTGCGGCTGCGCGGCGACTACCTCGCCATCGTCACCCTCGGCTTCGGAGAGATCTTCCGTATCGCCGTCAACAACATGGACGGCGTCTCCGGCCCCGACATCACCAACGGTCCCAACGGCATCCCGTCCATCCCCGACATCAAGCTCTTCGGGTTCAACTTCGGGAACTCGCACGACCTCGGCGGCTTCACCATCGGGCGCTTCGCCAACTACTACCTCCTGATGGTCCTCATCATGGCCCTGGTCGTCCTCGTCTTCACCCGCGCCGCCGACTCCCGCATCGGCCGCTCCTGGATCGCCATCCGCGAGGACGAGACCGCCGCGACCGCCATGGGCATCAACGGCTTCCGGGTCAAGCTCATCGCCTTCGCCCTCGGCGCCTCCCTGGCCGGCCTCGCCGGAACCGTCAGCGCCCACGTGACCTACAGCGTGGTCCCCAACCCCTACCAGTTCGCGGGCTCCACACCCCCCAACTCGGCCTTCCTCCTCGCCGCGGTCGTCCTCGGCGGCATGGGCACCGTCGCAGGCCCCCTGCTCGGCGCGGCACTGCTCTACCTGCTCCCGGAGAAACTCGTCTTCCTCCAGGACAAGTCGCTCCTCGCCTTCGGCATCGCCCTCATCCTGCTGATGCGCTTCCGACCGGAAGGCATCATCGCCAACCGCCGCCGCCAGCTCGAATTCCACGAGACCGGCCAACTCGACGTACCCCAACAAGCGACGCTGACCGACGAACCGGCCGTCACCAAGGCAGGGGCGTAAGAACCATGACGACACCTGTACTCGAAGCCCGCGACGTGACGATGCGCTTCGGCGGCCTCACCGCCGTACGCTCCGTCGACTTCACCGTCAACAGCGGCGAGATCGTCGGCCTCATCGGCCCCAACGGCGCCGGAAAGACCACCTTCTTCAACTGCCTCACCGGCCTGTACATCCCCACAGAGGGCACGGTCTCCTACAAGGGCACCGTCCTGCCCCCCAAGCCCCACCTGGTCACCAAGGCCGGCATCGCCCGCACGTTCCAGAACATCCGGCTCTTCGCCAACATGACCGTTCTGGAAAACGTGCTCGTCGGCCGCCACACCCGGACCAAAGAAGGCCTGTGGTCCGCCCTCCTGCGCGGCCCCGGCTTCAAGAGAGCCGAAAGGGAATCCGAGGCGCGGGCCATGGAACTCCTCGAGTTCGTCGGCCTCGCCGCCAAGCGCGACCACCTCGCGCGCAACCTCCCCTACGGCGAACAGCGCAAACTCGAAATCGCCCGCGCACTGGCGAGCGAGCCGGGGCTGCTGCTCCTCGACGAACCGACGGCCGGCATGAACCCGCAGGAAACGCGAGCCACCGAGGAACTGGTGTTCGCGATCCGCGACAAGGGCATCGCCGTCCTCGTCATCGAGCACGACATGCGTTTCATCTTCAACCTCTGCGATCGCGTCGCCGTCCTCGTCCAGGGCGAGAAACTCGTCGAAGGCACCTCCGAGGTCGTCCAGGCCGACGAGCGCGTCATCGCCGCCTACCTCGGAACCCCCTTCGACGGCGAACCCGGAGAAGCAGAGGCCGCCGAGATCGCAGCCGCCGAAGCCGAGGGCGACGTGACCGCGGACAGCACCACTGGCAGCACCAAGGGAGAAGCCCAGTGACCGCACTGCTCGAGGTCGAGGACCTCAGGGTGGCCTACGGCAAGATCGAAGCCGTCAAGGGCATCTCCTTCAGCGTCGAAGCGGGTCAGGTCGTCACTCTCATCGGCACCAACGGCGCCGGCAAGACGACGACCCTGCGCACCCTCTCCGGCCTGCTCAAACCGACCAGCGGACGGATCACCTTCGACGGCAGACCGCTGGCCAACGTCCCCGCCCACAAGATCGTCTCGCTCGGACTCGCCCACTCCCCCGAGGGCCGGCACATCTTCCCGCGCCTGACGATCGCCGAGAACCTCCAGCTCGGCGCCTTCCTCCGCAAGGACAAAGAAGGCATCGAAAAGGACATCCTGCGGGCCTACGACCTCTTCCCGATCCTCGGAGAGCGCAGGAAGCAGGCCGCGGGCACCCTCTCCGGCGGCGAACAGCAGATGCTCGCCATGGGCCGCGCCCTCATGTCCCAGCCGAAACTGCTCATGCTCGACGAGCCCTCCATGGGCCTCTCCCCGATCATGATGCAGAAGATCATGGCCACCATCGCCGAGCTGAAGGCCCAGGGCACCACCATCCTGCTCGTCGAGCAGAACGCCCAGGCCGCTCTCTCCCTCGCCGACCAGGGTCATGTGATGGAGGTCGGCAACATCGTCCTCTCCGGCACCGGACAGGACCTGCTGCACGACGAATCCGTGCGGAAGGCCTACCTCGGCGAAGACTGAGCACGCCTTCACGGCAAACGGCGAGGCCCGCACCCCCGACTCCCGGGGGTGCGGGCCTCGCCGTAGACGTCGTGGCCGTCAGTCCTTGGCGGCCTTCTTCTCCTGGGCATCCTGGATGACCGCCTCCGCGACCTGCTGCATCGACATACGCCGGTCCATGGAGGTCTTCTGGATCCACCGGAACGCGGCCGGCTCGCTCAGCCCGTACTCCGTCTGAAGAATCGACTTCGCCCGGTCCACCAGCTTGCGCGTCTCAAGACGCTGCGTGAGATCCGCGACCTCCTGCTCCAGCGTCTTCAGCTCGTTGAACCGGGACACGGCCATCTCGATCGCCGGCACGACATCGCTCTTGCTGAACGGCTTCACGAGATACGCCATGGCGCCCGCGTCCCGCGCCCGCTCGACCAGGTCGCGCTGCGAGAAGGCAGTGAGCATGAGCACCGGGGCGATGCGCTCCTCGGCGATCCGCTCGGCCGCCGAGATACCGTCGAGCTTCGGCATCTTCACATCGAGGATCACCAGGTCGGGCCGGTGCTCACGGGCCAGCTCGACGGCCCGCTCGCCGTCACCGGCCTCACCGACGACCTGGTAGCCCTCTTCCTCGAGCATCTCTTTGAGGTCGAGCCGGATGAGCGCCTCGTCCTCGGCGATGACGACACGGGTCGTCAGCGGAGGCACATGCGACTTGTCGTCGTCGGCAACGGGCTGGGGCGACTCGGGGGCGGTCACGGAGGCTCCTTGATCCAGGGCAGTCAGGTACTGCTCCCAAGAGCCTACCCAGCTGCGGTAAGGTGGTCAGGCAGCGGGTCGAGGGAAACCTTTGATTCGTTGGGCCCCGGTAGCCCAATTGGCAGCAGGCAATGGATTCAAAACCCATACAGTGTCGGTTCGAGTCCGACCCGGGGCACTTTTCCTTAGATTCCAAGGTCGGAATCGAAAAGCGGATGTTCGCATTCTCGTGAACCTCCGCTTTTTTGCTGCGTACAGTCCTGCGCTGTCGCCCAGAGTGGCCTGATGTACGACATGGGCACACGTGAGCGAGCTCTGTGCAATCCCGTTCCGAAAAGGCATGAGCGGACGACGGCCGCACCCAACACGAAGGGCCCCCTCGCAAGGGGCCCTTCGCAAGCCCGTCCGTCCTACTTCGGGCTGTCGTCCTCGCCGATGTGGTGCACCCGCACCATGTTCGTCGAGCCCGACACCCCGGGTGGCGAGCCAGCGGTGATCACCACGACGTCGCCCTTCTTGCAGCGGCCGTACTTGAGCAGCAGCTCGTCGACCTGGTCGACCATCGCGTCCGTGGAGTCGACGTGCGGGCCCAGGAAGGTCTCCACGCCCCAGGTGAGGTTGAGCTGGGAACGCGTGGCCGGCTCGGGGGTGAAGGCGAGGAGCGGGATCGGGGAGCGGTAGCGGGACAGGCGGCGGGCGGTGTCGCCGGACTGGGTGAAGGCGACCAGGAACTTGGCGCCGAGGAAGTCGCCGATCTCTGCTGCCGCGCGGGCGACCGCGCCGCCCTGGGTGCGCGGCTTGTTGCTCTCGGTCAGCGGCGGGAGGCCCTTGGCGAGGATGTCCTCCTCGGCCGCCGCGACGATGCGCGCCATGGTCCTGACCGTCTCGACCGGGTAGTTTCCGACGCTCGTCTCGCCGGAGAGCATGACCGCGTCGGTGCCGTCGATCACGGCGTTCGCGACGTCGGAGGCCTCGGCCCGGGTGGGGCGGGAGTTCTCGATCATCGAGTCGAGCATCTGGGTGGCGACGATGACCGGTTTGGCGTTGCGCTTGGCGAGTTTGATGGCGCGCTTCTGGACGATCGGGACCTGTTCCAGGGGCATTTCCACGCCGAGGTCGCCGCGGGCGACCATGATGCCGTCGAAGGCGGCGACGATCTCGCCGATGTTTTCGACGGCCTGGGGCTTTTCGACTTTGGCGATGACGGGGAGGCGGCGGCCCTCTTCGTCCATGATGCGGTGGACGTCCTTGATGTCCCTGCCGCTGCGGACGAAGGAGAGGGCGATGACGTCGCATCCGGTGCGCAGGGCCCAGCGCAGGTCGTCCTCGTCCTTCTTGGAGAGTGCGGGGACGGAGACGGCGACGCCCGGGAGGTTGAGTCCCTTGTGGTCGGAGACCATGCCGCCTTCGACGACGGTGGTGCGGACTCGGGGGCCGTCGACGGAGGTGACCTCCAGGCAGACCTTGCCGTCGTCGACGAGGATGCGTTCGCCGGCGGTGACGTCGGCGGCGAGTCCGGAGTAGGTGGTTCCGCAGGTTTCGCGGTCTCCTTCGACGCCTTCTTCAACGGTGATCGTGAAAGTGTCGCCGCGTTCAAGGAGTACGGGTCCTTCGGCGAATCGGCCGAGTCTGATCTTCGGGCCCTGAAGGTCGGCGAGGATTCCGACGCTGCGGCCGGTCTCGTCGGACGCCTTTCGCACGCGCTGGTAGCGCTCCTCGTGTTCGGCGTAGGTGCCGTGGCTGAGGTTGAGGCGGGCGACGTCCATTCCGGCTTCGACCAGTGCCTTGATCTGGTCGTACGAGTCGGTGGCGGGCCCCAATGTACAGACGATCTTTGCTCGGCGCATGCTTCGAGCGTAGGCCTTACCGGTCGGTAGAGAATTCGTTGGGCGTGACTACTCAACAACCTTTATGTGAAGCCTTATCAACAAGTGTTGAATTGTGCGGTGGTCCGCTCCGATGAGCATCCCGGAGGGAATTGCGGGCCTTTTCCGACACGGACTGCATTCTCGCGCCCACGAGCAGCTCAGGGGGACTGAAGCTGTGGCGGTGCCATGGTGAAGCGTGCGGTGATCTGGGCGTGGACATGTTGCCGTTGGGGTTCGAGTGCGAGGGGGACGGGCCAATCCCCTGCTTCTGCTGCCATGGAGGCGGCCTGGCGCATGGAGCGTGGTCCGGGGGCATACCGCTCGCTGCTCTCGGCACCGATATCGGCGAGTTCGACGAGGGCCATGAGAGTGGTGCCGAGCGCGTCGGCGTATTCACGTGCGCGCTGCACGGCCTCCCGTACGGCTTGCTGACGCGCTGCGCGGTGGGCGGGTGAGTCGGGGCGGAGGTCCCACCAGGGGCCGTCCACTCGGGTGAGTTCGAGGTCGGCGAGCCGGGTGGTGAGTTCGCCCAGGGCGGTGAAGTCGACGATGTCGGCGCTGATGTGGACGTGGCCGTGGTAGGTGCGGACACGTTCGCCGTGGCCGTGTTCCGTCAGTTCGGGGCTGATGGAGAAGGTTCCGGTCTCCAGCTGTTCGACGGCGTCCGGGTAGGACTTGATGAGCTCAAGGGCTGTGGTGTTGCGGCGGGTGAGGTCGTCGAGGGTGGCGCGCCGGTCGGCGCCGCGCGCGGTGACGGTGATGTGGATGCGGGCGATCTCGGGGTCGACTTCGAGGTGGGCTTCTCCGCGGACGGCGATGCGCGGGGCGTCGGGGGTGCCGTAGGGGACGGTGGGCGGCTCGGGTTGAGGGGGTCCGGCGGTCATGGGTGTCACTCTGTCACCGGCGCGTCCGCGCGGGGGCGTTTGCCGGTCACCGGATCGAAACCTGCGGGGTCTGTTGCAGTTCGTGGTGCCCGGGCAGAATCTACGCGCGTCGTTGACCATTTCCCGAGGAGATTCTGAGATGCCCTTGAACCGCCGGAAGTTCCTGAAGAGAACCGCTGTGACGGGGGCGGGGGTGGCGCTGGCGGGCGCCTCGGCGGCCCCGTCCGCCGAGGCCGCTCCGGCGCACGCCGGCCCGGCGAAGAAGCGGTACTCCCTGACCGTGATGGGCACGACCGATCTGCACGGGCACGTCTTCAACTGGGACTACTTCAAGGACGCCGAGTACGCGGACAAGGCGGGCAACGCGCTGGGCCTGGCCCGCATTTCGACCCTGGTGGACCAGGTCCGCCAGGAGAAGGGCCACTGCAACACGCTGCTGCTGGACGCCGGTGACACGATCCAGGGCACCCCGCTGACGTACTACTACGCCAAGGTGGACCCGATCACGGCCAAGGGCGGCCCGGTGCACCCGATGGCGCAGGCCATGAACGCGATCGGGTACGACGCGGCGGCGCTCGGCAACCACGAGTTCAACTACGGCATCGAGACGCTGCGGAAGTTCGAGTCGCAGTGCGACTTCCCGCTGCTCGGCGCGAACGCGGTGGACGCGAAGACCCTGAAGCCGGCGTTCCCTCCGTACTTCGTCAAGAAGTTCCACGTTCCGGGTGCGCCGCCGGTGAAGGTCGCGGTGCTCGGCCTGACCAACCCGGGTATCGCCATCTGGGACAAGGCCTATGTCCAGGGCAAGCTGGCGTTCCCCGGTCTGGAGGAGCAGGCCGCGAAGTGGGTGCCGAAGCTGAGGGCGATGGGCGCGGACGTGGTCGTCGTGTCGGCGCACTCGGGTACCTCCGGCAACTCGTCCTACGGTGACCAGCTGCCCTATGCGGAGGACGCGGCCGCCAACGTGGCCCGGCAGGTGCCGGGGATCGACGCGATCCTGGTCGGTCACGCGCATCTGGAGATCCCGGAGCTGAAGGTCGTCAACGAGCAGACGGGGAAGACGGTCGTCCTGTCCGAACCGCTGTGCTACGCCGAGCGGCTGACGCTCTTCGACATCGAGCTGGTCTTCGTCAAGGGGAAGTGGGAGGTCGAGTCGGTCGCCGCGTCGCTGCGGAACTCCAACACGGTCGCCGACGACCCGAAGATCACCAAGTTGCTCACGGACGAGCACACGAAGGTCGTCCAGTACGTCAACCAGGTCGTCGGCAAGGCGACCGAGACGCTGACGACGGTGGATGCCCGTTACAAGGACGCCCCGATCATCGACCTGATCACCAAGGTCCAGGAGGACGTGGTCAAGGCGGCGCTGGCGGGCACCGAGTACGCCGCGCTGCCGGTGATCGCGCAGGCATCGCCGTTCTCGCGTACGTCGGAGATCCCGGCGGGCAATGTGACGATCCGGGACCTGTCGAGCCTGTACGTGTACGACAACACGCTGGTCGCGAAGCTGATGACGGGCGCGCAGGTCCGGGCGTACCTGGAGTACTCGGCGGAGTACTTCGTGCAGACCGCCGCCGGCGCGCCGGTGGACGTGGAGAAGCTGACCAACGCGAACGGCCGTCCGGACTACAACTACGACTATGTCTCGGGCCTGCAGTACGAGATCGACATCGCCCAGGCCGCGGGCTCGCGCATCAAGAACCTGACCTACAACGGTGCCCCGCTGGACGACGCCCGGCAGTTCGTGCTCGCGGTGAACAACTACCGTGCCAACGGCGGCGGTGCCTTCCCGTTCGTGGCTTCGGGCAAGGAGCTGTGGTCGGAGTCGACGGAGATCCGGACCCGGATCGCGGAGTGGGTGACCACGAAGGGGGTTCTGGACCCGAAGGACTTCGCGTCCGCCGACTGGAAGCTCACGCGGAACGGCGTGCCGCTCTTCTAGGAAGAACGGGGTTGCCCTTGCTCCGGATGTGACGCGGCGCGTGCGGCGCGTACGTGGAGCCGGCCGGCGTAGAGCTGGCCGGTCGGCTCCACCACCGTCGGAGCGGCCGCCCTCGGGGCGGGGGTCGTCGGTTGGTGCCGAGCGTGGGCCGCCACTCCCTCGGCTGCCGTCCCGGGCGCCTCTCCGGACGGCTCCTTTCTCACCGTCTTTCGGCGAGCGGGGTCAGATCCATGGGCCGGCGGACGGCCGGGATCCCGTCGTGATGCTGGAGCCCGAACGTGGTGAAGGCGGTCCGGCGAGGCAGCGGGTAGGGCTCCTTGCCGGTGAGGGAGTTGAGGATGGTGGCGCTGCGCCAGGCGGCGAGGCCGAGGTCGGGGGTGCCGACTCCGTGGGTGTGGAGTTCGGCGTTCTGGACGTAGACGGAGCCGCTGACGGAGGGGTCGAGGACCATGCGGAACTGGTCGTCGATGCGGGGGCGCCCGCTGCTGTCGCGGCGCAGGTAGGGGCCCAGCCCGGCGAGGATGCGGCCGAGGGGGCGCTCACGGTAGCCGGTGGCGAGGACGACGGCGTCGGTGGTGAGGCGTGAGCGGACGTTCTGCTGGACGTGCTCCAGATGGAGTTCGATCTTGTTGGTGGCAAGGCGCCCGGCGGTGCGGACCCGGACGCCGGGGGTGAGGACGGCATCGGGCCAGCCGCCTTTGAGCGTACGGCGGTAGAGCTCGTCGTGGATGGCCGCGATGGTGCCGGCGTCGATGCCCTTGTGGAGCTGCCACTGCGCCGAGACGAGTCGGTCGCGGACGGGTTCGGCGAGGGCGTGGAAGAACCGCGTGTAGTCGGGGGTGAAGTGCTCCAGACCGAGTTTTGAGTACTCCATGGGTGCGAAGGCCTCGGTCCGTGCGAGCCAGTGGATCCTTTCGAGGCCGAGGGGCCGGTTGCGCAGGAGGTCGAGGAAGACCTCGGCACCGGACTGGCCCGCGCCGACGACGGTGATGTGCTCGGCGGTGAGGAAGTCCGTTCGGTGCCGGAGGTAGTCGCCGGCGTGGATGACGGGCACTCCGGCGGATTCGACCAGCGGTTCCAGGGTTTCGGGCACGTAGGGTTCGGTGCCGACGCCGAGGACGATGTTGCGTGCGTGGGCACGGCCGAGGGCTTGGGCCGTGCCGTCCGTGCCGAGACGGGTGAAGTCGACTTCGAAGACGTCGGTCGCGGGGTTCCAGCGGACGGTGTCGACCTGGTGGCCGAAGTTCAGTCCAGGAAGGTTGCCGGAGACCCACCGGCAGTAGGCGTCGTACTCGGCGCGCTGGATGTGGAAGCGTTCGGCGAAGTAGAAGGGGAACAGTCGTTCGCAGGTCTTGAGGTAGTTCAGGAACGACCAGGGGCTGGCGGGGTCGGCGAGGGTCACCAGGTCGGCGAGGAACGGCACTTGGAGGGTGACTCCGTCGATGAGGAGGCCGGGGTGCCAGTCGAAGCCGGGGCGCCGTTCGTAGAAGACCGCCTCGAGTTCCGTGAGCGGGTGGGCGAGGGCGGCGAGCGACAGGTTGAACGGGCCGATGCCGATGCCGACCAGGTCACGGGGTGCTCGGGGTTCATGGCGTGCGGGGGTGGTCATCGGGTCGTGCTTCCTTCCACCAGGTTCAGGAGGGCGGCCAGGTCGCCGGGCCGGGTGTGGGGGTTGAGGAGGGTGGCCTTGAGCCAGAGGCGGCCGTCCAGCCGGGCGCGGCCGAGGACGGCGCGGCCGGCGTGGAGGAGGGTGCGGCGCACGGCGGCGACGGTGTCGTCGGACGCCGCCGTGGGCCGGAACAGGACGGTGCTGATGGTGGGCGGGGCGTAGAGCTCGAAGGCGGGGTGGTCGCGGACCAGTTCGGCGAACTGGTGTGCGTGGCCACAGACTTGATCGACGAGCGTGGCCAGCCCGGTGCGGCCCAGGGTCTTGAGGGTGACGGCGATCTTGAGGATGTCGGGGCGTCGGGTGGTGCGCAGGGAGCGCCCGAGGAGGTCGGGCAGTCCCGCGTCGGTGTCGTCGTCGGCGTTGAGGTAGTCGGCGCGGTGCCGCAGGGCGCTCAGGTCGTGGGGGTCGCGGACGGCGAGCAGGCCGGCGGCGACGGGTTGCCAGCCGAGTTTGTGCAGGTCGAGGGTGACGGTGTGGGCGCGCTCGAGACCGGTGAGCTTGGCGCGGTGGCGGTCGCTGAACAGGAGCGCGCCTCCGTAGGAGGCGTCGATGTGCAGTCGGGCGCCGTGGGCGGCGCAGATGTCGGCGATCCGGGGCAGGGGGTCGATGAGGCCGGCGTCGGTGCTGCCCGCGCCGGCGGCGACGAGCAGCGGGCCGGCCAGCCTGCCGAGCGTGGTGTCGAGGGCGGCCGGTTCTAGGGTGCCGCCGGGGGCGGGGACGACAACGGGTTCGGGCAGGCCGAGCAGCCAGGCGGCGCGCGTCAGGGAGTGGTGGGCGCCCGCGCCGCAGACGAGCCGGACGCTTCCGTGGGCTTCACGGGCGAGGAGCAGGGCGAGCTGGTTGGACTCGGTGCCGCCGGTGGTGACCAGACAGTCGCCGTTTCCTCGCGGGCCGCCGTGGATCTGGTCGGCACCCCGTTCATCCGGGCGGCCGCAGCCCTCGCCGGTGCCCTGTTCCTGCGGGATGCCGCAGACCTCGTCCGCGCCACTTTCCGGCGCGCGATCGTGATCTCCGCCGGCGCTTCTTGTCCGCGGATCGCCGTAGACCTCGTCGGCGAGGGCCCGTGTCACCAGCGTTTCCAGTTCGGAGGCGGACGGGGCCTGGTCCCAGGAGTCGAGGGAGGGGTTGAGCGCGCTCGCCGCCAGGTCGGCGGCGGTGGCGACCGCGAGGGGCGGGCAGTGCAGGTGGGCGGCGCACAGGGCGTGGGCGGGGTCGGCGGCCCCTTCCGCCAGGGCGTGCACGAGCGCCCGTACGGCGTCCGGGTCGCCCTCGTACGGCAGGACGTCGCCGACGGCCGCACGGACCCGGGCGGCGACCGCTGCGGGCCCCCCGCCGGGCAGGGGGCCGCCGCGGGCCCGTGCGCCCTCCTCGAGGGCGTCGAGGACGGTGGCGAGCAGCGGTCGCAGGGCGCGCGGGCCTTCGGGTCCTGAGGCGAGAGGCGGCAAGCTCATGGGACGTCCTCCAGGCACGCGGCGGGGAACCAAGCCTGCATGCAGGGAGGTTGGACTCGCCCGGAGAGGACAACGATCCGACCCGAATGGGGGTACCGCCGTGGGGAGGAAGTGCCCACGGATGGCATATGCGGTGCCGGCCGCCGTCCCGCGACGGCACGGCGGCCGGCACCGCGGATCGGCTACGCCTCCCGGATGCGCAACGCTCGTGCCAGGTCGTCGAGTTCGTCCACGAGCTTGCGGCGCAGCGCCGGGGTGAGGTCGGCCTCGCTCAGGCACTGTTCACCCCGGTGCAGGGTGTCCGCGCTCACGGCGTGGCGGGGGAACGCCCAGCGGCCGGCGGCGGTGGCGATGGCGGGGCCGCGGCGGGCCGCGACGGCGGGTACGTCGGTCCAGTACCGCTCGACGTACTCCGCCAGCAGGTCGGCCTGTTCGGGCTGCCAGAAGCCCTGCGCGGTGGCGGTGAACAGGTAGTTGGACAGGTCGTCGGTGGTGAACATCGCCTCCCAGGCGCGCCGCTTGGCGTCGGCGTCGGGCAGGGCGGCGCGGCAGCGGGCGGCACCTTCCTGGCCGGTGGCGCTGGGGTCCCGGTGGAGTTCCTCCGCGATGGCCGCCTCGCCCACGGCGCCGAGGACGGCGAGACGGCCGAGGATGCGCCAGCGCAGTTCGGGGTCGAGTTCCGGTCCGCCGGGCACGGTGCCCTCGGCGAGCCAGGCGGCGATGGTCTCGGGGTGGGCGGCGGCGTCGATGTAGTGGCGTACGGCGATCAAGCGCAGCCCGGGGTGGGAGCCGTCCTCGGTGCGGCGGATCAGGTCGCGGCACAGCGCGCTGAGGGTGGCGAGCGCGGCGGACCGGTCGGTGAGGTCGCCGCCCTGCTCGAGCGGGGTCGAGGGCGTGGGGGAGGGCAGGTAGCGGTCGGCGACGTGACCGGCGGCGAAGGCGAGGACGCCCTCGAGCAGCGCCAGGTCGGTCTCGTGCGGGAGATGGGCGCGCGCGGCCTCCAGGTAGGCGGCGGCAGGCAGGTCGCCGTCGCGCACGGCGTCCCGCAGGGCGTTCCAGACGACCGCCCGGGTCAGCGGTTCCGGCAGCCCTGACAGGGCGTCGCGCACGGTCGCGAAGGACTCGGGGTCGAAGCGGACCTTGGCGTAGGTGAGGTCGCCGTCGTTGAGCAGGAGCAGGGCCGGGCGCTTGCCGAGGGGCTGCGGCGCGCTCTGCGGGACGTCGAGGTCGACGCGTTCGCGCAGGGTGAGGTCGCCGTCGTCGGCGGGGGTCCGGTCGTAGACGCCGACGGCGATGCGGTGCGGGCGGCTGCCGTCGTGGCCGACGGTGAGGGAGTAGGTGCCGTCGTCGGCCTGGGTCAGACGCGGAGTGAGGGTGTCGACGCCGGTGGTGCGCAGCCAGGCGTCGGCCCAGGCGTGGACGTCGCGGTCGGTGGCGCTCGCCAGGGAGTCGATGAAGTCGGCGAGGGTGGCGTTGCCGAACCGGTGGCGGGTGAAGTGGGTGTTGATACCGGTGAGGAAGTCCTTCTCACCGAGCCAGGCGACCAGTTGGCGCAGCGCGGAGGCGCCCTTGGCGTAGGAGATGCCATCGAAGTTGAGGAGCGCGGAGGCGGTGTCGTCGACCGCTTCCGGGGCCACCGGGTGGGTGGAGGGCCGCTGGTCGGCGTCGTACCCCCAGGCCTTGCGGGCGACGCCGAAGTCGGTCCAGGTGTCCGTGAAGCGGGTGGCTTCGGTGAGGGTCTGGTAGCCCATGTACTCGGCGAAGGACTCGTTCAGCCAGATGTCGTCCCACCACTTGAGGGTGACGAGGTCGCCGAACCACATGTGGGCCATCTCGTGGGCGATGACCATGGCGCGGGTCTGGCGCTGGGTGTCGGTGACGGCGGAGCGGTAGACGAACTCGTCGCGGAAGGTGACCAGCCCGGGGTTCTCCATGGCGCCCGCGTTGAACTCGGGGACGAAGGCCTGGTCGTAGGAGTCGAAGGGGTAGGGCTCCTCGAACTTCTCGTGGTACCGGTCGTAGCACTGGCGGGTGATCTCGAAGAGTTCGTCCGCGTCCGCGTCGAGGTGGGGGGCCAGGGAGCGGCGGCAGTGGATGCCGAAGGGCAGTCCGCGGTGTTCGGTGCGTACGGAGTGCCAAGGTCCGGCGGCGACGGCGACCAGGTAGGTGGAGATGAGGGGGGTGGTCGCGGCACGCCAGGTGCCGTCGCCCTGGTGGGTGGTGATGCCGTTGGCGAGGACGCTCCAGCCCTCGGGGGCCGTGACGGTCAGGTCGAAGACGGCCTTGAGGTCGGGCTGGTCGAAGGCGGCGAAGACGCGCTGGACATCGTCCATGAACAGCTGGGTGTAGACGTAGGTCTCGCCGTCGGTGGGGTCGGTGAACCGGTGCATGCCCTCACCGGTTCGCGAGTAGCGCATGGCGGCGTCGATGCGCAGTTCGTGCTCACCGGCGGTGAGTCCCTTGAGCGGGAGCCGGTTCTCGGCGAGCGTCTCGGGATCGAGGGGGTGTCCGTCCAGGGTGGCGGAGCGCAGCTCGGCGGGCTTGAGCTCGACGAAGGTGTCCGAGGCGTCTTGGTCCGCGCGCACCGTGAAGCGGATGACGGTACGGGAGTCGAAGGTCTCGTCGCCGCGGGTCAGGTCGAGTTCGATCTCGTAGCGGTGGACATCGAGGAGCCGGGCACGGGTCTGCGCTTCGTCGCGCGTCAGTACGGACATGAAGGACATGCTGCCTGATGGCACTGACGACGCACAGTGGTGTTCCGCTACGCCCGCTTTGTCCGTTCCTCGTGCCGCTTCCGGGGAGGGTCGGGAGCCTTTCGGGCGGCGGGGTCCTCTCGCTGGCTCGGAACGTTCGCTTCCGGACGCGGAAGGTTCGCGTCCGGGTACGCGAGGGCGCGCGTCGGCGGCGGGATACTGCCTGCCGGAGGAGGGATGCCGCCTGCCGGAGGCGGGACGGGCTGATCGAGCCGGGCGCGCAGGACGCGCACTTCCCGCTCCAGGGCCTGCGAGCGCTGATGAGCGTCGTAGAGGTAGCGGACCTTGGTGCGCAGGGCCCAGGGGTCGACGGGTTTCATCAGGAGGTCGGCGACGCCGAGCCCGTAGGCGGCCGAGGTGAGTTCGGCGTCGGGGCCGAAGCCGGTGATCAGGATGACCGGGATGTGCTGGGTCTGCTCCAGGCGCCGCAGGTAGCGCACAACGTCGAGGCCGCTGACCTGGGGCATGCGCACATCGAGGAGGAGCAGGCCGACCTGGCCGCGCAGTACCTCCTTGAGCGCGGCGTCACCGTTCGTGGCGCGGGTCAGGCGGTAGCCCAGCGGGGCAAGAGCGCTCTCCAGCGCGTAGAGCGTGTCCACGTGGTCGTCGACGATGAGAATCCTGGCATCAGACGGCATGGCCCGAGGTCCCCTCGCTTGGATGACCAGCTTATGCCCGAACCGTCCTACCGTGCGTTCCTTTGACCTGACAAAGAGTCATCCGGCCGACTGGGGACGGCCGGAGCGTAGAGAGCGTTTGCGGAGTTCGGAGCACTCGGAGCAGATGGCCGGGCGGCCGGGCCGGGTGTCACTCCCCCGCAGCGTCGGAGCCGGACGTGGCGTCATCAGCGATGCGCTCATGGTGCCGGATGACCTCGGCGATGATGAAATTGAGAAGTTTCTCCGCGAACGCGGGGTCGAGTTTGGCGTTCTCGGCGAGCCGGCGCAGCCGGGCGATCTGGGCGGCCTCACGGGCCGGGTCGGCGGGCGGCAGCTGGTGCGCCGCCTTGAGGTGGCCGACCTGCTGGGTGCACTTGAAACGCTCGGCGAGCATATGGACGACGGCGGCGTCGATGTTGTCGATGCTGTCGCGCAACCGGGCGAGTTCGGCACGGACGGCGGGGTCGGCGTCCCCGGCGGCGGAGTGGCGGGAGGTCATGGCCGTCCACCCTACGGGGCCGGCCGAAGGGCGGTCCTTCCTGTCCGGAGTGCGGATCGCTCCGACGGCGTACGTCGCCACTGCGCGCCCGAGCGAACCGGCGCGCCGAAGCGGCGGGGCGGTCGAGGAGGCGGTCGTCGGGCACGAGAAAGCGTCCACCGGAGGCGGCGATGGTCCGCACACGACGTACGGGTCGTGCGCGCCGGGCGCGGAGGAAACCGTCGTACACACCCCTCTCCGCCCAGCGCCTGCACTCGGCCCACCCGCCCGCCCCGCGGCGCCTGCGTCGGTGCGGTGGGCGGCAGGCGGCAGGCGGCAGGCGGCAGGCGGCAGGCGGCAGGCGGCAGGCGGGGATGCCTACGGGGTGGGTGCCCGCGGCCGGGGCGGGCCGCGGACACCCTCCCGCCCTCCGGGGATACGGCCGAGCGCGTCGGGCTAGAGGCCGGACGCGGCGCGGGCTATGTCCGCCGCGAACGTCGAGACCTCGGTGTAGACACCGGGGTAGCCGGCCCGTGCGCAGCCCTCGCCCCAGCTGACGATGCCGACCTGGAGGTACGCACCGGTGTCGTCCTTGCGGAACATGGGGCCGCCGGAGTCGCCCTGGCAGGTGTCGACGCCGCCCTGCGGGAAGCCGGCGCAGATCTCCTCACCGGGCACCAGATCGCTGCCGTAAGCCCGCTGACAGGTGGCGTCGTCGACGAAGGGGACCGCGGCCTTGAGCAGATAACGCTGCTGACCGCCGCCCTCACTGGCCGCGCCCCAGCCCGCGACGGTGAAGTCACCCTTGTTGTACGCGGTCGTGGTGGCGATCTTCAGGGTGGGCAGATCGATGGGCTGGGCAAGCTTGATCAGCGCCCAGTCCCTGCCCTTTCCGTTGTAGCCGGGGGCCTGCAGGACCTTGGTGGACCTCACCTTGATCGCGCTGCCGCTGCGCAGGTCGACGACACCAGCGGTGGCGGTGATGGAGGTGTTGCTGCCCGATCCGCTGACGCAGTGCGCGGCGGTCAGGACGATGTCGCCGGCGTACAGGGCGCCGCCGCAGCCCATGGACAGCCGCACCATGAACGGAAACTCGCCCTGTGCGGCCCGTGCCCCGCCGACCACCGGTTGGGGTGCGGCCTGCGCGGACAGGGGCTGGAGGGACAGGGCGGCGAGCGCGACCGTGACGGCCGCGACGGCTCTCTTGAGGCCGCTGATCTTCTTCAGGAGCTTCAACGTGCTTCCTTCCGTGGGGGGTTGACCGCATGGCGGCAGCACGCGAAGCACATATGACATGCCCCCGCCAAGTCTTTACGGATTATTTGGAGACCCGGGCGAGGCGGCAAGAACCGGTTTCCGGCCAATGGGCGGCGCAGCACGACGCCCTCCCCGCCTCGCACGCTCGGCCGCCGGGAGGAAGCACGCATACAGTGGATGCCAGTGCCGGCGTCTGAAGGGGGTGCGGACGTGGCGAACGGCGGCCCGGTCGAGCACGGCTACCCGCATCTGGAAACGGTGCGGGCGGCGATCACCGCCCTGTACAAGCGGCTCTCCTGCGACACCATCCGCACCTTCGCGGCCAGCGTGGCCCCCGCCGACGTGGCCTTCTCCGACCTGGACGACCTGCATCTGGGGGCGCAGCGCGTGGCGCGCGAGCTGGTGCGGCACTACCGGCTGCCGGACGCACGGATGATCATCGGCTTCCGTGAGATGACCCATGCGGCCAACGTCGAACTCGCCGCGGGCCCGGAGTACTTCATCGAGCTCAACGACCGGTTCCGCACCCACCGCCGGGACATCGGCGCGGCCCTCGCGCACGAGGTGATGCACGTCTATCTGCACCGCCTCGACCTGTCCTTCCCCGGCACGAGGGACACCGAGATCCTCACCGACACCGCGGCGACCTACCTGGGCGCGGGCTGGCTGCTCCTGGACGCCTTCCGCGAAGACAGGGCGTCCTCGCAGAAGCTCGGCTACCTGACCCCGGAGGAGTTCGGTTACGTCCTCGCCAAGCGGGCACTGCTGTTCGGCGAGGACCCGTCGATCTGGTTCACCAGCCCGCAGGCGTACACCGCGTACACGAAGGGCATGGCGCAGGCCCGCCGGGACGAGCAGCAGCCCCCGCTGACCGCCGCCGGCTGGGCGGGCCGCCGCCGCTACGCCCGGGACCGCCGCCACGCCGAGGACCACTCCGCCCCCGGCCCGCATCCGGGCGTCCCGTACGACTTCACCCCGCCCGGCCGCGGCCCGCTGCGCGTCTCCTTTCCCTGCCCCACCTGCCACCAGCGCATCAGGGTGCCCGTGCGAGGACGGGTGCGGGCGCGCTGCGGGCTGTGCCGGACCGTTCTGGAGTGCGACACCTGAGGCGCGGCCGCCGGGCCATACGGCGTGAGAGGCAACGCCGAAGTGGCACGGAACACCTCAAATGTCTTTGCGCGGTGGGCCTTCGGAGAGCGAGGGTCGAAGCATGGACACGCACGAGCCACCGGGGCTGTTCACGGCGGTGTACGAAGGGGACGAGGACGCGGTCGTACGACTGCTGCGCACGGGCACGAGTCCCGAGTCGGTCGACGCGGAGGGCCAGACGGCCCTGTACCTGGCGGCGGTCGGCGACGCACCGGGCGTCGTACGGCTGCTGCTGACGGCCGGAGCCGATCCCGACCGCCTGAGCGCGGGCGCCGACGCGCCGCTGTGCGGTGCCGTCTGCGGGGGGCACATCGAGGTGGTACGGGCACTGCTGGCGGCCGGGGCCACCGCGGACCTGGAGGAGGAGTACGGGTTCCGTGCCTTGACCTGGGCGGTGCAGCGGGGGCACGTGGAGATCGTCCGGGCGCTGCTGGCCGCCGGCGCGGATCCGGACCTGCCCGGCCCTGGGGGCGAACCCCCACTGGTGGCCGCCGCTCGGCGCGGCTCGCCCGGCTGCGTACGGGCTCTGCTGGACCACGGGGCGCGGGCCCGCGGGGAAGCGCTTGCCGAGGCCCGGCGCTGGATGCGCCTGGATGTCGCGGCCGAACTGCGCGCGGGACTCGAGACGACGTACGGACCGGGGCACGAGTACGTCACGCGCCGCCGGGAGGAGGAGCCCGGGGCCGTGACGGTCGAGGTCACGCTGGTGCGCGAGGGCCGGCCGACGGCGGGGAACGACCAGCAGACCGGACATGCCGCGATAGCGGGCCTCCTGGAAAACGGGCCGGGAGCACACGGCGGCTGACCACTCAGGGACGCGGACTACTGCGCCCCGTAGACCGCCCCGGGCGTCTCTGCCTGGGCCAGCAGTTTCAGTGCCGTCTCCCCCGCCTCGGCCGCAGTGCGGCGCGCTCCCCCGTCGGCGCTCGGGCCCCGCCGCCACCCCTCCATGACGGTGATCCGTCCGCCCTCCGCCTCGAAGACGCGGCCGGTGACCCCCGCGCTCGCGGCGGACCCGAGCCAGACGACCAGGGGTGAGACGTTCCCGGGTGCCATGGCGTCGAACCCGGAGGCGGGCGCGGCCATCGTCTCGGCGAACGTCTGCTCGGTCATCCGGGTGCGTGCGGCGGGTGCGATGGCGTTGACCTGTACGCCGTAGCGCTTCAGTTCCGCGGCCGCGACCAGCGTCAGGGCCAGGATCCCGGCCTTCGCCGCGCTGTAGTTCCCCTGTCCCACCGACCCGGACAAACCTGCTCCGCTGCTGGTGTTGACGACCCGGGCGCACGGGACGCGCCCGGCTTTGGCCTCGGCGCGCCAGTACGCCGCAGCGTGCCTCAGCGGCAGGAAGTGGCCTTTGAGGTGCACGCGCAGCACTGCGTCCCAGTCGTCCTCGTCGAGGTTGACCAGCATCCGGTCGCGCAGGAAGCCGGCGTTGTTCACGAGAGTGTCGAGCCGGCCGAAAGCCTCGAGAGCGGTCGCCACCAGGGACGCGGCCCCCGCGCTTGTCGCGATGTCACCGCCGTGCGCCACCGCCTCACCGCCCGCGGCGCGAATCTCCGCCACGACCCGGTCGGCCGGGTCGCCGTTACCGGGGCCACCGTCGAGGCCGACCCCCAGATCGTTGACGACGACCCGCGCGCCCTCGGCGGCGAACGCGAGGGCGTGGGCGCGGCCGAGACCGCGCCCCGCCCCGGTGACGATCACTACTCGGCCGTCGGCGATACCCGTCATGTCGTGTCCCCTCGTCCGATCGTGTCGCCGGATCGACTTGTCCATCTGTCGTCACAGGTATGCCTGTTGACGCCGGTACGCGCTCGCTGAACGGCCGTGGGGTGCTTCTCCGCCTTCGCGGCCTCCCCGACCGTCTCCTCGCGGTCGGCAGGTGCGTGGGCCCTCGGCCGTGAAGACCGTCCGTGCGCAACCGTCGGATGCCTGAGCCCACGGCCGTGAAGACCGTCCGCCTGCACCCGTCCGGTGCCCCTCGCCCCGCCCGTCACGGTCGTTCGCCTGCGACCGCCTGCCCCGCCCGTCATGTTCGGTCGCCTGCGGCCGCCGCGTCCAGGAACGCCGGTCGTTCCCCTCCCCCGTGGACGAGCAGGCTGGCACCGGTGATGTACGCGGCGGCGTCCGAGGCAAGGAAGACGGCGGCCGCGCCGACGTCGGACGGCTCGGCGAGCCTCCCGAGCGGGACGGTGCGGGAGACGGCCGTGATGCCGTTCTCGTCGCCGTAGTGGAGGGACGACAGTTCGGTGCGGACCATTCCGGCCACGATCGTGTTGACCCGCACCTCCGGCGCCCACTCGACCGCCATGGAACGGGCCAGATTCTCCAGGCCCGCCTTGGCCGCTCCGTAGGCGGCGGTGCCCGGCGAGGGGCGGCTGCCGCTCACGCTGCCGATCATCACGACCGCTCCCCTGGCGCGCCGGAGATGGCCGTACGCGGCGAGGGAGACCGTCAGCGGCGCAATGAGGTTGAGTTCGACGACCCGGGCGTGCCGTTCCGGTCCGGCGTCGGCGAGGAGCCGGTAGGGGGCGCCGCCCGCGTTGTTGACCAGCACGTCGAGGCGGGGCAGTGCGTCGAAGAACTCCCGTACGGCAGCCGGGTCGCGCACGTCCAGCGGCGCGAACTCGGCACCCTTGGCCCGTGCTTCGGGCGGCCGCCGGGCGCACACCACCACCTCGGCGCCGGCCTGGACGAACGCACGGGCGATCCCCGCGCCGACGCCCCGTGTGCCGCCGGTGACGACGACGGTCCTGCCCCGCAGGCAGGCGGTGGCCCCGTCCTTCGAGTTGTCCACAGGGGCCTCCCGCAGGGATGCGTGGGCTGCTAGCTTCGAATCGCACCTAACAAACGTTTGGTGGAAAGGTAGCTGATGTGCCCATGGGTGTCTCCACCTCGTGCCCGGAAAAAGGGATCGCCGTCGTCACGGTCGGCTTCCCGCCGGTGAACGCGCTGCCGGTGGCCGGCTGGTTCGACCTGGCCGACGCGGTGCGGTCGGCCGGCCGCGCCCCCGAGACCCGCTGTGTCGTGCTGGCCGCGGAAGGACGCGGTTTCAACGCGGGTGTGGACATCAAGGAGATACAGGCCGAGGGCGGCAGCGCGCTGATCGGGGCCAACCGCGGTTGCTTCGCGGCGTTCTCGGCGGTCTACGAGTGCGAGGTACCGGTGGTGGCGGCGGTCCAGGGCTTCTGTCTGGGCGGCGGGATAGGTCTCATCGGCAACGCGGACGTGATCGTGGCGAGCGAGGACGCGGTCTTCGGCCTGCCCGAACTGGACCGCGGCGCGCTGGGCGCGGCCACTCATCTGGCCCGGCTGGTCCCCCCGCACCTGATGCGCGCCCTGTACTACACCTCGCGCACGGCGACCGCGGCCGAACTGCACGCGCACGGTTCGGTGTGGCGCGTGGTACCGCGGGACGGACTGCGCACGGCCGCCCTTGAGCTCGCCCGGGAGATCGCCGCGAAGGACGGCGAGCTGCTGCGGCTCGCCAAGGCCGCCATCAACGGCATCGACCCGGTCGACGTGCGCCGCAGTTACCGCTTCGAGCAGGGCTTCACCTTCGAGGCCCATGTCAGCGGCGTGGCCGGCCGCGTCCGGGACAGGTTCGGGAAGGAGGACGCGTGAGGGACAAGACGATGACGGCCGACGAGGTCGTCGCCCGGCTGGAGAGCGGTATGACCCTCGGCATCGGCGGCTGGGGCTCCCGCCGCAAACCGATGGCCCTGGTACGGGCGCTGCTGCGCTCCGGGATCAACGACCTCACGGTGGTCTCGTACGGCGGTCCGGACGTCGGCATGCTCGCGGCCGCAGGGCGGATCCGCAGACTGGTCGCCGCGTTCACGACCCTGGACACGATTCCGCTGGAACCGCACTA
Source organism: Streptomyces sp. CA-106110 (assembly GCF_050936285.1). NCBI lineage: Bacteria > Bacillati > Actinomycetota > Actinomycetes > Kitasatosporales > Streptomycetaceae > Streptomyces > Streptomyces sp. CA-106110. The sequence continues at coordinate 8,741,596 of NZ_JBNJNB010000001.1, read as the reverse complement.
CCGGGCGGCCCGTGAGGGCGGCGCGTTCGAACTCGTGGAGGTGGACGAGGCGATGTTCATGTGGGGCCTGCACGCGGCGGCGAACCGGCTGCCGTTCCTGCCGGTGCGGGCGGGTGTCGGCTCGGACGTGATGCGGGTCAACCCCGGCCTGCGGACGGTCACTTCACCGTATGGGACCGAGTGGCCGTTCACCGGCGGGGACGAGTCTGAGGAAGGCACGGCGGCTCCCGGACCGCGAGAGGAGTTCGTCGCGATGCCCGCGCTGCGGATGGACGCCGCTCTGGTGCACGTCAACCGCGCCGACCGGCTGGGCAACGGTCAGTACCTGGGCCCGGACCCGTACTTCGACGACCTGTTCTGCGAGGCCGCCGACACCGCGTACGTGTCGTGCGAGCGGATCGTCGACACCGCTGAGCTGACGAAGGAGGCCGCACCGCAGACGCTGCTGGTCGGACGGCACACCGTGACCGGCGTGGTGGAGGCGCCGAACGGAGCGCATTTCACGTCCTGCGCCCCCGACCACGACCGGGACGAGCCCTTCCAGAAGCACTACGCCACCACGGCGTGGCCGGCGTTCGCCGAGCAGTTCCTCTCCGGGGACGAGCAGGCGTATCAGTCGGCCGTCCGGTCCTGGCACCGGGAGCGGTCATGAGCCCGGCGACCCGCGCCGAGTACTGCGTGATCGCCTGCGCCGAGGCCTGGCGCGACGCGGGGGAGATCCTCGCCGGCGCGATGGGCCCGGTGCCGTCCGTCGGTGCGCGGCTCGCCAAGCGCACCTTCTCGCCGGACCTGCTGCTCACCGACGGCGAGGCCATGCTGGTGGACGCCGACGGCACGGTGGAGGGCTGGCTGCCCTATCGCCGGCACCTGACCCTGGTCACCGGAGGCAGACGGCACGTGATGATGGGCGCGAGCCAGATCGACCGCTTCGGAAATCAGAACATCTCCTGCGTGGGCGACTGGGCGAAGCCCCGGCGGCAGCTGCTCGGGGTGCGCGGGGCACCGGTCAACACGCTCAACAATGCGACCAGCTACTGGATACCGCGGCACTCACGGCGGGTGTTCATCGAGCGGGTCGACATGGTGTGCGGGGTGGGGTACGACCGTGCGGCCCGGCATCCGGCCACCGCTCGCTTCCACCGCATTCCGCGTGTGGTGTCCGACCTCGGCGTCTTCGACTTCGACACCCCGGACCACTCGATGCGGCTGGCCACGCTGCATCCGGGGGTGACGGTCGAGGAGGTACGGGAGGCGACCGGCTTCGAGCTGACGGTCCCGCAAGAGGTGCCGTACACCCGCGAACCGACGCCGAAGGAGCTGCGGTTGATCCGTGAGCTGATCGACCCGCTGGGCATACGGGAGCGCGAGGTTCCCGATCGCGGCCCTCGGGCGCCTGGTAGCAGCCCCGAGGCTGCCGATCGCGCCCCCGAGGTTCCGGGTCACACCTCCGGTGTCCGCCGTGACCGGGACGGCCGGAGCCCCGGTCCCGGCGGCGCGATCCCCGATGGGCATCCGGCGGGCGGAGGCCGTTGATGGACACGGCGCTGACCCGGCTCGTGGGAGTCAGGTATCCCGTCGTGCAGAGCGCCATGGGCTGGGTGGCCGGACCGCGTCTGGTCTCCGCCGCGGCGAATGCGGGCGCACTGGGCATCCTGGCCTCCGCGACGATGACGCCCGACCGGTTGCGGGAGGCGATACGGGAGGTCGCGTCCCGCACGGACGCCCCGTTCGGGGTGAACCTGCGCGCGGACGCCGGGGACGCGGGCGACCGGGTACAGATCATGATCGAGGAGGGTGTGCGCGTCGCCTCCTTCGCGCTGGCTCCCTCGCGGGGGCTGATCGCCGAACTGAAGGCGGCGGGAGTGGTGGTGATTCCGTCCGTGGGGGCCCGGCGGCACGCGGAGAAGGTGGCCGCCTGGGGCGCGGACGCGGTGATCGTGCAGGGCGGTGAGGGCGGCGGTCACACCGGCGAGGTCGCGACGTCCGTGCTGCTGCCGCAGGTGGTGGATGCGGTGGACATACCGGTGGTGGCGGCGGGCGGCTTCAGCGACGGGCGGGGGCTGGTCGCGGCGCTGGCGTACGGGGCGGCCGGAATCGCGATGGGCACGCGGTTCCTGCTGACCTCGGACTCGACGGTGCCGGAGGCGGTCAAGGCGCGGTATCTGGCGGCGACGGTGAAGGACGTGACGGTGACGAGGGCGGTGGACGGTGTGCCGCACCGCATGCTGCGTACGGAACTGGTCGATGCGCTCGAACGGTCCGGCCGCGCGAGGGCCCTGCTGCGGGCCGTGCGCCGGGCGGAAAGGCTGCGGAAGCTGTCCGGGCTCAGCCGGCGGCAGATGATCCGCGACGGTCTTGCCCTCAAGCAGGGCAGGGAGTCGACGTGGGGACAGGTCCTGCTGGCCGCGAACACGCCGATGCTGCTCAAGTCCGCCATGGTGGACGGGCGGACGAACCTCGGGGTGATGGCCTCCGGGCAGGTCGCCGGAGTGATCGACGACCTGCCGTCGTGCGCGGAGCTGGTGGACCGGATCATGGCGGAGGCGGAGGAGGTGCTGAAGGGCCTGGAATCGCTCAGAGCCGTTCGATGATCGTCACGTTCGCCTGGCCGCCGCCCTCGCACATGGTCTGCAGACCGAAACGGCCACCGGTCCGCTCCAGTTCATGGAGCAGGGCCGTCATGAGCTTGGCGCCGGTCGCGCCCAGGGGATGGCCCAGCGCGATGGCGCCGCCGTTGACGTTGACCTTCGCCGGGTCGGCGCCGGTCTCCTTGAGCCAGGCGAGGACGACCGGGGCGAACGCCTCATTGATCTCGACGAGGTCGATGTCGTCGATCGTGAGACCGGTCTTCTTCAGGGCGTGCGCGGTCGCCGGGATCGGGGCGGTCAGCATGCGGATCGGGTCCTCGCCGCGTACGGAGAGGTGGTGGATGCGGGCGCGCGGAGTCAAGTGGTGTTCGCCTACGGCCCGTTCCGAGGCCAGCAGCAGGGCCGCCGCGCCGTCGGAGACCTGGGAGGAGCAGGCGGCGGTGACGGTGCCGCCCTCGATGACCGGCTTCAGCCCGGCCATCTTCTCCAGCGAGGTGTCCCGGCGCGGCCCCTCGTCTACGGTGACGTGCCCATAGGGGACGATCTCCCGCTCGAAGCGGCCCGCGTCGATGGCGCGCAGTGCACGCTGGTGCGAGCGCAGCGCGAACTCCTCCTGGTCGCGCCTGGTGATGCCCCATTTGGCGGCGATCGCTTCGGCGCCGTGGAACTGGTTGACGGGCTGGTCGCCGTAGCGGGCGCGCCATCCCTCGCTGCCCGCGAACGGCCCCTGGGTGAGGCCCAGCGGTTCGGCGGCCTGGCGGGAGGCGAAGGCGATCGGGATCTGGGACATGTTCTGCACGCCGCCCGCGACCACCAGGTCCTGGGTGCCCGACAGCACGGCCTGCGCGGCGAAGTGCACGGCCTGCTGCGAGGAGCCGCACTGCCGGTCGACGGTCACGCCCGGTACCTCCTCGGGCAGCCCGGCCGCGAGCCACGAGGTGCGGGCGATGTCCCCGGCCTGCGGTCCGACCGTGTCGAGACAACCGAAGACGACGTCCTCCACGGCTGCCGGGTCCACACCGCAGCGCTCCACCAGCGCCTTGAGCACATGCGCCCCCAGGTCGGCGGGATGGACCCCGCTCAGACCGCCCCGGCGCCGCCCGACGGGCGTACGGACCGCTTCGACGATGTAGGCCTCGGTCATGGTGGACTCCCTTGGAGAGGAAAGGGGTTGATGTACGGGTTACTCCCGTACGGCGATGCCGTCGAGCACCATCGACAGGTACTGCCGGGCGATCTCCTCCGGGCTGTGCTGTCCGCCGGGCCGGTACCAGGACGCGGCGACCCACACCGTGTCGCGTACGAACCGGTAGGTGAGCCTGACGTCGAGGTCGGACCGGAAGACCCGGTCGGCGACCCCGTGTTCCAGCGTGGACAGCCATGCCTTCTCGAACTTGCGCTGTGACTCGGCGAGGAACGTGAACCGTTCCTGCGCCACGAGCTGCCTGGACTCCTTCTGGTAGATCGCGACGGCGGCGCGGTGCCGGTCGATCTCCCGGAAGGACTCGGTGACCAGCGCCTCGAGCGTTTCGCGCGGGCCGAGTTCGGCGTCCAGGACGGTGTCGTAGCCGTCCCAGAGCTCGTCGAGGAAGGTGCGGAGGATCTCCTCCAGCATCGATTCCTTGGAATCGAAGTGGTAGTAGAGGCTCCCCGCGAGCATCCCGGCGTGGTCCGCGATCTTGCGTACGGTGGTGGCGTTGTAGCCCTGCTCGGCGAAGACCTCGGCTGCGGTGTCGAGGAGTTCGCGGCGGCGGGCGGGCGCGGCGGTCACCTGGGGCTTCTTCTTGGTCGGCACGGGTCCATTGTGATCCCGGTGGTGCTGGTCCATCGCACGGCTCTAGGCGTGCTGGCTGCTGACGGCGACGACCTCGCCGGTCATGTAGGAGGAGTAGCCGGACGCCAGGAAGACGATCACATTGGCCACCTCCCATGGTTCCGCGTACCGCCCGAAGGCCTCCCGCGTGGTCAGTTCCTCGAGGAGTGCGGAGGTCGTCACCTTCGCCAGGTAGGGGTGCATGGCGAGGCTCGGCGCGACCGCGTTGACCCGTACTCCGTACTCCGCGGCCTCGATCGCGGCGCAGCGGGTCAGGGCCATCACGCCTGCCTTCGCGGCGGCGTAGTGGGCCTGTCCGGCCTGGGCACGCCAGCCGATCACGGAGGCGTTGTTGACGATCACGCCACCGCCCGTGCCCTTCATCGAGCGCAGGGCCGCCCGCACACAGCGGAAGGTGCCGCCCAGGGTCACATCGAGCACCTTCGACCACTGCTCGTCGGTCATGTCGGCCAGGGCCGCCGTGCCGCCCACTCCGGCGTTGTTGACGACGATGTCGAGCCGGCCGTGCGACCTGGCGGCCGTGTCGAAGAGTGCCTGCACCTGGGACTCGTCGGTGACGTCGCAGGCGACCGCGGTCACCGCGCCGCCGAACCCCCGGCCGAGCTCCCGCTCGTACTCCTCGAGGCGGCGCACATGGGCGTCGCTGATCACCACGCGTGCGCCTTCCTCCAGGAACCGGCGCGCGGTCGCCGAGCCGATCCCCGCCCCGGCCGCGGCGGTGATGACGGCGGTGCGGCCCTTCAGCAGCCCGTGCCCGGGCACGTACGACGGACTCTCGACGCCTGTCATGGGCCCACGCTAACCTACCAAACACTTGTTAGGGAAGCCGCCTTCGAAGGGTACCGGCCGTGGACCTCACCCACTCACCCGCCGACCAGGCCTTCCGCGCCGAGGCCCGGTCCTGGCTCGCCGCGCATGTGCCCGCGGACCCGCTGCCCTCCCTGGAGACGGAGGAAGGGTTCGCGGCCCACCGCGCATGGGAGGCCGAACTCGCCGCGGACCGCTGGTCGGTGGTGTCCTGGCCGCGCGCGTACGGCGGACGGGACGCGGGTCTTGTGCGGTGGCTGATCTTCGAAGAGGAGTACTACGCGGCGGGCGCACCGGGCCGCGTCGGTCAGAACGGCATCAATCTGCTGGCGCCGACCCTGTTCGAGCACGGCACCGAGGAACAGCGGGCCCGGGTGCTCCCGCCGATGGCCACCGGCGAGGTGGTCTGGGCGCAGGCGTGGTCGGAGCCCGAGGCCGGCTCCGACCTGGCCTCTCTCAGGTCCAGGGCCGTGCGGACGCGGGGCGGCTGGCTGCTCGGCGGGCAGAAGACGTGGTCCTCACGGGCCGCCTTCGCCGATCGCGCCTTCGGGCTGTTCCGCAGCGATCCGGAGGCGGCCAGGCCCCACCAGGGCCTCACCTACCTCATGTTCGACCTGCGTGCTCGCGGTGTGACCGTCCGGCCCATCGGCCGTCTCGACGGCAGGCCCGCCTTCGCCGAGATCTTCCTGGACGACGTCTTCGTCCCGGACGAGGACGTGCTCGGCGAACCCGGTCAGGGCTGGCGGGTCGCGATGGCAACAACGGGCAACGAACGCGGGCTCACCCTCCGCTCCCCCGGCCGCTACCTCGCCGCCGCCGACCGGCTGCTGGAGCTGTGGCGGGCCCACGGCAGCCCGCCGTCGGCGAGCGACCGGGTCGCCGACGCCCTGATCGGCGCCCGCGCCTATCAGCTGTTCACCTACGCGGGCGCCTCCCGGTTCCTGGACGGTGAGCCGACCGGTGCGGAGTCCAGCCTGAACAAGGTCTTCTGGTCGGAGTTGGACATCGCTCTGCACGAGTCCGCGCTCGATCTGCTGGGCGCGGACGGCGAGTTGGCGGACGGTGCCTGGGCCGATGGCTATGTCTTCTCCCTCGCGGGCCCCGTCTACGCGGGCACGAACGAGATCCAGCGCGACATCATCGCCGAGCGTCTGCTCGGCCTGCCGAAGGGCCGCCGCTGATGCGTTTCCTGCCGACCGACGAGCAGCGCGCCTTCGCCCGCTCACTGGACGCACTGCTCACCGCAGCCGACACGCCGGCGATCGTACGCTCCTGGAGCGCGGGCGATCACACGGCCGGGCAAGCGCTGTGGTCCCGGATCGCGGAGGCGGGGGTCTTCGCGCCGGCGGTCCCCGAGACGTACGAAGGGGCGGGCCCGCTGCCCGTGGAGCTCGCGGTGGCCTTCGTGGAGCTGGGGCGCCACGCGGTACCGGGTCCCCTCGTGGAGACGGTGCTCGCGGCGGTCCTGCTCGCGGACCTACCCGAGCGCGCCGAGGGGCTGCTGCCCCAGCTGGTCTCCGGCAAAGCCGTGGCCACGGTCGGCGCGCCGTACGCCCTGGACGGGGACATGGCCGATGTCGTCCTCGCACTGAGGGACCGTCAGGTGTGGCTGTCCCCCGGCTGCCGGCCGGGGACGAAGGCGTCGCTCGATCCGGCACGGCGGCTCGCCACCCCGCTCCCCGGCGGAGAACTGCTGCGCGCCGGGGTTCCCCCGTCCGCGCTCGGCTGGGCACGCCTGGCCACCGCCGCCCAGGCCCTGGGCGTGGGCCTCGCTCTCCTCGAGCGGACGGTCGCATACGTCACGCAGCGCGTTCAGTTCGGCGTGCCCATCGGCTCGTTCCAGGCGGTCAAGCATCGGCTGGCCGACGCCCTGACCGCCTTGGAGTTCGCACGCCCGCTGCTCTTCGGAGCCGCTCTGACGATGACCCCGGCGGACCTCGCCGCGGCCAAGGTCGCGGCCTGCGAGGCGGCCTACACGACCGCACGCACCGCACTGCAACTGCACGGCGCGATCGGCTACACCGCCGAGTACGACCTCTCCCTCTGGCTCACCAAGGCACGTGCGCTGCGCACGGCGTGGGGTGGGCCGGCGGAGTGCCGCGCCGCCGTACTCAGCGGCGCCCGCCCGCGCGGCTGAGGGCCGGCGTGACCTGCGCCCTCACGTCACGATGCCCTTAGCCCGGGCTGCCGCGAGCCACTGGGGGAACTCGCCCACCAGCCGGTCGTACAGTTCGGCGTCGGACACCTTCCGCGGGTCCGAACCGGCGTGGAAGAAGCCCGCGTTGTCGACCACGCGCTTCTGCGGCACCGGCAGCTCGTCGAGTCTGCGCAGGAAGTCGAACTGCTTGCTGCCCGGGTCCCCGAACCCGATGAACTGCCAGAACATCGGCAGCTTGGCCGCCTTGCACAGATACCGTTCCGCGGCGGGCCTGTTGATGGGGCCGCCGTCGGTCTGGAAGACGACGAGGGCCGGGTCCTTGGAGCCGCTGTCCAGGTAGTGGTCGATGACGGCGTCCATCGCCAGGTGGTAGCTGGTTTTGCCCATGTGCCCGAGTCCGGCCACGATCGTGTCGATCCGGCCCTGGTGCTGGTCGAGCGATATCGCGCTCACGGCGTCAATGTCCGTGGAGAAGAAGACGAGCGGCACGCTGCCGTCGTCGTCGAGGTGCGCGGACAACCCGAGCACCCGCTCGGCGAGCGCCTGCACACTGCCGTCCTTGTAGTACGGCTTCATGGACCCGGAGTAGTCGACGACCAGGTAGACGGCGGCCCGCTGTCCGCCCAGCCCGTGCTTGGTGAGGGACACCCCGGCGCTCTTGTACAGGCTGACCAGCGCGGGGGCGGTCTCCTCGACCTTGCGGAGGCTGATCGCTGCCATGCGGTCTCCTTGCGCCGGCGGGACGGGAGGCCGACGTTACGACACTGCCGCCCCCGCCGATCACCTTCCCCGTAGGTTCGCTATTTTGTTCGCCGCCGTCCCCACCGGCTCACCACCCGTCCAACCCCGTTCGAGGAGCCGGCTGTGGAGTCCGAGTCCACCGTCACCACCTGCTACCGCCACTCCAAGGTGGAGTCGCATGTGCGCTGCGTCCGCTGCGACCGCTACATCTGCCCGGACTGCATGCGCGAGGCGGCTGTCGGCCACCAGTGCCCGGAGTGTGTGAAGGAGGGGGCCCGGTCGATCCGCCAGGCCCGCACGGCGTTCGGTGGCCGGATCACCACCGCCCCCATGGTGACGTATGTGCTGATCGGCCTCAACGTGCTCGCCTACCTCGGTGAGCTGGTGCGCCCCGCGATCGAGGACCGGTTCGCGATGCTGGGGGCCGGGCTCCGGGACGCGAGCGGCGGACACTATCTGTGGCAGTACCCGTATCCGTCCGGGTGGCACGCCGAGGGTGTCGTGGGCGGGCAGTGGGAGCGCCTGCTGACCGGCGCGTTCCTGCATCTCCCGCCCACTCAGGGGACGTTCGGGATCCTGCACATCGTGATGAACATGGTGTCGCTGTGGAACATCGGGCGGGTGGTCGAGGCGCAGCTGGGCCGCGTCCGCTACCTCGCGCTCTATCTGCTGTCGGCCCTCGGCGGGTCGGTGCTCGTCCTGCTGCTCGCGCCCGACACCCCGACGGTCGGCGCGTCCGGCGCCATCTTCGGGCTGGGCGCCGCGTACTACGTCATGGCCAAGCGGCTCGGCGCCGACATGAGCACCGTCAACCGTTTCATGGCGGGCCTGCTGGTGTGGCTGCTGATCTCCGCCGGCCTCACCTCCTGGCAGGGGCACCTCGGCGGTCTGCTGGCCGGCGGGCTGGTGACGCTGGTGTACGCGTACGTGCCCAGGGGCCCGCGTCGCGGCATGATCCAGACGGCCGCCTGCCTCGGACTTCTGGTGCTGCTGGTGCTGCTGACGGTGGGCAAGGTGACGGAGCTGACGGGATGAGCGGCGCGGACCGCCGTCGCTGAACCGTCCCCGGACGCGCCGCGGCGCCCGCCCAGAGTCCGGTCGGGGACAGAGGCGGGCGCCGTGCTCAGTTCCGTACGCCGTTGTACGGGACGTGGGTGGGGCTGTCAGACCGCCAGACTACGGTCCGTGGGACGGATCGGGGCGGGCAGGTCGCTGGCGCCCGTGAGGAAGCGGTCGACACCGCGGGCGGCCGAGCGGCCCTCCGCGATCGCCCACACGATCAGGGACTGGCCGCGGCCGGCGTCGCCCGCCACGAACACGCCCGGAACGTTGGTCTGGAAGTCGGCGTCGCGAGCGATGTTGCCACGCGCGTCCAGCTCCAGGCCGAACTGCTCGACCAGGCCGTTCTGCTGGTCCGTGCCGGTGAAGCCCATGGCGAGGGTGACCAGCTGCGCCGGGATCTTGCGCTCGGTGCCCGGCTTCTGGGTCAGCTTGCCGTCCACGAACTCGACCTCGGCCAGGTGCAGCCACTGCACATTGCCGTCCTCGTCGCCCTCGAAGTGGGTCGTGGAGGCCGAGTAGATGCGCTCGCCGCCCTCCTCGTGGGCCGAGGTGACCTTGTAGAGGACCGGGAAGGTCGGCCACGGCTGGCTGACCGGGTGCCGCTCGTCGTTCGGGCGGGGCATGATCTCCAGCTGGGTGACGGAGGCCGCGCCCTGGCGGTGGGCGGTGCCGACGCAGTCCGCGCCCGTGTCGCCGCCGCCGATCACGATGACGTGCTTGCCCTCGGCCGAGATCGGCGAGGTCACGTAGTCGCCCTCCTGCACCTTGTTGGACAGCGGCAGGTACTCCATGGCCTGGTACACGCCCTTGAGCTCGCGGCCGGGGACCGGGAGGTCACGTGCGGTCGTCGCGCCCGCGGCGATGACCACGGCGTCGTACCGCTTGCGCAGGTCCGTCGCCTTGAGGTCGTGGCCGATCTCGACACCGGTACGGAAGCGGGTGCCCTCCGCGCGCATCTGCTCGATACGGCGGTTGATGTGCCGCTTCTCCATCTTGAACTCGGGGATGCCGTAGCGGAGCAGACCGCCGACGCGGTCCGCGCGCTCGTACACTGCGACCGTGTGGCCGGCCCGGGTCAGCTGCTGGGCGGCGGCGAGACCCGCCGGACCGGAGCCGATGACCGCGACGGTCTTGCCGGACAGGCGCTCGGGGGCCTGCGGCTTGACGTCACCGCTGTCCCACGCCTTGTCGATGATCGAGACCTCGACGTTCTTGATGGTGACCGGCTGCTGGTTGATGCCGAGCACGCACGCCGACTCGCAGGGCGCCGGGCACAGGCGGCCGGTGAACTCCGGGAAGTTGTTCGTGGCGTGCAGCCGCTCGGAGGCCTCGGTCCAGTCCTCGCGGTAGGCGTAGTCGTTCCACTCGGGGATGAGGTTCCCGAGCGGGCAGCCGTTGTGGCAGAACGGGATGCCGCAGTCCATGCACCGGCTGGCCTGCTTGCTGATGATCGGCAGCAGCGAGCCGGGAACGTAGACCTCGTTCCAGTCCTTGACGCGCTCACCCACCGGACGGGACGTGGCGACCTCGCGGCCGTGCGTCAGGAAGCCCTTGGGATCAGCCATTGGTCGCCGCCTCCATCATCTTCTCGGTGATCTCGGTCTCGGTGAGACCGGCTCGCTCGGCGGCGTCCTTGGCGGCGAGCACTGCCTTGTACGTGCTGGGGATGATCTTGCTGAAGCGCTCCACGGAGACGGGCCACTCCGCGAGGAGCTTCTCGGCGACCGTGGAACCGGTGTCCTCGGCGTGGCGGCGCACCACGTCGTGCAGCCACTGCTTGTCCGTGTCGTCCAGCGGCTCGATGGAGCCCTGGTTGCCGGCGTTGACGTTGTCGCGGTCCAGGTCGACGACGTAGGCGATACCGCCCGACATGCCGGCCGCGAAGTTGCGGCCCGTGGGTCCGAGCACCACGGCGTGGCCACCGGTCATGTACTCGCAGCCGTGGTCGCCCACGCCCTCCGACACCACGAGCGCACCCGAGTTGCGGACACAGAACCGCTCACCCGTACGACCGCGCAGGAACAGCTCACCGCCGGTCGCGCCGTACGCGAGAGTGTTGCCCGCGATCGTCGAGTACTCGGCGAGGTGCTCGGCTGCGCGGTCCGGGCGCACGATGACCCGGCCGCCGGACAGGCCCTTGCCGACGTAGTCGTTGGCGTCGCCCTCCAGGCGCAGCGTGATGCCGCGCGGCAGGAAGGCGCCGAAGGACTGGCCCGCCGAACCCGTGAAGGTGATGTCGATGGTGTCGTCGGGCAGGCCCGCGCCACCGAACTTCTTCGTCACCTCGTGGCCGAGCATGGTGCCGACCGTGCGGTTGATGTTGCGGATCGCGACCTGGGCGCGCACCGGCTGGGCGTCGGCCTGGGAGTTCGCGGCCAGCGCGTCGGCGGCGAGCTTGATCAGCTCGTTGTCGAGCGCCTTCTCCAGGCCGTGGTCCTGGGCGATCACTTGGTGGCGCACCGCGCCCTCCGCCAGTTCGGGCACGTGGAACAGCGGCGCCAGGTCCAGGCCCTGGGCCTTCCAGTGGTCGACGGCCCGGGTGACGTCGAGCGCCTCGGCGTGGCCGACGGCCTCCTCGATGGAGCGGAAGCCCAGCTCCGCGAGGAGTTCGCGGACCTCCTCGGCGATGAACTGGAAGAAGTTCACGACGAACTCGGCCTTGCCGGTGAAGCGCTCGCGCAGCACCGGGTTCTGCGTGGCGATGCCGACCGGGCAGGTGTCCAGGTGGCAGACGCGCATCATGATGCAGCCGGAGACGACGAGCGGCGCGGTCGCGAAGCCGAACTCCTCGGCGCCGAGCAGCGCGGCGATGACCACGTCACGGCCGGTCTTCAGCTGGCCGTCGGTCTGCACGACGATCCGGTCGCGCAGGCCGTTGAGCAGCAGGGTCTGCTGGGTCTCGGCGAGACCGAGCTCCCAGGGACCGCCGGCGTGCTTCAGCGACGTGAGCGGGGAGGCGCCGGTGCCGCCGTCGTGACCGGAGATCAGGACGACGTCCGCGTGCGCCTTGGAGACACCCGCTGCGACCGTGCCGACGCCGACCTCCGAGACCAGCTTCACGTGGATCCGCGCCTGCGGGTTCGCGTTCTTCAGGTCGTGGATCAGCTGGGCCAGGTCCTCGATGGAGTAGATGTCGTGGTGCGGCGGCGGGGAGATCAGGCCGACGCCCGGCGTCGAGTGCCGGGTCTTGGCCACCCACGGGTAGACCTTGTGGCCGGGCAGCTGACCGCCCTCGCCGGGCTTCGCGCCCTGGGCCATCTTGATCTGGATGTCGTCCGCGTTGACCAGGTACTCCGAGGTCACGCCGAAGCGGCCGGACGCCACCTGCTTGATCGCCGAGCGGCGCGCCGGGTCGTACAGGCGGTCCGGGTCCTCGCCGCCCTCACCGGTGTTGGACTTGGCGCCCAGCTGGTTCATGGCGACGGCGAGCGTCTCGTGCGCCTCCTTGGAGATGGAGCCGTACGACATGGCGCCGGTGGAGAAGCGCCTGACGATCTCGGAGACCGGCTCGACCTCGTCGATGGAGATCGGCGCGCGGTCGGACTTGAAGCCGAACAGGCCGCGCAGCGTCATCAGGCGCTCGGACTGCTCGTTCACGCGGGACGTGTACTTCTTGAAGATGTCGTAGCGACCGGTGCGCGTGGAGTGCTGGAGGCGGAAGACCGTCTCCGGGTCGAACAGGTGCGGCTCGCCCTCGCGGCGCCACTGGTACTCGCCGCCGATCTCCAGCGCGCGGTGCGCGGGAGCGATGCCGGAGGCCGGGTAGGCCTTGGCGTGGCGGGCGGCGACCTCCTTGGCGATGACGTCGATGCCGACGCCGCCGATCTTGGTGGCCGTGCCGTTGAAGTACTTGTCGACGAAGGCCTCGTCCAGGCCGACGGCCTCGAAGACCTGGGCGCCGCGGTAGGAGGCGACGGTCGAGATGCCCATCTTGGACATGACCTTCAGGACGCCCTTGCCGAGGGCGTAGATCAGGTTGCGGATGGCCTTCTCGGTCTCGATGCCCGGCAGGAACGTCCCTGCGCGGACCAGGTCCTCGACGGACTCCATCGCCAGGTACGGGTTGACCGCCGCGGCGCCGTAGCCGATCAGCAGGGCGACGTGGTGCACCTCGCGGACGTCACCGGCCTCGACCAGCAGGCCCACATGACTGCGCTGCTTGGTACGGATGAGGTGGTGGTGGACGGCCGCGGTGAGCAGCAGCGACGGGATCGGCGCGTGCTCGGCGTCCGAGTGGCGGTCCGACAGGACGATCAGGCGGGCGCCGTTCTCGATGGCGGCGTCGGTCTCCGCGCAGATCTCCTCGAGGCGCGCGGCGAGGGCGTCGCCGCCACCGGAGACCCGGAACAGACCGGAGAGCGTCGCGGCCTTCATGCCGGGCATGTCGCCGTCGGCGTTGATGTGGATGAGCTTGGCCAGCTCGTCGTTGTCGATCACCGGGAAGGGCAGCACGACGCTGCGGCAGGAGGCCGCGGTCGGCTCCAGCAGGTTGCCCTGGGGGCCGAGCGACGAGCGCAGGGAGGTGACCAGCTCCTCGCGGATGGCGTCCAGCGGCGGGTTGGTGACCTGCGCGAACAGCTGGGTGAAGTAGTCGAAGAGCAGACGCGGACGCTCGGACAGCGCGGCGATCGGCGAGTCGGTGCCCATCGAGCCGATCGGCTCGGCGCCGGCCTTGGCCATCGGCGCGAGGAGGACGCGCAGCTCCTCCTCGGTGTAGCCGAAGGTCTGCTGGCGGCGGGTGACCGAGGCGTGGGTGTGCACGATGTGCTCGCGCTCGGGCAGGTCGCCCAGCTCGATCTCACCGGCCTCCAGCCACTCCTGGTACGGGTGGGCCGCGGCGAGCGTCGCCTTGATCTCGTCGTCCTCGATGATGCGGTGCTCGGCGGTGTCGACGAGGAACATACGGCCGGGCTGCAGCCGGCCCTTGCGGACGACCCTGGCGGGGTCGATGTCGAGGACGCCGACCTCGGAGCCGAGGACGACGAGGCCGTCGTCGGTGACCCAGTAGCGACCGGGGCGCAGACCGTTGCGGTCGAGCACGGCGCCGACCTGGGTACCGTCGGTGAACGTGACGCAGGCGGGGCCGTCCCAGGGCTCCATCATCGTGGAGTGGAACTGGTAGAAGGCGCGCCGGGCCGGGTCCATGGAGTCGTGGTTCTCCCACGCCTCCGGGATCATCATCAGCACGGAGTGCGGCAGGGAGCGGCCGCCGAGGTGCAGCAGCTCGAGTACCTCGTCGAAGGACGCGGAGTCCGAGGCATCCGGGGTGCAGACCGGGAAGATCCGCTCCAGCTTCTCCTGGGGGCCGAACAGGTCGGACACCAGCTGCGACTCGCGGGCGCGCATCCAGTTGCGGTTGCCCTTGACCGTGTTGATCTCGCCGTTGTGCGCGACGAAGCGGTACGGGTGGGCGAGCGGCCAGCTCGGGAAGGTGTTGGTGGAGAAGCGCGAGTGGACCAGCGCGATGGCCGTGGCGAAGCGGCGGTCGGACAGGTCCGGGAAGAAGGGCTCCAGCTGGCCGGTGGTGAGCATGCCCTTGTACACGATCGTGCGCGCGGACAGCGACGGGAAGTACACGCCGGCCTCGCGCTCGGCGCGCTTGCGCAGCACGAAGGCCTTGCGGTCGAGGTCGATGCCCTGGGCGGCGTCTCCCCCGGTGACGAAGAGCTGGCGGAAGGCGGGCATCGTGGAGCGGGCGGCCGCGCCCAGCAGCTCGGGGGCGACCGGGACCTCGCGCCAGCCGAGGACGGTCAGGCCCTCACCGGCCGCGATCGTCTCGATCTGCGAGACGGCCTCGGCGGCGCCCGGCTCGGGCAGGAAGGCGATGCCGACGGCGTAAGCGCCCGCCTCGGGCAGTTCGAATCCGGCCACCTCACGGAAGAAGGCGTCGGGCACCTGGGAGAGAATGCCGGCACCGTCACCCGAGTCGGGCTCGGAGCCGGTGGCACCGCGGTGCTCCAGGTTGCGCAGTACGGTCAGCGCCTGCTCGACCAGCCCATGGCTCGCCTCGCCGGTGAGGGTGGCCACGAACCCGACGCCGCAGGCGTCGTGCTCGTTGCGGGGGTCGTACATACCCTGCGCAGCAGGGCGAGCATCCATGAACGACCAGTTCTGGCCATTCGCGGAATGCTGGGACGGCTGGCGCGGCGTACGCATCGGCTCTCCCGTCGTCGTCATGTGGCATATGGCAGTGCCGAGGGACGACGTTGGCCCTCTGCGAAAAAATTTCGTGCAGGTTACATGATGGAGCGCTTCTCGGGAACCGGATAGATCGTTCCAGCATGCGGACGCCACCGGCACGTTGCACGGGTTTCACGTGCGGCGAAGAAAGGGGGCGTTTGCGGACAGATCAGTGTCCGAAGATCCAGGGTACGGCAGGCTTCATCGCCCACCGCTGTGCAGTGCGGTGCAGGCGTCGTTGCCCGCGGCGCTTACGGCTCATGCCCGCTGGTTAAGCAGTCGAAACCGCCGAGTAACAGTGGGGCGGCTACTTATGCGGTCCCTCGCATAAGTCACTCCACGCGTCATCCTATGGCGGTACCGAACAGGCTGCCCAGGAGGTAGGTCACACCTGCGGCCGCGCCTCCGAGGGCGAGCTGCCGCAGACCGCTGTACCACCAGCTGCGTGCGGTCACCTTGGCCACGACCGCGCCGCACCCGAAGAGACCGGCGAGGGCGAGCAGCACGGCGGGCCACAGGGCGTGGGCGCCGAGCAGATACGGCAGCAGAGGCAGAAGGGCGCCGAGCGCGAACGAGCCGAAGCTGGAGACGGCGGCCACCGCCGGGGAGGGCAGGTCGCCCGGGTCGACGCCGAGTTCCTCGCGCGCGTGGATCTCCAGGGCCTGCTCGGGGTCCCGGGAGAGCTGCCTCGCGACCTCGCGGGCGAGCGCGGGGTCGACGCCACGCGCCTCGTACAGCGCCGCCAGCTCCTCCTGCTCGTCCTCCGGATGCTTTCTCAACTCACGGCGCTCGACGTCGAGTTCGGCCTCGACCAGCTCACGCTGGGAGGCGACCGACGTATACTCGCCCGCGGCCATGGAGAAGGCACCGGCGGCCAGGCCCACGAGCCCGGTGATGATGATGGTCTGCTGACTGACCGAGCCACCCGCGACACCGGTCATCAGGGCCAGGTTGGAGACCAGGCCGTCCATCGCACCGAAGACGGCCGGGCGCAGCCAGCCACCGTTCACATCGCGGTGGGTGTGGTTGTCGCGATGCGCCTCGTGCAGCGCCGCCTCGGTCTCGATGATGGCCATGCCCGGTCCCCCAAAAGGTGCTGGATTGGACTGCTTCCACTTTTCGACAACAACGAAAGTACGTCGGAAATTGCATCGCCGCCAGCAAGGAAAGGCTGGGCTAACCTGCGCTTTTACCTTCTCTTGCTCATACGAGTAACAACCTGCACAGATGTCGGTCGGGTGATGCTGGGGCCCGTGAGGCTCTGCGGAACCGCTCCCGTGGCACAGATCCGCAAAGGGGTTCCACACCCCGGAACAGGGGGGTGCCCGAAAGGAGAGGCACCGTATGGCCATCGCCTGCATTCCCCCGGCCCCGGCGCCCGGCGACGCCGCCGGACTGCGCGAACGGGCGCGCGGCGCACTGCTCGGCCTCGCCGTGGGGGACGCACTGGGGGCTCCCGCCGAGAACCTCAGGCCGTCCGAGATCCGCGCCCGCTGGGGCCGCATCACCGGGTATGTGGCCGAGCGGCCCTCCGGCACGGACGACACCGAGTACGCGATCTTCTCGGGGCTGCTGCTCGCCCGGCACGGCTCGGCGCTGACCGTGGCGCATGTGGAGGCGGCCTGGCACCAGTGGATCGCGGACCGGGACGAGGGGCCGTTCCGGGGTGCGGGGTTCAGTGAGCGGGGCACGCTGGAGAACCTCCGCCGGGGCCTTGCCGCGCCCATCACGGCGCAGCACCGGCACGCCTGGAGCGACGGTCTCGCCATGCGTGCGGCGCCCTTCGGCGTCTTCGCCGCGGGCCGTCCCGCGGAGGCGGCCCGGCTGGTGGCGATCGACGGCTCGGTGAGCCACGAAGGAGAGGGCATCTACGGCGGTCAGGCGGTCGCCGCCGGGGTCGCGGCGGCGATGGCGGGCGCGCCCACGGTCGCCGTGGTGGCCTCGGCCCTCGCGGTCGTCCCCGACGACTCATGGACGGCCCGCTCCCTGCGCCGCGCGGTCGCCGCCGCCCACCGGGGCGCCCGCGCGGTGCGCTCCGCGGTCGTGATCGGCGGCTACCCCTGGACCGACCTCGCCCCGGAGGCGGTGGCCCTGGCCTTCGGCGCGTACGCGGCGGCCGACGGCGACTTCACGGAGTCGGTGCTCACGGCGGTCAACATGGGCCGTGACGCCGACACCACGGCGGCGGTCGCGGGCGCCCTCGCGGGCGCGACCCACGGGATCTCCGCGATCCCGGCCGAATGGGCGGCGGCGATCGGCCCGGCCCGGGGGAGCTGTCTGCCCTCCATGGAGGGCCACCACGTCCTGGACGTGGCGGAACTGCTGACGCCCGGGGACGGGGACGGGAAGTGGGGGGCGGCCATCGCGGGGCTGTGGGGCAGGGGGACAGGCGTACGTCCCGGCGGCCGGGTACGCCGCGAGGGCCACGCCCGGCGCGAGGGCGGCCCCGCGCGGCGCGGGGACACGGTGCGGGGCGGCCATGGGACACGGGCCGGCGATGCGGTGCGGGACCGCGGTCCGGCGGGGCCGGGGAATCCCGCGCGGCGGACCGGCCGCACACGACGGGCCGACCCCGCGCGCCGCGGCGGCCCCACGCCACCGGCGGGCGCCGCTGAACCCGACGAACACACAGAACTCGTCGGTACCGGAGAATGCGAAGAACCCGTCGGCACCAAAGAGCCCGGAAAACCCGTCAGCCTCGTTGAACCCGGGGATCCCGCAGAACCTATCGGCACCATAGAGCCCGAAAAACCTGTCGGTCTCACGGAACCCGGGCATCCCACGGAACCCGTCCGCGACCTCACCGAACCCGGCGATCCCACGGAACCCGGCGACCCCGCCCCGTCGGCCGACCCCGCGAGTCACGGCCGCGCCGCACGCCACGGCGGCCCTCTGCCCCCTCGCGGCCCCGCGGCGCGCGTCCCGCGAAGGCAGTCCGGTCCCACGGTCCGCGAGGTAGCGGCGTACGTGGAGGTCCCGGACGAGGGCGAGGTGAAGCCGTGAGCGGCGCGGCCCCGCGTCGTATCGAAGGCCTCCTGCTCGGGCTCGCCGCGGGCGACGCCGCCGGATGGCCCGCCGCCCGGCACCGGGCCGCCCGTATGCCCGAGTGGACCCGGCGGCTGACCCGGGAGCTGGACACCTTCGCGGAGCAGAACGCGACCACCACGCTGCCGGTGCCGATCGCCCTCAACCAGCCGCCGGAGCCGCTCAGGCTCGGGCCCTCGGACGACGCCGAGTGGGCGGCGTTCGCGGCTCATGCCGTGCTGCGGGCCGGGGACGGCAGCGCGCTCGGCGACCTGGACCGGCAGCGCAGGATGCGCGCGGCCATCGATCTGTCCTGGAACGAGATCGCCGGCGAGGTCTCCGCTGCGGCCGACCGGGCCCCCGAGGTCGAGTCGGCACGGCTGACGCTGCGCGCTCGTATCTCCGTACGCGCGGGTCTCGGCAACCTCGCCACCGGTCTGCGCCCGCCCGCCACCGGCCACGACAATCCGCACTACTTCGACGACGCGGCCTGCGTCCGGGCCTGCGTTCTCGCCGTGGCGCATCCCGGAGAGCCCCGGCTCGCCGCCGAACTGGCCGAGTTCGACGCCCGCTACACTCAGGACGGCGACGGCGTGCACGGTGCCCGCGCCATGGCCGCGGCACTCTCGCTCGCCCTCAGCGGTGAGCCCGTGGACGCGTGTGTGGCCGCCGCGCTCGCCGAGCTTCCCGAGTCCACCGAGATCGGGCGCAACGCCCGGCACGCCCTGAAGCTGGCCCGTGACAGCGACGGGGCCTTCCCGGTGGTCCCGCAGTTGGAGCACCAGATCGTCGACCACGTCTACAGCTACGGCATCGCGGCCGCGGAGACGGTCCCGGTCGCACTCGCCCTGGCCACGGCCGCGCGCGGCCGGATCGCCGAGGCCGTGCCCGCCGCGGCCTGCCTGTCGAGGGTCGCCGACTCCGCCCCGGCCCTCGCGGGCGCGCTCACCGGGGCACTCGGCGGCGGGCAGACGGTGCCGGCCGCCTGGCGGGACGCCTGCCGCACCCTCTCCGGCTGCGCGCTGCCCCGGCTCACCGGGACCAACCTCGTACACCTCGCCGAACTGCTGGAGACGACGGAACTGACCGGCCCAGGTGGATGATTCGGACATGACGCCCATTTTTGACGAGACGGTCCCTCTGGACGAACGCATCACCGGCGCCCTGGTCGGCGCCGCCGTCGGCGACGCCCTCGGCGGGCCCGTCGAGGGCTACTCCCCCGAGCAGATCACCGAACGGCACGGCGGCCGTGTGCACGGGATCGTCGGGCCCTGGCACGGCGACGACTGGCGCACGGCCCGCCCTGTCGCCCCGTACCACAAGGGCGACGGCCACATCACCGACGACACACTCATGACCCATGCGCTGGTACGGGTGTACGCGGCCGTCCGCGACCACCTCGACGCGTACGCGGTCGCCCGGCACCTGGTGCCCGACCTGATGACGAATCCGCGCTGGATCCCGGAGCTGGAGTCGGAGGCGATCCCCCTCCAGCGGATCTTCCTCGCGGAGAAGTGGCTGGTGGCCCGGCTGCACTACGGCCATGCCGACCCCCGCGAGGCAGGCGTCGGCAACATCGTCAACTGCGGTGCCGCGATGTACATGGCGCCGGTCGGCCTGGTCAACGCGGCCAATCCGGCGGGCGCGTACGCCGAGGCACTGGACGTGGCGGGGGCGCACCAGTCGTCGTACGGCAGGGAGGCGGCCGGTGTTTTCGCGGCGGCCGTGGCCGCGGCGTGCGAGCCGGGCGCGACCCCCGACTCGGTCGTCGCCGCATGCCTGTCCCTCGCGAAGGACGGGACACGCGCCGCCATCGAGACGGTCTGCGACGCGGCCTCCCGCTACTCGGACTTCGAATCGGCACTCCGGCCGCTGCAGGAGGCGGTGGCGCCGTACGACACGGTCGGCCCCGACTACCGCGCGCCGTCCCTCGGTGCCCGCCGCCCCTCGCGGCTGCACACGATCGAGGAACTCCCGGTGGCGCTGGGCATGATGATCGTGGCCCGCGGCGACTACCGCCACGCGGTGCTCGGCGCGGTGAACTACGGCCGGGACTGCGACTCCACCGCGACGATGGCGGGGGCGATCACCGGCGCCCTGGGCTCGGAGGTCCCCGAGTACTGGGCGAAGGCGGTGGCGGAGGCGAGCCGTCTGGACCTGCACGCCCCGGCACTGACCCTCACCGAGGTCACCCGCGAGATCTTCGCCCGCGACGTGAGCCGCCGCCGCGCCCACGAGGCGGCGTTCGCCGGGATCGGAGGCTGAGGTGCTCCGACTGACCTGGGTCCAGCCGGAGGACCTCCTCGGGCATGAACTGCGCCAGGCGGAGGAGGACGGCCGGGAGCCGTCGGCCGTCGCGGCGAGGTGGGCGGCGGCACGCGGCCCACTGGCCCCGCGGCGGGCAGGCGCGTCACCGGAGCCGGCGTCGCCGTACCTGCGGCTGCTCGCCAACGACCTGCTGGACGAACTCGCGGATCTGCCGAGCGGGCTGGCGGAGCACGAGCCGACGGACCTGGAACGGATCAAGGCGCTGTGCCCGGCGTGGCCTCGCTCCCGGACCACGGACGCGCGTGCCGCCGGACCGGCTTCGGAGGCCCGCCTGGAAGCCGCCTGGCTCGGCCGGGCCGCCGGCTGCCTCCTCGGCAAACCCGTGGAGAAACTGCCCTTGGACGCTATCCGTCAACTGGCCCGAGCCACCGGCAACTGGCCCCTGTCCACATGGTTCATGGCTCACGGAGTCCCCGAGGACCTGCTCGCCGCACACCCCTGGAACCGCCGCTCCGCCACCACCTCCCTCGCCGAGAACATCGACGGGATGCCCGAGGACGACGACCTCAACTACCCGCTGCTCAACCTGCTGTTGCTCGCTCGCCACGGCAGGGCCTTCACCACCGCCGACGTGGCCCGGCTCTGGCTCGACGAGATCCCCGCCGGCCGGACCTTCACCGCCGAACGCGTCGCCTACCGCAACCTCCTCTCCGGCATCGAACCCCCGTACACGGCCCGCCACCGCAACCCGTTCCGCGAGTGGATCGGCGCCCTCATCCGCGCCGACGTACACGGCTGGACGAACCCCGGCGATCCGGCGGCCGCAGCCGAACAGGCCCATCGCGACGCGACTCTCACGCACACCGCGAACGGCGTCTACGCCGCGATGTTCACGGCGGCCACCATCGCCGAGGCGGCCACCGGCGCCCACGACGTGCACCACTGCCTGACCACCGGTCTCACCGTCGTCCCGCCCGCCTCGCGTCTGGCCCGGGCCGTCCGCCAGGCGATCCGGCTGGCCGGCTCGACGCGGGACTTCGAGGCCGTCGTCGACGAACTCCACGCCGTCCACGGCACGTACCACTGGGTGCACGCCGTCCCCAACACCGCCCTGATCGCCGCCGCGCTCACCCACGCCGACGGCGACTTCACCGGCTCCGTCTGCGGGGCCGTGTCCGGGGGCTGGGACACCGACTCGAACGGTGCGACGGCGGGCAGCGTCGCGGGCCTGCTCGCCGGACACCCGAGGCGGCTCCCCGACCGCTGGACGACCCCCCTCAAGAACCGGCTGGCCACATCCGTCGGCGACTTCAACGGCATCGGTTTCGACGCCCTGGCCCACCTCACGCACCGGGAAACCCACCGCTCATGACCGCACCCCTCACCGGCCTGCGCGTGCTCGATCTCGCCACCCTCTTCGCCGGTCCCCTCGCCGCCACCCTGCTCGGCGACTTCGGCGCCGAGGTCATCAAGGTCGAGCACCCGGCCAAACCGGACCCCTCCCGCGGCCACGGCCCGTCGAAGAACGGGACGGGTCTGTGGTGGAAGCTGCTCGGCCGCAACAAGCGCACGATGACACTCGACCTCTCCAAGCCCGGCGGTCGCACGACGCTGCTGCGGCTCGCCGGCACCGCCGACGTGATCGTCGAGAACTTCCGCCCCGGCACCCTGGAGAAATGGGACCTGGGCTGGGACGAGCTGTCGGCGGCGAACCCCCGTCTGGTCCTGGCCCGGGTGACCGCCTTCGGTCAGTTCGGACCGTACGCACGCCGCCCCGGCTTCGGCACGCTCGCCGAGGCGATGAGCGGGTTCGCGGCCATCACCGGGGAGCCGGACGGACCTCCGACGCTCCCGCCGTTCGGGCTCGCCGACTCGATCGCGGGGCTGGCGACCGCGTACGCGGTGATGACGGCCCTCGCGGCCCGGGACCGCACAGGCACGGGCCAGGTGGTGGACATGGCGATCATCGAGCCGATCCTCACGGTCCTCGGGCCACAGCCCATCTGGTACGACCAGCTCGGTCACGTCCAGCGGCGCACCGGCAACCGGTCCCAGAACAACGCCCCGCGCAACACCTACCGCACGGCGGACGGCGGCTGGGTCGCCGTCTCCACGTCCGCGCAGTCCGTCGCCGAGCGGGTGATGCGCCTGGTCGGCCGCCCGGAGCTGGTCGAGGAGCCGTGGTTCGCGACGGGAGCGGAGCGGGCCCGGCACGCGGACGTGCTCGACGAGGCGGTCGGCGAGTGGATCGCCCGCCGTCCGCGTGCGGAGGTCCTGAAGGCGTTCGAGGCGGCGGAGGCTGCGGTCGCACCGGTGCAGGACGTCCAGGACGTGATGACCGACCCCCAGTACGCGGCACTGGACACGATCACCACGATTCCCGACGACCCCGAACTGGGCCGGCTGCGTATGCAGAACGTCCTCTTCCGGCTGTCCGCGACGCCTGGTGCGATCCGCTGGGCGGGCCGTCCGCACGGTGCGGACACCAGGGCGGTCCTGACCGAGCTGGGCCTTTCGGACCAGGAGATCGCCGCCCTGCAGACGGAGGGCGCCCTGTGACGGGAAATCTGGCGTTCCCCCCTCTGACCTGGCTCTACGCTCCCGGCGATCGTCCGGAGGTGGTCGGCAAGGCGCTGGTGTCCGGGGCGGACGTGGTGCTGATCGACCTGGAGGACGCGGTCGCCCCGGACCGCAAGGGATACGCGCGTGCGGCGACCGCGGAACGGCTGGCCGAGCGCCCGGCGGTGCCGGTCCATGTACGGGTGAACGCGCTGGACAGCCCCTGGGCGGAGGCCGACCTCGCGGCGCTGACAACGTTGCCCGGCCTGGCCGGTCTGCGCCTGCCCAAGGTCACCTCGCCGTCGGAAGTGGTCCGGGTGGCGGAAGGCACCGCCTCCGCGGAGGGCGGGGCGATCGCTCTCTACGCCCTTCTGGAGACGGCTCTGGGTGTGGAGCGGGCGTTCGCGATCGCGGCGGCCCATCCGGCCGTGCGGGGCATCGCGCTGGGTGAGGCCGATCTCCGGGCGGACCTCGGGGTACGGGAGGACGCGGGACTGGACTGGTCACGGGCGCGCGTGGTCGTGGCCGCACGCGCGGCGGCACTGCCTCCGCCGTCCCAGTCGGTCTACCCGGACACCCGGGACATCGAGGGCCTGGCGGCGTCCTGCGCCCACGGCCGCGCGCTGGGCTTCCTGGGCCGCGCGGCGATCCATCCGCGCCAGCTTCCGGTCATCGAACGCGCCTACGCGCCCACCGCGGGGGAGATCTCCCGTGCCGAGGAGATCCTGAAGGCGGCGGCCAGGGAGCCGGGGGCCCAGGCGCTCCCGGACGGCCGCTTCATCGACACGGCGGTGGTCAGGGAGGCACAGCGGACGCTGTCACTGGCCCGCCGAAGATGCTGAGGACCCGGAGCGACCTGAACACGCCGGGGGCGCCGTATCTGGCGATACGGCGCCCCCGGCGATGTACGGACGCTCAGGCCTTCTTCGCCGACCCCGCTTCGTCCTTCGACGGCTTCGACGTCTCGGTCGTCCCAGAGTCGTCGGCCTTCTCGGAAACCCCGGCGGCCCCGGAGTCCTCGGCGGCCGCAGACTTGTCGGCCGCCTCCGGGTCCTCGGTGGTCCGCGCCGCCTCCGTCTCCGTGGCGGCGGGCTCCGCGTCCTCCGGCTCGGACCCGGCCTTCTTCTCCGGCGTCCCTTCGGCGGAGTCCTCGTCGCTCGCGGGGGCACCGCCTTCGGTGCTCAGGCCCGCCTCCACGATTTCCTCCCGGCCGGGCCGCAGCCGCGCCGACACCACGATGTAGGCCACGGCGAGCAGGAACACGAGCATCGCGGTCCAGTCGTTCAGCCGCAGGCCGAGGAAGTGGTGCGCGTCGTCGACCCGCATGTACTCGATCCAGCCGCGGCCCACGCAGTAGGCGGCCACGTACAGTGCGAACGCCCGCCCGTGGCCCAGCTTGAAGCGGCGGTCGGCCCAGATCACCAGGAGTCCGACCCCGATGCACCACAGCGACTCGTACAGGAACGTCGGGTGGTAGTAGCCCGGCACCCGGCCGTCCGTCGACGAGGTGATGTGCAGCGCCCAGGGCAGATCCGTCGGCCGTCCGTACAGCTCCTGGTTGAACCAGTTGCCCCAGCGGCCGATCGCCTGCGCGAAGGCGATGCCGGGCGCGACGGCGTCCGCGTAGGCGGGCAGCGGGATGCCCCGGCGCCGGCAGCCGATCCAGGCGCCGAGCGCCCCGAGCGCGATGGCTCCCCAGATGCCGAGTCCGCCCTGCCAGACCTTGAACGCGTCCACCCAGTTACGGCCGTCGCTGAAGTACAGCTCGTAGTCCGTGATCACGTGGTAGAGCCGGCCGCCCACGAGTCCGAAGGGCACGGCCCAGACCGCGATGTCGGCCACCGTGCCGGACCGGCCGCCACGGGCGATCCAGCGCCTGTTGCCGAGCCACACGGCTACGAAGACTCCGATGATGATGCAGAAGGCGTAGCCGCGCAGCGGAATGGGGCCGAGGTACAGCACTCCGCGCGAGGGGCTGGGAATGTAGGCAAGTTCCATGGCAGGAACGACGCTACCTTGCCGGACACGCAGCGTGGCAACCCACCGGGCTACGGGTCCATAACGTAGACCGCCCCCCGGTGCAGTGGCACCGGGGGCGGTCACTGGACCACAGGCGTCTTAGGACTTGTTCTCTGCTTCCACCAACTGCTTCAGCTTGGCCGGTGTCATCGTCCGGTCCGTGTAGATGTCCTTCGCGCCGAGGAGGACGGTCGGCGTACCGCTGAAGCCGCCGCTCTGGAACGCGGCGTTCGACTTGGTCACCCAGCTGTCGTGCGTACCGTCCTTGGCGCACTTCTCGAACGCGGGGGTCCTCAGCCCCGGGACCTTGTCCGCCAGCTCGAGGAGCTTGCCGTTGTCCGCGTATGTATCCTGCGTCTCCTTGGGCTGGTTCTGGTACAGCACGTCGTGGTAGTCCCAGAACTTCCCGGCGTCCTGCGCACAGGCCGCCGCGTTGGCCGCGCGGAGCGAGCCGCTGCCGCCCAGATTCCCGTCGATGAGCGTGACGAGGTGGTATTCGATCTTCAGGTGGCCGGCGTCGACCAACTCGTGGATGGTCGGGCGATAGGCGGTCTCGAAGGCCTGGCAGGCCGGGCAGCGGAAGTCCTCCCAGACCGTGAGGGTCGACTTGGCGGTGTCCTGGCCGACCGGGATCGCCAGGCCGTCCTTGCCCGTCGCCCCCGAGGGTGCGGTGGCGGGGCCCGAGGCGCCGCTCTTGCCGCTCTTGCCGGCGTTCGCCGCGAGGACGCCCACCACTGTCGCCAGGGCCAGGACACAGACGATCGAGGCGCCCACGATCAGCGTCCGGCGACGCTTCTCCGCAGTCCTGCGCTTCTCTCGCTCGACCACCAGCCGCTCACGGGCTGTGCGCTTTCCATCACGGTTCTTCTCGCTCACATGTGGCAGAACGAACCGGGGAGGCGCAGCGCGCCTCCCCGGTCCCAGGTCCACCCGTTCGGGTGAGCGATTTTTTCGTCATGGGGGACTTTCGCCCACATGAGTAAGACCGCGAGGTGTCAGGCGTTGCCGCGCACGCCCTCGGCCAGCTCACCCGCCAGGGTCCGCACGGCCTCGAGGGCGGCGGCCTCGTCCTCCGCGTCCAGCATGCGCTTGACGAACGCCGAACCGACGATCACTCCGTCGGCGAACCCGGCCACCTCGGCGGCCTGCACGGCGTTGGAGACGCCGAGGCCGACGCAGACGGGCAGATCGGTGGTGGCCCGGGTGCGGCGGACCAGATCCTGGGCCTGCGCGCCGACCGTCTCACGGGTGCCGGTGACTCCCATCAGCGAGGCCGCGTAGACGAAGCCGGAGCCCGCCGCCGTGATCTCGGCGAGCCTCGCGTCCTTGCTGCTGGGCGCCACGACGAAGACCGTGGCGAGCCCGTGCTTCTCGGCGTGTTCCCGCCACAGGGCCGACTCCTGCACGGGCAGGTCGGGCAGGATGCAGCCCGCCCCGCCCGCCTCGGCCAGTTCGGCGGTGAAGCGTTCCACGCCGTAGCGGTCGATCGGGTTCCAGTACGTCATCACGAGCACCGGCTTCCCGGTCGCCTCGTACGCCTCGCGGACCGTGCGCATCACGTCGGCGATCTTGACGCCGCCGCGCAGGGCGATGTCGTCGGCGGTCTGGATGACCGGACCGTCGAGGACCGGGTCGCTGTGCGGCAGGCCCACCTCGACGACGTCGGCGCCGCCGTCCAGGACCGCCTTGACGGCCGCGATGCCGCCGTCGACGGTCGGGAAGCCGGCCGGCAGATAGGCGATGAGCGCGGAGCGCCCCTCGGCCCTGGCCGCGGCGAGGGTGTCGGACAGCAGTCGGATGTTCCCGCTCACTTGGCGTCCCCCTCGATCTCGGCGGCTTCGCTGTCGGTGTCCGCGGCGACGGCCGCGTCGGTGTCGTACAGGCCGAAGTAGCGGGCGGCCGTGTCCATGTCCTTGTCGCCGCGCCCGGACAGGTTGACGACGATCAGCCCGTCCCTGCCCAGCTCCCTGCCCACTTCCAGGGCACCGGCGAGCGCATGGGCGCTCTCGATGGCCGGGATGATGCCCTCGGTCCGGGACAGCAGGCGCAGGGCCTGCATGGCCGCGTCGTCGGTGACGGCCCGGTACTCGCCGCGGCCGCTGTCCTTCAGGTACGCGTGCTCGGGTCCGATGCCCGGGTAGTCGAGCCCCGCGGAGATCGAGTACGGCTCGGTGATCTGGCCTTCGTCGTCCTGCAGGACGTAGGAGCGGGAGCCGTGCAGGATGCCGGGCTCGCCCGCGGTGAGCGTGGCCGCGTGCTCGCCGCTCTCGATGCCGTGGCCGGCGGGCTCGCAGCCGATGAGGCGGACGGAGGTGTCCGGGATGAAGGCGTGGAAGAGCCCGATCGCGTTGGAGCCGCCGCCCACGCAGGCGATGGCGGCGTCGGGCAGCCGCCCGGCGCGCTCGAGGAGCTGCCGCCGCGCCTCCACACCGATCACACGGTGGAAGTCCCGCACCATGGCCGGGAAGGGGTGAGGGCCCGCCACGGTCCCGAACAGGTAGTGCGTGTGGTCCACGTTGGCGACCCAGTCGCGGAACGCCTCGTTGATGGCGTCCTTGAGGGTGCGCGAGCCGGACTTCACGGCGATGACCTCGGCGCCGAGCATCCGCATGCGGGCGACGTTGAGAGCCTGCCGCTGGGTGTCGATCTCGCCCATGTAGACGGTGCAGTCGAGCCCGAAGAGCGCGCAGGCGGTGGCGGTGGCGACACCGTGCTGGCCGGCGCCGGTCTCCGCGATGACCCGCGTCTTGCCCATCCGCTTGGTGAGCAGGGCCTGACCGAGCACGTTGTTGATCTTGTGGGAGCCGGTGTGGTTGAGGTCCTCGCGCTTGAGGAACACCCGGGCTCCACCGGCGTGTTCGGCGAACCGCGGCACCTCGGTGAGGGCGCTGGGCCGGCCGGTGTAGTCGACGAGCAGGGCGTCGAGCTCGCGGGCGAACTCGGGGTCCGCCTTCGCCTTGTCGTACTCGACGGCGACCTCGTCCACGGCGGCGACGAGGGCCTCCGGGATGAACTTGCCGCCGAAGGCGCCGAAGTACCCCTCGGCGCTGGGGACCTGACCTTCGGGGTCGGGAATGAAGAACTCGCTGGGCATGCGCTTACCTCACAGGGGCAGAGCCCCGGTCGGGTGGGTTTCCGGGTGACGTCGGAAGCGTGCGCGCTGTCCATGGGGCCGTCTCCCCACGGCGCGGAACCGCCGTGGGCACATGGCCGCACCGCGAGGGCGACCGAGAACGGCGAAGTGGGTGCCGGACTCACCGCGGCCGCAGTGGGCGGACGACGGCAAGGCACCCCAGCCGACGGGCGAGGCCCGTTCAGCTCATCGCGGGTGACCGGCGCGCACGGGGCGACGCCATCGCATCCCGTTCACCTGGCCCGGCTCGTCACCGATGACATACCGCACCCGTCGCCCGTGCACCCGCCGCGCGGGGGCACGGCAGCCACGCGGCCGGCACCCACGGGCGAGACGGGCATACGGGTCCCTGGTCGCCACGGTCATCGGAAGCATCATCGACGCCAACCCTACCGGGGCACGGCCGCCCGTGTGACCGCCGGGTTCCGGCAGCCACTGGACCGATCCCGGCGTCACGTCAGTCCCGTCCGTGCCGCAGCGCCGGGTGGGCGCCCGCCGCCACCAGGTCGGCGACCGCCGTCTTCGGGTCGCGTCCGGTCACCAGGGACTCGCCGACGAGCACCGCGTCGGCGCCCTCGTTGGCGTACGCGATCAGGTCGTGCGGACCGCGGACTCCGGACTCGGCGACCTTGACGATGGTCTCGGGGATCTCGGGGGCCACCCGCTCGAACGTGGAGCGGTCGACCTCCAGGGTCTTGAGGTTGCGCGCGTTGACGCCGATCACCTTCGCGCCGGCGTCCACCGCACGGTCGACCTCGTCCTCGTCGTGCACCTCGACGAGCGCCGTGAGCCCGATGGACTCGGCGCGCTCGATCAGGGACTCGAGGGCGGGCTGGTCCAGGGCGGCGACGATCAGCAGCGCGAGGTCGGCGCCGTACGCCCGGGCCTCCCAGAGCTGGTACGACGTGACGATGAAGTCCTTGCGCAGCACCGGGATGTCGACCCGGGCCCGCACGGCCTCCAGATCGGCCAGCGAGCCGCCGAAACGGCGCTGCTCGGTCAGGACGGAGATGACGGACGCACCGCCCGCCTCGTAGTCCGCGGCGAGCCCCGCCGGGTCGGCGATCGCGGCGAGGGCGCCCTTCGACGGGCTGGAGCGCTTGACCTCGCAGATCACCTTGACGCCTTCCCCCCGCAGGGCGGCGAGGCCGTCCTTGGCCGCGGGAGCCTTGGCCGCGCGCTCCTTGAGCTCGTCGAGGCTGACGCGTGCCTGCCGCTCCGCGAGGTCGGCACGGACTCCGTCGATGATCTCGTCGAGCACACTCACGCGAGCGGCCCCCTTCCTGACGGTTGATGTTTCAAGAGGCTCACTGGGGGTTGAGCCTTGGTCCACCGGACCACCTCGGCGGGCGAAAACCGATGGTCACTGTGATGGTATCCGGAGGAAGGCGTAGGCCTCGCATCCGGTTGACGGCGGTCCCACTACCTGGACATTCGCCGGCTGATCAAGGGTGCAGCCAGCCTCCGAATGGCAAGTTCCGGACAACCGTGAAGACCAGCAGCAGGGCGCCCAGGCTCCACAGGTGCACGGGCCGCAGTTCGATCCGCAGCGGCCGTCCCCGCGCCGCGCGCACCGCCCAGAGGACCCACACCACGGCGAAGAGGAGATAGCCGGCGACGGCCGGGGCATTGTCCTGAAGTGCCGTCAGAAAGTCACCGTGCACGAAGGCGTGGGCACTGCGCAGTCCGCCGCAGCCGGGGCAGTACACGCCCGTGTAGCGCAGCAGCGGGCAGACCGGATAGTGCCCGGGCTGGTTCGGATCGACCGCCCCGACGTACGCGAAGGCCCCGAGGACGCCCGCGAGCACTCCGGCGGGAACGGCGGTCCGCCGCAATACGGCGGCGGCTCCGGCGTCCGGACGGGCGGGTGTCACGCTGGGGGATTCGGCGTTCACCCCACGCATTGTGCCGGTCCTCCGGTGGAGGCGCCCATCGGGCCCGGAAATGCCGGAGGCGGCCTCCGCGCTCATGGACGCGGTGCCGCCTCTCGTGAGCGGTCCGGGAGCTCAGCTCTCCGTGGCGCGCGCGGGCTGGTGCGCCGACTGGGCCTGGTGCTTCGGCTGGCCGAGGCCCATCTGGCGCATGAGGCCGCCGACGACGCCGCCGAGAGCGATGATCACCATGCCCGCCCAGAAGCCGATGGGCTGGGCCATCACGGTGAAGGCGCCCGCGACGCAGAAACCGACGAAGGCGATGATGACACCGGTCCAGGCGGCCGGGGTGTGACCGTGACTGCTGCCCGCCATGACTTGCTCCTCGTTTGCTGTATGTACATGTGTGAGCCGGACGCTCGGCGCCATTCTCCCGTACCCGCACGTATGAGGTGCGCTCGGGGTGGGGCCCGCACCGGGCGCTCGGCGTCCGGCACGCTTCTCCCCCGCCGGCCGAGGGGACGGCGGGCCGGCGGTCAGGCGCCTGTGGGGTCCTCGCCCCGGTCGAGGGCCTTCCACAGGTCCTCGGGGCGGTCCGGGTCGACGGGCCTCTCCTTGCGCGGACGAGGGGTGCCGTCGCGCTCGTAGCGGCCCGACATCGCGGGCCAGAGCCGCCCGTAGCGCAGCGCGAGCAGCCCGGCGACGAGGATCAGCGCGCCTCCGGCAACGGCGACGTAGGGCCAGGCGGTGTACGTGAGCCCGGTGGCGGTCGCGGCGGTGTCGCCGGCCGCCTGTGCGGCCTTCTCGTCGAGCGCCGAGCTGTCCGTGGCGCCGAGCAGCGCCGCGGCGACGGTGCCCGCTCCGGAGAGCGCGAGGAGCCCGGCGACGAGCAGGCGCCCGCCCTTGCGGACCGCGAAGACGGCGACGAGTGCGGCGAGGCCCACTATGGCGAGGGCCGCGGGGACGCCGGTGACGTCGCTGCCCGTGACCTTCAGCGGGAAGTCGCCGCCGGCCACCGCCACGGTTCCCGCCGACCAGCGCTGGCGGGAGGCGAGCAGCGCCACGGCCGCGCCGAGCGCCCCGCACAGCAGGGCCAGGGCGAGGCTGCGGCGGCCGGACCGGTCGGGTGCGGCGGCCTCGTATCGAGGATGAGGTACGGCTGTCACACAACTACTATCACCCGAGCCGCCGGCCGGCCGTCACCCGGGTCGCGTCAAACCATGATCACGCAACTGTCGCGCCGTGGCATTCCCGCGAACGTCACATGGAATTCCCAGGAACGGCGAAGGCGCCCCGCTCGGCTACTCACTGCGGAAGGGCACGGCGGCCTTCACCGGCCGAACGTCACAGTGACACCAGCCGGTTGGCCGTGTGCACCGCGCGAAGCACGGCGGCCGCCTTGTTGCGGCACTCGTCGTCCTCCGCGACCGGGTCGGAGTCGGCGACGATGCCGGCGCCGGCCTGCACGTACGCCGTGCCGTCCCGCAGCAGTGCCGTACGGATGGCGATGGCGGTGTCGGAGTCGCCCGCGAAGTCCAGGTAGCCGACGCACCCGCCGTACAGGCCGCGGCGGGACGGCTCCAGTTCGTCGATGATCTGCATCGCGCGTGGCTTGGGCGCGCCGGACAGCGTGCCGGCCGGGAAGCAGGCCGTCAGCACGTCGAAGGCGGTGCGGTCCGCGGAGACCCGGCCGGTCACGGTCGAGACGATGTGCATCACGTGCGAGTACCGCTCGATGGACATGAAGTCGACGACCTCCACCGAGCCGGGCTCGCAGACCCGCCCGAGGTCGTTGCGGCCCAGATCCACGAGCATGAGGTGCTCGGCGCGTTCCTTGGGGTCGGCCAGCAGTTCCTCGGCGAGGGCCTGGTCCTTCTGCGGGGTGGCGCCGCGGGGCCGGGTGCCCGCGATGGGGTGGACCATCGCCCGGCCGTCCTCGACCTTGACCAGCGCTTCCGGGCTGGAGCCCACGACGTCGAAGCCGTCGAAGCGGAACAGGTACATGTACGGGGACGGATTGGTGGCCCGCAGCACCCGGTACACGTCCAGCGCGCTCGCCGTGCACGGCGTCTCGAAGCGCTGCGACGGGACGACCTGGAAGGCCTCGCCCGCGCGGATGCGCTCCTTGACGTCCTCGACGGCCTCCTGGAAGTCCTTGCCGCCCCACAGGGCCGTGTACTCGGGCAGTTCCGACGGCGGGAGGACGGCGGGCGGCTGGGCGACCGCACGGGAGAGGTCGGCCTCCATCGCGTCGAGGCGTGCCACCGCGTCCGCGTAGGCCTCGTCGACGCCCGTCTCGAGGTCGTTGTGGTTGATCGCGTTGGCGATCAGCAGGACCGAGCCCTCCCAGTGGTCCATGACCGCGAGGTCGCTGGTGAGGAGCATGGTCAGCTCCGGGAGCCGGAGGTCGTCCCGCTCCCCGGGGCCGATCTTCTCCAGGCGGCGCACGATGTCGTAGCCCAGATAGCCGACCATGCCGCCGGTGAAGGGCGGCAGGCCCAGGCCCTCGGCGAGGTCGCGGGGGGTGTGCAGGGTCTCGACGGTGGCGCGCAGGGCGGCGAGCGGGTCGCCCTGGGCGGGGACGCCGACCGGGGGAGTGCCGAGCCAGTGGGCCTGGCCGTCGCGCTCGGTCAGCGTCGCCGCCGAGCGCACGCCCACGAAGGAGTAGCGGGACCAGGAGCGGCCGTTCTCGGCGGACTCCAGCAGGAAGGTGCCCGGGCGCTCCGCGGCGAGTTTGCGGTAGAGGGCGACCGGGGTGTCGCCGTCGGCGAGGAGCTTGCGCGTGACCGGGATGACGCGGCGGTCGGTGCCCAGCTTGCGGAACGTCTCGAGGTCCATGGCGGCCGACCCTACTGATCCGCGGACGGTACGCAGCGGGCGGCGTCCGCGAGCAGCACGTCGGCCTCGAAGCAGGTGCGGTCGCCGGTGTGGCAGGCGGCGCCCACTTGGTCGACCTTGACCAGCAGGGTGTCGGCGTCGCAGTCCAGGGCGACCGACTTGACGTGCTGGACGTGGCCGGACGTGTCGCCCTTGACCCAGTACTCCTGCCTGCTGCGCGACCAGTACGTGCAGCGCCCCGTGGTCAGGGTGCGGTGCAGCGCCTCGTCGTCCATCCAGCCGAGCATCAGCACCTCCCCCGTGTCGTACTGCTGGGCGATCGCGGGGAGCAGCCCGTCGGCGCTGCGCTTGAGGCGCGCGGAGATGGCGGGGTCCAGGCCGCTGGGCCTGTTGGGGTCAGACGTGCCGGTCATGCGGACCATTGTGCCGCGCCGCACCGGCGGGCCGGGCCACCGTCCGGTGGGCGGACCCTTCCCCGGGTCGTACGCTGACTGCATGTCGACCCATGCCAAGCGTGAACGACTTCTCCTCGCCGACCTGTTGGAGGCGACGGGCCCGGACGCCCCGACCCTCTGCGAGGGCTGGGACACCCGTGACCTCGCCGCGCACGTCGTGGTGCGCGAGCGCCGCCCGGACGCCGCCGGGGGCATCCTGATCAAGCAACTCGCGCCGCGCCTGGAGAAGGTGATGGAGGAGTTCGCATCGAAGCCGTACGAGGAGCTGATCCAGCTCATCCGTACCGGGCCGCCGCGCTTCTCGCCCTTCTCGCTGAAGCAGATCGACGAGATGTCGAACACGGTCGAGTTCTACGTCCACACCGAGGACGTCCGCAGGGCGCAGCCCGACTGGACGCCGCGCGAGCTGGACCCGGTCTTCCAGGACGCGCTGTGGTCGCGGCTGGAGCGGACGGCCCGGCTGACCGGCCGGGGCGCGCCCACGGGTCTTGTGCTGCGCCGCCCCGACGGGCAGACGGCGGTCGCGCACCGGGGCACGCCGGTCGTGACGGTCACCGGGGAGCCCTCGGAGCTGCTGATGTTCGCCATGGGACGGCAGCGGGTGGCGGACGTGGAGCTGGAGGGCGACAAGGACGCGATCGCCCAGGTGCAGGAAGCGAAGGAGCTGGGGATCTGAGAGCTGTTCCAGGCGCGCGCCTGGAGCGCGCGCCTGGAACACGCTCCCGGTCGCCGCGTTCGGCACCGTTGACGGCGGGCCGGGCGGTCAGCGAGGGAGTTCGGCGCGGCGCAAGGGGCCCGAGCAGAGCGCCAGGATGCCGCTCACGGCGCAGATGACGGCACAGCCCGCGAAGACGGGACCGGTTCCCCACCGCTCGACAGCGACGCCGACCAGCGGGAAGGTGAGCGGTGCGACACCGAAGCTGACGAGGGTGGAGACGGCGGTGACCCGGCCGGCGTAGGCGGGGCCGGCCGCGGCCTGCACCAGCGCTCCGCTCAGTGCCCCGCCCAGCCCGGACAGCATCCCGATCAGCAGAGCGACACCGGCCGCGGCGGCCACGGCCGGCACCTGGGCGAGTCCGCCGATCGCCGCCGCACCCGCGACTTCGGCCACCGCCAGGACCAGTCCCGCGCGGGGCAGCCGTCCGCGGAAGGTGAGCAGCAGTGACACGGCCCCCGCTCCGGTACCGAACCCGGCGAGCACCCAGCCCATGCCGGACGAGCCCCAGCCGCGCTGCTGCGCCAGCAGGGTCAGCCCGAGGTTCATCGGACCCACGAAGCCGAGGTCGCTCAGGGCGATGACCGGGACCAGCGCGCGCAGGACGGGGCTCCGGCGTACCTGCCGCAGGCCGTCGCGCAACTCGGCCAGGACGCCGTGCCGCTCCTCGATGCCGTCGGGCCCGAGCACCCCGATGCGCAGGGTGGCCAGCAGCGGCAGGGAAGCGGCGATCAGCAGTGCGGCGAGCCCGAAGGCGCCCGCGGTGCCACCGAGCGCGACACCGAGTCCGCCGAGCGGCCCGCCGAGGACGGTGGCGAGCCGGACGGCGAGGCCCCGCATGCCCTGGACTCGGGCGAGCTGAGCCGGCGCGGCGATCCGGGCGGGCAGGGCGCCCGCGGCGGGCAGGAAGACCGCGTCGACGACGCCGAAGAGGACCGCCACCGCGCCCAGCGTCCACAGTCCGGGGCTGGTCGCGAGGAGCAGCGCCGCGGCGGTGATGACGAGGGCGCAGCGCACCGCGCTGCTGCCGACGACCACCCGGCGCGGTCCGTACCGGTCGGCCACCACTCCCCCGCCGAGCATCAGCAGCGCCCGCGGCATGGCACTGGCGGCCGTCACGAGCCCCGCCTCGGCGGGCGTCCCGGCCCGTACGGCGGCCCAGGACAGGGCGATGTAGTAGACGCTGTCACCCATCGCGGCCGAGGTGTACGCGCCCAGCCAGCGCAGCACGTTCGGATCGCGGTGGGCGGGCCGGTCCACGGCGGAGGCCGGGCGTACGGCGGTGACGGTCATCGACGGGTCCCCCAGGGCGCGGGTCGTGGCACGGGCGCGGAGCGAGGGCGGATCAGATGCGGAACGGGAAGGCGTTCGCATGCACGGCGACGGTCTCGCGGCCCCCGGTGTCCCCGGCCGCGTCGGCGGCCCGGCCGCGCTCCTCGTACCGGCGCAGGAGAGCCTGGAGTTCCTTGACCAGGTCGAGCAGTTCGCCGGGGGTCAGCCGGAGCACGGACTCCGTGGACTCGGCGGCGCGGTTCCACTCGGGGCCCCAGTACTCCCGCTCGTCCAGGTACCGCCGGTACATCTCGGCGCGCTGCTCGAAGAACAGCCGGCTCGCCGCCGTGTGCGCGGCCGCCTTCTCGGGGGCGTCGCGGAAGTCCTCGTGCCGGATGCTCACACCGTCGGAGGCGGGCTCCCACCAGCGCTCCCGGCTGTCGGTGCTGCGCGGTTCGGCCTCCTCGATGAGCCCGTAGTCGGCGAGCTTGCGCAGGTGGTAGCTGACCAGGGAGACCGCCTCGTCGACCTGCACGGCCAACTGCGAGGCCGTCGCCGCGCGCGCGATGATCAGCCCTCGGTAGAGCTTCATCCGCAGCGGATGGGCCAGTGCCTTGAGGGTGCCCAGGTCGGTGATGCGGCGGTCTCTCTCCTTGTCGCCCATGCCGTCAGGCTAGATACGAAAGAAAAATTGCGCAATGAATTTTGCGCAACTTCCCTTTCGCATCCGAACCGGCTCCGGTCAGCAAGAAGCCCCGGTCGTCCGAAGGCAACCGGGGCTCGAGGCCGGGCGCATCGTCACCGCACCGGGTGTCCCGCTTCCCGCAGCGTCTCCTTCACCTGGCCGATCCGCAGGTCCCCGAAGTGGAAGACGGACGCCGCGAGCACCGCGTCCGCGCCCGCGGCGACGGCAGGCGGGAAGTCGGCGAGCTTGCCGGCGCCGCCGGACGCGATGACGGGCACGGTCACGTGCTTGCGTACGGCCGCGATCATCTCCAGGTCGTAGCCGTCCTTCGTGCCGTCCGCGTCCATCGAGTTGAGCAGGATCTCGCCCGCGCCCAGCTCGGCGGCCCGGTGCGCCCACTCGACCGCGTCGATGCCCGTGCCGCGGCGCCCGCCGTGGGTGGTCACCTCGAAGGCACCGGACTCCGTGCGGCGCGCGTCCACCGACAGCACCAGCACCTGCCGCCCGAACCGCTCGGCGATCTCGCGGATCAGGTCCGGGCGGGCGATCGCCGCGGTGTTGACGCCCACCTTGTCGGCGCCCGCCCGCAGCAGCCTGTCCACGTCCTCCGCCGTACGCACGCCGCCGCCGACCGTCAGCGGGATGAAGACCTGCTCGGCGGTGCGCCGCACCACGTCGTACGTCGTCTCGCGGTTGCCCGAGGACGCGGTGATGTCCAGGAACGTCAGTTCGTCGGCGCCCTCGGTGTCGTACACCTTGGCCATCTCGACGGGGTCACCCGCGTCGCGCAGGTTCTGGAAGTTGACGCCCTTGACGACCCGGCCGTTGTCCACGTCCAGGCAGGGGATGACTCGGACCGCCAGGGTCATGAATCCACGGCTCCTCTTGCTGCTTCTAGCCTCTGAAGGCTTCCAGTTCCACTTCGACCAGGATGCGCGGGTCGACGAAGCCCTCCACGACCAGCAGGGTCGCGGCCGGGCGTACGGAGTCGAAGATCTCCTTGTGGGCCCGGCCCACCTCGTCGACGTCACGCAGATGGGCCAGGTACATCCGGGTCCGGAGCACCGACTCGGGACCGAGCCCGAACTCGGCGATCGCCTCGAGCGCGCTGGTGAACGCCACCTTCGCCTGCTCGTAGGGATCGCCCTCCCCGTAGAGCACGCGGCCCTTGAAGGCCGACGTACCGGCCACCAGCACACGGTCGCCCGCCGCGACGGCCCGCGCAAAACCGAAGGTCTCCTCCCAAGGGCTTCCGCTCTGCACCCGCCGCACGGCATCCGACGTCATGACGACACAGCCTCCAAGGCCTCTTCCAGGGTGAACGCCTTCGCGTACAGGGCCTTCCCGACGATGGCCCCCTCGACACCGAGCGGGACGAGACCGGCGATCGCCCGCAGGTCGTCCAGGGACGACACGCCGCCGGAGGCCACGACCGGGCGGTCGGTGGCGGCGCAGACGTTCTTCAGCAGCTCCAGGTTCGGGCCCTGGAGCGTGCCGTCCTTGGCGATGTCGGTGACCACGTACCGCGCGCAGCCCTCCTTGTCGAGGCGCTCCAGCGTCTCGTAGAGGTCGCCGCCGTCGCGGGTCCAGCCGCGTCCGCGCAGGGTGGTGCCCCGTACGTCCAGACCGACGGCGATCCGGTCGCCGTGCCGGGCGATCACCTTGGCGACCCACTCAGGGGACTCCAGGGCTGCCGTGCCGAGGTTCACCCGGGTGCAGCCGGTGGCCAGTGCGGCGGCCAGCGTGTCGTCGTCACGGATGCCGCCGGACAGCTCCACCTTGATGTCCATCGCCTTGGTGACCTCGGCGATGAGCGCGCGGTTGTCACCGGTGCCGAACGCGGCGTCCAGGTCGACCAGATGCAGCCACTCGGCGCCCGCCGACTGCCAGGTGAGGGCGGCCTCCAGCGGGGAGCCGTACGAGGTCTCCGTGCCGGACTCGCCGTGCACGAGCCGGACGGCCTGGCCGTCACGGACGTCGACCGCGGGGAGGAGTTCGAGCTTGGCCATGGTCTACAGGGTTCCGATCCAGTTGGTGAGCAGCTGCGCTCCGGCGTCGCCGGACTTCTCGGGGTGGAACTGCGTGGCCCACAGGGCGCCGTTCTCCACGGCCGCCACGAAGGGCTTGCCGTGCGTCGACCAGGTCACCTTGGGCGGGTGCAGCAGCGGGTTGGTGGGCTCCAGACGCCAGTCGTGGACGGCGTAGGAGTGCACGAAGTAGAAGCGGGCGCCCGCGTCCAGGCCGGCGAACAGCTCGGAGTCGGCCGGTGCTTCGACCGTGTTCCAGCCCATGTGGGGGACGATGTCGGCCTCGAGCGGCTCGACCGAGCCGGGCCACTCGTCCAGGCCCTCGCTCTCCACGCCGTGCTCGATGCCGCGCGCGAACAGGATCTGCATGCCGACGCAGATGCCCATCACCGGACGCTCTCCGGACAGGCGGCGGTCGATGATCCAGTCGCCGCGCGCCTCCTTCAGCCCCTGCATGCAGGCGGCGAAGGCGCCGACTCCCGGCACCAGCAGGCCGTCCGCGTTCATGGCCTCGTCGTAGTCACGGGTGATCTCGACGTCGGCTCCCGCGCGGGCGAGGGCGCGCTCGGCGGAGCGCACGTTGCCGAAGCCGTAGTCGAAGACGACGACGCGCGGCTTCGTGCCCGTACTGCTCAATTCCACACCTCCAGCCGCATGACGCCCGCGACGAGACACAGGCCCGCGCTGATCGAGAGCAGCACGATGAGGCTCTTCGGCATCTGCTGCTTGGCGAAGGAGATGATTCCGCCGACGAGGAAGAGGCCGACGACGATCAGGACGGTGGACAGACCGTTCATGGATTTACAGCGCGCCCTTCGTGGAGGGGAGGATGCCGGCGGCGCGGGGGTCGCGCTCGCTCGCGTAGCGCAGCGCCCGCGCCAGGGCCTTGAACTGGCACTCCACGATGTGGTGCGCGTTCCGTCCGTACGGCACGTGCACGTGCAGCGCTATCTGCGCCTGGGCCACGAAGGACTCCAGGATGTGCCGGGTCATGGTGGTGTCGTACTCACCGATCATCGGGGCCATGTTCTCGGGCTCGGTGTGCACGA
Source organism: Streptomyces sp. CA-106110 (assembly GCF_050936285.1). NCBI lineage: Bacteria > Bacillati > Actinomycetota > Actinomycetes > Kitasatosporales > Streptomycetaceae > Streptomyces > Streptomyces sp. CA-106110. The sequence goes on along the minus strand of NZ_JBNJNB010000001.1, from coordinate 8,702,311 downwards.
GGTAGGGGCGGCCGGACAGGTCGACCGTGACCTGGGCGAGCGACTCGTCCAGCGGGACCGTGCAGTTACCGAAGCGGTAGATCCCCACCTTGTCGCCGAGCGCCTGCTTGAAGGCGGCGCCGAGCGCGAGGGCGGTGTCCTCGATCGTGTGGTGCGTGTCGATGTGCAGATCGCCGTCGGTCTTGACGGTCAGGTCGAACAGACCGTGCCGGCCGAGCTGGTCCAGCATGTGGTCGTAGAAACCGACACCCGTCGCGATGTCGGTCTTCCCGGTGCCGTCGAGGTCGATCTCGACCAGGACCGAGGTCTCCTTGGTGATGCGCTCGATTCTTCCGAGGCGCCCCTCGCGAGTCATGCGCTCTGCTCCTTCTTCAGTTCACGTACCGCGTCGAGGAACGCGTCGTTCTCCTGCGGGGTTCCGGCGGACACCCGCAGCCACCCCGGTACGCCGTTGTCCCGGACCAGGACGCCCCGGTCGAGGATCCTCCGCCAGGCCTCGTGGGCGTCGGCGAACCGTCCGAACTGCACGAAGTTCGCGTCGGACTCGGTGACCTCGTAGCCGATCGCGCGCAGTTCGGCGACCAGCCGGTCCCGCTCGGACTTCAGCTGCTCCACGTACTTCAGCAGCGTGTCGGTGTGCTCCAGCGCGGCCAAAGCGGTCGCCTGGGTGACCGCGGACAGGTGGTACGGCAGCCGTACGAGCTGGACGGCGTCCACGACCGCGGGGTGCGCGGCCAGGTAGCCGAGGCGGAGGCCGGCGGCCCCGAACGCCTTCGACATGGTCCGCGACACGACGAGATTCGGCCGACCTTCGAGCAGCGGCAGCAGCGATGCGCCGTGGCTGAACTCGATGTACGCCTCGTCCACGACGACCATGGACGGCTTGGCCGCCTGGGCGGCCTCGTACAGGGCGAGGACCGTCGCGGCGGGAACCGCATTGCCGGTGGGGTTGTTGGGGGTCGTGATGAAGACGACGTCCGGCCGGTTCTCGGCGATGGACTGCTCGGCGGCCGCGACGTCGATCGTGAAGTCCTCGCCCCGCGGGCCGGAGATCCAGCCGGTGCCCGTGCCGCGGGCGATCAGCGCGTGCATCGAGTACGACGGCTCGAAGCCGATCGCCGTGCGGCCCGGTCCGCCGAAGGTCTGCAGCAGTTGCTGGATGACCTCGTTGGAGCCGTTGGCCGCCCAGACGTTCTCGAGGCCGACCTCGTGCCCGCCGGTCTTCGTCAGGTACTCGGCGAGCCTGGTGCGCAGTTCGACCGCGTCCCGGTCCGGGTAGCGGTTGAGATCGCGGGCGGCCTCGCGCACACGCTCGGTGATCCGTTCGACCAGCGGCTCGGGCAGCGGGTACGGGTTCTCGTTCGTGTTCAGCCGTACGGGGACGTCCAACTGGGGCGCTCCGTAAGGGGACTTGCCGCGCAGTTCGTCCCGTACGGGGAGATCGTCGATTCCGAAGCTCACTTGCTCTCAGGCACCTTCCAGCCGAACCTGGCCTTGATCGCCGCGCCGTGCGCAGGCAGGTCCTCCGCCTCCGCCAGCGTCACCACGTGGTGCGCCACATCGGCCAGCGCGTCCTTCGTGTAGTCGACGATGTGGATGCCGCGCAGGAACGACTGGACGGACAGTCCCGAGGAGTGGCAGGCGCAGCCGCCGGTCGGGAGCACATGGTTGGAGCCGGCCGCGTAGTCGCCCAGCGAGACCGGCGCCCAGGGGCCGACGAAGATCGCGCCCGCGTTCCGTACCCGCTCGGCGACCCGGGCGGCGTCCGCCGTCTGGATCTCCAGGTGCTCGGCACCGTAGGCGTCGACCACCCGCAGGCCCTCGTCGACTCCGTCCACGAGCACGATCGCGGACTGCTTCCCGGCGAGCGCCGGACGGATCCGGTCCTCGACGTGCTTGGTGGCCTCGACCTGCGGCGCCAGTTCCTTCTCCACCGCGTCGGCGAGCTCGGCGGAGTCGGTGACGAGGACAGCGGCGGCGAGCGGGTCGTGCTCGGCCTGGCTGATCAGGTCCGAGGCCACGTGCACCGGGTCGGCCGTCTCGTCCGCGAGGACCGCGATCTCGGTGGGTCCGGCCTCGGTGTCGATGCCGATCCTGCCGGTGAAGTAGCGCTTGGCCGCGGCCACCCAGATGTTGCCGGGGCCGGTGACCATGTCGGCGGGCGGGCAGGACTCGGTGCCGTACGCGAACATCGCGACCGCGGTCGCGCCGCCCGCCGCGTACACCTCGTCGACGCCGAGCAGGGCGCAGGCGGCGAGGATCGTGGGGTGCGGCAGTCCGCCGAACTCGGCCTGCGCCGGGGAGGCGAGGGCGATCGACTCGACGCCGGCCTCCTGCGCGGGCACCACGTTCATCACCACGGACGACGGGTACACCGAGCGTCCGCCGGGCGCGTAGAGGCCTACGCGCTGCACCGGCACCCACTTCTCGGTGACCGAGCCGCCGGGTACGACATGGGTGGTGTGTGCGCTGCGACGCTGCTCGCGGTGGACCAGGCGGGCACGGCGGATGGACTCCTCCAGGGCCGCGCGCACATCCGGGTCGAGCTGGTCGAGCGCCTTGGTGAGCGCCTCGGCCGGGACCCGTACGGACTCAAGGCGCACCCCGTCGAACTTCTCGGCGAAGTCGATCAGCGCCGCGTCGCCCCGATGATGCACGGCTTCGCAGATCGGACGCACCTTCTCCAGGGCGGCCTGAACGTCGAAGTCGGCTCGGGGCAGCAGGTCACGCAGGGCGGGACCCTCGGGGAGGGCGTCGCCGCGCAGATCGATTCGGGAGATCACAGGGCCAATTCTCTCAGACGGCCTTGCTCCGCTGGACGGCCGTATCAATGGCTGATACATAGCGTGGGCGCGCGGGCCGCTTCCGTGGCGGCCGGAGCGCGGGTGGTGGGGAGGGCCGGGAGCGGCGAAACGGGCACCACCCGGGACCCGCAGTCGCGCGTGTCGGACCCGCCGCCGTCGCTGCGGCCACCCACCCGTGCCGCCCGGTCCCCGGCCCGGCCGCGGCGGCCAGGGGGCGCTGCCCGGCTCGCGGTTCCCGGGTCTCGCGGGCGGCCGGATCCGATACCGGAGGCGGCGCCCGGGTGGCCGGATCAGGGTGGCCGGTACCGAACCCGGAAGATCATCTTCACCAATAGCGTTCGGTCCGTCACACAGCGGGCATCAACGGTCGGTACGAAACCCGCGAGTAGCCGGGGAGGGAGGGAAGTGCTGTGACCGAGGGTGCCGGCATCCGCACCGGCGAGCCGCCGGAGGATCTGACCGCCGCCGAGGCCGGGATGTGGCAGGCCTTCCGCGACGGCAGCGTCTACGACCTGCGCAGTGGGGACGCCGCCGTGGACGATCCGCACGGCGAGCACCCCTGGGGACCCGAGCGCAGTGTCCGGGCGCGGATCGTGGCATGGCTGCTCCTGGACGGGCCGCCCGCGCTGGCGGGCCGGGTCGCCTCCCTCAAGCTGACCGGAGTGCAGATCACGGACACGCTGGATCTGGCCGGCGGCACGATCGTGCCCTACGTGGAATTCAGTGGCTGCCGGTTCGAGAAGGAGGTCCTGCTGCCGGAGGCCCGCTTCACGACCGTACGGCTGGCGGACTGCTCGGTCCCGCGGCTGGAGGCGGCGCGGCTGCAGACCGAGGGCGATCTGCACCTGCCCCGCTGCCGCTTCCACAACGGGGTACGGCTCACCGACGCGCACATCGGCACCGATCTGCTGCTCAACCAGGCCGTCGTCCACCAGGACCGGCGCGGCCGCTCGATCATCGCGGACGGGCTGACCGTCGGACAGGACCTGCAGGCCGAGATGCTGGAGACGCACGGCGAGCTGAGCCTGCGCAGCGCCACCGTCGGCGTCTCGCTGAGCCTGCGCGGGGCCCGGCTGAACAACCCGTACACCCGGCTGGCGCTGAACGCCCCCCAGCTGACGGTCGAGCGGACGCTGTATCTCACCCCCGCGGGCATCGGCAATCCGCTGCTGACCAGCGGCACCACACCCGCGCGCGGAACGCGGGTGCAGCGCTTCGAGTGCCGGGGCGGGGTCCGGCTGGACGACGGGCGGTTCGGTGACGCGCTCGACCTGGACCAGGCCCGGTTCGTGCTCGACGACGACCAGGAGCTGTCCCTGCGCCGGGTGCAGGCGCCCGAGCTGCGCTTCCTGGGCGAGCGGCCCGAGCGGGGGAAGGTGGTCCTCTCCGGAGCGAGGATCGTGACCCTCGTCGACCGGTGGACGAGCTGGCCGGCCCTCGGCAACCTGCACATGGGCGGCTTCACCTACGAGAACCTCGTCCCTCAGGACGCCTTCCCGCTCGCCCGGCGCCTGGAGTGGGTGGCGGCGGCGACCGCCGAGTACCACCCGGAGCCGTACGAGCGGCTCGCGACCGTGCTGCGCAACTCCGGGGAGGACGAGGACGCGCGGGAGGTGCTGCTCGCCAAGCAGCGCCGCCGCCGTGAGACCCTGCCTCTCGCGGCCAAACTGTGGGGGTACGCGCAGGACTGGACGGTGGCCTACGGCTACCGGCCGGGCCGCGCGGCGGTGTGGATGGCGGTGCTGTGGGCGGCGGCCTCACTCGCGTTCTCGCATGCGAGCCATCCGCCGGTGAACAAGGACGGCCACCCGGCGTGGAACCCCTCCCTCTTCGCCCTCGATCTGCTGCTGCCGGTCATCGACCTCGGCCAGGTGGGCCAGTGGCAGCTCAGCGGCAGCTGGCAGTGGCTGTCCGCGGTGGTGATCCTGCTGGGCTGGATCCTGGCGACGACGGTCGCGGCGGGGGCGACGAGGCTGCTGCGGCGGGGCTGACGGCCTCCGGCCGGGCGGTCTGCGCATAGGGGCCCAACACCCATGAAACAGTTGCATTTTACCTATTCTTGACTGCCGGGCGTACAACCAACCAGGGATTCCGCGACAGCTCTGGCGCATCCCCGACCTGCGGCTTTTCAATGGTCGACACCATGGCAATGCTGCGCGCGTTCACCCGTCCGGGCCGGACTTCCCCCCACCTCGCCGCCGGGCTGCCCGCGGACGACGAGGTCCTGCTCGACGCGCCCGACGGGCGCCTCGCACCGGTGCTGGTCGCGGCGGGCCGCGGCGATCACGGCCCGGCGGCCACACTGCTCGCGACCACGCGGGAGGCCGCCGAGTGGGAGGACCGCGACCGGTACGTGGTGCGGCTGGCGGCCTTCGCTCGCTCGCGCGGCGAGTGGTTCGCGGACTGGTGCGCCCTGGCACCGGACGATCCGGACGCGCTGCTGGTGAAGGCGGAACTGGCCCTGGCCGGCGCCTGGGAGTCGCCTGCTCGCGCCGAACTCCTGCGCAAGGTAGCCCCGTTGGTCAAGGCGGCCACCGAGGGCGATCCGCGCGACCCGGTGCCGTGGCGGGTGGCGCTGGACCACGCCCACGGCACCGGCGCGGGGCACCGTGAGTTCGAGCGGCTCTGGGGCGAGGCGGTGAGCCGCTCCCCGCACCACTACGGCTGTCATGTGGCGGCCCTGCGCCATCTCTCCTCGTCCTGGCACGGGTCGCACAGCGAGTGCTTCGACTTCGCCGAGACCGCCGCCCAGGACGCTCTGCCCAGCTCCCTGGTGCAGGCGCTGCCGCTGCGTGCGGCCTACGCCTATCTGCGGGACGACGGCGGGGCGGTCGTGGACCGCGGCCGGCTGGACGCGGCGGCGGACCGGGCGGCCGCACTGTCCGTGGGGTATGCGGCGGGCGACCCGGGGCTCGCCGAGGCACGCAACCTCCTCACCTTCGTGCTGGTCGGGCTGAGTCGCTGGGAGGACGCGCTGACGCAGCTGCGCATGACCGGCCCGTACGCCACGTCGTTCCCGTGGGACCGCGTCGGTGACGATCCCCTGGGTGTGTTCCTGGACCTGCGGCAGGGCGTGCTCCGGGAGGTGGCGGCGGCACGATCCGCGGATTCGGTGCGCCGGCTCCTTCCGCGGAGTGAGCATGCCGGACGCGCGCCCGCTCGCGACCATTAGGCTTTCCCGTCGTGACCACCGTCCGGCTCCCGCTCTTTCCGCTGAACTCGGTGCTGTTCCCGGGGCTCGTGCTCCCGCTGAACATCTTCGAGGAGCGTTATCGCGCCATGATGCGCGAGCTCCTGAAGACCCCCGAGGACGAACCGCGCCGCTTCGCCGTCGTCGCGATCCGCGACGGCCACGAGGTGGCGCCCAGCGCCCCGGGCATGCCGGATCCGACGGCGCTGCCCGCGCGCGGACCCGCCGCGGGCTTCGGCCCCGATCTGGCCAAGGCGTTCCACGGGGTCGGCTGCATCGCCGACGCGGCCACGATCCGGGAGCGGGCCGACGGCACCTTCGAGGCGCTCGCCACGGGCACCACGCGCGTCCGTCTGCTCTCGGTGGACGCGTCGGGCCCCTATCTGACGGCGGAGCTGGAGGAGCTGGCGGAGGAGCCGGGCGACGAGGCGGGCGCGCTCGCCGAGGGCGTGCTGCGGGCGTTCCGGCAGTACCAGAAGCGGCTGGCGGGCGCCCGCGAGAGGTCGCTGTCGACGGGCGCGGACCTGCCGGACGAACCGGCGGTGGTGTCCTATCTGGTCGCGGCGGCGGTGATGCTGGACACGCCGACGAAGCAGCGGCTTCTCCAGGCCCCGGACACCGCCTCCCGGCTCCGTGACGAGCTGAAACTGCTTCGCTCGGAGACGGCGATCATCCGTAGTCTGCCGTCGTTGCCGGCGTCGGAGCTGACGCGCGGTCCGACGAGTCTGAACTGACGCGCACCCTCGAGGAACGGCCGGGATGGCTAAGAAGACGAAGAAGCAGCAGCCGGGCGGGACGCCCGCGACGGTGGCGCTGACGGCCGCTGGGATGGAATTCACCGTCCACTCCTACGAGCACGACCCGTCCCATCCCTCCTACGGCGAGGAAGCCGCCGAGGCGATGGGCGTGTCCCCCGACCGGGTCTTCAAGACGCTGGTGGCGGACGTGGACGGCGCGCTGGTGGTCGGGGTGGTCCCGGTGGCGGGCTCGCTGGACCTGAAAGCACTGGCGACCGCGGTGGGCGGCAAGCGGGCCGTGATGGCCGACCCGGCGCTGGCGGAGCGTACGACGGGGTATGTGCGCGGCGGCATCTCTCCGGTTGGTCAGCGCAAGAAGCTCCGCACCGTGCTCGACGAGTCGGCGTCGGCGCACACCACGATCTGTGTCTCGGCGGGCCGCCGCGGCCTCGAGGTGGAACTGGCCCCGGGTGACCTGGCGAACGTCACGGAGGCGACCCTGGCGCCGATCGCACGCGCGTGACCGTCCGACGTGACCGCTCGACGTACGGGCCGTTCTCGGCTAGTACGGCAATATGTCGAAGAGGACGCGCAAGCGCAAATGGCGCATGAAGAAGGGCCACGCGAACCACGGCCACCGTCCGGCGTGAACACGCCCTGAATCCGGCGCCGGGCAGCCGCCCTCGGCTGCTTCGGCGCTCGGCGGAGTCCCGGGAGGGGACGGAGGCGGCAGCGGCCTGGATCCCACGGGCGTCCACCCGCGCCGTGGACCCTGTGAGCCGTGTACCCCTTACGCGGGCGGCACGGCTGACCCGTACGGTGCCCCGTAGGGGTCAGGGTCGCGCGGGCCGAACAGGGCCGTGAGCCCGAGGTGGACCACCAGCGTGGCCACCGACCACGCCAGCAACGCACCCTTCGCGCCCAGCTTCAGCGGCGCGGAGAACGTCACGCCCGTGCCCACCGCCTTGGCGTGCGCGATCACGTTCTGCGAGGGTCCCAGCCAGACCCCGATGCGCCAGGCGATCAGCGATCCGAGCAGCCCGCCCACGGCCAGCGCCACGACCAGCGGCACCCCGCCGCGCCTGCGCACCAGGAAGACGATCAGGGCGCTGACGACACCGAAGCCGATGGCGAGCAGGGTGAACGCCCCGTCCACCCCGATGGCCTGCTCCCCCTCGGTGTCCTTCAGATAGACGACCCAGTTCTTGTCGACCAGGTCCCCGACCAGCGGCACACGGGGCGCCAGCCACGCCCACAGCACCCCGAGCAGCACCCCGGCGAGCGCGACGCCCACCGTGATCACGGCTGCGTCCCGCACCTCGGTCTTCATACCGGGGCCCTCCGTCCCGTACAGGGAGGTGGCACCGTGCGGGGCGGGTCCGGCTCCCGGCGGGACGGACATGGCTTGCCAGGCATGGGGCGAAGAATGCGGGGACTGTTCATGCGGCGGCGGAGGCGGAGTCAACGGAGCGGTCACCTTCACATCCTGCCAGTCGAGTCTGTCAGAGGCGTCATCGGACGGCCGCCCGGCGGTAGGCCCAGGTCGCCAGGGCCAGCGAGGCCACACCGACAGCCGCGCACACGCCGAGGTCTCCGAGTACGGACGCCCAGTCAGGATGGTTCGCGAAGGTCCGCGCGAGCGCCTCCACACCGTACGTGGACGGCAGCAGATCCCGCGCGAACCGCACGGCCTCCGGCATCCGGTGCGCCGGCAGCACCCCGAGGAGCAGCGCTGCCGACATACCCAACTGGCCCAGCAGCGTGGCGAGCTCGGGCCGCGGTGCGAGCAGGCCGAGCGCGGCGCCGAGCCCGGACAGCGCGGCCCCGGCAAGGGGGATCACCGCGACCAGCACCCACAGATGGGCGAGCGGCAGCCCGAACAGCGCACTCCCGAACACGGCCGTCACCACGGTTCCCGGCACGGTGAAGGACGCGTACGCCCCCGCCGCTCCCAGCACCACCGCGGCCGCCGGCACCGGCAGGGTGGCGTAGTGGTCGAGCCCACCGCTGCCGCGCAGCTGGCCGAAGTACTGCGCCAGCAGGTTCAGTCCGACGTACGCGACCACCAGCACGGACGACCCGGCGACCACGGAGCGTGCGTCGGCCCCGCCGTTCACCACTCCCCGCATCATGATCATGATGCCGACCGACTGGAACGTCGCCACGAAGAGCAGCGGGATCCGCGCGACCCGGGCCCGGGACAGCTGCGCCCGGTACACGGCGGCGAGCGAAGGCCACAGCCGCGCCCGGGGGCCGAGGGCGGCCGTGTCCTGGAAGCCGCCGTCCACCGCCGCTGCGCCGGGCAGAACCTGTGCGGGTACGACACTCACGTCGCGCTGCTCCTCTTCGTTCCTGCCGCCGCCCCGCCCCCGACGGACACGGCGCCCTTACCGCTGCGTACGGCCACGGTGCCCCGCGCGCTCATGCCTTCACCAGCCCCTGGGTGCTGCCGCCGCCGAGTGCGAGGTAGACGTCCTCAAGGCTCGGCGTGGCCAGTGTGAAGTCGTCGAGAGCGGTGAAGGCGGCACCGCCGGTGACGGTGGCGACGGCGGCGCGTGCCTCCTCGGGGGCCATCCGCAGCGACCATCGGCGGCCTGACTCGACGGCGTGGGCACGCAGCGCGGCCACCTCGGGCACCTCCAGCGGCGCCTGCTCGCGCCACACCAGTTCGACCCGCACCTCGCCCGCCACCCGCTCCTTAAGCCCCGCCGGGGTGTCGCAGGCGATGACACGGCCCCGGTCGAGCACGGCGACCCGGTCGAGCACGGTCTCCGCCTCGATCACGTTGTGGGTGACCAGCACCACGGTCGTCCCACGCTCGGCCCGCCGCCGGTCCACGGCAGCCCACACGGCCCGGCGGGCGACGGGGTCCATCCCGGTGGTCGGCTCGTCGAGCACCAGCAGGGGCCGTTCGCCCACGAGCGCGGCGGCGAAGCAGGCGAGCCGGCGCTGACCGCCGGAGAGCTTCTTGAGCGGGCGGGAGGCGACCGCCGTGAGCCCGAGTTCCTCGAGGACGGCGTCCCGCTCCGCACGGGCCTGCCCGAGACCGAGACCGCGCAGCCTTCCGGTCGTCTCGGCGGCGAGCGATACGGTCAGCTCGTCCAGGGCGCTGGACTCCTGCCCCAGATAGGCGAGGATGCGCGCGGCCCGCTCCGGATGGCGCACGATGTCGTGCCCGAGGATCTCGACGCTGCCGCGGTCGGGGCGCATCAGTCCCGTCAGCTGCCGTACAAGGGTGGATTTGCCAGCGCCGTTCGGCCCGAGCAGCCCGAAGATCTCCCCGCGCCGGATGTCCATCCGCACGTCGTCGGTGGCCCGCACCTCGGGGGTTCCCGGCGTGCCGCGCCGGCCCCGTACCGCCGGGTAGGTCTTGGTCAGCCCGCGCACGGCGCACACGACATCGCGACCCTGCGGTTGTGCCTGTGCGGTGCGCGTACTCACAAGGGACGAGGGTACGGGGTGCGGCGCACCGCACGGTTCCCGGGGCCCGGACACCGGCCCGGTGGGTCACTCCCCCGCGGAGGCGTGTTCCGTCGCCGTGCGCTGGTCGATCTCCCGCCAGAACCCCGCCCGGATGGCGTAGCGGTCGTGCTCGTCGATCTGGTCGTCCTTGTGCGCGAGCAGGCCGAACCGTGCCGCGTACCGGAGCAGTTCCCCATCGATGCGGTGCGGCACGCGCGGATACATGTCCGACAGCTTCTGCAGATGCGACTGGTCGGCGAGCCGCCCGATCCAGCGCCGCGCGAACACCTGTCCCACCTCGTAGGGATCGCCGCCGACTGTGGTGATGTCCTCCTCGCGGTCGGCCCAGCGCTGCTCCGCGGTGGTCAGTTGAGCCAGCGTCGGCAGCGAGGCGGCGTCCGGCGACTCGGCCGCGACGGGCCGGTCCACCCAGCCCTTGTCGGAGGACCACCGCAGGGTGGCCCCTGCGGGCTGGTGCACCGCCTGGGGTCCGGGTGCCCGCAGTGCCGCGAGGTCCTTCGGCGTGGGGACGCCTCTGGGGGCCTGTGTGCGCTCCTGGGTCCCGTTCGGCGAGCCGGCCGCGACGGCGTGCTGCGGCTCGACGGACGGCCCCTCCGTGGCGGCGGGGAGCGCCGACTCGGGCAGCGGCGCCGACAGGATCGCGGCGATCTCCGGCCGCGGCGCGGGCGGGGGCGCGCAGATCCCGCCCAGTTCCTTGGCCCGTACGGCCTGGGTGATCCATGCCCGGTCGAGCACGCGCCGTTCGTCGGCCTCGGCGACCAGGTCCTCGGACTGGTTGTAGTCGCCGTCGGCCGCCTGCACGGCCCACAGGTGCACGGCGACCCCGTGCTCCTTCGCGGCCATCATGCCCGGCAACAGGTCCCCGTCGCCGGTGACGAGCACGACATCGGAGCAGGCGCGGTTGCGCGCCAGCTCGGTCAGCTCGGCGTGCATCGCGGCGTCGACGCCCTTCTGCGCCCACCGCCCGTCACTGCGGGTCAGCGCCCCGAGACGCACGGTCACTCGCGGCATCACCCGCAGCCTGCGGTGCTCGGGCTGCGGTACGCGGTCGGGGGCGCCGTCGAACCAGTAGATACGCAGCAGCGGTCGTTGCGTGTCCGCCTCGGCGCGTTCGCGCAACCCCTGGATGAGGGCCGCGTGGTCGACAGTGATCCGGGACCTGGAGGGCTCCCCGGCGAGCAGGCTGGCGGCAGCCCCCAGCAGATACCCGGCGTCCACCAGGACGATGCAGCGGTCCACGCGTTCCACCCTCTTTCCGGGAGGTTTGCTTCGGGCTTCTTTCGAGTCTGCCCGACGGCGCCGAGGTTAACGGCCCGAACTCGATCTTCGGCGTGGCGGAACAGGGCCTTTCCTTCTCACTACCTTTGTCACACACGGTAATTGCACGAAATGCGTTCTTTATCAGCCTATGTGAATCTGGTCCCGGCCCTGGCCCCTAGATCCCCCACAGGAGGCATCACCATGGCCAAGAACAAGAACCGCAAGCAGGCCGGCCCGCAGAACCGCTCCTCACAGGCCAAGGAGACACAGGAGCAGGCGCACAGGCCCGCAGCGGAGACACATCAGTCCTCGGCGCCGCAGGCCCAGGGCAGTCCCGCGGATGTCGCCCGTAAGAAGCAGAAGAGCTTCGGCCACAACTGAAGCCGGTGCCAGGGCCCTTGAAGCCCGGTGGGGCTGCTGAAGCCCCGATACGCACAGAGGGGCGCACCCATCAATGGGGTGCGCCCCTCGCGTCTGTGGGCGGTCCGGGCGATCAGCCCGCCAGGCAGGCGGGTCCGAGCAGGACCTTCAGATCGCCGTAGAGCGCCGGGTCCGCCTTGACCCGGTGGCGGTCCAGCCTGAGGACGGTCGTCTTGCGCGGTCCCTGGAGTTTGATCCGCACCTCGCTGTCGCCCTTGTGCTGGCTGAGGATCTCGCCGAGGCGGCTCACCATCGGCGGGGTGACCTTCACCGCCGGGATGGTGAGCACCACGGGCGCGTTGGTGCCCGCGTTCGACAGGTCCGGGATCATCAGCTCCATCGCGACCAGCCGCGGCACGTCCTCGCGCTTGTCCAGGCGGCCCTTGACGAACACCACGGCGTCCTCGACGAGTTGGGTCGACACGAGCTGGTAGGTCGCCGGGAAGAACATGCACTCGATGGAGCCCGCGAGGTCCTCGACCGTGGCGATCGCCCAGGCGTTGCCCTGCTTGGTCATCTTGCGCTGGAGGCCGGAGATGATGCCGCCGATGGTGACCACCGCGCCGTCCGCGTGCTCGCCCCCGGTGAGCTGGGCGATGCCCGCGTCGGCCTTGTCGGACAGCACGTGCTCCAGGCCGAAGAGCGGGTGGTCGGAGACGTACAGGCCGAGCATCTCCCGTTCCTGGGCGAGCAGATAGGTCTTGTCCCACTCGTCGTCGGTGAAGGTGACGTCGAGGCCGAAGCCGGGCTCGCTGCTCTCCTCCTCCATGCCGCCGAAGAGGTCGAACTGGCCCTCCGCCTCCTTGCGCTTGACCGCGACCACGTTGTCGATCATCGGCTCGTACTGCGCGGTGAGGCCCTTGCGGGTGTGCCCCATCGTGTCGAAGGCGCCGGCCTTGATCAGCGATTCCGTGGTGCGCTTGTTGCAGACCACCGCCTCTACCTTGTCGAGGTAGTCCGGGAACGACGCGTACTTCCCCTTGGTCTTGCGGGTCTTGATGACCGACTCGACGACGTTCGTACCGACGTTGCGCACGGCGGAGAGGCCGAAGAGGATCACTTCGTCACCCTGGGCGGCGAAGTTCGACTCGGACTCGTTGACGTTCGGCGGGAGCACCCTGATGCCCATGCGCCGGCACTCGTTCAGGTAGACGGCCGACTTGTCCTTGTCGTCCTTGACCGAGGTGAGCAGCCCGGCCATGTACTCGGCGGGGTGGTTCGCCTTCAGGAAGGCGGTCCAGTACGACACCAGGCCGTACGCCGCGGAGTGGGCCTTGTTGAAGGCGTAGCCGGCGAAGGGGACCAGCACGTCCCACAGGGCCTGGATCGCCTCGTCGCTGTAGCCGTTCTTGCGGGCGCCCGTCTGGAAGATGGTGAAGTTCTTCGCCAGCTCCTCGGGCTTCTTCTTGCCCATCACACGGCGCAGGATGTCTGCCTCGCCCAGCGAGTAGCCCGCGATGATCTGGGCGGCCTTCTGCACCTGCTCCTGGTAGACGATCAGGCCGTAGGTGACGTCCAGGACCTCCTTGAGCGGCTCCTCCAGCTCCGGGTGGATCGGCGTGATCTCCTGCTGGCCGTTCTTGCGCAGCGCGTAGTTCGTGTGGGAGTTCATGCCCATCGGGCCCGGGCGGTACAGGGCCGACACGGCGGAGATGTCTTCGAAGTTGTCCGGCTTCATCAGCCGCAGCAGGGAGCGCATCGGGCCGCCGTCGAATTGGAAGACGCCGAGTGTGTCGCCGCGCTGGAGCAGGTCGAAGGTCGTGGGGTCGTCCAGCGGCAGACTCAGCAGGTCGATGTCGGCGCCCTTGTTGGACTTCACCATCTTGACGGCGTCGTCCATGATCGTCAGGTTGCGCAGACCGAGGAAGTCCATCTTCAGCAGGCCGAGCGACTCACAACTCGGGTAGTCCCACTGGGTGATGGTCACGCCGTCGGTGTGCCTGACCCAGACGGGCACATGCTCGGTGATGGTCTCGCTGGACATGATCACACCGGCCGCGTGCACACCCATCTGCCGCACCAGGCCCTCAACGCCCTTGGCGGTGTCGATGACCTTCTTCACGTCCGGCTCGTTCTCGTACATCCCCCGGACCTCGCCCGCCTCCGAGTAGCGGGGGTGCTCGGAGTCGGTGATGCCGGACAGCGGGATGCCCTTGCCGAGGACGTCGGCGGGCATGGCCTTCGTGATCCGGTCGCCCATCGCGTACGGGTAGCCCAGCACACGCGCGGAGTCCTTGATGGCGTTCTTGGCCTTGATGGTGCCGTACGTGCCGATCATGGCGACCTTGTCGGCGCCGTACTTCTCCGTCACGTACCTGATCACCTCGACGCGCCTGCGCTCGTCGAAGTCGATGTCGACGTCGGGCATGGAGATGCGCTCGGGGTTGAGGAACCGCTCGAAGATCAGACCGTGCGGGATCGGGTCGAGGTCGGTGATGCCCATGGCGTAGGCGACGATCGAGCCCGCCGCGGAACCTCGGCCGGGGCCGACCGCGATGCCGTTGTTCTTGGCCCACATGATGAAGTCGGCGACGACGAGGAAGTAGCCCGGGAAGCCCATCGAGATGATGACGTCCATCTCGTAGTCGGCCTGCTTCTGGCGGTCCTCGGGGATGCCGCCCGGGAAGCGGCGCTCCATGCCGCGGTGGACCTCCTCCTTGAACCAGGTGACCTCGGTGTAGCCCTCGGGGATGTCGAACTTGGGCATGAGGTCGCGCTTCTCGAACATGCCGGTGGTGTCGACCATCTCGGCGACGAGGAGCGTGTTGGCGCAGCCCTCCTGCCAGGCGTCCGAGGAGTCGATGGCGTACATCTCGTCCGTGGACTTCAGGTAGTAGCCGGTGCCGTCGAACTTGAAGCGGTCGGGGTCGGAGAGGTTCTTGCCGGTCTGGATGCACAGCAGGGCGTCGTGGGCGCCGGCCTCGTGCGCGTACGTGTAGTGCGAGTCGTTCGTGACCAGGGGCGGGATGCCGAGCTTGCGTCCGATCTCCAGCAGACCGTCGCGGACCCGGCGCTCGATCTCGATGCCGTGGTCCATCAACTCCAGGAAGTACTTGTCCTTGCCGAAGATGTCCTGGTACTCGGCCGCGGCCTTCAGTGCCTCGTCGAAGTGGCCGAGGCGCAGCCGGGTCTGCACCTCACCCGAGGGGCAGCCCGTGGAGGCGACGATGCCCTCGGACCACTGGGCGATGGTCTCCTTGTCCATACGGGGCCACTTCTGCAGCCAGCCCTCGGCGTACGCGTCCGAGGACAGGCGGAAGAGGTTGTGCAGGCCGGTCCTGTTCACCGCCCACATCGTCTTGTGGGTGTAACCGCCGGAACCGGAGACGTCGTCCCTCTTCTGGTGCGGCTGGCCCCACTGGATCTTGCGTTTGTTGCGCCGGGACTCGGGGGCGACGTACGCCTCGATGCCGATGATCGGGGTGACGCCGGCCTTCTTCGCGGAGTGGAAGAAGTCGTACGCCCCGTGGAGGTTGCCGTGGTCGGACATGGCGATGTGCGTCATGCCCATCTCGTTGCACGCGTTGAACATGTCCTTCAGCCGCGCGGCACCGTCCAGCAGTGAGTACTGGGTGTGGACGTGCAGGTGCGTGAACGGCGGCTTTGACACGGCTTCGGCCTCCAAGGCGAACAGGCGTCGACGGGGGTCCGACAGGCTGCGGACAGTCTGGGGGACAGCGTCGAAGTCTATGCCTCGGCACTGACACCCGGCGCTCTTCCACACGTACCTTCATCCGGGGGACACGGGCCGCGCAGCCGTGCCCTCATGCGGCGAACACGGGCCCTGCACCCGTACCTTCGTGCGACGGACACGGGCCTTGTCGCCCGTGTCTTCGTGCGGGGGTCGCGGGCACTCGCGCGTACCGTCGTCCGTTGGAAGGGGGCGGACGGCTCCGTCCCACACGTCATGCACCACCTGTACCTGGAGGCACCCAGCGATGTCGGTTCCGCAGCTCAGCGCCGAGCAACGCGGCGAGGAGATCCTCGCCGTCTTCGACACCGCCTTCGGCGAGCTGCTCGCCGCCGACCCGGCCGCGTTCCGCGTGAAGTTCCGCAAGATGGCGGCCTCCGCCTTCGCGTTCTACCGGGGCACGGCGTGCCTCTTCTACCACGACGTGCACGCCGAGAAGCGCGGCGGTCCCTATCTGGACGAACGCACCTCACGCGTGTGGATCCACGGCGATCTGCACGCGGAGAACTTCGGCACGTACATGGACTCCACGGGCCGCCTGATCTTCAACGTGAACGACTTCGACGAGGCGTACGTCGGCCCCTTCACCTGGGACCTGAAGCGCTTCGCCGCCTCCATGGCGCTGATCGGGTACGCGAAGGCGCTCAGCGACGGGCAGATCACCGAGCTGGTCAAGATCTACGCCGCGGCCTACCGCGAGCGCATCCACGCCCTCGCGACCGGCGCCAAGCAGGACGAGGTGCCGCCCTTCACCCTGGACACCGCTCAGGGCCCGCTCCTGGACGCGCTGCGCGACGCCCGCTCCCTCACCCGCTTCGGGCTGCTGGACTCGATGACCGAGATCCGCGACTTCGAGCGCCGCTTCGCGCCGGGCGGTGGCTCCATCGAGCTGGACGCGGCCACCCGCTACAAGGTGCTCGCGGCCTTCGACGGCTATCTGGAGACGCTGCCGGAGTCGTCCCTGGCCCGTCCGGACTCCTACCGCGTCAAGGACGTCGTCGGCCGCCGCGGCATCGGCATCGGCTCCGCGGGCCTGCCGTCGTACAACATCCTTCTCGAGGGCAACAGCGACGCCCTGGAGAACGACGTCGTGATCTACATCAAGCAGGCCCAGACCCCCGCCGTCTCCCGGCACATCACCGACCCGGCGATCCGCGACTACTTCCAGCACGAGGGCCACCGCACGGTGATCTCCCAGCGCGCCCTGCAGGCCCACGCCGACCCGTGGCTGGGCTGGACCGAGCTGGACGGCTCCGGCCAGCTGGTCGCCGAGGTGTCGCCGTACGCCGTGGACCTGGACTGGAGCGACATCGACGACCCGGAGGAGATCGCGGCCGTCGTCGCCGACCTGGGCCGGTCCACGGCCACGATGCACGCGGCGGCGGACGACCAGTCCGGAGAGTCCCTGGTGCCCTTCTCCACGGAGCGGGCCATCGACGCGGCGATCGCAGCCGACGAGGCAGGCTTCCCGGAGCTGCTGGTGGACTTCGCACACGGGTACGGGGCGCGTACGCGTGCCGACCACCAGATCTTCGTGGACCTGTTCCGCAACGGGCAGATCCCCGGCCTCTGAGCCGGCCCCGCCCGTCCCGCACAACGCTCCCGTAACGCATCCGGCCCTTTAAGGGGCCCTTACGGGAGCGCATGCGACACTCTCCACGCTATGGACATATCCGGGACCCAGCTCAGAGCCGTGCGCGCGGCGCTGTTCACGGCCGTGGTCGTGACGCTCAGCACCGCGTCGCACGTGCTGCTGTCCGAGGTCCCGCTCCCGACGGCGGCGGTGGCCGCGACCGCCGCCGCCGTCTTCGCCGTCGCGTACATGCTGGCGGGCAGCGAGCGCGGCTTCGGGAAGATCGCCGCCCTGCTGGTCCCCCTGGAGCTCACCGCCGACACCCTGTTCACCACCGGCCAGCGTGCCTGCTACGGCCCGGCGGGCGGCCCGGTCACCGGTCCGCTGCACTCGGTCGGCCTGGACGTGCTGTGCAGCGGCGGCAGCGTGGGCAGCCCGCTGACCCAGGTCACCGGCACCGGCACCGACCGGGTCGCGGCCTTGCTCGCCCACTCCGACCCGGCGACCGCCTGGCTGCTGCTCGCCGCGCATGTGAGCGTGGGGCTCCTCGCCGCCGTCTGGCTGCGCCGCGGCGAGCGGGCTCTGGCCCAGTTGCTGCGCGCCGTGGCCGCGACCACCTTCCGGCCGCTCCTGGTCGCGGTGGCCGCCGTGACGGTACGGCCCGCCCCGGCGGGCCGGGCTTCGCGCCCCCTCCACCGCGTCACCACCACCCGCACCCAGCTGTTCACGCACTCCCTGGGACGGCGGGGTCCGCCGCGCTCGGCCGCCTTCGCCTGAAGCATCCGAGCACCGGAAGTCCCCCTTACACATTCCGCGCACAGCGTGTGCGCGTTTCCCATGGAGATCACCCAATGAGCAAGCGAAACAGCCAGGACGCCAAGACGGCGGCCCGTGAGCGGCTGCGTGTCGAGCGCGAGCGGCAGGCCAAGCGGGCCAAGGTCAGGCGGCAGGTCATCGTCGCCTGTTCGGTCGTCGCCGTTCTGGCCGCGGCCGGTGGCATCGGTTACGCCGTCGTCCAGGCCAACAAGCCCGGCCACTGGGAGGCCATGAAGGACGAGAAGGTCGTCGCACCGGCCAACACCACGGGCACCGACGGCACGACCGTGGTCATCGGCAAGAGCAGCGCGCCCAAGACCCTCAAGGTCTACGAGGACCCGCGCTGCCCGATCTGCGCCCAGTTCGAGCAGACGGTCGGCTCGACCGTCAAGCAGGACATCGACGCCGGCAAGTTCAAGATCCAGTACATCGGTGGCACGTTCATCGACGGCGACGCCCTCGGCAAGGGCACGATCGGTTCGCGCGGCGAGGGCTCGAAGAACGCGCTGAGCGCCATGGGCGCCGCGCTCAACGTCAGCCCCGAGGCGTTCCTCGAGTACAAGACCGCGCTCTACTCGCAGAAGTGGCACCCCGACGAGACGGACGACAAGTTCAAGAAGGACGGCTACCTCATCGAGGTCGCGAACACCGTCCCCGCGCTCAAGGACAACGCCAAGTTCCAGACCGCGGTGAAGAACGGCACCTATGACGCCTGGGCGATGGCGATGTCGAAGTCGTTCGACACCAACAAGGACGGCGTGACCGGCACCCCGAGCTTCGTCATGGACGGCAAGATACTCACCACGCCGGGCAGCCAGAACCCGCCGATGACGGTGGCCGACTTCACCTCGGTGGTCGAGGCGGCCCTCAAGGCCTGACCGACCGGCAGGGCACGGACACCAAGGGCCGTGGTGCGAGCGGGCGTTACCCGCCGCACCACGGCCCTCGTCCGTCGGGGCGCGAAGGCGCAGGACGACAACAACGGCTGCGGCAGCCGCTGTTGAACGGCGCGGTCTTCCACGACCGGATGCGATTCAACGCCGGTGGAAGAGCGGGCGAACTTTTGTCGGTCCGCCCGCTCAAGCGCCTACTGGCCAGTAATCTGAGCGCCCGTGACTAAACCAAACAGACCACTGGAGAGTGACAACTCCCTCTCCCCGCGCCGCCGTACGGTCGTCAAGGCCGCGGCCGCCACCGCCGTTCTCGGTGTTCCCCTCGCGGCCGCCCTCCCCGCCCGGGCGGCCGCCGAGGCCCCCGCCTTCCTGCACGGTGTGGCCTCCGGCGACCCGCTGCCCGACGGCATCCTGCTGTGGACCCGGGTGACGCCCGCCTCCGACGCGCTGCCCGGCTCCGGAATCGGGCCGGACACCGAAGTGAGCTGGGTCGTCGCCAAGGACAAGGCGCTGACCGACATCGTCGCCAAGGGGTCCCTCACGGCGACCGCCGCCTCCGACCACACCGTCAAGGCGGACATACGTGGCCTCGCCCCCGCCACGACCTACTGGTTCCGCTTCTCCGCCGGCGGCACCGACTCCCCCGTCGCCCGCACCCGCACGGCCCCGGCTGCCGACGCCCCGGTGCCCGGGCTCCGCTTCGGTGTGGTCTCCTGCGCCAACTGGGAGGCCGGCTACTTCTCGGCCTACCGCCACCTGGCCGCCCGCGGCGACCTCGACGCCTGGCTGCACCTGGGCGACTACATCTACGAGTACAAGAGCGGCGAGTACGGGACCCGCGGCACGGTCGTCCGCCCGCACTCCCCGGCGAACGAGATCATCACACTCGCCGACTACCGAACCCGGCACGGCCGTTACAAGACCGACCCCGACCTCCAGGCCCTGCACCACACGGCGCCGGTCATCGCGATCTGGGACGACCACGAGTTCGCCGACAACGCCTGGTCGGGCGGCGCGGTCAACCACACCGAGGGCGCCGAGGGCACCTGGACGGCCCGCAAGGCGGCGGCGAAGCAGGCCTACTTCGAGTGGATGCCGGTCCGTCCGGCGATCGAGGGCACCACCTACCGCCGGCTGCGCTTCGGCAAGCTCGCCGACCTCTCGTTGCTCGACCTGCGCTCCTTCCGGTCGCAGCAGGCGTCCACGGCGAGCGGTTCGGTCGACGACCCGGACCGCACGATCACCGGGCGCGCCCAGCTCGACTGGCTGAAGGCGGGCCTGAAGGCGTCCGACACCACGTGGCGGCTGGTCGGCAACTCGGTGATGATCTCGCCGTTCGCCATCGGCTCGCTCACCGCCGACCTGCTCAAGCCGCTGGCGAAGCTGCTGGGCCTGCCCCAGGAGGGCATCGCCCTCAACACCGACCAGTGGGACGGCTACACCGACGACCGCCGCGAACTCCTGGCCCACCTGCGCGCCAACGCCATCAGGAACACGGTGTTCCTGACCGGCGACATCCACATGGCATGGGCCAACGACGTGCCGGTCGACGCCGGCACATACCCGCTGTCGGCCTCGGCGGCCACCGAGTTCGTGGTCACCTCGGTCACCTCCGACAACCTCGACGACATCGTCAAGGTCCCCGAGGGCACCGTCTCGGCCCTGGCCTCGCCGATCATCCGCGCGGCCAACCGGCACGTCCACTGGGTGGACACCGACCGCCACGGCTACGGCGTGCTGGACATCACCGCCGACCGGGCGCAGATGGACTATTACGTCCTGTCCGACCGGACCAAGGCCAACGCCACCTCGTCCTGGACGCGTTCGTACCGCACGCGCACCGGCACGCAGACGGTCGAGCGCACCTACGACCCGGTATAACCCGGCGGATCCGTACCGCTACAGACTGTCGAGGAAGCCGAGCGCCACCCGCCAGGTGGCCTCGGCCGCCTCTTCGTCGTAGTCCGGCAGCTCCGGGTCGGTGTAGAGGTGACCCGCGCCGGCGTACCGGTAGATCTCCACGTCCGCGCCCACCCTGCCCATCTGCAGATACCAGGCGCTCAGCCAGTCGTCCGTCTCGAACGGGTCCGGCTCGGCGACGTGCAACTGGACCGGCAGCGCGTCCACCGAGGCCGTCGGCGAGATGTCCGAGGTGCCGTGCAGCAGCAGGAGTCCGCGGGCGTCGCTGTCGCCGAGCGCCAGGGTCTGCGCGGTGGCGGCGCCCAGCGAGAACCCCGCGTACACGAGTCCTCGCCCCGCGTAGGGCGCGGCGGCCAGGACCGCCCGCTTGAGCAGCCCCTCCTTGCCGATCTCGTCCTTGAAGGCCATGCCCTCCTCGACCGACTCGAAGGTGCGGCCGTCGAACAGGTCGGGAGTCCACACCTCGTGCCCCGCGGCGCGGAGCCGGTCGGCGGCGGCCCGGACGGCGGGCCGCAGTCCGTACGTCGAGTGGAAGAGCATGATGTTCATGAGGACATGGTGCCAGCCGGGACGGACGGTGCCGTCAGCAGCGCGTTCACGACGGGGCCAAGGTCACAGGTTCAGGATCCCGTGGGCCTGGTTACGTTCGAAGGCATGGAGAACGTACTGCGCCCGGTGATCGTCGTCGGCGGCACGGTCGTGCTCACACTGCTTATCGGGTGGGGCACTGACCTGCTGCTGCGCAAGGCGAACGGCCGGCACCCCGAGACGCCCCTGTGGGAGCTGCTCCGGCGCGGCCGGGTCCCCTACCAGCTCGTCCTGTGCGCGGCCCTGCTCAGAGGTTCCTACGACCAGGCGGAGGTCCTCGAGGCGCACCGGGTCGGCGTCGGGCGGACCCTGACGCTGGTGCTGATCGGTTCCGCGGCCTGGCTGGTGATCCGTATCGCGGCCGCGGTCGTCGAGACCTCGTACACCCGCTACGCCCGCGCCCATCACGACCCGGCCCGGGTCAGGCGCGTGCGCACCCAGGTCTCGCTGATCACACGCGTGGTGGCCGCGGTCGTCGGAGTGGTGGCCGCCGCCGCCATGCTGCTGACGTTCCCGGCGATGCGGGCGGCCGGAGCCTCGCTGCTGGCCTCGGCCGGCATCCTCGGCATCGTCGCCGGTGTCGCCGCCCAGTCGACGCTCTCGAATCTCTTCGCCGGGCTGCAGATCGCGTTCGGCGACATGGTGCGGCTCGGCGACACCGTCGTGGTGGACGGCGAGTGGGGCACCGTCGACGAGATCACGCTGACGTTCCTGACGGTACGGACGTGGGACGAGCGCCGGATCACCATGCCGGTGTCGTACTTCACCTCCAAGCCGTTCGAGAACTGGTCCCGGGGCAGCCCGCAGATGACCGGCATCGTGTACTTCCACGTCGACCACGCAGCGCCCGTGGAGGCGATGCGCGACAAGCTCCGCGACATCCTGCGCGAGTGCCCCGCGTGGGACGGCCGCGCCTACGGCCTCCAGGTCACGGACACGACGCCCAACACCATGCAGGTGCGAGCGCTGGTGACCGCCAAGGACGCGGACGACATCTGGACGGCCCGGATCACGGTCCGCGAGCAGCTGATCCGCTGGCTCGTCGACCAGCACCCGTACGCGCTGCCGCGGGTCAACACGGCGGAAGCGGAGCAGCCGCCGAGCCGCAACGGGCATGTGCCGCCCGGCGGGCCGGTCCACAGGGCGTACGAGACGCCGCGGACGGGCCGGGGCTGAGGTACCGCCGCGTCAGTGGCCGCGCTCGGCGCCGCCGTTCACCTGGATCACCTGAGCGGTGATGTGGCCGGCCCCGGGGGAGGCCAGCCAGTGCAGGGTCTGTGCGATGTCGCCCGGCGTGCCGGCGCGGCCGGTCGACGTCTCCGCGATGCGCTGGTCGCGTCGCGCCGGGTCCATCGGGCCGCCGAAGAACTCGGTGTCCTCGATGTACCCGGGCGCGACCACGTTCACCGTGATCCCGCGCGGACCCAGTTCCCGGGCCAGATCGAAGGCGTACGGATGCAGCGCGGCCTTGGCCGCGGCGTACGCGCCGCTGCCGGAGCCGCGGTAGGCGGCGATGGAGCTGAGGAACAGCACACGGCCGCCGGGTGAGGCGAGCCGGTCCCGCAGCGCCTCCGTGAGCAGGACCGAGGTCAGCACGTTCAGCCGGAAGTTGACGGTCCAGGTGTGCGCGACGGCCTCGAGCGGCTCCTCGACGGCGGCGCCGGGCTCAAGACCGCCGTTTCCGCCCGCGTTGTTGACGAGGACGTCCACGGTGCCGAGCCCCTCGGCCACGAACCGGGCCACGCCGCGCACCGCGTGGGGATCGCTCAGGTCGGCGGCGTAGGTGAATGCCCCGGGCACTTCGGCCTTCTCCAGTACCTCCGCCCGCCGGCCGAGGAGCAGCACCCGGTCCCCGTCCGCGGCGAACGCCCGCGCCGACGCGAGCCCGATTCCCGTCCCGCCACCGCTGATCACCACATTGCGCGCCATGATCCCGATCGTACAAAGCCGGGCGCCCGCGAACCGATTGCTCGGCCGGACCGTTCACGCGCGTCGGCCCCGCGCACCCGTCGTGGCGGTCAGCGCAGACTGCGTACGTCGAGGTGACGCAGCACCCGGTCGACGACCTCCGGGTCCGCCCCGGGTTCGCTGCGCGCCGCGAGCACCTCGTGCCGTGCCGCACTGAGCATCTCCTGCTGGATCCGGCGGAGCCGTTTGAGGCGCCTGGCACGCTGCTGGTGCGCTTCGCGCCGCTCCTCGTCCGCGAGGTCCGGGCTGATCCGCACGCCGATGTCGGAGGCCCGCCGCAGGAGTTGCTCGGACAGGTCCTCCGGCAGCTCCTCGACTTCCTCGATCTCCCTCAGCCTCCGTTTCGCCGCCTTGGCCGCGCGGACCGCCAGCCGGCGCTCGAACGCCTTCTCGCTCTCCGGGTCGGCCCGCACCCCCAGCCCCTTCACCAGCCACGGCAGCGTGAGTCCCTGGAGCACGAGCGTCGCCATGATCACCCCGAACGCGATGAAGACGATCTCGTCCCGGTCGGGGAAGGGCGACCCGTCGGCCATCCGCAACGGAATGGCCAGGGCCAGGGCCACCGATGCCACTCCCCGCATCCCGGACCACCACATCACGATGGTCTCCCGCCAGGACGTCGGGATCTCCTCGTCGTAGTCCCGGATGGCGTGAAGGCGCTTCGTCAGCCAGGTCGCGGGCAGCAGCCACACGAGCCGTACCAGCACCACGACGGCCACGATCGCGGCGGCCCAGCCGAGCAGCTCGCCCCACCGCCCGGACGCTGTGCGGATCGCCAGGGGCAGTTCGAGCCCGATCAGACCGAACGCGACCCCGGTGACCAGCGTGTCCACCACGTCCCAGAACGTGTGCCCGGCCAGGCGCATCAACACATCGTCCGGGTCCTTGGACTCGGCCAGGAACAGCGCGGTGACGAGCACGGCCAGCACACCGGAGCCGTGCAGTTCCTCGGCCAGGACGTAGGAGGCGTACGGCACCAGAAGCGTCAGGCCGACCTGCAGGGTGGCGTCGTCGAGCATGCCCAGCAGCCTGTTGGTGATCCAGCCGAGCGCAAGCCCGACGGCGAGGGCGACCACTGCGGAGAGCGCCAGTTCGAGCACGGCGCCCGGCAGCGAGAACGTCCCGCTGACCGCGACGGCGATGGCCACGTGGTAGAGCACGATCGCCGTCACGTCGTTGAACAGCCCCTCGCCCTCCAGGATCGACACCAGCCGGCGGGGCAGCCCGAGCTGTCCCGCGACGGCCGTGGCCGCGACCGGGTCGGGCGGCGCGACCAGCGCGCCGAGCACGACCGCGCCGGCGACCGGCAGCCCCGGCACGATCGTGTGGGCCACGACGGCCACACACACCGTGGTGATGAAGACCAGCGCCACCGCCAGCAGGAAGATCGGCCGCTTGTTGGCGGCGAACTGCCGCCAGGAGGTGCGGCGTACGGCGGCGTAGAGCAGCGGCGGCAGCAGGGCGGGCAGGATCAGCTCGGGCGGGATGTTCACGTTCGGCACGAAGTCGAGCAAGGCCAGCGCGATCCCGACCAGCGTCATCAGCACCGGGGCGGGCAGTTTCAGCCGGTCCCCGACCGGGACGCTGACCACGGCCCCGAGCAGCAGCAGGAGCAACAGGGCCAACTGATCCACGTCAGGCGCTCCGGGGGAGTTCGGCGTTCACACAGCGGACCCCCAGCCTGCCACGCGGCCCTCCCCACGGGGCTTTTCGGCACCTTCGGCTACAGGGTGCGCCGCATCGCTCGGTGCGCGATCCCCGCGTCGGGGAACTCGGGTCCGTAGGCCTCGTACCCCAGCCGCTCGTAGAACCCGAGCGCATGGGTCTGGGCGTGCAGGTCCACCGCCGCCAGTCCGCGCGCGCGTGCCGCGTCCTCGATCGCCCGCACCAGCGCGGCGCCCACACCGAGCCCACGCGCCTCACGGGTCACCGCGAGCCGTCCCAGGGCCCCCACGGACGGGTCGCCGCCGTTCTTCGCCGCGGCAGCCTCCCCGTACAGCAGCCGGCCCGTGCCGAGCGGCAGACCGTCCTCCCGGACGGCCAGCACATGCACGGCGCCGGGGTCGTAGGCGTCGTACTCGATGTCCTCGGGGACGCCTTGCTCACGGACGAAGACCTCCTTGCGGACCGTGAAGCACACTTCCCGGTCGGCGGGGTCCTCGGCGACCCGTATCACGTAGGCGGCGGTCATGCCCAGCTCTCCTCACGTACCTTGTCCAGCGCCTTCTGCAGGTCGGCGGGGTAGGCGCTCTCGAACTCCACCCACTGTCCGTCCGCCGGGTGCTCGAAGCCGAGCCGCACGGCGTGCAGCCACTGGCGGGTCAGGCCGAGCCGCTTGGCGAGCTTCGGGTCCGCGCCGTACGTCAGGTCACCGACGCAGGGATGACGGTGCGCGGCCATGTGGACCCTGATCTGGTGGGTGCGCCCGGTCTCCAGCTTGACGTCGAGCAGGGAGGCCGCGCGGAAGGCCTCCACCAGGTCGTAGTGGGTGACCGAGGGCTTGCCGTCGGCCGTGACCGCCCACTTGTAGTCGTGGTTCGGGTGGCGGCCGATGGGCGCGTCGATGGTGCCGCTGGTGGGGTCGGGGTGTCCCTGGACGAGAGTGTGGTAGCGCTTGTCGACCGTGCGCTCCTTGAACTGGCGCTTGAGCGAGGTGTACGCGCGCTCCGACTTGGCCACGACCATCAGACCGGAGGTGCCGACGTCGAGCCGGTGCACGATGCCCTGGCGCTCGGCGGCGCCCGAGGTCGAGATGCGGTAACCGGCGGCGGCGAGACCGCCGATCACGGTCGGCCCCGACCAGCCGGGCGACGGGTGCGCGGCCACGCCGATCGGCTTGATGATCACGACCACGTCCTCGTCGTCGTGCACGATGTCCATGCCCTCGACGGGCTCGGCGACCACTTGCACCGGCGCGGGCGCCTGCGGCATCTCGACCTCGAGCCAGGCACCCCCGCTCACCCGCTCCGACTTGCCGACCACCGCCCCGTCGACGTGCACCTTGCCCGCCGCGGCCAGCTCGGCCGCCTTCGTCCGGGAGAAGCCGAACATGCGGGAGATGGCGGCGTCGACGCGCTCGCCCTCCAGGCCGTCGGGTACGGGCAGGGTACGGATCTCGGGAAGCGTGCTCACCCGTCGAGTATGCCGGACGGGGCAGACACAGCCGTACGAGAGTCCCGGGCGCTCAGTCCTTGTGGACCGTTCCGTCCGGGTCCAGGCCGCGGAAGGACAGCAGCACGATCAGGATGCCGCCGCAGACGATCGCCGAGTCGGCCAGGTTGAAGACGGCGAAGTGCTTCGGCGCGATGAAGTCGACCACCGCCCCTTCGAAGACTCCCGGCGACCGGAAGATACGGTCAGTGAGATTGCCCAGGGCGCCTCCGAGCAGCAGGCCGAGCGCGATCGCCCAGGGCAGGCTGTAGAGCTTGCGCGCGAGTCGGGCGATCACCACGATCACGACGGCCGCGATCACCGTGAAGATGATCGTGAAGGCCTCACCGAAGCCGAAGGCCGCGCCCGGGTTCCGGATCGCCTCGAGCTTCAGCCAGTCCCCCGCGATCTCGATCGGCGCGTGGTGCTCCAGCTTGGCGACCACGATCAGCTTGCTGACCAGGTCGAGGGTGTAGGCGAAGGCGGCGACCGCGAACAGGACCGCGATCCTGCGCCTGCCCTTGGGGCGCTCGGCTGCGCCGGACCCCGACTCTCGCGGGCCGGGGCCGTCGGCGGGTGCCTGCCCGCCGGGCTGCTCCGGCCCGGCCCCCGACGCGTCTGGGATGTCCGGCGTACCGATGATGCGCTCCGCCTCTGCCACGTGAGTCCCTCAACCTAGGTGCCCTGACTGAGGACGAGACTACGACACCACCCGACTCTGCCAGATGCTCAGGAGGGGATCGTCAGCGGCGTTCCTGCTTCTGCTTGCACTCCACGCACAGCGTGGCACGGGGAAACGCCTGCATACGGGCCTTTCCGATGGGGTTGCCGCAGCTCTCGCACAGCCCGTAGGTCCCGGCGTCGAGGCGGTCCAGGGCACGTTCGGTCTGCTCGAGCATCTCGCGCGCATTGGCGGCGAGCGCCAGCTCGTGCTCGCGCGTGATGTTCTTCGTGCCGGTGTCCGCCTGGTCGTCGCCCGCGCCGTCCCCGGAGTCGCGCATCAGGCCGACCAGCGCCTGCTCGGACGCGTCGAGCTCACCGCGCAGCCGCGCCTCGTCCGACTCCAGCTCCGTGCGCGCCTCGGCCACCTCCTCGGCGGTCCAGGGGTCCTCGCCGGGGCGCACCGCAAGCTCGCCGGGCTCCGCGGCGACGACCCGTGCCTTGGGGACCGCGGTGGGGTTCTTCGCCGCTGTGGCCGTGCCAGGTGTCTTCTTCGCAACCACCGTCGTGGCTCCCGTCTGCTTCGCGGCCTTCGCGACGCCCGCCTTCTTGGCCGTGCTCTTCTTGGCCGCACTCCCTGTGGGCGTGCTCTTCGTGGTGCCGCCTTTCGCGGCGTTCTTCGCGGCAGCGGCCTTCCGAGGGGCCGCCTGAGGTGCGGCGGTCTTCCCGCCGGCCGCCTTCTTGTTGGTCGCCTTCTTGCCGGGGGGCCTCTTCGCCGCCGTCTGCTCGGCGGCCGCCTTCTTGGCCGCCGTCGCCTCGGCGGCGGGCTTCTTCGCCGCTGCCGCCCGGTCGACGGCGCTCGGGGCCGCCTTCTTGGCAGCGGGCTTCTTCGCCGCTGTCGCCTTCTTCACGACGGTGCTGGTCACGGCTGCCTCCTTGGCGACGGACCTCTTCGCTGCCGGCTGCTTCGCCGCCGCCTTCCTCACGCCGGCACCGGCCTCCGCTGCCTCCTTGCCGGCCGCCTTCCTCGCGACCGGTTTCCTGGGCCCGCCTTTCTCCTCGGCCGCCTTCTTCGACGGGACCGCTTTCCCGGCCGTCCCGGCAGGGGTCCGCTTCCCGGCAGCCGCCTTCTTGCCGGCCGCCTTCTTGCCGGTTGCCTTCTTGCCGGTTGCCTTCCTCGCGGGACTCCTCTCGGCGGCCGACGTGGTCTCGCCCGTCTGGGAGACCGGTTTTCCACCCGTCGGCGTGGTGGCCACCGCCTTTCCCGCGGCCGCCGAACGAGCGGCGCCCGTGGTGGAGGCCGTCCTGCCGACGGTAGTCCTGGCGGCGGCCGTCTTCCTCCCGGCTGCCGTCCGGTCGGCCGTCCGCTTGCCGGAGGCCGCCTTTCCAGGCGTCTTCGTCGAGGCCGCCTCGGCCGCCGTCGCCGCGGACGTCCCCTTCGGGGCCTTGGCTCCCGTGGAGGCCGCCCTCCCGGCGGTCGGACCCGCCGTGGAGTCCGCCCGCCTGGCCGTCGCCCTCGCCCCGGCCTTCTTCGCGGGACCCGCCGCTTCCGACGACGCCCCCTTCGCCGCACCCGCCGCCCGTGGGGCCTTTCCCTCCTGGGCCACCGCCTCCGCGATCCGCGTCTTCCCCGCAGCGGTCCGCCCGGCAGACGTCCTGGCGGCGACCCTCCCTCGGCCGCCCCCGGAGACCTTCCCGGCACTGTGCGGGTTCCCGGCCGGCGCCCGTCGCCCCGTCGCACCCGTGCGTCCCCGTGCCGCCGTCCGGGCGATGCCCGGCTTCTCCTTCCCGACCTCGGTGCCTGCCCCTCTCGGAGCCACGCCGACAGCCGCGCCCAGCCTCTTGACCAGCCCCGCCGTCCGGCTCGCCAGAGTCCTCCCGCGCGTGTCCTTGGACAGCGAGTCGCCGGAGGCGGCCGCATCCGAGGTTCTGCCGGACGCGGACTGCTGTACGGCGGTCTTTTTCGCCACCATGGGAGCAGCCCCTTCACATATTGTGATCTTGCGCGCGAATCGTGCTGGGACGATAAATCGACTTCCGGTCCGCGGCAACGGGGCACGCCAACGATTCGCCCGCCGCGCGCGTGCCGCACGGCGAGCCTGCATCCGTTGTGCCCAGCTCTCCGCCGGGTAATCCGCCGTCTCCGGCGTCCTGTGCGATCCGGGAACCCGCGCCGCGCCGTTCGGGGCATCGGCAAGCAGATGCGTCCCCAGGCCACGGGAGGGAAATCCGGTCGGCCGCCGTCCGTGTGGCGCCGTACACTGGGCGGAGCGAAAAGCGTGGATGGGGACGAGTAGCGGCGTACGCAGCCATGAGCGACCCGGGGACGGTGGAAGCCCGGGGGCGAGCGCGACGTGAACATCACCCCGGAGCCGCCGGAAGAAAGCCTTGGACAGTGGGCTTCGCCCACGGGACGGCCAGGGCCGGTAGAACCGGCATCGCGATCCCAATGAGGGGGTTCACCGGCGCGTTCGGCGCACCGGGGAGCCAAGGAGGGTGGTACCGCGGGAGCGCGCCGCACAGGGCGTACGGAGAATGCACGACATTCCCGGCTCTCGTCCCTCCGACGGAAGGCAGCACATCCGCCGGAGGAAGATCGATGACGCAGTACCGCCAGGTGCCCGCCCAGGTCGACCTGCCCGCGCTCGAGCACGCGGTGCTCGACTTCTGGCGCGAGCAGAAGATCTTTGCCAAGAGCCTGGAGCAGTCCGAGGGCCGCCCCGAGTGGGTGTTCTACGAGGGCCCGCCCACCGCCAACGGCATGCCGGGCGCTCACCACATCGAGGCCCGCGTCTTCAAGGACGTCTTCCCGCGCTTCCGCACCATGCGCGGCTACCACGTGGCCCGCAAGGCCGGCTGGGACTGCCACGGCCTGCCGGTGGAGCTGGCGGTCGAGAAGGAGCTCGGCTTCAGCGGCAAGAAGGACATCGAGGCGTACGGCATCGCCGAGTTCAACGACAAGTGCCGCGAGTCCGTGCTCCGCCACACCGACGCGTTCTCCGAGCTGACGACCCGTATGGGCTACTGGGTCGACCTCGACGAGGCGTACGTCACGATGGAGCCCGAGTACATCGAGTCCGTGTGGTGGTCGCTGAAGGAGATCTTCAAGAAGGGCCTGCTGGTCCAGGACCACCGCGTGGCCCCCTGGTGCCCCCGCTGCGGCACGGGCCTGTCGGACCACGAGCTGGCGCAGGGCTACGAGACGGTCGTCGACCCGTCGGTCTATGTCCGTTTCCCGCTGACCTCCGGCCCGCTCGCCGGTGAGGCCGCCCTCCTGGTATGGACCACGACCCCGTGGACCCTGGTCTCCAACACCGCGGTCGCCGCGCACCCCGAGGTCACCTACGTCGTCGCGACGAACGGCGAGGAGAAGCTCGTCGTCGCCGAGCCGCTTGTCGGCAAGGCACTCGGCGAGGGCTGGGAGACCACGGGCCAGACCTTCACCGGCGCCGAGATGGAGCGCTGGACGTACCGGCGTCCCTTCGAGCTGGTCGAGTTCCCCGAGACCCCGGGCGGCACCCACTACGTGGTGAACGCCGAGTACGTCACCACCGAGGATGGTACGGGTCTGGTCCACCAGTCCCCCGCCTTCGGTGAGGACGACCTCAAGGTCTGCCGCGCCTACGGCCTGCCCGTCGTCAATCCGGTGCGCCCCGACGGCACGTTCGAGGAGGACGTCCCCCTGGTCGGCGGGGTCTTCTTCAAGAAGGCGGACGAACGGCTCACCGAGGACCTCCAGCAGCGCGGACTGCTCTTCAAGCACATCCCGTACGAGCACAGCTACCCGCACTGCTGGCGCTGCCACACCGCCCTGCTCTACTACGCGCAGCCGTCCTGGTACATCCGCACCACGGCCATCAAGGACCGCCTGCTCGAGGAGAACGAGAAGACCAACTGGTACCCGGAGACGGTCAAGCACGGCCGCTTCGGCGACTGGCTGAACAACAACATCGACTGGGCGCTCTCCCGCAGCCGCTACTGGGGCACCCCGCTGCCGATCTGGCGCTGCGAGGACGACCACCTCACCGTCGTGGGCTCCCGCGCCGAGCTCACCGAGCTGACCGGCACCGACCAGTCCGAGCTCGATCCGCACCGCCCCTTCATCGACGAGGTCACCTTCGGCTGCCCGCAGTGCGGCAAGACGGCCACGCGGGTGCCCGAGGTGATCGACGCCTGGTACGACTCCGGCTCGATGCCGTTCGCGCAGTGGGGCTACCCGTACAAGAACAAGGAACTGTTCGAGTCCCGTTACCCGGCCCAGTTCATCTCCGAGGCCATCGACCAGACCCGCGGCTGGTTCTACACGCTGATGGCGGTCGGCACGCTGGTCTTCGACAAGTCCTCGTACGAGAACGTGGTGTGCCTGGGCCACATCCTCGCCGAGGACGGCCGCAAGATGTCCAAGCACCTGGGCAACATCCTGCAGCCGATCCCGCTCATGGACCAGCACGGCGCGGACGCGGTGCGCTGGTTCATGGCAGCGGGCGGCTCACCGTGGGCGGCCCGCCGCGTGGGCCACGGCACCATCCAGGAGGTCGTCCGCAAGACGCTGCTGACCTACTGGAACACGGTCGCCTTCCAGGCGCTGTACGCCCGCACCTCCGGCTGGGCGCCGAGCGAGGCCGACCCGGCCCCGGCCGACCGCCCGGTGCTGGACCGCTGGCTGCTCTCCGAGCTGCACGCGCTCACCGACCAGGTGACCCAGGCTCTGGAGTCGTACGACACCCAGCGCGCCGGCAAGCTCCTGTCGGCCTTCGTGGACGACCTCTCGAACTGGTACGTCCGCCGCTCGCGCCGTCGCTTCTGGCAGGGCGACAAGTCGGCGCTGCGCACGCTGCACGAGGTCCTCGAGACGGTCACCAGGCTCATGGCGCCGATCACCCCGTTCATCACCGAGCGGGTCTGGCAGGACCTGGTGGTGCCGGTGACCCCGGGCGCCGTGGAGTCCGTGCACCTGGCGTCCTGGCCGGAGGCGGACCTGTCCGCGATCGACCCGGAACTGTCGAAGCAGATGGTGCTGGTCCGCCGCCTGGTGGAGCTGGGCCGTGCCACGCGTGCGGAGTCGGGCGTCAAGACGCGCCAGCCGCTGTCCCGCGCGCTGATCGCCGCGGCCGGCTTCGACACCCTGGACGGGGAGCTGCACTCGCAGATCACCGAAGAGCTGAACGTCGAGGCGCTCGCCTCCCTCGCCGAAGTCGGCGGCTCGCTGGTCGACACCACGGCGAAGGCGAACTTCCGCGCGCTGGGCAAGCGCTTCGGCAAGCGCGTCCAGGATGTGGCCAAGGCCATCGCGAACGCCGACGCGGCGGCGCTGTCCCTGGCGCTGCGCGAGGGCACGGCGTCGGTGGACGTCGACGGGGAGAGGGTCGACCTGGCCCCCGACGAGGTGATCATCACGGAGACCCCGCGCGAGGGCTGGTCGGTGGCGTCCGACGCCGGCGCGACGGTCGCCCTCGACCTGGAGATCACCGAGGAGCTGCGGCAGGCGGGCCTCGCCCGTGACGCGATCCGGCTGATCCAGGAAGCCCGGAAGAACAGCGGCCTGGACGTCGCCGACCGGATCGCGCTGCGCTGGACCGCGACGGACCCGGAGGTCATCGCGGCCCTGAGCCGGCACACGGAGCTGCTAGCCGAGGAGGTGCTCGCCACGGACTTCGCCCAGGGCGAGGCGGACGACAGCTACGGTGAGCCGTTCACCGACGAGTCCCTGACCCTCGCCTTCCGCCTGCGCAAGGCGTAGCGGCACACGCGAAGGCCCGGGCCACCGAAAAAATCTTGGTGGGCCCGGGCCTTCGGCGTTGCGTACGCACGCACAACCGCTCCCACACTCGAACACAGAGGGCATAACCCCCGAACGCGCGTAGCAACAGGGCGGGGCTCCGGATCGAATCCGGAGCCCCGCCCTGAATGTTGCCGACGCCTACGGCCTGGTCGTTCCCGTCAGTTGTCGTCCTCGTCGATGAGGAACCCGCGCATCGGCGAGGGTGCCTGACCCATCGGCCCCGGACCCTGCGGACGCACCGGCGCCATTGGCTGGGTCATCGCCGGGGACATCTGCTGC
Source organism: Streptomyces sp. CA-106110 (assembly GCF_050936285.1). Classification (NCBI taxonomy): domain Bacteria; kingdom Bacillati; phylum Actinomycetota; class Actinomycetes; order Kitasatosporales; family Streptomycetaceae; genus Streptomyces; species Streptomyces sp. CA-106110. The sequence continues at coordinate 8,669,097 of NZ_JBNJNB010000001.1, read as the reverse complement.
TGACCGCCGTAGGACGGAGCAGCCGGACCACCGTGACCGTGACCGCCCATCGCCTGGTTGCCGCCGTACGACGGGGCGCTCGCCCCTGCGGGAGCCATCGAGGGCGCCGCCGGCGACGGCAGGGAGGGCGCGGCCGGGGTGCGCGGCGGGGCCAGCGAGTCGTCGGCCTGGGTCTCCAGCTGGCGCAGCTGCGACTCCAGGTACGACTTCAGCCTCGTGCGGTACTCGCGCTCGAAGCCACGCAGGTCCTCGACCTTGCGCTCCAGCGTGGCGCGGGCGGACTCCAGGGAGCCCATCGCGACACGGTGCTTCTCCTGCGCGTCCCGCTCCAAGGCGTCGGCCTTGGCACGGGCGTCGCGCTCCAGACCCTCGGCGCGGCTGCGGGCCTCGCCGACGATCTTGTTGGCCTCGGAGCGGGCCTCGGCGATCGCCTGGTCGGCGGTCTGCTGGGCCAGCGAGAGGACACGCGCGGCGCTGTCGCCGCCAGGGCCCTGACCGGGCATGCCCGGACCGCCCATGGGGCCGCCCATGGGGCCGCCCATCGGACCGCCCATGGGCCCACCCATCGCCTGCTGCATCGGGGGCTGGCCCATCGGCCCCGGACCCATCGGACCCTGGCCCATCGGGCCGGGACCCTGCGGACCGCCCGGTCCACCCGGACCGGGGGGCAGCTGCGGGGCACCGCTCGGCAGCTGGGGCGGGCCACCCATGGGGCCACCCATCTGCTGCTGCGGCGGGCCCGATATCCCGGCGGGGACGGGAGCACCCGGACCGCGCATGCCCTGCGGCTGGTCCTGCGGCTCCGGGGGCTTGCGCATGTTCTGCTGGTTCTGCGCCGCGGCACGCGTGGCAGCAGCAAGCTTGGCGCGCAGGTCCTCGTTCTCCCGCAGCAGGCGGGTCAGTTCGGATTCGACCTCGTCGAGGAAGGCATCGACCTCGTCCTCGTCATAGCCTTCTCGGAGGCGGACGGTCGTGAACTGCTTGTTCCGCACGTCCTCGGGGGTCAACGGCATCTCTTCACCTCAACGTAGTCATCGGCAGTCGGCAAGACCGTATCGTCCACATTCACCTCGCGAGGCTGCCCACGATGGAGATCAGGATGTAGACGATGATCATCAGAACGAAGAAGGACAGGTCAAGCGCCACGCCCCCGAGACGCAGCGGCGGAATGAACCGCCGCAGAAGCTTCAACGGTGGATCGGTGACAGTGTAGGTGGCCTCCAGAACGACCACCATCGCCTTGCCGGGTTGCCATGAGCGGGCGAACTGGAAGACGTAGTCCATGACCAACCGGAAAATCAGCACGACGAGGAAGCACATCAGCACGATGTAGACAACCTCCAGGAACACGCCCATGATCCGTGTGCTTCCCTCTCCCCTGTTCCGCGCTCTCTCCGGTGGTGCTCTCAGCTCTGGTTGAAGAACCCGCCCTCTGCGATGCGGGCCTTGTCCTCCGCCGTGACATCGACGTTAGCAGGAGACAACAAGAACACCTTCTGCGTCACCCGCTCGATACTTCCATGAAGACCAAACACCAAACCGGCCGCAAAGTCGACAAGTCGCTTCGCATCTGTGTCATCCATCTCAGTCAGATTCATGATCACCGGCGTGCCCTCACGGAAGTGTTCCCCGATGGTACGGGCCTCGTTGTAGGTCCGGGGGTGAAGCGTGGTGATCCGGTACGGCTCTCGTTCGGACACGACCTTGGGCATGATCACCGGCGCGCTCTTCTCCAGACTCTGACGTTCTTGTGTGATGGACGCCACGGGCGCGATGCGAGCCGGACGCCCTGATTCCGTGGGTAGCGAAGCCGATTGGGGTGCCGGATCGCGCGGTGCCGGCGGCTGCACCATTCGCACCGATTCGTCCCTTTGAGACTGAAGTGCCTGGTGTGACTGGTGAGACGGATCATGCCGCCTGCGATCCCGCTCCGACTCCGGGTCGAGCTCGGGCTCGAAGTCGTCGTCGGGGTCGAAGCCCCGGCCGTCGTACCCATCGTCCTCCACGAGGCCGAGGTAGACCGCCATCTTGCGCATCGCGCCGGCCATGCTCTGAGTCCTCCGCTCTGTGGTGGATCTGCTGACGACTGCCAAGTGCCTGCGATCCACGAGGTCGTTATGCCCGTCTATGGGCGGTAATGACCATATTTTCTGCTGTGGTCCGACTTCTTGGCGACGTTACCCGAGCCTGGGGCGGACTCCGAGTACCGCAGTGCCGACGCGCACATGTGTCGCCCCGGCGGCCACGGCCTCCTCGAGGTCCGCACTCATTCCCGCCGAGACCATGGTTGCAGCCGGATGGGCTCGGCGCAGGCCGGTCGACAAATCCATCAACCGTCCGAACGCCGCCCGTTGACGCCCCGCGTACTCTCCGGTGAGCGGCGCGACGGTCATCAGCCCGTCCAGCCGCAGTCCCGGAGCGTCCGCGACAAGGTCGCCCAACTCTTCGATTCCCGGGGGCGCCACGCCCCCGCGCTCTCCGCGCTCACTCTCGTCCGCGTCGAGCGCGACCTGGATGAGGCAGCCCAGCTCGCGGCCGGTCCGCACGGCCTCCTTCGAAAGCGCCGTGACGAGCCGGGAACGATCGACGGACTGCACGAAATCCGCGTAACCGACCACGGATCGCACCTTGTTGGTCTGCAACTGACCGACAAAATGCCATCTGAGCGGCAGATCCGAGCAAGCGGCCGCCTTGGGCGCCGCGTCCTGGTCGCGGTTCTCGGCGACGTCCCGGACGCCCAGTTCCGAGAGAATGCGCACATCGCTCGCGGGATAGGTCTTGGTGACCACGATCAGGGTCACCTCCTCGCGCTTACGCCCCGCGGCCGCGCACGCAGCCGCGATGCGGTCCTCGACCTTCGCGAGGTTCGCGGCGATTTGATGCTTACGGTCCGTCATGCCCCATCAGTCCAGCCAGACATATCCCGCGAGTCGCCCGGTGGTGCGGTCGCGGCGATACGAGAAGTGATCGCCCGATTCCAGCGTGCACACCGGCGACTGCGCCCGGTCGCACACCCCGAGCCGTTCGAGCTGCGCGTGCACGCCGGCGGCCACGTCGACCGCGGGCGTACCCCAGCTGGTCTCGGAGTGTGCCGCCGGTTCGACGGCGGCCACCTCGGCGCGCATCGTCTCCGGCACCTCGTAGCACCGGCCGCAGACCGTGGGTCCCGTGCGGGCGACGATCCGGGACGGCTCGGCGCCCAGTTCCATCATCGCTCGCACCGCGGCGGGGACGACTCCGGCGACCATGCCGGGCCGGCCCGCGTGGGCGGCGGCGGCGATCCCGGCGACCGGATCGGCGAGCAGGACGGGGGTGCAGTCGGCGGTGAGCACGGCGAGGGTGAGTCCGCGCCGTGCGGTGACGATCGCGTCAACCTCGGGCACTGGGTTTTCACCCCAGGGTGCGTCCACCACGGCGACGCCGGACCCGTGCACCTGGTTCATCCAGACCACGTGGCCGGGGTCGAGCCCCAGCGACTTCGCGGCCAGACCCCGGTTGGTGGTCACGGCCCCGGGATCGTCCCCGACGGCGCCGCCGAGGTTGAGCTCCTCGTACGGAGCGGCGCTCACCCCGCCCCACCGGTCGGTGAAGGCGAAGTGCGCGCCGCTCGCGGTGTCGCGCTGTCCTATCACTTGAGGAAGTCCGGGACGTCCAGCTCCTCGGCCGTGCTGTCCGAGTAGGTCCGCGACGAGGGGATCGGCGGGGTGATCGGGCGCTCGCTCACCGGCTCCGGGGCGGGGGCGGGCTCGGGCACCTCCTTCGGCGTGACGCTGCCGAGCGAGCCGAAGGACGGGCGGCTGTCGGCAGGACGCGACGGAGCCGGCTCCTCGCGCCGGGCCGAGGACGAGCCGAGGACGTTCTCCCGCTTGGCCGGGGGCTGGCCGCCGTCGAAGCCGGCGGCGATCACGGTGACCCGGACCTCGTCGCCGAGGGCGTCGTCGATGACGGCACCGAAGATGATGTTCGCCTCGGGGTGCGCGGCCTCGCTCACCAGCTGGGCGGCCTCGTTGATCTCGAAGAGACCGAGGTCGGAGCCGCCGGAGATGGACAGCAGCACCCCGCGGGCGCCGTCGATGGAGGCCTCGAGCAGCGGCGAGGAGATGGCCATCTCGGCCGCGGCCACCGCGCGGTCGTCGCCGCGGGCCGAGCCGATGCCCATGAGAGCCGAACCGGCTTCGGACATAACAGACTTCACATCGGCGAAGTCGAGGTTGATCAGACCGGGCGTGGTGATGAGGTCGGTGATGCCCTGGACACCGGAGAGCAGGACCTGGTCCGCCGACTTGAAGGCGTCGAGCACGGAGACCTGGCGGTCCGAGATGGACAGCAGCCGGTCGTTCGGGATGACGATGAGGGTGTCGACCTCTTCGCGAAGCTCGGCGATGCCGTCCTCGGCCTGGTTGGCCCGGCGCCGGCCCTCGAAGGTGAACGGGCGCGTGACCACACCGATGGTGAGGGCGCCCAGCGAGCGAGCGATGTTGGCCACGACGGGCGCGCCGCCGGTGCCGGTGCCGCCGCCTTCACCGGCCGTCACGAAGACCATGTCGGCCCCCTTGAGGACCTCCTCGATCTCCTCGCGGTGATCCTCGGCGGCCTTGCGGCCGACGGCCGGGTTGGCTCCGGCGCCGAGTCCGCGGGTGAGTTCGCGGCCGACGTCCAGCTTGACGTCGGCGTCGCTCATCAACAGAGCTTGCGCGTCGGTGTTGATGGCGATGAACTCGACGCCCTTGAGACCGACCTCGATCATCCGGTTGATGGCATTGACACCACCGCCGCCGACACCGATGACCTTGATGACTGCGAGGTAGTTCTGCGGTGCTGCCACGTCGAAGGCCTCTCGCCTCGAATTACGTGCCGCCGTCCCGCGGGTGCTCCGCGGCCCGACGGCTGATGCCGAATGGGACGGTCCGAACGCCGACCCGAACCCTAACCCTGAAGTTTAGGGTTACCAGTGTGTCTGTTCCTTGGACTCTTCCGAACAGGACACTAAGTCGACAAGTGGCGCACGTTCAACGAACACGCCGAACCTCCCGTCTTTCTTTTCACCCTATGTGATCAGCCGTAGCGCTGCCCAATCAGGGTGCGGGCCTGTTTCGACCGGCGTCAACTCCCCGATGACGCAGGGGCGGTGGGAACACTCACGTCGAAGTGCCGGGCGCCGGGAGCCGCTTTCATCAGCGCAATCAGCGTGACCGCCTTCGCCCGGCCCTTCTCGCTACTGCCCCACATGACGGTCCGCCCGCCGCTCAACTCCAGGGAGATGGAGTCATAGGAGCCGACCCTGACGTTCCTCACGTCGCGGGCCACTGCGGCGGGAATGTCCTGGACCACACGGGCCGCGGCACGGTCGAGTCGGCCGACGCCGAAGCGCCGCTGAGCGGCGGAGTGCCCCACGGTCAATTGCAGCGTGGGAACGGCCTTCGGAGGGCTCGAAACCGTGGCGAACCGCACGCCTTCCCGGTCCACTTCGATGAACTTTCCGGCGTTCCCCACGAGCAGAACCGGAGTACGCTCCGTCACTTTCAGCCCGATGCCCTGCGGCCAGGACCGGGCGACCTCGACCGAGTCGATTCGCGGCAATTTCCGGCGCAGCCGCGCCTCGATCGCATCGGTGTCGAGTGAAATCAGGGGCGTTCCGAGCCGCACGCCGGCCGCCTCACGCACCTCGGCGCGGGTGAGGACGCGCGTACCGGAGACGGAGACGTGCTGCACGCGCAGCCACGGAGAGCCGTACAGCAGCCAGATGGAGCCGCCGCTCGCCAACACCACCGCGAGCGTAAGGATGATGAGCATACGAAGACGGCGCAATCGCCACAGACGGGACGGCCGGGGCGAACCGGACTCCAGCTTCTGCCGTTCGCCGCGTTCGGCGGTGGTCGGTCCGGCCACGCTCCCTGCCTTCCCTCGTTCCGGTGCGGTTCGCCTCCGGGGCGCGCCGTCCGGTGCCGAGAGCCCGGTCGTGCTCAGCCCTGCGGGCTTCCGCGTTCCCCCGGTGTCCCGGCCTCGCCGGAGCGGGGGGGGGAACCCCACGACCTCCCGGCACCGGTGCGCGCCCCTTCGGCTCACTCACCGATGCGTTACTGGTGGTGACGCGACGCGATCGCCTCGTACACCATGCCGACGAGCAGGTCGTCGGCGTCCCGGCGGCCGAACTCACCGGCGGCACGGGACATCTCGTACAGCCGGTGCGGGTCGGCGAGCACGGGCAGAACGTTCTGCTGGATCCACTCGGGCGTGAGTTCCGCGTCGTCGACCAGCAGCCCGCCCCCGGCCTTGACCACCGGCTGGGCGTTCAGCCGCTGTTCGCCGTTGCCGATGGGCAGCGGAACGTAGGCGGCCGGAAGTCCGACGGCGGAGAGTTCGGCGACGGTCATCGCGCCCGCGCGGCAGAGCATCATGTCGGCCGCGGCGTACGCGAGGTCCATCCGGTCCACGTACGGTACCGGGATGTACGGCGGCATCCCCGGCATCTGGTGCACCTGTGGCAATTCGTTCTTGGGGCCGACCGCGTGGAGGATCTGGATACCGCACTGCTGGAGGTACGGGGCGACCTGCTGGATCACCTCGTTCAGCCGGCGGGCGCCCTGCGAGCCACCGGAGACCAGCAGTGTCGGCAGGTTCGGGTCGAGCCCGAACGCGGCGCGGGCCTGCGGGCGTACGGCGGCACGGTCCAGGGTGGCGATGGAGCGGCGCAGCGGGATGCCGATGTAGCGGGCGCCCCGCAGCTTGCTGTCCGGGGTGGAGACGGCGACCTGGGCGGCATACCGCGAGCCGATCTTGTTGGCCAGACCGGGCCGTGCGTTGGCCTCGTGGATGATGATCGGCACCCCGAGCCGCTTGGCGGCCAGGTAGCCGGGGAGGGCGACATAGCCGCCGAATCCGACGACGGCGTCCGCCTTGGTGCGCTCCAGGATCTGCTCCGCCGCCTTGATCGTGCCACGCAGCCGCCCGGGGACGGTGATCAGCTCGGGGGTGGGCCTGCGCGGCAGAGGGACGGCGGGGATCAGCGCGAGCTCATAGCCCCGCTCGGGCACGAGCCGGGTCTCCAGGCCGCGCTCAGTACCCAGGGCCGTGATCCCCACGGTCGGGTCCTGCCTGCGCAGAGCGTCCGCGAGGGCGAGCGCGGGCTCGATGTGGCCGGCGGTCCCCCCACCGGCGAGTACGACATGCACGGAAATTCACCGCTCTCCGGACGAACGCGCCACTCAGGCACGCCGTCGCATCGTGTTCCATCTCCGAGGCCCCCGGTTGGGCACGGCGCCTCCAGACCGCTTTCTACCAAAGCGGGGTTGCCGCATGGCAAGCGCCGCCCGCGCAGCGGGCTCCTCGCGCGCGAAGGCGATCAGCAACCCGATGGCGAACATGGTCGGCAGCAGGGCGGATCCCCCGTAGGAGAACAGCGGGAGGGGGACGCCGGCGATCGGCAGCAGGCCGAGCACCGCACCGATGTTGATCACCGCCTGAGCGATGATCCATGTCGTCACACCTCCCGCGGCATACCTCACGAAGGGGTCCTCCGTGCGTCCGGCCACGCGGATACCCGCATAGCCTAGAGCCGCGAAGAGGGCGAGCACCGACAGCGTCCCCGCGAGACCCAGTTCCTCACCGGTGACGGCGAAGATGAAGTCGGTGTGCGCTTCGGGTAGTTGACCCCATTTCTCCACACTCGCACCGAGTCCGGAACCGAAGATTCCGCCCGAGGCCAGGGCATAGATGCCGTGCACGGCCTGCCAGCAGTCGACGGGACCCGCCTGCGGTTCGGTGGCTCCGATGCAGTCGAGGCGGGCCATGCGGTTCGGACTCGTCTTGATCAGGAGGAAGCCGATGGCCGCGGCGACGGACAGCACCCCGGCGAACATCCGGGTCGGCGCCCCGGCCAGCCACAGCAGCCCGAAGAGGATCGCCGTGAGGATGATGGCCGTGCCCATGTCACCGCCGAGCATGATCAGCCCGAGCAGCAGGAACGCCACCGGGACCAGCGGCACCAGCATGTGCTTCCACTGCCCGAGCAGCCGCTTCTCCTGCTTGCGCGCGATCAGGTCGGCGCCCCACAGCACGAGCGCGAGCTTGCCGAACTCACTGGGCTGGATCTGGAAGGAACCGCCCAGCGAGATCCAGTTCTGGTTGCCGTTGACCGCCATCCCTATCCCCGGCACCTGCACCAGCACCATCAGGAAGACGGCACCCGCCAGGATCGGGTACGCCAGCGCCCGGTGCAGCTTCACCGGCATCCGGGTGGCGGCGAGCAGCAGCACGGCACCGATGGAGGCGGCCAGGAACTGCTTGCGGAAGAAGTAGGACCCGGGCAGCGACATCTGCAGCGCGGTGATCTGGGAGGCCGAGTAGACCATCACCAGCCCCAGCACGGTGATCAGCAGACTCCCGCCGAGGATCAGGTAGTAGGCGGTGAGCGGCCGGTCCCAGGCCCGCCGGGCGCGGAGGTAGAGACGGACCAGCGCCTTGTCACGCGGGGCCCGGGAGCCTGCGGGCCGCTTGGGGGTGGGCTGGACGGGAGGACGGCCCGTACGGCTATCGGCCACCGGCGCTCACCCCATCCCGCCGTCGCAGAACGTCCCGCCCCCGGGCTCGGCTTCGCCCGCCCCGGGGGCGCCCCCAGGGCGGCAACGGCTGGCACGGCACCGTGCCGCCGGCGGGAAACCGCCGACGACGCCCCGACCACATCCGAGTCACGCGTCCCTCCAAGGGTCCCCGAAGCGCACCCGCCGTGGCGGAGACCCGCCGTCAGGCGCCCGCTGAGCCGAGCTCGCGCACCGCTTCCGCGAACGCGTCCCCGCGCTTGTTGTAGTTCGCGAACATGTCCATGGAGGCGCACGCGGGGGCCAGCAGCACCGTGTCCCCGGCGTGTGCAAGCCGTTGCGCCTCCCGCACAGCCGCACGCATCGCCCCAGTGTCGGTCCGTTCGAGGTTGACGACGGGTACCTCCGGCGCGTGTCGCGCGAGGGCCTCGCGGATCAGCTCACGATCCGCGCCGATGAGCACCGCGCCGCGAAGCCGCTTCGCCGAAGTGGCGACCAGTTCGTCGAAGGTCGCGCCCTTGGCGAGCCCTCCCGCGATCCAGACGATCGACTCGTACGCGGCCAACGAGGCCTGCGCCGCATGCGTGTTGGTGGCCTTGGAGTCGTCGACGTACGCGATCCCGTCCACCTCCGCCACATGCGCGATGCGGTGGGCGTCCGGGGTGAAGGCCCGCAGGCCGTCCCGTACGGCCTGCGGGGGCACCCCGAAGGCGCGCGCGAGGGCCGCCGCGGCAAGGGCGTTGGCGATGTTGTGCGGGGCCGGCGGGTTGACGTCGGAGACCTCGGCCAGCTCCTGCGCGTTCTTCTGCCGGTTCTCGACGAAGGCGCGGTCGACCAGGATGCCGTCCACGACGCCGAGTTGGGACGGGGCGGGCGTGCCCAGCGTGAAGCCGACGGCCCGGCAGCCCTCCTCGACGTCCGCCTCGCGCACCAGGTCCTCGGTCGCCTTGTCGGCCACGTTGTAGACGCAGGCGACCCGATTCCCCTCGTAGATGCGGCCCTTGTCGGCGGCGTACGCCTCCATGGAGCCGTGCCAGTCGAGGTGGTCGGGCGCGAGGTTGAGCACGGCGGCCGAGTGGGCGCGCAGCGACGGGGCCCAGTGGAGCTGATAGCTCGACAACTCCACCGCGAGGACGTCGTACTGCTCCTCGCCGAGGACGACGTCCAGCAGCGAGACCCCGATGTTGCCGACGGCGGCCGTGCGCAGGCCCGCCGCCTTCAGGATCGAGGCCAGCATCTGCACGGTCGTGGTCTTGCCGTTGGTGCCCGTCACCGCGAGCCAGGGCGCGGCGTCCGGGCCGCGCAGCTGCCAGGCCAGTTCGACGTCGCCCCAGACCGGGACGCCCGCCTTCGCCGCGGCCGCGAAGAGCGGCTTGTCGGGCTTCCAGCCGGGTGCGGTGACGATCAGCTCGGTGCCTTCGGGCAGGGTCGCTCCGTCGCCGAGCCGGACCGTGACGCCGAGCGCCTCCAGCTCCGTGGCCTGCGCCCGGGCCCGCTCGTCGTCGCCGTCGTTGACGACGGTGACGATCGCGCCGAGCCCGTGCAGCACCTTGGCCGCCGGGACGCCGGAGACGCCGAGTCCGGCGACGGTGACGTGCTTGCCCTGCCAGTCGGTCACTTTTCCGCTGCCCATCCCGCGTAGAAGATGCCCAGACCCACGATGACGCAGATGCCCTGAATGATCCAGAAACGGACCACCACAAGGACCTCCGACCACCCCTTGAGCTCGAAGTGGTGCTGGAGTGGCGCCATCCGGAAGACCCGGCGGCCGGTGAGGCGGAACGAGCCGACCTGGATGACCACCGACATGGTGATCAGGACGAAGAGGCCGCCGAGCAGCGCGAGCAGCAGCTCGGTGCGGGAGCAGATCGCGAGACCGGCGAGCGCGCCGCCGAGGGCCAGCGAGCCGGTGTCGCCCATGAAGATCTTGGCGGGCGAGGTGTTCCACCACAGGAATCCGAGGCAGGCGCCCATCAGTGCGGAGGAGACGACCGCCAGGTCGAGCGGATCCCGTACCTCGTAACAGGCGGCCGGGTTGGTCAGGGTCTGCGCGTTGGCGCAGGACTCCTGGAACTGCCAGACGCCGATGAACGTGTAGGCGCCGAAGACGAGCACGGAGGCGCCGGTGGCGAGGCCGTCGAGACCGTCGGTGAGGTTCACGCCGTTCGACATGGCGAGGATCATGAAGATCGCCCAGACCACGAAGAGCACCGGGCCGATGGTCCAGCCGAAGTCCTGCACGAAGGAGAGCTTCGTGGAAGCCGGGGTGTTGCCCCGGGCGTCGGCGAACTGCAGAGCCAGCACGGCGAATGTGATGCCGACGATCAGCTGGCCGGCCATCTTCGCCTTGGCCCGCAGACCGAGCGAGCGCCGCTTGACGATCTTGATGTAGTCGTCGAGGAAGCCAACCAGGCCCATGCCGGCCATCAGGCCGAGCACCAGCACCCCGGAGAAGGTCGGCGGCTTGCCGGTGATGACCTTGGACAGGAAGTACGCGGCGATCGTCGCCAGGATGAAGGCGATACCGCCCATGGTCGGCGTACCGCGCTTGCTGTGGTGCTCGCGCGGTCCGTCGTCACGGATGTACTGGCCGTAGCCCTTGCGGGCCAGCAGCTTGATCAGCAGCGGGGTGCCGATCAGGGTGAAGAACAGACCAATGACTCCTGCGAACAGGATCTGCTTCATCATCGGGCGGCAACCTCACCCTCGGCACCGGTCTCGAGCAGCGCCTGCGCCACGCTCTCGAGTCCGACCGACCGGGACGCCTTCACGAGCACGACGTCTCCTGGGCGCAGCTCGCTGCGCAACAGGTCGACCGCCGCCTGTGCGTCGGACACGTGCACCGACTCCTCACCCCACGAACCCTCGTTATATGCGCCCAGTTGCAGCCAGGACGCTTCCCTGCCCCCGACCGCGACGAGCTTGCTGACGTTGAGTCGGACGGCGAGCCGTCCGACGGCGTCGTGCTCGGCGAGCGCCTCGTCCCCGAGCTCGGCCATCTTGCCGAGCACCGCCCATGTGCGCCGCCCCTTGCCCATCGCCACGAGCGCGCGCAGGGCGGCCCTCATGGACTCGGGGTTGGCGTTGTAGGCGTCGTTGACGACCGTCACGCCGTCCGGGCGCTCGGTGACCTCCATCCGCCAGCGGGAGAGGGTGCCCGCCTCGCAGAGCGCGGTGGCGATCTCTTCCGCGGACATGCCCAGCTCATGGGCGACGGCGGCCGCGGCGAGCGCGTTCGACACGTGGTGCTCACCGTACAGGCGCATGGTCACATCGCTGCACCCGGAGGGTGTGTGAAGGCTGAAGGCAGGCTGTCCACTGTCCGTGAGTCGCACATTCTCGGCGCGTACGTCCGCTTCGTCGGACTCTCCGAAAAGCAGCACCTTCGCCGGCGTACGGGTCGCCATGGCCCGTACGAGCGGATCATCGGCATTGAGTACCGCGACGCCGCCCTCGTCCTTGGAGGGCAGGCTTTCGACGAGTTCGCCCTTCGCCTGGGCGATCTGCTCCCGGCCGCCGAACTCGCCGATGTGGGCGGTGCCGACGTTGAGCACGACGCCGATCCTCGGCGGGGTCAGCCCGGTGAGGTAGCGGATGTGGCCGATACCGCGCGCGCCCATCTCCAGGACGAGGAACCGCGTCTCCTCGGTGGCGCTGAGAGCCGTGAGCGGCAGCCCGATCTCGTTGTTGAACGAGCCGGGCGTCCACACCGTCGGCGCCTTGCGCTGGAGCACCTGGGCGATGAGGTCCTTGGTGCTGGTCTTGCCCGCGGAGCCGGTGAGGGCCACGAGGGTCGCCCCGAGCCGCCGTACGACGTGCCGCGCGAGGGCGCCGAGGGCGGCCTGTACGTCGTCCACGACGATCGCGGGCACCCCCACGGGGCGGGACGCCAGGACGGCGGCGGCACCCGCCTGCACGACCGCGGGCGCGAAGTCGTGTCCGTCCACGCGCTCACCGACGAAGGCGACGAAGAGGCAGCCGGGCTCCACTTCGCGGGAGTCCCGGACGACGGGCCCGGTGACCCGGGCGGACGGGTCCGGTATGTCATGCATCTGCCCGCCGACGACTGTTGCGATCTCGGCGAGGGAGAGGGCGATCACAAGTTCATCCCTGAGTCTTCTGGATAGCTTCGCGAAGCACCTGGCGGTCGTCGAAGGGACGGATCACTCCGGCGATGTCCTGGCCCTGTTCGTGGCCCTTGCCCGCGACCAGCACGGCGTCCCCGGGCCGCGCACGGGCGACGGCGGCGGCGATGGCGGTGGCACGGTCCTCGAAGACCTGCACCTCGCCGCGCTCGTGCGCGGGTACTGACGCCGCGCCCTCGAGCATGGTGGCGAGGATCGCCAGGGGGTCCTCGGAGCGAGGGTTGTCGGAGGTCAGCACGGCGGTGTCGGCGAGCCGGGCCACGGCGGCGCCCATCGGGGCGCGCTTCGTGGTGTCCCGGTCGCCGCCGCAGCCGAGCACGACGTGCAGCTTGCCCTCGGTGACCTTGCGCAGGGCGCGCAGCACCGATTCGACGGCGTCGGTCTTGTGCGCGTAGTCGACGACCGCGAGGTAGGGCTGCCCGGCGTCCACGCGCTCCAGGCGGCCCGGGACACCCGGCACCGCGGCGACGCCGTCGGCGGCGGTCTGCGGGTCGATGCCGGCCTCGACGAGGGCGACGATCGCGGCGAGGGTGTTGGCCACGTTGAAGGGGCCGGGGAGCGGCGACCTGGCGGCGACGCGCTGGTCCTTGGGGCCGATCACGGTGAACGTGGAGTCCAGCGGGCCGACCTTGACGTCCTCGGCTCGCCAGTCCGCGTCGGGGTGCCCCTCGGCGGAGTACGTGACGACCGGGACGTCGGCGTCCTTCACCAGCCTGCGGCCGTACTCGTCGTCGTGGTTGACGACGCCGAGGCGGCTGCGCCTGCGGGTGAACAACTGCGCCTTGGCCCGGTAGTAGTCCTCCATGCCGGAGTGGAACTCCATGTGCTCCGGGCTGAGGTTGGTGAAGACCGCGATGTCGAAGACGCAGCCGTCTACCCGGCCGAGGACCAGCGCGTGGCTGGAGACCTCCATCGCGACCGCCTCGACACCGCGCTCGCGCATGACCGCGAACAGGGCCTGCAGATCGGTCGCTTCGGGGGTGGTGCGCTCGGACTTGATGCGCTCGTCGCCGATGCGCATCTCGACGGTGCCGATGAGTCCGGTGCTGCGGGTGGTCCGCAGACCGCCCTCGACTAGGTAGGCGGTCGTGGTCTTGCCGGAGGTGCCCGTGATGCCGATCTGGAGCAGGTCCCGTCCCGGGTCGCCGTAGACGGTGGCCGCCAGTTCGCCCATCCGCCCCCGTGGATCGTCGGCCACCAGGACCGGGAGTCCGGTGGCGGCGGCGCGCTCGGCGCCGGCCGGGTCGGTCAGCACGGCGACCGCACCGAGGCCGGCGGCCTGGGTGACGAAGTCGGCGCCGTGGGCCCGGGCACCGGGCAGGGCGGCGTACAGGTCGCCGGGGCGGACGGCGCGTGAGTCATGGGTGATGCCCGTGACCTCGGCGGCGCTCTCCGGGGCGGCGACTCCCAGCTGATCGGCGAGCTCCGCGAGGGAAGTGGCGGAGACGTGCACCGGTCGCGGCGGTCCCGGATATGTCACGGAAGCGCCTTTCTGGGTGGTGGGGGACTGATCAGCGTGTGGCACGGCGGTGAGCGTACCGGGAGTACCCCCGACGGGGCTAAAAGGGAGCCCGGCCGAAGCGTGGTCCGGTGGTGCGGCACGGGTGGGCGGGGACGAGGGCGGGGCGTGGTTTCCCGGATCTGGGGTGATCGTTGTCACGAGCTGGTTCCTGGTCGGTCATTCCCGTAGTGCTGATCATGGCGTGAACGTGACGGGCAGGTTCGCGGCGGGCGCCCCGGTGGGCGGGACCTGGAGCGTCTTCAGGGCGAACTCCATGACCTGCTTGAAGATGGGGCCGCAGATCTGGCCGCCGTAGTAGCTGCCCTTGGTGGCGTTCTGGATGGCGCAGTAGACGGTGACACGGGGGTTGTCCGCGGGGGCGAACCCGGCGAAGGAAGAGGTGTAGCCGCGGTACTTGCCGGTGGCCGGATCCACGCGGTTGGCCGTACCCGTCTTGCCCGCCACCCGGTAGCCGGGGATACGGGCCTTGGTGCCCGTGCCCTCCTGATCGTCCACGACGGACTCCAGCATCTGGGCGAGAGTCTTCGCCGTCCGGTCGCTGACGACCCTGTTCTCCTCGGGCTTGGGTGCCGGTGTGAAGCGGCCGTCCGGGCCCTTCGTGCCGCGCACCAGGGTGGGCTCGACGCGCACGCCGCCGTTGGCGATGGTCGAGTACACGGATGCGGCCTGGACCGCGTTGATCGACACGCCCTGACCGAAAGGAATCGTGTACTGCTGCGACGTCGACCACTTGTCCGGCGGTGCGAGGATGCCGTTCGTCTCGCCGGGGAACCCGAGGCCGGTGGGGCTGCCGATGCCGAACTTGCGCAGATACGAGTAGAGGACCCGGTTCGCGTCCTGCTGCGTCTTGCCCAGCTGGCCCGTCGCGAGGATGGTGCCGATGTTGCTGGACTTGGCGAGGACGCCGTTGAGCGTCAGGTCCCAGGTCGCGTGGTCGACGTCGTCCTGGAAGAGCCGGTCGCCGCGGTGCAGCCGGTTGGGCACGACGACGTGGGTCGTCGGAGTGGCGACGTTCTCCTGGAGCACGGCGGCCATCGACATGACCTTGGCGGTGGAACCGGGCTCGTAGGCGTCCTGGAGGGCCGCGTTGCCGAGCGACGTGGCATTGGCCTTGGACAGGTCGTTGGGGTCGAAGCCGGGCGAGTTCGCCATGGCCAGGATCTGGCCGGTCCTGGTGTCCTGCACCACCACGTATCCCCGGTCGGCCTTGGACTGCTTCACCTGCTCGGTGATGGCGTTCTGGGCGGCCCACTGGATGTCGCGGTCGATGGTCAGCTCGACTTCGGAGCCGGCCACGGCGGGTGTCTCGGCGGATCCCGCGGTGGGCACCAGCCGCCCGCCCGACTGGGCGTAGCGGATCTTGCCGTCCTTGCCGGCCAGCTCCTCGTTCAGCTGCTGCTCGACACCGCCGCCGCCCTTGCCCTCGGCGTTGACCCAGCCCAGTATCCCGGCGCCGAGGTCGCCGTTGGGGTAGACGCGCTTGGTGGTGGGCTCGGCGAGGACGCCCGCGAGGACGTTGACCGTGCCCTTGTCCGTCCTGGCCTTGGTCGCGAGCGTGTTCTTCAGGTCCTTGATCTGGTTCCACACCTGAGGGGTCTGCCGGTGGGCCAGCAGGACATAGCGGGTGTGGGGGGTCCTGAGCTTCTCGGTGACCGCGTCGGTGTCCTGGCCGATGATCGGGGCGAGCAGCGCGGCGGCCTGCTCGGGGGCGTCCGGGACACCGGTCGAGTCCGAGGTGAACAGGGTCGGGTCGGCCGTGATGTCGTACGCGTCCTCGCTCGTCGCGAGCTCGATGCCGTTGCGGTCGACGATCTCGCCGCGGACGGCGGCCAGGGTGCGGCCGACATATCGGTTCTGGTCCGCCTTGGCCGCGTACGCGCTCGCGTCCACGGCCTGCACCTGGAGCAGCCGAACGACAAAGGTGATCAGCACCAGGGTCAGGGCGAGTCCGACCATCCGCAGCCGGGGGCGGGGGCTGCCGAGCCGGATGGCACCCCGCGCGGCGCCGCGGGCCTGGACCGGGCGCCGCGCGGGGCGGGCGCCGGGCCTCGGGCGGGCACCAAGGCTCTGCCGGGCGCCTGGGCTCTGGCGGGCGCCGGGACCCGGGCGGCGCCGGGGGTCGGGGCGTGCGGGGCCGGGCACGCGGCGCCGAGGCGGTTCCCTGTCGGACACTTCCGTCACCTGCCGGGGGTCGTGGAGGGGTGTGCGGACGGGGTGGAGGACGCCGTCGGGGAGGTGGGTGCGGTCGGTGAGCCGGACGCGGCCGAGGGGCCGGCCGCCGGGCGCCCGCTCGGTGACGGCGCCGCCGTGCTGGGGTTGGGGCCGAGCACCTCGGGCGGGCGCAGGGCGGCGGGGCTCGCAGCGGGTTGCTGGGGGGCGGCCGAGGGCACGCCCTTGACGCCTCCGCCGGGATTGAGGAAGGCGGGGTCGCCACCGGGGACCATGCCGAGTTCACGGGCGCGGCGCTGAAGGGCGTCGGGGGCCGAGTAGGCGTCCACGTCGCGCTGGAGCGCCTGCTCCTCGTCGGTGAGGTTCTTGGTCTGCCGCTGCAGGTCGTCGAGCTGGAACGACCCCTCGCTGAGCGCGGAGTTCAGCACCAGGAGCCCGATGAGTCCGCCGCCGAGCAACGCGACGACGAGCAGGACGAAGGGGGTGCGGGCGGCTCCGGAGCCACCGCCGACGGGGATCAGCCGGGCGAGCCGCGCGGCCCGCCCCTTGAGTACGGGTTTCCCGCTCACACACCCTCCCGCCGCGCGTTCACGTCCGCACGTCCCCTCGTCATCGGCAACCGGCGCCCTCGAGGTGGCCCGGTGGGGGCGCAGTACCGATTCCGGGGCGTCCGGGGCCCGGGCGGGCGCCCGGCGGCCGTCCGCACGCCCGCGGGTACGCCGGGTCTCCTGGTCACTCCCCCACCCCTCCCGTCCGGCTCACTCGGCGTCCTCACGGATGCGCTCGGCGCCACGCAGACGTGCCGGGGCCGCCCGGCGGTTCACGGCGACCTCCTCCTCGGTGGGAAGTTCGGCACCGCGGGTGAGGAGCTTGAGCCGGGGCTGGTAGCGCTCGGGGACGACCGGCAGCCCGGGCGGGGCGGTCGTGGCGGCTCCGGCCGCGAACACCTGCTTGACCAGGCGGTCTTCGAGGGAGTGGTAGGACAGGACAGCGATCCGGCCCCCCACGGCGAGCGACTTCACGGCCGCGGGGATCGCCCTCTCCAGGACGGCGAGTTCGCCGTTGACCTCGATACGCAGCGCCTGGAACGTGCGCTTGGCCGGGTTGCCGCCGGTCCGCTTGGCGGCCTGCGGCAGCGCGTCCCGGATCAGCTCCACGAGGCGTGCGCTGTTACTGAAGGGCTCCTTCTCGCGCTCGCGCACGATTGCGGACACGATCCGCTTGGCCTGCTTCTCCTCGCCGTAGGTGCGCAGGATCCGCACGAGTTCGCCCGCCGGATAGGTGTTGAGCACCTCGGCGGCGCTCATGCCCGTCGTCTGGTCCATGCGCATGTCGAGCGGGGCGTCCTGGGCGTAGGCGAAACCGCGCTCCGCCTCGTCGAGTTGCATGGAGGAGACGCCGAGGTCGAACAGCACTCCCTGGACCCTGGGGATGCCCAGCCGGTCGAGCACGACGGGGAGTTCGTCGTAGACGGCGTGCACCAGGGTCGCGCGCTCCCCGAACGGGGCGAGCCGCTCACCGGACAGGCGCAGCGCCTCCTTGTCACGGTCGAGCGCCACGAGCCGGGCCTCGGGGAAGCGCGTCAGCAGCGCCTCGCTGTGGCCGCCGAGCCCGAGGGTGCAGTCGACGACGACGGCCCCCGGCTCGGCCAGGGCCGGGGCCAGCATGTCCAGACACTGCCGGAGCATGACGGGCACGTGTCGACTCTTGCTCAACGAGGCCTCTCAGTCCGGCGCGGCCGGGTCCGCGCGGCCGGTCCCCGCCCTCACCCGGCCGTCGCCGGGGCCCCGGCGAATGGGATGGCTGCCGGCGCCGGAAGCGTCAGCCGACCGGGACGGGAGGAGGCCGAGCCGTACGTACGCGCCGCGCACGCGGGGAGAAACCGGCGCGCTGCCGGTGTCTCCGGGGTGAACAGTCCGCAGGGAGATCATCTCGTCTCCCGTTCGCGTCACTTTAGTCCACCCTGTCTTGCGGTCAATCAACCGCCCTGCGCGTCGTGCTTCCGGGCCTCACGGTGGCACGTTTCGAAGGGATTCACACGTCCGGCGGAGGTTTCGCCTTCTGTGTGGGTTGCCTCACAACAAGCATCGAAGACGTTCTTTGTGCGCTCTCACAGCAGGCCGGGATCATCTGTGACCAGTAACGTCGTGGGTATGACGACTTCCGCATCCGTTCCCGCCGGTCCCGAAGGCGCCATAGTAGGCACCGTCACCGATCGCCTCATCGATGCCAATGAGCGGTACGCCGCCGCGTTCACCGATCCCGGGATGGACGCCCGCCCCGTGCTGCGCGTGGCGGTGGTGGCGTGCATGGACGCCCGGCTGGACCTGCACGCCGCGCTCGGCCTCGAACTGGGCGACTGCCACACCATCCGCAACGCGGGCGGCGTCGTCACCGACGACGTCATCCGTTCCCTCACCATCAGCCAGCGGGCGCTCGGCACCCGCAGCATCGTCCTCATCCACCACACCGGCTGCGGCCTCGAGTCCCTGACCGAGGAGTTCCGGCACGACCTGGAGATGGAGGTCGGCCAGCGGCCCGCCTGGGCGGTGGAGGCCTTCCGCGACGTCGACCAGGACATACGGCAGTCGATGCAGCGGGTGCGCACGTCGCCGTTCCTGCTGCACACGGACGACGTACGAGGCTTCGTGTTCGACGTGAAGACCGGGCTGCTGCGCGAGATCGACCCCGCATGACCCGACGGGCGGGGACCCACCCGGTCCCCGCCTCTGTCGTCTGCGAACATCCATTCGGGAAAAAAATCATGGCTGCGGTGCGCCAAAAAGGCCGTAAGGCCGACATATCGCAGTCAGTTATCCACAGGCGAGTGACACGAACCGGTAACGGCAACAAGAATGCGGTTGTGGCGTCACGCGGAACTATCCCCGCGTGGTGTCCGTGTTTCGGGGTGGGCCGGTCCGCATCGCAGAGCGTCGGCCCGGAGCAATAACGGGCCGAGGAGGGCCGGGTGACGACCTATGACGATCGAGCGAGCCTTACTGATCTGACTGCCACTGTGGAGCGCGTCCGCAGCTCGGTGGAAGGAGTGATCGAGGGCAAGCCGGAGGTCGTACGGCTATCGCTGACCGTGCTGCTTGCCGAGGGTCATCTTCTGATCGAGGATGTCCCTGGCGTCGGCAAGACGATGCTCGCCAAGGCGCTGGCGCGATCCATCGACTGCTCGGTACGGCGTATCCAGTTCACTCCCGACCTGCTGCCCTCGGACATCACGGGTGTCTCCATCTGGGACCAGCAGCGCCGGGACTTCGAGTTCAAGCCGGGCGCCATCTTCGCCCAGATCGTGATCGGCGACGAGATCAACCGCGCCTCGCCGAAGACGCAGTCCGCGCTGCTGGAGTCGATGGAGGAGCGCCAGGTCACCATCGACGGCGAGACATACGCGCTGCCGAACCCGTTCATGGTGGTCGCCACCCAGAACCCGGTGGAGATGGAGGGCACCTATCCGCTGCCCGAGGCCCAGCGCGACCGCTTCATGGCCCGCGTGTCCATCGGCTACCCCAGCGCGGAGGCCGAGCTGCAGATGCTCGACATCCACGGCGGGGTGAACCCGCTGGACGACCTCCAGCCGGTGGCGCACGCACACGAGATCGTGAAGCTGGTGGAGGCCGTCCGGGGCGTCCACGTGGCGGAGGCGGTCCGGCGCTATGCCGTGGACCTGGTCGCGGCCACGCGTACGCACCCTGACCTCAGACTCGGCGCCTCGCCGCGCGCCACCCTGCATCTGCTGCGCGCGGCGAAGGCGTCCGCAGCCCTCAGCGGCCGGGAGTACGCACTGCCCGACGACGTGCAGGCCCTTGCCGTCGCCGTCCTGGCGCACCGGCTGCTGCCCACCGCACAGGCCCAGCTCAACCGCCGGACCGCGGAGCAGGTCGTCGAGGAGATCATGCAGCGCACCCCGGTACCCGCGGCACCCCAGCAGGGCCTCACTCTGGGCCGCGGCTACGGCGAGCAGCCGCCCCGGAGGCTGTGATGGCACCCGCGGGGACGGCCCGCACCGGCGCGGAGGACAAGGGCGGGCTGCGCACGACGCTCGCCGGGCTGACCACGCGGGGGCGCTCCTTCCTGGCCGCCGGAATCGCGGCCGCGATCTGCGCGTATGTCCTCGGCCAGAGCGATCTGCTCCGGGTCGGGCTCCTGCTCGCGGTGCTGCCCCTGCTGTGCGCGACGGTGCTCCACCGCACGCGCTACCGCGTCGCGGGCAGCCGCCGGCTCTCCCCCTCGCGGGTGCCCGCGGGGTCGGAGGCCCGGGTCCATCTGCGGATGGACAACGTCTCGCGGCTGCCCACCGGTCTGCTGATGCTCCAGGACCGGGTGCCGTACGTGCTCGGACCGCGCCCCCGCTTCGTCCTGGACCGGGTGGAGGCGGGCGGCCGGCGCGAGGTGTCGTACCGCGTGCGCTCGGACCTGCGGGGCCGCTATCCGCTGGGTCCGCTGCAGCTGCGTCTGACCGATCCGTTCGGGATGTGCGAGCTGACCCGCTCCTTCTCGACCTACGACACCCTCACGGTCATCCCGCGCGTGGAGCCGCTGCCGCCGGTACGGCTGACGGGTGAGGCGAGGGGGTACGGCGACGGGCGGCAGCGCTCGCTGGCGCTGGCGGGCGAGGACGACGTGATCCCCCGGGGTTACCGGCACGGCGACGACCTGCGCCGGGTGCACTGGCGCTCCACCGCGCGCTACGGCGAGCTGATGGTGCGCCGCGAGGAGCAGCCGCAGCGGGCCCGGTGCACGGTCCTGCTGGACACACGGGCCATCGCCTACCGCGGTTCGGGGCCGGACTCGTCCTTCGAGTGGGCGGTGGCGGGCGCGGCGTCCGCGCTGGTCCACATGCTCGAACGGGGCTTCTCCGTCCGGCTCTTGACCGATACGGGCAGTTCGGTGCCGGGTGAGGGCGCGGACGGCTTCGCGGGCGCGAGCCAGGAGTCCGCGGACGCGGCCGGGCTGATGATGGACACGCTCGCCGTGATCGACCACTCGGACGGGGCCGGCCTGTCGCGCGCCTACGAGGTGCTCCGCGGCGGCAACGAGGGCCTGCTGGTTGCCTTCTTCGGGGACCTCGACGAGGAACAGGCCACGATGGCCGCCAAGATGAGCCAGCGCAGCGGCGGAGCCCTCGCCTTCCTGCTGGACAGGGATGCCTGGGGACGCGAAACGGCCGACGCTCAGGGCTCGTTGGACCGGAGTGAGGAGCGGCTGCGGATGCTGCGCGAGGCGGGCTGGACCGCGCTGACGGTGCCGAGGGGCGTCTCGCTGGCGGAGCTGTGGCGCGAGGCGGACCGGCAGCGCACGGGTGTGGGTTCCCTGAGCGCCATGGAGGGACGGTCATGAGCGGAAGGGCCCGGATGACGCTGTGCGCCGCGGCGGCGACGCTGCTGGCGTCCTGCGCCCTGCTGCCGCTGGTGTCACCGGCCACCTGGATCCTCCAGGCGGCGTTCATGGTGGCGGTGCTGAGCGGCGTGGGGGCGCTGGCCCGCCGGGTGCCGCTGGCGCGTCCACTCACCATCGTCTGCCAGGCGGTCGCCGGTCTGCTGCTGCTGACGCCGGCCTTCGCCCATGAACAGGCCATCGCCGGGTTCATCCCCGGCCCCGAGGCCTTCCGCCACTTCGGCGAGTTGCTGCAGTCGGGCGGGGAGGACGTCGGGCGCTACGCGATCCCGGCGCCGCTGACCTCAGGGATCCGGCTGATGTTGGTCGGCGGCGTGCTGGTGATCGGGCTCCTCGTGGACGCCCTGGCGGTGACGTTCCGTGCGGCTGCTCCGGCCGGACTGCCGCTGCTCGCGCTGTACGCGGTGGCCGCGGGCCTCTCGGGTGGCGGCACCGACTGGCTGTGGTTCCTCTTCGCCGCGGTCGGCTATCTGACGCTGCTGCTGGCCGAGGGCCGCGAACGGCTCTCCCAGTGGGGCCGGGTCTTCAGCGGTGCCTCCCGCAGCGCGGGCGCGGACACCGGCGGCGCCGTCGCCCCGGTGCGCACCGGACGGCGCATCGGCGTGGTCGCGCTGGGCACCGCCCTGGTGGTGCCGCTCGCTCTGCCCTCGCTCTCCGGCGGGCTGCTGCACGGCGCCGGGGCCGGCGTCGGCGCAGGCATCGGCGACGGCAGCACCATCTCCGCGGTCAACCCCCTGGTGTCGCTGCGCGACAGCCTGAACGTGGACCAGGACCGCCAGGTCCTGGCGTACCGCACCAACACGGACGACACCCAGGACATGTATCTGCGGATCGTCGCCCTGGACGACTTCGACGGCACGACCTGGAAGCCCGCCCAGCGCCACATCACGGGCGTGCCGGACACGTTCCCCACACCGTCCGGCCTCGCGGGCGGTGTCCGGCGGACCGAGATCGAGACCCAGATCTCGGCGGCGGACTGGTACGCGCAGGACTGGCTGCCCATGCCGTACCCGGCGACAGGCGTGAGGATCAAGGGCAACTGGCGGTACGAGCCGGTGGGCCGGACGCTCGTCGGCGACCACGGGCAGAACACGCGCGGCCTGCAGTACACCGTGAAGAGTCTGATCGTGCAGCCGACCGCGGAGCAGCTGGCCACGGCACCGGAGCCGTCGGCGGCGCTGAAACGCGAGTTCACGAAGGTGCCGGGTTCCCTGCCCTTGGTGGTGGCCCAGACGGCCCGCAAGGTGACGGCGGGAGCGTCGAACCACTACGAGGAGGCAGTCAAGCTCCAGGACTACTTCTCGCTCGACGGCGGCTTCACCTACAACACGCAGGTGCAGGTCGGTACGGGGCCGGGCGCGATCGCCCGGTTCCTGAGGGACAAGCAGGGTTTCTGCGTGCACTTCTCCTTCGCGATGGCTGCGATGGCACGGACGCTGGGGATACCCGCGAGGGTCGCGGTGGGCTTCACCCCGGGCTCGCCGGAGGCCGACGGCTCCATGACAGTGGGCCTGCGGGACGCGCACGCATGGCCGGAGCTGTACTTCGAGGGCGTGGGCTGGACCCGTTTCGAGCCGACCCCGAACCGGGGCACGACACCGGCGTACACGCAGTCGACCGCACCGACCGGTCAGAACCCGATCGCGCCGCATCCGTCGCTGTCGTCGTCCACGGCGTCCTCCAGCGCCCCGTCGGCGAGTGAGAGCTGTTCGCGGGTGGCGCGCAAGCTGGACGCGTGCCCGAGCCAGTCCGCCGGCGCCGCGGTGGTCTCCGGGGATGGCGGGCCTCCGTGGTACCAGATCCTCGCCTGGACGCTGCTGGGACTGGCCGTGGTCGCGGTACCGCTGACGCCGATGCTGTACCGGCTGCGGGCCAGGTCGGTACGCCTGTCCTCCGCCCGGCACGCGTCGTTCGCCCAGTCGGCCCGCCTGCGCCCGGGGAATCGCGGAGCGGCCGATCAGTACACGGACGACGTCTCCGTGACGACCCTGCCGGGCCGGACAACTCCTCCGGAGCGGATGACCGAACTGGCCCTGGGACACACCCTGGCCGTGTGGCGCGAGCTCACGGACACGGCGTGGGACTACGGCATTCCGCCGGACGACGCGCTGACCCCGCGCCGGGCCGCCGAGCGCATCGTGCGGCTGGGCCGGCTGGAGACACCGGCGGCCGAGGCCGTGCACCGGGTCGCGGGCGCCGTCGAGCAGGTGCTCTTCGCACCCGAGCCGCGCCCGCAGGCCGGTCTGGTCGACGATGCGCGCAAGCTGCGGACGGCACTGCGGTCCACGGCGAGCTGGCGGACCCGGGTACGAGCCGTCGTGGCTCCGCGCTCGGCCATGCGTGCCGTGTGGGCCATGAGCGACCGCTGGGCGGACCTCAAGGACCGCTGGACGGCACGCTGGTCGACCCTGCTGCGCCGCCCCTCGGGACAGCAGGGCAGCTGACGCCACGGCCCCGCCCGCGCGGGGCCGTGTGCGGTGGTTGGGACGCGGGTGGCTGCGTGCCGGAGACCGGGCGGGCAGGGTCGTGTGCACCGGCCGGGACGGCCGACTCCGCGTCGGAGACTGAGCGGACAGGACCGCGTTGCCGCCCGAGACGGCCAGCTCCGCGCCGGGAGACCGGGGCCGACAGGGCTGCGTTCACCGCCCGAGACGCGGCCGGCTCCGCGCCGCGCGGCAAGGCGGACAGGGCCGTGCTCACCGCCCCCGAGACGGCCGACTCCCCCCCGGAGACCGGGGCTGGCAAGACCGTGTGCACGGCCCAGGACGGCCGCCTCCACGTCCACGCCGCAGACCAGGGCGGACAAGCGGGCCTACGCGGCATGCCCAGGGCTCGCACGGCCGCACGCGTGCCCAGGAGGCGCGGTGCAAGCCGCCGTGGGGCGCGGGCCACGCAGGTCTCGGGTGGGCGGCCGTGCGAGCCCTGGGCATGGCACAAGGGGGCGACCACCTCACCGGTGGTCGCCCCTGCGCCTGTGTCTGTGTCGCCCTGTGGGCTAGTGGCCCTGTTCGTCCCGGCGGCGCTGCCACCGCTGCTCGATACGGTCCATGAACGAGCGTCGTTGCCGGGTCTGTCTGCGCGCACCCTGCGTGCCCGGCGCGCTCTGCTCACCCGGCTTGGGAACCTTGCGCCAACCGGTCACCACGAGCACCGCACAGCCCAGCATGACGAGGAAACCCACCACGCTGATCCAGATCTGCTTCGCGACCATTCCGGCCATGAGGAGCGCGATACCCACCAGGAAGCCCACGGCCGCCTGGTAGACCCGTCGCCGGGTGTACGTACGCAGCCCGCTTCCCTCAAGCGCTGTCGCGAACTTGGGATCTTCGGCGTACAGCGCTCGCTCCATTTGCTCGAGCATTCGCTGCTCGTGCTCCGAGAGCGGCACGGAGTCCTCCTCATCGTGCAGTCGCCTGGGCGACCGGGGGTCCCCTCCAGGATAGGCAGGGAATCGCCCCCTTGAAACCCGCCCCTCTACGCCAATTGGCCAACCGGAACCCGCCATGGGCGTCCCGGCTCACTGAAGCTTCCATTCCCCAGCGGCCGACCCGTCATGCCGGGTGGTCTCCCTCGATCATACGGCGCGGACCGTCTGTTCGGAGGGCCTGTGGCGTACTCCATCTGCCGCCAAGGCGCTGATCAGCGGGGCGCCTCTCCTTTGGGGGCTCGCCGACCCGCCGGGCGCCCCGGCCGGCTTCGAAGAAACCCACCGTGCCCAGCCCTGCGGACCTGCGCCCTCCCCGGGGCGCTCGGCACCGCCCGCCCTGCCGGGGCCCCACGGCCGCCGCGGCACCAGCGCGCCCCTACGGCTCGCTCTCGCGCCGCAGGCGGGCGTCTCAGCCCTCGGCTGCCTCCTGGGTCTCACCGAGGACATGGAGCTGCGTGGCCACCGAGTGGAAGGCGGCGACCTCGGCGGCCGCGGCCTCCAGTTTGAGCAGCGCCTCCAGCGCCCCGGGCTCGGTGTCCACCAGGACCCCGGGCACCAGGTCCGCGAAGACCCGGACGCCGTGGACGGCGGCGACGCGCAGCCCCGCGTCCTCGACCAGGGCGGTGAGCTGCTCGGCGGTGAAGCGGTGCGGCACGGGGTCGCTCTCGCCCCAGCGGCCGTCGGCGTCCTCCAGGGCCCGCTTGGCCTCCTTGAAGTGCCCGGCCAGGGCCCGGGCGAGCACGGCACCGCCGAGCCCGGCCGCGAGAAGGCTGAGGACTCCGTCGGGGCGCAGGGCGGCGACCGTGTTGCGGACGCCTTCGGCGGGGTCCTCCACGTACTCCAGGACACCGTGGCACAGGACCACGTCGTAGCCGCCTCGCTCGACGACGTCGAACAGGCCGTGGGCGTCGCCCTGGACGCCCTGGACCCGGTCGGCGACGCCGGCCTCGGCAGCCCGGCGCTCCAGTGCGAACAGCGCGTTCGGACTGGGGTCGACGACGGTGACGCGGTGGCCGAGGCGGGCGAGGGGCACCGCGAAGTTGCCGCTGCCGCCGCCGGTGTCGAGGACGTCCAGCACGTCCCGCCCCGTGGCCTTCACGCGGCGGTCCAGGGCGTCCTTGAGTACCTCCCAGACCACAGCGGTACGGAGAGAGGCGCGGGGGCGCAGCGGGTCCGACACGGCAGTTGACTCCTCGGCGCGGCACCGCCTGGTGTTCGGCGGAGCGATCGGACGGCTTTCCGGCCCCGGTACCAGGGGGAAAGGCTTCAGGCGCCTCCAGCCTATTGCCTACACGCCCATGGCCGACGCCCCGTCCACCCGCCGGACGACGCGCCGCCCGCGCCGTCCACCGCCGCCGGAAAACGTCCGGCGGATGCGCCCCCGCGAGCAGGCCCGGCATCCGCCGGCGGCGGCGCGGCGCGTGGCTCCGGCCCCGTACGGCTCACCCCGCGTCCGGTATCTCGTGGTCGGGCCCCTGGCGTGGCTGCGGCAGCACCGGCTGCAACACCAGCATTCGCTCGACCAGGCGCAGGAACATCGCCACGTCGCGGATCAGGTCGTCCGCGTCGCGGGTGCTGGCCGCGCCCTGTATGCCGGCCTCGGCGCGGGCGCGTCGGGAGGCGCCGGAGGCGAACAGCGCGCTCCACTCCGTGAGTTCGGGCGCGATCTCGGGAAGCACTTCCCACGCGCTCCTGATCCTGGCGCGGCGTCGCACAGTGGGCTCCGGGCGCCCGCGGGCGGCGAGCACGGCGGCCGCAGTTCGCAGGGCCGCGAGATGGGCGGTCGCGTACCGCTCGTTGGGCGTGCGGAGAACAGCCGCCTCGTCGAGTCCGGCGCGAGCCTGGGCGAGCAGGTCGAGCGCGGCGGGCGGGGCCGTGGCCCGGCGCAGCACGGGGTGCACGTCGCTCGCCGGGCCGGTCAGTGAGGGGGCAGGGCCGGTGCCGCGGCGCCGGCGTGCGGCGGCTGCGGGGTGGCTGGCCATGACGAACCTCCTGTCGTCTGCGTGACGGCACTGTGGCCGTATGTGCCCATCGTGAGGTATGCCACTGACAATCCGTTCCGACCTGGGCTTTTGCTTCGTTCAGGAGTTCGGAGTAGTTTTTGCACTGACCAGTCAGTTCAAAAGCCGCCGTGATCTGGCGGCCCGACAGAGGAACGAGGTGGACGGGCGCATGCGCGAGCACGAGAAGGCTGCCGGGATCGCTGTCGCTGCCGCGGACTTCGGGCTGAAGGGACCGCGGGGATGGGCGTTCCGGGACGTCGGCTTCGATGCCGAGCCCGGCTCGCTCATCGCGCTCGCGGGACCTTCCGGCAGTGGCAGGACGAGTCTGCTGCTCGCGCTCACCGGGCGGATGAAGCCGAGCGAGGGGCGGGCCACGGTCGGCGGTCACCTGCTGCCGAAGGACATGTCCGCGGTGCGCCGGCTCAGCGCGCTCGCGCATGTGCCCGGCGTCACCGACCTCGACCCGGCCCTGACCGTCGGCGAGCACCTGCGCGAACGGGCCCTGCTGGAGAGTCGGTTCGGGGACTCCCTGCGCGCGCTGCCGCGCCCGCGGGCCGACCGGGTGGCACAGGCGGGGCGGCGGATCGACACCGCCCTCGCATCCGCCCGGCTCGACCTGGCGGCGCTGCCCAAGGGCTCCCGGACCGCCGTACGCGACCTCGAACGTCTGGAGGCGCTGCGGCTGTCCGTGGCCCTGGCCCTGATCGGCCGTCCGCGCCTGCTGGCCGTCGACGACGCCGACCTGAAGCTCGCCGACGCCGAACGGTCCACGGCCTGGGCCCTGTTGAGGTCGCTCACCGAGGCCGGCATCACGGTTCTCGCGGTGTGCGCCGAGGCCCCCGAGGGCGCGGTCGTGATATCGACCGCACCCGAGGCCGGCGGACGACCCGACGGCGGCGACAAGCACTCCCCCGAGGGCAGCCGGTCCGGCCACGGCGAACGACCCCCTGCGGACCGGCGGTCCAGCGACGACGAGCGGTCCCAGCGGCCGGACGAGGGCGAAGACCCGGCGAGAACCGCACCCGAGGAGCGGCAGACACACCGGCAGCCGGACGCGCGTCCCCAAACCACCCCCGACAAGCCGTCCGAGGACGGCGGAGACGACGACAAGGAGACGGCGGATGCGCTCGCCGAGACTGGCCGCGCTTGAGCTCAGGCGCTTCGGCAGGGGGAAGCTGCCGCGCGCCGCGCTGGTCGCGCTCCTGCTGCTGCCGTTGCTGTACGGGGCCCTGTATCTGTGGTCGTTCTGGGACCCGTACGGGCGCCTCGACCGCATCCCGGTCGCCCTCGTCAACAGTGACCAGGGCGCGACCGTGGCCGGCCGGAAGGTCGCTCTCGGCGACGACCTCGTCAAGGAGCTGCGCAAGAGCGGCACCTTCGAATGGCACGAGGTGAGCTCGGCAGAGGCCAGGAAGGGTGTCGAGGCGGGCACGTACTACCTGTCGCTGACCATGCCGTCCGACTTCAGCAGGCGGATCGCCTCGAGTTCCGGCGACACCCCCGAGACGGGGGCCCTCCAGGTGCGTACGAACGACGCGAACAACTACATCGTCGGGCAGATCTCCAAGACGGTGTTCAACGAAGTACGGGCGGCTGCGTCCACGAAGGCGTCGCGGTCGTTCCTGGACAAGATCTTCATCTCGTTCTCGGACATCCACGGGGCGACCGCGAAGGCCGCGCAGGGTGCGGACCGGCTCTCCAGCGGTATCGGCAAGGCGGAAAAGGGCTCCAAGGACCTCGCCGACGGCCTGCGGGAGGCCGAGAAGGGCAGCGGAAAGCTGTCGAACGGCCTCGGGAAGCTGGG
Source organism: Streptomyces sp. CA-106110 (assembly GCF_050936285.1). Classification (NCBI taxonomy): domain Bacteria; kingdom Bacillati; phylum Actinomycetota; class Actinomycetes; order Kitasatosporales; family Streptomycetaceae; genus Streptomyces; species Streptomyces sp. CA-106110. The sequence continues at coordinate 8,640,084 of NZ_JBNJNB010000001.1, read as the reverse complement.
CCGGGGCGCGGGAGACCTTGAGGACGGCGCGCAGCAGCTCGCCGACGGCACCGCGGCGCTGGCCTCGCGGGTCGACGGCGCGGCCGACGAGGTGCGTCCCTTCCTCAAGAAGAACGGCAGGCAGATCGCCGACACCGCCACCCTGGTGGCCGACTCGGCGGACGTGATCAGCGACCACCTCGACGCGTTCGTCACCACGGCGCCGGTCGCCGAGAACGGAACCCGCACGGCGTACGAGGCGCTGGACGCGGTCTACGAGAAGCGCTGCCTCCAGCAGCTCGTGCCCGACCTCGCGTGCGACGACCTCAAGAAGGCGAAGGACGCCGCGGCGCAGGCGGCCCGGCTCGCCAAGGACGTCAACACGGGGGTGCGGGACTACCACGGTGACATGACCACCATGAAGCAGGACCTCAAGACCCTCCAGCAGCAGGCCCGAGCGCTGGCCAAGGCCGCGCCGCACCTCTCCGACGACCTCGACGACGCGGTCGCCAAGGTGGACGCGCTCCACAAGGGCGCCGCCGAGGTCGCCAAGGGAGCGAGGACGCTGCACACCGGTCTGGGCACGGCAGGCACGGCGGCGACGGACCTGAACACGGGCGTCGGCACGCTGAGCACGGGCGCGACCGACCTCAACGGAGGCATCTACAAGCTCGGGGACGGCTCCGGCAGGCTCGCCGGCAAGCTGCACGACGGCGCGGAGAAGATCCCCGACTACGACAAGAGGGACCGCGACCTGCGCACCCAGGTCATGGCCGACCCGGTGCAACTCGCCTCCAGGGACCTGCACCACGCACCCAACTACGGCACCGGCTTCGCCCCGTACTTCATTCCGCTCTCCCTGTGGGTCGGCGCGATGGTGGCGTACATGCTGATCCCGCCGATGAACCGACGCGCGCTGGCCGCGGGCGCCGCCGCCTGGCGCATCGCGCTGGCGGGATGGCTGCCGGTGGCCGTCGTGGGCGTGCTCCAGACCTCCGCGCTCATGGCGGTGCTGCACTGGGCGATCGGCCTGCAGATGACGCGGGCGGCCGGGACGATCGGCTTCCTCTTCCTCGTGGCGGCGTGCTTCGCGGCGCTCGTGCAGTGGCTGAACGCACACTTCGGAGCGGCGGGCCGCATCCTGGTCCTCGCCCTGCTGATGCTCCAGCTGACGTCCGCGGGCGGCACTTACCCCGTACAGACCAGTCCGGGGTTCTTCAACGCGATCCACCCCTTCCTGCCGATGAGTTACGTCATCGAGGCACTCAGAAGGCTCATCACCGGCGGCGGCCTCGGGCCGGTGTGGCAGGCGTGCGCCGTGCTGACGGCGTTCACCGCGGGCGCCCTCGCACTGACCGCCCTGTCGGCCCGCCGCAAGCAAGTGTGGACCCTCGACCGGCTGCACCCGGAGCTGAACCTGTGAGCGGGGCAGCCGGGCCTGTGCCCTCTCGCGCGGACGCTGCTGTGACAATCGACGCCATGGAACGCAGCAGCACCGCCGCGAGCGGCGGCTCGAGCCGTCGCGAGGCGACCCGGCAGAAGCTCTACGAGGCGGCCGTCACTCTCATCGCGGAGCAGGGCTTCTCCGCCACGACCGTCGACGAGATCGCCGAACGGGCCGGGGTCGCCAAGGGCACGGTCTACTACAACTTCGCGAGCAAATCCGTTCTCTTCGAGGAGCTGCTGCGGCACGGCGTGGGTCTGCTCACCGCGTCTCTCAAGGAGGCGGCCGAGCAGACCCGCCTGGCCGGGGGCACCAAGGTGGACGCCCTGGACGCGATGATCCGCGCGGGACTCGGCTTCATCGGCCGCTACCCGGCCTTCACCCAGCTCTACGTGGCCGAGCTGTGGCGCACCAACCGGGCCTGGCAGTCCACGCTCATGGTCGTGCGGCAGCAGGTCGTCGCGGTCATCGAGGACGTGCTGCGCGAGGGCGTGGCGAACGGCGAGTTCAGCGACGAGATCGACGTGCCGCTGACGGCGTCGGCGCTGGTCGGGATGGTCCTGGTGGCGGCCCTGGACTGGCAGGCGTTCCAGCCGGAGCGGTCACTGGACGACGTCCACGCGGCACTGTCGCGGCTCCTGCAGGGCCGTGTGAGCGGCAGCCGGTAGGGCGACCCGGCAGACCGCAGCAGCAACCGGTTGGGGCAGCCCGGCGCACCGGAGCGCCGGCCCGGCAACCGGCAACCTGGCACACGAAAGCGCCGGTCCTGGCCGGCCGCGTCGTCCGCGGGCCGCCTGGAACCGGCGCTCCGTCGTGCTCCCCCGTTCGGTCGTTCCCCCGGGTCCCCCCTGCCTCGCTTCCGCCGAACCAGGCCGGCGGAAGGAACGGCCGAAGGGCGGGCACCGTTCCGCCGCCCCGTGCCGGCGGTGCCGGAGCCGCACCCCTCACCGTGTCTCCACTCTCTCGTTCCCGCAGGTCGGGACCCATCCGCGCGGGTACTCAACTCATCGACTGGGTACGGATACTCAGTCCTGCGCGCTCACCCCCAGAACGCTCCGGGGCCCCTGGTGACCATCGCGTCCGTTCCGGTGCTCCCCCCGCCCCGCCCCGAGCGGGCCGAAGACGGTTCCACGGGCCGATGAACGCCCTGGTCACAGGCCCCCGACGGGATTGTCGGCGGTGGCCGATAAAGTCACCGACATGGCACGGATTGCGGTGATCGGCGCCGGGACGGGCGCGATGGCGGCCGCCGCCCGGCTGGCCGTCGCGGGCCACCGGGTGGTGGTGTACGAACGTTCGCAGACGTACGGCGGCGCGGTCCGCCGTTTCACACGCGACGGCTTCCGCTTCGACACCGGCCCGGGCCTGCTGCCGCTGCCCGCCGTCTACCGCGATCTGTTCGTCAAGACCGGCAAGGAGCCCCTGGAGGCGTGTGCCGAGCTGGTCCAGGTGGACCCGTCGGCACGGCACATCTTCGCGGACGGCACGGAGGTATCACTGCCCAACGCCTCACGCGCGGGCACGGTCTCCGCGTTGACCACGGCGCTCGGCGCGGGCGCGGGCGACCGCTGGAGCGACTTCCTGGTGCGGGCTCGCGAGGTCTGGGACCGTACGCGCCGCCCGCTGCTGGAGGAGCCGCTGTGGCCCGACTGGCAGGTGCTCGCGGAGCGCGAACCGTATCCGGCCGTGCCGCACAAGCGGCTGCTGCGCACCCGGCGGGCCTCCACGCTCGCGGAGATCGGCGCCTGGGAGCTGCGTGACCCGCGGTTGGCGGCCCTTCTGGAGAGCCATGCGCTGGCGTACGGCCTCGACCCCCGGACCGCTCCGGCGAGCGCGGCCGTGCTGCCGTACATGGAGCATGCCTTCGGCACCTGGTACGTGCGCGGCGGGCTGCGGGAGCTGGCGCGTGCCGTGTACGAGCGGTGCGTGGCCCGGAAGGTCGAGTTCGTCTTCGGGGCCGAGGTGGCCGGGATCGTCGAGAAGGACGGCCGGGCGGCGGGGGTGCGGCTCGGGGACGGGTCGGTGGCGGAGGCGGACCGTGTGGTGGCCGGGGTCGCCCCTGCTGTCCTGGACCGTCTGCTGCCGGGGACGGCGGGTGGACCGGGCCCCGGCGAGGTCCCTGCGCAGCACGGGATGCCCAGCCGGCTGACGGTGCTGCTGGCGCTGCTCGGCGGCCGGCCGGAAGGCACCGCGCACCGCACGGTGGTGCACACACCGGACCGCGAGGGCGAGTTGGGCAGCCTGTTCGGGGAACCCGCAGAGCTCCCGTCCGCTCCCACGGTGACCGTGCTGCGCCCGGACGATCCCGCGCTGGTGCCCGACGCCGAACACGAGGCGGTCACCCTGACGGTCACGGTGCCCTCGGGCCTGACCGTGTCGCCGTCGGATGCGGACCGGATCGTCGGTGCCGCCGAGCGGGCGATACCGGGCCTCGGCGACCGCGTCCTGTGGCACGAGGTGCGCACCCCCGCCGATATCGCCGAGGACACCGGGGCGCCCGGCGGCGCGGTCCCGGCACCGGCCCTGGCCGCGGCGGCCGGCGCTCTGCTGCACCCGTCCAACAGCACCCGCGTCCCGGGCCTGTTCACAGTCGGCGGCTGGTCCCACCCAGGCGGCGGTCTCCCCCACGCCGGCATGTCCGGCGCCCTGGTGGCCGGGCTGATCGTGGAGGGGCCGGGCTTCCGGGGCTCGCAGTGAGGTCACCGGCGCGCCGGTGACCCCGACCGCGGTCGCTCAGAAGCGGTACTGCTCGTCGAAGCCGTGACCGTGCCCGTGCCCCTGGGTGGTCTGGTTGGCCTGACCCTGGTAGGGGTACTGCTGCTCCGGCGGGAGCTCACCGCCGTACCCGTCCTCCGTGGTGCGCTGTTGGGGGACCCAGACACCGCCAGCCGGGGTCTCGCCATAGGTACCGGTGGCGTACTGGTCCTGGCCGTAGGCCTGCTGGCCGTACTGCTGCTGCCCGCCGTAGGACTGGTCGTACGCGCCGCCGTAGGTCTGCGTGCCCTGGTAGGGGTCGGAGTAGGCGGCGTACTGCTGCTGGCCGTTGTCGTAGCCGTACTGCTGCTGGCCGTATCCGGCGTAGCTGTCGTACGCGTAGGCCTGCTGGTCCTGGGGCTGACCGGCACCGGCGTAGGACGCATCGGCCGCGGCCGCATACGTCTCGTGGGTGTAGACGCCGTAGGAACCGGTGTCCTCGGGCATGGGCTGTGGCTCGTACACGGCGGTCGACTCGGCCGCGCTCTCCATGGGCTGCTGCCCGGAGAAGACGTTGTCGTGGTCGTCGTCGTACGCCCCACCCTGGTGGTACGTTCCGGCACCCGTCGTCTCGAGGTCGCCGTCCTCCGGCTCCAGCTCCGGGTCCTGGTGGGCGCCCTCGCCCCGGCGGCGCTTGCTGTCGCCGTCCTCGCGGGAACGGTTGCCGACCGCCCAGCCCGCGGCGAACCCGCGGCGGAACGACAGTGTGACGTAGGTCTGTCCGACCGCGAACGCGGCCGCACCCACTCCGATGACCACTACGGAGGGGATCAGCACGCCGAACACGACGCCGAGGAAGCCGGCGAAGGCGAGCAGTCGCCAGCGCAGGCGTGCCTTGTACTGCAGCAGCACCTCGCCGAGCAGCCACAACGCGACGATGCCGAACGCGATATAGAGGACCGTCCAGCCCATGTACGCCCCTCTCCCAGTGGCCGCTACGCAGTGTGTCGTATGGCGGTGCGGCCGGTCTAGGCCCGCTGTGGATGGTGCAGACCCAGATTTTCGTAGATTTCCAGGGTCGCCGTGGAGTTGTTGAGTGTAATGAAGTGCAGTCCGGGGACCCCCTCGGCCAGCAGCCTCGAACAGAACTCGGTGGCGAACTCGATCCCGATCGAGCGTACCGCCGCCGGATCCTCTTTCGCTGTGAGGATCCGCTCTTTCAGTCCGGAGGGGATCCCGGCGTTGCTGAGCTGGGGCAGCCGCTCCAGCATCCGGAGGCTGGTGACCGGCATGACCTCGGGAATGACCGGGGTCGCGCAGCCGGCCGCGGCGACCCGGTCGCGCAGACGCAGATACGACTCCGGCTGGAAGAACATCTGTGTGATTGCGTAGTCGGCGCCGGCCCGGCACTTGTCGACGAAGTGCGTGACGTCCGTCTCCCAGTCCTCGGAGCGCGGGTGCATCTCGGGGAACGCGGCGACGCCCACGCAGAAGTCGCCCGACTCCTTGATGAGCCGGACGAGTTCGGCCGCGTAGGTCAGACCTTTGGGGTGCGCGACCCAGTCGCCCATCGGGTCGCCGGGCGGGTCGCCGCGGACGGCGAGCATGTTACGGATCCCGGCGTCCGCGTACTGGCCGATGATGTTGCGCAGCTCCGCGACGGAGTGGTTGACCGCGGTGAGATGGGCGACCGGAGTGAGCGTCGTGTCGGCGACGATCTGCTGGGTCTCCCGCACCGTGCCCGCACGTGTGGAACCACCTGCTCCGTACGTCACGGAGACGAAGTCCGGGGCGACGGCCTCGACCCTCCTCAGCGCGCTCCACAGGTTCCGCTCGCCCTTGGGGGTCTTCGGCGCCGAGAACTCGAACGAGTACGTCGTCTTGCCGGTGGCGAGGATGTCGCGCACGGTCCGCGCGCGATCAGTCCTGGTGGATGCGGTTCCGAGGGCCATGGTCGCAGGTTAACCAGGGGGCGGCGGTCACCCAACCGAAAGCCGGAATATTGCCCGAATTGTCGACTTGTTGTCCACCTGTCGGACAGCCTCCGTTCGGCTAGGCGGCGCGCAGCCGCTTGGCGAACTCCGCTGCCGCGGCTCCCGGGTCGTCCGCCTCCGTGATCGCGCGCACGACGACGACCCGGCGGGCACCGGCCTCCAGCACCTCGTCCAGGTTCCCGAGGTCGATGCCGCCGATGGCGAACCAGGGGCGGTCGGTGCCCAGGGCGGCGGTGTGACGGACCAGGCCGAGACCGGGGGCGGGGCGGCCGGGCTTGGTCGGAGTGGGCCAGCAGGGGCCGGTACAGAAGTAGTCGACGCCCTCCTGTACCGCGGCGGCCTCCGCCTCCGCCTCGGAGTGCGTGGAGCGGCCTATGAGAACGTCGTCGCCGAGGACGGCGCGGGCTGCCGGCACGGGAAGGTCGCCCTGGCCGAGGTGCAGGACGTCGGAGGCTGCGGCATGGGCGACGTCCGCGCGGTCGTTGACCGCCAGCAGCTTGCCGTGGCGGGCGCAGGCGTCGGCGAAGACCTCGAGGTGCGCCAGTTCCTCGGCCGCTTCCATGCCCTTGTCGCGCAGCTGCACGATGTCCACGCCGCCGCTGAGGACCGCGTCGAGGAACTCCGCGAGGTCGCCCTGACGCTTGCGGGCGTCCGTGCACAGGTAGACACGGGCGTCGGCGAGCCGGGCGGTGCGGGCGGTGTCGGGCACGGTGGGTCCCCCCGTGGTCGGTGGCGTACGGGCCGCGGCGGCGCGCGGTCGCCCAGGGCCGTGGCCGGTGGACCGCGGCCCGTACGCCGGACGGTTGTTCTCAGATCGGATCAGACGGCGAGCGCCTGAGCGCGGCGCTTCACCTCCGTACCCCGATTCTCGCTGAGAGCCTGCGCGGGGGTGCCAGGCAGGGTCGGGTCAGGGGTGAAGAGCCACTCGATCATCTCTTCGTCCGTGAAGCCGTCGTCCCGCAGGAGCGTCAAGGTGCCGGACAGGCCCTTGACGACCTTGTCCCCGTCGATGAAGGCGGCGGGGACGTGCAGCGCGCGGTTCTCACCTCGGCGAACGGCGATGAGCTGGCCCTCCTTGACCAGCTGCCGCACGCGGGTCACCTCGACGTCCAGCGCTTCGGCGATGTCGGGCAGGGTGAGCCAGGCAGGGACGAGAGCATCGATGTTTGCGTCAATCTCGGTCACGGGATCAAGCGTGCCATCCCGGACCGACAGTCGGAAGCGGGGCACCTCCGGAGGAGTTCCGGTTGCCTCCGGCGGCGGATGCGGTGTTGCCGGTACGGGCCACCTCCGGACCGTGTGGTCAGCCGCGCGGCAGCACCGTGACGGGCGCCGACGGCGGCTTGCAGAGCCGTGCGCCACCCACGCAGCCGCGCACCACCACCGGATGCCGGCCCCCGGAACCGGTGGTCAGGCCGTCGCCTCTTTCAGCGGGCGGGACGGGTCCGACAGCAGGTCCGGGTCCATGGGGGTGCCCGATTCGATCAGGCGGCGGCCCTGGGCCAGGTCCCGGGGGCGGCCCACCGCCAGGAGCGCCACCAGGCGGTCCGAGCGCAGCCAGCACACCGACCAGGCGGCGCCCTCCGGGTCACCGCGCCACACCGTCGTGTCGGCGCCCGCATGGTGACCCACGTACTGGACGAAGCGGCCGAACTGCTCCGACCAGAAGTAGGGCACCGGGTCGTACGCCACCGGGGTATGGCCGATGATGTTCGCTGCCACCGTGCGGGGACCCTGGAGGGCGTTGTCCCAGTGGTGGACCAGCAGGCGCTCCTCATAGCGGCCGGACGGGAACGACGCGCAGTCGCCGACCGCGTACACGTCCGGCAGCGAGGTGCGCAGGTGTTCGTCGGCCAGCACCTCTCCGTGGACGCCCAGGGCGATGCCCGAGCCGGCGAGCCACGCCGTGGCCGGGCGCGCCCCGATACCTACGACCACCGCGCCCGCGGGCACCCGCGAGCCGTCGTCGAGCACCACGGCCCCCGATTCGACGCGCTCCACGCGCGCGTGCGTGCGCAGCTCCGCGCCGCTGTCCGCGTACCAGGCGGTCATCGGCGCGGCCACTTCTTCGGGCAGCGCTCCGGCCAGCGGCCGGTCGGCGGCCTCCACCACGGTCACCGCGCAGCCCGCCTCGCGCGCGGCGGTGGCGAATTCGGCACCGATCCAGCCCGCGCCCACGACCACGATGTCGTGCTGCTGGGCGAGGACGGGGCGCAGCCGCTCGGCGTCGTCCAGCGTGCGCAGCAGGTGCACGCCGGGCGCGCCCTCGGCACCCGGCAGCTGGATCGGTTCGGCGCCGGTCGCGAGCACCAGGACGTCATAGCCGACGGGCCCCTCGGCGGTGTCCAGCTCGTGGTTGCCGGGGCGCAGCCCGACCACCTCGCAGCCCAGCCGGAGTTCGATGTCGAGGGCCTCGAAATCGACGTCGAAGGCGGAGCCCTCGGCCCTGCCGAGCAGCACCGCCTTGGACAGCGGCGGCCTGTCGTACGGCTGGTGCGGCTCCGCGCCGATCAGCGTCACACCGCCCGTGAAGCCCTGCTCCCGCAGGGCGACCGCGGTCTGCACCCCGGCCATGCCCGCGCCCACGACGACGACGCGCCGCGCCCCATCGCCCCGTGCCTGCGTCTGCTCGCTCACCTGATCACCATACTCAACTGACAAATCGTCAGTCAGCGGGCGTGCTGAGTGACCTCTTCCACAACACTCGTCCCGCTGCCCGACTGGGACTCCCACTCCCACGACTCCTCCAGGCGCACCCGCCCGTCGGGAAGTTCCAGGACCTGCGAGACACAGTGCCCGGACGAGGTGGTCCCGTCCTGCTTGAGCTGCACGTACCGGAAGTCGAGGAGGTCACCTTTTCTGGTACCCACCAGATGACCGCGTACGACGTCTCCGCCCGCGTACTCCGCCCAGATCTCGCCGCCCTTCTCGTGGTAGGCGAACCGGGTACGGGTACCCACCTGACCCGGCGCCTGGTCCCGCACCGGGGCAAAGGTGAGACCGTCGAGCGATCGGGTCATGTACGGAGACTCCCTTACTGAGGCAAACGGCACAGGTTAGGGTGGCCAACGTAAAGCACTCGCGGGAGCCCGGGCGCACCGGGCTGAGAGGGAGGCTGGCGGCCTCCGACCGTACGAACCTGATCCGGGTCATGCCGGCGAAGGGAGGGAGCTGGACGCCCATGTCGTCTACACCCACGTCAGACGTCCTCGTCGTCGGGGGCGGGATCATCGGACTGGTGACCGCCTGGCGGGCGGCGCAACGCGGTTTCGCCACCGCAGTGGTGGATCCCGAACCGGGCGGCGGAGCGGCCCAGGTGGCCGCCGGAATGCTCGCCGCCGTCACCGAACTGCACTACGGGGAGCAGACCCTGCTCGCCCTCAATCTGGAGTCCGCGCGCCGCTACCCGGACTTTGCCGCCGAGCTGGCCGAGGCCACCGGCCAGGACCTCGGTTATCGCAGGTGCGGCACGCTCGCCGTCGCACTCGACGCCGACGACCGCGCCCACCTGCGTGAACTGCACGCCCTCCAGCAGCGGTCCGGCCTCGCGTCGGAGTGGCTGAACGGGCGGGACTGCCGGCGACTGGAGCCGATGCTCGCGCCGGGCGTGCGCGGGGGGCTCAGAGTCGACGGCGACCACCAGATCGACCCGCGCCGCCTGGTCGCCGCCCTGGTCACGGCGTGTGAACGCGCCGGGGTCGTCTTCCACCGGACGTGGGCCGAGCGGCTCACGGTGGTGCGCGATCGGGCGACCGGGATCAGGACCGGCGAGGGCACGGACCTGACCGCCGCCCGGATCGTCCTCGCCGCCGGCAGCCTCAGCGGCCGCCTCGCGGGGGTCCCGGACGAGGTTCTGCCGCCCGTGCGGCCGGTGAAGGGCCAGGTGCTGCGGCTGACGGTGCCGAAGCGGTACGCACCGTTCCTGAGCCGTACCGTTCGTGCCGTCGTCCGGGGCAGCCAGGTCTATCTGGTGCCGCGCGAGAACGGCGAGCTCGTCGTGGGCGCCACCAGCGAGGAACTGGGCTGGGACACCACGGTCACCGCGGGCGGTGTGTACGAGCTGCTGCGGGACGCCCACGAGCTGGTCCCCGGGATCACCGAGCTGCCGCTCACCGAGACCCGCGCCGGACTGCGCCCGGGCTCGCCGGACAACGCGCCGCTGCTCGGCCCGACCGAGCTCGACGGCCTTCTCCTGGCCACCGGGCACTACCGCAACGGCGTCCTGCTCACCCCGGTCACCGGTGATGCCATGGCGCACGTCCTGACCACCGGCGACCTCCCCGACGAGGCCCGTCCCTTCACCCCCCGGCGCTTCGCCGCCGCAGCACTCACGGAGCAGCCCGTATGAACATCTCGGTCAACGGCGAGCGCCGCCAGGTGACCCCCGGTATCGCTCTCGACGCCGTCGTGCGGACCCTCACCGCGGCGCCCTCGGGAGTGGCCGCCGCCCTCAACGAAACCGTCGTCCCGCGTACGCAGTGGCCGTCGACGTCCCTCTCGGAGGGTGACCGTGTCGAGGTCCTCACCGCAGTCCAAGGAGGCTGACCCATGGCCGACGATCCCTTCGTCCTCGGTGGTACCACCTACTCGTCCCGGCTGATCATGGGCACCGGCGGCGCACCGAGCCTCGATGTGCTGGAGCGGGCGCTGGTGGCCTCCGGCACGGAGCTGACGACGGTGGCGATGCGGCGCGTCGACGCCTCGGTGCACGGCTCGGTCCTCTCCGTGCTCGACGGGCTGGGCATCCGGGTGCTGCCCAACACGGCGGGCTGCTTCACCGCGGGCGAGGCCGTGCTCACCGCCCGCCTCGCACGGGAGGCGCTCGGCACGGACCTGGTCAAGCTGGAGGTCATCGCCGACGAGCGGACCCTGCTGCCCGACCCGATCGAGCTGCTGGAGGCGGCCGAGACCCTGGTCGACGAGGGTTTCACGGTGCTGCCGTACACGAACGACGACCCCGTCCTCGCCCGGAAACTGGAGGACGTCGGCTGCGCCGCGATCATGCCGCTCGGCTCGCCGATCGGCTCCGGGCTCGGGATCCGCAACCCGCACAACTTCCAGCTGATCGTGGAGCACGCGCGTGTGCCGGTCATTCTGGACGCGGGCGCGGGTACCGCGTCGGACGTGGCCCTCGCCATGGAGCTGGGGTGCGCGGGTGTGATGCTCGCCTCGGCGGTGACCCGGGCACAGGAGCCGGTGCTGATGGCGGAGGCGATGCGGCACGCCGTGGAGGCGGGCCGGCTGGCGCTGCGGGCGGGCCGTATCCCGCGCCGGCACTTCGCCGAGGCGTCGTCCCCGACCGGTGGTGTGGCACGGCTGGACCCGGAGCGGCCCGCCTTCTGAGGGCGCCTTCCGTGGGGGCGCACGCATGCGGCGTGCGTCACAGGACGGCTGCAGTCATGCCCCGGTGGAGCAGTAACACCGGGGACCGTCAGTGCGCCCTCGTAGACTCACCTGCGTGGATACGACCCTTCAGGACCCCCTCGTCGGCCAGGTGCTCGACGGCCGCTACCGCGTCGACGCGCGCATCGCGGTCGGCGGGATGGCCACGGTCTACCGGGCCGTGGACACCCGCCTCGACCGTGTGCTCGCGCTGAAGGTGATGCACCCGGCGCTGGCCGCCGACGGCTCGTTCGTCGAGCGCTTCATACGCGAGGCCAAGTCGGTCGCCCGCCTCGCCCACCCGAACGTGGTGCAGGTCTTCGACCAAGGGACCGACAGGTCGTACGTGTACCTCGCCATGGAGTACGTCGCCGGGTGCACCCTGCGTGACGTGCTGCGCGAGCGCGGGGCGCTGCAACCGCGCGCCGCCCTCGACATCCTCGAGCCGGTGCTGGCGGCGCTCGGTGCCGCGCATCGCGCCGGGTTCGTGCACCGCGACATGAAGCCGGAGAACGTGCTCATAGGGGACGACGGCCGGGTGAAGGTCGCCGACTTCGGTCTCGTCCGGTCCGTGGACACCGTCACGAACACGACCGGTGCCGTGCTCGGCACGGTCTCCTATCTCGCGCCGGAGCAGATCGAGCAGGGCACCGCGGACCCCCGGGTCGACGTGTACGCGTGCGGGGTCGTCCTCTACGAGATGCTCACCGGCGCAAAGCCGCACCACGGCGACTCCCCCGCCCAGGTGATCTACCAGCACCTGAACGAAGACGTGCCGCCGCCCTCGGCCGCCGTGCCGGGGCTGTCCGTCGAGCTCGACGAGCTGGTCGCGTCGGCGACCGCCCGCAACCCCGAGCTGCGCCCCCACGACGCCGTGGCGCTGCTCGGCCAGGTGATCCGGGCGCGCGGCGCGCTCAGCCCCGACCAGCTGGACGCCGTACCGCCGCAGGCGCTCGCCCAGGCGCACGACAACGCTCACGACCGTACGAGCGTGCTGCCGAGGCTGCTCCCGGTGAACCCGGTGAACGAGGACGAGGACGAGAAGGCGGTGCTCCACCGCACGAGCCGGATGGAGATACCGCCGCCCGAGCCCGCCAGGCGCCGGAGACGCCCCCGCCGCGGGATGCTGGCGCTGATCATCGCTCTGCTGGTGGTCTTCGGCGCGGGCGCCGGCGTCTGGTACATCAACTCCGGCCAGTTCACCAAGGTCCCCCCGCTGCTGGCGAAGACGGAGGCCGAGGCCCGGCATCGGCTCAAGGAGGCCAGGCTCGAGGTCGGGCAGGTCAAGCACGCCTACAGCGACACGGTCAAGCGCGGCACGGTGATCAGCAGCGACCCGGCGACGGGCGCACGGATCCGCGCCAACGACTCGGTGACGCTGACCGTGTCGGACGGTCCCGAGACCGTGCGGGTCCCCGATCTGAAGGGCTACCGGCTGGACAAGGCCCAGGCCCTGCTGAAGCAGGGCGGTCTGGCCGCGGGCATGGTCACCCGGGAGTTCAGCCAGGACGTGCCCAAGGGCTTCGTGATGGGCACGGACCCGGAAGCGGGCACCGAGCGCCACAGCGGCTCGGCGATCGCGCTGACCGTCAGCAAGGGCAGCCCGGTGGAGGTGCCCGATGTCACGGGCTCGTCCGAAGACGACGCCAGGGCCGAGCTGGAGGACGCGGGGCTGCGGGTGCAGATCGCCGACACCCAGGTCACGTCCGAGTTCGACGCCGGACAGGTGGCCCAGCAGTCGCCGGGCGGGGGCAAGGAGGTCGGCGAGGGCGACACGGTCACGCTGACGATCTCCAAGGGCCGTGAGATGGTCGAGGTGCCGGACGTGGTCGGCGACAACGTCGACGACGCGAAGAAGACCCTGGAGGACGCGGGCTTCCAGGTCGAGGAGGACCGGGGCCTGCTGGGCCTGTTCGGCGACACGGTCAAGAAGCAGTCGGTGAAGGGCGGTCAGAAGGCCCCGAAGGGCTCGACGATCACGATCAGGATCCGCTGACGGGCGCGCTCGGTGATCATCCAGGGAGACCGGCCGGGAGGGCGCCGGGGGCGCATGACACCCTGGAAGGGTGACGACCCAGCAGTCCCGTGGCCCCCTTCGCGGGTCCGGTGGCCCCCGCAACCCGATCGGCGCCCACGTACCGGTGGCCGGTGGTCTGAACGCGGTCGGGCTGGCCTACGCGCGTGATCTCAAGGCCGAGACCGTACAGGTCTTCGTCGCCAATCCGCGCGGCTGGGCGACACCCACCGGCAGCCCACGGCAGGACGAGGCGTTCCGGGCCGCCTGCGCCGCCGGGTCCATCCCGGTGTACGTCCACGCCCCCTACTTGATCAACTTCGGCTCGCACACCGAGGCGACCGCCGAGAGATCCGTGGAGTCACTGCGGCACTCGCTGCGCCGGGGCCGTGAGATCGGGGCGCTGGGTGTGGTCGTGCACACCGGCAGCGCCACCGGCGGCCGGGAGAGGACCGTCGCGCTGAAGCAGGTGCGCGAGCATCTGCTGCCCGTGCTGGACGAGCTGACGCACGACAACGACTCCTTCCTCCTGCTGGAGTCGACCGCGGGCCAGGGTGCCTCCCTGTGCTCACGCACCTGGGACTTCGGACCGTACTTCGAGGCCCTCGACGCCCACCCCAAGTTGGGCGTCTGCCTCGACACCTGTCATGTCTTCGCCGCCGGGCACGATCTGACCGCGCCGGGCGGCATGCACCGGACGCTGGACCTGCTGGTGGACACCGTGGGTGAGGGACGGCTCAAGCTGATCCACGCGAACGACTCGAAGGACGTGGTCGGCGCCCACAAGGACCGCCACGCCAACATCGGCCAGGGCCATATCGGGGAGGACGCGTTCCGCGCCCTGATGACCCACCCGGCCACCGAGGGCGTGCCCCTGGTCATCGAGACGCCGGGCGGCAAGGAGGGGCACGCGGCGGATGTGCAGCGCCTGAAGGACCTGCGCTCTTTCTGAACCCCTGGGGGCACAGGGTTCCCGGCTGGTTGTGGAATACCCCCGGGGGTATACCGTTCCAGCCCCGTACGGGAACCGTAGCCACACCCTGGGGGCATCCATGCAGCACGGATCGCACGCCGAGCACGCTCGGCACAACGAGGGGCACATCGAGCACGAAGAGCACAACGACGGGCACCCGCACCCGGAGGAGGAGACCCACCACGGCGGGCACCACCACCACCCTGACGCGAGGTGGAACGTGGCCGTGCAAGCGACCCTCCACTGCCTCACCGGCTGCACCATCGGCGAGGTGCTCGGCATGGTGGCCGGCACGGCGTTCGGCTGGAGCAACCTGCCGACCACCGCCCTGGCGATCGCGCTCGCCTTCTTCTTCGGCTACGCGCTCACCCTGCGCACGGTCATCCGTGCGGGCGTGGGCTTCCGCACGGCGTTCCGTGTCGCGCTGGCCGCGGACACCCTGTCGATCGCGGTGATGGAGCTGATCGACAACGGCGTGATCGCCCTGTGGCCGGACGCGATGGACGCCCAGCTGGACGACGCGCTGTTCTGGTCCTCGCTCGCCCTCTCGCTCGCGGCCGCCTTCGTGGTGACCACCCCGGTCAACAAGTGGACGATCGGCCGCGGCAAGGGCCACGCCGTGATGCACCAGTACCACTGACGCAGGCGCGGGGACGGACCCAGGGGTCAGAGCTCGGGGCCGTCCCCGGGCTCCTCCTGGTACGAGTAGCGCTGTTCCTTCCACGGGTCGCCGAGGTTGTGGTAGCCGCGCTCCTCCCAGAAGCCGCGGCGGTCGGCGGTCATGTACTCGACGCCACGGACCCACTTGGGGCCCTTCCAGGCGTACAGGTGCGGGACGATCAGGCGCAGCGGGAAGCCGTGCTCAGCGGTGAGCAGCTCGCCGTCCTTGTGGGTGGCGAAGATCGTACGGTCCGAGGCGAAGTCGGCGAGGCGCAGGTTCGAGCTGAATCCGTACTCCGCCCAGACCATGACATGGGTGACGGTGGGCGCCGGCGGGGCGATCTCCAGGATCGTACGGGCCGGGATGCCACCCCACTCGGCCCCGAGCATGCTGAACTTCGTGACGCAGTGCAGATCGGCCACCACGGTCGAGTACGGCAGCGCCGTGAACTCCTCGTGGTTCCAGCTGTGCTTCTCGCCGTCCGCGGTGGCGCCGAAGACCCTGAACTCCCAGCGCTCGGGTCGGAACTTGGGGACGGGACCGTAGTGCGTGACCGGCCAGCCCCGCTGCAGTCGCTGTCCCGGCGGAAGCTCGGACCGTACTGCTTCTCCAGATTCGCGCTCCACCGGATGACCCATGACTCCATCCTGACAGACCGCGGAGGGTGCACATGACCAGCGGGATCCCTTTTCCGGACAACCCGTACTGAGCGTGTACTTACTGGACGCCCCTCGATGCCAGTGAAATCATGCGGCGCAACCCGCCAGTCCCCGCTCGGAAGGAGCCCGCGCAATGCAGGGCGACCCGGAGGTCATCGAGTTCCTCAACGAGCAGCTCACCGGTGAGCTGACCGCGATCAACCAGTACTTCCTGCATGCGAAGCTGCAGGAGAACTACGGCTGGTACAAACTCGCCAAGCACACGCGGGACGAGTCGTTCGACGAGATGAGGCACGCGGAGGTGCTCACCGACCGCATCATCTTCCTGGAGGGCCTGCCGAACTACCAGCGGCTCTTCCATGTGCGGGTGGGGCAGTCCGTCACCGAGATGTTCGAGGCGGACCGGCAGGTCGAGGTGGAGGCGATCGACCGGCTCAAACGGGGTGTCGCGATCATGCGGGAGAAGGGCGACATCACGTCCGCGAAGATCTTCGAGTCGATCCTCAAGGACGAGGAGGAACACATCGACTATCTGGACACCCAGCTGGCCCTGGTGGAGAAGCTCGGTGAGGCGCTCTACATCGCACAGCTCATCGAGCAGCCGGACAGCTAGGCGGCCTCTCCCAGACCTTCCGGCTCCTGCGGCCCCTCCGGACGGCGCGGGCCGCTCAGCTCGGTGAGCACCGGCTTCCCCTGGTCGGCGAGCTCACGGCGAGGGCAGGAGCCGCGGCCCAGCAGGGCCTGGATCCGGCGGACGCACGAGCCGCAGTCCGTGCCCGCCTTGCAGGCGGACGCTATCTGCCGGGGGGTGCAGGCACCGTCCGCCGCGTGCTGCTTGACCTGCTGCTCGGTGACACCGAAGCAACTGCAGACGTACACGCGGTTCACCTCCCGGCGGGATCGAGGGTCATGCCGTCCCGACTGATCGGTGAGGCAAACCTAACCTTACCCGTGGCGCGCGGGTGGGAAAAGTGCGGTGGGGCGTGGATCGCATGTGATCCACGCCCCACTTCGACTGCCGGTGACGACCTCGCCGGCTACTGGTCCCGGTACATCTCGGCGACGAGGAACGCCAGGTCCAGGGACTGGCTGCGGTTCAGCCGGGGGTCGCACGCCGTCTCGTAGCGCTGGTGCAGATCGTCGACGAAGATCTCGTCGCCGCCGCCCACGCACTCGGTGACATCGTCGCCGGTCAGCTCCACGTGGATACCGCCCGGGTGGGTGCCGAGCTCCTTGTGGACCTCGAAGAAGCCCTTGACCTCGTCGAGCACGTCGTCGAAGCGGCGGGTCTTGTGCCCGGAGGCCGCCTCGAACGTGTTGCCGTGCATCGGGTCGGTCACCCAGGCCACCACCGCGCCCGACGCCGTGACCTTCTCGACCAGCTCGGGAAGGCGGTCGCGGATCTTGTCGGCGCCCATACGGACGATGAAGGTCAGCCGGCCCGGCTCCCGCTCGGGGTCGAGGCGCTCGACGTACCGCAGCGCCTCCTCCGCGGTGGTGTTCGGGCCCAGCTTGATGCCGAGGGGGTTGCGGATCCGCGACGCGAACTCGATGTGCGCGCCGTCCAGCTGCCGGGTGCGCTCACCGACCCACACCATGTGCGCGGAGACGTCGTACAGCTGCCCGGTGCGCGAGTCGGTACGGGTCAGCGCCGACTCGTAGTCCAGCAGCAGCGCCTCGTGCGAGGAGAAGAACTCGACGGTCTTGAACTCCTCCGGGTCCGCCCCGCAGGCGTGCATGAAGCTCAGCGCGTTGTCGATCTCGCGCGCCAGCTGCTCGTAGCGCTGCCCGGACGGCGACGACTTCACGAAGTCCTGGTTCCAGGCATGCACCTGGCGCAGGTCGGCGTAGCCGCCGGTGGTGAAGGCGCGGACGAGGTTGAGCGTCGAGGCGGAGGCGTTATACATCCGCTTCAGGCGCTCGGGGTCCGGGATGCGGGCCTGCTCGGTGAAGTCGAAGCCGTTCACGGAGTCGCCGCGGTAGGTCGGCAGCGTCACGCCGTCACGGGTCTCGGTGGGCTTCGAGCGCGGCTTGGAGTACTGGCCGGCGATCCGGCCGACCTTCACCACCGGCACCGAGGCGGCGTAGGTGAGCACGGCGCCCATCTGGAGCAGGGTCTTGAGCTTGCTGCGGATGTGGTCGGCGGACACCGCGTCGAAGGCCTCGGCGCAGTCGCCGCCCTGGAGCAGGAACGCCTCGCCCCTGGCGACGGCTCCCATCCGGGCGCGCAGCTGGTCGCACTCGCCCGCGAAGACGAGCGGCGGATACGACTCGAGGTCCGCGATCACTGCGCGTAGAGCCTCGGCGTCGGGGTACTCGGGCTGCTGCGCCGCGGGCAGGTCTCGCCAGGTGTTGCCAGCGCTCGCGCTGGTCTTAGCGTTCACGGTCACCCCATCAACATTACGGGGTCGGGCCGGGCCAACCGCCGCACGCCCAGCAAATGAGACACCGAGTACACCACGTGGACATGGGGTAAGGTGCCTCGCATGTTCGCGCACACGACCCAGAACTGGTGGTGGACCGCTTCTCCGGCGGCCCACTGACGCGCGTACACACGACATCGCGAAGGCCGCCCGAGGGGCGGCCTTCAGTGTTTTCGGCACCGGAGCCGTTCCCTCTCACCTCACCGAGAAGGAAACGGACCATGCACCTGGCCGACCTGCTGGACGACCCCCGCCCGTTCGCCCTGCTGCGCCGCCGCACCCCCGGACGCGACCACGACACCGTCGAGGTGCTGATCGGCCCGGTCGCGCACTACGAGCGCCTCGCCGACCTCCCCGACCGGGGCCTGGCCCTCGTGCCCTACCGCCAGATCCGCGAGCGCGGCTTCGACGTCCGCGACGACGGCACGCCGCTCCTGGCCCTGCTGCCCGATGAGTCGTACGAGGTCCCGCTCGGCCGGGCCCTGGACCAGCTCCCCGGACACCGGGTCCGGGTCGAGGACGGCGGCTTCGACGTCACGGACGAGGAGTACGCCGGGATCGTCGGCCGGGTGCTCGCCGAGGAGATCGGGCGGGGCGAGGGCGCGAACTTCGTGATCCGGCGGACCTACCAGGGCCGGATCCCGGGGTTCGGCCGGGCCGACGCGCTCGCGCTGTTCCGGCGGCTGCTGGTGGGCGAGCGGGGCGCGTACTGGACCTTCGTCGTGCACACCGGCGAGCGCACGCTGGTGGGGGCCAGCCCCGAGGTGCATGTGCGCATGTCCGGCGGGACCGTCGTGATGAACCCGATCAGCGGGACGTACCGCTACCCGGCCGGCGGCCCGACGCCCGAGGACCTGCTCGCCTTCCTCGCCGACGGTAAGGAGATCGAGGAGCTGTCGATGGTGGTCGACGAGGAACTGAAGATGATGTGCACGGTCGGCGACATGGGCGGGGTCGTCGTCGGGCCGCGGCTGAAGGAGATGGCCCATCTGGCCCACACCGAGTACGAGTTGCGCGGGAAGTCCTCGCTCGATGTGCGCGAGGTGCTGAAGGAGACCATGTTCGCGGCGACCGTCACCGGCTCGCCCGTGCAGAACGCCTGCCGGGTGATCGAGCGGCACGAGGTCGGTGGCCGCGGCTACTACGCGGGCGCGCTCGCGCTGCTCGGGCGCTCCTCGGGCGGTGGGCCGGAAGGATCCGCGAGCACCCAGACCCTGGACTCCCCCATCCTTATCCGGACCGCCGACATCGACGCGGACGGACGGCTGCGGGTGCCCGTCGGCGCCACCCTCGTGCGCGGCTCGGACCCGGCGGGCGAGGTCGCGGAGACGCACGCGAAGGCGGCCGGGGTGCTGGCCGCGCTGGGCGTGCGGCCGGCGCGGCCGCGCGAGGAGCAGGCCCGACCGAGGCTGGCGGACGACTCGCGGGTCCAGGCGGCGCTCGACGGGCGCCGGGGCCGGCTCGCGCCGTTCTGGCTGCGGATGCAGGAGCGGCCCGCGGAGACGACGGGGCACGCCTTCGTGGTCGACGGCGAGGACACGTTCACGGCGATGCTCGCGCACGTCCTCACGTCGTCGGGGCTGGAGGTCACCGTTCGCCGGTACGACGAGCCCGGGCTGCGGGAGGCGGCGCTCGCGCACGAGGGACCGCTGGTCCTCGGGCCTGGGCCCGGCGACCCGTCGGACCTCCACGACCCCAAGATGCGGTTCCTGCGGGGCCTGGCCGCCGAGGCCGTGCGTACGCACCCGCACGGAGTCCTCGGCGTCTGCCTCGGTCATGAGCTGATCGCGGCCGAGCTGGGCCTGGACATCGTGCGCAAGGAGGTTCCGTACCAGGGCGCGCAGACCGAGATCGACCTGTTCGGGCGCCGGGAGACCGTGGGCTTCTACAACAGCTTCGTGGCGCGGTGCGACGACGAGGCGGCGGCCGAGCTGGCCGCGCACGGCATCGAGGTCAGCCGCAGCGACCGCGGCGAGGTGCACGCGCTGCGCGGGCCCGGGTTCGCGGGAGTCCAGTTCCACCCGGAGTCGGTGCTGTCGGTGGGCGGCACCGCCGTCGTCCGGGAGTTGCTGGGTCAGCCGGCCGCCGTGGGCACGAGCACGTTCTCGGAGCGGCGCCCGGCCAGGTAGTCGAGGACGTTGCGCACCGTGACGTCGACGATCTGACCGACCGCGTCCTCGGTGTAGTAGGCCTGGTGCGAGGTGACCAGGACGTTCGGGAAGGTGACGAGGCGGGCCAGGGTGTCGTCCTCGACGGGCTCCAGGGACTTGTCGAGGAAGAACAGGCCCGCCTCCGCCTCGTACACGTCGAGGCCCACTCCGGTGAAGCGGCCCGCGCGCAGCTCGGTGACCAGGGCCCGGGTGTCGACGAGCCCGCCGCGGCTGGAGTTCACGAGGATGGCGTCGTCCTTCATGGTCTTCAGGGCCGCCGCGTCGATGAGGTGGGTGGTCTGCGGCATCAACGGTACGTGCAGGCTGACCAGGTCGGATTCGGCGAGCAGCTCCTCCTTGGAGACGTATGTCATGCCGAGGGCGGCGCAGGCCGGGTTCTCGGCGATGTCCCAGCCGAGGAGCCGCATGCCGAAGCCGTGGGCGATCCGGGTGAACGCCTCGCCGATCTTGCCGGTGCCGAGCACACCGGCCGTGCGCCCGTGCATGTCCCGGCCCATCAGGCCCTCGAGGCGGAAGTCGAAGTCACGGGTGCGGTTGCCGGCGCGGACGATGCGCCGGTTGACGGCCATGCCGAGCGTCCAGGCGAACTCGGCGACGGAGTAGGGCGAGTAGGAGGAGACCCGGGCGACCGTGATGCCGAGGCGTTCGGCGACCGGGAGGTCGACGTTGTTGAAGCCGGTGGAGCGCTGGGTGACCATCCGGGTGCCGCCGGCCGCGAGGGTTTCGAGGACTCCTCCGCCCAGTTCGCAGTTGACGCTGCTGCACACGATCTCGTGACCGACGGCGATGGGAGCCGTGTCCTCGTTGAGGAACACGTCAAGACAGCGGAGGTCGGAGTACCCCTCGAACGCCTTCTCGAGCAGGGGCTTCTCGTCCGCCTGCACACCGAACGCGAGGATCTCCACGGGGCCCTCCGGGGTCTGACCGGTATCGCCTGGTACCGCCGAATATACGGCGATGCGGGTGCGTGTACGGCGGGCGCCCCGGAGGGATGCAGCTGGGGGACGGCGGGGAGGCCGCGGACGTCAGCCGAAGAAGACCCCGACCTCCTCGTACAGCTTCGGGTCGACCGTCTTCAGCTTGGCCGTGGCCTCGGAGATCGGCACCCGGACGATGTCCGTGCCGCGCAGGGCGACCATCTTGCCGAAGTCGCCGTCGCGGACCGCCTCGATGGCGTGCAGACCGAAGCGGGTGGCGAGCCAGCGGTCTAAGGCACTGGGTGTACCGCCGCGCTGGACGTGCCCGAGCACGGTCGTGCGGGCCTCCTTGCCGGTGCGCCGCTCGATCTCCTTCGCCAGCCACTCGCCGACGCCCGACAGCCGGACGTGCCCGAACGAGTCCAGGGACCCGTCCTTGAGCACCACGTCGCCGTCCTTCGGCATCGCGCCCTCGGCCACCACCACGATCGGCGCGTACGAGGCCTTGAAGCGGGACGTCACCCAGGCGCAGACCTGGTCGACGTCGAAGCGCTGCTCGGGGATGAGGATGACATTGGCCCCGCCGGCTAGCCCCGAGTGGAGGGCGATCCAGCCCGCGTGACGGCCCATCACCTCGACCACGAGCACCCGCATGTGGGACTCCGCCGTCGTGTGCAGGCGGTCGATCGCCTCGGTCGCGATGTTGACGGCGGTGTCGAAACCGAAGGTGTAGTCCGTGGCGGACAGGTCGTTGTCGATGGTCTTCGGTACGCCGACGACATGGACCCCGTACTCGTCGGCCAGACGCGCCGCGACGCCCAGGGTGTCCTCGCCGCCGATCGCGATGATCGCGTCGACCTCCTCCTTGGCGAGGTTCTCCTTGATACGCCGGATTCCGTTCTCCTGCTTGAGCGGATTGGTGCGCGAGGAGCCGAGAATCGTCCCGCCACGGGGCAGGATGCCGCGCACCGCCGGGATGTCCAACCGTACGGTGTCGCCTTCGAGGGGGCCCCGCCAGCCGTCCCGGAAGCCGACGAAGTCGTAGCCGTACTCCTGCACGCCCTTGCGCACGACGCCCCGGATGACGGCGTTGAGCCCGGGGCAGTCGCCGCCTCCGGTCAGTACTCCGACCCGCATGGAAATGTCCCTTCGCCGCGGTTGCCTGATGCGGGTCACGCTAATGGTGACGCACGTCACTTCGGCATGGCGCGGCCGGTCAATTCCGGTGAAATGTCAGCTAGTTGATCACCGTAAATCCACTCGAAAGTGGTATGCCACATCAATGGTTCACTCGGCGTCGAGCCCCTGCTCAATCGCGTAACGCACCAGTTCCACCCTGTTGTGCAGCTGGAGCTTGCCCAGGGTGTTCTGGACGTGGTTCTGCACGGTGCGGTGCGAGATGACCAGGCGCTCGGCGATCTGCTTGTAGCCCAGTCCCTTGGCGACCAGCCGGAGCACCTCGGTCTCCCGGTCGGTCAGCCGCGGCGCCTTCGGTTCGTCGGCGCCGGTGGCGGGGGCGGGCTCCGAGGCGAGGCGGCGGTACTCGCCGAGGACCAGGCCCGCGAGGCCCGGGGTGAACACCGGGTCGCCGACCGCGGTGCGGCGCACCGCGTTGATCAGCTCCTCCGTGGACGCCGACTTCAGCAGATAGCCCGTCGCACCCGACTTCACCGCCTCCAGCACGTCCGCGTGCTCGCCGCTCGCCGACAGCACGAGGACCCGCAGCGCCGGGTCGGCGCCGACGAGCTCCTTGCAGACCTGCACGCCCGGCTTCACCGGCAGGTTCAGGTCCAGGACGAGCACATCGGGCGCGGCCGCCCGGGCGCGGCGCACCGCCTGGTCGCCGTCGCCCGCCGTGGCGACCACATCGAAGCCTGACTCGGCCAGGTCGCGCGCGATGGCGTCCCGCCACATGGGATGGTCGTCGACCACCATGACCTTGATCGGGTCCCGCCGTTCGCCGGCCGTGTCCGCCGTCATCGCCCCGCCGCCTGTCGCACGGCGCCGGCCGGGCCGGGGAGCGGCGCCGCTCCGTGCGGCGCCGTCGCGTCTCCTGCGGAACGCGGGCCCGGCGGCCAGCCGTCGGACATCGCCTCCCGGACCGGCCCCCGGCCCGGCTGCGCTCCCGTCATCGCTGCTCCGCCTTCCCCCGTGACCCCTGCGGGTCCTTCACGGCCTTCGGTACCTTCAGTTCCACTTCCGTGCCCTGGCCCGGGACCGAGATCACCTCGGCCGTGCCGCCGATGTCGCGCAGCCGGCCGCGGATCGACTGGGCGACCCCCAGCCGCCCCTCTCCCTCCGCCTCGGCGAGCCGCCCCTCCGGGATGCCGGGTCCGTCGTCCCGTACGGTCACCACGATCCCGTCCCGCTCGTCCTCGACCAGGATCCAGGCGTGCGCCCCGTCCCCCGCGTGCCTGCGGACATTGTCCAGGGCGGCACTGACGGCGGCGGTCAGTTCACGGGCTGCGGCGCGGGGAAGCGGTACCGGCACGCCGGGTCCGGAGAGGGTCACCCGGGCACCGGCGTGCGGGGCGAGCAGCGAGAGCAGGTCGACGGGGCCCTCCTCGGCGGCCGGCTCCTCGACCGCACGGACGACCGCGCCCAGCGCCGCGTCCTCCGACACGCGGGAGACCGGCACGAGTCCCGTGGAGACCAGGGTGCGCAGCGCGGCCTCCTGCTCACCGGCCAGCCGGCCCAGCTCGGCGGCCTCACCGCCGAGCGCGGAGCCGCGCCGCTGCACCATGGCGAGCACCTGGAGCACGCCGTCGTGGATGTCCCGGGCCAGCCGCTCCCGCTCGCGGGTCGCGGCCTCGATCTCCAGGGCCCGGGCGAGGGTGCGCTCGGAGGCACGGGCCACCTCGACGACGTATCCGATCCCGATGGAGGCGACCCAGACGAGGACCACGTTGTGGACGGTGTCGCGGGCCGGGGCACCGCGCTCGATCAGGTTCGCCGCGGCGACCGGTGTGGAGGCGAGGCCCGCCCAGCGCCAGCCGCCCTTGATCGCGTACGCCAGGACGGATCCGGCGGTCCAGATCGAGGGCAGGGTGGGGCCGCCCGAGACGATCCGCTCGTGCGTCGCGGCGAGCGGCGTCAGGAGGATGCCGGTGAGCGCGATGGCGAGGTCGGCGGCGAGGAACCGCTTGGTGCAGCTCGCCGCGTTCGCGACCCTGGGGAGCGTGGCGAGTGTCCACACACAGAGCACGACGTAGTACGCGATCGCCAGCCAGGGCCGGGCGAACGCACTGTAGGCGGTCGCGAAGAGCCCGATCGCATAGACCATCGTCAGGACCCGGTACGCCGTGAGCGCGCGCCACAGCGGCTGCTCGACCGACATACTGATGACCCGCTCGCGCTTGGCCACGTCCCCCACCCCCGAGCCGTACGGACGGCGTTATGAGCCCGCCGGTTCCTTCCCGGCCGCCTTCTCCGCGTCCTTCTGCGCCTGTTCGGATTCCTTGTGCGCCTGCTTCTCCGCCTTCGCCGCCTCCGCGATCTGCCGCTTGGCGGCGGTCGCGTACATGTCGACGTACTCCTGGCCGGAGAGCTTCATGATCTCGTACATGACCTCGTCGGTCACCGCGCGCAGGACGAAACGGTCCTGCTCCATGCCCTGGTAGCGGCGGAAGTCGAGCGGCTTGCCGATACGGATGCCCGGGCGCATCAGCTTGGGCATGACCTTCCCCGGCGGCTGGATCTTCTCCGTGCCGATCATGGCGACCGGGAGGACGGGCGCGCCGGTGGCGAGCGCCACGCGCGCCAGGCCGCCGGGCTTGCCGCGGTAGAGGCGGCCGTCGGGCGAGCGCGTGCCCTCCGGATAGATACCGAACAGTTCGCCGCGCTCCAGCACCTCGATACCGCTCTTGATGGCGGCCTCGCCCGCGCCGCGCGCGCCGGAGCGGTCGACGGGCAGCTGTCCGACGCCCTTGAAGAAGGCGGCGGTCAGGCGGCCCTTCAGCCCGGGCGTGGTGAAGTACTCGGCCTTGGCGATGAAGGTGACCTTGCGGTCGAGCATCACGGGCAGGAAGAACGAGTCCGAGAAGGACAGGTGATTGCTCGCGAGGATCGCAGGGCCCTCAGCGGGAACATTCTCGAGGCCTTCCACCCAGGGCCGGAAGGCGAGCTTCAGCGGCCCCCCGATGGCTACCTTCATCGCGCCGTACAACAACCGAGTGCCTCCTGTGTCTGTCGAACAGACCATAACGCGCCCGGTCGGCAAAGAGGCCGACGGCCCTGGTCGGTGTCAGTGCCGTCGCGTACGGTGAAGTACCTGCAATCGACGTGCCCAGCCCCTTTACATGAACAGGAGACCGACGTGCCGGTCCTCCCTGGAGCCGAGCCGTACCGCCATGACGGCGGGGAGGTCGGCGTCCTCTTCTGCCACGGCTTCACCGGTTCCCCGCAGTCGCTGCGCCCGTGGGCCGAGTATCTCGCCGAGCGCGGCCTCTCCGTGTCGGTGCCGCTGCTGCCCGGGCACGGCACGCGCTGGGAGGACATGCAGCTCACCGGCTGGCCGGACTGGTACGCGGAGGTGGACCGCGAGCTGCGGGCTCTGCGCGAGCGCTGTGCTCAGGTCTTCGTGGCCGGCCTGTCCATGGGCGGCGCCCTCGCCCTGCGCCTCGCCGCCAAGTACGGGGACGCCATCAGCGGCGTCGCCGTGGTCAACCCGGCGAACAAGGTGCACGGACTGACGGCGTACGCGCTGCCGGTGGCCCGCCACCTCGTGCGGTCGACGCCGGGCATCGCCAGCGACATCGCCAAGGAGGGCAGTGAGGAGCTGGGATACGACAGGGTGCCCCTGCACGCGGCGTACTCCCTGCGGAACTTCTTCCGTATCGTCGACGGAGAGCTCCCTCAGGTCACCCAGCCGCTGCTGCTTCTGCACAGCCCGCAGGACCATGTGGTCCCGCCGGCCGACTCGGCGCGGATCCTGAGCCGGGTCTCCTCCACGGACGTGCGGGAGATCCTGCTGGAACAGAGCTACCACGTGGCGACGTTGGACAACGACGCGGACCGGATCTTCGAGGAGACCCACGCGTTCATCGGCCGGCTCGCGCCCAGTCTCGGCAAGGAAGGGACGGCCGCAGGTGGCTGAGCACGACTCCGACCGCGAGGACCGCGAGCCGGACGAGAAGGGTGTGCCCTTCGACGAGGAGGCCGCCTGGGCGGCGATCGTCGCGGGGTACGGCGAGGAGCCGGCGGACCCGCCGGGCAGCAAGCCGTACAAGCCGGTCGAGGACCTGGCGCTGCCCGACTGGGAGCCGGACGGCGCCAGGAACGACGACGCGCCGAAGGAGAAGCCGGCCAAGCCGCTGGGCAGCTCGATCTCCTTCGCACCGGGCGTCGGCCCGCGCGACTACACCCCGCCCAAGCCCTCCGAGGACGACTTCGACGAGGACGACGAGGGCCATTTCGTCCCGCCGGAGCCGCCGCCGCTGCCCACGGCGGACACGACGGCGAAGTTCGCCTGGCTCGGGGTGATCGGCGGCCCGGTCGTGCTCCTGCTGGCGGTGCTGCTCGGCTGGGACATGACGTGGTGGCTCACCACGGTCGGCGTCGGCGGCTTCCTCGGCGGCTTCGCGACCTTGGTGGTGCGGATGAAGACGGGCGACGATGAGGACGACGACCCGGGGCGGGGCGCGGTCGTCTGACCGGCCTACGACGCGGGAACCCTGAGGGCGGCCAGGACCGGGAAGTGGTCCGTGGCCGCCCTCAGGTCCGTCTGCTTCACCCCCGGGTGGCCGAGGGGGACACCGCAGCCGAGGACCTCGACGCCGCCCGTGGCGAAGATCGCGTCGATGCGCTGATAGGGGTCGCCGGGCGTCCAGGTGTACTCGTCGCCCCACGGGGCGGTGGCCCAGCCGTCCTGGAGGTCCGTCGCCAGGCGCTTGAATGTGGGCCCGTCCGGGCGCTCGTTGAGGTCGCCGCCCGCGATCACGTGCTCGACGCCCAGCCCGGCCAGCCGGTCGAGCAGCATGCCGCCCTGGGCGTACCGCTCCTCACGCTCCAGGCTGAGGTGGAAGCTGACGACGCCGAGGCGGGCGCCGCCGAACCGCACGACGGCGGTCGAGAAGCCCCTCCGGTGCAGTCCGGGGGTGAGCGGCAGCAGTACGTCCTCGGTGCGTTCGACCGTGGCGCGCAGCGAGCAGAGAATCGCCGGTCCGGCCACGGTGCCGCCGCCGGA
Source organism: Streptomyces sp. CA-106110 (assembly GCF_050936285.1). Lineage (NCBI taxonomy): Bacteria > Bacillati > Actinomycetota > Actinomycetes > Kitasatosporales > Streptomycetaceae > Streptomyces > Streptomyces sp. CA-106110. Next base: position 8,612,589 of record NZ_JBNJNB010000001.1, on the reverse strand, counting down.
GAGGACCACCAGGCCGGAAGCCGCGGCGAGCCGGGCGAGCTTCTTGCGCCAGCGGAAGAAACGCGGGGCCTCCTGGACGAGCACCAGGTCGGGCGCGCAGGCGCTGATCACCCGGGCGAGCGCGTCGGTGTCGTCACGCATCGAGCGGATGTTGTAGCCGAGAACCCTCAGGACGGCAGAACCGCCGGGTTCGGTTTGGGAGTTGGGCAGCAGCGGGGTCGAGGACGCCATGCCGATCAACATACGCCCAACCGCCGACCGCATACCGAGGGGTATTGGCGAGTGAGCCGAGGTGCGCGACGGTGTCGAGAGCCCTTGGGCCCCTCCCACGCACGCGAAGGGGAACGTGGGGGAACGCGGAGACCCGAAGGCTCAGCACGCTCGGGCTCTCGACACCGGCTGCGCCCCGGAGACCGACCGAGGCGCGAAAACAAAGGGGGTGACCGCTACATGATCGGGTCGGGCTCCCGGGCCAGGTCCGCGGCGCCCACCAGGCCCGCCTCGTTGCCCAGCTGGGCCGCGATCACCTGGGCGACCGGGCGCCAGTTGCCGCCGACCAGCCAGCGCTTGTACGACTTACGGATCGGGTCGAGGACCAGCTCGCCCTCGTCGGAGAGACCGCCGCCCACGATGAACGCGGAGGGGTCGAACAGGGAGGCCAGGTCGGCGAGGCCGGCGCCGGCCCAGCGGGCCAGCTCGCGGTAGGAGTCCACGGCCACCGGGTCGCCCTGACGGGCGGCCATCGAGATGTGCTTGCCCTCTATGCCGTCGGGGGTGCCGTCACCGAGCGACAGCAGCAGTTCGGCGTTCTCGGGGGTGGCGTTGGCACGCTGCTTCGCGTACCGGACGAGGGCGCGGCCGGAGGCGTACTGCTCCCAGCAGCCCTGCGAGCCGCAGCCGCACAGCAGGCCGTCCGGGACCATCCGGATGTGGCCGAACTCGGCGGCCACGCCGAAGTGGCCGCGGCGGAGCTTGTTGCCGATGATGATGCCGCCGCCGAGGCCGGTGCCCAGCGTGATGCAGATGACGTTGCGATGGCCCTTGCCCGCGCCGAACTTGTACTCGCCCCACGCGGCCGCGTTCGCGTCGTTCTCGACGACCACCGGGAGGCCCACGCGGGCCTCGACCTTCTGCTTCAGCGGCTCCTGCCGCCAGTCGATGTTCGGCGCGAAGTAGACCATGGAGCGCTGGCGGTTGACGTATCCGGCGGCGCCGATCCCGACGCCGACGATCTCATGTCCGGCACGGGCGCCCTCGACGGCAGCGGCAATCGCGTCCACGATGCCGTCGGGCGTGCCCGGGGTCGGCACCTTATGGGTCGAGAGGATGTTGCCTTCCTCGTCGACCACACCGGCCGCGATCTTCGTGCCGCCGATGTCGACGCCGATGGTGAGTCCCATGAATCCCTCAGTTTCGGTCGAGCCCCGCTACGGCCCACCGTACCCGAGGGGGCTGAGGGGCGGCGGATCGCTCCTGGCAGCAGGGGCCTTCGGCCCCGTCCCCGTCGGGACTAGTCCAGGTCGATGCGCTCCCCCGGACCTTGGTCGTTGCCCGGCCCGCGGGGGTCGAAGTCCTCGGAGGTGCCGCCGGTCCATCGCCTCTCGTGGCCCTCGACGGCCGAGCGGTAGGCGGCGAGCAGCTCCGAGCCGGCCGCGGCGAGGTGGTCGAAGACCGCAGGGTTGCGTTCTATGACGGGGTCCACGGCGGCCTTGGCCTGCTGCACCACCTGCTGTACCACCTGCTGGGCCGCTCCCGAGGCCGCGGCGCCGAACAGCGGCGTCTGCAGCCCGGACAGCTTCTCCGCGACGGCGTCGACGAGCTTGCGCAGTTCCTCGGCGGCCGAGCCGGGCGGCGTGCCGTACCGGGCACGGCGGCGGGCCTTTTCCGCGGCGAGGTCCTCGGCGCACGCCGTCGCCCAGGCGTCGGCATCGGTCGCGGCTTCCCGCTGCGCACCGGCAGGGGGGATGACCGTCTCGTCGGCGGCCCCCTGGTGAGCGGCGTCGGACGTGGGGCGCTCTTCGCTCATGGCGGACTCCTGACTGCGGTTCGTACTCCCGACGTTACCCGAACGGCGGTACCCGTCTCACCATGTACCGGCCCGCTTCCGGCGCCCCGGGCCGGGGGCAGGTCAGCCGAGGCGCGGCCACAGCTCCGGGTCGGGAACGAAGCGGATCCGCAGCTCGCCCTCGCGCAGGGCCGCCCCGGCCACCGTGCAGCGGCGCAGGGCGGAGGGAAGCGGAACGATCCGGCGGAAGGGTCCGGCGGACACCACGAGTTCGTCGCCGCGGCGGACAAGATCCAGTTCGTCCCGTATGGCGCCCGGCAGCGGGATGTGCCACACCAGCACTCCGTCCTCGGCGAGCCGGTCCGCCACCGGCCACTCGACCGGGGCGGGTGCCTCGTTGACGGCGGGCACGGCCAGGTCGGCGAGGTCGTCGGCGCCGCGCGGGTCGCGGCCGAGATGCGGAACGCCGTGAACGCCCTGGACGCCGTACGTCCCCTGCCACTCCTCCAATGCCTTGCGCTGCTGGGCGACGGCACCCGCGAGCCAGGCGTCGTGTCCGGTGTCGGGCAGGACCCGGTTCGCGATCAGCAGTTCGGGGCGCAGGGCGCGCAGGGCGAGGCCGGTGACCGCGGCGCGGAGGGTGTCGGCGCCGGCCGGCCCCGGCTCGGCCACCAGCCGCACGCTGGTGGCGCGGTCGGCGACGACGGCCTCGACGGCGGCCAGCTCCACGTCCCAGCGGGCAGCCGCCTCGTACAGCCACTCGGCGGGCATCGGGACACCCGCGAGACGGCCGAGGACGGGGCGCAGGGCACGGGCGGCCTGCCGCTCCGGCGGGAGCACACGGCGCAGATAGCGGCGGAGCTCCTCGGGGAGGGCGAGCAGGACGAGGGCCTGCGGTACGGGGGGCAGGTCGACTACGAGGAGGTCGTACACCTCGGAGAGGGCGGCGTCGCGCAGGGCGCGCAGGAGGGCGAGTTCCTCGGCGCCGGGCAGCGGGGTGACCTCCTCGGCGTCCAGCCGGGCGGCACCGAGGAGGTCGAGCACTCCGGCCGCGCGGTCCTGGAAGGCGAGGAGATCGTCCCGGAAGCGGGCGGCGGCGTCGGGACGCCAGGCGCTCAGGCCGGGGGCGGCTTCGACGGGGGTGGCGCCGGTCGGGACGCCGAGTACGGCACCGAGGGTGTCTGTGCGGTCCGCGCTGAGGACGAGGGTGCGCGTGCCCTTGCGGGCGGCGTCCAGCGCGGTGGCCGCGGCGACGGTGGTCCGGCCGGAGCCGCCGGAGCCGGTGATCAGGATGGTGCGCATGAGCGTGAACGGTACCGGGGCCCGGCCGACGGGTCGGGCAGGGACATCGGCGAGCCTCGAGTCACGGGGCGGCCGGGGTCACGCGGACGGCTACTTGACGTCCCCGGTTTCCACCCGCTTCTTCAGCCCCGCCAGTGCCCGGTCGATGATGACCTTCTCGGCCTTGCGCTTGATCATGCCGAGCATCGGGATCTTGACGTCCACGGTGAGCTGGTACGTCACCTCGGTGCCGCCCGGGCCCGCCGGCTTCAGAAGGTACGAGCCGTCCAGGGAGCGCAGCATCTGGGACTTGACCAGGGTCCAGGAGACCTCGCGCTCGCCCGTCCACGTGTAGGCGAGCGTCTGGTCGTCCTTGATCGCGCCCGCGTCCATCACCAGGCGTACCTGCTCGGCACGGCCCTGCGCGTTCGTCGCGAGGACCTCGGCCTCCTTCACCTCACCCGTCCAGTCCGGGTAGCGCGCGAAGTCGGCGATCACCCGCATGACGTCGGCCGCGGCCGCCTCGATCGTGATGCTCGAGCTGGTGTGTTCGGCCATCGCCGTGGCTCCTCCAGATGCGGTCCGGTGAGGGAGGGTGAAGTGCACGTGCGCACGTGTGTGCAGCGTGAAGGCTACCGCGCGCGCGCCGCGCCGCTACCACCCCACCTGCCCTCGGGCCACCGGCCCGTCGCCCCGGAGCGGACGCCGCCCGCGCGCCCCTCACCACTCCAGCGCCCAGGGCCTCCCGCTGCCGGCGAAATGCCCCACGTTCACGCACTCCGTCCTCCCGATCCGCATCCGCCGCACCAGCGGCTGGTGGACATGGCCGAAGAGCGAGTAGCGCGGGCGCGTGCGGCGGATGGCGTCCAGCAGGGCGCGGCTGCCGCGTTCGAAGCGGCGCGCCACCGTGTCGTACACCAGTTCGGGAACCTCCGGCGGAATGTGGGTGCACAGCACGTCCACCTCGCCGAGCGCCTCGATCTTCGCCGCGTACTCCTCGTCGCCGATCTCGTACGGGGTCCGCATGGGGGTGCGCAGGCCCCCGCCGACGAAGCCGAAGGTCCAGCCGCCGATCTCCACCCGCTCACCGTCCAGGACGGTCGTACCCGGCTGGGCGTACTCGGACCACAGAGGCGGTATATCGACATTGCCGTAGGTGGCGTACGTCGGCGTCGGGAACGCCGCGAACAACTCGGTGTACTGCCTGCGGACCGCCTTCTCGATGACCGCGGCGCGGTCGGTGCCGATACCGGCCCACAAGTGCGCACCGAAGGCCCGGGCCTCCGCGAAGCGGCGGGCGGTGCGCAGTTCGACGATACGGTCGGCGCTCTCCACGCCGAACAGATCGGGGAAGATGCCGCGCGAGTGGTCGGCGTAGTCGAGGAAGAGGACCAGGTCACCCAGGCAGATCAGCGCGTCCGCCCCGTCGCCGGCTCTCGCCAGGTCACGCGCGTTGCCGTGCACGTCGCTGACCACGTGAACGCACATCCTTCGGTTACCGCCCGGTGTGGGTGCCATGGCGATCAAGGGTAAAGGTGTGCGGCAAACGTGAACAGTGGCGGCCGGACCTGCGATTACTGGCCAGTCAAGAAGCGCGTGGACTACTGTGCGCGAAGGAACGCCAACCCGTGTGACGCACGGAACATCTCGTCGGGCCCCCCTGTCGGAGAGGCCATACCGACGGGTAACGTCCGGGCAGTCCAGTCGTGCTCAGGGTTTCAACCATCCTTGGGAGAACCCTGCGCACCTGACCGAGCCTTGGACCGCACCGTCGCAGCACACACCGTCGTGGCGTCGGCGCCCTATGAGGAGCAGCAGTCTTGCGCGAGTTCAGCCTTCCGGCTTTGTACGAGGTCCCTGCGGACGGCAATCTGACCGACATCGTCCGTAGAAACGCCGCGCAGCATCCCGACGTCGCCGTCATCGCCCGCAAGGTGACCGGTGCCTGGCAGGACGTCACCGCAACCGTCTTCCTCGCCGAGGTGCGCGCCGCGGCGAAGGGGCTCATCGCCTCCGGAGTGCAGCCGGGCGACCGGGTGGGTCTGATGTCGAGGACCCGCTACGAGTGGACGCTGCTCGACTTCGCCATCTGGAGCGCCGGCGCGATCACCGTGCCGGTCTACGAGACCAGCTCTCCGGAGCAGGTGGAGTGGATCCTGAGCGACTCGGGCGCCACCGCCTGCGTGGTCGAGCTGGACGCGCACGCCGCGACCGTCGAGGCCGTGCGCGACCGGCTGCCCGCACTCAAGCACGTCTGGCAGATCGAGCCCGGAGGCGTCGAGGAACTGGGGCGTGCCGGGAAGGACGTCAGCGACGCCACGGTCGACGAGCGCAGCTCGCTCGCCAAGGCCGACGACCCGGCGACCATCGTCTACACCAGCGGCACCACCGGGCGCCCCAAGGGTTGTGTGCTCACCCACCGCAACTTCTTCGCCGAGTGCGGCAACATCGTTGAGCGGCTGCGCCCCCTCTTCCGCACCGGCGAGTGCTCCGTGCTCCTCTTCCTGCCGCTCGCGCACGTCTTCGGACGTCTGGTGCAGATCGCGCCCATGATGGCGCCCATCAAGCTGGGCAACGCCCCGGACATCAAGCACCTCACCGACGAACTCGCCGCCTTCCGGCCGACGTTGATCCTCGGTGTGCCGCGCGTCTTCGAGAAGGTCTACAACTCGGCGCGCGCCAAGGCGCAGGCGGACGGCAAGGGCAAGATCTTCGACAAGGCCGCGGACACCGCCATCGCCTACAGCAAGGCGCTGGACACCCCGTCGGGCCCGTCCTTCGGTCTGAAGATCAAGCACAAGACGTTCGACAAGCTCGTCTACAGCAAGCTGCGCGCGGTGCTCGGCGGCCGCGGCGAGTACGCCATCTCCGGAGGCGCCCCGCTCGGCGAGCGCCTCGGCCACTTCTTCCGCGGGATGGGCTTCACGGTCCTGGAGGGCTACGGCCTGACCGAGACCTGTGCCGCGACGGCGTTCAACCCCTGGGACCGGCAGAAGATCGGCACGGTCGGCCAGCCGCTGCCGGGCTCCGTCATCCGCATCGCGGACGACGGCGAGGTGCTGCTGCACGGCGAGCACGTGTTCAAGGAGTACTGGAACAACGAGACCGCCACCGCGGAGGCGCTGGCCGACGGCTGGTTCCACACGGGCGACATAGGCACCCTCGACGAGGACGGCTACCTCCGGATCACCGGCCGCAAGAAGGAGATCATCGTCACCGCGGGCGGCAAGAACGTGGCCCCGGCCGTGATCGAGGACCGCATCAGGGCGCACGCACTCGTCGCGGAGTGCATGGTAGTGGGCGACGGGCGGCCCTTCGTGGGCGCGCTGATCACCATCGACGAGGAGTTCCTGGGCCGCTGGGCCGCCGAGCACGGCAAGCCGGCGGGCTCCACCGCGGCGTCGCTGCGTGACGACCAGGATCTGCTCGCGGCGATCCAGGACGCGGTCGACGACGGCAACGCCGCGGTGTCGAAGGCGGAATCGGTGCGGAAGTTCCGCATTCTCCCCTCCCACTTCACCGAGGAGTCGGGCCACCTCACGCCGTCCCTGAAGCTCAAGCGCAACGTGGTGACCAAGGACTACGCGGACGAGATCGAGGCCATCTACCGGAAGTAGGGGGCCTACGCCCTCACGTCATGACGCGGTGTCCTCGGCGAGGACCCGCGTCATGGTGCGTTCGGCGAGCGCCGTGATGGTGAGGAAGGGGTTGACACCGATGGACCCGGGCACGAGGGAGCCGTCGGTGACGTACAGCTTGGAGTACCCCTTCACCCGGCCGTAGTCGTCGGTCGCCCGGCCGAGGACGCAGCCGCCGAGCGGGTGGTACGTGAAGTCGTCGGCGAAGACCTTGCTGCCCGTGCCGAAGAGGTCGTACCGGTAGATGGTGGCGTTGGCGTAGTTGATCCGGTCGAACAATTTCTTCGCCATGCTCACGGAGACGGCGCTCTGCGCGGCGGTCCAGCCGAGTTTCGCGGCATCCGTCACCGGGTCGTAGGTGAACGAAGCCCGCTGCGGGTTCTTGGTGATCGCGAGGTAGAGGCTCACCCAGTGCTCGAGACCGGTGGGCAGCGGGGCGATCTCGGCGAAGACGGGGTTGTCGGTGTTGGCCCAGTCGTCGATGCCCATGACGGGGATGGTGGACTCGTTGGCGCCGACCGTGTCCCAGAGGTGGTTGGCGCGGCCGAGCATCACATTGCCGTTCGTCCCCCAGCCGCTGCCGACGCTCGGGTCGAGGGCGGGCAGGGCACCCGTCTCCCGGGCACGCAGCAGCAGTTCGGTGGTGCCGAGGCTGCCGGCGCCGAGGAACAGGTACGTGCAGGAGTACTCCTTGGTCTCCACGACGGCGCCAGTGGTGTCGATCCGGTCCGCGGTGAGCAGATACGACCCGTCGCCCGCCCGCCGTATCTCCCTGACCCGCTCAAGGGTGTTGATGGTGACATGGCCGGTGCCGAGCGCGGAGGCCAGGTAGGTCCTGTCGAGGCTGCGCTTGCCGTGGTTGTTGCCGTAGATGACCTCGCCGGCCAGGGCGGACTTGGTGGCGGTGCCGGCGGCCTCGCGCTGCATGTACGCGAAGTCGTAGACGTTCGGCACGAAGGTGGTCTTCAGACCGGCGTTGGCTGCGGCCTTCCGCGAGGTGCGGGCGAAGCGGTACCACTCCGTCGCCTCGAACCAGGCGGGATCGACGGTGTTGACGCCCAGCATGGAGCGGGCCCGGGGAAAGTACGTGGCGTACATCTCGGTGGCGTCGACGGTGGGGAACTGCTCGCTGAAGTAGGACTGGAGGGGTGTGACGGCCATGCCGCCGTTGACGAGGGAGCCGCCGCCGACGCCCCGTCCCACGTACACGGACATGTGGTCGAAGTGCACACGGTCCAGGACGCCGGGATAGCGGCCGATGTCCTTGTTGACGACGTCCAGCCACAGGAAGGTGGCGAGCGGCGCCTCGGTGCGGGTGCGGAACCACATGGACCGCTGGTCCGGAGCGCTGGTGGAGCAGAAGACCTTGCCGTCGGGACCCGGGGTGTTCCACAGGCGGCCCATCTCCAGCACAAGGGTGCGGATACCGGCCTGGCCGAGGCGGAGGGCCGCCACGGCGCCGCCGTAGCCGGAGCCGACGACGATCGCCGGGGCGGATTCGACCGCGTCGGGCTCGGCAGCCCGGGCGGACTGGAGGTCGATGCGGGTGAATCCGAGGGCGGCCGCCGTCTGGAGGGCGGCCATCCCAAGGATTTGACGTCTCGTCAGGTGATGGTACGTCAGTTTTCCTGTCATGCCCGCAGCATCAGCGGATTTTCGGCTTCCGGCTAGTAGGGCTTGGTTAGGTTGGGATGGGCTTGGTGTGTCTGGGTGGGGGCAGCGGCGTCCGGCACAGCGGGCAGCGCCCGGCCCAGCAGGCCAGCAGGACCTGCAGTCCGGCCACGACCTGGTAGGTCGTCAGGCCGTGGCCGCCGCTTTCGGGGACAGTCGCTCCAGGGTGCAAAACGCCTGGGCGACCGAGGCCAGGGTGAGGTGCCGGTGGAAGCCGTTCCAGGTGCGGCCCTCGAAGTGACCCAGCCCCAAGGCGGTCTTCAGCTCGCGGTAGTCGTGCTCGACCCGCCAGCGGAGCTTCGCCGAGCGCACCAGGTGCCGCAGGGGGGTGTCCGCGGGCAGCGTGGAGAGCCAGTACTTGGTCGGCTCCTTCTCGCCGGCGGGCCACTCGGCCAGCAGCCAGCACACCGGCAGGTCCTCGCCGGGGTGCGCCCGGCGCAGCCGCACTCCGGCGGGGCGCACCCGCAGTGCGGCGAACCGCGAGCGCAACGGGCCCTTGGAGCCCTGCCGCCAGGTCACCCGGTGCAGGGCGCCGTGCCCGGCGTCCTGCACCAGCGTGCGCACCGAGGTGGGTGCCTGCCGGTAGCGGGGCACCGGGGGCCGGCCGGTGCCCGACCAGGCCGGAGCGGTACGCGTGGCGGTCTCGGGCAGCACCGCGGTGTCCGAACGCACCCCGACCACGTAGTCGATGCCGCGCTCTTCCAACGCCAGCCGGAAGGCACCGTCTTGACCGTAGCCCTCGTCGGCCACGATCAGCGGCGGGTCCAGCCCCCAGCACCGCAGCTCGTCGACCATGTCGACGGCCAGCTGCCACTTGGCGACATGCCAGACCTCGTCGGGGATGTGGGCCCGGCGGCGGCGCTTGGCCACCTGGTCGGCGTCCTCGGCGGGCGCGGCGGTCACGTCCCACTGCTCGGGCAGGAACAGCCGCCAGTTCACCGGACAGGAGGCCGCGTCGGTGACCAGGTGCACGCTCGGGGCGACCTGGCAGTTGGCGGTCTTGCCCAGCGCCCCGCAGTACTGCGCGGCCACGCCGGGCGAGGCGTGGCCGTCCTTGGGAAAGGACACATCGTCGATCACCCAGGCGGCCGGGCGGATGACCGGCTCCATGCGCCAGGCCAGCTCGGCCAGCACCATCTGATGGGACCACGGGGCGTCGGCCAGGAACTGCTGCAGGCCCTGCCGGTCCACCCCCAGCCGGGCCGCCATCGGCTCCATCGACTTGCGGCGGCCCGCACCGAGCAGCCCGCGCACATACCGCTCGCCCCACCGCCGCTGGTCGGACCGTCCCAACGGGGCGAACACCTCGGCCGCGAACGCCGCCAACCGGTCCTGGGCCTCCACGAGCTCCTGCGGAGCCATGGCCCTCACCTCCGCGAGGCCAACACGCCCTCCTTCCCCCAAGATAACCAAGCCCTACTAGGGGTTTCGGCGGTTCCGGGCGTTCCGGCCGGGCCGCGGGGAACTGCGCCCGCTACAGCAGTTCCCTGAGCGTCTCTGATTAGCTATGCGATCCTGAGTTGGATTGAGTTTCCGGGATCGTTTCCCACCGTGGTGGGGAGGCGTGGGCGTGGAGGTGGAATCCCGCGCCGAGTGCTGCCCCTCGTGGCTGGTGACCGGTGGTGGGTGTGCTGATCGTGTTCACGCCCTGGTGTCGGTGGGCTGCGCGGGGCAGCCGGGTCCGGTCCGTGTGAGCGTGTCCCTCCGGACGCTGGCCGGCATGACCGCGAGGCCGTGCCGGGGAGGGTGCCCTGCGTCGCCTGGGCGCGGGGCGTGTGGAACGACGCCGGGTGGGGCCGGCCTTGGACCGGTCCCTCCGGCTGGTCTTGGGAGTCGGTGTGAGGACGGCGTTCGCTTCCAGGTTGTCGAGGACCGTCCGGATCACCATGTGGCCGCTGGTACGGTCGGAAACGGTCGTGGCCTGGTGGGCCAGGCCGCGGGCTGCGATACGGCGCCAGGCACCGTGGTCGCGGTCACCCTGCCACCGGCAGTCCTGGTGGGGGCAGATGGCCCATTTCCATCCCGCGAGGGTGGGCCGGTCGGGGGTTTTGCGGTGCCGCAGCGGGGTCAGGCAGTGCGGGCACAGTTTGGACGTGTTGCGGGCTGGAACCGTGACGACGGCGATGCCCTGTTCGGTGGCGAGGTGCCGCATGCGGTCGGCGATCTGTCCGCGGACCTGCTGGGACAGGCGGGTGTTCAGGGTGCGGCCCATGCCCCCGGCCTCCATCGACCGCAGATCCTCGACATAGATCACCGTGGCCCCGGCCGCGATGGCCTGGTCGACGGCCCAGCGTGCAGCAGCCCGCGCAAGCGCGTCGTTGAGGTTCGACCGGCGGTTGGACACGTGCTGGATCTCGCTGCGCAGCACGTCCAGCTTGGGGGCAAGCTGGTGGTCGTCGTGGCCTGCGATCAGCCGCATGTACTGGTCGGCCTTGGTGTGCAGCCGCTCCGAGAGGCGGCGCAGGCGGTGCTGCTTGGCGAGCACACCGGCGGCCCGGAACTGGCCGCCGGCACCGAGCGCGGTCATCCGCCCATCGCCGTTCAGGTGCACGGTGCCCGCGCTGAGGAGCGTGTTCAGGCCCCAGTCCACGCCGAGCGCCACCGCATGACCGGTGCGGTGGGCCTTGGGGACGGCGTGGGTGTACGCCACGTCGACGCGCACCGTCCCGTCTGCGGTGCGCACAGTCGGTAGGTGGAGCACGGCCGATGCGGGGACCGTCGGCGGCAGCGCGATGGGGCAGGCCACCCATGTCCAGTCCCGGTATGTCTGCGGGTCGGGGCGGGTGGGCAGCTGAAGCCGTAGCAGCGCCTGCCCGGTGTCGGTTTCGGAGCGTTCGATCGTGGCCTGCTGCCCGTCGCACGCGGCGAGCAGGAGCAGGCGCGGGATTCTCGGGGTGCCTTCGAGTTCGAACACGTCCACGGGCAGACGGCCGTTGGCCTTGAGATACGTGGCGACCTGCCGGGTGCGGGCGTTGATGATGCTGGACGGCAGATGCTCCCCGCCACAGATCGCCGCCCGAACCTGATCCCACTCTCTCGGGGTGCGTTTACTCGGATCGGCCGGCCACGTCGCCAGCACCCCCAAGACCACATCGGCGCGCCACTTCACTGAGCGCAGCGCCCGCCCGGCCTGCTCCTGGGCCATGCGCACGATCCGGTCGTTGACCTTCACGCCCTCGAGCGGGGCGGCACTCCAGCCCAGACGCCGCAGCGCCATCCACGCGTTCGACGGCAGATTCCGGCCGCCCGCATCGACGCCGGCAGCCAGTACATCAACATCGCCGGTATTGCAGTGTTCGGCCAGCAGGGCGGCGGCCATGTTGGACACGAGGCCCGCGCACCAGCCGACGCGTAACGTCACAGCGGACAGCGACAGGCGTTCGCCGGTCTTCTCATCCACGCCTGTGCGCACAAGGGTGCGGGCGCACGCGGTGCGGGAGGTCTCGCCGTCGGCGAGCAGCGGTTTCCGGCTCACCGGTGACTACCGGCCTGGCATTGCCCGGACTCGGCCAGCAGACGACGCCGGTTCTCAGCCGACCGCATCCCGTACAGGCGGCCGGCGAACGTGGTGACCAGCGAAACGAAGTCCTCAAGGAGTTCATCCCGGCCACCGAGCTTCTTCGGGTGCAGCACCTCAAGACTCGCGCCGTACACGGACAGCAGGTGCTTGAGCCAGCCGACACCAAACCGGGCGAGCCGGTCCTCGTGCGTGACACGCACGACGGTCACCGAGCCGTCAGCAACGGCCCGCAGGAGCCGGCTCAGACCGGGCCGGTCCTCCCGCAGGCCACAGGCCCGGTCACGGAAGACCTTGACGATCTCGCCCGTCGAGGTGGCCCGCAGCTCCTTCTCCTGCGCCTGAAGCAAGGATTCCCCCCCCCGTGGGAGCCGGAGACGCGCACGTACAGGCCCTCCAGGCGGACACCCTCGCCACCGGTGGAGACCTTCATCGCCTCCACATCGATCGAGGAGAACCGGCGCTCACGCCCGACCCACGTCACCGGAATCTTGCCCGAGTCAGCCCAAAGACGAAGCGTCACGGGGTGAACACCCAAGCGTTTGGCGGCCTTTGAGAGTCGAAGAAGTTCCACACGATCACCGTACGATCACTGAGGAACTCTAAGCAAATTGATGAGCCTGTCCGCCAGCAGGTCCCAGCGCCACTTCTCCTCGACCCACCGCCGGCCCCGCTCGCCCATGCGGCGGCGCAGCTCCGGGTCGCCCAGGAGGGTGATGACGCGGTCCGCGGTGTCCTCCACCGAACTGCCGCGGACCACCCACCCGGTCTCGCCGTCCAGGACCGCGTCGGGGGCGCCGCCCGAGTCGCCGGCGACCACCGGGAGGCCGGTCGCGGAGGCCTCCAGGTAGACGATGCCGAGGCCCTCCACGTCCAGGCCACTCCGACGGGTGCGGCACGGCATCGCGAAGACGTCGCCCGCCCCGTAGTGCGCGGGCAGCTCCGACCACGGGACGGCGCCCGTGAAGCGGACCGCGTCGGCGACACCGGTCTCGGACGCGAGCCTGCGCAGGTCTCTCCCGTAGGGACCACCGCCGACGATCAGCAGGACCGCCTCGGGCTCCTTGGCCAGGATGCGCGGCATCGCCCGGATCAGGGTGTCCTGGCCCTTGCGCGGGACCAGCCGGGAGACGCAGACCACCACCGGGCGGTCCGTGAGGCCCAGGCGGGCGCGGACCTCGTCGCCGCCCGATGCGGGATGGAAGGTCTCCTCGTCGACGCCGGGGGGCAGCTGCACCATCCGTCCGGCCGCCTGCGGCGTCAGCGCGGAGGCTATCCGCGAACGCGTGTACTCGCCCAGGTAGGTGATCGTGTCCGTGGATTCACCGATACGGCGCAACAGGCCGCGCGCGGCCGGCAGTTGCGCCCATCCCGCCTCATGGCCGTGCGTGGTCGCCACCAGCCGCTGCGCCCCGGCGCGCCGCAGCGCCGGCGCCATCAGGCCGAGTGGCGCCGCCGCACCGAACCACACCGCGGTACAGCCGTGCTCCCGCAGCAGTCCCACCGCGCGGCGGGTCGCACCCGGCGTCGGAAGCAGCATCGTGGTCCGGTCCCGTACGACGGTGAACGGCTGCTTCGCGTCGAAGGCGGCCGTCGCCCGGGCGCCCTCGTCGCCCCGCTTCCAGGTGGAGGCGTAGACGACGAGCCGCTCGGGGTCCAGGCGCAGCGCCATGTTGTGCAGGAACGCCTGGATACCGCCCGGGCGGGGCGGAAAGTCGTTGGTCACGATCAGGGTCTTGTGCATCGTCGTCGACAGTACCGAACCGGATGTGCGACCGTACTCACAGCTCCGTACGGCCGCGCTTCATGGCACCCGCACGGTGCGCCGGGAGATCATGGCCCCGCACGGCAGAGCGACACGGAACGCGCGAGGACAGGGGCTCATGGACATTGCGGGCAGGCGGCGGTTCCCGGTGTGGCTGCTCGTCACCTGGAGTCTGACCAGGCTGGTCCTGCTCCTCTTCGTCTTCAAGGTGTTCGTCTTCCCCGGTCCGGACGTCACCAGCGACGTCTCGGTGATCTACCAGGGCTGGTACGACACCCTGCGCACCGGCACCTTCCCGCGCAACGACGTCACCTGGCAGTACCCGCCCGCCGCCGCGCTCGCCATCCTCTCCCCCGCGCTGCTGCCCTTCCTGGACTACGCGCACGCCTTCTACGTCCTCGCCTTCCTCGCCGACCTCGTGGTCCTGTGCCTGCTGCTGAATGCGGGCCGGCGGCCCGGCAAGATCATGCGCGGCGCCTGGGTGTGGGTGGTCGGGGTCGCCCTGCTCGGTCCCACCGTGTACGCCCGCTACGACGTGATGGTGACGGCGGTGGCTGTCGCCGCGCTCCTGGCCGGTACGCGCCGCCCCCGGCTGGTGGGGGCGCTCATCGCCGCGGGGGCGCTGCTGAAGGTGTGGCCCGCGCTGCTGCTGGTCGGCACCCTCAAACGCTGGGCCTGGCTCTCCGCGGCGGCGACGGCCCTCGCGCTCGCCGGGGTCTTCGCTCTGACGATGCCCGGGGCCTTCTCCTTCCTGGGCTTCCAGCGCAACCGCGGCACTGAGGTCGAGTCGCTGGGCTCGCTGGTCTTCCACGTGGGCCGGCACTTCGGCTGGCGGGGCCAGGTGGCGCTGAACTACGGCTCGGTGGAGTTCCTCGGCCCGTATGTGGACTGGGTCAGCGCGGCGGCCCTCTTCCTGACCATGATCGCCTTCGGCTGGCTGCTGCTGTGGCGGGCGAGCGTTCGCCGTACGTCGCCGCACACGCTCGCGGACGCGGGCTTCGTGGCGGTGCTGCTGTTCACGGTCACCAGCCGGGTCATCAGCCCGCAGTACATGGTGTGGCTGGTCGGTGTCGCGGCCGTCTGCCTGAGCTTCCGCGCCAGCAGGATGACGCTGCCCTGCGGGCTGGTGCTGGCCGCCTGTCTGGCCACCGTCGTGGAGTTTCCGCTCTGGTTCGGCCACGTCGTCGCCAGCGATCGGCAGGGCGTCACGATGCTGTTCCTGCGCAACGGCCTGCTGGTGCTCGCCACGCTGACCGCCGCCCGGCAGCTGTGGCACGACACGGTCGCCCGGCCGGCCCCGACCGTGCCGCCTCAGGCCACCCGCACCCAGGAGACACTCGCACCCTCCTGACGGCGGCCCAACCGAAGCAGCACACCGCACTGCAACGCCATGGCGACGGCGAGGGCAAGGCAGATCCCCGGCAGTCCCAGCGCGGACAAAGCGCGGGCGAGCGGCAGTTGCACCGCCGTGCCGAGCAGCGTCACACGCAGCAGCAGGGGTGCGCCGCCGCTTCCCTCGAAGACCCCGCCGAGCGCGATGAAGCAGGCCGTCAGCAGCAGGTAGGGGCCGACGCAGCGCAGAAAGAGCTCCCCGTCGTGTGCGACCGCCGGGCCGGCTCCGAAGGCGCGCATGATCCAGGGCGCGAGGAACCCCAGCAGTGCCGCCGCGGCTGCCCCCACCGCCCCCGACAGGAGCACGGCCTGCCGGCCGATGGCCCTTCGCTGCTCCCGGCCGGCGCCCCGGGCATGCGCGGTGTGGATGGCGGCGGCCTGCCGCACCGCGTAGAAGGCCATCGTCGCGATGTACATGACCTTGTAGGCGATCGCATAGGCGGCCACGGCCGTCACCCCGAGCCGGGCCACGATCGCGACGAGGACGAGAGTCCCGGTCTGCCGCACGGTGAAGTCGGCGGACATCGGCACACCGGCCCTCAGCGTGTGCCGCAGGGCCGCCGCGGTGGACTGGGTGGGCGGGGCGCTTCTCGCCGCCCGGAGCTGGGCGTTGCGGCGCAGGGCGCGCAGCCCGGCCGCGAGGGCGACGCAGCGGCACAGCACCGTCGATACGGCGGCGCCCCGGATGCCGTAGGCGTGGATGAACAGCGGGTCGCAGACCAGGATCAGCCCGTTGGCGAGAAGCGCGAGGCGCATCGGCGTGCGGGTGTCGCCGGTGCCTTTGAGGATGCCGTCGACGAGTTGCTGGACGAAGAAGACGGCGATCCCCGGCAGGGAGACGGCGAAGTAGCCGATGGCGAGGGGCAGCGCGGGACCGTCGCCGCCCAGGACCGACCGGGCCAGTGGCTCGCGCAGCAGGAACCCGCCGGTTGCGACGAGCGGGGTGACCACCGCGCACAGCGCCCACCCGCCGCGCACCGCCGCCCCGACGGCTCCCGGGTTCCCGGCGCCCCGCGCGTGGGCGACCAGGACGGTCGTGCCGGAGGCGAACACGAGGGCGATGCCGAGCAGCACGTTCTCCGTGTTGGTCGCGACGGCGACCGCTGCCACGGCCGGACCGCCGAGGCGGGAGACCCAGACGGTGTTGATGATTCCGGCGGCCACGGTGGCGAGCAGGGAGAAGTAGACGGGGTGGGCGAGCGCTATGAGGTGCCTGCGGTGCGAGTTCACGGCCGACGTCCTGCCTCTCGATTCGAGCTACCTCGATTCGAGGTAGCTCGATCAGAGGTACCATGGGCACTCCGACGTCTGCAAGAAGGAGCCGACGGGTGCTGGAGTTGTCGATCCTGGGCTTCCTCGCCGAGGAACCGCTGCACGGATACGAGCTGAAGGAACGGATCAAGGCCCTGACCGGCCACGTCCGCCCGGTCAGCGACGGCGCGCTCTATCCCGCGATCAACCGTCTGATCGCGGCGGGCAAGCTGGACCAGCACTCCGAGCCGGGGGTGAGCGCGGCGCCGCGCCGCGTCCTGTCGCTCACCGAGGAAGGCCGCGCGAACCTCCTGGAACGGTTGCGGCGCCCCAAGCAGGCGGAGATCTCGGACCAGGTGCGCTTCAACACCGTGCTGGCGTTCCTGCGCCACCTCCCGGACCGCAGGGAGCAGGCCGCGGTCCTGCGCCGCCGGCTGGACTTCCTCGAGACCCCGACGAGCTTCTTCTACCGCGACGGAAGCCCCGTGCGGGCCGAGGAGACGGACGATCTGTTCCGGCAGGGTATGCGGCGGGTCGCCCGCGCGACCGGCGAGGCGGAAAGGGCGTGGCTGCGGGAGGCGATCGCGCGGCTGGAGGGCTGACCCCGCTGCCGGGAGCGGCCCGTCCTCAGCCCAGTTGCGCCTCCAGATAGGCCCGCCACTGCCGGGTGAACTCCTCCGGCGTCAGCCCGAGCACCTTCTCCAGTGCGCCCTCGACCGCCCCCGCGCGCTGGTGGTGGTCGCCCACCGCCCGGTAGAACTCGTTCAGCCGGGCCTCCCCCCAGCGGCCCGCGATCATCCGGCAGGCCATCCAGCCGCCCTCGTACGCACGGGCGAGCCTCCCCGCGTCCCCGGCGAAGGCGAAGTCCGCGTCGCCGGGCAGCGCGGCCGGAAGGTGCCCCGGGGCGACCACGCCGGCGAGTTCGGGGGCCACCTGCGCGGGCGTGAGGCCGCTGCTCCGGTAGCCGACCCAGTCGGCGTACCCCTCCGAGAGCCACAGCGGGGTGGCCGGCGTGGTGTGCGCGCGGGTGGCGACATGGGTGGTCTCGTGCGTGACGACCACCTGTCTGCCCACGTCGCCGAGGAGGCTGTACGCCTCCGGATTGACGATGATCCGGTCCGCGGGCGCCTTCGCCGTGCCCCTGGCCTCGCCGGTGGTGACCGCCGCGATCCCCCGGTATCCGGACGGTGCCGCACCGAGCAGCCCCGCCATCTCCTTCAGCGACCGCGGTACGAGCATCACGACGTGTCCCGGCCAGTCGGCGCCCCACGCCGCGGTGACGGCGGGCACCGCACGGTCCGCGAGGCGCGCGTAGTCCCGCAGTGCGCCCGGCGGCTGGCCGACCCCGAGGACCAGGCTGTGCGCCCCGCGGACGACCTCGACGGCGCCCTGCTCCCACAGTTGCCGGCTGGCCCCCGCGGCGGGCTGGTCGGAGCCGATGTACCAGCGTCCGCCGCTGCGGGTCAGCCGCAGCGCGCGGGCGGCGGTGACCGGCGCCCGGTCATAGCCCTGGATGCGGTAGCGCAGTTCGGCGTCGGCGGTGGCGGAGTCGCCGGTGCGGTGCAGGGACGTGAGCCGGTACGACCAGGCGGCCAGCGGCATGGCCCGGAGGTTGTCGAACTCAGCCGCGCCGGAGGCGGACCCGCCCGCCCCGTCGCCGGACGGGGCCTCGGTCGCCAGGAACGCGGAGCGGTCACCGCCGAGGACGGCCGTCGCCCGCCGGTCGAGGACCTGCTGCACGGCGGAGGTCTGGACGTCCGGGGCGGGGCTCCCCGAGCAGCCCACGAGCCCGGCGAGCACCAGCACCCAGACCGCCAGCACTCCCCGAAGACGCCCACGACCAGCCACCTTCCGATCGTACGCGGCGGTGCGACCGCCTATCGCCGCCGTGTTCAGGGCCGGATGACCGACGAGATGGGCATCATCCCGACCGGGTCGTAGCGGACCTCGGCCCCCGGATGAGGGGCGTGGATGACCCGGCCGCCGCCGACGTACATCGCCACATGGCTGGCGTCCGAGTGGTAGACGACCAGGTCGCCGGGCCGGGCCTGGGAGAGCGGCACCCGGTGGCCCGCGTACCGCTGCTGCTGCGAGGTGCGCGGCAGTCCGATGCCCGCCCTCGCGTACGACCACTGCATGAGGCCCGAGCAGTCGAAGCCGCCGGGCCCGTTGGCACCCCACACATAGGGGCGGCCGAGCGCGGAACGTGCCGCGGCGACGGCGGCCGCGGCACGCGAGCCGGGCGGGGCGATGTCGATGAGGCCGGGCAGGTCGCCGCCCGAGCGCGATGCCCGCCCGTAGGCGGCGCGCTCCGCGGGCGGCAGGGAGTTGATCATCCGCTGCGCCGTGGCCAGCTTCCGCTCCACGTCCTTCTTGTGTCGCGCGACGGCCTTGCGGGTCTTCTCCAGCTCGGCGAGTTCGTCGTCCACCACCGCCCGTTCCCGGGCCAGTTCGCGCAGGCTGCCCTGGAGTTCCTTGAGCTGTCCGGCCTGGCGGGCACCGATCCGGTCGAGCACGGCCGCCCTGTCGAGGTAGTCGGCGGGGTTCTCCGAGAACAGCAGCGCGAGCGAGGAGGCGAGGCCGCCGGAGCGGTACTGGGCCCCGGCGAGTGCGCCGAGCGCATCGCGCATGGCGTTGACGCGGTCCTGCTGCCGGGCGATCCGGTCCTGGGCCCGGCCGACCCGGCGGCGCAGCGAACCGGCTTGCTCCCCGGCCTTGTTGTACGCCTCGGTGGCCCGCTCGGCCTCCTCGTACAGCCGGTCCATCGCGGCCCTGGGGTCGCGTGGTGCGGCCTGGGCCGGTACGGCTCCGAGAGCCGCGGCCGCCGCTGCGGCGGACAGGACGGCGGCCGTGGCACCACGGCCCCGGCCGAACCCGGATGGTGCAAGACGTCGATGGGACCCCACGTCCGGTCGCACTCCATTCCGCTGACGAGCCCCCGCCACCCGGCGGGGGAAACGCGGCAGACAGTAGCCGGATGATCACTGCCCGGCCAAAGAGGCCGACCTGCGCAGACAATGTGAAACCCCGCCGCTGACGCAGGTCATCGGCGGGGCACGGGGTCAGCGGGAGACGCTGGAATTCGCTCGTTCGGGCGGGTCGGGAGGCCGCCACGGAAGGACGTCAGATACGGACGCCGAACTGGAAGGGCATGTCGCTGATCGCCTCGTAGCGCACGACGGCACCGGTGTGCGGGGCGTGCAGCACCTGGCCGTTGCCGGCGTACAGGCCCACGTGGTGCATGTCGCCGTAGAAGATGACCAGGTCGCCGACCTTGAGTTGGCTCTCGCTGTAGATGCGGGTGCCGGCGTTGGCCTGGTCCTGGGACATGCGCGGAATGGAGACACCGGCCTGGGCGTAGGCCCAGGAGGTCAGACCGGAGCAGTCGAAGGAAGAGGGGCCGGAGGCGCCGTAGACGTAGGGCGAGCCGATCACGCTCTGGGCGGCCGCGAAGGCCGCGCCGGCACGACCGGAGGCCGTTCCGGGGTTGCCGCTGAGGGCGGTGCGGGCACTGGCCCGGCTGGAGCGGGCCTGCTCGGCCTGAAGGGCGGCCCGCTCCTGGGCGGTGAGGCTGTTCAGGAGCTTCTGCGCTGCGGCGAGCTTGCCCTGGATCTCCCGCTTGTTCTTGCCGAGTTCGGCGCGGGTGGTGGCGAGGTCCTTGAGCTTGTCGGTGGCTTCCTGCCGCTCCTGGGCCAGCTCGCGCTGCTTCTCCTGGATCTTCTTCAGCGCCTCGACCTGCTGGCTGCTCAGCTGGTCGAGCGTGGACGCCTTGTCCAGGTAGTCGTCCGGGTTGGAGGAGAGGAAGAGCTGCACGGAGGGGTCGATGCTGCCGGTGCGGTACTGGGCACTAGCCATCGTGCCTATGCCGTCGCGCAGTTGGTTGAGCTCGTCCTGGCCCCGGGCGACCTTGTCCTGCAGGGTGGAGATCTCCTTCTCCAGCTTCGCCTGCTTCTCCTTGGCCCCGTCGTAGGCCTCGGTGGCCTTCTCCGCCTCTTGGTAGAGGTTGTCGACCTTGGACTTGACCTCGTCCTTGCTCGGCTTCTCACTGGGCGCGGCATTGGCAGCCTGCGCGCTGAAGGCGACGGCAGCGACGGCTGCGGTGGTGAGCACGGTCACACGTGCGCGGCTCGGCTGCTTGGGTCGACGGTGGGACGCCACGGGGGCGAGCTCCTTCTTCCTTCAGCCGCCTACCGACACGCCGGTGGGCGGTGCCCTTCGCCGTCATCCACCCCTTGTGAGTGATCGCCCGTGCGGAGGTTCGAAGCCAGACCCTAGTGACCCATCTGTGATCAGTTCAAATCCCGAGCGGAAAAATCTCAGTCACGCAACGCATTCTTTGCGCGGAACTCACGTGCAGTGATACCGCCTTGACGCTACGTTGTGTGACGATCTCCCCAATTCGGGCATGTCTGACGGATGTTGCGCTTGGTGCGTTGGTGATCCATGGGGTGTTCGGCGCAAGAGGCAAGCCGGGCCGGGGAGTCCGTTATGCCCGGGAAAGTCGCTTCAGTAGCATCGCCGACGCAACCGGGCGCGCGCCCGCCCTGGCGACCCCGTCGGCCACCTCGCGATCGGTGGAGGCCACTATGACCGGTCGGCCCGGCGGCTCCGCGCGCACCAGCTGCCGGATCAACTCGTCGGCGGTGACACCCGGTTTGGAGAACAGCACCCGCACCCCGCGCGGCGGCGCGAGCAGGACGGGCGCGGCCAGTTCCGCCCCGTCGAAGACGCAGGTGACCTCGGCGCCGGTCTGCGCGGCGAGCTGCGAGAGCTGCCCGAGGAGTCTCAGCCGCTGCTTCTCCAGCGGCATCTGCGGATATCCGGTCTTGGTGACGTTGTAGCCGTCGACGACCAGGTGCGCCTGCGGCAGTGCCAGCAACTGGTCGAGGATCGCGGGATCGTTTTCGGAGAGCGCACGGGCCGCGATGTCCTTCGGGGTCATCCGTCCCGGCTCCACCGCGTCCACGGTCTCGGCCGGCCGTACGGAGACCGGCGGCAGCGCCAGCTCCCGCCGCAGCCCCTGCGCGGCCTCGAGCACGGTGTCCAGAAGCAGCCGGACGCGCATGTCCTCGACGCTGCGCCCCTCGCGCGCCGCTCTGCGCGTGGCCTCGAGGTTGGCCTCCACCTCCCCGAGGCGCGCCTTGAGCCGGCGGGTCTCGCTCTCGGCGGAGGACACCGCCGTCTGCCCCTCGTTACGCACGGCCTCGATCTCGCTGCGGGCCTTGCGCAGGGCGGCCTCGCCGCGTTTGACGTCACTGAGGGCGGCACGCAGCTTGCGGTGTAGCGATTCGGCTTCCTTGCGCACCGACTCCAGTTCCGTACGCAGCCGTTCGGTCTCGGCCCGGGTCTGGCCGCGGGCGGCCGCCACCTCCTCGCGCAGCCGCTCCAGCTCGGCCCGGCTCTCCTCGTCGGCACGCTCGGCGTTCGCGCGCTGGGCCTCCTCGCCCGCGGCGGTCACCAGCTTCACCCAGCCCACCGGACGCAGTACATAGGCCGCGGCGGCCACGTCGAGCGGGTCCGCGGCCGCGGGCGGTGAGCCGGAGTCGAGGGCGTCGGCGAGTTCCGGCTGAGCCTCTCGGAGCTTCTCCCCGATCCGCTGCCGGAACAGCGCATCGGTCTCCAGGGACGCCGCCATCGCGTTGCCGGCGAACTTCGCACGGCGATTCGGAGCGAACCGGGCATACTGCCGCAGCTGCGCGGGCAGTTCGCCGAGGGTCAGCCCGCCGAAACCGTCGGAGACGATCTGCACGACCCGGCGACGCACACCGTCGGGCAGCGGACGGTCGAGCACCTCAGCGGTGCCGTCGACCGGCTCCCCGCCCGAAGTCTCCACCATCCGTCACCCCAATGCCTGTGCGAGGCCGCCTCCCTCAGGAGCCGGCGCCCGGCCTGTCCACGAGTTCCACCTGATCCACGGCGTTGCACCAGCGGCACCGCACCGACTCGATGGTCTCACTGACCACCTCGCGCTCTTCGACCTTCGGCTCTCCGGCCAGATCGAGGTGTACGTACTCGACCACCTTCGACGAGCGGGTGACGTCGAAACGCGTGAGGTTGCCGCAGAGCGTGCAGCGCCACCGGGTCGTTTCGGTCGGGAGGGGAACCGTCATCGTGGCTTCTCTTCCTTCTTCCAGTCTCCGTGATGCGCCAGTTTCCCTGGAGCGTGTGGCTCGTAACCCTACGGCCTGGCGAGTACCCGCCGCCTGCCCGTCTCAGCGGCGAGGCATTCTGTGCCCATCAGTGTGGTTACGCCATGCTCTGTCCCATGTTCAGCACCTGGAGCAGGACGGCCGCCGGAGCCCTGCGGGGACAGTCGGCGCCGGTGACGTACGGCCTGATCGCCCTGTGCTGTCTGATCTTCGTGATGGGACCGGCCGCGGGCCTGAATCCGGCGTACGGCACCGGGGACGCGTTGCTGGCCGCCGAGCGCGCCTACTTCGCCCGCTGGGGCGTGGTGCCCGTGGAGCTCTTCAGCGGGACACCGCGGGCCGCGATCACCCCCGTGACGGCACTGTTCGTTCACGGCACCTGGGTGCATCTGCTGGGCAACATGCTCTTCCTCTATGTCTTCGGGGCGATGACCGAGGAGCGGATGGGCCATCTGGAGTTCGCCCTGTTCTACCTGGGCTGCGGCTACCTGGCGCTACTCGGGTACGCCGCGGCCAACGATGACTCGGCCCAGGCGCTGGTCGGGGCCTCCGGGGCGATCTCCGCGGTCCTCGGCGCGTTCCTGTTCCTGTTCCCCAAGGCCAGGGTGACCAGTCTCTTCCCCTTCCTGCTCTTCCTGCCGCTGCGCTTCCCGGCGTGGGTGGTGCTGCCCTTCTGGGCCGCTCTGCAGTGGATGGCCGCGGGCCGCGCCAGCCAGGGCCCGGGGGTGGCCTACCTCGCCCACCTGGTCGGCTTCACCCTCGGCTTCGTCTACGCATGGGTGCGCTACGGCCGTACGAGTAGGGTGAAACCCCCAGCCCAGGCCCCCGAGGGAGAACACCAGCCGTGATCACCGCGATCGTCCTCATCAAGACCAGCGTGGACCGGATCCCCGAGATCGCCGAGTCGATCGCCGCGCTGGACTCCGTCAGCGAGGTCTTCTCCGTCACGGGCACCTACGACCTCATCGCCATGGTCCGGGTCAAGGCCCACGACGACCTGGCGGACGTCATCCCCGGGCGGATCAGCAAGATCCCGGGCGTCCTGGGCACCGACACGCACGTCGCCTTCCGCACCTACTCCCAGCACGACCTGGAGGCGGCGTTCGCGATCGGGCTCGACAACTAGCGGCGCCGGCCGCCGAGGCCGCTCCCCCGTCCGCCGCGGGGCGGACGGGAGGGAGCCCACCCGGCCGTGTCCCGGTGGCTCAGACCGCCGGCACGCAACGGCCGTCCTCCGCGCGGTAGTTCCACTTCGCACCGTCGCGGACCAGTTCCTTGACCGCACCGAGGAAGCGCTCCACGTGCTCGTCGGGCGTGCCCGCGCCGAAGCTGACGCGGATCGCGTTCAGCGACTTCTCACCGGGCGCCGCCTCGGGGGCGCCGCACTCCCCCTGGGTCTGCGGGTCGGCACCCAGAAGCGTGCGCACCAGCGGGTGGGCGCAGAAGAGGCCGTCGCGGACGCCGATGCCGTACTCCGCGGAGAGCGCGGCGGCGAAGTGGGAGCTGTTCCAGCCCTCGACGACGAAGGAGATGACCCCGACGCGGGGCGAGTCGTCGCCGAAGAGGGAGAGCACCTTGACCTCCGGGACCCCGGCCAGCCCTTCCCGGACCTTCCCGATCAGGTACTGCTCACGGGCGACGAGGGCGTCGAAACCGGCCTCGGTGAGGGCCTTGCAGGCCGAGGCGATGGAGTAGGCGCCGATGACATTGGGCGAGCCCGCCTCGTGCCGTGCGGCGCTCTCATGCCACTCCACGTCCACTCCCCCGTCGGTGCGCCGGGTGACCTTGCGGCTGGCGCCTCCGCCCGCGAGGTAGGGCTCGGCCGCGCGCAGCCAGTCGGCGCGGCCGGCCAGGACTCCGGAACCGAACGGCGCGTACAGCTTGTGCCCGGAGAACGCGATCCAGTCGACGTCCAGGTCCTTGACCGACACCGGGTGGTGCGGGGCCAGCTGGGCGGCGTCCAGCACGATACGGGCGCCGTGCGCATGGGCGGCCGCCGCGAGCTCGCGCACCGGCCACAGCTCGCCGGTGACGTTCGAGGCGCCGGTGACACAGACCAGGGCCGGGCCGTGGGGATCGCGGTCCGCGAGGGCGCGCTCCAGGGTCGCGACGGCCTGCTGCGGAGTGCGCGGGGCGTCCAGGCAGGTGACACGCGCACCCCGCCAGGGCAGCAGGGAGGCGTGGTGTTCCGTCTCGAAGACGAAGACCTGGCAGTCGGCCGGAAGGGTGGCGGCGAGGAGGTTGAGCGAGTCGGTGGTGGACCGGGTGAAGATCACCTCGTCCTCTTCGCGGCAGTCGAGGAACGCGGCGACGGTCCGGCGGGCGTTCTCGAACAGGTCGGTGGACAGCTGCGAGAGGTACCCGGCACCGCGGTGGACGCTGCCGTAGTACGGGGCGTAGGCCGCCACGTCGTCCCAGACACGCTGGAGTGCCGGGGCGCTGGCCGCGTAGTCGAGCGCGGCGTAGGTGACCTCTCCGCCCGTGACGAGCGGGACAGTGACATCCCGGCCCAGAACGGGCAGCGGGGCACAAACGGACGGGTCGGCGGCAAGGGTGGAGACGGACATGGGTGCACTCCCGTGTAAGCAGGTGGGATCGCCGTGCCGGACGGCGCGCACGACGGCGCACGGCTGCGTCAGCGGCACGGGAAAAGGTGAAAAGGGGTGAAAGGGGATGCGGAGGCGGGGCTCTGCGGCCCTATCGCATTCGCTTGCTCACGGAAGGCTCCCTCGAACGACCAGGACCCCTGGTGACGCGAGGGGTCCGCGCTTGCCGCAGACCTCGCTGCCCACGGCCTGGTCCTCACCCGGGGCACCCCGCCACGGACGGAGGGTTGCCGGACAGCCGGCCGGGGCCGAATGGCTGTCGCTCATGACCTGCACAGGACGCTACGGGACGTGATCGCCCAGCCGCAACTTCTGTCCGGATGCCGGGATGCACACAGGGTTGCGAAGGGCCGGTAGGGAGAGGGGGCCGCGCGCACGGCTGTGGAGGCCGGGGACGCGCGCACGGCTGCGGAAGCCGGACCGCAGACCGCGACCCACGCACCGCCACGAAGGCCGGACCGCAGACCGCGACCTACACACGGCCACGAAGACCGCACCGGAGACGGGGACGCGAACACGGCCAGGAAGGTCGGACCGCAGACCGCGATCCACACACGCCTACGACGGCCGGACGGCAGACCACGACCTACGCACGGCCACGACAGTCGGACCGCCGACAGCGACCCGCACACCACCACCAAGGCCGCACCGGAGACGGGGACGCGCGCGGTTACAAAGGCCGATTCGCAGACCGCGACCCGCACGCCGCCACGAAGGCCCATCCACAGCCGGGGATGCGCGCACGGCCGCGAAGGCGCCGGAGTGCCGGATGGCCGGCCCGCCGAGCCGGAGATGCCTGGTGGGCCCCACCGGCCCTGAGCCGGTGGGGCACCCCTGTCAGACACACCCGGAACAGCTTGGAGCGGAGCCGAGGAGCCCGCGCCCCGGGCCCCGCGGGCATCAGGCGTGGGTCGCCGCCACCCAGTGGTCCAGCGTCCGCTTGGCGGCCCCTGAGTCGATGGACTCCACGGCCTTCTCCATCCCGGCCCGGATCTGCTCCGCCAGCGACCCGGAACCCGGCTCCAGCGCCACCAGCGCCGCCGCCGAGTTCAGCAGTACAGCGTCCCGTACCGGGCCCGTCTCACCGGTCAGCACCCGTCGCGCCACATCGGCGTTGTAAGAGGCGTCGGCACCGCGCAGCGCCTCCACCGGGACCAGGTCGATCCCCACGTCCCGGGGGTCGAAGGCCTCCTCGGTGACCTTGCCGTCGCGGACGATCCAGACCCGGGAGGTCGATGTGGTCGTCAGCTCGTCCAGGCCGTCGTCGCCGCGGAACACCAGCGAGGAGTTGCCGCGCTCGGCGAGGACCCCCGCCACGATCGGCGCCATCCGCGGGTCCGCGACTCCCACGGCCTGGGCCTTCACCCGCGCCGGGTTGGTCAGCGGGCCCAGGATGTTGAACGTCGTACGGATTCCCAGTTGCCCGCGCGCCGCCGCCACGTGCCGCAGCGCCGGGTGGAACTTCACCGCGAAGCAGAAGGTGATCCCGGCCTCCTCGGCCACCTCGGCCACCCGGTGCACCGGCAGCTCCAGATTGACCCCGAGCTTCTCCAGCACGTCCGAGGCCCCGGACGCGGAGGACGCGGCCCGGTTGCCGTGCTTGACGACCTTGGCTCCGGTGCCGGCCACCACGATCGACGACATCGTGGAGATGTTCACCGTCTTCGCGCCGTCACCGCCCGTACCGACGATGTCGACCGTCGGCCCCGGCACCTCGATCACGTTCGCGTGCTCGTACATCGCACGGACAAGGCCGGTGATCTCCTCCACCGTCTCGCCCTTGGCCCGCAGTGCCACCGCGAACCCGGCGATCTGCGCGTCCGACGCCTCGCCGCGCATGATGCGGTCCATCGCCCAGGCCGTGTCGTCCGCGCTCTGGTCACGGCCGTCCAGCAGCCCGTTCAGCACCTGGGGCCAGGAACGGCCCGCCGCGGTGTCGCCTCCAGCGGGGGTCACAGCGCTCATAAGCCGCTCCTGGGTCGTTGTCCCGGACTACGGGACGCATATCTCGAACAGGTCCACCCTATCCAGCCCGGCAGACGGCGAAGGGCCCCGTCCGAACACCGGAAGGGCCCTTCGACTGTGGCGTGTGGCGTGCGCAGCGATCAGTGGTGGCCGTGGCCGCTCGTGATCTCCTTGTACTCCTCGACCGTGGGCTTGGGGATCTGGTTGGTGTCCCCGTAGTAGCCGTAGCTCAGCTTGGAGCGCAGCTTGTCCGTGGCCTTGATCTTCCGCTCGACGCCGTTCTCGTCGACCGTCGGGCCGATCTCGGCCGGCTTGTACTGCTCGTGCGCCGTGAGCGTGTGCAGCTGCTCCTGGCTGAGCGGCTCGTGGACCTCGATGAACTCACCGTGCGGCAGCCGCTTGATGATGCCCGACTCGCGGCCGTGCAGCACCTTGTCGCGGTCGCGGCGCTGGAGGCCGAGGCAGACCCGCTTGGTGACCACGAACACGAGGACCGGCACCACGAAGAAGGCGATGCGGACGAACCAGGTGATCGCGTTGATCGACAGGTGGAAGTGCGTGGCCCAGATGTCGTTGCCACCACCCATCAGCAGCACGAAGTACCAGGCGATCCACGCGGCACCGAAGGCCGTACGCGTCGGGGCGTTGCGCGGGCGGTCCAGGATGTGGTGCTCGCGCCTGTCCCCGGTGACCCAGGACTCGATGAACGGGTAGACCGCGATCGTCACCAGGACCAGCGGGAAGATCACCAGCGGGATGAACACGCCCAGGACGAGCGTGTGGCCCCAGATGTTGACCTCCCAGCCCGGCATCGTACGGATCAGACCCTCGGAGAAGCCCATGTACCAGTCGGGCTGGGCACCCGTGGACACCTGGTCCGGACGGTAGGGCCCGAAGACCCAGATCGGGTTGATCGTGGCGAGCGCCGCGATGGCCGCGATGACACCGAAGACCAGGAAGAAGAAGCCTCCGGCCTTGGCCGTGTACACCGGCAGCAGCGGCATGCCGACGACGTTGTTGTTCGTCTTTCCGGGACCCGCGAACTGCGTGTGCTTGTGGTAGAAGACCAGGATCAGGTGGCCGACCACCAGGCCGAGCATGATGCCCGGCAGCAGCAGGATGTGGATCGAGTAGAAGCGGGCCACGAAGTCGCCGCCCGGGAACTGTCCGCCGAAGAGGAAGAACGACAGGTACGTGCCGACGATCGGCACGGACAGGATCGCGCCCTCCATGAAGCGGACACCGGTGCCGGAGAGCAGGTCGTCCGGGAGCGAGTAACCGGTGAAGCCGGTGAACATGCCGAGGACGAACAGCAGGAAGCCGAACACCCAGTTGATCTCACGCGGCTTGCGGAACGCGCCCGTGAAGAACACGCGCATCATGTGCACGAACATGCCGGCGATGAAGATCAGCGCGGCCCAGTGGTGGATCTGACGGATGAGCAGGCCGCCACGCACATCGAAGCTGATGTGCATCGTGGAGTTGAAGGCCTCGCTCATGGTCTGACCCTGCAGCGGCACATAGCTGCCGTGGTACACGACCTCGTTCATCGAGGGGTGGAAGAACAGCGTCAGGTACACACCCGTGAGGATGATGACGATGAAGCTGTAGAGGCAGACCTCGCCCAACATGAACGACCAGTGGTCGGGGAAGATCTTGCGCATGTTGGACTTCGCCAGGGAGTAGATCCCCAGGCGGCCGTCGGCCCAGTCCGCGATGCGCTCGCCGGCCGGTGCCCGTCCGCGCGAGCTGTCCGCCGTGCCGGCGGCAGACGGATTCGTGTTGCTCGGTGTAGTACTCATCCGCGCTCCCAGAATGCAGGACCGACGGGCTCCTCGAAGTCGCCGAGCGCCTCGAGGTAGCCGTCCGCGTTGACGCCGATGCGCAGCTGCGGCAGGGCGTGACCGGCCGGGCCGAAGATGACTCGGGCACCGTCGGAGAGGTCGAAGGTGGACTGGTGGCACGGGCAGAGGACGTGGTGCGTCTGCTGCTCGTACAGGGAGATCGGGCAACCGACGTGGGTGCAGATCTTCGAGTAGGCCACGATGCCCTCGTGGGACCACTCGAGTTCCTTCTTGTCCTTGATGTTCTCCGGCTGGAGCCGGACGATCATCAGGGCGGCCTTCGCGATCTCGACCTGGAAGTCCTCGTTGGCCTCCTCCAGGCCCTCGGGCTTGGCGAAGGTGAGCGAGCCCACCGCGACGTCCGAGGGACGCAGCGGCTGGTTCGTGTTCATGTTGACGAGGAGCTTGCCCTTGGACCAGATCGTGTGGCGGAGCTTGGTCCCGGGCAGCGGACCCAGGTCGCGCAGCAGCATGACGCCGGAGAGCGGGACCAGGGCCAGCGCGCCGAACATCGTGTTGCGGATCAGCTTGCGCCGGCCGAGCTGCGACTCCTTGGCACCCTGCTGGAAGTCCGCGACGACCTTCGACTTGACCTCGGGGGGCGCCTCGATCGGGTGACGCTCGTCGGCGATCTCCATGTCGGACATCAGGGTGCGGGCCCAGTGGACCGCGCCTGCGCCGATCGTGAACAGCGCCACGCCCAGCGTCAGACCCAGCGCGAAGTTCATCGCGCTGATGTGCCCGATCGGGAAGACGAAGATCGACTTGTCGTTCGGGATCGTCACGTACGCGGCGATGAAGCCGAGGGTGGCCAGCATCGACACGGTGAACAGCATGGCCACCGTGCGCTCGGACCGCTTGGCGGCCCGCTCGTCGATGTCCTGGATGCGGTGCTCGTGGGGCGGCAGGCCCGGGTCGGCGAACGGGCTCTGCTCGTCCGCCACCGTCACTGCACCGTGCGCGGTGTCCTGCTCAGCGGGCAGGTTCTCTTCTGGAATGTCTTGGCTACTCATGACTTCTTGGCCTTTGCGGTCCGAGCGGCGACCCAGACGGCGACCGCGATCAGCGCGCCGAGGCCGAAGATCCAGGCGAACAGGCCCTCGGAGACCGGTCCGAGGCCGCCCAGCTCGAGGCCGCCGGGGTTCACGGTCTGGTCGCCGTCGACCGCGTGGAGGTACGCGATGATGTCCTTCTTGTTCTGCTGCGACAGCGTGGTGTCCGGGAAGGACGGCATGTTCTGCGGGCCGGTCTGCATGGCCTCGTAGATGTGCTTCGGGGCGACGCCCTCAAGGGTCGGCGCGAACTTGCCGTGCGTCAGCGCACCGCCCTTGCCGCCGGTGTTGTGGCACTGCGCGCAGTTGGTGCGGAAGAGCTCACCACCCCGGGCGATGTCGGCACCCTCGGGGCTGTAGTCGTTCTTCGTCGGCACGGCCGGGCCGGCGCCGAGAGAGGCGATGTACGCGGCGAGCTGGTCGATCTGGGTCTGCGAGTAGATGTTCTTCTTCGCCGGCACCTGGGGGCCCTGCGAGGTCGCGGCGGGCATACGGCCGGTGCCGACCTGGAAGTCGACCGCCGCCGCGCCGACGCCGATCAAGCTCGGGCCGTCGGAGGAGCCCTGACCGCCGGTGCCGTGGCAGCTGGCACAGCCCACCTGGTAGAGCTTCTTGCCCTCCTCGATGGCGAGGGACTGGGCGGTGTCATCGGCCTGTGCCTTGCCGGCGGGCGCGAACGCGGCGTACAGCCCCCCGGAGAGCGTCAGCGCGATGAGTAGGACGACGAGCGCCGCCATCGGATGGCGTCGTCGTGCGGAGAGCTTTTTCACGGATTACCCCGGTGTCAGGATCTTCTGCGTCGATGCTTCTGGAAAAGGATCGGATCGTCTCGGGCGTTCGGTTCTCCCCGATCGGGTGAACGTCCGCCGCGGCCGACGGCCGACTACTTGATCATGTAGATCGTGGCGAAGAGGCCGATCCAGACGACATCGACGAAGTGCCAGTAGTAGGACACGACGATGGCGGCGGTCGCCTGCTCGTGTGTGAACCTCCGCGCCGCGTAGGTGCGGCCGAGGACCAGCAGGAAGGCGATGAGACCACCCGTCACGTGCAGGCCGTGGAAGCCGGTGGTCAGGTAGAACACCGAGCCGTACGGGTCCGAGGACAGCGAGAGGCCGTCCTTCTTGACCAGCTCGGTGTACTCGAAGATCTGCCCGCCGACGAAGATCGCACCCATGATGAAGGTGACGATGAACCATCCCCGGAGCTTCTTCACGTCACCGCGCTCGGCGGCGAACACGCCGAGCTGGCAGGTGAGGGAGGAGAGCACCAGGACCGTGGTGTTCGTCGCCGAGAACGGGAAGTTGAGATGGCTCGCCATCTCCTTCCAGTGAGTCGGCCCTGTCACCGATCGCAGGGTGAAGTACATCGCGAAGAGGGCCGCGAAGAACATCAGCTCGGAACTCAGCCAGATGATGGTTCCGACGCTGGTGAGGTTCGGTCGGTTGACCGACGGGTGCGCGTGCCCGGTTTCTACTGTCGTTGCTGTCGCCACGACCGACATTATGTCGGTCGCTTATCCCGCCCTCACTCCGGGGGGTGCCGTTCGGAGTGTCCGCACCCTCTGGACTGCCCGGATGGCGGATCGAAGCCCTGTCCGAACCGCTGTTGACCACGAGTTCAAGGGAGTAGCATCCGCCCCAACGTTCCGTTCCGTACGACGGCAGACACCACTGCGTACCGGAGGAAGCCATGCAGCCGACCGCCACGGTGCTGGTCTACAGCGACGACTCCAACACCCGAGAGCAGGTACGGCTCGCGGCCGGGCGCAGGCCCGCTCCGGACGTTCCCGAGGTCCGGTTCGTGGAGTGCGCGACACCGGCCGCCGTCGTCAAGGAGCTGGACAGGGGCGGCATCGACGTGTGCGTCCTGGACGGGGAGGCCGTTCCGATGGGCGGGATGGGCGTCTGCCGGCAGATCAAGGACGAGATCTTCAACTGCCCGCCGGTGCTCGTGCTGATCGCGCGCCCGCAGGACGCGTGGCTGGCCACGTGGAGCCGGGCCGACGCGGCGGTGGCGCTGCCGGTGGAGCCGGTCGAGTTCGCCTCCGCCCTGGCCGCCCTGATGCGCCGCAAGGCCCTTCTGAGCGCCTGACGGCCCGTCCGTCCGGTACGGGGACCGCCGGCCGGTGCGGAGGCGCCTGCGGGGGCGTCATGTCCTGTCGCGGCCGTACGACGTCAT
This sequence comes from Streptomyces sp. CA-106110, assembly GCF_050936285.1. NCBI lineage: Bacteria > Bacillati > Actinomycetota > Actinomycetes > Kitasatosporales > Streptomycetaceae > Streptomyces > Streptomyces sp. CA-106110. Next base: position 8,580,272 of record NZ_JBNJNB010000001.1, on the reverse strand, counting down.
GGCCCCGCACCCCTGACGGGGCGCGGGGCGCTCGTCCTCACGCGGACTCGGGGCGCAGTCTCGCGCTGCTCAGGTTGCGGCCGTCGGAGTCGTCCGCCACCAGGGCGCTGCCCTTGCGCCATTTCGCCCAGTCGACGTTCCAGTCGCCGAAGCCGTTGCCGAACGGCTCCATCTGCTTGCCTTTGGAGTTGACGACCTTCACGATGTCGCCCTCCCGGACGGTGTTGAAGAACCATCTGGCGTAGGCGTTGCTCATACCGGTGCAGCCGTGGCTGACGTTGGCGGACCCCTGGCTGCCGACGGACCAGGGCGCGGCGTGCACGTACTCGCCGCTCCAGGTGACCCGGGCCGCCCAGTAGACGTTCAGGTCGTAGCCGTCGCTCGAGTTGCTCGAGATGCCGATCGTGGTTCCGCGCATCCGTACGACGTACTGCTTGCCCAGCACCACCTTGACGCCGTTTCGGGTCTCGAAGCCGGGCCTGCCGGTGGTGATGGGTATCTGGTTGATCACTTCGTCGTTCTTGTAGACCGTCATCTGGTGTGCGGCGGCGTCCGTGACGGCGACTATGCGGTCTCCCGTGGTGAGCTTCACGGACTTCGACTTGCCGCCCCAGAGGCGGTCCGCCACCTTCACGCCGTCGAGGTCGCTGTGGGCGGTGATGGTGGCGTGCGTGGGCCAGTAGCTCTGGGGCCGGTAGTGCAGCTCTTTGTCGTTCACCCAGTACCAGGAGCCCTCGACCACGGGCGCGGAGTCCACCTTGAGGGCGCGCTCCACCACCGCCCGGGACGTCTTGTCCTTGACGGGCTCGCTGAGTTCGGCCGTGACGGGCTGGCCGACACCGTAGGTCCCGCTGTTGGGTCCGAAGGTGACCTTCAGCGTCTTGCTCTTGGGGGTGCTGGTGTCGAACTCGATGACCTTGCGGCCGGGTGCGCCGTCCTCGTCCTCCGTGCTCACCGTGACCGTGTAGTGGGTGCCCGCGGCCAGCGGTGAGGTGCTGTGCCAGCGGCGACCGTCGGCGGAGAGCTCACCGGCGACGTAGCGTCCCCGGGCGTCGGTGACCGTGACGTCCGTGATGCGCCCGTCCTCATCCGAGGCGGTGATCTCCAGGGGCTTGTCGGGGTCGACCTTCTTGGCTTTGCCGGCAGGCGCGTTGTAGGCGATCTGGTCCGCCGCGTCGTACGGCCTTGCCGCCAGCGGGTTCCCGTCGGCCCCGCAGCCGACGAGTCCCGCGCCGAGGGCGAGCACCAACAGGGTGCAGCCGACGACTGTGCGGTGTCGCGGGCGCGCGCTCCGGAAGAACACTTTGTGACTCATGACCTCACGCTATGGAGGTCTGTCAACTATGGCGCGCCGAGAGATCCGTGCGGGGGACGCACGGTGCGGCAAAAGAGGGAGCCCGGACATTCCTGACGGAGTGTCCGGGCTCCCGTAGCGCTTGGCGCGTGCTACTGGGTGCGGTTCTCGCCGCGGTAGTACTCGAAGACCCAGCCCCACAGGCCCACCAGGATCAGCGGGGCCGAGAAGTACATCAGCCACCAGCCGATCGCGATGCTCAGGAAGGCGAGCGCGCCACCGACGCCGAGGGCGAGCGGCTGCCAGCTGTGCGGGCTGAAGAAGCCGACCTCGCCGGCGTCGTCCGCGACGTCGGCCTCAAGGTTGTCCTGGGCGCCCGTGTCGACCCGCCGGGCCGTGAAGGCCAGGTAGTAGCCGATCATGATGCTCAGGCCGAAGGCCAGGAAGAGCGCGGTGGTACCGGCCGGCTCCTTGGACCACAGGCCATAGGTGATGGCCACGGCGAGCAGGAAGACGGCCAGCCAGATGAACATCTTGCCCTGGATCTTCACTTGCCGGCCTCCTTGCCACCGGAGACGGCCTTGGTACCGGCACCCGCGTGCTCGAGCTGCTCGAGCGCGGCGATCTCGGGGTGGTGCAGGTCGAAGGCGGGGGATTCACTGCGGATCCGCGGCAGGGTGAGGAAGTTGTGCCGCGGCGGCGGGCAGGACGTGGCCCATTCGAGCGAACGGCCGTAGCCCCACGGGTCGTCGACGCCGACCGGCTTGCCGTACTTGGCCGTCTTCCACACGTTGTAGAGGAACGGCAGGATCGACAGGCCGAGCAGGAACGAGGAGATCGTCGAGACCGTGTTCAGGGCGGTGAAGCCGTCGGCCGCGAGGTAGTCCGCGTAACGACGCGGCATGCCCTCGGCACCCAGCCAGTGCTGCACCAGGAAGGTGCCGTGGAAGCCGATGAACAGCGTCCAGAACGTGATCTTGCCGAGCCGCTCGTCGAGCATCTTGCCCGTCATCTTCGGCCACCAGAAGTGGAAGCCGGCGAACATCGCGAAGACGACGGTGCCGAACACCACGTAGTGGAAGTGCGCCACCACGAAGTAGGAGTCCGAGATGTGGAAGTCCATCGGCGGCGAGGCCAGGATGACACCGGTCAGACCACCGAAGACGAAGGTGATCAGGAAGCCGGTGGCCCAGAGCATCGGTGTCTCGAAGGACAGCGAGCCCTTCCACATCGTTCCGATCCAGTTGAAGAACTTCACGCCGGTGGGTACGGCGATAAGGAACGTCATGAAGGAGAAGAACGGAAGCAGCACGCCGCCGGTGACGTACATGTGGTGCGCCCACACGGTCACGGAGAGACCGGCGATGGCGATGGTGGCACCGACGAGACCCATGTAGCCGAACATCGGCTTACGGCTGAAGACCGGGATGACTTCGGAGATGATGCCGAAGAACGGTAGCGCGATGATGTACACCTCTGGATGGCCGAAGAACCAGAAGAGGTGTTGCCATAGCAAGGCGCCGCCGTTGGTCGCGTCGAAGACGTGAGCACCGAACTTGCGGTCCGCCTCCAGGGCGAACAGCGCGGCCGCGAGGACCGGGAAGGCCAGCAGCACGAGCACACCGGTCAGCAGCACGTTCCACACGAAGATCGGCATGCGGAACATGGTCATGCCGGGTGCGCGCATGCAGATGATCGTGGTGATGAAGTTGACCGAGCCGAGGATCGTGCCGAAGCCGGAGAAGGCCAGACCCATGATCCACATGTCGGCGCCGATGCCCGGGGAGCGGACCGCGTCCGACAGCGGGCTGTAGGCGAACCAGCCGAAGTCGGCCGCGCCCTGCGGGGTGAGGAAGCCGCCGACCGCGATCGTCGAACCGAACAGGTAGAGCCAGTAGGCGAACATGTTCAGCCGCGGGAACGCCACGTCGGGCGCGCCGATCTGCAGCGGCATGATCCAGTTCGCGAAACCGGCGAACAGCGGCGTCGCGAACATCAGCAGCATGATCGTGCCGTGCATCGTGAACGCCTGGTTGAACTGCTCGTTCGACATGATCTGCAGGCCCGGACGGGCCAGCTCGGCGCGCATGAGCAGGGCCATGACGCCGCCGATGAGGAAGAACGCGAACGACGTGACCAGATACAGCGTGCCGATCGTCTTGTGGTCGGTGGTGGTCAACCACTTGACGACGACGTTGCCGGGTCGCCTGCGCCGTACCGGCAGCTCGTTCTCGTACGAGTCCTCAGCTGCGGCGGCACCCTGGGGTTCGTTGAGGATGCTCACAGGTTGTTCGTCTCCCGGTTCTTCTCGTGGCTCGTCTGCGCGATGCCGGCGGGAATGTAACCGGTCTGCCCCTTCTTGGCGAGGTCCTTGAGGTGCTGCTCGTAGCGGTCGGGCGAGACCACCTTCACGTTGAACAGCATCCGGGAGTGGTCGACGCCGCAGAGCTCGGCGCACTTGCCCCGGAAGGTGCCCTCCTGGTTGGGAGTCACCTGGAAGGCGTTGGTGTGGCCCGGGATGACGTCCTGCTTCATCAGGAACGGCAGCACCCAGAAGGAGTGGATGACGTCGCGCGAAGTGAGGATGAAGCGGACCGTCTTGCCCTTCGGCAGCCAGAGCGTCGGACCGGGGTTGCCCGTCTGCGGGTTGCGCGTGGCGGGCGTGCCGAAGTCGTAGACACCGCCGGCGTTCGCCGGGAAGTCGTTCTTGTACCGGTTCGGAATCGCGTCCAGGTTCGCATCGGTCTTCGCGTCACCCGTCACCCCGGAGACCGGAGTGACGTAGTTGAAGCCCCAGCTCCACTGGTAGCCGACCACGTTGACGGTGACGTCCGGCTTCTTGGAGAGGTCGAGGAGCTTCGACTCGTCGCGGGCCGTGAAGTAGAAGAGCACCGAGACGATGATGAGCGGCACGACCGTGTACAGCGCCTCGATCGGCATGTTGTACCGGGTCTGCGGAGGAACCTCGACCTTGGTGCGGCTGCGCCTGTGGAACATGGCGCTCCACAGGATCAGGCCCCACACCAGCACGCCGACGGCGAGCGCGGCAGCCCAGGAGCCCTGCCACAGGGAGAGGATCCGCGGAGCCTCTTCCGTGGTCGGGGTGGGCATACCAAGGCGGGGGAAGTCCTTGTATGTGCAACCGGTTGCGGTCGCCAGGACCAGGCCCGCGGTCAGTGCCTGCAGCAGCTTCCGCCGCATCGGGCGCCGCGGCGAGCGGTCGGAGCCGTTGGGACTCACGTAGCGCCTTCCCGAGAGTCTCGCCCGCGCGGTTGGCTGCGGCCTTCTCGCTGGTCGGTCGCCGTCCTGCGTCGGGCAGGGTTTGATGTTTATGCGGACCAAACCCTACTGGACGCTATTTGGGGCTGCGCGGGGAGGGTGCCCAACGCGCCGCCGGTCACCCCGAAGGGGTGGAATGACCGCTTCTGGCCACCATCTGACGGGGGCTCGAAGGCGGCTCCCCGGAGACCGGGATCCTTCGCCGAGCCGCGCGCTTCGCAAGAGTTAGCGTTGCGGTGTGTCCTACTTCGACGCCGCCTCCGCCGCTCCCCTCCACCCCGTCGCCCGCCAGGCGCTGCAGGCCTCACTGGACGAGGGGTGGGCCGATCCCGCCCGGCTGTACCGCGAGGGGCGGCGGGCCCGGCTCCTGCTGGACGCCGCGCGCGAGGCGGCCGCCGAGGCGGTGGGGTGCCGCCCGGACGAGCTGGTGTTCACCACGTCCGGCACACGGGCGGTGCACTCCGGCGTCGAGGGAGCGCTGGCGGGCCGCCGCCGGACCGGACGCCACCTGATCGTGTCATCGGTCGAACACTCCTCGGTCCTCTATGCGGCGGAGGTGTTCGAGGCGGACGGCGGCACGGTGACCCGGGTGCCGGTCTCCCGTGCGGGAGCGGTCACCCCCGAGGCGTACGCGGCGGCGCTGCGCTCAGACACCGCGCTGGCCTGCCTGCAGTCGGCCAACCACGAGGTGGGCACGGTGCAGCCGGTCGCCGAGGTGGCCGCCGTGTGCCGTGCGGCCGGCGTGCCGTTGCTGGTGGACGCGGCGCAGTCGCTGGCCTGGGGGCCGGTCGAGGGCGACTGGTCGATCCTCACGGCCAGCGCCCACAAGTGGGGCGGGCCGTCAGGCGTGGGGCTGCTGGTCGTGCGCAAGGGAGTGCGGTTCGCGCCTCAAGGGCCGCTGGACGAGCGGGAGTCGGGACGGGCCCCGGGGTTCGAGAACATCCCGGCCGTCGTGGCGGCCGCGGCGTCGCTGCGGGCGGTGCGGGCGGAGGCGGCCGGAGAGGCGGCACGGCTGCGGGAACTGACGGAGCGGATCCGGGCGCGGGTGCCGGAGTCGGTCCCCGATGTGGAGGTGGTGGGCGACCCGGACCGCCGACTGCCCGGGATCGTCACCTTCTCCTGTCTCTATGTCGACGGGGAGACATTGCTGCACGCACTGGACCGCGAGGGTTTCTCGGTCTCGTCCGGGTCGTCCTGCACGAGCAGCACGCTGACGCCGAGCCATGTGCTCAAGGCGATGGGCGTGCTGAGCGAGGGCAATGTCCGCGTCTCCCTGCCGACCGGTACGCCGGCGGAGGAAGTCGACCGGTTCCTTTCGGTGCTGCCTGGTGCGGTGGCAGCGGTGCGCGAAAAGCTCGGCGCACCGTCCCCGCGGACTCTTACGCGCGAGGACGCCCTGGTCGTGGACACTCTCGGCAAACGCTGCCCCATCCCGGTGATCGAGCTGGCGAAGGTCATCGGGGACGTGCCGGTGGGCGGGACGGTGCGGGTCCTGTCGGACGACGAGGCGGCGCGCCTGGACATCCCGGCGTGGTGCGAGATGCGGGAGCAGGAGTACGTCGGGGAGGAGCCGGCGGAGCGGGGCTCCGCCTATGTGGTCCGCCGGCTCTCCTAGACCTGCGCCCGGGGCGCCGCCCGCCCGCGGTCAGCCCAGGTGCTTCTGGACCTGTGTCGCCGCCTCGTCACCGTACGCCTTGGTGAAGCGTTCCATGAAGTGGGCGCGGCGCAGCTGGTACTCCTGGGTGCCCAGCGTCTCGATGACCAGGGTGGCGAGCATGCAGCCGACCTGGGCCGCGCGCTCCAGCGGGACACCCCACGCCAGACCGGACAGGAATCCCGCGCGGAAGGCGTCGCCGACGCCCGTCGGGTCGACCTTGGCCATCTCCTCGGGCACGCCGACCTCGATCGGGTCCGCACCGGAGCGCTCGATGCGCACGCCCCGCGAGCCGAGCGTGGTCACCCGGTGGCCGACCCGGCCCAGGATCTCGGTGTCGGTCCAGCCGGTCTTGGTCTCGATGAGCCCCTTCTCGTACTCGTTGGAGAAGAGGAAGGTCGCCCCGTCCAGCAGTATCCGGATCTCGTCGCCGTTCATGCGCGCGATCTGCTGCGAGAAGTCGGCGGCGAACGGGATGGACCGGGTGCGGCACTCCTCCGTGTGGCGGAGCATCGCCTCCGGGTCGTCGGCACCGATCAGCACCAGGTCGAGGCCGTCCACACGGTCGGCGACCGTCTTGAGCTCGATCAGCCGGGCCTCGCTCATGGCGCCGGTGTAGAAGGAGCCGATCTGGTTGTGGTCGGCGTCGGTGGTGCACACGAAGCGGGCGGTGTGCTGGGTCTCGGAGATGCGTACGGAGTCCGTGTCCACCCCGTGCCGCTCCAGCCACGCTCGGTAGTCGTCGAAGTCCGAGCCGGCCGCGCCGACCAGGATCGGCTGGGTGCCGAGCTGCCCCATGCCGAAGGCGATGTTCGCGCCCACCCCGCCGCGGCGAACGTCGAGACGGTCCACCAGGAAGGAGAGGGAGACCGTGTGCAGCTGATCCGCGACGAGCTGGTCGGCGAAGCGGCCGGGGAAGGTCATGAGGTGGTCGGTGGCGATGGAGCCGGTGACTGCGATACGCACGGCGAGGACACGCTCCTGCGGAGGAGGGGATTGACAGTTCACGCTACCGGGTAAGCCCGGCGCTTCGAAGCAGGCAAAACTACCCGATAGTAGATCTTTCTCGGCGACCCCGGACGTGCTTACGGTTCCGTCATGACGAAGCTCGAGGTTCCCGGCACCGCCCTGGTCGATCCGGACACGGATCTGGCGTCACTGCGCGGCGACTGCGCCCGGATGGTTCCGCACTGGGCCGCACCCGTGAAGTCCACCCCGCCGCACGTCTCCCCGTCCTCGATCCACGGGGTCAGCGTGCCGCCCGCCTCGGCCCGCCTCCTGGACGCGATGTCCGACTACGGGGACTGACCGGGGCGCCTCGGACACGGCGCGCCGGACGAGCGTCGGCGCGCTCCCGGGAACCGTGCGCTCCCCCGCTGCGTCCCATTGCCGCCCCCCGTCCGGGGGCGGCGGTGTGCGACCTTCCTGTGGCGTTCCACGGCACGGCGGGGTCTCCTGGGACAGCAGCGCAGCCGAAGGAGCGATGCGGTGAACACCGAGCGACCCGACGACGCGAGTGACGGTACCGAAGTCACCGGGGGCACCGACGGGACCGTGCCGCGCCGGCGACGCTCCCCGGCGGTCGTCGCCTCGGTCGTGGCCGCCGTCCTGCTCGTCGGGGGCGGCGGGGCCTACCTTGCGGCCACCGCGTCCGGCGGCACCGGCGGCTCCGCTTCGCCGGGCGGGGACGGCGCTCCCCCGACGCTGGCTCTCGACGGGCTCAGCGAGGGCGACGGCACATCCGGGATCGCGGTGGGCGAGCCCAATCCGTACGGCACGACCTACACCGCCCGGGGCGAACTGCCCGACGGCCCGGAGTCGGCGCCCGTGTACTGGGCGAAGGGCGCGGTGACGCGGGCCGAGGTGGCCCGGCTCGCCGGGGCACTGGATCTGAGCGGCACACCGAAGCTGGTCGCGGGGGCCTGGACGGTCGGCGCCGCGAAGGACGATTCAGGACCGCTCCTGCGGGTGGCCGGGCAGGCGCCCGGGACCTGGACGTTCAGCCGGTACGCGGCCGGGTCCGACAACCTCTGCAAGAGCGTCACGACGTGCTCGTCCCGCCAGGACATCCCCGGACCGGTGAGCGAGGCCGCCGCGAAGCAGGCCGCCGCGCCGGTGCTGAAGGCACTGGGCCAGGAGGACGCCCGCCTGGACGCGCACCAGCTCATGGGATCGGTCCGCGTGGTGAACGCCGATCCGAAGGTCGGCGGACTGCCCACGTACGGCTGGTCGACCGGCATCCAGGTCGCCGCCGACGGCCAGGTGACGGGCGGCAGCGGCAACCTCTCGGCGCCGGTGAAGGGTGCCGACTACCCGGTCGTCGGCGCGAAGAAGACCCTGGACCTGATGAACGGCGCGACCACGTCGTACGGCCGCAAGGGCATCGGCGGCTGCGCCAGCCCGGTGCCGCTCAAGGACCGGGACGAGGCGCCCTGCAAGGCGCCCACCGGGATGCCGGAGCGAAGCTCGGCGACCGTGCGGGACGCGGTGTTCGGGCTGGCCGCGCACTCCATGGCCGGAAAGCCGGTGCTGGTGCCGTCGTGGCTGTTCACGGTGCGTCCGGCCGGGACCGGGGACGACTTCACAGTGACCCGTGCGGCGGTCGACCCGCGATATCTGAGCGCACCGCAGCCGCCGGGGCAGCCGCGCGAGACGCCGAGCCCCCGGCCGAGCGCACCGGGCGACGAGCCGACGTCGGCGCCCGCGACGCGTGATGTGAAGGTGATGGGCTACACCGCCGAGGGCCAGGACCTCACCATCACCTACGAGGGCGGGGTCTGCGGCGACTACGCGGCGGCGGTGAGCGAGAGTTCCGGCAAGGTGACCGTGACGGTGACCGAGACGCCCTGGCAGGGCAAGGTCTGCATCATGATCGCCAAGATCTACCACGACACGCTGCGCCTGAAGGCGCCGCTCGGGGATCGCGAGGTGGTGGGCTCGGACGGCAGGCCGATCCCGAAGGAGACGGCGAGCACGCTGCCGCACGCGTCCGTGGGCGAGGCTAGGCCGAACGGGTCGCGCTAGGACGGCCCCGGCCCACCGGCACGCGAAGGCGGCGCCCCCGTCGAGGGGGACGCCGCCTTCCTACGCGTACTGAAGCCCGGTCGAGACTCAGCTGAAGGAGTCACCGCAGGCGCAGGAGCCCGTCGCGTTCGGGTTGTCGATCGTGAAGCCCTGCTTCTCGATGGTGTCGACGAAGTCGACGGTGGCACCGCCCAGGTACGGAGCGCTCATGCGGTCGGTGACGACCTTGACCCCACCGAAGTCCTTCTCCACGTCGCCGTCGAGGGAACGCTCGTCGAAGAAGAGCTGGTAGCGCAGGCCGGAGCAGCCGCCGGGCTGGACTGCGACGCGCAGCGCCAGATCGTCACGGCCTTCCTGGTCGAGCAGGGCCTTGACCTTGGCCGCGGCGGCGTCGGTCAGGATGATGCCGTCGGTGACGGTGGTGGTCTCGTCCTGTACGGACATCTACATCTCTCCCGGGTTGTACGGAGACTGCTTGCCGACGAGTGCAACCGGCGTGGCCGCGGATTCATTCCGGGCCGAGCGCGTTTCTTACGCTCCCTCCTTCATGCTCGCATACGCGGCGGAACACGCACAGCGGCCTGTGGACAAGGTGGGGGACACCGACATGTCGCCTGGTGTACGACTGGCGGACCACCGGGCTTCCCCCTCCGTAGGGTCGACCGGTACATGCCGGGATTCACGTCACATCGACGCTATCGGCATCGTCAAGCTGACGTGAACCGGTTATGATAGATAGCGTCAATTCGACGAAAAGGCATGTCCTGCCGGCCCTCGGGCCGGCGAGCCGCAGAACAGAAAGGGTGCGTGACGTGACCACCGCCCAGACCCAGGAGCTCGACGTACAGCCGACGCCTCTCGCCCTCCTGTTGCTCGGCCGCGAGGCCGACCCGAGGAGCGAACGGGGTGTCGAGTGCCCCGGTGACCTGCCGTCGCCGTCCGACCCGGACCTGGTGGAGCGCGCCCGCGCGGCCAAGGAGAAGCTCGGGGACAAGGTCTTCGTGCTCGGCCACCACTACCAGCGCGACGAGGTCATCCAGTTCGCCGACGTCACGGGCGACTCCTTCAAGCTGGCGCGAGACGCCGCGGCCCGCCCGGAGGCGGAGTACATCGTCTTCTGCGGTGTGCACTTCATGGCCGAGTCGGCGGACATCCTCACGTCCGACGACCAGAAGGTGGTACTGCCGGACCTGGCCGCCGGATGCTCCATGGCGGACATGGCGACGGCCGAGCAGGTCGCCGAGTGCTGGGACGTGCTGACCGAGGCGGGCATCGCCGAGCAGGTCGTGCCGGTCTCGTACATGAATTCCTCCGCCGACATCAAGGCGTTCACGGGCAAGCACGGCGGCACCATCTGCACGTCGTCGAACGCCAAGCGGGCCCTGGAGTGGGCGTTCCAGCAGGGAGAGAAGGTCCTGTTCCTGCCGGACCAGCACCTGGGCCGCAACACCGCGGTGCGGGACATGGGGATGTCGCTGGACGACTGCGTCGTCTACAACCCGCACAAGCCGAACGGCGGACTCACCGCCGAGGAACTGCGCGCCGCGAAGATGATCCTGTGGCGCGGCCACTGCTCGGTGCACGGCCGCTTCAGCCTCGACTCGGTCAACGACGTACGGGAGCGGATCCCCGGCGTGAACGTGCTGGTCCACCCCGAGTGCAAGCACGAGGTCGTCGCCGCCGCGGACTACGTCGGTTCGACGGAGTACATCATCAAGGCGCTCGAGGCGGCGCCGGCCGGCTCCAAGTGGGCGATCGGTACGGAGCTGAACCTCGTTCGGCGGCTGGCCAACCGTTTCGCGCCGGAGGGCAAGGAGATCGTCTTCCTCGACAAGACGGTGTGCTTCTGCTCGACGATGAACCGCATCGACCTGCCGCACCTGGTGTGGACGCTCGAGTCGCTGGCCGAGGGCAACCTGGTCAACCGCATCGAGGTGGACAAGGAGACCGAGGCCTTCGCCAAGCTGGCGCTCGAGCGGATGCTGGCCCTGCCGTAGCGCTTGCCGCTGGGTTGTGACGGGGTTCTGCGCCGTAGCGCTTGCCGCTGAGTTGTGACGGGGTTCTGCGCCGTTCCCCGCGCCCCTGACGGGGTACGTCGTTACCTGCGGGTGCGTCGTGGGGTTTGCGCAGTTCCCCGCGCTCCTATCGAGGTGCGCCGGCGTCTGCGGGTCCGTCGTGGGTTTGCGCCGTTCCCCGCGCCCCTGACGGGGTACGTCGTTACCTGCGGGTGCGTCGTGGGGTTTGCGCAGTTCCCCGCGCCCCTATCCGGGTACGTCGACGGCTGCGGGTCCGTCATGGGGTTTGCGCCGTTCCCCGCGCTCCTATCGGGGTGCGGGCTCTTGCGGTGGTCCGTGAATGGTGAGGCCCGGCCCGCATTGATGTGCGGGCCGGGCCTCTGTCATACCCGGGTGGCTACACCCCCGCGGGCTCCGGCTCCTCGGACTCCGCTGGCTCGACGGCGGTCCCCGCCTTCTTCGCCCGCTTCGCCGCCTTCTTCTTCGCGCGGCGCTCCTTGCGGAGCTCCAGCATCGCGTAGAGGGTCGGGACCAGCAGGAGGGTCAGCAGGGTCGAGGTGATCAGACCGCCGATCACCACCACCGCGAGCGGCTGGGCGATGAAGCCGCCCTCGCCCGTGACGCCCAGGGCCATCGGCAGCAGCGCGAAGATGGTGGCCAAGGCCGTCATCAGGATCGGGCGCAGACGGTGGCGTCCGCCCTCGACCACGGCCTCCACGACGCCGTACCCCTGCCTGCGGTACTGGTTGATGAGGTCGATCAGCACGATCGCGTTCGTCACCACGATGCCGATCAGCATCAGCATGCCGATCATCGCCGGGACACCCATCGGGGTGCCCGTGGCGATCAGCAGACCGATCGCGCCGGTCCCCGCGAACGGGATGGAGACCAGCAGGATCAGCGGCTGGGCCAGGCTGCGGAACGTCGCGACCAGCAGCATGAACACGATCGCCACCGCGGCCAGCATCGCCAGGCCCAGGTTCTTGAACGCGTCGCTCTGGTCGGACGAGACACCGCCGATCTCCGCCGTCGCGCCCGCGGGCAGCTTCATGGCCTTGATCTTCGACTGGAGGTCCGCGCTCACCGCGCCCGTGTTGTCACCGGTCGGGCGCGCCGTGATCGTCGCGGCCCGCTGACCGTCGATACGGGTCATGGACACCGGACCGTCCACGAGTTCCACCGTCGCGATGTCGCTCAGCTTCACCGCGCCCAGCCGGAGGTTCTTCAGCTGGTCCAGGGTCTGCGCCGGCTTCGCCGCCCTGATGACGACGTCCCGTTCGGTGTCGTCCAGGACCGCCTTCCCGGCGGTGGTGCCCTTGACCGCCTCGGTGACGGCCGCACCGAGCGTCTGGTCGTTGAAACCGGCCGCGGCCGCACGGGAGTTGGCCTTGACCGAGATCCGCGGCACGCTCTGCGCCAGGTCGCTCGAGACGTCGGTGACGTCCTTGAGCTTCGCCACCTCCGCGCGGACCTGCTCGGACGCCTTGCGCAGCACGTCCCCGTCGGGCGCCTTCACGACCACGCTCAGGTCCTGGCTGCCGAAGCCGTCGCCCGCCGAGACGGTGGTCGTACCGATCCCGGACAGCCGTGCCAGCCCGTCCTCGATACCGCTCTGGACGTCCGCGTACTTCGCCGAGCCGTCCAGCATGACCGTGTACGAGGCCTGGTTGGTGTCGGTGCCGCCACCGAACGCCGCCATGAAGCCCGACGAGCCGATCGTGACCTGGTAGTCCTTGACGCCCTTGACCCCGGCGATCATCTTCTCGACCTTCTTGGCCTGCTCGTCCGTGGCCGCGAGGCTCGTGCCCGGCTTCAACTTCTGCTTGACCGTGAGGACTTCCTGCTCGCCCTGGTCGAAGAAGTTCGTCTTCAGCAGGGGCGCCATGCCGAAGCTCCCGACCAGCACGACCACCGCGATCGCCACGCTGGTGATGCGGCGGCGGGTCGCGAAACGCAGCACCGGCACGTAGAAGCGCTGCAGCCGGCTCTTCGCCTCCTTCTCCTCCGCCACGCGGCGCGCCTCGGCGGCGTCCTCGGCCCCGATCTTCGGGGCACGCAGGAACCAGCACGACAGCACCGGAACGACCGTCAGCGACACCAGGAGCGAGGCCAGCAGGGCCGCCGTCACGGTGAGGGAGAACGGGCCGAACAGCTCGCCCACCATCCCGCCGACCAGGCCGATGGGCAGGAAGACCGCCACCGTCGTCAGCGTGGACGAGGTGACCGCTCCGGACACCTCGCGGACCGCGGTGAGGATGGCCGACCGGCGCTCCTCCCCGTAGCCGAGGTGCCGCTTGATGTTCTCCAGGACCACAATCGAGTCGTCGACGACACGGCCGATGGCGATGGTCAGCGCGCCGAGCGTGAGCACGTTCAGCGACACGTCGCGCGTCCACAGAACGATCAGGGCCAGGACCACCGACAGCGGGATCGAGACCGCCGTGACGAGGGTCGAGCGGACCGACGCCAGGAAGACGAGGATCACCAGGACCGCGAAGAGCAGACCCAGCGCGCCCTCGGTCGTCAGACCGTGGATGGACTTGGAGACCGCCGGACCCTGGTCGCTGACCACGGTGATCGCGGCGCCGGAACCGAGCTGCTTGCGCAGGTCCGGCAGCTTGTCCTTGACCGCGTTGGAGATGGCTACCGCGCTGCCGTCGTGGTCCATGGTGACGGCCACGGCGAGGCTCGGCTTGCCGTCCGTGCGGGTGATGGAGTCGGCGGTGGCCTCCTGCTGCTCGACCGTGGCCACGTCACCGAGGCGCACGGGCTTCTGGCCGGGAGCGCCCGCGACCATCAGGTCCTCGATCTGCTGGAGCGAGGTGAAGCCTCCGCCGACCTGGACCGTGCGGTTGCTGCCGTTCTCGTCGAAGGAGCCCGCGGGGACCGTGGCGCCGCCCGCCTGCAGGGCCTGGCCGAGCGTGGCCGCGGTCAGCCCGGCCCGGGCGAGCTTCGCGTCGTCGGGCGTGACGGTGACCTGGAGGTCCCGTACGCCGTTGACGGTCACCTGGCCGACGCCGGAGATGTCCTTCAGAGCGGGTACGACGGTCTTGTCGAGCTGGTCGGACAGGGCCTGCTGGTCCTTGTCCGAGGTGACGGCCAGGACGACGGCGGGGATGTCGTCCGTCGAACCGGCGATGACCTGCGGGTCGACCGAGTCCGGGAGCTGGACCCGGGCCCGGTTCACGGCCTGCTGGACATCGGCGACGAGCTGCTTGGTGTCGTTGCCGTAGTCGAAGGACGCCATGAGGACGGCGTTGCCCTCGCTCGCCGTGGAGGTGACGCCCTTGATGCCGTCGACGGCCTTGAGATTGTTCTCGATCGGCTCGACGACCTGCTTTTCGACCACGTCGGGGGACGCCCCCTGGTACGGCGCCAGGACGGACACGACGGGAAGGTTGATGGTGGGCAGGAGTTGCTGTTTGAGCTGCGGAATCGCGATCGCCCCGAAGACGAGCGCGACGATGGACATCAGCGCTATCAGGGCCCGTTGCGCGAGGCTGAATCGTGACAGCCAGGACATGGGTCGGCGGTCTCTCTCTGTGGCTGAGCGGAAGGACGGGCGCAGAGGAGCGCCCACCTCTTACACCCTGCACCATCGGACGATGTGCTTCCGTCGCCCCCAGGTCCATTTCCTTGCGGCGCGCCTACTGCGACCGTAGTACGGCCGGAAGAGCGGCACTCCACCCGTGGACGCACCGGGCCGCGGCCCGCTCACTCCGACCTCGGACGCACCAGCCCCGACTCGTAGGCGATGACCACCAGTTGTGCCCGGTCGCGCGCGCCGAGCTTGGCCATGGCGCGGTTGACGTGTGTCTTGACCGTCAGCGGACTGACCTCGAGGCGTTCGGCGATCTCATCGTTGGAGTGGCCGCCCGCCACCTGGACGAGCACCTCGCGCTCGCGCCCGGTGAGCGTGTCCAGCCGGTCCGAGCGGGCCGCGTCGCGCCCGTCGTCTCCGTCGCCCTGGGCGAGGAAGCGGGCGATGAGCCCCTTGGTGGCGGCGGGCGACAGCAGCGCCTCGCCGCCGTTCGCGATCCGGATGGCGTTCAGCAGTTCCTCGGGCTCGGAGCCCTTGCCGAGGAATCCGGACGCCCCGGCGCGCAGCGACTGCACGACGTAGTCGTCGACCTCGAAAGTCGTCAGGATGACCACGCGGACGTCGGCGAGGGCGGGATCGGCGCTGATCAGGCGGGTGGCGGCCAGACCGTCCGTGCCGGGCATCCGGAGGTCCATCAGGACCACGTCGGCGCGCCGCTCCCTGGCCAGCCGGACGGCCTCGGCGCCGTCGGACGCCTCGCCCACCACCTCCATGTCCGGCTCCGAGTCGACCAGCACGCGAAAGGCGCTGCGCAGCAGCGCCTGGTCGTCGGCGAGCAGGACACGGATGGTCATACGGGCCCTCCCTGGACGGCGGTCATGCGCTCTCCCCTGCCGCGGTCGTCACCTGGTTCCTGACCGGCAGCATCGCATGGACCCGGAAGCCCCCTCCGTAGCGGGGACCGGCGGTGAGGGCGCCGCCGAGCGCGGTGACACGCTCGCGCATACCGAGCAGCCCGTGCCCGCCGTGGCCGTCGTCGGGTGCGGCGTCCTCGCCGGTGCCGTCGTCGAGGACCGTGATCTCCATGTTCTGTCCCACGCGGACGACGCTGACCTCGGCCTTCGCCTCGTGGCCCGCGTGCTTCTGCACATTGGTGAGGGCCTCTTGGATGACGCGGTAGGCGGCCAGGTCGACGGCGGCGGGCAGAGCGGCGCCGTGGTCGGCGCGGGCGACCTCGACGGGCAGGCCCGCGTGGCGGAAGGTGTCGGCGAGATCCTCGAGGCGGGCGAGGCCGGGGGCGGGCTCGGTCGGGGCCTCGGGGTCGCCCGACTGTCTGAGCAGCCCGACGGTGGCCCGCAGTTCGTTGAGCGCCGAGCGGCTGGCCTCGCGGACGTGGGCGAGGGCCTCCCGTGCCTGGTCGGGCCGTTTGTCCATGACGTGAGCGGCGACCCCGGCCTGCACATTGACCAGGGCGATGTGGTGGGCGACGACGTCGTGCAGGTCGCGGGCGATGCGCAGCCGCTCCTCGGCGACCCGGCGCCGGGCCTCCTCCTCACGGGTCCGCTCGGCCCGCTCGGCGCGCTCCCTGATGGCGTGCACGAAGGCGCGACGGCTGCGCACGGCGTCGCCGGCGGCCGCGGCCATGCCCGTCCAGGCGAAGAGGCCGAGGTTCTCCTGGGCGTACCAGGGCAGCGGGCCGGCGTGCATGGCGGCGCCCGTCAGCACGGTCATGGTGAGCAGGCCGACACGCCAGGTGGTGGGGCGGTCGGTGGTGGAGGCGACGGTGTAGAGAGCCACCACGGCGGACATGGCGACGGGGGCGCGGGGGTCGGCGGTGACGAGTTCCACGAGGGAGAGGGCGGCCGTCGCGGCGAGGACCGCCATGGAGTTGCGGCGGCGCAGCACCAGGGCCCCCGCGGAGAGCACCATGAGCGTGAGGCTGAGGGCGGCCGGGGTGTGGGCGGACCAGGTGGGCCCGGTCTCGCCGTGGGGGTCCACGAAGGAACCGGCCACCATGCAGACAAGAACGCCGAGGGCGAGAAGGGCGTCCACGGCGAGCGGATGGGCGCGGAGGCCGTCCCAGGTGCGTTCCAGGGTGCTCACCTCAGCAAAGGTACGGGGCGGAACGGGTGCCGTGCGGTGGCCGGAACGGGGCCTGGGCCGGGCTTGGCCCCCGGGGCCGCCGCCCCGGGCGCCGCTTCGGCCTGAACGGCCTCGTCCTCAAGCGCCGGCCGGCCGAGTCGCCTCAGCCGGCCGGTGCCACGCACAGGACCCGGGGCACGCTTGCCCTCCGGGGGCTGCCGCCCCGGGCCCCCGCTTCGGCCCGAACGGCCTCGTCCGCTTGCTCAGCCCGGGATCAGGCCGTCCTCGTTCAGCATCGTGCGGACCTCTGCGAGGCTCGCGTCCGGTGACGGCAGGATCAGTTCCGACGGTTCCAGGGAGTCGTCAGGAAGCGGGGTGCCAAGACGGCGGACCTCGTCCAGGAGGGCGTGCAGAGTGCGGCGGAAGCCCTGTTCGTCGCCGCTCTCCATCTCCCGGAGCAGTTCGTCGTCCAGCTTGTTGAGCTCGGTGAAGTGGTTGTCGTCCAGCTTCACCTGCCCCTCCCCCATGATCCGTACGATCATGTCGCCCTCCTCAGGCGTGGGACCGGTGGTAGCGGGTCACTGCTTGTCGAAGCGCGGGGTGTCCTGCGGTTGGGACTGGTTCTGGCCCTGTCCCGTGCCGCCCTCGATGGCCTGCTGCTGCGAGGAGCCGCCGGCCAGCTCCGCCTTCATGCGCTGCAGTTCCAGCTCCACGTCCGTACCGCCGGAGAGCCGGTCCAGTTCCGCCTGGATGTCGTCCTTGGCCATGCCGGAGGGGTCGTCCAGGGCACCGGAGGCCAGGAGCTCGTCGATCGCGCCGGCGCGGGCCTGGAGCTGCGCGGTCTTGTCCTCGGCCCGCTGGATGGCCAGACCGACGTCGCCCATCTCCTCGGAGATGCCGGAGAAGGCCTCGCCGATGCGGGTCTGGGCCTGGGCGGCCGTGTACGTGGCCTTGATGGTCTCCTTCTTCGTGCGGAAGGCGTCCACCTTGGCCTGGAGGCGCTGGGCCGCGAGCGTGAGCTTCTCCTCCTCGCCCTGCAGGGTCTGGTGCTGGCTCTCCAGATCCGTCACCTGCTGCTGGAGCGCGGCGCGCCGGGACAGGGCCTCGCGGGCCAGGTCCTCGCGGCCGAGGGCGAGCGCCTTGCGCCCCTGGTCCTCGAGCTTGGTGGACTGACTCTGCAGCTGGTTGAGCTGCAGCTCCAGGCGCTTGCGGCTGGTCGCCACGTCCGCGACACCGCGCCGCACCTTCTGCAGCAGCTCCAGCTGCTTCTGGTACGAGTAATCGAGGGTCTCGCGCGGGTCCTCGGCCCGGTCAAGGGCCTTGTTCGCCTTCGCGCGGAAGATCATCCCCATACGCTTCATGACACCGCTCATGGGCTTCGCGCGCCCCCTTCTGACGGACTCCAGCTCACAGATCTGCGACAGAACCCACAGTACGGGCCCTGCCTCCATTACCGCACTGTCCGGGGACGGATGCGGTCATCCCCAAGGACGACTGCTTACCTTTCCCGGTCCGGCGTAGGGAGTAGTGGTCCCCCGAGGTTACGTACGGGGTGACTCCTGGATTCCCTCAGCCGCCTTCCGGGAGAACGTCGGCTGTCTTCCTTTTGAGGCCCCTCTGTCCCAGTACAGACGACCAGTGTTGCCGGATCGTTCCCCGGGGGGCTGGGGTCCATGCGGGTGTACCCCGTACCCTTGGGTTTTGTGTTCCGTAGCCGTGCCAAGGATGAGAAGGCCCTCGCCGACAAGGCGCCGGTGACCGACTCCAAGCAGACCCGTGACCCGCAGGCCCCGAAGGGCAGGCCCACGCCCAAGCGCAGTGAGGCCCAGTCCCAACGGCGCAGCGTCGCCAACACGCCGACGACGCGCAAGGACGCCGCCAAGCGGCAGCGCGACGAGCGGCGCGCCGCCATGGAGCGGCAGCGCCAGGCTCTGGCCGGTGGCGACGAGCGCTACCTGCCGGCGCGGGACAGGGGTCCGGTCCGCAAGTTCGCGCGCGACTTCGTCGACGCCCGCTTCAACGTCGCCGAGTTCTTCCTGCCACTGGCCGTGGTCATCCTCGTGCTGAGCGTGGTGCGGGTGGCGTCGCTGCAGAACATCGCGCTGCTGCTGTGGCTCATCGTGATCGTCCTGATCGTGATCGACTCGATCTTCTCCGCCATCCGGCTGAGGAAGCGGCTCGCCGAACGCTTCAGTGGCCAGAACACGCGGGGCGCCGTCCCCTACGCGCTGATGCGCTCCCTCCAGATGCGCCGCCTCAGGCTGCCCAAGCCGCAGGTCAAGCGCGGAGAGCGGCCCTGAGCGCCGATTCCTTCTCGGGGCGGGCGGCTGATGCCTGGCTGAGCAAGCTGGGCGGACTGCGCGACGTCGTACGCCAGGAGCTGGTGGCCCGGCAGCTGGACGAGCAGATAGCCGGGCGGTTCCCGGTCGGGCAGCGGCTGCGGGTGCTGGACGTGGGCATGGGCCAGGGCACCCAGGCGCTGCGCCTGGCCCGCGCCGGGCACCGGATCACGGGGCTCGAGCAGGATCCGAAGATGATCTCCGTGGCCCGCGAGGCCCTGTCCGGTGAACCGGAGGGCATCCGGGAGCGCGTGCGGATCATCGAGGGCGACGGCCGGGACACTGGGGTGCACTTCCTGCCGGGCAGCTTCGACCTGGTGCTGTGCCACGGGGTGCTCATGTACGTCGAGGAGCCCGATGCGCTGGTGGCGGGGCTGGCCCGGATGCTCGCGCCCGGTGGCCTGCTGTCGCTGCTCGTGCGCAACGGGAACGCGCTGGCGATGCGGCCGGGGCTGTCCGGTGACTGGGCGGAGGCGCTGGTCGCGTTCGACGCGGCGACGTACCGGAACCGGCTCGGGCTCGATGCGCGCGCGGACCGGCTGGAGACGCTGACCGCCACGCTCGCGGGCATCGGAGCGCCGCTGCACGCCTGGTACGGGGTGCGGGTCTTCACCGACACCGCGCCGGACGGGGCCCAGCTGCCCCCCGATGCCGAGACGCTGCTGGCGGTGGAGGAACGGGCCAGCAGGACGGACCCCTATCGAGGGGTCGCCGCGTTGCTGCATCTGTGCGGAGTGCGGGGCTGAGGACGGCTCGGGGCACCGCCGCCGTGGCCGGGCACCGCCGTTCGGGCGTATCGAGGAAGCGGAACGACCGCCCCGAATCGAGACTCGGGACATGGACCCTTCCCATACCCGTGTCCTCCGGCGGCCGTCGGCGCCGCTCCTGATCTGCGCTCTGGTGCTCCTGCTCGGCGGCTGTACCGGGTCCGGCCCGGCCGCCAGGAGGGAGACCCCGGCGAGCCCGGCGACCACTCGCGCCTCGGCGGGTGACGACCTGGAGCAGGAATACCAGAGGGTCATCAAGGACGTGCTGCCGTCCGTCGTGCAGATCCAGGCCGGCAACTCGCTGGGGTCCGGGGTGGTGTACGACGACAAAGGGCACATCGTCACCAACGCCCACGTGGTGGGGAACGAGAAGACGTTCCAGGTGACCACGGCCAACAGCGAGGCCACGCACACGGCGTCCCTCGTGTACTCGTACCCGGCGCAGGATCTCGCCGTCGTCAAACTGGACAAGGTGCCGGCCGGGCTGAAGGCGGCCGTCTTCGGGGACTCGGCCAAGGTCGAGGTGGGGCAGATCGTGCTCGCCATGGGCTCGCCGCTCGGTCTGTCCTCGAGCGTGACGCAGGGGATCGTGTCGGCGACCGGACGGACCGTCAGCGAGGGAACGTCGGAAAGCGGTGGCACGGGTGCCACCATCGCGAACATGGTGCAGACCTCGGCGGCGATCAACCCGGGCAACAGCGGTGGCGCGCTCGTCGACCTGAACAGCCAGGTCATCGGCATCCCCACGCTCGCCGCGATCGATCCCGAGCTGGGAGGCGGCGCGGCACCCGGGATCGGATTCGCCATCCCGGCCTCCACGGTGAAGGCGATCGCCGACCAGATCATCAAGAGCGGCCGGGTGACCACCTCGGGGCGAGCCGCGCTCGGCATCACCGGCCGCACGGTGGTGAACGGCGGCCTGCAGCCGGTCGGAGTCGCGGTGGTCGACGTCAAGGGCGGCGGGCCGGCCGACAAGGCGGGGCTCCGGAGCGGGGACATCATCACCGGGTTGGGTGACACGGCGATCACCACGATCACGTCCCTCGCCGAAGCGCTCGCCGGTGACCGGCCGGGGCAGACGACGACGATCACGTACTCGCGGAACGGAAACCGGAAGACGACCGACATCACCCTCGGCGAGCAGTAGCGGCCCCGGGCGAGGACCGTGCGGCCCTCGCCCGGGCGGCTACGCCTCGCTCGCGGCCCGTCCGCCGGCCGGGTGCCTCACTCGGCGTGCAGACTCATCGGCCCGTAGATCTCCGTCGTGTCCTCGAACAGCCGTACCTGGTCCGCGCCGCCGTCGCGCAGGTCCCGCCAGTGCTCCCCGATCCATGACTCGGCATCCCCCTGGGTGGTGAACTCCTCGGGCGCGACCGCGGGCTGGACCTCCGCCCCGTCGGCCTTCTCGAACCGCCACGTCCATGCCGCCATGTACGCCTCCCAGATATGAGCACATGCAGAGCAGAGGCCGGATCTTGGTCCGGCTGCTGCCATGAGCCTAGCCGGACGCGCAACACCTGCGAGGACCCGGGAAAATCGGGTGCGTGGAAGTGACGCTGCTCGGTACCGGTGCCCCCGCGGGACTGCCCCGCCCCGACTGTCCCTGTGCGGCCTGCGCGCGTGCGCTGGGTCCTGAGGCCCGCGCGGCTACCGCGGTGCTCGTGGACGGGACGCTGCTGCTGGATCTGACGCCGGGTGCGGCGCTCGCCGCCGCGCGCGCCGGGCAGTCGCTGTCGGGGGTCCGCCAGGTGCTGCTGACGCATCCTCACGAGGGGCCGCCCATCGAGGTGCCCGCGGGTCTGCCGCAGCCCGTACGGGTTCCGGACGGGCGGGAGCTGGCCCTGCTGACCGGGCACCGGGTGCGGGCCCTCGCGATGGACTCGCCGGGTACCGGCTACGTGGTGACCGGCCCGGAAGGGCTGCGGCTGCTGTATCTGCCGCCGGGAGCGGCGCCGGCCGGCCTTGGGGAGCCGGCGGAGTCGTACGACATGGTGATCGCCGATGCCGTGGGACGGCCGGACGCGCTGGCGAAGCTGCGGGCGGTGGGGGCCCTCGGCCCGGCCACCGACGTCGTCGCCGTCCATCTCGACCATGACGTGCCGCCGGGCGCGGAGCAGCGGCGGCGGCTCGCGGCGGCGGGAGCACGGGCGGTGCCGGACGGGACCACGCTGGCCGTCGGCGCCTACGAGGACGTGCCGGAGGTGCCGCAGCGCACGCTCGTGCTGGGCGGGGCGCGCTCGGGCAAGTCGGTGGAGGCCGAGCGGCGCCTCGAGGCGTTCCCCGACGTGCTGTACGTGGCCACGGGCGGCTCACGGAACGGGGACACGGAGTGGGCGGCGCGGGTGGCCGCACATCGCGAGCGGCGGCCGGGGTCCTGGCGCACCGCCGAGACCTGCGACCTCGTGCCGCTGCTGAAGGACGAGGGGCCTCCGCTGCTGATCGACTGTCTGTCGCTGTGGCTGACCGACGCGATGGACACGGTGAACGCCTGGGACGACGCGGAGTGGGCGGGCGGTGGTGAACGGGCGCTGCGGGCGCGCGTCAGGGAGCTCACGAGGGCGGTGCGTGAGACCCGCCGGACGGTCGTCGCCGTCTCGAACGAGGTCGGCTCCGGCATCGTCCCGTCGACCGCGTCCGGCCGCCGCTACCGCGACGAACTCGGCCGTCTGAACGCGGCGTTCGCGGGCGAGTGCGAGCATGTGCTGCTGATCGTGGCGGGGCAGGCGCTGACGCTACGCGGCTGAGGCGCCGCTGCGCGCGATGATCCGGTAGGCGTTGGAGAAGCGGGTGCGCCGCAGCAGCGGGGCCAGCGCGTGGTCCAGAACCGTGGCCGTCGCCATCAGCGGTGCGGTGACCCCGACCAGGGCCGTGCGCAGCGTGCTCTCGACGCGCGACGGCGGTTCGGCCCGCCACGGGGCGTCCGGCGCCGGCACGACACGGGCCAGGGCCAGCGCCAGGGCGCCCGCGATGTCGTACGGGGTGTGCGGCTCACGGCGGTCCGTGGCGACGATCGCGCAGCCCAGCGCCTCCAGTTCGGTCAGCAGGTTGGCCGCCGGCATCAGATGCAGATGGCGCGGCCGGCCGTACGGCACCCACCACTTTCCGAGGAGGGTGCCGAACGCGCTCTGGGGGTCGGGGACTTCGAGGAGCAGATGGCCGCCGGGGCGCAGCACGGTCAGGGCGGCGCGCAGTTCGGCACGCGGATCGGGGGTGTGCTCCAGATGGTGGAACATGCTGACGACGTCGTAGCGGGAACGCAGGCGTGCCAGCATCCGCGGATCGGTGAGGTGCCCGCGGTGGGCCTCCTCGACGCGGCCGGCGGCCCGCGCCTGCTCGACGCGCCCGCTGGCGTCGAGGCCGTCGAAGGACGTGTACGGATGGACCTCCTTGGCCGCTTCCGGGAAGTGGCCGAGGCCCGTGCCGACGTCGAGCCAGCTCTCCGGCTCCGGGAAGGGCAGCATGGCGCGGGCCGCGGCCCGGTGGCGGCCCGCGCTGCCGCGGGCGGTGAGCAGACGGTCGGCGAGTCCGTCGAGTCCGGGGTGGCCGCCGTGGAAGTCGCGGTGATGGAAGGCGAGCCCCTCGGCGGTCAGCCGGGGGTTCTGGAAGGCGTGGCCGCAGTCCCGGCACTCGTCGACGACGAACGTGCCCGGCTCGCACCACACGGGGTCCGGGGTGCGCAGCCGGGTGTGCAGTCGCGCCGAACCGCACCACGGGCAGTCCTCGCGGCGCGGCTCGTGCAACCGCTCGGTCCCCCGGACGGGTTCACCGGCGGACTCGGCACCGGAATCGGCACCGGACTCGGCGGCCGGCTGCGGGGTGGCGGGCATGGGCGGCTCCTGTGGGCGGCGTGGACGGCGTACGGCTGTGGCGACGCGAGAGGCCACGCGGGTCCACGACATTACGCCTCTAAACGGTGCGTACGGGATACCACTCAGGGACGCAATGACGTGCCGTCGACGTGGCGCCTCAGCGTTCGATCGCTGCCGGTACTGTTCGGCCAATGAGCTCGCTTAATCTCGACGACTTCACCGATCTGATCGAGCGCCCCGACGGTGGGGTCCGCCGCGACGCGGAGGCGCGCCGGGAGCGTCAGATCGTGCCGCCCGGGGCGCTGGGCCGCCTCGACGAACTGGGTGAGTGGCTGGCGGCGGCGCAGGCCGCCGTACCGGTGCGGCCGATCGAGCGGCCGCGCGTGGTGCTGTTCGCGGGCGACCACGGGATCGCCGCGCTCGGCGTGTCCGCGCGCCCCGCAGGCAGCGCGGACCGGCTGGTGCGGGCGGTGCTGGAGGGCGGCAGCCCGACGTCGATCCTGGCGCGGCAGCTGAACGTGCCCGTACGCGTGGTCGACATGGCACTCGACTGCGAGCCTGACGAACTGCCGGCCGAGGTCGTACGGCACCGGGTGCGGCGCGGCAGCGGGCGCATCGACGTCGAGGACGCGCTGACGCCCGAGGAGGCGGAGGCGGCGTTCCGGGCGGGGGTCGCGGTCGCGGACGAGGAGGCGGACGCCGGTACCGATCTGGTGGTCCTCGGCGATGTGAGCGTCGGCGGGACGACCCCGGCGGCCGTACTGGTCGCCGCGCTGTGCGGGACGGACGCGTCGGTGGTGACCGGGCGCGGGGGCCTCGCCATCGACGACCTGGCCTGGATGCGCAAGTGCGCCGCCGTGCGTGACGCGCTGCGGCGGGCCCGGCCGGTGCTGGGCGACCAATTGCAGTTGCTGGCGGCGGTGGGCGGGGCCGATCTGGCCGCGATGACGGGCTTCCTGCTCCAGTGTGCCGCGCGCAAGACCCCGGTGATCCTGGACGGGGTCGTCTCAGCGGCGTGCGCGCTGGTCGCCCAGCGGGTCGCGTTCCGGGCGCCGGACTGGTGGCTGGCCGGGCAGAACAGCGGGGAGCCGGCGCAGGCGAAGGCGCTGGACCGGATGGCGCTGGAACCGCTGCTCGACCACGGGGTGACGGTCGGCGAGGGCACCGGCGCGCTGCTGGCGCTGCCGCTGGTCCAGGCGGCCGCGGCACTGTCGGCGGAACTTCCGGTCGAGCCGGAGCAGACCGACGGCAACGAGGACCAGGAGTAGAAGGAGGCCGGTCCTCCCACCCGCGACCGGCGCATTCCGGCTCGTACCGATCCCCCACGCACCCGTAGGCGCCCCATATCATCGCCCTTCATGGGAGATGCCCGTTTTCATGCGGAACAGGAACGCACGATTCGGCCGGGGGACGCGGCGCGGCGGTCCGGTCCGGCCTCCCGGCGGGCCGCCGCGTTCGCCGTCTGGTATCTGCGCGCCGTCACCTTCATCAACTTCCTCTCCGCCGTATGGGTCTCTCTCGGGCAGGACGTGCGGCGGCACAACCAGCAGAACTTCTTCACCCCGTACCTGCTGACCGCCGGTTTCGCCTCCGGCGTGTTCACGATGTTCCTCGCCGTCACCATGCGCCGGCGCAAGCGGGCGGCGTGGATCCTCAACCTCGCGCTCAGCGGGCCGTTCCTGCTGCTGTTCGCCTTCGCCATGGCCTTCCCGGAGATCCGCCAGTACGCGCAGAACTGGGTCTCCCTGGTGCTCACGGCGGCCTTCGTGGGCTCGCTGCTCGCCGGACGGCGGGAGTTCTACGCCAAGGGCGACCGGTCCAATCCCCGGCTCGCCGCCGTGGTCGCCGTCGGCGGCCTGCTCGCCTCCTCACTGCTCGCCGCCCTGCTGGTCACCGTCACCAACACCGCGCACGGGGCCCCTCGTTCGACCTTCCTGGAACGGTGGCGCTACGGCACCCTGCGGCTGGTCTCCGTCTCCGTCGACGGCACGCACTACCCCGGCATCTCCCCGCCCAACTGGGTCAACGTCGCCATCAACGTCTGCAGCACGCTGCTGGTCCTCGCCGTCCTGTACGCCGCCTTCCGCTCCCGGCGCGCCGTCGACGCGATCAGCGAGGACGACGAGAAGCGGCTGCGGATACTGCTCGACCGGCACGGTGACCGCGACTCGCTCGGCTACTTCGCCCTGCGCCGGGAGAAGAGCGTGATCTGGTCGCCCACCGGCAAGGCGGCGGTCGCCTATCGCGTCGTCGGCGGGGTCTCGCTCGCCTCCGGCGACCCGATCGGCGACCCGGAGGCATGGCCCGGCGCCATCGAGCCCTGGCTCGCCGAGGCACGTGAGCACGGCTGGATCCCCGCCGTGATGGGCGCGAGCGAGGAGGCGGGGACCGTGTACGCGCGGCACGGAATGGACGCGCTCGAACTCGGTGACGAAGCGATCGTGGACGTCGCCGAGTTCACCCTCGAAGGACGCGCCATGCGCACCGTCCGCCAGGCCTACAACCGCGTGAAGCGGGCCGGTTACACGGTCCGCATCCGGCGCCACGCGGACATCCCCGCCGACGAGATGGCGTTCCTGCTGAAGAAGGCCGACGACTGGCGGGACGGGGCCACCGAGCGCGGGTTCAGCATGGCCCTGGGACGGCTCGGCGACCCCGAGGACGGGCAGTGCGTGATGCTCGAGTGCACGGACAGCCGAGCCGGCGAAGGGGCGGGCGAGTTGCGCGCCCTGCTGTCCTTCGTGCCGTGGGGGCCCCACGGTCTCTCGCTCGACCTGATGCGGCGTGACCGGGACTCCGAGAACGGGCTGATGGAGTTCATGGTCATCGAACTGCTGCAACGCGCCCGGGAGATCGGGATCACCCAGGTATCGCTCAACTTCGCCATGTTCCGTTCCGTCTTCGAACGTGGTGCTCGCCTTGGTGCGGGACCGGTGCTGCGACTGTGGCGTTCGCTGCTCAGCTTCTTCTCACGCTGGTGGCAGATCGAGTCGCTGTACCGGGCCAACGCCAAGTACCGGCCCATCTGGGAGCCCCGGTTCCTGCTCTTCGAGAAGAGCGCGGACCTGCTGCGCATCGGCCTGGCCTCGGCCCGTGCCGAGGGGTTCCTGGAGGCTCCGGGACTGCCGAAGTGGGTGCACCGCAAGCACCTGCAGTCACACCGATGAGAGGCGCCGGACAGATGAGGACCGCCGGATGAACGCCCTCGCCCGCCTGGCGCGGGCCGAGTGGGGACTGCTGTACGCGACCGTGCGGCAGGCCCTCGCGCGGCGGCGCCTGCGGGCGATCCCGATGACCTGGGCGGCCGTGTGCCTGACATCGCTGCTGCAGTTCGTGCAGAACCAGCCGTGGGGCTTCGGTCTCGTGCAGGACATCGGGTCCGTGCGAGCCGAGGATCCGCTGTGGGTGGCCCTGCTCCGCACTCCGTCCTCGCTCTTCGTCCCCGCCCTCGACCTGCCGGTCTGGGGCGCGCTGCTGCAGATCCTCATCGTGTTCGGGTTCGCCGAGATCTGCCTGGGCTGGTGGCGCACGCTCGGCATCGCGTACGTCGCCACACTGGCCGGCACGCTGTACGCGCGCGTGGGCATCGCCCTCGGTCCGCACCATCCGCTGGGGCTGCCCGCGGGGAACGCCCGGGTCGTCGACACCGGTCCGTCCGCGGCGGTGATCGGGCTCGCCCTGTTCCTGTGCTGGCGCTACCGCGCGCACGTCACGTCGGGCGCGGTGATCGCGGCGATGACCGTGGAGCTCGTGGTGAAGGACAACCTGGCGGGCAAGGAGCACATCGCCGCGATCGGCGCGGTCCTGACGCTGTGCGGGCTGTCGGCGCTGCGTTCAGGGACGGCGGCCGGGCAGCCGGGCCGGCTGCGGATCGGGTTTGCCGCCGATCCAGTCCTGCAGTCTGCGGCTCGGGGCGGTCCAACGACGGTCGTGGCGGTACGCCCGCAGCCCGGCCCTGGCCCGGGTGTGCGGCCGCCGGCGGTAGAACCGCCTCGCCCATGGCGAGCCCGGTCGGGCCAGGCGGACGGCGCCGACCAGGGCGACCACCGGGACGATCACCCCGAAGATCGCGGTGCGGGCCTTGCCCTTGCTCAGGGCCAGCAGAGAGAGAAGGAAGTTCACGCCCACGGTCACGATGACGGTGCCGCGGTCCTGCAACTCGTCCTGGGAGAGGTTGTCGACGCCGAACGGCACGAAGCCGGCGAGGACCAGGGCGACCAAGGCCGCGGTGACCACGACGACCTCGACGCTCTGACGTCCCTGCTCGGTCCAGTAGACGTCCGCCAGGTGGAGGATCAGTGCGAACTCGTCGAGGACGAGGCCCGCGCCCACGCCGAAGACGACCGCGAAGAGGCCGGAGCCCGGTCCCTGGCGGCCGGCCAGGGCTCCGAAGCCGCCGGCGACGGTCAGGACGACACCAGGCACGACATGGTGGATGTGCAGCCCGCCCGCCTCGACGTTGCCGAACGGTCCCTTGCCGGCGCGGATGAGGCGGGTGACGGTGCGGGTGATCACGAAGGTCAGCACAAAGGCGCTCAGCGCCAGCAGCAGGGGTAGTTTGCCCGGCTCTAGGATGTTGCGCTGCAGCCAGTGGCCCATGGGTGCAGTGTGCCCGCGGGCCCGCACCGCCGCCTGCTTGCGCGAGGCCGGGGGGTGACGCCTACTCTGCGCCGGTGCTCAAGATCCCGCCGCTCCACGGCCTCCGCTTCGCCTTCGGTACTCTCACCGTCCTGCCCGTCCGGGTGACGCGCTGGGACCGGGATGCCGCGCGCGGCGGGATGGTGTGGGCGTCCCTCGTCGGACTCGTGGTCGGCGCGCTCGCGGGGCTGCTCGGCGCGGTGCTGGCCGTCGCGGGGGCCGGTTCGCTGCTCGCCGCCGTCTCCGCCGCCGCCGTACCGGCCGTGCTCACCCGGGGGCTCCATCTGGACGGGCTCGCCGACACCGCCGACGGGCTGGGCAGCGGGAAGCCCGCCGAGGAGGCGCTGCGGGTCATGAAGCAGTCGGACATCGGGCCGTTCGGTGTGGTCACGCTGGTCTTCGTCCTGCTGGCCCAGGTGGCGGCCCTCGCCGACGCGTACAGCGACTCCTGGGCGCGGGGGGCGCTGGCCGCCGTCGTCTCGGCGACCGCCGCCCGGCTGGCGCTCACGCTGGCCGCACGCCGCGGGATACCGGCCGCGCGGCCGGAAGGGCTGGGGGCCGCGGTCGCGGGAGTGGTCCCGGCCGGCGGCGCGCTGGCGATGGCCCTCGCCGTCACCGCCACGGCGGCCGCCGGGGGTGCGCTGTGGGGGGCGGACGGCGTCGTCCGTACGGCGGCCGCCGTGCTCCTTGCCGTGGCCGCCGCGGAGTTGCTGCTGCGGCACTGCGTCCGTCGCTTCGGCGGCGTGACGGGCGATGTGTTCGGCGGGCTCGCGGAGACCGCGGCGACGACCGCGCTGGTTGTGCTGGCCCTGGGGTGACCTCCACCGCACGCCCCGCGGAGCCGCCGCCCGTGGTGCCGGCCCCGAGGGCCTCCGCGCGGACGGTGCGGCGAGGAGCGCGACGGCTTCCGTGGTCCTGAGGGCCCGGTGCACGCGGTGCCCAACGCCGTGGTTCAGCAGGGGCGCCGCCATGCCCCCAGTCCGTACTTCTTCAGCATCGAACTCAGCTTCAGCCGCCGGGATTCGGCGCAGAAACGCCCGGTGGGCAGCTCGTACTCGACGTGGAAGACGGCCTTGCCGGCGGCGGTGAACGGTTCCAGCCGTCCGCACTCGCCGTACTGGGCGCACTGCTCGTTGACCGCGAAGTCGAAGTCGCGTACCAGCCGGGGGATCTGGTCGAGGTCGTTCTTCAGGCCGACGGCCATCCCCCGCTCGTGGGCCAGTCTGGCCACGAGGCGGTTGTAGCGGAGTTGGTCGGAGGCCTTGAGGGGGAATCCTGTGTGGTTGCGGTAGCCGTCCATGTTGTCGGGCTCCACTGCGTCGAAGCCCTTCCTGCGGCACATGTCGAAGCGGTTCGCCATGAGGGGTTCCAGGACGTCGGTGCGGCGGATGTCGAACCAGCGCTCGCCCTTCCAGCCGTTGCCCTTGCCCAGCACGGACTTCGGGAACTTCTTGGCGTCCGGACGGAAGCCCTCCCAAGCACCGGTCGACACATAGCAGACGGCCTTGCGGCCCTCGCGGTGCAGCGCGGTGACGGTCGCCCTCGAGTGGTCGAAGCCGTCGATGTCGTAGACCGGTACGTCGACGGAGGTGTCGAGGCGCCCGCTGAGCTGCCACTGCCAGGCGACACCGGGGCGCGGCTGCCAGCGGGCCCTGCCCGGCTCGCTGTCCTCGGTGACGGTGGTGCATCCGGCGAGCAGCAGGAGCAGGGCGACGAGCGGGATCGGACGCTTCACGGGGCGGGTTCTCCAGGGCGTGCGGCAACGTACCCCCAAGATGATCGCCGACGTCCCGGGCCACGAGGCGCAGAACGCTCCGCGGACGCGTGGCCTGACCGGGCGTTCCGCGCCGCGCACAGGGCCGCGCGGAACGCCGGACACGAGGGGTGCGGCCCGTACCGCGGGGAGCGCGTTCGGGATGTTGCGGGTGCGCCACCGAGAGATGAACACCGGGGGCATGAGCGAACGCCGCACCCGAGCGTAGGCTCATGTCGGGTGTCCCTGCCCTGGTGAAGACCGAACGAATCGAGCGATCCGGGCCGGGACCCGGGCCGGTCGACCCCATCCGTTCGGCCGAAACTCAATCGGAAGCGAGATTTCACCACCGTGACTGCTCTCACTCTCAGCACCGCCGCGGCGGCCGGCCAGCGGGCCGACGCGATCGTGGTCGGTGTCGCGAAGGGCGCGGAGGGCCCGGTCGTCGCACCGGGCGCCGAGGCCGTGGACCAGGCGTACGACGGCAAGCTCGCCGCCATACTGGAGACCCTGGGCGCCACGGGCGCCGAGGGCGAGGTGACGAAGTTGCCCGCGCCCTCCGGCTTCAAGGCGCCCGTCGTGGTGGCGGTGGGCCTCGGTGCCGACTCCGAAGACCCGGAGAACGCCGACGGCAAGGAGGCGTCCTTCGCCGCCGAGTCGCTGCGCCGCGCCGCCGGCTCCGCCACCCGTGCGCTCGCCGGTTCCAAGAAGGCCGTCTTCGCGCTGCCGATGGCGGACGCCGACGCCGCCGCCGCCATCGGCGAGGGCGCTCTGCTCGGCGCGTACTCGTTCGACACGTACAAGGACAACGGCAAGAACGGGAAGAACGGCAAGGCCCCGCTCGGCGAGGTCGCCCTGCTCGGTGCCAAGCCCCGCGACAAGGCGTACAAGGCGGCCGTCGAGCGCGCCGTGGCCGTCGCCGAGGAGCTCAACCGCGCCCGCGACCTGATCAACACCCCGCCGAACGACCTGACCCCGGCCGCCTTCGCCGCCATCGCGCAGACCGCGGCCAAGGAGCACGGCCTCAAGGTGCAGGTGCTGGACGAGAAGGCACTGGCCAAGGGCGGATACGGCGGCATCCTCGGCGTCGGCGTGGGCTCGGCCTCCCCGCCGCGCCTGGTGAAGCTGTCGTACACGCACGCAAAGGCCGATAAGCACCTGGCCCTGGTCGGCAAGGGCATCACCTACGACTCGGGCGGCATCTCGCTCAAGCCGGCCGGCCACAACGAGACCATGAAGTGCGACATGAGCGGCGCCGCGGCCGTCTTCGCCACGGTCGTGGCCGCCGCCCGCCTGGGTCTCGAGGTCAACGTGACCGGCTGGCTCGCCCTCGCGGAAAACATGCCGTCCGGCTCGGCCACCCGCCCGGGTGACGTGCTGCGCATGTACAGCGGCAAGACCGTCGAGGTCCTCAACACGGACGCCGAGGGCCGGCTGGTCCTCGCCGACGCGCTGTGGGCGGCCTCCCAGGAGCAGCCCGACGCGATCGTGGACGTGGCGACCCTGACCGGCGCGATGGTGCTGGCGCTCGGCAGCCGCACCTTCGGGATCATGTCGAACGACGACGCGTTCCGCGCCGCGGTCCACGCGGTCGCCGAGGAGGTCGGCGAGGAGTCCTGGCCGATGCCGCTGCCGGAGCACCTGCGCAAGGGCATGGACTCCCCGACGGCCGACATCGCCAACATGGGCGAGCGGATGGGCGGCGGCCTGGTCGCCGGCCTGTTCCTGAAGGAGTTCATCGGCGACGGCATCGTCTGGGCCCACCTCGACATCGCCGGCCCGGCCTTCAACGAGCAGGGCCCCTTCGGCTACACCCCGAAGGGCGGCACCGGCTCGGCGGTGCGCACGCTGGTCCGGCTCGCGGAAGTGGCGGCTGCGGGCGATCTGGGCTGAACCGACCCGCGCATGAGGGCGGCCCCGGGCTCCTGCCGAGCCCGGGGCCGCCCTCATGGACGTACCGGCGTTACGCCCTCGACGAAATCCCTTCGGGCCACGCCGCCGCGACCTCCCGACGTGACGGATCAGACGCCCCACACCCGGGCCCGCCGCTTCCCGTGCCGCCGACAAGTGCGAAGATGGGGCACGGCAGGACAGGGCCCCACCGAAGGGCCGAAGCTCAAGCGGCCGGACACCAGCCGCCTGCCGGTCATCGGAGACCGGCGTACGGCGCACATGCATGGAGGACGTGACGTGGCGAACGACGCCAGCACCGTTTTCGACCTAGTGATCCTCGGCGGTGGTAGCGGTGGTTACGCCGCGGCCCTGCGCGGGGCGCAGCTGGGCCTGGACGTCGCCCTGATCGAGAAGGACAAGGTCGGCGGCACCTGCCTGCACAAGGGTTGCATCCCCACCAAGGCTCTGCTCCACGCGGGCGAGATCGCCGACCAGGCCCGCGAGAGCGAGCAGTTCGGTGTCAAGTCCACCTTCGAGGGCATCGACGTCCCGGCCGTCCACAAGTACAAGGACGAGGTCATCTCGGGCCTGTACAAGGGTCTGCAGGGCCTGATCGCCTCGCGCAAGGTGACCTACATCGAGGGTGAGGGCCGGCTGTCCTCCCCCACCTCCGTCGACGTCAACGGTCAGCGGATCCAGGGCCGTCACGTCCTCCTGGCGACCGGTTCCGTGCCGAAGTCGCTGCCGGGCCTCCAGATCGACGGCAACCGCATCATCTCGTCGGACCACGCCCTCGTCCTGGACCGTGTGCCCCAGTCCGCGATCATCCTGGGCGGCGGCGTCATCGGCGTCGAGTTCGCCTCCGCGTGGAAGTCCTTCGGTTCCGACGTCACCGTCATCGAGGGCCTCAAGCACCTCGTCCCGGTCGAGGACGAGAACTCCTCCAAGCTTCTCGAGCGCGCCTTCCGCAAGCGCGGCATCAAGTTCAACCTGGGCACCTTCTTCCAGAAGGCCGAGTACACCCAGAACGGTGTCAAGGTCACCCTCGCCGACGGCAAGGAGTTCGAGGCTGAGGTCCTCCTCGTCGCCGTCGGCCGCGGCCCGGTCTCCCAGGGCCTCGGCTACGAGGAGGCCGGGGTCGCCATGGACCGCGGCTACGTCCTCGTCGACGAGTACATGCGGACGAACGTCCCGACCATCTCCGCCGTCGGCGACCTGGTCCCCACGCTCCAGCTCGCGCACGTCGGCTTCGCCGAGGGCATCCTGGTGGCGGAGCGTCTGGCGGGCCTGAAGACCGTCCCGATCGACTACGACGGCGTGCCGCGGGTGACGTACTGCCACCCCGAGGTCGCCTCCGTCGGCATCACCGAGGCCAAGGCCAAGGAGATCTACGGCGCGGACAAGGTCGTCTCCATCAAGTTCCCCCTCGGTGGCAACGGCAAGAGCCGGATCCTGAAGACCGCGGGCGAGATCAAGCTCGTCCAGGTCAAGGACGGTGCCGTGGTCGGCGTCCACATGGTCGGCGACCGCATGGGCGAGCAGGTGGGCGAGGCCCAGCTGATCTACAACTGGGAGGCTCTGCCGTCCGAGGTGGCCCAGCTGATCCACGCCCACCCGACGCAGAACGAGGCGCTCGGCGAGGCCCACCTGGCCCTGGCCGGCAAGCCTCTCCACATGCACGACTGACCCTCGGTCGACGAACGCGACGACACAGACTTCCGCACTTCCGTAAGGAGCAACCGAAACCATGCCGGTTTCCGTAACCCTTCCGGCGCTCGGCGAGAGCGTCACCGAGGGCACCGTCACCCGCTGGCTGAAGGCCGAGGGCGAACGCGTCGAGGCCGACGAGCCGCTGCTCGAGGTCTCGACCGACAAGGTCGACACCGAGATCCCCGCGCCGGCCTCCGGCGTGCTCACCTCCATCAAGGTCGCCGAAGACGAGACCGTCGAGGTCGGCGCCGAGCTGGCCGTCATCGACGACGGCACGGGCGCGCCCGCCGCCGCCCCGGCTCCGGCCGCCGCAGAGGCTCCCGCCCCGGCCCCCGAGCCCGCCCCCGTCGCTGCCGCGCCGGCTCCGGCCGCCCCGGCTCCGGCCCCCGCCGCCGCTCCGGCCGCCCCGGCCGGTGCCGCCCAGGGCACCGACGTGGTCCTGCCCGCGCTCGGCGAGTCGGTCACCGAGGGCACCGTCACCCGCTGGCTGAAGGCGG
Organism: Streptomyces sp. CA-106110; assembly: GCF_050936285.1. Lineage (NCBI taxonomy): Bacteria > Bacillati > Actinomycetota > Actinomycetes > Kitasatosporales > Streptomycetaceae > Streptomyces > Streptomyces sp. CA-106110. The sequence goes on along the minus strand of NZ_JBNJNB010000001.1, from coordinate 8,545,977 downwards.
TCGGCGACTCCGTCGACGCCGACGAGCCGCTGCTCGAGGTCTCCACGGACAAGGTCGACACCGAGATCCCGGCGCCCGCCTCCGGCGTGCTCCTGGAGATCGTCGTCGGCGAGGACGAGACCGCCGAGGTCGGCGCCAAGCTGGCCGTCATCGGCGCTCCGGCGGCCGCCCCGGCCCCTGCCGCCCCCGCCCCGGCGCCCGCCGCCCCGGCTCCCGCTCCGGCGGCCCCGCCGGCTCCGGCGCCCACCCCGGCCCCTGCCGCCCCGGCTCCGGCTCCTGCCCCCGCCGCGGCCGCCCCGGCTCCCGCACCCGCACCCGCCCCGGTCACCCCGGCGCCGGCCGCTCCGGCCGCCGCCCAGCCGACCGACGAGGGCGCGTACGTCACCCCGCTGGTGCGCAAGCTCGCCGCCGAGAACGGCGTCGACCTGTCCACCGTCAAGGGCACCGGCGTCGGCGGCCGTATCCGCAAGCAGGACGTCCTCGCCGCCGCCGAGGCCGCGAAGGCCGCCCCGGCTCCGGCCGCCGCCGCTCCGGCCGCGAAGAAGGCCCCCGTCCTGGAGGTCTCCCCGCTGCGCGGCCAGACCGTGAAGATGCCGCGGATCCGCAAGGTCATCGGCGACAACATGGTCAAGGCCCTGCACGAGCAGGCCCAGCTATCCTCGGTGGTCGAGGTCGACGTGACCCGCCTGATGCGCCTGCGCGCCCAGGCCAAGGACGCGTTCGCGGCCCGCGAGGGCGTCAAGCTCTCCCCGATGCCGTTCTTCGTGAAGGCGGCGGCCCAGGCGCTGAAGGCCCACCCGGTCATCAACGCCAAGATCAACGAGGCCGAGGGCACCATCACCTACTTCGACACCGAGAACATCGGCATCGCGGTGGACTCCGAGAAGGGCCTGATGACCCCGGTCATCAAGCACGCCGGTGACCTCAACATCGCGGGTATCGCCAAGGCCACCGCCGACCTGGCGGGCAAGGTGCGGGCCAGCAAGATCACTCCGGACGAGCTGTCCGGTGCGACCTTCACCATCAGCAACACCGGTTCGCGCGGCGCGCTGTTCGACACGATCATCGTGCCCCCGGGCCAGGTCGCGATCCTCGGTATCGGCGCCACGGTCAAGCGCCCGGCCGTCATCGAGACGGAGGAGGGCACGGTCATCGGCGTCCGCGACATGACGTACCTGACGCTCTCCTACGACCACCGTCTGGTGGACGGCGCCGACGCGGCCCGCTACCTGACCGCGGTCAAGGCGATCCTCGAGGCGGGCGAGTTCGAGGTCGAGCTCGGCCTCTGAGCCACCGAGAGGTGACCGACCACAGCGGCGCCCCCGCCCGGAGTTCTCCGGGCGGGGGCGCCGTGTTTGTTTCCGGGCCCGGCGTGTAAGTCTCGTCTCACCTGCACGAAAGCGCCGCCGTGCGCCTCTTCGGCACGGGGATACGGCCTTATTGTCTAAACGTCAAAGCCCTGGGTCCCGCCCGTCGCCCGACCACCGTCCCCCACGAGGCCCTTCGGACCGAAGCATCGGATCCGAGCCATCGCCTAAGGAGCCCTCATGACCGCGCCCGTCGTCCACTCGCTGCGCGAACAGATCCGCGAGCACATCGTGGAGGGCATCGTCAGCGGGCGCTGGAAGCCGGGCGAGCGGATCGTGGAGCGGCGGATCGCCACGGAGCTGGAGGTCAGCCAGACACCGGTCCGTGAGGCGCTGCGGGAGCTGGAGTCGCTGCGGCTGATCGAGTCGGCGCCCAACAAGGGGGTCCGGGTCAGGAATCTGACCGCCGCCGACCTGGAGGAGTCCTACCCCGTACGAGCCGGTCTCGAGGCCATCGCGGCGGAGCTCGCGGCGGAGCGGCTGGCACAGGACTGCTCGGCCCTCGAACCGCATGTCACCGCGCTGTACGAGGCGGACCGCAGGTCGGACGGTACGGCGCAGGTGCGGCACACGGTGGCCTTCCACCGGGAGCTGGTGCGGGCGGCCGGCAACTCGGTGCTGCTGCACACCTGGGAGGGGCTCGGCATCGAGGTGTTCACGGCACTGTCGATCCGGTGGCTGGGGACGGTGCAGCAGTCCTACGCGGAGGAGCACGAGGAGCTGGTGGCCGCGTTCCGCCGCCGGGATCCGCGCATCGCGGACATAGTGAAGGCCCATGTGCTGGGCTGCGCCCCGCGGGCCTGAGGTCCGAAACGCCGGTGAGCGCTCCGGCAGCAGAGCGGGTCCATGCTCAGACGCGGCCGTCACCTGCGAAAACCCCTGGATTCAGCGGCACCCGGTGTCTCCTCGGGAGGCACCCCGTGCCGACTTTCTCGTGATCGAGAGGTTTTGGCCCTCAAACCTTTGATCGATCATCGATCAGGGAGTTACAGTCGCCGTCGGGCCTCTACCGAAGCCCTCGCCCTGTCCTGCCAAAGACCAAGGGCACCCCGAACCCTTACCGATGAGGGAACCCCCTTCGACTGAGGAAGGCGGCGTAATGACCGACCCCAACGCCATCCAGCCGAGCGAGCTCGATCAGCTCCCGGACCGCGACCCGGAGGAGACCGCCGAATGGCAGGCCTCCCTGGACGCCGTCGCCAAGGCGGCCGGGCCGCACCGTGCCGCGTACCTGATGCGGCGCACCCTGGAACGTGCCGAGGGCGCCGGCGTCGCACTGCCCAAGCTCCTCGAGACGGACTACGTCAACACCATCCCGACCGCCGCCGAGCCCACCGTGGCCGGTGACGAGGCGATGGAGGCCCGGATCACCGCGTGGAACCGCTGGAACGCGGCCGCGATGGTGACCCGCGGCAGCAAGTACGGCGTGGGCGGCCACATCGCCACCTTCGCCTCCGCGGCCTGGCTCTACGAGACCGGCTTCAACCACTTCTTCAAGGGCAAGGAGAGCGACGGCTCCGGCGACCAGCTGTACGTCCAGGGCCACGCCTCCCCCGGCATCTACGCCCGCGCCTTCCTCGACGGCCGCCTCACCGAGGCCCACCTGGACAATTTCCGCCAGGAGGCCGGTGGCAACGGTCTGCCGTCCTACCCGCACCCGCGCCGCCTGCCCTGGCTGTGGGAGTTCCCCACGGTCTCCATGGGCCTCGGTCCGCTCTCGGCCATCTACCAGGCGCGCTTCAACCGCTACCTCACCAACCGCGGCATCAAGGACGTCTCGTCCTCGCACGTGTGGGCGTTCCTCGGTGACGGCGAGATGGACGAGCCCGAGGCGACGGCGGCCCTCGCGCTGGCCGCCCGTGAGGAGCTGGACAACCTCACCTTCGTCATCAACTGCAACCTGCAGCGCCTCGACGGCCCGGTCCGCGCCAACTTCAAGATCGTGCAGGAGCTGGAGGCCCAGTTCCGCGGTGCCGGCTGGAACGTGATCAAGAGCCTGTGGGGCACGGCCTGGGACGAGCTGTTCGCGCTCGACACCACCGGCGCGCTCGTACGCCGGCTGCGTGAGGTCCCGGACGCGCAGGTGCAGACGTACCAGACGCGCGACGCCGCCTACATCCGCGAGGACTTCTTCGGCAAGGACCCGGCGCTCGTCGAGATGGCGAAGCTGCTGAGCGACGACAAGATCCTCGAGTGCTTCCACCTCTCCCGCGGCGGCCACGAGGCCCGCAAGGTCTACGCCGCCTACAAGGCCGCCCTGGAGCACAAGGGCGGGCCGACGGTCATCCTGGCCCAGACGGTCAAGGGCTTCACGCTCGGCCAGGGCTTCGCGTCGAAGAACGCCAACCACCAGATGAAGAAGCTGACGGTGGACGAGTTCAGGACGATGCGCGACCTGCTCGAACTGCCCATCCCGGACAGCCGGTTCGCCGACGGCCAGGTCCCCTACGGCCACCCCGGCGTCGACTCCCCCGAGATCCGCTACCTCCAGGAGCGCCGTGCCGCCCTCGGCGGCCCGGCCCCGGCGCGCCGCGTCCACCCGCTCGCGCCGCTGCCCACGCCCGCCGACAAGGCCTTCGCCGCCTTCGACAAGGGCTCCGGCTCGCAGAACCTGGCGACCACCATGGCCTTCGTCCGCCTGGTCAAGGACCTGGTCCGCGACAAGGAGACGGGCCGGCGCTGGGTGCCGATCGTCCCGGACGAGGCGCGCACCTTCGGTATGGAGTCGCTCTTCCCGTCCCTCGGTATCTACTCGCCGAAGGGCCAGACGTACGAGCCGGTCGACCGCGACCAGCTGATGTACTACAAGGAGGCCAAGAACGGCCAGATCCTCAACGAGGGGATCACCGAGGCCGGTTCGATGGCCGACTTCATCGCCGCTTCGACGTCGTACGCGACGCACGGCGAGGCGATGATCCCGTTCTACATCTTCTACTCGATGTTCGGCTGGCAGCGCACGGCCGACCAGATGTGGCAGCTCGGCGACCAGCTGGGCCGCGGCTTCCTGGTCGGCGCCACGGCGGGCCGCACCACGCTGACCGGTGAGGGCCTGCAGCACGCCGACGGCCACTCCCCCGTCATCGCCGCGACCAACCCGGCCGCGCTGAGCTACGACCCGGCGTTCGCGTACGAGATCGCGGTCATCGTGAAGGACGGTCTGCGCCGTATGTACGGCCAGGCGGCCCCGGGCGAGGACCAGAACGTCTTCTACTACCTGACGGTCTACAACGAGCCGCTGCCGCAGCCCGTGAAGCCGTCGGTCGCCGGCATCGACGAGGGCATCGTCAAGGGCCTGTACCGCTTCAACACGGCGGAGTCGGCGGGGCTTTCCCCGGCGGCGAACGCCCCGCGCATCCAGCTGCTGGGCTCCGGCACGGCGATCCACTGGGCGCTCGAGGCGCAGAAGCTGCTCGCCGAGGAGTGGGGCGTCGCCGCGGACGTGTGGTCGGCCACCTCGTGGGGCGAGCTGCGGCGCGACGCCATGGAGGCGGACGCGGCACTGCTGCGGGGCGAGGAGCGCATTCCGTACCTGCGTCGGGCCCTGCAGGGCGCCGAGGGCCCGGTGCTCGCGGTCTCCGACTACATGCGCCAGGTCCCGGACCAGATCGCGCAGTGGGTCGAGCAGGACTACTCCTCGCTGGGCGCCGACGGCTTCGGCCTCTCCGACACCCGTGCGGCGGCCCGCCGCCACTTCGGCGTGGACGCCCCGTCGATCGTCGTCGCGGCCCTAGCCCAGCTCGCGCGGCGCGGTGAGGTCAAGGCCACGGCCGTGAAGGAGGCCCGGGAGCGCTACGGCCTCTGACGCCCTGACCTGTGTGCCCCGCCCCGGCCGCCCCGCCGGAGCGGGGCACACTTGTACGCATATGGTGAGGGCGGCCTGTCGATTGCCGGGGCGGTGCCCCTGTGAATGAATGGGCGGCCGTAGGCATCTCTGCGTCCCATTCCCTCGCGGCAGTCCCGGAGCCGACCATGAAGATCTTCAACCGTCCCTCCGCACCCACCTGGGCCGATCTGTCGACCACCGACGTCCCTGGCGCCAGGGACTTCTACGGCCGGCTGTTCGGCTGGACCGGCGCCGACGTGCCCGACCCGGAGGCGGCCGGGTACGGGATGTTCCTCCTGGACGGTGCGTACGCCGCGGGGTACGGCCCCTGTACCGCGCAGGGGAAGCCGGTGTCCTGGCTGGTCTACTTCCAGGTGGAGGACGCCGATGCCACCGCGCTGGCTGTCACCGGCAACGGGGGCGCGGTGGTCGCCCCGCCCATGGACGTCTTCGACGCGGGCCGGCTCGCCGTCTTCAGCGACCCCGAGGGCGCGGTGTTCGGCGTCTGGCAGCCCCGCGGGCACCGCGGCTTCGGTGTGGTGGACCGGCCGAACAGTGTGTGCTGGTTCGAGTTGATCGCCAGGGAGCCGGAGAAGGCCAAGGACTTCTACCGCGCTGTCCTCGGCTGGGACGGCGAGACCCACCCCTTCGGCCCGTCCGAGTACACCGAATGGGAGCTCGGCGGCGAGACGTTCGGCGGCATGAAGCGCATGAACGAGGACTTCCCGTCGGAGCTTCCGGCGCACTGGACGATGTACGTGGCGGTCGAGGACTGCGATGCCGCCGCGGCGCGGGTCACCGAACTGGGCGGCTCCGTGCGCGTCCGGCCCACCACGATCCCGCCGGGCCGCTTCGCGGTCGTCTCGGACCCGCAGGGCGGCCACCTGTCGCTGATCACGCGGTCCGAGGCGCGGTAGCGCGCAGGCGCGGGCTCCGCCGGAACGGGCGGGGCGACTGCGGTGTCCTGTCGGTGCCGCCCGGCATCATGAACGCATGCGTGCCGCTCGTCTCATGAAAATGGTGCTGCTGCTCCAGTCCCGGTCCTCCATGACCGCCGCCGAGCTGGCCCGTGAGCTGGAGGTGTCCGAGCGGACGGTCACCAGGGATGCCCAGGCACTGTCCGAGGCGGGCATTCCGGTGTACGCGGACCGGGGGCGGAGCGGTGGCTACCGCCTCGTCGGCGGCTATCGCACCCGGCTGACGGGGCTCGCCCGCGGTGAGGCCGAGGCGCTGTTCCTCAGCGGTGTTCCGGGAGCGCTGCGCGAAATGGGGCTCGAGGACGCGGCCGGTGCGGCCCGGCTCAAGGTGTCCGCGGCCCTGCTGCCCTCCCTGCGCGACGCCTCCCGCACGGCGGCGCAGCGGTTTCATCTGGACGCGCCCGCCTGGTTCACCGAGCCCACGACTCCGCCGCTGCTGCCGGCGGTCGCGGACGCGGTGTGGGACGACCGCCGCATCACCGCGCGCTACCGGCGCGGCCAGGACGAGGTGGAGCGGGAGCTGGAGCCGTACGGGCTCGTCCTCAAGGCGGGGGTCTGGTATCTGTGCGCGCGAGAGGCACGGCAGGGGTCGTTCCGGGTGTACCGCATCGACCGCGTCACGGCCGTGGACCTGGGCGAGGAACGGTTCGGGCGCGACGAGGAGTTCGATCTGCCCGCCTTCTGGGCGGAGCAGGCGGAGCAGTTCGCGCGGTCCATCCTGCGGGCCGAGGTCCTGGTGCGGCTGTCCGAGGCCGGCGTACGCACACTGCCCTACGCCGTCGATCCCGCCGCGGCCCGCCGGGCGCTCACGGCCGCGGGCGCCCCGGACGAGCGGGGCTGGGTGACGGTGTGCCTGCCGGTGGAGTCCGAGGAGGTGGCGCACGGGCAACTGACCGCGCTGGGGCCGGAGGTCGAGGTGCTGTCGCCCGAGGGGCTGCGCGCGCGTTTCGCCGAGGACGCGATACGTCTCGCGGCGCTCTACGCCCGATAACGATCCGCCGCACTCCACGTGCGTCGCCCCCTGCGAGGGCCGATGCTGGTCCAGTGATGGACGAGACGGAGTTCTGGGAGCTGGTGGACGCGAGTCGTGCGGCCGCCGAGGGCGACCCCGACGAGCAGGCCGATCAGCTCGTGGAGCGGCTGGTACGGCTGGATCCCGACGCGGTCCTGGACTTCGCCCGGCACTTCGAGTCCCGCTACAACCGCGCCTATCGCTGGGACCTGTGGGGCGCCGCCTGGGTGCTGCTCGACGGCGCGAGCGACGACGCGTTCGACTTCTTCCGGTGCTGGCTGATCGGCCAGGGCCGGGAGGTCTACGAGGGGGCCCTGCACGACCCCGACACACTCGCCGACCTCCTGGTGGACTTCGACGAGGAGGTCGACGGCGACGGTGAGGAACTCGGCTACGCGGCGGACGAGGCGTACGAGCAGCTCACCGGAACCGTGGCACCCGACCTGGGCATAGCGCCCGCCGCCTCCGAGCCCGAGGGCAGCTCGTTCGACCTGGAGAACGAGACCCTGCTCGCCGACCGCTATCCCGCGCTGTGGGACCGCTTCAAGGGCTGAGGCGCGCGTGGCGCCGCCGCTCGTGCCACGCGCCGGCGGCCGGGACCGCACGGCGGCGGACCGCTCGGGGAGGGGCGTCACCGCCTGCCCTGCAGATGCGCCGCCTTCTCCCTGATCGACGGGAGCAGGGCACTGAGCGCCGCGCCAGGGCAACTCGTCATGTAGCCGTCGTTGTGGCCCGCGAGGGCGGACAGCAGGGCGCTGGTGCCCGCCTTGTAGCGGCTGAGGCCGTTGCTGGAGATGAGCCGGACCTTGCTGCGCGGGTCGATGTTGGCGAGGCCCAGCTTCCAGGCGGCGAGGGCGGCGATCGCGTCGGTCATCGCCTTGGGCACGGGCACACCCGCGGTGAAGGTGCCGATGGCGGCGATGCCGGCGGTGCGATGGTTGAAGCCCTGGGTGTGGGCGCCGGTGACGGGACGGTCGACGCCGCCCGCGCGGCCCTCGTAGATGTGGCCGCAGCGGTCGACGAGGAAGTTGTAGCCGATGTCGTCCCAGTGGCGGTTGCCGGTCTGGCCCGAGTAGAGGTAGCGGATGATGCGCGGGGCGTTTGCGCAGTTGTAGCCGTTCGGCGAGTCGGTGTGGTGCACGAAGACGGCGATGACCTTGTCGTCGTAGCGCGGCGGCGGCTGGCCGTCGGTGCTGACGTCCGCCCACACCGATCTCGGCACGATGCGCGGCTTGGGCGCCAGGTGCAGGACGACGGTGGACTTGACCTCGACCGGCCGCGGGGCGGGGGCCACCGCCGGCCGCTCCACCCCGGAGGCGCACAGCACCAGTGCGAGGACGGCGGCGACACCGGGCACACAGCCGAGCAGCGGAAGTGCGACACCACGCAATTTCGTCGCACGCCCCACGAGCGGACGTGCCGCACCACGGATCCACGCCGCACGCCCCACCAGCGGACGTGCCGCACCAGGGATCCACGCCGCACGCCCCACCAGCGGACGCGCCACACCATGCATCCGCGCCGCACGCCCCACCAGCGGACGCGCCACACCACGTACCCGCGCCGCAGGCCCGTTCTGCGGCTCCCGGGTTCTTCGCAAGACAGGCATGGAGTCACTTTCCGTCACCTCCGTCCACTCCGCGATGTGTGGTGTGCCACCTGGTGGAACCATCGTCCGGGTCCGCGACGTTTTTACTGTTCGACGCGTGGATGGCCGGTGTGCGGGCATCCCCACGAGTGACTGATCACTGTGCTACCACGGCGCGTACTAAGGGGTCCGAGAGAAAGGCGGCTCTGTGGACCTGCTCGACATCCTGATCATCCTGGTGATCCTGGCCTATGCGGCGTCCGGCTACCGGCGCGGTCTGGTGGCCGGCTGTGTCTCCCTGGCCGGCTTCGTCGGCGGTGCCGTGATCGGTGTGTGGATCCTGCCGTGGGTGATGAGCCTGGTGACGCGAGGCACCTCCGCCGCGACGGTGACCGCGGTGTTCACGGTGCTGCTCCCGGCGGCGGTGGGTCACGAGTTGGCGGGACGTCTCGCCCTCAAGCTGCGGCGCGAGCTGGACCGCGGGCCCCTGCGGGTGGCCGACGGGATCGGTGGGGCGGCGGCCAACACGGTGGCCGTGCTGATCGTGGCATGGGTGGCCGCGAGCGTCCTGGGCGCCTCCTCGTCACCGCTGGTGACCGGGGCGATACGCGACTCCAGGCTGCTGGGCGCCGTGCAGAGCGCGATGCCGGACACGACCCCCACCTGGTTCTCCCGCGCCACGTCCACCCTCACCCAGGCGGGTTTTCCGCAGGTCTTCAACCCGTTCGAGAACGAGCCCACGGCCGGCGTCGCCGAGCCGTCCGGGGACAGCGTCACGGCGAGCGCGACGAACGCGGCCAAGCTCAGCACGGTGAAGATCGAGGGCGCCTCGGGCACCGAGGGCCGTGAGGGCAGCGGTTTCGTGTACGCGGCGCGGCATGTGATGACGAACGCCCATGTGGTGGCGGGCATCGACCACCCGTCCGTCCGGATCGGCGGTGTCGGCCCGTCGTACGCGGCGCGCGTGGTGTTCTTCGACCCCGACCGGGACGTGGCCGTCCTCTATGTACCGGATCTGCACGCACCGGTCCTGCGCTTCGACGACGGCGCGAAGCGCGGCGACGCGGCCGTCGTCGCGGGTTACCCGCAGGACGGCGACCTGACGCTGCGGGCCGCCACGGTCGCGAACCGGATCCAGGCCACGGGCCAGAACATCTACAGCACCGCCACCGTGACCCGGGAGATCTACTCGATCCGCTCGACGGTCCTGCCGGGCAACTCCGGCGGCCCGCTGCTGACCACCGGCGGCCGGGTCTACGGCGTCGTCTTCGCCCGCTCCACCTCGGACCAGGAGACCGGGTACGTGCTGACGGCGGACGAGGTCGCGGGCGACGCCCAGCGCGCCGCGCGGGCCACGGCGGCGGTGGACACGGGCGACCTCATCAGATCGTGAGCCGCCCGGCGCCGGTGCGGGCGCTCACAGGGAGCGCCCCATGAGGATGTCGTCGACATACTCGCCCTCGAGCAGGAACTCCTCGGGCAGGATCCCCTCCACCACGAACCCCTCGGACTCGTAGAGCCCCCGGGCCGGGGTGTTGTGGCCGAGGACCCGTAGCGTGATGCGCCGCGCCCCGCGCCGCCGCGCCTCGTCCTGCACGGCCCGCAGCAGGGCCCGGCCGACGCCCGCGCCGCGTGCCTCGTCGGCGACCGCGAGCCCCTGGATCTGCCGGACGTGGGAGTTGCACTCGAGCGGCGTCGGGTAGCCCAGCCGGATGTAGCCGACGACGGTACCGCCGAGTTCGGCGACCAGATGGTCCCGCGGCCCGAAACGCTCGGTGTAGAAGGGCTCGTACGGCGGCTGCGGACGCGGCTGCACCGCGTGCAGCGGCGACCAGGTGTCCCGGTCGAGCCGGCCGAGTGTCTCCTCGTCGCCGGGCGTGGCCTGGCGTATGTACGGAACGGGCATGAGGATCACTGTACGGCGGGGGTACGAGGAGCCGTCCGGTTTTGCGGCCGGGTACCGGGCAGGATGGGCGCATGGAACGTTCCCGAATCGCCGTCGCCGGTGCGTCCGGTCTCATCGGCAGCGCCCTGACGCGATCGCTGGCCGCCGACGGGCACGAGGTGGTGCGTCTGGTGCGTCGCGGGGCCCATGGGGAGAACGAGGTCTGCTGGGATCCCGAAGGACAGTACGTCGACGCGACGGGGCTTCTCGGGTGCGACGCCGTGGTGAACCTCGCCGGGGCCGGCGTGGGCGACCACCGCTGGACGGACGCGTACAAGAAGACGCTGCGCGACAGCCGGGTGCTCGGCACCGCGGCGCTGGCGGAGGCCGTCGCGTCCCTGCCCGAGCCGCCGCGCGTCTTCGTCAGCGGCAGTGCGATCGGCTATTACGGCGAGACCGGGGACCGGGAGGTGGACGAGAAGGCGCCGCCCGGGGACGGCTTCCTGTCCTCGATGTGCGTGGAGTGGGAGGAGGCCGCGGCCCCTGCCCAGGAGGCGGGCGTCCGCACGGTGTTCGCGCGTACGGGACTGGTCGTGGCCCGCGAGGGCGGGGCCTGGGGGCGGCTGTTCCCGCTGTTCAAGGCGGGGCTCGGCGGGCGGATGGGCGACGGTCACCAGTACTGGTCGTTCATCTCGCTGCACGACGAGGTGGCGGCGATCCGTCATCTCATCGACCGTGAGGACCTGTCGGGGCCGTTCAATCTGACGGCACCGCAGCCGCTGACCAACCGTGAGATCACGGCTGCGATGGGGCGCGTGCTGCACCGGCCCACGCTCTTCACGGCACCCGCGTCGGCTCTGCGCGTCGCGCTCGGCGAGATGGCCGGGGACGTGCTCGGCAGTGTCCGGGTGGTGCCCACGCGGCTGCTGGAGTCCGGGTTCTCCTTCGCCTTCCCGGGGATCGAGGACGCGTTGCGGGCGGCGCTCCGGCAGTAGCCGAGAGGCCGGACCGCGGCACGGGACGTTCGCCTGCGACCACATGCGACCGTCGTGCGACCGTGCTCTGGCGATGCGCGACTTCACTTGACCGGTCACGGACCTACCCTCGACCCGAACTCGAGCATTCCGGACGCCCGTTGGGGGCATGACGTCTCCACCGGCCGCACAACCTCGAGGAGGGGCACGTGCTAGAGCCCGTGTATCAGGCGGACGTCGTCATCGTGGGGGCCGGGGTCGCGGGCCTCGCGGCTGCTCACCGGCTGACCAGTGCAGGAGTGACCACGGCAGTTCTGGAGGCGGCCGCCTTTGTGGGCGGCCGTATGTCGACCGAGAAGGTCGACGGCTTCCGACTCGACCGGATCGGGCAGCTCCTGTCCACGTCGTATCCCGAACTGCGCCTCACCCCGGGGCTCGACGCACTCGTACTGCGTCCCTTCGCACCGGGGGTCCTTGTGCACAGCGAGGGGCGTCACCACCGCGCGAGCTCTCCCCCGGCGGGAGGGGGCGCAAGGGGCGCACTCAGCGCTGTGCGTGCGCTCGCCTCCGCTCCTCGCGCGACTTACGCGCCCCGTACGGGGGTTGGCGCGACCGGGGGACGCGTCGTCCGCTTCAGGGCGGCGGGGTCGCGTTCACCGGTGCCCCGGCCGGCCGCTCCGCTCGGCAGCGCCATGGACCAGGCCCGGCTCGGCGCGGCACTCGCGCGCCTCGCCGCCACGCCCGTGGAACGGCTGCTGGTGCGGCCCGAGTTGCCCGCCCGCCGAGCGCTGACGAGCCGTGGGCTCCCCGCTCGCACGGTCGACGGATTCCTCCGGCCGCTGCTGGCCGCCTTGTTGTGCGACCCGGAACTGACCACGTCGAGCCGCTGCGCCGATCTCGCGCTGCGCGCCTTCGCGAGCGGCCGGCTGTGTCTGCCGGAGGGCGGGGCGGAGGTCCTACCCGAACTGCTGGCACGGGCGCTGCCGCCGGGCACGGTGCACACCGGGGTCCACGCCACCTCCGTCTCCACGACCTCGGTGACCACCGCCGATCACGGTGAATTCCGCTGCCGCGCGGTCCTGGTGGCGACCGACGCGCACGCCGCGGCCGGTCTGCTGCCCGGCCTCCGGGTCCCGGACTTCCACCCCGTCACCGTCGTCCACCACACAATGGACGAACCGCCGCAGACGGGCGCGTCGCTGCTGCTGGACGCGGACCGTGAGGGACCCGTGGCGCACACGGCGGTGGTCAGCACGGTGGACCCGTCCCGGGCGCCCGCGGGGCGCGCCCTGGTCTCCTCCACGGTGCTGGGCCCGCCACCGGACGGCGTCGACAGCGCCGTACGGGCTCATCTGGCCCGCCTGTACGGCACCTCGACGACCCGCTGGGAGACGCTCGCCGTCCATCACACGGCGCGTGCCGTCCCGGCGATGCGGCCTCCGCACGACGTGCACCGGCAGGTACGGCTGCTGGCCGGCCTGTACGTGTGCGGCGACCACCGGGACACCAGCACGGTGCAGGGCGCACTGCACTCCGGTCACCGGGCCGCGTCCGCCGCCCTGACCGACCTGGGCGCCGGACCGATACACGCCGCCGAACCACTGCCCAAGGCAGCCTGACGCTCACCGGTGCGCGGCAACCCGGTCACGGTAGCCGCGCACCGGCGTCGCGTCCTTGTACGGCTCCAGCCGCCGCTCGAAGTCCCGCATCGCACTCCGGTCACGTGGTCGCATCCGCCGTCCTGACCGACCCGGACGCCGGACCGATACACGCCGCCGAACCACTGCCCAAGGCAGCCTGACGCTCACTGGAGCGCGGCAACCCGGTCACGGTAGCCGCGCACCGGCGTCGCGTCCTTGTACGGCTCCAGCCGCCGCTCGAAGTCCCGCACGTACTCGGTGGCTCGCACCGACCGCATCTCCGAGGCCTGCGCGGCCGCCTCGGCCCCCAGCAGGCAGGCCTGGTCCAGCTCGCCGAGGCCGAGCCGCGCCGAGGCGAGCACGACCCGGCAGAACAGGCGGCTGCGGGCGTAGCCGGGCGCCCGCAGTTGCAGCGAGCGCTCGGCGTGCTGGGCGGCGGCCCGGTACTGCTGCAGGTCCCGGTGGCAGTGCCCGAACTCGTCGGCAAGCTGCGCCTCGTCGAAGAACCGCGCCCAGTGCGGGGCTTCGTCGCCCGGGCGCGCGGCCTCCAGCGCCCGCTCGGCCCGGACCAGCGACGCTGTGCACGCGCGCACCTCGCCGAGCACCCCGTGGCCACGCGCCTCGACGGCGTGCAGCAGCGCCTGGACGGCCGGCGGCGCGGTCGTCCCGACGCCCTGCTGGGCCACCCTGGCGAGCTGCACGGCCTCGCGTCCATGGCCGAGGTAGACGGCCTGCCTGCTCATCGTGATCAGCACATACGCCCCGTAGAGCCGGTCCCCGGCCGCCTGCGCGAGCCGCAGCGCCTGCACGAAGTAGCGCTGGGCGAGACCGTGCGCACCGATGTCGTACGACGTCCAGCCGGCGAGCCGGGTCAGATCGGCGGCCGCCGCGAAGAGGCGGCGGCCCGTCTGCTCGCCGTAGACGCCGCGGAGCATCGGCTCGGCCTCGTGCTCCAGGTAGCGCACGAGCGCCTGGCGGGCGTGGCCACCGCCGTAGGCGTGGTCGAGGGCGCGGAACAGCTCGCCCACCGACCGCAGCGCGGCGATGTCGCCGCCGCTGACCTTCTGGCCGGGTCCGCGCTCGGACTGGCTGCGCTGCCGGGGCACCGCGGGGCGGCCCTGCGCCGGGATGCGGGGGACTGCCTCGCCGCGGCCCACCTTGTCGTCGGCCCGGCCGATCAGCCAGTCCCGGCTCGGCACGACGAGTCCGGCCGGGGTGAACGCGATCTTGCGCAGCTCGGCATGGCTTCCCGAGTCCTTGCGCCACAGACCGCTGACGATGTCGATGGCCTCCTCGGGGGTGGCGGCGAACTCCAGGCCCGCGTACACCGGGGCGCAGGCGTCGAGTCCGAGGTCCTGCGCCGTGAGCCGGCGTCCGAGCCGCCGGGTGAACACCTCGGCGATGAGCGCGGGCGTCGTGCCGCGCGGCTGCTGCCCGCGCAGCCAGCGCGTCACGGATGTCTTGTCATATCTGAGATCGAGTCCGTGTTCGAGGCCTAGCTGGTCGACGCGACGGGCGAGCCCCGCGTTGGAGAACCCCGCTTCTGCGATGAGCGCGGCGAGCTGTCGGTTGGGGGTGCGCTGCGCGGGTCGTTCCGTCATCTGCGGTGCGGTCTCCTGCCTTTCGGACCTCGTCGGCACCGCGGAAAGGGCATGGTGCCGTCCCCCGCGTCGCCGCCGTGCCCGGATCGCCTGTGAGCAGCCCATATGGCCTCGTGAACGGCGCGAATGTAGCGGAGAGTGAGCGGGCGATTGCAGCGTTCGGGACCCATTCATCCGATCGTGTGAGGATTGGCGAGTCGAGCTGACGGGACGACCGAACGGCGTCAGCACACCGGCCGGACACGGCGCAGCCGGCTGGACGTACAGTGGCGTGGGCGCGTTTCGTGCCTTACGAAGCTTCTAGGGAGGCGCTTGCCGTGAGTGAGTTGCGGTTCGTCCGTATGGGGTTCGGGGCCGAGGCCGTCGAGTACCAGGAGGCCTGGGACGAGCAGCGCCGGGTGCACGCCGCCCGTTTCACCGACGAGATCCCTGACACCTGCCTGCTGCTCGAACACCCCCCGGTCTACACGGCGGGCCGGCGCACGGCGGACAACGAGCGGCCCCTGGACGGCACGCCGGTGATCGACGTGGACCGCGGCGGCAAGATCACCTGGCACGGTCCGGGCCAGTTGGTGGGCTACCCGATCCAGAAGCTGCCCCGCCCGGTCGACGTCGTGGCCCACGTACGCCGCCTGGAGGAGGCCCTGATCCGCACCTGCGCGGAGTTCGGCCTGCAGACCACCCGGATCGAGGGCCGCAGCGGTGTGTGGGTCCTCGGGGACCCGGTGGAACAGCGCCCCTCGCTCGGCGGCCTCTCCCTGGACTTCGACCCCCGGCTGCAGGACGAGGAGTTCGACCCCCGGCTGAACGGCCCCGAGTACGCGCCCTCCAACGCCGGCCAGCGCCGGGAGGACCGCAAGCTCGCCCAGATCGGCATCCGCGTCGCCAAGGGCGTCACGATGCACGGCTTCTCGATGAACGTGAACCCGGACACCACCTGGTTCGACCGCATCATTCCCTGCGGAATCAGGGACGCCGGCGTGACGTCCCTGGCGAGCGAGCTGGGGCGCGACGTGACGATCGCGGACGTGCTTCCGGTGGTGGAACGGCACCTCAAGGACGTTCTGGAGAACGCGGATCTGAAGCCGCGGGAGATCGAGAAGGCGTCCGCCTGACGCGGGAATGGACTCCGGAGCCGCGGGGTTGGCCTCACGGGTAGGGCTCAACAAACACGGGCGTACCCTGGTGTACGCCGAAGAATCGAAGCTACAGGGAGCCGATGTGTCCGCAGTCGCACCCGACGGACGCAAGATGCTGCGCCTGGAGGTCCGCAACAGCCAGACCCCCATCGAGCGCAAGCCCGAGTGGATCAAGACCCGGGCGAAAATGGGTCCCGAGTACACCAAGATGCAGAGCCTCGTGAAGAGCGAGGGCCTGCACACGGTCTGCCAGGAAGCCGGCTGCCCGAACATCTACGAGTGCTGGGAGGACCGCGAGGCGACCTTCCTCATCGGCGGCGACCAGTGCACCCGGCGCTGCGACTTCTGCCAGATCGACACCGGCAAGCCCGAGGCGCTCGACCGCGACGAGCCCCGCCGGGTCGGCGAGTCCGTGGTCACGATGGACCTGAACTACGCCACCATCACCGGGGTCGCCCGCGACGACCTCGAGGACGGCGGTGCCTGGCTGTACGCCGAGACCGTGCGCCAGATCCACCTGCAGACCGCCGGCCGCGAGAGCGGGCACACCAAGGTCGAGCTCCTCGCCCCCGACTTCAACGCGGTCCCCGAGCAGCTCGAAGAGGTCTTCTCCGCCCGGCCCGAGGTCTTCGCGCACAATGTCGAGACCGTCCCGCGGATCTTCAAGCGCATCCGCCCCGGCTTCCGCTACGAGCGCTCCCTCAAGGTCATCACCGCGGCCCGCGACTACGGCCTGGTCACGAAGTCGAACCTGATCCTCGGCATGGGAGAGACCCGTGAGGAGGTCGGCGAGGCGCTCAAGCAGCTGCACGACGCCGGCTGCGAGCTGGTCACCATCACGCAGTACCTGCGCCCCAGCGTCCGCCACCACCCCGTGGAGCGCTGGGTGAAGCCGCAGGAGTTCGTGGAGCTCAAGGAGGAGGCCGAGCAGATCGGCTTCTCGGGCGTCATGTCCGGCCCGCTGGTGCGTTCCTCGTACCGCGCCGGGCGGCTGTACCAGATGGCGGTGGAGAAGCGCGGCAGCTACGTCGCCTCGCAGGCGGTCTGATCCGGCTCCCGCATGTACATGGCACTGCGTGCCACTTCCCGCGTGTGAATCCGCACACAAGCAACTACCCCCGGGTAGCGGCCGATCGACGCGGCCCCGACCGTCCCCGCAGCTAGCGGGCACGTCAGGGCCGCGTCAGGGTTTTGGGCCTCTGTATCAAGGTTTCATTGGTGTTTGACCGGTCGGTCACGCCCTGGTAACACCAATCAGTGACGCTTGCCTTACGCCACGCACAGCCCTTACCCCAAGCCGCCGATCCCAGGGGGGACCCCAGCCATGCAGGCCGCGCCCGTTCGCGCCAACGCCATCCCGTCGTTCAGCACTGCACTGCGTGCCATCGAATCCCTTCTCATGAGCAGCGGTCAGCGGACCGCCCGCCAGAACGCCTGGACCTCCGTACTGGAGGACCGGCGCCGGGCCAAGGACCGGGTCGAGGCGCAGCGCGTCCTCGACTCCGTGGTGCACGGCTCCTGATCGCCGCTCGCCCGCGCGGAGCGTCCCCACCGCTCCGGCACGGCACTGCCGTCGTCGCGGCTTCCCCGGCCACGTAGACTTCGTGGCATGGCGAGGAAGGAAACTGCAGCGGACGCTGCGAATGCCGGGCGACTGAAGCAGATCGCCCTGACCTACAAGATGACCCGCAAGGCCGACCCCAAGATCGGTCTTGTACTCGCGGCTGTCGGAATCGTCACCTTCGGTGTCTTCCTCGCGATCGGATTCTTGATCGGGCACCCTGTCTATCTCGGAATTCTCGGCCTCCTGCTCGCCTTCCTCGCGTCGGCGATCGTCTTCGGACGCCGGGCCGAGCGAGCCGCCTTCGGCCAGATGGAGGGCCAGCCCGGCGCCGCCGCGGCGGTCCTGGACAACATCGGCCGCGGCTGGACCACCACTCCGGCGGTCGCGATGAACCGCAGCCAGGACGTGGTGCACCGCGCGGTCGGCAAGGCCGGGATCGTCCTGGTCGCCGAGGGCAACCCGAACCGCGTCCGGAGCCTGCTGGCCGCGGAGAAGAAGAAGATGGCGCGCATCGTCGCGGACGTTCCGGTGCACGACGTGGTCGTCGGCACGGGCGAGGGCCAGGTCGAGCTGAAGAAGCTCCGTACGACGATGCTGAAGTATCCGCGGGTGCTGACCGGTCCGCAGGTGACCGCGACCAACGACAGGCTGCGGGCGCTGGGCGACCTGATGAGCAACATGCCGCTGCCGAAGGGACCGCTGCCGAAGGGCATGCGGATGCCGCGGGGCGGACCGAAGGGCCGCTGACCTCCACTGACACACAATGGGCCGTCTCCCGAGAACCCCAGGTTCTCGGGAGACGGCCCATCGGCGTTCTCGGGGACGGCCAGTCGGCGATCGGAACGGAGCGAAGCGTCTTCGGTCGAAGGGAGCGGCCGGGCCAGCGGGGGGTCACAGACCCGCGGGTCCCGCCAAGAGCGGTCATCAGGCGGTCATCACCCACGGCCCCGCCGGGGGCCGAGGCTCAGAGCCGTACCTCGACCGTTCCGGCCAGCCGGTCGTGCAGACCGCGGCCGTCGCGGTCCCAGACCAGCGGCGGGATGGCGAGGAACAGCAGGACCGTACGCAACAGCGCGCGCAGCGGGTGGACGCGGCCGGTGCTCAGGGCGACGACCCGCAGCCCGAAGAGCCGCTTGCCGGGGGTGAACCCGAGAGAGCCCACGGTGACGACGATCAGCGCGAAGAGAATGAGCGGGGCCCACACCTGGGCCGCCCGGTGATAGCTGTCCGTGATCAGACCGTATGCGATCAAGAGGCACAGGCCCCAGTCCACGGCGAGGGCACCCAGGCGCCGGCCCGGGTGGGCGATCGAGCCTGGCCCCTCCTGCGGCAGACCGAGCTGCTCACCCCGGTACCCGAAGTCCGCCCCGGCGTCTTCCATGGCCGCGCGGGGACCGGAGAGCCAGGATCCGATTGCTTGCCTGTTGTCCACCCGTCCACGGTACTGCCCGCGTTTCGGCGAGCAGTGAGGTGGGGTCCGAGAGCCTCGGGCTGGTTAACCTGGGAGAAACAATTGGGTCACGCCCGAGAAATGCCCCGTCCCTATGGTCGGCACCAGCGTGTGCCACCGCACTGGCCGCACGAACGAACTACCACCCCGGCGAGGACGGTCGGGAGTAGGAGGAGCTGGATGTTCCAGAACGCCGACGAGGCCAAGAAGTTCATCGCGGACGAGGACGTCAAGTTCATCGACGTCCGCTTCTGCGACCTGCCGGGCGTCATGCAGCACTTCACCGTGCCCGTCGAGGCGTTCGACCCGGACGACGAGCTCGCCTTCGACGGATCCTCGATCCGTGGTTTCCAGGCCATCCACGAGTCCGACATGGCGCTGCGCGCAGACCTGTCGACGTCCCGGATCGACCCCTTCCGCCGCGACAAGACGCTGAACATCAACTTCTTCATCCACGACCCGATCACGGGCGAGCAGTACTCCCGTGACCCGCGCAACGTGGCGAAGAAGGCCGAGGCCTACCTGGCCTCCACCGGGATCGCGGACACGGCGTACTTCGGCCCCGAGGCCGAGTTCTACGTCTTCGACAGCGTCCGCTTCGCCACCAGCGCGAACGAGTCCTTCTACCACATCGACTCCGAGGCCGGCGCCTGGAACACCGGTGCGCTCGAGGACAACCGCGGTTACAAGGTCCGCTACAAGGGCGGCTACTTCCCGGTCCCGCCGGTCGACCACTTCGCCGACCTGCGCGCCGAGATCAGCCTGGAGCTGGACAAGGCCGGCCTGAAGGTCGAGCGCCAGCACCACGAGGTGGGCACCGCCGGGCAGGCCGAGATCAACTACAAGTTCAACACGCTGCTCGCCGCCGCCGACGACCTCCAGCTCTTCAAGTACATCGTGAAGAACGTCGCCTGGCGCAACGGCAAGACCGCGACCTTCATGCCGAAGCCGATCTTCGGCGACAACGGCTCGGGCATGCACGTCCACCAGTCGCTGTGGAACAACGGCGACCCGCTGTTCTACGACGAGGCCGGCTACGCGGGCCTCTCGGACACCGCCCGCTACTACATCGGCGGCATCCTCAGGCACGCTCCGTCGCTGCTGGCCTTCACCAACCCGACGGTGAACTCGTACCACCGCCTGGTCCCGGGCTTCGAGGCGCCGGTCAACCTGGTGTACTCGCAGCGCAACCGCTCCGCGGCGATGCGTATCCCGATCACGGGCTCGAACCCCAAGGCCAAGCGCGTCGAGTTCCGTGCCCCGGACTCCTCCGGCAACCCGTACCTGGCCTTCTCCGCCCTGCTGCTGGCGGGTCTGGACGGCATCAAGAACAAGATCGAGCCGGCCGAGCCGATCGACAAGGACCTGTACGAGCTGGCCCCCGAGGAGCACGCGGGCGTCCCGCAGGTCCCGACCTCGCTCCCGGCCGTCCTCGACTCCCTCGAGGCCGACCACGAGTTCCTCCTCCAGGGCGACGTCTTCACCGCCGACCTGATCGAGACGTGGATCGACTTCAAGCGCACGAACGAGATCGCCCCGCTGCAGCTGCGCCCGCACCCGCACGAGTTCGAGCTCTACTTCGACGTGTGATATCGCCCCAGGTCAGAGCGGGTAACCGCTCCCCTGGGCCGCCTGTGGGCCGTCGGCCGGCTCTCCCAGCACGGGAGAGCCGGCCTTCGGCTTTTTCGGCTCCCGGTCTTCAGGGGCCCACTCAGGCTGCGTCATCCCGCCGGTCTTCGTACGCCTGGTCACGGCCTTACGGGCTCGATCCTGGCTGTTCGGCAACAGGTGCGTGCAGGTACGCGGCGTGAAGCCGGGGTCCGCGTGCCTGAGGTACTCGGCCAGGGCCTTCACGTTCTCCCCCGCGTCCGGCAGCACCGACGCGTAGCAGTGCCTCAGGGCGTGCATGCCGTGCTCGCGCGACTGCTTGAACCGCTCCCCCGACGACCGCTCGGGGATCACGCCTGCTGAGACCCAGCCAGCCCGCGTGCCTGCGCAAGACCGGCCGGGCGCGCAGACGCCGCACACGGCCGGGTGGCCCCGCCTGGGGCGCGGTGCCGGTTGCCGGCGTAAGGGGGGTCTGGCAGACCCCCGGTAGCGCGTGCCCCGGGTTGAAGGGGCCTCTACCTGGCCTTCTTCTCCTTTGGCCTCATGGAGGTGTCCCCGTTCGGCCATCAGGGCCGAAAGATCCATCCAAAGGAAGAACCATGAGCAACCCCACCCCCGACAGCAAGGTCGTCCTCATCACCGGCGCGTCCAGCGGCATCGGCGAGGCCACCGCTCGCCACCTGGCTGCCGCCGGCCACACCGTCGTCCTGGGCGCCCGCCGCGCGGACCGCCTCAAGCAGCTGGCCATGGAGCTCACCGAAGCGGGCTACCAGGCCGACCATGCGGAACTGGACGTCACCGAACTCGACAGCGTCAAGGCCTTCGTCGACGGTGCGATCGCCCGGCACGGGCACGTCGACGTCCTGGTCAACAACGCCGGCGTGATGCCGCTGTCCTACATGGCTGACCTGCGCATCGACGACTGGAACCAGACCATCGACGTCAACCTGCGCGGGGTGCTGCACGGCATCGCGGCCGTCCTGCCCTCCATGAACGAGCGCCGGTCCGGCCACATCATCAACGTCGCCTCCACCGCCGCGTACCGCTCGGACCCGACCGGAGTCGTGTACTGCGCCACCAAGTTCGCCGTCCGTGCCATCTCCGACGGCCTGCGCAAGGAGACCACCGACCTGCGGGTCACTCTCGTCAGCCCCGGGCTCACCCGTACCGAGCTCACCCAGTCCGGGGGCGACGACCAGCTGCAGGGTGCCGTGCGCACCGCGCTCCAGGATGTCGGGATCGACGCCAAGGCGATCGCCGAGGCCATCGGCTACACGATCGGCCAGCCCAACGACGTCAACGTCAGCGAGGTCATCGTCCAGGGCACCGCGTCGGTCTGACACCCGGCCACGGACCCCACTGGCAACCATCCCTTCACGACCGAAGAGACACAGCAATGACTTGGCAGTTTGCAGGAAAGACAGCGTTCGTCACTGGCGGCGGCAGCGGCATCGGCCGTGCATCCGCCCTGGCCCTGGCGGCCGACGGAGCACTGGTCACAGTCGCCGGCCGCACCGCCGATACTCTCAAGGAGACCGTCCGCCTCATCGAGGCCGCCGGCGGCTCGGCCCGCTATGTCGTGGCGGACGTGACCGACGAGGCCCAGATCGAGCATGCCGTCCAGGACGCGACCGCGGGCACCAGCCGCCTGGACATCGCCTTGAACAACGCGGGCTACGACGGCGAGTTCCAGCTCACCAAGGACTACTCCAGCCAGTTGCTCGACCGCATGATCGCGCTCAACGTGCGCGGCATGTTCCTGTCGATGAAGCACGAGTTGCAGTACATGACGACGCAAGGCTCCGGCGTGATCGTGAACATGTCCTCCGGCGCCGGGCTGATCGGCGTCCCTGGGTTCTCCGGCTACACCGCCACCAAAGCCGCCGAGATCGCCATGACCAAAAGTTCCGCGCTCGAGGTCGCAGACCAGGGCATCCGCATCAACGCCGTCTGTCCCGGCCTGGTGGACACCCCGCTGATCGCGGATCTGGACCCGGATTACCGGGCGTCGCTCGGCGCCTCCCACCCCCTGGGCCGGATCGCCCGCGCCGAGGAAATCGCCGACGCGGTGGTCTGGCTCGCCTCCGACAAATCCAGCTTCGTCACCGGCATCGCCCTGCCCGTCGACGGCGGCTACAGCGTGCCGTAGCCCGAGCCACTCGCCCTGGACAACGCCGTCCGAAACCCGCAAAGGGGCCCGGCCTCGTCACATGTCGGGCCCCATGGGGCCGGGAACCCCAGCTCCCACCCGGTAGGGGGCCGGCCCCCGGCCCACACCGGTCAGTCGACGAGCCGACGCAGGGCCTGCTGCGACGCCGACCCGGGCTCGACGGTATACAGGCCAAACGTCTGATCTGCCTCCCCCATGGGCGTGAACGCCTCGAAGCCGAGTGTCAGCTCCCCCACCTGCGGATGCCGGTATCGCTTGACCCCGTGCTTGGGCAAGAACACGTCGTGGTCCGCCCACCACCGGCGGAAATCCTGGTCCGCCGCCGACAACTCGTTCACCAGCTGGACCAGCTGCGGGTCATGCGGATGATGACTGGCATACAGGCGCAGCATGCCCACGATCTCCCGGGCCGTCTC
This sequence comes from Streptomyces sp. CA-106110, assembly GCF_050936285.1. Taxonomy (NCBI): domain Bacteria; kingdom Bacillati; phylum Actinomycetota; class Actinomycetes; order Kitasatosporales; family Streptomycetaceae; genus Streptomyces; species Streptomyces sp. CA-106110. Next base: position 8,522,763 of record NZ_JBNJNB010000001.1, on the reverse strand, counting down.
GTGCCAGTCGACATACAGGTCACGGGCCGCCTCGTTCAAGAACACATACCGCGCCATGTTCCGCTCCTTGACCGGCAAGGCCTCGAAATCGAGATACAAAGCACGGGCCGGACGATTGGTGGCCAAGACATCCAGACGGTGCCCCAACAACAACGCCGGCACCTCGCTGATGTTCTCCAACGCCCGGACCAGCCCGGCCCGCGCCTCCTGCTCCGCCACTGCACGCGGCTGTCGCCCGATCGCCTCAGCCAGCGCGAACAAGTGGTCCCGCTCCGCCTCGTCCAACTGCAAAGCCTGGGCCACAGCCCGCAACACCGATTCGGACACGCTCGCGCTGCGCCCCCGCTCCAGCCGCACGTAGTAGTCGACACTCACCCCCGCCAGCTGGGCCACCTCCTCACGCCGCAATCCCGGCACCCGACGCGCACCCGGCATCGGACGAATCCCCGCCTGCTCCGGCGTGATATGAGCCCGCCGGGTCCGCAAGAACTCCCGAAGATCAGCCTGGGGGCCACGCTCAGTCATGAACGCCACACTATCCGCGCCCGTACCACACACCCCCAACCCCAGCTCACGCCCCGCACAATCCATCAAGACGGCACCCCCGCCGGACGCCGCAACGATCTGCGGGCGCCGTCGAACACGTAGCCGCCGACCATCGGGTAGGACGGCTCGACACCCCAGGCGTCCCCCCGCCGGGCAGTGGCTCTTCACCCTTCACGGGCACTCTTTGCCTGCCGTGGGGTCGTTCGGGACCGGTCCATGGGCGGGACCGGGCGCACAATGGGTGGTGGGACGAGTGCCTTACCGACGGGTACTGCGGGGTGATGCAGAATGCAGAGCCGGTTCCGGAGCGATCGGCGGCTGACCGTGCGGATGACGGTCACGCTGTTCCTGCTCGGATTGCTGTACGTGGCGTTCGTCGCCGCGTTGATCGTGCTGCTCAAGTCCTGGGTGCTGGTCGTCGTGATCGCGGCGCTGGTGCTCGGCGCACAGTACTGGTTCTCGGACCGGATCGCGCTGTACGCCATGCACGGGCGGATCGTGGAGCGTGAGGAGTATCCACAGCTGCACGGTGTGGTCGACCGGCTGTGCGCCGTGGCCGACATGCCCAAGCCACTCGTGGCGGTGTCCGGCATGGATATGCCCAACGCCTTCGCGACCGGGCGCAACCCCGACCACGCCGTGCTGTGCGTGACCACCGGGCTGCTGCGGCGCCTGGAACCCGACGAGCTGGAGGGCGTGCTCGCGCACGAGCTGTCGCACGTGGCGCACAAGGACGTCGCCGTGATCACGGTGGCGTCGTTCCTGGGAGTGATCGCCGGGCTCGTGACCCGGTTCGCCTTCTACTCCGAGCTCTTCGGCGGGCGCGGACGCAAGGACCAGAACACCATCGTCGTCTTCGGCGCCATCATGGGGATCTCGGTACTGGTGTACGCGATCAGTTTCCTGCTGATCCGGGCCCTGTCCCGGTACCGCGAGCTGGCCGCCGACCGCGCGGCCGCCTTCCTGACCGGCCGCCCTTCGGCGCTGGCCTCCGCGCTGACCAAGGTCACCGGGGACATCGCCCGTATCCCGACGAGGGATCTGCGGACGGCGCAGGCCTTCAACGCCTTCTACTTCACGCCTGCTTTCGGTGCCGAGCCGGGTCTCTCCCGTCTCTTCTCCACCCACCCGACCCTCGAGCAGCGGCTGGAGCAGCTCGGCCGTATCTCGGCGGAGCTGGGCGAGGCGGCGACGCCGGGAAAGGCGGGCTGAGCGCACATGGGGCTCCTGGACATCCTGCTCGGCCGCACCAAACCGGTGGCGCCCGACCTCGACCGGCTCTTCGCTCTGCCGTCGGCGGCGATCACGCTCCAGGCGGCGGCCGGGTTCACCCCGACCGGAACCGGAGCGGTCTGCTTCGCCACCGTGGAGGGCGGCGCCTTCGCCGAGATCAACCGTGAGGTCCAGGCGCTTCTGGATTCGGACACCGACCGCAGCGGGCCGCCCGTGGAGCTCCAGCGGGACGACTACGGGTACTCCTGGCTGGTGTCGCGCCGCGACCCGGAGCAGCTGCCCGCCCTGGTCAACGATCTGCACGCGGTCAACAGCGCGATGGAGGTCAATGGATTCGGGCCGCAGCTGCTCTGCTCGGTGGCCGGCTTCCAGGACGAGCGGGGGCGGCAACTGGGCCTCGTCTATCTGTACAAACGCGGCACCTTCTACCCGTTCGCGCCGCTCGCCGGGCAGCGCGAGCGGCGCGACAACGCGCTGGAACTGCAGGTCAAGGCGGCGCTCGGCGACGATCTGCAGATCGAGCAGGACCTCGGCCGCTGGTTCCCCATCTGGGGCGCGCCCGGTCTGTGAACGGGCGCGCCGGATCGGTTACTTGGACTTGCCGCGTTCCTGACGGCGGTGCTCGAAGGGACGCTCGCGGCGGTAGCGGCGCTCCCACTTGGCGTGCAGGTCACGGCGCTCGCGGTACTCCTGGTAGCTGGCCGCTGCTCCCGGAGGGCCGCCCGGCGAGGACGCCGAGGAGCCGCGCCCGTACTGCGCGTACAGGAAGAGCAGAACGGCGGCCGCGAGCCACCAGGCGTGGTTTCCGAACCCCAGGATGACGAGGACGACGATTCCGGCGATGACGATGGTGCCCATGACGGGCCTCCGTGAGCGTGGGTGATGAGAGGTGGTGCAGGGGATACGGCGGGGCGCTGGGGGAGGGCGGCCGCCGTCGGTGCGTAGAGAGTAGCCCCGGGTCCACCGGGTGACGCCGGTCCGGCGGAAAGCGGTGGTGGGCGGCTCCGGAACGCATGTCCAGCGTACGGACGCGGTCACCCCGAGTGCATCCCCTTTTCCTGCGGCCCGAGTTCGGCGAAACACGCAACGTGGCGCCCCGGCCGTGCATGAATGGGCCCATGATCGAGCTCTCCTCCTTCGACCACCGGCACGACGACGAACGACTCAGCGGTGTGTACGCCGACAACGGCGGCTGCCCGGACGCGGCCACCGCCGTGCTGCTGCACGGAGCGGGCAACGGCAGCTCACAACGGCTGTTGCCGCTGCTGGAGGAGTTCGTGGCACACGGCCGCCACGGTCTGGCCTTCGACTTCTCCGGGCACGGCGAGAGCACGGGCCGCCTGGCCGAGTCGAGTCTGCGCAGACGCTTCGAGCAGGCGGTCGCCGTGATCGACGCCCGGACACCGGCGGACGGCCCGCTGGTCCTGGTCGGGTTCAGCATGAGCGGGCAGACGGTCGCGGACCTCGCGCGGCACTACGGGCGGCGGGTGGTGGCGATGGGCCTGTGCGCGCCCGCCGTCTACGCCCCGCAGGCCTGGCCGCTCCCGTTCGGTGACGGGACCGGACGCTTCACCGAGATCCTCCGTACCCCGGGGAGTTGGCGCGAGGCTCCTGCGCTCCCGGTGCTGCGGGCGTACACGGGACGGGCGGTGCTGGCGGTGCCGGGCACCGACGACGTGATCCCGGTGGAGGTGACCGAGGCGGTGGCGGCGGCGCTCGCCACGAACTCCGCGTTCACCCGGCTCGAGCTGCCCGGCGCGGACCACCGGCTGGGGCTGTGGTTCCGCGAGCACGCCGGGGATCGCGGACGGTTCGTGGACGCCGTCCTGGCCGGCGCGGTCTAGGCGAGGGCCCGGGCGCGGACGCGTGGGCCGGGGGCCCGAGCGTGGGGCGCGCGGGCCCGGGGGCCGCGTGCCGAGGCGCGGTGCGTGGGGGCCGGTCACCGGCATCAGTACCGCACCGCGCGGGCGACCGAGGTGGTGACCTCGCCAGGGAGTTGGCGGTTGCTGAGCGCGGTGGCGTTCTTCGAGCCGTGTGCGGGCACGTCGTCGACCGTCACGACCACCGTGTCGAGCAGGTTGCCGTGGCTGTCCTTGAAGTTGACCTGCACCGCGTAGGTGCGGGCATCGGAGTTCGGGTTGGTGACGGAGAGCGGCGCCGCCTTCCGTCCGTCGGACCCGGCGGAGACCGCGCCGAGCCTGACGTCGCCCTTGGCGTGCACACCGCCCTTGATCTGGTCCAGTTTGCGGCTCGCCTCGGCGCTCGCGGACGCCAGCACGGACGAGGCCTGCGACGACAGTGAGGAGGCCGCGGAGGCGGCTGCGGAGGCCTTCGACGCGGCCTGCGACGCGGTGCCCGAGGCGACGCCGCCGCCCGAGCAGCCGCAGAGCACGGCGGCAGCCGCCAGGACCACCGCGAAGCCCCGCACCGCGTCCCGTACTCCGTGTCGTGCCATCGCTGCTCCCGTCTTCGCGTGATGCCTTCAGTCAAGGCCGGTCGGTGCACCACCGCATGCGGGGCGCGGCACTTCGGGTGACGGGTCGCCGCGACGGGCCGGCTTCCGGAAGGATGGGCGCAATCCGTACGGGGCGGGTCGGTGGGAGGCGGAGTGGGCGGTCGGCAACGGCACATCGGAGTGGAGGAGCGGCGGGCCCGGCTCGCGCTCCGGCACCGGCCGGCCGCCCAGGCGCGGGCCAAGACCCCCGAGGAGGTCGCCGGATCGCTGGTCGCGCTGCACGGCACCGACCCCGCCACGGTGTACCTGGCGATCGGGGCCCGGCTCGCGGACGCGGGCGGGACCGTGCCGGAGGTCGAGCGGGCGCTGTACGAGGAACGGACGCTGGTGCGGATGCACGGTATGCGGCACACCGTGTTCGTGTTCCCGACCGGACTGGCGGCCGTGGTGCACGCGTCGACGGGACTGGCGATCGCGGCGAAGGCGCGAGCCGGGCTGGTCAAGGACATGGTCACCGGCAGCGACGGTCGGCTGACGGCACAGTGGCTCACGGAGGTCGAGGCGTCGGCGCTGGCCGCGCTGGCCCGCCGCGGGCAGGCGACGGTCGGCGAACTCACCCGGGACGAGCCGCGGTTGAAGGAGCGGTTCACCTACGCCGCGGGCAAGAGCTACGAGAGCCCGCACACGGTGTCGTCCCGGCTGATGCGGGTGCTCGGTGTCGAGGGCCGGGTGGAGCGCGGGCGTCCGCTGGGTGCGTGGACGTCGTCGCATTTCCGCTGGGCGGTCGCCCCGCCGCACCCCGAACTGCCGCCCGCCGAGGCCCAGAGCGAGCTGCTGCGCCACTGGCTGGCGGCCTGCGGCCCGGCCACCGAGGCGGACCTCAAGTGGTGGACCGGGTGGCGGGTCACGGATCTGCGCCGGGCACTGAGCGCGATCGGCGCGGTTGCGGTGACCGTCGACGGCGGGGCGACGGCGTATGTGACGGCCGGCGACGAGGAGCCCGCGGCGGCCCCGGAGGAGCCCTGGGCAGCCCTGCTCCCCGGTCTCGACCCCACGACGATGGGCTGGCAGGAGCGCGACTGGTACCTGTCCCCCGGTCTGCGCCCCGCGCTGTTCGACGGCAGCGGCAATGTGGGACCGACGGTGTGGTGGAACGGCCGTGTGGTCGGCGGCTGGGCGCAGCGCCCGGGTGGCGAGGTGGTGTGGCGTCTCCTGGAGACGGCGGACGTGGGGCAGGAGGCCCGGGCGGCCGTCGAGGAGGAGGCGGCCCGGCTGTCCGCCTGGCTCCGGGACACCCGGGTGACACCGCGCTTCCGGACACCCCTGGAGAAAGAGCTGTCCGCCTAGCGGCACTTCTCGGCACGGCAGGCCCGAGCGACCTGAGTGCGGCGACTTCGGGCGCCCATGACGAGCGGGCGCCCGAAGTCACGGCTCAGCGGCTGTACCGCATCAGCGCCCGCACCATGTGACAGGTGGTCTCCGACGGCGGATGCACCCCGATCCGTTCCGCGGTGCTCCGTATCGTCTCGTTGCGCGCCTGGTTCGGCATGTACACCCCGGAGTCGAGCAGGGCGATCGCAAGGCGCATCGCCTTGAGGCGCCGGTTGTGCGTGACGTACCACTCGCGCGGCCGTCCCGGAGGGAGCGGGCGCTTGTCCAACGGTGCGTAGGGCAGGTCCAGCGGGACCGGCCTGCGGGCGGTGGACTGGGTCGGCTTCGGCTTGGTTGCGGCAGCGGGCACGGGCATCCTCCTGTCGCGGTCTGGGAGTCGTGGTGAACTCCACCGACTCCCTCGAACACTGCTTCTATTCTACTGCCGCCCACTGACAAAAGCCGCTGGCCACAAGGGCTTTGGGCAGGGTGCGGCATGGGTGACCAGAGGGGTTTCGGCTACCGTGCGTGCCATGGAGATCTGGATCAACCCGGCCTGTTCGAAGTGCCGCAGCGCCATCAGCCTGCTCGACGCCGAGGGCGCCGACTACACCGTGCGCCGCTATCTGGAGGACGTCCCCACCGAGAACGAGATCCGCGCCGTGCTCGAGCGCCTCGGCCTCGAACCCTGGGACATCACCCGCACCCAGGAGGCGGAGGCCAAGGAGCTCGGCATGAAGGAATGGGCGAGGGACGCGGCACAGCGCGACCGCTGGGTGCGTGCCCTCGCCGAGCACCCCCGGCTCATCCAGCGGCCGATCATCACCGCCGACGACGGCACAGCCGTCGTGGGCCGCACGGAGGAGGCGGTGCGGGACGCTCTGTCGCGCTGAGCCCAACTCCCCTGTGACCTACGTTACTTCCATGACTCCTGTGACTGCTGAGTAACAGCGTTCGGTATCCCGTACCTAGCGGCGTACCTATCGCATCCGGCCGCCGTGGAGGCGGCCGGGAACAGGAGGCGCGCATGTCGCGTAGGAGGACTCTCAGTCCCAAGAAGAAGATCGCACTGGCGGTCACCGCCGTCGCCGTGGCCGGCAGCGGGGCCTTCGCCCTCGCGGCCACCTCGAACGCGGCGAACGTGCAGAACGCGTCCAACTCGACGGTCTGCAAGGGGCTGGCCACCGCGCTCGGCAACAACGAGTCGTTCATCGCCGGGCAGAAGGCCAACCCGGACGCCCAGTCGGCGGCGCGCATCGCCAACCGCGAGGCGGTCATCGCCCAGATCAAGGTCCAGCAGCAGGCGTCGGGCTGCCAGGTCGGCGAGTCCGTTCAGGCGGGCGGGGCGGCTCAGCCCGGCGGTGCCGCACAGGCCGGGGGGTCGGCTCAGGACCCCCAGGCCTCGCAGGGCGCCGGCGCCGCACCCGCGACGACGGCACCCGCCGGCAACGGGGGCAACGCCGGGAACGTATCCGGCCAGCAGGTCTGCAAGGGCTCGACCGTGACACTCTCCGGCGAGGCCGGCGCCCCCGCCGCGTCCAGCAACCAGTTCCCGGCCGGCACGAAGCTGAAGGTCACCAACCTGGACAACAACAAGTCCACGACGGTGACGGTCACTTCGGTCTCCGGCAGCTGCGTGCTGCTCAACAACGCGGCCTTCGAACAGGTCCGCGAGCCCGGCAAGTTCCTGATCCGCCGGGCCGTGATCGAGAAGGTGGGGTGACCTCAGCCGCCCAGGAACTCCAGGAGGCGGCGGTTCGTGGCCGCCGGGTTGGTGTACGGCAAGGCGTGGTGAGAGACGTCCGGCAGGACCGCGGTCTCCACGTCCGGCAGCAACTCGGCGGCACGGGCGGCCACCTGGCGGGGATCATGGGTCCTGCTGCTCGCCGCCACGAGCAGCAGGACCCTTGTGCGCAGCGAGCGCAGCGCGGCGGCGCTCGGGCGCGGTCCCGTCACCGGCCTGGCCGCCGGGAAGCCGGCCGTCGTCTCCTGGAGCCGCAGCCACGCCGCGGCGTGCGGCACCCCGCCCGTCTCCCACTCGAGGAAGGCCCGGATCCGGCGCGGGGAGGGGCGCAGCAGCATGGGCAGAGCGTGCAGCAGGTACCCGGCCCGGAACCCGGCGAAGCACCCGGTCGGGTCCAGCAGGGCGAGCCGGGTGACGCGGTCCGGCGCGTGCAGCGCGTAGTGGAGGGCGATCCAGCCGCCGTACGAGTGCCCGGCCACGGCGGTGGAGCCGATGCCCAGCCCGTCGAGGACCGCGTCGAGCCAGGCGGTCAGATCGTCGACGGTGCGCACCGGCCGCCGCGGGTCCGGGACGCTGCGGCCGGGATCGCCGATCAGGTCGACCGCGTGGACACGGCAACTGCGGGAGAGGGCGGCCGCGTTGGCGTACCAGGACACGGCGGTCGCGCGGCCACCCGGCAGCAGGACGAGCGGTGGAGCGTCGGCGGGGCCGCAACTGGTCACCCGTGTGCGGCCGTAGGGAGTGGGGACGCTGCTCTGCCGGGTGTCGGCGGGCCACTCGGCGAGCACCTCGTCGTAGGCCGCGTGGAAGTCCGCCGGGCCAAGGGTCTCGTACACAGAGGAGTCCATGGGCACCTATTCTCTCGCTGAGCGAGATACTTGGCCAGCGAGATAACAGGACCTCTTCGGGAGCGGACATGGCGGACCGTGCACACCAGGGACCCGAGATGGAGATCGTCCATCTCCTGCGCGCGGTCGCCGTCGAACTCGGCCTGCACAGCGCCCGGTTCGCCAGCCTCAACGGCATGCACCCGACCGACGTACGCGCCCTGATCGCCCTCATGGACGCGTCCCGCGCGGGCCAGGACATGACGGCGGGCCGCCTCGGTGCGCTCCTCGGGCTCAACTCCGCCGGCACCACGGCCCTGGTCGACCGGCTGGAACGGCTCGGGCATGTACGGCGGGTACGCGACGGTCGCGACCGGAGGCGCGTGCTCGTCGAGGTCGACGAGCGGGCGGTGGAGCTCGGCCAGGAGTTCTTCGGGCCGCTGATCGGGCAGGCGGTGGAGTTGCTGAAGGGGTACGACGAGCGGGAACTGGCGGCCGTGCGGGGCTTCCTGGACGGCGTCCGGAAGGCGGCCGCGGACCAGGGCCGCCCCACCGCCTCCGGCTGACGCCGAGCCCCTCGCGCCGCCCCGGGAAGGGATGAACGGGCCACCCGGCCGTTCGGGTGCACACGCCCCGGGTAACACGGGGTTCACACATGGGCAACGGCCGGGAAATCGCCTGTTGACAAGCTGCCGCGCAGCAAGCGCGGCGCCCCCGGTGCCGCGGCACCCGCAAGTGCGCCTAGACCCACCCCGAAGGATGAGGCCCGTGACCTTCAAGGCTGAGTACATCTGGATCGACGGCACCGAGCCGACGGCCAAGCTCCGTTCCAAGACGAAGATCCTGGGCGACGACGCCAAGGGTGCGGAGCTGCCGATCTGGGGCTTCGACGGGTCCTCCACGAACCAGGCCGAGGGCCACGCCTCGGACTGCGTGCTCAAGCCGATCTTCTCCTGTCCCGACCCGATCCGCGGCGGCGACGACGTGCTGGTGCTGTGCGAAGTGCTCGACACGGACTTCACCCCGCACCCGTCCAACACGCGTGCCGCGCTGGCCGAGGTCGCCACGAAGTTCGCCGCGCAGGAGCCGATCTTCGGCATCGAGCAGGAGTACACCTTCTTCGACGGCACACGTCCGCTCGGCTTCCCCGAGGGCGGCTTCCCGGCCCCGCAGGGCGGCTACTACTGCGGTGTCGGCGCCGACGAGATCTTCGGCCGTGAGATCGTCGAGGCGCATCTGGAGAACTGCCTCAAGGCGGGCCTGGGCCTGTCCGGCATCAACGCCGAGGTCATGCCGGGCCAGTGGGAGTTCCAGGTCGGCCCGCTCGCCCCGCTCGAGGTCGCGGACCAGCTGTGGGTCGCCCGCTGGCTGCTGTACCGCACCGCCGAGGACTTCGGCGTCTCCGCCACCCTCGACCCGAAGCCGGTCAAGGGCGACTGGAACGGCGCCGGCGCGCACACCAACTTCTCGACCAAGGCGATGCGCGAGGGCTACGACGCGATCATCACCGCGTGCGAGGCGCTCGGCGAGGGTGCCAAGCCGATGGAGCACGTCAAGAACTACGGCGCCGGGATCGACGACCGCCTGACCGGCCTGCATGAGACCGCCCCGTGGAACGAGTACTCGTACGGCGTCTCCAACCGCGGCGCCTCGGTCCGCATCCCCTGGCAGGTGGAGAAGGACGGCAAGGGCTACATCGAGGACCGCCGCCCGAACGCCAACGTCGACCCGTACGTGGTGACCCGCCTGCTCGTCGACACCTGCTGCTCGGCGCTGGAGAAGGCGGGCCAGGTCTGACCGGCGCACCGCACGGCTCCCGAGGGGGCGCCCGCCGTTCGGCGGGTGCCCCCTCGCGCTGTGGCGGCCGTCCGCAGAGTGGGACGGCCTCCCGGGCACATCACTCCGGGCCACTCCCCCGGCCGCGGCGAACTCCTGGTCGGAGGGGGTGGGCGGCGTCGGGCTCACGTCAGGGGGCTGTCCGATGCGTGAGAGAAGCCTCCTGCGGAGCGCCCCGGTCTGCTTCAATGGGCCCATGACCGGCATCCAGAAGTACACCGCGACAGGTCGCCCCGACCTCGAGCCCTTCTGGCCTTCCCGTCAGCACCACGATTTCGACCGGGTGTGTTGTCGCGCGCGGAACGCGCGGGCCCTCTAAAGCCGTACACCCCGGCCTTCGGCCAGCGCGCACGACGTACGTCCTCGACGACCCCGACCACGAACTCGCGGTCGTCGGCCTCCCCGACGATTTCTCGCGCGAAAGAGCTGACCTCTCATGGCGACTCCTCGTTCTCTGCCGTCCGCCGCCCTCGACACCCCGACCGCCCCCTCGCCCGGCTCCGCGCGACACCGGCTGCGCGCCGTCGACCGGGACGAGGACTGGGTCCTCCCCCACTCGAACCCGGCCGAGAGCCCGGGGAACGACGTGGCGGCCCTGCTGCCTCCGGGCGCCACCTGGCTGCCGGCGCCCCAGCACTTCCTCCCGGCCCTGCCGGGGCAGCCGCCGATGATCGGTTACCTGGTGCTGGTCCCGGCCGACCGGCCGCAGCCCGTCCTGCCGTACGCGGTGCCCGGCCACCCGGAGGCCGCCCCGGCCGACGAGCGCGACGACGGCGGCGACGGACTCGTCCGCGTCGACACCGAGCAGCGCACCGCCGAAGTGGACGGGCGGCCCCTCGACCTCACCTATCTGGAGTTCGAACTGCTCGCCCATCTGGTCGCCCATCCCCACCGGGTGCACACCCGGGACCAGTTGGTGACCACGGTGTGGGGCTACGGCCATGTGGGCGACGGGCGCACCGTCGACGTCCATGTCGCCCGGCTGCGCCGCAAGCTCGGCGCCAGGCACCGCAGGGCGATCCAGACGGTGCGGCGCGTGGGCTACAAGTACGCGCCGTCGACGGGGCACTGACTCCCGCAGGGCCGGCCGCCCGCAGGTGGCGGGCCGTCTGCTGTCGGCAGACTCCCGTTCCGTCCGGCGCTCCGAGCGGGCACAGTCACGGGCATGAGACTTCTGGTGCTGGGTGGTACGGAGTTCGCGGGCCGGGCTGTCGTCGAGGCGGCGGCCGGGCGCGGCTGGGATGTGACGGTCCTGAACCGGGGGCGGCACACGCCGGTCCCCGGGGTGCGGTCGCTGCGCGGCGACCGCACCGCGCCCGGCGGGCTCGCCGCCCTGGCCGAGGGCGGCGAGTGGGACGCCGTCGTGGACACCTGGTCGGCGGCGCCGCGCCCCGTGCGGGACGCGGCCCGGCTGCTGCGGGGCCGCGCACGGCGGTACGTCTATGTGTCGAGCTGCTCGGTCTACGCATGGGCACCGCCCGCCGGGTACGCCGAGGACGCGCCCCTCGTCGAGGGCGCGGAGCCCGGTGCGGACCGCACCGACTACGCGCGTGACAAGCGGGGCGGTGAGCTGGCGGCGGTCGAGGCCTTCGGCGCGGACGGCTCCCTGCTGGTGCGGTCCGGGCTGATCCTCGGGCCGTACGAGAACATCGGCCGCCTGCCCTGGTGGCTCACCCGTATCGCGCGGGGCGGCCCCGTGCTGGCGCCCGGTCCGCGGGAGCTGCCGCTGCAGTATGTCGACGTCCGCGACCTCGCCGAGTGGCTCCTCGGCGCGGTGGAGCGGGAGCTGAGCGGGCCGTACAACCTGATGAGCCCGCAGGGGCACGCCACCATGGGCGAACTTCTGGACGCCTGTGTACAGGCCACCGGCGCTCAGGCCGAGCTGCGCTGGACGGACCCCGACGTGGTCCTCGGCGCGGGCATCGAGCCGTGGACCCAGCTGCCCGTGTGGATGCCCCCGGGCAGCGAGGGACACGGCGCCCTGCACGGCGCGGACGTATCGCGTGCCGTCACGGCGGGACTGCGCTGCCGCCCCGTGACCGAGACGGTCGCCGACACCTGGAGCTGGCTGAAGGCCCTCGGCGACGGCGGTGCCCCGGGCCAGGCTCCGCAGCGCGCGGACCGGCCCCGGGTCGGGCTGGACCCCACCGTGGAGGCGAAGGTGCTGGGCCTGTGATCGTCACCGTTCCGGCCCTGGAACATACCTCCGAACTATTCGCCGAACGGGGTCCTGTGGATTTCAGCGGCGGCAATCCGCGGGTTTCTCACCGTACTCGTCCATTTGGAACACGATCGTCGAACAAGGCCGGAAACGGCGCGCTGAATTTGATTCAGAAAGGAGCGGCCTACCCCCCCTCAACTACCGCTGAAACAGGGGCCTCTGTGCCTGTTGCGCCCGAAATGACCTCACGAGGTCCCAAGTTTTTCATGAGGATTCTGAACACCCCATGGACCTCCTGCGTATGGGATGGCGCCGCTTCACCCCTGTCGGGCGCCTCGCCCCGAAAGGAAGTCAGAGGAGTTCCATGGGACGCAACACACGAAAACGCCGTACGCCGCTGGCCACCAAGGCCATAGCCGCCTCGGCTGCACTAGCGCTCGGTGGGGGCGGGCTGATTTGGGCGAACTACTACGCCTCGGCGCACGAGACGAGCTCGCAGAACAGCACCAAGGCCGCCGCCGCTCAGGTGGCCACCATCACCTGTCCGGACGTCGGTCAGCAGCTGACCAATGTGCCGAACCAGGCCCGTACCGAGGTCGACGGGGAACTGGCCAACCTCGACCGCCAGATCACGGACGCCTACCAGCGTCTGGCGACCACACGCGACGCGCAGGCGAGGGACGCGAGTTTCGTCCAGAACTCGATCCTCCAGCCGCTGAAGGAACGGCGGGCGGTGATCATCGACCGCATTCAGCTGGAGATCAACCGGGTCGGCGGCAGCGCGCCCGACAGCCTGGACGGTCTGGCCGCCTGCACCGGCACCACCGCGGGCCAGGCGGACAACACCGCCGGCCAGAACAACTCCGGCCAGCCGAACACCGGCGGCCAGCAACCGCAGCAGACCGGCAGTCCGCAGCCGACCGGCGGCCAGCAGCCGACCGGCGGTCAGAACACCGGCCAGCAGCAGGGCAACGGCGGCCAGGCCGGCAACGGCCCCGCCGCTGCCGACTTCGTCGACATCACGAAGGTCCAGCCGAACGTCGCCGCCAAGCCGCGGAAGACCCGCAGCGCCTCGAACGGCACGTTCACCACCCGATGCGGTGTGAACGCGAACAAGAACCACAACACCGACAACGTCATCGTGGCGCCCGGTGTGACCAACGGCGCGCACCACCTGCACGACTACGTCGGCAACCAGAAGGTCAACGCCTTCGCCAGCAACGACACGTTCCTGCAGGGCGGTACCAGCTGCCAGAACAGGAACGACCTGTCGTCGTACTACTGGCCGGTGGTCCGTGTCCAGGACGGCACCCAGGACTTCGACCAGAACAACGACGGCGGCGGCAAGGAAGGCAACGTCGGCAAGATCTTGACGCCGGTGCAGGCCCAGATCAAGTACGTCGGCAGCCCGACCAGCAAGGTCGTCGCGATGCCGCAGTTCCTGCGCATCATCACCGGTGACGCCAAGACCACGACCAACGGTCTGGCGAACGCCAACGCGCACTGGAGCTGCACCGGCTTCGAGAACAAGGTCCAGCTGACGACGCAGTACCCGATCTGCCCGCAGGGCAGCAACGTGGTCCGCACGTTCGCCTTCCAGAGCTGCTGGGACGGACAGAACATCGACAGCGCCAACCACCGCACGCATGTGGCCTTCGCCGACGCCAACGGCAACTGCCAGAACGGGTTCAAGGCGATCCCGCAGCTGACCATGCGGCTGGTGTACAAGATCACACCGCCGACCCTCCAGAACGGTGTGGTGAAGAATGCCTACGCGGTGGACGGCTTCCCGGAGCAGCTCCACAAACCGGCCACCGACCACGACGACTTCATCAGCGTCACGACCGGCGGCCTGGCGAACAAGATCGCCAACTGTGTCAACCGAGGACAGCGGTGCCAGTGACGCACTGAGCCGGTGACCCACTGAAGAAGGCCGGTGGCGGGAGATCCCGCCACCGGCCTTCAGTGTGTGCGCCCCGGGCGGGCGTCCGGCGCGGACTCAGCCGCTGTGGCCCGCGTGGGCGTGGTGGTCGGTACCGATCTCGACCTCGCCGCCGAGCGTGCCCCGCAGCGCCTTGACCACTCCGTCGTCGCCGACGGCGACCCACTTGCGGCCCACGAGGTAGTAACCGCCGTAGTCCTTGGCGTCGTTGATCCACTCGCGCTGCCCCCGGTCGGTGGCGAAGGTGGCGAGCACGAACTTGCCGTCGGAGTTGATGCAGATGGCCTGGCGGATCTCGTCGGCGTCCGTCTGGACGTTCGGCTTGCAGTTCACGTCCGCCGCCAGGTCCTCCAGACTGCCGGTCGCGGTCGCCGGCACCTGGTCCTGCGCCTCGCCCGAACCGCCCGTCCCGGCGCAGCCGGTCAGCACCAGCAGGGCGACGGCCGCGCCGGCCGCCAGCTTCTCGCGCGTGCACCTCATGTGTTCCTCCGGTCGTTCCGGCCCATGCCGCCAGGAGCCCTCGCGAGAGCCCTGCCCTTCCGTACGGCTGCGGCGCGCCCCGTGCTCAATGACGCCACGCCTCTCCCTCCCGGACCACGCAAATCCGGTGTCCGGACGGCACAGGTGTGCGAGGGTGAGCGGTCTGAGCACTCGGGACGAGGGGGACGCGTGAGCACACAGGACTGGGAGTCGCGTGTGGCCGCCGCCTGGGAGGGCTTCGACGACTACGCGGAGGAGGATGCCGCGGACTTCCGCGCGGTGATCGACGCCCTGGTCGCCGAGTTGCCCGACGACAGCCCGCTTGGCCCCTTCGAGCGTGCCTGTGCCTGGGACTCCACGGGACACTCGGACACGGCGGTGCCGCTGTACCGGGAGGCGCTGGCCCGCGGCCTCGACGGCTACCGCGGCCGCCGGGCGAAGATCCAGCTGTCCAGCTCGCTGCGCAACGTCGGGCGGGCCAAGGAGGGCGTCGACCTGCTCACCCCCGAACTCGACGCTCCGTCCGACGAGCTGGACGACGCCGTGCGCGCCTGCCTGGCCCTGTGCCTGTCCACCCTGGGCCGGGACCGTGAGGGCCTGTCCCTGGTCCTCGGCGCGCTCGCGCCGCATCTGCCGCGCTACCAGCGGTCGATGGCGAACTACGCGCGCCTGCTGGTCGAGCCGGACGCCTGACCGTCCCGCCCGGCCCACCGCGGTACCAGGGCCGTCGCCCTCACCACCGTGCTGTGAGGCGCGCCGACCGGCGCAATGGCCGCGATCGCGGCGGCCGGAGTCCTGCCGTTCGGGACGGTGGCGCCGCTGCCGTGGCGGGGCTGCCCCTGGCGCAGGTGACCAACCACCGTCTCACTCGTTTTGCCGGATGTGCAGCCACAGCATGTCGCCCCGCGCCGGGCCCGGACCTCAGCACCGGTCGTCGATGTCGAGCAGGCCGAGGCCGCGCTCGCCGAGCACTACCCCCGGCTCGTCCGGCTCGCCTATCTCGTGCTGCCACCGGGTCTCGGACGCAACCGGCGGGTGCTGACGGCGCATGCCCTCGCCCAGCGGGCGCTGCCCCGCCGGCGCTCCTCGTCCCTGATTCCGGCCCAGGCCACAGGTCCTTCCCATGCGCGCCGGGCCGAGGGCCGCGGCGGCGACCCCGGGTACTCCTTGCTGCGGCTGAAGGTGGTGCGGACCGCGCTGGAAGCGGGGCGGCCGCTGAAGTGGACGGCGTGGCCGAAGCGGTCGCAACTGCCGCCGCTGCTTCCCCAGGTCTGGGGCCTCAGGCTCTTCCCGCGTTCCGGCGGGGCCGACGAACTCGCCCTGGACCAGCGGCTGTCGGCGCTCTCCGGTCCGGCCCGCGCCGCCTATGTACTGCGCGGCCTCGAGCGGCTCCCCGAGGACGCGGTGCGCAGACTGCTCAAGTCGGTGGGCGTGACGGATCCGGCGGCGGCGGTCCGCGAGGCCGCCCGCGTTCCGGCCCAGGACAGGCTGCTGGACTCCCCCGAGTTCGACCCGTGTTCGCTGCAGGCGCGGCCGACCGATCTGATGCGGCGCCGGCAGCACGCCAAGGCCGCACTGGCCGCCGCGGCCGCCGCCGCGGTGTGCGGGGCGCTGTTCGCGCTGCCCAGCGGGGGCTGGGGTCAGGACGGCGCGGCCGCACCGCCGTACGCGCAGAACCCGGCCGACCAGGCCGCGCTCGACCCGGCCAAGGTGACGAAGGTGACCCCCACCGCCTGGCGGACGTCCGCACGCACCGACTTCTCCGTGTGGCCGGCGCGCGGCAACCTCACCGGCGACAGGGCTCTGCTGCGCCGCGCGCTCGCCGTCTGGGCGCGCCCCGGGGACTCCGTCCAGGTCTCGGCGACGCCCGGCACCCCCTCGGGCGCCCCGGCCGG
Organism: Streptomyces sp. CA-106110; assembly: GCF_050936285.1. Classification (NCBI taxonomy): domain Bacteria; kingdom Bacillati; phylum Actinomycetota; class Actinomycetes; order Kitasatosporales; family Streptomycetaceae; genus Streptomyces; species Streptomyces sp. CA-106110. The sequence continues at coordinate 8,506,273 of NZ_JBNJNB010000001.1, read as the reverse complement.
ACCGCCGCAACTGCTGTACGCCGGCCGGGTCGACGCCGCACGCGTGGTGATCTTCTACGACGGACTGCGCATCGCACGCTACGCCGAGCCCGCGAACGACACGAACGGGGCCGCGCTCGACTTCGCGCGGGTCGACGCGGCGACCGGGGCCGAGGCGGACGCCATGGTCCTGGCCCGGGCCGACGGCAACGTCCGCTATCTGACGGCCCCTTGGGTGACCGGGGCGGCCGAGCGGGACCTGCTCGATCCGTCGGCCCGGGCGACGGACCTGCGCCCGGCCGACGGGGTCACCGCGCCGCTGGCCGGACCCGCGGAGCGCACCGGTTCGTGCACGTCCTGGAACGTGCTGCAGCTGACCGACGGTTCCGGCACACGGCTGCTGACCGACCTCGGGGAGCTGACACCGGCTCACCTGACGGTGGGTCGGCCGGGCGCGACGCGGGAGGCGTCCGGGGCGGCGGAGCTGCGCACCTGGTCGCCGTTCGCCTGTTCGCTGGCGGCGGTGCGCTCGCAGGGCGTGCGCACCGTGAACGCCTGGGAGTACGCACGCCAGCCGCTGCCGGACGCGTCCGGGGCCGCCACATGGGTGTGCACCCGGGCCGACACCTGGCGGGGCGGCGGTCCACGGGTCCTCGCGCAGTTCCACACGCCGGGCGGGCGGTACGGCGCTGTCGCGGCGAAGGCGGAGGGCGTGGCCGCCTGCGGCACAAAGGATCCGCATGTGCTCGCGGGGGTGTTGTGGAAGTCGGCGGGGGGAGTCTGGTACCTGCTCGCCGCGGGAAGCGAGGACACCGCCTCGATCCGTACGACCGGCGGAGTGTCGGGTTCGGCCAAGGGCAGTCTGCTGGCGGTGCGGACGGAGCAGGGAGTCCAGGCCGGGCTGCAAGGGACGTTGGGGGACGGACGGACGATCGGCGGTCTTCGCTGAGCGCGGCACCGACGCCCTTCGCGCGCCCGCGGCCGATACCGGGAGAGCCGCTGCCGATCGGTGTGTCGCGGGCGTTCGGTGAGAGACATGTGCTGAACATGTGAAACACCGGCGCCGGTGTGGTCCGTTCGGGGCGGGATCCGATCGGTAAGGTGTTCGTATGACGACAGGGATACGCCGGAGATTGGGAGTCGAGGAGCGGCGGCAGCAGTTGATCGGCGTAGCCCTCGAACTGTTCAGCCGGCGCTCCCCGGACGAGGTCTCCATCGACGAGATAGCCTCGGCCGCGGGCATCTCGCGGCCGTTGGTCTACCACTACTTCCCCGGCAAACTCAGCCTGTACGAGGCGGCGTTGAAGCGCGCGTCCGAGGATCTGGCGGACCGCTTCGCAGAGCCGTGCGAAGGGCCGCTGGGGGCACGGCTGTTGCGGGTCATGCACCGGTTCTTCGACTTCGTCGACGAGCACGGGCCCGGTTTCTCGGCCTTGATGCGCGGCGGCCCCGCGGTCGGCTCCTCACGGACCAACGCACTCGTCGACTCCGTACGCCAGGCCGGCTATGTCCAGATCCTTGCGCACCTGGGGGTCGAGGATCCGCCCGCCCGGCTCGAATTGGTGATCCGGTCGTGGATCTCGCTCGTCGAGTCGACGGCACTGATCTGGCTGGACGGCCGCCGGATCCCGCGCCACGAGCTGGAGACCCAGCTCGTGCACGACTTCGCGGCGCTGGCGGCGGTGAGCGCCTCCCACGACGACGACATGGCCGCGCTGCTGCGCCGCGTACTGAAGGACGAGCCGGGCGACGGGCCCTTCAGTGATCTGGTCGCCCGGCTGGTCAATCTGGCGAGCTGACGGCCGTCAGCTCTCGGACTTCCGGTACGACGGCTCGAGGTCACGCACCTCGGCGGACACATGCAGCGCGAGCCCCGCGGCGGGCTTCAGATACTGCCGCAGGAGCTCCAGCGTCGTCTCGCTGAGCTTCACCTTGGTCTCTTCGGTCCGTCCGGCCAGCAGCGCCAGGGTGATGTGCACGACGGCGTGCCCGTCCAGGTCGGCGCCGACCGTGGTGTCCTCCGTGCGGCGGAACTGCGTCTTGCACGCCTCGATCCGGGCGCCCGCGATCTCGACCACCTCGGCGTGCAGCGCCGACGCGAATCCGCGCCGGTCGAAGGAGCCCTCCAGCGGTGCGGAGTAGTCGACGGTGATCTGCGGCATGGGCGCTCCTGTTCTACGGCGGATGCCCTCACCTTAGGTCCTGTCCTCCCAGCCGCAGCGCCAGCAGCGCGATGTCGTCCTCCCGGTCGCGGCCGAAACGCCCGAGCAGCGTGTCGCACAGCGTGCCGACGCCCGGCGAGGCGCCGGCGGCGGCCGTGCGCAGGTGTTCCATGGACACGGCGAGGTCCGTTCCGCGGTTCTCGATGAGCCCGTCGGTGACCATGAGCAGCCGGTCCGCGGGCCTCAGCACCGTCTCGGTGGGCGCCGGCCGGTCCAGGCCGAGACCGAGCAACGGGCCGTTGGCGCGTACGTAGTCGGCGGTGCCGTCGTCGTGCACGAGCAGCGGCGGGATGTGCCCGGCGTTGGCGATGCGCACGCGCCCGCTGTCCGGGTCGACCAGGACCAGGCAGACGGTGGCGGTGACGTCGGGGTGCAGATGCTGCAGCAGCCGGTCGAGCCGCCGGGCCAGGCTCAGCGGGTCCGGGTTCTCCACGCAGTAGGCCCGCAGCGCGTGTCGGATCTCCACCATGACGGTGGCCGCGTCCAGCGAATGCCCGGCGACGTCGCCCACCGCGGTGAGCACGCCGCGCGAGGTCGTCAGCGCCGCGTAGAAGTCGCCGCCGATCTCGGTCTGCCGGGAGGCCGGCACATAGCGGACGACCACCTCGACGCCCTGCATCACAGGCGGCTCATGGGGCAGGAAGCTGTGCTGCAGGGTGAGTGCCACATGCCGCTCCACCTGGTACATGAGCAGGGCTTCGGCGGCGAGGGCGGTGGCCTGGGCGAGCCGGGAGACGAGCGCGTCCCCCTCGGCGACCGTTCCCCGTGCGGGAACGGCGACGCAGACGGCCGGCTTGCCCTCCTGGGTGCGCGCCACCACCAGGCGCGCGTCGTCGGGTTTGCCGGGACGCAGGAACCCCGCGGGCCACAGCGGGTGCGGCACCACCGTCGTACGCGCCCCGGTGTGCTTCGAGGCGAGGCCGCGGATCAGCCGGGCCACGGACTCGTGCGCCGCGGCGTCCGGGAGCGTGGCGCGCGCCCGGGACCCGGACACGCCCCGGTGCAGTTCGCCGTCCTCGCCGAGCACGAAGACCACCGCGGGCGACGCGGTGAGCCTCGCTGCCCCCTGGGCGGCGGCCCGGACCAGTTCCGTCATGCACCGGCCCGACTGCACGGAGACGATCGTCTCGGACAGCAGGGTGAGCCGGCGCGCCAGCGCCTCGGCCCCGGTGCGCATCCTGGCGCTGCGCACGGCGGCCCGTACGACGGCCTGGATCTCCTCGGGCTCGGCCGGCACCGACAGATAGGCGTCACCGCCGGAGTCCAGCCCCCGGCAGCGCTGGCCGGGCCCGGCGGACGCGGCGGAGAAGTGCACCACCGGTAGTGCGGCGGTGGCGGGCGAGGACTTGAGCCTGCGGCACAGTTCGAAGCCGCTCATGTCCGGCAGGCCCACATCGACGAGGGCGACGTCGGGCAGGGCGCCCTTGCGCTGCCGTATGCCGAGTTCGGTCAGGGCCTCGCGGCCGCTGGCCACGGGCACGACACGGTGTCCTGCCCGGCGGAGCACGGCACCCAGCGCATAGCGGCCGTCGGCCGCGTCCTCGACCACCAGCACGGTGGGCTCGGTCTGCTTGCCGTTGCCGTCCATGTGAGCCGCTCCTCGGCGCACGGAAAAGGTGGGGCGAACCAGGAGTTCCCGGCCCGCCCCACCACGCTAGTGCGCTAGCGCGTGACCCGTGAGAAGACCGCCACCGTGCGACCCGGAACGGCGAACATGCCTGATTCCTCGGCGTAGGAGGAGGACTTGACGATAGGATCCGCGCCCGCGGCCTGCACCGGGTGCAGCGCGTAGGCCTTGCCCGCGAGGCCCGCGACGGTCTGCTCCTGCTGCTTCGGCGTCGCGTTGAAGACGACGACCAGGTCGCCGAGCTCCATCGTGATCACCCCGGGCGTCTCGTCCTTCCCGGAGAGCGGGAAGGACAGCTTCGACTGCACCTGGTCGGCGGTGGCGAGGGAGAACCCGGACTCGCTCGTCCGGATCCTCAGCAGGTCGCGGTAGGCGCCGGAGGCGCCGTCGATCTGGTCGCACCCCACCTTGACCGAGGTCAGCAGGGGCTTCGCGTACGGCCACTTGGACTGGTTGTCGGCCGCCGGCGGCAGCCCGCGCCCGAAGCCGTTGCCGTCCCGGCAGTCCCAGTGGATCGCGTTGAACCAGTCGCCGCTGTCGAACGAGTTGCGGTCGAGGGACTTGGAGCGCAGCAGGTCGGAGCCGGCCTGGGACAGGGACGGACCCTGTGAGAGGGCGGCCGTGGCCATGGCCAGAACCTGCATACGGGCCCGGTCGGACGCGGAGGTGTCCTGGGGCAGCTTGTACGTGAGTGCGTCGAACAGCGACTCGTTGTCGTGCGCGTCGGCGTAGGCGAGGGCATCGCCGGGAGCGTCCGCGTAGCCGGCCGGCGAACCGTTGTAGTCGACCTCGGCGCCGGTGACCTCCTTGCCGTCGTCGCCGGTGAAGCGGTACTTGGCGAGATTGCCGCTCAGTCCGACCTTGATGAGGTCCTGATAGTGCAGCAGGCGGGCCTTCTGCTCCGCCGTCGTCCCGTTGGCCGTCGAGGCGTTGGGGTCGGTGTACAGCCCTGAGGCGAAGCCCTGGACACCGGGGTCGGAGTCGAAGGGGCTGCCGCCGCGCACGGCGTCACGGGCGCGGTCGGAGAAGGTCGCGATGCCGGTGCCCGCCATGTTCTTCTGGGTGGCCTGCACAAAGCGCGCGTCGTTCGCGACCTCGCCGAAGTTCCAGCCCTCGCCGTAGAGGATGATCTTCTTGCCGTCGACTCCGTCCTTTGCGGGGGTCAGCGCGTCGAGGGCCTTGCGCACGGCGAGGATGTTGGCCTTCGGATGGTGGCCCATGAGGTCGAAGCGGAATCCGTCGACCTTGTACTCCTTGGCCCAGGTGACGATCGAGTCCACGACCAGCTTGCCCATCATGGCGTTCTCGGGCGCGGTGTTCGCACAGCAGGTGCTGTTCGCCACTGAGCCGTCGGCGAGCAGCCGCTGGTAGTAGCCCGGCACGATCTGGTCGAGCACGGACGTGTCGGCCTCGCCGCTCGCGGCGGTGTGGTTGTAGACGACGTCCATGACGACCCTGAGGCCGTCCTCGTTCAGCGACTTGACCATCTTGCGGAACTCGACCGTGCGCTCGGTGCCGTCGGGGTCCGTGGCGTACGAGCCCTCGGGAACCGTGAAGTGGTACGGGTCGTAGCCCCAGTTGTAGGCGTCCTTCGCGGCGGTCGCGGCGACGCAGGCCTGCTGCCGGTCGGAGTCGGCGGCGTAGGAGGCCAGGTCGCAGCCGGGCGCCGACTGCTCAGACTTCTTCTCGGGGACGGTCGCGATGTCGAAGGCGGGCAGCAGGTGCACATAGGAAGTGCCCGCCTCGGCCAGCTCGCGCAGATGCCGGGAGCCGTCGCTGTTCTTGTCGGTGAAGGCGAGGTAGGTGCCCTGGTCCCGGGCCGGCACGGTCTTGTCCGCGACGGAGAAGTCCCGGATGTGCAGCTCCTGGATCTGGGCGCTGCTCAGCGGCACCGCCTTGGGCTTCTTCAGGCCCGACCAGCCGCTGGGGGCGAGGGACCTGTCGTTCAGGTCGACCACGAGGCTGCGCTCGGAGTCGGCGGTGAGGGCGAGGGAGTAGGGATCGGTGACCCTGTTGGTGACGATCTTCCGGACGCTCGGCGCCCACACCTTGACGACATACCGGTAGGGCTTGTTCTTCCAGGACGCCGGGCCCGTGACGGACCAGACGCCGGTGGCGGCGTCACGGTGCATGGCGACGGTGGAACCGTCGAGTTCGAGCTTCACCGACTGCGCCGTCGGCGCCCACACGGCCAGGGTGGGGCGGCCCTGGTGGAACGTCGGGCCGAGATCGGCCCGCGTCGCGTCGTACACGTCGTCCAGTACGCCGGCGATCTGGACACCCGTCGCCGCCAGCACGGCGCCGTTCGCGGCCCGCTGGGTGGCCACGATCTGCCCGCCGAGCGCCGCACGCACCCGGTCGCGGTCACGCGGGTCGACGGACCAGGCCGTGTAGTCCTTCAGATGAGGGAACTTCGCCTTCTGCGCGTCGGTGAGCGTGGTCCTCGTCAGCCGCAGCCAGCGCTCGTCGTCGCTGGTCAGCGCGCCGTCCTTCACGGCGATCGAACCGTCGTGGGAGGAGAGGAGCTGGGTGGAGGCCGCGCCCTCGACGCCGTTCCAGGCGACCGTGTTCCGGTCGATCCAGACCGCCTTGGAGGTGGCCGGGTCCAGAGCCGCCGCACTGCCCGCGGGCTGCGGCAGCAGGTACTTCTCCTGCCCGTTCAGCAGCCACACCTCGTACCCGTTCGCCTTGAGGTCGAGTGACTGGTCGGACGGGAGGTCCTTCTCGTCGCCCTTGTGGACGATGTAGCTGAGGCTGGTGGCGCCGTCGGCGAGCGGCACCTCGAACACCGCGCCGTAGGAGTCGGTGCGCACCGGCTTCAGGGGCGCGGCCCAGTCGGTGGGGTTCGCGGCGCCCGTCCAGACGTGCAGCCCCCAGCCGTCGTAGTCGCCGTCGGCGCGGTGGTAGTGGATGACCGCCTTCGTCTTGTCCTGCGCGGGGTAGTCGGCGGCCGGCCGCTCGGTGAGCACGGCCTCCTTGCCCTGCTCGACCCAGACCTCGCCGGTCCTGGTGACGTCGATGGTGCGGTCGGCGGAGACGTCCTTGGTGCCGTTCTTGTCGATGACGAGGAACCCGACGCTCGATGCGCCCGGCTTCAGCTTGACGTAGGCGAAGGCGCCGTAGGCGTCGCGGCCGGTGAAGGGGTGGCTGTCGGGCCAGTTGGTCGCCTCGCCGTCGGCGAGGTCACCCCAGGCGTACAGGCCCCAGTTGCCGTAGTCGCCGTCGGCGCGCTTGTAGTGGACGATCACATAGTCGCGGGAGGAGGCGGTGGGGATCTCGGGGGCGGGCGGGGTGCCGGTGGTGCTCATGGCCGTCGCGCTCGCGGTGCGGCCCGCCGAGTCGACGACGACCGCCTTGTAGCGCAGGGCGGTTCCGGCGGGGACGGTCTTGGCGATGGCCTGGGTGACCTTGTACGGCGCGTGGTCGGCCGAACCCAGGGTCTGCCAGCCGCCGTTGCCCACCTGGGCGGCGAAGACGACGCGGTTGAGCTGCCCGCCCTGGACGTCGGCGGAGAGTTCCACCGTGCCGGTGGCGCTCGCGTCCGGGGCCTTGAGGGCGATCGTGGGCTTCGAGGCGGGCGGGGCGAGCGGGTGGGCGGCCTTCAGGACGACGGCGGACCCGGCCGGGACGGTGACGGTGACCTTCTTGTCGGCATCGCTCGTGACCGACCCGTTGGTCCCGTATATACCGCGGAAGGCCGTGCCGGCGGACCCGGTGGCGAAGGTGGCCGTCCTCTGCTCGCCGGCGTTGTTGAAGGCGACGACGTACTCCGTGCCGTCGCCGCCCGTGCGGGAGAAGGCGTAGATGCCAGCGCCGTCGGCCGCGTACCGCTCGGTCTGGACTCCGTCGGCGAGTGCGGGGTTGTCCTTGCGCAGCTTGGAGAGAGCGCTGATCTGCCGGTAGAGCGGCGCGCTCGTGTCATAGGCGTCGTCGGCGTGCGTACGGTCGGTGCCGATCTCGTCGTCGTCCAGGTAGTCCGCGACCTTGGAGGCGAACATCGTCTGGCGGGCGTCCTTGTCGCCGCCCGACCCGGTGAAGCCCTGCTCGTCGCCGTAGTAGACGACCGGGTTGCCGCGACTGAGGAACATCAGCTCGTTGGCCAGCTTGTCCATGGCGAGCAGCCGGGCGTCGGTGGCCTTGGGGTCGTCCTGCTTCAGGAAGTACCCGATACGGCCCATGTCGTGGTTGCCGAGGAAGGTGACCTGCTCGTACGCGTTGGCCTTGCCGCTCGTGTACTTGTAGTCGTCCCCGAAGACACCGGCGAGCTTCTGCGCGCTCGCGCCCTGGGAGGCGTACTCGCGGGCCGCCTCCTGGAACGGGAAGTCGAGCGTGGCGTCGAGACGGCCCTGGGTGACGTACGGCGAGGTGATCGACGGGTCGGCGGAGTAGACCTCGCCGAACATGAAGAAATTCTTCCGTCCGTGCGCGGCGGCGTACGTGTCGAGCGCCGTCGCCCACTGGGTCCAGAACTCCATGTCCACGTGCTTCACGGTGTCGATCCGGAAACCGTCGACGCCGAAGTCGCGCACCCAGCGCTCGTAGATCTTCTCCATGCCCCTGACGACCTCGGGACGTTCGGTCCACAGGTCGTCAAGACCGGAGAAGTCGCCGTACGTGGTGGACTCGCCTGCGTACGTGGAGTCGCCGCGGTTGTGGTACATCGTCGGGTCGTTGAGCCACGAGGGGACCTTGACGTCCTTCTTCGCGGCGGGGACGACGGGCGTGCGCGGGAAGGAGCCGGCGTCCGTGGCCGGGAAGCCCTTCGTGCCGTCGGCGTAGTCGGCGTCGTCGAAGGGCCGCCCGTCCTTGGTCAGGTACGGGAAAGCGCCCTTGGAGAGGTAGTCGTAGGACTTCTCTTGATAGTCGACGACGTCGGCGGTGTGGTTCGTGATGACGTCGAAGAAGACCTTCATGCCCTTGGCGTGCGCCGTGGCGATGAGGGTCCGCAGGTCCTCGTTGGTGCCGAAGTGCGGGTCGACCCGGGTGAAGTCGGTGATCCAGTAGCCGTGATAGCCGGCCGACGCGTCGGAACCGGTGCCCTGGACCGGCTGGTTCTTGAAGATCGGCGCCATCCAGATGGCGGTGGTGCCGAGCCCCTTGATGTAGTCGAGCCGCTTGGTGAGGCCCTTGAGGTCGCCGCCCTGGTAGAAGCCCTTGTCGGTGGGGTCGTAGCCGGTGGCCAGGCGGGAACCGGTCAGACCCCCGCGGTCGTTGGAGGTGTCCTCGTTGGCGAAACGGTCCGGCATGACGAAGTAGAACTGCTCGCGGGTGTCGTCGTGCCGCGCGGGCTCGGCCGCGAGCCGCGCGTCGGACGGAGGCGCGGGCGGGGTGGCCGCCCGGGCGGCGAGGGGCGGCAGGAGCGCCGCGGCGAGCGCGACGACGGTGAGGGCCGTGACCCTTCTCCGGCTCGGGAAACGGCGCCTCCGGGGCGCCGGCCATCTCGGTATCACAGGCTGAACTCCTTGCGCTTGCGGCTCGATCGGGTCCGACCCCTGCGTCGCGGCACGGCTCCGTCGCCGGGCGCCCGCGCGACCGTATCGCCACCGAAACGCTTACAGCAAGAGTTGTGAAACTCACGGCAAGGACTTTCAGAGCCAATTTTCGACGCGCCTCAATCGGCCCCGCACGCCCGGTCGTTGCGCGGCGGGCGCGACGGAGCGCCCTCCGGCGCAAGCCGGAGGGCGCGGAGCCCGGGCGGGCCTGTCAGCCGGTCAGCAGCTCGACTTGCCCGCGTAGATGGCGAGCGCGGTGTTCGGGGCGACCGACGCCTCGAACCAGCCAGTGCTGTTCACCGTCACGGTCCTGTTGCCCTGCACATCGCAGTAGGTGCCGGCGGGCAGCGAGGTCTCGAACCACCGGTCGGCCGTGGTGGTCTCGTGGTTGACCACCACATAGCCCTTGGTGCCACGACCGAACGCGATCAGGTTGTTCCCGTTGTCCCACCACTTGGTGACCGCCTGGCCGCGCGTGGCGTTGCGGAAGGCGACCATCGACTTGATCTCGGGCCAGGCGTGCTGGCACTTCCAGCCGTTCTGCCAGCAGGCGTTCACCTGACCGCCGTTCGGCGGGCCGGCGTCCGCGTCGGACCACTCGTAGCCGGAGTTGATGTCGGGGGCGCCGTAGGGCCAGGCCAGCATGAAGACGTTGGCCAGCGTGTAGTCGGCGCCGCTCTTGTAGTTCAGGGTCGAGCCGTTGCGCTCGGTGTCGTGGTTGTCCACGAAGACACCGGCGACCGAGCTGCTCAAGTAGCCCCAGCCCTCGCCGTAGTTGCTCAGGTAGGCGAGCTTCTCGCTGGTGAAGACGCGCTTGAGGTCGTAGGCGTAGCGGAACTCCTGGACGTCGCCGTTGCCGGTGTACTCGGTCGGCTGGACCGCCTCGCCCGCGCCGTAGATGACCTCCTGCTTCCAGTAGGCGGAGGGGTTGGTCAGCCGGGACTTGATGTTCGCCAGGTCGTCCGCCGGTATGTGCTTGGCCGCGTCGATGCGGAAGCCGTCCACGCCCAGGCTGAGCAGGTCGTTCATGTACCCGGCGATCGTCTTACGGACGTACTCCTCACCGGTGTCCAGGTCGGCGAGGCCCACCAGTTCGCAGTGCTGGACGTTCCACCGGTCCTGGTAGTTGGTGACCTGGGCGGTGCAGTCGTCGAAGTCGGCGGACGAGTACAGGCCGGGATAGTCGTACTTCGTGTACGACGAGCCTCCCGTGCCGGTGCCGCTGCCGGCCGACATGTGGTTGACGACGGTGTCGACGACGACCTTCACGCCCGCCGCGTGACAGGTGTTGACCATGCTCTGGAAGGCCGTGCGGTCACCGAGACGGCCGGCGATCCGGTAGCTCACCGGCTGGTAGGACGTCCACCACTGCGCGCCCTGGATGTGCTCGGCGGGCGGGGAGACCTGGACATAGCCGTAGCCGGCCGGGCCGAGGGTGCTGGTGCACTCTTTGGCGACCGAGGCGAAGTTCCACTCGAAGAGGACCGCGGTGACGTCTTTGGTGCCCGGCGGGGAGGCCTGGGCTGTCCCCGCGGGGACGGCGAGTGCGACCGACGCGGTCGCCACCAGGGCGAGGGCGCCGGAGAGCGTTCTGCTGGTCATGTGTGGGGGTTCCTTCTCCGTCGAAGGATGTACTGGGGAGCCCGTCGGAGATCCTGAGATCACCTGAGGGGAATTGCTGCAAGTTTTCAACTACTTGCAGTGGAGCAGACCGTACGAGGCCCGACCACAGTGGTCAACCCCCGGGACATGTTCCTGTCACCTACGCGAAATAGGGCCGGATTGCGGCCTGTTGGAGCTGCGCGAACCCACATGGGAAGACAACGGGGCCCGCCGTCCGCACAAGGACGACGGGCCCCGGAAAGCCGGACGAAAGAACTTGCGGTGCGTCAGGCGGTGGTCCACCACACCGTGGTGTCGGCGGGCACCTTCGCCTCGCCGTCCGCCTCGGTCACCTCGCCGCTGGCGAGCAGCACACGGCCGTACTCCGGCACCGCGACCGACTCACCGGTGGTGTTGGCGACACAGACGAAGTCCCCGCGCCGGAAGGCCAGCACGCCCTCGGGCGCCCGCAGCCACTCGACCGAGTCGCCCGCGCCGAGGGCGGGCTGCTCGCGCCGCACGGCGAGCGCCGCACGGTACAGCTCCAGGGTGGAGCCGGCCACGCCCTGCTGCGCCTCGACGCTCAGTTCGCCCCAGCCGGCCGGCTGGGGCAGCCAGCTGCCACCGGTGCCGAAGCCGTACGACGAACCGGTGCGGGTCCACGGGATCGGGACACGGCAGCCGTCGCGGAAGCCGTCCTGTCCTGCGCCCCGGAAGTACGCCGGGTCCTGGCGCACCTCGTCGGGAAGGTCGACCACGTCCGGCAGACCGAGTTCCTCGCCCTGGTAGACATAGGCCGATCCGGGCAGCGCCAGCATGAGCAGAGTGGCGGCCCTCGCTCGCCGGAGCCCCAGCTCACGGTCGCCGGCCGTGCGGATCTGCGTGCCGAGGCCGGGCGGGTTGGCGAAGCGGGTGGCGTGCCGGGTCACGTCGTGGTTCGAGAGCACCCAGGTGGCCGGGGCGCCGACCGGGCGCATGGCCTCGAGAGTCCGGTCGATGACGCCACGGAGCTCGGCGGCGTCCCAGGCGGTGCTCAGGTACTGGAAGTTGAAGGCCTGGTGCAGTTCGTCGGGGCGGACGTAGTGGGCGGTGCGCTCCACGGTGGGGGTCCAGGCCTCGGCGACGAAGATGCGCTCGCCCGCGTACTCGTCCAGGATCGTGCGCCACTGGCGGTAGATGTCGTGGACGCCGTCCTGGTCGAAGAACGGCATGACATCGTTGCCCAGCAGCTTGAGCTGGTCATGGCTGCCGAGGTCGGGCAGGCCCTCGGCCTTCACCAGACCGTGGGCGACGTCGATACGGAAGCCGTCGACGCCCATGTCGAGCCAGAAGCGCAGGATGGAGCGGAACTCGTCGCCGACGGCGGGGTGGTTCCAGTTGAAGTCCGGCTGCTCGGGCGCGAAGAGGTGGAGGTACCACTCGCCGTCCGGCACCCGGGTCCACGCCGGGCCGCCGAAGATGGACTCCCAGTCGTTGGGCGGCAGTTCGCCGTTCTCACCCTTGCCGGGGCGGAAGTGGTAGCGCTCCCGGAGCGGCGAGCCGGGCCCCTCGGCGAGCGCCCGCTTGAACCACTCGTGCTGGTCGGAGGAGTGGTTCGGGACCAGGTCGACGATGATGCGCAGCCCCAGACCGTGAGCGTCGCGGATCAGCGCGTCGGCGTCCAGGAGGCTGCCGAACATGGGGTCGACGGCACGGTAGTCGGCGACGTCGTAGCCGGCGTCGGCCTGCGGCGAGGCATAGAAGGGACTGAGCCATACGGCGTCCACGCCGAGGTCGCGCAGATACGGGAGACGGGAACGTACGCCCTCCAGGTCTCCCATGCCGTCGCCGTTGCTGTCGGCGAAGCTGCGCGGATAGACCTGGTAGATCACCGCGTCGCGCCACCAGTCGCGATGGGTGGTGGCGACGGTGGCGAGGGCGGTGTTCGGGGCCTGGTCGGCGGGGTGCTGGCTCATGGCGTCCTTGATGCGGTGGGGGTCCTTCCGCCCGGGCGGAGCCGGGCGGAAGGAGTAGGTCTTTGTGGAGGGGCGAGGGGTGATGCGGCGGCCGCGGTGACAGCGGGGTCGGATGGGCACCGCGGCCGCCACCCGCGCGGGTCAGGCGCGCGGGAGCCCGGGGGGCGGGTCAGCCCTTGGTGCCGCCCGCGGTGAGGCCGGTCACCAGGTTCTTCTGCACGAGGTAGAAGAAGATGGAGACGGGTATCGCGATCAGCACCGCGGTGGCCGCCATCAGGTTCCGCTGGGCGTCGTGTTCGCTGATGAAGCTCTGCAGACCGACGGCGAAGGTGTACTTGTCGTCGCTCAGCATGAACGTCGAGGCGAAGGCCACCTCGCCGAACGCGGTGAGGAAGGCGTAGAAGGCGGCGACCGCGAGACCGGGCCTGGCGAGCGGCAGAATCAGCCGGACGAAGGTGCCGAAGGGCGTGAGTCCGTCGACCCGGCCGGCCTCGTCGATCTCGAAGGGGATCGTGTCGAAGTAGCCCTTCAGCAGCCACGCGCAGTACGGCACGATCGTCGTGCTGTTGATCAGGATGAGCCCGAGGTAGGTGTCGATGAGTCCCAGGTCCGACATGATCTGGTACATCGGCACGATCAGGACGGCGATCGGGAACATCTGGGTGAGCAGCAGCACCCACATGAACTTCTTGTAGCCGGGGAAGCGCATCCGGGACACCGCGTAGCCGGTGGTGGCGGCGATCATCACGCCGATGACCGTGGTGCCCGCCACGACGATGAGCGTGCTCTTCAGCCAGTCGAAGAAGCTCGTGTGCTGCAGGACGAACGAGTAGTTGTCCAGCGTCATCGTGTGCCAGATGTGCCCGGGGTGCAGGTAGTCGTCCTTGTCCGGGCCCAGCGACAGGAAGATCAGCCAGCCGACCGGGAAGAAGGCGATCAGGCTCGCCACGATCAGCGTGGCGTGGGTGCCGAGGGTCGCGACGGGACCGCGCTCGCCGCGTCTGCGCGCCCTGCGCCGCGGGGCGTCCGCGCCGGACTGCTTGGTCACCGCGGCGGAGGTCTCGACGGTGGTCGTGCTCATGGGGACTCCTGCCTCAGATCGCGAGCTGCTGGTCATTGCGGTTCAGCCAGCGGCGGTAGAAGGAGGTGAAGACGATCAGGATGGCCAGCAGCAGGATGCCGTAGGCCGCGGACTGCGCGAAGTCGCGCGGCTGCTGACCGAAGCCCAACTGGTACGCCCAGGTGACAAGGATCTGGGCGTCCGGCGCGGTGTTGCCGAACAGCAGGAAGATGATGGCGAACTGGTTGAACGTCCAGATGATGCCGAGGAGCACGACGGTGGAGCTGACGGCTCGCAGGCCCGGCAGGGTGACGTACCGGAAGCGCTGCCAGGCGCTCGCGCCGTCCATCTCTGCTGCCTCGTACAGCGAGGTGTCGATGGCCTGCAGGCCGCCGAGCAGCGAGAGCATCATGAACGGCACACCGCACCAGGTGTTCACCAGGATCGCGGCGGCCCGCTGCCAGAAGGTGTCCTCCAGCCACAGGGGTGTCGGCAGATGGAGGGCGTGGAGGGCGGCGTTGATGATGCCGCCGTCGGCGAGCATGAACCGCCAGCCGAAGACGGTCACGAAGGTGGGCACGGCCCAGGGCAGGACCAGGATGAGGCGGTAGAACGTCAGGCCGCGGAACTTCTGGTTGAGCAGCAGAGCGAGGCCGAGGCCGATGCTGTAGTGCAGGACGACACAGGAGACGGTCCACACGATCGTCCATACGAAGTGCGACCAGAAGCGGTCGTACGACGTCGGCCCGAACAGGATGTCCTTGTAGTTGTCGAGCCCGATGAACTTGTAGGTGGCGTCGATGTGGTTGACGCCGATCGTGCGGGCGGTGTTGAGGCTGTTGGCGTCGGTGAGCGTGAGATAGAGGCCGTACACCAGCGGGTACAGCACCAGCACCCCGAGCACGACGGCCACCGGGGTGATCATGGCGTACGCGTACCAGTGCTTCTGGTACCCGTTCTTCAGGCGCCGGCCCAGGCCGGGCCGCGGGGCGCGGTCACCGCGGCGCTTGCCGGTGGCGCGGTCGATGACGACTGTCATGGTTCGACAACCTTCTCGAAGGTCTGCGGGTCAGGGGAGGGGCCTGGGCACAGGCCGGCGGCCGCCGGATCCTTCCCCCTTCTGCGAGGAGGATCCGGCGGCCACACGGGCTTACTTGCTGAAGTCCGGAACCAGCTTGGCGATCGCGAGCTCGGCGTTGCTCAGGCCCTTGTCCAGGGGCTCCTTGCCACCGGCGATCTTGGGCAGCTCGGTGTCGAGCGGGCCCCACAGCGAGCTGTACTCGGGCAGCGCCGGGCGCGGCTGGGCGGCGGCGAGCACGCCCTGGTAGCCGGCGATGCCGGGGTCGGCCTTGACCTGCGCGCTGTAGGCGTCGTCACGCGTGGGCAGCGTGGAGTTCTTCAGGGCGATGGTCTCCTGGGACTTGGCCGAGGTCATGAAGTTGACGAACTTCAGGGCCGCCTCCTGGTGGGCCTTGTCCGAGCCGGCGTACACGGAGAGGTTGTGGCCGCCGGTCGGGGCGCCCGCCTTGCCGGCCGAGCCGGCCGGGACGGTGGCGATGCCGAGGTTGGACTTGTCCGTGAAGGCCGAGCCCTTGTAGAAGTTCGTGATCTCCCAGGGGCCCTGGATGATCGCGGCGACCTTGCCGTTGACGAACGCGTCCTGGATGTGGGCGTAGGCGTCGGCGGTGGTGTCGGCCTTGTGCAGGCCCTTGCCGGAGAACAGGCTCAGCCAGGTGCCGTAGGCCTTCTTCGCGGCGTCCGAGTTGACGGTGATCTTCTTGGCGGAGGCGTCGACCGTGTCGGTGCCCTCGCCGTAGAGGAAGGACTGCGCGTAGTAGGCCTGGGTGGAGCCCCAGTAGCCGTCGACGCCGGCCTTGTCCTTGACCTTGGCGGCGTCGGACTTCAGCTCGTCCCAGGTCTTGGGGGCCTCGGTGATGCCGGCCTTCTGGAAGAGGGCCTTGTTGTAGACGAGCGCCAGGGTGTCGGTGACGATGGGCACACCGTAGGTCTTGCCCTCGTACTGGGCCTGCTGGATCAGGCTGGCCTGGAACTTGTCCTTGTCCGCGAGGGCCTCGGTGCCGTCCAGCGGCAGGAAGTAGCCCTTCTTCGCGAAGGCGGGGGTCCAGCCGACCTCGGAGCGCAGCACGTCGGGGGCGCCCTTGGAGCCGGCGGCGGTGTCGAACTTGTTCTGCGCCTGGTCGAAGGGGACGTCGACGTACTTGACCTTGATCTTCGGATTGGCCTTCTCGAAGTCCGCGACCAGTGCCTTGTACGTCGGCGCCTCATTGGTGGCGTTGGAGGTGTCCCACCACGTGATGGTCACCGGGCCGTCCGACTTGTCGCCGCCGCTGTCGCTCCCGCCGCACGCCGTCGCCGCGAGGGCGAGGGACGCCACCAGCGCGCTGGCCGCTATGCCACGCCGCATGAGTTCTCCTTGAGGGTGAAAGCCCGTGTGCTACAGGTGGCGGTCCCGTCCGCCGCCCCTGTCGACTTGCCGACTGCGCCGTTGCGGCCGCCGGGCGACGTGAACGTAACAGCGATGTAAGCCTTGCGAAAGGCCTTGCAGCAAAAAAGTGAAAGAGCCGACGATGGTTACCGGGCCGTGATCTGGTCGTGAGGGCCTGGTGTCTTGCCTTGTGCCTGATCGGCGGGGAAGCCGGCCACTTGTGCAAGACTCTGCAAGCTCTTGCCATACGTCACCGCCACGAGGGACGATCCTGTTGCGGACCGGACGCCGAGACGAACACGAGGGAGCGCGATGACGCAGCAGCCCGCAGCGGGCCGTTCTACCGCCCGGAGCCGGCGTCCCTTTGGTGGGCAACCGGACATACGGCCGGTACAGTCCCATCCCGTGACCACACGCCTTGCCGACATCGCGGCCCAGGCGGGCGTCAGCGAGGCGACGGTCAGCCGTGTCCTGAACGGCAAGCCGGGCGTCGCCGCGACCACCCGCCAATCCGTCCTCGCCGCCCTGGACGTACTCGGCTACGAGCGCCCCGTGCGGCTGCGGCAGCGCAGCGAGGGCCTGGTGGGCCTGATCACTCCGGAGCTGGAGAACCCGATATTCCCGGCCCTGGCGCAGGTCATCGGCCAGGCGCTGACCCGTCAGGGGTACACGCCGGTGCTGGCGACCCAGACGCCGGGCGGCTCCACGGAGGACGAGCTGACCGAGATGCTCGTGGACCGCGGGGTCGCGGGCATCATCTATGTCTCGGGGCTGCACGCCGACACCACCGCCGATGTCCAGCGCTATGAGCGGCTGCGCGCCCAGGGCGTGCCCTACGTGCTCGTGGACGGCTTCTCGCCCAAGGTCGAGGCGCCGTTCATCTCCCCCGATGACCGCGCCGCGATGTCCCTCGCGGTCACGCACCTGGTGTCGCTGGGGCACACGCGGATCGGGCTGGCCCTCGGGCCCAAGCGGTTCGTGCCGGTGCAGCGGAAGATAGAGGGCTTCGTCCGCACCGTGCAGGAACAGCTCGGGCTGTCCACCGACGACATCGAGTCACGGCTGATCCAGCACTCGCTGTACACGCTGGAGGGCGGACAGGCGGCGGCGTCCGCGCTGATCGACCGGGAGTGCACGGCGGTGGTGTGCGCGAGCGACATGATGGCGCTCGGCGCGATACGCGCGGCACGCCAGCGGGGGCTGGAAGTGCCCACGGACATCTCGGTGGTGGGTTTCGACGACTCCCCGCTGATCGCCTTCACGGACCCGCCGCTGACGACGATCCGCAAGCCGGTCCCGGCCATGGGTCAGGCGGCCGTGCGGACGTTGCTGGAGGAGATCGGTGGGACGCCCGCGCCGCACAGTGAATTCGTGTTCATGCCGGAGCTGGTGGTGCGAGGGTCGACGGCTTCTGCTCCTGGTGACCGAAGTCGTCCCTAGGCAGTAGTCCCCCGGGCCCCTTGGGGTCCGCGGGATGGAGAACATGCGGCCGGAACCCTTCCAGGGGATGATCGGTGGGGGAACGCTTATCTGGCAGACTCTGTGCCTATGGGTGACGAGACCGTGACTGCGGTGGACGGCCGGAGGCAGACCGCCGGCACTGTCACGGAGGAGACCGAGGATCGCGCGAGGCAGGGCCTGCTGCGACGGATCCGTACTCCCCGGCGCCCTCGATTCTGGTTCGAAATCCTCCTCATCGCGGTGAGTTACTGGACGTACTCGCTGATCCGCAACGCCGTGCCGGAGCAGAAGGCCGCGGCGCTGAACAACGCCGACTGGCTGTGGCGAGTCGAGCAGCACATGGGAATCGCCGTGGAGGACTCGGTCAACCACGCCGCCAATTCCGCGACATGGCTGATCGTGGGGATGAACTACTACTACGCCACACTGCACTTCGTGGTGACGCTGGGTGTCCTCGTATGGCTGTACCGCAGCCATCCGGGCCGGTACGCGGCGACGCGGCTCGCTCTGTTCGCCACCACGGCCGTGGCGTTGCTCGGATACTACTTCTTCCCGCTCGCCCCGCCGCGGCTGATGGACGGTGGCGACTTCGTGGACACGGTGATGGTCCACCACACCTGGGGCTCGATGGCGTCGGGCGACCTGAAACACATGTCGAACCAGTACGCGGCGATGCCGTCGATGCACATCGGCTGGTCGCTGTGGTGCGGCCTGACCATCTTCGCTCTGGCGACGGTGCCCTGGGTGCGGGTGCTGGGGCTGCTGTACCCGGCGGGGACCCTCCTGGTGATCGTTGCCACGGCGAACCATTTCTGGCTGGACGCCGTGGGCGGAACGGTCTGTCTGACGGTCGGTTTCGCGGTGGCGTCGTTGTGGTACGGAGCCATGCCCTACGCACTGCCGCGCACCTGGCACCGGAGCCTGACGCCTGTCACCGTCGGTGGCGGCGGCTACGTTCCGTAGAACAGCTCCTCCACGACCGTCCTGGCCCTGCGGGTCGTGCGCCGGTAGTCGTCGAGCATGTCGCCCACGTGCCCCGGCCCGTACCCCAGGTAGCGGCCCACCGCGGCGAGCTCCCGGCTCTGGGACGGGAAGGTGTCGCCCGCCCGGCCCCGCACCAGCATCACGGCGTTGCGCACCCGCGAGGCGAGGACCCAGGCCTCGTCCAGTATCGCCGCCTCCATGTCAGGGATCAGTCCCGCGGCGTGGGCCGCGGCGAGCGCGGCGCGGGTGCGGGTGGTGCGCAGGCCCGGTTCCTCCCGGCCGTGCCGTAGCTGCAGCAGCTGGACCGTCCATTCCACGTCCGACAGACCGCCCCGGCCCAGCTTGGTGTGGAGCGTCTTGTCGGCGCCCCTCGGCAGCCGTTCCGACTCCATGCGGGCCTTCAGGCGCCTGATCTCCCGTACGGCCTCGTCGCCGAGGCCCCCCGCCGGGTACCGCAGCGGGTCGACCAGCTCGATGAAGCGACGACCGAGGTCCTCGTCCCCCGCGACGGGCTCGGCCCGCAGCAGCGCGTGTGACTCCCAGGTGAGCGACCAGCGCCGGTAGTACGCCTCGTACGACGTAAGGGTGCGCACGAGCGGTCCGGACTTACCCTCGGGCCGCAGATCGGCGTCGACCAGCAGCGGCGGGTCGGTGCTGGGCAGCTGGAGCAACCGCCGCATCTCGGCGACCACCTTGTTCGCCGCCTCCCCCGCCTCCCGCTCGTCCACGCCCTCCCGTGGCTCGTGCACGAACAGCACGTCCGCGTCGGATCCGTAGCCCAGCTCGTGTCCGCCGAAGCGGCCCATGCCGATGACCGCGAACCGGGTGGGCAGGGTGTCTCCCCAGCCTCCGCGAACCACGGCGCGGAGCGTGCCTGCGAGGGTGGCCGCCGTCAGGTCCGAGACCGCGCCGCCGACCATGTCGATCAGCGCGCCCTGGTCGGACGGGGCCGGGGCCTCCTCGCTGCCGTACGAGCCGACGATGTCCGCGGCGGCCGTACGGAACAGCTCGCGCCGCCGTACTCCGCGCGCGAAGGCGACCGCCTGCTCGGCGTTCTCCGCGCGGCCGACCGCGGCGAGGATCTCCTGTTCCAGGTGGGCGCGCGGGCGGGGCTCGAGCCCGCCGCCCTCACCGTCGCCCAGGAGGGCCACCGCCTCGGGCGCGCGCATCAGCAGGTCGGGGGCGAGCCGGCCGGCGGACAGGACGCGGGCGAGGTTCTCGGCGGCCGCGCCCTCGTCCCGCAGCAGCCGCAGGTACCACGGCGTCTTGCCGAGCGCGTCCGACACCTTGCGAAAATTGAGCAGACCGGCGTCCGGGTCGGCGGAGTCGGCGAACCAGCCGAGCAGCACGGGCAGCAGGGTGCGCTGGATGGCGGACTTGCGGGTGACCCCGGACGCCAGCGCCTCCAGGTGGCGCAGCGCGGCCGCCGGGTCCGCGTAGCCGAGCGCCACGAGCCGTTCCCGGGCCGCGTCGGGGCTCAGCCGGGCCTCGCCGGGGGCCAGTTGGGCGACGGCGTCGAGCAGCGGCCGGTAGAAGAGCTTCTCGTGCAGCCGGCGTGCGACGCTGGTGTGCCGCTTCCACTCGCGCCGCAGTGCGTCGACGGGGTCGGTGCGCAGGCCGAGGGAGCGGCCGAGGCGCCGCAGATCTGCCACGTCCTCGGGGACGAGATGGGTACGGCGCAGCCGGTACAGCTGGATGCGGTGCTCGAGAGACCGCAGGAACCGGTACGCCTCGTCGAGTTGCACGGCGTCGGCGCGCCCGACGTAGCCCCCGGCCGCGAGTGCCTTCAGCGCGTCCAGGGTGCTTCCGCTGCGCAGCGAGGTGTCGGACCGGCCGTGCACCAACTGCAGCAGCTGGACGGCGAACTCGACGTCCCTGAGGCCTCCCGGACCGAGCTTGAGTTCGCGCTCGACCTCCCTGACGGGGATGTTGGCGACCACCCGGCGGCGCATCTTCTGCACATCGGCGACGAAGTTCTCGCGCTCGGCGGCCTGCCACACGAGCGGGGCGAGGGTGGCGACGTACTCCTCGCCCAGTCCGGTGTCGCCGGCCACCGGGCGCGCCTTGAGCAGGGCCTGGAACTCCCAGGTCTTGGCCCAGCGCTGGTAGTACGCGAGGTGGCTGCCGAGGGTGCGCACGAGTGGGCCGTTCCTGCCCTCGGGCCGCAGATTGGCGTCGACGGGCCAGATGCTGCCCTCCACGGTCGTCTCGGAGCAGATCCGCATCATGTGCGAGGCGAGCCGGGTCGCGGCCTGCAGTGCCTTGCGCTCGTCGGCGCCGTTGCCGGGCTCGCCGACGAAGATGACGTCCACGTCGGAGACGTAGTTCAGCTCGTGGCCGCCGCACTTGCCCATGGCGATCACCGCGAGCCGGCAGCTCGCCGCGTCGTCGGGGGCCGCCGCCCGGGCCATGGCGAGGGCGGCGCGCAGGGTGGCGGTGGCGAGGTCCGCCAGTTCGGCAGCGGTCTGGGCCACGTCCGTGGTGCCGCACACGTCGCGTGCCGCGACCGACAGCAGACAGCGGCGGTAGGCGACGCGCAGCAAGACCGGGTCGGCGACCCCGGCGAGCTGACGTTCGAACTCCGCCACACCGGGGTGGAGGTCCTGCGGCTCGTAGGTGACCAGCACGTGCCAGTCGCCGGGATGACGGGCGAGGTGGTCGGCGAGCGCGGCGGAGGCGCCGAGGACACCGAGCAGCCGGTCGCGCAGGGGCTTGGCCGAGATCAGGGTGTCGAGCAGTTCGCGCCGGGCGGTGGGGGCGGGCTGCGCCTCCAGCAGCCGGACGAGACCGTGCAGTGCCAGATCGGGGTCGGCGGTCGCGCCGAGCGCCTCCAGCAGGACGGGATCGGACCTTATGGGCGCCAGCTCGACGCTCTCCAGGAGCCGCTCGGCGGCGGATGGATCGGTGAAGCCGTGCCTCAGCAGCCGGGTGAAGGTACTGCTCCTGCGCCCCTGCGGCACGGTCATCCCTCGGCCTCCCGCCCTGGATCAAGGTCCTGAGACTTTGAGCGTAACCGCAGTGCGGGCCGGGGGCGCCGTGCGGTGCCGGACGATACGGGACCGGTGCCGCGCCCGGACCGCGGCGGCGCCTCCGGGGTGGCGCAGAGCGCAACCGTACATGCGCCCGAACCGGACGGGGCCGACGAAGCCGTAGGCGCGGGCGGAAGGCCCGACCGGTGTGCCCCA
This sequence comes from Streptomyces sp. CA-106110, assembly GCF_050936285.1. Taxonomy (NCBI): domain Bacteria; kingdom Bacillati; phylum Actinomycetota; class Actinomycetes; order Kitasatosporales; family Streptomycetaceae; genus Streptomyces; species Streptomyces sp. CA-106110. The sequence continues at coordinate 8,484,260 of NZ_JBNJNB010000001.1, read as the reverse complement.
GCCCGGCGGAGGCCGCCGAAGGAGCCACGCCCGCCTCGGGACACCGACGGGGCCGGCCGCGAAATAGCAATTCACCCGCTCTTCACCCGCCGGGGCAGGCACCGTGGACCACGGGCATTTTGGCGTGTGCATGCTCTGTGCGCACCGCCGCCCCGTACCCTCCCCCCACCGGAGGTCCAAGTGTCCGGCAGTTCCCTGTACCGCCGCGGCCGTGCCGTCGTGGCGTCCGCGGCGGCGTTCGCCGCGGCGGCGATCGGGTTGTGGACCGGGCTCGGCGGCGAGTCCCCCGCGCACGCCGCGGGCGCCGTCCCCAGCCCGGACCACGTGGTCGTCGTGGTCTTCGAGAACCACGCGTACAGCCAGGTGATCGGCTCCTCCAGCGCCCCGTACATCAACTCGCTCAAGAGCGGCGGCGCCAACCTCACCCAGTCGTACGCCATCACCCACCCCAGCCAGCCCAACTACTTCGCGCTGTTCTCCGGTTCCACCCAGGGCATCACGGACGACAGCTGCTACACGCCCGGCTTCTCCTCCGCCCGGAACCTGGCCTCGGAGCTCATCGCCGCGGGCCGGAGCTGGGGGAGCTACAACGAGACGCTGCCCAGCCAGGGCTCGACCACGTGCAGCAGCGGCAACTACGCGCGCAAGCACAACCCCTGGTTCGGTTTCAGCAACGTGCCCACGTCGAGCGCGAAGACCTTCGCGCAGTTCCCCACCGACTACTCCACGCTGCCTCAGCTGTCCTTCGTGGTCCCCAACCTGTGCAGCGACATGCACGACTGCTCGGTGTCGACCGGTGACACCTGGCTGAAGAACAACCTGGGCGCATACACCACGTGGGCCAAGACCCACAACAGTCTGCTCGTCGTCACCTTCGACGAGGACAACCGGCTCAGCGGCAACCGCATCCCGACCGTCCTGTACGGCCAACAGGTGGCGGCGGGGTCCAGCAGCTCCACCACGTACAACTACTACGACCTGCTGCGCACCCTGGAGGACACGCAGGGCCTGACGACGCACGCGGGCAACGCGGCCTCCGCCAAGGACATCACCGGCATCTGGACGTCCTGAGATGTACGTCGCGGACAGCCGCGCCGGAAACCCGGCGCCGGTGTCCGCGGACGGCGCCGTCCGGTCCTCCACCGGGCGGCGCCTGTCCGCGGTCGCACCGACGGTGCTCGCGCTCGGCACGGTCAGCCTGATCACCGACGTCTCGTCCGAGATGGTCACGGCGGTGCTCCCGCTGTACCTGGTGGCGGGCCTCGGCCTCTCCCCGCTGGGCTTCGGGCTCCTGGACGGGATCTACAACGGCTTCTCCGCGCTCGTACGGCTGGCCGGAGGCCATCTCGCCGACCGGGGCAACGGCCGGCACAAGTGGGTGGCGGGGTTCGGCTACGGCATCTCGGCGCTGTGCAAACCGCTCCTGCTGCTGGCGCACTCCCTGACCCCCATCGGCCTGGTCCTGGCCGCCGACCGCACCGGCAAGGGCCTGCGCACGGCGCCCCGGGACGCGCTGATCTCCCTGTCCAGCACGCCGGAGACCCGTGGTCGTGCCTTCGGAGTGCACCGCGCGATGGACACGGCGGGCGCGCTGCTCGGCCCGCTCGTGGCCTTCCTGATCCTGCGGGCCACGGTGGACGGGTACGACACGGTGTTCACGGTGAGCTTCTGCGTGGCCGTCGTGGGCGTGCTGGTGCTGGTGCTGTTCGTACCGGGTGGCGGCCGCGGCACGGAACCCGGCGACGGAATCCGGCCGACCCTCCGCGCCGCCCTGGCCCTCCTGCGCCGCCGCGATCTGCGCCGGATCACGGTCTGCGCGCTGTTGCTGGGCCTCGCGACGGTCAGCGACTCCTTCGTCTATCTGCTGCTGCAACGGCGCCTCGGCGTGCCCGACCGCTGGTTCGCTCTGCTGCCGCTGGGCACGGCGGCGGCCTTCCTGCTGCTGGCGGTGCCGCTGGGACGACTCGCCGACCGGGTCGGCCGCTGGCGGATCTTCCTCGCGGGCCACGGCGCGCTGCTTCTGGCGTACGCCCTGCTGCTCACCTCCTGGCACTCGACCGCGCTGCCCTATCTCGTGCTCGCCCTGCACGGAGGCTTCTACGCGGCGACCGACGGTGTGCTGATGGCGGCGGCGTCCGACAGCGTCCCGGAAGCCCTTCGCTCGTCCGGTCTCGCTCTTGTGCAGACGGGCCAGGCGCTGGCCCGTTTCTCCTGCTCGCTGGCGTTCGGAGCGGCCTGGACGCTGTGGGGCGACCGTACGGCACTCATGACGTCGACGGCGGCGCTGGCCGTCTGCGCGGCGTTCGCTCTGTCCCTGCGCCCCCACGGCAGGGCTCCTGTGCGCACGGAAGGCACGGTATGACGGCACACACCCGCATCCTGGTCCTGCTCACGGCTCTGGTGCTGCTGGCGGGGGTCGCCACGGCCTCGGTGCTGCACGCCTCGGCGCGGGCCGAGCGCAGAAACCAGCCCCAGGCGGGCGGCCCCCGGGTCGCCTCCGGCACGGTCACCCTGACGGAGCCCGGCCGCCTGGTGTTCCGCAACTTGGCGTGGGGCCCGCACCGCGACGAGCTCGCGTCGGTCCCGGCCACCGACCCCGCCGGCCCGCGCACGGCGTCGGGCGTCAAGTGCCTGCGCTTCTACGCCGCTTCGGGCACCGGAGTGTGCCTCCAGGCCGTCCACGGCGCGGTCTCGGACACCTACCGCGCGCTGATCCTCGACACGGCCCTGCGCGAAAGGGCGCACTACGACGTCCCCGGCATCCCCTCCCGCGCCCGGGTCTCCCCCAGCGGCCATTACGCGGCCTGGACCGTCTTCGTGGGCGGGGACTCGTACGCCGGTACGAACTTCTCGACCCGCACGGCGATCGTGGACACCCGTACCGGCGTGCTGACCCCCTCGCTTGAGGCGTACCGCGTCATCAAGGACGGCAGGACCTACCGGGCGGCGGACGTGAACTTCTGGGAGGTGACCTTCGCGGCCGACGACCGCACGTTCTACGCGACACTGGCGACGAAGGGCACGACCTACCTGGTCCGCAGCAACCTGCGGGCCCGCACGGTCACCACGCTCCACAGCAACGTGGAGTGCCCCTCCCTGTCCCCCGACGGCACCCGCATCGCCTTCAAGAAACGGGTGAAGGGCCTCCCCAAGGACGCGCCCTGGCACCTGTACGTCCTCGACCTGCGCACACTGCGCGAGACCCCGCTCGCGGAGCCGCGCAGCGTGGACGACCAGGCGGTCTGGCGGGACGGGCACACGATCGTGTACACCCTGCCCGGCGACTACGGGGCGGACCTCTACGAGCTACCGGCCGACGGCACAGGCAAGCCGCGGCGCATGGACAGCGCGGCGGTCTCGCCCGCGTACATCTCCTGACGGGCGCTCAGGCCCCGCCTTTGAGACATGGGCACCGAGCCGGAGACGCCAGGCCGATCAGGGTGAGCTGGATCCATCCCCCGCACGCCCACATCTGCGCCGGCGGAGCGACGATGAGAGCGGCGCCGAGTTGGCGAATTCTTCCTCGCACCGCGATGGTCCCCTGGATTCTCGGGAGTCCGTCACCGTCGGACGGCATTTTGTGGAGTCCGTGTGTGCAAGCGCTGCAATCAGACGGAACGACACCCCGCGTCGACTCGGAAGCAATCGGATTGCCGATCAGAAAGTCAGTCGTCCGGCCGCCGGCGTGAAGTTCCGGCACGCCCGTTGTCGATACATCGTCCGGTGGCAGTCTTCCGGCCACCTGGGGCCGATCAGGTGTAACCTCATGTATTCAGCTATGAAGTGGAACTGACGCCCTGACAGCAGAAGGGTGCCTCTCACCTGCGATGATCTGGATTGCCTAGATCAAGAGCGTCGCGAGGAAGAGGCACCCGGAAGGTGAAGAGTACCCGCTGGGACCACCGGCTCGGCGTGCGGGCCGACGACCGCAACCTCGTGGGGCACGCCGGCGTCGTGCTCCTGCGCAGGATCGCTGACAAGACCGGACTGACCACGGCCCTGGCCCGAGCCCTGCCCCAGGGAACCGGGCCGGGCTGGCGTGACCGCGGCGAGGCCCTGGTCATGCTCGCCTGCGCGATCATGCTCGGCGCCACCAACGTCCTGGAGGCCGAACAACTCCAGCACCACTGGCGGCGATTGTTCCCGCGCCCGATCTCAGACAGCACCCTGCGCCGCGCCCTGGAGGCGATCGACGGCCCGGCGGCGGCGCGGGTTGAGCGCGTCCGCGCTGCGATACGACGCGTGGTGTGGACGATGCTCGCCCTGCGCCCCGGGGGCTTTCCCTGGATCTCGGTGTGCGGGCGGGAGCTGGCCGGCTGGTACGTCCTGGATCTCGACGCGACCATCGTGACCTGCAGCAGCCGAAAGGAGGGGGCGGCCGGCACGTTCAAAGGCAGCTATGGGCATCATCCGCTGGGGGCGTGGGTGGCCAATACCCGCGAGTGCGCGGCGATGCTACTGCGGTGTGGCAACGCCGCCGCCAACGACGTCGCCGACCACAAGAGCGTCCTGGCCGCAGCTCTGCGCCAGCTACCGCTGCCCATATGGTCGAAGCTGCTGATCCGGATCGACGGTGCGGCCTTCAGCCACGCCCTCCTCGAGCACCTGCAGGCGCTGACCACCAGCCGGCGCCGCGTGCGCTGGGTGACCGGCTGGGCGATCAACACCGCGGACGAGCGGGCGATCGCGCTGCTGCCCGAGCAGGTGTGGACTTGCGCGCTGCGGCAGGACGGCCAGGTGCACGAGATCAAGGGCCCCGACGGCGAGTGGCTGTCTTACCAGGTCGCCGAGCTGACCGGGGTGCGCGACCTGACCGGCTGGCCCGAGGGGATGCGGCTGATCGTGCGCCGGGTAAACCCTCGCGCCGGGATGCGAAGAAGCTGACCGCCTTCGAGAAGCGCACCGGCTGGCGCTACCAGATCATCGCCACCAACATCCCCGCCCACCACGGGCTTTCCGGGGTGCCAGCCTCCGGGCAGATGTGGTTCGTCGATGCCTTGTATCGCGATCACGCTGAGGTGGAGGACCGCGTGAAAGCAATCAAGCGGGTCGGGCTCGCCCTGCTGCCCTCGAAGTCCTGGCAGCTCAACGCCGCCTGGATCCTGGCCGCCGCCCTCGCGGCAGACCTCGACGCCTGGATGCGACTCCTCCTCCTGCATGACGAGCCGGAGCTGGCCGGTGCCGAGCCGGAGACGATCCGGATGAAGCTGTACCACCTGCCCGCCCGCCTCACCGCCCATGCCCGCCGACGCACCCTCCACCTCGACCGCACCTGGCCCTGGGCGGCCGCGTTCGCCACCGCCTGGCAGCGCACCACCGAACTCCCGGTCGCCCCCTGACGGCTGGTCACCACCCCGACGAGGACCAGGAAGGAGAAGACCCGCACCACCCTCGGGTCCGTGGAACCCGACGCCCCCGCAGCGTCATGCGACGGCCCACCCCGACACGGCACGGGACATAACGGGCAGACAGCCGCCCATGGCGAGGCCGTCACGCCGCAGAACAATCGAGGGTAATGCCCTCTGACCTCGCCGTGTTGGGCAGTCGCCCAGCCGCTTCTCCCCAGTACGTTCTGATCCGCTGAGTTCTCGAAATCTTCTGGTGAACGGTGTACTTACTTCCCTGGAGGGGCCGGCAAAAATGCCCGCGTTTCACGTACTGAAAGGCATCTCCCTGTGCCTGGCGACCAGTGTTTTCGGGTGCCTGAGTGGTGGCACCCCCGGGATCACTCAAGAGACGACGCGCTCGGACATTCCGTGCTACTCCACTCCATGCTTGCTCCGTGACACACCCCCGGCCTTGCGTAACACCGGCCTCCCCCCGTGGGGCGACTCCACCCTCCTGCCGGGCGCGGAAGGGAAGAAAGTGCTGGTGGTCGGGGATTCCTGGGGGATGGCCACGGCCTACGGGATTGCCGCGGTCCTTGCCGGAAAGGGGCACGTCACGGATGCCGCGAAAGGCGGCTGCGGGATCCGCGTTCAGCACAAGACGGGTGTCACAAGTTGTCCGAACTGGGAGATCGAGTGGCCTTCCCTGATGGACAAGGTGCGACCGGACGTGGTTCTGCTGAGTGTTCAGATGGACACGATGGCACAGCCGATCGACCCGGGCGGGAAGCCGGTGACGATTCTCGACGACAAGGCGAGAAGGAAGTTCGTCACCAGTCTCGACAAGGCCATCCGGATCCTCTCCCGAAGGCGGACCCCGGTGTACCTTCTCGGATGGCCTGGCCCGTATTACCCGGGCTCGGTGACGGTCGCATACTCGGGGATTCTTCTGGAATTCAGTAAGAAGTATCCCCGGGTGCACTACCTGGATACCCACCACCAACTCTGCAACGATCTGAATCAATGCCCGAAAGAGATCTCCGGGGTGCCCGTCTACGGCCCCAGTCATCTCAGCAAGCAATCCGAAGCGCGCTTTGGGAATTGGATTCTCAATTCCATGTTCCACGTCGGCGCATCGCATGAGAAATAATCGAGAAGACTGGAGTCTGTGGAAATGAATGGCGTGAAGGTCATGCGAGCGGCAGGCCCGGGGCTGCTGGCGGCCGCTTTGCTGGCGCTGCTGCCGGCGCCCGCGCAGGCAGCGGACGGGGACTTCTCCTGGAGCACCTCCGGAGTGGGTGCGATGGACGGACTGCTGTCCTCCCCGCAGTCGGGCCGCTGTTACTCCCTGGTCGGGAGCAACGCTCCGTTCTACGCGGCGAACAACACGAACCGTACGGTTCGTTCGTACCAGTCCAGCGGCTGTGCGGGCGCAGTCCAGAGCACCATCGGTCCCGGTGAGTTCGGGCACGTCTTCAAGTACGTGAAGTTCGATTAGGGCCCAGCAGGAGTGAGACGCATTGGGGCCGACGGTCCATGACCGTCGGCCCCAATGCGTCTCACCGGGAAACCCGCCCTGACCTGCGCTTACAGCACCGGCAGGTTCTTGCGCAGCTCGAAGGCCGTGACCTCGCTGCGGTACTCGTGCCACTCGTGCTGCTTGTTGCGCAGGAAGTGGGATACGGCTACGTCGACGTGGGGCTCTGGGGCTCGATGCAGCTTCGACCTGCGAAGATGCCGTGGCCACCTATCAACGTCTGTCAGCGCTGGTCGGCCTCGGACGGCCCAGGGACGGCCCGGCCGCGGTCGTGGCGGGGGCCGCGCGTCTGCTCAACTCCCGTATCGCGGCTCGTCGTCCGCCGTGGTCCAAAGGGCGAAGCAGAAAATCCTATGGGTCGCGTGCACGGGGTCCTCTGGGCAGGATTCGGACCTGCGACACCCGCTTAGGAGTTCGATCCCGCGACAGCCACGGCCCTGGATCGCCACGTCTGCATGACTGCGCCTACTCCGCCGAGAACCGCGGCCATCCGGTGGTGTCCGCTGTCGTTGATGTCAGCCATAGATGTCAGCCTGCTCTTGATGCCGTGGTCGCTCGTATTGCCCGTTCGGGTGTGTACCTCGTGCCGGCGCCCGCGCAGATGTCCAGGCTTGACCTCACGATATGTCTCCTCGTGAAGGTGAAAGAACATGCCCACGTACATCGCCTTGCTGAGCTGGACCGATCAGGGGGTTCGAAACTACAAGGACACCACGAAGCGCGCCGAGACCTTCGGCTCAGCGGTACAGAAGCTCGGGGCGAAGCTCCTGAGTATCTACTGGACCATCGGTCCATACGATCTCGTGGCCATCGTCGAGGCGCCCGACGACGAAACTGCCACGGCAGCACTCCTGCAGCTCGATGGGGTAGGCAACGTTCGTTCCACGACTCTGCGGGCCTTCAGCCGAGGGGAGATAGAGCGCATCATCGCCAAGGCGGCCGGCTGACGACCCTCCAGATCTCGGCGAGCGATGGCGTCCGGCGAGTCGGCTCAGCGGCCGGGACTGACCCCTGATCGGGCACGTCTGCGGCACGCGACTCTTCGTCCCGAACGAACTTCGCTGGGCGCTGGACCTCGGGCTGGTACGTCTCTCACTTGTTGTGACGGTCCGGAGACGTCTGCGGTTGTTCGCCGCTGTGCGTCGGCGTTGTCACGCAGTTAGACACTCACCCGCCCAACCCGACCAGGCGCTTAGAAGATGCGGGCATGCCCTTGGGAGCGGGCTTGGCCGGCTCCTAACTCGACACATACCATCAAAAAAGGTGTCTTTAACTTGAATTCTGACTCAACGTGACATTTCGGCTGTAGATATTGATGTGTCCGACCAGGCGGGCGCATCAGGCACCTGCCGTGAAAGGAGCACGGAATGCGGGTTTCCCGTCTTGCCGCCGCACTGGGCGTCGCAGCCGCCGTCCTGTTGGGCGGCGCCACTGGCGCCAGCGCCGCAACCTATGCGCCCTCGGTGGTATCTCATGTCACGTACGACCGTGGTCACGACCATGGTGACTACGGGCGCGGCGACCGTGACGACCGCTGGGGCAACCACGACCGTGACGACCATGGTGACTACGGGCGCGGCGACCGTGACGACCGCTGGGGCAACCACGACCGTGACGACCGGTGCAACCACGGCTGGGGCCACGACCGCTGGGGCAACCACGACCGTGACGACCGGTGCAACCACGGCTGGGGCCACGACCGCTACGGTCACCGCTGACCGCCCTTGGGGTGCCCTTCCGCTGTTGGGGGAGGGCACCCCTTCCGTGTGCCCCGTGTGCCTTCTACTGCATGACTGACGAGATCTTCCGCGGGTGGATGCGATCTGCGATCCGCTCGATTCCGACCGTAGCGATCTGGATTCGTATATCGGTGTCGTGCGCGCGTTCAACGCGCGTTGGGTGCTGGACATCGGCTGCGGGGCGGTGTGCGACACCCGCTTTAGGAGCGAGGTGAGGTGAGTGCGGCTCTGACCTGCGAAATGCCCACGTAGGCGGACAGGGGACCAGTCCCCCGCCGGCCACCGCTTTTCCCGTGGTTCCCCTCTGGATCTGGCACGGATGTGGCACGAGGAACTTCCGATCCGTCGCTCTATGTGGATCGGTTGCTGACGGTCATACCGGTCGCACCAAGCGCCTTCGAGGTCGCTACCGGACGGGATCGGTTCTTGTGGTTGCGGTATTTCGCTGCTGTACGCCTTCGGCGGCGACCGTGGCGCTGCTTGTGGCCGGCCAGTCCATCACTCTCAGCTCGGGCCACTGCTCGCGCCATCGCGCTGCCTTCGTCTCATAGACCGACCGAGGGGCAAGTGCCGGGTTTGGGCGGAGGACGAGGTTGAACATGTCCGACCACTGCTGCACGCATGCGACGATCGTGCCGTGGTCGGAGACGCGGGCCTGTCGCAACACTGGCATGTCGTTCCCTCTCGGAGTCATGGCGTTGGCCGGGCACCCACTTTGAGCGAAACTCACCGTCAGACGCTGACGGCTATTTTCCCGCGTGCGCGGCCGCTCCTCAGGTAGCCGATGGCCTCGGGGACGTCGGCCAGCGGGTAGGTCCGGTCGATGACGGGGGTCATCGCGCCCGCCTCGATGAGCTCCGCGAGGAGCCGCAGGTCGTCGTGGCTCTGCGTGGAGAAGAAGCCGCGGAGGCGCTGGCCGGTGAACGGAGACAGCAGCAGCGCTCGCAGGAGCCGGCCCATGCCGCCGAACCACTTCCCGCCGTCCTCACCGCCGACCAGGACCAGCGTCCCGCCGGGGCTGAGGACGCGGCGCAGCCGGGCCAGGGGGCGGTTGCCGGCGATGTCGAGAACGAGATCGTAGCGGCGGGTGCCGTCGCTGGGGTCCTGACGCGAGTAGTCGATCACCTCGTCGGCGCCGAGGGAGCGGACCAGCTCCGCTGTGGCGTCGCTGCAGACACCGGTGACATGGCCGGCCCCGAGGGCCTTGGCCAGTTGCACCGCGAAGGTCCCCACGCCGCCCCCGGCGCCGATGACGAGGACACTCTGCCCGGACCGCAGTCGCCCGACATCGCGCAGCGCCTGGAGGGCTGTGCAGCCGGAAACCGGGACGACGGCCGCCTGCTCGAAGCCGGCGTTGCCGGGCTTGCGGGCGAGCCTGTCCTGCTTGGCGCAGGCGTACTCGGCGAACGATCCGTCGCAGGTGCCGTACACCTCGTCGCCCGGCTGGAAGCGGGTGACGTCCGGGCCGACGGCCTTGACCCGTCCGGCGACATCCATGCCCCGGACGCGTGCCTTGGGCGCCCGCAGCCCGAAACCGAGGGCGCGCAGCAGATACGGCTGGCCCGTGGTGAGGTGCCAGACGCCCGGGTCTACCGATGCCGCCCGGACCTGGATGAGCACCTCGCCGCTACCGGGCTCCGGCTGTGCGATCTCTTCGACACGCAGGTCCTCGGGCGGTCCGTAAGCGTCTTGGACGATGGCCTTCACTTGCTCTCTCCCTCGATTTCGCCGGTTTCATCTGTTCCGGGGTACTGGAAAGCCTCTTCGAGCGGGACGCCGAACACTCGGGCGATCTGGAAGGCCATCTCCAGGGTGGGCGAGTAGCGGCCCTGTTCGATGGCGATGACGGTCTGGCGGGTCACGCCGATGCGGCGGGCGAGTTCGGCCTGGGTCATCTCGCCGTGGGCGAAGCGCAGCGCCCGGATCGTGTTGGTGACCCTGGTCGGCCTCACCACGGGTGGAAGCCCAGCCGGTAGGCGACGATCTTCGCCGTGGATGACAGGATCGCCGACAGGACGAACGCCAGGTAGATGGCGTTGGCGATCCAGAACTGATCGGCGCGGACCATCGCGAGGACGAGTCCGGCCACGCCGCCGATCACGATGAACGACTGCCCGATGTACATGCCGAAGCGGTGGATCTCCCGGTCGCGCTGGTCCTTGGTGTTCGCGCCCTCGGGAGACGCGATCGCCACCGTGATGTTCAGCGCGATCTGCGTGACGATCGCCGCACCGACGGTCCACAGCAGCGGGGACGCATAGGACGTCTGCGCCAGCGGCGCCGCTCCTTCATGCCGCCCGAGGACGACGCCCAGGTACGCCGCGTATGACGCGACCGTGACCAGGACCATGATCCAGGCACGTTTCTCTTCGAATGTCACTGCCGCTCCCGATGTAAAGAAAGCTTGACACGGGCAGTGTCAAACAGTAGCGACATGATGTCAAGTTTTCTGTACATCGCAGGGGGGCGGAAGCGGTTGGGCCGGCAAGCGCTGACCAACCCGGCCTCCACCCATCGCCACTGAGGATGCCTTCGAGCCGGGCTGGAGGCGGGATCGTCATTGAGGGACTCTGTCGGGGATCTTGAGATTCCCAGGCGGAAGGGCATGGTCGTCGGGCAGGCTCGGCTTGGTTTCGAAGGTCGACTGCCGTACATGAGGTGAGCCAGTGTCTCTCCGCCCCCGTTCTGGTGAGCAAGTCCCGCCCGCGACTGCGCAGGTGGCACGGGCGAGCAACCCCCGTGGTACGACTGCGATATGGGTACGGGACCGGCTGGACGGCCTATGGCGCGACGAGGACTTCGACGCTTGGTATCCACGGGATGGGCGGCCTGGCCTGTCGCCGGCCCAGCTCGCCACGGTGAGCGTGCTGCAGTTCCTGCTGAACCTCTCCGACCGGCAGGCTGCGGAGGCGGTCCGCTGCCGCATCGACTTCAAGTACGCTCTCGCGCTTGAGCTGGACGATCCCGGCTTCCATCACAGCGTGTTGTCCGACTTCCGCGACCGGCTGGCCCAGGACAACCGTGCTGACGCTCTCCTCGATCTGGCACTGGCCCGGCTGAAGGAAGCGGGGCTGGTCAAGGCGCGCGGACGGCAGCGTACCGACTCCACCTACCTTCGGGCCGCCGTGCGCGAACTGACCCGGCTGGAGCTGGTGTTGGAGACCGTCCGCGCCGCGCTGGAGGAGTGCGCCCGCACCGCCCCGGAGATCCTCGACGGCCTGGTGACCGAGGAGTGGGCGCTGCGCTACGGACGGCAGGTCCGTCTGGCCAGCAAGCCCAGTCATCCGGCCGCCCGGCTCAAGCAGGCGGGCGCCGACGCCGCCGAGCTTCTCGAACGCGTCCGCAGACACCGCCCGGGCACAGCACCGGGACCCGCGATGGAGGCACTGCGGCAGATCATGGTCCAGCACTTCCTCGTCGATGCCCGGGGCCGGCTGCGTCCGCGAGCCGAGAAGGACGGTCTGCCGCCCACCGGCCGGCGCCTCGAGTCGCCTACGACCTCGAGGCCCGCTACACGCGCCGCGGACACCGGACCTGGACCGGCTATCTCGCGCAGACGCCTACAACGTAAAAGGTAACTTCGAGTTCCAGATCATCACGGGCGTGACCGCCGGGCTGCGAACCCGATCGCCGAGAGCCGCAGACGGCTGACCTGTGCGGCGCTACGGTCGCAGGGCGGGTGGTGGCCTCGACGATGTCCCACCGGCATCGGGCCGTGTGCGGTGAGTTCACCACCGGCTGGGGGCATCGATGGACCACCCACAGGTCACGGTCGAGTTCGTCTTCGACCGGCTGGGCGCGGTGGAGCTCGCCGCCGCCTACCAGATCCTGGTCCCCGTGCGGGGCCGCGCTATTCGCCCAGGCCAACGGAGTGATGGCCATGATCCACGCAGCGCTGTATGCCCGCGTGTCCTCGGCACGTCAAAAACAGCACGAGACGATCGACAGCCAGGTCGCCTGCCTGCGCGAGCACGCGCGGATGCAGGGCTGGGAGATCCCCCAGGAGTGGGTGTTCACCGACGACGGCTGGTCGGGATCGACCCTGGTGCGGCCGGCGCTGGAGCGCCTGCGGGACCTGAGCGCCCAGCGGCTGGTTGAGCGGGTGGTCTGCCTGGCCCCGGACCGGCTCGCCCGCAGCTACGCCCACCAGGTGCTGCTCGTCGAGGAGTTCACCAAGAACGGCACCGAACTGGTGTTCATCCGCAATCCCGAGGCCGACACCCCGGAGCAGGCCCTGATGGTGCAGGTCCAGGGCGTGATCGCCGAGTATGAGCGGGCCCAGATCGCCGAACGCACCCGCCGGGGCAAGCTGCACCGGGCCCGCTCCGGGCAGGCCAGCGTCCTGGGCAGGGCCCCCTACGGCTACCGGTACCTGTCCCGGGCGGAGCACGGAGCGGCCGCCTACGTGGTCGACCAGGCCGAGGCCGCGGTGGTGGCGCGGATCTTCCACCGGTACGCGGCCGGCGGGATCTCGATGCGGGCCCTGGCCCGGGAGCTGTCGGCCGAGGGGATCCCCTCGCCGCAGGGCAGGTCCGAGTGGGACGCCGGCACGCTGGGCCGCATGCTGCGCAACCCCGCCTACGCGGGGCGGGCCTGCTTCGGCAAGACCCAGACCGCGCCCGATCCGCCGCGCCTCAACCGGACCTCGCGGCAGGCCGGACGCGTCGTGTCGGCACAGGCCGGGGTGATTGCCCGGCCGCGGGAGGAGTGGATCGAGATCCCGGTGCCCGCGCTGGTCAGCGAGGAGGTCTTTGCGCTGGTGGAACGGCGGCTGGCACAGAACGCGAAGTTCTCCCCGCGCAACACCAAGGAGCCGGCCCTCCTGCAGGGGCTGCTGGTGTGTGACCTGTGCGGATACGCCTACACCCGGACCTCGCAGGGCCCCGGCCCGAAGAAGTACCACTACTACCGCTGCCCGGGCACCAACGGCTGGGAGCTGCCCGGCGGCCGCCGCGTCTGCTCCAGCCGCCCCCTGCGCGCCGACGGCCTCGACGACCTGGTGTGGGAGCACGTGATCGCCCTGCTCGCCAACCCGGCACTGGTCCGCGCCGAGCTGGACCGCCGACTGGAGCGGATGCGCGACGCCGACCCGGTCCGAGCCCACCAGGAGCGGCTACACCGGCAGATCGCTACCGTCGACGCGGCCATCAGTCGCCTGATCAGTGCCTATCAGGAGGACCTGATCACGCGGGACGAACTGCGCGCGCGGATTCCCGCGCTGCGCGCGCAGCGACAGAACCTGCACGGCCAGCTGGAGGCCCTGGCCGCCCAGCTCGTCGACCAGCAGGCCTACCTCAGGCTCGCCGAGAACCTGGAGGGCTTCCTGGCCCGGCTGCGTGAGAGCGCCCGGACCACCTCGGTCCTCGAACGTCAGCGCGTCCTGCGCGCGGTGGTCAAGGAAGTCCGCATCGGCGCCGACAAGATCACCATCAGGCACTCGATCCCGTCCACCAGTTCCGACCCGACCCCGGGTTACCTATTGCGATGCGGTCGTGCATGCCACCGAGACCTGCGACGAAGGCAGTGTCAACGTCATCACGGATGTGGCCACCACCGTCCCCACCGGCGACAGTGTGGCCCTGCCCGGCATCCACACCCGGCTGGGGCGACGCCGCCTGCTGCCCGCCGAGCACCTCGTCGACAGCGGCTACACCTCCGTCGTACTCCATGACACCGCCGCCCGCACCCACCGCGTCACCATGGTCGGCCCCGTCAAGACTGACAACTCCCGGCAGCACAAAACCGGCGACGGTTTCGCCCGGGAGAACTTCATCATCGACTTCGACCAACGCGAGGTCACCTGCCCCAACGGCCAGGTCAGCGGCAACTGGAACGAGCTTCCGGCGATGGCCCCTTACACGGTGGTCCGGTTCGACAAGCGGCAGTGCGGGCCATGCCCCGAGAAGTCTTCGTGCACCTCTGGGGCGGCACGGACCGTGAACTTCCTCCCCCGACACCTGCATGAGCTCCAGGCCCGCAACCGCGCCGATCAACAGGACGCGCAGTGGCAGCGGCTCTACGCCTCACGCTCCGGCATCGAGGGCACCATGAACGAGCTCGTCAACGGCCACCAGATGCGCCGCTGTCGCTACCGCGGCGTGTCCAAGACCCACGTCCAGCACGTCCTGACCGCGATCGCCGTCAACATCGAGCGCCTCAGCACCCAGGAACCGACCGACACCACCTACCGGCCCCGCTCACCGACGGCGTTCCAGCAGTACCTCGACGAACACGAACTGCCCCGGCCCCGCTGGTGGCGCCAAGGGAAATGATCAAGAAATCTCAAGATCCCCGACAGAGTCCCTCATTGGTGGATGCCCGCCACCTGCGCCTTGTGCGCATCCCCACCCAAAGCAAGGCACCAGTCAGCAAGACACCAGGGATGACCACGACCAGAAGTACCCAAACGGCGTTCGCTTTCTCGTCCTCTTGGCCCGTGTAGGGCGCTGGCGCACCGTAGCTCTCAGCGAACTCAAGAGCATCGAACAGCATCGCGATGATCACGACTACGCACAGAAGCACTTCGCCGAGCACCCAGAGCGCTCGCACCGTCATACCTAGCCCACGCAATCCCGACCCCCTGCGCCGCCCCTCCGAGAACCGAGCGCTCGGCACGGTACCCGACGCGAACCAAGGGGTACGTGGCATGCACGAGGTCGGCGTAGCGACTTTGGCCTGGAGCTGCTTTGGCGCGAGTGATCATGGCCCCGTAAGCTTCCGGCGCGTCGGGCAGTCTGTGGACCTGCCCGGTAAAGCACAACGTTGGGGCCATGATCTTCGAGGCTCGCGCCAAAGTGGCTGGCTAAAGTCGTGGAGCCGACCGTCCCAGCCACGACGTGTTCTGACCTCATGCCCTGTTGTGCCTGCCTCTTGGGCGGGCGCGGGCGGCCGGCGGTGCCGAGCGGGGCGGAGACATGAGCGCGGGCGCCGCCGGCCGCCCGCGCCCGCCCGGAGGAGCGAAGCGACGACGGGCGCTTGATGAGGTAGAGAAACCTGTAACGCCCTGGGTGGTGTCTCTCTGTCCTACTTCGCTTGATGCTTAACGCGTTGACGTCACTTGATGCTTGACGGTTCCGTCCTCGGCTTTGCTGTCTGCGACTGCTGTCGTGGAGGCGGGGCGAGGCCGGTGTTAGTGGAGCTGAGCGTGGTCGAGACGGCCCCGTTCGGCGGCCTGTTCGTCTCGCTGGTCTTTGACCACGATGCAAAGGACTGGCTACGGGCAGGTGATCGACGCGTCCGAATCACCTGCAATCTCCGCTAATTCCCATAAAGGCCTCCAAGTCGGTCATACACTCCTGCCCGGCCGGCCTGATCGTTCCGTGACGTCGGCTGCTCGCGAGCCCGGGCATGCGCATTGGCGCGGGCTTAGCTCCGGACTGTTCACAACACGAGGAGAAGGACATGCGAACCCTTGCGCGTAGCGCCGTGCTCTGTGCCAGCGGTGCCGTACTCACGGTCACGCTCGTAGCGATCGGCGGTGCAGTGTCCGCCGCACCCAACCCGTCAGGTACGGGCCAGCCATCACAGACGTGCGGCAAGGAAAACGCCACGATGACGCCAGGTCAGGCGACCGGGGCTACCGGTTCCCCGTTCAACCCGGACGGCCACGCCGGAACGGTCTATGCAGGAGAACAGCCGCAAAACTCGAACAACCCCAAGTCCGTATCGCAGTATGACGTGGCCTGCTTCCAGGTGACGTCCAACCACTGAACCCGCATTCGTCCCCCAGACGCCGCAACGGTCGGCCCGTGGGATCGCGCGGGCCGGCCGACAATTGCTCCCAGCGAGGCTCTTCTCGACGCACTGCGTCGCTACCCAGGCACCGTCGCCGCAGGCGAGCGAGCCGGTAGCTTGCAGTGCCGCGAGGCCAACTACAGTAGCTAGGGCAGACGTCAAGCATCACCGGACGCCAACCCGTCAGCCATCAACTGAGACTCGACATGGGTGGTGTCTCTGATCTTTGCTGCTGTGAGTCGGCAGTGAGGCCCGCCTAGGATCGGCCCGTGATCGCGGACATGCAGTGTGTGGTGCTGGACTGCCCCGAGCCGATGGAGTTGGCGGCGTTCTACCAGTCGATCCTTGGTGGCACCGTCAACCGGCCAGATCGGCGGTGGGCGTTGAGTGACGACTGGGCGACGTTGCACACGGTGTCCGGTGTCGTCCTGGCCTTCCAGCGGGCAGTGGGCTACCAGCCGCCGCTGTGGCCGGACCCAACCCGTCCACAGCAGTTTCACCTGGACTTGGGCGTTACGGACCTGGACCAGGCTGAAGAGCAGGTACTGGCCCAGGGCGCGAGGGTGTTGGACGGTGGTGCGGGCGGGCGGAGTTGGCGTATCTATGCCGACCCGGCGGGGCATCCGTTCTGCTTGGTCCGCCGCTGAGGAACGGACCGGATCGGAGAGACACCGCCTAGCTGGGACGGCTCAGCGTTGTCAGGTGATCGAGGTAGTCACGGCCTGTGGGCTCGGTGGAGAAGTCTCGGTTGATGATGGCTGCCAGCTCGCGGCTGACCATGAGCAGGGACGGCAGAGACTGCCGGTCGCCCTTCAAGGCCCACTCGCCGTAGTTCACCGCCTGGTCCACGTCTCCCTGCCGTGCAGCGACCACGCCGAGGGTGATCCTTGCCTCCGCCATGCGCATCGGCGATCGCTCGGACCCGTCGAAGTCGGTGCCCGCTCGGATCACCTCGTGGGCGAGGTTCTCGGCGAACCGGTCCTCCCCAAGGAGCCGGTAGCAGTCCATGGCGTAGAAGTCGAACTTCGCCGGGTCCACCACGAAGTGGTGATCGAGGTTCTCGGGATACCGCATCCCTTCGAGGAGCTTGCGGCCCCGGTCCAGCGCCACCTCAGTCTGTCGGCGGTCGCCCAGCCGCGCCCACCCTTTCGCCTCCTGGGCGGCGAGCTGCACGGCTACGCCATGACCCTGCGCGGCTTCCGCCCCGGCCTGCGAGGCAGCGAGGATTCCGCGGTAGTCGCCCGTCGTCAGTGCGAACCAGGCACGCATCTCGTGAGCCCAACCGGCGATCTCTGCGTTACCGGACTCATCCGCTAAAGACAGGGCTGCCTTCCGCGTGCTCTCGGCCGCGCCCCGGTCGCCCATGTCGTACTCGACGCATCCGATCAGGAGCGCGAGCCACCCGGACAGGGTGAGGACTTCGCGGTGCTGCGCGAGCGTGAGCCGCTGCGACTGGAGTCCGGCAACTCGCTTGAGCCACTGCCTACCCTCGGCAGCCAGCTGAGCACCTGGCAGATAGGCGTACTCGGAGCACAGCCGATCGGCCGTGATGCGGAGCGCGTCCAGCATGGCGTTGTCGACGTCGGACGCCTGCAACCTGCTGATGATGTCGAGCGTTTCCATGCCGCTGACGGCAACGATCTCGGCATTTCCGTCTCGCTGCCCGGCTACGGGGAAGATCGCGTGGGTGACGGTGCCGAAGGTGGCGGCGATGATCGGTTTGTAGAAGTCGCTCGGCATGACCTCACCGGACTCCCAGCGCTTCCACTGTCGGACCATGCTGGAGCCTTCGGGCAGGGGCTTCGGTGCGTGCGCCCGCAGCGCGGCCACCACTTCGGCCTGTGACCACTGCCGGGCCTCGCGCTCCGAGGAAAGCCGTCGTGCCCATGCTGGCCGTTCGTCACTCATGTGCTGCCCTCCCGTCGGGTGCCTGCCTTCGAGTCTGGCATTCAGAGAGCTGGTGACACGGGGGGTGACAGGGGGGTGGCACCAAGGCTGTCCCCCGGTGACACCAGGCCTGTCCCTAGTGCCTCCACGGCTCGCCACGCATGGTGGATCAACAGTCAGGCACTGCTCGGGAACTGGGCGCGCTTCTCCAACTCAGCCACTCGGGCAGCAAGTTGCTGAATCTCGGAGTGGATGGCGTTGATCTCATCTCGGTTAACCGGCTCGCCGGCAGTCTGTCCGGCTTCGCCAGCGCTCGGCGGGGACTGCACGAAGTACCCCCGGGTTGGGACCGAGACGATCACGCCCTCATCCGCGAGCACCTTGAGCGCGTTGCCCGCCGTCACCGTGGTGACTTTGAACCGGTCGGCCAGCTCGCGCAGCGACGCGAGCCGGTGCCCCGCCGGCAGTGCTGCGATCTCTTCGCGCAAGGCGTCGGCGATCTGCACCTTCTTGGGCCTGGGGTCGTGGGCTTCAACCGTCATGCGCCGAGAGTACCGAGCGCAGCGACATAGCACAGCGTATGCCGCACTATCTCTTGTGATCTAGTCTGCCATATAGCAAGCTAAGTCATGCGGCCACAGGCCGTACTCCGGAGGGCGGCGCACCTACCGCCAAGCAAGCCGCCGCCCTCCTTCGTCCCACGAAGGGAGTCTCCATCATGCCCGCAACGCTGACCGCACCGCACATGGCGCCGGTATTGCCGTTACCGGCCCTGCGTCCCGAGCCCATCCGCCGTTCCACGTCGGGTCGTTGCTGCCCGGTGTGCGCGGAGCCGCGCTGCGCCGACACGGAGTTCTGCCGCGCCTACTTCGCGGACCGGAACTGGATCAACTGCCTGGACTGCGGCGGCACTGGCTACGACACCAGCGAGTTCCAGATCTGGTGCCCCACCTGCGGCGGCGCCAAGGTCGTGGAAGCGGGGGTGGAGGCATGAGCCCCGCCGTGATCACACCTCTGACCGACGTGACCGCGCCGCCAGTACAGCCCTCGCGTAGCGCGCTTCGGGCTTCGGACACTCCGCTGTGCCGCGCTCGGGTGGCTCGTGGCTGGTCGCAGCAGAAGGTCGTGCGGGCCTTACGCCTGCTGGCCGAGAGCTGGGGCTGGGAGGTGGCTGCCGAGAGCTCCCTCAAGGTGCAGATGTCCCGTTGGGAGAACGGCGTCAACCGGCCCAGCCAGACCTACCAGGTTCTCCTCTGTGCCCTGTTCCGGGCCACGCCGCAGGACCTCGGCTTCACCGCTACCGGCAACGCGACGCTCGCCGACCGCATCGACGCCTTGGAACACCTGGTGTCGAACCTGACGGCCCAGCTCGAAGCGGCGGTGGCGGCATGAGCCTCTTCCCCTCCTGCCTCGATCTCCTGGACCGTCCGACCGCGTGTCCCGGTTGCCGTGTGCACGCGTCCGGCTGGGTCCGGGTCCCGGTGGACGGGCTGAGCGTCCTGACCCATGACGGTGACCTCATCTGCCCGGCCGATCCCACCTTCGGCGCGTCGGCGTCGCCTGCCTCGCCCGTGGTCCTGGTGGAGGTGGCTGCGTGACGGTCTTCCCCGTCGCCCCGGAGGCCGTGGCCAGCGCTGCGGCCTCCCTGGGCACCGACCCCCTCACCCTCGCCGACCTGCTGCGGGTGGCCAACGCGCCCGGCTTCGACCGCTGGCAAGAACAGGTCCGCCGCACCGGCGGCTGCTCCAACCCGATCCACCTGGTGGGCCAGACGGTGACCCGTGACGCCAAGACCGGCGACGTCCTGTACTCCTACAGCACCCAGCGTGAGCCGGGCGGACGGCTCCGCGTCGCCTGCGGCAACCGGCGCGCCTCCCGCTGCCCCTCGTGCGCCTGGACCTACGCGGGCGACACCTACCACCTGATCCGTGCCGGAATCACCGGCGACGAACGCAAGGACATCCCCGCCACCGTTCGAGAACACCCCCGCGTCTTCGCCACCCTCACCGCGCCCTCGTTCGGCCCCGTCCACAACCGCACCGACACCGGCCGCTGCCGGTGCGGCACCCAGCACGCCGACGATGACCCCGCCCTGGGCACAGCACTCGACCCGGAGCGGTACGACTACGCCGGAGCCGTGCTGTGGAACAACCGCGCCGGGGACCTGTGGCGGCGCTTCACCATCTACCTCCGCCGGGAGATCGCCACCCGCGCGGGCCTCACGCAGTCCGCCCTGCAAGGGGTGTGCCGGGTCTCCTTCGGCAAGGTCGCCGAATTCCAAAAGCGCGGCGCTGTGCACTTCCACGCCGTGGTGCGCCTGGACGGACCCGACGGGCCCGACAGCTCCCCGCCGGCCTGGGCCACGATCGCGCTCCTGGACGACGCGATCCGCGCCGCCGCCGCTCGGGTCTCCGTACCGGTGCCCGCGGCCGGGGACTTCCCCGCGCGGACGCTGCGGTGGGGGACGCAGGTCGACGTGCAGCCCATCGGCGCCCTGGGGCATGAGGAGCTGACGGAACAGGCCGTGGCCTCGTACGTCGCCAAGTACGCCACCAAGGCGGCCGAGACCACCGGCACGGTAGACCGGCGCATCGGGGAGCTCTCGGAGCTGGACAAGCTGCCCGGCCTGCCCGCGCACACCCGACGGCTCATCGAGGCCTGCTGGAACCTGGACGACGCCTACCCGGACCGGCTGCTCGCCCGCTGGGCTCACATGCTCGGCTTCCGCGGCCACTTCTCCACCAAATCCCGCCGCTACTCGACCACCCTGACCGCGCTGCGCCAGGTGCGCGCCGACTACCGCGCCCGACAGGAACGCAGTGAACGCGGGCTCTCGGAAGATCTCAACGACACGGAGGGCTCCACCCTGATCCTCGCTCACTGGACCTACGCGGGACAGGGGCACACCCCGGGTGAGTCCTGGCTGGCGGCCTCGATCGCAAAGGACATCCGACTGAACCGAGAGATCGCACGCGAAGCGATCGCCGAACTCGACCACCAGGACGACGAGGAGGAGTGGGCATGAGGCGCACGCTGCCTAATCGCTACCTGACGCCTGTGGACCTCGCCGATCTCCTGGGTGTCCCCGTCGAGACCATCTACCAGTGGCGCCGCAAGGGCACCGGTCCCCGCGGCTTCCGCGTCGGCCGCCATCTTCGCTACGACCCCGAAGACGTACGCGCCTGGGTCAACGACCTGATGGAGGAGGCTGCCTGATGGCCGGGCACATTCAAGACCGCTGGTACAAGGTCGAGACCGGCTCCGACGGCAAACTTGTGAGGGTCAAGACCGACCGCCACGGAATCGGCCTCCGCTACCGCGCCCGCTACATCGGGCCAGACGGTACCGAGAAGTCCAAGAGCTTCCCTGACCGACAGAAGCGCCAGGCTGAGCAGTGGCTCGCGCAGACCGAAGCGGACATGTCGCGCGGGCAATATGTCGACCCAGCCGCCAGCCGGACCACCTTCCGGCAGTACGCGGAGAAGTGGCTCGACAGCCAGAGCACGGACATGACCACGCAGTCATCCGTCGTGGTCCAGATCCGCAAGCATGCGATTCCGTATCTTGGCTCCCGCCCGCTTGGGTCCTTCCAACCCAGCCACATCCGGGACTGGCTGAGCGAGCTGCAGAGGGCCGTGCCGTCGTCGCCGTACCGGCGGGTGATCTACAACAGCGTCTCCAGCATTCTGAACGCGGCCGTGGACGATGGTCACCTCCCGAAGAACCCGTGTCATGCCCGTTCGGTGCGCGCACCTGAGCCGTCAAAGCGCCGCGTCGTGCCCTGGACCGTGGAGCGCACGTTCGCGGTCCGCTTCGCTCTCCCTGCCTGCTACCGAGCGATCGTGGACCTTGGCGGCGGGTGCGGGCTCCGGCAGGGAGAAATCTTCGGCCTGCCCGAAGACGAGATCAGTTTCGACGATGGATGGATGCACGTCGCCTATCAGGTCAAGGTTGCCAATGGGCGCTTGGTGTTCAGCCCGCCGAAGCGGAACAAGGAACGCGACGTCCCGTTGCCCGGTCGCGTCGCTCGAGCGTTGAAGCGGCACATGGAGGAGTTCCCACCCGTCCCCGTGACCCTGCCGTGGCTCCGCCCTGACGGCCCGCTCGTCACCAAGCGGCTCCTGTTCACTCGGTCCGATGGCGTCGGCGCCGTGCGGCGGACCGACTTCAATGCGCGGGTCTGGAAGCCCGCGCTTGTCACGGCTGGCGTGATCCCCGCCCGAACGCCCGGACAGCGTCACGTAGCAGCGCGTGAACACGGTATGCACGCGCTGCGTCACTTCTACGCGTCCGTGCTCCTGGACGCCGGCGAGAACATCAAGGCGCTGAGCACGTACCTCGGGCACAGTGACCCAGGGTTCACGCTGAGGGTCTACACGCACCTCATGCCGAGCAGCGAGGGACGGACCCGGAAAGCCGTGGACGGCATGTATGACGCCGCCTCCGCGCCAGACGGCCCGTAGACGGCCCAGAGCCGGAAGAGAGCCCGTGGGGCCTACGACGACTGGTCGTAGGCCCCACGGCTTTTTGTTGGCCTATGTCCTTTGACCTGCGCTTACAGCACCGGAAGGTTCTTCCGCAGCTCGAAGGCCGTGACCTCGCTGCGGTACTCGTGCCACTCGTGCTGCTTGTTGCGCAGGAAGAAGTCGAAGACGTGTTCGCCGAGGGTCTCGGCGACCAGATCGCTGCGCTGCATCAGGGCGAGCGCTTCGCCGAGGTTCTGCGGCAGCGGCTCGATGCCCATCGCGCGGCGCTCGGCGTCCGTCAGGGCCCACACGTCGTCCTCGGCGCCCGGCGGGAGTTCGTAGCCCTCCTCGATCCCCTTGAGGCCGGCGGCCAGCAGGACGGCGTAGGCCAGGTAGGGGTTGGCGCCGGAGTCGAGCGAGCGGACCTCGACCCGCGCCGAACCGGTCTTGCCCGGCTTGTACATCGGGACGCGGACGAGGGCCGAGCGGTTGTTGTGGCCCCAGCAGATGTACGACGGCGCCTCGCCGCCCGCCCCCGCGGTGCGCTCGGAGCCGCCCCAGATGCGCTTGTAGGAGTTCACCCACTGGTTGGTGACCGCCGAGGCCTCCGCCGCGTGCCGGAGCAGGCCCGCGATGAAGGAGCGGCCGACCTTGGAGAGTTGGTACTCGGCGCCCGACTCGTAGAAGGCGTTGCGGTCGCCCTCGAACAGGGACAGGTGCGTGTGCATGCCGGAGCCCGGGTGCTCCGAGAAGGGCTTCGGCATGAAGGTGGCCTGCACGCCCTGCTCCAGCGCCACCTGCTTCATGATCAGGCGGAAGGTCATGACGTTGTCGGCGGTGGACAGCGCGTCCGCGTAGCGCAGGTCGATCTCCTGCTGGCCCGGCGCGCCCTCGTGGTGGGAGAACTCGACCGAGATGCCCATGGACTCCAGCATGGTGATCGCCTGGCGGCGGAAGTCCATGCCCACGTTCTGCGGGGTGTGGTCGAAGTAACCGGAGTTGTCGGCCGGGGTCGGGCGGGTGCCGTCGAGGGGCCGGTCCTTCAGCAGGAAGAACTCGATCTCCGGGTGGGTGTAGAAGGTGAAGCCCAGGTCGGAGGCGCGGGCGAGGGCGCGCTTGAGCACGTACCTCGGGTCGGCGAAGGACGGGGATCCGTCGGGCATGAGGATGTCGCAGAACATCCGTGCGGTGCCCGGGGCCTCGGCGCGCCACGGCAGGACCTGGAAGGTCGACGGGTCCGGCTTGGCGATCATGTCGGACTCGTACACCCGGGCGAAGCCCTCGATGGCGGAGCCGTCGAAGCCGATGCCCTCGTCGAAGGCCTGCTCGAGTTCGGCGGGCGCCACGGCCACGGACTTGAGGAAGCCCAGCACGTCCGTGAACCACAGGCGTACGAACCGGATGTCGCGCTCCTCCAGCGTGCGGAGCACGAACTCCTGCTGCTTGTCCATCTTCAGCTTCCCCATCCTTGCTGGTCAGGCCGCCTGTCGCCGGTTCCGCGGGAGGCGGTCGGGCACCTGAGCATCCCACCACAGCACCATTTCGTGCGCGTTGCGGACCTTGATCGACCGTCCGGCCTCGGACTGAACGCCTCGCATGAGCGGATGCCTCGCTCTGCCGCCCATCTTGCCTGCTCGTCGGCCCCTGCGTAATGGCGTGCCCCGTGCGCTCGACCTCGTTCTTAATTTGCATCTCAGATGCAACTTTTATTACCGTGCTGGAGAGGCCAAGGGGCCGCAACCACCCTTCGCAAAGGAGTCCCGATGCTGTCCGAGCAGTCCGCCGCCACCGTCCAAGCCACCCTCCCCGCGGTCGGCGCCGCACTCCCGGAGATCACCGAGCGCTTCTACGACGGGCTGTTCACCGCCCACCCGGATCTGCTGCGGAACCTCTTCAACCGCGGCAACCAGGCGGCCGGCACCCAGCGGCAGGCCCTGGCGGGCTCGATCGCCGCCTTCGCCGCGTATCTGGTGGACCACCCCGACGAGCGGCCCGACGTGATGCTGAGCCGCATCGCCCACAAGCACGCCTCGCTGGGGGTGGCGCCCGAGCAGTACAAGGTCGTCCACCAGCACCTCTTCGCGGCCATCGTGGAGGTGCTCGGCGACGCGGTCACCCCCGAGGTGGCGGCCGCCTGGGACGAGGTCTACTGGCTGATGGCGAACGCACTGATCGCGATCGAGAAGCGGCTGTACGAGGCGAGCGGGCAGACCGGCTGGCGGACCTGGCGGGTCATGGGGCGCGTCGAGGAGACCGCGGACGTCGCCACCTTCCAGCTGCGCCCGGCCGATGACGGCCCCGTCCCGGACTTCCGCCCCGGCCAGTACGTCTCCGTCCGCGTCGAACTGCCGGACGGCGCCCGGCAGATCCGCCAGTACAGCCTCTCCGCCGCGCCCGGCTCACCGCTGCGGCAGATCAGCGTCAAGCGCGTACAGGGCGACGCGGGCCCCGACGGGGAGGTCTCCAGCCACCTGCACGCACGCGTGGAGGAGGGCGACACCGTGGAGCTGTCCGCTCCGTACGGCGACCTCGCCCTGGACGCGGACGAGGCACCCCTGCTGCTCGCCTCCGCCGGCATCGGCGTGACCCCGATGATCGCCATGCTGGAGGAGCTGGCCCGCACCGGCCACGGCTCCCCGGTCACGGTCGTGCACGCGGACCGCTCCCCCGCCGTGCACGCCCTGCGCGCCGACCACGAAGGCTTCGCGGACAAACTGGAGGACGCCGCCGTGCACTTCTGGTACGAGCAGGACGCGCCGCAGTCCGCGCAGACCGGCCGTGTCGACCTCTCCCGGGTTGCGGTCGCCTCGGGCACGCGCGCGTACCTGTGCGGTCCGCTGCCCTTCATGCGGGCCGTCCGGACCCAGCTTCTCGAGAAGGGCGTGGCACCCGCCGACATCCACTACGAGGTGTTCGGACCCGACCTCTGGCTGGCCCAGGGCTGACGGAACCTCCGGCCGGTCCGCGAACCGGTCAGGAGGAGGGCATCCGGGAGATGCCCAGCAGCAGCGGTCCCGTCGGTGCCGCGACCATGTCCTCTATCGTCAGCGGGTCCAGCGAGGCGAAGAACGCCTCCTGGGCCCGCCGGAGCGCGCCGCGCAGCCGGCACCCGGTGTGCAGCGGGCAGGGCGTGGCACCCTCGCACTCGACGACGTCGTCGTCCCCCTCGAAGGCGCGCACGATACCGCCGACCGATGCCTTGCGCCCGGCTTCGGTGAGCGTGAGCCCGCCGCCCCGGCCGCGCCGCGCCTCGAGCAGCCCCATGTGCTGGAGTTCGGCGACGACCTTCGCGGCGTGCGTGTAGGGCACGTCCATGGCCGCCGCGACCTCTCGGGTCGTGGGGTGGGTCTCGCCTGCGACGGCGAGTCTCATCAGGACGCGCAACGCCAGGTCGGTGGAGCGCAACAGCCGCATGCCGCCAGCGTAAATAATGTGCATCCAAGGTTCAAATTACTGGCAGGAAAATCACTTGTTCTGCCATTCCCGTGACCTCCCTACATGCGGGCGGCCCCGTTCCCACTACGATCAGCGGTCCCGCCCGTCTCTTTCCCCAAAGGACTCGCCATGGGTTCCGCCAACAAGACCGGCTCCAACGAGCGCAAGGCGCGAATAGAGGAGATGCGTCGCGCCGAGCGCGCCCGTGAGCGCCGCAATCGGATCCTCACCATCGCCGCGAGCGTGGTCGTCGTCGCCGGTCTCGTCGTCGGCGGTGTCGTCCTCATCCAGTCGCAGTCCGGTGACAAGGCCTCCGCGGCCGACGACTCCAAGGGGTCGGGCCACTTCGTCGCCGGCGCCGACGGGGTGAACACCTGGAAGGGCACGCTGGGCCGCACCCACACCACCAAGACCGTGAACTACCCGATGGAGCCCCCGGTCGGCGGTGACCACAACCCGGTCTGGCAGAACTGCAACGGCGACGTCTACACCAAGCCCGTCAACAACATGAACGCCGTGCACTCGCTGGAGCACGGGGCGGTCTGGGTGACGTACAACTCCAAGGCGTCCAAGGCCGATGTCGACGCGCTCGCGGCCAAGGTGCAGAAGACGCCGTACACGCTGATGAGCCCGGTCGAGGACCAGAAGGACCCGATCATGCTCAGCGCCTGGGCGCACCAGCGCACGGTGAAGAGCGCGAGCGACCCGGACGTCGACAAGTTCTTCGCCCAGTTCGTCCAGGGCTCCCAGACGCCCGAGCCGGGCGCCGCCTGCACCGGCGGGCTGGGCCAATGAGGCACATCGGCTGGATCGCGGGATCGGCCGCGGCGGTGCTCGTCGCGGCCGGAGCGGTCACCTACGCGGTCGCCGAGGATGCCGGGGCCACGGCCAAGGTGCCCACCGCCGAGTCGGCGGACGCGGGTTTCGCCCGGGACATGGCGGTCCACCACCAGCAGGCCGTCGAGATGTCGTACATCGTGCGCGACCGCACGCAGAACGAGGAAGTGCGCCGGCTCGCCTTCGACATCGCACAGACGCAGGCCAACCAGCGCGGCATGCTGCTGGGCTGGCTCGACCTGTGGGGGCTGCCGAAGGTGTCCGCCGATCCGCCGATGACATGGATGGGCATGGGTGACATGCCCCCCGGCCAGGACGGCGCGCTGATGCCGGGCATGGCGACCAACACCGACCTGAAGAAGCTGGACACGCTTGAGGGCAAGCAGGCCGAGATCCTCTATCTGCGGCTGATGACCGAACACCACAAGGGCGGCATCCACATGGCCGAGGGCTGTGTCGCCAAGTGCACGGTGGGCGTGGAGAAGAAGCTCGCGCAGGGCATGGTCGACGCGCAGCAGTCGGAGATCGAACTGATGGCGACCATGCTCAAGGAACGCGGCGCCAAGCCACAGGACTGACCCCTCGCACGCCCAGGCACCCCCCGCCGCGCGCTCCGGCCGCCGCAAGGATCTCCGGGCGATCGCAATCAACCCGCAACAGACGGAGGTTCGCCGAAACCGCCTCAAATGACCCATACCCACGGCCACTTGAGCTCTTCTTGGCCATTTCATTCCCCTGGCATGAACTGTTCATCGAAAGAGTGGCCCCCATCGTGTGATCCATTCGCCGCGCTTCGGCGCGGCGGTTCTACGCGGATCGCCGACTAACCACCACATGCGACGAACCGCATTGCAGGGGGCTATATGAGATCCAACCGCGCCACGGCGCGCGCCGGAGTGAGCATGGCAGCGACACTGCCGCTGCTCGCCGGTGCACTGGCGCTCGGCATACCGGCGGCGCACGCCGCGAACAACCCCGGCCGGGATGCGCTCGCGGGCACCAAGCCCGCGTGGGCGACGGCCAAGGCGGACAGGGGCGCCACCTCGAACAGCGCCCAGGTCTCGGCCCGCGTCTACCTGGCCGGCCGCAACGCCGCTGGCCTGGCGGCCTACGCCAAGGCCGTCTCCGACCCGGCTTCGCCCTTGTACGGCAAGTACCTCAGCGCCAAGCAGACGCAGCAGCGCTTCGGTGCGACGAAGGCCCAGGTGGCCGCCGTGACGTCGTGGCTGAAGGCCGCGGGTCTGCAGGTCACCACCGTCACGCAGCACTACGTCGCCGTCACCGGTGACGTGGCCGCCGCCGAGCGGGCGTTCGGGACCCAGCTGCACAACTACGCCAAGGGCTCGAAAACCTACCGCGCGCCGTCCAAGGCGGCCACCGCGCCGGAGAGCCTGAACGGTGCCGTCCTGACCGTGACCGGTCTGGACAACGCGCCGCACGTGGCGCGCCACGACGACCAACTGCCGCCGCCGAGCGCCGTGTTCAAGAACTCCGGGCCGTTCTCCTCCTACTACGGCTCGAACATCGCGACCACGCTGCCGGACGCGTACGGCACGAAGATCCCGTACGCCGTCAAGGGCTACACCGGCAAGCAGCTGCGGGCCGCGTACGGCGCCGGCACGCGCACGGGCAAGGGCGTCCGCGTCGCCATCACCGACGCCTACGCCTCGCCGACCATCGCCTTCGACGCGGCCACCTACGCGAACAAGCACGGTGACGCGGCCTGGTCGACGGGTCAGCTGAACCAGGTGCTCCCGAAGAGCTACAAGAAGACCAAGGACTGTGACGCGGCCGGCTGGTACGGCGAGGAGTCCCTCGACGTCGAGGCCGTGCACGCGGTCGCGCCGAACGCCAATGTCACGTACGTGGGCGCCGCGTCCTGCTTCGACGACGATCTGCTCGACTCGCTCGGCAAGATCGTCGACAACCACCTGGCCGACATCGTCTCCAACTCCTGGGGCGACATCGAGGCGAACCAGACGCCGGACCTCGCGGCGGCCTATGACCAGGTCTTCCAGCTGGGCGCGGTCGAGGGCATCGGCTTCTACTTCTCCTCCGGCGACGACGGCGACCAGGTCGCCAACACCGGGACGAAGCAGGTCGACACCCCGGCCAACTCGGCGTGGGTGACGGCGGTCGGCGGCACCTCGCTGGCCGTGGGCAAGGGCAACACGTACCAGTGGGAGACCGGCTGGGGCACCGAGAAGGCGACCCTGTCGGCCGACGGCAAGAGCTGGACGAACTTCCCCGGCGCGTTCACCTCGGGCGCGGGCGGCGGCACCAGCAAGACCGTGGCCGAGCCCTTCTACCAGAAGGGTGTCGTCCCGGACGCGCTCGCCAAGGCCAACAGCGCCGACGGCAACCGCGTCGTCCCGGACATCGCGGCGATCGCCGACCCGAACACCGGTTTCAAGGTCGGCCAGACGCAGACCTTCCCCGACGGGTCGCAGCAGTACAGCGAGTACCGCATCGGCGGCACCTCGCTGGCCGCGCCGGTCATCGCGGCCGTCCAGGCCCTGGCCCAGGAGGCGCGGGGTGGCAAGGCGATCGGCTTCGCCAACCCGACGATCTACGCCAAGTACGGCTCGAAGCTGTACCACGACGTGGTGGACAAGCCGACCGGCAAGGACCTCGCGGTCGCGCGTGTCGACTTCGTCAACGGGTTCGACGCGGCGGACGGTCTGGCCGTCTCCGTGCGCAGCCTCGGCAAGGACAGCTCGCTGTCGGCCGTGAAGGGCTACGACGACGTGACCGGTGTGGGCTCGCCCGCTCCCGGCTACGTCGAGTCCTACCGTCGCCACTGACACGACTCGGCGGTTCGACGACCGTGCGCCCGCTCCTCGTCCTGAAGGGGGAGCGGGCCCACCCGTGTGCCGGGCCGGTCGCCGCGCCGGCATCTCGTCCGTGATGCCCCGGTGCCTCCCCGGCATCACACGCTGATCGCAGGGCCCCCGCCCGCCGCCGCGGCCCGCTGCCGCAGGAGGCACGCCGGGCGTGGGGCGGCCCACAGCCCCATTGTGTCGCTCTGACGATTACTGGCGTCTAGACTGGGGCCGTGCCTCAACTACGCCTCGCCCTGAATCAGATCGACTCGACCGTCGGTGATCTCGCCGGAAACGCCGAGGCGATCCTCCGCTGGACCCGTCACTCCGCCGAGCAGGGAGCGCACCTGGTGGCGTTCCCGGAGATGGCGCTGACCGGGTACCCCGTCGAGGACCTGGCCCTGCGGTCGTCCTTCGTCGAGGCCTCTCGCGCGGCCCTGCGGAACCTCGCCGCGCGCCTCGCCGGTGAGGGCCTCGGGGAGCTGCCGGTGATCGTCGGCTATCTGGACCGCTGCGAGACCGCCCAGCCGAAGTACGGCCAGCCGGCCGGCGCCCCGCAGGACGCCGCGGCGGTGCTACACCGTGGCGAGGTCGTCCTCACCTTCGCCAAGCACCACCTGCCCAACTACGGCGTCTTCGACGAGTTCCGCTACTTCGTGCCGGGCGACACCATGCCGGTCGTGCGTCTGCACGGGATCGACGTGGCGCTCGCCATCTGCGAGGACCTGTGGCAGGAGGGCGGGCGGGTGCCGGCCGCGCGGACCGCGAAGGCCGGGCTGCTGGTCTCGATCAACGCCTCCCCGTACGAGCGCGAGAAGGACGACACGCGCCTGGAGCTGGTGCGCAAGCGGGCGCAGGAGGCCGGCTGCACCACCGCCTACGTCGCCATGATGGGCGGCCAGGACGAGCTGGTCTACGACGGGGACTCGATCGTCGTCGGCCCGGACGGCGAAGTGATCGCGCGGGCACCGCAGTTCACCGAGGGCTGTGTGGTCCTGGACCTCGACCTGCCCGCGGCGCAGCCCGACGCGCCGGAGGGCGTCGTCGACGACGGACTGCGCATCGACCGGCTGGTGCTGTCCGAGGAGCCGCTCCCGGAATACGAGCCCGAGCTGACGGGCGGCTACGCGGAGCGCCTGGAGGACGACGAGGAGGTCTACTCGGCGCTGGTCGTGGGCCTGCGGGCGTATGTGAAGAAGAACGGCTTCAGGTCGGTGCTCATCGGCCTCTCGGGCGGAATCGACTCCGCGCTGGTCGCGTCGATCGCGTGCGACGCGCTGGGCGCGGAGAACGTCTACGGGGTCTCCATGCCGTCCAAGTACTCCTCCGATCACTCCAGGGGAGACGCGGCGGAGCTGGCGCGGCGCACCGGTCTGAACTTCCGCACCGTCTCCATCGAGACGATGTTCACCGCCTACATGGACGCCCTCGGGCTGACCGGTCTGGCGGAGGAGAACCTCCAGTCCCGGCTCCGCGGCACGCTGCTGATGGCGATCTCCAACCAGGAGGGCCACATCGTGCTGGCGCCCGGCAACAAGTCGGAGCTGGCGGTGGGCTACTCGACGCTGTACGGCGACTCGGTGGGCGCGTACGGCCCGATCAAGGACGTGTACAAGACATCGGTCTTCCAGCTGGCGCGGTGGCGCAACCGGGCAGCTGAGGAGCGGGGCCAGACGCCGCCCATCCCGGAGAACTCGATCACGAAGCCGCCGAGCGCGGAGCTGCGTCCCGGGCAGGTCGACACGGACTCGCTGCCCGACTACCCGGTCCTGGACGCGATCCTCGACCTGTACGTCGACCGGGACCAGGGCGCGGACGCCATCGTGGCCGCGGGCTTCGACCGTGACCTGGTGGTGAGGACCCTGCGGATGGTCGACACGGCCGAGTACAAGCGCCGGCAGTACCCGCCGGGCACGAAGATCTCGGCGAAGGGCTTCGGCAAGGACCGCCGGCTGCCGATCACGAACCGCTGGCGCGAGCACGCGTAGGGCTCCGCGGGGGGGCGCCGTCCGGACGGCGCTCCCGTTCGGGCCCGTGTCCCTGGGGGCCGCCCCGGTCGCCCGCTTCGGCCTGAACGGCCTCGGTCCCGCACCTTCCGGACTCTCGGCCCCACGGGGGCACCCAGCTACGGGCCGGCAGCGCTCGGCCCAATCGTGCGAGAAGGGGCCGAGCCACCGGCCCCGGCCCCTCGACACCCTTGTCAGCCGCGCACGCTCTCCGCGTGGTCCGGCAGATGCGACGCCACCACACGCTCCCGCCCGCTCATCGGAGTGCCCTGCCGGCGGTCCACCGCGTACGCGACACCCGCCACCGCGAGGCCCAGCACGGCGAGAGCCGCGCCCGCGACCGCCGGGGAGGTGGCGCCGAAGCCCGCGGCCAGGGCGAGGCCCCCGATCCAGGCGCCGCCCGCGTTCGCCAGGTTGAAGGCCGCCTGGTTGGCCGAGGAGGCGAGGGAGGGGGCCGCGGAGGCCTTCTCCATCACCATCAACTGGAGCGGGGAACCGGTGATGAACGCGGCCGTGCCCAGCAGGGCCACCGCCAGGGCCGCGCTCCACTGCGCGCTCATGAGCAGCGGGAACAGCGCCAGCACCGCCGCCAGTGCGGTCAGGCCGCCGAACAGCGTGCCCCGCAGCGAGTGGTCCGCCAGACGGCCGCCCACCAGGTTGCCGATCGTCGCGCCCACGCCGAACAGGGCCAGGAGCAGGGTCACGCTGGCGTCCGCGTAGCCCGCAGCGTCCGTCAGCATCGGCGTGATGTAGCTGTAGGCCGAGAACAGGGCGCCGAAGCCCGCCACCGTGGTGCCCAGCGCCAGCCAGACCGGCAGCGAGCGCAGGGCCACGAGTTCGCCCCGCAGTCCGCCGGCCGGGGCGTGGGTGTGGTCGTGCGGGATCAGGAGGAAGAGCGACACGATCGCCGCCACCCCGATCACGCTGACACCGAGGAACGTCGCCCGCCATCCCAGGTGCTGGCCCGTCAAGGTGGCGACGGGCACACCGGCGATGTTGGCGACCGTGAGACCCAGGAACATCAGTGAGACCGAACGCGCCTTGCGCTCGGGGGCGACCAGACCGGTCGCGACGACGGCGCCGACGCCGAAGAAGGCACCGTGCGGCAGTCCGCTCAGGAAGCGGGCGGCCAGCAGCCAGCGGTAGCCAGGCGCGAGGCCCGAGAGCGCGTTGCCCACCACGAACAGTCCCATCAGGCCGATGAGGACCTTGCGGCGGGACAGCCGGGCGGTGACCGCGGCGAGCAGCGGCGCTCCGATCACCACGCCCAGTGCGTACGCCGAGACCAGATGCCCGGCGGCGGGGATGGATATGTGCAGATCGTCCGCGACCTCGGGCAGCAGGCCCATCATCACGAACTCGGTGGTGCCGATACCGAAGGCGCCTACGGCGAGGGCGAGCAGGGCCAGGGGCATGAGGGGCCTTTCAGAGCGGAGTTCCGTACGGGAGCGATCAATATGTTCACGTACGGAACAAAGCCTCTCACGCCGACTATTCCAGCGGGTTACGAGCCCGTGTCCACCTTCACACGCGCCGCGATCGGCAGATGGTCGCTCCCCGTCCGCGGGAGGGTCCACGAACTCACCGGCTGGACGCCCTTGACCATGATCTGGTCGATCCGTGCCATCGGGAACGACGCCGGCCAGCTGAACCCGAAGCCGCTGCCCGCCGCACCCTGGGTGGAGCGCATCTGGGAGGTGACGGCCCTGAGCGCGCGGTCGTTCATCGTGCCGTTGAGGTCGCCCAGCAGGATCACCTGGCTCAACCTCTCGCCCGCGATGGCCTCGCCGAGCGCGTCCGCGCTGGTGTCGCGCTGCCGCGCGGTGAACCCGGCCGCCAGCTTCACCCGCACCGAGGGCATATGGGCGACGTAGACGGCGACCTGCCCCTCAGGCGCGTCGACGGTGGCCCGCATCGCCCGCGTCCAGCCCAGCTTGATGTCCACCGCCTTCACCCCGCGCAGCGGGTACTTGCTCCACAGCCCGACCGTGCCCTGCACCGAGTGGTACTTGTACGTCGACGCCAGCGCCCGCTCGTACACCGGGACCGCGGACGCCTTCAGCTCCTCCAGGGCCAGCACGTCCGCGCCGGAGTTCGCCACGTCGCGGGCGGTGCCGGACGGGTCGGGGTTGTCGGCGTTGACATTGTGCGTGGCCACCGTCAGATCGCCGCCGCTCCCGGTCTTGTCGCCGAGCAGACCGCCGAACAGGTTCAGCCACACGACCAGCGGCGCCAGCAGAGCGATCAGCGCGGTGGCCGACCTGCGCACCAGCGCGAGGATCAGCAGCAGCGGGATGAACACCACTCCGAGCCACGGCAGAAACGTCTCGGAGAGGCTGCCGAGATTGCCTATGGTGTTGGGGATCTTCGCGTGCAGCACCATCACCAGGGCGAGCACGACCGCGAGAGCGGCCAGCACGATCCCGCGGCGCCAGATGCCGCCGCCGCGCAGGTGCCGGAGCCGGGCTCCTCTGCGGTACGGACCCGTGCCGCCGCCGCCCGCCTCCGTCTTGTACGCCTGCGCCATACCGTCGCCTCACCGCTTGCCGTGCACACCGTCGCCCCCGCCGTTACGACCCTAGGGGATGATCGGCTCCGTCTCTGCCGCCCCATGGCGGCCGTACGAACACGAGGACGGCGAACGCGGAGCCCGGAGTTCCGAACAACGGCACGAGAGGTGCCGTCTGTGACGAAACCAGCACATTACTCCGGCGAGCTGACGGGCCGTAGTCCTTCGAGGACCGTGTCGACGATCTCCTCGGCGAGTCCCTTCTCGAGCCGGGCGTCGGGGCGCAGCAAGGAGCGTACGAGCATGGGGCCGACGAGGAGATCGTTCATCAGGTCGACGTCCACGTCCTTGCGCAGTTCGCCGTTCTCCTGGCCGCGGCGCAGGACTTCCAGCCCGAGCCGGCGCCTCGGGGCGACGACGGTCGCGTGGTAGGCGGCCCAGATCTTGGGGCTGCTCTTCATCTGGGCGTGCACATTGCGCAGGATGGCCGAGGAGCGGTTGGCCAGTCCGCGCTGCCGCAGCGACTCCAGGAGCACGACCAGGTCGTCGCGCATCGAGGTTCCCGGCAGTTCGGGGTCCTCCGGCTCGCCCGCCCGCAGGACGTCGACGAAGAGGTCCTCCTTGTTGCTCCACCGGCGGTAGATGGTGGCCTTGCCGACACCGGCCGTACGGGCGATCCGCTCTATCGACAGGTCCGCGAGGGGGACGCCTTCCTCGATGAGCTTCATCACCCCTTCCAGGATGGCCCGTTCCACGGCCTCGCTACGGGGGCGTCCCCGTACGGGGCAGTCCTGCTGTGGCCGGCTCTGCGCGAGGCTCACGTTCGACTCCGTCCTTGCTGCGCTGGGATGATTCTCCCCCCGTGTACGCCTGAACGGGCACCCGGCGCCCCGAGTGCCCGGCCATGACGTGCCGTCAGTGATCGGCCCCCACCAACTCCTGCTCTTCCTTGCCCTTCTGCGTGGCCGGCGCCTTCCCGGGCAGGAACAGCGCCACGACGACCGCGCCGATCACCGCGACGCCCGCGCCCCACAGCGCCGTGGTGTGCATCGCGTGCAGGAAAGCGTCGTTGGCCGGGGAGACGAGGGCCTTGCCGTTCGGGCCGAGTTTCGCGGCCACGCCGAGCGTCGCCTCGATCGACTCGCCCGCCGTGTGGCGGACGCCCGGCGGGAGCAGGGACAGCTTGTCCTGGATGCCGTTGCGGTAGGACGTCGACAGGACCGAGCCGAGGACCGCGATGCCGAGGGCACCGCCGACCTGGCGGAAGGTGTTGCTGAGCGCGGACGCCGAGCCCGCCTTCTCCCGGGGCAGCGCCTGCATGATGACGACGCTGGTCGGGGTCATGATGTGCGCCATTCCGGTACCCATCAGGAAGAAGATGACCTCGAGGATCCAGATCGGCGTGTCGGCCTGCAGGGCGGCGAACGCTGCGAGCATCGCCGCGATGACCACCATGCCGGCGGTGGTCGTGGCCTTGTTGCCGAACCGGTCGACCAGCAGCCTGGCGCGCGGCGCGAAGATCATCTGCGCGACGGCCAGCGGCAGCATCAGCAGACCGGTCTGCAGCGGCGAGTAGCCCCGCACGCTCTGGGTGTAGAAGACGGAGAAGAAGGTCACGCCCATCAGTGCGAAGAAGACCAGTGCGATCGCGGCGATGGCGGCGGAGAAGACCTTGTTCTTGAAGTACGTGACGTCGATGGACGGGTGGTCGCTGCGCTTCTCGAACACGACGAACAGCACGAGCACGGCGAGACCCGCGGCGATGGTCGCGAGGACCGTGGCGTCGGTGAAGTCCGCGAGCTGGCCGCCCTTGATGATGCCGTAGACGAGCAGGACCAGGCCGACGACTGACAGGACCACGCCGATGGGGTCGATGCGGCCGGGGTTCGGGTCGCGGGAGTCGGGGACCAGCCAGATCATCAGGGCCAGGGCGACGACCACGATCGGCACGTTGATCAGGAAGACGGAGCCCCACCAGAAGTGGTCGAGCAGCACACCGCCGGTTATCGGGCCGATGGCGATGGCGAGGCCCACACCGCCGGCCCAGATGCCGATGGCCTTGGGCTGCTCGTCACGCTCGAAGACGTTCATGAGGACGGCGAGCGTCGCGGGCATCACGAAGGCCGCACCGAGGCCCATGAGCGCGCGGAAGGCGATGAGCTGCCCCGGAGAACCGGACTCGGCGGCGAGCGCCGACCCGGCGCCGAACACCACGAGGCCGGCCAGCAGCATTTTCTTGCGGCCCAGGCGGTCACCCAGCAGACCCGCGGTGAACAGCAGTCCGGCGAAGACGAGCGTGTAGGCGTTGATGGCCCACTCCAGCTCGCTCTGGGTGGCGCCCAGGCCGATCGGCGCCGGCGTGGAGATCGTCTTGATCGCGACGTTCAGGATGGAGTTGTCGAGCACCACGATCAGCAGGCTGAGCATGAGCACGCCGAGGATGGCCCAGCGGCGCTTGTGCACCGCCTCGGGCACCCGCCGCTCGACGGGGACAGCTTGGGTAGTCATGGCAACGAGCCTAGGCAATTTTCGATACGGAACGGTCTCGTATCGGAATACTTTACGGAGACCTTAAGGAAAGACCTAGGTCGCCGCGAAAACCGGCCTAGGTCCTGGGACGCAGGCCCCCTTCTCACCCCGCACTAGCCGCGCGTGGCACGAAGTGCCACCATGGGGGTGGTCCGGGGACGCCGTCAGGGCGCCTCGAGATGACAGAAGGAGCGTTGCGATGACGCAGCTTCCCGCTGCCCAGGGACAGTCCGCTCAGAGTGTGCTCAAGTCGTCCGACAGCAGCAAGGCGCTGTACGGGGGAACGAGCACCCGCCGCATCACGATTCGGGACATCACCGCCGCCAAGGAACGCGGCGAGAAGTGGCCCATGCTCACCGCCTATGACGCGATGACCGCCTCGGTGTTCGACGAGGCCGGTATCCCGGTCATGCTCGTCGGCGACTCCGCGGGCAACTGCCACCTCGGGTACGAGACGACGGTACCCGTCACCCTCGACGAGATGACGATGCTCTCGGCGGCGGTCGTCCGGGGCACACAGCGCGCCCTGATCGTCGGCGACCTGCCCTTCGGGTCCTACCAGGAAGGCCCGGTGCAGGCCCTGCGCTCGGCCACCCGCCTGGTCAAGGAGGCCGGGGTCGGCGCGGTGAAGCTGGAGGGCGGCGAACGCTCTCACGGCCAGATCGAACTGCTGGTGGAGTCCGGTATCCCGGTCATGGCGCACATCGGGCTCACCCCGCAGTCCGTCAACGCGATGGGCTACCGGGTGCAGGGCCGCGGTGAGGAGGCCGCCGCGCAGCTGATGCGGGACGCCAAGGCGGTGCAGGACGCGGGCGCGTTCGCGGTCGTGCTCGAACTGGTCCCGGCGGAGCTGGCCGCGGAGGTCACCCGCGCGCTGCACATCCCGACGGTCGGCATCGGCGCGGGCCCGGACACGGATGCGCAGGTCCTCGTGTGGACCGACATGATGGGGCTGACCGGCGGCCGGGTGCCTAAGTTCGTGAAGAAGTACGCGGACCTGCGCCAGGTGATGGGCGATGCGGTGAAGGCCTTCGCCGAGGACGTCATGGGCGGGACGTTCCCGCTCGAAGAGCACTCGGTGCACTGAGCCCGGGTGCGGTAACCGGCACGCTGCGGACCGTGCCTGGCCAGTCGCGCAGTTCCCCGCGCCCCCATGGAGGGCGCAGCGGCAGCCCGCCGATCTTCCCCCGTCGGCGGGCTGCCGGCTGTTGCGGCGGGGGCACGTCTGCCGGCGGTCCGTCGGCAGCGGTGTCCCTCGCGGGCCGTAGGCGATCCGCCGGGCTGGTGCTGGTCCGCCGCTGCCGCTGGACGTGTGGGGTCCGTCGGGACGGCGGGCGGTCCCTCGGCGTCCGTAGACGCCCCCCGTCAAGGCTGTCACTGCCCCCAGCCGATCCATCCAGGCTGTCACCGGCCCCTGCCGATCGCAGGCACTCCGTGTCAGGACCGCCACCATCCCTTCGGCCGGTGTAGATGACCCATCCCCAGCCGTAGGCGTCCCCTCCCGACCGTCACCAGCGCGTCCCCAGCTGTAGGCGATCCGTCGGCAGGTGTCGGCGGTCGGTCGGCAGGTGTAGGCGGGCTGTCGGTGGTTTGTCGGTGGGGGCTGGCACCTTGGTCGGCATGACGCGAATCGACAACGACCCCATCGACGCCGCCCCGGACGCGGCCGTCACCGTACGGGGGCTGGTCAAGCACTACGGCGAGACCAGGGCACTGGACGGTGTCGACCTCGATGTGCGCGAGGGCACCGTCCTCGGCGTGCTCGGCCCGAACGGCGCCGGCAAGACCACCCTGGTCCGCTGCCTGTCCACCCTCATCACCCCGGACGCCGGTCACGCGACCGTCGCCGGCTACGACGTCGTCCGGCAGCCGCGCCAGACGCGGCGCGTGATCGGCCTCACCGGTCAGTACGCCTCGGTAGACGAGAAGCTCTCCGGATTCGAGAACCTGTACATGATCGGCCGGCTCCTCGACCTGCCCCGCAAGGAGGCCCGGGCCCGGGCCGAGGGACTTCTGGAGCGGTTCTCGCTCACGGAGGCCGCACGGCGCCCGGCGTCCACGTACTCCGGCGGTATGCGGCGCCGACTGGACCTCGCCGCCTCGATGATCGGCCACCCCGCCGTCCTCTACCTCGACGAGCCCACCACCGGGCTCGACCCGCGCACCCGCAACGAGGTGTGGACCGAGGTCAAGCGGATGGTCGCCGAGGGGGCGACCGTGCTGCTCACCACCCAGTACATGGAGGAGGCCGAGCAGCTGGCCTCCGAGCTCACCGTCATCGACCGCGGCAAGGTCATCGCGGGCGGCCGCATCGACGAACTGAAGGCGAAGGTCGGCGGCCGTACGCTGCGCATCCGCCCGGCCGACCCGCGGGAGCTCCACCCGACCGCCGCCGCGCTCGACGAGTTCGGTCTCACCGGCCTCGGCAACGCGACCGTGGACGCCGAGACCGGCACCGTGCTCGTGCCGATCCTCAGCGACGAACAGCTGACCGCCGTCGTCGGCGCGGTCACCGCCCGCGGCATCACGCTCGCCGGCATCGCCACCGAACTGCCCAGCCTGGACGAGGTGTTCCTGTCCCTCACCGGCCACAAGGCCGGTACCCCGCAGGACGCGTCCGCCGCCCGTGAAGAGGTCGCCGTATGAGCTCCCGCCCGTCGCCCACCGCCACCCTGGACGAGGCGCTCCGCCCCGCCCCTTCGAAGACTCCCACCGCTCCCCTCGCCGACGGTGAAGGCCGCCTCGGCCCCAGGGCCCAGCTGCGCCACATCGGCGCCCTGGTCCGCCGCAACCTCCTGTGGATCCGCCAGGACCCGGAGTCCATGTTCGACGCGATCCTCTTCCCGATCGTGTTCTGCCTGCTGTTCGTGTTCGTCTTCGGCGGTGCGATCGCGGGCAAGGGTCACCAGGACCAGTACGTCAACTACTTGGTGCCCGGCCTGATGGCGATGATGGGCATGAACATCGCCATGGGCGTGGGCACCGGCTTCAACCAGGACTTCCAGACGGGTGTGATGGACCGCTTCCGGTCCCTGCCTATCGCCCGCTCCTCGGTGCTGATCGCCAAGATCACGGTGGAGATCGGGCGGATGCTCGTCGCCACCGCGATCCTGCTCGCCGTCGGTTTCATGCTGGGTCTGTCCGTCACCAGCGTGCCGGGGCTGTTCGCGGCCATCGGTCTGTCGATGGTCTTCGGCTCCGCCATCATGTGGATCTTCCTGACCATGGGTGTGGTGATGAAGAGCGCCCAGGCCATCCAGGGAATGGGGTTCCTCGTGCTGATGCCCCTGCAGTTCGGATCGTCGATCTTCTCTCCGCCGTCCACCATGCCGGGCTGGCTCCAGGCCTTCACCGACTACAACCCGCTGTCGACGCTCGCGGACGCCGCGCGCGGACTGATCAACGGCGGCCAGCCGATCGCCCACGACGTGACGATCACCCTGGTCTGGTCGGTCGCGATCACGGCGATCATGGCACCGGTCGCCATCCGCAAGTTCACGACCAAGACCTGACCGGACGAGGGCGGCCCGGCTCGACGACCCGGTCCGCGTCACACGAGGGCGACGGCCTCCTCAAAGGAGAGCCCGTCGCCCTCGGCGTACGCGGCTTCGTAGGCCGCGTCGTCCAGTACGGCCCGGGCTCCGGACTCCGCCATGGTGCGGGCCTCGCGCTCCGCCGGAGTCCGGATGTGGCCGGGCGGCAGCACGCGGTCGGCGGCACCGAGGCACACGGCGGCGTCCCGGGCGCGGCGTCCACCGTCCACGCGGGCAAGGGCGTTCGCGGCGGTGACCAGATGCACGGAGGGCATCTGCGGCGCCATCACCCGAGTCATCTGGTCCGCGGCCCGCTCGAGTGCCTTGCGCACCTTGGCCAGAGCCTCCCCATAACGCTGTTCGGCCACGTCCAGCCAGGCCTCCAGGCCGAGCATAAGGCCGTCGAAGACCACAAAGCCGATCGCCCCGAACTCCTCACGCAACTGCCGTAGGTGCTCGCGCGCCTCAGCCACGCGGTCTGTGCGGCTCAGCCACATCGTCAGGAAGATCCGGGCCGCCGGCAGCGCCTCGTTCACCGAGCCATGGGTCTCCTCGAGGACCTGGCGCAGCAGCCGCTCGCCCCGCTCGGCCTCCCCCGCGTCCAGCAGGACGCTGCCGAGGCGGGCGTCGAGCACCGTCATCTGCGAGCGGGCGCCGAGTCGTTCGGCGTACTGCCGCGCCTCCTCGTAGTCAGCGGCGGCGAGCAGGTAGTCACCCGCGCGTTCGCGGGCCTCGCCGCGTGCGGAGAGAGCCTCTGCGGCGCCCCAGGTGTCCCCGATCCGGCGGAAGATCTCCAGCGCCTCGTCCGCGTCCCGGGTCGCGTCCGGCGTCCAGTCGCTGCGGTTGGCGAGAATGTTGGCGCGCATCTGCAAGGCCTGGGCCAGCTCCCAGGTGTGACCGAGCTCGCGGCAGGTGCGGACCGACGCGTCGATGGCGACCCGGATGCGCTCGAGGTCGGCGGTGAGCAGGACGGCGAAGAACCACAGGCAGCCGGGGACGCGGCAGGTCTGCGGCTGGCCGGGGCGGTAGGTGTCGGCGATGACCCGCAGCTTCTCCTTGGCCTGCGGTGTCTCCCACTCCTGGAGTTCCATATCCATGCAGGCGAGGTGGATGAGATGGGCGCCCCGGCGGGCCTCGTCCAGCATGTCCGCGGACATCGGCGGCGGGTTGTCGGTGCATCTGTCGGGGATGTCCGGCACTGGCCGGGCGGGCGCCTCGAACGGATCGGGGCCGAGGGCCATGACCGCGGAGGACCAGGTGCGGGCGTCGGTCCGCAGGCCGCGCATCTGCCAGAACCAGCACAGCGAGAGCAGCAGGCAGAGCGCTTCCTGCTCGTCGCGGGCGGCGACGGCACGGCGCAGCGCACCACGCAGGTTCTCGTACTCGACCTGGAGCCGCTCGATGGCGGCTCGCTGCCCGCCGGAGCGCAGCAACGGGTCCGTGGTGCGGGCCACTTCGCGGTAGTACGTGAGGTGGGCGCGCTCAGCCCGGGGCCGCTCGCCGGATTCGTCGAGCCGTTCGGACGCGTACTCGGCGACGGTCTCGAGCAGCCGGTAGCGCATCTCCCCGTCGCCCGAAGGGGCGGCCACCACCAGGGACTTGTCGACCAGCGAGCCGACCGCCTCCAGCGCGGCGGGACCGCACACGGCCTCGGCGGCGTG
The DNA here is from genome assembly GCF_050936285.1 of Streptomyces sp. CA-106110. Lineage (NCBI taxonomy): Bacteria > Bacillati > Actinomycetota > Actinomycetes > Kitasatosporales > Streptomycetaceae > Streptomyces > Streptomyces sp. CA-106110. The sequence continues at coordinate 8,442,238 of NZ_JBNJNB010000001.1, read as the reverse complement.
GAGGTCGCAGCCGCCGGAGAAGACGGACAGCCGGCGCAGCACCGCGCGTTCGTCCGCGTCCAGCAGGTCCCAGGACCAGTCGACGACGGCCCGCAGGGTCTGCTGGCGGGGCAGTACGGTGCGGCTGCCGGAGGTGAGCAGCCGGAAACGGTCGTCGAGCCGGTCGGCGATCTGCCGCGGCGACAGCATCCGCAGCCGTGCGGCCGCGAGTTCGATGGCGAGCGGCAGCCCGTCGAGGCGGCGGCAGATCTCGGCGGCGGCCCCGGGATCGTCCTCGACGCGGAAGCCGGGCCGTGCGGCGGCCCCTCGGTCGGCGAGCAGCTTCAGCGCGTACGGCTGCGGCAGCGGCTCGACCGGGCGCAGCAACTCCCCCGGCACACCGAGGGGTTCGCGGCTGGTGGCGAGGACCGTCAGCCCAGGGCAGTGCTGGAGGAGATGCTCGACGAGGTGGGCGGCGGCGTCCACGAGGTGCTCGCAGTTGTCGAGGATGAGCACCATGCGCCGCCGCGCGCAGTGCTCGGCGAGCCGGACGAGCGGGTCGTCGTGCCGTTCTGCGACGGCGCGCATCTCCTCGGCTCCGGCACCGCGCAGCACGGTCTCGCGGCCGCCCACGGCGGTCAGCACGGCCTCCGGCACCGCATCGGGCTCGTCGACCGGCGCCAGCTCGGCCAGCCACACCCCGTCCGGCGCCAGGTGGGCCACGGACTCGGCGGCCTCCTGCGACAGCCGGGTCTTCCCGGCGCCCCCGGGCCCGAGCAGGGTGACGAGCCGGGCGCCGGCGAGGTCGGCGCGCAGGGTGTCGATGTCGGCGCCCCGTCCCACGAAGGAGGTGAGGCGGGCGCGGAGGTTCCCGGGGTGTGCGGGCGCGGCGGCGCCCCCGTCGGCGGGTGGCCGGGGGCGGCCCGGGGCGTGGAACGCAACCGCTTCGGGGGCTTGGAGCAGTTCCCCGTGCAGTGACCGCAGCTCCGGTCCGGGGTCCGAGCCGAGACGGTCCGCCAGCATCTGCCGTACGTCCTCGTAGGCGGCCAGCGCCTCGGCGGGGCGGCCCGCGTCGCGCAGGGCGCGCAGGCGCAGCGCCTGGAGGGGCTCGTCCAGCGGGTGCAGATCGCACAGGGCGGTCAGCTCGGGCAGGTGCTGCTCGCTGTGGCCGAGGGCGACGGCCGCGGTCAGTCGGGCCCGGCGCGCGTCGAGGCGGCGGGTCTCCCAGCGGGCGGCCTCGGCGGTGCGGTCCGGCAGGTCGGCCAGGGCGGGGCCGTGCCACAGGGCGAGGGCGTCGTCGAGGACGACCGCCGCCTTCGCGGGGTCGCCGTCGGCCAGTGCGCGTATGCCCTCTCCGGCGAGCCGCTCGAAGCGGTGCAGGTCGACCTCGTCCGGTGCGGCGGCGAGCCGGTAGCCGCCGTCCACCGACTCGACGGCGGTTGCGCCGAGCGCCCGGCGCAACCGCCCGACCAGCGCCTGGAGGGCACCGGTGGCGTCGGCGGGCGGGTCCCCGTCCCACACCTCGTCCACGAGGAAGGCGGCCGGAACGATCCGTCCGGCCCGCACGGCGAGTACGGTCAGCAGGGCACGCAGCCGGGCCCCGCCGACCGGGACGGGAGTGCCGTCGGCGCGGAGTGCCTGGGTGGTGCCGAGAATCCGGTAGCGCACGGGGCCCATTGTCCCCGGCCGAACCCCGGCACCGCTCCCGGGTTTCGGACCCGTACGGTGCCTGCCCTCCGGCGAGACCGCCTCGACCACGAAGGGCAGCGGTTCTTCGCCGGCCTCACCCATGTCCGAACGGACGTGCCCCAGCGCAGGGATGACCGGTGCCAAGGCGAGCCCGTTCCTTGTCAGGAACCTGGGACTGGCCGCAGGACGTTCTTCCCATGTCACCGATACTCGTCACCTCACCGATACTCATCCCCGATACGGTCGACCCAGCACCGCACCCGTCCCTCAGCACTCAGGAGTCCCATGGCCACCGCCGCCGCCCGCCGTAACGACCGGCGGATCAGTCCCGTCTTCGTCGGGATCCTGGCCGTGACGGCGGTCACGGGATGGGCCACCTGGAGCGGCTTCGCCGAGCAGCCCGGCGTGGCCGTGTTCCTGTTCGTGACCGCCGCGTGGGTCGTGTCGCTGTGTCTGCACGAGTACGCGCACGCGCGCACCGCCCTGCACAGCGGCGACATCACGGTCGGCGCCAAGGGCTATCTCACGCTCAACCCGCTGAAGTACACGCACGCGCTGCTGAGCATCGTCCTGCCGGTGATCTTCGTGATCATGGGCGGGATCGGCCTGCCGGGCGGCGCGGTGTTCATCGAGCGGAGCCGCATCCGGGGGCGCTGGCGGCACAGCCTGATCTCCGCGGCCGGCCCGCTGACGAACGTCCTGTTCGCGGCCGTGTGCACGGCCCCGTTCTGGCTGCACGCGCTGGACGGGGTGCCCCGGGACTTCCGGTTCGCCCTCGCCTTCCTCGCGCTGCTGCAGGTGACGGCCGCGATCCTGAACTTCCTGCCGGTGCCCGGCCTGGACGGATACGGCGTGATCGAGCCCTGGCTCTCCTACAACATCAAGCGCCAGGTGGAGCCGTTCGCGCCGTTCGGCCTGCTCTTCGTGTTCGCGCTGCTGTGGGTGCCGTCGGTCAACACCGCCTTCTTCGACGTGATCGACACGATCCTGCGCGCTCTGGGCATCGGCGAGTTCGACCGGTACTGCGGCCAGGAGCTCTACCGCTTCTGGCAGGGCACCAACGAGTTCTGCCAGATCAGCCAGTGACCGACCGGCCCCGGTCGGCCCTGCTGCGCCGCACGTAGTACCAGGTCATGTTGGACGTCAGGCCCGCCAGCAGCACCCAGACAATCCCGAGCCAGCTGCCCTCGGCGAAGGAGACGACGGCCGCCACGACGGCGAGGATGCACACGATGAGGGCGTAGAGGGCTAGGCGGGGCATGGGGGTCGGCTCCTGACGGACGGTGTGGTCGTACGGCGTCCAGTGTCCCCCATGCCCGCAGGCCCGCTACACGTCGGTCACCCGGAGGCCCGCGTGCGCCTTGTACCGCCGGTTGACGGAGATCAGATTGGCCACCAGGGCCTCGACCTGGTGGGCGTTGCGCAGCCGTCCCGCGAAGATGCCGCGCATGCCCGGGACACGTCCGGCCAGCGCCTGCACGATCTCCACATCGGCACGTTCCTCCCCGAGCACCATGACGTCGGTGTCGACCAGTTCCACCTGCGGGTCCTGGAGGAGCACCGCGGACAGGTGGTGGAAGGCGGCCGTGACCCGTGAGTCGGGGAGCAGAGCCGCGGCCTGCTCAGCGGCGCTGCCCTCCTCCGGCTTGATCGCGTACGCGCCCTTCTTGTCGAAGCCGAGCGGGTTGACGCAGTCGACGACGAGCTTGCCGGCCAGCACCTCGCGCAGCGACTCCAGCGTCTTCCCGTGGCCCTCCCACGGCACGGCGACGATCACGATGTCGCTGCGCCGGGAGGCCTCGGCATTGTCGGCGCCCTCGACGCCGTGGCCGATCTCCTCGGCGGCGGCCTGTGCGCGTTCCTCGGCACGCGAGCCGATGATCACCTTCTGGCCGGCCCGGGCGAGCCGGTAGGCGAGGCCCTTGCCCTGCGGTCCGGTGCCGCCGAGCACGCCGACGACGAGTCCGGAGACGTCGGGGAGGTCCCAGGGGTCCTTGGCGGGGGCCTTGGCTGCACTGTCGGTAGAGGTCATGGGCCGACTCTACGTGCGCACGGGCCCCGCTCGCCGCTCAGAGCAGAGCCGTCACAGGGATACGGCGGAAGGTGATCGTCTCGTAGGCGCCGAAGTCCCCCGTCTCGTAGAGCAGGCCGACCGTGCCGGCGTCGACGCGGACGAGGTCGGAGTAGGCGGCGGGCAGCCCGTCGGCGGTGTACGCGGACCGCCAGGTGGCGCCGGCGTCGGTGGAGACGCGCACGGCCATCATGGCGCGGGCGCCCGGGGCCGCGGGGCCGGCGAAGAGCAGCAGGTCGGAGTCGCGTAGCTGGAGGACACTGCCCTGGCAGACGGGCGCGACGAGCCCGGCCTGCGGGCGGAAGGGCTTCACGAGGCTGCGGCCGCCGTCCTCCGAGTGGGCGTCGGCCCGGGTGCCGGGTGAGCGGGAGTCGGTGCGGGTGTTGAAGTAGACGCGTCCGTCGGGGAGTTCGGCCGCCGTCGTCTCGTTGGCGTTGATGTAGTTGTCGCTGGTCTCCTCGACGTAGCCGAGGTACCAGTTCTCGCCGCGGTCGTCGCTGAGCAGGCAGTGGCCGTCGTAGTACTTCGCCTCGGCGCCGGTGTCGGTGCCGGTGGGCGGGCGGCTGTGGTTGCCGGGGACCAGGACCCGGGCGTCGCTCAGCTGGAGGGCGTGGCCGGGTGTGGTGGCGTACCAGCGCCAGTCCTCCTTCTTCACCTGCGGGGTGATCTCGCGCGGCCCGGACCAGGTCAGTCCGTCGTCGTCGCTGTGCTGCACCCAGACGCGGCGCCCGTCCTCGGGCTTCACCTCTCCGCGCAGGATGGCGTGCTCGGTCGCGTCAGCCGCGGCGCGGACGTGGACGAGCAGGACCCGGCCGGTGTCCAGGACCACCGGGGCCGGGTTGCCGGCGAGGGAGGAGCCGTTGCGGGCGACGGTCTGGAGCGGGCCCCAGGTGCGACCGCCGTCCGTGGACCGCTTGAGCACGATGTCGATGTGCCCGTGGTCGGCGGCGGAGGTCAACCGCCCCTCGCAGAAGGCGAGCATGGTGCCGGCGCCGGTGGCGACGATCGCGGGGATCCAGTGACTGGCGTAGCCCTCGCGGCCCGCGCGGAAGGGGACGGTGGCTTCGGTCATGGGGGCTCCTGGGACGATCGGCCGTGGTACGTCAACCAACACCAGTGCCCCATGGTTCGGCTCAGGCACCGGGTCGGGCGAATTCGGGTTGAACTCCCGGTCAAGAGTGTCCGGTTGCGGCAGGATGTTGCCGCATGGACGCCGTACGGGTCGCGTTGTTGCGGGAAGTGCTCGCCGGGACCGAGTGGCTGGGGGCCACACGGCGGTTCGCGGGGACGCTGCGGGGGTCCGTAGTGTCGTACGGCGGCGGGCTGCTGCTCGTGGGCACCCAGGAGTACGAGCCGTGGCACCTGGCGGCGCATCTGGTCGACGAGGCAGCCTGGTCGGGGACGCCGGAACTGGCGCCGACGCTGGTGCGGCACGGGGCACGGGCCTCGGATCCGGCGCATCTGGCGGTGGGGCTCGGACGGTTGTCGGCGGCACGTCGGGGCGAGACGCTGCTGGTGGTGTCGCCCGCCGATCCGGGGTCCGGGCTTCTCGAACGGGTCCATGACGCGCGGCGGGCGGGGGCGACGGTGCTGGCGCTGGACGCCGGGGACCGGGACCTGGCCGCCATGGCGCATGAGTCGCTGACGGTCCCGCAGGCCACGGATCTGGATCTGGACACCATCCAGCACCTGGTGAGCGCGGCCGCCGGGGAGAACGCGCTGCCGGCCCCCCGTGGGCGGCGGCGCCTGCGGGACCGGCTGGCACGCCTGGCCGACCATCTGACGTCACCTCCTCCGCCGCGGTGGTGAACGCCGGGAAAACCAGTTGCCAGGGGTTCCGGACCGGCTGAGCATGGCCCGTCGTGACCGACGACGCCCCCGCCCGCCCCGTAGCAGCACCGGGAGCGGCTCCCGACCCCGCGGACGCGCCCGCATCCGAGGCCGCGGGCCCCTCCGCCGCTCACGGCAAGGGACTGCGCGCCCTGCTCCCCGACCTCGCGCCCTGGCACGCCTCGGCGGACTTCCGCAGGCTCTGGCTGGCCGGGCTGATCAGCAACTTCGGCACTTTCCTCAGCTTCGTCGCGGTGCCGGTCCAGCTGAAGGAGCTGACCGGCTCGGCGGCGGCAGTGGGTGCGATCGGGGCCGTCGAACTCGTACCGCTGATCGTCTTCGGTCTGTACGGCGGCGCGCTCGCCGACGCGTACGACAAGCGGAAGCTGATCCTCGCCACCGAGGCCGGGCAGGGTCTGCTGTCCGCCGTGCTCCTGCTGAACGCGCTGCTGCCGGAGCCGGCCGTCTGGCCCCTGTACGTCGTCGCGGCTCTGTCCTCGGCCTTCGGCGCCCTTCAGCGTCCCGCCCTCGACTCCCTCGTGCCGCGCATCGTCGCGCACGACGACCTTCCCGCCGCCGCGTCGCTCAACTCGCTGCGCTGGACGGTGGGCGGCGTGGCGGGCCCGGCGCTGGCGGGTGTGGTGGTCGCGTACGCCGGGCTGGGCGCCGCGTACGGCGCAGACCTGGTGACCTTCGTGGTGTCGGTGCTGCTGGGCCTGGGGCTCGCGGCGTCGCCTGCCTCCCACGAGGCGGCCAAGCCGTCGCTGCGGTCGATCGCGGAGGGCGCGCGCTACGCCTGGAACCGCAAGGAACTCCTCGGCACCTACGTCGTCGACATCGCCGCGATGCTGTTCGCGATGCCGCTGGCGGTGCTGCCCTTCCTCGCCGACGAACTGCGCGCCGAGTGGTCGCTGGGCCTGATGTACGCGGCGTTCCCGGCTGGGGCGCTGCTGGTGTCACTGACCGGCGGCTGGACGTCACGGATCCACCGGCACGGGCGGATGGTGGTCCTGGCGGCGGCGGGCTGGGGGCTGGCCGTCGCGGCGGCGGGTGTCGTGGGGAACGTCTGGCTGGTGCTGCTCTTCCTGACCCTGGGCGGCGGCTTGGACATGGTCAGCGGGATCTTCCGGGCGGCGATGTGGAACCAGACGATCCCCGACGAGCTGCGCGGCCGCCTGGCCGGCATCGAGTTGCTGTCGTACTCCGTCGGCCCGCAGCTGGGCCAGGTCCGCTCGGGCGGCATGGCGGCCTGGCGGGGAGTCCGTACGTCGGTCTGGTCGGGCGGAGTGCTGTGCACGGGTGCGGTGGCCCTGCTCGCCCTGTACCTGCCTGGTCTGATGCGCTACGACGCGCGGACGAACGAGCACGCGGTACGGCTGAGGGCACAGCGGGTGGGGACGGCGGGCTGAGGGCCGGACGGGCGGGACGGCACCCGGCCGGCCCCACCCGCCCCGGGCCGCTCAGTCGTCCTCACGCTCTCCTGCCGGCGCGTCGTGCCACCGGGGATCCGTCTCCCACTCCTCGTTCCGCTCGCGCGCGATCTCCATCGCGTGCTGCGCCTCCTCGGGCGAGGCGTACGGCCCGAGGCGGTCCTTCGCGGGGCACTCGGGCCCCTCCTCGACCTTCTGGTGCTGCAGGCAGTAGAACCACTCTCCCGGCTTCCCGACCGTCCGCTTCTTGAACAGCGCCATCGCAGGAGCTCCTTTCACCAGGGCCCATGTTCCCCCAGGCGCGCTGGATAGACTCGCTGGCATGTCTGGCCAGTCGCTGCTCGTCCCAGGAGAGCTGTCTCCCACCCGTTCCGTACCCGGAAACATCCGGCGCCCCCAGTACGTCGGCAAACCCGCACCGGCCGCGTACACCGGCCCCGAGGTGCAGACGCCCGAGACCGTCGAGGCGATGCGCGTCGCCGGGCGGATCGCGGCGCGGGCCATGGCGGAGGCCGCGAAGCTCATCGCGCCGGGGGTCACCACGGACGAACTGGACCGGGTCGCGCACGAGTACATGTGCGACCACGGCGCCTACCCGTCGACGCTGGGCTACCGCGGCTTCCCCAAGTCGCTGTGCACCTCGGTCAACGAGGTGATCTGCCACGGCATCCCGGACTCCACGGTCCTGCGGGACGGCGACATCATCAACCTGGACGTGACGGCGTACATCGGCGGCGTGCACGGCGACAACAACGCCACGTACCTCGTCGGGGACGTGGACGAGGAGTCCCGGCTGCTGGTGGAGCGCACCCGCGAGTCCCTCAACCGCGCGATCAAGGCCGTCAGGCCGGGCCGCCAGGTCAATGTCATCGGGCGGGTCATCGAGTCGTACGCCAAGCGCTTCGGGTACGGCGTGGTGCGGGACTTCACCGGGCACGGGATCAATTCCTCGTTCCACTCCGGGCTGATCATCCCGCACTACGACAGCCCCCACGCGACCACCGTGATGCAGCCGGGGATGACCTTCACCATCGAGCCCATGCTCACGCTCGGCACACACGAGTACGACATGTGGGACGACGGCTGGACGGTGGTGACGAAGGACCGCAAGCGCACCGCGCAGTTCGAGCACACCCTGGTCGTCACGGAAACGGGTGCGGAGATCCTGACCCTGCCGTAACGCGCCCGCCACAGCCCATGAGCCCGCTCTGTCCCCAGAGCGGGCTCTTTCATGTGGGCCGCCGCGCGATCCCGGGTAGGCTCTTGCCGACAGAGTGTCGGGAAAGCCGGGAAGACCGTGGAGGCCTCATGAACGCGCCGGACCCGTCCCGTACGGCGTTCTCGACGCTCATCCGCAGTGCGTCGCTCGATGTGCATCAGGAGGCGAACACCTCGACGTTCATCACGGACCTGCTCGGCGGCGGGCTCGGCGTCGACGCGTACGCGCGGTACACCGAGCAGCTGTGGTTCGTGTACGAGGCCCTGGAGGCCGGAGCCGAACGGCTGGCCGGCGACCCGGTGGCCGGCCCCTTCGTCCGGCCGGAGCTGTTCCGGCTGCCCGCGCTGGGGCGGGACCTGGCCCATCTGCGCGGCCCCGACTGGCGGGCGCACCTGGAGCCGCTGCCCGAGACACGGAAGTACGCGGCCCGGGTGCGGGAGTGCGCCGAGCAGTGGCCCGGCGGGTACGTGGCCCACCACTACACCCGTTATCTCGGGGACCTCGCCGGCGGTCAGATCATCCGCGACACAGCGGAGAAGACCTGGGGGTTCACCCGGAAGGGCGATGGGGTGCGGTTCTATGTGTTCGACGGGATCCCCAACCCGGCGGCGTTTAAGAAGGAGTACCGGACGCTTCTGGACGGGATCGGGGCGGACGAGCTGGAGAGGCAGCGGATCGTCGCCGAGTGCAGACGTGCATACCGGCTCAACACGGCGGTCTTCCAGGCCCTGGGTGAGGAGTTCCCGCTGAGCGCCTGACCTGTCAGCGCTCCAGGAACACCCGGCCGCCCACCTCCACCCAGCCCTGCGGCTGCGGAGCCGTCAGGATCTGGGAGCCCGCACCCTGGCGTATGTTGAGCGCGCGGCCGAGACGGTCCGTGAGCAGCAGGGCGGCCGCGCCGGTCGCCTCGTCCTCGTCGATGCCGTCGTCCCGGCCGGGGAAGGCCCGGGCGCGTACGCGGCCCGCCGCCTCGTCCTCCCACGCCCAGGCATAGATCCAGTCGCCCGGCGGTGGCACCGCCAGACCGTCCACCTCGGCGGCCTTCGCGTACTGCCGCAGCGTGCGGGGCGGCGCCCACTCCGGGCGGGCCTCGATCCAGCTGAACTCGCCGTCCAGCCGGGCCCCCACGACTCCGGCCGGAGTGACGAGTTCCGGTACGTCCAGCAGCCAGGCCGTGCCCACGCAGGGATGCCCGGCGAACGGCAGGCGCAGGGTGGGCGTGTAGATGTCGATGACACCGCGCTCGGGGTCGTCGACGAACACCGTCTCGCTGAAGCCGAGCTTGCGGGCGAACTCCTGGCGCCGGTCCCGCTCGGGGACCGCCGCACCCTCACGGACGACGCCGAGCTCGTTGCCGTAGCCGCCGCTCGGGCCGCAGAAGACACGCAGCACGTCGTAGTCGGTCACGCGGGCATTCAAACATCCCGTTCCTGTGATCTTCCTATGGGAGCCGAATCACGGACCCGGTGGTTCCAGGTGAGGTAAGCCTCAGGTAAGTTAGGCCAGCCTCACCACACTGCCTCTTGGAGCAAGCATGCGAGCCGTCCGACTGTCCGTCGCCACTGCCGCCACCGCGGCGGCTCTCAGCGTCGTCACCGGGTGCACCCAGAAGAGCGCGGCCCAGGACTCCGATCACCTGATCCAGGTCACGGCGACCGACTCCAAGTGCGAGGTCTCGAAGAAGGAGTTCCCGGCCGGGCACGTCGAGTTGGCGGTCGAGAACAAGGGCGCCAAGGTGACCGAGGTCTACCTGCTCTTCCCGGACGACCGGATCGTCGCCGAGCGCGAGAACATCGGCCCCGGCACCAAGCAGACCGTCACCGCGGAGGTGAAGGCCGGCGACTACCGGGTCGCGTGCAAGCCGGGCATGAAGGGCAAGGGAATACGCCAGGACCTCACGGCCACCGGCGGCGCCACCGCCAAGCGGAACCCGAAGCTCGACGCGGCGGTCGCCGCCTACCGCGCGTACGCGCAGGACCAGGCCGACGAGACGCTGCCCCGGGTCGAGACCTTCGCCAAGGCGATCAAGGACGGCGACGTGGAGGCCGCGAAGAAGGCCTACGCGCCCTCCCGCATCGGCTGGGAGCGCACCGAGCCGGTCGCCGAGTCCTTCGGTGACATCGACCCGAAGGTCGACACCCGCGCCGACGGCCTGGAGCAGGGCCAGAAGTGGACCGGCTGGCACCGGCTGGAGAAGGCCCTGTGGCAGGACAAGAAGATCGGCGCCGAGGAGAAGACCCTCGCCGACCAGCTCGTCACCGACCTGAAGGACTGGCAGACCCGGGTCGGCAAGGCCGAGATCACCCCGACCTCCATGGCCAACGGCGCCAAGGAGCTGCTCGACGAGGTCGCCACCGGCAAGGTCACCGGCGAGGAGGACCGGTACTCGCACACCGACCTGGTCGACTTCAAGGCCAACGTCGAGGGCGCGCAGAAGGCGTACGAGCTGCTGAAGCCGGCCGCGCAGCAGAACGACGCGGCGCTGACCCAGGAGCTGGACAAGCAGTTCGGGGCACTGGACACGCTGCTCGACAAGTACCGGTCGGACAAGGCGTCGTACGACTTCGTCTCGTACGACAAGGTCGGCAAGGACGACCGCAAGGAGCTCTCGGACGCGGTGAACGCCCTCGCCGAGCCGCTGTCCAAGCTCGCCGCCGCCGTCGTGAAGTAGGGGGCCGGGACCATGACGGATGCGACCACGGACACCACCACTTCGCAAGCGGCCCCCGCGGCGCCCTCGCGGCGCGCGCTGATCGGCTGGGGCGGCGCGGGGCTCGCGCTCGGTGCCGCCGCGGCCGGCGGTGCGGTGGCCATGACCCGTACGGGCGATGACGTACAGCCCGTCGGTGCCTCGACGGGTGCGGCGATCTCGTTCCACGGCGCACACCAGGCGGGCATCTCGACACCGGTGCAGGACCGGCTGCACTTCGCCACCTTCGACGTGAAGACCGACGACCGCGCCGAGTTCGTCCAGCTGCTCAAGGACTGGACGGCGGCCGCGCGGCGGCTGACCGCGGGCCAGACGGTCGGTGAGGGCGCCTACGGCGGCCTCGCCGAGGCCCCGCCGGACGACACCGGTGAGGCTCTGGGCCTCAAGCCGACGCGGCTGACGCTGACGATCGGCTTCGGACCGTCGCTGTTCGACAAGTTCGGGCTCAAGGGCAAGCGGCCCGAGGCGCTGGTCGACCTTCCCCAGTTCCCCGGCGACAACCTCGACACGTCGCGCACCGGCGGCGATCTGTGCATCCAGGCCTGCGCGGACGACCCGCAGGTCGCCGTGCACGCGATCCGCAACCTGGCCCGCATCGGCTTCGGCAAGGTCGCCATCCGCTGGTCCCAGCTCGGCTTCGGCAAGACGTCGTCGACCACTCCGGACGCCCAGACCCCGCGCAATCTCATGGGGTTCAAGGACGGCACCCGCAACATCGCGGGCACGGAGACGGACCGGCTGAAGAAGTTCGTGTGGGTCGGCGAGGGCGACGGTCCGGGCTGGATGGCCGGCGGCTCGTATCTCGTCGCCCGGCGCATCCGCATGAACATCGAGACCTGGGACCGCACTTCGCTGCAGGAGCAGGAAGACGTCTTCGGCCGCGACAAGGGCGAGGGCGCCCCGGTCGGCAAGGCGAAGGAGCACGACGCGCCGTTCCTGAAGGCGATGAAGCCGGACGCGCATGTCCGGCTCGCCCACCCCGACACCAACAACGGGATCACGATCCTGCGGCGGGGCTACTCCTTCACCGACGGCACGGACGGACTCGGCCGTCTGGACGCGGGGTTGTTCTTCCTCGCCTACCAGCGCGACGTGCGCAACGGGTTCATCCCTCTGCAGCGCAAGCTGTCGGCGTCCGACGCGCTCAACGAGTACATCCAGCATGTGGGTTCGGCGGTCTTCGCGATCCCGCCCGGCGTCCGTGACAAGGACGACTGGTGGGGCCGGACGCTGCTGACCGAGGAGGCGTAGTCAGTGTTCTCCAACTATCTGATCGGCCTGCGCGAGGGTCTGGAAGCCAGTCTCGTCGTCTGCATCCTGATCGCCTATCTGGTCAAGACGGGCCGCAGGGACGCCCTGAGGCCGATCTGGATCGGCATCGGCATCGCGATCGCCATCGCGCTGGGCTTCGGCTGCATTCTCGAATTCGGCTCCCAGGAACTGACGTTCCAGGCGCAGGAGGCGCTCGGCGGTTCCCTGTCGATCCTCGCCGTCGGCCTGGTGACCTGGATGGTCTTCTGGATGCGGCGCACGGCCCGGCATCTGAAGTCCGAGCTGCACGGCAAGCTGGACGCGGCCCTGGCGATGGGCACGGGCGCGCTGGTCGCCACCGCGTTCCTGGCCGTCGGCCGAGAGGGCCTGGAGACCGCGCTGTTCGTGTGGGCGTCGGTGCACGCGGCCAGCGACGGCACCCCGCGCCCGCTGATCGGCGTCGCCCTGGGCCTGGCCACGGCGGTCCTCCTGGGCTGGCTGTTCTACCGCGGTGCCCTGAGGATCAACCTCGCCAAGTTCTTCACCTGGACCGGCGGCATGCTGGTCGTCGTCGCCGCGGGCGTGCTCGCCTACGGCTTCCACGACCTGCAGGAGGCCGACTGGGTCCCGGGCCTGTCGAACCTGGCCTTCGACATCAGCGGCACCATCCCGCCGGACAGCTGGTACGGCACGCTCCTGAAGGGCGTCTTCAACTTCCAGCCCGACCCGACGGTCGTCCAGGTCACGGTGTGGCTGCTGTACCTGGTCCCGACCCTCGTGCTCTTCTTCGTCCCGGCCGGCTTCACCTCGAGGAAGGCGAAGCAGCAGGCCGCCTCGACCCCGGTGGGGGAAAAGGCCTGACGATACGTCAGTGGTATAGCGGGGCGAGCGCAAGTGGGCAACCCGGCGCCCGTCCCGCTTCCCGTCCCGGTAGGGTTCGCCTCCGGGAAGGGGAAGGTGAAGGTCACTGATGAGCAGGGATCGCGGGGATCGCAGCCCTCGAACGCGTCGTAGTCTCAACCGGATCGCCCTGGCGACGGTGACGGCGGCGGCCGTCGCCGTGACGGCGAGTGGCTGCGTCGTGGTCCACGGCGAACGCGAGGTCGTCCCGACGGTCAGACGCGCCGAAGCCGCCCGCGCCCTCGGGGACTTCCTCACCGCCTACAACAAGGCGGACAAGGCGTTCGACCGCACCCTGGACGCGGACCGGGTCACCGGCGCGCTGGCCGACATCGACGGCGGCAAGCTGGCGGCCGGCCACAAGAACAACCCCGGCGGCAACCCCGGTCACACGCCGCTGAAGCTGACCGACGCCAGGTTCACCATTCCCGAGAAGGCGGGCTGGCCGCGCTGGTTCGTCGCCGACGCCCACGCCAACAAGGGCAGCGCCGACGCCCATTGGCTCCTCGTCTTCACCCGTTCCGACCCGGACAAGGTGTGGGCGGTGTCCTATCTGACGATCCTCGCCGACGGTGACGTACCGGCGTTCAAGAAGGACAAGGACGGCTGGGCCGAACCCGTCACGGCCGGCGACGCGGCGCTCGCCGTGGAGCCGCGCCGGCTGGGCACGCAGTACGCGACGTACCTGAAGTCCGGCGGGAACACGTTCGCGCCCGGCGCGCACACCTCGGGTTGGCGCGCCACCCGGTTGAAGAACGCGAGCAGGCCCGGTCTCGCCCGGCAGTACATCGACGAGCCGCTCACGAACGGCGACTACGCCCCGGTGGGGCTGCGCACCACGGACGGCGGCGCGCTGGTGTTCTTCGCCACGCACCACTACGAGAAGCAGACCGCCGCGCCGGGCGTGGACATCAACGTCACCGACTCGAACATCAAGGCCCTGCTGACCGGGGAGGTCAAGCAGTCCCTGACGCTGGAGTTCGTCTCCAACCAGGCGGTGCTGGACCCGTCGAAGGGACCGGTGAAGTTCCTGAGCCGGGTGGAGGGACTGACGGGGGCGAAGGGCGAGTAGGCGGAGCCCCGGGGGGTCAGCCCCGGTGAGGCCAGCTCGCGAGCTCGGACTCTTCCCCCACGTACCGCGCGCACGCGTCGGTCAGCGCCTCGAGCAGGCTCAGCGGATCCGGCAGTGCGTGCTCGGGCCCCCGTACCCACTCGACGCTGAGGTCACCGGGCAGCTGGGCCGGCGGCACGAGCACGTACGAGCCCCGGCAGTGCCAGCGCAGTCCCGGGTGCTCGTCCATGGTCTCCGGGTGGCAGTCCAGCTCGCAGGGCCACCACTCGTCCTCGTCCTCGGGCGTACCACGCGTCAGCGTGAAGAAGAGCATGCGCCCATCACCGGTGGTGGCGACCGGTCCCACCTCGACGCCGGAGCCGAGCAGCCGCTGAAGGGCCTGCTCACCGGCCTCGCGGGGGACGTCCAGCACGTCGTGCACCATGCCGGTCGCGGTGATGAAGTTCGCCTGCGGCTGGTGCCGGGCCCAGCGCTCGATCTGTGCCCGGTCGGTGGTGGACTGCGTCTGCCAGGCGAAGGAGACCGGGTGGCGGGCGGGCGTGGGGCAGCCGATGCGGTCGCAGGAGCACCGGTAGCCGGCGGGGTGGGCGGCGGGCGCGAGCGGCAGCCCGGCGGCGGCAGCAGCCAGCAGCATCGCCTCACGGCCGCCGTCGCCGGCGTCCTCCTTGAGACGGGCGGGACGTCGTCCACGCAGCCACTGGGAGATCCTGCCCTGCCCGCTCGTGCGGCGGCCGAACTCTGCGCTCATCTATCCCCTCGCCTCACTGTGGTGCGGACTGCATGCCTCATGGTCCCACCATCCTGCGCCCCGGGTGACCTGAGCCCACATCCGGGGTGGGCGGGGCGATGCCAGCCGCGCACCTCGATCAGAGGTAATTGCAGGATTTCACATGACATGTCCGGTGGAGAACTGCGCACAGGAGCGCCGGACCGTGCGCTTCAGCACGTCCGTGGGTGTCACATGCATCACTCGTCCGTGTGAGGCGGCGGCCAGGCATCGCCCCAGTCCGTGTCCCGGGCCGCCCGGTAGAGCGGACCGTGCCGTTTGGTCACCGTCTCCCGGTGCAGGGACTCGTCCGGGCCGCACAGGTCGAGGAGCACCTGCCCCTTGCGGATCTGCGGCTTGCGCACGACCCGGGAGGCGGCGGGCGTCACCGGGAATCGGGCCGCGGCGACATAGCTGAACTTCTCGTCCTCGTACGCCAGCGAGCCGCCCTTGACCTGCCGGTGCAGTGAGGAACGGCTCACCCGGGCCGAGAAATGGCACCAGTCCTCGCCGGGGACGATGGGGCAGGCCGCGCTGTGCGGGCAGGGCGCGGCGACATGGAAACCGGCGCGGATCAGCCGGTCGCGGGCCTCGATCACCCGGGCGTAGCCGTCCGGGGTACCGGGCTCCACGATCACGACGGCCTGCGCGGCGGCGGCCGCGGCATCGACGACACTGGCGCGGTCGGCCTCGGTCAGCTCCCCGAGGACGTACGACACCGTGACGAGATCGGTGCTCTCTATGCTGAGCGCTGCTCCGATACGAGAGCGGTGCCACTCCACGGCCTCCAGCGCCGGATTGGCGGCGGCGATCTCCCGGCCCAGCGCGAGCGCGGGCTCGGCCCAGTCGAGCACGGTGACCGGCCGCTGTCCGTCCCAGGTGGCGCTCACCGCCCAGGTCGCCGCGCCCGTCCCGCCTCCGACGTCCACATGGCTCGCGGGCGCCCACTCGGGCTCGGCGTCCGCGAACGCCTCCAGCGCCGCCCGCACCGCCTCGAACGTCGCGGGCATCCGGTACGCGGCATAGGCGACGACGTCCGACCGGTCCCGCAGCACGGGCGCGTGGGTCGGGGTCCGCCCCCGGTAGTTGGCGATCAGCCGGTCCACGGCCTGCGCGGCCTGCCTGGGCGGCAGCCCGTCCAGCAGCCCGGCGAGGGCGGCGCGGAGGGTGTCGGCTGGGGAGACGGGGGCGTTCACCCGCCGATTCTCTCAGCCCCCGCGCACCGCCCGTGCCAGCCGGTCGGCCGCCGCCACCCGCACCCGGTTGTCCGGGGCCCGGCGACAGGGATGGACGGTGTTCGCCAGCAGGACGAGGAACGTGTCCGTCGCCCGGTCCAGGACCAGCGACGTACCGGTGAAGCCGGTGTGCCCCGCCGCGCCACGGCCCGCCAGCGCCCCCATGAACCACGGCTGGTCGACCGCGAAGCCGAGTCCCGGCGGGGCGAGCATCAGCTCGACGAAGTCGGGGCCCAGGATGCGCGCGGTGCCGTACGAGCCGCCCGCGAGCAGGGTGCGGCAGAAGACGGCCAGGTCGCGCCCCGTCGAGAAGAGGCCCGCGTGACCGGCCACCCCGCCGAGCGCCCAGGCGTTCTCGTCGTGCACCGCACCCCGCAGCATCCCGCGGTCCGCCTTGGCCCACGGCCGCCGCTGGTCCTCCGTCGCCGCCGCGTCCGGGCACGGGCCGAAGCCCGTCGCCGTCATGCCGAGGGGCCCGGTGATCCCCTCGCGTATGACCACGTCCAACGGGCGCCCGGTGACGCGCTCCAGGGCGTACTGCAGAAGCAGCAGGTTCAGGTCCGAGTAGCAGTAGGTACCGGGCGCGTCCACCGGTGCCTCCGCCCGCAGCAGTTCGAGCCGTGCGGTGTGCGACGGGCAGTCGTACAGCGGGAGTTCCGGCCGCAGCCCGGAGGTGTGGGTCAGCAACTGCCGCACGGTGATGTTGTGTTCGGCGGCCGCGCGGAAGTCCGGCAGGTACGTCGCCACCCGCGCGTCGATACCCAGCCTGCCGCGCTCCAGCTGCTGGACCGCGGCGACCGCGGTGAACAGCTTGGTGAGCGAGGCGAGGTCGAAGGGGGTGGCCGCGGTCATCGGCACCCGGGCCTCGGGCGGCAGTTCGACACCGCGGTCCGCCTCCGCGTCGTAGGAGGCGTACCGGACCGCCCAGCCCGCCGCCTCCTCGACGGCGACCACCGGGCCGCGCCCGGCGACCACGACGGCACCCGCCGCCCAGGGGTTCTCCCGGTCGACGGCATCGCGGACCTCACGGACCAGGAGGCTCAGTTCCTCCGGGTCGAGCCCGGCCCTGACCGGGGTGTCGATGCGCAGTCTCGGCGTGCTCAGTTGTCCTCCCGCAGGCTCTCGGCGCCGGGGCGCCCGCTCCAGGGACGGCACAGTGCCACGAAGCAGGCCACGGCGACCAGAGTCGCGCCCAGTTGGACGACGGCCATCGGGACGGCGGTGTGCTCACCGGCGATCCCGACGAGCGGCGAGGCGACGGCCCCGATGAGGAAGGAGGTGGTCCCGAGGAGCGCGGAGGCGGCACCGGCGTTGTGCCGGGTCCGCATCAGGGCCAGCGCCTGGGTGTTGGGCATCGCGAGGCCCATCGCCGACATGAGGACGAAGAGGGCCGCGGCGACCGGTGCGAGGCCCACCTCGCCGAGGACGCCGGCCGACATCAGCAGCAGCGCGGTCGCGGCGAGTGTGATGACCGCGAGGCCGGTCGCGAGCACCTTGTCCAGGCCGACCCGGCCGACGAGCAGCTTCCCGTTGACCTGACCGGTGACCACCAGGCCGACCGAGTTGAGGCCGAACAGCAGGCTGAACGTCTGCGGGGAGGCACCGTAGATGTCCTGGATCACGTACGGGGAGGCGCTGATGTACGCGAACAGGGCCGCGAAGGCGAAGCCACCCGTGAGCGTGTAGCCGGTGAACACGCGGTCGGCCAGCAGGGCCCGCATGGAACGCAGGGCCGCGGGGACTCCCCCGCCGTGCCTCTCGTCGAGCGGGAGTGTCTCGGGCAGTCTCAGGGCCACGAGCGCGGTGAGCGCGATACCGACGACCGTGAGGACGACGAACACGCCCCGCCAGTCGGTGACGCGCAGGATCTGGCCTCCGATGAGCGGCGCGACGATCGGTGCGACCCCGGAGATCAGCATGAGGGTGGAGAAGAACCGGGCCATGGCCACGCCGTCGTACAGATCGCGGACGACGGCACGGGCGATCACGATCCCGGCCGCGCCCGCGAGCCCCTGCACCAGCCGGAAGACGGCCAGCGACTCCACCGACGGCGCGAGCGCGCACAACACGGTGGCGACGACGTAGACGACGAGGCCCACGAGCAGCGGACGCCGGCGCCCCCACTTGTCGCTCATCGGGCCGACCAGCAGCTGGCCGAGCGCCATGCCCGCGAGGCAGCCGGTCAGGGTGAGCTGCACGGTCGCGGCGGGCGCGTGCAGGGACGAGGTGACCTCCGGCAGGGACGGGAGGTACATGTCCATGGCCAGCGGGGGCGTGGCGGTGAGGCCGCCGAGGATGAAGGTGACGAGGAGACCGGTACGGCGGGCGGCGGTGCGCCCGGCGAGGGGTACGCCGGGGCGAGCCGGGACGGTGTCCTGCGGCTCGGGCGCCGCGGTCCGCGTCCCGGTCGTGCGGGCGTCCTCGATGCGACCTTCCGGATCCGTAGGGCCCGGTATGTGGCCCTCCGGTTCCGTGCGGTCGCGTGCGCTGCCCCCGCGCTCCGGCATGTGCCCCTCCCTCTGCGTTCTGTCCGCCACTTATGCTCTCAGCTCGTACGAGGTGACCGGGCGGTGTACCGAGGGGCGGACATGGTGGGGACGGCGGACGGACGAGTGCGGTGGGGGATCCTGGCGACCGGCGGGATCGCCGCGGCGTTCGCGGCGGATCTGGTCGACCTGCCGGACGCGGAGATCGTGGCCGTGGCCTCGCGCAGCGAGGAGTCGGCGAAGGGCTTCGCGGAACGCTTCGGGATACCCCGGGCCTACGGGGAGTGGAGCGCCCTCGCCGAGGACGAGGACGTCGACGTGGTGTACGTCGCCACCCCGCACTCGGCGCACCGGGCCGCGGCCGGGCTGTGCCTCGAGGCCGGGCGGAACGTGCTGTGCGAGAAGGCGTTCACGCTGAACATGCGCGAGGCGCAGGAGCTGGTCGCGCTGGCGAAGGAGCATGACGCCTTCCTGATGGAGGCCATGTGGATGTACTGCCATCCGCTGGTGAGGCGGCTGAAGGCGCTGGTCGACGACGGGGCCATCGGCGAAGTGCGCAGTATCCAGGCCGACTTCGGGCTGGCCGGCCCCTTTCCGCCCTCGCACCGGCTGCGGGACCCGGCGCTGGGCGGCGGGGCGCTGCTGGACCTGGGCGTGTATCCCGTGTCGTTCGCGCACCTGCTGCTCGGGGAGCCGTCGGACATCGTCGCGAGGGCGGTGCTCTCGGACGAGGGCGTCGATCTCCAGACCGGAGCACTGCTTTCCTGGGAGAGCGGCGCTCTCGCCTCGGTGCACTGCTCCATTCATGGCGGCACCCCCGTCGCCGCCTCGGTGACCGGCTCCCAGGGCCGTATCGACATCCCGCACGGCTTCTTCTTCCCCGACCGCTTCGCGCTCCACCGCGACGGCCGCGATCCGGAGGAGGTCCTCGCCGACCCCGCCGACGGCCCGCGCACCAGCCTCAAGCACGAGGCTGCCGAGGTGATGCGCGCGCTGCGGGCCGGTGAGACCGAGTCGCCGCTCGTCCCGCTGGAGGGCAGCCTCGCGGTCATGCGCACGCTGGACGCGATCCGGGACCGGATCGGCGTCCGCTACCCGGGCGAGGAGGCCGCACAGCAGCTGACTCCGGCGTGATACCCGGCTCCGGCTCCAGCGGCCCGGCAGGGGCGACAACCGTATGACGGACAACGGATTCCGCATGACGGATCCTCCTCGTACGCTGCGGCCCCATGGATGCCATGGAATCTGCCAAGCGGCCGAGGATCGCGGTGGTGACCGGCGCGGGCTCGGGGATCGGCCGCGCGGTCGCGGTGGAACTGCTGCGCGCGGGCTGGTCGGTGGCGCTCGCGGGACGGCGCGCGGGGACCCTGGAGGAGACGGCGGCGCTCGTGCCCGGGGGCGCCTGTCTCGCCGTACGCACCGACGTCTCGCAACCCGCTGATGTGACAGCCCTGTTCGAGGCCGTGCGCGACCGGTTCGGACGGCTGGACCTGCTCTTCAACAATGCGGGCACGTTCGGCCCGGGCGGGGTGCCGGTCGAGGATCTGTCGTACGAGGCCTGGCGGCACGTCGTCGACACCAATCTGAACGGCGCGTTCCTGTGCGCGCAGGCGGCGTACCGGCAGATGAAGGAGCAGGATCCTCAGGGCGGCCGGATCATCAACAACGGCTCGATCTCGGCACACACGCCCCGTCCGCATTCGGCGGCGTACACCGCCACCAAGCACGCGCTGACCGGACTGGCCAAGTCGCTGTCCCTGGACGGACGCCCCTACCGCATCGCGGTCGGACAGATCGACATCGGCAATGCGGCCACCGCCATGACCGAGCGCATGCAGCACGGAGTCCCGCAGGCGAACGGGGAACTCGCCGTCGAACCCGTGATGGATGTGGCCGATGTGGCGCGCACCGTACGGCACATGGCCGAGCTGCCACTGGAAGCGAACATGCAGTTCGCGACGGTGCTGGCGACGGCGATGCCGTACGTGGGCCGCGGCTGAGCGGGCCCGCTGCTGTTCCGTGATTCAACCTATACAAACGGAGTTGGATCCTCCGCAGCGTCTCGGCACGTGGCGGGCTTATGCTCAAGGCTCCTCCACCAGAGCTTCACACTTGGAGCACTCTGGTTCCGTGGACCACACCGAGGGGGGCGGCAGCCGTCCCGGATCCGGCAGGGGGTGGACCTCGCGTGGGACCGCGAGGTACGCGCCGGATCACGGGACGGCTGCCAACGACTCAGCGCCGGTGCCGGCCCGCCTCCGCCGTCTCCCGCCGCCGGCGCCCCCGCAGCGCATAGGCCCCGCCGGCCAGCAGTGCCATCGCTCCCCCGGCTTCGCCGAGCAGTCTCCATGACGAGCCGCCGCGCGCGGCGGCGGCCTCCGCACCCGACGCCCCCTGCGCCGTACCCGTCGGGGAGGGCGTCGCCGGCGCCCCGCCCTCGCTCAGCGGATCGACCAGCGAGCCCACGGCACGGGCGGTACCGGCGTGTGCGAAGCCCCAGTCGAGCAGGGCGGCGGTCTCCTCGTAGACACCGTTGCCGCCGGGCTCCGGATGCATGACGGTCACGAGCAGGGTGCGGCCGGCGCGGGTGGCCGCACCGGTGAAGGTGTTGCCCGCGTCACTGGTGTAGCCGTTCTTGACGCCGATGAGTCCCTTGTAGGTGCCAAGGCCCCACGCGCCGGTCAGCAGGCGGTCGGTGTTCTGGATCTGGAACGACTTCCTGCCGCCCGCCGGGAAGTCGGCGGTCCTGGTCGAGCAGTAGCCGCGGAATGCGGCGTCCTTCAGGCCGTGCCGGGCGAACAGCGTGAGGTCGTACGCGGAGGAGAGCTGGCCCTCGTGGTCGAACCCGTCAGGACTGATCACATGGGTGTCGAGGGCCTGCAGATCGCGCGCCTTGGCCTGCATCTCGGCGA
The DNA here is from genome assembly GCF_050936285.1 of Streptomyces sp. CA-106110. Taxonomy (NCBI): domain Bacteria; kingdom Bacillati; phylum Actinomycetota; class Actinomycetes; order Kitasatosporales; family Streptomycetaceae; genus Streptomyces; species Streptomyces sp. CA-106110. The sequence goes on along the minus strand of NZ_JBNJNB010000001.1, from coordinate 8,420,688 downwards.
CGGTCTTCGCGACCCCGCCGTTCATATGGCTGAGCACGTGGACCGCGTCGTTGCCGGAGCGGAGGAAGACCCCGAGCCACAACTGCTCGACGGTATAGGTGATTCCGGGCTTGACGCCGACCATGCTGGAGCCGGCCGGGACGTCCGCGAGATCGGCGTCGGTCACCTTGTACCTGCGGTCGCGCTCGAACTTCGGCAGCACGGTGTCCGCGAACAGCATCTTCAGCGTGGAGGCCGGCGCGAGCTGCTGGTGCGCGTTGTACGCGGCGAGCACCGCGCCACTGTGGTGATCAGCGACGAGCCAGGAGCGTGCGGTGAGTTTCTTCGGCAGGCCTGCCGCCCCGAGCACCTGAACACCGGAGCGGACCAGGCGTCCACCGCCGATGACCAACGAGGCGCTCGCCTCCTCGATCCGGTCCGGGAGCACGGACGACGCGGACGCGAGTCCGGCAAGGTTCAGCGGCGCCGCGGCGGCGAGCCCGAGAACGGCGCGACGGGACATCCGTGCGGCACGCGGGGCGGGCGAAGAGGAATCACGCATTCGGGGACCGTACAAAGAGAGTCCGACGCGGCACACTGCGGGGTGACAAAAGGGGGCAAAGGCCCGGTCATCAGGGGGTCAGCACGGGAGTGAGGATAACGGCGGGTGGCGCGCGCATTACGCGGACCCGCCCTTGTGCGCCCCTCCACCGTCCCACCGGGAGAAGCACACCGGGCGGGCCCGCCTCTCTTCACCGAGGGGTCACTCAACAGGGGTTTCCTGGCAATACACCCTGTGCAGCCAAGGAATGGGCTGTCTGATGGAAAACTGATCCCGGACCCGCACATTCTCAGCCCTCGCACATCCCTTGCTCAGGGCCACGCAAAGGTTTCTCCCTAGCGTGTGGCCGCGCCCACGGCGGGCGCCGAGAACCTTTCGAGGAATGGGATGTTTGGCATCTATCTCAGGCGCGAACTGGGCCGCCGCAAGAAGGCCGCTCTGGTCATCGCGATGGGTCTGGCGCTCGGTATCGCTCTGGTCATCACCGTCAACTCGGTGTCGGCCGGTATGCAGCAGGCTCAGGACAAGGTCCTCACCTCGCTGTACGGACTGGGCACCGACATGACGGTCACCAAGGCCCAGTCGGCACCCTCCGCGAGCAGTGGGCAGAAACCCAATTTCCGGTTCGACGCCAAGTCGGACAGCGGCACCAAGCAGAGTTCCGACCGGGTGATGACGCAGGGCGGTCAGGCCCTGAGCTCCTCACTCGTGGAGAAGGTCGCCGCACAGCAGGGCGTGGCGAACGCGGTCGGCGCGCTGAGCCTGAACGTCGTCAAGGTCGACGGCTCCTTCACCCAGGGCAAGGCGAAGTCGTCCACGTCCGGCGGTGCGCAGGGCGGTCCCGGCGGCGGCACCGGCGGGCAGCCCCAGGTCCAGGGCGGCGGCGCCTCCTTCGACGTGAACAACTACTCCGTGGCCGGCGTCGACGTGACCGACCAGGGTCTCGGACCGCTCGCCGCGATGAAGATCACCTCGGGCAGGACGTTCACGGCCTCGCAGACCGACGCGAAGGTCGCCGTGGTCGGCACGTCCTACGCCAAGGAGAAGAGCTACAAGGTCGGCTCGACCTTCAAGATCTCCGGCACCACGTACACCGTGATCGGCATCGCGACACCCGACAGCAGCCAGTCCACCACCGACGTCTATCTGCCGCTGAAGCAGGCGCAGACGCTCGGCTACGCCAAGAGCAAGGTCACCACGATCTACGTCAAGGCGACCGACTCCCAGCAGATCGCGGCGGTCAAGAAGACGATCCAGAAGAACATCTCGGGCACGACGGTCACCACCTCCTCCGACCTCGCCTCCACCGTCTCCGGTTCGCTGTCCACCGCCTCCGACCTGGCGACCAGCGTCGGCAAATGGCTGTCGATCGCGGTTCTGGCCGCCGCCTTCCTGGTGGCCGCGCTGCTGACCTCGTCCGCGATCTCCCGCCGGGTCCGCGAGTTCGGCACCCTGAAGGCGCTCGGCTGGCCGAGCCGCAACGTCACCCGCCAGGTCGTCGGCGAGTCCGTCGTGAACGGTCTGCTCGGCGGCGCCCTCGGCATCGCCCTGGGTCTCGCGGCCGTGTACACGGTGACTGCGATCAGTCCGAAGCTGACCGCCCAGCTCGGCTCCTCCGGCGGCGGCACGGGCGGCCCCGGCGGTGGTCCGGGCGGCCCCGGCGGTGGTCCGGGCGGCCCCGGCCGTCAGGCGGCCACGAACACCCTCGAGATCGCGCTGTCCGCGCCGGTCTCGGTGACGACCATCGTGCTCGCGGTCGCCCTGGCCGTCACCGGTGGGCTGATCGCCGGCGCCATGGGCGGCTGGCGCGCTTCCCGGATGCGCCCGGCGGACGCCCTGCGCAGCGTCCAGTAACCCTCCCCGAACCGGGGCGCCGTGTCCGTTCCCCCCGGGTCACGGCGCCCCATCCCCATCTGTCACGGAGAACCCATGTACAAGCTCACCGGCGTCACCAAGCGCTACACACGGGGCAAGGAGACGGTGGAGGCGCTGTGCGGCGTCGACCTCACCATCGAGGACGGTGACCAGCTCGTCATCCAGGGCCCCACCGGCGGCGGCAAGTCGACCCTGCTCCAGATGATCGGCGGCCTGGACCGCCCCACCACAGGCGGTGTCGAGCTGGACGGAGTGGACCTCGCCACGATCAGCGAGGCCAGGCTCACCCGGCTGCGCGCCGAGAAGATCGGCATCATCTTCCAGGCGTTCAACCTCATCCCGACCCTGACCGCTCAGGAGAACGTCGAGACCGCGCTCGTCCCGCTCGGCGTGAAACCCGCCGCCAGACGGGAGCGGGCGGCCGAGGCGCTGCGCTCGGCCGGCCTCGGCGAACGCCTCGGCCATGTCCCCTCGGAGATGTCCGGCGGCCAGCAGCAGCGTGTCGCCATCGCCCGCGCCCTGGTCAAGCGGCCCAAGGTGCTGCTCGCCGACGAGCCCACCGGCAACCTCGACGAGGGCACCCGCGACGACATCATGGCGCTGCTCGAGGGGCTGTGGCACGAGTACGGGCTGACCTTCGTCATGGTCACCCACGACTCCTCGATCGCCCGCCGCGCCCCGCGCCTGGCCACCATCGACGCCGGCCGGCTCACGCTGACCGAGCAGGGTGCCGCGCGGATCGCCCCGCAGTACGCACAGCAGGGCGCGCCGCAGTACGGACAGCAGTACGGGCAGCCGTACGACCACCCGGGCCACGGCCAGGGCTACTGAACCGCATCCCCGGCGGTCTCCCAAGGGCCGCTCACCGCCCAAGTACCCGGTCGACCTCGGCCAGTTGCCCGGCGGAGAGCGGCCCTTTCGCGATCGCGCCCGCGTTCTCCTCGGCCTGGGCGACCGAACGGAAGCCCGGGATGGGGACGGTGCGCGGGCTGCGGGCCCAGATCCAGGCGAGGGCGCCCTGGGCGAGCGTACGGCCGTCGCTGCTGAGGACGTCCCGCAGGGCCTCCACCCGGCGCAGCCACTCGGCGTCCGCGCCCTTGCCCTCGGAGAAGCCCGGCAGCCAGGCGGGCGGTGCGTTGCGGATGTCGCCGGGGGCGAGGGAGCGTCCGGGGGTGTGCTTGCCGGTGAGCAGTCCCATGGCGAGAGGGCTGCGATTGATGCTCGCGAGACCGGACTCCTCGCACAGCGCCAGGAGTTCGGGTGCGTCCTGAAGGATGTTGAGACGATGCTGCACGGCAGCGCAGTGCGGGCCTTCGGCGAAGACCGCGGCCCGCGCGGGGTCGTCGGTGCTCCAGGCGTACGCACGCACAAGCCCCTCGCGGACGAACTCCTCGCAGATGTCACGGAGTTCGGCGGCCCGTGCCGGGTCGGCGTCGGACAGGTGCAGTTGGTAGAGGTCGACGTGGTCTGTGCCGAGCCGGCGCAGGGAGGCGGTCAGCGCGCGCCGGGCGTATGCCGGGGAGTCGTCGCTGCCGATGAGCAGCCGGCGCTCCTCGTCGATGACGTTGCCCCACTTGGTGGCGAGGACCACGTCGTCGCGCCGCTTGCCGAGGGCACGCGCGAGGACGCGCTCACTGTGGCCGGTGCCGTAGGCGTCGGCCGTGTCGAAGAAGGTGACGCCGAGGTCGAGGGCCCGCCGTACCGCCCGTACGGACTCCTCGTCGTCGACCTTGCCCCAGCCGAGGGGCTGCCCGTCCGGAGTGCTCCACTCGCCGCCGATGGCCCAGCACCCGAACCCGAGTGCGCTGACCTGGATACCGCTGCGGCCCAGCGTCCTGGTGTGCTCGATGGTCTCCATGCCCGGTGAGGCTAGGAGTTGGAGCGCACTTCAAGGGCAAGAGCCCTGCGGCCGCGATCAGGCCTGCCCGGTCTCGAAGCGGGAGATCCTGCCGTCGTCGTCCACGTCGAAGGTCCACCGGGTGCGCATCTCGCCCCAGGTGTCGTTGCTGTAGCGGGCGAGGAGGGAGCGACCGCCGTTGGACTCGCTGTCGACGTCCATATGACCGTGGGTGGAGAAGATCTCCCGGTCGATCCAGTCGGCGAGGTCCCGCTCCGAGCCGTCGTCGGCCATGGTGGCGTCCGGTGAGAGCAGTGCCATGAACCCGTCGCGGTCATGGGAGTTGACGGCGGAGACGAAGGCCCGGACCGCGGGGTCGGTGAGTCTGGCTGTCTGAATCGTCATGGCTGCCAGGGTCACACCGGTGCCGGACGCCCGCCACCGGAGCCCCGTCCTCGCCGCCCGGGCCTACCACCCGAACGGCACCTTGGACAGGCCGGGCGGTGGCGGCGGTGGGACGGTGGGGCTGCGGAGGAAACCCTTTCCTGTTGCCTGCCCCGGGAGTGATCGTGGCCTGTTCCGACCGACGCGATGTGGGACTTCTCCTGCTCAGGCTGGGCGTCGGCGGGATGCTCGCGGCACACGGCTCACAGAAGCTGCTCGGCTGGTTCGGCGGCGGCGGGATCGAGGGCACCGGCCAGTTCATGGAGTCCGTGGGATACCGGCCGGGCAAGGTGTGCGCGGTGGCCTCGGGGCTCGCGGAGGCGGGCGGCGGCACGCTGATGGCGCTGGGCCTCGCGACCCCGGCAGCGGGTGCCGCGGCGGCAGGCGGAATGGCGGGGGCGATGGCGGTGCACGCACCGAACGGGTTCTTCAACCAGATCGGCGGCTACGAGTACCCACTGTCCGTCGGACTGACGGCGGCCAGCCTGGCGGTCGCGGGCCCCGGCCGGTTCTCTTTGGACGAACTGCTCGGCAACGCCCTCAATCGAGACTGGATGGTCCCGGCGGCGTTCGCGGTGACGGCGGCGGTCACGGCGATGGTGGTGTGTGCGCGGAGTAAGCGGCTGCGGCAGGCGCAGGGCGAGCAGGAGGCGCTGTTCGAGGAATAGCCGCCGCGTGGCAGGCTGCGTGCATGAGCGAGCACCACACCTCCGCGGACCTGTGGAAGTCGATCGATCGGCTGCACGCATGGCTGGACGCGAACCGGACGCACGACGGCGCGGAGGGACTGCTGCTGCGCATTCTGAAACTGTCGGAGGAGGTCGGCGAGGTCGCCCAGGCGGTCATCGGGGCGACGGGCCAGAACCCGCGCAAGGGCACCACACACGACTGGGACGACGTCCAGGCAGAACTCTGCGACGTGGTGATCACGGCCCTGGTGGCCCTGCGCACCCTGACCCCGGACGCCCGCGAGGTCTTCACGGCCCACCTGGAACGGGTGACGCGCCGCTCGCTGTGAGCCGGACCGAGGCCCCCGGGACGGTGGTCCCGGGGGCCTTCGACGGCACCGAATTCGCTGTCGCGGAAAGGGTGTTGCAAACCGTCACGACGGCGCGCAATAGGAGCCGCCACTGCACCGCGGCAGGCCGAGCTTTCGTTCACCCCCCGTCGTTCCGCGACGAGCCCGGGACATCGGACCTGAGGTGCCGCGCAAGTCGATTGCCCGGAGGGGGCGAGTTCACAAGCCTGCCCGATCCGCGGGCCAGCGTAAGGGGCCATGATCACTCGCGCCAAGGCAGCTCCAGCCCAAAGCCGTTCCGCCGACCTCGCACGCAAATCTGCCCCGTGCCACGGATCGTTCATGATCACGGATGCATATTGAGTGCTGCCGACGACCTCTGAGGTGGCAGCATGCCGTGTTATGGCAGACGACAGCACGAGTAGGTTTCGGGCAGGCCAGACGGGACTCATCGTCAGGGTCCGGGACGCCGAGCCGGCGGTCCGCGCATGGCGTGAACGGTTCGATCCGTCGGCCCGAGCAGGGGTTCCAGCACATGTCACTGTGCTCTTCCCGTTCCTCGACGAGTGCCGGATAGATGCGCGTGTCTGCTCGACTCTCGCTGACTTGCTCGGCAAGCACCATGCCTTTGACATGCGGTGGGAGAGCTGTGGACGGTTCCCTGGGGTGCTGTATCTCGCTCCTGAACCAGACACGCAGTTGCGGCGGCTCACCGAGGAGATTGCTGACCGGTGGCCCGAGGCCCCTCCTTATGGCGGCAAGTTCACCGAGGTCGTGCCCCACTTGACCATCGCTGACGGTCAGGACGATGGTGTCCTGGATGAGATTGAAGCCGACCTTCTCGGCAAACTGCCCATCACGTCCCGGGCGTCGTCAGTTGACCTCATGGTGCATGACGGCGCGAAGTGGCAAGAGCGGGCATCGTTCGCACTCCATGGCTGAATCGGCCGTGAATTTGGCTGGTCCGCCGCAGGCAGCGGACCAACTGAGAATTGGCACACCGACCGCGGGGCATGCCACGGCTGATCAGTAGCCGACATCCCGGGCCTCATAGCCCTGAAGCCCAACGGGCAGCAGGGATGGCACCAGCATGCAGAGGTACCAACCTACGTCGGTGAAGCCCGGCGAGGTGGGAAGGCTGCGTCGGTTTATGGTCGGGATGAAACTGCAGGTCTTGCGGCCCGGGAAGAAGAACAGCTGTCCACCGGTCTCCGTGGCCGCGTGGTAGATGCACACGGCAACCTCGTAGGGCGCGTTCCCCGGTTCATCCAGCAGCGTGAGCACCTCGTCCCTGCAATCACGGGCGACGGACTGCCAGTCGTAGAGGCCGTTGTCGTTCACCACGTACGAGATGCCAAGAGGCTCCTCCAGCGACCATCCCTCGGTCGTCAGGGCGTCGACCGTGGCCCGGACCGTGACCTCGCACGCGAACACGAAGTCAACGTCAGACATCCTGGACGACACAGAGGCTCCTAACTGAGGTCATCGTGGCACGGCATCGTCGTCGACGATGGGAGCACATGTCGATCGCTCTGACGGCAGCCGCATGAGGTTGCATCGCTGGGCCGCCCGAGGGGAAACGGCACTGACAGACGGTGACAGCTAAGCGGATGACCTGAAGTTCTGCGCGGAATCTGGAGCGGCAGCGGCGGCCTGGCGCGATGGCCTCGATGACGAGAAGACCTCGCCGGGTGTTGTATCGAGGTTGACCAAACTACGACAAAACCGGCGAGGTCAAGGCCAGTATGCGTCCGGCATCCGTGTTCGCCAACCGCCCCGGTCCGGCGTACCAGCACCTGTATCACCTGCTGCATCACCGGTGGCGAGAGGCCTCCCGCGCGGTGATCGTGCTGCTGTCCGCGGCCGGCATGACCGCAGGAGAGATCGGCGAGCTGCTCGGCTACCACCCGGCCACGGTGCGCCGCTGGATCCATCGCTACAACACCGCCGGCCTGGCGGGCCTGGCCGATCGCCCCCGCGCGGGGCGGCCCCGGCTCGGCGGGCCGAGGCTGGGCGAGCGCATCCGCCGCCTGCTGACCCGCCCCGGGCCGTGGACCATCCGCCGGATCTGGCGCCGCCTGGGCCGGCCGAAGATGAGCCTGCGCACCGTGTACCGGCACACTCGCGAACAGGCGGCCTGGCGGCGGCCCCGCCTGGTGGCCAGGGGTGACCCCGAGCGCAGGCGCACCCTCGCCGCCCTGCGCCGCCAACTCGCCGCCCTGCCCCACGGGTCGGTGGTCTGGGCCGAGGACGAGACCCACCTGCACCTACTGCCGCACGTGCGGGCGAGCTGGATCCTGCGCGGGACGCGGCAGCAGGTGGCCACCCCAGGCAAGAACCGGCAGGCCACCGTCTTCGGGGCCCTGGAAGTGGCCACCGGCGCCTGGGTCTACACCCTGGGCCGCCGCAATGCCGCCGCCTTCGTCGCCTTCCTCCAGCTACTGCTGGCCGCCTACCCCGCCGCCCCGGTCGTCGCGGTGGTCTGCGACAACGACAGCATTCATCACGCGAAGGCGGTGACCGCCTACCTGGCCGACCAGCCCCGCCTGCGCCTGCTGTTCGGCGCCCGCTACAGCCCGCACGACAACCCGGTCGAGCGCATCTGGGCCGCGCTGAAGGCCCACATTGCCAACACCGCCGTCACCTGGCCGGGCCGCCTGCGCCAGGTCCACGCCTTCTTCCGGCAGCGCTCACCCACCCAGATGCTGACCACCGCCGCACCCTGGGCCTCGCCCTGGCTGCCGAAGAGTTACGCGCAGAACTTCAGGCAAGCCGCTTAGTCCCGGCGTCCACGCAGGTCACAAGGGCAGCTACAGTGAGCCGCCGCAGGTGACAGACTTGGGTCATCACTTCCAGAAGAACTGGTGTCTCCCAGTGAGCTCTTGACTCGGACCCTGAAACTCCACTGCCCTCGGAGCCTACCGACGGCCCGTGCCAGACTGCGCGCCATGACGAATGAACTCCGGCCCGGCACGGCGCTTGTCACGGTGACCGGTCGAGAATTCGCGGCCGTGGATGCAGTGGACGAGAGTCTCACCGACGTCTTCCCGTATGCCGGACCTATGCGTGTCAGCATCACCGGGGAGGGGATCTGTCGCGCCTCGCTGCTGCAGGTCGGCGGACCGGTCGATGAGAAGCCCAGGCAGGCCCTGCCACCAGCGCCTCCGCGTACGGCGTCTTCCAAACTAGTGCTCCAGAACCCGGTCAGCGGCGCTTGACTGAGTCACTGGCTCAACTGTCCAGAGATGCCACGTAGGAAGCCAGCTTGGCAGGGCTCACCACCCACATGATGCGTTCGATGCCGCGTTCCGATGCATCAGCGGTCACAAGACCCACCACGTCACCGTGGCGCATCACGAGGGCAGCTGGCCTGCCGTTGGCCTCTACCCAGCGGATATCTGTCTCGGGCCAGAAGCGCGGGGAGTATGCGACAAGGGTCTTGGAGACATGTGGGCGGCCGACGATCGGAATCTTGGATGCCCCGCGCTTCCCTGCACCGTCGGCGTAGCTGACCACGTCGGCCGCGAGAAGCTTCTCCAGCGCCGCCAGATTGCCGGTTTGCGCCGCTTCGACGAACGCCCTCAGCAGACGGCGGTGAGCGGTAGAGCTGACCGGCTCTTTGCGTTCCGCTGTCAGGTGCTTCCGGGCACGGCTTACCAACTGGCGCGTATTGGCTTCGCTCGTCTCCAAGATATCCGCGATCTGTTTGTACGGATAGATAAAGGCTTCCCTCAGCACGTAAGCAGCACGTTCCACGGGGTTCAACTTCTCCAGAAGGAAAAGAACCGCCATGTCGAGTACCTCTGCCCGTTCCGCCCCCAACTGCGGATCCGCGCTCGTATCGATCGGCTCCGGAAGCCAAGGCCCGATGTAGGACTCCCGCTGCATCCTGGCGGACTTGGCATGGTTGATTGACAGGCGGGTGGTGATCGTGGTCAGGAACGCCGCCGGCTTCTGGATGTCGGCATGGTCGATGGTCTGCCACCGCAGCCATGCCTCCTGGACGATGTCCTCGGCTTCCGCGGCACTGCCAAGCACGCGGTATGCGATGCCGAATAGTCGGGGACGCGCCGCCATGAAATCCCGTGTTGCCTGCTCAAGGGAGTCTGCTTTTTCACGCGTGCGCATGAGTGGCCTCCAACTCGTGATCACCATGCTATTAGCGGGTACAGTGGGGCGCTCGCCGAGACGGGCAGGTGTCCCGCTCCCCTCCAGCGGTTGACTCAGGTCACCTTCACCTGGACCACGTGCACTCGTACTGGTGGATCTTGTTCCAGTCCACGCCGTCGAACGCCGGCACCCACGCGAATCCAGCACCCAGGGGTGCTGTGTCCCAGCCGTGCCTCATGGCGTCTCCACTCACGGCCCGATACCGAGCGCAATCGTTCAGTAACTTTCGATTTGACTTGCGGAGCTGTCACAAAGTGGAGGGCTGGTTTGACATTCGACCGAAAAGGTTGAAATGGGACCTCTCTTCCCTCGGCTGCGCAAGGACAACATCCAAATGTTGACAGAAAACATCACTAAGGCAACTCTCGGTAGTGAGGTCAACGGCCTCGGCATGTCCGACACAGCATTCGCGCTGCTCGACGAACTGGGCACGGTTGTCGGATGGACGCAGGCTGCCCAGCGGCTCGTCGGTCATGGTGCCGGGGACATCATGGGCCGTTCTGCCGCCCTAGTGGTGCCCGCCTTCGAGGCAGCAGCCACCACCTCAGGGTTCGTCGAGCCCTGCCTCGCCGAGAACGGCCGGCCGGGCGCGACGTCTGTACGCCACTGCGGCGGTCACCTGATCGACGTCAGCCTGCGGATCACGGCACTGCGAGGCCAGGACCCGGCCGAGGTCGTCCACGTCCTGCCGGGACCCATGCTGCTCCAGCCGTCCACCCCGCCGTGGTCCTGGTCGCCGCAGCCGACCCGCGTGAGAGCGACAGCCACCTGGGTGAGGAGGACAGCTCGATGACCAGCGCGGACAGGGTGACCTTTGGTGAGCGTTTGAATATGCGCGAGATGCCCGAGTCAGCGGTCGCGATGCTCGACGAGCGTGGAACGGTGGTCGCATGGACGCAGGCCGCCGAGCGGCTTCTCGGGTACTCCGCCGGGGACGTGGTGGGCCGGTCCGCCGCACTCGTGCTGCCGTCTTCCGGGGAAACGCCGACGATATCGGCCTTGATCGAGCAGTGCCGTGCCCAAAATGACTGGTCGGGCATGATGACGGTGCGCCATCGCGATGGCCGCATGCTGGACCTCAATCATCGGATCTCGACGTTGAGGGGGCAGGACGGAACCTTCCGGTGGCTTGTGTCCGCCACCGACATCGGCACGCTCTCCCGGGACGCGGGAAACGGATCGGTGCGGGAGTCGCTTCTCACCCACGCGCCGATCGGCATCGTCGTTCGTGACCCGCAGCTGCGTTGCGTCTGGGTGAACGACACAATAGAGAGCCACGACGGCATCTCCCGCGACCGGCGGCTCGGCCGTCGAATCACCGAGTCCCTGCCCGGCTTCGAGGCCGAAGCCCTGGAAGCGGTGATGCAGCAGGCGCTGCGGAACGGCACCACCGCGGTCCACGAGTACCGTGTGTGGCCGACGGAAGATCCGCGCCGGGAGCATGCGTTCTCGGTCTCGTACTTCTGCCTCCAGGACGCGGACGGCACGACACTGGGGGTGTGCTGCATCAGCGTGGATGTCACCGGCAATCAGCGGACGCGCGAGCGCTTTGCCATCCTCAGCCAGGCCCGCACGCGTATCGGCAGCACCCTGGACATCATGCAGACCGGGCAGGAACTGGCCGATCTTGCCGTGCCCCTGCTGGCCGACTACGCCTACGTCGACCTGGGGGAGTCCGTCCCGTTCGGCGAAGAGCCCCCGACCCGAATCGACACGATGAGCGGTCGCCCTCCCGTTTTCCTCCGTGCCGGTCAGGCCTCGATCCACCCAGGAGTCCCGGAGTCGTCCTTTGCGCCAGGGGAGACGGTTTTCGTCCCCGCAACCTTGCCGCACGCCGGCGTTCTGCGCACAGGGAGGTCCTACCTGGAACCGGTGCTGGACACCTCTCCTGGGGCATGGATCGACCACGACCCGACGCGGGCGCAAAAGATCCGTGAGCACGGGACACATTCCCTGATGATCGTGCCCATCATTGCGCGGCGCGCCGTCCTGGGTATCGCGCTGTTCCTCCGCACCGAGGACCCCGTCCCCTTTCACGAGGATGACCTGCTCCTGGCCGAGGAGCTCGTCACCCGGGCCGCGCTGTCATTGGACAACGCCCGCCAATACACGCGCGAACACACCGCGGCCCTCGCGCTCCAACGCAACCTGCTGCCCCACCGTTTGATGGGCGGCGCGGCGGTCGAGGCGGCCTGGCGCTACCTGCCGGCCGACACGGAAGCCGGCGTCGGAGGCGACTGGTTCGACGTGATCCCGCTGTCCGGCGCCCGGGTGGCCCTCGTCGTCGGCGATGTCGTCGGACACGGCATCAACGCCGCCGCGACCATGGGCAGGCTCCGCACCGCCGTACGCACGCTCGCCGACCTGGAGATGCCCCCCGACGAACTGCTGGCCCGTCTCGATGGCACGTTCCAGCGACTGGCCGAGGCGGACGTCGACGCCGCGGACCAGGCCCCCACGGTTGTAGGCGCCACCTGCCTGTACGCCGTCTACGACCCGATCACCCGAAGGTGCACCATGGCACGGGCCGGGCACCCTCCGCCCGCGATCATCGACCCGCAGGGCCGGGTCACCTTCCCCGACCTGCCCACCGGAAGCCCACTCGGCATCGGGCTGGGGGTTCCCTTCGAGGCCGTGGAGCTGGAACTGCCCGAGGGCACTCTCCTCGCCCTGTACACCGACGGCCTGATCGAAGCCCGCGACCACGACATCGACGTGGGAATGCGCCGCCTGGCCGCCGCCCTGGCCCAACCGGATCGCGCCCTGGAAGACCTGTGCACCCGAGCGACGCAGCCCCGCCCGCGTCAGGCACCGTCCGACGACGTCACCCTGCTTCTGGTGCGGACCCGCTCTCTCAATCCCGCCCAGGTCGCCTCCTGGACGCTGCCGAACGACCGGACCGCTGTCCGCAGCGCCCGGCACATGGCAGCCCGTCAGCTGACCGAATGGGGCCTGGAAGGTCTCCAGGACCCCACGCAACTGATCGTCAGTGAACTGGTCACCAACGCCATCCGCCACAGCACCGGCCCAATCGGACTGCGTCTGATCCAGCATCAAGTCCTGACCTGCGAAGTATTCGACACCGACGCCAACTCCCCACGCTTGCGTCACGCACGCGCCATCGACGAAAACGGCCGCGGCCTCTTCCTGGTCACCCAGCTGTCCCGCAGATGGGGCACCCGCCCGGAATCCGGCGGCAAAGTCATCTGGGCCGACCTGGACTCCGCACCCTCACACGGTTGAGCAGACGCCCGGCCACGTCCACGGCCGGGCCGTCCCTGGGACGTCCGAGGCCGGAGGTACGCGAGTGCACAACGCGTGCACACTCGCGCGGGAACGCCCGGGAACTCGCAGGTCGAAGCGGGCACTGCCCGGACACGGTAAAGGGCCCCGCCCAGACCATAAGCCCAGGCCAAAGCCCAGACGGCAGACGAGTCGGGCTGTACGCCGGGTTCTGTCCCCCGAGGTCCTCGCGGCCCTCAGGGTGACGGCCATCCATCTAGGACCGGCGTTGCCGCCGGCCTCGTGCGGTCTACCCGCGGACTCGGGCGGGCAGCCCTCGAACGTCCGCGCAGGAACGCCCCTTCTTTCGGAGGGGTGCCCCCTTTTGACCTTGCTCCGGGTGGGGTTTACCGAGCTGCCCAGGTCACCCTGGGCACTGGTGGTCTCTTACACCACCGTTTCACCCTTACCGGGGCCGTACGCATACGGTCCCGGCGGTTTGCTTTCTGTGGCACTGTCCCGCGGGTCACCCCGGGTGGCCGTTAGCCACCACCTTGCCCTGTGGAGCCCGGACGTTCCTCGGGGAGCCCCTAGGGGGACTCCACGCGGCCGTCCGCCCGGCTCGTCTGCCGTATCGACCATGGTACCGGGCGTGCCGAGCGCTTGGGTGCCGCGGCCGTCGCCAGCACCGAGCCGGCGAGGATCAGCGCGAAGGCGACGACGATGCCCGCCGTCAGCCGCTCGTTCAGGAAGATCGCGCCCGCCGCGACCGCGACCGCCGGATTGACGTACGTGATGACCGTCGAGCGGGTCGGGCCCACCTCCTTGATCAGCTCCAGGAAGGCCACGAAGGCGACGGCGGTGCAGATGACGCCCAGTCCGGCGAGCGCGGCCAGCACCTGCGCGGACGGCACGGTGCTCGGCCAGGTGGCCGCGGCGGCCGGGGCGTACACCAGTGCCGCGAGGGTCAGGCAGGGCGCCGTGAGGTGGAGCGAGGGCACGTCCTTCATGTACCGGGCGGCTATCAGCGGCGCCGTGGCGTAGCCGAGCACGGTCACCAGCACCTCGGCCAGGGAGCGCGCGTCGCCGCCGGTCAGATGCGGGATCGTGAGGACCGCCACGCCCCCGAGGCCGAGCGCGAGCCCGACGATCCGCCGGACGCCGAGCCGTTCGGTGGCGCCGAAGAAGCGGGCCATGACCACGCCGACGATCGGAACGCCCGCGATGAGCAGGCCGGCGGTGGAGCTGGACAGATGGCGCTCGGCGTCGGTGAGGGTGAACCAGGGGCCGATGATCTCGATGCACGCGAAGGCCAGCATCGGTGCCCAGTGCGCCCGTACGGTCCGGATCAGGCCCCCTTGGCGTAGCGCGAAGGGCAGCAGGAGCAGGGCACCCAGCGCACAGCGCGTGAACACCACCATGGACGGGGACACGGCGTCCACCGCCACCTTGATCATCAGGTAGGGGACGCCCCAGATCACTCCCATCAGGGAGAACAGGAACCAGCCGCGTGCAGTCATACCGGCAGTGTCGGCGTCTGCTCACCCCGCGTCTTGAACGCTGTTGCGGTACACCGTCACGGACACGCTCGTGCGGTACGCCGCCGGGGTCACCCCGAGCACCCGCCGGAACCAGCGCGTCAGATGCGCCTGGTCGGCGAAGCCGACGAGGGCGGCCACCTCAGCAGGGCGCAGGCCGGCCTCCAGCAAGGTCCTGGCCCGGTTCACCCGGTGCTGGGCGAGCCAGGCGTACGGAGGCACCCCCATGGTCGTGCGGAAGGCACGGAGCAACTGGTAGCGGGACAGGCCGAGCCCGGCGGCGAGGTCGGCGAGGGAGGGCGGGGTGACGAGTTCGTCGGCGAGACGGTCCCGTACGGCGTGGGCGATGGAGGCCGCGCCGGGGATCGCGTCGTCGAGCGCGCGGGCCGTGGAGTGGCGGCGGGCGAGCGCCGTGAGCAGCCAGGGCAGGCGCGACTCGGCCTCCAACGGGTCGGGGCAGACGCTCAGTTGGGTGTGTGTGGCACGCAGCGCGGCGACGAGTTCGGGGTCGTCGACGACGGGTTCGCGGAAGTGCGGGAGGCCGCCCAGGATGCCGTCGGCGAGCAGCGACGGCTCCGCGTACAGGGCGCGGTAGGCGTAACCGTCGGTGGCGGTGGCGGGTGCACCGGTGTGCATCTCACCGGGGTCGAGGACGACGATCGTGCCCGGTCCGGTGCGGATGTGGCCGCCGCGGTAGTCGATGACCTCGGAGCCGCCGGTGCAGACGCCGATCGTGTACTCGTCGTGGGCGTGCGGGGCGTAGCGGTGCTGGTCGAAGCGGGCGGTGAGCAGGTCGAGCGACGGCCCGCAGCGGCCGAGATGTGCCCTGGTCCAATGGGCCTGTTCACGTGCGCTCACCCTGCACCCCCCTCATCAGGGGGTGCAACGCCTTCAGCGCCCGTTTCCATACCGCCGAGGAGCTCAGAGGAAGTCGGTCGTGTCCAGTTCGAAGGCGAACGGCTCGGGGAGGGTCAGCGACTTGCCGAAGGGGAACGTGCAGTGCTGGCGGTAGTCGTCCTTCTCGGGTTCGCTGAACAAGGTGATCGAAGAGGCTGCGCGGTCGACCAGCAAGTTGAGGGGGATGTCGCCGCGGGCGTAGCAGCGGCGTTTGACCTCGCGGTCGGTCCTGGGCTTGGTCGACGTCACCTCCAGCACCATGGCGACTCCCTCGCAGGGAATCCAGGGGTCGCGCTCCGGTAGAGGCGCAGATCCCTGGGGGCGAATGTGCCGTCCGGGATGATGTGGTCTTTCGGGGCTCCACCCTCGTTCTTCAGCTTCAGCCCCTTGTTCCCGGAGAACTGCATGTCGGTCCGGGACCGCCTGTACACCTGCATCACGATCAACTCGATGTAGTCCTCGTGATCCCCGTCCGGCGGCGGGGTCACAACGATCTCCCCCTCGATCAGCTCAGCCCTGAAACCCTCCGGGATGTCCAGAGCGAGAAACCCCTCCAGCAGGACCTCTGCCTGCGTGAGCGGCTCATGGGCCATGGCAGTCACGTCACCCCCCTTCGGTCGCTCGCCAGACTGGGACATCGGAAGATCAACTGTCCGTGAGATCGGGAACCGTTCCCTCGATCGTGGCACACGATCACGGCCACCGTCAGGGACATCCGGGCACGTGAGAAGCGGCGGAGTGCTCGCTTGACCCTGCCGCGACGTCAGCGTTTGTACTGGTGCCATGCGGATCGGAGAACTGGCCGCGGCCGTCGGCGTCACCACGCGGACCGTGCGCCACTACCACCATCTCGGGCTCCTGCCCGAACCTGACCGGCGCCCCAACGGCTATCGGGACTACGGACTGCGGCATGCCGTGGTCCTCGCCCGGATACGGCGGCTGACCGAGCTGGGCCTCGGTCTCGCCGAGGTGCGGGACGTGCTCGCGGACGACGAGGGGCGCGACCTCGCCGAGGTGCGGGACGTGCTCGCGGACGACGAGGGGCGCGACCTCGCCGAGGTGCTCGCGGAGCTGGACGAGGACCTGGCGCGGCAGGAGGCGGCGATCCGTGAGCGCCGGGCCCGGCTGCGCCTGCTGCTGGAGCGGGGCCGGCCGGGCGAGGACCCCGTCTCCCCCGAACTGGCCGCCCTGTTCGCCGGGATGGAGCGCTTCCTCGATTCCCCCATGGCCGCCAAGGACCGCGAGGTGCTGGCACTGATCGAGACCGCGGCCGGACCCGAGGAGCGGAAGCGGCTGGCGGCCGCACTGGGCGAGGCGTTCGGGGACCCGGCCGCCGTGGAACAGGCGCAGGACGTCTATGCGCTGCTCGACGCCCTCGTGGACGCCGGCGTGGACGATCCGCGGGTCGAGGAGGCCGC
Organism: Streptomyces sp. CA-106110; assembly: GCF_050936285.1. NCBI lineage: Bacteria > Bacillati > Actinomycetota > Actinomycetes > Kitasatosporales > Streptomycetaceae > Streptomyces > Streptomyces sp. CA-106110. The sequence continues at coordinate 8,403,728 of NZ_JBNJNB010000001.1, read as the reverse complement.
CCGGGCGGTCGAAGCGTGCCTGCCGGACGGTCTGGTGCCCGAGGAGGGCGTCGACGACGACCACGCCTTCCTGCATGCGCTCTACGCGGACATGTCACCGGCCCAGGCGGAAGCCGTCCGCCGCGCGCTGCGGATGCACCTGCGGGGCCGGCGATGAGAACGGCGTGCGTCCTGGTGCGGCACGAGATGCGGCTCCTTGCGAGCCTGGCGCTGTGGGCCGCGCGCCGGACCCACGGGACGGCCGGCGGCCAGGCCTTCGGATACGCACGGGGACAGGGCGCGGTGCTGTCCGGGTTCGCGTTCGTGTGCGTGGTGGAGACCTTCACCATGTCCGTGCTGCTGCGCGGCTGGCCGTTGCTGCACCGGGTGGTGCTGTTCCTGGACGTCTACACCGTCGTCTTCGTCGTCGCCCTGTACGCGGCCCACATGGTGCGCCCGCACGTACTCGACCGCACATGTCTGCGCGCCCGCCGGGCCGCCCACGTCGATCTGCGCATCCCGCTGGAGCGCATCGGGACCGTGCGCCGCGAACTGCGCACCGTGCACGAACGCCGCGAGGGCGAACTGGACCTCCCGGTCGGCTCCCAGACCTCCATCACGCTCGAACTGACCGAGCCGGTCGTCCACCTCACCTTTTTCGGCCACAGCCGCCCGGTCCGGGTCGTCCGCTTCCACGCCGACGACGCCGACCGTGTCGTACGGGCGCTCACGCAGGCGCGATCGGCACGGCCCCAAGGGGACCCCGTAACCTGACGAACGCCCCACCACTCGCTCCTGAGGAGAATCCGTGCTCGTCCTGCTCCCGCCCTCCGAAGGCAAGGCGTCCTCCGGTCGCGGTGCCCCGCTGGACCTCGGGTCGCTGTCGCTGCCGGGGCTGACCGCCGCGCGGGAGGCCGTCCTCGCCGAGCTGGTGGAGCTGTGCGGGGGCGACGAGGACAAGGCATGCGAGGTGCTCGGACTCAGTGAGGGCCTGCGCGGGGAGGTCGCGAAGAACACCGGGCTGCGGACCGCGGGGGCGCGGCCCGCGGGGCAGATCTACACCGGTGTGCTGTACGACGCACTGGATCTGTCCTCGCTGGACACGGCAGCGAAGCGGCGTGCCTCCGCGTCGCTCCTGGTCTTCTCCGGCCTGTGGGGCGCGGTCCGTGTGACCGACCGCATCCCCTCGTACCGCTGCTCGATGGGAGCGAAGCTGCCCGGACTCGGGGCGCTCGCCTCCCACTGGCGCACGCCGATGGCCACCGTCCTGCCCGAAGTGGCGGGCGACGGACTGGTGCTCGACCTGCGCTCCTCCGCGTACACGCCCGCATGGCGGCCGAAAGGCGTCGTCGCCGGGCGGACGGCGACCGTGCGGGTACTGCACTCCCAGGTGGTGGACGGCGTGGAGAAGCGCTCGGTCGTCAGCCACTTCAACAAGGCGACGAAGGGGCGCATCGTCCGCGCCCTGCTCACGGCCGGAGCCGCGCCCAAGCACCCGGCGGCGCTTGTGGAGGCGCTAAGAGACCTCGGCTATGTGGTGGAGGCCGAGGCGCCCGCCGGACCGGGGAAGGCGTGGTCCCTGGACGTGGTGGTGACGGAGATCCACTGACACTCGGAGGCATTGCAGCATGCGCAATGAGCTTTGCGCATGCTGTTTTCGCTGGGCAGGATACGGCCATGACCACGCCACTGCCCTCGTCGCCGTCCGCCGTTCCGGTCCTCGATCTCGCGCCCGTCGTCCCCGTGGTCGTTCTGGACGACGCGGCCGATGCCGTACCCCTGGCGCGGGCGCTCGTGGCGGGCGGGCTGCCCGCGATCGAGGTGACGCTGCGCACCCCTGCCGCGCTCGACGCGATCCGTGCGATCAGGGCCGAGGTCACGGACGCGGTGGTCGGGGCGGGCACGGTGATCAGCCCCGGGCAGGTGGACGACTGCGTGGCGGCGGGCGCACGCTTCCTGGTCAGCCCCGGCTGGACGGACACGCTGCTGGCGGCGATGCGGGCGTCCGGGGTGCCGTTCCTGCCGGGCGTGTCGACGACGTCGGAGGTCGTGGCCCTGCTGGAGCGGGGCGTACGGGAGATGAAGTTCTTCCCGGCGCAGGCGGCCGGCGGTACGGCGTATCTGAAGTCGCTCGCCGGACCGCTCCCGCAGGCCCGCTTCTGCCCTACGGGCGGCATCGGCCCCGAGAACGCCCCCGAGTATCTGGCACTGCCCAACGTCGGTTGTGTGGGCGGGACATGGATGCTGCCCGGGGACGCGGTCGCGGCGAAGGACTGGGCCCGCGTCGAGCGGCTGGCGCGGGAGGCGGCGGGGCTGCGCCGCCCGATCAGCGCAGAGGGGACGTGTCGTTGAGGAGGCGGAGACTGGCGTTGCCGTCGCCGTAGTACGCCACCGCGGTCAGCGACGCCGCCGACAGTTCGATGCGGAACAGTGCCTCGGGAGGTGCGCCGAGAGCGAGGCGGACGAGGGTCTTGATGGGCGTGACGTGCGAGACGAGCAGGACCGTGCGGCCCGCGTGGGAGGCGAGCAGCTTGTCCCGTGCGGCGGCGACCCGGCGGGCGACCGCCTCGAAGCTCTCGCCGCCGCCGCTGGATTCGGCCTCCGGATCGCTCAGCCAGGCGTTCATGTCGTCGGGGTACCGCTCGCGCACCTCGCCGAACGTGAGACCCTCCCAGGCCGCGAAGTCCGTCTCGCGCAGCCCCTCCTCCACGCTGACGTCGAGTCCCAGGCGGGCGGCGGCGATCCCGGCCGTTTCACGGCAGCGCACGAGGGGCGAGGAGACGACGGCCTCGATGGTCCCGCGTGCGGCGAGCGCTCCGGCCACGAGTTCGGCCTGGCGGCGTCCGACCTCGGAGAGCGCCGGGTCGCTGCCGCCGCTGCCGGAGAACCGCTTGAGCGGGGTGAGGGCCGTCTCGCCGTGGCGCAGCAGCACGAAGGTGGTGGGGGTGCCGAGGTCGGGCGGGGCCGAGGCGACGTTACGGGCGGCCCGGACGTCGGCGCCGGCCCGCTCCGCCCGGCCGGACCCGGCGCTCGCGGCCGCGCCCTCCTGCCGCCGGTCCGGTGAACGGACGCCGGAGGACGAAGCGGCCGAGGCCGCCAGGGCCGCCCGCGCCCGCGCAGCGCCGGCGCTCGCATCAGCCGGCGGCCCGACCGGATCAGGCGCCGTCACGCCGTTCACGTCCAGGTCCGCGGTGGACCGGGACGCGTCCCACTGCTCGCCCCGCTTCCCCGCGTCCATCGCGTCGTTGGCCAGACGGTCCGCGTGCTTGTTGCGTTCGCGCGGGATCCACTCGTACGTGACCTGCCCGGCGGGGAAGACGGCGGCCGCCTGCATCGCCAGCGGTCTCATGTCCGGGTGCTTGATCTTCCAGCGGCCGGACATCTGCTCCACGACCAGCTTGGAGTCCATGCGGACCGACACCCGTGCGTCCGGGTCCAGTTCGCGGGCTGCACGCAGCCCGGCCAGCAGTCCCCGGTACTCGGCGACGTTGTTGGTGGCGGTGCCGATGAACTCGGCCCGTTCCGCCAGCGTTCGGCCGGTCGCCGCGTCACGCACCACGCTGCCGTAGCCCGCGGGCCCCGGGTTGCCCCGGGACCCGCCGTCGGCCTCGACGATGAACTCCCGCACGCCGTACGCCTCTTACAGTCCGGACTCGGAGGTGCGCACCAGGATGCGGCGGCAGTTCTCGCAGCGCACCACCGTGTCGGGCGCGGCCGCGCGGATCTCGCTGAGCTCGGTGATCGCCAGCTCCTGGCGGCAGCCCTGGCAGGTGCGCTGGTACAGCTTGGCCGCGCCGATGCCGCCCTGCTGCTCGCGCAGCTTGTCGTACAGCTTCAGCAGATCCGCGGGCACCGAACCCGCGACGACCTCGCGCTCCTTCGTCACCGAGGCGGCCTCGCCGTCGATCTCCTCGAAGGCCGCGCCCCGGCGCGCCGTGGCGTCGTCGATCTTCGACTGCACCGACGCGACACGCTCGGTCAGCTCGGCGACCCGCTCCTGCGCGGACTCGCGGCGCTCCATCACCTCGAGGACGACGTCCTCCAGGTCGCCCTGCCGCTTGGCGAGGGAGGCGATCTCGTGCTGGAGGTTCGCCAGGTCCTTCGGCGAGGTGACCGCGCCGGAGTCGAGGCGCTGCTGGTCGCGGGTGGCACGCTGGCGCACCTGGTCCACGTCCTGCTCCGCCTTGGTCTGCTCGCGGGCGGTGTCGCTCTCCTCGGTCTGCGCGGCCACCAGCAGGTCGCGCAGCTGTGTGAGGTCCTTGGTCAGCGACTCGATCTCGGCATGCTCGGGCAGGGACTTCCGCTTGTGCGCGAGCTGCTGCAGGCGTACGTCCAGGGACTGGACGTCGAGGAGTCGGATCTGGTCGGCGGGCGCGGCGTTCAGTTGGGGGCTCCAGGGGTATCGGACGGTGCGCGCACAGCGCTCCTCGGAAGGGCGGTGGCGGGCGCCGCGTGGGCGGTCCAGGGGTCGGTGACCGTCTTCGAGACATGGACGCGCAGGTCCCATCCATGACGGTCGGAGATCTCGTCGAGCTGGGCGGCGGCCAGCTCGCACCAGGGCCATTCGGTGGCCCAGTGCGCCGCGTCGAGCAGCGCGAGAGGACTGTGGGCGCCGGCGGCCATGAACTCCGACGCCGGGTGATGGCGCAGGTCCGCCGTGAGGAAGGCGTCGACGCCGGCCGCGCGGACCTCGTCGAAGAGACTGTCGCCGGAACCGCCGCTGACGGCGATCGTGCGGACCAGTGCCTCGGGGTCCCCGGCCACCCGGATGCCCTGCGCGGTGGCGGGCAGCCGCTCGGCGGCGCGGGCGGTCAGCTCGAGCAGGGTCACGGGGTGGTCCAGCTCGCAGACCCGGCCGAGGCCCCGGCGGCCCTCCGGATCGGTCGGGTCCGGGACCAGGGGGCGCAGGACCCGCAGGTCGAGCGCGCCGGCGAGGGCGTCGCTGACGCCGGGGTCGGCCCGGTCGGCGTTGGTGTGGGCGACGTGCAGCGCGATGTCGTTCTTGATCAGGGTGTGCACGACCCGGCCCTTGAAGGTGGACGCCGCCACCGTCGTCGTACCGCGCAGATAGAGCGGGTGGTGGGTCACCAGAAGGTCGGCGCCCAGCTCCACCGCCTCGTCGACGATCTCCTGCACGGGGTCGACGGCGAACAGGACCCGGGACACCCCCTGGCCGGGGTCACCGACAACCGTGCCGACCGCGTCCCAGGACTCGGCCCGCTCGGCGGGCCACAGGGTCTCCAGCGCGGCGATGACTTCAGACAGACGGGGCACGGGGAAAAGGCTACCTGCCCCGGGTCCCTGCCCCATCGGTCACGGACGACGGGCCGGACGGACGGGCGCGGCGGCCCCGGATGCCCGCCCGGGAGGGCCGGGTGGGCGGGTGCGAGAAGGGAGTCGCGAGAGGACCTGCGCCGCGCGCCGGGGAGGTGACGAGAGGCCCGGATCCGTGGGAGGAAAAGGTCGGGAGGGGACCGGGCGGGTGCGAGAAGGGGATCGCGAGAGGACCTGTGCCGCGCGCCGGGAGACGACGAGAGGCCCGGGTCCGCAGGAGGAAAAGGTCACGAGAGGACCGGCGGGCGCGAGGAAAAGGTCGTGAGAGGACCGGCGGGCGCGAGGAAAAGGTCACGAGAGGACCGGCGGGCGCGAGGAAAAGGTCGTGAGAGACGCGGGTCCGCGTCAGGGGGAGGTAGCGAGAGAACCGAGCCACCCGCGCGAAGACGAGGCCATGAGAGAACCGGTCCCCGCCAGGCAGAGGTCGCGCGGGGCCGTCGCGCGCCCCCTGGTGCAGCACACCCGCCCCCGTTTCCTCAGCGGAATCGCATGACGAACACCCTTATGTGTGAAGCGGCCGTCTGCCCATGTCACGCCCGTGCGTACGAAAACTAGCTTCGTTGCCGGAGGTGACCGAACGATGACGGCCTGTGCCTTCACGACCGCCGCGCCGAACGGGAACGAACGGGCCGAGCGGCCCGGATGCGTGCTCACCGCGGACGGCTCCTACGCGGCGCGTCTCGCCCTGAACGGCGAGTGCTGGTACCCGGAACGCTGGACCCTGGACGGCCCCGAACCCTACGCCGTGCCCCTGCCCGGCACCCAGCCGGAGGAACCCGGCACCGAGGTGCAGCCCTTGGCCGACGGCCGGGTGCTGATCCACCGCCTCGTCGACGGGCGGCACACGTTCTCCCTGCTCTACCCGACCGGGCCGGGGACCGGCGAACTGCCGCTCGGCGCGCTGGAGTGCCCCCGGGAGGGGACCCGGGTCCGGCTGCTCCCGCCCGCGCCCACGGGGGACCGGGCGTTCGCACTCGCCGTGGACGAGGGGTCGACGGCGCTCTGGCTGGTCGCAGGCGGACCGGGCGGACCCGAGCGGCTGGCGCAGGTGCCCGGCCGGTGCTCGGGCGGGGCGTGGCTGGATCGCACGGGCCGGCTGCTGGCCCTGGACAGCACGCCCGAGTCGGGTCCCACGAAGACGGTCGTGGTGGATCTCGCGCGGGGCGGGGAGGTGTCGCCGCTGTTGCAGATCACGGACGCGAGCAACGACCGGCTGCTGCTCGCGGATCCGGACAGCGGGCTGCTGCTGATCCGCTCGGACGCGCCGTCACCGGGTGAGGACCGGCTTGGCTGGGGCGTGTTGGGGAGCACGCTGCCGGTGCGCTTCCCCGATTGTCTGCGACTGGGCTGTCCGACGACGCCGTTCGCGATCCAGCCGGGCCAGGCCCTGATGCCGGAGAGCTGCGCGGTGGCGCTGCGGATCGACGGTGCGGCGGGCAGCTGGCTCGGGTTGTGGCGCCCGGCCGAGCGCAGGGTCCGGCATCTCGCGCCGCCCGCGGGCTGGTTGGCGGGGGCGGGGCTGTGGACGCGGGAGGGGGTGCTGCGGCTGCCGTTCGCGACGCGGGCCGTCCGGTGCGGGGTGGCGAGCCTGGCGGTGCCCAGGGGTCCGGTCGCACCGGCGGCGCCGAGGGACACGCGCGAACAGCAGGTCGCGGAACGCCCCGAGCGGGAGGGGTCGGCACGTCCGGTGCCCCTGCGAGATGCCCCCTTCGGGACCCCCGCGGCATACGCCCCGCAGAGCGCCCGGGGAACCTCCCTCCCCGCGACCGCCCCCGGCACCCCTCTGGCACCCGAGCCCGAGGCCGCTCAGGGATCACCCGTCCCCGCGACCGCCCCCGGGACACCTGTGACACCCAAACCCGAGGTCCCCCAGAGATCTCCCCTTCCCGCGGCCGCCCCGGCGGGCGGACCCCCGTCGTCCGGATCGAGCGGCATCGTGCTCAACCGCCCCCGCTTTCGTCTTCTGACCCCCCACGGTGCTGCTTCCGGCCGCGAGACCTCCATGAGCGGGGGACGCCCATGACGGACGGCACATATGGACGGGAGCGGGGACGGTCCACGCCCGACGGGTCTTCCTCAACGAAACGGCAACAACCCGTGTCTAACCGGGGTGTCTCCCGTCACCACAGCCGCAGGTGCCCACTAAGATCGCCCGCCTGTACGAAGGTCATATCTACGGGGTGAAGACTTCCGATGAGCGTGAACGACACCAGCACCACCCAGCCGCCCGGCACCGGGGCCGGCGAGCCCGACGGGCACGGCCGGCACCGCGGTCCGGTATCCGCCCGGGAGACCGACGCGACCCCCAACGGGCGTCACCGCAAGCCTTCCGAGCAGACCGCCGCGTGACGTCCGATCAGAAGGCGATCGCTTTCTGAAGGTGCATCGGTTCCACCGAGGGCCTCGTCCGTTCCTCACGGACGGGGCCCTCGTCGTGCAGGATCAGGAACGGCCGGGCGGTCCGGAGCCGGCCGCCCCTCGGCGAGCGTTCATTCCCGGCGTGCCGGACCGCGTACGAGCAGCATCATGGCCGCCCCGATCGCCATCGCCGCCGCCGGCCACAGCAGGGCGTTGGCCATGACGGCCGAGACGACGGCACGGACGGAGTCCTGCACGCCGTGTGCGGACTCCAGCCGCTGGAAGTCGATGTTCTTGAGCGCCTCCCGCCTGCTCGCGGTGAGGCTCGCCGAGTGCGCCGCGATCTGGGTCTTGAACTGGGCCGTCATGACGGTCGCGATGACCGCGGAGCCGAGCGTGGCACCGATCTGCCGTGAAGCGTTGAACACGCCAGACCCCGCGCCGATGTAGGTGGGCGGCAGGCCCTGCATCGCCGCGACGGCCAGCGGGCTCATCATCAGCGAGCTCGCTGCGCCCATCCAGGCGGCGTGCGCGAGCAGCAGGACCAGGGACATGTCGGGCGTCATCAGGAAGTGCCGGACGAAGAGCGCGCAGCTGAACAGGGCGAGCCCGGTGAACGCCGGCCATTTGGGCCCGACCCGGTCGACCAGCCTGCCGATCCAGGGCGCGAGCGGTACCGAGACCAGCGCCGAGGGCAGCATCATCAGCGCTGCCTGAGCGGGCGTCATACCCCGGCCGGCCTGGAAGTAGAGAGTGCCCGGGAAACTCGCGGCGGTGATGGCGAAGCCCCCGGCCGCGACGGCCAGGTTGGCTGCGGCGAACGTCCTGACCCGGAAGATCCCCATCGGCACCAGCGGCTCGCTCCTGTTCACCAGCTCCCAGGCGACGAAGAGAACCGCGAAGACGACTCCGAGGGCGAGGACGTCGAAGACGCGGACGGGAATCCCGGTGCGGTAGCCGAGGACTTCGAGGTTGTCGGTGATCCTCGACCATTCGTAGTCGCTGCCGTTCTCCAGGCCGTAGACGAGGCAGAACAGGGACAAGCCGCTGATCAGTACGCCGATGAAGTCGAAGCGGTGCGGGTCGCCGGGCAGGGCCGGCACGAACCGCCGGGCCACCAGAAGCCCGACGATCCCGATCGGCACGTTGATCAGGAAGATCGAACGCCAGCCCAGTGAGTCGATGAGCAGACCGCCGCAGACCGGCCCGACGAGGATGGCGCCGCCGGAGACCAGGCCCCAGTACGACATGGCCCGGCCGCGGACCTCCTTGGGGAAGATCCTGCTGACGGTCGCCATGGACTGCGGCGACATGGTGGCGGCACCCAGGCCCTGAAGGGCCCGGAAGGCGATCAGCTGTCCGATGCCGGCCGCGAGACCGCACAGAAGGGAGGCTCCGGTGAAGACCGCCAAGCCGATCAGATACATCCGCTTCGGGCCGAACCGGTCGCCGAGGCGGCCCGCCAGCAGCAGCGGCACGGAGTACGCCAGCAAGTAGGAACTGGTCACCCAGACCGTCGTACTGATGTCCGTGTGGAGATCGGCGGCGAGCTTGGGCATCGCCACGACCACGATGGTGGTGTCGAGCATGAGCAGGAAGAAGCCGACCATGAGGGCGGCGAGTGCACCCCACGGTGCCTGGACTGGAGGCGCGGCTCTCTCGGCATGCGACGTGGTCATGGTCCGACGGTGCCACGGAGCGCGGCCTGGGCGCCGGTGGCACGCGGCGGGCCAGGGCCGGTTGGGGGCGAGAAGGACGACCGGGCCGCCGTTTCGGTGGGGCGGCGGCCCGGGACCCGGTCATGCGTGCTTCAGTGCCAGCACCTCCACCGCCGCGAACGTGTCGCCCTTCGGACGCTGCGCGTAGTGCGGGGTGAGCAGGGCGTCGAGCTCGTCGTAGCTGAAGGCGTCCTGCTTGGTGTCGAATCTGGCCTGTACGCGCGGGCGTTCGATGATCGCGACGACGCCGCCGTGCACGACGAGGAGTTGCCCGTTGACCGGGGCGGCGGCGGGTGAGGCCAGATAGCCGACCAGCGGTGCCACGTGCTCCGGGGCGAGCGGGTCGAGGCCCTCGTCGGGCCGCTCGAGGCCGGCGAAGACGTCCTGGGTCATCCGGGTCCGGGCGCGCGGGCAGATCGCGTTCGCCGTCACCCCGTACCTGGCGAGGGCGAAGGCCGTCGAGGTGGTGAGTCCGACGATTCCGCCCTTGGCCGCCGCATAGTTGGGCTGCCCGGCCGAACCGGCGAGGAACGCCTCCGACGACGTGTTCACGATCCGCCCGTACACCGTCCCGTCCCCGGCCTTGGCGCGCGCCCTCCAGTGTGCGGCGGCGAAGCGGGTGGTGTTGAAGTGTCCCTTGAGGTGGACCCGGATCACCGCGTCCCATTCGTCCTCGGCCATCGAGAAGACCATGCGGTCCCGCAGGATGCCCGCGTTGTTGACCAGTACGTCGAGCTTTCCGAACTCGGCGACCGCCAGTTCGACGAGATCACGGGCCTCGGCGAAGTCGGCGACGTCCCCCGTGTGGGCGACGGCCCGGCCGCCCGCCGCACGGATCTCGGCGGCGACCTCCTCGGCGGGGACGGCCGAGGCCTCGCCCGAGCCGTCCCGGCCCGGCTGCCCGTAGTCGTTGACGACGACGGCCGCGCCGAGCCGGGCGAGCTCCAACGCCTCCGCCCGGCCCAGGCCCCGGCCCGCGCCGGTGACGACCGCGGACAGACCTTCCAGTGGCAGCGACATCAGGGTCCCTTCGGAAGACGTGCGGACGGGAAGCGGCTCAGATCTCGATGCAGGTACGCAGCGCCGTGCCCGTCCGCATCTGCTCCAGTGCCTCGTTGATCCCGGCGAGCGGCACCCGGTGGGTGATCAGGCCCGACAGATCGATGCGCCCGGCACGCCAGAGCGCGATGGTCCGCTCGTAGGAGCGCAGCATGTCCCCGCCGCCGTACATGGACGGCAGGATCCGTTTCTCGTCGAAGAACAGCTCGAACATGTTCAGCTGGAGGAAGTCGTCCATGGCGCCCGCGCCGACCACGACGAGCGTGCCGCCGCGCCGGGTGTTCTCGTAGGCGGTGCGGGCGGTGGCCGACCTGCCGACGACCTCGAAGACGTAGTCGAAGCCCTCGCCGCCGGTGACCTGCTGCTTGGCATCGGGCAGTTCCTCCGGCGGCACCGCCCGTGTGGCGCCGAACCTCAGGGCGGCCTCGCGGCGGGAGAGCACCGGGTCGACGGCGACGATCTCGGCCGCGCCCTTGAGCCGCGCGCCCTGGATCGCGGAGATGCCGACGCCACCGCACCCGATGACGGCGACGGACGAACCGGCCGCCACGTCGGCGGTGTTGAGGGCCGCCCCGAGGCCGGTGGTCACACCGCAGCCGATGAGGGCGGCGATGTCGTACGGCACGTCGTCCGGGATGGGCACCGCGCAGCCCGCGTCGACGACGACCTCCTCGGTGAACGTCCCGGTGCCGGCGAAGCCGAAGACGTCACCCCCGGGGCGCTTGAAGTTGGGGGCGCCCGCGTTCATGAACCCGGCCAGGCACAGTTCGGTCTGGCCGCGCCGGCAGGCGGGACAGGCACCGCAGGCCGGCAGCCAGCAGACGACCACCCGGTCGCCGGGCTTCACGGTGCCGACGCCCTCGCCCACTTCGAGGACCTCGCCCGCGCCCTCGTGGCCGGGCACGAACGGGGCCGGCTGCGGCAGTACGCCGCTCATCGCGGACAGGTCCGAGTGGCACAGCCCGGTGGCGCGCACCCGGATCCTGACCTTGCCGGGGCCGAAGCCCGTCGCCTCGACGTCGTCGAGGACCTCCAGCTTGTCCTGGCCGATCTCGTGCAGTACGGCTGCGCGCATGGTGCGGCTCCCCTCGAAGGCTGGATGGCTCAGGAGTGTTCGACGATCGTGTCGGCGAGGACCGGGGCGTCGTCCCGCTCGAGGGCGGACACGGCCACCCGGACGGAGCCCTCCTGCCGCCACATCCGGATGCGCAGGGTCTCGCCGGGGAAGACGACCCCGGCGAATCGGGTGGTGTAGGCGCGTACGCGGGTCACATCACCGCCGAGCAGTGTGTCGGCGACCGCCTTGAGTGTGATGCCGTAGGTGCACAGCCCGTGCAGGATGGGCCGCTCGAAGCCGGCGACCTTGGCGAACTCGGGATCGGCGTGCAGCGGGTTCCAGTCGCCGCTGAGGCGGTAGAGCAGAGCCTGGTCCTCGCGGACCGGCCGCTGGGCGACCTTGTCGGGCTCCCCGGTGGGCGGGTCGAGGCGGGCGGAGGGCCCGCGGTCGCCGCCGAAGCCGCCCTCGCCGCGCAGGAAGATCTGCGAGTCGCTGGTCCACAGCGGGCCGTCGGCGTCGGCGGCCTCGGTGCGCAGGACGAGCACGGCGGCCTTGCCCTTGTCGTACAGGGCGGCGATCCGGGAGGTGGTTCTCGCCCTCCCCTCGACCGGGATCGGCCGGTGCACGGTCAGGGTCTGGCCGCCGTGCAGGACGCGGGCGAGATCGACCTCCACGCCGGGCATGGAGAGGCCGCTGATGACGCCCGGGGCTCCCGCGCCCGCGACGGTGGCGAAGCTCGGCAGCACATGCAGGCGGGACTCGAGGGTGTAGCGCAGTTCGTCGGGGTCGGTCGCCGGGCTCGGCCTGTCAGGGTTCGTGCCGGCGCCGACGCCGAGGTGGTAGAGCTGGACGTCCTTGCGGTCCCAGGTGATCTCGCCGGTCCGGGGTTCGGCGGCGAGGGCCTTGGCTGCATCGATGGGCATGGGGCTCCTGACGCTGGCGGGTAAGACCCCGGCGCGGCCGTCCGCACCGTCGGCCGCACCGGGGTCGTCAAGCGGCCGCGGAACCCGCCCGTTCTAGAACGCGTTCCAGTACGGCGTCCTTCTGTATAGCCCAGCTCCCAGGAGTTGGGAAGACTGCTGACGGTGTGTCAGAAATGCTGCCGTGCCCCGACAGCCGTGACATTTGTCCTGCCGGAGTCCGTACAACAACCACTACTGCCGTCAGCTCCGCCTCCGTAATGTCACAGACATGACGAAGACGACCGGGACACAACCTGCCGTGTCCTTCACGGGGGCGGTCAAGACCTTCGGCGCGGTGCGCGCCGTCGACGGCGTGAACCTGACGATCGCGAGCGGCGAGACGGTGGCACTGCTCGGCCGCAACGGCGCCGGGAAGTCCACCACCATCTCCCTTCTGCTCGGCCTGAACGAGCCCGACGAGGGCAGGGTGGAGCTCTTCGGCGGCACCCCGGAACAGGCCGTGCTGGCCGGCCGGGTGGGCGCCATGCTGCAGGAGGCGCGGGCGGTCCCCCGGGTCACCGTCCACGAGCTGGTCTCCTTCGTGGCAGGCCGCTACCCGGCCCCGATGCCCGTGGCGCAGGCCCTGGAACTGGCCGGGATCGCCGATCTGGCCCGGCGGCGCGTGGACCGGCTCTCGGGCGGACAGACACAGCGGGTGCGGTTCGCGGTGGCGCTCGCCGGCAATCCCGCGCTGCTCGTGCTGGACGAGCCGACCGCGGCGCTGGACGTGGAGGCGCGGCACGCCTTCTGGAATTCGATGCGGGACTACGCCGGCCGCGGTCACACCGTCCTGTTCTCGACGCACTACCTGGAAGAGGCCGACGCGCACGCCGACCGCATCGTCGTCATCGACCGCGGCCGCATCGTGGCGGACGGCACGGGCGAACAGCTGAGGCGGGCGGCGGGCGGCAACCTCGTCTCCATCGACCTGGCCGGGCGCGGCACCGAAGGGCTGACCCTGCTGCCCGGTGTGCGCTCGGTGGAGGTCCGCGGAGACCGGGCGCTGCTGCGCACGGACGACTCCGACGCGACGGTCATCGCCCTGGCGGAGCTGGGCGCGATACGCGGCCTGGAGGTCGCCCCCGCGTCGCTGGACGACGCGTTCCTGGCCCTGACGGCCCGCGAGAAGGAGACGGTGTGATGTGGGACTACCTGCGGCTCGAAGTGCGCCGGACGCTGCGTGACGTGGGCTTCGTGATCGGCGGGATCGCGATGCCGGTGATGATGTATCTGCTCTTCACCAACCTCGGGGGCGCGGACAACGACTGGAAGACGGCCTCCATGGTGGGCATGGCGGCGTACGGCGCGGTCGGTTCGGCCTTGAACACCGGCGGCGGGGTCGCCGAGGACCGGGCGATCGGCTGGCTGCGGCAGCTGAGGGTGACCCCGATGCCCCCGCGCCAGGTCGTCGCCGGACGGGCGCTGACCGGTTCGGTCACGGTGCTGCCCGCGATCGTCGCGGTGCTCCTGGCGGGCGGACTCCTCAACGGGGTCCGGCTGGCGGCATGGCAGTGGGCGGCGATCGCGCTGCTGCTGTGGCTCGGCTCGGTGCCCTTCACCCTGCTCGGCCTCGGCAACGGCTACCGGCTGACCGCGCAGACCACGGGCGTCGCCAACATGATGTGCAATCTGGGCCTCGCGGTGCTCGGCGGCCTGTGGTTCCCCATCGCCCTGTTCCCCGGCTGGCTGCGCGCGGTCTCCGCGTACACCCCGACGCACCGCTTCGCCGAGATCGGCATATCGGTGGCCGAGGGCCACGCCCCCGCACTCGGTGCGGTCGTCGTCCTGACGGCCTGGTTGCTCGCGTTCGGTTCGTACGCTGTCTTGTCGTACCGCCGCAACGCGGGGAACGTCTGAACGGAGGTGAAGGACATGTCCTGGTTGCGCAAGGCCAGCTGCCGCGTGGACGCGTGGCAGCTCGCGCGCGAGACGTGGAAGGAGGACAAGGAGCGCCTCAAGGCCGAGCGGAAGGCCGCCCGCAAGGCGGGCAAGGCGGTGGAGAACCCGGGCCCGCCGCCCACCGGGTTCTCCCTGCTGCCGTGGCTGCTGATGGGGTTGGGGGCCTTCTCCAACATCTTCCAGGGCAAGACCCCGAACCCGTGGATCGGCAGCATCGGTCTGCTCACCTTCAACTCCCTCTACATCTACGTCGTGTTCCGCGCCTTCGACAGGGAACGGCGCGAGGCGTGGTCCACGCGTGCGGCCCTGGTCCTGATGGGGGCGGTGACCTGCGGTCTGGCCATCGGTTACGGCGGCAACTGGCTGCTGTTCTTCCCTCTGCTCGGCCTGGCGACGGGCGCCATCGTACGGGGCCCCTGGCTGGGGAAGTCCGGCCTGGGGATCACCCTGGTGGCCGGTACCGTCGCGTGCCTGCGCGACGGCTGGAGCGGGATCAACATCGCCTACGGCACCTTCCTCTCGACGATGGTGACTGCCGCGATCCTGTCCCTGTCCGAGGCGGTGCGCGAACTGCGCGCCGCCCGTGAGGAACTGGCCCGCCGCGCGGTGGAGAAGGAACGCCTGCGCTTCTCCCGCGATCTGCACGACCTCCTCGGCCACACCCTCTCGGTGATCGTCGTGAAGTCGGAGGCGGCCCGCAGGCTGGCCGACCGCGACCTGGACGCGGCACTGATGCAGGTCACCGACATCGAGTCGGTCGGGCGCCAGGCGCTCACCGAGATCCGCGAGGCGGTGACCGGCTACCGCGAGGGAAGCCTGACGACGGAGCTGGACCGGGCCCGCTCGGCCCTGACCGCCGCGGGCATCGAGCCCCTCGTCCGCCAGTCGGGCCCTCCTCTGGTCCCGCAGACCGAGGCCCTGCTCGGCTGGGTGGTGCGCGAGGCGGTCACCAACGCCGTACGGCACAGCGGCGCGTCCCGCTGCGAGATCGCCGTCGAGGGCAGGGCCGGACGCGTCCGGCTGACGATCTCCGACAACGGCGACGGCGCACCCTCCACCCCTCCCCCGGCGGGCATCGGCGGAACCGGTCTGAAGGGCCTGACCGAACGCCTTGGGGCAGCGGGCGGCTCCCTGCGTGCCGGCCCGTCGCCGCGCGGCGGCTTCACGGTCACCGCCGAACTCCCGGTGGAGGGCGAACTGCCCGTGGAGCCGTCCGCCGCACCGCTCTCGAGGGCGGCCACCGGGTCCAGGGCCGACTGACCACCCGGCCGACGCCGGCGGTCCAGAAGGAGGCGCCCCGAGGAGGACAAGAGGAGGTGCCAGGAAGAGGCGCGGGGCCGAATCATGACGACTCCTCGCCCATCGGACCCGGTCGCCCCTTCGAGCGCTCGGCACGCGTCCCGCCGGCCGTCGCGGCCGTATCCGGCACCGTACGCTTCACTCCGTGGACGAGATGCCCAGAAGTCACCGGCCTGCGAAGTGCATCAGGGTTCTGCTCGCCGAGGACCAGGGCATGATGCGCGGCGCGCTCGCCCTGCTCCTCGGCATGGAGGCGGACATCGAGGTCGTCGCGCAGGTCGCCACGGGTGACGCGATCGTGGACGCCGCGCTGATCCACCGCCCCGACGTGGCCCTGCTAGACATCGAACTGCCGGGTATGAGCGGTCTGGACGCGGCCGCCGAGTTGCGGGAACAGACCCCGGACTGCCGGGTGCTGATCCTCACCACCTTCGGCAGGCCCGGTTATCTGCGCCGGGCCATGGAGGCCGGCGCCGCGGGGTTCCTGGTCAAGGACGGTCCGGTGGAGGAGTTGGCCGCCGCGATCCGCAAGGTGCTCACCGGCGAGACGGTCGTCGACCCGGCGCTGGCCGCGGCGGCCCTCAGCGCCGGGCCCAGCCCGCTGACCGCGCGCGAGTGCGATGTACTGAAGGCCTGCGTGGACGGGGCGACGGTCTCCGACATCGCGGGCAAGCTGCATCTGTCCGAGTCCACGGTCCGCAACTACCTCTCCTCGGCCATCGGCAAGACGGGCACCCGCAACCGCATGGAGGCGATGCGGGAGGCCAGGCAGCAGGGCTGGCTGTAGCGCACCGCGGGGCGGCGCCGGGGGCGGCCGTGACGGCCGTCCGGCCCTGACCCGGGTTCAGATTCCCATGGGCTGGTCAAGGATTCGTTAGTACGCCGAAGCATCGGAATAGTTGCTCGTGCATACGAGGTTTACCGAGCACTTATCCCGCGCGGATCTTGCGAACGACTCGTTCCGCGCCTGATCACTTTCGGCCTGGAGGCCTCACGCAATGACGCACACGACGACCGACCAGCCCGCTCGGAGGCAGTCCGGCGCGATCGTGCCGGTGCTCGCCTTCGCGGGAATCGTTGTCGCGGTGATGCAGACCCTGCTCGTCCCGGTCATCAAGGATCTGCCCCAACTGCTGAGCACCGCGCCCAGCAACGCCACCTGGGTCCTGACCTCCACCCTGCTCTCGGGTGCCGTGGCCACTCCGATCATGGGCCGCCTCGGCGACCTCTACGGCAAGCGCCGGATGCTGCTCGCCAGCCTCGCGGTGATGGTGGTCGGCGCCCTGGTCAGCGGCCTCACCAGCGCGGTACTCCCGATGATCGTCGGGCGCACGCTCCAGGGCTTCGCGATGGGCGCGATCCCGCTCGGCATCGGCCTGATGCGCGACATGCTGCCCCGCGAGCGGCTCGGTTCGGCGATGGCCCTGATGAGCTCGTCGATCGGCGTCGGCGGCGGACTGGCGCTGCCCGCCGCCGCCCTGGTCGCACAGCACGCGAACTGGCACGCCCTGTTCTTCGGCGCCGCCGGACTCGGCGTCCTGTGTATCGTCCTCACCCTTCTCGTGGTGCCCGAGTCCCCCGCCCGCGCCGCGGGCTCCTTCGACCTGGCCGGCGCGCTCGGCCTGGCCGCCGGTCTGGTGCTGCTCCTGCTGCCGGTCACCAAGGGCAGCGACTGGGGCTGGTCGTCGGGCACCACGCTCGGACTGTTCGCCGCGGCGGTCGTGGTCCTCGTCCTGTGGGGCGTGATGGAGCTGCGCATGAAAGCTCCGCTCGTGGACCTGCGCACCACCGCCCGCCGCGCGGTGCTGCTCACCAACCTCGCCTCGATCATGGTCGGCGTCTCGTTCTACGTCGTCTCGCTCGTCCTGCCGCAGCTGCTCCAGCTGCCCGCCGCCACCGGCTACGGCCTCGGTCAGTCCATGGTCGTCGCAGGCCTGTGCGTGGCACCGCTCGGCCTGACCATGATGTTCACCGCGCCGGTCTACGCCCGGCTGTCCGCCAGGTACGGCCCCAAGGTCACCCTGATTCTCGGCCTGATGATCATCGCGATCGGCTACGGCGGCGGCCTCGGCCTGATGGACGCCGCCTGGCAGACGGTGATCACCTCGGTGGTCCTCGGCGCCGGCATCGGCCTCGCCTACTCCTCGCTGCCCGCGCTGATCATCGGCGCGGTCCCGGCCTCGGAGACGGGTGCGGCCAACGGCCTCAACACCTTGATGCGCTCGATCGGCACCTCGGTCTCCAGTGCCGTCATCGGCATGGTGCTCGCTAACACCGCGAACCATGTGAACGGCGTCGTGATCCCCACCATGCACGGCTTCCACGTCTCGTTCCTGATCGCGACGGCCGCGGTCGCGGTCGGTCTGCTGCTCGCCCTCTTCCTGCCGGGCAGCCGCTCCTCGGCCAGGCCGCAGCTGCGCGCCAGCAGCGAGGAGGACGCCAACCTGGAGCGGGCTCAGGAGGCACTGCGCGCCTTCCGCGGCCGGATCCTGGACGCCGACGGCACCCCGGTCGCCCGCGCCAAGGTCACGCTGATCGACCGCCGGGGCCGCCAGGCGGGCGCGACGCTGTCCGCGGAGGACGGCGGCTACACGCTGGCCGTACCGTCCGAGGGCTCCTACGTCCTGGCCGCCACGGCCGCGGGCCACGCCCCGCTGGCCTCCTCGGCCACCCACTCCGGCGACGACCGCCCGGTGGACCTGGACCTCTCCCTGCCGGGCCGGACGGTCTCCGCCTGATCGCCCCCGGCACCCCGCACCCCCCGTCGCCCGCGCGACGGGGGGTGCGGCAGCATGGGGCGCCTACAGGTGCTGCGCCGGCTTGCACAGCCGCACGCCGCCTGCCCGCACGTGCAAACGAAAGGACCCCCATGCCAGCGGCGCCCAAGCCCGAGATCCTGGCCGCGTTCGAGGCCGCCAAGGGGTTCATGCCGCTCGGTGAGGGGCTCGCGCTGTACGAGGCCGCCGTCACGGCCGGGCGGCTTGGCCTGCCGCTGCTTGAGGTCGGCACGTACTGCGGACGCTCCACGATCCTGCTCGCCGACGCGGCCCGCGCCGCGGGGGTCACCGCGCTCACGGTCGACCACCACCGCGGCAGCGAGGAGCAGCAGCCGGGCTGGGACTACCACGACCCGGAGACGGTCGACCCCGAGGTCGGCCTGATGGACACCCTGCCCACCTTCCGGCGCACGCTGCACAAGGCCGGCCTCGAGGACCACGTGATCGCGCTCGTCGGCCGTTCACCCCAGGTGGCCACGGTGTGGAATGCGCCACTCGGCCTCGTGTTCATCGACGGAGGTCACACCGACGAACACGCGAACGCCGACTACGAGGGCTGGGCGCCGCACGTGGCCGAGGGCGGGCTGCTCGTCATTCACGACGTCTTCCCCGAGCCGGAGGACGAGTTCACCGGCCAGGCCCCTTACCGCGTCTACCTCAGGGCGCTCGCATCCGGCGCGTTCAAGGAGGTATCGGCGACGGACTCGCTGCGCGTCCTGGAGCGAACGCGGGCGATGGACGAGCCGCGCCGTTAGGGTCGCAGACATGTCGTACGCAGGTCCGGACTTCGATCCTCCCGAGCCGCGCCGCTCCCGGCGCGGTCCCCTCACGGTGGCGGTGGCCACGCTGGTACCGGCCGCGCTGGTGGGCTGGCTGGTCTACGAGGCGGTGGCCGACACGGGCAGCGGCCCGGCCGGCGCGGCGCCCGCGACGAGTTCCGCGGCGTCCCGCTCCGCCACGGCCTCCCCGCCGGAGGGCGGCAACAAACCGGCCGCGCCACCCGCCTCCACGCGGGCGGCCACCCGCGGCGGGACCGGCCCCCTGGCGGGCAAGATCGTCGTCGTCGACCCCGGGCACAATCCCGACAACTACCAGCATATCGCCGAAATCAACCGGAAAGTTAATATCGGGACAAATCGCAAGGAGTGTGACACCACCGGCACGTCCACCAACGCCGGTTACCCGGAAGCCCGGTTCACACTGGATGTGGCCCGCCGCCTGCGCACGCTTCTCGAACAGCAGGGCGCCACGGTGAAGTTCACCCAGGACGGCAACCGCCCGTGGGGACCCTGTGTGGACGAACGGGCCAGGATCGGCAACGCGGCGCACGCCGACGCGGCGATCTCCATCCACGCGGACGGGGCGCCCGCGGGCGACCGCGGCTTCCATGTGATCCTCCCGGCCTCGGTGCACGACGGCGCGGCCGACACCCGGCCGATCGCCGCCCCTTCCCGCGCTCTCGGCGAGCGCATCGTGGGCAACTTCGTCCGCGTCACCGGCAGCGCTCCCGCCAACTACGTGGGCGGCGGCACCGGTCTCGACGTCCGGAGCGATCTCGGCGGTCTCAATCTGTCAACGGTTCCGAAGGTGTTCATCGAGTGCGGCAACATGCGCGATAGCAAGGACGCGGCATTGCTGACCAGCGGCGCGTGGCGGCAGAAGGCGGCAGAGGGGATCTCTGAGGGAATCGTGAGTTTCCTGCGCCGGTGACGATCACCGGTCCGGACCGGGCGGACACCCAGCGCGGGCGGACGATAGTGTCCTCCTACGATGAGGGGCCACCCCTGCGCTTCACACCGCGGCCCGGGGCGACATGGTGACAGCGACGCCTCCACCGACGACGAGACGACAGACGAAGGACCTGAAGTGAATATCCGCTCCCTCACTAGGGGCGACGGCGTGGTGATCGGAGCAGCGGTATTGCTGTTCATCGCGTCGTTCCTCGACTTCTACTCGGCCGCGGGCTTCAGCGGCTCGAACGCCTGGGACACCCTCGGTGTAGGCCTCGGCCTCTACATGGGTGGAGTCATCGGTGCCGCTCTGATCGTCGCCAACCGCTGCCTGCCGCAGCCTCGCAAGATCGCCGGTCTGGACCTCGGAACGGTCGGTGCGGCGTTCACGATCCTCGCCGCGTGGAGCCTGTTCTGGTTCCTGCTGGACGTCCCGAGCAGCCTGGACGCCGGCACCGGCCTCGTCCTCGGCTTCATCGCCGCCCTCGTCCTGGCCGCCGCAGCCGTCGCCGGCCCCCTGGTCCCCGCCCTGCAGGCCGCCCTGATCCCGGCCCCCAAGCCCGCCGCGCCCCAGCCCTACGGCGTGCAGCCGCAGGGCGGCTACGGCTACCCGGGCGCCCAGCAGCCGTCGTACGGCGGGCAGCCGCAGCAGGTTCAGCAGCCGTTCGGCGGACAGCCGCAGCAGGCTCCCGCCCCGGAGTTCTCGCCGTTCTGGTTCGCCGTGCCGGTGCCGCGTCCGCTGTACGCGGAGGACGGCTCGCCCACGCCGGTCGCCGAACTCGCCCCGGGCACCTGGTACTTGGCCGTCGACCAGCGCGGCCCCGGCCTGGTCGCGCAGACGCAGGACGGCCGTCGCGGTGTGCTCCAGGACACGACCGGCATCCAGCGCGGCTGAACCCCTTTCAGATTTCAGGCACGGCCCCTCGCCCTTCCGGGCGGGGGGCCGTTGTCGTAGAGTCGCAGCCGCACTTGGATAACTGACGCTCTGTCAGATCTGACGGCGCAGGGAGGCGGCATGCAGCTCGGACTCGCGCTCGGCTACTGGGGCCGCGGCCCCGCGGCGGACCAGGTCACGCTGGCGCAGGAGGCCGAGCGGCTCGGCTACGACTCGGTGTGGACCGCCGAGTCGTGGGGTTCGGACGCCTTCACACCGCTGACCTGGATCGCCGCGCGGACGTCACGGATCAAGCTGGGCACGGCGGTGGCGCAGATGGCGGCGCGGTCCCCGACCACGACCGCGATGCACGCGCTCACCCTCGACCACCTGTCCGGCGGACGCATGATGCTGGGCCTCGGCCTTTCCGGGCCGCAGGTCGTCGAGGGCTGGTACGGGCGGCCGTTCCCCGCGTCGCCGCTGACCGCGACCCGCGAGTACGTGGACGTGGTGCGCCAGGTCCTGCGCCGCGAGGCGCCCGTCGCACTGGACGGGCGCTTCCACCCGCTCCCCTACCCCGGCCCGGACGGCACCGGACTCGGCAAGTCGCTGAAGCCGATCACCCATCCCCTCCGCGCCGATCTGCCGGTCCTGCTCGGCGCCGAAGGGCCGAAGAACGTGGCGCAGACGACCCGGATCGCGGACGGCTGGCTGCCGCTGTACTGGTCGCCGACCCGTTCCGAGGTGTACGGGGTGACGTCCGCGGGATTGGACGAGGCCCGCCGGGAAACGGGCGGGCGCCCCTTCCTCGTCGCACCGATGGCCCGGGTGACGGTCTGCGACGACGTGGCCGAGGGGCTGCTGCCGGTCAAGGCGATGCTCGGCTTCTATGTCGGGGGGATGGGGCCGATGAAGGGGCCCGCGGAGGGCCCGGCGGGGAGCGGTGGCCGGGCGGCGGGCGGACGGAACTTCCACGCCGACCTCATGGCACGCATGGGCTACGAGGAGGAGGCGCACCGGATCCAGCGGCTGTTCCGGGAGGGCCGGCGTCAGGAGGCCGTACAGGCCGTGCCCGACGCCTTCGCCGACGAGATCTCGCTCGTCGGTCCGCGCGAACGCATCGCGGAACGGCTGGAGTTGTGGCGCAAGGGTCCGGTGACCGACCTGCTGGCACTGGCACCGGACCCGCACACGCTCCGGGTGCTGGCCGAACTGAACGCGTAGGAGGGGCACCGCCCCGCGACGCTGCGCGGCGGCGCCCCCGGTGCTCGCGGCGTGTGCGTCAGCCCGTCGCGAGCTGTCTGGCCGTCGGGACCTGGCTGCTGACCGGGATACCCGCACTCTTCACCGCGATCCTCACCTGACGGACGACGTCGGCGAAGGTGCGCGCCGCTGCCTCGTCCCCCTTGCGGAGCCGGGGCGGCAGAGCCTTCAGTGCCTCGATGCGCGGGGCGAGCGGGGCGAGGGCCTTGGTCAGCGCCGGGTCGCCCTGGGCGTTGCGCAGAGCCGCCTCGAGCCGGTTGTAGGCGTAGGTGCCCGCCAGTTCCGCCTGGGCGAGTGCCGCCGCCCGCCTTTTGTCGCCCGCCTTGAACGCCCCTGCCTTCGACGGCTCGGCGATCCACCGGGACGTGGCGCCGGCCGCGAGCCCCGCGTTCGTCACCAGCCGGGACCTGGCGAACTTCTGCCGCTCCGCCGGGGTGCTCGGGGACGGTGTGGCAACCGCTATGTATGAGGCGGCCTTCTGCGCGGTACCGCCCCTGCCGCAGGCGGCGGCGCCGAACAGGACGGAAGTAAGGGCGAGCACCACGGCTAGAGGGCGTATCGGTGCGGGCACGGGATCCTCCGGGCCTTGGACAGGGAACGGGAGGTCTGCCGAGGCCGGGAGACCACGGCTCCACCGACAGACTCGCCCGCCTGGCCGCACCGCGCCGTTCGGACGGGTCCGTTCGGGTGACTCCCTTGTCCCACAAGGGAGTCACGGCACCCGCGCTGGTTTCATCGAGGGACGACGGGCAACCCGATGGATATGTCCCCTCGATATCGCAACGGTGCGAACCAGGCCGGCACGGTCATCGCGATCGTCGCCGACGTCATGGCCTTCATCCTGGGCCTGTGGATCCTGATGTACGTACTGGACGCCAACCGCGCCAACGACCTGGTGCAGTTCGTCCACGACGCGGCGAACTGGCTTGCGGGCTGGTCGCACGACCTGTTCACCTTCGACCAGGCCTGGGCGCGTGTGGTCGCCGGCTACGGCCTGGCCGCCGTGGTCTATCTCTTCGTGGGCCACGCCATCGCCCACCGGATGCACCGGCACTGAGCCGCCGAGGGCCTTCCTAGGCGCAGCAGTCCGGGTCCAGGCCGCGCGGCAGCCGTTCACCGCCGAAGACCGCGCACGTCGGCTCGTCGCCACCGAGCGCGGCCACGGCGAGAAGCAGCGAACCCGCCGTCCACGTGGTGAGTTCCCGCGGCCAGACAGTCCGGTCCTCGAAGACGTAACCCGTCCAGTACAGGCCCGTCTGCGGATCGCGCAGGTGCTGGATCGACTGGAGGATCTCCAGCGCTCGGTCGGACTCGCCCATCGCCCACAGGGCCAGGGCGAGTTCGGCCGACTCGCCGCCGGTCACCCACGGGTTGGGGACGACACAGCGCACGCCGAGGCCGGGTACCACGAAGCGGTCCCAGTCGGTCTCGATGCGTTCCTTCGCCTCCGGGCCGGTCAGCGCACCGCCCAGGACGGGGTAGTACCAGTCCATCGAGTAGCGGTCCTTGTCGAGGAACCGCTCCGGGTGCCGGCGTATCGCGTGGCGCAGCGCGCCCACCGCCAACTCCCAGTCAGGCTGGGCCTCTTCGCGCTGCTCGGCGATCGCGAGGGCACAGCGCAGGGCGTGGTGGATGGAGGAGCAGCCCGTCAGCAGGGCGTCCGGGACGTCCGTGCCGTCGTCCTCGCGCTTCCAGCCGATCTGCCCGCCGGGCTGCTGGAGGCGGAGCACGAACTCCATGGCCCCGTACACCGTCGGCCACAGCCGGTCCAGAAACGTGTCGTCGCCGGTGGCCAGGTAGTGGTGCCACACTCCGACCGCCACGTACGCGACGAAGTTCGTCTCACGGCCGCGGTCGGTGACGTCCAGCGGGTCCCCGTCGGCGTACGCCGCGTACCAGGAGCCGTCCTCGTTCTGGTGCCGGGCCATCCAGTCGTACGCCCGCTCGGCCGCCGCGTGCTCTCCCGCCGCGTCCAGCGCCATGGCCGCCTCGACGTGGTCCCACGGATCGAGGTGGTGGCCGCGGAACCAGGGCACGGCGCCGTCCTCCCGCTGCACGGCGAGGAGCCCGCGAACGGTCGCGGCGGCCTCGTCGGCGGTGAGGACCCCGGGCAGGACGAGGTGTTCTGTCCGGGGCGTGGTCACGCGGCGTCCGCCTCGGAGAGGCGGGGCAGGTGGGGCTTGGTCGCGTAGGCCACGAAGCTCTTGCCGATCACCGGGTTCAGCGCCTGTTCGGCGACCCGGGTGGCGAACGGCTTCTTCATGATGTCCCAGACCAGCAGCTTGTGGTACGCGCGCACCGGCAGCGCCTTGTCGTTGTCGACGCCGAACGCGCACTTCAGCCACCAGTACGGCGAATGCAGCGCGTGCGCGTGATGCGTGCCGTACGGCCGCAGGCCCGCCTCCCGGATCTTGCCGAGGAGTTCGTCGGCCTTGTAGATGCGGATGTGGCCGCCCTCGACCTCGTGGTAGGCGTCGGACAGGGCCCAGCAGACCTTCTCGGGGCCGTAGCGCGGAACGGTGATCGCGATGCGGCCGCCCGGCTTGAGCACCCGGACCATCTCGGCGAGCACGCCCTTGTCGTCGGGGATGTGCTCCATCACCTCGGAGATGATCACGACATCGAAGGCCTCGTCGGGGAAGGGGAGCGCGAGGGCGTCGCCCTCCATGGCGGTCGCGGTGGCGCCCTCCGGGGCCTCACCCGCCTCCTTCATCGCCGCGAACCACTTGGCGACCTCGCGGATCTCCTCGCCGTTGCGGTCCAGAGCCACGACCTGGGCGCCGCGCCGGTAGCACTCGAAGGCGTGCCGTCCGGCACCGCAGCCGAGGTCCAGGACACGGTCGCCCGGGGCGAGCGGGAACCGGGAGAAGTCGACGGTCAGCACGTGGCCCTGCTTTCGCGATTGGGTACGACGAGTTCTTCGGCTGGTTCTTCGGCAGCGACCGTCACCGCAGACACGGAGCGGTCGCGGTGCGCTACGGGACGACCGGTACCGGGGGCCGCGGAGCCGGCGATCGCCTCGCGGTACCGGGCCACGGTTCCCTCGGCGGCGCGCGCCCAGGTGAAGCGGCGCAGTACCCGCTCCCGACCGGCCACGCCGAGCCGTACCCTCAGCTCCGGGTCCCCGAGCAGCCGGCTCAGACCGGCGGCCAGCGCCCCCGCGTCGCCCGGCGGTACCGCCAGACATGTCTCGCCGTCCGCTCCCGCGACCTCCGGTATGGCGCCTCCGGTCGTCGCCACCAGCGGCGTGCCCGTGGCCATCGCCTCGGCGGCCGGCAGTGAGAAGCCCTCGTAGAGCGACGGCACGCACGCCACCTCGGCCGACCGGACCAGGTCGACCAGTTCCGCGTCCGAGATGCCCTTCACGAACTCGATGGCGCCCTCGAGCCCGTACCGCTCGATCGCCCGCGCGACCGGCCCGTCCTCGGCGCGCTTGCCGACCACCACCAGATGCGCCCCGGGGTGCTCGGTCCGCACCTTGGCGAGCGCCTCGATGAGGAAGACGAGGCCTTTGAGCGGCACGTCCGCACTGGACGTCGTCACGATCCGGCCGGGCACCTGCGGCACCGAGGGGTCCGGCGAGAACAGGTCGGTGTCGGCGCCGATGTGCACGACGTGGACTCGGTCCCGGGCGACGCCGAGATGGTCCACGATCTCCTGGCGGGAGGTGCCGGAGACGGTGAGGATCGTGGGCAGCCGGCGGGCGACGCGCTTCTGCATGCGGGTGAACGCGTACCAGCGCCGTACGGACGCCTGCCGCACCCAGCCCTTGGCCGCGTCGAGCTCCAGCCGGCGGTCCACGGTGATGGGATGGTGGACGGTGGTCACCAGCGGCGCGCCCAGGTCGCCCAACAGGCCGTACCCGAGCGTCTGGTTGTCGTGCACGACGTCGAAGTCACCGCGCCTGGCGCGCAGATGACGGCCGGCACGCAGGGAGAAGGTCAACGGCTCCGGGAAGCCGCCGGTCCACATCGTCGCCACTTCAAGGGCGTCGATCCAGTCCCGGTACTCGTCCCGCTTTGGGGTGCGAAAGGGGTCGGGCTGGCGATACAGGTCGAGGCTGGGCAGTTCGGTGAGGGACAGGCCCCAAAGGTCCTCCCCCTCGTCGAGCACGGGGTACGGCTGCGCACCGATCACCTCGACCCGGTGGCCGAGCCGGGTGAGCTCGCGCGAGAGGTGCCGTACGTAGACGCCCTGACCGCCGCAGAACGGGTTTCCCTTGTAGGTGAGGAGCGCGATGCGCAACGGGCGGTCCCCGTCTGCGGCCGAGCCCTCCTGGGGACCCGCCTCCCTGGCATCAGCGGTCACTCTCGGCCCCTTCGTTCTGCCATTTCCCGCGAGACTACGCCGGGACGGTAATCTAGAACAAGTTACAGACTTGATCGTAGAGCCTCCGAATCTACCGGCAGGTAGGGCCGCTGTGAGAGGGGGATCAGGTGATTCGCGCCACGGCCCGACACCCTGCCATGCTGTTTGATCACCCGCCCTCACCGACTGTCACGGAACGGGACCCATGCCTGCGGAAGCCAAGGTGCCAGCCAGTACCGCGCGACCGGCGACGCAGCCGGCCTCACCTCCGCTCACCGAGCGGCAGGAGGCGCGCCGTCGCAGGATTCTGCACGCGAGCGCGCAGCTCGCCAGCCGGGGCGGTTTCGACGCGGTGCAGATGCGTGAGGTGGCGGAGTCCTCGCAGGTGGCCCTGGGCACGCTCTACCGCTACTTCCCCTCGAAGGTGCACCTCCTGGTCGCCACCATGCAGGACCAACTGGAGCACATGCACGGCACCCTCAGGAAGAAGCCGCCGGCCGGGGAGAGTGCGGCCGATCGGGTGGCGGAGACCCTGATGCGCGCCTTTCGCGCGCTGCAGCGCGAGCCGCATCTGGCCGACGCCATGGTGCGCGCCCTGACGTTCGCGGACCGCAGCGTCTCCCCCGAGGTGGACCAGGTCTCCCGCCAGACGACGGCGATCATCCTGGACGCGATGGGCCTCGAGGACCCGACACCGGAGCAGCTCTCGGCGGTCCGCGTGATCGAGCACACCTGGCACTCGGCCCTGATCACCTGGCTCTCCGGCCGCGCCTCCATCGCCCAGGTCAGGATCGACATAGAGACGGTGTGCCGGCTGATCGACCTGACGGGCCCCGGCGAAAGGGGCTAGGACCGCCGGCGCGGCGAAGGGGCCGTCCGGGCACAAAAAATGACCTACGAGACGGGCTTGGACGACCTTCAGATCTCTCGACCTTCCGAGTCTTTCAACCTTCCGATCTCTGGATCTTGCGATCTATTGATCTTCAGGTCTCTCGGCCGACCGTTGTCGGCCCCGGCGGAAACCGAGGTCTCACGCCAAAGTCGGCATCTTCCGGTCGAGATTCCTCACTCGCCCCGTAGGCGACTTTCAGAATAGCATCGTCATACCGGGATGGAACCCCCTCTAACCACATTTTTCGGATGATTCGGGCGGTGTCCCGGACCGGCCTAGTCCTCCGGCGGGAACACCGGCTCCCCGCTTCCCACCAGCGTGATCGCGATCGCCTCCACCGGGCAGTTCTCCGCCGCGTCCAGCGCCTGCTCGCCCGCGTCGGCGTCCGGGTGGACGGGGTGGGACTGCCGGGCCGAGTCGAGACTGAAGGCGCCGGGTGCGCGGTGGACGCACTGCGCGGAGCCGATGCAGACGGCGCGGTCGACCTCGATGTGCCAGCGGTCTCCCATGCGCTACGCCTCCCCGTACCCGGCCGGCAGGTGGATCATCTTGTGCTCCAGGAACTCGCCGTACCCCTCGGGCCCGAACTCGCGCCCGAGACCCGAGTTCTTGTAGCCGCCGAAGGGGCCGAGCATGTCGAGGCTGAAGGTGTTCACCGAGTACGTGCCGGTACGCACCCGGCGGGCGACCTCGATGCCGTGCTCGACGTCCGCCGTCCACACGCTGCCGCTCAGCCCGTAGTCGGAGTCGTTGGCGATCTTCACGGCCTCGCTCTCGTCGCCGTACGGGAGCAGGCAGATGACGGGCCCGAAGATCTCCTCCCGGGCGATCCGCATGGAGTTGTCGACGTCGCCGAAGAGGGTCGGCTCCACGTACCAGCCGCGGTCCAGGCCCGCTGGCCGGCCGCCGCCGGTGAGGATCTTGGCGCCCTCCTCCTGGCCGATGCGGATGTAGTCGAGGCTGCGCTGCTGCTGGCGCCCGGCGACCAGCGGACCGACCTGGGTGGCCGCGTCCAGCGGGTCCCCGACCACGAGGGCACTCGCCGCGGCGGCGAAGGCGTCGGCGAACTCGTCGTAGCGCGAGCGCGGTACGAGGATGCGGGTCTGGGCCACACAGGCCTGGCCGTTGTTCATCCAGGCGGCCGGCACGATCCCCTGCACCGCCGTGGAGACGTCCGCGTCCGGCAGCACCACGGCCGCCGACTTGCCGCCCAGCTCCAGGGTCACGCGCGTCAGGTTGCGCGAGGCCACCTCCATGACGCGCCTGCCCGCCGCGACCGAACCGGTGAACGACACCTTGTCCACACCGGGGTGCCCGACCAGGTACTCGCTGACCTCGCGATCGGCAGGCAGGATCGACAGCACGCCCTCCGGCAGCCCCGCCTCGCGCGCGATCTCGCCGAGGACGTACGCGTCCAGCGGCGACTCGGGGGACGGCTTCAGGATCACCGTGCAGCCGGTGAGCAGGGCGGGGGCGAGCTTGGCGGCGGCCACGAACTGCGGCACGTTCCAGGGCACGACGGCCGCCACGACCCCGACCGGCTCGCGCCGCACGAGGATCTTCCCGAGGACGCCGTCGCGCCGCTCCTCGTGGGTGAAGTCCCGTGCGACCGTGATCGCCGCGTCCCACACCATCATCGCGCCCAGCGCCTGAGCGAGGACGCTCCAGGAGTACGGGGAGCCGTTCTGGGAGGAGATCACGCGGGCGATCTCCTCGTACCGTGCCGCGATCGCGTCCTTGATCCGGCCGACCACCTCGATCCGCTCGCCGAGCGTCGCCCGCGGCCAGGGGCCCTCGTCGAAGGCCCGGCGCGCCACGGCCACCGCCCGGTCGACGTCCTCGCGCGAGGCGTGCGGCACCCGGCCGATGACCTCTTCCGTGTGCGGCGAGACCACCTCGATGACGTCCTCGCCCAAGGGGTCGGTCAACTCCCCGCCGATGAACAGCTGTCCGTGTTCCACGAGCTCGGTCATGGCCGACTGCCTCCCCGGGACGCCTCTGACGATCCATCAGATATCGCCACTGATACCAGGTCCGGCCGACGGAGTCCACGGCCGGGACGCACATGGAAGATGACCCGGGCTACCGTCGAAACACGTTCTAGTTATAGTGGCCCGAAGACGGCGATTGGGGAGCCATGGCTGAGACGGCCGATCACGGCGGGGGCGTACGGTCGATCAGGGTCCCGATCCCCGACAATCCCCTCGGCCACACGCTGGTGTACGTCGTCGACACCGACCGCGGCCCGGTGCTGGTCGACACCGGCTGGGACGACCCGGACTCGTGCGACACCCTCGCCGAGGGGCTGACCGCGTGCGGCACATCGGCCACGGAGATCCACGGGGTCGTCGTCACCCACCACCACCCGGACCACCACGGCCTGTCCGGCAAGGTCCGTGAGACGTCCGGGGCCTGGGTCGCGATGCACGCGGCGGACGCCGCGATCGTGCGCCGGACCCGCGAGACCCGCCCCGAGCAGTGGTTCTCGTACATGGCCGCCAAACTGGCGGCGGCCGGCGCGCCCGAGGACCACCTGGCACCGCTGCGCGCCGCACGCGGCCGTGGCCGCCTGCCCGGCTTCTCCCCCGCGCTCCCCGACCGCGAGATCGTCCCCGGTGAGCTCCTCGACCTCGCCGGCCGCCGGCTGCGCGCGATCTGGACCCCCGGGCACACACCCGGCCATGTGTGCCTCCACCTCGAGGAGGAGCACCCCGCCGGGCTCCCGGGCCATGGCCGCCTCTTCTCCGGC
This sequence comes from Streptomyces sp. CA-106110, assembly GCF_050936285.1. Taxonomy (NCBI): domain Bacteria; kingdom Bacillati; phylum Actinomycetota; class Actinomycetes; order Kitasatosporales; family Streptomycetaceae; genus Streptomyces; species Streptomyces sp. CA-106110. The sequence continues at coordinate 8,373,470 of NZ_JBNJNB010000001.1, read as the reverse complement.
GACCACCTGCTCCCGGAGATCACCCCGCACATCGGCCTGTACGAGGACCCGGACGACACCACCGTGACCGACCCTCTCGGCGACTACCTGGACTCCCTGGAGCGCGTCGGTCGCCTCGGCCCCGCCGAGGTGCTCCCGGCCCACCAGTACATGTTCACCGACGCCTCCGCCCGCGTCGGGGAGTTGCTGGCCCACCACCAGGACCGGCTGACCGGCCTGCTGGCCCTGCTCGGCACCCCGCTGACCCCCTGGCAGCTCGCCGAGCGCATGGAGTGGAACCGCCCCTGGGACGAGATCCCGCACGGCTCGCGGAACATAGCGGTCTCGGAGGCCGAGGCCCATGTGCGCCGCCTGGTGAAGACGGGCCGCGCGGAGGCGGTGCCCGGAACCGACCCCGTGACGTACGTGGCCGTGTAAAAGACCTCGCATCCGGCCTTCTCGCGCTGGTACCAAACGGTATGGATCCCTTGGAGCAGCTCCTCGCCGAACGCGCCTGCGAGCGCCTCGTCCTCGACTTCGTCCACCGCCTCGACCTCGGCGAGCCCGCGTCCGTGGCCGAGTTGTTCACGGAGGACGGCAGCTGGCGGTGGCCGGCGGGCGAGCGACTGGTGCGGGGCCGGGAGGCGCTGCGGAAGTACTTCGCCGGGCGCCCCGCCGACCGGCTCTCGCGCCGGCTCATGTCCAACGTCCTGGTCACGGTGACGTCCCCGGACACGGCCGTCGCGAGGTCGTACTTCACGACGTACCGCGTCGACGGCCACCAGGGCGGCATGGTCCCGGCGGGTCCGCCGACACAAGTCGGCCACTACGAGGACGAGTTCAAGAAGGTGCACGACACCTGGCTGCTCTCCGGCCGCACCCTCTTCCTCGCTTTCGGCGGCCCGACACCCCGTCTGCCCGGCCAGCGGCCGTGCCCGTCACCGCCGCCCGGACGGACCGGCTCACAGGGGCCTCTCAGAGGTGCCTGTACCGGCGGGTAGAGTGGCCGGGTCGTTCTCACACTCGTACGGGGGGAAGCCGGTGGAAATCCGGCGCTGACCCGCAGCCGTGAGCCACGCACGTGGCGAGCCGGATTGCCCCGCGCGGTTCGTGACCGGCTCACGCGCACCGGCGGCCCGCCGGTGTACGGCACCGTCGAGGTCTACGGAGCCGAGCCGCCCGGAGTGTTCCGTGCTGCCCGGCTCCTCGCAGGGAGTGGCACATGAACCTCCGCCGCAGCACCGCGGCTCTGGCAGCAGCGGCCGTGATCGGCCTCGCCGCGCCCGCCGTCGCCGCCGGCCCGTCCCCGTCCGCGTCGCCGACCCCGGCGATACCCGACGGCCTGTACGGCAGCGCGGACCCGACCTACGACGGCGTGTGGCGCCAGTCGCTGACGCTTCTCGCCCAGCACACCGTAGGTGCCGAACCGGCGAGTTCGGCGGTGGGCTGGCTGACCGGGCAGCAGTGCGCGAACGGCGCGTTCGCGGCGTTCCGTCCGGACCCCGCCAAGGCCTGCGACGCCAAGCTCATGGTCGACACCAACAGCACGGGCGCCGCCGTCCAGGCCCTCGCCGCGCTCGGCGGACACGACGCCACCACCGGCAAGGCCGTCACCTGGCTGAAGTCCCTGCAGAACGCGGACGGCGGCTGGGGCTACTCCCCGGGCGGCGCGAGCGACGCCAACTCCACGGCCGTCGTCATCGGCGCCCTCGCCGCCACGGGCGAGAAGCCGCAGGAGGTCCGCAAGGGCGGCAAGTCCCCGTACGACGCCCTGCTGAAGCTCGCGCTCCCCTGCGCCGGCGACGGGGCGGGCGCCTTCGCCTACCAGCCGGACAAGAAGGGCACGTTGGCGGCCAACGCGGACGCGACGGCGGCAGCCGTGGCCGGCGCGCTCGGCAAGGGACTGGCCGGGGACGGTATGAAGCCCGACGGCGCGACCCTGACCTGCAAGGACGCCACCGACCCCGGGCAGGCCGCCCGGAACGGCGCCGCGTACCTCCTCAAGGCCCTGGCCAAGGACCAGCACCTCACACAGGCCCTGCCCGGCGCCAAGCCGCAGCCCGACTACGGCAACACGGCGGACGCGGTCGTCGCACTCGCCACCGTGGGCCAGGGCGAGCAGGCCGCTCGTCCGCTGCGCTGGCTGGAGGCCCACTACGCGCAGTGGGCGAAGCAGAGCGGACCGGCCGCGTACGCACAGCTGATCCTGGCCGCGAACGCGGAGGGCTTCGACCCGCGCGACTTCGGCGGCCAGGACCTGGTCCGGCTCATGGACGCGACCGGACCGGCCCCCAAGTCCGTGCCCGACGCGGACGCGTCCTCTTCGGACGACTCCGGAACCTCGGCGACGTCCGACGAGGGCGACGGACCCCTGCGCGTCGCGTGGATCGGCGGCGCCTGCCTCCTCGCTCTGACCGCCGGGGGCATCCTGTACACCTCCCGGGGCGGGAGGCGGCCGTGATCCGCCGTGTGTGCGCCCTGTTCCTGGCTCCTCTGCTCCTGCTGCTGGTCGCCGCCGGCCAGGCCGAGGCCGTCGGCTACCGCTACTGGTCCTTCTGGGAGCGTGGCGACGGCCATTGGACGTATGCCACCCAGGGCCCGTCGACCGCCCGCCCGGCCGACGGTGACGTCCAGGGCTTCCGGTTCGCCGTCAGCGAGGACTCCGGGGACGCCACGAAGCCGCGCGGCACAGCGGACTTCGACGCCATCTGCGGGGGGACGCCCGCGCGGGCCGGCCAGAAGCGGGTGGCGCTGGTCATCGACTTCGGCACGGCGTCGGACGCCCAGTCGGGCGAGACCCCGCCCCCCGCGCGCACCGCCTGCGCCCGCATCCCAGAGGACGCGACGACGGCGGACGCGCTGGCGGCGGTCGCCAAGCCTCTCCGCTACGACACCAATGCCCTGCTGTGCGCCATCGCGGGCTACCCGCACCAGGGTTGCGGCGAGCAGGTCGCGGCGAAGACGGACCCGGCGCCCGCGAAGAGCGAGCCGGACCACGGCCCGTCGGTGGGCGTCCTCGCGGGCGCCGCCGCCGTGGCCGCGCTGGGCGGGGCGGCGCTGTGGCAGGCCCGCCGCCGCAGGGGCTGACGATGGCACCCCCGTCGCGCGGCGGCCGGCGGGCCGTCCACCCGGGCGCCTGGTGGCTGTGGTCCCTGGGGCTCGCCGTCGCGGCCACCCGTACCACCAACCCCCTCGTGCTCGCCCTGCTCGTCGCCGTGTCCTCCTACGTCGTCGCGGCTCGCCGGACCTCGGACCCCTGGTCCCGCTCGTACTCCGCCTTCGCCAGGCTCGCCCTCGCCGTCCTCGCCATCCGGCTCGTCTTCGCCGTGGCCCTCGGCTCGCCCATTCCGGGCAGCCACACCCTTGTGACCCTGCCCGAAGTCCCGCTCCCGCACTGGGCCCAGGGCATCCGCATCGGCGGCCGGGTCACCGCCGAGGGCCTCGTCTTCGCGTTCTACGACGGCCTGAAACTGGCGACGCTGCTCGTCTGCGTCGGTGCGGCGAACGCGCTCGCCAACCCGGCCAGGCTCCTCAAGGCCCTGCCGGGCGCCCTGTACGAGGCCGGCGTGGCGGTGGTCGTCGCGCTCACCTTCGCCCCGCACCTCGTCGCCGACGTGCGGCGCCTGCGCGCGGCGCGCCGCCTGCGCGGCCGGCCCGACCGGGGTCTGCGCGGTCTGCTCCAGGTCGGGCTGCCGGTCCTGGAGGGCGCGCTGGAACGCTCGGTGGCCCTGGCCGCGGCGATGGACGCACGCGGCTTCGGCCGCACCGCCGATGTATCGCCCGCCGTGCGGCGCACCACCGCGGCCCTCTCCCTCGGCGGTCTGCTCGGTGTCTGCGCGGGCACGTACGGACTGCTGACGGCGGAAGGGGGCACCTACGGTCTGCCGCTGCTCCTTGCCGGCCTGGCCGCCGCCCTCGCCGGGCTGCGTCTCGGCGGCCGCCGCTCGCCGCGCACGCGCTACCGGCCCGACGAATGGGGCGTACGGGCCTGGCTGGTCGCCGGTTCCGGGATCGCGGCGGCGGCGCTGCTGGCCGTCGCCGCCGCCCGGGATCCCGCTGCCCTGAACCCCGGCGTCGTACCGCTGACCGCTCCCGCGCTGCCCCTGCTGCCTGCCGCGGCCGTGCTGCTCGGTCTGCTGCCCGCGTTCGTCGCCCCCGCACCCGAGGAGTCAGCGTGATCCGCTTCGAGGATGTCTCCGTGACGTACGACGGTGCGGCCGAACCCGCCGTGCGGGGCGTCGACTTCGAGATCCCCGAGGGCGAACTGGCGCTGCTCGTGGGCCCGTCCGGGGTCGGCAAGTCGACGGTGCTCGGCGCGGTGAGCGGGCTGGTACCGCATTTCACGGGCGGCACCCTGCGCGGCCGGGTCACCGTGGCCGGACGCGACACCCGTACCCACAAACCCCGCGAACTCGCCGACGTGGTGGGCACGGTGGGACAGGATCCGCTGTCCCACTTCGTGACTGACACCGTGGAGGACGAACTCGCCTACGGCATGGAGTCGCTGGGGCTGCCGCCGGACGTCATGCGGCGCCGCGTCGAGGAGACCCTGGACCTGCTCGGTCTCGCCGAGCTGAGGGACCGGCCGATCACCGCCCTCTCCGGCGGGCAGCAGCAGCGTGTGGCGATCGGCTCGGTGCTCACCCCGCACCCCAAGGTCCTGGTGCTCGACGAGCCGACCTCCGCGCTGGACCCGGCGGCGGCCGAGGAGGTCCTCGCCGTCCTGCAACGGCTCGTCCACGACCTGGGCACCACGGTCCTGCTGGCGGAGCACCGGCTGGAACGGGTCGTCCAGTACGCCGACAGTGTGGTCCTGCTCCCGGGTCCCGGTGCCCGCCCGGTCCTCGGCACCCCTGCGGAGATCATGGCCGTCTCCCCGGTGTACCCGCCGGTGGTGGACCTCGGCCGCCTGGCCGGCTGGTCGCCCCTGCCGCTGACGGTCCGCGACGCGCGCCGCCGCGCGGGCGCCCTGCGTGACCACCTCACGGGCAGCGCACCGGTGGAGGGCCCGGGTCCGCGCCCGGTGTCCGGGCCCGGCCCCGGTATCCCCGCACCACGCCGTCTGCTGCGCCGGCGTACCGCCCCGGCCGTGGCGGCGCCGGAACCCCCGGCGGCCGTGACGGCGCTCGCGGTCCGCCGCGGGCGCGTCCAGGCCCTGCGCCATGTCGACCTCACCGTCACCGCCGGGGAGACCGTGGCCCTCATGGGACGCAACGGCGCCGGCAAGTCCACGCTGCTGGCCGCGCTCGTCGGGCTGGTCGAACCGGCCCACGGCTCGGTACGGGCCGGCGGCGCCGTGCCGCACCGCACAGCGCCGCGCGACCTCGTACGGCGCGTGGGCCTCGTACCGCAGGAGCCGCGGGACCTGCTGTACGCGGACACGGTCGCCTCCGAGTGCGCTGCCGCGGACCAGGACGCGGGCGCCGCACCCGGCACCTGCCGGGCCCTGGTGTCCGAACTGCTGCCTGGCGTCGCGGACGACACGCACCCGAGGGACCTCTCGGAGGGGCAGCGCCTGGCCCTCGCGCTGGCCGTCGTGCTCACGGCGAGGCCCCCGCTGCTGCTCCTGGACGAACCGACACGGGGTCTCGACTACGCGGCGAAGGCCCGTCTGATCGCCCTGCTGCGGGAACTGGCCGCCGAGGGGCACGCCATCGTGCTGGCCACCCATGATGTGGAGCTGGCCGCGGAACTCGCCCACCGTGTGGTGATCCTGGCCGAGGGCGAGGTCGTCGCCGACGGCCCCGCCGCCGAGGTGGTCGTGGGGTCCCCGTCGTTCGCGCCCCAGGTGACCAAGATCCTGGCCCCGCAGCGGTGGCTCACCGTGGCCCAGGTCAAGGAGGCGCTGTCGTCATGACCTCCCGGCTGCCGGAGGGGACCGCGCCGTCCCGGCCCCGTCCGTTCGCGAACTCCCGGATCCGCCCCGTCCACCTCGGCCCCCGTTCCGTCGCCGCGCTGTCCCTTGTGAGCGCGGTGGGTGTCGTGGGGTTCACGTGGCCCCTGTTCACCGATCCCGGCTCGGGTCTCGCGGCGCACGCCCAGGACGCACCCTGGCTGTTCGCCGGGCTGCTCGTGCTGCTGGTCGCCGTCGTGGCGGCGACCATCTCCGAGTCGGGGCTCGGTCCGAAGGCCGTGGCCATGCTGGGGGTGCTCGCCGCGACCGGCGCGGCCCTGCGGCCGATCGGCGCCGGAACCGCCGGTATCGAGCCGATGTTCTTCCTGATGGTGCTGAGCGGGCGAGTGCTCGGGCCGGGGTTCGGGTTCGTCCTCGGCAACGTGACCATGTTCGCGTCGGCGCTGCTGACGGGCGGGGTCGGCCCCTGGCTGCCGTTCCAGATGCTGGCCATGGGCTGGTTCACGCTGGGCGCGGGCCTGCTTCCGAGCCCCGGCCGGATGCGGGGGCGCGCCGAAGTGGCGATGCTCGCCGGGTACGGGTTCCTGGCCGCGTTCGCCTACGGCACGGTGATGAACCTGGCCGGCTGGCCTTATATGGGGGCCCTCGCCTCGGGCATCGCCTACGACCCGCACGCCGCTCTCGCCGCCAACCTCGCCCGTTTCCTCGCGTACTGCCTGGCCACCTCCCTGGGCTGGGACCTCGGCCGCGCCGTCGTCACCGTCGTCCTGACGTTCGCCCTCGGCCCGGCCGTGCTCAAGGCGCTGCGCAGGGCGACCCGGCGCGCGGCGTTCGAGAGCCCGGTCGCCTTCGAAGACGCCTAGCCCGTCCCCTCGGTCACGCTCCGCTCTCCGCGGGTACGCCCCGGGTCACGCTCCCGCCCTCCACGGGTGCGACCCCGGTCACATCTCAACTCCCGTGCATGCGGCGCCGGTCACATCCGGGGCCCTTCACGGGCATCCTCACCACCCCTGGGCTGCGACCTGGGTCACAGCGACCACCCCTCCGGCTGCGGCGCGGGTCACACCGTATGTCTGCGCTGTGTATCGCCACCTCGACCTTCGGTGACACAAACCGTGACGAGCCCCACGTGAGCGGCGTCACCTACGACCTCGGGCCGTAGCCGGAACCGGAAGTCATGTACGCGGGAATTCAGGCGCTGACCTGGGAATTGAGAGCCAGATCACACAACCGGCCCGAACCGCGGATGCGACCACCACTAGTAAAAAGGGTCATTGCGGACATTCCTTCGGCCTGCTTCTCTGGATGACGTCGCCGGGCGCCGACGAGCCCACACGGGCCGCGGCGCCGATGCACACCCTCACCACGCCCCGCGTGGTTCGGGCATGCCGCGACCCCCTATACCCGACCGAAAGGTGCCACGTGTCCGTCTCCTTCATCCGCCGCATCGCCACCCCGAAGAAGGCCATCGCCACCGCCGCCGTCGCGGCTGCCGCCGCCGGCATGGCAATGGCTTCGGCGCCCGCTCAGGCCGCCACTCCTTCTACGGCCACCAACGCCCAGGCGATCGCGCGTCAGATGATTCCGGACGCCACGCAGTACGAAGCGTTCAACAAGATCGTCTCCCACGAGAGCGGCTGGAACATCCACGCCACCAACTCCTCCTCCGGCGCCTACGGCCTGGTCCAGGCCCTGCCGGGCTCCAAGATGGCGTCCGCCGGTGCCGACTGGAAGACCAACCCGGCCACTCAGATCAAGTGGGGCCTCGACTACATGAACTCCCGCTACGGCAGCCCGGCCGCCGCGTGGAACTTCTGGTCGACCCACCACTGGTACTGATCGAGCCGAGCTCTCGCTGCTGCGCAGGCGGCGGTCCCCGAACCGGGGCCGCCGCCTTCGGCGTTGCGCGCGAGTCGCTCCGCCGCACCGGTGAACACGGTCACCGACCGACTACGGCGTCTACAACCGCTGGATGATCGTGCCGGTGGCCAGTCCGCCGCCCGCACACATCGCGATCAGTGCGAACTCCTTGTCGCTGCGCTCCAGTTCATGGAGCGCCGTGGTGATCAGCCGGGCGCCGGTCGCACCCACCGGGTGCCCCAGCGCGATGGCGCCGCCGTTCACGTTCACCTTCTCCAGGTCCTGCTCGAAGACCTGCGCCCAGCTCAGCACCACCGACGCGAACGCCTCGTTGATCTCGACCAGGTCGATGTCCTTCAGCGACATCCCGGCCTTCCCGAGTACGGCCTTCGTCGCGTCGATCGGCCCGTCCAGGTGGAAGTGCGGGTCCGCACCCACCAGCGCCTGGGCCACGATCCGCGCCCGAGGGCGCAGTTTCAGCGCCCGGGCCATCCGCTTCGACGCCCACATGATCGCCGCGGCGCCGTCCGAGATCTGCGACGAGTTGCCCGCCGTGTGCACCGCCGTCGGCATGATCGGCTTGAGCCTCGCCAGCGCCTCCATCGACGTGTCGCGCAGCCCCTCGTCCCGGTCGACCAGCCGCCACATGCCCTGGCCGGCCTGCTGCTCCTCCTCGGTGGTGGGCACCTGCACGGCGAACGTCTCGCGCTTGAACCGTTCCTCCGACCAGGCGATCGCGGCCCGCTCCTGAGAGATGAGCCCGAGCGAGTCGACGTTCTCCCGGGTGAGTCCACGATGCCGGGCGATCCGCTCCGCCGCCTCGAACTGGTTCGGCAGATCCACGTTCCACTCGTCGGGGAAGGGCTTGCCGGGGCCGTGCTTGGACCCGGAGCCCAGCGGCACCCGCGACATGGCCTCCACGCCGCAACTGATCCCGACGTCGATGACGCCCGCCGCGACCATGTTGGCCACCATGTGTGATGCCTGCTGCGAGGAGCCGCACTGGCAGTCCACGGTCGTGGCGGCGGTCTCGTAGGGCAGGCCCATGGTCAGCCACGCCGTGCGCGCGGGGTTCATGGACTGCTCGCCGGCGTGTGTCACGGTGCCGCCGACGATCTGCTCGACGCAGTCGGCGTGAATGCCGGTGCGGCCGAGGAGTTCGCGGTAGGTCTCGCCCAGAAGATAGGCGGGGTGCAGATTGGCGAGCGCGCCTCCGCGCCTGCCGATGGGGGTGCGTACGGCTTCGACGATCACGGGCTCCGCGGCCATGGGGGGTTCGTCCTCTCCTCGGTCACCCGCGCGGCGCGGGCGTCCCGGCCCACCCGCCACGCAGAACTAGTACGCGTTCTAGTTCTGCGTGCAGTCTGCTGACACCGGACCCGAGGCCGCAAGGGTCTTGCAGCCTCCGAAGTCGTGATCTGCACGAATCCCGCACGCAATTGGGGTGGCCGCACCCCTTGCGACTTATAGAACCCGTTACTACCTTCACGACAATTCCTGATGGACCGTCAGAATGCTGGGGGTCGCCATGCCCTGTCCCGCGCTGCCCGACGGGTTCGACTTCACCGACCCCGATCTGCTGCATCACCGAGTGCCCCTGCCGGAGTTCGCCGAGCTGCGCCGGGCCGAACCCGTGCGCTGGATACCCCAGGCGGGCAATGCCGCCGGCTTCCAGGACGAGGGGTACTGGGCCGTGACCCGCCACACGGACGTCAAGTACGTCTCCACGCACCCGGAGATCTTCTCCTCGTCCCTCAACACCGCGATCATCCGGTTCAACGAGGACATCGAGCGCGCCGCGATCGACGCCCAGCGGCTGATCATGCTGAACATGGACCCGCCCGAGCACACCCGGGTCCGCCAGATCGTCCAGCGCGGCTTCACCCCGCGGGCCATCCGCGCGCTGGAGGACAGACTGCGCGCCCGTGCGCAGGCCATCGTCCAGGGCGCTCTCGCACAGCGGGGCCCGTTCGACTTCGTCACCCAGGTCGCCTGCGAGCTGCCCCTTCAGGCCATAGCCGAGCTGATCGGCGTCCCCCAGGACGACCGGTCCAAGATCTTCGACTGGTCGAACAGGATGATCGCCTACGACGACCCGGAGTACGCGATCACCAAGGAGGTCGGTGCCGAGGCGGCCACGGAGATCATCGCCTACGCCATGAACATGGCCGCCGACCGCAAACAGTGCCCGGCCAAGGACATCGTCACCACGCTGGTCGCCGCCGAGGGCGAGGGCAATCTGACTTACGACGAGTTCGGGTTCTTCGTGCTGATGCTGTCGGTCGCCGGCAACGAGACGACCCGCAACGCCATCACGCACGGCATGCACGCCTTCCTCACCCATCCACAGCAGTGGGACCTGTACAAGCGGGAGCGCCCGTCCACCGCCGCCGAGGAGATCGTCCGCTGGGCGACCCCGGTGGTCTCCTTCCAGCGCACCGCCACCCAGGACACCGAACTGGGCGGCAAGCAGATCAGGAAGGGCGACCGGGTCGGCCTCTTCTACTCCTCCGCCAACCACGACCCCGAGGTCTTCGACGACCCGGACACCTTCGACATCGGCCGCGACCCCAACCCGCACCTCGGCTTCGGCGGCGGAGGCCCGCACTACTGCCTGGGCAAGTCCCTCGCGGTGCTGGAGATCCACCTCATCTTCAACGCGATCGCCGACGCCATGCCGGGCCTCAGGCCGGCCGGCGATCCGCGCCGTCTGCGCTCGGCCTGGATCAACGGTGTGAAGGAGCTCCAGGTCACGGTGGACTGACGGACCCGGGCCGTCGGCTTCCCGGCGCCGCCGGCCCGTCCCGGGGGAGGCAGGGGCACTCCCCTACGCCCCGCCCCTGCCTCCCCCGCGGCGCATAGGACCCATGTGACCCACCTTCAGGTGAACGTCCGTCTTCCCTCCGGCGTCTTCCAGGGGGCACAGTCGTCCCACCCGCCGAAGACGTCGAACGGAAATGCGCACCCGTGGCCCCTGCCGAGCTCACCGTCGTCCGGCCGGAAGACCCGGCCACCCTGCGGAACCACCCTTTCCGGGCATTTCGGGGCCGCCATCGGGTGCCGCTCCTCGCCACGCTCCCCGTCCTGCCGCTGTACGCGCTGTGGTGGCTGTTCCTGGCCACCGGCGGCGGTGACCTCGCGGCCCAGGAGGCATGGGCCGGGTTCGCCGCCCGGCACGGCGCGTCGGCGTACAACCTCTTCTGGTACGGCGGGATGCACACCGCCAACTACAGCGTGATCTCGCCCTACTTGATGGCCGCGCTCGGCGTGCGCACCGTCACCGTCGTCTCCGGCCTCACCGCCACATGGCTGGCCGCGGTACTGATCGTGCGCACCCGGGTCCGCAGGCCGGCCGGACCCGCGCTGCTCGCGTCGCTGGCGCTGTGGTGCGACGTGGCGTCGGGCCGTACGACGTTCGCGCTGGGCGTCGCGTTCGGGCTGGCGGGCTGTGTGCTGCTGGTGGGGGTCCCCCGGCACGAGCGCGGCCGGGACCGGTGCAGAAGGTGGCGGCCGGTGCTCGCATCGGCGTGCGCGGCCCTGGCGACCATGGCGAGCCCGGTGGCCGGGCTGTTCCTGGCCGTGGTGGGGGCCGGATTCCTGCTCGTGCGGGACTGGCGGCGGGCCCTCGTCCTGCTGCTGCCGCCCCTCGCGGTGGTCGCCACCACCACCCTGCTGTTCCCGTTCGAGGGCGAGCAGTTGATGCCCGCGGGCCGTATCTGGCAGCCGGCCCTGCTGGGCCTGGCCGTCGCGGTGCTGGCTCCGCGCCGCTGGCGGGTCGCGCGGTGGAGCGGGGTCGTCTATGCGGCCGGAACCGTCCTCGTCTATCTGATCCCGTCGCCGATCGGGACGAACATCGAGCGGTTCGCGGAGCTGTTCGCGCCAGCCGTACTGCTCGCGGCGCTGCTCACCGCGCCCCGGCTGCACCTGCTGCGGCGCAATCTGCTGATCGTCGCGCTGGTCCTCTCCGTCGTCTGGGTGGGCCGCAAGACCGCCGACGACCTGCGCGTCTCCACCACGGTGCCGGCCTGGGCCGCGGACACCGGCGGCGTGCTGCGGACCCTCGAGGCACTCGGCGCCGACCGCACCCGGGTGGAGGTCGTGCCCGCCCGCAACCACCGGGAGGCGACCGCGCTCGCCCCGCACATGAACCTGGCCCGTGGCTGGAACCGGCAGCTCGACATCGAGCGGGGCCGCCTCTTCTACGACGGCACGTTCTCGGCGGCGGCCTATCGCGGCTGGCTGGACCACTGGGCGGTCGGTCTCGTCGTCCTGCCGCTGGGCAAGCCGGACGGGTTCGCCGAACAGGAGGCGCGGCTGGTCCGCGACCACCGCCCCGCCTGGCTGGAGCCGGCGTGGCAGGACGCCCACTGGAGGGTGTACCGGGTGCGGGGCGCGGTGCCCCTGGTGCAGGCGCCGGCCGCCGTGCTGCGGACGACGAGCGCCACGATGGACGTGCGGGTGCCGCGGCCCGGTTCGGTGACCGTGCGGATCGCCTACTCGCCCTGGTTGCGCACCGAGGGCGGCTGTCTCACCCGCGCGGGGGAGTTCACCCGGCTGACGGTCACCGCGCCGGGCACGTACCGGATCAGCTCGGAGTACGGGCCTTCACCGGGGCCAGTGCGGTGCTGACCCCGGCGGCCGCCACGGCCACCCGGGCCCGGGGCCCCTGGAGCAGATAGACGAGCCCGAAGCCCGCGCCGACCACGGCCGCACCGCCGACGGCGTCCAGCACCCAGTGATTGCCGGTCGCCACGATCGCCGAGACCGTGAAGAGAGGGTGCAGCAGGCCGAGCGCCTTCATCCACCACCTGGGCGCGAGGATCGCGATGGTGAGGCCGCACCACAAGGACCAGCCGAAGTGCAGCGAGGGCATCGCCGCGTACTGGTTCGTCACGGTGGTCAGCGTGCCGTAGTCGGGCTTGGAGAAGTCCTGGACCCCGTGGACGGTGTCGATGATCCCGAGGTGCGGCATCAGACGCGGCGGGGCGAGCGGATAGAGCCAGAAGCCGACCAGGGCGATCAGGGTGGTGAAGCCGAGGACCGAGCGCGCCCACCGGTAGTCGACCGGGCGGCGCAGGCAGAGCACGGCGAGGACGGTCATCGGGACCACGAAGTGGAAGGACTCGTAGTAGAAGTCGAAGAAGTCGCGCAGCCAGCCCACCTTCACGACGGCATGGTTGGCCCAGTGCTCGACGTCGATGTGCAGGAACCGTTCGGCCGCGAGGACCTGGTCGCCGTGGTGCTCGGCGGTGGCCCGGCCCGCCGTGCTGCTGTCACCGGTCGCCGCAAGCCTGACCTGGGCGTAGGCGGCGTAGGTGACCCGGATCAGCAGCAGTTCGAGCAGCAGGTTGGGGCGGCTGAGGACCCTGCGGAAGTACGGCAGGAGGGGCACGTGCTTCCAGCGGGCGGGGACGGGCCGGGCGTACTCGGTGGGTACGGGCGCCCGGTAATAAGGGGACGTCCGGGACAGGAACGGCACACAAGTGGCGGCGGCGAGCGCGGCCAGCAGGACCAGGTTGTCGCGAAGCGGCTCGATGCCCCCGATGTTCGGCAGCATCATCGTCGCCGGCAGTGTCATCACCAGAACGACGGCGACCGGCCACATATACCGGTCGGAGGCTCTGCGGCCGACCCGTCCGACCACCGCGAGCAGCACCCACAGCAGCTGGTGCTGCCAGCTCGTGGGCGAGACGACGACGGCGACGCACCCGGTGACGGCGACGGCGAGCAGCAGCTGACCGTCGTGTGCGTACCGGATCGCGCGGCGCAGCCCGAGGACCGCGACCGCGGCGCCCAGCAGGAAGAACAGCCCGATCTCCAGCGGTCCTGACAGGCCCAGTCTGAGCAGGGCACCGTGCAGGGACTGGTTGGCGTGGTCGTTGGCCTTGCCGCCGAGGCCGGTGCCGGCCAGATGGTGCACCCAGTAGGTGTACGAGTCGTGCGGCATCGCCGCCCAGGCGAGCACGGTGCACACCGCGAACGTGCCGGCGGCGGACACGGCGGCACGGCGGCGTCCGGTGAACCACAGCAGCGGGGCGAAGAGCAGCACGGTCGGCTGGAGCGCGGCGCCCAGGCCGATCAGCAGACCGCCGGCCCGCTCCCCGCGTACGGCGAAGCAGCCGAGCAGCACCAGCAGGACCGGGATGATGCTGGTCTGGCCGAGGTAGAGGGTGTTACGCACCGGCAGCGACAGCATCAGCAGGCTGATCGCGACGGGCGCGGCGAGCAGTGAGCTGCGCCGGGTCACCGGCTGCGGCAGGGCGCGGGCGGCGACCAGGCCGAGCGCGACGACCAGCAGCAGCGTGCCGAAGGTCCAGCTCCAGCCGAGGGACTGTTGCGCCGCCCGGGTCAGGGGTTTGAGCACCAGGCCGGCGAACGGCGTGCCGGTGAACCGGGTCGAGTCGTACAGCGACCCGCTGACGTGCAGGACCCCGTTGGGCCCCACCCAGGTCTCCAGGTCCGTCAGCCGGTCGCCCCGGGGTGTGCTCAGGGCGACGGTGACCTGGCGCAGGGCCAGGACGGCGGCGATCGTCCAGACGCCGATCCGGGCCACCTTCAGCCGTGCCTGCGCCTGCTCCGCCGCCCCCGCCCCGAAGGCACCGCCCATCTGACCGCTGTGCTCCGCGTTCGCCACGTCCCGTCGGCCCTCCCGCCCCGTTCGTTCCGTGTATCCCGCGCGTTTACGCCTGTCCGCACCCTATGAGGTTTGGCACCCCCGATGTGAGACGCAGGCAACCCCCACTTCACCTGAGGTCCGCCCGGCTTTCGTCCCGACGACGGTGCGCTAGCGGTCCGGTTCCAGCCAGGGGGCGCGAGAAGGATCACAAACAGGACGGCCGACTGCGCCCCGCGACGCGCGCGTCACACCTGCTTAGGCCGCATTTAGGCACTCTGGGCGGTACGCCGGTCACCGGACGTAACGGTGGCAGCTACACCTATGGTCGCTTTTCGGCCCGCCCCGCGGCAGTCCACCGGTCCGCCCGCCGGCGGCGAGCCCTGTCCCTGTCCCCGACGAAAGGCAGGCGAGCGGAACCTTGGCGACCGTCGCTCCACTCTCCGTCCCCCTCGCACCGAAGGCCCCGGCCCGCCCCGAGGCCACCGTCACCGACCCGGCTCTGGTCAGGCGCGCCGTGAAGGCGGCCGCACTGGGCAACGCGATGGAGTGGTTCGACTTCGGCGTCTACAGCTACATCGCGGTGACGCTGGGCAAGGTGTACTTCCCGTCCGGCAACCCCACCGCGCAGCTGCTGTCCACGTTCGGCGCGTTCGCCGCGGCCTTCCTGGTCCGCCCGCTCGGCGGCACGGTGTTCGGGCCGCTCGGCGACCGCATCGGACGGCAGAAGGTGCTCGCCCTGACCATGATCATGATGGCGGCCGGCACGTTCGCGATCGGCCTGATCCCGTCGTACGCGACGATCGGCGTCGGCGCCCCGGTCCTGCTGCTCGCGGCACGCCTGGTCCAGGGCTTCTCGACCGGTGGCGAGTACGCGGGCGCGTCCACGTTCATCGCCGAGTACGCGCCGGACAAGAGGCGCGGCTTCTTCGGCAGCTGGCTGGAGTTCGGCACGCTCGCCGGGTACATAGGGGGCGCCGGCCTGGTCACCGTGATGACCGCGCTGCTGTCCTCCGAGGACCTGGTGGCCTGGGGCTGGCGGATCCCGTTCCTGATCGCGGGCCCTATGGGCGTCATCGGCCTCTATCTGCGGATGCGCCTGGAGGAGACCCCGGCCTTCGCGGCGGAGGTCGAGAAGGCCGAGGCGGACCGGCCCAAGGTGCCCCTGCGGGAGATGGTCACCGGGCAGTGGAAGGCGCTGCTGCTGTGCATGGGCCTGGTGCTCGTCTTCAACGTCACCGACTACATGCTGCTGTCGTACATGCCGAGCTATCTCACCAGTGAGCTCAAGTACGACGAGACCCACGGACTGCTGGTCGTGCTCGGCGTGATGGCGCTGATGATGGTCGTGCAGCCCTTCGCCGGCGCGCTCACCGACCGGATCGGCCGCCGCCCGCTGATCGCGGCGGGCTGCGCGGGCTTCCTGCTGCTGTCGGTTCCGGCGCTGCTGCTGATCTGCCAGGGCAGCCTGCTCGCGGTCGCGCTCGGGATGGGCGCGCTGGGCCTGCTGCTGGTCTGCTTCACGGCGGCGATGCCTGCCGCGCTGCCGGCCCTCTTCCCGACCCGGGTGCGCTACGGCTCGCTCTCGATCGGCTTCAACGTCTCGGTGTCGCTGTTCGGCGGCACGACCCCGCTGGTGGTCACGGCGCTGATCGGCGCGACCGGGAACATGATGATGCCCGCCTACTACATGATGGCGGCGGCCGTGATCGGAGGTGCCGCCGTGTGGTTCATGGCGGAGTCCGCCGGACGGCCGCTGCCCGGTTCGGCACCCTCGGTCGAGCGCGAGGAGCGCTGACTGGGGCCCCGTACGGGGTCGAACACCGACGTCGTCCCGGTGCCGCACGTGGGGCGGCCCGATCGGGGGACATCCACTGACAAGGGAGCTCGCCTCGGGCTATATTCCTTAGGGAGACTAGTTAGCCCACCTAACTAGGCATATGAGAGGCATGGTGCATGAGCACAGCGCAGGAGCTCTGGGACGACGTCGATGCCTACTTCACCGACCTTCTCTCCCCCGCAGACGAGGCACTCACCGCGGCCCTGCGCGACAGTGAGGCGGCCGGGCTGCCGCCCATCAACGTCGCGCCGAACCAGGGCAAGCTGCTCCAGCTCCTCGCCGTGATCCAGGGTGCGCGCCGCATCCTTGAGATCGGCACGCTCGGCGGCTACAGCGCGATCTGGATGGGCCGCGCACTGCCCGAGGACGGCCGTCTGATCACCCTTGAGTACGACGCGAAGCACGCTGAGGTCGCCCGCGGCAACCTCGCACGGGCGGGCCTGGGCGGGATCACCGAGGTGCGCGTCGGCCCGGCGCTGGAGTCGCTGCCGAAGCTGGCCGAGGAGCGCCCGGAGCCCTTCGACCTGGTCTTCATCGACGCGGACAAGGTCAACAACGCGCGCTACGTCGAATGGGCCCTCAAACTGACCCGCCCCGGGAGCCTGATCATCCTCGACAACGTGGTGCGCGCCGGCCGGGTCACCGACGCGGACAGCGAGGACCCGAGCGTGCGGGGCACCCGCGCCGCGCTGGAACTGATGGGCTCGCATCCGAAGTTGAGCGGTACGGCGGTGCAGACGGTGGGCACGAAGGGACACGACGGGTTCGCGCTGGCGCGCGTCGTCGGCTGAGGCCGCGGGCCCCTCAGACCTCGTGGTAGAAGCCCACGTTGACACTGCGCGGGGCGGTGCGGTCCCGGACGACCACTTCCCCCGAGCCACCGTGCGGCAGTCGGGCCGTGCCGCCGTACGGCAGCGGCTGCACCGGGTGCCCGGCCAGCGTGAGCAGCACCTCGGAGGAGGGATCGGCGTGCGAGCCGCGCAGCCAGGTGACCTGCCAGCCGCCGTCCGGGCCGCACAGGAACTCCAGGTGGACACGGGAGATGAACAGCCAGTCGTCGGGGGTGGCCAGCCTGCACACGGTCTTGTCCCGGCCCACCCGCAGCACGGAGCCCGGATCGCTGGGCGAGTCGGCCATCTGCATGCCGGCCGTCGCCCCGGCGTCCTCCCGGGAGACCGAGGCCATGGTGAGTTCGAGCACGTGCGCTCCTCCTGAGTGCGGCGGTTCCGGCGCTGCGGCGGTTCAAGTGTTCCCGCTGAGCCTGGTTGGCGTTCGCTGCGGAATGATAATTCGCCCGATCGCTCCGTCGGGTGACCTCCGGCACAATGAACCCATGACCGAGCGCAAGCCACCCGGCGTCAGCTTCGAGTCCTTCGCCGACAAGCAGATCCGCGACGCTCAGGCCCGCGGGGAGTTCACCGACCTGCCGGGGGCGGGCCGGCCCGCGCCCGCCGTGACCGAGACGGTGTACGACGAACTGTGGTGGATCAAGCGCAAGATGGCCCGCGAGGGGATCGCGGTCCTGCCCCCGACGCTGGCGCTGCGCAAGGAGGCGGAGGACACGCTGGCGGCGGCCGCGGTGGCACCGTCCGAGCGGCTGGTGCGACGGCTGGTCGAGGACCTGAACGTGAAGATCCGCGACATGATGTTCAAGCCGCCGCCGGGACCGCCCCTGGGTCTCAAGCCGTACGACGTGGAGGAGATCGTCCGGGACTGGCGCGCGCGCCGGGCCGGGCGCCCCGGAGCGGACTGAGCGCCGCAGCGCGCGGGGGCCGCGCCCCGGGACATGGTCCGGGGCGCGGCCCCCGCGTCGTGGTCCGGATGTCAGATGCCGAGCAGCCGCTCCGCCGTCGCCCGGTAGTCGCGCAGGGCGAGCCTCAGCTGTTCCGTGTCGGGAGTGGCGTGGGTGCCGTCGCCGGTGTCCTGCCAGGAGGCCTTCAGGGTCCGCCGCCGGGAGACCAGGGCGTCAGCGAGCTCTGCGGCGACCTCCTCGACCACCCGGTCGGCCTCTTCGACTGCCTCCCGGGGGCTGTCCACGAACTCGCCGACAGCGTGCTGCAGGCGCAGACCGTACTTGTCGCAGCTCTCCGGCGGCAGCAGCCGGCCCTCACCCGGCCACGCCTTCGCGGCCCGGCGCTCCTCGCGCCGTGCGGACCGCCCTTCGACCGCCTCCGGACGAACACCCGCGCCGGACCGCACATCCGCGGCCCCTTCCCGGCGATCACCCAGACCGGGCGGCACCTCTGCCGCCCGCTCCCGGCGACCGCCCAAGCCGGACCGCGCATCCGCATCCGTCTCCGGGCGACCGCTCGCGTCGGACCGCGCCTCGGCCCGCTCACCGCCCACGCCCTCGCCGGGACGCACCTCGTCCCCCGCGCCGCGGCCCACTTCGCCGGGCCGTACCGACGTCTCCTCCCGGCCCTCACCCAGGCCGGACCGCACATCGGAAGCCCCCTCCGGGCGACCGCTAGCGACCGACCGCGCCTCAGCCCGCTCACCGCCCACGCCCTCGCCGGGACGCACCTCGTCCCCCGCGCCGCGGCCCACTTCGCCGGGCCGTACCGACGTCTCCTCCCGGCCCTCACCCAGGCCGGACCGCACATCGGAAGCCCCCTCCGGGCGACCGCTAGCGACCGACCGCGCCTCAGCCCGCTCACCGCCCACGCCCTCGCCGGGACGCACCTCGTCCCCCGCGCCGCGGCCCACTTCGCCGGGCCGTACCGACGTCTCCTCCCTGCGGCCGGGTTCGTCCGGCCGTGCCGCGGCCGGTTCCCGGCCGTCGGCGCTCCTGCCCGGTGTCCTGTCCGCCACGGCCCTCAACTCCCCTTCGCGTGCTGCCGGTGGAACGTCCACGCGTGGCGGGACTTCCCCGCGTCACGGGCCGGGGTCCGCGCGGGCGTCTCCTCCGAGGGAGCGGCCTGCTCCTGGCGCGCGGGCGCCGTGAGCTCCTCGAAGAGGCCGCGCGCGTCCAGCAGGGCCGCGCGCAGTTCCTCGGTGTCGCCGTCGGCCTGGGCGAGTGCGGCCCGGTGCAGCCGGCGGTAGCCGTGGACATGGTGGGGGTGGTGCACGGACAGCGCGTCGAGCTGCTCCTCGTAGCGGCCGCCGTCCGGGAAGCCCCGTGCGCCCGCCAGCTCGGCGAGCAGCCGGTCCGCCTCGGCCACCGCGTCCCTCGGGGAGTCGACGAACCGCTCCTGCGCCGCCGTCCAGCGCGCCGTGTACCGCTCGCGCTCGGACGGCTCCAGCGGCTGCTCGTGCAGCGAGCCGTACCGCTTCAGCCGCTCGTCGAGTTCCCGCTCGGCGGCCTTGGTGTCGCCGTCGTGACGGGCCACGGTGCGCTCGTACTCGGGCCCGAAGCGGCTTTTCAGACCTCCCCCGGCGAACGCGCTCCGGGCACGAGGGGACAAGGCGGCCGCGCCCGCGAGGACGGCCGCCACGATCACGATCACGATCAGAACGATGATCACGCCTGTGGACATGGATGCCTTCCGGTCTCTCGGCCCTGCGGGCCGTCTTCCGCCCGGGTTGCCCGGACCGCCGCAGCCAAACGACCGGCGCACGGCCGGAGCCCGCCGCCCCGCGGCCCGTGTGCGCCGGGGAGCGGACCGGAGTGGACCGTCGTCAGCGGGCGGCGGCCCCGCAAATTCGCTTGCGCCCGCTGCCCGGCCGTTCACGACAATGTCCGGCATGACCTGGACCGTCGTCTCAGAGCCCCATGACTCGCCCGTCGCCGCCGCGTTGTGGCGGGCGTACTACACGGAGGTCAGCGATCGCTGGTACCAGCTCCACGAGGGGCGTGCCACCGACCCGGACGAGCTGGAGCGGGAGATCGCCGCCGACACCGGCGGGTATCTGGCCCCGCCGGGCGGGCTGCTGCTGCTGGCCCGGTACGAGGGCGAGGCGGCAGGCACCGCCGGCGTCCAGCTGCTGGACGCCGGCACCGCGGAACTGAAGCGGGTCTTCGTGCGCAAGGACCTGCGCGGCCTAGGCGGCGCCCCGCTCCTCGTGACCGCCGCCGAGAAGGCGGCCCGCACGCTCGGCGCACGGAGGATCGTCCTGGACACCCGCCACGACCTGGTGGAGGCCCGCGCTCTGTACACCCGCCTCGGGTACGAGGAGACCGAGCCGCACAACGACCAGGCGTACGCGGAGCACTGGTTCGCGAAGCGGCTGGCCTAGGCCCGTTCGGGCGGGCCGGTCCGGGACCGCTCGCCGGGACGCTCCGCGTCGCTGCCGCACATCTCCGTGTTCAGCTCCCGGACCAGCTTGACCAGATCGGTCGGACGGTCCGGGGCCCACCAGTCGCCGAGCAGTTCGGCCAGGGACTCCTCACGCGCCTTGGCCAGGCGCACGGCGACCTCACGGCCCTCCTGGGTCAGATACAGGTCCAGTCCCTCGCGCCGGGCCAGACCCCGCTCCTCCAGCTGCCGCGAGGCGGCGAGGATGACCTTCAGCGGGACCGTGCTGCGCTCGGCCAGCACCCCCGGCTCGGCCCAGCCGTACTTCTTGATGCGCAGCAGCAGCCAGCTCGCTCCGGGCAGCAGGTCGTACCCGGCCCGCGAGGTGATCTTGTCGTACACCTGGCGCCGCCCGTCACGGGAGCCGAGAAGGGACAGCGCCCGGCACACCTCGTCGTAGGACGAACGCTGCACGGGGTTGCTCGCCAGCGTCTCCGTCCCGTCCGGCGCCGTCACCGAACCGCGCAGCTTGTCCTCGCGCAGGAACCACGCCAGGACGAAGCCGAGGAGGGCGACCGGGGCGGCGTAGAGGAAGACGTCGGTGATCGACACGGCGAACGCGTGCAGGACGGAGGGCCGTACGGAGGCCGGGAGGGCGGCGATACCGCGCGGGTCGGCCTTCAGGGCGTCCGGCCCGACGCCCGGCGGGAGCGAGCGCCCGGCGAGCGCCACGGTGAGGTTGTGACCGAGCCGGCTCGCGAACACCGTGCCGAAGATGGCCACGCCGAAGGAGGCTCCGATGGAGCGGAAGAAGGTGGCACCGGAGGTGGCGACGCCGAGGTCCTCGTAGCCGACGGCGTTCTGCACGATCAGCACCAGGACCTGCATGACCAGGCCGAGGCCCAGGCCGAAGACGAAGAAGTAGCCGCTCATCTCCGCGGTGCCGCTGTGCTCGTCGAGCTGGTGGAGCAGAAGAAGGCCGACCGTGGTCACGGCGGTGCCCGCGATCGGGAACACCTTCCAGCGTCCGGTGCGGCTGACGATCTGGCCGGAGCCGGTGGACGACAGCAGCATGCCGACCACCATCGGCAGCATGTGCACACCGGAGCTCGTCGGGGTGATGCCGTGGACGATCTGCAGGAACGTCGGCAGGTACGTCATCGCACCGAACATCGCGAAGCCCACGATGAAGCTGATGATCGCGGAGAGCGTGAAGGTGCGGACGCCGAAGAGCCTCAGCGGGAGCACAGGTTCCTTCGCCCGGCGTTCGACGAGCACGAAAGCCACGAGCAGGACGGCCCCGAGGACCGCCAGGCCGACGATCTGCGGCGAGGCCCAGGGCCAGGTCGTGCCGCCGAGCGAGGCGACCAGGACCAGGCAGGTGGCCACAGAGGCGATGAGAAGGGTGCCGAGGTAGTCGATCACGTGCCGCTCGGCCTTCCGCGGGATGCGCAGGACCGTCGCGATCACCGCGAGAGCCACGATGCCGACCGGCAGATTGACGTAGAACACCCAGCGCCAGCTGAGGTGCTGGGTGAACAGCCCGCCGAGGAGCGGCCCGAGCACGCTGGTCGCGCCGAAGACGGCGCCGAAGAGTCCCTGGTAGCGGCCCCGTTCCCGGGGCGGGACTATGTCGCCGACGATCGCCATCGACAGCACGATGAGTCCGCCGCCGCCAAGCCCCTGGACCGCGCGGAAGGCGATGAGCTCGAGCATGTTCTGGGACATGCCGCACAGCGCCGACCCGATCAGGAAGATCACGATCGCGGCCTGGAACAGCTTCTTGCGCCCGTACTGGTCGCCGAGCTTGCCCCACAGCGGGGTCGCCGCGGTCGAGGCGAGCAGATAGGCGGTGACCACCCAGGACAGATGGTCGAGGCCGCCGAGGTCGCTGACGATGGTGGGCAGCGCCGTCGAGACGATGGTCTGGTCGAGCGCCGCGAGCAGCATGCCCAGCAGCAGTGCGCCGATGGAGACGAGGACGCCGCCCTGGACGCTCCTGTCCACGGACGCGCGCCGCCCGGCGAGCAGTCCGCCGCCGACATCGCCCATGCCGTCGCCTGCCGCTGCTGCCTCTCCCGCCCTGCCCTGCGTGTCGTCGGTCATGAAGGCCTCCCGGGGACGGTCGTACGACCTCCGTGGACCCTGGGGCCCGGGGACCCCGCTCGGTCCCGGGGATTCCCGTCCGTCGTCCACTCTCATCGTGGTCGGTGTGACCAGTTATGGCCTGTTGAGTCCCGACGGGAAGCGGAGATTCCGGGGGGTCTCTGGGAGATTCCGTGAGGGAGATCTGCATAATTTCTGGGATTCGTCGGGGAGGGGACCCACGCGTGAGCGGAACGAACGGACAGATCTGCCCGGAGTGCGCGGCACCGCGACGGCCGGACGGCACGCCGTCGTGCGGGTGCACCCGGCGGGCGTCCGAAGCGCTCCGGGACGCCCGGACGGCGGAGGCGGCCGCGGCAGAGGACTTCGATCCGCTGCGGATCCGTCCCTATGTGGAACTCGCGGTCCCCGCGACCGAGGTTCCGGGGGACCCGGGCCGGGCAGTGGAGGAGCCGGCGGCCGGGGCGGCCGCGCCCGACGAGACCATGCGGCTCGCGGCCGTACGGGAGGACACCGGGCGTCCGGCTCCCGGACCGGAGGGTGCCGGGGGACAGAGCTCCCCTGAGGGGGCGCAGGGGCCGGCCACCGAGCCGGCGGGGACGGAGCGGCTCGGTACGGGGCAGGACACCGCCCGGCGAACCGCTGCGGACACGGACGGGACCGCGCGGGGGGCGGCCGCGGACGAGACGGTCGTCCTGCCGGGCGCGGGCGAGAGCGTCCGGCCGGCCGCCGTGGACGAGACGGTCCGGCTCGCTGCCGTGCCGGCTCGGAGTGCCATGCCGGAAAGTGCCGCCGAGCCGGAGGAGACCATGCGGCTCGGCGCCGTGCCCGGCGGAACAGGCGAGGGCAGTGCCCGCCCGGCCCCTGCCTTCGCGGACGAGGAGCCGGCGGGCCGTAGGCGGCGCACCGTGCTGCTGGCCGCCGTCGGGGCGGTCGTGGTGATCGCGGCGGCCGCGGCGCTCGTCGGCGGGCTGCTGTCGTACCAGTCGCCGCAGCGGGACGGGGCACTGCCCGAGGGCATCCGGGCGAGCGTGCCGGAGGCCTCGTCGCCGAGCGAGGTGTCGGCCCCGCCGTCCACGGTCTCGGCGGCGGCACCTTCGGTGAGTGCGCCGCCGTCGCCGACCAGCAGCCCCTCTCCCTCGGTGACGTACAGCGCGTCACCGACCCCCTCCGTCTCCGCCGCCCCGAGCCGCTCGGCCACGACCGCGAGGGCCACCGCATCGCCGTCACCGACCTCCGGAAGCGATGCCGGCCCCGTCCTGCGGCCGGGCGACGAGGGCCCCGAGGTCACCGAACTCCAGCTCCGGCTGCGTCAGCTGAACCTGCACAGCGGCAAGGCGGACGGCGAGTACGACAGCCAGGTGGAGTACGCGGTGCGCACCTACCAGTTCGCGCGCGGCGTCACCGGGGACGAGTACGGGGTGTACGGGCCCGCCACCAGGCTGAAGCTGGAGTCGGAGACGACCGAGCCCTGACGCGCCCGGTGGGACACCGCCCGGTCAGCCGATGTGCACCCGGATCGTCCCGTCCTCCGCCGCCTCGGCACGCACCCGGGTCAGGTCCGGGACCAGGACGTCGGGGCTGTGCACACCGGCCCGGTGGCCGACGCCGACCACCCGCATCCCGGCGGCGCGCCCCGCGGTGATACCGGCGCCGGAGTCCTCGAAGACGACGCAGTCCTCAGGGGCGACACCCAGTTCGGCGGCGCCCTTCAGAAAGCCCTCGGGGTCCGGCTTGCTCGCGCCCACGCACTCGGCGGTGATCCGCAGGTCGGGCAGCTTCAGGCCCGCCGCACCCATACGGGCGGTGGACAGTGCCACGTCCGCCGAGGTCACGAGGGCGTGCGGGAGCCCGGCCAGGGAGGCGAGGAACGCGGAGGCGCCGGGAACCTCGACCACGCCGTCCACGTCCGCGGTCTCCTCGGCGAGCATGCGGTCGTTGTCGGCGAAGTTCTGCTGCATGGGGCGGTCCGGCAGCAGGACGGCCATGGAGGCGTACCCCTGGCGTCCGTGCACGACCTTCATCACCTCGTCCGCGTCCAGCCCGTGCCGGTCCGCCCAGCGCCGCCAGCAGCGCTCCACGATAGCGTCGGAGTTGACGAGGGTGCCGTCCATGTCCAGCAGGAGGGCGCGGGCGGTGAGAACGGTCGTGGCCGGCATCGGCATGGCTCCAGTACGCGAGGAAGGGGCCGGCGGGCGACCCCAGGGACAAGGCGGCCCCGCCCGCCGGTCAGGGGGAGCGGACGGGAGCCACTTTGTTCCTTCACGATACAAAACAGGCTCGCCTCGTGCCACCGCCCCTGACCTGCATCGGAGTCACTCCCTCTGGAACGGCCATCTCGAGGACACTGCTGCGACACCGCGTGGACGCCGTAGCGACAGGCGAACGGACACCTGTGCCGCAGCCCGCGGCACTCGCGTCACGCCGCGACGGCCTCGTACAGGCTCCATACCCCGAGGCCCAGCATCAGCAGCGCCGCCACCTTGGTGATCAGCTTCAGCGGCACCCTCTTCATCAGCGCCCTGCCGCCGACGATACCGAGGCCCGCGACGGCCCACAGGGCGAGGACGGCGCCGAGACCCACCGAGAGGGGGTCGTCGTAGCGGGCGGCGAGGTTGGCCGTCATGATCTGGGTGAGGTCGCCGAACTCGGCGACCAGGATGAGCATGAAGCCCGCCGTCGACACCTTCCAGAAGCTCTGGTTCTCCGGCCGGCGGATCTCCTCGTCGTCGTCGCCCTTCTTCAGCAGCAGCACGGCCGCGCCCCCGAGGAAGAGCACTCCGGTGATCCCGTGCACGATCTGCTGCGGCAGCAGGGTCAGCAGGCTGCCCGCCGCGACGGCGAGCACGACGTGCAGCAGGAAGGCGGCGGCGACACCGGCGAACACGTACGAGGCGCGGTAGCGGGTGCCGAGGACGAGTCCGGCGAGGGCCGTCTTGTCCGGCAGCTCGGCCAGGAAGACGACGCCGAAGACGAGCGCCAGGACGGTGATGCTGATCAAAATTCCTCAATCGGTCGGGGCTGCCCCACCGAGAGCGCTGTGACTGCTGCAACACCTCGGCACGGCAGCGCACGGGTCACCCGTGCCGAGGACACGGATGTGCACTGCATGCCGAAGGTCTCGCTGGCCGATCCTCGACAAGGATCCGCCTCCGGGCGCCGGCTCAGACGAGCTGAGCAGTATGTCGACGGTCCGGCGAAGAGCTACTCCCCTTCTGCGCACCCCATGCTACGCGACCGCCGGGCGGCCCTTCAGGGGCCGTAAGTCATGTCACAGCTCTGTTGTGTCATGTACGCGTCACTAGCGTCTAACCGGACACATACCTGCAGGCAACGCGCCCTCGCGAGCATGTCCTGGCTCGCACCTCAACACCCCCACCCCACAAGGGAGTTCGCATGCCCAAGGTCTACGCGCGTCGACACGTCAGCATACTCGCGGCTCTTACCGGACTCATAGCCTCCGTCGGACTCTTCAACGGTCCGACCGCCTCGGCCGCACTCCCCACTCCGGTCAGTGGCGCCACCGCCCGCAGCTACCTCGCCTCGCTCACCGTGGCGACGGAGAACCGCACCGGCTACAACCGCGACCTGTTCCCGACCTGGATCACCATCAGCGGCACCTGCAACACCCGCGAGTACATCCTCAAGCGCGACGGCTCGAACGTCGTCACCGACTCCTCCTGCGCCGCCACCAGCGGCAGCTGGTACTCCCCGTACGACGGCGCGACCTGGACCGCCGCCTCCGACCTCGACATCGACCACCTGGTCCCGCTCGCCGAAGCCTGGGACTCCGGCGCCAGCAAGTGGACGACGTCCCAGCGCCAGGCGTTCGCCAACGACATCACCCGTCCGCAGCTGCTCGCCGTCACCGACAACGTCAACCAGGCCAAGGGCGACCAGGACCCGGCCACCTGGATGCCGTCCCGCACGGCGTACCGCTGCACGTACGTCCGGGCCTGGGTGCAGGTGAAGCACTACTACAACCTCTCAGTCGACTCGGCCGAGAAGAGCGCGCTGCAGAGCTACCTCGCCAACTGCTGATCCCCGGCCCCTCCCCGCTCACCTCCGTCGTTCCGTACCGTACGGGGCGACGGAGGAGGGGATCACCGTGGCGAGACTGTGCCTGGGGCCAATGCTGAGGTACGTGGACGGCTCGTCCGCGACCGTGTGGGTCGAGGCGAGCCGCCCCTGCACCGCCGAGGTGCGCTGCCCCTCGGGCGCGCGCGGCACCGCCAGGACCTTCCACATCGCCGGGCACCACTACGCGATCGTGCCCGTGACCGGACTCGTGCCGGACACCACGGAGCCGTACGAGGTGCTGCTGGACGGCACTCCCGTATGGCCACCGCCCGAGTCGCCGTTCCCGCCCTCCTCCATACGCACCCCGGACCCCGAGGTGCTCCGCGTCACCTTCGGCTCCTGCCGCTGGGCCGCGCCTCCCGTCGGCCGCAAGGACCCGGTGGGTCCCGACGCTCTGGACACACTGGCGGCGCGCCTCGCCGCCGCCCCGGACGCCGAACGCCCCGACGTCCTGCTGCTGTTGGGCGACCAGGTGTACGCGGACGAGACCTCGCCGGCGATGCGCGAGCGGATCACCGCCCGCCGCGGGTTCGCCGGTCCTTCCCCGCGTTCCCGGTTCCGCCCGGACCGGGCGGACCCCATCGGCAGCCAGGTGGCGGACTACGAGGAGTACAGCTGGCTGTACCACGAGTCGTGGCGGGACCCGGAGATCCGCTGGCTGCTGTCGACCGTGCCCAGCTGCATGATCTTCGACGATCCGAAGGCAGTGGACTTCCAGTTCTAGCGCAAACGCACTGGTCAGCGCAACCTTTCGGCGGCAGCAAGCGCACCCGGACCCCCCGAAAGAGGCCCCCAGCGCAAGCGCCTGCCCGCGTAACCTGAACAGGTCACAAAAGCGCCCCGGCAGGAAGCGCCAACTTCCGTACCGGGGCTAACCGAGAATCGGAGTCTCGGCTATGAGCAACCCTACCGGCGAGGCGCACGCCGTCAGAAACGCCCGCAACGATGCTGCCTACGCGCTGATCATGGCCCAGCGTCCGGAAGTCACGCGCCTTGAACTCTGCGCCCTGGTCGAAAAGTTGGCCGGGCACGTGCGGGAGGTCGCCCGCGTGGCGGAAGCGCGGGGCCAACGGCTAAACGCGCCAGCGGCGAGGGCGTTGGAAGAAGCATTGCGCGCGGCAGTACTGGCGACCCTCGGCCAGGAGCGTGCGGCATGAACCATCTTCGGCGCCTCCCGTTCAACGGGCCGGAAGGCAAGCCCGCGTATATCCCTGACAACAACCCCGAGGGCGCGCTCTCGCGATTCGCCGACGCTATCGAGGCTCAGCAACTCGCCGTAGGCCAAACGATTTTGGCGCTTGTGCGTCCCATGCTCGACGTCGCGCTAACAGGGGATGAGGCGCGCTACATGTTGCGCCGGACGGCGGAATGCCTCGCCGACGCACTCACTGTGGCGGAATCTCGGGGGCAGCGCCTCGGGCTATCGGACGAACCGATTTCCGGCGCTGCCGCCGAGGCGTTGAGTAAGGCGCTGAAACCCCACCTATCTGACGGAGCGTCAGAAATTGAAAGCGGAGTAAACGCCTAACGCCCAAACGCAGAAAGCCCCGTAGCGGCTCTGGGAAGTTCCCAGGGTCACTACGGGGCTTCGTTGTTCTAGTGGGCGCTCACGCGGCCATTGCGAGATACCGGCGACCGGTTCGCTCGGACACGCCGAGACAGCGCGCGATAGCCGCGCCGGTCACCTTCTGGCCATCGGCGACCAGCCGGTCAATAGCCTCGCGGACAGTGTCCGGCGAGGGGTGGTCGCTTTCCGCTGTGTCCGAAGCCGTGTCCGGCGCGCTGTCCTCGAAATCGGCCCACAGATCATCCGGCGGCCAGTTGTCGGCAACGGCCGGAAGGCTTTCAGCGGCGTTCTGCGGGGCGCGGACGGACTTAACGGTCACCGTGTCCGGCGAGGTGTCCGTAAGGCGTTCAGAGGCCGCGCTAGGGACCGCAGCGAGGTGCAAGAGGTGCGCCACAACGACCGGCGGAACGGCGGAAGTTGCGGCCACCAGGAAAGCCGAGGTTCCCATATAGTCCGCTGCGATGAGGTGAGCCGTAACCTGCGCGGCCAGCGCAAGCGACAGCGCCATTCCGGCGCCGACGAGGGCGGACACGCGACCGGACACGCCCTTTGGCCGAGTAGCCGCTATGACCGCAGCAACAGCGGCATACACAGAAAGCGTGACCGGCATTAGGGCGGCCACGTGCGGCGACCAACCGGCCAATCGGGCGAGGTTGTACTCACCAGGGGCGCTCATTGCGAGAGCGGCCAGCAAAACGACCGGGCGGCCAATGGTGGCCGCGAGGCGGGCATACCAGGGGAGGCGGGTTATCGCCCGCTGTAGACGCGGGTCGATGTTCGGGTCTTTCGTCTTCCGCTTCAATTTTTGCCGCCAATTCAATTAGTAGTCGGGCGTACAAAGGGGCGCAGACAACCGTTACCCCTCACGGCTAGAGCGCCTCGCTAGCATTTCCTCGAACGCGTTACGGGCCTTGACCTCGGCGACGCCCATACGGGTTCGGTCGGTCGGCGTGAGTCCTAGCGCGCTGAATAGGCGGGCGATTTCGGTTTCTATGGTCGACAGCATGCCTTCGTTACGCCCGGCGCTAACAGGTAACATGGGGAACATGACCGATGCCACCAATAATACGAATATCTGCGGCCTCTGCGGCAGCTCCCTCACCGAGGAGCATTCTCACGAGGAAGAGAATCTTGGAATCCAAGTCAAATACAAGATAATCAAAATTCGCGGTATTCTAGCCGATTCGGTTGCAGTCGACGATCCGAATGACAAGCATCCACTGCCCGCTCGGGTCCTCGCTGCTAACCTCGGAATAGACGCCACTTCGCTACTCGGCATCCAATACACGTGCCTCGTTTCCCGTGACCCATACGGAACTACTCGATCTAATTACCACCTCGTTGAGGACTAGCTAACGCCGCATCTCCCGCTTGAGGTGCGGCGTTCCCGCACCCCAAGCGGTTCGGAATTTCAGCCCGAAACTGAAGTCCACGTTCGAATATCACCGTTCTTGTCTGGCCATAGGTATATAAATGTCGACTGAGGCGTAGCCCTTATCCGTGAACAGGACGGGGTCACTGCGGGCGAGGTCGGCGACGAATTGCGCGCGACGGTCGTATTTCTCGCACAACAGCGTGAGGGTCGGCGTATCCGAATCGGCAAGCCAATGGGCGCCACCAGTTACGCGCTCCCATAGGCGCCGGCCCTCGGCCTTTAGGTGAAGCGGGGCGCGATTTTCGACCGGTCCGACGTCGGCGACCTGGCCGAGATCGGGCAACGAGCGACCACCAGGGTTACCTAGTTTTCGCTTACGCTCGGTAGGTACCGGCGGGCGACCAGCGGGCATCCGGGCACCTCCCGCCGGTCGAGATTTCTGCATATTTATGCGCGTCCGGCGCGGTTCCGGGGCGTTTTCGGGCCAAGCCCCCGGGGTCGAAATTACGCTGGCGTGTCTGGAACCTATGCGGCCGGGTCCCCGTGGCACTTTGTGCTAGAGATTGCACCACCCCCCGTACTGCACATAACGGGTCTTCGAACTTGATGGGGGTGCGGCGGTGACGGGCGGGCTGGCCGGTCACTCTGTGTGAGGTGGTTGGGGTGCGGGTGGCCCAGATGCAAGGAGCCCGCGGGCCTTCGTGATCATGGTTGTTGTCTAGGCAACCGATCATGAAACCCCACGGGCTTGAACATCGACGATACCGGGATCAACGAGGCGGCAACGCGACTTCTGGGGCTGGAGGGGGTGAGTGTGACGCAGGTCAAGGACGATGGGGCGGGCGGTTCGACGGTGTACGTGGTCACGAACGAGGACTCCGCCCGGGCCTGCCCCGCCTGCGGGGTCTTCGCCACCCGGCTGAAGGACTACCGCACCACCCGGCCCAGACACCTGCCCAGCGGTGGGCGCCCGGTGAGCATCCGATGGCGCAAGGCACGCTGGCACTGCACCGACCCCGCGTGCCCACGCGGCTCGTTCACCGAGGCGATACGCGCGGTGCCCGCGGGGATGCGCACCACCACCGCCCTGCGCCAGGCGGCGGGGGCCGCGGTCTGCGACGGCGGCCGCACCGTCGTGCAGGCCGGCCGCGACCTGCACCTGAGCTGGCCGATCGTGCAGCAATGCTTCGAGGACTACGCCGCCCAGGTCCTGCCCGAGACCCCGCCCGCGACCTCGGCGATAGGGATCGACGAGACCCGGCGGGGCAAGCCGGTGTGGAAGCAGAACCCGGCCACGGAGAAGTGGGAACTCGTCGCGGACGCCTGGCACATCGGTTTCGTCGACGCGATCGGCGGACAAGGGCTGTTCGGCCAGGTCGAGGGCCGTAACGCGGCCTCGGTCGCCGACTGGCTCACCGCCCAGCCCGCCTCCTGGCGCGAGCAGGTCCGCTACGTCGCCATCGACCTGTGCTCCACCTTCCGTGCCGCCGTCCAGCGTGCCCTGCCGCATGCGGCCGTGGTCGTCGACTGCTTCCACATCGTCCAACTCGCCCAGCGCCACCTCGCCGACCTGCGCCGCCGCCTCACCTGGAAGCAGCACGGCCGCCGAGCCCGCAAAGGCGACAGCATCTACACCGTCCGCAAACTCCTGCGCCGAAACAAAGAAGACCTCACCGAGGACCAACACACCCTCTTTAAGGTCGAGTTGGACCACATGGGCACCTACGGCCGACAGATCTACACCGCCTGGCAGGCCAAAGAACTCCTGCGCGACCTCCTGCACCTCGCCGTCAGCCGCGCCCACACCACCCCCGACCACGCCCACCTGCCCGAACTCGTCACCCTCGCCGAGACCATCGAGCAGTGGTGGGACGGCATCGAGACCTACCTGACCACTGGAATCACCAACGCCGCCTCCGAAGGCAACAACCGCCTCATCAAACTCGAAGCGCGTAACGCCTTCGGCTTCCGGAACCGAGCCAACCAACGACTCCGGTCACGCTGTGCAACCACACGCCGGAGCCGCCGGGAGGCGCACCCCCACTAAATTCGAAGACCCCACATAACAGGGCGCCTCTCAACCGGTAGCACACAGAAAAGGCGCGAGGTAGGCGCCGGAAAAGGGGCCGCACCAGGGTTCACAGTCGACAGCCGCTAGGGCTTTCGCCGCGCTGTGCTGTGCGGGAGGAACCTCGGCGCGGCATTCGCTGTGCCAACCACCGGCAGACCGGCGGGCACGGGCCAGCGAATAGCCCCGCTGTGCGGCCAACACGTAGCGCGCTATGCACGCCATATGCCAACCACCACAGCGGGGCGGGAATGCTCCGCAGAACGACCAGGGCGGCGACCACCTACTAGTCACTAGTAGGTGGCTGCCACTCCCGCTGTATGCCCAGGGCGGTTAGAACGACGGCGGAACCAGGCCCGTGCCCGTGATCACACCGATGCTCGCCGGATACCTCGACGCCATTGCGGCGAAGTTGTACACGCGGAAAAGCACACCGAGAGAACCAGCGAAAGGCTGCTCGAATGCTTCGATACGCGGTTCCGTACCGCCGGCGACGCCTTCCCACAGCATTACATCGGAGGCGCGAAGCACGATGATCGCGTCCTGGTTCGTTCCCGCGCCGAGATTGGTCGGCATAGAGGCATCGGTGTATACCGGCACTCCCATGATCTTGCCGACGTAGCCCTCAGAAGCCACAGCGCCATTCGTGCCGTATACGTTGACGCCGGACGCCTCGGGATTAACCAGAGGACGGAACTGGGAATCCACGGCAGCGGCGACCCATGCCCACCGCCTCGGAGCCATGATGATGGCAGTCGGCGGGGCAAAGCGCGCGGCGTGAAGCTGGGAAATCAGGTTGGCCAGGTTCCCCCACAGACCATTCGCGCCGGTAACAGCCGGAGTGGCGGCAGTCCACGTAAGTGAGGTAATGCCAGTCTGGTTGAGCAGACCCTTAAGCGTGTTGCCAGTGCCAGCACCGTTGAGCACCTGGCTGTCTAGTACCTGCCCGTACTGCGCAGCAAGGTCACTCATGATGACCTGGTCAATCGCGCCAGGCGACATTTCCAGTTCCTGAACCGAAACAACCTGCTGTCCGGCCAGGGTCACGACCGGTGCGGTAACACTGGAAGTTGTGATATCCGTCTGGCTAATCGAGGTCAGTTCCGTACCCTGCGACGCGACAGACGAACCGGTCGCAATCTTCGGAATGCTCACGGTATTGGTGCCTATCGGCATAGGCATAGGGGCGAGCAAGTCGGCCGTAGGACGCCCCGGGCGCGCAAGCGCAATCCACTGGTCGACGAGGTACTTCGGCGGGATAAAGGCGCCGCCGGAGCCGGATCCGGTAGTAACGCCACGGGATTCGCTGGAGCGGCGCAGTCGATCAGCGGCGGCATAATCTCCGCTACGGGCGGCGTACATATCGCCGAACCAGGAGTGTTCGCCGTCCGGGCGGTAGGGGCCAGGCTCGTTAACGGTCATTCGAGAATTCATCTTGTCTCCATTGCTGTTTTTAGGTGCGTAAGCCCGCGCCATGGAAGACGCGGCCTCGTCGTGACTTAGCTGAATTTCAAGTTCCTCGATACGGTCGTCAAACGCCCGAATGTCGGCCTCTAGCCGGTCGAACTCGACAGACTCGCCAGCGTTTAGGCTGCGCTTTTCCGCTGTGGCCTTATCGATCAGCGTGCGCATGTGCTCGCGATCGGTCCGGCGCTTAGCGCGCAGGTCGGCGACCATTTCCCGCTTATTCATGTGGTTTCCTTCGGATAGGGAGGCAGCGCCGGAAGCATTGCCTCTCGTTCGCTTAGCTCTCGCGAGCGATCAGCCCTGTATTCCTCGGCGATTGCGGCAAACTCGGCGTCCTCTCGCGCTGTGGCGGCGTGCATATCCAGCGCAAGCGCGCGAAAAAGCGGATCGGTGCACGCGTCGAGGGTTGCGGCAAGTCGCATTCGACGTTCACGCGGAATGGCGCTGATTGCCTGCGCTACGTGGCTACTCATCGGCGCTCGGCGAGGACGGAATTCATAGCCCAGCGCTGTAGCTGTGCGTCCCGCAGACCGGTACCGGCGCTCACCAGGGCGGCGAGGTCGGATAGCGCCGGGTGGGGCGCACCAGCGTCGGAGACTGCGCCGTCTCTCTCAATGGCGTCGAGCGTCTCGGCAATGATGTTGTCTAGGCGACCGCGCAGGTTGTTGACAGCGAACGTGCGCCGCTCGGGCTTGTACATAATGCCTCAATTCAGATACGAAAAAGGCCCGTTCTACGGACACCATGGGCGGCGTGTGTCCGTAAAACGGGCCAAGCAATATGGCGGAGGTGCTAGAGCACACTCAACGCCGCGCGCTGCCGCCAAGCTGCGCAAGTGCGTTCCGGTAGCCGCGTTCGGCGTCGCGTTGCGTATGGAGTTCGAAATACGCGGCTACCGGAAGAATGGGGCGCAGGCGTAAGACGCACAGCACTTTTTCCTACCCCTCTATAGAGCGCAAGGGTTAACGCGCAGAGGCGTTTACGCTGCATTTTCAATTGTGATATCGGTCACCTCGGCCGCCTCGCGGTCTTTGTAGCCGAGGACGAGCGCCGTAAGGACGTCGAGCGAATGAAACAGCGCATTCCGCTGTTCTAGATTGCGCGGCACGGTCACGTGGTTTTCGAGAATCAACAGCGCCGATGTGCCCGCATCAAATGGGGTGGTTGCCACGGTGGGCACCTCCTAGTAGGTGGTCATCGACGCTTGCGCGGGCGGCTGAATGCGGCTGTCGCAGCGCAGCCCTTACAGCGCGAGGCGAGGCCGTCGGGATTACCGGGCGCAGGGTAGAAATCGCGCGGGTGGCGCAGCCGGGTGCAGTCGACACAGAATTTCATGTGTTCTCGCTTTCGTAGGTGGCGGGGCACCTACTAGTCACTAGTAGGTGGCCGAGTCGAAGCGCCATGCGTTCAGCGCGCCTAGCCGCTCTTCGCACACGGGTATCGCATGCGGCGTGCACAGTGGCTCGTATGCGTTCACGTCATCGCTGTAAGGCAGCACCGCCGGGCCCTCGACCTCGGTGATATCCGTTAGCACCCATTCGACGGCCTGTTCCTCGCACATGGTGCATGTGTATTCGTCGGGGTCGCCCCGGAAGAAACGCACCTTGCGCAGCGCGGCAACAACGTCCTTAGCCGCGCGAGGATATTTGCGAGTCCACTGCGTTAGTAGTCGGTCGCGTTCCTCGATAGCGTCGCGCAGTGCCTTGCCGGATAGCTCAGACATTCGCCGCACCCCGCCTACGGGCGCGATATTCAGCGGTCTTGCAACGGTCCGAACAGAACTTGCGCGGTCGGCCCTTACCGGTCCAACCGGCGGATTCGCCGCAGTGCTCGCACAGTGCCTCTCGGCGTTCTTCCGCTGCGTACTCGGCCACTTCCTCCAAATCGTCCTGCATGCTTTGGCAGTCGCGCTCGGCTTCCTCGGCGTAGTCGCACCAGCGCTGCCGGGCGTTCTTGGGCTGGAAAGCCTCGCCGCACAATTCGCAGGGCTTCAGCTTGGGCAGCGCGGAAGGGTCCTTACGCGCCCGGTAGACGGCCTGTCGGCACGCAGGGGAGCAGTAGCGCTCCTGTTTGCCTGAGAGGCGTTCTCCGCAGCGCTCACAGTCTTCGCTGTGCTCGGTCCAGGCGTAATAGGGCATGGGGAAACTCCGTGTGGCTGTCTGAGAATGCAAGGCGCCCCCACACGGGCGACCACAGCGCGGACAGCCACGAACGCGCGAAATGGCACCCATGCGGGGGCGAGTCAGGAAAGGGCGCGCATCGGCTCGGAGTGGCTGTCAGCCGAGGGGGCGCTACCCTCGGGCACCACTAGAGCGCAAGGGTTTACGCGGGAGTGTTCCCAATCTCGTGATGCTGTTACGGGCTCCCGTTTTCCTTTAGATGTTCTACGTACTTTCTAAAGTGTGTAACACGTCATTGAGATAAGGAACATCCCAGGTCGCAGCCGTCCTCCCCGCTGTAGCGCTGCCGAATCGAAAAAGGGGTTTTCTGGAAAATCTCGCATGGTGAGACGAAAGCCCCTTGCCTCGGCGTGTTTTGTGACCTCGGTCACTCCGCGTTGCGGGCACAAGAAAGCCCCGGACAGTCGCATGGACTATCCGGGGCTGACCGATCAGACCAGCGCTAGGCCGTTCTTTCGCTTCGCCTGTTCCTCGGCGTAGATACCGAGCATTGCGAGTCGCTTCGATTGCAGTCGGGCATCGTTCCCGAGGTTGTCTCGGAATGCGCGGGCGAGCGCTCCACGGTGGGACTTCTCCGAGGCCCACGAAAGGATCGCTGATATGAGTTGGTCGGCTGCCATTGGGGAAACACCTTCTCTCCGTCTGGTCTCCCTGCCACGACACCTAGAGCGCAACTGTTTACGTGGTCCTGTACGCCTCTCTAAGCGCCTCGCACGGCGACCCCGGGCCCTCGGTCCAATGGAGCGCCGAACGCGCCTCACAGCGCCGTACAGTGCCTCTCGGGCCACGGGGCGGTCATTGTCGGCGGCTACAGGCGC
This sequence comes from Streptomyces sp. CA-106110, assembly GCF_050936285.1. Taxonomy (NCBI): domain Bacteria; kingdom Bacillati; phylum Actinomycetota; class Actinomycetes; order Kitasatosporales; family Streptomycetaceae; genus Streptomyces; species Streptomyces sp. CA-106110. The sequence continues at coordinate 8,337,488 of NZ_JBNJNB010000001.1, read as the reverse complement.
GAATCGTAAGTTACCGAACGGTAACCTTTCGAGCATCGCAGCGTCTCGACGCGCTGTACGCCCGTCTGCGGGCATGCGAAAGCCCCGCCGGGCAGATCCACTAGGGACCGACCCAGCGGGGCTTAGAGGGGCGCCTAGGGGCGCTACTGCGCCAGTGCCATACGCAGGGCCTCGCGGAGCGATCCGATTAGCGCGGCCATAGCTCGCACCGACTCAAAGCCGAACGAGTCAGCGTCAGCGAGCACTTCCGCGCCGGGCGCCACCATGCGCAGCCATTCCCGCAGCGCGCCTATGGTGGCCGCCATGGCGCGCGGGTCGGCGAAATCGAGCGCGTCGGCCTCGGCGAGGACCTTGCGTGCGTAGTCGCTCATTCGGAAACCTCCGATACTGCGAACGCGGTCAATTCGGCGCCAGCGTCGGCAAAGAACGGGTCCCGAATGTCGAACCTAACGCGCGATTCGTCGAGCCTGCGCCACCCGCCCGGCGTTCCTCGTTTCACGGTCACGATTGCGCCCGCCTCAACGAGCATTTCTCGCCTGCCGGTTACGTCGGCATGCCTCCATTCGTCCGCGTACTTCCGGCCAGTACGGATCTCCTCTACGCGCGACTCAACCTTGGGCCGTGCCTCAAGTTCTGCGAGGCGCGCGTCAATAGCGTCTGCGTGCCTCTGCCACGCTGCCTTAGCCGCGCTACTGCGCTGCCTCCCCTGCTGTGCCATGTGGTCCTCGTACTCAGCGAGGGTGGCGTCAATCTCGGGCTGCGGGTCATACCCAGGAATGGTGCGCGTGTGAGTGACCTCAAGTCCCCCCAGAATGCGCATGAACTCACGCGACACGTATTCGTCCACCCAATCGGCGCGAATGTTCATGGGGTGCTCGCAGACCTCGCCACGCGGGGACGCGCCACACCGGTACGTCGGGCGCTGCCCCGGTTTCGATTCCTGCGCGTTCAGGTACATGCGACCCCCGCAGGATTCGCAGTACACGATTCCGAACAACAGCGCATTGGTATCGCGCCGAACCGGGTTGCTCACGCTGCGCTCGTCGAGCAGGGCGCGCACGGCGTCGAACTCAGCGCGCGTAATCACCGGTTCACGTGCTGCCATTACCGGGCGCCCCTCGCTGTCGCGCACGGGCTTACCGTTACTCAGCTTCCACCCAATCAGGATTTCGCTGCGCAGGATGCGCGTAAGCGTGACCGCGTTCCACTTTGTGAGTTTCTCGACTTCCCGCCCCTTGTATTTCGACCAGTGGTCAGCCGGGGACAGGATGCCGTCGTCATTCAGCGCGTAAACGATGCTGTTGACGGTTGCGCCAGCCAGAAGCGCCTTAATGATGCGCTCAATGACCTTGACGGCTTCCGGGTCCTGCTCCAGAGTCCAGCCGCCACCCTCCAGCGGGGCAGGCATGTAGCCGTACGGTGCGCGGGAACCCCGCCAGCGAAGCGGCATGACGCGCATTGCGGCCTGCGCGCCGGTGACGCGTTCCCGGATTGCTTGCGCCTCCATCTGAGCTGAGAAGGCGAACAGCGTGACCATGAGTTGAGTCATGGGGTTGAGCGGGTTGCGGAAGTCGAGGTCTAAGCGGATGACCTGAAGTTCTGCGCGTAATCCCTCGGCAGCCAGGGTGAGGCCCAGGGTGCGGCGGTGGTCAGCATCTGGGTGGGTGAGCGTTGTCGGAAGAAGGCGTGGACCTGGCGCAGGCGGCTCGGCCAGGTGACGGCGGTGTTGGCGAGGAACGCCTTCAGCGCGGCCCAGATGCGCTCGACCGGGTTGTCGTGCGGGCTGTAGCGGGCGCCGAACAGCAGGCGCAGGCGGGGCTGGTCGGCCAGGTAGGCGGTCACCGCCTTCGCGTGGTGGATGCTGTCGTTGTCGCAGAGCACCGCGACGGCCGGGGTGTCGGGGTAGGCGGCCAGCAGCAGTTGGAGGAAGGCGACGAAGGTGGCGGCACTGCGGCGGCGGTCGAGGGTGTAGACCCAGGCGCCGGTGGCCACCTCCAGGGCACCGAAGACGGTGGTCTGCCGGTTCTTTCCCGGGGTGGCCACTTGCTGCCGCGTCCCGCGCAGGATCCAGCTCGCCCGGATGTGCGGCAGCAGGTGCAGGTGGGTCTCGTCCTCGGCCCAGACCACCGACCCACGGGGCAGGGCCCGCAGTTGCCGGCGCAGGGCGGCCAGGACGCGCCGCCGGTTCGGGTCGCCCTTGGCCGTCAGGCGGGGCCGCCGCCAGGCCGCCTGCTCGCGCGTGCGCCGGTAAACGGTGCGCGGGCTGATCTTCGGCCGGCCCAGGCGGTGGTGGATCCGGCGGACGGTCCACGGCCCGGGGCGGGTCAGCAGGCGGCGGATGCGCTCGCTCAACCTCGGCCCGCCGAGCCGGGGGCGTCCTGGGCGGGGGCGGTCGGCCAGGCCCGGGGCGCCGTCGGCGTGGTAGCGGTGGATCCAGCGGCGCACCGTGGCCGGGTGGTAGCCGAGCAGCTCGCCGATCTCTCCTGCGGTCAGGCCGGCGGCGGACAGCAGCACCATCACGACGCGGGCGGCCTCCCGCCAGCGGTGGTGCAGCAGGTGGTACAGGTGCTGGTCCGCCACGCCGGGAGGGTTGGCGAACACGGATGCCGGACGCATACTGGCCTTGACCTCGCCGGTTTTGTCATAGTTTGTTCAACCTCGATACAACACCCGGCGAGGTCCCCGTGTCATCGAGGCCATCGCGCCCGGCCGACGCCGCCGCCCCGGATTCCGCGCAGAACTTCAGGTCATCCGCTTAGCCGCCCGCCCGGACCCTCGGCGAAAACAATCATTTTCCGGTGGTCGCGTGCCCATTTGGCGAGTTCGTGCATGTCGTCCATGGACCGAACGGCGCGATCGAACCGCCAAAAGACCAGCGCGTCGAAATCGTCGGGGCGGCGCAGCCATGCACCCAGTTCGGGGCGCTCAAAAGGCGTGGTTTTCGACGCGCTTACGCCGAGGTCGACGGCTTCCCGGTCGCCGAGGTCAATGCTCAGCGCTGCGGCAGCGCCCCGGTTGGCCTCCCTCTGCCGCTCCGGCGAGGTGGTCTCGTCTGTGAGGACGGACAGACGGAGGGCAGAGACGCCCCGGAGCTGTGGTGTGTGCATGGTGTTGCCGGAGCGCAAGGGCTTACGAGCCGCGCTGACCTGCGGGTTTGTCGCCATGGTGGCTTGCTCCCAGAACCGCTAGTTGGGAGCCTTCGGAGACCACGACATCATCGACGACTGGAACACCAGCGCATCCTGGCTCGCCGGTGTGCGCGCGACCGCGTGGTGGCGCGAGCGGCTGCTGAGCGGCCTGATGTCGTACTGGGTCCACCAGCACCTCGGCAATCTCTCCCCGGCGGAGCTGGCCGCCGACCCGCTCTACGCGGCCGTGCGCGAGACCCCGGACGGCACGGACGCCCTGCGCGCGTACGCCGCCCAGGCCGACACCCACCCCGGCACCGTCCGCTGGAGCTACCACCGGGACTTCGGCCGCGTGAGGGTGGTGATGGTGGACACCCGGGCGGCCCGCGTCCTCGACGAGGACGGCCGGGCGATGCTGGCTCCCGCCGAGGCGCAGTGGCTGCGCGAGCAGACGCTCGGCGCCCGGAACGGCTGCGACCATCTGCTGATCGGCACCTCCCTGCCCTGGCTGCTCCCCCATCTCATACACGACGCCGAGGCCTGGAGTGCCGCCCTGTGCCGGGGCCGTCGCGGGGCCCGCTGGGCGCGCTTCGGCGAACGCCTGCGCCAAGGCGCGGACCTGGAGCACTGGGCGGCGTTCCCGGAGTCGTTCCAGGCACTGGCCGACCTCATCGCCGAGACGGGCGCGGGGCCGGGGGCGCCGGCCAGTGTGTCCGTGCTGTCCGGCGATGTGCACCACGCGTACATCGCCGAGCCCATGTGGCCGGACGCCGGGCCCGACGCCCGTGTGCTCCAGCTGACCTGCTCCCCGGTCCACAACTCCGTCCTGTGGTCCATAAGACTCGGCTTCCGCTTCGGCTGGAGCGGCCTCGGGCGGTTCCTCGGCCGCCGCCTGGGCCGCCACGGACGGGGCCCGCGACCCCGTCTCGACTGGCGCCGCAGAGGCGGCCCGTGGTTCGGCAACCACCTCATGACGCTGACGCTGCACGGCCGTTCGGCGTCACTGCGGGTCGACCGGGCACGCCCGGACGGGACCGGAAAGGCACGGCTCACGACCGTGGAGGAGTCGTCCTTGACCACCTCATGAGGGACATCCGGGGCGTGTGGGACGCGCGTTGGCTTCCGCGGCCCGCGACGGCATGATGATGCGGACTGCCGGGTTCCACCGGCACGTCTGTCACCCTGCGCCCCCACACGCCCGGGAGTCACCCGTTTTGTCTGACGCGACCATGGAATCCGTGTCCGTCTCCGTCGCCGTCGTCGGCGCGGGACCACGCGGCACCAGCGTCCTGGAACGCCTCTGCGCCTCCGCCCCGGAACTCCTCCCACCCGGCGCGCGACTGAACGTGCACGTCGTGGACCCGGCACCGCCGGGGCCGGGCCGCGTCTGGCGCACCGCGCAGTCCCCCGAGTTGCTGATGAACACGGTGGCCTCACAGGTGACGCTGTTCACGGACGAGAGCGTCGAGTGCGCGGGGCCTATCCGGCCCGGACCGAGCCTGTACGAGTGGGCTCACGGCGACAAACCGGCCCCCGCCGGTGAGTTGGAGTCACAAGGCCCCGAACACGGAAGTACCACAAGCCCGTTGGGGCCTGACGACTACCCCACCCGCGCCCAGTACGGCCGGTACCTGGAGTGGGTGTTCGCCCGTGCGGTGGACGGCGCCCCGGCCGCGGTCCGGGTCCAGGTGCACAACGCCCGCGCGATACGCCTGGAGGACGCGTCCGACGGCCGCCAGACCCTCACCCTCGCCACCGGACGCACCCTGACCGGACTGTCCGCCGTGGTCCTGGCCCAGGGCCATCTGCCCGCCGCCGCGGACCCCGACCGGCTCCGGCTCGCCGCGCATGCGGCCCGTCACGGGCTGCGCCACATCCCGCCCGCCAACCCGGCGGACGTCGACCTCTCCCCGCTCGCACCCAGGGAAACGGTCCTGCTCCGTGGGCTGGGCCTCAACTTCTTCGACCACATGGCCCTGCTCACGACGGGTCGCGGCGGCCGGTTCGTCCGCGCCACCGAAGGGCTGCGCTACCGGCCCTCGGGGTATGAGCCGCGGCTGTACGCCGGGTCCCGCCGCGGTGTGCCGTACCAGGCGCGCGGCGACAACGCAAAGGGCCCCTACGGCCGCCATGTCCCCCTGCTGCTGACGGACGAGGTGATAGCCCGCTTCCGTAAGCGCGCCGACTCGGGCGAGGCGCCGGACTTCAGGGAAGAGCTGTGGCCGCTCGTGGCCAAGGAGGTGGAAACGGTCTACTACGAGGCGCTGTTGGCCCGCCGGGGTGCCGAACGGCCCGGCTTCCGGGGCCGTTTCCTCGCCGCCCGCCACCGCGCCCCCGAGGAGAGCGCGCTCCTGGACGAGTTCGGCATACCGGATACGGACCGCTGGTGCTGGAAACGCGTCTCCCGCCCGTATACGGGACGGACCTTCACCTCGCCCTCCGCATGGCGCGATTGGCTTCTTGAACATCTGCGCGAGGACGCCGCACAGGCCGCGCTCGGCAATGTGGAGGGTCCGCTCAAGGCAGCCCTGGACGTGCTGCGCGATCTGCGCAACGAGCTGCGGCTGATCGTCGACCACGGCGGTCTGTCCGGCGCCTCCCGCCGGGATCACCTGGACCGCTGGTACACCCCGCTCAACGCCTTCCTGTCCATCGGCCCGCCCAGGCGGCGCATCGAGGAGATGACCGCGCTGATCGCGGCGGGCGTACTGGAGGTGGTGGGCCCGTGTCTGGAGGTGCGGGCCGAGTCCGGCGCCTGGGTCGCCCACTCGCCGGACGTCCCGGGCTCGACCGTACGCGTCCGCACACTCATCGAGGCGCGGCTGCCGGAGCCGGATCTGCGGCGCACCGCCGACGCACTCCTCGGCGGCCTGTTCCGAACGGGTGGATGCCGTCCGCACACGGTGGACGGTTACGAAACCGGAGGCGTGGACGTCACACCGCGGCCCTACCGCCTGATCGACCGTCAGGGCATCGCCCACCCAAAGCGGTTCGCGTTCGGTGTGCCCACCGAGGGCGTGCACTGGGTGACCGCGGCGGGCGCCCGCCCCGGGGTGGATTCGGTCACCTTGTCCGACTCCGACGCGGTGGCACGGGCCGTTCTGCGCACCGCGGCGGCGGAAACGGAACCGCCGGCACGGTCGGCCACCTGGCCGGATGTTGAACTGCCCGCATAGATCAGGCGTGCACCGTACCGGCCGACACCTGGCCGTTCCGGCACGCCGCCGTGATTCAGCTCGTCGCCGGCGCCCTGGTGCTGCGCGGCCTCGGCACGCGAGGTGCCGCGTCCATGGCGTCCGGCTCGATGGCGTTCGCGTACTTCGACGTGCACCAGTCGGGCGCCCTGTGGCCGATCCAGAACGGCAGCGAGATGTCGGCCATCTTCTGCTGGTCCTTCCTGCTGCTGGTCTTCACCGGCTCCGGCGCGTTCGGCCTGGACCGCCTCCTCGCCTTCCGGTCCGTCACCGCGGCAGGCCCTGCCTCGGACCCCGTCACGGCCTGATCCACCACGGCGCACGGACGGCGCGCCCGGCGGCGGAGTCAGGCCCTTCCGTGCGTCCTGTGACCGGCCGCCACACAGGCTCCTCACCAGCCCCCGGTGCATCTGCCGCCCCAACCGCGGCGTACTCTGTTCGGCTGGCGAAGGCCGCTCCTGCCGCTCCCCCGAAAGATCGCGGCTCGCAGTTGCCTCTGGGGAGTCGGACGGGGAGTTCGTGTTGGAGAGTGTGGGGTCGCTGGCCGACAGCCCCTGGATATACCCCGCGGTGGCCCTGTCGGTGCTCCTGGACGTCTTCCTGCCGGTGCTGCCGAGCGGCGTACTGGTGATCGCGGCGGCGACCGCGGCGGCGGCCGGAACGGCCGTGGGGCACGCTCCGGACATCCTCGGGCTCATCCTGTGCGCGGCGACCGCCTCGGTCCTGGGGGACCTGGTGGCCTACCGGCTTGCCTGGCGCGGGGGTGCCCGGCTGGACCGCGCGATCGCACGCTCGCGCCGGCTGACCAGCGCGCAGGAACATCTCGGTACGGCCCTCGCCCGCGGCGGCGGCGCCCTGGTGATCCTCGCCCGGTTCGCGCCGGCGGGCCGCTCGGTCGTCTCCCTGGGTGCGGGCGCCGCCCACCGCCGGGCTCGCGACTTCCTGCCCTGGTCGGCGCTGGCGGGCGTCACCTGGGCCGCCTACAGCGTGGCCCTCGGCTACTTCGGCGGGCAGTGGCTGGGCGCGAGCTGGCTGGCGACGGGCGTCTCGGTGGTGGCCCTGTTCGCGGCGGGCGCCGGCGCGGCCTACCTCATACGCCGTCCGGAACCGCAGAAGTAGCGTCACGGGACCGTCCCCGTACCTCGAGCCCGGCGAGCAGTTCCGCGGTGGCCGCGGCGACGGCGTCGACCGCGTGGTCGAAGACCTCACGGTTGTGGGCGGCCGGGGCGCGGAAACCGGAGACCTTGCGCACGAACTGAAGCGCGGCGGCCCGGATCTCGTCCTCTGTGGCCTCCTCGGGGATGACGGGCGGTCGGAGCGTCTTGATACTGCGGCACATGGGTCCAGTGTCGCGCCTTCGCGCCGCCCGCACCCTGCCTCACGCGAAACCGGTGGGAATACCCCTGTTCGCCACTGGATTGTGCAGGGCATGACCACTGCCGACATCCTCTACGTGGGCGGCCCCACCGCCGTCATCGAGCTGGGCGGCGTACGTCTGCTCACCGACCCCACCTTCGACCCGCCCGGCGAGTACCCCATCGGCTCACGCAGCCTGGTGAAGACGGCAGGCCCGGCGCTCCCGGAGACGGAGATCGCCCCGGTCGACGCCGTCCTCCTCTCCCACGACCAGCACCCGGACAACCTCGACACGGCCGGACGCCGCTACCTCGCCGAGGCCCCGCTGACTCTCTCCACGGCGTCGGCGTACGACCGCATCGGCGCCCCGGTGCGGGCCCTGCCCGCCTGGCAGCACGTGGACCTTCCACGCCCGGACGGCGGGGTGCTGCGGGTCACGGCCGTACCCGCGCTGCACGGCCCCGAGGGCAGTGAGCCGGTCGTCGGCGAGGTCACCGGATTCGTGCTGTCCGGCGAGGGCCTGCCCACCGTGTACGTCAGCGGGGACAACGCCTCACTCGGCGTGGTGCGTGCGATCGCCGACCGGCTCGGCCCGTTCGACGTGGCCGTCGTGTTCGCCGGTGCCGCCCGCACCCCGCTGGTCCCGGACGCCCCGTTGACGCTGACCAGTGAGGACGCCGCCGAGGCGGCCCGGATCCTCGGCGCCCGCCATGTGGTCCCTCTGCACTTCGAGCACTGGGCCCACTTCACACAGGGCGGCGCCGAGCTCACCGAGGCGTTCTCGGAGGCGGGCCTGGCCGACCGGCTGCACCTTCCGGAGCCGGGGTCCCTGATACGCCTGTAGCGGCCCCGGTCGTTCCGGGGCCGCCAGGTGTGCGCCGGGCGGAAGCCGCCCGGCGCTCGGGAGGCCGGCTCGGACCGACGGGTCCTGACCGGCCCCGGGATCAGACCAGGTGGGTCTTGGCCAGCAGCTCCAGGACCTCGGCGGTCGTGCCCGTCTCGCCGAGGCGCGGGAAGATCCGCTCGACGCTCCCCTGGTGCGACTCAGCGTCGCGGTCGGCCATCGCGTCGGTGGCGAGGGTGACGTGGTAGCCGTGCTCGTACGCGGCCCGGGCGGTCGACTCGACGCCGATGCTGGTGGCGATACCGGTCAGCACGATCTGGGTGACCCCGCGGCGGCGCAGCTGGACGTCGAGGCCGGTGCCGTGGAAGGCACCCCAGTTGCGCTTGGTGACGTGGATGTCGCCCGGGTGGCCGGACAGTTCGTCGACGATGACGTCCCAGCCCTCCGGGAAGGCGCCGGCGCCGGGTACGCGCTCGGTGCGGCCGGGTACGACGTCCGCACCGTCGGCGGCGAAGGAGACCCGGACCAGCACGACGGGGAGGTTCCGGGCCCGGAAGGCGTCGGCGAGCTCGACACTGCGGGCCACCACGTCGGGCCCGCTGTGCGGCTGGACGGGCGTCCCGACGATGCCGTTCTGCAGGTCGATCACGACCAGCGCGGTGCGCGGGTCGAGGGTGGTGAGAGCCATGGATCAGGCCTTTCCTGACGTGGGTGTGCGCGAAGGGGAGGTGGAGGTGGACAAGGAACGGTCCGGCAGCGTGACCAGCACCAGCAGGACGGATCCCGCTGCCATGAACAGGGCCAGGTGGTGCAGCCCCGTCGAGTCGGCGCCGTGGGCGAAGAAGGCCGCGTTGGCGGCTGAGGCGCCCAGTGCGCCGAGGTACATGAAGGTGCGCAGCAGTCCGGCGGCGGAGGCGATGCGCTCGGGAGCGGACTGCCGGTAGAGGGCGTTCTGGGTGGCGAGTCCGATCAGGCCTTGCGGGACACCCATGACGACGCCGACGGCGAGCAGCAGCCACACCGGACTGCCGGAGTTCAGCATGAGCAGCCCGGCGCAGCCCACGACCTGGACCACGCCGCCGACGAGCAGCTTGCCGCGCACCGCCTCACGGCGCCCGGTGATACCGGAGACGGCCAGGGCGCTCGCCGACAGCGGCAGCAGCACCAGACCGGCGGCGGACGGGCCCAGCCCGCGCCCCTCCTCCAGCCACTGGGTGAACCCGTACAGGAACGCGTACGCGGTGGTGTAGCCGAGGAACTGGCGCAGATACGTGGCGAGCAGCGGGACATTGCCGCCGAGCACCCGCAGGTCGATAAACGGCCCGGGCGTCCGCAACTCCCGCAGGGCGAAGCCCGTTGCGGCCACGACGGCGAGCAGTGGCATCCACCAGTGCGTCAGGTGCGGGCTCATCAGGAAGAACATGAGGGACAGGAGCATGGCGGTGAAGAGCACCATGCCCGGCAGATCGACGGCGCGCCGGTCCTGGACGACCTTCGACCGGGGCAGCCACAGCGTCCCGAGGACCAGACAGGCCGCGGACAGCGGCACGTTGACCGTGAAGATCGCACGCCAGCCGCCCACGCCGATCAGGAATCCGCCGAGCGCCGGCCCGACGACGGCAACGGTCTGGTTGGCGACGGAGAGCGCGGTCAGCACCAGGGCCGGGCTGTCCCGCCCGGTGCGCTCGGCCTCGTTCCGGGTCAGCTGCATGGACGCCGGATACGCGGCCGAGGTGCCGAGGCCGAGCAGCACGCGCGCGGCGATCAGCAGACCGAGGGACGGCGCGAGCGCACCCATCAGGCCGGCGGCGCCCACCAGGGCCGTACCGGTCAGATAGAGGCGGCGCGGCCCGTGCATGTCGACCAGCCGCCCGATGACGGGCTGCCCCACGGCGGTGGCGAGGTAGAGCGCCGACACGAGCCAGGCGGTCTCGGCGGGCGGTGCCCCGAAGGCGATGCCGATCGGGACGAGCGCCACGGCGATCATCGCGGAGTTGATCGGGTTGAGGACCGACCCCAGGATCATCGGGGCGATGAGCCGGCGGTCGAAGCGGCCGGCCGGGGCGGGGCGCCGGGTCGCGGCCGGCGCGCCGGCCGGTTTCGGTATCACTGGCGGGTCAGCCGTTCCATCAGCGCGAGCGCTGCCAGCACGGTCTGGCGCTCCTCCTCCGTGTAGCGGTCCTGCAGGGCACGGGTGAGCCATTCCTCGCGGGCCTGCTGGTCGCCTTCGACACGCTCGCGTCCGGCCTCGGTGAGAGTGACCAACTGGCGGCGGCCGTCGTCAGGATCGGGACTGCGCCGGATCAGTCCGAACTGTTCGAGGACGGCGAGCGTGGCGGCCATCGACTGCGGACGCACACCCTCGGCGGACGCCAGGGTGCTGGCGGTGGCGGCGCCGCCCTTGCTGATCAGGGTGAGCGCGGACACCTGGGAGGGCGTGAGCTCCTCGTCCCCGGCGACCTCTCTGATACGGCGCCGCAGCCGGCTGAACACGACGCGCAGGTCACGAGCCGCCCGGGCGGCGGATTCGGAGACGCCTTCGGGCTTCTGGTCCATGCCCGACACGCTAATTCCTTCAGGTAAAACTGTCCAGTTTCACCTGTCCAATTCGACCCGGGCAGGCGGACCTGGGCAACTCGCCCTGAAGATCTCCGCGCCGGTCAACCGTTCGAGTGAACCGGAAGAAGCGGCTCGCATCGCAAAATCGAACAGGCGTAGCATTGCGGCGTGGCTGCGACCTATGACTTTCCGAGTGACCTCCTCGCTGGTCAGGAGGAGCTGCATCAGGTCCGGGCCGAGCTTCTGGCCCTGCTGAAGCGGCTTCCCTGGTCGGTGGAGCCGCTCGACGCATTCAGCGACGACACCGGCTGGCGCAAGGTGGAGCGCCCCGCCTCCCCGGGCTGGACCGAGGACGAACAGGCCGAGGTGGAGAAGCTCCGGCAGCGCGAGCGCGAACTGGCGGTCTTCGTCTCCTGTCACCGCTTCTGGGCGGAGGTGGCGGTGGAGAGCACGGTGGACACACGGATGCGCCTGAAGCACGCGCACGAGGCGCCGCCCGGTGAGTCGTCACGAGGCAAGTACTGACAAGGAGTTGACGGAACGAAGGAAGACCGAAGCCCCCGGCCGCCTACGGCCGGGGGCTTCGGTCCGGTCGGACACGGAGGTGCGGTCGGGCGGTGTCCTGGACGGACACGGACGAACGCTCGACAGGTCCGGCCACCGGCTGCGCGGGGTGGTCCAGGAGTTCGACAAGCTGCACAGGGCGGCGCGATCGGACCTGACGATCAGCCGCGCCCGGCCATGAGCCGCCGGTCGGCGAATCCGTGGCGGGACCGGTTCAACCGGGCTCCACTGCGCCGCGCCGCTGCGATGCGAAGGCCGCGGTGCCGGCGCACACGACGCCGGCCAGCGCGAAGCCCACCACGCCCGGGTTGACGTAGCCCGGAACGGCTTCGGCGGCGTAGCTTCCGCCGTCCTTCGTCACGCAGACGAACCGGAGGGGCACGTAGTCCACGGTGTAGTCGACGACATGCAGCGCTCGCTCCCACTGGCCCGGCGTCCGGCAGGGCCGCAACGGCGCCGAATCGGTACCGCCGTCCTCCGCGTCCAAGACCGCGCCGCCGACACCGAGCAGGCCCCACGCGTACAAGGCGGCCGCGCCGGCGCCCAGGAACGCGGCGAGACTCCGCAACCACACCTGGCGGTCGGCGTGCCGGAGGCCGACCCTGCCCAGGGTGCCGAAGCCGTACCCGGCGAAGGCGAAGGGGACGACCAGCCCGGCCGGGATGAGCAACAGGAGCAGATACGCCATCGGGTGAGCCAACCAACCCGAGAACACGTCGACCGTGACGGAGCCCACAGTTCCGGCAACAGGAGCGTCACAGCTCGTGGAGGCCTCCCCCTCGACTCGTCCGAGCCGAGCCGGAACTCCCCTTCAGAACCAACCGGCAAGAGCACACGGTCCTGGCCCTACCGGACCGGAGACCGTCCAGCGTGTCAGTACCACCTGTGATGATCCCTGAGTCACCCCGGGTGGGAGGGATCATGGGCATCGGCTACAAGACATCATGGCTCGCTGTGCAGGACGCCACACCGGAGGAGGTCGCCGACGCTCTCGGCCTGCGACACCGGCGGACCGTGGACTGGACAGAGGGCACCGGCGCTGCCTACCGGCAGGGAGTCTTCGTGGCCAGGCCCGTCCCCGACTGGACGATCGCCCACGGTCGGATCCACTTGCCTGCCGGGATCGACGCCACCGATCCACGCTTTCCCACCTGGCTCCGGACGCTGGGTACGCAACTTGGGGACGTCCAGTACTTCGCCACCGACCGCATCGGCGAATACCACGCCTGGGCCAAGGTGGAATCCGGCGAGCTGACCCGCGCCTACTGCTACATCGGCATGCAGGGCGACGTTCCGCTGCACATCGGCGAACCCACCGATGCCGAGAGGGAACTCGGTGTCGGACAGCGCTGGCTCGAGGACGGATGGCAGGACTGGCAGGAACCGCAATGGGACGCATGGAACGCTGCCATGCCGCGAGAAGCCGATGTCATGCGCATAGCCCAGAACTGGAGCATCTGCCCCCTCGACATCCCGGACGACGCCGTCGACGCCCCAGGGATCCACGGCCTCCCGTCCAGTGTCGAACCACGCCCTGAACGCGAATAGGCGGGCCCCGCACATGCCGCACATCCCGGGTTACGGGGTCTTCGAACTTGATGGGGGTGCGGCGGTGACGGGCGGGCTGGCCGGTCACTCTGTGTGAGGTGGTTGGGGTGCGGGTGGCCCAGATGCAAGGAGCCCGCGGGCCTTCGTGATCATGGTTGTTGTCTAGGCAACCGATCATGAAACCCCACGGGCTTGAACATCGACGATACCGGGATCAACGAGGCGGCAACGCGACTTCTGGGGCTGGAGGGGGTGAGTGTGACGCAGGTCAAGGACGATGGGGCGGGCGGTTCGACGGTGTACGTGGTCACGAACGAGGACTCCGCCCGGGCCTGCCCCGCCTGCGGGGTCTTCGCCACCCGGCTGAAGGACTACCGCACCACCCGGCCCAGACACCTGCCCAGCGGTGGGCGCCCGGTGAGCATCCGATGGCGCAAGGCACGCTGGCACTGCACCGACCCCGCGTGCCCACGCGGCTCGTTCACCGAGGCGATACGCGCGGTGCCCGCGGGGATGCGCACCACCACCGCCCTGCGCCAGGCGGCGGGGGCCGCGGTCTGCGACGGCGGCCGCACCGTCGTGCAGGCCGGCCGCGACCTGCACCTGAGCTGGCCGATCGTGCAGCAATGCTTCGAGGACTACGCCGCCCAGGTCCTGCCCGAGACCCCGCCCGCGACCTCGGCGATAGGGATCGACGAGACCCGGCGGGGCAAGCCGGTGTGGAAGCAGAACCCGGCCACGGAGAAGTGGGAACTCGTCGCGGACGCCTGGCACATCGGTTTCGTCGACGCGATCGGCGGACAAGGGCTGTTCGGCCAGGTCGAGGGCCGTAACGCGGCCTCGGTCGCCGACTGGCTCACCGCCCAGCCCGCCTCCTGGCGCGAGCAGGTCCGCTACGTCGCCATCGACCTGTGCTCCACCTTCCGTGCCGCCGTCCAGCGTGCCCTGCCGCATGCGGCCGTGGTCGTCGACTGCTTCCACATCGTCCAACTCGCCCAGCGCCACCTCGCCGACCTGCGCCGCCGCCTCACCTGGAAGCAGCACGGCCGCCGAGCCCGCAAAGGCGACAGCATCTACACCGTCCGCAAACTCCTGCGCCGAAACAAAGAAGACCTCACCGAGGACCAACACACCCTCTTTAAGGTCGAGTTGGACCACATGGGCACCTACGGCCGACAGATCTACACCGCCTGGCAGGCCAAAGAACTCCTGCGCGACCTCCTGCACCTCGCCGTCAGCCGCGCCCACACCACCCCCGACCACTCCGCGATCTCCGCCGCCCGCCACCGCTTCCTCGCCCACGTCGCCGACCACGCCCACCTGCCCGAACTCGTCACCCTCGCCGAGACCATCGAGCAGTGGTGGGACGGCATCGAGACCTACCTGACCACTGGAATCACCAACGCCGCCTCCGAAGGCAACAACCGCCTCATCAAACTCGAAGCGCGTAACGCCTTCGGCTTCCGGAACCGAGCCAACCAACGACTCCGGTCACGCTGTGCAACCACACGCCGGAGCCGCCGGGAGGCGCACCCCCACTAAATTCGAAGACCCGGGTTACGAAGACGGCCCTCTGGTCGCGGGCAGCGCCTACCTGGACAACCCCTTACTCTGGCCCGTGCACCTCGGCTCCTGCTTGCAGTTGGCCATGGGCGCCAAGACGACGGATTAGCATTAAAAGGACGGAAACACTTCCGGAGTTTTCCAAAAACGGGGCCGAGTGAGGGAAATTACCCTCCGCGCGCGCTTCTCGCCCACAGTCGTTGCAGGCCCGTATTTGTGATTCGCACTCGTCCCGACAGCGTGCAACATGTCGTCATCGCGCCTGGTAGGCGTGTCAGGCAACACCTTAACGATCACTCCGGTTACTGTGCGGGCCCCAGGGGTTTTTCACAAGGGATTGAACACGCCAGTCGGCGGACGAGATTTTTTTTCCAGCCAATTACTGGCGTATCCCGGTCGAGAGGATACGAACCATGCACGACTTTTCGCGTCGCGGCCTGTTCAAGGCGACGGCGGTCGCCGGAGCCGGCGCGGTCGCCGTCCCGGGCGTTACGGCCGTGGAGGCCCCGTACGCGAGCGCCGCGAGCCACGGGCACGAGAACGGGAAGTGCCCGCGGGCGCAGCTGACCGGCCGCATCGTCCACCCCGAAGACGCCGGATACACGGACGCGCGCCTCGGCTGGGACCAGCTCTTCTCCCACTATCCGCTGGTCATCGTCTTCGCCCAGAACACCCAGGACGTGGTCAACGCCCTGACGTGGGCGCGGCAGAACGACGTGGCGGTGCGGGTGCGGAGCGGCCGCCACGCCCTTGAGGGCTGGTCGAACGTGGACAACGGCCTCGTGATCGACATCAGCGAGTTGAAGTCGGTCCACATCGACACCCGCTCTCGTATCGCGACAGTCGGCGCTGGGCTCAACCAGTTGGAAGCGGTGACCACACTCGCGAAGCAGGACCTCGCGGTGACGACGGGAACGGGGGCAGCGTAGGCCTGTCCGGTGCGACGCTCGGCGGCGGATTCGGCTTCCTCACGCGCTGGCTCGGCATGGCCTGCGACAGCCTTGTGGGGGCCGAGATCGTCGTCGCGTCGGGTACGGAGTGCGCCAAGGCGATCAGGGTGGATCTGGAAAACCACTCGGACCTGCTCTGGGCGCTCCGCGGGGCGGGAAACGGCAATTTCGGGATCGTCACGTCACTCACCTACAGCGTGGCTCCGCTGAAGAGCGTCACTTATCTGCAAGCGACGTGATCCGGAGCCGAGGTTCTGCAGGACGACCTGCGAGGGGTCTTCGACGCATGGCAGCGTACGGCACCGGTCGCGGATAACCGTCTCGGCACCCAGCTTGAGATCCACAAGAACCAGATCCTGCTGTTCGCAGTTCTCGCGGAAGGATCGGAGGCAGAGGCGCGGCAGTTGCTGGCCCCGATCCTGTCGGTCGGCAGCCCCCAGGTCTCGGTTGAGGTCGACAACTGGGGCGTGGTGTATGCGAAATTCCAGATTCCGACCGCGGCCGAACCCGCGAATTGGAAGTTCTTCTCCCAGTTCACCACCAGACCGTTCCCGAAGACGGCAATCGACGTGATCGCCTCATTCATGCAGAACGCCCCTACGGACGACAGCAATTTCTTCACCCAGGCCTTCGGCGGGGCGGTCAGGAGGCAATGCCACGTAGCGTAAGTTGATCAAGGGCGTGGGGCCGCCTTCGACTCCGGGCGGTAGGTTGCTGACCGTGACTCAGGGTGCTGGTGCAGGCGGGCGGTTGCCGGAGTGGATCTCGATCGGGCTGCTGGCGGGCTCGGTCCCACGTGATGTGATCGACGACGCGGTGCGGGCGTTCGGACGGCAGGCCAGACGGTCGGACGGGAAGCTCCCGCCGCATGTGGTGGTGTACCTGGTGATGGCGTTGGCGCTGTTCGCGGACGACGACTACGAAGAGGCCATCACCCGCCTTTCGGAGCCGTTGGAGCGGTGGGGCTGCTGGGACCGGGCCTGGGAGGTGCCCACGACCAGCGCGATCACCCAGGCCCGCAAGCGCCTGGGCTCCGAACCGCTCGCGGAGATCTTCGACCGCATCACCGAGCCGGTCGCGGAGCAGCTCACCCGCGGGGCCTGGCTCGGGCCCCGCCGCCTGGTCTCCATCGACGGCATGGAGTGGGACCTGCCCGACACCGAATCCAACGCCGAGGCGTTCGGCCGCTCCGGGACCGCCGCCAATCCCTCCGCCTTCCCCAAGGCGCGGGTGCTCACCCTGGTCGAGACCGGCTCCCGCGCCCCGATCGGGGCGGCGATCGGGCCGATCGCCGGCAAGCGCGCCGGCGAGCAGACCCTGGCCTTCCATCTGTTCGAGCGCCTGGAAGAGGACATGCTGCTGCTGGCCGACCGGGGCTTTTTCGGCTTCGAGCAGTGGTGCGCTGCCGCCGGGACCGGCGCTGACCTGCTCTGGCGCGTCGGCGACACGCTCACCCTCCCGCTGGTCGCGGACCTGCCCGACGGCTCCTACCTCTCCCTGGTCTACTCCCCCCGCCTCAACACGGCGGCGCGGGGCCGACTGCTGGAAGACGCCCGCGCCGGGCGGGAGGTCGATCCCGCAGCCGCCCGAGTGGTGCGCGTGGTCGAGTACGAGGTCCCCGACCGCGGCACCGACGCCGAGCGGGAGCTGATCTGCCTGATCACCACGATCACCGACCACACGAACGCCCCCGCCCCCCTGCTCGCTCACGCGTACCACCAGCGCTGGGAGCACGAGCAGTCCAACGATGACCTGAAGACCGCCCTACGCGGCCCAGGCCGCATCCTGCGTTCCAAGAGCCCGGACCTCGTCCGGCAGGAGCTGTACGGCTACCTGCTCACCCACTACGCGATCTCCGCCCTGATCTGCCGGGCCGCCACCGAGGCCGACATCGACCCCGACCGGGTCAAATTCACCCGCACCCTGCGCATCGTCCGCCGCCGCGTCGCCGACCCGGCGGCTATTTCCCCTGAGGACCTGGACGCCATCCTGGCCAGGGTCCGCGCCGACATCACCCGCAAGAAGAACCTCAACCCCCGCCGCCGCCATCGCAGTTACCCCCGTGTCGTCAAGCGCGCCCGGCACAACAGCTACCGCGTCAAGCGTCCTGCCGACACCGGCACCCGCCATCCGGCGCCGCCCACAATCCACCTCGTCAACGCCCGAGCACTCACTCTCACAGCATGATCAACTTACGCTACGTGGCATTGGGTCAGGAGGAGCCCCGGGGCGGCACCGCTTTCCCGCATCGCAACGCGCTCTTCTACTCCGAGCCCGGCGCCGGCTGGGGGAAGCGCAGCGACCAGCCAGGCGTCTCCGACCCGCTCACCCCGCAGGCCCAGGCCTGGATCGCCGAGTTCAGCCAGGCGCTGCGGCCCTACGTGAACGGCGCCTACGTCAACGTGCCGAACATCGCGCAGCAGGATTGGGAAACCGCCTACTGGGGATCCAACTTCGACCGGCTGCGCGAGATCAAGGCCAAGTACGACCCGTACAACGTCTTCCAGTACGAGCAGAGCATCCCGCCGGCGTCCCGCTCGCGCGAACGCGCGTGACCCACCTCAGCCGGCAGGCACTTGCGCTCGCCCTCTGCCATCGGCCCGCGCACGGCCCGTCCGGCGGGTAGGCGGCACGGCGGCCCGGAGCAGCCACCACCAATGACCGAGGCCCAGGTCTCCGGGTACCACCCCGCTGATCTGGGCCTCGGTCGCGTCCCAAGGATCTTCCACCCCTGGTCATCCGGCCGTCGGGGTCGGCAGCACCCGCTCGGCCAGCCGCAGCACCGTCGCCATGGCGCCCTTGGCTCCCATTTCACGCCAAGCCATTCTCAGCGCGATCGGTTCGTAATGATCCGTGACCCGTAGGAAGCGCACGCCCGGTGTGCTGACGTTGTCGGCGACCGTCGTCAGCGTCAGGGCGCAGCCCACCTCCGCCTCGACGAGGGCCAGCAGGGTCCACGTGTCGGGCGCGACCTGGACGATGTCCGCCGAGAAGCCGGCGCTGTGCGAAAGGCTGCGCAGCCGGTCGATGAGTACCGAGCCGGAGTAGGGCGGCAGCGAGACGAACGGCTCGTGCGCCAGCTCCTCGATGCGGACGGTCTTCCTCTGGGCAAGGCGATGCGAGGCGGCTACGGCGACGACGAGGTTCTCGTGCGCCACTACGCGTGCCGCGAGGCCCGGGATGGCGCCGTCCCAGCGGGAGAAGCCGATCTCCATCTCCCCCCTCAGCACCTTGCTGAGCGCGGGCATGGCGAAGTTCTGGCTGTGGAGCTCGATCTGGATGCCCGGGTAGTCCTGACGCACCTGCCGGGCCAGTCTGCCGACCATCGAGTGGGTCGACGCCCCGGCGAACGCCACTCGTACCAAGCCCACTTCACCTCGTCCTGCCGCCTTCACGACCAGGAGGGCGCGGCGATGGGCCTCCAGCATGTCCTGGGCCGGGCCACGCAGGGCCTCCCCTTCCGCGGTCAGGCGAACACTGCGCGTGGTCCGCTCGAACAAGCGGGCCCCGAGTTCCTCCTCCAGACGGCGCACGCTGCGGCTGACCGGAGGCTGGGCCAAGTGCAACCGCTCGGCGGCACGGCCGAAGTGCAGCTCCTCCGCCACGGCCAGGAACACCTGCACGTCCTGGATCTCCATGACATCCTCCGCCCGCCTCGCCATTGATGTCGCCATTGAAATAGTACTCGTCCAATTAGGTATTGGACTCATATCAAAACGAGGCGCAGCCTGGGAAATGTCGCACGTGAGTGCGGTAAGCGACAGGAGAGAAGGGAGCAACGATGCTGTTGCCCACCACGGACCCTGAAGAGGCGGGCCCAGTGGCCACCACCGGCCCCCTTGACGGCGTCGTCGTGGCCGACTTCAGCCGTGTACTGGCCGGTCCTTACTGCTCGATGCTGCTCGCCGACCTCGGAGCCACGGTCATCAAGATCGAGAGTCCCGCCGGTGACGAGACACGGCACTACAAGCCGCCCACCCTGGGTGAGAACTCGACCTACTACCTCTCCCTGAACCGCAACAAGCGATCCATCGTGCTGGACCTGACGAACCCCACGGACCTCGGCACGGCCCAGCGGATCGCGCGCCGCGCGGACGTCGTCCTGCAGAACTTCAAGCCGGGAGGTGCGGCCCGTTTCGGGCTGGACCATCCCTCGGTCGCGAAGGAGAACCCCGCCGTCGTCTATGCCTCGATCAGCGGCTTCGGCACCCGGCCGCAGGCCGCAGGGCTGCCCGGATACGACCTCCTCGTCCAGGCGATGTCCGGCCTGATGGACGTCACCGGCACACCCGATGCACCGCCGCTGCGGGCCGGCGTGCCGATCGTCGACGTCATGACCGGCCTGCACACCGCGATCGGCATCCTTGCGGCCCTGCACCACCGCATCCGCAGCGGTGAAGGCCAGCACGTCGAGCTGAGCCTGCTGATGTCCGCCCTGTCCGGCATGGTGAACCAGACCGGCGCGTACGTCATGGCAGGGACCGTGCTGCACCGGATGGGCAACGAGCACCCCAGCCTCTACCCGTACGCGCCCTTCGAGACGCGCGAGGGACAGCTGGTCATCGCCATCGGCAACGACCGGCAGTTCCGGCGCCTTTGCCGGGTGCTCGGACTGCCCGAGCTGGCCGACGACCCCCGTTTCGGCACCGCTCACGCCCGCAGCGTGAACCGGGACCACCTGCGGCCGCTGCTCACCCACGCCCTGTCCGAGCGCACCGCCGACCAGTGGTTCGACCTCCTGACCAGCGCGTCGATACCGGCAGCCCCCATCCAGGACACCGCCGGCGGTCTGGCCGCCGCGACCCGGCTCGGACTCGAACCCGTCGTCCTGAGCGGCAAGGGTGACCGGGCCCTTCCCGGTATCCGAAACCCCATCACCTTCTCGGCCACGCCTCCCACGTACCGACACGCACCACCGGGACTCGGCGAACACCGCGAGGAGATCCTCGCCTGGCTCGACGGCCCGTCTTCCGCACTCAACGAAAGGGATCCCCGATGACCGCAGTACCCGACCCCGTCGAAGGCATCCCGACACGCCCCGTGGACACCGACTACTACGGCCTGCACGAGCTGCTGTCGGACGAGGACCGCGAACTCGTCCAGCGCGTCCGATCCTTCGTGCAAGACGACCTTCTGCCCGTCATCAACGGCTACTGGGAACGGGCGGAGTTCCCGCAGGCCCTCCTGCCGGCCTTCGCGAAGGTGGGCGTGGCCGGCACGACGGCGAACAGTTACGGAGCACCCGGCCTCACTCAGTTCCAGACGGGCCTGGTCGCGATGGAACTCTCCCGTGGTGACGGGAGCTTCAACACCATCAACGCCGTGCACTCAGGCCTGGTCATGGGCACCCTCGACCGCTTCGGCAACGATGAGCAGAAGCAGCGATGGCTTCCGTCGCTCGCCCGGCTCGACAAGCTCGGCGCCTTCGGTCTCACCGAGCCCCAGCACGGCTCGGACTCGGTGCGGCTGGAGACCAGCGCGCGCCGCAACGGCGACGGATACCTCCTGTCCGGTGCGAAACGCTGGATCGGCTTGGGGCACATCGCCGATGTCGTGATCATCTGGGCGCGGGACGAGGCCGACGGCAAGGTGCGGGGCTTCGCCGTGGAGAAGACCGATGGCCGCTACCCGGACGGATTCCAGGCCTCCCCCATCCTCGGGAAGATCGGCAAGCGAGCCGTCCCCCAGGCGGACATCCAGCTTCACGATGTCTTCGTCCCCCACGACAACCTCCTCGCCGATACCCGCTCGTTCCGGGATGTCTCCACCGTCCTGAGCGCCACGCGTTCTTTGGTGGCGTGGGAAGCACTGGGGCACGCCACCGCGGCGTACGAGATCGCCGCGCGCTACGCCCTGACCCGCCACCAGTTCGGGAAGCCGATCGCCAGCTTCCAGCTCATCCAGTACAAGCTCGCCAGGATGCTCGGGGAGCTCACGTCCATGCAGCTCCTGTGCTTCCGCGCGGCAGCCCTGCAGGACAGCGGACGGTACCGCAACGCACAGGCGTCGCTGTTGAAGATGCACGTCTGCGATAGGGCCCGTGACCTGTGCCGGGAAGCCCGCGACATGCTCGGAGGCAACGGGCTCCTGCTGGAGAACGACGTGGCCCGTCACCTCACCGACATGGAAGTGGTCCACACCTACGAGGGGACGGACTCCATCCAGTCCCTCATCGTCGGCCGCGACATCACCGGTATAGCCGCTTTCGCCTGACCCACCGGGAGGAGAACTGACATGACAGCCGAAAGCTACATCTACGACGGCGTGCGAACCGCCTTCGGCCGGCACGGAAGGGCACTGGCCCACATCCGGCCCGACGACCTCGCGGCCGAGGTCATCACCGCCCTCCTCGCCCGGCACCCGGACCTGGATCCCGCGCGCATCGACGACGTCTTCCTGGGAGACGCCAACGGAGCAGGCGAGGACAACCGCAACGTGGCCCGGATGAGCGCACTTCTGGCCGGTCTGCCGACGTCCGTCCCGGGAGCCACCGTCAACCGCCTCTGCGGCTCCGGTCTCGAAGCGGTCGTCCAGGCGAGCCGCGCGATCGAGTCGGGGGACGCCGACGTGCTCCTCGCGGGCGGCGTCGAGTCGATGAGCCGCGCGCCCTGGGTCCTGCCCAAGCCGGAACGGGGGTTCCCCGCAGCCGATCAGACCCTCTACTCCAGCACCTTGGGGTGGCGTATGACCAACCCCAGGCTGCCCGCCCAGTGGACGGTCTCCAACGGAGAGACCGCCGAGATCCTGGCGGACAAGTTTGGCATCAGCCGCGAGGAACAGGACGCCTTCGCGCTGCGCAGCCACCGGCTTGCCGCGCAGGCCTGTCGCGACAGCGTCTTTGACGACGAACTCGTCGCACCGGCCGGATCGAACCTGACGCGCGACGAAGGAATCCGGGAGGACACCACCCTGGAGAAGCTGGCCGCCCTGCGACCCGCCTTCCGCCCGGACGGCACGGTGACCGCAGGCAACTCCTCCCCGCTCAACGACGGCGCGGCCTGCCTGCTCATCGCGAACTCCCACGCGGGGATCAAGGGCGATCCGCTCGCCAGGATCGTCTCCCGTACTGTCGTCGGCAACGACCCGGACATCTTCGGGATCGCTCCCGTCGAAGCCGCCGACAAGGCGCTGGCCCGCGCGGGACTGCGTTGGCAGGACGTCGACCTCGTCGAACTCAACGAGGCCTTCGCCGCCCAGTCGCTCGCCTGCCTCACATCCTGGCCCGAACTCGACCCCGAGCGCGTGAACATCCACGGCGGAGCCATCGCCATCGGCCACCCCCTCGGTGCGTCAGGTGCGCGAATCACCCTGCATCTGGCCCATGAACTGCGCAGGCGAGGCGGTGGGATCGGCCTCGCGGCACTCTGCATCGGCGTGGGGCAGGGGATCGCGGTCGTGCTGGAAGCCTGACCGTCGGGGACTGTCCCGTATCCACGCTGTCCGGCGTGCTGCTCGGCCCCAGCGCGTGCGACGGGTGCCGGACATGAGACTCGCCGGCGCATCAGAAACATTCTCAGCCGGGCCGGCCCGATTCCCGGCCACATGGCCCACGAGGTCGCCCGACGTCCCGATCAGCTCAGCGTTCGGCCGAGGAGTACCGGGCCGATCCGCTGCCTACGGGCCATGAGCCCGCCCATGACCGCCCACTCGGGGAAGGCGTCACCGGGCGATCACCGACCTGGGCATCCTCGCGCGGTCGGGCACAGGCGAACAACTGCGCTTGTCGCACACGCGCGTCGACCCGAGCGCACAGGGCCGCGCTGAACCCGCGGTCCCGACCGACTGTCCACGCCGATCCAAAGGAGACCCACGTGCACATCAGAATCATCGGCACCGGCGTGATGGGCCGCGGCATCGCCCAGTGGGCCGCCACCGCCGGTCACACCGTCGAACTGGCCGACGCCCGCAAGGAAGCCGTCCAGGACGCGATCGAATTCGTCCGTCACATGCTCGCGCGGGCCGCGAGCAAGCACCGCATCACACCCGAGGACGCCACGGCCGCGGCCGAGCGGCTGATCCCGCTGGACGAGCCGATGGCACCGGGCCAGGACGTGGATCTGGTCATCGAGGCGGTCCTCGAGGACCTCGACGTCAAAGCGGAGCTGTTCCAGCGGCTCGAGCGGATCCTGCCCGCCCGGACCGTCCTCGCGACGAACACCTCGTCGCTGCCGGTCACCCAGATCGCCGCGCGGCTGTCCGACCCCTCGCGACTGGTCGGGCTGCACTTCTTCAACCCCGTGCCGTTGATGAAGATCGTGGAGGTCATCCCTGGAGAGCTGACCCGCCCGGACATCCCGCCCGCTCTGGTGAAGCTGGTCCAGGAGACCGGGCACCGTGCGGTGACGGTGACCGACACCCCCGGCTTCCTGATCAACCACGCCGGCCGCGGTCTGGCCACCGAGGCATTGGCCCTGCTGGAGGAGTCGGTCGCCGATCCGGTCGGAATCGACCGGATCGCCCGCGACGTACTGGGCCTGCGCATGGGGCCGTTCGAGCTCATGGACCTCACCGGCCTGGACGTATCGGCCGCGGTCATCGACGCGATCTGGCGCGGCTTCCGCTACTCCGACCGGCTCC
Source organism: Streptomyces sp. CA-106110 (assembly GCF_050936285.1). Classification (NCBI taxonomy): domain Bacteria; kingdom Bacillati; phylum Actinomycetota; class Actinomycetes; order Kitasatosporales; family Streptomycetaceae; genus Streptomyces; species Streptomyces sp. CA-106110. The sequence goes on along the minus strand of NZ_JBNJNB010000001.1, from coordinate 8,313,205 downwards.
GGGCCTCCTACCTGACGCCCAACCGGGTCGCGGCCGGGCTGTACGGCCGCAAGACCGGGCGCGGCTTCTACTCGTACGCTCCCGACGCCCCAGCCCCGGCCGAGGAACCGATCACCGGTGATGCCGACCGGCCGGTCCAGGTCGCGGGTGACGGACCGGACGCCGACGCCTTGCGCCAGACCTTGGCCCGGGCCGGCGCCGACCTGTCGGCGTCCGACCGGGCGATCGTCCTGGTTCCCACGTGGGGTACGACCGTGGCCGCCGCGATCTTCGGCGACGGCCTGCCCACCCGGCGTACCCTGGGCATTGACGCTCTGTCGCTCGACACGCCGCGCCGAGTGCTGGCCACGACCCCCGCGGCGGACCCGGATGTGGTGCGCGACGCGCAGGCGGTCCTGACCAGGTCCGGTGCGACCGTCACGGTCGTCCGGGACACCGCGGGATCGGTCGCCCAGCGGCTGCTGTCCTCGATCGTCTCGGTGGCGGCATCCATCGCCGAGCGCTCCATCGCCACCCCCGACGACATCGACGCGGCGGTCACGGCCGGCCTCGGCTACCCGCACGGCCCGCTCGCCTGGGGCGAGCTGATCGGACGGCGGCGACTGCTCACCCTGCAGGAGGGACTCCACCGCACCACGGGTGACCCTCGCCACCGGCCGACCCGCTGGGTCACCGAGCGTGTCCAGCTCGGTCTCCCCCTCACCTTCGGGCATACGGAGAAGTAAGGAGCCCCGGACATGCGCTGGTGGTCGTCGCTGGTCACGATCGGCCGGGAGGGGCTGCGCGTGCAGCAGGTCTTCGCGGCTCCGTCGGCCATCGCGCGGGCCGTACTGGCCGTGCTGCTCGCCACGGTCCTCGGCCGGCTGCTGGACGACCCTGTCGCCGGGGCCATGGCCAGCGTCGGAGCGTTCATCTGCGGCATCGGCACGCTGCTGAGCCCACTGCGGCACCGTGTGGTCAACGCGCTCGGGATGGCCGCGGCCTTCAGCGCGATGGCGGTGCTGGGGGCCCTGGTGCACGACACCACCTGGCTGTTCCTCCTGCTGCTCGCGCTCGCGGCGTTCGCCGCCGGGCTGTGGCGGACGCTGGGCGTCGCGCCCGGCATCCGGGGTTGCCTCACGCTCATCGGGCTGATGATCACGGGTGATCTCGCTCCCGACGTGCACGGCGGCCTGGTGGTCGCCGGGTGGATCGCGACCGGGACCGGACTCGTCGTGGTGGTCCAGCTGCTCCCGCCGTACGGTCCTCGGTTCGCCGCCCAGCGCCGTGCCCTGACGGCTCTGTACCGGGCACTCGCCGAGGCCTCGGTCACGGCGGACTCCGCCGCCCTGGCCCGGTCCGCTCCGTTCACGGCGGCCCGGCAGGCCCTGGACCTGCTGCCGCAGTTCAGCCGACCGCCGGCGGCGGCCATGTTCGGACTGCTGGGAGAGGCCGAGCGCATCCGTCGCGTGCTGCAGACCGTGCGGCTGACGGCACCCACGGAGACAGCGGCCGGGAGCCAGGAAGTACTGGCCGCCGCCGCTCAGGTGCTGGACGGCATCTCCCGTACGGTGGCCTCCGGCCGCGAGCACCGCACCCTCGAGGAGGTCTGGACCGTCCTGGAGTCGTGGGCGGCCGCCTCGCCCGTGCGCAGCGTGCGCGACCTGGCCACGCGGCTGCGGCCGGCCGAGCAGCTGGCCCTGCGCTCGACCGACGACCGCCTCGGCGACGCACTGGAGCCCCACTCCGAGGTGCCCGGCCTGTACGCGGGCACCGCCTCCGCGGCACGCACCGCTCGCCGGATGCGGGCGCAGCTCCATCCGCAGTCGCCGATCTTCCGCCATGCGGTGCGGCTCGCGGTGGGCGTGGGGGTCGCCGAGGTCATCGGCCGGTCGATCGGCGGATGGGGCGGGCTGGGCATCTCCGCGCACGGCTTCTGGGTCGCCCTGACCACCATGCTGGTGCTCTTCCCGGAGTACGGGCACACCATCGCCCGCGGCTGGGGACGGGCGACCGGGGCCGTGCTGGGCGGTCTGCTCGCCTGGGCGCTGTCCCTGCCGCACTGGTCACCCCTCGGCCTTGCGGTCGCGTCGGTGGTGCTGGCGGCGGCCTCGTTCGTGACCCTGCGGACCGGACAGCTGATGCTCAACCTCTGGCTGACCACCTGGATCGTCTTCCTGATCCACCACGTCGGCGGGCTGCCCGGGCCCACGGCGTGGGCACGCGCCGCCGACACCGTGGTCGGCGCCGCGCTCGCCGTACTCATCTTCCTGGTCTGGCCGACCTGGTCCACCCGGCGGCTGCCGGGCCTGCTCGCGGAGTGGCTGCGGGTGCAGGACCGGCTGCTCCCCGAGCTGCTGACCGGCTATGCCGACGTCGGAGCGACCGATCCGGCGGCCGTCGACGAGCTGAGGGCGCGATCACGGCAGGTCAGGGAGCACCTGGAGACCGCGGTGAAGGAGTCGCACGCCGAACCGGCCCAGCGCCACAGTCCCTGGTCGACCGCGCAGCTGGAGCAGATCAGCACCCAGGTGTCCATGGTCGCCGGGTGCGTCACCCTGCTGCACGAACACCTGCCGCGAACTCCGCACGACACCGTGCCGGAGCTGACCGAACTGGCCGATCCGATGCACGAACACCTGTCCGCCCTGGCCCGTGCCGCCGCCGGAGCCGAGCCCGTGGCCCCGGGAGCACTGCGGTCGGTGTTCGACTCCTTCACCGCCCGGTCCGGCCTGCCGGCCGAGCTGTCCTACGGTTCCGACAGAGCCGTGACCAGCCACGCCGTCGCCCTGAGCGCCGCAACCGTCGACGCCGTCGAGGCCCTCACCGCCACCATCGCCTCCCGCCACCGCCCCCGTCGTCACGCGGCAGCCTGAGATTCCGCAGGCCGGTCTTCCGCCTCGGCCGGGCGCTCGAGGGATCGGTGCCGGAGAGCGCCTGGGCGCGCGGCTGGTCCTGTGTGGTCCCCGTGCTTCCCCGCCCGGCCGACGATGCCTGCCTCCTCCGTTTCCGCCCCCCGTAACGGCGGCCGGTGACCATGGCCTCGTGCTCGGTATGCGGCGCCGGCCGGTGGGGACGGGACTACCGAGCGGACACCCAGTACGGCCCCGGAACGAGCGAGGAGCGGGGGACGACCGGCACGGCCATCTCATCGAGGTGGGCGTCCAGGGTCAGCGCCGCGTTGATGATGGCAAGGTGGGTCAACGCCTGGGGGAAGTTCCCCAGTTGTTCGCCGGTCAGCCCGATTTCCTCGGAATACAGTCCGAGATGGTTGGCATACGTGAGCATCCTCTCGAATACGAGCCTGGCTTCTCGAAGACGGCCGGCGAGAGCGAGGGCTTCGACATACCAGAAGGTGCACGCGGAGAAAGTACCTTCGGAACCCCGCAGCCCGTCCGGGGAAGCCGCCACGGCCCCGGCGTTGTTCCGTTACGCCCGACTTCGTAGTAGTTGATCAGATGCCGTAGACGGCGAAGGCGTCGTTGTGGTTGAGGAGATCGCGGCGGGCGTGGGCGATGTTGGCTCGTCCGGCGAGGCGGAACGTGCTGATGCCCAGGTTGCGGAAGCTGGCCAGGGTTCGGGGGGCGGTGCCGGTCCGGACCTGGGAGTTGTCCTCGTGGAAAGTGACGTCCCGCACCCAGTGGATCTTGTTTTCGATGGACCAGTGGGCCCTCTCGTAGTGGTTGAGGTGAGCGGGGCCGGCGAGGTGGGCGGGCATGCTGGTGACGCCGAAGACGATCTCCTTCCCGGTCCAGGTGCCGTCGAGGCCGCCGGTGTCACGGCGCAGGCGGAAGACCTGTCCCGCGCCGGGGAAGAGGGCGTCGTCGGCTTGGGCGGTGCGGATCGTGCGGCGCTCGGTGCGCCCGTGCCCACGGTCGTCCTCGGCCTCGGTGGTCTCGGTCCACTCGGCGTCGGTGCCGGCCAGCAGCGCCTGGGCCGCGGCGCGGGCCAGCGGCTGGTTCCCCTTCAGGATTAGGACGTAGTGGGCGTCGAGCCGGTCCGTGATCAGGCGGGCGGTCTTCTTTGTGGTGTGCAGGGCATCCAGGGTGAACACCCATCCAGGCAAGGCGAGTTGGGTCAGCAGGGTGCGGGCCGCCTCGCCCTCGCCGCGCTTGTCCGGAACCTGGGTCTGGCCGAGGACCGCGCCGCTGGCGTGGGCGACCGCCCCGACCAGGAAGACCCGCCCCGATTCGGTGCGGGCGCCGGTCAGGGCCTTGCCGTCGAAAGCCGCGGCGGGCAGGAGCCCGGCCGGCGCCGGGTGTTCCACGGCCCGCTGGGCGGCGCGGCGCTGTTCGCGCTCGATGGGCCCCGGGGTGCACGGGATCTCGGGCGCCGTTGCGGTTCCGGCCGCGACTTCGGTGACGTAAGCACAGGTCGCCGCGTCCAGGGCGTCGGCGTCCAGGTCGGCGAGCACGCGGCGGAAGGTGCGTTCGCTGGGTACGAGGTACTGGCCGGCCAGCGGGTCGTACCGGGCGCCGATGCGTGCCAGTTTGATCTGCGGGGCGCGGGTGGCCCACTGCCAGATCGCGGTCATGGAGTCGCCGCCGACCACCAGCGTCGCGCACGCAGCCAGCACCAGGATCACCACCAGAGGATGCCGCCGCCCTCGCTCCGCGCGCCGGTCAGGGACCTGGCGCAGCCTGCTGACCAGCGCAGAATCCGCTGCCGCAGGGTCGGCGGCGAGCTCGGCCTCCCACAGCGCGAGGTCGGTGAGCTGGCCAAGGACAGAGCTGATCAGAGAGGATGCGGACACGAGCGCGGCTCCTGAGACGATCTTCTGGCGTAGGAACCTGAAAGGTCATCAGAGGCCGTGCTCGCCTCGCAACTTGCCACCTCACTCCACGGACAAACAACCCAAAACCCATCAACGATCAACTACGCCGGGGCCGTGGGGAAGCCGCCGGATCATAACGGTAGACGAGATTGTCCGACACCAGATCCTTCTTGATCGCGTCCATCGTGGACAACCAGCGGGGGTCGTTGGGGGCGATGAACCCCACCGCCGGCATGACCAAGAGGGAGGAGTCCAGGACGTCACTGCCGAGGTACTGCGTGAACGCGGCGCGCTCCCGACTCCAGCCGCGTTCCATGACCTGCGAATAAACGGCATTGCGGTGGCGGATCCACTCGCTCAGCTCGGCCGGACGGCCTCTGGCGGTCGCCATGCGAATGGCCCGGTCCAAGGCGATCCAGGTCGCGACCCGACCATAAGTGAAGTTCTTGTCCCCACCACGGGTTTCCCATATCCCCGCCTCGGGCCGCTCCCAGTTGTCGCACACCCAGTCCACTATGCGGGTCAGCGCCTGCCAGTTGGCGTAGCTCGTCTGCAGACGGCGCTGGTCGGCGTGTTGGAGGCAGTCCAGCACCGACCCGTAGATGTCGAGTTGCAACTGGTCGGCGGCGCCGTTTCCGATGCGTACCGGAGCGGATGCCCGGTAGCCCTCCCAATGGTCCAGGGTCTCCTCTCCCAGATTCCCCGAGCCGTCCACCCGGTACATGACCTTCAGGGGGTGCCCCCCTTCATTGGCCTGTTCCCGGACGCGGTCGCCCATCCAGTCCGTGAATGCGGCGGCTTCCTCGGTGAAACCCATCCCGAGCAGAGCGTGCAGGGACAAGGTGGTGTCCCGGACCCAGGCGTAGCGGTAGTCCCAGTTGCGCTCGCCGCCGATCTGTTCCGGCAGGCTGGTCGTGGGAGCCGCGATCATGGCCCCGGAGGGGGCGTAGGTCATGAGTTTGAGTGTCATGGCAGAGCGGTTGACCATTTCCCGCCATCGACCTGTGTACCGGGAATGTGCCAACCAGTCGTGCCAGAAGCTGACCGTGCCCTCCAGAAGCCGGTCGCACTCCTCCGGCGGAATGATGCGGGGCGGACCTTCAGGGTCCGTCTCCAGCAGCACCCCGCTGGCACCGCCGGCCCTCAGCCTTGCCGTCAACCGCAGCACACCCTCGCGAATCCGCCCTTCGCCCGCGCACTTGTCGCCGAGCGAATCCACGACGTGTACGGCCAGACGCTCATCTCCGCCGGTGAATTCCCAGCCCTCCGCGGTCGCGGTGACCTCATGCGGTTGCCGTTCATAGTCGAACCGGGGCGCGATCTCGATGTTGAACGCCATTTCGCCCCGCGCGCACCGCAGCAGACGTACCAGCCTGTGGTTCCTCGTCGGCCTGCCCGTCAGCACCGGGGGCATGAAATCGATGACCGCCGCCACGCCTTGTTCGGTGAGGAATCTGGTGACCAGCACGCAGGTGTCCGGAGAATAGTGCTGCCGTTTCGCGTATGTCCCCACCCGAGGACTGATCTTGCAGTAGCCACCAGTCTGATGGTCGAGGAGCGATCCGAAAATACTCGGCGAGTCGTACCGCGGACTGCAGAACCAGTCGATCGTCGCCTCGGAGGAGACCAGTGCGGCCGTCTGCAGGTCACCGATGAGCCCGTGTTCCGATATCGGCGGGTATTCGTCCATAGAGCTTCTCGCCTTCCGACCGGTCGTATCGCCCACCGAGCCCTGTCTGCGTCGGCCCTTCCCCGCTGGTCGTCCGCCACCTGCCCTGCTGCTCGCCGCTGGATGGCGCCCCATGTCCAGACTGCATGCTGTGGACAGGTCCCGCATGATTTGTCGCCCCTTGCCGCGGGAGAGGCAGAACAAGCCCCGGCATCAGGACCGCCGGTGGGCGACGTCGTGGGGTCCGCAACAGATCTCCCATCGACTCAAGGCCGACGCCCCCGACCTTGCCTCCACGCACATCCCGCACGAGGCGACCTCCCGGGCCCTCTGCACCCAGGGACGCCGAACGCTCAAGCGCGGGCTCGTCGCCTGCCTGCGTACCGGGCGTGCGCTGCGGGTGCAGCGAGCAGGCTCCCGACAGCGCGCCAACAGTCACGTCACACCCGACGTCATGATCAGCGAGCGGGCCAGCGGAGACCGGGGACCACGTCCCGAGGTTCTTCCACCCTCCATCGGTGCGCCCACGTGTTCAACGCGCACGCGGACCGTGCGGTGGAAGGTGTTGCGCTCCCCTACTACGCCGCTGCCTCGGAGTTCGCGCGCCCGGGCTCCATGGCTGACGGTGGGTTGCGCGTACCGGGGATGCGTATGACCGCCTCGGTCCCCTGAGCATCGGCGGGTTGCAGCGTCACTGTGCCACCGGCCTGCTGAACAACCTTGGCCACGATGGCGAGGCCCAGACCGCTTCCCGGCAGGCTGCGCGCTGTCGGCGAGCGCCAAAACCGGTCGAACACATGCGGCAACTCGTCGGCGGGAATGCCCGGGCCTTGGTCGCGCACCGTCAGCCGGCCGTCGCTGAGCCGAAGACTCACGATGCCTCCGGCGGGCGAAAACTTGACGGCATTGTCGAGCAGGTTCACCACCGCTCTTTCCAGAGCGGTGGGTTCGGACAACACGTACCACTCATCCAGGTCACTGGTGAACTCGAGTTCACTGCCCCGCAGCTTCACACGCTCCATGGCACGTCTTGCCACTTCGTGCAGGGCGACGACGTGCAGGGATGTCTCGTCCGGTGTGGTGTCCGGCCGGGAAAGCTCCTGCAAGTCGGCTGTGAGGGCCGCGAGTTCTCCCACCTGGGACTCCACGGAGTGAAGCAGGTCATTCATGGCCTTTTCGGGAATATTCCGGCCTGACTTGTGGCTCCTGATCAAGAGTTGGATGTTCGCGCGGAGCGATGTGAGTGGGGTGCGCAACTCGTGTCCGGCATCGGCGATGAGTTGCTGTTGGCGGTCTCGCGACGTCGCGAGAGCCTCGGTCATGTCGTTGAAGCTCTTGGAAAGCCGGGCGATCTCGTCATTGCCGTCGGCAGGTATCCGAACTGTCAGGTCTTGCGTGTGTGCGATGTGCTCCGCGGCATCCGTGAGATGTCCCACCGGCCGCAGGCCGGCACGGCTGATTCCTATCCCGGCCGTGGCCGCGCCGACGACGCCGAGTCCTGCGAAGCCGAGCAGGAAGAGGGCGAGACTGTTCAGGGGCTTGTCCACGACATTGAGGGATTGCGCGATGGATACCGCGTAGTCCCCCGAGAACCGCGGGGGCATATCGGGATGTGTCGTCGAAACACGCATCCTCTGCCCGTCCTGCGACGTGGCGTCATGCACCGCCGACCTGAGCATGCCCCGCGCGACGGCGAGATCGCTCTCATCGACGGCAATCTTCTTGTTGCCAGGAGCGACACATACCGTCCCGTCCGCGGTGATGACCTGCACCACATAGGGCGTGGGCGTTTCGCTGCGTTGGCCCGTGTCCGGCAATTCCGTACCGCACAGACTCAGCAGATCCTGGACATACCCGGGCGATGCCTGCACGCTCTCCAAGTTCGAGTCCAGTTGAGCTGTCAGCTGCTGACGGGTGACGAGCCATGACGCTACTGCGACGGCACTCACCGCTACGGCCACGGCCGCGGCAGCGGACAGTCCCAGTCGCAGCCGCAAGGTCAGACGCCAGAGCGGGCTCTTCATGTCAGTCGTTCCCTCGAGTGTTCACTGCGCGCCCCTTGCCACTCCGAGGCAGGCGCGTTTGCACCATGGCCGCCCACCGGCCCTGGGCACACTGCCCAGACGGCGCACGCACGCCGGCTGCACCGTGCGCTGACCGGCTCCCTCGTCCTATGCCGAGAGTGTGCGACGCGAAAATGAGAGCCATCTGAACGCTCTGGCCCGATGTCCCGCCAGCCCGCCCTCCGAGGAGCTGCAAGATCATCATCAAAGGGATGGCGGCCACTATTGGTTTGTGGACGTGGGCTCGACTTTGCGTGCGAGCAGGTGAATCTCCTGGAACTGCCGACGGTCGGTGGGCTGTGGATTACGAACCATCCGGGCTACCTCGGCCAATCCGGACGTGCGCAGCATCGCGGCGAGGTGATCAGGCGACCACCGATAGGCCGGCGCAACCGCGTGGTCGAAGACCTGTGGCGGGTGAGACGGGTCATCGCCGGCCCAGAAGCCGACCAGAAGATGGCCGCCAGGTGCCAGCACACGATGGAACTCCGCCAAAATGGCGGGGAGTTCTTGCGGTGGAGTGTGGATGATGGACCAACGGGAGAGGACGCCTTCCAGCATTCCGTCGGCGATGTTCAACGCGGCCATCGAGCCCACGTCGAACCGCAGGTCCGGGTAGGCCTGTCGAGCCAACTTGATCATCGCAGGAGAGGCATCCACGCCGAACGCCGCCAGCCCCAACTCGCTCAGGCGAGCGGTGATATGGCCAGGTCCACATCCCAGGTCCGCCACCTGACCGCCGCCACTCGCACTGACGACCTCGGCGAAGGCACTCAAGACTGCGCGATCAAGGGGCCTGCCACGCAGCTCGTCGCGGAACCGCTGCGCATACAAGGAGGCAGCAGCGTCGTAGGCATCACGGGTGGCACTGAGGGCATCATGTCCGACCATGTCCGCGACAATAGTCCTGGCGCTGAGCCCGGCTGCCGTTCCTCCCTCGGCTGCACTCGCCCACGGCGGATCAAGGGACATCCTTCGTCCGACGCTCTTGGTGTCAGCCGCTGATGTCGGACGTCAGTGGGTCGCTTGACGGTGGCCTGGACAGGGAACTGCTTCCCCTACCTCAGGAACGCCGACTTGGACGCTGGGCGACCACGACCAGGTACAAACCGAGGAGGCCGAACGGCATGCCTCCGTAGAACAGCAGGCTGTCACTTCGGGGCCCAGTGATGAAGAGCTGCATGAAGAGGAAGAGACCGAGGGCCAACGCGCCGTAGCCCCACAGACGCGGCCGTGCGATCGACACTCTCCGCACTGGGGGCCGAGCCGTTGTCACGGCAACCAGGCCCGGGGCGAAGCAGAGGACCGCGGCCAAGATCAGAAATATGTCCATGCCGGACTGACATCCCATGGTGAGAACGCGGTGCCGACCAAGTGATCAACCGGCGCGCAGATCATCCTCCTCTGCGAGTGCGCACGCAAGGATCAGGGGCCACGCGTACCTGAGCGCCGCCTTTCCTCTCCCGGCATTCGCCGACCGCGATCCTCGCTCGATCCCGGCTCCGCTCCCGGCCTGCCGTCCCGGTGCTCCAACGGGAACGTGTTGTCCTGGAGCATGAGGGGCCGGCCTGGATGTCAGATGCCCGAAGCCGTCGGGAACATCAAGACGGGTCGCACGTCGGTCGGGATCGGTTCTCCCGTGCCGCGATCTCACGGAACAACGCTGCGAGTTTGTGCAGTTGCTGCTGTCGTGCTTGCTCGGCCTTGCGCCTCGCCTCTCGTGCGTCATCGACGACCCCCCAGGTGCCGCCAAGGCCGACGGCGAACCACACTGCGGCGTGCATGTAGGCGTGCTGGTGCACGCGGTGGATGCCCACGGCGTAGGCGCCGAGGGTGCACAACCGCACAGCCCATCGGTTTATCGCATCGGCCTTCCGCTTGAGCCATCGGTCCCGCGTGGTGCTGTGCCCGCTCAAGTCCTCACCTTGCTTGCTGGTCCTACCGACGGCCGGTAGCGCCGAGCCTATAGACGCTGATCCGCCTCGGACGGCCAGGGGAGGGTCCCGGCGCTCGGTCGTGCAGTACTGCGCCATGGGCGGCTCCGCCTCACAGCACAACCCACACCGGGTCCCACCATGGTTCCCCGGGGTTCCCCGCACGATCGGGCACCCATGCGGCACGGGCACCTTGAACCGGCGCATCTCTCCCAGCGCGGCGATCCTGGGCGCGCCGATCTCGTCGGTGGCCTCGCCCGTCCGGATGACATGCCGCACCGCCTCCACTCGAGCCGTGCCACGCCACCCGAACGCGTCCACGCTTCGCACTTAGGGTCACGCCAGGAGGTAGCGGATGCGAGTGGGGTTGCACGCGCTCGGCATCGGTGACGGTGCCCGTCCGGAGGTCATCCGAGCGGTGGCCACAGCCGCGGAGACGCACGGCTTCGCGAGGCTCTGGTGCGGCGAGCACGTGGTGCTCGTGGATGCGCCCGTCTCCCGCTACCCCTACTCCGCGGACGGCCGGATCGCCGTGCCCTCGGACGCGGACTGGCTGGACCCGCTGCTCGCCCTGAGCTTCGCGGCGGCGGTCACGAGCCGGATCGAACTCGCCACCGGCGTAATCCTGTTGCCTGAGCACAATCCGATCGTGGTCGCCAAACAGGCCGCCACACTCGACGTGCTCTCAGCCGGGCGGTTCAGCCTTGGTGTCGGGGCCGGCTGGTCGGCCGAGGAGTTCGCAGCGCTCGGAGTCCCCTTCGCCGGGCGCGGGCGGCGGACCGAGGAGTACCTCGCCGCGATGCGCACGCTCTGGGCCGAGGACCCGGCCTCCTTCGCGGGGGAGTTCACGCGCTTCGACGCGATCCGGGTCAACCCGAAGCCCCTGCGCGGCGGCCGGCTCCCAGTCATGATCGGCGGCAACAGCGACGCCGCTCTGCGCCGCGCGGTCGCGCTCGCCGACGGCTGGTACGGCTTCAACGTCCCGGCGGCCGACGTCGGCGCGCGCGTCGCCGTCCTCGCCGACGAGTGCGCCCGCCAAGGTCGCGCCTTCGACGAACTCATGGTTGCTGTCGCGTTGAGCGACGGCACACCGGAGCACCTGCCGTCACTCGCCGCAGCAGGCATCGCAGAACTCGTGGTCGTCGGCGCACCCCCGCCGACTCCCGACGCGGCAGCCACCTGGGTCGCGGAACTCGCCCGGACGTGGATTCACGGGAACCAGTGACCGGGGTCGGCTGGGTCACCAGCCACCATGGCCTTCGCTCCCCCGGGCACGCGGAGTCCGATCACGGTTCCAGTCATCGCAAAGGGTGGGCCGGACACGCCTCCCACCGCCTTGCCCGCTGCTTCGAGCGCCGGGCTACCGTCATCGACGCCTTCTTCGACCTCGCCGACACCGTCATCACTGTGCGTGGCCTGATCCGCCAGGCATGGACACATCGCTGGGACGAGTGCCCGAACCCCGTCCGTGACCACACGCCAATCCGCGCGGCCCTCTCAAAGCGGTGTGCCCTTCAGCCGTCCATCCGGGATTGTCCGACCGCAGAGCCTGAGTGCCAGGTCTTCGGCGGCGCCGTGCAGCGCCGGGCCCGATCCGTACGACCAGTCAAGGTCGGTGGCCTGGAAGCTGTGTCCCTCAATGTTGATGCCGAAGTGTGTGTGCACGCCGCCCTCGGTGAGGTCGTTGAGAACGACCCGGATCGTCTCGTCGGGTGAGCGGCGCGGCACCCCGAGCGGTACGGTCACGTCGAGGCCGTGGATCACCACATGATTGAGCGCGCCGTGGTACCCGCCACCCGGCGGCGTCCAGTGGTGCATCACCTCGTCGCGCAGGTTGGCGACGAGCTTGCCAGTCGGTAGTTCGGCGTCCCGGCGGGCGATCCGGTTCGACAAGCGGCTGAAGTCAAAGTCGCAGCGGCGCAACTCGGCCATGAACTCCTCCTCGGAGTACCGGGCCGCCATGGTCATGTGCGCGATGACTTCGCGAACCCGCCACCCCTCGCACAGAGATGGGGTGTCCCACTGCGCATCGGAGGCGAAGCCGAGCAAGTCGGCGAGGGCCGCGAACTCGGCGGCTACAGCAGGTTGCAGAGAGGCGTCATCCGTCAAGGTCATCAACTCCATGCTGCTCGTACGGTCGTCGATCGTCACCAGGTCAGACGAACCACCTGCGCCAAACTCATCGGTCCACGGTGATACAGGTTCATGGAGATCTCCACTGTAGATCGGCAACCCTCCATGTGAGCCCCAGACCAATTCCTGCACCGCAATCTGGGTGCTCTGTGCCCACGGATCCCGGCGACCTCTTTTGGTCCGCACCCTGGGACTTCCACGTGGAGGCGTCTGGGGTCCGAACAGCCGACCATCCGCATCACAGATCCACGCGGGACTCTGTCTCCCGGCTCCCCTGCCGCAACACGACGTGCGCGGGCCTGAACGGCAGACTGCGCAGGGTCGGCTCCATGACCTTGAAGAGCGCTTCTGCGTCCGCGCCGTAGGCGTACACCACGGCTTCGCCACCACCGAACTCGTTACCGTCGACCTCGCCGACTCCCGCCTTCTTGACGGCGACCGCCATGGCCCGCTCAGCGTCGAATATGGCTTCGCGCTCAGCACGTGAGCCGTACTCGTCGTCACTCAGGCGGTAATGGGCGATGACGGCCTGTTCCGACGTCTCCGGTTCGGGGAGCTCAAAGAGTGTGTCCATGAGCGCACGATCCCACCAGCCTCTGACAACGCGCCCTGCCGGACATGCCGTGCCCAGTCCACGCGGTTACCCGAGGCCGCGACCGCCGTCATCGGCAGCGGAGCCGGGAAGCGCGCCTGGCGGAGCGGAGCGCAGCCGGGGCTTGCTGGGGTAGAGAAACTTCCACCGCGCGGAGGCCCCGGGCTTCGGCCGCATACGACGCCTACTGAGCGTGAGGTGATCAGCCCTTCGGCTCGGCCGCCTGGACTCATTCGGCGCGCTGTCCGACACGGAGGACGCTCAGATAACGGCGGGGTGCTCGGTCGCCCATCCGCGTGCGGATGCGCTGGGCGATGGCGTCGAGCAGGGGCTCACGGACGTCGCGGTCGATCTTCCGGTACAGCGACGTCGAGCGAAGGAGATCGGCGAAGCCGTCCCCGTCGAACCACTGAACGGTCGGGTACCAGCGCACGATCGTCGGGCCGAACAATCTTCCAGGGTCGTCGACCAGTCCCCAACCCTCGTCGGTGGTCCGCACGTCGTCCTCCAGTGGCGGATGGCTCCAGCCGGGGTTCCCGGGGCAGAACCGCTCATGGAGGTCGGCGGTCTCGGCGTACACCTCAGGCTCTCCCGGCCGGCGGACAACGACGTTGCCGAGCAGTGCCATCCAGCCTCCGGGATGGAGCACGCCGTGCGCTCGCTGCCAGCCGATCGACGGGTCGACCCAGTGCCACGACGACGCAGCCACGAGGACGTCGAAGCGTCGACCGCGGTCGTCCCACTCCTCAAACGTCGACGTCTCGACTTCGACGTTACGGAAGGTGGCGATCCGTTGGCGAGCCAGTACGGCCATGTCCGCGCCCGGCTCGATGGCGGTCACGGAGCATCCGAGCGCTGCCAGCGAGCGCGTCGCCTGACCGGTACCGCAGCCCACCTCCAGCACCGACGACCTTTCGTCCATGCCGGTGACGGCGACAAGGTCCGCGAACAGTTCGTCGGGGTATCCCGGCCGGACCCGGTCATAGATCTCCGGCACCTCGTTGAACACCCGGCCGAGGTCATGTCGATTCGGGCGCGCCTTCGGATCATCAGCCACGAGCGCACAAGCTATGAGGCTCGTCGACGGGGCGCCACTGGTTTGGCGGCAGCCGCTGACGCGCTGCCGCCGCCAGTTCGGAGAAGTCCGAAGACGATCAAGCCAGTCCAGACGCCCTGCCTCGCTCGTCGAGGAGTTGGCCCATCACCTCGCCGAGTACTCCGGTGCCGGCCGGACCGGGCTCGTCTTTAGCCGTCAACCGGCCCCACGCGAAGATCCGGGCAGTCATCCGCAGAAGTCTTCCGCCGGCTCGGCCAGGAAGACGTCAAGATCGTCGCCGTACAGCGTTCGGACCGAAACCACTGAACAGACCGACCTGCCCGTCAGGTTGGAAAAGCCTCGTTGTCGCGCGACCGCGCTGCCATCAGCGCGGATGCGCGCCTCATGAGCGCAAGCGTGAGCGCGGACGTCACGGCATCCGGGCTTGACGTTCACACTAATGTGACCCTTTAGCGTCCGTTCAGCAGCTGAAGGCCAGCTGAACGGCGCAAGGAGACATTGCCATGTCCAAGGCTCTGACAGGACGGACTGCGCTCGTGACCGGAGGGTCGCGGGGTATCGGTGCGGGGATCGCTCGTGAACTGGCGCGCGAGGGTGCACACGTTGTCATCACCTACCGAAAGTCGCGCGAGCAGGCGGAAGAGGTTGTAGCCGACCTGACCGCTCTTGGGGCGGAGGCGCTTGCCGTACAGGCGGATCAGTCCGTTCCCCACGAGGCGTCGACCGCTGTCGAACAGGCTGCCGAGTTCCTGGGCGGCCAGATCGATGTGCTGGTGAACTCTGCCGGAGTCGCCGTCATGGGCACCGTCGACCAGTTGGACCTGGACCTTCTCGAAGGGGTCCAGCAGATGATGGCCACCAATGTGATGGGGACCGTCGTCACCACGCATTCCGCATCGCGCTATCTGCCCGACGGCGGGCGGGTCATCCTGATGGGAAGCAATGTCGCCCACCGCATTCCCGTCCCTGGCGTTGCCGAATACGCGGCAAGCAAGGCAGCGATCGACCAGCTCGGCCGCGGGTGGGCGCGCGACTTCGGCCCGCGCGGCATCACCGTCAATGTCATACAGCCCGGGGCGACCGACACGGACATGAACCCCGCGGACGGGCCGAACGCTGCCCCGCAGGTGGCCATGACACCGCTGGGGCGCATGGGCACCACCGTGGACATCGCCAAGGCGGTCGTCTTCCTCGCCAGTGAGAACGCTGCGTACATCACAGGCGCACGGTTGACCGTCGATGGCGGATTCAGCATCTGATTCGGAAGCAGCACCCATAACGCGCGGGGCTCCGGTGCCAGGACGACGGTCGACGGCACCGGAGCCCCGCCACTGGGGAATCCGTCCGTTGCGGCGTCCTCCAGCCCGCCTCCGTCTCACCGGCATCGTCAGCCCTGCGCCTCACCGACAGCGCCTTCCAGCAGGTGAGCGCTCGGCCGCGTGAGTCTCGCCGCTGTTACTCCGCAACCAGGACCAGGACTCCATCCGCGGTCGTAGGCGTGGGGGCCGTGCCGTCCTCCTGGAGGCGCAGGTATGCCTCGATCGCGCGCTGGTTGCGTTGCAGCACGTCGATGCGCCGTTTGATGCTGCTGAGTTGACGTCGCAGACCGTCCAGGTCTCTTGCTTCCGGGCACTCCCGGGCGTGCGCATCGCCCTCGGCGGACTCGAGACAGGGCAGGACCTCGCGGATCATCTCCGTCGTCAAACCGGCTTCGAGAAGTTCGCGGATCTGCAGTACACGGTCGATGGCCGGCTCGCCGTACGAGCGGTATCCGTTGGGGCTCCGGAACGGCGTCAGGATGCCGACCTCTTCGTAGTAACGAAGCAGCCGCGGCGCGACACCGGTCTTCGCGGCCAGTTCTCCGATCTTCATACTTCCCTCCCCCTGTCAGGCATTCGTGCGGACGGTACGACTCGTCGTCGCACAGGTAGTCGATCTTGCCTTCGGCCGCTGGACCTTCACACTACTGGAAAGGTTTGACTTCTTCCGCGGTCCGGAATGTGAGATCAAACCGCCGCCGCCACAGTGTCGGCGTCCTTAACCAACGAAGGTCGGCGAAACGGCTTTGGGCTGGAGTTTCAATGCCCCGGTCAAGCGCCGCTGCCTGGGGCTTGGAGCACTGGTTTGGAAGACGGCGTATGCGGCCACTGGCCGACCTGCCGAGACTCCAACCTGGGCCAGACTGGGACAGAGCGCAGCAGGGCCCGTCGTTCCCCGTGGCTCCCCCCTGCGTCCCCTCAGAACGGGCCCGCAGCGGGCACGATGGGCCCCCTCGATGCCGAACTACGGGCACGACGGTCACCAAGGTCTACTGAGCACCTTTTGATCCGCAGCTCAAGTCGAAAATGACGTGGTCCAGTTGGCCCCGCGGTGTGAATATGGCCGGATGCTCTTTCGCGCTGCGACAGCAGACCCCGCAGATCTCAACCGCGCCGCCGCCTACCCGGCCGATGGTCCCGTCCCCGCCTTGACCGCGGAAAGGATCCGAGAGGAGCTCGCGAGCAACCAGTTCCGCCCCGAGTGGATCTGGTTCGCTGAGGACGAGAAGGGGAAGATCCTGGCTCGCGCTCTGTGGTGGGGCCGTGCCGACAGCGCGCGGCCGATCGCGCTCGATTGCCTCCAGGTGCACTCCAGCGTCGCCGACCCGGTCGCCATCGCCTCCGGTCTGCTTGCCGCTGCCCATGCCGCCTTCGGGGCTCTTCCTGCTTACAACATCTCGCTGCCCCGCGACTGGCGGAGCAGCCCGGCGTTGGTCGATGCGGTGGCCTGGCGTAGGGAGGCGGCGTACAGGTCCGGACTGAGCAGCGAGATTGAGCGTCTGCGGTACGAGTGGACACCGGCTGCCGAGGTCCCTGTGCCTGCGGGGAAGCTGGTCTTCCGGGAGGGTACGGACGAGGAGTTCCTCGACGCGTTCATCCGGCTGTCGGCCGGGAGCCTGGATCTGCACACACAGAACGAGCTCCGCTCGATGGACCCCGAGCAATTGGCCGGCGGACATCGAGTTCTACCTCAACTGTCCTGGTGAGCGCTCCTGGTGGCGCCTTGCCGAACTGCCGGACGGCACTCTGGCGGGCCTGGCCATCCCCTCCGCGACCCCCTACCACCGAAACGTCGGCTACCTGGGTGTCGTCCCGGAGCAGCGCGGACAGGGCCTGATCGACGAAATCCTCGCCGCGATCACCAGGTTCCACGCGAGCGAGGGTGCCGACCGCATTACCGCTACAACGGACACCGTCAACGCTCCGATGGCCGCCGCCTTCGACCGCGTGGGCTATGAGATAACGGAGATCCGCCTCGTCCTGGAATCCCCATCGCAGTGAGCCGACAAGCTCGTCCCCGACGGCCAACAGGGAGCGACGGCGGCAGCGTAACCACGCGGTCGGCGTAGCGGCTTTGTGTGATCACAGCGTCGTGGCGTCTTGATGGCCCCGTTGTCCGGGGGCTGGTGTCGATCACTCAATTCCGAGGGGCCCAATGCCTAGATCCTCACGCATGACACGACGCATCTGAGCCATGGCCGTGCGCCGCTGCGCTATCAAGGGGGCTTCCTCGGCGGATCCGACAGCCACCCCCCGGGCGTAGGCGTCACGTATCGTGCGCCAACCGTGAAACGCCTCATTCCCTGCCGCCACGACCTGAGGCGGGCCCACGAGCCACAGGCGCTCACTTGCTGTGTAGATACCCGTGCCGCGGAAGGCTTCCCGCACGGCGGCATCACGCGCCGAGTCGGACATGTGATCGCCCAAGGCGACAGCGCGGATCTCTTCACCTGCGGCTTTAAGCGCGGAAACGAACTCGGTGTACACCTCGCGCCGTACCTCCAGCGCGTGCCTGGCCTCCTCCCGCTGCCACCGATTGCGATCCGCGATCAGAGTGGCCGAGATGCCGATGACGGCACCAGCCAGTGTAGAGAGCAAAGGCATCCAGTCCATGCGCCGCAGCTTGTCTGAACCAGTGCGCGAGTACCAGTGGTCTCGTTGCGGACGCGGGCCCAGTGCGGCGGCGCCTGCCTTCACCGTGACTCCCCGCTGTTCCCCGCTCGATCTGGTGCGGTTGTGGCGCAGCAGCGATCCTGTGTCAGGAAGGGGTGCTCTCGAGCAGCGTCAGTGAGCAGCCTTACCACTTCCGCCACTTATCCGTGATCTGGTACCGGCCGAGTCCATGTCGGGCCCGGGGCGGTCAGAGCGACAATGTCGACGCCGTGCTCGGTAAGTGATCGGTCGATGTAGTCGCACAGTAGCTCGCGCTCGTCGGTTTCGTAGGTGCTCCCGTTGTGGGCTTCGTTCACCGCGTTCAGGGCCAGGACAACGCGTTCCACGACGCCGAAGATCTGCGCGTCGTCTGCCTCAGCCAGGCAGCGAAGCTCTGTCTCGAAGGTGTCGAGGACGGCGTCGGTCGCCGTGAGCAGATCTTCGGGGAACAGCTCCGCCATGCATGCGCACTCAGGATCCAGGGTGCCGGCGGCAAGCTCTTCAGCTTCCTCCGCTAGGCCCTCGCGCCATATCGTCGTAGGTCTCTCAGCCATGGAGCGGACCGTACAGCGCAGGTCTGACAGGGGGCTGGGCATCGACGTGACTCGTACGCCGGCGCCAGGTGCACGCTTTCCAAGTGTGCTGGTTCCGGTCGGGCGGCCGTATGGAGGCGTTCACCTGTGTGCATGTGCGGCCGTCGCCTTGGAACGCGACTTGCCGTGGTACTCATCCGGACGGGGCGGTACGTGCATGAATGAGACCAGAAGTGAGACCACTACCGGTGCTGGTCGACTGGGCGGCACGAACGAACGGGCAGCCTTCTGATCCGTAGGCCGGTGCGACATCATCACGAACCGACTTCCTGCCAAGACCCGTTGGCTGGTCTGCCGAGTCGTCGGTGTGCCACTGTGCGCAGTAATACGCCTCTGTTGATGTCAGCTACTGATGTCACGCCAGGTCCTGGAAACCGTGATCTACCGGATGTGCGTGGCGGGTGGCAAGATCACACGAGTGTCCGATGCTGCTGAGTTGTCGTTGCGGTGGGGAGGGAAGTCCGCACGCTGGTGGACCGCGCTGGCCGCGCTCTTCGCGGTCGCGGCGGGGGTAGCGGCACGCCTCGGTGCTCCGGACGCCCAGGATTGGGGGATCCTTTCCGCATGCGTGGGTTCGGCGGCTGCCTTGGGCGTCGGGCTGCTCAGGCGACGGGTGGAGGCGGGCCCGGACGGGCTGCGTTTCCGCACCGTGCTGCGGTGGCGGCGGCTGGAGTGGGATAAGATCGTCCGCTTTGAGGACCTGCGGGTAGATTCTGCCGACTCCCGGATCAGTACTCCGAACCTGCGTGCCGCGGCCACGTTGCGCGACGGCTCCACGGTCTCGCTGCCGGTGCCATGGGTCGGCGCCGCCGACGTGGGCGACTTCGAGAAGCAACTGTCCCAGTTGCGTGCACTGCACCGCCGTTACAGGCGCAGCACCCGGGGGTCATGACTGGGGCAACCTCGGGCCCCGGTCGCTCTCTGGAACAGAGCCCCTGGCCTGTGGTGCGGAAGGTCAACTATCCGAACCAGCGTGAACCCGGCGCCCTTGTAGTACCGGTGCAGCCCCTCATTGTCCTTCCATGCGTCGAGACGCACAACTCGGCCTGCAAGGCCAGCGGCGGCAGAGGCGTTTCAATTCCCGTCCCGTTCAAGGGATCGGCGCCGCTTCGGCCGAGGGCGGATGTAGTCGAGGATGGCGCCTGCAGTCGTCACCACGACTACCACCGACATGAGGGCGGAAAAGATCCGCAGCACCCCCTCGCCATATAGGGCCTGGTAGCCGAACCAAGCCAGGGCGATGCAGGTCATCAGGCCGTCGCCAAGTCTTCTCAAGCGCGGGTCCATGCGCACTCCCGAGTCAGCACGCCCGCGAACCGAGCCCCTGAGTGTGGCATGGACCCGCCCGCGTCCTGCACCCACCACTCTCCCCAACTCCCATCCGGTCCGCCGTCGACCCACACACCGTGGAGCGGGCGTGGTTCAGGGCGTCCAGGTGGAGCGCGCCACGTAACAACGTAAGGAGGATTGATCATGGCACCGCTCGGCGGCCTGACCCACCGAACGTCTTTCTCGGCGCGCGGCGGTGTCCTGCGCCGGAACAACGTCCGGCGGATCTGGCTCCGTGCCCTCGCCGCGACCGGCCTCGGCGGCGTGCGCTTCCACGATCTCCGGCACACCGGCAACACTCTGGCCGCGACCGGTGGTGCGACCACGCGCGAGCTGATGCACCGCATGGGCCAGTCGTCGGTGCGGGCCGCGCTGGTCTGTCAGCACCTCGTCAACGGCCGCGATCACCAGATCGCCGACCACGTCGACGGACAGATCAAGAGGGTGAAGCGGCCCCCGCGCGGTCCATCTGGCACGTAAGTGGCACGACGGCTCCGAACAGCCAAGAAAGATCAAGGCCCAGGTCTCCGGGTACCTCCCCGCTGACCTGGGCCTTCATCGTGTCCTGAGACCGGTGGGCGCGGACGGTTTCGAACCGCCGACATCCGCCTTGTAAGGGCGGCGCTCTACCGCTGAGCTACGCGCCCAGGACGAGTCGACAGCCTACCTTGCCCGGGGGGATGCCCGGCAAACGCGTATACGCGGGATGCGGGCGGGCGGCAGCCCTCGGCGGTCCCTGGCGCCCCCGTACCGGGGGTTAGCCCCACCCCTGATCCGGGAGAGTGCCGGATCCTCCCGGGCGCCCGCCCTGCGTACGGTCGAAGGGCGCTCGGGGCCCTCCGGGCCGAGTCCAGGGTTCAAGATTTCAGGGAGAAACTCATGGCTCGTACGACGCGGCGTACTGGACCCGGTCGGCGTACTCGCGTGATCGCTCTCGGCGGTGTCGCCGCCGTGGTCGTCGCGACGGTCGCCGGGTGCGGGAACGATGCCGGGGACGACCCGCACCCGGATCACCGTACCTTCGCACTGCACGGCCGGACGCTCACCGTCGACTCCGACGACTCGGCGCTGGAGATCGTCCCGGCCGATGTGCACCAGGTCGAGGTCACCCGGTGGTTCAAGGGGACGGTCGTGGTCGGCGGGGACCCTCGGGTGACCTGGGCCATGAAGGACGACCGGCTCGTTCTGCGGCTGAAGTGCTCCGGGCTGGTCGCGGACTGTTCCGCCCGGCACCGGATCGAGGTGCCGCGCGGGGTGGCCGTCAAGGTCGAGGAGGGCGACGGGAGCGTGCGGGCGCAGGGTTTCAAGGACGCGCTGAGCATCCGTACCCAGGACGGCTCGGTGCTGGTCACCGACGCCTCAGGGCCGCTCACGCTGGACAGCGCGGACGGGTCGGTGCGGGCGAGGGGCGTGCACTCGCGCCGCGTGCACGCCACGACGCAGGACGGCTCCGTCGACCTCGAACTGGGAGCCGTGCCCGATCGCGTCGAGTCGAGCAGCGCGGACGGCTCGGTCACGATCGCGCTGCCGCACGGCACGTACCGTGTCAGCACCCGCGCGCAGGACGGCTCGGTTCATGTGTCGGTCCCCAGGGATTCGGCCAGCTCCCATGTGATCGACGCGCGGACGGAGGACGGGTCGGTCACCGTACGGACGGCGGGGTAGTCCGCAGGGCCGGGAGGGACGAGATCCGGCCACTGCGCACAGTGAACCGAACGCCCCGTGTGTTCGTCCTCAACCGGTGGGAGAATGACACCGGGCAGGGCGGATGACAGCACGGGAGAGGGATGTGACGGCGACACCACCACAGCCGTGCACGCCGTTCGCGCCATGCGCGCGCCATCGATCGCCGAGCTGTCGGCCCGGTCTCACGCGCGCGCCGCGTCCGTCGGACACCGGGCACCACGATCTGCACGCCGCACGGGAGACCGCCGGCGCGTCCGGCAGCATTGATCCGCGCGCGGCCCAGGGCGCCGCACGGAGCGCGGCGTCCCGTCGCCCCACTCCGGCCCGTGACGTCCTGGCGCTGCTCAGCCTGCCCCTCGTCGCCGCGCTCGGCGCCGCCCTCGTTCTGCCCGCGGCGTTCGCCGGGGGCGGGACGCGGCGCTGGTTCGGAGGGCGGTCCGAGGGGCAGCGGGCCCAGGCGCAGGCCGCCAAGGACGCCGCCGCGGCCGCCTTCTACGAGCTCGACACCGCCCAACGCGATCTGCGGATCTCGATCGAGACCATCGCCGCCGTGGACGACTCCCCCGCCGCCCGTCGTGCCCTCTCCGACTTCGAGGCGCTCGGGCGGCGTATCGACGAGGCCAGTCACCAGTACATCCAGGCCGTCGACGCGCATGACCTCGACCGGGTCGATCTCGAGGCCTCGGCGGCCTCTCACGCCCGTGCCGAACTCACCACGGCCAAGGACGAACTGACCCGTGTCAAGCAGGAGCTGGATCGTTTCGGCGACAGTCTCGGGCCGTTGCTCGGCAAGGCCGAGACCCAGCTCGCCCGGCTCGCCCCGGCCGTGGAGCGCGCGCGCCAGGCCCTGCTCGCCGCGAGCAACGCCCTGGACGGCGTCCGGGCCTCGGGGCTCAAGGCCGACGACCTGGCCGCCCGGCTGGCCGCCCTCGCCCCCGAGCTGACCAAACTCAACCAGGGCGCCGGCCGGCACGGTGCGGCGCAGACCCTGGAGCGCGCCGAGCGTGTGGCCAGGGAGGCCGAGGCCGTACGGACGCAGGCCGAGCGGCTGCCCGAGCAGGCCGCCGAGATCGATCACCGGCTCGTCTCGCTGCGGACCCGGGCGCAGGCGCTCACCACCCGGGCCGGGCAGGTGCAGCCCGTGCTGAGCGAGCTGCGGCGGCGGTTCACCGCGGCGTGCTGGCAGGACCTGCAGCACGTGCCGGATCAGGCCGGCGAGACCGTACGGCAGGCCGAGCTGAAGCTCAGGGAGGCGCAGACCGCGCGCGACGACCAGCGCTGGCCGGACGCGACCTCGCTGCTGTCGACCGTGCGGTCGCTGCTGAACACGACGGACGAGGCGGTGTCCGCGGCCGGTGACCGGCTGCGGCGGCTCAACGCCGTGCAGAAGGATCCGCAGCAGGAGATCGAGCGGA
This sequence comes from Streptomyces sp. CA-106110, assembly GCF_050936285.1. Classification (NCBI taxonomy): domain Bacteria; kingdom Bacillati; phylum Actinomycetota; class Actinomycetes; order Kitasatosporales; family Streptomycetaceae; genus Streptomyces; species Streptomyces sp. CA-106110. Next base: position 8,290,010 of record NZ_JBNJNB010000001.1, on the reverse strand, counting down.
CGCGGTTCGCGATCCGTGACGCGCAGCGGCTGGCCATGACGGGGCGGACGAATCCCGATCCGCGGCACGCCCGTCCGCTCGACGATTCCGTGGCCCGGCTGGACCGGGCGGTCGCCACGCTCGAGGGCCGTCACCCGGACTACTGGCACTTCCTGACCGAGACGGAGGCGGTGCGCCAGACGGTGGCCCGGGTGGTCTCGCAGATCCGGGAGGAGCGGGGAGCCGGTCACTGAGGCCCGGCTCCCCGCTCCGGAAGCGGCCCGCTCAGGTGCGGTAGGCGTAGTACGCCGCGTTCGGGTACGACGCGATGATGCTCGCCACCGACCTGTTGTAGGTGTTGGTGGAGTGGTACGTCACGTACGGCACGCCCTGCGGGCTGCGGTAGGTGACGATCATCGAGTGGTCCTTCGACCCGTCCTTGTTGAAGTCCATCTGCAGCACGTCACCGACGTCCATCTGGTAGACGTTGGCGAGGCTGGTGACCCGCTTGGAGGACAGGGCGAACCATGAGAACTCGTTCACGCCGACGAACGAGTCCGACTGGATGTCGGCGGTGCCGAACCACTTGTGCCAGTCGTACGTGTAGCCGGGGACGTGCTTCCAGCCGCCGGCCTTCAGGGACTGGCTGACGAAGTTGGTGCAGTCGCCGCCGGCGCCCTGCCCGTTGAAGTCCGGGTAGGCCGGGTTGTAGTTGTTCCAGTACTTCTGCGCGTACGCCGCCATGGCCTTGTAGTCGTAGCCGGTGACCGAGAAGTTCTTCGGCTTGGCCGGCGCGGACCGCGTGGTGGCGGAACGGGTCGCCGAGGGCGGCCCGTCGTCGGCGGCGGTGGCCGGCGCGGCGACGGCCGGCTTGGCCACCTGGTTCACCGCGAGGTAGCCGTCGTCGGTGTCACGTATACCGCTCAGCTGCCAGTCGCCGTGCCGGTCCGCCTTGAACGTCAGCTCGTGGTGGGCCTGAAAGCCGGTGGTCTTCGGCTCGGTGCCCTTGACCTTCTCGTACGTCAGGGTCGTGGTCTCGGTGACGTCGACCGTGGCGCGCCGGCCCTTCACCTGCGTGGCGTCCAGCGTGACGCTGGTGCTGGCCCCGCTGTACTTCTCGCCGAGCTACGCCAGGCGGGACTTGCGGCCGCTCAGCTGGTCAAGTGCCGAGCTCTCCGCGCGTGACTGCGTGCCGGACAGACGTACCTTGCCGGAGAAGCCGGACGTGCGCTGCTTGCCCTCGGCGCCGCGCCCGTCCACCAGGGCCTGCGTGCGGTCGGTGAAGACCGCGTCGGCCAGTCGCTGGAAGGTGGCCTTGGTCGCCGGGTCCACCGTCGGGTCGTCGGTCACCGCCGCACCCGCGCTCCAGTTGGGCAGCAGGGCCACTCCGGCGACCACCGAGGCGGCCGCCGCCGTGATGATGGTCGCGCGGCTCCGCTTACGGCTCAATCTTCTTGATTTCAATGATGTTCCCCTCTATGCCGGTACCCCTACCGGGCGTTCGCATCTTCGCACGGCCTCTGTGGCAGTTGTGAAGAGGGGATGCACCAGTGGAACAAGACTGTTCCAGGCGTCAGTTGACAACCGTCGACCAGTCCGGCGACTGGGCCGGGTCCAGACTGCGCAGCCGCTCGAGCGTTCCGGGCTTCTGCACGTCGAGCCAGTCGGCCAGTTCCTTGAAGGACACGCACTTGACGCCCTTCTTGGAGCAGACGTTCTTGACGACCTGGTCGATGGCCTTCATGTAGATGCCGCCGTTCCAGTCCTCGAAGTGGTTTCCGATGAACAGGGGAGCCCGGCTGCCGTAGTAGACGCGGTTGAAGCCGGCCATGTACGAGTCCACGGTCGTCTGCTCCCACTCGGCGTACTTCGCCGGATCACCCTTGGTCTCGCCGCCCGACTGGTTGTAGAGGAAGTTGAAGTCCATCGACAGGCCCTGGTACTTGCCGCCCTCGTACGGGAGCATCTGCAGCGGGAAGTCCCAGATGCCGTTCTTCTTCACCGGCCATATCTGGAAGTCGCCCGGGGAACTGGCGTCGTAGCGCCAGCCGTAGCTCTTCATGGCCTTCAGCAGGTTCGGCTGGCCCTCCAGGCAGGGCGCGCGGCCGCCGGTGACCTCGTCCTTGAAGTCGAAGGGCAGCGCGGGGATGTCCTTGTAGCCGGTGTTGGTCTTCCAGTTCTGGACGAAGGAGTAGAACTGGTCGATCTCGCTCTTCCACTCGTCGACGCTCCAGTCGCCGCCGCCCTTGGCGCCGCAGAAGTGGCCGTTGAAGTGGGTGCCGATCTCGTCGCCTTCGGCGTAGGCCTGGCGGAGCTGCCCCAGCGTCTCGCGTATGTGCTCGTCGGTGGCGTAGTCGATGGCCGCGTCGCCCGGCGAGTGCATCGGCCCGTGGTACAGGTCCTTCTTGCTCTTGGGCAGCAGATAGATGCCCGTGAGGAAGAAGGTCATATGGGCGTCGTACGCCTTGGCCATCTCCCGGTAGTGCGAGAAGAGATGGTCGCTGCCCTCCAGCGCGCCGTCCCAGGAGAAGACGACGAACTGGGAGGCTTTTCACCGGGTTTGAGCGGAACCGGCTTCAACTCGCCCTTCTGCGGGCCGGTGTACGAGGTGGACCCGTCGCCGAGGATCTTCGTCTTGCCGTCCCACTTCGGCGTCTTGCTCGGCTTGGCCGCAGCGCCCTTGCCGTCGCCCTGCCGGGCTCCGGCGGAGGCGGTGGGTGCGGTGTCGTCGTGCCGGGAGACCGCGAGGAAGGTCACCGTCACCGACGCCAGGGCGAGGAGAGCCGCCAAGGTGATGTTCCGGCGGTTGGTACGTGCGGGTCGGGCGCGGCGGTGGCCGTTTCTCGTACTCATGGGCGGCTCGTTCTGCGAGGAGGCGGGCGGGGTGCGGTCTGCGGCGCCGGCGTCAGCCGAGCGGGCTCATGGCCTCCGTCCAGATGCCGTAGGGCACGCTGTCCGCCGGGGTTCCGGCGAGCCCCTTGAGCGGCAGCGGTTGGAGGCTCTTGGACAGGTCCATGCGGTAGGCGACGATCGCAGTGGACACGGACTTGGCCGTTCCTACGTACCAGGAGGCTGTGTCGTCCTGTGTGGTTCCGGCTTTTCCGGACACCTGCGCGGAGACGGAGGCCGCGCTCGGATGGGCGGTGCGGAAGGACTGAGTGAGGGCATCGTCGACCTGGCGGGCCACCGCGGAGCCGACGGCCTGGCGGGGCTTCGGCGTCTTCAGGGCGACCAGGGAGCCGTTGCGGGTGATGCGGCGAACCGAGTACGGCTCGGTGTGCGTCCCGTCCGAGGCGAACGTGGCGTACCCGCTCGCCATCCGGATCGCACTGGGCGTGGCATTGCCCAAGGACAGCGCGGGCACCTGCGGGCCCATGCTCGAGGAGAGCAGTCCGGCCGCCTCCGCCGTCTCGCGCACCTGCACCAGGCCGGTGTCCATGCCGAGCTGCATGAAGGGCGTGTTCACGGACAGGGCGAGGGCCTGGGCCAGGGTCATCTGGCCGTAGGACCTGTTGCCGTCGTTGTGGGCGGCGACCCTCTTGCCGCTGCGGTCCCAGTACGGACCCTCGGGCGTGGTGACGGGGACGCCGTCGTCGCCGTCGTAGAGCGACTCCGGGGTGACCGGGGTCGCGGGGCCGCCGCCCCGGGTCTTGTGGACGCCGTGCTCGAGACCCGCGGCGTAGACGAACGGCAGAAAGGCCGAACCCGCCTGCACCGTAGTGGCGTTGGACTCGTTGTAGCCCTGCGTACGGTGGTCGGGGCCGCCGTAGACGGCGAGGATGCGGCCGTCGGTGGCCACGAGGCGGCTCCGTAGTGCGCGGTCTTCGCAAGGTCGGGGTGATCGATGCCGCCCTGTTTGCGGGCCTTGGTCACGGCGTCGGTGAGCGCGTCCTCACGCTTGCGGTCGAAGGTCGTGTAGATCTGGTAGCCGCCCAGGTCGAACTGCTTGTCCGAGATGTGCGCGGACTTCTTGGCGTACTGCGAGGCGAGTTCGACCAGGTAGTCGCTCTGCTTACCGGTGTCGTAGAGAGGGTTCTGCTTGAGCGGCTCGGGGAACGTCTTGTACTTCGCCCGCTCTTGCGGCGACAGCTTGCCGATCTTGACCATGCGATCGAGGATCCAGGACCACCGCTCGACCGCCCGCTGGTGGTTGGCCTGGTTCAGGGTGGGGTCGTAGAGACCGGCGCCCTTCAGCAGGGAGGCCAGAAAGGCGGCCTCGCCCGCGTTGAGCCGGCTCACGTCCTTGCCGTAGTAGGCCTGGGCGGCACGCTGGATGCCGTAGGTGCCGCGACCGAACCAGCTGGTGTTGAGGTACCCCTCGAGGATGTCGTCCTTGCTCATCCTGTTGTCGAGCTTGAGGGAGATCATCGCCTCGGTGAACTTGCGGTCCACCGTCTGGTTCTGGTTCAGGTAGACGTTCTTCACATACTGCTGGGTGATGGTCGAGCCGCCCTGGGTGTCCCCCTGGCCGACCGTGCGCCACAGGGCTCGGGTGAGGCCTTTGAACGAGATGCCCGGGTCCGAGTAGAAGCTCTCGTTCTCCGCGGCGAGCACCGCCCAGCGCACCTGCTCGGGTATGTCCTTCAGCGGCATCGCCTGCCGCTGCACCCAGCCGGTGCGGGCCATGGGCGTGCCGTCGCTCCAGAAGTAGACGTTGTCCTGCTGGGTGGCGTACGAGTTGAGGTTCTTCGGTATGTCCGTAGCGGCGTACGCGACGACCAGGAAGAGGCCGCTCAGAACCACGGACGTCAGCCCGCCCCCCAGCCACTGCCGCCAGGAGGGCATCCAGCGCCGCCAGCCGGTGCGGCCAGGGCGCGGGTAGACCGGCTTGAGTTTGCGGGCGTAGGGCGCGAGCCGCTGGGCGTACGGCTCCAGCTTGCGGGCGTAGGGCTCGAGCTTGCGCACGTACGGCTGGAAGAACGCGGTGACACGAGTGAGGGGCGGGGCCGGGGCTGCCTTCTTGCGGCTGGCGCGCCGCCCGGCGGGCTTTGGCCGGAACACCCGCAGTTGCATCGTGGCGTCGGGCGCCTGCTGCGCGGCGGCCTCCGGGTCCGGCTGCGGAGGTGCCACGGCCTTCAGCTGCATCGTGGCGTCCGGAGGCAGCGCGGAGCCGACCTTCAACTGCATCGTAGTGTCCGGGGGCAGCGGCACCCCGGCCTTCAACTGCATGGTGGTGTCGGGGTCGAAGGATGTCTCGGCCCGGGCCTCGCCTTCCGCAGGACGCTGCCGGGGCTGCTTCGGCGTCGGCCGGCCGGGCGGGAGACCGTCGTTCTCGCTAGCCACGGCAGCCTCCGGCGCACACACGAACCCGGAAGCACCGCCCCCGTATCCGCTGCCAAGCCTGGGTCACCACTGCGTCTCCCTCCGCACTCGGTGTTGCGCGCGCGGGTAGATGCAGCTGCCACGTATGCGGCTGCGAGCCCCCCTCACGACGATGCGGCTCATCGTGACTCACATAAAAATATCAGCGGTCTCTGTGGTGTCCTGGGTCAGGAGGGACGAAGAAATGGCCAAGTCGGGAACTTTGAGGAGATCTTAAGAAGATCCTCGGGCCGCCCAGGGGCCCAGCAGCCCCACGAAGTCCTGGGACCGCCCGAAACCGCCGGTTAGTCTGTGTCCATGCCTCGCTATGAGTACCGCTGCCGTACCTGCGGCGACACGTTCGAACTGAGCCGTCCGATGGCGGAGTCCTCCGCACCCGCCGCCTGCCCGTCGAGCCACGACGACACGGTGAAACTGCTGTCGACGGTCGCGGTGGGTGGCACCGCGTCCGCTCCGGCCGCTGCCCCCCGCGTGGGCGGCGGCGCCGGTGGCGGGTGCTGCGGCGGCGGCTGCTGCGGCTGAAACCGCTCGGCCGCGCCGCGCCGGGCCCGGCGCATCCGGTCGCGCCGGGCCGGTCACCGATCGACGGCAGTCGGCCTACGCCTCCCGCGCCGCCTTCAGGAACTCCCGCAGAATCCGCTCCCCGGCCAGAACTCCCCGCTCGGGCAGGGCACTGATCGCCGGTGCCGTCCAGTCTGCGTCGGCCAGTTCGCCGTGGCCCGGGCGCCAGCCGCGGTCGGCTGCCAGCAGCAGGTCAGCGTCGAGCAGCGAGTCCCCGGCCGCCAGGGTGAGGGTGGCGCCGGTGCGACGGACGACCTCGCGCACCGCCGCGCTCTTGGTCAGCGGTTTCGGCACGGCATAGATCTTGCGGCCCTGCAGGGACACGGTCCAGCCGCGGTTCTCCGCCCACACCGCCAGTTCCTTCACCCATTCCTGGGGCAGCAACTCGCGTTCGACGACGAGATAGACGAAGAGGTCCTCCGCGACCCGGTGCTTGCGTACCCAGGCCGGGTCGGCGGTGGTCTCCAGATGCTCCCGTACCTCGGCCAGTGGCGCGCACTCGTCCGCCAGCCGGGCGAGCACCGACGCGTGCCAGTCGGGGTCGGAGACGCCGTCCGCCAGCAGATGGCCGCCGTTGGCGCAGATCGCGTACGCCGGGGCGGGACCCGGCAGGTTGATGCGCTGGTACTGCTTGCGGGTGCGGGTCGTCGTCGGCACGAACACCGCCCGGTCGGCGAGGTCGGTGAGCAGCGCGGCCGCGGTCTCGGTCATGTACGACAGGGGCTTGCTCTCGTGCACCTCGACGCACAGCAGCCGGGGCGCCCTCGGATCCGGCATGGTCAGCGCGAGCGCCGCGGACGAGTAGATCAGCGTACGGTCGAGGTCGCTGGCGACCAGCACGGGGGTCATACCGCCACCGCCTTGCCGTCGGCGCCGGTGGCGCCCCGTGTGTACTGAGGATGGATCAATCCGACACAGGTGTAAGGGAGTCCGTCGACCTCCTCGACCGGTACCCCGCGCTGCTCGGCCAGCAGGCGTACATGGTCGAGGTCGGCGCCGGCCCCGGACCGCGCCAGGATCTTCCAGGGCACCCGGCGCAGCAGCACCCGGGTCGTCTCGCCGACACCCGGCTTGACCAGGTTCACATCGTGGATGCCGTACTCCTCGCTGATGCGCTCCACCGCCGCCCAGCCCTCCCAGGTAGGGGTGCGGTCGCCGGCGAGCAGTTCCTTGGCCTGCGCACAGGCCGCCTCCTCGACCTCGGAGAACCGGGCGGAGACGGCGTCGAGGAAGGCGCCCGACACATCGGCACCGGCGAGCTCCCGGTAGAACTTCGCGCCGTGGTAGTCGTGCGGGCCGACCAGGTCGGCCCGCAGCACCGTGCGCGAGATCAGCCCGGACACCGTCGAGTTGAGGCAGGCGGAGGGGATGAGGAAGTCCTCCCGCGTGCCGTACGTCCGGACACAGGAGCCCGGGTCGGCGAGAACGGCTATCTCCGGGTCGAAGCCGGTGATGCCGTCGGACTCCTCGAACTCCCGTATCGCGTCGGCCAGTTCCCGGGTGATGGCGCCCTTACCGGTCCAGCCGTCGACGAAGACGACGTCGCGGGGGTCGTGCCGGTCGGCGAGGTAGCGCAGCGCGTTGGCGTCGATGCCGCGGCCACGCACGATGGACACCGCGTAGTGCGGCAGGTCGAGGCCGTGCCGGTGGTGGGCCCAGCGGCGCATCAGGATGCCGACGGGGGTCCCGGCGCGGGCGAGCGAGACGAGGACCGGGCGCGGTGACCGTTCCGCCAGCAGGCTCTCGGTGACCACGCCGACCGCCTGCGCGATCCGCACGGCCGAGCTTTCGAGAGCCGCGTGGAACAGCTCCTGATACTGCTCGCTCGGCTGGTACTCGACGGGAAGGGACTCGGCGTAGTGCGCCCCGCCCTTCTGGATCGCCTCCTCGCGCTCCTCGGTCGGCGCCTCCAGGGTGACGTCCGAGAGATCCTGGAGCAGCCAGCCGACCTCGTCGGGCGCGTACGAGGAGAAGGCGGGGCCGCGGAGTGGCTCGGGCAGCATGGCGGGCCTTTCGGGGGCATACGGAGGCGCGGGGACGTAACTGGGTACGACCGCGAGCAGGACGTGCGGGGTGTGAGCGGCGAGCCGGTCGAGCAGGCCGCCGGGGGCGTGCAGTTCGGGAGTGTCGGCCACGGAGTCCACGACCGCGACGACGGCGTCGAAGCCGGCGTCCGCGACGTTGTAGGCGTAGCGCTCGCCGGGGCCGTCGGCGGGGGCGTCATGGGCGGGGAAGACGATCCGGCTGCGTATCGCGTAGCCGGGATCGTCGACGGCCAGGACGGGCGAGCGGGTGGTCGTGGAGTAGCGGACCTCGGCCGGAACGGTCTCCTCCAGCTCGCGGGCCAGGCGGAGCGGCGCGTACATCAGCTCCTCGAAGCCCAGCACGAGCACGCGCCGGGCCCCGCCGGGTATTGCCTCGGCGAGCCGCGCCGCCATGGCGGGCAGCGCGTGCTCCAGCCGGGCCCGGTGCCCGGGGGTGAAGCCGTGCCGTCCTCCGTCGGGCAGCCCGCGGGGCCAGCCGAGCTCGACCCGGGTGACCGTCCCGTACGCCTGGCGGTGGGGTACGGCCGACTCGTGCCGGGCGACCAGCTCCTGCCCCTTCTCCAGGACGCCCTCCGGCAGCCGAACGGTGCCGGCGGCCGCCGTCACGAGGTCGATCCGGGCGCCGATCTCCCGCCCGAACTCCGTCAGCCGCCCCAGGTCCGCGGCGGAGCGCATATCGACCAGCGCCACCACGACATAGCGCTTGCGCGGGTACCGCTGGTGCAGATCCCGGATGGTGTTCATGACCGTGTTGCCGGTCGAGAACTCGTCGTCGACCAGGACCAGCGGACCGTCGCCCGCGAGCAGCGCCGGATCCTCCGGGAGCAGCAGGTGCGAGGTCGCGTGGGAGTGGGACTCCTCGAAGCCGCCGGCCTGGGCGACGCCCTCGACCGGGCGGCGCGTGGAGTGGAGACAGGTCGCGAGACCGAGACCGTCGGCGACCGAGTGGCCGAGTCCGGTCGCCGTCTCCGCGTACCCGAGGACGACCGCGCGGCGCCCCTCCTCGGTGCTCAGCAGGTCCCGTACCCTGCGGCCGAGCGCGAACCCGTGGCCGTGGACGACGGACGGGAGCTGCGGGACGTGCTTGCCCAGCACATTGGAGACCAGCAGGTGCGCGCGTTTGGGGTTGCGCCGCAGCGCGAGCCCGAGCAGATCGGTCAGCCGCTCGTCGCCGACGAGCTCGACCCCGAGCCGCTCGGCGACCCAGGTTCCGGACCAGACCATGTTCTTCATCGGTTCCTCGTCGGTACGGCGTCAGTGCGACAGTGGGGCGGTGGCGCCGCTCAGCCCGGAAGCCCCCGCGGCCAGCAGGTCCACGAAGCCGATCTCCTCGTCCGCCACGCCGAAGACCTCGGCGCGCTGGAGGGTGCGCTCGGCCCAGGCGCGATGCGGCTTCACCTCGTTCATCTTGTTCGTGTAGGCGGAGCGCAGCACGCCCCCGCCGAGGCGCTCGGGCCTCAGGATGTCCTGGGCATCGCTGAACTCCTCGTGACTGACGACCGACAACGCGTGCACGGGCATCACGTGCGAGGGGTGGATGCAGGTCTTGCCGAGAAGGCCGTTGGCACGGTCCAGGGAGATCTCGCGCAGCAGCCCGTCCAGGTCGCGCTCGATGAGCGTCTCACGCAGTTCCTCGACCTCTCCCTCGAGGAACGGGCTGCGCCGCAGCTGCGGCTTGAACATGCGCTCCTGGACCCGGAAGTACTCCCACACCGGCCCGGTCACGGTGAACCCGGTGCCGTCGGCACGCCCGAGGACGTTGACCACGTCGGCGATCACGGAGGCGACGATCTGGACGTCGTACGCCGTCATGTCGGGCGCTCGGCGCAGGCCGTAAGAAGAGCAGAAGTCGGTGACGCCGAGTCGCAGCGCGAGGACGCGGTCGCGGTACTTGTCCACCGTGCGGAAGATGCCCGCCAGCGTCTCCCGGCGCGTCTCCAGGTAGAGCAGGGAGGGCGACTCCAGGACGGGCATGGCGAACAGCCGGCGCCCGCTCGCCGCCTCGGCCCGGGTCAGCGCCTCCATGAAGGCGACACCGCGCTCCTCGGTGAACTTCGGCAGCACGAATCCGGACAGCAGGCGGACCGCCGGGCCGAGCCGGGCCACCAGGTCCGGGATCTGCTCGGGCAGCCGGACCCGGATGAAGAGCAGCGGAAGCTCGACGTCCGAGGAGGAGGCCAGGGCGGTCAGCTGCCGGACCAGGTTCTCCTCGGCGTCCACGACGTCGGCGTCGTCGATGGAGTCCTCCAGGCACAGCACCATGGAGACGACTCCGCGCCGCGCCTGCTTGACCACGTCGTCGCCGAGCTGCGGGCGGGTCGCGGGACTGTAGAGCGTGGCTCCCAGGGCCGCCGCGAGCACGCGGGCCGGGGAGTCGGCGGTGAACACGGCCGGCTCCCGGTGGAAGAGGCGCTGCCGCTCCTCAGGGGCGATGTGCCCGAAGTGACGCATAGGACTTTCCCCCGTGGTGTTAGCGATGCGACAAGACGTGGCCGGTAATAGTACGTAGGACTCGATGTCCTGGGTTCCCGTCGGGCATGAAGTTCAGGTAACTCGGCTGTGTCGGCGGTACGTCAGCAGCACGGCGGTCACCGCCACCCCCACGTTGTCGTGACCTGGACGGAGAAGGCAGGATGACGCCATGACGCACGCGATGCTGAAAGGGTCGAACGTAGCGCTCGAGGCCACGGCGGTACGGGCGGTGCTGCGTTGGGCACCGGGACAGGGCGTCCCGGACGTGGACGCCTCGGCGCTGCTCCTCGGCCCCGACGGACGGGTGCGGTCCGACGAGGACTTCGTCTTCTACAACCAGCCCCGGCACCCTTCGGGGAAGGTCCGGCTGCTCGGCAAGAAGCGGGAAGCGGACAAGCTGACCGAGACGGTCCAGACGGATCTGGCGGGCATCGAGTCCGGCGTGGCGCGGATCGCGCTGGTCGCCTCCGCGGACGACGTCACCTTCGACCGGGTGCGGGCGCTGTGCATCCTGCTGTACGACGCGGCCGTCGCCGACGGGGAGCCGCTGGCGTACTTCGAGATCAAGCCGGAGACCGGCGCGGAGACGGCACTGATCTGCGGCGAGCTGTACCGGCGAGGCGACGGCTGGAAGTTCCGGGCGCTGGGCGAGGGCTACTCGAACGGGCTGAAGGGCCTCGCGAACGACTTCGGCATCTCGGTGGACGAGTCGGAGGCCCCGCAGACCGACGCGGGTCTGCCCATGGCGGAGGCCCCGGACACCGCGGTGGTCCACGGCGTGGGTACGGTGTCGGTGCCCGCCCCGCCCGAGGTGTCGGTACCGCTGCCGCCGGAGCAGCCGCTGCCGCGACAGCCTGCGTACGGGTATCCGCCGGTGCCGGCGCCGACGCAGCCCGCATACGGCTATCCCCAGCCGGTCGGCCGGCCCGCCTACGGCTATCCCCAGCCCCAGACGGCCGCGGCACCCGACCCGGCGTACGGGTATCCGCCCACCGCGGCGCCCGCGCCTGACCCGGACTTCAAGCTGCCGCCGCAGGGGCCGCAGTTCATCGGGCGGTAGCCGGCGAAAAGCCCGTGGGCGGGGCCCCGGCGGGCGGGGCCGGCTCACGCCTTGGTCTTGTACCCGCGGCCCCACTGCAGGCCCCATCCGTACAGCCGGTCCAGTTCCGCCTGGAAGCCGTAGACGAACTTCACCTCGCGGCGGACGACGAGCTCGCCCTTGATGTTCTCGATCATGACGACCGCGCACGAGCGGGCCTGCGGATGGCGTTCGTCGAGCCCGATCTCGATGCGCGGGCCGTTGCTGGGGTAAAGGGCGACCACCGCGTGCGTACGGTCGAACGCCGGCGTCTGGTCGTAGATGTAGACGAATACCAGGAGCCGTTTGAAGTCGTCCCGGTGGTCGAGGTTGACGAAGATCGTCTCACCGGAGCCGGAGCCGAACCGGTCGTCGCCGCTGAGCTTGATGTACGGCGGATCGTTGAGCTCCCCGAAGAAGCTGCCCAGCGGCTGAACCACACCCTTGGTGCCGTCCGACAGCTCGTACATGCAGCCGAGGTCGAGGTCGACGTTGACCATGCTCTGGGTGTGCGCCTGGACGACCTCCGGGGTGAACAGGCGGAACGGATGGCGCAGCAGACTGCCCCGCTCGGGGCCGCCGATGTCCGAGGTCCGCATCCGCCACGACAGGTTGATACGCAGGTTTCCGGTCGCCGCGCCCTGCTTGGTGAGGGAGACCCGGTGGTGCCGTTTGGTCAGCTCGATCGAGTTGGTCGCGGCGCTGCCCGAGTCGAACTCGGTCGCGCGCCCGCGCCACATACCGTCCCAGAAGCTCATGCCCGCCCCCTGCACTGCACTCACGGTTCAACAGCCGCGGGGCGGCCGTCGAGGACGAATCCCCACGGCCGCCCCGCACAGAGCGTTCCTCGCCCTGGAGCCCGTCACACCCCGGACGAGACCTCAGTCTTCGCGTCCGAGCTCTCCGCTTTTCCCTCGGCCGCCGCGAGCGCGCGGTTACGGCGCACGGAGGACCAGAAGGACCAGCCGATGAGGAGGACGCCGACGAGACCGGTGATCACCTCGTTGATCTGGTGCTGGATGGTGACCATGAGGATCACGGCCAGCGCGCCGATCGCGTAGTGCGCGCCGTGCTCCAGGTAGACGTAGTCGTCGAGGGTGCCCTGGCGGACCAGGTAGACCGTCAGCGACCGGACGTACATCGCGCCGATGCCGAGGCCGAGCGCCATCAGGATGATGTCGTTCGTGATGGCGAAGGCACCGATCACACCGTCGAAGGAGAAGGACGCGTCCAGGACCTCCAGGTAGAGGAACATGAAGAACGCGGCCTTGCCGGCCAGGAGGACCGCCGAGCGCTCCTTGCCGGTGCGTACGGCCTCTTCCTCCTCCTCGTTCTCCCGCTCCTCCTCATCTTCGAGCCGGTCCTCGAAGTAGCCGGAGAGACCGCCGACGATCATGTAGGTGATCAGACCGGCGATGCCGGCGATCAGTACCGTCTGCGCCTTGTCGGCGTGCGTGCCACCGTGCTGGTGGGCGTGGGTGGCGAAGGTGAAGGACGTGATCAGCAGGACGACCAGCGCGATGCAGACCGACAGCATGTCGACCTTGCCGAGCTTGGCGAGCGGCCGCTCGATCCAGCGCAGCCACTGGATGTCCCGCTCCTCGAAGATGAAGTCCAGGAAGATCATCAGCAGGAACATCCCACCGAAGGCGGCGATCGCCGGGTGGGCATCGGTGACGAGCTGCTGATACTGATCCTTGTCGGTCAACGCCAGGTTGACCGCGTCTATCGGGCTCTTTTTCGCCGTGATGGCGACGATCACCACGGGGAAGACCAGCCGCATGCCGAACACCGCGATCAGCACGCCCACCGTGAGGAAGATCTTCTGCCAGAAGGCACTCATCTTCTTCAGGATTCCGGCGTTGACCACCGCGTTGTCGAAGGACAGCGAGATTTCGAGGATGGACAGGATCGCCACGATGCCGAAAGCGGTCCACCCCCCATAGAGGACCGCAAGGACCAAGCCGACCGCGGTGACCACGAACGACCAGCCGAAGGTTTTCAGAAGCACTGGCTACCCAATCCGAATCTCTACGGGGCTCCCCCGTCGCCGTACCCGGCTTTACGAAACGTTGACTCCGAAGTCTAGAGCGATCCCGCGCAGACCGGATGCGTACCCTTGACCTACGGCCCGGAACTTCCACTCGCCGCCATAGCGGTAGAGCTCGCCGAAGATCATCGCGGTCTCCGTGGAGGCGTCCTCACTCAGGTCGTAGCGGGCGAGCTCCTGGCCGTCGGCCTGGTTGACGACACGGATGAAGGCATTGCTGACCTGCCCGAACGTCTGGCCACGCTCGTCGGCCATGTGAATGGAGACAGGGAAGACGATCTTGTCGCACTGGGCGGGCACCTTGGCGAGGTCCACCAGGATCGACTCGTCGTCACCCTCGCCCTCACCGGTGAGGTTGTCACCGGTGTGCTCCACCGAGCCGTCCGGGCTCTTGAGCTGGTTGTAGAAGATGAACCACTCGTCACCGAGGACCCGGCCGCCGCTGCACAGCAGCGCGCTCGCGTCGAGGTCGAAGGGGGCTCCGGTGGTGGAGCGCGCGTCCCAACCGAGCCCGATCATCACCTGCGTGAGGTTCGGTGCGGCCTTGGAGAGGGAGACATTGCCTCCCTTGGCGAGCGTGACGCCCATGTTGCTGGTCCTCCCCGAGATGATGCTGCTCTGGTTGTTCTGCGCGTCCGGCGCCGCACACAAACGGTGCGGCGCCGGACGACAGGGCTTTCAGCCGGCTCAGACGTTCACGCCGAAGTCCTGCGCGATGCCGCGCAGGCCCGAGGCGTAGCCCTGCCCGATGGCGCGGAACTTCCACTCCGCGCCGTGGCGGTACAGCTCGCCGAAGACCATGGCGGTCTCGGTGGAGGCGTCCTCGCTCAGGTCGTACCGGGCGATCTCCTGCTGGTTGGCCTGGTTGACGACGCGGATGAACGCGTTGCGCACCTGGCCGAAGGACTGCTGGCGGTTCTCGGCGTCGTAGATCGACACCGGGAAGACGATCTTCTCGACCTCGGTCGGGACCGAGGCGAGGTTGACCTTGATCACCTCGTCGTCGCCCTCGCCCTCACCGGTGAGGTTGTCACCGGTGTGCTCCACCGAGCCGTCCGGGCTCTTGAGGTTGTTGAAGAACACGAAGTTCTGGTCGCTGCCGACCTTGCCCGACGTGTTCAGCAGCAGGGCGCTGGCGTCGAGGTCGAAGTCGGTACCGGTCGTGGTGCGGACGTCCCAGCCCAGACCGACGAGGACCGCGGTCAGGCCGGGGGCCTCCTTGGTCAGGGATACGTTGCCGCCCTTGCTGAGGCTGACTCCCACGAGTCCCTCCATTGGTGTCCGGGGGCGGGGAGCCCCGTCGTGCGTTGGCATCGGATCAACGAGTCGATCCTAGTGACGGGTTCCCGTGGCCTGCAGGCCTTGGAACCCGAGAATTACAGGGTGTCGAGCGCCTTCACGTACTCGTTCAGGTCGCGCGCGTCCGGCAGGTCGTTGACCACGCTCCACCGCACGACGCCTTCCCTGTCGATGATGAAGGTCCCGCGCACCGCGCAGCCCTTCTCCTCGTCGAAGACGCCGTAGGCGCGCGAAGTGTTGCCGTGCGGCCAGAAGTCGGACAGCAGCGGGTACTCCAGGCTCTCCTGCTCGGCGAAGACGCGCAGGGTGTGGATGGAGTCGTTGGAGACGGCGAGCAGCTGCGTGTCGTCGTTGACGAACTTCGGCAGGTTGTCGCGCAGCGCGCACAGCTCGCCGGTGCACACACCGGTGAAGGCGAACGGGTAGAAGAGCAGGACGACGTTCTTGTGACCGTGGAAGTCCGAGAGACTCACGGTCGCGCCGTGGTTGTCCTTGAGCTCGAAGTCGGGGGCCTTGTCGCCGACCTGGATCGCCATGGGCCTGCATCCCTTCGCTGAGGCTGTTCGGGTGCCGACCACCCTACGCAGCGATCACAGCGGACCCACGGACGGGCTGAGTCGAGTCAGCCCGTCCGGCGTGCTGGGACGAGGCCGTCAGGCCGGAAGGGGGTCCGGGGGCTTCGCCCCCGGGCACGGCCGCCTCGGCGGCCGGCCACCCCGGCGGAGCGTCACCGCTTGGACTTGGCCGCCTTCGGCGTCACCAGTCGGGACCCGCTCCAGTCCTTGCCCACGCTGACACTCTTGGACGCCGACAGACCCGCTGTCGTCGAGGCTTCCGAGATGTCGCTCGGCTCCACGTAGCCCGTACGGCCGGTCTTCGGCGTGAGGAGCAGGATCGAGCCGCCTTCTTCGATGTACGTGGTGGCGTCCACGAGCACATCGGTCAGGTCGCCGTCCTCGTCGCGGAACCACAGCACCACGGCATCGGCGACGTCGTCGTACTCCTCGTCCACGAGCTCGCTGCCGATGACTTCCTCAATGGCCTCGCGGAGCTCCTGGTCGACGTCGTCGTCGTAGCCGATCTCCTGGACCACCTGCTCGGGCTGGAACCCCAGCCTCACGGCAGGGTTCGTCCGCTCCTCCGCGTGGTCCGCGGTCGCGCTCACGGGTTGCCTCCTGATCATGTCTTGGTGAGTATCTCAGCCACGCGCCTACGCGAAGCATTGGCCGTAGTCCACACGGGCGGGGCGGATCGCGCAAGTACCCGGCGGTTCAGACCGTCGAAACGGTGACGATCCTGGCCGTGTCGCCGCAACTCCAGGCACGGTATCGCGTCCAAGGGTGATCTACACCACACCGTTCTGCCCGGTTTGCGCATTCCGGAATCATCCGCGGGTACGAGTGTCGAATGACTTTGCGGGACGCGTCACGACTCGAGCGTATCGTTGCGTTTTGGTCGGGCTCGTCCCCCGAAGACCGGTCCCGCGTGATGGTTACCTCACAGTAGAGATGACGTTTCGCTTCCGCGAGGTACACGATGGGGATCGGCGCAGGCACAAGGAAAAAGTGGCCCTCTGACAGGTAAGGAACAGCGTGGCTTCCGGATCCGATCGCAATCCGATCATCATTGGCGGCCTTCCGAGTCAGGTTCCTGACTTCGATCCCGAAGAGACCCAGGAGTGGCTCGACTCCCTCGACGCCGCCGTGGACGAGCGCGGCCGTGAGCGAGCCCGCTACCTGATGCTCCGTCTGATCGAGCGGGCCCGCGAGAAGCGCGTGGCCGTGCCCGAGATGCGCAGCACGGACTACGTCAACACCATTCCCACCAAGAGCGAGCCGTTCTTCCCTGGCAACGAGGAGATCGAGCGCAGGATCCTCAACGCCACGCGCTGGAACGCGGCCGTCATGGTCTCCCGGGCCCAGCGGCCCGGCATCGGGGTCGGCGGCCACATCGCCACCTTCGCCTCCTCCGCCTCGCTGTACGACGTGGGCTTCAACCACTTCTTCCGCGGCAAGGACGAGGGCGACGGCGGCGACCAGGTCTTCTTCCAGGGCCACGCCTCTCCGGGCATCTACGCGCGCGCGTACCTCCTCGACCGGCTCACCGAACGTCACCTGGACGGGTTCCGCCAGGAGAAGTCCAAGGCCCCGTACGGACTCTCCAGCTATCCGCACCCGCGCTCGATGCCGGACTTCTGGGAGTTCCCGACGGTCTCCATGGGCCTCGGCCCGATCGGCGCGATCTACCAGGCCCGGATGAACCGCTACATGCACGCGCGCGGTATCGCGGACACCTCCCGCTCTCACGTGTGGGCCTTCCTCGGCGACGGCGAGATGGACGAGCCGGAGTCGCTCGGCCAGTTGTCGATCGCCGCCCGCGAGGGCCTGGACAACCTGACCTTCGTCGTCAACTGCAACCTGCAGCGCCTGGACGGCCCGGTGCGCGGCAACGGCAAGATCATCCAGGAGCTGGAGTCGGTCTTCCGGGGCGCCGGCTGGAACGTGATCAAGCTCATCTGGGACCGCACCTGGGACCCGCTGCTGGCGCAGGACCGGGACGGGATCCTGGTCAACAAGATGAACACCACGCCGGACGGCCAGTTCCAGACGTACGCGACGGAGTCCGGCGCCTACATCCGCGACCACTTCTTCGGCGACGACCACCGGCTGCGCGCGATGGTCGAGCACATGACCGACGACCAGATCCTGCACCTGGGCCGCGGCGGGCACGACCACCGCAAGATCTACGCGGCGTTCAAGGCGGCCAAGGAGCACAAGGGCCAGCCGACGGTGATCCTGGCCAAGACCATCAAGGGGTGGACGCTGGGCCCGAACTTCGAGGGCCGCAACGCCACCCACCAGATGAAGAAGTTGACGGTCGCCGACCTCAAGCACTTCCGGGACCGTCTGCACCTGCCGATCTCCGACCAGGACCTCGAGTCCGGGCTGCCGCCGTACTACCACCCGGGCCGGGACACCGAGGAGATCCAGTACATGCACGACCGGCGCAGGTCGCTCGGCGGGTACGTCCCGACGCGCGTCGTGCGCTCCAAGCCGCTGCAGCTGCCCGGCGACCAGACGTACGCGAGTGTGAAGAAGGGCTCCGGTCAGCAGTCCATCGCCACCACCATGGCGTTTGTTCGACTGCTGAAGGACCTCATGCGGGACAAGGAGATCGGCCGCCGGTTCGTGCTGATCGCGCCCGACGAGTACCGCACCTTCGGCATGGACTCGTTCTTCCCGAGCGCGAAGATCTACAACCCGCTCGGCCAGCAGTACGAGTCGGTGGACCGGGACCTGCTGCTCGCGTACAAGGAGTCGCCGACCGGCCAGATGCTGCACGACGGCATCTCCGAGGCGGGCTGCACCGCGTCGCTGATCGCCGCCGGTTCGGCCTATGCCACCCACGCCGAGCCGCTGATCCCCGTGTACGTCTTCTACTCGATGTTCGGTTTCCAGCGCACGGGTGACCAGTTCTGGCAGATGGCGGACCAGCTGTCTCGCGGTTTCGCCCTGGGGGCGACCGCCGGCCGTACGACGCTGACCGGTGAGGGTCTGCAACACGCGGACGGCCACTCGCAGCTGCTGGCCTCCACCAACCCGGCGTGCGTGGCCTACGACCCGGCGTACGGCTACGAGATCGCGCACATCGTGCAGGACGGTCTGCGCCGGATGTACGGCTCCTCGCCCGAGCACCCGCACGGCGAGGACGTCTTCTACTACCTCACCGTCTACAACGAGCCGATCCAGCAGCCGGCCGAGCCCGCGAACGTGGACGTCGAGGGCATCCTCAAGGGCGTCCACCGGATCGCCGAGGGCACCTCGGGCACCGTCCCGGCCCAGATCATGGCCTCCGGTGTCGCCGTGCCGTGGGCGCTCGAGGCACAGCGGATCCTCGCCGAGGACTGGAACGTGCGGGCCGGTGTCTGGTCGGCGACCTCCTGGAACGAGCTGCGGCGCGAGGCCGTGGAGTGCGAGGAGCACAACCTGCTGCACCCCGAGGAGGAGCAGCGGGTGCCGTACGTGACGCAGAAGCTGGGCAGCACCGAGGGTCCCTTCGTCGCCGTGTCCGACTGGATGCGATCGGTTCCGGACCAGATCGCGCGCTGGGTGCCGGGGGCCTACCAGTCCCTCGGCGCGGACGGCTTCGGTTTCGCGGACACCCGTGGGGCGGCCCGCCGCTTCTTCCACATCGACGCGCAGTCGATCGTGGTCGCCGTTCTGGCGGAGCTGGCCAGGGCGGGCAAGGTCGACCGCTCGGTGCTCAAGCAGGCGATCGACCGCTACCGGCTGCTCGACGTGCCGGCGGCCGACCCGGGAGCGGCGGGCGGCGACGCGTGAGGCCGGGGTCGCACTGACCGCGACAAGGGCGGCGGGCCGATGGCCCCGCCGCCCTTACGCGTTCCTTACGATGCAGCCATGGAGCAACCGTCGGCGCAAGCCCGTTGGGAGCAGCGCACCCAACGGCCGCTGTTGGCGCTCGCGCTGTTGTTCGCCGTCGCCTACGCCGTGCCGATCGTGGACAACCCGGCGGACCCGACCCTGGCGCTCGCCTGCACGGTGACGGAGTGGGTGGTGTGGGGCGCGTTCGCCACCGACTATCTCGTACGGCTCGCGATCGCCCCCTGCCGTCGGGAGTTCGTCCGCACCCACTGGCTGGACCTGGGTGCTGTGGTGCTGCCCGTCCTCCAGCCGCTGCGGCTGCTGCGGATGGTGTCGACGCTGCTGCTGGTCGGGCGGCGGGCCCGGATGGCCTCGCAGATCCAGCTGACCACGTACGTGGCCGGCGCGGTCGTCGGGTTGCTGATGTTCGGGTCGCTCGCCGTGCTGTCGGTGGAGCGGGAGTCTCCGAACGGGAACATCAAGACGCTGGGGGACGCCCTGTGGTGGTCCTTCACGACGATGACGACCGTGGGCTACGGCGATCATGCGCCGACCACCGGGCTCGGGCGGATTCTCGCGGTGGGGCTGATGCTCTCCGGGATCGCGCTGCTCGGTGTGGTGACCGCGAACATCGCCGCCTGGTTCATCGCGCGGTTCGACCAGGACGACGTGGAGGAGCGCCGGCAGACGGCGGCGATCGAGGCGCTGACGGAGGAGGTACGGGCGCTGCGGGCCGAGGTGGCCGCGTTGTCGGGGACCTCGGTGCCGCACCCGCACACACCTGAGAAGGCGGGCCCGAGGCCGTAGCCGGGCCCGCCTCTCGCTCCGCTTCGGCCCCTCGGGTCAGAGAAGTGCGTTCCCGGGGGTCGTCAGGCCGACCAGCCAGATGAGTGCCAGGAGGGTGTCGATCGCTCCCAGGACCAGGGCCACCAGGGCCGGGACGGCGTGCGTGCCCGCCCAGCTGCGGCCCATGGCCAGCTAGCCGCAGACCACGGCGACGGGACCGAGGACGATACCGAGGGCGAAGAAGCCCGCGATCGCGCAGACGACTCCGATGATTCCCAGCGTCGCGCGATCCGGCCCGCTCCTGGACCACATCCGGCCTCGTGAACGGGGGTACCTGCGCGTACTGTTTCCGAAGCCCGCCATCATCAACTCCCTGAACTCTCTAGCCGGTTCGGGCCTGATGTGCGGGTACCCCCGTTTTCCGGGCCAAGTCCTGCCCGCGCGCCGCCCCCCTCCGGCAGCGCACCGCAGTCCAGCCGTCCTCCGCCTCGCGAAGCCCTGCCGTGCGAAGGACGTGACCCGCCCTGACCCGTGACGCCCCGGGCCGGGCGGGATCTCGACCGTCGTCACCCTGCAGGGCGAACTCGCCCGGGTGGCGTCAGATGTGCGCGGCCCCCGCGCCGGCCTCCGCGTTCTCGCCCCGCTTGGTGAGCAGGGCGACCAGCACTGCGACCGCCGCGACACCCGCGGCGACCAGGCAGGCCAGGCTCATACCGGAGATGAACGTGTCATGGGCGACAGTGGTGATCTTCTGGGCGATCGCGGCCGGGGTGTCCGGGGTCACCGGGGCCACACCCACCTGTACCGCCTCGGAGGCCTGGCCGAGCTGCGCCCCGGTCAGCGGCGGCAGCTTGGCGTCCGCCCAGTTGCCCGCGAGGTCGTGGTCCACCTTGGAGGCCATCACGGCGCCCAGAACCGCCGTGCCGAGGCTGCCGCCGATCTGCATGGCGGCCTGCTGCAGACCGCCCGCGACACCGGAGAGCTCCATGGGCGCGTTGCCGACGATGACCTCCGTGGCGCCGACCATGACGGGCGCGAGACCGAGGCCGAGCAGCGCGAACCAGATCGACATGACACCGCTGCCCGTGCCGGCCTTCAGCGTCGACATCCCGAACATGGCGATCGCGGTGGCCGCCATGCCTCCCGCGAGCGGGATGCGCGGGCCGAGCTTGGTGATCGCCGCGCCCGCGAGCGGAGAGCCGACGATCATCATGCCGGTCAGCGGAAGCAGGTGCAGGCCCGCGTCGACCGGGCTCATACCGTGCACGTTCTGCAGGTAGAAGGTGACGAAGAACAGGCCGCCCATGAAGGCGATCGCCATGAGGACCATCAGGACGACACCGGCCGACAGCGGCACCGAACGGAACAGCCCCAGCGGGATCAGCGGCTCCTTCACCCGCGTCTCCCAGAAGGAGAAGAAGGCGAAGCCCAGCACGGACGCACCGATGAACAGCCAGGTCTTCGCGTCGCCCCAGCCCCAGGCCGGCGCCTTGATGAGCGCCCAGACCAGGCAGAACATGGCGCCCGACAGCAGCACGATGCCGAGCAGGTCGAAGGAGCGCGGCGCGTTCTTCGCACGGTGGTCGGTGAGGATCACCAGGCCGAGGACGAGCGCGAGGGCGCCGACCGGCACATTGATGAAGAAGACCGACTGCCAGCTGACGTGCTGGACGAGCAGACCGCCGAGGATCGGGCCGCCCGCGGTGGAGGCGCCGATGACCATGCCCCAGATGCCGATCGCCATGTTCAGCTTCTCGGCGGGGAAGGTGGCCCGCAGCAGGCCGAGCGCGGCCGGCATCAGCAGCGCGCCGAACAGGCCCTGGAAGACGCGGAAGGTCACGACGAGGGCGATGCTGTCGGACAGGCCGATGGCACCGGAGGCGGCGGCGAAGCCGACCACGCCGATCAGGAAGGTCTGCCGGTGCCCGAACCGGTCGCCGAGCTTGCCCGCGGTGATCAGGGTGACCGCGAGGGCGAGGAAGTAGGCGTTGGTGATCCACTGGACGTCGGCGAAGCTCGCGCCGAGGTCCTTGGCGATGGCCGGGTTGGCGATGGCGACGATGGTGCCGTCCAGGGCCACCATCATGACGCCGACCGCGACGGTGATCAGGGTGAACCATGGGTGGCCGCGCAGTCCGCGTCCGGGCGTCCGGTCCGACGGCGCCGCCGGCCGGCCTGCCGTCTTGTCCCCCGGTCCCGTCGCGTCGACGGTGGTCTGACTAGTCATACGGTGGAGGCTAGTGACAGCCACTGACAATCGACAAACCAATTCACATGTCGGTAACTGTCACGCCACTCCCGGATAGGCTGAACGGGCCAGATGAACAGAAAGAGGACACATGGAGACGGCGCCGCGGCCGGGGCTGCGTGAACGCAAGAAACAGCGCACCCGGGACGCGCTGCTGCGCGCCGCCCTGGAACTCTTCCTCGCTCAGGGGTACGAACGGACGACGGTCGACGAGATCGCCGAGGCCGTGGACGTGTCGCAGCGCACCTTCTTCCGGTACTTCGCCGGCAAGGAGGAGGCCGTCTTCTTCGCCCATTCCGTCGCCGCCGCCCACTTCGTCGACCTGGTGCGCGCCCGGCCGCGCGACGAGGCGCCGCTGGAGGCGCTGCGGCAGGCGGTCCTCCAGGGCTGGGACGGCATCGGCGAGGCCATCGAGCAGATCATCCCGGTCCAACTCCATCTGCGCACCTACCGCTTGATCGAGTCGACGCCGGCCCTGTTCGCCACCCACCTGCGCCGTTCGGCGGAGCTGGAGGAGGAGATCGCCCGCGTGATCGCCGAGCGCGAGGGGCTCGACGTGGACACGGATCCACGGCCGCGCGTGGCGGTGGCCGTGTTCGGCGGGGTGATACGCGTGACGGAACGGCTGTGGAGCGCACGGGAGGACCTCAGCGTGGCCGCGATCCACGAGTTGACGGCCTCGTATCTCGATGCCGTGCGCCCGGTGTTGGCCGAGCAGTGGCGCACGGAGTGACCAGGCATTCCTCCCGCGGGCGTCAAGCCAATTACCGGCGCGCAGGGGCCCGGAGGCACCCGACGGGGTGAGATCCGGCCACCCGGAGTGCCAAGTGACGTGCGCCTCATCGACTTACCGTGACGATCGAACGCAAATCACACCCGTTTTGCCGCAATTGGCGTACGAGAAACGTGAGACGCATCACTCGGTTAACGCGAAACACTCCCGTTCTCCTAGTGTGTCCTTCCAGTGACTTCCTTCGACACCTCCCCGCAACTCAACGTCTGGCGTGCACTGCTTGCGCTGGGCGTGGTCTTCGTGATGCTCGCGACGACCGGCTGGACCGCCGTGCGCAGCCATCGCGGCGCCACGCCCCTCCAGGCGTCGCGTTCGGCGTGGGAGCACGGCAGGATCGCCGGACGCGAGCTGCCGGACCCCGGCGCGTCCCCGGCCCGGATCGCCGATTTCTTCGCCTCGCTCAGCGCCCACCAGCGCTCCCGGCTCGCCCACCGCTACCCGCTCGCGGTCGGCAACATGAACGGGGCGCCCGTGCAGCTGCGCTACGCGGCCAACCGGATCGCTCTCGGCAAGCAGCGCAAGGTCGAGCGCGCCCGGATGCACGACGACCGGCTGTCGTCCGTCGGGCAGCGGGAGGCGGGCCGCCTCATGCACCGCTTCGAGGCCCTGATGAGCCAGGGCCGGCAGATCCTCGCCTTCGACCCGGAGGGCTCGGGCCGTATCGCCGAGGTCCTCGGCGATCTCGACACCGCCCAGCGGATCTCGGTCGTCGTCCCGGGTGTCGACACCGATCTGCTCACCTTCCAGCGCACCTACCGCGCGTACTCGGCCCCGGTCGGCATGGCCACGTCACTGTACGCGGCCGAGCACGCGGCGAGCCCCCGGACACGTACCGCCGTGATCGCCTGGGCGGACTACACCGCGCCCAGCGGCCTCGGCATGGAGGCGGCGACCGCGATGCGCGCCGAGGAGGGCGCCGTCAGGCTGAACGCCCTCGTCCGCGCCCTGCCCGGCCGCTCGCCGATCCAGCTGTACTGCCACAGCTACGGCTCGGTGGTGTGCGGGGTGGCGGCGCACGCACTGCCGTCCCGGGTGTCCGACATGGCGGTGGCCGGCAGCCCCGGCATGCGCAGCCAGTCGGCCGCCGGGCTGCACACGACCGCCCGGGTGTGGGCCATGCGGGACGCCGACGACTGGATCCAGGACGTGCCCTACCTGGAGGTCGGCGGCCTCGGCCACGGCGCCGACCCGGTCTCCCGAGCCTTCGGGGCGAGGGTGCTCTCCGCGCAGGGAGCCAAGGGTCACGCAGGCTACTTCGCACCTGGCACCGAGAGCCTGCGGAACTTCGCCGCGATCGGTGTTGGCGCATACCGCACGGTGGACTGCGTCCGCCATGATGACGTCTGCCAGCCGGGTTTGTCCGGGTCGGCGTCGTCCGGACGCGCATAGAAAGACAGGAATTGCGGTCTGCCGGGGGAGGCGACGGAGGAGCAAGTGCCGCATACGATAAGCCGCATGGGTGACGTACTGGCCGGATTTCATGCCGCCTGGGAGTTCGACTCCGACTCCGTGCTCATCCGCTTCGAACGGGGGATCCGGACGCCGAAGCTGTTCCAGGCGCTCGGCGAACGGCGTATTCCCCTGGAGGCGATCGCGGGGGTGACGCTGACCGAGGGGAAGCGCGGGACCGTGGTCCTGCACGCGGTGCCCAGGCCCGGCGCCGACCCGCTGATGGAGGCGGCGGACGGGCAGCTCAAGGAGGCGTCCAACCCCTACCGGCTGGTCCTGCCAGCCGAGCGGGAGGCGCTCGCCGAGTACTACGCGGACGAACTGCGCTCGCTGCTGACCGCCGACGGCGCTCCAGCCGAGCGGTTCCTGGTCGATCCGCCCGGGACGCCGCAGCAGTTCAAGGCGTACGACGGAAAGGCGTCCTTCGACGGCAGGGCGGTGTCCTTCCGCTGGTTCTGGACGGGCGCGTCCTCCGCCAAGTGGAAGGCCGGCGACCAGAGTTTCCCGGTCGGCGACCTCAGCGGGGTCGAGTGGCGTTCCCCCGAGGTCTTCGAAGGCCATCTGCGGCTGCTGCGGCGGGAGCCGGCGGTTTCGCAGCCGGCTCAGCCGGACCAGGATCCGTCCTCCGTGGTATTCGGGCTGGGCTACGGCCCGGTGCATGAGTCGTTGCCCTTCGCGGCGGCGGTGCTGGCCGCCGTACGGGCCGCCGGGCTGGCCCCGGTCGCGGTGCCCGCCGCCAGGCGGGACCCGGCGGACATCGCCGAGCGCATCCGCCACCTGGGGGAGCTGCACAAGGCGGGCCTGGTCACGGACGAGGAGTTCAGCACCAAGAAGGCGGAGTTGCTGGCGGAGCTCTAGCCTCCGGGCGGAGCTCCGCCGTCCGCCGGGTGCGGCGCTACTCCCTGCCCGCCGATGCGAACGTCATGTCCGGGTAGCGGTCGCCCGCGACCTTTGCGGCGATCGGTTCCAGCAGGGCCAGTTCGGCGGCGGTCAGGGTGATGTGCGTCGCCGCCACATTCTCCTGGACGCGCGTGCGCTTGGTCGTGCCCGGGATCGGGACGACCGGCAGTCCGTGCACCGCGGCCTGCTGCTGGGCCCAGGCCAGCGCGATCTGCGCCGGAGAGGCGCCATGGGCCTCGGCGACGGCCCTGATCGGCTCCAGGAGCGCCACGTTGGCGGCCGCGTTCTCACCGGTGAAGCGGGGCATCGTCCGGCGGAAGTCCTGGTCCGTCAGGTCGGTCTCGGCGTTGGAGAAGGAGCCCGTGAGGAAGCCGCGGCCGAGCGGTGAGTACGGCACCAGGGCCACGCCCAGTTCCTTGGCCGCCGGGACCACATTGGCCTCGATGTCCCGGCTGAACAGCGACCACTCCGACTGCACCGCGGCAATCGGGTGGACGGCCCGGGCGGCGCGTAGTTCGCCGGCGATGACCTCGCTGAGTCCCAGGTGCCTGACCTTGCCCTCACGCACCAGCTCCGCCATGGTGCCGACGGTCTCCTCGATCGGCACGTTCACGTCCCGGCGGTGCATGTAGTAGAGGTCGATCACATCGACGTCCAGGCGCCTGAGGCTGGCCTCGACGCACTCACGGATGTAGGGCGGGTCGTTGCGGATGACACGCTTGTACGGTTCGTTCGGCGACGAGGAGATCGCGAACTTCGTCGCGATGACCACCTCGTCCCGGTGCGCCTTGAAGAACGGCGACAGGAACTTCTCGTTCTCCCCCGCGCCGTAGGCGTCGGCCGTGTCGTAGAGCGTGACGCCCAGCTCCAGCGCCCGCTCCAGCGCGGCGCGCGACTCCCCGGCGTCCGAGGGGCCGTACGCCCAGCTCATGCCCATGCAACCCAGGCCCTGCACGCCGACCTCGGGGCCGTCGTCGCCGAGCCGCACCCTGGCGATCCTGCTGTCCGTCATCGGGGCCTCTCCGACGCCAGGGCCTGCCCGGCGTCCGCGTAGAAGTCGATCTTGCGGTTGAGCACCGCGAGCGTGTCCTGGAGTTCCGCGATCCGGGAGAGCACGTCCCGGCGGGTCGCCTCCAGGAGTTCGTAGCGCTCGGCGTAGGTGTGATCTCCGGCACGCACCAGCTCGGCGTAGCGCACCATGTCGGCGACGGGCATACCGGTGAGCCGGAGCTTGCCGACCAGGTCGAGCCAGGCGAGGTCGGCGTTGCAGTAGCGGCGCTGACCGGTGTGCGAGCGGTCCACGTGCGGCATGAGCCCGATCCGCTCGTACCAGCGCAGGGTGTGCGCGGTCAGGCCGGTGAAGGCGACGACCTCGCTGATCGTGTAGCTGTCCTGCCCGTCGGGCCGGGGGTGGCCCAGGGGCGGGACGGAGCAGACGTCGGTCCCGTTGTCGGCCGCCTCGGCCAAGGTCTCGATCACCGTCATGCACCCCACGCTAAAACCTTCGAGTGGACTCCAAGCAAGCGGAGTGGGGTGAAAATGGCGAGACCCCGGCAGACGGCCTGACTAGCGTGCGCCTCATGAGTGTTGTACGCCGGGCCGTGCCCGAGGACGCCGCCGAGCTGCTGCGGCTGCGTCAGGTGATGCTGGACTCCGTCCACTCCGCAGGTTCCGCCACCCAGTGGCAGGTGGAGTCCCTGCCGACCGTGCGCCGCCGTCTCGCCGATCCCGGGACAGGATTCGCGGCGTTCGTCATCGACCATCCCGAGCGGCCGGGGGCGCTCGCGGCACTGGTGGCCGGGACGGTCGAGTACCGCATCGGCCGCGAGGGCAATCCGCACGGCCGGGTGGGGCACGTCTTCAGCGTCGCCACCGATCCCGACGCCCGCCGCCGCGGATACGCCCGCGCGTGCATGGGGAGGCTGCTTGACTGGTTCCGCGAGCAGGACGTCCGGCAGGTCGACCTGAACGCGTCCGCCGAGGCCGAGCCGCTCTACGCGTCGCTGGGCTTCGTACGCAAGCCGGACCCCTCGATGCGGCTGCAGCTGTGAGCCGCATAGGCTCGGAAGCATGTCCTTGCAGAGCCTGGCGCTGATCGAGAACTGGCCCGTCGCCACCGCCGCCGCGGCGGTGGTCCGTGCGGACGGCACCGTGCTCGGCACGCGCGGCCCGGTCGACCACCGCTTCCCGCTGGCCTCGGTCACCAAGCCGCTCGCCGCGTACGCGGTGCTCGTCGCGTACGAGGAGGGGGCGGTCGAGCTGGACGAGGCCGCGGGACCGCCCGGCTCCACGGTCCGCCATCTGCTCGCGCACACCTCCGGGCTGGCGTTCGACGAACACCGGGTGATGTCGGCACCCGGGGAGCGGCGGCTGTACTCGAACGCCGGGTTCGAGGTGCTGGGCGACCATGTGGCCAAGGCGACGGACATCCGGTTCTTCGAGTACGCACGCCAGGCGGTGCTGGAGCCGCTGGGCATGACCTCGACGAGCCTGGACGGCTCCCCGGCCAAGGACGGCGTCTCGACCCTCGCCGACCTGGTGCGGTTCGCGGCGGAGGTGCAGGCGCCGCGGCTGCTGGATCCGCGGACGATGGCCGAGGCGATGACGGTGCAGTTCCCCGACACGAAGGGCGTGCTGCCGGGGTACGGGCACCAGAACCCCAACGACTGGGGACTCGGATTCGAGATCCGCGACTCCAAGTCGCCGCACTGGACGGGGAATTCGTCCTCGCCGAGGACGTTCGGCCACTTCGGGCAGGCGGGCACGTTCCTGTGGATCGACCCGGACGCGCAGGTGGCGTGCGTGGCGCTGACGGACCGCGCGTTCGGGCCGTGGGCGACCGAGGCGTGGACGCCGTTCACGGACGCGGTGCTGGCGGAGCTCCGCGGGCGCTAGCCCATCTCCCACATCAGCAGCTCCGTCTCCGTCACACCCATCGCCTCCAGGTCCTTCGCGTCCGTGATCCGCGCCGCGTCCCCCGGGCCCAACTCATGCCCGCCCAGGTGCGCTTCGCCGCGGACCACATGCACGTACGCATACGCGGCGTCCGGCACCGCCGTCCGCTCCCCCGCCCCCAGGCGGCGCACATGGAGCATCGCGCGGGCCTCCGGGACCGCGTACGGCGTGGAGTCGGCGATGCCGTGGACCACCTCGTACACGGGATCGCCGCCCGGTTCCAGCGGAGCCAGCCACATCTGGACGAAGACCAGCGGCACGTCGCCGTCGTTGCGCTCCACATGGCGCACGCCACCGGCCGCGCTCAGGCGCTGGACGTCGCCGGGCCGGATCACCGAGGTGCGGCCCGTCGAGTCACGGTGACTCAGCTCACCCTCCACCACCCATGTGACGATCTCCGTGTGGCTGTGCGGGTGCTCGTCGAAGCCCGCGCCGGGTGCGAGCCGCTCCTCGTTGCAGGCGATGACCGCGCCGAAGCGCAGGTTGTCGGGGTCGTAGTGCGGACCGAAGCTGAAGGCGTGCAGGGACTCGATCCCCGCGGCCGGATCCCCCCCGCGGTAGCGCTCGCCGGCGCGCCGTACGTCCATCACGGGATCCACGGTAGTCCCGCGCGGCGCCCGCCCTCCGGGACCCCCAGCACACGGCCCCGGCCCGATAAGGCAGTCTTGTCCCCGTGCCCCATCCCGAAGCCAGCCACACCGAACACGCGGTGCGCTCAGTCCATCCGCACGCCGCGACACTGAAGCGGCTGGAGAAGTCCTCCGGAAGCCTCGCCGCACAGGCCATCGCCCGCATGGACGAGACCCTGCCGTGGTACCGCGCGATGCCCCCGGAGAACCGCTCCTGGATCGGTCTGGTGGCCCAGGCGGGCATCGCCGCCTTCACCGAGTGGTTCCGGCACCCGGACGCGCCCCAGGCGATCTCCACCGATGTCTTCGGGACCGCGCCGCGCGAGCTGACCCGCGCCATCACGCTGCGCCAGACCGTGGAGATGGTGCGCACGACCATCGAGGTGATGGAGTCCGCCATCGACGAGGTGGCCGCTCCAGGTGACGAGTCCGTGCTGCGTGAGGCGCTCCTGGTGTACGCCCGTGAGATCGCCTTCGCCACCGCCCAGGTCTACGCGCAGGCCGCCGAGGCACGCGGTGCCTGGGACGCCCGGCTCGAGTCGCTCGTCGTCAACGCCGTGCTCAGCGGGGAGGCCGACGAGGGGGCGGTCAGCCGGGCCGCCGCGCTCGGCTGGAACTCGCCCGAACATGTGTGTGTGGTGCTGGGTACGGCGCCCGACGGTGACAGCGAGTTGACGGTCGAGGCGATCCGGCGGGCCGCCCGGCATGCCAAGCTCCAGGTCCTCACCGGGGTGCTCGGGGACCGGCTCGTGGTGATCGCCGGGGGCCGCGACAACCCGCTCGCCGTGGCCAAGTCGCTGATCGGTCCGTTCGCCGCCGGAGCCGTGGTGGCCGGTCCCGTCGTGCCCGATCTGCTCGCCGCGACCCGCTCCGCGCAGGCCGCGGCCGCAGGCCTCAAAGCGTGTTCTGCCTGGCAGGACGCACCGCGGCCGGTACTGGCCGACGATCTGCTCCCGGAGCGCTCGATCGCCGGAGATCCGAGCGCGCGCGAACAACTGGTGGAGGAGATCTACAGACCGCTGGAAGAGGCGGGCTCGGCTCTCCTGGAAACCCTGAGCGTCTACCTGGAACAGGCGTCAAGTCTCGAAGGCGCCGCAAGGATGCTCTTCGTTCACCCGAACACCGTGCGCTACCGGCTCCGACGTGTGACTGATGTCACCGGCTGGTCGCCGTCTGATGTACGCTCCGCGTTCACGTTGCGGATCGCACTCATCCTGGGGCGGCTGACCGAGGGGGAACCCCAGAACTAGTCTTTTGTCGGAGGCCCACAAAACCCCCTGCGGTTCTTCGTCCCTGTCCTCACGGGCGGCTTTGGCCGTCCCCAAGAGAGAGTGTGAGAGTGCTCGTACTCGTCGCTCCCGGCCAGGGCGCCCAGACGCCCGGCTTCCTGACTCCCTGGCTCGAACTCCCCGGCGCCGCCGACCGTATCGCCGCCTGGTCGGACGCCATCGGGCTCGACCTCGCCCACTACGGCACGGAGGCCGACGCCGACGCCATCAGGGACACCGCCGTGGCCCAGCCGCTGCTGGTCGCCGCCGGTCTGCTGTCCGCCGCGGCACTCGGTGACATCGTTCCCGGGGCGGTCGCCGGCCACAGTGTCGGTGAGATCACCGCCGCCGTCTTCGCGGGCGTCCTCGAGGACGCGGCCGCTCTGACGCTCGTCCGCCGGCGCGGGCTGGCCATGGCCGACGCCGCCGCCATCACGCCCACGGGCATGTCGGCGCTGCTCGGCGGCGAGCCGACGACGACGATCCCGCATCTGGAGAGGCTCGGTCTGACCCCGGCCAATGTGAACGGCGCAGGGCAGATCGTCGCCGCCGGCACCCTGGAGCAGCTCGCCGCCCTCGAGGCCGACAAGCCCGAGGGAGTGCGCCGTGTCGTCCCGCTGAAGGTCGCGGGCGCTTTCCACACCCACCACATGGCCCCCGCGGTCGACGCCCTGGCGCACGCCGCCGAGGCGCTGGCGCCCGCGGAGCCGAAGGTCACCTACGTCTCGAACAAGGACGGGCAGGCCGTCGAGACCGGCCCCGAGGTGCTCCAGCGCCTGGTCGGCCAGGTCGCCAACCCGGTCCGCTGGGACCTGTGCATGGAGACCTTCGAGAAGCTGGGCACGACCGCGCTGATCGAGGTGTGCCCCGGCGGCACCCTGACCGGCCTTGCGAAGCGAGCGCTGCCCGGCGTCACGACGCTGGCCCTGAAGACCCCCGACGACCTCGACGCGGCTCGCGAGCTCATCGCCGAGCACAGCGCCTGATCAGGAGACCCGTGAGCATGTCGAAGATCAAGGCACCGAAGGGCGCTCCCTACGCGCGCATCCTCGGCGTCGGCGGCTACCGCCCCGTCCGGGTGGTCCCCAACGAGGTGATCCTGGAGAAGATCGACTCCTCCGACGAGTGGATCCGCTCGCGTTCCGGCATCGAGACCCGGCACTGGGCGAACGACGAGGAGACCGTCGCCGCGATGTCCATCGAGGCGTCCGGCAAGGCGATCGCCGACGCCGGGATCGACGCCGAGCAGATCGGCGCGGTCGTCGTCTCCACCGTCTCGCACTTCAGCCAGACCCCGGCCATCGCCACCGAGATCGCCGACAAGCTCGGTACGAACAAGGCCGCCGCGTTCGACATCTCGGCCGGCTGCGCGGGCTTCGGCTACGGCCTCACGCTCGCCAAGGGCATGATCGTCGAGGGGTCCGCGCAGTACGTCCTCGTCATCGGCGTGGAGCGCCTCTCGGACCTGACCGACCTGGAGGACCGGGCCACCGCCTTCCTGTTCGGCGACGGTGCGGGCGCGGTCGTCGTGGGCCCCGCCGAAGAGCCGCACATCGGCCCGACGGTGTGGGGTTCGGAGGGCGACAAGTCCGAGACGATCAAGCAGACGGTGCCCTGGAACGAGTTCCACGCCCGGATCGGCTCGATCGGCGGGACCTCCACGGCCGACGTCTCCGGGCTCCCGGTGGACAGCGAGGGCAACGTCAAGTTCCCCGCGATCACCCAGGAGGGTCAGGCGGTGTTCCGCTGGGCCGTGTTCGAGATGGCGAAGGTCGCCCAGCAGGCGCTGGACGCGGCCGGGATCAGCGCGGACGACCTGGACGTCTTCATCCCGCATCAGGCGAACGTGCGGATCATCGACTCGATGGTGAAGACTCTCAAACTGCCGGAGCACGTCATGGTCGCCCGCGACGTGCGCACCACCGGCAACACCTCGGCCGCCTCGATCCCGCTCGCGATGGAGCGGCTCCTGGCGACCGGCGAGGCGAAGAGCGGCGACACCGCGCTCGTCATCGGCTTCGGGGCGGGTCTCGTGTACGCCGCGACGGTCGTTACCCTCCCCTAGGCACTCCGTGCCGGATCAAGCGGTCCGACACGGGAACTGCAAGCACCTGCCGCTGACGCGGTGGGCGCCACACCCTCTGGATACATACGAAGGAGCGCCTGACATGGCCGCCACTCAGGAAGAGATCGTCGCCGGTCTCGCCGAGATCGTGAACGAGATCGCCGGGATCCCCACCGAGGACGTCCAGCTGGACAAGTCCTTCACCGACGACCTGGATGTCGACTCGCTGTCCATGGTCGAGGTCGTCGTCGCCGCCGAGGAGCGCTTCGACGTGAAGATCCCCGACGACGACGTCAAGAACCTCAAGACCGTCGGTGACGCCGCCGAGTACATCCTCAAGCACCAGGTCTGATCAACCGATCAACCTGGGCAGACTGCCCAACGCCGGGCCGGTGGCCCGGCCTTCGGGCCGTCGCCCCGCCACCCGGCGGTGGCGCCGCTGAATCCTCGCATCCGTTGGAGAAAGAATTCCCGTGAGCTCGACCAATCGCACCGTGGTCGTCACCGGTATCGGCGCAACCACACCGCTGGGTGGCGACGCGGCCTCTACCTGGGAGGGCCTCGTCGCCGGCAAGTCCGGTGTCGGCCCCCTCGAGCAGGAGTGGGCCGCCGAGCAGGCGGTCCGCATCGCCGCGCAGATCGCCGTGGAGCCGTCCGAGGTCATCCCGCGGCCCCAGGCCCGACGCCTTGACCGCTCCGCGCAGTTCGCGCTGATCGCGGCCAAGGAGGCCTGGGCGGACGCCGGTTTCACCGACAAGGCGGGTGAGGACTCGAGCGTCGACCCCGACCGTCTCGGTGCCGTCATCGCCTCCGGCATCGGCGGTGTCACCACGCTGCTCGACCAGTACGACGTACTGAGGGAGAAGGGCGTCCGCCGGGTCTCCCCGCACACCGTGCCGATGCTGATGCCGAACGGCCCGTCCGCGAACGTGGGTCTGGCCGTGGGCGCCCGTGCCGGTGTGCACACCCCGGTGTCCGCGTGCGCGTCGGGCGCCGAGGCCATCGGCTACGCCATCGAGATGATCCGCACCGGCCGCGCCGACGTCGTCGTCGCCGGCGGTACGGAGGCCGCGATCCACCCGTTGCCGATCGCCGCGTTCGGCAACATGATGGCGATGTCCAAGAACAACGACGACCCGCAGGGCGCCTCGCGTCCCTACGACACCGACCGGGACGGCTTCGTCCTCGGCGAGGGTGCGGGCGTCCTGGTCCTGGAGTCCGCCGACCACGCCGCCAAGCGCGGTGCCCGTGTCTACGCGGAGGCGGTCGGCCAGGGTATCTCCGCCGACAGCCACGACATCGTGCAGCCCGAGCCCGAGGGCCGCGGCATCTCGTACGCCCTGCAGAACCTGCTCGACAACACCGACCTGAACCCGGCCGAGGTCATGCACGTCAACGCGCACGCCACCTCGACGCCGGCCGGTGACGTGGCCGAGCTGAAGGCGCTGCGCAAGGTCTTCGGCGACGACGCGGACCACATCGCGGTGTCCGCGACCAAGTCGATGACCGGTCATCTGCTCGGTGGCGCGGGCGGAGTGGAGTCGGTGGCGACCGTCCTCGCGCTGTACCACCGCGTCGCCCCGCCGACGATCAACATCGAGAACATCGACCCCGAGGCGGAGGCCAACGCCGACGTCGTCCGCGGCGAGGCCCGCAAGCTGCCGGTGGAGGGCCGGATCGCCGCGCTGAACGACTCGTTCGGCTTCGGCGGCCACAACGTCGTCCTGGCGTTCCGCACGGTCTGACGCGCACCGTCCCCGTCACGTATGAAGGGCCCCCGCCGCTCGGCGGGGGCCCTTCGGCTGTCGTCGCGTGCCGTTCAGCCGTCGTCAGGTGCTCTTCAGACGACCTGGTGCAGCCACCGCACCGGGGCGCCTTCACCCGCGTAGCGGAACGGCTCCAGCTCGTCGTCCCAGGGCTTGCCGAGCAGTCTGGCGAGTTCGGCCTCGAGGTCCGTCTCGCCGCGCTGGGAGCGCACCAGTGCGGCGCGCAGCCGGTCCTCGGGGATCAGGATGTCGCCGTGGATGCCGGTGACGGCGTGGAAGATACCGAGGTCAGGGGTGCAGCTGTAGCGCTCGCCCTCGGCGGTCGGGCACGGTTCCGCGGTCACCTCGAAGCGCAGCAACTGCCAGCCGCGCAGGGCGGAGGCAAGCTTGGAGGCGGTGCCGGGCTCGCCCTGCCAGGAGAACTCGGATCTCCAGGTGCCGGGAGCCGCGGGCTGCCGGATCCAGTCGAGGTTGACGCGCGTGCCCAGCACGCCCGCGACCGCCCACTCGACGTGCGGGCACAGTGCGCGTGGCGCGGAGTGTACGTACAGGACTCCACGTGTCGTCACCTGAACCTCCGGGCAGACCGCGACATCTTGTAACTTTACGGAACGTGCGTGGCAGAGCGGCCACGGGGCGAGGCTACCGTGCTGCGGCGCAAGGAGTGTGACGTACCGTCGGTCCGGACGGCCGTAAACTCCGATGTTTCACCCAAGGGGACGCGCGACTGACCCAGCGTGTCCGAAGCGCTGCCGAACTAAGGCGTCCATGGACCGCCGGGCCATGGACAACGAACGAGGGGACCAGGATGCGGAAGCGAAGCCACCGCCCACGGACCGTGGTGGCGGTCACGGCGGCGGCTCTTCTCGTGCTCGCCGGGTGCGACGCCTCAGGGGGCGACGGCACCGCTTCGCAGACGACCACCGAGCAGTCGCGGCCGTCCCCGAGGCCGGCGCAGCTCTGGAACCGCTCCCCGGGCTCGATCGCCGCCGTCGGCGACTCCATCACCCGCGGCTTCGACGCGTGCAACGTGCTGTCCGACTGCCCCGAGGTCTCGTGGGCGACGGGCAGCGACGCCGGCGTCGGCAGCCTCGCGGTACGGCTGCTCGGGGCGACCGGGGCCGCCCTCAAGAGCTGGAACTACGCCGTGACCGGGGCCCGGATGTCCGATCTGGCCGGGCAGATGGTGCAGGCCGCGCGGCGGAAACCGGAGCTGGTGACCGTGATGGTCGGCGCCAACGACGCTTGTCGGCCCTCCCCCTCCGCGATGACCTCGGTCGCCGACTTCCGCGCCCAGTTCGAGGAGGCGATGGCGGCACTGCGTGACGAGCAGCCCAAGGCGCAGGTCTACGTCTCCAGCGTGCCGAACCTGAAGCGGCTGTGGTCGCAGGGCCGCACCAGCCCGATCGGCAAGGAGGTGTGGAAGCTGGGGATCTGCCCGTCGATGCTCGGCAACGCGGACGCGCTGGACGAGGCGGCGACGAAGCGGCGCGACAAGGTGCAGGCCCGCGTGGAGGCGTACAACAAGGTCCTGAAAGAGGTGTGCGCGCGGGACCGGAGGTGCCGCTTCGACGGCAACGCGGTCTTCGACTACCGCTTCGGCACCGACCAGCTCAGCCAATGGGACTGGTTCCACCCGAGCAGGAACGGTCAGGCACGGCTCGCGGAGATCGCCTACCGCACCGTCACGGCGAAGGACCCCGTGACCTAGTGTTTCCCACATGAGCGAACTTTTCGGCACACTTCCCGACGGCACCCCGGTACGCCGCTGGACGCTCGAGCGGGACGGGGTGCGCGTGCGGGTCCTGTCGTACGGCGGGATCGTGCAGTCGGTGGAGATCCCCGACCGGGACGGACGCCGGGCGGACGTGGTGCTGGGCTTCCCCGGGCTGAACGGCTATCTGGAGCATCCGGAGCCGTATCTCGGTGCGCTGGTGGGCCGGTACGCCAACCGCATCGGGGGTGCCCGCTTCCCGCTGGGCGGCCGGAGCTACGCACTCGAGCCGAACGACGGGCCGAACTCGCTGCACGGCGGTGCGCGCGGATTCGACAAGCGCGTGTGGGACATGGAGCCGGTCGAGCACGGCGTACGGCTGTCCCGGGTGAGCCCGCACGGCGAAGAGGGCTTCCCCGGCCGGCTGGAGGTCTCGGCGACCTGCACCCTCGATGCGCGGGGCGCGCTGCGGATCGCCTACGAGGCGGTCACGGACGCGACGACCGTCGTCAACCTCACCAACCACTCCTACTGGAACCTGTCCGGTTCGGGGCATGCGGGCGGGCACGAACTGCGCATCGCCGCATCCCGGATCACCCCGGTGGACGGGGACCTGATCCCGGCGGGCGAACCGGCGGACGTGACGGGCACCCGCTTCGACTTCCGCACGGCGCGGAAGACCGGCGTGGGCTACGACCACAACTTCGTGCTCGACAAGGGCGTGACCGCGACCCCGGAAGAGGTCGCCGAACTGCACGATCCGGCATCCGGGCGGGTACTCACCGTGGCCACGACCGAGCCCGGGCTCCAGCTCTACACCGCGGACCACCTCGGTGCCCCGTTCGCCCCCGGCGACGGGATCGCGCTGGAGACGCAGCACTTCCCGGACTCCCCGAACCGGCCGGACTTCCCGAGCACCGTCCTGCG
Organism: Streptomyces sp. CA-106110; assembly: GCF_050936285.1. Taxonomy (NCBI): domain Bacteria; kingdom Bacillati; phylum Actinomycetota; class Actinomycetes; order Kitasatosporales; family Streptomycetaceae; genus Streptomyces; species Streptomyces sp. CA-106110. The sequence goes on along the minus strand of NZ_JBNJNB010000001.1, from coordinate 8,253,322 downwards.
ACCGGGTGAGGTGTACCGCTCGGAGACGGTGTACGCCTTCGGGGTAAGGGCCTAGCCGCTCCCGCCGCGCGGCACCGGCCCCGCAACGCCCCGAGCCCCGGTCCAGGGGTCAGGTCCCGGACCGGGGCTGCTCGCGGGGAGGCCTGCCCCGGATCAGACGTTAATCCCCGTCGTGCGCCGGTGGTCCGCGATCGAGCGCCGGGCCTGGATCTCGTACGAACCCTTCACAAACGACCAGGCGTTCGAGTTCACACCCCGGACCTCGCACCCGCATGGCGTACCGGTAGCCGCCTGTGGAGCGACAGATCTCGTGGTCCTGCCGCGACATGCGGGCGATACGCATGTCGTACCGCGACGCCATGACGGCCAGGTCCAGGAGGGAGGAACGGCGCGCGGAGATCGTGCGTGCGGCCTTGGAAGTGATCGCCGAGCGCGGCTACCGCGGAGCGAGCATGGCGGCGGTCGCCGAGCGGGTGGGCCTGACCCAGCAGGGGCTGCTGCACTACTTCCCGACGAAGGACGCGCTGCTGGTCACGGTGCTCAAGGAGCGGGACCAGTGGGACGCGGTACCCGACGGCCGGTGGCGTCCGGACCTGCTCGCCGCGCTCATCGAGTACAACGCGATGCGGCGCGGAATCGTGCAGACGTTCGCGGCGCTGCTCGGCGAAAGCGTCACGGAGGGGCACCCGGCGCGTGGGTACTTCACCGAGCGGTACCGCGGCGTGCGCACGAGCATGGCGGCGATGCTGCGCGCCGAGTACGGGGAGCGGCTGCCGAGCGGCCTGACACCCGAGCGCGCCGCCCCGTTGCTGGTGGCCGTGATGGACGGACTGCAGTACCAGTGGCTGCTCGATCCGGACTCGGTGGACATGCCGGGAGCGTTCCGGGACTTCCTGGTCCTGCTGGGCGAGGCGGCACCGGAACCGACGGGCGGACGCTGAACGGCCGTGAACCCCGGCGCACCCGTGGTCGCGGACGCGCCGGCTTCGACGAGGAAGAGCACGCCCGGGTTCGCGCTTTCCTTCGCTGCGGACTCACCTGCCGGCGGGCACCGCCGCCACCACTTCCACCTCGATCAGCGCCTCGGGGCGGAACAGCCGGGTCGCCTCGAAGGTCATGCTGGTGGGCGGGGTTCCGGTGAGGAACTCGCGTCGTACGGAGCCGTATTCGTCGAGCCTGGAGATGTCCGTCAGGTAGGTGCGGATGCTGACGATGTCCGACAGGGCCGCCCCGTGCGCCGTGAGCAGCGCGTCGATCGTCTCGAAGACGCCCCGGCTCTGCTCGGCGAGGGTCGCGCCCTCGGCGATCTGTCCGGACAGGAACAGCAGCGCGCTGCCGTCGGCGAACCCGACGCGCGCGACCTGGGAGTAGTACGGGCTCAGCGGCTGGGGTGCGGAGGCGGGGTTGTCCAGGGTGATCTCCATGCCGTCGACGCTATGGCCGGGCATGGGATGCAACAAGCGAATGTCTAGCATGGCTGCCATGCTTCTCCCGCATGACGAGAACCTGTCCGGCGTCCCCGGTCTGACCACCGTCTGGTTGCGGGTCTTCCTCGAGGTCGCACGGCAGGGCTCGTTCACGGTGGCGGCGCGGCGGCTCGGCTGGACCCAGTCCGCGGTCTCCCGGCAGATCTCGGCGCTGGAGTCGGCACTGGGCGGGACCCCGCTATTCGACCGGCTGCCGCGAGGGGTGCGGCTCACGGAGGCCGGGCTGGTGCTCGTACCGCACGCCGAGACGGTGGTGGAGCGGCTGCACGACGCGGCCCGCGACCTGGCCGCGCTGCGTGAGGCGACCGGGGGCCGGCTGCGGATCGGTGTCTTCCCCACGGCGGACGCGGCGCTCGTGCCCCAGGCCATCGCCGCGTTCGCCGCCCGCCATCCCGGGGTCCGCCTCACCCGCGAGGAGGGCCTGACCCCGGGACTCCTCGACGGGCTGGCCGCGAGCCGTCTCGACCTGGCGGTGGTCTCCACGACCGGCACGGCTCCCCTGGCGGACTTCACACTCCATCACCTCCTTGACGAGACCCTGTACGTCGCCGTGTCCGCGGGCCACCCGCTCGCCGACGGCGGCCCGGTGCGACTGCTCCAACTCGCCGACGCCGACTGGATATCCGGTACCCCACGCCCCGAGGGCTCCCTCCTCGACGCGGCCCTGCGCCACGGCTTCCGGCCTCGCATCGCGCACGTCGTGGCCGAGTGGACAGCCAAGCTCGGGTACGTCGCGGCCGGTCTCGGCGTGGCCCTGGTCCCGGCCCTGGCGGCGGACTCGGTGCGCCCGGACGTCGTACTGCTCCCGGTCCTGGACGAGGCGGCGCCGGCGCGCGCGGTGTACGCGGCGACGGCCCGGGGGCGGTCCCTGACCCCCGCCGCGGAGGCGTTCGTGAAAGCGCTCCGCGAGGCGGCGGCGCGACTGCCCGTCTGAGTCCCGCACCGTGGCACGCACCACGGCCGCCACGCGATACTGCGCCCGTCCGGCACCACGCACCCCACTGCGACGGAAGGACCTGAACTCCCTTGACTTCCCTACGTGTGCGGAGCGGCGTCCTGGGACTGGCCCTGCTCGCGGGGCTCACGGCCCCGCAGACGGCGACCGCCGAACCCGCCGCCACCACGACCGCCGAGGAGCAGCGGCTCGACCGGGCCGTCCCGCAGGAGATCCTGAAGCGCTCCGGATTCGACTCCATGGCCCCGGAGTTGGCGCGGGCGCTGGCGAAGACCCACTCCTACACACAGGCCGAGCGGGTCGTCGCCCGGCAGGGGTCTTCGCTGTGGCGGCGGGCCGTCGACCGGGCACAGGGCCGGGGCGCGACCGGCGGCGACCTCAGCAGGGACGACGATCGGCCGCTGTACTGGGCGCGGTTGGGGATGACCCGTGAAGTGCGGACCTGGGAGCCGCGGTTCGGTCTCACCGGCACCCAGCGGGAACGGCTCCTGTCCGAGCTGGAGGTGACCTCGCGCGGCCAGGACACCGTGCGCTACCCGCACGGCAAGGGTGTGCAGCGGATCCTGCTGACCGGGTTCGACCCGTTCACGCTGGACCGGGACATCCGGATCTCCAACCCCTCCGGGGCCACCGCGCTCGCCCTGGACGGCACCACGATCGAGACGGCCCACGGCCCGGCGCGCATCGAGACCGTGGTGTTCCCGGTGCGCTGGAAGGACTTCACCGACGGTGTGGTCGAGCGGACGCTGCGGCCGTACCTGCCGAAGGCCGACCTGTTCACCACCGTGAGCCAGGGCAGGATCGGCCGCTTCGACATCGAGCGCACCAACGGGGCCTGGCGGGGCGGCTTCCCCGACAACGACACCATCGGCCGGACGGAGACCGTCCCGGTCGCGGACCCCGCCACGCAGCCGCAGTGGACGTCGACCACCCTCCCGTACCGGGCGATCGTCGCCGCGGACACCGGGCGCTTCCCCGTGTACGACCACACCGAGGTGACCGAGATCCCGGCGGGCGGCACGGCTCCCGTCGTACGGACGGACCGACGGCCGGCTCGGTGGCCCGGGCCGGGGGCGGCGGCGACTACCTCTCGAACGAGATCGCCTACCGGGCGACGCTGCTGCGGGACCGGCTCGGGCTGCACGACACGCTGCCGGGCGGGCATGTCCACACCCCGGTCCTGCAGTTCGGGACGGGCAACACGGACCCGGCGACCGGCACGGTCACCGACCCCGAGTTCGTACGCAACCGGCTCGCCATCATCGCCCAGGTGAGGTCCATCGTGACGGTGGCCGCGGACACCGCGTTCGGCGTCAGGCGCGGCTGACCTGCTCACCCTTGGGGTCCTCCGCCCCGGCCGACTCCTCGCCCAGCAGGTCGCGGGCCAGCAGCGTGGCGCCCGCGACCGCGCCCGGCATCAGGAAGACCGCGACGAGGGGGACGAGGAAGGCCAGGCCGAGGGGCGTGCCGAAGCCCCAGACGAGCAGCTTGCGCGAGCGCAGCAGGGTGAGGCGCTCGCGGAGTTCCACGCCGCGGCGCTGGAGGGCGACGGCGGTGAGTTCCTCGGTGAGGAAGAAGCCGGTGACGAAGAAGCCGGCCACGGGGACGACGGTCTGCCCGACGATCGGGAGGAAGCCGAGGGCGAACAGGAGGACGCCCCAGAGCGCCGCGCGGACGAGGATGCGGAGGCTGTCGCGCGTCGAGATCCACAGTTCGCGGTGGAGGGGCAGGCCCGACTGCGGGGCGGTGCCGTCCGGGGAGACATCGCGGTCGACCCGCTCCGAGAGGCTCTCGTAGAAGGGCTGCCCGACGAGAAGGGTGACCGCCGTGAAGGTGAGCACGGCGAGGAGGAGGGCGAGGGCGAACAGGACGGCCGTGAGGAAGCCCCGGAAGAGGCCGAGCCAGGGGCTCGGCCAGGTGTCGGCGAACGGTGTGGCCCAGGTGACGGCGTCATCGCCCCACAGGGCCAGGGCGACGAGTATCGCCGTGTACAGCACCAGGGTTATCAGCCCCGGCAGGAGGCCGAAGCCGTACTGCCTGCCGTGCCGGGCCACCCATCGCTGGCCCTTCAGGAGATGAACGAATCCCGCCCCGAGATCATGCATGGGGGAGACTTTACCCACGCGGCCGGGCACCGAGGAGCGTGCCCGCGGCGAGGCCGGCCGCCGCGGGCAACTGCGGGCTGCTGTCAGAGCTTGACGATCATCTTTCCGATGTTGTCGCCGCGCAGCACGCCGAAGAACGCCTCCAGGTTGTTCTCGATGCCCTCGACCACGGTCTCGCGGTACTTGAGGTCGCCGGAGCGGACCCAGGGACCGACCTCCTGGACGAACTGCGGCTGCAGGTCGTAGTGGTCGCCGACGAGGAAGCCCTCGATACGGCCACGGGTCTGGATGAGGCGGACGAGGTTCTTCGGGCCGGGCGCGGGCTCGGTGTCGTTGTAGACGGAGATCATGCCGCAGACGGCGATCCGGCCGCCCTGGTTGAGGGACCCGATGGCGGCCTCCAGGTGCTCTCCGCCGACGTTGTCGAAGTACACGTCCACGCCGTCCGGAGCGGCCTCGCGCAGCTGGCGGCTCACCGGACCGTTCTTGTAGTTGAAGGCGGCGTCGAAGCCGTACTCCTCCAGCAGGAGCTTGACCTTCTCGTCGGAGCCCGCGGAACCGATGACCCGGGAGGCGCCCTTGAGCTTGGCGATCTGGCCCACCTGGCTGCCGACCGCACCGGCGGCACCCGACACGAAGACGGAGTCGCCCTCCTTGAAGGAGGCGGTGCGCAGCAGACCGGCGTAGGCGGTCAGGCCGGTCATGCCCAGCACGCCGAGGTAGGTGGAGAGCGGAGCGGCCTCGGGGTCGACCTTGACGGCCTGCTTGCCGTCCACCACCGCGTACTCGCGCCAGGCCAGGAAGTGCAGGAGGTGGTCGCCGGCCTCGATCCCCTCGACGTTGGAGGCGATGACCTCGCCGACCGCGCCGCCCTGCATCGGCCGGCCCAGCTCGTAGGGGGCCGCGTACGACTTGGCGGCGCTCATGCGGCCGCGCATGTAGGGGTCGACGGAGACGTACTTGTTCCGTACGAGCACCTGGCCCTCGCCCGGCTGCGGGATCTCCGCCTCGACCAGGGCGAAGTCCTCGGGCTTGGGCCAGCCGACCGGGCGGCTGACCAGGTGCCATTCGCGGCTGACGGAGGGGAGGGTGGGGGAATCGGTCATGGCGCCTTTCCTCACGGCTGCGGCTTTGAGTACTTCACTACCTGAAACAACCATGCGCCTGAATATTTCATGCTGTCAAGTAACAGGGTAGCCTGGATGCCATGGCCACCCAGAAGACATCCCGCATAGACCCCCTGACCCTGGAGGTCGTGGAGCTCATCGGCACGGTCGTGGCCCGCTACCACGAAGAGTACGAGGAGGCCGCTGCCGAGCACGCGCTGACCGGGGCGCAGGCGCGACTGCTCGGCCTGCTCTCGCTCGAACCGCTGCCGATGCGGCGGCTGGCGCAGAAGCTGAAGTGCGAGCCGTCCAACGTCACCGGGATCGTGGACCGGCTGGAGGCGCGGGGTCTGGTGGAGCGCCACCCGGACCCGGCCGACCGCCGTGTGAAGCTCGCGGTGGCCACGGAGGAGGGCCGCCGAGTCGCGCGCGGCCTGCGCGACTCCCTCGACTTCGCCCGCGAGCCGCTGGCGGGACTGTCCGACGCCGAACGGCTGTCCCTGCGGGACCTGCTCCGCCGGATGCTGGGGGCGTAGGGCACCGCGCGGTCACCCGCCGCGGCCGCCCAACGTGCCGGCTCAGGCGCCCCCGGAAGCCGGGCGCCGGGGACGGCCCGGCGGTCCGGAAGTCGAGCGGCGCCTCCGTTCGACCCGCGGACCGCTCAGGTGCACCACCACAGGAAACGGTTGCAGGTTTTCGTCGGCGACGGTCGCGGAGTCGGGCTGGCCGAGGGCGGCTTCGTCGCCGGAGCGCTGCTCGGCGTGGACGACGGCGTCGGCTGGGGGGCCTGGACCGTGCGGGTCGGGAGGACCGTCGCGGTCGGCGACGGTGTCTCCTTGTCGGCCTTCTTCTTGTCCTTGGCGGACTCCGACGCCGACGGAGACGCGGAGGTCGATGCGGAGATCGAGGTCCCACCGGCGGCACCGCTGCCATCGGGCATCGCGGTGCTCTCCTTCACGGAGGCGCCGCCGTCCGCCGTCGCGTCCCCGGCGGCCGCGGTCTTCGGATTGGTCCCGGGCGCCTCTATGCCGAGTTCGGCCAAACTCAGGGCACCCGCCGCCAGCAGCAGCCCGGCGCCCACGAACAGCACCCGCCTGCGCCGCCGGCGATGGGCCGCGGCCTTGCGGTCGCGACGCCCGGCCCGTCCCTCGGGAGCGCCGTCACCGTCGCCCGAGGCGACGCGCGCCTTCGACCGCCGCCGGCCCTGCGACCGCCCGGGCCGCGCGGGTTCGTCCTCGTACGGCACCTCGGGTTCCTCGGAACCGTCCGTGCCGTCGTATCCCTCGTAACCGTCGCCGGCGGGGTGTTTGCCCTCCTCCTCCGCGGCGGCGTACGCGTGCAGTTCTTCGACAGGTGTGCCGCACCCCGGGCAGGCGAGGGCGCCGTTGAGGTGCCTTCGGCACGGGTGGCAATAGTCCATGACGCGGGAAGACTAAATTCCGCACGGGTAACGTTCCTAGGGGCAGCTGTGAAAGTTGTGTGCTGAACCACCCTGAACGGTGTGGCGAGTTGAACACGGAGCGCTACGGCGTTCCCGGATCGCTTGCCGAAACCGTTATGCGTACGCCCCATTGACACCCCCGCCGCCCCCTCCTTACTGTCACGCCAGCATTTCGAACGCGTGACGAAATTTCGAACACGCCAGTCTGAGCCGACGAGGCACCGTCCGAGCAGCGAGGGGCAACTGCCGTGCGCATCACCGGAATCAGCACACACGTGGTCGGGACGCCATGGCGCAACCTGACCTACGTCCAGGTGCACACCGACGAGGGCGTCACCGGAGTCGGAGAGACCCGGATGCTCGGCCACACGGACGCGCTGATCGGCTATCTGCGCGAGGCGGAGACCAACCACATTCTCGGTTCCGACCCGTTCGCGGTGGAAGAGCTGGTCCGCCGGATGAAGTACGGCGACTACGGCCGGGCGGGCGAGATCGTGATGTCGGGCATCGCAGTCGTCGAGATGGCCTGCTGGGACATCAAGGGCAAGGCACTCGGCGTCCCCGTCTGGCAGCTCCTCGGCGGAAAGGTCACCGACCGGGTCAAGGCCTACGCCAACGGGTGGTACACGACGGAACGGACACCCGAGGCGTACCACAAGGCCGCCCAGGAGGTCGTCGCCCGCGGCTACCGGGCCCTGAAGATAGACCCGTTCGGCACCGGCCACTTCGAGCTCGACCACGAACAGACCCTCTACTCCGTCTCCCTCATCGAGGCCGTCCGCGACGCCATCGGCCCGGAGACCGAGCTGATGCTGGAGATGCACGGCCGCTTCTCCCCGGCCACGGCCGTCCGGCTCGCCCGCGAGCTCGCGCCGTTCAAGCCGGCCTGGCTGGAGGAGCCGGTGCCTCCCGAGAACCTCAAGGCGCTGGAGAAGGTCGCCGCGAAGGTCGACATCCCGGTCGCCACCGGCGAACGCATCCACGACCGCATCGAGTTCCGCGAGCTGTTCGAGAACCAGGCCGCCGACATCCTCCAGCCGGACGTCGGCCACATCGGCGGCATCTGGGAGACCCGGAAGCTGGCCGCCACGGCCGAGACCCACTACATGCTGGTGGCCCCGCACAACGTGGGCGGCTCCGTGCTCACCGCCGCCTCCCTCCAGGTCGGCTTCACCTCCCCGAACTTCAAGATTCTCGAGCACTTCAACGACTTCGCGGACGCGGAGATCAAGAAGGTGGTCAAGGGCGCGCCCGAGGTCGTCGACGGCTACTTCCACCTTTCCGACGCCCCAGGGCTCGGTGTGGAGCTGGACACCGACGCAGCGGCCGAGTTCCCGCAGCAGCAGGCCCGGTTCGACCTGTGGGCCGAGGGCTGGGAGCAGCGCAAGCCGAAGGGGACGCAGTGAGCACCGAGGTCGTCGTCGAGGCGCCGGGCGTGCACCGTCTGGCCCGCCACGAACCGGTGGCGCCGGGCCCCGGAGAGGCACTCGTACGGGTGCACGCCGTCGGCATCTGCGGCAGCGACCGCGAGGTCTTCCAGGGCAACCGGCCCGAGGGCTACGTCCGTTATCCCCTCGTGCCCGGTCACGAGTGGTCCGGCACCGTCGAAGCGGTCGGCGCCGGAGTGCCCGAGGCACTCGTGGGCCGCGCAACCGTCGGGGAGGGCTTCCGCAACTGCCAGGTGTGCGACCGCTGTCACGCGGGCGAGACGACCCTGTGCACATCGGGGTACGAGGAGACGGGCTTCACCCAGCCGGGCGCGATGGCCGCCACCCTCACACTCCCTGCCCGTCTGCTGCACGTCCTCCCCGAGGACGCCGACCTGACGGCGGCGGCCCTGCTGGAGCCCGCCGCCTGTATCGCGGCCGCCGCGCTGAAGGCGAACGCCCGGCCCGGCGAGCGCGTCGCCGTGGTGGGCACCGGCACGCTCGGCATGTTCGCCGTGCAGTTCCTCAAGGCCCTCTCCCCGGCCGAGCTGCTGGTGGTCGGCACCCGCGACGACCGCGAGGCACTGTCCCGGCAGTTCGGCGCCACCGACTTCCGCACCCGGGACCAACACCTCCCGGCCGGCTTCGACGTCGTCATCGAGACCGCCGGGTCCGTTTCCGCCGCGCGCACCGCAGCGGCCCTGCCCAGGCGCGGCGGACGCCTCGTCCTCACCGGCATCCCGGCACCCGGCGCCGAGGGCCTCGACCCCACCGATCTCGTCGTACGGCAACTGGAGGTGCACACCGTTTTCGGGGCGCCGCCGGACGCCTGGGCGCACACGGTCCGGGTCTTCGGCGCCGGGCTGCTCGATCCGCTGCCCCTGATCACACACGAACTGCCGCTCGACGGGTTCCCGCAGGCCATGGAACTGTTGGGGTCCGGCGATCCGAAGGTCGGCAAGGTCCTGCTGCGTCCCTGACACTCCCGGACCGTACGCCGGCACGGAATCACCCGACGAGTTCCGTGCCGGCGTACCACCCGGCCTCTCCACGCCCCACAACACGAACGTTGTCCGAAATACCGAACGTGAAGGACGCCTTGTGACCGACTCCGCTACGGCAGCCCGCAGGCCCGGTGAGCAGGTGCTCGCCGCGCTCGGCCTGGGCGCTCCCGTCCCTTCCCCCGCCGACGCCTCTCCGCACACCTTCCCCGGAGGCGGCCGCTGGCGCACCGAGATCCCCTCGTGCGAGGGACCCGAGGCGCTGGCCGTGGTCCTCAAGGAGTCCTCCCGGCTCGACGTGCCCATCCACCGCATCAGCCAGGGCAGCGGGGTGTGGATGCTGACCGACGCCGAGATCACCGAGATGGTCGAGGCGACCGGTGAGCGCGACATCGAGCTGTGCCTGTTCACGGGGCCGCGCGGGACCTGGGACATCGGCGGCTCCGTACGAACCGACTCGCGCGGGGCCGGGCTGCGCGCCCGCGGCCACGACGCCGTCGCCGGCTGTGTCGAGGACGCCGTCCGGGCCACGGAACTGGGCGTCAAGTGCCTGCTCGTCGCCGACGAGGGGGTGCTCTGGACGCTGCACCGGGCCCGCACGGCGGGGATCATCCCGGCCGACACCACCCTCAAGGTGTCCGCGCTCATCGGGCCGGTCAACCCGGCGTCGTACTCCGTCTTCGAGCACCTCGGCGCCGACTCCCTCAACGTACCGAGCGACCTGACGCTCGATCACCTCACCGAGATCCGGCGGGTCTCCGCCGCCCCCATGGACATGTACATCGAGGCCCCCGACGACCTCGGCGGCTATGTGCGGATGTACGAGGTCGCCGAGCTCATCCGGCGCGGCGCACCGCTGTATCTGAAGTTCGGTCTGTCCAAGGCCCCCGGGATCTACCCGTACGGCACCCATCTGCGGGACCTGACCCTGGACACCGCCCGGGAGCGGGTGCGGCGCGGCCGGCTCGCTCTCGACCTGCTCGCCCGGCACGGCGCGGACGGCGACATGGCGCCGCTCGGCTCCCGGCTGCCCGGCCCGCTGCACCGGTTTCCCACTGATGTCACCCCACTCAACGACGAGAAGAACGAGGACTGATCAGCCATGCGCACTCGTAGAGCCGCTCTCGCCGCGACAGCCGCAGCCGCCTCCCTCGCCCTGACCCTGTCCGCCTGCGGCCAGAACAGCGAGGGCGGCAGCAAGGAGGACAAGGGGAGCGCCAAGGGCGGCACGATCGGCATCGCGATGCCGACGAAGTCCTCCGAGCGCTGGATCTCCGACGGCAACAACGTCGTCAAGAACCTCCAGGCCAAGGGCTACAAGACCAAGCTCGTCTACGGCGAGGACGACCCGGACACCCAGGTCTCGCAGATCGAGAACCTGATCACCCAGGGCGTCAAGGGCCTGATCATCGCGGCCATCGACAACAAGTCGCTGAACAACGTGCTCCAGGAGGCCGCCGACGCCCACATCCCGGTCATCGCCTACGACCGGCTGATCCTCGGCACCAAGAACGTCGACTACTACGCCTCCTTCGACAACACCAAGGTCGGCGAACTGCAGGCGGGCTACATCGTCGACAAGCTCGGCCTGAAGGACGGCAAGGGCCCCTTCAACATCGAGCTGTTCGCCGGCTCCAACGACGACAACAACACCAAGTACTTCTTCAACGGCGCGATGAGCGTCCTGAAGCCGTACATGGACAGCACGAAGCTGGTCGTCCGCTCCGGCCAGACCGCGCTCAACAAGGTCACCACCCTGCGCTGGGACGGCGCCACCGCGCAGAAGCGCATGGACGACATCCTCACCTCCTCGTACAAGAGCCAGAAGGTCGACGCCGTCCTGTCGCCGTACGACGGCATCTCCATCGGCGTGCTGTCCTCGCTGAAGTCGGACGGCTACGGCAGCAAGAGCAAGCCGCTTCCGGTCGTCACCGGCCAGGACGCCGAGCTGGCCTCGGTGAAGTCGATCATCGCCGGTGAGCAGACGCAGACCGTCTACAAGGACACCCGCAAGCTCGCCGAGGTCGCCTCGACGATGGTCGACGACGTGCTGGCCGGCAAGAAGCCCGAGGTCAACGACTCCAAGACCTACGACAACGGCGCGAAGGTCGTCCCGTCGTACCTGCTGCAGCCGGTGAGCGTCGACAAGACCAACTACGAGGAGACCCTGGTCAAGGGCGGCTACTACACCGACGCCGAGCTCAAGTGACCCCGCGGCCGTACCCGACCCCACACTGATTGGAAGGCACGACCATGGCGGGACCCGTCCTGGAAATGCGCTCGATCGTCAAGACCTTTCCCGGCGTCAAGGCGCTGTCGGACGTCACCCTGACCGTCCGTCAGGGCGAGGTCCACGCCATGTGCGGGGAGAACGGCGCCGGGAAGTCCACCTTGATGAAGGTGCTCTCCGGCGTCCATCCGCACGGCACCTACGAAGGCGAGATCCTCTTCGAGGAGGAGATCTGCCGCTTCAGGGACATCCGGGCGAGCGAGCAGCACGGCATCGTCATCATCCATCAGGAGCTGGCGCTGGTGCCGTTCCTGTCCATCGCCGAGAACATCTTCCTTGGCAACGAGCACGCCACGCGCGGCTTCATCAACTGGAACGACACCCTCAAGCACGCCACGGAACTGCTGCGCCGCGTCGGTCTCGACGAGCACCCGGAGACCAGGGTCGCCGACATCGGCGTGGGCAAGCAGCAGCTGGTGGAGATCGCGAAGGCGCTGTCGAAGTCGGTGAAGCTGCTCATCCTCGACGAGCCGACGGCGGCCCTGAACGACGAGGACAGCGGCAAACTCCTCGATCTCATCCTGGAGTTGAAGAACCAGGGCATCACCTCGATCATCATCTCCCACAAGCTGAACGAGATCCGCCGGGTCGCCGACTCGGTGACCATCCTGCGCGACGGACGCACGATCGAGACGCTCGATGTGAAGGCGCCGGAGACGACCGAGGAGCGGATCATCGCCGGCATGGTGGGCCGCGACCTCGACCACCGCTTCCCCGAACGCACTCCGCACGAGGCCGGGGAGGACGCGGCCCCGGCGCTGGAGATCCGCAACTGGACGGTGTTCCACCCGATCGACCAGCAGCGCAAGGTCGTCGACGATGTGTCGATCCAGGTGCGGCGCGGAGAGATCGTCGGCATCGCGGGACTGATGGGCGCCGGGCGCACCGAGCTGGCGATGAACGTCTTCGGGCGCGCCTACGGCCGCTACGCGAGCGGCACGGTGCTCAAGGACGGCCGGGAGATCCGTACGAAGACCGTCGCCGAGGCGGTCGGACACGGCATCGCGTACGTCACCGAGGACCGCAAGCACTACGGACTGAACCTCATCGACACGATCAACCGGAACATCTCGCTGACGGCGCTGAAGAAGGTGGCGAAGCGGGGCGTGGTCGACGAGCACGAGGAACGGCAGGTCGCCGAGGGCTACCGGAAGTCCATGAACATCAAGGCGCCGACCGTCTTCGAACCGGTGGGCAAGCTGTCCGGAGGCAACCAGCAGAAGGTCGTCCTCAGCAAGTGGATCTTCTCGGGGCCCGATGTGCTGATCCTGGACGAACCCACGCGCGGTATCGACGTGGGCGCCAAGTACGAGATCTACACGGTCATCGACCGGCTGGCCGCCCAGGGCAAGGCGGTCGTCTTCATCTCCTCCGAGCTGCCGGAGCTGCTCGGTATGTGCGACCGCATCTACACGATGGCCGCCGGAAGGCTGACCGGTGAGGTGCCGCGGGCCGAGGCCACGCAGGAAGTGCTGATGCGCCATATGACGAAGGACAAAGAGGTGACGCGATGAGCGCCGATGTGACCGCGAAGACCCCGGCCCCCGCGCCGCCGGGCAGAGGCGGATCGGCCGGCGGCGAGGGTCTGCTCCAGCTGATGTTGAACGGTCTGCGCCGCAACATGCGGCAGTACGGCATGCTGATCGCGCTCGGCCTGATCGTCGTCCTCTTCGAGATCTGGACCGGCGGGGACCTGCTGCTGCCGCGCAACGTCTCCAACCTTGTGCTGCAGAACAGCTACATCCTGATCCTCGCGATCGGCATGATGCTGGTGATCATCGCCGGGCACATCGACCTCTCGGTCGGTTCGCTGACGGCGTTCGTCGGCTCGTTCGCCGCCGTGCTGACGGTCAGCCATCATGTGGCGTGGCCCCTCGCCCTGGTGCTGTGCCTGCTGGTGGGCGCGGTCGCGGGCTCGGTCCAGGGGTTCCTGATCGCGTATCTCGGCATACCGTCGTTCATCGTCACCCTCGCCGGGATGCTGCTGTTCCGCGGTCTGACGGAGATCCTGCTCAAGGGGCAGACCCTCGGCCCGTTCCCGGACGGGCTGCAGAAGATCGGCAACGGCTTCCTGCCCGAGGTCGGCCCGAACACCAACTACCACAACCTCACACTGCTCCTCGGCCTCGTGCTGATCGCAGCCGTGGTACGGCAGGAGATGCGGGACCGGCGGCGGCAGCAGGAGTTCGCCCTCGACGTGCTGCCCGGGCGGCTGTTCGCGCTGAAGCTCGTCGCACTGGTCGCCGCGGTGTTCGTCCTGACGCTGCTGCTCGCCAGCTACAAGGGTGCCCCGATCGTGCTGATCATCCTCGGTGTCCTCGTGGCCGGCTACGGCTATGTGATGCGCAACGCCGTCTTCGGCCGCCACATCTACGCGATCGGCGGCAACCTGCCGGCGGCGAAGCTGTCCGGCGTCAAGGACAAGCGGGTCACCTTCCAGGTGTTCCTGAACATGGGCGTGCTCGCGGCCCTGGCCGGTCTGGTCGTCGCGGCCCGCCTGAACGCGGCCTCACCGAAGGCGGGTGTGAACTTCGAGCTCGAGGCGATCGCCTCGTCGTTCATCGGCGGCGCGTCCATGAGCGGCGGTGTGGGCACCGTCCTCGGCGCGATCATCGGCGGTCTTGTCCTCGGCGTGCTGAACAACGGCATGAACCTTCTCAGCGTCGGCACCGACTGGCAGCAGGTCATCAAGGGCCTGGCCCTGCTGGTGGCGGTCGGCTTCGACGTGTGGAACAAACGCAAGTCCGGTTCGTGAGCCGGCAAGGCCCCCACCCGGCGGTGGGGGCCTTGCGCTTCCTCGTGCGACCCGTCCCCGACTCGCCGGGCGCGTGACGCGCCACCAGCGGGAACGGTTCCCGAAGACACATCTCTTTCACATCAGTTGAACACCGCCTCCCGCGCATCCGTATGAAAGGGCGGCCCGTGCTCCCCCCTGCACGGGCCATCTGAAAGTCGACGGGCCCGGTCGTCCCCACCGGGCCCGCCTCATACGGAGGTTCCATGGCCGACAACGTCACCTCGCTCTTCCGCAGCACCGCAGCGCACAGCCCCTCGATGGCAGCGCTGACGCGGGAGGGTGGCGACGGTACCGGCCCGGTGGACTTCTGCATCCCGTGCAACCCGTACTTCCCCACGTCCGCCATGTTCGACGAGATGGCGACGCGGCTGCGCGAGATCGTCACCTACTACCCGAGCAGCGCCGACACGATCACGGCCGAGCTGTGCAACCTGCTCCAGCTGCCGCCGCAGTGCGTGGCGATGGGCAACGGCTCGACCGAGCTGATCACCTGGATCGACCACCTGCTGGTCCGCGAGTCCCTCGCCGTCCCCGTCCCCACCTTCGGCCGCTGGACCGACCAGCCGATGGAGACCGGCAAGCGCGTCGACATGTTCCCGCTCCAGGAGTCCAGCGGATTCGCCCTGGACCTGGCGCAGTACGCCGAGTTCATCCGCAGACGCGGCACCCGCGTCGCCGTCGTCTGCAACCCGAACAACCCCGACGGCGGGTTCGTGCACCGTCAGGCGCTCGTGCAGTTCATGGACGCGATGGCGGATCTGGACCTCGTGGTGATCGACGAGTCGTTCCTGGAGTTCGCCGACGCCGAGAACGAACCGAGCGTCGTCCAGGACGCCGTGATGCGCCCGAACGTCATCGTGCTGCGCAGCCTCGGCAAGAACTTCGGCCTGCACGGCATACGGTTCGGCTATCTGGTCGCCAACCCCTCGCTCGCGGGCAAGGTCCGCTCGATGCTGCCGAAGTGGAACCTCAACTCCTTCGCCGAGCACGTGGTGTTCATGCTGAAGGAGCACGCCTCCGAGTACATGGAGAGCCTGCACCAGGTCCGCCGGGACCGCCTGGACATGTCGCGCCAGCTCTCCCAGCTCCCCGGCCTGACGGTCTACCCGTCGCAGGGCAACTTCCTCTTCGTGCGCCTCCCCGTCGGCGCCGAGGGCACCGTGGTCAGGGACCGGCTGCTGACCGAGCACCGGATCCTGGTCCGCGAGTGCGGCAACAAGATCGGTTCATCCAGCCGCTTCCTGCGGCTCGTGGTGCGCCCCGAGGTGGACGTGCGTCGCCTGGTGTCCGCCATGGAGCAGGTGCTCTACGGGACCAGGAGGGGAGCCGCCGTGCCCGAGCTGAGCACGGGGACCAGCTACAGCTCGGGCACGGCGGCGGTGGACCGGCTCGTCAGCCAGACGAACGGGGCCGGTGTCATGGGACTCGCCTCCCAGGCCGCGTCGATGCCGCTGGCCCCGGGCTCGGCCCCGGCGCCCATGCCCACGCCGGCTCCGCTGCCGACGCCGGCTGCCCCCATGCCGGCACCCGTGCCCATGCCCGCTCCCATGCCGGCACCCGTGCCCATGCCCGCTCCCATGCCGGCACCCGCGCCGATGCCGGTACCGATGCCCGCCCCGGCAGCCGCCGTCCCCATGGCCCCCGCGATGCCGCCGGGGGTCACTCCGGCCCCCGCGACCGGCTTGCAGCCCGTTCCGCAGACCGGTCTGCCCGGGCTGGCGGCGGCCGCGCAGAACCGGCGCGGCATGCCCGCCGCGGGCGGCCTCACGGCCGCCCAGGTCCGCGGCCGCACCCAGCCGGAGCCGGTCCCCGAGCCGACCGGCTGGCCGGCGGCGGGTGCGATGTACAACCAGGTCGGCTGAGCCGCCCCTCACCCCCACCGACCCTCCGTCGCCCACCCGGCGCGAGCCGGACGGGTGCCGTGTGCCCGCAGAGACGCCCCAGGCCGGTCGGACTGCTCTGCCGAGGGCTTCCACCCGCTCGGCAGATCGATCTCGACGCGCACGGTCTTGCCGGGCGGCGGCTCGCGGTCCAGCACCTCCCACCGGTCCGCGAGCGCGTCGACGAGCACAAGCCCGCGGCCGCTCTCCGCCAAGGCTGCCGGTGACCGCACCGCACCGGGCGCCGACGGGTGCGGCGGCCCGCTCCGGGTGTCGCTCACCTCGATCCGGACGCTGCCGGTGACCAGGGACAGCCGCAACTCGAAGTCCCTGCCGGGTACGCGGCCGTGCGTCACCGCGTTCGCGGCCAGTTCGGCGACGATCACGGCGGCGGCCTCGGAAGTGTCCGTCCCGTGCGGGACGCCCCAGGTGTGCAACTGGTTCAGCGCAAGGTGCCGGGCCAGCCGGGCGCCGCGCGGGATGGCGCTGAGGCGCTGCGCGAACACACGTACGGTAACCGGGCCTTGGGGAGTGGGGGGTGCGGTCATGCGCCCAATCTGGCGGGCGGGAGGGGCACTTCACCAGGTCGACAGCACGTACGCTGCGGCAGCGTACGCGTTCACCGACTGGACAGTACCAGTTACTTTCCGTGACCATGGCCGCGGGAGGTGGCTGACGGTGGTCGATGGTGCGACGGGTACGGGCGGGGAGCCGGAGTCCTCGGACAGTCTGCGGACGTTCGGGGCGGTGGTGCAGGCGTTACGGGAGCACGCGGGGCTCAGTCGGGACCAGTTCGGCGAACTGGTGCGGTTCTCCAAGCACACGGTCGCGTCCGTGGAGCTGGGGCGCCGGATGCCGATCGGTGCGGACGGCGCCTGGTCCCGGATCCGCCCGCTGCTGTCCCCGGCCGTACCCGCCTACACCGGCGTCTCCTTCGTCGAGACGGACCTGCACGAGGCGGCCGTGCGGCATCCGGCGACGGCCGAACTCCTGGGCGGGGGGATGATGTTCTCGCTCGCCGACGGCAGGGGCTTCCTCACGCACCTGGAGACCGACGGCTCGATCCACGCGTACGTGGCCGTCAAGGCCCCCGAGGACTGGCTGCCCGGCATCGACTTCACGGACCCGGCCGCTGCCAAGGCGAAACTGCTGGGGTATTTCGAGGGCTGGGACGACCGGTTGCGTGCTCTCGTCGCCGACGCGGACGGCACGCCGACCCCCCGTCAGATCCACGCCCTCCCGGTCGGCCACCGCTGGAACCGCACGCCCGGGGTGACCCTTCTCGGCAACGCGGCCCGTCTGATGTCGCCGTTCGCGGGCGAGGGCGCGAACGCGGCGATGCAGGACGGCGCGGAACTGGCCACGGCGCTCGCCGGGCACCCCGGCGACCCCGAAGCCGCACTCTCCGCGTACGAACACGCCCTGTTCCCGCGCGTCGAGCGGGCCGCCGCCGAGTCGGCCGAGGGCCTCGCTCTCCTCTTCGGCCCGGACCCCGTACGGAACCTCGTCGCGATGATGAGCGGCGGCGCCTCGTAGTCCGGGTTCCGGTCAGGGGTTCTCCCAGGCCGCGGGTTCCTCGGCCAGTGCCCGCACCGGGGCCGGCAGCGTGCCCGTCGCGATGTCCGCGAGGGTGACGCCCTCCAGGATGCGGCGGACGTTCGCCCGGACCGCGACCCACAGCGGCAGCAGCGGCTCCGCGGGCCCGGTGTAGGCGAGCCGGTTCGGGCGTTCGCCGCGCACCGAGACGATCGGGCCGTCCACCGCGCGGATGACGTCGGCCACGGTGATCGCGTCGGCCGGGCGCGCCAGCCGGTAACCGCCGTTGCCGCCGCGCCGACTGTCGACCAGGCCGCCGCGGCGCAGATCTCCGAGGATCCCCTCCAGGAACTTGTGCGGGATGTCCTGCGCGGAGGCGACGGTCTCCGCCTTCACCGGATCGCCGCCCTGGCGCACGGTCAGCTCCAGTGCCGCCCGTACCGCGTAATCCGCCCGTGCCGAGATCCTCATACGCTCATTGTGATGCCTGTCACCGGCCACAATGTCGGCAGCCGCGCCCGTGAGGAGACTGTCCTGGTGTTGAGCAGACGTACCTTCAGCGCGCTCGTCGGCACCGCCACGCTCGGCCTTTCGCTGGGCGGGAGCGGTGAGGAGTGCGCCGCCGTCACCGCGCCGACCGGTCCTGTCCCCGAGCCGCCGGGTGCGGACGGACGGGACCACTCGGTGGGCTTCGACAAGTACTCGATGATCGTCGACGGCAGACGGGTCGTGCTGTGGTCCGGCGAGGTGCATCCGTTCCGGCTGCCGAGCCCTTCACTCTGGCGGGACGTCCTGCAGAAACTGCGCGCCCACGGCTACAACACGATCAGCGTCTACGTCTCCTGGAACTACCACTCCCCGGCCCCCGGCAGATACGACTTCACGGGCGTGCGTGACCTCGACCTGTTCCTGCGCACGGCCGCCGAGACGGGGCTGTACGTGACCCTGCGCCCGGGCCCGTACATCAACGCCGAGGTGGACGCGGGCGGCTTCCCCGGCTGGCTGACCGCCACCGAGGGCACGGCCCGCACCGCCAACCCCACATACCTGAGGCATGTGGACGAGTGGCTGACCGCCGTGAACCGGATCGCCGTCCGGCACCTGTACACCAAGGGGACCGGCACCATCGTCCTCTACCAGCTGGAGAACGAGTACGCGAACCACGTCACGGAGGCGACGGGCCGCGACTACATGGCCCACCTCTACCGGAAGGTGCGCGCGGACGGCGTCGACGTGCCGCTCTTCCACAACGACAAGGGCAGGAACGGCCACTGGGCGCCCGGCACCTTCGACACGGGCGGCGGCGAACAAGGGCGTTGGCTGTACGCCTTCGACGGCTACCCATCGCCGTTCCAGGTGCCCCCGGACTGGGGGTACTTCGGCCCCGGAGGGACCAAGGGCGGGTCGACCGCGAGCCCCGACACCCCTGGGTTCCTGGCCGAGTTCGGGGGCGGCTGGTTCGATCCGTGGGGCGGCGCCGAGTTCGACGGCAAGGGGTACGCGGAGTCGCGCCGCACCCGGGACGCGGCCTACGAGCGGCGGTTCTACCTGACCAACCTCGCCAACGGCATCAAGGTCCACAACGTCTACATGACCTTCGGCGGCACCTCATGGGGCTGGCTGCCCGCGCCGGTCGTCTACACGTCGTACGACTACGGGGCCGCGCTGGACGAGGCCCGGCAGCCGACCGCCAAGCTGGTCCCGATGCACCAGCTCGGCCATCTGCTGTGCAGCGTGCCGGATCTGGCCAAACTCGACCGCGCCGAGGACATCGATGCCGGCGGCGGTCCGGGCCTGAGGGCCTATCACCTCGTCAACCCGGACACCAAGGCGCACGTCTACGTGCTGCGGAACGACACCTCCACCGAGGCCGTCGCCGCCGTCCCTCTCTCCGGGACCACCGTCCGCGTGGCCCTCCCCGGCCGCGACGCCCGGCTGCTGACCACCGGCCTCTCCCTCGGCCCGCGCACCCTGCGCCACTCCACCGCCCAGCCCATGCTGTGCCTGACCGCGGGCCGCCAGGACGTCGCCGTGTTCACGGGCCGCTCCGGCGAGGCGACACAGACCGTCCTGGAGTGCGCGAGCAAACCGTCCGTCACCGTGCTCGAAGGCGATGCCCTGTACGAGTACCGGGACGGGGCGCTGCACGTGGACGCCGGGCTCGGCGGTCTCACCCGGGTGCTGGTGGAGGGCGGAGGAGTGCCGCGACCGCTGCTGCTGCTCCTCGCCGACGACCAGACGTCCGTACGGCTGTGGCGCCATGACACCCCGTCGGGCTCCCTCCTGGTGTACGGGCCCGCGCTGCTGCGCACCGCCGTCCTGCGCGGCACGGCCGCGCGCCTGACCGGCGACACCGTCGAGCAAGCGGACCTGGAGGTGTGGGTACCGCGCGGGGTGACGGAGGTCGTCTGGAACGGGCGGCCCGTGCCGGCACGCGTCACCGCCTCCGGCAGTCTGCGCGCCACCCGGCGGCTGCCAGGTGCGGGACCGGTCCGGCTGCCCGCGCTGACCGGGTGGCGGCGGAAGGCCGAGAACCCCGAGTCGGCCGCCGGCTTCGACGACTCGGCATGGCGGACGGCCGACCGGACGTCCTCCTACAGCACGACACCCGTGCCCGCGGGAGCACCCGTCCTCTTCGCGGACGACTACGGCTTCCACTACGGGGACGTCTGGTACCGGGGCCGCTTCGAGGACGCGGCGGACGCCGGGTCGGTCTCGCTCTCGTATGTCACCGGCACCCAGGGGCTGCTGATGGCGTGGCTGGACGGAGAGCCGCTGGGCACGCACCGGATGCCCGTGCCGGACAAGAAGACGGTGCGGCAGGCGACATGGGCGGCGACGGCGACGTTCCCGCTCCCGCCGGAGAAGGGGCCCGCGGTGGGCAAGGAGAAGGAGTCCCACGTCCTGTCCGTCCTCGTCCGCCGGATGCAGCACGACCAGGACGGCCGGGCCGACGACACCCACAAGGCGGGACGGGGACTGGTATCCGTGTCCTTCGGCGGCGCGTCGCCGAGGGTCGGGTGGCGGATCCAGGGCGGGGCGGCGCCCGATCCGGTGCGCGGCCCGCTCAACAACGGCGGGCTGTACGGGGAGCGGCACGGCTGGCATCTGCCTGGCTTCGCGGACGGCGACTGGCAGTCCGTCGCTCTGCCGCGGGCCGAGCGGCTACAGGGCGTGGTCTGGTACCGGACCGGATTCCGGCTCGCGGTCGATCCCGGGACGGACGCGTCGATCGGGCTGACCCTCACCGACGACCCGGACCGCGCCTACCGGGTGCAGATCTTCCTCAACGGCTGGAACATGGGCCAGTACATCAACGACGTGGGTCCGCAGCACACCTTCGTGCTGCCGAACGGGGTGCTCGACACCCGGGGGGAGAACACGCTCGCTCTGGCGGTCCTCTGCGACGGGACGACGCCGTCGGGCCCGGGGGCGGTGGAGCTGACGCTGCTCGGCCGGGCGTCCGGAGGAGTCCCGGTGACCCGGGTGGACTCTCCCGGCCCGACGGGCGCGGCCTAGACCGCCGTCCCGCGGGGCAGCACGGCATGGGCGATGCCGGTGAGGTTGCCCTGCAGGATGAGGATCTCCCTCTGGCCCGATCCGTCGAGACCGGCGGCGTAGACGTTCCCGGCCAGGTCGGTGATGTACATACGGCCGCCGTCCGGATCGAGGGCGATGCCGATGCCCTCCATCAGGTGGGTCATCAGGATCTCGGGCGTCCGCCGGCCGCCCGGCGGGTCCGTCGGAGCGCGGTTCACGGTGTTGCCGCGCGGCGGGTCCCCTCGATCCGTCCAGTACAGCATGTGCTCGGCGAGGTCGAGTTCCAGGTCGATGGGCTCCGGGAGACCGTCGAACAGCACCTCGATGTCGCCGCGTTCGGCCGGGCTCTCCCCTGCGGGCAGGCCGATCCCGGCCCGCAGGATCCTCCCGAATCCGGCGTCGCTCGGGCCCTTCTGCGTCCAGTAGAGGTGTCCGGCGGCCGGGTCGACCGTGACGCCCACGCACCACTTCGTCTCGTCGCGGCGGTCGTCCTCGCCCTGTCCTGCCTGCACCAGGGTCTCGAGGTGCGAGCCGTCGAGGTCGCAGCGCATCACGCGCATGCCCTCGCGATCGCCCCAGTACAGCTTGCGGCCGGCGGCCTCGAGGTGGAGCTGCTTCGGCGTGTGGGTGACGCCGCTGGGCACGATCGTCGTCCGGTTGCCTCCGTCCAGGTCCACTCGTTCGATCGAGCCGTCGTTCTCCGGCGGGAAACCCATGTTCGTCCAGTAGATGTGCCCGGCCACCACGTCGACGGCGACCCCGTCGGGGATCCTGCACCCGGTGACGAGGACCTTCTTGGCTGAGCCGTCGGGGTTGACGGAGAACAGGCGGCCGTCGCTGCTGGCCTCGAGCACGAACAGTCTTTCCTGGCGCCGGGTCACGGTCCTTCCTCCGCCGGGCGACCGGCCGCGGCGGACGGTTCGTGCTCGGCCCGCACGGCCAGCAGGGCGGACAGCATCGCGTCCCGCCGGGCGTCCAGTTCGTCGATCGAGCGGCCGCCCGCCTCCTCCAGGACGCCGTTCACGATCGTCTCCTTGAGCTCGGGCGTGAACTCGGGAGTGCCCAGGTGCTGCCAGGACTCCACCATCCGCGGCATGAGGGTGTCCATGAAGTGCTGGATGCCGCCCTCTCCTCCGCCGAGATGCCACAGCAGATGGGGGCCCATGACTCCCCATCTGAGCCCCGGCCCCCAGGACACCGCGTCGTCGGAGTCCGCCACGTCGAGCACTCCCTCCTGGACCAGATAGACGACCTCGCGGTACAGCGCTTCCTGGATCCGGTTGGCGACGTGCCCGGGGAGCTCCTTCTTGAGGTGAATCGGTTTCTTGCCGATCGCGGCATAGAACGACATGGCCTCCCGGATCGTCTCCGGCGCGGTCCTCGTCCCGCCGACGACCTCGACCAGCGGGATGATGTGCGGCGGGTTGAAGGGATGGCCGATGACGGTCCGCTCCGGATGACGGCACTCGGCCTGGATGACGCTCATCGTGATGCCCGACGAACTCGACGCGATGATCGCGTCCGGCGGCGTGGCATCGTCGATGTCGGCGAACAGCCGGACCTTCAGCTCCGGGCGCTCCGGTGCGTTCTCCTGTACGAAATCGGCGTCCCCGAGTGCCTGGCGGAGGTCCGCGGTGAAGCTCAGGCGCTCCGGCGAGGCGTCGGGTGCGAGCCCGATGGAGGCCGCCGCGTCCCATTTCGCCGCCACGTACGACCGCAGGGCCGTCTCCGCGGTGGGGGCGGGGTCGGTCGCCGTGACGTCGAAGCCGCGGACGAGATAGTGCGTCGCCCAGCTCGCACCGATGGTGCCGGTCCCGACGATCGCCACGCGGCGGACGGTTCTGTGCGCATTCATGGCTGGTCACTGCTCCTGGAAGTCGTACGCGGGCTACGGGGGAAGGAATCGGCCGGCCTGGCCGGCATCAGCGGCCGTGCCAGACGGGGGCGCGCTTGTCGGTGAACGCCCGTGCGCCTTCCTGCGCGTCCTCGCTGGCGAACACCCCGCTCGTGAGCTCGTCCTGCCGCCGGAAGGCGTCGCTCTCGTTCAGGCTCTGCGTCTCGCGCACGACCTCCTTGACGGCCGCGAGCGCCAGCGGAGCGTTCCGCCCGACGCGCTCCGCCAGTTCGCGGGCCACGCCGAGCGCGGCGCCGGACGGGGTCAGCTCGTTGACGAGGCCGTGCTCCTTGCCTTCGGCGGCGGTCAGCGGCTCCCCCGTCAGCAGCACACGCATCGCCACGTGGTGCGGCAGGCGGCGCGGCAGCCTGACCAGTCCGCCCTCCGCGGCCACCAGCCCGCGCATGACCTCGGGGAACCCGAAGCGGGCGTCCTCCGCCGCGACGATCAGGTCGCAGGCCAGCACCATCTCGAAGCCACCGCCGAGCGCCCAGCCCTCGACCGCGGCGATCAACGGCTTGCGCACGGTCGTTCGGGTGAGTCCGCCGAATCCCCGGCCGGGGAGCACCGGCAGCTCACCCCTGGCGAATGCCTTCAGGTCCATGCCCGCGCTGAACACCCCGCCCGCGCCCGTCAGGACGCCGGCCGTCAGCTCCGGGTCCCCGTCGAGCAGATCCACGGCCGCCCCGAGCTGTACGGCGACCTCGTGGTCCACGGCGTTCTTCTGCTGCGGGCGGTTGATCGTGATCGTCAGCACTCCGGCGCGGCGATCGTGCAGCACCACGCCCGGCGCTCCGGAAGCCGTGCTCATCGCGACGCCTCCCCTTCCGGCGCGCCGGGAATCGCTCCCTCGGCGTGCAGTTCGGCGATCTCGTCGGGGCCGAATCCCAGCTCGGTGAGGATCTCGTCGGTGTGTTCGCCCAGGTCCGGTGCCCGCTTCGCCGGGATCTTCGGCACGCCTCGCAGATTGACCGGACTGCTGATGGTCTCCTCCAGCCCGGTGACCCCTTCCTGCGGCACGACGATGTCGTTCACGCGCAGCTGCGGGTCCTGCACGGCCTCCTCCGGTGTCTGAATGAGGCTGAAGGTGACGCGTTCCCGGGCCAGAGCGTCCTTCCAGTGGGCGAAGGGCCGTGAGCGGAACTCGGCGTCGAGCAGCTCGGCCAGCGCGCCGGCGTACTTGACGAAGCCCTCGGTGTCCGCGAAACGGGGATCCTCGAGCAGCTCGGGGTGTCCGATGGCCCGCGTCAGTCCCGGCCAGTGCGGGGGTGAGGCGACCAGCATGAACCACTCACCGTCCGCGGTCAGATAGGGGTTGATCAGCGGGTTCGCCGGCGCCTTCCGGTCGTGCAGCTCGAACGGCGTGCCGCCGGCGAGCGCGCCGGCCACGAGCGTTCCGGTGGCCCAGACGCCCGTCGCGAGCAGCGAGGTCCCGACACTGGCCCCTTGCCCCGTCCGTTCGCGGCGGTACAGGGCGGTCACGATCGCGGCGTAGATCGCGATCGCCGTCATGTAGTCGCCGCTGCCCCAGACCGGCACGGTCGGCGGGGCTCCCGCGTCCCGGGTGGAGGCCAGCAGCCCGCTGCGCGACCAGGCGGCGGTCAGGTCGAAGCCCGGCTGCCCGGCGTCGGGCCCGGCATCCCCGAAGCCCGTGATGTCGGCGTAGACGACCTTCGGGTTCCAGCCCGCGATCTCGTCGTAGCCGAGGTGCAGCTTCTCGCGCGTGCCGTGCGGAAAGTTGGTGATCACCACGTCGGCCCACTCGACGAGGCGCTTCAGGATCCTGGGGGCCCCCGGGGACTTCAGGTTGATCACCATGCCGCGCTTGTTGCGGTTGGCGAGGTGCCAGCTGTAGTTGGCCTGTGCCCGGGGGCTGGGGGGTACGGAGCTCAGCCCCCGCTGAGGGTCGCCCGCTCCCGGTGGCTCGATCTTGATGACGTCCGCTCCGAAGTCGGAGAGCACGGTGGCCGCGGCCGGTGCCGCGATGAAGCTCGACGCGTCGAGCACCTTCAGGCCGGTGAAGACGGATTCGATGGTCATGGCCATCACTTCACGAAGGCGCTGAGGCCGCCGGTGACGGCACGTCCGACGATGAGGGTCTGGATCTCCCGCGTGCCCTCGTACGAGTAGAGGGCCTCGGCGTCGGCGACGAAGCGGCCGACCTTGTAGTCGAGGACGATGCCGTTGCCGGCCAGCAGCTCCCGCGCCCACCCCACGTTCTCCCGCATGCGCACCGTGCAGTAGGCCTTCGCCAGGGCGGACTGCTCGTCCCGGTACACCCCGGCGTCCTGCAACTGGGCCAGCCGCGTCACCATCCCGCACGAGGCCGTGGCGTTGCCGAGCATCTTCACCAGCAGGTCCTGCACCAGCTGGAAGCCTCCGATCGGGCGGCCGAACTGCTCGCGCTCCTTCGCGTACTGCAGGGCGATCTCGTAGGCGCCGAACATCACTCCCACCGCCTGCCACGCCACCCCGCTGCGGGTCCGGCGCAGGATCTCGGCAGTCTCCTTGAACGAGTTCGCCTTCTGCAGCCGGTTGGCCTCCGGGACGCGGCAGCCCTCGAGCACGATGTCGGCGTTCTGCACGATCCGCAGCGCCATCTTGTGCTCGATCTTCGTCGCGGTGAACCCGGGGGTGTCCTTCTCCACGACGAAGCCCAGCACATGACCGGTCTCGACATCACGGGCCCAGACGACGACCAGGTCGGCGAAGGTGGCGTTGCCGATCCACCGCTTGGCCCCGTCCAGGACCCATCCGTCGCCGTCCCGGCGCGCGGTGGTCTGCAGGCCGCCGGCCACGTCGGAGCCGCCGTGCGGCTCGGTCAGCGCGAAGGCGCCGATCTTCTCGAAGCGGCTCATCGCCGGCAGCCAGCGGCGCTGCTGTTCCTCCGAGCCGCAGGTGAGGATGGTGCCCATGGCCAGACCCGTGTGCACACCGAAGAACGTGGCCATGGATGCGTCGGCGTGCCCGAACTCCAGCGCGATGAAGCCCGCGAGGAGGTTGCTCGGCTTGGATTCCGAGGAGTCCGGGTCCGCCCAGTCCAGCAGCCCCAGCCGCCCGAAGCCCTCCACCAGCTGGAAGGGGAACTCGGCCCGGGCCCAGTAGTCGTCCACGATCGGGTCCACCTGCGTGCGCAGGAACTCCCGGATGGACTCGATCGTCCCCCGCTCCCCGTCCGACAGCAGTTCCTCGTAGGCGTAGAAGTCCGCGGGCAGCAGCCCTTTGTCCAGGTAGGGGCCGGAGGGTGTGGGCAAGGTCGTGGTGCCGCTCATCGCAATCTCCCTCAAGCGCTGCGGGGCATGGCTCGGAGATCCGCGCCCGTCAGCGCTCTCCCTGCCCGGCGTATCGGTTCTTGGCGCGTATTGAACGCGGAACCGGGGCCGGTTGCCCGGACCCGCGCCGACCGCGGGTGCCGATGTCGCCGCCGACCACCCCAGTGGCCCGCCGCCCGCCCCGTGCGGGAGAGGCCGGGACCTTCCTGGTGACCGGCTGCCCGAACCGGGATCGCCTTCCCGGACAGGGGGGCGAGGGCTGCGCTCGGGACGGCGCTGTGGAGAACGGCGCTGATGCCGCCGTGCCGCGGTGGTCCCGGCGACCTGGTGGGGCCGGCCCGCACCGGGTCGGCGCGGGCCCCGGCTTCGGTGAGCGCGACAGGGTGCCCGGTGCGGGCCATGAGGCCCTCCCGGGGAGGGACGGAACGGCGGCGAGGCGGGGGAACGCGGCCCCGCCCCGCCGCCGCACGGGACCCTGGAGCGGGTGTCAGCCGGCGAAGGCCGGCTGCGGCAGGCCCGTTCCGGCGCCCGGTACGACGAGCACCGAGCCGGAGAGCGGATGCGGGGCGTCCGGACCCGTGCGGGCCGTGGTGATGTAGAGGTCGGCCAGGTCCGCCCCGCCGAACGCACAGGCGGTGGGCCGGGGCACGGGCAGTTCGAGTACGCGGTCCAGCTCTCCGGAGGGGGTGTAGCGGTGGACCGCCCCGCCGTCCCACAGGGCGACCCAGACGCAGCCGTCGGCGTCGACGGCGAGCCCGTCCGGGAAGCCGCGGTCGACCCGCGCGAGCGGGCGCCGATCGAGGGGGAGTCCGTCGTCGCCGACGTCCAGGACGTCGACGCGCCGGGTCGGCGAGTCGACGTAGTACATCAGCCGGCCGTCGGGGCTCCAGCCCGTGCCGTTGCTGACGGCGACGTCGTCCAGCACCGTGCGCACCGTGCCGTCCGGGGCGATGCGGGACAGCGAGCCCCCGCCGGGCGCCTCGTCGTAGCGCATGGTGCCCGCCCACAGCGAGCCGTCGGGGGCGACGGCCGCGTCATTGGCACGGCGGCCGGGCACGGGTTCGCGGAGCAGCCAGCGGAAGTCACGGCCGCCCGGCCCGTAGAGGCCGACGCCGTCCCGGAGGTTCACCACCAGGCCGCCGCCCACACGCGGCTTGGCGGCACCCACATGCTGCTCGGTCGCCATGACGATGCGGTGCCCGGAGGCGGGGTCGTACGTGTGCACGCGCGAGCCCAGGATGTCGACCCAGATCAGCCGCCGGGCGCCGGTGTCCCAGGTCGGCCCCTCGCCGAGGGCCGCCTCCGCGCGTACGGCGACCTCGAACCCCCTCATGCGGCACCCCGGTGGCCGAGCCGCTCGGAGAGTTCCCCGGCACCCTTCCTGGCGAGCTGCTCCAGTTCGCCGCGGCGCTCGTCGCTCCAGCGGATCATCGGGACGGAGATGGAGAGAGCGGCCACCACTTGCCCGGTGCGGTCGCGCACCGGTGCCGCGACACAGCTGACGTCGGGGTTGGACTCGCGGGTCTCCACGGCGACGCCGCGGGCGCGGATCTCGCCCAGGGCCTCCCGCAGGACGGTCGCGTCCGTGATGCTGTTCGGGGTCATCGCGGCGAGCTCGGCACCGTCCGGGATGCGCGCGGCCAGTTCCTGCTCGGGAAGGGACGCGAGGAGCATCTTGCCGACCGAGGTGCAGTGGGCGGGCAGCCGGCGGCCGGCCGCCGACACCATGCGCACGGCGTGCGTGGAGTCGACCTTGGCGATGTAGATGACGTCGGTGCCCTCGAGGATCGCCACGTGCACCGTCTCGTCGCAGGTCTCGGCGACGGACCGGGCGACCTGCTGGCCCTCGGCGGCGAGGTCCAGCTGCTCGGCGTAGCGGCTGCCGAGTTGATACGGGCGCACGCCGAGCCGGTAGCGTCCCGGCTGGCCCGGCACCGGGACGACGTACGAGCGGGCGGCGAGCGTGGTGACCAGCTCGTGCACGGTGGTGCGCGGCAGCTGGAGCTTGCGCACGATGTCGGGGGCCGAGAGCGTCCCGTCCCCGTCGAGGAAGAGCTCCAGTATGTCGAGAGCCCGGGTCACGGCAGGTACGAGGCGTCCCACGACCGGCCCCCTCTCCTGTGTTCGAAATTTCAACTGGTGATCGGCATGGCGAACACAGGCTAGTCACAGTGGGCTTGGCCGGGCAATGGCCGTGCGGTGCGTGCGACGGTGGTCCGGGGCCGCCCGCCCCCGGGTCACGGGGTGCCGGGGATGGGCCCGAAACCCTTCTCGCGGGCTTCGTCCGGCACTGCCGCCCGGAAGGCCGGGCGGGCAGTACGGTGGGGCGCGTAGACCCTCGACCGAGACGCAAGGCTGTCGGCAACGCTCGTGACCCGGACCTCCCATCCCTTCGGCGCCCTGGACTTCCAGCTGGTCCTGCTGCGCCGTATGGCCGACCACAATCCGGACCTGGTCGAGAACGCCCGCCGCACGCTGGGCGTGTCCATCGCCGACATGCGTGAGGCCAACAAGCGGTGGCAGGCGATGGTCCGCTCGCCGCGTCCCCGGCCGGCCGCTTCCCGGTACCGCTCGGTGCTCGGCGAGCCCGAGTCGACGCAGCCCCGCCGGATCGGCGACCTGGACTGCGAGGCCGTGCTGTGGCCGGTGCCGCTCTGGCCGGACCTGCGCTTCGAGATCCTGGTGGCACCGAACGGGGTGGTGTGGAACGAGTGGCTGGTGCGCGCCCCGGGCGCCACCGCACCGGCCCTGGAGAGCGTGCGGGACCTCACGCCCTGGTCCTGCACGGTCGACGAGGTGGCCCGCGCCTTCGCCCCGGCCCGCCCGCTGGAGGGTACGGCACCCACGCGCTGGGGGCTGGCTTTCACCGCGCCGGACGCGTCGGGCGAACGGCGGGCGTGCGCCGCGGAGTTCACCTGGGGTCTGCTGCAGCGGGTCGGTGTCCGCGGGCAGCCTTGAGTATCTCCGTCACGACCACGGGCACCGATCCGGGGTGCAGGTCGAGGAACAGGTTCGGCTCGACCAGTTCGAGCTCCATCACGCACGGCCCCCCGTCCGCCCCGTCCACGAGGTCGACACGGGCGTAGAGCAGCTCGGGTGTGCCCGGTACGGCGGCCAGCGCGCGCCGGGCGACGTCGAGTTCGGCCGTGGTCGGGTCCCAGGGTTCCACGCCGGGGTGGGCCACCTTCTTCTCGTCGTACAGAGTGCCGGGCACGAGGACGGCGCCCTTCCGGCTCGCGTGCAGGAACCGTCCGCCGAAGAACAGCAGCGCCCGTTCCCCGCCGGCGTCGATGCCCTTCACATAGGGCTGCACCATCGCGGTGAACCCCTCCGCGTGCATCCGCTCGAGCTGCCGTACGGCGGTGGCGTGCTCCCCGGGCGTGTACCGGGCGGCGAACCGGGCGCCCGCGCCGGAGGTGGGCTTGACCACGTACTCGTCGTCCCCGGGCAGGTCGAGGGGATCGCCGGGAGCGACATAGCGCGTGGGGACGACCGGGACGCCCGCGGCGGCCAGCTCCCCCAGATACCGCTTGTCGGTGTTCCAGCGCACGACCTCCACCGGATTGACCAGCCGTGTGGCCTTCGCGCACCGTTCGGCCCAGCCCGTGAACTCCGCCGCCCGCCAGCTGTAGTCCCAGGTGGAGCGGATCACGGCCAGGTCGTACGCCGCCCAGTCGACGTCCGAGTCGTCCCAGTACACGGCATCGGCCCCGGCCCCGGCCGCCCTCAACTCCGTCACCAGGCCGGGCAGATCGCGGTCCGCAGAGACGTCCGGCCCGGGGCGGCAGGTGACGAGCGCGACTCGGGCGGCATCGGTGCGGGGCACGTCTGGACTCCTGTTCGGGCGACGATTGCTGCGCGCAGGCTAACAACGGGCCGGGGAGCCGCGGCACCCCATATGGGCGGCGGCTGTCAGGGCACGACCCCTGGGTGGCTCGCCCACGTCGGCCGGGACCGGGCGAAGTGAGGTGTCCATCACCACCCGAGCGGGTTTTCGCTCACTCTGGTGTAGGAACGGTCCTTGAGTCCGTACGTCCGCTTCGACCCCAGGAGTGCTCCGCGTGTCCTCCCTCTTTCCGGCCCTGACCGAGTCCTCGGCCGGGCGGCGGCCCGCCCTGCGCTTCGGGGAAAGGGCCCTGACGTACGCGGAACTGGCCGCGGCGGCGGGTGCGCTCGCCGGGCGGATCGGCGGGGAGGCCAGGGTGGCCGTGTGGGCCACGCCCTCGTTGGAGACCGCCGTCGGTGTGGTGGCCGCGCTGAGCGCCGGTCTGACCGTCGTACCGCTCAACCCGAAGTCCGGGGAGAGCGAGCTGCTGCACATCCTGTCGGACAGCGCGCCCTCGCTGGTGCTGGCCGCCCCCGGCGACGAACTTCCCGGGCCGGTGGGCGAGTTGGAGCGCGTCGATGTCGATGTGCGTGACGCCGGCGCGTACGCGCCCGCCGATGCCGCCGACGAGGACCCCGCCCTCGTCGTCTACACCTCCGGGACCACCGGCCCGCCCAAGGGCGCCGTCATCCCCCGCCGCGCCGTGGCCGCCACGCTCGACGCGCTCGCGGACGCCTGGCAGTGGACCGGGGACGACGTGCTCGTGCACGGGCTGCCCCTGTTCCATGTGCACGGGCTGGTTCTCGGCATCCTCGGCCCGCTCCGGCGGGGCGGGTCCGTCCGGCACCTGGGACGCTTCAGCACCGACGGCGTGGCACGCGAGCTCGGCGGCAGGGCGACCATGCTGTTCGGCGTGCCGACGATGTACCACCGGATCGCGGAGGCGCTGCCGGGCGACCCGGGGCTGGCCAAGGCGCTGGCCGGCGCCCGGCTGCTGGTCTCGGGGTCCGCCGCGCTGCCCGTGCACGACCATGAACGGATCGCCGCCGCGACCGGCCGCCGGGTCATCGAGCGCTACGGGATGACCGAGACCCTGATGAACACGAGTGTCCGCGCGGACGGGGAGGCGCGCCCGGGCACGGTCGGTGTGCCGCTGCCCGGGGTCGAGCTGCGGCTCGTCGAGGAGGACGGCTCGCCGATCGCCGCGTACGACGGGGAGACGGTCGGCGAGATCCAGGTCCGCGGCCCGAACCTGTTCACCGGGTACCTCAACCGGCCCGACGCCACCGCCGCCGCGTTCACCGCCGACGGCTGGTTCCGCACCGGCGACATGGCGGTCCGTGAGGCCGACGGGTACGTACGCATCGTGGGCCGCAAGGCCACCGACCTCATCAAGAGCGGCGGGTACAAGATCGGGGCCGGTGAGATCGAGAACGCCCTGCTGGAACACCCGGGGGTACGGGAGGCGGCCGTCACCGGGGAGCCCGACGAGGATCTGGGGGAGCGGATCGTCGCCTGGGTGGTGCCGGTGGATCCCGCGACCCCGCCCGGCGCCGACGAGCTGGCCGACCACGTGGCCCGCCGGCTCGCCCCGCACAAGCGCCCGCGGGTCGTGCGGTACCTGGAGGCCCTGCCCCGCAACGACATGGGCAAGATCATGAAGCGGGCGCTGGGCGATGCCTGAGCGCCCGACCGCGCGGGAGGCCCTCGCCCTCGTCACCGAGGACTTCGGCGAACTCCCCCACCCCGTGCGGGAGTCCAACCCGGACGGCCCCCTGGAGTGGGCGGGCTACGACGCCTCGCGCGCCCGCGCCGCCGCACGCACCGGCGAGGCGGAGTCCGTCGTCTGCGGCCGGGCGACCGTCGGCGGCACCCCGGCCGTACTGATCGCGTTCGAGTTCGGCTTCCTCGGCGGG
The DNA here is from genome assembly GCF_050936285.1 of Streptomyces sp. CA-106110. Taxonomy (NCBI): domain Bacteria; kingdom Bacillati; phylum Actinomycetota; class Actinomycetes; order Kitasatosporales; family Streptomycetaceae; genus Streptomyces; species Streptomyces sp. CA-106110. The sequence continues at coordinate 8,220,849 of NZ_JBNJNB010000001.1, read as the reverse complement.
TCCCTCGGCGAGCGCACCGGGGACCGCCTGGAGGCGGCGCACAGGTACGCCCGTGAGCACCGGCTGCCGGTCGTCTCGCTGGTCGCGACAGGCGGCAGCCGGATGCAGGAGGGCATGCTCGCGCTGACCCAGCTCCAGCGGGTGGCCCGGCAGACGGCGCTCACCCGTGCGGCCGGGCTGCCGCAACTCGCCGTCCTGCGCGACCCGACGACCGGCGGCGGCTGGGCCACGCTGGGCGCAGGCGCCGATGTGGTGCTGGCCCTGCCGGGCGTCCAGGTCGGCTTCGCGGGCTCCCGGGTACGCCCGCCGGACGCGGACCCGGCGGCGTACACCGCGGAGGCCCAGCTCGCGGCCGGCACGGTCGACGCGGTCGTACCGCCCGAGCAACTGCGCGAGACGGTCACACTGTGGCTGCGGCTGCTGACGGCTCCCTCGGCCGAGCCGGCGCCCGTACCCGCCGCGCTCGGTGCGCCGGACCTGCCGGCCACCGGCTGGGACGCCGTGCGGCGCGCCCGCGACCCGGAGCGCCCGCGCGCCGGGGCCTACCTGGACGCGTACTTCACCCGCCGGGCGGCCGTCGGCGGCGACCGCAGCGGTGGCAGGGACGCGGAGGGCATGCTGTGCGGTTTCGGCATCCATGACGGCCGTACGATCGCGTACGCCGCCCAGACCGGCGCCGCGACCCGCCCCGCGGGATACCGCACGGCCGCCCGGCTGATCCGCCTGGCCGACGCCCTGTCCGTGCCCGTACTGACGCTGGTGGACACCCCGGGCGCCGCCAACGACGCGGAGGCCGAACGGCAGGGCGTGGGCGCCGCCATCGCGGATCTGTTCACCGCGGTCGCCACCGCCCGTACGCCCGTGACCACGCTGGTGATCGGCGAGGGCGGCTCCGGCGGCGCGCTCGCCCTGGCCGCCCCCGACCGCACCTGGGTCGCACCTGACAGCTATTTCTCCGTCATCGCACCGGAGTTGGCGGCCGCGATACTCAAGCGCCCGGCCGACCAGGTGCACACCACGGCGGACCAGCTCCGCCTGCGCCCCCAGGACCTGGTGGAGCTGGGAGTGGTACAGGGAATCGCAGCCACCGAGACCGCCCCACCAGGGTGAACCACGGAACACCGGCGCGGGCGGGCAGGGGAGCTCCACTTGCGAGTGGACGCGGGGGCTGCACGGCGGGCAGGCGCGGGGACTCCGTTGAGGGGCTCGGCTTGCAGGCCCGGGAGCTCCGCTTGCGGGCGGGCGCGGGTGTTCCGCTGCGGACGAGCGCGGGAGGCTCCACTGCCGGCGACCGCGGGGGCCCTACCTCAAGCAGGCGCGAGGGCCGTTGCCGGGCACCGCTTGCGGCCGGGGGCTCCACACTGCGGGCGGGATCGGGAGCCCGACAGCGGGGAGGCATGGCGGCTCCGCTTGCGGGCGGGGTGTTCCGCTGCGAACGAGCGCGGGAGCTCCACGACGGGGAGCGTGGCGGCCCGGCTTGCGCGCGGGTGCGAGAACTCCTCCGCGAAGAGTCGCGAGGACCCCCTGCCTAGGCACCCGCGGCGGCCCCGCTTGCAGACAGGCGCGGCGACTCCTCCGCGGGCAGGCGCGGGAACTCCTCCACCGACAGACGCGGAGACTCCTCCACAAGCGGCCGCACAGGCTTCGATGCCGAGGTCAGCGCGCGGTGGCAGGGGAGCGCGGGCGCAAGCTTCCCGGGGCGCGACGCACCCCAGTTCACCCGTCCGGGTGAACCCGCCCGGCCCCTCTCAAGGGGCGAGGTCCTTCCGTCCGGCGCACGATGCTGAAGGAGAGGCCCGCCACCCGGCGGCCACCCGCGGTCTGTTCTCGGAAGGTACCGCCATGACCGTCAGTCTGGACCAGCTGCGCCGTTGCCATTTCGCCGTCGACCTGGGAGCGGCCCGGACCCGTGTCTACGTCAAGGGGGCCGGGCTTGTGGTGGACCAGCCCAGCGCCGCCGCTGTGAACACCCGGACCGGTGCGCTGATAGCGGTCGGTGAGCTCGCCGAGAAGATGACAGGGCGTACTCCCGCCTACATCCGCGTGGCGCGGCCCGTGTCCGGCGGCACCGTCGTGGACATCGAGATGGCCCAGCGGATGCTGCGCCAGCTGCTGGGCGAGAAGCTGCGCCGGAGCCTGCGCCGCAAGCCCCGGCTGCGGGCGGCGGCCTGCACGCCCCACGACGCGGACCCGCTGGCGCAGCGCGCGGCCATCGAGACGCTGGTGGGCCTGGGCGCCCGGCGGGTGGAGCTCGTCGACACGCTGGTCGCGGCCGCCGTGGGGTGCGGGCTGCCGGTGGAGCAGCCCGAGGCCTCCATGATCATGGTCTGCGGGGCGGCCGCCACACAGATCGCCGTGCTGTCGCTCGGGAACATCGTGACCGCGGAGCGGATCCCCGTCGGGGGCGAGGCGGTCGACCACGCGATCGTGCAACATCTGCGGCACGAGCACGCGTTGATGCTGCCGAGCCAGTCGGTACGGCCGTTGCAGCTCGCCCTCTCCGGCAACGGGCTCACCCCGCACGGACCCGCGGCCACCGAGATCCTCGGGCGCGACGTGGCGACGGGACTCGCGCGTTCCGTGCTGGTCGACACCGCCGCGGTACGGGACGCCATCCAGACCCCGCTGACCGCCGTCCTCGACGGCATCGGCAAGGTACTGCGGGACTGCCCGCCCGACCTGGTGGCCGACCTCGCCGACCGCGGCATCATGATGGTCGGCGGCAGCGCCCTGCTGCCGGGCCTCGACCAGATGCTGCGCCAGGCCACCGGTATGCCCGTGCACATCGCCGAGCGACCGGACATCTGTGCGGTCCAGGGCCTGGGAGAGATGCTGGAGGGCAGGATCCAGCCACTGCTTCTCAATCCGCTCGCGGCCTGACCCGAAGGGGGCCCGCGCCCCGGTGCCCGTACGGCACCCCTTCGTGGACCGTCGCCGTACCGCGCCGTCCTCCGCCACGGCGTCACAGGGCCTGCTCAGCCCAGACGATCTTGCCCTGTGAGGTGTAGCGCGTCCCGACCGCCTCGGCGATCTCGGTGACGATGAGCAGGCCGCGCCCGCCCTGGTCACCGGCCTTCGGATGCCTGGGGTGCGGGGCCGCGCTGCTGGTGTCGGACACTTCGCAGACCAGGGCGCGGTCCCGGATCAGGCGCAGTTCCACCGGGCCGGTCGAGTAGCGGATGGCGTTCGTGACCAGCTCGCTGGCCAGCAGCGTGGTGCTGAAGTCGAGGCCGTCGAGGTCCCAGGCCTGCAGCTGCCGCCGGGTCCAGGCACGGGCCACCACGACGGCCGCGAGGTCGTGGGGCAGCCGCAGACTGGCGATGTCCTGGGAGTCCAGCGCCCGGGTGCGGGCGGCCAGCAGTGCCTGGCAGTGGTCGGGGAGCAGCACGCGCGCGTAGTCGTCGAGGACCGCCTGGACCGGGTGGCCGGACCAGCTCGGCACCGCCCGCGAGGTCGGCCCGAAGCGTGTCTCCGGAGCGGGCTCGGGTGCCTCGCCGCTGCTGCCCAGGAGCAGGACGCTGTCCGGATGGACCTGGAACTCCCACTCCTCGAAGAGCTCGTCCGAGGAGCCGAGCGGCCGGTGCTCGGGCAGGTAGGGGGTGCTGACCCTGCCCTGGGCGGTGACGACCTGAAGACAGACGTTGCCCGCCCGTGAGACCGTGCAGCGCCCGTTGACCGGGTCGTAGACCAGGAACAGACAGTGGTCCCCGGCGCCCGCCGGCTCGTCGTCGGCGGCCGTGGAACAGCCCTGCGGCGAGGGTGGCGAGGGACTGTCCGCGGCGATGCCGTTCACCCGCGCCAGAAGCTCCGAAGGCGCCATGTCCAGCCTGGCGAGCGCACCGATCACCGCCCGCAGCCATCCCATCCGGGCCGCCGCGCCGAGGCCTTCGTCGCCTGCCACGCCCACCACGAGGGCGAGACGTGCGCCCGGGAGTCGGATGGCGTCGAACCACGCACCGGCGGATCCGCCGGACGAAACCTGTCCGCCGATGGCGGGCGCCGCGGTCACTGAGGGCATCTCCTCCGGCAGCAGAGAGCGCTGCAGCTCCCGTCCGGCGTCCTCCCACTCGATGCGGCGTCGCATCAGGTCGAGACCGCGGGCCGTGCGCTCCGCGAGTTCGGTGGCCGCCCGCAGGTCGTCCTCCCGGAACGGCGGAGTACCGGCGCGCCGGTAGAAGGTCGCCAGTCCGAGAACCAGGCCCTGGACGGTCAGCGGGACGACCATCATGCAGCACAACCCGGCTTCCTCGATCCGCCGGGCGCGGTCCGGGTCACGTGCCAGCCACCGGGGCTGGGAGCCCAGGTCGCGGACGATGCGAGGCCGCAGGTCCTTGACGCACTTGCGGTACGGAGTCTTGGCGGGCAGCCTGCTCGCGTCGCCGACCGCATAGGCCGGACGGCATCCACGGCAGTGCACCGAGCGGAAGGCGGCGCGCCGCAACGTGGGTCGTGCGCTCTGCGCTCCGTGCCAGGCCCGTTCCCCGCACCGGACCGTGTCCGAGAGCTCGACGGCAGCCAGGTCGGCCAGACCGGGCACCGCCGCGTCCGCGAGGCCTTGAGCGAGCTGGAGCGGGTCCCCCGCGGGCCTGGCCGGGCACCCGTCGGTGTGTGGAGGAGTGAAAGGGGTCATGGTGGCCGTCCTGAGGATGTACCTGGGTGGCTGTGCTGTCATCCAGGTTCCGCCCGCACCGTGACGTGCCGCATCCGCGCCGTACCGCAGTGAGGGTCCGCAATGCGCACCCGGGGGCTCGCGGGGATCCCGCAGCCCGTTGCGGGTTTCCCGCACACTCCCGCCCGAGGGCCGTATGGAGCGGCCGGAGGGGCGACCGGAGTCCTACCGTTGCTGTTATGAACGTCCAACGTCACGGCCCCGCTCCCCCGGCCGACCCGCGGACGACCGTGGTCCTCGCGGACGACCATCTGGTGGTCCGGGCAGGTATGCGGCTGCTGCTCTCCCAGGACAAGGCCTTCCAGGTCGTCGCTGAGACCGGCACCGTGCCCGAGACCCTGCGCGTCGTGCAGGACCGCCGTCCGTCCGTGCTGGTCCTGGACCTGTCGATGGGAGGACAGTCGAGCCTGCCGGTCATACCCGAGCTGCTGGCCGCCTCCCCCGAGACACGGATCCTGATCCTCACCATGCAGGAGGATCCCGCGTTCGCGCGGGCCGCGATGAGGTCGGGAGCCACCGGCTACCTGCTCAAGGAGGCCGCCGGCGAGGAACTGGTCGCGGCGACCCGTCAGGTCTCCACCGGTGGCACCTACGTGCAGCCAGCCATGGGAGCCCGCCTGGCGACCGCGGACAACGGGAACGGCGGCGGGAACGTGCTGACCGGCCGCGAGGTCGAGGTGCTGTCCCTGCTGGCGGCCGGACACACCAACCAGGAGATCGCCCGGCGCCTGTATGTCTCGGTGCGGACGGTCGAGACCCACCGGGCCCGCATCCGGGACAAGCTCGGCACGGAGACAAGGGCCGAGCTGATCGCGGCGGCACGCGAGCGCGGGCTGCTCACATGACCTGGGGGCTGCCACCGCGGTTCCGCCTCGTCACCGAGGCGGCGGCCACCGCACTGCTGGTGGCGGCCCTGGCACTGGAGGTCACCGACCAGCCGCTGCAGTCCGAACTCATCCTCTCCCTCGCCGCGGCGATCCTCTTCTTCACCGCCGCGTCCCTCTCCACCCTGGCGCGCCGGACCTGGCTGATGGTCGTGGCCGGGATCTCGATGATGCTCGCGGTGGCGGGACTGGTCCGCATCGCCCAGGAGCCGCTCCTCAACGCCCTGCACGTCCTGCCCCTGCTGCTGATCGCCTACGCGGCCTCCACCGGACGCGCCACGGCTCTGCGCCAGCGCAGACTCGAGCGAATACGGGCCTCCGCGCGCCGCGACGGTGAGGAGCGGGAACGCCACCGCTGGGCCCGTGAGCTGCACGACGACACGCTCCAGGAACTGGGCGCGGTGCAGATCGTGCTGGCCTCCGCGGCCGTCGGCGGGCGGCCCGAGGCCATGCAGGGGGCCATCGACCAGGCGCGCAGTCTCATCAGCAACCAGATCGCCTCGCTGCGGCACCTGATAGCCGAGCTGCGCCCGGCCGCCCTCGACCAGCTGGGGTTGCGGCCGGCCCTCCAGACGCTGTGCGAGCGCGCCTCGGAAACCTTCGGCATCGCCGTCGAGTTCCGCGGCGACCCGGACGGGGACGGGGTCGGCGACAGCCGGCTCAGCCCCGAGGCGCAGGCCCACGTGTACCGCATCGTCCAGGAAGCGGTCACCAACGCGGTGAAGCACGCCCAGCCCCGCACCATCCGGGTGAAGCTGCACGAGCACGGGCGCACGGTCACCGCGACGGTGACGGACGACGGCTGCGGGATGCCCAACCCACCCGGCGCCCGCACACCCCATCGCGCCAGGGGCGCCGCGTCCCAGGGCATGGGCCTGGCGGCCATGCAGGAGCGCGCGGACCTGCTGGACGCGTATCTCGCCTTCTCCAGCGTGCCCGGCGCGGGGACCCGGGTGAGGCTGCGGGTGCCGTACGACCGGTGACGTGGCGGGCCCGGCGCCGAGCGGACCCGCTGGACGGAACCTGCCAAGTGGCGTACCCCACGGAAAGATCCCCGCGCCCGTGCGTCCGATCCGGGGGGCATGGCCGGCCTGATGCGAGAGAACCTCTGCGTCACGCGGGACATCGAGCCGGCCTCGGGGGCCCGGACCGACCGTCCTCCGGCACGACTGGGGTGCCGGCGGATCGCCGCAACCCGGGCGCGACGGTGCTGGTCCCGCTGAGGGCCCCGGCACGCCCACGAGCGGAGCGCATCCGGGGGGCCGAACTCCGCACCGGCTGGGGCCAGTTGGTGTCCTGATCTTCCGCCACTCGGGCGGGCGGCGGGCCGACTGCCGATCCCTGATGTGTCGTTACCGCCATCCGTGGCAGAGAGGGTGCACAATCGGTGCAGGTGAAAATGTTCCTGCACCGACAGGCCTCGGTGGGGCGGGTGGGACTCGAACCCACGGCCGACGGATTATGAGTCCGCTGCTCTAACCGGCTGAGCTACCGCCCCGTTACGGCGCGTCGCGTACATGTGTGCGCGCCGTCTGCCGCAGCATAGCCGCTCATACGATCTCCTGCTTCGGATGGTCGGCTACACGTGACCTTGAGGACCCCACCAAAGGTGCGGCGGTTCCCGCGGACATAAAAAAGGACCCCAGCGGGGTCCTCTTCAGCGCTCCCCCGACTGGACTCGAACCAGTAACCTGCCGGTTAACAGCCGGCTGCTCTGCCAATTGAGCTACGGAGGATTGAGCTCCCCCGACTGGACTCGAACCAGTAACCTGCCGGTTAACAGCCGGCTGCTCTGCCAATTGAGCTACGGAGGAATGCCTCGTTGCATCGAACGTACCTACCTGGGTATCCGCCAGGGGGCGCGCGCTCGCTGCGACACATACATTAGCGCAAGCAGGGGGGTGCTCCGCCAATCAGTACTCCCCCGCGCCGATGCCCACGCAAGGGACGACGCAGACGCAAGGGAAGGGTGGCCGCCATGCGCTATCGGCTCACGTTCGTCGCCGGACTGGTTCTGGGCTACGTGCTGGGCACGCGAGCCGGACATGAACGGTACGAGCAGCTGAAGAAGTCCGCCCGTCAGGTCGCCCAGAACCCCGCCGTCCGCAACACCGCCGAAACCGCTGCCCAGCAGGGACGCGAGATCGCCGGGAAGGCCTTCCACGTCATGAGCGACAAGGTCGGCGACCGCATGCCGGCCTCGGTCGCCGGGCGTGTCCGCTCCCTGCGTGACCGGAACGCGAACGGCAGCGGCGGGGACGACTGGGGAACGAACAGCACCTGACGGCCCCGGCCGCCGGCACCCGTCCGGCGGCCGGCAGGCTTCCGTTCGCGCCGGGAGTGTCGTGAAGCGCTCCCGGCGCGGCGCGGTCACCCCCCTCCGTACGGCAGAATTCCGCCATGGGGATAGTCGCCGGGTTGGACAGTTCGCCCGATTTCACTCGTATCGTCGTCTGTGACACGGACACGGGTGCCGTGCTCAGGCAGGGGTATGCACCGCATCCGGTGGAGAGCCCCGAGGCCGGCGCCGCCGGCGGAGGCCGTCCCTCCGACATCGATCCGCAGGCCTGGCTGCTGTCCCTCGGGGAGGCTGCCGGCGGCGGGCTCCTCGAAGGCGTGCAGGCCATCGGCGTCTCCGCCCAGCAGAACGCGCTGGTCCCGCTGGACGCCCAGGGCGCCACCGTGCGGCCCGCGCTGGTCGGCGGCGACAAGCGGGCGCAGGTCGCGGCGGCCGACCTGATCGAGGCCCTCGGCGGCCGGCAGGCCTGGGCCGAGGCCGTCGGATGCGTACCCCAGGCCGCGCGGCCCGTGACCAAACTGCGCTGGCTCGCCAAGAGCGAACCCGACAACGCCCGGCGCACCGCCATGCTGCTGCAGGCCCACGACTGGCTCGTGTGGCAGCTGCTCGGGCGGCCGTTGCGCAGGACCACCGATCGCGGCGGGGCCTCCGGGACCGGGTACTGGTCGGCGGCGACGGGCGCCTACCGCACCGACCTGATCGAGCTGGCGCTCGGCCATCAGGCCATGGTGCCCGAGGTACTGGGGCCCTCCGAGGCGGCGGGGACGACTCCGGAGGGGCTGCTGATCTCCGCGGGCACCGGCGAGACCATGGCGGCCGCCCTGGGTCTCGGCATCGGGCTCGGCGACGCGGTCGTCTCACTCGGTGCCTCCGGATCCGTCATGGCCGTGCACCCCGAGGCACTCGTCGACTCGACCGGGATGATCACCTCGCTGGCGGACGCGACCGGCATGCATCTGCCGGTGGTGACCACGCTCAACGCGGTGCGCACCCTGCGCGGCACCGCCGAACTGCTCGGCGTGCCCGACCTGGAGGCCCTGTCCGAGCTCGCCATGAAGTCGACACCCGGCTCCCACGGGCTCGTCCTCCTGCCCTACCTGGAGGGCGAGCGGACCCCCAACCTGCCGCACACCGCGGGCACCCTGGCCGGACTGCGGCGCGAGTCGATGCGGCCCGAGCACCTGGCGCGCGCCGCGTTCGAGGGAATGCTGTGCGGACTCGCGGACGCGCTGGACGTACTGCGCGGGCGCGGCGTCGAGGTGCGGCGGATCTTCCTGCTGGGAGCCGCCGCGGAGCTGCCCGCCGTGCAGGCCGCGGCGCCCGCGCTGTTCGGCGTGCAGGTCGTGGTGCCGCAGCCGGCCGACTACGCGGCGGTCGGTGCGGCCCGGCAGGCGGCCTGGTCGCTCGGCGTGTCGCGGGGCACGCTCGACCCGCGCACCCCGCCCGCCTGGCAGGGACCGGCCGGCCAGGTGCTGGACCCGGGCGACGAACTGGCGGTGGGACAGGCGGTGCGTCAGCAGTACGTGTCGGTGCGCGAACAGACACATCCGGGGGCGTTCCGCTCATAGGGTCACAAACGCCCGCACCTTCGAACGTTCACCCGGTGCCGTACACGTGCGGGCGTACCGCTACGGTGCCTTTTCCGGCTCCTTGCCTGTCCACGTCCGGTGGCTGATTCCACGTCAGCTTTTTCGCCCGCCGCCGCATTATTCAGTTGAGGTAACGCGGGTGGAGTGTCGGACGATAGTGGGTGGTGCATCACCGACCGCGATGCCGTCCGTCGACGACTCCGAGAGATCTCGCGTGCTCATACGACTTCTGAGGGCCCACCTGCGCCCGTACAAGAAACCGATCCTCCTGCTGGTGCTGCTGCAGTTCCTGCAGACCTGCGCCACGTTGTACCTGCCCACCCTCAACGCGCACATCATCGACAACGGTGTCGTGAAGGGCGACACGAACTACATCCTGACCTTCGGCGGCCTGATGATCGGGGTCTCCCTCGGCCAGGTCGTGTGCAACATGGGCGCCGTCTACTTCGGTGCCCGCACCGCCTCCGCCGTCGGCCGGGACATCCGGGCCGCCATCTTCGACCGGGTGCAGTCCTTCTCCGCCCGTGAGGTCGGCCATTTCGGGGCGCCGTCGTTGATCACCCGCACCACGAACGACGTGCAGCAGGTGCAGATGCTCACCCTGATGACGTTCACCCTGATGGTGTCGGCGCCGATCATGTGCGTGGGCGGCATCGTGCTGGCGCTCGGCCTGGACGTGCCGCTGTCCGGCGTACTGGTCGCCGTCGTGCCCCTGCTCGGCATCAGCGTGACGCTGATCGTGCGGAGGCTGCGGCCGCTGTTCCGCAGCATGCAGGTCCGTCTCGACACGGTGAACAGGGTGCTGCGCGAGCAGATCTCCGGCAACCGGGTCATCCGCGCCTTCGTCCGCGACGACTACGAGAAGGGCCGCTTCGGGGAGGCCAACACGGAGCTCACCGAGGTCTCCCTGCACACCGGCCGGACCCTCGCGCTGATGTTCCCCATCGTGATGACCGTGGTGAACCTCTCCTCGATCGCCGTGGTCTGGTTCGGGGCGCACCGCATCGCCAGCGGCGGCATGCAGATCGGCGACCTGACCGCGTTCCTCGCCTATCTGATGCAGATCGTGATGTCCGTGATGATGGCCACCTTCATGTTCATGATGGTGCCGCGCGCGGAGGTGTGTGCCGAGCGCATCGAGGAGGTGCTCGACACCGAGTCCAGCGTCGTGCCGCCCACCGCCCCGGTGGGCGAGCTGCGGCGCCACGGCCATCTGGAGATCCGCAACGCCGGGTTCCGCTACCCGGGTGCCGAGGAGCCGGTTCTCAAGTCCATCGACCTGGTGGCGCGGCCCGGCGAGGTCACGGCCGTCATCGGGTCCACCGGCAGCGGCAAGTCGACCCTGCTCGGGCTGATCCCCCGCCTCTTCGACGCCACCGAGGGCGAGGTGCTCGTGGACGGCGTGAACGTCCAGGAGGTCGAGCCGCGGCTGCTGGCGAAGACGGTCGGGCTGGTCCCGCAGAAGCCGTACCTGTTCGCGGGCACGGTCGCCACCAACCTGCGCTACGGCAATCCTGATGCGACGGACGAGGAGCTGTGGCAGGCGCTGGAGGTGGCGCAGGCCAAGGAGTTCGTCTCGAAGCTGGAGAACGGGCTCGACTCCCCCATCGCGCAGGGCGGCACGAACGTCTCGGGCGGCCAGCGCCAGCGTCTGGCCATCGCCCGCACCCTCGTCCAGAGGCCGGAGATCTACCTCTTCGACGACTCCTTCTCCGCGCTCGACTACGCGACCGACGCGGCCTTGCGGGCGGCGCTCGCGCAGGAGACCGCGGAGGCGACCGTCGTGATCGTCGCCCAGCGGGTGGCGACCATCAGGGACGCCGACCGGATCGTGGTCCTCGACGAGGGCCGGGTCGTCGGCACCGGCCGGCATCACGAGCTGATGGCAAGCAACGAGACCTACCGGGAGATCGTGCTCTCCCAGCTCACGGAAGCGGAGGCTGCCTGATGGCCGGGCCCATGGGACGCATGATGGGCGGGGGCGGCCCCGACCAGCGCTCGATGGACTTCAAGGGGTCCGGAAAGCGGCTCCTCGCCCAGTTCAAGCCCGAACGGACCCTCATCGTCACGATGTTGGTCTGCGGCGTGCTCAGCGTGGGGCTCTCCGTGACCGGGCCGAAGATCCTCGGCAGGGCGACCGACCTCGTCTTCGCCGGGATCATCGGCCGGCAGATGCCCGCGGGACTCACCAAGGAGCAGGTGCTCGAGTCCATGCGGAAGCGGGGCGAGGGCGGCATCGCCGACATGCTCTCCGGCACGGACTTCACCCCGGGCAAGGGCATCGACTTCGATGCCGTGGGGAACGTCCTGCTGCTCGCGCTCGGCACGTTCCTGGTGGCCGGCCTGCTGATGGCGGTGTCCACCCGGCTGTCCAACCGGGCCATCAACAAGACCGTCTACCGCATGCGCGAGGACGTGCAGGCGAAGCTGTCGCGGCTCCCGCTGTCGTACTTCGACCAGCGGCAGCGCGGTGAGGTGCTCAGCCGCGCGACCAACGACATCGACAACATCGGGCAGACGCTCCAGCAGTCGATGGGCCAGCTCGTCAACTCCCTGCTCACCATCGTCGGTGTGCTCGTGGTGATGTTCTGGGTGTCGTGGGTGCTGGCGCTGGTCGCACTCGTGACCGTGCCGCTCTCCTTCGTCGTGGCCACGCGGATCGGCAAGCGCTCCCAGCCGCACTTCGTGCAGCAGTGGCGCACCACCGGCAAGCTGAACGCGCACATCGAGGAGATGTACACCGGGCACACCGTGGTCAAGGTGTTCGGGCGCCAGGACGAGTCGGCGCAGCAGTTCGCCGAGCAGAACGAGCAGCTGTACGAGGCCGGTTTCAAGGCGCAGTTCAACAGCGGTGTGATGCAGCCGCTGATGATGTTCGTGTCGAACCTGAACTATGTGCTGGTGGCCGTCGTCGGTGGACTCCGGGTCGCGTCGGGCTCCCTGTCCATCGGTGACGTCCAGGCCTTCATCCAGTACTCGCGGCAGTTCTCGATGCCGCTGACGCAGGTGGCGTCGATGGCGAACCTGGTGCAGTCCGGGGTCGCCTCGGCGGAGCGGATCTTCGACCTGCTGGACGCGGAGGAGCAGGCCGCCGACCCCGAGCAGGGACAGCGTCCGGAGGAACTGCGGGGCCGGGTGGCGCTGGAGCACGTGTCGTTCCGCTACGACCCCGACAAGCCGCTGATCGAGGATCTGTCGCTGAAGGTCGAACCGGGGCACACGGTCGCGATCGTCGGCCCGACGGGTGCCGGGAAGACCACGCTCGTGAACCTGCTGATGCGGTTCTACGAGGTCACCGACGGGCGGATCACGCTCGACGGGGTCGACGTCGCCAAGATGTCCCGGGACGAACTGCGGGCCTCGATCGGGATGGTGCTCCAGGACACCTGGCTGTTCGGGGGCACGATCGCGGAGAACATCGCGTACGGGGCCGCGCGCGAGGTCACGCGCGGGGAGATCGAGGAGGCGGCGCGGGCGGCGCACGCCGACCGGTTCGTCCGTACGCTGCCGGACGGCTACGACACCGTGATCGACGACGAGGGCACGGGGGTGAGCGCGGGTGAGAAGCAGCTCATCACCATCGCGCGCGCGTTCCTGTCCGACCCGGTGATCCTGGTGCTGGACGAGGCGACCAGTTCGGTGGACACCCGCACGGAGGTCCTGATCCAGAAGGCGATGGCGAAACTGGCGCACGGACGGACGTCCTTCGTCATCGCACACCGGCTGTCGACGATCCGGGACGCGGACACGATCCTGGTGATGGAGAACGGGTCCATCGTCGAACAGGGCACGCACAGCGACCTGGTGGACGCCGACGGTGCCTACGCACGGCTGTACAAGGCGCAGTTCGCCCAGGCGGTGGCCGAGGTCGACTGAGTCCCTGGGGGCCGCTCCCTGCGAGCGGCCCCCTTTTCAGTCCAGGTAGCCCCTCAACTGGTCCGCGAACGCGTGGTCCCGGAGCTTGTTCAGGGTCTTGGACTCGATCTGGCGGATGCGTTCACGCGTCACGCCGAAGATGCGGCCTATCTCCTCGAGGGTGCGGGGACGGCCGTCGGCGAGGCCGTACCGGAGCTGTACGACCTTCCTCTCCCGTTCGCCGAGGGTGGAGAGAACCGCCTCCAGGTGCTCCCTGAGCAGCAGGAACGCCGCGGACTCGACCGGGCTCGCGGCGTCGCCGTCCTCGATGAGGTCGCCGAGGGCCACGTCGTCCTCCTCGCCCACGGGGGCGTGCAGCGAGACGGGTTCCTGGGCGAGCCGCAGCACCTCGCTGACGCGCTCGCTGGGCAGCTCCAGATGGGCGGCGACCTCTTCCGGCGTCGGCTCGTAGCCGCGCTCCTGGAGCATACGGCGCTGGACGCGGACGACGCGGTTGATCAGTTCGACCACGTGGACCGGCACGCGGATGGTGCGGGCCTGGTCGGCCAGGGCCCGGGACATGGCCTGACGGATCCACCAGGTCGCGTACGTCGAGAACTTGTAGCCGCGGGCGTAGTCGAACTTCTCGACGGCCCTGATCAGGCCGAGGTTCCCCTCCTGCACGAGGTCCAGCATGGTCAGTCCGCGGCCGACGTACCGCTTGGCGACGGAGACGACGAGCCGCAGGTTGGCCTCGATGAGCCGGCGCTTGGCCATCCGGCCCATGACCACCAGCCGGTCCAGGTCCAGGGCGAGCCGGGTGTCCAGGTCCGGGGTGTTGACCAGCTTCTCCTCGGCGAACAGGCCGGCTTCGACACGGCGGGCGAGCTCCACCTCCTCGGCGGCCGTGAGCAGGGGGATGCGGCCGATCTCGCGCAGATACTGACGGAACAGGTCCGAGGAGGGACTGCCGCTTGTCTCCGCGGGGGCGCGCAGCGGTTCGACGGGCTCGGGCTCCTCGGTGGCCTCGCCCGCGGGCGGCTCGTCGAGTTCAGGCGGGTCCTGGGGCTCGGCCTCCGTCCCGGGATCCTGCGCGAGCCCGTTGTGCGTGGACACCGCCGTGAGGACGCCGGTATCCATGCCCGGCTCGTCGCTGACGACGTCGGTCTGTGTGAGGGTCTGGGTCTGCACCGGGGCGACCTCCAGGAATGTCGCTGCTGAGACATGCGGCAGCGGTATGTCGGGGATGGGTCCGGTGGTCCGCCCGCCGGCCATCCCGTAGTCGATGAGCGGAACCGCGGGGATGCCGGACCCGCTGTGGGCGGGTCGGCCGCGCTCCGAGGACTCAGGCACCGGAACCCAGTGTGGAGTACGACACATCGCTCCCACGAGGGGCGTGCGTCCACTTTTTGAGTCCGGTGCGTGACCGGGTGGTTACTCAGTTTGTTCGACCATCTGACCGGAGGACCGGGAGCATAGGGGAAGGACCGATCGGGCTAGACGGGGGACATGAGCGAGAACGAGGAGCTGCGACGTCGCCTCGAGGCACTCGAGGCGCGCGTGGACGAGGTCGTGGAGCAGCAGGCCACGACGCGTAACCTCGCCGTCGGGTCCGACCGGGACGTCGCCGCGCTGCGGGAACAGCGGCGCGCGGACATGCAGTTGATCCGGGACTTGTGGGACACCCAGCTCGAGCACGGCAGGACGCTGCACCAGCACGGGGAGCTGATGGGAGCCCTCGCGGCCGGGCAGGCCGAGCACGGCAGGATCCTGGCCGAGCACAGCAGGATTCTCGCCGAGCACAGCGGGATTCTGGCCGGGCACGGCGGGATGTTGCGTTCCCTGGCCGCAGGACAGGCCGCGATCCTGGACCACCTCGGGATCGCCCCGCCCGAGTCGGGCCCGGAGGACTAGAAACCCTGCGCGGCGGCGCTCACAGCGCGGCCGTCCCGCGTTCGCGCAGCGCCTGGTCGTACTGCTGCAGGACCCACAGTTCGTTCTGCACGGCAGTGAGGTGGGCCGGGTCCGCGTGGGAGCCGAGGCGGGTCAGGGTGCTCTGGATGTCGCGGACACGGCGCTCGACGGCGCGGCGGCGGACCGTGACCAGCTGGGCTCCCGCGTAGGTGTCGTCCACCTCTTTGCGCAGCATGATGGCCTCGACCGCCAGCTCCGTCACCATGGCGCGGACCGTGTCGTCGGGGGCCGCCTCGCGAACCCGGACCAGGTACTCCTGCGGGTCCTGCGCGCCGTACTCCGCTCCCCCCGCCTCCAGGATCGCCTGGCGCACCGCCGCGTACGGCGGTGCGGTGAACTCGTCCATCCCGTACGCGTCGAACGCCGGGGAGACCAACTCCGGTCGCTGGAGAGCGAGTTTGAGCAGCTCGCGCTCGGTCGCGAAGACCGGGTTGCGAAGGTTCAGCGCCGGGCCGGAGACCGTCGGGCGCGGAGCCGCCTGGTAGGGCTGCTGGGGGTGGCGGCCGGCGGGCGCGGGTCCCCTGCCGCCCCGGTCGCGTGCCCAACGGGCCAGTTGCGCCACCCGCTTGACCACGAACTGGGTGTCGAGGATGCCGAGCATGCCGGCGAGCTGGACCGCGACCTCGTGCTGGGCGCCGCTGTTCTTGATGCGGGCGACGATGGGGGCCGCCTCGTCAAGGGCTGCGGCACGGCCGGCGGGGGTGTCGAGGTCGTACCGTACGACGATCTGGCGGAGCGCGAACTCGAAGAGCGGGGTGCGGGGTTCGACCAGGTCGGATACGGCCTCGTCGCCCTTCGCCAGGCGCAGCTCGCAGGGGTCCATGCCGTCCGGCGCGATCGCGATGTACGTCTCGGCGGCGAACTTCTGGTCGTCCTCGAAGGCGCGCAGTGCCGCCTTCTGCCCGGCCGCGTCACCGTCGAAGGTGAAGATCACCCGCGCCGAGCCGTTGTCCATCAGCAGCCGTCGCAGGATCTTGATGTGCTCGCCGCCGAAGGCCGTGCCGCAGGTCGCGATGGCCGTGGTGACCCCCGCGAGATGGCAGGCCATGACGTCCGTGTACCCCTCGACGACCACCGCCCGGCTCGACTTCGCGATGTCCTTCTTCGCCAGGTCGATGCCGTACAGGACCTGCGATTTCCGGTAGATCGCCGTATCGGGCGTATTGAGGTACTTCGGCCCGTTGTCCGCCTCGTACAGCTTTCGTGCGCCGAAGCCCACCACGTCGCCGCCGATGTCGCGGATCGGCCACATCAGCCGGCCCCGGAAGCGGTCGATGGGACCGCGGCGGCCCTCCTGGGAGAGACCGGACAGCAGCAGTTCCTTGTCGCTGAAGCCCTTGCCGCGCAGAAAGCGGGTGAGGTGGTCCCAGCCCTGGGGGCTGTAGCCGACGCCGAAGTGGAGCGCGGCGGCCTGGTCGAAGCCGCGCTCGGCCAGGAACGTCCGCCCCGTCTCCGCCTCGGGGCCGGAGCCGAGCTGCTCCGCGTACCACTCGGCGGCCAGCTTGTGGGCCTCGACCAGGCGGATGCGCTCACCGCGCTGGTGGGTCGGGTTGTACCCGCCCTCCTCGTACCGCAGCGTGATGCCCGTCCGGGCGGCGAGGCGCTCGACCGCCTCGGAGAACGAGAGGTGGTCGACCTTCATCACGAACGTGATGGTGTCGCCGCCCTCCTGGCAGCCGAAGCAGTGGAACAGGCCCTTGCTCGGGCTGACCTGGAAGGACGGGGACTTCTCGTCGTGGAACGGGCACAGGCCCTTGAGGTTGCCGCCGCCCGCGTTGCGCAGCTGGAGGTATTCGGACACGACGGAGTCGATCGGGACCGCGTCCCGTACCGCCTTCACGTCCTCGTCGTTGATCCGTCCTGCCACGAGGAGATTCTACGGTGGCGCACCGACAGCCACGGGGCTCGTGCGGCGCCCCGGCGAAGACGCGGGGCGCACGCGCGGGCACCTAGGCGGACAGGCTCTCCAGCGGCACTCCGGGGTCCGCCAGCGCCTCCGGGTTCACCACGGTCCTGGCCCGGATCAGGTCCTGGATGCGGTCTGTGACGTCCCACACATTCACGTTCATACCGGCCAGCACCCTCCCCTCCTTCAGCCAGAAGGCGATGAAGTGCCGCTTTCCGGCGTCGCCCCGGATCACCACCTCGTCGTACGACCCCGGCGGCGCCCACCCCGAATACTCCATCCCGAGGTCGTACTGGTCGGAGAAGAAGTAGGGCACGCGGTCGTACGTGATGTCCTTGCCCAGCATCGACCGGGCGGCCGCAGGGCCGCCGTTGAGGGCGTTGGCCCAGTGCTCGACCCGCAGCCGGGTGCCGAACAGCTCGTGCCGGAAGGACGCCACGTCCCCCGCCGCGTAGATGTGCGGGTCGGAGGTGCGCAACCCCGCGTCCACCGCGACGCCGCCCCCTTGCGCGCGGTCGGCCAGCTCCAGCCCCGCCGACTCCGCCAGGGCGACCCGCGGCGCCGCGCCGATGGCGGCGAGCACGTCGTGCGCGGGGTGCTCGTCGCCGTCGTCGGTGCGGGCGGCCAGCACCATGCCGTCCTGGCCGACGATCTCGGTGAGCCGTACGCCGAAGCGGAAGCGGACGCCGTGCTCGCGGTGCACTTCGGCGAAGAGGTTGCCCAGCTCGGGGCCGAGGACCGCGTGCAGCGGGGTCGGCTCGGCCTCCACGACGGTCACCTCGGCGCCGTACTCGCGGGCCGCCGCCGCGACCTCCAGGCCGATCCAGCCGGCGCCCGCGATCACGAGGTGGCCGTTGTCCCGGCCGAGCGAGGCGAGGACGCCCTTGAGCCGCTCGGCGTGGGCGAGCCGGCGCAGATGGTGGACACCGGCGAGATCGGTGCCCGGGATGTCGAGGCGCCGGGGCTCGGCTCCGGTCGCGAGCAGCAGCTTGTCGTAGCGGACGAGGGTGCCGTCGTCACCGAACCGGACCGTCCTGGCCTCGCGGTCGAGGGCGACGACGGTCTGGCCGAGGTGCAGCTCGATGTCGTTCTGCGCGTACCAGGCGGGCTTGTGGACGAAGACGCTGTCTCGCTCCTCCTTGCCGAGGAGGTACCCCTTGGAGAGCGGGGGCCGCTCGTAGGGGTGGTCGCGTTCGTCGCAGATCAGTATCACCCGGCCGGTGAAACCCTCCGCGCGGAGTGTCTCGGCCGCTTTCGCACCGGCGAGACCTCCCCCCACGATGACGAACGTCTGATCCGCGTCGACCACTTGATGCCTCCTCTTAAGGATGTCGCCATATGCGAGCCTCTCGCATGGAGCGTGGTGCGGGAAGAGGGAGTGCCCCGATCAGGCCGGGTCCCGTCACCTTCGGCTCATGTCCGCCGGGTCAGCCGTGCGTGCAGGGAGCGCGCCGAGGCGTCCGTGAGCGAGGCAATCTGGTCGACGATCACCCGTTTGCGGGCGCGGTCGTCGGCGGCCTCGGCGAACAGGGCCCGGAACTGCGGGTCGAGTCCTTCGGGGGCCCGGGCGGTGAGCGCCTCGGCCAGCTCGGCGACCACGACCCGCTGGTCGGCGCGGAGCCGCTCCTGCTCGGCGCGCTGCATCACGTACCGGTCGGCGACCGCCTTGAGGACCGCGCACTCCATGCGGGCGCCGTCCGGTACCACGAGTTCGGCGGCGTACCGCGTGAGGCGCCCGCTGCCGTAGGCCGCCCGGGTGGCGCCTTCCGCGGCCAGGCAGAAGCGGCCGATGAGCTGGCTGGTGGCGTCCTTCAGCCGGGCCTGGGCGACCGCGGAGCCGTCATAGCCGCGCGGCCACCACTCCTGGGTGAGGAGCCGTTCGAGGGCCTCGGCCAGTTCCTCGGGGTCGGTGTCCGCCGGCACGTACCGCCCGAGGGCGACGGCGAACACCGCCTGCCGCTCCGGCTCGGCGTGCAGGCAGCCGGGGTCGATATGGCCGGCGTGCAGGCCGTCCTCGAAGTCGTGCACCGAGTAGGCCACGTCGTCGGACCAGTCCATGACCTGAGCCTCGAAGCAGGTGCGGTGGCCGGGCGCGTCCTTGCGGACCCAGTCGAAGACGGGGCGGTCGTCCTCGTAGACGCCGAACTTCCGGGACGTGGAATCGGTGGGGTGGGCGCCGCGCGGCCAGGGGTACTTGGTGGCGGCGTCGAGGACGGCCCGCGTCAGGTTGAGGCCCACGCTGACGAGTTCACCGGTGTCGGCCCCCACGAAACGCTTGGGCTCGATGCGGGCGAGCAACCGCAGGGACTGGGCGTTGCCCTCGAAGCCGCCGCAGTCCTCCGCGAACTCGTTCAGCGCCTGCTCGCCGTTGTGCCCGAACGGCGGGTGGCCGAGGTCGTGGGAGAGACAGGCCGCCTCGACGAGGTCGGGGTCGCAGCCGAGGGCGGCGCCGAGCTCACGGCCGACCTGGGCGCATTCCAGCGAGTGGGTGAGCCGGGTGCGGGGGCTGGCGTCCCAGGCGTCGGTACTGGTCTCGCCCGCGGCCGCGGAGCCGAGGGCCTGGGAGATGCCCGGGGCGACGACCTGTGTCTTGCCCGCGAGCCGACGCAGCGCCGCCGAGTGCAGCACCCGCGCGCGGTCGCGCTGGAAGGCCGTGCGTCCCGGGCGTTTGTCGGGTTCGGGTGCCCAGCGCTCGACGGCCGCCGCGTCGTACGCCGAGCCGGCCGCGCCGTTCTCGTACCGCGCGCAAGTGTCGTCGGCCTTCGGTGCAGTCCCGTCCATGACCCGACAGTAATCGCAGCGGATGACAATCGGGATGCGGGCGTCCGTCTACCGGCGGGCCGTTTCGCGGGCGCACGGGTGAAGGGCGGCCTCGGGTTCTCCCGGGCGAACGCGGCCGGATTCGGGGCGGGAGCGCCGAGGGTCCTGGGCGCGGACAGGCCCCGGAATCGGCCCGCCGGAGTGGAGCCGGTGGGTTCAGGCCGTGGCCAGCGCGGGCTCGGCGGTCGGCTCGGCGGGCTCAAGTGCCTGGTCGTAGCGGTGCAGGACGAGCCGGGCCATCGCCGGGTGGGCGCCGAGCGGGGCCGCGGCGACCCCGGGGGCGGCCTCGGCGCACTCGGTGGCGAAGCGGCCGGGCGCGGCGAAGCAGGAGGCGACGGCGATCCGGTGACGACCGCGGGCGGCGAGCGCGCGCACCGCCTCGGACACGGTGGGCGCGGCGGCGGAGGCGTAGGCGGGGACGACGGGGACGTCCAGGCGTTCGGCGAGGAGCTCCGCGATGCGACGGGTGCCGGCGGCGGAGTCCCGGTCGCGGGAACCGGCGGCGGCGAGCACGACGGCGCTCGCCCGGCGCCGGCCGTCGCTGAGCGTGGTGCGCCAGCCCGCCTCGACGAGCCGGGCGTAGAGGGCCTCCACAAGGAGGGGGTGCGGTCCGAGCGGTGCGGCGATACGGATGTCCGTCCGCGCCGCCGCGACGGCTTCGGGGATGTCCCGCTTGACGTGGTGGCCGCGGCTGACGAGCAGCGGTACGAGGACGGCGCCGGGGTCGCCGAGCGCGGCGAGCGTGTCGGGCAGCAGGGGCTCGTTCAGCTCGATGTGCCCGAGGTGCACGGGCAGATGGGGGCGCAGTTCGCGGACCCGTTCGGCGAGGGTGCGCACGGTGGACAGGGCGCGCGGGTCGCGGCTGCCGTGTGCCACGAGGACGAGCGCGGGCGGGGCCGGGCGCCGGGAGCCGTTCATGCTGACCAGGCCGAGCCGGCTGCCGAGCTGACTGGTGATCCGGTCCATCAGTTGCGCCGTGCTGTCGAGGTGGGTGCCCTGGAGCGGCCGGCCGCCGGGGCTGGGCTGGGACTCGTCTCGAGGAGGGTTCGACGCCGTCATGGACCGATCCTGACGGCAGCAGATTGCCGGACTGTTGCACCACCGTGACCGCGCTGTTTTCCGGGACTTCACCTCGCGGGGGCGCACGGGGTGAGAAGCGCGGGGCCGGCCGCAGCCCCTCGCGGGGAGCGGGGCCGTCGACCGCGGGCCCGTCCTGGTCCGGCGCGAACCGGATCACCGTACGCTGCGTCCTCACTGGTGACACTGGTGAGAGCGAGCGACCCGGGGGGACGCGTTTCGATGGGCCTGCCGCGCCTGAGGATCCGCAGACCGAAGCTGCCGCGTACGCGTGCGGGACAGCGGCGGGCCGTACAGGGTCTTGTGCTGCTGTGTGTGCTGGCGCTGCTGCCGGCGACCTGGATGTTCCTGACCACGGGCAGCCGGCTGCGCACGACCGCGGATGTGCCCCGCACCGATGTGGCCGTCGTCTTCGGCGCCGGTCTGTGGGACGGCGAGCCGTCGCCGTACCTCGCCCACCGGCTCGACGCGGCCGCGCAGCTCTACCGGGCGGGCCGGATCAAGGTCGTCCTGGTCACCGGCGACAACAGCCGCGACGACTACGACGAGCCGGACGCCATGCGCGTCTATCTGACGAAGCACGGTGTACCGGGCGGCCGGGTCGTGCGCGACTACGCCGGGTTCGACACCTGGGACTCCTGCGTCCGGGCGAAGAAGATCTTCGGTGTGGACCGGGCGGTCCTGATCAGCCAGGGCTTCCACATCCGGCGCGCCGTCGCCCTGTGCCGGGCGGCGGGCGTGACGTCGTACGGCGTCGGCGTCGACGACAAGCACGACGCGACCTGGTACTACGGCGGCACCCGGGAGGTCCTCGCGGCGGGCAAGGCGGCCGTGGACGCGCTGTTCCAGCCGGACCCGACCTTCCTCGGCCCCAAGGAGCAGGGGGTCGTGAAGGCACTCGCGCAGGCGCGGGGCTGAGGGCGCGGAGCACGGGCGGACGGGACCTCACCGCGCCGGGCGGCCCGCGGGGAGGCCGCCGTCCCGGCCGTGTAACCGGCGGCCGCCACGGCACGTAACACCGCCGACGCAGGCTGGGCGGTATGCGGAACACCTCGACGCCCACCCATTGCCCGTACTGCGCGCTCCAGTGCGGGATGAATCTCTCGCCCACCCCGACGGGAGGCGTCCAGGTGAGCGAGCGCGCGGACTTCCCGGTGAACCGTGGCGCGCTGTGCGGCAAGGGCCGGACGGCACCCGCGCTGCTGTCGTCGGGGGTCCGGCTGACCTCGCCGTTGGTGCGCCGCGCAGGGGTTCTCAGGCCCGCCGGGTGGGAGGAGGCCCTGGACCGCGTCGCCGGGGAGCTCGCCCGGGCGCGGGTGGAGCACGGCCCGGACGCGCTCGGGGTGTTCGGCGGGGGCGGCCTGACCAACGAGAAGGCATACGCGCTCGGGAAGTTCGCCCGGGTGGTCCTCGGCACCTCGCAGATCGACTACAACGGGCGGTTCTGCATGTCGTCGGCGGCGGCCGCGGGCGTACGGGCGTTCGGCCTGGACCGGGGGCTGCCGTTCCCGCTGGAGGACGTGCCGCGCACCGGGTGCGTGATCCTCGTCGGCTCCAACCTGGCGGAGACGATGCCGCCCGCGCTGCGGTATCTGACGGAACTGAAGGAGAACGGCGGCACGTTGATCGTGGTCGACCCGCGCCGTACCCGGACGGCCGAGCAGGCGGACCTGCATCTGGCGCCCCGCCCGGGCACGGATCTGGCGCTGGCGCTCGGTCTGCTGCACCTGATCGTGGCCGAGGGGCGCACGGACGAGGCGTACATAAGGGAGCGCACCAGCGGCTGGGAGGAGGCGCGGGCCGCGGCGATGGCGCACTGGCCGGAGTACGTCGAGCGGATCACCGGGGTGTCCGTGCCCGAACTCCGGGCGGCGGTACGGCTGTTCTGCGAGCCGAAGGCCGCGATGGTGCTCACCGCGCGCGGACCCGAGCAGCAGTCCAAGGGCACGGACACGGTGGGCGCGTGGATCGACCTGTGCCTGGCGACCGGCCGCGCGGGCCGGCCGCTGTCCGGCTTCGGCTGCCTGACCGGCCAGGGCAACGGGCAGGGCGGCCGCGAGCACGGTCAGAAGGCGGACCAGTTGCCCGGCTACCGCAGTCTGACCGACCCCGCGGCGCGGCGCCATGTCGCCCGGGTGTGGGGGGTGGACCCGGACGCGCTGCCGGGCCCGGGCCGCAGCGCCTACGAACTCCTCGACGCGCTGGGCACGGACGTCCGCACACTGCTGCTGATGGGGTCCAACCCGGTGGTGTCGGCACCGCGCGCGGCGCACATCGAGGACCGGCTGCGCTCACTGGACTTCCTCGCCGTGTGCGACGTGGTCCGCTCCGAGACGGCGGAACTGGCCGACGTGGTCCTGCCGGTCACGCAGTGGGCGGAGGAGACGGGCACCACGACCAGCCTGGAGGGCAGGGTCCTGCTGCGCCGCCGGGCGCTCGCCCCGCCGCCCGGAGTCCGCAGCGATCTGGAGGTCCTGCACGAACTGGCCGCCCGACTGGGCATGGAGAAGGGCTTCCCCACGGACCCGGAGGAGGTCTTCGGCGAACTGCGCCGCGCGAGTGCGGGCGGTCCGGCTGACTACTCCGGGATCACCTACCGGAGACTGGCCGAGGAGAACGGTGTGTTCTGGCCGTGCCCGGCGCCGGCCGCCGGGGAGGACGTACTCCCGGACGATTCCGGGCTCGACGGGCCACCGGCGGCCGTTCACCCCGGTACCCCCCGCCTCTTCCTCGACCGCTTCGCCACCGGCGACGGGCGGGCGCGGTTCGCCGCCGTGTCGTACCGTCCCGCCGCCGAGGAGCCCGACGACGACTATCCGGTACTGCTGACCACCGGCCGGGTCGTCGCCCAGTACCAGTCGGGGGCGCAGACGCGGCGCGTGGAGGAGCTGAACGCCGCCGCGCCGGGCCCGTATGTGGAGATGCATCCCCGGCTGGCCGAGCGGCTCGGCGCGGTGGACGGGGAGGCGGTGGCCGTGGTGTCACGACGGGGCCGGGCCGTCGCGCCCGCGCGGATCAGCCGTGCCATCCGGCCCGACACCGTCTTCATGCCCTTCCACTGGCCGGGCGAGGGCCGCGCCAACACGCTGACCAACCCGGCGCTCGACCCCACCTCCCGGATGCCGGAGTTCAAGGTGTGCGCGGTACGGCTGGAGCGGGTGACCGGCGACCCCGGAGAGTGACTCAGGGAGTGGGCGTCCGTGAGGCGCTCGCCGCGCTGTCCGGTGGCGGGGTGCTCGCTGCCGCTCCGCCGGACGGCACGCCCGGCCGAGGTGCCTCGGACGTCCCGCCGGACGATCGGGACTCCGGGAACGGGGAGCCGTCGCCGCCCGTGCTCTCCCCTGTGTTCTTCCGCGTGGGATCGATCCCGACGGTCAGCGTCGCCAGCAGCCCCTTGTCCGCGTCCCCGGTGACGTGTATCAGCCCGTCCCTCGTGCCGCCTCCGCCGTACACCGGGTCCTGAGCGAGCCGGGTGCGCGTGCCGGTGTGCCGGGTGTAGGGGGCCCTCGCGCCGACCTCGTCGGAGTACCGGTCCGCGAAGAAGAGCTCGCCGGTCCAGTTGACCCTGCCGCCCGCGTAGGTGCCGCCGGTCGCCCTGCCTCCGGTGTGCACCCTGACGTGGAAGTGCGGGGCCCGCCGCGCGTACCAGCCGGGGAAGACGGTCGCGAACTCGGCGGTCCCGCCGGCGTCGGTCGTCTGGAAGCCCCGCAGATACGTCCGTGGGTTCGCGCCGCTGTTGTCGCTGCCCGCGGCGGGCGCGGTGCCGCCCGGCCTCGCGGTCGGGTAGCCGGAGTAGTAGCCCCAGGCGTCGCAGTGCCAGACCTCCACCGCGGCGTCCTTGAGGAGCGCACACGCGTGCGGCTCGTCGCGCACGGTCAGGCGCAGCGTGAGCGGGACGCCCTTCTTGCCCTCGGTGATGTCCCTGCGGAACGGTGCGCCGGCGAGGTGGTAGGGCCCCTCGGTGACGCTCGGGTTGAGGACGCACAGTCCGTCGCCGGGAGCGGGGCTCGGCACCTTGCCGGGACCGGGGCCCCGGGAGACCCGGGACGGGGAGGAGCAGGAACTGAGCACGGGCCCCAGGACGGCACCCACGGCGGCGCCGCCCAGCGCGAGCGCCCGCCGCCGGGTGAAGTCGCTTTCGCTCATGGCCCGGACCCTAGGCGCAGCGGCCCGGCGGCAGGAGGGGGCACACGGGGCGGTCGCCCGCACGAGCGATGCGGTCCCGCCCGCTTCTCTGGCTCACTCGAAAGCCGGACATCCCGGGTCTCAGCGGCGCGCCGACCAGTCCCCGCTCTCGATGGGCCTGCCGTGCGCGCGCAGCCGTGCGGCGACCGCGGGCCCCGCGACATAGACCCAGGCGTGCACGGTCCTGCCGTCGGCGGCCGTGACGTCCCGGCGCACCCGCTCGTACAGGGTGTGGGGATCGCCCGGCACGTACTCCTCCAGCCGGTCGAGGGCGGCGAGCAGTTCGCCGTACGCCTCGGGCAGCGCGGTGACGATCTCACCGGTGACCGTGCCCCCGTCCTGCTCCACCGCGTACGGGTATCCGGGGCCGTCGTACAGCACGGCGCCGGGCAGCAGGCCGGGCTCCTCGCGGCGGGTACGGCCGCGCAGGAAGAGGTCGTGGTTGTGCTCGCCGGGGCGCAGCGTCCCGTACACGAAGAACGGCAGTCTCACGCGTCCGCTCCCCTCGTCCGTCCTGTCGGCCGCAACCATGCGTCGTCTCACCTTCGCACCTCTGACCGCGCCTGCCGAAACGATCCTCACCCCCCACACACATCTCCTCGACCGCGCTATGGACATGACATGTCATGAACCCTTAAATCAGGGGAACGCCTGAGGCCCACGCCTCCGGCCCCCCTATGCGCCCCCACGCGCCTTCCCGAGGAGACCGATGAGTCGGATACGGCACATCCGAGGTTCCCGTCTCACCGCGGCCGGTACCGCCGCGACCACCGCCGCCCTGCTGGCCGCCGCTCTCGCCCCCGCCCCCACCGCCGGCGCCACCGACAGACCCAGCCGGGCCACCGCGATCGACAACGCCGCCGCGGCACTGGTGCACCAGGCCACGCGCCTGGGCCTGACCCCGGCGCAGGGCACGAGCGTACGCGACGTCGTCGTGGACGCCGACGGCAGCCAGCATGTGCGCTACGACCGCACGTACCGTCAACTCCCCGTCCTCGGCGGCGACTTCGTCGTCCACATGAGCCCGAACGGCTCCTACCGCAGCTCGGACCGGGCCACGAAGCGTGCCATCACCGTGCCGACGACCACTCCCTCCGTCAAGGCTCCCGAGGCGGCCGATCTGGCCACCACCGCGCTGCGCGCCGCGAACGCCGGCGAGCTGCTGAAGAAGGTGACCGCCAAGCCGCAGCTCGTCGTCGACGCGCTGCACGGGGCGCCGCGGCTCGCCTGGCGCACCGACGTCGTGGGCCAGGACTCGCTCGGCAACCCGGTCGCCCGCACGGTCCTCACGGACGCCCGCACCGGGAAGCAGATCGACGCATGGGACAGCATCGAGACGGCGAGCGGCGACGGGCAGTCCCTCTACAGCGGCACGGTCGGTCTTGAGACGACGCAGTCCGGATCGACGTACCAGCTCAAGGACCCGACCCGGGGCAACACCTACACCGGCGACGCCGCGAACAAGACGGACCTGTGCTTCCTCGGGATCTGCTTCAGCCGTGCGCCCGCCACCCTGTTCACCGACTCCGACAACCACTGGGGCACGGGCACGGCCTCGGACCGCTCCTCGGCGGCGGTGGACGCGCAGTACGGCACCGACGAGACCTGGGACTACTACAAGAACGTCCACGGCCGCAACGGCATCGCGGGCGACGGCAAGGGCTCGTACAACCGTGTGCACTACGGCACCAACTACAACAACGCCTTCTGGGACGACAGCTGCTTCTGCATGACGTACGGCGACGGTGACGGGACGACCTTCGGCCCGCTGGTGGCGCTGGACGTGGCGGGCCACGAGATGTCGCACGGCGTGACGTCGAAGACGGCGGCGCTGACGTACTCGGGCGAGTCGGGCGGCCTGAACGAGGCGACCTCGGACATCTTCGGGACCCTGGTGGAGTGGTACGCCAACAACTCCTCCGACCCCGGTGACTATCTCATCGGCGAGAAGATCGTCCGCTCGGGCTTCGGCAAGTCGGCGCTCAGGTACATGGACAAGCCGTCGAAGGACGGGAACTCGGCGGACTGCTGGAGCTCGTCGGTCGGGAACCTCGACGTCCACTACTCCTCGGGCGTGGCCAACCACTTCGCCTACCTGCTGGCGGAAGACAGCGGCGCGAAGACCCTCAACGGCGTCTCATACGACTCCCCCACCTGCAACGGCTCCACGGTGACAGGCATCGGCCGGGACAAGCTCGGCAAGATCTGGTACCGGGCCCTGACGGTCTATATGACGTCCTCGACGAACTACGCGGGGGCGCGCACGGCCACGTTGAACGCGGCCAAGGACCTCTACGGCGCGGGCAGCACCGAGTACAACGCGGTGGCGGCGGCGTGGAGCGCGGTCAACGTGAGCTGATCACCGCCGTGCCGCGGCGGGCGTAAATCCGTGGCGGGCCGGGTCCCGGTGCGTCTACGCTCCGGCACCCGACCCGCCGACGGCCTCACGGAGACCCATGCCCGCCGCGAAGATGCACGCCGACGAACTCGACGTCGACAGCGCCCTGGTGCGCCGGCTGATTGCGGAGCAGTTCCCGCGGTGGGCGGGGCTGCCCCTCGCCGACGTCCCGTCCGCCGGGACCGACAACGCCATGTTCCGGCTGGGCGACGACATGGTCGTACGGCTGCCGCGCCGCCCGGGCGCGGCCGGGCAGGTGGCCAAGGAGCAACGCTGGCTCCCGCTGCTCGCCCCGCACCTCCCGCTGCCGGTCCCGGTGCCGCTCGGCCGGGGCGAGCCGGGGCCGGGGTACGGGCAGCCCTGGTCGGTGCTGCGCTGGCTGGACGGCGAGAACGCGTACGACGCGCCCCTCGCCGATCTCACCTCGGCAGCCGAGGAGTTGGGCCGCTTCGTGGCGGCACTGCGCAAGGCCGACGCGACCGGCGGCCCGGCCTCCTGGCGCGGCGGCCCGGTCGGGGCGAACGACGCACACGTCCGCGCCGCGATCCGCGACCTGGGCGCCGAAGACCGGGTGGACGCGGCCGCGGCGACCGCGCTGTGGGAAGAGGTCCTCCGGCTCCCCCAGTGGGACGGCGATCCCGCGTGGCTGCACGGCGACCTCCTGCCCGGGAATCTGCTGACCGGGGCCGGCCGGCTCACCGCGGTGATCGACTTCAGCGGCCTGGGCGTGGGCGATCCGGCGGCCGACACCCTGGCCGCATGGGCTGTCTTCACGACCGGCACCCGCGAGGCGTTCCGCGAGGCGGCCGAGTGCGAGGACGCGACGTGGGCGCGGGGACGGGGGTGGGCCCTGTGCTTCGGGCTGACGGCGGAGCACTACTACCGGCAGACGAACCCGGTCCTGGCGGCGGTGGGCCACCGGACTGTGGCGGAGGCGCTCGCGGGCTGAGGGGGTCGTGGCGGAGCAATGGGCGCTTCGGACACAGCGGTCCTCCAGGACCCGCGCACCGCCACCGCCCTGCCCGACCGGAACGGCCGGCTGCTCCTTCGCACGCATCCGCGCAGGTCAGCGGCGGATCCGAAGATGCCCGGAAAAAACTTCCGGCGCGGTGTCGAGAAAGCGTCGACGACTCCGACGTCCCCTGTGAAAGTTGCCCACAAGGGGCGGCGGCACGCACCCAGGGAGCGGAATCATGAAGTATCTGGTGATGGTCCAGGGCTCACAAGCCGACTACTACGCGATGCAGGGAAAGGGCTCCGAGCACAGCCCGGTCTGGAGCGAGAAGGACCTGCAGACGATGTTCTCCTTCATGCAGGCCGTCAACGACGACCTCGCCGAGTCCGGTGAACTGGTCGACGCCCAGGGGCTGGTCGAACCCGCGCAGACCCGCTTCGTGCGGGCGGACAAGGACGACCGCCCGGTGATCTCGGACGGCCCCTACGGCGAGACGAAGGAAGTGCTCGCCGGGTACTGGGTGCTGGACTGCGAGAGCCTGGAGCGGGTCACGGAGATCGCGGCGCGCGTCGCCCGGTGCCCGGTCCCGGAGGGCTCGCCCGATCACCCGGTCGTCATCCGCCCCATTCAGGAGAGCGGCGGCGATCTGTGCCCGTGACAGGCACGAGCGAGGTCGAGGACCTGCTGCGGCTGCACGCACCGCAGGTCCTCGGTGCGCTGGTGCGCCGCTACGGGCACTTCGGCCCGGCCGAGGACTCCGTACAGGAGGCACTGCTCGCCGCCGCGCAGCAGTGGCCCAGGACCGGCGTACCGGTCAATCCGCGCGGCTGGCTGATCAAGGTGGCCTCGCGCCGCCTCACCGACCAGCTGCGCAGCGACGAGGCGCGGCGCCGGCGCGAGGAGACGGCGGCGCAGCTGACACCGCGGGACGCCTTCACGGCGCCTCCGCCCGGTGAGAGCCGCGCCCCGTCCGACGACGACACTCTGACGCTGCTCTTCCTGTGCTGTCATCCCGCCCTGACGCCGGGCGCGCAGATCGCACTCACCCTGCGGGCCGTCGGCGGTCTGACGACGGCCGAGATCGCCCGTGCGCTGCTGCTGCCCGAGGCGACGGCCGCGCAGCGGATCAGCCGGGCGAAGGCGAAGATCAAGGACGTGCCGTTCCGTCAGCCGCGCCCCGAGGACCGCGACCAGCGGCTGGCGGCCGTGCTCCAGGTGCTCTATCTGATCTTCAACGAGGGCTATACGGCGACCTCCGGAACGACTCTGCAGCGCGCGGACCTCGCACATGAGGCGATCCGGCTGACCCGTGCCGTGCGGCGACTGCTGCCGCGGGAGGGCACGGTCACCGGGCTGCTGGCCCTGATGCTGCTCACCGAGGCGCGCAGCGCGGCCCGCAGCGGTCCCCACGGCGAGCTGATCCCGCTCGACGAACAGGACCGCGCACGCTGGGACCGCAAGGCGATCGCCGAGGGCACGGCGCTGGTGGAGGAGGCGCTCTCCGAAGGCCCGGCCGGCGCCTATCAGCTGCAAGCGGCCATCGCCGCCCTGCACGACGAGGCGGAGCGGGCGCAGGACACCGACTGGCCGCAGATCCTCGCTCTGTACGACCTTCTCATGGCCCGTACCCCCGAGCCCATGGCGGCGCTGGGGCGGGCGGTGGCGGTCGCGATGGTGGAGGGCCCGAAGGCCGGGCTGGCCGAAGTGGCGGGGATGGAGGACCAGCTGACCGGCCATCACCGGCTCGACGCCGTACGCGCCCACCTGCTGGAGAAGGCGGGAGACCGGGAGGGCGCCAGGGCCGCGTACCAGTGGGCCGCGCGGCACACCCTCAGCATCCCCGAGACCCGCTATCTCCAGATGCGGGCGGCACGGCTGGGACCCGGCGCCGAGGACACGGACAGGACACCGCCCGGCAGTTGACCGACGCGCTGCCCATCGACCGAACCGCCTCCCGGCGCCCAGGTGCGCCGGACTACCCCGCGTACGGCCGCGTCCGCTTCGCCTCCCGCAACGCCCCGGCCCACCAGACGAGTTGATCCAGCATCACCTTGACGGCGGCATCGGGACCCGTCGTGTCACGCGGCCGGCCCTCCTCGTCGAAGGCGGCGCCCCCGCCGTGGAAGGACACCGTGTCCCGCATGGTGACCGCGTGGAGTTCGGCGAAGACCTGGCGCAGGTGTTCCACCGCGCGCAGGCCGCCCGAGACGCCGCCGTACGAGACGAGGGCGACCGGTTTGGCCCGCCATTCGGTGTAGTGCCAGTCGATCAGGTTCTTCAGGCCCGCCGGGAAGGAGTGGTTGTACTCGGGCGTGAGGACGACGAACGCTTCGGCGCCGCCCAGCTTCGGGGTGACCTCGGCGAGCGCGGCCGTCGCCCGGGGGGACGGGGCCAGCGTCGCGGGCAGCTCGGCCTCGGCCACGTCCACGACATCGAGTACAAGGTCGTAGCGTTCGCGGATCCGGCCGAGCAGCCACTCGGCGACGACGGGAGCGAAGCGGCCCTGGCGGTTGCTGCCGATCACGACGGTGACGCGGACAGGCGCGGAAGTGGGGACATCTGTGATGGTGTTCATGACGCACAGCCTCATACCTCAACCATTCTTGAGGTCAAGCGCGCACCTCCGGGTCGCGGCCGGGCCTGCCCGCGCGCCGTCACCGCGCAGCGCGTCTCACTCTCCGTCACCCGTTTCGCAGCCGCGTCTGGGCCCTTCGGGTGTTCTGTCGCGACCCCCTGTCGCATGCCCGCTGACCTGCCCGAATGCCGCCTCCTCCAGCCGGTGGGGCTGTCGACCTGACACTCGTTCACCGTATTTCTGACACATCGTCAGAAGGCGGCTCGGGCCCACAGCCCTTTTCCTCGAGAGTGCAGGGCACGACCTACGCAGCGGCACACTGGGGGTGCCGCGGGCCGTGTCCCCGGAGGAGCACCGCCATGCGACGAACGGCCCGCCTGATCACCGGTCCTGTGCTCGCCGTCGCCGCCGTCGCGCTGGCCGCCGGAACCGCGTACGGCAGTGACGCCCGAAAGCTGGAGGTCTTCCCCACGACCGTGGTCCCCGGAGCCGACGTGACCGTCAACACGGCGGCGTGCGGCCCGGACGGCTCGGCCGCCGGGGACGCCACCGCGGTCGGCGCCGGCGTCTTCACCCTGGTGCCCAGCGCGCATAAGCAGGACGCGATCGGACGGTTCCGGGTGCCGCCGAGCGCACAGCCGGGCACGTACGAGATCGTCGCGAAGTGCGCCGGCGCCCGGCACGACACCGTGGCGGGGGACCTGATCGTCTCCATGACCGCGGCCAAGAACCCGGCGCTTCCGAAAGGAAGCGTGCAGACAGGGGTCGGGGGCGCACTCGGCCCCGACCCCGTGCGGTCCGCGGCCGGCGTGGCGGCGCTGGCTCTCGCGGCCGCCGGCGGTACCTGGCTCCTGCATCGACGGGCGAGAGCCGACAGGATGTGACGGACATTCCGCGCTGTCCGTCCGCCGGTACCGCCCCCCGCTCCCCCTCCGGGTCCGATGCCCCTCGCGGCCCGGAGGGGGCTCTTGATCCCGCATCCGATCGGAGTTTCATGTGAACAAGGTCGGCACGTCCGGCACGGTCGGAGACGCCGCCATAGCATCCGTCACGATAGCCGCCCTGTGCTCCGGTGTGTGGCTGCTGCACAGCGCCGAGAGCCAGGCACCACCGCAGCCGTCGGCCGCGCAGGCGGCCGCGGTCACGGACAGCGTGAAGCCCGGCTCGCCCCCGTTGCCGCCCTCGCCACCGGACCGCATACGCATACCGTCGATCCGCGTCGACGCCCCTCTCACCGGACTCGGGCTGACCGACAAGGGCCGCCTCAAGCCCCCGCCCGCGACGGACAAGAACCTCGCCGGCTGGTACCGGGGCGGCGCAACCCCCGGAGAGTCGGGCACCGCGATCGTCGCCGGTCATGTCGACAACGCGACGGGCCCGGCCGTCTTCTACGCCCTCGGCGCGGTGAAGAAGGGCAGCACGATCGAGGTGCACCGGCGCAACGGCTCGACGGCCGTCTTCTCCGTCTACGGGGTCCAGGTCTTCTCGGACAAGAAATTCCCCGACCACACGGTGTACGGGACAGCGCACCGCCCCGAGCTGCGGGTGATCACCTGCGGTGGCGGCTACTCACGCGGGACGGGCTACCGGGGAAACGTCGTCGTCTTCGCACGCCTCACGGCCGCACGCTGATCAGCCCTGCCGGCCACGCCCCGCCCGAGGGCGCGCGACCGGCGCCGGGTCCCTGCCCGACGGGACCTCACCACCAGCGGACGCCGCGGCACCGCACCCTCACAGCCGCGCCCCGCCCACGCTGAGGGCAGCGTTCCTCACGGGAAACGGCCGTGATGCGGCCGGGTAACGTCGGCACCGCACGCTGCGGTGCATGACCTCGGACACGCGTGTGGTGGTGATCGGCGCCGGACTCGCGGGCACCCGTCTCGCCCGGCGGCTCGGCGAGCTCGGCACGCCCGCCCTGCTCGTCGGCGAGGAAGAGCACGCCCCCTACAACCGCGTCCTGCTCGCCGACGTCCTGGCCGGCCGCTACGCGCCCGAGGTGATCTCCCTGCCGGCGCCGGAGCACCTCGTCCGCGCCCGGGTCGTCCGGATCGACCGCGCGCGCCGCGAGCTGCACTGCGCCGACGGCTCGGTGATCGCCTACGGCACGCTCGTCCTCGCCACCGGCTCCAACCCCGTGCTCCCGCCCCTGCGCGGCCTGCTCGACGGCGACAGGCAAGAACTACCCGCGGGCGTGCACGCGTTCCGCACCCTGGACGACTGCCTGCGGCTCGCCGGGGCGGTACGCGAAGGGGTGCGTGCCGTCGTCGTCGGCGGCGGACTGCTCGGCGTCTCCGCGGCCCGCGCGCTCTCCGTCCGCGGCGCCCATGTCGTTCTCGCCCAGCAGGCCGAACGCCTGATGGAGCGCCAGCTCGACCCCCCGGCCTCCCGGCTGCTGCACCGCCACCTCGGCGACCTCGGCGTGGAGATCCACA
This sequence comes from Streptomyces sp. CA-106110, assembly GCF_050936285.1. Taxonomy (NCBI): domain Bacteria; kingdom Bacillati; phylum Actinomycetota; class Actinomycetes; order Kitasatosporales; family Streptomycetaceae; genus Streptomyces; species Streptomyces sp. CA-106110. The sequence continues at coordinate 8,187,231 of NZ_JBNJNB010000001.1, read as the reverse complement.
CCGAGACGCGGGTCCGCGGCGTGCGCACCCTCGGCGGGGCGGTTCACTCCGTGGAGATGGCCGACGGCTATGCCCTCGGCACCGATCTCGTGGTCCTGGCCTGCGGCGTCCGCCCGCGGGTGGGACTGGCCCAGGATGCGGGACTGGCCGTCCGCAAGGGCATCCTCGTCGACGACGAACTGCGCACCTCGGACCCGCACATCCGGGCCATCGGCGACTGCGCCGAGCACGCCGGCACGGTGTACGGGCTGGCCGCCCCGGCCCTCGAACAGGCCGACGTCCTCGCCGGACTGATCGCGCCCGGGACCGGCCTGCCGGGCGGCCCGGCCGCCCGCTACACCGGCACCCGCGCCCTGACCCGGCTCACCCTTTCCGGTCCTGCCGTCCTCGACCTCGCCGCCTTCGGCGAGACGGACCCGGAACCGGGCGACGACACGGTCCAGCTCGCCGACGCCGTCAGCGGCACCTACCGCAAGGTCGTCGTCCGCGACGGCCGCCTCGTCGGCGGGGTGCTCGTCGGTGCACTCGGCACCGTCGGCGTACTCGCCCGCGCCTGGGAGGAGGCCGAGCCGCTCCCGGCCGACGCCCCCCTGCTCCACCTGCTCACCAACGACGGAGGCTCCTGATGTCCACGGCCACCCCCACCCTCGTGCTCGTCGGCCACGGCATGGTCGGCCAGCGCTTCCTCGAAGCTCTGGCCGAGCGCGGCCTGACCGCCACGCACCGCGTGGTCGTGCTGTGCGAGGAGCCGCGCCCCGCCTACGACCGGGTCCGGCTCACCTCGTACTTCTCGGGCACCACACCCGAGGAACTGTCCCTGACCGACCGGGAGTTCATCGAGCGGCACGGGATCGAGCTGCACCTCGCCGACCCGGCCCTGACGATCGACCGGGACGCTCGAACGGTCACCGCCCGCTCCGGGCTCACCGTCGCCTACGACACCCTCGTCCTCGCCACCGGCTCCTACCCCTTCGTCCCACCGGTCCCCGGCAAGGACGCGGAGGGCTGCTTCGTCTACCGCACCATCGAGGATCTGCTGGAGATCGAGGAGTACGCCCGGACGAGGGCGACCACCGGGGCCGTGGTCGGCGGCGGGCTGCTCGGTCTGGAGGCGGCCGGCGCACTCACGGGCCTGGGCCTGGCCACCCACATCGTGGAGTTCGCGCCGCGCCTGATGCCGGCGCAGGTCGACGAGGGCGGCGGCGCCGCGCTCCTGCGGACCGTCAAGGGGCTGGGCCTGACCGTGCACACCGGCACGGGCACACAGGAGATCGTCGCCGGTGCGGACGGCCAGGTGACGGCCATGAAGCTGTCCGACGGCTCGGTACTCGACACCGACATGGTCGTGTTCTCGGCCGGGGTCCGCCCCCGCGACCAGCTCGCCCGGGACTGCAGGCTCGTGGTCGGCGAGCGCGGCGGCATCGCCGTGGACCAGCAGTGCCGCACGGTGTCCGACCCACGGGTGTTCGCGATCGGCGAGTGCGCGCTGGCCGCGGACGGCCGGGTGTACGGGCTGGTCGCGCCGGGGTACGAGATGGCCGGGACGGCCGCCACGGCGATCGCCGACGACGAGGCAGAAAAGTCGTCGTTCACCGGCGCCGACCTGTCGACCAAGCTCAAGCTGCTGGGCGTCGACGTGGCGTCCTTCGGTGACGCACACGGCACCACCGCGGACTGCCTCGACGTCGTCTACGCGGACTCACGCTCGGGCACGTACAAGAAGCTGGTCATCGGCCGTGACGGGGAACTGCTCGGCGGCATCCTGGTCGGCGACGCGGAGGCGTACGGCACCCTGCGCGCCCTCACCGGGTCCGTACCGCCCGTCGCCCCCGAGCAGTTGGTGCTGCCCGCGGGGTCCGGCGCCCCGGTCCAGCTCGGCCCGTCCGCGCTGCCCGACGAGGCCGTCGTCTGCTCCTGCCACAACGTCACCAAGGGCACGATCCGCGGCGCGGTCACCGAGCACCGCTGCTCGACCGTGCCCGAGGTGAAGAAGTGCACCAAGGCCGGTACGGGCTGCGGAAGTTGCGAGAAGGTGCTCGGCCGGCTCGTCGCGGACGAGCTGGCGGCGAGCGGCGTCGTGGCCGACAAGGGGCTATGCGGCTGCTTCCCGCAGACCCGCGAGGAGCTCTACGAGATCGTCCTCGCGCTGCGCATCTCCTCCTATCAGCAGCTCCTCGACCGCTACGGGCGCGAGGGCGCGCGCGGCGGCGACGGCTGCGAGACCTGCAAGCCGGCCATCGCCTCGGTCGTCGCCTCGCTCGCCCCGGCGATCGGCGCCGACGGCCATGTACTGGACGGCGAGCAGGCGGCCCTGCAGGACACCAACGACCACTTCCTCGCCAACCTGCAGAGGAACGGTTCGTACTCGGTCGTGCCGCGCATCCCCGGTGGTGAGATCACCCCGGAGAAGCTGATCGTGATCGGTGAGATCGCCCGCGACTTCGGCCTCTACACGAAGATTACCGGGGGCCAGCGGATCGACATGTTCGGCGCGCGGGTGGAGCAACTGCCGCTGATCTGGGCCCGGCTGGTGGACGCGGGCTTCGAGTCGGGGCACGCGTACGGAAAGGCCCTGCGTACGGTGAAGTCGTGCGTGGGCCGGACCTGGTGCCGCTACGGCGTCCAGGATTCCGTGCGCATGGCGATCGACCTGGAGCTGCGCTACCGGGGCCTGAGGTCCCCGCACAAGCTGAAGTCGGCGGTCTCGGGGTGTGCCCGCGAGTGCGCGGAGGCCCGTTCGAAGGACTTCGGCGTGATCGCCACGGCGAAGGGCTGGAACCTCTACGTCGGCGGCAACGGCGGTGCCACCCCGCGTCACGCGGACCTGCTGGCCCAGGACCTGTCCGACGCCGAACTGGTCCGCCTGATCGACCGGTTCCTGATGTTCTACATCCGCACGGCCGACCGCCTGGAGCGCACCTCGGTGTGGCTGGAGCGCATCCCCGGCGGTCTGGACCACGTACGGGACGTGGTGGTCCAGGACTCCCTCGGCATCTGCGAGGAACTCGAGTCGCTGATGGCGGCACATGCGGCGAACTACCGCGACGAGTGGGCGCAGACCCTCGACGACCCGGAGCGGCTGGCCCGTTTCGTGTCCTTCGTGAACGCCCCCGGCACCCCCGACCCGGTGGTCGGCTTCGTCCCCGAGCGCGACCAGATCAAGCCCGACCTGCCGTTGCTGACGCTCGGCACCCGCCCCCTGGAAGGAAGCGCGCAGCGATGACACCGGCACCCGGCACGCGAAGCCCTGAGGTCCGGCTCCGCCTCGACCACGACCGCTGGCTCACCGTCTGCGACCTGGGCCTGCTGGTTGCGGGCCGCGGGGTGGCGGCACTGCTGCCCGACGGCCGCCAGGCGGCGGTCTTCCGCGACCGCGCGGGCCGGCTGTACGGCATCGACAACCGCGACCCCTTCAGCGGCGCCGCCGTCCTCTCCCGCGGCCTGACGGGCACTCACGAGGGCCGCCCGTTCGTCGCCTCCCCCTTGCTGAAGCAGCGCTTCGACCTCACGTCGGGCCAGTGCCTGGACGACGAGAAGGTGCGCGTGGCGGTGTACGAGGTACGCAGCGCCTGACCGCTGGGCGGCGTCCCCGCACAGGGTGTGCACTCGGCTCTCTGAACTGCGTGTCCGAGGCCACGAAGCCCCGCGCGGAGGAGTGAGAACACATGAGAGCTGAGCGCGTTGCCGACGCGGGCGTTAGAAACAGTGCGGAGAGGCCGCTCAGCCATGACCGAATCGTAGCGACAACACTACTGATGGTTCGGATGACGAGCATGGCGAGTATGGCGAGTATTGCGAGTAAAAAGTCTGCTAGCGGCCCATTTGAGCCTTTGCCGTAAGAGGTAAACGCTCTACGCTTATTTCTATACGAAGGAGGGACGCCGGCCTGCCGCGTCCGCGGTGGCCGGCTCGTGCATCCAGAAAGAGGTTCAGCAATGGCGCCATCGTCCACCCGGCCCGAGCTCGATGAGACGTACACCGAGATCACCGACTGGTTCTTCGAGACCTACCTGCCGCGGTGGGTCACGGCCGTGGAGACTTCACACGATCCCTCCTTCATCGGCGACTACTGGGCAGCCCCGCTCTGGGTCGGAGACGACAGCGGGCCCGTCATCCTCGCCCCCACGGCGGAGGACGTCACCGCATGGTTCAAGGTCACCTTCGACCGCCTGAGAACCGCGGGCTACACGCATACCGCGGTGCTCGACCGCCGCGTGGTGGTGTTCAACAAGGACGGTGGCGCCATTGACGTCATCTGGTCGCGTCGCCGCGCCGACGATTCGGAGATCGAGCGCCTGGCTGTGCACTTCGTCATCGCCCGCGGCGGCGACGGGCTGCGTATCGTGACGATCGAGGCCACCCTCACCGACTCCGACACGCTCGACGAGGTGTGGCCGATCCGCCGGGGCGGGGACCTGTGACCTCCGCCGTCCTCGCGCAGCGGTTCGCTCCGTCGGGCCTCCGCTCATGATCGTCGCCACAGGCGACACGAGGACGCCGACAGACATCGCGCTCGCCGCATATGAGCGCGCCGGCGAGCCCAAGAAGCTCATCGCCCACGAGGGCGGGCACTTCGGCGCGTACGTCGCCCCCTTCGACGAGACCGGTGGCAGGGCCACGGACTGGTTCATCCAGCATCTCAAGCCCGCCGCGACCAGCTGACGAGCACCAGGCACACAAGGAAAGTCACGCATCATGGCATCTGACCTTCGTTTCCACGTCCACGTCGCCGACCCGACCCCCGAACACGGCACACCCCCGGTGCCGCACGGCCACCCGGCGGTCGCATCCCCCATGTCATCGACGCTCATCACCGGTGAACGCGACGCCGTCCTCGTCGACACCCCATGGACACACGAACACATTCGCGTGATCGGCGACTGGATCGCCTCGTTCGACAGAAACCTGACCGCGATCTACATCACCCACGGCCACGGCGACCACTGGTTCGGCGTGCCCGGACTGCTCGACCGGTTCCCAGGAGCAAGGGTGTACTCAACCGCCGGGACCGCCAGGTACATCAGGAAGCAGCACGAGACCCGCGGCGAGCAGTGGGACGCCCGGTTCCCGGGGCAGGTCTGCGAAGGAGAGATCCACCCGGAGATCATCCCGGCGGAAGGCATCGAGCTGGAGGGCAACGTTCTGAAGGCGGTCGAACTCGGCCACACCGACACCGACGAGACAACCGGTCTGTGGGTACCGTCCATCCGCCTCTTCGTCGCGGGCGACTCGGTCTACAACCACTGTCACCAATACCTCAACGAATCCGGCGACGGGGGACTTCAGGCGTGGTACCGGGCGCTGGACACGATCGAGGCGCTGGATCCGACGTACGCGGTGGCCGCCCACAAGGACAAGGCACAGCCTGACGACGCGGGCGCCGTCCAGCGGACGCGGACCTACCTCGACACGTTCCAGCGACTCGCCGCAGAGGACACCCGCACGCCCGAGGAGTTCTTCGACGAGATGATGCGGCTGTTCCCCGGGTACGCCAACCCGAAGGCCTTGTGGCGCAGCGTCGTCGCAGTCATCGGCCGGCCCACCGCCGGGTGAAGACCTCTCGCGGCGCCGGGCTCGACGATCCGGTGGGCGTCGGCGTGGCTCACGCCGACGCCCACCGGGGCGGCTCGGCCAGGGCTGGACATCAGCTGGGTCAGTTCTCCTGCCACCAGGCGGTGACGGCCTTGGCGTACTCCTCCGCCGCTTCCTCCCAGACGAAGTGTCCCCCCTCGATGATCTCGAGCTTGCTGTGGGGCAGGCGCTCGTGCAGGTACTCGGCGTTGACCACCGGCACCACCGAGTCCTTGCTGCCGTTGATGATCTGGACCGGCGTCTCGACAGTGGCCAGCAGGTCGCCCAGGACCGGCAGTTCGGCGGGATACGCGCGAACGTAGGACATCTGGTCGACGAAACGCTGTCCCACGTAGGACGCGAGGTAGTCCTCGCGCACCTCCTCCGGCAGCTCGTAGCCCTCGATCTTGTCGACCGCGACCGTCACGATGGTCTTGGGGTTCATGGCCCGGTACGGCGCCAGGTCCTCGGCATGCACCCACTCGCGCAAGGGACTGCCCAGTTGCAGCGGGACTGCCGCCCCGCCGGTGCCCACGACCGCGCTGCGGAATCGGTCCGGGTGCCGGGCCACGGCGAACAGCACCGCGCTAGTGCCGATGTCCGGGCCCACGACGTGGGGCTTCGCCAGCCCGAAGGTGTCGGCGAGCCGCACGATGAACTCGCTCATCGCCTTGGGCGAGAGCAGGTCCTCCCGCAGCTCGGAGTGCCCGAACCCCGGCAGGTCCACCGCGATCAGGTGAGCGTGCTCGGCCAACCGGGACCAGGTCGCGTCGAAGGCGTACAGGCTCTCCGGCCACGGGCTCAGCAGCAACGCGTCGCAGTCACGGGGCTCGTCGCTCTCGGCGTACCGGATGGACAACCCGTCGATCGTCCGGAATCGGGGCTTGATCTCACTCATGTTCTCCTCCTCTGACAGACACCGCGAGCCGAGTGACCCTTCGTTCGCGAGGCGGCCGCCAGTCGACGAGATCGACAGGGACAACGGCGGGATGTAATGACCTATCGAATTAGTCACTTACTTCCTACCACGGCTCCCTACCGACATGTAAGCTCCTTTCACGAAAAGACCCTGTGGTACGGTGCTGGCGTGAGCAGAGAAGGACAGGACACCGCACGGTCGATCCCCGCCACTGCCGCGGCCATCGTGGATCTGCTCAACTCGCGAGCCCACGGCATCACCCCGGCCCTCCCGGACACGCTCGAGAGTCCGCAGACGGCAGGCAAGATCCTGCGCCCGTTCGGTCAGCCCGAGGGGCAGCAGCCGGCACCGAGCCTCATCGCCGAGGTCCGTGACCTGCGTGCGGCCCTCGTTGACATCGTCACGGCATCGGAACCCGAGGAAACGACAGCCGGCTGGGCACAGATCACGCGGTGGTCGTCTTCGATCACACTGAGGCAGGTCTTCGCGGCGCCGGGAGAGGTGGGGCTGCAGCAGATCGACGGCGATCCCGTGATCGGCGGTATCACCATCGCGGTGGCGGAACTCGTCGCCGACGGCACCTGGCGGCGCATCCGCGCCTGCGCCAACGAGACCTGCGCCCACGCCTTCTACGACACCACGCGCAGCCGCACTCAGCGTTGGCACTCGTACGAGGTCTGCGGCAACAGGAACAACGTGGCCGCGTATCGAGCCAGGCACAAGGCCCGGTCCACGCGCTGACGTGCGCCCCGGCGCGACGAGGCGGGGTGATCGATACCGGGCCCGCCCGTCCACGATCGCCGCTGCCCTCAAGGACGCGCGGCTCGTTCCCCGCGACCACCCGGGCGGCGGCACGCGTTCTTCCGCCAGACACCCTTCCGCCTCGGCAGCCCACCCAGCGCGGCGGCGAGCCCTTCCTGCCACGCGACGTCGAAGTGCGACCAGACCACATGAAGTAATGACCTAAACTGGATGGCGATTACACGTAGTGGGTGTGACCCGTGCTTACCTGGTCCCCGATCTCCTCGGCACTGGTCTCGCTCAAGAAGCAATCGACTGATGGGAAGAGCAGGCATGGCCGCGCACACATCGGATACCACCTGGCGTGGCCGAGCACTGGTACCCGTGCTCGTCTACGTGGGCACAGTGGTGGCGGTGATCAGCAGCCTCGGTGCGCCGCTGATTCCCACCATCGCCGGAGCCGACCATGTGCCACTCTCCGAAGCCCAGTGGTCCCTGACCGTCACTCTGCTGGTCGGAGCGGTTGCCACCCCGACGATGGGGCGGCTGGGCGACGGTCCGCTACGGCGCCCGACGATCCTCGGTGCCCTGTCGTTCGTGCTGGTGGGAAGCGCGCTGGCGGCCCTTCCGTTCGGCTTCGTCTGGCTGGTCGTGGGCCGGGCGTTCCAGGGCGTCGGGCTCGGCCTGATCCCGCTGACCATCGCGACCGCCCGGGACAACCTGCCGGCGGAGCGTTCCCGCTCGGTCATCGCGCTGCTCTCGATCACCACCGTGACCGGCGTCGGCCTGGGGTATCCGTTGACCGGTCTGATCACCCAGGTCTTCGGGTTCCATGCCAGTTTCTGGTTCGGTGCGGCGGTCAGCGGCATCGCCCTCATCTCCGCGGTGGTCGTCCTGCCGCACACCCGGCACCTGGCGCCGCGCCGTCTCGACGCGGTGGGCGCGATCCTGTTCGGTGCGGTCCTCGGCGGGCTTCTGCTCGCGCTGAGCGAGGGCGAATCCTGGGGTTGGACATCGCCGACACTGATCAGCGTGTGCGCCGCGTCGCTGGCGTGCCTGGCGGTCTGGATCGTGTACGAGCTGCGGACCGGTCAGCCGCTGGTCGACCTGCGCCAGCTCCGCAACCGTGTCGTACTGACCGCCGACCTGATGGGGCTCGTCGCGGGCATGGGGATGTACCTGCTCTTGTCCCTGGTCACGCGGCTGGCCCAGACGCCCGCCGGCCCGGCTCACGGCTTCGGGGTGTCGGTTGTCGTCGCCGGATTGATCCTGCTGCCCTTCTCGGCCGGCAGCCTGTCGGCGAGCAGGGCCGTCCCGCTGGTGGCACAGCGCTTGTCCTGGCGGTTGACGCTGCCGCTGTCCTGCGGCGTCATCCTCCTGTCCATGCTGTGGTTCGGGCTGAACCGGTCCGGCCTCTGGGAGCTGTTCGTCGTGATGGGCGTGGCGGGCCTCGGTGTCGGCTGCGTCTTCGCCTTGGTGCCCGGGTTGGTCGTCAACTCGGTGCCGGCCAGGGAGGTCGGGAGCGCCATCGGCTTCAACCAGGTGCTCCGCTACGTCGGGTTCGCCACGGGAAGCGCGTTGAGCGCCGCGGTACTCGAGTCCCACACCAGGGTCGGAGCGGTCCTGCCGGACCCCGTCGGCTACAGGTTCGCGGCCGTGCTGGGATGCGCGATCTGCGCGGCGGGCGCAGTGACCGCGATCGTGCTACCGGGGCGGCGCCGCTCCCAACCGGACGTCCCCGTGGACGGCGGGGAAGCGCCGACCGTGGGCATGCCGGTGCGGAAAGGGCAGGAGCCCGCCGATCGCAGCATGGAAACCACAGGCTGACCTGAAGCCGGAGCGATCGAAGGCGAGGCCGTCAGCACGCCTGCGGCCAGGGGGCCGAGCTCCACGGCTACGCTCCCAGGCAACCGGCCCCACCCGTCCCGCTGGTCTCCACACAAGGTGGCGCTGGACCACCGTCCGTCAACGCGAGCTTGCGAAAACCCCAGGTCAATCCTTCGGATGCTGCCACGCCTTGTACGTGAACTCGAGGCTGTACCCATCAGGATCGAAGACGTTGGCCGCGTAGTACCCGGGAGCGTAGTAGGGGCGGTCCGCGGGTGCGCCATTGTCGGTCGCACCCGCCGCCATGGCCGCCGTATACGCCGCGTCGACCGCCTCCTTCGACGGCGCGGTGAAGCCGACATGCGCGGCACGTCCCTCACTGACGCCGTCACGCAACCAGAGCACAAAAGCCGTGTCGGTACCGAACCCCTTGAGGTCGGGGTGACCCTCCGGGCCGGTCGAGCCGTCGAAGTCGATCACGTGGCTCATGCCCAGCGGCTTCAACGTCTGGTTGTAGAACTCGACGGAGCGGTCCAGGTCGCTCACCGTCAGGAAAACATGATCGATCACTGTCTCATCCCTCTCTGAAGCACTGAAGACGCCAGAAACGTAGTGCGAGACCAGGACTGTTCCGATCCTGGTCTCGATAAGCATCGGAAATGTGACTGCCACCTCAGCCCGCCTGCTGCGACTGCTCGCGGTGTTGTCCAGCCGGCCGTCATGGACGAACGGCGAGCTGGCCGAGTGGCTGGGCGTCACCGAACGGACCGTGCGCCGCGACATCGCCCGCCTGCGCGAAGCGGGGTACGGCATCGACTCCGAGGGCGGCCCCTACGGCGGCTATCGCCTGGGCCCCGGCAAGCGAATGGCGCCCCTGACACTCGACGACGAGGAAGCCCTCGCGGTGTTCGCCGCGCTACGCGAGGCCCCCGGCGACGACCCAGCCGCGACGTCGGCGTTGCTCAAGCTGAGGCATCTGCTGCCGGCGCGGGTCGTCGAGCGAATCGACGCGGTGGACGACAGCTCCGTCGACATCATGCAGGCCGAACCCGGCCGGGTCGCCGTCCCGCTGCTGTTCGAGATCGCGACCGCCTGCCACCGCGGGGAACGGCTGTCGCTCACGTACCGCGACGCCCGCGGCACCGAGACCAGACGGCAAGTGGATCCACATCGGCTGGTTCGCAGCCCGAACCGGTGGTACCTGGTCGCGTTCGACGTGGCCAAACATGAATGGCGGACGTTCCGTGCGGACCGCATCATCGCCGCCCAGACGACAGGGGCCGGCGTTGAACTCGAGGACCCGCCGGACGCCGCTGACATGGTGACGAAGATGCTGGTGAGCGACTATCCGTACTACGCGACGGCGCGAGTCGCCGTGCCCTTGGCGCAGGCACGCCACATTGTTCCGCCCCACCTGGGCAGCTGCCGGGCCGACGGTCCGGACACCACCTGCATCACGATCGGCGGCGTCACTCCCGACAGCCTCGCTGCCGCATCGTTCCGCTTGCCGACACCGCTCCGCCTGGTCGCATCCGATGAGGTTTACGAGGCGGTCCACCGTCGGGCGGCGCAGTTCACCGAGGCTGTCCAGTGCGCAGAGGGCGACTCCTCTCGCACCCGGCAAGGGGTGCCGTTGACCAGCGGCGAAGCAAGGGACAAGTAGCCCGAGAGTAACTTCGCGGCGAGCGGAGCTACTTCGGCAATGACCGTCGAGTGGCTGGTCAGCCGGGCCTCAAGTCAGTTTCCATCTGGTCTGTCTGACGTGAGATCGTCGCCTTCCTTCGGCGCCCGCGCTGACACCCGACACGGCCCGGTGAACCGTCCCGGGCACAGCACCCGGGCCCCGCTCACGCCGACGCGGCGCTGTCACCCGGAGGCCTGCGGAGCAGGTGCAGACAGACAGTAGAGAACTCGGTGATCACTCAGGCTCGTGCCTGCTCGACTACAGGGATCGATCACGAAAGTCCGCTTCGCCTACTGCCGGAGGCTCTAAGATCCACAGCTGGCAGAACAGTGGGAGGGGATGGCATGAGAATGCGCATGCGTGCTGCCGCAGCCGCGGCAGCGGCAATAGTGGGGCTGCTTCCGATAGGCGCAGGCGCAGCGTCCGCGGAGCCGCTCGGTACGCACACGGCGGCAGCCCATCAGATCGGGACAATGAAGGAGTGGGGTAGCGGCATCCACAAGTCCTACCGCCGGGGTAACACCGTCTACCTCACCATGTACTACACGCAGAAGTCGCCGGACGCGCTGGTTCCGTTCGGCTTCGGGCTGTCCTTGTGGAACCACTCCGCCCCGGGCGAAAAGCAGCTGCGAGGCATCACCGCGACGTGGTGGAACCCCGTGCGCCACCGCTGGGAGAAGCCCAGCTACCAGGAGTCGGACGGGTTGTTCGGCTTCGACCTCCCCGCCGGTTCCACGGTGAAGCTCGCCTCCGGCAAGGTCGGCCACGTCTACGTGCGGGTCACCTTCGGCAAGACCGCCTACACGGGCCAGTGGCACTTCGAGCCGATGGTGACCGCCTACTCGTTGCTCACTCGGAAGGGCACCTCCGACAACAATTTCCTGGCAGACAGCAGGACCCAGTACACGTCTACGCTGCGCCCCTGACTTCGCTCTTGCATGACGGTCTGCCGGCTCCGTCGGCAGACCTGGAGGCTCTTGGCTGAGGGCCGCTGCCATCATGTCGGCGGCCCGGTCTTCCTCCGCGCCCCGTTCCACAGGCTGCCATCCGTGCGCCAACTTGCTTCCGACCTCGGGCTGGTCAACAACACCGTGGTGCGGGCCTACCGCGAACTGGAGGTCGCAGGTCTCGTCAGGAGCCGCAGAGGCTCCGGTACGCAGGTCATCGCCCCAGCACCCGAGACCGACCTCAAGGCGAAGCTCCAGGAATACGCCAACAGTTACGCGGCTGCTGCAAAGCAGCTCAATTCCACCGACGAAGAAGCCCTCGCGGCGATCCGTCACGCCTTGGCAAGCATCGACACAGCCTGATCAGGACAGCACACATCTTTCGCGTCGGGCCATCATGCGCTCAGTGGTCAGGAGGTCATCTCCCCGGTAGTCGCAGTGGTGGGTGTCGCCCAGATAACGACGGACCCAGCACCGTGGCCCGCAGCCACCTTCACGATGCCGGGGTCGATCCACATCACGGTTCTCATCGGCAGGTCGAACGAGGTGAGCCTGAAGCCGGCGCGCGCGGCGGCGTCCGCGAGCACGTCGTCCGGCACAGGGTCGACCACGACGGCGCGCATGTAGGAGCCGAAGTCAGGCTCGTCGGGCAGCCAGCAGTACTTCGCGAGGTGCTGTTCGATCCTGTCGGCGAGGGCGGTGCGGAACGCGTCGATCTGTTCGCGGGTGCGCTGCCGCCTGCCGTGGGCCGTTGTGACGTTCGCCGAGGCCGTACGTAGCGGCGCGCCGACATCATGGTGCGAGGGCGTGGCGAGCTGCTCGGCCCACCAGGCGGCGGCAGCCGCAGCTTCGGGGCGAGGGGCCATCGGCCCCATCCCCTCGAGGCTGCCGCGAGGATGGTGAGGGTGCGCGGGCGGTTCGGTGAGGGTCATAGTGATCCCTAGGTCGAGACCGGCGCGGGGGGCGGGATGCCAGTGTGCAGGCCCGTGAAGGCCTTGTGAAGTATGTGGCCTTTCGTTACCGCGGGTAGGTCAACTCGACCAGGCGGGCGGCCGGACGGCCGCCACTCGCCCATCACTTCCGCTCGAAACGCTCCAGCGGGTCAACGGCAACCAACGTCAACAAACGCCATTTTCCTGGTCAGCCACTTAGAGCGTGCGCGGATAGGCGGGTGTAAGGGCTGGATGCAGGTGCAGGCACGGGCCTGCGCGATCATGTGAGTTGCTACGCTCCGTGACCGTGGAGGCTCCGTGCCTGCGCTCCCATTATGGCTTGTCGATCCGCTCTGGCAGCAGTTCCGGGAACTGCTACCAGAGCGCGGTGAGTTCGCTTCCGACCACCCGCTGGGCTGTCATCGCCGACGCATCGGTGACCGCACTGTCTTCGACCGGCTCGTGCAGGTACTGGTGTTCGGCTGCGGCTACCGCAAGGTCGCCGACAATGCGTGCTCGGCGACGACCATCCGTACCCGCCGTCAGGAGTGGATCGAAGCTGGGGTCTTCGAACGCCTGGAGCTGCTCGTTCTGGAAGCCTACGACCGTTTCATCGGCCTACAGCTGTCGGATGTGCCAGTCGACGGCTGTCACTCAAAGGCCCCCTGCGGTGGTGAAGTTGCAGGCCCTTCGCCCGTGGACCGGCGAAAGGGCGGTATGAAACGCTCCACCGCAACAGACGCCGGCGGCATCCCGCTCGGCGCTGTCACCGCTCCCGGCAACCGGCACGACTCCCCGCTGCTGGGTCCCACCCTGGAGAGACTGGAACGTATCGGGCCGCTCCCGGAAAACGTCACGGTCCACCTCGACGCCGCCTACGGCACCGGCAAGGGAACCAGAACGGCAGCAGAGTACGGCCTGCGGGCACAGGTCGCGGTCAAGGGCGTGGCCGCACCGATCCAGAACACCAAACGATGGCCGGTGGAGCGCACGAACGCCTGGGGCAATCAATTCTTCAAGATCGCTCGCTGCACCGAACGCCGCACCGAAGTCATCGATGCGTACCTGTCGTTGGCCCACGCCATCATCACTCTGCGTCGCCTCATCCGCCGCGCGTGGACCCTCTACCGCTGGGACACACGCCCCCGGAAACGCCCCTGAACACCGCCTATCCGCGCACGCTCTTAGCTTGAAAGTCCCCGCACACAATGCAGGGAGGGGCACCCTCGCACAGGGTGCAAGACCGACCCCCCGCACAAAGTGGTGAACAACGGCCAGTGGGTATCGACGGGGCGTCGGAGCCGCAGGCCACCGGCCGTCGAGCGTGACCGGCAGCAGCCCCGCCCACCTGCGAATTTCGAGCGGCAGAGGAGAAGGGCCAGCCTGTGCGGGCCCAGGCCGCCCCGTTGCCTGTCAGTGCAGTCCGCTGTAGGCGGCCATGATGATCTCCATGCCGCGGTTGTCCTCCTGCTGGTCCCGGTCGATCATCTGGTTCATGACATAGGCCACCGTCATGCGTGAGCCGGGATCGCTCGCGACCAGCGAGCCGCCCCAGCCACCCCAACCGAAGGTGTTGCCGAACTTACCGAAACCCACCGTCCAGCACATCGGGGTGTCCAGCACGCGGTCCTCGCCGCGGAACACTTCCTGCCACGCGGGTTCGCAACCCTGGGGGGACAGCAGTCGCACGCCGCCGGCCGAACCCTGGTTCGCCAATACCGACTGAGCCAGGGCGACAGAGCGAGCGTTGCCGAAGCCGTTCACCGCAGGGATCTGCACACGGCGCCAGGCCAGGGAGTTGGCGTCCTTGACCTGGATCGCCACACCGGTATTTTCCCGGCGTGTGCCGTCCGGTCCGAGCGGTGCGCTGGCGGTGTACTCGTCGGACAGCGACGGCGGCGGGATGAGCGGTGCGACGCGGTGGTCATGTTCGGCGGAGAGTCCGATGTGGAAGTCTGCGCCGAGCGGTTTGGCCACCTCTTCGGCGAAGAACTCGCCGAGACTGCGGCCGGTGATGCGGCGGACGATCTCACCCATAAGGAAGCCGAAGGTGAGCGTGTGATAGCCGGCGGCCGTTCCCGGCTCCCATTCGGGCGCCTGCGCGGCCAACCCTGCCGTCACGCTCTCCCAGTCGTAGAGTTCCTCGACCGCCCTCGGCCCGGACAGGTCCGGCAGCCCCGCGGTGTGCGACAGCACGTGCCGCACCAGCACGTTCTCCTTACCGGCCGCGGCGAACTCGGGCCAGTAGGCGGCGACCGGCGCGGCCAGATCGAGCTCGCCCCGGTCGGCCAGAATCAGCGCGCACAGGGCGGTCATGTTCTTGGTCGTCGAGTTCACGCCGGTGAGCGTGTCGCGCTCCCAGCTGACGGAGCGGTCCGAATCGGCGTACCCGCCCCAGATATCGACCACCGGCTCGCCGTCAACGTAGACGGCCGCCGAGGCACCCACGTCGTCCTTGCCAAGCAAAGCTGCAAGGGCCGCCCGGACTGCCTCGAACCGCGGCTCGCAAAACCCCTTAACATCAGTCATGGGCGTGAGCCTCATGCAACGCCAGGGCTTCCTGCCCAACAATTCCCGTACTGGTTCTGTCGGGCGGGGCGCGATCAAATCTTCTCCACTCCAGCAGGCAGCCTTACAGCGCGCGGTCGGGCCGCCGGACCCCTCGGTCGACCGCTCCTGTCTTCGCCTCGCGGTCGGCCGATGGCCCGGTCGGCGCCCTAGACCGCAGCGCCGATGACCATCAAGGCGCCGCACGCGGCGCACGGCCGGCCTGGACTCGTGTGGCTCCTGCGGCTGTTTGGCAGGGTGGGCGTTCCTCTGCGGAGACGCAAGAAGGAAGGACGGAAACGCGTGCTGGAGCGGCTGAATCAGGCGCTGGACCACCTTGAGGCCTGCCTCGACCGGGAGGTCGATATGGCCGAGGTAGCCCGGATCGCCGCGGTGTCGGAGTACCACTTCCGGCGGCTGTTCTCCGCGCTCGCCGGGATGCCGCTCCCGGTCTACGTGCGCCGGCGACGAATGACGCTCGCCGGGGCCGAGGTGCTGGCCGGGGAGCTGACGCTGCTCGATGTCGCGGTGCGGTACGGGTACAGCTCGGGCGAGGCGTTCGCCCGGGCATTCCGGTCGGTGCACGGCATCGGGCCGGGCGAGGCCCGGCGCACGGGTGCGGTGCTCACGGCACAGCCGCGCATGTCCTTCCGTGTTGTCGTCGAGGGGAGTACGACCATGCGCTACCGGATCGTGGAGAAGGAGTCGTTTCGGGTCGTCGGCAGGAAGGCCCGGCTCCCGCTCGTGCGCGAGGGGGTCAACGCGGCCGCCGCGGCGCACGTGGAAAGCCTGGACAAGCAGGCAATCGTGCGGATGAAGGAGCTGGTCGGCCAGGAGCCGGAGGGGATCCTGTCGGCGGTGGTGTACCTGACCGACAGCCGGGAAGAGGGCGCCGAGGCGGACTACTGGATCGGCGTGGTGACCGGTCCCGAGGTGGCAGCCGAGGAGCTCGACGCCCTCGACGTGCCGGCCGGGACCTGGGCGGTTTTCGACAACCACGGGCCCTATCCGAGCGCCCTCCAGGAGCTGTGGCGAGACGTGTTCACGCAGTGGTTCCCCTCGAACCCGTACACGAGCCGGACAGGTCCAGAGCTCCTGCGGACGCAGCCGGTGGAGATCGGCGCGGAGACCGACTCCCAGCTGTGGATCCCGGTCGAGAGGGGCAGCGGGAGCGCCGGGACATGAACACCAGCACCTCGGCGATGCCCTCCGCGCGGAAGCCCGCCGACGACTGCGGACAAAGATCAGACCGCAACGAGGGCACAACGGCTTCGCGGAGGCTCAACGGCAACCAACACCAACAAACGCCATTTCCCTGGTCAGCGACTTAGCTTGACCGTCTCCGCAGAGGATGCCCGAAGGGGCGGCACCCCCGCACAGGGTGTACGGCTGACTTCCTGATCTGGGAAGTCAGCCATCTCCCATACCTTGAGGGCACTCTCAGGGCACATCGCTCAGCGCGGCTTCCATCATGGCGGCGGTCCGGTCTTCCTCCGCCTCCCACAAGTGCGTGTAGACGTTCAGCGTGATCGATGGCTTAGCGTGACCAAGCCTCATCTGCACCTGCTTCGGCGTCGCCCCGTTCCTGATCAGCACTGAGAGCCTGTCGGGTGGCTGATCATGCGCGAAGCGTGACGGCCGCGATCTGCCCTCTGGGCATGGCGACGGCCCCGGAATGATCACGTGGTGTGTGCCAGTGCGACAACTCCGAGGCCGTCAGCGGCCCATGCTATCCGTCCAGCCTGACCGATGAGATGTGGGAGATCATCCAGCCGCTCCTTCCCATGCGTGACCTGCGGAAAGGCGGCGGGGTGCGCAAGTACCCGGATCGGCTGGTGCTCGACTCAATCTTCTACGTGCTGCGCTCGGGCTGCCAGTGGCGGATGCTCCCGCGCGACCTGATGCCCTGGGACGCGGCCCACCGCTGGTTCACCAAGTGGCGCCGGGACGGCACCTGGGACCGCGTCCACGACGAGCTGCGCCGTCAGGTCCGGATCGGGGCCGGACGCGATCCCGAGCCGTCAGCCGCCGTGATCGACGCCCAGTCGGTCAAAACCAGCGAGGGCGGCGAGGCGCGTGGATTCGACGCGGGCAAACGAACGACGGGGCGGAAGAGACATCTGATCGTCGACACGATGGGCCTGCTGCTGGTCGTCACCGTCACCTCCGCGTCCGTGCAGGACCGCGCAGGAGGCCGCACCGTCCTGGCCCGGCTCGCCGCCGGCTTCCGCACAGTCAGTCTGGTGTGGGCCGACGGCGGATACGCCAACTCTGTTGATTCCACGCTGCTTTCATGGGCTCGCAACGCGCTGGACATCGTCGTCCAGATCGTGAAGCGGACCGACGATGTCAAGGGTTTCAAGGTCCTGCCCCGCCGCTGGGTGGTGGAGCGAAGTTTCGGCTGGCTGGTCCGCAACCGCCGACTGGCCCGCGATTACGAACGGCTGACCGCGACCTCCGAGGCCATGATCAAGGTGGCGATGATCCGCCTGATGCTCGTCCGGCTCGCCGGGCAGCCAACGCGGTGGAGCCACGAATCCCACCGCAAGACCGCCCGAACCAAGACCGTCGAAGACCTCATCGCAGCGTAATCAACCAGCCACCCGACAGGCTCTGAGGCGTAGAAGTGCCGCAGATCGTGAAGCGTCGTGTCCTCGGGGACACGGACGTTGCTGCCTGACTTCTTCAGGTGGGTGTTCGCCCGCTTGACGTTCCGGGCCCACACTTTCGCCCAACTGCCACGCCGGATCGCTCCGCCAGTCTCGCTGGTGTACAGCAGGCGGGCGTGGCGCCACACGGGCTTACGCGGGTTCGTTCGGTCCTCGATGTGGACGACCCGAGGCGGAAACTGCTCACGGTGCCGTGTGATCCCGTCGACGACGGAGAGCCCTTGAGGAACGGCCCGATAGCTCTGCTTGGTCTTCGGCTCCCCGAGATACGGAACGCCCTTGTCCGGACCGATCACCTGCTGCTTGACCGTGACCAGTTCAGTCGGCTCTCCATCTTCCAGGCCGAACAGCTCACCTTGGCGTAGACCCGTCGACGCGGCCTGCCGCACCAGGGCCCGGTAGCGGGGAGACGCCGTGGCAATCAGCGCCTTCACCGCGTCCGGGTGAAGCGGATGGATCTCGGGATAGAACACCTCGGGGGGCTTCAGGCCCTCCCACGGGTACTTCGCGATGATCCCTTCCTGGTGGGCCATCTTCAGGATGCTGGTGCAGACATTCCAGGGCGTCGCAAAGGTCGACGGAGCAATGACCGCAGACCGCTCTTTGATCCACTTCAGTCCGTCTGCCCGCTGAATCCGGCCGATCTCCCGATTGCCGAAGGTCGGGTAGATGTGCAGCCGTAGGGCGCGCTCGACGTTCGTCTCGGTCCGCTCGCGGTGTACGGCTGTCTCCTGCCAGCGTTCAGCGATGGCCCTGAACTTTTGCTTGCCCAACTCCCGGTTCACGAACGTGCCGCCGTCGAGTTCAGTCGTCACCTTGGCGGCACGGGAATCCGCAGCAGTCTTCTTCTCGAAGTTCTCCTTGCACTGCTTGCCGGACAAGTCCCGGTAGCGCACCTGCCAACGTTTCCCTGTGCCGTGCTCGGTGCTGGGATACACCGTCTGGGTCTTGCTACTGTGCGCCTCGCACGGCTCGGCGTCGGCCGGCGGTCGGGACAGGTGCCAGCGGTCGTACACCTCAGCCATCAGTTCCCCTCCCCCTCCGGGCAAGCCGAGCCAGCCATGAGGTGGCGTTCTTTCTGGTGGGGTTCGTCGCTGTCTCGGGTCATGCCGCGCGTCGGCCTCCGATCTCGTCAGCGTCGTACTTGTCGAGGGCTTCGGCGTCGTACAGAACATGTCGACCGCGTCTGATGAAGCACTGCGGGCCGGTTCCGGCGTAGCGCCAGTAGCGGACGGTTGCGGGCGACGTGCGGTAGCGCTCGGCGACTTCCGCAGTCGTCAAGTACTTCTTCATGACGTCCTTCCTGTGGCGAGCGACTACTCGCACGGTCATGACCCCGAAGCTGATTTCGGGATTGTGCGGCGGGGCTCGGGTGGGGGTCTGCGTCTGTCCGAGGTGCGGGAATCTGCGTCACCGCGTCATCTGCGTCAGCCGGGCCTCTGACCTGCGGGTTTCTGTGAGCAGAGGCCTCGGGAGGTGTGTCACCGGCGCGGGGTGGTCCCTGTCATCGGTGACGCGGATGACGCGGGTGACGCAGCCGCCGCCCGCCTGCGTCACCGCTGTAGCGGCAGGTCACGGGCCGTTTTCGACCCTTGGGTGACGCGGGTGACACAGCGTCCCTTCTCTTCGGACAAGAGAGAGGGGGTGTCTGTTGTTGGTGCGCTGCGCCTCAAGGCGTGAAGGTCGACACCCTCCAGCGCGGTCAGTTCCTCACGGGCGGTTTGGCGGTTGAGCTGGAGGTGACGGGCGATCGACGCGGCGAGGGCGGATTCACCGGGGGTGTGGCCGTGTCCGGCGTACTGCCAGTCGGCAAGGATCAGGATCGTGTCCGGCTCGACCTCTTCCAGGCCGAGGGCTTCACGTTCCTGGGCGGCTCGGTAGTCGGCGCGTTCCTGGCGGAGGGCGCCGAGGGTGGTGGAGTACTGGCGGGATTTGGTGGAGAAGTGGCCGCGGAAGCCGAGCATGTGGGCCCAGGCCCACAGGCGGCGGTCAGGGTAGAGGGGGTCGAGCAGCTTGCAGGCTTCGATGAGGCGGCGTGCGTGGTCGGGGACTTGGTGGCGGTCGAGTTCGGCGAGTTCGCCGATGCGGCGGTCGAGGGTGCCGGTGGTCTCGGCGGCTTTGGTGGCGTATTTGGCGACGTAGGCGGCGACGGCCTGTTCGGTGATGTCGGAGCCGTCGCCGAAGGCTTTGATGGGCCGGACGTCGAGCTGGGTGCCCCAGCGGAAGGTGCGGGCGAGCTGATCGCCAGCGGCCGGCACCGACACCGAGGTGTAAGAGTGCCCGGCGGCGGCGCGGATCGCGTCGGTGAGCAGCTCGACCGTTGCCCAGGCCGGGGGCGGGGTGTCCGGTCCTTCCGGTCCGTCGATGCGGATCACTGCGTGGAAGTGCACGGCACCGCGCTTTTGGAACTCGGCGACCTTGCCGTACGACAGCCGGGCGCGCTCCTTCAACTCTCGCTGGGTCAGGCCTGCGCGGGCGGCGATCTCGCGGCGGAGCCGGTTGGTGAAGCGCTGCCACAGCTGCCCGGCATGGTTGTTGAAGAGGACGGCGCCCGCGTAGTCGTACGTGGCCGGGTCCAGCGCGATGCCGAGGGCCGGGTCGTCGGCAGTGTGACGGGTGCCGCAGCGGCAGGCGCCACGGTCGGGCCGGTTGTGGACGGGGCCGAAGGACGGGGCGGTGAGGGTGGCGAAGACGCGGGGGTGGTCGCGGACGGTGGCCGGGATGTCGCGGCGGTCGTCTCCAGCGAGTCCTGCTCGGATGAGGTAGTAGGTGTCGCCCGCGTAGGTGAAGGCGCAGGCCGGGCAGCGAGAGGCGCGGCGGTTGCCGCACGCGATGCGGAGCCGTCCGCCGGGCTCGGACTCGGTGGAGTAGTGGTGCAAGGTCTGGCCGGTCGTCTTGTCCTTGTGGAGCGTCCAGCCGGTCAGATGGATGGGGTCGGCGCAGCCTCCGGTGCGGCGGATCTGCTCTTCCCAGCGGTGGAAGTCATCGGCCGAGGCCACCCTCAGCAGGTCGCCGAGGGTGACCGGGTCGAGCAGCTGCTCAGGCACGGGCGCCCTCCCGGAGACGGGCAGGGCAGGTTCCGGTGCCGTGGCAGGCCGGGCAGTGGGCGGTGATGGTGCGCAGGTGGCCGCGGGCATCGCGGCCGCCGAGGGTGACGGCGGCGGAGGCGAACCCGTCGCAGGCTGGGCAGACCCTCGGTGGGCGCGGGGTGCGGTGGGTCATGATGGTGGTTCCTTTCGATTGCGGTTGGAAGGAACGGCCCCGGGTGGCGGCGTGCTTGGCGGCTTGTGCGCCACCCGGCGGCTGGTCGGTGAGAGGCGTAGGGCCTCGGCGGCCCCGGCCCTTAACCGCGTACATGGCCGCGTCGGCAGCGGCGAGAGCGGCGGTCAAGGCGGGCACCGGGAGAGCGGCGACGCGGCAGGCACCGACCGAGGTGGCCAGCGGCAGCGACCTGCCGCCGTAGTGCAGCGGCCGGTGAAGTGCGGCGGTGAGCGTGTCGAGGTCGGCGGCGGCCAGGTCCTGGATGACGGCGACGAACTCGTCTCCGCCCAGGCGGCCAGCGGTGCCATTGCGTCCGCACCAACCGCGTAGCCGGTTGGCGGTCTCGATGAGGGCGGCGTCCCCGGCGGCGTGGCCGTGGGTGTCGTTGAGGGTCTTGAAGTGGTTTTCCCGGACTAACTCAGGTGGCGTGTGGGGCGTCATGATGGAGACCTCCATGCGAGTGGAGGCGGGGCGCGGTGGCTTTGGTAGGTGGCCGCGCCCCGCGTGCTGGACAGGGGGTTGTGAGAGTTGCGGAGACGGGAAGAGCGCGTGGACATCACTGAGCACGAGCTGGCCGATCCATGGGAAGGACTTCTCGTCGCTCCTGCTCATGGCAGTGCCGTCGGAGTGCTGGTCCTGGCAGGATCCAGCGGGCGCATTGACCGCGAACGAGCGCGCATCCTGGCTCAGCAAGGAGTCACTGCCTTGGCGATCCGCTGGTTCGGTGGGCCAGCGCAGAGCCCGGGAATTTGCGAAGTCCCCTTGGAGACCTTCACCACCGCCGTCGACGTCCTTCAACGTGAGGGAGCGCGACGCATCGGAATTCTTGGTGTCTCCAAGGGAGCTGAAGCAGCATTGCTCACGGCGGTGCACGACTCACGCGTGGACATGGTCGTCGCGTTGTCGCCCACCTCGCGGGTCTGGTGCAACGTCGGTCCAGGCCGTGACGGAGCGCATCACCCGTATCGCTCGTCCTGGACGTGGCAGGGGCGGCCGCTGCCTTTTGTCCCGATGGACGACTCGTGGTCTTCCCCGGAGCCAGACAGCGGGCCCGTCGCCATCCGCGGGTGGTACGAACTCAGTGAACGGACCTTCGCTCACCTCCTTCCGCCAGCAGAGATTCCCGTGGAGGCCGCCAGAGCCGACCTGCTGCTGATTGCAGGCGGCGACGACGCGATGTGGCCGTCGCTGCCTTTCGCCGAACAACTGGCGCAACGCCGGCGCTCGGCCGGAGCTACTGTGCGTGTGATCGCGCGCGACGATGCCGGGCACCGACCGCGCCTTCCTGGGGAGAGCCCCGCCTCAGCGTCCCCGCACTTTCAGTACGGAGGCACGCCTGAAGCTGACGCGCTCCTCGGCAAGGCTGCATGGCCTCATATCCTTGACGGACTCGCCGGCGGGAGCCCATCCGTGCATAGCGGCTGCGGATGAGAGGCCGATGCGTCTTGGTCACGAGGTCCCCTTTCGGTTTCTGATCTGCGGGATCCCGATTGGCTGTATGTCTCGTACCGGTCGCCATCCCACCGCGACCTCCGACACACCGACTTGGCCTGCGGTAGTCCGGTCAACATGGTCGAGGTCGACCAGGATGACGGCGGCGCGCGGGTGCCGGCGGATGCAGTGTTCGGCGCGGGCGGTCCATCCGGCGCGGGTGTGCAGGCCGGTGAGCGGGTCTCGACGGGCGGAGGAGAGTCGGCGGGTGAGGATGCCGCCGTGCACGGCCCAGCCGAGTAACGACGCAAGGCTCGCGGCTATGTGTAGGTCCATGACGTTCTCCCGTGGCGATGGCGGTTGGCGGCCGGATGCCAGTCCCAGATGCGGCGGCGTGCTTGGCGGCTTGTGACACCGCTCCGGGGGACGGTCACCGACGTTTGGTGTCGGAGTTGACCAGCGAGCGGATCACCAGGGCGCAGATGGCGAGCGAGGCGCCCGTGATGGCGATCGCCAGGAGCATGGAGACGAGGACGGCGCCGACGACCAGGACCACGGCCGTGCCGCCACCGACGAGCGCGACCACGGCGCCAGGGGTGAGCTGGATGGTGGGCCGGGCAGGAGCCGGGGCGACCGGCATGGGCGCGGGGACCGTCGAGTGCTGGACCGCGGCGGTCGGCTCGACGATGGCGGGCGGTGTGACGATGCCAGTCGGCATCGGGTTGGTCGGGACCTTGGGCCGGAGCATGGCGCGGTCTTCCTTTCCTGGTCGGGTTACTTGAGGAAGCTGTCGATGGCGGGGGCGAGGACGCTGTCGGCAAGGAGGAAGCCGCCGAGCAACAGGACGGCGACGAGCCACCAGGGCGGGCGGATGAGCTTGACGCCGAGGTAGCCGACAACGAGCAGGGCAAGCCAGAGCGGGACCTGCATGGCGGGGGCCTCCTAGCGGACGCGGCAGCGGTGGGTGCGGGCGGCGAGCTGGGCGGCGGAGGAGCTGGAGTAGTCGGCGGACCAGCCGCACCGGTCGTTCGTGCACACGGCGGCATGCTTGGTGTGGCCGTTGCGGTCGCGGTGCGTGCCGATCTGCACCGGGCCGATCCGCATCACGGAGTGGAAGTGGTCACGGGCAGGCATGGCGAGGTGGTTCTCCCTTCGGGTCAGGCAAGTTGAGCGGCGATGGCGTCGGCCAGTTGCGGCGGGACGCCGAGCCGGGCGCGCAGGGTCTCGGTGTCGATCCGGGTGCCGGTACGGGCGCGGTGGTCGTCGGCGACCTTGCGGGCGTGCTCGACCAGCACGGCCGGAACCGCGGGCGCCGGGTCGGCGGCCGGGAGGGCCGGGGCGTCCTCAGACGGGGTGACCGGAACGAGGTCCGGCTCCGGCTCCGGGGTGGGATCGGACTCGATGTCGGGTGCAGGGTCCGGGGCCACGGGTGCCGGCGGATGCAGCGCCCGGTCTCCGGCTGAGTGAGCGAGGAGGGTTCCGCCGAGGAAGGCGAGGGCGGGCCATCCGGCGATGCCGAGCCGGAGCGGGGCGGGCGGATGGGCCAGGTCGAGGAATCCGGCGGTGGCGATGTTGGCGCCGAGCGAGGCGAACAGGGCGATCACGAACCAGGACCAGGCCAGCCGGGAGGGCCCGTCGGAGCGGAGGCGTCGCCAGGCGGCGACCAGGAGCAGGTCGACGCTCACCGGGTAGGCCCAGGCCTTCCATCCGGCCTGTCCGGCTGCGGCGGCCAGGTCGTGCAGGTGGGCGAAGGACAGCGCCCCGGCGATGACGGCCTGAACCAGGACGGCGTCGATACGCAGTCGCGAGCCCATGGCGGTCACCGCACCGGGGGGCGGCCGTTGGCCTCGGCGATGGCCTGCAG
Source organism: Streptomyces sp. CA-106110 (assembly GCF_050936285.1). Lineage (NCBI taxonomy): Bacteria > Bacillati > Actinomycetota > Actinomycetes > Kitasatosporales > Streptomycetaceae > Streptomyces > Streptomyces sp. CA-106110. The sequence goes on along the minus strand of NZ_JBNJNB010000001.1, from coordinate 8,162,838 downwards.
GACCCGGTCGAGGTTGGTCGCGTCCAGGCCACTGACGGCGTCGCCGAGCGGGATGCGGGCGGCCGCGTCGGCGAGGGAGGCGGCGATGGCCAGGATGCGCAGTTCCCCGCCAGAGGCGGGCAACTCCTTGGCTTCCAGGGCCTCGACGACCTTGAGCCAGTCGATGCCGTACGGCTCTGGGGCGAGCCCGGAGTAGTCGATCAGCAGCAAGCCGGGCCGTTCTGCCAGGCGCTTTACCCACAGCCCATGGTCGATCAGGAGGTTGATCGCGGCCCGTAGGGCGGGCGAGCCGTCCGCCGTGGTCTGGAGGGTGCCGGCCAGCCCGTCGAGGGCGATCGTCATGGCGCCGTTGTCGGTGTCGTACCAGGGGCAGTCGCGTTCGTCGTGGTCGATGCCGGTCTCGTCGCCGTCAACGTCGCCGCAGTACTCGCAGAACACGGGGTGCTCCCTTCTGTGATGAGGCATGGAGGGGGTAGGGACCTGGCGCGAAGGCGGTCGCGCCGACCGTGAGGCGGGGAGGGTCAGGCCGTGGCGGGAGCCGTCTTGGCCAGCGGCACCGGGGCCGCAGGGATGCCCGGCAGCGCGGGCCGGAACGGCGCCAGTTCGGGCAGGTCCGGGGTCCGGTGGGCGTGTCGGTTGCAGAGGTTGGCGGCCTGGCGCAGGGAGGTGTGCGGGGCGCGGATGCGGTGCCAGCCGCCGGTGGAGTCCCCGGCGATGGCCACGCCGCGCATTTCGGAGGGGATCTGGATGGCGGCGAGGACGGCGTCCGGGGAGATGTCTCCGAAGGCCATGTTGGCGGAGGTTTCGTCGTTGACGCGGTGGGCGGTGCGGCCGGTGAGCTGGGCGCGGAGCATGGTGATGCCCTTGCCGAGTTCGGAGCCGAAGCGCTGCCCGCAGATCTCCAGGTAGATGCCGGCCGCACGGCCCAACTGGGCCAGCCGGACCAGGGCGGTGATGATGCGGTCCCGGCGCTTCTCCTCCTCCTTGGAGGCGAACAGGGCGAGTTCGGCGACCTCGTCGACCAGCACCACGATCGGGGTCGGACGCAGGTCCTCGGGCAGGTCCCAGATGTCTGCGGCGATCTCCGCGTCCGGGACGGCCGAGGTGATGCGCTGTTCGGCGCGGATGAGCTGGTAGACCTCTCCCATGCGGGTCACAAGTGCGTCGAGGAGTTCGGCGGCGGTGTCGGGGTTATCCGCCAGGGCGGAGAACCGGCGGGCCAGCGGGAACAGCTCCACCCCCTGCTTGCAGTCGATCCCGACCAGGGCAACATCCTGCGCGGCGAGTCCGGCGACCAGGTTGCGCTGGTAGACGGACTTGCCGGACTCGGTGGCGCCCAGGGTGAGGGCGTGGGGTATCGCCCGGTAGTCGCGGTAGTGGACCGAGCCGTCCTCCCGCAACGCCACCGGGACCCGCATGGAGCGGGTGTCGGTCTTGGCGGGCATGTGCACCCGCTTAAGCACGTCGTAGCCGGTCATCCGCACCTCGACCACACCCGAGCGAATCTCCCGCGAGGTGACGCCGTACATGGAGAAGGAGTGGCGCAGCCGGTCGGAGGCGGCGGCAACGTCGAAGGCGTCCTGCCCGGGCCGCAGTTTCAAGCGCAAGATCAGGCCGGTCCGCGTCGGGCGCAGGCGCAGGATGCGCGGCGGGCGGGATTCCGGGGCGGGCCGGTTGGTGGCCCGGGCTAACGCCAGCCGCCACCGCGACGGGGGGACGGTCAGCCCGCAGGCGTCCATGACCGTGGCGTAGCGGACCAGGACCCGGAGCGAGGCGAGGGTGACCCCGAAGGTCATCCAGTACCAGGCGGGGCGCCGCCACCGCAGGAGACCCGCGGCAGCAGCGACCAGCACCAGCGCGACCGTGAACCCGGTCATCGTCAGGCCGCCTTGGGCTTCGCCGCAGCAGCGGCGAGCGAGGTGACCGCGACCGCGCGGAACGCGATCCCGTGCCGCTTCTGCCCGTTGAAGTCGTTCTCCCACGGCCGGGCGATCAGACCCGTGAGCGCGACCGGGGTGCCCATGGCCAGCTCACCGGAGATACCGGGCTCGGGAACGGTGACGGACAGGATCTCTACCTCGTCGTTCGCCGCGAACATCACGTCCACGGTCATCAACTTCGCGCCCGTCTCGGCATCGGTGGCGATCTCACCGGTCCGACGGTCCTTGACCTTCGGCTGCGGAGTCTTGGCGACCATCACGGTCGCCGCGGAGGTGTCGACAGGAATCTGACGCACAGCAGATCACTCCTCTATAGAGGTTGGGCTCCGTCACTCATGTACATGAGTGACATGAAGAAGAGTGTCTGACTCCTATACATGAGTCAACCCGCCGCGAAGAAGAACTCGCAACGGGTTGAGGAGAGTTGAGGCTGCGTCAGTCTGAGGCAGGGATCCGGTACTCGAAGATGAACTGGTCAGCGGCCATGAGCGTGTCACAGACCTCCACCACACGGCCCTCGGTCGTACGCGCCTCGCGGATCAGATGAACCACCGGCGCACCCGGGCTGAGCGCCAGCTCCGACGCCTCAGCCTTGGAGGCCGTACGCGCCTGCAGCGTCTCCACGAACTCGGCGAACTCGTGCCCGTGGTCCTCGAGTCGGGCGTAGATGCCACCGCCGCCGGGGTTCTCGGCGAACAGCTCGGGGATGTCCTTGACGACATCCCACGGGAGGTACGACGTCGCGGTCTCGACGGGGGTGCCGTTACGGAAGTAGAGGCGACGCCGGGCGAGCACCTGGGTGCCGGCGGCGATGCCCAGTCGCTGGGCGGCATCCTCGGGGGCCTCCATGGGGCCGATATAGAGGACGCTCACCTTGGCCGTGGCGCCGGACTGTGCAGACTCCGCGAGGTAGGCAGCCTTGCCGCCCTGGCGGTGCGAGCGCCGGAAGCGGTCGGAGGAACGATGCCGTACCGGCGGGCGATCCTTCACGATCGAGCCCTTGCCATGCCGCGTCTCGACAAGCCCGCTCGCGCGGACCTCGACCATGGCCTTACGAATCGTGCCACCCGAGACGCCGTAGCGGTCCACCAGCTCCGACTCACTCGGCACCATCTCACCAGGCTTGAGGACACCAGCCCGGATCTGCTGCACGATCTCCTCGGCGATCTGCACGTACCGAGGTACAGCCCTCTCACCTCCTACCGCTGTTCCCATAGTCCTCCTCTTCCTCCTATGCTCCTGTACATGAGTAACAGTGCCCAGGAAGGCCAGTCAACGCCGCTGCACTCCGTGTCCGTGGCCGGAGTAGTAGTGCGCGAAGACGGACGCCTCCTGGCAATCCGCCGAGCGGACAACGGCACTTGGGAGCTCCCCGGCGGCGTACTCGAACTCAACGAGACCCCCGAGGCAGGCGTCGCCCGCGAGGTCCTGGAAGAGACCGGCATCCACGTCGAGGTCGACGAACTCACCGGGGTCTACAAGAACACGACCCGCGGCATCGTGGCCCTCGTCTTCCGCTGCAAGCCCTCAGGCGGCACCGAGCGCACCTCCACCGAGTCCACCGCAGTCGAATGGCTCACACCCGACGAGGTCAGCGAGCGCATGGCCGAAGTCTTCGCGATCCGACTCCTGGACGCCTTGGACGGCAACGGCCCACATGTTCGAAGCCACGACGGCAGGCAGTTGATCTCGGCATCGTGACTGATCTCGACAACGCCCCTGGGAACTTGCGGGACTTGCTCGCCGAGATTCAGGCGCACCCGGGGTGCGTGGTCGAATCACCTGATAGCAGGTCGGTGACGGTGGACGCTCGTCATCGCGTTCCCACCGATCTCCGTGAGCTGCACCAGTTGTGTGCCGGCGTCTCCTTGCACGTGGACGCGGACTATCCGTGGTGGCTTACCGGTCCGTCTGGCGTGGTGCCCGCAGGGCCTCTGTTGCTGACGCCAGAGGTCGCCGAGCAGGTGGCCGCAGAGGATCCAGCAGATCTCACGAATTCCTGCTACGTGATCGCGCAGGAGGCGCCAGGTGCCACGGGCGGGCAGCTGGTGGTTGTCGATCTGCACCCGGAACGAGTAGGGCGCTGCTATCTCACGGCATGGGACAGCTTCGGCCTGGTGGGAGAGATGCCCATCGTCGCCCTGTCGATGGCTGAGCTGCTCGGGTGGTTGCTGCGCCTACGCGGGGGCAACCCGATGGACCACCTGCCGGACCTGGGCGATGCCTACGACGCCCTCCCGGGATCCCCTGACTGATCACAGTCATCCCGACCAGTCGAGGCAAGCGGTGTCAAGCATCAGGTGAAGCCACAACGTCAAGCATCAACCGAGACAAGACAGCGCAGTTGATCTCGGCGCGGTAAGACTTTCCCTACTTCATCAAGCACCCGTCGTCGCTTCGCTCCTCCGGGCGGGAGCGGGCGGCCGGCGGCGCCCGCGCTCATGTCTCCGCCCCGCTCGGCACCGCCGGCCGCCCGCTCCCGCCCAAGAGGCAGGCACACCGGCATGAGGTCAGAACACGTCGTGGCGGGGGCGGTCGGCTCCGCGACTTTAGCCAGCCACTTTGGCGCGAGCCTCGAAGATCATGGCCCCAACGTCGTGCTTTACCGGGCAGGTCCACAGACTGCCCGACGCGCCGGAAGCTTACGGGGCCATGATCACTCGCGCCAAAGCAGCTCCCGGCCAAAGTCGCTACGCCGACCGCGCATCCAAGGCGCAGACCATGGCAACCAACGCTTGAAGCCACTCCAGAGCGACCCGTTTCCAGTACAGGGTTCGGTCTATGGACCGGCGAGGTAAAGCTGCCAGACTGCGTCTGTGCCACTCTCGCACGATGCCAGCGGTTGCTCACCAGGCTTGTATCCCACCTGCGTGAAGCCAAGGCGTCGGGGCACCGCCTCGCTGGCAGTGTTGGCCAGGTCATGCACTATCTGTACGTACTCGACGCCTGGCAGCGCGAACGCTTCCTTCGTCATGGCTGCCGCTGCTCGTGTGGCCAGGCGGAGCCTCCCCCTGAGTGGTGGACACCCTGACCTCGACCCCGGTGGGGGTCGGGAGAGGGTGACCGATTATGGTGATGAAGGTCTATTCGCCCGAGTTCAAGGCCGACGCCGTGGCCCTGTTCCACTCGGATGCTGATCTCACGATCGCGCAAGCCGCGCGTGACCTGGGACTCAACGCGGAGACCCTGCGGAACTGGATCCGCGCCGACCGCGCCCGCGGCGGCAGCACCACCGGCTTGACCAGGAAGAACGTGACCAGCACCACCCCGGCCGTCGAGGCCACCCGCGAGGAGCTCGCAGCCCGCATCCAGGCCCTGGAGGCCGAGCTGAAGGCCGCCCGCAAGGAGAACGCCACGCTCGCCACCGAGCGGGACATTCTGCGCAAGGCGACGAAGTTTTTCGCCTCGGAGATGACCTGGTAGGCCGCTGCCAGTTCATCGAGGACCACTGCGAGACCTACCCGGTCAAGCGGCTGTGCCAGGTGCTCGACGTGCACCGCTCCAGCTTCTACAAGTGGCGGGCGGGTCGCGAGGCCCGCGCCGCGCGGGAGCGGACCGAGGCGGCCCTGGCGACGAAGATCAAGGCCGTGCACGACGACTCCGACGGCACCTACGGCTCCCCGCGCGTCACCGCCGAGCTGCGGGACACGCACGGCATGGAGATCAACGAGAAGAAGGTGGCCCGCGTCATGCGCAAGTTCAACATCGTCGGGGTGCACCTGCGCAAGAAAGTCCGCACCACCGTGCCCGAGCCGGCGAACCAGGTGGTGCCGGACCTGTTCGGCCGGGACTTCACCGCCGCCGAGCCGGGTGCGAAGTACATGGGCGACATAACCTATCTGCCCGTCGGCGACGGCGAGTTCCTCTATCTCGCCACCGTGCTGGATTGCTTCAGCCGCCGGGTGGTCGGCTACTCCATCGCCGACCACATGCGCACCGAACTGGTCGCCGACGCGCTGCGGATGGCCGCCACGACCCGCGGCAGCCTGGACGGGGCGATCTTCCACAGCGATCACGGAGCCCAGTACACGTCGAAGGAATTCGCCGACCTGTGCAAGGAGTTGGGCATCACCCAGTCCATGGGCGCCGTCGGCACCAGCGCGGACAACGCCGCCTGCGAGAGCTTCCACGCATCCCTGAAACGCGAAACACTGCAAGGCGCCCGCCGCTGGGACGGCGCCCGCGCCTGCCGGCTGTCCGTGTTCCGCTGGCTCACGCGCTACAACACCCGCCGCAGACACAAGAAGAACGGCCAGCTCAGCCCCGTCGCCTACGAGGCCCGACACTCAGCTACACTCACACTTGCCGCATAAGCATACAAACCGGTGTCTACTTCTCGGGGGGAACCCCCGGCCCCTACCTGTGGCGGCTGGATGTAGCCAGTACCCCATCTCCCGACCGCGCGTATCGGCGATGCGGAACAGAGAGCAGCTACCTACCAGCTTTCCCGCGTCGCTGATTGCATAGTGGTACGCCTGGCCGGCACGCCATTCTGGGTCGCAACGGGCCAGGAAGTCGGAGGTGGCCTGCTGGCTGTGGCCAGCCACCCAGGGCATCCACGGCTGCAGATGGTGAAGTGACTCTTCGATCAGCTGGAACAGGGTCTGGAAGTCTTCCTGGAGCCGCCAACGACGCAAGACGAAGTCTTCGCAGTCGATGACGGGCTTCGGACGGCTCATGGCGATCATGGTCCAACGTTTGGGTGGATGCTCGCAACGCGATTCCTACAGGCACAGGGACGCAGTTGAGCGTCGCAAGAGGCACGGTAAGACGGCAACGAGAGGTGAGGGCCAGCCAATGACCGTGAGCCGACCGCGTGATCACGGTTCCGGCATCGTGCCCGGTCCGGCGGGAACCAGCGGGGACTCACGGGGAACACCGGCGCCGATCTCGCTCCGACCCAGCTCGAGGAGTTGCCAGGTCAGCCGTGATCCGCATACGGCGTCTTCCAAACTAGGGCTCTCGGCCAGCGTACGGCCCCATGATCTCGCGACCCATGGCAGCTCCAGCCCAAAGCCGACCGCCAGCCGCGCGGGCGGCGGCAGGGTGGGGCTCAGCTCAGGCGGAGAGGCGCACGTCGCCCACATACCGCACATCTCTGAGCGGAACGCCGTCGTACTCCTCGACTCGCTCGGCGCCGTCTGGCGAGAAACCCGCGCGCTCGTAGAACCGCAGCGCCCGGACGTTGTCCGCGAGGACCCACAGTTCCAGACGCCGGAATCCGAGCTCGTCGGCCAACGAACGTACTGCCTCCATTAGCCGTCGGCCCATGCCAGTTCCTATCCGATCCGGCCGCACGTAGAGGGCGTAAAGCTCACCGGTCGCGCCCCCGTCGGGATCGCCAAGGCGCAGCCCCATTGCGGCCCACCCGGTCACCGTGCCAACGTCAGTGGCGACGAGGTTCTCTACCTGGTTCCCGGCCGCCTTGAACCACTCCCGACGCTGGGCCGCGTCCTCTTTGACGCTCATGGCATCGAGGTAGCTCTGCGGCACGATCCCGGCGTACGCCGCCCGCCAGCCGCTCACCCGGACCGCCGAAACGGCGTCTATGTCACTCAGCTCCATCGCCCGCACCTCGATCATGAGCGGATGGTAGCTGCGTACGAGTGACCAGTCGCTCGATTTTGGGGCCAGGCACGGACGCACCGCGCAGCTCTGCTGTACAGCAACCACCACAACCGCACCCGACCGACACGAGCCCCTAGTCCGTCTCAGACGCCGTCCCAGACAAAGTGAGATGCGCCGGTGCGGAGAGCAGCCAGAGCGGCCAACGACGTCTCGTCGCCACCGCCGAGCAGTCGTTCGAGCTGTTCCCGCTCCATGACCTCGCCCCTGGTCCGGATCCTGCTGTACAGCAGCCCCTCGCCTGAAAAACAGAAGGTCGGCTGTGCCCTGCGTGCCCGTTGCGTGCCCGGTCCGACGGGACACAGCGGGGACTCACGGGGAACAGCGGCGCCGATCACGCTCCGGCGCAGGTCAGGGAGTTGCCAGGTCAGCCGCCATCCGCATACGGCGTCTTCCAAACTAGTGCTCCAGGACCCGGGCAGCGGCGCTTGACTGGGTCATTGAAACTCCCGGCCAAAGTCGCTACGCCGACCTAATGCGTCAACGTGGCCGCAGCACCGTGACAGGCTCAGCTCATCGCCTACGATGATTCATCCAGGAGAGATCCTCTCCGCTGTTGCCCATGGACGCACGCTTCCAGGCGCGCAGATCACGCCGAGACTCCCGCGCATCGAGCTCCATACTGCGGCTGTCTCGGTTCGTACTCCCACGGCGTCGTGCGCGCCGGTCGACGAGGACGCCCAAGACGAGGAACCCCAACACCACCAGCGCTGCTGGCGCCACGAGAATCATGAACCCGATAGTGCAGCCGCTCAACTTCGCTGTCCAGCCTAGGAGTACGGGGTCATTAAAACGGCTCTCCCGGCATCGGTGTGGGTCAGCCGGTGCGAGTTGGGGGGCGCTCCCAGGGTAGGACGAGGGTGATGGGTCCGCAGGTGAGCATGACCAGGGAGAGTGCGGCTGTGGCGGTGTGGAAGCCGTAGGCGCGTCGGACCAGTAGGCGGACGTGGTTGTTGAGGCCCTCCGCCCGCCCATTGTTGATCTTCATGCGGATCGAGGCGAGGATCCCGTCGCGGAACTTGCGGATGGTCTTGGCGACCTTGATGAAGGCGGGGAGCTGGGAACGCTGGGCCTGGGAGGTCCAGCGGTCGATCAACTCGGCGGCCTCGTCGGCGTTCAGGTCGCCGGCGAAGATGGCCCGGAAGGACTCCTTGAGGCGGTAGGCCCGCCAGATGCCGCCGCCTTTGCGGCGGAGCTTGCGGAGTGTGGATGCCTGTTCGTCGGTGAGGTTCTCCGGGTTCTTGAGCAGCGACCAGCGGGCGCCCTTGAACTTCTTCGCTCCTTCCTGGTCGCCGAGCCCGCGCATCTCGTTCCAGGCTTCGCGGCGCACAGTGTCCAGGGCGTCGCCGACGAGCTTGACGGCGTGGAAGGGGTCGATGCAGATCGCGGCCTGCGGGGCGTGGCCCTTCTCGCGGACGCTCTTGGCGAAGGCCGGGCCCATGTCCATGCTCACCGCGGCCAGTCGTGCGGCACGCTCGGGGCCGAGCTCGGCGAAGAACCGGTCGAGCGTCTCGCTGTCCTTGCCCTCGGCGCCCCAGACGATCTTCTTCCCGGTGTGGTCGGCGACCAAGGTGAGGTAGTTGTGGTGCTTCTTCCAGCTCACTTCGTCGACGCCGATGGCGACCAGGCCGTCGAGCCGGTCGGTGTCCAGGCCGTCGGTGACCACGCGGGCGCAGATGCGGCCCACAGTGTCCCAGTCGACGCGCTGCAGGCGGGTGATGGTGGTCTTGTCGGTGCGGGTGGCCAGGTAGGCGACGACGTCCTCGAAGTCTCGGGTGAAGCCGGAGCGGTGCCTGGCGAAGGGGACGGCCTCGATCTTGACACCGTGCTGGGGACAGTCCAGGCGGCGAAGGTTTGCACGCAGGACCAGGCCCCAGCGGCCCAGGTCCAGATGCCGCCAGCAGGAGGAGACCGGCCGGGTGTCGTACCGCGACGCAGCGGTGAAGTCACAGCCAGCCTCCGGGCAGACCAGACGCCGACGGGTCAGCACCACGTCCACGATCACGCGGTCCTCGCCGAACGACACGTCGGTGACGCTCGCGCCGGGAAGGTCCAGAAGGCGGTTGAATGCAGTGGTAACGCGCACGGCGCTGGCTCTCCGGCAGGTCAGGACGGTCTTCGACAACCTCCAAACCTACGGTCCACCCCGTGCGCGTCCTGCATTCCACCGCCCTGGGACGGAACCATCCAACCCGGTCAACACATTGACGCCGAGATCACACCCAGTCACCCACACCCATACCCGGAGAGCCATTAAAACTCCGCCGCCCGCGCGTCAAAGTGTGGGCCCCAGGGTTGACTCGGCGGGCACTTCAAGATCAGTGTGGTTGATCAATTCCCGGTGAGTGGGGGCAACGTGTCGTTACGGCGGTTGCGGGGATGGGCCCTGGCGGTAGCCGTCGTGATCGGCTGGGGGACGGCGGGATGCTCCTCGGGGATGCCCGCCAGTACCAGGGCAGTCATCGGGGTCGATGCGCCGATAGCCCTGGCTGATCAGGCCGTTCACTTGAGGATCAGTGGTCTGGAGCCACACGACGAGATTACTGTCGGCTCGTCGGCGACCGCACGCGACGGCAAGGTGTGGCACGGCCAGGCAAAATTCACCGCGGACGACCACGGCATCGTTGATCTCTCCACGACGAGGCCGGTGTCGGGGACGTACAACACGGTCGACGGAATGGGCCTGTTCTGGTCGATGAGGCCCCCTACCGGCGACCCGAACAGTGACTACTTCTCCCTCCATTCCCCTGAGTCCTCCCCCTCGTACGCCGTGAAGATCACCGTGACGGCGCATGGGCGGCAGTTGGCGAGCCGCATGCTCACCCGCGAAGGCGAGGCCAAGGGAGTCAGCGCCCGAACGCTCACCCTGGCCCACGACAAGGTCGTCGGAGAGATGTTCCTGCTGCGGCCCGGCACTCCTCGGCACCCGGCCGTGTTGGTCTTCGGCGGATCCGAAGGCGGTGTCAGCATGAAGTGGGAGGCGGCTCTGCTGGCCTCCCACGGCTACCCGACGCTGGCCCTGGGCTACTTCGGGGAGCCCGGCCTGCCCGCCACCCTACGCAACGTCCCGCTGGAGTACTTCGCCACCGCCGCCCACCTGCTGGCAGCCCAGCCCGGCGTGGACCCCTCACACATCATCGCCATGGGTTACTCCCGAGGCAGCGAACCCGCCCTGCTCCTCGCCGAGAACTATCCCCGTCTGATCCACGGCGCCGTCGTGTACTCCCCGTCGTCCAACGTCAACCAGGGATTCGGCGGGGGCAACGCCTGGACCAAGGACGGGCATCCCATCCCCCAGGGCAGCATCCCGCTGGACCACCTCAGCGGACCCCTTCTGGCCATCGCCGGAGCAGACGACGCCCTATGGCCATCACCGACCTACGTCAAGGCGATCACCGGGGAGCTGCACGCCGCCCAGGACCGGTACCCGTACCAGGCGCTGATCTACCCCGGGGCCGGGCACGGTGTCGGAACCTTCCCTTTCCTCCCGGAGGGCACGGTTGACCCATCCCTGGGCGGCAATCGCGTCGGCAACGCTGTCGCGAAGGAGCAGGGCTGGCCCAAGGTCCTTGCCCTCCTCGCCGACATCCAGAGGTGAGTGCCACGGCACGCAGGCCGGAACAGGCAGCCCCCGTCAAGACCACGTGCGGCGGCTGACACCAGCGGCTGACACCAACAAGCACGAACAACAGCGATCGGCGCCGAACCTCAGTGGACGATCGGCCGAGGCGCAGTGGTGGTTGGTCGAGTTGACAGACACCCGTGATCGACCTGATAAGGATGACGTCGAACCGTAAAGCTGCCGCCGCGGCTTACTCCACCGTGCACGTTGTATGCGGGTCATGACAGAGAGCCGCAACGGCAACCGTCACCAGGATTAGGGCATGTCCCGTAGATCATTGCGGGGGTGGAGCGTTGGCCTTTGGTGGGCGTGCTCTGCCATATGTCGTTCGGCGAGAGAGGCGATCTCGTGCACGGTCGCCACGGGCACTGAGAGGGCGATATCCCATGTTTCGTCATCGTGGCCGATGAGGATGACCGCTTGGTCTCCACTCTTCGCCCAGTAAACGGGGGCATCGGCGGATGTGCCGATCGCGAGTGAGCGGCGTGCGTTCCAGTCCGCGTCGTCGATGCCGTGGAGTCGCACGAAGTCCGCAGCGGGGGCCCAGATATTCAGCTCCCACGTGGGGGTTTGCAGCTTCATCGCGACCACGGAGCCGGTCGCTTCGTTCAAGGTCACATCCACCATGGGGACGATGATCACACGCCATTCTGCTGAGCAGCCGAAGGTTCCCGTTTGTCGTGGTGGACGGGGTGCCCGGGCCGTCTCTGGGTCAGTTGTGGCTGTACAGACGCGCCGCGCTCCATCGATCCGCCACGTCGAGCTACTACGTCACTCGGGCCGCGATCTAGTCACCACGCCGCGGACCATCTGTGGACAGGCCATGGCTGCCCACACCGACGTGAGACTGTGCCCAGCGACTTCGTGAGCAACCGAAGGGCCCTCCGGAGCCGTGCCACTCTCGTGCCAGAACGGACGGGGACTCACGGGGACTCGGGGGGCATAGGGGTGCCCGCCGTCGGACTCGGCCAAGGCAGGGACCCCGCAGGTCACGCCCGTGGTCGCCCACCTCGCTCCTAAAGCGGTGCTCACCCGAGTCGTCAGCGTTGCAGAAGTCGTCGAACAGCACGTTGACCACGTAGCCCAGATCCTCGAGTTCCTCCGGCTGAAGCCACACGTCGCGTTGCCATGAGGGACTCGTCAGAGCGAGAACCGCCGGCACAACATGCGGACGAAAAGCGGGGAACTCGATGCCGTGATCAGTTACCCAGCCAGCCTACTGCGCTGGTGAGGGGCGTTGGCGTTGTCCGATCACGGGACTGCGGACAGAGACAAAACGGCTCTGGTCGGAGTTTTGTGAATGGCCAGGTCAGCAGCACGGGGATACTGGGGATCCAGCCCCACTGCGGAGGTCGCTACCCAACAGCCACGACGTGACCGGCCGTGACCTGAGGAGAGTTGGGAAGCAACGACGCGAGGTTGTCCCGTACGAAGTCCGTCGCCCGCTTGACTGACTCGTCGGCCCCGGCTTGGTCTTCATAGACGCTGGTAGAGACCATCACTCCATTCCCGCCGTCAACCCAGTAGTAGGCCACGAAGCCGGGGACTTGGCGGAGGAGGGGGACGAATCCCTCGTCCACTCGGCGTCCCGCCTCGGCAGGATCCGTCACCCCTTCGTACCGCCGAACCACTGCGTACATAGCTATCTCCTCATCGATCCCAGGGCCGCCTTGCTCGAAACGACATACCCCTCAGCGCGCGTCCCCCGCTCGTGGGACGTCCGGAAGGCACTCGGATAGGCGCATGGGCCATCCGAACTGGGCATCTGTTGTGTGCGGGGCGAAACGGGGCTTCACGGAACTCTGGTCAGAGCCGTTCTAGAGCCCCATCAGCCCCCGCAGCAACAGACTGCGGCGCCAGACAGACTTGGGCGCCTGTCGAATCCGTGTCGAAATCCGGCTTGTTGGGCGTCCAGCTGAGGGATAGACACAGGTCAACGCGAGGATGAGCCTCAACCCGCCAAGCGCCTTCTAAGCGCTTGGCCGCAGGTCCAAGTCCTGCCTGGGGAGCCATCCCAGGGCACAACGAGGGCACAACTGCTTCGGGCGGGTTCAACGGCAATCAACGCCAGCAAACGCCATTTGGCCTGGTCAGCGACTTAGCTTGACAGTCTCCGCAGACAATGCAGGGAGGGGCGGCACCCCCGCACAGGGTGCCGCCCCTTCCGGTGCGCCGGGATCGTCGTCGTATCGGTGAGGGTCAGGGCCCGACGACGATCCCGGGGTCTCTCAGCGGTGGTCGCTGTCCTCCGCCTGCGACGCCGCCCGGCCCGCCTCCAGACGCGCCACCGGGATCCGGAACGGCGAGCAGGAGACGTAGTCGAGTCCGACCTCGTGGAAGAAGTGGACCGACTCGGGGTCGCCGCCGTGCTCGCCGCAGACGCCGAGCTTGAGACCGGGGCGGGTGGCGCGGCCGGCTTCGGCGGCCGCCTTCACCAGGGAGCCGACGCCGTCCCTGTCGATCGTCTCGAAGGGGCTGACGCCGAAGATGCCCTTCTCCAGGTAGGCCGTGAAGAACGACGCCTCCACGTCGTCCCGGCTGAAGCCCCACACGGTCTGGGTCAGGTCGTTCGTGCCGAAGGAGAAGAACTCGGCGGCCTCCGCGATCTGACCGGCGGTCAGCGCGGCGCGCGGCAGCTCGATCATCGTGCCGATCGCCAGCTTCAGCTGCGTCCCCGAGGCAGCCTCGACCTCGGCGATGACCCGGTCGGCCTCCTCGCGCACGATCTCCAGCTCCTGGACCGTGCCCACGAGCGGGATCATGACCTCGGCGCGCGGGTCGCCCTTCGCGGCCTTGCGCTCGGCAGCCGCCTCCGCGATGGCCCGCACCTGCATCGTGAACAGGCCCGGGATGACCAGGCCGAGGCGTACGCCCCGCAGGCCCAGCATCGGGTTCTGCTCGTGCAGGCGGTGCACGGCCTGGAGCAGGCGCAGCTCGTTCTCGTGCGGCTCCTGACGGGACTCCGCCAGCGCCACACGCACCGACAGCTCGGTGATGTCGGGCAGGAACTCGTGCAGCGGCGGGTCCAGCAGGCGGATCGTCACCGGGAGGCCGTCCATCGCCTCGAAGAGCTCGACGAAGTCCTGCTTCTGGAGCGGCAGCAGCTCCTTGAGGGACTCCTCGCGCTCGGTCTCCGTGTCCGCCAGGATCAGGCGCTCGACCAGCTCACGCCGGTCGCCGAGGAACATGTGCTCCGTACGGCACAGGCCGATGCCCTGCGCGCCGAAGCGCCGCGCCCGCAGCGCGTCCTCGGCGTTGTCCGCGTTGGCGCGGACGCGCAGGCGGCGCTTGCGGTCGGCGAACGCCATGATCCGGTGCACGGCCTCGACGAGCTCGTCGGCGTCGTCGGCGCCCGCGTGCATCCTGCCCTCGAAGTACTCCACCACCGGGGAGGGGACCACCGGGACCTCACCGAGGTACACCTTGCCGCTCGACCCGTCGATCGAGATGAGGTCGCCCTCCTCGACCACGTGCCCGCCCGGCACGACCATCCGCCGGCGCTTGGTGTCGACCTCCAGCTCCTCCGCGCCGCATACGCAGGTCTTGCCCATGCCGCGCGCGACCACGGCCGCGTGGGAGGTCTTGCCGCCGCGCGAGGTGAGAATGCCCTCGGCCGCGATCATTCCGTCCAGGTCGTCCGGGTTCGTCTCGCGGCGGACCAGGATGACCTTCTCGCCCGAGCGGGACCATTTCACCGCGGTGTACGAGTCGAAGACCGCCTTGCCGACCGCCGCGCCCGGCGAGGCCGCGATGCCCCGGCCGACCTGCTCGACCTTCGCCTGCTCGTCGAAGCGCGGGAACATCAGCTGCGCGAGCTGCGCGCCCGTCACCCGCTGCAGCGCCTCCGCCTCGTCGATCAGGCCCTGGTCCACCAGCTGCGTCGCGATCCGGAAGGCCGCGCCCGCGGTGCGCTTGCCGACGCGGGTCTGCAGCATCCACAGCTGGCCGCGCTCGATGGTGAATTCGATGTCGCAGAGATCCTTGTAGTGGTTCTCCAGCGTCTCCATGATCTGCATCAGCTGGTCGTACGACTTCTTGTCGATCTGCTCCAGCTCGGCGAGCGGCACCGTGTTGCGGATGCCCGCCACCACGTCCTCGCCCTGCGCGTTCTGCAGGTAGTCGCCGTACACGCCCTGGTGGCCGGAGGCGGGGTCACGGGTGAACGCCACACCGGTGCCCGAGTCGGGGCCCAGGTTGCCGAAGACCATCGAGCAGACGTTCACGGCCGTACCGAGGTCGTGCGGGATGCGCTCCTGGCGGCGGTAGAGCTTGGCCCGGTCGCCGTTCCAGGAGTCGAAGACCGCCTTGATGGCGAGGTCCATCTGCTCGCGCGGGTCCTGCGGGAAGTCGCGCCCGGCCTCGGCCTTGACGATCTTCTTGAACTTGGTGACCAGCTTCTTCAGGTCCGCGGCCTCCAGCTCAGTGTCGACCGTGACCTTCTTGGCCACCTTGGCCGCCTCGAGCGCGTCCTCGAAGAGGTCGCCGTCGACGCCGAGGACGGTCTTGCCGAACATCTGGATGAGGCGGCGGTAGGAGTCCCACGCGAAGCGCTCGTCGCCGGCCTGCTTCGCCAGGCCCTGGACCGACTTGTCGGAGAGGCCGATGTTGAGGACGGTGTCCATCATCCCCGGCATCGAGAACTTCGCACCGGAGCGGACCGAGACGAGCAGCGGGTTGTCGGCCTGGCCGAGCTTCTTGCCCATCCGCTCCTCGAGCGCGGTGAGGTGTGCACTCACCTCGTCACGCAGTGCCGCGGGCTCCTCGCCGCTGTCGAGGTAGACCTTGCAGGCCTCGGTGGTGATGGTGAAGCCCGGAGGGACGGGAAGGCCCAGGTTGGTCATCTCGGCGAGGTTGGCACCCTTGCCACCAAGGAGGTCCTTGAGGTCCTTGTTGCCTTCGGTGAAGTCGTAAACGAACTTCGCGCCCTCGGCGCCGTTCTCGGCTACGTGGTGATCTTTGTTTTCCGACACGGTCTCGACTCCTCGAGGACGCGGTGGCTGCCCTGACGGCGAGGAACATACCCAGATCGAAGGCGTCTGGGTACGTCCACTTGTGCGTCACAAGCCTGTACCCACTCGTCCGCCACCAGATCGAAAGTCAAGGCTCGGCAACCGCCCATCGGGTGTTGTTTTCACTTCTTGAACGCATCAACGTCCTTAGGCACGTCCAAACGCTCGAATGAGCAGCTGTCGGCACTTCTGATTTCGATCGATGAACGATCAAGGGGTGGCACTCAGTGCCACCCCTTGGAGAAGTGCAGTCGCACTGGAACCGCTCATCTGAGCGCAACCCCTATCAGGGGTGGCGAGAATCACGCTATGCGAGGCGGCCGGCTTTCACCATGCGGACGGGCATCCGGACAGAAACACGCCCGTCCACAGGGCAGGCCGCCACCCCCGTCACACCCCGAGCGCGAGCAGCCGCTCCTCCACCCGCTCCGGGGCGTAGAGGTGCTCCACGACCAGCGCACCGGCCCCGATCAGCCCCGCCCGCTCCCCGAGCTGCGAGGTCACCACTTCCAGGTGCGCCGTGGAGCGGGGCAGCGCCCGCTGGTACAGCAGTTCCCGGACACCGGTGAGGAAGGGTGTTCCGGCCAAATCGCCGGCGATCATCAGGACCCCGGGGTTCAGCAGGGTCACCACGGTCGCGAGGACCTCCCCGACCAGCCGCCCCGCCTGCCGTGCCAGCGCGGCGGCCTCCGGGTGCCCGGCGGCCAGCAGATCCCGTACGTCCGAGCCCGAGGCGGCCGGCACTCCCGCCTCCGCGAGCCGGCGGGCGACGGCACCGCCGCTCGCGACGGCCGCCAGACAGCCGTACGAACCGCACCGGCACAGCGCATCGGCACCGTCGGGAACGCGGATGTGGCCGATGTCCCCGGCGCCGCCGTCGATCCCGCGGTAGATCCGGCTGTCGACGACCACACCCGCGCCGATGCCGGTGGAGACCTTCACCAGCACGAACGCCGAACAGTCCGGGTGGCCGGTGCACTGCTCGCCGTACGCCATCAGGTTCGCGTCGTTGTCGACCAGCACGGGCAGGTCGGCCGTACCGCCCGTGCGCTCCGCGAAGGCGCGGCCCAGCCTGCCTCTTATGTCGTAGCCGTCCCAGCCCGGCATGATCGGCGGCTGGACGACCCGTCCGGTGTCACGGTCGACCGGCCCGGGGACGGCCAGCCCGATCCCGCACACCTCGTGCGCGCCGTGGCCCGTCTTCCGCAGCAGTTCGGCGAACCGGCCGCCGAGTTCACCGAGCACCGCGTCGGGGCCGTCCTCGATGACCAGGGCCCCGGAGTGCTCGGCGAGCACTTCGCCGGTCAGGGAGAGCACGGCGGCGCGGGCGTGCCGGGTGTCGAGGTCGGCGGCGAGCACCACCGCGTGGGCGTCGTCGAGCTCCAGGGTGATCGAAGGGCGGCCCCCCAGCGGGGAGTCGACCGGTCCGCCCGCCCCCTCGCGCAGCCAGCCGGCCCGGAAGAGGCGGTCCAGGCGCTGCCCGACCGTGGCCCGGGACAGGCCCGTGACCTGCTGCAGGGCGCCCCGTGTCGTGGCGCGGCCGCTGCGCACCAGCGCGAGCAGATCCCCGGCTCCGGCCTGACCGCCCGGCTTTCCGGCCCTCCCGCTCATGCGAACCCCCTTGCGTTCACTGACCCTGCATTACATGCTGAGTTTTGCGTGTTAAATAGGCGTAACCCTACGGTAGCCACTGCCGAACCCGTCGGCCGGACGTCTTTCGGGGAGACCTGAGTGGACCGAAGTACCCAACTCACCCGCCGTACGGAACCCACGGGTCCTGTGCGCCCCTTGGGGCCGCCGCCGGCGTCCTCTCCGGGTGAGACCGTCCGTTCCGGTCCCCATGTATACGATCCGGCGGGGCCTGCCGGGTCGCTGCACGTCAGGGCGGCGCAGGTGCTGGAGGACAACTGGACGGGGACCTCCACGGTGCCCTCGCGCCGTCTGTACCCGCACCAGTGGTCCTGGGACTCGGCGTTCATCGCGATAGGCCTGCGGCACATCTCGCCGCTGAGGGCACAGACGGAACTCGAGACGCTGCTCGACGCCCAGTGGGCGGACGGGCGCATCCCGCACATCGTCTTCAACCCCTCCGTGCCGCTCGACGCGTACTTCCCGAGCCCCGACTTCTGGCGCTCATCGACCGCGGGGCGCGCTGCGGGCGCCCCGCGCACCGTACAGACCTCGGGCATCGTGCAGCCACCGGTGCACGCGCTGGCCGCCTGGCTGGTGCACCGGTCGGACCCGGGGCTGTCCCGGGCGCGCGGCTTCCTGGCCCGGGTCCACCCGCGTCTGGCCGCCTGGCACCGCTATCTGCTGCACCGCCGCGACCTGGGTGGCGGCGGGCTCGCCTCGGTGGTCCACCCCTGGGAGCAGGGCATGGACAACAGTCCCGCCTGGGACGCCCCGCTGTCCCGTGTCACTCCGGCCCCGGCCCGCTCCTTCCGCCGCGCCGACCTCGACCACGGGGCGCCCGAGGACCGGCCCACGGACCTGGACTACGGACGGTATGTGCGGCTGGCGGCGGACTACCGGGACGGCGGGTACCAGGACGGAGCGGCCGGGAGGTACCGGGAGGGGCCGGAAGGGACGTCCTCGGCCGGAGGCGGCGCGTTCGCGGTCGAGGACCCCGCGTTCAACGCGCTGCTGATCGCGTCGGAGCACGCGCTCGCCCGTATCGCCCGGGAGCTCGGCGCCACGGGCACGGCGCGGCACGCCCGTGCGGAGCGCCTGACGGCGGCCCTGGTCGACCGCCTGTGGGACCCGGCGGAGGGGCTGTTCCTGTGCCGGGACGTGTGCGGCGGCTCCCTCATCCCCGAACGCAGTGTCTCCGGGCTGATACCGCTGCTGGCGCCCACACTGCCCCGCGACATCGTCGCCGCGCTCGTCCGAACTCTGCGCGGGCCGCACTTCGGGCTCGGCGGCGCGACCCGGCTGGTACCGAGTTACGACCTGCTCGGCGAGGCCTTCGACCCCCACCGGTACTGGCGTGGGCCCGCCTGGTTCAACACCGGCTGGCTGGTGGAGCGCGGCCTCAGGGCGCACGGGGACGGCGCGAGCGCCGACGGGCTGCGCGAGGCCCTGCTGACCACTGCGGACGCCACGGACTTCGCGGAGTACGTCGACCCGTACACCGGCGAGGCGTGCGGCGCGCTCGGCTTCAGCTGGACCGCCGCGCTCACGCTCGACCTGCTGCACGAACGCCCCGGACACGGCGTGTCCCCCGCGGGCATCGGCACGTTCGACAGAAGTGAGAAGTGACCAGGGAGGGGACCGGGGATGACGGAGCGGCATCATCTGCTCGTGCGCGGCGGGACGTTCGCCGCCGTGGGCGACGGCGGGGACATCAGCGGGGTGCGGGGCGGCGGTTCCCCGGCCGGATTGTTCGTACGGGACGCACGGCACCTGAGCCGGTGGCAGCTCACCGTCGACGGTGCGGTGCCCGAGACGCTGACGCCGGTCGCCGGCGGGGACACCGTCCGCTGTGTCCTCGTGCCGCGCGGCGGCCGCCAGGAGCCGCCCGCGCACACCGTCTTCCGTGAACAGGCCGTCGCCGACGGCGCGTTGGTGGAGTCGCTGCGTGTCACCAGCAACCGCCCGGTGCCGACGACCGTCCACGTCGCGGTCACCGCGGACGCCGATTTCACCGACCAGTTCGAACTGCGCTCCGACCACCGTACGTACGCCAAGTCCGGTGCCGTCCGTTCCCGTCAGGTCCTCGACGACGGCGTGGAGTTCAGCTACCGGCGCGGCGAGTGGCGGTCCCGTACGACCGTGACGGCCGAACCCCCGCCGGACGGTGTGGAGGAGACGGGCACGGGCGCCCGCCGCCTAGTGTGGACGCTGGACCTTGAGCCGCACGGCTCGGCGGAGCTGGCGCTGCGGGTCGCCGCCCGGCCGCACGGGGCGGTGCAGGACCCGGTGGTCCCGCCTTCCCCCGCCGCCGTCAACAGGCAACTCCTCGCGCTCGAGGGCGAGTTCATGGAGGGCGTGGCCTTCCCCACCGGCTGGCCCGAGCTGGCCACGGCCTGCGCTCGGGGCCTGTCGGACCTCGCCGCGCTCCAGGTGCCCGCGACCGGCCCCGACGGCGAGGAGCTGCACGTCCCCGCGGCCGGCGCCCCCTGGTTCCTCACCCTGCTGGGCCGCGACGCGCTCCTCACCTCGCTGTTCGCCCTGCCCTACCGCCCCGGGCTGGCCGCGGCCACGCTGCCCGCTCTCGCCGCGACGCAGGCCACCGAGGTGGGCACGCGTTCGGTGGCCCAGCCGGGGAAGATCGTGCACGAGGTGCGGCACGGGGAGCTGGCGCACTTCGGGCAGGTGCCCTACGGGCGGTACTACGGCTCGGTCGACGCGACGCCGCTCTTCCTGGTCCTGCTCGGGGCCTACGTCGAGCAGACCCGAGACATGGCACTGGCCCGCCGGCTGGAACCCAACGCCCGCGCGGCGATCGGCTGGATGCTGGACCACGGCGGGCTCACCTCGCGCGGCTATCTCGTCTACCGCGCCGACCAGGGCGGCCTCGCCAACCAGAACTGGAAGGACTCCCCCGGTGCGATCTGCTGGGCCGACGGCAGCCGTCCGGTCGGTCCGGTGATGGCGGCGGGTGCGCAGGGGTACGCCTACGACGCGCTGCGCCGCACCGCGCACCTGGCCCGCACGGTGTGGGACGACGAGGTGTACGCGGCGCTGCTGGAGCAGGCGGCCGGGGATCTGCGCGACCGCTTCCAGCGGGACTTCTGGATGGACAACCGTGCCTTCCCGGCGCTGGCCCTGGACGGCGAGGGGCGCCAGGTGGACGCGCTCGCGTCGGACGCGGGCCATCTGCTGTGGTCCGGCCTGCTCGACAAGGAGTACGGAGAACTGGTCGGCCGACGGCTGCTGGAGCCCGACTTCTTCTCCGGCTGGGGCGTACGCACACTGGCCGCGGACCAGTCCGCGTACCACCCGATGTCGTACCACCGTGGCTCGGTCTGGCCGCACGACAACGCGCTGATCACGCTGGGGCTCGCCCGCTACGGGCTGCACGACGAGGCCCGTACCGTCGCGCACGCGCTGGTCGAGGCGGCGACGGCCACGGGCCACCGGCTGCCGGAGGTACTCGCCGGGTACGGCCGCGACACGCATCCGGAGCCGGTGCCGTATCCGCACGCCTGCGTCCGTGAATCGCGCTCGGCGGCGGCACCGCTCGCACTGCTCACCGCGGTCGGCGGCGCCTAGCGCGGCCTCCCGAGCCTGGTTGACCTCGGATTTGCCGGGTGTTTGCCGGGCGCTGGGCACCGTGGTTGAACGCACGTCCCCGGCCGCCCGTACGGGATGACGGCGGGCTCAAGCCTCCCCAGCGTGGCCCGCCCTCCGCCACGGGCTTCGCACGGAAGGACCCTCGGGTTGCCTCTCAATACACGCTCACCACAGACGACGGACAAGGCTGAGGCGGCCACGGACGGGGTCCTGCCGGCGGAGGACGATCGGCCGGCGCCGGATTCAGACGGCGGCAGCGCCGAGTCGCACGCATCGGCGCACGGCGACGGCGACTTGGCGACCGAGCACTCCCAGGAGCACCGGCCCGGCGCGGACGGGGCCGGGGATCCGGCCGGTGGCGCCGCCACCGACGACACCGCCTCGGCCGGCGCCGAGTCCGGCGCCCCGGATGAGAGGACGACCGAGGCCGCGTCCCACGTCGCCCCCGAGGAGGCCGCCGGCACGCCCGCCACCGACGGCGAGCCCGACGCGACCTCGACGGAAGCCCGAACCGGCACCGACACCGCTGACACCGACAGCGAGCCCGACGCGACCTCCGCGGAAGCCCAGAGCGGCACCAACGCCTCCGGCAGCGACGGTGAGCCCGACGCGAGTTCCACGACTGTCCAGTCCGGCGCCGACCGCAAAAACGAATCCGGATCGGCCACCCCCGGCACCCAGGACGAACCCGGGTCGGCCACCCCCGGCACCGAGGACGAACCCCGGTCGGCCACCCCCGGCACCGAGGACGAACCCCGGTCGGCCACCCCCGGCACCGAGGACGAACCCCGGTCGGCCACCCCCGGCACCGAGGACGAACCCCGGTCGGCCACCCCCGGCACCGAGGACGAACCCCGGTCGGCCGCCGCCGAAGCCGGTACCGGCACCCCCACTGCCGACACGGGCCGCCGCCTCCGGGGGCTGCGCAAGTGGAGGGCCGGCCACCCCATGGCCGCCCGCGTGCTGGGCGGCGCCCTCACCGTTCTCGCCGGTGCCCTGGTCGTCGCCTCGTTCCTCATGCCCAACAAGCCCGACTTCCGGCCCGCGGTGTTCACCCGGATACCGGTGGAGGCCCTGATCGGCGCCGTCGTGCTGACCGCACTGCCACGGCGGCCGCGGCTGATCGTGGCCTGGCTCGGCGGGATCGCGCTCGGCGTGCTGACCGTGCTCGACGTGCTCGACATCGGCTTCTACCAGTACCTCGGCCGGGGCTTCAACGTCATCCTCGACTGGCCCCTGTTCAGCGACGCCTACGCCTACCTCAAGGACACGCTGGGCGGAGCGGGTGCCCTCGCCGCCCTGGTGGTGGCCATCGCACTCGTCCTCGTCGTCCCCGCCGTCTCCGCGCTCGCCGTCGTCCGGGTCAGCAATGTGATGGCCCGGCACCGCACCACCACCACACGCACCGTCCTGGTCCTCAGCATGGTGTGGATGACCTGCACGGCCCTCGGCCTCCAGGTCGGCGGGATGCAGCTGGCCTCCGACCACACCATCACGCTGCTCCAGTACCGCGCCGACAACCTTCGCGCGACCGTCCGCGACGAGCGCGAGTTCACCAAGACCGCCCAGGACGACGCCTTCGGCAACACCCCGGCCGCGCAGCTCGTGCCGGATCTGCGCGGCAAGGACATGGTCTTCACGTTCATCGAGAGCTACGGCCGCAGCGCGATCGAGGACCCGGTCATGGCCCCCGGTGTCGACCGGACGCTGGACGCAGGCACCCAGGCCCTGGCCAAGGCGGGCTTCCACGCGAAGAGCGGCTGGCTGACCTCGGCGACGTACGGCGGCAGCAGCTGGCTGGGCCACTCCACCTTCATGTCGGGCCTGTGGGTCAACAACCAGAACCGCTACCGGACGGTGACCGCGAGCGACCACCTCACCCTCACCGAGGCGTTCAAGAAGTCCGGCGCCTGGGACACGGTCGGGATCATGCCGGGTGTGCAGAAGGGCTGGCCGGAGGCGAAGTGGTACGGCCTCGACAAGGTCTACAACGCCTTCCAGCTGGGCTACAAGGGACCGAAGTTCAGCTGGTCGACCATGCCGGACCAGTACGCGCTGGAGCAGTTCCAGCAGCGGGTGCACGGCAAGAAGCACGACAAGCCGCTGGCGTCGTTCGTCATCCTGACCTCCAGCCACCAGCCGTGGGCGCCGATCCCGAAGATGGTCGGCTGGGACCAGCTGGGCGACGGCTCGGTCTTCGACGCCATCCAGAAGGCGGGCAACAACCCGGCGGACGTCATCGCCGACTCCGCCCGGTCCAAGGAGGAGTACGGCAAGTCCGTCCAGTACTCCGTGACCGCTCTGACCCAGTGGCTGGAGCGCTACGGCAACGAGGACACCGTGCTCGTCTTCCTCGGCGACCACCAGCCGATCTCCCGGGTCAGCGGGAACCACGCCAGCCGTGATGTGCCGTGCACGATCGTCGCCAAGGACCCGAAGGTGCTCGACAAGATCGCCGACTGGGGCTGGACGGACGGACTGCGGCCCGCCCACAACGCGCCGGTGTGGAAGATGAGTTCGTTCCGCGACCGCTTCCTGACGGCGTACGGCTCCACCCCGCACCCGTCGAAGCGCTGACCCCCGGGGGCATCAGCCTCCGGACGTGTCCAGCTCCGCGTCCTCGCCGATCCCCGCGCAGTCGTACGGGTCCTTGAGCCAGCCGTCCGGCAGCACCACCCGGTTGTTGCCGGACGTGCGGCCACGGGGCCCGTCGGCGCCCAGCGGCCAGGCCTGGTCGAGGTCGAGCTCGTCCAGGCCGGCCCGCAGCTCCTCGAGGGAAGAGGTGATCGCGAGCCGCTTGCGCATCTCCGAACCGACCGCGAAGCCCTTCAGGTACCAGGCCACGTGCTTGCGGAAGTCGATGACTCCGCGCGGCTCGTCGCCGATCCACTCGCCGAGCAGGGTGGCGTGCCGGACCATGATGTCCGCGACCTGGCGCAGCGTCGGCCGCATGATCGCGGCCGTACGGCCTTCGAAGGCCGCCATCAGGTCCGCGAACAGCCATGGGCGCCCGAGGCAGCCGCGGCCCACCACCACTCCGTCGCAGCCCGTCTCGCGCACCATCCGCAGCGCGTCCTCGGCCGCCCAGATGTCGCCGTTGCCCAGCACCGGGATCTCCGGGACGTGCTCCTTCAGCCGCGCGATGGCGTCCCAGTCCGCCGTACCGCCGTAGTGCTGGGCGGCGGTACGGCCGTGCAGCGCGATGGCCGTCACGCCCTCCTCGACGGCGATCCGACCGGCGTCCAGGTAGGTCATGTGATCGTCGTCGATGCCCTTGCGCATCTTCATGGTGACCGGGAGGTCCCCCGCGCCGCTCACGGCCTCGCGCAGGATCGCCCGCAGCAGGTTCCGCTTGTACGGCAGCGCGGAACCGCCGCCCTTGCGGGTCACCTTCGGCACCGGGCAGCCGAAGTTCAGGTCGATGTGGTCGGCGAGGTCCTCCTCCGCGATCATGCGGACGGCCTTGCCGACGGTCGCCGGGTCCACGCCGTACAACTGGATCGAGCGCGGCTTCTCGGTCGCGTCGAACTTGATCAGCTGCATGGTCTTGTCGTTGCGCTCGACCAGGGCCCGGGTCGTGATCATCTCGCTGACGAACAGCCCCTTGCCACCGCTGAACTCCCGGCACAGCGTGCGGAACGGCGCGTTCGTGATCCCGGCCATGGGCGCGAGCACGACGGGCGGCTGGACGGTGTGCGGACCGATCGGCAGCGCCGTGTACGGCGTCGCCGGGGTCGCCGTGGTCGGGTTCGTCGTGAGCGTGGACATTCCCCCATTGTCACGTATGCCGAGGGGTACCCGGCACGGATCCGTCCTGTGGGACCATGTAGCGGTCATTAGTTAACCGCACTATCGATATCGGCGTACGATGGATCACATGCCCGAGCTCAGCCACCGACGACGTTTTCTGGTTCTCGCGATCTGCTGCATGAGCCTGCTGATCGTGAGCCTCGACAACACCGTCCTGAACGTCGCACTGCCCTCGATGCAACGCGAGCTCCACGCGACCACGGCGGGTCTGCAGTGGACGATCGACGCGTACACCCTGGTCCTCGCGTCGCTGCTGATGCTCGCCGGGTCCACGGCCGATCGCATCGGCCGCAAGCGCGTCTTCATGGCGGGCCTGATCGTCTTCAGTATCGGCTCGCTGCTGTGCTCCCTCGCACCGAACCTGGACCTGCTGATCGTGTTCCGCATGGTGCAGGCGGTGGGCGGTTCGATGCTCAACCCGGTCGCCATGTCGATCATCACCAACACCTTCACGGACGCACGTGAGCGCGCCCGCGCGATCGGGGCCTGGGGTGCCGTGGTCGGCATATCCATGGCGGCCGGCCCGCTGGTGGGCGGGTTGCTCGTCGAGTCGGTCGGCTGGCGGTCGATCTTCTGGGTCAACCTGCCCGTGGGCTTCGCCGCGCTCCTGCTCACCCTGCGCTACGTCCCCGAGTCCCGGGCCCCCAAGGCCCGCCGCCCCGATCCGGTCGGCCAGTTGCTGGTGATCGCCCTGTTCGGCTCCCTCACCTACGCGATCATCGCGGCCCCCGACTCCGGCCTCGCCTCCGTCCTCCCGTTCGCGGGCATCGCGATCGTGGCCCTGCTCGGCCTGTTGTGGTTCGAGCCCCGTCGCGCCGAGCCCCTCATCGACCTGCGGTTCTTCCGTTCGGCCCCGTTCAGCGGTGCCACCGTGATCGCGATCAGCGCCTTCGCCGCGCTGGGCGGCTTCCTGTTCCTGTCCACGCTCTACCTGCAGAACGTGCGCGGCCTCGACGCCCTGCACGCGGGTCTGTGGATGCTGCCGATGGCGGCCCCGACCTTCCTGTGCGCACCTTTGTCCGGCCGTCTGGTCGGCAGCCACGGACCGCGCCTGCCGCTCCTGATCGCGGGTACGGCGATGACCGCGAGCGCCGTGCTGTTCGCGGCCTTCGAGGCGGAGACGGCGAACGCCACGCTCTTCGTGGGGTACGTCCTGTTCGGCATCGGCTTCGGCTTCGTCAACGCCCCCATCACCAACACCGCCGTCTCCGGCATGCCCCGCGCACAGGCGGGCGTCGCCGCCGCCGTCGCCTCCACCAGCCGGCAGCTCGGCCAGACCCTGGGCGTCGCCGTGGTCGGCGCCGTGCTGGCCTCGGGCGTGGCCTCCTCCTCGTACAAGGACACCTTCGTCGCCGCCGCCCGTCCCGGCTGGTGGATCCTCACCGCCTGCGGACTCGCGGTGCTCGCCCTGGGCGCGCTCACCTCCGGCCGGTGGGCCAGGGGGACGGCGGAGCGTACGGCCGATCTGCTGGAGTCGGCCGAGGTCCGGGAAGCCGCCGGAGTCTCGACGTAGGGAGCCCCGTTCGCGCGTCGGCCGCCGCAGAAACGGCGGCCGACGGCTCCTCCTCCCCTACACCGCGCTCCTGGCCAGTGCGATGTCCTGGAGCTTCTCCAGCCGCAGCCCCGACTCCTCGTCCGCCGGCGCGTAGGTGACCATCCGCGCTCCGTCGTGCGGCCCCAGCCACAGGTCCGTGTGGTCCAGGGTCAGCCGACCGACATGGGCGTTGAGGAACTGCTTGCGCTTGCTGCGGACGCCGACGACCTCGTGCCGCTCCCAGGCCTGCCGGAACTCGGCGGACTCGGCCGTGAGCCGCTTGAGCAGCATCTTCCAGACGGGTTCGCCGAGATGGCCGGCCATGGCGCCACGGAACTTGGCGGCCATGAGCCGCATGGTCTCCTCCAGCTGCACGATCGACGCCTGCCAGTCCGCGTTGGTGTAGCACAGCACCATGCAGTTGCGGTCCGTCGGCGGGACGCCGTCGAGGTCGCACAGCAGCAGCCCGTAGGTGCGGTTGTAGGCGAGGATGTCGTACCGGCTGTTCTGGATGCAGGCCGGGATCGGCTCCAGCTGTTCCAGCAGGGCGCGCTGGGCGTCGGTGACCGGCGAGCAGCTCGAACCGGGGGCCGGGTCGATGGCCCCGGCCAGGTTGAACAGGTGCGACCGCTCGCTGCCGTCGAGCAGCAGGGCGCGGGCCAGGGCGTCGAGGACCTGGACGGAGACCTGGATGTCCCGGGCCTGTTCCAGCCAGGTGTACCAGGTCACTCCGACCGCCGAGAGGTGCGCGACCTCCTCGCGCCGCAGCCCCGGGGTGCGGCGGCGCCGGCCGCGGGGCAGTCCCACCTGCTCCGGGGTGATGTGCTCGCGCCGGTGCCGCAGGAACGCGGCCAGTTCGTGCCGCCGGATGTCCGATGCGGGCGCCTCGCGGTCTCCCCGTGCCCGCGGTTCACGGACAGCCGTCGTCTCCTGCACCATGGTCGTCATTCCCCCAGCCTGCCGAGTACCGGACCCTGTTGCCAGGTAGCGCTTCTACCAGGATAAGGAGACTCTGGTACCCCTCTGAGTCTCCCCGCAGGCTCGATGGCGTGACCGAAACTCTGACTTCCCGTACCGTCCGCTCGCCGGTGACCACGCCCCGGCTGAGCGGCCTCGGACTCTTCACGGTGCTGCTGGCCGCGGCACTGCCGCTCATCGACTTCTTCATCGTCAACGTGGCCCTCCCGACGATCGGCAGGGACCTGCACGCGAGCGAGGCCGTGCTCGAACTCGTCGTCGCCGGGTACGGGCTGTCGTACTCCGTCCTGCTCGTCCTCGGCGGGCGGCTCGGCGACCTCTTCGGCCGCCGCGAGTTCTTCTTCGGCGGGATGGCGGCCTTCGGGGTCACCTCGCTGGCGTGCGGGCTCGCCCCGAACGCCTGGACACTGGTCGCCGCGCGGGTCGCGCAGGGCGCGGCGGCCGCCGCGATGCTGCCCCAGGTGCTCGCCACGATCCAGGCGGCGACCAGCGGTCAGCGCCGCGCCAAGGCGATGGGCCTGTACGGGGCGACGGCCGGGCTCTCCATGGTGGCCGGGCAGATCCTCGGCGGTGTGCTCGTGGCCGCGGACATCGCGGGCACCGGCTGGCGCTCGGTGTTCCTCGTCAACGTCCCCGTCGTGGTCGTCGGCCTCGTGCTGGCCGCGCGGACCGTCCCCGAGACCCGCTCCCACCACCCCGAGCCGGTGGACGGACCCGGCACCGTGCTGCTCGCCCTCTCGCTGCTGACCCTGCTCGCGCCGCTCACCGAGGGACGCGCGGCCGGCTGGCCGCTGTGGACCTGGCTGGCCCTCGCCGCCTTCCCGTTCGCGGCCTGGGCGTTCTACGCGGTGGAGCGCCACGCGGACCGGCGGGGCCGCACGCCGCTGGTGCCGCCGAGCCTGTTCGCGCTGGTGTCGCTGCGCCGCGGGCTGATCATGATCGTGCCGTTCTCCATCGGCTTCAGCGGGTTCATGTTCGTGATCGCGGTGTCCCTGCAGCAGGGCGCCGGACTCGGCCCGGTCGGGGCGGGCCTGGCACTCGTGCCCATGGCGGTGGCGTTCTTCGTCGTGTCGCTCTGCGGACCGCGGCTCGTCGCCCGGTTCGGCACCCGTGTGGTGAGCGTCGGCGGTCTGGTCCAGGGCGTCGGTGTGGCGCTGATGGCGTTCGCCGCCTGGCGCTCCTGGCCGCATCTGGGCGTGGTGGAGCTGCTGCCGGGCGCGGCGGTGGCCGGCGCGGGCCAGGCGCTCCAGCTCCCGATCGTGCTGCGGATCGTCCTGTCCGAGGTCCCGCCGGCCAGGGCGGGCGTCGGCGGCGGCGTGATGATCACGACCCAGCAGTCGGCGCTGGCGCTCGGCGTGGCGACGCTCGGCTCCCTCTTCCTGGCCCTGGTGCCCGGCATGGGGATGCGGGACGCGCTGGTGACCACGCTCCTGGTCCAGCTGGCCGGTGTGGCCCTCACGGTCGGCCTGAGCCTGCGCCTGCCGCGCACGATCAGCTGACGCCGGGCCCGCCCGGAAGTGCCCCGCGTCCGCACAGGACGCGGGGCAACGGAGCGCTTCGGCGAAGGCTCGGTGACAGGAGTGTCAACTCGCCGTACAAGACGCCCTATCGATCTTGCTGGTGCTGCACACTCCTTGCTGCGCGGGCGGACAGGTTTTCCGTGGAGGCGTCATGCTGCAGATGAACACGAGCAAGGTCAGCCGCTGGGACCAGGACGGGCATGAGCACGTGGTGCGAGTGGAGGGGACGGGGGCGAAGCGCAAGATCCGGTGCGACACATGCGGCTGGCGCAAGAGTGCCCAGTTCCTGCCGTGGCTGAAGGCCGAGGAACACCTCGCCGAGGAACACCAGGCGACGGAGGACCAGGCGGAGACCCAGCAGTGACCTGCCCCCGGGCGACGACCGGGCACGGGCCCTCCTCGGCCCGGCGGGCGGACGGCGTCGGCCCTTGCGGGGACTGCCGCAGTGCACCGTCGTGCACCGGCGGTCCCGGCCGGGCCGGGACCGCACGGTCCGGCCGGCCGGACCGGCGGGCTCATGCGGCATCTCCTGGCGTCGGAAGGCTCCCGGTCCGCTTCCGGTGAGCGGCTCCGGGCCCAGGGCTCCCGGATCGAAGAGAAAGGCGGCCCCGGTGCGGGACCGCGGCACGATTCCGTTCTCCTCGGCCCCACCCATGGACGGCGACCCCATGCGGCCCATACAAGTGGTCACATGGCAGCAATGGACTGGAAATTGGTCGTCGACACGCACAACGCCCCAGCCCTGGCCGACTTCTGGGCGGCGGCTCTGGGCTACGAGGTGGAGGACAACAGCGCGCTGATCGAGCGGCTGCTGGCGGCGGGCCAATTGCCGCAGATGGCGGTCGCCGAGCACAACGGCATCCGGGTCTTCCGGGGTTTCGCGGCGATCCGGCACCCCGAGGACCCGTACGACAAGGAGACGGGCATCGGCCGGGGCCGCCGGGTCCTGTTCCAGGACGTCCCCGAGCCCAAGAGTGCCAAGAACCGGCTGCACATCGACGTCCACGCGGGCCCCGAGGCCCGGGACGCGACGGTCGCCCGGCTGGAGTCCCTGGGCGCGACGCGCGTCGAGGAGGTGGACAAGGGCCCCGCCGGCCACTGGTGGGTCATGCGGGACCCGGAGGGCAACGAGTTCTGTGTCGCCTGAGCGCGGCCTGCCTCAGGTACCGGCCCGCAGCCCGCGCAGCAGCAGATCCAGCACGGCCTCGAACTGGTCGTCGATACCGGGCCGCGACCACTCCCGGTGGTAGGACGGGTCGTGGAAGCGGCCCGTGGCGTGGAACAGGGCGCGGGCCGTGGTCGCGGGGTCGGCGGCGGTGAAGGCACCGGACGCGGCACCGTCGCGGACGATCTCCGTGAGCTGGCCCGTCAGGTCCTCCAGGTGCTGGTCGACCACCTGGCTGTTCTCGTCGGCCAGCACGGTGAAGGTGGCGAACAGCTCGGGGTCGTCCCCCGCCTTGTGCCGCTTGGCCTCGAACAGCCCCCGGAACCAGTCTCGCAGCCGCGTCTCGGGATCCGCCTCCTCGGTGACGAACCCGGCCAGCGCCGCGGCCGTACGGTCCAGCCACCGCTTGGTGACCGCGTCCCGCAGTGCCGCCTTCGTACGGAAGTGGCGGTACACGCTGCCGTGGCTGACGCCGAGCGCGCGGGCCACGTCCACCACGGTGGCCTTGGCGGGGCCGTGGCGGCGCAGCACCTCCTCGGTCGTCTCGAGGATGCGCTCGGCGGTCAGGGTCTCGGTGGTGGGTGCCATGGCAAAGACGCTACCCGCCGGCGGGGTCAGCGCTCGCTGTCGAGGTGCGTCATCTGCATCTCGGGGTAGCGGGCACCGGCCGCCGCGTCCGCCGGAACGGCCGACTCGATCGCCGCCAGGTCGGCCTCGTCCAGGGTCACGTCCAGTGCGCCGAGCGCCTCGGACAGGCGTTCCCGGGTGCGGGCGCCGGCCAGCGGCACGATGTCTCCGCCGCGGGACAGGACCCACGCGATGGCCAGCTGGGCCACGCTCACTCCCTTCTGTTCGGCGATCTTGCGCAGCGCGTCGACCAGGCCGAGGTTGTGGTCGAGGTTCTCGCCCTGGAAGCGGGGCGAGAAGGAGCGGAAGTCGTTCGCGGCCAGCTTCCGGTCGCGGGTGAAGTGGCCGGAGATCAGGCCGCGGGACAGGACGCCGTACGCGGTGATGCCGATCCCCAGCTCCCGGGTGGTGGGCAGGATGCGGTCCTCGATGCCCCGCGAGATGAGCGAGTACTCGATCTGCAGGTCCGTGATCGGGGCGGTGGCGGCGGCCCGGCGGATGGTGTCGGCGCCGACCTCGCTGAGGCCGATGTGCCGGACGTGTCCCTTCTCCACCAGCTCGGCGATGGCTCCGACCGTCTCCTCGATCGGGACGTCGGGGTCGAGGCGGGCGATCCGGTAGACATCGATGTGGTCGACGCCGAGCCGCTGGAGCGAGTACGCGGCGAAGTTCTTGACGGCGGCGGGGCGGCCGTCGTGCCCGGACCAGTTGCCGTCGGGGTCGCGGAGTGCGCCGAACTTGACGCTGACCAGGGCCTGTTCGCGGCGGGCGGCGGGGGCGGAGCGCAGGGCCTCGCCGATGAGCATCTCGTTGTGGCCCATGGCGTAGAAGTCGCCGGTGTCGAGCAGGGTCACGCCCGCTTCCAGGGCGGCGTGGATGGTGGCGATGGACTCGGCCCGATCGGCGTCGCCGTAGAGGGCGGACATGCCCATGCAGCCGAGGCCGACGGCGGAGACCTGGGGGCCGGTGGTCCCGAGCTGGAGGGTGCGCATGAAATCTCCCTGGTTCTCGTTGAAGCGTGAATCCAGCATGGCATGACAGCTGACAGATTTCAATATCTGTCATTCGTCATCTGTCACCCTCACTCGCCATCCATCACCTGCCCCACCCGCACCGTCGCACTCCGGGCGCGGCCGGGCGCGCGATCTGGTCCAGACCTATTGACGAGAGGTCTGGACCAGCGCACCGTCATGCCTACGACACCTCACCGCACCCCCACCGGGAGGCCCGCATGCTCCGCCACAGGTTCCGCCTGCTCGCCGCCGCCCTGACGGCGGCGTTCCTCGTCCCGCTGTCGGTCGCGACCGCCCCCACCGCGTCCGCGGCCGACACCTGCGCCGTGAAGTCCCGCCCGGCCGGCAAGGTCCTGCAGGGCTACTGGGAGAACTGGGACGGCTCGTCGAACGGGGTCCACCCGCCGTTCGGCTGGACCCAGATCACCGACTCCCGTATCGCCGCGCACGGCTACAACGTGATCAACGCGGCGTTCCCGGTCATCCGCTCCGACGGCACCGCGCTGTGGGAGGACGGCATGGACACGGGGGTGAAGGTGGCGACCCCGGCGGAGATGTGCGCGGCCAAGGCGGCGGGGCAGACGATCCTGCTGTCCATCGGCGGGGCGACGGCGGGTATCGACCTCAGCTCGACGGCCGTCGCGGACAGGTTCGTCTCGACGATCGTCCCGATCCTGCAGAAGTACAACTTCGACGGCA
This sequence comes from Streptomyces sp. CA-106110, assembly GCF_050936285.1. Taxonomy (NCBI): domain Bacteria; kingdom Bacillati; phylum Actinomycetota; class Actinomycetes; order Kitasatosporales; family Streptomycetaceae; genus Streptomyces; species Streptomyces sp. CA-106110. The sequence continues at coordinate 8,130,061 of NZ_JBNJNB010000001.1, read as the reverse complement.
TCGACATCGACATCGAGACGGGCCTGGTCGGCAGCGGGAACATCGGCCAACTGTCCACGTCCCAGGCCAACCTGGTCCGCATCATCGACGGGGTGCTGGCCAGGATGCCGTCGAACTTCGGCCTGACGATGGCCCCGGAGACCGCGTACGTCACCGGCGGCAGCATCACCTACGGCTCGATCTGGGGCGCGTACCTGCCGGTCATCAAGAAGTACGCGGACAACGGCCGGCTGTGGTGGCTCAACATGCAGTACTACAACGGCAGCATGTACGGCTGCTCCGGCGACTCCTACGCGGCCGGTACGGTGGCGGGCTTCGTGGCGCAGACGGACTGCCTGAACAAGGGCCTGACCGTCCAGGGCACCACGGTCAAGGTGCCGTACGACAAGCAGGTCCCGGGACTGCCCGCCCAGTCCGGAGCGGGCGGCGGCTATATGTCACCGTCCCTGGTCTCCCAGGCGTGGAGGCACTACGGCACGAGCCTGAAGGGCCTGATGACCTGGTCCGTCAACTGAGACGGCTCGAAGAACTGGACGTTCGGCGACAACGTCAGGGCGCTCCAGGGCCGCTGAGGCCGCCGGTGAGGCCCTGCCCCGCCACCAGCGACCGTCCGAGGGTGCTCCGCCCCTGGCGCGGGGGCGGGGCCGGGGCTCGACAGGGGACGACGAAGCCCCCGGTTCCCGCGCAGGGAACCGGGGGCTTCCCGGACGGCTTCCGCACCTCGGCGCCGAACCGTGACCGGCGCGTGTGCGGCGTGCTCAGCAGCCGATCAGACGGCTCGCGAGGTAGCCCTCGATCTGGTCCAGCGACACGCGCTCCTGCTTCATCGAGTCGCGCTCACGCACCGTCACGGCGTTGTCGTCGAGCGTGTCGAAGTCGACCGTCACGCAGTACGGCGTGCCGATCTCGTCCTGGCGGCGGTAGCGGCGGCCGATGGCACCCGCGTCGTCGAACTCGATGTTCCAGTGCGCGCGCAGCGCCTGGGCCAGCCCCTTGGCCTTCGGGGACAGCTCGGGGTTGCGGGACAGCGGCAGGACCGCGACCTTCACCGGCGCCAGCCGCGGGTCCAGGCGCAGCACCGTGCGCTTCTCCATCTTGCCCTTGGCGTTCGGCGCCTCGTCCTCGACGTAGGCGTCCAGCAGGAACGCCAGCATCGCGCGGCCGACACCCGCCGCGGGCTCGATGACGTACGGGGTCCAGCGTTCGCCGGCCTCCTGGTCGAAGTACGACAGGTCCTGGCCCGAGGCCTTGGAGTGGGCGCCGAGGTCGTAGTCCGTGCGGTTGGCGACACCCTCCAGCTCGCCCCACTCGTTGCCGCCGAACTGGAAGCGGTACTCGATGTCGGCGGTGCGCTTGGAGTAGTGGGAGAGCTTCTCCTTCGGGTGCTCGTACCAGCGCATGTTCTCTTCGCGCAGGCCGAGGCCCGTGTACCAGTTCCAGCGCTCCTGCATCCAGTACTCCTGCCACTTCTCGTCCTCGCCCGGCTTGACGAAGAACTCCATCTCCATCTGCTCGAACTCGCGGGTGCGGAAGATGAAGTTGCCCGGCGTGATCTCGTTGCGGAAGGACTTGCCCATCTGCGCGATGCCGAACGGCGGCTTGCGGCGCGAGGTCTGCTGGACCTGGGCGAAGTTGGTGAAGATGCCCTGCGCGGTCTCGGGGCGCAGGTAGGCGATCGAACCGCTGTCCTGCGTCGGGCCGAGGTGGGTGGAGAGCAGACCCGAGAACTGCTTGGGCTCGGTGAACATGCCCTTGTTGCCGCAGTTCGGGCAGTTGACGTCCGCGAGGCCGTTCTCCGGCAGCCGGCCGTGCTTGGCCTCGTATGCCTCTTCCAGGTGGTCGGCGCGGAAACGCTTGTGACAGGAGGTGCACTCGGTGAGCGGGTCGGTGAAGGTGGCGACGTGACCGGAGGCCACCCAGACCTCGGTCGCCAGGATCACCGACGAGTCGATACCGACGACGTCCTCGCGCGACGTCACCATGTAGCGCCACCACTGGCGCTTGATGTTCTCCTTGAGCTCGACACCCAGCGGTCCGTAGTCCCAGGCGGCACGCTGACCGCCGTAGATCTCGCTGCAGGGGAATACGAAGCCACGGCGCTTGCTCAGGCTGACGATGGTGTCGATCTTGTCGGCGGCCACGGTGCTCTCTTCATTACGACGACGGGCGACGAAGCGTCTGCTGCGGAGCATTGCTTCAGAGCGAATGCTTCAGGTTACCGGCGGGGGCTCCCATCCAATCAAATCGGTAGGGCACCCGGAGCGGGTACCCGGGCGGGCCCTGCTCTCACCGCGATCGTTGTTGACAACGGTTTCCATGTTTGTTGAAAATGACTGTCATGAACGTACGACGACGCCTCATACCCGCGACCGCCGCCACCGCCGCCACCGCACTCGGGATCGCGGCCCTCTCCGCCTGCTCCACCGACAGCGCAGCCGCAGGCAACACGGACAAGTTCGACGTCGTCGCGTCGTTCTACCCGATGGCCTTCCTCGCCGAGCAGATCGGCGGCGACCACGTCCACGTCACCAGTCTCACCCAGCCCGGCCAGGAACCGCACGACCTGGAGATCAGCGCCCGGCAGACCGCGCAGCTCCAGGAGTCCGACGCGGTGCTGTACCTCAAGAACCTCCAGCCCTCCGTCGACGACGCCGTGGCCCAGTCGGAGATCAAGACGAAGATCGACGCCGCCTCCCTGACCACCCTGGAGGAGCACGGCAACGAGGTCGGCGGCCACGCGGCCGAGCACGACACCCACCAGGGCGAGGAGTCCGGCGGCAAGGACCCGCACATCTGGCTCGACCCGGTGCGCTACGCCCAGGTCGCCGAGGGTGTCGGCAAGGCCTTCGAGAAGGCGGACCCGGACCACGCGGCCGACTACCGGAAGAACACCGCCGCCCTGGTCAAGAAGCTCGACGGCCTCGACACCGAGTTCAAGGCCGGCCTCGCGAACACGAAGACCAAGGTCTTCGTCACCACGCACGCCGCCTTCGGCTACCTCGCCGAGCGCTACGGCCTCACCGAGGAGGCCATCAACGGCCTCGACCCCGAGTCGGAGCCCAGCGCCGCGCGCGTCAAGGACCTCGAGAAGATGGCGAAGGCCGACGGCGTGACGACCGTGTTCTACGAGACGCTCGTCAGCGACAAGACCGCGAAGACCATCGCGCAGGACGCGCGTCTGAAGACCGACGTCCTCGACCCGATCGAGGGCATCACGGACAAGTCACGCGGCAAGGACTACTTCGCCGTCCAGGAAGCGAACCTCAAGGCCCTGCAGACGGCCCTGGGCGCCAAGTGATCGTCGGGGAGGCCGACATGGGCGAGACGGACAACAAGAGCGGGCCCGTCATAGCGATGCGCGGGGTACGGGCCGAGCTGGGCGCCCGGCCCGTCCTGCGTGGCATCGACCTCACCGTGCGCCGCGGTGAGGTCGTCGCCCTGCTCGGCGCCAACGGCTCCGGCAAGTCGACCGCGATCCGCAGCGTCGTCGGCCAGGTGCCGGTCAGCGGCGGCGAGATCGAGCTGTTCGGCGTCCCGCGCGGCCGCTTCCGCGACTGGGCGCGCGTCGGCTACGTACCGCAGCGCACCACCGCCGCGGGGGGCGTCCCGGCGACGGTCACCGAGATCGTCTCCTCGGGCCGGCTGTCCCGGACCCGCTTCGGCGTCTTCCGCAAGGCCGACCACGCGGCCGTACGCAGAGCGCTGGAGATGGTCGGGATGGCCGACCGCGCCAAGGACTCCGTGAACGCCCTCTCCGGCGGCCAGCACCAGCGGGTGCTGATCGCCCGCGCCCTGGTCGCCGAGCCCGAGCTGCTGATCATGGACGAGCCGATGGCGGGCGTCGACCTGGCCAGCCAGGAGATCCTCGCCCGGACGCTCCGGGAGCAGGTGGCGGCCGGTACGACGGTCCTGCTGGTCCTGCACGAGCTGGGCCCGCTGGAGCCCCTGATCGACAGGGCGGTCGTTCTGCGCGACGGCTGCGTCCTGCACGACGGACCGCCCCCGCACGCGGTCGGCCAGCATGCGCTGCCCGGCCACGACCACGTCCACCCGCACGCACCGGCGGGCACCGAATCGATCCGTACGGGACTGCTGAGCTGATGGAACTCCTCGACTACGAATTCATGCGGCGCGCGTTGCTCGCCGCCGTGCTGGTCGGCATCACCGCCCCCGCCATCGGCATCTACCTGGTGCAGCGCCGCCAGCCCCTCATGGGCGACGGCATCGGCCACGTGGCAATGACGGGCGTCGGTCTCGGCTTCCTGTTGCACAGCTCCCCCGTGTGGATGGCGACGGCCGTCTCCGTGCTCGGCGCGGTCCTCATGGAACTGATCCGCTGGTACGGCAAGACGCGCGGCGACATCGCGCTCGCCATGCTCTTCTACGGCGGCATGGCGGGCGGCGTGATGTTCGTCAACATCGCACCGGGCGGCTCCAACGCCAACCTCAGCTCGTACCTGTTCGGCTCCCTGTCGACGGTGTCGCCGTCGGACGTGACGGCCATCTCGATCCTCGCCGGGTTCGTGATCGTGGTGACCCTGGGGCTGCGCCGCCAGTTGTTCGCGGTCAGCCAGGACGAGGAGTTCGCCCGGGTCACGGGCCTGTCGGTCCGCGCGCTGAACCTGCTCACGGCGGTCACGGCCGCGGTCACCGTGACGGTCGCGATGCGGGTCGTCGGCCTGATCCTGGTGTCCGCGCTCATGGTGGTGCCGGTGGCCGCCGCGCAGCAGCTCACCCGTAGCTTCGCGACGACCTTCGTGATCGCGGTGGTGATCGGGGTCACGGTGACGATCAGCGGCACGGTGACGTCGTACTACCAGGACGTACCGCCCGGTGCCACGATCGTATTGCTGACCATCGGCGTGTTCGTCGTGCTGACCGCCCTGGCCACCCCGCTGGCCCGTCGACGCGCCCGCGCGGTCGCCGCCGCGCAGGCCGCCGGGGACCCGCTCGAGTGCGCAATTCCGGCCACCCGGGAGGCGACCGACGAGGTCGGAGTCTGACCATGCCCCGTCCGGGCTGGCACAATGGCCCGGCAGGGCGCAGACGTGAGCCGGGAGAGAGCCGACGAGGCGCGCCGGTGTCGACAGCGCGACCACGCGGCGGCCCGAAGGGCTGAGCACGGTCGCGGTCCCGGCACCGGCTCGAGGTGCCCCGTAGGCGAGCGAGCCATCAAGAAGGAGGCAACGGTGACGACCGCCGGCCAGCCCGTGAAGGGACGATCCACCCGCCAGCGTGCCGCCGTCGCGGCGGCGCTCGACGAGGTCGACGAGTTCCGCAGCGCGCAGGAGCTCCACGACATGCTCAAGCACAAGGGCGACTCGGTGGGCCTGACGACGGTCTACCGCACGCTGCAGTCCCTCGCCGACGCGGGCGAGGTCGACGTCCTGCGCACGTCCGACGGCGAGTCCGTCTACCGCCGTTGCTCGACGGGCGAACACCACCACCACCTGGTCTGCCGCATCTGCGGCAAGGCCGTCGAGGTCGAAGGCCCCGCGGTGGAGAAGTGGGCCGAGGCGATCGCCGCGGAGCACGGCTACGTCAACGTCGCCCACACGGTGGAGATCTTCGGCACGTGCGCCGAGTGCGCGGCGGCCGCCGAGGGCTGAACGGGGCTCAGGCGCGCGGCAGCTTGCTGTCCAGCAGGACGCGCAGCCGCTCCACGTCCTCGGGGGTACGCGCGCCTCGCTTGACGAGCACCACCGTAAAGGTTCCGGCACGGTCGGGGCTGCGCAGCAGGAAGCAGCGGTCCGACTCGGCATAGCTGCCGTAGTTGGCCCACGCCGTGCGCGAGTCGACGTGGGCGCTGACCAACCGCACGCCCTCCTCGCCGACGGTCACCCGCATCACACCGTGGTGCTGGTTCGCCCGCAGCATCCGGCGTGCCGTCACACGAGGCACCCGGAACATCAGCACCGGCCACAGGATGAACATCACCCCGAACGCGACACCGGTGCTGTCATCTCCGCGCAGACCGGCCGTCAACGCCACCACTCCCAGCAGCACGATGCAGAGGAGGGAGACGGGGCGGTACAGCAGGCTCAGCCCGCCTCGTTTGCGCATCATCAGCCGGACGGCTTCCGTCATGTCCTCGAGCCGGAGTTCGCACTCCAGCACGATGTCGGTTCCGCGCTGCCCCACGGTCTGCTCGGTCACGGCCCCTCCCCAGGTCGTACGGTGACGAGCCGTGATCGTAGAGCAGGGTCCTGCGGGGGCAATGGGCGGGCTACTGCTCGCCTTCCATGGCCTGCAGTTCCTCGTTCGGGATGGCACCGCCGAAACGGCGGTCCCGGGAGGCGAACTCCAGGCACGCCCGCCACAGGTCGCGGCGGTCGAAGTCCGGCCAGAGCACGTCCTGGAAGACCATCTCGGCGTAGGCGCTCTGCCAGATCAGGTAGTTGGAGGTGCGCTGCTCGCCGCTCGGCCGCAGGAACAGGTCCACGTCCGGCATGTCCGGGTAGTAGAGGTATTTCGCGAGGGTCTTCTCCGTGACCTTCGCGGGGTCGAGCCTTCCCGCCTTCACGTCCTCGGCCAGCGCCTGCGCCGCGTCGGCGATCTCGGCCCGGCCGCCGTAGTTCATGCAGAAGTACAGCGTCAGCCGGTCGTTGCCCTTCGTCTGCTCCTGGGCGATCTGGAGCTCCTTGGCCACCGACTTCCACAGCCTGGGCATACGACCCACCCAGCGCACCCGGACGCCGAGTTCGTCGAGCTGGTCACGGGTCTTGCGGATGAAGTCGCGGTTGAAGTTCATCAGGAAGCGCACCTCGTCGGGCGAGCGCTTCCAGTTCTCGGTGGAGAAGGCGTACAGGGAGATGTTCCCCACGCCCATCTCGATCGCGCCCTGCAGCACGTCCAGCACGCGCTCGGCGCCGACCTTGTGCCCCTCGGTGCGCGGCAGTCCCCGCTCCTTGGCCCACCGGCCGTTGCCGTCCATCACGATCGCCACGTGCTGCGGCACCAGCTCGCCCGGGATCTTCGGCGGGCGGGCCCCGGACGGGTGCGGCTCCGGGGTCGTGTACTCGCGGCGCTGACGCCCCAGGAACCCGCGTACGGCCATGTGCTTCTCGTCTCCCTCGATCTCAGGTCGCTCTACTGTTCCACGTACCGGAGCGAGCGCAGTCCGCGCTCCAGGTGCCAGTGCAGATAAGCCGACACCAGCCCGCTGCCCTCCCGGACGTACCGCGGCTCGCACGCGTCCGCGGTCTCCCAGTCTCCCGTCAGCAGCGCGCCGAGCAGTTCGAGGGCCCCTGCCGAGGGTACGACGCTGCCGGGCACCCGGCAGTCACCGCAGACCGATCCACCGGAGGCCAGGGAGAAGAACCGGTTCGGCCCGGGCATGCCGCACTTGGCGCAGTCGCCGAAACTGGGCGCGTAGCCGTTGACGGCGAGGGAGCGCAGCAGGAAGGCGTCGAGGACGAGGTTCGGCGCGTGCTCCCCGCGGGCCAGCGTCCGCAGGCCGCCGACGAGCAGCAGATACTGCTGGACCGCCGGTTCCCCCTCGTGATCGGTGAACCGCTCGGCGGTCTCCAGCATGGCGGTACCGGCGGTGTAGCGGGCGTAGTCCGTCACGATCCCGCCCCCGTACGGGGCGATGGTCTCGCTCTGCGTGCACAGCGGCAGTCCGCGCCCCACCAGCTCGCTCCCGCGCGCGAAGAACTGCACGTCCACATGAGAAAAGGGTTCCAGCCGGGCCCCGAACTTCGACTTGGTCCGGCGCACGCCGCGGGCCACGGCGCGCACGCGTCCGTGACCCCGCGTGAGCAGCGTGATGATCCGGTCCGCCTCACCCAGCTTCTGGGTGCGCAGCACGATGCCGTCGTCGCGGAACAGACTCATGGGAGTCATTCTCGCCTACGACGGGCGCGCTCCGGGCCGTATGGTCCGCTTTCCGGTCGCGGGTGCCCGTCCGTCAGGGCACCTCGCCACGACTGCGCGCGTTGGCGTACGCGGTCGCCGCCCTGAGGCGCTCCGCCGGGGTCGCGAGGCGTACGGCCTCCGGCTCCACGTCCCATTCCTTGCCCCCGCCGTAGGGTCTCAGCTGTACATACGGCCCCTCGTGCCCCATGACCACGCCCACCCTCCCGGTACGGATGTCGACGGCGTGCGAACCGACGGGCGGCGGTTGCATCACAGCCCCGTGGCACGCTGCGCACGGGGGGCCGCCGCGAGCGGGGCGGCGACGCCGACGGGACAGCCGCCCGATGCCACGGGCGTGCGTTGGGTCTCGCGCGCGAGAGCCAACGGATCGAGCCGGAGCGACGGTGACGTGATTCGGGTGTCCGCAAGCACAGCCCGCAATTCCTTCACTGGTTCCTCCGCCTCTTCGACGCATCGCGCCGAGTCTCGTCCCCCGAGTGATACGTGTACTGCAGCCACCGTGCTCCCCTTCCTTGTCGACTTTTACTCTTCGCATCTCCATAGTGACGCTCTGCATCTACACTCGACAGGTGTCTGTGCCCTACAAGTGCGAGGCAGGAGAGGGATGTTGGGCCGGCCGACGGTGCGCGCCCGGCGTGCGGGGAGCTCTGCGGCGCGGGGCTGAGCCCGGCCACGGGTGCGGTGTCCGCTAGCGGCGGTCCGGGAGCGCTTCCTGAAGTTCCGCATCGAGGTCCGGATCGAGGTCCGAGGGGCCCCGACGCGCCGCGTCGCGGCGCAGCAGGGCCAGGTGCGCCCCCGTCAGCGCCATCATGAGGCCGATGTTGACCAGCGCCGCCACGTGCATGCCGTCGGTGAACGCCGTCCTGGCGACCGCGAGGAGTTCACCGCCGAGCCGCTCGGGCAGCCGGCCGGCGGCCTCGGTGGCACCGCCCAGGGTCGCGCGGGCGGCCCCGGCCGGATCGAGTTCCGCGCCGTCCGGAAACGAGCCGAGGTTCAGCTTGGCGCGGTACACGGCGGCGGCGACGGACCCGGCGACGGCCACGCCCAGCGCCTCGCCCAGGTTCGCGCCGGTCTCCCCGATGCCCGAGGCGTTGCCGGCCCGTTCGGGCGGGGCGCTGCTGATGATCACGTCGTTGGTGAGGGCGAGCGCCGCCTGCACCCCGAAGGAGGTCACGGCGAAACCGGCGACGGCGAGGGCCGGCCCGGACGTCGTACCCGCCCGGGTGAGCAGCACCAGCCCGGGCACGGACAGCAGGAAGCCACCCGCCATGACCCATCCGGGTCCGATGCGGGCCGCCACCAGGGGTGCCAGCAGCGCGCTCACCACGCCCGCGAGCACCGCGGGCAGCGTCCACAGCCCGGTCGCCAGCGGAGACAGGCCCAGCACCAGCTGGAAGTACTGCAGAAGCAGGAACTGGATCCCGGTCACCGCGAAGAGTCCGAGGGTCAGCCCGCCCAGCGACACCCCGAACGCCGGGCGGGAGAAGAGCCGGAGGTCGAGCATGGGATCGGCGAGCCGCAATTGCCTGCGCACGAAGACGACACCGAGGCAGAGGCCCACGGCGACGCTCAGCAACGGCAGGGTGCGCAGACCCTGCTGGGCGATCTCCTTGAAGCCGTAGACCACCGGCAGCACCGTGGCGATGGACAGCATGACGCTGACCGGGTCCAGTCGGCCGGCCTGCGGATCGCGGTACTCGGGCAGCAGCAGCGGCCCGGCGATCAGCAGAACGACACCCACCGGCACACCGAGCAGGAAGACCGAGCCGTACCAGAAGTGCTCCAGGAACAGCCCGCCGATCAGCGGGCCGACCATTCCGCCGATGCTGAAGTTGGTCATCCACACCGCGACCGCCACCCGGCGCTGCCCCGGGTCACGGAACATGTTGCTGATCAGGGAGAGGGTCGACGGCATCAAAGTCGCCCCGGCCACCCCCAGCAGGGCGCGCGAGGCGATGAGCGTCCCCACACTGGGCGCGCAGGCGGCGAGCACCGAGGCCACGGCGAAGGCGGCGGCACCGATCAGGAGGAGCCTGCGGCGCCCGATCCGGTCACCGAGTGTCCCCATCGTCGCGAGGAAACCGGCGACCATGAAGCCGTAGATGTCGACGACCCACAGCAGTTCCGTACTGCTCGGGTGCAGACGCTCGCTGATGCTCGGCGCGGCCAGGTGCAGCACGGTCATGTCGAGGCCGATGAGCATGGTCGGCAGCGCCAGGACCGCGAGCCCGATCCACTCCCGTCGCCCGGCCCGGGTTGCGCTCACCGCGGTGAGCCGGCCGCGCCGGAGGGCACCAGGGCGTCCCGGAAGACCTCGAGCAGGCGGCTCACCGCATGCGTGACCGGCCGGGTCAGCGCCTCGTCGGGCGTGAGCCACAGGGCCGAGGTGCCCTCCGGCCCGAGTTCCACCGCGCGGTCCGCGTCCACCGCCTCGGCCGTACGGTACACATGCCACAGATGGGCGTCGGCACCACGCCGGCAGCCGTCACCGGGCACCGCGATCGTGGCCAGCTGCTCCAGCGGCTCGCCGGCGATGCCGGTTTCCTCGGACAGCTCGCGTGCCGCCGCCTCGTCGGGGTGCTCATGGCACTCGACGTGCCCGGCGGGGATCGTCAGGCCGAACGGGAACGCCGTCCGGTCGAACAGCAGGACGCGGCCGTGGACGTCCCGGACGAACACGCCCGCCGTCTCGTGCCAGTACTCGCCCTCGTCGTCCGTCCACCACCGGACCGCTGGGTCCAGCACCAGCGCCCGGTCGGCGACATGCCCGCAGGCGCCGCACGCGCAGTGCCGTCGGCCGTCCGCCGTGGTGCGCCACCGCACCGCTTCGCCGCGGCACCGCAGACAGTAGTGGTGCGCGGCGCCGTCACTCAGCGCGTGCGCTGGAAGGAAGTCCAGTTTCATGCCTCGCTCCCGGAACTCCCGGGGACACTCGCGTTCTTCGACCGCGCGTCACGGATGGCGCGGCCGTGCCGGACGGCACGGCCGCGCGCGGCGGACCACCCCAGGTGCCCGCCGCGTGAAGCCGGATGTGCAGGGCCCGGCGGACCGTCAGTCGTCCAGCCCGAACCGGGAGAACAGTTCCTTGTCACCCGTGACGTACGAGGTGTCGGTGATCGCCGTCTGGTCGGACGGACCGCGGCTGCACATGCACATGTGCCGGCCGGTGGACACCACACGTGCCGCACGCGCGCCACCCGAGGACATGATCTCCTCGGCGATGTCCTTCACCAGGTGCTCCTGGATCTGGAACCTGCGGCTGAACGCCTGCACCAGCCGGGGGAACTTGCCCAGGCCGAGGATCCGGTCGCCGGGCACGTACGAAACCGCCACCTTGCCGTAGAAAGGCAGGAAGTGGTGCGCGCAGATCGAGTAGTAGTTGATGTCGTGCACGCGGACCACACCTGCGTGTTCACCCTGGACCTCGACCGTCGTCTTGAGGATCGTCGAGGTGTCGATCTCATAGCCGCTCAGCAGCTGGCGGTAGGCGCGGACGATACGGGGCTCGCATTCGGGTTCCCGGTACCAGTCGAGGGCGCGTTTGTCGGTCGTGACGTTTTCTTCGAGCCACTCGGCGATGCTGCTCACGAACACACCTCCAGATGGACGGATTTGCGCGTTTGCTGCTGTCGTTTCAGCTGTGCCTGTGGCTAGTTCCGCACAAGTGGCCATCCGGGGAACGGCCGTCCCCGTACTGGAGCTCGGTACTCGCGTCGCTCGCCGGGACTCCCCGGGATCCGTCTCACCGGACCGCATACGAGCGCACATGCGCCTTGAACAGCAACTTCGCGCTGACGGTGTCATGCTGCCCGCGGCCAGCATGGTGCGCAACTCATCACAGATGTCCGGGTGACCCCTCACTCTCTCGGTCTTTCCCGCTTCCCAAAATGGTTAATTCACTGTAAAGCTTTGCAAAGAGAGCACGTCGAGAACGGGAGAAGGACGCGGCGTGGGCCGAGGTGTGCGCTCAGCCGGACGCCGCGGTCGGTTCGGGCTCCGGGTCCGGCCCGGTCGGCTCCGTGGCCTCCCAGAGCACGTTGAAGCGGTTGATCCGCTCGGACACGTGCTCCCGGGTCATCTTCAGCGTCGTCTTCGCTGGCATGACCTCAACGTCCGGCTCGGTCTCGTAGGAGAGTTCGCCGTCGAAGACGATGAAGTCGTTGAGCGGGGTCACCTGCGCGGGCGGTGGCAGCAGGGAACGGACCGCGATACGGGCGTCGATGCCGAACTCCCGGTGCCGCTCGCACAGGCGCTCGAGGCTCGGGGTGCGGTCCTCGGGCTTGCTGACGAGGAACAGCCGCCGCACCACCACGCCGCGCTGGCTGATCGCCCTCTCCTGGGCCTTCAGGTACCGGTTCGCCGGCTCGCTGAACCAGAAGTCGCGGTCCACCGAGGTGCTGGTGGCGTACACCGTCTTCTTGGCGCAGGTGGTGAGGTCGATCAGCCAGTCGTGGTTCTCGCCCGGGCAGTCGGCACTGCCGTTACTGAGGCTCTCCATGAGCGAGGCGAGCCGGCCGATCTCCTCCTGGGCGAAGGTCTTGACGAGCTCCGATCCGTGCTCGCCGACCTGCGTGTACTTACGGGCCAGCCGGGTCACCCCGTCGGAGCGCAGCACTGAACGGTCCACCTGGCTGAACAGCTCGGTCGCGTCGTTGATCTTGGCGAAGCTCTCGTCGACCGCCCGGCGCATCTGCTCGTGATGGCTGGTCAGGCTGTCCCGCATCTCGCGGATGCGCCGCTTCTGGCTCTCCTCCATCGACTCCAGGCGTTGCTCGAACTCCATGAGGTACTGGATGATCAGTGCCGAGCCGCCGAGGACGACGGACACGGTCAGCTGCCACACCTGGTTCTTGTCCTGATCGAGGACGTTGGTCAGCACATAGGTGGCTGCGGCGACCGCGACCGTGAGCAGCGTCTTGCGGAGCAGCTTGGGTATGCGCTGCTCCTCCCGCTGCGGCACGGCCCTCACGTCCCCTGTCGATGCTCCGCTCATTTCGGCCTCCCCCGTCGGGTGTCTGGTTCGTGCCTCCGCTCAGCGCGTGCTCAGTGCCTCGTGCAGCAGCGGAATGGCCTGGACGGCCAGTTGATCCCGGATGCGCTGGACCAGGGTCTGCCATTGGCGAGTGAACCCCGGCTCTCGTTCCAGCACGTCCCACAGGTGGCCCAGCGCCGGGTCCACGTGTGCGCGCGGCATCCACAGATGCAGCAGGTGATCGACGGCCGGGCGCAGGGCGAGGACGGCCGAGGGGCCGTCCGCGGCGCCGAGCCTGCTGTTGTCGAGCATGTGCACGACGGTCGTCAGCAGCCAGTCGTGCAGCGCGAGGTCCTCGCACAGGCCCGCCGCCGCGGCGGGCGGGGTGCCCTCAGGCAGCCGCAGCTCGACGGTCCGCAGCCCGTCCTCGGCCAGAGTGAAACGCTCCAGCGCCGGCCCCTCACCAGCCGCAGCACGACGCGCGGCCCACCGCAGATGGGTGCGCCGCGACTTGAAGGGTGCCTTGTGGTCGAGCAGCGGGTGGCGCAGCAGCTGGGCGAGCAGGCCCTCGGCGATCATCCCGAGGTCCAGCTCGCCGCGTGCGGCGCCGCCCAGGACGCCCGCCGCGGTGGCCTGCTCGGGAAGTTTCCCGAAGGGTTCGACGATCCCGGGCCGCACCAGGTAGTGGCCCCAGGGGCGGCGCGAGTCGGGGCCGCCGGCCGGGGCGCCGAAGTACGCGGTGGCCTGCAGCACGCGGCCCTCGGTGAGCGCGGCCCGGGCGGCCACCGTGCCGACGGCGCGCACCTTGGCGCCGTTGGAGGTGGGCAGCCGGCAGTCCACGCCGGTCAGGACCTGCGGCGAGAGCGCGTAGAGGTTGGGCCGCTCGGAGACGCGGACGTGTTCGTCGGCGCGCAGTCTGAGCAGCTGGGCGGCGGCCCGGCCGTCCAGCGCCTGGAAGGACGGCAGCAGCCCCGTGCGCGTCTCACCGCAGGCGAGCACCGGACCCGCCGAGTGCCCGGGAGCTGCCATCTCAGCTCTCCCCGTAGGAGAGGGTGGCGGCGGGCTCCTCGTAGAAGACGTATGTGGCGCGCTGGGCCACCGCGGCCGGAACCGCGACCCGTTCGCGGGCGGAGCGCTCGGCGACCTGCCGCAGGGCTGCGGAGTCGACGTCGATCTGGTCGAGGACGAGCCGTACGGCGTCCTCCACGGCGAGAAAGCGGTTGGGCATCAGGGTGCAGGTGCGGTATGCGCTGAAGGGTGCCGCCGAGGCGTTGAGCCGGAGCAGCGGCGGCAGCCGGTCCCAGTCGTAGGGGAAGTCGCCGCCGTCCCAGGGGCGTGGGGTCAGCACGGGCTCGCCGAGGTGACGCAGCAGGCCGAGACGGGCCAGCTGCCAGACGGCGGCGAGGAACGGGCAGGACCACAGACGCTGTCCGTCCTTCTCCGACCACAGCTCGACGTCCATGAACACGGAGTGGTTGCGCGCCGCGGTCTCCTGGGGAGGCTGCCAGCCGGTGATCTCGCCCATGGCGCTGCGCGAGGAGGGGGTGCGCTGTCCGTTGGCGAGCCAGCCGGTCTGGCTGACGGACGGGCGGGAGCCGTAGCTGCCGGGCGGCGGCGACTCCACGAGACGGTGCATCACGGCCTCGGCGAGCTCGATCTTGTCGGCTACGGCGCAGCCCGACTCACGCGCCAGGTAGTCGATGACCAGTCCGGCCCGTTCGGCCTCCGCCAGCACCATGGGCACGAGTTCGGCGGGGGTGGAGAAACGGGTGAAGTAGTCGTCGATGAGGAAGCACGTGCTGATGCGGGGCCGCTTGCCTCCGGCGCGGCGTGCGGCGGAGGCGCGGGCGGCGTCCACCCAGATCCGCACCTCGGCGAAGTGCTCGCGCAGCCGCTCGGGGCCGGCCTCGAAGTCCTCCATATAGAGGTGGCCGAGCTCCAGCGAGAGATGGGACAGCGGTAAGGACTGCGTGCGGGGCTGTGCGGTGGTCTCCTGGAACACGGCTTCCGTCACGCCTGCTCCCAGTACTTGTCGTCGGTCAGCCGGCCGGCCAGTTCGCTCAGCGCCTCCCATGTCTCCCGGTTGGCGATCTGGCTGTCGAGCACGTCCTCGTCGGTGATGAGCTGCTCTCGCCACTGCAGGACGGGCTCCAGGGGCACGGAGCCGAGGACCTGGGTGTATCCGATACCGAGGGTGGAGGACATCTGTTTGAGGTCGCGGTCGCACTCCCGCATCCAGGCGGACTGGGTGGCCGAGACCTGCGACCACAGCGACGACTCGGGGTCGGGTACGGCGGCCCGCACGAAGCGGATGACGCTGCGCAGCGCGTCCTCGTCGTGGCCGCGGGCCACACCTCCGGCGACGATGCCACGTTTGCCGAAGACCAGGCTCGCCGCGGCCGCCACGTGCTGACGGGTCCAGCGGTGGAAGACCAGCCAGCGGAACTCGACGCCCCGCATCTCCCGCTGCGAGGTGGCCTCCAGGACCATGTCGACGGCGTAGCTGCGGCCGGCACTGAGGTCGACGACGATCAGGTCGAACTCGCTGTTGAGCCGGAGCAGCAGATCGACACAGCGGCGCAGGTTGTCCTCGCCGGTCGCGAACTCGCCGCCGCTGAGGTCGCCGGGCATCAGTACCAGACGGCCGGAGCCGGGCGGCCGGTTGCGCAGCACCCGGTGCTCGGTGTCCGCCCACACGTCGATACGGAGCGGCTCGCCCACCGTGCCGCTCAGATACGAGTGCAGGCCCCGGTCCTCGGCGGCCTGGCGCGCGTCCGGGACGTCGAAGACGGCCGCCGCGGTGGGCGAGCCGAAGTCGAAGTCGAGGTAGCACACGTCGTCACCGGCCAGCGCCCGGTGGTAGGCGAGGTTGGCGCTGGTGACGGAGCGGCCCGTGCCTCCCTTGTCGGAGGCCGCGAAGACGAGCACGGCTACACCCCCTGGACCGCGGCCTCGCGGGCCCGGGCGAGGGCGTCGAGCTGCCCGAGCACGTCGAGCGTCAGCGCACAGGCGGTTCCGGGCTGTTCGTCCACGAGTGTGCGGGCACGGCGCAACTTGACCTCGATGCTCCTGAGTTCCATTCCGCGGTTGCCCTCGGAGGCGGGCGCGGGCTCCATCTGTTCATTGCCCAGGAGATGACTGGACTCGCTGAGCAACGCCCTGGCCAGTTGGGTCAGTTCGGTGCTGCGGATCGGCGGCTGCCGGTACATCTGGTGGACCTGGACCATCACCTCGGTGACGCGCTCGGTGACGTTCCAGGACACCGGTCCTTCGGAGACCGGCGATTCGGGGTAGGCGGCGTGGACGTTGTCCCACAGGCCGACGCCCTCGCCGTCGCGAATGCGGCGCATCCACACATGGCCGAAGATGTCCTCGGCGAGCCTGAGCAGCCGGTCGTGCG
This sequence comes from Streptomyces sp. CA-106110, assembly GCF_050936285.1. NCBI lineage: Bacteria > Bacillati > Actinomycetota > Actinomycetes > Kitasatosporales > Streptomycetaceae > Streptomyces > Streptomyces sp. CA-106110. The sequence goes on along the minus strand of NZ_JBNJNB010000001.1, from coordinate 8,113,811 downwards.
AGCTCAGGTTGCGGGAGAGCGTGCACAGCTGGATGGTGCGCTTGAGCAGCTGTGCGGAGAAGTCGGTCATGGTCCACTGCATCTGCGGCCCGATACGTTCGCTGCCCTGCAACGGCAGGGTGACGCCGGGGTTGTGCAGCTGGACCATGGGGTCGTCGCGCATCATGCGGCTGGTGATGCGGCCCCGCTCGGCGAGGCGTTCCATCACGCTGACGGTGCGGGTCAGGTCGTCGTCGGTGGCCCGGCGCCGCATCAGGTCGTGGACGAGGATGGCGGCGACGGAGAGGGAGAAGTACTCGGACTCCAGCTTCTGGCCGGTGGTGCGCCAGGGGATGTCCTCCAGGGGCCAGCGGTCGGTGTCGAAGCGCGCGATGCCCGACCAGAACTGCTGGGTGATCTCCCAGCGCAGTCGTAACGCCTCGGCGAGCTTCTGCTGCTCGGAGTTGAGCAGGCCCAGGGTGAGGGTGCGGTCGGAGAACAGGTCCTGGATACCGTCGAGTGCGACCACGGTGAAGTACAGGTAGGGCACCGGGTTGGCGACGCCCACGGGCTGGGGCCCGATCTCCTCGTCGGTCTCCACCTCGGGGGCGTCCTTGACGATGCTCCAGCCCCAGCCGCACTCGAAGAGCTGACTCTCGTCCTTGAGGCCCTCCTCGACGTCGACACCGAGGACGAAGCTCTCGACGATGGCCGCGCGCAGCGGCCGGAAGCGGCGCTGGAACCTCTGCAGGACGTGCCGCTGCGACAGCCGTCCCTGGCCGAGGAGTTCGCAGAGGGTGCGGCCCTGGGAGGAGTCGGTGTCGAAGACGTTGACGGTGAAGGAGCGCAGCAGGCTCACCATGGCGGCGGTGAGCCGGTTGCTGGTGGCGGCCCGCAGTTCCTGGATCGTCTCGTGGATGTCGCTGCGGCGGGTCTTGGACTCGTACACCTTGAGGAAGCCGAGCGTGGCCAGGCAGAGGGTGATCGACATCGAGTAGGAGTCGACCACCCCCAGTGCGCGCTGTTCCTCGGTGAGGTCCCGGTGCTCGTCCATGGAGAGGAAGTAGTGGCCACCGGCGAACGTGGGCCTCTTGTCGTCGCCGATGTGCATGCGCATGAACTGGTTGGCGGCCGTGACGAGGTTGGCCGGGATCTCCAGCCGTCCGCCCGCCTTCCTCAGGACCTTCTGGACGTCGTCCTGCGTGGTGTCCGGGTCGTCCAGCCGGAAGGCCGGGATCTCCGTGGCCGGATACAGGAGGCACAACAGGTGCTCGGCGTCGGCGACACTGCTCTCCCCACCCCACTTGCCCCAGGTCCACTCGCCCCCGTCGAACGAGTTGCGGGCGACCGCCTGCCAGATGTCCAGCAGATGCTGGCGTGGCTTGATCTGCATCCCATGCCCCTCACACAGGCCGCACTGCCATCAATTGAAGATGAGCCCTCTTCTGTTGTGAAGATTCGGTCCTCAACCGGCCGGAATATCGGAGTCCGAATTCCGTCGGCCGCAGGCGACGATCATTCCCGAATAACCTTCGCGTACGGCGGCCGAGGCCTTGAGGCGGGTGGTCTTGAACTCGCCCGCAAAAGGCTCGAGGCTCTCGTACACCTCCGACTCTCCCACGTCGCAGGCGGGGAAGAAATGCTCGCCCGCATGATAACCCTTCGAATGTTCCATGAACGCGGCGGCGAAGGGCGCGCCTGGGGCCAGGGCACGCAGGAAGCACTCGACGCCCCTGGTGAACTCCTCGTGCGAGGTGGTCATCGACTCCGCGACGAAGAACATGGTCCCCATGGACCAGCGGCCCTGGTGCCGCACGAGGTCGAAGAGGTCGCCCGACTCGACCCGGACGGCCTTGCGGAACTTGGCCCGCGGATCCATGTCGAGGGCGGCGTAGCCGTCGTTCTTGCACAGGACGCGCCAGAACTGGTCCCAGTTGGCGTCGTAGGACTCGGTCTGGCCGCGCAGGTAGCGCACATTGGCGGAGGAGCGTTCGAGGAGGGTGATCTCGTCACACCAGGGCAGCATGGTCAGTGCGGGGTAGAGGTTCGCGCCGGCCCCCACGTCGATACCGGAAACCGGTCCGGCAGCATGCTCTCTGAAATGATCGCCGAAATGATCGCGTACGATATGAAGGATCTCCGCGTCCTCCGCCTGTAAGTCACGGTAATTGTGATCAACGTAGGCGATCGGATCGAATGCGGCCCAGGACACATCCGCATTCAACTGCGCGTCCCCCGGCGATCTGAAGGTCATCGCCCCACGGTACCAATGTCCAAGGCCCACTGGATCCCCCTCGCCTCGATGTCGCAGGAACAATTACCTCCCGCGGGGCGCATCGGGGGCGCACCGGGGCGAATGCACTTTTGGACCTGATCCCGCCTTGAACGGCCAGATCGTTGCCGCTCAAGATGGTCGTAACTCTGTCGAACACACCCGAACGACAGACGGCGCACGTCCCACCCGTACCACCCGTGCGGGTGGCACGGACCCTTGACTCCATCTCGCAGGGGGGCGGCATGACCGCGTTTCCAGAGGAACGTTTCCCTTCGCCCGGCGGCCGTATCGGCCCGTCCCTCTTCCGTGAACGGGCGTTCGTGGACCGGCCCCTGACGATGAGGGGGGTGACCGAGGACGACCTGCCCGAACTCATCCGCGTCGACCACGAGGCCTTCCCGGACGACCCGTACCCCCACTTCGTCCTGCGCCAGTTGTTCGATCTGCACGGCGACTGCCTTCTCGTCCTCGACGACGGGCGGAGCCTGCACGGCTACGTCCTGTACGTGACCACGCGGGACGGATACCGGAGCTGGGTCGTCAGCCTCGGCGTCACGCGCGACCAGCGGGGGCGGGGGCTGGGCCGACGGCTGATGCTGGAGGTGCTGCGCCGGCTGCGCGGCGACGGCGTCCGCGAGGTCCGGCTGACGGTGGAGCCGGCGAACGCCGCCGCCATCATGCTGTACCGGTCACTGGGCTTCTCGTCCGACGAAGGCGTCCGCAAGGACTACTTCGGTGCCGGGGAGGACCGCCTCATCATGACCCTCGGACTGTGAGCCGCGCGGACCGCACCGGGGAGCCTAGAAGACACCCCTCGCGTCCGGCCGGCCCCTCGCCGGGGCGCCCGTCACCGCCGCCTCGATCCCGCTGAAGTGGTCCGTCATCGCCCGCTCCGCGCTCTCCGCGTCCCGGGATCGCAGGGCCCTGACGATGTCGCGGTGGCGGCGGGCCGTCAGCTCGGGGGCGGGGCCCCCGGGCCACTCCCGGGCGAGGGCGACCCGCCGGAACACCGTCCAGAACGCGCCCAGTAACTGCGGCACGAACGCGTTGCCCAGCGTGCCGTACAGCAACTCGTGGAACTCCCGGTCGAGTTCAGGAAAGGGGCGGCCCTCGCGGCCCGCCGCCTCCATGCGGTCCACCACCGCCTCCAGCCGGTCCAGCTCCGGCTCGGACACCGTCGTCGTCACGCGGCGGATCAGCCCCTCCTCCAGCACCTCGCGGACCTGGAGGATCTCGTTCAGGGCGTCCATCTCGTCGTCGGGCCGGGTGAGCGCGCGGAAGGTGAGTCCGTCGACGAACGGGGTGAGCGACGCCTGCCCGACATACGTCCCGTAGCCGTGCCTGATCTCCACGATGTCGAGCGCCTGGAGCGCCTTGAGCGCCTCCCGCACGGAGTTGCGACTGACCTCGAGATCGTCCATCAGTTCCGACTCGGTGGGCAGCGGATCGCCGGGCCGGAGTTTGCGATCGAGGACGAGTTGCATGACCTCGCGCTGGATCCGGCCGCTCACGCGCCGCTCGGCCTCGTGCCTGTTTCCGGGCTCCTGAGCCATGCGCCGAATCGTACGCGCGCGTTCGCCCGGCGTCGTCTCCCGGTATGGACATATTGCCAACTACCTACATTTCACGACGCCATTGGTCGCACCTTTGGCGGTTACGCCATTCGGGTAACGTCCCTTGACCACCCCGGCGCCCCCTCCTAGGGTCGCGCTGCCGATGGAGACGTAGGACGTCGTATCTCCCCCGTCCTCCAGTCACCTGCCGAAGACTCCACCCAGATCATGTTTGCTGGAGGAACCGTGCGCGACGTCGCCCGCGACGTACCGGCGCCGGCCCGCTGGGCGTTCTTGAGGTACTCCGGCGCGCTGGGCGCGGCAGCCCTCTCCTCCTCGCCGGCCGCCTGCTCCTGGGGCCCGGAGTCCACCAACGACATCGGCGGCCACCACACGCTGACGGCGGTCATCGGGTACGGGAACGACGGCAGCTGGGATCCGACACAGACCGCCTCGGCCTTCAGCATGGCCACCAACAACCACATCTACGAGGGGCTGCTCGACACCGATCCGATCTCCCGCAAGCCCTACGCGGCGCTCGCCACCGAGGTGTCGAAGGACCCGGACGGTACGTCCTGGACGCTCACGCTGCGGTCCGGTGCGACCTTCCACGACGGGCATCCGGTCACGGCCGACGACGTCCTGTTCGTCTTCGACCGGATCCTCGACCCGAGGACACCGACGCTCGTCACGGGCTTCTTCGCGAGCTGGCTGAAGGAAGTGCGCAAGATCGACGCGCGGAACGTCGAGCTGGTGCTCAAATTCCCCTTCCGTGACGGGCTTTCCCGGCTGACGCTGGCGAAGATCATGCCGAGGCACGTCTTCTCCCGGCCGGGCGGCTGGGACGACGCCGTCAGAGGCACAGCGATCGGCTCGGGACCGTATCGGCAGAGTGCGCACCACCCCAAGTCGAATACGGTCCTCGAGGCGTACACCCGCTACAACGGGCCGCGCCCGCCCGCCTTCAAGAAGATGAACTGGTTGTCGATCGTCGACGCCGCGCCACGTGTCGCCAGGATCTCCGGTTCCGGCGCGGGGGCGCAGGTCGCGGACAACATCCCGTACGCCGACATCGGGCATCTGAGGCGGGACGGGCTGACAGTCGCGGGCGGCGCCGGGATGAACAACCTGTTCCTGATGTTCAACACCGGGCACCGGCCCTTCGACGACGTCCGGGTCCGGCAGGCGCTGCACTACGCCATCGACAGCGAGAAGATGGTCAAGGTCGCGCTCAGGGGCCGCGGCAGGCCGTCGACCTCCTTCCTCGACGAGGCCAACCCCGCCCATCGGAGGGCCCGGACGGTCTACGGCCACGATCCCGGCAAGGCCAGACGGCTCCTGAAGGAGGCCGGGGTCAGCGGGCTGCGGATCGAGCTCCTGGCGGTGAACGTGAGCTGGGTCGTCGACTGTCTGCCGACCATCAAGTCGTCCTGGGACGCGATCGGTGTGCGGACGGCGCTCTCGCCGCAGGAGACGACGGCCGTGTTCACGAAGCTCGACCAGAAGCAGGACTACCAGGTCGTCGCCGCCGCCACGAACCCCAACCAGTTCGGCGCCGACGCCGATCTGATCATGCGTTACAACTACGCCCCGCAGAACCTGTGGATGCGCTACGCCCGCTGGGCGGACCACCCCGTTGCCGAGAGGCTCTTCGCGGACATGGACCGGGCGACCCGGGAGCCCGACCCGGACAGAAAGCGGACGATGATCCAGGACTGCATCGATGTCGTCGCCGAGCAGGCCGTGCTCTACCCCGTGGTCCACAACGAGCTGATGACGGCGTGGAACCCCGCACGACTCACCGGCGTGAGGGCGCAGCCCTACCCGGGCATCAACCTTCTCCAGGCCAAGTGGGCCTAGCGACAGGGGGCACAGTCCGTGGTCGCCATCGCCAGGATTCTGACCCGCCGGGTCCTCCTGCTCGTGCCGCTGATGCTCGGCATCGTGCTGTTCGTGTTCCTGTTGATGCGGTTCTCGGACACCGACCCGGCCTCCGCGTTCTTCCAGGGCACCGATCCGACACGGCGGCAACTGCACGACTTCCGGGAGTGCAACGGGCTGCTGGACCCACTGCCGGTGCGCTACGTCCACTTCGTCGGCGCGCTGCTCCACGGCGACATGGGCACCAGCGTGCTGACCCGGGCGCCGGTGGTCGAGCAGGTCACCACCGCGCTGCCGCTCACGCTCCAGCTCACCTTCCTGGGGCTCGGGATCGCCGTGGTGCTGGCGCTGCTCGGCGGGGTGACCGCCGCGATCTACCGGGACCGGCCGCCGGACCAGATCATCCGGGTGGTGTCCCTGACCGGGGTCGCCGCTCCCGGTTTCTGACTGGCCCTGCTGATGATCCAGTATCTGGCCGTGGACCGGGGCTGGTTCCCGACCGGCGGCTACATCAATCCGGCCGACTCCTTCACCGGCTGGCTGCGGACGATGGCCCTGCCCGCGCTCGCGCTGTCGCTACCGGTGGCGGCGCAGCTGACCCGCATCGTGCGCACGTCCGTGGTGGAGGAGCTGGACAAGGACTACGTGCGCACGGCGATCGGCAGCGGGCTGCCGCCCCGGGTGGTGGTCGGGCGGAACGTGCTGCGGAACGCGCTCGTCAACCCGCTGACCGTGCTGGGCCTGCGGGTCGGCTATCTGCTCGGGGGCGCGGTCGTCATCGAGACGATCTTCTCCCTGCCCGGGATGAGCAAGTTGATGATCGACGCCGTCAAGAACGGCGACCCGGCGGTCGTCCAGGGCGTCGTGCTGACGACCGCGGCCAGTTTCGTGGTCGTCAACCTCGTCATCGACATCCTGTATCTGCTGGTCAACCCGCGACTGAGGGATACGGCCCGGTGATCGCCACACGCAAGAGCCTCACCGAGGCCCTGTCCCGCCCCGGGCTCCGGCTGCGCGGCCGGCGCCGACTGCCGGCGCTGCCGAAGGCCGCGCTCTGCTTTCTGACCCTCGTCGCGATGGTGGCGCTGCTCGCACCCCTCGTCGCCCCGCACGACCCCCTGGACCAGCAGGACCCGGTCGACGGTACTGGGCACCCGTCGGCCGCGCACTGGATGGGCCAGGACAGCCTCGGCCGGGACATCCTCAGCCGGCTGATGTACGGCGCCCGCTGGTCCCTCGCCATCGGACTCGGGGCGACCGCCCTGGCACTGGTCGCCGGGGCCCTGCTCGGGGCGGTCGCGGCGACCTCCCGCAAGGCGGTGGACGAGACGCTGATGCGCGGTCTGGACATCGTCATGGCGTTCCCGGGCATCGCACTCGCGGCGGTCCTCATCTCCGTGTTCGGCGGCGGGATCACGGTGCTGATGTGCGCGATCGCGTTCCTGTTCACCCCGCCGGTCGCCAGGGTCGTACGGGCCAACGTCCTGGACCAGTACGGCGAGGACTATGTGACGGCGGAACGGGTCATCGGCGCCCGCACCCCTCATGTCGTCGTCCGGCATGTGGCTGTCAACTGTGCCGCGCCGGTCCTCGTGTTCTGCACGGTCCAGGTCGCCGAGGCCATCGTGTTCGAGGCGTCGCTGTCCTTCATCGGCGCGGGTGTGCGGCCCCCGGACCCGTCATGGGGCGGTGTCATCGCGGACGGCAAGAACATGGTGCTCACCGGCGGCTGGTGGGCCACGGTCTTCCCGGGCCTGCTGATGCTGGTCACGGTCCTCTCGTTGAACGTCCTGGCCGAGGGCGTCCTGGACGCGTGGGCGGCTCCTGCGGCACGGGACGCGGAGGTGCGGGGGGACGGCGACCGGCTGGAGACGCCGGAGCCCGGCAGCGGCGAGGTGGTGCCGTTGCCCGGGCTCGCCGAGGCCGCGCGGCGACTGCGCTCCCGGGCCCGCCCGCTCCCCGGCGGGGAGCCGGTGCTCGCCGTGGAGGACCTCGCCATCGACTTTCCCGGCCGGCACCACGGCGTTGACGTCGTCGACGGGGTGAGCTTCGAGGTGCGTCCCGGTGAGGTGCTCGGCCTGGTCGGCGAGTCGGGATGCGGCAAGTCCCTGACGGCGCTCGCGGTCATGGGCCTTGCGCCTCGGGGCGCCCGGGTGCACGGACAGGTGCGTTTCCACGGGCGGCAGTTGGTGGGCACGCCGATGCGCGCCCGCCGCAGGCTGCTGGGCCATGAGATGGCGATGATCTACCAGGACGCCCTGTCGTCGCTGAACCCGGCCATGACGATCCGGGCCCAGCTCGGACAGGTCGTACGGCGCGGCGGACGGCGCAGCCCCGCCGAACTGCTGACGCTGGTCGGCCTCGACCCCGGGCGCACGCTGCGCAGCTACCCGCACGAACTCTCCGGCGGTCAGCGCCAGCGCGTCCTGATCGCCATGGCGCTCTCCCGTAACCCGCGGCTGATCGTCGCCGACGAGCCGACCACCGCGCTCGATGTGACGGTGCAGGCCCAGGTCGTCCAGCTGCTGCTGAGGCTGCGAGAGGAACTGGGCTTCGCGCTGGTCCTGGTCTCGCACGACCTGGCGCTGGTCGCGGACGTCACGGACCGGGTGGTGGTGATGTACGGCGGACGGATCGTGGAGACCGGGGTGACCGCGGACCTGGTGGAGGCGCCGGCCCACCACTACACGCGCGGACTGCTCGGCAGCGTGCTGTCGCTGGAGTCCGCGGCCGAGCGGATGACGCAGATCAAGGGGGTCGTGCCCGCCCCGGCGGACTTCCCGGCGGGGTGCCGCTTCGCGGACCGCTGCCCGTCCGCCGACGAGGTGTGCCGGTGGACGGCGCCCGCGTTGGCGGGGACGCCCGCGCACCGGGCGGCCTGCCACCACCCGGCGGTCCGCCTGGGGACGGCGGAGGAGAGCGAGGCCGTCGGATGAACGCGATCGTGCGGCTCCGCGACGCCCATGTCGTCCACCGGGCGCGCAGCGGCGGGCTGTTCACCCGGGACCGGGTGCACGCGCTGACGGGCGCCGACTTCGCGATCGCGCCCGGTGAGACGGGCGGTGTGGTCGGCGAGTCGGGCTGCGGGAAGTCGACGCTGGCCAAGGTGCTGGTCGGAGCCGAACGGCCGACGTCGGGCACGGTGCTCTTCCACGGCCGCGACCTGTGGTCGATGCCGCCCGCCGAACGCCGGACCGCGGTCGGCGGCAGCACCGGCATGATCTTCCAGGACCCGTCGACCGCCCTGAACCCCCGGCTGACCGTCCGGCGGATCCTGCGCGACCCGCTGGACGTGCACCACTGGGGAACCAGGGCCCGGCGCGAGGAACGGGTGAGGGAGTTGATGGCCCTCGTCGGTCTGCCCCGCACGCTCACCGAGGGGCTTCCGGGGCGGCTCTCCGGGGGCCAGCGCCAGCGTGTCGCCATCGCCCGCGCCCTCGCACTGGAGCCGGACCTGGTGGTCGCGGACGAACCCACGAGCGCACTGGACGTGTCGGTCCGCGCACAGATCCTGAACCTCCTGCTAGATCTCAAGGAGAGCCTGGGCCTCGCCCTCGTCTTCGTCTCGCACGACATCCAGACGGTACGGCGGATGAGCGACCGGGTGATCACGATGTACCTCGGCCGGATCGTCGAGGAGGCCCCGGCCGACCGGGTGACCGGCCACGCACGGCACCCCTACACCCGCGCCCTTTTCTCCGCGACGCCCGGGCTGCTGGATCCGATCGACCCGATCCCGCTGGCCGGCCCGGTGCCGTCGGCGACCCGGCCGCCGAGCGGGTGCCCGTTCCGCACCCGCTGCTGGAAGGCGGACGAGGTATGCGCCGCGGCGATGCCCGAGTTCTCGGGCGCGTCGGCCGCCGGGCACCGCTTCCGCTGCCACCATCCTGTGGAGGAGGGCGAGCCGACCGGCGACCTCGTGCGCCAAGCGGCGGTGCCCTCCCCGGCCACCGTCGTGGCCGAGGCACTGCCGGACCGGAAACACGCGCGGGAGCCCTGATGTCCTTCCCCACCTCCAGTGAGCCGCACGGACGCACCGGCGCCCCGAAGCCGCACGGCAGGAAGGCGGTGTCCGGTGTGGTCCCGCCCGTCTGCACCCCCCTGACACCGGAACGTGAGGTGGACGTCGCCTCGCTGACGAGGCTCGTGGACCATCTGCTGAGCGCCGGGGTGGACGCCCTGTTCGTGCTCGGGTCCTCGTCCGAGGCGGCGTACCTGACCGACCGCCAGCGGTGCCTGGTGGTGGAGACCGTGGTGTCCCATGTGGGGGGCCAGGTCCCGGTGCTGGCCGGCGCGATCGACATGACCACGCCCCGGGTGCTGGACCATGTGGCGGCGACGACCGGGGCGGGCGCGGACGCGGTGGTCGTGACCGCGCCCTTCTACACGCGGACGCATCCGGCGGAGATCGCCCGCCACTTCCGCCTGGTCGCCGACCGCTCCCCCGTCCCGGTCCTCGCCTACGACATCCCCGTCGCCGTCCACACCAAGCTGAGCCCGGAGCTGGTGCTGGAGCTGGCCGCCGACCGGGTCCTGGCCGGGCTGAAGGACTCCAGCGGTGACCTGGCCGGCTTCCGCGCCGTCGTCAGTGGCGCCCGCACGTGGGCCGGCGGCACGGACTTCAGCGTGCTCACGGGGTCCGAGCTGGTCGTGGACTCGGCGCTGGCGCTGGGCGCGGACGGGGCGGTGCCCGGACTGGCCAACGTGGACCCCGAGGGCTACGTCCGGCTGGACCGGCTGTGCCGCGCGGGCGACTGGGACGCGGCCCGGGCCCAGCAGGACCGGCTGTGCGCGCTGTACGGCATGGTCGGGGTCGGGGACCCGGTTCGGATGGGCGGCAGCTCCTCGGGCCTGGGGGCGTTCAAGGCGGCACTGCACCTGCGGGGGGTGATCGCCTGCCCGGCCACGGCGGAGCCCCAGGTGCCGCTGTCCCCGGAGGAGACGGAACGGGTGGGGAAGTTCCTGGCGGCGGCAGGGCTGCTGTAGCCGTCAGCCCAGCCGGGCGACAGGGATCCGGCGGAACTCGATCGAGTTGTAAGGACCGCTCGTCCCGGTCTCGTACAGGATGCCGACCCTGGCGCCGCGCAGCTGTACGAGGTCGCTGTAGGCGGCCCAGTGCCGGGACAGCGTCAGCGCCTTGCTGAAGGTCGCCCCGCCGTCGGTGCTGCGCCAGATCGCCATCGCGCGGCGCGCGGTGGGGGTGGAGGGTCCCGAGAACAGCAGGGGCGCACCGCGACCGCCGAGTTGCAGCGTGCTGCCCTGCACGGGCGGGACGTCGTCCAGGGTGCGCTGCACGGCGAACGGGCGGTCCAGGCTCTGCCCGCCGTCGCCGGAGTAGCTGTCGAGGCGGTTGCCCGCGCTCCTGCCGCCCTGGTCGCGTGCGCTGAAGTAGAGCCTGCCGTCGGGGAGTTGGGCGGCGCTGCTCTCGTTGGCGTTGGTCCGCCCGTCGTAGGACTCGTCGGCGAAGCCGATGTGCCAGCTGAGCCCGCCGTTGTCGCTGTAGAGCGCGTGCGCGCCGTAGTACCTGGCCTCCCGCCCGGTGTCCCGGGAGCCTGCGGGCGGCGCGGCGGAGTGGTTGGCGGGCACGACGAGACGGCCTGCGTACGGACCTCGGGTCAGGGCGATCGCATGGCCGGGACCGGTGGCGTACCACCGCCAGTGCGGCCGTTTCACCTCCGCGGTGATGTCCCGCGGGGGCGTGAAGTGCCGCCCGTCGTCACCGCTCGTCTGTACGAACACCCGGCGGCTCCGCACCGGCGTCGCCTTGCCACGCATGATCTTCGACTCGGTCATCGCGCCGCCGTTGTAGGACGTGACCAGGACGATCCGCCCGGTGCGCGGGTCCACCACCGGCGCCGGATTCCCCCGGGTGTCCCCCCTGCCGGCGGCGACCACTTCGAGGGGCCCCCAGGTGCAGCCGCCGTCGGAGGAGCGCTTGAGCACGACATCGATGTCGCCGCTGTCCCCCGCACCGTCGCGCCGCCCCTCGGCGAAGGCGAGCACGGTCCCCTTCCGGGTCGTGACGACCGCCGGGATCCGGTAGGTGTTGTATCCGCCCCGGCCGGCGGTGTACGGCACGGAGGAGGTGCAGTCGGGGGCGGCGGAGGCGGGCGAGGCGGGTGCGATGGTCATGAGCGGTGTGAGCAGCGCGGCAGCGAGGACGGCGCGGCACAGAGGTGTCATCCCTCTCCCCAGGGGCTGTGGTCCCCGAAGGGACGGTGACCTTGTCGGTCACATGCTCCCCAGCCTCAGCGCGTGTGATCCCCAAACCGTGCGCGACTCACTGGCGCGAGTGACCTAGGACGGCGTCCGTGCCGCCGCCAGCAGGCGGGTCACGTCGTCCGAATGGATCGTGAGGGCCGCGCCCACGGTGGCGAGGACGTCCCGTTCCGCCGGGGTGTAGGGGCCGTCCGCCAGGGCGATACGGGCGCCCTGGAGAAGGATCGTCTCGCGGCCCGCGGAGGCGAGATGGGGGGCGAGGGGGTCCAGGGCCTCGTGGAGTTCTATGGCCAGGCTGGTACCGCCCGGTTCGCCGCAGACCCGGCCGGTGTCGGCGGCCAGGGCCTCGACCAGGGCGCCGAGCCCGTCCCCCGTGCAGTCGTCGAAGCCGGCGGAGCGGACGGCTGCGGCGGCCGTCTCCAGGGACGTCCGGGAGCAGGCGCCGCCCGCGGCCAGTACGGCGAGGGCCACCGTGTGGACCGCGTCGCGGAGCATCGCCGAGAAGCGGGTCGTGGTGGGGTGGTCGAGGACGTCCGTGCCGTAGTGGCGGCCGCAGGCCGCGCACTCGACGACCGGGCCCGTCTCGCCACGCGGCAGGACCGGGAGCCCGACGAGGGTGAAGCGGCGCCGCCCGGCGAGCCGCTGGTAGTTGCGGTCGCCCCCGCAGCCGGGGCAGAAGAACTCACCGTCGCCGAGGGCGGTCCATGCGGTGCGAATTCCGAGGACGTGCGCGGCACGGCTCTTACGGACTCCTCGGCCGTTGCGTCCCCGTCCTGGCAGCACGTCGCACCTCCGTAACCCCACGGCAACGTCGCCGCGCTGGCGTGATGTTAGCCACATTGGCGAGGCGAAGTCAGTACCCCGGACGAGACCGTGCCGTGATCTCCGGCCGAAATGGCTGGTCCATGACGCGGCCCCGCCCGCCCTTGAGGGCGGACGGGGCCGTGAACGGGCCGGTCAGAGGGTCAGCGGTCCGCGCGGTTGACCGCGGAGACCACCGCCTTCAGCGATGCACGTGTCGTGTTCGCGTCGATGCCGATCCCCCAGAGGACCTTTCCGTCGATCGCGCATTCGATGTATGAAGCGGCCTGCGCCGAGGCGCCCTCGCTCATGGTGTGTTCCTGGTAGTCCAGCAGGCGTACGTCGATGCCGATGGACTGCAGGGCGTCGAAGAAAGCCGAGATCGGGCCGTTGCCGGAGCCGGTCAAAACCGTGTCCTCGCCGTCGACCGTGGCCTCGACCGTGAGGGTGTCCACGCCGTCCGTGTCCGTCGTCGACTGTCCCGTCCGTACCTGGATGCGGCCCCAGGGGTTGCCCGGGTTCGGCAGGTACTCGTCCTGGAAGACCGACCAGATCTCCGCCGGCGTGACCTCGCCGCCCTCGGCGTCCGTCTTGGCCTGGATGATCTTCGAGAACTCGATCTGCATCCGGCGCGGCAGGTCCAGCTTGTGGTCGTTCTTCAGGACGTAGGCGATACCGCCCTTGCCGGACTGCGAGTTGACGCGGATGACCGCCTCGTAGGAGCGGCCGACGTCCTTGGGGTCGATGGGAAGGTACGGCACAGCCCACTCGATGTCGTCGACGGTCTTGCCCTGGGCGGCCGCGTCGGCATCCATGGCGTCGAAGCCCTTCTTGATGGCGTCCTGGTGGGAGCCGGAGAAGGAGGTGTAGACGAGGTCCCCGATGTACGGGTGGCGGGGGTGGACCTCCATCTGGTTGCAGTACTCCCACGTGCGGCGGATGTCGTCGATGTGGGAGAAGTCGATCTGCGGGTCGACGCCCTGAGAGAAGAGGTTCATGCCCAGGGTGACCAGGTCGACGTTGCCGGTGCGCTCGCCCTGGCCGAACAGGCAGCCCTCGACACGGTCGGCGCCGGCCATCACGGCCAGCTCGGCGGCGGCGACGGCGGTGCCGCGGTCGTTGTGCGGGTGGGCCGACAGACAGACGTACTCGCGGCGGGAGAGGTTGCGGTGCATCCACTCGAAGCGGTCCGCATGCGTCGACGGTGTCGAGCGCTCCACGGTGGCGGGCAGATTGAGGATGATCTCCCGGTCCGGCCCGGGCTGCCAGACGTCCATGACCGCCTCGCAGACCTCCAGGGCGAAGTCCAGCTCGGTGTCGGTGAAGATCTCCGGGCTGTACTGGTAGCCGAACTCCGTACCACCGGCCCCGGTGTCCAGCAGCTTCTCGGCGTACTCCATGACCAGCCGCGTGCCGTCCACGGCGATCTGCTTGATGTCGTCCTTGGAACCGCGGAAGACGACCCGGCGGAAGACGGGGGCGGTCGCGTTGTAGAGGTGGACGTTGGCCCTCTTCGCGCCCTTCAGGGACTCGACGGTCCGCTCGATCAGGTCCTCGCGGGCCTGGGTCAGTACGGAGATCGTCACGTCGTCCGGGATCGCGCCCTCTTCCTCGATGATCGAGCGCACGAAGTCGAAGTCGGTCTGGCCGGACGCCGGGAAGCCGACCTCGATCTCCTTGTAGCCCATCTTCACCAGCAGGTCGAACATCGCGCGCTTGCGGGCCGGCGACATCGGGTCGATCAGGGCCTGGTTGCCGTCGCGCAGGTCCGTGGAGAGCCAGCGCGGGGTCCGGGTGATCCGCTGGTCGGGCCAGGTGCGGTCGGGGATCTCGACCTGGTCGTACGGTCGGTACTTGTGGATCGGCATGCTCGTCGGCTGCTGGCGGTTCGCCATGATGCTCGGGCTCCTCAGAAGGTCCGGGAAGGACGGCCGACTACGCAACGCCAAGCTCCGCGGGGAGGGGGTCGACCTCGACTACAGGCCCTCGCCGCGGCAGCTAAGGAGGAGCAGCCCGAAACGCATGATGCTCCGCATGCTAGCCGAGCCGCACCGGATACGAAGGCCTGTATCAGTATGCGGGACCGGGGAGGCAATTCGGACAAAAGGTGCGTCAGCTCACAGCGGCCGGGATCGGGGGTCATAGCACCTCACCGCGGAACCGGCGGCTCGAAGTCGCGGCTTTTCACCAATCATGGTTGCGGATGGCGACAGAGTCGTGACGGAGTGCAATGGTGCCGGACATGACCACCAACGGGGGCTTTGAGCCCGTCTTCTGCACCATCGTGCCGCCGCACGTCCTCGACAGACTCGCGCAGCACGAGGACTCCTCCGTCGCCACTCCCGCGCGCCGCACCCTGGAGCGCGACGCCCTGGAGCGCACCCGCCGCCGGCTGACCACAGTCCTCGGCGCGCCCGCCGCGACCCCCGCCGAGCACCCGGCCGGCCAGCCGTACCGCACCGTCTACGACGCCGGGCACCAGCAGAACCTGCCCGGCAGGAAGGTCCGCGGCGAGGGCGACGAGCCCGGCCAGGACGCCTCGGTCAACCGGGCCTACGCGGGCCTCGGCGCCACCTTCGAGCTGTACCGGCAGGCGTACGGCCGCGACTCCATCGACGGCAAGGGGCTGCCGCTGGACGCGACCGTGCACTTCGGCGAGGACTACGACAACGCCTTCTGGAACGGCGAGCAGATGGTCTTCGGCGACGGCGACAACGAGATCTTCCTCGACTTCACCATCCCTGTGGACGTCATCGGCCACGAACTCACCCACGGCGTCACCCAGTACTCCGCGAACCTCACCTACTTCGGCCAGTCGGGCGCCCTCAACGAGTCGCTCTCGGACGTCTTCGGCTCACTGATCAAGCAGTACACCCTCGGCCAGACCGCCGCCGACGCCGACTGGCTGATCGGCGCCGGGCTGCTCGCCCCCCACGTCACCGGCAAGGCGCTGCGCTCGATGAAGGAGCCGGGCACCGCGTACGACGACGACGTCCTCGGCAAGGACCCGCAGCCCGCGACGATGGACGGCTATGTGCGGACCAGCCAGGACAACGGCGGGGTGCACATCAACTCCGGCATCCCCAACCACGCCTTCTACCTGGCGGCCAACGCGCTGGGCGGACACGCCTGGGAACGGGCCGGGCAGATCTGGTACGACGTACTGACCGGCGGGGAGTTGCAGCCGGACGCCGACTTCGCGGACTTCGCGAAGCTGACGGCGGCGGCGGCCAAGACCCGCTACAGCGACGGCGGCGAGGAGCAGGAGGCCGTCCTCAAGGCCTGGGAGCAGGTCGGGGTGCCGACCTCGTAGCCCCGAGCGCCCGTCTCGTACTAGACAGGTCCCATGCGTATTCGGGTGAGGCGTACGGGCGGGTTCGCGGGCATCGAGCGCCGGGCCGAGGTGGAGACCTCGGGACGGGCCGACGCCCAGGAGTGGCACGCCCTGGCCGAGCGGGCACTGACCGCCGGCCGGGGCGCGCCGCCGGCCGGCGTGCCGGACGGCTTCAGCTACGAGATCAGCGTGGACGGCAGGACCGTGTACTGCGCGGACCCCCGGCTGACCGAGGAGCAGCGGACGCTGATCTCCCGGGTACTCAAAGAAGGCGCCTGATCCGTCCCCGGGAGGCGTCCGATCCGGCCTCCCGGGATACAAGTGGCAGTTCACGCCTGGCCGTTGACTTCCGTTACCAACGGTAAGGATGATCCGGCGCATGGTGACGAACCCGATACCTCAGTTCCCGGCCGGCTTCCTGTGGGGCGTGTCGACCTCGGCCCACCAGATCGAGGGGGCAGCCGGCGAGCGCGAGCCCTCCGTGTGGGACGCGTTCACCACCGAGCCGGGGCGGGTGAAGGACGGCTCGACCGCGGCGGTGGCCTGCGACTCCTACCACCGCTACCGCGAGGACGTGGCGCTGCTGGCCGGCCTCGGCGTGGACGCCTACCGCTTCTCCATCTCCTGGCCCCGGGTGAACTCACCCGGGGGCCTCGACTACTACGACCGGCTGGTGGACGAGCTGTGCGGGGCCGGAGTGCGGCCGGTGCCGACCCTGTTCCACTGGGACCTGCCGGCCTCACTGGACTGGCTGGAGCGGGACACGGCGTCCCGGTTCGCCGAGTACGTGTCGGTCGTCGCCGAGCGGCTCGGCGACCGCGTCACCAAGTGGATCACCCTCAACGAGCCCGCCGAGCACACCCTGCTGGGCCATGCGCTCGGCGTCCACGCGCCGGGCAGGCGGCTGATGTTCGGCGCGCTGCCGGTGGCCCACCACCAGCTGCTCGCCCATGGCCTGGCCGTCCGGGCGCTGCGCGCGGCCGGGGCGGCGGGCATCGGGATCGCCAACTCGCACGGGCCGACGTGGCCGGCCTCCGGGAGCCGGGAGGACGTGGAGGCGGCGGAGTTCTACGACGTCCTGCTCAACCGGCTCTTCTCCGACCCCCTCCTGCTCGGCCATTACCCCGAGGGCGTCGGCGCGTTGCTGCCCGGCGACGTCGAGGCCGATCTGAAGGTGATCGCGGAGCCGGTCGACTGGTACGGGATCAACTACTACGCGCCGGTGAGAGTGGGCGCTCCGCAAGGCACGGAGATCGAGTTCGGCGGCCTCAAACTCCCCGTCGAGCTGCCCTTCTCGGTGCGGGAGATCGAGGGCCACCCGGTGACGGACTTCGGCTGGCCGGTGGTCCCCGAGGCGCTGACCGAGCTGCTGACCGGCTTCCGGGAGCGCTACGGCGACCGGCTCCCGCCCATCGTCATCACCGAGAACGGCTGCTCGTACGAGGGCGTCGACGACCAGGAGCGCATCGCCTACCTGGACGGCCACATCCGGGCGCTGCACCGTGCGGTGGAGGCGGGGGTCGATGTGCGCGGCTACTTCGTGTGGTCGCTTCTGGACAACTTCGAGTGGGCCGAGGGGTACGCGCAGCGCTTCGGGCTGGTGCACGTGGACTTCGAGGACGGGTCGCTCGCGCGGACCCCCAAGGCGTCGTACGCATGGCTGCGCGACGCTCTGCGGGCGCGAAGATGACGACGGACGAGCGGCCTGCCGAGCGGCCCGCGGACGCGCTCGCCGAGCCTGTCGAGCGGGTCGGCCGGAGCTGGACCGCGGCCCTGTCCCTCGCCAACGCGGCCATCTGGGTCGGCTGGTACGGCCCACTGCAGATCCTGCTCGCCTCCCAGGCGAAGGACTTCGCGCCCGGCTCCGGCATGTCCAAGGAGACGATGCTGGCCTGGGTCACGGGCGCGGGCGCGGTGGTGTCACTGCTCGCGAACCCGTTCTTCGGGGCGCTCTCGGACCGCACCACGGCCCGCTGGGGCCGGCGTACGCCGTGGATCGTGGCCGGGACGGCGGGCGGGGCGCTGTCGCTGCTCCTGCTCGCCGACGCGGGTGGCCCGTGGACCATGGCGCTGGGCTGGTGCCTGGTCCAGCTGACGCTCAACGCCGCCTTCGCGGCCGTGACGGCGGCGGTTCCCGACCGGGTGCCGCGGTCCCAGCGGGGCTCGGTGGGAGGCTGGCTGGGCGCGGCACAGATCCTCGGCGTGGTCGGCGGCACGGGCCTGGCGACCGTGGCCGGGGGCGTCGCCGCGGGCTACGCGGCGTGCACGGTGTTCACGATGGCGGGCGTGCTGCCGTACGTGCTGCGCCACAGGGATCTCAGACTGCCGGCGGCGGACCGG
Source organism: Streptomyces sp. CA-106110 (assembly GCF_050936285.1). Taxonomy (NCBI): domain Bacteria; kingdom Bacillati; phylum Actinomycetota; class Actinomycetes; order Kitasatosporales; family Streptomycetaceae; genus Streptomyces; species Streptomyces sp. CA-106110. The sequence goes on along the minus strand of NZ_JBNJNB010000001.1, from coordinate 8,095,429 downwards.
CCGCCCTGGTCCCGGCGAGCCTTCCTGGCCGGGTTCTGGCTCAGTCCCCGCCGCCATCCCGACCTGGGCTGGGCCTGGCTGACCCGATTCCTGATCAACCTCAGCAACGCGCTGGTGCTGCTGTACCTGCTCTACTACCTTCGGGACCGCCTCCACCACGCCGACCCCGACCAGGGTGTGCTCGTCCTCACCGCGGTCAACGGTGTGACCCTCCTCGCCACGGTCGTCGTCGGCGGGGTCTGGTCGGACCGGGTGGGCCGCCGCAAGCCGTTCGTGATCTGGTCGGGCGTACTGATGGCGATCGCCACGGCCGTCCTGTCCGGCTGGCAGACCTGGCCGGGCACGGTCGTCGCGGCCGCGGTCCTGGGCGTCGGGTTCGGGGTCTTCACCTCGGTCGACTTCGCGCTGATGACCGACGTCCTGCCGAGGGCGCTGGACCGCGGCAAGGACCTCGGGATCATCAACGTCGCCAATGCCCTCCCCCAGGTCGCGGCCCCGGCCCTGGCGGCGCCGATCGTGACCCATCTGGGCGGTTACCGGGTCCTGTACCTGGTGGCGGCGGTGATCGGGCTCGCCGGGGCGGTGCTGGTGGGGCGGATCAGAGGGGTGGACTGAAAGCCGGGACAGAAGACGCCATACCACGGTATGGTCTTCTTATGGCGACGAAGAAGATCACGATCACCGTTCCGGAAGAGCTCTTGGAGGCGGCGCGAGGGCTTACGGACAACATCTCCGGCTTCGCGGCTGAGGCCTTGGCGGCCAAGATCAGACGCGAACTACTGGCCGAGGACCTGCGGCGTTACGAGGAGGAGCACGGCGCGTTCACAGAGGAGGAGATGGCCGAGGCCTTCGCCCGCCTCAACGGCACCGCACCCTCGAACCAGGAAGCCGCGTGACACCGATCGCCACCCTCGTCCTCGACTGCGAAGGCCTCTCGGCCTGGATGGCACAGGACCGAAAGACCGTCGCCCTGTTCAAGGCGCTGACCCTCACGGAGGCGAACCTGGTCGTATCGGCCAACACCATCATCGAAGTCACTCACGAAGGCACCAGCATGCCGCGCCTGAACTGGGCACTGTCCCGCGTCAAGGTCGAACCCGTCACCGAGACGGCCGCCAGGGCCGCCGCCGAGCTCCTGAAGGAAGCCGGCCTGCACGGCCACAAGTACGCCATCGACGCCACGGTCGCCGAGGCCGCCCTCCGTCAGTCCGGCCCGGTGGCGGTCCTCACCTCCGACGCCGACGACATGCGGAAGCTGTGCGGCAGCCGCGTCAGGATCATCGCGCTCTGACCGGCCGGGGCGGCGCCGGCCCGGTGACGCAGGTGCTGTCGTACAAGCACACGGAAAAGTCCTACGGCTCTGTCCATGCCGCGTCGTACTCTTGAAACCGCGAGGCCGCCCGCAGCTGCGCGGCCCTACGGAGGAGGAATCGCAGGCCTACAGAGCCGGCCCATGACTCAGACACCCACAGCTCACACCCCCGCGCAGGGGCAGGCGAGAACGCAGATCACCGTCCCTGCTCAGCACCCCATGGTGATGGTGCTGGGTTCCGGTGACTCCCTGCTGCGCGTGATCGAGACGGCCTTCCCGGGGGTCGACATCCATGTCCGGGGCAATGAGATCAGCGCGGTCGGCGACCCGGCGGATGTCGCCCTGATCCAGCGCCTGTTCGCAGAGATGATGCTGGTGCTCCGCACCGGGCAGCCGATGACGGAGGACGCAGTGGAACGCTCGATCGCCATGCTCAGGGCGAGCGACGACGGTGAGGGCGACGGATCTGAGACCCCGGCGGAGGTGCTGACACAGAACATCCTCTCCTCCCGCGGCCGCACGATCCGTCCCAAGACGCTCAACCAGAAGCGCTACGTGGACGCGATCGACAAGCACACGATCGTCTTCGGCATCGGGCCGGCCGGTACCGGCAAGACCTACCTCGCGATGGCCAAGGCGGTGCAGGCCCTGCAGTCCAAGCAGGTCAACCGCATCATCCTGACCCGCCCGGCGGTGGAGGCGGGCGAGCGACTCGGCTTCCTGCCCGGCACGCTGTACGAGAAGATCGACCCGTATCTGCGCCCGCTCTACGACGCGCTGCACGACATGCTCGACCCCGACTCGATCCCGCGGCTCATGGCCGCCGGGACGATCGAGGTCGCGCCGCTGGCCTACATGCGGGGCCGGACGCTCAACGACGCCTTCATCATCCTGGACGAGGCCCAGAACACGAGCCCCGAACAGATGAAGATGTTCCTCACCCGCCTCGGCTTCGACTCGAAGATCGTGATCACGGGTGACGTGACCCAGGTCGACCTTCCGAACGGGACCAAGAGCGGTCTGCGGCAGGTCCAGGAGATCCTGGAGGGCGTCGAGGACGTCCACTTCTCCCGGCTGTCGTCCCGCGATGTCGTACGGCACAAGCTCGTCGGCCGTATCGTCGACGCCTACGAGAAGTACGACAGCGAGAACGGCACCGAGAACGGCACGCACAAGCCGGCCGGACGCGGTAAAGCCGGACACGCGCACAAGGGGAAGTAGACCAGCAGCACCATGTCGATCGACGTCAACAACGAGTCCGGTACCGAGGTCGACGAGCAGGCGATCCTCGACATCGCCCGCTACGCGCTCGCGAGGATGCGCATCCACCCGCTCTCCGAGCTCTCGGTGATCGTCGTGGACGCCGACGCCATGGAGCAGCTGCACGTCCAGTGGATGGAGCTGCCGGGGCCGACGGACGTCATGTCCTTCCCGATGGACGAGCTGCGGCCGCCGGCCAAGGACGAGGAGGAGCCGCCCCAGGGCCTGCTCGGCGACATCGTGCTGTGCCCCGAGGTCGCCGCCAAGCAGGGCGCCGAGGCGGTGACGCAGCACTCCATGGACGAGGAGCTCCAGCTCCTGACTGTGCACGGCGTGCTGCACCTGCTCGGCTACGACCACGAGGAGCCCGACGAGAAGGCCGAGATGTTCGGCCTCCAGGCCGCCATCGTGGACGGCTGGCGCGCGGAGAAAGGTATGACCGGCCCGTCGCCGGCTCCGACCGTCTCATGAATCCGCAATTGGTCCTCGGCGCGATCGCTCTGATCGTCGTCGCCTGGCTCGCCGCCTGCGCGGAGGCGGGCCTGGCGCGCGTCTCCAGCTTCCGCGCCGAGGAGGCCGTACGCAGCGGACGGCGTGGCAGCGCCAAGCTCGCCCAGATCGCCGCGGACCCGACCCGCTACCTCAATGTGGCGCTGCTGGTCCGCGTGGCCTGCGAGATGGCCGCCGCCGCCCTGGTGACGTACGCCTGCCTCCAGGAGTTCTCCGACACCGCCGAGGCGCTCCTGATCGCCATCGCGGTCATGGTCCTCGTGTCGTACGTCGCCGTCGGCGTCTCCCCGCGCACCATCGGTCGCCAGCACCCGCTGAACACGGCGACGGCGGCTGCGTACGTCCTGGTGCCGCTGGCCCGGATCATGGGCCCCATCCCGCCCCTGCTCATCCTCATCGGCAACGCCCTCACCCCCGGCAAGGGCTTCCGGCGCGGCCCCTTCGCCTCCGAGGCGGAGCTGCGCGCACTCGTCGACCTCGCGGAGAAGGAGTCCCTCATCGAGGCCGAGGAGCGCCGCATGGTGCACTCGGTGTTCGAGCTGGGCGACACCCTCGTGCGGGAGCTGATGGTCCCGCGGACGGACCTGGTGGTCATCGAGCGCTACAAGACCATCCGCCAGGCGCTGACCCTGGCCCTGAGGTCCGGCTTCTCGCGCATCCCGGTCACCGGCGAGAGCGAGGACGACATCGTCGGGATCGTCTATCTGAAGGATCTGGCCCGCAAGACGCACATCAGCCGGGACGCCGAGTCCGAGCTCGTGTCCACCGCCATGCGGCCGGCCACGTTCGTGCCCGACACCAAGAACGCGGGCGACCTGCTGCGCGAGATGCAGAAGGAACGCAACCACGTCGCCGTCGTCATCGACGAATACGGCGGCACGGCCGGGATCGTCACCATCGAGGACATCCTCGAGGAGATCGTCGGCGAGATCACCGACGAGTACGACCGCGAGCTGCCGCCGGTCGAGGAGCTGGGCGGGGACCGCTACCGGGTCACGGCCCGTCTCGACATCGGAGACCTCGGCGAGCTGTACGGGCTCGAGGCGTTCGACGACGAGGACGTGGAGACGGTCGGCGGACTGCTCGCGAAGGCGCTGGGCCGGGTGCCCATCGCCGGTGCCTCGTCGGTGGTCGAACTGCCCGACGGGCGGGAACTCCGGCTGACCGCGGAGGCCGCGGCCGGCCGCCGGAACAAGATCGTGACCGTGCTGGCGGAGCCGGTGGGCCCGGTCGAGCCCCCGGAGGAGGAGCCGAAACCGGAATGACCCCCCAGGAGTTGCGCGCGTTCTGCCTGTCCTTCAACGCGGTCGTCGAGGACTTCCCGTTCAACCCGGACACCTCGGTCTTCAAGGTCCTCGGCAAGCTCTTCGCCCTGACGCACCTGGACGCGCGGCCCCTGACGGTCAACCTCAAGTGCGACCCGGACGACGCGGTACGGCTGCGGGCCGAGCACCCCGGTCTGATCATCCCGGGCTGCCACATGAACAAGCGCCACTGGAACACCGTCACCGTGGACGGCGGGCTCCCGGACCGCCTGGTCCGTGAGCTCGTCGAGGACTCGTACGACCTGGTGGTCGCCGGACTGCCGAGAGCCGACCGCCTCCGCCTCGACCGGCCCTGACCCGGGCCGCCTCGAGCGGCCCGTTCTTCGTATGCTCGGGGCATGACCGACAGCAACGCGCTCGAACCCGAGGACCGCAAGATCGTCACCCTGGCCCGTTCCGCGCGGGCCCGCAACGGAGTGCCCGAGGGTGCCGCCGTGCGGGACGAGACCGGGCGTACGTATGTCGCCGGGACCGTCGCCCTCGACTCCCTGAAGCTGAGCGCGCTGCAGACGGCGGTGGCCATGGCGGTGGCGTCCGGGGCGAAGTCCCTTGAGGCGGCGGCGGTCGTGACCGAGTCGGAGTCCGCGTCCGCGGAGGACCGGGCGGCGGTGCGGGACCTCGGTGGACCGCAGACGCCGGTGCTGGTGGCCGGTCCCGACGGGACGGTCCGGGTGACGGTGACGGCGGGCTGAGGCCCCGTACGGCCACGGCCGCTGTCCGTCCGGACGGCGGCCGTTGCCTGCCGTCCGGACGCGGGGCGGTAACCGCCCTTGCGCAGAACGAGAACTGACGGATCGTCAGTCCACTTGCCGCATCTCCATTGACTTCTCACACGACCCGCACATCAATGCCCCCTGTCGGTGCGGAAGAGCCGCCGCGCCCGCAATCACACGAGGGGGCCATCATGGCTTTGCAAACCCGAAGACGCCGCTGGGCCTCGGTGCTCGCGGTGACCGCTCTGGCCGTCGCCGGCACAGGCGCCCTGGCCTGCCCGGCCGGAGCCGCCCCGCAGCAGGTGGACTTCCCCACCCACTGCATCCCGCCCGCGATCGCGGGCATCCCGCCGATCGACGGCACCACCACCGCGAAGATCACGGTGGACAACGCCGCCCCCAAGGTCGGTGACACGGTCGCCGTCACCTACACGGTGGTCACGCCCGCCGCGAGCAACCCCACCGATCTCGCCCTGCCGGCCGACATCATGACGCCCACCGGCAAGGTCACCCTCGGCGGGGCGCAGACCGGCAGCGTCACCGTCACCGGACCCAAGAAGAACGATCCGGTGCCGGGCAGGGGCGCCTTCCCGTCGTTCAGCATGACCGGCACCTTCACGGTCACCTCGCCCGGCGCCATCACGCTCTCGCCGGGCGACTACAACATCCACACCAGCTACATCCTCGAGCTGGACACCCCCTGCACGGTCACCCAGCCGCCCGCGCCCGTCTCCGAGACGGTCACCGCGACGGACTCCACGCCCGTCAACAACCGTGCCATCACCCTCGGTTCGGCCTCCGGAAAGCCCGGCGACAGCGTCACCGTCACGGGCGGCAACTTCACCCCGGGCGCGACCGTGACACTGGCGGGCCGGTCCGGCGCTACGCAGACCGCGGACACGGCGGCAGTGACCGCGGACGCGCAGGGCGGCTTCAGCGGCTCGCTCGTCGTGAACGACACGACGACGACCGGTGTCGTGGCCTACGAGGGCGGCGCCTGGAGCCAGGACAAGGGGGCCGGTCCCGCCGCGTACACCGTCGTGGACGACACACCCGTCCCGGCGAACAGCCAGAAGCTCACCGCCGCGGTGAAGGCCGGCACCCTGTCGATGTCGCAGGCCGGGGACAGCGTGCAACTGTCCTCGGTCGACTTCGGCAAGGGCGGGGCCTCGCAGGGCGCCCTGCAGACGGTGACCGTCAAGGACTTCCGCGGCGGACCCGCGGGCTGGTCCCTGACCGGCAAGGTCACCGACTTCACCGGGCCCGGCGCCAGGATCGACGCCGGACGGCTGAGCTGGACCCCCGCCTGCGCCACCAAGGCGGGCAGCCCGGGCACCTGCCGGGCCGGCTCGGCGGGTGCGGTGGGCGCTTCGGGCGCGACCCTGGCGTCCACACCCGACGGCACGCTCACCGGCGGTGAGTTCACCGTCGACGCCGGGCTCTCGCTGGACGTCCCCGCGTTCGCCCCGCCCGGGTCGTACTCCGGCGTGCTGACGCTCACGCTCACCTGAGTCCGGTTCATCTCGCCCAGCGGCCGGGCGGCCCTCGCACCGGGGCCCGCACCCGCCCGTCCACCTCCTTCCCGGGGGTCCGCACCCATGCGCAAGCCGAACGCCCCGCTCCTGGCTCTCCTGCTGTCCCTTCTCCTCGCCGCCCCGGCGGTGCCCGCCCACGCGGCCGACAACGGCGGCTGGTCGGTCTACCCCGCCTCCTCGCAGCTCGCCGCACGCCCGTACTTCTATCTCTCCGCCGACCCGGGAACGACCCTCGACGACAAGGTGGTCGTCGCCAACAAGACCGGGAAGCCGCTCACCTTCCGGCTGTACGCGGCCGACGCCTACAACACCGTGCGCGACGGCGGGTTCGCCGTGCGGACGCTCACGGAGAGGCAGCGGGGGGTGGGCGCCTGGGCGAAGCCCGCGAAGGACCGGGTGACCGTTCCAGCGCACCGCGCGGTCACCGTGCCCTTCACGCTCCGGGTGCCCGAGGACGCCGAACCGGGCGACCACCCGGGCGCCCTGGTGGCGCTGGACGAGCGGGTCGACCGTGGGAACGGCTCCCTCGCACTCGGTGTGCAGCAGGCCGTCGGCGCCCGCGTCTACCTCCGGGTCGGCGGGCCCACCCTCGCCGCCATCGCCGTCGAGGACGTCCGCCTCAGCCACCACCAGCCCCTGGTTCCCGGCCTCGGGAACAGCACGGCCACCCTCACCTACACCCTGCACAACACCGGCAACGTCACCCTCGACCCGGCGGTGGAGCTGCGGGCGACGGGCCTCTTCGGCCGTACGCTCCTTGCCCGTCGCATTGCCAAGGTTCCCCCGGAGCTGCTGCCCGGTCAGCGTGTGCGGCTCACCGCACCGTGGCGGGGCGCCCCCCAGTTCGACTGGGGCGAGGTCACGGTGACGGCGAGCGCGAAGGACACCCGCGAGTCGGCGGGCACGTCCTTTGTCGCGCTCCCGTGGCTGGTGGTGGCGGTGGCGGCCGCGGCGGGGGCCGTGGCGGGGTGGCTGACGGTCAGAGGGCGTCGGGGCCGCGCTCGCCGGTCCGTACCCGTACGACCGTCTCCACCGGCAGCGCCCACACCTTCCCGTCCCCGATCTTCCCGGTCCGGGCGGCCCGCACGATCGCGTCGATGACGGCGTCGGCCTCCGCGTCCTCCACCACGACCTCGATCCGGACCTTGGGCACGACGTCGACCCGGTACTCGGCCCCCCGGTACACCTCGGTGTGGCCCCGCTGGCGTCCGTAGCCGCTCGCCTCGGTCACGGTCAGTCCGTGCACACCGAGTTCCTGGAGGGCCGTCTTGACCGTGTCGAGGCGGAACGGCTTGACGATCGCGGTGATGAGCTTCATGCCGGGCACGTGACCTTCTGCGCGGGGGCGGGGCGAAGCGGGAGTCCCGGGCTCCGTGGCCCGGGACGCCGCGATCGTAGGCGGTCCCGGCCTGCGCCGTAAGGTCCCGGCGGGTGGGCTCCTCCTCTCCGGTCGCGGGAGAGCCCAGGGCATGGCCGCGTTTTCCGGTTCCGTACGGGGTTGTCCCGGTGACGTTCCGTGGTGCCCCGGGTTTCCCGTACCCTCACCGGGCCCGGGGGCGCTCGGCCGTGCGGCGGGGCTCCGTGGATCAGGGAGAATGGGCGCCATGAGCGTTCGCACCCAGTCCTCCGAGCCGACCGAGGCCGTCCACCGGGCGGGATTCGCCTGTTTCGTGGGCCGTCCCAATGCCGGCAAGTCCACCCTCACGAACGCTCTCGTCGGGCAGAAGGTGGCGATCACCTCGAACCGGCCGCAGACGACGCGGCACACGGTGCGGGGCATCGTGCACCGCCCGGACGCGCAGCTGATCCTGGTCGACACCCCTGGTCTGCACAAGCCGCGCACGCTGCTGGGCGAGCGGCTCAACGACGTGGTCCGCACGACCTGGGCCGAGGTCGACGTGATCGGTTTCTGCCTGCCCGCCGACCAGAAGATCGGCCCCGGTGACCGCTTCATCGCCAAGGAACTGGCGGGGATCAAGAAGACCCCCAAGGTCGCGATCGTCACGAAGACCGACCTCGTGGACTCCAAGACCCTGGCCGAGCAGCTGATCGCGATCGACCGGCTGGGCCAGGAGCTCGGCATCGAGTGGGCGGAGATCGTGCCCGTGTCGGCGGTCGGGGCCAAGCAGGTGGACCTGCTGGCGGACCTGCTGATCCCGCTGCTGCCCGAGGGCCCCGCGCTCTACCCCGAGGGCGATCTGACGGACGAGCCGGAGCAGGTCATGGTGGCCGAGCTGATCCGCGAGGCGGCGCTCGAGGGCGTGCGTGACGAACTGCCGCACTCGATCGCCGTGGTGGTGGAGGAGATGCTGCCGCGCGAGGACCGCCCGGCGGACCGGCCGCTCCTCGACATCCACGCGAACCTCTACATCGAGCGGCCCAGCCAGAAGGGGATCATCATCGGGCCGAAGGGCAAGCGGCTGAAGGAAGTCGGCATGAAGTCCCGCAAGCACATCGAGGCACTCCTCGGGACCCCGGTCTTCCTCGACCTCCATGTGAAGGTGGCCAAGGACTGGCAGCGGGACCCCAAGCAGCTGCGGCGGCTGGGCTTCTGACGGGCCTCGCCCCGAACTCCGCGACCGCTCACGCCGGGCGGCGGAACCCGATGGTCGGCACGGCCCTGCGGCGCGGCCACGGCTCGACGCTCGCCTCCGGGACGAGCCCTTCCAGGAACGCGTAGCGGCTGAGCGCCACGGGGTCCTGGTCCTCGTACGACTGCACCCGGCGCCACCACGCCGCGATCTCGGACCAGCCGGGCGCCGAGAGCGAGCCGCCGAACTCCTGCACGGACAGAGCGGCGGTCAGACCCGCGAAGGCGAGGCGGTCGGCCAGCGGCCACTCGGCCAGCGTGCCGGTGACGAACCCTGCCACGAAGACGTCGCCCGCACCCGTGGGGTCGAGTGCCTCCACGGCGATGGCGGGCACGCCGGCGGATTCCCCGGTGCGCCCGTCCACGGCGTACGCGCCCTCGGCGCCGAGGGTGACGACGGCCAGCGGCACATGGTCGGTCAGCGCACGGGCGGCGGCGCGCGGGCAGTCCGTGCCCGTGTACCGCATGGCCTCCTCCGCGTTCGGCAGGAACGCCTCGCAGTGCTCGAGATCGGTGAGTCCGGCCAGGTCCCAGGCGCCGGTGCCGTCCCAGCCGACGTCGGCGAAGACCCGGGTGCCCTTCTTGGCGGCCTCGGCGATCCAGGGGGCGGGTCGGCCCGGCGTCAGCGAGGCGACGGCGGCGCGGGCGCGGGGCGGGCAGGCGGGGGCGGGCTCCTCCGGCGGCGGTTCGTGGCCGTGGGAGACCATGGTGCGCTCGCCCTCGTACGCCATGGAGACGGTGACCGGCGAGTGCCAGCCGGAGACCCGGCGCGAGGTGGAGAGGTCGATGCCCTCGCCCTGCTCCAGCTCGTCCCAGCAGTACTCGCCGTAGTGGTCGTCGCCGAAGGCGGCCGCCAGGCAGGTCCGCAGCCCGAGGCGGGCCAGCGCGGCGGCCATGTTGGCGACGCCGCCGGGGCTCGAACCCATCCCGCGCGCCCAGGACTCGGTTCCGCGCACTGGGGCGGAGTCCAGCCCGGTGAAGATGATGTCGAGGAACACCGTTCCCGTGAGGTAGACGTCCCAGGGCGGGTCCCCGGGCGCGCGCAGAGCGGTCAGGGGATCGAAGTCGGGATGGTGGTGCGGGTCCTCCCCGATGTGGGGATGGCGGTGCGGTCCCTCTCCGGTGGTCGAGGTCACGGTGGCTCCCTGACATGGTGCGGATCCAGCCAGTGTGCACCAAGAGAGGCGGATGCAGGCCCGTCGACGACTGCCCGGGGACCGGGTGGCGCCGTCGCCCCGGATTACCATCGGCGCATGTCAGAGACAGGGGGCGTCCGCGAGGTGAAGTCGGCCGCGCGCACGGTGGAGCTGCTCGAGGTGCTCGCCGCACGCGGCGACCGTCCGGCGCGCCTGCAGGAGCTGGCCGACCAGTTGTCGGTGCCGCGCAGTTCGATGTACGCCCTGCTGCAGACCCTCATCGCACGGGGGTGGGTGCGCACGGACGTCACGGGCTCCCTCTACGGCATCGGCATCCACGCCCTGCTGACGGGCACGAGCTATCTGGACTCCGACCCGCGGGTCCGGTCGGTGCGCCCATATCTCGACGAGGCGTCGGAGGCGCTCGGCGAGACGATCCACATGGGACGGCTCGACGGCACGGACGTGGCCTATCTGGCGACGCGCGAATCGCACGAATACCTGCGGACGATCAGCCGGGTGGGCCGACGGCTGCCGGCGCACGCGGGCGCGCTCGGCAAGGCGCTGCTGGCGGAACGGCCGGACGAGTCGGTGCCCGCCGGCCCGTACGAGGCGCTCACCCCGCAGACGCACACGACGCGCGCGTCGCTGCTGGCGGACCTCGCCGCGATCCGCGAGCGCGGTCACTCCGTCGACCGCGAGGAGAGCGTCCTCGGCATCGTCGGCTTCGGCTTCGCGCTCCGCTACGACACCCCGGCCCAGGACGCCATCAGCTGCTCGGTGCCGGTGGCCCGGCTGACGCCGGGTCATGAGGAGCGCATCGTCGCCGTGATGCGCGAGGTGCGGGACCGGATCGAGGGGGTCGCGGCACCCCGCGCCGGGGCGCCGCACTGGCGCTGACACGGGAACATCCGGCGACGATCATCGAAAAGCCGAGCACTTACCCGCCGCCACCAGCCTCAAACTGAAAAGTGATCCAGATCACACATCCTGAGCTTCTTCTCGAACCGCGTGCTTGATACAAATTTCCCGCACGTTCCTGTCGGTCGACGGACGGCGCCCACCCCCCTTTTTTTCCAGCCGCCCATCCCGCACGCCCTGGAACGCCCGTGTCCTCCCGCCCCGCCCCGCCCTGGCCCCTCGTCGCCCTCTTCACGGCCGGGTACCTCGCCGCCTATCTGCTGCCGACCACGGTCGGCAGGCTCGATTCCGGCCTGCCGCTGTCCCCGACCCAGGCCGGTTCCATCGGCAGCGCCCTGCTGTTGAGTTCGGCCTGCGCGGGCTTCCTGCTCGCCGCCCACGTCCACCGCATCGGCACCCGCCGCCTCGCGCGTGCGGGGCTGCTGCTCGCCGCCGCCGGGTACGGCACGGCCGCACTCAGCCACAGCATCCCGGTGGTCGTCGCGGGAGCGGTCGCGGGCGGATTCGGCTCGGGTACGGCCACCACGGTCGCCGCGACCGGAATCGCCGCCCACCGCGACCCGCACCGTGCCTCCACCCTGGGTCTGCTCGGCGTCTCCGCGCTCGCCGGGGTGGTCTATCTGACGGTCCCCCACCTCGGGCCGGGCCACGGTCTCCCGCTGGCCGCGCTCGCGCTCACCGCGCTGCTGGTGTGGCCCGCGACCGGCCGCCTCGCCGGTCCGGCCCGGTCGGCGACGCCTCCCCGCGGGACGGGCGCGACGGGCCGCCTGCCCCGTGCCCGCTCCGGGCTCGTCCTCGCGGCCGGGATCCTGTGCTGGTCCCTCGCCCAGAACTCCCTGTGGGGCGTCAGCGGGCGCATCGGGCTCACCCAGGCGCACCTCTCGGAGGTCACCGTCGGCGCAGTCTTCGCGGTCGCGCTCGGCGCCGGGCTGCTCGGCGTGATCGGTGCGAGCGTGCTCGGCCCGCGCCTCGGCCGCGCGGTGCCCATCGGCGCGGGTACCGCGCTCATCGCCGGCTGCATCGCGCTCAGCGCCTCCGCCAACGGCCTCGGCACCTTCGCGGCCGGCGAGATCGCTTGGAACACGCTCTACCCGATCGTGCTGTCGTATCTGATCGGTCTGGCCGCCTCCCTCGACAGCCGCGGCCGCTGGGCCGTCCTGGTCGGCTCGGCGTCCTCGCTGGGCACCGCGGCGGGTCCCCTGGCCGGCAGCCTGCTGTCCGCGCAGGCGGGCTTCCCGGCGATGGGCACGATCCTCGCCGCCGGCCTGCTGGTCATCACGCTCCCGCTGACCGCGGTCGCCCTGCACACCGGCGGCCGTCCCCTGCTGCCCGGCGCGGCACGCCGTCGCACCTCGGCGGTCGTGGTGGCCGTCACCACGGGCACCCCCTCGGGTGCGGTACCAGCGGCCGGCGCACCGGAGCAGACGGTCGTGGAGTTCCCGCTCGACGCGACGGCGGTGACGGCGCAAGAGGAGTACGACACGGCGGGACCCCGGCAGGCGACCGCCGCACCGGGGCCCGGAACCGTCTAGCGTCCGCCGAACTCGTACGCGTCCACCTCGGCCAGATAGCGCGTCCGCCGCTCCTCGTCGTGCTCCAGGAAGGAGGCGGCGAAGGAGTTGCGGGCCAGCTCGCGCATCCGCTCCTCGGTCAGGCCGAGGGTGTCGCGTACGGCGTGGAAGTTGTCCCCGATGTAGCCGCCGAAGTACGCGGGATCGTCGGAGTTGACGGTGCACAGCAGCCCGGCGTCGAGCATCGCGGGCAGCGGGTGGTCCGCCAGGGTGTCCACGGCCCGCAGCCGGACGTTGGACAGCGGGCACAGCGTCAGCGGCACGCGCTCGCGCACCAGCCGCTCCACGAGCGCGGGGTCCTCCATGCAGCGCAGTCCGTGGTCGATGCGCTCCACCCCGAGGACGTCGAGGGCCTCGGTGATGTACTCCGGCGGTCCCTCCTCACCGGCGTGCGCGACCCGGCGCAGCCCGAGGGCGGCTGCGGCCTCGTAGACCTCGCGGAACGTGACCGGCGGGTGGCCGACCTCGGCGGAGTCGAGGCCGACGCCGGCGATCCGGTTGAGGTACGGCTTGGCGGCCTCGAGCGTCTCGAGGGCCGAATCGGCGGACTCGTCCCGCAGGAAGCACATGATCAGCTGAGTGGAGACGCCGTGGTTCTCCTCGCTGCGGCCGAGCGCCCGCCACAGCCCCTCGACGACCGTGCCCATGTCGACGCCCCGGACGATGTGGGCCTGCGGGTCGAAGAAGATCTCGGCATGCCGCACACCCTGCGCGGCGGCCCGCTCCAGATAGGCGTTCGCGAGGTCCTCGAAGTCCTGCTCGGTCCGCAGCACGGCCATGAGCTCGTAGTACAGGTTCAGAAAGGACTGGAGGTCCTCGAAGGCATAGGCCTCGCGCAGCGCGTCCGCGTCGGCGTAGGGCAGTGCCACGCCGTTGCGCGCGGCCAGCGCGAAGGCCAGTCCGGGTTCGAGGGTGCCTTCGATGTGGAGGTGCAGTTCAGCTTTGGGGAGGGGCATCAAAGCATCGTAAGGCCCGGTCATGCGCGTTTCGGGACAGGCACCCTGAGCAGGTCGTGCGCCACGGTCAGCTCCCCTTCGAAGCCGGCGGCCCGGGCCTGCCGCTCGAACTCCTCGGGCTCCGAGTAGCGCTGGCTGAAGTGGGTGAGGACCAGATGCCGCACGCCGGCTTCCTGGGCCACCCGAGCTGCCTGACCGGCCGTCAGATGACCGTGCTCGGCCGCGAGTTCCTCGTCCTCGTCGAGGAAGGTGGACTCGATGACGAGCATGTCGCAGCCCTCGGCGAGGGCGTGCACCCCGTCGCACAGCCTGGTGTCCATGACGAACGCGAACCGCTGACCGCGCCGTGGCTCACTCACGGCTTCCAGCGGGACCCCGTCCAGGGAGCCCTCGCGCTGGATTCGGCCCACGTCAGGGCCCTTGATCCCGTACTCGGCGAGCCGCTCGGGCAGTATCCGCCGCCCGTCGGGCTCGACGAGCCGGTACCCGAACGACTCCACGGGGTGGGACAGCCGGCGGGCTTCGAGCGTGTACGCGGGGGTCGTCGCGAGCACCCCGTCCTCGGCGACCGGTTCCTCGGCCAGCTGCGCGGTCTCCCGGTAGGCCGTCGCGTACCGCAGCCGCTCGAAGAAGAGCTGCCCGGACCGCGGATAGTGCGCGGTGATCCTGTGCGGCACCCTGTCCAGGTTGATGCGCTGAATGACCCCGGCCAGCCCCAGCGAATGGTCTCCGTGGAAGTGGGTGATGCAGATCCGGCGCAGGTCGTGGGCGGCGACCCCGGCCCGGAGCATCTGCCGCTGGGTGCCCTCACCGGGATCGAAGAGGATGCCCTCCCCGTCCCACCGCAGCAGGTAGCCGTTGTGGTTGCGCTGCCGGGTCGGGACCTGGCTGGCGGTGCCCAGGACCACCAGTTCACGTGCGGACACGGCGCCTTACCCGGGGGGCCACTGCATGCCGCGGCCGCCGAGAAGGTGGCCGTGCGCGTGCCAGACGGTCTGTCCTGCGCCGCTGCCGGTGTTGAAGACGACGCGGTAGCTCTCGAGCTTCTCCTGCGCCGCGACCTCGCCGGCCTCGTGCAGCAGGTCGGCGGCGATGGCCGGTTCGGCGGCGGCGAGGGAGGCGATGTCCGGGTAGTGGACCCGGGGAATGATCAGTATGTGGGTCGGCGCCTGGGGGTTGATGTCCTGGAAGGCGACGGTGGTGTCGGTCTCTCGGACGATCGTCGCCGGGATGTGCCCCGCGATGATCTTGCAGAACAGGCAGTCGTCCTGCGGCTCTCCCGCCATGGGTGCCTCCTCGCACAGACTGATCATGACGACGGCATCGTATCGGCCTTCCGTGCCCGCCCTGAGAGGGGCGGGCACGGAAGAACCGACGCCGTGCGGCGGACCAGGCGCGTCCCTACGCCGGTGCCGGGCCCGGGGGGTGCACAGCGGCTGCGACGGATCACAGCGGCGGCAGCTCCGGCGGGGTCTTCGACGGGTGTTCCTCCAGCGCGGCCAGCGCCCTCCGCACCGCCTCGTCCAGCTGGGCGTCCCGTCCGGCCGCGTAGTCCTGCGGAGCCTGGACCACCTCGACGTCCGGATCGACCCCGTGGTTCTCCACGCCCCACCCGTAACCCTCCAGCCAGAACGCGTACTTCGGCTGGGTCACCAGCGTGCCGTCCACGAGCCGGTACTTGCTGTCGATGCCGATGACGCCGCCCCAGGTGCGGGTCCCGACGACCGTTCCGATCCCGAGCGCCTTGATCGCCGCGTTCACGATGTCCCCGTCCGAGCCGGAGAACTCGTTGGCGACGGCGACGACGGGCCCGCGCGGGGCGTCCTCGGGGTAGCTGTACGCCCGCAGCCCGCGCGGGAGGTCCCATCCGACGATCCGCCGCGCGAGCTTCTCCACGACCAACTGCGAGGTGTGCCCGCCCCGGTTCTCGCGGACGTCCACCACCAGCCCCTCCCGGGCGACCTCGATCCGCAGGTCGCGGTGGATCTGGGCCCAGCCGGGCGCCTGCATGTCCGGCACATGCAGATAGCCGAGCCGCCCACCGGACTGCTCGTGCACGTACGCCCGCCGGTCCGCCACCCACGCGTGGTACCTGAGCGGTTCCTCGTCCGCGATCGGCACGACGACGACATGCCGCGGATCGCCGCCGCCCGCCGGTGAGACCGTCAGCTCCACCGGTGTGCCCGCCGTGCCGACCAGCAGCGGCCCGGGCCCGGTCACCGGGTCCACCGGCTGACCACCGACCGCGATGATCGCGTCCCCGGCCCGTACGGCGACGCCGGGCGCCGCCAGTGGCGCGTGGGCGGCCGGGTCGGAGGTCTCCGAGGGCAGCACGCGGTCGATCCGCCAGCCGCCGTCCTCGTGCCGGGAGATGTCGGCCCCGAGGAGCCCCTGCCGCCGGTCCCCGCCGGGCCCGTGGCCGTTCGGGGTGACGTACGCGTGCGAGGTGCCGAGCTCTCCCTGGACCTCCCAGAGGAGGTCCACGAGATCGTCGTGCGTGGCGACCCGGGCGATCACCGGCCGGTACCGGTCCAGTACGCCCTGCCAGTCGACCCCGTTCAGGTCGGCCCGCCAGAAGTTGTCCCGCATCAGGCGGCCGGTCTCGTCGTACATCTGCCGCCACTCGGCCGCGGGGTCGACCGTCTGCCGTACCCGCGACAGGTCGACGGTGACGTTGGCGTCGCTGTCGTCGTCGTTGGGGGCCCGCCGGTCGCTCGGCACGGCCTTGAGCTTGCCGTCGGTCCACAGCAGCACCCGCTTGCCGTCACCGCTGACCGCGAACTGGTCGGCGTCCGCGGCGAGGTGCTCGATGCGCTGCTGGACGAGGTCGTAGCGCTCCAGCTCCGTCTTGGGGTCCGGATCGTCGGGCGTGGCGCGCGAGGCACCGAGCACCCCGCGCACCGGGTGCCGCAGCCACAGCACCCCGTCCTTGGCGGCCCGCAGCCCGGAGTAGCGCGCGGCCTCGACCGGGAAGGGCACGATCCGGTCGGCCAGCCCGTCCAGGTCGATCCGGGTCGTGGGTGCGCCCTCGCTGTCGGGTGTCTCGTCCTTCTCGGGCGCCGCGAGGGGACGGCCGTGGCGCTGCGGCCCGAAGGGGGACGGGGTGGTCGCGGCGAGGGTGATCAGGTGCGGCCGCGAGCCGCCCACGAACGCCAGGTCGAAGACGTGTTCGTCGTAGACCGGGTCGAAGGAGCGTGCCGAGAGGAACGCCAGGTGCTTGCCGTCCAGGGTGAACGCCGGTGAATAGTCCCGGAAGCGCAGCGGGGTCGCCTCCGTCACCGAAAGGTCGGCCGTGTTGGCGAGCTTGAGGTGGCGCAGCGGGCGCGGACCGGGGTGCGACCAGGCGAGCCACGCCGAGTCCGGCGAGAAGACGAGCCCGGTGACCTCCCCGTCCTCGCTACGGTCGACCTCGCGCACCTCACCGCTGTCCCGCTCGACGAGCAGCACCCGTCCGTCGTGTGCCGCGACCGCGACCCGGCTGCCGTCCGGCGCCACCGCGAGCCCCAGCACCCGTCCCAGCCGCCCGGCCGCGAGCCGGCGCGGGACGGCACCGGGCAGCAGGCCGGTGGCGGGAGCGAACTCCAGCGCGTCCTCGCCCTCCGCGTCCGTCACCCACACCACCCACTCCTCGCCGTCGGCGCGGAAGGCGCGCGGCAGCCGGGCCCGTACGCCGGGTTCGGCGGCGAGCGCACGGGCAGGGCCCGAGCGGTGGGTGACCCAGTGGACGGCACCGCGCACGGAGACCGCGCTGCCGCGCCCGGTGTGGTCGGGCGAGGCGGCTCCGAACCAGCGGGCGGCGCTAACGGGGTAAGGCTGGACGTCGACGCGCTGGCCGCCGAGCCGGATGTCCAGCCGCCGGGGCTCGGCCCCCTCCAGGTCGTCGAGGAGCCAGAGTTCACCGGCGGCGGCGTACACGACACGGGTGCCGTCGGTGGCGGCGTGCCGGGCGTAGAAACCGTCGAGCGGGGTGTGCCGCCGCAGGTCCGAGCCGTCGGCGAGCGACGAGTACACCGCCCCGATGCCCTCGTGGTCGCAGAGGAAGGCTATGCGCTCGCCCACCCACGCCGGGTACTCGATGTTCCCGTCGAGGTCCTCGTGCAGCCGTACGAACTCGCCCTCGCCCTCCCGGTCGATCCACAGCTTGCCCGCGGTGCCGCCCCGGTACCGCTTCCAGTGGGCGGCCTCACGGCCCATGGGCGCGGACAGCAGCACCCTGGCCGGACCCTGGGCGACCTCGCCGACGGGGCCGTACGGCAGTGTGGTGGCTGGTCCGCCGTCGAGCGGTACGGTGCGCACCCAGGTGCGGCGCAGCGAGGCCTGGCCGACCGTGCTCAGGGCGAGCACCTCGCCCTCACGGGTCCAGCCGCGCACCTGGGTCTTCGAACTGCCCCAGTGCGTCAGGCGCTTGGCGGGGCCGCCGTCGATCGGGGCGATATGGACCTCGGGCGCACCGTCGCGGGTCGAGGTCCAGGCGACGGTCGTACCGTCCGGAGATATCCGAGGATGGTTGACCGGGACGTTGTCGGCGCTGACCCGCCAGGCGCGGCCGCCGTCGAGGGGAGCGACCCAGACGTCGTCCTCGGCGGTGAAGGCGACCAACTCGCCGTACAGATGCGGGAACCGTAGATACGCGCGCGATGCGGACTGAGTCACCAGGTCACCCTAAGCAGCGATCCCGCTCTCGAACAGGGGTTTACCCCACATGATCCGGTCCCGTGCAGCCGTCACTTGCCCCGCACCGGCCAGCAGGTGGGATCGCCCTGGCACCAGATCGTCCTCGTCACGGTGACGGTGGGGCCGGGCTGCCCGGGCGCGGCCGGCTGGAAGGAGACGGGCGGCGCCGGTGTGGCCGCGTGGCAGTCGCCGAGGCCCCGGACGTGGAACACCTGCCTGCCGCCCACCGTGGCCCTCAAGTCCCCGCGCACGCAGGCGCCGTCGACGGCACGGGTGACGCGGCCCTTGACGGTGATGTCCCTGTCGTCGTCCGTGCGCCCCTGGCAGTCGACGGTGACGACGGTGGTCTCGGAGGGCGCGGGCGTCCTCCCGGACACGGCGCTCCTGCCGCCGTTGCCGTAGGTGCCCGTACAGCTGAGCCAGCGCACCTTCACGTGCTGCCGCTCCAACTCCTGGGTGGCGGTCCGGTCGGTCGTGTACGCCACCGAGACGGAACCGAGATCGCCGGGCTGGCAGGCCACGACTCCGCCCATGACGGCCGCCACGACGCCGGTGACCACCACGGCCCGCCGCCCCGCCGGCCGCCGCCCAATACGTCTCAATGCCACCATGGACGGCAGATTGCCACCCTCGCGCCGTCGACGGTAGGGCGCATACGGCCACCCGGGGGCCCGTGTTCCCCGGTGCGAGCAGCGGTTCCGATGGGGCGGAATCGCTGCGTGCCTTCTGCCGACGCGCCGTCAGGGGCGGAGCAGCAGCCACTCCTGAAGCTCGATCAGGTTCCCCTCGGGATCCCTGAGATGGGCGACACGCATGCGGTCGGTCATCGAGGCCGGACCGTGCACCAGTTCGGCGCCGCGGGACGTCGCCTGCTCGCAGTACGCGTCCAGGTCGTCCACGCGCAGCACCACCAGTGAGCGGTGGCCCACCGGCTCCTCACCCAGTTCGCCGAGGATCCCGGCCATCATCGCCCGGTCCTGCAGCGCGATGCCCGCCGAGCCGGTGGCGGGGCTGAACTTCTCGTAGGGCCCGTTCACCGCCCCCGACTGGGGTTCGAGGCCGAGTACCTCGGCGTAGAACCGGTAGCAGCGGGGGAAGTCGGTGACCAGCAGCCGTACTTGGGCGAGTTCCACGGTGTTCCCCGGATGTCAGGACCAGCGGCCCGTGCGGCCGAGCAGCAGCGCGGCCGCCACGGTCCCCGCGGTCGATGTCCGCAGGACGGTGTGCCCCAGCCGGAACGCCCGCGCCCCCGACTCCCCGAACTGCGCCAGCTCCTCCGGGGCGACGCCTCCCTCGGGTCCGACGACCAGCACGATCTCACCACGGGTGGGGAGCTCCACGGTCGCCAGGGGCTCGTCGCCGCTCTCGTGCAGGACCGCGGCGAAATCGGCTTCGGCGAGGAGTGCCGCGACCTGCTTGGTGGTCGCCGCGTCCGCGACCTCAGGGAAGCGCACGCGGCGGGACTGCTTGCCCGCCTCCCGGGCGGTCGCCCGCCATTTGCCGAGCGCCTTGAGCCCGCGGTCGCCCTTCCACTGCGTGATGCACCGGGACGCCGCCCATGGGACGATCGCGTCCACCCCGACCTCGGTCATGGTCTCCACGGCCAACTCGCCCCGGTCGCCCTTGGGCAGGGCCTGGACGACGGTGATGCGAACGGGCGCCGGGGGCTCCTCGTGCAGGGACTCCAGGTCCATGACCACCAGCCGGTCCTTGCCCTCGGCCGCCTTCACCACCCCTTCGGTCCACCGTCCGCGCCCGTCGGTGAGGACCACGTCCTCACCGGGCCGCAGCCGCTTCACCGAGACAGCGTGCCGCCCCTCCGGTCCGTCGAGTACGAACTCCGGCCCAATTCTGTCGAGTTGGTCCACGACGAAGACGGGAGCCGTCATCGCCCGGCACCTCCCCTCGACAACACTGTCGCGGCCACCAGTTCCGCCGCGAGCACCTCCACCAGCTGCGCGGCGGGCAGTTCGCGGGCCAGACGGTGCCCCTGCCCGGCCCACAGCCCCATGCCCTGCGCGTCACCCGCCTTGGCGGCCGCCTTGCGCAGCGTCGAGGTGAGGTGGTTGATCTCGGGGTACGCGGCGGGCGCGTAAGGCCCGTGCTCGCGCATGAACCGGTTGAGCAGACCGCGTGCCGGGCGTCCGGAGAAGGCGCGCGTCAGCTCCGTGCGGACGAAGAGGGGGTCGGTCAGCGCCTGCTTGTGCAGAGGGTGCGCGCCGGATTCGGGCGTGGCCAGGAACGCGGTGCCGAGCTGCGCCGCGCTCGCGCCCGCCGCGAGCACCGCGGCGATCTGACTGCCGCGCATGATGCCGCCGGCCGCCACGATCGGGATCCGTACGGCCTCGCGCACCTGCCCGACGAGCGAGAGCAGTCCGATGCCGGACCCGTCGTTCTCCTGGATGTCCCGGTGGGTGCCCTGGTGGCCGCCGGCCTCGACACCCTGCACGATCACCGCGTCGGCGCCCGCCTCCTGCACCGCGAGGGCCTCGTCCGCGGTCGTCGCGGTGACCAGCGTGAAGGTGCCCACACGCCGAAGGGAGTCCAGGGCCGCAGGCTCGGGCACCCCGAAGTGGAAGGAGACCACGGGAACCGGGTTGTCGAGGAGGACGGCCAGCTTGGCGTCGTAGCCGTCGTCGCGGCCGCTGTCGGGATCGCCCAGTTCGGTCTCGTACCAGGCGGCCTCGCCGGCGAGCTGCTCGGCGTAGACCTCGACGGCGGCGCGGTCGCAGTGGTCGGGCTGCGGCATGAACAGGTTCACCCCGAAGACGCTGCCCGTCAGCCCCCTGAGCTGCTTGATCTCCTGGTACATCCCGTCGGCGGTCTTGTAGCCGGCGGCGAGGAACCCCAGGCCGCCGGCGTCGGACACGGCCGCGGCGAGAGCGGGGACGGAGACGCCGCCCGCCATGGGGGCCTGCACGATCGGATGGCGGAGAAGATCGGTCAGCGCGGAGGACATGACGGCATGTTGCCACGTCCTTGGAACAAGTCCGAATCCGGGCGTCCCCTGGCATATGCCAGGGGAAGAGGCGGCGGGTCAGAGGTGGTGGCCGGGCGTCCGCGGGCGGCACGATCCGGTCCACGAGCGGCACGATTCAGCCCAGTCCAGGCGCAACCGGCCCGTCATGGAGTCCCCCCGCTCGAGCGAGGTCGAGAGTGGAAGATCGAGGACGAGGCCGTTCAGACCGAAGCGCGAGCTTCGGCGCGGCAGCCTGGGGGCGGCAGCCTCCGGTAGGGCCACCCCGGCGCCGGGTGCGTCACCGACGCCGGGTGGCCACTCCACGGGTCAGCGCCCGTTGAACGCGTCCTTCAGCCGCGAGAACAGTCCCTGCTGTCCCGGCTGGAACTGGCCCTGAGGGCGCTCTTCGCCGCGCAGCTGCGCCAACTCCCTGAGGAGCCGTTCCTGTTCGGGGTCCAGCTTCGACGGGGTCTGCACCTCGACGTGCACGACCAGGTCGCCCCGGCCGCCGCCGCGCAGATGCGTGACACCGCGGCTGTGCAGCGGGATCGACTGCCCGGACTGGGTGCCGGGACGGATGTCGATCTCTTCCAGGCCGTCCAGCGTCTCCAGCGGGACCTTGGTGCCGAGGGCGGCCGCCGTCATCGGGATGGTGACCGTGCAGTGCAGGTCGTCACCGCGACGCTGGAAGACCGAATGCGGCAGTTCGTGGATCTCGACGTACAGGTCGCCGGCGGGACCGCCACCGGGGCCGACCTCGCCCTCGCCCGCGAGCTGGATCCGCGTGCCGTTGTCGACACCCGCGGGGATCTTGACCGTGAGCGTCCGGCGGGAGCGCACCCGCCCGTCGCCCGCGCACTCCGGGCACGGGTTCGGGACGATGGTCCCGAAGCCCTGGCACTGGGGGCACGGCCGGGAGGTCATGACCTGGCCCAGGAAGGACCGCGTGACCTGGGAGACCTCACCGCGGCCGCGGCACATGTCACAGGTCTGCGCGGATGTGCCGGGCGCCGCGCCCTCACCATTGCAGGTGTTGCAGACGACGGCCGTGTCGACCTGGATGTCCTTCGTCGTGCCGAAGGCGGCCTCGTCGAGCTCGATGTCGAGCCGGATCATGGCGTCCTGCCCCCGGCGGGTGCGCGAGCGCGGTCCACGCTGCGACGCCGTGCCAAAGAACGCGTCCATGATGTCGGAGAAGTTTCCGAAGCCGCCCGCACCGAAGCCGCCCGCACCGGCCGCGCCCGACTGGGACAGGGGGTCGCCGCCGAGGTCGTAGACCTGCTTCTTCTGCGGGTCCGAGAGGACCTCGTAGGCGGCGTTGATCTCCTTGAACCGCTCCTGCGTCTTGGGATCGGGATTGACGTCCGGGTGCAGCTCGCGGGCGAGCCGACGGAACGCCTTCTTGATCTCATCCTGCGACGCGTCGCGGCGCACGCCGAGTACGGCGTAGTAGTCCGTGGCCACTTACGACTCCGCCAGGATCTGTCCGACGTACCGTGCCACCGCTCGTACCGCTCCCATCGTTCCCGGGTAATCCATGCGGGTCGGTCCGACCACGCCGAGTTTCGCTACTGCTTCGCCGCCCGAACCGTAGCCCACCGAGACGATGGACGTGGAGTTGAGTCCCTCGTGGGCGTTCTCGTGGCCAATACGCACGCGCATGGCCGGATCCTTCGCCTCTCCCAGCAACTTGAGCAGCACGACCTGTTCCTCGAGTGCCTCGAGGACGGGACGGATGGTGAGAGGGAAGTCATGTGCGAAGCGGGTGAGATTGGCGGTGCCGCCGATGATCAGCCGCTCCTCGGTCTCCTCCACGAGCGTCTCCAGAAGGGTGGAGAGCACCGTCGAGACCGTGCCGCGGTCCTCCGGTTCGTCGAAGGCCTCCGGCAGGTCCTGGACCAGCTGCGGAACGTCCGCGAAGCGGCGGCCCACGACCCTGCTGTTGAGACGCGCGCGCAGATCGGCGAGAGACGTCTCTCCGAACGGCGCCGGGCAGTCGATCATGCGCTGCTCGACCCGGCCGGTGTCCGTGATCAGCACGAGCATCAGCCGCGCGGGCGCCATCGACAGCAGCTCCACATGGCGCACCGTCGAGCGCGTCAGGGACGGGTACTGCACGACGGCGACCTGCCGGGTGAGCTGTGCGAGCAGCCGCACGGTGCGCGTCACCACGTCGTCGAGGTCGACCGCGCCCTCCAGGAAGTTCTGGATCGCGCGCCGCTCGGGCGGGCTCATCGGCTTGACGGCCGCGAGCTTGTCCACGAAGAGTCGGTAGCCCTTGTCCGTGGGGATGCGTCCGGCGCTGGTGTACGGCTGGGCGATGTACCCCTCCTCCTCCAGCGCGGCCATGTCGTTGCGGACGGTGGCCGGGGAGACACCGAGCTGGTGCCGCTCGGTGAGCGCCTTGGAACCCACCGGCTCCTCGGTACCGACGTAGTCCTGGACGATGGCGCGCAGCACTTCGAGCCTGCGTTCACTGAGCATCGCGCACACCTCCAGCGATTCGTCCCCTTGACGCTCCCCTGGCACTCTGCGTGTACGAGTGCCAGCATCCCGGAGCAAGTGTACGGCGGTCGGGTACGCACCCGGCAAGGCCGGGCGACGCCGTCGTACCGACGTGTACCGACCTGTCCTGGGCTGTCCTCCCGGATCGGGCGCCTACCGATAGCGTCGGCGCATGACGGTGCTGTGGGAAGGGTCCGGGTGGGAGGCGCTCGGTCCGGGAGCGGGGCGCACACGGCTCCCGGGCTGGAACTGCACGGCGGGACTGGTGGTCGGCGAGCACGGGGCCCTGATGGTCGACGCGGGCTCCGGCCCGGGCGAGGGCGCGCGGTTGCGTACCGAGGCGCTGCGGCTGCTCTCGACCCTCGGCGGGGACCGGCGTGTGACCCATCTCGCGCTCACCCACCCCCACTTCGACCATGTCTTCGGTGCGGCAGCCTTCGCGGACGCCGAGGTGTTCGGCGCGGCAGGCATCGACACGGTGCTCGTCCACGAGCGGGGCGAACTGGTCGCGGACGCGGTGCGCAACGGCCTGGACGCGGAGGTGGCGGCCGAGGCGGCGGACCTCCTGGTGCCTCCGCGCCATCAGGTCTCCGGTGAGTGGACCCTGGACCTCGGCGGGCTGCGGGTGCTGCTGGCGAACGTGGGACCCGCCCACACGGCCCACGACCTCGTCGTCCTCGTCCCCGGGGAGCGGGACGTCGTCTTCTGCGGCGACCTCGTGGAGGAGTCGGGCGAACCCCAGGCGGGCCCGGACGCGGTGCCCTCCCACTGGCCTGCGGCTCTGGACCGGCTGCTGGAGCTGGGCGGGGAGGACGCGGTGTACGTGCCCGGGCACGGCGCGGTGGTGGACGCGGGGTTCGTACGGGCGCAGCGCGACGAGTTGGCGGCACGTTACGGCGTGTCGTAGAACCTGGCGTAAGGCTTCTCCTATCGTCATCCGAATGCGCCAGTACTCGCCGGACCTGACTCCGCCGTGGAAGAAGCCCAAGCCCGTCCCGGAGGTCCCGGCGGATCCCGGTCTGGTGGTCGAGGAGCCGCGCACCGGCTTCTGCGGCGCGGTGATCCGCTGCGAGGCGGGCACGGTGACCCTGGAGGACCGCTTCGGCAAGCACCGGGTGTTCCCGCTGGAACCCGGGGGCTTCCTGCTGGAGGGCCGGGTGGTGACGCTGGTGCGCCCGTCAAAGATTCCGGCGCGTCCCACGCATACGGCCTCGGGCTCGGTGGCCGTCCCCGGGGCCCGCGCGCGAGTGGCCCGCGCCGGCCGTATCTACGTGGAGGGCCGCCACGACGCGGAACTGGTCGAGAAGGTGTGGGGCGACGACCTGCGCATCGAGGGCGTGGTGGTCGAGTACCTGGAGGGCGTCGACGACCTGCCGTCCATCGTGTCGTCCTTCGCGCCCGGCCCCGACGCCCGCCTCGGCGTGCTGGTGGACCATCTGGTCCCCGGCACCAAGGAGTGGCGCATCGCCGAGTCGGTGACGAGCGAGCACGCACTGGTGGTGGGCCACCCCTACATCGACATCTGGCAGGCGGTGAAGCCCGCGGCCCTGGGCATCCCGGAGTGGCCGCGCATCCCGCACGGACAGGACTGGAAGAAGGGCGTGTGCCGGGCCCTGGGCTGGCCGGAGAACACGGGCGAGGCGTGGCAGCGGATCCTGTCGCGGGTACGGTCCTACAAGGACCTGGAGCCGGAGCTGCTGGGCCGCGTGGAGGAGCTGATCGACTTCGTCACGGCGCAACCGTGAGCGGCGGCAGCGTACGAACCAGGTGAGGGATCGAACCGCTGCTCCGCGTTGGTTCCCCCGGCTGTGTGATCAGTCCACCAGGTCCCGTACCACCGCGTCCGCCAGCAGCCGTCCGCGCAGCGTCAGCACCGCTCGTCCCTCCCCGTACGGCTCCTCCTCCAGGAGCCCGTCCGCCAGGGCACGGCGCGACGCCGCCAGCCCCTCCTCCCGCAGCAGGGACAGCGGCACTCCCTCCCGCAGCCGCAGTTCCAGCAGGATGCGCTCCACCCGGCGGTCCTCCTCCGACAGGACCTCCCGTCCGGCGCCCGGCGACCGCCCCGCCGCCAGTGCCGCCGCGTACGCCCCCGGATGCTTCACGTTCCACCAGCGCACGCCGCCCACATGGCTGTGCGCGCCGGGGCCCGCGCCCCACCAGTCGGCGCCGCGCCAGTACAGCTCGTTGTGGAGGCAGCGACCCGCCTCGGACGTGGCCCAGTTCGAGACCTCGTACCAGTCGTAGCCCGCGGCCCCCAGCGCCTCGTCCGCGATCAGATAGCGGTCCGCGTGGACATCGTCGTCCGTCATCGGGATCTCGCCCCGGCGGATGCGGCGCGCGAGTTGGGTGCCCTCCTCGACGATCAGCGCGTACGCCGATATGTGGTCGGGACCCGCGCCCAGCGCCGCGTCCAGCGATGCCCGCCAGTCGTCGTCCGACTCCCCCGGCGTGCCGTAGATCAGGTCCAGGTTCACATGCTCGAAGCCCGCCGCCCGCGCCTCGGCCACGCAGGCCTCGGGCCGGCCCGGGGTGTGCGTGCGGTCCAGGATCTTCAGGATGTGCGGGCGCGCGCTCTGCATGCCGAAGGAGATCCGGTTGAAGCCGCCCTCCCGGAGCGTGGCCAGATAGCGCTCGTCGACCGACTCCGGGTTCGCCTCCGTCGTCACCTCCGCGTCGTCCGCGAGCCCGAACTCGTCGCGGATCGACCCCAGCATCCGTACGAGCTCCTCCGCGGCGAGCAGCGTCGGGGTGCCGCCCCCGACGAATACCGTGCGGACCTCGCGCGGGTCGTCGCCCAGCACCTTGCGGGACAGGCGGATCTCGTCGATCAGCGTCTCGGCGTAGTTGTCGCGGGACGCCAGCACTCCGCCCGTGCCGCGCAGCTCCGTCGCGGTGTAGGTGTTGAAGTCGCAGTAGCCGCAGCGCGTGGCGCAGTACGGCACGTGGAGGTAGAACCCGAGGGGGCGCTCGGCGGCTCCGGCCAGGGCGTGCGCGGGCAGCGCCCCGTCGTCGGGGACGGGCTCGCCGTCGGGGAGTGCGGAAGGCATGTCCTCCATTGTCCCGTACCGCCGGGACAACCCGGCTGTGCCGATGAGGCGGTCATTGCGCCTGCAGCACCAGCAGCGCCAGGTCGTCCTCGGGCGGCTGCTCGCCGAACTCGTGCACCAGCCTCCTGATCCGCTCCGCGATCAGCTCCGCGCTCAGCCCGGCGCAGCCCGCGAGCGCGGCGGCCAGCCCGTCCCCGTCGTCGAACTGGCGGGGGCCGCTGCGCCGCTCTGTCACCCCGTCCGTGACGCACAGCAGGCTGTCGCCGGGATGCAGCTCGAAGGTCTCGCAGGTGTACGGCACGTCCTCGACGACCCCGAGCAGCGTCTGCGACCGCCCCATGGCCCGTACGCCGCCACTCGGGCCCAGCAGCAGCGGCAGCGGGTGCCCGGCGGCGGCCAGCGTGCAGCGCACTCCGCCCTCGAAGGGGACCAGCTCGCCGTACAGGAGCGAGAGGAAGCGGGCGTGTGGGCCGTCGTCGATGACCGGCACGGGCGCACCCGCGGCCACCAGAGCCCGCGCCGCCGCGTCGGAGGCCTCCGTCGCGTCGTCCAGCAGAAGCTGGTTGAGGCGGTCCAGCACATCGGGGACCGCGTAGCCCTCGCGGGCCAGCAGCCGCAGCCAGGGCCGGGCAAGCCCGATCACGACGGCCGCCTCGGGACCCTTGCCCTGGACGTCGCCGAGCGCGAAGCACCAGCGTCCGGCGCCGGCCGGGAAGATGTCGTAGAAGTCGCCGCTCGGTCCGCCGCCCTTGTCGCAGGGCTCGTACACGAGCGCGCTGCGCACCCGGGGGATCTCGGCGACCGCGCCCGGCAGCAGCCCGCGCTGCAGCACCCGGCTGATGGTGGCCTGGCGTGCGTACTGCCGGGCCGCACCGATGGCCAGCGCCACCCGGCGGCTCAGGTCCTCCACGAGCCCGGTGATCTCGTCGGGGAAACGCAGCAGCCCGGCCCGCCCGATGACGAGCGTGCCCAGCGGCCGGCCGCCCGCGATCAACCGGTACGCGAGCGCCGCCCCGGTCGCACCCCGCGGGCCGAGCGCCTCGCCCGGCCAGGGCACGGGCACCGCCCTGGAGCGCACCGCCTCGGGCAGCCGGGGCGGATCCTTCTCCAGGGCCAGGCGCAGTTCCTCGATGCGGTTCTCGCTGCCGTGCCAGACGCGCGCGAGCCGGGGCCCGGCGGCGATCGCCGCATCGGGCCCGTGCCAGCCGGTCGCCTCGTCCTCCAGCCAGACCGCGCACCAGTCGGCGAGCCGCGGCACCAGGAGCTGTCCGGCGAGCGCGGCGACCAGGTCCTCGTCGAGCTGTCCGGCGAGCAGGTCGGAGGCCTCGGCGAGGAAGGAGAGCGCGCCGCGGCCCCGCCAGTCCCGGTCGTACACGGCGCGGGCCGGCTCGGTGAAGGCGGGAAGTTCGGGTCCGAGTATCTCGGCCGCGCTCAGCCCGTGTTCCAGGGCGCCGTCACCGGCGTAGGCCTCGAGCTCGTCCTCGGCCTCGAGGACGTGGTCGAGGGGCAGCAGTGCCCAGACCGTCTTGCTGCCGGGGCGGTAGGTGATCCCCCAGGCCGTGGAGAGCGTGGACACGAGCCGCAGCCCGCGCCCGTACTCCGGTATGCCGTAGGGGCGTTCGGCGCCGTCGTCCCGTACCGCGCGGGAGGGGTGGTGGTCGGAGACCTCGACGACGAGGCCGGTCGGCTCGTCGTCCGTGTTCTCGAGACGGCAGGCCACGTCGACGTCCGTGCCCGCGTGCACGACGGCGTTGGTGACGAGTTCGCTGACGACCACCAGCGCGTCGTCGGTCAGCCGTTCCGTGAAGGTGTCGGGCTCGGCGGCCCGTGCCCAGTCGGACAGGGCGGCGTGCACCAGCCGGCGGGCCGAGCCGGCCGCGAGCGGTCCCCCTGGCAGCGTCGCACGCACCACCGTGTGCAGCCCCGCGGCTTCTTGCACAGGCGCATCAGGGCCACGGGAGACGGTCTCCCGTTGCGTGGGAATGCCCCGCATGGACGGCTCCCCGAGCGGTTCGGACGATTACGCGTCTGACAATGCGGACAGAGTGACAGACCGGGAACGCCCATAAGCGTCGAGTTACCGAAGTGGGTCGCCATGAGTGAGAACAGTGCTACAGATGTGTTCGAAGACGGACAGATTCGAGCATCGGAACGGCACCCTTTGCTCATGACGAGGACAGCCGCCCGGACGGCGGCTCCAGATGCTGCCGAGGAGGGGCCCGGCCAGGTGGCGGCGCCGAGGCGCTGGTCCACCGCCGGGGCGGCGGCTCTCGGACCCGGCGGAGTGCCGCGATCACGTCGGAAAGCTGCGGCGGCCGGTGGCGGGGAACGTCAAGCGGTGCCGTCGGCCCCAGCCGACGGCACCGCCCGAGGCACCCCTACGCTTCGCGCGCCCCCGCGTACATCTCGTCGATCAGGTGCTTGTACTCCCGCTCCACGACCGGCCGCTTCAGCTTCAGGCTCGGCGTGATCTCCCCGTGCTCGACGTCGAGGTCCCGCGGCAGCAGCCGGAACTTCTTGACGGTCTGCCAGCGCTGGAGGCCCTCGTTGAGTTGCTTCACATAGCCGTCGACCATCTCGACCGTAGCGGGCGCGGCGACGACCTCGGCGTACGACCTGCCACCCAGGCCGTTCTCCTTCGCCCACTCCATGAGGGCCACCTCGTCCAGGGCGATCAGCGCGGTGCAGAAGTTACGGTCGGCGCCGTGCACCAGGATGTTGGAGACGTACGGGCACACCGCCTTGAACTGGCCCTCGACCTCGGCCGGCGCGATGTACTTGCCGCCGGACGTCTTGATGAGGTCCTTCTTGCGGTCCGTGATGCGCAGGTAGCCATCGGGGGAGAGTTCACCGATGTCGCCGGTGTGGAACCAGCCGTCCGCCTCGAGGACCTCGTCGGTCTTCTCGGGCAGCCCGTGGTAGCCCTCCATGATGCCCGGGCCGCGCAGCAGGATCTCGCCGTCGTCCGCGATGCGCACCTCGGTGCCGGGCAGCGGCTTGCCGACCGTGCCCGTGCGGTACGCCTCGCCCGGGTTCACGAAGGAGGCCGCGGAGGACTC
The DNA here is from genome assembly GCF_050936285.1 of Streptomyces sp. CA-106110. Taxonomy (NCBI): domain Bacteria; kingdom Bacillati; phylum Actinomycetota; class Actinomycetes; order Kitasatosporales; family Streptomycetaceae; genus Streptomyces; species Streptomyces sp. CA-106110. The sequence goes on along the minus strand of NZ_JBNJNB010000001.1, from coordinate 8,065,356 downwards.
GGTGAGGCCGTAGCCCTCAAGGATGTGGATGCCGGCGCCGGCGAAGAAGTACCCGATCTCGGGCGCGAGGGCCGCGGAACCGGAGACGCAGGCGCGCAGCCGGCCACCGAAGGCCTCGCGGATCTTGGCGAAGACGAGCGCGTCGGCCACCTTGTGCTTGGCGCCCAGGCTGAAGGGCACCGCGTGGGTACCGGTCCGGCGGAAGTTGTCCTGGGAGACCTTGGCGTACTCACGTGCGACCTCGGCCGCCCACTGGAAGATCCGGTACTTGGCCGCGCCGCCGGCTCGTGCCTTGGCCGCGACCCCGTTGTAGACCTTCTCGAAGATGCGCGGCACGGCCGCCATGTACGTCGGCTGCACGACCGGCAGATTCTCGATGATCTTGTCGACCCGGCCGTCGACGGCGGTGACGTGCCCCACCTCGATCTGGCCGGAGGTGAGCACCTTGCCGAAGACGTGCGCGAGCGGCAGCCACAGGTACTGCACGTCGTCGCTGCCGACCAGCCCGGTCGCCGCGATCGCCTTCGCCATGTACGCCCAGTTGTCGTGCGGCAGGCGCACACCCTTGGGGCGGCCGGTGGTACCGGAGGTGTAGATGAGGGTGGCGAGCTGGTCCTTGGTGATCGCGCCGACCCGCTCCTTGATCAGCTCGGGGTGCTTCTCCAGATAGGCGGCGCCCCGGGTCTCCAGCTCGGCGAGGGTGAGCACCCAGTCGCCGGTCTCGACGCCCTTGGGGTCGATCACCACGACATGGGTCAGCTCGGGCAGCTCGGCGCGCCTCTCCCGGGCCTTGGCCAGTTGCTCCGCGTTCTCCGCGATGAGCACCTTGCTCTCGGAGTCGGAGAGGATGAAGGCCGACTCCTCGGCGTTGGTCTGCGGGTAGACGGTCGACGTGGCCGCGCCGGCGCACAGGATGCCCAGGTCGGCGAGGATCCACTCGACCCGCGTCGAGGAGGCGAGCGCCACCCGCTGCTCCGGCTGCACACCCAGCTCGATCAGTCCGGCCGCGATGGAGTAGACCCGCTCCGCGGCCTCGGCCCAGCTCAGCGACTTCCATTCGTCCGGGCCCTCACCGGAGGCCGGGGGCACGGGGTAGCGGTAGGCCTCTGCCTCGGGCGTTGCCGCCACGCGCTCCAGAAAGAGGGCCGCCACGGACGGCGGACGGTTCTCGATCAAAGTCTGTGTGTCGCTCACGACATCCTCCGGGGCCCGCGACGGTGCGGCTGACTCAGTGCAGCTGACTCGATGACTCAATACTGATGGCTCGATGCGACTGGCTCACGGCGTCCGGCGTCACTCCGGCGCACTTGTTTAACTCGCGAGTAACTACCGAGCAGAGATCAGGGTAGAGCCCGACCGGCCGGTGCGTAAGGGGCGGTGGCGTGTCACTTCCAACAGAGAGCGACCGGGTACACGCACAGGACCCGTCGCACTTTCGTACGACGGGCCCCTGTTCGGCCGGTTTTCCGGGGATCCCTCGGTTACTTCTTGCCCTTGGCCGACCCCGCGCTGTCATCGCTGGACAGGACGGCGATGAAGGCCTCCTGGGGAACCTCCACGGAACCCACCATCTTCATCCGCTTCTTTCCCTCCTTCTGCTTCTCCAGCAGCTTCCGCTTACGGGAGATGTCACCGCCGTAGCACTTGGCGAGGACGTCCTTGCGGATGGCGCGGATGGTCTCGCGGGCGATCACCCGGGAGCCGACGGCGGCCTGGACCGGCACCTCGAAGTTCTGCCGCGGGATCAGCTCCTTCAGCTTGGCGACGAGCCGGACACCGTAGGCGTACGCCTGGTCCTTGTGGGTGATCGCCGAGAAGGCGTCCACCTTGTCGCCGTGCAGCAGGATGTCCACCTTGACCAGGGAGCTGTTCTGCTCGCCGGTGGGCTCGTAGTCCAGCGACGCATAACCGCGGGTCTTGGACTTCAACTGGTCGAAGAAGTCGAAGACGATCTCCGCGAGCGGGAGCGTGTAGCGGATCTCGACTCGGTCCTCGGACAGGTAGTCCATGCCGAGCAGCGTGCCGCGGCGGGTCTGGCACAGCTCCATGATCGCGCCGATGAACTCGGTGGGCGCGAGGATCGTGGCCCGCACGACCGGCTCGTAGACCTCTTCGAGCTTGCCCTCGGGGAACTCGCTCGGGTTGGTGACGATGTGCTCGGTGCCGTCCTCCATGATCACGCGGTAGACCACGTTGGGCGCGGTGGCGATCAGGTCGAGCCCGAACTCGCGCTCCAGGCGCTCGCGGACCACATCGAGGTGGAGCAGGCCGAGGAAGCCGACGCGGAAGCCGAAGCCGAGGGCGGCGGAGGTCTCCGGCTCGTAGACGAGCGCGGCGTCGTTGAGCTGGAGCTTGTCGAGGGCCTCGCGCAGGTCCGGGTAGTCGGAGCCGTCGAGCGGGTACAGGCCCGAGAAGACCATCGGCTTCGGGTCCTTGTAACCGCCGAGGGCCTCCTGGGCCCCCTTGGCCTGGCTGGTGATCGTGTCACCGACCTTGGACTGGCGGACGTCCTTCACACCGGTGATGAGGTAGCCCACCTCGCCGACCCCGAGCCCGTCGGCCGGGAGCATCTCAGGCGAGCTGACACCGATCTCCAGCAGCTCGTGGGTCGCGTTGGTGGACATCATCCTGATGCGCTCGCGCCTGTTGAGCTGTCCGTCGACGACACGGACATAGGTGACGACGCCCCGGTAGGAGTCGTACACCGAGTCGAAGATCATCGCGCGGGCGGGCGCGTCCACGACGCCGACCGGCGCCGGGATCTGCTCGACGGCCTTGTCCAGCAGGGCCTCGACGCCGAGACCCGTCTTGGCGGAGACCCTGAGCACGTCGCCGGGCTCGCAGCCGACGAGATTCGCGAGCTCCTCGGCGAACTTCTCGGGCTGTGCGGCCGGCAGGTCGATCTTGTTGAGGACGGGGATGATCGTGAGGTCGTTCTCCATCGCCAGGTAGAGGTTGGCGAGGGTCTGGGCCTCGATGCCCTGGGCGGCGTCGACGAGGAGGATCGTCCCCTCGCACGCGGCGAGCGACCGCGAGACCTCGTAGGTGAAGTCGACGTGCCCAGGGGTGTCGATCATGTTCAGGATGTGCGTGTTGCCCGGATCGTGGGTCGGGGCCCACGGCAGACGCACCGCCTGGGACTTGATCGTGATGCCGCGCTCGCGCTCGATGTCCATGCGGTCGAGGTACTGAGCGCGCATCTGCCGCTGCTCGACGACACCGGTCAGCTGGAGCATCCGGTCGGCGAGCGTGGACTTGCCGTGGTCGATGTGCGCGATGATGCAGAAGTTGCGGATCAGTGCCGGGTCGGTACGGCTCGGCTCGGGCGCATGGCTAGGGGTGGCGGGCACGCAGGGTCCTGATTCTTGAGGCGTCCGCAGTGTCTGCGGTCTCGGGTCGGATCGATACGTAGCCTCCATCGTCCCACGCGCGGGAGGCTGCGACCGTTTTGGGCCATGTCGTGACGGGCCGGACGGCCGGATCGGGCGACGCCCGGGGGCCTCTGCGGCTGGTTTGGGCCGCCAGAAGGCGGCTGGTAGCCTGGGTGGCTGTGCCTCATGCCCTCTCAGCGCGAGGCACGACTTCAAGAAATCATCGGTGCGTGAGGCTCCCAGCCCCGCGTGCCTGAACCTGAAAAGGCTCATTCGTGGCGAACATCAAGTCCCAGATCAAGCGGAACAAGACGAACGAGAAGGCGCGCCTTCGCAACAAGGCCGTCAAGTCCTCGCTCAAGACCGCGATCCGCAAGGCTCGCGAGGCCGCTGCCGCGGGTGACGCCGGGAAGGCCACCGAGCTCCAGCGCGCTGCCGCGCGTCAGCTCGACAAGGCTGTCTCGAAGGGCGTCATCCACAAGAACCAGGCCGCCAACAAGAAGTCGGCGCTGGCCACCAAGGTCGCGTCCCTCAAGGGCTGACACTTGATTTGACGCCGGAAGGAATCGAGCGGGCCCTCTCTCATCCGCTCCCATCCGGCACCCCGGGTTCGTACGCGGCCTGCGTTCGCCACGCGGGTACGAGCCCACGAGCTTGAACCGAAGGCCCCGCCACCGCCCTTCCCCAGGGTGAGCGGTCGGGGCCTTCGGTGTGCCTGCACGATGCCGCCCCGGGCGGAAGCCCGCGACTAGCCCCGGCCTCTGGAGCGCGCCGCCCGCGCGATTGTGACGACCGCCTTCTCCAGGGCGTACTCCGGATCGTCCCCGCCGCCCTTCACGCCCGCGTCGGCCTCCGCGACCGCCCGTAGGGCGACCGCCACCCCTTCCGGTGTCCAGCCCCGCATCTGCTGGCGGACCCGGTCGATCTTCCAGGGCGGCATGCCCAGCTCCCGGGCGAGGTCCGCGGGACGCCCGCCGCGCGCCGACGACAGCTTGCCGATGGCCCGCACGCCCTGCGCGAGCGCACTTGTGATCAGCACCGGCGCCACGCCCGTGGCCAGCGACCATCTGAGCGCCTCCAGCGCCTCCGCGGCCCGGCCCTCGACCGCCCGGTCCGCCACGGTGAAGCTCGACGCCTCGGCCCGCCCGGTGTAGTAGCGGCCGACCACCGCCTCGTCGATCGTGCCCTCGACGTCCGCCACCAGCTGGGACACTGCCGACGCCAGCTCCCGCAGGTCGCTCCCGATCGCGTCCACGAGCGCCTGGCACGCCTCCGGCGTCGCCGAACGTCCCTGCGCCCGGAACTCCCCGCGCACGAACGCCAGCCGGTCGGCCGGCTTGGTCATCTTGGGGCAGGCGACCTCGCGTGCCCCCGCCTTGCGCGCGGCGTCGAGCAGTCCCTTGCCCTTCGCGCCGCCCGCGTGCAGCAGTACAAGGGTGATCTCCTCCGCGGGCGCGGCGAAGTACCCCTTCAGCTCCTTGATCGTGTCGGCCGACAGATCCTGCGCGTTGCGGACGACCACGACCTTGCGCTCGGCGAACAGCGAAGGACTCGTCAGCTCGGCGAGCGTGCCCGGCTGCAGCTGGTCCGAGGTCAGATCCCGTACGTCCGTGTCGGCGTCGGAGGCCCGGGCGGCGGCCACCACCTCCTGCACGGCACGGTCGAGCAGGAGGTCCTCCTGGCCCACGGCAAAGGTCACGGGGGCGAGGAGGTCATCGGTCGCGGTCTTCTTGGCCATCACGGAAAGCATCCCACGGGCCACTGACAACCCGGTCCGGCCGCCCTCCGGCCGCGGCCGGACCCCGGGTCACACCTCGGCGCTACGGCTCCTCCCGCCAGCCGTCCCACTCCCCCACGAACTCGTCCAGCTGCCCGGCATCGAGGACCTCGGCCTCGTCCCGCAGCACCACGAGCCACTGCGCGTCCTCGGCGTCGTCCTCGCCGGCCAGCGCGTCCCGGACGATCCGCGGTTCCTCGTCCAGCCCGAACCGCGCCCCGAGCGCCTCCGCCACCTCTTCCGCGGCATCGCGGTCGGGCAGCACCAGCACATGTCTCACATCGCTCACCACGTCATTTTCCGCTACGGCCGCTCCGCCCGACGCCGGGGCCGCCGTCGAAGACGCAGGTCACCGCCCGTCGTCCGAGGCCGCTCGGACCGTGGGCACCCGGTCCAACTCGATCCCGAACCGCTCCCGGTACGTCTCCAGCACCTCCTCGTCTCCCGCCAGTTCCGCCACCTCCGTCTTCCCGTCGGGGGCCGTCGTCGTCAGACGGCTGCCGCTGAGCGTGATCCGCCCGCCGTCCTCCGTGACCCGCGAGCACACCAGCGACCGCACGAGGTGCGACGCGGGAGAGGTGGTGTTCCACCAGGCTCCGACGGTGAAGTCCTCAAGCACCCGCGGCCGCATCTCCAGCCGGTACTGGAGCTCGCCGTCCCGCAGCACGTCGAGATCCCCGCACTCCGCGGCATCGCCGCCCCCGCGAACCCCTGCCGCATCCGCCCCGGCCTCGATCACCCGGAACGCACCGCCCGCATCCCGCTGCTCACCCCGCTCCCCGAACGCCAGCGGCCAGTGGCTGTTCGCCCCGAAACCGACGTCCGCGAGCCAGTCGCCCCCGTCCACCGTCCGCACCCGCAACGCCAGATGGGCGTACGGCACCCCCAGCCGCTCCTCCTCCCCGTACACCCGCGCGGCGAGCAGCGTGACATCGAAGCCGAGGGCCGCCAGCAACGCCCCGAACGCCCCGTTGAGCTCGTAGCAGAAACCTCCCCTGCGCCCTCCGCCGATCTTGTCCAGCAGCCGGCCCTCCTCGAGCACGATCTCCTCGCCGAGGTGGATCGACAGGTTCTCGAACGGCACGGTCTGCAGATGCCGAAGATGCAGCTCGCGCAGCACGTCGACGGTGGGCCAAGCGGGATACTCCACCCCGATTCGGCGGAGATAGGCGTCAGCCTGTGCGGAATTCATGTGCTCAGTCTCTCGCCACTCTCAGACCGGCGCCCGCACCTACGACGGCAATCGCCCCGTCCTCGTCGGTGCGCAGCACCATCGCGCCCTCCTCCCGCAGCGCCGCGACCGTGCCGGGAGCTGGGTGACCGTAGGGATTGCCGAAGGCTTCCAACAAGTAGTTCAAGGGGAAGCCGCCCATGACGGAAAACGTGCAGGTCAGAGGCGCTGGGCAATCGACTCGCTCACACAGTGCCGTGCCTACACAGCTCAGGGGCGTGTCTGCCCTCCGCCTCAGCGTCCTGACCGACGAAACCACCAGTCCCGAACGTCAGCGGGAAGCCAATCAGCGCGCTGCCGCTTCGATGGGAATCGACCTTGCCGACAGGGAAGCCGTTGACCTAGGCGTCAGCGCGAGCAAGACCACGCCCTTTGAGCGGCCGGAGTTGGGCGCATGGCTCCAGCGCCCGGACGACTTTGACGCGCTGGTCTTCTGGCGATTTGATCGCGCCGTTCGGTCCATGGACGACATGCACGAATTGGCGAAATGGGCGCGCGAGCACCGGAAAATGGTCGTGTTTGCCGAAGGTCCGGGCGGGCGGCTGGTGCTGGACTTCCGTAACCCGCTAGACCCCATGGCTCAGCTCATGGTCACGCTGTTCGCGTTCGCGGCGCAGATGGAAGCTCAGGCAATCCGGGAGCGCGTAACCAGCGCGCAAGCTGCAATGCGGGTCATGCCTCTTCGCTGGCGTGGTTCCCGTCCGCCGTACGGCTACATGCCCGCCCCGCTCGCACGGCCCCGGCGTTGTTCCGTTACGTCCGACTTCGTAGTAGTTGATCAGATGCCGTAGATGGCGAAGGCGTCGTTGTGGTTGAGGAGATCGCGGCGGGCGTGGGCGATGTTGGCTCGTCCGGCGAGGCGGAACGTGCTGATGCCCAGGTTGCGGAAGCTGGCCAGGGTTCGGGGGGCGGTGCCGGTCCGGACCTGGGAGTTGTCCTCGTGGAAAGTGACGTCCCGCACCCAGTGGATCTTGTTTTCGATGGACCAGTGGGCCCTCTCGTAGTGGTTGAGGTGAGCGGGGCCGGCGAGGTGGGCGGGCATGCTGGTGACGCCGAAGACGATCTCCTTCCCGGTCCAGGTGCCGTCGAGGCCGCCGGTGTCACGGCGCAGGCGGAAGACCTGTCCCGCGCCGGGGAAGAGGGCGTCGTCGGCTTGGGCGGTGCGGATCGTGCGGCGCTCGGTGCGCCCGTGCCCACGGTCGTCCTCGGCCTCGGTGGTCTCGGTCCACTCGGCGTCGGTGCCGGCCAGCAGCGCCTGGGCCGCGGCGCGGGCCAGCGGCTGGTTCCCCTTCAGGATTAGGACGTAGTGGGCGTCGAGCCGGTCCGTGATCAGGCGGGCGGTCTTCTTTGTGGTGTGCAGGGCATCCAGGGTGAACACCCATCCAGGCAAGGCGAGTTGGGTCAGCAGGGTGCGGGCCGCCTCGCCCTCGCCGCGCTTGTCCGGAACCTGGGTCTGGCCGAGGACCGCGCCGCTGGCGTGGGCGACCGCCCCGACCAGGAAGACCCGCCCCGATTCGGTGCGGGCGCCGGTCAGGGCCTTGCCGTCGAAAGCCGCGGCGGGCAGGAGCCCGGCCGGCGCCGGGTGTTCCACGGCCCGCTGGGCGGCGCGGCGCTGTTCGCGCTCGATGGGCCCCGGGGTGCACGGGATCTCGGGCGCCGTTGCGGTTCCGGCCGCGACTTCGGTGACGTAAGCACAGGTCGCCGCGTCCAGGGCGTCGGCGTCCAGGTCGGCGAGCACGCGGCGGAAGGTGCGTTCGCTGGGTACGAGGTACTGGCCGGCCAGCGGGTCGTACCGGGCGCCGATGCGTGCCAGTTTGATCTGCGGGGCGCGGGTGGCCCACTGCCAGATCGCGGTCATGGAGTCGCCGCCGACCACCAGCGTCGCGCACGCAGCCAGCACCAGGATCACCACCAGAGGATGCCGCCGCCCTCGCTCCACGCGCCGGTCAGGGACCTGGCGCAGCCTGCTGACCAGCGCAGAATCCGCTGCCGCAGGGTCGGCGGCGAGCTCGGCCTCCCACAGCGCGAGGTCGGTGAGCTGGCCAAGGACAGAGCTGATCAGAGAGGATGCGGACACGAGCGCGGCTCCTGAGACGATCTTCTGGCGTAGGAACCTGAAAGGTCATCAGAGGCCGTGCTCGCCTCGCAACTTGCCACCTCACTCCACCGACAAACAACCCAAAACCCATCAACGATCAACTACGCCGGGGCCGTGGCCCCGCTCGAAGGTGGCGGGTGGACCCTAGTGCAAGATCCGGAAGCCGTCGCAGTAATTGAGCGGATCATCAAGGAACTGCACAGCGGAAAGACAGCGGCGGCAGTCGCAACCGGTCTGAACACCGACGCCATTCCTTCACCCCGCGATCACTGGAGTCTACGGAAAGGGCGCGGCACGGGAGGAAAGACGGGCGGCGAAAAGGGCGAGACCGTTCAGCGTGAGCGCTTCGCGTGGCGGCACGGGGCGATCAAGGAACTGCTCACCAGCGAGCGGCTGTTGGGCTGGAAGACGCAGGACAACAAGCCCGTGCGGGACAGCAAGGGAGCGCCGGTAATGGCGACGGCTGAGCCGATCCCCACCCGCGAGGAATTCGACGCTGTGGGCGCGCTGTTCGCTGAGCGGGCCGTAGACAACAAGCATACCGACCGCACCGACACTGTTGCCCTCTTGCTAAGGGCGCGCAGAGAATCAACATGCTGGTTTGATCTTCGTTGGTGGCTGGTTGCCGTACCTGTCGAGGTGGGTAGCCAGGTCCGTTGGGGTGCGGAATCTGGCTGTCGACGGCGGGATCGTGTGGCCGGCCTCGGCCAGGAGGGGTCGCACTTCCTGGACAGCGCGGGTGAGGGTGCTTCTGGTGACGCCGAAGAGCTGGGCAAGCAAGTCATGGGTGCCGATCTTGCGCTGGTAGAGCACGGTGGCCAGGATCCGGTCGGCGTCGGAGAGCTTGTCCTTGGCCCCTGCGCCGCGTGTTCGGTGTCGTTCGCCGCCCCGTCGCTCGTGGCGGAGCCGCTCGCGCTGTTCGGCCAGGGCAGGGATCAGATCGTTGAGCAGGGTGTCCAGTTCGACGAAGGTCATGCCGGTCAGCTCAGGGTCCCAGAGCATGGAGCCGTCGATGCGAGCCGGTGCTGCAGCCGGCCGGGCGACGGTCGCGGGATCCGTCCTCGGGCCGGGAGTGGGCGGGGCATCGGCGGGGTGGAGCGTGTAGTTCCAGTCTCCGTGGAAGCGGTGCCTGCTCATCGCCAGGGCGTCGATCTCGGCGTCGGTGACTTTGATGCCGGTGTCGTAGGTGTTGGTGTCGAGTGCGGCCTCGACCCGGAGCCCGGTGCCGGTGGTGGTGGCTGCGATGGTATTCACGATGACGTCGTGGCTGGTCAGCGGTCTGCCGCGCCAGTTCATGGAGATGTGGGAGAACAGCCGGTGCTCCACTCTGTTCCATTTCGATGTGCCGGGCGGCATGTGGCAGACCGTGATCTGCAGGCCGGTCTCGGCCGCGAGGGCTGCGAGTTCGGTCTTCCATGCGCGGGTGCGGTAGCCATTGGAGCCGCCGGCGTCCGCGGTGATCAGCAGCCGTGCGGCATGCGGGTAGTCGTGCCGGCCACGGGCATGCCACCAGCGGCCAATCGAAGCGACCGCGAAGGCCGCGGTGTCGTGGTCGCACCCGACGTTGACCCAGCCGGTGTTCGCCGTGATGTCGTAGATCCCGTAGGGGATCGCCTTGCCCGGCCCCTGCCGGTCGAGGAAGTCGTGCGTCTTGACCTGCACCGGCTCGCCCTGAGGCTGCCACTCACGCCCAGCGTTCTTGTACTCGCCGACCAGCTCTTTCTTCTTCGTGTCCACGCTGATCACCGGATCCCCGGCGTCTCGGTGATCGCGGGCCTGTTCGTTGATGTAGCGGAACTGCGCGTCGCGGTCGGGATGCTGGCTGCCCTCGATCGTCTTGGCGTTGGCCTGCAGACTGAAGCCCTCCTCGCGCAGCAGGTCACCGACGGTGTCCGCCGAAACGCGATGGCCCTGCCGAGTGAGTTCACCGGCGAGTTTGCGCGTCGACTTCGTCGTCCAGCGCAGCGGCGACATCGGATCCCCACGCATATCCGGCTCGACCAGCGCCAACAGCGCAGGACGCAACCCCTCGTCCACCTCGGCCGCCCTCTTACGCCCGCCGCCGGGGCGGCGGACCCGTCCCGAAGGCTCCGCACCCGCCTCCAGCTCGTCGACGCCCTTGCGGACGGTGGTCTCGCTGACCCCGGCCGCCTGCGCGACCGCCCGGATCCCGCCGTGTCCCAGGATCCGGGCCTCGGTTCCCATCAGCAGACGGCGCTGACGCTCGTCCAGGTGCGGAACCAACACCGCTAATCTCACAAAGAGTTGATCACGAGTCTCCTGCGATATGGCCATATCACATCAACGAGCCAGATCCACGGAAGCAACACCTTGATTCTCTGCGCGCCCTAACGGCTTGGTGCGCGATAGCTGACACCCCCTGCCTAGGTACGCGAACGGCCGTGCGGGACGATCATGATTGTGACGTCAGGATGGGCCCGCACGGCCTTGAGGCATCGTATCTGTACGGGGATCCCGCGCCGCCGCTTAAGCAAGCTGATTGTGGAGCTGGCCGACCCGTGGACGGCCCGTGAGGAGTCCCGGCTGCGCGAACGCCGAGGCCACGACCGGCAGCGCGCCGCAGGAGCCGGCCCCGACCACGAACTGGTCTTCACCGACCGGGTCATTGCCACCCTGGTCGTCCTGCGCTTCCAACTCCCGCACGCCGCCCTCGCCGTGTTCTACGGCGTGGACCGCTCCACGATCACCCGCGCCGTTCACGAGGTACGCCCCCTGCTCGCCGCCCGCGGTTTCGCTATCCCCGATGGCCCCGACCTGCGGCTTCGCTCCCTGGCTGATGTCTTCGCCTACGCCGCCTCCCACGGTGTGGAACTGCGGATCGACGGTACCGAGGTCCGTGTACGCCGCCCCCGGGCGAACAAGCCCGGCCGCCGGGCGTTCGTCTCCGGCAAGATGAAGCAGAACACCAAGAAGGCCAGCGTCATCAGCGACGAGAAGGGCCGCACCCTGTGGACCGGGGCCATCCGGCCCGGCCGTATGCACGATCAGACCGCGCTGAAGACCGAAGGCATCTCGGACCTGTTCGAGCAGTTCCCCCAGGTGAAGGCCAAGGTGGACGCCGGATACCGAGGCCTGGCCAAACAGTTTCCCAACCAGGTCGAAGCCCCGCCGCTGAAGCCGAAGAAGGATTCCCCGCCCGAAGAAGTAGCTGTCTGGGAGGCCGCTCGCAAGAAGCAGTCCTCCGAGCGGATTCCAGTCGAGCACGCCAACGCCGAGCACAAGCAGTGGCGGTCCCTCCAGCGCTGGATCGGACGCCGCGAGTACTACGACGAGACCCACCTGGCCATCGCCAGCCTGGTCTCCGACCGCACCGCCGAGCGGTGATCATCCACCAGCCAACCCGCCAGGCCAACACGACCCGACCTCAATCGCGCACCAACTCGTAAGGGTTATCCACTGCGCCGGCTGTGGCGAACACATGTATCTGCACCGTCCGTCGCCAACGAGCAAGAGCACAAGCCGCACCGAGACCTATAAATGTGGTTCGTTCACACGTGGCGTTAAGTGCGCGTCCCCAGCGACCGTGAAACGGGAATGGGTGGACGACTATGTGACTGAGCGCTTCCTTACCTCTGTGGGCGGGCTCAGGCTCACGGAAACCCGCCGCATCCCCGGGTACAACCCACAGCCCGAAATCGACGCCACAACGGCCGAATACGAAGCCCACATGGCGGAGCAAGGGCGGCAGCGCAGCAAGGCGGCACGGGACGCATGGCAGCGACGGGCGGACGCATTGAGCCTTTCTCGGTAACCGGCGGTCGCTGAGTGTGATCGCCTCCGGGTGTCTCGTGGTGCACTCCCAACTCCGGGCAGGCGTAAGGCCCCTGGTAGGAACGATCTTGCAACAGAAAGATCCGACCGAGGGGCCTCACGTGCCGACCAGTGTCACATACACCGCCGTGCTCGATGTCCGGCGCTCCACCGCCGAGCACCTGGCCCGGCTCCTGCGAAGCCATCGAACCGAGGTCGGCACCCGCCGCGGGCGCCGCGCCCTGGGCTGCTTCAAGCAGGCCGTGCTGATCCTGCGCTGGTTCATCGACGGCACCCGCCTGGCCCAACTCGCCCGCGACAACGCCCTGTCCACGTCCACCGCCTACCGATACCTGCACGAAGGGCTGACGGTCCTGGCGGCCGGGGCACCGGACCTGGCCACCGCGCTGGAACGGGCGAAGGCGGCCGGCCTGACCCATCTCAATCTGGACGGCACGGTCATCCGCACCGACCGTGTCGCGGCCCCGGGGCCCAACGGGGCAGACCTCTGGTGGTCCGGGAAGCACAAGCATCACGGCGGCAACGTGCAGGTCATCTCCGCCCCGGACGGCTGGCCGATCTGGGTCTCGCCGGTGCGGCCCGGCCGCGAGCACGACACTACCTGCGCCCGCCACCACGGGCTGCTCGATGCGCTGAACCGGCTCGCCGACCAACTGGGCACCCTCACCCTGGTCGACCTCGGCTACGAGAACGCCGGAGACGGCTTCCGTCACCCGGTCAAGAAGCCCGCGGGCGGTGAACTCACCGAAGCCCAGCAGACCTTCAACAAGGTCATCCGAGGTATCCACGGGATGTGCGAACGCGCGAACGCCCTGCTCAAGACCACCTTCAAGGCCCTGCGGCGGGTCAGCCTCGATCCCAGCCGCATCACCCAGATCGCCGCCGCAGCCCTCGTCCTACTCCAACTTGAATACGACCGCACCATCTGAACGTTCACACACAGGCATGATCGCTTACCGGGAAAGGTTCATTGGACGCGCGGCTAGCGGAACTGGAATCGCGCGAAGCCACGCCCGAACGCGTCGAAGTCACGCAACTGCCGCACACCTACGCCGACGTATGGGCGGCAGCGAACGACACGGAGCGGCGCGCAATGCTGCGGGACGCTGGGGCAGTGCTCCGTGTGCGTAAGGCGAAGCGCGGCAAGGTGTTCGGGCTGGACGAGAGCCGGGTGAGCTTCAACCTGCGGGAAGCATTCTTCGCTGACGCGGCGCTGGACCTTGAGGCGATTGCGGCGCTGAGTCGGTAGCTACAGCTATACGGGCCCAGTCTGGAGCGATCCGGGCTGGGCCCCTTTGCATGCCCCTAGGAAGCCCGTAACGGGCCCACAGAGAGCCGCAGATACGTTTCTACTGGCTCGTCAGACCATCGCGCCATCGTCGAGCGGCTTCAGGCTGGTCCTCACGCGCGTGAGGAGCCGTCTCGATGAGATGCAGGAGGACCCAGGCCACGCCGAAGCATTCGTCGTGGCCGAAGCAGTCCGCCAAGGCATGGGCCTCCTCATCGGTCACGGGTCGCTCAATAAGATCCAGAAGAGCTCCCGCGCGTTCGACGGCCTCCTCAAGAGCCTCGTCGGGCTCGCCGTCCTCGGACGGGAGTTTGCCCAGGGCGGTGAAGTCAGCAACCTCCGGACGGATCACGACACATCCTTCCTACCATTGGGGTGAAGCCGCCGTGGCGGCTTCACCTCAGGCTATCGGGACGGGAGACCTTCTCAACCGTGATCACGATCTACGGCTGGAGTACTAATTAGGCGGATGGTATCTTGGAATTGAGCCCGCCCCAAATGCCGAAAGGCGCCGGGTTGATCACGTCACGGGGCGGGCCCTCTCCTATTTAACTAAATGCATTTACAGCCCCGGATCGGCTGTCTATGCCGAGTAGCCGAGGGGAATCCCACCCCTCGGCTCTCACAGAATCCGTGCGTAACAGTCTCCCGTTACACGGCTCTTGCCACTCTGATCACCAGGCCACGGACGCCACTGTGGTCCATCTCCAGTGCGCGAACATGCGGGGATACCTATCGGCAATCTCCCACATCTTCTGGAGCGCTTTCCGCAACGCCGCCAGCTTCTTGTACTTCTGACGGATCCACCGCACCAAGTAGGCATTGATGCGCATCAGGAGTGGGTTCAGCGCCGACCGGTAAAACCGGCCGAAATACTGCATCCAGCCCCGCACGGCCGGGTTGATCCGTCGTGCGAGCTCGACAAAGGAGAGATCGGACCGGGTGTGGAGCCGCCAACTGCGGACTTCCGCACTGATCCTCTTCAGAGCTTCCTTGCTGATCGCCGGCTCGAACGATGTGGACCGCCGTCCGTGCTTGTTCCGGCTCTCGCGTGCGCGAAACGTGTACCCGAGAAAGGTGAACTCCGTCTGCCCGAAGGGCCGTCGGCGCTTACCGTCCCGGCAGTACACGATCTTGGTCTTGTCGGGGTGCAGGTGCAGCCCGACCTCCTCCATCCTGTCCATCAGCGAGGCCAGTACTTCGCGGGCCTGACGCTCCGACACGCAGTGCACGACCGCGTCGTCGGCGTAGCGCTCGAACGTGATACCCGGCCACTTTCGGGCGAGCCACAAGTCGAACGCGTAGTGGAGAAACAGGTTCGCCAGCACGGGCGAAACCGCTGATCCCTGGGGAGTCCCACAGTTCCGCTCTTGCAAGGTGCCATCGGGCAGTTGAAGCGGAGCTTGGAGCCACCGCTTCACATACAGAACCACCCAACGGGCATCGGTGTGCGCTTCCACAGCTTTGACGATGAGGTCCCACCGGACGCTGTCGAAGAACTTCTGGACATCGAGATCGATCACCCAGTCTCTCTTCCAGCAGCGTTGACGGCACCGTTCTACCGCATCCAAGGCCGATCGTCCGGGCCGGTAGCCGTAGGAGTCTTCATGGAATACGGGATCGACCCGTTCCATCAGATGCCTGGCCACCACCGTCTGGGCGATTCTGTCGGCCACCGTGGGCACGCCCAAGATCCTTACGCCGCCTCCGGGAGACGACTTGGGAATCTCCACCGCACGTACCGGCGGGGGAAAATACGTCCCTGACGACATCCTGTTCCAGATCTTATAAAGGTTGCCCTTCAGATCCTTCTCGAAGTCCTCAATGGAGCGACTGTCCACGCCGGGCGCGCCTCTGTTCGCTTTCACTCCTTCGTACGCCTCCCAGACTTCCCGTTTCGAAATATCAAACGGCTTGCCTGATGACTTCAACGCGTCCATATAGGTCCTCCCGGGAAGCCCGGTTGTCTAGATAAACAACGTCACGAATGGCCCGGCCCCTTCGCTCCACTCTCATTACAAGAGCTTCATCACTACTACGAACCGGTCCGCCAGCGTGCCCCGCATCGGTACTCGATCCCTTGTGGTGTCCGCCACTTGGGACACTCCCTCTCACCCGCTCGAAGACGGGGCAGTATCGAGGCACGCCTTCTCCTGTTCCATGCGAGAGCGGCAGACCGGCCTCACGTCGTCTACATGCCGGACACCACCTGGCCAGTAAGCGGATTCCCGCCAGGCTCTTCCCGGAGTTAGCTAAAGACCCCGGTTTTGATGCCATCTGTCTGCTTAACGACACTTCAGCAACGATTCGCTTGCGCTCGTCTTCCCGATCCCCACCTGACGCCTCTCGGGCGCCTTTTCCTCATCGCTCACCACGACAGTCTTCGGCTAACGCGGCATGAGGCGGTTTAGAATCTCCCTCCGCAGGGCGATTCTGAAGGGCCATACCTTCATCTCTCGCACAGCATCGCATCCAGAAGCTTTCCTACATCAACTCCCTTTCGCGTTCAGGACACAATTAGCTAAATCATCGGGGCCGAAATTGGTTCTCCGGCGGGGTCGGGAAGGGTTTACCGGCCGGATTCTGCCGGGCAAAATATGGGGTAGCGGCTCACGCCGCACTCCGGGTCCGCCGACGGCGGCCCGGCGGTACTGGGGTCCGCTCGGACCGGGGAGCCGCCAAGCTCCGTCCCGTCATCCTCGCAGCGCTCACCCCGTGGAGGGGGCCTGGCAGCCCTGAGCCACGAAGACCGGATCTTCGTGGAGGGCACTGTGCCCGAGAAGCGGAAGTACACCCTGTCGCCGGAGGCGCTCGCTGCGCGCAGTAAGGGCGGAAAAGCCGTGCACGCGACGCTTGACGCCTACGTAAAGCGGATCGTGGACCGTGCGCCGGAGCTGACCGACGAGCAGATCGAAATGCTGCGCCCCCTGCTGCGCCCGGTTTCCGGGGGTGCGGCGGAATGAGCGCATACGTAAGGGGCCCCTTGAGCAAGGGCCCCCACGCAGAGCACGACGCCACCAACGTCACGGGCAATCGTACCCAGGACGACACATCCTTTAACGAAATCGAGTCGGAGGCCCCGGCCCTTTCCCCGGAGCACCACGACGAGATCGTGAACGGCTCCGCCGTGAGCGCGGTCGTCGCCGCCGCGCGAGGCTACGAGACCCTGCACGACACCCCCGAGAACCGGGCCCGGCTCAAGGAGCTGGGGTTCGTCAGGGACGCGTACGACCGTGACGCGGCGTGGCCGATCCTGCTGGTGCCGGTCCGCCGGGCGACCGGCGAGGTGATCACGCACCAGGCCAAGCCCGCCGTTCCCCGTGTGGTCAGCAAGGGCCGCCGGGAGCGGCCGGTCAAGTACGAGACGCCTCGGGGCAGCCGAGTGCACCTAGACGTCCCGGAGTTCACCCGGGAGCGGCTGGCCGACCTGGACGAGCCGCTGTGGTTCACCGAGGGCGCCAAGAAGACGGACAGCCTCGTGACCCAGGAGAAGGCGGCCATCGGCCTGGCAGGCGTGTTCTGCTGGCGCCGGTCGCTCGGCACCCTCGGCGACTGGGAGGACGTGCCCCTGCGGGGCCGCCGGACGGCCGTGGTGTGCTTCGACGCCGACGCCCGCGACAAGGCCGAAGTGCGGGCCGCCATACGCCGGTTCGGGCTGTGGCTGCGCTCCAAGGGCGTGGAGAAGGTGCTGTACGTCATCGTCCCGGCGTCGGTGAACGGCACCGACACCAAGGGCGTGGACGACTACTTCGCCGCCGGGGGCACGCTGGAGGCGCTGCGGGAGGCCGCCAGCGACTCGCCGCCCGACGACGGCCCGGCCGACGGGCAGTTCACGGACACGATGCTGGCGGAGGCCGCCGTCGCGGAGGTGCTGGACGGCCGCTTCCGGTACGCCGAGGGTCTCGGCTGGCTGCAATGGACCGGCGCCGTCTGGCAGGGCTCCAGCGACCGGCACGTGAGCCAGGAGATCCACGACCTGTTCGCCGGACTGCGCTGATCCGCCCGCCTTCCGGGGCCCGAGAAAGCTCATGGCCGGTACGACTCGATCGAGCGTGCTCGCGCACCTGGAGACTTGTTCACATGGGGTCCGCTCCGGCGTTCCCTGATCATCAGAGTGGCCCTGCTCGGTAGCGTGGCGGATATGAGGAATCAGTCCCCCACCCGGGCAGGGCCGTTGAGGGGGTAACGGGCGACAGGGCTGCACGGACATCCTGCGCTGCTTCGGTGGCGCAGGCACCCATCGGTGCCTGCTGGAGGGCCAGGTCGTGACCTGTGTTGAACTGCCATCAATCGCGTCTTCCTCGGGTGGGCTGCGCCCGTGCCGGTCGCTCAGACAGCGGGAAGCCCCCCGGGGAAGGCATGCGCTGTGACGTGGACGCTGCCGGAGCCAATGCTGAGCGCTCCCGTGCCAAGCCCCGATCTGCGGCCGGGAGGGGCGGGGGAGCCAAGTGGGGCGGCTGGCGGGCGATGCTGTCCGTGGACGCCGGGCGGATCATGCAGCGCTCCCGCAAGGGCACCGGCCTCGAACAAACCGGTCTTGCCAGAGACCTCCGCCGCCGGCATGCAGCTTCCCGACCGCACCGCGCTCGACGGCGAACTCGTCGTGTGAGAGGCCTCACGCCTCGCGTTCGAGCGCCTGCAGGGCCGTTTGCGGCCGGCCACATCACCAGCTTTACGGGGCGTCAGGCACAGACCTTCAGTGTGCGACCAGTCGCTCGCTCATCCACTGCAGCATCGGCGGGATCTCCCGCTCCCAGGTGTTGAAGTTGTGCCCGCCGTTCGGAAGGATGATCGACGAAACCCTGGTCACGTTCGTGTCCTGCACGCTCTTGATGAACCTCATCGTGTCCTTGTAGTTGTGCTCACCGACCCTGCTGCTGGTGACGAGCAGCGACGTCTCGGGCGCGGCCAGATGCTTGAGCGCCCAGAAGAGGTCGGCACGGTTCTGCAGGTTCTTGTCGCCGTGGAAGAGGTCCCCGGTGGTGGGGTCGATCGGCGCCCGGTAGTACGGCGACAAGCCCGCGGCGGCCGCGTACGACCCCGGGTGGTGCATGGCGATCTTGAGTGCGCAGTAGCCGCCGGTCGAGTCGCCGACGATGCCCCAGCTGGCGGGCGTCTTGTCGACCCGGTAGCGGGCCATCACCGAATCGCGCAGATCCTTGGCGAAGAACGTCTCGGTCTGCGGGCCGCCGGGAACGTCCACGCACTCGGTGTCCCGCGGCGGCGCCACGGTCGGACGCAGCATCACCAGGATCATCGGCTGCATCTTCCCGCTTTTGGCCAGCTGCTGCGCCGTGCTCGGGTAGTGCAGCTTGTCCACCAGCCCCTGGGCCGTGCCCGGGTAACCCGTGAGAACGACGGACACCGGGAACTTGCGCGCGCGGTTCTGCGGCTGAAAGTACTCCGGGGGCAGGTACACGAACGCCGGCGCGGCGAGATGGGTCGTACGGCCGATGATGTCGACCTTCTGGACCTGCCCGGCCATCTGCGGCAGCGCGCTGCTCGCACCGATGACCCGGGAGGCGGAGACCACTTGGACGGGGCTGCTGCCGCCCTCCGCCATGTGGTCGACGACCACTCCCTGGCCGGTCTCCTGGCCGAACAGGTCGGCCCAGCTCGCGTAGAAACCGAAGGCCTGATTCGTGGCGAGTCCCACCGCGGCGAAGAGCACCAGCTGCGTGCCGAGCAGCAGCCCGAACCGTCCGGTGACGGCACGCCAGTTCTGCCGGGCCAGTCGCGGCCACAGCCAGACCGTGCCGAGGAGCAGTAGGACGGCGAGGACGATCGCCAACATCAGCACTTTGTTGCTCGTGAGACCCATGGGCTGTTACCTGCCTGCGCTCTCCGCCCGGCACCCGCCCGCGCTTCGTTGCGAGGGCTTGCCCGGGGCTTTCCTTGGCCTTTGACCCGACTTTCCGGTGGGGAGTGAACCTCTCCTCCCGAGACACCGTCCTAGAGGGCCCAATGTCGCCGGATGCCCGATCGGGCCCGGGTTCAAGGTCTCTCGCAGAACTACGAGATGCGATGTCTGTCAGGGTAGATGAACAAATATCGGGTGAGGTTCCGCCCCGATCCAGCCGGCCGCGGCGCATACTGCGCGGCCCGCGCCCCGAGACCGAAAGAGTGCAACGGCTGCGAAGCACACTGATTTCTGGTCGGTTCAGTGTCCGGCTGGCGGCTGGATGTAGTCCTCCAGGCGGGCCACCGCGAAGCCCTGTTCCCGGACGCGTTTGAGTAGATTCGCGAACATCTCCGTCATGGTGGCGCCCTTGAGCTCCGCAGGGCCGCGGAAATGGGCGAGGATTATGTCGCCGGGACGCAGCTTCTTGTCTGGCTCTTGGTACTGGATCGTGCGTATCTGCATGGACTCGCGCCACCAGACGATCGCTCGTGGCCCGCACTCTCCCACCGCGATCTTGGTGTTGTTGTTGTACGCCCCGTAGGGCGGCCGGAAGAGGAGCGGGGCGGTGCCGAAGTGCTGGGTGAGGGTCTTCTGGTCGCCGCACACCTCTTGCTTCTGGCGGACCAGTGGGATGGTGTTCATCGCGGGATGGTGCAGGGTGTGGTTCTGGATGTGGTTGCCCATCGCCTGCAGTGACTTGAAGTACCCGTAGTCCGACTTGATGGCGTCGTTCATCAGGAACATCGTGATCGGGATCTTCAGGTCCCGCATCATCTCGATGAACTTGGGGTCCTTCTCCAGTCCGTCGTCGACGGTGATGAAGACGACCTTCTGGGATGTCGGTACGTGTGTGAAGACCGGAACCGGGCCGGTCGCGGACAGCTTGATGGGTTTGTCCGCCGGGAGCCGCGGGCAGCGGTGTCAGGCCCCACTTCTGCCAGGCGGCAGGCTCAGCCGGGACGTGCGAGGCGGTCCCGGGCGTGCCGCCGACGGTGGCGGACGCCGACGGGGTGGCCGCCGGACCAGTTGCGTTGCCACCGCTCATGCCGCAGCCGCCTACGGACAGGGCCAGGAGCGCGCTGGCCAGCGGGGCGTAGAACCTGCCGCCTATGTAGCGTCGCTTCACCGTACCGGTCTCCTGACTGCAGAGCTGACCTTGACTCTGCTGGGAAGGTAACCGCGGCATGAAAGGTGAAGTTCAGCGGCATGAAAGGCGAAGTTCAGCGGAGGGTGAGAATATGGCCAAAGCCGACACCGCCCCCGGGCGCCATGCGGGGCGTCACGGCCGACGCCCGGCGGGAGGCGGCCGGTGCGGTGGGTGAAGGAATCGCGCAGCTGCTTGGCGCCCGAGGTCTTCTGCCGCGCTCGCTGTCGGAGCCGTGTAGACCGGCTTGAGTGCACGGAAGATCTTGTCTCAGTCCTGGCGGCCCGCGTAGCGGAACGACGCCCGGATCAGGTGAAGCCGTCAAGAATCAACGCGTTGCTTCGCAGGAACGATCTCGTTGATGTGGTATGCGAATATCCGACGAGGTTCGCGGGCAACTGGCGCGACGGTTCGAGGCCCTGCTCCCTCATCTGAACGAGCGTCAGCGGCGGCTGGCGCTGGCGACCGAGGCCCGACTGCTTGGCCACGGAGGTGTGCGCCTGGTCGCGCAGACGGCCAGGGGCAGCGAGACGACCGTCCGCAAGGGCGTGTTCGAACTCGAAGCCGGGGCCGAGCCGTGGTGGGCGGATGCGGGCCGAGGCCGTTGACCCGCATCTGGTTCCGGCGCTGATGTCGCTGGTCGAGCCGGATGAGCGCGGTGATCCGATGTCGCCACTGCGCTGGACGACGAAGTCGCTGCGTCACTTGGCCGCCGAGTTGTCCCGGCGGGGGCATCGTGTGACCGCGCCCACGGTGGGCCGGCTGCTGAAGGAACACGGGTTCAGCCTGCAGGGCACCGCGAAGACTCTGGAGGGCGATCAACACCCCGACCGGGATGCGCAGTTCCGTTATATCAACGAGCAGGTCAAAGAGCATCAGGCCGCGGGCGAGCCGGTGATCAGCGTGGACGCGAAGAAGAAGGAGGTGCGACACGATGCTGCACGAGATGAGTGAATGCGCTGGTCAGACGCCCGACGACTGACGTCGGCAGCGTGTTCCTGGCCAGTGCTCAAGGCCAGTCCCCACCTCGACGTGCGTTGCCGGTAACGGCTCGGTGCGGAGCTCGGGGGAAAAGCCCAAGGGCCTGCGTTCCATCCGTAGGCCACAGGCAAGGGGAAGACCGGACGGGTGAAGGCGACTGAACCCCTGATGATGCTTCGTGATCTTTGACCCCGCAGATGGGATGTTCCAGCGGGGTACAGGACTGGCCGTTGAAAAGCGGCAGGCGCCGGTTGGGGATTCTTTGTCAGCCGGCAGAGCATCGCCGTCCCGGAGTTAAGGGGGCACCCACCCCGGTCGCATCTCGCTCGTGTGGAACGTGGTAACCCCGATGGGGTCCGGAGGCAGCTTCTCCGGTAAGCCGACCGCGAGGAAGGCCCAACTCCCCAGCGGGCACAGGACGATCCAAGAAGCCAAGGCCGGCAGCCGAAAGGCAGCAGGAAACCGGGACTGGTGACCAGCGCCTCCGCTGGTCGTCCCGCATAACTGGCCGGATACGGGCACTGCCCGGACCCGAAAGGGTGCTGACGTGGATCAGGTGGGCCTGTGAGAACCCAATGACTATCAACGCTCGAACCGAAGGACAAGTTGGACACCATGGCAACACCGAAAGCCACGGCGGACTCCGCCGTGGTTCACCGGGCTGCGGTGAACGGACCGGAGGACGAACCCACCGACTGGCTGTCAATCGATTGGCAGGCGACGGAGGGAGAAGTAAGGCGGCTGAGGCAGAGGATCTTCACGGCGTCGCAGGCAGGGGACCTTAAGCGGGTCCGCAATCTGCAGAAGTTGATGCTCCGTTCCCGCGCCAACACGCTGGTGAGCGTGCGGCGGGTTACGGAGGTCAATGCTGGCCGCAAGACGGCGGGCATCGACGGGATGGTTGTACTGCTGCCCCGGGGAAAGGCCGAGTTGGCTGACTGGTTGCAGCACAAGGCCGCTCCGTGGAAGCCCCGACCCGTCAGGCGGGTATTCATACCGAAGGCGAACGGGCGTCAAAGGCCGCTCGGGATTCCCGTGATCTTGGACCGGTGTCTTCAGGCCCTGGTTCTCGGTGCACTTGAACCCGAGTGGGAAGCACGGTTCGAGCCGCGATCCTACGGATTTCGGCCCGGCCGTGGCTGTCACGACGCGATCCAGGCCATCTTCCAGGCAGCGAAGGGCAAGGACCCCAAGCGGCAGTGGGTGCTGGACGCCGACCTGACGGCGGCATTCGACCGAATCAATCATGATCGGCTTCTGGCCCTGCTCGGACAGTTCCCCGCCCGAGGCCTGATTGAGCAGTGGCTCAAGACCGGGGTGGTCGACCAGGGAAGATTCGCCCCGACGGTGGAGGGGACCCCGCAAGGCGGGATCGTTTCGCCGTTGTTGATGAACGTGGCCCTTCATGGGCTGGAGGAGGCGGCTGGGGTCCGCTATCGGCAGACCGGTGCTCATGCCGGTGAGACCGAGGCGGGCGCGCCGATTTTGATCAGGTACGCCGACGATCTCGTGGCTCTCTGTCACAGCCGCGAGGATGCCGAACAGGTCAAGGCTCGGCTCGCCGCGTGGCTGGCGCCCGGGGGCCTGGTCTTCAACGAGGACAAGACGCGCATAGCGCACCTTGATGACGGCTACGACTTCCTGGGGTTCAACGTCCGCCGCTATCGCGGCACGCTGCTGATCAAGCCGAGCAGGGCTGCCCTGCAACGGATTCGGGACCGGCTCTCCGCCGAGGTGATGACCCTGAGAGGGGTCAACGCCGCAGCGGTGATCGCCAAACTCAACCCGATCATCCGGGGCTGGGCCGCCTACTACCGGGGCGTGGTGTCCAGCGAGGCGTTCGCCTCCCTGGACTTCCACATGTGGAAGCTCACCTACAAGTGGGCCAAGCACAACCACCCGAAGAAGTCGAAGCACTGGGTGGCGTCCCGATATTTCGGTCGGTTCAACCGGTCCAGGCAGGACCGGTGGGTGTTCGATGACCGGGAATCCGGGGCCTATCTCACCAAGTTCGCCTGGACCAAGATCGTCCGGCACCAGATGGTTTCGGGCCGGGCGTCGGTCGACGACCCGGCCCTGAGCGAATACTGGGCTGCACAACGGAGAAAGGGGAAACCCCCGCTGAGTACGACCGGGCTGCGACTGCTGCGGAAGCAGCACGGCCGCTGCCCGCTCTGCGACGGGCTCCTCCTGCACGCCGACCGCGAACCGCAGAGCCCATGGGAATGGGAACAGTGGCTCAAAGTGACCCGGCAGGCGGTCCGCAAGAACGCAATCACCGCCGAGCCGGGCCGCAGCACACCGAACAGCGCCGCCTATCTCCGCCTGATCCACACCCACTGCCACCGCTGGCGCGGTGCCAGCACCGGCAGTCGGACAGCACTGCAACCTGCCAGCAGCCCTCCGGGGCCTGCTTGAGCCGTGTGCTCGGACGACGGGCATGCACGGTTCTGAGGGGGCGGGAGCACAGCAATGTGCTCCCGCTACCCGACCAGTTGGGGCTGCTGCCGATGGCCGGGCAGGAGTGGCGCCCGCGCGGGCAGCCCGTCGAGGTCGAGGACCACAGCTTCTTCGCCGGCCCGCGCGTGGAGACGGTGGTTCCGTACGGGATCTACGACATGAACGCGAACGCCAGCTGGGTGAACGTCGGGGTCGACCACGACACCGCCGCGTTCGCGGTCGCTTCGATCCGCCGCTGGTGGCAGGCGCGCGGCCGGCACGACTACCCTGCCGCGTCCCGGCTGCTGATCACGGCGGACGCCGGTGGGTCCAACAGCTACCGCTACCGGCTGTGGAAGGCCGAGTTGGCCGCGTTCGCCGCCGAGGCCGGCCTGACGGTCACGGTCTGTCACTTTCCGCCGGGCACGTCGAATAGGGTCGGGGACTGGCGCGGTGACGCAGTACGTGCGTTCCGTTTCCAGCCCCCGCCACCTCGATTCCGTGCATGCGGTTCTCCCGCACACGGCTCACCGACGCCGTTCACCACCGGCATTCGGCTTCCCCCGCCAGTCCCGAAAGGGCCTGGGGGCGACGACGTTTCCAGAAAGGCTGACCAGGCCCAGGTGGTCCGGGGAGGCATACGACACCACGTACCGTCCAAAGCCACGGGAGCGTTTGTGGCGTTTGCTGATGAATAGCGCCATCCGCATCCGCACATACTCCCTGATCACACCGAAGCGGTGAGCCGAGTTACCGTACTTGAAGTACGCGGCCCAGCCGGTCAGGAACAAGTTGAGGTCCTGAACCACCACCTCGGTCGGCAGCAGCAGTCTGGAGCGGTCCGTGAGTTCCCGGATCCGTTCCCGTGCGTGCCGCACCGCCTTGTCTGCGGGCCAGCGAGCGAGGAAAGGGAACGGCCGCCGCCCGGGGCGGGCGGGCGCGTTCACCATCCGGTGATGGAAACCGAGGAAGTCCACTCCCTCGCCTCCCGCCCGAAGGCACACAATCCTGGTCTTGGCCTCCTTCGGCTCCAAGCCGAGTTCAGCCAGCAGTTCCCGAAGCCGCGCCAGCGCGGCCTCGGCCTGCCGCCGGGACCTGCACATCACCAGCGCATCGTCGGCGTAACGCACCAGCACCCCATGCTCCAGCTCGTCCCATGCCCGATCGATCCGGTGCAGGTAGACATTGCAGAGCAAAGCGGATGCAACCCCGCCTTGCGGGGGTTCCGGTGACCGGCCGACGGACCTGCCCCTCCTCCATGACCCCCGCGCGCAGCATCACGCGCAGCAGCTTCAGGAACGGCTGGTCGCAAATACGTTCCTCGACCGCCTGTATCAGCTTCTCGATCGGAATCGCCTCAAAGCAGTTGGCGATGTCCGTCTCCACCACCCAGTTGCGCCCCCGCCAGGACTCATCGATGAGAACCTGAAGCGCATCGTGGGCACCGCGCCGGGGACGGAACCCGAACGAACACGGAAGGAAATCCGCCTCGAACACCGGCTCCGCCACCAGCTTCCATGCGGCCTGGACGATCCGGTCGCGCACCGAAGGGATCGACAACGGTCTTTGCTCCAGCGTGCCGGGCTTGGGGATGAACACCCGACGCGCCGGGAGCGGACGATAGCTGCCGGTCTTCAGTTCCGCGGTCAGTTCGTCGAGGAGCCGGGTCACCCCGTACTCCTCGATCTCTTCCAACGTGGTCTGGTCGATACCCGGAGCGCCGTTGTTGCGGCGCACCGCGACCCACCCGCGCCATAGGACGTCCCTGCGCGAGACTTTGTCCATCAGCGCATGGAACCGCCGTCCGGGGTCGGCCTTGGCCGCCCGGTAGAGCGCATGCTGCAAGGCACGGACCGGATCCGAGGGAGGACGTCCCCCGTCGGCGGGACTAGCCACGTGGGCACTCACCGGGCCCCTCCTCCACATCTCTACGCATCGACGAAGTAGCGGCCCTTCCCTCACCGGCGGTTATGTTGTCCGCTCGGCTCAAGCAGTACTACGGCCGCCTCTGACGCCCTCCCGGCCGGCACCCACTTCCCGAGGTCGTCGGTTATAGGGCACCCAGCTTCCGGCAGCGTCTATGCGCAGGCCGCCGGGCCGGGGAGGGCCTCTCCAGTTCCCGCCGTCACTATCCGAACGTTCCGTGCCCCTTACGCCGGGGAGTTCTTCACGGCTGCGATTCCAGGGTCTTCACCGTTTCCATGGCCTTCGCCCTGACACTCCGGGCTCGGCTCTCCCTTGTCCCACCTCACGATGGGGATTTTCACGACGCGGCAGGCTTCGCTTGATGCTACGGACCGTACGGTTGCTCCCCCTTGAAGGGCTTTCGACGCTGGGCTCCGACATCGGGCGTTTCCCCCCGACACCGCCAGCCTGCTACCGGGCCTCCTGGCAGCTACCCGGACCGGACTTGCACCGGCAAGCGACGACGAGCTTACGACTAACGATCAACCGCCTAACACGATCAACCTCCAGCCTTCTGGACGCACAGTGGAATAAGATCGAGCATCGGTTGTTCTCGCACATCACCATGAACTGGCGCGCCAGGCCGCTGACCAGCCACGAGGTCGTCCTCAACACGATCGCCGCGACCACAACCCGGACCGGGCTGCGTGTCGAGGCCGTCCTCGACCAGGGCTCCTACCCGACCGGCATCGCGGTCAGCCGCGACCAGTTGCAGGCTCTGCCGATCACCGCACACGCCGAGCACGGTCGGTGGAACCACAGCATCGCCCCAACCGGCGGCACGGCTGCCGCGCCACGCGCCGACGAGCGCGCCGCAGCCCGCACACAAGCCCTGCAGATGCTCGCCGATCCCCGCCTGACCGGCATGAGCACCGACCAACTGGACGCTCTGCGGACCCAGTTGGCGCCAGCTCAGGCAGCCCGGGCCGAACAGCGCCGCTACGTGCTGCGCGGCGGCC
This sequence comes from Streptomyces sp. CA-106110, assembly GCF_050936285.1. Classification (NCBI taxonomy): domain Bacteria; kingdom Bacillati; phylum Actinomycetota; class Actinomycetes; order Kitasatosporales; family Streptomycetaceae; genus Streptomyces; species Streptomyces sp. CA-106110. Next base: position 8,038,409 of record NZ_JBNJNB010000001.1, on the reverse strand, counting down.
GACGCGTCGCCACGACCGGCCGCAGCCGCTCGCTCCTATCGGATGCGGACGAGGTCCTGCTCACCGTCGTCTACCTGCGGCAAGTCTGCCCGCAGAAGGTGCTGTGCGACCTGCTCGGGATCAATCCGGTCACCGTCGGCCAAGCCATCAAGGCAACCCGGCAGCTGCTGGACGAACAAAAGATCAGCATCACGCCGACGGTCGTGCGCTACTTCACCCGCGCCCACGATCTCCGCGCCTGGGCCAACGGCACCGACCCGGCCGAGCAGGCTCCAGCGATTCCAACCCGCCAGGCCCTGACGGACCCGGCGTTGACCGGCATGAGCCGCGAGACGCTGCACGCCCTGCTCGAGGAGCTGATCGTGCCCTATGCCGCCGCGATCGAACAGCGCCGTCACCGCCAGCGCGGCGGCGACCGTCGCCCGGGCACCCGTGGGGGCGTCTTCCGGCAGAAGATCACCGACGGCGACTGGGTCCTCGCGACGATCCTCTACCGGCGCCGGGTCTGCGGCCTGGGCTCCCTCGCCGAGCTGTTCGGCGTCTGCCGCAGCACGCTGTGGAACGCGATCAACGACGTCCTGCCGATCCTCGACGCCCACCGCATCGCTATCACCCCCGCCGAACACCGGCACGCCACAGCAGCCGACCTGCTCGCCTCGGTCAACGAGCCGCACACGGAGGATCAAGATCACAGGGGCGGGGATAACCGACATGTTGATTCTTGACGGCTTCGGTGGACGACACATGTCTGGGTGATCGCCTGGGGGTAGACCGCCGAGATGGAGTCGGGCAGGCAGGCCCTTGAGCCCGTCGCAGACGACCATGCACACGTCTTCGACGCCGCGGTTCTTGATCTCGGTCAGGACCTGGAGCCAGTATTTTGTGCCTTCGCCGCCGTCGCCGGCCCACGGGCCGAGGATCTCGCGGGTGCCGGCCACCGCGACCGCCAGGGCGACGTAGATAGGCCGGTTCGCCACCTGACCGTGGCGTACTTTCACGTGCACACAGTCGATGAAGATCACCGGATAGAACACGCTCCTATCGATGGTGGTAGGCGCATCGCGGGGTGCCCCGATACGGGGTGCTATCAGCAGGTCGCTGACGAGGTGGAGCCGGGCGAGGTCGTGGTGTGTGAACGCGTGAGCGGCCTGAGCATCGTGGGCGGGTTCGCGCGAGAGAGCGTCGATAGACCAGCGTCGCGCGGCCGCCGTTCCGCAGCATCTCGATCATGCGAGCACACCTCCCACGCCGAGTGGCGGTGGGGCGGCAGGCGGGGTCTGCGTGGACGGCCGGCAGTCTGCGAGGCGACACCAGGCGGCGCGGCGTCCCGCCCAGCCCGACCCGGCAGCACGACGACCACCCGGAGCGGTCATACGGGTGGGCAAGCGCGACGAAACCCCTCTGCGCAGCCCGCACCGAGCGGAGGGGGGCATGCGCATTCGGCGCCGGTGAGAATCTCTGTTACGGCCGTCACATGGCGCCGCGCGCCCGAAAGACTCGACGCGCTGACCTGACGGCGAAGACCAGCACCGTGGCCGCTAGTACGAAGCTGACCGCGTCGACGATCTCGACTACGGCATAGGGCGCGTGCCAAAGATGCGGCACCCTCGTGCCGATCATCCCCAGGCCCATGAGGAGGGGGAACCATGCCCAGAAGAAACGCAGGGCCTGGTCGGGAGTCTCTCCCTCCGAAATCTTGGTCCGCTCCCACCAGCGGCTCCCGAGACTTACGAGAACCAGCACGCACCCGACCGCGACTACGGACCAGTCCATGAACCGCAGCATCACATCTCCCTTGATCGGGAAAGATCTTCCTCTCACGGATGACCGCACGCAAGAAGCGGTATCCCGCCTCGGGCGATCCAGTCGAGGGCCGGGGCCCCGGCCCTGAAGCACCAGTTTGGAAGACACCGTATGCGGATGGCGGCCGACCTGGCAGCGCTGGTCGTCGTTGAGCACTCTTCGACGGTCCCGAGACGGCCCTGAAGGGCGCTCTCGTTCCGGACGCTGAGAATGCACAGCATGATCGCGCCGATCGCGGGTAGATGCGTGCGTATCGAGAGGGGGCCTGCGGCAAAGGGACGGCTCCATCCCGGGTTCCACAGTTGTGGGTCGGGGCTAGTTACCCGAAAAGGCATGTTGACCTGGGGAAACGCCGATGGGCACGCCACAGGGGCGTGTCACTAGGAGCGAAGATCGTGCCTGGTCAGCGGCCCGGGGCGAGTTCGATGACCTTCTTGGGCGGGGTGAGGTTCAGGGCGGTGAAGATGTCGCGCTGGGGCTTGGTCAGCTCGGTGGACTGCCGGAAGGTGCCGGCCGGACCGGTGTAGGTGACGGCGTGCAGGCGCTGGAGTTCGGCGCGCAGGCGGTTCCAGGTCTGGCCGGTGGCGTTTTCGGCGATGCGGATCAGTAGCAGGGCGAGCCAGCACAGCAGGACGTGGGCGCGGATGCGGTCCTCGCGGCGGTGGTAGACCGGGCGGAGGTCCAGCAGTTGCTTCATGTCCTTCCAGTCCCGTTCCACTTCCAGGAGCTGCTTGTAGCCCAGGGCGATGTCCTCGGCGGACAGACCAGGGTCGGAGGAACGCAGCAGGTACTTGCCGTCGAGTTTCTCCTCTGCGGCGATCTTCTTCTTGTCGATGCGCAGGAGGCCGCCGGGGGTGGTCCGTAGGAACCGTTTCAGGCCGGGCTTGGTGGACAACTGCCCGGCCAGGTGGGCGCGTTCGGCTGCGGTCAGCTTGTCGGTGCCGGCGATGGCCTCTTCGAGCTGGGCGACCATCCGGGCCCGGATTGCGGCGTCGCGGGTGGCCTGGTCGGGGTTGAAGCAGATGATGAACCGGTCGTCGGAGCCGATGTCTTGCGCTCGCAGGCGCAGGGCGTCGGCGTCCGGGGTGTGATGGTGCCCTCGGCTGCGCCCGCGTGAGTGCCGCAGGCGGTGGTGCGTGCGGCCGTCGGAGCCCGGGGCGCGGCCGGGACCGCTGGTGGGAGTCGCTGTACGTGTGCGTGATCGAAGTGCCATGTGCCGAGGATCGGGCAAGCCGCCCGACCGCGGTGATCTTGGTCAAATTCCGGGGATTACCACCTGGTTGTGGACAACTTCGCCACCCGCCAGCGTCACCGAGGCGACACCACGACCCCCAGCAGCCCCGGTCCCGTGTGCGCCCCGATCACGGCGCCGATCTCGCTCACATGCAGTTCGGCCAGGCCCGGCACTCGCGCGCGCAGACGGTCCGCGAGCGCCGAAGCCCTCTCGGGTGCGGCGAGATGGTGGACCGCGATGTCGACCTTCGCATCGCCGGAGCGTTCGGCCACGATCTCCTCGAGACGGGCGATGGCCTTGGACGCGGTCCGCACCTTCTCCAGCAACTCGATACGCCCGTCGGCCAGCTGGAGCAGCGGCTTCACCGCGAGCGCCGAGCCCAGCAGTGCCTGGGCGGCCCCGATCCGGCCGCCTCGCCGCAGATAGTCGAGCGTGTCGACGTAGAAGTACGCGGAGGTGCCCGCGGCCCGCTTCTCCGCCGCCGTGACCGCTTCGTCGACCGAGCCACCCGCCTCCGCGGCCTCCGCGGCGGCCAGCGCGCAGAAGCCGAGGGCCATCGCGACCATCCCGGTGTCGACCACACGCACCGGCACGGGAGCCTCTCGCCCGGCGAGCACGGCGGCGTCGTAGGTGCCCGAGAACTCGGAGGACAGGTGCAACGAGACGATGTCGGTGGCTCCGGTCTCGGCGACCTTGTGATAGGTCTCTGCGAAGAGCTCGGGGCTGGGCCGGGATGTGGTGACGGGCCGTCGCTTCTGCAGTGCCTGGGCCAGGGAGCGGGCCGAGATCTCGGTGCCCTCCTCGAGCGCCTGGTCGCCCAGGACCACGGTCAGCGGCACCGCGATGATGCCGTGGCGCTCCATCGTCCGCGGCGGCAGGTAGGCCGTTGAATCGGTGACGATCGCGACATGGCGGGACATGAGCTGGAGGTTACCTGCCGGACCGCACGGGCGGCAGTCCGGCCCCTCCGACCTTCGCTCCCCCTGACCGGATCACCGGGTGCTCTCGGGGCGCGGCTTCTTCTGCCAGGGGTATGCCGCACGCTGTCCGGACGACCCGACGGCGGGCCGGGCCTGCCCTCGCACCGCACGGGACTCAGGTGTCTCCGGCCAGGTCTGGCCGCCGTCGGCCGCGACCCCGGGGTCCGGTGCCTCGGGCCAGGTCACGGCGGGCGGCGTCGGCTGCTCCTTGGTCCAGTGCCGCAGGGCGCCGGCCTCCACGTCGATCTGCGCGCTCAGCGCGTCGAGGTCGTCGTCCGCGAACCGGCGTGCCCGGTCGTGTGCCGCCCACCGCAGCGAGTCCGCGGAGTGTGTGATCCGCTCGGTGCGCTCGCGCAGTCCGGGCAGCCGGGAGGCCAGCGCCCGCCGGTCCGGATCGGTCTCCAGGCGCTTGAGCTCGGCGTCCAGTTCCTGCCCGTACATGCTGAGGCGGTGGAAGAGGTGCAGCGACTCCTTCAGCGACGCGTCGTCGACGGCACCCGCCTGCAGCGCGTCCTGTGTGGCACGCATCGAGGTGCGCAGTGTCAGCCTGAGCCCGGCGACCTCGCCCGCCGGTCCGATCTGCGCAAGTGTCCTGGCGCGCAGAGCGGTGTCCTCGACCGTGCGGCGGGCCTGCGCGATCGTACGGTCGACACCGCGTTTGGCCGCGCCGATCGCCTTCACCGTCGCGTAGACCCCGAGCACGACGCACAGCACGAACAGGAGCACGATGACGGTCAACACGGATTCCACGTCGCTCCTCCTCCGGCCGGCAGTGGCTGCTGCGCCTCTTTCACGGTAAACGCAAAGGGCGGGTTCGGGGTTCCGGAAGAACCCCGAACCCGCCCGTAGGGAAGTACCCCGATATGGCGGAACCGTTCGGCGCTGTCCGCGTCCCGGCGGCCGGGACGGAGCGGAAGAGGGCCCGGACCGGGCCCTTCGGCCGACCGCGGCCGTCAGGCGGTGACGATGTTGACCAGCTTCGGCGCGCGCACGATCACCTTGCGGATCCCGGCGCCGTCCAGCGCGGCGACCACCTTCTCGTCGGCCAGCGCCACCTTCTCCAGCTCCTCCTCGGAGATCGAGGGGGGAACCTCCAGCCGTGCCTTGACCTTGCCCTTGATCTGGACGACGCAGGTCACGGTCTCGTCCACGACGTACGCCGGGTCGGCGACCGGGAAGTCCCGGTGGACGACCGAGTCGGTGTGGCCCAGCCGGCGCCACACTTCCTCGGCGATGTGTGGGGCCAGCGGCGCGATCAGCAGCACCAGGGCCTCGGCGACCGAGTGCGGCACCGCTCCCTGCGTCTTGGTCAGGTGGTTGTTCAGCTCGGTGATCTTGGCGATGGCGGTGTTGAACCGCAGACCCTCCAGGTCCTGGCGCACTCCGTCGATCGCCTTGTGCAGCGCCCGCAGGGTGTCCTCGTCGGGCTCCGCGTCGACGACGGTGACCTCACCGGACGTCTCGTCCACCACGTTGCGCCACAGCCGCTGCAGCAGCCGGAACTGACCGACCACCGCGCGCGTGTCCCACGGCCGCGACACGTCCAGCGGACCCATCGCCATCTCGTACAGGCGCAGCGTGTCGGCCCCGTACTCGGCGCAGATCTCGTCCGGAGTGACCGCGTTCTTCAGGGACTTGCCCATCTTGCCCAGCAGTCGGCTGACCTTCTCGCCCTGGTAGTAGTACGCGCCGTCGCGCTCCTCCACCTCGGCGGCCGGAACCGCGATGCCGCGGCTGTCGCGGTAGACGTAGGCCTGGATCATGCCCTGGTTGAACAGCTTGTGGAACGGCTCAGCCGAGGAGACGTACCCCAGGTCGTACAGGACCTTCGACCAGAACCGCGCGTACAGCAGGTGCAGCACCGCGTGCTCGGCGCCGCCGACGTACAGGTCGACTCCACCGTGCGGCATGCCCTCGCGGGGGCCCATCCAGTAGCGCTCGATGTCCGGGTCGACCAGCTTCTGGTCGTTGTGCGGGTCCAGGTAGCGCAGCTCGTACCAGCACGAACCGGCCCAGTTGGGCATGGTGTTGGTCTCGCGGCGGTACTTCTTCGGCCCGTCGCCCAGGTCCAGGGTGACGTTGACCCATTCCTCGTTGCGCGACAGCGGGGTCTCGGGCTGGGTGTCCGCGTCGTCCGGGTCGAAGGTGCGCGGCGAGTAGTCCTCGACCTCCGGCAGCTCCAGCGGCAGCATCGACTCGGGCAGCGCGTGGGCGACGCCGTCCTCGTCGTAGACGATCGGGAAGGGCTCGCCCCAGTAGCGCTGGCGGCTGAACAGCCAGTCACGCAGGCGGAAGTTCACGGTGCCCTCGCCGATGCCCTTGCGCGCCAGCCACTCGGTGATCCGCGCCTTGGCCTCGGCGACGTTCAGACCGTCCAGCGAGACGACCTCCCCGGAGGAGTTGACGATCTTCGCGTCGTACGAGACGAAGGCGTCCTCCCAGGTCGAGGGGTCGGTGCCGCGACCGTCGGTCGGCTCCACGACACAGCGGATCGGCAGCTCGAAGGCCCGGGCGAAGGCGAAGTCGCGGGTGTCGTGCGCGGGGACGGCCATGATCGCGCCGGTGCCGTAGCCCATCAGGACGTAGTCGGCGATGAAGACCGGGACCTTCTGGCCGTTGACGGGGTTGGTGGCGTACGCGCCCGTGAAGACGCCGGTCTTGTCCTTGGCCTCGGCCTGACGTTCGACGTCGGACTTGGAGGCGGCCTGGGCGCGGTAGGCGGCGACGGCCTCGGCGGGCGTGGCGTGACCGCCGGTCCACACCTCATGGGTGCCCTCGGGCCAGGCCTCCGGGGTGAACTTGTCGACCAGCGGGTGCTCGGGCGCCAGCACCATGTAGGTGGAGCCGAACAGGGTGTCCTGGCGCGTGGTGAAGATCGTGATCGCTTCGCCGTCGATCGCGAAGTCGACACGGGCGCCCTCGGAGCGGCCGATCCAGTTGCGCTGCTGCAGCTTGATGGCCTCCGGCCAGTCCAGCTCCTCCAGGTCCTCCAGCAGCCGGTCGGCGTACGCGGTGATGCGCATGTTCCACTGGCGCAGCTTGGCCTTGAAGACGGGGAAGTTCCCGCGCTCGGAGCGGCCGTCGGCGGTGACCTCCTCGTTCGCCAGGACGGTGCCCAGGCCGGGGCACCAGTTGACGGGCGCGTCGGAGGCGTAGGCCAGGCGGAACTCGCCCAGGACGTTGGCGCGCTCGGCGACGCTCAGCTCGTTCCACGCGCGCGTGGTGCCCGGGACGCCGCGCTCACCGGACTCGAACTGGGCGATCAGCTCGGCGATCGGACGGGCCTTGCGCGCCTCGTCGTCGTACCAGGAGTTGAAGATCTGCAGGAAGATCCACTGCGTCCACTTGTAGTAGTCCGGGTCGATCGTGGCGAACGACCGGCGCTTGTCGTGGCCCAGGCCCAACCGGCGCAGCTGGACCTTCATGTTCTCCATGTTGGCCTCGGTGGACACGCGCGGGTGCGTGCCGGTCTGCACGGCGTACTGCTCGGCGGGCAGGCCGAAGGCGTCGAAGCCCAGGGTGTGCAGGACGTTGTGGCCGGTCATGCGCTGGAACCGGGCGAACACATCGGTGGCGATGTAGCCCAGGGGGTGACCGACGTGCAGACCCGCACCGGAGGGGTACGGGAACATGTCCATGATGAACTTCTTGGGCCTGGCGGCCAGCTCCGGGTCGCCGGCCAGGTCGCCCTTCGGGTTCGGCGCCTCGTAGGTGCCGTCGGCGTCCCAGAAGTCCTGCCAGCGTGCCTCGATCTCGGCCGCCATGGCAGCCGTGTAGCGGTGCGGCGCGGTCTCCGCCGATACGGCAGCGGCGACAGCGGGGTTCGTCTCGCTCATGATCCTCAAAGCTCCATCGATCGTCTCTGCCGGCGGAAATGAAAAAGCCCCTCGCACAGGAGGGGACGCCGCGCCGATTCCGACCATCCGTTACGTCCGGCGGTCGGGACTGATCAGCGCGGCCCGCTAAGCAGAAGGCGTACGGCACGCATGGCGTCAGGGTACCCCAGCGCCCGAGCGCACCGCGACGGGCTTCCCGGCGGCACCCCCGGTAGCGGACCGCAGTGAACCCAACACGGGACCCAGCCGTACTCAGTCACCGACGGTCGAGTTGTGAAGGCCACGAAAGGCTGAACAAGGTTCAAATGTTACTTCGCGTAACGACAGCTAATCGGACATCGGTACCACCCCGTTGCCCTTTGATAACAACGCAATAACTCAAACCACGTACTGCCCGGTTTGGAGCCCCTTAGAGTGCGGCAGCGGGACCGCCTTCCCGAAACTGTTCGGAGTTGCCCCCATGAACCCTCCTCGTAGTAACAGCTCGCTCCCCAAGCCGGGCCGCTCGGCCTACGGCATGGCGACGGCTGTCGTACTGCTGCTGATACCAGTGATCGTGCTTGCCGGCGGAAACGCAGTCCGTGACTTCCTCAACTTCGGAGCGGGCGTCCTCTCGCTCGTCTCGCTCAGCTGCTCGGTGATCTGGGGGCTCGTCGCCCAGGACCGGATCTTCCTCAACATCCGTCAACGGCTCGTCGCCCAGGCCGTGCACCGGACGACCGCAGTCGCCTCGATCGCGTTCCTCCTGGTGCACATCACCGTCAAACTGGCACTCGACCACACCGTGCTGATCGGCGCACTGATCCCCTTCAGCCTCGGCGTCAGCGGCTCCGCCGGACTCATCGGCCTCGGCTCCCTGGCCGGCCTGCTCATGATCTTCGTGGGGGTGACCGGCGCGTTGCGCGGTGCCTTCGCGTCCCCGGCGCCCGTCGCGGCCCGCTGGCGGGCGATGCACATGCTGGCCTACCCGTCCTGGTGCGCCGCGCTGATCCACGGCCTGTACGCGGGACGCGCGGCGAAGCCTTTCTTCACGGTGTCGTACGAGCTCTGCCTGCTCGGCGTCATGGCGGCACTGGCCCTGCGCGCGGCGCCTCGCCCGGTCAAGCGGAAGGTGGCCGACCGGATCTTCGCGATCGTCGGAACCGACGACAGGCCCGGACGCGACGGACTGGACGCCAGCCGCGCCCGCAACGCGGAGGCGGCTGCCGCCCTGGCGGGCTTCGGAGCGCGCTCAGCGGGCCGCGCCGGCGCCGACAGCGGACTGATCCCCCAGCAGCCCTCCGCGCCCCTCTACGACGCCCCTCCGGCCCGCACCATGACCCCCGAGCCCGGAAACGGCTTCGCGGCCGCCTACCGCGCCATGTCGGCCACCCCGCGCGCCCAGGGCCCGGTCACGCCCAACCCGACGCAGCGCATGAACCCGCAGACGGACATGCAGCCCACGCAGGCGATGCCGCGGATGGACGGCACCGGCAGCACCTCGGGCAGCTGGCCGATCCCCTCTCCGCCGCCCGTCGGCGAGGCGCCCCCCTCCGCGTACGACCCGCTTCAGGACACCGGGTACAACATCCCGGCCTATGGCAATTCCGGCTACAACGGGTACGGCGGGGGTGAGATGTACGACACGAGTGAGACGAACAGCCCCTACGGCACGTACAACACGAATAACACGTACAACAGCGGTCCCGCCACTGAGACGTTGCCCGGCGCCTACGACACGCCGAGTACCGGCGAACCCTGGAACGCGCCTTCCGGAGGCTTTTAGTGAACGAGGCCCTGCCCGACGTCCCAGAAGTCCGCGTGGTCGGACTTCCGCAGCTCACGTCGGGCTTCGACCTTGTCGAGCGACTCGACCTGCCCATGCACCTCAAGGTGCACGGCCCGCTCGAGCCGATGGGCGGCGAACAGCTCGCACAGCTGGCCGAGCAGACCTCCTTGAAGGGGCGTGGCGGCGCCGGCTTCCCCTTCCACAAGAAACTGCGGTCGGTCGCCGAGTCGGCGATCCGCCGCGGTATCCGGCCGGTGGTCGTCGTCAACGGCAGCGAGGACGAGCCGGCCTGCCGCAAGGACACGGTGCTGATCAACCGTGCCCCGCACTTGATCCTGGACGGTGCCCTGCTGGTCGCCGAGGCCCTCGGCGCGCGGACGCTCGTGGTCGGGGTGACGCGGGCCTCCACCGAGCGCTCGATGGAGCAGGCGCTGGCCGAGCGCGGGCTGAGCGACCGGCGCGGCGCGCCCATACGCGCGCGCGTGCAGCGCAATCCGGTGCGGATGGTCACCGGCGCCGCCGCGTCGCTGATCCGCTCCATCGACGGCGGTCCGGCCATCCCGCCGGGCCGCAAGACCAGCGCCTCGCAGAGCGGCGTCGGCGGCGCGCCCACACTGCTGTCGAACGCCGAGACGTTCGCCCAGCTGGCCATCGCCGCGCGCATCGGCGCCGAGCGCTACTGCAACACCGGTCTGTACGACGAGCCGGGCACCGTCATGCTCACCGTCTCGGGCGCGGTCAACCGCCCCATGGTGATCGAGGTGCCGACGGGTGTGCCGCTGCGGTACGTGCTCCAGCTTGCCGGTGCCCCGCCGGCCCCGCAGGGCGTCCTGACCGGCGGCTACCACGGCAAGTGGATCGACGCCGCGACGGTCAACGAGGCGATCGTCTCGCGCAACTCCCTCGACGCGGTCGGCGGCTCGCTCGGCGCCGGCGCGATCCTGCCCATCAGCCAGGAGACCTGCCCGCTGGGTGAATCCCTGCAGGTGGCCAAGTGGCTGGCCGAGGAGAGCGCGGGCCAGTGCGGGCCCTGCTACCTCGGTCTGCCCGCCGCGGCCCGCGGCATGGAGGACATCCTGAACGGCGGCGGTCCGGCCGCCCTGGAAGCCCTGAAGCAGGTCGCCAAGGCCGTGAAGAGGCGCGGTGCGTGCTCGCACCCGGACGGCTCGGCGATGTTCCTGGAATCGACCATCAAGGCCTTCACCGACGACCTGGCCGCCCATGTCCTCGGCAACGGCTGCGGCAGGCCCGTGGAGGGCGTGCTGCCGCTCTTCGAGGGCGGCAGGGCACCCACAGGCATCGCGGGCGGTGGCCAGGCCGAGCCCGAGGCGGGTGCCAGCCGGCAGAAGATCTTCGTCGACTGGACGCTGTGCCGCGGCCATGGCCTGTGCGCGGACATCCTCCCGGAGGTCTTCGAACTGGGCGCCGACGGCTTCCCCACGGTCGCCCAGGCGCCCGTGCCCCGGTACGCGGAGGCGAAGGCGCTGCGGGCCGTGCGCCGCTGCCCGGCGCTCGCGCTGCGGATCGAGGAGGACACCCGCTCCGGCGCGCCCGCGCGCAACAACCTGCCGGTGCTGTCGCAGGGCCGCGGACGCCGCGCCCTCGGCCGCTGAACCGCGGACCACGGGCCCCCCGGGCGGGGCGGCCCGTGGATCCTCGACGCCCGGAACGGGCCCCACACACGCCGAAGGCGGTCCATCCGATCGGATGGACCGCCTTCAAGTCTTGTGGAGCTAAGGAGAATTGAACTCCTGACCTCCTGCATGCCATGCAGGCGCTCTACCAACTGAGCTATAGCCCCTCGCGGCCACGCGGCGGAGCCGCATGTTGACCGTGTCGCCCGGTTTCCCCGGCGGCGACGCCAACATTACACGGTCCACCGGGTGGAACACCAAATCGTTTCCGTCCGTGCGGTTACGGGCCCACCCGCACGGATACACGGGCTGACGCCGCTCCCGGACGGCCGACGTCACCGGTCCGGGCCCGCTTCCGCCCGTCAGGCCGTGGCGAACGAATAGAAGCGTTTGAGCGTGCAGTGCTCATCCAGGAGGCGGCCGTAGATCGGCTCCCCCTCCAGTTCCCGATAGGTCTCGATCGGGTCGCCTTTTATGATCAGCGCCCGCGCGCATTCCTCGCACCAGTACTGGTAGTCCGGATTGACCGGTTCCATGTCGCGGACGATCGGCGTGCCACTGCCGCACCAGTCGCACTTCCGCCTGTGTGCACCCATCAATCAGCTCCAGCTGTGGCCGCAGGCCGTGCACACGTAGGAGACGCCGCCGTTGTCGCCGAGGACCTGTGCGACGTGGGACGAGCCGCAGGAAGGGCAGTCGAGGAGGGTGGCTGTCCGACGTGTCACCGCAACTGCGAGGAGATCGTGGACCTCCCCGCGGATGCTCGCAGGCATCGCTACTCCCTCCCGTCGGGCCGCACCCCCTTCCGGCCGTTTGATTCTGCCACGGCCGGGCCAATACGGTCAGCGACGCATTCGTACCAGTCCGGACACGGCGCCCAGCGTGGCCGTCGCGGCCATGCACACGAGGGGCGCATCCGAAGAGGTATACGCCCCGAGGGCCCCAAGTGACTCAAGCCCATTCGAGAAGAATCGGCCCGAGGGCCGCGAGCCCCGGCCGGCGGGCCGAGCCGGGTGACGCGGCTCCCGCGGGACAGCGCCGGAGCCACAGCGGGCAGTCCTCCCCGGGCCGCGCACGAGCGCCCGGTGGGCAGCGGGACGGCAGCTCCGGGGCGGGCAGATCGCGACCGGACGCCCCGTTGCAGCGACCGGCGCCAAGCACCCTCGTTCGCGCCCCATCGTGAAGTGACACTGCATCAGGAACGAGCGCATGCGGGGGCATCGCGGCCGAACCAGCCGCCGGCACGAGGCCGAAGGCGAGCAACTCCCCCGCGTTCCCGGCCAGTCCGCAGCGGGCGAAGCGGCCGCGCACATCCCGTCCCGACGATGCCGAAGCGCCAGATCGTGGTGTGAGGTGAAACACAGGGCATGAAAAAATCCCGCCCACTGGACGGGATTCTCTATCGATCTTCGATGACTCGAAGTGTCGATCCGTGGAGCTAAGGAGAATTGAACTCCTGACCTCCTGCATGCCATGCAGGCGCTCTACCAACTGAGCTATAGCCCCTTGCGTTCTTCCCGCCCGGCGGGGCGAACAAGAAGAACTTTAGCCTGTGAGCTGCCGGAAAGTGAAATCCGGGCCCCGGTGGCGGTGAGGAGGCGTCAGTCGTCGTCGCCGAGGACCGGCTCCGGCAGCGTGCCCGCGTTGTGCTCCAGAAGGCGCCAGCCGCGTACGCCTTCGCCGAGCACGGACCAGCAGCAGTTGGAGAGACCGCCGAGGCTCTCCCAGTGGCGGGCTTCGAGGCCCAGCAGCCGGCCGATGGTGGTGCGGATCGTGCCGCCGTGGCTGACCACCACGAGAGTGCCGTCCTCGGGGAGCTTCTCGGTGTGCCGCAGGACGACCGGGGCGGCGCGGTCGGCCACCTCGGTCTCCAGTTCGCCACCACCGCGGCGGACGGGCTCACCGCGCTTCCAGGCGGCGTACTCCTCGCCGTACCGGACGATGATCTCCTCGTGGGTCAGCCCCTGCCAGACGCCCGCGTAGGTCTCGCGCAGAGCCTCGTCCAGGGTGACCTCGAGGCCGGTGAGCGCTGCCAGCTCGGCGGCCGTGTGGGCGGCGCGCTTGAGGTCGGAGGCGACGATGGCGTGCGGCTTGAGGGACGCCAGCAGACGGGCGGAGCGGCGGGCCTGACCGATGCCGGTCTCGGTCAGCTCGACGTCAGTGGAGCCCTGGAAGCGGCGCTCCACGTTCCACGGCGTCTGGCCGTGCCGCCACAGAATGACCCGGCGGCCCCGGCCCTTCTCGCCGGTGCCGGCGCCCCGGGCCGTCACCGCAGCTCCCCGCCCAGATCGGCATTGAGCTCGGCGGCGTCCTCGGCGGCCTGCAGCCGGGCGTGCTCGGCGGCCTTGCCCCGGGTGGCCTTGGCGTCCGCGGGCAGCTCGAGCTCGGGGCAGTCCTTCCACAGCCGCTCCAGGGCGTAGAAGACGCGCTCCTCGCTGTGCTGGACGTGCACCACGATGTCGACGTAGTCCAGCAGCACCCAGCGGGCCTCGCGGTCGCCCTCCCGGCGCACCGGTTTGGCGCCGAGCTCCTTGTTCAGCCGCTCCTCGATCTCGTCGACGATCGACTTGACCTGGCGGTCGTTGGGCGCGGACGCGAGCAGGAACGCGTCCGTGATCGACAGCACGTCGCTGACGTCGTAGGCGATGATGTCGTGCGCGAGCTTGTCGGCGGCCGCCTGGGCGGCGGCGGTGATGAGCTCGAGAGAACGGTCCGTTGCGGTCACTACGAGGCTTTCCTTCGGCGGTCAGTGATACCTCAAGGGTCTCACGGACCGCTGACGACACCCCACGTGATTAATCGGGTAGGAGGGCCGGGTCGCCCGGCCCTCCTCCCACACCACCGGACATGCGGGTCACGCATCCGGCGGTTCATCGAGCTGATCTCAGTCGTTGCCAGGTCGGCTTGAGTGTGAGCAGACCGAGGTCGTCCCAGTAGGCGTTGGGCAGTGCCCGCTGGAGGACGGGAGAGCCCGCGATCCGCCAGTAAGCCTTGCTGCTGTTCCCCCACTGGTGGGAGAACGACTCGCTGATTCCGAGCCTGCGCAGGTTCGCCCGGCGGGTCCGGGGGATCTTCCACTCCTTCCAGCGGATCTGCCGCATCCTGCGGCGGAGCCACTCGTCCAGATCCCGGAACGGCCTGGAGGCGTCCGAGAGCTGGAAGTAGCCCATCCATCCGGTCATGAAGCGGTTGAGCATCGCGATACGTTCGTCCATCGCGATGCTCCACCGCCGCGAGGTCAGCTCCCGGATCTTCGTCTTCCAGCGCGCCAGCGCCCTCGGATCGATCCGGATCTTCACCCCGCTCCGGGTGAAGTAGAAGCCGAACCCCAGCAACGTCGCGACGGAGGCTGGGACTACCTTCGACTTCTCCCAGTTGACCTTCAGTTTCAGCCGCTGCTCGACCACGGCCGTGACCGAGTCGAGCACCCTGTGAGCGGCCCGTTCGCTCCGCACGAAGACACGCACGTCATCGGCGTAACGCACGAACCGGTGACCGCGCCTGAACAGTTCCCGGTCCAGGTCGTCGAGCATGATGTTCGACAAGACGGGCGAGAGCGGGGATCCTTGCGGGGTTCCCTCCGCGCTCGGCATCTTCACGCCGTCCACCATGATCCCGGCTTCCAGATACCTGCGGATCAGTCTCAAGACCCTGCGGTCACCGACCTTGCGCGCCACCCGCGCCATCAGGACGTCATGCTGGACGCGGTCGAACGAAGCCCGGACTTACTACCCGCATCGAGGACCTCGCGGCCGCGTTGCGCGCTGGGGCCGCGGGGTTGTACTGCGCGGTGGCGGCCGTCGAGTTGCTGATTGGCCAGGAACGGTGGCTGCGCCGCGACGACTTCATCGCGGACTTCGTCGAGATCGTCCCTGCTGCGGACGGGACGCCGATGGCGTTCGTCGACTGGTCGCGGGTGGCAGCCTGTCTGAAGCGCGGGCGGCTGGCCTGCTCCACCGGCGAGGGCCAGGTGCTGCGGCTGTGCGCGAGCCTGGTCGAGGGCGTCCCCGTTGACCTGGGCACCGTGTTGACCAGCGTGGACGCACCCACCGTGGTACTGGTGGCCCGCGCCGTGCTGCGCGCCGGCGGCTGTGCGGAGGTCGCTCTGCCCTTGCGAGACGGTGGTGCGCGGTGAGGTCCGTGCAGGTGGTCAGGGACCACCACCCGCTCAAGGGCCGCAGCCTTCAGGTACTCGGCCAGATGCACTGCCGGGGACGGCTGGAGCTGCTGCTGGTCCTGCCGGACGGGAGCAAGTCGCTCATCCCGGCCGCCTGGACTGACTTCCCTCAGGACAGGGAAGAAGCCACCGGCGCCGGAGACGATCGCATCAGGCAACTTGCCTCGTCGGTCAAGCTGTTGGAGGCGCACGGGCTGGTTTCCTCGCTTCTCGCCCGGGCGATCGCTGGGCGGGAGCAGGCTGCACGGCAGTCACCGTGCAAGGAGGACGACCGTGCAGCCTGTCCAACTCAGTCTGCTCCCCGAGCAGGTATCCCCGCCGCAGAACCAAGTGATCGGCCGACTCCCGCAGCCCCAGCTGCAAGAGGCCGTCACCCAGCTGGCCCATCTCATCGCCAAGATGACCGCCGCACGCCGAACGGAGGCTGACGATGAGTGAGCACAGTAAAGTCACCGCGTCCCATCGACAAAGAGCGGCGATCGTCTACGTGCGCCAGTCCACTCTGCTTCAGTTGGAACGCAACAGGGAGTCCACGGCCCGCCAGTACGATCTGGGCCAGCGTGCGGTGGCGCTCGGGTGGTCCCGTGCGCAGGTCAGCGTCGTCGATGAGGACCAGGGCATCTCCGGCGCCAGTGCCCTGGGGCGGTCCGGGTTCGCCGGGCTGGCCGCCCGGGTCGGCCTGGGCCAGGTCGGGATCATCCTCGCGCTCGAGGTGAGCCGGCTGGCCCGCAATAATGCGGACTGGTACCGGCTGCTCGACCTCGCGGCGATGACCGACACGCTGGTCGCCGACGCGGACGGCGTCTACCACCCGCGTCGGTTCGACGACCGCCTCGTGCTGGGCATGAAGGGGACCATGGCCGAAGCTGAGCTGCACATTCTGCGGGCCCGCCTCGACGGCGGGGTGCGCAACAAGGCCGCCCGCGGGGAACTGCGACGCGGCCTTCCCGTCGGTCTGGTCTGGGGCGAAGCCGATGGCGAGATCCTCTTCCATCCCGACGAGGCCGTGGTCGGCGTGATCCGCGCGGTCTTCGAACACTTCGCCGCCTGCGGCTCAGCGCGCGGGGTGTGGCTGTGGTTGCGCGAGCAGGGCCTGAAGTGGCCGCTGCAGCCGACCGGGTACGTCAACGGCACCGAGATCGTCTGGGTCGAGCCGACCTACCACGCGGTGCACAACACGCTCACCCACCCCGCCTACGCCGGTGCCTACGTCTACGGCCGCACCCGCTTCGAACGCCGCCTCGACACCGACGGCACCGTGCGCACCCACCGCCGCGTCCTGCCCCGCGACCAGTGGCAGGTCCTGATCGAGGACCACCACGAGGGCTTCATCACCTGGGAGGACTACCTGGCCAACCAGGAGAAAATCAGTGCAAACACCCGCCCGCGGCGTCACGAGCCCGGCACCGGCGCGGTCCGTGAGGGGTGCGCGCTGCTGCAGGGCCTGGCCGTCTGCGGCATCTGCGGGCGCAAACTCGCCGTCTTCTACCAGGGCCCTGCCAAGGCCACCCCCGGCTACTACTGCACCGGATCCGGACAGCTGGTCGACGGCCGCGGCACGCGCCACCTGCAGGTCGGCGGGCAGGCCATCGACGCCGCGGTGGCCGCCGCGTTCCTGGCCGCGCTCACCCCCGCCGCCCTGGAAGCCTGCCTCAAGGCTGCCGACCAACTCGAAGCCGACCACGACACGGCGCTTGCCCAATACCGGCGCGAGGTCGAGCGCGCCCGCTACGACGCCTTGCGCGCCGAGCGCCGCTACCGAGCCGTCGACCCGGACAACCGCCTGGTCGCCCGCGGCCTGGAGGCCGACTGGGAGAAGACGCTCACGGCCCTGGCCGCCGCCGAGGCCGAGCTCGCCCGCCGCGATCGCCGCCGGCCCACCGCCCTCACCGCGGCCGAGCGCGCCACGGTGCTCGCCCTCGCCGACGACCTCCACCCGGTCTGGACCGCCGAGACCACCACCGACAAGGACCGCAAGCAGCTGCTGCACACCCTGCTCGAGGACGTCACCCTCACCGTCCACCGCGACGACTCCGACCCGCGCGCCGAGGCAGTCATGCGCTGGAAAGGCGGCGCGATCAGCAAACTGGTGGTGCCGATCCGCCGACCGCAGCCGAAGATCCGCACCGACGAGGACACCGTCGACCTCATCCGCCGCCTGGCGGTGCACTACCCGGACGCCCAGATCGCCGGGATCCTCAACCGCCAAGGTCGGCGCACCGCCCGGGGATTGTCATACACGGCCAGTAGAGTCCAATCACTACGGCACCACTGGGGCATCCCCTGCCACACCAAGAGCGACAAGCCGCAGGAAGGAGAGCTGGTCACCGTGGCCCAGGCCGCCGACCGACTCGGTCTCGCGCCCTCCACCCTGCATCGCTGGCTGGGCGACGGCTTCATCGCCGGCGAGCAGGACACCCCCGGCGCCCCCTGGCGCATCCGCCTCACCGACGAACTCCGTGCCCTATTCGTCGAGGACGCCCCCGACGGCTGGCTCGCCATGCTCGAGGCCACCCTCGCCTACGGCGTCTCCCGCCAGACCCTGTTGCAGCGTGTCAAGCACGGCGAACTGAAGGCCGTCCACGTCCGCACCGGACGCAGAAAAGGCCTGCGTATCGAGCCCCCGACCCCTCAGAACAGCCTGTTCTGACCCCCACAATCAGCACAAGGAGCAGTGTGACGATGCGTCAAAGAACCGGTCCAGATCAAGGTCCACGACCCACCGGTGGCCGTCCTCAATCGCCCGCCGCGCGACCCTGACCGCCTGGTGGGCGGACCGGCCGGGACGGAACCCGAAGGACGACCCCGAAAACTCCGGGTCGAAAATGGGCACGAGCACTTGCGCGATGGCCTGCTGGATCAAGCGGTCCAGCACCCGCAGCACCCCCAGCATCCGCTCGCCACCGCCAGGCTTCGGGATGACCACCTGACGGACCGGCGCGGGCCGGTAGATGCCCGCATCAAGAGCGGACCGGACCTCTGACCAGTGCACCAGCAGCCACGGACGCAACTCCGCCGTGGTCATGCCGTCCACCCCCGGAGCACCCCGGTTCGCCTCGACACGTCCAAGCGCCGCGAGCAGGTTCTCCTTCGAGAGCATCAACTCCCACAAGAACAGCTCCTGTTCGCGGTGAACGTCTTCCATGGAGTGCGCCGACCGGCCACTGCGCGCCGCCGTGGGCTCTGCCGGATGCACCGGCTCCTCCCCCTGCGGCCCTGCGGAAGCAGGTTTACTGCGGTCCACGTGACCGGCACGAGCAACCACCACATCACCCGTTCCACTCGATGTTCGGCCCTTCCCAGCCCGCCGCCCCGCGACTCATCCCGGCTGGTACTACGACCTCTGCTGACTTCTGCCCGGTCAGACAGCACCTTCCGGCGCTGCCCGTCGGCGCGGCGACGTCTTCAGCACAACCGACACCCGGACAGATCTCCCCAGGTAAGAACGATCACTGTCCCTGGATCCCCGCCGCGTTTACGCACTGGCCTTCTTGGCAGTGACGGGCTTCACCTTCTCGTGCAGGCTCACCCGACCAGCACGCCTCATACGCGGTTCGTGTTCCTCGGTACCCAGGTCTCGCCTCGGGCTTCCTCCAGACCCCATCTCACGATGACGCCCTTGCCTCCGGCTCGGGGTTAGCACCACCTCTTCCCCCAAGGGACTTCCACCCCCAAGCAATCGCCCATGCTGGGCACACACGGAGCACACCCCCGGCCCTCCGGGGGTGTGGCCCGCGTCACGAGGACGGCTTGTAGTCCTGGCCGAGGACGACCGAGACGTCGGCGCTGCCGGCGATCTTGCCCTTCTTGACGGAGCTGGTCGGCAGACCCAGCGTCTTGGCGACCTCGATCGCGTTCGCCTTGTCGCCGTCGTCGGCGTAGATGATCTGGGAGGCGACCTGGGCGGTGCCGGTGCCGGCGTCGAGGAAGGTGTAACCGCCGTTGACGAGGACGACCCGCGCCCGCTCGGCCGACGACTTGGA
Source organism: Streptomyces sp. CA-106110 (assembly GCF_050936285.1). Taxonomy (NCBI): domain Bacteria; kingdom Bacillati; phylum Actinomycetota; class Actinomycetes; order Kitasatosporales; family Streptomycetaceae; genus Streptomyces; species Streptomyces sp. CA-106110. The sequence continues at coordinate 8,018,994 of NZ_JBNJNB010000001.1, read as the reverse complement.
ACCGGTGGCGTTCTTGATGCCGACCCGGACGGCGTCCCCGGCCTGGGGGCTCTTCACGGTGCCGCCGAGCAGGGTCTTCACCACGGTGTCGGTGGCCTTCTCGCCGATCGAGCCGTCGGACTGGACCGGGAGCAGTTCGGTCTTGTAGTCGCCGTCCTTGGCGTGCTCGGCGAGTTTGGCGAGGAAGGTGCCGAGGTCCTTGTCGTTCAGGGACGGGTCGAGGATCTGGGCGAGCGTCTGCACGGTGATCGTCGCGGCCTGCGGGTCCGAGGACAGCTTGCGCAGCACGCCCTGCATGACCTGGCCGAACCGTGCCAGCTGGGCGTCCTGGGACTCGCCCGGACCGCGGTACGTGGCGTAGGCGACGGCCATCTTGCCGCTGAGGGTCTGGTCCTCCCCCTTGTGCACGAGGGGGGCGCCGCCCTTCTTCTTGGCATCGGGGTCGGGGACGTCCGTGTCGGTGGTGACCTCGATGTTGCCGACGAGCTCGACGAGGTTGTTCAGGTACGGGGTGTCCAGGCGCCAGGTGCCCTCGATCTTGGTGCCCAGGACCGAGTCGATGGCGTCGCCGGTGCCGGAGGAGCCGTCGTCGGCGACCGACTTGGCGAGGGTGGTCGTGCTCCCGTCGTCCGAGGTCAGCGCAAGGGAGTTGGGCAGCAGGACGGTGGCGCCCTGCTTGATGGTGGTGTTGTTGACGAGCAGCGCGGTTGAGGTGCCGCCGCCCTTGGTGTTGTGCAGATGGACGACGATGACGTCCCGGTTCTGGGCGCCGGCGGCCGGCGTCGTGCTGCCGGACTTGTGGTCCGAGGAGGTACCGGGCAGCTTGCCCGCGTACCAGAGGTAGCCGACGCCGCCGACGGCCACCAGGGCGAGGACCACGACGAGGCCGACGATCCGGCTGCGCGCCCGGCGCCTGGCCTCCTCGCGGCGCTCCGTGCGGTTCTCGGTGAACTGCAGCCAGTCGATGACGTCTTCGGAGTTGCCGTCCGGCTCCTCGACGAAGGCGAACTGCTCGGTGTGGTAGTCACGGTCACCGCGCTGCTCCATCCGAGGCGGGGTGTCCCCTCGGCCGTCCGGGCCGCCGCTGAAACCGGCGGGGCCGTCCGTGTGCCCGGATCCACGCTCGGCCGGACCCGTCTGCTGCGGGATGTAGGCGGTCTGTTCCGTGACACGCGGCTGCTGCCCGCTCGCGGCGGTCTGCCCGTAGGGGTCGTAGCCGGGGGCGGTGTTCCCGTACGGGGCATAGGGGTCGTACGAGGGGGCGGACGGCTGCCTGCCGGTTTGCTGCGGCGGCACAGGTCGCTGCCTGCCGGTTTGCTGCGGCGGCACCTGCTGCTGCCGGCCCGTTTGCTGCGGCGGCACCTGCTGCTGCCGGCCCGTTTGGTACGGCTCCTGGGCCTGCTGCTGCGAACCGGTCCCGTACGGGTCGTAGGTGTAGCCCCGGGGCTGCCGGGGCTGCTGCTGCGTGCCGTAGGGGTCGTATCCCTGCTGGGTCCGCTGGGCAGGGATCTGCTGGTACACAGGCTGCCCGAACTCGTCGTAGCCGACGAGTTCATACTGGTCGCCGCCCGCGTACCCGTCGTATCGGTCGTTCACCGGTGCCCCTATCAGCTCACTCGCCGCGGTACAGCTGCCGCTTGTCGATGTAGCGCACCACACCGTCCGGCACCAGGTACCAGACGGGTTCGCCCTTGGCGACTCTCGCACGGCAGTCTGTGGAGGAGATGGCGAGAGCGGGAACTTCGATGAGTGACACACCGCCCGCGGGCAGGCCCGGGTCGGTCAGGGTGTGACCGGGGCGGGTGACGCCGATGAAGTGCGCCAGGGAGAACAACTCGTCCGTGTGGCGCCAGGTGAGGATCTGGCCCAACGCGTCGGCACCGGTGATGAAGAAGAGGTCGGTGTCGGGATTGAGGGCCTTCAGATCGCGCAGGGTGTCCGTGGTGTAGGTGGGACCCCCGCGGTCGATGTCGATGCGGCTGACCGAGAACTGGGGGTTCTCGGCCGTGGCGATGACCGTCATGAGATAGCGGTCCTCGGCCTCGGACACCTTGCGGTCGGTCTTCTGCCACGGCTGTCCGGTGGGTACGAACACCACCTCGTCGAGGTGGAACTGCGCGGCGACCTCACTGGCCGCGACAAGGTGCCCGTGGTGGATCGGATCGAACGTCCCACCCATGACGCCCAGGCGGCGTTTGCCCGGGTGCGACGGCCCGCTTCCGGGTCCGAATCCCGGGCCATTCGCCGGACCGGTGGGCATGTGCTGCTCTCCCATGCGTGCAGACCCTACCGGCCCGGCCGACGGAACCCGGCCGACGGTCCCCCACGGACGGCCCGGACCAGGCGTTTTGCCGGACTCAGCGGTCGCGGTTGAAGCGAGTGGTGATCCACAGCAGCAGGAGCAGGATGACAAAGGCCCCTCCGCCGGTCATGAACGGGCTGATGCTGGCGTGGCGTTCGCCCTCGCCCTCGGCGAGGGTGGCCAACTGGGCAGCGGTGCTGTGGAAGCTCATCTTCGGCAGTACCTATCCGGTGTGGGCGGGATAAAGACGTCAGTTCATCGTATGCGGGCGCCTGCGCGCCGATCACGCCGACTCCGCCATCGGGGCAGCCGGTTGCCCGGCCGACCACGAAGCGGGCCGTGCGGCTACAGAGCCGTCGCGTTCGTCACTGGTCCTTGCGCTTGTAGCCCCGCAGCAGGAACCACGCGGTCAGGGCCGTGCCGAAGACCATCACGATCAGCACGACGCGGAGCAGATTGCCCGGGCCCTGCCGATCGGCGGCCATCGCGGCCTCGGTGAGCCAGGCGGCGGAAATGTGCTCCATGGGATCGCTCCTAACAGTGTGCTGCCATGCCACCGTATCTCCGCCTAGGCTGGACTCCGCTTCGGGGGCACATCGGGCGTCGCACACCGCGCAGCCATCACTCGCGCGGCGGCCCGATGATCAATCGCACAGTGGTCACCAGACACATGGGGGACACATGTCCGACGTCGGCCATGAGCACAACGGGCACGAGCACGTGCCGAGCAGGCAGCGCAGGCGTTTCCCGGGGATCTCCTCGCGCGCGTACGAACACCCGGCGGACCGTTCGGCCCTGGTGGCCCTGCGCAGGCTCAGCGGCTTCGACACGGTCTTCAAGGCACTCAGCGGTCTGCTGCCCGAGCGCAGCCTGCGACTGCTGTTCCTGTCCGACTCGGTGCGGGTCTCGGACGCGCAGTTCGCCCATCTCAACGACATGCTGCGGGACGCCTGTTACATCCTGGACCTGGAGAAGGTTCCGCCGATGTACGTCACCCAGGACCCGCAGCCGAACGCGATGTGCATCGGCCTGGACGAGCCGATCATCGTCGTGACCACCGGGCTCGTGGAGCTGCTCGACGAGGAGGAGATGCGGGCGGTCGTCGGGCACGAGGTCGGGCACGCGCTGTCCGGCCACTCGGTCTACCGGACCATCCTGCTGTTCCTCACCACCCTCGCGATCCGGGTCGCCTGGATCCCGCTGGGCAACCTCGCGATCATGGCGATCGTGACCGCGCTGCGGGAGTGGTTCCGCAAGTCGGAGCTGTCGGCCGACCGCGCCGGACTGCTGGTCGGGCAGGATCTGCAGGCCTCGATGCGGGGGCTGATGAAGATAGCGGGCGGTAACCACCTGCACGAGATGAACGTGGACGCCTTTCTCGAGCAGGCCGAGGAGTACGACGCCGGAGGCGATCTGCGCGACTCGGTGCTCAAGATCCTCAACGTGCTGCCGCGCAGCCACCCCTTCACCACGGTCCGCGCGGCCGAGCTGAAGAAGTGGGCCGCCTCCCGCGACTACCAGCGGATCATGGACGGTCACTACCAGCGACGCGACGAGGACAAGGACACGTCCGTCTCGGGCTCCTTCCGGGAGTCGGCGGCCAGCTACGCGAACGACGTGAAGGAGTCCAAGGACCCGCTGATGAAGCTGGTCAGCGACCTCGCGGGCGGCGCGGGCGACTTCGGCGGCCGGGTACGGCGCGGCTTCGCCGGCTTCACGAGCAACGCCCCCAAGGACACCCCCGACGGGCCGCAGGACGCCCACCCGGACGACGAGGCCCCCGAGGAGGGCAGCCCCGGAGAGAAGGACGACGCCTGACCGACGGCACCGCCGAGCCCATCCGGGCCTCGCCCGGGGGACGGTCCTCCTGGGCCCGGCCCGGGGCCAGGGGCTACGGCGCGGGCCGGAGCCGCGGGACACCTGGCGGCGACGCCCGCGCACGGCTCTGCCGGGCCGCCTCGACCCGGCCAGCTGGTCCTCTGGGCCAGGAAGCCACGTCTCGGACAGGAACACGCCTGGCGGCGACGCTCCGCCCGCGCACAGCCCTGCCCGGCCGCCTCGACCCCGGCAGGCTGGCTCCCTCCCCGCCCAGAGCCAGAGGCCACGCCCCACGCCGTGGGCCGGGAGCCACGGCTCGGGTCAGGAACCCTGGCGGCGAGGAACGTCCACGCACAGCTATGGCCGGCGACCTCGACCCCGTCGGGCTAATCCCCTGGCTCCGCCCGAGGCGAGGAGCCACGGCTCAGACCAAGAACCCCTGGCAGCGATGCTCCCGCCGGGGCACAGCTCTGCCCGCCCGCCTCGATCCCGTCGGACTTACCCCGTGGCCCTGCGGGGGCCGGGTACCACGGCTCAGGCCAGGAACCCTGGCGGCGAGGAACGTCCACGCACAGCTATGGCCGGCTGCCTCGGACCCATTGGGCGGTTCCCGTGGCTCCCCACGGGGCCAGGTGCTACGGCTCAGAGCAAGAACCCCTGGCACCGACGCTCTCGCCCGCGCACAGCCCTTCCCGGCCGCCTCGACCCCGGCGGACTCGCCCCGTGGGCCTGCCCGGGCAACCGCCCCAGTGGCCCCGCCCGACTCGAGGAGCCACGGCTCAGGCCAAGAAGCCCCCGACGGCGACGCTCTCGCCCGCTCACAAGCCCTGGTGCCCGACCGCCTCGACCCCCTCCGGGCACGCCCCGTGACCCCCGCCCGGGCAACCGCCCGCCCCTGGCCTCGTCGGGGGGCAGGAAGCCTCGGCCCAGGGCAGGAGATCCCTGGCGGCGACGCTCCGTCGCGCACAAGCCCTGTCCGGGCCGCCACGGGTCGTGCAACGGGTGCGCCGGGCCCGCGGGACCGGCGTGGATTACGGAGGATCCACCATGGGCCCGCGCCGCCCGGAAGGCGCCAGAGGCCTCCAACGCGGCCCGGAAGCCCAGGCCGTGCCCTTCCCGCTAGACCTTCGGCTGTGCGCTCGTCGCCAGGGTGCCGCACAGGGCCGTGGCGCTGCCCGTCGCGTAGGGGTCGGTGCCGGGCGGGCCGCCCCCCTTGGCCGTCTGGCCCGCGAGCAGCGGCTGGAGGTGGTCGGCGGCGTCCTGGGCGCACGCGAGCGGACCGGCCTGGACGTAGGAGACCACCAGCACCGCCTGGTGCATACGGAGGTCGTCGCGGTCGAAGCGGAAGGTCATCTCGCGCCGCACGGTGAACAGCGAGGCCCGAGCCTTCGCGTCACCGCCGGTGGGCTTCAGCGCGTACACCAGGGTGTGGTCGGCACTGACCTCGATCGTGTCGGAGTTGATCTCCGCCGCCTGCATGGTGCCCTGGACCCGGATGTTGCGTCCTGCCAGCTGGGCATGGGTCGGGTCGAAGCGGATCAGCCAGCCGGTGGCCGCATGCCGCCCGTCCGCCGCCGGGTGGACGAAACTCTGGTCGAACTGGTCGAGCTGCTGGGGGTCGAGCAGGACCCGGACGGAGCGCACGGCGCCGCCGGTGAGGACGGCGGGGTCGAGCGAGGACTCGACGAGGTAGTCCTTCGCGGTGGTCAGCGCGGCCACGACCTGGCTCTCGGAGAAGTGCGCGGTGCGCCGGGCGGCGGGGAGGGTGATGCCCTCGGCGCCGACGCGGAACTGGGCGGCGGGGCTGTGCGCGAAGAGCCTCTCCGCGTCGGGGGAGCCGGGGACCGCGGACTGGGGGGCGAGCGGGATGACCGTCATGTGCAGCGGCTCGGCGGCCTGCACCCTGGGGGCCGGGTACGGGTGGCGTACACCCATGTAGACGGCGGTGCCGAAGGCGACGGCTATCAGCAGGACGAGGAGCAGCGCCTGCCGGGACAGGCCCCGGTGCAGCGCCGGGCGGCGCCGTACGGCCGGGGCGTGGTCGGCCATCCGCTCCCGCGCCGAGTACTCCTGAAGGCGGGCAGCCCGCACAAACGATTCGTCGAACACGACGGATCGGTACTCGTCCTCGCCACCACCGGGAGCGCCCTCGGGTGTCCCCTCAGGTGGGTCTCCAGGCCCGCCCATATCTTCAGAGTAGGTCTCCGGGAGCTCAGGTAAACGCCCTGGTACACGACAAGTTCTGACAGGTTCTCACCAGGTTTTCGAACGAAAGTCGAACACCGTTGTCCGGGGCGTCAGGGCGTCCGGGGAACCGCGGAGAACGCCGGGGGCGAGGGGTTTACGGAGGCCGAGGGAGCCGTGGCGGCGCTCGACTCCGGGCCCTGCTTCACACCGGTCGTGGTAGGGGGCGGGATCTGCTCCTGGCGGCCCGAGGACGCGCCCCGGTACACCGCGGTGAAGGCCAGGGCGACCATGCCTATACCCATCACGAGGGCGAGCATCCACGCGACCGGGCGATGCCAGCGCGCACCCTTGCCGTATCGCCTGCCGTACAGCCCCAGCGCGCCGTGGCGGCCCTCGAGGATATCCGCGTCGTCCAGGTCGTCCAGATCCGGACCGTGGCCGAAGCCGTCGTCGGGGCCGAATCCGTCCTCATAGCGCTCGTCGTCGCCGCGAGCGCCGCGGGCGTGCGCCCGGCGCGCCTCGGCCTCCTGGGCCTCGGCGCGGGCCTGGGCGGCGGCGAGGAGTCTCTCCACGGCCGTGGGCTCGTGGACCGCGGCCGACCGTACGAAGGCCTCGTCGAAGACCACGGAGGCGAACTCTTCGTCCATACCTCCGCGGTCGCGGTCGTCGTCGGGCTCCCGGCCGTCGTCGAACGGCGTGCCCCCCACGTCCTCCGGCACGGCTCCAGAGTAGACCTAGGGGGTCAATTTGGGCAGACGGTAAGGAAATTCATCCGCCTGCTGAGACGCGTTCACAGGTGGGTGCCAAGGAACGCCGGCTGACGCAGGACTGAGCGCCCGCTCAGCGCCGTACGTGCCCGTCGCCGGTGACGATGTACTTGGTGCTGGTCAGCTCGGGCAGGCCCATCGGTCCCCGCGCGTGCAGCTTCTGGGTGGAGATGCCGATCTCCGCGCCGAAGCCGAACTGCCCGCCGTCCGTGAAGCGCGTCGAGGCGTTCACGGCGACCGTGGTCGAATCGACCAACTGGGTGAAACGACGAGCGGCCTGCTGCGAGGTGGTCACGATCGCCTCGGTGTGGCCGGAGCTCCACAGCCGGATGTGCTGCACGGCCCGGTCCAGGGAGTCCACGACCGCGGCGGCGATGTCGTACGAGAGGTACTCGGTGTCCCAGTCCTCGGGCGTGGCCTCCACCACCGTCGCCCGGGAGTCCTTGGCGTAGGCCATCACCCGCTCGTCGGCGTGCACGGTGACCCCGGCGTCCGCGAGGGCGTCCAGGGCGCGGGGCAGGAACTGGGCCGCGATGTCCTGGTGGACGAGGAGCGTCTCGGCGGCGTTGCACACGCTCACCCGCTGGGCCTTGGAGTTGATCAGGATGTCGATCGCCATGTCGATGTCGGCCCGGGCGTCGACGTAGACATGGCAGTTGCCGGTGCCGGTCTCGATCACCGGGACCGTGGACTCCTCCACGACCGTCCGGATCAGGGACGCGCCGCCGCGCGGGATGAGCACGTCGACCAGACCGCGGGCGCGCATCAGTTCGCGCACCGATTCACGGCCCTCGCCGGGGACGAGCTGGACCGCGTCGGCGGGCAGCCCGGCGCCACCCACGGCGTCGCGCAGGACCCGTACCAGGGCGGCGTTCGACGCGTACGCGGAGGAGGAGCCGCGCAGCAGCACCGCGTTCCCGGACTTCAGGCACAGCGCGGAGGCGTCCACGGTCACGTTCGGCCGGGCCTCGTAGATGATCCCCACGACGCCGAGCGGCACCCGCACCTGGCGCAGGTCGATGCCGTTGGGGAGGGTCGAGCCGCGCACGACCTCGCCGACCGGGTCGGGCAGGGCGGCCACGTCCCGGACGTCAGAGGCGATGGCCCGGATCCGCTCGGGCGTGAGCGTGAGCCGGTCAATAATCGCCTCGCTGGTGCCGGCCTCACGGGCCTTGGCGATGTCCTCGGCGTTGGCCTGGACGATCTCGCTCGTACGGACCTCCAGCGCATCCGCGACGGCGAGCAGCGCGTCGTCCTTCTCGGCCCGCGGCAACGGCGCGAGGTCGGCGGCGGCGGCCTGGGCTCGATAGGCCGCCCGGGCGACCGGGGACATGGAGTCGTACGGCGAGAGCGTGGTCATGAAGGAAGGGTAGTGCGCCGGATGTACCGTCCACGGCTCGTCCCACACACCGAGACACCCTCAAAACGGGTGAACACCGACCGGTGCCGCCGGTAGTGGTCCGTACCCTTCGGCGACGCGCTGGTGGTAGGTCTCGCGGTCGATGACCTCGAGGCCGACGATCTCCCAGGGCGGCAGCCCCGCACTCTGCCGGTGCTCGCCCCACAGGCGCAGGGCGACCGCGGCGGCGTCGTGCAGGTCCCGGGCCTCCTCCCAGTACCGGATCTCCGCGTGGTCGCCCGCGTAGCGGCTGGTCAGCAGGAACGGGTGATCGTGGGCGAGCTGCTCGAGCGCGCGCCGGACCTCCTTCAGCGGGACCTCCTCGCCCGAGACGCTGAGGGTGACGTGCCACAGCCGGGGCAGGTCACCCGGCTCCCCGTAGGCGTCCTGGGCCCCGACGCCGACCAGGGTTCGCTCCTCCCCCGTCGCGCGGGAAGCGACGCCGTCATGAGAGCCACCGGAGGTGCCGCGACCGCGGAACGCCGCCACCCCAGGGCGCACTCGTCTCACGACGGCCTCCTTACGCAGTACTCGTGCGGAATGTGTCCCCAAAACGCATCCCCGAGACAAAGTGGAGCAGGCCGCACGGCACCATGGGGCGGTTTTACGGAACGTCCCCCACCGGAAGACCCCGGCGCTCGGGCCTTTTCGGCCCGTTACTGGTGCAGGACGACCAGGTCGTCCCGGTGCACGACCTCGCGTTCGTACGCGGGTCCCAGATCGCGCGCCAGTTCCCGTGTCGAGCGGCCGATCAGCCGGGGGATCTCCCTGGCGTCGAAGTTGACGAGCCCGCGTGCCACCGCCCGCCCCCCGCTGTCGCGCAGTTCCACGGGGTCCCCCGCGACGAAGTCGCCCTCGACGGCCGCGATCCCGGCGGGCAGCAGCGACTTGCGGCGTTCGACGACCGCGCGCACGGCCCCGTCGTCGAGGGTGAGCGAGCCCTGCGGGGTGGAGGCGTGCTGAAGCCACAGCAGCCGGTCTGCGGATCGCTTGCCGGTGGGGTGGAAGTACGTGCCGGTGTCCCGGCCCGCGAGGGCGTCGGCGGCGTGCACGGCGGAGGTGAGCACCACGGGGATGCCGGCGGCGGCCGCGATCCGGGCCGCCTCGACCTTGGTAACCATGCCACCGGTGCCGACGCCGGCCTTGCCCGCGCTGCCGATCTCCACGTGCGCGAGGTCCTCGGGGCCCCGCACCTCCGCTATACGCGAGGTGCCGGGTCTGCTCGGGTCCCCGTCGTAGACGCCGTCCACGTCCGACAGCAGCACCAGCAGATCGGCGTGGACCAAGTGGGCGACGAGCGCGGCGAGGCGGTCGTTGTCGCCGAAGCGGATCTCGTCCGTGGCCACCGTGTCGTTCTCGTTGACGACGGGCAGCGCGCCCATCGCCAGGAGCTTGTCGAGGGTGCGGGAGGCGTTGCGGTGGTGGGCGCGGCGACGGGTGTCGTCGGAGGTGAGCAGCACCTGTCCGACCCGGATGCCGTGGCGGGCGCAGGAGGCGGTGTAGCGGGCCACCAGGAGGCCCTGTCCGACGCTGGCGGCGGCCTGCTGGCGGGCGAGGTCCTTGGGACGGCGACGCAGGCCCAGTGGAGCGAGGCCCGCAGCGATGGCTCCGGAGGAGACGAGGACGATCTCCTTCTCTCCGCCGCCCACCCGTCTCCCCCCATCGCGCTCGACCGAGGCCGTTCGGGCCACCCCCTGCTTTCGGTGCTTGGCGAGGACGTCGACGAGCGCGTCGACGCGGTCGGCGTCGAGGCCGCCCGCGGCCGTGGTCAGCGAGGAGGATCCGATCTTGACGACGATCCTGCGGGCGTCCGTCACTGCCTGCCTTGCCACTGTCACCTGCGTCGTCCTCACTCGGCGGTCCCTGGCACCACGCGCTTCGCCACCGCGGCGCCACCAGGCAATCTACGCGAGCGAGACAGATCCCCGCGCGCGCATTTCGCAGCGTGGACCGAGGCCGAGCGCATGCCGCCGAGCGCATGCCTTGGGGCGGTGAGCAAGGGGCCCATGAGGAGGTGATGCCCCCATCGCTTCGCTTTGCCCGCCGCGGCCGCGGCTGATGTCGCACCCCGCAGCCACCTGGAGTCGGCCGGACCCGCAAGACACCCCTGGCTAGGCGCGCGGCGGTGTGCGCGCCTCCCAGGCCGAGGCGATCATGGAGCGGACGTCATGGCGGGACTTCCACCCCAGCTCCGTGGCGATCATGTCGGCCGAAGCGACCACCTTCGCCGGGTCGCCGGGGCGGCGGGCGGTGACCTCGGGGATGCCATCCCGTCCGGTGACCTCGCCGATGAGCCGGATCATCTCGCGCACCGAGACGCCTTCGCCGCGCCCGATGTTGAGGGTGAGGTCGCCGCTCTCCCCGGCCGCCGTGCGCTCGGCGAGCTTGCGGGCGACCGCGAGGTGCGCATCGGCGAGGTCGGCGACGTGGATGTAGTCACGGACACACGTGCCGTCGGGCGTCGGATAGTCGTCGCCGAAGATCAGCGGCGGCAATCCGGCATCGAGCCGCTCGAAGACCATCGGGACCAGATTGAAGACGCCGGTGTCGGCAAGGGCGGGCTCGGCAGTGCCGGCGACGTTGAAATAGCGCAGACAGGCGGTGGCCATGGCGTGAGCGCGGCCGGCGGAGCGGACCATCCATTCGCCGACGACCTTGGTCTCGCCGTAAGGGCTGAGCGGCGCGCACGGCGTGTCCTCGTTGACGAGTTCCGCGGTGGGCATGCCGTACACGGAGGCGGACGAGGAGAAGAGAAAGCGCCGGATCCCGCCGGAGACAGCCGCGTCGAGCAGTACCTGAAGGCCCGTCACGTTCTCCTTGTAGTAGAAGAGGGGACGTTCGACGGATTCACCGACGGCCTTCTTGGCGGCGAGATGGACGACGCCGTCGACCGCGTGCTCGCGCAGGACGCGGTCGAGGAAGGCACGGTCGAGGACGGTGCCGCGCTCCAGGGGGACGTCCGCGGGCAGCCGTGCCGGGTCGCCGCTGGAGAGGTCGTCCACGACGACCACCCGCTCACCGGCCTCGGCCATGGACTTGACGACATGGGAACCGATGTAACCGGCACCGCCGGTGATGAGCCACGTCATTCGGGCACCCTAACGCGAACCGGGCGGCACGACGGTCATTCGGGACAGCCGGGCCGCCACGCGGAAGGAGTCAGCCCCGGTTCGCGAGCGAGGCGCGGAACGCCACGCACTCCTTGTACACGGGCAGGATCCCCGCCTCGCGGGCCTCGGCCAGAGTCAGGCCCTGGGCGTCCTTGGCGGACAACTCGGGCTCGCCGGCGATGGGCCACTCGATGCCGATCTCCGGGTCGAGCGGGTGGACGGTCCGTTCACGCTCGGGGGCGTATCCCTCGGAGCAGAGGTAGGTGACGGTCGCGTCGTCGGTCAGCGCGCAGAAGCCGTGACCGAGACCCTCGGAGAGGTAGACGGCCTTGCGTTCCTGGTCGTCGAGGCGCACGGCCTCCCACCGACCGAAGGTCGGTGAGCCGACGCGGACGTCGACGATCACGTCGAGCACGGCGCCGCGCACGCAGGTCACGTACTTCGCCTGGCCGGGCGGCACATCGGCGAAGTGGATGCCGCGCACGACACCGGCCGCGGAGACGGAGAGGTTGCCCTGCTTCAGATCGAGCGCGTGACCGACGGCCTCGGCCATGTGTTCGGCCTTGTACCACTCCAGGAAGAGGCCGCGGGCGTCGCCGTGCTGCCGGGGGACGAACTCCCAGGCGCCTTCGATACCAAGGGGGTTGACCTTCATCGAACGAGTCCCATCCTCTCTCAGGCCTCGTGGGCGAGCAGGTTGAGCAGGTAATCGCCGTAGCCACTCTTGGTCAGCGGCTCGGCCAGCGCACGCAGCCGGGCGTCGTCGATGAACCCGACACGCCAGACGGCCTCTTCCAGGCAGCCGATCTTCATGCCCTGACGCTCCTCGACCACGCGCACGTACTCGGAGGCCTGGACAAGGGACTGGAAGGTGCCGGTGTCGAGCCAGACGGTGCCGCGGTCGAGTACCGAGACCTGGAGCTCGCCGCGGTCCAGGTAGTACTTGTTGACGTCGGTGATCTCCAGCTCGCCGCGGTCGCTGGGCTTGAGGCCCTTGGCGATCTCGACGACCCGGCTGTCGTAGAAGTACAGACCCGGCACCGCGTAGCGGGACTTGGGATTCTTCGGTTTCTCCTCGATGGAGCGGGCGCGGCCCTGCTCGTCGAAGTCGACGACGCCGTACGCGGTCGGGTCGGAGACGGCGTGGGCGAAGACCACACCGCCTTCGGGTTCGCGGTAGCCGGCGAGCTGCCGGCCGAGGCCGACGCCGTGGAAGATGTTGTCGCCGAGGATCAGCGCGACGGGCTCGTCACCGATGAATTCCTCACCGATGACGAATGCCTCGGCAATTCCGTTGGGCTGCTCCTGCGTGACGAACTGGATATTCAGCCCGAGATCGGACCCGTCACCCAGCAGCCGCTCGAACTGGGGACGCTCGGCGGGGCCCGTGATGATCAGAATGTCCCGCAGTCCGGCCATCACCAGGGTGGACAGCGGGTAATAGATCATCGGCTTGTCGAAGACCGGCATCAGCTGCTTCGACACCGCACGGGTGATCGGCCACAGTCGGGAGCCGGTACCACCGGCGAGCACTATTCCACGCATGGGCACGCAGCCTACGGCAGCCCGCGGAGCGCCCCCGCCACCCCCGACGTGAGAACGGCCACGGAACAGCCGCGGAAGAGCCGACGACGGGTGCCCATACAATGGCGGCTCTTATGAAGATTCTCGTCACCGGCGGCGCCGGGTTCATCGGTTCACAGTTCGTGCGGGCACTGCTTCTCGGGGAGCTGCCCTCGGGCGAGGGCGCCCAGGTCACCGTCCTGGACAACCTGACCTATTCCGGTAACGAGGAGAACCTCGCACCGGTGGTCGACCAGGCCGGTTACAGGTTCGTCCGCGGCGACATCCGCGACTACCCGACGGTCGACGACGCGATGCGCCGCCAGGACGCGGTGGTGCACTTCGCCGCCGAGTCCCACGTGGACCGCTCGATCGCCGACTCGTCGCCGTTCGTGACGACGAACGTGCTCGGCACCCAGGTACTGCTCGACGCCGCGAAGCGTCACGGTGTGGGCCGGTTCGTGCATGTGTCCACGGACGAGGTGTACGGCTCGATCACCGAGGGCTCGTGGACCGAGGACTGGCCGCTGGCGCCGAACTCGCCGTACTCGGCCTCGAAGGCCGGCTCGGACCTGCTGGCGCTGTCGTACCACCGCACGCACGGCATGGACGTCGTGGTCACCCGCTGCTCCAACAACTACGGGCAGTACCACTTCCCCGAGAAGATGATCCCGCTGTTCACCACGAACCTGCTGGACGGCAAGAAGGTGCCGCTGTACGGCGAGGGTCTGAACGTGCGCGACTGGTTGCACGTCTCCGACCACTGCCGGGGCATCGAGATGGTGCTGCGCGGTGGCCGGGCCGGCGAGGTCTACCACATCGGAGGCGGCACCGAGGTCACCAACAAGGAGCTCACCGGCATGCTCCTGGAGGCGTGCGGGGCGGGCTGGGACATGGTCGAGCACGTCGCCGACCGAAAGGGCCACGACCTGCGCTACTCCCTGTCGATCGCCAAGATCCAGGAGGAGCTCGGCTATACGCCGCTCGTCACGTTCGAGCAGGGCCTGGCCGACACCGTCCAGTGGTACCGCGACAACCGCGCGTGGTGGGAGCCGCTCAAGGCGAAGGCGGCGCTTCCCGCATGAGCCGCTGGCTGATCACCGGCGCGGGCGGCATGCTCGGCCGTGACCTCACCGAGGTCCTCGCCGGACGCGGGGCGCAGTCCGTCACCGCGCTGACCCGCCAGGACCTGGACATCACCGATGCCGCCGCGGTCCGCGCCGCGGTGGCGGCCCACGACGTCGTGGTGAACGCCGCCGCGTGGACCGACGTGGACGGCGCCGAGACCGAGGAGGCCGCGGCCACCCGGATCAACGGCGAGGGCCCGCGGGTGCTGGCCGAGGCGTGTGCCGTCGAAGGCAGCGTGCTGGTCCAGGTCTCCACCGACTATGTCTTTCCCGGGGACGCCACCGAGCCGTACTCGCACGACGCCCCGACCTCGCCCGTGAACGCCTACGGGCGCAGCAAGCTCGCCGGCGAGCGGGCGGTGACCGAGCTGCTGCCCGAGCGCGGCTACGTGGTGCGCACGGCGTGGCTGTACGGCGCCCACGGGCGCAATTTCGTCCAGACCATGCTGAACCTGGCGGACCGGCGCGAGACCGTGGACGTGGTCGACGACCAGCGCGGCCAGCCGACCTGGACCGTCGCGCTCGCCCGCCAGATCGCTCAGCTGGGCGAGGCGGCCGTGGCGGGCCGGGCTCCGGCGGGCCTGTACCACGGCACCGCGTCCGGCACGGCCACCTGGTTCGACCTGGCGCGCGCCGCCTTCGAGCTGACCGGTCTCGACCCGGAGCGGGTGCGCCCGACCACCTCGGAGAAGTTCGTACGGCCGGCCCGTCGCCCTTCGTACAGCGTGCTCGCGCACGACCACTGGGCCGCGGCGGGTGTGGCGGTGCAGCCGCACTGGCGCGAACAGCTGGCCGAGGCCCTGAAGGTGACAGCTCCGGGCGGGCGGACGAGCCCGTGAGCCTTCTCGACCGCATAGCCACGGCGCTGCCGCAGGGCACGGCGTTCGTGGGCGCCGGAACTGCGGTGCTCGGCGCCGCCAGTTACGTCCATCTCGCGGCGGCCGGCCACACGCTCGCCGTCGACGACATGGCAAGCTTCTCGGTCCTGTGGACCGTCGTGTTCTCCATCGGCCTGGGGCTGTTCTTCCCGGTTGAGCAGGAAATCACCCGGATCGTGGCCGGCCGCGTGGTGCGCGGCGACGGGGCGCTGCCGGTGCTGCGGCGCGGCGCGGTGCTTTCTTTCGGGCTGCTCGCGGTCGTGCTCGTGCCGCTCGCGCTGTTCGCCCGGCCGCTCGCCGATCTGTTCTTCCACGGGGACACGAGCCTGGTCCTCGCGCTCGCCGGGGCGTTCACCGCGCTGGCCGTGGCGTATGTGACGCGAGGCGTCCTCGCCGGGCTCGGCCGTTTCGAGGCGTACGGGATGCAGCTCGGCCTGGACGGCGTGCTGCGCATCGTGCTGTCGGGGGCGCTCGCGGTGGCCGGTGTGCAATCGGCGTTCGCCTTCGCGGCGGTGCTCACGGTGGCCCCGCTGCTGGCCGTGCTGGCGACGATCAGGCCGGTGTTCCAGGGCTCGCGGCCGGGGTCGCAGGCACAGTGGCGGGAGCTGATCGAGCACCTGGGGCTGCTCGTCGGCTCGACGCTCCTGGCCCAACTGCTCGTCAACATCGCGGTGATCAGCACGAAGCTGATCGCGACGGACAACGACGCGCTGGTCGCGGCGCTGCTGTCGGCCCTGATCCTGGCCCGTGTGCCGCTCTTCGTCTTCGGCGCCTTCCAAGTGTCGCTGCTCGCGGGGTTGTCGTCGGCCGCGGCCGAGGGAGACACCCACGGTTACCGGCGGCTGTTGCTGCGGGCCACGTCGATCACGGCGGGACTCGGCGTGGCCGGGGGCATCGGCGCGGTGGCGCTCGGACCGGCGTTGCTGCCTGCGGTGTTCGGGACGCCCGACGTGCTCGGTGCGACCGACTTCGCCTGGCTCTCGCTCGGCACGACCCTGTACATGCTGGCCATGGTGCTGGGACAGGCGCTGCTGACGAGCGGCGGTGCCCGCATGCAGCTGATGGCGTGGATCGTTGGCACGGTCGTGCTCGTGGCGGTCACTCTCAGTCCGCTGGAACTGCGCGACCGGGTCGAGTTGGCCTACACGGCAGGGTCGCTGACGGTGGCCACCTGTATGTCACTCGTGATTCACGCTCGTGTAAGCTACCGCCCTGCGCGCTCATAGGATGATCGCCCATTCCATCGATCTCCGTAAGCACTGCGGCAGACAGTGGAGGCAGCGGTCTGCCTCAGCGGTCGCCCCACCCCTGGTACACCCCTGGAAGAGTAGACAGGCCCTATCCATGAGTCGTCCGATACACCGGAGTGCGGCATGAAGTTGTGGATGCTGACTTCGGTCACCGGAATCATCCTCGTCACGTGCATCGTCGTGTTGCTGCGCCGCCGCAAGCTCAAGGAGAAGTACGCGTTCCTCTGGGTGCTCACCGGTGTGGTGATCATCCCGCTCGGCTTCTTCCCGTCGGGTCTGGACTGGGTGGCCCGTGGCGTCGGGGTCGCCTCGGGCGTCAGCCTCATCCTGTTCCTGAGCGTGGCGTTCCTCTTCATCGTCTGCCTCCAACTGAGCTGGGAGGTCGGTCATCTGGAGGAAGAGGGCCGGACACTGTCCGAGGAGGTGGCGCTGCTCCGCGTCGACGTCCAAGATCTCCGGGCCCGGCTGAACGAGCACGAGGCCCCCGCCGTAGCTGCCGAACAGGGGGGCCGGAAGTGATCGACGGCAAGCGAGTACTGATCATTATGCCCGCCTGGAACGAGGCGGACGGCGTCGGCGACGTCATCAAGGAGGTCCACACCACGCTTCCGGGTGCGGACATCCTCGTCGTGGACGACGGCTCCGCCGACGACACGGCCGCCGTCGCCGGCGCGGCCGGCGCGACCGTGATGAAGCTGCCGTACAACCTCGGCGTGGGTGGCGCGATGCGGGCCGGCTACAAGTTCGCGCACGACCGCGACTACGACGTGGCCATCCAGGTCGACGCCGACGGCCAGCACGACCCGCGCAACGTGCCCGAACTGCTGGCCCGGCTGGACGGCGACGCCGACCTCGTCATGGGCGCCCGGTTCGCCGGCACCGGCGAGTACCAGGCCCGCGGCCCGCGCCGCTGGGCGATGCTCGTCCTCGCCTTCTGGCTCTCGCGCATGGCGCGCACCAAACTCACCGACGTCACCTCCGGCTTCCGCGCCTGTGGCCGCGATCTGATCGACGTGTTCGCCCGCTGGTACCCGGTCGAGTACCTGGGCGACACCGTGGAGTCGACGATCGCCGTGATACGGGCCGGCTACCGCGTCGAGCAGGTCCCCGTCGCCATGCGCGCGCGGACGACCGGCACGCCGAGCCAGTCGCCGTGGAAGGCCACGCTCTACCTCGGCCGCATCGGCATGATCCTGCTGCTCGCGTTCAGCCGCCAGTCCGCGCTCGGCCCTGTACGGAAGGGTAAGTAGGCCAGGTGCAGCCCCTCGACATCATGCTGCCGCACTACGGTGACACCGGTCTGATGCAGGCCGCCGTACACAGTGTGCTCGACCAGACCGACAAGGACTGGCGGCTCACCGTCGTCGACGACGGCCGCGAGGAGGGCGTACCGGAGTGGTTCGACTCCCTCGGCGACAGCAGGGTCCGCTATCTGCGCAATGAGCAGAACCTGGGCATCACCCGCAACTTCCGCAAGTGCGTGGAGCTGGTGGAGTCGACGCACTTCACCATGCTCGGCAGCGACGACCTGTTGATGCCGACCTATGTCGAGACGATCCGCGCGGCCGTCGAGGCCGTGCCGGACGCGGCGATCTATCAGCCGGGCGTCGAGGTCATCGACGAGCACGGCAACCCGTCCACCTCGCTGGGCGACGAGGTCAAGCGGCGGCTGTACGCGCCGAAGAACGACGGCCGCCGGCTGGAGCTCTCAGGCGAACCGCTCGCCGCGAACCTGCTCGGCGGCAACTGGCTGTACTTCCCGTCGATCTGCTGGCGGGCCGACGCCGTCAAGTCGGTCAACTTCCGTGAGGACCTCTCGGTCATCCAGGACCTTGCCCTGATCATCGAGCTGATCCAGCGCGGCGAGAAGCTGGTCGTCGACCCGGCGCCGGTCTTCCGCTACCGGCGCCACTCGGCCAGCCTCTCCTCGGCCGAGGCCGTCACCGGCGCCCGCTTCGGAGAGGCCGTGCGCTTCTTCAACGAGGTGGCCGACGAACTGGACCGGCACGGCTGGCCCAAGGCCGCCCGATCCGCCCGGCGCCACCTGTCCATGCGGCTGCACGCGCTGACCATGCTTCCGGGGGCGCTGCGCCACCGCCGGTCGGACGCCGTGCGCCGGCTGCTCGGGTACGCCCTGACCAGAACCGAGTGATCGTCTTCCGCGAAGCGGCACCAGGTGCCCTGCGCCCCGCGGAATTGTGACCCGCCTTCCCCCCTCCGAAAGCCCAGCCAACATGACTCCTATGCAAGCTGCAGAGCCGTCCACCGAGCCCCGGTTCAGCATCATCGTGCCGGCGTACGGTGTCGAGGCGTATCTGCGCGACTGCCTCGACTCCGTGCTGAGCCAGTCGTTCAAGAACTTCGAAGTCATCGCGGTCAACGACGCCTCGCCCGACGCCTGCGGCGAGATCATGGCCGAGTACGCGGCGGCGGACCCGCGCGTCATGGCGGTGCAGCTCGAACAGAACGTGGGTCTGGGCCGGGCGAGGAACGCGGGCATGGCCCGCGCACGAGGCACCTACCTGATCTTCCTCGACAGCGACGACGCGATGCTGCCGGGCTCCCTGCAGGCCATCGCCCGCCGCCTGGACGAAACCGGCGATCCCGAACTGCTGGTCTACGACTACGCCCGTACTTACTGGGACGGCCGGATCACCCCGAACACCAAGCGCGCGGTGCTCACCAACAGTCCGCGCGGAGCGTTCCGCCTGGACGACAGCCCCGGACTGCTCGAGCTGCTCCAGGTCGCCTGGAACAAGGCGTACCGCCGCGACTTCGTGGAGCGCTGGGGATTCGTCTACCCCACGGGCTACTACGAGGACACCCCGTGGACCTACCCGGTCCTGGTGGCCGCCGAGACCATCGCCGTCCTCGACCGGGTCTGTGTCCACTACCACCAGCGGCGTCAGGGCAGCATCCTGCACTCCACCAGCCGTAAACACTTCGACGTCTTCGACCAGTACGAGCTGGTCTTCGCGTTCTTGGCCGAGCACCCCGAGTTCGAGCGCTGGCACAGCGCGCTGTTCGAGCGTATGACCTTCCACCTGCGGGTGATCGAGAACATGCCCGGCCGACTGCCCGCCGGGGCCCGCGCCGAGTTCCGCGCCCGCCGGCTGCAAGCCGAGCAGACCAACCGCCCGGCCGGCTACCGTGAGCCGAAGGCCGCCACGTCGACGTCGGCAGCGCGCCGGGCCGCCAACCGGCTTCCCCGACCGCTGCGTTCCGCCGCCCGCAGGGCGTACCGTTCCGCCCGCAGGCTGAAGAAGCCGGTGCGTACCGCGGTCCTGGTGGCCTACTACCGGGCGCAGCGGATGCTGCCGGTGAAGAAGGACGTCGCCGTCTTCGCCGCGTACTGGAACGCCGACTACGCCTGCAACCCGGCGGCCATACACCGAAAGCTGCTCGAACTCGCCCCGGAGATCAAGTCGACCTGGGTGCTCAAGCCGGGCTCGCGCAACACTCCGCCGCCCGGTACCGCCGTCGTCCACCCGGGCTCCTTCGGCTTCTGGCGCGCGATGGCCCGCGGCAAGTACTTCGTCAACAACGTCAACTTCCCGACCCGCGTGGTCAAGCGGCCAGGGCAGGTCTTCGTGCAGACCCACCACGGCACACCGCTCAAGCGGATGGGCGTCGACCAGATCGAATACCCGCTGGGTCGCGCCGAGTTGGACATGGAGACGCTGATGCAGCGGGTCGACCGCTGGGATTACAGCATTTCCGCCAACAGCTTCACCACCGCCATCTGGGAGCGGGCCTACCCGGCTGGCTACACCTCCCTCGACTACGGCTACCCGCGCAACGACGTCCTGGTGAACGCCACCGACGAGGACAAGGCGCGAGCCCGCGAGAAGCTCGGCCTCGCCCCCGGCACCAAGGTCGTGCTGTACGCACCGACCCACCGCGACTACCAGGCCGTACCGCGGCCGCTGCTCGACCTGGAGCACTTCGCGCAGCAGCTCGGGCAGGACTTCACGGTGCTGGCGCGGGCCCACTACTTCAACCTGGGCACGGGCCCCGGCGCCGCGGACGGCTCCGGAATCGTCGATGTGAGCGGACACCCCTCGGTCGAGGAGCTGTACCTCGCGGCCGACTGCCTGCTGACCGACTACTCGTCGCTGATGTTCGACTACGCGCTCCTGGACCGGCCGGTAGTGACCTTCGCCAACGACTGGGAGATCTACCGGGCCACCCGCGGCACCTACTTCGACATACACGTCCAATCGCCCGGCCCTGTGGTGGCAACCGAGGAGGACCTTTTTGACGTCTTCCTCTCGGGGCGCTGGTGCGATGACGCGTCCACGAAGGCACGGGCGGAGTTCCGCAGGCGGTTCTGCGAGTTCGACGACGGCCGCGCCGCGGAGCGTGTGGTCCGCAGGGTCTTCCTGAACCAGGAGAACGTACCGCCGGTGGCGCTCTCCCCGGAGGGCCAGAGCCGCACCGCGCGGGGCTAGAGCTACCGTGTCCGGCGAGTCCGGTCAGCGCCGGACACGAACGAATACCTTGAGAAAGGCGCAGTACCCCAGATGCCTCCCCGTCTGTCACTAGTCGTTCCCTTGTACAACGTGGAACTCTTCCTCGACGAGTGCCTGCAGTCGATCGCGGACCAGACGTTCACCGACTGGGAGGCAATCGTCGTGGACGACGGCTCCACGGACGGCAGCCTGGCGATCGCCGAGAGATGGGCGGCGAAGGACAACCGGTTCCGCGTCGTCACGCAGGAGAACAAGGGGCTCGGACCGGCGCGGAACACCGGGGTCGCCCATCTGACCGAGGGCACCGAGTTCCTCGCCTTCGTCGACAGCGACGACAGCGTGCTGCCCGACGCGTACGAGCGCTGCATCGCCAGCTTGGTGGCGACCGGCTCCGATTTCGTCAGCGGCAACGTCAACCTGCTCAAGGCCGGCGAGATCCTGATCTCCCCGCTGCACGAGAAGCGGCTGCGCACCGACCGCAAGCGGACCCACATCACTCGGGACAAGGACCTCGTCTACGACCGCACGGCCTGGAACAAGGTCTTCCGCCGGTCGTTCTGGGACAAGCACGCCTTCGAGTTCCCCGGCATCCTCTACGAGGACGCCCCGGTCACCCTGCCCGCGCACTTCCTGGCCTCGGCCGTCGACGTCCTCGGCGAGCCGATCTACCTGTGGCGGCAGCGCACCGGCGGCGCGCCTTCCATCACCCAGCGCCGCACCGAGCCGGTCAACGTCCGCGACCGAATAAGATCGTGCGACTCCGTGAGCCGCTTCCTGGCCTCCCAGCCGGGCGAGGCGTACGCCCAGCACAAGCGCTGGTACGACGAGATCTTCATCACCGACGAGCTGCCGCTCTTCATGGGCGTCCTCGACGAGGCGGGCGAGGAGTTCCGCAACCTGTTCATGGCCGGCGCCGCCGACTTCCTCAGCCGGGTCGACCCGCGGATCATGCCCCGGCTGCCGGTCGCGCTGCGTCTCAAGTGCCACCTCATCCGCGAGGGCCGCCTCGACGAGCTCATGGAGCTCCTCGCCTTCGAGCGGGAGACCGGCCGGGCCGTTCCGGTGGTCCGTCAGGGCCTGCGCCACTTCGCTGACTACCCGGTGATCGACCGGAAGAAGCGCGCGGTGCCCCGCTCGGTGCTGCGCGTGGACTCCGACTTCTCGGCCCGGGCCCGCGCCGAGGAGCTTGTGTGGCGCGGCGGCCGTCTGCGCATCGACGGCCACGCCTACATCCGTAACGTGGCCGCCGAGCGCCCGCAGCGGACCGCCCTGCGCGTCCTGATGTTGCGCGAGGTCGGCAGCCGGCGCACGATCCTGGTGCGGCCCAACCGGACCCGTGCCTCGCGCGCCACGCAGACCTCCGGCCAGTCGCTGCACAACTACGACTGGTCGGGCTTCTCCCTCGATCTCGACCCGGCCACGCTCAAGGCTCGTGGCGGCTGGCGCGACGGCGTGTGGCGAATCACCCTCGCCACTGTCCAGCAGGGCATCGTCCGCCGGACCCGGCTCAAGGCGGGCGAGAGCGGCAGCGCCGAGAGCCCGGTCCCCTTCTGGGTGGAGAAGGACGTGCGGGTGGTCCCGTACGTCGCCGATGAGCACCTGTACGTGCGCGTCGAGCGGGTCCGCGCCAAGCTGGCCGGTCACCGGGCCGTGGACGGGGCCCTGGAGCTGACCGGTGTCCTCGGCCACGAAGCCGTCGGCGCCGCGCCGCTCACGCTGCGCCTCAGGCACGGTTCCTCCGAGGCGGTCCTCGAGTACCCGGTAGAGCGCACGTCCAGCGAGAAGTTCTCGGTCCGGGTACCGCTCGGCGACCTGGACGTCGAAGGCCGCGACTCCCGTAACCTGCATGTCGCCGACAAGTGGACGGCCGAGCTGGCGATCCAGGGCGGGCGCTGGTTCACCGTGGCCGTCGAGGCCGGCCAGGGCGACCTGGGCCGGCAGCACTCGCTCGACGGCAGCCCGGCTGCCGCGTGGGGTGGGCGCACCGTGGCCGTCACCGACGACGGCGTGGGCGGCCTGGCGCTGCGCACCCAGCCCGTCCAGCCCATGGTCACCGAACTCTCCGTCACCTCCGAGGGCCGGATCCTCCTGGCGGGCGCACTGCCCGCGACCGTGGACGAGCCGGTCGAGATCGTGCTGCGGCACAGCCAGCACGCCGAGGAGCACACCCACCCGGTCACCGTCACCGACGGCGACTTCCGGGCCGAGTTCCTGCCCGTGCCCGACAGCATCAGCGAGGTTCCGCTGCGCCAGGGCCGCTGGTATCTGTTCGCCCGCACCACCGGATCTCGCGTCGAGGTTCCGGTCCGCGCCGTACCGTCGACGCTCGCAGGACTACCGAAGCACTTCACCCTCCGCGGCCGGGACCACACACTCACCCACCGTTTCTTCGACCGGCTTCTGGTCGAGGCGGCACCCGACCTGGGCCCCCAGGAGTTCGGCTGGTTCCGCCAGCGCGAGCTGCGCACCCGTCTGTACGCGGAGGCGCGCACGGCCCCGCTGCGCGACACGGTCCTGTACGCCTCCTTCTCCGGCCGCCAGTTCTCGGACTCGCCGCGCGCGGTCTACGAGGAACTGCTGCGCCAGGGCGCCGACCTGGAGCACGTGTGGGTGGTGGAAGACCGCCGCGCCCACATCCCCGAGGGCGTCAAGGTCGTCCGGCGGTGGAGCAGCGAGTGGTACGAGGCGCTCGGCCGCAGCCGGTACATCGTCACCAACACCCACCTGCCGCACTGGGTCCGGCGCCGCGAGGGCCAGGTCATCGTGCAGACCTGGCACGGCACCCCGCTCAAGCGGATCGGCCACGACATCGACAGCGTCCAGTTCGCCGACCGCAAGTACCTGTCGAAGGTCGCCGAGGAGACGCCGAACTGGAGCTTCCTCGTCTCGCCGAACCGGTTCTCGACGCCGATCATGAAGCGGGCGTTCCAGTACGACGGCGAGATCCTGGAGTCCGGCTATCCGCGCAACGACGTGCTGCTCTCCGAGACGACGGAGCAGCTGGCGCGGACCGTGCGCGAGCGCATCGGCCTGCCGGAGGGCAAGAAGGTCGTACTGTACGCGCCGACCTGGCGGGACGACCAGTTCTACCAGGCGGGTAACTACAAGTTCGATCTGCGGCTCGACGTGAAGAAGGCGGCCGAGCGCCTCGGCGACGACCACGTTCTCCTCGTCCGCAAGCACTCGAACATCGTCGACGCGGTGCCCGGCGCCGGTGACGGTTTCGTCTTCGACGTGTCCAGCTACCCGGACATCGCCGAGCTGTTCCTGATCACGGACGTGCTGGTCACGGACTACTCGTCGCTCATGTTCGACTTCGCGAACACGGGCCGTCCCATGCTGTTCTTCACCTACGACCTGGATTACTACCGCGACCAGCTGCGCGGCTTCTACTTCGACTTCGAGAAGAGGGCCCCCGGTCCACTGCTGCAGACCTCGGACGAACTCATCGACGCGCTCGCTGACACCGAGCGGATCAGCGCTTCGTACACGGAGGCCTACCGCGAGTTCAAGGACGTGTTCTGCGACCTCGACGACGGACATGCCGCCGACCGGGTGATCACCCGGATGCTGGAACTCGCACACCCCGATCGACCGTCCACCAAGCCCGCGGAGCAGCGTTGAAAGTGCCCACGATCCCCTTCCCCAGAGGCTCGCTGAGAGAGCGCCTGGAGCGTATTCCGGCGCGGCGTCGGCTGCCGCTGGCCGTCTACGCCATCACGCAGATGATCTTTCTGCTCTGGTGGGCGGCCTTCTACCCGGGCGGGATGAGCTACGACTCCATCGCGTACGTGTGGCAGGTCACCACCGGTCACTGGATGTCCAACCACTCGGTGGCCTACAACGTACTGGTGTGGCTCTCGATCCAGCTCACCGGCGACCTGGCGCTGCTGACGTTCGCGCAGAGCGTTGCCATGGCGGCGTCGCTGGCCTACGCGACGGTCACGCTGCGGCAGTTCGGTGTGCGGGGCAAGTGGTGCGCGGCGGCCGCGATCGCGTGCGCGGCGCTGCCGTCGATCGGCTCGTTCACCATCTTCATCTGGAAGGACGTGCCGTTCGTCATCGGCGCGGTCCTGGCGTTCGCCGCGGCCGGGCGGCTCGTGGTGCGCCGGATGCGTGGGGTGCAGTCCGTACGGGACAAGGCGTTCCGGAACGAGATCGCGGTCCTGTTCGTCGGCTTCCTGTGCATGGGCCTGTCCCGCAACAACGGTCTGCTCGTCGCGGTCCTCGCCGCGCCGGTGCTGCTGCTCGTGCTGCCGAAGATGCGCAGGGCGCTGCTGGTCGCAACGGTGATCCCGGTGCTGATCTCGGGCCTGTTGAACGTGTGGATCTATCCCGCTCTGGGAGTGATCACGCCGACGAAGGACCAGGTGTACGCGATGAACTACGCCGACATCGCGGTGGTCTACGGCAAGTACCCGCAGACCTTCACCAAGGCCGACAAGGAGCTCATGGCGAAGGTGGCGCCGCTGTCGCACTGGAGCGGCCGGGCGGCCAACTGCTACAACGCCGACTGGGCGATGCAGAAGCCGATGAACCGCAAGATGGCCGCGAAGTACAACAGCGAGCTGATCGACCTGTGGATGCGGGTCCTGAAGCGGACGCCCGACCAGATGATCGGGGCGCGGTTGTGCCGCTCGCAGATTGCGTGGTCGCCGTTCCCGGGCCCGGCGGACATGCAGGGCAACACGCTGATCAGCCCCCCGTCCGTGCCGAAGAACCTGTTCGGCTGGACGGACTGGAACACCGACATGAGGGACAGCCCGTACCGCCCGGTCCTGAAGATCCGCCCGCTCAACGACCAGCTGCACGGCGTGGCGTTCTTCGTGTGGAAGGCCAGCAAGACGCCGCAGCTGCAGTGGCTGCTGTTCCGGGGTGCCACCTGGTGCTACGCGGCGTACGCGGTGTTCCTGGCGTTCTCGCGTCGGCACCGGAACTGGGCGCCGCTGGGCATGATGTCGATCCCGCTGGCACTCCAGTTGACGGTGGTGGCGGCGAACCCGGCCCCGCTGGCGCGGTACATGTTCGCGCCGATGTTCCTGGGCATCCTCACGCTGACGCTGATCGGCGCGAAGCCGCAGTTCGGCAGGCGGAGCGAGGGAGAGACCGGGGCCTCCGGTCCATCCAGCAAGTCGGAGGACTCCCCCGCCACCGACCGCGACCCGCAACCCGAACCGGTCGCCTGACCCCGGATACGACGAAGGGCCTGCCCGCATTCCCTCGGGAACGCCGGCAGGCCCTTCGTCATGTCGGTTCCGGGCGGGCCGACCCGACTAGAACGGCTCGAACCCGTCGAACTCGCGCTGCACCTCGTCCCGCTCCGTCTGCCGCTCACGACGACGCTGTGCGGCCGGGCGGGGAGCCTCGAAGCGGTGGTCCTCGCCGCGTCGGCCCAGCATCTCCGCGCCCGCCATCGCCGTCGGCTCCCAGTCGAAGACGACCGCGTTGTCCTCGGGGCCGATGGCGACGCCGTCGCCGGTCCGGGCGCCCGCCTTCATCAGCCCCTCCTCGACACCGAGGCGGTTGAGCCGGTCGGCGAGGTAGCCGACGGCCTCGTCGTTGTTGAAGTCGGTCTGCCGCACCCAGCGTTCGGGCTTCTCGCCCCGCACCCGGAACAGCCCGTCGTCCTCGCGCGTGACCGTGAAGCCGGCGTCGTCGACGGCCTTCGGCCGGATGACGATCCGCGTGGCCTCCTCCTTCGGCCGGGCGGCGCGAGCCTTCGCGACCAGCTCGGCGACCGCGTACGACAGCTCCCTGAGCCCGGTGTGCGCCACCGCCGACACCTCGAAGACGCGGTAGCCGCGCGCCTCCAGGTCGGGCCGGACCATCTCGGCGAGGTCCTTGCCGTCCGGCACGTCGATCTTGTTCAGGACGACGATCCGCGGACGGTCGCCGAGCCCGCCGTACTGCCGCAGCTCCTCCTCGATGACGTCGAGGTCGGACACCGGGTCGCGGTCGGACTCCAGGGTCGCCGTGTCCAGGACGTGCAGGAGCACACTGCACCGCTCCACGTGCCGCAGGAACTCAAGACCCAGTCCCTTGCCCTGGCTGGCACCGGGGATGAGTCCGGGCACATCGGCGATCGTGTAGACGGTCGAACCCGCAGTCACCACGCCCAGGTTGGGGACGAGGGTCGTGAACGGGTAGTCCGCGATCTTCGGCTTCGCCGCGCTCAGCACGGAGATCAGCGACGACTTGCCGGCACTCGGATAGCCGACCAGCGCCACGTCGGCGACGGTCTTCAGCTCCAGGACGATGTCCTGCACGTCGCCCGGCACACCGAGCAGCGCGAAGCCGGGCGCCTTTCGCCGCGCCGAGGCCAGCGCCGCGTTGCCGAGCCCACCCCGCCCGCCCTGGGCGGCTACGTACGACGTCCCGTGCCCGACCAGATCGGCCAGCACGTTGCCCGCCTTGTCGAGCACGACCGTGCCGTCCGGCACCGTCAGGACCAGGTCCTGACCGTCCTTGCCGGCCCGGAAGCCGCCCTCGCCGGGCTTGCCGTTGGTGGCCTTGCGGTGCGGGGAGTGGTGGTAGTCGAGCAGCGTGGTCACGGACTGGTCGACGGTGAGGATGACGTCCCCGCCGCGACCTCCGTTGCCGCCGTCGGGGCCGCCGAGCGGCTTGAACTTCTCACGGTGAACGGAGGCACAGCCGTGGCCTCCGTTACCCGCGGCGACGTGCAACTCGACGCGGTCCACGAAGGTGGTCATGGTGGGGTGCCTCCAGCACTTCAGCTACGTACGGATATGTCTTGTGTCAACACGCGAAAGGCGGACCCGCCTTCCCGACCGGGAAGTGAGGTCCGCCTCGCGAAACGTTCGGTCGAAGCCGTGAATCAGACGATTCAGGCGACCGGAACGATGTTCACGACCTTGCGGCCACGGTGGCTACCGAACTCCACCGCGCCGGCCTGCAGCGCGAACAGCGTGTCGTCGCCGCCACGGCCGACGCCCGCACCCGGGTGGAAGTGGGTGCCGCGCTGGCGGACCAGGATCTCACCCGCGCTCACGACCTGACCGCCGAAGCGCTTCACGCCGAGCCGCTGGGCGTTGGAGTCGCGACCGTTCCGGGTGGACGATGCGCCCTTCTTGTGTGCCATCTGTTCTCAGTCCCTTACTTCGCAGCCGGGGGGATCGCCGTGACCTTGATCGCCGTGTACTGCTGGCG
Source organism: Streptomyces sp. CA-106110 (assembly GCF_050936285.1). Taxonomy (NCBI): domain Bacteria; kingdom Bacillati; phylum Actinomycetota; class Actinomycetes; order Kitasatosporales; family Streptomycetaceae; genus Streptomyces; species Streptomyces sp. CA-106110. The sequence continues at coordinate 7,990,954 of NZ_JBNJNB010000001.1, read as the reverse complement.
GTGGCCCTGACGACGGCGGTAGCCGGTCTTGTTCTTGTAGCGCAGAATGTCGATCTTCTGGCCCTTGTGGTGGTCCACGACCTCGGCCTGGACCTTGATGCCGGCCAGCACCCACGGGTCGCTGGTCACAGCGTCGCCGTCGACAACGAGCAGGGTCGAGAGCTCGACCGTGTCGCCAACCTTGGCAGTGGAAAGCTTGTCAACCTCAACGATGTCGCCGACAGCAACCTTGTGCTGGCGACCACCGCTGCGCACGATGGCGTACACGCGGATCTCACTCTCTCGCTCGGGAACGGAACCCCGCAGGCCAGCCGCCCGGCATCGCGGACAGCCTCTCCCGGCCAGCCGTGTGCCCGGGAGGAAGAGGTTTACGGGGATGCGGCGGGTCAGTGGACACGCCGACGGTCAAGGGTACGGGGCCCGCCCCACAAGGGTCAAACCGGGCCCCGTCTCATCCGGCGACCGCCGCTGCGTAGTCCCTGTACGCCTCCTTGATCCGCGTCGGGGGCAGCTCGAGGTGCTCCAGGATCGTGTAGCGGCCGGGCCGGGTCTGCGGGGCGAACTCCACCGCCCGTACGAACTCGTCGTCGCCGAACCCGATCTCCTCCGCCAGCACCGGCAGCCCGTGCCTGCGCAGCGCCCTGGCCATCAGCCGGGACCCGTCGTGATCGCCGCGCAGATGCATGGCGAAGGCCGCGCCGAGCCCCACCTGCTCGCCGTGGCTGGCCGCCCGCTCGGGGTACAGCAGGTCGAGCGCGTGACTGATCTCGTGGCAGGCCCCGGACGAGGGCCGGGTGTGCCCGGCGATCGACATGGCGATGCCCGACAGCACCAGTCCCTCGGACAGCACCGTCAGGAACCCGTCGTCACCGCAGCCGCCCGGGTGCCGCAGCACGGCCTCGCCCGCCTGACGTGCCATCGCGGCGGCGAGGCCGTCGACCTTCTCGCCGTTGACGCGGTGGGACAGCTCCCAGTCCGCGACCGCGGAGATGTTGGACAGGGCGTCGCCGATCCCCGAGCGCACGAACCGGACCGGCGCCTCCCGTATCACCGTGAGGTCGATGAGGAGCGCGATCGGGTTCGGCACGCCGTAGGAGCCGCGTCCCGCGTCGTTGTCCAGGATGGACACGGGCGAGCAGATGCCGTCGTGAGAGAGGTTGGTGGCTACGGCGACCAGGGGCAGGCCGACGCGCGCCGCGGCGAACTTGGCGCAGTCGATGACCTTGCCGCCGCCCAGACCCACCACCGCGTCGTAACGGCCGGACTTCATCTCACCGGCCAGCCGGACCGCGTCGTCGAGGGTGCCGCCGCCGACCTCGTACCAGGTGGCGCCGGGCAGTGACGGGGCCAGCCGGGCGCGCAGCCGGGCGCCCGAGCCGCCGCTCACCGCGACGGCCAGCTTGCCCGAGTGCGAGATGCGCTCGTCGGCGAGCACGGTCGCCAGGTCGTCCAGGGCACCCCGGCGGATGTCGACGACGACCGGGGACGGGATGAGCCTGGTCAGTACCGGCACGCGATCTCCCGGCCCCTGGCGAGGTCGTCGTGGTTGTCGATCTCGACCCACGCGACGTCACCGATCGGCGCCACGTCGATCGTGAAGCCGCGGTCGACCAGCTCCTGGTAACCGTCCTCGTAGTAGAGCTGGGGGTCCCGCTCGAAGGTGACCCGTAGCGCGTCCGCCAGCTCGGCTGCCGCGTCGCCCTCGATGAGCGTGACGCCGATGTACTCGCCGGTGGCCTCGGACGGCTCCATCAGCTTGGTGATCTTCCGGACACCCTTCTCGGGGTCCACGACGACCTTCATCTCCTCGTCGGCGAGCGACTTCACCGTGTCGAGAGCGAGGATGATCTTCTTGCCGTCACCGCGGGCGGCCAACAGCGTCTTCTCGACGGAGACCGGGTGCACGGTGTCGCCGTTGGCGAGGATCACACCGTCCTTGAGCGCGTCACGGCCGCACCACAGGGAGTAGGCGTTGTTCCACTCCTCGGCCTTGTCGTTGTCGATGAGGGTGAGCTTCAGGCCGTACGTGCGCTCCAGGGCCTCCTTGCGCTCGTACACGGCCTCCTTGCGGTAGCCGACGATGATCGCGACCTCGGTCAGACCCACCTCGGCGAAGTTGCCGAGGGTCAGGTCCAGAACGGTCAGGGCATCCGGGTCGCCCTCCGGTCCCACCGGCACCAGCGCCTTGGGCAGGGTGTCGGTGTAGGGGCGCAGACGCCGTCCGGCGCCGGCCGCCAGCACGAGGCCTATCATCGCGGTTTTCTCCTTTTCTTTTCCGCCGAGGCCGCGGAAGGTGAGGTCTCGGCGTCACAACTGTCTGACGGGCGCGGTCCGCAACACGGTGGCTCGTGGCTCGGTCCCGTGGGGAAACAGCGTGGTCCTGCCCAGGAGCGGGCAGGACCACACAGCGTCGGACGACCGGGTCAGCTCTCGTCGGCGGAGGCCGCGACGGAGGACAGCGTCTGCTGCGCCGCCGCGGTCTTCTTCGCGGTCTTCTTCGCCGTCGTCGTAGCGGTCTTCGCCGCCTTCTTGGCCGTGGCCTTCTTGGCGGCGGTCTTCTTGGCCGCCGTCTTCTTCGTGGCGGCCTTCTTCGCCGTGGCCTTCTTGGCGGCCTTGCGAGCCGTCTTCTTGGCCGGGGCGCCCTCTTCGGCGGCCTCGGTCACCTCAGCGGTCTCCGCATCCTCGGTGGACTCGTCCGCCGAGGCCTCCTCCGACACCGACGGAACGACCACGACGGCCGTCTCCTCGGACGCGGTCGGCGCGGTGGCCTTGCGCACGGCACGGCGGCGCGGACGGGCCGGGGTGGCACCCTCGGCGGATGCCTCGACCGGGGCCTGCGGCTGCTCGGCCGGCGTCTCCTCGGCCTGGGCGGCCGCCGGCTCGGGCGCCGTCGGCGCGGACTCGGGAACCGTCACCACGGCCGCCTCGGCGCCCGCGGGGGAACCGGCGGGCGCCGACACCTTGCGGGTCGCCCGGCGGCGCGCCCGGCCCTTGGGCGCGGCCTCCTCCTCGGCCGGCGCGGACGGCGCCTCGACGACCGGGTCCTCGGCCGCCACCGGCTCGGCTTCCGCCTCCTGACGCGACTTCGGCACACGCTCGTCCGTACGGGACCTCGGCGCACGCTCCTCACGCGGCGCTCCCGCGGGGGCCGACGCCCTCCGGCCGGCCCTGCGGCGCGTACGGCCCCGGGACGCGGCCGCCTCGGCCTCGGCGACGCTGCTGTACAGCTCCTCGTCCGGGGCGAACGCGGGCTCCGGCATCGCGACGGGTGCCGCGCCCTCCGCGGCCACCTCGGCCTCGGTCTCCTCGACGACCTCCTCGGTCTCCGCGACCACGGCCTCGTGCATCTCGTGCTCGTGCTCGGCACCGCCCCGGCCGCGCTTCCTGCGCTTGCCGCCGGTGGAGACGGGCGCCTGGTCCATGTGGACGATCACGCCGCGGCCGTTGCAGTGGACACAGGTCTCGGAGAACGACTCCAGCAGGCCCTGTCCGACGCGCTTGCGCGTCATCTGCACGAGACCGAGCGAGGTCACCTCGGCGACCTGGTGCTTCGTACGGTCCCGGCCCAGGCACTCCAGCAGGCGCCGCAGCACCAGGTCCCGGTTGGACTCCAGCACCATGTCGATGAAGTCGATGACGATGATGCCGCCGAGGTCGCGCAGCCGCAGCTGACGGACGATCTCCTCGGCCGCCTCCAGGTTGTTCCTGGTGACGGTCTCCTCGAGGTTGCCGCCCTGACCGGTGAACTTGCCGGTGTTGACGTCGACGACGACCATCGCCTCGGTCCGGTCGATCACCAGCGAACCGCCGCTGGGCAGCCACACCTTGCGGTCCAGCGCCTTGGCGAGCTGCTCGTCGATCCGGTACGTGGCGAAGACGTCGACCTCGGAGGTCCACCTCTGCAAACGGTCGGCCAGGTCGGGCGCTACGTGCGAAACGTACCCGTGGATGGTCTGCCACGCCTCGTCGCCGCTGACGATGACCTTGGAGAAGTCCTCGTTGAAGATGTCGCGCACGACCCGGACGGTCATGTCCGGCTCGCCGTACAGCAGCGACGGTGCGTTCGAGCCGCCGCCGTTCTTCGACTTCTTCTGGATGTCCTCCCACTGCGCCTGCAGCCGCTCGACGTCCCGGCGCAGCTCGTCCTCGCTCGCGCCCTCGGCAGCGGTGCGCACGATGACGCCCGCGTCCTCGGGAACGATCTTCTTGAGGATGGTCTTCAGCCGGGCCCGCTCGGTGTCGGGCAGCTTGCGGCTGATGCCGGTCATCGAGCCCTCGGGGACGTACACGAGGTAACGGCCCGGGAGGGAGACCTGGCTGGTCAGACGGGCACCCTTGTGGCCGATCGGGTCCTTGGTGACCTGGACCAGCACGGACTGCCCGGACTTGAGGGCGGACTCGATGCGGCGCGGCCCGTTCGCCATGCCCAGCGCCTCGAAGTTGACCTCGCCCGCGTACAGCACGGCGTTGCGGCCCTTGCCGATGTCGATGAAGGCGGCCTCCATCGACGGCAGGACGTTCTGCACCTTGCCCAGATAGACGTTGCCGACGTACGAGGTCGCCTGCTCCTTGTTGACGTAGTGCTCGACGAGCACGCCGTCCTCCAGGACGCCGATCTGCGTGCGCTCGCCGCTCTGGCGTACGACCATCACGCGCTCGACGGCCTCGCGGCGGGCCAGGAACTCGGCCTCGGTGATGATCGGCACACGGCGGCGGCCCTGCTCGCGCCCCTCACGGCGGCGCTGCTTCTTGGCCTCCAGACGGGTCGAGCCCTTGATGGACTGCACCTCGTCGGTGCCGTCACCGGCCCGCTCGTCCTTCTTGCGGGGCTCGCGCACCTTGACCACCGTGCGCTCGGGGTCGTCCGAGGACGGCTCGGCGTCGGCGGCCGTGTCACCGGCCCGGCGGCGGCGACGGCGACGGCGTCGGCTGCTGCTGGACGACGAGGGCTCCTCGCCGTCCTCGTCCGCCTCCTCGGCGTCCTCCTCGATCTGCTCCGCGGTGTCCTCGGCGTCCTGCGCGGCCTGCTCGGAGGCGAGCTCCTCGGAGTCCTCGGACTCCCCGGCCTCACCCTCGGCGGACTCGCCACGGCGACGGCGGCGACCACCACGGCGACGGCGACGGCGCGAACCGGTCTCCTCCGCCTCCTCGGTGTCGTAGCCCTCGGCCGACTCCTCCGGCTCCTCCGGCTCCTCTGCCTCGTCCACCTCCTCGGTGGCCTCCGGCGTCACGGGGGCGTACTCCTCGTCACTGCCTCGGCGACGGCGGCGACGGCGCTGCCCCGCGAGCTCCTCCTCGCCGGCCTCCTCCTGCTGCTCCACGGCCTCGGCGGCAGCGGCAGCGGCGGCCCGCTGCGGGGTCTGGAACATCGGCTCGGTGAAGACCGGCGCCTGGAACACGGCGACCGCGGGCCGCGCGGGCCGCTTCACGGTCTCGCCCGCCTCCTCCGCGACAGGCCGCGCGGGCTCGGAGAACCCGGTGGCGGCCTTGCGGGAGACGCGACGGCGGGAACGGCGCGATGCGCCCTCCTCGGCGACCGGCTCGGACTCCGGCGCGGCGGCCGCCTCGGCGGCGGTCGGCTCAGCCTCCGCGGGGGCGCTCACGGGCGCCTCGACGGGCTCTTCGGCGGTCTCCGCCGCAGGCGCACCGGCCGGCGCGGAGACTCGGCGGCCGGCCCGGCGACGGGTGCGGCGCGAGGCGGCCTCTTCGGCCTCGGCAACCGGTTCGGCCTGCTCGCCGACCGGCGCCTCGGCGGGCACGGCGACCGGCTCGGGCTCATGGGTCTCTACGATCTCGGCGGCCTCCGGCGACGCGGCGGGCGCGGACACACGGCGCGTGGCACGACGACGCGTACGCGGCGGAGCCGCCTCCTCGGCGGCAGCCTCCGCGGTCACCGGCGTCTCGGCGCTCTCCGCGGTCTGCGCCTCCTCAGCCTCGCCGGAAACGGCAGGCACCACGACCTCAAGGGTCTCGGCGGCCTCCGGCGACGCAGCGGGCGCCGACACACGGCGCGTGGCACGACGACGCGTACGCGGCGGAGCCGCCTCCTCGGCGGGGGCCTCCTCCGGCTGCGTCTCAGGGGAAACGGCGACCTCGGCCACCGCCTCCGTCTCTTCGATCTCCTCTGCCCCGGGGGCTTCCGCGACCTCCGCCGCCTCGGCGGGCGGTTCGGTCTCGGCAGCGGCCGGTATGGCCGGTCCGGTCACGGTCTCGGTCGCCGCGGCGTCGGCCGCGGTCGACGGCGGTCCCGCCGGGCGCGACGCTGCGCGGCGCCGACGGCGCGGCGGCAGCGTGTCGCTGGGGGTGGTGTTCTCGGAACCCTGGGTGGGTTCGGTCGGTTCGAGCATGCGGGCGTATCTCCCGTCAGGCTCCCGGGCGCCGCACCTGGTCCGGCATGGGTGCCGGTGACGTCCGCGGCTCGCGCGATGCGCGGTGCCGCCGTCCGCGGTGCGGGCGCCGCACGGAAGCTGTCTGTGTCCTGTCTCGCCGGTTCCGTACACCATGTCGCGTACGGCCTGGCGAAAGTCTTCTGGTCGGTGCGCTGCCCGACCCAGGTGGCTCCCGAGTACGAGGGTGGCGCTACGACGTCCGTCCCTACGCGGAACCTTCCTTACTCCGGCGTCGCCGCGGCGGTAGTCACGGCGGCCGTGTGCGGCTCGGTCGCTACTGCCTCGCGGTCGGGCGCGAGTGGGTCGGTCACCGTGCCGGTCTCTTCATCGAACAGCCCCTGCGCCAGCCTGGTCACCGCTGCGGGGACCGGCGGCGCCAGGTCGGCCACGGCGCGGAGACCGGACAGGACGTCGTCGGGTCGTACGGCAGGCGTCACGTGCCGAACAACCAGCCGCAGTATCGCACAGGGCTGGTCGGCGGGCCTATCAGCCTGCGAACTCTGCGTTGTCACACTTTCCAGGGTCGCGACCGCGGCACGGGCGTCGAAGGTACGGACGCCGTTCTTGGTCATGCGCTGGACCTCCACGGCCCCGGCCCCGTTGAAGGCCTCGACCGCGCGTCCGGCCTCGGCCGGGTCCACGCCGTCCAGCCGCAGCTCCCACACGGAAGCCGTCAGCCGGTCGGCCAGTCCCGCCGTACGGGCCTCGACCGCGTCGACGATGTCGAGCCCGGTGGGCAACGACTCGTCGAGGAGTTCGCGCAGCTTGTCCGGGTCACGCGCCTCGGTCAGCGCGATTTCCAGGTACTCCGCCTCACTGCCCGTGCCGGTGGGTGCGGCATTGGCGTACGACACCTTCGGATGCGGCGTGAACCCCGCCGAGTACGCCATCGGTACCTCGGCACGGCGCAACGCACGCTCGAAGGCGCGCTGGAAGTCACGGTGGCTGGTGAACCGGAGGCGGCCGCGCTTGGTGTAGCGCAGTCGGATGCGCTGCACCGCGGGTGCGGGCGGCGGGCCTTCGGGCTGTCGCTTGCCCAGTGTCGTTCAGTCCTTCGTGAGAGCGGTGGTACTGCTACCTAGAGTACGTGTCTCGGCCGCCTTCGGTTCCCGCCGGGAGATCGTTCGGGGCCCGCCCGGATCCCCGATGAGCATGCGCCGCAGGTCGGCGCGGGCCTGCCGCGCGGACTCGCGTACGAGGGCCGTCGCCCGCCGCGCGGACTCGCGTACGAGGGCCAGTGTCCGCCGCGCCGCCCGGCCCACGGCGTGCGCGGCCGCTGCGGCCGGCCGCAGCACCGCTTCCCGCAGCACGTGCCCGATCGGCGTCAGCACCATCCGGTACGCCCACCGCACCGGCTCCACGAAGATCCACCGCATGAGGGTGCCCAGGAATCGGCCCACGACGAGCGACACATGCCCGGCGACGCGCCAGGCATGGCCGAACGCGGCGCCGATCTCGCGTCCGACGGCCCAGAGGACGCGCCCGACCGGGGCGAGGACCCACCGGCCGACGGCGAGCGCGGGCGGCACGAGGACCACGCGCACGATCCAGTACAGGGCGACCCCCGCACCGGTGCCGATCACGTGTACGGCCCGTACGGCACCGGCCGCGACCCAGGCGATCCCGTGTCCCAGTGGCGTCAACACGTACTGGTACAGCCACCTGGCCGGAACCACGACCAGGTACCCCACGAGCCACGCCACCGCCGCGAACGCCCCGGCGCCGAGAGCGGCGAGGACGTACCCGGCGCCCTTCAGCAGCCAGGCCACCGCACGTCCACGGGGGCCAGTACACGCGCGTACCGTTCCTAGCTAGTCAGTGAGCAGGAGTGAGTCTTGTACCCAATCCTGGTCAACTGGCGCATCCCGAACGGTGGTGGATGCACTGGTCTCCCGCGTTCGCGCCGCGTCCGGCGACACGGATCGTGTCCGTGGTCCAAGGATGCGGGGGCGGGTTCCCTCACGCCCTGGGGTGCCGTGTCCGGCCTGGGCGGTCCGATGCCCCACGCGATCGCTCTGGTCGTGTGGGCGCGGTGCCGTCCGTCGCCGGATGCGGTGCCCCAGGGCGCGCCTGCCGATCGCGATGCTCGCGGCATCGTGACGGCTGGTTTTCCTGGTCGTGTTAGTGAGGGGCTTTTGCCAGTGCTGGGCGCCCCACCTGCTGGTGTAGGCCGGGTCCACGGCGATGACGGTGACGCCGAGCTCGGCCGCCATGCTGACGAGCCGGGCCCGCAGCCTGGATACCGGCATGCCGGAGATCACCTGCCTGAACCGCCTCTGGCGGCCGTGCTTCTCCCGGGTCTTCTCCGTGCTGAAGTCGAGGTCTTCGATCGCGATCGACACCCTGTGGCGTTTCGCCTAGTGCAGGAGCCGGATCAGCGCATGCCGTACCTGGGCGTCACGATGGTTTGCGGTGCCGGACAGGTCGTAGAAGAAGCGGCGCGGTCGGCCGCATGGGTTGCCGTGCTGATCGAGCCGCCAGGCGGCGAGGTGGTCGGCGTTGGTGTCGACAGCGATCAGGCCGCCTGTGCGGGCTTGGGACAGGGGGACGGTTGTGACCGGCGGGATCGTCCAGGAGGCGGTGAGGTACCAGCGGCAGCGGTCTGTGTCGTAGTGGATGCGGTAGGCCACGGACCGGTTCGTGGTGATGCGGTCGGCCCACTCGTCGCTGCGGTGGTGGAAGACCGCAGCGCCGGTGAGCGTATACCGGCCGTGCGGGGCGTTGGCCAGGTGGGCGAGCGGACCAGGCAACTTGAGTGACACCTCGCCGTCCGGGGTGACGCGGATGGTCTCATTGCCGAACCGCTTGCCAGATTCCCCGTCCGCTTGGAGGAACCAGCGCGATGCTTCCCAACGTTGCCGCCACTGGGCCTGCGTGAGCTGGGCGGCTTGCAGGTTGTGCCGGTTGCGCACAAGCCGCTTCCCGCCGCGCACAACCCGGACGCGGCCCACAGCACAGTCGGCCTGCTCGGCACGCAGCCGGTCTTCAAGGACCTGCAGGCGCCGGGACTTGGCGAACCACTCCTTGGCGCTGCGGTAGCCGCCCGGCGCCCGCCTACTCCCCTTCTCCCCGATCGGCAGGGACAGGCGGTGCGCGATCGTCCGCACGCCCGCCTGAAGGCTGTGGATATGCGCGAGTTGGGCACGCCGCGCAAGCGCCCACTGATCATGCGTGGCCTTGGTGATGCTCCCGGCCCAGCGCGACGAAGACTCCCCCGTCAGGGCCCGCTTACGCTCCGCCCACCTGTCCGCGGAGTGCTCCAGGCCGTCGGCGCACCGGCGTTTGAGATCTCTTGAGGCCAGCGAGCCAAGATGCGCGCCCACCAGGCGCAACACCGCCTCGTCGGCGGCGCTCAGGTGGCTCAGACGGGTGCGGATCGCCACGCCGGACGGGCCGACGGCCACGAAGGGAGCAGCGATCGTGCGCAACGACTCACCACGCATCGATGTACCCCGCTCCCCAACGCTTGATCAGCAACAGGAAGAACGGTACGGGCCGGCACTGACATCAGCGGCCGCCATACGAGGCGAGTGCGCTACAACACCACGAACCAGAACATGCTCCTGCACACCCCCGCACGCTCCTGCACATCCGAAAACGAACAGTTCCCCACCCCCACACGAACCCGGAACCGATCCCGCGCAGCACCCGGCTGAGCCCGGCACCGATCCGCCGCAACAGCCGGGCGGCAGCGCGCCCGAGCGGCGTGAGCGCGTGCTCGTACAGCCACGCGGCCGGGACGACGACCAGGCGGTGCCCCAGCCAGGCCGCGGCCCTACCGAGGGGAACGAGGGCGTAGCGCCACAGCGTCACCCATGGCCACACGAACGCCGCCCACGCCATCCACAGCAGGGCGCGGCCCACCGGCCTCAGTACGGCGTCGCGCAGGAGCCGTCCGCCGGCGACCAGCGCGTCCCACACCATGCGCACCGGAACGACCAGCACGAGCACGACGATCCGCACGGGCAGGCGGACGGCGACGGTGAGACACCCCTCGGCAGGGGGCCGGGGCGACGGTTTCTCCAGGTCCATGCCGACATAGACGCCTCAGCGGCCCGTACGGATGCGGAGACACGAGCCGCCGTGCTCCGGGGAAGCAAACCCGGTGAGCCTCTCGCTTATATGACGAGGCCTCAGCAGCCGCACCGCCTGTCCCCCATGATGCCGCCCGGCCCCGCAGGTGCGGCTGCGGGGCCGGGCGGCAGGGTGGGGCGGTCGGGTCAGACGGTGGTCAGCGCGGCCCGGCCCCGTTCGGCCTTCGCCGGTCCGGCGGGGGACGGCCGCACGTCGAAGTCGAAGATGGAGGTCGGCACGTAGAGCGAGCAACAGGCATTGGGGATGTCGACGATGCCGCTGATACGTCCCTCGACGGGGGCGGCGCCGAGCAGGAGGTAGGCCTGCTCACCGGTGTAGCCGAACCTCTTGAAGTACTCGACGGCGTTCAGGCAGGCCCGTCGGTAGGCCAGCGTCGCGTCCATGTAGTAGTTGGTGTCCGTGTCGTGGTCGACGGAGATCCCGATGAAGGTGAGGAACTCCGTGTAGCGCGGCTCGACATTGCCGGGCATGAACACCGGGTTGGTGGAGATTCCGTAGGTCTCCATGCCGCCCTTGATCAGGTCCACATGGAAATCGATGAATCCGCCCATCTCGATGGCACCGCAGAAGGTGATCTCTCCATCGCCCTGGCTGAAGTGCAGGTCGCCGCCGGAGAGTTTGGCGTCCTTCACGTATACGGGGCAGTAGGCCCGCGATCCGCGCGTGAAGTTCTTGATGTCCTGGTTGCCTCCGTTCTCACGGGCCGGCACCGTGCGTGCGCCCTCCGCGGCGATGCGTGTGGCGAGGTCTCCGGTGGCCTTGCCGGCGAGTGCATGGGAGGAGTCCGGGGGCACGGCGAGGGGCGGCACCCGGTCCGGGTCCGTGTCGATCAGCGCCTTCTCGCGCGCGTTCCACCGGGCGAGCATCTCGGCGGAGGGAGCGGTTCCGAACAGTCCGGGGTGGGTGATGCCCGTGAAGCGGATCCCGGGAAGATGACGGGAGACCGCCTGCTGCCCGTGGAAGTCCCATATCGCCTTGTAGGCGTCCGGGAAGTAGTCGGTGAGGAAGCCACCGCCGTTGGCCTTGGCGAAGATGCCGGTGTATCCCCAGCCCTGGCCCGCCGCGTCCCCTGCCTGCTGGGGAACGGGGCCGAGGTCGAGTAGGTCGACCACCAGCAGGTCGCCTGGTTCCGCTCCTTCCACGCCTATCGGGCCACTGAGCATGTGGGGGATGGTCAGATCGATGTCCCGCACGTCGTTGGCGGAGTCGTTGTTGCCGATCTGGCAGTCGGTCCAGTCACGGCATTCGATCCGGAACTCGGCTCCGGGCTTCACCATGGCGACGGGGGGGATATCCGGGTGCCACCTGTTGTGTCCAGGCGGGTCCTGTTCGCGCATCGACTTGGTCTGGTCCACGCTGTAAATGACTTCGGGCATGACAGCCTCACTTTTCTGGTCCGGTCAGGTCGGTGTGCCCGTGTTCCCGGCTGATCCGGGAGGTGCGGCCGACGGGGTTGTCCCGGTCGGCTGCCGTGATTTCCTGGTGAGTGGCCACAGTGCCCCGAACACCAGGAGGGCGAAGGCTCCTTGGGCTATGGCGATCTCCGTCGTGTGCTTCCAGTAGCCGGAGAGCAGCAGCGCAGCGGGGATCACACCGGTGATCCAGCCTTCGATCGCCGTCACCCAGCCCACATAGACGGTGAGTTTCGCCATCTTGAGGCCGAGCAGCAGGAAGAAAAGGAACCACAGGAACGCCCAGTACAGCCAGATCACCCCGAACGGGTAGTCCTTGAAACGGTGGAAATTGACGAACGAATACCCCAGGGCGGCAATGGCCACAAACAGGGAGTAGTAGCCGACGCCCGAGGTGTCGAGACCGGCCAGGAGGCCGATTCCCACGTAGAGGTAGGTGAATGCGAACAAGTAGATGCCGGAAGCCGCCAGAATCTTGTCCTGGTCGCCGCCGGCCGTGAAGATGAGGTAGGTCGGCGTCACCGTCTGCAGTACACCTACGAACAGGTTGAACACCGCTCCCGACCGGGCCTCGACCTTCTCCAGCAGCAACAGGCCGTTCATGAACAGCACCGCACCGACGAAGAGCAGTCCCACGTTTCCCACGGGGATGCACCTCCAAAGGCCGCGTGGGGACGGAACACCGTCGTCATGCCAGGGAATGACGGCACAGCAGGAGCGGCATCGGTGTTCCGGCGCCGGAACCCGCCCGGGCAACTCCGCCTGGATCATCACCTTCAGGGCCGGGGCAATTGCGAGAGCGCGGGGTGCGGGCGCGGCGGCAGCCGCTTGCGCCGTGGTACCTCGGACACAACTGCCGGAGCCTCACGGGACTTTTCCTCCCGTTCACGGAAGGAGGAGATCTCGTGCGAGGTCACGGCGAAGGCAGGTGACGAAAACACACGTCTGGCCGTGCCCGCGCAAACAGGGCAGCCGTACGCCGTGGGAGCGGTGCCGATCGCGAGCTTGACGTCGAAAGACCCGCAGCGACCGCAAAGGTATTCGTAGGTTGCCATGAAGCCGCCTCCGGAGTCGGCGCACTGTGCTGGAACCCGACGTCTGCGACGCGCTCCGAGAAACGTGCGCCACTACTACCCCATCTCAAGGAGACGTCGCGAAAACCACCCTTGTCAAGGTCGTTCCGGACCACCCCGAGGAGACCGTGCAGGGGTTCGGCAACGCGCTTTTTCGGCGCATGATCCGGAAGAGCGGCTTTACTCGCACGCTCCTCGTGGAACTGGCGACAGCGGTTGACCGGCGGGAGCAGGAACACGCTCCCGGGCGGCCTCCGCACCCGTCCGGCTCTCGTCCCGAACGGTCACCGCGACGGGAGCCGTATGCCCGCTGTGAGCAGGTTCACGGGCTTTTTTCTGGACGGATAAGGCTGACGGCTTTTAGCGTTCAGATTCATCTCTTTCCAGAGAATGTGGGCAATGCGCCGCGCATGTCGAAGGCGACAGCATTTCCCACCGAACTTCCGCGGGACAAGGTCAACGCCGGAAAGGTGGAGCAGTGAGCATGGACGCCGTGTGGGTCCGGGGCGTGAACGGCATTCAGATGCATCACGTGACCGACCTCCAGGACGCCGGCAGGTTCCTGGGCAATGCAGCCATGGCGCTGCGGGCCGCCCACGTGAGGACCGGCACCGACCAGTACGCCGGTGTCGCCGCCGAGCTCAAGGCCCTGGCTACGCGGGTTCGGGAGCTCGAGGAGGAGGCCCGCTCGGCCATGCACGAGCTGCACGCGACCGATCCGGAGCGGTTCGTCCGCTGCCGGGACGGTCACGAGCCATGGCCGGGCGAGATCCCGGCGGGGTTCATCCCGCGCCACACCTGCATGGACGAGTGTCTCTACCATGATCGCGGAGTACTCGAAGCGATCATGCAGTGCACCTGCGGCGGGCCGGTCTGCCAGGCGTGCGAGATCGGCGGCAAGCCCTGAGGGCTCGCTCGACCCGGGCCCAGTCCCTGACGCGCGGCAACACGTGACCGGCGACGGTCGAGGCACCGGCCGCGCACGGACAGCCGGAGCAGATCGGTCCTACCCGGCCGCCGACCCGCTCGAGCTCGACCGCTCCTCGTGGCGGGTGTGTACCGCGATCCGGAGCAGTTCCTCGACCGCACCAGTCAACCTGCGGTCCTTCGGCCACACCGCGCGCAGTTGCCGATGCAGATCCACCCCCGTCACCGGGACCTCCACGATGCGCCCCTCGGCCAGGTCCTCCTGGACGGTGACCGCGCTGAGCACCGCCGGACCGGCCCCTTCGGCCACGGCGCTGCGCATCGCGGCGTTGGCGTCCAGCACCATCAGGGGTCTGACCGGCTCGACGCCCGCGCCGGCGAGTACCCGCTCGAGGGTCTCACGCGTACCTGAACCGACTTCGCGGACGATCAGGCGAGTCCGGGCCAGCTCCTCCAGATCCACCGGCTCCCGCCGTCGTGCCCAGGCATGCTGCGGCGCGCACACGACGACCAGCCGGTCGCTGCCCACCTGGCGTGAACTGAGTCCGGACGGCACGGAGGGCGCCTCGATAAAACCCAGGCTGATCCGGCCACTCGCGGCGAGCGCGCCGACCTGTTCGGAATTGGTCACCTTGAGGCTGACGTAGACGTCGGGCGATCGCCGCTGCAGCGCGCCGATCCAGCGCGGCACGAAGTGTTCGGCCAGCGTCATGCTGGACGCCAGGCGCAGATCGTCGGCGCGGTCGCCGCGCAGTGCCGCGGCGCCCGCCATCAGTGAGTCCACTTCGGCCAGCACACGCCCCGACCACTGGCACACCGCCTTGCCCTCGGTGGTGAGCACGGAGCCGCGGGTGTCGCGGTTCACCAGGGTCAGCCCCAGGCGCCGCTCCATCTGGGTCAGCCGCTTGCTCGCGGCGGGCTGGCTGATCCCCATCCGCTCGGCGGCCCGGCCGAGGCTGCCGAGCTCAGCCACCAAGGTCAGCAATTGGAGGCTGCCGAGGTCGGGAGGCGACGCGCTCATAACCACAGCCTATGAGGGCATGCCCAAGTGGGCATACCGGGTCGCCGCCCGCCCGGCGAACATGGAGCTGTCCGGAAGAACCGCGAGAGCGCCCGGACCCGACGCGATGAGGACGTCGGCGCGATACCGGTTCCACCACCCGGTATTCCAGACGGTGTAGGGCCCACGGATTCGCCCGCCACCTTCTCCCAAAGCGAGACCGAGAAGAGTAAGGACCAACCATGTCTCACCATCTCGACACTCCGCTGGCGGCCCAGAACGGTCAGCTGTTCATCGATGACCTGTACGTCTTCCCGGGCGAGCGCAGCACGGTGTTCGTCATGGACGTCAATTCCGACATCACCGGCGTCTACGCCCAGCCGGGATTCCACCCGGAGGCACGGTACGAATTCAAAGTCCATTTCGACGGCGCCGACTTCGAGACCCTGACCTATCGTGTCTCCTTCGGCGAGCCCGACCCGGAGGGCAGTCAGTCCCTGCGGCTGCATGTCCTGACCGGGGACGAGGCGCGCGAGGACTCCGCCGACGGCGACCTGGTGCTCGAGGGCCGCACCGGTGAGACGGCCGCCGCGGACGGCACCCGCCTCTGGGCCGGGCGCATCTCCGACTCGTTCTACATCGACCTGTCGCTGCTGGCCGTCGTCAACGGGGCGGTGGCGAAGGGGACGGCGGTGGACCTGTCGGACTGGCGCCCGAAGGAGGCGCAGAACAGCTTCGCGGGCACCACCGTGGAGTCGATCGTGCTCGAGGTGTCCCATGAGCGCGCGCTGCTGCGCCCCGGGACCCGCACCGGCGTATGGTGTGCGACCAAGCTGGCCACCGACGCCGGCGGATGGCGGCAGATCAACCGCGGCGGGCACCCCATGATGTGGCCGATCTTCTGGCCCGGCGACACCGACTTCTCCAACCCCGCCAACACCCGGCACCCCTCCGAGGACTTCGCCGCCGCCGGCGAACTCATCGCCGGCCAGGTCGCGGCCGTCGTCGCGGCCACCGGGACCTGCGCCGACCCGGAGGGGTACGGCCGGACCGTGGCCCGGCAGCTGTTCCCCGACGTACTGCCCTACGTCGTCGGAACCCCCGCGACGTACGGCTTCGCCACCCGCAACGGCCGCACCCTGGCCGACAACGCGCCTGAGGCGATGCTGTCCCTCGCGACGAACACGGCCGTGCCGGCCGGGCTCAAGCCGTCCGTCGCGGAGCACCTGCGGACCGCCGGCTTCCCCTACGTCGTGCCGGTCTGACCGTCCCCGCCCGCGCCACCGCGGGACGAGCTCACCGGAACGGGTCGGGTCGTACGAGCCACAAGGCGCCGGTGAGCGCGAAGGGCTTCCGCGAGCAATGTGCTTGCGGGAGCCCTCCGGTGTGCCGCCTGCAGGTAAACGGTGAGAGGACGATCACGAGAAGGACGTAGGGGGCGACCAGGTCGTCAGGGGCGGAGGAGCAGGCTGCCGCCGCGCTCCTTCGCGGCGGCGTAGCACCCGGCCATGTCCTGCCAGTTGACGACCTGCCACATCGCCTCGATGAAGTCCACCTTCTGGTTCTTGTACTGCAGATGGAAGGCGCGCCGCCCTTGGGCGCGACGCCGTGGCCGGTCCTACTCGGCGCGGTGTTCGGCGGGTGCGGGCTGCGCGAGGCCCGCCGTCCACTTCTCCTCGATGCGGGCGACCTTCCACACCAGCAGGGCAATGACCCAGGTGGCGAAGAACAGACCGACGATGACGTAGCCGATGATGTTGAGGTCGAGCCCGGCGACCCGGTCCCAGAACGCGCCGTGCAGGTGAGCCTTCTCGGCTACCAGGCCGAGGAGTTCGGCGGTGCCGATGATCAAGGCGACGGCGACGGACAGGCCGGTCATGGTGAGGTTGTAGTAGACCTTGCGGACCGGCTTGGAGAACGCCCAGCCGTAGGCGAAGTTCATGAACGAGCCGTCGATGGTGTCGAGCAGGGACATGCCGGCCGCGAACAGGATCGGCAGACACAGGATCGCGTACCAGGGGAGGCCGGAAGCCGCGCCCGAACCGGCGAGGACGAGCAGCGCGATCTCGGTCGCCGTGTCGAAGCCGAGGCCGAAGAGGAGGCCCAGCGGGTACATCTGATGGGGCTTGGTGATCGACTTCATGAGGCGGCCCAGGAGGCGGTTCATGAAGCCGCGGTTGTTGAGCTGCTCCTCCAGGGCGGCCTCGTCGAAGTGGCCGGTGCGCATCTGCCGGAAGACCTTCCAGATCCCGGCCATGATGAGCAGGTTGATGAACGCGATGACGTAGAGGAACGTTCCGGAGACGGTCGTGCCGATCCAGCCGGTGACGTTGTGCAGCTGGGAGTTGTCGTTCTCGACGGGTCCGGCCAGCGCCTTCACTCCCAGGGAGAGGAGGAAGGCGAGGGCGAAGACGATGCTGGAGTGGCCGAGGGAGAACCAGAAGCCGACCGACAGCGGGCGCCGGCCCTCGTTCATCAGCTTCCGGGTGGTGTTGTCGATGGCGGCGATGTGGTCGGCGTCGAAGGCGTGCCGCATGCCGAGGGTGTACGCGGTGACGCCGATGCCCATGCCGAAGGTCTTGGTGCCCAGGCTGTAGTGCTCGGGAGCGACGATCGCCACCAGGGTGAACCAGCCGATGACGTGCAGCGCCAGGATGAAGGCGGCCATCCCGCCGAGACTGGCCCACTCCTTGCGGGTCATCGAGGTACGGATGCGGTGCCACGAGATGCCGCGTCCGGAAGCCGGGGCGCCCGGCCGGACGGAAGCGGAATCGGGGGTGGTCATGGGGGCGTGGGCCTTACTGATCGGCGGGAGGCTGTTTTCAGCCGTGCCTACCAGGTTTCTGCGAATAATTCGCAACTACAAGTTAGCCGCAGTAAAGCCCGGATCAGGTTTCGGTCAATGGCCCGAAAAAAGGCAGAGAGGGCCGCGCGTCATACGGGCGGCAGAGGCTGCTCCGTCCACACGGTCTTGCCGTCGTGGGTGTAGCGGGTGCCCCATCGCTCCGTGAGCTGCGCGACCAGGAAGAGCCCGCGTCCGCCCTCGTCCGTGCTGAGGGCCCGCCGGAGGTGAGGGGACGTGTGGCTGGTGTCGGACACCTCGCAGATCAGGCACTGCGTACGGATGAGGCGCAGGGTGATGGGGCCGGCCGCGTACCGGTAGGCGTTGGTGACCAGCTCGCTGGCCACCAGCTCGGTGGTGAAGGCCAGGTCCGTCAGTCCCCATTCGGTCAGTTGCTCCGTCGTCAGCTCCCTGGCGCGGGCAGCGGCGGTCGCCTCCAGGGGCAGCTGCCACGAGGCGACATTCTGCGGCGGCAGCACCCGGGTACGGGCGATGAGCAGGGCGATGTCGTCGCTGGGCAGGTGGTCCGTGGGCAGCAGCGCTTCGACCACGGCGTGGCAGGTGCGGTCCAGAGGATCGGCGGCGACGCTGAGACATGCGTGCAGATTCGCCAGCGCGGCGTCGACGTCGCCGTTGCGCGCCTCCAGGAGGCCGTTGGTGTAGAGCGTGAGCAGACTGCCCTCGGGAAGGTCGATGTCGCACGTTTCGAACGGCAGTCCCCCGAGGCCGAGCGGCGGCCCTGCGGGCAGGTCGAGCACGGTCACCTGGCCGTCCGGGGTGGACGCCATCGGTGCCGGGTGGCCGGCGCGCGCCATCGAGCAGCGACGGGAGACCGGGTCGTAGACCGCGTAGAGACAGGTGGCCCCGACCACCTGCTCCACCACCGACCCCTGGCCGTCGGCGTTGGCCTCCAGTTCGGTGGCCACCAGACTGACCAGATCGTCCAGCCGGGCCACGAGCTCGTCGGGTTCCAGGTCGAGGCTGGCCAGCGTGCGCACGGCGGCCCGCAGACGGCCCATCGAGGCCGCGGCGTGGATCCCGTGGCCGACCACGTCCCCCACAACGAGAGCGACCCGGGCCCCCGACAACGGGATCACGTCGAACCAGTCACCACCGATACCCGGCTCGCCGCTCGCCGGGAGATATCGACAGGCCACCTCGACGGCAGGGAGGTCGGAGACCGCACTCGGCAGCAGACTGCGCTGAAGTGTCAGGGCGGCGCTCTGCTGCTGGGTGAAGCGGCGCGCGTTGTCGATGCAGACGGCCGCACGCGAGGAGAACTCCTGGGCCACCGCGGCGTCGTCGTCCTCGAAAGGCTCCGAATGGCGCGCTCGCCACAGACCCACGATGCCCAGGACCAGGCCGCGCGCCACCAGGGGCACCACGATCAGCGAATGGACGCCGAGACCCATGGCGATCTCGACCCGCCGCTGGTCCATGGCTTGCCACTCGGGGCGGAGGGACAGCAGCCGTTCGAGAATCGGGCGCTGCTCGGCCAGGCACCGCGCCTGCGGGGATTCCGGAAGGAGCGGGACCGCCTCGCCCTCCTGGTACGGGACCCGGCGATCCGGGGGCGAGAGGGCCACCCGGACCAGCGGGACCGCCACACCGGGGGGTGGTTCGTCGCCGAGTGTCACCGGCTTCAGAAGGTCCACCGAGCAGTAGTCGGCCAGGCCTTGAGCGGCCACCTCGGCCAGCTCACGGGCGGTCTGGGCCACATCGAGCGAGGTTCCGATCCGGGCGCTCGCCTCGTTCAGCAGAGTGAGCCTGCGCCGGGCCCGATGGCGCTCGGTCACGTCCTCGATCGTCTCGGCCACACCGAGGACCCGGCCCGTGGCGTCCTCCATCCGGAACGCCGAGACGGACACGATCCGTTCCCGGCCCGGATCCAGCCGGGTCCGGGCGGACTGCTCCGTGAAGATCAACGGCTCGCCGGTCTCCAGCACGTGCCGTACCCGCTCCTCGGCCGGACCCGCGTCCTCGTCGACGAGGAATTCGCGGGGACGGTGTCCCACCGGCGCCTCGGCGGGGACGCCGCTCGCCTTTTCGACGGCGCGGTTGACCCGGAGCACCGTCCTCTCCGGACTGTGAATGACCAGACCGATCGGGGAACGGTGGTACAGGCCGTCCAGCAGAGCACGGTCCCGCTGCCAGGCGATGATCTCCGCCACCGGGGCACCGACCAGAAACCACTCCCGGCAGTCCCCGTCCCGGCTGATCGCACGGGCCCGGAAACCGAGCTCCACACGCCGTCCGTCACGGTGCCGGACGGGCAGAGACCCGAACCAGCTCCCCGTGCTCATGGCGTCCGCGGCGGCGGCCCGCGCGGCAGGCAGGTCACGGGCGTCGATCAGCAGGTCCCGCCACGCCCGTCCGATCACTTCCGTGGCCTTGTAACCCAGCAACTCCTGGGCACGTGCGCTCCAGCCGACCACGGTGCCGTGCTCGTCGAGCACGGCCGAGGCACTGTGCCCGAGGGCGAACGGATCCTCCGGACCCTCGCTGAACAGCATCGACGGCGTCCCCATAGCCACCACCTTGCCTCCGTGACTCCGATCTTCCTCCCCCCGGTCTCCGTCCGCGACTCTCCCGGTCCTTTCGGCCCAGCGGTTCGGCAGGAGTGCTCGGCGGTGCCCACACGTCCGCGCTCAGGAGGCGAGGATGCCGATGCCGTCGCCCAGCAGCTTGAGTCCGAGGACGAAGAAGAGGACGGCCATCAGGGCTGCGTTGTGCTGTGCTGCCCAGTCCCGCCAGGAGCCAAGGATTCGCTCGGCCCGCTCCCCCATGAACAGGAAGACGGCCAGCGGTGCCAAAACCCCGAGCGAGGCGATGACGACGAAGACGGCGAGTGCCCCGATCTGCTCCGGCACCGGGATTCCGGCCGAGCTGATCGAGGCGCCCGCGGCAAGGGTCAGGGGTGCGTTCTTGGCGTTGGCCGCCGACAGCAGCAGCCCCAGCCCGAAGACCTTGCGCGGGGTGAAGCGGTCGATCGCGGCCATCCACTTCGACAGCCGGGCCTGCGCGGGGTCGGTGGGCCGTCGGCGCCACTGCCGGACGGCGAAGAGGACGAGCAGCACGCCCAGGGCGAGCTTCAGAGCGCCGACCCAGGTGGCCGGGTGCTTGTTCGTGGACGCGCCGCCCGGGCCGCCCACCGCGAGCATGATCGCGCCGAGGAGTGCCAGACCCAGGAGCCAGCCCACGGCGAACAGGGCGCCGTTGAGGCGGCCGCGCCCAGTGGCCAGGAGGAGGATGATCGCCACGATGGGAAGCGGGCTGACCGCGACACCGGCCGCCAGGCCCAGCACCTCGCCTACGGCGTGTCCCAAGGTGGGCTCCTCGCGGGTAGAAGAGGTCGGGCAGGCCGGACAGCCGGGGTCCGGCTCAGTTCTTGATTCGACTGACGGCCATCGGCAGATGGCGCGGACCTCGCAGAACTGCGTTGCGGCGGTAGCAAGGCGGGTCCTCGACCAGGCGCGGACTGTCAAGCCGGCGGGCAAGCTCGGTCAGGGCGAGCTGGGCTTCCAGCCGGGCGAGGGTTCGCCGAAGCAGTGTGCGAGGAACGCGCACTGCGCGTATCCCTGACACCGGTTGAGATCGACGACAAGCCCCATGAGCCTTCAGCTCCTTCGCGAGGTGATCACGCGCGCTGCCGTCGTTCCACGCCGGCAGGCAGCCCGGACGCGAGCTGTCCCCTGCGCCCCAGCGTGTGCGAGCCCGTCCACGGGCGCACGTCCACCAAGCCGACAGAGTGAGCCCGGCACCGGGACAGCCCACGGGCCTCGCGTTCCCGTCAGGGATTCCCGGATCGTGCGGCGGCGAGTGTCCGGGCGGTGCGGGCCCGGGAGGCCACTTCGACGACGCTGAGCAGCCGGTGCCGGTCCAGGACATGGTCGAAGCCCGGGACGATGTGGGCGCTGTCGCGGAGGTCGGCGGCGAGCGCGGCACGGACCCCCGTACGTCGGTGTCGAGCCCCTCCGCCCGATCACATCGGGGAAAGGGCTCGACCATCCGCCCAAGTGCCGTCCGGTCCCCGGCCCCGCTCAGGCGAAGTGCCGGATACGAGCGGCCGTTTCGGGCGCGTACGGCGGCCAGTCGTCCACCGATCCGGTCCTCCCGAACTCGGCGACCGCGCTCGCGAGGGTGCGTCTCAGGGCACGCTGGGCGTCTCCTGGCCTGCCCAGCATCGGACTGTCCTGGTAGGCGTCGAAGGTGTTGAAGAGGAAGGGCAGTTCGCCGCAGTGGGTGGCGCCCAGGGAGAGCTCGTCCTCGACCGGCCGGTAGTCGAACTGGTAGACGTAGGTCGCGTTGCCGCCGGCCGCATGGTGGTCGGCGAGCTCCAGCGCGCCGTTGCGGAACACCTCGCCGGTCTCCACCGCGGTGAAGATCTGCGCCGGCGTCGCCTGCGGAAGCCGGGCCGCCTGCCGCTGGTAGACCTCCTGGGCCTGCGCGCCGATCTGACCGGTCAGGATGTCCAGCGCACCGGCGGGGGTGAGGTTCTGGATGTCCGGGTCGAGGGCGAAGAAGGCCGTCATCTCGTCCTGGGCGGTGCCGATCAGCAGAGGCTTGCCCTCCAGTGCGCCGTCCGCGACCGCTCGCTGCCAGGCGAGGGGAGCACCAGGGCCACCGAGCACCGGATACATCGGCGGGGCGACATCGCCCGGACGCACGAGTTGTGCCGCGAGCCGGCCGTAGGCGGACAGCAGTTGCTCAACGGGCAGTGCACGCAGTGCCTTTGCGGCGTCCGCGCCGCCCGGCACACCGAGCAGCCGCAGGTACGTCTCGGCGTTCTCGGCCGCGGTCTGCGGGTCCTGCGGCCGCACTCCGAAGGGGCTGCTTTCCAGCAGCACCCGGGTGACGAGTCCCGTTGTCCGCGGATCGAGCGCCAGCGACAGGGCCGAGTACGCCCCGGCCGACTGCCCGCCGACCGTCACGCTGCGCGGGTCGCCGCCGAACGAGGCGATGTTGTCCTGCACCCAGCGCAGCACGGCGGCCTGGTCCTGGGAGCCGAGGTTGGCGGCACCGATCTCCGGCAGATACAGATAACCCAGCGGTCCCACCCGGTAGTTCGCGGTCACCACCACGATGTCGCCCAGTGCGGCCAGACGGCTCCCGTCGTACCAGTCCCATCCACCGGAGCCGCTGGAGAAGCCGCCCCCGTGCCACCAGACCAGGACAGGTCGGGGCGCCCCGCCCTCGAGCGCCCGCAGCGGACTGAAGACGTTGACGGTCAGGCAGCCGTCCTCGTCCCAGTCCGGCACGCGGCGCCCCATCACCCGCTCCAGCCGTGAGGCCGCCTGCGGTACGGCCGGCCCGGCCTGCACCGCCTCCTTCACCCCCGACCATCCCGGGTGCGGCCGCGGCGGCGCGAAACGCAGCTCACCGACCGGCGACGCGGCATAGGGGATTCCCCGGAAGGAGATCGCCTCGCCTTCCGCGACCCCCCTGACCTTGCCCCGGTCCGTGCCCACGGTCCGGCCCTCGACACCCGTCATCGTGCTCACCTTTCTCGTCGCGGCTGCTCTGAGTCCGTTTCTATCCGGGCGAGGGAATCCGAGCCAGAAAGAACCCCCTGAGACACAAACAAGCGACATAGGATCTTGCTATATGAAGAAAGCGCGCCACCAGCTGGAGGAAACGGACCGCCGGATCACGGCCGCGCTGCTGGCTGCCCCGCGGGCCTCCTGGCGCACGGTCGGCCGCGTCCTGGGCATCTCGGAGCGCACCGTGGTGCGGCGTACGGCGCCGCTGTTCCACGACGGAACGCTGCGTGCCACAGCCGTGCGCAACCCCGCGTGCTTCCCCGATCTGATTCCGCTCGCACTGCGCATCCGGTGCCGGCCCAACCGGATCGGCACCGTCGCCGCCACCCTGGCCCGCCGCCCCGACACCATCTGGGTGGACGTCCTCGGCGGCGGGGACGAAATCTGCACCATCCTGTTCCTGGCCGGGCCGGAGGCGCGCAACACGCTGCTGCTGCGCGACCTCCCCGCCACCCCCGCGGTCCAGTCGTGGACCTCTCATGTCCTCCTGCGGGTCTTCCCGGCCGCCTTCGACTGGAGCGGCGGCCTGCTGTCGGAAGCCGAGCTGACCGGTCTGCGCCCCGGCACGCCTGCGGCGCCCACCCGCTCCGCCCTGCTGCCCGTCGACGACCAGCTGATCGCCGCGCTGATCGAGGACGGGCGGGCCTCCTACACCGACCTCGCGCGCCGCGCCGACACCACCGCCCTCACCGCCCGCCGCCGCCTGGAGGCACTGGTGGGCGGCCAGGTCCTCAGACTCGCGACCGAAGTCGATCTGGCCCGGCTGGGCATGCGCGCCGAGGCACTCCTGTGGATCACCGTCGCACCCGGCGGTCTGGAGGAGACGGGCCGCGTGCTCAGCCGCCACCCACAGGTCCGCTTCACCTCGGCCACCACCGGTCCGGCCAATCTCCTCGTGGCGGTGGCGGCAGCCGACCTCGACGCGCTCTACCTCTTCCTGAGCGAGACCGTCGGCGCCCTCAAGCACATCTCCAGCCTTGAGGTCACCCCCATCCTGACCGGGGTCAAGCGGACCGGTCTGGTCCGTCCGGGCAGCCTCTGAGCCGACCGCGTCCGGCGGGGTGCATGCGCAGGCGAGGCCGCCGCCCGTATGACGAGAACGAGCCTCCTGATCGAGTTTCCTGATCGGCAGTGGGTGAGCGAGCGCTCGCAGGAGAGCCGAACGCCCCGGGCCGCAACGAGCGGTACTACGTCCACAACGACGGCCGCGCCGCCAAGGGCCGGCGGCCCGATGAGTTCCGGAGCCCGCCGGGGTCTACCTCTGCACAAGCCAAAGCTGCGAGCTCTGTGAGGGGACCATGACCACCCACGCACTACCCCCCGTCGTCGACGCCGCAACCTGGGAGCACCGGCTCGAGGCACTGCGGGCCCGGGAGAAGGCCGCGACGCGGGAGCTCGACGCCATCGCCGCCGAGCGCCGCCGCCTGCCGATGGTCGAGATGCCCGACTACACCCTCGAGGGCGAGGACGGGCCGGTCCGGCTGGCGGACGTCTTCGAAGGCAAGAGGCAACTGATCGTCTACAACCACATGTGGTTCGCCGGCAAGGAATGGCAGTGCCCGGGCTGCACGGGGTTCACCTCGCAGTACACCCGCCTGGAGTTCCTGGACAACTACGATGCGCGATTCGTCATCGTCACCCAGGGCCCGATCAAAGAGGCACTCGCCTACAAGCAGCGGGTCGGCAACCGGATGCCGTGGTACTCGACGGCGAACAGCTCGTTCGGGGCCGACGTCGGCGCACCGCCCGACGGAGGATTCGCGGTCAACGTGTTCCTGCGCGACGGCGACACCGTCTACCGCACCTGGCACACCAACGGCCGGGGTACCGAGCAGCTCAGTCACTCCTTCGCGCTGATCGACCTCCTGCCGTACGGACGGCAGGAGGAATGGCAGGACTCGCCCGAGGGCTGGCCTCAGTCGCCCACCTACAGCCGGTGGGCGACGTCCAAGGACATCGCCGCGGCCTACGGCCCGGGCGCCGACGGCAGCTGAACCGGGCACCCACGTGCCCGGCGTCGCTGACGCCCGGCACGTGGGTGCCGCGCTGGTGCGGGTCCGGGTCGGCATGGAGCAGTCCGCCCAGAACGTCGCTGCCCACACCCTTAATAGCAACCAATGGTTGTGCATGGCCGGGAAACGCTCTACCGTGATACGCAACCAAAGGTTGCGAGAGGGGAAATCCGGTGGAGTACGGCAGCATCGAGCGGGAGATCCACATCGAAGCCACGCCCGAGGTGGTCTACGAGGTCATCAGCAGGCCCGAACACCTGAGGGAATGGTGGCCGGACGAAGCCGAGCTCGAGCCGGTGCCCGGCGCCACCGGGGCCATCACGTTCGGCGACAGGACTGCGCCGGGGGCGAATGTCGTACCACTCACGGTCTTGGAGGCCGACCCGCCCCGGCGGTTCTCCTTCCGGTGGGTGTACGACGAGGGTGAGGCCGCGACAGCGGCCAACTCCCTCCTGGTGACCTTCGAGTTGGTCCCGTCCGGTGCGGGCACACTGCTGCGCTTCACCGAGACGGGGTTCCGGGAGAAGGGCTGGGAGGCGGCTGTGCTCGAAGAGGAGTACCGCCAGCACGTCACCGGCTGGGACCACTTCCTGCCCCGCCTGGTCGCCTACGTCGCCCGGCTGGTGGCGGCGCGATGAGCGTCACCATCGACGACGAGCTCTGGTCGGCGGTGGGGGACCCGACACGTCGGCGGATGCTCGACCTGTTGTTGACCGACGGCGGCGGAACGGCGACCACGCTGAGCGAGCAGCTTCCGGTCACGCGGCAGGCAGTCGCCAAACACCTCGGCGTCCTCGACCGGGTCGGACTGGTCCACGTCACGCCGTCCGGGCGCGAGCGCCGCTACGACGTGGACGAGGCTCAGCTTGCCCGCGCGGTCGCGCAACTGTCGGCGGTCGGGGCCACCTGGGACGCCCGGCTGCAGCGCATCAAGCGGATCGCCGAGGCAATCCAGCGCAGCCGAAAAAGCTGACCCGTCACGAACGCCGCACGTCCGTGGCGGCGCTGGTCAACCGCGCCCGAATGCGGGCGCCTACACGAGAAAGAGGCAGCGAGATGGTGGACATCCTGCACAGGATCGGAGTCACGTCGTCCCCTGACGACGTCTACGCGGCCTTGACCACGGTCGAGGGGCTGGCGAGCTGGTGGACCGAGGACACGGACGGCGACGGCAAGGCCGGAGGAGTACTCCGCTTCCGCTTCGTGCCGGGCGGGTTCGACATGAAGGTCCTGGAGGCTCAGCCCGCCAAGCGCGTGCTCTGGGAAGTCGTCGACGGGCCCGACGAGTGGATCGGCACGCGGATCCACTTCGAGCTGAAGCAGGAGGACGGCTTCACCATCGTGTTGTTCCGGCACGAGGGCTGGAAGGAGCCGGTGGAGTTCATGTACCACTGCAGCACCAAGTGGGCGACCTTCCTGATGAGCCTCAAGAAGCTGGTCGAAACCGGCAAGGGCGAACCCGCGCCGCACGATGTCAGGATCAGCAACTGGCACTAGACCGTGCCCGTCATGTCCGGGCACGGCTCGACAAGCAGCGCGAACACAGCAGGACAGAGGTGCCAAGTTGGCTCTCGCAGGAGCCAGTGCCAAGATGTCGCATGTGCTTGTTTTGGACTACGGCAACCGTTGCCGCACGTTCCCGAGCTTGGCTGAGGGTGGAGGCATGAACGTCCAGCTGCTGGTGGTACCGGACTGCGCCAACGAAGCTGCGGCACGCGACCTGCTGACTCGCGCTCTGTCCGATCTCGGGCTCGCGGACGTCAACGTCGGCACCCGGATGGTCGGCAGTCCGGAACTGGCTGCCGAGTTGAGGTTCGTGGGATCGCCGACGTTCTTGATCAACGGGCGGGATCCATTCGGCGAGCCCGATCGGGTTCCCGGACTGACCTGCCGGGTCTATCGCGGCCCGGACGGTGCCCTGTCCGGCCTCCCGGAGATCCGCGAGCTGCGGCAAGCACTGCGACAGGCAGCCGCGCAGGCTGAAGATGCCCGGACGCTCCCGTCCCGGCCCGCGTGACCCGGTTCGTGTTCAGGGCTGAAGACCATGGCCAAGCATGCGGTGCCGCATCCCGCTGACGGTCACCGCCAGTCGATCGCGCAGCGCGGGGTCGCCTTGTCCGTCTGCGGGCACGGTCCCCCTCAAGCCGGCCGTTGGGACAAGGTCAGCCTGCGTCGGTCTCGATCGACGCTCATGACGGTCACGGAAACCTTATCGCCGATCTGTACGAAGTCCTCCAGAGCGGCCACGGGCACCGAACCAAGGTCGCGCAGCGGGACAAGGCCCTCGACCCCGTCCGCGACCTGGACGAAGAAGCCGAAGGGGACCACCTTGGTCACTCGCCCACGCAGTGTCCGGCCCACCGCGACGCCGTCGGCGAACACCAAGAAGGGGTCCGGCTGAGTCGCCCGGAGGGACAGCCGGGCTCCCCCCGGATCGGCTCGTCATCCGGTCCGCTTCTCAGCCACCCCGCCGGGGAGCTTGGCCGCGAGTACGTTCACCGAGGTGATCGTGGGTGGCGCGCTGAACAGCTCGCCCCCACGGGCCTCGATCTGTTGACGCACCTTGCCTTGGTCACGCGCTTCGCGGTCCTCTTCTGTCTCGAAGGCGCCGAAGATCCAGAAGGAGCTGAGTACCACCCGGAAGGAGAACGAGGCCAGAGTCCCCGGCTCCGCGTCGACCAGGGCCTTGACGACGGCTGAGCGCGGACCACAGCCGCCCCGCCAGGAGTGCCACTCGGGCTCTTCCCTGCTCCCGTTCCGTACCGGAGCTTCGAGATCACCATAGATCCGGGCTGCCTGATCTTCATGCACACGAACGGCCTCACCGATGGAGACACAGCAGAGCCGATCGGGACGCCACGAGCGGCAGGGTTCAGAGTCGGCTGATCTCGATGTATTCGAAGGTCAGCAGCCCGTTCTCCGCGTAGGGAAGCCGTCCCAACTTGTCCTGCGTGTCCTGCAGGCTCTCGGCCTCCACCAGGAGGAATGCGCGAGGCTCCGACTGCAAGGGCATTGCGGCCCCGGAGACGATGTCAGGAGCAGCGCAGCAGAATCATGAAGCCGAAGTCCATGTGGAGCTGCTGGTGGCAGTGGAACAGGGACAGCCCTGGCTGGTCGGCGGTGAAGTCGAAGTCGAGGCTCTGGTAGCCGCCGAGCATGACGACGTCCTTGCGCAGGCCGTGGGTGGGGGTTCCGGCGATATGGGTGACCTCGAACGTGTGGCGGTGCAGGTGGAGGGGGTGGATGTCGTCGGTGGCGTTGCGGAACCGAAGCCGGTATCGCTTGCCGCGCTCGACATCCATCGCCGGCTCGTTGGTCTCCATGTTGAAAGGAACGCCGTTGAGGGTCCAGATGTTGAATCCCTTGTCCGCTGCGTTCTGTTTCTCCACCAGCAGGTCGATCGCCTGGTCGGGTTGCCGTGTGGTGCCGCCGGAATGGGCGAAAGTGCGGTAGTCCCAGGTGAATGCGGGTGGTGCGATCCACTGCGGGGATCCACCGCGGCCGGCGTACTCCACCACGGTGCCCATGCCGGCGTCCCGGTCATCGTCGGAGAGGTCTCCCAGCACCCAGACACCCGGATGGTTCATCTCCACCAGGGCCGAGACGCGTTCGGCCGTGCCGATCCACAGCACCGGCACGTCGGCCTGCCGGGGTACCGGATTGCCGTCGAGCGCCACCACTTTGAAGGTGTGGCCGGGCAGGGCAAGGCTGCGGATTTCCGTGGCACTGGCATTGAGGACGTGGAACAGCACGCGCTGCCCGGACTTGACCTTGATCGGCTCGCCGTGGCCGAGTTTGCGGCCGTTGACACTGAACGCCCGGTAGCCGACTTCGTAGCCGTGCGGCATCCCCCGGGCCAGTGAGTCGGCCATCGCTTTGTCGCCCTGGCTCTTCAGGTCCGGCAGGGGGGAGCCGGCCAGGAAGTTCTGGGCCATGTCTCCGCCGTGGCTGAGGGAGGGCTCGAACTCCTTCAGTGTCAGGAACACTTCCTGGTCGTAGGCCCCGGGGTTGGTTTTCGGCTCGATGTACACCGGGCCTGCCTGACCGGTGTACGTGCTGCGGGTCAGGTCACCCCAGGCTGCCACATGGGTGTGGTAGAAGCGGAAACCGGCCGGTCCAGGAGTGAAGGACAGTCGCCGCATCCCGTGCGCGGGGATGAACGGGGTGCCCTCCTCGGACGCGCCGTCCACTGCGGCGGGGACGAATTGACCGTGCCAGTGCAGCAGTTCGGGGATGCCGGTGTCGTTGTGGACGTCGACCACGACCGGGCGGCCTTCCGTGAACCGCAGGAGCGGGCCGGGGAACTGCCCGTTGTACGTCGTGGTGGAGACGATCGTGTCCGGCGCGAGTTCGACGCGGCCTTTTGCGATCCGCACCGTGTAGTCCGCTTTCCCTGCGGGAGCGGCCGCGCCGGACAGCCCCGAGGAGTCGCACGCGGTGAGTGCGGGGGCACCCGCCCCGGCCAGCAGGGACACGCCGCCCAGTTTGAGGGCATCGCGACGAGAGATCGGCACGACTCTGCTCCCTTCCCCGCTCCCTGGGGCAGTGCCGGCGGATACGGGTCGGTTACACATGCGCGGAAATCCGGGCATGTGCTGCCAATTTGGTACAGCAGAGAAATGTAGCCCGGCAGCGGCCAGGATGCACCGAGGACGCGACGGCACCGACTGGCACACCTGCTCGCAGCGACAGGGCACCGACGCCCTGAGTGCGCGTGGACCGATCGCAGCACACTCCACCGTCGTAGGTCCTCGTCGACCGTCGCCGACTGGGAAAAGGCCCGCTCGTCCACGCCTGCGGCAACCTCGCCCTCGCTCGCCCCGCCGGCGCGCAGCGGAGCAAGGCCGGCCTACGTCACCCGACTCGGGGTTGCCACCCGCGCGGGCGCCTCGTTGAGGAAAGGCCGCGGTGCGACCTTGCATGGTGAGCGGATCCAGTGCGGGTCACCAACTGCTCTTGGTCACGCCGGGGAGCTCGCCCGCATGGGCCAGCTCGCGTACGCGGATGCGGGACAGGCCGAAGGCACGAAGGTGGCCGCGGGGGCGCCCGTCCACTGCGTCGCGGTTTCGCAGGCGGGTGGCGCTGGCGTCGCGGGGCTGCCGGCGCAGTTCCCTCTGTGCAGCGGCGCGTTCGTCGTCGGACGTCCGGGGCGACGAGATGATCGCCTTGAGTTCAGCGCGGCGCGCGGCAAAGCGGGCCACGATCCGGCGCCGCTGATCGTTTTTCGCGATCTTGCTCTTCTTCGCCATCAGATCTTCCCTCCCCGGGCGCGGATGCGGGCCACCGCTGCTTCGATGCCGATCGCATCGACCGTCTTGAGCCCTTGGCGGAGAGAGTGAGCCGGACGTGGCGTCCTTCGCTCGGCAGCCAGTAGCGCTTGCGCTGGATGTTCGGGTCGAAGCGGCGCCTGCCGCGCCGGTGCGAGTGGGAGATGTGGTGGCCGAAGCCGGGCTGCCGACCGGCGAGTTGGCAATGGGCGGACATGTTTCCTCCTCGTGGGGTGGCAGCACAGTAGCGCTAAATGAAAATGAAAACCAATCTCCTGTAGGGTGCTGCCCATGGCCCGTAACGAACTGCGCCCGATCATCAAGCTGAGGTCCACCGCCGGCACCGGCTACACCTACGTGACCCGCAAGAACCGCCGTAACAACCCGGACCGGTTGACGCTGCGCAAGTACGACCCGCTCGTCGGCCGCCACGTCGACTTCCGTGAGGAGCGCTGACAGCCGTGAACCCCGGAATCCACCCCGCCTACCGCCCCGTCGTCTTCCGCGACAAGGTCGCCGACTTCGCCTTCCTCACCCGGTCGACGGCCACGAGCGACAAGACCGTCGAGTGGGAGGACGGCAACACCTACTCGGTCATCGACGTCGAGATCTCCTCGGCGAGTCACCCCTTCTACACCGGCACCCAGCGGGTCCTGGACACCGCGGGACGGGTCGAGCGCTTCGAGCGGCGCTACGGACACGAACGGAGCAAGCCGTGAGCGAGGACCAGGCGCGGCTGCCGGTCGCGATCGTCGCCGGACTGCACGCCGACGCCCGCCGGGCCGCCGTGGAAGAGATCCTGCGCACGGTCCCCGGTTCGGTCGCGCTGTACCACGACCTGACGGCCGCCGTCGACAGCGCGGTGCACCGCACGGTACGTGACGCCGGCGGCCTGCTGGCCCGCGGCGACGCCCCCTTGGTCAACGACTGCGCGTGCTGCGCGCTGCGCGAGGACCTCGTCCCCGAACTGCTGCGGATTGCGCGGGAGGGCAGGCACCGGCTGGCCGTCGTGGAACTGTGGGACTCCGTCGAACCCGAGGGCATGGCCCCCGTCATCGCCGCCGCAGGAGCCCCGCTGATGCTGACCGGGGTCGCCACCGCGGTCGACCCGGGACTCGTCCTGCCGTTGCCCTGCTGCCGCAGGCGTGCGACGAGCACGGCGTGAGCACCCTTGTCTGGCGGCGTGAACGGCCCTTCCACCCACAGCGCCTCTATGCCGCGCTGGAGGAGCTGACCTGCGCCGCCGCCCGCAGCCGCGGACGGTTCTGGCTGGCCGACCGGCCCGACACCCTGCTGTCGTGGGACGCCGCGGGCGGGGCACTGTGTGTGGAATCGGCCGGGCCCTGGCTGGCTGCGCTGCCTGATGCCGCCTGGGAGATGGTTCCTGCCGAACGTCGCGTCGCGGCCTCCCTGAACTGGCACCCCGAGCATGGTGACCGCTGCCAGTACCTCACCTTCACCTCACCCGGCCTGGACCGCGAGGGTCTGCCGGCCCTGCTCGACTCGTGCCTGCTCACCGACGACGAGTACGCGGTGGGCAGGGAGGGCTGGCAGGAACTGCCGCACGCCTTCGACGACTTGCTCGACCCAGTGGCCTGAACCGTGCCCCGTTCCGGTGACGCTCCGGCCCGACGACATGACGGCATCCACTCGTCCGGCCTGGTGAGCCGCGGAACCCGCATGGCCGACCCCACCCCATGGAGAGAGGACCGACCCGACCATGCCCCCCCGACGCACGAGCACCCTGCGGCAGCCGGCCAAGCGCCGGCGCGCCAACCCGCTGGACGCCGCGGGCATCACGTACATCGACTACAAGGACACCGACCTGCTGCGGAAGTTCATCTCCGACCGCGGAAAGATCCGCAGCCGCCGGGTGACCCACGTGACGCGTCAGCAGCAGCGGCAGATTGCGCAGGCCATCAAGAACACACGTGAGATGGCGCTGCTGCCTTACAACTCCCGGTAGACGTGGGCGTCATAGACACCCTAGACCACAGGCCGGCCGTCCGCGTACGGCCGGCCTGTGCCGACCCGCGTCGACGCTTCCCGTACGGGTCCGGCGGCTCCGGCGACACTCATATTGGAAATGGATGTCATGAGCATATGCTGACGTTGCGACGGGGCACGGTCAAATCTCCTTACTTCCAACGCGCCGATCAATCAGGCGAGTTGTGTCATCAATGGGGCAAACGGGGGACCCTTTTACCCCATACGGAGGAGGTGCGGAGATGAGCGAGGCCGCGGGCGGTCCCCCGAAGCCGCCCTGTCGCCTTCGCCGTCCGCGGCTCAGGTCATGCCGCCGCCACCGGGCGGGTGAGGGATAGACCGCGCCACACGGGCTTCATCCCGGTCGGGCCGATGTGTATGGCCGCTGCGGGGTGAGCCTTTGACGGTTCGCCACCCAAGCCGGGGGCCTCGTCTCACGACGCCTGGACGAGGTCGCCCGGGTTGCTCGTCGTGGCGCCCGCCGCGGCCGCGGCACGCCGGCGGGCAAGCCTGCCGAAGAACCAGTAGCCCGCGACCAACAGAGCGACGAGGACAAGAGTTTCGGCCGTTCCCCAGACCCACGTGGACGCGCTGACCTCCTTGGGCGGGAGCTTGGGCAGGTCGTCCGGAAGGACCGGGGAGCGCCTGGCCACGTCGGCCTGGAAGGCCTGGTTGCGCGCCGAACCGTGCAGGAATGGCGCGACGAACAACAACACCATCCCGAGGAGGGTCTCGACCGTCACCACGACGGGGAACTCCCGGACGAGGACCGTGCGCAGCGGGCGTACGTCGCCTGTGGCACGCAGAGCGTCGATCCTCGGGTGCAGCCAGAACTGGTTGAAGGCACCGAGGAGCAGCAGGACGCCGAAGATGAGGATCTTCACGCCGAGCACGCACCCGTACATGGTCGTGAGCAGCTGGGACGGACCGTCGACGTGCTCCCAGTACAGGAACAGACCCGAAAGGGCGATGGCGGCGACGCAGCTCATCGCGGCGGCGGAGAAGCGGCGTATCGACGGCGACCAGAACGCTTCCCGTTCGGCGGGGCCGACCGCGCCCGGCAGCGCGAGCAGCGCCAGGCCCGCCAGTCCACCCAGCCAGACCGCACCGCCGAGCAGGTGCAGCATCCACATCAGCGTCTCGAAGATGGTGCGGTCCCAGTCCTCCGGTACCTCGTCCGGGAACTTGGTGGTCCCCAAGGCCACCGCGCCGGCCCCCAGTCCGACGGCCAGCAACCACCTCCGGGCCGGACCCGCCGCCACCCGGCGCGCGCAGAGCGGAGCGAGCACCACGGCACCGGCGAGGACGAGGGTGACCTCCAGCCCGGACAGACGGCCGGCGTTGCTGCCGTCGTACAGCGCGCTCCACGCCGCACCGTAGTCGTAGCCGCTGCCGTCCTCCGACGCGCCGTGGGCGAGCCCGGTGAGGACGGCGGGTACGGCCAGAAGCCCGAGCACCACCGCCGCGCGGGACAGACGGACCGTCACCGCAGCGAGCGTGCCCGGTCCGATCCGGCGGGCGGTCCCGCGGCCACGAGCGCAAGGGCCGTCAGCCCGACGAGGCCCATCAACGTCACCCAGGCCGCCCACGCAACGGCGCTGTCCTCGAACGGGCCGAGGGGAGTCGAGGGCGGCGCCACGGCGAGTGGCAGGGCAGGCGGAAACGGGCTGAGCGGGGGCATGGCCGACCGTCCTTGGAGGGAGGAACATCCAGAGCGAGGTTCGGTTAGGCATTCCTAACTTGAATGATCAATGGTTGTTTCTTTCAAGGATTCTTCAAATCGGCGGCCCAGGCGGACTGGGCGGGAGAGGGGTGGGTGGTGCCGTGCGCGTCCCGGGGTGGGTGCCGTGCGCCCTTTCAACGGCCCCAGGACGGCCGGGGAGTGCGCTCGGCTGCGCACAAAACCAACCGGCCTGGTTCGAAGCATTTCGACTTGTCGATAGCCTGCGTCACCATGACGCGCGCCTGGATCCTGCCGACCTTGCTCGTCCTCTGCGGCTCGGTCGTTGCGACCGGGCTGATCCACAGTGAGAACCTCGGCGCGGCCGCCGTACTCCTGCTGATGTTCGTGCTGCTCGCAGGCGTGAACTCACCCCTGATCTTCCCGAGGTCGATCGGTGCGCTGGAGGCGCAGAGCCGCAGCGCGGTCGACGGACGGCCGGTCGTCTTCTGGCGGCCGGGCTGCACGTACTGTCTGCGGCTGCGCATCCGGTTGGGTCGTAGCGCCCGCCAGTTGCATTGGGTCGACATCTGGCGCGACCCGGCTGGAGCGGCAGCGGTGAGAGCGGTCAACGAGGGCAATGAAACCGTGCCGACTGTCATCGTGGCGGGTCAGCCGTACGTCAACCCCGATCCTTCATGGGTGCGTGAACAGCTTTCCCGCTCGGTGTGACCAGGAGCGGTGTCGCCAGGGGCCGCACTTCGGAGCGTGTGCCCACTCGCAGCAGGAGCCGGTGCCGCGTTCTTGACCGTCAGCGGCAGCGGCTACTACCCCGTCGGGCCCGTGTCCGTCCCCCGATCCCCTTCGACGGAGAGACGGCTTCCCAAGCCGCCGCTCCGGTTTGCGTGCCGCTCCGAAGGAGTCGATTCTGATGGTGAGGCATGCCAACAGATCGTGTGGACCGAGCGCAAGGGCTGCGGGAGCTTGTGGCGACCGCGACCTGATCAGGGAGCGGGTTCCAGATGAGGCTTGTCGTCGATCTCAACCGGTGCCAGGGATTCGCGCAGTGCGTCTTCCTCGCCCCGGACGTCTTCTCCCTGCACGGGGACGAAGCGCTGCTGTTCTCCCCTCGCTTCGACGAGGCACAGCGCGACCGGGTGGAGAAGGCAGCTGCCGCCTGCCCGGTTCAGGCCATTCTCGTCGACTACTCGGACGAGCCGACGAAGGGTGTGGAGCCCCATGTCGGCTGACACGGACGTCGAGGTCCTGCGGCGCCAGGGCCGCATTGTCGTCGTCGGAGCCTCGCTGGCCGGCCTGCGCGCGGCGGAGACCTTGCGCGACCAGGGCTTCACCGGATCGCTGACCATGATCGGCGACGAGCCGTACGAACCCTACGACCGGCCGCCGCTGTCCAAGCAGGCGCTGCTCGGACGGGCACGGCCCGAGGACACCGTGCTGCCGCGGCGGCGTGACATCGACGCCGAATGGCGTCTGGGCGTCGCCGCCGAGGGCCTGGACCGGGACGCCAAACAGGTACGCCTGGCGAACGGCGACACCGTCCCCTACGACCGCCTGCTGATCACCACCGGGACCAGAGCGCGACCCTGGATCCACCCCGAAGAGGCCACGCTGGACGGGGTGTTCGTGCTGCGTACCCGCGACGACTCCGCACGCCTGCACCGGAAGCTGACCGGGGGCGTGTCCCGGGTGCTGGTGATCGGCGCCGGTTTCACGGGCTCCGAGGTCGCCTCCGTCTGCCGGGAGCTGGGCCTTGAGGTCACGGTCGCCGAACGCGGCCCGGCACCGCTGGTGGGCGCACTCGGCGGAGTGGTCGGCTCGGTCGCGGACGGGCTGCAGCGCAAGCACGGAGTCGACCTCCGCTGCGGCATCAGCGTCACTGCCCTGGAGGGCGACTACGTGGGACGACTCAGGCGCGCCCATCTGTCCGACGGTTCGGCGATCGACGTGGAGGTGGCGGTCGTCTCGCTCGGTGCCATGCGGAACACCGAATGGCTCGCCGGCTCGGGTGTGGCCGCGGGTCCCCGGGGGATCGCATGCGACGCCGGGTGCCGGGTGTTCGACGTCAACGGCATCGTCACCGACGACATCTACGCCGCCGGAGACGTCGCACGCAGCCCCCACCCGCTGTTCGATTACCAGTTCCTGGCATTGGAGCACTGGGGCAACGCGGTCGAACAGGCCGAGATCGCCGCCCACAACATGATCTGTGCAGGTCCGGACCGCCGTCCTCACCTGTGGCTGCCGATGTTCTGGTCCTCCCAGTTCGGTGTCAACATCAAGTCGGTGGGTGTTCCCCCGCTGGCCGACCAACTGGTCGTCGCCCAGGGGACGCTCGCCGAGGCGCGGTTCGTGGCGGTGTACGGGTACCGCGGCCGCGTCATCGCCGCGGCGTCCTTCGACGGAGGCAAGTGGCTGGGGTTCTACGAGCAGCAGATCGCGGCCGGAGCGCCCTTCCCCCCGGAGTACCGCTCGGTCGACCGCCGAACCGAGACGCTGCAGCCGGTCGACCCGGCCTTCCCCGACCCCCACCTGCCCACCCACGGCCCCACCGTCACGCTGACGGGTCACTCACCGAGCGAGCGGCGTGTCGAGTTCACTCCGTCATATGCCTGATCACCGGCCCTGTGCCGCCCAGAGCCCCGAGGAGACGCCATGACGTCCGGCACCATCTCCGCGCAGATCACCGACTACGCCAATCGAGCCGATCCGTACCCGCTGTACGCGGAACTGCGCAAGACACCGGTCAGGCGGGAGGACGACGGCACCTACCTGGTCAGCACCTACTACGAGGTGCGGAGCCTGGCCAACGACCCGCGGCTGAGCAACGACACGCGCAACCGTCCACCCGGCTACGCCCGCACAGCAGAAGCGGAGGACACAGGCCTGCCACCGAGCTTCATCTTCACCGACCCGCCGGTACACGACCGGCTGCGCGACACCATCAACCGGCCGTTCGGTCCCCCGCACAGCCCCAGGTTCCTCGACGACCTGCGCGGAGACCTGTCCAAGGTCGTCACCGAGCTGCTCGACTCCTTCGAAGGCAAGGACCAGGTCGACATCGTCGAGGACTTCGCCTACCCCCTGCCCGTCACCGCCATCTGCAAGGTCCTCGGCGTGCCGCGCGAGGACGAACCGCGCTTCCACGGCTGGGCCGATGCCCTGGCATCGTCACTCGATCCACAAGCCGGCGAGGAAGGCCAGGCAAAGGGACAGCAGGCGCGCCAGGACCTGGGCGCCTACCTGTCCGACCTGATCGAGACCAAGCGCCGCCACCCCGGCCCCGGGATTCTCAGCGCACTCGCCCCCGACATGACACCGGAAGACCTGGAGGCCACCGCGGTGCTGCTCCTGGTCGCCGGCCACGAGACCACCGTCAACGCGATCACCAACACGACCCTGACCCTGCTGCGCCACCCCGACATCCTTGAGCGGTTCCAGAAGGAGCCGGAGCTGGCCGTCCCGCTCATCGAGGAAGTGCTGCGGTACGAGCCCCCGGTCCAATTCGTCCCGTGGACCACCGCCCTGGCCGACATCGACGTCGCCGGCACCACGATCCCCAAGGGCTCGCCGGTCTGGCTCATGCTGGCCGCGGCCAACCGCGACCCCAAGCGCTTCAAGGACCCCGACCGGTTCGACCCCGACCGCAAGGACAACGAGCACCTGGGCTTCTACACCGGCATCCACTACTGCTTCGGCGCCCCCCTCGCCCGGATAGAACTCCATCTGGCTGTGCCCGAACTGTTCCGCCGGGTCAAGTTCTCCCGACTGCTCGAAGACCCGCCGCCGTACCGGGCCAACGCGGTGCTGCGCGGCCCCCGTCACCTTCCCGTGGCGATCGAGGGCGTCACGGCCTGAGCGCCGCGGAATCTCTCACCCCGACCCTCGAAGATCGAGACGACCACGACCGGGGTGGGAGTCCCGGAACGCAGCCGTGGCCAGGCCTGATCGTGAAAGAGCCGTGGCGGTGCCGGCGTTCAGCGGCTGCTGAGACCCGCAATCCCCGTCAGTGGATGGGAGAGGGACGCGATGTCATGTTCCCCTGCCTCTTCGGCCGGGCCGCCGGGCAGCGGAACGGCGCGGATGTGACCGCCCAGATCGGACACATAGGCGACGCCGGCGGCCGGGTCGACAGCCAGCCCGATCGTCTCGGCGAAGCCGCTCGCCAGGATCTGCGGGGGCTCGCCCGATGCTCCCGCTGCCGGGATCGAGGCCCGGTTGAGCGTGTTTCCGCCCGGCGGCGCGCCACGGTCGGTCCAGTAGAGCCAGTCACCGTCGAGGTGCAGGTCGATCGGCTCGGGCAGGTCGGACCAGAGCAGTTCGATGTCCGTGCGCCGCTCCGGGCTCTCCCCGGTCGGCAGCTCCAGGCCGGCGCGGAAGATACGGCCTTTGCCGCCCTTGGCCGGGCCTTTCTGCGTCCAGTAGAGGTATCCGTGGACGGGATCCACCGCCACGCCCACGCACTCCTGGGAGATGTCGCCGGGCGGGTTGACCACCAGATCGGTCAGGCCGCTGCCGTCCGTCCGCACCCCACCGACCCGGCGGCCCTCCCGGTCGCACCAGTACAGGAACCCGGCGCCGTCAGACGTCAGTTGCTTACCAGTGGTGATCGTGCCGGGCGAGACCACGTCCCGCCGACCGGTGCCGTCCAGCTGCATCGCGTGCAGGCCGCCGTTACGCCGGGAGAAGTCCTGCGCTGCCTCCCCGGAGCCCTTGGCGGGATCGACGGTCGGCGTGCCCATCGTCGTCCAGTACACGGTCCCGGACTCAACCACGATCCCGTCCGGGAACGAGCCCGCATCCCCGACCAGCGTCTCCACCCGTCCGTCCGCGATGCCGACCCGCAGAATGCTCCCGGACACGGCCGCCAGCACCATCAGTTCGTCCCACACCTCGGCACCCCTCGCCTCTCTCCTCGGTGGCCTCCTTGCGCCTTCCATCGCAGTCCCATCCGCGCTGCCGCGCGACTCCCGTTGGGCCACCCGAGGAAGAGACCGGGCACAACGGAGAGGCGGAGAGCGGACCGGGCAGGCCTTCCCCGCAGGTGCTTCACGTCTACCGCCCTCGTACGGCCCGCTCCGGTCGCTGTCCGACAAGGCCGCTGCCGAGACTGGGGTGGCCGGTGTGCGCCCTCACAGCAACCGTCACGAAAGCAGGCATGATCATGGCCTTCGCCCTTCCCACCGACATGGAGAACCGTCCGGTCGCCGTGATCGGGGCAGGCACCCTCGGCCGCAGGATCGCGCTGATGTTCGCCGGCCGGGGTGGGCTGGTCCGGATCTTCGACAAGTCCGCGCAGGCAGGGGAGGCAGCGCGGAAGTACGTCGAGGAGAACGTGGCTCAGGTCGCCGCGAAGGCCGAGGGCGGCAAGCCGGGCCGGGTGGTCATCACCGGCGACATGGCCGAAGCCCTCGCCGAAGCCTGGCTCGCGGTCGAGGCCGTGCCCGAGCACCTGGACCTGAAGAAAGAGATCTTCGGGGAACTCGACCGCACCGCGCCACCCGACGCGATCCTGGCCAGCAACTCCTCCTCCTACGCGTCGAGCGAGTTCATCGACCGGGTCGAGCACCCCGAGCGGGTGCTCAACATGCACTTCTCCATGCCGCCCGCACAGAACGCCGTCGACCTCATGTCCGACGGCCGTACCGACCC
The DNA here is from genome assembly GCF_050936285.1 of Streptomyces sp. CA-106110. Classification (NCBI taxonomy): domain Bacteria; kingdom Bacillati; phylum Actinomycetota; class Actinomycetes; order Kitasatosporales; family Streptomycetaceae; genus Streptomyces; species Streptomyces sp. CA-106110. The sequence goes on along the minus strand of NZ_JBNJNB010000001.1, from coordinate 7,951,081 downwards.
GGGCATCATGGAACTGCTCAAGAGGGAGCTCCCCCGGTACGGGGTGTTCCCGTTCGAGGCGCACAAGAAGTCAACGGGCTTCATCTTCAACCGCATCAGGGCGGCCATCAAGCGCGAAGCCCTCGAAGAGGTGGCCGAGGGGGTGTCCACACCACAGGACATCGACGAGATGCGGAAGATCAACATGGGCGGGTCCGCCGGGCCCTTCCAGATGATGGACCAGGTCGGCTTGGACGTGGTCCTGGACATCGAGAACCACTACGCCGCCGAGAACCCGAACCTGCCCACAGGGCCTCGCCAGTTGCTGAAGAAGTACGTCGACGCCGGCCACTTGGGCGTCAAGACCGGACAGGGCTTCTACACCCACCGCCATCAGGGCTGACGCTTCGGCCGCCCATTCGAGACCGACGAGGGAAGCCAGGAACGATGAAGATCGCGATTCTGGACGACTATCAGAATGTTGCTCTGAGTCTGGCTGACTGGGATTCGCTGGACGCTCACACAGACGTCTTCAACAGGCCGTTCGCCAACGAGGAAGCGACCGTGGCGGCTTTGGCCGACTACGACGTAGTGGTGGCTATGCGTGAGCGCACACCATTTCCTTCATCGACGCTGGGCCAACTGCCTCAAGTGCGGTTGCTCGTCACCACCGCCCCTGTCAACGCGGCGATCGATCTCCACGCCGCCCGAGAGTTGGGCATCACCGTCTGCGGAACAGGTTACTTCTCACACCCGACCGTTGAACTTACGTGGGGACTGATACTTTCCGCAGCACGTTTGATTCCACAGCAGGTAGCGTCCGTACGTTCCGGCGGCTGGCAAGTGGGGCTGGGTACGAGTCTGAGCGGCGCCACCCTGGGAATCCTGGGCCTGGGACGACTGGGCACCCGGGCACGGCCCCGGCGTAGTTGATCTTTGATGGGTTTTGGGTCGTTTGTCCGTGGGGTGAGGTGGCAAGTTGCGAGGCGAGCGCGGCCTCTGATGACCTTTCAGGTTCCTACGCCAGAAGATCGTCTCAGGAGCCGCGCTCGTGTCCGCATCCTCTCTGATCAGCTCTGTCCTTGGCCAGCTCACCGACCTCGCGCTGTGGGAGGCCGAGCTCGCCGCCGACCCTGCGGCAGCGGAGTCTGCGCTGGTCAGCAGGCTGCGCCAGGTCCCTGACCGGCGCGCGGAGCGAGGGCGGCGGCATCCTCTGGTGGTGATCCTGGTGCTGGCTGCGTGCGCGACGCTGGTGGTCGGCGGCGACTCCGTGACCGCGATCTGGCAGTGGGCCACCCGCGCCCCGCAGATCAAACTGGCACGCATCGGCGCCCGGTACGACCCGCTGGCCGGCCAGTACCTCGTACCCAGCGAACGCACCTTCCGCCGCGTGCTCGCCGACCTGGACGCCGACGCCCTGGACGCGGCGACCTGTGCTTACGTCACCGAAGTCGCGGCCGGAACCGCAACGGCGCCCGAGATCCCGTGCACCCCGGGGCCCATCGAGCGCGAACAGCGCCGCGCCGCCCAGCGGGCCGTGGAACACCCGGCGCCGGCCGGGCTCCTGCCCGCCGCGGCTTTCGACGGCAAGGCCCTGACCGGCGCCCGCACCGAATCGGGGCGGGTCTTCCTGGTCGGGGCGGTCGCCCACGCCAGCGGCGCGGTCCTCGGCCAGACCCAGGTTCCGGACAAGCGCGGCGAGGGCGAGGCGGCCCGCACCCTGCTGGCCCAACTCGCCTTGCCTGGATGGGTGTTCACCCTGGATGCCCTGCACACCACAAAGAAGACCGCCCGCCTGATCACGGACCGGCTCGACGCCCACTACGTCCTGATCCTGAAGGGGAACCAGCCGCTGGCCCGCGCCGCCGCCCAGGCGCTGCTGGCCGGCACCGACGCCGAGTGGACCGAGACCACCGAGGCCGAGGACGACCGTGGGCACGGGCGCACCGAGCGCCGCACGATCCGCACCGCCCAAGCCGACGACGCCCTCTTCCCCGGCGCGGGACAGGTCTTCCGCCTGCGCCGTGACACCGGCGGCCTCGACGGCACCTGGACCGGGAAGGAGATCGTCTTCGGCGTCACCAGTATGCCCGCCCACCTCGCCGGCCCCGCTCACCTCAACCACTACGAGAGGGCCCACTGGTCCATCGAAAACAAGATCCACTGGGTGCGGGACGTCACTTTCCACGAGGACAACTCCCAGGTCCGGACCGGCACCGCCCCCCGAACCCTGGCCAGCTTCCGCAACCTGGGCAGCACGTTCCGCCTCGCCGGACGAGCCAACATCGCCCACGCCCGCCGCGATCTCCTCAACCACAACGACGCCTTCGCCGTCTACGGCATCTGATCAACTACTACGAAGTCGGACGTAACGGAACAACGCCGGGGCCGTGGGCACCCGGGTAGCAGAAATCGGTGCGGCCTTCGGCATGGACACGATCGCCTGGAGCCAGAACCTCAAACCGGAGGACGCGCGGGCGAAGGGCGTGGCCTACGTTTCACGCGACGAGCTGTTCTCGGCTCTCCGGGCATGGATGTGGGTCAGCCGGTCCGGGTTCGGGGTCGTTCGTGGGGTAGGACAAGGGTGATGGGTCCGCAGGTGAGCATGACGAGGGCGAGGGCGGCTGTGGCGGTGTGGAAGCCGTAGGCGCGGCGGATCAGTAGCCTGACGTGGTTGTTGAGGCCTTCGGCCCGACCATTGTTGATCTTCAGGCGGATGGAGGCCAGGATCCCGTCGCGGAACTTGCGGATGGTCTTGGCTGCCTTGATGAACGCGGGCAGTTGGGAGCGTTGGGCCTGCGAGATCCAGCGGTCGATCAACTCGCCTGCCTCGCCGGCGTCCAGGTCCCCGGCGAAGATCGCGCGGAAGGATTCCTTGAGCCGGTAGGCTCGCCAGACTCCGCCGCCCTTCCGTTTGAGCTTGCGCAGGGTCGTGGCCTGCTCGTCGGTGAGGTTCTCCGGGTTCTTCAGCAGGCTCCAGCGGGCGCCCTTGAACTTCTTTGCCGCAGCCTGATCGCCGAGTTGGCGCAGCTCGTTCCATGCCTCGCGGCGCACGGCGTCCAGGGCGTCACCGACGAGCTTGACCGCGTGGAACGGGTCGATGCAGATCACGGCCTGCGGGGCGTGGCCTTCTTCGCCAACGCTCTTGGCGAAGGCCGGCCCCATGTCCATGCTGACCGCGGCCAGTTCTGCAGCGCGCTCGGGGCCGAGTTCATCGAAGAACTCGTCCAGGGTCTCGCTGTCCTTGCCCTCGGATCCCCAGACGATCTTCTTGCCGGTGTGGTCGGTGACCAGGGTCAGGTAGTTGTGGTGCTTCTTCCAGCTGACCTCGTCCACCCCGATGGTGACCAGGTGGTCGAGTCTGTCCTCGTCGAGGCCGTCGGCGACGACGCGGGCGCAGATGCGGCCCACGGTGTGCCAGTCGATGCGCTGCAGGCGGGTGATGGTGGTCTTGTCGGTGCGGGTGGCCAGGTAGGCGATGACATCCTCGAAGTCGCGGGTGAAGCCGCAGTGGTGCCGGGCGAAGGGCACGGCTTCGATCTTGACGCCGTGCTCGGGGCAGCGCAGGCGGCGCAGGCCGGCCCGGACGACCAGGCCCCAGCGGCCCAGGTCCAGGTGCCTCCAGCAGGAGGACACCGGCCTGGTGTCGTAACGCGTGCGGGTGGTGAAACCGCAGCCGGTCTCCGGGCAGGCCAGACACCGGCGGGTCAGCGCCACGTCCACGATCACCCGGTCCTCGCCGAACGACACGTCGGTGACGCTCACGCCAGGAAGCTCCAGGAGGCGGTTGAATGCGGTGGTGACGCGCACGGTGCGTGGACTCCTGTAGCTTCGGTACGGCCTTCGACAGCCTCCGAATCTACGGTCCGCCCCGTGCGCGTCCTACGTTTCACCACCCCAGGCGGAACGATCCAACCCGATCAATACATTGACCCCGAGATCCCACCCACCAGCCCACACTCATGCCCGGAGAGCCCTGTTCTCTCGCTCGGACGTACTGAGCATTCACGTCGTGCTCAGCAAGCGGACACGCGGACTGGTCGGCGAGCGTGAATTGCGCTCGATGAAGTCCACAGCGATTTTGGTCAACACGTCACGAGGGCCTGTGATAGACGAGACTGCCCTCTTGCGGGCTCTCAACGAGAAAACGATCGCGGGGGCGGCACTGGACGTCTTCGACCGCGAACCACTGCCCGCCGACCACCCTCTGCGCTCCGTGCACAACGCCGTGGTGACCCCGCACATCGGATACGTGAGCCGGGACCTGTACGAGGTCTTCTACCGCGATGCCGTCGAAGACATCGCAGCTTGGGCGGCAGGTTCTCCGCTTCGCCTGCTGACGTGAAGGGCGGTGCGCCCAAGCAGCGATCGCGAGCTGCCGCCGACCACTCCCCTGGGAGTCAGCTCTGGATGTCGGGGAGCACCTCCGGGGATCAGGGCGGATCCGGGGATCATGCCCCATGGCTCGAAGACGGATTGCCCACGTACACCAGCGCGGGCCCACAGCCAAGAACGGCGGGCCATGCCAACGGTCAGCACGAGCCTACAACGTGGATCGCCGGTACCGAGACTGACCGAGTGCGGACCCAGTGAGCCGTCGAGCCCCCTCCCATTCAGGGAGGGGGCTCGAGTGGTCTCACAGCGGCTAGCTCACCTCAGTGCGCGTGCCCACTCGCCGCAGGCGCCGGTGCCGCGCTCTTGACCGTCAGCGGCAGCAGCTTCTGTCCCGTCGGGCCGATCTGGATGCACGAAGTACGTTGATTGGTATGGGGAAACGAACCAGGACGCGAAGCGCGACAGACCAGAAGCAGTACGCCGTCGAGATCGAGTGGACGAAGGCCGACCTTGCGCTCTTAAAGGAGCTGAAGAAGGCAGAGGACCTGTTACCCGACGACGCTCCGCGGGCTCTGTTGTCCGTGCGCCTGTCCGTCCTCACGGACGATACGACGTCACCGGCCCGGCAAGAGCTTGATCTACGCATGCTCGCCAGAGAACGCGGCTATCGAGTCGTCGGCGTCGCAAGTGACCTCAACGTGTCGGCGACCAAGGTTCCCCCCTGGAAGCGCAAAGAGCTCGGGGACTGGCTCAACAACCGGGTGCCGGAGTTCGACGTACTGCTCTTCTGGAAGCTGGACCGTTTCGTACGGCGCCTTATTGAGCCTTTCTCGGTAACCGGCGGTCGCTGAGTGTGATCGCCTCCGGGTGTCTCGTGGTGCACTCCCAACTCCGGGCAGGCGTAAGGCCCCTGGTAGGAACGATCTTGCAACAGAAAGATCCGACCGAGGGGCCTCACGTGCCGACCAGTGTCACATACACCGCCGTGCTCGATGTCCGGCGCTCCACCGCCGAGCACCTGGCCCGGCTCCTGCGAAGCCATCGAACCGAGGTCGGCACCCGCCGCGGGCGCCGCGCCCTGGGCTGCTTCAAGCAGGCCGTGCTGATCCTGCGCTGGTTCATCGACGGCACCCGCCTGGCCCAACTCGCCCGCGACAACGCCCTGTCCACGTCCACCGCCTACCGATACCTGCACGAAGGGCTGACGGTCCTGGCGGCCGGGGCACCGGACCTGGCCACCGCGCTGGAACGGGCGAAGGCGGCCGGCCTGACCCATCTCAATCTGGACGGCACGGTCATCCGCACCGACCGTGTCGCGGCCCCGGGGCCCAACGGGGCAGACCTCTGGTGGTCCGGGAAGCACAAGCATCACGGCGGCAACGTGCAGGTCATCTCCGCCCCGGACGGCTGGCCGATCTGGGTCTCGCCGGTGCGGCCCGGCCGCGAGCACGACACTACCTGCGCCCGCCACCACGGGCTGCTCGATGCGCTGAACCGGCTCGCCGACCAACTGGGCACCCTCACCCTGGTCGACCTCGGCTACGAGAACGCCGGAGACGGCTTCCGTCACCCGGTCAAGAAGCCCGCGGGCGGTGAACTCACCGAAGCCCAGCAGACCTTCAACAAGGTCATCCGAGGTATCCACGGGATGTGCGAACGCGCGAACGCCCTGCTCAAGACCACCTTCAAGGCCCTGCGGCGGGTCAGCCTCGATCCCAGCCGCATCACCCAGATCGCCGCCGCAGCCCTCGTCCTACTCCAACTTGAATACGACCGCACCATCTGAACGTTCACACACAGGCATGATCGCTTACCGGGAAAGGTTCACTGACCTCAGCACCATGATCGACTGGTGTCTGAAGTACGGAAAGAACCTCGTCTCCAAGAACGACTCCATCGATCTGACCACGAGGGCCGGGAAGATCATGGTCACGATCATCGGCGGCATTGCCGAGATCGAGGCCGCCAACACGAGCACCCGCGTGGCGAGCCTGTGGGACTACACCAAGACACAGAGCGACTGGCTTGTGGGCAAGCCCGCATACGGTTACGAGACAGCGGAAGACGAGGGTGGCAGGGTCGTTCTCGTCATCAGCAAGAGCGCCTACAGGGCGCTGCACTGGTGCCGCAAGGCAGCCACGAGAGCACAGCCGGCATCCGCCCGACGCATGGCGAAGGTGCTCGTACGCTCCAAGCTCTGCGGACCGGGGCTGACAACGTCGACTCTCATCCGACGACTCAGAAATCCGGCGCTCATGGGGTACCGAGTAGAAGAGGACAAGAACGGCGGCGTACGGCGCTCGAAGATCGTTCTCGGTAGTGACGCCAAGCCCATCCGCGTAGCTGACGCCATCTTCACTGAGGACGAGTTCAACAGCCTTCGGCAGGCGCTGGACCAACGCCGACGGGACCAGCCGCCCCGTAACCCCGAGGGGGCAACCAAGTTCCTCGGAGTCCTGATCTGCCACGACTGCGGCACCAACATGAGGGTGAAGAAGACCACCTACAACGGCAGGGCGTACACGTATCTGCGGTGCAACGAGTGCAAGAGCGGGGGCCAAGGCGCGCCGAACCCGGACGGGATCTATCGCAGGCTCGTTGACGACGTCCTGAAGGTTCTGGGCGACGAGCCGGTGATGACCCGCGAGTACCGGCAGGGAGCCGACGCACGGAAGGAACAGAAGCGCCTCGAAGAGTCCGTCAGCTACTACATGACCGGACTTGAGCCGGGCGGCCGATTCACGAAGACGCGCTTCACCAAGGAGCAAGCCGAAAAGACGCTGGACGATCTCATCAAGCAACTGGACGCCATGGACCCTGACTCAACCAAAGATCGGTGGGTGGCGGTTCACAACGGTAAGTCGTTCCGTGCCCGCTGGGAGGAAGGCGGTATGGAGGCCATGGCCGCCGACCTGCACCGCATCGGCGTCAAATGCAAGATCAAGCGGACCAGGGTAGAGGGCGTGCGCGCGCCGCGCATCCACATGAAACTCTTGATCCCCCGGGACGTACGGAACCGCCTGATACTAAAGGAAGACGACTTCGCCGATGCCTTCTAGCTCGCGGCGGCCAGAGCGGGCAACCACCTAGCGTTTGCCTTCGCGTCGCTGGCCGGCTTGGAAGCGCTCGGCTTCGCGGGCTCGGCACTGTCCCCTCCAGCACTGCGCCCCGTCACCGCGAGCAGCACGCGAAGGCGCAGCTTTTCGACCGGTCACGGGCGCCCGTCTGACGATTCAAGATCATCGCGACGACGAGACGTAAGCGACGCGTTCGTCCTGTTGTCCTGTGGGGCGGTTCGGTCTGTGAGGCCCGGTCCTCACACGTCCAAGCTGTGCGGCCCGCACTCAGGTCTTGCGCCGGGTGATCCATCTTCCCCCAGTGTTCCCGGCAACCCTGCCGATGTAGAGGCCAAGACTGAGCTCGTCACGGTCGGGGGCAAGCCGTTCCTCCACAGCTTCCGCCTCGGTGGTGCGGCCCGCTCGGCGGTACGACGCTGAAAGATTGGCACGGGCGCGAAAGGTGTCGGCATGGTCCAGGCCGAGCAGTCGGTCGTGATCGGCGGCCACGTGCTCCCCGAGGGCGATGGCCTCCGCTACCCGGCCTGATTCGAGATAGGAGGCGGCAAGGTTCGTGCGGGCGTGGAGTGTCTGGGGGTGTACGGATCCGAGGACTCGCTGGTAGTCGGCGAGAATGTGCTCCCCGACGGCGACGGCCTCCTCCACCCGGCCTGATTCGAGATAGGAGGCGGCAAGATTGGCGCGGGCGGTGAGCGTCTGGGGGTGTACGGATCCGAGGACTCGCTGGTAGTCGGCGAGAATGTGCTCTTCGAGGGCGATGGCGTCTTGGGCGCGTCCGGCTCCGCGGAGGGAGACGGCGAGGTTCGTGCGGGAGGGAACCGGGGACCCCGTAACGCCCTGGACATCGAGCTGCAAGGGTACGACCGGTGGCACGTCGACATCACCAACCGTAGCGACGAGCCCATCCGAGACGTTCTGGTCCGCTTCGGCGATGCGTACAACGCGGGAGCAGCGGCGATCCTCGAAGCCGCTGAGATGCCTGAGAACGGCCGCCGCACTGTCCCAGTGCACATTGTGGGCGCCGGTCACACCGCGCGGTTTGAGTCCCCGTCATGGGGCTCCCAAATGACTGTCGACAACAACCGACCGGTCGTGACCTTCACTGACGCTGCCGGCAACCGTTGGGGCCTTGATGAACATGGTGAACTGTGCGAGACCCCCGGGCCATAAAAGTTCTTCGTCGGCGGAGGGAGTGGCGAGCCCTGACCTTCCGGGAGGCCTTCGGCTGCGCTGCTGGCAGGCAGGACGGGTGAAAGGAGCCGCCGAAGGAGCTTCGCTAAGCCTCGATCCACCGACCGATGCCTGTGGATGACGCTTGGGAAAATGAAGAAGTGCCTTGTGACCTGCGATGATGGGAGTTCTTCACGCTTCCAGCACGCACAATCAGCAAGGCACTTCCGAGATGCAAGTTTCCCATACGCCAGCGGCGGTCTCCGCTGCGTTCGATGACCCGAATCTGATCGCGTATGCCGGGCTGGTCCCGGTGATGCGGCTGGCCGAGCGGTGTGGTCTGCCGCGACTGGTGACGGAGAAGGTCAAGTTGACCGGGGTGACGAACGGCGCGGGTGCGGCGGCGGACGCGAAGGTCACCAGCATTGTGGCCGGGATGGTCGGGGGTGCGGACAGCATCGACGACCTCGACGTCCTGCGGCACGGTGCGATGCCGGCCATGTTCGGCGGCATTCGTGCCCCCTCCACGCTTGGCACTTTCCTGCGCGCGTTCACCCACGGCCATGCCCTCCAACTCCACGCCGTACACAGGAGGTTCCTGGGTGCGCTGGCCGCGCATACCCCGCTGCTGCCCGGGGCCGACCAGATGGCGTTCATCGATGTCGACTCCACCCACAAACGCGTCTACGGCCGCACCAAGCAAGGCGCCGAGTACGGCCGGTTCAAAGGCATCCGCACCCTGCACCCACTGCTGGCCACGATCTGCACTCCACAGTCCCGGCCGGTGATCGCCGGGGTGCGGATGCGCCGTGGCAAGGCAGCCGACTCCCGCGGCGCCCCGAAGTTCGTCAGTGAGGCCCTGGCTACCGCCGCGGAGGCCGGCTGCACCGGCCTGCGCGTCCTGCGGGCGGACTCCCAGTTCTACAACGCCGGGGTGATCGCCGCCTGCCGCCGGGCCGGCGCCCACTTCTCGATCACCGCCGGCATGAACCCCTCCATCAAGCGGGCCATCCTCGCCATCCCCGACCAGGCATGGCGGCAGATCACCTACCCGACCGCGGTGCCCGACCCCGAGACGGGGGAACTCATCTCGGACGCCGAAGTCGCCGAGATACCCGCCTACACCGCGTTCGCCAGCCGCAAGAAGACGGAGCGGGTCACCGCCCGGCTGATCGTGCGCCGGGTCCGCGACCTGGCCAAACCCGCGGTCGTGGGAGAGCAGGGGGAGCTCTTCCCCGCCTGGCGCTACCACCCGTTCTTCACCGACAACCCCGCCCCCACCCTCCAGGCCGAGCGGGAACACCGCCACCACGCCGTCATCGAGCAGGTCATCGCCGACAGCAAGAACTCCGCCCTGGCCCACCTGCCGTCCGCGCACTTCCACGCCAACGCCGCCTGGCTCACCCTGTGGGCCATGGCCTACAACCTCCTGCGGGCCACCGGCGCCCTGACCTCCGCCTTCCACGCCAAAGCCACCACCGCCACCCTCCGCGCCCACCTGATCCACGTCCCGGCCCGCCTCGCCCGCTCCGCCCGGCGCATCACCCTGCACCTCCCGCACAACTGGCGCTGGCAGCACGCCTGGACACACCTCTTCGACACCGTCCACGCCCCGCCCGAACCCGGCTGACAGTCCCTGCCCACCCCGCCCGCCAGGGCCCGACCGGAACCGAACCGTGGAAAAGCTGAGCAGACCAGCGGATACCACCTGCCCAGACACAGACACCGACCCGAAACCCGCTCAAAAACCGGTCAGAAGATCCATTCCAGGCCACGTCGGTGGATCAAGGCTAAGGTCGGTCGCGGCTTTGGCAGGGAACTGCCTCAAGAACATGTCCCGTAACACCAATGAGCCCCCTCCCAAGCAGGGAAGGGGCTCAACCGGTCACACAGCCACCCGTAGGCCTCGAACCGGCCCTCAGATCCACTCCACCTCGGAGACGATCTGAGCGCTAGCGCCAGGCAGGAGCAACGGCGTCCGGGACGGGGCCGATGGAGCCGGTGGGCGGGAACAGGGAACGCCGACCGCAGCCAGTACGGCAGCCACCTCGTCCTCGCTCGCCCCCGCCAACGCCTCAATCACCCGATCGAGTGCCTGGCCCACGTCAGTGCGCGTGACCACTCGAAGCCAGCGTCGGACCTGCGTTCTTGACCGTCAGAGGAAGCAACTTCTTGCCGATCGGGCCGATTTGTATCCGGGTGTCCATCTGCGGGCACAGCCCCACCCAAAGCGCCCTCAAGCCGACCGCTGAGACAAAGTCAGCCTGCGTCGACGCCGATCGATGTCCATGACGGTTACTGAAACCTCGTCGCCGACCTGCACGACGTCCTCCGGTGCGGCCACGGGCGCCGGACCAAGCTCGGCCAACGGGACGAGACCTTCAACCCCGTCCGCCACTTGGACGAAGACACCGAACGGGACCAGCTTGGTCACCCGCCCACGCAGTGTCCGGCCCACCGCGACGCCGTCGGCGAACACCAGAAAGGGGTCTGGCTGTGTCGCCCGCAGAGACAGCCGGGCTTCACCGTTCCACGTGTCGAACTGCAAGAACTCGCACAACACTCGCTGTCCGATCTCAACGACCTCGGACGCCGCCTCGAGACGACTCCAGGACAGCTCGGGATACGTGATGAAGCCGACGCCTGGATAGACCGGATGATCAGGGCCCTCGTCCAGCGCCACGAACACGCCGAACGACTCGATCGCCGCCACCGTGCCGGTCAGGATCTCGCCCAGACGACGCCGCTTGAGAAACGCCCAGAGTTCCGGGTTCTCGGTGGCCGCCATCGACAGCAGTGCCCGGCCCGCATCCAGATCCACGCCGACCACCTCGGCGGTGATCCTCTGGCCGACGACAGCGACCTCGGCAAAACCCCGACGCCAGGAGCCGTCCAATCCCCCCACCAGCCCGAGGGGATGAGCGGCGAAACCGTCCAGGATCACCGACAACCCGGACCGAGTGACCGACGCGACTGTCCCGCGGCAGAGATCACCGACCTGGATCGCCGCAAGAAACTTCCTGACGGCCTCATCGGCCGACGCCTCCCCCATGCCGCCCAGGCTCTCACGAGGAGCTCACCAAACCCACTCCCCCTCACCCACTCCCCCTCGAACTGAATGCCCGCGCTGCTCCCAGGCGCCGGCAAGATGGCGTACTCGGAAGATCCCGCCGCCAGACAGCAACAAGCCCCTCCCGACACGGGAGGGGCTCACCCGACTGCGCAGGCGCCGTAAGTTTGGAACCACTCCTCAGACCCACTCCACCTCGGAGACGATCTGTGGGGCGTCTCCCGGACCCGGCAGAGGTGTCCGGAACACCACCGACGGCGCTGGCAAGCGAGGACGGGAAGCACCGACCGTGGCCAACATTGTCGCCACCTCGTCCTCGCTCACCCCCGCCAGCGCCTCAATCACTCGATCGAGTGCCTCGCTCACGTCAGTGCGTGTGCCCACTCGAAGCGGGCACCTGACCAGCGTTCTTGACCGTCAGCGGCAGCAACTTCTTGCCGGTCGGGCCTACTTGTACCCATGTATCCATCTGCGGACACACCCCGCAGTCGAAGCACGGTGTCCAGCGGCAGTCCTCGACCTCCGTCTCGTCGAGGGCGTCCTGCCAGTCCTCCCAGAGCCAGTCCTTGTCGAGACCTGAGTCCAGGTGGTCCCAGGGCAGGACCTCCTCGTAAGTGCGCTCCCGGGTGGTGTACCAGTCGACGTCGACGCCGAAGTCCGCCAGCGCCTTGTCCGCGCAGCTCATCCAGCGGTCGTAGGAGAAGTGTTCGCGCCAGCCGTCGAAGCGGCCGCCGTCGTCGTAGACCGCGCGGATGACCGCGCCGATCCGGCGGTCGCCGCGGGAGAGCAGGCCCTCGACGATGCCGGGCTTGCCGTCGTGGTAGCGGAAGCCGATCGAGCGGCCGTACTTCTTGTCGCCGCGGATCTTGTCGCGGAGCTTCTCCAGACGGACGTCCGTCTCCTCCGCGGAGAGCTGCGGGGCCCACTGGAAGGGGGTGTGGGGCTTGGGGACGAAGCCGCCGATCGAGACCGTGCAGCGGATGTCGTTCGAGCCGGAGACCTCGCGGCCCTTCTGGATCACGTGCATGGCCATGTCGGCGATCTGGAGGACGTCGTCGTCCGTCTCGGTCGGCAGGCCGCACATGAAGTACAGCTTCACCTGGCGCCAACCGTTGCCGTAGGCGGTGGCGACCGTCCGGATCAGGTCATCTTCCGAGACCATCTTGTTGATGACCTTGCGGATGCGTTCCGAGCCGCCCTCGGGGGCGAAGGTGAGGCCCGAGCGCCGGCCGTTGCGGGTCAGTTCGTTCGCCAGGTCGATGTTGAAGGCGTCCACGCGGGTGGACGGGAGGGAGAGGCCGATCTTGTCTTCCTCGTAGCGGTCCGCCAGACCCCTGGCGATGTCGCCGATCTCCGAGTGGTCGGCCGACGACAGCGACAGCAGGCCCACCTCCTCGAAGCCCGTCGCCTTCAGGCCCTTGTCCACCATCTCGCCGATGCCCGTGATGGAGCGCTCGCGCACCGGGCGGGTGATCATGCCCGCCTGGCAGAAGCGGCAGCCGCGGGTGCAGCCGCGGAAGATCTCGACGGACATGCGCTCGTGGACGGTCTCCGCCAGCGGGACGAGGGGCTGCTTGGGGTAGGGCCACTCGTCCAGGTCCATGACGGTGTGCTTGGACACACGCCACGGGACACCCGACTTGTTGGGGACGACGCGGGCGATACGGCCGTCGGAGAGGTACTCCACGTCGTAGAAGGCCGGGACGTAGACCCCGCCGGTCCTGGCCAGGCGGAAGAGGAGTTCCTCGCGGCCGCCGGGGCGGCCCTCCTCCTTCCAGGCGCGGATGATCTTCGTGACCTCCAGGACCGCCTGCTCGCCGTCGCCGATCACGGCGCAGTCGATGAAGTCGGCGATGGGCTCGGGGTTGAAGGCCGCGTGGCCGCCCGCCATCACGATCGGGTCGTCCAGGGTGCGGTCCTTGGACTCCAGCGGGATGCCCGCGAGGTCCAGGGCCGTGAGCATGTTCGTGTAGCCGAGTTCGGTGGAGAAGGACAGGCCCAGTACGTCGAAGGCCTTCACCGGGCGGTGGCTGTCCACCGTGAACTGCGGGACGCCGTGCTCCCGCATCAGCTCCTCCAGGTCCGGCCACACGCTGTAGGTGCGCTCGGCGAGGACGCCCTCCTGCTCGTTCAGGACCTCGTAGAGGATCATGACGCCCTGGTTGGGCAGACCGACCTCGTAGGCGTCGGGGTACATGAGGGCCCAGCGCACGTCACAGGCCTCCCACGGCTTGACCGTGGAGTTGAGCTCTCCGCCGACGTACTGGATCGGCTTCTGCACATGCGGAAGCAGGGCTTCGAGCTGCGGGAACACCGACTTGGCGGCTTCGGCAGACATCTCGCGACTTTCGTGAGCTGGACGGTACGGACAGGGGTGACCATCAAGCCTAACGCGATCGCGCCGCCTCTTCGGACGCCCGGACGGCTCAGGCGGCCGCGGGCGCTCGCCCCCGGGCGCCCGGCGCGCTCGGGCACGCGCTCCCAGCGTCCCGGTCCGCTCAGAGGCGCGCGCCGTCCTCCGCCGTCTGCCAGGCCTCGGGCAGTGCCGCCTCCGCGGCCGCCGCGCGCTGCTCCTCGCGCCCGTACAGAACGCCGTAGGTGAAGGTGCTCTCCCCCGCCGCGTGCGCCAGGGCGGACAGTTCCAGCAGGGTCTGCCTGGCCATCACGCTGTCCTGGTGGTCGCCGAGCATGGTCTGCAGGGACTTCATCGACTTGACCAGGACCTCGGCGGGCTTGCCGAGCGCGGGCGCGGCGGCCTCGGCGGCGTACCGGGTGCGCTTGGCCTTCTTGCGGGCCTCGTGGATGGCCACGTCGCGGTCGGGGCCCGGCGGCAGGTCCAGGGCCTCGTCGACCAGGACGGCGACCTTGCCGAAGTCCTTGCGCACGGCTTTGGCGATCACCTTCGACGGATCCCCGGCGGCCGCTTCGAGCAGGGGCGGGTCGGCGATCAGGGCGTCCAGGGCGTTCAGCAGCCGCAGGTAGCGGTCGCCGTCCAGGACGGAGATCAGCCGCTTCCGGGAGCCGCCGCGCCGGGCCTCCGACCAGGTGCGCAGGCGGCCCTGGACCGGGCCGGAGACCAGGGAACGGGGCAGCCCGGACAGTGCGGTCGTCAGGTGCTCGGTGAGGACTTCCCGGTCGCGGTCGATGCCCAGTTCGCCGGCGAGCCACTTCAGGTCGTCGGCGATCGGGTCGGTGATGCCGCGGTCCAGGACCTTGCCGAACGAGCGGAACGTACTGCGGAGCCGGCGGGTGGCCACGCGCATGGAGTGGACGGAGTCGAAGACGTCGCGGCGGACCGCGGGGTCCATTTCGAGGATCGTGTCGCGCTGGACGCGGGCGTAGGCGAGTACGTGGTCGCCCGCGGTGGCCGGCGGCTCGGGTTCGGCGGCGGGTCCGGTGCCGTCCCCGGTCTCCTCCAGTGCCCTGGCCAGTTTGGACGGGGCGGAGGAGCGGTTCACGCCGGCCTTGCGGAGCTTTTTGTCGACCTTGTCGAGGAAGGCGGGGTCACCGTCGTCCGCGAGCTCGACTTCGATCTCGGTCCATTCGGCGGTGCCCTTGTCCCCGGTGAGGCGCTCGGCGCGGACGCGGTCGAGGCTGACCTCGGCGAGCAGGGTGCCGTCGGCGTCGACCAGGTGGCGGATGTTCCGGGCGGAGCGCAGGCGGACGAGGGGGACGAGGGCGGCGTCGCGGACGCGGGAGCGGACGAGGCCGGAGAGGTAGGCGGGGACGGTGTCGGAGAGCGGGGCGTGCACCTCGTCGCGGACGCCCTCGGCGACCGGCAGCTTGAGGTGCCAGCCGGCGTCGCTGCCGCCCGTGCGGCGGCGCAGGGTCAAGGAGGCGCCGGCCAGCCTTTCGTCGGCCGTGTCGTAGTAGGTGGCGTCGAGTTCGGCGACACCCTTGTCGACGACGGCCGAGACGCCGCCGATGCTGGTCAGATCCGGCAGTTCGTCCCCGGCCCCAACCTCGTACTTCCGCTCGATTTCCCGCTTTGTGTCCGCCATGCACTGAATCTAGTACCGCCGGGGCCGAAGGGGCAGAGCCCGCGGCCCCCGTCTCGAACCGTGCCTCTCCATCAGCGCTTCTCGGACACACGCCGTGCCGTCGGGGGCCGCGGGCACCCTCTCCGCGCTCTAAGCCGACAGTGGCCGCTGCACGCGGATGGACTGCAGCAGGCCTACCGCTATCCAGACCGCGAACATCGACGAGCCGCCGTAGGAGACGAACGGCAGCGGCAGTCCGGCGACCGGCATGATGCCGAGGGTCATGCCGATGTTCTCGAAGGACTGGAAGGCGAACCAGGCGATGATGCCGGCGGAGACGATCGTGCCGTAGAGCTCGGTCGTCTCGCGGGCGATCCGGCAGGCCCGCCACATGACGATGCCGAGCAGTACGATGATCAGTCCGGCGCCCAGGAAGCCCAGTTCCTCGCCCGCGACCGTGAAGACGAAGTCGGTCTGCTGTTCGGGCACGAACTGGCCCGTCGTCTGTGAGCCGTGGAAGAGGCCGGCTCCGGTGAGCCCGCCGGAGCCGATGGCGATGCGCGCCTGGTTGGTGTTGTAGCCGACGCCCGCGGGGTCCAGGTCGGGGTTGGCGAAGGCGGCGAAGCGGTTGATCTGGTACTCGTCCAGGATGTGCAGTTGCCATACGGCGATGGCGCCCAGGGCGCCCGCGCCGATGAGGCCGAATACCCAGCGGTTCGAGGCGCCGGAGGCGAGCAGCACGCCCAGCACGATGATCACCATGACCATGACCGAGCCCAGGTCGGGCATGAGCATGATGATCAGCATCGGCACGCTGGCCAGGCCGAGGGCCTGGGCCACTGTCCGGTGGTCCGGGTAGGCCTTGTCGCCCGCGTCGACTCTGGCGGCCAGCAGCATCGCCATGCCCAGGATGATGGTGATCTTCACGAACTCGGAGGGCTGGAGGGAGAAACCGCCGCCGAGCACGATCCAGGCGTGGGCGCCGTTGACCGTCGCACCGAGGGGGGTGAGCACCATGAGGATCAGGAGCACCGAGATGCCGTACAGGATCGGCACGGCGGTGCGCAGGGTGCGGTGACCGAGCCACACCGTGCCGATCATCAGGACGAGTCCGATGCCGGTGTTCATCAGATGCCGGATCAGGAAGTAGTAGGGGTCGCCCTGGTTGATCTCGGTGCGGTTGCGGGTCGCCGAGTAGACGAGGATCGTGCCGATCAGGGACAGCGCCATGGCCGACATCAGTATGGGCCAGTCGAGGCGGCGGGCCAGGCTGTCGCGGGCGAAGATCCGGGTCCAGCCGGCCCTCTCGGGTCCGTACCCGGAGACGGAGAAGTTGTTCGCTCCGGTCACGTCAGGATCCTTCGCCTCTTCTTAGGGCGGGCCGTGCCCCTGCGGGTGGTGCGGTTGCTCGCGGTCGGTGAGGGGACGGTGGCCGACGGGGTGTCGGTGGGCGTTCCCCCCTGCTGGTCCTGTCCGCTCGCCTGGTCCGCTTTCGGGTCGTACTTCTCGATCTTCGGCGCCACGATCGACCCGTCGGGCTGGATCTTGGGCAGGTCCTTCTGCGGGGTGTACAGCAGGGCCTTCTTCTTGTCGATCGAGCCGTCCTTCTGGACGCCGTACAGGGCGTCGTAGATGTTGTGGACGGCTTCACCGGAGGCGCCGGAACCCGTACCGGCCTGAGCGATCGTCATGATGACCGCGTAGTCGCTGGAGTAGGTCGCCAGCCAGGACGTCGTCTGCTTGCCGTAGACCTCGGCGGTACCGGTCTTGGCGTGCAGCGGGATCTTGTCCTGAGGCCAGCCGCCGAACTTCCAGGCGGCGGTACCGCGGGTGACGACACCCGCGAGGGCCTCGTTCATGACGTCCCGTGTCTTCCCGTCGATCGGCAGCCTGCCGTGCGACTTCGGCTTGATCTCGGTCACGGTCTTGCCGTCGGGGCTGACGATCGCCTTGCCGATGGTCGGGTTCCACATCGTGCCGCCGTTGGAGATCGCCGAGTAGATGACGGCCTCCTGGACCGGGGTCAGAAGCGTGTCGCCCTGGCCGATGGAGTAGTTGATCGAGTCACCCTCGCGCATCTTGTTGCCTTCGAGGCAGTTCTCGTACGCGATCTTCTGGACGTAGTCGCCGTCCTTCTTGCCGGTCTTGCACCAGGCGTCCTTGTTGGCCTCCCAGTACTTCTGCTTCCACTGGCGGTCGGGGACGCGGCCGGAGACCTCGTTGGGCAGGTCGATGCCGGTGGGCTTGCCGAGGCCGAACTGGTGGGCGGCCTTGTAGAAGTAGTCCTTGGGCTGGCCCTTCTTGGGGTTGATGCCGCCGTCCTTCTTCCACTCGTTGTCGGCGAGGCCGTAGAAGACGGTGTCGCAGGAGACCTCGAGGGCGCGGCCGAGCGAGATGGGGCCGAAGTTCTCGCCCTCGAAGTTCTTGAAGACCTGGCTGCCGACCGAGTACGAGCTGGTGCACGGGTAGTTGCCGTCGAAGGGGTAGCCGGCCTCGATGGCGGCGGCCGTGGAGACCACCTTGAAGGTCGAGCCGGGTGCCGACTGCCCCTGGATGGCCCGGTTGAGCAGCGGGTAGTCGGAGTTCTTGCCGGTGAGCTGCTTGTAGTCCTTGGCGGAGATGCCGCCGACCCAGACGTTCGGGTCGTAGGTCGGGGCGGATGCCATGGCGACGATGCGGCCGGTCTTGGCCTCCATCACGACGACGGCGCCGGAGTCGGCCTTGTACTTCTCGCCGGTGACCTTGTCGAACTGGGTGCGGGCGATCTTCATCGCGTTGTCCAGCTCGTACTCGGCAACTCGCTGGACCCGGGCGTCGATGCTGGTGATGAGGTTGGAACCGGCGTCGGCGGCGTCGCTCTTGGCCTTCCCGATGACGCGGCCCAGGTTGTCCACCTCGTAGCGGGTGACGCCGGCCTTGCCGCGCAGCGCCTTGTCGTACTGGCGCTCGAGACCGGAGCGGCCGACCATGTCGGAGCGCAGATAGGGCGAGTCGGTGTCCTTGGTCTGCTGGATCTCTCCGTCGGTGACGGGCGAGAGGTAGCCGAGGACCTGGGCGGTGTTGGCCTCGCCCGGACTCGGGTAGCGGCGCAGGGCCTCGGGGTCGGCGGTGATGCCGGGGAAGTCCTCGGAGCGCTCGCGGATCTGCAGGGCCTGCTTGGGGGTGGCCTCGTCCGTGATGGGGATCGGCTGGTACGGCGAGCCGTTCCAGCAGGGCTGCGGCGTCGAGGAGTCACAGAGGCGGACCTTGTCCATGACCTCCTGGGGCTTCATGCCGAGGACCCCGGCCAGCTTGGTGAGGACCCCCTTGCCGTCGTCCTTCATCTTGAGCAGGTCGGTGCGCGAGGCGGAGACCACGAGCCGCGCCTCGTTGTCGGCGATCGGGACACCGCGCGCGTCCAGGATGTCGCCGCGTACGGCGGGCTGGACGACCTGCTGGACGTGGTTGCCGGAGGCCTCCCTGGCGTACTCGGCGCCGCTGCGGATCTGGAGGAACCACAGCCGGCCGCCGAGGGTGCCGAGGAGGGAGAGAACGAGGATCTGGATGACGACGAGCCGGATCTGGACGCGCGGGGTCCGGCCGGTCTCGGGGATGTTAGTCATGGGCGAGGCCCATTTCGTCGAAGGTGGTGGTGGGGGTCGGGCGGACGTCGGTCACTGCTGCCGCCCCCTCTCCGTGCACGTACACGTCATACGAGTACACGGCCAACCTGTGCGACCAGGCGGCCGTCCAGCCGGTCCTCACAGCCTCTTGACCCCCTTGATGCGTCCCGCGCGGGACACCCGGGCCTTGGCCGCCTTGACCCGCAGTCCTCCGCGCTGGCTGCCGATGCGCAACCCGGTGCCGGAGGACAGCCAGCCGGAGGCGACGTCCGACGCCTTGGTGGAGCTGGACTCGGCGAGCGGGTCGTTCTCGGCGCGGCGGGCCAGGGCCATGATCCCGGGCACGACGAACGGCGCGAGCAGCAGGTCGTACGCCGCGGCCGTGAACAGCAGGCTGGCGAGGCCCACATGGCGGGCGGCGGTGTCACCGACCAGGGCGCCCACGCCCGCGTACAGCAGGGTGGAGCCGATCGCGGCGGCGACCACCACGGCCATCGGGGCTGTCGCCGACTTCAGCCGGCCGTTGTCGGGCCGGGCGAGTCCGGCGAGGTAGCCGATGACGCAGAGCACGAGGGCGTAGCGGCCCGCGGCGTGATCGGCGGGCGGGGCGAGGTCGGAGAGCAGGCCCACGCCGAAGCCGATGAGGCAGCCGCCGACGTGGCCGTAGACCAGCGCGAGGGCGACGACGGTCAGCAGCACGAGGTCGGGCACGGCGCCCGGCAGGTGCAGACGGGCGAGGACGCACACCTGGATGACCAGGGCGACGATCACCAGAGTGGTGGAGAGCAGCATCCGGTTGAGGCGCATCTGGTTCAGCTCCTAAGGCGTCTGCTGCAGGCCGGTGGCCGGGGCCGAGGGCGTGACGGTGGCCGGGGCGGAGGGCGTGACGGAGACCGTCACGGTCGGCGTTGGCGTCGGCTTGGGCTTCGGGGGCAGAACGGTGTCCCGCGGGTCCTTCTTGGGCGTCTGGACGACGACACCGACGACGTCGAGCTTGCTGAAGGACGCGAAGGGCGTCACGTAGACCGTGCGGGTCAGATCACCGCCGGAGGGGTCGACCCGGGAGACCACGCCGACCGGGACACCGGGCACGAACGGTCTGTCGGCCTGCGAGCCGAAGGTGACCAGACGGTCGCCCTTCTTCACGTCGGCCTTGCCGTTGAGCAGCTGGACGCGCAGCGGACGGTCGCCCTGTCCGGAGGCGAAACCGAGCTCGTCGCTGCTCTCCATGCGCGTACCGACCGTGAAGTCCGGGTCGTTGGCCAGCAGCACGGTCGAGGTGTCGGGGCCGACCGTGGTGACGCGGCCGACCAGCCCGTCACCGTTGAGCACGGTCATGTCGCGCCTGATGCCGTCGTTCGCGCCGACGTCGATGGTGACGGTCCAGGAGAAGCCCTGGGCCGCTCCTATGGCGATGACCTCGGCGCCCTTGATCCCGTACTGTCCCTCACCCGCCATCCGGATCATCTTGTCGAGCTGCTTGAGGCGGCTGCGGTTGCGGTCGTCGCTGCCCAGCTTCGCTTTCAACAAGGCGTTGGAACGCTCCAGTTGAGCGATGCGATCGTGGCGGCTGCCGGAGTCACGTACGGCCGCGATCGCGTTGCCCACGGGGTCGACGGCGGTCGACACCCCGTTCTCGATCGGGCCGAAGACCGTGGCAGCGGCCTGACGGGCACCTTCGATCGGCGAGTCCTGGCCGCCGCGGATGTCCACCGTGATCAGAGCGAACGCGATGGCGATCAGCAGCAGCAGAAGCAGCCGGCTCTCTCGTGTGTCCCTCACGTGCGGCGGCCGTGCCTTCCTCGTCGGATTGTGTAGGGCGGGCCCCGGGAGCGCGGTGCCCAGTGGGAACGTGGGCGGAACCCGGGGACGGTATGGGGGAGTTTATGCCTCTATATCAACGATCCGCCGCACGAGAGGCGAACGTCTCGTACGGCGGAATCGACGCGTCGCGTCATCTGCGGGGCTGGGCGTCCAGCACCTGCTGGAGTGCCTCGAACTCCTCGACGCACTTGCCGGAGCCCAGCGCCACGCTGTCCAGCGGGTCCTCGGCGATGTGGATCGGCATGCCGGTCTCCCGGCGCAGCCGCTCATCGAGCCCGCGCAGCAGGGCACCGCCGCCGGTGAGCACGATCCCTCGGTCCATGACGTCGCCGGACAGCTCCGGCGGGCACTTGTCGAGGGTCGTCTTCACGGCGTCCACGATCGCGTTGACCGGTTCCTCGATCGCCTTGCGGACCTCGGCCGCCGAGATGACCACGGTCTTGGGCAGCCCGGAGACCAGGTCCCGGCCGCGGATCTCGGTGTGCTCGTCGGCGTCGAGTTCGTACGCCGAACCGATCGTGATCTTGATCTGCTCGGCCGTCCGCTCACCGAGGAGGAGCGAGTACTCCTTCTTGATGTGCTGGATGATCGCGTTGTCCAGCTCGTCACCCGCGACGCGGATGGACTGGGCGGTGACGATGCCGCCGAGCGAGATGACCGCGACCTCCGTGGTGCCGCCGCCGATGTCCACCACCATGTTGCCCGTGGCCTCGTGGACCGGCAGGCCGGAGCCGATGGCGGCCGCCATGGGCTCCTCGATGATGTGCACCTGGCGGGCGCCGGCCTGGGAGGACGCCTCGATGACGGCACGGCGCTCAACGCCCGTGATGCCCGACGGCACACAGACGACGACCCGCGGGCGAGCCAGATACCGCCGCTTGTGGATCTTCAGGATGAAGTAGCGGAGCATCCGCTCGGTGATCTCGAAGTCGGCGATCACACCGTCCTTGAGCGGGCGCACCGCGACGATGTTGCCCGGGGTCCGGCCGATCATCTTCTTCGCTTCCGCGCCGACCGCGAGGATGCCACCGGTGTTGGTGTTGATCGCGACGACGGACGGTTCGTTGAGTACGATCCCACGACCCCTGACGTACACCAGCGTGTTGGCGGTCCCGAGGTCGACAGCCATGTCACGGCCGATGAACGACATTGAGTTCCCCATCAGGATTCGTCTGGCCTTCCCAAGTTTGAGCGTTTCACGGCTTTTGCTGGGGCGGCGAAGTGGGTGCTGTGACGTGAAGGCTTACATCGTAGTCTCGCCTGCACGAAACACTGCGCGAGGGTCTTCGCCATTGTCAGCAGATGACGCGTCGCCTCGCCCCAGGAGACGGGCGTTCGGGGGTAGCCGTTCCCCCGAACGGGGCGCATATGCCAGGCGTTGGCGGGGTTTTGACGGCTGAATTTTTCAGCCGCCCCGTTCCGGCATCCGGGTGACGTGACAAACCCTCAGAAATATTCACAAGACGCGTTCAGAAGTTCATCGCCCGTACGCTCAGAAGCGGCCGGGGAAGAAGATCTTCAGCTCGCGTTCGGCGGACTCCTCCGAGTCGGAGGCGTGGATCAGGTTCTCGCGGACGATGACACCGAAGTCACCGCGGATGGAGCCGGGAGCGGCGGCGATCGGGTCGGTGGGCCCGGCGAGCACGCGCAGCCCCTCGATGACCCGCTCGCCCTCGACGACGAGCGCGACGACCGGGCCGGACGCCATGAACTCCACCAGCGGCTCGTAGAACGGCTTGCCCTTGTGCTCGCCGTAGTGCAGCTCCAGGGTCTCCTGGTCCAGAGTGCGCAGTTCCAGCGCGCTGATGGTCCAGCCGGCCTTGCGCTCGATACGGCCGATGATCTCGCCGATCAGCCCGCGACGGACGGCGTCGGGCTTCAGGAGGACGAGGGTGCGCGAGGTCACGAGAGGACTCCTTTATCGGTGGTGCGGGAGGATGAGGCTACAGGGCGGTGCTGGCAGGTTTTCACACAGCGTCAGGCGCACTCCATGAGGGGCCGGGGGCCGCACGACCGGCCGTCCACGAGCCGCGGTGGCGTACTGGCCGAGGCACCACGGTGCGGCCGTACAGAGCCGGCGGCGGGGTCCCGTGACGGGCTCCCCGGGCGCCGGACGCCGCACCACTAGGCCGGGCTGTTCTCGCTGCTCTGGACGGCCGCGAAGCGGGCCTTCGCCTCGTCGATCTTCCGGCCGTAGTGGACCGACGCCCACCACAGCGCCGCGAAGATCGCGCCCAGCAGGAACATGGTCGGGACCACGAACCCGGAGGCGATCAGCGCGATCTGCAGCGCCCAGCCCAGCAGGACGCCGCCGGGACGGGTGATCACGCCGCACAGCACGACGCTGAGCGCCATGGCGATGCCGCTGACGGTCCAGACCGTGCCGGTGGACAGGTTCGGGTCCTTCATCGCGACCAGAGCGGCAAAACCGATGACGAAGAACTCGCCGATCAGGGTCGAAGAACAAAGTGTGCGCACGGAGAGTCAGCCCTTCCCCAGAAGCAGTCGGGCCTCGCCGACCGTGATGACGGAGCCGGTGACCACCACGCCACCGCCCGCGAACTCGCCCTCCTCCTCGGCCAGCGTGATCGCGGCCTCCAGGGCGTCCGGCAGCCGCGGCTCGACCTGCACGCGCTCCTCGCCGAAGACCTCGACGGCGATCGCGGCCAGCTCGTCCGCGTCCATCGCGCGGTGGCTGGAGTTCTGGGTGATCACGACCTCGGCGAAGATCGGTTCGAACGCCTCCAGCAGACCCCGGACGTTCTTGTCGCCGCTCGCGCCGACGACGCCGATCAGCCGGCTGAAGTCGAAGGCCTCGCTCACGGCGTCGGCGGTGGCGCGGGCGCCCGCCGGGTTGTGGGCGGCGTCCAGGACGACCGTCGGGGAGCGCCGTACGACCTCCAGACGGCCCGGGGAGGACGCCGAGGCGAAGGCCTTGCGGACCGTGTCGGCGTCCAGCGGCTCGGGCCGCTGGGAGCCCACCCCGAAGAACGCCTCGACCGCGGCGAGCGCCACGGCGGCGTTGTGGGCCTGGTAGGCGCCGTGCAGCGGCAGG
The DNA here is from genome assembly GCF_050936285.1 of Streptomyces sp. CA-106110. NCBI lineage: Bacteria > Bacillati > Actinomycetota > Actinomycetes > Kitasatosporales > Streptomycetaceae > Streptomyces > Streptomyces sp. CA-106110. Next base: position 7,926,989 of record NZ_JBNJNB010000001.1, on the reverse strand, counting down.
TACACCTCGTTGTACTCGCCGCCGAGGCCGCGCAGGGTGAGGAGCTGGCCGCCGACCGCCACCTGCCGGGAGACGACGCCGAACTCCAGGCCCTCGCGCGCCACGGTCGCGTCCACCTCCACGGCCTTCTTCAGCAGCACCTGGGCCGCGTCCACCGGCTGCTGGGCCAGGATGACGGTGGCGCCCTGCTTGATGATCCCGGCCTTCTCCTCGGCGATCTCGCCGGGCGTGCTGCCGAGCCGGTCGGTGTGGTCCAGGTCGATGGGGGTCACCACCGCGACGTCCCCGTCGATCACGTTCGTCGCGTCCCAGCTGCCGCCCATGCCGACCTCGACGACCGCGACGTCGACGGGGGCGTCGGCGAAGGCCGCGTACGCCATGCCGGTGAGCACCTCGAAGAAGGAGAGCCGGTACTCCTGCTGCGAGTCGACCATCTCCACGTACGGCTTGATGTCGTCGTACGTCTCGATGAACCGCTCGGCGGAGACGGGCGCGCCGTCCAGGCTGATCCGCTCGGTGACGGACTGGACGTGCGGGCTCGTGTACCGGCCCGTGCGCAACTCGAAGGCGCCGAGCAGGGCCTCGATCATGCGGGCGGTGGACGTCTTGCCGTTGGTCCCGGTGATGTGGATGGACGGATACGACCGCTGCGGCTCCCCCAGCACGTCCATCAGCGCCGAGATACGGCTGACGGACGGCTCCAGCTTGGTCTCGCCCCAGCGCGTGGCCAGTTCGGCCTCGACCGCCCGCAGCGCCTTGTCGACCTCGGGGTCGGCGGGCCGCGCGGGCACCTCGGCCTGCGGCGGGCCGCCCTGGGTGCGCAGGGTACGGCTGCCGGCCTCGATCACCGCGAGATCGGGGTCCCGGTCGGTCTCGGCCGAGACGATGTCTTCGAAGGGATCGCTCTCATTGGCGTCACGCGGGGGCAGGTCGCTCACAGGGCCAGTCTACGGAGCACGGGTGACAGGCGCGGTCGCGGGCAGCCATGCCGCCGGGGGCGGCTGCCCGAGCGCCGCCGGGAGCCCGGAAAGAGGCCTCGCGCGGGCGGACGCGTGCGTCCCGCCCGTCGAGGCAGGACCTATCCCGCCGAGGGATCGTCCAGGGTGATGTGGAAAGTGACCTGCCGCTCCGTTCCACCGGCCGCGACGGTGTGCACATACCCCCGGGCCGTGCTGTACGCCCCGGAACCACCGGTGAGGGCGATGTCGACCGCGGGGGCGGGGGTCGCCTGGCCCTTCAGGTGGAGGAGCGCCTGCGAGGTGATCTGGCCCTCGGGCAGAGCGAAGGTACCGACGCACTGCAGCTGGACATCGCCCGGCTGGACCCGGATATAGGTGCAGACCACACTGTGGTCGCCGATCTTCCTGCCGCCGCTGTAGAGGTCTTCGGCGATGACGAGCTCGTCGCCCAGGCTGAGCCCCTTCGTACCCAGATCGAGGGACTGGGACTGAGCCTGTCTCGCGGTCAACCGGATGGTCTCCGCGCGGTGGCCGTCGGCGTGCGCGCCGCCGGGGGCGATGCGACGGCGGACGCCGCGGAGAGGACGGCCAGTGCGGCGGCCAGGCCGGCGGCCGTGCCGAGACGTAGGGCGGTTCTGCGCATGGTGCGCCTGTCAAACGGCGTAGGTGTGCCCTCACGCCCCATGGTCCGGTTCGTGCGGCCTTTCGCCCGATGTGCCGTACCGTTCGGGCGAATTCGCCGCCCCGACGCACTCACCGGCCGTGCACGGGGAACGCCCGGCCGGGGTCTCCCGGGCCGGGCGTTCTACGCGGACTGTGCGTGGCGGGCTCACCTCACCGCACGGAACCCCTATGCCTGCGGCAGGCGCTCCAGCTGGGCCTGGATCCGGGCGATGTCCTCGTCCGCCTTGGCGAGCCGTGTGCGGATCTTCTCCACCACCTGGTCGGGGGCCTTGGCGAGGAACGCCTCGTTGCCGAGCTTCGCCGTGGCCTGGGCCTTCTCCTTCTCCGCCGCAGCCAGGTCCTTCGCGAGGCGCTTGCGCTCCGCCGCCACGTCGATCGTGCCGGACAGGTCCAGCGCAACCGTGGCGCCCGCGACCGGCAGGGTCGCGGTGGCGGTGAAGCCCTCGCCCTCCGGCTGCAGGCGCAGCAGCTGGCGGATGGCGGCCTCGTGCGGGGCGAGCGAGGTGCCGTCGAGGGTCAGCCGGGCCGGAACGCGCTGGCCGGGCTGCAGGCCCTGGTCGGCACGGAAGCGGCGGACCTCGGTGATGACCGACTGGAGGGTCTCGATCTCCCGCTCGGCGGCCGCGTCACGGAAGCCGCCCGGGGCGTCGGCCCCAGGAACCGACACAGCCTTCGGCCACTCGGCGATGACGACCGACTCGCCACCCGTGAGGGTGGTCCACAGCGTCTCCGTCACGAACGGCACGATCGGGTGCAGCAGCTTCAGGGTGACGTCGAGGACCTCGCCCAGGACGCGCTTGCTGACCTCCGCGGCCTCGCCGCCCGCCTGGAACGTCGTCTTGGACAGCTCGACGTACCAGTCGAAGACCTCGTCCCACGCGAAGTGGAAGAGGGCGTCGGACAGCTTGGCGAACTGGAAGTCCTCGTACAGGGCGTCGACTTCGGCGACGACCGAGTTCAGACGGGACAGGATCCAGCGGTCGGTCGCCGACATCCGCTCGGACGCGGGCAGCGGGCCCTCGACCGTCGCACCGTTCATCAGGGCGAACCGCGTGGCGTTCCAGATCTTGTTGGCGAAGTTGCGCGAGCCCTGGACCCAGTCCTCGCCGATCGGGACGTCGACACCCGGGTTGGCGCCGCGGGCCAGGGTGAACCGGAGCGCGTCCGACCCGTACTTGTCCATCCAGTCCAGCGGGTTGACCGCGTTGCCGAAGGACTTCGACATCTTCTTGCCGAACTGGTCGCGGACCATGCCGTGCAGGGCGATGGTGTGGAACGGCGGGGTGCCGTCCATCGCGTACAGGCCGAACATCATCATCCGGGCGACCCAGAAGAAGAGGATGTCGTAGCCGGTGACCAGGACGGAGTTCGGGTAGAACTTCGCGAGGCTCTCCGTCTGCTCGGGCCAGCCCAGCGTGGAGAACGGCCACAGGCCGGAGGAGAACCAGGTGTCGAGGACGTCGGTGTCCTGACGCCAGCCCTCGCCGCTCGGGGCCTGCTCGTCCGGGCCGACGCAGACGACCTCGCCGTTCGGTCCGTACCAGACCGGGATGCGGTGGCCCCACCACAACTGCCGTGAGATGCACCAGTCGTGCAGGTTGTCCACCCAGTCGAAGTACCGCTTCTCCATCTCCTGCGGGTGAATCTTGACCTTGCCCTCGCGGACCGCGTCACCGGCGGCCTTGGCGAGCGGGCCGACCTTGACCCACCACTGCATGGACAGCCGCGGCTCGATGGTGGTCTTGCAGCGCGAGCAGTGGCCCACCGAGTGGACGTACGGCCGCTTCTCGGCGACGATCCGGCCCTCGGCGCGCAGAGCGGCGACGATGGCGGAGCGGGCCTCGAAGCGGTCCAGGCCCTGGAAGGGACCGTGCACGGTGATGACCGCGTGCTCGTCCATCACCGTGATGGCCGGCAGGTCGTGGCGCTGGCCGATCTCGAAGTCGTTCGGGTCGTGGGCCGGGGTCACCTTGACGGCGCCGGTACCGAACGCGGGGTCGACGTGCTCGTCCGCGACGACCGGGATGGAACGGTCGGTCAGCGGCAGCTTGATGAGCTTGCCGACCAGGTGCTTGTAGCGCTCGTCGTCCGGGTGGACGGCGACCGCGGTGTCACCGAGCATGGTCTCGGCACGGGTCGTGGCGACGACGATCGCGTCGTCCCCCTCGCCGTACTTCATGGAGACGAGTTCGCCGTCGTCGTCCTGGTACTCCACCTCGATGTCGGAGATCGCGGTGAGGCAGCGCGGACACCAGTTGATGATCCGCTCGGCGCGGTAGATGAGCTCGTCGTCGTAGAGCCGCTTGAAGATGGTCTGGACGGCCTGGGACAGGCCCTCGTCCATCGTGAACCGCTCGCGCGACCAGGCGACACCGTCACCCAGTCGGCGCATCTGCCCGGAGATCTGCCCGCCGGACTCGGCCTTCCACTGCCAGACGCGCTCGACGAACGCGTCACGGCCGAGGTCGTGGCGGGACTTGCCCTCCTTGCCCAGCTCACGCTCCACGACGTTCTGCGTGGCGATGCCGGCGTGGTCCATGCCCGGCTGCCAGAGCGTCTCGAAGCCCTGCATGCGCTTGCGGCGGGTCAGGGCGTCGATGAGGGTGTGCTCGAAGGCGTGCCCGAGGTGCAGGCTGCCGGTGACGTTCGGCGGGGGGATGACGATGGTGTACGGAGGCTTCTCGCTCTTCTCGTCGGCCTCGAAGTAACCCCGCTCTACCCAGCGCTCGTACAGCGGCCCCTCTACGTCGGCCGGCGCGTACTGGGTCGGCAGTTCGGTGTCGGGCGCTGATGGCTGCTGCTGAGCGTTCTCGGTCACGGGGTCAGTTTAGGGGTGTCACCGGCCCGTCCCGAAACGCGATTCTTTCGTAACGGTGAGCATGGCCCGGCCGTGGCACTTCTTCGCTTGCGCCAGGATGTGAGGGATCCATAAGCGTCTCTGGGGGGAACCCAGAAGATGAGCCACAACCAGCCGGGCCCGTACTCCGGACCGCCCCAGCAGTCCGGGCCGTACGGTCAGCCGGGCCCCTACGGCGGTCCACCACAGGCACCCCAGCCCGGTTACGGCTACCCCCAGCAGACTCCGCAGGCACCCCAGCCCGGTTACGGCTACCCCCAGCAGGCACCCCAGGGCATCCCGCCCCAGCACAACCCGTACGGCCAGCAGCCCACCCCGCCGCCCGGCCAGCCGCCTTACGGCCAGGCGCCCTACGGACAGCAGTCCTACGGACAGCAGCCGTACGGCGTTCCGCAGCCGCCGGCACCGGCGGGCGGCAAGAAGAAGACGGGCCTCATCGTCACCGGAGCGGTGGCGGTCGTGGCCGCGATCGCGGTGGTTGCGTACTTCGCGATCGGCGGGGGCGGCGGCTCCGCCCTCGCCGACGACGGCCCGCACAAGCTGACGACGCCGAGCAAGATCCTGGGCGACTACACCCGGGTCACCGGGGACGGTTCCGCCGCCAACGACTCGTCGACGGTGAAGAACCTCGAGGCCAGCGGCGTCCAGAACGGCACGGCCGTCTTCGGCATCTACTCCGCGGCCGACTTCAGCAAGTACAACCCCAAGGACCCGTCCACCGCGCCCGGCACGGCCGATCTCGCAGCGGCCAAGTCCATCACGTTCGTCGGCGGCTACGGCAAGATCGCCGACCCCGAGGCCGCCCTGGACAAGTTCTTCGCCTTGATCAAGAAGCAGACCGAGGAAAGCTCCGCCGGCGGCAGCACCGGCCAGAAGGCCGAGCTGCTCGGTTCGCCGGAGTCGGCGGACCTGGACGGCGGGGTGATGAAGTGCCAGGCGGCCAAGGGCACGAACGCGGTGACCAAGAAGGAGAAGACCGACTGGTTCTGCGTGTGGGCGGACTACAGCACGCTCGCCATGGTCTCCCCCGGCGACAACACGACCGACGTCACCAAGGACACGGCGATCGACGTCACCACCAAGGTCCACGACCAGGTCCGCGTCAAGGGCTAACGCTGCGCTGAATCCCAGCGAAACGGGGCGCCCCGCTGTGGTGCGGGACGCCCCGTAGTTGGTCTGCGGCTCTGTCTCAGCAGGGTCGAAACACAGAGGTGCCCGGTGCTGCATGCACCGGGCACCTCGCGTGACATACCGAACGACGGCTACGCCGTCTTCTGCTCCCCCGCTCCCCGGCCGCGCGCGTCACGCGGGATCAGGGTCGGGTTCACGTTCGAGAGAACCACATCGGCCGTGATGACCACGCGGGCCACGTCCTTGCGGGACGGGACCTCGTACATCACCGCCTGGAGGACCTCCTCCATGATGGCGCGCAGACCGCGGGCGCCCGTCTGGCGCAGGATCGCCTGGTCCGCGATGGCCTCCAGGGCCTCGCGCTCGAAGTCCAGTTCCACGCCGTCGAGTTCGAAGAGGCGCTGGTACTGCTTCACGAGGGCGTTCCGCGGCTCCACCAGGATCTGCAGCAGCGCCTTGCGGTCGAGGTTGTGGACCGAGGTGATGACCGGGAGGCGGCCGATGAACTCCGGGATCATGCCGAACTTCACCAGGTCCTCGGGCATCACGTCCTCGAACTGGTCCTTCGACTCCAGCTCCCGCTTCGAGCGGATCGTCGCGCCGAAGCCGATGCCCTTCGCGCCCGCCCGGGATTCGATGATCTTCTCCAGGCCCGCGAACGCGCCGCCCACGATGAACAGCACGTTCGTCGTGTCGATCTGGATGAACTCCTGGTGGGGGTGCTTGCGGCCGCCCTGCGGAGGCACGGAGGCCGTCGTGCCCTCCAGGATCTTCAGCAGCGCCTGCTGCACGCCCTCACCCGAGACGTCCCGGGTGATCGACGGGTTCTCGCTCTTGCGGGCCACCTTGTCGATCTCGTCGATGTAGATGATGCCCGTCTCGGCCTTCTTGACGTCGTAGTCGGCCGCCTGGATGAGCTTGAGCAGGATGTTCTCGACGTCCTCGCCGACATACCCCGCCTCCGTCAGCGCCGTCGCGTCGGCGATGGCGAACGGGACGTTCAGCATGCGGGCGAGAGTCTGGGCCAGGAGTGTCTTGCCGGAGCCCGTCGGGCCCAGCAGCAGGATGTTGGACTTCGCCAACTCGATGGCGTCGTCGCGGCCTTGAGCGCCGCCGTTCTCACCCGCCTGCACCCGCTTGTAGTGGTTGTACACCGCGACGGACAGGGCCTTCTTCGCGGCCTCCTGGCCGACGACGTACCCCTCGAGGAACTCGTAGATCTCGCGGGGCTTGGGGAGTTCCTCCCAGCGCACCTCGCTCGTCTCCGCGAGTTCTTCCTCGATGATCTCGTTGCAGAGATCGATGCACTCGTCGCAGATGTACACACCGGGGCCTGCGATGAGCTTCTTGACCTGCTTCTGGCTCTTGCCACAGAACGAGCACTTGAGCAGATCGCCGCCGTCACCGATGCGTGCCACGGTGTGCTTCCCCTTCGCCTGGGAGACGCCTTACGTCCAGCGGCTCCTGGTGCTGCCTTATGTCCGACGGTACCTTGCCGGGCCCCCCGTTCGGGCCCCCCTTGGCACGGTTCACTTTGACGTGTACCGAGTCACACCGTGCCAAGGGGCGGCAGACGATACAGATCCGATGACGAATCCGGTGGATTCGCGTCAGCGGACAGATGCGTTGTTCATCTTGCGGGTCGAGATGATCTGGTCGATCAGGCCGTACGCGAGCGCGTCCTCGGCCGTCAGGATCTTGTCGCGCTCGATGTCCTCGCGGATCTTCTCGATCGGCGTGTTCGAGTGCTTGGCCAGCATCTCCTCCAGCTGCGAGCGCATCCGGAGGATCTCGTTGGCGGCGATCTCCAGGTCGGAGACCTGACCGCGGCCCGTCTCACTGTACGGCTGGTGGATCAGCACCCGGGCGTTCGGGAGCGCCATGCGCTTGCCCGGGGTGCCGGCGGCCAGCAGCACGGCGGCGGCGGAGGCGGCCTGGCCCATGCAGACCGTCTGGATGTCCGGCTTCACGAACTGCATCGTGTCGTAGATGGCCGTGAGCGCGGTGAAGGATCCGCCCGGGCTGTTGATATAGACCGAGATGTCGCGGTCGGGGTCCATCGACTCCAGGCACAGCAGCTGCGCCATGACGTCGTTGGCGGAGGCGTCGTCGATCTGGACGCCGAGGAAGATCACGCGCTCCTCGAAGAGCTTCGCGTACGGGTCGTACTCGCGGATGCCCTGCGAGGTGCGCTCCACGAAGCGCGGGATGACGTAGCGGGACTCGGCCACGGGGGCGGTGTACTCGGCACGCGCACGGTCATAGAGGCCGCTGCCGGGGAAGTCGTTCACGGTGTCTCCTGAAAAGGGCTGAGGCGGTGGCTGGGGGCTGAAGAGGCGCTGGGGCCCAGGGGCCCGGTGAGCCCGTAGGGGGTCTGACCGGGCGGTACGGGCCCGGTGGGAGCCCCGTCGGGGTCTACCCGGCCGTACGGGCCCGGTGAGGCCTTACGAGCCCGCCCCGGTGCCTCCGCCGCCCGGCATGCCGGCAGCGGTGGTGATGACCTCGTCGATCAAGCCGTAGCCCTTCGCCTCCTCGGCGTCGAACCAGCGGTCGCGGTCCGAGTCACGGGTGATCTGCTCGACCGACTGGCCGGTGTGGAAAGAGGTGAGCTCGGCCATGCGCTTCTTGGTGTGCAGCAGCCGCTCGGCGTGGATCTTGATGTCGGACGCCGAACCGGCGAGGCCGGCCGAGGGCTGGTGGATCAGGATCTCGGCGTTGGGCAGGGCGAAGCGCTTGCCCCGGGTGCCCGCGCTGAGCAGGAACTGTCCCATCGACGCCGCCATGCCCATGGCGATGGTCACCACGTCGTTCTTGATGTACTGCATGGTGTCGTAGATGGCCATACCGGCCGTGATGGAGCCGCCGGGGCTGTTGATGTAGAGGTAAATGTCCTTGTCCGGGTCGGCGGCAAGGAGCAGCAGCTGTGCAGTGATCCGGTTGGCGATGTCGTCATCCACCGGCTGACCGAGGAAGATGATCCGCTCGTTGAGCAGCCGGCTGTAGACCTGGTCGCCGAGGCCGCCACCGATGGAAGGCTCGCCGGCGGCGGAGGGCATCAGATTCGTCACGTATCCACCTGCTCGTCTTACGACGGCGCGGAGCCGTCTCACGTGTTCTGCCGGGGCGTGGGACCCCGTGCGCCCCTCGCACGGGCGGCTTCGGGGACTCCCCTGCCCTCGTATTCATGGACCCTAACGCGCAGGCAGGCGGGTGCCATCCCGCTTCTGCGGGTGTTCGCTGTCAGCGCATGGGCGTTGGCCTTGCGGGACCCGGCGTCCGGGGCGCCGTGACGGGCTGTCGCCCCGGGCTCCGTGACCATTGTCGCCATGGGACGTGCGGCGGGCGCGCTGTGCGGGTCGTTCGGGGGCGCCCGTACGGGTCCCGGCCTCTTGCGGGGCTCCCGTCGTGGGCTTGGCCCCTTCGTCCCCCGGGGGCGGGGCAGAGCCCACCGGCGCCGGTCTCCCGGGGTCGCGTGTGCGGTCCTCCGCGCCCCCTGGAGCGGCGCCCGCCCCTGACTCCTGCCGGGCGCCCCGGCCCTCCCCTGACGGCCGAAGAACGCCGCCTCCCGGTTACGCCGTCCGCGTACGAGGACAGGCCCCAGGACGCATGGCGTCCCGGGGCCCGTGGTACGGCAGGTGTCCGTGAGGGCTACGCCTCCGGCTTCGCCTCGCCGGCCTCCGCGGCCTCGGCGGCGGCCTCCGTGGCCTCCGACTCGTCCTCGTCCTCGTCGTCCAGGTCGACGGGCTCACCGTTGGTGTCCTTGACCGTGGCGGCCTCGACCACCACCGCCAGGGCCTTGCCGCGGGCGACCTCACCGACGAGCATCGGGACCTGGCCGCCCTCGACGACCGCCTGGGCGAACTGGTCGGGGGACATGCCGGAGGAGGCCGCACGCCGCATGAGGTGCTCGGTGAGCTCCTCCTGGCTGACGCTCAGCTTCTCCTTGTTGACCAGCTCGTCCAGGACGAACTGGGTCTTGATGCCCTTGATCGCGGCCTCGCGCGTCTCGGCCTCGTACTCCTCGGCGCTCTTGCCCTGGATCTCCAGGTACTTGTCGAGGGTCAGACCCATCTGGCCGAGCTGGTGGTGCTCGAGGTTGTGCTTACGGGTGTTGATCTCGTCCTCGAGAAGCTTCTCGGGGATCGGGACCTCGACCAGCTCGAGCAGCTTGTCCAGGACACGCTCCTGGGCCTGCGTGGCCTGGTCGTACTGCTTCATGTTCTCGAGGCGCTTGCGGCTGTCCGCCTTGAGCTCCTCCAGCGTGTCGAACTCGGAGGCGAGCTGAGCGAACTCGTCGTCCAGCTCGGGGAGTTCGCGGGAGGCGACCTGGGTGACCTTGACCGTCACCTCGGCCTCCCTGCCGGCGGCGGAGCCGCCCTTCAGCTCGGAGGTGAAGGTGGCCTTCTCGCCGGCCGACAGGCCCTTGACGGCGTCGTCGACGCCGTCGAGCAGCTCGCCGGAGCCGATGGTGTAGGAGACGCCGCTGGCGACGCCGTCCTCGAGGACCTCGCCGTCGACCTTGGCCTCGAGGTCGATCGTGACGACGTCACCGTCCTCGGCGGCGCGCTCGACCGGGCTCGTCGACGCGAAGCGGTCGCGCAGCTGCTCGACGGACTTCTCGATGTCCTCGTCCGTCACCTCGACGGCGTCGACCTCGACGTCGATGCCGGAGTAGTCCGGGATCTCGATGGCGGGGCGGACGTCGACCTCGGCGGTGAAGGACAGCACCTCGTTGTCCTTCAGCTCCTTGATGTCGACCTCGGGCTGGCCCAACGGGTTCAGCTCGGCCTCGTTGACCGCCTCGGTGTAGAACTTCGGAAGCGCATCGTTGACGGCCTCCTCGAGCACGGCGCCACGACCGAACCGCTGGTCGATGACCCGGGCCGGGATCTTGCCCTTGCGGAAGCCCTTCACCGTGACCTGCTGGTTGATCTTCTTGTACGCCGCGTCGAGGCTGTCCTTGAGCTCCTCGAAGGGCACCTCGACAGTGAGCCGAACCCGGGTCGGGTTCAGGGTCTCCACGGCGCTCTTCACGGTTCGGTCTCCTTGTGGCTGACTTCTTGGGGTTCTGCCGAGCTGCTCCGCCCGGGACGGGCGGGCCTTCGGCGGATTCGCGGGCCCCTGCCTGAGAGACTGGGCAGTGCAGACACACGGGCGCGCAGCTTGCATAGTAACCGCAGGCACTGGGCACCCCAAAAGGCGATCAGTCGAGTCGTCGCCGAGTGACGCCGATCGGTGGTCGGGGTGGCGGGATTTGAACCCACGGCCTTCCGCTCCCAAAGCGGACGCGCTACCAAGCTGCGCCACACCCCGTGCTGGTGCGACACGTAGGGTACATGCCCGGACCGGTCACGTCGGCCGGATTGCAGATGGGTGAACGCACAGACCAACGCGTTGGCCTCCGGGGCGGGCGACCCGCTACGATGCCTTCTGTGCCGCGGTCACTGACCTGCGGCGCGTCCTGTTGCGGGCGTAGCTCAATGGTAGAGCCCTAGTCTTCCAAACTAGCTACGCGGGTTCGATTCCCGTCGCCCGCTCTTGTGGCTCAGGGCCAGGTCGGAGGATCTTTCCTCGTCCTGGCCCTGATGCATTTCCGATCTTCGCCCGGCCCTACGTGCCCGTTGCGTGCCCGTGGGATAGGCGGCCCTCTCGTCCCATCGCGAGATGACGGCGCGGGCATCGCCTCGGAGGCCGGGATGATCCGGGCCTCCGAACGCCTGCTACGGTCGCCCCGTGGGGAGCCTGTGGGGGCGTGTGCTCGGCTGCGCGATACTGCTGACGACTGTGGGCTGTGCGGTACAGGCCGGCGCACCGGATTCGGTCGATGGACCGACCGCACCGCGGGTCGCACACTCGTCGGCGCCGGTCGCATCGTCCTCGCCCTCCGGACGACCCACCTCGCCGCGGCCCGCGTCCGCGACGCCCTCGGCCGCCGTCACCCCGCAGGTCGCCGCCGACCACACCTGTGCCGCCCGCGACCCGAGACTGCTGGTGATTACTGGTCGCGCACCTGTTGCCAACCGAGTGACAGGGGGCGGGCAGATGCCCGATCACGACGTCGTGGCCGAGCTCTGACCAGCAGTCCCGCAAGACGCCTGTCTTCCAGTCGCTGTCGGTCGGCAGGGCGATCAGGGCAATCGGGGCGGGCGCGTCGTCGTTGTCGGGGACGGGCGTGCCCGGGACCGCTGGTGCTTCGGTGCCCGGCCGGCGCGCGTCGTCGGAGCCTGGTGCATCGTCGACGGGAACCAGCCCGAACACGGTAAAGCTGATGGCCCAGTAGGCCACCAGCAGCACCACGCCGTGCCAACGCCTGAGGTGCCCGGTGAGAAGGGCGTAGGCGGCGAACCCGTTGATCGCCACGAGGGCCGGCAGGTGCCACCTGAAGACCTCCGGGGTGATCACGAGCGCGCCGCCGGCCAGGGCGATGATGCCCACCTTCGCGGTCACCGAGAACACGACGCTGCCGATGACGTTGCCGACACCGATCGGCCGGCCGGCCGCCGACCCGGCTGTGCCGGACATGGGCGCGGGCTCTGCCGACCGCCTGCTCCCGCCCGCGGCGGATGGGGCATGGGCAGGTGCCGCCTCGTCTGCTTCGGGCAGGTGGGCGCACGCCCCTGGGGCGCAACCTCGTTCGACAGCTGTCTGTGACCCGTCGGTGACTGGCCCGTCCGTTCGGGTCGGCTTTTGTCGCGTATACGCCACACGCGGAGCACAGGCGCGGCTACGGGGCGCAGCGGCGTTCGCATGCGTCACCGGTGCGGCGACGGCACAGCTCGCCTCCCGGCGACCATTCACTCCACCGGGAGCGCCGGGTCCGGTCGCCGGCGGGTGGGGTCACGAGAGCGGCCGCATCCGCGAACAACCCCATCCGCGTTCGCGTTCGCTCAGAAGTTGATCGAGTTGATGGTGTCGGCTATCGAGTTCAGGAACCGGTTTATGGACGGCGCCATACCGGTCGAGGCCAGGAAGAAGCCGAAGAGGATGGCCACGATCGCTGGGCCCGCCTTGATCGAGCCTCCTCGGATCAACACCACCAGGATGATCGCCAACAGCAGCACCACTGACAGCGAAATGGCCACAACTGATCACACCCTCGGTCGGTCCGCTCTCCCGGCCCGGGGGCACCCTTCCAGCGCACCCCCGCTGGAACCATCGTGCCACCAACCGGCCCACCCTATGCGGCCCGTGAGGCATCGTCGGCCACGTCAGCCGCGCGCAGCGCGTGCGCAGCGCCGGAACGTGACGATGAACACCGCCCGCCCGAAGGGCATTTAAGAGGATCCCTGCGGGCGAATCCACAGTGATCGTTTCTATGGCCACACATCACGCACGCAGATAATCCGAATACGCTTGGCCATCCCTTCGGACCGGACATTCCGCCAGAGTCGCCCACCGGCACTATGCCCACTTTAGTCCGGATGAATACGGGCACAACACCCCTACCTGGTAGGTAAATCCGCATGTTCGGCAATGTGCGACGGAACACGCTCACGCGACGTCGACTTTCCCGACTCGGGGGTATGCGCAGGCGAAACCGGTATTCGCATCGAGGGTTTTACGGAAGCCCATGACAACGCTAGGGTGCCTCAGATGTTCCACGCTGCCTCATCCTCCGCAAGAGCAACAGGGCCGTCCCCGGCACCGCCGTCGCCACCCCCCTCGGCGCAGTCACCGACCGAGGGAGTACCGGCTCCACGCGGTTCCCGGACCGCCGCCAAGCCGCCCGCCAAGCAGCGTGACGCCTTCTTCGACAACGCCAAGTACCTCGCGATCGTGCTCGTGGCGATGGGGCACTCCTGGGAGCCCCTCAAGGGCGGCCATCGCACCCTGGAAGCGGCGTACATGTTCGTCTACGCCTTCCACATGCCGGCGTTCATCCTCATCTCGGGCTACTTCTCGCGCAATTTCGACCTGCGCCCCGACCGGCTGAAGCGGCTGCTGACGGGGGTGGTCGTGCCGTATGTCGTGTTCGAGACGGCGTACGTGCTCTTCAAGCGTGCGATAGGCGGCGACCCTGATCTGGCGATCAGCCTGCTCGACCCCTGGTACCTGACGTGGTTCCTGATCGCGTTGTTCATCTGGCGGCTGACGACCCCCATCTGGAAGCTGGTCCGCTACCCGGTGCCGCTCGCGATCGCGATCGCGATGCTCGCCTCCGTCTCCCCCGACATCGGCGACGACCTGGACCTTCAGCGGGTGCTGCAGTTCCTGCCGTTCTTCGTCATCGGCCTGTCGATGAAACCGGAGCACTTCCAGCTGTTCCGGCGCCGCGCGGTGCGCGTCCTGTCGGTCCCGGTGCTCGCCGGCGGGCTCGCCGTGGCCTGGTGGGCCGTGCCGCGGATGAACCCCGCCTGGTTCTACCACCGCGACAGCGCACACGAGTTGGGGGTGCCGTGGTGGTGCGGTCCGATCATGGTGCTCGCCCTGCTGGGCTGCTCCCTGCTGCTCACGGCCTGCTTCTTCTCGTGGGTGCCGCGTCGGCAGATGTGGTTCACGACACTGGGCGCGGGCACGCTGTACGGCTACCTGCTGCACGGGTTCTTCGTGAAGGGCGCGGACTACCGGGGCTGGTACGACCACGGTTGGCTGCACCGGCCGCTCGGTGAACTGTTCGTGACCCTGCTCGCCGGGGCTGTGGTGACCGTGCTGTGCACCCCTCCGGTGCGGCGCGTGTTCCGGTACGTGATGGAGCCCAAGATGGAATGGGCGTTCAAGCGGGACGCGTCCGCCCTCGCACACGAGCGGGCCGGGGCCTAGGCGATGCGCCGGGCAGTGTCACCGCCTGGGTGACACTGCCGGCTCGATGAGATACCGCTTGGTCACCCGGCCGCCGTACCACCCGTCGATCAGGCCCGCGATGCACGCCAGCAGCCCGTCCCTGGCGGCTTCGGGAAGAGCCCGGTGACCGGAATAGGTCCGCAGCAGCTCCAGATGGTCCGACGTGCCATACGTGAGGTCCTGCTCGTAGCGGCGGAAGTCCGTGGGGCCGAACGCCACCTCCTCGGCATGGTCGGAGCCGTCGATGCCGGCCGCCGCGGGGCCGCAGCCCGGGCGGAGAGTGCGGACCCCAGCGCTCGTAGCAGCGCTGGACCTCGACGAAGAACTCCTCGGTGCCGCCCATCACATGCCGGCTGCGCACCACGGCGAGCGCTCCGCCCGGACGCAGCGCGTCGGCGACCTTGGCCGTCCGCACCGCCGGATCGATCCAGTGGAACGCCGTCGCCGAGACGACCGCGTCGAAGGGCTCCTCCGGCAGCGGCCAGCTCTCGAAGTCCGCCGTCACCACCTCCACCGCCGCGGCCCCGGCCAGGTTGCGGCGGGCCACGGCCGCCATGTGCGCACCCGCCTCGACAGCCGTGATCCGGCAGCCGCGTCCGGCCAAAGGCACCGTCGCCTGGCCGGTCCCGCAGCCCACCTCCAGTACGCGGCTGCCGGGGCAGGCACCCGCGAGTTCCACGAGGTCGTCGTACAGCTCCGGCGGATATCCGGGCCTGGCCCGGTCGTACAGCTCCGCGTCCTCGTCGAAGATCCGGCCGAGGCGCACCCGCCGGGATTCCTCGGGCCGTTCGTCGCGCATCGCGTGCGCGGTCTCGTCGGGCATGCGGAGCAGGCTAGGCGAAGTCCGCCCGCAAGGGGCGCACGGTGAGTGCCCGCGAGGCCCCGCGGGGGACGGCGAGTCGTGTGCGGCCGGTCCCGGCCCCAGGGGCGCCCTGGGGTCCTCTCCTTACGAAGTGCCCTTGAGGTGTCGCATCAGCCTCTCGAAGTCCTGCCATCCGGAGAGGTCCGCCGGATCCCCCGGCAGCGGGTAGTACAGCGCCGGGCGCGTTCTGGGGCCGAGCGGGATCGGGGCCTCCTGCAGAGGAGTGCGGCGGGCCCTGTCACCCGGCATCGCGCGGACCTCCTCGGCGCCCAGGACGAAGGCGAACGGTACGCCCGGGCCCTCGAAGCGCGGCGGTACGGACAGGTCGCGGCGGGCCTTGCGGATCTGGACCAGCATCGACTGGAGGTCGTGCCGGGTCGCCAGCGCCTCGGCTGCCGCGCGGACCGCGTCCGTCGGCACCTCCTCGCCTGGCCCGTAACCGAACGCCAGGGTGACGTCCTCCTCGACCCCGCCCTTCGTACGGCTGATGCGGACCGTCGCGAGCCCGGGGCGCTCCGGGGTGCCGACCACGACGAGCCAGGTCGGAGCAGGTGACCGCTCGTGCGCCGCGTCCGTCAACTGCCGTAGCGACCACGGGAGGTTGGCGGGCTCCTCGGTGCCGCACCCGGCCGGTGGCTCGCCCGTGATCTCGCGCCACACGGTTTCCAGCGCTCCGCCCAGAACGAGCCGGTCGTCCGCCGGATGGACGGCCCGGAAGGAGATCGCGAGCTGCCGCTCCCCCATGGCCGCGTTCTCCGCGAGGTCCTGCTTGAAGGAGTCAGCGACCGGGGTGCGCGGGTCCTGCGGGGTGGCGTCCGGCGACTCCACCGTCACGAACAGGCCGTTCTTCCACTCCAGGACGGCCCCGGACAGCCCGTCGTAGTAGCCGTCCTCCTCGTCCTGCACGACCCAGCGCGAGGGCCAGCCCGGCAGGCTGTTGCGGACGGCGGGCGACAGGCGGGTGCCCGCGGGCGTCACGATCTGCAGGCCGAGTTCGGCTGCCGCCGCCGCGCGCAGGGCGTCCGAGAGCCAGGCCGTCATCGCGACGACCGGGCGGTCCTGGATGACGACGGCGACCTTGTCGGTGAGCACATCCACGGCGGGCTGGGCGGCGGCGGGCGTCGGCACCGCGCTCACTCCGTCGGTCTTCACCACGGCCAGGGAAGTCGCGGCCTGCGGCGGCCAGGCGGTGCCCCCGACGAGCGAGGCCAGACGGGCCGCGAAAGTGCCCGCCAGTTGCTCGGCCTCCGCGACGCCGGTGGTGGCCCGGGCCTCCGTCCACCAGTACGGCACCTCCGGCTCGCGTGCGCCGAGCAGCCGCTCCGCCTCACCCCTGACCTGGACCAGCAGCGGCGCCTCCACGGAGACGAGCGGGCGCCCCTGCTCGTCGCAGAGCTGCACCACCGCGCCCTCGCCCTCCGTGCCCACCAGCTTGTCCGGGCCGCCGGAGAGCAGACCCGCGATCACGCTCAGCGGGTCGGGCATCTTCTGGGTGAGGGCGATGACGTCCTTGGTCATGAGGTCGGCAGGTCCTTCGACGTGGTCGGTTCGGGTGTCGTACGGCTCCGGTCCCCCGGACGCACAGCGGAGACCGCCCGGTTCACCGGTCCCCCGCGTACACGGTCTGGATCAGCCGGTTCGGCTCACCCCGGCGCACCAGTACCCCGCGCCCCGACGGCTGCTGGGTGGCGTACACACCGGGGAAGAGCTGGCCCTCGCTGCGGTCGCCCGCCATCACCAGCGCCGAGGCGCCGGACTCGCGCAGGCCCTGGAGCAGCGGCTCGTACAGGCCACGGGCGGCGCCCGCGACCCGGCGGGTGACGACGAAGTGCAGGCCGATGTCGACGGCGGAGGGGATATACGGCAGGAAGGGGGCGAGGGGTTGCTGGCCCGCCGTGGTCAGCACGTCGTAGTCGTCGACCAGGATCACGATCCGCGGGCCCGTGCCCCAGCTGCCCGGCTCCAGGTCCTCGCTGTCCGCGCTCTCGTCGGGCAGCCGCTTCTCCAGCTCGCCGGCGATACCGGCCGACAGGGCTCCGGCCAGCTTGGAGTTGTAGGCGTAGCCGCCGCGGTACTCCTCGGGGATCGCGCCGCGCAGTCCGCGCCGCGGGTCCATGACGCCGAAGACCAGTTCGTCCTCGCTGTAGCGCTCGATGAGCCCGTTCGCGACGACCTTCAGCAGATTGGTCTTGCCGCACTCGCTGTCGCCCATGATCAGCAGATGCTGGTCGTGCGCGAAGAGGTCGAGCAGGACGGGCGCCAGCCGGTTCTGGTCCAGGCCGATCGGCACCCGGCGCGGCTCGGCCGACGGGCCGGGCAGCAGCCGGGGTTCCAGGACGTGCGGCAGCACGCGCACGGGCTGGGCGACGTCACCGGTCCAGGTGGCGCGGACCGTACGGGCGGTGCGTTCCAGGACGGCGCCGAGGTCCGCGGTGTCGGCGAGGCCGTCCGTGCGCGGCAGCGCGACCTGGGCGAAGAGCTTGCCGTCGGTGAGGACGCGGCCCTTCTCCTCCGGTGCGAGGGTCTCGGCGAGCTTGCGGTCCACGCTGGACTCGCTCGGGTCGTTCAGGCGCAGTTCGACGCGGGTGCCGAACTGGGACTGGGTGGCGATGCGCACGTCGTTCCAGCGGAGCATGCCTGCGACGACGTGGATGCCGTAGCCGCCGCCTCGTTTGAGGATGTCGACGACCGGGTCGTCCAGTTCCTCGAAGTCGTCACGCAGGGCGCCGAAGCCGTCGATGAGCAACACGACCTCGGTGGAGGCCAGCTCCGGCAGACGGCCCGCCGCGCGCAGGGTGCGCAGCTGTTCCAGCGAATCGATGTTGTGGATCCGGAACAGCTCCTCGCGCTGGTCGAGCATGCCGCGCACGGAGTCGATGGTGCGTGCGGCGCGCTCGCGGTCGGCGCGGCCCGCGACGCCGCCGACGTGCGGCAGCCCGGCGAGAGCCTGGAGACCGCCGCCGACCAGGTCGAGGCCGTAGATGCCGACTTCCTGCGGAGTGTGGGTGAGCGCCAGGGAGAGGCCGAGGGTGCGCATCAGCGTCGTCTTGCCGGACTGCGGCCCGCCGATGACCGCCACATGGCCGCCCGCGACCGTCAGGTCCAGATACCACTGGCCCTGCCACTGCTTCGTCGGATCGTCCAGGATGCCCATCGGCACCCGGAGCGGACCCCTCCCGCCGGCGGCCCGGCCACCCCCGGCCGACGAGCGCTCCGCGCGCCCCCGTTGATCGGCGAGCTGCATACCGCGCGGCCCGACCTCGACGGGTCCGGCGACCTTGTCGAGGGCGATGGCGTCGGGCAGCGGGGGCAGCCAGATCTGGCGCACGGGCCGGGACCCGGCCCCGCGCTCGATCTGCTGAACCATGACGCCCATCTCGGTGGGACCGGTCTCGCGGCGCCGCATCTGCGGCTCCTCGGCGCCCGAACCCTCCGCCTGGCCCAGGGTGTTGTACGCCGCGTACTCCAGGGCGAGCGGTCCGGTGTCCTCCTCCTCGCGCTGGACGGGACCCCGGTAACCGCCGGAGACATAGCTCGCCTTGAACCGCTCGTAGTGGCTGGTGTCGACCTTGAGGTAGCCGAAGCCGGGCAGCGGCGGCAGATGGAAGGCGTCCGTGGTGTCCAGGACCGTACGGGATTCGTCGGCGGAGAAGGTACGCAGACCGAGCCGGTAGGACAGATACGTGTCCAGGCCCTTGAGTTTGCCGCCCTCGATGCGCTGGCTGGACAGCAGCAGATGCACGCCGATGGAGCGGCCGATCCGACCGATCGACAGAAACAGGTCGATGAAGTCCGGCCTGGCGGTGAGGAGTTCGCCGAACTCGTCGATGACGACGAACAGATGCGGCAGGGGCTCGAGGTCGGGGCGCTTCTCGGCGCGCAGGGCGGCGTAGTGACCGATGTCGGCGACGTTTCCGGCGTCCTTGAGGACCTGCTGGCGGCGTTTGACCTCGCCCGCCAGCGACGCGTGCACGCGCTCCACCAGGCCCGCCTGGTTCTCCAGGTTGGTGATCACTCCGGCCACGTGCGGGAGGTCCGCGAAGGGGGCGAAGGTGGCACCGCCCTTGTAGTCGACCAGGACCAGCGCGAGGTCCTCCGGCGGATGGGTGGCGACCAGCGCGAGGACCAGGGTGCGCAGCAGCTCGGACTTGCCGGAACCGGTGGCGCCGACGCACAGACCGTGCGGGCCCATGCCCAGTTCCGAGGACTCCTTCAGGTCGAGCAGGACCGGCTCGCGGCTGTCGCTGATGCCGATCGGCACGCGCAGGAAGGCGCGTTCGCCGCGCGGCGCCCACAGCCGGTCGAGGTCAAGGCGGGCCACGTCGTCGATGCCGAGCAGCTCCGCGAAGTCGACCGGGCCGGTCAGCGGCGCGTCGACCATGGACTCGGCGGACAGCCTGAGCGGGGCGAGCATCCGGGCCAGGCCCTCGGCGAACGGGATGCCGACCTCGTCGACCGTGCCGTGCGCGCTGATCGGCTCGGCCTCGCGCAGGTCCTCGATGACGATCCGGTCGCCCTCCACAGTGATCCGGACCCCGACCTGGCCGGGCTCCTGGATCCGCTGGTCGAGCAGGTGCAGCACGGTGACGCCCATGTCGCGCAGACCGACCGCGTCATCGGGGCGCGGCAGGTCGACGGCGTCCTCGCCATGGCCGTCGGTGACCACGAGCAGCCGGGAGGTCATGGCGAGGGCGTCCTTGCCGGACAGACCGCGGCGCACCTCGGCCGCGTAGGAGGCACGGCGGCGCAGCTCGGGGCCGATCTGGCGGGACAGCTGGGGCAGTGAGGGGGCGATGCGGCGGGCGGCGACCGGGCCGTCGAACTGCTCGGAGTCGAGCAGATGCGGCAGCCACTTGGCCCACTCCCACTCCGCCAGCCGGTCCCCGGGGACGGCGAGCGCCATGGCGACGTCGTCCGGAGCGTGCGTCGCGGCGGCCTGGACGATCAGGGCGCGGGCCACCCGCAGGGTGTCCTCGCGGGGGCCGATGACACTGATGTTCCCGACCCGGTCCAGCGGGACGGTGAGCGGGAGTTCCGTGCCGGTGCCGAAGCGGGCCGTCAGCGCGGACGCCTCGTTCAGCATGAACTGGTCCGGTGGAGTGAGCACGGACGAGCTCTGCTGGCCGACCCTCAGATCCCGTACGGGCATCTCACCGGTGCCGACGCGCACGCGCAGGAAGTCGGCGT
This sequence comes from Streptomyces sp. CA-106110, assembly GCF_050936285.1. Classification (NCBI taxonomy): domain Bacteria; kingdom Bacillati; phylum Actinomycetota; class Actinomycetes; order Kitasatosporales; family Streptomycetaceae; genus Streptomyces; species Streptomyces sp. CA-106110. Next base: position 7,906,528 of record NZ_JBNJNB010000001.1, on the reverse strand, counting down.
CCAGGCGCCGCCGCTCCCACAGGCGGGCCGGATCGCGGACTATGTCGTACAGCGCGTCCGGCGGCGGGTTGAGCACCTGCGCCGTCTCGCGCCGCTCCCGTTCCTCCTTGGACAGCTCCTCGCGCGTGTCCTCCAAGTACGCGAGATATGCCTCGCGTTGGGTGCGGCGGGTTCGCTGGGCCTTGCCGCGCTGGGAGAACACCAGCGCCATGGAGCCGGCGATGGTGACCACCAGGATGATCGCGCCGAGCCCCGCGAACTGGCTGTTGCGCACGACGGTCATCATCACCACGGACGACATCACGCCGGCCACGGGCAGCAGCGAGGTCGCGATCGAACCGGCCTTGCCCTCGGGCAGGTTGGGCGGCGCCTCGATGGTGCGCGGCTCGGGGGCCGCCGGGGGCCGGGTGGTGCGGGCCGGCCGGTGGATCAGTCGGGTGCTCATGTGCCGTGTCCTCCCCCTTGCTTCAGCGGCGCTTCTGGGAGAGCTGGAAGACCTCCGCGGCCAGGCGTGTGGCGGCCAGCCGGGTGGCGTGTGCGAGGAGTTCGGTGCGGATCGCGCCGCCCGCCGCCAGGTGCCGGTCGTAGGGCAGTACGTGGACCCGGGCGCCGGTCGCGCGCAGCGTCTCCGCGGCCTTGGTGGCGTCGAGTCCGGTGTGCGGGACCATCTCGGTCAGCGTGACGACGGTCCCCTCGATGACATGACGCGGCAGGCCGCGCATCCACTCCAGGACGGCGAAGGTGCTGGCGACGCCCTCCAGCGTGGCCGGCGCGGTCAGCACCCGCGCCTGGGAGGCGGACAGGGCGACACGGGCGACCTCGGCGGGCAGGGTCTCGCAGTCCACGACGGTGACGCCGAAGTAGCGCCGCAGGGACACCATGACCCGCTCGTACGCCTTGGTGTCGAGCATGGCGCCGATCTGGCCCTGGCTGCCGGGCAGCAGCCAGGCGTTGTCGGGGAGTTGGACGAGGTAGCCGGTGACGTCGAGCAGCGACATCTGTGGCTCCACGATGCCCGCGACATCGCCGGTGGTCCAGCGCAGTGTCTCGGCGCCGAGCCTGAGCGGCAGCGTGCCGAGGGCCGGGTCGGCCTCGATGATGAGGGTCGGGTCGTGCCGGTAGTGCGCGTATGTGGTGCCGAGCAGGGCGGCGACGGTCGTCTTGCCGGCTCCGCCGCGGATCGAGGTGACGGCGATCTGCCGCCCGGTGGTCACGGCCTGCTGGAGCACCTCGGCGGTGGCGGTGGCTCCGGCGACCTCACGGGCGGCGGAGGAGGAGACGGTACGGCGCACGGCGCGCAGGGCACGGGCGGAGAGCGGCTCGCCATGGCGGGGCTTGAGGCCGGCACCGGCGAGCTGCTTGTCGACGACGGGGCGTGAGTCGGGGGTGCGGGGCTGCGGCCGAGGGCCGGCGGGCCGCTGAGCGGGCACCGGACGGTGCTGAGGCTGTGCGGCGGCGCCCTGCTGTCCGGCGTACGCCTGCTGGGGCACGGGCTGCTGGGGGTGCTCGTACGCCTGCCCCTGCGCGGGTGCGCCCTGCGGGTGCGGCTGTGCGGCACCGGGGACGGGCGTGCCCTGCGGGTGCGCCTCGGGGCCCTGCTGCCCGGAGCCGCCCCTGAGGTTGCGCAGCACGTCGCTCTGCCAGTTCTCCCCGTTCGGCATGTCGCCCTTCTCTCCTGTCCGCCCCGCCCGGAGCGGCCGCACCATCTGTCAGAACTTGTTGAGCAGCTGCCCGTAGATGCCGAACACGCCGACGGCGAGCGGGAACAGCCCGATCACACCGATCGACTCGATCAGATCGCCGACGCGCCGCAGCCGTACCTGCACATGCTCCGGCGGCTGCACGGCGAGGACCAGCAGCGGCAGCACCGCGGCCGCGCACAGCACGGCGAGCGGTCCGGCGCCCGCGGCGTGGTCCATCCAGAGCACCACCAGGCGTACGACGAGCAGGGCGGCGGCGGCGAACAGCGCGACCACCTCGGCGACCAGCGGAAACGCCCGGGCCCTGGACAGCAGCACGACGGCGACCAGCGATGTGAGGGCCACGGTCCACACGGTCGGCTCCGGCGCGGTGGTCAGCAGCCAGCCGCCGGCGGCGGCCGAGACGGCGGTGGCGATCGTCGCGAGGGCGAGCCCGCGGTGCGTGGCCGCCAGCGCGTTGCCGACCTCGTGCCGGCTGACCGATACGCCTCCCGACCTGCGGTCGTCGAGCCCGGTCAGACCGGAGGCCATCAGCGCGAAACGGGGCAGCAGCCCGAGCAGCACGACGGAGAGCACGGCCATCACGGCGCCGAGCCGGGCCGGTTCGTCCTGCACGGCGGCGGCCGTCTCCCAGACGACGGCGATGACCGCCGCCGCGCCCGCCCCGATGAGCCCGCCGCGGCCGAGCGGCGAGAAGAAGGCGAGCAGCACGAGGGTGAGCACCAGCGCGGCCACGACACCGGCGAGCCGGGCCGTCCCGGGCCAGTCGTAGGCGTCGGCGGCGGTCCAGGCGGTGAGCGGCCCGAGTCCGCCGGAGGCGAGGAGCAGCGCGGTGGCCAGTCCCTGGTTGCCGTTTCCGACCTTGGCCACCAGGGCTCCGGCGAGGAGCAGGACGAGGGTGGCGGCCACCAGTCCCGTGGTGAGGGGGCGGAGGTCGAACTCGTGCCGGGCGAGGACGGCCGCGGTCACCGCGAAGACGAAGGTGGCCACGCCGGCGGTGACCCGGCGGGCGGCCGGGCGCCAGCGCCAGGCGCGCAGGTCGAGGTCGTCGGCGACCTGGTCCGTGACATCGTGCACGACCGGCGCGGGCGGGGCGGCGTGCGCCCGCACGAGCTGGAGCACCGCGCCGTCGGCGATCTCGGCCGAGGACAGCGTGGCGTCGTGCGGCAGCACCGAGCCGTCCGAGGTGACGAGTTGCCGTGTCATAGGGCGTGCGGCGGCCCGGTCGTCGAGCAACTGCAGGATGTCGGGTAGCAGTTGGCCGATCGGGGTGTCCGACGGCAGGACGATGTCGGCTCGCCGTCGCTCACCGACCAGGGTGACCCGGCTCAGCTGGGCCCGGGAAGTCGTTGCTGTGCTCACCACTTGGGGGAACCTATCATCGCGATGTCGTCCGAAACGGTGTGTCCGTACGGGGGTTCCGTGGAGGCGCGCGACCTCCCTGGCAGGGTCATGCCCACCCGGCGGACCGGGTTCACCTCTTCGTGCCTTGCTTCGTGCCGTCGGCGGTGGGCGTCTGGCCGCCGCTTCCGCCGGACGGGGCGTACAACTGCTCCTGCTGCTGCTCCTGCTTGTTCTGCTCGGCCTTCTGCTTGGCCAGGGTGGCGTGGAGGAAGGACCAGCCGACGCAACCGGCGCACAGTACGGCGGCGATCGCGATGCCCGCGAACATCTTGCCGAACCGCTCGTCCACCGTGCGCCGGCCGCGCTGGGCGCCGAACAGCAGCGCGTCACGCATCCGCCGGCGGCGTACCGCCACCGACTCCAGCAACTGGCTGTCGTAGTCCCGTGTCATCAGCAGTCCCGTGCCGTTCCGTACCGTCCTGTGTCGGCCGCGGTCGCCGTCGGCCCGTCAGTCATCTGCACCGAGACCGAGGTACTCGCGCATGGCCGCGTACTTGCGGGTGAGCCGCTCGGCGGTGGGGGCGTCGAGGGCCGCGAGCCGGTGCGGGTCGGCGTTGTGCGCGAGGTCGGCCGCCTTGACGAGCCGGGCGCCCGGGGTGGCGAGGATGCGCCTGGCGTACGCCTGCGGCTCCTCTCCCGGGGGCTTGGTGACGGCTCGCACGACGTCCTTCGTCACCTGTGACAACGGGGCCGCCTCCAGCCACTCCTCGGTGAGGACGCCGTCCTCCACGGAGTCGTGCAACCAGGCGGCGGCCACGAGTTCGTCGCCACCGCCCCGGGCCCGTACGCCGTCGGCGACGGCCTGAAGATGCTCCGCGTAAGGCCGCCCGGCCTTGTCCTTCTGCGCGGCGTGCGCGGCACGTGCGACGGCCTCGACCTCGGCCAGGCTCATATGTGCCTCTGATGACCGCGGTTCGTGCGGCATGAGCGGCATGACAAGCTCCCCCTAACTTTGCCCCTGCAACATAAGGCATGGACGAGCGGGGAGTACAGCCCAGTTGCGGTCGGGGGATGCCGGGGGGCGGTGGAGGCTCGGTGCCGCCCGAAGGTTCGACGCCCTGGGCAGTCGGCAATGCGTGACGCATGGTCAGCCCCTGCTCACCAGGTCCCTGAGCGCTCCAAGAGTCCCCACCTCGGAGAGTGAACCGGGTACGACGTGGCTCCTCTCGCTGTCACCCGCACCTTCCATCAGCTCGGCAAGTAGAGCGGTGGGCGCAAGGTCGCGAGCCTTGGCGTCCCGTAGCTTCCAGAGCCACGGAGCACCGGCATTGAGGTCCGCAGGACGAAGCCCCGGCGGCGTCAGCCAGCCGGCCGCCTCATCCGCATCGTTGGCCCACACATATCCGATGACCGAGCCGGCCGCATTGGCGATGCTCACGTACTGAACCGGGCCGTCGGTGGCACGGTTGTACCGCGGCGGTCCGCTGACCTCGTTGAACGGTAGATCTTCTGCGAAGCGCGGGTTGATCCGCTGTTCCCTACTCACCTTTGGCAAGGGCTTCGACTGCGGCGGCGTTCGGAGCGTCAGTCAAAGAACCGGGCACAGGCCGTCCCTTGCCACCTGGTTCCGGGACGGCCAGCAACTCGGCGAGAGCCTGGGACGGTCGAATACCCCGTTCCTTGGCATTGCGCAACCGACGAATCCAGAAGCCGCTCTCGTTGACCCCCCGAGGTCCGGCGGCCTGCTGCGGTTCGTACGCAGCGGCATCGTCCTCGTCACCGGCCCACACATATCCAAGGACCGCGCCGCCCTGCTTGTCGATCACCGTGAAGTACTGCACCGGCTTGTCGGTCCAGTCCCTGTAGCGCGGCGGACCGCCCGGCCTTTCCACGAACCTCATGTCGTCGTCGAAACGCGGGTTAATCGGTCGTTCACTGCTCATGATGTCCACATTCCTTTACATCCACCTGATCCGCAACGAGGCTACGGCTTCGGTAGAACCTCCCCGTAGACGTGCCACTTGCCTGCCTCATCCATGAATACGCGCGTCACCTTGTAGTTCGTACCGCGCGCGAGTAGGAGTTCCCGTTCTCCGGGATTCGCGGAGATGTGGTCGATCCAGAGGGCAGGCGTGTCTTTTGGCACCCGCAAGTGCATGACCACTGGCTTGTGCCGGAAGGGCGGCGGCACCGTCTTTCCGAGCGCCGTGGAGGTGTACCCAGGGTCCCCGTAAGAGTGGCCCACCATCTCCATCGGCGACCTTAGGTTGAGGTGCTCGATCCCGGTGCCGCGCACGACGATGATGTTTTCCGGCACGGGGCGGCTTCCCATGACTCGGTCCATCTCATTGATGGTGTGCACGATGCCGGGGGACACATCGGGTTCGGCGCCCCGCAGGTGACCGTTGATCTGCGTGTAGTAGTGATCACTGTAGGTATGCAGTGCATCCTTGCCAGAGGGGTCGAGGGTATCCAGGAAGTTGTTCCAGTACGCGTCGCCGTAGCCCTGCCCTGCTTCGTCGCTGGCGCTGGGCGCCGGATTTGTGCCGTGCTCCAGTTCCGCTGTGGCCACCGCGTGCTTCTCCGCGTCGGTGGCAAGGTTGTCGAAGTCGTCCCCCGACATGAGCGGCTTGTACTCGAACGGCTCCCCGGCCCCGCCGTGCCCCACCGTGTCCGTGCCCGAGTGGCCCGGCGCCACCGGAGCGTCGGCGCTTTGATGCGCGGCCGTGTCCACGCCATCGTGCCCGACCCCCGCGTGGTCACCGGCGTGCGCGGCATCGTGCCCGGCGCCGTCGTGACCCGTGCCGTCATGGCCCTGACCATCGTGGCCATGCCCGTCATGCCCCGCGCCGTGGGACCCGTCGTGCGTGTGGCCGCCCGGGGTGTCGTGCCCGGTGCTGTGCGGCGTGTGGTCGGTGCCGTGCTGGAAGTCGTGCCCCGGGTGGGGCGTGCCGGACGGGACGTCGTGCCCCGTGTGCGGCGGGACCGTCGGGGCCTCGTGCGGTGTCGTGGTCGGCGCGTGGTCGTACGACGTCGGCGTCGCCGTGTGGTCGTACGACGTCGGCGTGCCGTCGAAGGTGCCGCTCGGCGTATGACCGGTGGTGCCGCCCGGCGCCGTGTCGTAGTGACCACCCGGCGCGGTGTCGTAGTGGCCAGCCGGCGCCGTGTCGTAGTGACCGCCCCGCGGGATGTCGTAGTGGCCGCCCGTTGCCGCCGCGTCGGTCGTGTGTGTCACTCCGCCCGCCGCGCCGTCCCCCGCGCGTACCCCCGACAGCGCCGGTTCCTGGATCGTCCAGTGGGCCGGGAGGCCCGGTGCCACCTCGTGCGGTACCGGTGTGGTGTCGATGGTGCCGTCGTGGGCGATGAGGTTGCCGTTCGGGTCCAGCAGGCGGCCGTCCGGCAGATGGACGGAGCCGTCCGGGAGTTTGGGGATCTCGACGTTGCCGACGCCCTTCAGCGCCTTGCTGATGTCCCCGATCTTCGACAGCCCGGCTCCGGCACCCTTGGCGATGTACGTCATCGGGTCGATGACCCTGCCCGCCAGCGACAACGCCTTCGCGACCGCACCCGCCTTGCCCGCACCCGACGCCGCACCCCCCGCACCACCCGTGAACACCGTCGTCAGCACATTGAAGGTGACCGCACCCGCAGCACGAGCCGGGTTCTTGCCCCACTCGTCCCACGCCACCAGCGCCTTACCCGTCTCCTTCATCGCCGTACGCGAATCACGCAACCACGACGGCAACTTGTCATCCGGCAACGCCCAGAACAACGCCCCCGCACCCGGCATCGAGGAAATCACCAGACCAGTCGCCAACTGCGCCAGACCCTTCCACGCCTGACCCATCGCCTCCCAGCCACCACAACCCACCAGCGTGCCCAGACCCTTGATCGTCCCCCACACCCCGTCGACGATCAGCCCGTCCCACACGAACGACTTCACCCAATGGCCGATCTCGTACCAGTGGTGCTTCTCCTCCACCGGGTCACCCCAGGGAAGCTTCGCGTCCTTCATGTCCCGGGCGTTGAACCCGTACTGGTCCTTACGATCCGACCCGTCCCCGGCCACCATCTGCGTCCCACCGAACAACGCAGTGATCTTGTTGTGGCACGTCCGCTCCGCCGCCCAGAACGCCGCCACCGCCGCCGTCACATCATCACGGATCTGATTGTGGTGATCGACCTTGTCCCCGTCGTACTCCCAGTCCCCGTCACCCTTGACCGAGTCCACGAACGCCGTCGCATCCAGCTTCAACTGCTTCAGCTTCGCCACCAGCGGACGGATCTCCGTCGCATACGACGACAAGGCGGAGGACACCGTCTCCAGATCGCCGGCGAACCCGTCCGCCCGATCCGCCACCGGCTTCGTCGTCGCGAACAACTGCTCCGCCTCCGGCGCCGTGTAATACGCCGACAGACCCTGGAACTGCGTATGCACATCCCGGCCCGTGGACCGCACATGCGACGCATCCGACTTCAGATCGCCGTAATCCTTCTCCAACTGCGCCAGATCACCCGTGAACTGCGGAATCTGCCCAGGATTGATCACGCCTTGCCCACCCCCGGCAGATCCACCCGCGGCTCCGCCAACGCCTTGCGCTGCGCCTCCGCCGCCATCGCCTCATCACCCTGCAGATACGCCGTCGTCGCATCCACCGCACCCTGCAACGACTTCCCCGCCCGCAACGCGATGTACTGCAGATCCTTCGTCGCATGCTCCGCATACTGCGACAAGGCCAGGGCCACCAGACCACCCTGCGCCTTCTCCCCACCCCCGCCGCCCTCAGCGGAAACGGTGCCGGCACTGGACGCCGCCGACGTCAGATGCTCCCCATACGCCTTCGCATACCCCTCAAGATGCGACGCCGTCTCACCCGTCGTCTTCAACACACCCTGAATACCCTGCGGCTTCAGATCCCAGCCGGTCATCCCCGTCGTCCTCTGTGTCTGCTCGGCGCCAGCCCAAGCGAAGCCAACACACGGCCCGAAGGCCGCCTACGTCAGCCGATGTTGTCGACCGCCGACTTCGCCTTCGCGATCGTCGACTGCGCCGTCGCATCGTTGTGCTCCAACGTCGACTTCAGCAACGCGATGATGCTCTTGACCTCCTGCGACGCACGATTCCACCGCAACTCCTTGCCGTGGTACTCATCCGCCACACCATCCGCCGTGAAGTCCGCCATCGCCGCCTTCACCTGACGGTCCCGCTCCGCGATCACCGACTCCAACCGGCCGATCACCGCCTGGATATTGCCCTGCGCATCCGCCGACGCACCCGTGTCATACGACCGACGATCCGCACCCGAACCCGCCATCACACACCACTCCCCGTAAGAAAGACTTCAGCCCAACAACCGTGCGTCACACAGAACTTCAGCGGAACCGCGCCCCGTCGAAGTTCGCCGCGCCCATCTGACGCCGCGCGTTCTCACCCTGCTCCTGGTCACCCGAAGCGAACGCCGAGTCCATCCCCGACTGACCACCCAGAATCGCCGCCAGCGAACCGTTCAGCTCCTGAGCGATACCGTCCGCCCGCCCCTTGAACTGATCGAACGCCGCACGCCCCGCACCGTTGAACTTCCCCTCCAACGGCTGCGCCGCCTGCACCAACTGACGGATCAACGTCCCCAGTTTCTCGCTCGACCCACGCGAGCCCTTCATCAGCGTCGACAGGGTCTGCGCCCCCATGTCGAACTTCATCGTGTCTCCCCGTTCCGACCCATCGGTCGTGTTCCGTCTGCGACGTACGTGTTGCCATCTCTATCAACTGGGGGATTGCCCGTGCAATCGACGCTCACAGAGCCGCCACAAAGGTGTGACCCGGCTGTGGTGTGATACGGGGCATCCTTCGCAACTCATCCAGGTCACCGGCCAGGATGAGGAGTTGGGACGGGAGCGCGCTCGTCGCCGGTCCCGGTGCGATGATCACCGTCGCGAATCAGACACGTGGCAATCAGCGTCCGCAGGGGGCGTGCGGGGCCCGCGTGGGGGTGGCTCAGCGCGCGACCGAGACCGTCGGGCCCTCCCGGCAGATCAGCAGCAGCGCCCGGTCGTCGTTCACGTCCTTCGCCACCGCTTCGATGAGATGCCAGGCGGCGCCGTGGAAGCCGCCGACGACGTAGCGGTCGGCCTCGCCGGTGAGGCGGTCGATGCCCTCGACGATGTCGCGGTCGGAGGTCTCCACCAGGCCGTCGGTGAACAGCATCAGGACGTCGCCGGGCCGGAGCGAGCCCTTCACGGAGTCGAACTGGGCGCCGTCGTAGACACCGAGGAGGGGGCCTTCCGCCGCCTTCTCCTCCCAGCGGCCACTGCCGGCGCTAAGCTGGAGGCCCGGCGGGTGACCGGCCGAGTACAGCTCGTAGTCACCCGAGTCCAGGTCGAGGACCAGGTGGATGGAGGTCGCGAAGCCCTCGTCCCAGTCCTGGCGGAGCAGATAGCCGTTCGCCGCCGGCAGGAACGCGTGCGGCGGCAGTGAGCCGAGCAGTCCGCCGAAGGCCCCCGACAGCAGCAGGGCGCGCGACCCCGCGTCCATGCCCTTGCCCGAGACGTCCGTGAGGACGACCTCCAGCGTGCGGCCCCCGTTGGTGCGGGCCGCCACCACGAAGTCACCCGAGAACGACTGCCCGCCGGCCGGTCTGAGCGCCATCTCACGGTGCCAGCCGAGTGGCAGCTTCGGCAGCTTGCTCTGCACCCGGATGCGTTCGCGCAGGTCGAAGAGCATGGTTCCGCCGCGCCGCCAGGGCACCCCGACGCGACTGCGGAACTGCGCGATCAGCAGTCCGAAGAAACCGCAGGCCGCGACCACGAGCACGATGCCGGGCGTGACCCGCGAGGGCCCCTCCGTGTACGGGCCGAGTCTGACGGACTCGACGATCAGCGCGGTGGCCGCGGCGGCGTACAGGCTGAGCAGGCTGGAGGGCCGCAGAAGCAGACCGCCCGCCACGATCGGCAGGACGAGGACGGCGGGCGAGCACCACACGGGGTCGACCAGGGTGGTCGCCGCTATCAGGGGGATCATCAGCAGCAGGCCGGCGAGCGCCACCCAGTCCGAGCCGTCCCCGCGGAAGTAGTCCACGGCGGATCTGCGCAGGCCGGTTCTGGCCCGGTGCCACTGCTTCTTCAACCGGGCCGTGAACGTGTCGGCTTCCGAGCGCCGCTCTTGTCCTGCTGCCATTGCTCGGGACCCTATCCATCCGACCAGGCCCTTGGCACGGGAGGTCCCACTTGTCCCCCGTCCGAGCGCTGAACTTCACAGCAACCCGGCACCCATGACCAGGGGGAAATCCCCTCGCTCGTCCTGCATTGCCCTGATAGTCATGGCGCATGACGACCGACGTGCGGGTGCTGCGGCAGGACGAGTGGAACGAGTGGTACAGGAACCTCCTCCGGGCCTTCGGCGGGGCGGATGAATCGGCCGAAGAGCGTGAACTATGGAACGAACTCACCGAATTCGATCGCTCTCTGGGCGTATGGGACGGAGAGGTGTGTATCGGCACGGCGGGGGCCTTCAGCTTCCGGCTCACGGTTCCCGGCGGTGCCTCGGTCCCCGCGGCCGGCATCACGATGGTGAGCGTGGCGGCCACGCACCGCCGACGCGGGGTACTGACCTCGATGATGCGCCGGCAGCTGGACGACATCCGTTCCTGGGGTGAACCGCTCGCGGTGCTGACCGCGTCGGAACCGGCGATCTACTCCCGGTTCGGATACGGCGCCGCGACCTTCCACATGGGCGCCGAGATCGACACGAGCCGGGTCGGCCTGTCCGTTCCGGCCGGCACGGATGACGTACGGCTGCGGTACGCCGCCCCGGCCGACGTCCTCGACGCCTGCGAGGCCGTGTACGCGCGGCTGGTGCCCGGCCGTCCCGGCATGCTGGCGCGCCAGCCCGGCTGGGAGAGGGTGGCGCTGCTCGACCCGCCGAGCGAGCGGGAGGGAGCGTCGCCGCTGCAGTGTGTGGTCGCCGAGCGGGACGGAGCGATCACCGGGTACGCACGCTTCCGCACCAAGCTCGGCTGGGGGGTCTCCGGGCACGACGGCACGGTGAGCCTGCTGGAGCTGGCCGCTCTCGATCCGGCGACGGACGCGGCCCTGTGGCGCTTCCTGACGGGCATCGACCTGATGACCACGCTGTACGTGCGCGGAAGGCCCGTCGACGACGGGTGGCAGCACATGGTGTCCGACATCCGGCGGTGCCGGCCGCGGCTGCGGGACGGGCTGTATCTGCGGCTGGTCGACGTGGCAGCGGCGCTGGAGGCGCGGACCTACCAGGCGCCGGTGGACGTGGTGTTCGAGGTCGAGGACGCGTTCTGCCCCTGGAACACGGGGCGTTGGCGACTCACCGGCGATACGAAGGGCGCGTCCTGCGTACGGACCACCGACGCGGTCGATCTCGCGCTGTCCATACGGGAGTTGGGGGCGGCGTACCTCGGCGGTGTGTCCCTGGCCTCGCTGGCGTCGGCAGGGCGGGTCCGGGAGCTGCGGCACGGGGCGCTGGCGGAGGCGGCGTCGGCGTTCGGCTCGGTGACGGCGCCGTGGCTGCCGCACGGCTTCTAGCCGCGGTCACCGGCTACGGCTTCTGGCAGGCCGGGCACCAGAAGAGGTTGCGGGCGGCGAGATCGGCGGTGCGGATCTCGCCGCCACAGATGTGGCAGGGCAGGGTCGCCCTGCGGTATACGTACACCTCGCCACCGTGGTCGTCGACGCGCGGTGGGCGGCCCATGGCCTCGGGGGTGTGTTCGGGGCGGACGGTGTCGATGCGGTTGTTCCGCACCCCCTCGTGCATGAGCTCGACGAGATCGGCCCAGATCGCGTCCCACTCGGCGGGCGTGACGTCCCGGCCGGGCCGGTAGGGGTCGATCCGGTGGCGGAAGAGGACCTCGGCGCGGTAGACGTTGCCGACGCCGGCGATGACCTTCTGATCCATGAGAAGGGCGGCGATGGACGTACGGCTGCGCACGACGCGGCGGTACGCGGACGTGGGGTCGGCGTCCTCGCGGAGCGGGTCGGGGCCGAGGCGGCGGTGTACGGCAGCCTTCTCCTCGGCGGTGATCAGCGCGCAGGTGGTGGGGCCGACGAGATTCACGAAGGAGGCCTCGTTCGTGAGGCGGAGGCGGACCGTGTCGGTGGGCGGCGGCGCGGGGGCGTCGCCGAACGCGACCTTGCCGAAGAGGCCCAAATGGATATGCACCCATTCGCCGTCGCGGAAGCCGAGGAAGAGGTGCTTGCCGTGGGCGTCGGCGGTGTGCAGCTCGGCCCCGTCGAGGAGAGCGGCGGCGTCGGCGAACTTCCCCTGGGGGCTGCGGACGCCGACGGCGCCGCCGGCGAAACGGGCCGCGTAGTCCTTGGCCAGCCGATGAATGGTGTGCCCCTCCGGCACGGTCGCCCTACCTCCCGGTGAACGTGACAAGTCGGGGCCCCGCCCGGAAGCCGGGCTGGGCTTCCCTGGGAACCGGCGGAGCCCCCGGCAGCTGCCTCAGACCTGCGGGTGGTGCGAGGGGATCGGCGGCAGCTCGCCCGTGGTCTCGTACGACGTGAGCATGTTGATTCGGCGCTGGTGGCGCTCCTCGCCGGTGAACGGCGTGTTCAGGAACGTCTCGACGAACTTCGTCGCCTCGTCCTGCGTGTGCATGCGTGCACCCACGGCGACGACGTTCGCGTTGTTGTGCTGCCGGCCGAGCGAGGCGGTCTCCTCGCTCCAGGCGAGGGCGGCTCGCACGCCCTTCACCTTGTTCGCGGCCATCTGCTCCCCGTTGCCGGAGCCGCCGATCACGATGCCGAGGGAGTCGGGGTCCGCCGCGGTGTGCTCCGCCGCGCGGAGGCAGAACGGCGGGTAGTCGTCCTGGGCGTCGTAGATGTGGGGCCCACAGTCCACGGGCTCATGGCCCGCGGCCTTCAGCCACTCGACGAGGTGGTTCTTCAGTTCGAAACCGGCATGGTCGGAGCCGAGATACACGCGCATGGTCCGAGTGTGTCACGGCTCCCGCCGCTCGGCCTCGCGGGGTACATACCCCCGGAAAATGTGAGCCAGACTATAGAACCTCAAGGAAACCTCAAGTAACAATCCGGAATCAAAGGTTTTCGAATTCCATTACCTCCGATTCAATGGACCGACTCGTACACCGCTCGTACGAGCCCCGGTACCGCTCGTAAGGCACCGGGCACGTCCGTACGTACGTGTGTCCCCCCCCACATTCCGTACACCGGCTCAAAGGAAATACGTTTCATGACCTCGCAGCCGTCCCCCACAAAGGCCGGAAACAATCCTGGCCACCCCGGAGAACCCGGCACCGGCCTGCAGGCCGGACTCAAGAACCGTCATCTGACCATGATCGCCATCGGCGGCGTCATCGGCGCCGGGCTGTTCGTGGGCTCCAGCTCCGGAATCGCCACCGCGGGTCCGGGCATCCTGCTCTCCTACGCCCTCGTCGGAACGCTTGTGGTCCTTGTGATGCGCATGCTGGGTGAGATGTCCGCCGCGAACCCCACCTCGGGCTCCTTCTCCGCACACGCCGACCGTGCGCTCGGCCGCTGGGCCGGATTCTCGATCGGCTGGCTGTACTGGTTCTTCTGGGTGGTCGTGCTCGCCGTGGAGGCGACCGCGGGTGCCAAGATCCTCGCGGACTGGATCCCGGCCGTGCCCCAGTGGGGCTGGGCCCTGATCGTCATGGCCGTACTGACCGCCACCAACCTGGTGTCCGTCGGCTCCTACGGTGAGTTCGAGTTCTGGTTCGCCGGAATCAAGGTCGTCGCGATCGGCGCCTTCATCGTCATCGGCGCGCTCGCCATCTTCGGTGTGCTGCCCGGCGTCCACAGCGATCAGGCGAGCTTCGGCAACCTCACCGGTCACGGCGGCTTCCTGCCCAACGGTCCCGGGACCATCCTCACCGGTGTGCTGCTGGTGGTCTTCTCCTTCATGGGCAGCGAGATCGCCACACTCGCGGCGGGCGAGTCGGAGGACCCGCGGCGTGCGGTGACCAAGTCGACCAACAGCATCATCTGGCGTATCGCGGTCTTCTACCTGGGCTCGATCCTCGTGGTCGTCTCCCTGGTGCCGTGGAACGACCCCGCGATCGCGAAGAAGGGCTCGTACGTCGCCGCCCTGGACTCCCTCGGTATCGCACACGCCGGTCAGATCATGAACTTCATCGTGCTGACCTCGGTGCTGTCCTGCCTGAACTCCGGGCTCTACACGGCCTCCCGGATGGCCTTCTCGCTCGGCCAGCGGGGCGACGCGCCCAAGGCGTTCGCCCGGACCACCGGCCGTGGTGTGCCGATGACGGCGATCGTCGTCTCCGTCCTCTTCGGCTTCCTTGCCGTCTTCTTCAACTACAAGTACCCGGACTCGGTCTTCCTCTTCCTGGTCAACTCCAGTGGCGCGGTCGCCCTGTTCGTCTGGCTGGTGATCTGCTTCTCGCAGCTGCGGATGCGGAAGATCATCCAGCGCGAGGCGCCGGAGAAGCTGATCGTGAAGATGTGGCTGTACCCGTACCTGACCTGGGCCGCGGCGGCGGTGATCGTGTTCGTGCTCGGCTACATGCTGACCGACACGGAGCACGACGGACGCGAGACCGTCCTGCTGTCGCTCCTCGTCGCCGCGGTGGTCCTCGTCATCGCCGTGGTCAGGCAGGCGCTCGGCGGCAGCAAGGCCGCGGAGCCGGTCGAGGACGCGCAGAAGGCGCGGGCCGAGGTCGGCGCCTGACCGGCACACGGACATGAGCAAGGGGAAGGGGCCTCGCGGCGTACGGCCGCGGGGCCCCTTCCCGTTCGTCTCGCTCCGGGTCGGCCGCACCGGTGCGACGTCACCGGCCGTCGACCTCGACAGGGCCGGAAAAGCACCGGGGGACGGGCACTCGGCCCGTCCCCCGACGCCGAACGGCCGGAACTACGACGTCACTTCCGGGCGAGCTTCCAGGCGCCGGGCAGCAGGCCCATCGCCAGGGCCGCCTTGAGGGCGTCGCCGATCAGGAACGGGGTGAGCCCGGCCGCGATCGCCGCGTTGGCGGACATGCCGGTGGCGAAGGCGAGGTACGGGACGCCGACCGCGTAGATGATCGCCTCACCCAGCAGCATCGCGCCGGCCGTACGCAGCACCGAACGGTCGGCGCCGCGACGGGCCAGGGCACCGAGGACGGTGGAGGCGATCAGCATGCCGAGGATGTAGCCGAAGGAGGGGGCGGCCGCACCGGAGGCGCCACCGGCGAACCACGGCACACCGGCGACACCGGCCAGCGCGTACAGGGCGAGCGACAGGAAGCCGCGGCGGGCGCCGAGTGCCGTGCCCACGAGCAGCGCGGCGAAGGTCTGCCCGGTCACCGGCACCGGGGAACCCGGCACGGGCACCGAGATCTGCGCGGCGAGCCCGGCGAGCACGGCGCCGCCCACCACGAGGGCGACATCACGGACCAGCGTGGAGGCACCTCCCCGCGCGAGCGAAGCCGAGAGCCTGGGGGAGGGCAGCAGGTCGGCGAGGACCTGGCCAGGACGTGTGGTGGCGGTGGCGGTGCTCATGGGGGACTCACTCCGGCGCAGGGGGCGGTTCGGGACACGGCGACGCTATCCCAGGGGCGGTGCGGTGATCACCGTCAGCGCCCGACAAAGGGGGGATCCGTGGCTTGGTGGGCTGTTCACAAAAGATGCGGGCTACACCCGATACGGCGTGATACCGGTCACGGAGGTGGAGGGCTGCGCGGAAGGGGAGCGGTTCCGGCGGCGTCTGTAGGGTTTCACCAACCGGGCTTGCCCCTTGAACGGCCGCTGTCTCGCCCGTCGGTCACCGTCTGGGCACGGGTGGCCGTTTTGCCGGCTACACCTCGGTCGCTGCGTGACCTCACCCTCACGGTCCGTGGGACACGTGTCCGGATAGTGGGCGGTCTCTCCCGGTGAGCGGACAGACCGCCCAGACTGTGGGGCGATTTTGCCCGACTCATGCACTGGACGAGCCGCTCTCATGCCCAGCACCACTCTCGAGACGCCCCCGAAGCCCGACACCGCGCTCTCCCACGGCCTCAAGCAGCGCCACCTGTCGATGATCGCCCTCGGCGGTGTCATCGGCGCGGGCCTGTTCGTCGGCTCCGGAGCCGGCATCGCCGCGGCCGGACCCTCGATCGTCATCGCCTATGCCGTCTCCGGACTGCTCGTGATGCTGGTGATGCGGATGCTCGGCGAGATGTCCGCCGCCTACCCCTCCT
Source organism: Streptomyces sp. CA-106110 (assembly GCF_050936285.1). Lineage (NCBI taxonomy): Bacteria > Bacillati > Actinomycetota > Actinomycetes > Kitasatosporales > Streptomycetaceae > Streptomyces > Streptomyces sp. CA-106110. The sequence goes on along the minus strand of NZ_JBNJNB010000001.1, from coordinate 7,890,297 downwards.
CGGGCTCCTTCTCGGCGCACGCCGAGCGGGCGATCGGCCCCTGGGCGGGCTTCACCGCCGGCTGGTCGTTCTGGGTGCTGTTGTGCACCGCCGTCGGCCTGGAGGGCATCGGCGCGGCGAAGATCGTCACCGGCTGGCTGCCCGGCACGCCCGAGTGGGCGTGGGTGGCGCTGTTCATGGTGGTCTTCTGCGGCACGAACCTGGCCGCGGTGAAGAACTTCGGCGAGTTCGAGTTCTGGTTCGCGGCGCTCAAGGTCGGCGCGATCACCCTGTTCCTGGTGCTCGGCGCGCTGGCTATCGCGGGCGTCCTGCCCGGCACCGACTCCCCCGGCACCTCGAACCTCGGCGACTTCCTGCCGCACGGCAGCGAGGGCCTCGTCATCGGCCTGCTCGCGTCGGTCTTCGCGTACGGCGGCCTGGAGACCGTCACCATCGCGGCGGCCGAGTCGGAGGACCCGGTCAAGGGCGTGGCGAGCGCGGTCCGCACCGCGATGTGGCGCATCGGGATCTTCTACGTCGGCTCGATGGCGGTCATCGTCACCCTGGTCCCGTGGGACTCGAAAGAGGTGGTGGAGAAGGGCCCGTACGTCGCCGCCCTCGACCGCCTGGGCATCCCCGGTGCCGGGCAGGTGATGAGCGTCGTCGTCCTGGTCGCCCTGCTCTCGGCGATGAACGCCAACATCTACGGTTCCTCGCGCATCGCGTACTCGCTGGTCGAGCGCGGTCAGGGACCCAGGGCGCTGGCCCGGGTGTCGGGGGGCGTGCCGCGGACGGCCGTGCTCACCTCCTCTGTGTTCGGCTTCGTCTGCGTGGTCCTCAGCTACTGGCGGCCCGACGACGTCTTCCCCTGGCTGCTGAACATGATCGGCGCGGTGATCCTGGTCGTCTGGTTCTCCATCGCGGTCGCGCAGCTGCGTCTGCGCCGCAGGCTGGAGCGGGAGGCGACCGACAGGCCGGCGGTCCGGATGTGGGCGTTCCCGGCACTGACCTGGGTGGCGCTGGCGGGCATGGTGGCGATCTTCGTCCTGATGGCGCGGCAGCCGGACACCCGGGTGCAGCTGTACTCGACCGGCGGAATGACGCTGTTCCTGGCGGCCGTCGGCTACGCCAGGCAGCGGGCGCGAGCCAGGAGCTGACGCGCCGCATGCGCCGGACGGCCCCGCGAGCGGAACACTCCCTGAGGGGAGTGACTCGCGGGGCCGTCCCGTACCGGACCTGCCGGTAGGAAAAGTTCCGGGCGATCGTAGGCAGATGTCGAACGAGAGGACACTCGCCTGCCACACCTGCGGAGCGGATCAGCCGCACCGTCAGCCGCGGGACGAGCGCGAACGCGAGATCATCCGCAAGCTGACGAAGAAGCGCTACGTGGAGGACTACTGGATCTGCGCGACCACCGAGCGGGACTGCCGCAACATCCGCTACTGGTGGAGCATCAAGCCCTTCGACCCGCCCCAGAAGATGCCCGAGCCCGAGTGAGGCTCACAGGTTGCTGAAGTCCGGGCCCTTCGTCCGCGTGCGCTTGATCTCGTAGAAGCCCGGGACCGAGGCAACCGCCAGAGTGCCGTCCCACAGCTTCGCGGCCTCCTCGCCCTTGGGCGCCGGGGTGACCACCGGGCCGAAGAAGGCGAGCTGCTCGCCGTCGGCGCCCGGCACCGCGATCACCGGGGTGCCCACCTCCTGGCCGACCTTGTCGATGCCCTCCTTGTGCGAGGCGCGCAGCTCGGCGTCGAACTCGAAGTCCTCCTGGTCGGCGTAGTCGATCAGGTCCGCGGGAAGGCCGACCTCGTCGAGCGCGGCGGTGATCGCCTCGAGCGTCGGGCCCTCGCCCTGGTTGTGGATGCGCGTGCCGAGAGCGGTGTACAGCGGGCCGAGGACATCGTCGCCGTGCTTCTGCCAGGCAGCGGTCACCACACGCACCGGCTTCCACGCCTTGGTGGCCAGCATCTCCCGGTACTCCTCGGGCAGCTGGTCCAGCTTGTCCTCGTTGAGCACGGCCAGGCTCATGATGTGCCAGCGCACCTCGATGTCCCGGACCTTCTCGACTTCCAGCACCCAGCGGGAGGTCATCCAGGCCCAGGGGCACAGCGGGTCGAACCAGAAGTCGACGGGGGTCTTGCCGGAAGCGGTCACGGTCTCGGACATGGCTCTCCTAGGGAAGGGGGTCCTACACCATTCAACAACAGAGATCGCTCCGGCCATTCCCGGGATCCGTAAGAGGTGGTGCGCCCCGTTACCCGCTGTCAGGGGCGCATGGCAGGATCGGTCCTGTCCGTCCCCCGACCCAGCCCCTAAGGAGTGCCGCCCGTGCCCGGTGAGAACCTGTCCCGCGACGAGGCCCAGGAGCGGGCAGCGCTGCTGTCCGTCGACGGGTACGACGTGTCGCTCGACCTGCGCTCCGCCGTGGGGGAGGCACCCGGCGGCGCGGACGGCGGCCCGCGCACGTTCCGCTCGGTCACCACGATCCGCTTCCGCTGCGCCGAGCCGGGCGCCACGAGCTTCGCCGATCTGATCGCCCCGAGCGTCACCGCTGTCTCGCTCAACGGCAAGGACCTCGACCCCGGCGAGGTCTTCGACGGCACCCGCATCCGCCTGGAGGACCTGGCCGCGGAGAACGAGCTGATCGTCGACGCGCAGTGCGCCTACTCCCGCACCGGCGAGGGCATGCACCGCTTCGTCGACCCGGAGGACGGCGAGGTCTACCTGTACACGCAGTACGAGCCCGCCGACTCCCGCCGCGTCTTCGCGAACTTCGAGCAGCCGGATCTCAAGGCCCCGTTCCGCTTCGAGGTCCGCGCCCCCGAGGAGTGGACGGTGTGGAGCAACGGCGCCGGCGAACGGCACGACGGGGTATGGCGGTTCGCGGAGACGAAGCCGATCTCCACGTACATCACCTGTGTCGTCGCGGGCCCGTACCACTACGTCACGGACAGCTACTCCCGCACCTTCGACGACGGCACGAAGCTGGAGATCCCCCTCGGCGCGATGTGCCGCAAGGGTCTGGCGCGGCACTTCGACGCGGACGACGTCTTCCTGGTCACCAAGCAGGGCCTGGACTTCTTCCACGACCACTTCGACTACCCGTACCCCTTCGGGAAGTACGACCAGGCGTTCGTGCCCGAGTACAACCTCGGCGCGATGGAGAATCCGGGCATGGTCACCTTCCGCGAGGAGTACATCTTCCGCGGCAAGGTCACGCAGGCGTCTTACGAGCGCCGGGCCAATGTGATCCTGCACGAGATGGCGCACATGTGGTTCGGCGACCTGGTGACCATGGCGTGGTGGGACGACCTGTGGCTGAAGGAGTCCTTCGCGGACTTCATGGGCTCCCTCTCGCTGGTGGAGGCCACCCGCTTCACCAACGGCTGGATCACCTTCGCGAACAACCGCAAGGCCTGGGCGTACCGCGCCGACCAGCTGCCCTCCACTCACCCCGTCACGGCGGACATCCGCGACCTGCAGGACGCCAAGCTCAACTTCGACGGCATCACCTACGCCAAGGGCGCGTCCGTGCTGAAGCAGCTGGTGGCGTATGTGGGCCGTGAGGCGTTCCTGGAGGGCGCACGCCGCTACTTCAAGCGGAACGCGTACGGCAACACGCGCCTCGGGGACCTGCTGTCGGTCCTGGAGGAGACGAGCGGCCGGGACATGGCGGCCTGGTCACGCTCCTGGCTGCAGACGGCCGGCGTCAACTCCCTCACCCCGCAGGTGCTGCTGGACGAGGAAGGGCGCGTTGCCGAGCTGTCCGTGGTCCAGGAGGCCGCCGAGTCGCACCCCGAACTGCGCCCGCACCGGGTGGCGGTGGGCCTGTACCGCAGCGAGGGTGACGCCCTTGTCCGGTACGCGCGCGCCGAAGTGGACGTCCACGGTCCGCGTACGGTGGTCGGCGAACTGGCCGGCGCCGAGGCTCCGGAACTGGTCCTCGTCAACGACGACGACCTCACGTACTGCAAGATCCGCTTCGACGACACCTCACTCGCGACCCTGAGGGACCGTCTCGGCTCCGTCACCGACCCCCTCGCGCGGGCGCTGTGCTGGTCGGCGCTGTGGAACCTGACCCGGGACGCGCTGCTGCCCGCCCGGGACTTCATCGACCTGGTGCTGCGCTTCGCCGGCCGCGAGTCCGACATCGGCGTGCTCCAGATGCTCCACAACTGGGCGAACTCGGCGCTGACGTACTACGCGGCACCCGACTGGCGCGAGACGGGCGGGCGGCTGCTCGCGGACGGCGCGCTGAGCGAGCTGCGCCAGGCGGAGCCGGGCAGCCAGCACCAGCTGACCTGGGCGCGCTTCGTCGCGGCGGTGGCCCACGACGAGGCCGACCTGCGCCTGCTGCTGGATCTGCTGGCAGGCACCACGCAGATCGAGGGTCTGGACGTGGACCAGGAGCTGCGCTGGGCGTTCCTGGAGCCGCTGGCCGCGCACGGAGCGGCGGACGACTCGGTGCTCACGGCGGAACTGGCGCGTGACGACACGGCCTCCGGCAAGCGGCACCAGGTGCGCTGCCTGGCCGCGCGCCCCTCGGCCACGGTCAAGGCCCAGGCCTGGGCCCAGGTCGTCGAGTCGGACGCCCTCTCGAACGCACTCGTGGAAGCGACCATCGCGGGCTTCGTGCAGCCGTCGCAGCGGGAGCTGCTCGCGCCGTACACGGAGCGGTACTTCGCGGCGATCGACCGGGTGTGGGCCGAGCGGTCCATCCAGATCGGGATGGACGTGGTGAGGGGCCTGTTCCCCGTGTTCCAGGACTCGCCCGGGACCCTGGACGCGGCGGACGCGTGGCTCGCCGCGCACGAGGACACACCGCCGGCGCTGCGCAGGCTGGTGCTCGAGGCGCGCGACGACCTGGCCCGCAGTCTGCGCGCCCAGGCCCGCGACGCCCGGCCGGCCCGCTAGGACGACACCGCCGGGGCGCCACACCGGCGCCCCGGCGAATCGGCCTCGCATGCGGACGGGCCGGAGCGGTACCGCCGGAAGTGATGTCCGGCGCACGGCCGGGCCGGACTTCCGTGGCGGGAACGGCAGTTGACGGGTACGCAGGAACGACAGTTACGAAATACGAGTAACCCCACCCGTAACCTGCCGCCGCCCCCATTCGGACCAGCCTCTTTCGGCAGTCGAACGCGCGTACTTTAGCGCCGTGTTGTCCGCATTTGACGACGGATGTGTAACAGGGGTTAGGCGGCGGACCGGGCGCGGGAACGTCGGGGGCATGACGCACAACACCCCGCTCTCCCCCCGCCCCCTCCGCCATCTGTCGGAGACGCAGCGCCGGGTGCTGACCACGGCACAGCTGCGCGCCCACGGTGTGACCGCCGCCGCAGTCGACGCGCAGTGCCGCCCCGGTGGCCCCTGGCAGCAGTTCCTGCCGGGCGTCTACCTGCTGCACCAGGGCCCGCTGACCTCCGAGGAACGGCTGCACGCGGTGCTGCTCTACGCGACGCGCTCGTCACCCGGCGGCCCGGCGCCCGCGGTCCCGTCCCAGCCGGGCGCCCCCGCCCTGCGTCCCCCGCTGCCCCAGCCGGACGCGATGATCACGGGCCTGGCCGCGCTGACGCTGTACGGCTTCACCTGCTCTCCTCCGCTGACCTCGCTGGAGCAGATCGACGTCCTGGTCCCACGGATGCGGCGGCTGCGCAGCACGGGCTGCGCCCGGGTGCTCCGCACCCCGGCCATGCCGGCCGCGCACCAGGTGACAGGACTGCCCGTCGCCCCGGTTCCGCGCGCCCTGGCGGACGCGGTGGCCGAGCTGCCGGACGCGGGCACGGTACGCCGCCTGCTGACCGAGGCGGTGCGCGGCGGCCACTGTGATCCGGCCGCCGTGGTCAGCGAGCTGCATCAGGCGAGACTGCTCAGCCGCCCGCACGTGGTGGACGCGGTGGACTCGATCCTCGCGGAGCGCCGGGCGATGGCCGAGGACCGCCTGTACCGGATGGTGCGCGAGTACGGCCTTCCGGAGCCGGTGTGGAACGTCGATCTGAAGCTTCCCGGGGGGCCCTGCCTCGGCGGCCTCGACGCCTACTGGCCCGAGCAGGCGGTGGCGCTGGAACTGGACACGCGGGCGCCGCGCCACGGCTTCCGGCAGGAGGACGACCCCCTGTGGTCGGAGTACGCCCGCAAGCGCGAGCAGCTGGAGCGGCTCGGCATCACGGTCGTCCACGTCACGCCGAGGAAGCTGCGGGCTGCGCTGGAGCAGCAGGCGACGGTGGTCCGCACCGCCTTGATGGCAGCCGCGGACCGGGATCCGGCCGCGTATGTCGAGGTGCTGCCCCGGTAGTGACCACCGGGGCGGTCATCTGGAGGAGAGAGGAGGGGGCCGCCGGTCCGGCGGCCCCCTCCTCGTGCACCGTGCCGGTCAGAGCGTCTCCGGCAGGGGCGGCTCCGGCAGTGCCTGCCGGACCCACTCCGTGTGCAGCTGGTCGATCAGCGCCGCGTACGAGGCGATCATGCGGGTGCGGCTGAACCGCTCACGGCTGTGTTCGAAGACGGGCGCGAGAGCCGGGCGGGCGGCCGCGGCGTCGGTCCAGGCCTGTGCGATCGCATCCGGGTCGGGCGGGGTGACGAAGCCTTGCCCGGCCACGATCAGCGCGCTGTCCCCCACGTCGGTGGCGACGGGCACCGCACCGCACATCATGCCCTCGATCAGGCACAGCGGCGCCGCCTCGCCCCAGGCGGAGGTCAGTGCCACCACGTCGGAGGCCGCGTAGACGGTCTCCATGTCGCGGCGGACCCCGAGCCGGTGGAGCCGGTCGGCGAGCCGCAGGTCCTCCCCGAAGGCCGCCTCGATGTCGTCCTGCAGCCCGGGCTGGCCCGCGGTCATACCGGCCCCGCACATCAGCACGTGCCCGTCGGGCTCGCTGTGCAGCCAGGCACGCGCGGCGCGCAGGAAGAGCGGAACGTTCTTCATGGCGTCGTACCGGGCGGCGAAGACGACGACCGGCGCCGTGTCCGGGATGCCGAGCGCGTCCCGCAGCTGGATCCGCCGGGCCGGGGCCGGCCGGAAGCGCAGCAGGTCGACGCCGTTGGGGATGACGTGCAGCACCTCGGCCGGGATCCCGGCGGCCTCGTAGGCGGCCCGGGTGGACTCGGCGCAGCAGACGCAGGCCACCACGGTGCCGTCGGCGATGGCGGCCTTCAGTTCGTCGAGCGCCGCGCCCTGGTTCTCCGGGTCGGAGCGGTGCAGGCTGACCACCACCGGCCGTCGGGGCAGGCCTCCCTGGTTGAGCAGGGCGAGCGGCTGCTCCTTGAGCGACAGGATGACGTCGGCATCCGCCATCGCCCTGGCCGTCGTCGCCAGCTCCGGCCCCGTGAACCGGGCCGGGTCGGCGGTGACACCCCCGGGCAGGCCGAAGGTGCGGCCCAGGGACGTGACCTCGACGTCGGCCGCGGTCAGCGACCGGTAGCAGGCATCGTCCTCCATGGGCTGCCGGGTGGCCTCACGGAGCACCTCCCCGTGGAGGCTGAGCACACGGTGGTGCTGGCCGCCTTCCTGGAGTCCCAGGACGACGTCGGTGTGGAGGATCCGGGCACCCCCGGAGAAGAAGCCCTCGTAGACCGAGAGCACGTGCAGACCGTGCCTCAAGCGCACGCGACCACCCGCCTTGCATAAATATCGAACCATCCCCGTGAACAGCGGGTTGTCCGATATGAGGCGGCATAGATGTTTCAGGCAGATGAACTGCGTGTCTCATGTCCGGGTCGGATGCGTTTACACCGGAACTCGATGATCTTGAATACGGTGGTCCCGGGTTCGCGGAATGACCATGGGCGGACGACCGACCCGATCAAGGTGCCCGAGGCAGGACATTACACCCTCCCCGAGACACGTCCCGAGGGCTGCCCCCGGTCACAACCCGGGGGAGGGCGGCGATCCCGGTGGATCGCCGCCCTCCCCGCCGCGGGGCGGGTCAGTGGCCGCAGAACTCCGCCTCGATCACCGCGTCGGCGTCCCCCAACCAGTCGCCGTTGAAGTTGAAGGCGAGGGAGTGGCGTCCGTCCGCCGTGGTGACCGCCGATGACGTCGAGCCGTGGATGCCGCCGTCATGTCCCCAGACATGGACACCACAGCTCAGTTTCCGGTCGATCAGGCCGAGGCCATAGCTCGCGTCCGGGTGGCCCTTGGCCGTGGTGGTCGTCTTCATCTCCTTCAGCTGCTCGGGCGGCAGCAGCCTGCCCGTCAGCAGGGCCGAGTAGAAGCGGATCAGGTCCGCGGAATCCGAGATCATCCCGCCCGCCGAGGACGCCATGGAGGGATTGAGGGCCGTGACGTCGTACGTCGGGCCGGTCGTCGCCTCCGCGAGTTTGCCGTAGGCGCGGCTGCTCGGCTGCGGAACCGTGGTGCGCGTGCCGGGAAGCGAGGTGGCGCGCAGCCGAGCGGGGCGATGACGCGGTCGCGGATCTCCCTGGCGTACGAGTGTCCCGTGACTCTTTCGATCACCATTCCGGCCAGGACGTAGTTCGTGTTGGAGTAGCTCCAGGAGGTCCCCGGCGCGAACTCCGGCTTGTGGGACACCGCGATGCGGACCAGGTCCTGCGGCGCGAGTGTGTCGTAGCGGTGCCGGAAGAAGCCGTCCTTGAGGAAGTACGTCCGGACGAAGCTGTCGTCGGCCGTGTAGTCGTAGACGCCGCTCGTGTGGTTCAGGATCTGCCGGACGGTGATCCGGCGACCGTCGTGGCCGTGGCCGCGGACCACACCGGGCAGCCACTTGTCCACCCTGTCGTCGAGGGACAGCCGTCCCTCCGCCTCGAGTTGGAGCAGCACGGTCGACACGAACGTCTTGGTGATGCTGCCCACGCGGTAGCGGTCCTGCGCCGAGCGCGGCCTGCCGCTCCGCAGGTCGCCGACGCCCGAGGTCGCCTTCCATGTGCCGTGTCCGTCCCTGGCCGTGGCGGTCACGCCGGGGACGCCGGTCTTGACGGCGGCGTCCATCGCCTGCCGGGTCGCGCTGTGGCCGGCCGCCCGCGGGGCGGCGGACGCCGGGGCGGTGAGGGCCGCCGCCGTGACGGCCGCCACCACCGCCGCTCCCGTCAGTCCCGTACGTACGGACATGTCTTCCCCCTTGCCGTCGATGGCCTTTGTCGGCGAGAGGGACCGCGTCGGGGAAGGCAGGGTTGCCGCTGCGAACGGCAGTTGAGCGCGTTTCAGCCCTTCTTCAGGACCAGTTCCGTGTTGCGGTCGACCGCGCCGCCCGCGAGGGTCATGTTCGCGCCGGGGGCGTTGAAGGCCAGTTCCCGGTAGAGCGCGGCCAGGCCCGTCTGGGTGAGGTCGCCGAAGTCCGTGCGGTGCGGCGCCGATGACTCGATGAGCGTGGTGAAGACCGAGAGCGTGCCGTCCTTGTTGTCCACCAGCTCGATGACGCGGGCGAGCTGGGGGTGGTCGACGTGCGAGGCGGTGGAGATCTCCTAGAAGGAGCGGCCGTCGGGCGCCGAGTGCGGGGTGATCACGTTCTTGTGGATATGGCCGTTGACCCAGGCCAGCACGTTCGGGTGGCTGCCGAGCAGGGCGATCACCTCGCTGCCGCTGTGGCGCCGCTCGCCGGGGTGGGCCGGATCGGGGCGGGTGTTGTCCATCGTCTTGCTGGTGTGGTGGCTGAAGACGACGGCGTACGAGTCCTCGTGGTCGCGCAGGGTCTTGTCCAGCCACTTCAACTGGGCCGTACCGATGGAGCCTTCGTAGTGGCCGCCCGCGTCGGTCGTGTCGAGGCTGATGCCGATGACGTCGTCGGAGATCCGGAAGGAGTAGTACTGGGTGCCGGCGTCGACGTTCGCCGTGGAGTAGCCGTGGCCGACCGGGCCGAGACCGGTGTAGGCCGGGTCGAGGTGGGCCTTGAGGTATTCGGCGGGGGTGTACGGAGCCCGCTTCTCGTCCGGGGTGACCGAGCGCATGTCGCGCGTGTGCGCCTTCAGCAGGTCACGGAACTGGACGCCCCTGGGGTCCTTGGCGTTCTTGATGGCGTCCTGGAGCTTCGTCGACTCCGCCGCGGACAGGCTCATCAGCTTCTTGCCACCGATGGCGTACTCGGCGAGGTAGGGGTCGCCGTGCGCGTAGCAGCCGAGCGGCAGGGCGTCGTGGTTGCCGACCGTGGAGTACCAGGGCAGCTTGAGGCCGGGGCTGCGCACCTCGCGGATCGCGGCGGCCAGGTAGCCCTGGATGTGCGGGAAGCCGAGCTGCTTGTCGCCGTCGCGGACGGTCGTGTCGGGCTGCCAGTACAGCTTGAGACCGCTGTTCTGGACGCCCTCGTAGTGCCGCGGGTCACCGGAGTCGGGCGTGAAGCGGCCACCGCTCATGATCTTCATGAACCACTCGAGTTCGGACTTGGCGTTGTTGTCCGTGTTGTCGCCGGTGGTCATGACGAAGCGGAGAGGAGCGCCGGTCACGGGGGCGCCGTGCAGCGAGTTGACCCGCTCGACCAGCGAGATCGCGCCCTGCACGGTCAGCGCCTCGTGGGGCCGCCAGGCGTGCTGGTCGGTGGAGCGCAGGTACTCGAGGCGCAGCGGGTGCTGGCTGTCGATCAGATGCAGGTCGGTGAACTGCACGAACGCCGCAAGGGTGGTACGGCGTCCGTCGCGGCCCGCCTTGGGTGCGGCCAGCTCGCTGCGCACGACGCGCTTCCAGCCGGGGCCGTCGCCCAGCCGGCGGTATCCGGAGGCGGTGCGCGGCGCGGCCACTCCGGCCAGCGTGGTCCCCGTCGTGTACGGGGCGGAAGACACGGCACGCGCCATGGAGGTCTCCCCGGTCGAGAGCGTTCGGGACTGGGCGAGGGGGTCGGCGACGAGGGCCTGCCCCGCGCCGGTGCGGGCCGAAGCGCCGGCGGCGTGGCCTTCCCCCGGTCGCAGCGCGAGTCCAAAGCCCGCGGTGAGGGACGCCGCTCCGGCGGCGGCGAGCAGGGTGCGACGATGGAGTGCAGCCGCCGTGGCGACAGAGCGTATGCGCGACATGGCGCGGTCTCCCCGAGTGCGAACGCGACAGCAGTGACCGCGGGACGATCGCTGTTGCGAACTCCCGCTCACGCTGGATCGTTGGCACCAGAAATGACCTGGATGTTAACGAGGCGGCAACGCACAGCGCCGATCGCCGAACGTGGATCTTGGACCACCTTGCGCGTCCACGACACCTCCCCGGACGGCCGGGAGACGGTCACTCAGCGTTCATTTCCCGGGGTATCCGAAGCCGTCACCGGTGAGTGGAGGCCGGCCCGCCACGGGCCGTTGGCGCCACAGCTCGAGCCCCGTGTCCACGAGTCCGAGCCGCCGCAGTCCGGTGACGGCGGCGAGATCATGCCAGGCGGCCAGATCCGTGGAGCCGCCGACCTCGCTGCGGAGTTCGCCGCCGATGACACGGCCCTCGTAGACGAGCCGTACGGCGTGGTGGTCGACGGTACGGCCGAAACGCCCGCGCAGGCTGCGGCGGATCGAATCCACCCCGAGCAGCCCGGTGAGCTCTACGCGGAAGCCGGTCTCCTCCTCCACCTCTCGCAGGGTCGTGTCGTAGGGGTCCTCGCCGTGTTCCATGCCGCCGCCGGGCAGGGTCCACTCGGACGTGCCGCCGGGGCCCGGCATCCGGGCCAGCAGGAGCCGGCTGTCACGAACGCAGATGGCGTAGGCCGCCACTCTCAGCTTCTTGCGCACCCAGGGACGTTAGCGCGCCGGGCCCGGATTGGCAGGGGAGTATGCGGGACGGGACCAGCGAAGTGGCACGGCGCCCCGCGTCTGGACGGCTTCCGACAGGGTGAAACGGACACTTCGTTCGCCGTCGGCGCCGAACTCCGTCCGTGCCGCGCCCGAGAGCTGCAGTGCCGTCCCCGTCGTCCAGTCGAGGAACAGCAACCCCGCCCTGGGGTCGGCCGCCAGGTTGCCGAGGGTGAGGAACATGGAGTTGCCCGGGTAGTCGCGCCAGCTCAGTTCGCGGGGTGAAGCGGCCTGTACGAAGCCGGGGTTGCCGCCCCGGTGGCTCACATCGGCTCCGCGATCGTGGACGGTGGCGAGAAGGAACGTGTCGGACCGGCTGATGAACTCCCGCTGCGCGAGGGTCAGTCCACTGCTGCGGCACGGCTCCTGTGGCCGCCGGTCCCTCACCCACTCGTACGACTCCCTCTTCTGGAGGTACCGGGGGCAGTTGGAGAACACCTGGTCCGCCTCGATCGCCAGGCCGCCCGGGGCCGGACGGGACCGGCCGTTGAGGCGCATACGGCGGCGGGTGCGCGGGTCGAGGGCGATCGTGCCGACATGAAGGCCGTCCACCGTCAGCGCCCACGCCAGCGGATCGGCCGGTGCGACTCCGGCCGCGACCGAGATCCGCCGCGGGCTCGTAGCCCGGACGAAACCCGGCTCCCCGGTCAGCGGCGACGCCCACACCGCGCCCCCGGCCGGATCGGCCGCGCCGATCACCAGCATCGGCTGGAGCGCCAGGAAGGCCGCGGCCACCGGCTTCAGTCTGTCGCCGACGGCCCGGCCCACATGGTCCGCCTGATCGCGGACGCCGAGCCGGTCCTGCAGTGCGCGCGAGCCTTCGTGGTACATCCCCACTCCTAGAAGAAACCGCAGGTCGGGGCGGACGCATGCGGCGCGGGGGCGCCTTCGGCACCACGGGGCGCGCTGATCTCCAGCCGCGTTCCGTCCGGGTCGTGGAAGAAGATGCCGCCGGACGCGGAGCCCTCACGATGGGCGACCACGCCCTCGTAGGCGAACTCGACGCCGTATCCGCGCAGGGCCGTCTCGTACTCCCTGACCTGCTCGGCCGTGTCCACCTCCAGTGCGAGATGGTGCAGTCCGGCGTGGCCCGGGTCGTACGCACCCTGCGCCTGCTGCCAGAGCGTGACGACCGGGCTCGGTCCCTCGCCCAGGAACGCGTACCTCCGGCCGTCCTCCTTGCCCTCGGCGAGCACCTCAAAGCCGAGGACGTCCCGGTAGAAGCCGAGCGAGCGGTCGAGGTCGGTGACGTTGAGGCCGATGTGGCCGGTGCGCAGTGACATGGGAGGTCTCCTTGGTCCATGGCAGCCCGGAGAGGTGGGTTAACTGTTGAAGAAGACGTTAGGGGTTAGAATGGGGCACGTCAACCAGTCACGTACCCTTGAGCGGTTAGTACAGGTCAGCAGTCGAGGAGCAGCCGATGCCCGCCACCCGTGATCCGCGCCCGCTCACCGGCGAGCCGCTCGCGCTCGACCTCCTGAACACCCGGTGGATGGACGAGGGCGCCGTCCAGGACCTGCTCACCGACACCGAAGGCCTCGCGGTATGGCTCGCCGCCCACGGGCTCGACGGATTCACCGCCGGGGACGCGGCCCTGCGCAACACGCTCCGGGCGCGTGACGCCCTGAAGGCAGCGGTGGACGGCCCGCCGGAAGACGGGGCGGCCCTCGTCGACGCCGTGCTCGAGCACGGGCGCATCCGGCCCACCCTGGACCCCCAGGGGCCCGGCGAGCACGCCGAGTTCGACGACCCGGACTGGGGTCCCGCCTGGCTCGCCGCCCGCAACTACCTGGAACTGCTGACCGCCGCCCCGGACCGGATCCGCGGCTGCGCGCACGACGCCTGCATCCTGCACTTCTTCGACACGTCACGGAACGGCACCCGCCGCTGGTGCTCCATGGCGGCATGCGGCAACCGCGCGAAGGCGTCCCGTCACTACGCGCGCACCCGCGAGGGATGAGACCCGCGACTTACTCGTGTAGACACACAGTCCGCCCACAGGAATGTCCCGTCCTGGGCGGCTAAGTCCCCGATGACGTATGGCGGGATCACGCCATGACTCCATCCCGCCACGGTCAAGTCTCCCCAAACAACCATCCCTTGGGTAAAGCTGAGCGGTCTTCCGGACCCGAAATCCGGACGACTGCGGTCTGAACCACGCCACCTTCAGGTTCCGACCGCACCACCCTCGTTCCTTTACCTACAAGGGATGCCGATGACTGAGCCTCACCGCGCCCCGATATCCGGCGCGAGACGCGTGGTCCGGATAGCCGTCGCCACGGGTCTCGTGGCCGCGCTCTCCGCGGCCGGGCCGATACCCATGGCCTTCTCTGCCGACCATCACCCCGCCTCCGCCGACCCGACGGTCAAGTCCGCCGCCGCCAAGCTCGGTCCGGACGACGCGGAACTCCTCGCCGACGCCAAGGCGGACGGCGCGAAGAACGTCACGATGATGATCGCGACCGCACCGGGGCAGACCGAGCAGGTCGCCGGGGAGCTGAACGCGGTCAAGGGCGGCTCCGTCGGCCGCGCCTACGACAAGCTCGGCTATGTCCGCGCCACCGTCCCGACGGCCAAGGCCGACTCGGCCATCGCGGCCGCCGCGAAGCTGTCCTCGGTGCACGCCATCGACCTGCGGCAGGAGATCCCGCTCGACGACCCGTCGCCGAGCGCGGACACCGCCAAGGGGGCGACGCACAGCGGCACGGCCACCTACACCGGCCCGAACAAGAACACGCCCGCCAAGAACCCGTACAACCCGTCCTTCGAGACGGGTGCCGTGGACTTCGTCAAGGAGCACCCGAAGGCCGACGGCCGGGGCGTCACCATCGGCATCCTCGACGCGGGCGTGGACCTCGGTCACCCGGCGCTGCAGAAGACCACCACGGGCGAGCGGAAGATCGTCGACTGGGTCACCGCGACCGACCCGATCCTCGACGGCGACGCGACCTGGCGTCCGATGGTCACCCCGGTCTCCGGGCCGACCTTCACCTACAGCGGCAAGACCTGGACGGCGCCGGCGGGCTCGTACGAGGTCAGCATCTTCCGGGAGTCCGCCACCGCGGGCGGCGACGCCGCCGGCGACGCGAACCGCGACGGCGACACCACCGACTCCTGGGGCCTGCTCTACGACCCTGCGGCCGGCACGGTCCGCGTCGACCTGAACAACAACGGCGACTTCACCGACGACACGCCGATGAAGCCGTACAAGGACGGCTACCAGGTCGGCTACTTCGGCACCGACAACCCGGCGACCGACGTCGTCGAGCGGCAGCCCTTCGTCGTGCAGATCCGCAAGGACGTGCCGATGGACCCCTACGGCGGGTCCTGGGTCGGCCAGAAGGCCGACTTCGTCAACATCGGTGTCATCGAGTCCGAGCACGGCACGCACGTCGCGGGCATCACCGCCGCGAACGGCCTGTTCGGCGGCAAGATGAGCGGCGCGGCCCCAGGCGCGAAGATCGTCTCTTCCCGCGCCTGCACCTGGAGCGGCGGCTGCACCAACATCGCGCTCACCGAGGGCATGATCGACCTCGTCGTCAACCGCGGCGTCGACATCGTCAACATGTCGATCGGCGGCCTCCCGGCGCTCAACGACGGCAACAACGCGCGCGCCGAGCTCTACACGCGCCTCATCGACACCTACGGCGTCCAGCTGGTGATCTCCGCGGGCAACTCCGGCCCCGGTGCCAACACCATCGGCGACCCCGGCCTCGCGGACAAGGTGATCTCGGTCGGCGCGGGCATCTCCCAGGAGACCTGGGCCGCCAACTACGGCTCCCAGGTGGAAACGAAGTACTCGCTGATGCCCTTCTCCTCGCGCGGTCCGCGTGAGGACGGCGGCTTCACGCCGACGCTCGTCGCGCCCGGCGCCGCGATCAACTCCACGCAGACCTGGATGCCGGGCTCCCCGGTCGCCGAGGCGGGCTACTCGCTGCCGGCCGGCTACTCCATGCTCCAGGGCACCTCGATGGCGTCCCCGCAGGCCACGGGCGCCTCGGCGCTGCTGCTGTCGGCCGCCAAGCAGAAGGGCATCGACCTGACGCCCGCGAAGCTGCGCACGGCCCTCATCTCAACCGCCGACCACATCAAGGATGCGCAGGCGTACGAGGAAGGCGCGGGCCGCATCGACATCCTGAACGCGTGGGACGCGATCAAGGACGACGCCACCGCCCACGACTACACGGTCAAGGCGCCGGTCGACACCGCGATCGACTTCGCGCTGAAGACCCCGGGCTTCGGCACCGGCCTGTACGACCGCGAGGGCGGCCTCAAGGCCGGTGACAAGAAGACGTACGACATCACGATCACGCGTACGTCCGGTCCGGACCAGGCGCTCCGCCACGAGCTGCACTTCGCGAACAACTACGACAACACCTTCCGCCTGCTCGGCTCCGACGAGGTGAAGCTGCCGCTGAACCAGCCGGTGACCGTCCAGGTCCAGGCGTCGCCGAAGGCCGCGGGCATCAAGAGCGCGATCCTCGAGGTCGACGACCCGCGTACCGAGGGCCTCGACAAGCAGATCCTCACCACGGTCGTGGTCTCGACCCCGGTCAAGTACACCTACTCGGCCAAGAGTTCGGTGCAGCGCAACAGCACCCGGTCCTACTTCGTGACCGTGCCCGAGGGCGCCAAGTCGCTGGAGGTCGCGATCGGCGGGCTGAAGGACAAGAGCCAGACCCGGTTCATCGCGATCCACCCGTACGGCGTTCCGGTCGACAACACCTCGACCCCGTTCTGCTACAACAACTACCTCGACGGCAACGGCTGCAAGCCCGACGTGCGCTCGTACGCGGCCCCGCAGGCCGGTGTCTGGGAGATCGAGGTCGAGGCGCGCCGGACGTCCCCGCTGCTCGACAACCCGTACAAGCTCGACGTCAGCGTCCTCGGCGCGGCCTTCGACCCGGAGACCGTGACCGTGCCCGAGGCCAAGGTCGGCACCCCGGCCACCGCCTCCTGGAAGGTGACGAACGGCTACGCGGCCCTCGACGGCAAGCTCAAGGGCGGCCCGCTCGGCTCCTCGAAGACGGCGCGGCCGACCATCAAGGGCGGCGAGACCCAGACCAGCACCGTCGAGGTGCCCGCGGGCGCCACGTCGCTGGACGTGGCCATCGGCAATGTCTCCGACACGGCCGCCGACCTCGACCTGACGGTCTACGACGCGAGCGGCAAGCAGGTCGCGCAGTCCGCCGACGGCGACTCCGAGGAGTCGGTGCACATCGCCTCGCCCGCCGCCGGCACCTACACCGTCGAGGTCGCGGGCTACTCGGTCCCGTCCGGCTCGACGGCGTACGACTACCGCGACGTGTTCTACTCCCCCTCGCTCGGCCAGGTGACGGTCGACGAGTCGGCGCCGGTGCAGCTCGGCACGGGTGACACCGCGACGGTGTCCGGCTCAGTCACGGCGGCCGCGGCCGCTCCCGAGGGCCGGGAGTTCTTCGGCCAGGTCCAGCTTGTCAACGCGCGCGGCACCGTCGCGGGCGTGGGCAACGTGAAGATCGAGAAGGTCACGCCGTAGTACATGGCACGGCGGTGAGGGCGGGCGTCCGTACGGGCGCCCGCCCTTCGTCGTCGCAGGGGTCAGGAAGGCCCGCCGGACGGCAGCCCGGAGGGGCACGCGGTGTGCAGGGAGCCGGGCAGCGCCCTGGTGATCCAGGCACGGTTAGCGGCGACGCGCTCGCCGCCGACGGCCCACAGGGTCGGCCCGTCCGCGCCCTGCGGGATGCGGATCAGCACATGCTGGCCCTGGCGCGGCTGCGGCTCGGCCCCGCGGTCGAGGAGGAAGGTCACACGGACCGGGCCGTGGTCGGGCCGGTAGTACCGCGTGACGGTCAGGACCACCCGGATCCGGGGATCGCCGAGCGGTCCCACCTCGGCCACCGTCCCCTCCACGACGAGCCGGGAGCACGCGACTTCCCGCTCGGGATCGGACGGCACCGGCCCGTCACCGTCCGCCTTGCCGGCCGCGCCCGCGCTCGTGGAGGCGACGTCGGCGCTGCTCTTGCTGTCGCTCTGCGACCCGCTGAGCGACAGGAGCCGGCCCAGCCCGACGACGACCGCCAGGGCCGCCACGGCCGCGAGCGAGCCGAAGGCGATGCGCAGGGCACGGCCCCGGCGCGCAGGCCGCACCGGGCGGGGGACGTGCGGGATGTCCCGGTCGGTGCCTCGCCCCGACTCGTCCGGCGCGGCGTCCGTCCGGGAGACCCGTACGGCGGCCGGCGACGACGCCTCGCCCGGCGGCGCCGCCAGCGTGTCGCCGATGATCCCCAACTGCTCCCGCAGCACGGCCACATCGGCCAGTGCCGCCCGGTGCCCCGCCATGAACTCGGCGTCGGCCCGCGCGGCGTCGGGCAGCGGCTCGCCCGTGATCGCGGCCATCAGCGCGTCGGCGCCGTCGTACTCGGCGGCCACGTCACACCACCTCGTCCTCGTGCAGACGGTCGCGCAGCGCGCGGACCGCCGAGTGGAGCCTGCTCTTGACCGTGCCCTCGGGGATGCCGAGCTCCTCCGCGATCCCCCGGACGGGCAGATCGGCGTAGAAGCGCAGTACGAGGACCTGACGCTGGGCGTCGGGCAGCTCGTCCAGGCCCTGGGCCACGGCGAGCCGGAGGAGACGGGAGTCCTCGCCCGGGACGTGCTCCGGCTGCCGCAGGGAGGCCAGCCGCTCACCGAGCCGCTCCTGGCGGCGCTTGGCCCGGTGCCAGTCCATCGCCAGGTTCGAGGCGACCACCGCCGCCCACGCCGAGACGTCCCGCGGTGCCTCCCGGCCGCTCGCGGCCCGCTCCAGCAGCCGCAGGCGGACCTGCTGCACCCCGTCCGGCAGGTCCGCCTGCGGCACCCCGCCGAGCGCGAGCACCGCCCGCACCCGCCGTTCCTGAGCCACGTCCAGGGGGTCGTCCACCGCATGGTCCGCCCCCGGCCCGCGGCGGGCCATTCTGCGCAGCACAGCCACCCCTCCCCTTGCGCGTTTCCTCTACGACGCCGCAGCGGGCCGAAACGTTCGGCCGGTTTCCGCGGCAGACGGCAGAGGCGTACGTCACACCGTCGTATGGGCCCGGAGGCGGTGGGCAGGCACCCGGCGGCACAGCTTGTCGCGCGGAGCCTTCGCGGGATGAATTTCTCCAGCTCAGCGGGTTGCAGGCAGGAGGTCCGCAACCGGCGTCCGCGCCGTCACGTCCCATTCCTCGGGCACACAGCGCAAAGAATTGGACAGGCAGCCAGGGGTCGGCCGCATGATGGAAAAGCCTCGGCCGAGCAGCACACACGTAAAGACACGCAGAGGGAGTCGCCGTGAGGGTCGGAATTGTCGGAGCCACCGGTCAGGTCGGCACGGTCATGCGCAGGATCCTCGTGGAGCGGAACTTCCCGGTCACGGAGCTGCGCCTGTTCGCCTCGGCCCGTTCGGCGGGGACGGTCCTCGACGGTGTGACGGTGGAGGACGCGGCGAGTGCCGACTACACCGGCCTGGACATCGTGCTGTTCTCCGCGGGCGGCGCGACCTCGAGGGCGCTGGCCGAGAAGGTCGCCTCGCAGGGCGCCGTCGTGATCGACAACTCCTCGGCCTGGCGCAAGGACCCGGACGTGCCCCTCGTGGTCTCGGAGGTGAACCCGCACGCGGCCGTGAACCGCCCCAAGGGCATCATCGCCAACCCGAACTGCACGACGATGGCCGCGATGCCGGTGCTCAAGCCGCTGCACGAGGAGGCCGGCCTGGAGGCGCTGGTCGTCGCCACCTACCAGGCGGTCTCCGGCTCGGGCCTCGCGGGCGTCGCGGAGCTGCACGGTCAGGCCCAGAAGGTGGTCGCCGACGCCGACAAGCTGACCCACGACGGCGAGGCGGTCGACTTCCCCGAGCCGCAGGTATACAAGCGCCCGATCGCCTTCAACGTGGTGCCCTTCGCGGGCAACCTGGTCGACGACGGCCTGAACGAGACCGACGAGGAGCAGAAGCTCCGCAACGAGTCGCGCAAGATCCTCGAGATCCCTGGGCTGAAGGTCTCCGGCACCTGCGTCCGCGTCCCGGTCTTCTCCGGGCACTCTCTCCAGGTCAACGCCCGCTTCGCGCGTCCGCTGCCGGTGGAGCGCGCCACGGAGCTGCTGGCCGGTGCCCCGGGCGTGGCGCTCTCCGACATCCCGACCCCGCTCCAGGCGGCCGGCAAGGACCCGGCGTACGTGGGTCGCATCCGGCGCGACGAGACCGTGGAGAACGGCCTGGCGCTGTTCATCTCCAACGACAACCTGCGCAAGGGCGCGGCACTCAACGCGGTGCAGATCGCGGAGCTGGTGGCGGCGGAGCTGAGCGAGTAACCAGCGGCACGAAGACGGGGCGTCCACCGGTGACCGGTGGACGCCCCGTCTTCGTGTTCAGAGCGCCAGATGCCGCCGTAGCGCGGCGTCGATCTCGGCCAGGCGCCGGCGCGGAACCGTGCCGATCGGCCGCAGCAGCCTCTCCGCGGCGAGGGCGCGTACTTGCTCGCACTGCACCTTGGAGTCCTTCGCAAGGCCGCATTCCTCTGCCGGCAGCAGGACCTGAAACGGGTGGACGCGGGAGGTGTTCGTCGTCAGCGGCACCAGCGTGACGACGCCGCGGCCGGTTCGCTCCACGGCCGCGTTGGCACCGTTGTTCGAGACGATCACCGCCGGGCGCGCCTTGTTGGCCTCGCTGCCGCGCGTGGGCTCGTAGTCGACCAGGTAGATGTCACCGCGCTTCATCGGCGAGCCCGTCCCCCGAGAACTGGTCCCAGAACCCGGCGTCCTCGCTCCCCTCCCACTCGGCGAAAGCCTCCACGTACTCCTGCTCCAGCTGTGCTTGCCGCAGCAGTTCGATCGCGGCGTGTATCACGGCCGACCGGGACTCGGCGTCGGTGCGCGCTGCGTACTCGTCGACGAAGGCGACATCCTCCTGTGGCAGGCTCACACTGATCTTCATACACTTGATGCTACCAGCGGTAGGAACGTAATGGCTACCGCAAACCGGGGCCCGCTCATGGAAGGATGGCGCAACCCACACATAACGAGGAGATGACCGCGTGCCTGGCACAAACCTGACTCGCGAAGAGGCACAGCAGCGGGCGAAGCTGCTCACCGTTGACTCGTACGAGATCGATCTCGACCTCTCCGGCGCGCAGGAGGGCGGAACCTACCGGTCCGTGACCACGGTGCGCTTCGACTCCGCCGAGACCGGCGCGGAGTCGTTCATCGACCTGGTGGCCCCGGCCGTCCACGAGGTCACCCTGAACGGCGACCCGCTCGACCCCGCCGAGGTCTTCAAGGACTCGCGGATCGCGCTCCCCGGCCTCCTCGAGGGCCGCAACGTGCTCCGCGTGGTCGCCGACTGCGCGTACACCAACACCGGCGAGGGCCTGCACCGCTTCGTCGACCCGGTCGACGAACAGGCCTACCTCTACACCCAGTTCGAGGTCCCGGACGCCCGCCGCGTCTTCGCCTCCTTCGAGCAGCCGGACCTCAAGGCCACCTTCCAGTTCACCGTGAAGGCGCCCAGCGGCTGGACCGTCATCTCCAACTCGCCCACGCCCGAGCCCAAGGACGACGTCTGGGTCTTCGAGCCGACGCCGCGGATCTCGACGTACATCACGACGCTGATCGTGGGCCCGTACCACTCGGTGCACAGCGTGTACGAGAAGGACGGGCAGTCCGTCCCGCTCGGCATCTACTGCCGGCCCTCCCTCGCCGAGTTCCTCGACTCGGACGCCATCTTCGAGGTGACCCGGCAGGGCTTCGACTGGTTCCAGGAGAAGTTCGACTACGCGTACCCGTTCGAGAAGTACGACCAGCTCTTCGTGCCCGAGTTCAACGCGGGTGCGATGGAGAACGCCGGCGCGGTGACCATCCGCGACCAGTACGTCTTCCGGTCCAAGGTGACGGACGCGGCGTACGAGGTGCGGGCGGAGACCATCCTGCACGAGCTGGCCCACATGTGGTTCGGCGACCTCGTGACCATGGAGTGGTGGAACGACCTGTGGCTGAACGAGTCGTTCGCCACCTACACGTCCATCGCGTGCCAGGCGTACCACCCGGCGTCCCGCTGGCCGCACTCCTGGACCACGTTCGCCAACTCCATGAAGACCTGGGCGTACCGGCAGGACCAGCTGCCGTCGACCCACCCGATCATGGCCGAGATCAACGACCTGGACGACGTCCTCGTCAACTTCGACGGCATCACCTATGCCAAGGGCGCCTCGGTCCTCAAGCAGCTCGTCGCCTACGTCGGCATGGACGAGTTCTTCCGCGGCGTGCAGGCGTACTTCAAGCAGCACGCGTTCGGCAACACGCGCCTGTCCGACCTGCTGGGCGCCCTGGAGGAGACCTCCGGCCGCGATCTGAAGACCTGGTCGAAGAAGTGGCTGGAGACGGCCGGCATCAACGTCCTGCGTCCCGCTGTCGAGACGGACGAGAACGGCGTCATCACCTCCTTCGCCATCCGCCAGGAGGCCCCGGCGCTCCCGGCCGGCGCGAAGGGCGAGCCCACCCTGCGTCCGCACCGCATCGCGATCGGCCTGTACGACCTGGACGAGGGCATCGGCAAGCTGGTGCGTACCGAGGACGGCCGGATCGAGCTGGACGTCGACGGCGAGCTGACCGCCGTACCGCAGCTGGCCGGACGGCGCCGGCCGGACGTCATCCTGCTCAACGACGACGACCTGTCGTACGCGAAGGTCCGACTGGACGAGAAGTCCCTTGCCTTCGTCACCGAACACCTCGGCGACTTCGACTCGTCGCTGCCGCGCGCCCTGTGCTGGGCCTCGGCCTGGGACATGACGCGGGACGCGGAGCTGGCGACCCGCGACTACCTCTCCCTGGTCCTGTCCGGCATCGGCAAGGAGTCCGACATCGGCGTCGTGCAGTCGCTGCACCGCCAGGTGAAGCTCGCGATCGACCTGTACGCCGACCCGTCCACCCGCGAGGCGCTGCTGACCCGCTGGACGGACGCCACCCTCGCCCATCTGCGCTCCGCCGAGCCGGGCAGCGACCACCAGCTGGCGTGGGCGCGCGCCTTCGCGGCGACCGCCCGTACGCCGGAGCAGCTCGACCTGCTGGAGGGCCTCCTGGACGGTTCGCAGACCGTCGAGGGTCTGGCCGTCGACACCGAGCTGCGCTGGGCGTTCGTGGAGCGGCTGGCGACGGTGGGCCGCTTCGACGAGACGGAGATCGCCGGCGAGCTCGGGCGGGACAAGACGGCGGCCGGTGAGCGGCACGCCGCCACCGCCCGCGCCGCGCGCCCGACCCCGGAGGCCAAGGCGGAGGCCTGGGCCTCGGTCGTGGAGTCCGACAAGCTGCCGAACGCCGTGCAGGAGGCCGTGATCGGCGGCTTCGTCCAGACCGACCAGCGCGAGCTGCTCGCCCCCTACACCGACAAGTACTTCGAGTCGGTCAAGGGCGTCTGGGACTCCCGCTCGCACGAGATGGCCCAGCAGATCGTGGTCGGCCTCTACCCGTCGATCCAGGTCTCCGAGGACACGTCAGCCAAGACCGACGCGTGGCTGGCCGCCGCCGAGCCGTCCCCGGCACTGCGGCGTCTGATCCTGGAGTCGCGGGCGGGCATCGAGCGCGCGCTCAAGGCGCAGGCCGCGGACGCCGCCGCGCAGCGGTAGGAAGAGTGAGGGCGCCCGGCCTGCGCCGGGCGCCCTTCGCCGTACTTAGGTGCCGTTGGCACCGGCCGTCGTTCGTGGTCGCGGGCTCGTCCTGACGAGGCCTGCCGGTGCGGCGGCGGCACGCGGACGGAGCTGACCGAGGACCGTCGCCCCGAACGCCAGCGCCATGCCGGAGAGTTGGACGGGAGTGAGCGCCTGGCCGAGCGCCGCCCAGCCGACGACGGCGGCCGTCAGTGGGGAGAGCGGCCCGAGGAACGTGACCTGGGTGGCGCTGAGGCGACCGATACCCCGGAACCACAGCCAGTAGGCGACAGCCGTGTTCGCCAGCGCCAGATAGAGGTAGCCGCCGACGGCCGGCCCGTCGAGCGCGGGCGGCGCCCCCTCCACGAGCAGGGCGATCGGCGCGATCAGCACTCCACCCGCGGTCAGTTGCCAGCCGGTGAGGGCCAGCGGCCCGACACCGTCCGGGCGGCCCCAGCGCTTGGCCAGCACGGTGCCGGCGGACATCGACGCGGTGGACGCGAGCGCGGCGAGGACGCCGACCGGGTCCAGCGCACCGGCCGCCTTCAGGACGACGAGGCTGACGCCGAGCGCCGCGGCCACACCCGCCAGCAGCGTACGAACGGTCGGCCGTTCGCCGAGCAGCAGTGCGGAGAGCCCCGCCACGAAGAGCGGGCCGACCGACCCGACCACGGCCGCCATCCCGCCGGGCAGCCGGTAGGCGGAGAGGAACAGCAGCGGGAAGAAGGCGCCGATGTTCAGCGCGCCGAGCACCGCCGCCTTCCACCACCAGGCGCCGCGCGGCAGCGCCCGCCCGAGCGCGAGCAGCACCAGCCCGGCGGGCAGGGCGCGCATGAGTCCGGTGAACAAGGGGCGGCCGTCCGGCAGGAACTCGGTGGTCACGGCGTATGTGGTGCCCCAGGAGACAGGGGCGAGGGCGGTGAGCAGGACGGTGGCGTACCGCTTCATGACGGGCTCCGTTCCACAGGCAGGGGGCCACGACGGAGCCCCTGTTCACTCGACTCCGATTAGCTTATCCCTAAGCTACTTTCCAGCAAGCTACTTTCTTGCGAGCGACCGAGACGGGGCGGATACTCTCTCCATGGCCAAGGACAACCGCGAGGGCAACGGCGCGGGCGGGGGCGAGGGGGAGGCCCCCAGGGATCCCGTCGACGCGATCATCGGGCAGTGGGCCGCCGTGCGGCCCGATCTCGACACCGCCGGGATGGAGGTCTTCGGGCGCATCTTCCGGCTGTCGCGCACGATGGGCGACCGGATGGAGAAGGCGTACGCACCGTTCGGCATCTCGCGCGGCGAGTTCGACGTCCTGGCGACCCTGCGCCGCTCCGGAGAGCCGTACACGCTCTCGCCGCGCCAGCTCTCGGCGGCCCTGATGCTCACCACGGGAGGGATGACCGGCCGCCTGGACAAGCTCGAGCGGGCGGGGCTGCTGCGCCGCTCACCCGATCCGCACGACCGGCGCGGACTCCAGGTGACGCTCACGGAGCGGGGGTTCCGGCTGATCGACGAGGCAGTGGGCGCGGGCCTCGTCCTCCAGGCCGAGGCGCTGAGCTCTCTGAACCCCCAGCAGGCTGCCCAACTGGCCGAGCTGCTACGTCAGTTGCTCGCCGGTACGGTCGGCTCCGGCCCGTCGAGCTGATCAGCTCCGCTCCGGGGCGTCCGATGCCCCGGCGAGGTACCACCGTCCCGTGGGCAGGGCCGCCCGCGCCGAAGCATCGACCCGACGGCATCCCGTCGATTGCGGCCGAACAGGTGAAACCGGATGCATCCCCGGCCCGCCACCTCATGGCTGACAGACGACGAGGGAGTCCACGCGCCGCACGGTGTCGTACGGGTGCGCGGACTCCCTCGACGGAAGTGCGAGAAGGATTCGGTCAGGGCGATGACCCGGGCGGACCGGGCCCACCGCTTCGGGAGCGGTGTCAGCCCTGCTTGGCCTGCTTGCGGGTCTTGTCCGTGATCATGACGAGACCGGCGATCACCCCGAACAGCACAAGCGGCGCCAGCACGAAGAGCCCCAGCGTCTCGGCCACGCTCAGGCCCGTGCCGGGGTCGTCGCCGTCGTCGCGGGTCAGCGCGAGCGCAGGGGACGACATGAGCAGCATCATCAGCGTCGTACCGGCGGCCAGGGCGCCGGCGCGCAGGGCGTTCTTCTTGTCCACGGTGCCAAACTAGCGAACGTCCGATCGGCCCGCGCGCCCGGGGTGGGCTACGGGCCCTGGGATGCGACACCGGCCCGGTGACGCGGCACGGGCCGGGTCCCGGTCAGCCTCCCCTTCCCCGCATCACATCCACCAGCGCGTACAGCCGCGGCGAGGCCGCCAGATCCTCCAGCGACACCGGGTGGCCCTCCGCGTCCGCTATCGGCAGCCGCCAGTTCGGGTACTCGTCCCAGGTGCCCGGCAGGTTCTGCGGGCGGCGGTCGCCCACCGCGTCCGGGAGCCACACCCCGACCAGCCGGGCTGGCGTGCGCAGCAGAAAGCGGTGGACGGCCTGGATCTCCCTCTCCTCCGACACCGTCGAGACCCCTCCGCTCGCCCCCTTCAGCATCCCCAGCCGGGACAGCAGGGCGAGCCACTCACCGGTGTCGGCGGCGGCAGCGGCCCGCTCCTGGTCGAGCGGGCGGGCCAGCAGCCCGAGCCGGTCGCGCAGTTCCACGTGTTCGCCGGTGAGCCGGGCGGCGGTCGGCGGCAGGTCATGAGTGGTGGCGGTGGCCAGGCAGTCCGCCCGCCAGCGCTCGGGCGGCAGCGGTCGCCCGGTGCCCTCCCAGTCGCGTTCGAACCACAGGACGGACGTACCGAGCACGCCGCGCTCGTGCAGCGCCTCGCGCACTCCGGGCTCCACCGTCCCGAGGTCCTCGCCGATGACCAGGGCCCCGGCCCGCGCTGCCTCCAGGACCAGGACGGCGAGCATGGCCTCGGCGTCGTACCGGACGTAGGTGCCCTCGATGGGCGGCTGTCCTTGCGGCACCCACCAGAGGCGGAACAGGCCCATGACATGGTCGATGCGCAGGGCGCCCGCGTGCCGCAGCAGTGCACGGAGCAGCCGACGGTAGGGGGCGTAGCCGGAGGCGGCGAGGCGGTCGGGGCGCCACGGGGGCAGGCCCCAGTCCTGGCCGCGCGCGTTGAAGGCGTCCGGCGGCGCGCCCACCGACATCCCGGCCGCGAGGTACTCCTGCTGCGCCCAGGCGTC
This sequence comes from Streptomyces sp. CA-106110, assembly GCF_050936285.1. Lineage (NCBI taxonomy): Bacteria > Bacillati > Actinomycetota > Actinomycetes > Kitasatosporales > Streptomycetaceae > Streptomyces > Streptomyces sp. CA-106110. The sequence goes on along the minus strand of NZ_JBNJNB010000001.1, from coordinate 7,863,790 downwards.
GGCGCCGCCCGGGTGCACGCCGACCGCGAGGTCGTGGATCAGACCGACGGCCATCCCCGCGTCGCGCGCGGTGCGCTGGACGGTGCCGAGCTGGGCGTCGGTCAGCCAGGCGAGCCTGCTGTGGAAGTCGACGCGGTCCATCAACTCGGCACGCGCACGTGCGGTCTCGGGCGAGCGCGGATCGCGCAGCCGGGAGGGCCAGCTGTGCCAGTCCGATCCGTAGACCTCGGCGAGCGCGGACCAGGTGGCGTGGTCCTCCAGCACCTCGCCCTCCTGGGCGAGGAAGTCGGCGTAGGCGGCGCGGCGTCCGGGGCCGAGGGGGACGGCATGGATGAGTTCGAGCGCCTCGCGCTTGATCTCCCACACGGCGTCGCGGTCGATCAACTGGCCCTTCTCGAGGACCGATTCCCGCGCCCCGGCGGCTCGCTCCAGCAGCGTGCGCAGGCGGTCCTGGTCCTCGACGTACGGGAACTCGGGCACCTCCTCGACGCGCAGGTGCACGGGGTCCGGGAAGCGGCGGGAGGAGGGACGGTACGGGGACGGGTCGGTGGGGGCGCCGGGGACGGCCGCGTGCAGAGGGTTGACCTGGACGAACCCCGCGCCGAGCGCCCGGCCGGCCCAGGCGGTCAGCTCGGCGAGGTCGCCGAGGTCGCCCATGCCCCAGGAGCGGCGGGACAGCAGGGAGTACAGCTGGACGAGCAGTCCGTAGGAGCGGGCCGGCGGCGCGGGCAGCCGGGCGGGCGCGGCCACGAGATGGGCGTCGGCGGTGCGTCCGTCGGGTGCGGTGACGCGTAAGGCGTGGACGCCGGGCGGGAGTTGTTCGGCCGAGGCCCGCGTCTCGCCCAGTTCGGTCTCGATGCGCAGCCGGGTGCCCTTCGGCAGGGAGGCCAGCGCGGCGGGCGGCTGTCCGCCCCAGCAGACCACGGTCGGCGGCAGCAGCCGCTCCCGCAGTTCGGTCTCGCGCGCGGCGAGGGCGCTGCGTACGGCCTCCGGTGTGCTCGCGTCCACGCTGAGTGCGGCCAGCGCGGCGGTGACGGCCGTGTCCGACGCGGCGACCGTGCGGTCCGGGGAGGGGCGGTAGGAGGTGGCGACGCCGTGCAGCGCGGCGAGCCGGGCCAACGGCGTCCCGTCGGGCGCGGGGTCGGCCGGCGTCATCTAGTACCCCGTGGGGTCCGGGCCGGCGGCCGCGGGCTCGCTGGTCAGGGGCGTCAGGTCGGCGAGCGGAGGTTCGCTGGTCAGGGGCTCGGCGTCGGGCAGCGGCGGCTCACTGGTCAGCGGCGCCTCGGCACAGGCGCTTTCGGCGCTGAGGACGCACAACAGGAAGTCGGGGTCGGCGGACGGTTCCGCGTCGCGTTTGGACAGGGCCGGGAGCAGGGGGTGTGCCGGTGCGGCCACGAGGGCCTCCTTGTCGTCGTACGACGGATGCGGGCGAGAGCAGGCCTACCCAGTGGGCGCGTCCGCAGACGTATGAGGACGAACAACGTGGGACTGCTCACATTTCGTCCCCGTACGCCTCACCCAAGAGGGGCAAAGCGCCATAACAGCCACTCCCGGCGACACTCTAACGAGAGGAACGGCAAGTCCGGCGCTTCTTTCGACGCTCACCACCGCCCGGGTGCCGAACCGGCGACTCCGGCGGGACCGATAGAGGGGGTGTGAGACTGTTCCGCCCCATGGGGGGCCACCGGGAGAAGGACACGGACGCGGCCTTGCTGCGCGCCGTCGCGGACGGCGACTCGGCCGCGATGGCCACGCTCTACGACCGGCACGCGGGCTGGCTGCACGCGCGGCTGACGCGCCGTTGCGCCGATCCCGAAGTGGTGCGGGAAGTGCTGCAGGACACCTTCGTGACGGTGTGGCGCTCGGCGGCGGGGCACCACGGCGAGGAGGCCAGCGGCTGGCTGTGGACGATCGCCGCACGGCGCCTGGTCGACACACGCCGTGCCCAGGAGCGGGCCCGGCGCATCGAGACGGCACCGATGGACGCGGTGCAGGTCGAGCACCAGTCGGCCGTGGTCGTTCCGTCCGCGGAGGAACGGGCGTTGGCAGCGCTGGAGTTCGGTGACGTGGGCACCGCCCTGGACCGGATCTCCCCGGAGTTGCGCGAGGTGCTGCGGGCGACGGTCGTCGACGGGCTGACCACCCGGGAGACCGCCCGGCTGCTCGGCATACCCGAGGGCACCGTCAAGAGCCGTGCCCTGCGCGCCCGCGCGGAACTGCGCTCCGCTCTCGCCCAGTTGACCCCGACACCGATGGGAGGCCGGGCATGACCCACTGGCACGCCCCGGAAGACCTGGTCAGCCGCTACGCGGACGGTTCGCTGCCGGAGTCGGACGCGTGGTCGCTGGAGAAGCACCTGGAGCACTGCGGACGCTGTGCGACGCGCGTGTCGCGGGCGGTACGGCAGACGGCGGCAGCAGGGGTCCTGGCCCAGGTGCGGAACTCGGTGCTGGAGGCGGCACCGGCGCAGGTGCGGAACACGATGCCGGAGGCGGTGCCCGCGTCCGGGCCGACGCCCGCGCCGGCTGTCTCCAACGCCCGCCTGTGGTCGTCCAGAACCGCGCTCCGCTCCTGGTGGCCCGCTCTCGTCCGGGTGCTGTGGGCCGCCGGTCCCGCCGTGCGCGGGGCCTGGCCGCCGGCCGTGCTGCTCGTGGCCGTCGGAGCCGTCGCACTGGCGCACGCGGGCGGTTTCGACGGGGCACGGCCGCTGCTGCTCGCCGTCGCGCCCGTCGTGCCCGTCGCCGGGGTCGCCCTGTCCTACGGGGCTCACGCCGACCCGCTGCACGAGATCGCGGCGGCGACTCCCTCCGGGGGGCTGCGGCTGGTACTGACGCGCACGACCGCCGTCCTGGCCGTGAGCCTTCCGCTGCTGACCCTCGCCGGGCTGCTGCTGCCCGCCTCGGGCGCACCGGGTGCGGCCGCCTGGCTGCTGCCCGGGCTCGCCCTGACGCTGGCCTCGCTGGCCCTGGCCTCCTATGTCGGCTGCCGTGCCGCGACGGCGGTGACCGGAGGCGGCTGGCTGTGCGCCGTGGTGGTGCCGGCGCTCACCGCCCCCGGCAGCGGGCTGACCTCACGCCTCGCCGAGCGGCTCTCCCTGTACCTGGACGGCGCCCCGGCCCAGGGCGGCTGGGCGGCGGCGACCGCGCTCTGCGCCGCGCTGCTGGCCACCCGCCGTCCCGCCTACGGGCGACTGGAGCAGCGGTGACGACGACCGCGGAGTCACCGCGCACCGGCACCCACCACCCACATCTGGAGAAGCGTTGAGCACGATACGAGTGACCGGCCTGCGGGTGCGGCACCGCAGGACCGTCGCCCTCGACGGGGTCGACCTCGCGCTCGGCGCGGGCGTACACGGTCTGCTGGGCCCCAACGGCGCGGGCAAGACGTCCCTGATCCGCGTCCTCGCCACCGTCTGCGAACCGGCGGCCGGCCGGGTGGACATTCTCGGGAAGGACGCCGGCGACCACCGGGGTCGCGGCGAAATCCGCCGCCGTCTGGGCTATCTGCCGCAGGAACTGGGCTACTACCCGGGGTTCACGGTCCGCGAGTTCGTCGCCTACGTCGCCTGGCTGAAGGAGATGCCCGCCGCCGAGGCCCCGGCCGCGGTGGGGCGTGCCGTGGACCGGGTCGGTCTCGGCCCACGCATCGACACGAAGATCAAGACGCTGTCCGGCGGCATGGTCCGCCGCGTCGGCGTCGCCCAGGCCATCGTCAACGAGCCCGACGTCCTGCTGCTGGACGAGCCGACCGCGGGCCTCGACCCCGAACAGCGCGTGGAGTTCCGCGAGTTGCTGCGCGAACTGGGCGCCGCGGCCACGGTGGTCGTCTCCACCCACTTCGTGGAGGACGTGGCGGCCGCCTGCACAGAGGTGACCCTCCTGGACGCCGGGCGAGTCGCCTACCGCGGCACCCCCGAGGCGCTCACCGCGTTCGGCGCCGCGTCGGACGGGCCGGGCGACCACCCGATGGAGCGCGGCTACACGGCGGCGCTGCGGGCACACCGTGGCCAGGCGGTGCGGGAGGCGGCGCGATGAGCCTCGTGGCCGGAAGGAAGCAGCCGATCGTCCGCCCGCAGCACCCCTTGCGCACCGAGGCCCTCCGCGGCCTCGCCCCCTGGTCCGGGGCCGCTGTGCTCCTGACGCTGGCCGCGACTTTGGCCGGTTCCGCCGGGCGCTGGCAGGGCGGCTGGGACGAGACGGCCGCGCAGTTGCACAACGTCTTGCTGGTCGTCGTGCCGCTCGCGGCGGCCGCCGGTTGCCGGCAGGGCGGGCGGGAACGGCGGCGGCACACCGAGGAGTTGTGGCGGACGGCCGCACGGGGACCGCTCGTCCGGTTCCTGGCCTCGGCGCTGCCCATCGGGCTGTGGACGGCCGCCGGGTACCTGGTCGCGGCGGCCCTGGCCCTGCTGGCCACCTGGCCCTACGCCCAGGGCGGCCGCCTCTGGCCGACCGCGCTGCCGGGCGATGCGGTGGCGGTGGCGGCCGCCGCCCTGATCGGTCAGGTCGTCGGCCGGCTGGTGCCCACGCGGCTCGCGGCCCCGCTGCTTGCCGTGGCCGGCTACCTCGGTCTCGGCCTCGCGCTGGACCGCTTGGGCTTCGGCCGCTCGCTCAAACCGGCCTTCCCGGTTCCGGACACCTGGGTACCGGTGTGGTGGCAGCCCGTGGCGATGGCGGTGTGGGCAGGCGGTCTCGCGGCGGCCGCGGTGCTGGTGCACACGCTCCGCCGCCGGTCCACGGCCCTGCTGCCGCTGGCCGCCGCCACGGCCGCGGGAGCCCTGCTGGTGCAGACCGGGGACGGGCTGTGGCACGACGACCCGGTCGCCCGGCGGCAGGTGTGCGACACCTCCACCACGCCCGCCGTCTGTGTGAATGCCCGCTACGCCGGACTGCTCCCGCAGGTCACGGATGCCCTGTCGGGCATCACCGGCCGGCTGAAGGGCGTACGGAACCTGCCCGTCCGATGGGAGGACCACCCGGGTTCACCCTGGCCCGACGAGGCGGAACTGCCGATGGTCACCCCGTTCGGGCGGTCGGTCGTACGGGGGCGGCTGACCGATCCGCAGCAGTACGCGTGGGAGGCGGTGGCGGCGCTGCGGCTGCGGGGCGACTGCGGGGAGAGGACGAACGCACGCGTGCTCCGGGCGGACGACGCCGTGGAGAACTACCTCGCGCCCAACCCGCTGCGGAAGGCCTTCGACGACGAGGACGCCCAGGGCGACGAAGCACATCGTGCGGAGCTGAGGAAACGCCGCGCGGCCCGGGCGCGCCTGGCGGCGATGGACGAGGATGAGCGCCGCACCTGGCTGTCCGCCTACTTCGCGGCCCGGGGCGCCTGCGACGTGGGCGGGGTACCGGAGCTGTGACGGGCCTCCGGGAGCCCCGCCCGGACCTCGGAGGCGGGCGACCACCTGGCCCTGCCAGGTCGGACGGTCGGGATGTGGGCGCGGGCGGCCACGGTCGGTGCGGCTCGGCCGGGCAGCGGGGCTTCAGGTCGTACGTCGTGGTGCTCACCCGGAAGGGCCCCGTGGCCATGAGGGCCACGGGGCGTGCCCCGGGTATGCAAAAGCCCGGATCGTCAGGCTGAAATGCCGTCGATCCGGGCCAAGGCGTCGTCCGCGCCGTACGGCTGCAGGTATGGCAGCCAGCGCGGGTCCCTATGCCCGGTTCCGATGATGCGCCAGGCGAGCCCGGTCGGCGGCGCGGGTTTGTGACGCAGCCGCCAGCCCAGCTCGAAGAGATGACGGTCGGCCTTGACGTGGTTGCAGCGGCGGCAGGACGCCACCACGTTGTCCCAGACGTGCTGACCACCGCGGCTGCGCGGAATGACGTGGTCGACGCTGGTTGCGACGCCACCGCAGTACATGCACCGGCCGCCGTCACGTGCGAAGAGCGCGCGCCGGGTAAGAGGAACGGGCCCCCGGTAGGGAACCCGAACGAATCGCTTCAGCCGGACCACGCTCGGTGCGGGGACAGTGACGGTTGCGCTGTGCATGAAGGCGCCGGACTCCTCGAGGCAGATGGCCTTGTTCTCGAGGACGAGGACGAGCGCGCGGCGGAGCGGTACGACGCCGAGTGGCTCGTACGACGCATTGAGGACCAGGACATGCGGCACGGATGCCTCCTTGTACGCCGGCGGCGCGTGGCTCGCGCCGGGACGATCTGCAGTCAGTCTCCCCTCATGCCTGGTGGAAGCGCCACCATGTCCCGGTAACGGGCTGGGAGTGTTTTCGACCACACACGATGCATCCCCCGTTGCGCGCCCCTTTACTTCCCCAGGTGAGCACGGTCTCTCCACGGAACATCGGCACGATCCCCACGCGATGCCCCGTTAGTGTGGTGCCCTGCCCTTCCGGTGACCTTCCCGTGACCTCGACGGCCCCGATGGCCCTGCCCACCTTGACCGCCCACACCGGAGGCAGACGCTGCACCAGGAGGTACCTGCCGTGTCCCTGCCCGCGCTATCGGCCGCCGGCGCCGCCCCGTATCCGTCGCCCTCGCAGACGACGGCTCCAGCGGTCCCCACGTTCCAGGACGCCCAGGAGAGCGCGAACAACGCCGCCAGCTGGGTCGAGCAGAACTGGTCCACGTGGCTCGCCATCGGCCTGAGGGTTCTGCTGATCCTGGTGATCGCGGCGGTACTGAGAGTGGCGGTGCGGCGAGCGATCACCAAGCTGATCGACCGGATGAGCCGCACGGCCGAGGCGGTGGACGGCACGGCCCTCGGCGGGCTGCTGGTGAACGCGGAGCGCCGCCGGCAGCGCTCGCAGGCGATCGGCTCGGTGATGCGGTCGGTGGCGTCGTTCGTGATCATTGGTACGGCCGGGCTGATGGTCCTGGGGAGCTTCCAGATCAACCTGGCGCCACTCCTGGCGTCCGCCGGTGTGGCGGGCGTGGCGATCGGTTTCGGCGCGCGCAACCTGGTGACGGACTTCCTGTCCGGCGTGTTCATGATCCTGGAGGACCAGTACGGCGTCGGCGACACCATCGACGCGGGGGTGGCCTCCGGCGAGGTGATCGAGGTCGGCCTGCGGGTGACGAAGCTGCGCGGCGTGGGCGGCGAGATCTGGTACGTGCGCAACGGCGAGGTCAAGCGCATCGGCAACCTCTCCCAGGGCTGGGCGACGGCCGGGGTCGACGTGACCGTCCGCTCCGTCGAGAACCTGGACCGGGTGAAGACGACCCTGGACGCGGTGACGGAGCGGATGAGCAAGGACGAGCCGTGGAACGAGCTCCTGTGGGGCCCGATCGAGGTGCTCGGCCTGGACAGCGTGCTGCTGGACTCGATGGTCGTCCGGGTCTCGGCGAAGACGATGCCGGGCAAGGCTCTGGCGGTGGAGCGCGAGCTGCGCTGGCGCATCAAGCTGGCCTTCGACGAGGCGCACATCCCCATCGTCGGCGGCCTGCCGGCCGAGCCGGGGCCGCAGCCCCCGATCGATCCGACGGCGATGGTGGCGGCTCCGTCGGTCCTCTCGAATCCCGAGTCCCCGCAGGCGCAGGCGGCGTCCCCGATCGTGCCGCCGCGGTCGGCGACGATGTGACAGGTCGTACGTAGGAGGCGGCGTCCGGGTGCTCCGGGCGCCGCCTCTTGGCGTGTACGAGAGGGCGGAACGGTTCAGCACGCTCGTTCGAGTGAACGGGAACGATTTTGCAGGTCAGCGGCCCGACCGAATCGCGCATGCTCCCACCGGGGCACCCAGCGCGGGCGTAGCCCGGCAGCAACGCGACGAGGAGATCCAGCGATGATCGCCGCACCTGTCCCGGAGCCGGCCATGGAGCCACAGCAGGACCCCGTCGATCTGCTGATCGTGATCGAGGAGGCGTCTCAGGCGCCGACTCGACCCGAGTACGTCGAGGGGATGGCCATCGTGCCGTCGCAGCCGGATGAAACCCACAACGATGGGGCCGGAGAGCTGTACCACCAGTTCCGTGTTGCCGGGGTCCGCCTCGCCGGCTTCGACAACGGCTACCGCGTTGCCCACAAGGACGGCAGCACCATGGCGTTGGTGGTCCCCGACTTCTATGTGCGGCGCCGTAGGGCATCCGAACTCGACAAGGCGTACTACAGGGCCCACAAAGGCTGGTACCCCATCGACATGCTCGCTCTGGTCGGCGAGGTCACGTCCACGAACCACGAGACGGACACCGGGCCCAAGCTCCGCACCTACGCCGCCGCCGGCGTCCCCCTCTACGTGTTGATCAACCGCGACACGAAGACCGCTCACCGCTACACCGACCCGGTCATGCCCGGCGACGACCCCACCAAGGCGTACTACGGCGACGAGTCCAAGGTGCACCTGGGCGAGCCCCTCTCGCTGCCGGCCCCGTACCTGACGCTGGACACCGCGCCGTTCCCGGAGAGCTGACCACACCCACTCCATCCGAGGCCGCCGGGCATACGCTCGGCGGCCTCGGCCGTTCCCGGTGGCTCCGTACGTAACGAGTTGATTGCCACCAGTGGCCGGTATTGACGCCTCCCTTGCGGCAGGCCTAACTTCCTCTCACCCAATAGGAAACTTTCCTAACAGTGATCTTCGGGACCGCCCGAACACGGGAGGACACCGGAAGATCATCCGGTGGACTTCCAGGCGGCCCCGCTGGGAAGCTGGGCTGTTGAGAGGCAGGTGGCGACAGACATGGCAGGATCCGCCGGCCCGCCGGGCACCCCGCGTGTGCTGCGCGCCATGAACGACCGCGCCGCCCTCGATCTCCTCCTGGAGCACGGTCCGCTCAGCCGTACCCGTATCGGCAAGCTCACCGGCCTGTCGAAGCCCACCGCCTCCCAGTTGCTCGCCCGCCTCGAAGCCGCCGGCCTCGTCCTGATGACCGGCACCAGTGAGGGGCGTCCGGGCCCGGGCGCCCAGCTCTACTCGGTCAACCCGGCCGCCGCCCACGTCGCCGGCCTCGATGTCACCCCAGAGCGCATCCTCGCCGCCGTCGCCGACATCACCGGCAGGTCGGTGGGCGAGTACGAACTGCCCACCCCCGGCCGCCGCGCGCAACCCGTGGTACGCCAGGTCACGGACGCTCTCGAAGGAGCGGTGAAGGCCGCCGGGCTCGCGGTCTCCGATGTGCACCGGGTGGTCATCGGCACCCCGGGGGCCTTCGACCCCAACACCGGGCGGCTGCGCTACGCCTCCCATCTGCCCGGCTGGCACTCCCCCGCGCTGCTCGACGAACTCGCGGCCGCCCTGCCGATGCCCGTCGAGTACGAGAACGACGTCAACCTCGTCGCCCTCGCCGAGCAGCGGCTCGGCGCCGCCAGGGGCCACGGCGACTTCGTCCTGCTGTGGAACGAGGGCGGTCTCGGCGCCGCCCTCGTGCTCGGCGGCCGGCTGCACCGCGGCTGGACCGGGGGCGCGGGCGAGGTGGGGTTCCTGCCGGTGCCCGGCGCGCCCCTGGTCCGCCAGGTGACCCGGGCCAACAGCGGCGGCTATCAGGAGCTGGCCGGCTCCCAGGCCATCCCCCGGCTGGCCCGGGATCTGGGCATCAAGGACGTGCCCACCGGCCCGTACAGCGAGGTCGCCGCCGCTCTCGTCGCCCTCGGCGCCGACAGCACCACCGGCCCCCACCGGCGGCTCCTCGAGACATACGCGACCCGGCTGGCGACCGGCCTTGCCGCACTGGTCTCCGTGCTCGACCCCGAACTCGTGGTCCTCAGCGGCGCCTTGCTCACCTCCGGGGGCGAGCCGCTGCGCGCCCTGCTCCAGGCCGAACTGGAGGAGCTGGCCGCGTCCCGGCCGCGCCTCGTGGTCGGCGACGTACGCGAACACCCCGTGCTGCGCGGCGCGTTGGAGAGCGCGCTGGCAACCACCCGCGACGAGGTCTTCAACACCTCGCGCTGAACCCCGGCCGATCCACTCCGGTTCCACCTCGGCCCCGCACCCGCTCCGGCCCGTACCTCACCCAGCCCGTCCCAGGGAGCCCCCGTCATGCCCGAAGTCATGCCCAAAGTGATCCGAAAGACGGCTTTCGCCCTCACCGCGTCCCTCGCTCTTCTCACCACCGCCTGTACCGGGCAGTCCTCCTCCGGCGCGGACGACGACGCGTCCAAGGAGACCACCATCAACTTCTGGCACGCCTGGAGCGCGCCCTCGGAGACGAAGGCCGTGAACGCGCTGATCGCGGGCTTCGAGAAGGCGCATCCCAACATCCACGTCAACGTCGTCGCCAACATGACCGACGACAAGATCAACCAGGCGCTGCGCAGCGGCGGGGACAAGGCGCCCGACGTCATCTCCTCCTTCACCACGAACAACGTGGGCAAGTTCTGCTCGTCGGGTGCCCTCGTGGACCTCAACCCCTTCTTCAAGAAGGCGGGCATCGACCCGGACGCGACCTTCCCGAAGGCGATGAACGAGTACACCCAGTTCGACGGCAACCGCTGCACGGTGCCGCTGCTGGGCGACGCCTACGGGCTCTACTACAACAAGACGGCCTTCAAGAAGGCGGGCATCACGAACCCGCCCAAGACCTGGTCCGAGTTCGAGGCCGACGCGAAGAAGCTGACCATCTCCGACGGCGACGGTTACAAGCAGCTCGGCTTCATGCCGGACTACCACGGCTGGGAGACGACCACCGAGCACTACTTCGCCCAGTTCTCCCCGACGTACTTCGGCAAGGACGGCAAGTCGAGCCTCGCCACCGACCCCGCGTTCACCGCCGGATTCACGCTCCAGAAGAAGCTCGTGGACGAGCTGGGCGGCTTCCAGAAGCTGGAGAAGTACCGCTCCAAGCTGGGCGACGAATGGGGTCCCAAGCACCCGTTCCACACCGGCCAGGTCGCCATGCAGCTCGACGGCGAGTGGCGCCTCGGCATGGCCCTGGACGCCAAGCCCGGCTTCGAGATCGGAGTGGCCCCGCTGCCCGTGCCGGACGACCAGGCCTCCCAGTACGGCAAGGGCTACATCACCGGCACCATCGCCGGTATCGCCGCCAACAGCAAGAAGCAGAACGCCGCCTGGGAGCTGGTGAAGTACATGACCACGGACACGGACGCCGTGGTCGGCTTCGCCAACGACATCCACAACGTGCCGTCCACGCTCGCCGCGCTCAAGTCCCCGAAGCTGAAGTACGACCCGCGCTTCAAGACGTTCCTGGACATCGCGGCGAACCCGGATTCGACCACGACTCCCGCGTCGATCAACGGCGGCCAGTACCTGGTGACGATCCAGCAGCTCGGCTACGACTACGAGAGCGGCAAGGTCAAGGACCTCACGTCGGGCCTCGAGAGCACGGCCAAGCAGATCGACACGGACATCGCGCAGGCCAAGTAGCGATGAGCACGATCACCCTCGCGTCCAAGCGCCGCCGGGCGGCGCTTCGGACGGTCGCCTTCCTGTCGCCCTGGCTGATCGGCTTCGCGGTCTTCTTCGCGTACCCGCTGATCTCCACGGTCTACTTCTCGTTCATGCACTACGACGGCTTCAGAGCGCCGACGCGGAGCGGGACGAAGAACTGGGCGTACGTCTTCCAGGACTACCCGCTGTTCTGGCCCGCGCTGCGCAACACCCTGTGGCTGGTCCTCGTCATGGTCAGCCTGCGGGTCGTCTTCGGGCTCGGCGTCGGCATGCTCATCACGAAGATCAAGACGGGTACGGGTGTCTTCCGCACCCTCTTCTACCTGCCCTACCTCGCCCCGCCCGTCGCCGCCACGATGGCCTTCGCCTTCCTCCTCAACCCCGGCACGGGACCGGTCAACTCGATCCTGGAGAGGATCGGCTTGCCGGCGCCCGGCTGGTTCAACGACCCCGCCTGGTCCAAGCCCGCGCTCACCCTGCTCGCCCTGTGGGGTGTGGGCGACCTGATGGTCATCTTCATGGCCGCCCTGCTCGACGTGCCGAAGGAACAGTACGAGGCGGCCGAGCTGGACGGGGCGTCGGCGTGGCAGCGCTTCCGGTACGTCACCCTGCCGAACATCTCGCCGATCGTGATGTTCGCGGTGGTCACCGGCGTGATCCAGACCATGCAGTACTACACGCAGCCGCTGATCGCGGGAAAGGTCGCCTCGGGTGTGATCCAGGGCGCCGGCACGCAGTTCGAGCCGGGCTACCCCGAGAAGTCCACCCTCACCCTGCCCCAGCTGGTCTACAACCTCGGCTTCCAGCGCTTCGACTACGGCTCCGCCTGTGTGGTCGCGCTCGTGCTCTTCGCCCTGTCCATGGTGTTCACCGCGTTCCTGATGCGGCGCCGGGGCGGTCTCAACCTGGCAGGTGACTGACCATGACCCAAGTACTCGACAAGCCGGTGGAGTTGAGAGCACCCGTCTCACCGGCCGAACGCACCGCCCGCCGCAAGGCCCTCCTGGAGTGGATCGCGGTCCACTCCCTCGGCGTGGCCGCCGCCCTCTTCTTCACCCTGCCCTTCGTCTTCGTGTTCCTGACCTCGCTGATGAGCGACACCCAGGCGCTCAGCCGCGATCTGATCCCGCACACCTGGGAGTGGGGCAACTACAAGAAGGTCTTCGACACACCCGGCTTCCTCACCTGGTGGAAGAACACGCTGATCTACGCGGGTCTGGGCACCGTCCTGACCGTCGTGTCGTCGATCCCGGTCGCCTACGCCCTCGCCAAGTTCCGCTTCCGGGGCCGCAACCTGTCCCTGATGCTGGTGATCTCGATGATGATGCTGCCACCACAGGTGATCATCATCCCGATGTACCTGTTCTGGGCGAAGCAGCTGGACCTGTCCGGCACGCTGTGGCCGCTGATCATCCCGATGGCGTTCGGCGACGCCTTCTCCATCTTCCTGCTGCGCCAGTTCCTGATGACCATCCCGAACGAGTACCTGGACGCGGCGAAGGTCGACGGCTGCGGTGATCTGCGCACCCTGCTCAAGGTCGTCCTGCCCATGGCGAGGCCGGGCATCGCCGCCGTCGCGCTCTTCCAGTTCTTCTACGCCTGGAACGACTACTTCGGCCCGCAGATCTACGCCTCGGAGAACCCGGGGGCGTGGACCCTCAGTTACGGCCTGGAGTCGTTCAAGGGCGCGCACCACACCGACTGGAACCTCACCATGGCCGCGACGGTGCTGGTCATGGCCCCCGTGATCCTCGTCTTCTTCCTCGCCCAAAGGGCGTTCGTCGAGGGCGTCACGCTCACCGGAGTGAAGGGCTAGCAACACATGAAACTCACCGTGGTCGGCGGAGGCTCGACCTACACACCCGAACTCGTCGACGGGTTCGCGCGGCTGAGGGACACCCTGCCCGTCGAGGAGCTGGTCCTCGTCGACCCGGCCGCCGAACGCCTGGAGCTGGTGGGCGGACTCGCCCGGCGCATCTTCGCCAAGCAGGGACACCCCGGCCGCGTCGTGACGACGAGCGACCTGGACCAGGGGGTCGAGGGCGCCGACGCCGTGCTGCTCCAGCTGAGAGTGGGCGGCCAGACCGCGCGCGAACAGGACGAGACCTGGCCGCTGGAGTGCGGCTGCGTCGGCCAGGAGACCACCGGCGCGGGCGGTCTCGCCAAGGCGCTGCGCACGGTCCCGGTGGTCCTGGACATCGCCGAGCGGGTCCGCCGCGCCAACCCGCAGGCCTGGATCATCGACTTCACCAACCCGGTCGGCATCGTCACCCGCGCGCTTCTGCAGGAGGGCCACCGGGCGGTCGGTCTGTGCAACGTGGCGATCGGCTTCCAGCGCAGGTTCGCCGCCCTGCTCGGTGTCACTCCGCCCGACGTCCACCTCGACCATGTGGGCCTCAACCACCTCACCTGGGAGACCGGTGTGCGCCTGGGCGGCCCCGAGGGCGAGAACGTGCTGCCGAAGCTGATCGCCGAGCACGGCGACTCGATCATCGAAGGCATGGGGCTGCCGCGCGCCCTCCTCGACCGGCTCGGCGCGGTCCCGTCGTACTACCTGCGCTACTACTACGCGCACGACGAGGTCGTACGGGAACTGAGGACGAAGCCGTCGCGCGCCGCCGAGGTGGCGGCCATGGAGCGGCAACTGCTGGAGATGTACGGCGACCCGGCACTCGACGAGAAGCCCGCGCTGCTCGCCAAGCGCGGCGGTGCCTACTACTCGGAGGCCGCGGTCGACCTCGCCGCGTCCCTGCTGGGCGGAGGGGGATCGCCCTACCAGGTGGTGAACGCGTACAACAAGGGCACGCTGCCCTTCCTGCCCGACGACGCGGTCATCGAGGTGCAGGCGGCCGTGGGCCCGCACGGACCGACGCCCCTGCCCGTGCCCGCCGTGGACCCGTTGCACGCAGGCCTGATGGCGAACGTGACGGCGTACGAGGAGCTGGCTCTGGAGGCGGCCCTGCTCGGCGGCCGGGACCGCGTCTTCCGTGCCCTGCTCGCCCACCCCCTCATCGGCCAGTACGAGTACGCCGAAGCCCTCACCGACCAGCTGATCGCGCACAACCGGGAGCACCTCGCGTGGGCCTGACCGCAAGTGTCCTCGCCATCGACGCGGGCAACAGCAAGACCGACGTCGCCGTCGTGGCCGAAGACGGCGAGGTCCTCGGAACCGCTCGGGGCGGGGGCTTCCGCCCTCCGGTCGTGGGTGTCGCGGCGGCCGTGGACGCCCTGGGCGAGGCCGTCGGGCAGGCCTTCGCCCGTGCCGGGGTCACGGCGGCCGGCCATGTCTCGGCCTGTCTCGCCAACGCGGACCTGCCGGTGGAGGAGGAGCAGTTGGCGGCCGCGCTGCACGCGCGCGCGTGGGGGACGACCGTCGAGGTGCGCAACGACACCTTCGCCATCCTGCGGGCCGGTGTCGCCGAGCCCCGGGGGGTGGCGGTCGTCTGCGGCGCCGGGATCAACTGCGTCGGCATGCGCCCCGACGGACGCACGGCGCGCTTCCCCGCGATCGGCCGTATCTCCGGTGACTGGGGCGGCGGTTGGGGACTGGCGGAGGAGGCCCTGTGGTGGGCGGCCCGCGCGGAGGACGGCCGGGGCGGGCCCACGGAGCTGGCGCGCACCCTGCCGGCGCACTTCGGGCTCGACACCATGTACGCGCTCATCGAGGCGCTCCACCTGGAGCACATCGCCCACGACCGGCGCCATGAGCTGACGCCGGTGCTGTTCGCCACGGCCGTGCAGGGCGATCCGGTGGCCCGCGCGATCGTCGACCGGCTCGCGGAGGAGGTGGTCGCCATGGCGGCGGTCGCGCTGACCCGGCTCGACCTGCTCGACGAGGAGGCACCGGTGCTGCTCGGCGGCAGCATCCTCGCCGCCCGCCACCCCCAACTCGACGACCGCATACGGGAACTGCTGGCCGACCGGGCCCCCAAGGCGGCCCCGCGGGTGGTCACGGCCCGCCCGGTGCTCGGCGCGGCCCTGCTGGGCCTGGACCACCGACACGCCCCGAAGGAGGCACACGCGCGCGTACGGACGTACTACGAGGACGCATGACCCTTGCCCCGGCGCCCTCTACGGCCGCCGGCCCCCGGGAACCGAACACAGGCACTCCGCGTATTCATGGACAGGGTGGGGCGACGAACGGCGTGACCGGCGTCCGGCACAAACGCTGCGATCCGGAAACAAGATCGTATAAAGGCCTGTGCGGATACCGGTCCCGGCGGCGATACTTGCCGCCGTGCGCCTGCGTCCGCTCCCACGCTCCGGACGGAGGTGACGGACGGATGACCATGGGGGAGGTCAAGTGACACAACCGCAGCAGGGCGGCGCTCCACCTGCGACGCCCACGATGCCCGCCGTACCGCGGCAGGCCACGTCCGCGGTACGGACGGCCCTCGTGTCACCGGGCCGCACGGCCTTCGCCGAGGGCGTCGACCGGTTGCGCACCGCCGCGACCACCGAGCCCGGGCGGCTGCGCGTCATCGGTGCCGTCCTCGCCCTCGTCGTCGTCGCGTTCGGGGCCGTCACCGCCTGGCAGACAACCGACCGGGCGAATGCGGCGGACGACGTGCTGCACAGCAGCCAGCCGCTCAGCGCGGGCGCCGCCGACATCTACCGCTCCCTCGCGGACGCCAACACGACGGCCTCCAGCGGATTCCTGTCGGGTGGTCAGGAACCCGCCGCGACCACCGCGCGGTACGACAAGGACATCAGGACGGCCGCCGCCGGGCTCGTCACCGCAGCCGCGAGCACCGACCCCGGCTCCCCCGCCGCGACCACCATCGCCAAGCTCAACGAACTGCTCCCTCAGTACAAGGGCCTCATCGAGCGGGCCCGGGCCAACAACCGGCTGGGGTTCCCGGTGGGCGGCGCCTATCTGCGGGCGGCCAACGAGTTGATGCAGCAGGAGATGCTGCCGAAGGCGCAGGACCTGTACACCAAGGAGAACCAGCGGCTGCGCTCCGACTACGCGGACGCGACCCCGTACCCCTGGTTCGCCATCGCCCTCGGCGTGCTCATCCTGGCCGCCCTCGGCTGGGCGCAGCGGCGCCACTTCCTGCGTACGAACCGGCTGCTCAACCACGGACTGGTCGCCGGCACGGCCACGGCCGCGATCCTGCTGGTGTGGCTCGTCGTGGGCCACAGCGTCGCCCGCGCCGGGCTGGACTCCTCGTACGCCCACGGCGTCCGCTCGCTGGACGTGCTGCACGACGCGCGCATCGCCTCCCTGAACGCGCGCGGCAACGAGAACCTCACGCTGGTCAGCCGCGGCGCCGAGACCAAGCAACTGCCCGACGGCACGGTCGAGGACGCGTACGACTACGCGTTCCAGCAGGACATGAAGACGCTCTCCGCCGGGCTCGCCCGGGCCGTGTCCCTGGCCGACGACCGGGCGGGCGAGCAGCCCGTGACGGCCGCGACCGGCAACATGAAGGTCTGGCAGCAGCGTCACAAGCAGGCCAGGACCGCCGACGACGACGGCGACTACCAGGCCGCCCTGAAGAAGATCATCGGCTCCGGGGCGGACCAGCCGACGGGCGAGTGCTTCGACAGCGTGGACGCGAACCTGGCGAAGGCACTGGGGCACGAGGAGAGCGAGTTCCGCCAGTCGGCCAGCGGTGGCCGGAATGCGATGACCGGGCTCCCGGCGGGCGCGGCGGTCCTCGCGCTGCTGGGCGCTTCGGGCACGCTGCTGGGTATCGGGCGCAGGCTTTCGGAGTACCGGTGAGAGGGGGAGCGGCGATGATCACACGGCGCCTGAGGGCGAGCCTGAAGGGCTGGGGCGGTGTGGGGGCGATGCTGGTCGCCTGCGTCCTCACCGCGGTCTTCGCGCTGCTTCTGCCGCTGAGCGGGGCGGGCGTGGACGGCTCCACCGGGACGAACGGCCAGGGCCTCGCCGAGGGCACGCAGGCGAAGGCCGACTCCTGCGGCGGCCACCCGGAGCGGCTGAGCCCGCCGCCGTCCGGCGACGAGAGCGGCCGGGCGGTCACGGCCATCAAGACGCGCGGCTATCTGTCGGTGGGCGTGGACCAGAACAGCTACCGCTGGGGCTACCGGGACCCCAACGCCAAGGGCGGCGACCTCGAGGGCTTCGACATCGACCTCGCGCACGAGATAGCTCGGGCGATCCTCGGCGATCCGAACGCCGTGCGTTTTCACGCCATCCCCACCAACCAGCGCATTCCGGCGATCAAGAGCGGGCAGGTGGACATGGTGGTGCGCACCATGACGATCACCTGCGACCGGCTGCGGGAAGTCGCCTTCTCGGACCCGTATTTCACCACCGGCCAGCAGGTCCTCGCCCCGAAGGGGTCCGGCATCACGGGCTACGACAAGTCGCTCGCCGGCAAGAGGATCTGCTCGGCGGAGGGGTCGACGGCCAACACCAGGCTGGCGGACGACAAGAAGGCCGGCCGGCTGGCGGCGTCCACCGATATCTCCACCACCGTCCCCAATCAGCTCGACTGCTTGGTGCGGCTGCAGCTCGGCGAGGTCGACGCGGTCGTCACCGACGGCGCGCTCGCGGCGAGCCAGGCGGCCCAGGACCCGACGGTCGAACTCAAGGGGAAGCCCTTCACGACCGAGTACTACGGCGTGGCGATGAACAAGGACTCCAAGGATCTGGTACGCCGGGTCAACCAGGTGCTGGTGGACTACCGCAAGACCGGCTGGCAGACCTCGTACGACAAGTGGTTGTCCCAGACGCTCGGCGCCGACTCGGCGTCGTCTCAGCCGCCTTCCTCCTGACCGAGGCAACCGGCCTGATACCACTGGAGAGTTACCCCGGCGCACCGGACAGCGCGCACTGGGCACGACGAGACGAGAGGTGATCGATGGGCGTCGCGGGACCCACCGGGCCGGTGATGGACCGGGACGAGGTGGACCGTGCGCTGGCGCGGCTCGGCTCGGAGCACGAGGCCATAGAGACCTCGCTTCTCGCCCTGCAGGACCACGCGGGCCGCAGACTCCTCGAGGGTGCCGAGCTGACGGGCGTCACCAAGGAGCGCTGGACGTCGACAGAGGCGTCGATCACCCTGCTGTGGACGTACTTCGACGCCTATGCGGACGCTCTGCGCCGCGCGCGGGAGATCCGCGCCCGCCGCCGCTGGTCCAGCCGCGAGGACCTGGTCGAGCTGACCGACCTGCTGCGCGGTTCCGGCGTGACCGTGGCGGGCAGCGCGTCGGCGACCGCGAACGCGCCGACGCTCGCGGGTTCCGGCAGGCTCAGCGAGCAGTTCACGCTGGCACAGCTCGTGGAGCGGATGAACGAGCTGTACGCGGCCTCGCTGGACATGGTCGTCGCCGCCGACGCGGTGTGGTCCGCGCTGCCCGCCCGAATCGATTTACTGGCCGCGGAGTTGCAGCGCACCCGCCGACTGGCGCACTCCGTGGGCGTACGCCCGGGTGAGCATCCGGCCGGCGACGACCTGGAGTGCATCACGCGCACGCTGACGAACCTGCGCGAGCAGGTGGTCTCCGACCCGCTGGCGTACTGGGTCCCGACGCAGGGGAGTTCGGCGCCCGGCGGCGGTCGGCCGGACACGACGGCGTACGACCGTGAGGCGCGCGCCCTGGAGGACGTGCGTCGGGAGATCGACGCGGTCCTGGCGGTCCGTCAAGATGCCGAGACCCGTCTCGTCAAGCTGCGCGACCTGCTCAGCCGTGCCGATCGCACGCTGTCGGAGGCCCGCAGCGCGCGCGGTGAGGTCCTCGCGAAGATCGCCGCCTCGGAGGTGCCCGCGGTCAGCGGTCCGCCGACCGTGCTGCAGGAACAGCTGGCGACCGCCGCCGAGTACCGCAGAAACGCCCAGTGGCACCGGCTCTCACCGCTCCTCGAGTCGCTGGAGCAGAGGGCGGAGGACGAACTGCTGCGGGCCCGCGAGTCCCTGACGGCGGTCACCGCGCCCCTGGCCGTCCGCGCCGAGCTGCGCGGCCGCCTGGACGCGTACAAGGCGAAGGTCGCCCGGCACGGCCTCGCGGAGGACCCGGTGCTGGTCGAGCGGTACGACGCGGCGCGCCGCATGCTGTGGAGCGCGCCCTGCGACCTCAGAGTCGCCGAACAGGCGGTGCTGCGCTACCAGCAGGCGACCGCCGAGCTGCTCGGTCCGTGCGTGCCCCAGCAGGGCGAGCCGGCCGACCGGAGGGGGGAAGCATGAGTCAGGCAGGACAGAAGTGCCAGCGGCCCGGCTGCGAGGGGTCGTACGAGGACGTGGGCGGCGGCGAGCTGTACTGCGACACGTGCGGACTCGCGCCGGTCGTCTCGGTGACGGGCATGGTCGGCCCGTCCGCCACGGGTGTCACCGCGGGCGGCAAGGGCTCACAGGGCTCGGAAAGCGCGGGGTCGGGGGCCAGCTCCCGCACCTCGTCGCGGTCCTCCCAGTCCCGCCGCTCGGTCTCGGGACGGCTCACGGGCCGCTCTTCCAGCCGCTCGGTGTCGGTCCGCAGCTCCGGTTCGACGAGCGGGACTTCGGGGCGCAGCCGGCTCGGTCTCGGCCTGGTCCAGGTCCCGGACGTGCCGCGGCCCGACCCCCGTGCCATGGTCCTCGAGAACCCCGAAGTCCCCGAGCGCAAGCGGTTCTGCTCGCGTTCCGACTGCGGGGCCCCCGTGGGGCGGTCGCGCGGCGAGAAGACCGGGCGCACCGAAGGGTTCTGCACCAAGTGCGGCCACCCCTACTCGTTCGTGCCCAAGCTGCACGCCGGGGACATCGTGCACGGCCAGTACGAGGTTGTGGGCTGCCTCGCGCACGGCGGGCTCGGCTGGATCTACCTCGCGGTGGACCGCGCGGTCTCCGACCGGTGGGTGGTCCTCAAGGGCCTGCTCGACACCGGCGACCAGGACGCGATGGCCGCGGCGATCTCCGAGCGGCGCTTCCTCGCGGAGATCGAGCACTCCAACATCGTGCGCATCTACAACTTCGTGGAGCACCTCGACCAGCGCACCGGCTCACTCGACGGCTACATCGTCATGGAGTACGTCGGCGGCAAGTCCCTCAAGGAGATCGCCAACTCCCGCCGCACCCCGGACGGAAGCCGCGATCCGTTGCCGGTCGAGCAGGCGTGCGCATACGGCATCGAGGCGCTCGAGGCCCTCGGCCATCTGCACAGCCGCAACCTCCTGTACTGCGACTTCAAGGTCGACAACGCGATCCAGACCGAGGACCAGCTCAAGCTGATCGACATGGGCGCGGTACGCCGGATGGACGACGACGAGTCGGCCATCTACGGCACGGTCGGCTACCAGGCGCCGGAGGTCGCGGAGGTCGGTCCGTCGGTGGCGAGCGACCTCTACACGGTCGCGCGCACCCTCGCCGTGCTCACCTTCGACTTCCAGGGCTACACGAGCGTCTACGTGGACTCCCTGCCCGACCCGGACAGCATCGAGGTCCTCCGCCGGTATGAGTCCTTCTACCGCCTGCTGGTGCGCGCCACCGACCCCGACCCGGCCCGCCGGTTCGCGTCCACGCAGGAGATGTCGGAGCAGCTGACGGGAGTGCTGCGGGAGGTCGTCGCCCTCCAGACGAACCGCCCGCGGCCCGCTCTGTCGACGCTGTTCGGGCCCGAGGTCAAGGTCACGGACACGGAGCTGTTCCCGAGGCTGGACGGGGACGTGTCGCGGCTGGGGGCCAGAGTGGTGGCGCCCCGGCGCCGCCGTGGGACCGCCGAGGGCTCCGGCGCTCTCGCGTCCACCGGCGCCCCCTCTTCGCTCTCTCCTGCCGCCCTGTCCTCCGCCGTCACGGGTTCCGGTGGGGGCGGGTGGCCGGGCGCCGCAGGCACGGGCGGACCAGCCGCCGACGGTTCCGCCACGCCCGCCGTCGTCAAGACGGTCGACGCCTCCGCCGCCGCGCTCGCACTGCCGGTCCCCCACGTCGACCCCGGCGACCCCAACGCCGGTTTCCTCGCCGGTCTCATGGCCTCCGCGCCCTCGGAGCTCATCACCGCGCTGCACGCCGCGCCCGTGAACTCCCTGGAGCTGCGCCTGCGCGAACTGCGGGCCCGGCTGGAGATGGGCGAGGCGGACGCCGCCGGACGGGCCCTGGAGGCGCTGGAGGCGGACCACCCCGACGACTGGCGGGTCGTGTGGTACCGCGGTGCCACCGCGCTGGTCACCGGCGACCACGAGGGCGCCGCGCTCTCCTTCGACGCGATCTACGACGCCTTCCCCGGCGAGCCCGCCCCGAAGCTCGCCCTCGCCCTGTGCGCGGAGGTCCTCGGCCAGCTTGACAACGCCGCCGAGTACTACGGACTCGTATGGACGACCGACCCCAGTTACGTCAGTTCGGCGTTCGGCCTGGCCCGCGTCCAGCTCGCCTCCGGTGACCGCCGCGGTGCTGTTCGCACCCTGGAGTCCGTGCCCGAGGCCTCCATCCACTACACAGCCGCCCGTGTCGCCGCCGTGCGGGCACGGCTGCGACACCGTACGGGCCAGGGCCCCGACCCGGCCTTTCTGGACGACCTCGTGGCCGCCGCGGGACAGGTCCAGGCGCTGGAGGCGTACGGCCTGGACGCCGTGCGGCGCGAGCAGTTGTCCACAGAGGTCCTCGGTTGCGCCCTGGACTGGGTACTCTCCGGTAGCCAGGCCTCCGAGCCGTCGGCGGCACCGGGTGGGCGGGCGCTGCTCGGCAGCGACCTGGACGAGCGCGGCCTCCGCTTCGGCCTGGAGCGTTCGTACCGGACGCTGGCCAGGCTCGCGCAGGGCGGCGAGGAGAGGATCGACCTGGTGGAACGAGCCAACCGTTACCGCCCCCGGACGTGGGTGTGATCGATGTCGCAGATGCCCCAGCCGACAGCCCTTTCGAGGTGCCCCAGTTGTGAGGAGCCCCTCGAGTCGGGCGACCGCTACTGCGGGGCCTGCGGGTACGACCTGTCGGTGGTGCCCGCCCCGCCAGCGGACACCCCGACGCTCACCATGAACAGCACAGCACCGCACCCGCGTTCGGAGGCGGATTCCGTGGACTGGCCCGCCGCACCCCCGTCGGGCGGCCCCGGTGTGCCCGCACCGGTGCATCTGCCGACCGACATCCAGGGCACCGACTCGGGCGGCTCCCAGCTGCCCGCCGCGTCCACGGCGAAGGACGTCTCCAGGGGCGTGCGGTTCGACCGTCCGTCGGAGCCCGACGACTACCACCTCGCGGCCCCGCAGCCCGTCGACCCGCGCACCGCCGTCCCGGCCACTCCGCCTTCCGGCACCAAGGTCTGCGTGGCCTGCCGCGCGGGGAACGTGGACGACGACGGCTACTGCGAGAACTGCGGCCACGCCCAGCCGCGCGAACGCGACCACGTGGAGCAGGAGTTGGGAGCGGTGGCCGCGGTCAGCGACCGGGGCCTGCGCCACCACCGCAACGAGGACGCGTTCGCCGTCTCCTCGACCGCGCTGCCCGACGGCTCGCCCGCCGTCGTCGCGATCGTCTGCGACGGCGTCTCCTCCGCGACCCGCCCCGACGAGGCGTCGCTCGCCGCCGCCCGCGCGGCGAACGAGGAGCTGCTGGACGCCCTGCCGCGCGGCACCCACCCCCAGCAGGCCATGCACGAGGCCATCGTGACCGCCTCGCACGCCGTCAACGCACTGGCCACCGAGCCGGAGACGGCCCAGGAGCACACCCCGCACCAGAACGCGCCCGCCTGCACCCTCGTCGGCGCGGTGGTCACCAGCAGCCTGCTCGTCGTCGGCTGGGTCGGCGACAGCCGCGCCTACTGGATCCCGGTCGACCGATCGGCCCCGCCGGCCCGGCTCACCGAGGACGACTCGTGGGCCGCGCAGATGGTCGCCGCGGGCCTGATGAGCGAGGCCGAGGCGTACGCCGACGAGCGCGCCCACGCGATCACCGGCTGGCTCGGCGCGGACGCGTACGAACTGGAGCCGCACACCGCTTCGTTCAAGCCGGACCGTCCGGGTGTGGTCGTGGTCTGCACGGACGGGCTGTGGAACTACGCGGAGGCCGCCGAGGAGATGGCCGAGGTGGTGCCGCCCGGCGCCGAACTGCGGCCGCTGCACACCGCACAGGTGCTCGTGGGGCACGCCCTGGACGGCGGGGGCCACGACAACGTAACAGTGGCCGTGCTCCCGTTCCCCGCCCCTCCGCAGGGGGCAGGATCCGCCTGAGGCGTGCCCCGTGGGCACACCCGTGGCCGGCGAGAACGGCCCTAGGACCGGAGGGGACCGGTCCGCAACCAGTCATCACCCCACGGCGGTGGGGTCCTCTAGGGGGATCAGAGAAGGCATGGCCAATTTCTCGAAGTCGAACGTGCCGCAGTTCTCGGTGGACGTCTACCAGAACGAGTACCTGCCGGAGGGCGGCCGGGAGGTCAACGCCATCGTGACGGTCACGGCGACCGGCGGCGGTACCACCGGAAGCGCCGTCGCCGCGCCCCACCTCTACACGCCCGGGCACGGCCCGAGCGCCGCCGTGGCGATCATGGTCGACTGCTCCGGGTCGATGGACTACCCGCCGACCAAGATGCGCAACGCACGCGACGCGACGGCCGCGGCCATCGACACCCTGCGCGACGGTGTGCACTTCGCGGTGATCGGCGGCACCCATGTGGCCAAGGAGGTCTACCCGGGCGGAGGGCGGCTCGCCGTCGCCGACGCGACCACGCGCGACCAGGCGAAGCAGGCGCTGCGCAGGCTCAGCGCCGGCGGCGGCACCGCGATCGGCACCTGGCTGCGCCTCGCCGACCGACTGCTGTCCTCGGCCGATGTCTCCATACGCCACGGCATCCTGCTCACCGACGGCCGCAACGAGCACGAGTCGCCCACCGACCTGAAGGCCGCGCTGGACGCCTGCGCCGGCCGTTTCACCTGTGACGCGCGTGGAGTGGGCACCGACTGGGAGGTCAAGGAGGTCACCGGGATCGCCTCCGCGCTGCTCGGCACCGCCGACATCGTCGCCGACCCGGCCGCCCTCGCCGCCGACTTCACGCAGATGATGGAGACGGCGATGGGCAAGGAGGTCGCCGATGTCTCGCTGCGGCTGTGGACGCCTCTCGGGACGGAGATCAAGTTCGTCAAGCAGGTCGCACCCGCCGTCGAGGACCTGACCGCCCGCCGGACCGAGGCGGGCCCGCGCGCCGGGGACTACCCCACCGGCTCCTGGGGCGACGAGTCCCGTGACTACCACGTGTGCGTCCGGGTCCCGGCCGCGAACATCGGCCAGGAGATGCTGGCCGCACGGGTGTCCCTGGTGATACCGCAGGGCGACGGCAGCGCCCAGAACCTCGGCGCCCAGGGGCTCGTACGGGCCGTGTGGACCGACGACATGACGGCGTCCACGTCGATCAACCCCCAAGTCGCGCACTACACGGGCCAGGCCGAACTGGCACAGGTCATCCAACAAGGACTGGATCTACGCAAAGCGGGCGATTTCGATGGCGCAAC
This sequence comes from Streptomyces sp. CA-106110, assembly GCF_050936285.1. NCBI lineage: Bacteria > Bacillati > Actinomycetota > Actinomycetes > Kitasatosporales > Streptomycetaceae > Streptomyces > Streptomyces sp. CA-106110. Next base: position 7,839,119 of record NZ_JBNJNB010000001.1, on the reverse strand, counting down.
GGCCAAGCTGGGCCGCGCCGTTCAGCTCGCCAGCGTCTCGGGAAACGCGGATACTGCGAAACTGCTTGCCAAGGTGGTGGACGTGGTCGATGCCACGACAGGTACTGTGCGACTGAAGACAAAGGTCGCGGAGGCCGACGAGATGACTCTCGAGACACGGTCCACAAAGACTGTTCGTGTAAAGAAGTGACCTGAAGGTCCTGCCAGCAACGAGCCCGACCCCGCGGGGTCGGAGACCCACACCGGCCCCAGCGGCCGGAGAAGGAGAGGGGGAAGCGCCGACATGCCGACCTGCCCGAACGGACACCAGTCGGGTTCCGACGACTGGTGCGAGGTCTGCGGTCACCGTATGGCCGGTGCCGTGCCCCCGCCGCCTCCGCCGCCGCCCACCACCGGTTACGGCTATCCGCCGCCGGGTTCGCCCCCGCCGCCTCCGGGCGCGGGCGGCCGGCCCGGTGGACGGCCGATGTCCGCCGCACCGGACTCCGGACCGGAACTCTGCCCGCAGTGCCGTACGCCCCGCGAGGGCGGCGCGCCGTTCTGCGAGGAGTGCCGGTGGAACTTCCTGACCAACACGGCGACCTCGTACACCCCCGCCGCACCGCGCCCGTCGGCGCCCAACCCGGCCCTGCGCTTCCAGCAGGGCGGGCAGACCGTGCCCGGCCCCGACTCGTTCGACTACGAGAGGTCCCGCCCCTCGCAGGTGAACCGGCCCGCGGAACCGATTCCTCCGGGGCCGGCCTTCGGCGACGAGCCGTCCGGTCCGACCGGCTTCGGCGGAGGGGGCCCGCGCCAGTCCGGGTACGGCGGCGATTCCCCGCGACCGTCCGTCTTCGGCGGCGACCCCTCATCCCCGTCCGCCTTCGGTGGGGATCGCTCGAATCCGGCTCCGCCGCCGCCCGGGCCCAGGACAGGTGGCCCCGGCGGTCCGCGGACCGGTGCCCCGGAAGCGCCCTCGGCCTTCCAGGGCGGTGCCCCCTCCGCCTTCCAGCGGCAGGCCCCGCCTCCCCCGCCGCCGACCCAGGGCTTCCCGCCCGTTCCGCCGCAGCCCGGCGGTCCGTCCTTCGGCGGCGGTGACGACGACTGGGTGATCTCGCCTCCGTCGTCCTCCCCGGCCACCGGGGCGGCCGGCGGTCCGGCGGGCCCCGGTGCCGGTCAGGGCGGGGGCTACGGCTACCCGCAGCCCGGTTCCGGCCAGGCCGCGCCGCCTCCCTACGAGCAGCAGCCGCTCACCTGGACCGCGACCATCGGTCCGGACCGCGAGTACTTCATGGCGATGATGCAGCGCTCCGGCCCCGAGGCCGCAGGCCTCAACCTGCCGGCGTACTCCCCGGAGCAGCAGCGCACCCTCACCGGCAACCAGGTCACCATCGGCCGGCGGCGCCACTCCACCGGTGACACCCCGGACATCGACCTGTCCGTGCCGCCGGAGGACCCGGGCGTCTCGCACCAGCACGCGCTCCTGGTCCAGCAGCCGGACGGCTCCTGGGCGGTCGTCGACCAGAACTCCACGAACGGCACCACGGTCAACGGCGGCGAGGAGCCCATCCAGCCCTTCGTTCCGGTACCCCTCCAGGACGGGGACCGGGTGCACGTGGGCGCGTGGACAACGATCACGATCCGCCGGGGCTGAGCACTCAGGGCCGCGTGCGCGTACGGGACTCCTCACAGGCTCTCGTACGCGTGCGCGGCCGTGGCTTCTCACCTGTTCTTCTCTGCTCTTCTGCGGCCCGTCTCCACGGGCTGGTGTGCCGGGCCGGTGTTCCGGCATGGCGTTCCCTGGCGGCGTTTCCGGGCCCTTGTGCGGCTTTCGCGTCGCAGGGTTCGGGTTGCCGGTCGTTCGGCATTCACGCGCGATGTTCTTGGATGTGGTTCCCCGTGCGGCCTTGCGGTCGGGTGGTCAGGGGCGTGGCCAGGGTGTGCGGCCGGTAGCAGGTCCTGAGGCGCACTCCGACACCCCCTCCCGCCCCCACGCGTGGCTGCTCGGGACCATGCGGCCGGCTCCCGGTCACGGGCATCCCGACTGCCCGATCATGGGCGCTACCGACTGCCCACCCAGTGGGCGGTTCAGGAGGTGGTCCTAAGCCTTGGGACCTCGGTCGTCGCGTCTGAGACCATGGACGACGTGAGAGAGATTCGGCGCGGCACGCTGCAGGAGCAGACCTTCTACGAGCAGGTCGGCGGTGAGGAGACCTTCCGCCGTCTCGTGCACCGCTTCTACGAGGGGGTGGCCGAGGATCCGGACCTGCGGGCCATGTATCCGGAGGAGGATCTGGGCCCGGCCGAGGAGCGCTTCACCCTGTTCCTGATCCAGTACTGGGGCGGCCCGACGACCTACGGCCAGAAGCGCGGCCATCCGCGCCTGCGCATGCGCCACGCCCCGTTCACCGTGAACCAGGCCGCCCATGACGCCTGGCTCAAGCACATGCGGGTCGCCGTGGACGAACTCGGCCTCTCCGAGGAGCACAGCACCACGCTGTGGAACTACCTGACGTACGCGGCGGCGTCGATGGTGAACAGCCCGGAGTGAGTCCGAGAGGTCCGGGCCGGGGCCGGGGACTCCCGGCCCGCAGGCTTGCTGCCCGGCGGCGGATTCCCGCCGTCAGCGGACGCTGACGCCCAGGGCGCCGAGCCCGGCCCGCCGCACGGCGATCGAGCCGTACGGTGTCCGCAGCCTCAGCCACGTGCCCGACGAGAACAACCCCAGCGGCTCGGTGCCGGACGCCGACCGCGGTACGGGGCGGAGGAAGCCGAGCGACTGCGCCGCGTGCGCGGCCCGCACCGGCAGCTCGGTGTCGCCGATCGCGCGGGACCAGATCTCTCTGCCGATCCGGTCGAGTTCGGTACGCGTGCGCCGCTCGGGGGCCAGCTCCTGTGTACGCGAACGGAATTCCGCGACCGCCGCGGCCACGGTCGCCCGCAGCACGTCGGGGGCGGGCAGTCCCGGCTCGGGCCGCCAGCCGCTGCGCGGCGGGAGGACCCCGGCCCACGGCGGCCCGGTGACGGCCGCCGGTACGCCGGCTGTGGCTGCCGGCTCATCGACGGATTCCAGGAGTTCGCCGGCCGAGACGGTCACGTCGAGCCCGACCTCCAGGCCGTTCTCGTACGGCTTGGCCAGCCGTACCGCCCGGACCGCGAGCACCTCGAACGACGGCGGCCGCCCGAACACGGCCAGCGTCGTCCCGGTCGACTGCACACGCACCACCGCACCGCGGTCGTAGTGGATCAGCCTGGCCAGGAAGGCGGCAAGGTCCGCCGCCTCCCCGTCGTCCTCGAGATGGAGCACCGTCATGCGGCGACGGCCTCCTCCTCGTCGTCGTTGTACCCCGCGAGGAACTCCCGCTCCTCGGCGGTGAGCCGCCGCGGCCGCTGTGCCTCGAAGTCGAACGGCACTATCACGGTCGAGGCCCGGACATAGACCTGGTCCGGGTCCTTCACTTCGTAGCCCAGCGTGAAGGACGCGGCCTTGATCTCCATGACCCACAGCTCGATGTCCACCGGCGCGTGCCGGTGGACGAGCTGGCGTTTGTAGTCGATCTCGTGGCGCGCCACCACGGACCCCTGCTTGAACTGCTTGTCCGGGCGGAACAGGAAGTCGATACGGGCTTCCTCCAGGTAGCGGAGGAACACCACGTTGTTGACGTGGCCGTATGCGTCCATGTCCGCCCAGCGCAGAGGGCAGCGGTAGATGTGCCGCAAGATCAGCCCCGGGTCAGCTTCTTGTAGGTGGCACGGTGCGGACGGGCCGCGTCCGGGCCGAGCCGCTCGATCTTGTTCTTCTCGTACGACTCGAAGTTGCCCTCGAACCAGAACCACCTGGAGTCGCCCTCGTAGGCGAGGATGTGGGTGGCGACGCGGTCGAGGAACCACCGGTCGTGGGAGACGACCACGGCACAGCCCGGGAACTCGAGCAGCGCGTTCTCCAGCGACGAGAGCGTCTCGACGTCGAGGTCGTTGGTCGGCTCGTCGAGGAGCAGCAGGTTGCCGCCCTGCTTCAGCGTCAGCGCGAGGTTGAGGCGGTTGCGCTCACCACCGGAGAGAACACCCGCGGGCTTCTGCTGGTCCGGGCCCTTGAAGCCGAACGCCGACACATAGGCCCGCGACGGCATCTCGACCTGGCCGACGTTGATGTAGTCGAGCCCGTCGGAGACGACCTCCCACAGCGTCTTCTTCGGGTCGATGTTCTCGCGGCTCTGGTCGACGTACGAGATCTTGACGGTCTCGCCGACCTTGATCGAACCGGAATCGGGCTCCTCCAGCCCCTGGATCATCTTGAACAGCGTGGTCTTGCCCGCACCGTTCGGACCGATGACGCCGACGATGCCGTTACGCGGCAGGGTGAAGCTGAGGCCGTCGACGAGGACCTTCTCCCCGAAGGCCTTGTTGAGCTTGTCGACCTCGACCACGACGCTGCCCAGACGCGGGCCCGGCGGAATCTGGATCTCCTCGAAGTCCAGCTTCCGCATCTTGTCGGCCTCGGCCGCCATCTCCTCGTAGCGGGCCAGACGCGCCTTGGACTTGGCCTGCCGCCCCTTGGCGTTGGAACGGACCCACTCCAGCTCTTCCTTCAGACGCTTCTGCCGCTTGGCGTCCTTCTGGCCCTCGACCTTCAGGCGCGTGGCCTTGGTCTCGAGGTACGTGGAGTAGTTGCCCTCGTACGGGTAGGCGCGGCCGCGGTCGAGCTCGAGGATCCACTCCGCGACGTTGTCCAGGAAGTACCGGTCGTGGGTGATGGCCACGACGGTGCCCGGGTACTTGGCCAGGTGCTGCTCCAGCCAGTTCACGGACTCGGCGTCGAGGTGGTTGGTGGGCTCGTCGAGCAGCAGCAGGTCGGGCTGCTCCAGCAGGAGCTTGCACAGGGCGACGCGGCGGCGCTCACCACCGGAGAGGTTGGTGACGGGCCAGTCGCCGGGCGGGCAACCCAGGGCGTCCATGGCCTGCTCCAGCTGCGCGTCCAGGTCCCACGCGTTCGCGTGGTCGAGCTGCTCCTGGAGCTTGCCCATCTCGTCCATGAGCTCGTCGGTGTACTCGACCGCCATCTGCTCGGCGATCTCGTTGAACCGGTCGAGCTTGCCCTTGATCTCGGCGACACCCTCCTGGACGTTCTCCAGGACGTTCTTCTCCTCGTTCAGCGGGGGCTCCTGGAGCAGGATGCCGACGCTGTAACCGGGAGTGAGGAAGGCGTCACCGTTCGACGGCTGCTCAAGACCGGCCATGATCTTGAGGACGGTCGACTTACCGGCGCCGTTCGGGCCGACGACGCCGATCTTCGCACCCGGCAGGAAGCTCAGGGTTACGTCGTCGAGAATCACCTTGTCGCCGTGCGCCTTGCGCGCCTTGCGCATGGTGTAAATGAACTCAGCCAAGAGAAACCGTCCGGCAGCTTGAAATCTGGCAGTGGGCAGATACAGCCCATCTTGCCTGACCGCCACCCCTGAGCGGAAACCCGTTACGCCCGGGGCCTCTGACCTGGGGTTTCGCTGGTGGCGGCTGTGGCTCGTCTGTCTCTGTCGGTCGCCGTCGAGTGCCCTTGGGCGCCCTCGCGCGGCCCGGAGACGGCCCGGGAGTGATCAACCGGGCAGCCGAACCTTCACCTGGTGGTTGTGGTGAGCATGATCAATCACTTCGCCCTCCACGTAGGCGCCCATGGCGGGCAGCTCCATCCAGCGCGGCATGGCCGTGGCCTCAGCCAGCGCCACGGCGTTCGGGACACCCTCTATACGGATGAAGACTCCGAAGCGCCGGCGACCGATGACCTCCCCACCGACGCGCGTGCCAACCGGTAGAGCGACGACGGTCGCCTCCCAGCACCGCCGAACCGCCTCGGCCGCCGGCGCCTTGCGGCCCGTGGGCCACACGTACTCGTCCATAGGCAGAACGGCCCGTGAGACAGTCGGGCACGGCTCACCGATCGTCACCGGGGAGAAAGATCCATGAGAGCGCTGCCCGCCGTCACCGGCCGTGATGAGTTCGACGTCCTGGTCGTCAGGACCGACTACCACGACGACCAGGCGTGGCAGGACGTGACAGCGGCGCTGATGGGGCCCTGGGGGGACAGGCAATACGAGGCACACGTCCACTTCGTAGACGACCCGGCCTGGGCAGGAGCGACCGTTGACGAGGTGCTGAATGCGGTCTGCGCCGACGAGAACCTGGCCGTTGTCTTCCTCGCCGACCGGACAACCATGCAGGCCGAAAGCCACGCGTTGCTGGCGGTCACCACGCTGACGCGGGAGGAGTGCGTGGACGACGAAGACTACGAGCAACTGACCGAGTTCGGCCGTGAGTTCCGCACCATCCCCGCAGGGGTCCACGACGTCCACGCAAACCTGAACATCGGCAACCTGGGCTTCGAGGAGTACGCCGCATGGGCTCACGATGATCCTGACGGGATCTACCGGTCTTTCTGAAGAAGGCTCACGGAACTGCGGACAGAGTCAATTTCAGGAATCCTCATCAGCGACGGGTAGTCCGCAGAGGTGTGCGGTTGTCCGCCGCTGTCCGTGGGCGTTGTCACGCAGTCAGACACTCACCCACCCACCCAGGAAGCGGTGTCGTAGGAGTCGGCTAGGTTGCACGGATGACTGCCATGGATCCGCTCGTGCCGGCACTTACCGGTCTGCTCGTCGATGTCGTGTGGTGGCTGGAGAGTTGCGGGGACGAGGAAGTGGATCCCGACTCCGCGGTGAAGATGATGGAGAGCGTCGGCTGGGTGCTGCTGCGACAGCCTATGGACCAACGCCACCGCCTGTTGCAGGTGTTCGCGGACTTGGCCAAAGCTGAGCAAGATCCTGCGCGGCGCCAATTCCTGGAGTCGTTCCCCTTCGCCATCGGCATGGTCGAGGAGCAAGAGAGCTGAGTGCGAGGCCGACCGGTAGGTGCCCGGCTGCCGGTTCAGCCATAACTGGTTACGGGTGGCCTAACCTGCGGCCGTCAAGTCAATCAGAGCGTCCTTCTACGGCCGCAGGCTTCGCCCAGTCGGCGCTGGGTCAGCCCTAAAGCTTTCCGCCTCAGCTTGATGACTCGGCCGTAGTCGCGGTCTCGTGAGGCGTCTCGGAGTCCTCTGGCCAAGATCGCTGGAGACGTCATCGACGAGATCCTCACCGCGCACCTCACGGCTCGTGGTCGCCGTGGCCTCGCGTGAGCAGCGCTACGTACTCCGTTGCAGGGACAGCGTTCGGGAGCGCGGCTTAAGGGTTCAGGGTTTGTCGGGGCAGATCGCCTTGGCCACTTCGCTCAGATCGTTGTTCAGCTGATGATCGCGCCCGGGCAGCCGGTGCACCTGCGCCTGCGGAATCACGCGGGCATAGAGGTCGGCATGCGACGGTAGGGCGGTCTCGTCCTCGAGTCCGTGGAACACATGCACCCGCGCGCCGTGCGGCAGCCTCGCGCCGAGGTCGCCGGGCAGCTCGAACTCGTCGCCTGGCCAGCCGCCCTGACCGACGAACGGGGCGGCGATCAGCACGATCGCCGCTAGCCTGCGCTCCGGGGGCTGCTCGGCGAGTGCATGGATGAGGATCGTCCCGCCCACCGAATGGCCGGCCACGACCGCGCCGTCCTCCAGGTCCGCCATCTCGCGCCGGATCGCCGGGCTCCACCGGGCGTAACTCGGGTCGCCCTCGTCGGGCATACGCGGGTAGCGGACCTCGTGCTCGTCCCCGAGCTCTCGACTCAGGCTGTCGACCAGCTTGTCGTCCCATTCGTCGTGCGCGCCCGCGCCGCCGCCCTGGATGAACAAGATCTGCTGAGTCCCTGTCATGTCGATCGTCCTTTCGTCGATCACATTCCCGCCATGCTCCATCGTGCATCCACCTCTCGGACGTTCCTGTCAAGGCCGGTCCATCCCGCCCCGGGAGAAACTGATCTCCGCCCCGGGAGACGAAGTGGTGGCTCGGCGCGCTATGCCTGAACGACCACCGGTCGACACCGATGCCTGCCACCACAGGGAGGTACGAGAAGGGCCTCATCTCCGCGCCAGAAGTCGGAGCGATCGACCGGCATCGGGATTCGTCGTCCAGCAGAAACGCACGCCCAGCAGACCCGAGCCCGCCGTGATCCATGCGTACGACTGCACGATGATCGCGGGCAGCACGCACCCGATCGGAGACCACGAGGCCCGCGTCGCCCTGACGGATCCGAACGTCGAACCCTGCGTCTTTCTGCCGCCCGGACAGCGAGCTGGGCGTACTGGACTAGAAGCTGTGCATCCCAGCCGGGAATGCGGCGTGCCCAGGTCACGGCAGTCATGGCGAGTTGGCCGCCTCGTTGCCTGGTTGAGGAGTATCGAAGTGATCAGCCACAGCTCGTCGGCCGCCCTGATGCGATCAGTGGGCGGTGGGCGCGGCGGCTGCGGTCGATTCTCTGACAGGCAAGAGGCCCCCGGGGGGTGCCCCTATGCCCTTCGTCAAGCGATCGTGATGATGGCTGGCATGAGGGATGAGGTTGAGGGCCTGGGGCGTGAGAGCCGTCGGGGTGGACGCTGCTGCACTTCGCGGCGGACGCGCTGCGGACGCTCTGCGGGTTCATCCAGGAGGGCCGTCCCGAACTCGATGACGTCGACGCTGACGCCATCAGACTGTACGGATTTCACGTCCGAGGGCCACACGAGCCTGATCCTGCGGACCGGGAAGCGGAGCTGCGCAGGGCCGTGGAAGCCATGAATCCGCCGCGCCTCTACACGCTGAGCCCTGACGGGTCACTGATCGAACGCGACGGCCTTTAGTTCACGACCTGCGTTGCCCCAGTCCCGTCTCCTCCCCGGCCGCCGCCGGAGGTTCAAGGCCAGGGCTGAGCTTGCCGCTGACAGCAGATCTCCGGGCGGATTGAATGAGGCGCCGTTCGGCCGCCGTCGTCCACAGGGTGTGGACCCAGGCGGCCGGCGGAGCAGCCCGGAGACCGGCCACGTGGACTCAGTTGACCGTCGGCGTCTCTTTCTTGCGGAGCAGCACGAGCGTCGCGCCACCGATCACGACGAAGGCGATCGCCGTGCCCGCGATGATCGGAGTCGCGCTCGACGTGCCGGTCTCGGCGAGGTTGGTGTCCGTGGGTGCCGTACCGCCCACCGTCGCCGGGCTCGGCTCAGTGAGGAGCTGGGCCGCCAGTCCACCCGTGCTGCTCTCGGTCTTGCAGTCCAGGACGCCCTTGAACCACTTTCCGAAACCGCCCGCACCCTTGATCGAGAAGTCGTAGGCCTGGTCCTCCTGCAACGGGACCGTCACGGTCCGCGTCTTTCCCGCCGGAACGGAATGCGAGGCGCCCATCAGCTCGAAGGTGAACGGCGCATCGCCCGTGTTCGCCGCGGTGATGTCCAGGCCGCCCTTGGCGCAATCTTTCTCGGCCGACAGCGCGGGTATCGCGCCGGTGGCGGCCCAGCTCGCCGTCGCCGTCGCGGAGACGGTCGACTCGCTGGAGCCGGCGAGTATCTGCGTCTGACTCCGGGTCTCGGAGGCGAAGGCCCGACCGACCGGCACTGTGGTCGACGCCTGCACGGTCAGTTCGGCCGAACCGTCCTGCGCCTTCTTCGGCACCTGGAAGTAGATTCGTGCGCCATTGGCGGCGGACGTCACCTCCTTGCCGTCCTTGTCGACGATCTTGACGCCGGACATCGTGGGGTCTGCCGGCGGTGTCACCGTGACGCTGTCGGCGTTCGTGTGGACCGTCACCGGGCCGAGCCGCTCACCGGGATGGCCCGAGACGGCGGGCGGGTCCAAGGTCAGGGACGCCGAGGGCTCAGGGAGGTCCTGGGCGCTCTTCTCCAGGTAGTCCGCGAGCTTCTCCGCCCGGGGGTCGACCGCATCCACGTGAGCGCCGTCCGAGTAGCGCCAGATCGCCACCTGGGTGCCGGCCGCCGCGTCCTGTTCGGTGAGGCCGCTGGCACCGGCCTTGGCCGCCAGTGCCGCCAGGTTGTTCACCTGCGGGTAGGAGTTGCGCAGAATCCAGCGGATCTTGCCCGCGTTCTTGTTGCCGTTCAGAGACGTGCCGCTCCAGGGCGTCTCGTGATACTTGGCGTCCTTCTGCGCGGGGTTGTGAATGTCGATGCAGTACGTCTGCAGGGTGCCGCCGTTGTCGACGGACATCTCGAACAGCCCCGCGGACACCTGCTCGTCCGTGCCGCCGTCATGGACGACGGCGGCACCGTATGTCTTGAGGCCGCCTATGGTCGCGGTTGCGCCACCCTCGCTCTGCGGTGTCCCGTCGGCGGCCGCCACGCCCGCGGTGGCCAGCAGGCCTGCCGCGACGAGTCCGGACACCAGCGTCGCGGCGGCGAGGCGGGCGGCCCCTCGCCTGCGTGCGGGCGACGCGGACAACGAAGAAAACACAGAATTCCCCTTCGAGCAGGACCCGTTGACGTGGGGGGTGCGGTCCCACCAGCAGAATCAGAAGCCCCGAGAACTACGTCCGGCATCCTATGAACGCGGCGCACCCCCCTCCCCAGTAATGTCATCCGATAACCGATCCGACTCGGAATCGTTATCGCTCACACAGCCTGTGAGCTGCGCTTATCGATGAGTTACATAAGGATCCTTGGGATGTTGTCCGATGGATGCCCCGATAAGCGGCAGTTGGCACCAAGCTCAGGCGAAGCGGCTTGAGCGCACCTGCCTGACGTCACGTCACCCCCGCAGGCTCGGGCTCAGGTAGGGCCGCCGCCCCGGATTGGTCAGGTTCCTCGGGCCGCCCCGGCGGCTCCGTCTCCCAATTGGGCTCCGGTTGCGGTGACGTCCCGCCCTGTGCCTCGGGCCTGGACGACCGTCGGAAGGCCGAGGTGCCCCGCGACAGATCGTGACCGATCGCCACCGCGTCGAGGTCGGCCGACAGCCAGCCTTGGCCCTCCCGCTGCTCGGTCCGTACCTTCAGCCGCCCCTGGACCACGAGCGGATCGCCCACGGCCACGGACGCGGCCACGTTGGTGGCCAGGGAGCGCCGGGTCCACACCGTGAAGAAGTTGGTGTGCCCGTCCGTCCACGCGTTCTTCTCCCGGTCCAGATACCGAGCCGTCACCGCCAGCCGGAAGCGCGCCGTCGGACCCGTCGGCGACTCCCGGTACACCGGTTGAGTGGCGACGTTGCCGACCACGCACACTGTTGTCTCGTTCACGCGAGACCCCTCCCTCGTCCCGGCTCACAGGCCGGGTGGTACACGTACGGGCCCGTCCCGTACGGCTGCGTCTGCGTCTGCGGCGGCGGACCTGCCAGGTCGCATACCGCCGCCCTACGGCGACCGCGTTCGCTGCGATCGCCGCGGGATCAGACTGCCTCCGCCGGGCCGAGCCCGCTGAGCGCTGTGGGCTACCGGTCGGTTGTGGACAAATCAGCCACCCGAACGAGCTCCTCCGCCCATCGTCGGCATCTCCGCCGGCCGGGCTTCACCTCACTCGTGCTCCCGCCTCGACCCCCGTGACCTTCGCGTACTCCCCCCGCACCTCCCCGTACCGCAGCAACTCCGCCGCCACCGGATCCAGCACCCGTGCCCGTCCACACCCGGCCGCCGCCTCCCGCAGCCGCCGTTCCGCCTCGAGCCCGTACCTCCGGGCCGGTCCGCGCGCACCCATCCGGCAGCTCCACTCGACGAACGGGCCACCGACGACACCGGCCAGCACCAGCAGCGCCGGCGTCCCGAGGCCGGTCGGCATGAACCCGATGATCTGGCCCAGGACCCAGAGCACCCCCACGACCTGGAGGAGTGTCATCGCCACCTGGGCCAACACGGCGGCGGGCCACCACCCCGGGCGCGGCGGCCGGTCCGGCGCCTTGGCGACGTCCACCGCCAGCTCGTCGAGCGCCTCAGGCAGTCCCTGCGCGCCGCGCACCGCGGCCTCACGCACCGCCTGGGCCCAGGGCGTGGGAAGCCCGGTCGCGGCCCGGTCCGCCACCGTCCGTACCGCCTGCTCCACGCGCTGCCGTGCGGTGGCTTCCTCATCCGCGGGGGCGCGCTCGGAATCGGCGGGCGCACGCACGGGCAACCGTCCCGTAGAGGGTTCTCGGCGATCCCGGCACCGTCGCCACAAGCGCAACCAGGGCGTGCCGCAGGCCCGGTTGGCGTTGCGCAGCCACACACGCTCGGCGGCATCGCCCGCCGCGGTGGCTCCCACAGCGTCCGCGAGGCGTGCGGTGAACTCCTCGCGCGCCTCCTCACTGAGCCCGCCGCGGCCACCGGTCGCATAAACGGGCCGGAGCCGGGCCGCGGCCGCGTCCACATCGGCGGAGATGCGGCGCGCCGCCGCCCCGCGCTCCGCCACGAACTGACCGAGCAGTTCCCTCAGTTCGCCCACGCCCTCGCCACTGAGCGCGGACAGGGCGAGGACGGTCGCCCCGGGCTCGCCGTACTCACCCAGCGCGATACCGTCCCCGTCGAGCAGCCGCCGCAGGTCGTCGAGCACCTGCTCGGCGGCCTCCCCGGGCAGCCGGTCGACCTGGTTCAGGACGACGAACATGACCTCGGCGTGCCCTGCCAGCGGCCGCAGGTACCGCTCGTGCAGGACTGCGTCGGCGTACTTCTCGGGATCGACGACCCAGATGACCGCGTCCACCAGCGCCAGGATGCGGTCGACCTGCTCCCGGTGCTTCACGACCGCGGAGTCGTGGTCTGGCAGATCGACCAGGACCAGCCCCGCCAGTTGGGTGTCGTCCGGCGACTGCATCGGGCGCCGCCGCAACCGTCCCGGGATGCCGAGCCGATCGATGAGCGCGGCCGCGCCGTCGCTCCAACTGCACGCGACGGGCGCCGCCGTCATCGGCCGCCGTACGCCGGTCTCCGAAATCGCCACGCCGGCCAGCGTGTTGAAGAGAGTCGACTTGCCGCTGCCGGTGGCACCCGCGATGGCGACCACGGTGTGCTCCCCGGAGAGCCGGCGGCGCGCGGACGCCTCGTCCAGGACCCGGCCCGCCTCGGCGAGCGTGTCGCCGTCCAGCCGGGTCCGCGACAGGCCCACGAGTTCGCGCAGCGCATCCAGCCGCGACCGCAAGGGGCCGTCGTACGCCAGGGGCTCGGGCTGCCGAGTCGCCGGAGAGCGGGGCTCCACGATCGTGCCCTCCTCCTGATCGAGGGCCATCCCCGGCACGCGCCTCGCGATCAGTCCGTCGTCCCAGCCGGTGGTTCCGGTGCCGTCCCCAGGCTCTTCGCGCTGCGCGCACGAACACCGCGGGTCGCTCTCCACACGCGCGTGCCGGGCTTCGTCATCCGTCCGCGCATGCGGGTCCTCGCCCGCGACAGGCGAGTGTCTTGGGCCGCCTTCCCCCCACGCGTGGCCTGGGTGATTCCCCACGCGTGCGTGCCCTGCGTCATTGCCCGCGCGCCCGTGTGCGGGGCCGTTCCCCGTGCCGACGTGCCTCGAGTCGTTTCCCGCGTAACGCCGGGCGTCCTCATGCGCGCTCACGGCCGCTGGAGAACCCTCCCAGGCTCCGGGATCCGCCCCCTGGCCCCCCTTCGGGCGCGCCGGACTCCGCGGGTCTTCGGGCACGTGATCACCTTTGCTGCCGCCTCGGACGGAATCGCGTCTCGTACCCGTCCCCCCGAGCCCGCCCTCCGTGCCGGCCCGGTCGGAATCGTGCTCCACGCGCGCGTGCACGATGTCGTCGCCTGCCGTGCGGAGGGAGGGGAGCCCCCGCCCGTCCCGGGCTCGCCGGCCGGCCGCGGCCACGGCGCCGTCCGAGCGCTCCTCCGCGGGCTCGACCTTCGGATGCTGGACGTGACCCGTGCGGTCGCCGGCGGGAGTCTCCACGGTCACCTCTCCTTCTGCAGTACGGACAGCGCGGCAATGAGTTCGGCCTGGGACTCGACTTGGACGTCGAGGGCGTCCAGAGGGGCCAGACGGCGCTCGCGTTCCGTGCGCAGCGCCCGGTCGAGGTACTCGGACAGCACGCCTGCGGAGCGATCGCGCAGCCGTAGCGCCTTGTGCGCGCCGATCCGTTCGGCGAGTTCCTCGCCGGCGGGCCGCGCCCGGTCACCACCAAGGAGAGCGGTGGCAAGAAGGGCGGCCACCGCGTCGGAGTCCGGTGCGGCGCTCTTGTCGAGGTCGCGGACCTCTTCCTCGGCGTACTCCTCGAGGACGCGCCGCCAACGTCGCACGGTCATCCCGATGCGGTGCTCGGCGCTCTCCAGCGTCGGATCACGGTTCGTCAACTCGGGAGCGGCAGCCGCGGGTTCTCGCCGCCAGGCATCGTCGATGCGTTCGTCGGCGGCCGTGACGGCGCACAGCAGCAGGGCGGCCAGGCTCTCGGTCAGCGAGTCCAGGAGTTCACCGGAAGTGCAGTCGAGGGGGTAGCTGCGCCACCGCTTCAGGGCGTCGCCGGCGAGCACCGCTCCGGACTCCAGACTGTGCCGCACGCGCGCGTACTCGCTGTCGTACGCCGTGTCGACGGCGGCAGTGAGCCGCAGAGCCGCGGCGTACTGAGCGGCGGCCGCGCCGGCCAGCTCGGGCATACGGGACCGCAGGGAGTCGAGGACTCCCCGGGCCGTACGCGCCATGGCGGCCTCCCGGGCGGCGGGGTCCTGCACCTGGTACGTCAGCCAGGCACGCAGAGGCGCAACCGCGGTGGCGGGCAGCAGACCCCCGCCCCAGGCGGACTCGGGCAGCTCGGGCACGGTGAACCGGGGCACATGGCCGAGCCCGGCCTTGGTGAGCAGAGCGCCATATTGCCGCGACACCTCGGACACGACCTGGTGCGGCACCCGGTCGAGCACGGTGATGAGGGTCGCCCGGTGCTCCTTGGCGGTCCGCAGCAGATGCCAGGGCACGGCGTCGGCGTAACGGGCGGCGGTGGTGACCATGACCCAGATGTCGGCGGCACTGATCAGCTCGGCGGCGAGGATCCGGTTGTCCGCGACCAGGGAATCGATGTCAGGCGCGTCGAGCAGCGCCAGCCCGCGCGGCAGCGTGTCGGCGGTCTCGATACGCAGCACCGTTTCCTCACGCCCGACGGCACCCTGGAGATCCTCTACATCGTGAAGATCCTCGCCGGGGTCCTGATGCGGCAGCCACACGCGGGTGAGGCGGGGCAGCACCCGCATCCCACTGAACCAGTGATGGTCCTCGGGATGGCACACGAGGACGGGGGTACGCGTCGTGGGCCGCAACACGCCCGCCTCACTGACCTTGCGCCCTACGAGAGAATTGACGAGGGTCGACTTGCCGGCTCCGGTCGATCCGCCGACGACGGCCAGCAAGGGCGCTTCAGGCTCTCTCAGCCGGGGCACCACATAGTCGTCGAGCTGCGCGAGGAGCTCGTCGCGGTTGGCACGCGCCCGTGGAGCCCCCACCAGGGGCAGCGGGAAGCGTGCGGCGGCGACACGGTCGCGCAGGGCAGAGAGTGCTTCGAACAGCTGAGGCCGTACGTCCAAGGTCACCACATGCGAAGAATGCCCAACTTTGGCAGCTTTCTGAAGCATATGCACGTGTCTGCGTGCCGACAGGTCACAGTGGACGGAAGGGGCGACTGGGGCGCAGGCATAACGAGTACACAACACCCGGTGCGCGAGGCGTGAAAAGCGGTGCGCGATTCGTACCTGCCTGCGATTATCGGAGCGCTTCACCGAACCTCCACATCGAGCCACGGAGGCGAAGCACGAGGGACACGGACCGGAGAGCCCTATCCTTGTCCCCGGCAAGGTCACGGATCGGCCCACACCCGGGCACCAGACAGGCCACCACACCGGCCCCCGTAGCTCAGTGGATAGAGCAGGCGCCTTCTAAGCGCTTGGCCGCAGGTTCGAGTCCTGCCGGGGGCGCCACTGAGAGCTCTCCCACCGGGAGGGCTTTTTTGCTGGTCAGAGCAGGTACAGCCGCACGCAGAAGAGCGCCGGACCCTCCCTCGATGATCGCGGGGAGGGTCCGACGCTGTCCGGCTGTCACCGGGTTTCTGCGGGTGGCTGCGGTGAATACGCGGAGAAGTTTTTCGGGCACGGTTGGCTACCGATCCGCCTGTGAACTGCACTACGGATCTCCTATATCTGAACTGGCACCGCCCGGTCGCTCAGGTTGCCGCATGGACGTCCTGGGTGGCGAATTGCTGAGGTAGGGCTGCCGCCCACCGCAGGCCAGGCCGTGCTTCTCGACAACGACCTGGGCGAGTTCGGGCGCCCCGGGCCTGGCTGCCTGCAGGCTGACGCGTGAGGGGTTGGCCGCGCCACCGGCCGGCCGGACAGTGCCACCGCCTTGACCACGGGCTGGATCTGACGAAGCCGTGGGCCGTCCTTTGGCGTCCCAAGGGACGACCCACGCCCCCCTCCGGCCTGGGCGCGGCCCCGTGGTTGTCTGCGGGTGCAGGGGCGCGCCTCTGCCTTCGTGTCGCGTTGGGGCTCGGTGCGATCCGTACCGCCGGTGCGGGAGGTCTGCTTCGCTCCCCGCCCGCACCTTGCTGCGGGCCGGGCATTTTGCTGCGCTGCGGCCCGGACCGGGCGCTTCGCGCTCTCACGTGCTGCGGAGGCTGGGCAGCGGGTCGCCGGGGGCGCTCCGCGCCCCGCTCCCTCGCTCCGCGTTGCCCGTCTCCTTGCCCTTGGCGCTCCGCGCCGTCCGGCCCGGTCCGGCTCGCTCCCGTACCCCGGCTAGCAAGACCACAGTGCCCACATTGCAGCTGCCAGCTCCGGCTCCTCGCGGTAGGTCGCGTAGATGATGTCCATAACGCGGATTCCGCGCTCCTTGCATGTCTGTTCCACCGAAAATGTATTTAGCTCAAGAGCTTTCATGAACAACATAGGGTCACCGTTACCATCGATGACAATTTCCGTCAATCTCTCAGCGTGTTGCGCTGGATGGAGATCCAGGATGGAAGCCGCAGCCGCTACCTGACCATTTTCAAGGAGATTCCTGGAGAATTCATCCTGATTTCTCTCGATAATCTCTAGCAAGTCACCCTTGCTGAATTCAAACAGGCTGACGAGCTGCGTCATCAGATCCCGAGAGTACGGCGGGCGTTCCCAGTGTGAGCGCTGCGCGGGGAGTCGCTCTTCGAGCCCATCCTTCCAGAGGCGCCCGAAATCCACAAGGGTTTGCTGCCCGAAGTGGTACTCGAAATCCATGAAGGTTTGCTGTCCAAAGTGGTACTCGAAATCCATGAGAGTTTGCTGCCCGAAGTGCTTCCTCTCTTCTTCGGTTATCCTGAGCGCCAAGAAGGAAATATCGGCGATGTTCATTCGAGTGGTGTAGGCCCTGAGCAGTTCGAGGGCCCTGTTATCTTGGTCTGCTGTCAGTAGGCAGCCCTCGATTGCGATCCTTCTGGCGACTGGGTCGCTGTTTGAGAGCGCCAAGACCCAGTCTCCGGGGCTTGCTTGTCTGGCAACTCGCAAAATTTGAGGGACTGCCTGTTTACTGAAGGCGTGAGGCGCGCTTACCACTGTCAAATTCGGGTTTCGCCGTAATTGCTCGGTGATGTTCCCCCAGTGCATTTTTTTGCTACCCGGGTCCACTGTGATGAGAATCGATGGAATGGGGCCGTCTGCGTAGTAGGCTCGGTGTTCAGCGTCGATCTGACATCGACCGGTCCCGTCGCTCCTATGATATTTGGATTTCCCGCACTTGACCTGGATTCTAGCCATGGCGCCGGATACACAATCCGTCCCTTTGTAGGGAACCTGCAGGATTAGGTCAGTGCCGTAATCATCCCCTTGGTCCACGCTGATCACCGGCACGTGAGCTTCGAGGAATGTTAGGCGGACAAGCGATTCCCCTGCATTGCCCGTCAGACGCTGCGACTTGATCTTCGGCCCGATCGGATCGGTCACAAATATCTCCAGAGTAGGCTTACTGGGCCAGAAATTCCGGTTTCCCCTGACAGCGCTTGCAGTCGAGCAAGGTAGTCCTGTGCCGCAGGTTCTGAGCTGTAATGACGCTTCATCTCAGCAGCAAGTTCCCGGCTGGTCATAATCAGCGACGGCACCGACTGGCGATCCCCTTCGAGGGTCCGCTCTCCCATGGTCAGCGCCTGCTCCAAGTCGCCCTCGCGCGCCGCCGCGACTCCAAGCGTGACCCGCGCTACCGCGTTGCGTATCGGGGAACGCTACCGGACGGGGACGGCTGCTGCGGTTGTGGTACCTCGCTCCTGTACAGCAGGATCCCGGCGGGGGTGACGATGGAACGGCATCTGTTGGACAACAGCACTGACACTGGTACCGCGCTGGGCAAGACCCTTGCCCAGCGCGGTACCGAGGCCACTCAACCGGCAATCTCGGGTAGGTCGCCGCGTGCCAGAATCCGTTGTTTGAGGTCTCGGAGATGCCCGGAGATGCACCGGGCGTAGACCGCCAGTAGCACCGGGACGCTATTGCCCGCCCACTCAGCCACCTGCGCCGGCGGGATGCCGTCGTTGAGCCAATTGGTCAAGCAGGTGTGCCGCAGGTCGTACACCCGCTTGCCGAGCGGTGACGCGAACTCCTCCGGGGTGAGCACTCCCGCGCGAGCGCTCCGCCATGCCCGGCGAATGACCGAACCGGCGAGGATGCCGCCGTACTGGCCCTGGAAAAGGCGGTCGCCCGGCTTCAGGCTCTCTGCCTCGATGTGCTCACGCAGGATCCGCGTCAGCGACGGGTGCCCCGGCACGGCGCGGGTGTCGTCCGAGGCGCGTCCCTTCAGCCCGCGCTCTTCGTGGATCTCACCGTCATCCGTCCAGTTCTTCCCGACCTCCGGCTGAGCCATATGGAACAACAGCTCACACCACTGGTCTTCAGCGTCCTCGTCAGGGAGACGGACATCCGCAACGTCCATCGCCACAACCTCCTCCGGGCGCGGCCCGGCGTAGTACATGGTGGCGAAGAAGGCGTGCAGCCGCTTACCGCCGCGGGGGCGTCGACGCACCCACCCGAGCAGGCACGCTGCCTGCTCCGGGTTGAGGAGCGACCGCTTGTCAACTGCGGATGACGTCTTGGGCGCCGCCCCTCTCCCCTTCGGCAGGGGATTCGCTCGCAGGATTCGGTGCTTGACGGCGTACTCCATGGCCACGTTAAGGATTCGCCGGTTGCGCTTGATAGAGGTTGCCGCGGCCCGCGTGCCGTCCAACTTCGAGTCCACGGCCCGAAGTACCTCGTCGACCTTGGCAGGGTCCTCCCATGCGGCCATGGTCAGGGTATTGCGCTCTACCCACTTCAGAATCGTGGCCACCTCGGGTGGAGCATCTTCCCTGCGCCGCGCGTTGAACGCGAACTCCCGCAGTGCGGTGCGCACATCGACTGGACGGAACGGGGTCGGCGGTGTGCGCAGCAGGGCGATGGTGGTCGCCGTGAGCGCCTTGGCCGTGTTCTTGCGGTTGTTTCCACCAGTCCGGTGCCACTGGGCGTCTGCGAACTGGATGGCGAAGTCGTACCAGTTCACTGCGCTTGCCCCGGACTGGTGCGAGACGGGGCGCCCCGTGGCAAAACTGAATGCCTCGCCACGGCGCATGGCACTCACCAGCTCGGAGCGGAAGGCGTCCGCCAGTGCCCTCGTATCGAACGGCGCTCGCCACTCCTTGCCGTCCAGCTCCCACCGCACGGTGTGCGTTGTCTTGCGCTTGCCCCTGTAGACCGCCGTCTTCCAGATCTTGACGTTGTACGTCGTGCCGTCCATCAGGTGGCGTCCTCCCGATCGTCCAGCCAGTGTTCGTAGTCGCTGCGCCGGACCCGGATGTCACCGTTGGGCAGCTTGATACAACGAGGGGCACGTCCCTTCGCGCGCCAGTCGTAGAAGGTGGAGCGTGAGATCTTCAGGTCCTTGCAGATCTCCGCGAGCGTGAGCTTTTCGTCCCTGAGCCTTGGTAGGGCCGTCGTCACCGCACGCCGCCTTCGTTCCTCGGGCCGGACAGGCCGGACAGCTCCAATTCCGACTGTCCGGGGTGTTCGTGCTGGTCAGAAGGGGTAACCGGACAGCCGGACAGCGCGGACACCTCTTGGGTGCCCCGGGTCTGGGTCTCGGTGTCCGGGTAGTACCGGCCGCCGGGGTCCTTGGTGAGCTGTCCGGCGTCGGCCATGCGGTTGCAGGTGCGGCGGATCGTGTCGAGGTCGACGTGCGGCAGCTCGCCCGCCATGTCCTTGGGCTTGGCGCCGGGGTGGGCGCGGACGTAGCGCAGGATCGTGGCGCGGGTGTCGCCAATGGTGTGCTCGGAGACCGGGCCGTCCAGCAGGTGCCAGGCGCCGGAGGCGGGTTGGAAGCTGAGGGCGTACTCGGCTTCGTCGACGTCGCGGCCGGTGACGTGCAGGATGCCGTCCGCCTGTCCACGGGCCCGCTTCAGGACGAGCGTGGCGTCCGCGGCTCCGGCGATGCCGTTGGTACCGGAGACCTCCGTGAGGAAGTCCTCGGAGGCCGCCTTGCGCACGTGGTGCACGAGGACGACGGCCACGCCATAGTGGTCGGCGAGCCGCTTGGCGTAGCCGACGGCGACATAGTCCGCGTCGTACGCCGACACCGCAGCAGGGGCCTGGCCCCGCATCTTGGCGAACACGTCGATGACGACCATGCGCGCGTCGGGGTGGCGCTCCAGCCACCGGGCGATGGCCTCCATCCCGCCCTGCGGGAACGGCGGGCATTCGGTGACCAAGGTGAGCCAGGCGGGGGCCGGTTGGCCGCCGAGGATCTTGCCCATGCGGGTCTGGAGACGGCGCGGGGTGTCTTCCAGGGCGAGGTAGAGCACCGGTCCGCCTTCGACGGGTACGGAGTCGAACGCCTGACCGCCGGCCGCGACCGACAGGCCCAGTCCCAGCGAGAGCCAGGACTTGCCGACCTTGGGCGGTCCGGCCAGCACGTTGACGCCCTCGGCGAGGATGCCCGGCACGGCCCATTTCGGCTCGGGGAAGTGCGCGGCCATGAGCTGATCGGCCGTCCACGCGGTCCGGGGGCGCTCCCGCTTCGGCGGCGCCATGGGGGGCGTCTCGGGGTCGCTGGGCACGGAGTACAGATGCAGGGGCGGGATGGGGTTGGCGCTCATGCCGCCACCGTCCGGGGGCGCCGTGCTCCGGCCCGCAGGCCGGAGGCGATGGTGCGCCGTGCCTCGCGCTCGCCCTGGCCGACGTGGAGCGCGGCCGCCAGGAGCCAGCCGGTGACGTCGGCTTCGGTCAGCTCGCCTCCGGTGACGAGTTGTCCGAGGGCGACGGAGGCGAGGTAGAGCGCGTTGTTGTGCCCGTGCGGGCCGGAGTTGGTGACCCGCTCCACTTCCCCGTTGACCGCGGAGCGGAGGAAGGCGGTGCGCCGTCCGCGACCCGTGAGCGCGACCGTGATGGGCGTCTGCGGGGGCAGCGGGGCCGGGCACAGGAGTTCGGCGAGCCAGCCCGGGAGCGGTGCTACGGGGCCGTCGTGGGCGACGTCATAGGGGTGTCCGGCGAAGGTGCTGCCTGCGCCGACCACGAGTCCGCCCCACGCGCGGGTGTCGACCTTCCAGCCGAAGCCGCGGGCGCTGTCCCCGGCGGTGTTGCGCAGGGGTTCGCCCTCGGGGGCGGCGAAGTACAGGTGGGTACCGCCGCTCCACGTGCGCACCGTGTACGTGTCGGCGGGGAACGGCTGGCCGTGGCGCTCACAGAGCACGGCAAGGACGTCGGCGCCGTCGGTGACGCCCTGCTCCGCCCAAGCGGCCGGCGGGGTGTCGCCGGGGTGCTTAGGCCGATCCAGGTCGATGACGACCAGGCCAGAGGGGCCGGTGGCAATGCCGACATTGAAGGCGGCAACGGACCACGCGCGGGTAATGCGGTCCGGGTCCGTGGTGGCGCGCGGCTCCCAGTCGGAGACGGCCGGGCGCTTGTCGCCGGGGATGAGGGGGAAGACGCGCCAGCCGCGCGCTGCTGCGTCGAGCGCGGCGGTGAGCTGGGCAGAGCAGACCGTGTGCGGCATGCTGGGGGTTCTCCTGTTCTGTCTATGGACGGGCAGGGAGAACCGCGGCGGCGGGCGACCTTGCTGGGGAGTCCCGCCGCCGCGGCGTTGCTACTGGTTCTTGGCCCAAGCGGCGTACTGCCGGCGGACGTAATGGCGCGGCTCGCAGATGAGGGCCGTGACGTCCAGGTCCATCAGACGCTGGGCGGCTCGGGTGGCGAGGTCGGCCGCGTCGCCGGTGGCGCTGTCGGCTTCATCGGGCAGCGCGATGCGGTCCAGCAGGGCGGCTTTGCGGAGCCAGAACTCCCGGTGGAGTTCGTCGTAGAACGGCCTGTCGGTCGCGGTGCGGGCGGTCCAGCCGATCTCGCTGATGATGCTCGGGGCGAGCGCGTACGCCTCCTCCGGCGTGGGGCACGATTCCGGCTCGGGGCGGTGGTCTGCGGTGATGTACAGGCGAGTGCGCTGGCCATCGCGGGCGGGGTGCTGGCGCGCGGTGCCGGTCGTGAAGGCCTCGGACAGGGCCGCGCTAACGCGGTCGGCGTCGGTCAGGTCGCAGATGACGCGGATCTCAAACATGGTCAGATCTCCTCGGTGCTGATGGCGCTAAGTTCAGGCCGCCCGCTGGTCTCCACGGCCTTGAGGTCGAAGCCGGGCAGGGCGGCGCGGGTGATGAGGGCTTGGGTGAGCTGTTCGGCATAGGAGGCGCCGGCGCGGGCCACCTCGATCTGAGCTCCGGCGCGCAGGGCCTCGACGCGCTCGATGTGGGCGTGTTCCTCGCGCCGCGCGCCGGTCTGCCGCTCGTGTGCCACGCGCTCGCGGCGGTCCGTGCGCCAGTGCCGGGCGGCGAGCCCGTAGGCGATGGCGGTGGCCAGCGCCCACAGCAGCAGCGGCAGGGACAGCCCGTCGGCGTATCCGGCGACCCCGGCGAGGGCGAGCCCGCCGGAGGCGGCGAACGCGGTTCCGGCGATGACGCTGTCTCCGGCGCGGCCGACGCTGGCGCACACCCCGGCGCCCGCGGCGGCGAGGGACAGCGCGGTCATGAGCACGGCGTTGCCGAGGGAGTGTTCGGCGCCGTTGGCGTTCCAGATCCGGGCCAGCGCGAGCACGGTCGTGGTGGCCAGCGCGGGCGCGACCTTGGGCAGCGCGGCGGCGAGCCAGTGGCGGGCGACGATGGGTTCGTTCACGGCGTCACTCCTCTCAGTTGCCGAGTTCGGTCAGGGAGCGGGCGAAGGACGCCACCAGGTCGTGGATGGGGCCGTAGGCGCCGGTCCCAGCGGTGAAGAAGCCGAAGAGGAACAGCAGGACCGCGGCGCCTGTGCCGGTCGACTTGGTCTTGACGGCGACGGCGGATGCGGCGCCGAAAAGCAGGACGGCGGAGAAGGTGAGGGTCATGAAGGAATCTCGCTTTCGGGCGAGGGAGGCGGGTGGGTACGCTCCGTGGGCCCCGGGTGCTGGCAAGTTCGGGGCATTGACCGGCGACCGCGCCCACCTACCGTCTGCGTGATGAGGGGTCCGCCTGATGGCGGGTGGTCGCCGGTCGCCTGTTCAGCCGGTGCCGGCGCGGTAGATGCGGGCCCAGCGGTTGTAGAGCCAGCGGCCGACGCGTATGCGCTTGCCGGTGGCCTTGCAGTGGCGGCAGTCCTTGCCGCGCTTGAGCCGTCCCTTGCGATCGGTCTTCATCTCGAAGCCCCAGCCGGAGCACTTGCGGCAGTCGCCGAACGGCGAGACCGCACACAGGGCGCTGTAACCGAGAGTGACGGCTATCAGGCAGGCGATAGCAAGGAAGGTGGGGGTCATCAGGGGCCCTTCAGGCGGGTTTTCAGGGGGCTTCCGCAGGTAGGTGCTATCCGCTAGGTCACTGGCGGGGAGAGGTTTGGGGTGCTAGCGGGGGTGCTACCGGTAGCAGGGTTGGGTGCTACCGGTAGCACCGGTGCGGGGCTATGCGGCGCCCGGCTTTTCGTTACGCTCCGCAATCGCCCTCAGGAGATCTGCGCGGACGATGCCCCGCCGGGTGGTGCGGGTGCCGTCGTCCGTGGTGCCGGCTACGTCGCGGGTCTTGATGCCGTGCGGCTTGAGCGCGCTGGTGACGTTCTCGCCCTTCCACCCGCCGTAGACCTCGGGCCGGAGTTCGGCGAGGCGGACGGCGATCCGCTCGTTCCACACCCGCTCCTCCTTCTCCGGCACCACGGCCGCGACATCCGCGAGCAGGTCGTAGGACGGGCCGGTGACCTGCTCGGGTGCCTCCCCGAGGGCGTAGCCGGACAGGAGTCCTGCCTTCTCCCGCATCGTGCGGGCCCGGGCGGCGACGGCCACGGCGCCGGGCGCGTCAATGAAGGTGCCGTAGACGATCCGGGCGTCGGCGCCCTCGCCGACGAAGTAGTGCAGGCCCTTGTCTCCCCAGGCGAACATCGTGGCCCGCACGCCGCGCTTGTAGCTGCTCGTGCCGAGCACCATGTCGTTCTCGGTCTGGCCCATGACCTTCAGGCACCAGCGGGCCCCGGCGTTGGCGCTGATGCCGGTGGGCAGCGACTTGGCGTCCGGCCGCTGCGTGGCGAGCAGGAGCACGATCCCGGTGGCGGGGCCGCGCTTGACCAGGTCGGTGGCGATCGCCTCGAACTCCTTGCCGTGCTCGTCGTGTTCGAACAGCACCTGGCACTCGTCCACCCCGATCACGATCGGGTGCAGACCGAGGGAGCGCTTGTCGGCGAGTTGGCTGGTCACCTTTGACTCGGGGCAGATGTCCCGGGGCAGGGAGCGGATCACCTTGGTGCGCCGCCGGAGTTCCTCGCGCAGGGCGCGGAAGTCGCCCAGCGCGTACTGGATGGTCTCGTCTTCCTCGCTGACGCCGTGCCGGTGGGAGACGGCCTCGCCGACCGGATCGAGGTCGCCGGTGCCCTTCATGTCGTAGGTGTGCAGCTCAGCGCGCGGATCAAGCGCGGCGATCAGCAACAGCAGCCGCAGCAGGAACGTCTTGCCCATGCGGGGGATCGCGCCGATCACCCCGGCGATGAACATCAGCGTGACCGAGATCCAGCGTCCGCGCTGGTCAGTGCCGTACGGGGTGGCCTTGAACAGGTCCACGGTGCCGGACTTCAGCAGCGGCCATACCGGCTTGGGCGCGGACTTGAGGTCCTGGTCACCGACCCACAGCACCAGGCGCCCGGTGTGCTCGTCGGAGACGGCCTCCGGCCACACACAGCCCAACGGCCGGCGCAAGCCCGACGCGAGGCGTTCGCGGCGCTCGATCACGTCGGTCACCGTCACGCCGTAAGGGAGGTTGCCCTCCGCCCGCCAACCCGGCCCGTCGCGGGTGATCGGGGCGGTGAACTCGAACCCGTCCATGCCCTTGGCCTGCGCCTGATTGATCGCGGGTATCCCCAGGGATCCGAGCGCCCGCAGCACAATGTCGCTAGTCAGCTTGGTCGCCTTCGGCATTTCCACAGCCCTGTGGATAACGGGATCATCCGCCTTGCGCCCGGCGGCACCGAGCGCCAACACGATCGCACCCACCGACAGGGCCTGAAGCCAAGCGGGGGCGAGCACGTAGTTGGCGAGCGCGGCGCCCAGCCCGACGAACAGGGCCAGCACCATGACAAGCGTCCGCAGTCGGACCCGTCCGTCGCGCTGCCGCGACAGCTTCAGGTACTCCGCGGCATCCTCGCGCCGGACCGCGGCGAGTCGGACCGGCTCGCCCTCACGGTCGGCCAGCCAGCGCAGGGTGCCGCCTACGAACCGGGCGGTGCCGGTCGGGGCTTGCAGGGCGAGGCGGGCGGCGTAGACCGGCGCGCGCAGCGCGTGGTACCCGGCCGCGTGGGCGTAGTGGCGGGCCACCCACGAAGATGCGATCCGCAGTTCCGCGGTCGACCGCAGCCACACCGGGATGACCGGGTGTCGTCGGGCCCCGGCGAGCCGACCGAGGTAGCCCGGACCGGTGGCCATCGGGGTCGGCTGGTCGACCATCACGCGCACGGTCGGGTCGGCCGACTCGACACCCGACCGACCGGACTCCGGGTCGGGCGACCAGTCGGCGTCAGCTCCGGCTGTCTCGTCGGCCGACTCCGTGCGGGCCGACCGCGCCTTGTCGAGGTCGACCACGTCACCCCCGGAGTCGGTTGTCATCTCGGCTTCGAGTCGGTTGAAGAGTTCGCTGTCGTCGTCGGGGTGCTTCACTGAGGGTTCCTTCTCTCTGGGAGGGATGCGGGGCCCGGCCGCTGCTTTGGTCGGTTCGAGACCGGGCCCCGTAGCTGTTCAGACGGCGCGCTGTTCGTCGGGGTAGGCGCAGGGGACGCACATCCCGAGCGAGGTCGGGATGCAGTAGCTGTAAGTGATCCGGCATTGCGGGCAGGTGCGGCGGGCGAGCATTGCCAGGGCGAGCGCTCCCCACTTGCGGGAGGTCATCGGCCGGACCGGTTTCGCGCGGTCGACGCGGTAGAGGTAGGCGACCTGGGCACCGGACTTGCGGCCCCGGTGGTAGCGCATCACCTGGGCAGCGACCGGCTGTCCGCCGGGCCGCAGTCCGCGGGCGCGCAGCTGCCGGCGGGTGGCGTAGCCGACCGGTGCAAAGCGCCATGGGTAGGTGGGCACGCCGTACCGGGCGCCGGTGGGGTCGTAGCACGCGCCGAGCAAGGAGGACATCAGGCCGCCACCCCCACGACCGGAGCTTCGGGGCGGGCGCCGGGGCGGCCCGCGCGGCGTCCGGTGACGGTGGCGAACAGCCGCCCCAGCCCGGCACGTCGGGTTCCGGCGCGAGCCTGTTTGGCCGCGTACATCGCCTCATCGGCCCGCCGAAGCAGCCCCGAGAAGTCGTCGCCGGGGAAATCAGCGGCGCGCACCCAGCCGAGAGAGACCGTGGTCCGTACGGCCGCGTCCTGGCCCTCGACCGGGCGGGCGAGCACGCCGTGCAGCACGGCGAGCAGGTCGGCAGCGGTGCCGTGGTCGTCGAGCAGGAGGGCCGCGAACTCATCGCCCCCGAGCCGCCCGGCCACCCCAGACCGGCCAACGTGGCAGGCGAGCCGGTCCGCGGTCGCCTTCAGGAGCGCGTCCCCGGCCGCGTGGCCGAAGGTGTCGTTGATCTGCTTGAACCATGTTGACCGGACTACCGCAGGCCAAGTCGGTGTGTCGGAGGTCGCGGTGGGATGGCGACCGGTACGAGACATACAGCCAACTGGAGGAGAGGTTGTATGTCTTTGTCCCCCGACGTTCACCGCGATCTGCGGGCGATTCTGCTTCCACGATGGGGGCGCGTCGTACCGACTGGCGACGTGATCCCGTACATGGTCCTGGACCAGCGGGGTCAGCCGGTGGAGCCGATCCGTCGGTTCCTGCGCGACTTTCTGGCCCGCGGCCATTCTGCGGGCAGTGTCCGCAGCTACGCCTTTGACCTGTACCGATGGTGGCGCTTCCTCCAGGCTATCGACGTGCCCTGGGACAAGGTGACCTCCGCCGAGGTCCGCGACTTCGTGCTGTGGATGGGGCAGGCGGAGAAGCAGCGGCGCTTGCCGAGGACGAGGTCGGCTGCGACGGCGGGTCAGGTCAACCCAGTGACGCGGAAGCAGTACCCGGGAGACCGCTACAGTGCGCGGACGATCCGGCACAGCAACGCGGTGCTGCGGTGCTTCTACGAGTTCGTCATCGACGCGGGTGACGGCCCGCTGGTCAACCCGGTTCGACGGGATCGGAGCCGGGGTCGGCGGGCGAACGCGCATCACAACCCGCTGGAGCCGTTCCGGGCGGAGGGGCGGCTTCGCTACAACCCGAAGCTGCCCCGGCAGCGGCCCCGGGCCATGCCGGATGAGCGGTGGATCGAGCTGTTCGCGGCGATGCGCTCGAACCGGGACCGTGCGATCCTCGCGCTCGCGGTCAGTACAGCCGCCCGCGCAAGTGAGCTCCTGGGTCTGCGGGGCACCGATCTGGACTGGGGTGATCAGCTGGCCCAGGTCCGCCGCAAGGGCAGCGGCATGCAGCAGTGGCTGCCGGCCAGCGCCGAGTCGTTCATCTGGCTGCGGCTCTACCTGGAGGAACTTGGCCCGCTGGGTCCGGATGAGCCGGTCTGGTGGACGCTGCGGCGCCGGGAGCGGTCAGGGGATGTGCTGGAGCGTCGGCCGCTCACCTACGACGCGCTGCGGGCGGTACTGCGGCGCGCGAACGAGGCGCTGGGCACGAACTGGACAATGCACGACCTGAGGCACACCAGCGCCCTGCGCATGGTCCGCTCCCAGCGGCTGTCCCTGCGGGACGTCCAAGTGATCCTCGGACATGCGCACTTGACCACCACCCAGATCTACCTTGTCGAAGACGACCAGGAGGTCCTGCGCCGGGTCCATCAATACCTCGCCGACCAGGCAGAACCGGCAGCGGAGACGGCAGCAGACCACGGCGCCGTTGGCTACGACGCGGACGACCTGGCGGTGCTGCTGGGAGGTATCCCGCGATGACCGACACAACCACCGTGTCACTTCCCGCACCCCGGTCCGAGGGCACCGGCACCACTTCGGCGCCGGAGACGCCGCGCACGGGCCCGAACGACGATCTCACCCCTTCGGGCCTTCTGCCGCTGCTGACCACACACGGCAAACGCATCGGCTACTCGGAGGATCGGCTGCGTGACCTGAAACTCGGAGCCCAGGGCATCCTCGACTGGCTGAACAAGCAGCCGGGCGACGGATGGCAGCGGCGGTGGATCGCCGCCGGCGCCGACCGCAGGCTGGACTGGCTCAACACGTTGCCCGAAGGCTATTCCGCGGGTGTTGACCGGCGGCGAGCCCTGTCCCGACTCGGAGCGATCAGTCTCTTGCTGAACCGAGTCGTGCTACCCGACTACGACTTCCTGACGGCATTCAGCTCTGGCTGCCTGTTTCAGGAAGTACAGCGCACTGTCCAGCCGGACCTGGTCGCAGAGATGCTCAGGCGGTCGGCTGCGGCCGGCATGCCCTCGCGACGTCTCGAACAGGGCATAAAGGTGCTGGCCAAGATGGTCCTGCACACGGGAAAGAACTTCGACCAGCTGTCCGGCGAGGACTTCGAACACTTCCGCACTTGGGGTCTGAACCGGGAAAACCGGGTCCCGCCTGGCATCTTCCCAGCCTGGGATCTGCTGCGAAGCGTCGACGTCCTGCCGGCGAACGTCAGCTTCAAGGAGTTCTGCCACCAAGGACAACGGCCGACCCAGGAACTCGTCGACCGCTACCAGCTGCGCTGCCGAGAAGTGCGGGACGTGCTGATCCGCTACCTCGACGAGCGCCGACCGAGCCTGGACTATCCCTCCTTCGTCGCCCTGATCGGCCACCTCGTGGGTTCCTTCTGGTCCGACATCGAAGAACACCATCCCGACGTCGCCAGCCTGCACCTGCCCGAAGAGGTCGCGACGGCCTGGAAGGAGCGATTGAAGTACGTCACCAAGCGCCGGTCTGCACCCCGGCGGCGCAAGTCCTACCTGCTCATCCTGGTCGAGGTCCGCAGCTTCTACCTGGACCTTCAGGAGTGGGCCCTGGATGACCCGTCCTGGGCGCCGCACGCAGTGCCCAGCCCGGTGCGTCGCGGTGAGACCGACGGCCTGCAAAAGCAACGCCGCAGCACCATCGCGAAGATGCACCAGCGGGTCCGCGAGCGGCTGCCGCAACTGCCGGTGCTGGCCGAGACGGCCGAACGCCACCGTCGTGACCAGGAGACTCTTCTGGCTGCGGCGAAGGCCACGGCCGTCGGGGAGACGTTCGAGCACGCTGGGGTCGCCTATCGCCGCGTGATCTACAAGACCCATCTGAAGTCCGAGAAGCGGGCCCGCACCGAGGTGGTTCTCGTCGAGGACCCCGGCACCGGCGAGACCATCGACCTGAACCAGCATGAGGATGAGGCGTTCTGGTCCTGGGCCGTCATCGAAACTCTTCGCCACACCGGAATCCGGCGCGAAGAGCTCCTGGAGATCACCCACCTCTCTCTCGTCTCCTACCGCATGGCTGACAGCGGCGAGCTGGTCCCACTCCTGCAGATCGTGCCGTCGAAGAACAACCAGGAACGGCTGCTGCTGGTCAGCCCGGAACTGGCCAGCGTCCTGGCCACGATCATCACGCGCCTGCGCAACACCAACGGCGGCACGATCCCGATGACCAGCCGATACGACACCCATGAACGGGCCTTCGGCCCGATACTGCCCCACCTCTTCCAACGACGCCCGCGCGGTCACCGCAACGAAGTGATCTCCCCCGGCACCGTCCAAGACCTCCTGGACGCCGCCCTCGCCCGCACCGGACTGTGTGATGCGGCCGGTGAACCGCTGAAGTTCACCGCCCACGACTTCCGCAGGATGTTCGCGACCGAGGCGGTCACCGGAGGACTCCCCGTCCACATCGCTGCCCGCCTTCTGGGACACGAGGACTTGGCGACCACGCAGGCATACCTCGCCGTGTTCCAGGACGACCTCATCCGCTCCTACCGGTCCTTCCTCGCACAGCGGCGCAGCCTTCGGCCTGAGGCTGAGTACCGGGACCCGACCGATGAGGAATGGCGCGAGTTCCAGCAGCATTTCGCGCTTCGCAAAGTCGAGTTGGGCACCTGCGGACGTCCCTACGGGACTCCCTGCAAACACGAGCACGCCTGTGTTCGCTGCCCGATGCTGCGGATCGACCCAAGACAACGACAGCGACTGATCGAGATCACCCACAGCCTCAACGACCGTATTAAAGAGGCCAAGTCGAACGGCTGGCTCGGCGAAGCGGAAGGACTCCAGGTCAGCCTCGAAGCCGCAGGCAAGAAGCTGGCCGCCCTGGACCGGGCTGCTACGCGCAGCTCAACCCACATCGCTGATCTCGGGATCCCGCAGATCAGAAACCGAAAGGGGACCTCGTGACCAAGACGCATCGGCCGCTCATCCGCAGCCGCTAAGCACGGATGGGCTCCCGCCAGCGAGTCCGTCAAGGATATGAGGCCACGCAGCCTTGCCGAGGAGCGCGTCAGCTTCAGGCGCAACGTCGCTTGGATAGTCTAAGATCGCCTATCATCTCGCTCTTGTGTCGAGGGGTCACATAGCTGGTGAGACGTACCCGGAGCGGATCCGGATGGGGCTGCTGTCGCGGACCTTTACGCCCGAGTTGGTTGACTTTGTGGTTGACGAGGCTGGGGCGCGGGAGGAGCGGACTCGGTCCTTGCCGTCGCGGCTGGTGGTGTACTTCGTGCTCACGATGTGGCTGTTCACGGGAAACGGATACGGGCTGGTGCTGCGGGAGTTGGTGGAGCATTGGCCGCGTCGACGGGGTGAGGAGTGGCGGCCGGCCGGCACGGGCTCACTGACGTTGGCCCGCCAGCGAGTGGGGCCCGGTCCGCTCCGGTTGTTGTTCGACCGGGTCGCAGGGGCGAGCGGGAGTCCGGCCACCCCCGGTGCCTTCTGGCGTGGCCTGCGCCTGGCTTCCCTGGATGGCTCCCTGCTCGACGTGCCGGACAGCGAGGCGAACGCCGCCGCCTACACCCGCGCCTCCAACGGAGGCCGGCCCGGTCCGTATCCGCAGGTACGGCTGCTGGCACTGGTGGAGTGCGGCACCAAGGCGATGATCGGCGCGGTCTTCGACTCCTTCGCGGTGGGTGAGCGGACCCTGGCACGGCGCCTGCTGGTGCACCTGCACACGGGGATGCTCGTGATGGCCGACCGAGGCTTTCCCGCCTTCGGCCTGTGGCAGGCCGCCGCGGACAGGGGCGCCCAACTCCTTTGGCGCGTCTCGGACTCCTTCACCTTGCCGGTGGATCACGTCCTGTCGGACGGCACCTACCTCTCCCACCTCAACGGCCCGCGCGGGGCGCGGATCACGGTGCGGGTGATCGAGTACACGGTGCTGACCACCACCCTCGATAAGGACGGGGCGAGCGGGGAGACCTCCGAGCTGTTCTGTCTGATCACCACGCTGCTCGACCCGGCCTCGGCGCCCGCCCGCGAGCTGGCGGAGCTGTACACGGCGCGCTGGACCAGCGAAACGATCTTCAAACACATCAAAATCGAGCAGCGCGGCGGGCGAACCGCCACCCTCCGCTCGAACAGCCCCGCCATGGTCGAGCAGGAACTGTGGGCCATGCTGTGCGTCTACCAGGCCCTCCACCAGCTGGCCGCCGATTCCGCCCACCGCGCCCACCTCCCCGTCTCGCACATCAGCTTCAAGCAGACCCTCGCCGCCGCCCGACGCTCCGTCGGCGCGGACTTTTCCCCTCGCCAGCTGACCGCCAAGGTCCGTGACGTCCAGGACGACCTGATCCGCGAGGCCGTCAAGCCCCGCCCCGGACGCGCCGCACCCCGCGCCACCAAGCGCAGCGGCACCGGCTACCGCAGCCTGCGACCCGACGAACCGGCCACCACCCACGTCACCCACACCATCGAGCTCCAGCTCTTCCCCCAAGACCAACGCCCCGCACCACCGAACAGCCCAGCCATCCCGCAGATCACCACATATGACGAGACGTCGCCTCCGCCTCGACAGATGGCATCAGCTGCCTAAATCAAGCGACGTTGGCTTCAGGCGTGCCTCCGTACTGAAAGTGCGGGGACGCTGAGGCGGGACTCTCCCCAGGAAGGCGCGGCCGGTGCCCGGCATCGTCGCGCGCGATCACACGCACAGTAGCTCCGGCCGAGCGCCGGCGTTGCGCCAGTTGTTCGGCGAAAGGCAGCGACGGCCACATCGCGTCGTCGCCGCCTGCAATCAGCAGCAGGTCGGCTCTGGCAGCCTCCACGGGAATCTCTGCTGGCGGAAGGAGGTGAACGAAGGTCCGTTCACTGAGTTCGTACCACCCGCGGATGGCGACGGGCCCGCTGTCCGGCTCCGGGGAAGACCACGAGTCGTCCATCGGGACAAAAGGCAGCGGCCGCCCCTGCCACGTCCAGCACGAGCGATACGGGTGATGCGCTCCGTCACGGCCTGGACCGACGTTGCACCAGACCCGCGAGGTGGGCGACAACGCGACGACCATGTCCACGCGTGAGTCGTGCACCGCCGTGAGCAATGCTGCTTCAGCTCCCTTGGAGACACCAAGAATTCCGATGCGTCGCGCTCCCTCACGTTGAAGGACGTCGACGGCGATGGTGAAGGTCTCCAAGGGGACTTCGCAAATTCCCGGGCTCTGCGCTGGCCCACCGAACCAGCGGATCGCCAAGGCAGTGACTCCTTGCTGAGCCAGGATGCGCGCTCGTTCGCGGTCAATGCGCCCGCTGGATCCTGCCAGGACCAGCACTCCGACGTCACTGCCATGAGCAGGAGCGACGAGAAGCCCTTCCCACGGATCGGCCAGCTCGTGCTCCGTGATGTCCACGCGCTCTTCCCACCTCCACAACTCTCACAACCCCCGTCCAGCACGCGGGGCGCGGCCACCTACCAAAGCCACCGCGCCCCGCCTCCACTCGCATGGAGGTCTCCATCATGACGCCCCACACGCCACCTGAGTTAGTCCGGGAAAAGCGGTCGACGTCGGCCAGCACCACGACCGCCCGCGGGTCCCGCAGCAGCGCGGTGGCGCGACGGGTGAACGCCTCGCGTGTCCGCAGCCCGGTCAGCGGGTCGCGGCGGGCCACGTTCAGACGCCGACGCAGCCATAACGTGTGGGCCATCCAGCCGGAGGCAACCGGAGCCGCCCCGGCCAGCATGGTCACCAGGGTGTTCATGCCGCCGCCCCCTCGGTCTCCTCATCGTCGCTGCCGACGGAGTGCAGGCGGCGCCCCTCGGCCCGTTCGCTCAGCAGCAGGTCCCGCAGCGCGCGGGAGTTGGCGGCAGAGCAGTGCAGCGTGGTCCGGATGGCTTCCGCGTTGATCGCGTCATCGGCCCAGCCGGCCGTGGCCTCACGCGCCTCGGCGAGCAGCTCCGTCGGGGTCCGCGGCGCCTTGGCAGTCTTGGCCTTGCCCTTGGTACGGGACGGGCGCTTGCGCGGCGCCGCGGGCACCTCCGGCTTCGACTCCTCCGCCTGCTGCCCCGGCTCGGGGGGCACGTCCTCGCTCGTCGGCGCCAGATCGCCCAGCTTCAGCAGCACGCGTTCCGGGCGCGGGGTCTTCGACCGCCACCGCCAGCCGTGCCGCTCCCGGAGCCGAGCGCGGGCCAACTGCCGTTCGCGCTCCCGCTTAAGCGCCTCGGAGTACGAGGTGATCTCCCACAGCGTCATCCGTCGCCACAGGCCGAACGTCGAGACCGGAGCAAGCATCCAGCGGGATAACCGCACCTTCTCCATCCGTCGGCCGGTCGCAGCGCCGATCCGTACGGCATAGACGTGGGCGCCGATCTCGGAGAACACCACCCACAGCAGCGGCATCGTGCCGTGCGCCACCTGCGCCCATAGCGAGTGCCCGGCCGCCACGTTCAGCCCGCAGGTGACCAGCGTCAGCGTCCACGGCACGAACCGCACCCACGCCAGCGCCATATCCATCCGGATCAGCAGCAGGTTGGCCACGGTGAACACCGGAATGGCCACATCGATCCCGACCGGCAGCATCCACGGCGCGCCGAACCCCCACCGTGCGGCGGCAGCGGAGACCGCGTCGAACGAGGCGATCAGCCCCAGCGCCCCGACTCCGGCCGCGGCCAACGCGCCCAGTCCTGCCAAGGCCGTTTCGGGTTTCGTCAGCGGCGGCACCGCCGGCCGACCGGTGACCTCAGTCGTGGTGGTCATGACGTCTCGGCCTCCTCCGAGGCCTGAAGCTGGGCATCCATCAGCTCGGCTTCCACGTCACTGACCTGGCCGTCCACAATCCGCTGATAGACGGCTTCGCTCTCCAGGAACATGCGGTCCTGGTGGTCGACGCTCTCGCTCATGCCGCCACCCCCTGCCGCACCGAACCGCGACGGCCCGCGAGTCGGACCAGCGGGACGACGTCGAACAGTTCCGGGTGCGCCTCGACGACCTCAGCCGCGATACGAATCAGGTCATCGGGCATCCCGGGGTTCTCGGCGAGGATGTCGCGCGCCGCGTCCAGACGCGCCGCACGCTCCTCCTCCGTCTCGCCCTCGACCCCGAGCCACAGCTCAACCGGGGTACCGAGGGCAAGTTCCGCAAAATCCGCTGCGGAGATGGCCTGTTGGCGGCCGATGTACGTGCGCATGGACGTTCTCCTGAATCGACGGGACAGGGAGAACCGCGACGGCGGGCGACCTTGCTGGGGAGTCCCGGCACCGCAGCACTTTCAGATTGACCTAGGTCACTCCGACTGTCAAGAAGCTCTACGGGAGATCAGAGATCGACCTAGGTCCGGCTACTCTCGGACCCATGGAGCAGAGCTCAGAAGCGCCCAGGCAGGCGCCCACGGCCAAGGACATCGCTGCGGGATTCCGCGCGAAGATCACAGGCCCGAACCGTGAGTACGAACCGGGAGACCAGCTGCCTGCGGCTCGCAAGCTCGCCAAGGAGCTTGGCGTGCAGCTCATGACCGTGCAGGGCGCGTACGGCCAGCTCCGTGACGAGGGGCTGATTCTCACCCAGCAGGGCCGTGGGACGTTCGTCCGCGACCCGTCTGCGCCGCTCGGCACCGAACCGGGCAGCAGCCCTGCATTCACTGCCCTGGCAGTAGAACTCAGCTCGATTCATGACGCTCTTCGTGTGCTCGGCGAGCGGCTGGACCGTCTTGAGCAGATCGTCGGCAACGGGACTCCACCCTCGCGGTGAGATCGTCCGCGCGCCTCAGCAGCCGTTCGGCCTCGGCACGCGCCTCGCTCAGACTCGCTTCGATCGCGGCGAGTTCTAAGGGGGTCAGCCCTCCTGGCTCGCCGCTTCGCTCATTGCTCCCTGACATGCCAATGAGGATGCGGCCGGAAGCGGCAGAGGACCCGGACAGACTGTCCGGGTCCTCTTTCCTTACAGATCAAGTAAGTTGACGGTCCATCACCCGGCCGCCCCGTCCACAGCGTCCAGTACCGGCCCCCAGGGCAGTTCACGCCCCGCCGTCGCCTCCCTCGGCTCGTACAGCGGCCACACGACCGGCCCGTAGACCAGGTGCACTCCCCCAGCCCGAAGGGCGTCGATATGGCCTTGCCACGCAGGGTGGCGAGCGTGCGCCGCATTCACCCGCGGGAAAACGACAACCGGGAGACCAAGGGTGCCGATAGCCTCACCGACCTGCGTCAGAGCCTGGTTGTCCATCACCCCAGTAGCGAGCTTGGCAACCATGTTGGCCGACGCGGGCGCGACCACGTAACAGTCAACCGGCGGATGCGGGCGAGCCTCCCTCGGAAGCCGCGGTTCGTCACGCACGGGCAGACCAGTGAGCTTCTCCAGTCGCTCAGTCTCGCCGCTCATCCGCAGCCACTGACCTGCGGTCGGCGTCAGCGTGACGGCCACCCGCCATCCCCGGTCCATCGCGGGCTCAACGAGGCCGGTGCGCAACGCCTCGACGCCCCCGGCCGCCGACCCGACGACTCCGAGCACCCCACGCTTGCCTGAATTCACCGCACCGCCCTGCACCGCTGAGCCATCGCGAACACCTCGGACGAACGCGAGCCGCCGGTCACCGGAGACTGCTTGATGAGATCTCGCAGCGTCTCACGCACCCTGGGATTGTTGCGTACCAGCTGCGGCGAGGTGCGCTCAGCCGTACGCAGCTCCGAGAACGCCTCATCCCCCTGCCCGGCCAGCGACAGAGCACGCGCAAAGTCGATGCGGTGCGAGACGCTGCGTTCCTGCGGCATGTGGTCGACGTTGATCCGACCGTGCTCCACCACGTAGGAGACCTTGTCAAGGTCCAGTTCAATGGACAGGCGATGGAGCAGTACGTTCGTCGGCCCGAATCCGGTCTGCCAGTAGTTCTCATCCGACCCAAGGTCATCCGCCAGTTCTTTAGCTCGGTCCAACAGCGCGGTCGCGGTGGGCCGGTCCTGGTGGCGAGCCGCTGCGACGGCCGCACGCAGATGGATCATCCCCAGCAGACTGAGCGCGGCCGGGTTGCTATCGGTGACCTGAGACGCCAGCCACGTGGCTGCCGTGTTCCCCAGCTCCAAGGCGTCGTCATAGCCCCCGTTGGCCAGCAGGGCATGCGTACCGGAGCGTGCGGCGGACGCCAACACGAGCGGGTCGTCCGACTCGTCAGCGGCGCGCATCGCGCGCTCGGCAGCGAGCCAAGAGATGTCTGACTCACCGATCTTCGCGAGCGTGGTAGCGGCAAGGTGGTGCGTACGGGCGGATACCGCCCAGCAATCGCTACGCTCGTCGCCCCGGCGCGCCGCCCGATCCTCCAGCTCTTGTGCGGTCTGCAGTAGTGCGGGGAGAGCGGCGATGACGCTGCCGAGTCGTCCGCCCTGGTAGTCGTTCCATGCCTGTTCAACCCGTACGGCTACGGGGGCGGGAGTCGGAAGCTGAGCTTCAGCTTCGGGACCGAACAGCAGGCGTGAGAGCCGACGCGGGCTCATGAGGGCGTCGCGCACAGCGGGGACGTCGTCCTGTTGCCGCTCATCGTCCATGAGAACGGTCTGACCGAGCAGGTCACCGAGAGGCACGCGCAGGATGCGCGACAGCTCGGCAAGCATGTCGATGCGGGGCGGCTTCCTACGCCCTGTCTCGATCTTCGCGAGCCAGTCCGTACTACGACCGACCAGGCCGGCCAGCACCTCCTGGGTATAGCCGCGGCGCTTCCGGTAGAACG
Source organism: Streptomyces sp. CA-106110 (assembly GCF_050936285.1). Classification (NCBI taxonomy): domain Bacteria; kingdom Bacillati; phylum Actinomycetota; class Actinomycetes; order Kitasatosporales; family Streptomycetaceae; genus Streptomyces; species Streptomyces sp. CA-106110. The sequence continues at coordinate 7,801,773 of NZ_JBNJNB010000001.1, read as the reverse complement.
CGATGCGCTCGCCGATGCTGAGGTGATCTCCAAGACCACGCATGGGCCGTTGCCTCCGGCTGCTGAGTAGGGGCGTCCTTCACGGTACTGACGCGGCAGAGAACGGGTAAGCGGGCTTAACTCGTACCGCCATACCCAGCGTGCGGCACTAAAGAGGACGGGACCCGGACGGATTGTCCGGGTCCCGAGGAGCCCGCATCAGGTGTCCGTACTGTCCGGCTGTCCGCTAATGGCTCTCACCTGCACAAACGGACCGGACAGCTCAAAGCGCCGGTGTCCGGGCTGTCCGGTCACAGACGGCTGCAACACCCCGGGGGCTACTTCGTGTTGCAGCCCGTCGGCGAAGCCGACCTCCTCAACGGGCGCAGGAGCCTGAGGCGATTCCGATCTGCATCACCTCGCGAGGGGTGAGTAGCCGGCGTGAGACTTTCCCTACCTCATCAAGGCGGCTCGCTCCGCTCACCGCGCGCGGCACGGCCCCCGGCCGGGCCTGCGCTCCTGTCTTCGCCCCGCTCCAGCCCGGCCGCCGCCCGTGCCGCGCTGATGGCAATCAGTCGCCTGATGCCAGAGAAGGGGTACGTCGTGGCTGGGGCGGTCGACTCCACGGCTTTACGGAGCCACTTTTGCGCGAGCCTCGAAGATCATGGCCCCAAAGCCGCTCCACCGACCTTGCTACAGCACCGCCTTGCTGTGTGCCGAAACTTCGACCGTATGCGGCTGCCCAGGGACAGCACCGCGACGATTGATTTGCTCAGAGGTCACCCAAATGACGTCCGGGTGACCCGCTGCCGCCAGTTGTCTCAAAGCCGTTTCCTGTTCTTGACTCGGCACTAGTTCATAAATATCACGAACCAAAATTTCCAGCGAATCCGCCCAATCACTGTAGCGGATTGGATCGACTTCTCGCCTGAGGTAGTTGTGCATGATGTGCGGAAACTCGCCTTGCGGCAAAATTCCAGTCGCAAGCAATTCTTCCTGAAATTCTCGCCAAGGCGAGTCCTCGCGACCAGTTCTCGTATCGAACCATCGGAAGAAACTGAAGATCTTCTTTCCGGGAATGCGCACACGTAGATCACCATAGCTGACGGCATCAAGAGGAACCAAGCTGTCGTCCGTTACCCCCATAGCGGAAAGAATGGAATTGCCTTGCGGAGTAACCTTGTGCACACCTCCAACTGGCTGGAATTGGTTGGGATATCTCGACCCCCTGACAAGGAGGTATTTGCCGTCTAGGTAAATCTTGAATAGATACGAAGTAGAAACCCGGATTGGGCGATTCCTGTACCGTAGCGAGTACCACAAGTGTCGAATGTTGCCCCAATTTTGTGCCACTTCATCGATTACAGGAATGAAGAGTCCGACCCCTAGACCAGCGGTCATGTTGACGACTGTGGAATTAGAGATGAAGAAGCTAGCAACGACAGCGGATATGGCTAGGGCAGTGTATACGACCAGTCGCAGCAAGGCTTCTCCTACCGAGGCAGTGGAACGCGAGGGTTCGTTAGCAGATACCGACTTACCCACGTGAGTTGCGTATTAGAGTTTGCATGTCGTTCTAGCAAGATGCGCGAAACTGAATGCGCTTCATACATGGCGACCAGCAAGGCTCGCCTGACATTACCATCGGGCTCATTCTCGAACTGTCGGCGCAACAACTGGCCGTCAGCAATGCTGCTCACTCTGCCGAGATAACGAGCGGCAAACTCGCGCGGCAAACTTGGCTTGTTCTTATCCTGCAAGATGGCCCATGCCCTGTCGCGAATCTTCGCAGAGCGAAGTCTCATCCGAATCGCCGATTGAAGAATGCGCTGCTCCAGGTGATCATACTTGTGATCCTCGACGAGCCGCATAGTCGATATGTAGGCCCTGTGTATCCCCAAGCGCCTTTCAGGGAAGCACTCCAGATACCTCAAGAGCTCACTGGCCAGATGGTGACTCTCCTTCAAGTTTCGCAATGTCCATCCGAGCGCTCTATCGTCCTTGACATTACCCATGCGAAATAGCGCAAACTTAACGTCACGGTCTATCTGTTCAGCAGCAGTAGCCTCCGAGAAGAGTTTGTAAAGTCTCTCGCCTGCTCCAGTCTCACCAATCTTTATCCCATAGTTGATAGCATCTTTTTCCAAGCTCTCAAGCTGTGAAAGTGCCTGTGCCGAGTCGTATATATGAGTCTTGGTAGTGGACATGGTTAGGCGACGCGAGCGCAATATCGAATTAATCTCTAGCAGTGCGTTACGAAGTGACTCCCTCTCTGTGTCAAACAGCATCATATCGTCCGAGTAGCGCAGATAATCTAGACCCGATCTGTGCACAAACTCATCAACTGGAAGCAGGTAGAGATTGGCTAGGATCGCCGATGAGTCAGGCCCCTGAGGTATGCCCCATGCGTGACTTGACGATTGGAACACTCGAATGTATCGAATAAGATGTTCTGTCACCCAACGCGTCGCTCCAGCGGACTGAATGTCGATCGCCAATGTGCCGGCATCTATGTGCTCATAGAAAGAAACAACGTCCGTTCGAGCCAACTGATACGGGGCCTTCGCCATCATGCGAACGCCCTGTTTTTGCATAGACACCCAATTATTGATAGGCGACCAAAACGCCTTCCCATTATCACCCCACCGGGCACTATGTACACTGCTGTGAAGCTGAGCCTCAACCAACTCGGCAATAGAAAACACGAGAGTGTCGTAAACGAGTCGATCGTGTACTGCGAGACGCGCGATAGGGCGCACAGCGACAGAATTTTTGGGCAAGTCTAGAATTTCTATATAATCAGGCCCAACGTCGCCATCTCGAAGCGAAGAGACAACTTTCTTTCGCACCTCCCCCCAAGACGAATTAATGTCAGCCCAATTTATTATGTCTGGTATCTCTGACCTTCCTCGTCCATGGAGGAGACGGGTCCATGCCTCGTCAAGATAGGTCAAGAAGGGGCGGCGCCTCATCGTGTGCTTTCGCCCCCCGTATCAGCATCCCCAGTGCTTGCAGAGCAAGCGTAGCCAAGCATTAGTGCTCTGGACAGTCACCTAGCCGACCGATAGGGGTCGCGGTTGGACAGCCACCGTGGCTGACTGTCGTGAGCTAAGGCTCAGACCTCCATGCTCGAGACACAGCCCGGAGGGGCGACAAAGCAAAGGGTCGTGCCATTGGCGTGCCAGATCCTGCGGGGAACCACGGGGGACAGCAGGGACTAGCCCCGAGTGCGCCCAGCGCTCTAGGACCGCTCGGACGCAGGTCAGCGCACTAATAGCCCTCAGAAACCCAAGCTTCCCAAGCTGATGTACGTGGCTACGCAGCGAGGGGCCTTCTGTCAGCTTCGACCAGTAGCCTGCGACGATCACCCGTGGCACGCCTGGAGGGTTCGTGGAAGCTACCGCTCTCGTTAGTCCCGATCGGTTGTGGTCGGCGCCAGAGGTCTTGGTGCGTCCCAGCCCTGTTCCGGCGGCGGCAGGGGTCTACGGGTGGCACTTCAAGCAGTCGCCATACCAGGACCTGGACGCTGGGCGCCTGCTCTACGTCGGGATAGCCCCGCGGTACATGGCGAACCGAACCAGCACGCAGAACCTGCGCAAGCGGGTGCGCTACCACTACCGGGGCAACGCGGCCGGCTCGACGCTGCGGTTTACCCTCGGATGTCTGCTCGGACTTGAGCTGCGCCGCGTGGGCAGCGGCAAGCGGATGACCTTCGGCAAGGCCGGCGAAGCCGCCCTGAGCCAGTGGATGGCGGACAACGCGCGGGTGTGCTGGATTGAGCAGAACGAACCGTGGGACCTGGAGTCACAGCTCATCTCCCGACTCGACCTCCCGCTGAACCTCGACCAGAACCGCCACAACGCGTTCCACAGCCGCTTGAAGGAGCTACGGGCCCAGGCTCGCCAACGAGCGCGGGAGTTGCCCATCAGCTCGTAGGCCGCCGAGCGGGCCGCCGGGTCATCTTCTGGGCCGTCCCTGGGCCGTCCGAGGGCGCTCGACAGTGGCCAATCGGGACCGATCCGACCCGTACGCCGAAGCGGACGCCCCGCAGCACCGCATCTTGACTTGCCGCCACGTTCCCCCACCCTCCGTTCTGGGCTTGTCGTAGCATAGGCCAGCCTGGCCGCCTGTATCGCTGGAGCTCTGACCTCCTAGCCCCAACTCGAAGGCGTGTGAGCAACTTCCATGGGTCAGGCAACATGAGCTAACAACGAGGCGCCCGTTGCTGTACAGCAACGAAGTACAGCAACCCCAGCAACCGGCAACGCCCGGTACCGGCCCTCATAGGCTTTCGGGCAGCCTGTATGACCTCCAATGACCGATCTTTCTAGACCTACGGATCAGATGATTGGCGCGCAGCACCTCCCCGCTTTACGGGCGACATCGGGCACCTGCCAACGTCCAAATCCGCTCACGACCGCATCGGGGAAACCAGCCCGACTTGGATGTGCGTTGTCGCGTAATGGTCAACCATGTCCAGCACTTGGCCGATGACAGCAGCATCGAAGTGCTCCCGCCCCTGTAGGGGCTCCTCGCCCGCCTGCCGAAGAGCGGCCAAGATGGCCCGTTCAAGCTTTGGAGCCTCGTCGCCGGGGAGATCAACCAGCAACCGAACAACACGCCTGTAGCCGGATCGGGAGTGCGCACGGAGGCGCCCCGCAGGATCACCGGAGGTGATGCCAAACTTCACGCGAGCACGTTCCTCGTCGATTACAACGTAAAACACGTCCCAGATCTTGTTAGAGCAAGCCCGGCAGAAACCGGCGCCCTGTTGGACCGTGGTAGGCCGCGGTCTACATTCATGACCAACAGCACACCGCACCCGATGGGGGGTGTTCGCCCCAAGCCATTTCGGCTCCAGCACGGTTCCGCCCAGTTCAGCCACTCGTGCCCGGAACTCCCGCTCCGCCACAACCGGATCGTTGCCAACACAAGCAAGGCACATGCCGGATCCGCCTCGGAGGCTACTGGGCCGCGGCGTGCATTCGTGACCGGCTGCGCAACGAGCGCGATGGGGGTGGTCCTTGCCGAGCCACCTTTGCTCCAGCACCGTCCCGCCCAGTTCAGCCACTCGTGCCCGGAACTCCCGCTCCGCTGCTACGGGATCGTTGCCAACACAGGTCCGACAAAGCCCCTGACCACGTTGGATGTTGCCAGGCGTAGGGGTGGCTTCGTGACCAGCCGCGCACCGTACCCGATGGGGACGGTTGTTGCCGAGCCAGGTCGGCTCCAACACCGTCCCACCCAACTCGGCAACCCGAGCTCGGAACTTCTGCTCCGCCACCTGCGGATCGTTGCCCGCACACGTCCGACAGATACCACCGCCCTGCCCGACATTGCTGGGTGTAGGGGTGGATTCGTGACCAGCCGCGCACCGTATCCGATGGGGACGGTTGTTGCCGAGCCAGGTCGGCTCCAACACCGTCCCACCCAACTCGGCAACCCGAGCTCGGAACTTCTGCTCCGCCACCTGCGGATCGTTGCCCGCACACGTCCGACAGATACCACCGCCCTGCCGCACCAAGCTTGGCAACGTTCGACTCTCGTGACCCATGACGCACCGCACTCGGTGACGAGCATTTACCCCTAGCCAGGTCGGCTCTAGAACCGTCCCGCCCAGCCCAACCACTCGTGCCCGGAACTCCCGCTCCGCCACCTGCGGATCGTTGCCCGCACACGTCCGACAGATACCACCGCCCTGCCGCACCAAGCTTGGCAACGTTCGACTCTCGTGACCCATGACGCACCGCACTCGGTGACGAGCATTTACCCCTAGCCAGGTCGGCTCTAGAACCGTCCCGCCCAGCCCAACCACTCGTGCCCGGAACTCCCGCTCCGCCACCTGCGGATCGTTGCCCGCACACGTCCGACAGATACCACGTCCTCGTTGGACGCTGTTGGGCCGTGGAGTGCAGTCGTGGCCAGCCGCGCACCGTACCCGGTGAGGCACAATCGCCCCGAGCCAGCTCGGTTCCACAACGGTCCCGCCCAACTCCGCCACGCGTGTCCGGAATTCGAGCCAGGCCTCAGCGGACTTCCGCGACAGCGGTCGTGCAGTGCCCACGCCTGTTCTCCCAGCTACTCGGGCGCCGAGCAAGGCGCGCGCTTGTGTGCTGGCTGAACCGTAGCGATTGAGTACGACAAGGTCGCAGGTGACTGCCGCCTTCGCCCCCCACGTCTGGCGGCATGAGGCCGTGTCCCACGACGTGGTGTAGGGGATCAAGCTCTACGCGTTCCGGTTCGAAGTACGTGGCGATCTACGGGAAGCGGCAGCCTACGAAGGCTCCTGGTAGGACCAGTTGGCCACCCGGTCGGGCGCAGAGACCAGCTCTGGCCTGCGAGTTCCGATGTCTTGATCCCCTACACCACCTAGCGGGACGCCACCCCAAACTGGTGAAACAGTCGACGCAGAAGAGACCTCCGGAGCCGTATGCCCAGGTTCGAATCCTGCCGGAGCCCAGTAGCCGGAACAGCCTGATCATGCTGCTGCCGTGTAGGCCTCTCTCTGGGGGTCCATCGGTCCGACTGCCCGGTCTGGGAGGCAGCAACACACGGGGGCCTTCGCAGCCCTCTGGAGGGTCCCGTATCGCGATCGAAGAGCAGGGCCGGAATCTTCGCCTCCGGTGAATGCGCGGAGAAGTCAGGGCGCCCGAACAGGGAGTCACGAAGGACACGCAGGTCAGGCGCGTTACGGCGAGGAAGCGCACAGCTCTCTTCTAAGCGCTTGGCCGCAGGTTCGAGTCCTGCCGGGGGCGCCAAGCGCGACCAGCAAAAACGCCCGAGAAGGATCTTCCCTTCCCGGGCGTTCGACGTGTTTGACGGCAACGCTGACGGCAACGGCCCCGTCACTCGTCGGACAGGAGCGTCCCTAGCCTGTCCAGGGCGGCCCGCTTCTCGGTCATGTCCGCGTGCGCGTAGATGTTCATGGTCACGTCCAGCGCACTGTGCCCCACGATGTCGCGGACGACGTGCGGCGGGATACCAAGCCCCGGCTGCGCTCCGCTCCGCCGGGCGCGCTCCCGGCTCCACTGCGCGCTGCGCTCCTGCCTTCGGCCCGCTCCGCGCACGCTGCGCCGACGCGCGCCCACGTGTGGATAGGACCGGAGGCCATCAGTCGAGCACCGCAGACGGCGGCCACGGTCAGAACAAGCCTCCGGCGGGGGCGCTCAGGCTCCGAGATGGAGGGGCGCCGTTAGCGAGTGCCGGCCGGAGTGGCGTGCGCGGGGAGCTCCCATCCCGTCTGCCATCGACCCAGGCAGAGCCGAGCAGCCGCGGCCCAGGGCGTCAAGGTCGTTCGTACAGTGGCGCGCTCCACCTTGACGCCCTGAACCACGCCCACTCCACGGTGTGTGGGTCGACGGCAGACGGGATGGGAGCCGGGGTGGATCGTGGGTAGAGGTGGTCACGATCAGCATCCCGATATGTGGTGGAGCCGCCGCTGAGTGAGATCCGCCGCTCGGCGTGATCTCGTCCCAGTTAGTGCTTGACCTTCGAGTCGGGTTGAAGGTTTACCGTCGACAGCGTGACGACCTACCGCATATCGCAGCTGGCCGAACACTCCGGTGTTCCCGCGAGCACGCTGCGTTTCTACGAGACCGCCGGGCTGCTACCCGCCGAACGGACCGCCTCCGGATATCGGGTCTACGGCGAGGACGCGGTGGACCGACTGGCATTCATCTCCTCGGCGAAGCTGCTCGGCTTGGCGCTGGAGGAGATCCGCACGCTCCTGAACGTCCGTGAGGAAGGCGTGTGCGCTTCGGTGCGCGCCCGGATGCTGCCACTGATCGCCGACCAGATCAGGGAGACGGACGGGCGAATCGCGGAGCTGCGCGCCTTCTCCGCTCACCTGGCCGAGGTCCATGCCGACCTGGCAGGCCCTGCGCCGGCAGGGGCATGCGGCCCGAATTGCGGCTGCACGACGACCGCGGCCCGCTCCGCCGGCCCCGTACCGGTGACACTCTCACCGACCCGCCCCATGACCGACCCAGCGCCCGAGCCGGAGCGGGAGGCATGGCGGGACGCCCCGATTGCCTGCACGCTCGGCGGAGCTGAGTTGGGCGAGCGGACCGAGCAGTGGCGCACGCTCATCGCGAAGGCGGACCGACGCGAGGAGATCACCGACGGCCTACGGCTGTCTTTCCCGCCGGATGCCGAGCTCGCCGGCCAAATCGCAGCGCTCGCGGCAGCCGAGCAGGGTTGCTGCGCGTTCTTCGACTTCACCCTGCATCTGACCCCCACAGCCCTCCAGCTGAACGTCCGCGCACCGGAGAGTGCCGTCGGGATGCTGGCCGATCTGTTCGGAGTACCCGCATGACAACCACCTCGCCCTCCCGTCCCTCCAAGCCGTGGGGCATGCTCGGCGCCGGGATGGCCGCCGTGGCTGCGTGCGCGGTCTGCTGTGCCGGGCCGATCCTCGCCGTGCTCGGCAGCGTCGGTGCCGCCTCCGCGATTGGTGCCCTGTGGGTACCCGCCCTCGCCGTACTGGCCGTGGCCGCCGTGGCCGGGATTCTGGTCGTACGCAGGCGCCGCCGTTCTGCAGCCTGCCGCACCTCTCCGGGACGCGTCGATCTCGGCATGCCCAGTCTTGGCCAGCCGGACCAGGACAGCACGCCGACGGATTGACTCAGCGCACGGCCCCATGCCGGGGCCGCAAGATGACCTGTGAGGATGGACAAGCGGCTGCCACGAGGGCGGGCCGCGCAGTAGTTAAGGAGCAGACGGGGTGCCTGAGCAGGGACCGCAGGGCCTGGTCGAGCGGATGGAACGCCACCAGGTCGCGATCTACCTTGCGGCGATGGCCGCCGGGGGTCTGCTGGGCTGGCTGGCCCCGAGTGCCGGCCCTGGGCTTGAGCACGCTATTAGCCCCGTGCTGGGCGCTCTGCTGTTCGTCACCTTCCTCCAGGTGCCCGCCGCCGAGTTGTTCCGGTCCCTACGCGACGGCCGGTTCCTCACCGCTGCCCTGGTGGTGAACTTTGTGGTGGTGCCGTTGGTCGTCGCGGCGATGTTCACGTTTCTGCCTGCGGACCAGGCCGTCCGGGTCGGAGTCCTGCTGGTCTTGCTGTGCCCGTGCGTAGACTACGTGATCGTCTTCTCGGGGCTGGCCGGCGGCGCAAACCACCGCCTGTTGGCCGCTACGCCGCTTCTGCTGGTGGCGCAGATGCTGCTGCTGCCGGGATTCCTGTACCTGTTCATGGGCTCCGACCTGGCCGAAATCGTCGAGGTCGGCCCGTTCGTGAAAGCCTTCACCTTCCTGATCCTCATCCCCCTGGTACTGGCTTGGGCCGTACAGGCGTGGGCCGTGCGCCGCCCAGCTGGTCAGAAGGCCGCTGACGCTGCGAATACCACGATGGTGCCGCTGATGGCCGGGACCCTGCTGACGGTCGTCGCCTCCCAGGTGCCCAAGCTCGGTGACAATCTCGCCGATGTAGCCGCCGTCATCCCCTTCTACGCACTGTTCCTCGTGGTCATGGCCTTCGCCGGGAGAGCTGTGGCCCGGCTCTTCCGCCTCGAGGCCTCGGCCGGGCGGGCGATCATCTTCACCGGCGCGACGCGTAACTCCCTGGTCGTGCTGCCCTTGGCCTTGGCCCTGCCAAACACCTACACCGTCGCTGCGGCCGCCGTGGTCACCCAGACCCTTGTCGAAGTCCTCGGCATGGTCACCTACGTCCGCCTCATCCCCCGCCTCTTGCCCGTCGGAGAAACGACCGCAGCCGCCGAGCCTGCCGCCCACTGATCACATCAGGACGGCCGACGAACTGCAGCTGATCTCTTCAACGCAAGGCGCAGAGAGTCGGACACCGCGCGCGGATGGCTTGTCAAGAGCCCATGCGATCGCTGATACCAGCGGCTGACACCAACAAGTGCGGACACTAGCGGTCACCGCCGAACCGGAGCGACCAAGTAAGGGGAAGCCAGGCACGAGTTGGCTGAAGTAGGCGACGCCTGTGATCGACCTGATGAGGAAGAGGTCACAAGTTCAAGTCATCAAGATCACGTGCTCATGGCGTCCGTTGTGGTTGGGGTGGAATGGCATCGGAGGACGTCGCGAGTCCTGCGGACCTGGATGACTGGCGGCCGGGGCTGAAGGGATGCGAAAGTACGGCGATCAGCGGCAGTGTGTCCCGTGCCGCGAGGGCGGCCGGAAGGGGCGGGATGAACGTCGATGCGGGGTCCCGGCGGCGCATGAGGGGCTGGGGCGTCTTTGCTGCGGTGGCCGTAGCGGCAGGAGTACTGCTGGTCAGGTGGCTCGCGCCCGATCCGTGGCTGACCATCCAGGATTTCGCCCAAGGGCCTGATGCAGCGGCACCGTCGTGTTCCTGGCCCGTCCACCTCGAAAAGGCCAACCCGGATCAGGCCGGACTCATCCGCTGCTATCTGCGTGCCATCGCCCACCACAGTACGAGCGAGCTCCGCACAGCGGTCCGGGCCCGGGACGATGACGGCCCGACCGGATTCTCCGCAGCCGACTTCGCCCATACACAGGACGTGAACAGCGGGACTGCGACAGTAACCGTCGTGGACAATGACGTTGACAGCGCCGACGCCACCGTAGTGATCCGCTACGCGGACGGCGTGCGGCAGGAGCTGGACATCCACCTGGCGAACCCGTCGTCGCCGGACTCGTGGCGGTTCTGGGACGTCGGCACGTACCCGAGCGATCCGAACGACCAGCCTGGCGTGAGCGTTTCAACGCCGTAGTACTCGTGCCGGGTACTCGGCAGCCGTACAGCGGCGAAGCACAGCAACCGCCGTGACCGCATATGGCCGGCGCCCTCCGCAGCCAACCGCTCGACCAGTCCGACAGACCTCAACGACCGAGCAGCCGATAGTTCGCATCGAGGGGATCAGGGCAGCCCCCAAGGCGTGCCACTCTCGTGCCAGAACGGACGGGGACTCACGGGGAACATAGGTCCACAGGGGGAAGCCCGGCCGGATTCTGGCCAGGAAGGGAATCCGCAGGTCACGCCTGCGACCGCCCAACCTCGCTCCTAAAGCGGGTGTCGCACACCGCCCCGCAGCCGATGTCCAGCGCCCAACGCGCGTTGAACGCGCGCACGACACCGATATACGAATCCAGATCGCTGCGGTCGGAATCGAGCGGATCGCAGATCGCATCCACCCGCGGAAGATCTCGTCAGTCATGCAGTAGAAGGCACACGGGGCACACGGAAGGGGTGCCCTCCCCCAACAGCGGAAGGGCACCCCAAGGGCGGTCAGCGGTCGTCACGGTCGTGGTGGCCCCAGCCGTTGTTGCCTCGGTCGTCACGGTCGTGGTGGCCCCAGCGGTCGTGGCCCCAGCCGTAGTTGCCCCGGTCGTCACGGTCGTGGTGGCCCCAGCGGCCGTGGCCCCGGCCGTAGTTGCCCCGGTCGTCACGGTCGTGGTGGCCCCAGCGGTCGTCACGGTCGCCGCGCCCGTAGTCACCATGGTCGTGACCACGGTCGTACGTGACATGAGATACCACCGAGGGTGCATAGGTTGCGGCGCTGGCGCCAGTGGCGCCGCCCAACAGGACGGCGGCTGCGACGCCCAGCGCGGCGGCAAGACGGGAAACCCGCATTCCGTGCTCCTTTCACGGCAGGTGCCTGATGCGCCCGCCTGGTCGGACACATCAATATCTACAGCCGAAATGTCACGTTGAGTCAGAATTCAAGTTAAAGACACCTTTTTTGATGGTATGTGTCGAGTCAGGAGCCGGCACCAGGCGTGTCGGCGTCACCCGCGCGCACGCGAACCGGAGGCCCGCGCCCAGTCCACCAGGGTGAACGTGCATCACACGATCTTGCCGAAGCTCCCCACCCCACACTTGTCCGCGATCACCTCCAACAACAGCAACCCCGCCCCGACTCGTCCCGTAGTCCGGTCCGGCACACGCGAACAGGCATCAGCACCCGTGGACTATCCATGACCGGGAAATCAACCAAAGGCGGCGCTGAGGCCGGTGACCTGCGGGAATCTCCAGCGTAGAAGCGCACTCCGGAGCCCTTGCCGTACAGCAGCGGAGTACAGCAACCACCGCAACCGCGCCTGGCTGTCAGAAGCCGTCAATGGCGGACTGCCCAACCCACCACACCTCTCTGCCGACGGACGTGCTCGCCGTAGGGGAGCAGGCCGACGTCCCCTTGTGACTTTGCGGGTTCGGGGCGGCAGATCACTGCCAGGGGTGTGCACTGGCTTGTCCCCCTTTCACCCGGGCAGCAAGAGACCCCGGCCGGTAACCATCCGGCCGGGGTCTCCCTATGCGTTGTTACTCGGGGCGGATGTGCTCCGCCTGCGGACCCTTCTGCCCCTGCGTGACATCGAACGTGACCCGCTGGCCCTCTTCCAGGGAGCGGAAGCCGGAGGCGTCGATGTTCGAGTAGTGGGCGAAGACGTCGGGGCCGCCGCCGTCCTGCTCGATGAAGCCAAAGCCCTTTTCGCCGTTGAACCACTTGACGGTACCGCTGGCCATGCCTGTCTCCCTCAAGGAAATTCGGGCCCCGCACCGTGCGGGATCCGGAGGTGATCGCCTTGGTCCGGAGAGGCGCTGAACAGCAAGAACGCCCGAGACGTGTGTCACGGGTGAACGGGACTTCGGAACCACGACTACCGGCAGCGACGCTACACCGGGCGCGGCCACACGTCACAGGCCTTACGGGATCGCGTAGGCGAATCTCTAGCGTCACGACGGCCGTTACCGGCCGACGTCGCGGCGGCTGCGGACGGCCTTCCACGCCGGCCCGGTGAGATCGACGACCATCATTCCGTCTGCAGCCTCGCGGACGAGGATCCAGCCCTTCGCCTTGAGCCCTTCGAGCTGCTGCCGAATGTCCGGGCCCAGCTCCTCGACGAGCTGCGTCTCCAGCGGTTGCGTGCCGCCGTCCAGGAGCTCCGCGAGCCGGAAGACGAGCGCTTCCTCCTCAGCGGTGATACGGAAGTCCATGCGCTGACGCTACGTCCCTACCGACCAGGGCGCGCGGCCACCCCTAGGCCCCGGCACCATCACGTGGGATGGAGTTCCGATCTGAGTGGAGGTCACCCAGGACGCCCCGTGTCGCGTTGGCCCGGCATCAGTGGATTGGGCAGGTACATGCCGCTCACTCAGAAGAAACGCACCCGCCGAGAGTTCGGTACGAACGGGTCGTGCCAGACGCGTGCCAGATCGTACGGGGAACCGCGGGGAACCGCGGGGAATCAACGGACCCGCCCGCCAGGCGTCAACACCCTTCCGCCGCAGGTCAGCCCTGCAGCGAGCCCTAGATCACGTTAGCTTCCCCAGGTGATGGCCTGCTGCCGGCCTTGACCACCGTCGGCCCGTGCTGATCGGCTGAGCCCATGGCCACGGACTTCAGCGAGTACGAGGCGGCAGTGCCGATCTTGGCGGCGCACCAATGAGCCGCTCGTTGTCCTAGTCTTTGTCCAGTGCGCTGACGGACGCCATCGTACGCGAACCCCGTCTGAGCTGCACAGTGAACGCCCACGACCGACTCTGAACAGCCATGCGGACAGTTGGAAAGCGTGTGGGCCAGCAGCAGCGGCCGATCTTATGGACGCCGCTCGCTCGAATCGCTGGTGTCCTGCACAACCCTGGAGAGCAGAAGTCGGACATCGAACTCCGTCCAGCAGTCCGACACTTCGATACCCACCTCGGTCCCGCAGGGGCTGCACATCAGATTGGGGCCGGCCGAGCCGTCAGGGCGGCAGCACCCGACCCGACGCGCGGGGTCGACGTGCGGTCGGAGCAGCACGCCATCGAGAGGGTTGATAACCGCCGTCAGGCACTCCCCACAGTCCGGAGCCTCATAGGACACCCCGAACGGTGCGGGGTCGAGCATGAAGGAGCCCCGCAGGACCGTGGAGGGCCCGTACGTGTAGTGCTCCCTACCCCGAATGCGCTGCAACGGCCGCCACTCCACGCGTCGAAGGCTCGCCGAAAGCGGCGCGTCACAACCCCGGCACCTGAAGACTGTGAACAACGCCCACCCCTGCGTCCGTCCTATCCGTCGCTCACACGCTAGCGGCAAGCTGTGACGTGTCCACTGAGCTGCAGCACCACAAGCGCACCGGAACGAGCGGGGAATAGCCGTAACCGCTGGGCCGCCCAGCCGCCCATGGGCGAGTTAACGCCCCTGTACGCGGTCCAACGGTCGACCAACAGACTCGGAAAGCGTGTTGGTGGGGACCTGCACAGCCTGCCGTTCCGGCCGGCAGACGTGGCTCTCGAGCAGGGCGAGCACGAGTCACGTGTACCTGCAGGCCGACTCGCTGCGGTACAGCAGCGAAGTACAGCAACCGCAGCAACCGGCCCCGCCCAGCAGTGACCTCGAAAGACCACAGAGCAACCTGTATGACCGCTGTCGCCCGATCTCTGTAGAGCTACGGATCAGAAGGTCTCTGACATCCATTGCTGACATCAACGTCGTCGGACGGTGGCGGATCCAACGGGCCTCCAGCGGATCGGAGAGCCGCCGCCGCTCATTGTTCCGGCAGATCGCTGGGAGCCGAAGTCGAACTTGTAAAGCGGCGGTCGCATCAAGTGACCCGTCTCACCGAAGTTTGATCAGTCTCACCGAAGCTTCACGGGGTTGGACTTCGTCTCATCGGACTTTCACCGCTCGCTGATCCGGAGCCGTGTCAGAGGCGGGGTCTAGGGTGCGGAGCCGTGGACGCTGCTGATCTTGACTATCAGGCCCGAACGTTGACGGGCTGCATTCCTTCATCACTGGTAGCCCGGCTTCTCGAGCTCGGCCATGAGCGGGAGGTGGAGCTGCAGGCCGGCCGCGGGGAGTGGTTCTGCGCGCTGGGGTGGGCGCGATTGCTGGGCGATCGGCAGCAGTACGCGCGGGCGCTGGAGGTGCTCGCCCCGTACATCGCGACGGGCTGGTGGCCAGCGGCCCAAGCCCAGGCCGAGCTGCTGGAGGGTTGGGGGCGGGCCGACGAGGCGATCGCGCTGTGCCGCCCGTACGCGGAGGCCGGGGACCGGCTGGTCCTGAACTTCTTCGCTCGCCTGCTGTCCCGTCACGGCCACGGCGCCGATGCGTTCGCGCTGCTGCGGCCCGGAATCGATGACTGGTTCCTCGCCGAGGGCCTGGTGGACGTCGCCGAAGTCGCGGGTCTGGACGAGGAGGCTGCCGCGCTGTTGGAGGCCCGCATCGCCGCGGCGGTCCCGGCCTGCGACGACCCCGACTGCGGCAGGCTCCGCCTCGAACCGTCCAACGCCTTCCCTCTGCTCGCCGCCATCCGGGAACGACAGGGCGGGATTGAGGAGGCGATCGACCTGCTGCGCCGCCGGGATAGCACCTCGGTCAACGGCCGCGACGCGCTGGCCGACCTGCTGGCCAGACACGACCGGATCGAGGAACTGCGCGCGTACGCGGCCTCCGAGTACCACGGGCACGCCGCGCAGCGCCTGGCCGAGGTCTTTGAGGAGCGCGGCGATGCGGAAGGAGCGATCACCGTCTACCGGACGTTCGCTGAAGAGTCCGACGGCATGTGGCACGTGGCCGTCCCGCTGTCCGAACTCCTGGTCCGGCACGGGCAGGGCAACGAGGCGATCGGAGTGATGCGTACCCTCGCCGACCGGCCTGGCGGCGCGGAGGACTGGATCGTCCACACGCTGTGCACCCTGTACGCCGACCAAGGCCGGGCCCCCGACGGCCTGGCCTACCTCGACATTCTCAAGACGCGCCGCGGCGGCAAGGAAGACTGGGACTTCTTCCGGATCCGGCTCCTTCTCATGGTTCGCCTCGGCCTGCTCGACGAAGCAATCGAGCAGACCCAGACGCACCCCGAACAAGACACCTGGTACGCGGCCTGGTCTCTGTCCGACCTCCTCGCCACGGCCGGCCGCGCCGAGGAGGCCCTCTCCGTTCTTGAACGGCACCCGGCCTGCAACACCTCGCTCCGGGCCAAGTGCCTCATCGACCTCGGCCGCATCGAGGAAGCGGTGCAAGTCCTCCAACAACGCCCGCAGCCCGCACCGGCAGACGATCCTTGGGCCGGCACCCACTCCACCGAACCGCCGTTCTGACACTGCTCCACCAGCTCGGGTCGCTGCTGAGCGCTGTGGTCAAACTTCGGTGAGACGGGTCATCAAGGCCCGGACGGCAGTGACGGCAACGCTGACGGCAACGAGTGCGGACGACGACAACACCCGGCGGCCTGTCACGGAAGCCCCGCAGACTTGCTGGCCCAGCCAACTGGGGTGTGCCCGCAACTACTAAGCGCTTGGCCGCAGGTTCGAGTCCTGCCGGGGGCGCCACTGAGAGCCCTCCCACCGGGAGGGCCTTTTTGCTGGTCAGGACGAGTAACACTTGATACGGCCAAGCCCCAGGTACTCCCCAACGATCAAGGGAAGCCTCCGGGGTCGTCCGGCTGTCACCGGGTTTTCGCGGGTGCTCGTGTCGAATACGTGTCGAAGTTCTCGGCCTGGAGAATCAGCCAGCGCAAGGCGGCTCCGGAAGATCACCGGCGGCTTCGAGCCGCGGTGGCCAAAAACACGGGGACGCTGTTCCCGGCCCACTCCGCCACCTGGGCGGGCGGTACCCCGTCGTTGAGCCACACTTGGTCAGGCGCGTGTGCCGGTTGTCGTACACACGCCTCCCCGTGGGCGACTCGTAGACGTGCGGAGATAACACCGCCTTGCGCGCACTGCGCCAGGCCCGGCGGATGACGGAGCCCGCGAGAATGCCGCCCGTCTCCCCCTGGAACAGCAGGTCTCCCGGCTTGAGCTGTTCGTCCTCGATGTGCTGCCGCAGGATGCGTGTCGGGGCAGGGTGCCCCGGCACGGTCCGCGTGTCGCCCTCGGCGCGGCCCTTCAGGTCGCGTTTCTCGTGGATCTCCCCCGTGTCGGTCCACTGCTTTCCGATCTCCGGGGTCGCGGTGTGGATCAGGAGCTCGGACCACTGGTCACGGGCATCGGAAGCGGGCAGCGTCACGTCCTCCACGCGCATGGCCACGGCTTCCTCGGGTCGCGGACCGACGTCTCGATCAGCTGATCGTTCCGTGGCTACAACTCGCACCGCTCGCCCAGATCGCGGGGCGCCTCCGTCTCGATGCTGAATGAAGTTGCGCACGAGGTCCACGCATGATCGACAGTCAGGACAAAGTCGCCAGTGAACACTGCCAGGTCGTCCATGATCGTCGTCACGCCCGATTCCGACCGCCGGGCCGAGGCTGCATCTTGGCGATCTCGCTCGCGCTGTGAAGCCAGTAGTACGGAATGAAGGCGGCGATCACGGCCACGCCGAGCGGGGGAAGCAGGAGGCCGAGCAAGGCTCCGGTGGCGATCCAGACGAGGGCGCGCAGGAAGCGGTGACTGATGACTGCGACGCCGGCTGAGTCGATCGTGGTGACGATCATGACGGGCGTGCCACCAGATGACGTTGAACAGAAGGTCCATGAACCAAAAAGAGGTGCCGTGGAGGACGACCGCGGTGCGCTGCCCGTGTCCGTCACGGAACGCCTCGGCCAGTACGGAGGTGGCGAACGGCAGGAGCGCGATGTCCATCAACAGCACGGTATTGAGGTACAGCACCACCCGGTCGACACTGCGGATGTGGTCGAACAAGATGTGGTGGCTGGCCCACACCTGTCCGATCAGCATGAAGGTGATGGCGTAGGCCAGGTAGGACGGCCAGAGCGCGGCGAGGCTGTGCAACAGGTGGCTGGTGTCGCAGGGTGCATGGATCTCCAGGACGAGCAGCGTAATGGCGATGGCCATGACGCCGTCGCTGAACGCGACAACCCGGGCAGGATCGCGTTCTGCATCCAGCGTCGACGCTCCTGGTCCGTCTGGTCCATGAGCAGGCTCTGTCATGGCCCCAGCCTCAGGCACCGGACATCATTACGCGCGCCAGCGGCCCCGATCTCCGGCCGGGCGGGCGGGCGGATGGTCAAGCATCAAGCGAAGTTGCACAACCACAGGGGACATCCACAGGGGACTCGACCGGGATAGAACGTTCCCTACTCCATCAAGTGCCCGCGCAAGTGCGGGCTGGCCCTTGGGCTTTGGCCCCTCTCGCCGTCGTCGCCCTCGGATCGCGGAGGTCGGATTCCAAAGACGGATCTCGCTTGCCGTTCCTCTCGTACCTCCGGTGATACTCGGTCATGAGCAGAATTGTCGAGGTCATCGTGTTGGCCAGCCGTGCAGAAGAGATCATGGAACCGTTGACCCAGCGAGACCCCAACCGTAAGTGGTCTGGACAATTCGCTGCTGCCGGGCATGGCTGGGTCGCCGAGTTCGTGCGGCGGAGCAGCTGGGTCGGACTCCTGGAACATTTGGAGTCGCAGCCGTGGCCCTCCCCGCACTCCGTGCAGGTGCTGATCCGTGACGAGGAAGATGACTGCTTCGGCTTGTGGATGATGCACGACGGCCGGCTTGTGGAAGTGCCGCTGCCGCGCACCAGTCGCTACTTCTGGCGAAACCACTACACAGGTGAAGTCGATCCTGACTGCCCCGGAATTCTCATGCGCACGGACAAGTCTGATGGCCCGCCCGAAGGGGACTGAGCCGCCGACCGTCGAACTGTCTTGTCGAGGGAGGTAGTTGCAGTGGTGGGCGTCTCTCAGATAACGACGGATCCACCACCGTGGCCCGCGGCCACCTTCTCGATGCCGGGGGCGGCCGACGGCGCTGCGGTTCGGACCCATTCGGCGGACATGGCGTTGGCAGGCTGCGCGCCTCGGTGGCGAGCATGGATGCATGGTGGAACACGCGACGGTCGTGCACGGCATGACCCGGAACACGAGAGCGATCGCGCCACATCCATGCCAGATCAGGCGGGGACTCACGGGGAATCGGGGTGGGCAGGGGTACGTGCCGAGGGGTACGTGCCGCCCGACTCGGTGCAAGGTAGGGAACCGCTGGTCGCGCCAGTGATGGCCCAACCTCGCTGCTAAGGCGGGTGTCGCAGGTTCGAATCCTGCCGGGGGCCCATAGCTTGAACAGCGGAAACGCCCCGGACCTGATCGGTCCGGGGCTTTGACGGCAACGACCCCCGGGCGGCACCTCGGATATTGCCGCGTGCTCTGGCCTGACTGACATCCGAATTCTCCACGTGGGCCTCATCGCTCCGGGCTGGCCGCGGGGTGGATGGTGGGGGCGGGTCAGTAGCGGGCGCCGACCGGGGCCTGGATGGCGTCGAGGTCGGCGAGGTCGGCGGCGGAGAGCCGGAGGTCTGCGCCGCCGGCGTTGTCGGTGAGGTACTTCGGGGTCTTGGTGCCGGGGATGGGGACCACGTGCGGTCCCTGGGCGGTCAGCCAGGCGAGGGCGACCTGGGCGGGGGTGGCGCCGATCCGGTCGGCGACCTCACGGACCTTGGCGGCGATGTCGAGGTTGGCCCGCAGGTTGTCCTGCTGGAAGCGCGGCAGGCGCCGCCGTTGGTCGTTCTGCGGCAGTTCGTCGAAGGAATTGAAGCGGCCGATGAGGAAGCCACGGCCCAGGGGCGAGTACGGCAGGACGCCGATGCCGTGGTCCTTGCAGTAGGGCAGAACCTCGTCCTGGACGTCTCGGGTCCACAGCGAGAACTCGGACTGCACCGTGGTGACCGGGTGCACGGCCTGGGCGCGCTGGATCTGCTCGACACCGACCTCGGACAGGCCCAAGTGGAGGGCCTTGCCGGCCTCGACGGCCTCGGCCAGGGCGCCCCAGGTCTCCTCGATCGGGACCTCGGGGTCCACGCGGTGCAGCTGGTAGAGCTCGATGTGGTCGGTGCCCAGCCGGCGCAGGCTGGCGTCGATGGCGGCGCGGACGTGCTCGGCCCGGCCGTTCGGCTTGACCAGCGGGGAGCCGCCGGGCCCGCCGGTGGGGTCGATGCACTCCATGCCGACCTTGGTGGCGATCACGGCCCGGTCGCGCCGGCCGGCCAGGGCCCGGCCGACGAGCTCCTCATTGGTGTACGGGCCGTAGACGTCGGCGGTGTCGATCAGCGTCACGCCCAGGTCGAGGGCCTGGTGGATGACGGAGACGGAGGTGGCCTCGTCACGCTGGGTGGCCATGTCGTAGGCGAAGCTCATTCCCATGGCGCCCAGGCCGATGACGCCGACCTCGGGTCCGTTGGTGCCCAGGGTGGTGTTGCGCATGCTGTGTCTGCCTTCGTGCGGATCGGAGGGCTGCCGGATCACAGCCCGTGAACGGGAAGCCACGGGATCGACGGTCTTCCTCGCGGCCCCTCCACCCTCGCCTCCGCGTACGGGACGCGGCAGGCCGCACAGTGCCGGGGAGCGGCGTGCCAGGGAGCGATACGGCCCCCCAACGCCGACGCGTCCCGGGCACCGGTTTGGCACACTTTCTGAATGAGCCCTGACCAGCACAGCAACGACCTGGCGGGGTTCCTGCGTGCCCGCCGCACCCAGGTCACCCCCGAGCAGGTCGGCCTTCCCATCGGGCCAGGACTTCGCCGCACGCCTGGGCTGCGTCGCGAAGAGCTCGCCACCCTTGCCGGGGTCAGCATCGACTACTACACGCGCCTGGAACGCGGCAAGGAGACCCGTCCCAGCGCCGCTGTGGTCGACTCGCTCGCGCGCGCACTGCGCCTGCAGGAGGACGAACACGATCACTTGCGCCTGCTGGCCGCACGAGCGGCCCGCAACGCCACCGAACCACCCACCGCACCCAGCCGCACGGTACGGTCCGGCGTCGCACTCCTACTGGAGAACCTGCGGCCCAGCCCCGCCTATGTCCTCAGCCGCACCTTGGACATACTCGCCGCCAACCCGGGCGGCCTGCATCTGTACGCGGGCATCGAGAGCTGGCCAGTCAAGCAGCGCAACCTCGCCCGCTACTACTTCCTGCACCCCCAGGCCCGCGACCTGTTCCCGGAGTGGGAGACCCGGATCCGCGGCTGCGTCGCACGCCTGAGGGCCCTGGCCGGCACCGACCCCGACGCCCCCGACCTCGCCCAGCTCGTCGGCGAGCTCCTCCTGAAGAGCCCAGACTTCGCCCGCTTGTGGGAGCGATACGACGTCCGCCCCCATCGCCCCGGCACCAAGCACTTCCACCACCCCCAGGTCGGCAACCTCACCTTGGGCTACCAGTCCATGCAGCTGGATGGCACCCCCGGCCACCGCCTCGTCGCCTACTACGCCGACGTCGCAAGCCCCGACCACGACGCCATGGTTCTTCTCGACATGCTCGGCAACCACCAGACCCCGGATTCCGCCGACCAGAACACCGGCTGGGCCTGACGGCACCCTCCGACGGCAACGAAGCTGCCACGGGCGATGCTCCGGCCTCATACCGATGTCCGGACGGCGGGTGAAAATTTGATCATCCCTAGACTGCCGGGAGCGGGAAGTGCTGAGCCCCCGCTGGATATCGTCGTCAACGCGTCCAACGGCGGGGGTACTGCGGCGGCGTGAGGTGGCGGGGGCGGCCACGTAGTGCTCCAGCGCCAGGCATTGACCGGACGTGGTTCCGCTCGACAACAGGCCCCCACGCCAAGGTTCAGACGCAATGTCGGGCGTGAGAGGCACGCCCGTCCGAGACAGGAGCCGTAGTGGCACTGAAGATACCGAGACCGCGAGCCACCGTTGCCGCTTGCGCAGCAGCAACGGCGGTCGCACTCGCGATGGGCGCCGCTCTGCCCGCCACCGCCGCCGGATACACCGCGTCGGCCGGCCCATTTGGCCCCGCAGTCGGTCTGACCGGCACCGACGGCCGGCAGAGCCTGATCGACGTCAAGGTGGCCGGGAACGGCACGGCATTCGCCCTGTGGCGCAACAAGGCTGCTGGCGCTACTACGTGGGACATCCAGGCCACCGTCAGGCCTGCGGGCAGCGACACATGGTCCGCTCCCCACTCTCTGTTCGCCAGTAACGACGCGACCGCCCCGGCCGTGCTGACTGTGACCGCCGATGGGCACGCCGAGGCAGCCTGGAGGACCGGCAACTACAACGACGGCTCGCTGGCCGCCGTCTCGGCGGGCTGGGACCCGGCGACGGGCCAGTGGTCGGATCCGATCACGCTCACCGCCTACGCCGGGCTGGACCTGTCGATGCCCCAGATGGCCGCTGCGGCAGACGGCACCGTCACCGCCGTCTGGGTCCAGGGCGACGGAGGCTGGAACTACGAGGCGATGACCGCCACGCTCGCCCCCGGCGCGGCGGCCTGGTCGGCGCCGCACCGTCTGGGGTCCTTCTCAGGCGGCTTCATCGAGCAGTTCTCACTCGCGGTGGCTCCCGACGGAGCGGCCACGACGGTCTGGGACGCCTGGGACAGGACCAGTGACTCCAATGTCGATTCCATCGTGACCCGGGCCACTCCCGGCGGAGACTGGAGCAGCCCGGTCGCTCTGCTGGGCGCGGACGCCAAGTCCACCGATGTACAGGTGTCGATGTCCGCCAAGGGCGCGACCACGGTGCTGTGGCAGAGCGCCACCAACGGGGTCGAGACGCTGAAGTCCCTCAGCAGGCCCTCCCCGACCGGCAGTTGGAGTGCCGTCCAGACTGCCGTGCCGATCCTTCAGGACAACGACGACAGCGGCCCACTTACCGCCCCCAACGGTGACGTCACCTACGTGTGGGCGGGCTGGACCGGCAGCGCCGGCATACCGATCGTCCAGGCCGTCACCCGAAGCGCGAGCACGGGCGCCTGGTCCGCGCCGAAGACGCTGTCCACCGGCTACGTCAACTGGCAGGTGGACGCGTCCATCGGCGCGGACGGAACCGTACAGGTCGTGTGGCCGCAGACACCCGGCATCGACAACGGCAACGACCATTACCTGGAGTGGGCCGTCCGGGCCGGCGGCACATGGAGCAAGGCCACCGCGCTCAACGCCACGCCGGTCGCCGACGTCCCCGACATGGACGCCCTGACAGGCGAAGTGGCGGCAGGACCGGACGGCCGGGCCACCGTGCTGGGACGGACGGCCGTCTACGCCCCTGGTTCCTCCGACCGCTACACCTCCCAGGTGTGGAGCCGGTCGCAAACCCTGCTGACCAAGCCGCAGATCACCTCGAAGGCGACCGTGAGCGGGACCGCCCGCACAGGTTCCAAACTCACGTGCTCCGCAGGCTGGAGCGGCTACAACACCACCGTCGCGTGGTCCTGGCTGCGCGATGGCAAGGTCATCTCCGGCGCCACCAGCAAGACCCACACCCTGACCTCGGACGACTACACCCACAAGGTCTCGTGCAAGGTCACGGTCGGTAACGGCGCTGGTTCGGTCAACTCCACCTCCCCCGCCGTCACGGTCGCCGTCGGCCCTTCCCTGAAGGCCACCAAGGCGCCCTCCATCAGCGGCACCGCCAAGGTCGGTTACAAGCTCACGACCGCCCACGGCACCTGGTCGCCGACCGCCACCTCCTACACCTATTCCTGGAAACGCAACGGCAAGACCATCACCGGTGCCACCAAGTCCACCTACGTGCTGGTGAAGGCCGACAAGGGCCAGAAGATCACCGTCAAGGTCACCGCCCACCGCTACGGCTGGACGAACGGATCGGCCACCACAGCATCCGTCACCGTCCACTGAGAGAACCTGCGCCCTCCGCGGTGTGGGGCAGCGGCGGGTCCGGGCCGTCGCAGTTATGGCGAACACGCGATCCAGGCGCCGCCGGCGCGGCAGCGTCTCCCCACGGGGACGGGCTCCAGGCGCGGGGCGTAACCGACCACTCACCCCCCACTACGAGGACGGCTCTCCGCCTTGCGGTGCACCGCGCCAGACGCCCTGGGGCCCGCCCTCAGAGCGGGCCCCGCGGCAATTTGACGACAGGGCCTCGGCCGCGCCCTCCCGCCGCGTTGACGGCCGCCGTCTCGGCTGAGCGACCGGCCGTCAGCTCTCCTGCGGATTCGGATCAGATGACGGTCAGCGTCAGGACCGGCGTATACGTACCGGGCAGCGTTGAGGTCGGTGCGTCGAGGTCGAGGCCAGCCCCGACATCCGCGACGCCGGGGCCGATGCCGGTGGCCAGCGTCCGGGCGTCCTTGAGCCCGCTGCCGTCGCCGGGTACGACCAGGGCCCCTGCCGTGACGGACTGGACGTTGCCGCGGTCGACGATCGCGGGGGCCCAGGTCAGGCTGCTCCCGTCGATGATGCTTCCGGCCGGGCCGGTGAAGTCGCCGACCTGGCCGGAAGCCGTCCAGCCGATGTTGCCGGGACGGGTGTCGCTGACGGTGACCGGGGTCATCTGCCCCGAGGTGTGGAGGAACTCGCCCGACGAGTCGAGCACCGGACTGGGCAACTCGACGTGCGGGCTGCCCGCGATGGAGATCGCCAGCGCCCCGGGCTCGAGGGTCGTCGTGATCGACTGCGTCACGCCGGGGGCGGTGCCGTCGCACGGAGAGCTGCTCACTCGGTCGCAGGCGGACGGGTAAGGGGCCGTCTCGAGAAGCGTGTTGGTGCCGTCGGTGGAGAAGGTGGGGTTCTGGCAGCTCTTGATGTCGATGCTCTGGACGTCGACCCCGGGGATCCTGCGGACCTGCTTGAGGCCCGCCTCCACGAGGTTCCTCGGCAGCGGCGAGTAGCCCAGGTTGTCCACGTGCTGCTGCCCCTGGCAGAGGAAGTAGTACGCGAAGGCAACGAGCGTCTTGCCCTTCTGGTTGTTGAAGTTCGACTCCAGCGCGGTCGGGATGATCATGTACGTGTAGGTGGAGAGCGGATAGGCGCGCGGGTCTGTGTCGTTGTAGACGTCGTCGAGGATCTGCGTCAGATAGTCGGGCGAGGAGGGGTCCTCGTTGATCCGCGCCTTCAGCAGCGCCACCGCCACGTTCGACGCGGTCGGCTCGACGTAGTACCCGGCCTTGTTGAGCACCTTGGCCACCGGGAAGCCGGTCGTGTACACCGCGTACGAGTACTCGACGTACGTGATGGTGCCCTCATTGCCGGCCTGCGCCACATAGCCGGAGACACCGTTCGAGCCCGCCAGGCTGACGAAGCCGCTACCCGGCACGATCGGGTAGGTCGAGGTCGCCCCACACGGGGTGCTGCTGCCCGCGCGACGGCAGTAGTCGTCCCACAGCGACGGATACTGCTTGCTCATCCAGGTGCTGAACTGCGCCGTGGGGCCGGACCTGTCGGAGCGCACCACCGGGACGACCGGGCGGGCGGGCAGCGCGGAGGCGAGCGCGGGGTTGTCGGCCTTGATGGCGGGGTCGTTCCAGGTCGTGATCTGGCCGGTGAAGATCTTGGCGATGACCTCGCCGGACAGCCGCAGGTTGGTCACCCGCTTGCCGCCGATGGTGAGGTTGTACATGAACGACGTACCACCGGCCACGACCGGCATGTACGCGTACTTGCGGGACGGCGCCGAGTCGACGACGCCCGAGTCCTTGAAGCCGTAAGGGATCTCGGAGACGGCGTAGTCCACGGTTCCGTTGCGGAACTGGTTGCGGCCGTCCGACGAGCCTGTGCCGATGTAGTTCACGGTCATGCCGTACTGCTTGACGTTGGCCCGCCACTGGTCGAGAGCGTTCTGGCTCCAGGTGGAGCCGGCACCCGCGATCGGCACGTAGGTCGCGGCGCTTGCTGGGGTGGCGCCGAAGAAGAAGGCGGCCAGAAGGAAGAGAGCAGTGACGGCTCTCAGGCGTGCGAAGGGTGCCGGAGGCAATCCGAGCATGGCTGGTGACTCCTGGTCCGTGTGGGTGAGTGCGGGCCGTGGTGGTGGAGCGGTTACTCAGTGCCTGGGGTGGTGGTTGCGGACCTGAGGTGGGCTCACCTGCTCTTGCCCTCGGCATCCCGCGCGAGGCCTGCACGCGCCGGTGCCGCTGATCGCCGACCGCTTCCAATGCGCCATCGGTCCCCCCTTGTCACGGAGCACGGTGCCCGTGCCCGCAGCGCGATCGAGGGCCCCCTGAGCCTCGATTGCATCGCGCAAGAGTGCGCGCCTCGCCGCAACCCGGGGCGACGGACAGGTAAAGGACGAACAGCGAACACACCAACGCCGGGTCCGCGGTGGTCGGGGTTTCTGCCGGTGTGCCGCGAAGTTGGCATGGTGGGCGACCGAATCCGCCCGACCCGTACGGCTGGTGAGGGAGCGGACCACCACGCCGCCCGCGAGGTGGCCGAGCAAGGCCATCCCGAGCGGCATCGCGCGACCTACCACCGCGCGCACGGGGTCCGCCACTTCCACGGCTGCTGGACACCAGGGCCGCTTCGGACAACGTCTGCCACGTAACTCGTGTGCGAAGGCGCCGTGTTCGCGAGATCGTGGCGTATGGCCTCAGACGCATACGACTGGCACTTCACGCAGGACGTGGAGGAGTTCCTCGACCGAGCCGGAGCGTTCCTCTGGTCCGAGCCCGCGCTGCACACCGTCCAGCTGACGGTCACCGACATGGTGCGTACGAACGGGATCACCGCGTACGGCGAGGAGGCGCCGTACTTCGGTCGGCTCGTGGGCGGTGACGGCACGGTGCGCGCCACCGTCATGCGCACGCCCCCGTTCCAGCTCCAGCTCACCGCTCTCCCCGACAGGGCAGCTGACGCGCTGGCGGTACGGCTCGTCCAGGACGGGAGAGCGGTCCCGTCGGTCTTCGGTCCGGCGGAGGCGACCGCCGAGTTCGCGGCCGCCTGGGAGCGTCGCACCAGGGCCACGGCCCGGCTCATGATGAGCCAGCGCCTCTACCGTCTCGGCACCCTCACCCCGCCTGAGCCCGCGCCACCCGGGTGCGCCCGCGCCGCCGGGACGGACGACCGCGAGCTGATCGCACGGTGGTACGACGAGTTCTGCACGGACATAGGCGCGGAGACCCGGCACGACCCCGAGCGCTGGGCCGAGAGCCGGCTCGCCCAGGGCGGGATCGTGCTGTGGCAGACCCCCGACGGCACGCCTGTCTCCATGGCGAGCGCCCCGCCCGAGGTCGCCGGGCAGGTCCGCGTCGCCATCGTCTACACCCCCGCCCCGCTGCGCGGCCGCGGCTACGCAGGGGGCGCCACCGCCGTGGTCAGCCAGACCGCGCTGGACTCGGGTGCCAAGGAGGTCCTGCTCTTCACCGACCTCGCCAACCCCACGAGCAACGGCCTCTACCAGCGGCTCGGTTACCGTCCGGTGGCGGACTTCGCGACATACGAGTTCGGGGACGGCACCACGAAGGACTGACACCGCCTCAGGGCCACGGCAGGCTCCTGGCCACGTATGACTCGACCATCCCCACACCTTGGCACACCTGCCCGTCGCGTGCCCGACCGGGCGGCGATGAGCGGGAACCCACGGGGAACCAGAGGTGCCGGCACCACTCCTCACATGTCCGCAACGTCGCAGCTGAGGAAGCAACCGCGTACAGCGTCTTCCAAACCGGCACTCCAGGTAGTGACCGCACAGGGAATCAGTCGTGGTCTTCCCGTCCGATCAGGGTCGTGGCGTTCCGGTCGCCCGCGGCTGCTCGGTGCCGCAGTGCCGACACTTGGTAGCAGCGGCCGGCAGGTCCTCGGACAGACAGGCCGGGCATGTCTTGACGGGCCCCGGCTCTCCGAAGACCACCGCACCGCGCCGCGCCGAATAATGCTTGTACGGTACGACGATGAGGAAGTAGACGACGGCCATGAAGATGATGAAGTAGATGACTGCCGAGATGAAAGAACCGATATCGAGGTACGTGGTCTTGTTGCCCGCTTTGCCGAGTTGCCATCCCAATCCGACTGAACGGCTGCCCTGAGCACGCGCAATGATGGGATTAATGACAAAATCGGTGAATGCCTTGATCAAGGTGCTGAAAGCCAATGCGACAATGAGGCCTACGGCTACGACGATGACATCGCCGCGCATCAGGAAGTTCTTGAAACCCTTGAGCATTCCCGGCTCCTCGCGATAGGCCCCCCGAGCGGGGCAGGGCAGCACGCTACATTCTTCGGCATGCCTTGAGCGTTACGGCGCGGACGCAGGAGGCACTCTTCCCTCGGCCGCCGAAATCCACCGGCGACCGGCACGCCAATTGGACGAATGATCACAACCGGCCAGCCGGGACAGAGGTGGATGTGGTGTCTCGGGCGGGAGAGCTGAGGCTCCCGATGGCAGCGTGGACCTCTATGGTTCCTGGCCGGAAGCCCCGGCCAGTCGGGGTGCGGCTGACATCCACGGCTGACTCATCAGCAAGTGTTCAGTGAGGCTGATGCGAGCGGCCAACATCGCGCCTTCCGGAGCCGGGGGAACGTCGATGGACAGGCACACAAGTACCGCCGGATCGAACTCCTAATAACGCGGTGATCAACTGGTCAGCCGCGATCCGCATACGGCGTCTTCCAACACGGGTGCTCCAGGGCTCCCTCACGCCGATTCTTCACTGGACCATTAAAAATCCGCCGACATGCAGCCGACGCCCTCTACCCGTCGATCGGGAAGCGGTAGACCGTCGACTGCCTGGCTTGGAAACCGAGACGTTCGTACAGCCTGTTGGCCGCCGCACGATCCGGCCTGGAGGTGAGGTCCACAGTCCGAGCATCTGCCGTCTCCGCGATTCGCAAGGCTTCCCGCGTGAGGAGTCCAGCGACTCCCCGGCCTCGCGCAGCACTGTCAACGACCACATCTTCAATGCGGCCCCTCACACCAGATGGCAAGGGCAACAGCACCAGGGTCAGGGTGCCGACGATCGCCTCGGACGTCCGCGCGATGAGCACGGTGTTGGCATCACACGTCACCATCCGGTCGACTGTCTCGAAGTCGAGGGGCTTGGCCGTCGATGAGAGCTGCGGCAGAAGTCGGCTAAAGGCATCGACAAGTTCCTGAGTCGCTGCCCGGGTGATCTCTACACGCACGTCCATGCCGGGAGCCTATCCGTCGCCAGACACAGCGGCGGCACTCTCGGAGCTAGCGCCCACGTCATGATCAAGGTCACTCAGTCGTGCCACAAGCGCGCCAGATCGAGGGCTGAACCAGGGGGACCCGCGGTGGTGGGGAGAACCGAACAAGATCGACCCCTCACCAGACTTGCTGGTCAGGGGTCGGTTCCCACTAGCGTGGCGGCGCCAACCCCACATCGGCCCCACTGGCACACCCTCGACGGTGCGCAGGTGCGTACTGCCCTGCTCGATCTGGTCGTCCAACTCGGCCTGCACTTGCGCCAGCGAGGCCAGACCCCCGGGTCATGACCCTGACCCTGACCCCTGAAGTTCGCCGGCAACACCCAGTGGGAGAAGACTCGCCGCCTGCCGGAGGTGTCCGCACCTGAAGAAGACCTGTGCAGCCTGGCCTACCAGCCGATGGACGCCGCCGAGCTGCAGTGGGGACGCCTAACAGGGCTCATCTTCATGGCGAGGACCTCATAGACGCCGGCCAGGCCGCCCAGCAGATCTGCCTCGATCACGCACGCGAGGCCCGCCTGGTCGCCGATGAGACCACGGATGGCATCCGCGCCAAATACGGGCCAGGCGCAGTCGGCTGCGCCGAATACATGTCGAGGTTCCCGGCAGGGAGGGTCAGCCGCCGTCCGGTATCTCGGGAGGATCACCGGCCGCTTCACCGGGTGGATCCTCAGCCGCCCGGAGCCCCTCACCGAGCCCGAACACTGCCGGCTCAAGACCGTCCCCACACATTGCCTCGAACCCGATCCCCTCACCCGGCACGTCCGCTCCTTCGCGGCGATGCTCACCAAGCGCCAGGGCGAACGCCGCCGGCCTGCTCGACCCCGGTCGGCAGGGCCCGGGCCTGTCCCGTTCCGCAAGAAGTCTACACCTGTATACTTATGGGAGAGAGACTTCGCATCACCGCAGAGTGCGGCGTACGAAGCGGGTCCATGAGAGGGAAATACGAGATGAATCTCAACCTGACCGGTAAGCGCGCGCTCGTCACAGGTTCGAGCGCGGGGCTCGGCGAGGCCACTGCGAAACTGCTGGCGGCCGAGGGGGCCGCGATCGTGGTCCACGGCCGGGACAAGGACCGCACGGAGAAGGTCGCGCGGGAGATCCGCGAGGCCGGTGGCACGGCCGTCACGGTCGTCGGTGATCTCGCCGACGACCGTGCCGCCGCCGACGTCGCCCGGGCCGCCACCGCGGACGGCCCCGTCGACATCCTCGTCAACAACGCCGGCTTCTACCGGCACCTGTCCTGGGCCGAAGCCACCCCCGACGAGTGGCGCGACACCTACAACGTCAACGTCGTCTCAGGCGTCCGCATGATCCAGCACCTGGTCCCCGCCATGCGCGAACGCGGCTGGGGTCGTGTCGTCACCATCGGCGGGGGACTCGCCTCCCAGCCGATGAACACCCACCCCCAGTACAACGCCACCCTGGCCGCCCGGCACAACCTCGCCGTTTCCCTCGCCCGCGACCTCAAGGGCACCGGCGTCACATCGAACATCGTGTCCCCCGGAGCGATCCTCGTCGAAGCCACCAAGGACCTCGTCACCAGCATCGGGCCCGCCCGCGGCTGGGGCCGGACCTGGGACGAGATCCAGCCCAACGCCGTCCAGGCCCTCATTCCCAACGACCAGGAACGCTTCGGCGAACCCGATGAGATCGCCGCAGCCGTCGCCTACCTGTGCAGCGACTACGCCCAGTACGTCAGTGGAGCCACCATCCGCGTCGACGGCGGACTCATCCGCTCCGCCTTCTGAGCCAACACCCCGCCATCCCGCGTGCCGGCGACGGACGGCTACCCGTCGGTGCCGTCGAGACCGGTTCCGGGCACAGAAGTGCCACCCGCCTCGCGGATGACCGGTTCGAGCATGTCGGCGAGGAGGGCGGCGAGGCGGCCCTCGTCGGCCGTGACGAGGGGGGTGGTACCGACGACGCTGCGCAGCAGCCACGTTCCGGCGACCAGCGCCAGGGCGAGCTGCGCGCGGACGTCGGCGTCCGATCCGTCGAGCAACCCCGCGAGACGGGCGCCCACATGGGTTTCCACACCCTGCCGGACGATGTCCGCCGCCTCCGGATCCGGTGCCGAGCGCAGCAACAGGAGAAACGGGTCGAGCCGCTCGGCGCCGAACGCGGTGCGCTCGGCGAGCGTGTGGGCGATGGCGCCCGACAGACCGGTGCGTTCGTCGCCGACGACGGTCGGCGGGGCGAAGGCACGATCGACGGCCTGCGCGAACAGGCCCTCCTTCGAGCCGAAGTAGCGGTTGATCATCATCGCCGTCACACCCGCCCGCTCGGCGATCTGCCGCACCCCGGCCCCGGCGTATCCGTGCTCGGTAAACTCCACGACCGCGGCGGCGAGAATCGCCTCGCGTGTCGCGGCGCCGTCGCGCTTGCGGGCAGGATGTGCAGTGCTCATGGTCAGGAGCATACGGGGCGCTGATGCGCGGATTTCGGGACCGCGGAGCCACGATCGGAACGCTGGACGGGGAAGACCGGGCGAAACATGCGGCGGCCCACCGGCGCCCCGCCGGCGTAACTCAGAGTGGCCACACCACAGAAGTTGGGCCAGAACCAACGTAGATGAGCGCTGACGGTTCAGAGCACTCAGCAATCCCCCCAGGTCGCCGCCCACTCGCCGGCCAGGTCACTGTTGGGGTCGAGATCCTCGGGCTTGCCCGTAATGCCGTGGGCGTCGAGGAGTCGACGCTCGACCCCGCCCAGAGGATGAGCGCGTGGTCAGCCTTGGCGGCCGGGGAGCATGGCCAGGGCCTGGGAACGCTGTGCGACGAGGTCGTCGTAGGTGCCGTCGCGCTCAGCCCAGCGGTGCATGAGGACCCGCTCGACCAGGATCTCGTCGGGGGTGAGGTCCTGTGAGAGCAACTGCATGACCTCGGCGGCGAAGTCGTCGAGCGGCAGTGCGTGCGGGTTCACCTTCTCCTGTCCTGCTGTGGCGACGGCCGGGGGAACGAGCTCGACGACGCCGACGCCCGTTCCGTCGAGTTGCACGCGCAGTGCCTCGGAGTAGGCGTGCACCGCGGCTTTCGAGGCGGCGTAGGTGGGCATCGGCGGGAACGGCAGGAAGGCGATGCCGGAGGTCACGGTGATGAAGGTGCCGGCGCCGCGTTCGACCAGGTGCGGGGTGAAGGCGTCGATGACCCGGATGGTGCCGACCAGATTGGTGTCGATCGTCGTCTGTGCCGTCTCGAAGTGCGCGGAGTCGCGCAGGTCCTCCAGGAGCATGACGCCCGACATGGTCACCACCGTGTCCAGGTCGGGGTACTGGGCGAGCACGGCGTCACGGGCACGTGCGACGGAGACACCGTCGGTGACGTCGATGCCGAATGTGCCGAAACCTTCTCCGGCGAGTTCCGAGAGCGCCTTGGGGCTACGGCCGCCGACGGCCACGGTGCTGCCCGCCGCGGCGAACCGGCGGGCCAGTTCCCGCCCGATGCCCGAGGTCCCGCCGACGATGAGAACGGTGCGGTTGGAGAGATCCACGAGATCGTCCCTTCAGTTCAGGGCGCCGACGGCGTTCAGGCTCGCGGCGCATTCAGCGATGCACTCTGTCCTTCACAAAGAGTGATGCCACAAGTCTTGACGGCATCCGCCGGCTGTAGCAGTGCCCCCGTCTTCCCTGGTCCTGCCAGGGCCCCCTCTGAAGTGCGCGCACCGCATTACGGTGTCGGTATGAAGGATGAGGAATCCGACAACCGGCTCGGCAGCTACCTTCGCGCCCGGCGTGAGCTGGTCTCCCCGGCACAGGCAGGGCTCCCGGCCGGCGGCATCCGCCGCGTCCCCGGCCTGCGCCGTGAGGAAGTCGCGCTGCTCGCCGGAATCAGCCCCGACTACTATCTGCGCCTGGAACGCGGCCGCGACAAGAACCCTTCGCCTCAGGTCCTCGAATCACTCGCGCGCGTCCTGCACCTCGACGACATCGAGCGGACGTATCTGCTCGGCCTCGTGGCAGCCCGCCCGAGGACGCCGCGCCGCCGGCGACCCGAGCACGTACCGGCACGGGTGCACCAGCTCCTCGCCCACCTTCAGATCCCCGCGTTCGTCGAAGGACGCGCCTTCGACGTCCTGGCCTCCAACCCGATGGCCCTCGCGCTCTCCCCGCGACTGCGGCCCGGCGAGAACCGGCTCCGTTCCCTCCTCCTCGACCCTGAGGAACAAGCCTTCCACCAGGACTGGCCGAAAGCCGCCGCCAGCTTCGTCGCCGCGCTTCGCACCACCATCGGGGACGACATCGACAACCCCCGGTTCGTCGAACTCGTCGGAGAACTCGCCCTGTCCAGCCAGCGGTTCCGCACCCTGTGGGCCCGACACGACGTCCGCAACCTCGACGGAGGCACCACCACCGTCAACCACCCCGTCGTCGGTGAACTACGGCTCCACCGCGACAAACTCCCTGTAGACGACGTCATCCTGGTCATCTACTACCCCGACAAGGGCAGCGACAGCGACGAGAAACTGCAACTCCTCGCCGCACTCTCACACACCGAACCCGCCGAACCCACCGACACAGCACACAGCAGGCCGGCAGACACCCCGCGCCCGAAGTCACCCTGACGAACACCGGCCGTCCGGCGGCGCAGCCAGAATGACCGCGCCACCATTTCCGCCATCCGCGGACCGCCCCGGTGCCCTGGCCATGAGCCGTCCCCGACGCCGTGTCGCACAGGGGCAGCAGGCCGCCGGGCGGGGCGGGCAGGCCGGGCAGGGGCGACCAGCCTCACCGCCGTGCGGACACGTTCCCGGGAGTGGACTGCACCGCTGCCTCCGGTTCCGGTGCGGGCCTCGAGCGGAGGGCCAGGCAGCCCAGGGCGAAGCCGAGCAGGGTGTCGGCGACCGTCAGCCAGGCTGCGATGTGCATACGGCCGGTGAACCCCGCGCCGTTGAGGACCGTCCCGATGACCGCTATGCCGAACAGGGCGCCCGCCTGACGCGCGGTGTTCTGGACACCGGAGGCGAGCCCCGACTGGTGGGCGGGAACGGTGGAGATGACGATCGAGGTCAGCGCCGAGAGCACGAAGGTGCTGAACACCCCGAGCAGCAGCATGCCGACCGCGGGAAGCACGTAGCCGCTGCCGTGGTCGGTCACGGCGAACAGCGCACAGCCTGCGGCCGTGCCGACGAAACCGATGATCAGCATGCCCATGTGCCCCAGCCGTCGCGCGAGCCTCTTGTAGAAGAGGAAGGTCGCCGAGACCGTGCCCAGCGTGGCGGGCAGGAGGGCGACCCCGGTCGCGGCCGGGGACCAGCCGCGGGACTGCTGGAAGTACAGCGACAAGGTGAACAGAGAGCTGTAGAACGCGAAGCCCATCAGTGCCGCGGAGACCACGGCCGTGGTCCGCTGCCGGTGGGCGAAGAAGCTCGGCGGCAGCAACGGCTGCGCGACCCGGCGCTGGCTGACCACGAAGGCCACCGCTGCCAGGATGCCGAGGGCCCCGGGCAGCAGCGTCGACAGCGAGCCCCAGCCCGCCGAGCCGGCGGTGATGATCGCCGCCGTCACCAGGCCCAGCGCCAGGATGGCCAGCACCTGCCCCGCCCGGTCTGCCCGGGTGCCGAGCTGGCGGGGCGTCTCGGCGATACTCGCCGAGATGAGGAGGAGGGTGACCACGCCGATCGGCACGTTCACCAGGAACACCGACCGCCAGCCGAACCAGTCGACCAGCACACCGCCGACGAGCGGGCCGGCCGCAATGGCCAGGGTCGAGGTGGCCACCCACGCCACGGCGGCGCGCTGCCGCCTCTCGGCGTCCGGGAACAGGTGCGGGATGAGGGCGAGGGTGGAGGGCAGGAGCGCCGCCGCGCCCAACCCCTGCAACACCCGTCCCGCGATCAGCACACCGGTGGCCGGTGCGGCGGCGCAGAGCGCAGAGGCGGCCGTGAACACCGTC
This sequence comes from Streptomyces sp. CA-106110, assembly GCF_050936285.1. Lineage (NCBI taxonomy): Bacteria > Bacillati > Actinomycetota > Actinomycetes > Kitasatosporales > Streptomycetaceae > Streptomyces > Streptomyces sp. CA-106110. Next base: position 7,767,187 of record NZ_JBNJNB010000001.1, on the reverse strand, counting down.
AGACCGCACAGCAGCAGCCGCTTCAGACCGATGCGATCCCCCAGGGCGCCGGCCGTCAGCAGCAGTGCGGCGAGCACGAGCGTGTAGCCGTTCACCGTCCACTGAACGCCTGCTATCGAGGTGTGCAGGCTGCTGCGCAGGTCGGGCAGCGCGACGTTCAGGATGTTGGTGTCCAGAATGATCATGAAGTAGCCGAAGCAGATCGCGGCGAACCCGAGCGTCGACCGCTTGGCCGTCGAAAGTCCCGGCGTGGGTGTCCTCAGTCCTGGCACGGGTGTCCTCCCGGAGTCGTGTGCCTTGTTTCCGGACCTCACCCTCGCGGCCCGCGGTCGTGCTGCGCGTCGGTCACCGTGACTGGTGCGGATGATGACCGGCCAGGGACAGTCGAGATGACTGATGCGGCGCCGGTGCGGACGCGGCATCGTGGCGAGCACACCCGATGAAGGCAGGAGGGACGACAGTGCAGGCCACACCGAACCCGTACGACGACACTGCGGCGTCCGGGCATCGTCCCGTACCACCGCGTCCGGCGTGGGCGACCGGCGCGTCCCGTTCCGCCGGGGCGTGGAATCCCGACCCCCGGCCATGTGAGGCAGCCCCTTCGGCGGCCCGTCTCGTCTTCGCGGCGGACCGTGCCGCCCGCGACGTGAACGGCCCGGCGGCGTGAATCCGCTGCTCATCGCCTACGACGGCACGCCGCGGGTGGTGGAGGTGGCGGCCACCCTGGTGGCGGGTTACTCCGCCGTCCTCCTGGTTTCCACGCGGGACGGGGACGCCGCGCGTGCGGACGATCTCGCGCGCCGGGGTGCCGTGCTGGCCGCGAGCCTCGGGATCAAGGCGGTGCCGTGTTCCAGGGCCGGCGACGGGCCGCCGTGGCAGGTGATCGCCCAGGTCGTCAGGGAGACCCGGGCCTGGATGGTGGTGGGCGGACGCGAGGCCGAACCGCTCATCGGCCACGTGGCGTGCCCAGTGCTGGTGGTGCCGTGAGCGAGGAGACCCGCAGGTGTGGCCGCCGGCTCTGAGAAAATGCCTCCCGTGACAGGTGACTGTCTGTTCGGCCGCGACGCGGAGAAGGCCCGGCTCGACCTTCTGGTCTCGCGTGTGCCCACCGAAGGCAGCTCCCTGCTGCTACGGGGCGAGGCCGGTTACGGCAAGACGGCTCTGCTGGACTACGCCGCCGCCCGGGCCGAGGCGCAGGGGCTGCAGGTGCTCCGGGCCGGCGGCGCCGTGTCCGAGTCCGATCTGCCCTTTGCCGTCCTCCACCAGCTGCTGCACCCGGTCGTCGGCCGGCTGGACGACCTGGTGCCGGTGCAGCGCGAGGCTCTGGGTGCCGCCCTCGGGCTGGTGGCCGCCGATCCGGGCGGGAACCGCTTCATGATCTCCGTCGCCGCGCTCACCCTGCTCAGCGACGTCGCACCGGTCCTGGTGATCATCGACGACGCGCAGTGGCTCGACCGATCCTCGGCCGACGTACTCCGGTTCGTCGCCCGTCGGCTGGCGGGCGAACGCATCGGCCTGCTGATCGCCGGCCGCAGCGGCCAACCGTTCGACGCGATCGCTCTGCCGGAGCTGGCCGTCGGACCACTGGACGACGAGGCGTCACAGGCACTGCTGGCGGCGACCGCCGGCCGTCGGCTCGCGGCAACGGTACGCGACCGGCTGCTGGCCGAAGCGGCGGGGAACCCGCTCGCGCTCAGCGAGTTGCACGCCAGTCTCACCGAACAGGAGCTGTCCGGCGCCGTGCCCCTGGCGGACCGGCCGTTCTGGGCGACCCAGCTGACCACGGCTTTCGTCCACCGCGCGCAGCAGCTGCCGGGCCCGACGCGCACTCTGCTCCTCCTGGCCTCGGCGGACAGCGCACTACGGCTCGACGAATTGCTGGCGGCCGGCGCAACACTCGGCGCAACGGTCACCGACCTGGCCGCCGCCGAGGTCGACGGTCTGGTCGCCGTCCGCGGGGGCTCACTCGTCTTCCGGCACCCCCTCGTACGTTCCGCGGTCTACCAGAGCGCACGGTTCCTGGAACGGCAACGGGCACACCTGGCGCTGGCCGATGTACTCGCCTCCGATCCCGACCGGAGCGCACGGCACCGGGCCGCCGCGGCCGCGGGAAATGACGAGCGGACGGCGGCGGACCTGGAGGCCGTCGCGGAACGGGCACAGCGGCGAGGTGCCCCCGCCGAGGCCGCCGCCGTGCTCGCCCGTGCGGTCGAGTTGTCCCCCGCCCCGGCCGATGCCGCCCGGCGGGGCGTCCGGGCCGCGGAAATGGCCAGGCTCTCGGGGCGCCTGTCCTGGGCGCGTACCCTCGCGGACGCGGTACCGGCGCTCGACGCCGACGCCCCGACCGCGGCTCGACTCGCGCACACACTGGCGGCCATCCGGAAGGAGTCCGGGGACCTGGCGAGCGCCTGCCGGACGGTTCTGGGCGCATCCGCCTCCGCCGTCGACCCGGGGACGGCCGCGCTGATGCTCTCACGCGCCGCCTTCTACGCCTGGAACGCCGGCGACGAGCCACTGCTGCGGGAGGCGTGCGGACGATTGCGGGGGCTCGATGCCGCTCCGTGGCGCAAGGCGGCGGCGGTGCTCGACGGGGAGGAACCGCCGAACCCGCAGCCGCCGTCGGAGGACGTTCCGGCATGGGCCCGGTTGATGGCCGCCTATGCCTCGTGGACCGCCGGCGAGCGGATCTGGACGCCCCCGGCCGTGACACGGGTCGTCGACGAACTGCGCGCCGCAGGCTCCGTCGGCGAGCTCCAGGTGGGGCTGGAGGTCCTGGCCGAGGTGGAGGCCGAACGGGGGCGGCCGGAGAACGCCCGGCTCGCCGCGGACGAGGGGCTGCGGCTGGCCGAGGAGATCGGCGGGGAGCTCCACCCCCAGATCTTCCGTTCGCTGCTGGCTGTGCAGGCCGCCCGCTCGGGGGACCGGGAGACGGCGACGGCCATGGCCCGGGCGGCGTACGACTGGGCGGCGCCGCGGCGCGTCGCGGGTATCGCCGGGCGTGCGATGTGGGCGATGGGCTTGTCGGAGCTGGCCGGTGGCGACCCGCTCGCGGCGCATCGCCACCTCGTCCGGATCTTCCGGAAGGGCGACAGCGCGGCGCATCGCTCCATCGCGGCGCGGGCGCTGGCGGACGCCGCGGAGGCGGCCGTTCGCGCCGGTGCGTCGACGGAGCTGCCCGCGGAGCTCCTGGCGTCGGAGACCTCTCTGGGACTGCGGGCACGCGCCCTCGTGCACCCCTCGCCGGAAGCCTTCGCGGCCGCTCTGGACGCGGCCGGATCAGCACGATCGCCATTCGAGGAGGCCCGCACGCGTCTGGCCTTCGGTGAGTGGCTGCGCACGGCCAAGCACGTGAGGGAGGCCAAGCCCCTGCTGCGTGAGGCCTTGGAGGCCTTCGAGACGCTGGGAGCCGCCGACTGGGCCGGCCGTGCCCGTCTGGCGCTGCGTTCCGCGGGTGAAAGCGCCCCCGTGCGCGATGCGCGCCTGGCCGGACTGCTGACTCCGCAGGAACTCCAGGTCGCCAGGCTCGCCGCGCAGGGACTGTCGAACAAGGAGATCGGGGCGCAGCTCTTCCTGTCCCACCGTACGGTGGGGCATCACCTCTACCGCCTGTTTCCCAAGCTGGGTATCGCGAACCGCTCCGAGCTGCGCCGCCTCGACCTGTGATCTCGGGCATCCGCTCCCGGCCAGCCACGGATCGACGCCGCGAGCCCGGCGGACCCCGCCCGGCCGCAGGTCTGCGGCTCCACAGACCCGCAGGCCCGTAGACCCGCAGGCCCGTAGGCCCGTACTGCGCTACGCCCACTGTGGTTGCCGGCCCCCGGACGGACTGGCTTCCCGCGCGGCGCGCGCCCCGCGGCCCGCGCCCGCGTCGCGGGGCGTCGCCGGCCAAGAACCCGGGCAGCGCGGACGGCGTAGGGAGGCGGGACAGCAGAATCGGCTACCCACCCGCATCGTGCACGTGGTGGCGAGCAGCCACGAGGACGGGGCAGGCAGGGCAGCAGCTGCGGTCACCGCGCGGGGGCGGACCTGACCTGATTACCCTGAGTGCAAGGGAACGCCGCTGACCGCGCCGCCGGTTACATGAACTGCGGGAGCGCGGATCCGGAGCGAGTGGGCCCGGAAGGGCTTCGGCCTTCCCGGCGATGGCTCTCCTGGCGAACATGCCAAGTCCCCCAGGGCGCTCCGGCTGCAGAAGGTGTTCCAGCGTCTTCTTGCCGAACCAGCTGACGCCGAACGACGGGACCAGTGGGATGGGGATTCCGGGCGAGGCATCCGCGGACAGCCGTGGTGCGGATCTGCGCGAGTGGCTGCTGCGGTTCGAAGAGGATCAGGCCATCCTGGACGCACTGTTCATCCAGTCGCCGATGGGTGTGGCCGTGTTCGACACCGAGCTGCGCGTGGTACGGGCGAATCACGCGCTCGAACGCATCCACGGGATTCCCAACGCCCGGCTCCTCGGCCACCGGCTCAGTGAGGTCCTGACCGACATGGACACGGCCGCGATGGAGAGCCGACTCGCCACGGTTCTGGAGACAGGCCTCCCCGTCGTCGGCTCTGTGTACCGCGGCCGCACACCCGCCGATCCCGGCAGAGACCACGTCTGGGAGACGTCCTCGTTCGCGCTGACCGGCCCGGACGGCCAAACCCTGGGCGTCACCGACACAGTCGTCGACATCACCGACCGCCACCGCACCCGCGAGCGCCTGGCCCTGCTCGACGAAGCCGCCGCCCGCATCGGAACGACACTCGATGTCACGCGCACGACCCAGGAACTTGCCGATGTCCTCGTCCCGCGCGTCGCCGACCTCGCGTCGATCGACCTCCTGGACGGCGTGGCGGCGGGCGAGGAGTCCCCGCCCCCAGGCCCAGGACTGGTCACGCTACGTCTCACGGCGCGCAAGGCCTCCCGTCCGGAAATCACCGAAGGGCTCCGGCAGATCGGACAGGTCCAGGACTTCCCCGTCGGCTCGCCCCACATCCAGAGCCTCGCCGACGGGCAGCCCATGCTGCTGTCGACCATCGACCCCGAGGTCGACTGGATCCGCAACTCCCCCGACCCCAGAACCCGGAAACTACTGATGCACGGGACGCATTCCCTCATAGTGGTGCCCCTGCGCGCCAGGGACACGATCCTGGGAGTGGCGCATCTGTACCGCACAGCGGCCCGCCCGGACTCCTTCGAACCCGACGACCTCGTTCTCGTACAGGAGTTGGTCGCTCGCGCCGCCGTCTGTGTGGACAACGCCCGCCGCTACACCGGCGAGCGCGACGCCGCCGTCACCCTCCAGCAGAGCATGCTCCCGCGCAGCGTGCCGGACCAGAGCGCGGTCCACGTCGCGCACCACTATCGGCCCGCCCGCGCACACGCCGGAGTGAGCGGCTGCTGGTTCGATGTGATACCGCTGTCCGGCGCCCGCGTGGCCCTGACCGTCGGGGACATACCCGGCACGGGCGTCGAGGCCACCGCCTGCATGGGGCAGATCTGCTCCGCCGTACGTACCCTCGCACAACTGGACCTCGCCCCCGACGAGGTGCTGGCCCGGCTCGACGACATGGTTCCGCGCCTGGTCGAACGCGAACACACCGCGGGATCCCCACCCATCGTGGAGAAGCTGGTCGGTGCCACGTGCCTGTACGCGGTCTACGACCCGGTCTCCCGCCGGTGCGTCATGGCGAGCGCCGGACACCCCGCACCCGTCGTCGCCGATCCGGCCGACCAGGTCCGCTTCGCCGAACTGCCGTCCAACCAGCCGCTGGGCCAAGGTGACCCCGTCTTCGAACCCCACGAAGTGGAGCTTGCCGAGGGAAGCGCCCTGGTGCTGTACACCCAAAGCCTCGTCCACGCTTGTCATGCGGACCGCACGCTGGAGGAGCGGCTCGGCGCGATCATCACGCAGTCCCGCCGTTCACCGGACGAGATCTGTCGAGCAGTTGTCGACGCGGTGACCCCTCACCTGGCGCCCCAGGACGACTTGGCGCTGCTGCTCGCCCGCACCCGTACGCTCGACGCCGAACAGGTCTTCACATGGGACGTGCCACCTGATCCCACCGCCGTCGCCGACGCCCGTTCGCTCGCCCTGCGCCGGGTCCACGAGTGGGGTCTGGACGGCCTGGCCTTCAGCACCGAACTCATCATCAGCGAACTGGTCACCAACGCCATCCGCCACGGCACCCCACCGATCCGCCTCCGGCTCATCCGCGACCGCATGCTGATCATCGAGGTCAGCGACGCCAGCAGCACCTCACCGCACATCCGCCGGGCCGCCACCACCGACGAAGGCGGACGCGGGCTCTTCCTCGTCGCCCAGTGCTCCCACCGCTGGGGAACCCGCTACCACGCCACCGGCAAGACCATCTGGGCAGAACAATCCATGACCGACAGCCCTCTCGCCGCGTCGCACCGCGGCCCGGAGAAATTCTGAGGGTCCGGACAGCGCGCCTGCCGCCACCGACGACAACGCTGCCACCCGAACAGTCGACAGCGGTCGGGGAGGCATGCGACCAGTCCAAGTACACCGCTGGACGGCGTCGACGGACGACGGGGGCAAGCGCGCACCGACGAATACTTACGGCGAGAGGCACGGCCCCGCCCGGGAACCGCCGCTACAGGCCGGACTCACCGCTCTCGACAAGGGGGCCGGCCCGCCCGAGGTCCGCTCGAGGGCGCTCCACGACGACCGGGAAGGGGCCCTTGGAGCCATTGGGTGACGGCCACCGCGTGGCGGGACGAGGCGTGGGCGAGGCGGGTGAGGTGAGAGGGCGGGCAGGCGGGCGGACAGTTAGCCTGACCGGCCAGGAGCCCCCTCGACGTCGGGAGCAGCACGTGGCAAGGCTGGGAGTGTGGAAGTGGGCGGGAGAGCACGGCCGCCTGCTGCCGACCGTCCTGCTTCTCTTCGCCGTGTCGATGGACCTCGGCACGCCACCCACCGTCAGCGCTTCGGCCCTCTACACGGTTGCGATCCTGGCGGCCGCCCCCCTGCTGTCCCTGCGCGGCACCATCCTCACCGGGGTGAGTGCGTTATTCCTCGACTGGGCCATGTTCGTCAATTTCGGCTATCGCCAGAGTGCGATCGCCTTCAGCGAGCTGAGCATGGTCGCGACAGTCACCGTGATCGCGGCCTTCCTCAATCGCCTCTTGTACCACCGGGAGATGCAGCTTCGGTCCGTACGCGATATTGCAGCCGCTGTTCAGCGTGCCGTCCTGCCGCACCCGCCGGAGAGAATCGGTCCGCTGCGCTTCGCCGCACGCTACGAGGCTGCTCAAACGGATGCGCAGATCGGCGGGGACCTCTACTCGGTGGTCGACACGCCGTTCGGCGTGCGCTGCGTGATCGGCGATGTGCGCGGCAAGGGGATGGGAGCCGTCAGGGCGGTCGCGGTCGGCATCGGGACTTTCCGAGAGGCAGCCCAGCAGGAGCCCAGCCTGATCGGCCTCGTGGAACGGCTGGAGCGGGCCGTCGCTCTCGAGGCACGGCAGTCGGGGAGTACGACCGAGCTCGAAGGGTTCATCACAGGCGTGTTGGCGGAATTCCCCCGGTGGGGAAAGGAAGTCCGGTTGGTCAACCGAGGACACCCGGCGCCTCTGCTGTTCCTGGGAGACACAGTGCAGTACGTCGAGCCCGGTCGGCCCAATCTGCCCCTCGGCCTGGCTGCCCTCGGTACCAACCCCGAGTGCGTCGACACGGTGACGTTCCCCGAAGGGGCCAGTCTGCTGCTCTACACCGACGGACTCACCGAAGCCCGGGACGAGACGGGCACCTTCTACGACCCTGTCGGCAGGTTCAAGGGGCATCGGCATCCCGGCCCGGAAGCCCTCCTTGACGCCCTGCTTGCCGACGTGTCCCGGCACACCGGTGGCCAGAGAACTGATGACTTGGCGCTGCTGGCCATTACCCGGACACCCGACAACGCTTGACCGACGAGCGCTGGCGGCCGGCACTCCGACGTCTGGCGGCGTCGCCTCTCACTGACGGGGCTGCAACAGCCCGGGTGCTGACGGCCGTACCAACAGCGTCATCACGCGGGCCGGCGCCGCTCGCTGTCTCAACACCACTCAGCTCAGCGGCCGTTCAGGCAGGCTCGAAGAACGGCTCGGGCACGGACTGTCGCCCGCACGCGAGGTTCCCCAGGGGATCAGCCCTCCCGTCGTCCCGGGCACGGTCAACTGGCCTTGGTTCTGTGACGACCGGACCGACAGCTGGGCGTGGATCCCTCGCCGGGGCGCAGCGGCGGCTGCCGTACAGCAGCGGAGTACGGCAACCACAGCAACAGACCACCACCGACCCCTGGCACCCACACGACCCGCCTCCCAACCGCTATGACCTTGCAGCCGAGAGGAGGCCGGGCGTGGGGTGCCGCGTCTCACCCTCGGACGCGGTACGGGGCAAGGAACGTGGTCAGCGCCCCCAGCATCTCCTCGGGTGCCTCTTCGGCGACCCAGTGACCACAGCCGGGAATGACCAGGCTCTGCACGTCGTCCGTGACAGCCCTCATCGTGATCGCGGCCCCCTCACCGATGCTTGCCGCTCCGCCGATCGCCAGGACGGGCATGGTCAGCAGGCCGGCCTTCTGGCGTTCCACGTTCTGCGCGAGCGTGGTGTCGAACGCGCGGTAGAAGCTGAAACTGCCGCGCAACGCGTCGGGGCTGGAGGCAAGCGTTTGGACGTAGAACTTGACGGCGTAATCGGGCAGTTTCTTCACGGCGTTGGTGTCGAACTCGAAGCCGAAGAAGATGTCTTCCCGTCCCCTGACGAGCTGCTCATTGATTTTGGCGAGCCGGTTGAACCCGATGTGCCACACCCTGTCGTTGAGCCACTCGGGGCCGAACAGCGGCGGTGAGACGCTGATGCCCGGGAGGGGAGCCTCGGCGACGACCAGGCGGTCGACCCGCTCCGGGTGGTCCGCGGCCAGGGCGTAGGCGATGGGCATGCCGGTGTCGTGGCCGACCACGGCGAACCGCTGGTGGCCGAGCGCGTCCATCAGCGCGGCCAGGTCGCCTGCGATGGTGGCGGTGTCGTATCCGTCCTGGGGCTTGTCGGTGAGGCCGACGCCGCGCTGGTCGACGGCGATGACGGTGAAGTCCTTGGCCAGCGTGGGCATCAGCAGGCGCCAGGCGTACCAGGTCTCGGGCCAGCCGTGCACCAGCAGCAGCGCCGGCCCGTCGCCTCCGATGACCACGTGCTGGCGCAGTCCGTTGGCGTAGACGAACCGGCTGGTGAACGTCTTGGTGAACCCCGGCGGCAGATGCGGCGCCTGCGAGACGGAGCCCGGGCCTTCCACACCGCCGTCCGTCGACCATCCGTGGCGGGATCCTGCTTCTGCTGCTGCAGCCGACTGGGTGGGGAGCACGCCGAGGGATCCGGCGGTCGCTGCGGCCATCGCGGCGGCCGAGGTGGAAAGGAACTTTCGCCGCGACTGCGGCGGGATCGCTTCAGACACGGTAGACCTCCTGTGTTGTCTGGCTTGCATGTAAAGGCGAAATGTCAGAGGTGGAAGCGCCGGCGGCTCATCGGAGCGGCAGCGCTCATCGCCGCGGCTTCGAACGCGCTCCCACAGACGGATCGGCCACTGTGTGACAGAGGGCGTCGGTGATCAGAGCGGTGGGCACGGCCGGGTGCTCCAGCCCCGACTGGGCCGGCTGACGGCTGGCGGGCCGAACGCTGTTGACGGTGGATCAGGTAAGCCGGTCAGAGCGTCAACGTGGCCGTGAGCAGGGCGTCGGCCGCGGCGATGTCACCACTGATCCACTCCGGGCTCGCCGGCTGCCGCTTCCACAGGGCCAGCAGCAGCTCGGCCGCAGTGACCTCCACCGCGGCGGCCGCGGGTCCGGATTCCACGGGCCGGGTCCGCGGGATGTCGCCCGGCTGGATCAGCCAGCCGTGACCGGTGTCGGTGGTGCGCAGCGCCACGGGCGCCGGCAGCGGCTTCAGCTCGCTGCCGCCCCAGACCATGGGAACCATCACGGCGAACACCTCGTCCACGCCGTCGGCTGCGATCAGCGGATCGACGTGCACCTCGGCACCCGTGGCCAACTGGGCGTCGACCAGGTGGACCGCCGTATCCATGGCCACGCGACGGAACCAGAACGCCGCGACCGCGTCTTCGATGCCGAACGCCCAGCACGGAGCGGCCGGATCGGCCTCCTCCAGGGCGGCCAGCAACAAGGCCGCCCCCTCGGCGTACCAGTCGGTGATCTGCTCCCCCTCCGCCGGGGCGAACTGTTCACGGCACAGCTCCCCGGTCCGCACCACCGCCGCCGCGAAGCGGTACGCCTGGCCCAGATGGGTGCCCAGGTCGTGCAGGCTCCAGCTGCCGCAGGTGGGCACGGGTGTGCCCGGGTCGGCGCTGCGCAGCAGCGACTCGAATGCCGCCACCTGCTTCCGCAGCACGGCCCGGTAGGTGTCGGGGGCGAGCGGCAGCAGAACGGGGGACTGATTCACAGCGATCTCCAGTGGGACGAGTGACTGGCGGAAGCACCTGCTTCCGCTGCCCTTGACCGAGACACTCATCAGGATGACGGCAAACATCCTGACCGGCCGAGGCAAGCATGCACCCCTGGGTTGGTTTTTACAAGCCTGGTTCTATGGACTCGGGATATGAGGCTGCCCAAGGCTGATCAACGTCGGCCAAATGCAAGCCAGTTGATCGAATCTCGGGAAGCAGATCGGCCGTAGCCGCACGGTCCAGTGCCAGCCGGCGACGGAAGTGTCATCGCGTCGAGCGGCGCCTGATCTCCGTCTGTCTAGCGGCACGCCCGGCCGGCTTGAACCCTCAGGGGAAGCCCAGGTCGAACACGCCTGGACCGCTCCCACCGAGCCCGGCCGGCGCGTCGTACTCACCACATCCGCCTAATGGGACGTGCCGGGTCGGTGAGACTCGGTGCCGTAGCCGCCAGCAGGTGAACACTTCAACCGCCGGAAGCATCCGACTTCTGTGGTCAGACCGTGCCCCTGCTGGTCGGCCGGGAGGCCAGACCGTTGATGGGGTGGCGTGCCCGCCCCACAGGGCGTGAGCACTGGATCCATTAGGCCGCGTGCCGCGCCTTCCGCAGGCTGCAGAGGAAGCGAAGTTCCTGACCAGGAGGATGAGTTGCTGCTGATCGGCGATGACTGGGCCGAAGACCACCACGACGTCGAGGTCCAGGACGAGGCCGGCCGGAAACTGGCCGCCGCGAAGCTGCCCGAGGGCGTGGAGGGGATCGCGAAGCTGCACGAGCTCGTCGCGAAGCACGGCGGTAAGGACCTGGAGGCCGTCGAGGTCGTGGTCGGGATCGAGACCGACCGCGGTTCGTGGGTGCAGGCCCTGATCGCCTCCGGCTACCAGGTCTATGCGATCAACCCCAGGCAGGTCGCCCGGTTCAAGGAGCGGTACGCCTCCTCCGGAGCCAAGAGCGACAAGGGCGACGCGCACGCGCTCGCGGACATGGTCCGTATCGACCGGGACCAGCTACGGCCGGTGGCCGGGGACAGCGAGCAGGCGCAGGCCGTCAAGGTCGTCGCCCGTGCCCACCAGACCCTGATCTGGGAACGCACCCGCACCTTCCAGCGGCTGCGCAGCACGCTGCGCGAGTACTTCCCCGCCGCCTTGAACGCCTACGCAGACCTCACACTGACCAGCACGGACGCGCTGGAACTGCTGATCAAGGCCCCTACCCCGGCAGCCGGGGCGAAGCTGACCCGCACTCAGATCACCGCCGTGCTGGCGCGCGCCCGGCGCCATCACCGGGACGCGAAAGCAGCCACGATCCAGACCGCGCTGCGCGAGCGGCAGCTCGGCCTGCCCGAGCCGGTCACGGCCGCCTACGCGGCGACCGCCACTGCCCACGCCCGGCTGATCATCGCGCTGAACGAGCAGATAGTCGAGCTGGAGGGACGGGTGAAGGCCCATTTTCTCGCGCACCCGGACGCTGAGATCTACCTCTCGATGCCCGGCATCGCAGAGATCACCGGCGCCCGGGTGCTCGCCGAGTTCGGAGACGATCCCACCCGCTACACCAGCGCAAAGGCCCGCAAGAACTACGCCGGCACCAGCCCGATCACCCGGGCCTCTGGCAAGAGTCACACCGTCCAGGCCCGCTACGTCCGCAACAACCGGCTCGCCGACGCGCTGCAGACCCAGGCATTCTCCGCCCTGCGCGCCTCGCCCGGAGCCCGCCACTACTACGACAAGCAACGTGCCCGCGAGGCCGGTTACAACCCGGCTCTGCGGCAGGTCGGCAACCGCCTCGTCGGCATCCTCCACGGATGCCTCAAGACCCGAACCCTCTACGACGAAGCGACCGCCTGGTCGCACCACGCCCACCCCCATGCCGCTTGACACCAAACGACATGGGGTGTCTGACCACCACACGTACGACGACGTTCGAGCGCGACGAGCGGCCAGGACCGCCGATACAGCAGGGGAACCGAGGCGTGTGACGGCAGTTGTCCGGCTGTCATCGGATCGTGCGCCGACAAGCAGGTGTTCTGCGACTCCCCCGGCTCCCCTTCCAGAGGCAGCGCAGGGAACGGTCAGACGATTCGGTTCTCCGCACTGACCATCCAGGCGTACTTCTCCAGGGAGTCAATGATCGCGTGCAGCAGGTCGACCGTGGAGGGATCCTCGCTGTCGACCTGGTCATGGTGGGTGCGCAACGTGTCGACGGTGGCGCGCAGACGCGTGGTGACAAGATCGACGACCGCGCTCACGCTCAGCTCGCCCTCCGGGAACGGGGGGAGCGTGGTGGTCGTGGCCACGGTGTCGGAGCGGCCGTCCGGCCAGGTTCCTAGAGCGCGCATGCGTTCGGCGATGGTGTCGGCCGACTCCCGGGCGTCGTCGACGATCTCGTCCAGTTGAAGATGCAGATCCCGGAAGTTGTGGCCGACCAGGTTCCAGTGGGCCTGTTTCCCCTGGAGATGCAGTTCGACGAGATCCACCACGATCTGCTGCAACGCTCGGGCGAGCCGTGGCGAGGCCGTGAATCCGGTGACGTCGGTCTCCGAGCGTCGGGAACCCCCAGGAGAAGCGGTCATGGCGTGTCTCCTTCAGAAAGCACCACACAGCAGACCCCCTTGAACAGGAGGCCTGTTCATCTACGCGATCAACCCTACGTAGGCCTCCTCGTGCCGCCACTGCGCCTGATCCGGCCGGGCGGACATCCGAGCGGTACGTGCCGCCGCAGACAGAGCCCGTAGGGTTCCACCCATGGTGACTGCGACTGTCCGCGAGTGGAGCGACGAGGAAGGATGGGGCGTGCTCGACTCACCCGAGACGCCCGGCGGCTGCTTCGGCCACTTCTCCGCCCTCCAGATGACCGGCTTCCGCACACTGTCGCCCAGACAGCAGGTGGACCTCACCTGGGAAGCCCCCGGCTTCGAACAGGACGGGTACGGCTACCGCGCAGTGAACATCGTGCCTCGGCCTGCCTGACATCCGCATCCGGCTGTGAGGGTGTCGACGGAGCCGCCTGAGGTCTGCCCCTTCATCTGACCAATGCGTGCTGCCCGGTTGACCGACGGCATGCCGATCACTCGAGGGAGATCAGGCAGGAGACGAAGACGAACGCGGCGAACCAGCCGGTGAGCGCAGCGATTGTTCCGATGGCCCAGGGCCATTCGAGCTCCCACCGGGCGACCGCGCGCCACAGCATGTAGACCGAAGCGAGGAGTGCCACGGCCAGCCCCGGAACGCCGAGGACGAGTGCGGCGAAGAGCCAGGTGTCGTGAGGGTTGAGTTCGCAGCCGAAGCCGATCCCCTCGCATCGGCCCGCGGAAACCGACGTGGGGAGCTGCGTCCACCACAGGGTCAGTCCGCCGATGAGCAGGCCGTACCAGGCAGCCATGAATGCCAGACTCCGCCAGACGAGGGTCCGCCTGGCTCCGTGTGGAATCGGGTTCACGATCGTGAGCGTACCCAGCCGTCCGGTGCGTACCCGCCGGCGTACTCACTCGCGCTGAGCAGGATCATTGCTCGCGACCCGGGCGTACGCCGTGCGCTCCTCGGTGTCATTCGCCGGACGTGCGGCCGGCCCGCCTCTCCAGGCGCATCGCGTCTCGGTGGCTTCTCACCGCACTGCGCATCCACACCGCGGCTACGAGGAACACCAGGCCGGACACCACCGCCAGCCCCCAGGACGCGTACGCGATGCCAAGGACGCACCCGGCCAGCCCGATCAGCGCGACGAGCACGCTTCTCCAGGCCGTCCACAGGACGCCCCGCTGCGCATTGTCGAACAGCATGCCGCCCACGCCGAAGCTGGTGACAGGACCGTTCTCGCTGTTCTCTCGTTTCGGCATCCCGGCAGCGTGCCGCCTCAAGACGTGGGTGTGCGTTGACGCCCGTCCAAGGCCAGCTGTCGATCCGGCGGCGGCTTCGCTCCCGTCTGGCAACGCGCTGGTGAGCGCGGTGGCTGTCAACAGGCTGATGCGCGAGGGGCGGTGGGTTCTCAGGCCGGACTTCATGAGGGTGCCTTTCGCGAGCGGAACGGACAGATCGCGGGCACCGCTCCCGCGCGCCTGGGCGGAACGCGCCGTGGCGGCAGGGAAGTTGCAAGCGAAAGGTTGCAGTTCGACAACTGACGGATGTTCTGCGCGTGCCACCTCTACGCGCATGGCCCACGTGTTGTCGGAGCTGCCCCACCCGCGGGTCCCTGCGGGATTCACGGGACTCGGCACTGACGTTCCCCACTTGGATCGCCGCCGGGGCCACTGTCGGTGCCCCCGTCTAGATTCACCGCGTGACCGAGTCCTCCTACCTCGCTGCGGTCCGGGAGTCGTACGACACCGTGGCCGCCGCATACACCGCTCGCGTGAAGACCCCCGCCGAGCTGGACCCCTTGTCCCGCTCGATGCTGGCCGCGTTCGCCGAACTCGTACGGGCCGATGACCGCGGCCCGGTCGCGGACCTGGGGTGCGGCCCCGGCAAGGTGACGGCACACCTGGCCGGCCTGGGAGTTTCGGCATTCGGGATCGACGTGTCGCCGAAGATGATCGAACTGGCGCGAGAGGCCCATCCGGGCCTGCGGTTCTCTGTCGGTTCGATGACGGCGCTGGAGCTCGACGACGGAGTGCTCGGCGGGATCCTGGCCTACTACTCGACTCACCACACGCCGCCGGAGTTGCTGCCGGTCGTGTTCGCGGAGTTCCATCGCGCCCTGGCGCCCGGTGGGCATCTGCTGCTGGTCGGTCATGTGGGGGACGGCGAGCAGGTGCGTCCCACCCACGCCTATGGCGGCCACCCTGTCTCGTACCGGTCCTATCTGCTACCGGTGGACCGGATCGCCGAACTGCTGGACCAGGCCGGGCTCGTCGTCACCGCACACCTGGTGCAGCGGCTCGACGAAGGGAGGGAGAGAACGATCGCCAGCTTCCTGGTCCGCAGACCGGAGCTTCCCGGTGCTTGAGATCAAGGCCAGGGACGGGCTCAAGCCCTTTCTGGCCGCACCTGCCGAGATCCGGCCGGTCGAGCGAATCCCCCTCGGCGATCCCGCCAAGGGCGTGATCCAGTGGCGACCCGGCCCCCTCGGGCCGTCACAGCGGAGCCCGTCGATGCGGTGTCCGCGCGGGGGGCCCGCGGACCACGGCGGCCGGGGCCGCCCCGACGCCACCACCCGGCGTTACTGCTGTGCACCCATCTGCATGCTCGACGTCGTACCACGGTCGGCTTCGTCGTGGACCAGCAGGGAGAGCAGGGACGCCACGGTCAGACCGGCCTCGGCCGGATGCCGCAGCACCTTGCCCGGCTCGATGCGGTAGGTGTTCGTGCGTCCCTCGCGCATGTGCGACAGATAACCGTCCTGCTCAAGATCGGAAATGATCCTCTGAACGGCGCGTTCGGTGAGCCTGCAGTGAGCAGCGATGTCTCGGATGCGGACGTTCGGGTCATCAGCGATGGCCGCCAGCACGCGTGCGTGGTTGGTGACGAACGTCCATCCGCTGTGAGGTTCAGGCACTCCAACCATGGGTGAATCTTACGGTTCACCCTTGGCTGCAGTCGAATACGTGACATATATTTCGTGCAAGCAATGACGTGTTCGATCGTGGGAAGACCCCGCGACGGAGGATGACCGGGTGTCCTGGGGAGAGACCGTGATACCGGAGCACGCCTCGGGAATGCAGACATCGCCACAAGGTGAGGGCCAAGCCGCCCCATCGCCGAAGCTGCCGTACGTCATGACCCTCACCACCCGTCCCGAGGGCGACAGGGTGGTCGTGGTGCTGCGCGGCGCCATCGACTGGGAGGACGAAGAAGCGCTCAGGCGCGCCCTGCTCGACGCTCTCGGCCGGTCCGTCCGGGGAATCGACCTCGACCTCAAGGGGGTCTCCTTCTGGGACTGCTCCGGCCTCAATGTCCTGCTCGCCGTGCGCAGCGTGGCATTGCTGGACGGCAAGACAGTGGTCCTTCGGGCGACCAGTCCCGTGGTGGATCGCGTACTCGAGTTGACCGACACGCTGGCGCTGTTCACTGACGGCGCCGAGCAGTGATCACTTCGGCGGTGCCGGGGCCCACCAGGCTGACGCGCTCGCCGACCTCTCGGGCCGACCACGCCCCGCAGACGCTCGGGTAAAGTCTCCCCGTTGATCAGAAGGGGGCTCACATGCGACTTCGCTGTGCCGTGCTCGACGACTTCCAGCAGATCGTGACCTCCGTCGCGGACTGGTCGCCGCTGGAGGACCGGGTCGACGTCGTGTCCTTCGCCGAGCACTTCGCCGACGAGGACACCTTGGTCGAGGCACTCGCCGAGTTCGACATCGTCGTCACGCTGCGCGAGCGCGTCGCGTTCCCCGGCTCGCTGCTCGCCCGGCTGCCCCGTCTGAAGCTCCTTGTCGCCTCAGGGATGCGGAACAGTGTCATCGACTACGCCGCCGCCGAGACGCACGGAGTGACCGTGTGCGGCACGGCGAGTTCCTCCACACCGCCCGTCGAACTGACCTGGGCCCTGCTGCTCGGGCTCGCACGCGGCATCGTGGAGGAGACCAACGCCGTGCGCGGCGGCGGGCGTTGGCAGAGCACCGTGGGAGCCGATCTGCACGGGCGGCGGCTGGGAGTGCTCGGCCTCGGGAAGATCGGCAGCCGGGTGGCGCAGGTCGGGCTCGCCTTCGGCATGGACGTCGTCGCCTGGAGTCGGAACCTCACCAAGGAGCGCGCGGACGAGGTCGGCGCCGAACTCGCCTCCTCGATGGACGTCTTGCTCGCGAGCAGCGACTTCGTCTCGGTGCACCTCGCGCTCGGCGACCGCACCCGCGGGCTGATCGGCGCTCGCGAACTCGCGCTGCTGAAGCCGACCGCCTATCTGATCAACACCTCCCGCGCCGCCATCGTCGACCAGGACGCGCTGCTGGCGGCGCTGCACGAGGGCCGGATCGCGGGCGCCGGCATCGATGTCTTCGACGTGGAACCGCTTCCGGCCGACCACCCGATGCGCACCGCGCCGCGCCTGCTTGCCACTCCGCACCTGGGTTATGTGTCGCGCGCCAACTATGCGACGTACTACGGCCAGGCCGTCGAAGACATCCAGGCGTACCTCGCCGGAGAGCCGCTACGCCGCCTGGGCTGATCCAGCCGGCCCGGTATCCCGGTCCACCGGCCCCGCGGCGCGTCCGTCGTGGTCGGCCCACACCGTGCCGTACGCGGTCGGCTGCCGGTCCCGCGCGCCGTGCGACGGCAAGCGCCGGGGCGCCGACCGCGCCCTGGCTCAGCCGCGCAGGTTGCGCGTCGGCAGCAACACGTGCGCTGCGGTGCTCAGCGTTTCCACCGCGCCCGCGAACGCGGCCAGTCGCTCCGGTGCGACGGGCCTGCCGGGTGCCGCCTCGGGCCAGGGGCGGGTGGCGAACATGAAGTAGGCGAAGCCGCGGGTACGGACTGCGGCGAACCACTCCGGAGGCACCGAGCACTGGGCGTTGAGGTACGGCATGGTGAGGACGGCCTGACCCGCCTCTGCCAGCAGCGTCATGGGCAGGCCGGGGCGCTGTGCGCCGTCCACGACATCCCCGCCCAGGTTCAGCCCGTTGTTGCGCAACAAGGCCGCCACGGCGGCCGCGGAGCCTTCGGGGCCGTTCGCGCCGTCGCCGAGGGAGTAGGCCAGGAGGTAGGGCATGTCCCCGTCGGGGGCTTGCCCGCTCCAGGCCAGAACGACGAGCGTGCCGAGGTCGACGGCACGGAAAGGGCGCGTGTCGCTGGGAGTTGTGGTCACCGCGGAACCGTATCGACGGGCCACGGCGCCGCTGGACGCTTCCTCGCCCGACCGGGGGATTCAGGCGACCGCGACCACACGAACGAGGGATCCGCGGTGACGGCACGGCCGCGGGCAGCGGCCGAGGTCACCGGCCCGCGAGAGGAAGCCCGCCCAGCAGTCGGGCGGGAGTGCCCTGCTGGTTGAGCGTCTTCGTCGTGCTGTTCACGGTGCTGAGCACGGAGTCCTTGTTCTCGGTGTCGAGCCCGTCCGACTGGTGCGCGAGGGGGCGCACGTCCAGTGACTTCTGGCAGGTGATGGTCTTCAGGGCACCGTTCAGGCTGGTGGGCGTGATGTCGGAGGTGTCCCCGGCGAATGTGGGAGCGGCGAACGCGGGGGCGGCGACACCGGTGGCGGCCAGGGAACCGGCGAGGACGGCGGCGACCTTGAGGGACTTCATGGTGTTCCTTTCTTCGGCGACCCATGTCACCGGGGGAAGGGGTACTTCCTGGCTAACGAGCCCCCTGACCCGCGGAAACCCCGCTCGCGGAAGATTTCTGCGGCCCCTGCGGAAGAAAGGCGCACGTCCCCCGGACGGTACGACGCCGTACGCGTCCGAGGGACGTGCGGATGCTGCGAGCGTGCGGGTGCGGCGGACAGCCGTCGGGGTTCTTCACGAGCGGACCGGCGGCTGTCCGGCGCGTGGGGTACCCCGACTCACATCATGGGACGGGACGGCGAGGCCGTGGCCGTGGACGGCGCGGTGAGGCTGGGGCTCGGCATGGGCCGCAGGCTGGGCATCGGGGGAAGACTGGGCATGGGCGGCAGGCTGGACATCGCCGGCAGGCCGCCCTCGATCATGTCGGAGACGACGACCTTGACGAGTGCGCCCAGCACTCGCGCGGCAGCCGGCAGCACCCTGGTGGAGTCGCCCGAGGTGGCGGCCGCCATCAGCCTGTCGACCGTCGTCTGCAGGTCGGCGAGTGCGTCGCCGAGCACCCCCGACCGGGTGGGCGAGGTCATCGGCGCGGGCGACGCCGTCCGGGTGGGCGAGGTCATCGGCGCGGGCGACGCCGGACTGCCCATCTTGGCGATGGCGTCCTTGGCGGCCTTGCCGAGCCTGGCCGCATCGCTCGCGGAGAGCTGACCGTTGTCCGCCTTGAGCACGGCGGTGACCAGTTCGGTGACCGGTACCACGGCGCTGTTGATGCTGGACAGCTCCTGGGCCCGCGCCAGCAGCGCGTCGGCGCCGGGCAGGGGTGCCGTCGCCACCTGCGGCCGGCCCCGAGCTGAGTCGTGGCCGGCGGCCACGGCGGCCGGCCCGGTTATTCCGAGGAGGAGTGTGGCGCAGAGGGCGGAGGAGGCGAGGCGGCAGGCGGGCAGAGCACGCATGGGTGTTCCCTTTCGTTGTGAGCCTTGAGCCTTGAACTCACCGTGAAAGGTGACATCGCGGCCTGCAACCGATCGGATGCATTCCGTGCTGTCCGCAACCCCCCGGAACCCGCTTCTTGCCTGGTCAGAGGCTCTTGCATGAGTTGAAACCCGATCCGCCCGTTCGAGTAACACCCGGACGGGCGCACAACGCCAACCGGCCGTCCCCCGGAGGGGGGACGGCCGGTAGAAGGGTCCGCTGAGGCGTCAGCCGTTGACGCAGCTGTTGCCGAACGCAGGGTTCAGCAGGCCGACCACGTCGACCGTGTTCCCGCACACGTTGACCGGAATGTGCACGGGGACCTGCAGAACGTTGCCCGACAGGACGCCCGGGGAGCTGTCGGCGGCGCCGCTTGCGCCGCTGTCGGCCGCGGCAATGCCGGCGGTGCCGGCCACGGCCGCAGCAGCAACGGAAGTCAGGGCCAGGCCCTTCGCGATACGCGACATGGAGAGGTACTCCTTGGGGATCGTCACAACAGCCGGGGCGGAATGCCCGACGTTGAGTCAACTGCGAGGTGGACGCCGTAGTTGCGCCTCCGATGGGGTGATGTCCCACATCACCGTGGTTTACGTCTCCGACGCATGTGGCCCACGCTCCACGGCCCCGGCCCGCGGCCGACGACCGGGACCGCGCCCATCGAGAACAGGTCGGCCCACCTGGAGCGGGGCCGCCCAGGCAAGAGGGCCGGACCCGCTGCGCCGGGCCCGGCCCGGCGGTCCGCGCGTCCCCCGAAGCGACGGCCGGCGCGCCCAGCCTGCCGTCAGATGATCCTTCCGGTCTTGGAAAAAAGCGCACTCCGGTTCGGCGGGAGCACAAGACTGGTCGCCTCACCGGTGATCCGGTCCGGCCCGGGCAACCCGGCCGGAACCACCACGATCGCCCCGCGCGCCACCGCGAACTCCCGCGGCGTGCAGCCGGTCAGCGCCCGGAACTCCCCGCTGAGATGCGCCTGGTCGTAGAACCCGCAGATCGCCACGGTCTCGGCGGCCGACCTGCCGGACGCGAGCAGACGTCTCGCGCG
This sequence comes from Streptomyces sp. CA-106110, assembly GCF_050936285.1. NCBI lineage: Bacteria > Bacillati > Actinomycetota > Actinomycetes > Kitasatosporales > Streptomycetaceae > Streptomyces > Streptomyces sp. CA-106110. The sequence continues at coordinate 7,746,586 of NZ_JBNJNB010000001.1, read as the reverse complement.
TTGCATCCGCAGCACACGTGCGGCGACTTTGGGGGCGAGCCCGATCTGCTCGCGGAACCGGTTCTCCAACTGCCGTACGCTCCAGCCGACCTCGTCCGCGAGCCGCGGTACGGGGACGGCGCCCCCGCTGCGCCGCAGCACCGACCAGGCGCGCACCACCCTGGCCGAACTCGGCGGCCCCGTCCGGAACCAGCGGGTGAGCACGTCGTCGAGCAGGTCGAAGCGTTCCGTCCAGCCGGGCAACGTGGCCAGCGCGGCGGCGAGTTCACCCACGCTCGCCCGTCGCGACGTACCCGGCGGCCGGCCGCGGGCGAGCGCATGGGGCAACGCGTCCGGGTCCACCGCCCGGTTGGTCAACTCATGCTGCGGCGTGCCGATCAGCGTGAACGCGGCCCACGGCGCGAGCAGAACCTCGATGCCGGCGATCCGCCCCCCGTGGTCGCCGACGGCCGGGGTGGTGGTCGGCCCGGAGTAGACCGACACCAGGCTCGTCGTGGGCGCCCCGGCGCGGGAGATGCGTACGGGGCCCTCGAAGCCCAGCAGAAGCGTCGCCGCACCGATCGGGGCCTCCAGACGGCTGCGCGGACCGTTCAGCGCCAGCCGGAGCCCGCGGTAGGCGATCACGCCCGGGCGCAGCCGCGGATGGGGCGGCGCCACCACGGTGTCCCAGTCACCGCCGGGCCCGTGTCCGCCCCGCGACGCCATCGCACGCTCCATCGGCCCTCCCCCAGCAGACACCGGGACCCACCATGGTGCACACCATCGGAGGAGGCCGGAACCCCGCCTGGCGGCAGGTGCCCGTCGGTCCTCGTCCGCGGGTCTTCGTGGCGCCTACGCCCCGCAGGACCTCAGGAACGCCCGGGTCCGCTGTGCGATCGGCAGCGGCTTGTCCGCGTCGCACGGATACATGTCCTGCTCCACGATCGCGAACAGGTCGACGTCGAGTTTTTGCGCGGCCGCGAGCACCGGTTCCAACGCGGGGACGCCGGAGGGCGGTTCGCACATCACGCCCAGCGCCACCGCGGGTCCGAACGGGATCTCGTCCGCCCGGACCTGGGCCAGGATCTCCGGGTCGACCTGCTTGAGGTGGAGGTACCCGACGCGCTCCCCATAGGTCTCGATCAGCTTGACGCTGTCGCCGCCGCAGTACGCGTAGTGCCCGGTGTCCAGGCACAGCGACACGGCCGAGGAGTCCGTGGCGTCGAGGAACCGGGTGACGTTCTCCTCGCTGTCGATGTGTGTGTCGGCATGCGGATGGACGACGATCTCCAGTCCGTACCTCTCGCGCACCTCGCGTCCCAGCCGCTCCGTCTGCGTGGTCAGGTGCCGCCACTGCTCGGCGGTCAGCGTGCTCGGCTCCAGCACCTCGCCCGTCTTGTCGTCCCGCCAGAACGCCGGGATGACCACGAGGCGCGAGGCGCCCATGGCCTGGGTCAGCACCGCGATCTCCGAGACGTGCGCCCAGGTGGAGTCCCACACCTGAGGCCCGCGGTGCAGCCCGGTGAAGACCGTGCCCGCGGAGACCTTGAGGCCGCGCCGCCCGGTCTCCTCGGCGAGCACCGCGGGATCGGTGGGCAGGTAGCCGTACGGGCCCAGTTCGATCCACTCGTACCCGGACCGGGCGACCTCGTCGAGAAAACGCCGCCAAGGCACCTGCCGGGGGTCGTCCGGGAACCAGACACCCCAGGAGTCGGGGGCCGATCCGATGCGGATGCGGGAGAGTGGGCCTTGAGGTGACAACGGCGTCATGGGCGTCAGCTTCCGATCCCTCCGAAGCCATGTCAAGCTGTCGTCCGAATGTCTGGACAAAACATTGACACGGCTCCCTCAGCGCGGCTAGACCTGGGGGCAGCCGATGCGAAGGGAACTCGATGGAGGAGTTCAAGGAGCCCGCGCCGCACTCCGCCGAAGGGCCCGACGGCCCGCCCGGCCCCGGCGAGCCGTACGACCTGATCACCATGGGCCGGATCGGCGTGGACCTCTATCCGCTGCAGACGGGCGTGCCGTTGCCGCAGGTGACGTCTTTCGGGAAGTTCCTCGGCGGTTCGGCGACGAACGTCGCGGTCGGCGCCGCACGCCTCGGACGACGTACGGCCGTGATCACACGCACGGGCGACGACCCCTTCGGCACCTACCTCCACGAGGCGCTGCGCGGCTTCGGCGTGGACGACCGCTGGGTCACGCCGGTCGCGGGACTGCCGACCCCGGTGACGTTCTGCGAGGTGTTCCCGCCGGACGACTTCCCGCTCTACTTCTACCGGCAGCCCAAGGCTCCGGACCTGGAGATCGACGCGCACGAGCTGGACCTGGACGCGATCCGCGCCGCGCACGTCTTCTGGATGACGGGCACGGGCCTGAGCGAGGAACCCAGCCGCACCGCCACCCTGGCCGCGCTCGCCCATCGCGCCAAGGCCGGGATCACGGTCTTCGACCTCGACTGGCGGCCCATGTTCTGGCAGGACCCGGCGGCCGCGCGCCCGTTCTACACCGAGGCCCTTCGCCACACCACCGTCGCCGTGGGCAACCTCGACGAGGTGGAGATCGCCACCGGCGAGCGCGACCCGCACACCGCCGCCCGCGCCCTGCTGGACGCCGGCGTCGAACTCGCGGTCGTCAAGCAGGGCCCCAAGGGCGTCCTGGCCGTCGCCGACACGGGCGAGTCGGCGGAGGTCCCCCCGCTCCCGGTCAAGGTCCTCAACGGCCTGGGCGCCGGTGACGCCTTCGGTGGGTCCCTCTGCCACGGGCTGCTCGCCGGCTGGCCGCTGGAGCAGATCATGCGGCACGCGAACGCCGCAGGCGCCATCGTCGCCTCCCGTCTCGAGTGCTCGTCCGCCATGCCCTCGGCCGAGGAGATCGAGGAAGCGGTCACGGCGGGAGCGGTGCGATGACGGCCGGGCGCGGCGGGGACGCACGACCCAAGGGAGCGGGCACCGCCTACCGGACGGGCCCCACGGTCGTGCGCGCACGTGTGGAGAACCAGGAGGCCGCTGCCGCACGCGTGGATGACGAGGAGAACGCGACCGCGAGCCTGGCACAGAGCAGGGCCCCCATCGCGCGCGTGGCACACGAGCAGACTCCCGCCGCGCGCGTGGACATCGCCGAACTCGTCCGCCTCCGTGCCCACCGTCCCGAGGCGATCGCCGAGGCGGCCGCTCGCCGGGCCCGCCGCCCCCTGATCGACGACGCCGACCGGCTGATGATCGTCGCCGCCGACCACCCCGCCCGCGGCGCCCTCGGTGTCGGCGACCGCAGGATGGCGATGGCGAGCCGCGCCGACCTGCTGGAGCGGCTGTGCCTGGCACTGTCCCGTCCCGGTGTCGACGGGGTGCTCGGCACCGCCGACATCCTGGACGACCTGCTGCTGCTCGGCGCCCTGGACGGCAAGGTCGTCATGGGGTCGATGAACCGCGGCGGCCTTCAGGGCGCCTCCTTCGAACTGGACGACCGGTTCACCGGCCACCGCCCGCAGGACATCGAGCGGCTCGGCTTCGACGCGGGAAAACTGCTGCTCCGCATCGACTACGACGATCCGGGATCGCTCGACACCCTGGAGTCCGCCGCGCGTTGCATCAACGAGATGGCCGAGCGCCGGCTGCCCGTCTTCGTCGAGCCGTTCATCAGCCGCCGCATCGCCGGGGGCGCGCTCCGCAACGACCTGAGCGCGGACGCCGTGACCAGGTCCATCGCCATCGCCAGTGGTCTGGGCGGGAGTTCGGCGTACACCTGGCTGAAGGTCCCCGTCACGGAGAACCCGGACGACATGGCCCGGGTCATGGAGACCTCCACGTTGCCCGCCGTGCTGCTCGGCGGTGACGTCGGAGAGGACCAGGAGGGCGCGTACGAGAAGTGGCGCGGCGCCCTCCAACTGCCCACTGTCAAGGGCCTGGTGGTGGGCCGTTCGCTGCTGTACCCGGCGGACGGCGACGTCATCGCGGCCGTGGACACCGCCGTAGGACTTCTGTGAGGGCCGCATGAGCAACGAGCTGTACGTCCCGAGGGGCGCCACCGCGAACGCGCAGTACGCCCTCGACATCGCCCCCAAGCGGGCCGGCTGGAGTCACAGCAGCCTTCGGATCGTGGAACTCGCGCCCGGCGGTTCGCACATGTTCACCACCGGTGACAGCGAATGGATCGTGCTTCCCCTCGAGGGTGCCTGTAACGTGCACATTGAGGACAAAAGGTTCGAACTCCTGGGCAGGGACGACGTATTCGCGGGAGCTTCCGACTTCGCGTACGTGCCCCGGGACGCCCGGGTCCAGATCGCCTCCGGCGCGGGAGGCCGCTTCGCCCTGGCAGGAGCGAAGTGCGAGCGCCGACTCCCCGCCCGCTACGGCCCCGCGCCGGAGGTCCCCGTCGAAGAGCGCGGCAGTGGCACCTGCGCCCGCCGGGTGCGCAACTTCGCCTCGGCCGACGCCTTCGAGTGCGACAAGCTCATCGCCGTCGAGGTGATCACGCCCGGCGGCAACTGGTCCTCGTACCCGCCCCACAAGCACGACGAGACGCGGCCGGGCGAGGAGACGGAGCTGGAGGAGATCTACTACTTCGAGATCGAGGGCCCGAACGGTTTCGGGTACCAGCGCGTATTCCCCTCCCGTGAGGGCGGATCCGACGTCCTCGCCGAGGTCCGCAGCGGCGACGCCGTGCTCGTACCCGACGGCTGGCACGGCCCCTCCATCGCCCAGCCCGGACACACCATGTACTACCTGAACGTCATGGCCGGGCCGGGTGGGGAGCGCCAGTGGCGGATCTGCTTCCACCCGGACCATACGGAGGGATACCGATGACCTCGACGACGAGGCTCACGGTCGCGCAGGCGCTCGTACGCTTCCTGGCCGCCCAGTACACCGAGCGCGACGGCGTGCGCCGCCGGCTGATCGGCGCGACATGGGGCATCTTCGGCCACGGCAACGTCGCGGGCATCGGGCAGGCCCTGCTCGAGTACGGCGATGCCATGCCCTACCACCAGGGCCGTAACGAGCAGTCGATGGTGCACGCGGCGGTGGGTTACGCCCGCCAGTCGAACCGGCTCTCCACACATGCCGTCACGACGTCCATCGGGCCCGGTGCCACCAACCTGGTCACCGGCGCCGCTCTCGCCACGATCAACCACCTCCCGGTCCTGCTGCTCCCCGGCGACGTCTTCGCCACCCGTCCGGCCGACCCGGTGCTCCAGCAACTCGAGGTCCCGCACGCCGGGGACGTGTCCGTCAACGACTGTCTGCGGCCGGTCTCGAAGTACTTCGACCGGATCACCCGCCCCGAGGCGCTGATACCGGCCGCACTCGGGGCCATGCGCGTCCTCGCCGACCCGGTCGACACCGGCGCGGTCACGCTCGCGCTGCCGCAGGACGTGCAGGCCGAGGGTTACGACTGGCCCGAGGAGTTCTTCGCCGAGCGGACGTGGACGGTGCGCCGTCCGGCCGCCGACCCCGTCGAACTCGCCGAGGCCGTCCAGGCGATCCGCTCCGCCCGACGCCCGCTCGTGGTGGCCGGCGGCGGCGTCCACCACAGCCGTGCCGAGGGCGCCCTCGCCGAGTTCGCCTCGGCGACCCTCATCCCGGTCGCGTCCACGCAGGCCGGCAAGGGCTCGCTGCGCTGGGACCACCCGCAGGACGTGGGCGGCGTCGGGCACACCGGGACGGCGACCGCCGACGAACTGGCCCGCACCGCCGACCTGGTGATCGGCATCGGCACCCGCTTCACCGACTTCACCACGGCCTCCGGAACCCTGTTCAGCGGCGACGGCGTCCGCTTCCTCAACCTCAACATCGCCCCGTTCGACGGCCACAAGCTCTCCGGCCGGCCACTGGTCGCGGACGCGCGCAGCGGTATCGAGGAACTGACCGAGGCGCTGGAACTGCACGACCACCGCGTGGACGCGGCGTACGTCGCCGAGTACACGGAGGACAAGCAGCGCTGGGAGCACCGGGTCGAGGCCTGCTTCGAGGCCGCCGAACCCGACGTCCGGCCGACTCAGCCGCAGATCATCGGCGCACTCGACGCCGTCGTCGACGAGTCGGACATCATCGTCAACGCGGCCGGCTCGCTCCCTGGCGACCTGCACAAGCTGTGGCGGTCCCGCTCCCGTGACCAGTACCACCTCGAGTACGGCTACTCGTGCATGGGCTACGAGATCCCGGCGGCCATCGGCGTGAAGATGGCCGCCGCGGACCGGCCCGTGTGGGCGCTGGTCGGCGACGGCACGTATCTGATGATGCCGACGGAGCTCGTCACGGCCGTGCAGGAAGGCGTAGCGATCAAGGTCCTGCTCGTGCAGAACCACGGCTACGCCTCCATCGGCGGCCTGTCGGAGTCGGTGGGCGGCGAGCGCTTCGGCACCGCCTACCGCTTCCGGGCGCAGGACGGCACCTACACGGGGGCGCCGCTGCCGGTGGACCTCGCCGCCAACGCGGCGAGCCTGGGCATGCGCGTGTTGCGTGCGAAGACCGTGCAGGGCCTGCGTGCCGCCCTCGCCGAGGCGCGCGACGCGGACACTCCCACATGTGTCTACGTGGAGAGCGAAACCTCAGACACTGTGTCGGGCGCGCCCCCGGCACAGGCCTGGTGGGATGTACCTGTGGCCGAGACCGCGACAAGGCCGTCGGCGGTCAAGGCGCGCGAGGAGTACGACCGGCACGTCTCGACCCGACGCCGCCATCTGTGAAGGAGTTTCTGGGCATGACGAAGATCGTCAATCACTGGATCGGCGGCAAGACCGTCGAAGGCGCGTCGGGTACGTACGGTCCGGTGACGGACCCGGCGACCGGCGCCGTCACCACGAAGGTCGCCTTCGCGTCCGTCGACGAGGTGGACGCGGCCGTAGCGGCGGCCAAGGACGCCTACCGGACGTGGGGCCAGTCCTCGCTGGCGCAGCGCACGTCCATCCTCTTCAAGTTCCGGGCGCTGCTGGACACGCACCGCGACGAGATCGCCGAGCTGATCACCGCCGAGCACGGCAAGGTGCACAGCGACGCGCTCGGCGAGGTCGCCCGCGGCCTGGAGATCGTCGACCTGGCGTGCGGTATCAGCGTGCAGCTGAAGGGTGAGCTGTCCACGCAGGTCGCCAGCCGCGTGGACGTGGCCTCGATCCGGCAGCCGCTGGGCGTCGTCGCAGGCATCACGCCGTTCAACTTCCCGGCGATGGTCCCGATGTGGATGTTCCCGATCGCCATCGCATGCGGCAACACGTTCGTGCTGAAGCCCTCCGAGAAGGACCCGTCGGCGTCCGTCCGCCTCGCCGAACTGCTGGCGGAGGCCGGACTGCCGGACGGCGTCTTCAACGTCGTCCACGGGGACAAGGTGGCCGTCGACCGGCTGCTGGAGCACCCGGACGTCAAGGCGGTGTCGTTCGTGGGCTCGACCCCGATCGCCCGCTACATCCACACCACGGCCTCCACGAACGGCAAGCGCGTCCAGGCCCTGGGCGGCGCCAAGAACCACATGCTGGTCCTGCCGGACGCCGACCTGGACGCGGCGGCCGACGCGGCGGTCTCGGCGGCGTACGGCTCGGCGGGAGAGCGCTGCATGGCGATCTCCGCGGTGGTGGCCGTCGGCGCCATCGGCGACGAGCTGGTGGAGAAGATCCGCGAGCGCGCCGAGAAGATCAAGATCGGTCCGGGCAACGACACGACCTCCGAGATGGGCCCGCTGATCACGAAGGTGCACCGCGACAAGGTGGCGTCGTACGTGGCGGGCGCGGCGGCGGAGGGCGCCGAGGTCGTCCTGGACGGCACCGGCTACACCGTCGACGGCTACGAGGACGGCCACTGGATCGGCATCTCGCTGCTGGACAAGGTGCCGACCACGGCGAAGGCCTACCAGGACGAGATCTTCGGCCCGGTGCTGTGCGTGCTGCGCGCCGACACCTACGAGGAGGGCGTCGAGCTCATCAACGCCTCGCCGTTCGGCAACGGCACCGCCATCTTCACCCGGGACGGCGGCGCGGCCCGCCGCTACCAGCTCGAGGTCGAGGCGGGCATGGTCGGCGTCAACGTGCCGATTCCGGTCCCGGTGGGCTACCACTCCTTCGGCGGCTGGAAGGACTCGCTCTTCGGAGACCACCACATCTACGGCAACGACGGCACGCACTTCTACACCCGCGGCAAGGTGGTCACCTCCCGCTGGCCCGACCCGTCGGAGGCCCCCGCGGGCGTCGACCTCGGGTTCCCGCGCAACCACTGACGCACCGTCGTAAGCCCCGTCAGGCCGTCCGGATACCGGACGGCCTGACATTTTTTTAACGCGTTCGCTGCGGTTCCCGTATGGGTGTCATCAAACGGGTGATGAAGGCTCAGACCGTGAAACACCTTCGAAAGCAAGGTCCAACGACGCAAGGTTTTGAGTAATGAGAAAGATGGACGCCATGTCCTGAGAAAGCAACGTGACGTAGGTCGCTTTACAAGTACGGAATCCGAAGGTAAACGGCCATTGACGCAGCGGTTTTCGTCGGGGTTCCATGCAGCCCACCGGGAGAGGACGAGCAGCAGGACGACCCAGCCTCCGGAGGCGATAGCGCTCCCGCCCGAACCACCGCCGCACGAGTCGATCGGAACCCGCCGCATGACCGATACGCTCCGCCCTGTCGACACCTCCGTAGCCCCGGCACCGGAGAGCAGTCCCAAGACGCTCAAGCGCTCCATCGGCGTCGTCGGCGGCACCCTGCTCACGCTGTCCTGCGTGACGCCCGCCTCCACGCTCTTCGTGGTCGTACCCGACCTGTTCGGCTCGCTGGGCACCGCGACCGCCGTGACGATCGCGATCGGCTCCCTCCTCTGTATCGCCGTGGCGTTCTGCTACTCGGAGCTGGGCACCCTCATCCCCAGCGCGGGCGGCGAGTACGCGATGGTCTCGACGCTGGCCGGACGGCTGGCGGGCTGGCTGGTCTTCGTGCTGTCCCTGCTGGTCGTCGTGATCGTTCCGCCGGTGATCGCGATCGGCACGGCGGACTACCTCGCACCGATCGTCCACCTGGACCCGGCGATGACGGGTGCGGGAGTCATGCTGCTCGCCACCCTGGCCGGTCTGCTGGACCTCCGTGCCAACGCCTGGATCACCGGTATCTTCCTGGTCCTGGAAGTGGTGGCCGCGGGCGTCGTCGCGGTCCTGGGCTTCACCCACAGCCAGCGAGGCCCGAGCAGCCTGGTCTCGATGCAGGTGGCCGGCTCACAGGGCCACACGGACACCGTGACGGCCATGCTGGTGGTCTCCGGGCTCGCCATCGCCCTCTTCGTCACCCAGGGCTTCTCGACCGCCGTCTACCTCTCCGAGGAGTTGGAGAACCCGCGCCGCAACGTCGCCCGCACGGTCCTCGCCACCCTCGCCATCTCCACCGTGGTCATCCTGGTGCCGGTCGTGGCCATCACCATGGGCGCCTCCGACCTGAAGGCGCTGACGAGCGGCGACATCAGCGGCATGGTGACCGCCTGGTCCAACTCGGCCGTCGGCACCTTCGTGAGCCTGTGCGTGGCGCTCGCCATCATCAACGCGGGCATCGTCATGGTCATCCAGAACTCCCGCGTTCTGTTCGCCTCGGCCCGCGACAAGGCCTGGCCCGGGCCGGTCAACAACGCCCTGTCCAAGCTCGGCCGGTTCGGCTCCCCGTGGGTCGCCACCCTGGTCGTCGGTGTCCCGGGCGCGCTCCTCTGCTTCGTCAATCTGGACACCCTCTACGGCGTCACCGGCGTCTCGGTGACGGGCATGTACCTGCTGGTGGCCGTCGCCGCCCTGCTCGCCCGGCGCGGCTCGCACCGGCACACGCCCGCGTGGCGGATGCCGCTGTGGCCCGCGATGCCGCTCCTGCTGATCGCGGTCCTCGCGTACGTCCTCAGCCAGCAGGAGGTCGACTACCTGCTGTGGACGGGCGGCATCACGGCGGTCGCCACGCTGTACTGGGCCCTGTACCTGCGCCCGCGCCGCGACACCCGCTGGCTGGTGTCGATCCCGGAGGACGCACAGGTCTGAACCCCCTGGAGAGTCCCGCCGGGGGCTGTCCGCAGCAGGTCAGAGGGCCGGAGCCACACCCGTCTCCAGAGCGGCGAGTGCCGAGGAACCCGAGTACACCGGACGGCCGCCGCGCAGGACACGGAGGTGGACGGTGCCCACCGGATGGTGGGTGGAGTGGCCGAGACGGTGTGGGGTGAGGGAGGGCAGGGGCAGCCGCAGAACGGGGCTGCCCGCCGCCTCACCGGTGAGCTCAGCACGGATGCGCGGTCCGGTGGCGGTGAGCCGCCACCGGCCGGCCCGGTGTCCGCCCCGCACGATCGCCGCCGGAGGGAACAGGTGGACGCGCCGGCCGCCCATGCTGATCACCATGCCGCTGACCGGCACGGTGACCGGGCCCCGCCCGAGCAGGCCGCCGGCGAACGCGACACCGATTCCGCCGCCGTCGAAACCCTGGGCCTGCCCCCACCACCACTGGGGAGGGAAGCCACGCCCCCAGGACTTCTCCGCGTACACCTCGCACGCCGAGAGGTCCCAGCAGTGCTCACCCAGCCGTACCGTCCCCTCAACCCGCGCGTCGAAGAGGTGAGGGTGCCAGTAGTGGTTGAGCCCCGGCAGCAGGGAGAAGACGCTCGCGGCCGGAAGGAGGGTCCGCCGCGCCGGCGCGGGCACGACGGTCGCCTCCAGGCACACGTCCGCGAAACGGACGCACAGCGTGTCGCGGGCGAAGTCGAGCACGGGCGGAACGCGCACCGCGTGGCGGCCGGAGGCGGCCCAGGCCCCGTCCTGAGTGGTCGATCGGACGAGGGAGAGCGGGCTCGCCGCGACCGTCACGCTTCCCCACGTACGGCTCCGGTGGTGGTTGACCGCGCACGCGACCACGAGGACCCGGCGCCGCTCGGTGTCCGTGAACCGCCACAGATACCCCTCCATCCGGGCACCGTGGGACCGAAGTGCGTCTCCCCAGGGCGGGGTCGCGCCCGTGCGGTGCCACCATGTGGCGGGCACCCTCAGGTCTCCCGCCGGGCGGTGTGCCCCGCCGCCGCGGTGCATCGCTCCCGCCGGCAGCGGGGCATGGGCACGGCACCGAGGGCTTGGACACCGAGGGCTTGGAGTGCCGCCGCCGTCCCGCAGATCTGTGTGCCGGCCTCTGACGCGTGTGCCGGACCGCTCATGGCTGAGGTGCCCGGTCCTCGACGGGGCGCGGAGCCGGAGTGGCGCGTCCGCGCCCGGGCCGCCGCCGGTGCGCGGCCACAGCCGTCCGGACCAGCCACCCCACGAACAGCGCGGAGGTGCCCACCGCGATGACGACCCACAGCGCGGGTGCCGGTGTGCCGCGCACGGCGAGGTCGACGAGCAGCGCCGTCGTGGTCGCGCAGGTGGTGAGCGGAAGCTGCATGGAGGCCCAGAAGGTGACGCGGTCCGCGCTGTACGGCTCCGCCAGCGCTCCGCGCCGCAGTCCCCGGAAGGCATGGATGCCGGCCGGAGCGCACACGAACAGGGCGGCCGCCACGATCAGCGGCAGCCGACCGGTGGCGGTCAGCGCCAGCACGCCGGTGTAGAGGCCCGCCTGCCCGGCCCCGTACGCGTTGACCACGCGCACCGGGCCGAGGGCGGCGGCGAGGGTGTGCTTGCCGACAAGTCGGTCGCCTTCGATGTCGGCCAGGTTCATGATCAGGCAGCGCAGCACCTGAAGAAGGCAGACGACGGCCGTGCACCACAGCAGCAGCGGGCTGAACCGGCCGGCCTGCAGCAGGGCGGCCAGCAGCGGGCCCATGCCGTAGAGCACGGCCGCGCAGGTCACTTCGCCGAACGCGTGGTAGTTCAGCCGCAAGGGAGGAGCCGTGTAGAACCAGGCCAGTGCCATCAGCGTGACGGCCAGGAATCTCGCGGATCCGCTGGGCATCGCGGCCGTCAGCGCGATGCCGGTGAACAGGGCGACGAAGGCGGCGGAGAGGCTGACACCGGGCTGGAGGAGCCCGTCGACCAGGGTCCGGCTGCCGCCGGTCCAGGACGTGGGGGACGGGTTGGCCCGGTCCGCGTCGAGGTCGAAGTACTCGTTGCAGAAGTGCGTCATCAGGTGGGTCGACCAGGCGAACCCGAGAGTGAGCAGATACGCCGAGAAGGAGAACTCGCCCGTCGCGTGGACGGCCAGGGTGACCCCGAAGCCGGTCACCATCATGCTCTGGAACAGGAACTTGACCCGGGCCAGTCTGAGGAAGGCGGCCACCGGGCCGATCCCGGCCGGTGCGGCGGCCGCCCGAGTGGGGCTCATAGGGCCTCTTTGGTCGCCACGATGATGCCGTGCGGAGTCCAGCCGGGCACCGTCATCCGCTCGACGGCGCCGAACCCCGCCTCCCGCAGGCACTGTTCGTGCACGCGCCAGGGATAGATCATCCCGCCCTCGGCGGGCAGGGACGCGAAGTAGACGCTGTCGAGGGCGGCGATCAGCGGTCCGTCCCCCTCGTCGTGGGACATCGAGTTGAAGACGACGGCACGGCCGCCGGGCCGCAGGGCCTCGTGGGCCTTCCGCAGGAGGGCCGTGTTCTCCTCGGGGGTCCAGATGACCAGTTGGTGTGCGAAGAGCACGCAGTCCATGTCCGCCGGGAACGGGTCGGCGAACATGTCGCACGGGTGTACCGAGACCCGGGAGGCCAGGCCCGCCTGGGCGATCCGAGCCTCGGTCACCTTGGCGGACGCGGGGATCTCCAGCACGGTGACGTCGAGGCCGGGATTGTGCCGGGCCAGGGCGATCGCGTTGACGGCGTCGCCACCGCCGCAGTCGAGCAGACGCCTCGCACCGGTGAGGTCGAGCTTGCGCACGAGGTGTTCGTTGGCCAGTTCGGACCAGGAGCGCATGTAGCGGTAGAAGACGTCTTCGAGGCGCGGGTGGCCGGCGAAGCGGTGGTACAGGTCGGGGTCGTCACCCGGAATGCGCCGCAGGCCCACGTTGGTGTTCTGCCGCAGTGAGTCGACGAAGTCCGCCTGTCCTTCGTAGACGATGTGCTGTTCGAAGCCGACCGTGTCCTTGATCTTGGGCCAGGTCCCGTCCTTCTCGAGTGCGACGATGAGGTCGGCTGCCCGGTAGCGCGACCCTTCCTTGACCGTCAGACCGAGGGAGGTGCACCCCAGCAGCAGAATGGCCCCGGCCCGCTCCTTGAGCTCCAGGCGGTCGCGGATCTCCGCCTCCGTCAGCGGGCCTTGCGCGAGGAGCAGTTCGATCAGGCCGAGTTCGCAGGCCGCGTTCAGGTACTGGAAGGCCGCGTGCCCGAACAGGATGAACGACAGGCGGTCCATGGTCAGCCCGTGAGGCGGCTGTCCGGGAGCGGCCTGCGCCCCGGAGGGCTGCGCCGTGGTGGATGACGTCATGAGGAGCCTTCTGGCGGCGTAGGAGGACGGGCGCGCATGCGCGGTGGCCGTGCGTCATGCGGCACTGTGGCGACGACGCATGCTCGCACGCGAGATCAGTGCGGCGAAGGACCCCTGGTCCCTGCGGGTGAATGGGTCACTCACCCGGTCCAGGGGCCGGTGTTTCCCGGCATCGGGCATGCCAGGATGCTGCGTCGGCGGGAATCCTTCCGTTTGTCCTCACGACAAAGGACTCCGGGCATGGAGCTGCACACGACCACGCTTTCCCCTCGTTCCCTGGAGCAGGACGCGGGTTCTGACGGAAAAAGACCTCCGGAACTCCTGGGGATCGATCACATTCGGCTGTGCGTGGGAAACGCGCGGCAGGCAGCGTACTTCTATGTCACGGCTTTCGGCATGGAGCTGACCGCCCATCGCGCCGGTGAGAAGTCCCGCCACGGCACGGTGGAATATCTGCTCACCTCCGGTGAGGTGCGGCTCCTTGTCACCGGCGGAGTCGAGCCGGACAGCACCGCCGCCCGATGGGCCGCCGATCACGCGGACGGTGTCAGTGACATCGCCCTTGAAGTGGCCGACCTCGACGCGGCCGTGGCCCACGCGGTCGCCGCCGGGGCCACCCTGGTCCAGGAACCCACCACCCACGCCGACGAGTCGGGGCAGATCCGTACCGCCGCCCTCGCCACCTACGGGGAACTGCGCCACACCCTGGTGGAACGCGGCCGGTACCAGGGATTGTTCATGCCCGGCTTCGACCGGCCGTCCGTGGCTCCCGCACCCCGCGGCCCCCGGCTCTTCCACCGCGTCGACCACACCGTGGGATGCGTGGAATACGGCCGCATGGACGAATGGGTCGACTTCTACCGGCGTGTACTGGGCTTCACCACCATGGCGGAGTTCATCGGCGACGACATCGCCACCGAGTACTCCGCCCTCATGAGCAAGGTCGTCGCCGACGGGACAGGAAAGGTGAAACTCCCGCTGAACGAACCGGCTCCCGGGAAGAAGCGGTCCCAGATCGACGAATACCTTCAGTACCACCGCGGGCCCGGCGTCCAGCACATCGCCCTGCAAACGGACGACATCCTCGCCGCGACCGATGCGCTCCGGTCGGCGGGCGTCGATTTCCTGACGACCCCCGACACCTATTACGACGACCCGGAACTCCGCGCCCGTATCGGGACGGTCCGCGTCGACATCGCCGCACTGCGCGAACGCGGAATTCTGGTCGACCGGGACGACGACGGCTATCTGCTGCAGATCTTCACCCGGCCACTCGTCGACCGCCCCACCTTCTTCATCGAATTGATCGAACGTCACGGCAGCCAGGGCTTCGGAAAAGGGAACTTCAAGGCCTTGTTCGAGGCCGTGGAACGTGAACAGGAACGCCGGGGAAACCTGTAGTCACCTCCGCCTGGACAGATCTGAGGAGCGGTCGGTGAACCGTGCGACTCTCGCCAAGAATCCGGATGACGTCACGCGCATGTTCGACGAAGCGGCACACCACTACGACCGGACCAACACGCTGCTGTCCGGCGGCCGCGACAGGGTGTGGCGCGCCCGTACCCGGGCGGCACTGGGCCTCCGCGCGGGCGACCGATGCCTCGACGTCGCCTGCGGGACGGGGGTGTCCACCGAGGAACTGGCCAGGTCAGGAGCCACGGTCATCGGCATCGACCGCTCGCCGGGGATGGTCTCCCAGGGCGGTGGCAGGTCCGTGGACATCCGTGTCGGGGACGCTCTGTCGCTGCCCTTCGAGGCACACGCCTTCGACGCCGTGACCATCATGTTCGACCTGCGCAACGTGGTCGACCCGGTGGCCGCGCTGCGCGAGATGGCACGGGTCACCCGGCCCGGCGGACGGCTTGTCGTCTGCGAGTTCAGTCACCCCGTCTGGCCGCCGTTCCGCACCGTCTACCTGCGCTACCTGATGGGCGGCCTGCCGCGGATCGCCCGCAGTGTCTCCAGCAATCCGGCCGCCTACACCTACCTGTCGGACAGCATCCTCGCCTGGCCCGACCAGCCCCGGCTCGCCACGATGATCAAAGAGGCCGGCTGGGGACACGTCGCCTGGCGCAACCTCACCGGAGGCATCGTCGCGCTGCACCGCGCGACCGTCCCGCAGGCGTCCGACGCGTCCGCGTCCGGCGCGTCGGGGTCCGCACCGGGGGAGCCACGAACGTGAGGGGTCCGGAACGGATCGACTCACAGGTGCTCGTCGTGGGGGCCGGTCCGGCGGGATCGACGGCCGCGTACCACCTGGCGCGGCAGGGTGTGCACGTGGTCATGGTCGAAAAGGCGGTCTTTCCACGGGAGAAGGTCTGCGGGGACGGGCTGACCCCGCGCGCCGTCCGGCACCTCGTGCGCATGGGCATCGACACGTCCGCTCCGGGCTGGAGCCGCAACCGAGGGCTGCGCTTCGTCTCCCGCGGAGTGGTCCTCGAGGTCGACTGGCCCGAAAGCGGCTCATTCCCTGGCTACGGCCTCACCCGCACCCGGCACGACTTCGACCGGATCCTCGCCGAGCGGGCGGTCGCGGCGGGTGCCGTGCTGCACACGGGGACCAAGGCCGTCGAACCCGTCCAGGACGCGAGCGGGCGGATCACCGGCGTCGTCGCCGTGGGCCCCGAGCGCAGGCCCCTCACGTTCAGCGCGCCGGTGGTGATCGCGGCGGACGGCGTCGCCGGACGACTGGGCCTGGCCATGGGCGTCACCCGACTGGCGAGCCGTCCCGTGGGCACCGCTGTGCGCCGCTACTACCGCAGCCCCGTCAAGCACGAGGACCCCTACCTGGAGTCCTGGCTGGACCTGCGCCGCCCGGACGGACGGATCCTCCCCGGCTACAGCTGGATCTTCCCCATGGGCGACGGCCGGGTGAACGTGGGCCTCGGCGTCCTCAACGACTCGCGCACCGGCGCCACCGACGTCCGCAAGATGCTCGCCCCGTGGCTCGACCGGACCCCGCAGGAGTGGGGACTGCACGACGAGAGAAGCGCCGACGGCCCGCTGCGCGGCGCCGCACTGCCCATGGGATTCAACCGCCTGCCGCACTACCACCGCGGTCTCCTGCTGATCGGTGACGCGGGAGGCATGGTCAACCCGTGCAACGGCGAAGGCATCGCGTACGCGATGGAGTCGGCGGAACTCGCCGCCGACCTCGTGGCCCAGGCCGTCAGCCGGCCCTCGGGGGTTTCCCGTGAACAGGTTCTCAGCGGCTACCGCCAGGAGATCTCCACCCGCCTCGGCCGCTACTACCGCCTGGGACGGGGCTTCTCCTCGCTGATGGCCCGTCCGATGTTCACCAGCCTGGTCACCCAGAACGCGGTGAAGTCGCCGCGCGTCATGGGTGCCATGGTGCGGCTGCTGTCGAACCTCTCCGACAGACCAGGGGCGGACGCCGTGGACCACCTGGTCAACTCCATGGTCCGCGTCATCCCCCGGGACCGGCGCCTCACCTTGGGGTAACCGCGGCTGACGGAACCGCCAGGGGTGGCTGCGCCTTCGTCGCGGGCCGGGGAGAGACGGTGGCCGGCCGCGGTCGTCGCTCAAGAACCGCTCGGCCCGTTCGGTACGCACGAGCCGGTCGAAGGGTCCCCCGCGGCGGTCAGGAACCGCTCGGCCTGTTCCGCGCGCGGGCCGGTCGACGAGCTCCCGGTCACGGCGACTTCCGCGGCGGCCGTGGCACGGCGGTTTTCCTCCGGCCTTCACGTACCACGCCTGCGGTAGGCGGCAGCGGAGCCGTACGCCTCCGGGAGGGCAGCGGTTCAGCCCGGCGGCTGCTTCGGTTGTCGGTGCCGGGCCTTACCGTTGACGCATGGATCTTCGACTGCGGGCAGTCCGGGGGCTGCGCCGAAGGACCGTGGCCGCCGTGGCCGCGGTCCTCCTCGTACTGGCCGGTGCCGGCACGTGGACGGCCGTCGCCTCGGACGACGCGCCTGCCGTGCACCGCGCCGACAGGCTCATGGACATGGGCGGCGGAGTCCGGATCGACACCTCGTACTTCACCTCGGGATCCGGTGGCCGCCGCCCGGCCGTCCTGCTGGCGCACGGCTTCGGCGACAGCAAGAAGGACGTCGAGGGCCAGGCCGAGCAGCTCGCGCGCGACGGGTACGCGGTGCTGACCTGGTCGGCACGCGGATTCGGCAGGTCCACCGGGAAGATCGGGCTCAACGACCCCAAGGGCGAGGTGGCCGACGTCTCGAAGCTGATCGACTGGCTGGCGAAGCGGCCCGACGTCCAGCTCGACAAGCCCGGCGACCCGCGCGTGGGCATGGCGGGCGGGTCGTACGGCGGTGCCATCTCGCTGCTGGCCGCGGGGTACGACCACCGGGTGGACGCGATCACCCCGGCCATCACCTACTGGAATCTGGCGGACGCCCTGTTCCCGAACGGGGTGTTCAAGAAGCTGTGGGCCGGCGTCTTCATGAACTCCGGCGGCGGCTGCGGCAGATTCACCACCGAGTTGTGCCGGATGTACGACCGGGTGGCCGAGTCCGGGATGCCCGACGCGCAGGCGCGGGCTCTGTTGGAGGAGCGGTCCCCGTTCGCGGTCGGCAAGGACATCAAGGTGCCCACGCTCCTGGTGCAGGGTCAGTCCGACTCACTGTTCCCGCTCGGCCAGGCCGATGCGGCGGCCAGGGCGATCAGGGCCAACGGCGCCCCCGTGGACGTCGACTGGATCGCGGGCGGGCACGACGGCGGGGACCTGGAGACGAGTCGCGTACAGGCGCGCGTCACGGCGTGGTTCGACCGCTATCTGAAGGACAAGACGGGTGTCGACACCGGCCCTGCCTTCCGCATCACCCGCACCGGCGGCTTCAACTCCACGGACGGCACGATCCTGCTCCGGGGCGCGAGCGGGGACCTGTACCCGGGGCTGGAGAGCGGCCGGAGGACGGTCTCGCTCAGCGGTCGGCAGCAGAGTTTCGCGAACCCGGCGGGTGCCAACCCGCCCGCTGTCTCCGCGCTCCCCGGTCTCGGCGGCCAAGGCGGCCTGTCCCAGCTGTCGTCGCTGGGCATCGGGGCGTCGCTGGACTTCCCCGGGCAGTACGCGCACTTCGACTCACAACCCGTACGCGGCGACCTGTGGATCACCGGCTCGCCGACGGTGACCGTCCATGTGACGTCGACGAGTGACGACGCCGTCCTGTTCGGCAAGGTGTACGACGTCGGGCCAGGCAGCGTCCAGCCGGTCCTGCCCTCACAACTGGTCGCCCCCGTCCGGGTGACCGGCGCCAAGGCCGGCAAGGACGTCACGCTGACCCTGCCCGCGATCGACCACGAGGTGCAGAAGGGGCACCAGCTGCGGCTGGTCCTGGCCTCGACCGACCTCGGCTATGCCTCCCCGGCGGCGCCCGCCACGTACACGGTCGCCCTGAAGGGTGCTCTGGAGGTGCCGACGGCACCGGGTGTGACGACCGCGGCGGCCCCGCTTCCCTCCTGGGTGTGGTGGTTCCCGCCGGCCGGCGCGCTGATCGCCCTCGCACTGCTCCTGACGGGCCGCAGGCGCCGAACGGCCACCGCGCCCGATCCCGCTCTGGCCTCCGTGCCGCTGCAGATCACGGACCTGAGCAAGCGATACGCCGGCGCGGCGGACCGGTACGCGGTGCGGGACGTCTCGTTCCGCGTGGAGAAGGGCCAGGTGCTGGGCCTGCTCGGGCCGAACGGCGCCGGCAAGACCACGACGCTCCGCATGCTGATGGGTCTGATCAAGCCGGACGCCGGCGAGATCCGGGTCTTCGGCCATGCGATCCGTCCCGGTGCCCCGGTGCTGTCCCGGGTCGGCGCCTTCGTGGAGGGCGCCGGATTCCTGCCGCATCTGTCCGGCCGGGAGAACCTGGAGCTGTACTGGCAGGCGACGGGTCGCCCGCCCGAGGACGCGCATCTGGACGAGGCGCTGGAGATCGCCGGTTTGGGGGACGCGCTGGCGCGCGCGGTGCGCACCTACTCGCAGGGCATGCGTCAGCGCCTCGCGATCGCCCAGGCGATGCTCGGCCTGCCGGACCTGCTGATCCTGGACGAGCCGACCAACGGCCTGGACCCGCCGCAGATCCGCGAGATGCGCAAGGTCATGATCCGGTACGCGGCGGCGGGCCGCACGGTGATCGTCTCGAGCCACCTGCTGGCGGAGGTCGAGCAGTCCTGCACCCATCTGGTGGTCATGGACCGTGGGCGTCTCATCCAGGCGGGCCCGGTGGACGAGATCGTGGGCTCCGGCGACACGCTCCTGGTCGGTCTGGCCGCCGATGTCCCCGACCCGCTCGTGGAGAAGGTGGCCGCGCTGCCCGGAGTGGCCTCGGCGGTACGGACGGAGGGCGGACTGCTGGTACGCCTGGCGTCCCCCGCCGAGCCAGTCGTCGCACCGGGACGCCACCCGGAGCCGACCGCCCCTGCGGAGCCGATGACACCGGTCGGTGTGTCCGGGGCGGCGGTTGCCACCGATGTGCCCGCCGGGCCGATGGTGACCGGGGACGGTTCTGCCGGGCCGGACTCGCCCGCCGGAGTCTCCGTGGTGGCACTCGCGCTCGCCGTGACCCCTCAGGAGCCGATCGCCTCCGGGACGGTCTCCGACGAGCCGGCCGTGTCCGAGGGCTCCGGCGAGCCGGTCGTGACCGCCGTGCCTGCCGGGGGCACCGGCGGGTCGGCGGCGGCCGCTCGGCTTCTCGTCGAACTCGTCCGGCTCGAGGTGCCGGTGGCCTCGCTGGGTCCCCACCGGCGTCTCGAGGACGCCTTCCTCACTCTGATCGGAGGTTCCGCATGAGTGCGCTCGCCGAGCGGGCGGAGACGGCCGACGGTTACCGGGCGCGGCGGACGCTGCCCCTGCGGGTCGAGCTCGTCCGGCAGTTGAAGCGGCGCCGGACGCTCGTCATGGGCGCGATCCTGGCCCTGCTCCCCTTCGTGCTGGTGATCGCCTTCGCCATCGGCGGTCAACCCGGCGCCCGCAACGGCCAGGTCACGCTGATGGACACGGCGACCGCGTCGGGCGCCAACTTCGTAGCGGTGAACCTCTTCGTGTCCGCCGGGTTCCTGCTGGTCATCCCGGTCGCCCTGTTCTGCGGTGACACGGTCGCCTCCGAGGCGAGCTGGTCCTCGCTGCGCTATCTGCTCGCGGCGCCCGTCCCGCGGTCCCGGCTGCTGTGGTCCAAGCTCGTGGTCGGTCTCGGCCTGAGCCTCGCGGCCATGGTGCTGCTGCCGGTCGTCGCGCTCGCGGTGGGCACGGCGGCCTACGGCTGGGGACCGCTGGACATACCGACCGGCGGCTCCCTCGCCGCGGGCACGGCGGCCGGACGGCTCGCGGTCGTGGTGGCGTACATCTTCGTGTCCCAACTGGTCACCGCCGGGCTCGCGTTCTGGCTGTCGACCAAGACGGACGCGCCACTGGGCGCGGTCGGCGGCGCGGTCGGTCTCACCATCGTGGGGAACGTGCTGGACGCGGTCACCGCTCTCGGCCACTGGCGCGACTTCCTGCCCGCGCACTGGCAGTACGCCTGGGTCGACGCCGTTCAGCCGCGTCCGGAGTGGGCCGGCCTGATCCAGGGCACCGTGGTTTCCATAACGTACGCGCTCGTGCTGTTCGCGCTGGCCTTCCGGGGTTTCGCGCGCAAGGACATCGTGTCCTAGGTCAACGGAGGATCTCCCACCGGTCTCGGCGGCCGCCCGCCGTGGCCGGTTCGAGATCCATCCGCAACGCCCCGTACCGCACATCCGGGCCCCTTCCGCCGTCACAGTCACAGACGTCGACGTCAGCGGAGACAAGGGGGCACCCATGGGGGACTACCGGACACGACGACCGCACGGCACGCTGCTCGCGCTCATGATCGCGGGCGGCCTGCTGATCACCGGCTGCTCGGGCGGCGCCTCGGACCACTCGGGCAAGTCGTACGGCTCGGCCCCGTTCCCCGCACCCGCGTACAGCGCGGGGCGGAGTGACGGCCGGGAGAGTGCGAACCACCTCTCCACGTTCGCACTGGACGTGGACACCGCCTCGTACGGCTACACGCGCCGCACCCTCGCCGAGGGGCGTCTGCCGGATCCGGCGACCGTACGCCCGGAGGAGTTCGTCAACAGCTTCCGCCAGGACTACGAACGGCCGCGCGGCAACGGCTTCACCGTCACCGTCGACGGCGCGCGCACCGGCAAGGACGGCTGGTCGCTGGTCCGGGTCGGCCTCGCCACCCGCACCGCGCCGGAGGGCGAACGCCCGCCCGCGGCGCTGACGTTCGTCGTCGACGTCTCCGGTTCCATGGGCGAGCCCGGCCGCCTCGACCTGGTCAGGGACTCCCTCGGTATGCTGACCGACCGGCTGCGGGACGACGACTCGATCGCGCTCGTCACCTTCAGCGACGAGGCCAGGACGGTCCTGCCGATGACCCGCGTCGGCGGCCACCGCGCCCGCGTCCACGACGCGATCGACGAACTGCGGCCCACGAACTCCACCAACCTCGGCGCGGGTGTCCGCACCGGGTACGCCACCGCGGTCGAGGGTCTGCGCCCGGGCGCCACCAACCGGGTCGTGCTGCTCTCGGACGGGCTGGCCAACACCGGCGACACCGATGCCGACACCATCCTGGAGCGCATCGCGAACGCCCGCCGCGAGCACGGCATCACCCTCTTCGGGGTCGGTGTGGGCAGCGAGTACGGCGACGCGCTCATGGAACGCCTCGCCGACCGGGGCGACGGGCACACGACGTACGTCTCCTCCGACGAGGACGCCCGCAGCGTTTTCAGCGAGCAGCTGCCGCAGAACGTCGAGCTGACGGCCCGGGACGCGAAGGCCCAGGTCGCCTTCGACCCGCAGACCGTGGCGGAGTTCCGCCTCGTCGGCTACGACGACCGGCGCGTCGCCGACGAGGACTTCCGCGACGACCGCGTGGACGGAGGCGAGGTCGGCCCCGGCCACACGGTCACCGCGCTCTACGCGGTCCGCACCCAGCCCGGCGCCACCGGGCACCTCGCCACGGCGAGCGTCCGCTGGCTGGATCCCGGCACCCGCGCCCCGCACGAGGAGTCGGGGCAGTTGGAGACCGGCTCCCTCGAGGACGATGTGTGGCGGTCCTCGTACGGACTCCAGGTCGCGGCGACGGCGGCGTACTTCGCCGACGACCTGCGCCAGGACGCCGCGCACCAGGCCCCGCTCCCCGGCAGTCCGGGCCTCACCGCACTCGCGGAACACGCGGAGGGGCTGGCGGCGCGCCGGCAGGACACGGACGTACGGAGCCTCGCGAAGGCGATCCGGGAGGCGTCCGCACTGCGGGGCGTGGACTGACCCGTCCCCCGCACCGCGCGCCCTCGAACCGCACGATCTTTGTCCGCACCGTTGAAAATCCTTAACTCGCGAGTAAGTTGACTTCCAAGTAAGTACGCACGTCCGCACGCGAGCCGCGACCGGAGCCGTCATGAGCGTACGCAGGGATCTGAAACGGGCACGGAGGCGCAGCGACCTGGTGGACCGCGCCGGGGTCGAGCTGATCAGGGACGATGCGGGGACGGTCCGCGAGGTGCGCAGCGCGCCGATGGCGCCGCGCCCCTCGGCCGGCAGTACCGCCGACCTGCCCTTCACCAACGCGGCGGAGGCTCCCGGGGCGGTGGTGCTGCGCCGTCAGGAGGGCGCCACCTGGCGGCCGGTGACCGCGGCCGCCTTCGCCGCCGAGGTGACCGCCACCGCCAAGGGGCTGATCGCAGCGGGTCTCGAACCCGGCGACCGGGTCGCGGTCATGTCCCGCACCCGCTACGAGTGGACCGTTCTCGACTTCGCGATCTGGGCGGCCGGCGGACAGTCCGTTCCCGTCTACGCCACCTCCTCCGCCGAGCAGGTCGACTGGATCGTGCGGGACTCCGGAGCCCGCTTCACCGTCGTGGAGAGCGCGGAGAACGCGCACACGGTCGCGACGGCGACGGCCTCGCATCCGCAGCCGCCGCAGGTGTGGTGTCTGGACGAGGACGCCCTCGGCAGGCTCGCCGTCCTCGGCCGCGGCATCCCCGACGAGGAGGTGACCAAACGCCGTGCCGCGCTCACCCCCGACACGGTGGCCACGGTCTGCTACACCTCCGGCACCACCGGCCGCCCCAAGGGCTGCGTCCTCACCCACGCCAACCTGCACGCCGAGGCCGCCAACACCGTCGAACTGGTCCACCCCGTCTTCAAGGAGGTCACCGGCCAGGTCGCCTCGACCCTCCTGTTCCTGCCGCTGGCCCACATCCTGGGCCGCACCCTGCAGATCGCCTGCCTGATGGCCCGTATCGAGCTGGGCCACTTCCCGAGCATCAAGCCCGATGAACTGCGGCCCGCGCTACGGGAGTTCCGCCCCACGTTCCTGGTGGCCGTCCCTTATCTCTTCGAGAAGATCCACGACACGGGTCGTGCCACCGCCGAACGGATCGGCCGCGGCGCCTCCTTCGACCGCGCCGACCGTGTCGCGGTCAGCTTCGGCGCCGCGCACCTGAGGAAGTTCCTGGGCGGCGGCAAGGGCCCGGGCCCGGGGTCGTACGCGGCGTGGGCACTGTACGACCTGCTGGTCTACCGGCGGATCCGCAAGGAGCTGGGCGGCCGGATGCAGTACGCCATCAGCGGCGGCTCCCCGCTCGACCGGGATCTCAGCCTGTTCTTCTACGCCTCCGGGATCATGGTCTACGAGGGCTACGGGCTCACCGAGACGAGTGCCGCCGCCACCATCGTCCCGCCCCTCGGGCCCCGCCCCGGCACGGTGGGCCTGCCCGTCCCGGGCACGGCCGTCCGCATCGCCGACGACGGCGAGGTCCTGATCAAGGGCGGCGTGGTCTTCGGCGGGTACTGGAACAACCCCGCGGCGACGGACGCCGTGCTCAGCGGCGACTGGTTCGCCACGGGCGACCTGGGGGCGCTCGACCAGGACGGCTATCTCACCATCACCGGCCGGAAGAAGGACATCCTCATCACCAAGGGCGGCAAGAACGTCTCCCCCGCCGTCCTGGAGGACCGGCTGCGCAGCCGCTCGCCCGTCGGCCAGTGCATCGTGGTGGGCGACAACCGCTCTTATGTCGCCGCCCTGATCACTCTTGACCCCGAAGCGGTCGCCCACTGGCTCGCCGTGCGCAAACTGCCCACGGACACCCCGATGTCCGAGGTGGTCCGCGATCCGCAGATGCGCGCGGAGGTGCAGAAGGCCGTCGAGCACGCGAACCAGGCGGTCTCCCGGGCGGAGTCCATCCGCAGATTCGCCTTGGTCGAGGGCGAGTTCACGGAGGAGAACGGACTGCTCACCCCCTCCCTGAAGATCAAGCGGCAGGCCGTGACAAAGGCGTACGCGCGGGAGATCGAGGAACTGTACGGCGACTGAGGCCGTACGAGAGCCGTCGCACCGGCCCGAGCGCGCCAAAGGGGCGGCCCGCCGAGCCGCTCGGCGGGCCACTCCTGGTGTACCGGGCTCAGCTGTTGCCGGTGCCGTTGCCGGACAGGACCGGGATGTCGTCCAGGATGTGCGACAGCGGCTCGTCGCCCTTGGCCTGAGTGGAGTTCTCGGTGCACTGCTGGTTCTGCGGCGAGGACAGGACCGGGACGTCCTGGACGGCGACCGGTACGACGCCGACGCGCGAACCGGCGTTGACCTTGGCCGGCAGGCCGACACAGGGCTTGTTCAGGGAGCCCTGAACGAGGGCCATCTGGGGGCTCATGCTGCCGTACGTGGCCGAGTTGCCGTACTGCTGCGTGGAGCTGTTGCCGTTGGTGGACGTCGTGCCACCGTCGTCGCTGATCGCCAGCGCCTGCTGTGCGGCCGCCGCCGAGGCGCCGACAACGGATGCGGCGACTACCGCGGCAGCCATGAACTTCTTCATCACTTGCTAGTAGGGCTTGGTTACCTTGGGTGAGTAGCGGTGTGTCGTCTCTCGGAGGTGAGGGGAATGACACCGCAGGAGCTCACGGAGGCCCAACAGCGGTTGGAGTCGCTCGCGGCCGAGGTGTTCGGCTCGTTCGGGCGGGTGGATCAGCGGCGGTGGGGCGAGCGGTATGTGCGGGGGCTGCTGGGCGCGGGGCGGCGCAAGTCGATGGAGCCGATGGCCGCCCGGCTGGGGGTGGACCGGCAGGGCCTGCAGCAGTTCCTGGCCGACTCCCCGTGGTCGCACCAGATGGTGCTGGCCGAGCTGGCCTGGCGGATGGAGCCGGCCATCCACCCGGCAGCCTGGGTGATCGACGACGTGTCCTTCCCCAAGGACGGTCATGCCTCCCCGGGGTGGCCGCGCAGTACTGCGGCGCGCTGGGCAAGACCGCCAACTGCCAGGTCGCGCCGAGTCTGCACCTGGTCACCGACGCCGCCTCCTGCCCGGTGAACTGGCGGCTGTTCCTGCCCGCCGAATGGGATCCGGCCACCGCAGACGAGCCCGAGAGCGCCGTCCTGCGGCGCCGTCGGGCGCGCGTCCCCGATGAGGTCGGGCACGTGCCGAAGTGGCAGCTGGCCGTGGACATGGTCGACGAGCTGCGCTGCTGGGGCCTGGATCCGCCGCTGGTGGTGGCCGACGAGGGCTACGGGCAGGACGGGGCCTTTCGCCTGGCACTGGAGGAGCGGGAGATCGCGTATGTCGTCGGGGTGCGGTCGGATACCGCGGTGTTGCCCCAGACGGCGGCGCGCACCGCCCCGCCGTGGTCGGGCACCGGGCGGCCGCCGGTGCCCTGCTACCGGGACAAGCCGGTGTCGGTCCGCGAGATCGTGCTGGCCGCCGGGCGCGGCGCACGGCACCGCGTCACCTGGCGGCGCGGCTCGAAGGGGCCGCTGCGCTCGTACTTCGTCGCGCTGCGGGTCCGGCCGGCCGGAGCGCGGGTCCGCCGGGCGCACCCCGGTGAGGACCTGCCGGTGTGCTGGCTGCTGGCCGAGTGGCCCGCCAAAGAGCCGGAGCCGACCAAGTACTGGCTGTCCACCTTGCCCGCCCACGTTCCCCTGCGGCGCCTGGTGCGGCTGGCGAAGATCCGCTGGCGGGTCGAGCACGACTACCGGGAATTGAAGACCGCCCTGGGGCTGGGCCACTTCGAGGGACGCACCTACCAGGGCTTCCTGCGACATCTCACGCTGGCCTCGGTGGCGCAGGCGTTCTGCACCCTGGAGCGACTGTGCCCGCCAGCACCGGCCACGGTCTGACGATCTACCAGGTCGTGGCCGGGCTCCAAGTCCTCCTCGTCTGCTGGGCCGGGGCGTGCCCCACCTGCCGAAGACCCTGGCCCTGATACGACACGCTCGCCCCCTACCTGACCAAGCCCTACTAGTCCCTTCTGGAGAAACCCCGTCCACCGGAGCGCTCTGGACAACTACCAGGCGATCTCTTGGTTGCTCCCATTCACTCCGATGGTCCATACGGAGGAGTGGAACAGGGCCGCGCCCCACCTGCGGAATGGCCGAATCAGCCGCCGTGGACCGGCCCGTCCGGGTGAATTGCCGAAACCACTCCGAGGGGGCCGGGTTGGTGGCAGAGCAGGACCATGGATCTTGGCCGGGAAAGGTACGGGAAATGTTCCGCAAGGGAATGGCCGGCGTCCGCAGCAGCCGCTCGTCCGGGGCTCGCTCGACAGGCTCTGCGTAGGCCCGCCGGCGAAGGAGAACGCCGGGTCGCTCGTGGGTCTCGTGCCGGTCGCGGCCCAGGACGTGCCGGTCCTCGGCCGCGCAGAACCAGCGGTGCGCCGGGAACTCGACCCGGGCCAAGGGTGACGAATCGTTTTCGCACCTCGTGAACGACATCCCGGTCCTGGCGGGCAACGGTACTGGCAACAGCCGAAGTTCGGGCTGCACGCGGCTGCCCGCAACGAGCAGGCCGGTGACGAGTTGGGGCGTGCCCTAGAGCAACTCCCCATCCTGCTCGGTGCATTGCCTCGACTCTTGCGGGATCGGATCGATCCCCGATGCGCTTTGCGTATGAATTCACCGGCGGCGTTCGGGTGAATTAGTTGGCGCATGCAGTTCGGGAGTTGCTTCAGCCGCCTATTCCTCGTTTCACAGTGTGCAGGTCGTGCGGCGAGCTGTTCAAGTTGTGCTCGCTCGGCTCCGGCCAACGTCGCTTGGATAGTCTAAGATCGCCTATCATCTCGCTCTTGTGTCGAGGGGTCACATAGCTGGTGAGACGTACCCGGAGCGGATCCGGATGGGGCTGCTGTCGCGGACCTTTACGCCCGAGTTGGTTGACTTTGTGGTTGACGAGGCTGGGGCGCGGGAGGAGCGGACTCGGTCCTTGCCGTCGCGGCTGGTGGTGTACTTCGTGCTCACGATGTGGCTGTTCACGGGAAACGGATACGGGCTGGTGCTGCGGGAGTTGGTGGAGCATTGGCCGCGTCGACGGGGTGAGGAGTGGCGGCCGGTCGGCACGGGCTCACTGACGTTGGCCCGCCAGCGAGTGGGGCCCGGTCCGCTCCGGTTGTTGTTCGACCGGGTCGCAGGGGCGAGCGGGAGTCCGGCCACCCCCGGTGCCTTCTGGCGTGGCCTGCGCCTGGCTTCCCTGGATGGCTCCCTGCTCGACGTGCCGGACAGCGAGGCGAACGCCGCCGCCTACACCCGCGCCTCCAACGGAGGCCGGCCCGGTCCGTATCCGCAGGTACGGCTGCTGGCACTGGTGGAGTGCGGCACCAAGGCGATGATCGGCGCGGTCTTCGACTCCTTCGCGGTGGGTGAGCGGACCCTGGCACGGCGCCTGCTGGTGCACCTGCACACGGGGATGCTCGTGATGGCCGACCGAGGCTTTCCCGCCTTCGGCCTGTGGCAGGCCGCCGCGGACAGGGGCGCCCAACTCCTTTGGCGCGTCTCGGACTCCTTCACCTTGCCGGTGGATCACGTCCTGTCGGACGGCACCTACCTCTCCCACCTCAACGGCCCGCGCGGGGCGCGGATCACGGTGCGGGTGATCGAGTACACGGTGCTGACCACCACCCTCGATAAGGACGGGGCGAGCGGGGAGACCTCCGAGCTGTTCTGTCTGATCACCACGCTGCTCGACCCGGCCTCGGCGCCCGCCCGCGAGCTGGCGGAGCTGTACACGGCGCGCTGGACCAGCGAAACGATCTTCAAACACATCAAAATCGAGCAGCGCGGCGGGCGAACCGCCACCCTCCGCTCGAACAGCCCCGCCATGGTCGAGCAGGAACTGTGGGCCATGCTGTGCGTCTACCAGGCCCTCCACCAGCTGGCCGCCGATTCCGCCCACCGCGCCCACCTCCCCGTCTCGCACATCAGCTTCAAGCAGACCCTCGCCGCCGCCCGACGCTCCGTCGGCGCGGACTTTTCCCCTCGCCAGCTGACCGCCAAGGTCCGTGACGTCCAGGACGACCTGATCCGCGAGGCCGTCAAGCCCCGCCCCGGACGCGCCGCACCCCGCGCCACCAAGCGCAGCGGCACCGGCTACCGCAGCCTGCGACCCGACGAACCGGCCACCACCCACGTCACCCACACCATCGAGCTCCAGCTCTTCCCCCAAGACCAACGCCCCGCACCACCGAACAGCCCAGCCATCCCGCAGATCACCACATATGACGAGACGTCGCCTCCGCCTCGACAGATGGCATCAGCTGCCTAAATCAAGCGACGTTGGGCACCGGCCGTCACAGGGGCACGACCGCACAGAAGGGAAACCACGTGAAGCACAAGAAGAGCGCTGCCGTTGTCGCCGGCGCCATCATGGCCCTGGGAATGGCTGCTCCGGCGATGGCCGACTCGGGCGCCGAAGGTTCCGCCGTCAACTCTCCGGGTGTTCTGTCCGGGAACGTCATCCAGATTCCCGTGCACGTGCCCATCAACGCGTGCGGTAACACGGTCAACGTCATCGCGCTGCTGAACCCGGCGTTCGGCAACGCGTGCTCCAACAGCTGACGTCATAGCCGCCGCGGCTGATGTCCTCACTCACCAGCCGCCCGGCCGTGTCAGGGCCGGCCCTGGACTGCACTTCACGGCTCCAGGGCCGGCTTTCCCACTACTACCAGCAGGAAGACAACTAGATTGCGACAGACCCTGAGCAGGGGAATGGTCGCGGCGGCCGCCGCGACGGGCATCCTCTCCCTGTGCGGCAGCCCGGTGCTCGCGGACTCGCAGGCCGACGGCACCGCGGCCGGATCACCGGGCGTCGCGTCCGGCAACACCGTCCAGGTCCCCGTGCACATCCCGGTCAACGTATGCGGCAACACGGTGAATGTGGCCGCGGCGCTGAACCCCGCGTTCGGCAACTCCTGTGCCAACGGCGGCCCCGCAGCGCAGGCGGCCCCTGTGCAGCAGGTCCCCTCCGTCCCGGCGCAGACCCCCCGTGACAGCGGTTCCAGCTGCGCCCCGTGCTCGAGCGGCCCCGGCACGGCCCAGCCTGGTGTCGGCGTCTCGCACACACCGGCGCAGGGGACCAGCCAGACCGGCCAAGAACACCCCGCGCAGCCCAGCGTTCCCCAGCAGCAGCCGAACACGCCGGAGATCGGCGTGCCGGCGGTCAACTCGCCCAGCACGCAGACGCACGTGGCGCCCGCCGCCCTGGCCGAGACCGGCAGCGAGGGTCTGCTCGCGGCCTCGGCGGTCAGCGTCGCGATGCTGGCCGGCGGGCTCATCCTGTACCGACGGGGCAGGACCACGTCCCACCGCTAGCGGGCCGGTGCCGGGCACCTCGCGCGCCCGGCACCCGCGCCGCACAATTCCTCCTCACGGCACGGCCCAGGGGCGGTAACCCATTCACATGGGTGCCGCCCCTGGGCCGTATCCGTGTGCGGAACTCGGAGGTGGGTCCGGGGCGGCGAAGACGCCGTTGACGGCCCCGAATTCATCATCCGTGTCACAAAGAACTCCTCCGTGTCACACATGTCCCGGATACGCGGCCCTTCCGTCACACCCGGTTCACAAGCCCTGTCCGCTTCGCGAGGTGCCTCGTTGAGGGAGCACAGGCTTTGTGATCGCCAGCGCAGCGCCCGGCTCCCCCGACGACCTCCCCCAGGTCGCCGCCGCGGCGCGCGCGGGGAGGTGCTGCTGATGACCGAACGTCGTCTCTGGTCCTACAAGGAGATCGCCGCGCACATCCGGGTGCAGCCGGACACCGTGAGGTCCTACCGCAAACACGGACTGCTTCCGCCACCCGACCATGTGGAGGGCGGAAAGCCCTACTGGTACGCCGACACGGTGCGGCACTGGGTGGCCTCCCGCCCCGGCAATCGCGGCCGCGGAGAGACCTGACTTTCCGGTTCGCCGAACGACCCGCCCCACGCGGGGCGGGTCACTCGTCCGTCGTCGCCTTCGCGGCCGTGCCGGGTGCGTAGCTCCGGGGGCCGGAAGGGACCGCGACGACCCGGCCCGTCCGTCGAGGACGTCTCAGATCCACGGTTCGATCACCGTCACTCCGTTGCCCGGGGTAGTACCCATCGCTGCCAGGGCCCCGGGGGACGCGCTCAGCGGAATCGTCGAGGTGACCAGGAGGTCGGGGCGCAGGGCGCCGGAGCGGACCAACTCCAGCATGGGCGGGTAGGTGTGGGCCGCCATGCCGTGGCTGCCGAGGAGTTCCAGCTCCAGGGCGATGGCCCGGGACATGGGCACCGGGGTCGTACCAGTCGTGGACGGCAGCAGGCCGACCTGGACATGGCGGCCGCGGCGGCGCAGGCCGTTCACCGATGCGGCACACGTCGCCGGGGAGCCGAGTGCGTCAAGGGAGACGTGGGCACCGCCGCCCGTCAGGGCGCGGACGGCCTCCGCCGTGTCCTCGGTGGCCGTGGCGTCAAGGCACTCGGCCGCCCCGAACTTCCGTGCCAGGTCGAGGGCCTGAGGCGATACATCGACGGCGACGACCCTCGCACCACACGCCGCCGCGATCATCACCGCCGAGAGGCCGACACCGCCGCAGCCGTGCACCGCGACCCACTCCCCCGCCGCAGCCCGGCCCTGCTGGACGACCGCACGGTAGGCCGTGGCGAACCGGCAGCCCAGCGACGCGGCCGTCCGGAACGACATGTCCTCGGGGACCGCGACGAGATTCACGTCCGCGTGCTCCAGCGCCACGTACTGTGCGAAGGAACCCCACTGCGTGAACCCCGGCTGGGTCTGCCGCTCGCACACCTGCTGGTCGCCCGCCGCACAGGACGGACAGCTCCCGCAGGCGCAGACGAAAGGCACCGTGACCCGGTCGCCGGGCCGCCACCCGGTCACTGCGGCGCCCACCTCCTCGACCACACCCGCCAGTTCGTGGCCTGGCACATGGGGAAGGGTGATGTCCGGGTCGTGTCCCATCCAGCCGTGCCAGTCGCTGCGGCACAGGCCCGTCGCCTCGACGCGCACCACGACACCGTGCTCGGAAGGCTCCGGGTCCGCCACCTCGCGCACCTCGGCCGGCTCTCCGTACCGCTCGAACACCACCGCACGCATACGACCGCACCTTCCGCCCGCGTCTGCGATCTCCGGGTCCGGGCCCGGACCCGGACCCGGACCCGGACCCGGACCCGGAGATCATCCCTCCGGCGGAACGCTAGCCGCGCGCCCCGGCCTTGTCGCGGTCCCGGTCGGCCTCGGATTCCTGGACAACGACCGCCAACGGTTCCTCCTCGTGCAGCCCGAACCGCTGGTGGAAGCGCCGCAGCGGTGCGGGAGCCCACCAGGTGGCCCGGCCGGTCAGTCGCATCACCGCCGGGACCAGCAGGCTGCGCACGACCATCGCGTCCATCAGGACCGCCAGCGCGATGCCCAGACCGAGCATCTTGGTGTTGGTCACCCGTGAGGTACCGATCGCGACCATCACCACCGCCAGGATGACCGCCGCCGCGGTGATCAGCCCGCCGGTGCGCTGCAACCCGAAGCGCACCGCCTCACGGTGGTCGCCCGTGTGGTCGTACTCCTCCTTGATACGGGACAGCAGGAAGACGCCGTAGTCCATGGAGAGACCGAAGGCCACGCAGAACATCAGGACCGGCAGCGTCGTCTCGATCGAGCCTGGACTGGTGAAGCCGAGCAGGCCCGACAGATGCCCGTCCTGGAAGACCCAGACCACCGCACCGAACATCGCCGTGAGACTCAGTGCGTTGAGCAGGACCGCCTGCACCGGAATCAGCACGCTGCCGGTGAGCAGGAAGACCAGGAGCAGGGTGACAGCGGCGATGACGGCCGTCGCCCAGGGCAGCCGCTCGGCGATCGCGTGCTTGGAGTCCACCAGGATCGCGGCCGTGCCCGTCACCGAGGTGTCGAACGGGGCTCGGACGCCGCGCAGTTCGCCGACCAGCCGCTGCGCTCCGGAGTCCACCGCCTCGCCCCTCGGCTGGACCGTGAAGTACGCCTTCTCGCCGCTGACCAGCGGTCCGTCCACCCGCTGCACCTCGGGCAGAGCTGCGACGCGGTCCTTGTAGGCGGCGTACTGCGCCGGGGTGGCCCGTCCCTCGGCGAGCACCTCCAGGGCGCCGCCCGGGCTGCCCGGGAACCCGTCGCGAATGTGCTGCTGCACCACATGGGAATCGGCGCCCGAAGGCAACTGACGGTCGTCCGCCGTGCCGAACTTCACGCCCAGGAAGGGCAGTCCGAGGATCACCAGGCCGACCGTGGTGGCCACGGCGAAGATCGGAGCACGCCGCATCACGAGCGCCGCCATCCTACCCCAGCCGGTGCCCTGCCGGGTCTCCCGCGGGGCCCCGCGCCTGAACAGCCGCCTCAGGTCGAGGGCGTTCACCCGGTGGCCCAGCAGCACCAGGGCCGCCGGGAGCAGGACCAGGGCTGCCGCCGCGGCCAGGAGCACCACCGCGATGCCGGCGTAGGCGAAGGAGCGCAGGAAGTACTGGGGGAAGACCAGCATCGCGGCCAGGGAGACGGCCACCGTCAGGGCGGAGAAGAGGACCGTACGCCCCGCGGTGCGCAGCGTCACGGCGACGGCGCTCAACGGGTCGCCGTCCGTGGACAGTTCCTCGCGGAACCTGCGCACGATGAACAGCGCGTAGTCGATGGCGAGGCCGAGACCCAGGGCCGTGGTGAGGTTCAGCGCGAAGACGGACACGTCGGTGAGCTCAGTGAGCCCGCGCAGCACGGCGTTGGTGCCGAGGATGGCGACGATGCCGATGCCCAGCGGCAGCAGGGCCGCGACCGCGCTGCCGAAGACCATCACCAGCAGCACCAGGGTGATCGGCAGGGCGATCAGCTCCGCCCGTGCCAGGTCCTCCTGGATCGTCGTCTGCATCTCGGAGCGCACGGCGACCGGGCCGCCGACCTTCACCGTCACCGGGCCGTGTGCTCCCCGGTAGGAGGGCGCGATGCGGTCCAGGGTGTCGCTCGCCGCCTTCTCCTCGCCCGTGATGTGCGCCGCTATCAGCGCCTCGTGGCCGTCCGCGGCGCGCAGCGCGGGCGCGCCCGACTTCCAGTAGGAGCCGACTCCTGTGACACCGCGCTCCGAGGCGAACCGCGCGGTCAGACGCTCGGCCTCGGCGGCGACCGCCGGATCGTCCACGGACCTGTGCCCGGAGTCGACGAGGAGCAGCAGATTGGGCTGTGAAGCGGGGAACTCACGCTCCAGCGCCGTGGTCGCGTACGTGGACTGGGCGGCCGGGTCCTGCCAGCCGCCGCTGCCCAGCCGGTCGGCGACCCCGCTGCCGGCCACCACGGCCAGCGCGGTGAGCAGCAACGCGACGAGCAGCGACAGCCGGGGCCGCGCGGTCACGAAGCGGGTCCAGCCGCCGGGCCGCGCACCTCCCGGTCCTGTACCCCCGGGGTCCATGCCCGGTTCGGATCCGCCCCCTTCGTCGCGCCTGTCCCGGCGAACTGTGTTGTTGACTTCGGCCATGATGCGGTGTCCCCTTCACCGTGACCCCGCATCCTGTACGTCCGTGCAGGGGGCATGGGTCGTCCATTGCACATAGACTGGAAAACACGAGTCTTCGCTCGCGTTCCAAGAATGCGAGCGACCGCTCGCGTTTGTCAATCGCGTTCCGAGAAGCTGGGGATAACGCGTGCCCAAGAGTCAGCAGACGGAGGGGCCGGTCACCGGGCCGGCCACGGAACCGGCCGAGCAGCAGCCGCAGGAGACCAGGCCGCGCCGCCGCCAGGCGCGCGGCGAGCGCCGCATCGCCCAACTCCTGCAGGCCGCCGCCACGGTCTTCTGCCGCACCGGCTACACCGCCGCGAGCACGAACGCGATCGCCCGGGAGGCCGGCGTCTCCCCGGGCACGCTGTACCAGTTCTTCCCGAACAAGGAAGCGATCGCGATCAGCCTCGGCGACGAGTTGCTGCGGCAGTGGCAGGAGTCGCAGGACCGGGCCCTCGCCCAGGAGAACCTCGGGCTGCCCCTGGCCGAGATGCTGGACGCGACCCTCGACCCGTTGATCGCCTTCAACGTCGAGAACCCCGCCTTCGCCGTCCTCCTGCACGGCCCCGACACCCCCGGACCGATCGCCCAGGAGCACAACACCCTGCACGAGGCCTCGCTCACCCGCATCGAGCAGATGGTCGCCGGCTATCTGCCGACCACACCGTCCGACGAGCGCTCCCGGACCGCGAACATGGCGCTCGCCCTCTTCAAGGCCGGCCTCGACCTGATCATGTCCCACGAGGGCGTGGAGCGGGAGGCGTACATCGCCGAGCTGAAGAGCGTGATGTACCGGTATCTGGAGCCGCTTCTGGGCGACAAGCCCAGCCCCTGAGGCCGTCGCGCGGCCGCCGGGCTCGGCACGGCAGCCGCGCCCGCGTGGCAGCCCCACCCCGCGGTCCCGACCCGGCTCAGACCTCGCCCCGCCCAGCCCCGGCCCCACACCGCGACCCCGCCCCGCCCGCCGATCCACGCGCCGGCCCCGCGCGGCAGATGACCCCGCGCGGCAGCCCAGGTCCGCAGCCCGGCCCCGGCACGCCGCCGCCCGGCCCCGCGCACCGGACCCCAGGCCCGAGGAGCGCGCCCGCGACGCGCCCCGAACCTCTTTGATGAATACCCCCTAGGGGTATAGTGTGGTTGCACGTAAGCCTCACGTGCCTCCTCGAGGAGTAAGACATGACCGCGCAGACCGACGCCCCTGGTTCCGTGACGACCGTCTACAAGGTGAGCGGAATGAGCTGCGGGCACTGCGAAGGCGCCGTCTCCGGCGAGATCTCCGGGATCACCGGAGTCAGCTCGGTCACCGCCGTCGCATCCACCGGCGAGGTGACCGTGGTCTCCGCCGCGCCCCTCGAGGACGAGGCCGTGCGGGCCGCGGTCGACGAGGCCGGTTTCGAACTCGTCGGCAGGGCCTGAAGCACCAGCATCTGCTCTCCGCACCGGGCCATGTCGACCAGCTGATACTGGCTCCGCACGGCCTGGTCCGTTGTCTGGAGTCCGGACATGACCAGCACCACAGCACCCGCCCCGATAGAGGTCGCCGCACCCGCCGAGGTCGAGCTCACCATCGGCGGCATGACCTGTGCCTCCTGCGCGGCCCGGGTCGAGAAGAAGCTCAACCGCATGGACGGCGTCACCGCCACGGTGAACTTCGCCACGGAGAAGGCGAAGGTCGCGTACGCCCCGGGGATCGAGGTCGCCGACCTGATCGCCACGGTGGTGAAGACCGGCTACACCGCGGAAGAACCCCCGCCGCCCCGGCCCGAAGCGGCCGACGGGCCCGAGGAGACCGACGGCGGCGGCCGGGACCCCGAGTCGGCCGCCCTCCGTCAGCGCCTCACCGTCTCGGCGCTGCTCGCCCTGCCCGTCGTGCTGCTCTCGATGGTGCCGGCCCTGCAGTTCGACAACTGGCAGTGGCTCTCACTGACGCTGGCCGCTCCCGTCGTCGTATGGGGCGGACTGCCGTTCCACAAGGCCGCGTTCACCAACGCCCGGCACGGCGCCGCGACCATGGACACCCTGGTCTCGGTCGGCACGCTCGCCGCGTTCGGCTGGTCCCTGTGGGCGCTGTTCTGGGGAGATGCCGGGATGCCCGGCATGCGTCACGGCTTCGACCTCACCGTCTCGCGCACCGACGGCTCCTCGACCATCTATCTCGAAGTGGCGGCCGGAGTCGTCGCGCTCATCCTGCTCGGCCGCTATCTGGAGGACCGCTCCAAGCGGCGCGCGGGCGCGGCGCTGAAGGCGCTGCTGGAACTCGGCGCGAAGGACGTGGCGGTCCTGCGCTACGAGGAGGGCGGGCGCGACGCGCTCCAGGGTGACGGCGACGGCACGCAACGGGGCGTCGCTCGTGAGGTGCGCATTCCGGTGGCGCGGCTGGCCGTCGGCGACCGGTTCGTCGTACGGCCCGGCGAGAAGATCGCCACGGACGGGACGGTCGTCGAGGGTGTCTCCGCGGTCGACGTCTCCATGCTGACCGGGGAGTCGGTGCCGGTCGACGTGGCGGCCGGCGACGCCGTGACCGGCGCGACCGTGAACGTGGGGGGCCGGCTGGTGGTCGAGGCGACCCGGGTCGGCGCCGACACCCAGCTGGCGCGAATGGCGCGGCTCGTCGAGGACGCGCAGAACGGCAAAGCAGAGGTGCAGCGGCTCGCCGACCGCGTCTCCGGGATCTTCGTCCCCGTCGTGCTGCTGATCGCCCTGGGCACGTT
This sequence comes from Streptomyces sp. CA-106110, assembly GCF_050936285.1. Lineage (NCBI taxonomy): Bacteria > Bacillati > Actinomycetota > Actinomycetes > Kitasatosporales > Streptomycetaceae > Streptomyces > Streptomyces sp. CA-106110. The sequence goes on along the minus strand of NZ_JBNJNB010000001.1, from coordinate 7,709,834 downwards.
CGGGGTGTGGCTCGGTGTCACCGGCGACATGGTGGCCGCGTTCACCGCGGCCGTCGCGGTGCTGATCATCGCCTGCCCCTGTGCGCTGGGCCTGGCCACCCCGACCGCGCTGATGGTGGGCACGGGCCGCGGCGCCCAGCTGGGCATCCTCATCAAGGGCCCGGAGGTTCTGGAGTCCACGCGCCGGATTGACACGGTGCTCCTGGACAAGACCGGCACGGTCACCACCGGGCGCATGACCCTCCAGGGGGTGTACTCCGCCGAGGACGCCGACGAGAAGGAGGTCCTGCGGCTCGCGGGCGCCCTGGAGCACGCCTCCGAGCACCCCATCGCCCAGGCGATCGCGGCGGGCGCCCAGGAGCGCGTCGGCGACCTTCCTGAGGTGGAGGGCTTCGAGAACGTCCCCGGGCTGGGCGTCCGCGGGCGCCTGGAAGGGCACGAGGTCACCGTGGGCCGCTTCCCGGGCGCCCTCCCTGCCTCCCTGGGCCGGGCGAAGGCCGGGGCCGAGACAGAGGGGCGTACGGCCGTCGTGGTGGCCCGGGACGGCGTGGCCCTGGGCGTGCTCACCGTCGCCGACGCGGTCAAGGAGAGCAGTGCCGAAGCCGTACGGGAACTGCGCGCGCTCGGGCTGAAGCCGGTCCTGCTGACCGGTGACAACCGGACGGTGGCGGAGGCCGTGGCGCGCGCCGTCGGCATCGCCGCGGGCGAGGTGATCGCCGAGGTGCTGCCCCAGGACAAGGTCGAGGTCGTCCGGCGCCTCAAGGCCGAGGGACGGACGGTCGCCATGGTCGGTGACGGCGTCAACGACGCCGCCGCGCTCGCCACCGCCGATCTGGGCCTCGCCATGGGTACCGGCACGGACGCGGCGATCGAGGCCGGCGATCTCACGCTGGTGCGCGGTGATCTGCGGGTGGCGGCGGACGCGATCCGGCTGTCGCGGCGGACGCTTGCCACGATCAAGGGAAACCTCGTGTGGGCGTTCGGATACAACGTGGCCGCTCTGCCGCTGGCCGCCGCCGGGCTCCTCAACCCCATGATTGCCGGTGCGGCCATGGCGTTCTCCTCGGTGTTCGTCGTCACGAACAGCCTTCGGCTCCGGACGTTCTCCTGACGCGAGAGCCGCAGCCCCTCTAGAGTCCGAGGCGTGCCTCACATAAGCTCTTCACAAGGCTCGCGCATCATCCTTACGCTGGGGCCTCGATCGCCATTTCGGGGCTCTTGCGCACCTTCAGGACATATGCAAGAGACGCAGATCACAATGATGTGAACGTAACCAGCGGAAGGGTTCGTGAGTCTAAGTTGGCGATGTCAGAAGCGTCTTGGGGGGCGTGACTGACATCTGGGGATGTCTTGGGGGACGTTCCCAGGAACTGCGTTGCCGGGGCACGTACACCGGGGAGCTTTGAGCGGCCCTCCCGTCGGTACGCGTCCCGGCAGACCGCATCGCAGTGGTACGCCGAGTTGTGCTCGTTTTGCTCGCAGCGATTCAGGCGCTGTCCCGTAGACGCCCGGCCGGATCCCGTGGGGGGAATCCGCACCGGGACATGGGAAGGCGCCCTGTGTGCCGGCCCGTGGGGGGACCGTCTGCAGGGCGCCTTCCGCTTATCGCATGACGCACAACACGCACCAGGCGTACGCCGCTCTACGACGACGTACGCCTTACGTACACAGAGACAAACGCCTCACGTACGCGGAAATACTCAGCGCTCCTCGACCGGAACGAAGTCGCGCTCGACCACGCCCGTGTAGATCTGACGCGGACGGCCGATACGCGAGCCCGGCTCCTTGATCATCTCGTGCCACTGGGCGATCCAGCCCGGCAGCCGGCCGAGGGCGAACAGGACCGTGAACATCTCGGTCGGGAAGCCCATCGCGCGGTAGATCAGGCCGGTGTAGAAGTCCACGTTCGGGTAGAGCTTGCGCTCGACGAAGTAGTCGTCGGACAGCGCGTGCTCCTCCAGCTTGAGGGCGATGTCGAGGAGCTCGTCCTCCTTGCCGAGGGCGGAGAGGACATCGTGCGCGGCGGCCTTGATGATCTTGGCGCGCGGGTCGAAGTTCTTGTAGACCCGGTGGCCGAAGCCCATCAGGCGGACGCCGTCCTCCTTGTTCTTCACCTTGCGGATGAAGGTGTCGACGTCGTTGCCGGAGTCACGGATGCCCTCGAGCATCTCCAGGACGGACTGGTTGGCGCCGCCGTGCAGCGGGCCCCACAGCGCGTTGATGCCGGCCGAGATCGAGGCGAACATGTTGGCCTGCGAGGAGCCGACCAGCCGGACCGTGGAGGTCGAGCAGTTCTGCTCGTGGTCCGCGTGCAGGATGAGCAGCTTGTCCAGCGCGGAGACGACGACCGGGTCGAGGTCGTACTCCTGCGCGGGGACGGAGAAGGTCATGCGCAGGAAGTTCTCGACGTAGCCGAGGTCGTTGCGCGGGTAGACGAAGGGGTGCCCGATCGACTTCTTGTAAGCGTACGCGGCGATCGTCGGCAGCTTGGCGAGCAGGCGGATCGTCGAGAGGTTGCGCTGCTTCTCGTCGAAGGGGTTGTGGCTGTCCTGGTAGAACGTGGACAGCGCGGAGACCACCGAGGAGAGCATCGCCATCGGGTGCGCGTCGCGCGGGAAGCCCGTGTAGAAGTTCTTGACATCCTCGTGCAGCAGGGTGTGCTGCGTGATCTCGTTCTTGAAGGCGGAGAGCTCGTCGACGGACGGCAGCTCACCGTTGATCAGCAGGTAGGCGACCTCCACGAAGGTGGAGCGCTCGGCCAGCTGTTCGATCGGGTAGCCGCGGTACCGGAGAATGCCCTGCTCGCCGTCGAGGTAGGTGATGGCGGATTTATATGCGGCGGTGTTGCCGTAACCGCTGTCCAGGGTGACCAGACCGGTCTGGGCGCGGAGCTTCCCGATGTCGAAGCCCTTGTCACCGACGGTGCTGTCGACCACCGGGTAGGTGTACTCGCCGCCGTCGTACCGCAGTACTACAGAGTTGTCGCTCACGTCTTCCCTCACCGACGTAGTGCCTCATCTTCGAGGTGCCCTGACTGTCTCTACCATCCCCCATTTGGCGCAGGAGAGTGCACTCGGGGTCGACCCTTGGGCTCATCGGCGGCACTGAGTGCCGTCAACTGGCTCATCCTGCCCGCCTCCGCGCGGTTCCGGAAGTGCTCTGTGACCTTTGCGACTCGTTTGATCGATCATTTTTTTGGATTGCCGTCGGGAAGCCTGCAACTCGAGCCCCGGAGGGCCTCGGGGACGGTCTGGAGTCTGCCCTTGCGGGGCTCCGGAGACGGGTCCGGACCCCCTTTCCGGGACCCCGGGGCGGTCTGGAATCGGGATGCCCGGACTCAGTCCTCGAGGCGCCTCGGGGAGAGCCGGTAATCCAGGGCCGTACCGCGCCGGCCCGCCGACACCGTACGCACCGCCTGTCCGATCGCCTTTCGTGAACCGACGAGCACGACCAGCTTCTTGGCGCGGGTCACCGCCGTGTACAGCAGGTTCCGCTGGAGCATCATCCATGCCCCGGTGGTCACCGGAATCACCACGGCCGGATACTCGCTGCCCTGGGAGCGGTGGATGGTCACCGCGTAGGCGTGCGCCAGCTCGTCCAGCTCGTCGAACTCGTACGGGACCTCCTCGTCCTCGTCCGTCAGCACCATGAGGCGCTGATCGACCGGGTCGAGCGAGGTGACCACGCCCACGGTGCCGTTGAAGACACCGTTTTTCCCTTTTTCGTAATTGTTGCGAATCTGGGTGACCTTGTCGCCGACACGGAAGACCCGGCCGCCGAACCGCTTCTCCTGCAGGTCGGGGCGGGCGGGGGTGATCGCCTGCTGGAGCAGCCCGTTCAGGGTGCCCGCCCCGGCGGGTCCCCGGTGCATCGGCGCGAGCACCTGCACATCCCGGCGCGGGTCGAGCCCGAACCGGGACGGGATCCGCCGCGCCGCCACGTCCACCGTGAGCCGGCCGGCCTCCTCGGTGTCGTCCTCCACGAAGAGGAAGAAGTCCTTCAGGCCGTCGGTGAGCGGGTGCTGCCCGGAGTTGATGCGGTGCGCGTTGGTGACCACGCCCGACTGCTGGGCCTGGCGGAAGACGCGGGTGAGGCGGACGGCCGGGATGGGGCTCCCGTCGGCGAGCAGATCCCTGAGGACCTCTCCCGCGCCGACGCTCGGGAGCTGGTCCACGTCGCCGACGAAGAGGAGATGAGCACCCGGTGCCACGGCCTTGACCAGCTTGTTGGCGAGCAGCAGGTCGAGCATCGAGGCCTCGTCGACGACGACCAGATCGGCGTCGAGGGGACGGTCCCTGTCGTATGCGGCATCACCGCCGGGCCTCAGTTCGAGCAGCCGGTGGACGGTGGAGGCCTCGGCACCCGTGAGCTCGGAGAGCCGCTTGGCGGCGCGCCCTGTCGGGGCGGCGAGCACGACCTTGGCCCGCTTGGCCCGGGCGAGCTCGACGATGGATCGTACGGTGAAGGACTTGCCGCAGCCAGGACCGCCGGTCAGGACGGCGACCTTCTCGGTCAGCGCCAGCCGTACCGCCTCCTCCTGCTCGGGCGCCAGCTCGGCTCCCGTGCGGCCCTTGAGCCAGCCCAGCGCCTTGTCCCACGCCACGTCCCGGAAGGCGGGCATCCGGTCCTCCTCCGTCCGCAGGAGACGCAGCAGCTGGGCGGAGAGGGAGAGCTCGGCGCGATGGAAGGGGACGAGGTAGACGGCGGTGACGGGATCCCCTCCGTCCGGTCCCGGTACCCGTTCCCGTACGACACCGGGGTCCGAGTCGTCCTCGGGGGGCGCCGCCAGCTCGGCCAGGCACTCGATGACGAGCCCGGTGTCGACCTGGAGCAGCTTGACCGCGTCCGCGATCAGCCGCTCCTCGGGGAGGTAGCAGTGCCCCTGGTCGGTGGACTGCGACAGGGCGTACTGGAGGCCGGCCTTCACGCGCTCCGGGCTGTCGTGCGGGATGCCGACGGACTGGGCGATCCGGTCGGCGGTGAGGAATCCGATGCCCCAGACGTCGGCGGCGAGGCGGTAGGGCTGGTTCTTGACGACGGAGATGGAGGCGTCGCCGTACTTCTTGTAGATGCGCACGGCGATGGACGTGGACACCTGGACGGTCTGGAGGAACAGCATGACCTCCTTGATCGCCTTCTGCTCCTCCCAGGCGTCGGCGATCTTCTTGGTCCGCTTCGGGCCGAGGCCCGGCACCTCGATGAGCCGCTTGGGCTCCTCCTCGATGATCTGCAGGGTGTCGAGCCCGAAGTGCTGGGTGATGCGGTCGGCGAAGACGGGGCCGATGCCCTTGACGAGACCCGAGCCGAGGTAGCGGCGGATGCCCTGGACGGTGGCCGGCAGGAGCGTCGTGTAGTTCTCCACGGTGAACTGCTTGCCGTACTGGGGGTGGGAGCCCCAGCGCCCCTCCATCCTCAGCGACTCCCCGACCTGGGCACCGAGGAGCGCGCCCACGACGGTGAGCAGATCACCGGCGCCGCGGCCGGTGTCTACGCGGGCGACCGTGTATCCGTTCTCCTCGTTGGCGTACGTGATGCGCTCGAGCACACCCTCCAGCACGGCCAGGCGCCGCTCACCGGCACCCGCCTGCCCCGCCCGACTCGCCTCCTGGGTCATGATCCGACGCTACCGAAGAGGACTGACAGGCGGTGCCCGCCCGGCGCCCTTCCCGCGCGGCCACCGCGGATTCGAGGGCCCTTGCATGATGGGGCCATGGATCCGGTGCTCCGCGACCTGCCGTCCGCCTTCTGGAGCGTTCCCTACGTGGGCTCCCGCTTCCCGGGGTCGCCGGCGGTGGCCGCGCGCCCGGGCCTTGCGGCGGGTGCGAACTGCCAGCTCTTCGCCTACGAGGTGCTCCGGCACTTCGGCCTGACCCCACCCGCCCTGCGCTCGAGCGACCTGTGGACGGACACGCGGGCCACGGTCCGGGTGTCCGCCGCCCGGCCGCTCGATCTGATGCTGTTCAACGCCACCGCCGACCCGTACGGCGCCCATGTCGGCGTGCGGGTGAGCGAGGGACGGGTGCTGCACCTGTGTGCGGAGGTGGGCCGGCCGGCGGTCTGGGAGCCGGCGGAGTTCGCGGCACGGGAGCGGTACCGGGTGCTGGTCGGCATCAAGCGGGTGAACGCGGCGCGAGTGAGCGAGGATTCCGACGGCGCGGGATGAACGATGCGGGCGACCGCCCAGACCGGGAGCCGAGTTGTCCGTCGGACATGACACGACCGTTGACCGCGGTCCTTCTGAAGAACGTCGCCGGATCGACAGCCTTGCGCCTGCCGAAAGGATTGAGCCGCCTATTGCCTTCGGCGTGGGACGAGTGGGGAAAGAACCCGGCTCGTGCCGCGGGTTCCCCGCCTCGGTTCTCGATCCATCGCCGCAGTTCGGCACCGGTCAGCTCCCGGGAAGCCTCTTGCTCCACAATCACCACGGGTCCGAAACCCGATCCCGACGCACCCTCGATCTCGGCGCTCTGATCCAGCGTCACCTGGAATGAGTTCCCCTTTACGAGATGGGCACTGTTGAGCTTCGCGTTCCGCAGGATCACGTCGTCTTCCCAGAACCACGTCACGCGGTGCCTTGGCCGGCGCCAACTCCGGAGGCGGCCATGGTCTGTCTGTCGCCCCGGGCGCGGAAATCTGTCGCGCCCCGTGAGCGTGAGTCGTTAGTCTCCGCCTCAGCGTGGCGAGGTACGGGACCGCGAGGGGAGCCGGACATGGAGACTGAGCGCGTACGGACCGACCGTTTGGGCTTGCTGCTCGACCAGTTCGACTGTGCCAGGGAAATGGCCCAGGTGCGGCTGACGGGGCTCAGCGACGAGGAGTATCTGTGGGAGCCGGCACCCGGCAGCTGGTCGATCCGACGCCGCGGCGAGGCGGCCACGCCCAGGGCGTTCGGGCCGGGCGACTGGGTGCTCGATCAAGGCGCCCCGGAGATCCCGGCGAGCGAGTACGCAGAGGTTGCCCGGCAGGCCGCCGGCGGCATGACCGTCGCCAAGATCGCCGACGACTGGGGCGTGAGCGTCGAACGGGTCGAACAGGTCCTCGCCCACATCGGCCCGCCGGAGCCCGACGAGACACCGGTCACCACCATCGCGTGGCGGCTGGGACACCTGCACTTCTGCTTCGCGGGCGGATGGCAATGGACCTTCGGTGAACGGCGCCAGGACCCGAAAACGCTGGTCGACTTCACTCCCAACGCTGCCCTGGCCGTCGAGCGATTCTGGGCGGTGATGGACCGCTGGCGAGACAGCGTCGCCACCGTGACCGACGAGCAGCTCGACACGATCGGCTTCTCGCAGTACCCGTACGGCTCCGACCCCGACGATCCGTACGCCGCCGTCCTGTGGGGCTCCAACCTGGAATTCATCCACCACATGGCCGAGATCGCGCTGCTCCGCGACCTCTGGCGGTCCCGTTCCACCACGCGCGAGTAGATCGAGCGCCGGCCCCCGAGTCCAGGTGACGGACCGGGCCGGCACAGCGCCGGTCAGTGCCTACCCGTGAGCCTCTCCATCGGCCCCGATGCTGCCACGCCCGGGGAGGAGCCACTTCCACTCCAGACTGCTCGGCTCCAGCAGCCCGCGCTCTCGCAGCACCGTCATCCGTGCGGCGGTCATCAGTGCCGAGTCGAGTCCCGGTGGCGCGAAGACCATGTCGCCGCACGTGCGGGTTTCATAGCTGATCGGTCAGTCCGGACCACGTCCGCTCCCAACTCCGGACGACCGGTCGCCCATCAGCGCAGTGTTCCACGCGGACGCCAACGTCGCCGAGAAGTACCGTCCTGCGTCAACCACTCCGTGGTCACCCACCGGCCGCGAGTTCGCGCAGGGTGGTGAGGTCGGCGGTGCGCGGTCCGGCCATGGGGTCCACGTGGCCGGCACCGGCCTCATCCGGCAGACCGGACGCCTCGGTCAGCGCCGCCGACGGGGTCAGACCGCGATCATGGGCGGCGCGCAGGCGATCCAGCCACAGCAGGCCGGCCTTGTACCCGTCCTCGTCGGCGTCGTCCCTCGGCTCGAAGCCTGCGGCCCGCTCGGTGTCGGACGCCCACAGATGGCCGAGGAGTCCATGGTCCCCGTGTACGGGAACGTAACGGACCTCGCCGTCCGCCGAGCGCTTGTAGCCGGGCTCGGCAAACCCCGGAGCGTGCTGGAAAACCCGGTTCCGGTAGGGAATCTCAAAGCTGCCCCAGACGTCCGAGGCGGCACCGTCGGCGCCGAAGAAGTTCCCGACACCGGACTCGGTCGGCCGGCCGAAGTACGTGGGATCATCCGGGTCGGTCTCCGAGTCGAGTGCCACCGCGAGATCATTCAGCACGGCAGCCAGGCGCGGCGCGTTGGCCTCGGAGATGCCGGGCTGAGGGCGTCCCTTCAAGTCGTAGGGCATCCAGGCGTCCGAGAACGTGACGAGATCGACGGAGACGAAGTCGGCGAACGCGGAAGCCCCCAGTCGGAACAGTCCCTCCTGAAGGACTTCGCCCTCCCCGGTCAGCAGGACACCGGCACAGTCGACGGAGGCGTCGACGGAACCGACCTCGCCGGGGCGCAGGCCCGACCTGACCCTCGCCGCCAGTTGTTCCACCGCCTCGGCGACCTCATACGCGCCGGGCACCGTGAGCTCCTCGCCGAACAGTCGGCTGTTCGACGTACCCGCCTCCGCGACGGACACGCGCACCGCCGGCTCGCCGGCGGCAAGCCCGTGCGCGGCTATTACCTTGTACGCGATCAAAAGATCGCGAAGACAGCGGACCAGGACGTCCGCCGCCTCGTCGCTACGGCCCCAGGTCCAACGTGCGACAGGCGTACTCGCGATCACGCCGTTCCCTCCGGGGTGAATTTGCCACCACGCGGAACGAAGACGACTCCGTCCGGTGTGCGAATGACGAACTGCTCCTCGACGCCGTACTCCTTCGCCCAGAGCGCGGCGCGGCGCAGGTACTCCCGCATCAGCAGGGCGCGTGAACGGGTACGGGCGCTCGCCACGTCCCAGTCGCCGTACCACCGACCGCGCGCAGACGATCCAGGACCGTATGCGAAAGCTCGGCACTCACTACGGATCCATCCCCTTCAGGCGCAGTTGGTGGTGGAGCAGCCCTTCCGCTGCAGCTCGCGCCGAAGGCATCGACTCAAGACTGCCCTTCAGGGCGAGGCTCGTGCCGGCCCCGATGCTGCCACGCCCGGGGAGGAGCCACTTCCACTCCAGTTTGCCCGGCTCCAGCAGCCCGTGCTCCCGCAGCACCACCGTCATCCGTGCGGCGGTCATCAGTGCCGAGTCGAGTCCCGGTGGCGCGAAGCCGTCCAACTCCCATTCCCACGAGGCGCACGGCTGGGGTGCACGCATCAAAGTGGACATCGGTTTCCTAACGGGCAGACCTGGCGCTCGGCCGGGATGGTGATGGAACATTCCCGGAAGCGACGCTCATAGGTCGCGCCGGTCCTCCTTGCGCCAAACCCTCGCCGGCTGTCCTCTTTCGTCCCACTCCTGGTGCGACAGCAGGGTCAACCCGTCTTCCGTGAGCACCCTCTCCGAAGCGAGCTTGCCGTTCTGGTGCCACTCCCGGGAAAGTCTCGGGGTCGAGCTTCACCGGGACATCACCGCCCTACACCATTCAGCCCTGCGAAGCGGTGTTCTCCCACGCTCGGGTCGGGCGCCCCTCCTCGTCCCATTCGTAATGGGACAGCGGGGTCCCGCCGTCCGCACTGTGAAGCTTCTTCTCGGCGAGGACTCCGTTCTCGTGCCAGCTCTTGTACTCACCCGACAGGGAACCCGTCCTCATCGTCCCCTCCGCGCGAAGGACCCCGCTCTTGTACCACTCACGGAACGGACCGTCCCGGTACCCGTCTGTGTACGTCACCAGACTCACACGGTGTCCGGCGAGGTACTCCTCGACTTCCCCTGTGAAGAGTTCACCGCGATACAGGAGTCGCTGGGCATAGTCGAGGTCCACATCGGGATCGTCTAGTAGGGCTTGGTCAGGTAGGGGGCGAGCGTGTCGTATCAGGGCCAGGGTCTTCGGCAGGTGGGGCACGCCCCGGCCCAGCAGACGAGGAGGACTTGGAGCCCGGCCACGACCTGGTAGATCGTCAGACCGTGGCCGGTGCTGGCGGGCACAGTCGCTCCAGGGTGCAGAACGCCTGCGCCACCGAGGCCAGCGTGAGATGTCGCAGGAAGCCCTGGTAGGTGCGTCCCTCGAAGTGGCCCAGCCCCAGGGCGGTCTTCAATTCCCGGTAGTCGTGCTCGACCCGCCAGCGGATCTTCGCCAGCCGCACCAGGCGCCGCAGGGGAACGTGGGCGGGCAAGGTGGACAGCCAGTACTTGGTCGGCTCCGGCTCTTTGGCGGGCCACTCGGCCAGCAGCCAGCACACCGGCAGGTCCTCACCGGGGTGCGCCCGGCGGACCCGCGCTCCGGCCGGCCGGACCCGCAGCGCGACGAAGTACGAGCGCAGCGGCCCCTTCGAGCCGCGCCGCCAGGTGACGCGGTGCCGTGCGCCGCGCCCGGCGGCCAGCACGATCTCGCGGACCGACACCGGCTTGTCCCGGTAGCAGGGCACCGGCGGCCGCCCGGTGCCCGACCACGGCGGGGCGGTGCGCGCCGCCGTCTGGGGCAACACCGCGGTATCCGACCGCACCCCGACGACATACGCGATCTCCCGCTCCTCCAGTGCCAGGCGAAAGGCCCCGTCCTGCCCGTAGCCCTCGTCGGCCACCACCAGCGGCGGATCCAGGCCCCAGCAGCGCAGCTCGTCGACCATGTCCACGGCCAGCTGCCACTTCGGCACGTGCCCGACCTCATCGGGGACGCGCGCCCGACGGCGCCGCAGGACGGCGCTCTCGGGCTCGTCTGCGGTGGCCGGATCCCATTCGGCGGGCAGGAACAGCCGCCAGTTCACCGGGCAGGAGGCGGCGTCGGTGACCAGGTGCAGACTCGGCGCGACCTGGCAGTTGGCGGTCTTGCCCAGCGCGCCGCAGTACTGCGCGGCCACCCCGGGGAGGCATGACCGTCCTTGGGGAAGGACACGTCGTCGATCACCCAGGCTGCCGGGTGGATGGCCGGCTCCATCCGCCAGGCCAGCTCGGCCAGCACCATCTGGTGCGACCACGGGGAGTCGGCCAGGAACTGCTGCAGGCCCTGCCGGTCCACCCCCAGCCGGGCGGCCATCGGCTCCATCGACTTGCGCCGCCCCGCGCCCAGCAGCCCCCGCACATACCGCTCGCCCCACCGCCGCTGATCCACCCGCCCGAACGAGCCGAACACCTCGGCCGCGAGCGACTCCAACCGCTGTTGGGCCTCCGTGAGCTCCTGCGGTGTCATTCCCCTCACCTCCGAGAGACGACACACCGCTACTCACCCAAGGTAACCAAGCCCTACTAGGTCGATGCGCTGCATGTACATCACCATGGAATGTAGTTCGTGTTGATGTCGGGCGGGTGTCCCAGGAACCGGCCGAAGCCGCTCGGGACATCATGCAAGAGGTGGGAACAGTTGACGCAGAAGGGCGCTCGCTTCGGAACGACCTTTACTCCCAGAGCGTTGGGCTCCTTCATGAACGGGAAGTAGACGGAGGCATGCGTCTGAGCCATCGCCCGCGCATCGGTGGGCAGCCCCAGCTTGCTGCGCTCGTGCAGTAGCTGATTCACCGCCTTGACCTCGGCGTGCTCGAGCAACTCAGCGGGATGCGGTTTGTTTCCTGAGATCTCGTGATAGCGCTCGGCAAGCGTCGGGTGCAGGTCTTCGAGGGGGATCAGCGCTTGACCCGGCCGTCCATTGATCCCTTCGAAGACAAGCCCCGTGTGCCGGTCCAGAACCACACCGACAGCCTGACCGGTTTCCGTCTTCGGGAAATCACCCGTGTTCTTGGCCTCAATATAGACATGGGTCCGCTCTCGGGACAGAGCCCAACGTCGCTTGATTTAGGCAGGTGATGCCATCTGTCGAGGCGGAGGCGACGTCTCGTCATATGTGGTGATCTGCGGGATGGCTGGGCTGTTCGGTGGTGCGGGGCGTTGGTCTTGGGGGAAGAGCTGGAGCTCGATGGTGTGGGTGACGTGGGTGGTGGCCGGTTCGTCGGGTCGCAGGCTGCGGTAGCCGGTGCCGCTGCGCTTGGTGGCGCGGGGTGCGGCGCGTCCGGGGCGGGGCTTGACGGCCTCGCGGATCAGGTCGTCCTGGACGTCACGGACCTTGGCGGTCAGCTGGCGAGGGGGAAAAGTCCGCGCCGACGGAGCGTCGGGCGGCGGCGAGGGTCTGCTTGAAGCTGATGTGCGAGACGGGGAGGTGGGCGCGGTGGGCGGAATCGGCGGCCAGCTGGTGGAGGGCCTGGTAGACGCACAGCATGGCCCACAGTTCCTGCTCGACCATGGCGGGGCTGTTCGAGCGGAGGGTGGCGGTTCGCCCGCCGCGCTGCTCGATTTTGATGTGTTTGAAGATCGTTTCGCTGGTCCAGCGCGCCGTGTACAGCTCCGCCAGCTCGCGGGCGGGCGCCGAGGCCGGGTCGAGCAGCGTGGTGATCAGACAGAACAGCTCGGAGGTCTCCCCGCTCGCCCCGTCCTTATCGAGGGTGGTGGTCAGCACCGTGTACTCGATCACCCGCACCGTGATCCGCGCCCCGCGCGGGCCGTTGAGGTGGGAGAGGTAGGTGCCGTCCGACAGGACGTGATCCACCGGCAAGGTGAAGGAGTCCGAGACGCGCCAAAGGAGTTGGGCGCCCCTGTCCGCGGCGGCCTGCCACAGGCCGAAGGCGGGAAAGCCTCGGTCGGCCATCACGAGCATCCCCGTGTGCAGGTGCACCAGCAGGCGCCGTGCCAGGGTCCGCTCACCCACCGCGAAGGAGTCGAAGACCGCGCCGATCATCGCCTTGGTGCCGCACTCCACCAGTGCCAGCAGCCGTACCTGCGGATACGGACCGGGCCGGCCTCCGTTGGAGGCGCGGGTGTAGGCGGCGGCGTTCGCCTCGCTGTCCGGCACGTCGAGCAGGGAGCCATCCAGGGAAGCCAGGCGCAGGCCACGCCAGAAGGCACCGGGGGTGGCCGGACTCCCGCTCGCCCCTGCGACCCGGTCGAACAACAACCGGAGCGGACCGGGCCCCACTCGCTGGCGGGCCAACGTCAGTGAGCCCGTGCCGACCGGCCGCCACTCCTCACCCCGTCGACGCGGCCAATGCTCCACCAACTCCCGCAGCACCAGCCCGTATCCGTTTCCCGTGAACAGCCACATCGTGAGCACGAAGTACACCACCAGCCGCGACGGCAAGGACCGAGTCCGCTCCTCCCGCGCCCCAGCCTCGTCAACCACAAAGTCAACCAACTCGGGCGTAAAGGTCCGCGACAGCAGCCCCATCCGGATCCGCTCCGGGTACGTCTCACCAGCTATGTGACCCCTCGACACAAGAGCGAGATGATAGGCGATCTTAGACTATCCAAGCGACGTTGCGATCCGACCCGTCCCCGGCCACCATCTGCGTCCCACCGAACAACGCAGTGATCTTGTTGTGGCACGTCCGCTCCGCCGCCCAGAACGCCGCCACCGCCGCCGTCACATCATCACGGATCTGATTGTGGTGATCGACCTTGTCCCCGTCGTACTCCCAGTCCCCGTCACCCTTGACCGAGTCCACGAACGCCGTCGCATCCAGCTTCAACTGCTTCAGCTTCGCCACCAGCGGACGGATCTCCGTCGCATACGACGACAAGGCGGAGGACACCGTCTCCAGATCGCCGGCGAACCCGTCCGCCCGATCCGCCACCGGCTTCGTCGTCGCGAACAACTGCTCCGCCTCCGGCGCCGTGTAATACGCCGACAGACCCTGGAACTGCGTATGCACATCCCGGCCCGTGGACCGCACATGCGACGCATCCGACTTCAGATCGCCGTAATCCTTCTCCAACTGCGCCAGATCACCCGTGAACTGCGGAATCTGCCCAGGATTGATCACGCCGACTGCACCCCCGGCAGATCCACCCGCGGCTCCGCCAACGCCTTGCGCTGCGCCTCCGCCGCCATCGCCTCATCACCCTGCAGATACGCCGTCGTCGCATCCACCGCACCCTGCAACGACTTCCCCGCCCGCAACGCGATGTACTGCAGATCCTTCGTCGCATGCTCCGCATACTGCGACAAGGCCAGGGCCACCAGACCACCCTGCGCCTTCTCCCCACCCCCGCCGCCCTCAGCGGAAACGGTGCCGGCACTGGACGCCGCCGACGTCAGATGCTCCCCATACGCCTTCGCATACCCCTCAAGATGCGACGCCGTCTCACCCGTCGTCTTCAACACACCCTGAATACCCTGCGGCTTCAGATCCCAGCCCGACACCACGCACCCCCGTGCTACGAGTTCCGCCTACATCAGCCGATGTTGTCGACCGCCGACTTCGCCTTCGCGATCGTCGACTGCGCCGTCGCATCGTTGTGCTCCAACGTCGACTTCAGCAACGCGATGATGCTCTTGACCTCCTGCGACGCACGATTCCACCGCAACTCCTTGCCGTGGTACTCATCCGCCACACCATCCGCCGTGAAGTCCGCCATCGCCGCCTTCACCTGACGGTCCCGCTCCGCGATCACCGACTCCAACCGGCCGATCACCGCCTGGATATTGCCCTGCGCATCCGCCGACGCACCCGTGTCGTACGACCGACGATCCGCACCCGAACCCGCCATCACACACCACTCCCCGTAAGAAAGACTTCCATCGACAGACCTCACCGAGGCCCCCGGCTCAGACACCGCGAACCACCTTGTCCCGGCTCAACAGACCGGAACAGGAGGCGAGTTCAGCGGAACCGCGCCCCGTCGAAGTTCGCCGCGCCCATCTGACGCCGCGCGTTCTCACCCTGCTCCTGGTCACCCGAAGCGAACGCCGAATCCATCCCCGACTGACCACCCAGAATCGCCGCCAGCGAACCGTTCAGCTCCTGAGCGATACCGTCCGCCCGCCCCTTGAACTGATCGAACGCCGCACGCCCCGCACCGTTGAACTTCCCCTCCAACGGCTGCGCCGCCTGCACCAACTGACGGATCAACGTCCCCAGATCCTCGCTCGACCCACGCGAGCCCTTCATCAGCGTCGACAGGGTCTGCGCCCCCATGTCGAACTTCATCGTGCCTCCCCCTGCGGTGAGTTGGTCCCACTGAACGATTCTCCAGTCACCATGTTCACGTCCAGGCGTCGCACTCGCAACCACCTGACGTCACAGCCCCGCTACAGAGGACGGACCGCCTCGCAGGCCACGCGGGGCGACACCACGCCCCCATCAAGCCCCAACGGACGCGGACATGAGACCCGGATCACATGGGTCACAATCCGGTCTCGGCGTCGTTCACACCCTTGATTCACCTCCATGTAATCGATTCCAATCCTTCCTGTCAGTCATGGAAACGATTCCACGGACTCACAAATGCACCCATAACGGATCCACAAGGAGGTGGTCCTGGCGATGGCGAGCATCAAGGACGTCGCCGCCGAGGCGGGCGTTTCCGTCGCCACGGTGTCGCGCGTCCTCAACGACCACCCGTCGGTCAGCGCCGACGCGCGCACCCGCGTGCTGGCCGCCGTCGAGACGCTGGGCTACCGCCCGAACGCCGTCGCCCGGTCCCTGCGCACCGACCATACCCGCACCCTCGGCCTGGTCATCAGCGACGTACTGAACCCCTACTTCACCCACCTGGCCCGCTCCGTCGAGGAGGAGGCCCGCGCGCTCGGCTACAGCGTGATCATCGGCAACGCCGACGAGCGGCCCGATCTCCAGGACCACCATGTGCGGACCCTGCTGGACCGGCGGATCGACGGACTGCTCGTCTCGCCGACCGACGGCGGGTCGCCGCTCATGCTGGACGCCGCGCGGAGCGGCACGCCCATGGTCTTCGTCGACCGCTGGATCCCGGGCATCGACGTACCCGTGGTGCGGTCCGACGGAGGCGCCGCCGTCCACGATCTCGTCGCCCATCTGCACGGGCTCGGGCACCGCAGGCTCGCGATCATCACGGGGCCCGCGGCGACCACGACCGGCCAGGAGCGCGTCGAGGCCTTCCGACAGGCCATGGGCGCGTACGGGCTTCCCCTGCCGGACGACTACATCGGCCAGGGCGACTTCCAGGCCGAGAGCGGGCGCCGGGCCACCGAGCGGTTCCTCGACCTGGAGGAGCCGCCCGAGGTCGTGTTCGCCGCGGACAACCTGATGGCGCTCGGCGCGCTGGACGCCATCCGGGCGCGCGGGCTGCGGGTCCCGGACGACATCGCGCTCGCCGCGTTCGACGACATCCCGTGGTTCGTGC
Source organism: Streptomyces sp. CA-106110 (assembly GCF_050936285.1). Taxonomy (NCBI): domain Bacteria; kingdom Bacillati; phylum Actinomycetota; class Actinomycetes; order Kitasatosporales; family Streptomycetaceae; genus Streptomyces; species Streptomyces sp. CA-106110. The sequence continues at coordinate 7,693,568 of NZ_JBNJNB010000001.1, read as the reverse complement.
ACACCGCACCGCCGATCACCGCGATCGCCCAGCCCACGGGCGAACTGGGGCACGCCGCCGTGCGCGCGCTGGTCGACCGCATCGAGGGGCGGCCACCGGAGTCCGTCACGCTCCCCGCGCGGCTCGTCGTACGCCGCTCGTGCGGCGAACCCGCTCCCCAGGGACAGCCCCGGCCGCCCGCCCTCCCAGGGCAATCCGCTCCGCAAGAGCCGCCGGCTCGCACGGAGCCGTCCCCCGCAACGAACAGGAGCCAGTCGTGAGCAACGCGGACGAGTTGCTGCGCATCGAAGGCATACGCAAGACCTTCCCCGGTGTGGTCGCGCTCGACAGTGTCGACTTCGATCTGCGCCGGGGTGAGGTGCATGTGCTGCTCGGTGAGAACGGCGCGGGCAAGAGCACCCTCATCAAGATGCTCTCCGGCGCCTACCGCCCCGACGCCGGGCGGATCCTGGTCGGCGGCGAGGAGGTGCGCATCCACGGTGCGCAGGACTCCGAGCGCCTCGGGATCGCCACCATCTACCAGGAGTTCAACCTCGTTCCCGATCTGACCGTCGCCGAGAACATCTTCCTCGGGCGCCAGCCGCGCCGGCTCGGGATGATCGACCGGAAGAAGATGGAGGCCGACGCCGCCGAGCTCCTCGAACGCGTCGGCGTGCAGGTGTCCCCGCGTGCCCGGGTGCGTGAACTCGGCATCGCGCGGCTCCAGATGGTCGAGATCGCCAAGGCGCTGAGCCTGAATGCGCGCGTGCTCATCATGGACGAACCGACGGCCGTGCTCACCTCCGAGGAGGTCGAGAAGCTCTTCGCCATCGTGCGCACACTGCGCGAGGACGGCGTCGGGATCGTGTTCATCACCCATCACCTGGAGGAGATCGCCGCCCTCGGGGACCGGGTGACCGTGATCCGCGACGGCAAGAGCGTCGGGCAGGTACCGGCCTCCACGCCCGAGGACGAGCTCGTACGCCTCATGGTGGGGCGGTCGATCGAGCAGCAGTACCCGCGTGAACGGCTCCAGGCGGGCACCGCGTTGCTCACCGTCGAGGGGCTCACCCGGGACGGGGTCTTCCACGATGTGTCCTTCGAGGTGCGGGCCGGTGAGGTCGTCGGCATCGCGGGGCTCGTCGGCGCCGGCCGTACGGAGGTCGTGCGGGCCGTGTTCGGTGCCGACCCGTACGACAAGGGCACCGTGCGCGTCGCGGGTGCGGATGTGCGGCGGCACGACGTGAACGCCGCGATGGCGGCCGGGATCGGTCTGGTGCCCGAGGACCGCAAGGGCCAGGGACTCGTCCTCGACGCGTCCGTCGAGGAGAACCTGGGGCTTGTGACCATGCGGGCCGCGACCCACGGCGGGCTCGTCGACCGCAGGGGACAGCGGGCCGCCGCGGCCGGGGTCGCCGAGCAGCTCGGTGTGCGGATGGCCGGGCTCGCCCAGCATGTGCGCACGCTCTCCGGCGGCAACCAGCAGAAGGTCGTCATCGGCAAGTGGCTGCTTGCCGACACCAAGGTGCTCATCCTCGACGAGCCGACGCGCGGTATCGACGTCGGCGCCAAGGTCGAGATCTACCAGCTGATCAACGAACTGACGGCCGCGGGCGCCGCCGTCCTGATGATCTCCAGCGATCTGCCCGAGGTGCTCGGCATGAGCGACCGGGTCCTGGTGATGGCCCAGGGCCGGATCGCGGGCGAACTGACCGCCGACGAGGCGACCCAGGACTCCGTCATGGCGCTCGCCGTCTCCACACCCACCACATCTGTCAACGGAACGGAGGCCACCCGTGGCCACTGACACGCTCAAGGGCCGAGCGGGCGCCGGTGGCGCCACGGGGGTCCGCCGTCTCCTGCTCGACAACGGCGCGCTGACCGCGCTGATCGTCCTCGTCATCGCGATGTCGGCGCTGTCCGGCGACTTCCTGACGACGGACAACCTGCTCAACATCGGCGTCCAGGCGGCGGTGACCGCCATCCTCGCCTTCGGCGTCACCTTCGTGATCGTCGCGGCGGGCATCGACCTGTCGGTGGGTTCGGTCGCCGCGCTGTCGGCCACGGTCCTCGCCTGGAGCGCCACATCGGCGGGGATACCGGTCGCGATAGCCGTGCTGCTCGCGATCGCCACGGGCCTCGCCTGCGGTCTCGTCAACGGCATCCTGATCTCGTTCGGGAAACTGCCGCCGTTCATCGCGACGCTCGCCATGCTGTCGGTGGGCCGCGGTCTGTCGCTGGTCATCTCCCAGGGCTCCCCGATCGCCTTCCCCGCCTCCGTCTCCCACCTGGGCGACACGCTCGGCGGCTGGCTGCCGGTGCCGGTCCTGATCATGGTCATCATGGGGCTGCTGACGGCGTTCGTGCTGGGCCGTACGTACATCGGGCGCTCGATGTACGCGATCGGCGGCAACGAGGAGGCGGCGCGTCTGTCGGGCCTGCGAGTGAAGAGGCAGAAGCTCGCGATCTACGCGCTGTCGGGTCTGTTCGCCGCCGCCGCGGGCATCGTGCTCGCCTCGCGTCTGTCGTCGGCGCAGCCGCAGGCCGCCAACGGCTACGAGCTGGACGCGATCGCCGCGGTCGTCATCGGCGGCGCCTCCCTCGCGGGCGGCACCGGCAAGGCGTCCGGCACGCTGATCGGCGCGCTGATCCTGGCGGTGCTGCGCAACGGCCTGAACCTCCTTTCGGTGTCCGCCTTCTGGCAGCAGGTCGTCATCGGTGTCGTGATCGCCCTGGCGGTGCTGCTGGACACCGTGCGGCGCAAGGCGGGGGCCACCCCCGTGGCGGCCGGTACGACGTCCCCGGGCGGCAAGGGCAAGCAGGCGGCGACGTACATCCTGGCCGCCGTGGTCGCGGCGGCCGTGGTGGGCGGGGTCTCCTTCCTGCACGGCGGCTCGTCCTCCACGACGCAGAAGGTCGGCCTGTCGCTCTCGACCCTCAACAACCCCTTCTTCGTGCAGATCAAGTCGGGTGCGCAGGCGGAGGCGAAGAAGCTGGGCGTCGACCTGACCGTCACGGACGCGCAGAACGACGCCTCGCAGCAGGCCAACCAGCTGCAGAACTTCACCAGCGAGGGACTGGGTTCGATCATCGTGAACCCGGTGGACTCGGACGCCGCGGGCCCGTCGGTGCGGGGCGCGAACAAGGCCGGCATCCCCGTCGTGGGTGTCGACCGCGCCGTCAACAAGGCGAACACGGCCGCGCTGGTCGCCTCCGACAACATCGAGGGCGGCAAGCTCGCCGCCAAGGCGCTCGCCGAGAAGCTCGGCGGTCAGGGCAAGATCATCATCCTGCAGGGCCAGGCCGGCACCTCCGCCAGCCGTGAGCGCGGGGCGGGCTTCGCCGAGGGGCTCAAGGCCTACCCGGGCATCCAGGTCCTGGCCAAGCAGCCCGCCGACTTCGACCGGACCAAGGGCCTCGACGTGATGGCGAACCTGCTCCAGGCGCACCCGGACGTCCAGGGCGTGTTCGCCGAGAACGACGAGATGGCGCTCGGCGCGATCAAGGCGCTCGGCTCCAAGGCCGGCACCTCGGTCCAGGTGGTCGGCTTCGACGGCGAGCCCGACGGCCTCGCCGCGGTCAAGGCGGGCACGCTGTATGCCTCGGTGGCGCAGCAGCCGACGCAGCTGGGCCGGATCGCGGTCGACAACGCGCTGCGGGCCGCCGAGGGCAAGAAGGTCGAGCAGACCGTGAAGGTTCCGGTGAAGGTGGTCACGAAGGAGACCGTGGCCGGGTTCAGCGGCTGACCCCCGCGTTCCCCCGGTCGCCACGGCCGGGGGCCGCGCCGCGCGGACGAACGACAGCGCGCGCGGACCCCGGCCGTGGCACCGGCCTTCATCGCTGTGAGGATCCACGGGGATCCGTTGGGAGACAGTCATGTACGACTACGACCTCCTGGTCGTGGGATCGGCCAACGCCGACCTGGTGATCGGGGTCGAACGGCGCCCGGCGGCCGGGGAGACGGTGCTCGGCTCCGACCTGGTCGTCCACCCGGGCGGCAAGGGCGCCAATCAGGCCGTCGCCGCCGCCCGGCTCGGCGCCCGTACGGCGCTGCTGGCCCGGGTCGGCGACGACGCGCACGGACGACTTCTGCTGGACTCGCAGCGCGAGGCGGGCGTCGACACCGTGGGCGTGCTGGTCGGCGGCGCGCCCACCGGGGTCGCACTGATCACGGTGGACCCGTCGGGGGACAACAGCATCGTGGTCTCGCCGGGTGCCAACGGCCGGCTCGTGCCGAAGGACGTACGGGCGGCGGGCAGCCTGCTGGAGGCGTCCCGCGTGGTCTCGGCGCAGTTGGAGATCCCGCTGGAGACGGTCGTGGAGGTCGTACGGACTCTGCCGTCCGGCACCCGTTTCGTTCTGAACCCCTCACCGCCGAGGCCGCTGCCCGCGGACGTGCTCGCGGCGTGCGACCCGCTGATCGTCAACGAGCACGAGGCACGGGTCATCGCGGGCGACGACCTGGGCGGCACGCCCGAGGACTGGGCGGCCGCGCTGCTGGCGCTCGGCCCCCGTTCGGTCGTGGTGACGCTGGGCGCGGAGGGCGCGCTGGTGGCGGACGGCGAGGCCATGACCCGTGTGCCGTCCGTGAAGGTGGAGGCGGTGGACACGACGGGCGCGGGCGACGCGTTCACGGCGGCGCTGGCGTGGCGTCTCGGCACCGGCGAGACGCTCCCGGAGGCGGCGGCGTACGCGGCCCGGGTGGGCGCGGCCGCGGTCACCCGTCCCGGAGCGCAGGAGTCGTTCCCCACCTCGGAGGAGGTGGCGGCGCTGTGAAGAAGCGCGGCATTCTGAACCGTCATCTGGCAGGCGCGCTCGCGGAGCTGGGGCACGGGCAGAGGGTGCTGGTGTGCGACGCGGGCATGCCGATACCGGCGGGCCCGCGTGTGGTGGACCTGGCGTTCCGCGCGGGGGTGCCCTCCTTCGCCGAGGTGCTGGACGGCCTGCTGGACGAACTGGTGGTGGAGGGGGCGACGGCCGCGCACGAGGTGCGGGACGCGAACCCCGAGGCCTCGTCCCTGCTCCAGGCCCGCTTCCCGGACCTCGAACTGATACCGCACGAGCAGCTCAAGGAGCTGACGGCGGGCGCACACCTGGTCGTCCGCACCGGTGAGGCCCGCCCGTACGCGAACGTGCTGCTGCGCTGCGGGGTCTTCTTCTAGCGGCCGTTCAGAGCGCCGGGAAGGCCGGGCGTACACCGACCTGCCGCTCAGCGGGCGCTCGGCGGCCCGCCGGGGCCGGTGATCGGCGGGAACGATTCGAGGGGGCCCGGTCGGTCGACCGGGCCCCCTCGCCTTCCCCCCCGTATCAGAACCCCCGCGATCCCCCCAGATCCCTTCCCCCACAAGAATTCTGACGCCCAGTACGACACCCGGGGCCGAGGGAGGGTTGCACAGCCTTCGCGGATTTTTCTCCGGAGCCGACGGTGCTGCCGGTGCGCCCGCCGCGGCGGGCGCACCGGCGCGGCCCCCGCGGCAGGCCCCCGTTCCGACCGTGGTCAGGCCACGTGCTCGGTGAAGCGGGCCACCGTCTCGGCGAGCACCTCGCGCCCGTCGCGGGCCCACAGCGCCTCGTTGAACAGCTCGACCTCGATCGGCCCGGCGTAGCCGGCCGCCTCCACGTACCCCCTCCACTCGCGCATGTCGATCACACCGTCGCCGATCTGGGCGCGTCCGTTCAGGACCCCCTCCGGCAGGGGGGTGGTCCAGTCGGCGAGCTGGAAGGCGTGGATGCGGCCGCCGGCGCCCGCGCGGGCGATCTGCTCGGGGGCGGTGTCGTCCCACCAGAGGTGGTACGTGTCCACGGTGACGCCGACCTGCTGGGCCGGGAAGCGCTCGGCGAGGTCCAGCGCCTGGGCCAGCGTCGAGACCACACAGCGGTCCGAGGCGTACATCGGGTGGAGCGGTTCGACGGCGAGCCGCACCCCCCGCTCGAACGCGTACGGTCCCAGCTCCCCGAGGGCGTCCGCGATCCGCTCGCGTGCGGCGCGCAGGTCCTTGGAGCCGGCCGGCAGCCCGCCCGACACCAGGACCAGCGTGTCCGTGCCGAGCGTCGCCGCCTCGTCGACCGCCCGGCGGTTGTCGTCCAGGGCGCGGGCCCGCTCTTCCGGGTCGGCGGCGGTGAAGAAGCCGCCCCGGCACAGCGTCGTCACGCTCAGACCGGCGTCGCGGACCAGTTTCGCCGTGGCGTCCAGTCCGTACGACCGGACGGACTCCCGCCACAGGCCCAGCCCGCGTACACCCGATTCGAGGCAGGCGTCGGCCAGTTCGGGCATGCCCAGCTGCTTCACCGTCATCTGGTTGATGGAGAAGCGCTCCGGGGCGGTGCCGCTCATCGGTCCGCTCCGTAGAGGGACAGCAAGGTCCTCATCCTCGTCTCCGCGCGTTCCGGGTCGGGGAACAGCCCCAGACCGTCGGCGAGTTCGTAGGCCTTCGCGAGGTGCGGCAGCGACCGCGCCGACTGCAGGCCACCCACCATCGTGAAGTGCTTCTGGTGGCCCCCGAGCCAGGCCAGGAAGACCACTCCGGTCTTGTAGAAGCGGGTCGGCGCCTGGAACAGGTGACGCGACAACTCCACTGTGGGATCGAGGAGTTCCCGGAAACCCTGCACGTCGCCCGTGTCCAGCACCCGTACGGCCTCGGCGGCCGGTGGAGCCAGTGGGTCGAACACGCCGAGCAGCGCGTCGCTGAAGCCCTGCTCGTCGCCCGCGATCAGTTCGGGGTAGTGGAAGTCGTCGCCCGTGTAGCAGCGCACGCCCGGCGGGAGCCGACGGCGCAGATCGATCTCGCGCTGCGCGTCGAGCAGCGAGATCTTGACTCCGTCCACCTTGTCCGGATGGGCGGCGACGACCTCGAGAAACACCTCTGTGGCCGCGTCCAGGTCGCCCGAACCCCAGTAGCCCTCCAACGCGGGGTCGAACATGGGACCGAGCCAGTGCAGGATCACCGGGTCGGCCGTCTGGCGCAGCAGGCGGCCGTAGGTCTCCAGGTAGTCCTCCGGAGCCTTCGCCGTCGCCGCCAGCGCACGCGACGCCATCACGATCGCCTGCGCGCCCGCCTCCTCGACCACGGCGAGCTGCTCCTCGTACGCCGTGCGGATCTCCTCGAGGGAGCCGGCGGCGAGCTGGTCGGTGCCGACTCCGCAGGCGATACGGCCGCCGGCCGACCTGGCCTCGGCACAGCTGCGGCGGATCAGTTCCGCCGCGCCCGCCCAGTCCAGGCCCATCCCGCGCTGGGCGGTGTCCATGGCCTCGGCGACGCCCAGCCCGTGCGACCACAGATGGCGGCGGAAGGCGAGCGTCGCGTCCCAGTCGACGGCGGCGGGCGAGTCGGGCGACACGTCCGCGTAGGGGTCGGCGACCACGTGCGCGGCGGCGAAGACCGTACGGGAGGTGAAGGGGACGCCGGTGGAGACGGCGAGGGGTTCGCGGCGGGGCTCGTACACGCGCAGCCGGCCGTCGGCGCCGGGGAGCCGGATCGTCACAGCGGGATCTCCGGTACGTCGATACGGCGGCCCTCGGCCGAGGACTTGAGGCCCAGTTCGGCGAGCTGGACACCGCGCGCGCCGGCCCACAGGTCCCAGTGGTAGGGCGCGCCGGCGTAGACGTGCCTGAGGAACAGCTCCCACTGGGCCTTGAATCCGTTGTCGAACTCGGCGTTGTCCGGGACCTCCTGCCACTGGTCGCGGAAGACCTCGGTGGCGGGCACGTCCGGGTTCCAGACCGGCCTGGGGGTGGCGGAGCGGTGCTGGACACGGCACTTGCGCAGTCCTGCGACGGCCGAGCCCTCGGTGCCGTCGACCTGGAACTCGACGAGTTCGTCGCGGTTGACGCGCACGGCCCAGGAGGAGTTGATCTGGGCGATCGCGCCGCCTTCCAGCTCGAAGATGCCATAGGCGGCGTCGTCGGCCGTGGCCTCGTACGGCTTGCCGTTCTCGTCCCAGCGGCGCGGGACGTGGATGGTGGCGAGTGCCTGGACGGACGTCACCCGGCCGAACAGCTCGTGCAGCACGTACTCCCAGTGCGGGAACATGTCGACGACGATGCCGCCGCCGTCCTCGGCGCGGTAGTTCCAGGAGGGCCGCTGGGCGGACTGCCAGTCGCCCTCGAAGACCCAGTAGCCGAACTCTCCGCGGACGGACAGGACTCGGCCGAAGAAGCCGCCGTCGACGAGCCGCTTCAGTTTCAGCAGGCCGGGCAGGAAGATCTTGTCCTGGACGACGCCGTGTTCGACGCCCTTCGCCTGTGCGCGGCGGGCCAGGTCCAGGGCTCCCGCCAGGCCCGTCGCCGTCGGCTTCTCGGTGTAGATGTGCTTGCCGGCGGCGATCGCCTTCTTGATGGATCCCTCGCGCGCGGACGTGATCTGGGCGTCGAAGTAGATCTCGACGTCCGGGTCGCCGAGGACCATGTCCAGATCGGTCGACCAGTGGTCCAGTCCGTACTGCTCGGCGAGCGCCTTCAGGGCGTGCTCGCGGCGGCCGACGAGCACCGGCTCGGGCCACAGCACGGTGCCGTCACCCAGGTCGAGGCCGCCCTGCTCGCGCAGGGCCAGGATGGAGCGGACAAGGTGCTGCCGGTGGCCCATGCGTCCCGTCACACCGTTCATGGCGATCCGCACCGTCTTGCGTGTCACGTCGTTCCCTCCGTACACGTCCGGCGCCCCGTACGCCCCCAGGGAGCATGACAGTAAACGCTTTCTAGGCAAGAAGACGCTAGCCTCTGTCCGACGGGTCGGACAAGACCGCGGGAATGACGGGATTGTGCAGGTCCGTACAGGGCGTGGCACAGGGCGACACGACGGATACAGGGCGCTGAAGTCGGTCGGTCCGTCGAACAAGGGGAGCCGCGGGCCTGTACACGGAGGTCCGGAGACCGGTAGATGGACGTCTGCGGAGAGGGGCGGGCCGCAGGACCACACGAAGGTCTCCCCGCCCATGAGCACGACGACAGCAACGACAACGACGACAGCGGCAACGACGGACAGCCACAGCGACGACGAGCACGACGATCGGCGGCAGCGACGATCGGCGAGTACGACGAGACGCCCGACCGGAGGACGACGATGACGGTGACCCTGGCGGACGTGGCGGCGCGCGCGCAGGTGTCGCCCGCCACCGTGTCGCGCGTACTGAACGGGAACTACCCCGTGGCGGCGTCGACCCGGGAGCGGGTGCTGCGCGCGGTGGACGAACTGGACTACGTCCTCAACGGCCCGGCGAGCGCGCTCGCGGCGGCCACCTCGGACCTGGTCGGCATTCTGGTGAACGACATCGCCGACCCGTTCTTCGGGATCATGGCGAGCGCGATCCAGTCGGAGATCGGGGGCCCGGGAGGCCGGGCCGGCGGCGAACGGCTCGCCGTGGTCTGCAACACCGGCGGCTCTCCGGAGCGGGAATTGACGTATCTGACGTTGCTGCAGCGCCAGCGGGCGGCGGCCGTGGTGCTGACCGGTGGCGCGGTGGAGGACAGCGCGCACGCGGAGGCGGTCGGCGCCAAACTGCGCAAGCTCACGGCGGCCGGGACCCGGGTGGTCCTGTGCGGCCGCCCTCCCGCCGCCGAGGCGATCGCGCTGACCTTCGACAACCGGGGCGGTGGGCAGCGGCTCACCGAGCACCTGACCGGGCTCGGGCACCGGCGGCTCGGCTACATCGCCGGCCCAAAGGAGCGTACGACCACCCGCCACCGGCTGGAGGGACACCGGGGGGCACTGGCCGCCGCGGGGATCGAGGACGACCCGCGGCTGACCATGCACGGCTCCTACGACCGCCGCTCCGGTTACGAGGCGACGCTGGAACTGCTGCGCCGGGAACCGTCGTTGACGGCGATCGTTGCGGCGAACGACACGGTGGCACTGGGCGCGTGCGCGGCGCTGCGGGACTCGGGACTGCGCATTCCCGAGGACGTCTCGGTGGCCGGCTTCGACGACCTCCCGTTCGCGATCGACGCCGTACCGGCCCTGACGACGGTACGGCTGCCGCTCGCGGAGGCGGGCGCCCGGGCCGGCCGGATCGCGATGGGCCGGGAGGAGCCGCCGCCGGGCGGGATCGCCACGGTGCGCGGCGAGTTGATGGTGCGCGGGTCGACGGGCGCACCGCGCGCATAGGGGCGCGGCGTCGCCGCGGCCCGCCGCGCCCACAGGTTCGCCGCCAGAAACGGACGCGGCAGCGCGAGCAGCCCGATACGGCGTGCTGCGACCCATGGACGGCGGCCCCGAGTCGACGTACGCTCGTTCCGTACCTCTGACTGAGTCAACCATCGGACAGCAGGGGCCGGCCATGACCGTCCAGGACATCCGCACGTTCAACCGCTTCTACACCAACGTCATCGGCGCGCTGGACTACGGCCGCCATCTCTACGCCCCGTACACGCTCACGGAGTCCCGTGTGCTGTACGAGCTGGCGCACGCGCCGCGCACCGACGCGGCCGACCTGCGGGGCGAACTCTCGCTCGACGCGGGCTATCTGAGCCGCATCCTGAACAAGTTCGAGCGGGACGGCCTGGTCGAGCGGGCCACCTCCGACACGGACCCGCGCCGTCGGCGGGTCACGCTCACCACGCGCGGCCGCGAGACGGCAGACCTGCTCGAGGAGCGGGCCCGCGAGACCGTCGCCGCGCTGCTGGACACCGTCGCCCCCGCCGACCGGCCGCGCCTGGCCGAGGCCATGGGCACGATCCGCTCGCTCCTCTCGGACGGCCGCGCCGCACGCCCCGAGGACGTGGTGCTGCGCGACCCGGCGCCCGGCGACCTGGGGTGGATCGTGCAGCGCAACGCCGCGCTCTACGCCGCCGAGTACGGCTGGAACGCCGACTACGAGGGGCTGGTCGCGCGGATCGTCGCCGACTTCGCCGAGGACCACGACCCTCATCTGGAGCGGGTGTGGATCGCCGAGACCGGGGGAGGGCGGCCGGTCGGGTGTGTGATGTGCGTACGGGACGAGGCCCCGGCCACCGCCCGGCTGCGGCTGCTGCTCGTCGAGCCCGACGCGCGCGGCCTCGGCATCGGCGACCGGCTGGTTGAGGCGTGCGTGGACTTCGCGCGCGGCGTCGGCTACCGCGAGCTCGTCCTGTGGACGAACGACGTCCTCGCCGCCGCCCGGCGGATCTATCTGCGCCACGGCTTCGTCCTCGTCGCCGAGAAGCCCCACCGTTCCTTCGGCAAGGACCTGGTCGGCCAGGACTGGCGTCTTGACCTGCTCGGCGTCCGGGAGTGAGGACGAGGGGCGCCATGCGCGAGTGACGAGTAGGGTCCAAGAACATGAAGCTGGCGTTCTCCACCCTCGGCGTCCCCGGTGTGCCCGTGCCGGACGTGGTCCGGCTCGCGGCCACGAACGGCTACCACGGCGTCGAGCTGCGCGCACACCCCGAGGAGCCGGTGCACCCCGGCATCGGCCCGGCCGCGCGGGCCGAAGTGGCCGCCGAGTTCAAGGCGGGGGGCGTCGAGATCCTGGGACTCGCGGGGTACGCGCATGCCGCCGCCCCCGGGGACGACGGGCCCGTGCTGGACGAGATGCGTCAACTGCTCGAGCTTGCGCACGATGTGGGCGCCCCCTCCGTCCGCGTCTTCCCGGGCGGCGGCACGGATCAGTCCCCCGAAGAGGCCGATGCCACCGCCGCGCGGCGCCTGGGCACCGCCGCGGAGTACGCCGCCGACCTCGGCGTCCGCATCCTGCTGGAGACCCATGACTCGCATCCCACCGGCGCTGACCTGATGCGCATCCTCGGCACGGTGGGACACCGCCAGGTGGGCGCGCTGTGGGACGTGATGCACACCTGGCTGGGCGGCGAGCAGCCGCAGGAAACGTACGCGGACCTGTGCCCGCACCTCGGCTACGTGCAGGTCAAGGACATCGCGTCCGCCGAGGACAAGACCCCCCTGCCGCTGGGCCACGGGGTCCTCCCGCTCACCGAGTGCGTGGAGGTCCTCTCCCGCCACCACTGGGACGGCTGGCTGTGCTGGGAGTACGAGAAGCGCTGGTACGAGGCGGCACAGCCGCTGCCGGAGCTGCTCGGACCGGGCCGGGAGCACCTGACCCGGCTGCTGAGCGAGTCGGCCTGACCGCCTGATCCCGCCCGTTATTCGGTGGCCGGGGGGACAACGGGGCGGTTAGCCTCCGCGCCGTGATCCAGCACCTCCGGCCCGCCGCCTCATGAACCTTTCCCGTGCGTTGATCGACGTGCGCCCGCTGCGGACGTCCCCGGCGTTCCGGCGGCTGCTGATCGGGCGGACGGTGTCCGTGCTCGGCGGTTTCATGGCCATGGTCGCCGTCATGTACCAGGTCTGGGACATGACGCACAGCACGGTCTGGACCGGTGCGGTGGGGCTGGCGCAGGCGCTGCCGATGGTGGTGTTCGGGCTGTTCGCCGGCTCCTGGGCGGACCGGGGCGACCGACGGCGGATCTTCCTCGTCGCCACCGTGGGCCAGGCGTCCTGCTCCCTGCTGCTCGCGGTGCAGGGCTTCCTCGGGCACGTGCCGGTGGCGGGCGTGCTCGCCCTGCTGGCCGTGCACTCCGGTTTCGGTGCGGTCGGCGGACCGGCGTCGGGGGTGTTCGTGCGCCGGCTGCTGCCCAAGAAGGAGGTGGCGGCCGGACTCGCCCTCAACCAGATCTCCTTCCAGGCGATGATGCTCCTCGGCCCGGCGCTCGGCGGTCTGGTGCTCGGCTGGGCCGGCGTCGGCGTCTGCTACCTGCTCGACGCCCTGAGCTTCGCCGTCGCCTTCTACGCCGCCTTCCGGCTGCCCGTGCTTCCGCCCGAGGGCGAGCCGTCGCGGACCGGGCTGCACGGGGTGGTGGACGGGTTGCGCTTCCTCGCCCGGCACCGCGTGGTGCGCGGAGCGTTGATCACCGACCTGGCGGCCACCGTGCTGGCCATGCCCATGAGCCTGTTCCCGCTGGTCAACGCCGAGAGGTTCGGCGACAACCCGCGCACCCTCGGCCTCTTCCTGTCGGCCGTCGCCGTCGGCGGTGTCGCCGGCTCGACCCTGTCGGGCTCGATCACCCGCTGGGGACGCCCCGGACTGGTGATGCTCTGCGGCGCCGGGACCTGGGGAGTGACGCTCGCCCTGTTCGGTCTGACCACCGACCCCTGGGCCGGGCTCGCCCTGCTGGTGCTGGCCGGGGCCGCCGACACCACCTCGGTGATCTCGCGCGGCACGATCGTGCAGACCCGCACCCCGGACGTGCTGCTGGGCCGGGTCACGGCCGCCGAGCAGATCGTCGGCCAGGCGGGCCCCAACCTCGGCAACCTGCGCGGCGGCCTGGTCGCCGGCTGGACCTCCGGCGCGACCGCGCTCGTCAGCGGCGGACTGCTGTGCCTGCTCGCGGTCGTGTTCGTGGGGTCGAGCACGCCGGAACTGCGCGAGGGGGCCTCGCCGGATCGGCACGACGATGCCGCGCCGCAGCTGCGGGACGCGGCCACGCCGGACGCGCCGTGAGCGCGGTCCACCGGCTGTCGGTCAGACCAGGATCCGCGCCCACACCGTCTTCCCGACGCACCGGTCCCTGACCCCCCACGACTCCGCCAGCGCGGCGACCAGCAGAAGTCCACGACCCGAGGTCGCCTCCGGATCCGGCTCCTCCAGGTGCGGCCGGTTCGGGGAGGCGTCGACCACCTCGACGTCCACGGCCTTCTCGCCGTCGTACGTCATCGCGACCTCGAAGTAGCGGCCGGGTACGCGCCCGTGGCGGACCGCGTTGGTCGCCAGCTCCGAGACGACGAGTTCGACGATCCCGCGGGCATCGGCCGGCACGGCCCAGGAACGCAGGACGCAGCGGGCGCCACGGCGGGCCTCCACCGCGTTGCTTGGGGTGGGCGCGAACCGCAGCCGCCAGGTGCGGAGCCCGAGATTTGCGCCGTCACTTTCTGTGTTCATAGGGATACTTTCGGCGCTGGTCGCTACGGTCACCAGTGACCGAGCGTCGACAACCGCGTACGGCAACTGGTGCCGGTTGCGCGTTGATCGGCGTTGAGCCGGGTAGAGGGGATCGCTGCGATGACGCAGCCCAGGAAGAACTCGTCGTCGCCCGCCGCGCAGTACTTCGCGGAGGTCCTGCGGACGCTGCGTGTGAAGGCCGGGTTGTCCCAGAACGAGTTGGGCGAGCGGATGGCGTACTCGGGCGCGGCGGTGAGCGCGGTCGAGACGTGCGCGAAGCCGGCGACGGACGAGTTCATCGAGGCGGCGGAAAGGCGCTCGACGCCGGGGGGCTTGTTTCGGTGGCGGCCAAGTACCTGCGGCTGGAGCGGTATCCGGCGCATTTCCAGGGGTTCGTGCAACTGGAGCAGGAAGCGATCAGCGTCTCCTCGTATTGCGTGCAGCTCATCGACGGCCTGCTGCAGACCGAGGCATACGCGCACGCCGTGCTGAAGTCCGCTTTCCCACCGCTGGACAACGAGGAGATCGACCAGTTGACTTCGGCCCGCATGGAACGCAGGAGCCTCCTGGACCGCAAGCCCTCGTGTGTGGTCAGCGTGATCCTCGAAGAGTCCGCGCTCCGGCTGCCGATTGGCGGTCAGGAGGTCATGCGCAAGCAGTACGAATACCTGGTCGCCTGCGCGGAGCGCCCCAACGTGGTGCTCCAGGCCATGCCGATGAGCAAGGCCGGACACGCAGGCCTGCAAGGGCCGATGAAGCTGGTCGAGACCCCCGAGCAGACCACCCTTGTGTACATGGAAGGAAACGGGCACAGCACGCTCGTGGCCAAGCCGGAAGACGTCGGAGTACTCGCTCGTCGCTATGCAATGATCAGAAGCCAGGCCCTCCGGCCGGAGGAAACCACCGTCCTGATCGAGCAGTTGGCGGGTGAGCTATGACCGAGCTGGCGTGGTTCAAGAGCAGCTACAGCGATTCGAGCGGTGGCGATTGCGTCGAAGCCGCCTACGCCTGGCACAAGAGCACCCATAGCGACAACACGGGCGGTGAATGCATCGAGGTCGCCGCCACCACCGCCATACACATCCGCGACTCCAAGACCCCCGACCGCCCCTACCTCACCGTCTCCCCCGGCGCCTGGGCCGACTTCCTCGCCACCCTTGCCTCCAGTCGTGACCGGCACTCCGGCCACTCCTCCGCCGTGATCGAGTAGATCGCGGAGTCCCGGAGCCGGTCCTCCTCGCCCGGGGCCCAGGAGCGGGACCAGTTGCGCAGGACGCCCTCAAAGCGGGCGCCGATGCTCTCGATGGCCGCACGAGAACGGCTGTTGCGGGCGTCGGTCTTCAGATCGACCCGGGAGACGCCCCACTCCTCGAACGCGTGGCGGCACAGCAGCAGCTTGGCCTCGGCGTTCACGCCCGTGCCCTGGGCGGAGCGGGCGAGCCAGGTGAAGCCGACCTCGATGGCGTCGAGTCGGTCGTCCGACAGCCAGGAGCGCGGCTCCCAGTACGACGTGGCACCCACCGCGCGTCCCGTGGCGAGGGAGATCTGGGCGTACGGCGCGAGCCGGCCCGTCGCCGCGCGGACGAGTTGCGCGTCGATGTAGTCCCCGACTTCGTCGTCCCCCGGCACCCATGTGTACGCGTAGGTGCCCCGGTCCTCCTGCGCCGCCGCCGCCAGGTCGGCCGCGTGCCGGTGCTCCAGCGGCTCGAGTCGCACGAGCGTGCCCTCCAGGACCGGCCCCTCCAGCTTGAAAGTCAACGCCCTACGCCTCTCATGGTTCACGGCTCCGCGAACGCCTCGTGGAAGCCCGGGAGATTCTCGCTCATGCACCCGGGGCCGTCGAACGAAAATCCCGGCGCACATATGCCCTCGACCACTCCGCATCGACTTCCGGAATCGGCCGCTTTCACGGGAACCTCGCACGACCGCAGTTCGTCCAATGCGCACGCCGCCGGATGAGTCTCCGCGATGCGGTGTCGGCCCTCGCTGCCGTCTGCGATCGCCGACCACCCCCTCCGCCGCACGCGACCGGCAGCGCACGGCCGCCATCGGCGCGCCCCCTCCTACAGCGCCGATGGCGGCCACTCGCCGGATACCGCGCATTCCCTTGACTGGCAGAAACTTCCGGGATAGTGGTGACTCTTCGGAAGTTTCCTTCAGCGATCTCCTCCGGAAGGAGCGCAGGTGCACGACGCCGGAACGGGAAGCACCCCGACCCCCTCCAGACGTACGGTCCTCGCCACCACCGCGGGCCTGACCGCGGCTCTCGCCCTCACCCCCGGCACCGGCCACGCCGCCGTGCCCGCCGACGACCGGCTGCGGACCCTCATCTCCCGTATGACCCTCGAAGAGAAGGTCGGTCAGCTCTTCGTGATGCGGGTCTATGGCCACTCGGCGACCCAACCCGATCAGGCCGACATCGACGCGAACCTCGCGGAGATCGGCGTGCGGACGGCCGCCGAGCTGATCGCGAAGTACCGCGTGGGCGGCATCATCTACTTCACGTGGGCGCACAACACCCGTACTCCGCACCAGATCGCGGACCTCTCGAACGGGATCCAGAAAGCGTCGCTCGCGCAGCCCCGCGGACTCCCCGTGCTGATCGCCACGGACCAGGAGCACGGGATTGTGGCGCGCGTGGGCAAGCCCGCCACCCTGTTCCCCGGGGCGATGGCGATCGGCGCGGGCGGTTCGCGCTCCGACGCCCGTACACTCGGCCGGATCGCCGGTGCCGAGCTGCACGCCCTCGGCATCCGCCAGGACTACTCCCCCGATGCCGACGTGAACGTCAACCCGGCCAACCCGGTGATCGGCGTGCGGTCCTTCGGCGCCGACCCGGACGCGGTGGGCGGCCTGGTCGCGGCGGAGGTGAAGGGGTATCAGTCGTCGGGGGTCGCGGCGACCGCCAAACACTTCCCGGGCCACGGCGACACGGCCGTCGACAGCCACTTCGGCTTCCCGGTCATCACGCACAGCCGCGAGCTGTGGGAGAAACTCGACGCGGTGCCGTTCCGGGCGGCGATCCGGGCGGGGATCGACGCCATCATGACCGCGCACATCATGGTCCCCGCGCTCGACGACTCCGGTGACCCGGCGACCCTCTCGCACCCGGTCCTCACCGGCATCCTGCGCGAGGAACTGGGCTACGACGGGGTCGTGGTGACGGACTCTCTGGGCATGGAGGGCGTGCGCCAGAAGTACGGCGACGACCGTGTGCCGGTGCTCGCGCTGAAGGCGGGCGTGGACCAGTTGCTGAGCCCGCCTTCCCTGGACGTCGCGTGGAACGCGGTGCTGAAGGCCGTACAGGGCGGCGAACTGACCGAGGCACGGCTCGACCAGTCGCTTCTGCGCGTCCTGCGGCTGAAGGCGAAACTGGGGCTGCTGGACCGGCCGTACGTCACCGACAGCGGCGTCGACCGGACCGTGGGCGTCCCGGAGCACTTGCGCGCGGCCGACCGCGTCGCGGACCGTACGACCACGCTGCTGGTCAACCAGCAGGGCCTGCTGCCCCTCTCGCGCCGTACCCACTCTCGTCTGCTGGTGGTCGGCGCGGACCCGGCGTCGCCGTCGGGCACCGACGGACCGCCCACCACGGTGCTGGCGAACGCCTTCACCGGCCTCGGTTTCACGGCGACCGCGCTGTCCACCGGCACCGCGCCCTCGTCGGCGGCGATCGACAACGCGGTGGCGGCGGCGGGGAACGCGGACGCGGTGGTGGTGGCCACGTACAACGTGAGCGCGACCAGTTCCCAGCGGACCCTGGTGAACCGTCTGATCGCCACCGGCAAGCCGGTGATCGCGATCGCCGTCCGCAACCCGTACGACGTGGCCCAACTCCCCGATGTGGGAGCCTGCTTGGCCACCTACTCCTGGACGGACGTGGAACTGCGCGCGGCAGCCCGGGTCGTCGCGGGCCGGGTGAAGCCACACGGGCGGCTGCCGGTACCCGTCCAACGAGCAGACGACCCGGCACAGGTTCTGTACCCCATCGGCTACGGAATGTCGTACTGAACGTACGCCTCACACCGCGCATCTCGCACCCGAATGTCGCAAAACATCACACATGTCTGGCGTATCTCGTGATCGCGGGTCACGCTGGACCGGATGTTTGCGATGCGAAAAGGACAGGCGTGGGCGGGTGCGCTGATGACCGCTGCGCTGACGATGGTGGGGCTCTCCGGATGCCAGACGTCCTCGGAGACGGACGGGAAACGGCCGGGCCAGGGCGGAAGGTCGGCGCAGCCGTCCGGATACGGGGCCGAGTTCCTCGCGGTGGACGAGTGCAGTTCCTTCGGGACGACGAGCTTCACGGAGGTTCCGTGCACGAGCGAACGGGCGGCGGCCCGGGTGATCGCGCGGTACGACGGCCCCATGGAACAGGGTCCTCCCTGCGCGGCGACCACGGACTTCGTCCTGAACATCAGCAAGTCCACGCCGTCGCCGGACGCGGGCAAGGCGGTGCCGCAGGGGTACGCGTGCATGCGGAACCTGGAGCCGCCGCACCCGGGGGACCCCGGCGGCGGTGGCGGACCGCTCACCATCGTGGGTGACTGCGTGTACGGGGCGGGCGGCGGCGAGGTCCGGGAGACGGCCTGCGACGGCAGGGGCGCCCACGCACCCGAGTACAAGGTGACGTCGGCCGTCGCGCAGCGCTCCCGGTGCCCGGCGTCGACGGCGCTCTACGTCCAGCTCGGCGGCGACAAGCCGGTGGGCTGCGCCCGGCCGGTGTGAGCACCGGCCGGGCGCAGCGGGGGACTTACGGCCGGAGCCTCGGCTCGCGTTCCACGTCCCGGCGGTCCAGCTTCGCGTCGTACGCGGCGAGTGGCTTCGCCGCCGACGGGTTCCGCTGCACCGCCGTCGAGGCGACACCCGCCCAGTCCAGGATGCGGGCGGTGGCCAGGGTCTTCTGGTCGGAGACCAGGCCGGCCACGTTCGCACCGTGGTTCAGGCCGGGGGCGGTGAAGACGTACGCATCACGCGCGCTCGAGCCGAGCCGGAAGCGCTCGGCACCCCACGGGTCGTTCTGGCCGTAGACGAAGAGCATGTGGTGCGCGTCGTGCCTGACCCAGGTGTCCACGTCCCGCATCGCCGACGGCTGGAACTTCATCGGGATGGAGCGGGGCACGAAGTTCCGGGGCGGCTGGTAGCCGTAGCGGACGTACTTCTTCTCGATGTACGGGAAGTGGATCGTGGGCGCGCCCAGCTGAGTACCCGCCTGGTAGTAGTACGGCGTGTACGGCTCGAGCCCCTGGTCCGTGTAGAAGGAGAAGCCGGAGATCGTGTCCACGGAGTTCCAGATCTCGTCGTCCGTGGCGTTCTTCGCGTCCGCCGGGATCGTGTCGCAGTCCTTCAGCAGGCTGTACTGCCAAAAGCCCCACACGTAGTCGAGGACGACGGCCTCGTAGGCCCGGTCGAGGCTGCCGATGGTGTTGAAGGTGTAGCCGTTGTCCACCGCGTACTGCGCGTACTTCTTCTCCAGCGGCTCCCGGCGCACCAGCGCCTCGCGCTGCACGGCGTTCAGCCGGTCCCGGCACTCCTTCGTACCCACGCTCGTGAAGAAGCGGTCGTAGGCGGAGTCCTCGTTGTTCACGACGTCGTTCGGCGCGACGTACGCGACGACGCCGTCCATGTCCCGGGGGTAGAAGCGCTCGAAGTACGTCGCCGTCATACCGCCCTTGGACCCGCCCGTGGCGATCCAGTTCTTGCTGTAGATCGGCTTGAGCGCCTCGAAGATGCGGTGCTGGTCGCTCGCCGCCTGCCAGATGTCGAGCTTCGACCAGTCCGCGGGCTGCGGACGGGAGGGGGTGAAATAGCGGTACTCCATGGAAACCTGGTTGCCGTCCACGATCTGGGTCGGCTCACGGCGGCCCGGGGTCGTGGAGACGTTGTAGCCGCCGGTGTAGAAGACCGTCGGCCGGGAGACGTCCTTGTGCAGCACGGTGATCCGCTGCTGGAACGTGCCCTTGGACGGGTGCTGGTGGTCGACCGGCTGGGTGTAGTTCAGGACGAAGAAGCGGTACCCGGCGTACGGCTTCTCCTCGATCAGGCTCATGCCGGGTATGGCGAGCAGCCGGTCCTTGATGTCCGTGTCGGCTGCGGCAGCGGTGGCCGCCGTCGCCGTACTCAGCATGCCTATGAGCACTACGAGCGCCAGCAGCCATCTGAGCGCTTTGCGCATGCACCCTCCCCTTCAACGCGGATGTCCGCCGGAACCTAGCGGAGCAACCGCCCTGGCACCAGGGGAGGTTGGAGAAACCTGTGAATTGGCCAAGAAGGCCCCGCCGGCTTCAGCCGTGCGTCAGCACAGGATCCAGCCCGAGCTGACCGAACCCGAGCCCACCGAACCGCGCACCCACACGCACCGGTGTCCGGCGTGCACGGTCACGGGACCCGCGTGGTGCCGGTACCGGCCGATGTCCGCCGCGGGGCGGCTGCCACGCGCCTGCACACTGACCGACATCGGCCTGAGGCCGGACACGTTCTTCGCCACGGTCATCGCGCACACATAGCCGTCGCGCTTGTAGATCCACACCGAACCGGTGGAGAACGGGAGCGTGCGGACCTTGCGCCCGGAACAGAAGTCGGCCGCCTGCGCGTTCCCCGGGCTCGCCACCGCGAGCAGACCGGAGGCCGTCAGCACGGCCAGACCGAGCGCCAGGCGCCGGCGTATCGCACCACTGTCCACTGTTGTCCTCCCCGTGACGATCAGCGTACTGGTGTACGGACGCAGGGCGTGCGTCGGATGGTTGCGTCGCGACGCTGTCCCGGACGGCGGTTCTTGCGGGTTCCGGACGACATCACCGCACTCCCGTCTTCCTGCCGGCCGGAAGACGGGAGTGCCGGCGTCATGCCGTGGAGCACACTGGCTCCGCGTCATGCCGTGGAGCCCACCGGCTCCTCCTGCTCGGGCTCGCCGATGAACGTCTGCCACAGCTGCGCGTACCGACCGCCGATCGCCAGCAGTTCCTCGTGGGTGCCGTCCTCGGTGACCCGCCCGTGGTCCATCACGACCACGCGGTCGGCGCGGGCGGCCGTGGTCAGCCGGTGGGCGACCACAAGCGTCGTACGGCGACCGGCGAGACGGTCCGTCGCCTGGTTGACCTGCGCCTCGGTGGCCAGGTCGAGCGCGGCGGTCGCCTCGTCGAGCAGCAGGACATCGGGGTCGACCAGTTCCGCGCGGGCCAGCGCGATCAACTGCCGCTGTCCGGCGGACAGGTTGCGGCCGCGCTCGGCGACCTCGTGCAGATAGCCGCCCTCCAGGGTGGCGATCATGTCGTGCGCGCCGACGGCCCGCGCCGCCGCCTCCACCTCGGCGTCGGTCGCGTCCGGACGTCCGTAGGCGATGGCGTCCCGGACGGTCCCCGCGAACAGGTACGCCTCCTGCGGGACGACGCCGAGCCGGTGCCGGTAGGAGGAGAGGTCGAGGGAGCGCAGATCGGTGCCGTCGACGAGCACCCGGCCGCGCGTCGGGTCGTAGAAGCGGGCGACGAGCTTCACCAGGGTCGACTTGCCCGCACCCGTCTCGCCGACGAAGGCCACGGTCTGCCCGGCGGGGATCCTCAGGTCGACACCGCTGAGCGCCTCCTCGTCGTCGCCGTAGGCGAAGTCGACGCCCTCGAAGGCGATGTCGCCGCGCAGCGACGGCACCTCGAGCGGCTTCTCGGCGGCCTTCGTCGTGGTCGGCTCCCGCAGCAGTTCCTGGATACGGCCGAGCGAGACCGAGGCCTGCTGGTAGCCGTCGAAGACCTGGGAGAGCTGCTGCACCGGCGCGAAGAACAGGTCGATATAGAGGAGATACGCGACCAGCGCGCCCGTCGTCAGTGTCCCCGCGTCAACCCGGTGCCCGCCCACGATCAGGACGGAGGCCGCGGCCACCGAGGACAGCAGCTGCACGAAGGGGAAGTACACCGAGATCAGCCACTGGCCGCGGATGCGCGCCTGGCGGTAGCTGTAGCTGCCCTCCGTGTACCGCCGCCCGCCGTCCTCCTCGCGCCTGAACGCCTGCAGGATCCGCAGCCCGGACACCGACTCCTGGAGATCCGCGTTGACCGTCGACACCCGCTCGCGGGCCAGCTCGTACGCCTTCACACTCGCCCGGCGGAAGAAGACGGTGGCCACGATCAGCGGCGGCAGTGTGGCGAAGACGACGAGCGCGAGCTGTACGTCGATCACCAGCAGCACGACCATGATGCCGAAGAAGGTGACGACGGAGACGAAGGCGGTGACGAGGCCCGTCTGCAGAAACGTCGACAGCGCGTCCACGTCGGTCGTCATCCGGGTCATGATCCGGCCCGCCAGCTCCCGCTCGTAGTAGTCGAGTCCGAGCCGCTGGAGCTGAGCGAAGATCTTCAGCCGGAGTGCGTAGAGCACGCGTTCACCGGTGCGTCCGGTCATCCGCGTCTCACCGATCTGCGCCACCCACTGCAACAGGACGGCGAGCAGCGCGAGCAGGGACGCGGCCCAGACCGCGCCGACGGCCATCCGCGAGACGCCCTGGTCGATGCCGTGCCGGATCAGGATCGGCAGCAGCAGGCCCATGCCCGCGTCGACGGCGACCAGGCCGAGGCTGGCGAGGAGGACCAGGCCGAAGCCGCGCAGCAGCCGGGTCAGTCCGTACGACTCCTCGGGCCGGACCGCGCTTGCCTCGTCGATCTCCGGGGTGTCGTCGGCCGGCGGCAGCTTCTCCACCTGGGCGAGGAGCTCGGGAGTGGCGGGGGTGCCGGTCAGCGCGAGGTTCTTGGGCTCACGATCACCGGTCCACAGGTGCGGCGTGACCCCGCGCTCGGCGTCGAACTCGGCGTCCAGCTCCTCCCGGACAGTGGTGTCCTCCTGCGGAGAGACGAGCGGCACATGGCCCGGGGAGACGCCGCCCAGCTCGTCGGGATCGGTCAGCAGCCGGCGGTAGAGGGCGGACCGCTCCTGGAGTTCCTCGTGCGTGCCGATGTCGGCGAGCCGGCCGCCGTCGAGGACGGCGATGCGGTCGGCGAGGTTGAGGGTCGAGCGCCGGTGGGCGATCAGCAGGGTCGTCCGGCCCTGCATGACCTGCTTCAGCGCCTCGTGGATCTCGTGCTCGACACGGGCGTCCACCGCGGAGGTCGCGTCGTCCAGGACCAGCAGCCGCGGGTCGGTGAGGATGGCACGGGCCAACGCGACGCGCTGGCGCTGACCGCCGGAGAGGGTCAGTCCGTGCTCGCCGACCGTGGTGTCGTACCCAGCGGGCAGCTCGGTGATGAAGCGGTCGGCCTGCGCGGCACGCGCGGCCTGCCGGATCTGTTCCTCGGTGGCGTCGGGGCGGCCGTAGGCGATGTTGTTGCGGACCGTGTCGGAGAAGAGGAAGGAGTCCTCGGGGACGAGGCCGATGGCGGAGCGCAGCGACCCGAGGGTCAGCTCGCGCACATCGTGGCCGCCGACGAGGACGGCACCGTGCGTGACGTCGTAGAAGCGCGGCAGCAGCAGCGAGACCGTCGACTTGCCCGAGCCGGAGGAGCCGACGACGGCGAGGGTCTCACCGGGGCGGATCTCGAAGGAGAGGCCGTCGAGGACCGGCCGCCCGTCGCGGTAGGCGAAGGAGACGTCGTCGAACTCGACGGTCGCCGGAGCGTCGGCGGGCAGTTCCTTGCTGCCTTCCTTGAGCGAGGGCTCGGTGTCGATCAGTTCCAGCACCCGCTCGGCGCCCGCACGGGCCTGCTGGCCGACGGTGAGGACGACCGCGAGCATGCGCACCGGGCCGACGAGCTGGGCGAGGTAGGAGGAGAAGGCGACGAACGTGCCCAGTGTGATGTGGCCGTGCACCGCGAGCCAGCCGCCGAGCGCGAGCATGGCGACCTGGCCGAGGGCGGGCACCGCCTGCAGGGCGGGGGTGTACTTCGCGTTCAGCCGGATGGTGCGCAGCCGCCCCGCGAAGAGCCGGCGTCCGACTTCCCTCAGCTTCCCGGTCTCCTGCTCCTCCTGTCCGAAGCCCTTCACCACGCGTACGCCGCTGACGGCGCCGTCGACCACGCCCGCCACGGCCGCGGCCTGGGCCTGGGCGTACCAGGTGGCCGGGTGCAGCCGGGTGCGGCTGCGCTTGGCGATGAACCACAGGGCGGGCGCGACGGCCAGCGCCACGAGCGTCAGCGGCAGTGACAGCCACGCCATGATCACCAGGGAGATCAGGAAGAGGAGGAGGTTCCCGATCGTCATCGGGAGCATGAACAGCAGTCCCTGGATCAGCTGGAGGTCGCTGGTGGCGCGGCCGACGACCTGGCCGGTGGACAGCTCGTCCTGACGCCGTCCGTCCAGTCGGGTGATCGTCGTGTACATCTCCGTCCGCAGGTCGTGCTGGACGTCGAGAGCGAGCCGTCCGCCGTAGTAGCGGCGGATGTAGGTGAAGACGTAGACGAGGACGGCCGCGCCGATGAGGGCGCCGGCCCAGGGCGCCATGGACCGGGTGTGCTTGCCGACCACGTCGTCGATGATCACCTTGGTGACCAGCGGGACGAGCGCCATGACGGCCATGCCGCCGAGGGAGGACCCCAGCGCGAGGACGACATCCGCCGGATGACGCCAGGCGTAGCCGGCGAGCCTCCACGCCCAACCTCGCGTTTCCCCCTGGTGCGCTGTCACGCCGGTGCCCTCCTCGAGACCTGATCTTCCGGAAGGCACCAACGCGAACAGAAGCGGATTTCATCCCTCCGCAACAATTCCGAGACCAAGGCCCCAGGGAGGGCGGTGCCGCGGACCTAGGACGCCGTGGGGTGCGGGAGACGGACGCGCAGTGAGTACAGACGGGTGATCTGTGCCGCGTTCTGGCTGTCGTCGCTGACCAGGAGGACGTTCAGCCGGCCGTGCGAGGCGCCCGTGATCGTCATGCCCTCGATGTTGTCGAGGAGCGGGTTCGGCTGGGGCTGCTTGGCCGTCGCTCCCAGTGACGGGCAGTTCACGATGTCGGCCAGGAGCGTCTTCTTGACCAGGCGTACGCCGGTCTGGCCCGTGAGGTTCTCGATGCCGCTCGTGTCGGTGGCGTGGCGCAGGTCGGCCAGGTAGAGGCGGACGGTGTTGCCGTACCCGGCGGTGAACCCGCGCTCCAGGACCAGCAGACGCCCGTCGGGAGTCGCCGTGGTCTCGGAGACGCCGAGACCCGCATCCGCGCGGTAGCCGTACTGGGCCGCGAGCGCGAAGTGCCGCCCGTGCCGCGTCCAGGTCTGGAAGCGCACGATGCCGGCCGTGTCGCCGCTCAGCGAGCCCTCCATGCCGGCGAGCAGTCGGTGCCCGCCGGGCAGCAGGGTCAGGCCCTCGAAGGTCTGGTTCGAGGTGGCGCGCCCGGCCGGGGCGACCCGGAGGGAGTCCGGCACCGGCAGACGGTCGAGGATCTTGCCGTCGCGGGAGTAGCGGCGTACGGACGGCTCGGTCTCGGAGGTGACGAGACGGGTGCCGTCGCGGTCCACGACGAGCCCCTCGGAGTCGAGCGCGGCGCCGTTCTCGTCGGCGAGGTTCACCACGCTCGTGGGCGCGAAGGTGTTGCGGTCCAGGGTGAACAGCGAGGAGCGGTCGGAGAGCGCGGCGATCCGGCCGTCGCTGCCGATGGAGAGCGCGGAGAAGTTGCCGACGAACGTACCCTCGTACGTCGTCTTGTCCAGGGCGTCGGAGAAGCCCTTGATGTCGACGCTGGAGGAGCAGGCGTGCGCGGCCGTGCCGGTCGCGGCGGACGCTACGGCGGCGGGCCCGGCGGCGGCCGGCCAGGCGGCCGCCGCCAGGGTGGCGGTGACGGTGCCGAGAAGCATTCGCAGGCGCATGGCGCCACCGTAGGGCGAGCCGGTGGAGCGTGCATGGACTCGCCGTGAGTCGACGGGAGTCGGACGTCAGCTCGCGGGAACCGCGGGCATGACCTCCTGCGGCGTACTCGTGGGCACGTACGCGGTCTGGGCGGTGGTCGTCGGCACCAGATCCTTGTGGATGGCCTTTGCCACGTTCTGGATGGTGGTGACGCCGTAGCTCATGGTGCTGTTGTCCTGGGTGAGCACGGTGATCATGTAGTCGTGGCCGCGTCCGTTGAACGTGCCGACGCTGTGGATCCGCCAGCCGTGTGTGGCGCGCTGCAGCCAGCCGTTCTTGACGTGCACGGAGACGCCGGACGGGGCGCCCGCCGGAGTGCCCCAGCGCTGCGAGGAGATGACCTTCCCCATCAGCTTCAGGATGTACGCGCGGGAGTTGTCGCTCAGCACGGTGTTCTTGGCGGTGACGAGCTTGAGCAGCTTCTGCTCGTCCTGCACGGTGATCTGGGTCAGGCCCCAGTAGCCGTTCGCGCCCGGCTTGGTCTGGGTCATGCCGGCGGCCGTGAGGAAGCCCTTGATCTTCGTCAGGCCGAGCTGCTTCCACAGCGCGCTGGTGGCGTTGTTGTCCGACTTGGTGATCATCGCCGTGGTGAGGCTGACCTCACGAGAGGTCAGATAGCGGTTGTGCTTCTTGGCGTCCCACAGCAGCGTGGCGAGCACGGTGACCTTGACGACACTGGCCGAGTCGTAGGCACTGGTGGCGCGCAGCGAGCAGGTGGTGTTGGTGGAGCGGTCGTAGAGCCCGACCGCGACGGTCCCCTTGCGGCCCGCGAGCGCTGCGGTGATGTCCTTCTGCAGTTTGGCGGCCAGGCCCGCCTTGCCCGACGTACAGGCGACCGTCGGCGTGGCGGCAGCGGCCGGCGCGGCGCTCGCCACGAGCGGTATGAGCACCCCGGCACCGAGGCTCGCGCAGAGCACACGGGCGCGCCGGGACATCCGGTGAGTCATGGAGTCCCCATCTTCTTGGTGGAATCGGACGTGCCCCGGCACGTCCGAACTCATGACGCACAGACACGGGTGAATGGTTGTACGGAGGACGGCCCTTTCCCCGCTCCGCGCCCGCGGCTCCCTCCGCCGGCGGGGACGCCGCCCGGCGGCGCAACCCTGACCCCCGTCCTGCCGGGGGCTGTTGCGATCATGGGCGGACGCGTCCGGAGCATGGGGAGGAAGAGGAAACAGTGAGCTATTGCCTGGAGATGAGCACCGGCGACATGCGCAGGGTCATGCGGCTGCTCACCGCGGTGGAGCCGACGCCGCAGCAGGAGCGGCTGCTCGGGATCGTGCGTGAGAGGTGCGCGAAGACCGACGCCCGGTTCCACGACCAGGGCATCGATCTCGGGGTCTCCGTCGGCCAGGCACTCGAAGAACTGCTGGAGGGCGCACTCAGCGTGGACGTGAGCCCCGCGTACACGTACGCCTTCCACGAGGTGGTGGCGTGCCACTTCTCCGACACCGTGGACCTCGGGTCATGGCGGCGGATGTCCTGGTTCCACTCCGTGGACGACGAGCTGGCCCGGCACGGCGTGCCGTCGGATCTGCGGCCGGGCACGTTCCTGTTCAGCGGGCCGCCGGTAGGGCTGCCGCACCCCGGCGACATCGTTCCGCAGATCGGCGTCCTGCCGGCCCCGCGTGCCGCCGCGCTCTGCGACGCGTACGAGGCGGTGCTGGACCGGCTGGATCCCGACCACCAGGGGACGGTCCGCAGGTTCGCCGAGGTGCTGCGTGTCGAGGCCGAGGAGTGGGAGAGCGCCCGGAGCCTCGGCCAGACGAACGACACGATCTTCTTCTGGTTCCGGTGATCCCGTCCGGGCCCTTGAGTCCGTCTCCGGCGGTCCGGGCCCTTGAATCCGTCTGCGGCGGTCCGATCCCTTGAGTCCGTCTCCGGCGATCAGGTTCTGGTCGGGCCGCGTCACTCCAGGTGCGTCGGGGCGAACATCCGCAGGACCGCCGGGAGGACGACCACCGAGGGACCCGGCTGGGCAAGGGCCTTCGTGAGGTCGTCCTCAAGGGACTCCGGGGTCGTGCGGACCCCCGGGACACCGAAGGACTCGGCCAGCGCCACATAGTCAGGGCGGGTCAGCTCCGTCCCCGTGGCCTCACCGAAGGCGTCCGTCATGTACTCGCGCAGGATGCCGTAGCCGCCGTCGTCCACGATCAGCCACGTCACGTTCAGGTCGTGCTGCCGTGCCGTCGCCAGCTCGGCGATGGAGTAGAGGGCTCCCCCGTCGCCCGAGACCGCGAGGACCGGGCGCGTCGGGTCCGCTACGGCCGCGCCCAGCGCCGCCGGGAAGCCGTAGCCGAGGCCGCCGGCGCCCTGCGCCGAGTGCATGGTGTTGGCGCCTCGCGGGTCGAAGGCCGACCACGCCCAGTACGCGAGGATCGTCATGTCCCAGAAGGACGGGGAGCCGGAGGGCAGGGCACGCCGCACCGACGCCAGCACCTGCTGCTCCAGGGTCAGTTCCTGGGACGCGATCCGCTCGGCGACCCGGGCCAGCAACGCCTGTACGCGCTCGGGGGCCGCCGCGTCCTCCCGTACGGACACCGTTTCCAGCAGGGCCTGCAACGCCAGGCGTGCGTCCGCGTGGATGCCCAGGGCCGGCTGGTTGGACTCCAGCTTGCCGAGGTCCGCCTCGATCTGAATCACCCGGCCGCGCGGCTTGAACGTGTAGTAGTTCGAGGACAGTTCGCCGAGTCCGGAGCCGACCACCAGCAGGACGTCCGCGTCCTCGAGGAAGTCCGTGGTGTGGCGGTCCTCCAGCCAGGACTGGAGGGAGAGGGGGTGCTCCCAGGGGAAGGCGCCCTTGCCGCCGAAGGTGGTCACCACCGGGGCCTGGAGCCGCTCCGCTAGCGCCAGGAGCTTCCCGGAGGCGTCCGCCCGGACCACTCCTCCGCCCGCAATGATCGCCGGACGGGCGGCCTTGGAGAGCAACTCGGCGGCCACCGCGGTCAGTTCGGGGCGCGGCACCAGTTCCTTGGGGGTCGCGTCCATCGCCGTCACCACCGGCAGGCCCGTCTCCCCCAGCAGCACGTCCTGCGGGATCTCTACCCACACCGGCCCGTGCGGGGCCGTCAGCGCCGACGCCCACGCCTCCGCGATCGCAGACGGGATCTGGGACTGGGTGCGGACGGTGTGGACGGACTTGACCACGCCACGGAACGAGGCCGCCTGGTCGGGAAGTTCGTGGAGGTAGCCGTGGCGGCCGCCGCCCAGCCCCGCGGTCGGGATCTGGCTGCTGATCGCGAGGACCGGGGCCGAGGCCGCCGCCGCCTCCTGGAGCGCGGCCAGCGAGGTCAGCGCGCCGGGGCCGGTGGACAGGAGCAGCGGTGCCGCCTCGCCCGTGATCCGGCCGTACGCGTCGGCCGCGAAGCCCGCGTTGTTCTCCACCCGCAGTCCGACGTACCGCAGATCGGAGCGGCGCAACGCGTCGAACATGCCGAGCGCGTGCTGGCCGGGCAGTCCGAAGACCGTCGTCGCGCCCAGCCCGGCCAGCGTCTCCACGACCAGGTCCCCGCCGTTGCGGCCGCGGGGAGGGTTCAGCGCGGCCTCGGTCTGCGCCGCCGTCGGACGGAGGACCAGGTCGTGGTCGTGGGTCACTTGGTCTCGGTCTCCTCACCGGCGCGGGCGGCCGCGATCTGGCGGGTCATGATGGTCGTGAGTTCGTACGCGGTGTGCGACGCGGCCACCGACGTGATCTCCGCGTGGTCGTACGCGGGCGCCACCTCGACGACGTCCGCCGAGACGAGGTTGCAGGAGGCGAGGCCGCGCAGGATCTCCAGGAGCTCACGCGAGGTCATGCCGCCGGCCTCGGGCGTGCCGGTCCCGGGGGCGTGGGCCGGGTCGAGGCAGTCGATGTCGATGGAGATGTACAGCGGGCGGTCGCCGATGCGCTGGCGGAGCTGGTCGGCGACCTCGTCCGCGCCGCGCCGGTAGATGTCGGCGGAGGTGACGATGCCGAAGCCCATCTTCTCGTCGTCGGTGAGGTCCTGCTTGCCGTACAGCGGGCCGCGGGTGCCGACGTGGGAGAGCGCGGAGGTGTCGAGGATGCCCTCCTCGACGGCGCGGCGGAACGGGGTGCCGTGCGTGTACTCGGCGCCGAAGTACGTGTCCCAGGTGTCGAGGTGGGCGTCGAAGTGCAGCAGTGCCACGGGGCCGTGCTTCTTCGCGACCGAGCGCAGCAGGGGCAGCGCGATGGTGTGGTCGCCGCCGAGCGTCATCAGGCGGGCGCCCGTGCCGAGCAGCTCGTCGGCGGCGGCCTCGATGGTCTCCACCGCCTCGTTGATGTTGAAGGGGTTCACCGCGATGTCGCCGCCGTCCGCGACCTGGGCCAGCGCGAAGGGGGAGGCGTCCTGTGCCGGGTTGTACGGGCGCAGCAGGCGGGACGCCTCACGGATCGCGTTGCCGCCGAAGCGGGCGCCGGGGCGGTAGGAGACGCCCGAGTCGAACGGCACACCGACCACCGCGACGTCGGCGGTGCCGACCTCGTCGAGGCGGGGCAGCCGGGCGAAGGTCGCCGGACCCGCGTACCGCGGGATGCGGGACGAGTCGACGGGGCCGCGGGGCCGGCTCGCGCCTGCGGTGTTCTCGGTGCTGCTCATCGTCGGACTCCTCCGGGTCTTGCGTGATTCTTCCAGTGTCGCGGACCCCACGGCGGGGCCCGCACGGCCCGGCAGCCGCTGGGCTGCCGGGCCGAAGCAACGGGGCTAGACGCCCACGGCCGCGGGCTCCTCCGTGTGCGCCGCGCCACGTCCCGCCAGCCGCTCGCGCCAGGTGGCCAGCACCGCCTCGTCCGTCGGCTTCGTCGCGAGCGACACCACGACGTACGCCGCCAGCGACGCCAGCAGTCCGTAGTAGACGGGCTCGTTCGCGAGGATGCCGTAGGACGCCATCAGGCCGATGACGGCGAGACCGCCGACCACCACCGAGGCGAGGGCGCCGTGCACGGTGCCGCGCTTCCACAGCAGTCCGCCCAGGATCGGCACGAGCAGGCCGCCGACGAGCAGGTTGTACGCGACGGTGAGCGCCTCGACCACGTTGTCGATCGCGATGGCCGTACCGATGACGCCCACCCCCATGATCAGGATGAAGGCGCGGTTGCCCTTGACCTCGTCGTGCGCGCCCTCGTCGCCGCGCACGGCACCGCGCAGCCGCGACCAGATGTCGTTGTTGGCGACGGTCGCGCACGCGATGAGCGCGCCGGAAGAGGTCGACATCACCGCGGCCAGCGCGGCGGCCAGCACCAGCCCCCTGACGCCCACGGGAAGTTCGTGCTTGACGATGGTCGCGAAGGCGTCGTCGGGGCTGCCCAGGTTCGGGTAGAGGACCTTGGTCGCGGTGCCGATGACGGCACCGGCGAGCGCGTAGGCCAGGCAGTAGGTACCGGCCACCGTGCCGCCCCACTTGGCGGTCTTGTCGCTGCCCGCGGTGAACACGCGCTGCCAGATGTCCTGGCCGATCAGCATGCCGAACGTGTAGATCAGGACATAGGTGAAGATCGTCTCGCCGCCGATGCCCAGCGGGTCGAAGTACGTGGTCGGCAGCTTGGCCTTCATCTCGCTGAAGCCACCGGCCCTGACGACCGCGACCGGCAGCAGCAGGAGCAGGACGCCGATGGTCTTCACCACGAACTGCACCATGTCGGTGAGCGTGATGGACCACATGCCGCCGAGCGTCGAGTACGCGACGACGATGGTGCCGCCGAGGATGATCGCGACGGTCCGGTTCATGTCGAAGAGGACGTCGAAGATGGTGGCGTAGGCGATGGTCGAGGTGACCGCGAGCATGAGGGTGTACGCCCACATGACCAGGCCCGATATCACCCCGGCCCGGCCGCCGTACCGCAGGTCGAGCATCTCGGAGACGGTGTAGACCTTCAGACGGGCGATGCGCGCGGAGAAGAAGACGGACAGGGCGAGCAGACCGAGGCCGATGGTGAACACCATCCAGGCGCCGGAGAGCCCGTACTGGTAGCCGAGACCGACGCCACCGATGGTGGACGCGCCGCCGAGGACGATCGCCGCCATGGTGCCGGAGTACATCGCGGGCCCGAGCCGGCGGCCCGCGACGAGGAAGTCACTCTTGGACTTGGCGCGGCGCATGCCCCACCAGCCCACGGCCAGCATGCCGGCCAGATAGACGACGATCACTGTGTAGTCGACGGCCATGCGGGGTCTCCTTCGCGCACTTTCCGGTGGCGTGTCGTGCAGATACGTTGGGGGTGGGGGCGCCGGCAGCTCCTCACGGGGACATCCGCCCGTACCCGCGGCTGCCGGTCTGGACCGACCCTAGGTGGCCGGAAAGCGACTGCGAAGTGTACGTTTCATCCATTCAAGCGGAAGGGGATGGAGGGTACGCACACATGCCGGACGCATCCTCACCAGCGGTGCCGCCCACCCCGCCGATCCCGCTGTCGGCGCTGCTGGCCCGGGAGGACCTGGCCCTGCGCCAGATCGCCGGACCGGCCGACCCCGGCATCGTGATCCACTGGGCGCACACATCGGAGATGGCCGACCCCTACCCGTATCTGCTCGGCGGCGAGCTGCTGCTGACGGCGGGCGTGCACGTGCCCGGGCCGGCCGGCTCGGGCGGCTACTTCGACGAGTACGTCTCCCGGATCGTGGCGGCCGGCGGCGCGGCCCTCGGCTTCGGCCTCGCCCCGGTGCACGACACGATGCCCCGGACCTTGGTGGCGGCCTGCGACGCGCAGGGGCTGCCGCTCCTCGAGGTGCCGCCACAGACCACCTTCTCCGGCGTGGCCCGCGCCGTCTGGCAACTGATGGCCCAGGCCCGCCTGGCCGAGCTGCGCCGGGTGACGGAGGCCCAGCAGAGTCTGGCGGCCGCCGCCTCCCGCCCTGACCCGGTGCCGTCCGTGCTGCGGCAGCTGGCCCAGCGGGTGGGCGGCTGGTCGGTGCTCTACGGGCCCGACGGGAGCCGGACCGCGGCGGCGGGCCGGGAGCCGGGGCCCGAGGCGCGGGCGGCGATGGCGGAGCTGGCGCAGGTCGTGCGACCCGCCGGGGCGGCGCCACGGCCGCCGTCCCGTTCCGCGGCGGCCGAGCAGCCGGACGGTCCCGCCGGGGCGGTCCACCCGCAGCCGGCCGGGAGACCTGCGCCGTCCTCCGCCGCCGACACCGTCGCCGGGACCCATCTGGCCGCCTACGCCCTCGCCCCCGGTCAGGGCTTCGTCCTCGGTGTGGCCTCCCCGCAGCGCGACACCGGTGACCACACCATCGCGTCGGTGGCCGCGGTCCTCCTCTCCCTCCTCACCGGCGAACACCGGAGCGGCACGGGCGCCGCGCGTTCGTCGGCGCTCGTACGGCTGCTGCTGGGAGCCGCGCCGGAGGAGGTGGCGCCGCTGCTCGGGACCGAGCGGTGGCTCGTCGTCCACGCCCACCCGGATGTACCGCCGGCCGGGGCCACCGGGCCGCGCCCTGCCGGCACGGACCCGCACGGCGGCATGCCCGTCTCCGCGCTCGGCGCCGCGCTCGGGTCCACACTGATCGACGTCTCGGAGAGGGTCGTCAGGGTCCTCGTCCCGGCCGACCGCGAACCGGCCCCGCAACCCGGCTGGACCCTCGGCGTCAGCGCTCCCGCCGCCCCGCACGACTGGCCCTCCGCCGACGCCCAGGCGGCCCGCGCCCTGGCCCGCGCCCGCGCCACCCGCGCGGCCCTGGTCCGGCACGGCAACCGCCACGGCCTCGCCGACCTCGTCCCCCACGAAGAGGCCGAGGCGCACGCCCGCGCCCTCCTCGCCCCGATCGACACCACCCCCGCGCTCACCGAGACGCTGCGCACCTGGCTCTCCCTGCACGGCAGCTGGGACCGCACCGCGGTGGCCCTCTCGGTGCACCGCAACACGGTCCGGCAGCGCATCGCCCGCTGCGCGACGCTACTGAACGCGAACCTGGATGATCCGGACATACGGATGGAACTGTGGTTCGCGCTGAAACAGCCGGGACAGGGCTGACGGACCGGCCTGCCCGGCGCCGAGTGACGCACGTCCCACGGTGCGGAACGCCGGCAGACCACGCGGAGCGCACCGGCAGAATGGGGGGCATGCCGATACCCGGGACCCCCAGCCGCGCCGAGCTCGTCGACCACCTCGTGCAGACCCGTATCGCGGGCGACGTCGCCACACCCCGCGAGAACAACCTCTCCCACTACCGCAAGCTCGCGAACGGCGACCGCAACTTCTGGCTGGGCCTGGAGCTCGGGGACCGCTGGACCGACGAGCAGGACGTGCTCGCGGTCATGGCGGAGCGCTGCGGCGTCAACGACGACCCCGAGTACCGCTATGGCCAGGACACCATCGATCCCGAGCTGACCGTCGACGCCCTCGACCGCTTCGCGGCCCGTCTGCGCAAGGCCACCGCCGGCGAGCAGCGCGTCCTGCTGGCCACCGGCCACCCCGGCGGCCTCCTCGACGTCCACCGGGCCACCGCCGCCGCGCTGCGCACCGCCGGCTGCGAGATCGTCGTCATCCCGGAGGGCCTCCAGACGGAGGAGGGCTACGTCATGCAGTTCGCCGACGTGGCCGTCCTGGAGCACGGCGCCACCCTCTGGCACACGCACTCCGGCGAGCCGATGCGCGCGATCCTGAAGGGCCTGCAGGCCGAGGGCCGCGCCCTGCCCGACCTGGTCGTCGCCGACCACGGCTGGGCGGGCTGCGCGGGTCAAATGGGCATCGACTCCGTCGGCTACGCCGACTGCAACGACCCGGCCCTTTTCCTCGCAGAGGCCGAGGGAACGGTCCAGGTGACGGTCCCCCTCGACGACCACGTCACGAGCCCCCGCCACTACGACCCTCTGACGGCGTACCTGCTCAATGCGGCGGGGCTGGCCTGAGCGATCCGGAAGGTCATACTCCGACCACCGACGGCAAGATCATCGCAAGCTTGCCTCCCGCTCGTCGGGTCCCGTATCGAGTCGGAGCTGATCCGGCGCGACTGAGCCGACTCCGGGCCGGGGCAACAAAAACGGGGGGTCGCCCGCGCGGGCGAACCCCCCTTCCGGTCTCCCGGCGTCACCGCGGGACCCGGACCACACCTTCCTGGATCACCGAGATCGCCAGCCGCCCGTCCTGGGTGTAGATACGGGCCTGGCCGAGGCCGCGGCCGCCGTACGCCGACGGGGACTCCTGGTCGTACAGAAGCCACTCGTCGGCCCGGAACGGGCGGTGGAACCACATCGCGTGGTCCAGCGAGGCCCCGACGACATCGCCGACGGCCCAGCCGCCGCGTCCGTGCGCGAGCAGGACGGAGTCGAGGAGCGTCATGTCGGAGACGTATGTGGCGAGGACGACATGCAGCAGGGGGTCGTCGACCAGCTTGCCGTTGGTGCGGAACCACACCTGGGAGTGCGGTTCGCGCGGCTCGCCGAACTTGCCGTACGGCGGCTCGTCGACATACCGCAGATCGACCGCCTCGCGCACCTCGAGGAACCGCTCCACCACATCGGGCGGAAGGTGGTCGTAGCCGCGCATCCTCTCGTGCGAGGTGGGCAGCGTCTCCGGGTCGGGCGCGGGCGGCATCGGGGCCTGGTGGTCGAGGCCTTCCTCGTACGTCTGGAAGGACGCCGAGAGGTGGAAGATCGGCTGTCCGTGCTGGATCGCCACGACACGGCGCGTGGTGAAGGAGCGGCCGTCACGGATGCGGTCCACGGTGTAGACGATGGGTGCGCCCGCGTCCCCCGGACGCAGGAAGTACGCGTGCAGGGAGTGGGCGGGCCGGTCGTGGGGGACCGTCCGTCCGGCGGCGACCAGCGCCTGGGCCGCCACCTGCCCGCCGAAGACGCGCGGGACGACGGCGGACCGGGACTGACCGCGGAAGATGTCCTCCTCGATCTGCTCCAGGTCGAGCAGATCGAGGAGGGACTGCAGTGCCTGACTCATGAGGTCAGTTGTATCCGGTGTATCCGGCAGACTTTTCGCGGACCTTACAGGCCCATGTCCTTGGCGATGATCGTCTTCATGATCTCGCTGGTGCCGCCGTAGATGCGGTTGACGCGGTTGTCGGCGTACAGACGGGCGATCGGGTACTCGTTCATGTAGCCGTAGCCGCCGTGCAGCTGGAGGCAGCGGTCGATGACGCGGTGCGCGACCTCGGTGCAGAACAGCTTGGCGCTCGCGGCCTCGGCCGGGGACAGCTCACCGGCGTCGAGGGCCTCCAGGGCGCGGTCGGCGACCGCCTCGGCGGCGTCCACCTCGGCCTGGCAGCCGGCCAGCTCGAACTTGGTGTTCTGGAAGTGGGCGACCGGCTTGCCGAAGACGGTGCGGTCCTGCACGTACTGCTTGGCGAACCGGACGGCGGCCTTGGCCTGCGCATAGGCGCCGAAGGCGATGCCCCAGCGCTCGGAGGGCAGGTTGGCGCCGAGGTAGTAGAAGCCCTTGTTCTCCTCGCCGAGCAGGTCCTCGACCGGGACCTTCACGTCGACGAACGCCAGCTCGGCGGTGTCGGAGGTCTTCAGGCCGAGCTTGTCGAGCTTGCGGCCGACGGAGTAGCCCTCGGACTTGGTGTCCACGGCGAAAAGGGAGATGCCGTGGCGGCGGTCCTCGGCGGTCGCCGGGGAGGTACGGGCGCAGACGATGACCCGGTCGGCGTGCACGCCGCCTGTGATGAAGGTCTTGGCGCCGTTGAGGACGTAGTGGGTGCCGTCCTCGGAGAGCTTGGCGGTGGTCTTCATGCCCGCGAGGTCGGAGCCGGTGCCCGGCTCGGTCATCGCGATGGCCCACATCTCCTCGGCGGAGACGAACTTCGGAAGGAAGCGCTTCTTCTGCTCGTCGGTCGCGAGCATCTTGATGTAGGGCAGGGCGAGCAGCACGTGCACGCCGGAGCCGCCGAAGTTGACGCCCGCGCGGGCGGTCTCCTCGTACTGGATGGCCTCGAACTTGTGCGTGTCCAGGCCGGCGCCGCCGAACTCCTCCGGGACGTTGATGCCGAAGAGTCCCAGCTCGGCCAGCTTGTAGTAGAACTCGCGCGGCGCCTGGCCGGCGGCGAACCACTCGTCGTAGACCGGTACGACCTCGGCCTCAATGAAGGCGCGCAGGGTCTCCCGGAATGCCTCGTGATCCTCGTTGAACACCGTACGGCGCACCGCCGCCACCTCCACCTGGCTCTGTCTAAGCGCTTGCTCAGACTGAACCGTACCGGCGGGTACGGACACCCGTCCAGGGGAGCAGACCCGTAACGCTCGTCACGCTTGCGGAGCAGCCCGCTCAGTCCTGCCTGGCCGCCGCGAACGCCCCCCTCGCCATCCGGTGCAGCAGCCCGGCCGTCACCGCGCGCCCCGGCAGCGCACCCGGCCGCCCGAGGTGGGGAGTCGAGTTCAGCAGGCCGAACACCGAGTGCACGGCCGAGCGGGCGGTCGGCTCGGTCAGGCCCGGATACACCTCACGGACGACCTCCACCCACAGCTCCACGTACTGCCGCTGAAGCTGCCGCACGAGCTTGCGGTCGCTGTCCCGGAGGCGGTCCAGCTCCCGGTCGTGCAGGGTGATCAGGGGACGGTCGTCGAGCGCGAAGTCGATGTGCCCCTCGATCAGCGAGTCGAGGACCGTCTCGGGGTCGCGCCCCTCGGGTCCCCCGTCGGCCTCGGCGACCCGTCGCCTGGCCCCGGTCAGCAGCTGCCCGCTGATGCCCACGAGCAGCTCGGCGAGCATCGCGTCCTTGCCCGCGAAGTGCCGGTACAGACCGGGTCCGCTGATGCCGACCGCGGCCCCTATCTCGTCGACCCCTACACCGTGGAAGCCGCGCTCGGCGAAGAGCCGGGCGGCCTCCTTCAGGATCTGCTCACGACGGGTGGGTGCGTCGGTTCTCGTGGCCATGAAATCGATTCTAGACAGGGAGGTTAGCGCTCGTTAACCTGGAGGAAATGCGTTAACGCTCATTAACAAGGTGAGGGGACCGCAGGATGCTGGAGGCACCGGAGCTGACGAGCGCGGCCGATCCCGCGTCGGAGGCCTGGCGGGCCAATGAAGAGGCGCACCGCGCGCTCGGCGAGGAGCTGCGGGCCAAGCTGGCCGCGGCCCGGCTCGGCGGCGGCGAGAAGGCCCGTGCGCGCCACACGGCGCGCGGCAAGCTGCTGCCGCGCGACCGCGTGGACACCCTGCTGGACGCGGGGTCGCCCTTCTTGGAGCTGGCGCCCCTCGCCGCCGACGGGATGTACGACGGGCAGGCGGCCGCCGCCGGGGTGATCGCCGGGGTCGGGCGGATCAGCGGCCGCGAGTGCGTGGTCGTGGCCAACGACGCCACGGTCAAGGGCGGCACCTACTACCCGATGACGGTAAAGAAGCACCTGCGCGCCCAGGAGGTGGCGCTCGAGAACCGCCTCCCCTGTGTGTATCTGGTCGACTCCGGAGGCGCCTTCCTGCCCATGCAGGACGAGGTGTTCCCCGACCGCGAGCACTTCGGGCGGATCTTCTACAACCAGGCCCGCATGTCCAGCGCCGGCATCCCCCAGATCGCCGCGGTGCTCGGATCCTGCACGGCCGGCGGGGCGTACGTCCCGGCGATGAGCGACGAGGCCGTGATCGTGCGCAACCAGGGCACGATCTTCCTGGGCGGCCCGCCCCTGGTGAAGGCGGCCACCGGTGAGGTGGTGACGGCCGAGGAGCTGGGCGGCGGCGAGGTCCACTCGCGGGTGTCGGGCGTGACCGACCACCTCGCGGAGGACGACGCGCACGCGCTGCGGATCGTGCGGACCATCGTCTCGACCCTCCCCGCGCGCGGGCCGCTGCCCTGGGAGGTCGTCCCGTCGACGGAGCCCAAGGTCGATCCGTTCGGCTTGTACGGTGCGGTGCCGGTCGACTCGCGCACGCCCTACGACGTACGCGAGGTCATCGCGCGCGTGGTGGACGGTTCGCGCTTCGCCGAGTTCAAGGCGGAGTTCGGGCAGACGCTCGTCACCGGCTTCGCCCGCATCCACGGCCACCCGGTCGGGATCGTCGCCAACAACGGCATCCTGTTCTCCGAGTCCGCCCAGAAGGGCGCCCACTTCATCGAGCTGTGCGATCAGCGCGGCATCCCGCTGGTCTTCCTGCAGAACATCTCCGGCTTCATGGTCGGCCGCGACTACGAGGCGGGCGGCATCGCCAAGCACGGGGCCAAGATGGTCACGGCGGTCGCCTGCACACGCGTACCGAAGCTCACGGTGGTCGTGGGCGGCTCGTTCGGCGCGGGCAACTACTCGATGTGCGGCCGGGCGTATTCGCCGCGCTTCCTGTGGATGTGGCCGAACGCGAAGATCTCGGTGATGGGCGGCGAGCAGGCCGCGTCGGTCCTCGCGACCGTCAAGCGCGACCAGTTGGAGGCCCGCGGGGAGTCCTGGCCGCTGGAGGACGAGGATGCCTTCAAGGCCCCGATCCGCGCCCAGTACGAACAGCAGGGGAACGCCTACTACGCGACGGCCCGACTGTGGGACGACGGCGTGATCGACCCGATGGAGACCCGGCAGGTGCTGGGCCTGGCCTTGACCGCCTGTGCCAACGCCCCACTGGGCGAACCCGGCTTCGGCGTCTTCCGGATGTGAGGGGGATCCATGTTTG
This sequence comes from Streptomyces sp. CA-106110, assembly GCF_050936285.1. NCBI lineage: Bacteria > Bacillati > Actinomycetota > Actinomycetes > Kitasatosporales > Streptomycetaceae > Streptomyces > Streptomyces sp. CA-106110. Next base: position 7,654,375 of record NZ_JBNJNB010000001.1, on the reverse strand, counting down.
ACACGGTGCTTGTGGCCAACCGGGGCGAGATCGCGGTGCGCGTCATCCGTACCCTGCGCTCGCTCGGCGTGCGCTCGGTGGCCGTCTTCTCCGACGCGGACGCCGACGCCCGGCACGTCCGGGAGGCCGACACGGCGGTACGGATCGGGCCGGCGCCCGCGACCGAGAGCTATCTGTCCGCGGAGCGGCTGCTGGAGGCCGCCGCACGGACCGGCGCCCAGGCGGTGCACCCGGGGTACGGCTTCCTCGCGGAGAACGCCGCGTTCGCGCGGGCGTGCGCGGAGGCGGGCCTGGTCTTCATCGGGCCTCCCGCGGAGGCGATCTCGCTCATGGGCGACAAGATCCGCGCCAAGGAGACGGTGCAGGCGGCCGGGGTCCCGGTCGTCCCGGGATCGAGCGGGAGCGGGCTCACGGACGCCGAGCTGGCCGACGCCGCCCGGGAGATCGGCATGCCGGTGCTGCTGAAGCCGAGCGCGGGCGGCGGCGGCAAGGGCATGCGGCTGGTGCGGGAGCAGGAGAAGCTCTCCGACGAGATCGCCGCCGCGCGCCGCGAGGCCCGGGCGTCCTTCGGCGACGACACACTCCTCGTGGAGCGCTGGATCGACCGGCCCCGCCACATCGAGATCCAGGTGCTGGCCGACGCCCACGGGAACGTGGTGCACCTGGGCGAGCGCGAGTGCTCCCTCCAGCGCCGCCACCAGAAGATCATCGAGGAGGCGCCGAGCGTCCTCCTCGACGAGGCGACGCGCTCGTCGATGGGCGCGGCGGCCGTCCAGGCGGCCCGCTCGTGCGGCTATCGCGGCGCGGGCACGGTGGAGTTCATCGTCCCGGGCGGCGACCCCTCCGCGTACTACTTCATGGAGATGAACACCCGCCTCCAGGTGGAGCACCCGGTCACCGAGATGGTCACCGGCCTCGACCTGGTGGAGTGGCAGCTGCGGGTGGCCGCGGGAGAGCCCCTGTCCTTCGGGCAGGAGGACGTCACGCTCACCGGGCACGCGGTGGAGGCCCGTATCTGTGCCGAGGACCCGGCCCGCGGCTTCCTCCCCTCCGGCGGGCGGGTGCTGTCGCTGCACGAGCCGCAGGGCGACGGGGTGCGCACCGACTCGGGACTGACCGAAGGCACCGAGGTGGGCAGCCTGTACGACCCGATGCTGTCGAAGGTCATCGCGTACGGCCCGGACCGCGCGACCGCGCTGCGCAAGCTGCGGGCGGCCCTGGCACAGACCGTCACCCTGGGCGTGCAGACGAACGCCGGGTTCCTGCGCCGTCTGCTGGCCCATCCGGCGGTCGTGGCGGGCGAGTTGGACACCGGGCTGGTGGAGCGCGAGGTGGACGGCCTGGTACCGGCCGAGGTGCCGGACGAGGTGTACGAGGCCGCGGCGGCCGTCCGCCTGGAGGCACTGCGACCGCGGGGCGAGGGCTGGACGGACCCGTTCTCCGTGCCGAGCGGCTGGCGACTGGGCGGCGAACCCAAGCCGGTGTCCTTCCCGCTGCGGGTCCTGGAGCCGCTGGAGTACGCGCCCCGGGGCAGCCACACGGTCACGGAGGACTCGGTGTCCGTCGTCCTGGACGGTGTCCGCCACACCTTCCACCGCGCCGCCGACTGGCTCGGCCGCGACGGCGACGCCTGGCACGTGCGCGACCACGACCCGGTCGCCGCGTCGCTCACCGGTGCCGCCCGCTCCGGTACCGACTCGCTGACCGCGCCCATGCCCGGCACGGTCACCGTCGTGAAGGTGGCCGTCGGGGACGAGGTGGCCGCGGGGCAGAGCCTGCTGGTGGTCGAGGCGATGAAGATGGAGCACGTCATCTCCGCCCCGCACGCGGGGACCGTCGCGGAACTCGACGTCACCCCGGGCACGACGGTCGCCATGGACCAGGTGCTGGCCGTGATCGCGCCGCACGAGGACGACAGCGTGGAGACGGAGGGGAAGGAATGACCGCTCAGGGACTTCCCATGGTCGTACAGTCCGAGGACCTGCCCCCACGGGTCAGGATCCACGAGGTCGGCGCGCGTGACGGACTGCAGAACGAGAAGCGCACGGTCCCGACGGAGGTGAAGGCGGAGTTCATCCGCCGGCTCGCCGACGCGGGCCTGACCACCATCGAGGCCACCAGCTTCGTCCACCCCGAGTGGGTGCCCCAACTCGCGGACGCGGAGGAGTTGTTCCCGCTCGTCCACGAGCTGCCGGTGGCCCTTCCCGTCCTCGTCCCGAACGCGCGCGGGCTGAACCGCGCCCTCTCGCTCGGCGCCAAACGGATCGCCGTCTTCGCCAGCGCCACCGAGTCCTTCGCCAAGGCCAATCTCAACCGCACGGTGGACGAGGCCCTGGCCATGTTCGACCCGGTGGTCCGGCAGGCCAAGGACCGCAAGGTGCACGTCCGCGGCTATCTGTCGATGTGCTTCGGCGACCCCTGGGAGGGCCCGGTCCCCATCCACCAGGTCGTCCGGGTCAGCAAGGCGCTCATGGACATGGGCTGCGACGAGCTGAGCCTCGGCGACACGATCGGCGTGGCGACACCGGGCCATGTCCTCAACCTGCTCTCCGAACTGAACGAGGAGGGCGTGCCGACCAGCGCGATCGGTGTCCACTTCCACGACACCTACGGCCAGGCGCTCGCCAACACCCTGGCCGCGCTCCAGCACGGCGTGACGACCGTCGACTCCTCCGCGGGCGGCCTCGGCGGCTGCCCGTACGCGAAATCCGCCACCGGAAACCTCGCCACCGAAGACCTCGTGTGGATGCTTCAGGGCCTCGGCATCGAGACCGGGGTCGATCTGGGCCGGCTCACCGCCACGAGCGTGTGGATGGCCGCCCACCTGGACCGGCCCAGCCCGTCCCGCACCGTCCGAGCCCTCTCCCACAAGGAGTGAATCCCATGGACCACCACCTCTCCCCCGAGCTGGAGGAACTCCGGCGCACGGTCGCGGAGTTCGCTCGCGACGTCGTGGCGCCCAAGATCGGCGACTTCTACGAGCGCCATGAATTCCCGTACGAGATCGTCCGCGAGATGGGCCGCATGGGCCTGTTCGGGCTGCCGTTCCCGGAGGAGTACGGCGGCATGGGCGGCGACTATCTGGCGCTGGGCATCGCGCTGGAGGAGCTCGCCCGTGTGGACTCCTCAGTGGCCATCACCCTGGAAGCGGGCGTCTCCCTGGGCGCGATGCCTGTGCACCTCTTCGGCACCGAGGAACAGAAGCGCGAGTGGCTGCCCCGGCTGTGCGCGGGCGAGATACTGGGCGCCTTCGGCCTCACCGAGCCGGACGGCGGCAGCGACGCCGGAGCCACCCGTACGACGGCCCGCCTGGACGCGGACACGAACGAGTGGGTGATCAACGGCACGAAGTGCTTCATCACCAACTCGGGCACGGACATCACGGGTCTGGTCACGGTCACGGCGGTCACCGGCCGCAAGCCGGACGGCAAGCCGCAGATCTCCTCGATCATCGTCCCGTCCGGCACGCCGGGCTTCACGGTGGCAGCGCCGTACTCGAAGGTCGGCTGGAACGCCTCGGACACCCGTGAACTGTCCTTCCAGGACGTCCGCGTGCCCGCCGCCAACCTGCTCGGCGAGGAAGGCCGCGGCTACGCCCAGTTCCTGCGCATCCTGGACGAGGGCCGCATCGCCATCGCGGCGCTGGCGACCGGTCTGGCCCAGGGCTGCGTGGACGAGTCGGTCAAGTACGCCAAGGAACGCCAGGCCTTCGGCCGGCCGATCGGCGCCAACCAGGCCATCCAGTTCAAGATCGCCGACATGGAGATGAAGGCCCACACGGCCCGGCTGGCCTGGCGCGACGCCGCCTCCCGCCTGGTCTCCGGCGAACCCTTCAAGAAGGAGGCGGCCCTGGCGAAGCTGTACTCGTCCACGGTCGCCGTCGACAACGCCCGCGACGCCACCCAGATCCACGGCGGCTACGGCTTCATGAACGAGTACCCGGTGGCCCGCATGTGGCGGGACTCCAAGATCCTGGAGATCGGCGAGGGCACCAGCGAGGTACAGCGGATGCTGATCGCCCGGGAACTGGGGCTGGTGAGCTGAGCCACCCGCGACCGCGGGTTCACCGCGCGCGGAGCGTGGAGTACGCGAAGATGCGCGCGATCGCCGGCGAACGCACGGCGTAGGCGAGGCACTTGAAGGGGTCGGACGGCCGGGATCGGCGGTCCGGCCCCTTCCTCGCGATGGCAATCCTGTCGAAGCGCCCTCAGCCGTGCTTCTGCAAGCAGCCGGACGTGCGGCTCGCCCCCCACCGCCCCGGCCCAGCACGACGGACTGTCGGGTTTTCCGCTGTCCGGACCCCTGCCCTCTCGACAAAGACTAAGGTTAGGCTAACCTATCTTCGAACCCAATCGGCGGACGCTCCGCCCCGTTCGAAGGCAGCCACACTCATGTCCCATGCTCGTGCCACCCGTCTCTCCCGCCGCGGCATCCTCGCCGCCGGCGGCGCCCTCGGCCTCGGTGCCGTGCTCGCGGCCTGCGGTGACGACAAGGGCAAAAGCAGCGGCTCGGGCGGCGGGAAGGCCGCGGCCACGTCCGGACCCTGGTCGTTCAAGGACGACCGCGGGCAGACGGCCAAGGCGGACAAGACCCCGGCGGGCATCGTCGCCTTCGTGGGCGCCGCCGCCGCCCTCCACGACTACGGCATCGATGTGAAGGGCGTCTTCGGGCCGACGAAGACCAAGGACGGCAAGGCCGACGTCCAGGCCGGCGACCTCGACATCAGCAAGGTCACGATCCTCGGCAACGAGTGGGGCCAGTTCAACATCGAGAAGTACGCGGCCCTCACTCCCGACCTGCTCGTCACCACGATGTTCGACGATGCGGGCACCCTCTGGTACGTGCCCGACGAGTCCAAGAAGAAGATCCTCGCCGTCGGTGCGCCGAGCGTCGGCATCTCCGTCTACGACCGCCAGATGACCGAGCCGCTGCAGCGCATGCTCGACCTCGCGAAGTCGCTCGGCGCGGACACCACTTCGGCGAAGATCACCCAGGCGAAGAAGCGGTTCGAGGACGCGGCCGCCCGGCTGCGGGCGGCCACCAAGGCCAATCCCGGCATCAAGGTGCTGGCGGGCTCCGCGAGCCAGGACATCTTCTACGTCTCCGGCTCCAACCTCTCCATCGACCTGGAGTACTTCAAGGCACTCGGCGTGGACTTCGTCGAGCCCTCCGCCTCGGTGCTCAAGGCCAGCGGCGGCTGGTTCGAGAACCTGAGCTGGGAGAACGTCGACAAGTACAAGGCCGACGTCATCATGATGGACAACCGCACCTCGGCCATCCAGCCCGCCGACATCACCGAGGCGACCTGGAAGAAGCTCCCCGCGGTCAAGGCGGGCCAGGTCATCGCCCGCAACCCCGAGCCCATCCTGTCGTACGACAAGTGCGCCCCGCTGCTCGAGGACCTCGCCAAGGCCATCGAGACGGCCAAAAAGGTCGGCTGACCCGTCCCGACCCGTTTCCTGACGCTCAGGAGCATTCATGACGACGGCCGTGGCCGCCCCGTTCCGTTTCTTCTCCCTCCAGGTCGTACGGACGAGGCGGCTCGGCCCGTCCCTGGTCCGGGTCACCTTCGCGGGGGAGGATCTGCGCGCGTTCCACTCCAAGGGATGCGATCAATCCCTCTCGCTGTTCCTCCCGCACCCCGGCCAGCCGGAGCCGGTGATCCCCATCGAGCTCGGCGACGACTGGTGGCGGGGCTGGCGTGAACTCCCGGACGACGTACGGGCGGTGATGCGCTCGTACACACTCCGGGCCCTGCGGCGCGACCCGGACGAGATCGACATCGACTTCGTGTTGCACGGTGTGGAGCCGGGGGCGACCGTCGCGGCGGGACCAGCCTCGGTCTGGGCCTCCCGCGCCACCCCCGGGGACCACGTCGTCCTCCTCGGCCCGGCGGTCGCGGACAACCGTGCCGTCCGCTTCCGTCCGCCCGAGGACACCGATCTGGTGGTGATCTGGGCCGACGAGACCGCCGTACCCGCCGCCTCCGCGATCCTCGAAGCGCTGCCCGCGGGCATCCGCGTCCGCGCCTGGCTGGAGGCCGGGTACGCCGGTGACATCCAGGACCTGGCGACCGAGGCCGACGCCGAGATCAGCCGGCTCGTACGCAGCGAGGGGTCTCCCGCAGCCCTCGACGCGCTGCGGCGGACCGAACTCCCCGCGGCCGACGCCCCGTACATCTGGATGGCGGGTGAGTCCGGCCGCGTCAAGGAGCTGCGCCGGCACTTCGTCGGCGAGCGCGGGATCGACCGGCACCGCGTCACCTTCGTGGGGTACTGGCGGCTCGGGCTGAGCGAGGAACAACTGCGCGCACAGGAGTGACGGCGGTCACGAAGAGGGCGGCATTGTCGTGATCAAACTTAGGTTAGGCTAACCTAAGTAAAGGCGATGTCGCCCTCTTCTGCCCCGCCTCTCCTGCCCCGTACGGACTGTCCCCACCGGGAGGACCCCCACATGCGCTCGCACCTGCTCAATGACCTCACCGCGGAGCACTACCGCCGCTCCGTGACCGAAGGAGTAGAGCGGGTGGCCGCCAAACTCGCCGCCACCGACCGTCCGTTCACCGGCGTCACGGCCGGCACCCTCGCTCCCAAGATCGAGCGGATCGACCTGGACCGCCCGCTCCACGACACCTCCGCGGTCCTCGACGAGCTGGAGGAGCTCTACCTCCGGGACGCGATCTACTTCCACCACCCCCGCTACCTCGCCCACCTCAACTGCCCGGTCGTCATCCCGGCCGTGCTCGGCGAGGCCGTCCTGTCCGCCGTGAACTCCTCCCTCGACACCTGGGACCAGTCGGCCGGCGGCACCCTGATCGAGCGCAGGCTCATCGACTGGACCGCCGAGCGCATCGGCCTCGGGCCCGCCGCCGACGGCGTGTTCACCTCCGGCGGCACCCAGTCCAACCTCCAGGCGCTGCTGCTGGCCCGCGAGGAGGCGGCCAAGCCCGGGCCGGAAGGCGCGGCCTCCCTCGCCGAACTGCGCATCTTCGCCTCCGAGGTCAGCCACTTCAGTGTGAAGAAGTCGGCGAAACTGCTCGGCCTCGACCCCGAGTCCGTGGTCTCCATCCCCGTCGGTTCCGACAAGCGCATGCAGACCGTCGCCCTCGCCCACGAACTGGAGCGCTGCGCTCGGGACGGACTGACCCCGATGGCCGTCGTCGCCACCGCGGGCACCACCGACTTCGGCTCCATCGACCCGCTGCAGGAGATCGCCGAGCTGTGCGCGCAGTTCGGCGTGTGGATGCACGTGGACGCCGCCTACGGCTGCGGACTGCTCGCCTCGCTCCAGAACCGGGACCGCCTGGCCGGCATCGAGCGGGCCGACTCGGTCACCGTCGACTACCACAAGTCCTTCTTCCAGCCGGTGAGTTCGTCCGCCGTACTGGTCCGGGACGCCGCCACCCTGCGCCACGCGACCTATCACGCCGAGTACCTCAACCCGCGCCGCATGGTCCAGGAGCGCATTCCCAACCAGGTCGACAAGTCCCTCCAGACCACCCGCCGCTTCGACGCCCTCAAGCTGTGGCTGACCCTGCGCACCATGGGCGCCGACGGGATCGGGCAGCTCTTCGACGAGGTCTGCGAGCTGGCGCAGGAGGGCTGGAGCCTGCTGGCCGCCGACCCCCGGTTCGACGTGATGGTGCGTCCGGAGCTGTCCACCCTCGTCTTCCGCTACATCCCGGCGGCCGTCACCGACCCGGCCGTGATCGACTGCGCCAACCTGTACGCCCGCAAGGCGCTGTTCGCCTCCGGCGACGCCGTGGTGGCGGGCACCAAGGTCGCGGGCCGCCACTACCTGAAGTTCACCCTGCTCAACCCCGAGACGACGGCGGACGACATCGCCACCGTGCTCGATCTGATCGCCGGCCACGCCGAGCAGTACCTGGGAGAGTCCCTTGACCGCGCTTCCTGAAGCCACCGCCAAGACATACGACTTCGTGGGGATCGGGCTCGGCCCCTTCAACCTCGGCCTCGCCTGCCTCACCGAGCCGATCGCCGCGCTCGACGGCGTCTTCCTCGAGTCCAAGCCGAACTTCGAGTGGCACGCGGGGATGTTCCTGGAGGGGGCCCACCTCCAGACCCCGTTCATGTCCGACCTGGTCACCCTGGCCGACCCCACCTCCCCGTACTCCTTCCTCAACTACCTGAAGGAGCAGGGCAGGCTGTACTCGTTCTACATCCGCGAGAACTTCTACCCGCTGCGCGTCGAGTACGACGACTACTGCCGCTGGGCCGCCTCGAAGCTGCGCAGCATCCGCTTCGGCACGACGGTCACCGAGGTCACGTACGAGGACGAGGTGTATGTCGTCCGGACGCGGACCGGGGACACCTACCGCGCCCGGCATCTGGTCCTCGGCACGGGCACCCCACCGCACATCCCCGAGGCCTGCCGCGGCCTCGAAGGCGAAGTCGTCCACAACTCGCGCTATCTGGACCACAGGCACCAGCTCCAGGCCATGGATTCGATCACCCTGGTCGGCAGCGGCCAGTCCGCGGCGGAGATCTACTACGACCTGCTCGGCGAGATCGACGTCCACGGCTACCGGCTGAACTGGGTCACCCGCTCCCCGCGCTTCTTCCCGCTGGAATACACCAAGCTCACGCTGGAGATGACCTCTCCCGAGTACGTCGACTACTTCCACGCGCTGCCCGAGCGGACCCGCTACCGCCTCACCGAGCAGCAGAAGGGCCTGTTCAAGGGCATCGACGGCGACCTGATCAACGAGATCTTCGACCTGCTGTACCAGAAGAGCCTCGACGGCCCGGTCCCCACCCGCCTGCTCACCAACTCGGCGCTCACCAGCGCCCGCCACGAGGACGGCAGCTACACCCTCGGCTTCCGCCAGGAGGAGCAGGGCAAGGACTTCGAGCTGCGCTCCCAGGGACTGATCCTCGCCACCGGCTACAAGTACATCGAGCCGGAGTTCCTGAAGCCCGTCCGCGACCGCCTGCGCCACGACGAGCACGGCAACTTCGACGTGGCCCGCAACTACTCCATCGACCTCTCGGGCCGCGGCGTCTTCCTGCAGAACGCCGGCGTCCACTCGCACAGCGTCACCAGCCCCGACCTGGGCATGGGCCCCTACCGGAACGCGTACATCATCCGGGAACTGCTCGGCACCGAGTACTACCCGGTCGAGAAGACCATCGCCTTCCAGGAGTTCGCAGTATGAGCACGACCGCCCTCGGCACCCTCGCCTTCCGCCCCCTCGACCCCCTCGAGGACGCCGTGCTCCTGCACGGATGGGTGACGCACCCCAAGGCGGCCTTCTGGATGATGCAGGACGCCCGGCTGGAGGACGTCGAACGCGCCTACATGGAGATCGCGGCCGACGAGCACCACCACGCCCTCCTCGGACTGCACGACGGCGAGCCCGCCTTCCTGATGGAGAAGTACGACCCGGCCCACCGCGAGCTGGTCGGGCTGTACGAGCCGGAGTCCGGCGACGTCGGCATGCACTTCCTGGTCGCGCCGACCGACGCACCCGTGCACGGCTTCACCCGGGCCGTCATCACCGCCGTGATGCGCCACCTGTTCGACGACCCGGCGACCGAACGCGTCGTCGTCGAACCCGACGTCCGCAACACCGCGGTGCACGCGCTGAACGCCGCCGTCGGGTTCGTGCCGGCGCACGAGATCCGGAAGCCGGAGAAGACGGCGCTGCTCAGCTTCTGCACCCGAGAGCAGTTCGAGCGGGCGGTGACGGCATGACCCTCGCCGACGCCGTCTCGCACCTGTCCCCCGAGCCCTGGGAGAAGGCCAACCGCCTTCTCCTGCGCAAGGCGCTCGCCGAGTTCGCGCACGAACGGCTGATCACCCCCGAACGGGAGGACGACGGCCACTACGCCATCCGCAGCGACGACGGACTCACTCGCTACCGGTTCACGGCCACCGTCCGCGCCCTCGACCACTGGCAGGTCGACCCGGACTCGATCACCCGCCACCGGGAGGGCGGTGAACTCCCGCTCGAGGCTCTTGACTTCTTCATCGAGCTGCAGCGGTCCCTCGGGCTGAGCGCCGAGGTGCTCCCGGTGTACCTGGAGGAGATCTCCTCCACCCTCTCGAGCACCTGCTACAAGCTCGGCAAGCCGCAGATCACCGCCGCCGAGCTGGCGCGCAGCGGGTTCCAGGACATCGAGACCGGCATGACCGAGGGGCACCCCTGCTTCGTCGCCAACAACGGGCGGCTCGGCTTCGGCATCCACGAGTACCTGTCGTACGCGCCCGAGACCGCGAGCGCGGTCCGGCTGGTGTGGCTGGCCGCGCACCGCTCACGGGCCGCGTTCACGGCGGGGACCGGGATCGTGTACGAGTCCTTCCTGCGGGACGAGTTGGGTGAGGCGACGGTCGAGCGCCTCCACCGGCGGCTCACGGACCAGGGTCTGGACCCGGCCGACTACCTCCTCATACCCGTCCACCCCTGGCAGTGGTGGAACAAGCTCACCGTCACCTTCGCCGCCGAGGTCGCCCGGCGGCACCTCATCTGCCTCGGCGAGGGCGACGACGAGTACCTGGCCCAGCAGTCCATACGGACCTTCTTCAACAGGAGCAGTCCCGAGAAGCACTATGTGAAGACGGCCTTGTCCGTCCTCAACATGGGCTTCATGCGCGGGCTGTCGGCCGCCTACATGGAGGCCACCCCGGCGATCAACGACTGGCTGGCCCGGCTCATCGAGAGCGACCCGGTCCTCAAGTCGACCGGCCTCACGATCATCCGCGAGCGCGCGGCCGTCGGCTACCGCCACCTCGAGTACGAGGCCGCCACCGACCGCTACTCCCCGTACCGCAAGATGCTCGCCGCCCTGTGGCGGGAGAGCCCGGTGGCCTCGCTCCAGGAGGGCGAGACCCTGGCGACCATGGCGTCCCTCGCCCATGTCGACCACGAGGGCGCGTCCTTCGCCGGAGCGCTGATCGAGCGGTCCCGGCTGGGGCCCACGGAGTGGCTGCGCCGCTATCTGCGCGCCTACCTCACCCCGCTGCTGCACAGCTTCTACGCCTACGACCTGGCCTTCATGCCACACGGCGAGAACGTGATCCTCGTCCTGAAGGACGGTGTCGTGCAGCGGGCGGTCTTCAAGGACATCGCCGAGGAGATCGTGGTGATGGACCCGGACGCGGTGCTGCCGCCGGAGGTGGCGCGGATACGCGCCGAGGTCCCGGAGGAGATGAAGCTCCTGTCGATCTTCACGGACGTCTTCGACTGCTTCTTCCGCTTCGTCGCGGCGAACCTCGCCGCCGAAGGGGTCCTGGACGAGGAGGACTTCTGGCGGACGGTCGCCGAGGTGGTCCGCGCGTACCAGGACGCGGCTCCGCACCTCGCCGAAAGGTTCCGGCAGTACGACATGTTCGCCCCCCGGTTCGCCCTGTCCTGCCTCAACCGGCTCCAGCTGCGGAACAACAGGCAGATGGTCGACCTGGCGGATCCGTCAGGAGCGCTTCAACTGGTGGGGGATCTGAGGAATCCCGTCGCGGGGCTGTAGCGCCGCGCACAGACGGGCGGGCACCCCGGTGTACGGTCCACCGGGGTGCCCGTCGTGATGCTCGGCCTACCGCGTCGGCCAGGGCACCTGCGGCGACCGGTAGTACCCGATCCCCATCGCCTCCCAGCGGGGCCCTTGCGCGGCGAGCCGCACCCGGTAGGCGTTCCAGTCGTGGGTGGAGGCGGGCGACCAGCCCAGTTCGGCCACTCCGGGCAGCCGCGGGAAGGCCATGTAGTCGATGTCGGCGTTCCGGACGATCGTCTCGGTCCACAGCGGCGCCTCGACGCCGGCGATCGCCGAGGCCGGCACGCCCGGAAGGTAGGCGCCCGGGTCCCAGTCGTAGGACCGCTGGACCTCGACCAGTCCCGCCCAGTCCTGACCGAGCGGCGTGTCCTCGGTGTACTTCATGTCGAGGTAGAACCGGTCGGCCGGGGACAGGATCAGCCCGGTGCCGTTCTGCGCGGCCTTGGCGACCTGGGCCTTCTCGGCGGCGCTGGTGTCGTCGAGTCCCCAGTACTGCGCGAGCGCGCCCTTGACCGGGTGCGCACCGGTGATCTGGTGCCAGGCGATCACGGTCTTGCCGTACTTCGCGACGATCGGCTGCACCCGGTCCATGAACTTCACATAGTCGTCGTGGCTGGTGGAGTGCGCCTCGTCGCCACCGATGTGGATATAGCGGCCCGGTGTGATCGCGGCCAGCTCGCGGATGACGTCGTCGAGGAAGCCGTACGTCACCTGCTTGGGCACGCACAGCGAACTGAAGCCGACGTCGGTGCCGGTGTAGAGCGGAGGCGCGACGCCGTCGCAGTTGAGTTCGGGGTACGAGGCGAGGGCGGCGTTGGTGTGGCCCGGCATGTCTATCTCGGGGACGACCTCCAGGTAGCGGGAGGCCGCGTAGCGCACGATCTCCTGGTACTGCGCCTTGGCGTAGTGGCCGCCCTCGCCGCCGCCCACCTCGGTCGAACCGCCGTAGGTCGCGAGGCGCGGCCAGGAGTCGACGGCGATGCGCCAGCCCTGGTCGTCGCTCAGATGCAGATGCAGGGTGTTGATCTTGTAGAGGGCCAGCTCGTCGATGTAGCGCTTGACCTGCGCGACGGTGAAGAAGTGGCGGGAGACGTCCAGCATGGCGCCGCGGTAGGCGTAGCGCGGGGAGTCCTTGATGGTCCCGCCCGCGACCGTCCAGGGCCCGGGCTGCGCGGTCTTCTTCTCGACGGACGCCGGCAGGAGCTGGCGCAGCGTCTGCACTCCGTGGAAGAGCCCGGCGGGCTTTCGGGCGGTGATCGTGACCCCGCTGGGACCGCTGTCGAGGCGGTAGCCCTCGTCGCCGAAGCGGCCGCCGTCCAGGCGGAGCCGGATGCCGCCGCTGCCGTGCGTGGTGACCGGCAGGGGATAGCCGGTCGAGGGCCGCAGGACGCCGGCGAGGTACTCGCCGACCTGACGGGCCGCGGGAGAGTCGTCGACGCGGATGTGCGTGCCGCGGGTGATCCGGTACGGGGATCCCGCGGGCTCCACCGAAGCGGGCGCCGGTATCACCCGGCCGAGAGGCTCGGCGACCGGGCCGGTGGCGGCGGGTGCCGATCCGACAGCGAGGGAGAGTCCGGCAGCCGCCATGAGCAGCAGCGTACCGAGGAGGCGGGGCGTTCTGTGGTGCGGTCTCACATGCGCTCCCTTCCACGAGCGTTCACGGGCTCGTCCGGCCCGGGACCCGATGGGTATAGACCACTCTCTCGCACAGCGGGCCGAAGCATCCCCCTCATGGCGGAAATCACCGAGAGGGAGGCAGGCGGATCGCGGCGGCGAGCGAGTGCGCCTCGGGGTGGAAGAGGAGTTCACAACGGCGAACAGGCGGCCCTCGCCCCGAAGGGAGGACCGCCTGCCGTCCGTGCGCCCTGCCGCGCGGGCGCGCGAGTGGCCTTACTTGGCCCGGCGCGCCACCGTGAAGTGGTCGACCTGCTCACCGGTCTCGGCGATGCCGCGCACCGTCAGCGTGGCGTAGCGGCCCTTGGACGCCGGGGTGACGTCGACGCGCAGGAACGAGTAGTCGAGGTAGCGCACGCGCGACCAGGCGACGGTCTCGTTCTGCTTGCCGTCCTTGACGTTGATGAAGGAGGCCACGGAGTCGACCTCGTTCTCGTGGCCCTCGTAGGACAGCGGGGCGCTGAACGCGTACAGGCTGCGGCCGGCCGCGCCCGCCGTCACGTAGACGACGCCCTCGGTGTCGGAGTACGCGGTGCCACCGATCGGGAGCTTCTTGACGACCGAGTTGCCCTTGAGGACGTCGGTGCGCTCGTACTGGTGGTTGTGGCCGTTGATGACCAGGTCCACCGTGTACTTGTCGAACAGCGGCACCCACTCCTGTCGCACGCCCCCCTCCGAGGCGTGCGCCGTGGAGGTGCAGTACGCGCAGTGGTGGAAGAAGACGACGATGAAGTCGATGTCGTCGCAGGCCCGGTACTTCTTGAGCTGGGCCTCCAGCCACTTGGTCTGGGTGCCGCCCGAGATGCCGAGGTTGGCCGGGATCTCGAAGGAGATGTCGTTGGCGTCCAGCGAGATGACCGCCGTGTTGCCGTAGACGAAGGAGTAGACGCCGGGCAGGTTCTTCTTGTCCGGCCCGTTGTCCGGCAGGGTCCAGCGGGCTTCCTCGCCGCCGTAGCCGTTGGGCGAGTACCAGGCCTCCATGTCGTGGTTGCCGTAGGCCGGCATCCACGGAACCTGCTTGGCGACGGACTCCGTCTGGTACAGGAACTGGTCCCACACACGGGAGTCGAAGCCGGTGTCGTCCTTCCGGCCCTGGCCCGCCGGGTCGCCGTAGGCGATGTCGCCGGCGTGCAGGTGGAAGGCCGGGTTCTGGCCGAGCAGCAGGCTGTTGTTGGCCAGGGCGTGGTAGCTGACGCCCTCGTCGCCGAAGGCCGTAAAGGTGAACGGCTCGGAGTGCGTGGGGGCGGTGGTGAAGGTGCCGAGGGTGCCCAGCAGGTGACGCTCGGCCGGGTCGAAGCCCGCGTGGCCGACGCCGTAGTAGTAGGTCTTGCCGGGGCGCAGGTTGGTGAGCTTGGCGTGCAGGTAGTACTGCGTGTGGTCGCCGCTGGCGCCGACGCCCGCCGGGGTGTAGAGGGTGCGGACCTCAGCGGGGATCTTGCGGGAGAGGTCCGTGGGGTGGGCGCCGACCCGGATGAACGGGTTCTTCACGGCGACCGGGACCTGCCAGGAGACAGTGATCTCGGTGCGCGGGTCGTTGCCGAACGCCAGGTGACGGCCGAAGGGGGCGACGAGCGCGCCGTCCACGGACTCGACCGCGGGGGCCGTGCTCTGGGTCGGGACGGCGGCCTGGGCCGTGGCGCCCGACACGAACGCGCCACCGGTGACGGCACCGAGGGTGACGGCGCCGCCTCTCATCATCGTGCGCCGGGAGAATCTCGCGCGCAGGTACTCGTGCTGCTCCGCGATGCTCATATCGGCCGCGAGCTTCTCAGGTACTCCCATACGAGGTATGTCCATGTGGCCAGAAGTTCCTCCACATAAGGAACGTGGCACAGGACACAGGTTAAACAGATCTCAAACAGGACCCCATAAGAGCTTCAACCGCGCCTCTGCCCGAAATCGGGCACGATTCTTGCGATTCCGACGCTCGTGCTCCAGGATCTACCGGGTGCACGACGAACTCGTTGATCATCTGGCGCGGTCCACGACCCTCAGCAGGGGCGAGGCGCTGCGCGTGGTCCAGGACGTGCTCGCCTACTTCGACGAGACGACCGAGGATTTCGTCCGCCGCCGCCACCGTGAACTGCAGGCCCAGGGCCTGGTGAACGCGACGATCTTCGAGCGGATCGAGGCGGATCTGAAGTACCGCGCGGTCGCACCGCCCGAGCTCACGCTCCGACAACTGCGCCGCATCGTCTACGGCTGAGACGCCGGGGCTACTTCATCGCAACGGGGAGAAAAGGGACTTAAGGAATCATATGTGCGGAATCGTCGGATACATCGGCAAGCGTGATGTGGCCCCGCTGCTGCTGGAGGGCCTGCAGCGGCTGGAGTACCGCGGCTACGACTCGGCCGGCATCGTCGTCACCTCGCCGAAGACCGCGGGCCTGAAGATGGTCAAGGCCAAGGGCCGGGTCCGCGACCTGGAGGCCAAGGTCCCCGCGCGCTTCAAGGGCACGACCGGTATCGCCCACACCCGCTGGGCCACCCACGGCGCCCCCTCCGACGTGAACGCCCATCCGCACCTCTCGGCCGACCACAAGGTCGCCGTCGTCCACAACGGCATCATCGACAACGCTTCCGAGCTGAGGCGGAAGCTCGAGGCGGACGGCGTCGAGTTCCTCTCCGAGACCGACACCGAGGTCCTCACCCACCTGATCGCGCACTCCCAGGCCGACACCCTGGAGGAGAAGGTCCGCCAGGCGCTGCGGGTCGTCGAGGGCACCTACGGCATCGCCGTCATGCACGCCGACTTCCCGGACCGCATCGTGGTGGCCCGCAACGGCTCCCCGGTCGTCCTCGGCATCGGCGAGAAGGAGATGTTCGTCGCCTCCGACGTCGCCGCGCTGGTCGCCCACACCCGCCAGATAGTCACCCTGGACGACGGCGAGATGGCCACTCTCAAGGCCGACGACTTCCGCACGTACACCACCGAGGGCACCCGCACGACCGCCGAGCCGACCACCGTGGAGTGGGAGGCCGAGTCGTACGACATGGGCGGCCACGACACGTACATGCACAAGGAGATCCACGAGCAGGCCGAGGCCGTGGACCGGGTGCTGCGCGGCCGCATCGACGACCGGTTCTCCACCGTGCACCTGGGCGGCCTGAACCTGGACGCCCGCGAGGCCCGGCAGATCCGCCGTGTGAAGATCCTCGGCTGCGGCACCTCATACCACGCGGGCATGATCGGCGCCCAGATGATCGAGGAGCTGGCCCGCATCCCGGCGGACGCCGAGCCGGCCTCGGAGTTCCGGTACCGCAACGCGGTCGTCGACCCCGACACGCTGTACGTGGCGGTCTCGCAGTCCGGCGAGACCTACGACGTGCTGGCCGCCGTCCAGGAGCTCAAGCGCAAGGGCGCGCGGGTGCTGGGCATCGTCAACGTGGTCGGCTCCGCGATCGCGCGTGAGGCGGACGGCGGTATGTACGTCCACGCGGGACCCGAGGTGTGCGTGGTGTCCACCAAGTGCTTCACCAACACCACGGTCGCCTTCGCGCTGCTCGCGCTGCACCTCGGCCGCACGCGCGACCTCTCGGTGCGCGACGGCAAGCGGATCATCGAGGGCCTGCGCAGGCTGCCCGAGCAGATCACCGAGATCCTGAAGCAGGAGGAGGAGATCAAGGCGCTGGCCGAGCAGTTCACCAACGCCCGGTCGATGCTCTTCATCGGACGTGTGCGCGGCTACCCGGTGGCCCGCGAGGCCTCGCTGAAGCTGAAGGAGGTCTCGTACATCCACGCCGAGGCCTACCCCGCCTCCGAGCTGAAGCACGGCCCGCTGGCACTGATCGAGCCGGCCCTCCCCACGGTCGCGATCGTGCCGGACGACGACCTGCTGGAGAAGAACCGCGCGGCCATGGAGGAGATCAAGGCCCGCAGCGGCCCGATCCTCGCGGTCGCCCACCAGGAGCAGGAGAAGGCGGACCACACCATCGTGGTCCCGAAGAACGAGGACGAGCTGGACCCGATCCTGATGGGTATTCCGCTGCAGCTCCTCGCCTACCACACGGCGCTGGCGCTGGGCCGGGACATCGACAAGCCGCGCAACCTGGCCAAGTCGGTGACGGTGGAGTAGCAACCCGCCTACGCGGGCCCGGACATGAACGACCCCCTGTGTGCCACCAGCACAGGGGGTCGCTCTTTTCAGGGGCCGGGGCTGCCCTTCCCCGAGTTCACGGCTCCGTTCGAACTGGGGGACCCTCATCCCCGGCCGGGCGCTGCGTCAGCCGGCGGCCGTCACCCCCCGACCCCCAGCACGTCGCGGAAGGGCCGTCGGCCACTTGGCCAGTACGGCCGTCGCCGCATACCAGGCGACCAGGCCCGCGGCGACCGCGAACCAGCCGGCGACCTTGCCCAGTGAGTCGTTGCCCGCGAAGCGCGCGATGGCGAGCAGCAGCATGGAGACGAAGAGCAGCCCGTAGGTCCCCTGGTCGAGGACTCCGCCGGTGGCTCCGAGCGCGAGGCTGAGCGCGACGAGGGCGAACAGCAGGAGGAAGAGTCCTGCCGCGTTGTCCGACATTTGGTTGCCGGCCGTGACGGCCCAGGTGAACCACAGGGCGCCGAGCGCCGAGAAGGCCGTACCCGTGGCGGTGTCGCGGTCGCGGAAAGCGAGGAGGCCGACGAGGAACAGGGCCACGCCGCCGACATAGTGGGCAAGTGACACGGCGTCGGCCGTCGTCACGCCGTCGATCACCTTGGTGGATCCGAGACCGAACGCCAGCAGCGTGATGCCCAGCGCAAGCCGGCCGACGGTTGAGGTGGTGCTTCCCGCAGAGACGTCATTGTCCACGGCGGGCTCCCTTCTGTCCTGCATGTAGGGCTGTGCGGTGACCGATATATTCCCTTCACAAGGACACAAACACCTCTACGCGCGAGTAGCTTTGTCCGGTCACGCAAGGGAGTTGGCGGTACCCACGGGGCATCTCACCTGGGCCAACGTCGAGTTGCGGAATGACAACAGCCCGGTTGCGATACCACGCCCGACAGCAGGCGCCCGGCAGTCGCACAGCGCGATGCACCGGCGGCAGAAACGGGCCCGCACCGGCGCCGAAGGCTCAGGGGATGACGATCACGGGCCGCTGGGCGCGCTTGGCCAGACGCCCGGCCACCGAGCCGAAGATGCGGCCGACGATGCCGTGGGTGGAGCCGACGACGATCGCGTCCGCCTCGTACTCCCGCCCCACCTCTTCGAGTTCATGGCAGATGTCGCCGCCGCGCTCGACCAGGATCCAGGGGACCTCGGCCAAGTGCTCCGCACAGGCGAGCTCGAGCCCGAGAACCTCTGTACGGTGGTCCGGCACGTCGACGAAGACCGGTGGCTCACAGCCGGCCCACACCGTGGTGGGCAGCCGGTTGGCGACATGAACGATGATCAGGCCCGAGCCGGAGCGATAGGCCATACCGATCGCGTACGCCAGCGCACGCTCGCTCGAGGTCGAGCCGTCGAAGCCGACCACCACGCCGTGCTTGAAAGCGGGGTCGCAGGATGAGCGTGTCTCTTCCGCCGCCAAGGGCTCGGCCGCCGTGGGATCGGCGACGGGGCGCTTGCGGTCCGCGGGATCCAAGAATTCGTGACCGGCCATGAGTGTCTCGGCGTTGTGATCCTCGTGGGTGGGACGACAGTGTGCGGCGGAGCTGTGTCCGGGAATCATCTTCCCAACCCCATACCCCCAAGGGTACGGCGGCACGCCTCCTTAGCCCAGATCCCGCGCAACCGCACGGGTTCCAGGGAGCATGCACGAGGGGGCACCTGTAACGCAATGGTTGCTGCCCCGTACAGGCGGTTTGCACGGGGTTCACCCAGGAATCAGGAAGGACCACGCGCCGGCGGCTCCCCGGGGCCGTGCGCCGGAGCGCGGACCCGTGCGCCGCTCCACCCGCGAGTGACCCACCGCTCGAACGGCCGTTGAATCCGGTGACCCACCGCCGTAGGGAGCACGCCGTGTCCCAAACCCGCACCGCCCCCCAGAAGCACCCCGAGCCGGACACTACGGGCGACGTGGTCCGCTGGGCGGCCTTCTGCTGTGTCCTGGTACCCGTGGTCCTGGTCTGGTACGGCATCTCACCGGCCGCCGCGATCAGCGCCGCACTCGGTCTGGTGACCGTCACCGCCGCGTGCCGCGCGCTGCTGCGGCAGTCCGAACGGGGCGCGGCGCAACTGCGGGCCGAGGAGAGCACCCCGCACCGGGTATGCCACGGGAGGACCGGAACGGGGGCGCACAGGGGCGGACGGCACACCGGGGGAAACACTCCGGTCGACTGACCGGTTTCCGCGCACGCGCCCGCTTCTTTTCAGCCAACTTCTCGGCCCGCCGCATACCTGGGCCCCAGGACCCCCCACCCCCCGTTCGACCTGCGCCGAAAGGGTCCCGGAGGGCGCGCGCACCCTATGGGGATTGGCCACTGGGACGAGGCGCACTTCCCTGCACGGCTCGCGAGTGCAACGCTTCGTGATCGAATGCTTCACGCCAAGTTGCCATGTCGACAATGTGCCGGATGGTGAACTGGTTCACGTCGGCACCGGGGGACCCAGTAGATTCGATCATGACTGACGGCGGGGGACTCGTGCAGGACCAAGGGGAAACGTGCAGGAGCGACACAACCGAGGAGCCGCGACCACTGAGGGGGGCTTAGCAGGATGAGCCACGACTCCACTGCCGCGCAGGACGCCGCGGCCCGGAAGCTGTCCGGGCGACGGCGCAAGGAGATCGTTACGGTGCTGCTGTTCAGCGGCGGCCCCATCTTCGAGAGCTCCATACCGCTTTCGGTGTTCGGGATTGACCGCCAGGACGCCGGAGTGCCGCGCTACCGATTGCTGGTGGCTGCCGGCGAAGAAGGCCCGCTGCGGACCACAGGGGGCCTGGAACTGACCGCGCCGTACGGCCTCGAGGCGATCTCGCGGGCCGGCACCGTCGTTGTGCCGGCCTGGCGGTCCATCACCTCGCCGCCGCCGGAGGAGGCGCTCGACGCACTGCGCCGGGCGCACGAAGAAGGTGCCCGCATCGTCGGGCTGTGCACCGGGGCCTTCGTACTGGCCGCCGCCGGACTGCTGGACGGCCGGCCGGCCACCACGCACTGGATGTACGCGCCGACACTGGCCAAACGCTATCCATCAGTGCACGTCGATCCACGCGAGTTGTTCGTGGACGACGGGGACGTGCTGACGTCGGCGGGTACGGCGGCCGGTATCGACCTCTGCCTCCATATCGTGCGCACGGACCACGGCAACGAGGCCGCCGGCGCGCTCGCCCGGCGTCTGGTGGTCCCACCGCGCCGCAGCGGCGGTCAGGAGCGCTACCTCGACAGGTCTTTACCGGAGGAGATCGGCGCCGACCCGCTCGCGGAGGTCGTCGCCTGGGCGCTGGAACACCTCCACGAGCAGTTCGACGTGGAGACACTCGCCGCGCGCGCGTACATGAGCCGGCGGACCTTCGACCGGCGCTTCCGCTCGCTCACCGGGAGTGCGCCGCTGCAGTGGCTGATCACCCAGCGGGTGCTCCAGGCGCAGCGGCTGCTGGAGACCTCCGACTATTCGGTCGACGAGGTCGCCGGGCGCTGCGGCTTCCGCTCCCCGGTGGCGCTGCGCGGGCACTTCCGGCGGCAGCTCGGCTCGTCGCCGGCCGCGTACCGGGCCGCGTACCGGGCGCGCCGTCCGCAGGGTGAGCGCCCCGGGGGCACCGACATTCCCGTGGGTCCGCCGGTACCGCAGGTTCCGCAGGAGGCGGCGCCGTTGCCGATGCAGACCCGCCGCACGGCCGCCGCCAGCTCCCTGGGCCCCGCGGCGTCCCTGTCCACGGACCACGGCAGGCACGTCCCCGAGCTGTACGCGGCGAGGGGCCCGAGCCTGCCCGGACAGCGCAGCGCGCACTAGCACCGCGGCACCGCAGCGGGCGGGACCCGTGGTGCGTACGAGGTCGTACGCACCACGGCTCCCGCCTGTCCGCAGTCCTGGGGCCGGCCCGCGCATGCCCGTGACGCGTCCGCGTGAGCCGGTCCCGCGCACGTCTCCTGCTTCCGGGGGTGCTTCCGGAGGTCTTCTCGTCCCCCGGGCCGTCCCTCCGTGCACGCACGGGCAGGTCCGTCCGGCCCGGCCGGGCCATAAGGTGGGACACATGAACGATCGCATGGTGTGGATCGACTGCGAGATGACCGGACTCTCGCTGTCCGACGACGCGCTCATCGAGGTGGCCGCGCTGGTCACCGACTCAGAGCTGAACGTACTCGGCGAGGGGGTGGACATCGTGATCCGGCCGCCGGACGCGGCGCTGGAGACGATGCCGGAGGTGGTGCGTCAGATGCACACCTCCTCGGGGCTGCTCAACGAGCTGGCGGGGGGCACGACGCTCGCCGACGCCGAGGAGCAGGTCCTCGCGTACGTACGGGAGCACGTCAAAGAACCCGGCAAGGCCCCGCTGTGCGGCAACTCCGTCGGCACCGACCGCGGCTTCCTGTCCCGCGACATGCCGACGCTGGAGGACTACCTCCACTACCGGATCGTGGACGTCAGCTCGATCAAGGAGCTCGCCCGGCGCTGGTATCCGCGGGCGTACTTCAACAGCCCCGAGAAGAACGGCAACCACCGGGCGCTGGCCGACATCCGGGAATCCATCGCGGAGTTGCGCTACTACCGGGAGGCGATCTTCGTGCCGCAGCCGGGCCCCGACTCGGACACGGCACGCACGATCGCGGCCCGGCACGTGGTGCCCGCGAAGTAGCCGCTCGCCGAGGCCCTGACGAGACCCTGACGGACCTCGAAGAAACGCTGGCGCGAGCACCCCTTCGGACCCTGTACACTTTTTCTCGGCCGATGCGGAAAGCCACTTGGATAACCGCCGGTCATGGTGGGTGTAGCTCAGCTGGTAGAGCACCTGGTTGTGGTCCAGGATGTCGCGGGTTCGAGTCCCGTCACTCACCCTGTGAAGTCAGCCGGTGACCCGGAGAAACGGGTCACCGGCTGATCTCGTTTCAGGACTCGCGGCTCTGCGGGCCGTCCTCCGCCCACGGCCCGGCAGCGGGCACGTGGGCGAACGTGCACTCAACCCCAGGGACAGCCGGGCGGCCGGCCCCGGCGGCATGCGGACTACCGGCTCCCCTCGATCCCCTCCCCGGCACACGGCCCAGCGCTCCGCACCGGAACACTGTGGCGCGGAGCACATCGGAGACATCCGTCACCATCGACCCGAATCCGGCACGCCCCGGGTCCGTCCGGGTCCGTCCACCGCCTCAGGAGGAGCCCCGCTCCACCAGTTCCGCCGGCAGGACCACCTGGCGGCGGTCCAGGGTCCGGGAGCCCGCCGGGCGTTGGTCCGCGATCTCGTCGAGCAGCAGGTCGATCATCGCGCGGCCCATCTTCTCGATCGGCTGGCGCACGCTGGTCAGGGGCGGGTCCATGTGGCGGGCGATCGCCGAGTCGTCGTAGCCGACCAGCGCCACGTCACCGGGTATGCGGCGGCCCGCCTCACGCAGTACCTGTCGCGCGCCCGCGGCCATCACGTCCGACCCCGCGAACACCGCGTCCAGACCTGGGCGGCGGGCCAGCAGCTCCGCCATGGCCCGGCGGCCGCCCTCCTCCGTGAAGTCACCGGGGACGATCAGCTTCTCGTCCACCTCGCGGCCGGCGTCCCGCAGCGCGTCCCGGTAGCCGTCGACACGCCGCTGGGCACCGTACACGTCGAGCCGGCCCGTGATCGTCGCGATCTGCGCGCGGCCCCGGGCGATCAGGTGCTCGACCGCCGAGCGGCCGCCGCCGTAGTTGTCCGAGTCCACCGACGGCAGCGCCTCGCCCGCCGAACGGGGACCGCTGATCACCGCCGGGATCTCCAGCTGGGCCAGCAGATCGGGCAGGGGGTCGTCCGCGTGCACCGAGACCAGCAGCACACCGTCCACCCGGTGCGCCGCCAGGTACTGGGCCAGGCTTCGGCGCTCCCGGTCGTTGCCCGCGAAGATCAGCAGCAGCTGCATCTCCGTGTCCGACAGCTCGGCCCCCACACCCTTGAGCATGTCCGAGAAGTACGGTTCCGCGAAGAAGCGGGTCTCCGGTTCGGGGACGACCAGGGCGATGGCGTCCGTGCGGTTGGCGGCCAGTGCGCGGGCCGCGGTGTTCGGTACATAACCGAGCTCCGCGACCGCCGCCTCGACGGCCGCGCGCGTCGCATCGCTCACCCGGGGCGAGCCGTTGATCACCCGGGAGACCGTGCCGCGGCCGACGCCGGCGCGTGCGGCCACCTCTTCGAGGGTGGGTCGACCGCCACTGCGGCCCCGCGCTCCGTGGCTTACCATTGGCCCCGCCTCCCGCCGTCGAACCCACGTTGGCCTGGAATCTAACAGTCGCCGCAGTCCAGGTGACCGTCACCGGGCGCCGACGTCATCGACCCCCGGATCCGGCCCGGACCGTGCGGGCCCTGGCCCGTTCCCATCCGCTCCCGCCCGGTCCAGTTAACAGCCCGATAACCGAACGCATCTGTGCGTGTCCGCTCCCTTGACACCCTCGCGGGAACCGACGACTCTTCAACTCATCACCTGTGGGAGCGCTCCCACGGTACCTGACACATACACATCCCGCACGTTCCCCGCCCGAGCCGCAGCGAGCACGACGGGCCCAACCAATGCAGTTGGCCGGGGGGTCGGCACGTCAGGCAACAGGAGGACGCAATGCGCACGAGTACTCGCCGGTCCCACGGGCTGGTGGCCCTCGCGGCCGTCGCCGCGCTGACGACGGGGCTGCTGGCCGGCTGCGCCAAAGACTCGGACGACAACTCGTCAAACTCGAACGGCGGTGGCGGTGGCAAGGGCAAGACCACGCTGACCGTGGGCACCTTCGGCGTCTTCGGCTACAAGCAGGCCGGACTCTACGACGAGTACATGAAGCTCCACCCGGACATCACCATCAAGGAGAACGTCACCACCCGCACCGACGTGTACTGGCCCAAGGTGCTCACCCGCCTGCAGGCCGGTTCCGGCACGGACGACATCCAGGCCATCGAGGTCGGCAACATCACCGAGGCCGTGCAGACGCAGGCCGCCAAGTTCGTCGACCTCGGCAAGGACGTCGACAAGTCCCAGTGGCTGGACTGGAAGGTGGCGCAGGCCACCACCAAGGACGGCAAGACGATCGGGCTCGGCACCGACATCGGCCCGATGGCCATCTGCTACCGCAAGGACCTCTTCCAGAAGGCCGGTCTCGAGACGGACCGCGCCAAGCTCGCCGAGTCCTGGAAGGGCGACTGGTCGAAGTACGTCGGCGTCGGCAAGGAGTACATGAAGAAGGCGCCGAAGGGCACCAAGTTCGTGGACTCCGCGGCCTCCGTCTACAACGCGGCCCTCGGCGGCGCCGAGCAGCGGTACTACGACAACGACGACAATGTCGTCTGGGACAAGTCCGACGGTGTGAAGAAGTCCTGGGACGTCGCCATGCAGGTGGCGACCAGCAACATGTCGGCGAAGCTGAAGCAGTTCGACCCGACCTGGGACCAGGGCTTCGCCAACGGCACCTTCGCGACGGTGGCCTGCCCGGCATGGATGCTCGGTTACATCGAGCAGAAGTCCGGTGACTCCGGCAAGGGCAAGTGGGACGTCGCGGCGGCCCCGACCGCGTCCAACTGGGGCGGCTCCTTCCTCGGCGTGCCGACGGCGAGCAAGCACCAGAAGGAGGCCATCGACCTGGCGAAGTGGCTGACCGCGCCCGAGCAGCAGGCCAAGGTCTTCGCCAAGCAGGCCAGCTTCCCCTCGACGCCGTCCGCGTACGCGAGCCTGCAGCCGCAGGCCGACACGACGACGTACTTCTCCAACGCGCCGATCACCCAGATCTTCTCGGACTCGGCGAAGACCATTCCGACGCAGTACTTCGGCATCAAGGACCAGCCGATCAACTCCGCGCTCACCGACGTCGGCATCCTCCAGGTCGAGCAGAAGGGCAAGTCCCCCGCTCAGGGCTGGGACGCGGCCGGCAAGGAGATCAAGGACGTGCTCGGCCAGTGACCAGCTCCAAAGAGGCTCTCGCGCACTCCGCGTCGAGCGCCGAGACCGCGCCCGGCAAGCAGCCGGGCGCGGTCGGGGGCGCTCACGGTCGCGGCAGGCCGGCGACGGGCACAGACTCCTGGCGCAGCCGGCTGTACCGCTGGGACATGAAGGCGTCTCCGTATGTGTTCATCGCCCCCTTCTTCATCGTCTTCGGGGCCTTCTCGCTGGTCCCGCTGCTCTACACGGCCTGGTACTCGCTGCACAACGTGCAGCTCTCGGCCCTGGACCATCAGACCTGGACGGGTCTGGACAACTACAAGAACCTGTTCTCCTCCGAGTTCTTCTGGAACGCCCTGGGGAACACCTTCACCATCGGTGTGATCTCGACGGTGCCGCAGCTCCTCGCGGCGCTGTGGCTCGCGCATCTGCTCAACTACCGGCTGCGCGGCTCGACCGTCTGGCGGGTCGTGATGCTCACCCCGTACGCCACCTCGGTGGCGGCGGCGACGCTGGTCTTCACGCTGCTGTACTCCTGGGACGGCGGCATGATCAACTGGCTGCTCCACTTCGTCGGGGTCGACCCCGTCAACTGGCGGGAGTCCGACTGGGGTTCGCAGTTCGCCGTCTCCTCGATCGTGATCTGGCGGTGGACCGGCTACAACGCGCTGATCTACCTCGCGGCGATGCAGGCGATCCCCAGCGACCTGTACGAGTCGGCCGCCCTCGACGGTGCGAACCGCTGGAAGCAGTTCCGCCATGTGACGGTCCCGATGCTGCGGCCCACGATCCTGTTCACGGTGATCGTCTCGACGATCGGCGCGACGCAGCTCTTCGGTGAACCCCTGCTGTTCGGCGGGGTCAGCGGATCCAAGGGCGGCTCGGAGCACCAGTACCAGACGCTCGGCCTGTACATGTACGACCAGGGCTGGATCATCGGCAACCTCGGCAAGGCATCCGCGATCGCCTGGTCGATGTTCCTGATCCTGCTGGTGGTGGCCGTGATCAACATGCTGCTCACTCGACGGCTGAGGAAGTCCCAATGACCACTACCGACCTGACCCTGCCTCAGGCGGGGACGAAGGCCAAGGGCGAGCGGACCCCCCGGCGCCGCAGGGTGATGGGCGCGGGCAAGCAGCTGGACGCGGGGCCCGTCACCTATGTCGTGCTGACCGTTTTCGCGCTGGTCTCGCTGGCTCCACTGGTGTGGACGGCGGTCGCGGCCTCCCGCAACGACCGGCGGCTCGCCGAGACGCCGCCTCCGCTGTGGTTCGGCGGGAACCTGTTCAAGAACCTGCAGGCGGCCTGGGAACAGGCCGGGCTCGGCACGGCGATGTTCAACTCCACGCTGGTCGCGACCACCATCACGGTCAGCACGGTCCTGTTCTCCACGCTCGCCGGATTCGCCTTCGCCAAACTGCGGTTCCGGTTCTCCAGCGTGCTGCTGCTGCTGACCATCGGCACCATGATGATCCCGCCGCAGCTGGCCGTCGTACCGCTGTACCTGTGGATGTCGGACCTGGGCTGGTCCAACCAGCTGCAGACCGTCATCCTGCCGACGCTGGTCACCGCCTTCGGCACGTTCTTCATGCGGCAGTACCTGGTGCAGGCACTGCCCACCGAACTGATCGAGGCGGCGCGGGTGGACGGCGCGAGCAGTCTGCGCGTCGTGTGGCACGTGGTCTTCCCCGCGGCGCGGCCGGCGATGGCCGTGCTCGGCCTGCTGACCTTTGTGTTCGCCTGGAACGACTTCCTGTGGCCGATCATCGCGCTGAACCAGCAGAACCCGACCGTGCAGGTGGCGCTCAACTCGCTCGGCACCGGATATGTCCCCGACCAGGCGGTGATCATGGCGGGTGCGCTGCTCGGCACACTGCCGCTGCTGATCGCCTTCTTGCTGTTCGGCAAGCAGATCGTCGGCGGGATCATGCAGGGCGCGATCAAGGGCTGACCCTCCGCCACGCTCGGCAGCCTCGCGCGGGAGGGGTCCCGCAACGGACCCCCGGCGCCACCGCCCTTGCGTCATCGGGGGCCGGGTCATCGCCGCCCCGGCCCCCTCGTCCCCTCTTTCCCCTACCTCCGTCGGTCTCGACGACCATCTATGGGAGCGCTTCCATGCCTGAATCCGCACTGCCGGTGACCCCGGTGACCTTTCCTCCCGCCTTCCTCTGGGGCGCCGCGACCTCCGCGTACCAGATCGAGGGAGCGGTGCGGGAGGACGGCCGCACCCCCTCGATCTGGGACACCTTCAGCCACACGCCGGGCAGGACGGCCGGCGGCGAGACCGGTGACATCGCTGTCGACCACTACCACCGCTACCGCGAGGACGTCGCGCTGATGGCCGAGCTGGGCCTGAGCGCGTACCGCTTCTCGATCTCGTGGTCGCGCGTGCAACCGACGGGCCGAGGGCCCGCGGTCCAGCGCGGGCTGGACTTCTACCGCCGCCTGGTGGACGAACTGCTCGCCCACGGCATCAAGCCGGCGATCACCCTCTACCACTGGGATCTGCCGCAGGAGCTGGAGGACGCGGGCGGCTGGCCCGAGCGGGACACCGCGTACCGCTTCGCCGAGTACGCCGGCATCGTGGGCGAAGCCCTGGGCGACCGGGTGGAACAGTGGATCACCCTGAACGAGCCCTGGTGCAGCGCGTTCCTGGGGTACGGCTCCGGCGTGCACGCCCCGGGCCGTACGGACGCGGCGGCGGCGCTGCGCGCGGCCCATCATCTGAACCTGGCCCACGGCCTCGGCACCTCCGCACTCCAGTCGGTGATGCCGTCCCGCAACACGGTGGCGGTGAGTCTCAACTCATGCCCGGTACGGCCGGTGTCGCAGGACCCGGCGGACCTGGCGGCGCGGCAGAAGATCGACGATCTGGCGAACGGCGTCTTCCACGGCCCGATGCTGCACGGGGCCTACCCGGAGACCCTGTTCACCGCGACGGCTGCCATCACGGACTGGTCGTACGTCCTCGACGGCGACCTGGCGACCATCGACCAGCCGCTGGACGCACTGGGTCTCAACTACTACACGCCGACGCTCGTGTCGGCGGCTTCGGAGACGGCCGGCAGCGGTTCGCGGTCGGACGGCCACGGCGCGAGCGCCTACTCGCCCTGGCCGGGCGCGGACGACGTGACCTTCCACCAGACTCCCGGCGAGCGCACCGAGATGGGCTGGACGATCGACCCGACCGGCCTGCACGAGCTGATCATGCGGTACTCGCGGGAAGCGCCGGGGCTTCCGCTGTACGTGACGGAGAACGGCGCCGCGTACGACGACAAGCCCGACCCGGAGGGCCGCGTCCATGACCCCGAGCGGACCGCGTACCTGCACAGTCACCTGTCGGCGGTCCACCGGGCCATCACGGACGGCGCGGACGTCCGCGGCTACTACCTCTGGTCCCTCATGGACAACTTCGAGTGGGCCTACGGCTACGAGAAGCGGTTCGGGGCGGTGTACGTGGACTACGCGACGCTGGCCCGCACGCCGAAGTCCAGCGCGCACTGGTACTCCCGGGCGGCCCGGACCGGGGCGCTGCCGCCGCTGGAGGACTGACCACCCGGGGGCGCGACACGAGAGGGAGGTGCCGCGCCCCCGGGGGCTCGACCGCGCCGGGCAGAGCCCTACTTGAAGGCGCCGAACGCCTTCGAGAAGGCGAACCTGTCCTGGACGACCGAGCTGCAGGTCGCGTCCGCCGTGGGCTTGGCACCGCCGTCGCACTGCTTGTCGCGCGTGGCCGACCACATCGACAGCCAGCCAAGGCCCTTCGACTTGGCGAAGTCCACCAGCTGGGTAGCGTCGTCGACCTTGAAGATCTCGGACGACACGTCGTTGACGCCGATCATTGGGGTGACCGCGACCGTCTTCCAGGCCGCGCTGTCGGACAGGCCCAGCACGCTCTTGATCTGGGCCTGGGTGGCGGTGGCGGCCTGCTCCGCGTAGGTGCCCATGTCACCGCTGTACGAGGCGCCGTAATCCATCGCCATGATGTTGACGGCGGACATCCGCACACCGTTGGCCTTGGCGTCGGCCAGGAGGTTCACACCGTCCTGGGTCAGGCCCTCCGGCATGACGGGGAGCGTGAACGACACGTCCAGGCCCGGGTGTTGCTGCTGGAGCTTGGCGATGGCCTGGGCGCGGCGGGTGTTCGCGGCCGTGTTCGGCAGCGCGCCGCCCTCCACGTCGAAGTCGACCTTGGTGAGCTTGTAGGCGTCCACGGCCTTCCCGTAGGCCGCGGCCAGTGCGTCCGCCGAGGAGCAGGCCGTGGCCAGTTCCGAACCGGAGGCGCCGCCGAAGGAGACGCGGACGTCGCCGCCCTTGGCCCGCAGGGCGCCGATCTGCGCGGCCACGGCGTCGCTGCCGATGGCGGTGACACCGCCCCACTTGGGCGTGCAGCCGCCGCCGTCGGTGACGAAGGCGAGGTTGTAGTCCTTGACCCCGGTCGCGTCCGCTGAGGCGATCAGGTCGAAGGCCGGGTAGAGGGACGTGTCGACGTACGGGGCGAAGCGCGCGCTCGTGGCCGTGCCGGAGCCGGAGGTCTGGGAGGCGGTCGGCGAGGGAGTGGGGGTCGCCGTGGCGGTCGGCTTCGTGGTCGTGCTCGGCGGCGGAGTCGGAGTCGCCGTGGGGGTCGCGGACGTGGTGGGGCGGCCGCTCGGCTCCGGCGTCGCGCCGTCGTCGGCGGAGCACTTCGCGCCGTCTATGAGACAGCCGCCCGGATCGCCGGAGCCGGTCACGACGAAGCCGACGGTCACGGATTCGCCTGCCGCCAGCCCGTCCTTGTCCCAGGACGGCGGCTTCACGGTGATGTGCTGTCCGCTCACCGTCGATGTGCCGTTCCACAGGGAGCTGATCTTGACACCGGACGGCAGGTCGAACTGCAGCATCCAGTCCCCCTTGGTCTGGCCGCTGTCGTTCGAGACGACGTACTGCGCGGTGTAGCCCGTCGACCAGTCACTGGTCTTCGTGTACACGGCTCCGACGCCCGCGGCGTGCGCGGTGCCGGTGATCAGGAGCGCTCCGCCGCCCACGACGGAGGCGGCGACGACACCGCCGATCGCCTTGCTTCTGCCGCTGATCCTGCGCCGGTGCGTGCTGCTCATCGCGTGCCTGCCTTCGCTGCTCACGGGGGGTGGGGGTGCGGCAGCACGCTAGCGATCCGGAATCGGGCCAATCGGATTGATCTGGACCGGAGTTGAGGATCTTAGGGTGCGCTTAAGGAAGGGATCGGGGACGGTTAAAGGGAGAGACCGATCTGCCGGACCGCCGACGCCGTACCCGGTGCCCCCGGCGCACCGGGGCCCGCCCGTCGAGCTGGAACCAGATGCGCACCTCCGTGCCGCCCAGCACCGAGGAGCCGATCCGCACGTCCCCGCCGGTCGACTCCGCGAGCCGGCGCACGATGTCCAGGCCGAGGCCCGTCGAGCCGTCGCTGCCCGAACCGCGTCCCCGGGCCATGGCCGTCTCCGGGTCGAGGATCCCGGGACCCGCGTCGGAGACCAGCACGATGACCGCGTCCTCGCCGTTGTGGACGTCGACCGCGAAGGCCGTGCCCTCCGGGGTGTGCCGGAAGACGTTCCCGAGCAGCGCGTCGAGCGCGGCGGCGAGGTCGGCGCGGGCCACGGGTATGCGTACCGGCCGGTCGGCTCCGGCCACCCGCCACTTGCGCCTCTCGTCCTCGGCGAGCGCCGACCAGAACTCCATCCGCTCCCGCACGACCTCGGCCGCGTCGCACCCGGCGCCCGGTCCTGCCGCCACGGTCTGCGGCTTGGCCTCGCGCGCCGTACGGATGATCGTGTCGACCTCACGCTCCAGTTGCGCCACCGCGGCGCGTGTCTGCTCGGCGGCCGGTCCGTCGCCGAGGGAGGCGGTGTTCAGCCGCAGCACGGTCAGTGGGGTACGCAGCCGATGGGACAGATCGGCGGCCAGTTCGCGTTCGTTCGCCAGGAGTTGCACCACCTGGTCGGCCATCGAGTTGAACGCGACCGCCGCCAGGCGCAGTTCGGTCGGGCCCTCCTCGGGTACCCGTGCGCCGAGCTTCCCCTCCCCCAGGTCGTGCGCGCCCTCGGCCAGACGCTGGGCGGGCTGCACCATCCGCACGCCGAGCCGGTCCGCGACCGCCACCGAGCCGATGATCAGTGCGACACCGACCGCGGCGAGCACCGCCCAGGCCGTGCCGACGCCGTTCGTCACCTCGGACTCGGGGACGTACACCTCGACCACGGCGATGCCACCGGAGCTGAGGGCGGTGGGCTGGAGCAGCGCCGAGCCGCCGGGCACCTCGGTGGTGGAGGCCCGGCCCAGTCTGCGGGTGGCCGCGATGTCCTCGGCCGGGGCACGCCGGCGGCCGATGTCCAGCGCCTTGGTGCTGCCGGCCGCGGGGATGTGCACAGCCATCCCGTCGTCGGAGCCCGCCGAGGCCACCACCCGCTCCAGCTGGTCGCGTTCGGTGGTGATGGACAGGGCGGGCGCGATCGCGGCGGCCTCGCGCTCCGCGTTCGAGAAGGCGCGGTCGCGCGCCATCTCCTTGACGACGAGGCCGAGCGGTACCGCGAAGGCGACCACGACCATGGCGGTCACCGCCAGGCAGACCTTGACCAGCGCCCATCTCATGTCAACGGCTCCGCCCTCGGTGGTTCCAGCTTCACGCCGACACCCCGCAGCGTGTGCAGATAGCGTGGCTTGGCCGCCGTCTCGCCCAGCTTCCGCCTGAGCCAGGACAGATGGACGTCGATGGTCTGGTCGTCCCCGTAGGACTGCTGCCACACCTCGGCGAGCAGTTCCCTGCGGGGCACCACGACACCGGGCCGGCCGGCGAGGAAGGCGAGCAGGTCAAACTCACGGCGGGTCAGATCCAGTCGGTGCCCGTCCAGTTCGGCGAGCCGGCGCAGGAGGTCGATCGCGAGGCCGCCGACGCGGATGACCGCCGGGGGCGCGGCTCCGACGGCGGCCGCACGGGCCCGGCGCAGCACCGCCGCGATCCGTGCCGACAGGTGCTCGACCGAGAACGGCTTGGTCAGATAGTCGTCCGCGCCCGCGTTCAGCAGGCGGACGACCTCTGCCTCGTCGTCGCGTGCGGTGGCGATGATCACCGGTACGTCGGTGATGCCGCGCAGCATCTTCAGCGCCTCGGATCCGTCGAGATCGGGCAGTCCGAGGTCGAGGATCACGAGGTCGAAGGGAAAGTGGGCGACCTCGCGCAGTGCCTCCAGTGCGGTGCCGACGCTGCGCACGGTGTGCCCGGCCTCTGTCAGGTGCCTGATGAGGGCCGAGCGTACGAACTGGTCGTCCTCGACCACGAGCACACTTGCCATGGGCGGCACCGTACGCCATACGGGGAAGTGCTTCCGGGGGCTGTGGACAACTCCCCGTGCGATAGCGCGAGAAGCGGAACTGTGTGCGACTCGCGGGACACCGGTGGGGCGCGTGGGGCAGTATGGCCGGGATGTTGAGAGGACTCGTACACGTACTGGCATGGTCGCTCGCCACGGGCGCGGCGGTCACGCTGTCGTGGTGGGGCGTCCACACGGTGATGGCGGGGACCGCCTACGACCCCCCGCGCGCCCTGCCCATCACGGCGGGTGGCGCGACGACTCAGGGCACCAGGCCGCAGATCGCGTCGACGGAGCGGCCGGAACCGTCGCGGAGTGCGAGCGGGACGCCCGCGCCGAGCACGACGCCGGTCCCCTCGAAGAAGTCCGGCACGAGCCCCTCGCCCTCCCCGACGACGCCCCCGTCCTCCCCTTCTGCTTCCACCAGCCGCGTCACGAGCCATGACACCACCGGCGGGCGGGCGGTCTTCGACCTCGGTACGACGTCCGCGACGCTGGTGTCCGCGACGCCCGGTCCGGGCTGGTCGATGCAGGTGTGGAAGACGGAGTCGTGGATCCGCGTGGAGTTCGCCTCCGGCACGCAACGGGTCACCGTGTTCTGCACGTGGCACGACGGCCCGCCCCATGTGGACGTCGAGACCTACTAATCCGGCACGGGGGCAGCGTGGTGCCTGCCGGCCACGCGGGTCAGCGGAAGACCGAGGGCGGGGGCGCCGGTGACGCCACGGCCGCCGCGTCCGTGACCGCCACCGCGCCACCGGTGAAGTCGGTCAGTGCCCTGCCGTGCTCCACGCGCGCGGGGTGCGGGTCCGAGGCGGCTCGGCGGGTGAGTTCGGCGAACGGAAGAGGATGGGCGGAGGCGATCAGAACCGCGTTCCCGAAGCGCTTGCCGCGCAGTACGACGGGGTCGGCGATCAGAGCGAGTTCGGGGAAGACAGCCGCGGCGGTCGAGATCTGCCCGCGCAGATGGGCGAGCGGCGGGCCGTCGGCGAGGTTGGCCGCGTACTGGCCGCCGTCCTTGAGCACCCTGCGGACATCCGTGAGGAACTCGACCGATGTCAGATGGGCCGGGGTGCGCGCCCCGCTGAACACATCCGTGATGACCAGGTCCGCCCAGCCGTCCGGCACCTTGGCGAGTCCCACGCGGGCGTCCGCGGAACGCACCCGTATGCGGGCGTTGGGGTCCAAGGGCAGCGTGCGCCGCACCAGTTGGACGAGCGAGGCATCGCGCTCGACCACCTGCTGGGTGGAGCGGGGGCGGGTGGCGGCGGTGTAGCGGGCGAGGGTGAACGCGCCTCCGCCGAGGTGCACGGCCTGCACCGGCCGACCGGGCGGCGCGGCCAGATCTATGACATGGCCGAGGCGCCGCTGGTACTC
Organism: Streptomyces sp. CA-106110; assembly: GCF_050936285.1. Classification (NCBI taxonomy): domain Bacteria; kingdom Bacillati; phylum Actinomycetota; class Actinomycetes; order Kitasatosporales; family Streptomycetaceae; genus Streptomyces; species Streptomyces sp. CA-106110. Next base: position 7,620,536 of record NZ_JBNJNB010000001.1, on the reverse strand, counting down.
GAAACCGAGGTACGCCGGGTCGTCCAGGTCGACCATCGACTGCGGGGCGCCGTCGATGAGAAGGGTCCAGGCGCGCGACCGGTCCCGGTCGGGTATCAGCTGGGCGAGACCGCCGTCGACCGCCTCGACCACCGGCTCGACGGCCTTCTCCCGCCGCGCGTTCCGTGACCTGCCCATCCAGCCATTATCCGGGGCCCTGCCGCGGGCGGCCCACTCGGCCGCCCCGTGGCGACCGCCTGGCGCGGACCGTCAGCGTCCGGCTACCGACAGTTGTCGGCGGCCTCGAGCAGTCGGGCCGCCTCCCCGAGCGCCTCCCGGAGCACCGCGGGGTCCGTCGCCAGCTCCGCCTCGCCCGGAGGGAGCAGCCAGCCCGTGCCCTCGACCGGAGGTTCCGGGGCGACCAGGCTGATGCCGCGCCCCGCCGTCTGCGTGCAGGTGCTGCCGGGGACGTCCCAGGCGTCGGCTGTCCCGGGCGGGACCAGGAAGCCCAGGGTGTCGCAGCCGTCGTCGTGGAGGACGGGCCCGACGCAGTCGCCCGCACCGCGGCGGAGGATGTCGACGGCCTCGAGTCCCTGCCGGGCCGGGACGGTCACAAGGTCGGGGGCCTGGGTCGGCGGCGCGCCGCGGTCCGCGGCGGGCATGCGGCACGCACCCGGCGGCTGCGTACGGAACTCGGTGCTCTGCGTGGTCTGCATCCCGGCCTCCAAAGCGGAACCCCTCCTCGGCAGTGAGTTGGGTCGGGAGTTCGGGGGGCTCCCGGTCCACCGGGTTAAACGCTTCGGACCGTCAACGGCAACGGGCACAACACCATCGCAAAGGATGGCAGTTCATGGCAGATCGCGTATGAGATATCCGGTTTGCAGCTAAACCTCGCGTGACCACTCCCACTGGACGGGTACGTTCTTGCACCGCCGGACTCAGGGAACCAACTGTCACCACGCGGGCAAGTCGTCCCGAATCCGGCATGGTTCGACGGTTCGCACGAGAGGGCCCGACCATGACCACGTCCCAATACCCCAGGCCATCGCGGCCCAACCTCGCCTTCCGACAGCTGCGCGGACAGCGCTCGCCGGGCGAGTTCGCCGCGTCGGTTCGACGCGCCGCGGTGGAGATCGGTGAGCGGGTCAGCTGTGACGCGCGGTACATCGGACGGGTCGAGGCGGGCGAGATCCGTTGCCCCAACTACGCCTACGAACGGGTGTTCCTGCATATGTTCCCCGGTCGCACGCTGGCGGACCTGGGATTCGCACCTCGCTCGGCCGTACGCGGCCGGGCGGCGCGCATCGCCGACGAGGCGCCCCCCGCACACGCCGGCCGCCGTCCGTACGCTCCGAGTGAAACGCGCGGGGCGGGCAAGACGTATGAAACGCCAGATACCTCCGAGACGCACGAGCCGTACGGCACACGCGCGTACGACGAACAGAACCACGAGGAGAGCGACGTGCAACGTCGCGCATTCATGACCGGCGGCACCTTCACAGTGGCGGCCGCCTCCCTGAGCCCGCTGGGGCTCGCCTTCGGCGGCACCGCAGCGGCCGTCGAACGCCCTGTCCACCGTACGGGCTCGTCCGAGGCCTGTGCGCTCGAAGAGGCCGTACGCAAGATCCGCCTGCTCGACGACCGGCACGGCGCGGACGGCCTGTACCGGCGTGCCGCCGCCCCGCTGCGCGCCGCGTACGCGTTGCTGGACGCCGGTACGACCCGGCAGGCCGTGGCCGACCGGCTGTACGCGGGCGCCGGGGAACTGGCCATTTCGGTCGGCTGGCTCGCCCACGACTCGGGACGCTTCGACGACGCCCGCTCGCACTACGCGGAGGCGCTGGCCACGGCTCGGATGTCCGGAGACCCGGCTTTGGAAGCCCACGCGTTCTGCAACACGGCGTTCCTCGCGCGCGATGCCGGACGGCCGCGGGAGGCCGTACGGGCGGCGCAGGCGGCCCAGCGCGCCGCACGTCCGCTCGGCTCGAGCCGCCTGATGTCGCTGCTCGCCCTGCGGGAGGCGGGCGGCTGGGCCGGGCTCGCCGACCGGTCGGGCTGCGAGCAGGCGCTGGTCCGGGCGCAGGCCCTGTTCGAGCGCGGGACGTCGGACGCGGACCCCGAGTGGATGACGTTCTACGGCGAGGCCGAACTCGAGGGCTTGGAGGCGCAGTGCTGGTCCACGCTGGGCGACTGGCCGCGCGCGGCCCGGCACGCCCGGCGCGCCGCACATCTGCAGGACCCGCACTTCTCCCGGAACATCGCCCTGTACACGGCGGAGCTGGCCGACGACCTGGCCCGCGGCGGCCGCCCCGACGAGGCGGCGCAGGCCGGACAGCGCGTCATCGACCTGCTGGGCGAGGTCCAGTCGTCCAGGATCCAGACGATGCTGGCGGGCACGGCGAGAGTCCTGCTGCCCCACCGCCGGACCTCCGGCGTGTCGGCGTTCCTGGACCGCCATGCCTCGCTGCCCAGGATCCCGTGAGGACGACGGCTACGCCGTGAGGTGACCGCAGTCGTTCCACGACTCGATCGCCGGTTCCCCGTACGCCCATCCGAGCACCGACAGTGACGTCGGGTTGAGACGTATGCGAGCGGCGAACTCCAGTGGTAGCCCCAGCCAGCGCGCTCCCAGCGAGCGCAGGATGTGGCCGTGGGCGAAGACCAGGACGTCCCGGTCCGCCGAGCGGGCCCAGGACACGACCTCGTCCGCGCGCGCGGAGACCTCGGCCAGGGACTCCCCCTCCGGGACACCGTCGCGCCAGATGAGCCAGCCCGGCCGGACCGACTGGATCTCGGCCGGCGTCATCCCCTCGTACGCGCCGTAGTCCCACTCGAGCAGTGCGTCCCAGGCGCTCGCCCGCTCACCGAACCCGGCGAGTTCGCACGTCTCACGCGCGCGTGCCAGCGGACTCGTGCGCACCTCGACTCCGGGCAGCCCGTCCCAGGGTGCCCGGTTCAGCCGTTCGCCGAGGAGCTTGGCGCCCCGTCGCCCCTCCTCCAGGAGCGGCACGTCGGTCCTGCCGGTGTGCTTGCCGGACAGAGACCACTCCGTCTGTCCGTGCCGGGCCAGCAGGATGCGCGGTGCCATGAACGTCCTTTCCGGGATGAACCGAGAGGAAAACAACAAGGAAGTCACACCATCATCGCGCACCCCGTTCACGGGCAACCCGGTGGGAGATCTCTGCGTCTTTGAGGGCCGGGGGCGCGTCCTGACGAATGGGCGCGTACACCGTAAAGTGACTCGACCGGGTCACCGGGAGCAGCAGAGCAGAAGGGGGAGGGCGAATCGGATGCCGCAGGCCGAGTCACCAGGCACCGGGGTGAACCCGCCGGTCCGGCCGCGCTGGTGGACCGAACTTCCCCTGATCCTGCTGGTGTACGCCTCGTACTCGGCCGGCCGGCTGCTCGCCCGGGGTGACGTCGACGACGCCGTCGAGCACGGCAAGTCGATACTGCACCTGGAGAAGGTGCTCCGTATCAACGCCGAGAACCCGCTGAACCGTCTCTTCACCCGCGAGCCATGGCTCGGCATACCGGCCGACTTCTGGTACGCGTCACTGCACTATCTGGTGACGCCCGTGATCCTGGTATGGCTGTTCAGGCGCCGTTCCGAGCACTACCGCGCGGCCCGGACCTGGTTGATGACCTCCACGTTCCTCGGCCTGATCGGCTTCACGCTGACGCCGACCTGCCCACCCCGGCTGCTGTCCGCGGCCCACGGTTTCGTCGACACGATGGCCCAGTACAGCTCGTACGGCTGGTGGGCGGGCGACGCGAGCGCGCCGCGTGGTCTCGGCGGCATGACGAACCAGTACGCGGCGATGCCGAGTCTGCACGTCGGCTGGGCGCTGTGGTGCGGAGTGATGCTCTGGCGACACGGCCGCACACGCTGGGCCAAGGTGGCGGGCGTCGCCTACCCGGCGCTTACCGCGATCGTCGTGATGGGCACCGGGAACCACTACCTCCTCGACGCGGTCGCGGGCATCGCCGTCATGGGCGCCGGCTTTCTGCTGTCCCGGCCGATGACGCGAGCGGCCGACGCGGTCCGCGCCCGGCTGCGGACCGCGACCGCCCCCGCCACGGGCGCCTCTACGACCACAAGTTCCTCGATTGTCAGTGCTGGATGCCAGACTTCGGCGGGTGAGCGAATTCCCCGACAGCGCATCTCCCGCACCGCACCGGGAGCCGGGCCGGGTGCCTCCCCCGCGGACGCGGGGGACGGCGCTGCGGCAGCGGCTCGCTGACCTGCGCGGCCCGGCCGTACCGCCGAAGGCGCTCGACGCCCGCGCGCTGGCCGCGCTCGCCGCGAACCCGGGGTGCAGGCGCCGCGCGCTCCTCGACGGCGCCGGGGTGGACAAGTCGTCGCTGGCCGATGCGCTGGGAGCCCCGTCGGCCTTCGGCCAGTCCCAGTTCGCCTTCATGCGGGGCAACGCGTTCGAGGCCAGAGTCAAGGCGGACGGCGGCGCCGAGCTGCTGCGGCTGGTGCACGAGAAGCTGGACCCGACTGCCGAGCCGCCGGGCAAAGCCCTGGTTCCCGATCTCGCCGCCATAGGGCCCGAAGGCCGCGCTGCCCGTACGGCGCTGGCGTTGCGCGAGGCCACCGAGGCGCGCGGCTGGGCGCTGCTCGACCACCCCATGCTCGCCCTCGACGTGGCGGGCTCCCCCGCGTTCCTGGAGCCGGACGCGGTGGTGGTGCACCCGGACGGCAGCTGGACCGTCGTCGAGATCAAGTCCTTCCCGCTGCTGGACGGATCGGCCGACCCGGCGAAGGTGGGGGCGGCCGCCCGGCAGTCCGCGGTGTACGTGCTGGCGCTCGAGGAGGTCGCGGCGCGCCTCGGCACGACGCCGGAGGGGCGCGCCGCCGTAGAGGTACGTCACCAGGTCCTGCTGGTGTGCCCGAAGGACTTCTCCAACCTGCCGGCCGCGTCCCCCGTCGACATCCGCAAACAGCGCGCGGTCACCCGGCGCCAGCTGACCCGGCTCACCCGGATCGAGGAGATCGCGGACGGCCTCCCCGACGGCACGTGCTTCGCGCCCGACCTTCCGCAGGAAAAGCTGACGGCCGCCGTGGAGTCGGTCCCGGCGACCTATGCACCCGAGTGCCTGGCCGCCTGTGAACTGGCCTTCCACTGCCGCAGCCGCTCACGGGCCGAGGGCGCGGTGACGTCCTACGGCCGCTCGCTGCGGGCCGAGCTGGGCGGGCTGACCACGGTGGACGAGGTACTGGCCGCCGCCCACGGCACGGCGGGAGACCCGGACGACCCGGCGGTGACGGCCCTGCGCCGGGCGGCGCGGCTGCGGACGGAGGCGCTCGCCGCCCGGGAGGACGCCGTATGTCACTGATCGCCACGCTCGCCCGCCTGGAGGCCGTGCGGTCCGGCCGCGCCCAGCCCACGGCCACGGTCCGGCACCGGCACCTGTCGGAGCGCCCCCTCGTCTTCGTTCCGCTGACCACCGCGGGCGAGGCCGGTGCGCCGCTCGGAGCGCTCGTCGGCACCGACCGGGACGCGCCCCGGCTGCTCGTGGTGCCGCAGCCGCGCGACCGGGACCTCAGGTTCGCCTTCCTCGCCGACCTCGCCGACGTCGTCCTGCCGTACATCGACGGGTACGCCGAGGCGGTCGAGGCCGCCGAGCGCACCGAGACCGACCCGGAGACCGGCAAGCGGGTCAAGGTCGAGGTCGACCTGTGTGCGGACAGTCCGCAGTTGATCGTGCCGAGCCGGGCGGGCATCGACTTCGTACGGCTGCTGGGGCGCTCCACGCGGTTCCGCCGCACCGCCGAACAGGACCCCGAGACCCCGCACCCGGCGCCCCCGCGGGTGCCGCTGCTCGGCCGCTGGCTCACCCACTTCGGGGAGCGCTCCCGGGTCCCGGGCTCCTCGTTGCTGCTCTCGGTCACCGATGTACTGACGCAGCACTGGGCGACCGGGCAGTCCGGGCTCGAGGACCAGCATCTGGGCGCGCTGCTCGCGTGGATCGACCCGCCGCAGGGCGCAACGGGCGCGGAGGCGGCGCTCCGGGCGGAGCTGGCGCGGGACGCCCACGGCCAGTTGCTGTGCCCCCCGGCAGGCCCCGCCACCGACCCGGCCTTCGACAACAAGCTGCTCGCCCCGGCCATCGAGCGGTACGACCGCGCGCGGACGCGGCTGGCCACCGCCGAGGACGGTGTCGAGGCGGACGACCGGTTCGCCGAACTCACCGCAGCCGAGCGCGAGATCCGCGCCCTCGTCAAGAGCCGGACGCGTCCGACCTGGGACGCGATGTGGCACGGCCTCGACCTGCTGCGTGCCCTGCCGGAGGGCGCGCACGTCGAGGAGCGGTGGACCCGCGACCGCTGGTCGTTCACCGGCCACCGGGACCGCGTCGCCGCCGGGGAACCGCCGCAGCCGCGCCGCGACGACGCGGTCACGGCGGCGAACAAACTCGCCACCCGCGAGCGCGAACAGGGCCGGCTGGACGCCCAGCAGGCACTCGACGACCCGCTGGTCATGGCCGGGCGGCGGCTGACCGGGGAGGCGTTCGCGGGCGAGGTCACGGACGTCGTGATGACGTACAGCGAGGGCAAGCGGCCGAGCCCGCGCCCGCTGGTGACCGTACGGACCGAGGACCGACCGCATCTCGGGGAGCGCTCGAAGGTGTACCGCTCGCTCGGCGGGAAGCCCCAGGGGGCCGAGTTCGTCGCATACGAAGGGCAGCACGAGGGGCGGCACGACGAGGGAAGCGACGGGGACGGCGTCGGCGGCGGCCTGGTGGTCCTGCGCATCGTCGACAAGATGGGCCGCGGCAAGGAACCCGAGGCCGGGTCCGTGCCCGAGAAGGGCGACCATGTGTGCTTCACGCTGTTCGAGCACGAGCAGCGCGGCGGAGCGAAGCTGCCCGAGCCCGAGGAGACGCCCTGGACGCACGGCGGACCGCCGGGCGAAGCGGGGGCACTGCCGCAGCCGGATCCGGTGACCGAGGAGGACGTCCTGTGACCGCGTTCGCCCAGCCGGGCAGCGCCTTCGATCCGGGGAGCGCGGCCGCCCGGGCCACCGAGGCGATCCTGCGCGACACGCTGCACGGCACGTACCGCGGGGTCGTCGTCGACTCGCCGCCGGGCGCGGGAAAGTCGACGCTCGTGGTCCGCGCCGCGCTGGAACTGGCGGCGGCCGGCCGGCCGTTGATGGTGATCGCGCAGACCAACGCACAGGTGGACGACCTGGTGCTGCGGCTCGCGGAGAAGGATCCCGGCCTTCCGGTCGGCCGGCTGCACAGCAGCGACCCGGACCCCTACGACCGGGCTCTCGACGATCTTCCGCACGTCCGGAAGTCGACGAAGGCGGCCGATCTGGCCGGCCTCGACGTCGTCATCTCGACCGCCGCCAAGTGGGCCCACGTGAAGGACGTCGAGCCGTGGGGGCACGCCATCGTCGACGAGGCGTACCAGATGCGTTCGGACGCGCTGCTGGCGGTGGCCGGCCTGTTCGAACGAGCACTGTTCGTCGGCGACCCCGGACAGCTGGACCCGTTCTCGGTCGTCGGTGCCGAGCAGTGGGCGGGCCTGTCGTACGACCCGTCCGCGTCCGCGGTGACCACGCTCCTGGCCCACAACCCCGAGCTGCCGCAGCACCGGCTGCCGGTGTCCTGGCGGCTCCCGGCCTCCGCGGCGCCGCTCGTGTCGCACGCGTTCTATCCGTACACGCCGTTCCGCAGCGGAACCGATCGCGGGGACCGGCGACTCGGCTTCGCAGTGGCGTCCGACGGCTCCGGGCCCGACCGGGTGATCGACGAGGCGGCCGAGACCGGCTGGGGGCTGCTGGAGCTGCCCGCCCGGCACACCCCGCGAACGGACCCCGAGGCGGTGCGGGCGGTCGCGACGGTCGTACGGCGGCTGCTGGACCGGGGCGGGGCGGCGGTCTCGGAGCGGGCCGGGGAGCCGGTGCCGCTCACCGCGGACAGGATCGCCGTCGGCATGGCGCACCGGGACCAGGCGGCCGCGGTGCGCTCGGCGCTGACGGACCTCGGCGTGCGGGACGTGACGGTGGACACGGCCAACCGGCTCCAGGGCCGGGAGTTCGATGTGACGGTGGTGCTGCATCCGCTGTCGGGGCGCCCGGACGCCACGGCGTTCCATCTGGAGACCGGGCGGCTGTGCGTACTGGCGTCCCGGCACCGCCACGCGTGCATCGTGGTGTGCCGGGCGGGGGTGTCGGAGCTGCTGGACGACCATCCTTCGACGGAGCCCGTGCAGCTGGGGGTGACGGTGAAGTTCCCGGACGGCTGGGAGGCGAATCACGCGGTGCTGTCCCATCTGGCGGAGCATCGCGTGGCGTGGCGCCCCTGACGGCGTAACCCGGGAGCACCTGGCCGCGTCCGGCGTGACACAGGCCGGGCCGGCAGTCCTGTCCCTCGCGGAGGCCTGGCCGGACGACGGTCCTGACCAGTGTGAAGGCCGACGCTCGTGACGACTTCCGGGCGGCCGGGAACATCATGTGACCCGGCGGCCTTGAGACTGCGGATGACGTGCGGCGGGGGGAGCGCGTGGCGGTGGTGTCCCCGCACCCCCCGCGCCCTTGCGGCGTCGCGAGACAATGGACGGTGGCCCAACCAAATGACGGCGCCACCCGAACCGTACGAGGAGGAGAAGACATGTCGGAGCCCACGCCGCGTCGGAACGAGCCGCGGCTACGCCCCGCGCCCCTGCTCTTCGAGCCCGCGGAGGCGGCCTCCGACCCGGAACACTTCTTCGACCTGGAGTCGATCGACGACCCGCGGGCACTGCTCGCGCGGGCCACGGAGCTGACCCAGGCGTTTCGCGCGGCGGCGGACCGGGCGGCCGAGTACCAGGCGGTCGCCGCGGCCCAGCTGGCCGATCCGCGCCGCTTCGACCGGCTGACGCCCGCGGCGATCGGCGAGCAGGCGGAGTGGACCGAGGACTACGCGAAGAAGATGGTGGAGTTCGGCCGGGACCTGCTGCGCGGCGCCGAGGCGAGCGGGCCGGAGAGCCTGGGCTGAGCCGGGGGCCGGGTCCCCGGTCCAGCCGGGTCCGCCCTGGCCGCCGCACGAATGATCATTTGGCATATGCCGTGCGGCACAATACTCCGCCCTGCCCCCTCCCGTCCCGATTTTCCGCAACTCGCCGAGATGGTTCGCTCACTGTCGGTAGACAAGACGGTATGAGCAGCCGAACGCCGTTGCCCGCACCCTTCCGCGCACCCCTCTCCGACCGGTTCGACGTCTCCGGGGTCACCTCGGAGGGCGCCGCCTGGCTCGCCTCGGCAGGAACGTATCCCCGGAGCACGCTCGCACACTGGGCCGAGCGCCCCACCGCGCCGGTGGTGCTGCCCTGCGGTGTCGCGTTCGACGTGGTGAACGCCCCCGCGATCTTCGGGCGCCGGATGCTCGACCGGCTCTGGGACGAGGGGCCGGGCTCCGGGCCCGTAGCCGCGCACCGGGGCCGGATGCTGCTGTTCGCGGCGCCGGGCACGGCACGCCGGCTGCCGGCACTGCTCGACTGGGAGGAGTGGGGCGGCCGTGCCCACCCGATTCCCCCGCTGCTCTGCCACGGCCCCGGTGATGCGGTGACCGTGCCCGCCGTCCGACCCGCCGTGCCCGCGACTCCCCGCCCGGAATCCCGCTGGCTGGCGGCGCCCGACACCCGCCACCCCTGGCTTCCCGGCCCGGAGATCTTCCTCTGGGCAGCGGTCCGCGCGGCCCGCACGTCGGCCTCCACTGCCGTACGGATATCGATTTTTCCTCCCGCCGACCAGGGTGCTAAGGTCTACGACGTCAGCAGGCGCCGCTAGCTCAGTTGGTTAGAGCAGCTGACTCTTAATCAGCGGGTCCGGGGTTCGAGTCCCTGGCGGCGCACGATGGCGATGGCGAGTCGTGTTCGCGGACAGCGCGAACCGGGCTCGCCATCGTTGTTTTCGCGCGGCTTCGCCGCGCGTGGTGGAGGCTTCGCCACCCACACCCCCCGTCCGGGCCCTGCGGCGGTCACCGCCCGCTGCCTGCGCGGGACGAGTGCGCGGAAAGCGTGAACCCCGACCGCCACCTCCGCCCTCCACGCACCCTGAGAACCTCCCGGCACCCGGCATGCTCACCGTTGTGTCCACCTCAGCTCCTCGTGATCCGTACCGTCCACGCCCCGGTCGGCGTACGGTCCTCCACCTCCACCCGGACTCCGTCCCCCGGCACCGTGAAGCTCTCGCCGACCCGCACCGGCGCGTCCGCGAGGCCGGGATTGACCGAGGTGCCCCAGCACGCCGAGGTCCGCGGATGGGCGTCGACGACCTCGATCGGGCCGCCGCCTGACTCCGTCGCACCGCGGACCCGGTAGAGGAGGATGCCCTGCGTGCAGGCCTCGACATCGTTGCCCACCATCCCGCGCGCCTCGATGGCGAGCACACTGTCGGGCCCCGTCCGCACGACCGCCAGCTTGGTGCCACGCCCCGAACCGAACGCCTCGTAACCGGCACCCGGTACCTGCGCGGCGCTGCCCGCCGCGCCCGTCATCCCGGCCGCGCGGACGGTGGTCGCGTTCACCGGCACCTGCGGTACCCCGGTCGGCCCCGACTCCAGGGCCTCCAGCGTCAGCCGCGTGTCCGCGCTCCGGACGCACACGACCTGGCGCGGGTCCAGCCAGCCCAGCTTCCACTTGTGCCAGGCGAACAGGTCGGGCGCGAGTCCGAACTGGCTGCCCATGAGGTCCCAGTCACCGACATAGGTGTCCCAGTCACCCTTGCCGTCGACCGGGCGGTGGTACAGGTCGGGCAGGTCGAAGACATGGCCCGTCTCATGGGCGAGGACGAGCCGGTCCGGCGGGTGCTTCTCGAAGACCGTGACCACCCGCCGGATGTCCGTGCCGTCGGCGTGCAGCGGTGAGTCGAGGTTGACCACCTTCGTGGCGTCCGAGTCAACTCCGGGTGCGTCCGGATCGGCCACGAGGTACACGACGGGGAAGCGCGAGAAGTCGACGTACTTGTCCGACACGGCGATGGCGTCACGCAGATACGCGGCCCGGTGCCCGGGGTCCCAGTCGCGCTTCATGGCGTACCAGGCCGACGGGTGGGGCATCCGGATCCAGCGGTTCAGCGGATGCGGACGCACCGTGAACCGGCCGTAGGAGGCACGCTCGAAGAAGCGACTGGTGGCCGGGAAGTAGTCCGCGGTCAACTGGGCCGGCTTGGTCACCGGCTTCGCGTCCGGGAAGGACAGGAAGATCATGACCGCGTCCAACGGGCGGACAGGACGCGTATACGCGGCGTTCCAGGTGTCGAGGCCTTCCGAGTGGTGTGCCTGGCTGCGCGTGAGCTCACAGGGTGTCGCCGTCGGGTCGGCGAGCGCGGGCCCCGTGATGAGCGAGGTCGCCACCAGCGCCACCATCACCGCTGCCACGGACGCGGCACTGCGCAGGACAGGCGTCCCGAACCGGGCGGACTTCTGCAGGGCGTCCCGGATTGGCCCCACGAGGGGCAGCGGGCATGGCACGTCGACCTCCTGGGAGCGGATCCGGGACCTCAGCACCCAGCTTTGTCGCACTTGTATGACTATGTCCTGTTTGCCTGCCCCAGGAGGGTGAGACACCGTCAGGCGGGGGAAAGGCCAGATGGGAACCGCGAGTACCGGGGAGGGGCGGTGCAGGGCGGGAGCGCAGGACGGCGCACGATTTTCGAGGGGGCGGCCGAGACGGTCCGGCGCCTCCAGTACTCACGCAACGTCACAATCGAGGGCTGCCTGATAGAGCGGGGCCCGGTGCGGGCAGAAACGATCTGTCAGGACGTGTGCTCGCCCCGGGACGCTGGACAGCGGCTGGAAGGCCCTCGGGGCAGCCTCTATGATCGGCACACGTTCCTGCACGGACACGGCTCGTACGGTCGCTCGCCATGCGGCCGTCGACCCCGACGAGACCCACGAGATCCGTACGAAGAACGAGTGCACTGCGGGAGCGAGCGGTGAGCGGAACGTCCGAAGGGCCAGCGCCCGCGGCAGACCTCGTCGGCCCGGTCGTCACAGACAGTCACGAGACCATGTCATCCGGTACGTCCCAGCCACCGCTCCTCGCCGACGTGCATCCGGTCCCGTCGGCCACCGACCCACCGCCGTCGCCCCGTGCCGCGGATCCCCTGTTCGCCGCCTTCGCCGCCGCGCCGCTCGCCATGGCGGTCGTCGACCGGGAGGGGCTGGTCGTCACCGCCAACGAGGGGATGGGATCGCTGCTGGGCACCGCCGCCGAGGGGCTGCTCGGGAAGGTCGCCGCCGACCTGGTGGACCTGTCCTCGGACGCCCGCACCTGGCACGCCTTCCGCGAGGTGCTGCGCGGGCGCCAGGCCCGGCTGCGCTGCACGCGCCGGCTCAAACATCCCGACGGGCACTCGCTCTGGGTCCAGGTGACCGTCACCCCGCTGCCCCAGACGGAGCAGGCCGTCCTGCTCTCGGTCACCGACATCAACGCCCGCCGCGAACTCCAGGCGCAGCTCAGGCACTTGCAGATGCACGACCCGGTGACCCGGCTGCCCAACCGCACACTGTTCTTCGAACGTCTGTCGGCCGCGCTCGAGGCGGAGGCGTACGAGGAGAGCGGGACCGGCCGGATCGGGCTGTGCTACCTGGACCTCGACGGGTTCAAGGCCGTCAACGACACGCTCGGCCACCGGGTCGGCGACCGGCTGCTCGCGGCCGTGGCGGAGCGGCTGACGCGCTGCGCGGACGAGGCCGGCCAGGCGCGGGCGGTCACTCCCCTGGTGGCCAGGCTGGGCGGTGACGAATTCGCGCTGCTCGTCGAGGACTCGACAGGTACCGACCAGCTCGCCGAACTGGCCGGGTCGGTGCTGAAGGCACTCCAGGCGCCGTTCGACCTGTCCGGGCAGCGACTGTCCGTGTCGGCGTCCATCGGCGTCGTGGAGCGGCACACGGCCGGGACGACGGCGACGGGTCTGATGCAGGCCGCCGACACGACGCTGTACTGGGCGAAGGCCGACGGCAAGTCCCGCTGGACCCTCTTCGACCCCGAGCGCAACGCCCACCGCATGACCCGTCAGGCTCTCTCCTCCGGCCTGCGTCCGGCGATCGAACGGGGCGAGTTCGCCCTGGAGTACCAGCCGCTCGTGGGGATGGAGGACGAGCGCGTGCGCGGGGTGGAGGCGCTGGTGCGCTGGCATCACCCCCAGTTCGGCACGCTGACGCCGAATCGGTTCATCGGGCTGGCGGAGGAGGACGGCTCGATCGTCCAGCTCGGCCGCTGGGTGCTGAGGACGGCATGCGGTCAGGCGCGCCGCTGGCAGCTGGAACGCCCGGACGAGCCGCCGATCTTCGTCAGTGTGAACGTGGCGGTGCGTCAGGTGTGGGACTCCGACCTGGTGGCCGACGTGGCCGGCACACTCACGGAGACCGGACTCGCCCCGCACCTGCTGCAGTTGGAGCTGACCGAGTCGGCCGTCATGGGCTCGTCGGGCCGCCCGCTCCAGGCACTCCAGGCACTCAGCGACATGGGGGTGCGGATCGCCATCGACGACTTCGGCACCGGCTACTCGAACCTCGCCTACCTCAGCAGGCTGCCGGTGTCGGTGCTGAAACTGGACGGCTCGTTCGTCCGGGGTTTCCAGTACGAGGGCACGGGCGACCGTCCGAATCCCGCCGACGAGGTCATCGTCGAGGCCATGATCCAGCTCGCGCACCGGCTGGGCCTGACGGTCACCGCCGAGTGCGTGGAGACGTCCGCGCAGGCCACCCGGCTGCGCCGGATCGGCTGCGACACCGGTCAGGGGTGGCTGTACTCACGGCCCTTGCCGCCCGACCGCATCTCCGAGCTGGTCGAGGAGGCCTGCCGCCCTTCGTGACGGGCAGACGGGGAGGGCGCCGACCCGCGGTTCCCGGCCCGTTCGGCTCCCTGAACCGCGGACCGACCGTGCGCGGCCCGGGCCCCGAGTCCGGCCCTCCGCCCGCGCTCAGGCGGTCGGCAACCCGTAGGCGTCGGCGATCAGTTCGTAGGAGCGCACCCGTACGTCCCCGCCGTGGGCGTTCGACGTGATCATCAACTCGTCGGCGCCGGTGCGCTTCTGCAGACCGTCCAGGCCGGAGCGGACCTCGTCCGGAGTGCCATGGATGACGTTCGCGCTCCAGCTCTCGAAGAACTCCTGCTCCAGCGGCCCGAATTCGTACGCCTCCGCCTCCTGCGGGGTGGGGACGAGCCCGGGACGGCCCATGCGCAGCCGGAGCATGTTCAGGGCGGCGGCCCTCACCTGGCGGCGGGCCTCCTTCTCGTCGTCGGTGGCGAGGGCGGCGACGCCGATGAGGGCGTACGGCGTATCGAGGACCTCGGACGGGCGGAAGGACTCGCGGTACAGGTCGAGCGCCGGGATGGTGTTCTGCGCCGAGAAGTGGTGCGCGAAGGCGAAGGGCAGGCCGAGCATGCCGGCCAGCCGGGCGCTGAAGCCGGAGGAGCCGAGCAGCCAGATCGGCGGCCGGTGCGGGGACTGGACGCCCCCGGGGGAGGTGGCCTGGACGGGGCCTGGCACCGCGTGGATACGGGCGTACGGATGGCCGTCCGGGAAGTCGTCGTCGAGAAAGCGGGTCAGCTCGACCAGCTGCTGGGGGAAGTCGTCGGCTCCCTCGTTCAGCCGGTCGGTGCGGCGCAGCGCGGCGGCGGTGGCGCCGTCCGTGCCGGGGGCACGCCCCAGACCCAGGTCGACGCGGCCGGGTGCCATCGCCTCAAGCGTGCCGAACTGCTCCGCGATGACCAGCGGGGCGTGGTTGGGCAGCATCACCCCGCCCGAGCCGAGCCGGATGCGGTCCGTGTGCGCGGCGAGGTGGGCGAGGATCACGGCGGGAGAGGAGGAGGCCACGCCCGGCATGGAGTGGTGCTCGGCGATCCAGTACCGGTGGAATCCCCGGGACTCCGCGAGCCGGGAGAGCTCGACACTGGTACGGAGCGCGTCGGTGGCGGTGCTCCCCGCACCGACCGTGACCAGGTCGAGTACGGACAGGGGGACGGGCGCCGTGCCCTGCGCCGAACCTCGGATCTCCTCCACCGAACTGCCTCCTGCGTCTGGGTCGCGACTCAGGCGCCACAACAGGGGGCAATCCCTGGTTATTCCCGGTCACCGCCCGGGGCCGGGGCGTCACACCTGGACGATCGGCTCCCTGGTGAACAGGGCCCCGAGGCGGGGGGCGTTCACACGGCGGTCCACCAGGCGCAGGGCCTCCCACACCGTGACCTGGTTCGCCGTGAGGACCGGCTTGGCCAGTTCCTTCTCCAGGAGCGTCAGATGCGCCGCCGTGTGCAGCCCCGTGTCGGGGAGCAGAACCGCGTCGGCACCTGCGTGATCACCCTCCTGGGCGAGCGCCAGTACCTCCTTCGCGCCCCAGCCGGCCGTCTCCGCCGCCGTGGCGCCGCCCGCGGATCGGACCGAGACCACCTCCACACCGGCCGCCCGCAGGAACCCGGCGAACAGGTCCGCCACATCGTCCGGGTAGGTCGCCGCGACGGCCACGCGCCGCGCGTCGAGCTCCCGCACGGCGTGCACGAAGGCGAACGAGGTGGAGGAGGCAGGCATCCCGGCCGTGCGGGCGAGGGCGCGCACCTGCTCGTGGGCTCCCTCCCAGCCGTGCACGAAGCTTCCGCTGGTGGACGCCCACACCACCGCCTCGGCGCCCGCGAGGCGCAGTTCCTCCACGCCCGACGCGAGCCGCTCCGGCGAGCCGATCTCCCGCAGCCCGTCCAGCCGCAGCGCGCCCTGACCGGTGTCGGTGTGCACGAGGTCCACCCGGATGTCGCTGGCCAGCAGCTGCTCGATGCGTGGATAGTCGTCCTCCGCGGAGTGGCCCGGGTAGAGGAATCCAAGTGCGGTCATGCCGAACCTTCCTGTTCTTCCGGCGGTGCGGGTCCGTGGTGCGCTGTCTCTCCGCCACTGCCCTCGAGGACGTGACAGCCGGCCCCCAGAAGAGCCTGACGGGGTCCCGTCACCCGGGTACCCAGATGACGCCGAGCCCCGCCCACATCCTCACCTGGTTGGCCGAGAGGACATCGGCCGCGATGTGTTACGGCGCCTTCCCTCAGGAGCGGGCGGCTAACGCCGAAGCGACGGCGTGCGGGGCGCGGCGTGCGTGTTGACGGCGCCGGTTTCCGGTGCGACGGTGGTCCATCCGCGCATGTCAGACACCCGGTCGGCACCGTCGGCCGGTGCCGATCGAGGACACGGGTGCCGCATGACCGCTCCCCCGCCCGGCCGCCCGACCCTGCTCGTCCTGGACGCCGAGCCGCTGCCCCGTCTCGGCCGCCTGACCGGCCGGGTGCGGATCGAGCACGCGGATGCCTCGACGCTCGCCGAACGGCTGCCGCACGCGGACGTGCTGCTCGTCTGGGACTTCACCTCGCGGGCGGTGCGCGACGCCTGGCCCGGTACGGGCCGCAGGCCACGCTGGGTGCACACGGCCAGCGCGGGCGTGGACCACCTGATGTGCCCCGAACTCGTCGCGTCCGACACGGTGGTGACGAACGCGCGCGGCGTCTTCGACCAGCCGGTCGCCGAGTACGTGGCCGCGCTCGTCCTCGCGCTGGCCAAGGACCTGCCGCGGACCTGGGAGCTGCAACGGGAGCGGGAGTGGCGGCATCGCGAGACCACGCGGCTCGCGGGCACCCGCGCGTGCGTGGTCGGCTCCGGGCCGATCGGGCGGACGATCGCCCGTACGCTCAAGGCGCTCGACGTCACGACGGCGGTCGTGGGCCGCGTCCCGCGCACCGGCATCCACGGCCCGGCCGACCTAGACCGGCTGCTGACCCGCGCCGACTGGGTGATCGCGGCGGCGCCACTGACGCAGCAGACGTACGGCATGTTCGACGCCCGGCGCTTCGGTGTCATGCAGCCCTCCGCGCGCTTCATCAACGTCGGGCGCGGGCAGCTCGTGGACGAGGACGCACTCGCCGAGGCGTTGACGAAACGGTGGATCGCGGGCGCGGCGCTCGATGTCTTCCGGCACGAACCACTCGGTTCCGACAGCCCGTTGTGGCGCGTTCCGGGCCTGCTCGTGTCCCCCCACATGAGCGGCGACACGGCCGGCTGGCGCGATGAGCTCGGCGCGCAGTTCGTCGCGTTGTACGAGCGCTGGGCGGCAGGCGAACCACTTGTGAATGTGGTCGACAAGAATCGTGGATACGTGCCCGGCCACTGAGGGTCCTCCCGGCCCGCATCGTGGCAGGTCAGTGCGGCGATGGAGCGGAATGACGCCGTCCGGGCGGGGCAGCCCGGCGAAGCGCGGGGCCGAGAGGGGCCTGAATACATCGCCCGGTCTCGGGTAGCGGCGCGTCCATGGCTCCACCACGGACGAATGACCCAGGGAAAACCGGAACCACCAGACGGTCGCTGCTGGCCGGCGTCGCCGCGCTGGGCGCCGCCGGCTGCAGCCGCGTGGCCGCGGCGTCGACCACGCCCGGCGGTGATCTGCTCAGCCGGCTCAAGGCCCAGGGCGTCGTTCGCCTCGGCATCGCCGGTGAGATCCCCTTCGGCTACATCGACAAGAACGGCGACCTCACCGGCGAGGCCCCGGAGCTGGCCAAGGTCATCTTCAAACGCCTCGGCGTCGACCGCGTTCAGCCCGTGCCGACCGAGTTCGGCTCGCTGATACCCGGACTGAACTCACAGCAGTTCGATGTGGTCTCGGCCGGGATGTACATCAATGCGGACCGCTGTCAGCAGGTCATCTTCGCCGACCCCGACTACCAGATGCTCGGCTCCTTCATCGTGAGCAAGGGGAATCCGAAGGGTCTGCACTCCTACCAGGACGTCGTCGCGAAGAAGGCGAAATTCGCCACCGGCACCGGGTACGCCGAGATCCAGTACGCCGTCGAGGCCGGCTACAAGGAAAGCGACATCCTGATCGTCCCCGACCAGGTCGCCGGGCTGAACGCGGTGGAGGCCGGGCGTGCCGATGTGTTCGCCGGCACCGCGCTCACCACCCGTGAGGTTGTCAAGAAGTCCCGCAAGGCGGAGGCCACCAAACCCTTCGCGCCTCTCGTCAAGGGCAAGCCGCACATCGACGGCGGCGGCTTCGCCTTCCGGCCCACCGAGACGGGCCTGCGGGACGCCTTCAACGTCGAGCTGAAGAAGATGAAGGCGAGCGGCGAGCTCTTCCGCATCCTGCGCCCGTTCGGTTTCACCAAGGCCGAGATGACCGACATGACCGCGAAGGAGCTGTGCCGCGGATGACATCGGGACTCTGGGAACTCGTACTGAAGGGCGTATGGACCACCGTCCAGCTGCTCGTGCTCAGCGCGCTGCTCGCGACGGGCGTCTCCTTCGCCGTCGGCATCGCACGCACCCATCATCGGTGGATCGTCCGCTTCCTCGCCGGTTTCTACACCGAGGTGTTCCGCGGCACATCCGCCCTGATCATGATCTTCTGGGTGTTCTTCGTGCTGCCGCTCGCCTTCGGCTGGCAGCTGGTGCCGCTGTGGGCGGGCACGCTCGCCCTCGGACTGACCTACGGGGCGTACGGCGCCGAGATCGTGCGCGGCGCCCTCAACTCCGTCGACCCGGCGCAGCGCGAAGGCGGGATCGCACTGAGCTTCACGCCCTGGCAGCGGCTGCGCAAGATCCTGCTTCCGCAGGCCGTGCCGGAGATGATCCCGCCGTTCTCCAACCTGCTGGTCGAGTTGCTCAAGGGAACCGCGCTGGTCTCCATCATGGGCATGGGTGACCTGGCGTTCAGCGGCAACCTGGTGCGGCTCGCGCTGCAGGAGAGCGCGCAGATCTACACCTACATCCTGCTCATCTACTTCGTGATCGCCTTCCTGCTCACCCGGCTGATGCGCAGGCTCGAGCGCCGCCTCAAGGCCGGGGTCGGAAAGGTGCCGCAGCCCCGGGTGTCCATCCCTGAGCCCGTCGGAGGTGGTGTCTCGTGAAGTGGGACTGGGGTGCCGTCCGCGACTTCATGCCGCATTTCTGGGACGGCCTGCTCGTCACCCTCCAGGCGCTGGCCCTCGGCTCGCTGATCTCGTTCGCCCTGGGCCTCGTATGGGCGCTGCTGATGCGCACACCCAGCCGGTGGGTGCGCTGGCCCGTGAGGATCGTCACCGAGTTCATCCGTGACACCCCGCTGCTGGTGCAGCTGTTCTTCCTGTTCTATGTGCTGCCCGAATGGGGTCTCACCTTCTCCGCGCTGACCACCGGTGTCATCGCGATCGGCCTGCACTACTCGACGTACACGATGCAGGTCTACCGGGCCGGTATCGAGGCCGTCCCGGCCGGCCAGTGGGAGGCGGCGACCGCGCTGAGCCTGTCCATGCGGCGCACCTGGACTGTGGTGATCCTGCCGCAGGCGATCCGAAGGGTCGTACCGGCGCTCGGGAACTACGTGATCTCGATGCTCAAGGACACACCGCTGCTGATGGCGATCACCGTCCTGGACATGCTCGGTGAGGCGCGGCTCTTCTCGCAGCAGCACTTCCAGTTCACCGAGCCGCTCACCGTCATCGGTGTGGCCTTCGTCCTCATCTCCTACCCCGCCTCCCTCCTCCTGCGAGCCCTGGAGCGACGCCTTGTCCGCTGACACCCCCCTGATGAAGCAACCCGACGCCCACACGGGCTCGCCGGCGGCCACCGGCGAGCTGATCCGCTTCGAGAAGGTCACCAAGTGCTTCGGGGACCACACGGTCCTCGACGAGCTCGACTTCTCGGTCGACGCGGGCAAGCACGTCACGCTGATCGGCCCCTCGGGCTCCGGAAAGACCACGATCCTGCGGCTGCTGATGACCCTGACCAAGCCCGACAAGGGCACGATCACGGTCGCCGGGCAGCGGCTGTTCCCGGCCGGCGAGAAGCAGGTCCGGGAGATCCGCAAGAACATCGGAATGGTGTTCCAGCAGTTCAACCTGTTCCCGAACATGAAGGTGCTGCGGAACATCACCGAGGCGCCGGTGACCGTCCTCGGCATGTCCAAGGACGAGGCGGAGCAGCGGGCCCGGGAGCTGCTCGACCTGGTCGGGCTCAGTGACCACCTGGACAAGTTCCCGAGCCAGCTCTCCGGTGGCCAGCAGCAGCGGGTCGCGATCGCCCGGGCCCTGGCGATGCGCCCGCAGGTACTGCTGCTCGACGAGGTGACGTCCGCGCTCGACCCGGAGCTGGTCGCCGGGGTCCTCGACGTCCTCCGTGACATCGCCCGCAGCACGGACATCACCATGCTCTGTGTGACCCACGAGATGAACTTCGCCCGGGACATCTCCGACCGGGTCCTGATGTTCGACTCGGGCCGGGTCATCGAGGCCGGCGCCCCGGAGAAGATCTTCAGTGAGCCCGAACAGGAGCGGACGCGGGAGTTCCTCAGCGCAGTGCTGTGAACGCGAGGAGTGAAGGCAGCGGTCCGGCCCCGGTCACGGCGGTCGGTTCATGACCCTGGCATATGCCAAAGTGGCGCGGCCCTGCTGGGAGGGCCGATCACGCCGCGAAGTTGGCGAACACCCGCTCCCCGGCCGACCCTTGAGCCTTATCGTGGAGGCAGCCAAGCTGTCCCGAGAACGGCCCAAAAAGCGCAGGGGGAGATCGTGGCGCTGACCCATGAGCCGACCGCCCCGTACCACTCGGCCCAGGACGCGCTGCGCGTCCTGGAGACGGTGGCGCGGCGCCCGACCGGCGTCACCGACTCCGAGCTCGCCCGCCAGTGCGGCCTCGGCACCCAGCGGCTGACCGCGCTGCTGCGGATGCTGCGCCGGGAGGGATACGTCGATCAGACCGCCGACGGCGCCTACGTCACCGGCGCCGCGCTCAGCCGCCTGGGCTCCGCCCACGGCCGCGACCAGGCGCTGCGCGAGACTCTCCAGCACACCCTCGGCCGGCTGCGCGACTCGGTCGGCGCCGCCGTCTACATCAGCCGCTACATCGACGGTGAGATCCAGGTCACCCAGTGCGCCGAAAGCCCGGCGACACCCGCGGTGCACGAGTGGGTGGACTTCCGCTCCTCGGCCCACGCGAGCGCGGTCGGCAAGAGCCTGCTGGGTCAGCTCGACCTGAACGGCCGCCGGGACCACCTCGCCCGGCACAAGATGGCCCGGCTCACCTCGCGCACGATCACCAGCGAGAAGCTCCTGCTGTCCCGCCTGGACGCCCATCCGCCGACGGTCCCGATCCTCGATCTTCAGGAGTACGCGGTGGGCACGGTCTGCGCGGCCGTCCCGATCACCGCGGGCTCCTCGGTCGGCTGCCTGGCACTGTCCCTGCCGGTCGAGCACGTGCACCGGCTGCGGCAGGCGGCGGACCGGCTGAACAAGGGAGCGGCCCCGGTGCTTCTCTCGCTGGCCATCTGAGGGTGGTCAGAAGCACCCCCGCAGACCAGGTAGTATTTCTTTTGTCGCCGACGCGAGAGCGGAGTGCGACGGAGTCTGCGCCGCTAGCTCAGTTGGTTAGAGCAGCTGACTCTTAATCAGCGGGTCCGGGGTTCGAGTCCCTGGCGGCGCACGATGGCGATGGCGAGTCGTGTTCGCGGAAAGCGCGAACCTGGCTCGCCATCGTTGTTTTTGCGCGGCTGCGCCGCACGTGGTGGGGGCTTCGCCACCCACACCCCCGTCCAGGCCCTGCTGCGGTGAGCGCACGGTGCCTGCGCGGGACGAGTGCGCGGAAAGCGCGAACCATAACCGCCACCTCCGCTGCGCGCCACGGCGAACCGCCTGGGTGCGTGCGCCTCCGCTACGGCATTCCCGCGAACGGGGTGTCGCCGGCGAAGACCTCGGTGTAGGTCACCATGAAGCCGATGCAGAACGCGACGATCACCCCGAGGAAGACCAGGATGCCGACCGTGCTCGCCAGGGTCTTGGCCCGGGCCGGTGGGTGGGCGGTGGCGTGTTCCGGGTGGGCCGCCGTGTAGTGGACGGGGACGATGTCACCCTCGACCGTCGTCCCCGGCCCGCCCGCCTCCTCGAAACGGACGGTACGGCCTTCGCAGGTGGTGAACTCGTACACGTGGTGCAGTGTCGTCGTCACGGAGTCCTCATTGCGACGGGTGGTCGTGTACGTCCGCAGACAGCGCGCCTCGGCGGTCAGGCCGCTGTTCCAGTTGCTCCGCAACCGCAGCGAGCGGCGGATCACCGCGGCCGCCGCGACCAGCGCCATGGCCATGATCAGGCCCGGCACCACATAGAACAGGAAATCCATCGCTTCTCCCCCGAGTCCGGTACGGCTCCACGCACGCGGTCATGGTCATGACGGCGTGCGTGGAACGTACCCTCCCGGGGAGCCGGTGCTCCTCAAGCAATGCTCAGAAGGAACGCCCGGCACGAACCCGGGACAGGACTCCGGTCAGAACGTGACGTCTGCACAGGAGTAGAACGCGTTGGCGGTGTCCGCGATCGTCCACACGCCGAGGATGACGTGGTGCCCGCTCAGCCCGGCCGGCAGGGTGCCGCTGTGGCTGAGGGTGGACGGCGGACGCTGACCGTTGTACGGGACCGTCAGGAACGGGGTGGTGTTCAGGTCAGTCCGGGTCAGGGCGTGGTTCTGGTTCCAGCCCTGCTTGGTGACGTAATACTTGAAGTCGGTCGTCGCGTGCGAGGCGGTGAACTGCCAGCGGAAGGTGTAGCTCTGACCGCCGGTCACCCGGGTGGTCGGCCAGGCCGCGCCCGAGGGTGTCCTCGGCTGGTCGAGCGCCCCGAAGTTGGTGTGGTTCGCCGAACATATCTGCCCGTCGTTCGGCCCGGCCGCGGGGAAGCCCTTCGGGCCCTCGACGCTCTGCGGCTCCCACTGGATGTCGCCGCAACCGGTGACGATGCCACCGTTCGCGGCGCACATCTTCTGCCGGCTGAGGGGCTGGTCGGTGTAGCCGTGGGCGTCGGCCCCGCCGGTGGACAGTACGAACGTGCCGGCGGTGGCGAGGCCGACCGCGGCCGCGTACCACTTCGCCTTCCTGGTCGCATGGATGCGCATGCTGCTGCTCCTGGAGGATGTGGGGAGTTCCTTGAGCCGTGCGCGCAGCGTTCAGGTCTAGACCAAGTCCCAGATTATTGCCGGGAGTTGAACATGTCCATACCAATCCGGCGTGGCTTTCACGCCCCGTCCGCGGTCCTCCCCGTGTAGAACGCGACCGTCAGATCCTTCACCAGCGCCTTGCGCTCGTAGTCGTCGAGTTCGACCAGGCCCCGCCTCGTCAGCCGGACCACCGTGTCCTCGACCGAGTCGACGACCGAGCTGAGCACGGTGTCGCGGTGCTGGGCCTCGAGCGCGGCGATACGGCGGCGCTGCATCCGGGCGGCGACCTCGGGGGCGTACTCGATCCGTGTCGGCTGCACCACGAACACCTCAAGGCCGACCGGTTCCGCGTCCGCGGCCACCAGCCGGGTCAGCGCGTCGCCGACCGCCTCCGCGTTGCGCAGGCTCACGATGGCCGTACTGCCGGGCACGTCGGCCGGCACCTGCGGCAGCACACGGGCCAGCGCCGCCTCGACGCACTCCCGCAGATAGGCCTCGTGGTCGTCGATGCCGAGCATGGCGCGCGCGGTGTCCCGGACCAGCCACGTCACCATCAGGACCACGTGCAGCGCGACCCCGTTGGCGTCCACCGCGGGCATCGGCTCGCTGCGCCAGTGCCGCACTCGCACATCGGCCCGTGTGCGCAGCACCAGCGGATTGACCCACACCAGGCCGGTACGGCGGATCGTGCCCCGGTAGCGCCCGAACACACTGAGCACCCAGGCGCGCCCGGTGTGGCCCCGCATGAGCCCGCCGAAGCCGAGGAGGAAGAGCAGGCCCGCCCCGATGTACGCGGCCAGTTGCGGCAGCCCCACCCCGACGGGGACGGACGCCGGAAGCTGCAGCAGGCGGAGCGCGGCCGGCGACACGAAGCCCACCCACCACGAGATGACCCCGCAGGCGGCCACGCCGGCCAGACCGACCAGCACGCCGAGCGCACCCGGCAGCACCCGTGCGGGCCGCTCCACCAGGTCGGGGTCGAGGTCGGGTGGCTTGCGGCCAGGCGGGGTCGAGGGACGGACCTTCGGCTGTTCGCCGGTGCCGAGCCGCCGCCCCACCACCGTCGTGTTGACCGGCACCGCGGCGTCGGGGTCCTCACGGAACAGCAGGTGAACAGGGATGTCGGTGGTCGAGTCGCCGTGGATGAGCCGGGCCTGCCGGGCCTCCGCTTCGTCCGGCGCCTCTTCGGAATCCGGGTGCTGCGATGTGGTGCTCATTCGTGCCTCCTTGCCTTGGCCCCGGAGTGTGGTGACGGGGCGCGGAATACGGACCGGGAAAGGGAGTTCGGAAAGGGCCGGTGGCCAGGTCAGGAGAACAGGAGCCGCCAGGTATCCGGGCCGGGGTAGCCGTCGGCCTCGGCACCGTGCCAGCCCTGGGCCCGCTGGAACGCTTCGACATTGCGGCGGTCCGGCTCGCCCCAGTGCGGCCCGGGCCCGCCGGTGTAGTGCCTGCCGAACCCTTTTTTGATCAACTGGCGGCCCAGCCGCGTGACATACGGGTTGTGTGCGCCCGGCCGGAACATGCCCAGGCCGGGAAAGCCGGACACCAAGGCCCGGGATGCGGCCCGCAGTTCGTCAGCGGTCACGGAGATCCCGGCCATCGGCATGTCCTCGCCCTTCTTCTGTGCCATGGACCAGGCCGTCGCGCCCGGCCCCGCGACCGCGCCCGCTCCGGACAGGGCGCCCGCGTAGCCGTCCACTGTGGCCGGATCGTCGTCGGTCAGCGGCAGGTCCTTGTCCCCGAGGCCGGCCTTGCTCTCGGTGACGTTCTTGTAGCGGTAGGGGACATAACGGTCTGAATTGGACCAGTACGCATAGGGGGTGGCCTGCTTCCGGGCCTTCGGCGGGGTCTCCTCGTAGGCCGCGTACTGCGTGTGCGTGTAGTCCGTCCAGCCGCCGAAGATCACCACGTGCGACCCGCGTTCGGGGTCGTCGACGTTGTGGAAGAGGAGGATGTCGCCCGGCTGCAACTGCTCCTTGGCGATGCGGACACCGAACTTGTCCAGGCTGCCCGTCCATTCGTTGGTGCCGAGGTTCCAGGCCATCGAGACGAAGCCGGAGCAGTCCTGCCGGTAACCGTCCGACCAGTAGTCGTCCATGCTGTACGGCACCCCGGCCGCGACCCATTGCTTGGCCCGGTTGATGATCTGGGCACGGGTCGTCGCGGGCGCGACGGCGGCGGCAGGCGCCCCGGCGGGACCGTTCAGCGGGGCCGTGTATCCCTGCGGGGTGTCCGGCGGCTGGTCGTCAAGGGGGGCACCCGGGCGGGGCGGCGCGTGGGTGGTCGCCACAGCCGGTGCCACCTGGCCCGCACCGAGCACCGCGGCCACTGCGGCGGCCAGCACGATCGTCGTGCGGGACGTCACACGGCCGGAGCGCCCGGTGCGGCATGCCGGGAGGAGAGCGCGGCGCCAGTGAACACAGCCGGGGCAGTCGCAGCCGGACGCCGGATCGAATTCCTCGAACACCGGAGTCCGCATGCCGCGTCCTTCACCCTCACTGTCGCCACCTTGGAGGATTTGTACTGTTTTCTGCATGTATGTCAGTTTCACTAACTGGACAGCGGAATCGTGGGATGACGGCCCGAATGTTGCGGGCGTTCCGTTCCTCCGGCGGTACGGGCACCCGCCGGACGGAGGCCGTCATGAGCCGTCCGTGGTCCGGAGCACCCCGTCGTCTCGGGTAGAGTTCTCCAGGTCAGCAGGCGCCGCTAGCTCAGTTGGTTAGAGCAGCTGACTCTTAATCAGCGGGTCCGGGGTTCGAGTCCCTGGCGGCGCACGACCGGAAGGCCTCTCGCGAGAGCGGGGGGCTTTTTCGTGTCCTCTCGCGCCCGGCGAACCTCCCGATGCACCCCGCTACCCTCTGGCCATGGCACGCGACCTGCAGGAGCGGATCAAGAGGCTCATCGTCGACCGCCGGCTGCCCCCGGGTGCGACACTGCCCACCGAGTCCGAACTGATGGCGCTGCTCGGAGCCAGCCGGAACTCCGTGCGCGAGGCTCTGAAGGCGCTCCAGGCGATGGGCATCGTAGAGATCCGGCATGGTTTCGGCACCTACGTCGGCCCGATGTCCCTGGCCCCGATGGTCGAGGGCCTCGCCTTCCGCACGGTCGCCGGGCACCACCGCGGCGAGGACAGCCTGCTGGAGTTCCTCGAACTGCGCGAGGCGGTGGAGTCGGGTCTGGTCTCGCGCCTGGCCGGCTGGCTGCCGGAGCGCGATCTCGTCGAACTGGGCGCGCTCGTGGACCGCATGGAGCAGCAGGCCGCAGAAGGGGCCGGCCTCGCCGAGACCGACCGCGCCTTTCACGCCGCCCTCTACCGAGGGCTGGGCAACGCCCTGCTGGGCGAGGTGCTGGAGGCCTTCTGGGACGCGTTCCACCGTGTCCGCACGGATCTGGTGGACCTGCCGCAGGACCCGAAGGTCACCTGCCGGCAGCACCGGGAGATCCTCGACGCCGTGCGGTCCGGGGATTCCGCACGAGCGGAGAAGGCCATAAGGGAGCACTTCCTCGGCATCCGCACCCGACTGACCGCAGCAACCGCCCCGGACGGTGGGACGCCGTAGAGCTCAGGAGGCCAAGGGTCGCCGGCGCATGCGAGTCGGGGGACGCGGCGAGGGCGGGAGGGGCGCCTTGTCGACGGAGGCGACCGGCCCCGCTGAGGGCGGATGTCACCGGCCGGTGCCCGTCAGGTACGCCGACACCACCACGTTCGCCGAGTAGGTCCGGCTCACCGGGTCATAGGTGCCGCCGCAGGTCACCAGCCGCAGCTCGGCCCGGCCCGGCTCGCGTGTCCCGTACGCCTGCCGGGCGTCGAAGCCCTCGCGGGCCAGGACCTTGACGTCCTCGACGGTGAACTCCGCGATCTGCCCGTCGTCGCGGGCCACCCGGACCTTGGCCCCCGGTCGCAGACCGCTCAGCCCGTAGAAGACGGCCGGCTTGGTGTCGGTGTCCAGGTGCCCGACGAACAGCGCGGTCCCGGCGGCGCCGGGCGCCACCCCGGCCTGGTACCAGGCGACGACGCCCGGCTGGTCGTAGGGCGGCGCATCCGGCGCTCCCTGCCCGTCCAGCCCGCGCGGCACGACCGGTGCCTGCACCCCGAGGTCGGGGATGTCGACACGCAAGGGCACCGCCCGCCGCAACGGCTCCGCGGCAGGCGGCAGTTCGGGCTGCGGGGGACGGCCGACGGCTGCCATGTCGCCGGTCATCGGCGCGAAGATCCCCTGGCGTACGTCGGTGACGTCACGGCCCCACTGCCACAGCCCCAGCAGCAGGACCACCCAGGCGACACCCATCAGCATGCGTCCGGTGACGGAGGAATGTTCATGTACCGACATGGCTCACTCCGCGCCTCTGCCCCGGCGGGCACTACGGGCCACGACCGCGGCGCACGCGACGCCGGCGAGGACGAGGCCGATGATCGCGTGCAGGGCGCCGGGCCCCGCGACCCGGGCGTCGGCGGACGAGCCGCGCGCCGTACCGCCGCCGCCCGCGTGCACCGGGGCGATCGGCGAGGAGGGGGCGGAGGGCGGGACCGTCGGAATGGCGGAGGCGGAGCCGCTCGGGGAAGGCTGGGCGGACGGCGCGGTCGCCGTCGGTCCGGCGACGCTGATCATGCCCTTGACCTCCTGGTCGTCGCAGCCGACGGTGACGGAGTAGGTGCCGGGCGCCAGCGCGGTGCGGACCCGGGTGTCACCGGTCAGCAGGCCGTCCTCGCCGACGAGCCGCGCATCCGCGACGAACGCGTCCGATGTGGCGGTGCCGGTCACACCGGGGCAACCCCGTACGGCCAGCTGGATGTCGGTGCCGGGCGCGGGGGAGGCAGGGGTCATCCAGACGCCCTGCTGGTCCGCCGCGTACGCCATCGGAACGAGGGCGGTCGCGACAGCGGCCCCAGCACACAGAGTGAGCCGTAGTGAACCCATCGTGAAACCTCCCGATACCAGGAGATTCCCCTTTCAGGCACTCCGGCGCATCCGGACGGGACCCCCGGCTACTCCGTCCGGGTGCCGGGGGACCTGTTGCCGAGCGGGCCTCGGATGCGGCTCTCGTCGCCACCCGTCAGGGATGTCAGGCGAGGTCGACGAGGTCCGCGATGGAGTTCACGATGTGTGAGGGGCGGAACGGGAACCTGTCGATCTGCTCCGGCGTGGTCAGCCCGGTGAGCACCAGGAACGTCTGCATGCCGGCCTCCATGCCGGCCAGTACGTCGGTGTCCATCCGGTCGCCGATCATCGCGCTGGTCTCGGAGTGCGCCCCGATCGTGTTGAGCCCGGTCCGCATCATCAACGGGTTCGGTTTGCCCGCGAAGTACGGCTTCTTCCCGCTCGCCTTGGTGATCAGCGCGGCGACCGCGCCGGTGGCGGGCAGCGGGCCCTCGGGGGACGGGCCGGTCTCGTCGGGGTTGGTGCCGATGAACCGGGCGCCGCCCTTGATCAGCCGGACCGCCTTGGTCATGGCCTCGAAGGAGTAGGTGCGGGTCTCGCCCAGGACGACGTAGTCGGGCTCCTGGTCGGTCAGGATGTAGCCGATGTCGTGGAGCGCGGTGGTCAGCCCGGCCTCGCCGATGACGTAGGCCGAGCCGCCGGGGCGCTGGTCGTCCAGGAACTGGGCGGTGGCCAGCGCCGAGGTCCAGATGTTCTCGACCGGCACCTCCAGACCCATCCGGCGCAGCCGGGCGTGCAGATCACGCGGGGTGTAGATGGAGTTGTTCGTGAGCACCAGGAACGGTTTGCCGGACTCACGCAGCTTTTTCAGGAAGGCATCGGCACCGGGGATCGGAACACCCTCGTGGATAAGCACACCGTCCATGTCGGTGAGCCACGACTCGATGGGCTTGCGCTCTGCCATGTGCCATCTCCTGCCCTACGTGGTGCTGCGTGAGTCCCAGCGTAGCGATCAGCTGTTCGTGGCGGACTTCCAGTCGTCGACGTACGTCTGAAGGTTCTTGTCGATGTCGTTCCAGTCCGGCTCGAAGACCTCGACGCCGTCCATCAGCTTGGTGAGGGCGATGGCGTTGGCGTCGGTGGCCTTGACGTCCGTACGGGCGCTGAAGCCGCCGCCGATCTCGCTGACCTGCTGCTGCGCAGTGCGGCCGAGCATGAAGTCGAGCAGCTTCTTCCCGTTCTCGCTCTGCGGGGCCTTGTTCAGGAGAGCGGCCGCGTACGGCAGGGCGAAAGTGGTCGCCTTGCCGCCCTGCTTGGCCGGGAACCAGATGCCGAGGTTCGGCATGCTCTTGGACTGGGCGTAGTTCATCTGGACGTCACCGTTGGCGACGAGCAGTTCGCCCTTGTCGATCTTGGGCGCGAGCTTGCCGGTCGACGCCGACGGGCCGACGTTGTTGGCCTGGAGCTTCTTCAGGTAGTCGAGCGCCGCCTGCTTGTCGCCGAAGTCGTGCATCGCCTTGACCAGCACGGCGGTTCCGTCGCCGGCGACACCGGGGGTGGAGTACTGCAGCTTGTTCTTGTACTTCGCGTCGAGCAGCTCCTCCCAGGTGGTGGGGGCCTGCTTCAGCTCCTTCTTGTTGTAGACGAACCCGAAGTAGTTGTTGACGACGGAGGTCCAGGTGCCGTCGGCCGCCTTGTCGGCGCCGGAGACCTGGTCGGAGCCCTGCGGCGCGTACTTGGCCAGGAGTCCCTTGCCGTCGGCCTGCTGGATGAACGGGGGCAGGGTCACGAGCACGTCGGCCTGGGGGTTGCTGCGCTCGCGCAGGGCGCGCTGCACCACCTCGCCCGAGCCGCCCTCGACGTACTTGACCTTGATTCCGGTCTGCTTCTCGAAGTCCTTGAAGACGCGGTCGTACCAGCCGTCGTTGTTCTCGCCCTTGAGGCCGTCCGCGCTGTAGACGGTGACGGTCTTGGCGTCGGCCGCGGAGGAGTCGCCACCGCAGGCGGTGAGAGAACCGGCGAGGACGAGGCTGCCGAGGACGGCGGCGATCGGCTTGATGTGGTTTCTGGGCATGACGAGATGAACTCCTTGCGTGGACGGGAGAGTCGGGGTGGAGCGAGTGGTCAGCGGTAGGCGGCCCGGGTACGGATCCGGGCCACGGCGAACAGGACGAGGAGGGTGGCCGTCATGAGGACGACGGCGAGGGCGGAGCCGGTGAACAGCGAGCCCCGGTCGGTGGCGGCGTAGATCTGCACCGGAAGCGGAGCCCAGTCGGGCGGATAGAGCATCATCGTGGCGCTCAACTCGCCCATGGACAGGGCGAAGCAGAGGCCGGCCGCGGCCGTGAGGGACGGCAGCAGCAGCGGGAGCCGGACCCGCCACAGCACATAGCCGGGACGGGCCCCCAGGGAGGCCGCGGCCTGCTCGTAGGCGGGGTCGAGGCGGAGGACGGCCGCGGAGACCGACTGGTACGCGAAGGCCGTGACGAGGACGGTGTGCGCGAGGATCACGATCCAGCAGGTGCCGTTGAGCAGCACGGGCGGCTGCGAGAAGGCGACGAGGACCGCGAGTCCGACCACCACCGAGGGCACGGCGACCGGGAGTACGAACAGCGCGTCCATCACCCGCTTCAGAGGCTTCGGCAGGGCGTGCGCACCGATCGCGCTCCAGGTGCCGACGGCGAGCGCGAGCAGGCTGGCGGTGACCGCGGTGACCAGGCTGGTGATGAGCGCCTGGAGCGAGTCCCCGTGCGTGGCCGCGGTGTAGTGCGCGGTCGTGTAGCCGGACGGCAGCGCCCCCGACCAGTGACTGGCGAACGACGCGGCCAGGATGACGAGCAGCGGCAGCGCGAAGAGCGGGAGGAAGAGGACGAGGAAGCAGGTCCACAGGGCCCACTTCCCTGTGCGGCTATGCACCAGCACGGCGGCTCACCACCCGGTAGAGGGCGAAGAGGCCCACGGAGACAAGGACGTTGACGACGGCGACGACACAGGCGCCCGGGTAGTCGGACTCCAGGATCGCCTTGCTGTAGACGAGCATGGGCAGCGTGGTGACGCCCTTGGCGCCGGTGAACAGCACGATGCCGAACTCGTTAAGGCAGAGCACGAGGACGAGTCCTCCGCCGGCCGTGAGCGCGGGCAGCGCCTCGGGCAGGATCACCCGGCGCACGATCCGCGCGGGCCGCGCGCCGAGCGATGCCGCGACCTCCACCTGCGCGGTGTCGAGCTGCGAGAACGCGGCGAGGAGGGGCCGCATCACGAACGGCGTGAAGTAGGTGACCTCGGCGAGGAGGACACCCCAGGGCGTGGTGAGGAACTGGAAGGGCCCCGAGGCCACGCCGGTCGCCTCGCTCCACAGCCCGTTGGCCATGCCCACGCTGCCGTAGATGAACAGGAGGGCGAGCGTGATGAGGAAGGAGGGGAAGGACAGGAAGACGTCGACGAACCTGGCGACCGCCTTCGCCCCGGGGAACGGGACGAAGGCGATCACGAGCGCGAGGAAGAACCCGAGGACCAGACAGCAAGCGGTGGCGGCGAGCGCCAGCCAGACGGTGGTCCACAGGGCCTCGCGGAACGCCACGGAGGCGAAGACGTCCGTGTACGGCTTGAGGGAGGTGCCCCCGGTGTCCGGCTGGAAAGACTGCCGGACGACCAGGGAAAGGGGGTAGAGGAACGCGGCGGCGAGCAGGACCGCGGGAGGAAGAGCCCAGGCCAGACGCCTAGTCACGGCTCACCCCTGCGGCCAGCAGCACGCCGTCCTCGGGCGCGAAGTGCACCTCGACCGTCTCCCCCGGCGCGGGCGGGCGTCGCAGCTCCCCCACATCGGCCATGACCCGGTGGCCCGCCACGTCCACGTACAGGCGGTGGGTGGCGCCGCGCCACTGGATCTCGCCGAGGACTCCGGCCAGCCGGTTGGGTCCCGGCCCGAGCCGGACGAGGTGCGGTCGTACGCACAGGGTCGCCGCGGCCCCCTTGGCCGCCCCCTGCGTGTCCACCTGCAGGTCGACGCCGCCGAAGGCGACTCCCTCGGCCCCCACGGTCACCGGCAGCAGGTTCGCGTTCCCGACGAAGGACGCCGTGAACTCGGTGCGCGGCGCCCGGTACAGCTCCTGCGGTGTGCCGACGTCCTGCAGCCGGGCGCGGTCCATGACCGCGATCCGGTCCGCCAGCGTCAGCGCTTCGACCTGGTCGTGCGTGACGTAGAGGATCGTCACGTCGGGCAGCTCCCGGTGCAGCCGGGCCAGCTCCGCGAGCATCCCGGAGCGCAGCCGGGCGTCCAGCGCGGACAGCAGCTCGTCGAGGAGGAGTACGCCGGGGCGTACGGCGAGCGCCCGCGCGATCGCGACCCGCTGCTGCTGCCCGCCGGACAGCTCGCGCGGATACCGGCGGGCGTACTCGCCCATGCCGGTCATCTCCAGGGCCTCGGCGACCCGGCCGGGGATCTCCCGCCGGGGCGCCTTCTGCGCCTTGAGCCCGAACGCCACGTTCTCCTCGACCCGCATGTGCGGGAAGAGCGCGTACTGCTGGACGACCATCCCGATGCCACGCCGGTGCGGCGGCAGCCCGGTCACGTCGCGTCCGCCGAGGAACACCCGCCCGGAGGACGGGCGCACAAACCCGGCGACCGCCCGCAGCGCGGTCGTCTTGCCCGAGCCCGAGGGCCCGAGCAGCGCCATGACCTCGCCCGGTTCGGCGGTGAGGTCGAGACCGTCCAGGACGGTGGTCCCGCCGTACGCGACCGACACCCGGTCGAAGCGAATACCGGTCATGCCGCGTCGACTCCACTCAGCAGAGCCGGGAGTTCGGCCACCGAGCCGAGCACATGCGTGGCGCCGGCGGCGCGCAACGCCGTGCCGTCGTGGGCACCGGTGAGCACTCCGGCCACCAGTCCCGCCCCGGCGCGCACCCCGCTGAGCATGTCGTAGGAGGTGTCCCCCACGACCGCGACCTGCCGGACGTCCTCGGCCGCCCGGGTCCGCACGAAGGCCTCGAGGACCATGTCGGGGTAGGGCCGGCCGCGGCCTCCGGCGTCCGCCGGGCACAGGGTGAGCGGCACCAGATCCCGCCAGCCGAGGGCGTCGAGGATCGCGTCCTGGGTGACCCGGGCGAACCCGGTGGTCAGCACGACGGTCAGTCCGTCGGCCCGCAGTTCCTCGACGGCGGCGCGGGCCCCGGGCACCTCGGAGATGAGCCCTTCGTCGACCAGCTCCCCGTACGCCTTCTCGAAGGCGGCGTTGCCGCGCTGGGCGAGGCTCTCGTCGCCGAACAGATGCCGGAACACGGAGATCTTGGACTCGCCCATGGTGGCGCGTACATAGGCCAGTTTCTCGGCGTGGTCGGCGGAGTCGGGCCGCACTCCGAGTTCGGCGGCGGCCGCGGCGAAGGCGCGCTCGACGAGACCGCCGTCGGCGACGGTGGTGCCGGCCATGTCGAGCACGACGAGACGTATGTCGGTCATGGGGTGAATCACCAGCTCAATTCGTTCGCGGTGGTCTCGGCGATGGCGGGCGCGCAGGTCATTCCGCGCCCACCGGGCCCGGTGACCAGCCACACCCCGTCGCGTACCTGCTGTCGGTGCACGACGCGTGTGGTGTCGGTGCACTGCGTGTACACCCCCGCCCAGCGGCGGCGGATCTTCGGCAGCGGCCGGCCGAGGAATCCCTCGACGACCTCGGTGAGGTGGTCGTAGGGATCCTCGAGCGTGTCGAAGGCGAAGGGGTGCTCGTACTCGTGGGTGTCGCCGATGGTCAGTCCGCCGTCGGCACGCTGCACCATCAGCAGCTGCATACGGTGGGCGGCGGCGGTCGGCGTCTGCGGCTCTTCGGCTTCGAGGCCGTCGAGGGCCTCGCTCCGGTAGGCCGGGTAGTAGCGGAAGCTGTCCCCGTCGGCGACCGAGGTGGGGAGGGGCTCGCCGAGCGGGGCGGTCTGCATCATCTGCAGCCGTACGCGGCGTACGGGCAGGTCGGGCGCCAGTTCCTTGACCAGCCCGCCGAGCCAGGCGCCCGTGCACAGCACGACCGCGTCGGCGCGGTGTACGTCCCCGTGGTCGTCGCGGACCGTGCCGGGGCCGGTGACCTCGCGGACCTCACGGCCCGGCAGGAAGGTGTAGTTCGGGGACTTCTTCAGCGCCTCGCGCAGGGCGAGCTGGGCGGTGCGGGGCTCGACGGCGGCGTCCCGCTCGCAGTACAGAGCCGCTTCGTAGGTGCCGCGCAGGGCCGGGTTCACGGCCCGCGCCTCGGTCGCGGACAGCAGCTTGTAGCCGCGCGCGGCCGCGTCCGCACGGGCCAGGGCGGCCTCGGCGACGGCCAGTTCACGGCCGGTGCGGACGAGGGTCAGCGAGCCGTTGGCGCGGAAGCCGAGCGCGGGCACGCGGGCACCGATCTCCTCCCACAGCTCCCGGGCGCGCAGAGCCGTTTCCAGCTCCTCCCCGCCCGCGCGGCCACTCACCCAGACCTGGCCGAAGTTGCGCAACGAGGCGCCGCGGGCCTCGGCCTCCCGCTCGATCTGTACGACCTCATGGCCGCGTTCCACTGCTTGCCAGGCGTGCATGGTGCCCACCACGCCGCCTCCGACGACTGTCACTCTCACGTCAGCCACGCTCCTTGGAATCGGGAAATCGAAAGGATCCTCCTGGCAACCAAATGGTGAACCGACCTTCAAGTTTGGGCTAGACCCGTTATCTTTCCGTGATAAAACACGGTGGGCATGCGATCCAAAGCGATGCAAAAAGGGCGGGCACACGGCCCGCCCCGACCGCCGCCCTCAGCCTCCGAGATGCGCCGAGAAGGAGAACCGGTCCCCCCGGTACAGCGTCCGCACCCGCTCCAGCGGCCGCCCCGTGGTGTCCCGCGAGACACGGTGGATCAGCAGCATCGGCAGGGCCGGCGGGGTCCCGATGAGAAGGGCCTCGCGCGGGGCGGCGAGCACCGTCTCGATGCGCTCGTCGGCGTCGCCGAAGCCGATGCCCTGCTCGTGCAGATAGCCGTAGAAGGAGGAGTCGGGATCGAAGTCAGTGTCGAGCCGCGGGACCCGCGCCACCGCCACATAGGTGCTCTCCAGACCGACTCGTTCGTCGTCGGCCAGCAGCACACGTTCCATGTGCCAGACCGGTTCGCCCCGGGTCAGTCCGCTCTCGGCGGCGAGGGTGTCGTTGCAGGGAAAACGGTCGAGCGTGATGAGACTTCGGCCAGGGGTGCGCCCCTGTCTGCGGACGCCCTCGGTGTAGCTGGCCAGGGACAGCGGCTGCTCCAGCTTGGGCCCGGCGACCACCGTGCCCCTCCCCTGACGGCGCAGCCTCCCCTCCAGCAACAAGTCGCGCAATGCCTGCCGCACGGTCTCGCGTGCCACGTCGTACCGCTCGGACAGATCGCGTTCGGTGGGCAGCAGCCCGCCCTCGCCCAACTCCGCGACGAGTGCCGCGATCTGTGCCTTCACCGCGTAGTACTTCGGGATGCGGCCGTGCTCGGGGATGCCGGAGCGGACGGGGGCTCCGGGGTCCTGGTCGTTCGGGTAGTCCACGGGTTGATCGTCGCAGACGAATCCGGGTCGCCGGTCGAGGGGCTGCGCGCCGGGAGGCTCAGCGGCGCCTGCGGAACAGCAGGATGGGCAGGCCCGCGACGATGACTCCGCCTGCCATGAGCAGCAGCCCTTTGAGGACCCCCCTCAGCCCGCGCCCTTGCCGCGGCCCGGTGGAGGCCAGTTCCTCCGCGCCGGGACTGCGCCCTGCGGTGGGCGACGCCGTCTTCCGTGGCGGGTCCGTGGCGGCGCCGGCCGCCCCCACGATCCGGAACCGGTAGTCGTTGGACTCGCCCACCCAGTCCCCGTCGTTCCCGTGGCGCTGCACGATCGCGGCGTTCGCCACGACGTCGTTCGCGCCGGTGCCGGAGGCGATCGCGAGCCGGACCTTGACGGTGAGCGTCCGGCCGGGCGCGATGCTGAAACCGGGGAAGCCGTCGTCGAAGACGCCGACCAGTTCGGCCCGGTCGGTGCGCCGGAAGGTGACCCGGTGCGGGCGGTCACCGTCGAAGAACTCCAGTTCGGGCTGGGTGACCGTCAGCGCCCGCTTGGTGTCCACCAGGACCAGCACCGGGTGGATCGCGCCGCAGACCTGCCCGGTCGTGTTCTTGAGGTCGATGAACCAGGTCTGCGCGGCACGACCGGGCTCGTACCGGTCGGGGCCGCCCTTGATGCTGGTGGCGAGCGGGAAGGAGCCGCCGGCCGGAGCGGTGCAGGTGGCCTGCTGGTCGGCGGGGTACGCAACGGCAAGCGTGGGCCGGAGGAGGGCGCAGGCCGCGAGCGTGGAGAGCGCCACCAGGGACAGTCGGGAGCGTCTGGACAGTCGCATGGAAGCATGACCGGCCATAGACGGCGGCCCCTGAAGCACGCCACGCCCGACCGGCCTCAGCCCACCGGCCAAGTCCCCTCGATCAGCGCAGCGGCCGGACATCGGCCGGGGGGGCGGCGCGGACATCGGTGCGGGCGGACACCGGCGCGGGCCCGGGACGGTCGGACATCGGCGCGGTCGGAGCGCGGGCGGGTGCCCGCGCCCGGGGTCAGCCCTCCGCCCGGCCGAACAGCGGCGCGAGCAGCAGCTGTGCCGCGCCCTCCGCGACGCCGCGCGCCCCGCCGGGTGCGAGGCGCACGGGGACGGCCGCAGCAGAGCCCTCGCGCCGGGCGCGGGCGTCGAGGACGGCGCCCACTCCCCGTACGAAGGCATCCGGATCGGCGGCGACGGTACGCCCGCCGAGCAGCACCAGGTCGATGTCGAGCAGCCCCACCAGGTTCGCGGCGCCCGCGCCGAGGACGCGCGCCGCCTCGGCCAGGTCTCCGCGTCCGACGGCGGCGAGGCACAGCGCCTCGACGCAGCCGCGGTCGCCGCAGCCGCACGGCGGCCCGTCGAGCTGGATCACCTGGTGCCCGAACTCCCCTGCCCCGGTCCGGGCCCCCCGGTGCACGGTCCCGCCGATGACGAGGCCGGCGCCCAGCCCGGTCCCGAGGTGCAGATAGGCGAACGACGCGTGCGTGTCCCCGTCCGCCCCGCCGAGCGCGAGCCCGAGCGCGGCGGCGTTGGTGTCCTTGTCCACGACCACGGGCATCGCGAGCCGCCGCGCCAGCGCGTCCCGCAGCGGGAACCCGTCCCACTCGGGGAAGCCGGTGACGCGGTGCAGCACGCCGTGCAGATGGTCCAGGGGACCGGGAAGCGCGACGCCGACCCCGAGCACAGGCACGGAACTCCCCGCTTCGGCGGACTCCCCCGGCTCCCCGTCGGACTCCGGTCCCGCCCCCGCTTCCCGGGCGGCACGCACCGCCGCGCCCTGCGCTCGCAGGGCCTC
This sequence comes from Streptomyces sp. CA-106110, assembly GCF_050936285.1. NCBI lineage: Bacteria > Bacillati > Actinomycetota > Actinomycetes > Kitasatosporales > Streptomycetaceae > Streptomyces > Streptomyces sp. CA-106110. The sequence continues at coordinate 7,583,414 of NZ_JBNJNB010000001.1, read as the reverse complement.
CACCTCCCGGGCCGCGCTCTCCACCACGGCCTGCGCTCCTGCGCCCAGGTCCAGCGGGGCCCGGCGCTCGGCGACCACCGCGCCCGTGAGGTCGCACAGCACCGCCCGCAGTTCGTCCCGGTCCAGATGCAGGCCCACGGCGTACCCGGCCCCGGGCTCCAGCCGCAGCACGGTCCGCGGTTTGCCCCCGGTGGAGGCGCGGCGGCCCGCCTCGGCCACGAGTCCGTCCGCACGCAGCCGGGCCGTGATCTTGCTGACGGCCTGCGGGGTCAGCCCGGTGCGCTCCGCGAGCTCCAGACGGCTGATCCCGCTCTCCCCCGCCGTGCGCAGCAGATCCAGCACGAGCGCCGTGTTGTGGCTGCGCAGCGCCGGCAGGTTCACTCCGCCCGCCACGGTCCCCGCGACCCCACGCCTGCCTCCTCCGGCCCCCGCATACGTCCTGTTCACCCAGCCATTCTCTCTCGCGCTTGCACTTTGGCAACAGCGTTGCGAAAGTGGTGCCCATGACTGGCACAGCCCCTGGTACCGACACCCCCCTCCGCGTGGGCCTCGTGGGCTACGGCCTCGCGGGCTCCGTCTTCCACGCCCCGCTGATCGCCGCCACCGAGGGCCTCGTCCTCGACACGGTCGTCACCTCGAACCCGGAGCGGCAGGAGCAGGCCCGCACCGAGCACCCCGACGTGCGCATCGCCGCCACCGCCGACGAACTGTGGCCCCGCGCCGGCGAGCTCGACCTGATCGTCGTCGCCTCCCCGAACAAGACGCACGTCCCGATCGCGACGGCCGCCCTGGAGGCCGGCCTGCCGGTCGTGGTCGACAAGCCGATCGCGGGCACGGCGGCCGAGGCGCGCGGACTGGCGGCGCTGGCCGAGAAGCGCGGCGTGCTGCTCTCCGTCTTCCAGAACCGCCGCTGGGACAACGACTTCCTGACCCTCCGCAAGCTCCTGTCCGAGGGCGAACTCGGCGACGTCTGGCGCTTCGAGTCCCGCTTCGAGCGCTGGCGCCCTCAGCCCAAGGGCGGCTGGCGCGAGTCCGGCGACCCGGCAGAGATCGGAGGTCTGCTCTACGACCTCGGCAGCCATGTGGTCGACCAGGCACTGGTCCTCTTCGGCCCCGCTGCCTCCGTCTACGCCGAGGCGGACATCCGCCGCCCCGGCGCGGAGACGGACGACGACACGTTCATCGCGCTCACCCACACCAACGGCGTCCGCTCCCACCTGTACGTCTCCGCGACCACGGCCCAGCTCGGCCCGCGCTTCCGGGTGCTGGGCTCCAGCGCGGGATACGTGAAGTACGGCCTGGACCCGCAGGAGGCGGCCCTGCGCGAGGGCCTGCGCCCCGGCACCGGCTGGGGTCAGGAACCCGAGTCCCTGTGGGGCCGCATCGGTGCCGGCGAGTCCCCGCTCACCGGCGGCGGCAACCCGGTGCCGACCGTCCCCGGCGACTACCCGGCGTACTACGCGGCCATCGCGAAGGCCGTACGCGAGGGCGGCCCCAACCCGGTCACCGCGCTCGAGGCGGCCGCGGCCCTGGACGTCCTCGAGGCGGCCCGGCGCTCGGCCCGCGAGGGCGTGGCGGTGAAGCTGTGACCACGACCGCACCCGAGATCCCGGAACTCGAGGAGCAGGAGCGCCGCCTGACGCTCTCCCGCTTCACGTACGACGACGCATGGGCCCTGGGCACGCTGCTGGTGGAGCTGGCCCGGGCCCGCAAGGCCCCGGTCGCCATCGACATCCGCCGCGGCGGCCAGCAGCTCTTCCACGCGGCACTGCCCGGCTCGACGCCGGACAACGACGCCTGGATCGACCGCAAGCGTCGCGTCGTAGAACGCTACGGCTGCTCGTCCCTGCTGGTCGGTACCCGCTTCCGCGCCAAGGGCACGACGTTCGAGGAGTCCTCCCGCCTCGACCCCGACGTGTACGCGGCACACGGCGGCGCGTTCCCGATCACGGTCGAGGGCGCAGGCGTGATCGGCACGGTAGTGGTCTCCGGCCTGCCCCAACTTCAGGACCACGCCATGGTGGTGGAGGCACTGGAGCGCCTCAAGACTGAGGGCTAGTCCGCCCCGAAAGGGGCGCGCGGAACTACGCGCTCAACCCCCGCCGACCCGCGGCCGCCGTACACGCGCAGCCCCCACCACAAGACCGCGCCCCCATAGGGGCGCGGGGAACTGCGCAATCACCCCCCGACGCCCCGCACCCGTCAAACCCCCGCAACCCCGGGCAGCCCCCAGGCCGTCACGCCCAACAGAGGCGCGGGGAACGAAGCAAACCCTCCACCCCCAGCGGAGCGCTCACGCATTCTTGAGTTCCTGCCGCTGCCGCCCCAACCCCGAAATTTCCAGCTCCACCACGTCCCCGGCCCGAAGGTACGGCTTCGGGTCGGGCTGCCCGAGCGCGACTCCCGCCGGCGTACCGGTGTTGATGACGTCCCCCGGGTACAACGTCATGAACTGGCTGACGTACCGCACGACTTCGGCGACCGGGAAGATCTGCTCCGCCGTGGTCCCGTTCTGCTTCAGCTCACCGTTGACCCAGAGCTTCAGCGCCAGGTCCTGCGGGTCCGCCACCTCGTCGGCGGTCACCAGCCACGGCCCGAACGGGTTGAACGTCTCACAGTTCTTCCCCTTGTCCCAGGTCCCGCCGCGCTCGATCTGGAACTCGCGCTCGGAGACGTCGTGCGCCACCGCGTATCCGGCGACATGCGCGAGCGCCTCCTCGTGCGACTCCAGATAGCGGGCCGTGCGTCCGATGACGACCGCGAGTTCGACCTCCCAGTCGGTCTTGGTGGACCCGCGCGGCACGAGCACGGTGTCGTCGGGCCCGACGACCGTGTCCGGCGCCTTGAAGAAGATCACCGGCTCGGCGGGCGGCTCCGCGCCGGTCTCGCGCGCGTGGTCGTGGTAGTTCAGGCCGATGCAGACGATCTTGCCGATGCGGGCGAGCGGCGGTCCGACACGCAACCCGGCGGCGTCCAGTTCCGGGAGCCCGCCCTCCTCGGCGGCAGTCCGGATCCGGCGCAGCGCCGCCTCGTCGGCGAGCAGCGCACCGTCGATGTCCGGGACGAGAGCCGACAGATCCCGAAGGATCCCCTCGGCGTCGAGCAGCGCGGGCCGCTCCGCCCCCGCCGTACCGACTCGCAGCAGCTTCATGATCCCCATCTCCTCGATCGCGGGCAGCCCGGTCGATGGGTACGGCCTGAGTGCGGCAGGGGACGCAGCCATCGGAGGACTGGTCGATCCTCCAAGGTAGCCGTCCAGTCCGCAATACCCCGTTCACGGACTGGACCGTCGTCGCCCGCGCTCAGCGGTACAGCACCATCCGCTCGACCGCGCTCCACGTCGTACTGGTCACCACGTACAGCGCGGCGGCCAGCGGCACCACCGCCACCGTGACGAGGGTGAAGAACGACAGGAACGGCATGGCCTTGGTGACCGCGCCCAGACCGGGCACCTGCCCGCCGTCGGCGGCCGGGACCGGCATCGCGGCCGTCATCCGCTTCGTACGCCGGTAGTTGTAGGCGGCGACAGCCGCGACAAGCGCGAACAGTGCGAGATAGACGAGACCCGCCGTCCCGAGGAGCCCACCGTGGCCCAGCGCGTCGGCCCACCGGCCGCCGAGCGGTGCGGCCAGCAGCGAGTGGGTGAGCAGGGCGTTGCTCCGGCCGCCGATCGTCGTGTTCGAGAACAGGTGGTAGAGGAGGAAGAAGGCGGGCAACTGCAGAAGCCCGGGCAGCAGTCCGGACAGCGGCGAGATGTCCTCCTGAGCGTGCAGTTCCAGGACCGCCTTCTGAAGCTTCTCGGGGTTCCTGGCGTGCTTCTTGCGCAGTTCGGCGATCCTCGGCTGGAGCTTGGCACGGGCCTGCTGCCCGCGCGCGGCGGCCCGGGACAGGGGGTGGACCAGGAGCCGTACGAGCGCGGTGAACAGGACGATCGCGGCGGCTGCCGCGGAGGCGTGGAAGAGCGGCTGAAGCAGTTCGGCCAGCCGTTCGACCAGGCCGGCGAACACGGACATGAACGTGGACATGGGTGAGCCCTCCGGGGGTCTCGTCGTGCCGGGGTGATGAGAGGTGTCGGCATGACGACCCGCGTGGGGTCACACGTGTGCACCGTACGGAACGAACGAGTGCGTGCCCTACGCGACGGTCGCCGGGAGGGCACGCCCCGGTGCCCGCGGTCGCCTGCGTCCCGGGGCGTCGGGGTCCCGTTGCGGCAGGAACGCCGTACGGTGCTCGCGGTCTCGGATGGCCGTGCGCACCCGGGTCGGCGGCACGGCGGGAGCGCTGCGCGCGGCGATCAGCGCGCACGCGGCGAGGGCGGTGCCGACCGCGGCGGTCGCGGCGAAGGCGACGGCCGCGGGCAGGCTGCCGGCGTCGAGGACGGCGACCTCGAGGAGCAGGATGAGCAGCGCGGCGGCGGGGCGCAGACTCGCCCACATCCGGACCATCGACCGCCCCTCCCCTCTGCCGACCGCCCTTGTGATGCGGCCTACCGCCCTTGTAGCGCCTCGGTCTCCAGAGGCTCCAGCAGCCTCTTCGGCCTGAGGAGCGCCCGGCTGACCGGATCGGCCGGGGCCCGGTCGACCCCGGGTCCCGGCACCATTTCGACGTCCGGGACGGGCACCACGGTTCCGCAGACGGGACATTCGCCGTACGGTCCGAGCTCCGTGCCGCAGGCCGCGTGCCGGTAGACGAGCAGGGGCTTCTCGCAGAACTGCTCGCGACCCCAGAGTCCGAGCGAACGCAGGATGGGCCACAGCGCGATGCCGCGGTCGGTGAGGACGTACTCGTCGCGCGGTGGCGACTCCTGGTAGCGGCGCTTCTCGAGGATGCCCTGGGCGGTCAGGGTCTGCAGGCGGGCCGCGAGTACGGCACGCGGCGCGCCGAGGTGGACGAGGAAGTCGTTGTAGCGGCGCACGCCGTAGAACGCGTCGCGCACCACCAGCAGTGTCCAGCGCTCGCCCACGACCTCCAGCGCCCGGGCGATCGAGCACTCTTGCGTCGCGTAGTCCTTACCCAGAGCCATGCACCCCACTGTACCCAGATTCCGACCAGTTAGTTCATTGACCGAATCGACTTTTCCCAAACTTGATTCAATGACCGAACCGAGACCTGCTAGGGTCAGCCACAGGCAAGGTTCAATGACCGAACCAAGCTCTGTCGCTGAACACCGTCGGTCCGAACCCCTGAACCGACCCGCCCCGGAAGGGCAGGCCATGCCACAGCTGGAACGCACGTCCAACACCGAACTGGACCGCACGTCCACGACCGCCGCCGCAGAGCGCGCGGCCGCTCCCGCGGCCGGCGAGACACCACGGGCGACCGCCACCCTCGCCCTGACGAGCGCGGCCACCGCCGTGGCGCTCATGACCTACACCGCGCCGGCCGTCACGCTCCCCGCCACCGCCGCCGCCCTGCACACCTCGGTCTCCGCGCAGGCCTGGCTGCTCAACGGCACCCCGCTGGGCCTGGCCGCACTGCTCCTGGTGGCCGGCAGCCTCGCCGACGACTACGGCCGCCGCCGGATCTTCGTGGCGGGCACGGTCGCCCTCGGGCTCACCACCGTGCTCGGCGCCTTCGCGACCAACACCTGGATCTTCACCGTGGCGCGTATCGCGCAGGGCGCGGCGAGCGCCGCGATCCTCGCCAGCAGCCTCGGCCTGCTCGTCCACGCCTTCCCGTCGGCACGGGGCCGGCTGCACGCGACCGGTGTGTGGGGCGCCTTCGTGAGCGGCGGCATCGCGGTGGGGCCGGTGGTCGCCGGGGCCATGCCTAACTGGCGGTCGACGTACGGAGTCCTGGCCGCCGTGACGCTGATCGTGGCGGCCCTGTCCGCACGCGCCCTCACGGAGTCCCGCGCACCGCGCGACGGCCGCCCGGACATGCTCGGCGCCCTGGTCTTCAGCCTCGCCCTGGTCTCCCTCGTGGCCGCGCTGACCCTGGGCCGCGACGGCTGGCTGCGGACGCCGGTGGCCCTGCTGTTCGCCACCACCGTGGTGCTCCTCGCGGTCTTCGCCCTGGTGGAAAGCCGCACCCGCACGCCGATGATCGACCTCTCCCTGCTGCGGCGCCCCCGCTTCCTCGGCTCGGCGGCGGGCGGTCTGTTCACGGGCCTGGCGGTGCTGGGCCTGTTCACCTTCCTGCCGGCACTGCTCCAGCGGACGATGGGCCTCTCCCCGATCGACACGGCATGGCTGTTCCTGCTCTGGTCCGGACTGTCCTTCCTCGTCGCGCTCCAGGCGAAGCGCCTGGCCGGCCGCGTCTCGTCGCGCCACCAACTGGCCATCGGCTTCGCACTGCACGCGGTGGGCGTCCTGACCATGCTCGGTGCGGTCGGCTCGGGTTCTTGGGTCCGCGTCCTGCCGGGTCTGGTGATCGGCGGCATCGGCAGCGGCCTGCTGAACGCCGCGCTCCCGCTGGTCGCCGTGGAATCGGTCCCCACCGAGCGGGCGGCGATGGGCTCGGGCGCCCAGCAGACGTTCCGCTACATCGGCTCGTGCGCGGGCGTGGCCCTCACGATCGCCCTGGTGACCACCGGTGGCGGCTCGCTCGCCCACGGGGCGAACGTCGCCGCGGTCGTCTCGGCGGTCCTGGCGGCGGTGGGTGCGCTCGCCGTGCTGGCGCTGCGTGAGCGGGCGTAGGGACTACCGGGGGCGTGCGGAGGCGAGCATGCCCCACACCACCAGCCGGTACCGGGAGGTGAACTCGGGCGTGCAGGTGGTCAGGGTGAGGTAGTACCCGGGACGGTCGTACCCGTAGGACGGATCGACGCGGCTGCGCGGCACCGGCGCGATGACGCCGCCGTCCACCGGAGAGGTCCGGGGAAGCACCTGGCCGACGACGTACGTGTACGTGGCGGACCTGGTCTCGACGGTGACGGTGTCCCCGCGGCGCAGACGGTTGAGGTACCGGAAGGGTTCGCCGTGGGTGTTGCGGTGCCCGGCGAGCGCGAAGTTGCCCGCCTGGCCCGGCTGGGCGGTGCCCGGGTAGTGACCGACGTAGCCCTTGTTGAGCACGTCGGCCTTGCTGACGCCCTCGGCGACGGGGGCGCGCAGGGAGAGCCGCGGGATGATGAGGACGGCGTAGGCCTGGGAGGGGCCGGGACGAACGGGCCCGCTCACGGCCGTCCGTCCTTGCTTCCGGACTCCGGACCCGCTCGTGGCGCCGGTACTGCCGGCCGTAGGCGTACTCACGGAGCCACCGGCCGACGAGGAGGCCTCCGGCGCGCCCCACTCCCGCTCCAGCGCCTGCACCTTGCGCTCGGCTCCCTGCCGCGCCTCCCGGTTGGTCCACCACAGCTGATGCACCACGAGCAGCAGAAGCACGACGCCGACGGTGACCAGCAGCTCACCACCGGTCCACAGAGCCCGCAGGCGCCGGGCACGGCGCCGCCGGAGGGCGTGGTGCACGACGGGGGTGCGCATGGGGCCGGACGATAAGGGGTGCGGCTTCAAGTGGCCATGAGCGTGCAGCGATTGACGCGCTCCCGTCCCACCGACGAACGCCCAGCGAAACGCAGCGGCGGTATCCGATCGTCACGGACTGCCACACACCTGGGGGCACCCGGCCGCACGACTCACCGACCCCTCCGCAACCCCTGGCCTGCGAATCTCTCTCCTTTGTCGGTCGGCGGCAGTACGGTGTCCCCCATGCGCCCCGACACGCCTGCCGAGAACGTCGACCACAACGCCGAAGCAGCACGCCTGGAGCGGGCTGCCGGCCTGTATCCCGAGGACGCGGAACACCTGCTGCTGCAGTCCGCGGCCCACCGGGAACTGGCCGACGACCGCCCCGGTGCCACCGCGCTGTACGACCGGCTGCTGTCATCGTCCGAGCCGCTGGAGAACCCGCACCTCGTACGAGCACTGAAGGCGTCGAACCTGTGGGAGTACGACCACGAGGCCGAGGCCCGGGCGATCATCGACGGAGTGCGCATGGCCTCCCCCGGGCAGCCGGCGCCCTGGCTGATCGTCGCGGAGTCCCTGGAGACGCACGACGAGCTGGAGGCGGCGGAGGCGACGTTCACCGAGGGGCTGACGCTCCTGCTCGGTGACCACGCGGAGCCACCGCAGTCCACGCACCCGCTCCTGTACGGCCGCCACCGGGTCCGCCGCATGCTGGGCGCGGCGCACGACGAGTGGGACAGGCTGGCGGACACCCTGCACTCCTCCACGGTCTCCCTGGACGAGCTGCACGACCCGAAGCGGATCTGGTCACTGGGCTCGGACAACCCGGCGGAACTGGAGGCCGAGATCAGCCGCCTGCGGGCAGAGCTGGGCGCGTACCGGGAGGCGCTGTCCCGCCCGTTCCCGGTGGCGGTCCTGCACTGGCCGACGACCGAACTGACGGAACTGGTGTCGGCGTACCCGACGCTGACCGTGGAGTACCCCTCCCGCGAGGAGCACCTGGCGACCATAGAGGGCTCCCTGAGAGAACTGGCCGCCTCCGGCACACCGAACCTGGGCATCGTGACGGGCACGGTCCCCTCGTACGAGGCGTTCGCGGCCTCGGAGGGCGCATCACCGGCGGACGTGGCGCTCCTGCCCCAGTACGCGACGACACTGGCGGCCCGAGGACGGGCTGTGGCTTGGCCGCCGGAGCGGGGCAGCGTGTGCTGGTGCGGAACGGAACAGGTTTACGAGGAGTGCCACGGAGAGGTCGGCTGACGGGGCTGCCGGCAGCGGTCACCTGGGGAGACAAGAAGCGCACCACCATCCCTGTCAGGGCCTCCTGGTACAACGGCTGCATCGTCCAAGGACATGCTCAACCGGGGGGAACACATCGATGTCTCATAGCCACAGCCACGCACCAGCTCCCTCTGCTGGGTTGTACGAGCAGCTCATCACCCTTCGTCTCGAACAGCAGCTGAAGGAGCTTGCCAGCGTCGGCTGGCACCCCATCAGCGAGTCAGTCGGGGCAGAGTCGGTGCCGCATGTCCTAGCCCGACACATCTCGAGCACCGTGCAACGTGTCCTGCAAAACCTCCCATCCGAGGAGCGGGTCTACGCGGCCAATCACATCCTCGCGTCCGTCAGCACACTCGAAGGGGCGCAGGAATGGATTGACATGGTGGCTGACGGACCTCGGCAGCTCTTCGCCCTGACCCGCCAGGAGGCTCCAGGCGTCTTCGCGCTCCGCCCCGCCACTCCCCTATCCGATACCGCGCTGCTCACAAACGCGCCGGAAGATCCGAGCCTCGGCTTCGAACTGCGTGCCGAACTCGCCACCGCCGACCGAGTCGACCTGCTTTGTGCCTTTGTGAAGTGGCACGGGCTGCGGATCATCGAGCAGTCCCTCAGAGCAGCCCGGGAGCGAGGCCTGCGCATACGTGTCATCACGACCACGTACATCGGCGCAACCGAGCGGCGGGCGTTGGACAGGCTTGTACAAGAGTTCGGCGCCGAGGTGAAGGTCAACTACGAGACGCGGTCGACGCGGCTCCACGCCAAGGCATGGCTGTTTCACCGTGACAGCGGTTACGACACGGCGTACGTCGGGAGTTCCAACCTTTCCAAAGCCGCACTACTGGACGGCCTGGAGTGGAACGTTCGGCTCTCTTCCGTAGCAACGCCCGATGTCCTGAGGAAGTTCGCGGCGACCTTCGAGGCGTACTGGAGCGACCCATCTTTCGAGGCCTACGATCCCGCGACGGATGGCGAGCGGCTCCAGGAAGCATTGGCAATTGCGGGAGGCGTCTCTTCCAAAGCGACGGCGGATCGCGGTATCACCCTGTCTGGCCTTGAGGTACGGCCCTACCCGCACCAGCGCGACATGCTGGAGCGGCTGGAAGTCGAACGCGAAGTGCACGGCCGGAACCAAAATCTGCTCGTGGCTGCGACCGGCACAGGCAAGACTGTGATGGCGGCTCTTGACTACAAGCAGCTGCGGAAGAAACACGGCCACGACCTACGCTTGTTGTTCGTTGCCCATCGCAGAGAGATCCTGCAACAGTCACTCCGCACATACCAAGATGTTTTGGTCGACGGTAACTTCGGCGAGTCCTTCCACAGTGGAGAGATCCCCGATCGATGGACACACGTCTTCGCGAGCGTCCAGTCGCTCAGCGCACGTGCCTTGGAGCGGCTCGCTCCTGACCACTTCGATGTGATCGTGATTGATGAGTTCCATCACAGCACATCACCCACGTATCGGAAGATCCTCGAGCACTTCACACCCGTGGAGCTGCTGGGCCTGACGGCCACGCCCGAGCGCATGGACGGCAGGAACGTCCAGGATGAGTTCTTCGACGGTCGAATCGCCGCCGAGATGCGCCTGTGGGAGGCCCTGGAAAATGACCTCCTGAGCCCTTTCCACTACTTCGGGATCAGTGACACCACCGACCTGAGTGCCGTCGAATGGAAGCGGGGCGCGTACGACGCCGGCGCTCTGAGCAATGTGCTGACCGGTAACCATGCTCGAGCACGCCTGGTCGTCAAGGCGGTAGAGGACAAGGTTGCGGAGCCTGGCGCGATGCGTGCACTGGGCTTCTGCGTCTCCGTCGCACACGCGCACTTCATGGCGGAGTACTTCAGGACCGCCGGCCTCAACGCCGTGGCCCTGTCGGGCGAGACTCCGACCGAGGAACGGAAGCAAGCTCTAGCCGAGCTGGCATCCGGGACGCTCCAGGTCATCTTCTCGGTCGACCTCTTTAACGAAGGCCTCGACGTGCCGGATGTGGACACACTTCTGCTGCTACGTCCCACCTCCAGCGCCACGGTGTTCCTTCAGCAACTCGGCCGCGGGCTTCGCCGCAGCGAAAACAAGGCCGTCCTGACTGTGCTGGACTTCATCGGCCAGCACCGCAAGGAGTTTCGCTTCGAGAACCAGTTCAGGGCTCTCACCAACCTGACGCGTAAACGCCTGCTGGACAGCATCGAGCATGACTTTCCACAGCTCCCCTCCGGTTGCCAGATCATCCTGGAGGAGAAGGCCAAGAGAACAATCATCGCGAATATCAAGGAGCAGATCGGGGTCAATGTCACGGCACTTGCACGCGAGGTAGCCGACTACGCAGAACCAAAGCTCAGTCGCTACCTATACGAGAGCGGGCGCGAGCTCAAAGAGCTCTACCGAGGCAACGGCAACTCCTGGACCGGACTGCTCCGGCGCGCGGGTCTGTTGAAGGGTGAGGCTCCAGAAGGCGAAGCGGCCCTCCTCAAGCGGGTGTCCGCCTTCCTCCACGTCGATGACCCGCTGCGTGTTGCCGCGTATACACGACTGCTGGAGGACGACGCCCCGCCCTACAGCGCCCTCAACAAGCAGCAACAGGCCTACGCGCGCATGCTGTTCTTCCAGCTGTGGCCCTTGGGCGGCGTCACCCGCAAAGGCTTCGCGGACTATGACGAAGGCTTCGCCACACTCCGCAATCAGCACGCCGTACGCAGCGAGTTGAGGCAAGTGCTGGAGTACAACCTCGCCCACACCGAACATGTCCCGATCCCTCTCCTGGGGATCGGCGACCCCAGCGGCGTCCCCCTCACCGTGCACGCCTCATACAGCCGCGAAGAGATCCTCCCGGCACTCGGCCAGTCGTTCATCGGCGGCTTCATGCCAGGTGACTTCCGTGAGGGCGTGAAATGGTGTGAGTCCATGAGGACCGACGCTCTGCTCATCACCTTGGAAAAGGATGAGAAGGACTTCTCGCCGCAGACGCGTTACCACGACTACGCCCTGAGCGAGACCCTCTTCCACTGGGAGTCCCAGAACCAGACGTCGAACACCTCCCCCACTGGGCTCCGCTACCAGCGTCACGTCGCTGAAGGCAGCCATGTCCTGCTCTTCGTACGCCGATACAAGAACACCGACATCGGAGGGGCCCAGCCGTGGATGCTGCTCGGCCCCGCTCAGTACGTCGAGCACAAGGGGAGCAAGCCGATGGCCGTTACCTGGCGGCTTAAGCACGAGATTCCGGCGGATGTTTGGGCGTACTCCGCCATCGCGGCCGGCTGAACCGCCCCGACGCCGACTCCTCACCCAGGGCGTATCTCCGGTCTCCTTCTCCGCGCAGAAAGCGCACCTGGGGAGATCAACGCCGAGCCCGGAGGCGGGCGCCGCCGCTGTGTGCGGCGGGTTCCGCCTCCGGGCCCGTCCCCCGGTCAGCCGGTCGTGCTCAGCCGAACTGTCCCGGCTGGTAGGCGCCCGCCGGCTGCTGGACGAGGACGTTCATGCGGTTGTACGCGTTGATCAGGGCGATGAGGGAGACCAGCGCGGCGAGTTGGTCCTCGTCGTAGTACTTCGCGGCGTTCGCCCAGACCTCGTCCGGGACGCCGCCTGCCGCGTCGGCGATGCGGGTGCCCTGCTCGACCAGTTCCAGGGCGGCGCGCTCGGCGTCCGTGAAGACCGTGGCCTCCCGCCAGGCGGCGACGAGGTGGAGGCGCTGGTGGTCCTCGCCGGCGGCCACGGCGTCCTTGGTGTGCATGTCGGTGCAGAAGGCGCAGCCGTTGATCTGGCTGGCCCGGATCTTCACGAGTTCCTGCGTCGCCGCGGGCAGCGTCGAGTCGCTGATCACCTTGCCGGCCGAGTTGATGTACCTCGTGAACTTGCCTGCCACGGGGTTGGTGAAGAAGTTGAGACGGGCTTCCATGGCGATCTCCTTGCCGTATCGACGGTTACACAGCCCTGACGGAGCACCACCGCACGATGTGACCGGCCGGGCGGGCGAGTGCATGTGACCTGCGTCTCATCCCACCCTGGGCTCGTCGCGCGTTGAGGGCGGCCCTGGACACAGGCGTCACACCGCTCTTGACCGATCCGACCTTCCGAACGGCATGGCGCGGCCGGCGGGGGCGCGCCCGGGCAGGGGGTGAGGCCATGGTCCTGCCGGGCGCGGAGTTAGCCTCGGTCATCAGCCGCAACGGCGACCCGGACACACCGGCACAGGAGGCAGCAAGCGATGGCGAAGGTTCCTACGGCCCTGGTGGCCGCGACCGGTCTCGTCGGCGGGTACGGGGTCGCCCGCTGGAGCAAGAAGCGGCAGCTCGGCGGGGCCGTGCTCGCCGTGGCGGGCGCCGCGTCGGCCGAGCGGTGGCGGCGGCAGGCGGGCGGTGCTGCGGCCGGGGCGCTGACCGCCGCGTATGTCGCGGCGTTCGCCGGGTCGCATCCGCTGGCCAAGAAGGTGGGCGCGTGGCCCGCGGTGTTCGGGGTCGCCGGAGCCGTCGCCCTCGCCTCCTGGGCCGTGGCCGACCGGCGCGGTTAGGCGCCCCCGGTCAGCCGAGCCCTCCGGCAGCCGCTCCCCCGCCGCCCCCGGAGACGGGCCCGCTCACTCCCCGGAACGTCCGCCGATACGCGTACGGACTCGTCCCGACGACCCGCTTGAAGCGGTCGCGGAAGGCCGTGGGGGAGCCGAACCCCGTCTGGGTCGCGATGCGCTCGACGGGATGCGACGTCGTCTCCAGGAGGTACTGGGCACGCCGGATCCGCGCCCGGTGCAGCCACTGCAACGGGGTCGTGCCGGTCTGTTCGCGAAAGCGGCGGTTGAGGGTGCGGGCGCTCGTGCCCGCGCGGGCCGCGATGTCGTCCAGGGTCAGGTCGCGGTCCGCGTTCTCCTCCAGCCAGTGCAGCAGCGGCTCCAGAGTGGTCCCCGCAGGGGCCGGCGGCCGGGAGTGGACGATGAACTGGGCCTGGCCGCCCTCGCGTTCGAGCGGCATGACCGACAGACGGGCCGCGTCCGCCGCGACCGCCGAGCCGTGGTCCTTGCGGATCATGTGCAGGCACAGGTCGAGCGCCGCGGCCGCGCCCGCCGAGGTGAGGAACTGGCCCTCGTCGACGTAGAGCACGTCCGGGTCGACCGTCACCTCCGGGTGGCGTTCGGCCAGCAGGGCCGCCGCCACCCAGTGCGTCGTCGCCCGCCGTCCGTCCAGCAGCCCGGTCGCGGCGAACACGAACGCGCCAGCACACACCGACGCGATGCGCGTGCCGTTCGCGGCGGCCGCACAAAGGGCCTCCTTGACGCCCTCCGGAAGCGGCCGTGTCGGGTCCTCCGTGCCCGGCAGGACGATCGTGTCCGCCTCCGCCAGCGCCTCGAGCCCGTACGGCGCCCGGATCCGGAACGTGCCCGCGTCCACCTCCTCCGTCGGTGCGCAGATCCGTACCCGGTAGGCGGGCCGTCCGTCCGGCAGACGAGTGCGTGAGAAGACCTCGATCGGCGCCGAGAGGTCGAAGGGGATCACCTGGTCCAGCGCCAGGATGGCCACGGTGTGCATGGCGAGAGCGTACGGGGGCGCCGGGTCACGGCCAAGGCGCGGGGGTGATGGATACTCCTCGATCTCCGCAGGTCGGCGGCCATGCGCGGGTGCATGGCGGGAATCCGTTGGGTACTGGCAATTCCGCCACTTCCGTCAGTGATCTTCGCGCCCGTAGCGTCGGCCCGTGACCAAGTTCCTTCTCGCCGTCCATGTCCTCGCCGCGATCGTCGCCGTCGGGCCCGTCACCGTCGCCGCGAGCATGTTCCCGCCCGTCGCCCGCAAGGTGCTCGCCGAGCCTGCGGAAAGCCGGCACAGCCTCGCGCTTCTGCACCGCATCTGCCGGGTCTACGCCCTCGTCGGGGTCGTCGTCCCCGTGTTCGGGTTCGCCACCGCCAAGAACATGGGCGTGCTCGGCGACACCTGGCTGATCGTGTCGATCGCGCTGACCACGCTCGCGGCAGTGGTGCTCGGTGCCCTGGTACTGCCCCGCCAGGGCACCATCCTGGAGGCGGTCGAGGGCGGCGTGGTCGGTGAGCGGGCCACGGTCCGGCTCGCCATGGCCACCGGTGTCTTCAACCTTCTGTGGGCCGCCGTCACCGTGCTGATGATCGTGCGCCCGGGGTCCACGACGGGGGCCTGACGGCCGCGGAGGGGCTGTCGTGTCACAACGGGTTTGTCTGCGGCAGGTCCTCCCGCGCCCACTCCCCGCGGAGCGCGCGTGCCACTCCGGTCGTCACGAACACGCCCGCCGCGATCAGCAGCGTGTAGAAGCCCCATGCCAGGGGCCACAGCGCGGCGTCCGGTGCGGGGTGGGTGCGGAAGGAGACGTACATCAGCACGGCAGGCGGTGTTGCGACCAGGAGCAGCGGCCAGCCCAGGTGGTCCCAGTGGCCGAAGTAGGCCGCCAGGAGCAGCAGGGTCACGGTGAGGACGAGGACGCCGACGCCCGTGACGGGGGTCGTGTCCTCGGTGGCCGTGGGTGTGGCCGGCTGGTTGCGCGGGTCCCACGGGAGGCACAGCAAGTAGGCCGCGGCGGCGAGGGCGGCGCCGAGCAGGCGGATCAGCCAGCGCTCGGGCCAGGGACGCGTTCGCATCGGGCAGAGCAGCTTCTCGGTCATGCGTACGAGGGTTTCCGCGGAGCGGCGGAGTCGGCAGAGTACGGGTACTCAGATCCCCCTGGGCACCTCGCACACGGCCCCGCGCCGGCGGCCGCGACGGCCTCGGAGCCGCGACAGACCCGAAGCCACCCGACCACGCCCGTCGCCACGGCGCCGACCCGCAGCCCCCGGGCCAGGCCGCCGCCGCCACGGAAACGCAGCAGCCACGCACCCGGAGCCGCCACAGCCCCGCGGCCGCGGCGGCCTCGCAGGCGCGAAAGACCCGACGCCACCCGACCACGCCCGCAGCCCCCGGGCCGCGCCCCCGCCGCGACGGACACGCAGCAGCCACCCGCCCACGCCCTTCGCCGCGGCGCCAACCCGCAGCCCCCGGCCATGCCGTTCACCGCACCGGGCCCACGGCCGCCGGCCGAGCCCCGGCGCCAGGTCTACGGCCCAGCCCGCGCTCCGACGCCGGGTCTACGGCCTCACCCGCGCCCCGCCCCAAAGACTTACGGCCGAGCCCCCGCCCCCGCCGTCGTCGCCGTCAGCGGCGTGGCGATGTCCTCCAGCGACCGTCGTTCCGCCCGGACCGCGAGCAGGGCCGCGACCAGCCCCGCCGCGCACATCAGGGCCGCGCCGATCTGGAAGGCGAGGACCGTGTCGCCGACCCGGCCGGTGCTCGTGAGGTCCGCGAACAGCAGCGGTCCGCTGATGCCGCCGGCGGCGGTGCCGAGGGCGTAGAAGAAGGCGATCGACATGGCCCGCGTCTCCATCGGGAAGATCTCGGAGACCGTCAGATACGCGCTGGACGCGCCTGCCGAGGCGAAGAAGAGCACCGCACACCAGCACGCCGTCAGTGTTCCCGCGCTCAGCGAGCCCCGGTCGAACAGCCAGGCCGTGCCGAACAGCAGCAGTCCGGAGAGCAGGTACGTCGACGAGATCATCACCCGGCGGCCGACAGTGTCGAAGAGTTTGCCGAGCAGCAGCGGGCCGAGGAAGTTGCCGACGGCGATGACGGCGAAGTAGTAGCCGGTGTCGCCGGTGGGGACGTGGAAGAACTTGGTGAGGATCGCGCCGAAGCCGAAGGTGATGGCGTTGTAGAGGAAGGCCTGGCCGATGAAGAGGGAGAAGCCGAGCACGGCGCGTTTGCGGTAGACGGTGAAGACGGTGCGGGCGATCTCGGCGAAGCCGATGCTCTCGCGCTGGTGGATGGTGATCTCGCCCTTGGGCGCCGGGAGCGGCTCGCCCTTCTCGTCCTCGATCTGCCGCTCGATGGAGGTCACCACGCGTTCCGCTTCCTTCTCCCTGCCGTGGATCAGCAGCCAGCGCGGGCTTTCGGGGACGTGCCGGCGCACGAGCAGGATCACCAGGGCGAGGAGGGCGCCGAGGGCGAACGTCAGCCGCCAGCCCACGTTCACGGGCAGAAGGTCGGTGTTCAGCGCGACGATCGACAGCAGCGAGCCGCCGATCGCGCCCAGCCAGAAGCTGCCGTTGATGATCAGGTCGACGCGGCCGCGGTAGTGCGCCGGGATCAGCTCGTCGATCGCGGAGTTGATGGCCGCGTACTCGCCGCCGATGCCGAAGCCGGTCAGAAAGCGGAAGAGGAAGAACCACCAGGTCGAGAAGGAGACCGCGGTCAGGGCGGTGGCCGCGAGGTAGACCGCGAGGGTGATCATGAAGAGGTTCTTGCGGCCGTAGCGGTCGGTCAGGCGCCCCCAGAACAGCGCACCGACACAGGCGCCCGCCACATAGAGCGCGGCCGCCGTGCCGGTGACCGCGCTCGAGGAGATCGGCAACCCGCTGCCGGGCTCGGAGAGACGACTGGCGATGTTGCCGACGACCGTGACCTCGAGGCCGTCCAGGATCCATACCGTGCCGAGCCCGATCACGATCGTCCAGTGCCAGCGTGACCAGGGCAGACGATCCAGGCGGGCGGGGATCGCGGTGGTGACCGTGCCGGGTGGGGGCGCGGTGACGGACATGGTTGCCTCCTCGGGGACGCCGGGTGACGCCGCACCCACCCCGAGTGCCCGATCGGCGGACGGTTACGCTCCGAGCGCCCGCGACACGATGTAGATCAACAGCCCCGCGAGCGAGCCCACCACCGTGCCGTTGATCCGGATGAACTGCAGGTCGCGGCCGATGTGCGCCTCGATCTTCCGCGTGGTGTGCACGGCGTCCCAGCCAGCGACGGTGTCCGTGATCAAGGACGTGATCTCCCTGCGGTACGTCGTCACGACGTGCACCGCGGCGCTCTCCACCCACTTGTCGACCTTGGACTGGGTCCGCTCCTCGGTGGCCATGCGCTGGCCCAGCGACAACAGCGAGGCCCGTACGCGCTGCCGCAGCTCGCTGTGCTCGTCCTCGGCAGCGGACACGATCATGGAGCGGACGGCCGTCCAGGCGGAGGCGATCAGGTCCTGGACCTCGCCCCGGCCCAGTACATCGCCCTTGAGCCGCTCCACGCGGGCGCGGGTGTCGGTGTCGGACTGGAGGTCGGAGGCGAAGTCGGCGAGGAACCGGTCGAGGGCACCGCGCGCGGGGTGCGTGGGCGAGTCGCGCATCTCGGTGACGAAGCGCAGCAGTTCCTTGTAGACCCGCTCGCCGACCTTCTTGTCGACGAACCGGGGAGTCCAGCCGGGGGCGCCGCCCTGGACTGCGGACATGACCTGGTCGTCGTGCAGGACGAGCCAGTCGTGGGCGCGGACGCAGATCAGGTCGACGACCCGTTTGTGGCCGCCGTCCGCGACGACCTTCTCCAGCATCTTGCCGAGGGGCGGAGCGATCTCCTGCGCGTCGGCGCGGCGCGTTATGGCCTCGCCGACCACCGCCTGGACGTCCGAGTCGCGCAGCACCGTCAGCGCTCCCCGCAGGGCCGTCGCCAGCTCCGCCGTCACCCGGTCCGCGTGTTCCGGATCGGCGAGCCATGTGCCCAGCCGGGCGGCGATGCCGACGGCGTGCAGGCGCTGTCGCACGACCTCCTGGGAGAGGAAGTTCTCGCCGACGAACTCGCCGAGGGAGATGCCGAGCTGGTCCTTCTTGTTGGGGATGATCGCCGTGTGCGGGATGGGCAGGCCGAGCGGGTGCCTGAAGAGCGCGGTGACCGCGAACCAATCGGCCAGCGCACCGACCATGCCTGCCTCTGCCGCGGCGGCCACATAGGCCGCCCAGGGGCCCGCGCCCGCGCCCCGCGCCCAGGTGGCCAGGGCGTACACGAGCGCCACGAGGAGCAGCAGCCCGGTCGCCGTGCTCTTCATCCGGCGCACACCTCGGCGCTTCTCCTCGTCGGCGGGGCTGAAAGCCGTCATCGCCCGGCTCGTGGCGGTATCCGAGCGGGCAGGCGGCACCTCAGCCACCACTTCCTCCGGTTCCGTGCGTTCCATCCACTCCACCCGTTCGTGTCCCCCGTACACATTGTCCCTTCCTGACCGACTCATGGAACGGAACGGGAGTTCCCGGCGTCTGTCCGCACGGAGAAGTCTCGGGGCTTTTCAGGGTCTCGTCCGGGTTCCCCGGACGCCGGGCAACCCGGACACTGGGGCAAGGCCTGTCCGTTCCGTCACGATCCGCCACGGGTCCCGTCGGCCTCCTCCCGCGCCATGACGCATCATGGTGATGATCGACACCGGAGCCCCGGACTCCCGTCCCGAGGAGAACACTCGCAGCATGACCAGGCGAAACGGTTATGCCCTGATCGCTGCCTTGTGCACGCTCATCCTGGCCGTGTCGGCCGGCATATTCATCGGCGCCACGACCGGCGACGGCGGTGACCAGGGGACGCTCACCGACGGCCTTCCCGGCCGGCCGGGCACCGCCGCCCCCGCTTCCACCGGCGTCTGGGTCGGCGCATGGTCGGCCTCGCCCTCCGGTGCCGAGCCGGGCACCGGGACGTACGGGATGGCGGGACGCTCCGTGCGCAACGTCGTGCACGTGGGCATCGGGGGTACTAGCGCCCGTATCACGCTGTCCAATCTCTACGGTCAGCGGCCGCTGACCGTCAGCCACGCCTCGATCGCCCTCGCCGCGGCCCACAACGACGCGGCGGCGGCCGCGGGCACCCTGCGCCCGCTCACCTTCGCCGGGGCCGTCTCGGTCGTCATCCCGCCGGGCCGGCAGCTGGTCAGCGACGCCGTCCGGATCGCCGTGCCGCGCGACTCGGACGTGCTCGTGACCACCTACTCCCCCGACCCGTCGGGCCCGGTCACCTTCCACCGGACCGCACGGCAGATCTCGTACGCCGCCCTGGGCGACCGCACCCAGGACACCGGCGGTGCCGCCTACCGGGAACAGACGTCGTACTGGCGCTATCTGACCGCTCTCGACCTGCTCAGCAAGGAATCGGTCGGCACCGTCGTCGCGCTCGGCGACTCGATCACCGACGGCGTCACCTCCACCGAGGGCGCCAACCGCCGCTGGACCGACTTCCTCGGCCGCCGGCTGAGCGAGGCCGCCGGCTCCGCCGAGGTGCCCCGCTACAGCGTGGTCAACCAGGGCATCAGCGGCAACCGCGTGCTGGCCGGCGGGTCCGCCCTGCCGCTCCCATCGAGCGGGGGCGCCTCCATCGCCGACAACCCGAGTGCCCTCGCCCGCTTCGGGCGTGACGTCCTCGGCCGTGCGAACGTCAAGGCGGTCGTCATCGAGCTCGGTGTGAACGACATCCTGCGCGACCCCGGCCACGCCGACCCGGACCGGATCACGGCCGGGCTGCGCACCCTAGTCCGCGAGGCGCACGCGCACGGACTCAGGGTCGTGGGCGCGACGCTCATGCCGTTCCAGGGTTACCCCGCCTACCGGGACGACCGCGAGGAGGTGCGGCAGGCCATCAACGCGCAGATCCGCTCGGGCACGGTGTACGACGAGGTCGTCGACTTCGACAGGGCGCTGCGCGACCCCTACGACCCGCGCAGGCTGCGCGCCGACTACGACTCGGGCGACCACCTCCACCCCAGCGACGCGGGTTTCCGCCGGATGGCGGAGGTCTTCGACCTCTCCTCGCTGAAGGGGGCGGCACCGGCGCAGCTGTGAGAACGGGGACGGGGGCCGGTCCGCGACCGCTGTGCGTGCCGCGGCCGGAGGCCGACCGCGAAGCGGTGCGGCACCCGCCGACAGAGCCCGGCTCAGTACGGGCCCAGCCCGACCCGGCCGGTGCCGTCCGAGGCGGGACGCCCGGTCAGTACTCTCCGCTCCGCCGCCGGTCGCGGTGCTCGCGCCGGGCCTCCCGGCGCTCCTCGTGCCGCTCGCGGCGCTCCTCATGCCACTCCCGGCGCTCGTCACGGCGATCCCGCAGCAGGTCGCGATGCGCTTCCAGGGCCTCGCGGTGGGACGCGTGCAGGTCCCTGCGAACGGCCTTGCGGTCCAGCTTCTCCCGGCGCCGCTCCTCCTTCAGCCGCTGCCGTTCGGCCCGGGTCAGCTTGCGCTCGACGCCGACTCCGCCCCAGAAGGCGAACCCGGTGACGATCACGCGCGGCGCGCCCGCCTCGCCCGGCACGCCCTCCTCGCGGTGGTCGAAGCCGCCCATGATCCCGATGCCGCGTACGACCACCTCGACACCCGGCGGCACGATGACGCTGACCCCGCCCATGATCGCGACGCAGTTGATCTCGACCTCGCGGTCCGCGAAGTGCGCCTCGCGCAGGTCGATCTCACCGCCGCCCCAGAGGACGAAGGAGCTGAACCGCTTCGGCACCGTCCAGCGCCCCTTGCGCTGGAACCCGGACATGATGGCGACGGCCCAGGTGGACGACCCGTCGCCGCCGACGACCCGCCCCGCCCAATCCCCGTCTCCCACCGGCTCCTTGACCAGCGAGACCGGCGGAGCCGTGACGCCCGCCGCGGGCAGGTCCCGGGTGATCGGCGCCAGCTCCCCGTACGTCCGCGCCTTGTACGTCGCCTCCAGCCGCTCCTCGAACTCCTCCATGTCGAGCCGGCCCTCGGCCAGGGCGTCCCGCAGGACCTCGGCGACACGTTCGCGGTCGGCGTCGGAAGCACGGAGATCCGGGACGGAGGGCCTGGGAGGTGTCCCGTCGGAAGACACGGCGTCGGTCATGCGATCAGCCTACGAGGTCGTCGGGCGGCGGGCTACGACACCGCTCGCTCGGCCTGTCCCAGCCCCGCGTACATCTTCGCGATGACCGCCTCGATGTCCGGCTCCCGCACCGACAGGTCCACCAGCGGGTACTCCGCGGCGACCCGGGCCACCAGGGGGGCAGCCGACTCCGACGCCGGGAACGCCAGCCACTGCCGCGCCCCCTCGACCCGCACCACGCGCGCGGGCGGTGCCTCGATCGGCGGCATCTCCCGCTCCAGGTCGACCACCAGGGTGCGCTCGCTGTCGCCCACCTCGTGCAGTCCGGCGAGCCCGCCGTCGTAGACCAGCCGCCCGTGGTCGATGACCATCACGCGTGAGCACAACTGCTCGATGTCCTGCAGGTCGTGCGTGGTCAGCAGCACCGTCGTGCCGCGCTCGGCGTTCAGGTCCCGCAGGAATTCGCGCACCCTGGCCTTGGAGGCGACGTCGAGGCCGATGGTCGGCTCGTCGAGGTACAGCACCTCGGGGTCGTGCAGCAGTGCCGCCGCGATGTCGCCGCGCATCCGCTGCCCCAGGGACAGCTGCCGGACCGGGACGTCCAACAGGCCGCCCAGCTGGAGGAGTTCGACGCAGCGGTCCAGGTTCTCCCGGTAACGCCCGTCCGGGATGCGGTACATACGGTGCATCAGCCGGTAGGAGTCGATCAGCGGCAGGTCCCACCACAGGGTGGTGCGCTGGCCGAAGACCACCCCGATGCGCCGGGCCAGCCGCGTCCGCTCCCGGGCGGGGTCGATGCCGGCGACCCGCAGCCGGCCGCCGCTCGGCGTCAGGATCCCGGTCAGCATCTTGATCGTCGTGGACTTCCCGGCGCCGTTCGGCCCGATGTACCCGACCATCTCGCCGCGCGTCACGGTGAAGGAGATCGAGTCGACGGCCCGCACCTGCCGCCGCTCACGGCGCAGGAAGCCGGTCTTCCGGCGCACGTCGAACACCTTCTCGACCCGGTCGACTTCGATGAGGCCGCCGCCCACGAGGCCACCGTCCATGCCGCCACCGTCCACCACGAAGCCACCTTCCATCTGGGCCCTCAGCTCCCCGTACTCCGGTACGAACGCAGTCCCGCCCGCCAGGCCGCCCCCGCCGCCGCACAGCAGCCCGCCGCGACCAGCGGTGGGGCGAAGGCGACCCACACCGGCAGGTCGAGCGGATAGGGCCGCCCCAGCACATACAGTGCGGGCAGCCAGTTGACGAAGGCCAGCGGCAGCACGAACGTCACCCCGCGCACCAGGTCCTTGGCGAAGACGGTGGGCGGGTACTGCAGCATGGTCTGACCGCCGTACGTGAACGAATTCTGCACCTCGGAGGCGTCCTGCGCGACGAACTGGAAGGCCGCGCCCGCCACGAACACGGCGCAGAAGATCACGGCGCCGCTCAGCAGCGACAGCGGGACCATCGCCACCTTCAGCGGGGTCCAGGACACGTCCAGGGAGGTGACGGCGTACCCGAGGACCAGCACCCCCTGGGTGATCCGGCCGATCCGGCGCAGCCCGAAACGGTCCGCAGCGACCTGCGCGAGCACGGGCACCGGGCGGACCAGGATCGTGTCCAGCGTCCCGTCGCGCACCCGCCGCCCCAACCGGTCCATCGAACCGAGCGCGAGGTCTGCGAGACCGAAGGCAGTTGCGGACAGGCCGTACAGGAACGCGACCTCGGGCAGGCGGTAGCCGCCGAGCACATCGATACGCGAGAACATCAGCATGATCGCGACGAAGTCGAACGCGGTCGCCGCGAAGTTGCCGAACGCGGTCATGGCGAAGGAGGCGCGATAGGCCATCGTGGAGCGGATCCACATGCCGCTGATCAGGAAATAGGCGCGCAGCCCCGCCCGCACGCGCCCGTACTCCCGCGCCCCGCCGTGAGCCGTGTCAGCCACCCTGGACCACCACCCGCCGGGTCGCGGCCGACTGCACCAGCCGGCCGAGGGCCAGCAGCACGACCGCCCACGCACCCTGGAAGGCGTACGTGGGCAGGGGCCGCGCCCGGCCTAGGAGCACATCCACCGGAGCCTGCATCAGGGCGGACCAGGGCAGCACGCGGACGGCCTCGCCGAGAGCGCCGGGGAAGACGTTGAGCGGCAGCAGC
The DNA here is from genome assembly GCF_050936285.1 of Streptomyces sp. CA-106110. NCBI lineage: Bacteria > Bacillati > Actinomycetota > Actinomycetes > Kitasatosporales > Streptomycetaceae > Streptomyces > Streptomyces sp. CA-106110. The sequence continues at coordinate 7,559,964 of NZ_JBNJNB010000001.1, read as the reverse complement.
AGGCCCGAGCAGAAGACCGCCACCAGCGCGGCGAGCTGGGCGGCACCCGCCCCGTCGAGCAGCCAGAAAGCACCCAGCGCCACGACGAAGCGGATCGCGAAGCTCACCAGAACCCCCAGCGCCACCGCGATCACAAAGGCGATCCAGGCCAGCGGCCGGGCCGGCAGTGCCAGCGGGAAGACCAGCGCGCCGAACACCAGCGGGACCACGCCCCGGCCTAGCAGATGGAACAGGGCCCGCCCGGCATCCGAGGCCAGCCACCACAGCTGGAGGTCGGCGGGCCGGTACAGGTCGATGGCGATGTCACCGGTTCGGATGCGTTCGATCAGTTCGTCCTCGAAGCCGCCGCCGAACACGGCCACCGTCATCAGCAGCCCCTGACTCACCCAAACGAACGTAAGAGCCTGCGCCTGGTCGTATCCACCCAGGTGGGGTCGCTCGTTCCACAGGGCAAGGTAGGTGTATGCCAAGATCAACCCGAAGACTGTGTTGGTGAAGACTCCCGCCGCGGTCGCGGTTCGGTAGGTCGCATACCGCCGGAAACCACCGGCGGCGACGGCGGCGTACAACCGCCCTGTCCCCACGGGAAACCTCCTTCGACGCAGGCGGGCCGAAGCGCTGGAGCCTAGCGCGCGGACAAGTGGTGTACCACGTGTTTTCCACGCCCGACATGTCCGTCATAACGGGAACGTGGGCGCGAGGTGCGGCAGTCTTCATCGGGGACGCACTTGGCGTACGGGAACGTACGACGCGAAACGGGAGTCCGGCAGACGATGAGCGACGAGCCGCAACACAGCAGCCAGACCCTGGCACCCGAAGAAGACGAGCTGCCCGGGCTGACCGGGCCACCACCCGGCCGGCCCGGGCGTCCAGGCCGCACGGGCCGGCGCAGGCTGATCCCGACCTGGCGGACGGTGCTCGGCGCCTTCGTGACCGGACTCCTGCTCCTGACCGGCCTGTTCGCGCTCGGATACGCCATCGTCAGCATCCCGGCCGCGAACGCCGCCGCAACCAAACAGAGCAACGTGTACCTGTACGCGGACGGCACCGAACTGGCCCGCGACGGCTCGGTCAACCGCCAGAACGTGACGCTCGCACAGATGTCCAAGGACGCCCAGCACGCGGCGCTCGCCGCCGAGGACCGCGACTTCTACTCCGAGTCCGCCGTCGACCCCAAGGCGATGGTCCGCGCCGCCTGGAACACGGCCAGCGGCAAGGGCAAGCAGTCCGGATCCACGATCACCCAGCAGTACGTGAAGAACTATTACCTGGCCCAGGAGCAGACCATCACCCGAAAGGTGAAGGAGTTCTTCATCGCGATCAAGCTCGACCGCGAGAAGAGCAAGGACCACATCCTCGAGGGCTACCTCAACACCAGCTACTTCGGCCGCAACGCGTACGGCATCCAGGCCGCCGCACAGGCCTACTACGGCGTGGACGCCAAAAAACTCACGGTCGGTCAGAGCGCCTACCTCGCCGCCCTGCTGAACGCACCCAGCCAGTACGACATCATCGCCCACCCGGAGAACGGGCCGGCGGCCATGGCCCGCTGGAAGTACGTCCTCGACGGCATGGTGAAGATGCGCTGGCTGACCGAGACGCAACGACGGGCGGTGACGTTCCCCATGCCACGCGAGCCGGTGACCGCGCCCGGCCTGTCCGGCCAGCGCGGCTACCTCGTCGAGGCCATCAGGGACTACCTCGTCGGCAACAAGGTCATCGACGAGAGCACCCTGGCCGCCGGGGGCTACCGCGTCACCACCACCTTGCAGAAGTCCAAGCAGGACGCCTTCACCCAGGCCGTGAACGACCAGCTGATGAGCAGGCTCGACAAGAAGAACCGCAAAGTCGACCGGTACGTCCGCGCGGGCGGCGTGGCCATCGACCCGGCCACCGGCAAGGTCCTCGCGATGTACGGCGGCATCGACTACACCAAGCAGTACGTCAACAACGCGACCCGCCGCGACTACCAGGTCGGCTCCACGTTCAAGCCGTTCGTGTTCACCTCGGCCGTCCAGAACACTGCCAAAACGCAGTACGGCGACACCATCAACCCCTACACGGTGTACGACGGCACGAACAAGCTCCCGGTGGACGGCTGGAGCGGCGGGACATACGCGCCCGAGAACGAGGACGAGGTCTCGTACGGCCCGATCACCGTCGGCACGGCCACCGACAAGTCGGTGAACACGGTGTACGCCCAGATGGCGGTCGACGTCGGCCCGTCCAAGGTCCGGCAGACCGCGATCGACCTCGGGGTGCCCGAGAACACGCCCGAAATGAGCCCGTACCCGTCGATCGCGCTCGGTGCGGCCACCGCCAGCGTCCTCGACATGGCCCAGGCGTACGCGACGCTCGCCAACCACGGCAAGCACGGCGCCTACACGCTGATCGAGAAGGTCTCCAAGGACGGCAAGGAGAACGTCACGCTGCCGGACGAGACCCCCAGGCAGGTGGTGAGCCGCGAGGCGGCGGACACCACCACGTCCATCCTGCAGAGCGTGGTGGACAGCGGCACCGGAACGGCCGCCCAGGCCGCCGGCCGGCCCGCCGCGGGCAAGACGGGCACCTCGGAGGACGACCGGGCCGCCTGGTTCGCCGGCTACACCCCGGACCTGGCGACGGTGGTCGCCGTGATGGGCCAGGACCCGGACACCGGCCGGCACGAGTCGCTCTACGGAGCGACGGGCCTGGACCGCGTCAACGGCGGCGGCGCACCGGCGGAGATCTGGGCCCAGTTCACGGAGGCGGCCCTCCAGGGCAATCAGATCCAAAACTTCAACCTGCAGCTGCAGGAGGGTGCGCAGCCCTACGACGAGCCCCCCGGCGACTACAACGGCGACTTCAACGGCGGCTACAACTGGGACGACCGGCCCGGCGGCGCCGGCCCCCGGAACAACGGCGGCCCGACGAACACCCCGGGGCAGAACCAGAACCGGACCCCCGGTCGGAGCGACGGCGCCACCACCGGAGCGGGCAGCACACCGGGCACGACCGGCGGCGGCACCGCGGGCACGGGCGGCACCACCGGCGACGGGGCCACCCCGGACACCGGCGGCACCGCGGGAACAGGCGGCCCTCCCGGCCGGCGCGGCACCACCGGCACCGGAGGCGATACGGAACCAAACCGCAGCCCCGGCGACGGCGGAATCACCGGGACCGGCAACACGGCCGGCCCACTCGGGGCGACGGGTGGAGCGGGAGCGTGAACCGGCAGGGGCGTGAACGGGCGGGATGCCCCGCCGGGACGACCGTCGATCCGGATCGTCCGAGTCATCAGAATCTTGCGGCTCGTGCGGATCAGTGCGGCGAGGTCGCCTTGAGCCCCACCACGGCCACCAGCAGCAGCGCCACGAAGAAGATCCGCGCGGCCGTCGCGGGCTCGCCGAGGACCGCCATGCCCAGCACTGCCGCACCCGCCGCGCCGATGCCCACCCAGACGCCGTACGCCGTACCGATCGGCAGCGATCTCGCGGCGTACGACAGGAGCAGCATGCTCGCGACGATGCCGGCGCCGGTGGCCAGACTCGGCCACAGGCGGGTGAAACCGTCGGTGTACTTCATCCCGACCGACCAGCCGACCTCCAGCAGGCCGGCGACGACAAGCAGAACCCAGGCCATGACGGCACCTCCGTGTTCTCGTGATCAACAGGGGGTGCGTCGTCTTTGCGGTCCCGGTACGGCGCGTCTCGTCGGGTCCCTCACGGGTCGGCCCACCGTAGCAAAGAAACGTAAAAAGGGGCTGGTGACAGCCGCCACCAGCCCCTTTGCGACGTGAACTACAGGTACAGGCCCGTGGAATCCTCCGACCCCTCGAAGCGGTCCGCGGCCACGGCGTGCAGATCGCGTTCGCGCATCAGGACGTACGCGGTCCCACGGACCTCGACCTCGGCCCGGTCCTCCGGGTCGTACAGGACCCGGTCACCCGGCTCCACGGTCCGTACGTTCTGCCCGACCGCGACGACCTCGGCCCAGGCGAGGCGCCGGCCGACGGCCGCCGTCGCGGGGATCAGGATGCCGCCGCCGGACCTGCGCTCACCCTCGGCGGCGTCCTGCCGCACCAGCACACGGTCGTGCAGCATCCGGATGGGCAACTTGTCGTGGTGGGTCTTCTCGCTCACGCCCCCGAACCTACCCGCCTTCGACGGCTCCGTGCGCGTCCGGGTCAGCCCTTGCGCCGCCGGGAGCCGTAGGCGAGCAGCCCGACGACCCCCACGACCACCAGCGCCACGGGCACGACACGCTCCAGACGCGGCGCACCGTCCTTTGTGACGAACTGCCCCTTCACCTCGCTGACGACCCGGTTGACGCCGACGTAGGCGCGCCCGAGCGTGTGGTCGATGTTGGAGACGACCTTGGCCTTCGCGTCCCCGACGATCGTCTTCGGGTGCACCCGGACGCCGATCTCGTCGAGCGTCTCGGCGAGGGTTTCGCGACGGCGCTCGATGTCCGCCTCGATCTGCGCCGGAGTCCTGGTGTCCGGCGTGCTCGACGTGTCCGCCACCGCGCTTCCTCCGTGGTCGTTTGCGACGTGTTCCGCGCAATTCCTGCATCTGTGGTCGACAGTCTGTCAGCTTCGTCCCCGACGCACTCCCCGGCACCCCCACTGGAGGCACCGGAAGGAGATTAGGCTCGTCGGGGTAACCCGCCCCTTGCCACGTGAGGTACCGATGAGCGAGCGACTCAAGCCCGGCGACACCGCCCCCGCCTTCACCCTGCCGGACGCCGACGGCAACGAGGTCTCCCTGGCCGACCACAAGGGCCGCAAGGTCATCGTGTACTTCTACCCGGCCGCGCTCACCCCGGGCTGCACCAAGCAGGCGTGCGACTTCACCGACAACCTCGAACTGCTGGCGGGCGCGGGCTACGACGTCATCGGCATCTCGCCCGACAAGCCGGAGAAGCTCGCGAAGTTCCGTGAGAAGGAGTCCCTGGAGGTCACCCTCCTCGCCGACCCCGACAAGCAGGTCCTGGACGCGTACGGCGCCTTCGGCGAGAAGACGATGTACGGCAGGACGGTCGTCGGCGTCATCCGTTCCACGGTGATCGTGGACGAGGAGGGCAAGGTCGAGCGCGCCCTGTACAACGTGCGGGCGACGGGGCACGTGGCGAAGATCATCAAGGACCTGGGCATCTGACGACACATCCCTCGAGCCCCGCGGCCCGCACCGGTACACCCCGGCGCGGGCCGTTTTCGTTCCCGGGCGTGACTGTCCGATATCCGGTTCGTTGATCCGTACGGGCTGCGAACACGCGGCCGAGAGCGGAGGGGGCGCCATGGCCACGGGCCCGTACGACCGAATCGCGCTGGCATCGGCGGTCGCACAGTCCTGCACGTGGAACGACCTCATGCGCCGACTGGGCCTCAAGCCCAGCGGCGGGCAGCGCCGCGTTCTGCAGCAACGAGTCGCCGCCCACGGAATCGACACCGGTCACTTCACACATCGAAGCCCATGGCGCAGATATCCGGACGCCGCGATCGCCGCCGCGGCGGCATCGTCCACGACGCTGCGCGAAGTCGCGCTGAAGCTCGGCGCCACGCCCGCGACCGGCACCCTCGCGCACATCCGGCGCCGCATTGCGGCAGCCGGTATCGACATCAGCCACTTCCCGGGCATCGACCGGCCGTACTTGGACCTTCCCTTCACCCACGACCAACTGCGGACCGCAGCCAGGTCCGCCGGAAGTGTGCGGGAAGCAGCCCGGATCCTGGGAGTGCCCGATGACAGCCGGTCGCGCGCCGCCTTGGGACGGATGTTCCGAGAACAGCGCATCGACACATCCCACTTTCGCAACGCCCGTACCGCGGTCCCCGAGGACGCACTACGCGCGGCCGTGCCCAAGGCCATGAGCTACGCCGACGTCATGCGTGCCCTGGGACTCGAGGTGAACGACACGAACCACCGGCGCGTACGCCGGGCGGTCGCCCGACTCGGCCTGGACACCAGCCACTTCACACGGCGCACCTGGGGTGTCGAACCGGTGGCTCCACGCACAGCCACGGCGGAACGGGTGCTGGTGGTCCTCCCTGACGGTTCGGCGCGCCCCAACCGGACGCGCCTGCACGCAGCGCTCCAGGAAGAGGGAACTGCCTACCGCTGCGCGTCCTGTGGAAACCAGGGGCAGTGGCTGGGGCAGCCGATCACACTTCAGATCGATCACATCAACGGCGACTGGCTGGACAACCGCATCGAGAACCTGCGGTACCTGTGCCCGAACTGCCATGCACTGACCGCAACATGGTGCAGGCAGAAGGGCGGGCGCTCGGCGAGGCAGGAGGACTCCCCCGTACACTGAGCGACACAAAGCGGCGCAGCGCAATGAAATGCCCGCTTTGGGGCGGTCGTGGCGAAATAGGCGATACGCGCGGGTTTTAGGTGCCCGTGGGAGAAATCCCGTGTGGGTTCGAGTCCCACCGACCGCACAGACATGAAGAGGCCCGGTCCATACGGACCGGGCCTTGCTCATGGCCGGGCCTCAGCCCAGCAACTCCCGCACCACCGGTACCAGCGCCCGAAACGCCTTCCCCCGGTGGCTGATCGCGTTCTTCTCCTCGGGGGCCAGTTCGGCGCAGGTGCGGGTCTCGCCCTCCGGCTGGAGGATCGGGTCGTAGCCGAAGCCGTTGCTGCCCGACGGGGTGTGGCGGAGGGTGCCCTTCAGTTGGCCCTCGACCACGCGTTCCGTGCCGTCCGGCAGGGCCAGGGCCGCCGCGCAGGCGAAGTGGGCGGCGCGGTGGGCGTCGTCGATGTCGGCGAGCTGGGCCAGGAGCAGATCCAGGTTCGCCTTGTCGTCGCCGTGCCAGCCGGCCCAGCGGGCCGAGAAGATGCCGGGGGCGCCGTGCAGGACGTCCACGCACAGGCCCGAGTCGTCCGCCACCGCGGGCAGACCCGTGGCCTGGGCCAGGGCGTGGGCTTTGAGCAGGGCGTTCTCGGCGAAGGTGACGCCTGTTTCCTTGACGTCGGGGATGTCGGGGTAGGCGTCCGCGCCGACCAGGTCGTGCGGGAGGCCCGCGTCGGCGAGGATCGCCCTGAGTTCGGTGATCTTTCCGGCGTTGCGCGTGGCGAGGATCAGGCGGGTCATGCCCCCCAGTATCCGTGCGCCGCGGGCCGCGCCCGCCCCTGCCCCCGGGGGTTGCGGGGCGCTACGACGGGCAGACCTTGGTCAGCTCTCCCGCTGCGTCGGTCACCGGTCCGACGTCGGGGGTCTTGTTGCCGTTCTGGACGGCCTGGCGGACGTCGGTGACGGCCTTGCGGAGGTCGTCGACTGCCTTATTGACGTCGACGTTGTCCGTTTTATCGCCGATCTGGTCGAGGTTCTTCTCGATGGAGTCGAGGGACGTGTCGGTCTGTGCGGGGTCGTTCGCGGCGTTCTCGACGGCCTGCTGAAGGTCGGTGACGCTGTCGGCGATGGCGTCGGCGGTCTGTACGCAGTCGATCGCCTTGTCGACGGCGTCGCAGCCCGCGCTCGCGCCCACGGCGGTGAGTACGGCGACGGCGGCGAATGCGGCGGTGGCGATGCGTCGGCGGTGGCGCGCGGCCATGGAACGGTTTCCCTCCCCGTTGGCGGTGCCGCACGCTCCGTGGCGCGCCGGCCGGTCCGGCTCGCCGACCCGTGGGGGTCGTGGAGAGCTGCGTGGGGCGCCCGGGAAGGCCCCGGGCGCCCCATCGCAGTAGTGCGGCTGTCCCTGAAAACGCCGGGCGGCGCTATGCGGTTGCCTCGAGGACCGCCCGCTGGATCGCGGTGAGCTGGTCGCAGCCCGCGACCGCCAGGTCGAGCAGGGCGTTGAGTTCCTTGCGGTCGAAGGGTGTGGCCTCGGCGGTGCCCTGCACCTCGACGAAGCGGCCGTCGCCGGTGCAGACGACGTTCATGTCGGTCTCGGCGCGTACGTCCTCCTCGTAGCACAGGTCGAGGAGGGGGACGCCGCCGACGATGCCGACGGAGACGGCCGAGACGGTGCCGGTCAGCGGCTGCCGGCCGGCCTTCACGAGCTTCTTGTGCTGGGCCCAGGCGACCGCGTCGGCGAGTGCCACGTAGGCGCCGGTGATCGCGGCGGTGCGGGTGCCGCCGTCGGCCTGGAGGACGTCGCAGTCGAGGACGATGGTGTTCTCGCCGAGCGACTTGTAGTCGACGACGGCGCGCAGGGAGCGGCCGATGAGCCGGCTGATCTCGTGCGTGCGGCCGCCGATCTTGCCCTTGACGGCCTCGCGGTCACCGCGGGTGTTGGTGGAGCGGGGCAGCATGGCGTACTCGGCGGTGACCCACCCTTCTCCGCTGCCCTTGCGCCAGCGCGGGACGCCTTCGGTGACGGAGGCGGTGCAGAGGACTTTGGTGTCGCCGAAGGAGACGAGGACGGAGCCCTCGGCGTGCTTGCTCCAGCCGCGTTCGATGGTGACGGGGCGGAGCTGTTCGGGGGAGCGGCCGTCGATGCGAGACATGGGACCGAGCCTAGTCGTACATGGGTCAGGGGCCGCTTCCCGGTGGGAAGGGCCCCTGATGTGTGAGCGGGTGGCTCACATCATGTCTTCGATCTCCGCGGCGATGGGGTCCGCGTCGGTGCCGATGACGACCTGGATGGCGGTCCCCATCTTGACCACGCCGTGGGCGCCGGCGGCCTTCAGGGCGGCCTCGTCGACCAGCGAGGCGTCGTGGACCTCGGTGCGCAGCCGGGTGATGCAGCCCTCGATCTCGTCGATGTTGTCGATGCCACCGAGCCCGGCAACGATCTTCTCAGCCTTGCTGGCCATGTCTTTTCTCCCTGATCCGGAACCGCTTTGTCGCAGTAACCCACAGTCGGCCCAACTTCGCGAGCGGTCTGGTCGTCCGAACCCGAGACAGGCGTTCCCGACGGCGCGACCGTCCTGGGCTGGTCTACACCACTTGGGGAAACGCCGCCAACCCGGCTGTCTGGGGTGCGCGCGGGGGCGTCGGCGTGACGTGGCGATCGTCACGCCGATCGGACTTCTGGTCACATACGCCCCTCGGGCTATCGTTTCGGGTGATTCGCGACGAGTGCGACACTACTTGCCGCATTTTTACGGCCACGGATTCCATGGGTTCCTTGTCCCACCTTCACCGTGCTAGAACAGGTCTACACCAGTGAGTGGTGTAGACCACGCGGGTGCTGTCCACCCCTTTTCGCCCTTCCCGTCCCCCGGCAGCCCCGGTACATGGAGGAACTATGAGCACCGCCACCGCAACCTCGGCGGCCCCCGCAAAGAAGCGGGGATCAGGTCTGTTCCAGGGCCTGCAGAAGGTCGGCCGCAGTCTTCAGCTCCCGATCGCCGTGCTGCCGGCGGCGGGCATCCTGCTGCGGCTGGGGCAGCAGGACATCCACGACAAGCTGAACCTGCCCGACAAGGTCACAGCGGTGTTCGCCACAGCCGGTGGCGCGATCTTCGACAACCTCCCGATGCTCTTCTGCATCGGTGTCGCGATCGGTTTCGCGAAGAAGGCCGACGGCTCGACCGCGCTCGCCGCCCTGGTCGGCTTCCTGGTCTACAGCAACGTACTGAAGGCCTTCCCGGTCACCGAGGCGAAGGTCCAGGCCGGCGCCGACATAGCCGCGACCTACAACAACCCCGGTGTCCTCGGCGGCATCCTCATGGGTCTGCTGTCCGCCGTGCTGTGGCAGCGCTTCCACCGCACCAAGCTGGTGGACTGGCTCGGCTTCTTCAACGGCCGTCGCCTGGTGCCGATCATCATGGCCTTCGTCGGTACGCTCGCCGGCGTCTTCTTCGGCCTGATCTGGAAGCCGATCGGCGAGGGCATCTCGAACTTCGGCGAGTGGATCACCGGTCTCGGCGCCCTGGGCGCGGGCCTCTTCGGTCTGATCAACCGTGCGCTGATCCCGGTCGGCATGCACCAGTTCGTGAACACCGTCTCCTGGTTCCAGATCGGTGACTTCAAGAACTCGGCCGGCCAGGTCGTCCACGGTGACCTCAACCGCTTCTTCGCCGGTGACCCGACCGCCGGACAGTTCATGTCGGGCTTCTTCCCGATCATGATGTTCGGTCTGCCGGCCGCGGCGATCGCCATCGCGCACTCCGCCCGCCCCGAGCGCCGCAAGGCCGTGATGGGCATGATGATCTCGCTGGCGCTGACCTCCTTCGTGACCGGTGTGACCGAGCCGATCGAGTTCTCGTTCATGTTCATCGCCCCGGTGCTGTACGCGATCCACGCGGTCCTCACGGCCCTGTCCATGGCGATCACCTGGGCGCTCGGCGTCCACGCGGGCTTCACCTTCTCCGCCGGCGTCATCGACTACGGACTCAACTGGAACCTGGCCACCAAGCCCTGGCTGATCATCCCGATCGGCCTTGTGTTCGCGGCGATCTACTACGTCGTCTTCCGCTTCGCGATCACCAAGTTCAACCTCCCCACCCCGGGCCGCGAGCCCGAGGAGGAGGTCGAGGACCTCACCAAGGCGTGAGCCCCTCACGAGCGACACGAAGGCCCCGGAACCTCTTCGGTTCCGGGGCCTTCGGGCGTGTGCGGGGGTTTCCCGTGCGGCGGGGCTAGACCTCGTACGTGGCGCGCGCCGCCGCCAGCTCCACCGGACCCTTGTAGACCGCGCGGGCGTCCGCCAGGTTGATCTCCGGGTCGGTCCACGGCGGGATGTGGGTCAGGATCAGGCGGCGGGCACCGGCGCGGGCGGCCGCCTCGCCGGCCTCGCGGCCGTTGAGGTGGAGGTCCGGGATGTTCTCCTTGCCGTAGGTGAACGCCGCCTCGCACAGGAACAGGTCCGTGTCGCGGGCGAGTTCGTCCAGCGCCTCGCTCACGCCGGTGTCGCCGGAGTACGTGAGCGACCTGCCGCCGTGCTCGACCCGGATGCCGTACGCCTCCACGGGGTGGCGGACGCGTTCCGTGTGGACGGTGAAGGGGCCGATCTCGAACGTGCCCGGCTTGACCGTGTGGAAGTCGAAGACCTCGCTCATCGAGGAGGCCGAGGGGGTGTCGGCGTAGGCAGTGGTGAGGCGCTGCTCGGTGCCCTCGGGACCGTAGACCGGGATGGGTGCCGCGCGGCCGCCGTCGTGGCGGTAGTAGCGCGCGACGAAGTACCCGAGCATGTCGATGCAGTGGTCGGCGTGGAGATGGCTGAGGAAGATCGCGTCGAGGTCGTAGAGACCGCAGTGGCGCTGCAGCTCGCCCAGGGCGCCGTTGCCCATGTCGAGAAGCAGCCGGAAGCCGTCGGCCTCGACGAGGTAGCTCGAGCAGGCCGAGTCCGCGGACGGAAACGACCCCGAGCAGCCGACGACGGTGAGCTTCATAAAGCTGGAACCTCCGCGTGGCAGATAGTGCAGAAGGCAGGGATGTGGACGGTGACGGGGGTCGTGCGGTCCGTCGAGCGTAAGGCGCAAAAGGGCCGGTCGCTCCTCCGCCAGGGGCCGTTGTGGGCGAACTCACCTGTGGTGTCACCGGTTCGGCTGGACCGACGGCGCATGAGGGGCGCGGTAGGGCGCGCGGCAGTTGTGAAGGGCGGGCGACGCGCCGGACGCGCCGGTACCGTCATCCATATGGACACGTCCTGGTGGCTCGCGCTGGCGGCGGTGGTGCTGCTGGCGCTGGTCGCGACGCTGGTGGACGGCTGGGGGCGCGGGCACCGCCGTCGCCGTGCGGCCACGCGTCCGCCGGGCCGCACCGGGGTGCATCCACGGCCCGCCGAGATCTGGTGGGCGAGTGTGCCGTACGACGACCGGCCGGGCGGCAAGGAACGGCCGTGTCTGGTGCTGACGGTGCACGGGAGCAGCGCGACCGTCGCGAAGATCACCAGCCGGTACCACGACGAGCGGGCGGGAGTCATCCCGCTGCCGCCGGGGACGGTCGCCGACGCCCACGGCCGGCCCAGCTTCCTGGAGACCGACGAGCTGCGGGACGTTCCGCTGTGGGATTTCCGGCGCCGGGTGGGCGTGGTGGACCCCGCACTGTGGGATCAGGTGCGGTACCTGGCGGGGTGATCGGCCTCATGGTTGGTCCTCGTGGCGTCGTCCGCGTGACGCGTTCTCATGGCTCGGTCACCGTGACCGTGACCGTCCACTGCTCGATTCCCAGGCACGACACCTGGCCCGGGCGCTTGGCGCACAGCGGGCGGGTCGCGGTGAGCCGTGCCGTGCCCGGAGCCACCGCTTTGTAGGCGGCGACGGCGTCGCCGGGCTGGATGACGATGCCGGCGTTGGTGGCCTGGAGTGCGCCGCCGGTGGCCTTCACGGTGGTCCACGGCCGGTCCTGGGTGCCGTCCAGGGTGAGGCGGAGCTGTCCGCCCTGTGTCAGGCATACGGTGCGACCGGTGTCGGCCGCGGTGAGCTGTACCTCCGGAGCACAGACCGTCCCGCTCGCCATGGGGGCCGGGGAGGGCGGTGCCGATGGCGACAGGGAGGGGGAGGGAGAAGGGGACGCCGAGGCCGGTGTCGGGCCCGACGGGGTCGACGCCCCGCTGCCCGCGGCCGAGCCGCCGCCCCCGCTGCCGCAGCCCGCGACGAGGAGCGCCGCTGCCGCGGCGGCGACGAGGGTGGTCCGGTGGAACGTCGTACGGCGCATGGGCGGCCGCCTTCCTGTGCCTCGTCCATTGTCCTGTGCCCTGCCGCTGGTGTGACGTTTCTCCAGCCCATCAGGATCCCTGGCCGAGCGCCACCGGGCCCCGGCCGCACACACGGCCGGGGCCCTTTGCGCACAGGTGCGTCAGCTGGTCGTCAGGGCGGTGTCGTCGACGACGAAGCTGGTCTGCAGCGAGGAGTCCTCCACGCCGCTGAACTTGAGGGTGACCGTGGACCCCGCGAACGAGGAGAGGTCGAAGGACTTCTGGGCGTATCCCGAGGCCTTGTTGAGGTTCGAGTACGTCGCCAGCGTGGTCGACCCGGCGGTCACCGTCAGCTTGTCGTACTGGGTGCTGGTGGTGGTCTCCGCCGTGTCGATGTGCAGGTAGAAGGTGAACGTCGCCTTGCAGCCGGACGGGATCGTCACCGACTGGGACAGCGTGTCGGTGTGCGAGGTTCCGTATCCGTCGAGCCAGGCCTTGTACGACCCGCTGTGCGCGGCCTCACCGGTGTCGTTGGTGATGACCCCGCTGGTGGCGGTCCAGGTGGTGTTGCCGGACTCGAAGCCCGCGTTCCCGAGCAGCTGCGCCGAGGAACAGGTGCCGCCGGAGGAGCCGACCGTCCAGCTGAAGGAGGCCGAGCCGGAGGCGCCCGTGGAGTCCTGGGCGGTGACGGTCACGTTGTAGGTACCCGCGGTGGAGGCGGTGCCGGAGATCAGGCCGGTCGAGCTGTTGATCGACAGGCCCGTCGGCAGACCGGTGGCGCTGTAGGTGAGGGCCGCACCCGCGCTGTCGGTCGCGTGGATCTGCAGGCTGACCGAGCCGCCGGTGGTGGTCGACTGGCTGCCCGGGCTGGTGACGGTCACGGTGTTGCCGCTGCTGCTGCCGGCGGTGAAGGCGGCGGTGCCGTTGGGGGTGCCCCAGCCGGTCGGGCCGTCGTAGCCGGTGGTGGCGGTGCAGAAGTACGAGGGCGAGCAGCTGCCGTTGTTGCCGGTGGTGACGTCGTACAGGTTGGAGGTGTGGGAGTACGGGTACTTCGCCGGGTAGTCGCTGGCGCCCGGGGTGCCCGCGAGGGCGTAGACGCCGGCGACGATCGGCGAGGAGGCGCTGGTGCCGCCGTAGACCGCCCAGCCGGAGCCGCCATAGGTGTCGTAGACCGCCACACCGGTGGCCGGGTCGGCGACGGCGGAGACGTCGGCCTCCATGCGCCGGGAGCAGCCGGTGTCGGTCTGCCAGGAGGGCTTCGGGTCGTAGGCGGAGCAGCCGGAGCCGGTGCCCTCGGTGCTGTTGGTCTTCCACACCGACTCGATCCAGCCACGGGAGTTGGAGGACGTCGTCAGCGCGGTGCCGCCGACCGCGGTCACGTACTGGGAGGTCGCCGGGTACTCGGCGCCGTAGGCGGAGTCGCCCGAGGAGACCGTGATGGCGACACCCGGGTGCTTGAAGTACTGGGTGTCCTCACTGGTCTGGGAGGAGGACTCGGAGCCGCCCCAGCTGTTGGAGACGAACTTCGCGCCGAGGGAGACGGCCTCGTTCTCCGCGATGCCCAGGTCGCTGTCGGAGGCCGAGTTGGCCTCGACCAGGATGATGTTGCAGTTGGGGCAGACGGCGCTGACCATGTCGATGTCGAGCGCCTCCTCACCGGCCCAGCCGGAGTCGTTGGAGGGCAGCGACGTGGTGGAGCCGGTCTGGCTGACCTGCGTGAAGCAGCCGTTGGCCTTGGTGCACGCCGACAGGCCGTAGGTCGAGCGGTAGGTCGCGAGGTCCGACGCGGCGTTGGGGTCGTTGTAGGCGTCGACCACGGCGACCGTCAGGCCCGAGCCGCCGGTGGAGGGCAGGTTGTAGGCGCTGTGCAGGTTGGCCGGGCTCAGGCCGGAGGGTGCGGCGGCCAGCGCGGCGGACAGCCGCTGCTTGATGTCGGTGCGCCGCTGGGCGAAGCAGGAGGCGTGGCCGGCGCTGGGGGTGCCGCAGAGGTGCTGTGTCGACACCTTCTGTCCGGCCTTGCCGGTGGAGTGGAAGGTCTGGGCCTTGGGGTCGGTCAGCGCCTTGGCGTTCTGGGCGGCGCGGGTCGAGTGCGTGGACTGCGCGGTGTCGGGGGCGCTCTGGGCGCCGGCGGACGGGGCCGCCATGAGGCCGGCGACGGTGAGGGCGAGAGCGGGGAGTGCGGCGGTGAGGAGTCTTCGCAGACTCCGGCGCCGCTTGCTCGGGCGGGACTCACGCATGGGGGTGCTGCCTCTCTCGGTTTGAGGCTGGCGCCGCGGGCGGCCTGGGTGGGGCCGAACGCGGAGCCACAGCCGTAAGTGGGGATTCACGAGCGAGTGGCAGGCCGTGACGCGCGTAGCGACGGTGAACGCACGGTCATGGTCATGACACCTGGAACACCTTGAACACCCCACAGGGCCCAGTGAGCGGGTCATGACAGGATGCGGGCAGAACGTAGCCCCGGAGCGGAGAGAGCGGGCAGTCCCGGAGGAAGATCTTTGCCGCTCCATAGGCGGCACTTAGCGCACCCATGGACAGGGGTTGGCGCGATGATGAGAAGGCGGGTCCCGGGGGCGAAACCCCCGGTCACCCCTATAGGGATAACCCTATGCCCACAGTTGGCCGTGCAGCGTCTCGATCGCCTCTTCCGTCGTCGCCGCCGTGTAGACGCCCGTCGACAGGTACTTCCAGCCGCCGTCGGCCACGATGAAGACGATGTCGGCGCTCTCGCCCGCCTTGACCGCCTTGTTGCCGACCCCGATGGCCGCGTGCAGGGCGGCACCGGTGGAAACCCCGGCGAAGATGCCTTCCTGCTGCAGGAGTTCACGGGTACGGGTCACCGCGTCCGCCGAGCCGACCGAGAAGCGGGTGGTGAGCACCGAGGCGTCGTACAACTCGGGTACGAAGCCCTCGTCGAGGTTCCTGAGGCCGTACACCAGGTCGTCATAGCGCGGCTCGGCCGCGACGATCTTCACGTCCGGCTTGTTCTCGCGCAGATAGCGGCCCACGCCCATGAGCGTGCCGGTGGTGCCGAGACCGGCCACGAAGTGCGTGATGGACGGCAGGTCGGCGAGGATCTCGGGCCCGGTCGTGGCGTAGTGCGCGCCCGCGTTGTCCGGGTTGCCGTACTGGTAGAGCATCACCCAGTCCGGGTGCTCGGCCGCCAGTTCCTTGGCGACGCGCACCGCGGTGTTGGAGCCGCCGGCGGCCGGGCTGGAGATGATCTCGGCTCCCCACATGCCCAGCAGGTCCCGGCGCTCCTGGGAGGTGTTCTCGGGCATCACGCACACCATGCGGTAGCCCTTGAGCTTGGCCGCCATGGCCAGCGAGATGCCCGTGTTGCCCGAGGTGGGCTCCAGGATCGTGCAGCCCGGGGTCAGCCGCCCGTCCTTCTCCGCCTGCTCGATCATGTGCAGCGCGGGGCGGTCCTTGACCGAGCCGGTCGGGTTGCGGTCCTCCAGCTTGGCCCAGATACGGACGTCGGCGGACGGCGAGAGCCGCGGCAGGCGCACCAGAGGGGTGTTGCCCACCGCGGCGAGCGGAGAGTCGTAGCGCATCTGCGATCAGGCCGTTCCGGAGCGCCGCCCGGCCACCGCACGGGCCGGCCGCGGCTGCGCCGCGGCAGAACCTCCCGCCACGGCCGGCAGGATCGTCACGTTGTCGCCGTCGGCGAGCTTGGTGTTGATGCCGTCGAGGAAGCGGACGTCCTCGTCGTTCAGGTAGACGTTCACGAACCGGCGCAGCTCGCCGCCGGCGGCCTCGTCGACGATGCGGCCCTGGATGCCCGCGTGACGCGTCTCGAGGTCGGCGAGGAGTTCGGCGAGGGTCTCCCCGTTGCCCTCGACGGCCTTCTGACCGTCGGTGTACTGGCGCAGGATGGTGGGGATGCGGACCTCGATGGCCATGGCTTGGGGCTCCTGTCGGGAGAGGTCTGGATGGGGGGTGCCCCCAGCTCGGAGCCGAGGGCTGGACGGACGGCACACTGCGGCGCAAGAGCGGGTGGAACGCGGGGCGGAGTGCCGCGGCCCTCATGGCCGTCGGCGACAGGGCGGCGTCAACAGAAGGCGCTGTTCAGCCTGCACAGGTCGACGTGCAGCCGCGCCACGAGCAGCATGCCCGGCGTCTTCTCGCTCACGTCGTGGAAAACCATGGGGTCATCGTATCGATTCCCGTGCCGGTGACCGGAGTGTGATCTCACATGATGGATGAATTCTGACCGAATTGCGGGATCAGTAGTGCTCCACCACGGTGACCTCCTCTTCCGTCACCTCGCCCTCCAGAATCCGGAACGAACGGAACTGGAACGGGCCCGCGTCGTCCGTGTCGGCGGTGGAGACCAGGACGTAGTGCGCGCCGGGCTCGTTGGCGTACGAGATGTCGGTGCGGGACGGGTACGCCTCGGTCGCGGTGTGGGAGTGGTAGATGACCACCGGCTCCTCGTCGCGGTCGTCCATATCCCGGTACAGCTTGAGCAGATCGCCGGAGTCGAACTCGTAGAACGTGGGCGAGCGGGCCGCGTTCAGCATCGGGATGAAGCGCTCGGGGCGGCCGGAGCCCACCGGGCTCGCGACCACGCCGCACGCTTCGTCGGGGTGGTCCTTGCGCGCGTGGGCGACGATCTGGTCGACGAGGGCCTGGGTGATGGTCAGCATGACGGTCAGGATAAGCAGACAGGGTCCGCGCGCAGCGCGTCAGGCGGAGCGGCGGCGAGCGGCGAACGGGCCGCCCCGTACCGGAAAGTGGTACAGGACGGCCCATATCGCGGACACCGTGAGCGGCGGGCGGCCGGCGGTGCGGCCAGGAAGCCCGGGGGGTCACCGCAGGTCCAGCCGGTGCCCTCCCTCAGCGGCCGGGTTGTATTACTGGTGGGCCGGCGACTACGCGACCTCGGCCGGGCGGCGCCGGACGGCGGCCTGGTAGCCGACGACGAGCAGCAGGAACCAGACGCCGAAGACGTACAGGCCGAGCCGGGTGTCACCGTTGAGCGCCATCAGGACGACGACGAAGCCGAGGGCCGCGATGCCGAGCCAGTTGGTGACCGGCGCGCCCGGCATCCGGAAGTCGGAGGCCGGCAGGAGACCGGCCCTGACCCGGGAGCGGTAGCGCAGATGAGCGGCGAGGATCATGATCCAGGTCCACAGCCCGGCGCAGGTGGCGACCGAGGTGATGTAGACGAACGCCTTGTCCGGCGAGAGGACGTTGACCACCACGCCGAGCCCCATGACGAGCGTCGAGACCACCAGCGCGGGCAGCGGCAGCTGCCGGCCGCTGAGCCTGGCCACCGTGTCGGGGGCCTCTCCGCTGAGGGCCAGCCCGCGCAGCATCCGGCCAGTGGAGTAGATGCCCGAGTTGCAGGACGACAGCGCGGCGGTGAGCACCACGAAGTTCATGATCCCGGCCGCGCCCGGGATGCCGACGGCCCCGAAGACCTGCACGAACGGGCTCACACCCGGGGTGTACTTGGTCCAGCTGTAGACGGAGAGGATGACGATCAGCGAGCCGACGTAGAAGATGCCGATACGGACCGGAAGGGTGTTGATGGCCCGGCGGAGGGTCTTCTTCGGGTTCTCGGCCTCCCCGGCGGTGATGCCCACCAGTTCGACACCCAGGTAGGCGAAGATCACGCCCTGCATGGCCAGCATGGCCTGCCAGGTGCCGCTGGGGGCGAACCCGCCGTCCGACCACAGATGGCTGACCGAGGCGGTGTCACCGACGGAGGAGAAGCCGAAGGTGAGGATGCCGATGCCGATGACGATCATGGCGACGATCGCCGTCACCTTGACGGTGGAGAACCAGAACTCCAGCTCCCCGAAGAGCTTGACCGAGACCAGGTTGGCGATGAAGAGCACGGCCAGCGCGATGGCGGCGGTGGACCAGACGGGCACCGAGGGCCACCAGTAGTTGATGTAGTGACCGGCCGCCGTGACCTCGGACATGCACGCGGTGATCCACAGCGCCCAGTACGACCAACCGGTGACGAACCCGGCGAAGGGGCCGAAGAACTCCCGGGCGTAGTCGGCGAAGCTGCCCGATGTCGGGCGATAGGTGAGCAGTTCCCCGAGGGCCCGCATGATGAAGAAGATCACGATGCCGGCGGCCGCGTAGCACGCGATGAGGCTGGGCCCGATCTTCGCGATGCTGGCACTCGAGCCGTAGAAGAGCCCGGTGCCGATCGCGCCGCCGATGGCGATCATCTGGACCTGGCGGCTGTTGAGACCGCGCCGGTATCCCTCCTCGGCGGCCTCGCCGCCCACGGCCTTGCCGATGTCGTGCTCCTGGTCGACCTGGGACGAGGTCATGTCGGTGCGCCTTTCTCCATGCCGATCCGAGCCGCTCGTGCGACCTCGGATCGGGTTCCGATCCCCCCGGATTTGCTGGAGTGTGCCTGGCCGACGGTCCGTCGACTCGGTGGCGCGCCCGGCCGGACATGGGTGCTGCCCTCCGCCAAGCGGTCGTGAAGGTCTACCACGCCGTGAGGTTGATCCATCGCTCGGTGTATGAGGTGCGCCACACTCAGTGACACCCACGAGGCGCGAAGGGTGACAAACAGGACGGCGGTGGTGACGCGATCGTTATCCGGATTTGAGTGTCCTCTAAGCGACCACATGGACACGTTCAGGTGACCGGCGGGCGGCTGCACGGCCCGCGCCCAGCCTGGCAATACAGGTCCCGTCCTGGCCTCCGGCCGCCCACGGAACCCGGCTCCCCCGCCGCGGCGGGCGACCGAAGCTCAGATCTCGATCAACTCACTCGCACCATGATCTTCGCGGCCGCTAACGTCACGCCCGTCGAGGGCGGACCGGGTTCAACAAGGGCCTGGCGAGCAAGGTCGCCAAGCAGGCCGTCGGTGCGGGTGCGACTCCCGCATCACGGCTCTCGTGAGCTGAGACCGGGCGGCACAGCAAGGAGAAACGATTCTCCGGCGGGTGCGTCGTCCAGGCCGGCGGCACCCGCCGCGCGTGCGCGACGGGCGTGCCGACCGAGAGCTCAGGGCATCAGGGTCGTGACCAGCGTCTCCTGGAGCCCGCCGAGCCAGAGGTAGGCCATCACCATGGGCTTGCGCGGATCCTCGTCCGGCAGCCGGTAGAGGTGATCGGTGTCGTCCTCGTCGACGACCTCAAGGCGCGAGCCGATCGCGAGGCGCAGGTCGTTCAGGGCGCCGAGCCACTGCTCGGACTCCTGCTGGGACAGCTTGAGGACGCCGCCCACCTCGCTGGCCGAGGTGAGCGCGTCGAGCGAGCGGATCACCGCGAGGGCGTTGTCCCGCTTGCGGGCGCGCAGATCGTTCTCGGTGAAGCGGCGGAACTCGGCGGAGTGCGCGTGCTGCTCCTCGGCCTCCTCGGGCGAGGCCGGCTCGCCGCCGGGCCCGCCGTACGCGTCCGGGAACAGCCGGCGCAGCACGGGGTCGGAGGGCGGTTCGCTCGGGCCCTCGTTGAACAGCTCGGCGAGGGGGTCGTCGGGGGCGTTCTCGGCGGGGCCCGGCCCGATGAGCTCGAGCAGCTGCACGGCCAGCGACCGAATGATGGAGATCTCGACGTTGTCGAGGGCGACGGCGGCACCGCCGCCGGGGAGCGATTCGAAGTGTCCTGACATCAGGGAGGTCGTTACTTCCGGTCCTGCTGGAGGGTGGCCCACAAACCGTAGCCGTGCATGGCCTGCACGTCGCGTTCCATCTCCTCGCGGGTACCGCTGGAGACGACCGCCCGGCCCTTGTGGTGGACGTCGAGCATGAGCTTGGTGGCCTTGTCCTTGGTGTACCCGAAGTACGTCTGGAAAACGTACGTCACATAGCTCATGAGGTTGACCGGGTCGTTGTGGACGATCGTCACCCATGGGACATCGGGTTCGGGGACGGCGAACTCCTCCTCCGCCGACTCGGTCTTTTCGATCTCTAGGGGTGCGGGTGCCGTCACACGGCCCATGCTGCCACCTCGACCGGGGCCCCGCGCAAACGGACACCGCGATCACCACCACAAATCGTCAGACTGACGAAATGGGAGTACGATCAGCGCTCATGAACACTGCGGACCTTGGGTTGCCGGTGGACGTGCCCTCGACGGCGCTCTTCACCGACCACTACGAGCTGACGATGCTGCAGGCCGCCCTCCAGGCGGGCAGCGCCGAGCGGCGCTCCGTCTTCGAGGTCTTCACCCGGCGGCTGCCGGACGGCCGCCGCTACGGCGTGGTGGCCGGCACCGGGCGTGTCCTGGACGCGGTCGAGAACTTCCGCTTCGACGGGGACGTCCTCGGCTTTCTGCGGGAGAACCGGATCGTCGACCGCGACACCCTGGACTGGCTGGCCGAGTACCGCTTCGACGGCGACATCTGGGGCTACCCCGAGGGCGAGGTGTACTTCCCGGGCTCGCCGATCATGCGGGTCGAGGGCTCCTTCGCGGAGTGCGTGCTCCTGGAGACCGTGATCCTCTCCATCCTCAACCACGACTCCGCCGTCGCCGCCGCGGCCTCCCGTATGTCCTCGGCCGCCGACGGCCGGGCGCTGATCGAGATGGGCGCCCGGCGCACCCACGAGCTGGCCGCCGTGGCCGCCGCGCGCGCCGCGTACGTGGGAGGCTTCACCACCACCTCCGACCTGGCCGCCGGCTTCCGGTACGGCATCCCGACGGTCGGCACGTCCGCCCATGCGTTCACCCTGCTGCACGACAGCGAGCGGGATGCCTTCCAGGCCCAGGTGGACTCGCTCGGCCGGAACACCACGCTGCTCGTGGACACCTACGACGTCGCCGAGGCCGTACGCATCGCCGTCGACATCGCCGGACCCGAACTGGGCGCCGTGCGCATCGACTCCGGCGATCTGCTGCTGGTCGCCCACCGGGTGCGGCAGCAGTTGGACGAGCTGGGCGCGACCGACACCAAGATCGTCGTCACCTCCGACCTGGACGAGTACGCCATCGCCTCGCTGCGGGCGGCGCCTGTGGACGCGTACGGCGTCGGCACCCAGCTGGTGACGGGTTCCGGCCATCCGACCTGCTCGATGGTCTACAAGCTGGTCGCCCGCGCCGAGTCGGCGGACTCGAGTGCTCCGCTGATGCCGGTGGCGAAGAAGTCGGTCGGCGGAAAGACGTCCATCGGGGGGCGCAAGTGGGCCGCGCGGCGGCTCGACGAGGACGGCGTCGCGGAGGCCGAGGTGATCGGCACCGGGCCGGTCCCGCAGGAGCTCGTCGACCGGCAACTGCAGGTCCAGCTGGTCAAGGGCGGCCAGGTGATCGCCCGCGAGCCGCTCGACGTCGTACGCGACCGGCACACGGCCGCGCGCGCCGGCCTCCCGCTGTCGGCGACCCAGCTGTCGCGCGGGGAGCCGGTCCTTCCGACCGAATACGTCTGAGGCGTTCCGTACTAAGCGCTCGGCACCACCCCGGGGGCCGGAGTGGGTGCGGCTTCGGCCGACCCGTCCGGCTCGGCGCATGAACGGGCGGCCCGTGGGAATGCAACGGCAGCGCGACCCGCGCACCTGCCGACCGCCACACGCCCCCTCCCGCCCGGCCCGTGAAGTCTCTAGGCTCGGTAGTTCGTACAGACGGCCGGGCCTCGCACCCCTCCACTCCGATCCGCCGCCAAGCCGAAGGACACCGACCATGCAGCGCGCCTTGATCGTCGTAGATGTGCAGAACGACTTCTGTGAAGGCGGCAGCCTCGCGGTGGCCGGTGGTGCCGATGTGGCCGCCGCGATCACCGAGCTGATCGGTCAGGCCCCCGCCGGCTACCGGCATGTCGTCGCCACCCGCGACCACCACATCGCCCCCGGCGGGCACTTCGCCGACAACCCCGACTACGTGCACTCCTGGCCCGCGCACTGCGTCGCGGGCACGGAGGGCGTGGGCTTCCACCCCAACTTCGCCCCGGCGGTCGCCTCCGGCGCGATCGACGCCGTGTTCGACAAAGGCGCGTACGCGGCGGCCTACAGCGGGTTCGAGGGGGCCGACGAGAACGGGGTGTCGCTCGGCGACTGGCTGCGCGCGCGGGAGGTCGACGAGGTGGACGTGGTCGGGATCGCCACGGACCACTGTGTGCGCGCCACCGCCCTGGACGCCGCGCGCCAGGGCTTCCGCACCCAGGTGCTGCTGGACCTGACCGCAGGCGTGTCGGAGGAGACCACGGAGCGGGCGCTGGAGGAGCTGCGCGAGGCCGGCGTGGAGCTGTCCGGCAAGCCCGTGGTGTAGGGCACGCGCACTCCTCCTGCGCCTCCTCCTAGGCCTGAGCCTGCGCCGTCTGGCGCCTCAGCAGCGCCCTGATCGGGTGCCACAGCTCCTGGGACAGCTCCTGGCCCGCGCTGTCGGGGGCGGTGCGCCATATCAGGCCGTCGGGGTGGTGCAGGACCGCCGTGATCTCGTCGGGGGTCGGCGGAGCCACGTTGCCGCGCAGGTAGACGGCGCGCAGACCCAGATTGCGCAGGCGCGTCAGCGCCCGTGCGCGGTTCTGGGCGAGGACGAGCACGCGGACGAAGCCGCTGCCCGAACCCGGACTGGGCAGGTTCAGCGCCACCACCACGCTGCCGCTCGGCAGCTTGCAGAAACCTCCTGCGGCCATGCCTGTCACACCCCCGTGAGACCTTGTGTCAATAAGAGAGCTACAGGACGCACCTAAACACGATCGGCCGCGCCCCGCTAGAGGGTCGCGGCCGATCGTGCTCTGACCTGCGAAAACAGTATTCAGTTTGTGATCGGCGCCACCAGGGACATGATCGTCCGGGAACTAGTGCTTCTGCGTGAGCACGGCCACCGTCAGTACGCTGCCGTCCGTCGTCTGCTGCAGGAGCTTGATCTTCGTGTGGGTGTCCGGCACCTTCACACCCGCATACGGGGTCTCGGGGTAGTAGTACGTGCCCTTGTGGTCGTCGAAGAGCGAAACGCCCGCGCGGCTGTTGATCTTCATGGCCACGCCGTTGTTGTGCAGGGTGATCGCGTCCGTCCGCTCCAGGGAGAACGAGGAGTCGAAGGCCTGGATGCGGTTGCGCATGTAGGTCCCGTCCGCCCACTTCAGCGGCTTGGCGTTCGCGTCGATCGGCAGGATCAGGCCCTCGCCGGGGTGCGCGCTGACGTTGTTGTCGGACTGCGAGGTGTCCCAGAGCCAGATCAGCAGACCGTTCTGGTACGGGAAGTGCTCGACCCAGCCCGGCTTGGTGTTCAGGAAGCCGAAGTTGTACGGGCCGGTCTTCAGGGTCGAGTCGTACGACACGTACTGGCGGTTCTCGGCGATGTAGTACTGCGGGTAGTCGCCGCTGTAGGAGGCTCCCTTGACGGAGAAGCCGCTGACGGCCCAGTCGCCGGTGCCGTTCTCGGCGCCGTCGCTGAAGACGGCGGAGCCGTCGGCCGTGATGGTGATGTCGTCCGCCGCGAAGCCCTTCTGGGCCACCCCGGTGTCGGTGGTGTAGCGGAAGCGCAGCTTGATCGACTTACCGGCGTAGGCGTCCAGCGGGTAGACCAGGTCGCCGTACTTGTCGATGGTGCCGGTCAGGGCCGGCTGGTCGCTCGCGTCGCGCGGGATGGCGGCACCGTTCACCGTGCCGTCGATCGCCTTCCAGGTGGCGCCGCCGTCGGTGGAGACCTCCGTGTACAGGAAGTCGTAGTCCTTCTCGATGTCGTAGTAGCCCTTGAGGGACAGCGAGGCCGACGACTTGCCCGTCAGGTCGACGTCACGGGTCAGCGTGTTGTTCAGGCCGTTGCCGCTGCCGCTCCACCACTGGTACGAGCCGCTCGCCGGGGTGACGAGGTCCGTGGTGACCGTCTTCTTCGGCAGCGTGACGATCAGCGCCTGCGGCTTCGCGGTGTTGTACTCCGAGTAGCCGAGCTTCGTCAGCGAGGGGGAGCCGGAGCCGACGACCCGGTAGTTCAGCCAGCCGAGCTGGAGCTTGTCCCAGGCGGTGAAGTCGCCGGGGGTGTCGCCGATGCTGTTCTTGCCCGTGCCGAGCCACGAACCCGAGGACATGAGGTCCCAGAAGGCGGTGGAGTTCTCCGCCCTCCCGGTGGTGTCGTAGTTGTCGGGCAGGCCCAGGTCGTGGCCGTACTCGTGGGCGAAGACGCCGAGTCCGCCGTTCTCCGGCTGGATGGTGTAGTCGCCGACCCAGACGCCGGTGTCGCCGATCTGGGTGCCGCCGAGCTTGTTGTTCGCGGGGCCGGTCTTGCCGGCGTCGGTGCCGTACGCGTACCAGCGGTGCGCCCAGATGGCGTCCTCGCCCTGCGCGCCGCCGCCCGCGGACTCGTCCTCACCGGCGTGCACGATCTGGAAGTGGTCGATGTAGCCGTCGGGCTCGTTGAAGTTGCCGTCGCCGTCGTAGTCGTAGCGGTCCCACTGGTCGTACTGGGCGATCGCGGACTTGATCTGGGCGTCGGTGTCACCGGCGGCCTTGCGCTGGGCGACCCACTTGACCAGGGCGTCGCTGACGAGGTTCCACACGCAGGTGTCGCACTCGTTGGTGCCGTAGCGGGCCTCGTTGTAGTCGACCTTCACCCAGTCCTGGACCTGGCCGTCGACCGAGTAACGGCCCGAGGAGGCCTTCTCGTAGAACTGCTTGAGGGACTTCTTCTTCGGGTCCGTGGAGAAGTAGAGGTCCTGGAAGTGCTGCCGGTTGTAGTCCGCCTGCCACGCGGTGCTGTTGTCCGCGGCGCGGTCCGGCTCGGCTATCTGGTTGTGCGCCGGCCCCGCGGTGCCGCCGTACTGCGACGTCTTGGTGCCGAACTCGGCGAGGATGGTGAAGATCTTGTCGGTGCGCTCACGGGCGAGTTCGACGTACTTGCCGTTGCTGAGCTTCACCACCTTCGACGCGCCGCGGTCGGTGACCTTGGCCTTGCCGGAGATGACCCGGCCCAGTGCTTCCTCGCGCTGGGCATCCTGAGTCTTGCTCAGCGGTCCGTCGAGGTCGTGCTCCCTGCTCTTGACCGGCTGCGGGTCGTGCCGGTTGGCGGCGGCCGACGAGACGCCCGGCCCGGTCTGGGCCGCGGCGGACACCGACAGCGTGGCGGTGGCCGCCGCGAGCGTGACGGCCGCGGCGGCCGCTCTGAACGTCCAGGATCTGCTGTTCACTTGTAGTCCTCCCCGACGCGTCCGATCGCGCGGAAGAGGGGTCCTGTCCTGGAAGGTCCGCGCGCGGTATACGCGTGTGTCAAGTGACGACATTTGACCGGAGGTTTAAGAGAAAAGACAGACCTTGACTTGAACAGGCCAAGTGCATTAACGGAAGCAGACGTCCGCTATGCGAACGGCATAATCTCCTGTCAACAGGCGCGTAAGCCCGTCCAGTCGGTGGACCGAATGACTCTGTGCGCCCCCCGTGCACCAGCACCGTGCGTTAGGTCACGCTTACCAACGGTTCCGCTCGGGCATGCAGGCGAATAGAGTCGGCGGGCAGTACGGCCGGAATGGCGGTGGATCGCCCTGCCGGCACCCTGTCACCCCGCGATTCCGGGCTGGACCCCAAGTGCACCGGCAATCCACACAGTTGTCCGCATCCTCCCCCATAGCGAGAGGCACGGGGGGAGACCCCCACCCCGAGGAATGGCCATGCCTCGTCCGAACGCCGCACAGCTCGCCTACGGTTCCTGCACCGTGATCTTCTCCACCCTCGCCATGCTGCTGCTGTCACAGACGAGTTCGAGCCCGGGGATCGCCGTGATCGCCCTCGCGGCGCTCGCTCTCGGACTGCTCGTCGCCGTGACGGTCCCGCTGCCGAAGTCCGCGTCGGGGGCCGAGCGGCCCGCCGCCGAACGGCAGGCCCCGGCCGGACGCCCGACGGCGTCCGTCGGATCCACCGCAGGCGCAGAGCCCGTACACGAGACGGCGCACCCCTGAACCGAGCGCGCTTGCACAGCACTTGACGGATACTTCGGACAATCGCACAACGAGCAACGGAACCGGCGGGCCCGTATGGCACGGGCCCGCCGGTTCTTGGTGCGCCGCCGTCCGCCGGCTCGGCCTCTCACACCGTGCTGACCTCCACGGTCCGGGCCGCCTTGTCGTGCAGGCCCTGCTTGTAGGGCCGGTCGAAAAAGCTCCAGCCGCCGCAGATCGCGGTCCAGATACAGGCGCAGCAGAACGCGAACGGAAGCCACAGCACCAGCGCCCGGACCAGCGATGTCTGCACGGAAGGGGTGGAGCCGTCCGTCAGATTGGCCACCCGTATGTTGAGCAGCTTCTTGCCGAGCGTCTGCCCTGACCTCGAGATCATGATCGTGTCGTAGGCCGTGTAGAGCACCGTGGCGATCACGGACTGGCCCAGGGACTTGCCGTACTCGACCCGGTTGGCGTTGACGTTGTACTCGGTCGTGTGGAACGCCCAGGACAGCAGCACGACGATGATCCCGACGATGATCATGTCGATGATCCGTGCGAGCACCCGCTTGCCGCTGTCGGCGAGCGGCGGCATTCCGGCAAGGGGGTCCGACTCGCCGTACGGGCCGTAGGGTCCGCCGCCATAGGGACCTCCGCCTCCGTAGGGGCCGCCACCGTACGGCGGAGGCGGGCCGTACGGGCCTCCACCGCCGGGCGGAGGGCTGCCGTACGGGCCCCCGTCGCCGGGCGGGGGTGCGCCGTAAGGGGGTTGGCCGCCGCCGGGCGGCGGCGCGCCTCCGGGAGGTGGATGGCCGCCGGCCGGGGGCTGGTCGCCGTGCTGTGAGCCCCAGTGGGGTGCGGAACCGCCGCCCTCGGACGGCGGGGGCTGCTTCCGGAACGGATCGTCGTCCGGGGACCCCCCGGAACCGGGGGGCGGCGGTTCGGTGCTCATGGCCCGAGTCGACCGCGAACCCTCCGGCTCCGCATCCCTACAGGGCCGTCCGGGTCAGCCCGCCACGAACGTGTGCGCCGCCTTGTCGTGCCAGCACTGGTGCCAGGGACGGTCGAACAGACACCACAGGACGCCGACGACGCCGACCACCAGCAGACCGGGCACGCAGTAGACGAGCCAGCGGCGCAGAGCCGGGCCGAACGCCGGGGGCTCATGGGCCTCGATGTCCCGCACCTCGATGCCGCACAGCTTCTTGCCCAGCGTGCGGCCCCACTTGACGGTGGGCAGCACCTCGTAGAGGACGCCGAAGCCGAGGAGCACGGCGAACACGACGGCGAGGTAGATCGAGGTCGTGCCGTCGAGCAGCCAGACCGTGACGGTCTGGCCGGACAGCCGGGCCGCGTCGATCTTGTCGTCGATGTGGTCGATCGCCTTGGTGCCCAGCGGTACGGCGGCCACGCCCGTGACCGCCGCCAGCACCAGGGTGTCCAGGAGCCGGGCGGCCAGCCGCTTGCCGAGGCCCGCGGGCCGGGCCGCCGCCTGTGCCCGGGCGGCCGCCTGGAACGGGTCGTCCACCGGCGGCTTCCAGGGCGGGAGGGGCCGGTCGCCCTCGGATGCCGGGGTCGCCAGCCGGTGCACCTGCTGCGCCCAGGAAGGCTGGCCGCCGCCGGGGCCCGTGGTCATCGGCGTTGCGGCCGGTCCGCCGGACTGCTGCGGGAGGCTCGTCGCGGGCTGCTGGGAGAGCGAGCCGGCCGGCTGCTGCGGGGGCAGACCGGTCGAGGGTGCCGACGGCGACGGGGCGGACGGCTGCCGCGGCGGCGCGGTGCGCTGCGGGCCGGGCTCCGGCACCTGCGGGTCCAGGCCCAGGGCCTGGCGGGCCGCGGCCTGGGCGCTCGCGGAGGGCTCGGCCGTCGGCCGCCCCGGACCGGGACCGGCCGCCGCGGTGCTCCCGCCCTGCTCCCCCGTGCGCGGGGAGAGCGCACGGAACGTCATGGTGCCCTCGGAGGGCGCGGGGCCGCCGGTACGGGAGGTGTCCCGGGCACCGGTGCCTGAGCCCTCGCCGCGCGGCTGCCGGCGGAAGACGGCCGTGCCGTCCGGGACCGGGGAGGAATCCGGGTCGGCGGGCGGGATCGTCGCGGTGCCGTCCGTGCGGTTCGCGGTGCCGTCGGGCCGCCCGGCGAGCGGGAGCCGCGGGTCGGCGCCCTGCGACGCGCCCCACGACACCCGGCGGTCCTGGTCGCCGCCGAAACCGGACTGCCGGGAGCGGTCGGCGCCCCACGCAGAGGCGGGCTCGGGCCGGCTGCCGTGCTGGGCGTCGGCCCGGCTCACTTGAGGGGTCGCCTCGACCGGGTCCTCGTCGAAGAAGTGCGGACCGGTCTCCTCCACCGAGGGGTGGGCGGGTGCCGCGCCGGGCGGCGGAGAGAGCGGCCGGCCGTCGCCGGGCGACGGGGAGAGCGGTCGGCCGTCGCCGGGCGCCGGCCGACTGGTGCCCGGCACCCAGGCGACACCGTTCCAGTACCGGACATATCCAGGAATGGACGGATCCGGGTAATAGCCTTCGCGGGGCCTGTCGTCACCGGGTGCCGGGGTTGGGGCGCTCATGTCCGTCGTCCCGTATCTGCTCGGGGGGTCGTGTAGACATCCACATCTATCAGAAGCCGGGTGTGAGTACGGCCGCTCCGCCCGTACCCACCCCTTTCCGGGCGACACCGCGCAATCCCTTCACACACCTGGAACACACCCCGAAAGAAATCATCCGAACTCGTGTAACGCCTGCCGCGCCCCCACGCGGCGTGCACACGGCTGTGTGCCGATGGCGCCCGTCCCACCGGGAGACTCAGAAGAGCTTGCCCGGGTTGAGGATGCCGAGCGGGTCGAAGACCTTCTTGACGGCCTGTTGCATCTCCACGCCCACCGGGCCGATCTCACGGGCCAGCCACTCCTTCTTCAGGACGCCCACGCCGTGTTCGCCGGTGATCGTGCCGCCGAGTTCCAGGCCGAGGGCCATGATCTCGTCGAAGGACTCGCGGGCGCGCCGGGACTCCTCGGGATTCTGTGCGTCGAAGCAGACGGTCGGGTGCGTGTTGCCGTCGCCCGCGTGTGCGCAGACCCCGATGGTGAGCCGGTACTTCTCGGCGATCCGCTCGACCCCTTCGAGCATCTCGCCGAGCCGGGAGCGGGGCACGCACACGTCGTCGATCATCGTGGTGCCCTTGACGGCCTCCAGCGCGGTCAGCGACAGCCGCCGCGCCTTCAGGAGCATTTCGGACTCGGCCGCGTCGTCGGCCGGTACGACCTCGGTGGCGCCGGCCGCCTCGCACAGCGCGCCGACCGCCGCGAGGTCGGCGGCCGGGTCGGGGGTGTCGAAGGCCGCGAGCAGCAGGGCCTCCGTGGTCTCCGGCAGGCCCATGTGCGCGAGGTCGTTGACGGCCTTGACGGTCGTACGGTCCATCAGTTCGAGGAGGGACGGCACATGCCCGCCCGCCATGATCCGGCACACCGCGTCGCACGCGGCGGCCGCGGACCCGAACTCGGCCGTCAGCACCAGCTGCTGGGGCGGCTGCGGCTTCAGGGCGAGGATCGCGCGGACGACGATGCCGAGCGAGCCCTCGGAGCCGACGAAGAGCCGGGTGAGGTCATAGCCGGCGACGCCCTTGGCGGTGCGCCGGCCGGTCGACATCAGGCGTCCGTCGGCGAGGACGACGTCAAGTCCGAGGACGTATTCGGCCGTGACCCCGTACTTCACACAGCACAGGCCGCCGGAGGCGGTGCCTATGTTGCCGCCGATCGTGCACATCTCCCAGCTGGAGGGGTCCGGCGGGTAGTACAGGCCGTGCTCGTTCACCGCGCGGGAGAGCGCGGCGTTGACGACACCGGGTTCGACGACGGCGATACGGTCGACCGGGCTGATCTCCAGGATCCGGTCCATCTTCGTCAGGGAGAGCACGATGCAGCCCTCTGAGGCGTTGGCGCCGCCCGACAGGCCGGTGCGGGCGCCCTGCGGGACGACCGGGACGCGCAGTTCGGTGGCGGTCCGCATCACGTGCTGGACCTGCTCGACGGTGCGCGGCAGCACGACCACGGCCGGGGTGCCGGCCGCGCAGAAACTCGCCATGTCGTTCGCGTACGAGGCCGTGACGTCGGGGTCGCTCAGGACGGCGTCGGCCGGAAGGCCGGCCTTGAGACGGTCGAGGAGGTTGCCGGTGACTTCGTCGCGCGGGGCTTCGATACGGCTCATGATCACAGCGTCGCACCCGGGAGCGGCGGTGTGAACCCCGTACGCACGGGGCAGGCCTGGGGGCTGCCTGTCCCCCGCCGTGAACGGTGCTCGTGGTCCCGCGGGCGCTCTCGCGGCGCCCGCGGGACCACGGGAGCGCCCGGCCGACCCCTGCTCGGTCGGGCGCTCCACCGGCTCAGAGGTTGCCGCGCCTTTCCTGCTCCCGCTCGATGGCCTCGAACAGGGCCTTGAAGTTGCCCTTTCCGAAGCCCATGGAGCCATGGCGCTCGATGATCTCGAAGAAGACCGTCGGACGGTCCTGGACCGGCTTGGTGAAGATCTGCAGCAGATAGCCGTCCTCGTCGCGGTCAGCCAGGATCTTCAGCTCGCGCAGGGTCTCTACGGGGACACGGGTGTCGCCGACCCACTGACCGAGGGTGTCGTAATACGAGTCCGGAGTGTCGAGGAACTGCACGCCGGCCGCCCGCATCGTCCGCACCGTGTGCACGATGTCGTTGGTGTTCAGCGCGATGTGCTGGACGCCGGGACCGCCGTAGAACTCCAGGTACTCGTCGATCTGGGACTTCTTCTTGGCGATCGCGGGCTCGTTGATCGGGAACTTGACCTTGAGCGTCCCGTCGGCCACGACCTTGGACATCAGCGCGCTGTACTCGGTCGCGATGTCGTCGCCCACGAACTCCTTCATGTTCGTGAAGCCCATGACCTTGTTGTAGAACTCCACCCACTCGTTCATACGGCCGAGTTCGACGTTGCCGACGCAGTGGTCGATGGCCTGGAACGTGCGCTGCGCGGGCGGCTCCACGATCGGCGCGGCGGCGGCGAAGCCGGGCAGGTACGGACCGTCGTACCCGGTGCGCTCGACGAGGGTGTGACGGGTCTTGCCGTACGTGGCGATCGTGGCGAGGACGACGACACCGTGCTCGTCCTTGAGCTCGTACGGCTCGGCGACCGAGCGGGCACCTCGCTCCATCGCGTGGGCGTACGCGGCCCGCGCGTCCGGGACCTCGATCGCGAGGTCGATCACGCCGTCGCCGTGCTCGGCCACGTGCTCGGCCAGGAAGTGGCCCCAGGTGGTGGCGGACTTGATGACCGAGGTGAAGACGAAACGGGCGGAGCCGTTCTCCAGGACGTACGAGGCGGTCTCACGGCTGCCGTTCTCCGGTCCGGAGTACGCCACGAGCCGCATGCCGAAGGCGGTCGAGTAGTAGTGGGCGGCCTGCTTGGCGTTGCCCACGGCGAAGACGACCGCGTCCATTCCCTTCACCGGGAAGGGGTCTGCCTCGCGCGCGGTGTCGGGGGTGTGGTGTGTGGTCTGCGTCATATCCGCAGCCTCACCCTTCCTCGCAAGGTGCGCAATAGTTTGCGTATCGGCTGGGCAATCTGCTCAGCGGAAGCCCCGTATCGACGGGCTTTCTGTACACGATGACCATCTGGGAGCGCGGGTATGGCGATCGATCAACTGGACGCCCGGCTGATCCTGCTGCTGGCGCGCGAGCCGCGCATCGGGGTGCTGGAGATGTCCCGGCGGCTCGGGGTGGCGCGTGGCACGGTCCAGGCGCGCCTGGACCGGCTTCAGTCCAATGGAGTGATCCGCGGATTCGGCCCTCAGGTGGATCCCGCCGCGCTCGGCTATCCCGTCACCGCGTTCGCGACGCTGCAGATCCGGCAGGGACAAGGACCCGACGTGCGGGCCCATTTGGCGACCGTCCCGGAGGTCCTGGAACTGCACACCACGACGGGCAGCGGGGACATGCTCTGCCGGCTGGTGGCTCGCTCGAATGCCGACCTACAACGTGTGATCGACCGAGTTGTCGGCTTTGATGGCATCGTCCGGGCCTCCACGGCGATCGTCATGGAGAACCCCGTTCCGCTGCGGATCATCCCGCTGGTGGAGCAGGCGGCGGAGGACCGGCAGAGGACCTAGCCCACCGGGGTGAGCGCACGTGAGCTTCTACGATTACCTGGCCGACAGCCACCGGCGGTTGTTCATAGAGGCCTGCGGACATGTCGGCGCCGTCCTCGTGTGCACCCTCCTCGCCGCGGTCCTCGGCGTGCTGATCGGCCTCGTCGCCTCTCGCAGCGAGCGGGCCGGCGACCTCGCCACGGCCGCCACCGGCGCCTTCCTGACCGTCCCCACCCTGGCGCTGGTCGGCCTGCTGATCCCGGTCACCGGACTGGGCCTGGCGCCGACGCTGGCCGCGCTGACCCTGTGCGGACTGCTGCCGATCGTGCGGAACTCCCTCGTGGCGCTGCGCACGGGCGACCCTTCGCTGGTGGACGCGGCCCGGGGCATCGGCATGTCGCGGTGGGCCCGGTTCGTCCGTGTGGAGCTGCCGCTGGCCTGGCCCTCGATCCTCACCGGGATCCGTGCCTCCACCCGCCTGCTGGTGGGCGTCGCCGCGGTCGCCGCGTACGCCTCCGGACCCGGTCTCGGCAACGAGATCTTCCGCGGCCTCGGCTCCCCGGACAGCGAGAACGCGCTCAACGAGGTGCTCGCGGGCACGCTCGGCATCTTCGCCCTGTCGGTGCTGTTCGACGCCGCCTACCTGCTGCTCGAGCGGCTGACCGTCCCCCGGCGGATCGCGAGACCGGTTCAACCGGAGGAGAGGACGACGTGACCACATACGAGGTGGAGGAGCAGGAGGAGACCCGGTCGCCCGCCCCGCCGGGTCCCCGGTCACCGCGGATCACGTGGCAGAAGCTGACCCTGCTGCCCACGGCACTGGTGGTCCTGCTGCTGACGACCCTGCTGTGGTTCCGGCAGGCCCGGCTGGACACGTTCTCCCAGAACGCCCTCTCCCAGGGCCGGGTGGAGAAGGCACTGTGGCAGCACATCGAAATGACCACGCTCGCCACGTTCCTGGTGATGGTCATCGCGATCCCCCTGGCCATCGCGCTGACCCACGGGGCGGCGGGCAGGTTCACCGCCACGGCGACGGCCATCGCCACCGCGGGCCGACGGGCCCCGGCGATCGGCCTGCTGGCGTTGCTGGTGCTCTGGCTCGGCACCGGCCACAGGGCGGTCCTCGTCGCCATCGTCGCCTACGCCGTCCTGCCCGTGCTGTCCCACACGATCGCGGGGCTGAAGGAGAACGACTCGCCGCTGCTTGAGGTCGCCCGCGGCATCGGCATGTCCCCGATGGACGTGCTGGCCCGCGTGGAACTGCCCATGGCCCTCCCGCTGCTCCTCGCGTGCGCACGCATCGCCCTGGTGCTGAACGTCGGCACGGCGACCCTGGCGGCGTTCGGCGGAGGCGGCGGTCTGGGCGTGCTCATCACCGCCGGGATCAGCCATCACAGTCTGCCGCTGCTGCTGCTCGGCTCGGTCCTCACGACCTCGCTGGCGCTGCTGATCGACTGGGGGATCTCGATGGCGGAACTGCTGACGGCCATGACGCTCGACGGGGGCCTCAGGGGCCTGTAGCGGTCCTGCGGAGCCACTTGCAAAGAACCTCTTGCAACGACTTCTTTGCAACGCTACCTTTGCATGCATGCAGGAGCCCGACGACACCACCCCGCACGAGGACGAGCGGCCACCGCGCCTGCTCGACGCCCGCTCGCTGCGCGGCCTCGCACACCCCCTGCGCATGCAGCTGCTCAACGCACTGCGGCGCGGCGGACCGGCCACCGCATCCCAGCTGGCCGCGAAGCTGGGCGAATCCAGCGGCGCGACCAGCTACCACCTGCGCCAGCTCGCCGCCCACGGCTTCGTCGTGGACGCACCGGAGCACGGCAAGGGACGGGAGCGCTGGTGGAAGGCCCAAGACGAGGCGCTGGTCTTCGACAGCAACACGTTCAAGGACGCCGGCCCTGAAGTGCGGGGGGCGGCCGACCTGTACCTGCACGAGATCGCCGCCACCCACACCCGCGAACTGTCGACCTGGCTCGGGACCCGCGACGACTGGCCCGAGGCCTGGCACGGCGCCGACGACATGAGCGACGCGACGCTACGGCTGACGCCCGAACTCGCCCGCGAACTCGTGGGAAGAATGCACACCCTCATCGAGGAGTACCGCGCCCTCTCCCCCGGCAAGAACACCCCGGGGACCGAGC
This sequence comes from Streptomyces sp. CA-106110, assembly GCF_050936285.1. Lineage (NCBI taxonomy): Bacteria > Bacillati > Actinomycetota > Actinomycetes > Kitasatosporales > Streptomycetaceae > Streptomyces > Streptomyces sp. CA-106110. The sequence goes on along the minus strand of NZ_JBNJNB010000001.1, from coordinate 7,525,428 downwards.
AGGTGCGCGTCCACACCCACCTCTTCCCCCTCCAGACGGATTGAGAGGCACGACCGATGCACCCGGACACGCATCTCGAGCTGCACCGCACCCGCGCCACCGACCTCCGTGCCGAGGCCGACGCGCACCGGCTCGCCGCCGACGCCGGCCACCCCCGCGACCTGCGGGTACGCCTCGGCTGGACCCTCGTCGAGGTCGGCCTGCGGCTCGCCGCCGCACCCCGGCCCGCCACCGTCTAGCAGCTCGGGACCGCGCCCTTCCCCTTCTGCAGCGCCACCAGCGCGTCGACCGCGCCGTTCAGGGTGGTCACCGGCACCAGCCGCAACCCCTTCGGCAGCTCCGCCTTTGCGTCGGCGCACTCCGCCCTCGGGACCAGGAAGACCGTCGCGCCGTCGCGGCGGGCGGCCTGCGTCTTGAGAGCCACCCCGCCGACGGCACCGACCGCGCCGGCCGCGTCGATCGTGCCCGTACCGGCGATCGTGCGGCCGCCCGTGAGGTCGCCGCCGCTGCCGTTGCCCTTCAGCTTGTCGATGATCCCGAGGGTGAACAGCAGACCCGCGCTCGGGCCGCCCACATCCGCGAGCGTCAGAGTGACCTTGACGTTCCGGTCGCTGAGGTCCAGGTATCGCAGCGCCGCCTGTGTCGCCGCGTCCTGGGACTCCTTCATCTGCGCGGTGTTGTGCTGCTCGATCTCCTTGACGGTGTTCCCGCTCGGGTAGACCGCGTCACGCGGCAGCACCGCGCGGTCCGTGCGGACCCAGCCGTCGACCACGTCGCCGAGCGAGACCCGTGCGTCGGGGCCGGTGGCCTCGATCGTCGTCATCCGCAACTGACCCGTGGTCGTGCGGATGGGCGCCCCACTGATCGTGATCACGGGCGTGCCCTTGTTCGCGCCGAGGACGTTGGCCGTCAGGCCGGGCTGCGCCACTGCGAAAGGCAGCGGGGCGAACGCCGCCGTGGCGAGCAGGGCCACGACGGGCAGGGCGCAGACGGCGGCGGCCTTGGGGCGCGAGAGGCGAGAGAACACGGGATCAATCTAACGCGGTGGTGACTTCGTGCCAGGTCCCGGGCGGTGCCGGAGCGGATCCCACGGCCCGAGCCCGGCACCGGCACGGGTGCCGGCACAGTGTCCCGCCGCTGGTGTCATGCCCCGTACAGGTCGGTCCGCCCGGTGGTGAAGCGTCGCAGCGCCTCCGGGAGGGGTGCGACGCCGATCCCGGGCGCGGACGGCACCGGCAGATGTCCGTCCCGGAGCACGAACGGTTCGGTGATGTCCTCCGCGAAATAACGGGAGGACGCCGAGGTGTCTCCCGGCAGGGTGAACCCCGGCAGGGCGGCCAGCGCCAGGTTGGGCGCGCGTCCGATGCCCGTCTCGAGCATGCCGCCGCACCACACCGGCACCCCGTGCGCATGGGCCACGTCGTGGACGCGCCGTGCCTCGAGGTAACCGCCGACCCGCGCGGGCTTCACATTGACCACCCGGCAGGCGTCCATGGCGATCGCGGAAGCGGTGTCCCGGGCGTTGTGCAGGGACTCGTCCAGACAGACGGGGGTGGTGACGCGCTGCTGGAGCCGGGCGTGGGCATGAAGGTTGTTCTCGTCCAGCGGCTCCTCGATGAGCAGCAGCCCGAAATCGTCCAGCCTCCGCAGGTGCTCGGCGTCGGCGAGCGTGTACGCGGTGTTCGCGTCGACCTGGAGCGGCAGCGCGTCCCCGAAGCGCTCGCGCACGGCTCGTACCGGCTCCAGGTCCCAGCCGGGCTCGATCTTCAGCTTGATGCGGACGTATCCCTCGGCGAGGTAGCGCTCGACGTCGTCCAGCAGTTCAGGCACGGAGTTCCTGATGCCGACCGAAACCCCGCACGGCACCCGGTCCCGTACGGCTCCCAGGTAGGTCGCCAGGGACATGCCGTACGAGCGCAGCTCCGCGTCCAGGACCGCCGTCTCCAGTGCCGCCTTCGCCAGCTCGTGCCCCTTGACCACCGCCAGGGCGGGGGCGAGCGCGGCCGTCGTCAGACGGGGCAGGGCGGCGACGCGCGGCAGCAGGAAGTCACGCAGGACGATCTCGGCTCCGGCGACGAACTCCGGGCAGTACCGGGGTTCGGGGTCGGCCGCGAACTCCGACCAGCCCTCGGCGGTGTCGGTGACGACGTGCAGCAGGAAGGTGTCCTTGTCGGTCATCGTCCCGAAGGAGGTGCGGAACGGCGTGACCAGTGGGATCGCCACGTGAACGATCTCGGCGCGTTCGAGTTTCATGCCAGGGAACCCTCCGGTCGGGTGAGCGTGTACCAGCCGTCCCGGGACATGTCCGTCGCCCTGAACCCCTCGGCGAAGGCCTGCCTGAAGACGTCGCGGACGGCGTGCCGCCAGCGCAGGGCGAGTGCCGGGTCGGCGGTGCGCAGGGCGACGACGTCCTGCGGGACGCGGCACCACACATGCCGGTCGTCCTGTGACCGCCGGGCGAGCGGGGTGCCGTCGGGGGCCTCGTGCGTGGCGGGTGCGCAGCCGCGGTCACCGCTCTCGTACGGCTGCCGGGGCGCCGCCAGGTCCCAGGTGACCGTGAGCCGGTCGCTCTCGTCGCCGTCGTTCACGCCGTCGGCCATCGGACCGTAGAAGTCGACGAGGTACTCCGTGCCGGTGGCACCCAGCTTCGCCAGGTTGAAGCGGGCGTTGCGGCCGACCAGCGGGTCGAAGGTCCAGCGCAGGGTGCGGGCGCCGCGCCCCAGGAGCCAGGCGCGCTGTGCCTGCTTGACCGGGTACCCGACGCCGTGGTCGGCCGCCGCCACCAGGGAGTAGGCGTCCGCCTCGGCGGGCGGCCCGAAGACGGCCACGCAGGCCCCTGCCAGCCGTTCGCCCGCGAAGGCGGCGTGCACGGCACCGCCGGAGTGCACCAGGCTGTGCAGCACTTCGGCGGGGATCGGCGGACTGGTGCGGGGGGTCCGCCAGACGTCGCTGAAGTAGTCGGCCACAGCGGCGAGGCCGGTGACGTCGTGCACGGTACGGAGGTGGACGCCCGCGGCCTGCGCGGCGTCGTCCGCGAGCCGCGCCACGCGCGTGTGGGCGGCGGACAGGTCCGTGTCTGCTGTCATGGCTCGAGTTTCCGGGCGCGGAGCGGGCGCCGCGTTGTACCGGACGCCAAAACCTGCCTACCGTCCTGGTGGGATCGGCCAAGCGGCGAAGGAGGCACCCCATGGACGCCTGCAGCCTCGGTGACCTGCTCGATGTCGTCGGCGAGCCTTCCGTCCGGCTGCACACCGCGCCCGCCGGGCTCACCGCGCCCGTCACCGAGGCGCTGCTGTACGACGCCCACGCCCCGCTCCCCCGTGCGCCGGGCGCGCTGCTGCTCGCGGTGGGTGTGCGCGCCCAGGCCGCGGGGCCGCTGGTGCGGGCCGCCGCACAGGCGGGGATGACCGGCGTGGTCGTACGCGGCACGGACGGGCCCGTCGCCGACGCCGAGGAGGCCGGGGTCGCACTGCTCTCCGTCAAAGAGGACGCCGCCTGGCACCGGGTGCACCTGCTGCTGGCCTCGGCGATCGGCGCCCGCCCGGTGGCGACGGGCGGTGGGGACGCGCGCGGTGAACTGTTCGCGCTGGCCGACGCGGTGGCCGCGGCGGTCGGCGGAGCCACCGCGATCGAGGACCCGGGGCAGCGGATCCTCGCGTACTCCACGGTGCTCGGGCAGCCGACGGACGAGGATCGCCGCCAGGGCATCCTCGGGCTCCGGGTGCCGGGAAGCCCGGAGAACACCGAGCAGTACCGGATCGTCTTCGCCGCCGAGGGCCCGGTGCGGCTCCCGGCGCTCGCGGGCGCGCTGCCCCGGCTCGCGGTCGCCGTGCGGGCCGGCGGTGAGACCCTCGGTTCGCTCTGGGTCGTGGACGACGGCGGGCTGGCGCCCGACGCCGAACAGGCGCTGGCCCAGGGCGCCTCCACCGCGGCGCTGCTTCTGCTGCGGGCACGCGCGGCACAGGAACTGGCCCGGCACCAGGACGGCGATCTGCTGCGCCGCCTCCTCGACGGCACGGCCGACCCCGATGCCGCCGTCCACCGGCTCGGTCCCGAACCCGTACGGGTGGCCGCGTTCACCGTCGACTCGACGGTGTCCGCGCCGGACGGCGAGCAGACCGCGCTGCGGCTCCTGGACCTGGTGCGGCTCCAGTGCGAGGCGCACTACGGACGGCACGCGTGCGTGCTCGTCGACGGGATCGTGTACGCGCTGCTGCCCGCTCCGGGCGAACGCGGCGAGCGGCACCGGCATCTGGCCGAGGACATCGTGCGGCGGGCCGGGTCGGCGCTGCGGGTACCGGTACGGGCCGGGCTCGGCGAGGTGGTGCCCTCGCTCGCCGGTGCGCCGGCCTCCCGGGCCGACGCGGACCGGGTGCTGCGGGTGCTCGGTCCCGGGCTGCCGGTGGCGTGCGTGACCGAGGTGCGGCCCCGGATCACGCTGCTGCGGCTGGCCGAAGTGATGCGAGGGAAGCCGGAGTTGACGGTGGGGTCGGGGCGGGACCTCCTGGACCACGACGCCGGGCACGGCACTGCCCATGCGCGCACGCTGCTGGCGTGGTTCGAGGCCGGAGGCGACATGGCGGGCGCTGCCGAACGGCTGGGCGTCCATCCCAACACCTGCCGCTACCGCCTCCGCCAGATCCAGCGCCGGCTCGGCATCGACCTGGACGACCCGGACGAACGGCTGGTGCTGTGGCTGCAGTTGAGGGTGCTGGGCCGCGGTTGAGGGGGCGGGTCGGCGGAACCCGGACGGCCGGCGGGGCGACGGCGCGGGCGAACGCCGGTGCCGGGACTGCGGTTGAGGGCCCCGGACAGCGGACCCGGACGGCGAACCCCGGCGGCGGTCGTCAGCTCAGCGCCTCGGCCACCTCCCGGGCGGCGTCCACCACCCTCGGCCCCACCCTCTCCGGTATGGAATCCGACAGCATCACGACCCCCACGCTGCCCTCGATCCCCGTCACCCCGAGCAACGGCGCGGCGGCTCCGCTCGCGCCGGCCTCCAGTTCCCCGTGCGTGAGGGTGAAGCCGGGCTCGGTGCTCGTCCGCAGACGGGCGGCGAGTATGGCGCGGCCGGCGGCTCCCCGGTCGAGCGGATGCCGGAACCCGGCCCGGTACGCCACGTGGTAGTCGGTCCAGGTCGGCTCGACCACGGCGACCGCCAGCGCCTCCGTCCCGTCGACCAGGGTCAGGTGCGCGGTCGCCCCGATGTCCTCGGCCAGGGCCCGCAGCGCGGGCAGCGCGGCCTCCCGCACCAGAGGGTGCACCTGACGGCCGAGGCGCAGCACTCCGAGCCCGACCCGGGCGCGGCCACCCAGATCGCGGCGTACGAGTGAGTGCTGCTCCAGGGTCGCGAGCAGTCGGTACACCACAGTCCTGTTCACGCCCAGCTTGGTGGACAGTTCGGTGACGGTCAGCCCGTGATCGGTGTCGGCGAGCAGCTTGAGGACCTTGAGGCCCCGGTCGAGCGTCTGGGAGGTCTCCGCGGTCACGACGCCCACTCCTTAGTGGTGAGGACGGCGGCCCCTCGCGGCAGATGCGACACCGAGTCCCGTCGGCGACGCGCTTCAGAGGCCGCCGATCGGCCGGCGGCCCGGGCGGCTCCCGGACTCAGTCGCTTCACGGCTGCGCTCCGCGGCGGCGCTGCCACGGGGCGTGTGCGTAGCGGGACAGTAGCGAGCTGGTTCGCTCAGCGGAAGGCTCCGTCCAGAATCCGGTCAACGAGCCTTACCTGGTCGTTCTCTTTGCGGAGGTATGTACGGCCCGGTCCCCGCCGGAAAGTCGCGCACCCCGGTCCCGCACGCCCGCCGGGCGCCTCGCGGCATCACCTCATACGGGTGGCCCACTCCTGGACTTTCGCGATGCGCTGGCGCAGTTGACCCGCGGTGCACTCGGCGCTCGGCGGGCCGCCGCACACCCGGCGCAGCTCGGTGTGGACGACGCCGTGCGGCTTGCCGCTCTGATGGACGTAGGCGCCGACCATCGTGTTGAGCTGCTTGCGCAGTTCGAGCAGTTCCTTGTGGGTGACCACGGGCCGCCGCTCGGCGGGCAGTTCGAGCAGATCGGCCTCGGTGTCCGGTTTCTTGCGACTGTGCGCGATCTGCCGGGCCTGCCGCTTCTGCAGCAGCAACTCGACCTGCTCGGGCTCGAGAAGGCCGGGAATGCCCAGATAGTCCTGTTCCTCTTCGCTGCCCGGGTGGGCCTGCATCCCGAACTCGGCGCCGTTGTACATGACCCGGTCGAAGACGGCATCGGACTCCAGCGCCTCGAACGGCAGCATGTCCTGCTCGCCGGTGTCCTCGTCCTGTTCCCGGTTGGCCTCCTCCATCTCCTTCTCGGACTCGGCGTACGGGTCCTCCTCCTCGCCGCCCTTCTTCGGCTTGTCGAGGACGTGGTCGCGCTCGACCTCCATCTCGTTGGCGAAGGTGAGGAGGTCGGGGACGGTCGGGAGGAAGACGGAGGCGGTCTCGCCGCGGCGCCTGGACCGTACGAAACGGCCCACGGCCTGGGCGAAGAAGAGCGGTGTGGAGATGGTCGTCGCGTACACCCCGACGGCGAGCCGCGGCACGTCGACACCCTCGGACACCATGCGCACCGCGACCATCCAGCGGTCGTCGTTGTGGCTGAACTCGTCGATACGGTCGGAGGCGCCGGCGTCGTCGGACAGCACGAGGGTCGCGCGGTGCCCGGTGATCTCGCGGATGAGCTTGGCGTACGCGCGGGCCGACTCCTGGTCGGAGGCGATGACCAGGGCACCCGCGTCCGGGATGGCCTTGCGGATCTCGGTCAGACGCTGGTCTGCGGCGCGCAGCACGCTGGGCATCCAGTCGCCGCGCGGGTCGAGGGCGGTGCGCCAGGCCTGGCTGACGGCGTCCTTGGTCATGGGCTCGCCGAGCCGGGCGGCGATCTCATCGCCCGCCTTGGTGCGCCAGCGCATGTTGCCGCTGTAGGAGAGGAAGATGACCGGCCGCACGACCCCGTCGGCGAGGGCGGAGCCGTATCCGTAGGTGTAGTCGGCGGCGGACCGGCGGATGCCGTCGTTCCCCTCCTCGTACGCGACGAAGGGGATGGGGTTGGTGTCGGAACGGAACGGCGTACCAGTCAGGGCGAGCCGGCGGGTGGCCGGTTCGAACGCCTCCAGGCAGGCCTCGCCCCAGGACTTGGAGTCGCCCGCGTGGTGGATCTCGTCGAGGATGACGAGGCTCTTGCGCTGCTCGGACCGGTTGCGGTGCAGCATGGGCCGGACGCCGACGCCCGCGTAGGTGACGGCGACGCCGTGGTACTCCCGGCCGAGCGGTCCGGCGCTGTACTCGGGGTCCAGCTTGATCCCGATCCGCGCCGCCGCCTCGGCCCACTGCTTCTTCAGGTGCTCGGTCGGCGCGACGACCGTCACCTGCTGGACGACGTGATGGTGCAGCAGCCAGGACGCGAGCGTCAGCGCGAAGGTCGTCTTGCCGGCGCCGGGCGTGGCGACGGCGAGGAAGTCACGCGGCTGCTCCTGGATGTACTTCTCCATCGCCCCCTGCTGCCAGGCACGCAGCTTGCCGGCGGTACCCCAGGGAGCACGGCCGGGGAAGGCGGGAGACAGATGGTGCGAGTGCGAGGAACTGCTGGCGGCGGCGGTACTCACGGTCTCCGGTTCGCTGGGGCTGGGGTGGCTCGGCTACGTATGACAACCGGGCCACCCTACCGGTGGGCCCACCCGCCACTCGGGTCAACACCGCCGCATCGGGCCCGGGTGCGACACGGCTCACAGATCATCGGAGCGGGCCTATGACTCACCGTTCCCGCAGCCGGGTCGTCACCCATGCCCCCACCAGCGCCACCGCCGCCATCGGCAGGAACACCACGGCGAAGGCCGCCGGGTGGGAGCCGCCGGCGGTCGCCTCGGTCGTCGTACGGGCCAGGGCGCCACCGCCGAGCGCGGCGAACGCGGCGCCGCCCGCGGAGAGCAGGACGACGTTGGAGAGGCCGTCGGAGATCTGCAGGGCGGCCGAGTTGGCGCCCGCCTCCTCGGGTGCGGACAGGCGCAGCAGCAGAACGCTGGTCGAGGAGATGACGAGACCCATGCCGAAGCAGCCGAACCCCCAGGCGACGGCGACGATCCAGACGGGCACCGAGTGGATCAGCACACTGGGCGCCGTGGTGATCGCGGCCGCGACGACGAGCATGCCGAGCGTCATCAGCCGCTCCCGGTACGCCTCCAGGCGCGGCCTCGACTGCACGTACGACCCGAGCGCCCAGGACCCGCCGCCGGCCGCGAGCGAGAACCCGGCGAGCGTGGGCGACAGGCCCCGCTGGGTGACGAGCATGAGGGGGACGAAGCTCTCCGCCGAGATGAACGCGCCCGCCGCCACTCCGCGCAGCAGCACCACGGACGGCAGTCCGCGCGCCGCCCGGTAGGTGCCGCGGGGCAGCAGCCCGAGCACCGACGGGACGAGCAGCGTGACGCCCGCGATGCCCGGCAGGAGGGACACCCAGGCGAGGTCCTGGGCGGCGTACTGAAGGAGTCCCGCCCCCAGGGAGACACCGAGGGCGAGCCGGATGCGGCGGCCGTCGAAGGGCCCCGTGACAGCCCCCTCGGCGGGGCCGCCCGCCCGGTGCCGTATCGCGGGCAGCGCGAGCGCCAGCGGGAACACCACCAGCACCGGGATGCCGATGAACACCCAGCGCCAGCCGAGCTGTTCGGTCACCGTGCCCGCCGCCAGCGGGCCCACCACGGAGGGGACGACCCAGCCCGCCGCGAACCCCGCCATCATGGCCGGTCGCAGCCGCTCCGGGTAGGCGCGGCCGACGACGACGTACAGGGCGACGATCACGAGTCCGCCGCCGAGTCCCTGCACGGCCCGCCCCAGGATGAACACCCACATCGCCCCGGCCGTCCCCGACAGCAGCAAGCCGGCCGCGAAGGCGGCGATGCCGCAGGTCAGCGAGGCGAGCGGGCCGCTGCGATCCGACCACTGGCCCGCGAACACCATGCCGAACAGGCTGGTGGTGAAGAACGCCGAGAACGCGAAGGCATACAGGGACAGCCCGTCCAGATCCCGCGCCGCGACCGGCATCGCCGTGCCGACGGCCGTCGCCTCGAAGGCGATGAGCAGGACGACGGAGACGATGCCGATGCTCAGCGCCCGGTACGGCCGGCTCAGCACGCCGGCGGTGTTGTCCACAGGGGCGGGAGGCGGGGCGTCGGCGACGTCGGTGTCGCGAGGTCTCGGAGCTGCCATGTTCGTCAGAGTAAGGGGCTCGACCAAGATTCGCCCCTGTCGGAAGACGGTGGTCGAGGGGGACCTTGGTCGTACGACCCACCGTTCATGAACGGCGTATGGCAGTCCTGTTGCGGCCCCGGCGATCCTCTTGAGCCCCCGGAACGCCCCGCCATACGGTCGACGCATCAGGTCGGAACGAGTGAGCCGTGCCGCACCTGATCCCGGCCGTGTGCCCGAGTGGTTCAGGGACTCGCCTGCAAAGCGAGTTACGCGGGTTCGATTCCCGCCATGGCCTCCAGTGCCTTGAGCAGGCAGAACGACAGGGCGGCACCCCGAGAGGGGTGCCGCCCGTTGCTCGTCCGTCTCTGTTCCCGTCTCGGTTGCGGGAGCGCTCATCATGACTGCGCTCCGGCAACGAGGCAGGGAGGGCCTACCGAGGAGAGCCGGCGGGTACCCGCCGGCCGCCCTGGGTCAGCTCCGCGCCGCGCGCTTGGCCGCGCGGGAGCTGCGGATCGCGCGGGTGACGACGGGCGGCAGCAGGTCGACCGCGATGCGGCGGGTGAGGCCGCGGCCCGGGGCGGCGGGCGTGGAAGGCCGGGCGGCTGACTGCTCTGCGGCGGGCTCGGGCTCCGCGGCGTGCCGGGAGAGCGGGACGGACGGCGCCCGCATGCCCTTGGACTTGAGCCGGATGATGCGGTGTCCGGCCGCCTCCTGGACGCTGAGGAGGCAGTCATCGCGACCGCGTGCCATCGCCAGCAGCTCCTTCTGCACCTGGCCGGGGTCGCCCCAGGTGCCGTACAGCTTCTGTGTGCTCAGACAGATGGGGCGCAGGCCCCTGTTGAGCACTGCCTCCCAGGCGGCCACGGAGACACCGGGCGTGTGCTCCGAACGGAAGTCGTCCAGGACGACGACTCCGCCGGGCAGCAGCAGGTCGTGCGCCGCGCCTATGTCGGCGTACACGTGCTTGTACAGGTGCGAGGCGTCGATGTGGACGAACCGGCAGGAGCGGGGCTCGACCTCGTCCGGCACCAGGGAGCTGGGGCCCTCCAGGACACGGGGCAGCTCGTCGTGGAAGGAGAGGTAGTTCTCCTCGAAGGCCCGTCGGTTGAGCGCGCTGTACGACTTCGTCGACTCCGCCCGGTTGGCGGCGTCCGGCGCAGCGCCCTCGAAGAGGTCGCACACCGTGTACCGCTCACCGTCACGGAGGTGGCTGCCGAGGAAGATCGCGCTCTTCCCCATGTACACCCCGACTTCCAGCAGATCGCCCCGCATCCCTGCGGACTCCTGGCGCGCCAGGATCCAGTCGAAGAGCATCTGGTCCAGTACGGGGAACCACCCGGGAACGTCTTCGAATCTGCGGGGTGGTTGGGGTGCGGTGTGTACGGTCGTCATGCGAACAGGCACTCCCTTGTGCGGACGAGCTGGTGTGAGATTGCTGCGTACCTGCCCCGGTACGCATATCCAAACGTGGGACAAGATGAACGGTGGGCCAATTTCCGTATCGGCGCCGCGGCCCACTTGGCCGGCACGGCGTCTGAGGGCACCTGGGCGGCACCCCGGACGTCCCCGCCGCCGGGCGACGCCGGCGGCGGGGACGTTCAGGGATGCGTCAGAGCGCCAGTGCGGTCAGCTGCTGAGCAGGGTGAAGTCTCTGACCGTCGTCGCCCCCTTCTTGATCTTCACCGTGGCCGATGTCGGCTGATAGCCGTCCTTGGCCGCGATGACCTGGAGCGGGCTGTTGCGGGCGTCGAGCCACAGTGCGTAGCTGCCGTCCGCAGCGGTCTTGATCGTGTAATGGGTGGCCCCGCTGGAGATCTGCACGGTCGCGCCGGCGATCGGGCCACCCACGGACGCCGTCACCGTGCCGGCGATCTTGCCCCAGGTGGTGGGCGGCTTCACGGTCAGTGAGACGCCGACCGGGTCGAGCCGGTACGGGGTGTCGCTGCGCGGAATCAGCGAAGCGGTGTAGGTGCCCGGCTGGGTGATCTCCGGTACGGAGGCGTCGAGCGTGACCGTGAGCGTCGTGGAGGCGCCCGGTTGGACGGTCACCGTGTTCGCGCTTTCGGTCAGCCAGGTGACATCGGCGGCGTGCACCTGGTCGTAGCCTGGCAGGACCTCGGAGGTCTTGATCGGGGTGCCTGCGCTGGTGAGACCGCCGATCGCGTAGAAGCCCAGGCTGCCGCCGCCGCGGTAGACCGAGGCGTTGGCGTTGGGCAGGGCACTCCAGACGTTCTCGCCCGGCTCGTAGGCCCACACCTGGTTGGTCAGCGCGGTGCCGTTGTCGACCACGCCGCCCCGGATCAGCAGCATTCCGTTCGCCGAGGCGTAGGCCGCGCCCCAGGCGTCGGTCGGCTGGTCCGCGACGGGCGACCAGGTGTTGGTGTCGGGGTCGTACATGTAGGCGTGCTTGGAGGTCACGCGTTGGGCCTCGCCGCCCGAGCAGTAGAGCTTGTCCGCGATGGCGCCGCAGGACTCCCAGGCCACCTGCTGCGGGTACGGGGCCGCCATCGACCAGGAGTCGGTGTCCGGGTCGTAGACGGAGACGTCGGTGGAGCCGCAGCCGAGGGTGGGGCAGCCGCCGACCGAGTACAGCTTGCCGTCGAGTACCGCACTGCCCGCGCCTGCGTACGGCTTGGGCATGCGGGCGCCCGTGCTCCAGGTGTTGGTGGCGATGTCGTAGATCTCCAGCTTGGCGTCCGGGCTGCCGCTGCTGCCCCAGCCGCCCGCCACGTAGATCTTGCCGTTGATCAGTCCGTGGGCCGGGGCGTCGCGGGTGTCGGCGCCGGAGGCGAGCTTGGTCCAGCTTCCGTTGTACGCGTAGAGGTCCTTGGTGCTTGCGCCTCCGATGGAGCCGAACGCGGAGTAGACGGTGCCCTGGTAGGTCTCGACCGCGTTGTCGCCGGTGGCCACCGGCAGGTCGGGGACGGGCTGCCAGGCGGTGCCCGGGGCGCTGAGGGCGCGGGCCGTCGCGTGGGACTGGCGGGCCCTCGAGGCGGCCGCGGGCGAGGTGAGCCGCAGCGGCGAGTAGGAGCCCTTCACCAGGTGCAGGGGGGTGCCTGCACGCTTCAACGGGACCGCTGCCCGCTGTATGGCGAATCCTCCGGTCTTCTCGGTGAGGTTGACGGTGGCCGGTGCGGTGCCGTCGTTGGTGACGGTCAGGGTCTGGCTCGCGCTCTTGCCCCAGGCCACGTTCTTGGCGATGGGCGCCGGGGTCAGCTTGAGCCGGCCGGCCTTGAGTGCGAGGTCGTGCTTGACCGTGCCGTCCGGGGTGATGTCCACCGGGTCGGTGGCGGTGGTGTAGCGCGACAGCGCGGCGGCCACGGGGTGGTTGCCCGTCAGGTGCGAGAACATCCAGTAGAAGCCGTCGCCCACCTGCGCATCGTCGGGCGTGGCCGTGCTGGTGGTGTGGTCACCGGGGGCGTCGGTGCTGGTGACGGTGGCACCGTTGACGCCCGCCTGGGTGTTGGCGTCCGTCACATGGCCGACGAGGAGGGCGCCGGGTACCGGGTCGTAGGTGCGCTGCCCGAGGAAGACGTTGTCGAGCTGCCACCACATGCCCCAGTCGATGGTGGTGTAGTGGAAGCGCACCCGGACGTCGCTCTTGCCCGCGTAGGCGTTGAGCGGCAGTTCGATGTGGGCTGGACCGCGAACCCAGATCGAGGTCTTCTCCCACAGGGTGGTCCAGGTGGTGCCGCCGTCGGAGGAGATGTCCACATCCGCGGTGTTGCCCGCCCAACCGGCGTAGTCGGTGTCGAAGGCCAGGATGGGCGTGGTCGCCGAGCCGAGGTCGAACGACGGCGAGACCAGCGAGGAGTCCTGCGTCTGCAGGCCGCTGAAGTCGCTGTCGACGATCGCGGAGCCGCCACTGCCGCCGGTTTTGTTGCCCCGGCCGCCCGGGTCGTCGAAGGTCCAACCGCCGTCCGTGCCGTCGGCGTTGACCACGCTCCAGCCGTTGCCGGGCCCGGTGGTGGAGTCGAAGGCCTCGGTCGGGCCGTGCAGGTTCACGGCGTAGCCCGGCGCCTGGGCGGCCGCCGAGTCCACGGGGACGGCGACGTCCAGCTTCTGGTCGGCGGTCGCGACCTGGACGGTCTTGTCGACCGCCTGGTAACCGGGGTAGTTGGCGGTGACGTGCAGGGTGTACGAGGCGCCCTGCGGGAGCTTCAGGGAGTAGGCGCCGGTGGCGGGGTCGGTGAAGACCGGGCCGCCGGGCACACGGTCGGCGGTGATCTTCGCGTAGAGCGGCCAGCCGTGGCCGGAGCCGTCGGTGACCTTGCCGGAGACCGTCTGCGTGGGCAGGGCGTCGAGGCTGAAGGACTGGGCGACGGTGCCGCCGTCGGCCAGGACGACACCGTCGGCATGGCCTACGGCGTAGCCGTACACGCTCGCGGTCATGTCGTAGGTGCCCGCCGGGATGTCCAGCCGGTAGGTGCCGGATGCGTTCGAAATGGCGGTGTTGTCACCGGCCTTGACGGTCACTCCGGCGATCGGCTTGCCGGTGCCGCGGTCGGTGACCGTGCCGCTGATCACGCCGTGCGGGCCGGTGCGGAACGCGTCGATGCCGTGGGGAGTGCCGAGCCCGGTGGGGCCGTCGTAGCCGGGGCCCGCGGTGCACAACACCGCCGGGGTGCAGGTGCCGTTGCTGCCGGCGGTCACGTCGTTGAGCGAGCCGGCCTGGGCATAGGGGTAGGCGTTGGGGTACGTTCCCGCGGCCGGGGTGCCGGCGTCCGCGTAGACGCCCGTGATGAGCGGGGCGGATGCGCTCGTACCGCCGTACACCTGCCAGCCGTCGGCGCCGTAGGTCTGGTAGACCGAGACGCCGGTGGCCGGGTCGGCGACTGCCGAGACATCGGCGACGGTGCGGTTCGCGCACGCGGTGTCGGTCTGGAACGCGGGCTTCGGCTCGTAGAGCGAGCAGCCCGAACCGGGGCCGCCGCCGCTGGGGCCGTGCCACACCGACTCGCTCCAGCCGCGGCTGGTACCGGAGTCCTTGACCAGGGCGGTGCCGCCGACGGAGGTGACGTACTGCGAGGCCGCCGGATAGGCGACGCCGTAGCTGCTGTCACCCGAGGACGCGACGACCGCCACGCCCGGGTGGTTGTAGTAGGGGTCCAGGGCGGTGAGTTCCGCCGGGTCCTCGCCGCTGCCCGCAGTACTGTTGTACCCGGAGCCATACGAGTTGGAGACGTACTTCGCGCCGAGCGCGACCGCCTCGTCCACCGCGGCACCCATGTCCGCGAAGGCCGGGCTGTCCGCCTCGATCAGCAGGATGTGGGCGTTGGGGGCGGCAGCGGACACCATGTCCACATCGAGGGATATCTCGCCGGCCCATCCCGGATCAGCGGCTGGATACTGCCTGCCGCCGCGCTGGTCGACCTTGGTGAAGCAGCCGTTGGCCGTGGTGCACGCGGGCAGACCGTACTGCTGGCGGTAGACCGCCAGGTCGGCTTCGACGCTCGGGTCGTCGTAGGCGTCCACGATCGCGACGGTCTGGCCGGCGCCGCCGTCCGCACGCAGCGCATAGGCGCTCTGCAGGTCGTCGGCGCCGAAGCCGGACGGGGTCGCGGACAGCGACTGCACACCCTTGCGGGCGGCCACGTCGGTGCGGCGCATCGCCAGGCAGGCGAACTGCCCGGGCTTGGGGTCCGCGCACTGCTGGACGACCGCGGTCTTGCCGGAGGGCGCGGCGGCCGCGGGCGCCGCCGCGGGCAGTTGGAGTCCGATGAGGGCAAGCGCTGCCGACAGGAGGCCGGCGACCGCGGTGGCGGCTCGCCCTCCACGTCCACCGCTCGGTCTGAGACGGATCGTACGCACGGAGAATCTCCTGAAACCGGAGGTGACCGGGCGATGAGGATGTCCCCGCCCGATCGCGGCCCGATCAGACCGCTGGCGTATGCAACTGCCTCCGCCCTGCCGCCCGGAAGGCGTCGTGGCTGTCGCATATGTGACACGCCCAAAAGCGCCGTGCGGGGTCGACGTCCCGTCATCCGGGGAGGGACGTCGCATCCGCGCGCAGGCGCGGTCGCGGGGAGATCCGCGACGACATCCACGAAGCCTTCCTCAGCCTGGCCTGCGGCATCATCTGCCGGCGCCGGGTGGTCGACCTCTCAGGAGCCTTGAGAGCACGACAGTTGGGCGAAGCGCGATCACGGTCTCAGGGGTGTCGTCGCCGCCGGCGCCGCGGTATGACGTGGTCGACGTGGTCGACGTGGTCGACGTCAAGGATGGGCACGCCGGTATCCGTGCGTTTGGGGGGGTGCGGTTCAGGCCGGCCCTAGGCGAAGTCCTCGGTGGCGTCGACGCCGCAGCGGCGCAGTACTTCGATGACCTGGCGTTCGAGGTCCTCGCCCACCTTCGTCACCTCGGGAATGCCGAGACTTCCGAACTCGTCGCTGGGCCGGTGCATGCCGAAGACCGCGTTGTCGTCGCCGTCGCTCCACACCAGCATCCGCAGGGGCGCGTACAGCAAGGCCCTGGGGTCGTACCGCACCATGCTCTCGGCGGTGACGTGGTTTCCGGTCAGGTACTCCATCGTCCTCACCTGGTGGCCTGCCAGCTTCAAGAGCTGGGTGCCGTTGAGCCGCCAGTAGCGGACCAGGTGGTTGGGGGCGTTCACCTCCATGGCGGCACGGACGTCGTCCCAGCTGCCGCCGGCCTCCGCGATGAGCTCGACCACCCCCACGTCGGCGATGGGCGCCGCTTTCTCGAAGGCGGCGATGAAGTCGCCGTAGGGAATTCCCGTGTGGACTTCGACCCGCTTCACGGTGTGGGTTTCACTCGGCATAAAAGAACTTCCCTTGCTGCTGGGCCCGCATCGTTGGACGGCGGGCCGGATACGTTGCCGACAGCGGAAGCCTCAGAAAAAGAACCGTAGGTTCGTCGGGCGAGCCGGGCAACTCGGGCTGGGTGTTCGGGGCGCACCCTGGAAGCCATATCCATGCGAACGGAGATTCGTTTGGGCCGGCCGATTGAGCAGCTCGGTCGGCGGTACCCGCAGAGAGCGGGGCGAAGCCGCCCCGATGCGAGGGAGGGGCCAGAGTCTCCGAGTGTGCACAGAGAGCGACGGTGATCAGAGATGACCTACCAACGCCAAGCCCCACGCCCACGCCTTCGTGACGTCATCCGGCTCGCCCTGGTCGGTGTCCTGGCGGCCCTCCTGACGCTGGGCGCCGGTCCCGCCCGGGCGGCCTCCTCGGGGCACGTCTCGACGATCGACGAGGCGACCCACCAGATGACCGTCACGGACAACGGCCGGACGGTGATGACCTTCGCCGTGGGCTTCGGAAAGCTCAGCTTCCGTACGCCGTCAGGAACGTTCCACGTGCTGGGCAAGGACGCGGTCGTCCAGATGACCTCGTGCAGCGCGCGCATCACGTGTGATCCGCACAGTCCCAATTACTACTCGCTCACCGTCCACTGGGCGGTGCGCCTGACCAACGCCGGTGTGTTCGTTCACGCGGCCCCCTGGGACCACTCCATCGGCCGGGCCGACACCTCCCACGGCTGCATCCACCTGAGCACGGCGGACGCCCGCCGCTTCTACGATTTCAGCCGGGTCGGCGACACGGTGATCGTCAAGCACACCGGCTCGAGCGGCCGGTAGAGGTGCGCAAGCGGCGTGAAGGGGTGGCATTCGCGGGAGCGTGTCGCCCCTTCGTCCGTCCTTCGTGGGCGGCTCCCCCCGCGCATCGGCTTGCGGTTCCGGACGTAGCGTCCCCGCCCACGAGCGTCGTCCGCCGGGGCCAGCACGATGTCCGAGGGCAGGCGCATCCGTGGGCGGACCACGTCCGGTGACCCGGATCGCCCCGGCCCGGGCCGACGCTATGCGTACAGTCCCCCGCCCGCCTGGTCCTCGAAGGCCTCCGGCCAGTAGCGCCAGCCGTCGTCCTTAGGGGTCCTCGGGGTGGGGTCGCAGGCGATCGGGTCGACCGCGGCGAGCGTTTCGGCCATGGTGGCGGCCAGTTGCTCGTACGCGTCCGTCAAGTCGTGCTCCTGGTCGAGCGCCTTCTCGCGGTGCACCAGCCAGACCGTGAAAGCCAGGGTGGAGATGTCCGCGTTGAGCGGGCGAAGGACCGCGTCGGCCTCGCTCCAGCACAGGACCGCCCCGGTGGCGCCGTCGACGACCAAGCTCGTGTCCTCCACCAGATAGCCGAGGCGGATCAGCCGGTCCGCCTCCGAAGGCAGTTCGTCCGCGGTGAACCGGTCCTCGTCCGCGTAGTACTCGGCCAGCGTGGGCAACGGCACGTCCGTGTCGAGTTCGTACCAGTAACCGTTCTCCGGGAGGCCCACCTCACGCAGGAAGCGGCGGGTCGGCTCGTGCGTGAGCGTGCCGGGGAAATCGACCTCCTCGAAGCGCACGACGGCAGCGGAGCCGAACTCCTCGTCCAGCAGCCGCGACGGCAGGTCGAGCGCAAGTCCCGTTCCGGGGCGGGCGATCCGGGCGAGGGGGCGGATCAGCGCGGCCATCCGCCAGTACGGCGCCAGGTCCTCCCCGGCGTCCGCGGCGAACACCGACGCCAGCCGCTCGGACGCCGCCGCCACCGCCTTGGGGCCGTATCCCTGGGACGCGAACCGGCCCCGGGACGCGATCAGTTCGTCCGTCGCAGCCGCGCACCGCAGCAGCGCGTCCAGCGACGGCGCGAGCGGCGAGAGGTCCATCAGGCCGGGGTGACGCGGGTGGACGTGGGTCGTGAAGATCTCGCCCGTGGTGCCGTTCAGTACAAGGGACTCCAGGTCCCGGTCGACGGTCCGCAGCGCGCCTATGACGAGTTGGTCCCGCAGTTCCTCCGCGAGCCTCTCCGCGTCGTCGACGAGCTCGGCGACCCGTCGCAGCGCGGGCCGACGGCGCAGCGCCCCGAATCCCAACAGGGCGCTGTCGGACGGCAGTCCGGGCCCGGTGAGCAGGCGCCGTGTCGCCTCGTGTGTGACATGCGGATCGAGATCCGTCCCGGTCAGCGTGATCACGCCACCGATGTCGGTCGTGCCCATTGCTTCCCCCGTGTACTTCGTCCCCAGAGCTGCCCGTGGCGGAGGGACGACCCTCGTCGAGCGGCTCTCCCCCGACGTCGAAAACCATACGCGGCCCCACTGACAACGCGGCCGGCATCGGTCCGGGACCCGCCGCACGCCCTGGGCACGTGACGAAGACCACAGGCTTTTTCGGGGAGGGCGCGGCCCGTCAGGTGAAGTACACCCCGCCGAGGACCACCACGATCGCCGCCAGCACGAACACGAGGATCCACCCCAGCAGCTTCCCGACACTGGGTGGAGGCTCGTAGCGCGGCTCCTCGGCCGAAGGCGCGTCAGGGGTCTCGGGGGTCTGCTGGGGCTGGTCGGTCACGTTTCGCTCCCGCTCACTGCGCTGTCACCACGGCCGCCTGCGGACGGATCGGCAGGCGATTGACGGGGCGGCCCGTCGCCGCGCGTACCGCCGAGGCGATCGCCGCCGGGGAGGTCACCACCGGCACCGCGCTGACGGACTTCGCTCCGAAGGGCGCGACCACGTCCCGTTCCTCGACCAGCTTGACGATCCGGATCTCCGGCGCGTCCAGTGCCGTCGGCAGGGCGTAGCCGGTCAGGTCGGGGTGGCGGATCAGGCCGCGGGCGGTACGCAGGTTCTCCGTGAGCGCGATGCCCACGCCCTGGGTGACGCCGGCCTCCACGCGCGCCATGAGCTGCGTCGGATTCAGCACCCGGCCCACGTCCTGGGCGAGCGCCAGCTCCACGACCCGTACCGAGCCGATCTCGATGTCCACGTCCACCACGGCGCGGATCGCGCAGAACGCGAGCCCCACGAAGGCGTCGCCCTGGCCCGTCTCGTTCAGCGGCTCCGTCGGGTGCGGGCGGCACTGCGCCGTGGCCCACAGCTCCTTGCCGTCCATCGCCTCGGTGACGGTGGTCGACAGCACTCCGTCGTACGAGGTGATCTTGCCGTCGGTGATCTGGAGCAGCTCGGTGGACATGCCGAACTTGTGCGCCAGGGGTTGCAGCAGCTGCGTGCGGACCATCTTGGCGGCACGTTCCACCGCGCCGCCCGACACCCAGGTGTGGCGTCCTCGGCAGCCCGGACCGGCCGGCGGCTGGTCCGTGTCGACCGGTGCCACGTGCACCTCGTCGATGCCGAGTGTGTCCTGGACGATCTGCCGGGCCAGCGTCGCGAAGCCCTGACCGGTCTCGACGGCCGCGCACAGCACGGTCGCGACGCCGTCCTGCACCTTCACCGTCGCCGTGGAGACCTCGTCCGCGCCCTCGGCGCCCAGCATGTGCACCATGCCGACGCCGTAGCCGACGCCCCGGCGCACGGCACCCGGTTCGCCCGCACCCTCGGGACCGCCCGGCAGCAGCCAGTCCTCCTCGGGGGTGTCCTTGGGCAGCGGGGGCAGCGGGTAGTCCCGTACCGCCTCCAGCAGTTCGGCCACGGGTGCCGGGCAGGTCACCGTCTGGCCCGTGGGCAGGACGTCACCCGTCTCCAGGACGTTGCGCAGCCGCAGCTCCGCCGGGTCCACGCCGAGCTTCTTGGCGAGCTTGTCCATCTGGGCCTCGTAGGCCGCGCACACCTGCATCGCGCCCTCGCCACGGACGTGGCCCGAGGGCGGGTTGTTGGTCCGCACGGCCCAGCCCTCGATGAAGGCGTTCGGGACGACGTACGGGCCGCAGGCGAAGGAGACGGCGGCGGCGAGCGCCTCCGAGGAGGTGTCCGCGTACGCCCCGGCGTCCAGCAGGATCTGTGCCTCGACCTTAACCAGCTTGCCCTCGGCGTCCGCGTGGTGGCGGTAGCGCAGCAGGGTGGGGTGGCGGTGGACATGCCCGAGGAAGGACTCTTCGCGCGTCGCGGTCAGCTTGACCGGGCTGCCCGTCTTCAGCGCGAGCAGACCGAGCGGCAGCTGGAAGCCCTGGTCCTCGCGGTCGGCGGTGGCGCCGGGCACTCCGGTGACGACCACCTTGACCTGCTCGGGTTCGAGGCCGTAGACCGCGGCGGCCCGGTCCCGGTCGGTGTGCGGGTCGGTCGAGGCGACGTACAGCTCGACCCCGCCGTCGGGCCGGGGCACGGCGAGCCCCGCCTCCGCGCCGATCGGGGCGGGGTCCTGGCGGCCGATGCGGTAGAGGCCCTCGACGACGATGTCACCGGCCGCGTCCGGGTCGCCGTGGCGCAGCGGGATGTGGCGGATCAGATTGCCGTCGGGGTGCAGCGGCTCGGCCTCGAAGGCCTGCTCCGGGTCGGTCACCGGGTCGAGCACCTCGTACTCGACGATGACGGCGGCGGCGGCCATGCGCGCGGTGTCGGGGTGGTCGGCGGCGACGGCCGCGATGGGCTCACCGTGGTGGCGCACGATCTCGGAGGCGAACACCGGCCGGTCGGCCGTTCCGCGGCCGTGGAGGGCGCCGCCGGGCACGTCCTCATGGGTGACCACGGCGCGGACGCCGGGCATCTCGCGCGCGTGACCGGTGTCGATGGACAGGATGCGCGCGTGCGGGTGCGGCGAGCGGAGCACGGCGGCCCACAGCAGGCCCTCGGCCCACAGGTCGGCCGCGTAGGGGAAGGTGCCCTCGGTCTTGGCGCGGGCGTCGGCGGACGGCAGCGAGACGCCGAGGCCGTGCGGCATCAGGTCCGGGGCGGGTACGGGTGCGGCCGCCGCAGTGGTCGCGGTGCCGGCTTCGTTGCTCACGCCTGGCCTCCGTCCTGGCCGTAGGGGTGCTCGTTCGGGGCCGCGGCGTCGAACGCGGAGGAGTGGACGCCGCCCGCCCCGGGTCCGGCCTGGTGGGGGATGCGGGCCTCGTCGGCGTCCGGTGCCGCCTCCGCGTGCGCCTCGCGCTCGGCGACGACCTCCCTGACGGCCTCGACCACGCCCCGGTAGCCGGAGCAGCGGCACAGGTTGCCGCACAGCGCCTGACGGGTCTCCAGCTCGGTGGGCGCGGGATTGCCCTCCAGCAGGTCGTGCAGGGTCATGGCGATGCCGGGGACGCAGAAACCGCACTGCACGGCGCCGCACCGGGCGAGCGCCCGCTGCACGTCCGAGGGCTGCCCGTCGACGGCGAGGCCCTCGACGGTGCGCACCTCGCTGCCCGCGGCGGTGACGGCCGGCACCAGGCAGGACGCGACGAGCCGTCCGTCGACCTGGACGTTGCAGGCGCCGCACTCGCCCTGCGAGCAGCCGTCCTTCGCGCCGGCGAGGCCGAGCCGCTCGCGCAGGACGTACAGCAGCGACTCGCCGATCCAGGCGTCGGTCACCGGCCGGTCGGCACCGTTCACCCTGAGGACGTACGACGCCAGGGGGTGCTCGTCGTTCGTGGGTGCGGGCCCGGGGGCCTGCTCGCCCGATTCGGCTGCCTCCGCCGGCATCTCGGGCCCGGGATCCGGTGTCTCTTCGGCCTCGGGGGCCCCGGAGGGCTCAGACGGCTCCTGGGCGGCCTCGGGAGCCTGCGGGGCACCGCCGGGCCGCCCGGCCTCGTACGACCCGCCGGAAGGCTCCCCAGGAGCCCCGGCGGCCACTTCGGCGGCACTCTCCGGTGCCTCGCCCGGCCAGGGCTGTCCGGGCGCTCCCGTCGCCCAGGGCGCGGCCGCACCGCCCGGCAGGGTCGCGGGCGGGGTGCCGCCCCACTGCTCGACCAGCGAGGACGTGCTGAACTCGCCCGACTCGTCCGGCAGATCGCCGCCCGCCACCGGGATCGACCACTGTCCGGTCACGTCGTGCCCGGGCGCAGGCGCCTCCTGCGCGGCCGCCGACTCCTGGAAGTTCCACTGCCCGGTCGCGCCCGGGTCGTAGGCGAACCGGCCGCCGCCCTCCTGGCCGGCGGTGTCCTGGTCGGGCCACTGGGCACCCTCTGCGGACGCGCCCCAGTTGCCGCCTGCCGCCGCCGGGTCGACGGGCGTGCCCGCGGCCGGGGTGAAGGAAGGCGGCACATAGCCGTGGCCCGGCGCGGCGAGCGGGCTGTCGGCGGCGGCGAGAAGTGCGTCGATACCGCCCTCGGGGAGCTGGACGAAGGCGGTCGCGCTGTCGTCGTAGTCCCCTTGCGGCAGCCGCTCCCAGGAGCCGCGGGCGCTGCGCCGGGAGTCGCCCTCGCGGTGCTGGTCGTCGGTCACGACAGTGCCCTCCCCAGTGCTCGTCGGGCCAGCGCGGCGACGGTGCGCCGCAGGTGCATCACGGCGGGCGGAAGCTGCTGCACGGAGCCGTCCTCCGCCGGTGCCGCGTCCGGGATGCAGGCCGAGGCGACGTACTCGCCGAAGGCCGTGCGCGCCTCCGGGACGATCGTGCGGTTGTTGTCCCAGTCGATGAGCTGGGCGACCCACTGCTCGGCCTCCAGAGGGCGCAGCGGCATCGGCGCAATGGCGCCGACGGCGCAACGCACACCGCGCCGGGCGGGGTCGAGGACAAGTGCCACGGAGGCGACGGCCCGCCCGGGGCCGGTACGCCCGGTGGCCTTCAGGAAGACCTGGGGGGCGTGCAGCAGCGGCACGCGCACATAGCCGATGAGTTCGCCGGAGCGCAGCATCTCCACGCCCGCGAGCAGGTGCGAGACCGGGATCTCCCGGCGGGCTCCGCCGGGCCCGACGATGACCAGCGTGGCCTCGAGGGCGGCCAGCACCGGGAGCGCGTCCCCGGTGGGGGCGGCGGAGGCGATGTTGCCGCCGAGGGTGCCGGCGTTGCGGATGTGCGGCGGCCCGGCCGCGCGCGCGGCCGCCGCGAGGGCGGGGATGAGGGCCGCGAAGTCGGGGCGGCCCATGCGCGCGTGGGTGAGTCCGGCGCCGAGCAGCGCGTGGCCGTCCTGGTACTGCCAGCCGCGGATCTCGCTGATGCGGCCGAGACCGACCAGCGCGGCCGGTCGTAGCTGCCCGGAGTTGACCGCGGCCATGAGATCGGTGCCGCCCGCCACGGGAACGGCGGCCGGCACGGCGGCGAGCGCCGCCACGGCCTCGTCCAGCGAGGCGGGCAGCGTCACGGCCTGCGCCGCCTGCGGTGCGTGCGTGGTCAAACCGGCTGCCCCTTCCCGCTGCCCCACTGGTCCCACCTGTGCTGCCGTACGGTACGTGCTGACAGGGCGGACGTGGCAACTCTGGCACATCTTTCCAAGCCCCCGACGCGGGGGTCCGCTAGGAGGCATTCGCCCCCCACCAGGAAGATGGTCCGCTTTGATGATCAATGCCCAATAAGGGCGAATTGCCGTTTTTCGGTGATGCTTGTGTCACTTCTCCCATGCGGGGTCACGTTTCCAGGGAGTCCGGCGCCTCGCCCGCCCCTCCACGGCCGCCTCACACGTTCGGGGGCGCACCCTCGATCGGGCGTCCGAGCACACCCGGTCGCCGCTGCCACGGACGTGGTCCCGCGGGCGGCCGGTAGGCCACTCCCAAGGCGTCGAGCCGGCGGTAGTGCGCGGTCATCCGCCGCTCGAAGTCCGCGAAGTCGCGGTCCGCGGGGGCGGGCAGGGCGCTCCAGGCCACCTCGGCGAAGGCGGCGAGCCGGGGGAACGTCTGGTAGTCCACGCGCGACTGATCCTCCATCACCTCGGTCCACACGTTGGCCTGGGTGCCGAGGACGTGCCGCGCCTCCTCTTCGGTGAGCTGCGGCGGAACCGGCTCGAAGCGGTAGACATCCTCCAGAGTGCGCACATATCCGATGGGCACCGGCTCGTCCGCCCCGCCGTCCTGACGGTGGTCCAGGTACACCTGCTGCTCAGGGCACATCACGACGTCGTGCCCGGCCCGCGCCGCGGTGATACCTCCCGCGTACCCGCGCCACGAGGACACC
Organism: Streptomyces sp. CA-106110; assembly: GCF_050936285.1. Lineage (NCBI taxonomy): Bacteria > Bacillati > Actinomycetota > Actinomycetes > Kitasatosporales > Streptomycetaceae > Streptomyces > Streptomyces sp. CA-106110. The sequence goes on along the minus strand of NZ_JBNJNB010000001.1, from coordinate 7,501,481 downwards.
GCGGCACCGTCCGTGAGGCCCAGTGCCGTCGTCTCGCCCTTGGGTGCTCGTGATTCCCGCAGGCCTTCCTCGCCGTCCGCGGCCGGGGTGCGCTCTTCGGCCCGGCTCCCGCCCTCCAGGATCTCGTCCCAGCCGATGAGCCGGCGGCCGCGCGTACCGAGCCAGGTGTCGAAGTGCCGGATGAACCACGCCTGCAGACCGTCCTCGTCGGCGAGCCCGAGTTCCTTGATGCGCGCCTGGGCGGCGCGGGACTTCCGCCACTGGTCCTTGGCGCATTCGTCGCCGCCGATGTGGATGAAGTCCGAGGGGAACAGTTCCAGGACTTCCTCGAGCACATCCTCGTAGAACCTCAGGGTGTTGTCGGTGGGCGCGAGGACGTTCCTGGAGATGCCCCAGTCGTCCCAGACCGTGAGGGAGTCCGTGTCGACGACGTCGCGGTTGCCGAGTTCGGGATACGCGGCGATGGCCGCCTGGCTGTGCCCGGGCATGTCGATCTCGGGGACCACGGTGATATGCCGCTCGGCCGCATAGGCCACGATCTCGCGGATGTCTTCATGCGTGTAAAAGCCACCGTGCGGTTTCTCCTCCCACAGCGGGGACGCTCGGTGGCCGAATCTCGTGCGCGCCCGCCAGGAGCCGACCTCGGTGAGCCGCGGATACCGCTCGATCTCCAGACGCCAGCCCTGGTCGTCGGTGAGATGGAAGTGGAAGACATTGAGTTTGTGCGCGGCCATCAGGTCGAGGTAGCGCAGCACACCGTCCTTGGGCATGAAGTGCCGGGCGACGTCGAGCATGAGGCCGCGCCAGGGGAAGCGCGGCGCGTCCTCGATGATCTGGTGCGGAATTCCGTGGCCGGCTCCCGGCCGCACGGGTGCGCGCCGGAAGGCCTCGGGCCCGAGGAGCTGACGCAGCGTCTGGGCGCCCCAGAACACTCCGGCCGCGCTGCCGCCCCGGATCTCCACACCCCAGTTGACAATGGCGCTGAGTTTGTATGCCTCGGGTTCCAGTGTGTCGTCCAGGCGGAGCCGTACGGAATTGCGGCTGTCCTCGGCACCGGGCGGCAACGGCAGGCCGAGGGCCGCACCGAGAGTGGAGCGCAGCCAGCGTTCGGTGGTACCCGTACCGGGTGCGGCCACCAGGGCGGTTTCCCGGTCGAGCAGGACCCCGCAGCGCGTGGGGCCCTCGATGGCGCGCGGCGCCGGAATCAGTTCCATCACGTCAGTCCTTTACCGCTCCGCCCGGCCCGGAGACCGCCCGTCGCTGTACGAGTACGAATGAAGATCGGACCGGAAGAAGACGAGAAGTGCCGTCGTCACAGGAATCCGCCGCATGAATCTGGCGATCGGGAACGGGCGGTCAGGAACGTCATCAGCGGCCTGGGCCGGCGCCGGAAGCCACATCGCGGCCTGGCCGTCGCCGCGGGAAACGCGACCATTCCCGGGGCGAGGACGGCCGGACCCACCGGGCGATGGCCGTTGAGGAAGCAACGGCCGAATTCCCGCCCCCTGAAGGCGGATCCGCACCTGCGCGGCGCCGTCGAATCCGGCGGCCGTCACGGCGCCGGCCGCCGGATGAAGGCGGGGCGCCGCAGGAGTGGCAGAAGCCGTGCCGATCCGGCCCGGCCGAGTGGATTCCGACGGCGGTCGCGATCAAATCCATCCGGGCCGCCGGGACTTGAATGCCGCATTCCGTCAAGGCGGCGATGCGGGGCCCGATGGCGTCGCGGGCAGTTCTCCGGGCCGCCGATGACGGCGTCGACGCACCGGGAAGGCCGAGGGGCCGGGCGGGCGTCCAGTGGCGCGACGGTTCGGGCAGAGTGCTTCATCGAGCATCCTCCGGATCGAGCGCGTTGCAATATGTGCAATGGACGCTCTGCCCTGCACAACATCGGAGGCTACGGGCTCATGAACATGCCGACAACAGATCGCACCGCCCGGTGACCCGGCGGGACGCGTCCCCGGCGCCGGCAGGACGCCGGGCGGAAGGCACGAAGACCCCCGGGGTGCGCCACTGCGCGCCCCGGGGGTCCGGCGATGCCAGTCGGTGAGCCCGTCGGCTACTTGTCGCCGCCCTTGCCTTCGTCGCCACCGCTGCCCATGGAGTCGTAGATCTCCTTGCACATGGGGCAGACGGGGTACTTCTTCGGGTCGCGGCCCGGTACCCACACCTTGCCGCACAGCGCCACGACGGGCGTGCCGTCGAGCGCGCTCGCCATGATCTTGTCCTTCTGGACGTAGTGGGCGAAGCGCTCGTGGTCACCGTCGCCGTGCGACACCTGCGGTGTCGGCTCGACGAGGGTCCCCGTACCAGTACCGCGCTCGGGCTCAAGAGTGCTCATAGGGCCAAGGGTACTGAAGCCCGCACGCATCAGTTGAGCGTAGGGTCGTCCGGGTAGGTGGCCACCATCGCCAGCTCACTGCGCTGGCGTCGCAGCACCTCGCGCCACAGCCTCTCGGGCTCCGGGGACGACACGTCGCCGGGCTCCGACTCCACGACGTACCAGGCGCCCTCCACCAGCTCGTCCTCCAGCTGACCGGGGCCCCAGCCCGCGTACCCGGCGAAGATGCGCAGCGAGCCGAGCGCCTGGGCGAGCAGCTCGGGCGGCGCCTCCAGGTCGACCAGACCGATGGCCCCGTGCACCCGCCGCCAGCCGAGGGGGGCTCGCTCTCCCGATCCACCGGGGATCACCGCGACACCGAGCGCCGAGTCCAGCGAGACCGGTCCGCCCTGGAAAACGACCCCGGGCTCGCCCGCCAGGTCCGCCCAGCCCTCCAGGATGTCGCCCACGTCCACGGGGGTGGGGCGGTTGAGCACCACACCGAGCGACCCCTCCTCGTCGTGGTCGAGGAGGAGCACCACAGCGCGGTCGAAGTTCGGGTCCGCCAGGGCGGGCGTGGCCACGAGCAGCCGCCCTGTGAGCGAGGACACCTCGGTCATGCCAGACATGATCCCGCATCTTGCGTCCGGATGGGGAGGCAATACGGGTACGCGGGTGAATGCAGCTCAGGGCGTACAGGTGTGGCCCGGGCGCACACGGCGGGCGGTAACCCCTTGCGTCCGGATACGCACGGTTCGTGTTGTGGCGAATCTATGACGTGGCTGGGAAGTACTTGGGCTTACTCGAGGGGGGTAGGCGGCCATTACGCTTACGTCTCCGGCCCCTGCCCAACTCCACGGAACGCGAGATCCATGACCGTCAACGACGATGTCCTGCTTGTCCACGGCGGAACCCCGCTGGAGGGCGAAATCCGTGTCCGAGGTGCGAAGAACCTCGTGCCGAAGGCCATGGTCGCCGCCCTGCTGGGCAGTGCGCCGAGCAGACTGCGCAACGTTCCGGACATCCGCGACGTACGCGTGGTGCGCGGGCTGCTGCAGCTGCACGGTGTGACGGTCCGTCCGGGCGAGGAACCGGGCGAGCTGGTGCTCGACCCCACGCACGTCGAGAGCGCGAACGTCGCTGACATCGATGCCCATGCGGGCTCCTCGCGCATCCCGATCCTCTTCTGCGGCCCCCTGCTGCACCGTCTGGGCCACGCGTTCATCCCCGGCCTCGGCGGCTGCGACATCGGCGGCCGTCCCATCGACTTCCACTTCGACGTGCTGCGGCAGTTCGGCGCCGTCATCGAGAAGCGCGCGGACGGCCAGTACCTGGAGGCGCCCAAGGGGCTGCGCGGCACGAAGATCCGGCTGCCGTACCCGTCCGTCGGCGCGACCGAGCAGGTGCTGCTGACGGCCGTGCTCGCCGAGGGTGTCACCGAACTGTCCAACGCGGCCGTCGAGCCGGAGATCGAGGACCTCATCTGCGTACTGCAGAAGATGGGCGCGATCATCGCGATGGACACCGACCGCACGATCCGCATCACCGGTGTGGACAGGCTCAGCGGCTACACCCACCGCGCCGTCCCGGACCGTCTGGAGGCCGCGTCCTGGGCGTCGGCGGCGCTGGCGACCGAGGGCGACATCTACGTCCGCGGCGCGCAGCAGCGCTCGATGATGACGTTCCTGAACACCTACCGGAAGGTGGGCGGTGCCTTCGAGATCGACGACGAGGGCATCCGCTTCTGGCACCCCGGCGGCCAGCTGAAGTCCATCGCGCTGGAGACGGACGTGCACCCGGGCTTCCAGACGGACTGGCAGCAGCCGCTGGTGGTCGCCCTGACCCAGGCCACGGGCCTGTCGATCATCCACGAGACGGTCTACGAGTCCCGCCTCGGCTTCACCTCCGCGCTCAACCAGATGGGCGCGCACATCCAGCTCTACCGCGAGTGCCTCGGCGGCTCGGACTGCCGCTTCGGGCAGCGCAACTTCCTCCACTCCGCGGTGGTTTCGGGCCCGACCAAGCTCCAGGGCGCCGACCTGGTCATCCCCGACCTGCGCGGTGGCTTCTCGTACCTGATCGCGGCTCTGGCGGCCCAGGGCACCTCCCGGGTCCACGGCATCGACCTCATCAACCGCGGCTACGAGAACTTCATGGACAAGCTCGTGGAGCTGGGTGCCAAGGTCGAGCTGCCCGGTAAGTCACTCGGCTGAGCGAGCCGGTACGGCGCGAGGGGCGGTCACCCGGATCGGGTGACCGCCCCTTTGGCCTTACTGGGCCCGTACGCCGTCCCGAGGAGCGTCTACGGGCCTCGTTACGCCGTCCCATGGCGGTACGGCCTTCGCTGCGCCGTCCCGTGGGGGTACGGCCTCGTACGCCGTCCCGTGGCGCACGAACGGCAGGGTCAGTTGCCCTTGGCGGCTTCCTTGAGCTTGGAGCCCGCGGAGACCTTCACGCTGTAGCCGGCCGGGATCTGGATGGGGTCGCCGGTCTGCGGGTTGCGCGCGGTACGAGCGGCACGGTGGGTGCGCTCGAAGGTCAGGAAGCCGGGGATGGTGACCTTCTCGTCGCCCTTGGCGACGACCTCGCCGACCGTCTCGGCGAACGCGGCCAGCACGGCGTCGGCGTCCTTGCGGGTCACCTCGGCGCGGTCGGCCAGCGCGGCCACCAGCTCACTGCGGTTCATGTTGTTACTCCCGTGTTCTTCTTGCCGTTGAGGCGTGCCACGCGGCGGAGCCGCATGATGGGCACGTCGAAGCCGATGCTGCCAGGGTCCTCGGTGGGCCCCCGGACCCGGGTCCGTCGTCAGACCCTTCGCGCCCGAAGACGCATCCTGCCCCCACCTGCGGCGGGAAAGCCAATCCGGCACCCGTAGGAGTCGTGAGAACACCCGTGGGAGTCACACGAAAAGCGCCACTGCCTCATTGTGGTGACGCCGTTCCGCGCGCGGCAACGGATCGCAGGCCCCCGGGGGCCTGACCTGGCCGCCACCATAGAGGGCGACCAGGCGCCCCGGGTTCCACGACGCGCCGGATCCACGCCACCGTGGCAATGCTCACAGCCCGGGCGCAGCAAGGCCTACTCGGCGGAGGCCGCCACCGCCTTCGCGGCGTCGCGCACCGCACCCGCGACCGCGCCCGCGACCTTGTCGTTGAACACGCTCGGGATGATGTAGTTCGGGTTCAGCTCGTCCTCGGTGACGACGTCCGCGAGCGCGGTGGCCGCGGCCAGCATCATCTCCGTGTTCACCGTGCGGGACTGCGCGTCCAGCAGACCGCGGAAGACGCCCGGGAACACCAGGACGTTGTTGATCTGGTTCGGGAAGTCGGAGCGTCCGGTGGCCACAACGGCCGCGGTCTGGCGGGCGATTGCGGGGTCGATCTCGGGGTCCGGGTTCGCAAGCGCGAACACGATCGCGCCCTCGGCCATGGCGGCCACGTCGTCGCCGTCGAGCACGTTCGGGGCGGAGACGCCGATGAAGACGTCGGCGCCGCGCACGGCCTGCTTGAGGGTGCCGGTGAGGCCCTCGTGGTTGGTGTTGTCGGCGATCCAGCGCAGCGGCGAGTCGGGGGCGGCGGCCACCAGGTCCTCGCGGCCCGCGTGCACGACACCGTGGATGTCGGCGACGACGGCGCTCTTGACGCCCGCCGCGAGCAGCAGCTTGAGGATGGCCGTACCGGCCGCGCCGGCACCCGACATCACGACGCGCACATTCTCGATTCCCTTGCCCACCACGCGAAGTGCGTTGGTGAGGGCGGCGAGGACGACGATCGCGGTGCCGTGCTGGTCGTCGTGGAAGACGGGGATGTCGAGGGCCTCGCGCAGCCGGGCCTCGATCTCGAAGCAGCGGGGCGCGGAGATGTCCTCGAGGTTGATGCCGGCGAACCCGGGGGCGATCGCCTTGACGATCTCGACGATCGCGTCGGTGTCCTGGGTGTCGAGGCAGATCGGCCAGGCGTCGATGCCGGCGAACCGTTTGAAGAGGGCCGCCTTGCCCTCCATGACGGGCAGCGCGGCCTTCGGGCCGATGTTGCCGAGGCCCAGTACGGCCGAGCCGTCCGTCACGACCGCAACGGAGTTGCGCTTGATCGTCAGACGGCGGGCGTCCTCGGGGTTCTCGGCGATGGCCATGCAGACGCGGGCGACGCCCGGCGTGTAGATCATGGAGAGGTCGTCGCGGTTGCGGATGGGGTGCTTGGACGCCATCTCGATCTTGCCGCCGAGGTGCATGAGGAACGTACGGTCCGAGACCTTGCCCAGGGTCACGCCGTCGATACCGCGCAGCTTCCCCACGATCTCCTCCGCATGGGCAGTGGAGGTGGCCGCGATGGTGACGTCGATACGGAGCTTCTCGTGGCCGGACGCGGTGACGTCGAGGCCGGTGACCGAGCCTCCGGAGGACTCCACGGCCGTGGTGAGCTGGGAGACCGCGGTTCCGCTCGCGGGCACCTCCAGCCGGACCGTCATCGAGTAGGAGACGCTGGGCGCCGTTGCCATGGCCGACTTCCTCTGCTTTAACCGTGTGGCGGATATGCCGTCCGATCGTCGCACCTACTGAGGAGTACGTGGTAACGGCCCCGGATTGCGGACGTTTCGTTCGTCACAACCGAGTACTTTCGGAAAGCGTCTTCCACCATACGAGAGGCCTGGACGACGGTGGAAGCGACCCGGCCCACCAGTGAGAAGAGGTCCGCGTCACGGATGTGACGCGGACCTCTCGAACGTTCAACGACACCGACCCGCCATGCTCGCCTCGCGGCAAGTGGTCGCTCGCAGCGACAAAGGTTGGGCCCGGGGGCTTGGATCGGGCCGGTGTCACGTCAAGGCTAACAAACAGATCCGGCAAGGCCATTCCCGAACCGAGAGTTCATCTTCCGTACGGGTCAGTCCAGGTCAGCCGGGGGCCGATCCAGGCCCCGTCCAGGTCAGTCCCGGAGCAGATCCGGCACCCCGGCCGCGTCCGGCTGGTCGCGCTCGCTGGAGACCACCGTCAGCTGCTGGGTCGCCCGGGTCAGCGCCACGTACAGCACCCGCAGGCCCGCGGGGCTCTCGTCGGCGATCTCCGCGGGCGAGACGACGATCGTCGCGTCGTACTCCAGGCCCTTGGCCTCAAGGCTGCCGAGCGCCGCCACCCGGTCGCCGAGCCCCTCGAGCCAGCGGGCCGCCTCCTCGCGCCGGTTCATGGCCACGACGACGCCGACCGTGCCGTCCACCAGGCCGAGCAGCCGGGCGGCCTCGCTCCGTACGGTCTCGGCCATCGACCCGCGCACCACTGGGAAGCGCGGCCCGACGCCCGTGGAGCGGACGGCAGAGGGGGCCTCGGAGCCGGGCATCGCCAGGGCGAGGACCTTCGAGGCCAGATCGGCGATCTCCGCCGGGTTGCGGTAGTTGACCGTGAGGGTGAAGCGGCGGCGCGGACGCGTGCCCAGTGCCTCGTCGCGCGCCTCGGCCGCCTCGTCGGTGTCGGACCAGGACGACTGGGCCGGGTCCCCCACCACCGTCCAGGTCGCGTGCCGGCCGCGACGCCCGACCATCCGCCACTGCATCGGCGTGAGGTCCTGGGCCTCGTCGACGATCACATGCGCGTACTCGGTCCGCTCCTGGGCGAGCCGCTCGGCGCGCTCGCGCTGCGACTCCTCGCGTACGGGCATCAGCTCCTCGAGACCGGTCAGCTGGTCGAGCGGGTCCATTTCCCGCTTCTTCTTCGGGCGCGCGGGCAGGCCGAGGACGGCCTGCAGCTCGTCCAGCATCGCCACGTCGTGCACGGACAGCCCCTGCCGCTTCAGGGAGCGCGCGACCCTGCGCACCTCCGACGGGCTGAGGATGCGCCGCGCCCAGCGGCCGAGCCGCCTCTCGTCGGCCATCGCGGCCAGCACGACCTGCGGGCTCAGCTCCGGCCACCAGGAGTCCAGGAACGCGACGAAGGAGTCCTCGGAGGCGATGTCCTCGTCGAAAGAGGAGCGCAGCTCGGCTGCCAGCTCGGGGTCGGTGTGCCGGGTGGCCGAGCCGGAGCGGTTCCACAGGGCGTCCAGCAGCAGCTTGCGGGCGCGCGGGCGCAGCAGGTTCACGGGAGCGGTGCCGCTGAGGGCGTGGTGCCGGATGCGCTCCAGTTCCTCAGCCTCCAGTTCGAGGCGGCGACCGAAGGCGACGACCCGCAGCCGGGTCGGCGAACCGTTCGTCTCCAGGGCCCCGCGGGCGGCCTTCCGCAGCACCTTGAGCATGCGGTACGAGCCCTTGGCCCGGGCCACGGACGGGGAGTCGTACAGCGTGGCCTCGGCGCCGTCGACCAGCGAGCCGATGGCGCGGATGGCGACCTGGCCCTCCTCGCCCAGCGAGGGCAGCACGCCCTCGGTGTAGGCGACCAGCAGCGGAGTGGGCGAGACGATCAGGATGCCGCCCGCGTATCTGCGCCGGTCCTGGTAGAGGAGGTAGGCGGCCCGGTGCAGGGCGACGGCGGTCTTGCCGGTGCCGGGGCCGCCCTCGACATAGGTCACGGAGGAGGCGGGGGCGCGGATGACCATGTCCTGCTCGGCCTGGATCGACGCCACGATGTCCCGCATGGTGTGGGTGCGGGCCTGGCCGAGTGCGGCCATCAGGGCGCCGTCGCCGATCACCGGCAGCTCATGGCCGTCGAGTGTCGCCTTCAGCTCGGGGCGCATCAGGTCGTCCTCGACACCGAGCACCCTGCGGCCCTTGGAGCGGATGACCCGGCGGCGTACGACCCGCCCGGGTTCGACCGGCGTGGACCGGTAGAAGGGGGCGGCGGCGGGCGCCCGCCAGTCGATGACCAGGGGCGCGTACTCCTCGTCGAGGACACCGATGCGGCCGATGTGCAGGGTCTCGGCGATGTCGGCCGTGTTGTCGGCCCGCACCGCGCCCTCGGCGGGCTCGACCGCCGTGTACGCGCCGTCCGGGCCCTTCTTGCCGTCCTTGCCGGGAAGCAGGTCGATCCGGCCGAAGAGGAAGTCCTCGAACTCGTTGTTGAGCCGGTTCAGGTGGACGCCGGCCCGGAAGACCTGCGCGTCGCGCTCGGCCAGGGCTCCGGGCGTGCCGACGTGGCCGCGCTGGGCGGCGTCGTGCATCAGGAACTCCGCCTCGTGGATCTTCTCCTCGAGGCGCCGGTACACCCGGTCCAGGTGTTCCTGTTCGACGCTGATCTCCCGGTCGCGGAGCGAGTCGTGCGCGGACCTGCCGACCGGGCCGAGCGCGGTTTCCTGCTGAACCTGAGCGGCCACCGGGCCCCCTTCTTATGTGCTGGGCAGCCGTCTACCGTACGCGAAGGGGGCCCGAAGAGGCTACGCGGCCTGCCCCGGGCCCCCTGCACGCGTCAGCCCGCGGCGTGGTCCTGCGTACGCCGCGGGAGGTGCTCAGGAAGCTGCGCGATGGCCTACGCGTTCACCTCCACCAGCCGCTTCCCGTCGAAGGTCATGACCTCGAAGTGGTCGATCTGGTTCGGCGTGAAGGCAGCGCCGCCGTGCACGTAGAGCGGGTACTTCGCCGCTTCGGTCTTGGCGTTCGGGATGCCGTAGCCCCAGTTCGGGACGGACCAGGAGGTGACCGTCTCGCGCTCGCCGTTCTTGCCGACGGCGATCAAGGAGCACTTGAGCGGGCCCTTGACGTTCTTCAACTGGAGAACGGCGTGGGTGCCCCAGGCCCTGGGCTCCACCGCGACCACGGCGTTGACCTTGGTGCTCGGATCGGTCCCAGAGTGCTTGTCCTTCATGATCTGGAAGGCCTGCTGGGCGGGGCCCATGGCCATCGGGTCCTGCGCCGTACCGCTGTCGCCGCCGCCGTTCACCGCCATGACGGTGAGCGGGCCGCCGATGATCAGCGCGGCCGCGGCCGCCACCAGATAGAAGCCGCGCCGGCGTTTCTGGGCACGCCGCTCGGACACCTCGTCGATCAGCCGCTCGGCCAGCCGTGGGCTGGGCTTCGCGGACAGGGATTCGCCGAGGGCCGGGGAGCCCTGGCTGCCGGGCAGGTCCGCGAGTGCGGCCAGCATCGGCTCCATGCCCGCGAGGTCGTCCAGCTGCTGGGCGCACCAGTCGCAGGTGGCGAGGTGGGCCTCGAAGGCCGTCGCCTCGGCGTCGTCCAGGATTCCGAGGGCGTAGGCGCCGACGGTCTCGTGGATGTCGCCCTGTCCCTGGGGACCCTGTGGACCTCTTACGGCTCCCGGGCCGCCGGTTCCGAATCCCCCGTACACATTGCTCATGCCGTCACCCCCCGCTCCTCCAGCGCCAGCTTCATGGACCGCAGGGCGTAGAAAACCCTCGAGCGCACCGTCCCACTGGGGATGCCGAGCGTTTCGGCCGCCTCATTGACCGTACGCCCTTTGAAGTACGTTTCGACCAAGACCTCCCGGTGAGCAGGGGTCAGGTCGTCCAGCGCGTCCGACAGTGTCATCAGCCACAACGCCTTGTCGATCTCGTCCTCCGCGGGGATGACCTCCAGCGGCGACGGGTCCACCTCCTGCGGCCGGGCCTGCCGGCTGCGGTGGCCGTCGATGACGATGCGCCGGGCGACCGTCACCAGCCAGGGGCGTACCGAACCGGTCGCTCGATTGAGCTGGCCGGCGTTCTTCCAGGCACGGATGAGCGTTTCCTGCACGACGTCCTCGGCGCGCTGCCGGTCGCCCGCGACCAGGCGCAGCACATAGGCGAGCAGGGGTCCCGCGTGTTCTCTGTACAGGGCGCGCATCAGCTCCTCGTCCGGTTCCCCCGACGAGGACGACGAGGACGAGGTCATGCGATGGCGGGCCCTTGGCCTTCGTTCATCAGCCACGGCGGAATCCTTGCGCACGCCTACCTCCGGTGTCCGGGGGTTCCCCCAGTCGGTCGCTCACATCCGGGTACGCAGACAAGGGCCGCCGTGTTCAAAGTGAGACCACAAATTTCTTGGGGAAGGTGTGGAACGCCATGCTCCTGGGCACCCATTCCTCCCCCAACGGGACATACGGCATCAGCAGTCGAGAGACGCAGGTCACAGCAGTCGGAGGCTTCACTCGCCGGCAGGGCTGGATCATCCTGTGAAAATTTGGCTTGACTTTGATGGAGGGCCTGTCGAGATCCGTCACCCGCAGTTCAGTTTCAGCCACCGTCTGCCATTACTCGGCCGTGTTCCCGCGCGTTCCAGAATGCCTTCCCTTTTACGGCCGGGGATCTACTTTCAGCGACGGATCGTCCCCTTTCCGTCACCTGGTGATTTTCCCTTCGCCACCGGTCCTCTTTTTCGTGGCCATTTCTCTTCTCCGCCGCGCCACCGGCCGATGCCCCGGCGCGGGTCCGCCGCATCCGGCGTCCACCACCACACCTGGAACCCGGCCGCAGCCGGGTCGCCCGGCGGGGTCACGCGCGGGCGAGTGCGGCGCGGCGGCGGTGGCGGGCCACCCGTTCCCGGTTGCCGCACACCTCGCTCGAGCACCAGCGGCGACGGCGCCCCCGGGACGTGTCCAGGTAGACGATGGGGCAGTTGTCACCCGCGCACTGCCGCAGACTCGCCCGCGCCTCCGGGTCGGTCAGCAGCTCGACGGCCTCACGAGCCACCGCGGCCAGCAGTTCCTCGCACCCCGGCAGGGCCCACAGCCGCCGTACCAGCACGCCCTCCTCGGTGCGGATCGCGCAGGGCGCGGGCACCGTCCCCTGCGCCACCGTGTTGACCCATGCCAGTGCCCCGTCGGCCGGATGCCCGTCCAGTTCGCCGCGCACCAACCGCCCGATGTACCCGCGCAGTTCACGGAAGGCCGCCAGCCACCGCGCGTCCACCCCGGTCAGCGGCGTGCCCACCGGCACCAGCCCGGCCCCGTCGATCCATGCCCGCAGCCGCTCCACCGAGTCGAGCCGCTCCTCGGGATGCGTCGTCGCCAGCAGGTCCAGGCAGATCCGACCGGAGTCGAACCGCAGCTCGGACGAGGCCGTGGCCGTGTCGGATGCCATGTGCCTGTCACCGCCTTGGAGTTGCCGCCGCGAGCGGCGGCCGGTGTGGTCCGCCGAAGAGACGTGTCCGCGCGAGGATGCCCGGGTACCGGGAGTTCGTACCCCCGTTCGTACCCACTACAGTGCACGTCCGCACCTGCCCCGGGAAGGCCCCGTACGCCCCTGCCTCCACCGCGGACACCGGCTTGTGCGGCTGCGCGGTCGTCTCCGTGTGCCGGACTCGTCAGGACGGCTCAGACATCGGCGTACTTGGACTCCGCCACCGGGTCGAGCGCCAGCCGGTAGCCGCGCTTGACCACCGTCTGGATGAGCTTGGGCGCCCCCAGAGCCGTACGCAGCCGGGCCATCGCCGTCTCCACGGCGTGCTCGTCGCGCCCGGCCCCCGGCAGCGCCCGCAGCAGCTCCGCCCGGGCGACCACCCAGCCCGGACGCCGGCTCAGGGCGCGCAGCAGGGACATGCCGGCAGGCGGCACGGGCCGCAGCGCTCCGTCCACCAGCACGGCATGCCCTCGGATCTCCACACGGTGGCCGGCGACGGGCAACGTCCGTGCGCGGGCAGGCAGTTCCTGGCACAGCAGTTGGACAAGCGGGCCCAGCCGGAAGCGTTCGGGCTGGACCGTGTCCACGCCGCGGGCCTGGAGCGGCAGCGCGGTGACAGGTCCGACGCAGGCGGGCAGCACGTCGTGGTGGAGGGCGGCGAGCAGGTCGGAGCCCAGTCCGCGCTCCTCTGCACGGGAGAGCAAAGACGCGGCGGCCGGCGCACTGGTGAAGGTGAGCGCGTCCAGGCCACGGGTGACGGCCGCGTCCAGAAGCCGGTCGACGGGCCCGATGTCCTCCGGCGGCATCCACCGGTACACGGGGACCCCGACGACCTCGGCGCCGCCCTCCCGCAGCGCCTCGACGAAGCCGGGCAGCGGCTCGCCGTGCAACTGGACGGCGATACGCCGGCCCGCCACGCCCTCGGTCAGGAGCCGGTCCAGGACCTCGGCCATGGACTCCGAGCCCGGTGACCAGTCCTCGGTCAGCCCGGCCGCCCTTATGGCGCCCTTGACCTTGGGCCCGCGTGCCAGCAGTTCCACCCCGCGCAGCCGGTCCAGCAGGGCCTCGCCGAGCCCCCAGCCGTCGGCGGCCTCGACCCAGCCGCGGAAGCCGATCGCGGTGGTGGCGACCACGACGTCCGGCGCCAGGTCGATCAACTCCACTGTCGCGGCCAGCAGTTCACCGTCGTCGGCCAGCGGCACGATGCGCAGGGCGGGGGCGTGCACCACGGCCGCGCCGCGCCGCTGGAGCAGGGCGCCCAGTTCGTCCGCCCGGCGCGCGGCCGTCACGCCCACGGTGAACCCCGCGAGCGGGCCGTGCTCAGGTCGCTGCTGGTTGTCGTCCATGGCCCTCGTCCCGCACTTCGGCCGGCATTCCGGTCCTACGCCTCGTCCTCGGATTCCGACGAGCCTGTCAACGACGCATGACGGGCCCGGTTCCGCTTCGTGTCACCGGTGTTACCGATCCGGTCCGGCCCCGGAGGCGCCGCACGGATCTCCGGCTTTCCGGCCGGGGAACCGTGGGCGCCCCCGGAAGGACTCCGCGTCACACCTCGGCGTAGCCGAGCTGCGGCTTCGCCGCCGCGGCAGCGGCCTTCGGCTGCGCCTGCCCGGCCGGGCGGCGAAGGTATACGGCCCAGGTGACCGCGAAGGCGACGCCGTAGAAGGCGAGGAAGGCGACGAACGCGCCCGTGCCGGAGCCGTAGGAGAGGAAGGACTGCCGGAAGGCGAGGTTGATACCGACGCCGCCGAGAGCGCCCACGGCCCCGATGAGTCCCATCGAGCCGCCGGAGAGCCGGCGCCCGTAGGAGACGGCCTCGTCCCCGGACAGCCCCTTGGCGACGGCCTTGGCCTGGAAGATCCCCGGAATCATCTTGTACGTGGACCCGTTGCCGAGCCCGCTGAGTGCGAACAGCACCGCGAAGACGGCGACGAACAGGGGCAGCGACTTCTGCACACTGGCCACGACCAGGACCGCGGTCGCGCCGGCCATGGCGACGAAGTTCCACAGGGTGATCCTCGCGCCGCCGTAGCGGTCGGCCAGCCATCCGCCGACGGGACGGATGAGGGAGCCGAGGAGCGGGCCGACGAAGGTGAGGTACGCCGCCTGGAGCGGGGTCTGCCCGAACTGGTTCTGCAGCACCTGCCCGAAGGCGAAGCTGTAGCCGATGAAGGAGCCGAAGGTGCCGATGTAGAGGAAGGACATGATCCAGGTGTGGACGTCCCTGGCGGCGTCCTTCGCGGCCCCGGTGTCGTTCCTGACGGACGCGATGTTGTCCATGAAGAGGGCGGCGAGTACGGCGGCGACGACGATGAGCGGGATGTAGAGGGCGAGCAGCACGCGCGGCCCGCCGTTCGCCCCGATGACGGCGAGGGCCGCGAGTTGGATGACGGGCACGCCGATGTTGCCGCCGCCGGCGTTGAGTCCGAGGGCCCAGCCCTTCTTCCGCAGCGGGAAGAAGGCGTTGATGTTGGTCATGGAGGAGGCGAAGTTGCCGCCGCCGATACCGGCGAGCAGTCCGACCCACAGGAAGGTGGCGAAGGACGTGCCGGGCTCCATGACGACGAAGGCGGCGACCGTCGGTACGAGCAGCAGGCAGGCGGAGACGATCGTCCAGTTCCGCCCGCCGAAGACGGCGACGGCGAAGGTGTAGGGCACGCGGACGACCGCCCCGACGAGTGTGACCACCGAGGTGAGCAGGAACTTGTCGGCGGGGGTCAGCCCGTACTCGGGGCCCATGAACAGGACGAGCACGGACCACAGGGTCCAGACCGAGAACCCGATGTGCTCGGAGAGGACGGAGAAGGCGAGGTTGCGCCGGGCCACCCGCTGCCCGGTCGTACGCCAGAAGGTCTCGTCCTCCGGATCCCAGTGCTCGATCCAGCGGCCTCCCCTGCGCGGTGCGGGGGCTGTGCTCGGGGCTGTCATGGCGCCTCCACGGTTCTCCGGTGCCCGGGTGTCGTGAGTCCCGAAGGTAGGAAGGACGCGTTTCCGCACTGTGCCCGCGGGTGACCGCGAGGGAACGTTGCTCTCACGGGGTGGGGAGGGGTGCGGTGAGGGGGCCGGGCGCGGTGACGAGGCCGGCACGGTGGGGGGCCGGCACGGTGGGGGCTGGCACGGTGAGGGACCGGGCGCGCTGAGGGACCGGGCGCGGTGAGGGGCGCGCTCGCCGCACGGGTGTGCCCACCCGCGGGACGCCACGCCCGCTCGCGTCGGCGCCGAAAAGGCGCCCGCGGCGAACTGCCAGGCGTCAGGAAGCAGGCCGGCCCATGATGTCGGCGTCGGCGGCCGGGAGCCACGCCCCCGGGGGCCAGCGCAGCCACCCCTCGGCCGCACCGGTCTCGGCTGCCGCCCGTCGCAGCGCCTCGATCCCGGGATGGGTCGCGCCCTTGCGCCACACCAACGACACGGGGGACAGCGGCACCGGGTCGACCAGCGGTCGCAGGACCGTGCGCGGCATGGGCGGGAAGTCCGTCACCGCCAGGATCGGGTTCCCTCTCTTCGCCATGATCCGCTGGAACTCCGCCGTCCCGACGGCGAGCGGAGCGGGCGGTGCGATGCCGATGCCCCGGTTCTCGAACAGGCGGCGCGCGAGGTCGGTCCACTCCGGTGTCCGAGGGTTCCCGGCGCCCGCGTACACCGTCTCACCGGCCAGCGCGGACAGCGGCACCTCGGCCAGCGGTACCAGGCGGTGGCCCTCGGGCAGGATGATCGCCATCCGCTCGTACCGCACGGGCTGCTGTTCGAGCCGGGTCCGGACCGCCGGATCCAGCCCGGCGAACCGCCCGAACGACGCGTCGAGCCGCCCGGCGAGGATCTCCGTGGCGGCCCCGGTCAGACCGCTCTCGTAACGGGTCATCAGTTCGGTGTCGGGGACCAGTTCACGAGCGTGGTCGAGGATGCGGCTGCCGATCAGGCCCGGGCTGTTGACGTCCACCAGCAGCGGCCGGTCGGGCTCGCCGTCCCGCCCGAACGCGGCGAGCAGCGCGCTCTGCGCCTCCAGCACCCGGCGCGCGTACGGCAGGAGGCGCGCGCCGTCCGGGGTCAGGGACACCTGCCGGGTGTTGCGGATGAACAGCTCGGCGCCCAGTTCCCGTTCCAGCCGGCGGATGTCACGGCTGAGCGCCTGCTGGGCGACGTAGAGCCGGGTCGCGGCACGAGTGAAGTGCAGTTCCTCGGCGACGGCGAGGAAGGCACGGAGCAGGCGGGGGTCGACGGTGGCGGCGGGCATCCGCAGAACTTACAACCCAGGTGCGTCAATCACCACCGAGTAAGTGTTGGACCGCAGGTCAGGGGGCGGGCGACGGTTGCACCATGCCGCAACTACCCGCCCTCGCCCTCCGGCCCCGCAACCCCTATCTGCGTCTCTTCACCGTGCCCGGCACCCGCGCCTTCACGGCCGGGAACCTCATCGCCCGCCTTCCCATCGGCATGTTCAGCGTAAGCGCGGTCATCATGATCGCGGGTGCCCGGGGTTCGTACGCCCTCGCGGGTGCCGTCACCGCCACCGGCCTCGTGGCGACGGCCGTGGCCGGCCCCTGGGTCGCGCGGCTCGTCGACCGCCACGGCCAGGCGCGGATCGCCGTCCCGGCCGCGGCGTTCGCCCTCCTCGGCGGTCTGGCCCTGCTGCTCTGCGTGCACTACGACGCCCCCGACTGGACCCTGTTCGCCGCCTACGCCGCCACCGCCACGACCCCCAACATCGGAGGCCTGTCCCGCGCCCGCTGGGCCCATCTCCTCCGCGACGACCCGGACGCCCTGCACACCGCGAACTCCTTCGAACAGGCGGTGGACGAGCTGTGCTTCATGCTCGGCCCGGTGCTGGCCGCCTTCCTCTGCACCCGGCTCTTCCCGGAGGCCGGAACCCTGATCGGCGGGATCCTGCTGCTCACGGGCATGCTGGTGTTCGCGGCCCAGCGCGCCACGGAGCCGCCGCCGAGCCGAGGCGCCCGTACGGCCGCCCCGTTCCGCGCGCCCGGCATGCCCCCGCTGCTGCTGGGCCTGCTCGCCACGGGGGCGGTGTTCGGCTCGATGGAGGTGGTGACCATCGCGTTCGCCGACGCCCACGGCCACAAGGCGGTCGCCGGCCCGGTCCTCGCGCTGCAGGCCGCCGGATCGTGCGCGGCCGGTCTGCTCTACGGCACGCTGCGGCCGGCGGGCCCTCCCGAGCGCCGCTACCTGTGGTGCCTGACGGTGATGGCCGCCCTCATGTCACTGCCCCTGCTCGCGGCCCGCACCACCGGCTCGCTCGCCGCCCTCGCCCCCGCCCTGCTCCTGGCGGGCATGGCCACCGCGCCCACGATGGTCACCGCGATGACCCTGGTTCAGCGCCGCACACCGAAGGGCCGCCTCAACGAGGGCATGACCCTCGCGGTGACGGCCCTGCTGGGCGGCGTGGCCTGCGGCTCCGCCACGGGCGGCTGGGCGGCGGAGCACCTGCAGCCGACAACAGGTTTCACCGTGCCGGCCACCGCGGCGGTACTCGCACTGCTGATCGCGGTGGGGCACAGGCGCGTTGCGCGGATATCCGCCGATGCACAGGTCTCCCGATGGACACCCTCGAAGGCGGACAGCCGATGAGGCGCAGCCTGCGCCGAGCAGGGCGCGGGAGTGCGCGCGGCCTCCTCGACAGCCTTCACCAGGCCGTTCGCGAGGTCGAAGGCGTTCTCGCGATAGAAGCCGAGCTCGGTGTGAGAGGCCTCCTCCGATGATCTCCTGGCTGGTCTCGGTGGCCGCTGCGTCGCAGCAGCTTGGCCGAATTCCGTCCGACAGGCTCCTGGCACGACAAAGGCCCCGCCGCTCGTAAGCGGCGAGGCCTTGCCCACATGGGGTAAGTGGAGATGGCGGGAATCGAACCCGCGTCCAACGGTGCGGAATCAGGGCTTCTCCGTGTGCAGTCCGCTGCGTTTTTCTCAGCCCCGGAGATCACGCGAACAAGTCTCCGACGGGCTCAGTCACTGTTTGGTTTCCCTCTTCACCCCGTGACCGGGATCAAGGTTTAGTCCCCTAG
Organism: Streptomyces sp. CA-106110; assembly: GCF_050936285.1. NCBI lineage: Bacteria > Bacillati > Actinomycetota > Actinomycetes > Kitasatosporales > Streptomycetaceae > Streptomyces > Streptomyces sp. CA-106110. The sequence continues at coordinate 7,483,183 of NZ_JBNJNB010000001.1, read as the reverse complement.
CTGATGCCAGGATCCGGGTCGGGAACAGCCCCGGGCTGACACTTCGCAAGTCGCTACTTAGGCAGCGAGGGCGAAGGAATCGCGCTTGGTGTTGGCGATTATTTTTTTCGGCCTGTGGTTTACGAGATCATGGCCGCTTCCTCGACACGCTTCCCCTGCTTCGACAGCCGCTGTCGAAACCGATCATCCCCATGTTGATTTTTCAATCGGCGCCCCTCGCGAGGAGGGACTGGCACCGGCGTGCGGTGCGGACGTCATCATACGGGATCAACGCACCTTCATGCCAGCGTATTCCCGGTGGCCACCCGGTCGTGGGACCAAGTTCAACCGTCCGGCGTGCCCGGTCGTTCCCGGATCAGGCCCGCTGCCGGCGCCGTGCCGCAGACATCGCCCGGTCCGCCTCGCGGCGGTCCTGCTTCTCGCGGAGCGTCTGCCGCTTGTCGTACTCCTTCTTACCCCTGGCCAGCGCGATCTCGACCTTGGCGCGGCCGTCCTTGAAGTACAGGGCGAGGGGCACGATCGTGTGACCCGTCTCCTGCGACTTGGACTCCAGCTTGTCGATCTCGGTGCGGTGCAGCAGCAGCTTCCGCTTGCGGCGGGCGCTGTGGTTGGTCCACGTGCCCTGGCTGTACTCCGGGACGTGGACGTTGTGTAGCCACGCTTCGTGACCGTCCAGCTGCACGAAGCCGTCGACGAGCGAGGCCCGGCCCTGGCGCAGCGACTTCACCTCGGTCCCCATCAGCACGAGACCGGCCTCGTACGTGTCGAGGATGTGGTAGTCGTGCCGCGCCTTCTTGTTCTGCGCGATCAGCTTGCGCCCTTTTTCCTTAGCCATAGTGCCGCCATTTTCGCACTGCGGAGGGGTGACGAGGAAAGCCGATTACGGCGGGTGTCGATTACGGGGGGCGACGTGCTGCGCTACGAGGCGTCGCCGAGGCCGCTGAGCACCGTCTCGGCCCGCTCCAGCACCCGCTCATCGACCTCCAGGTCGGGGGTGATGCCCCGGCCGTCGACGCTGCGACCCGCGGGGGTGCGGTAGTGCCCGACGGTCAGTTCCGCGACGGAGCCGTCGGGGAGGCGGCTCGGCATCTGGACCGAGCCCTTGCCGAAGGTGCGGGTGCCTACGACCACGGCCCGGCCGCGGTCCTGGAGAGCACCGGTGAGCAGTTCGGCCGCACTCATGGTGCCGCCGTCGACGAGTGCGACCAGGGGTCTGGTGGTGTCACCGCCGGGATCGGCGTGCAAGGCGCGCTCGTCGCCCTTGACGTCGTACGTGGCCACGAGCCCGCCGTCGAGGAAGGCCGACGCGGCGGTGACGGCCTCGGTGACCAGTCCGCCGGAGTTGCCGCGCAGGTCGAGGACGATCCCCGCACCCTTGGGGGCGGCCGCCACGGCTTCGCGCACGAGGTCGCCGGAGCCCTTGGTGAAGGCGGCGACCCTGATCATGGTGACGTCGCCCCCGAGCCGGCGCACGGTCACCGAGTCGGTGGACAGCCGGGCCCGGCGCAGTACCTCGTTCCACCGGTGCGTGCCGCGTTGCAGGCCGAGCCGGACCGGGGTGCCGGCGGGGGCGTCGTCGGCATCACCTCGCAGAAAGGACATGACCTCGGTGACGGGCCTGCCGTCGACGTTCTCGCCGTCGACGCTGCGCAGCCGGTCGCCCGTGCGGATCCCGGCGGCGTCCGCGGGCGAGCCGGGCTGCACCCGCGTCACCTCGATCCGGCCGTCGCGCTCGCGGCGGGCGGAGAGCCCGACGCCGGTGTACTGGCCGTCGAGGGCTTCCTCGAACTCCTGGTACTCGCCCCGGGAGTAGACGGCGCTCCAGCGGTCGCCGCTGCGGCTGACGGCACGTTCGGCCGCCTCCATGGGGGACTTGCCGTCGGCCATGGCCCGCGCGGCCGCCTCGGCGACGTCGTCGTCCTGGCCGACCTTGGCGACCGGGGTGGTGGAGGGCGATTTCCCGACGGATTCGTCGAACGAGCCGGTCGCGGCGCCCGCGACAAGGACGCTCGCGAAGACCAACGTCAGGGCCGCCCCGTGGCGGATGCGACGGGGCTGACAAAACAAGTCATGGCCTGACATGCGGGTGAGTCTAGGACAACGCATGGGGGCGTACGGGCGGTTGCCCGCACGCCCCCATTGGCGTGCATCACACCTTCAGGTACTTGCGCAACGCGAAGAAAGCGGCAAGCGCGGGCATCAGCAGGCTCGTGGCGAGTATCAGCGGCAGCTTCGTCAACACGGCGTCCCAGCCGATGAAGTTGATCAGATTGAGCTTGTGGGACAGGTCGAGGCCGTGGTCGATGATGAAGTACCGGGCGACCACCAGGAATCCGCACGCGACGGTGCCGCCGATGAGTCCGGCGACCGCGGCCTCCATGATGAACGGCGTCTGGATGTAGAAACCGGAGGCGCCGACGAGACGCATGATGCCGGTCTCACGACGACGGCTGAACGCGGAGACGCGCACGGTGTTGACGATCAGCATCAGCGCGACGACGAGCATCATCGCCATGACCGCGCGGGCGGCCCAGTTCATGCCGTTGAGCAACCCGAAGAGGTTGTCGAGGATGCCCTTCTGGTCCTGCACCGACTGCACGCCGTCGCGGCCGTTGAAGGCACTCGCGATGACCTGGTACTGCTCCGGGTTCTTCAGCTTGATGCGGTACGACTCCTGCATCTGGTCCGGAGTGAGCGAACTGGCCAGCGGAGAGTCGCCGAACTGCTCCTTGTAGTGCTTGTAGGCCTCGTCCTGCGACTCGTAGGTGACCTTCTGGACGACGGTCGTCATCTTGTCCAGGTCGCCGAGGATCTGCTTCTTCTGCTCCTCGGTGACCGCGCCCTTGGAGCAGTTGGGGTCGGACTCCGCGTCGCTCTTGTTGCACAGGAAGACCGAGACGTTGACCTTGTCGTACCAGTAGCCCTTCATCTGGTTCACCTGGTCGCTCATGAGGAGCGAACCACCGAACAGGGCAAGCGAGAGGGCGACCGAGACGATCACCGCGAAGGTCATCGTCAGATTGCGGCGGAGACCGACACCGATCTCCGACAGAACGAACTGGGCGCGCATGGCGTCTGCTCAAGCCTTTCCGTGGATCTCAGTGCTGGTAGCCGTAGACGCCGCGTGCCTGGTCGCGGACGAGGCGGCCCTTCTCCAGCTCGATGACGCGCTTGCGCATCTGGTCCACGATGTTCTGGTCGTGGGTCGCCATCACCACGGTCGTGCCCGTCCGGTTGATCCGGTCGAGCAGTTTCATGATGCCGACGGAGGTCTGCGGGTCGAGGTTTCCGGTGGGCTCGTCGGCGATCAGCAGCTTGGGCCGGTTGACGAAGGCCCGCGCGATGGCGACGCGCTGCTGCTCACCACCGGACAGCTCGCCCGGCATACGGTCCTCCTTGCCGCCGAGCCCGACGAGGTCGAGCACCTGGGGCACGGACTTGCGGATCTCGCCACGCGACTTGCCGATGACCTCCTGGGCGAAGGCCACGTTCTCGGCGACCGTCTTGTTCGGCAGAAGACGGAAGTCCTGGAACACGGTCCCCAGCTGGCGGCGCATCTGCGGCACCTTCCAGTTGGAGAGACGTGCGAGGTCCTTGCCCAGGACGTGCACCTGCCCGGTGCTGCACCGCTCCTCGCGGAGGATCAGCCGCAGGAAGGTGGACTTTCCGGAGCCGGAGGACCCCACGAGGAACACGAACTCGCCCTTCTCGACCTCCAGGGATACATCCCGGAGGGCCGGACGGTTCTGCTTGGGGTAGACCTTGGAGACATTGTCGAATCGGATCACGGATGCACCACGGGCCGTTGGGATTGGTGACCGTGACCATACGCGAAGCAGGTGTACCGGCGCAGTCGCCGGTCTGGGTTGTACGAGAGTTATGCGTTTTGTCCACCCCCGGCCGCAGCACGAACCATGACATCCTGCAATTCGGCCGGGGAGACGCGATCTGCCGCGGGAGGGTCCCGCGGCTCCGGAGCCAGCCGCCTCGACCGCCCGGGGAGCGCTTCCAGGCCCCATACCCTCAAGGCCCCGCGCCGAAATCGACGGAACCTGGCACAGTGGAGTGGGGAACGGTTGCGTTCCCGGAAACGTTGTGTACGTGTAAGCGGCACAAGGAGGGCGAGGCGCATGACGTACGACCGATTGGTGTGCGCGAACTGCGCGGCGCCCGTCAGTGAGGGACGCTGCCCCGTCTGCCGCGCGAGCCGAGAGCGCCTGCAGCAGGAAAACCCCTGGTCGGGGCTGAATCCAACGGCGCTGATCGTGCTCTTGGCCGTGCTGATCGCAGCAGTGGCGCTGCTGGCGCACCAGACGGCGTAGGACAGCCGCACACACGGCGGCACAGGGACATACGAAGGGGCCCGGAGCGGATGACGCTCCGGGCCCCTTCCCATGCGCTTCTCAGGCCTGCGGACGGCTGCATGAGCCCGTCGGCCTCGGCCGGGCGGCTTGAGCCCTTGGTCAGACAGCAGCCCCGTTGCGGCCGCTGACGAAGCGCGGCAGCACCCGGAAGCCGATACCACCGGCGATCATCGTGGCGGCGCCGACCAGCAGGAACGCGGTCTGACCGGCACCCGTCTCGGCCAGTTGCTTGCCGCCGCCCTGGGCGGAGGTGTCGGAGTTGCTGTTGTCCGCACCGGTGTCGGTCAGACCCGAGGAACCCTTGCCCTGCTGGACCGGGTTGTTGCCGCCGTCGGGGTTGGTGTTGTCGCCGCCACCGTTGCCGCCGCCGTTCCCGTTGCCGTGGCCGCCGCCGTTGCCCTCGGTCGGGTCGTCGGTCGGTTCGGTCGGTTCGCCGGTGGGCTGGGTCGGGTCGTCGGTCGGCTCACCCGTGGCGGTCGGCGGCTCGGACGTCGGCGGCGCCGGAGGCGTCGACACGGGGGCCGAGGGGATGCCGGTCTGGGAGGGATCGCCGGTCGGCTCGCCGGTCTCGTCGCCGAGGCCGGCGGCGACGTGGACCCTCAGGCCGTCGTCGTCCGCGCTCGCGCCGATGTTGAGGTCGAGCGCCGAAGCGGCACCCGCGGCGGTCAGCGAAGCGCCGGCGGCGATCACCGTACCGGCGGCTATCCGCGCCATACGGATCCGCGTCTTCTTGGTCATCTGCCTACTACCCCCAGTAGCTGATCGTCAGTGGGGCAGCGCCCGGGGCCACGGCGTCGGGGGCGGCTGTACGGAAGCCCCCCGGTTCACATGCACCCCAGAGATACGCATGCCGCGCGTCACCCTTCCGAGTTTTCACAGCAACGTCAAGGTCGTTGCGTACGCGATGTCCAGTAAGTGATCGTTTGCGGGAGACGTCGCAGCGTGAGTGTGATGTAAAACCCAGACATCCGGCCACAGAAAAGGCAACTGCCCCCGCTTGGGGGGCAGTTGCCTTGTCGACAAAGCGTCGTTGTCAGGTGGCGATTTCGCCGTTCACCGCCGGACTTACTTCTCCTGCTGCTTGCGCCAGCGAATTCCGGCCTCGATGAATCCGTCGATCTCACCGTTGAACACGGACTCGGGGTTGCCGACTTCGTATTCGGTCCGCAGGTCCTTGACCATCTGGTACGGGTGCAGGACGTACGAACGCATCTGGTTGCCCCAGGAGTTGCCACCGTCGCCCTTGAGGGCGTCCATCTTGGCCTGCTCCTCCTGCCGGCGCCGCTCGAGGAGCTTGGCCTGCAGGACGTTCATCGCGCTGGCCCTGTTCTGGATCTGGGACCGCTCGTTCTGGCAGGTGACGACGATGCCGGTGGGGAGGTGCGTGATCCGCACGGCGGAGTCGGTCGTGTTGACGCCCTGGCCGCCGGGACCGGAGGACCGGAACACATCGACGCGGAGGTCGGAGTCGTCGATCTCGACGTGGTCGGACTGCTCGACGACGGGAAGGATCTCGACGCCCGCGAAGGAGGTCTGGCGCCGCCCCTGGTTGTCGTAGGGGGAGATACGGACGAGGCGGTGCGTGCCCTGCTCGACGGAGAGGGTGCCGTAGGCGTACGGCGCCTGGACGGCGAAGGTCGTGGACTTGATCCCGGCCTCTTCCGCGTACGACGTGTCGTAGACCTCGGTCTTGTAACCGTGCTGCTCGGCCCATCGCAGGTACATGCGCTGGAGCTTCTCCGCGAAGTCGGCGGCGTCGACGCCACCGGCCTCGGCGCGGATGTTGACGAGCGCCTCACGGGCGTCGTACTCGCCGGACAGCAGCGTCCGGACCTCCATCTCGTCCAGCGCCTTCTTGACCTCGGAGAGCTCGGACTCGGCCTCGACGCGGGTGTCCGGGTCGTCCTCGGCCTCGGCGAGCTCGAAGAGCACCCCGAGGTCGTCGATCCGGCCACGCAGGGCCTCGGCCTTCCTCACCTCGGCCTGGAGGTGGGAGAGCTTGCTGGTGATCTTCTGCGCCTCGTCCGGGTTGTCCCAGAGGGACGGCACGGCCGCCTGCTCCTCGAGCACGGCGATGTCTGCCCTCATCTTCTCGAGGTCCAGAACGGCCTCGATCGACTCCATGGTCGAGGAGAGGGACTTGAGCTCTTCGGATACATCGACGACTGCCACGCATCCAGCGTAACGGCTCCGCCGCGAAGCCCATGCCGGGTGACTGCCGCTTCCCGGGACACCCGGGGGCCACGCGAGCCGCTGAGGCCGCCGCCCCGCCGCCCCTTCCGGCCTGGGCGGCCGCGTCCTCGGGCGCCGGACAGGCCTCGCCTTCGGGCGCCGGACAGGCCTCGCCTTCGGGCGGCGGGCGGCCTCGCTTTCGACCGCCGGGAGCCGGGCGGCCGGGGTGCCGCCTGGCAACGGGCCTGAGGGCTTCGGGCCGCTGGGGCCCGGGGCGGAAGGGCCTCCCTGTCGGGCGGCCGGGGTGCGCCTGGCACTGGGCCGGGAAGGTTCGGGCCGCTCGGCCCCGGGGCGAAGGGACCTCGCTGTCAGACAACCGGAGTGCGTCTGGGCACCGGGTCCCTGGGCACCGGGACGCCGGGCCACTGGGCGGAGAGGGCCGAGCCCGGGACGCCGGGCCGGTGAGCCCTGGGCCCGGGACGCGGGGCCCAGAAAGCCGCGCCTCGGGCGCCGGGCGACCTCGCCTTCGGCCGCCGGGCGCCCGGGGTACGTCTGGTACTGGGCCGGGAAGGTTCGGGCCGCTGGGGCACCGGGGGGAAGGGACCTCGCTGTCAGACAGCCGGAGTGCGTCTGGGCACCGGGCCCCTGGGCCACCGGGCGGAGAGGGCCGGGCCGGGACGCCGGGCCGGTGAGCCCTGGGCCCGGGACGCGGGGCCCAGAAGCGCTGCGCCTCCGGCGGCGGGCCGCCACGCCTTCGACCGCCGGAGGCCGGGCGGCCGGAGTGCGCGTGACCACCGGGCCTGAGGGGTTGGGGCCGCCGCCCCGGGGCGCAGAGGCCTCGCCTTCGGCCGCCGGAGGCCGGGCGGCCGGGGTGCGCCTGGCACCGGGACGGCCGGGCCCGTGAGCCATGAGCCCCGGACGCCAGGCCCAGATAGCCGTGCGTCTCGGACGCCGGACGGTGGAGGCACCGGTCCGACGTAGCGCGACCGTGCGTGTACCGGCTGTCAGGGCGTCGCCGGGGCCGAGTTCTTTGTGTCTGTCGGGCCCGCGGTGTCGTCTCCCGAGGTGGCCAGCCATGCGCCGACTCCGATGGCCGCGAGCAGGGTCGCCGTCGCCGCGCCCAGTGCGATCCGGCGGCGGCGGGCCTGCGCCCGGTGGCGGGCCGAACCCGGGCGGGGTGCGCCCGCGGCACGGGGCGCGCGTGCCGTGCCGCGGGCGCCGCCCGCCAGCTCGTCGGGCCCCGGCACCCGCATCGACGTGTGGGTGTCCCGGTTCGAGTCCGTCTTGGCCCCCAGGACCAGCGGCACCGCCCCCCGCCGGGCCGGCGCCACCGCGGGGTCACCCGGCGCCGCCGCCTCGTGCGGCTCCTCCACCGGCTCCGTGTCCGGCTCGTCCACCTCCAGCGGCGGCATCCCGGCCAGCAGTGGCAGTTGCTCCCGCAGTCGTGCGGCGAGCTCCGAGGCCCGCAGCCGGGACGCGGGCGCCTTCGCCAGGCACTGCAGCATCAGCTGCCACAGCTCGTCCGGGATGCCGGGGAGGGGGACGACGGTCTCGGTCACATGCCGGCGCAGCACCGCGCCCGGGTGGCCCCCGCCGAACGGCGTGAAGCCCGCCAGGAGCTCGTACAGGACCGTCGCCAGCGCGTAGATGTCCACGGCCGCCCTCGGCGGCAGTCCCTCGACTATCTCCGGGGCCAGGTAGTCGGGCGTACCGATGATCTTCGTGGCCCGGGTCCGGCGCGGCGAGTCGATCAGCTTGGCGACGCCGAAGTCGGTCAGCAGTGCCGGGTGCGCGCCGCCGGGACCCAACGGGCCCTGCATGTCGAGCAGCACGTTCTCCGGCTTGACGTCCCGGTGCACGATCCCCGCCGCGTGCGCCGCGGCGAGCCCGTCCGCCACATCGGCCACGATCGCCACCGCCGCCTCGGGCGCAAGGCGGCGCTCCCGGTCCAGGCGGGTGCGCAGATCGGTGCCCCGGACCAGGTCCATGACCAGCGCCAGGTCGTTGCCGTCGACCACCAGGTCTCGAACGGACACCACGTGGGGATGGTCGAGCCCCAGCAGCGCCGTGCGCTCCTGGACGAAGCGGCCCACGAGCTCCTGGTCGGACGCGAGGTCCTCCCGCAGCATCTTGATGGCGACGGGCCCTTCCGGCCCCTCGCCCAGCCACACCGTGCCGGCGCTTCCCCGCCCCAGGATCTGGTTAGCGGTGTACCGGCTGCCGATCTTCCGTGCCAAGGCTGCTCCTACTGGGGACGCGTGTTGCCGACGCTGCGCCGTTCCGGGGCCGTTCTGCCGCGGCGGACGCCGCGATTCCCGGACCCGGTCGACAAAACTACGCGTCCGAAGGGGCAACCTTCACCGCCGAAGCGGAAATCACCCTTCAGGTGTCGACAAATCCCCAAAGTCGAAGCGTTCTCAGGTCAGTTCGAACGTCCGACGCTCAGGGGGTGTTGCCACTGGTGCCGCTGTCACCGAGCTTCCCGATCCATCCGGTCACGGAGGAGAACCAGTCGCTCAGCTGCGCCCAGTACGACTTCGACGTCCCGATCCAGTGCTGCAGCGGGCTGAACTCCCACACCAGCCACCCGGCGACGAACAGGATGACGATCGTGAACAGGCACCCCTTCAGGCAGCCAAGTCCCGGGATCTTCATCGGGTTGGCGCTGCGCTGACGCGGCGGCCGCGGCTCGCGCGCCGGACGCGGGGCCGGCTGCTGCGGCGCGGGCGCGTAGCGCTGCTGCTGGTGCTGCGGCGCGGGGGCGTACTGCTGCCGCTGGGGCGCGTACTGCTGGGGCTGCTGCCGCTGCGGATACCCGTATCCGGGGGCGGGCTGCTGCTGCGGCCGGTTGACCTGCCGCTGCGGACGGCGGCGCAGCGGGTCCTCGGCGGGGTCGAGGTACGCCTGGACCTGGGTCTGCTCGTTGCGGTCGCGGGCGGCGCGCAACTGGTTCTGCCAGGGGTGCGGATCCTCCTGCCCGGACTGTCCGCCCTGCTGGTTCTGCGACATCGGCGGTATGACGGCCGTCGGGTCGGCCGCGCCTCTGTTCGGCAGGACGGCGGTGGGGTCGGCGGCGCCGAAGGGGCCCGAGGTGTGCGGCAAGACGCTCGTCGCCGCGTTCGGGTCGTATCCGGCGGCGCCGTGCGGCAGGGCCTGCGTGGGGTCGGCGGAGCCGGGGACGGTGGCCGGGGAGGGGTCCGGCGCGAGCAGCGCGGCCACACCCTCCGCCGCGGCGATCTGCGCGGAGTTCGCGTGCACGCCGACACCCTCGGCGACCACCCGCAGCGCCCGGGCGAGGTTCTCGGCGCTGGGCCGCTCCTCCGGCTTCTTGCGCAGGCAGCGCTCTATGACCGTCCACAGCGGGTCGGGGACCGTCGACGGGCGGCGCGGCTCGGCGCTCAGGTGCTGGTGGAGCACCTCCAGGGCCGATCCGCCGGCGAACGGAGGACGCCCGGTGACCAGCTCGTACAGCAGGATGCCGGCGCCGTAGACGTCGACGGCCGAGGTCTGCGGACTGCCCTCGGCCGACTCGGGGGCGACGTAGGCGGGCGTGCCCACGAACTCGTGTGTGCGCGTGAGGCCGGGTGAGTCGGCGAGCCGGGCGATGCCGAAGTCGGTCAGCATCGGGTGCATCTCGCCGCCGTCCTGCTTGAGCAGGACGTTGGCGGGCTTCAGGTCGCGGTGCACGACGCCGTCCGCGTGGCTCGCGGCCAACGCGTCGGCGATCTGCGCGGTGAGCAGGGCCGCGCCGACGGGTGTGAACGGGCCGTTCTCGCGGAGGTGGCGGTGCAGGTCGGGGCCGTCGACGAGGTCCATGACCAGCGCCAGCAGATCACCCTCGACGACCAGGTCCCGCACCCGCACGATGTTCGGATGGGTCAGGCGGAGCAGGACGGACCGTTCCCGCAGGAACCGCATCACGACGTCCGGGTCGCTTGCCAGCTCCTCCTTGAGAACCTTGATCGCCACAGTCTCGCCGGGCTGGCCCGCGACGGCCGCCTCAGCGCCCGCGGCCTCGCGCTGGCGGGCTCGCCAGACGGTGCCCGTGGCGCCGCGTCCGAGCGGCTCCTCGAGCAGGTATTTGCTGCCTACCGGCCGCACGTCATGCGCTCCCTGCTGCTTGCTTGTCCGGTCCGTCCACCGCGCTACCGGTGTTCCGTCCCACTGTAGTGCCGCAGATCCTGGCACGCGGGTGTCGGCGGTCCTTGCTCGTACCACCGCTTTCACAGCCAAGGACGTCGGTGAGCACGTCAGCGTTCCCCTTCCTTCCCTGTGGTTCCCGGTCTCCCCTTCCCTGTCGTTCACAGGTCTCCGAACGGCCTGCCCGTGGACACCTGCGCGTGGGGGTTTCCCGGGAGAGGGCCTACTGGGCGAGCGCCGAGCGGCGACCTCGCGGGGCCGGGGCGCGGCGGCCGTCTTCCGCCACTGTGTGCCGCCACGGCTGCGGCCGCGAGCCGTGAGCGCCGCGAGCCGTGAGCGCCGCGAGCCGTGAGCGCCGCGAGCCGTGAGCGCCGCGAGCCGTGAGCGCCGCGAGCCGTGAGCGCCGCGAGCCGCTGTCGCGGTGTGCCACCGGCGACGGAGCACCGAGGAGCTCCAAGGAGCACTGCCGCCCAGGCGCGGCAGCCGTTTCGCCGCGCTTCGCACATGTGGTGTACGGACGGGCATCCCGTACACGTTCGATGAGGAGACGCTCGCTTCGGTGCACTTGGTTGCCGGGATCAGACGTGACCGATCTCAAGCGGACACCTGCTGGGCACTGGTCAGGCACTTTTGCGGGCAGAGCCGACCAATCAAGATCACTTGACGGCGGGCGACGGGCGCGCTGTCGGTGGCAGGTGCGAGGATGCTTCCCGTACCGGCCATGTGCTCGTGCGCGGTGGGGGGAAGTCGCGGTGGGGGAACGCGACGCAGCCCCCTTCCCCGTCCGCGGGCGCCCGTGCAGAAGGGACCGCTGACGGCGATGCAGATCCGGCTGACCGTCGTAGACCCGCTGGGCACGCCCCCGGAGCCCCGGGTGCGCGCCGCGAGCTGCGATGTGCTGGTCACCGCGCCCGCCGGGACGGCGCTGGCCGCGGTCGCTTCGGGACTGGCCTCGGCGGTCGGCTCGGTCGGGGGCGCCGTACTGCCCGAGCGCGGTCGAGAGCCCGCGGGAGCCGCCGTCGCGCTGTACGCGGGCGCGGAGCGGCTGGACGCACAGCGCTGCACGCTGGGGGAGCCGCCGCTACTGGACGGCGCGGTGCTGACCCTCGGCGCCCCCGCGGACCCGGGCCCCGAGCCCGACGAGGACGCGGCACAGCTGCACGTGGTCGCGGGCCCGGACGCGGGCGGCGTGCATCTGCTGCACGGCGGCGTGATCCGCATCGGCCGCTCCGCCGACGCCGACGTCCCGCTGGACGACCCCGACGTCTCCCGGTTGCACTGCGCCGTCACGGTCGCCGCCGACGGCACCGTCTCGGTCGCCGACCTGCACTCGACCAACGGCACGGTGCTGGACGGCAGGCCGGTGACCGACCACCCGGTGCGCTTCACCCCCGGGGCGCTGCTGCGCCTCGGCGAATCGGCCCTGCGGCTGGCCCCACCCCGCGGTGTACGGGCCGTGGGCACGGCGCCGGACGGGGAAGGACATGTGCGGGTCCTCGGCGAGGAGGACCCGGAAGACCCGGCCGGGCCCGCACCAGCGGCGACCGTCCCGCACGCGCGCGTGGTGACCGGAATGGGGTCGGCCCCGGGCATCACCGCGGCCTCCGGCGCCGACCGCGCCCCGGGGGCCGGGCGCCCCTCCCCCGGCACCGGGTCCGCCCCGGCCGACAGAGCAACCGGAGACACCCATCACGGCTTCGGCGTCACCACCTGGGGCGCCTCCGGCGGGGCTGCCCCAGGGGCCCAGGAGCACGCGCCCGTGGAGCCGCCCATCCCGACACCGGTGGTACCGGTCCAGGCCGGGGCCCCGCTGATCGAGAGCCGGGACCCGGTGGCCGGGGACATGGCCGAGGACAGCACGCGCAAAGGCACCCCGCCGCGCGGGACGAACGTGCCGCCGGGGGTACGCAGGCGCGGTGGCCTCACCGCGTGGGCGCGCCGGCTGGCCGGAGGTCGCGGCGATCAGAGCAGCAGCGGGCTGGAGGCGTACGGCGAGGGCGTGGATGCGCAGGCGCTCGCACCCCTTGCTGCCCCGGGCCGGGAGAAGTGGCCCGACCCCGCGACCCTGCTGCTGAACGCGCTCGGCCCCGGACCCCGGCTGTGGGAGCGCGGCCCCGAGCATCCGGAGTCGCTGACCGTGCGGCTGGGTACGGCCGACCGAGCGGCGCCCGACGGTTCTGGGCTGCTGTCCGCGGTGTCCGTCACCGCTGACCTGCGCGAGGTCGGTGCACTGGGGCTCGCAGGCCCCCGGGAGCGGCTGGCCGGGCTGACACGCGCGGTGGTGGCCCAGCTCGCAGCGCTGCACTCGCCCGACACGCTGGAGCTGGTCCTGATCAGTGCCGATCGCTCCCGCCCGCTGGAGGAGCGCACCGCCGACTGGTCGTGGCTCGGCTGGCTGCCGCACCTGCGCCCGGCGCACGGCCAGGACTGCCGGCTCCTGCTGGCGTACGACCGCGAACAGGCCACGGCCCGCACGGATGAGCTGCTGCGCCGCCTGGAGGACCACCTCACGGACCCCGACGGCCTCGCCGGCACCCCCCGCCGGACCGCCCCCGGCGACCACGGCACAGCCCGTCCGGCCGCTCCCGGCGGTCCGGCGGCCGGGCGGGGCGCCCGTCGCCCCTCCTGGGCGCGGGACGACAACCAGGCGGACGGCGCCTTCTCCGGGCCCTGCACCGTGGTGCTCGTGGACGGCGACCCGGGCGGTGCCGGTGTGCGCGAGGCCGTGGTGCGGCTGGCGGAGCAGGGAGCACGGGCCGGAATCCATGTGGTCTGCCTGGCCGAGGCTCCCCCGGCCTCGCCCGCCTCGCCGGTCACGGAGACGTACGAGGCGGCCTGCGCGGTCTCCCCGGCGTTCCGCGCATGCGGGGCCGTCGCCCTGCTGAGCGGGGACGTGGCCACCGCGCTGCGGCTCATGCGGGTCGCACCCGGGGACGGTGCGGACGCCGTGCGCGCGCTGCGCGCCCCGGTGGGGCACGGCACCGTCGCCGCGGTGGACGCGGTGTCCCCGGCGTGGGCGGAGCGGTTCGCGCGGGCGCTGGCCCCGCTGCGGACGGACGGCGGCGGGGACCGGCAGGTGCGGGTCTCTGCGCCGCTGCCCCAGGCGGCGCGACTGCTGGACGAGTTGGGCCTGGCACGGGCCACCCCCGCGTCCCTGATGGCGCGTTGGGCCGACGCCGTGGACGACACCTCGGCGCCGGGCGGGCGCGGTTGGGCGGTGCTCGGTGCCGGCCCGCGCGGCCCGGTGTGCCTCGATCTGGCCGCCGAGGGGCCGCATCTGCTGGTCGAGGGTCCACCCGGCAGCGGTCGTACGGAGCTGCTGCGTTCGATCGCCGCGTCGCTCGCCGCGGCCGAGCGCCCGGACCGGCTGGGCATCGTGCTCGTGGACGGCCGCGATTGCGGCGGGAACGGCGGCTCGGGCGGGGAGGGCCTCAAGGTCTGTACGGATCTGCCGCACGTCACCACGCATCTGGCGGCCAACGACCCGGTGCGGATGCGGGAGTTCGCGCAGGCGCTGAGCGCCGAGCTGAAGCGACGGGCCGAACTGCTGGGGGGTCTCGACTTCGCCGAATGGCACACGCGGCAGGAAGTGTCGGCGCGGATCGTGCCGCAGCGGTCGGAAAGCGCGGCCCCGGGCGACCTGGACTCACCGCCGAGCACGACGCTCCGGCTGCGTCCCGCGGCGACGCGGCAGCAGACCGAGGCGCGGCCGGCGCCTGCCCGCCTTGTCGTGCTGGTCGACGACCTGGACGCGCTGCTGTCCCCGGCCCTCGGATCGCCGGGCCGCCCGGCGGCAGGATCGGTCGTACGGGCCCTGGAGGCCGTGGCGCGGGACGGAGAGCGGCTCGGGGTGCATCTCGTGGCCGCCGCCGGCCCGGGCGGACGGACGGCCGAGTGGGAACCGGCCCGCGCGGCCTCACTGCGGGTGACGCTGGACGAGGTGTCTTCGGGCCCGGAGGAACCGGCGCCGGGCCGGGGGCGGTTGACGCGGGCGGACGGCAAGGTGACGCCGTTCCAGGGCGGGCGGATCACGGGGCGTATCCCCCGCACGGCGACGCTGCGCCCGACGGTGGTGCCGCTCGAGTGGCACCGCATGGGCGACCCGCCCGCCCGGCGTCCCGTCCGCGAACTGGGCAACGGGCCCACGGACCTGGCCCTGCTGGCGAGCGCGCTGGAGGGGGCGGCGCGGTCGGTGTCGGCGGCAGAGGTGCCTTCGCTGTTGTAACGCCGGATGCCATGTGTCCGGCTTGCGCCGAGCGGCGCCTGCGTGGCGCGCCCGAGTGGCGCCGCCCAGGGTCGCTGACTGTACGTCACGAGGCCTTCATGATCGGCACCAACGCCCTGACCCCTGGCGCGTCCATCTCGCTGGTGATCCCGCCGGCCGTCTTCTTCGCGTTCCAGCGGCAGTTCGTGTCGGGCCTCATGGTGGGCACCGTCAAATAGCACGTTCCGTACGGCGGTTCAGGGGGTGGACCGGCACCCGATCCGCCCCTCGCCGTTCACCTGAGGTTTCCTTCACCGTTCCCCCGAATGCCACATCCGGCGTAACCAAAGCGGTCCATCGACCGTTTCCGGGCAGTATGCCCGCGTCGATCCCATGGATGCCCCTTGCCCAGGTTCAGTGTCATCGTCCCCGCGTACAAGGTTCAGGCGTACCTGCAGGAATGCCTTATGTCCGTGCTGGAACAGTCGTACAGGGACTTCGAGTTGATCGCTGTCGATGACGACTCTCCCGACGCCTGCGGGTCGCTCATCGACGAGTTCGCCGCCCGTGACGCCCGCGTCCGCCCGCTGCACCTGCCGAGGAACGTGGGGCTCGGCCAGGCCCGCAACGCCGGGCTGCGGCAGGCGACCGGCGACTATGTGCTCTTCCTCGACGGTGACGACACCCTGACCCCGGGCGCACTCGGGGAGGTGGCCGACCGGTTGGCACAGACCTCGGACCCGGACGTCCTGGTCTTCGACTACGCCCGTACCTACTGGACCGGGAAGACCGTCCGCAACCAGCTGGCCGGCCTGCTCACCGAGAAGGGCCCCGCGCCCTTCCGCCTCGACGACCGCCCCGGCCTGCTCTCCCTGTTGATGGTGGCCTGGAACAAGGCGTACCGCCGCGACTTCGTCGAGCGCGAGGGCTTCACCTTCCCGCCCGGCTACTACGAGGACACCCCGTGGACGTTCCCGGTGCTGCTCACGGCGGACACCATCGCCACCCTCGACCGGGTCTGCGTCCACTACCGCCAGCGCCGCCGTGGCAGCATCCTCGGCTCGACCAGCCGAGCGCACTTCGACGTCTTCGACCAGTACGACCGGGTCTTCGCGCACCTGGACGCGCATCCCGGGCTCGCCCACTGGCGGCCGGTCCTGTTCCGCCGCATGGTCGACCACCTGGCCACCGTCTACGCCCGGCGCGGCAGGCTTCCCCGGGACAGCCGCGCCGAGTTCCTGCGTCTGGCCCGAGACCACTACCGCCGCCACCGGGTCCCGGGCGCCCCGCTCCGGCCGCGCCATCTGCTGATCCGCCTGGGCAGCCATCACACCTACCGCCTGGTGTCGTCGGCGTCCCGGTTGGGGCGCGGCGCACGGCGCCTGGTCGCCGGGGCGGGCAGGCAGTTGACCGCCGCCGCGCTCCGGACGCACTACCGCATCCAGCTCCGCCTTCCGCTGCGCACCGACCGGGCCGTGTTCACACGGGACGCTGGGGGCAGGTACGGCTGCAACCCGGGCGCCCTTGAGTCCGCGTTCCGTAACCTGCTCCCGCACATCCGCACCGCGTGGATCGCACAGCCCGAGCACCACCACACGATCCCGGTGGCCACCCAGCGGATCCGGCCCGGATCGGCCGCGTACTGGACGGCGCTGGCCCGCTCCAAGTACCTCGTTCACAACGCCGACTTCGAACCCCGCGTGGTCAAGCGCCGGGGACAGGTCCTGATCCAGACCCGGCAGGGCACCCCGGTCAAGCGCATGGGCCTCGACCTCCAGGACCGTCCGGTCGCCGCCCGCGGCTGCGACTTCGGACGGATGCTGCGCTCGGCCGACACCTGGGACTACGTCGTGTCCGGCAACCGCCACTCCACCCTCGTCTGGGAGCGCGCCTTCCCGTCCGGGTTCACCACACTCGAGTACGGCCTCCCCCGCAACGACGTCTTCGCCCGCGCGACCTCGGCGGACGTGGCCCGGCTGCGCCAGACGTTCGGCATCCCCGAGGGCTCGGTGGCCGTCCTGTACGCGCCCACCCACCGCGACTACCGCACCGACGGGCGCCCCGCCCTCGATCTGGAACGCTTCCTGCGCGAACTCGGCCCGGGGTTCGTACTGCTGACCCGTACGCATCCCCCGTACGGCGAGGCCCCGGCGCGGGCCGCCGGCGGCCGGGTGATCGACGTCACCGGCCACCCGAGCGTGGAATCGGTGTGCCTGGCCTCGGACGCGCTGGTCACCGACTTCTCCTCGCTGATGTTCGACTACGCCAACCTCGACCGGCCGATCGTCGTGTACGCGGACGACCGGGAGACCCACGAGGCGACCCGCGGCACCTGTTTCGACGTGCGCGACTGTCCGCCGGGCGCACTCGCGCGCGACGAGGACGAGCTGATCGACATCTTCGCGACAGGCCACTGGCGCGGGTCCCGATCGGCGCAGCTGCGCAGGGTGTTCCGTGAGCGCTTCTGCCGGTACGACGACGGGCGCGCCGCCGAGCGGATCGTGCGCCGGGTCGTGCTCGGCGAGAGCGCCTGGCTGCCGTCGATCGTCCCCCTCGCGGACCGGCGCCCGGTCCCGTCCGCCGCGCTGGGTCTGCAGGCCCCGCCGCTCACCAGCGTCCCGGTGCCCGGCCGCCGCATGCCGGTCGCCGAGCGCCTCTGACCCCGATGCCCCGACACCCGGAGTTCCGCATGCCGCGCAGGCCCACCCCCACCCGGCCCGTCATCTGCCGCCCCGCCGGGCGGCCGGGACGCTGACGACCGACTCCCCGACGCACTGGCCCCGGCACAGCGACCGGGGCCCGAGAGAAAGAGCAGAATGCCCCTCTTCAGCATCATCGTCCCTGCGTTCGGCGTCGCCGGCCGGTTGTCCCAGGCACTGGACTCCGTCCTCGCCCAGTCGTTCGGCGACTTCGAGCTGATCCCGGTCTGCGACGCCCCCGGCTCCCCGGCGGGCACGGTCGCCGGCACGTACGCCGAGCGGGACAACCGGGTCGTTCCGCTCACCTCGCCGCCGGCCGGCGGCCTGGGCGTGGCCAGAAGCGCCGGGACGGAAGCGGCGACCGGGGACTATCTGCTGTTCCTCGACGGAGACGACGTCCTCAAGCCCGGCGCCCTCGCGGCGATCGACGCGCGCCTGGCGGAGACCGGCGAGGTGGACGTCCTCTACTTCGGCCATGAACGGGTCCCCTGGTGGGAGGGTGCGGCGTACGCTCCCCCGCTCGGCGAGGCCCCCGAGGGCGCCTTCAGCCCCGATCGGGCCCCGGAGCTGACCTGTGTGGGCGTCCCCGCGTGGAGCGCCGCCTACCGACGCGCGTTCGTCGCCGGTCACCGACTCGCCTTTCCGGCCGGTCACTTCACCGACATCGGCTGGGGCGGCCGGGTCACGCTCGCCGCCGAACGCCTGGCCGTGCTGCGCTCGGTCTGCGTACGGCATCTGATGCGCCGCCAGGGCAGCCGGCTGCACAGCCCGGGCGAGCATCAACTCGACCTCCTCGACCAGGTGGACGCGGTGCTCGTCCGGGCCGCCGAAGTCGCCCTGCCCGCAGAGCGGTTGCGACCGCTGTTCGAGCAGCTCTTCGGCGAGGTGCTGCGGACCGCCGCGCATCCCGAACGGCTGCCCGCGCAGCTGCGCCGGGTCTTCTTCCGGCGGGCGTCACGCCTCTGTCGCCGCCACCGCCCGGCCGGGTACCACCCGCCCGCGGGCAGCGTCGGGGTGCAGCACCGGCTGCTCGCGGCCGGTGCGTACAGCGCGTTCCACACGCTGCGCGGGGTGAGCCTGGGCACGGCGAAGGCGGCTCGGAAGGTCCCGGTGCCGCGTAGGCCGCGCACTCGCCTCCGGTACGCGCTCGGGCTGCGCCGGCCGCTCGATCCGAACCTCGCCGTGTACTGCGCGTACTGGGGCCGCGGCTACGCCTGCAATCCGGCCGCGATCCACGCCAAGGCCCGCGAACTCGCCCCGCACATCCGCTCGGTGTTCCTGGTCGAGCCGGACGCGGTGGACAGCCTGCCGGAGGACGTGGAATACGCGGTGATCGGCAGCCGGACGTACTGGGACGTGCTCGCCCGCGCCACGTACCTGGTCAACAACGCCAATTTCGCGGACGGTGTGGTCAAGCGCCCCGGCAGCGTCCATCTGCAGACCCAGCACGGCACCCCGCTGAAGAAGATGGGCATCGACCAGTCGACCTACCCGGTGGTCGCCGCGGCGACCGGCAGCTTCACCAAGCTGCTGGCCAGGGTGGACCGCTGGGACTACAACCTCTCGTCCAACCGGCACTCCACCGAGATGTGGGAGCGCGCCTTCCCGGGCTCCTACGAGACCCTCGAGTACGGGTATCCACGCAACGACGTCTACTGCACCGCGACCGCCGAGGACGTCGCCCGCATCCGCCGCGAACTGGGCGTGCCCGAGGACAGGAAGGCCCTGCTGTACGCGCCCACGCACCGCGACCACAGCACGGGCTTCCACACGCGCCTCGACCTGGAGGCGTTCTGCGAGGCGATCGGCGACCAGTACGTCGTCCTGCTGCGCGCCCACTACTTCTACGACCAGGGCGCGGCGGGAAGCAGCGGGCGGATCATCGACGTCACAGGGCACCGCTCCTCCGAGGACGTCTGCCTGGCCGCGGACGCCCTGATCACCGACTACTCGTCGATCATGTTCGACTACGCCAACCTCAACCGCCCCATCGTCGTCTACGCGGACGACTGGGAGGTGTACCGGGAGATCCGGGGCGTCTACTTCGACCTGATGGAGGCACCCCCTGGACGGGTGGCGCACTCACCCGCGGAGCTGGCGGCCGTCTTCCGGGACGGTTCCTACGCGGACGGGATCGCGGCGGGCCTGCGCGCCGCCTTCCGTGAGCGCTTCTGCCAGTTCGACGACGGACGTGCCGCCGAACGCGTGGTGCGGCGGGTACTGCTGGGCGAGCCGCCGGAGTCGATCCCGCCGCTGATCCCGCCGGCCGAGCGCATCCCGGCTCCGGCCCACACCCTCGTGAGGAGCTGATCCCGTGCCCCGTTTCAGCGTCATCGTCCCCGTCTTCAAGGTGCGGGGCTTTCTGCGCGAATGCCTCGACTCGGTGCTCGAGCAGTCGTACGCCGACTTCGAGGTGATCGCCGTCGACGACTGCTCGCCCGACGGCTGCGGGGCGATCCTCGACCAGTACGCAGAACGGGATCCGCGCCTGCGTGTGCTGCATCTCCCGCAGAACGCCGGTCTTGGCCGGGCGCGCAACGCCGGGATGCCGTATGCCACCGGGGACTACCTCCTCTTCCTCGACAGCGACGACACGCTCACCCCGGGCGCACTGCGCGCGATCGCCGACCGGCTCGAGGAGACCCGGGATCCGGACGTGCTGGTCTTCGACTACGCCCGCACGTACTGGTGGGGCGGCACCCGCCGCAACGCGCTGGCCCGGGTGCTGACCGAAGCCTGCGAGGGCACTTTCACGGCCGCGGAGCGCCCCGAGATCCTCGAGCTGCTGATGGTGGTGTGGAACAAGACCTACCGACGGGACTACGTCACCGAGCACGGCTTCAGCTTCCCGCCGGGGTACTACGAGGACACGCCCTGGACCTTCCCCGCCCTGCTCAGCGCCCGGCGGATCGCGACCCTGGACCGGATCTGCCTCAACTACCGGCAGCGCCGCCAGGGCAGCATCCTGTCCACCACCAGCCGCAAGCACTTCGACATCCACGACCAGTACGAGCGGGTCTTCGCGTATCTCGACGCCCACCCGGAGCTGGACCGCTGGCGGCCCTGTCTGCACCGCAAGATGGGCGAGCACTGTCTGGACGTCCTCGCCAAGCCGGGCCGGCTGCCCGCGTCCGCCAAGGGCGAGTTCTTCCGCCGCACCGCCGAACTCTTCCAGCGGCACCGCACGAGCGAGCCGGTCCCCGCCGGACTCCGCGTCCTGGAGGGCGGTTACGCCCGCTACCTGGCCCGGCAGCGGGCTGCCGCCGGCGCTGCCGCGTCCGGCCGGCTGGGCCGGCGGGCCCGCGGGGTGGCGGCCGGGCGGGCCAAGCGCGCCTGGACCTGGGCTCACCGGCAGCGGCCCCTGGACCCGGAGCTCGCGGTGTACTCGGCGTTCTCGCACCGCGGTGTACTCGGCGATCCCGCCGCGATCCACCACGCCGCCCGCGAACTGGCGCCGCACATCAGGAACGTGTGGGTGGTGCGCGAGGACCAGGCCGAGCACCTGCCTCCGAACGTCGAGTACGTCCTCCTGGGCTCGCTGGCCTACCGGCAGGTCACCGCGCGGGCCACGTACTTCGTCAACAACGTCAACTGGCCCCCGTCCCTGCTCAAGCGCCCCGGCAGCGTGCACATCCACTCCCACCAGGGCACGCCGCTGAAGTACATGGGGGCCGACCTGCTGGGCAAGCCGGGCGCCCGGCACGGCCTCGACGTGCCGCAGATGCTGCGCCGCGCCGACCGCTGGGACTACAGCCTCGTCGCCAACCGCCACTCCGAGCTGGTCTGGGACCGCGCCTACCCGTGCCGGTTCACCTCGCTACGCACCGGCAGCCCCCGCAACGACGTCCTTGTGAACGCGAAGCCCGGCGACGGGGCGGCGTTCCGGTCGCGGCACGGCATCCCGGTGGACCACACGGTCGTGCTGTACGCGCCGACCCGCCGCGACCATGTGCGGGGCGGCCATGTGGAGCGCTTCGACCTGGCCCGGTTCGCGGAGGACCTCGGAGAGGGCCACACCCTGGTCGTACGGCTGCACCCGTCGCTCGCCGACGGCCCGGCCCGCGGGATGGGGACGGCCGAGCTGCACCGCAGGGGCGTGCTGGTGGACGCCACCGACGAGCCGCACGTCGAGGAGGTGATGCTCGCCTCGGACGCCCTGGTGACGGACTACTCGGCCCTCATGTTCGACTACGCCAACCTGAACCGGCCGATCGTCGTGCACGCCGACGACTGGGGTGCGTACACGGCGAGCAGGGGCGCGTACTTCGACATCACGGCGAACGCGCCGGGGCATGTCTCGCGTTCGTACCGGGAGCTGTCCTGGCTCTTCGCGTCGGGGAGCTGCCGGGACGCGGACGCGGCGGCGCTGCGGGCCGCGTTCCGGGCGCGGTTCTGCGAGTTCGACGACGGGCGGGCGGCCTTGCGGGTGGTGCGGACGCTGATGCTGGGCGAGCCGGACGTCCCGGCCTCGATCCCGGCGCCCGCAGCGGGCGAGAGGGACGTGCTGACCTCGACATGACGAAGCGCCCGGGCCGGGAGGAGGTTCCGGCGCCGGGCGTGGCACGTGCGCGGCCTCGTACTCCCGCTCAGGTGTACGAGGCCGCGCACGGATCGGTCGTGGGATTACTCGACGACGAGCTCGACCGGGATGTTGCCGCGGGTGGCGTTGGAGTAGGGGCAGACCTGGTGGGCCTGCTCGACCAGCTTGCGGCCGGTCGCCTCGTCCACGGACTCCGGCAGCTCGATGCGCAGGGTGACCGCGAGGCCGAAGCCCTCGCCCTGCTTGCCGATGGTGACCTCACCGGTCACAGCGGCGTCGCTGACGTCGACCTTCGCCTGCCGGCCGACCACGCCGAGGGCGCCGGCGAAGCAGGCCGCGTACCCGGCGGCGAACAGCTGCTCGGGGTTCGTGCCCTGGCCGCTGCCACCCATCTCCACCGGGATGGCCATCTGGAGGTCGAGCTTGCCGTCGGAGGTGACCGCCCGCCCGTCGCGACCGTGTGTGGCGGTGGCGACAGCGGTGTAGAGCGCGTCCATGGAAAACCATCCCTCTCGAAATCATGTCCGTCGACCGGCCCTTCCGTCCGTCCGGGCGGCCTCACGAGATGAGTACAGCACACAATTCAATTGTGCACAACTAAATGGCGCTGCCGGGCTATCCTGAGGACATGAAGACCACGCCGACCATCAGTGCCGAGCCTCCTCCGGGCGCGGAGTTCCTGCGCCTGGACCGCCAGATCTGCTTCTCGCTCCACGCCGCGTCCCGGGCCTTCAACAGCGTCTACCGCGTCGTCCTCAATGACCTCGGGCTCACCTATCCGCAGTACCTGGTGATGCTGGTGCTGTGGGAGCACGGCGAGCTGCCGGTGAAGAAGCTCGGCGAGCACCTGCGGCTGGACTCCGGGACGCTCTCGCCCCTCCTGAAGCGGCTGGAGGCGGCGGGCCTGGTGCGGCGGGAGCGGAGCGTCCAGGACGAGAGGTCCGTGCACGTGCACCTCACGGACGAGGGCACGGCGCTCAAGCAGCGCGCCCTTGAGGTGCCGCGCCGGATCGGCGCGGCCACGGGCTTCGAGTTGGGCGAGATCATGGAGCTGCAGGCCCGCCTCGACCGGCTGACCCAGGCGCTGGACGCGGCGGCGCTGGAGGAGACGCCGGGCTGCGACTAGCCGCCCGGCCGCGACAGGCCACGGCGTACATAGAGCCGAAGGGTGAGACCCGGGCGCACGTACTCCGCACGGGTGACGAACTCCTCGTTCACCACCGCGAGTTTGGCGCGCTCGGTGGGGCTCCAGGGAGTCCACGACGGCCGCAGCGCGTACGGCTCGCTGACCACCCACACATAGGTCAGCCCGGCGAGCCGGCGCCGCAGTTCCCCGGGCCCGGCCTCCCGCCCGTACAGCGTCCCGTCCTCGGCGGCGGGCACGTCCAGCGCCACGTCCCTGACGCCCCGGAACCCCGCCGGATAGGTCAGCGCCGAACGCCGCTCCAGCGACGGCAGGAACAGCACGGGGTCGCCGGGCCGCACATGCCGCGCCACGACGGCGGAGACGGCAGCGAGGTCGTCGGGCCGGTGAGCGGCGCTGCGGTCGGCCCGGAGCAGGGGGAACTGCAGGACGAGCGCACCGCAGACGGCGAGCACACCGAACAGGGTTCCGCCCTGCCGCCGAAGCCATGAGGGCCGCCGGACGACCACACGCCCATCGGGCACGACCAGCCGCGGAGCCTCCTGAAGGGCGACTGCCCCCGTGGATGGGACAGGGCGACGGGGGACGGGTAGCGGACGGCCGCCGGACACGACGCCTCCGGTGGGACGACCGTCGTCGCCCGGGCCGAGGGGCCCGGTGGGCGTCCACCCGCCGGCCGGCCGCATTCGGCGCACGGCACCGGCCAGCCGCTCGGCACCCGCCGCAGCCAGCAGTGGCGCGCCGGCCAGCGAATACAGCACATACCTCTCGTCGTACAGAGGGGTGATCTGCGAGACGCCCATCAGCACCGCCGGCGGAATCACCAGCAGCGGCAGAGCCACCCCGGCCAGGGACACCTCCCGTCTGAGGCCCGGTCTCCACACAGCCGCCGCGACCAGCACCAGATACGGCCCGAGCATCGCCCGCGAAGGCCCCGCGAACTGCCGCACGAGCCGTTCCGCACTGCGCCCGTCCGGCGCCGACAGCCACGCCACCTGGGCCGCTTGCCCCCGCGAGACCAGCACCAGGGGCAGCAGCACCAGGACGGCGGCGCCCGCCGTACACGCCCACCCGCGCCAGACCCTCCCCGGCACCCGCGCGAGCGCCAGCGTGCAGGCGTGCGCCAACAGCACCAGCACGGCGAACTCGTGCAGCACACACGTGACGGCCACGACCACCCCGTACGGCCACCACCTCCCGCCCCGCACCGCCCTCAGGAGCAGCAGCGTCGCGCCCGCGACCCCGGCGGAGACCAGCGCGTACGAGCGGCCTTCCTGGGCGTAGTGCCCGGCCATCGGCGTGACCGCGTACAGCAGCCCCGCCCACAGCCCCACCCGGGGGCGGCACAGCCGTGTGCCCAGCGCGGCGACCAGACCCGCCGTCGCGGCCGCGCCGACGACCGAGGGAAGCCGTAGCAGCACCTCGCCGGGGTGCACGGCCAGGACCACGTGCATCAGCAGGTAGTAGAGGCCGTGCACCGCGTCCACGTTGTGCAGCAGATGCCAGATCTGCGGCACCGAGCGGCGCGCGACCTGGAACGTCGCCGCCTCGTCCCGCCACATCCCGCCACGGTCCAGTCCCCATACCCCGATCGCGACCATGACGACCACGGGGACGAGGACGGCCCCCCACTCCGTACGCCTTGCCGGCAACCGACTCATGCCTGCATTCAACATGCCCAGATTTTGTAGCATTAACTAACTTTTGCTGCGTGTTGACAGAGTATCTGCGCACATGAGGGATACATACGCCCTACCATCCGGGCTTGATGACTGCCTTGAAGAGTGTTCCGGAGTCCCGGGCGACCATTTCCGCGCCCGTTTCACCGCCCCTCCTGAAGAGGGTCCGCACGACGCGTCGGTTGCCTCTGCTCGCCGCCGGCTGGCTCGCCACCCGCGCCCTGATGCTGTGGCTGCTCGCCCACGACCAGTACGCTCTACTGGGCCGGGGCGGGGTCGCGCGGGAAGTGTGGAAGCTGTACTTCCACTGGTACGGCACCCTGCGGCACGGCGCGTTCCCCGCAGGCGACCACCTGTGGCAGTACCCGCCGGGAGCGGGGGCCGTACTGCTCTCCCCCGCCCTGCTCCCGGGCCTGACCTACTTTCAGGCCTTCGTGACCCTCACCCTGCTGACGGACGCCGCGATCACACTCGTCCTCGCACGCGTGGGCACGCGTCCGGGCCGCTCGTTGCGCGGTGCGGCGCTGTGGACGGCCGGCCTTCCGCTGCTGCTGCACATCCCGCTGGCCCGGTACGACGTACAGGTCACCGCCTTCGCGGTCATCTCCTTGCTCACGATGTCACGCTCCAGACACATGAGCGGAGTGTTCGCCGCGCTCGGCGCGCTGGTGAAGGTGTGGCCGGCGCTGGCACTGATCGGCACACCGCGCGGCCGTTCGACCCGTGAGGCGTGGACGGCGGCCGCGGTCACCGCGGTCACTCTTCTCGCCCTGCTCGCGGCTCTGTTCCGCCATCCGTTCGACTTCCTGCGCCAGCAGGGCGGCCGCGGCGTGCAGATCGAGTCGCTGGGCGGCACGGTGCTCATGTTCGCCCGCCGGGCCGGCTGGCCGGGGCACACCCACTACCAGTACGGGGCCGTGGAGTTCGTGGGCCCGCACGTGCACACGGTGGCGTTGTGCTCGCTCGTACTGACCGCGGTGGCCTTCGCCCTCCTGCTGCTGTGGCGGCTACGGAACCGCCGCTGGACGCCCGCGACCCCCTACGACGCGGCCCTCGCCGCCGTCCTGCTGTTCACGGTGACGAGCCGGGTGATCAGCCCCCAGTACATGATCTGGCTGATCGGACTGGCCGCGGTGTGCCTGACGTCGCGGCACACCACACAGCGCCCGGTGGCCCTGCTCGTCCTGGCGGCGACGGCGGTCAGCGTCGTCGAATACCCCGCCTACTACGGGGATGTCATCAACAGCACCTGGGCGGGCTGCTTGCTCATGCTCGTACGCAACACACTGCTCACGTCCGCCGCCGTCGTGTCCTTCATCCGCCTGTGGCGTTCCGGACGGCCCCTTGCGGAACGGACGAAAGCGGGTACTCCTCCACGGAACCCCCACGAGATTCCTGCCGTCTTCCGTACAGATGGTTAATTGCCTCTTAACAGATGATTACCAGGTATCCGTAATGTTCCGGCCTGTGGAATCGATGCACCCTCACGAGGCACAGGTCAGCGTCGTCGTCATCGGGTACGACGACGCCGCTCATGTGACGGACGCGGTGCGTTCGGCCCTCGCCCAGGGCGGTGTCGTCCGCGAAGTGATCGCGGTCGACGACGCCTCGCGGGACGGCAGTCCCGAACTCCTCGACGCCCTGGCGGCCGAGGACCCGCGGGTGAGGGTGGTGCGCCGAACCGTCAACAGTGGCGGCTGCGGCACCCCGCGCAACGACGGAATCGACACGGCGACCGCGCCGTACGTGATGTTCCTGGACAGCGACGACGTACTGCCGCCCGGCGCGGTGGAGGCGCTGCTCATGGCGGCCGTCGCACACGGGACCCCGCTCGCGGCGGGCCTGTGCGTACGCCGCGAACTGCCCTCGGGCCGCGAGACCCCCTGGCAGCCGGAGTTGTACGAGCGGCCCGCGCTGGTCTCCCGTCCGGGCCGGCGCCCCCGCCTCGCCTACGACACGCTGTGCGTCAACAAGCTGTACCGCACCGACTTTCTGCGCGAGAACGGCATCCGCTTTCCCGAAGGCCGCTTCCCCTACGAGGACTTCGTGTTCGGGGCGCGGGTCCTGGCGGCCGGTCCGGGCATCGCCCTGGTTCCCGAGACGGTCTACATCTGGCACGTCCGCCGCTCGGCCCGACGTCTGTCCATCTCCCTCGACCGCGCCGACATCGACAACTGGAAGGCGCGCATGGAGGCGAACCGGCAGGCGTACGAAATCCTGCTCGGCGCCGGTGAGAAGCGGCTCGCACGCGCGGCCCGCACCAGCTTCCTGGACCGCGGACTGCGCATGTACACGCGTGAGCTCCCGCTGCGCGACGAGGACTACCGCTCCGAGTGGTGGAAGCTCACACGCACCTACCTGTCGGACTTCGACGCGGCCGACTTCGCGCAGGCGTCCGTGCCGGGGCGGGTGGTGGCCCAGGTGGTGCTCGCCGCCGAACGGCCACGCGATCTGCACCGGCTCAAGGAACTGGCGGCCCGTCCGGCGCGGTTGAGCCCGCCGTACGCGAGCACCGCGGACGGCATCCCGGTCTGGTCGGCGGATCTGCCCCAAGTGCAACTGGACCATCTGCTGCACCGCCCCATGCGGCACCTTCCGGTCGCCGTCGAAGCGGAACTGCGCCCACGCGCCCGGGCCACCCGGCTGCGACTGCGCCTGCACGAGCTGTACGGACGGGTGGAGAACGCGCGTCCGGCCAGGGTCGACGTGGAGTTCACCCGCCGGGAAGGCCGCGCCCTGGTGGGCCTCTCCTGCACGGCCGCGCTCCGGCGGGAGCCGGAGTCGGGCGGCTGGACGGCCGAGATGCCGGTGGACCTCGCGAAGCTCGGCAGCGGCACTTGGGACCTCGAGCTGACCCTTCGCTTCGACGACGGCACCAGCCGCGACACCACGGCCCTTGCCCTCACCGGAGCGGGACTGGGCCGCCGCATGGTGCCGAACCTGCGGCATGGCGTGCTGCTGGTGCAGCCGTACGCGACGCACTCCGGAGCGCTGGCCCTCAGGGTGGCGTCGGGGGTGCGGGGAGCGACCTCCGTCCTGGGCCGCAGGCTGCGACGCCTGATTCACTGGAAGTGACCGAACCGACACCATGGGCCAACCGACGAGGGGACGACCGCACATGACCTGGCTGATCACCGGCGGCGCCGGTTACATCGGGGCACACGTCGTCCGTGCGATGACCGAGGCCGGCGAGCGGGCCGTGGTGTACGACGACCTGTCCACGGGCATAGCCGAGCGCGTGCCCGCCGAGGTGCCGCTGGTGGTGGGCTCCACACTCGACGGTGAACTGCTGCGCCGCACCCTGGCGGAGCACCCGGTGGCGGGCGTCGTGCACCTGGCGGCGAAGAAGCAGGTAGGCGAGTCGGTGGAGACGCCGCTGCTCTACTACCGGGAGAACGTGGAGGGCCTGCGTGTCCTGCTGGAGGCGGTGACGGCGGCCAGGGTTCCCTCGTTCGTGTTCTCTTCGTCCGCCGCGGTGTACGACATGCCGGACCTCGATCTGGTGACGGAGGAGACGCCGTGCGTGCCGATGTCACCGTACGGCGAGACAAAACTCGCCGGCGAGTGGCTGGTGCGCGCGACCGCCCGGGCCACAGGCCTGTCCGCCGCGTGCCTGCGCTATTTCAACGTGGCGGGGGCGGCGGCGCCGGAGCTGGCCGACGTCGGCGTCTTCAACCTGATCCCGATGGTCTTCGAGAAGCTGACCGAGAACGCGCCCCCGCGCATCTTCGGCGACGACTACCCCACACCCGACGGCACGTGTGTGCGCGACTACATCCACGTGGCCGACCTCGCGGAGGCCCACGTGGCCGCGGCCCGCGCGCTCCAGACCTCGCCCGGCGCGGATCTGACCCTCAACATCGGCCGCGGGGAAGGCGTGTCGGTCCGCGAGATGATCGACCGCATCAACGCGATCACCGGCTACGACACCCCGCCGGCGGTCACCCCCCGCCGCCCCGGCGATCCGGCCCGAGTCGTCGCCTCGGCCGACCGCATCGCCGGGGAGCTGGGCTGGACGGCGAAGCGCGACGTGGAAGACATGATCACGTCGGCCAGGGAGGGATGGGTGCGCAGGCATCCGGGGGCGGCGCGGGGCTGAGCCCGTCCGGAGGACGGTCCTGCGCTGCCGGCCGTCAGGCCCGCGCCAGGTCCGGGAACACGACACCCGTCAGCTCCTCGGACGCCGTCCACAGGCGGCGCGCCGACTTGGGGTCGCTGGCCGCGTGGGAGCGGCCCACCAGCGTGGGTCCGCCGCGCATCTCACCGAGGCCGTCCGGACCGACGTAGCTCGCGCCGGGCAGGTCCTGGGTCGCGGCGTACAGGGTCGGCAGTGCACCCCCCTTGTTGTCCTGGGCGAAGACGCGGTTGCCGACCCGCATCACGATCCGGCGTACCACGCTGGCGTCGTGGCCCTGGAGGTTGGTGGCGGCCCAGCCCGGGTGGGCCGCGAGGGCCCGCACCGTCGATCCCGCCTCGGTCAGCCGGCGCTGGAGTTCCAGCGTGAACAGCAGGTTGGCGAGCTTGGACTGGCCGTACGCCACCATCGGCGCGTACTCGCCGGTCAGGTTCAGGTTGTCGAAGTGGATGTGCATGCCGACCGGCAGGCGGTGCGCTCCCGAGGAGACGGTGACCACGCGGTCCGTGATGTGCGGCAGGAGCAGGTTCGTCAGGGCGAAGTGGCCCAGGTGGTTGGTGCCGAACTGCATCTCGAAGCCGTCCTTGGTACTGGCCTCGGGGATGTTCATGACGCCGGCGTTGTTGATCAGCAGATCCAGGTCTCCCCGCCAGCCCGCGGCGAACTCCCGGACGGAGGAGAGGTCGGCGAGGTCGAGGCGGCGCACTTCCACGCTTCCCCTCGCGCCGCGGACGGTCGCGGCGGCTGCCTCACCGCGCCGTACGTCGCGCACGGCGAGCACCACATGTGCGCCCGCACGGGCCAGGGCGTCGGCGGCCGCGAGTCCGATACCGCTGTTGGCGCCGGTGACGACGGCGATACGGCAGGTCTGGTCGGTGATGTCGGTTGCGTTCCACTTGTTCTGTGTTTTCGGCATGCCTTCAATGTAGGCGTCGCCAACAATGCTGTCAATGACAACAATAGTGACGGCGACAACAATGTAGGCGTCGATCACATGGTCGATACACTGGCCCGCATGCAGACTCGTCGTCGTTACCACCACGGAGACCTTCGCGCCGCGCTGCTCACCCGCGCGGAGGACACCCTCCGGGAGAAAGGCCCGGCCGCCCTGTCCCTCCGGGAGCTCGCCCGCGACCTGGGCGTCAGCCACGCCGCACCGAGCCGCCACTTCAAGGACAAGCAGGCACTGCTCGACGCCCTGGCGCTGGTCGGCTTCGACCGGCTGGACGAGGCGTTCGCGGCGTCGCTGGAGGGAGTGGGCGACTCCTTCGCCGAGCGGCTCGCCACGACCGCACGCACCTACGTCGACTTCGCCACCGCCAACGCCGAACTGCTCGACCTCATGTTCGCGATCAAGCACACCCCGGAGGCGTCCGAGGACCTGCTGGCCGCGTCCCAGCGGTGGACCGACCGGACGGTGAGCCTGATCGCCGAGGGCCAGCACCGTGGCGAGGTGCGCGAGGGCCCACTGGAGAGCGTGGGCATCGGGGTCTTCTCCACACTGCACGGCTACGCGACCCTCGCGGCCGGCGGCTCCCTGCCGCCCGAGGCATGCGAACCGGGCCTGGACGCACTGGTGGCGTACATGCTGCGGGGGTGTGCGCCGGAGAAGACGGCCTGAGGCGCCCGTACGCTGCCCTGGTGACCGAGTCGCACAGCCCTGCTCACACTTAGCGCGCCGTCACCGCCGTCCTCGGCTCCGCCGTCGGCGACGCACTGGGCGCACCCTTCGAGTTCGGGCCCGAAGGCGCGTTCTCAGCGCGCTTTCCCGCACCGGGCCAGGGCGGTGAGCTGTGCGGGGGCGGTGGCTGGGACCCGGGCGAGGCGACCGACGACACACAGATGGCAGTGCTCGCCGGGGAGTCACTGCTGGAGCGCGGCGGCCTCGATCTCCTCGTCCGCCCAGAGGTGAGATCAGAGCCTCACTCACAGGGGAGCGAGGCAGGTACGCGCAGGCTGAGGCACCGCGCACGCCGCTCCGCAGCGTCCCCCGCGTCCCTCACAACGCCTTGAGTGCCCCCGCCGTGGCGCGGGCCAGGCCCGCCAGATAGCCCTTCGGCAGCTTCGGTCCGCGTACCACCACCGCCCGCCAGTACAGCGGCCCCGAGATCAGGTCGAGGGCCAGGGCCGGGTCGATGTCCTCGCGGATCTCGCCACGGGCGGCGGCTGCCGCGACGATGCCGCTCGCCACGCTCTCCTGGCCCTCGCGCAGCGCCGTCTGCATGGCCTCGGCGATGTCCGGATTGCGGGCCGCCTCCGCCTGGAGGTCAGGGATGATCTGGCCCGCCACGGGGTGGCGCAGGGCGCGGGACGTGACCTCGTAGAGAAGTCTCAGGTCCCCCTCCAGGGATCCGGTGTCGGGGGCCGACAGGCCCTGGACGGCGACCGCCGAGACCAGGTCGAGGACCAGGTGCAGCTTGGAGCGCCACCTGCGGTACACCGCCGTCTTGCCGACGCCCGCCCGGCGCGCGATGCCCTCGATGGACATCCGTGCGAAGCCGACGGCCGCGAGTTCCTCGAAGACGGCCGCGCGAATGGCCTCCGTCACGTCCTCGCGCAGGACGGCCGCACCGGCGGGCGCCCTGCGGCGCCTTTTCACCTGGGGAGTGTCGGCGTTCGTGGTCATGCGAACCAGCATAAGGCGTAACGACGATACGGTTGCGTTCCGACGCCGGGACAGATTACGCTCGCGTTGCGACGATACGGCCCCGTCCCGACGTAAAGTGCAGTAGCCAAAACCCTCAAGAGCTGCACAAGACCCCAAGAGCAGAGCAAAACCCCGGCAAGAAGCGTGAGAAAAGCCGGAAACAGGCAGCCAGAGGGGTCGTTGCGGCGGGACACTTCGGACCGGTTCGCGCACCCGACCCCCCGAGCGAAAGCAGCGGATGTGAGCCAGGTTCTCCACACACCGCCCCCCACGGCGACTGAACAGGCCGAGACGTCGGCCGAGCTCGCCGCCAGGCACGGCCTCTCGGTCAGCGGCGCCCGCCCCTCCCTGTCCGAGTACGTCCGTCAGCTGTGGGCGCGGCGCCATTTCATCTCCGCGTTCGCCACCGCCAAGCTCACCGCCCAGTACGCGGAGGCGAAGCTCGGCCAGGTCTGGCAGGTCATGACCCCGCTGCTGAACGCCGCGGTGTACTACTTCATCTTCGGTGTCCTGCTGCACACCAAGAAGGGCGTGCCGGACTACATCCCGTTCCTGGTCACGGGCGTGTTCATCTGGACGTTCACATCGAGCTCGATCCAGACCGGCACCCGGGCGATCGCCGGCAACCTCGGCCTCGTCCGCGCCCTGCACTTCCCGCGGGCCGCGCTGCCGATCTCCTTCTGCCTCCAGCAGCTCCAGCAGCTGCTGTTCTCCATGGCCGCCCTGGTCGTCATCCTGCTCTGCTTCGGCATTCCGGTCGCCGCCTCCTGGCTGCTGGCGATCCCGGTGCTGATCCTGCAGTTCACCTTCAACGCCGGCATGTCGCTGATCATGGCCCGGTGGGGCGCCAAGACCCCGGACATCTCCCAGCTGATGCCGTTCGTGCTGCGTACCTGGATGTACATCTCCGGTGTCATGTGGAGCATCGACAAGTTGACCGGCGAGCACAGCGGTCTGCCGAGCTGGGTGGCGCCGGTGCTCAAGGCCAACCCGGCCGCCGTCTACATCGACCTGATGCGCTTCTCCCTGATCGACAGCTTCCACGCCAGCCAGCTGCCGCCGCACGTGTGGATCATCGCGACCGGCTGGGCCCTGGTCGTCGGCGTCGGCGGCTTCATCTACTTCTGGAAGGCTGAGGAGACGTACGGCCGTGGCTGAGAACGTGAGCGACTCCCGCATCCCCACCGTCGTCGCCGACGGCGTCGACATCGTCTACCGGGTCAACGGCACCGGCGCCGGACGCGGCTCCGCCACCGCCGCCCTCAACCGCATGCTGCGCCGCAAGCACGCCGAGAAGGCGGCCGGCGTCCGCAAGGTGCACGCGGTCAAGAGCGTCTCCTTCGTCGCCTACAGGGGCGAGGCCATCGGCCTCATCGGCACCAACGGGTCCGGCAAGTCGACCCTGCTCAGGGCGGTCGCCGGCCTGCTCCCGGTGGAGAACGGCGCCATCTACACCGACGGCCAGCCCTCCCTCCTCGGCGTCAACGCGGCCCTGATGGGCGACCTGACGGGCGAGAAGAACGTCTACCTCGGCGGTCTCGCCATGGGCATGTCCCGCGAGGAGATCAAGGAGCGCTACCAGGAGATCGTCGACTTCTCCGGCATCAACGACAAGGGCGACTTCATCACCCTCCCGATGCGGACCTACTCCTCCGGCATGGGCGCCCGGCTGCGCTTCTCCATCGCCGCCGCCAAGGACCACGACGTCCTGCTCATCGACGAGGCCCTGGCCACCGGTGACGCGGCCTTCCGCAAGCGGTCCGAGGAGCGCATCCGCGAGCTGCGCCAGCACGCGGGCACGGTGTTCCTGGTCAGCCACAGCAACAGCTCCATCCGCGACACCTGCGAGCGGGTGCTGTGGCTGGAGCGCGGTGTGCTGCGCATGGACGGGCCGACCGAGGAGGTCCTCGCGGAGTACGAGGCCTTCACCGGCGACAAGTCCGACAAGTCCAAGCGGCCAAGCACCCCCAAGAAGCCGAACCCGCCGAAAAAGGAACCTGCGGACGCCAAAGCCCCTCTTCCTTCCTGAGGCCCGCCCACGCGTTCGAACAGCCTCATCACAGCAGTAGCAGTGCCGCCGTGGGCGTATGAAAAGCAGGGAGACCACGTGCAACCAGGGCTGAGTGTCATCGTCCACGGCCCCGATCCCCAAGGTCGTCTGGGCGAGCTCCTCGACTCCCTAGGCGCCCAGCCCTTCGCCGAGTCCGAGGTGATCGTCGCGGCCGTCGGCGACTGGGCCCGGCAGCAGGCGGAGCGGCGTGCGGCCGAGGACTCGCGGATGGTGGTGCTGCCGCTGCCCGAGGGCACGAGCGACGGCGTGGCCCGAGCGGCGGGCGCCGCCCGGGCCACCGGCCGCTGGCTGCACTTCGTGCACGCCAAGGACGGACTGCCGGCCGGCGCCCTGCGCATCGTGGCCGACCGCACCACGGAACTCGGGGACTCGGCGGACGTCCTGGTCGTGGACCATGTCCGCTCAACCTGGCAGAACTCCGGGGTGCCCGGCGGGGACGGCCGGTTCCTGGCCCGGGTCGGCCGCCGTGCCGTCCCGCTCGCCGACTCCCCCCAACTGCTCCGGCTGACCCCGGTG
This sequence comes from Streptomyces sp. CA-106110, assembly GCF_050936285.1. NCBI lineage: Bacteria > Bacillati > Actinomycetota > Actinomycetes > Kitasatosporales > Streptomycetaceae > Streptomyces > Streptomyces sp. CA-106110. The sequence goes on along the minus strand of NZ_JBNJNB010000001.1, from coordinate 7,448,872 downwards.
CTGGGGAACCGCGTGATGCGCGCGGACTTCTGGCGGTCCCCGGACGTCCACGCGGACATCGCGGGCGAGGACGTCCTCGATGACGAGGCGTACACCGCCCTCGCCGTGCTCCTCCACGCTGGCGCGATCGCCTCCGTGGACCAGGTGGCGTACGAGATAAGGGACCTGCGCGAGCAGAGCCTGCCGCCGGTGGTCCCCGCGCAGCGGTACGCGGTCATCGACCGGTACGAGCGGCTGCACCGGCTGCTGGACGGGCGGGACGCGCCCGACGGACCGAAGTCTGTCCTGTACGACGTGATGGTGCGCGATCTGCTGCGTACCTTCGCCGGCGGCGGGATGCCGGAGCCGGTGGCGCGGGAGTTCTTCCGTCGCGCGTCGCGGGCCGCCGTGCGCCGGCGGCCGTCGTACCACCAGCGCCCCACCGGTCTCGACGGCATCCGCCACTCGCTCCTCGAGGAGAACGCGTACACTAAGTACCGCGCCTTCCAGGCCGCCAACCAGAAGCGGCGCGAGGTCAAGTCGGTGGTCGCGGCGGGCAGGCGCCAGGTCGGCGCGAAGTTGCGCGACCATCGCTACCGCCGGGCGCTGAGCGAGCCCGTCGACGCGGAACTCGCGGTGTTCTCGGCGTACTGGGACCGAGGTGTGGCCTGCAACCCGGCCGCGATCGCCGCCAAGCTCACCGAACTCGCGCCGCACATCCACCCGGTGTGGGTGGTGTCCCGGCACAAGGCGGCGCTGCTGCCGCCGGGCACCGACCACATCGTGCCCGGCACCCGCCGCTACTGGGACGTGATGGCGCGGGCCAAGTACCTCGTCAACAACGTCAACTTCCCCAACTCCGTGGTGAAGCGCCCGGACGCGATCCACCTCCAGACCCACCACGGCACCCCGCTCAAGCGGATGGGCCTGGACCAGCTCGACTTCCCGACCGCCTCCAAGGGGCTGGACTTCGAGGCGCTGCTGGCCCGTATCGACAAGTGGGACTACAGCGTCTCCGCGAACAGCCACTCCACGCGCATGTGGTAGCGCGCGTACCCCTCGCGCTACACACCGCTGGACTACGGCTATCCGCGCAACGACGTCTTCTACTCCGCCACGGCGGCAGACGTCCGCGCGATCCGCGACCGCCTCGGCGTAGCCCCGGGCCGCCGGGCCGTCCTCTACGCGCCCACGCACCGCGACTACGAGGCGGGCTGGACCCCGCGCCTCGACCTCGCCTCGCTGGCCGACCGGCTGGGCGAGGACACGGTCCTGCTGGTCCGCGGCCACTACTTCTACGGCGGTGCGGCCTCTCCGCTCGCCGGACTGCGCCGCTCCGGCCGGGTGATCGACGTGTCGTCGTACGACCCGGTCGAGGACCTCTCGTTGGCGGCGGACGCCCTGGTCACGGACTACTCGTCGATCATGTTCGACTACGCCAACCTGAACCGTCCGATCGTGATCTACGCCGACGACTGGGAGACGTACGCGAAGACGCGCGGCGTCTACTTCGGCCTGACGGCCGAGGCGCCGGGCCACGTGGCGCACACCCAGGAGGAACTCGCGGCCGTCTTCGAGTCGGAGGCATGGCGGGACGAGGCCTCCCTGAAGTCGCTGGCCGCCTTCCGGCGCCGCTTCTGCGAGTTCGACGACGGACGGGCTGCGGAGCGGGTGGTGCGCCGGGTGTTCCTGGGCGAGAGCGAGGAGTCGCTGCCGCCCGTGGTCCCCGTGGACGAACGGACCCCGGCCCCGGCCCCCTCGGAGGCGACAGCGTGATGACGACCACCCGGACCCCCGATGTGACGATCACGGTCATCGTCTACAACGACGCGGAGCGTCTGCCCCGCGCGGTGGCCTCGCTGCTGCGGCAGACCCACCCGGACATCGAAGTGATCATCAGCGACGACCACTCGACGGACGACACTCCGTCGGTCGCCCGGCGCCTGGCGGCACAGGACAAGCGGGTGCGCTATCTGCGACTGCCCGAGAACAGCGGCGGCTGCAGCGCAACCGGGCGATCGAGATCGCTCAGGCCCCGTATCTGATGTTCCTCGACAGCGACGACGAACTCCCCGCGAACGCCGTCGAGTTGCTGCTCGCGGCACACCGCGAACGCGACGTCGACTTCACCATGGGCGCGGTGGAACGCGTGCGGATCGACACCGGTCGCCGCTCGACCTGGATGCCGCACCTGGTCGCCGAGCGGCGCACGGTCGAGGGCATCGCGTCCGAACCGGGCCTGCTGTTCGAGCACCTCTCGACCAGCAAGATGTACCGGCGGGAGTTCCTCGACCGCCACAAGCTGCGCTTCCCCGAGGGCATCCACTACGAGGACCAGTTGTTCTCGGCACAGGCGTACTGCCTGGCGCGCTCCTTCACGATCATCCCCGAGCCGGTGTACCGCTGGTACATTGCGCCGTTCGTGGCGGCGGAGTCGGCGTCCATCTCCAACCAGCGGCACAAGCTCACGAACGTGCGGGACCGCATCCATGTGCAGCGGCTGATCGACGACTTCCTCGAGACGAGCGGCCACGGCGGGCTGCGCGAGCACAAGGACCACAAGTTCCTCAAGCACGACTTCCGGATGTACGCGGGCGATCTGCCGTACCGCGACGAGGAGTGGCTGGCCGGTTTCGCGGACGTGGTCACGCCGTATCTGGAGACACTGGCGCCCGGCGCGTACGCCCGACTGCCGCGTACGGAACGCGTGGTGATCCAGCTGGTGCGCGAGCGCCGGCTCGCCGAGGCACGGTCCGCGGCGCGGGAACTGGGACAGGAAGTGGCGCCGCGGGAGGTGGTGACGGACGGTTCGGGAGCGGTCCATTGGGGCACACGGACCCCGTCCTCTTCCTGGGCCCGCCGTGAACTGGACGTCTCGGAACTCGAATTGGAGGACCGGCCCTTCCCCAGCGCGCTGTTCCGCCACGAGATCACGTCCGTGACTCCGGGCCCGGGAGCGTCGGTCGATCTCTCGATCCGCACCTTCGACCCGGGCCTGCGTCTGCCTGTCGGCCCGCAGCGGGCGAGCGTCGTGGTCTCGCCCGGCAGGCGCCGCCTGGTCACTGCCTTCCGTCTGGACCCGGTCCGCCCCGGTGTCTTCGAGGGACGCGTCCGGGTGGACCTGGCGGCGGCCCATCTGCCCGTGCAGGGCTTCGAGGGCATCCGCCATCCGGTGCTGCGCCTGGAACATCAGGGCCTGACCAACACGGGCGTCCTGCTGGCGCCGACGGTCTTCCCGTCCCTCACGGCGACCCCCGTCGGCACCCTGCCGCACGACGTGACCGTCGAACCGGAGGGAAGCGGCCCTGGCCGCCTGCAGATCCGGTGGCGGCCCGTGGGAGTCACGGCACGCGTGGGCCCGGTGGTCGGCCGGGTGGCGGGACCGCGAGTACGGCGGGCGGCGCAGTTGGTCAGGAGCGCGTTGCGGTGACGGCGGGCGGCGCGTGGGCCCTGGCCCCCGCCGCCCCCGGAGAGTGCTGCCCGGTCCGGCTCCTGACCTGGACGATCCGCGGTCGAACACCGGACGGGTGCAGCAGCCTCCTCAGCGCAGTACCTCGTACAGCACCTGGCCCCCGGGTCCCGAGGCCACCTTCCGCACCGCCCGGTCGCCCGGCGGCAGCCCCCCGTCCGAGGGCCGCTGCACCACCCACCGCACGCCGTAGGACCGGAGCACGTCGAGACGTGCGCTCCGCGACGACCCGGCCGCGAAGTACGTCCGCACCGCCGCCTCCCGCCTCCCCTGGTCCGGCAGGAAGAAGTCCGGATATCCCGGAGCCACGGTGTACGCCCCGTACGCCGGGATCTGCCGCGCGGGATACGTCTTCGCCATCACCACGTCCCCGTACCGGACCCACGGGGTGATCCAGTGGTAACCCGTCCACGGCGCCCGGTACTTCGCCGCGACCGCCCCGGGCAGTGCGCTCCGGCCCACCACGAACCCCACGGTCTGGACCTGCGTCCACGCCCCGACAGCCAGCGCGGCCGCCAGCACCACGGCCGCCCAGTTGCGCAGCGCTCCCCGCGCCGCACCGGCCACCTCCACGGCCGCCGCCACCTGCGCCGGGATCAGCACCGCCGGCAGCGCCCGTCCCCAGGAGTAGTGCCCGGTCAGCCCGCCCGCCGCGAACAGCACCGCCCCGAGCAGGAAGAAGACCACCAGGGGGTCCCGCGGGTTCCGCCGTGCCCGCAGTCCCAGCGCCACCACTCCGGCCAGTACGAGACAGAACCGTGTGACCAGGTGCTGGTACAGCGGCCGGTGGATCGCCTCCAGGCCGCCCGTGCGCAGCAGCGCGAAGAAGTCGTAGTACGGCCAGAGCGCGAGGAGCGCCGACCCGAGCACGGCACCGGCCCCGAGCCGCGGCAGGACCCGGCGCCCGGGCCGCGCCCCGGCCACGGTCGCGATCGCGATCGCGATCGCCCCCAGCGTCGCCACCACCCCGGTGAACTGGTGGCTGAGCAGGATCACCGCCCACATCGCACCGAGCCCGAGGAAGGCGACCCATCCGGCTCCCTCGCCTTCCAGCGCCCGTGCCAGCAGCGCCCAGAAGTGGAAGGCGAGGCCGAGCGCGAACACACTCGGGTAAGCCACCGTCAGGGCAAGCGAGTTGAGACCGAGGAAGCCGCTCCAGTTGAACACCTGCGTGCCCCACAGGAACACCACGCACAGCAGGGCGAGCGGCGGCGCGAGACGCTCGGCGCTCAGCGTGCGGACGTACCGCCAGACGCCGGTGACCAGCAGCGTCAGACCGATCAGCGCGCCGATGCGCAGCACGACCCAGACGGACAGCCCGGTGAGGCGGGCGACGGCCCCGAGGAAGAGGGTCCACGGCGAGTAGTACGGGCTCGGCGTGTTCGCGTCGACCAGCGGATTGCCGGGGTCGAGCAGTCGGTGCCGCAGCCGCTCCACGGTCGCGGCGTGCATGCCGAGGTCGCCGTCCCAGGGCAGCCGGACGATCACGAGCAGCATCAGTACGGCGAGCAGGCCCAGGGCCGCCCACACGACGGCTCCGGCCCCTCCGCGCGGCGTTCCGGCGGCCGTGAGCGCGCTCCAGGGCCGCTTCGGCCTCTCGGTTCCCGTGGCCGGCCCGGTCTTCTCCTCGGCCCCGGTGATCCTTCTGCCGGTACCGCCTGTCCCGTCGGAGGCGACGCTCATCGCGCGCCGGCGCTCTGCTTCGCCTCGTGCTGGAACACCCACGTTCGGTACACCAGGAAGCGGAACGCCGACGCCAGCACGATCGACAGGGCCTTGGCCACGTTCGAGCCGAGCGGCCCGTTCATGTCGAGCCCGTGGTAGCCGACGTAGAACAGCACGCTCTCCATCAGCACGCCGATTCCGCTGAAGCCGAAGAACAGGACGATCTGCTGCCGGGTGCGCGAGGCGCGGTCCCGGTAGGCGAAGAAGCGGAAGCCGAGGTAGTTGGTGCCCATGGCGACGATGCTGGCGAGCACGGTCGCCGTCATCGGCGCCCACGTCAGAACGTGCAGAAGGAAGTTGAAGACGAGGATGTTGACCGCGACACCACTGCCGCCGACGACCCCGAACTTGGCCACCTCGACCACGATCCGCCGGGCCCGGGAGATCACCGGGGCAGGGGCGGGGACGACGGTCTCGGCTACCGGGCGAGCGACCTGGGGCCGCTGCTCGGAGAGGTTCACAGTCACGGGTACGGGTCCTCCACACTCGTTCGACGATCAGGCCAAACCTTAGCCCAAATGTCCCGTTTAGCAGGAAACGGTAAATTCAACTCCTGAATTGCCCAAGGTATTGACAAGAAAGCCGTCCCAGCCCTGCGAACTGAGGGAGGACGCCCGGACATACGAACGGGGGCGCCCCAACACCGTGGGGCGCCCCCGCCGTAGCGGTACCGGCCGTACCGCCGGGCGGTGCCTAGCTGTGCGTCCGCAGCAGCGTGCGCATCGTGCGCATCGCGACCGAGAGGTTCGCCAGGTCGAAGGAGTCCGAACTCGCGATCTCGTCGAGGGTGGTGCGCGCCCTCGAAAGGATCGCCGCGTTCCTCTCCTCCCAGGCCTTGAACCGCTGTTCCGGCGTGGAACTGCCGTTGCCCACCGAGAGGACCTCGGCGGTCAGGCCCGCGTGGGCCGCGTACAGGTCCTCGCGGATCGCCGCGCGCGCCATCGACTGCCACCGGTCGGCGCGCGGCAGTTCGATGATGCGGTCCATGAGCTGGGTAATCCGCAGCCGGTCGGCGAGGTCGTAGTAGACCTCGGCGACGGCCATCGGGTCCTTGCCCGTGCGGTCTGCCACCGAGACGATGTCGAGCGCCGGGAAGGCGGAGGAGAACCCGGCCACACGCGTGGCGAGTTGGTCCGGGACGCCGGCGCCCGTCAGCTCGTCGTAGATCTTCTGCCACCACTCGAGGTCCGCACCGCGCATCAGCTTGGGCAGTTCGTTCCAGACCTGCTCGACGCGGTCCTTGAAGAACTCGATGGTGCCGCTGAGCTCCAGCGGCTGCGGCCGGTTGTTGAGCAGCCAGCGCGTGCCGCGCTCCACCAGCCGGCGGGAGTGCAGGCGGATCCGGGTCTGCACATCGGCGTCGACCTGGTTGTCGAGCGCCTCCACCGCGTCCCACATCATGCTGGAGTGGAAGATCGCGCGGGACGCGGTCTGCGCCCTGACGATCTCCTCCAGCGATGCGCCCGTCTCCTCGCGCAGCCGGTGCAGGAAGCTCGTGCCGCCCGTGTTCACCGTGTCGTTGACCAGAAGGGTCGTCACGATCTCACGACGCAGCGCGTGGTGGTCGATCTGCTCGGGGAACTTCTCGCGCAGGGCCGTCGGGAAGTACTCGTGCAGCAGGGTGCGCAGATACTGGTCGTCCGGCAGCGGCGTCTCCAGCAGCTCCTTGGCCACGGTGATCTTCGTGTACGCCAGCAGGACGGCCGTCTCCGGGCCCGTCAGGCCGTGACCGGAGTTGAGCCGCTCGCGGATCTGCCGGTCGGTGGGCAGGAACTCCAGCGCCCGGTCGAGGTGGCCCTCGCGCACCAGATACCGGAGGAACCGCTGCTGTGCGTGCAGCATGTCCTTGGACTGGAACAGGGCGTTGGCGATCGCCACGTTCTGCGCGTAGTTGTTGCGCAGCACCAGAGAGCCGACCTCGTCGGTCATCTCGGCGAGCAGATGGTTGCGCTGCTTGACGGTCAGATCACCGTTCGCCACGACCGCGTTGAGCAGGATCTTGATGTTCACCTCGTGGTCGGAGGTGTCCACGCCCGCGCTGTTGTCGATGGCATCCGTGTTGATCTTTCCGCCATGCTGGGCGAACTCGATCCGGCCGAGCTGGGTCAGGCCCAGGTTGCCGCCTTCGCCCACCACCTTGGTACGCAGGTCGCAGCCGTCCACCCGGATGGCGTCGTTGGCCTTGTCACCGACGTCCGCGTGCGACTCCGCCGAGGACTTGACGTACGTCCCGATGCCGCCGTTCCACAGCAGGTCCACCGGCGCCTTGAGGATCGCCTGCATCAGATCGGCGGGGGTCATCTTGGTGACGGCCCCCTCGATGCCGAGGGCCTCGCGGATGTGCCCGTTGACCGGGATCGCCTTGGCCGAGCGGGGGAACACCCCGCCACCGGCCGACAGCAGTTCGGTGTTGTAGTCGGCCCAGGAGGAACGCGGCAGCTCGAACAGACGGCGGCGCTCGGCGTACGAGGTCGCCGCGTCCGGGTTCGGGTCGATGAAGATGTGCCGGTGGTCGAAGGCCGCGACCAGGCGGATGTGCTCGGACAGCAGCATGCCGTTGCCGAACACGTCACCGGACATGTCGCCGATGCCGACGACCGTGAAGTCCTCGGCCTGGGTGTTCACACCCAGCTCCCGGAAGTGCCGCTTCACGGACTCCCAGGCGCCGCGGGCCGTGATGCCCATCTTCTTGTGGTCGTAGCCCGCCGAGCCGCCGGAGGCGAAGGCGTCCCCGAGCCAGAAGTGGTAGCTCTCGGCGACCTCGTTGGCGATGTCCGAGAACGTCGCCGTGCCCTTGTCCGCGGCGACCACGAGATACGTGTCGTCCGAGTCGTGCCGGACCACGTCCGCGGGCGGCACGATCTCGCCGGCGACCATGTTGTCGGTGATGTCGAGCAGGGCGGAGATGAACGTCCGGTAGCTGCGGATGCCCTCCGCGAGCCATGCGTCGCGGTCCACGGCCGGGTCCGGCAGCTGCTTGGCGACGAACCCGCCCTTGGCGCCCACGGGCACGATGACGGTGTTCTTCACCATCTGCGCCTTGACCAGGCCGAGGATCTCGGTGCGGAAGTCCTCGCGCCGGTCGGACCAGCGCAGGCCGCCTCGCGCGACCTTGCCGAAGCGCAGGTGCACGCCCTCCACGCGCGGCGAGTACACCCAGATCTCGTACGCGGGGCGCGGCGCCGGCAGGTCCGGGATGGCCTGCGGGTCGAACTTCATGGAGAGGTAGTCGTGCGGCCTGCCGCCCCGCGCCTCCTGGAAGAAGTTGGTGCGCAGGGTCGCCTTGATCAGGGTGAGGAAGGAGCGCAGGATCCGGTCCTCGTCGAGCGAGGCGACCTGGTCGAGCGCGGCGTCCAGCTCCTCCAGCAGGGCGTCGGTCAGCTCCACCCCGGCCCGCTGCCGGTCCGGCGACATCCGCGCCTCGAAGAGGGAGACCAGCAGCCGGGTGGTGTGGACATTGTTTCGGAGGGTGTCCTCCATGTAGTCCTGGCTGAAGGTCGAACCGGCCTGACGCAGGTACTTGGCGTACGCGCGCAGCACCATCGCCTGCCGCCAGGTGAGTCCGGCGCTTAGCACCAGGGCGTTGAAGCCGTCGTTCTCGGCCTTCCCGGTCCAGGTGGCGGAGAAGGCGTCCTGGAAGCGCTCGCGGGCGTCATCGCCGACGTAATCGTTGCCGGTCATCGACTTGGGCAGACGCAGACCGAAGTCGTAGATCCACGCGATCGTGCGGTCCGCGCAGCGCAGCTCGTACGGGCGCTCGTCGACGACCTCGACGCCGAGCCGGTTGAGCACGGGCAGCACGGCGGAGAGGGAGACCGCCTCGCCCTTGCGGTAGATCTTGAAGCGGCGCTCGCCAGGGGCCGCGCCCACGGGCTCGTACAGGCTGAGGGCGAAGTTCTTGCCGCCCTCCTCGGTGGTGAGCTGCTCCAGGTGGACGAGGTCGGCGACCGCGGCACGCGGGGTGTGGTCGGCCTTGTAGCCCTCGGGGAAGGCGCCCGAGTAGTGGCGCTGCAGCTCGGCGCCCCGCTCCTCGCCGAGCTCGGCGTTCAGCGCCTCGTTGAAGGCGTCGGTCCAGGAGCGGGCGGCCTCGACGAGGCGGGCCTCGATGCGCTCCTTGTCGGCGTCGGACAGCTGCGGCAGCTCGGTGCCCTGCGGCACACGGACCACGAAGTGCAGCCGGGACAGGATCGACTCGGTGTTCCAGGCCGTGAAGTCGACGCTGGTACCGCCGAGTTCCTCCTTGAGGATGTCGATGATCCGCAGTCTCACGCCCGTGGTGTAGCGGTCGCGCGGCAGGTACACGAGGGCCGAGTAGTAGCGCCCGTACTCGTCCTGGCGCAGGTACAGCCGCAGCCGACGGCGCTCCTGGAGGTAGAGGACGGAGGTGGCGATGGAGCGCAGCTCGTCGGCCGGGGTCTGGAACAGCTCGTCGCGCGGGTAGGTCTCCAGGATCTGGAGCAGGTCCCGGCCGTCGTGGCTGTTGGGCGAGAAGCCGGCGCCGTCGAGGACCTCGTCGACCTTGCGGCGGATGACGGGCACCCGGCGCACGGACTCGGTGTAGGCGGCGGACGAGAACAGGCCCAGGAAGCGGCGCTCGCCGACCACGTTGCCGTTCTCGTCGAACTTCTTCACGCCGACGTAGTCCAGGTACGACGGGCGGTGCACCGTGGCGCGGCTGTTGGCCTTGGTGAGGACCAGCAGCTTGTGCTCGCGGGCCTTGGCGCGGGCGTCGGCGGGCAGCCGCTCGAAGGAGGGGCTCACCGGGTGCTGGTCGTCACCCGAGTGGTGCGGGTCGGATCGCAGTATCCCGAGCCCGGTGCCGGGCACGGCGGCCAGCACGTCGTCGTCGCGCAGCTCGTACTCGCGGTAGCCGAGGAAGGTGAAGTGGTCGGCGGACAGCCAGCGCAGCAGCTCGCTGGCCTCCTCCAGGTCCGCGGTGGGCAGGTCGTCGGGCACGGGCTCCTTCTGGAGCCCCTCGGCGACGCGCAGCGCGCACTCGCGCATCTTCTCCCAGTCCTCGACGGCCTCGCGGACGTCGGACAGGACACGCAGCAGATCGGCGGTGATCTGCTTCAGGTCACCGCGGTCGGTCTCGCGGTCCATCTCGACGTGGATCCACGACTCGACATGCGCGTCGTGCGGCAACGCGCAGTCGGGGCCTTCGGGCAGTACCTCGAGCAGCTTGCCGGTCAGGTCGCGGCGGACGACGAACTGGGGGTGGATGACGACGTGGATGCCGCGTCCCTGGCGGGACAGCTCGTTGGTGACGGAGTCGACCAGGAAGGGCATGTCGTCGGTGACCACCTCGACGACGGAGTGGCTGCAGGTCCAGCCGTTCTCCTCGACGGTCGGGGTGTGGACCCGCACGTTGGCCGTGCCCTGCGGACGCGTCTCGGCCAGTCTGTAGTGCGAGAACGCGGCTCCGAAGACATCCACCGGATCGCGGTCCGCCAGGTCCTCGGGGGCGGTGTGCAGGTAGTAGCGCTGGAGGAACGCGAGCACGGTGTCCCGGTCGGGGGTGCCCTCGCCCGTCGTCCCAGTCGGTAGGTGCCCCCCGACCGGGCTGTTCTCAGCTACCCGGGCGGCCCGTTCGAGCAGCTCGGCCTTGGCTTCGTCCAGCTTGGTCTGCATTGTCCTCTGGCTCCTGTCGCGCGCCGTTGCGTGACGTAGAAGGAAATACGGTCTCTTCTCCGACGTGACGTCGTGACGCGGGGTGTCCGGTCTGGTTCGACGCTATGCCGCACGGAGAGGAAGGTGGGGGGTTATCGGCCAATTCCGGCACCTGGGGCGGCTGTGACGCCTCTCTCGGCGCGTCGTGCGCCTCCCGCGTCCCCGGCACCCCTGCTGCCGTCCCGGGCGCCTGCGGCGCCCTTCCCGGCCGGCCCCGCCTGTGAGGATCAGCGACCGCCGCCCGGTCACGGATGTCGTCCGTGCTCACCGGGCGCAGGGCAGGGACAAGAACGTCCCCGCGAGGTATCGCGCTGATCACGCCACAAGGCTATCGCTCTGCACGGGGGGCACGTCATGAGCCGTATGTGTACAAAAGAGGGGGTCGAACTTTGACGTTCTGCACAGGGGCGTAGAGGACGATGCCGTGCAGAGCCGTCGGTGCGAACATGGCGGTACGAGCAGCGAGCACGGCCGGCAAGCGGTACGCGGCCCCTTGGCAGCGCCCTCGGCCTCGGGCACGTTGCCAGAAGCAGCGGACGCAGCCCTCCGCCCGACCGAGGGGAGCACAGCCAACATGACGCAGAAGATCCTGATCGTCACCGGCGACGCCGCCGAATCACTGGAGGTCCTCTACCCCTACCAGCGCCTGCGCGAGGAGGGCTACGAGGTCCATATCGCGGCCCCCAGCCGCAAGACACTCCGCTTCGTCGTCCACGACTTCGAAGCCGGTTTCGACACGTACACCGAGAAGCCCGGCTACACCTGGCCCGCCGACCTCGCCTTCTCCGAGGTCGACCCCGGTGACTACGCCGCCCTCGTCATCCCCGGCGGTCGCGCCCCGGAGTACCTCCGCAACGACCCCGAGCTGCGCAAGATCCTCAAGTCCTTCTTCGACACCGACAAGCCCGTCGCCCAGATCTGCCACGGCCCCCTGCTCACCGCCGCGGCCGACGCCCTGCGCGGACGGCGCGTCACGGCCTACCCCGCGCTGGAGCTGGACATGCAGGCGGCCGGGGCGGCCTTCCAGGACGTCGAGGCGGTCGTCGACGGCACCCTCGTCTCGTCCCGCGCCTGGCCGGACCACCCCGGCTGGATGCGCGAGTTCCTCACAGTGCTGCGCTCGAAGGCGCCGGTGACCTGACGGCACCCGGTGCGGCGCCCCGACGGGCGCCGCACACACCCGCTCAGGCCGCCAGCCGCTCGGCCTCCGCGACCGCCTCCCGCAGCGTGTCCACCACCGGCACACCGATCTCCTCCAGGCTGGCGCGGCTGTGGGAGCCGCCGGTGTACAGAACGGCCCGTGCTCCCACGTGCCGGGCGGCCACCGCGTCGTCAGCGGCGTCCCCGATCACCACCGTGCGCGCCGGCTGCACGCCCGCAAGGGCCCGTAGGTGCCGGACCATGTGCTCGGCCTTGCTGCCGCCGGACGGCCCGGTGCGCCCCTCCACCCGCACGAAGTGCGTCTCGATCCCGAAACCACGGACCAGGGGGACGAGCTCGTCGTGCATGTACATGCTGAGGATGGACTGGCTGCGGCCGGCCGACCGCCATCCCGCGAGCAGTTCCGTCGCGCCCTCGGTGAGCCCGCACCGGATGCGGTGCTCCGAGTAGTACCGGTGGAAGACCTCGTCCATGAGCCGCCACTCGGTGTCCGTCGGCAGCCGTCCCATCAGCCGCTCGTAAAACTTGGGCACCGGCACGCAGTACAGCGCCCGGTAGCGCTCCAGTGTGATCGGCGCCAGACCGAGTTCGGCGAAGGCCGCGTTCGTGGCCCCGATGATCGCGTCATTGTCGTGGAACAGCGTGCCGTTCCAGTCCCAGACGATGTGAGCGCTTCCGTACGTCCCCATGCCGGAAAACCTACCCGGCCCCACTGACAATCGCCGGTGCACCGGCCCCGCGGGAGGCAAAACCCGGATCAGTCCCCGAGCCCCAGCACATTCGGAACCTCCTGCGTCGCGTACCAGAGCAGCTCGTGGTCCTCGGCGCCGTTCACCACGAACTGCGCGTCGTCGTCACCGCGGTCCGCCTCCTCCAGCGCCTCGGCCGCCGCCGTGACGTCCGCCTCCGCGTCGGCCGCGTCGGCGTGCACCGCGGCCGCCTTGGCCAGCGCCACGGCCCCGGTGACCCGTACCTCGCCGAGCGCCGCCGGGTCGAGGCCCTTGTCGGGGTCGGCGGCCGCCGCACGGTCCGGTACGTCGACCGCGACGACCACCCGTCGCCGCGGCGCCCCCGGGTCCGCCGCCACCAGCCGCAGCGAGGCCAGCGCGGCCCGGCTCAGGGCCGCGTACTCCAGTTCCTCAATGTCGTCGGACAGGTACCACTCGCGCAGCGCGGGCGTGACGGCGTACGCGACCAGCGGTCCCGCACCCAGCTCACCCGTCTTGTACGCCTCGGCGAGCCCGGAGAGGGTCAGGGGGACGTAGACGCGCATGACGAGCCGCTTTCGTAGTCGGTGAGGCCGGCCGGACAGGCCCGTGGGAGGACCACGAGGAGGTCGGTCCCGCGCCTCCGGCGAGTCACCCAAGGATACGTGCGGCCGTCCCCCTTCGGGCCCCGGTCGCAGTCTTCCCCGTGGTCAACCGAGGCGCCCAGGGATCACCCGGTACAGCCCGGGCGCCCCATGGAGCCCCCCGCCCGTGCCCGCTCATCACCCTGATAGTTGAAGGCTCCCCCGTCTGAAGGCGGGGGGTTCCCGTCCGGCCTTGCGGCCGGACGCCCCTTGCGGGGCGCCTTCGGGCGTGTGTGGGGATTCCAGGCTCAGGCAGCCTTCCGGGCCGGCGGCCCGGAAGGTCTTACGCCCTCAGCACCTGCCGGGCACCAACCCGCCCGGACCAGCATCACGAACGCGGAATTCTTGTCCCGAGGGCGCACGGCTCCGCATCGCGTGCAGGTATACGTTCGCTCCCAGAGAAGCAGCGCGTGCTTGGTTCTCGCTCCGCAGTCTGCGCACTCCATCGTGGTGTGCGCGGGATGCACCAGGCGCACATCCCGCCCATGCTTGCGGCCCATCTCGATCAGGGCGCGCTTGGTTGCCGAGATAGCGGCGTCGGCCGCCTTCTCGGCCATGGTGGTCTTCGCGAGGAACTTCGGGCGGAAGTCTTCCACTGCGATCCGGTCATGGTCGCAGACCACGGACTTGGCCCACTTGCGGCCGGTGTCCTGACGCTGCCCGGCGACCTTGGCGTACGCCTTCGCGCGCAGCTTCTTCGCCTCGCGGTAGCCCTTCGAGGCGGCCTGCCCCTTGGCCGGTCGGCGTCGGGCCATCATCCGGTCATAGCGCGAGAGCTTCGCCTGGGCCTTCTTCCCATGCTGGGCGTGGGGAAGGTCGTAATCGTCGCTCGTGGTGGTCGCACTCTCCTTGACGCCCCAGTCGATCCCGATCACGCGGCCGGTCTTCGGCAGGTGCTCAGTGGTGGCGGCGGTCACGAAGGACGCATACCAATGGCCGATACTGTCGCGGTACACGCGCACCGAGGACGGCGCCTTGGGCAGCCGGCGCGACCACACCACCGTCAACACGATCCCGCCCGCCAGGTACAGGCGCCCGTCCTTGAGACAAAACCCACGCCGGGTGTAGTTCAACGACGGATCGGCCTCCCGCTTCTTCTTCCAGCGGGGCATCCCCGCACGCTGCCGCATCGGCAGCCGGGCCTTGATGTCCCCCAGCGCCTTCGCCCGCGATGTCGCGAAGTCGCGTATGACCTGCTGCTGCGGCACGCTCGCGCCCTGCGCGAGCCACGACGTCACCCGGCGCGCCCCGGTCAGCATCTTGTCGAGCTGCGCTGGACCACACGTCAACTTGTCCTTGGAACACACCTTGTTGTGCAGGTACACGGCCTTGGACTTGGCCACGCACTCGTTCCAGATCCAGCGGCACCGGTCCCACTCCGCTTCGAGCGCAGCCCGCGCGCCGGCGGACACACGAAGACGATACGTGTACCGGGCATGCCCGGCATCCCCATCCATCGTCGCGTCCGCCGTCATGAACCCGAATCTATCCGGGAGGACTGACAGTTGAGAGCTCTTGATCAAAGCGGGCCTACTCACCCCGCCCCGTGGTCGACGGCCAATCACCCTGGCGGCGATTGCCCTTTCCCCGCCCTGCTCCGCAGGAGTCCCATTCCTCCCCGGCCTGAAGGCCGGGGAGGAATCGGAGGAACCCGCTGAATCCTTCGGCCCCCGCGGCGCACCTCGGGATTCCTTGCGAGCGCGGCCCCGCGCCTCGTACAAGATCCCCACCGAGAAGTTACCGACCGGTATCCGCCGGTCCCGCGAAACGGGGATCCACATGAACAAGGTCATGACCAGGAACAGCACGATGTCCAAGGTCAAGCGGCACCCGGGCGGCCGCCCGCCGGTGCGTCACGACACCCGCCGCCCCGGCAGCACACCCCGCCATACGGCACCCCGCCCGGGGACGTCCCGCGCCACACCACCCGTCGCGCCGGGGCCGGCCGGTCCGGTTGCCCAGCAGCGCCCGACCGATGTCTTCGCCGACCGTCTGGTGTCCGTGCTGAGCGGTCAGCGCCCGGTGCACAGCATGCTCCGCCATACCGTCGGCCGCGCCTACGACGAGCTGGCCTGGCTCGCCGAACGCGGGGCACTGCGCACCCGGGGCGCCCGCCCCGTCGTCCGCGACATCGGGTACTACGTACCGCGCCCTGGCGCCATCGAGGCCTTCGCCCGTATCGGCGCGGGCGACCAGCTCCGCGCGATGGCGTTCCGCCTGGAGTGCGGGACGGACCACCGCTGGCGCTGCACGGCGGTGGAACTGGGCGGACCCCGGAGGCCGGGCAGGGACGACGCCTGACCCGGACGACACGAGGGGCCGGGCACCCTCCGGTGCCCGGCCCCTCGTCACGGCTGTGCCGACCGCAGCGGCGTCACTTCTTGCGGCGCCGCCCTGTCTTGGCCTGCTTGCGGCGCTCAGCGCGCGTGAGGCCGTCCGCCTCCGAGCGCACCGGCTCGTCGTCGCCGACGAAGTCGCCTTCGATGATGCCGCCCTCACCGTCCACGGTGGGCGCCGAGAAGTGCAGGCGCTCGCGACGCTGCGGCGCCTCGAGGCCCTTCGCGCGGATCTCCGGGCGAGCCGCCTGCGCCGCCACGGCCTCTTCCTTCTCCAGGGAGGGCTTGGCGTCCTCGACGGGGACCTCCTCGACCTGCTGCTCGACCTGGACCTCCAGGTTGAACAGGTAGCCGACGGACTCCTCCTTGATGCCCTCCATCATCGCGGTGAACATGTCGAAGCCCTCGCGCTGGTACTCGACCAGCGGGTCCTTCTGCGCCATCGCGCGCAGGCCGATGCCCTCCTGGAGGTAGTCCATCTCGTAGAGGTGCTCACGCCACTTGCGGTCCAGGACCGACAGCACGACCCGGCGCTCCAGCTCACGCATGATCTCGGAACCGAGCTGCGCCTCACGCTCCTGGTACTGCTCGTAGACGTCGTCCTTGATGGACTCGGCGATGAACTCGGCGGTCAGCCCGGCACGGTCGCCGGTCGCGTCCTCCAGCTCCTCGATGGTGACCTTCACCGGGTAGAGCTGCTTGAAGGCGCCCCACAGCCGGTCCAGGTCCCAGTCCTCGGCGAAGCCCTCGGCGGTCTCGGCACCGACGTACGCGTCGATCGTGTCGTCCATGAAGTGCTGGATCTGCTCGTGCAGGTCCTCGCCCTCCAGGACGCGGCGCCGCTCGCCGTAGATGACCTCACGCTGCCGGTTGAGGACCTCGTCGTACTTGAGGACGTTCTTCCGGGTCTCGAAGTTCTGCTGCTCGACCTGCGACTGGGCGGACGCGATCGCGCGCGTGACCATCTTGTTCTCGATCGGCACGTCGTCCGGCACGTTCGCCATCGACATGACGCGCTCGACCATCTGCGCCTTGAACAGACGCATCAGGTCGTCGCCCAGCGAGAGGTAGAAGCGCGACTCGCCGGGGTCGCCCTGACGGCCGGAACGACCGCGCAGCTGGTTGTCGATACGGCGCGACTCGTGCCGCTCGGTGCCCAGCACGTACAGGCCGCCGAGATCCTGAACCTCGTCCTTCTCGGCCTTGACCGCCTGCTCGGCGCGCTCCAGGGCGGCGGGCAGCGCCTGCGCCCACTCCTCGATGTGCTCCTCGGGGTCGAGCCCGCGCTGGCGCAGCTCGGCCTCGGCGAGGTCCTCGGGGTTGCCGCCGAGCTTGATGTCCGTACCTCGGCCGGCCATGTTCGTGGCCACGGTCACGGCGCCCTTGCGGCCGGCCTGCGCGACGATGACGGCCTCGCGGTCGTGCTGCTTCGCGTTGAGCACCTCGTGCTGGATGCCGCGCTTGGCGAGCTGCTGCGAGAGGTACTCGGACTTCTCGACCGAGGTCGTGCCGACGAGGATCGGCTGGCCCTTCTCGTGCTTCTCGGCGATGTCGTCGACGACCGCCTCGAACTTGGCGACCTCGGTGCGGTAGATCAGGTCCGACTGGTCGTTGCGGATCATCGGCTTGTTGGTCGGGATCGGGACCACGCCGAGCTTGTAGATCTGGTGGAACTCGGCGGCCTCGGTCATCGCCGTACCGGTCATGCCGCAGAGCTTGCCGTAGAGGCGGAAGAAGTTCTGCAGGGTGATCGTCGCGAGCGTCTGGTTCTCGTCCTTGATGTCCACCCCTTCCTTCGCTTCGATCGCCTGGTGCATGCCCTCGTTGTAGCGGCGGCCGGCGAGGATACGGCCGGTGTGCTCGTCGACGATCATGACCTCGCCGTCGATGACGACGTAGTCCTTGTCGCGCTTGAAGAGCTCCTTGGCCTTGATGGCGTTGTTCAGGTAGCCCACCAGCGGGGTGTTCACCGACTCGTAGAGGTTGTCGATGCCCAGCCAGTCCTCGACCTTGGTGACGCCGCCCTCGTGGATGGCGACCGTGCGCTTCTTCTCGTCGACGTCGTAGTCGCCGGTCTCCTCGGTGCCCTTGAGGGGGTTGCCCGCCTCGCCCTTCTTGAGGCGCGTGACCAGCTTGGCGAAGTCGCCGTACCACTTGGTGGCCTGGTCGGCCGGGCCGGAGATGATCAGCGGCGTACGGGCCTCGTCCACGAGGATGGAGTCGACCTCGTCGACGATCGCGAAGTTGTGTCCGCGCTGGACGAGCTCGTCCTGGGACCACGCCATGTTGTCGCGCAGGTAGTCGAACCCGAACTCGTTGTTCGTGCCGTACGTGATGTCGCACGCGTACTGCTCGCGGCGCTGGGCCGGCGTCATGTTGGCCAGAATGCAGCCGACGTCCAGGCCCAGGAACTTGTGGACGCGGCCCATCATCTCCGAGTCGCGCTCGGCCAGGTAGTCGTTGACCGTGACGATGTGGACGCCGTCTCCGGACAGGGCGTTCAGATACGCGGGCAGGGTGCCGACGAGCGTCTTGCCCTCACCGGTCTTCATCTCGGCGACATAGCCGAGGTGGAGCGCGGCACCGCCCATCATCTGCACGTCGTAGTGCCGCTGGCCGAGGACACGCTTGGCGGCCTCGCGCACGGTGGCGAAGGCCTCGGGCAGCAGGTCGTCGAGGGTCTCGCCATCGGCGTACCGCTGCTTGTACTCGTCGGTGAGGGCCCGCAGCTCGGCGTCGGAGAGGTCGATGAAGTCCTCTTCGATGGAGTTGACCTGGTCCGCGATGCGGTGCAGCTTGCGCAGGATCTTGCCTTCGCCTGCACGCATGATCTTCGAGAGGACGGACACGGGGGTTTGTCTCCTTGCCGGTCGGGCCTGGGACGGTCGGTTACGTATGACAGCTTGAGCAACGGCCATCGTAAGCGAGGACCCCGCCGCACCGGGAGGTCTGCCCCCGACAGCCACTAGGACAACGGACGGGCGCCGCCGAAGGTGCCGCGTCCTTGCCACGAAAAGTAACGGGCCTGACACGCGGAAACGAGCGCCACGGCACGACGGCGTGGCGGGTCCGGAAGGGCCGGTCGGCCGGCCAGGAACGGCGGCGGCACCGGCCGGCCCACCCGGCGGGAAACGGCCGCGGCGTATTCGAAGGCGCGGGCCCGGCCGGACACAGCCGCCCCCCTCGCGGCGAAAGCGACGCGGCCCGGGGTGAAAAATCATGGCGCCGGGGCGGGAGCCCGAGCAGAATCGGGCGATGGACCCCGTCACCCTGACCACCGCGCGTCTGGTGCTGCGCACCGTGGGCCCGAAGGACACGGACGCGGTGTACGTAGCCGCCCAGGACCCCGACATCCAGCGCTGGACGACGATCCCGTCGCCGTACCTGCGCGAGCACGCGGAGGCGTTCGCCGGGCAGGTGGTGCCGGACGGGTGGGCGGACGCCTCGATGTTCACCTTCGGTGTCTTCCTGCTGCCCTCCGACGAGCTGGTGGGCATGCTCGGCCTGACGATGCGCTCGCTGGGCGTCGCCGAGATCGGCTTCTGGGCGGCGAAGGAACACCGCGGCAACGGCTACATCACGGAGGCGGCGCTCGGCGCGTCGCGCTGGGCCTTCACACAGTTGTCGGTCGACCGAGTGGAGTGGCGCGCCGAGGTGGGCAACGCGGGGTCCCGTGCGGTCGCCGAGCGCGCGGGCTTCACCATCGAGGGCGTCCTGCGCTCCGCGATCAACAACAAGGGAGTGCGCCGGGACTGCTGGGTGGGCTCACTGCTGCCGTCGGACCTGGAGCTGCCGTCGACGGCACCGTATCTACCCGCACCTGCGCGGCCCGCGTAGGCCGGGGGCGCGGCACCGGGGCCGGTCGCCGGGTGCGGAGTGTCCTCCGACGTCGGGTGCCTGTCGCCGGGTGCGGGAGTGTCCGTCGCCGGGTGGCCATCCCTAAGTGTCGGGCCGTCGTCGTCGCACGTCGGAAGGGGTCCGCGTCCCGGCCGAGACCACCGGAACCCGCGTACCGCGATCGATGTCAGTGCCACGTCCTACCGTGTCACCATGCCGAGTCTTCCGCGCCCCGCCACCGAACTGACCGCCGACGAAGCCCGCCGCATCGCCCTGCGGGCCCAGGGTTTCCTCGGCGCGCCCGACCGCAGGTCCGGGGTCCGCGGCGTGCTGCGCCACCTGGGCGCGGTCCAGCTCGACACCATCTCGGTGCTCGCCCGCTCCCATGAGCTCATCCCGTACGCGCGCCTGGGCGCCATAGGGCGCAAGACGGTCGACTCGGCCTACTGGACGCCGTCGCCCGACGGCACGCCCGCGGCCGGGCCCCATGCGTTCGAGTACTGGTCCCACGCCGCGTGCATCCTTCCGATCGAGGAGTGGCCCCACTTCGCCTTCCGGCGCCGCGCCTACCGCGCCCGCCCGCACTGGAACCACACGCTCCCGGACGGGGTCTACGACCAGGTCGTCAAGCAGCTGCGCACCGAAGGCCCGCTCACGGCCACGGACCTGGGCGGCGCGAAGAAGACCAGCGAGTGGTGGGACTGGTCAGGCACGAAGGTCGCCGTGGAGCGCGCGCTGATGTACGGGGAGGTGGTGTGCGTCGAGCGCCGGGGCTGGAAACGGGTCTACGACCTCGCCGAGCGCGCGGTCCCCGAGGCACTCCTCCACGACGAACTGGACGACGCCGAGTGCCTGCGCCGTCTGGTGCGCCTGGCAGGCCAGTCCCTCGGAGTCGGCACGCGCGCGGACATCGCGGACTACCACCGTCTCAGGGGCGAACAGGTCGACTCGGTGATCGCGGACTCGGGCCTGGTCCCGGTGACGGTCGAGGGGTGGGGCAAGGCCGCCTGGGCGGACCCGGAGGCCCTGCAGACCCCGCCGAAAGGCAGGCACCGTACGACGCTTCTGTCGCCGTTCGACTCCCTGATCTGGGAGCGGGCGCGCACGGAGCGCATCTTCGGCTTCACACACCGCCTGGAGGCGTACGTCCCGAAGCCGAAGCGGGTGTACGGCTACTTCGCGATGCCGGTCCTCGCCGGCGGCCGGCTGGTCGGCCGAGTGGACCCCGCCCGCGAGGGACGCACACTGGTCGCCAAGCAGGTGGCCCTGGACGGCGCCAAGGCGGTCCCGGCGGTGGCCCAGGCCCTGCTGGAGGCGGCGACATGGGTGGACTGCACAAACGTCCGCGTGGAACGGGTGGACGACCCGGCGCTGCGCGAGCCCCTCATGCGGGAGCTGGCCCGAGCCCTGGACTGATTCCTGCCACCGCGGCGGGGGCTGAGCCCCGGTCCCGCTAGCGGATCTCGAGGATCTTCTCCCGCATCGCGTAGACCACGGCCTCCATCCTGGAGTGCAGCTGCAGCTTCTCCAGGATGTTGCGCACGTGGTTCTTCACGGTGTTCTCGGAGATGAACAGCTCCTTGGCGATGTCCCGGTTGTTCATTCCGGTGGCGACGAGTTTGAGGACCTCGAGCTCCCGGTCGGTGAGCCGGGGCGCCGGAACCAGCCGCCGCTCGTCGGTGCGCTGGATCATCGACTTGAACTCGGTGAGGAGTTTCGACGCCATGGAGGGGCTGATCTGCGACTGGCCGTCGGCGACCGCGCGAATGGCCGTGGCCACCTCGTCCGTGGAAATCTCCTTGAGGAGATAACCGGTCGCACCGGCCTTGATCGCGTCGTAGAGATCGGCCTCTTCATCGCTGATGGTCAGCATGATGATCTTCGCGCTGGGCGCCACCTCCTTGATGGAGGTGCACGCCTCGATCCCGCCGCGCTTGGGCATCCGTACGTCCATCAACACGATGTCGGGCAGCAGATCGGCCGCCTTGTCGACCGCCTCCGCGCCGTCCCCCGCCTCGCCGACGACCTGGATGTCCTCCTCGGCCGCAAGCACGATCTCCAGACCGCGACGGAAGAGGGCGTGGTCGTCCACGACGAGGACTCGGATCGGCTCCTTGCGTGGCGAGCCCACGTCCGGGCCCATGACGGTGGCGCCGTCGTCGGCGTCCTCGTCACGCATCGGTCCGAAGCTGTCCGCCATCGTTCCTCCCCCTGAAGGCTGCGGCTGGGGTCGTGTGCGTGCCATCGCCAACCCAAGGTAACGGCCCATCGGTTGGGCCGTTACGGCCATGATTCCATGCCCGGGTGGCGGTCAGGCGACAGAGCGCGGCGTGAAGAGGTCGCACACCGGTGCCCCTGGGGGCGCACGGGCTCACCAGGGGCACCGGGTCACAGCACTCATCCAGCGGGATCAGCCGCTGAGCGCTCCTGCCGCGTCGACCGTCTACGCCTGAGCCACCATCTGGTCCGTGCTGAGGTGAATGACGCCGTAGTCGTACGCGTGCCGTCGGTAGACAACACTCGGTTGCTTGGTTTCGGAGTCGACGAACAGGTAGAAGTCGTGCCCGACCAACTCCATTTCGTAGAGCGCCTGGTCGAGCGACATCGGGGACGCGACGTGGGTCTTCTCGCGTACTACGAGGGGGCCTTCGCCCTGCACCTCGAGCGATCCCACCTTCTTGGCCGCTACGCCGCCTGCCTCATCCTGCGGTACGACGCCGTGGCCGTTGAGTGTCGCGGCACCCGGGACGTGGTCGGGCACCTCGGCTGCCGTCAGCCGGGCCACCCCGCGACGTGTGTGTCGCTTGTCGTGCTGCTTGCGCAGCCGGGCCTCGAGCTTCTCCGCCGCCAGGTCGAGCGCGGCATACGGATCGCTGGCCGCTGCCTCCGCCCGGATCACCGGACCGCGGGAGTAAAGCGTGATCTCCACTCGGTCGCTGCGGTCGGCCTGTCGGGGGTTGGGCTCCTTGGACACCTCGACATCGAGGCTGATCACCTTGGCATCCAGCTTCTGGATCTTGTCCAGCTTCAGCTTGTCGGCCACGTGCTTCCGGAACCGCTCGGGCACCTCGGTCTTGCGGCCTTTGACGACGATGTCCACGCAGAACTCCGTTCCCGGATCGCTCCGCACCGCTGGCGGAGCATCTCCCTTGTGCACCAGGCCCCGGTGACCACCGGAGCCACGGACTCGGTGACTTCCACCTCCTCCTCCCCCCGGGGTGAGATCCCCACCCCGACCACTACGGGTGATTCAGAAAACCCGCAGATCGGCATTCGGATAAGCGAGGGACGGCCTGCGCCTTTCCCTCCACAACCGAACATATCTCGCCCGGACGGATGTCGTCACCCTCTACTACGGCGTACCTCCGTTCAGGTGAATTGACCTCCCCATTACCTGCAACGACGCAAGATCTGAGTCAGTTCCGGTTTATTTCGAAAGATTCCGGCGACGCAGCGACCACCGCCGCTCGGATCCGGTCTCCGAGGCCGTTCCCAGCGGTCATTTCCCGTGGTGCTCGCATCCAGTACGTCGTTGCCGTCCTCTGTTCTGCTCTCTGTTCCCCCGTTGCTTCCCCTGTCCCACGGACATACACATCCGTGTCCGCCGTCCGTGCAACGGCGAGCGCATCCCGGACCGCGCGCGCCGCCTCAGCCAGCGACGCGCCCGTGGTCATCAGATCGTCGACGAGCACGACGGGCGCGTCTGCCAACAGCCTCCCGCCTTCGCCGGCCACCTCCAGCGCGCCCGCGAGATTGGCCAGCCGCTGCCGGGAATTGAGCCCCGACTGGTCGGCCACGGCCCGTCGCTGCCGCAGCACGGCAGCCACCCGCGCCGCCGTCCCGCACCGGCGCAGCTCGCCCGCCGCAGCGAGCGCGATCCGCCGCGTGGGATCGTGCCCCCTCGCCCGCACCGCCCGCCGCGACGAAGGCACGGGCACGAGCAACACGGGTCCCCCTCCGCCGCTGTTGCCCGAAGCCCCCGATCTGCCGTCTGCCCGCCCTGCCCCCCGGCCCGCGCCGCACGGCACAGCGCCCGCATCGACCGCCGCCCGCCCGGCCTCGGGACCGATCGCGACGAGACCCGCCCGGACGGCCCCGGCCAGCGCCGTCCCAAGCGGTCCCGCGAGCGTGAGGACCCCCCGCTCCTTGTGCGCCAGGAGCGCGGCGCGCACGGCGCCCTCGTACGCGGCCGCCGCGTGCACCACGGGCAGCCCCACCGGTTCCGGCACCGGTCGCACCCGGCGCGGTGCGCCGCCGTGGAGAGCCGCGCGGCACTCGGGACAGAGCACCGTGCGCGGCCTGCCACAGCCGCCGCACTCGGCCGGCAGCACCAGGTCGGTGAGGTCCTGCCACCACCTCCGCATGACCCCACTGTGCCAACGCCCGCGAGGACCTGCCAGGCCTGTGGATAACTCCCGGCTTTCCCTGTGGATAACCGTCCGATGGCCGTGGATAACCGCCGAACGGACGGATGGCACGGGCGCGGATACGGCCGAGCCCGGACGCACGGCTGAACTCACGCGCACGGCTCACCCGGCATGCACGGCTCACCCGGGATAGACGGGTGCCGTCCCTTCCTTGACCACCTTCTGCCACTGCTCCCCGGCCGACAGGCGCACGATCCCGTCCACCGAGTACGCCACCAGCGGCAGATGCTCGTCCTCGGACGCCGCGATCTGCGTGACGCCCGTGAGCGAGGGCGGCGGAGTGCCCGTGGGCGTGGAGCCGTCCACCTGCACATAGCGCAGCTGCTGCACCCCGCCGGACTCGCGACCGACCACCACGAGCTTGCTGTCACCGGCCCACGACATGGCCGTGACCTCTTCCAGTTGCGGAGTCACGGAGTGCAGTTCGAGAACCGACACGCTGAGCCGCCCGCCGGACCCTGTGTCCCGCTCCACTCGTCCGATCTGCAGGGACGTCGTACCGTCCTTCTCCACGATCAGAGCGATCCGCGCACCGTCGGAGGCCACACGCACCGCGTCGATGCGCCCGTCCAGATCCGGCACGCTCACCTCGACCGGCCGGCCCGCGCCCTTCTCCAGCAGCACCAGCCGGGCGTTCTTCGGGTTGCGGTCGGCCACCCACAGGTCGCCCGCGCCGTCCCAGCTCGGCGTCGTCAGCCGGTCGCCCGGCGACGCGCCCTCACTGGTCAGCACGGGGTCGCCGAGCGAGGCGCCCGACACCAGCGAGCCCACATACAGATTCCGCCCGTCTGCGGAGACGCCGGCGGCGGTGTCCTCGTCCCGTGAGACGGCGGCCGAACGGAACTTCTTGTCTTCCTGGCCCAGCGCACCCGGAACCGGTTCGGGCTCCTTGGAGGTGCTTTCGCTGCGCAGGCGGACGAGCCGCTCCTTGCTGTCGATGAAGTAGTTGTACTCGGACCGCTTGGCCGTGCCGTGCGAGGCGATGATCTCGGCGTGGTTCTCGTCCAGCTCGCACAACCTCCTGCCGTTCGAGCGCTCGAGCTCGACCTGGTCCACACCCGTGGGCGTCAGGTCCTGAAGCGTGAACAGCAGCTGCGCCGCCATCCTGGTGCACTGCGTCTGCCCGACCCGGTCCGCCTTGTCGTTGAGCGGCACCGTCAGCTTGTTCTGGTCGTCGGGCGACAGGGAGGTGACCCCCCTCCTGAGCGCCGTACCCGACGGGAAGCTCGACGCCGCGACGGGGTCGAGCCAGCGTGTAGGGCCCTTCAGCAGAGAGCGGACCGTCGAGGTCACGGGGTCCACCTTGCTGCGTACGTACACCGGGTCCGCGACCGTGCTCAGCTGGCCGCTCGGGGAGGCGGGCGCGTTCGAGGCGTAGTAGTACTTGTTGACCGACACGTAGTTGCGCTGGAAGTCGGACTTGCCCATCACGACGCCCTGTGGCAGCGAGTCGATGCGCCACTGGTTGGTCTTCTTCTCCTGCGTCAGGTGCACCGTCCTGCTGTACGAGCCCGAGTCCGGCGCATACGCGTGCTCGGAGTCCACCACGGCGAGCCGGCTGCCGGTCAGCGTGTACGCGTAGTCGTCGCCCGCCTCCCGGCTCCTGGCCTGGTCGGCCTCGGCGTTCGGCCCGTCGGACAGCACCGTGGTGGAGTCATCCGGGTCCCAGTGGCGCCGCGCGCTGTCCGTCAGGTACTTCCGCGCCGTCTCGTACTGCGGGTCGTCGCTGGTCAGCGCCTCCAGGAAGCCCCGCACGATCTCGTCGGGCCCCGCGTCCTCGCGCGGCGGCACCGCGAAGACCCGGACCTGGGTGTCCTGCCGGGGCGTCGACTCGACCCCGCTGAGACCTCCGCTGTCCGGCATGGAGGCGCACCCGCTCAGCAGTACGGCCCCACAGCCGACATACACCCCCAGGTGCAGCGCA
Source organism: Streptomyces sp. CA-106110 (assembly GCF_050936285.1). Classification (NCBI taxonomy): domain Bacteria; kingdom Bacillati; phylum Actinomycetota; class Actinomycetes; order Kitasatosporales; family Streptomycetaceae; genus Streptomyces; species Streptomyces sp. CA-106110. Next base: position 7,422,993 of record NZ_JBNJNB010000001.1, on the reverse strand, counting down.
CGCCGTCGGCCGCCCCCCTCAGCGCCCACCCGATGCCTCCCCTTGCTCACGCTCGTCGGGCCTGCCGACGCCGTGCGCCGGTTCCTGTGTGCTCTCGTCCTGGCGCCTCAGGGTCCCGGTGGACCGCGGCACCACACGCGCGCCGCTGCCGGGCAGCGCGGTCGGGTCGGCGGCAGGTGCCACCGTGGCCATCCGCGCCGCTATCGGGTCGCGGGAGGACGCCCTCTCCTCCGTGGCCTGCCGGGGCACCGTGGCCAGCCTGCCGGATCCGCCCTGCGGCAGACCGGCGTCGCTGAGCCCGCGATTGCGCCGGGAGTCCATGGGCTCCAGCGGTATCGGGGAACCCCTCAGCGGTTCGTCCGCGGTCCGCGGCAGCGTCAGCCGGAACTGCGAACCCCCGCCCGGCTCACCCCATGCCTGCAGCCAGCCGCCGTGCAGCCGTGCGTCCTCCAGGGCGATCGAGAGCCCGAGGCCCGTACCGCCGGTCGTACGCGCGCGTGCCGGGTCCGCCCGCCAGAAGCGGCTGAACACACGGGTGGCCTCCCCCGGCTTGAGACCCACACCGTAGTCACGCACCGCGATCGCCACCGCGCCGCCCGCCGCGGCGAGCTTGACGGTGACGTCCTTGCCCTCGCCGTGCTCGACCGCGTTGACCACGAGGTTGCGCAGCACACGCTCGACGCGCCGGGCATCCGCCTCGGCCACGACGGGCTGCTGGTCGCCCACGACACGGATCTGGGTGCCCTTGCGCTCCGCGAGCGGCGCGGCGCCGCTCACCACCCGTCGCACGACCTCACGGAGATCGATCGGCTCGGCCTCCAGCGCGGCCGCGCCGGCGTCGAAGCGGCTGATCTCCAGCAGGTCCGCGAGCAGCGACTCGAACCGGTCCAGCTGGTCGGCAAGCAGCTCGGCGGACCGGGCGGTCACCGGATCGAAGTCGACACGCGCCTCGTGGATGACGTCGGCCGCCATCCGCACGGTCGTCAGCGGCGTACGCAGCTCGTGCGACACGTCGGACACGAACCGCCGCTGCATCCGCGAGAGGTCCTCCAGCTGCTGGATCTTCAGCTGGAGGTTCTGGGCCATCTTGTTGAAGGCCTCGCCGAGCCGCGCGATGTCGTCCTCGCCGGTCACCTTCATACGTTCCTGCAGACGCCCGGCGGACAGCCGTTCGGCGATGCCCGCGGCCATCCGTACGGGTGTGACGACCTGACGCACCACGAGCCAGGCGATCGCCCCGAGGAGGACCACCACGAAGAGCCCGGCGGTCGCGAGCGTCCCCTTGACCAGGCTGAGCGACTTCTCCTCCTGTGTGAGCGGGAAGAGGTAGTACAGCTGGTACGGGTGTCCGTTCGGGTCGTTGATCTGCTTGCCGATGATGAGCGCCGGCTGCGTGTCGCGTCCGCTGTCGGTGTAGGTGATCCGGGTGTAGCTCTGGGCCACACCCATGCCCGCGCCGACGCGCGTGCGCAGGTCCTCTGGGACGCTCTGGCTCGGGTCCACCCCGCCCGACGCGCGCGGTCCGAGTCCGCGGTTGTCGTTGTCAGCGACGGCCGTACTGAGCGTGACCACGTCGAACGCGCCCTGACCGCCGCTGGAGAGCGACTCCACGAGGTCGCCCATCCACCCGCTGACGTTCTGCACGGGGTCGTTGCCGGCGCCCGGGTTGTCGTCACCGCCGCTCGCGCTGGCCGCGCTGTCCGCCTTTTGCCCGGCGACCGTGAAACCGCCCACGGCCTGGCTCTGCGACGCCTTCACCTTGGCGTCCAGCAGGCCGTTGCGCACCTGACCGATGACGACGAAGCCGAGCAGCAGCACCACGCCGAGCGACATCAGCAGCGTCGTGACGACGATCTTCAGCTGGATGTTGCGTCGCCACAGCCGCATCACGGGCAGCAGTGGACGGCGCACCCAGCGCATGACGAGCCGAAGGACCGGGCTGCCCTGGACTCCGCCCTGGAGCAGCCCGCCCTCGAAGAAACTTTCCCATCCGGAGCCCTGCCGACCGACAGGCCGCCCCGTACGGGCTCCCGGCCGACCGGGCGCCGAAGCGGCACTGTCCCGCGACATGTCAGCTGGGTCCGGCCTTGTAACCGACACCACGTACGGTCACCACGATCTCCGGCCGCTCCGGGTCCTTCTCGACCTTGGAACGCAGCCTCTGGACGTGAACATTGACGAGTCGGGTGTCCGCCGCGTGGCGGTAGCCCCACACCTGCTCGAGCAGGACCTCGCGGGTGAACACCTGCCACGGCTTGCGCGCCAGTGCCACCAGCAGGTCGAACTCCAGCGGCGTGAGCGCGATCGACTGCCCGTCCCGCTTCACCGAGTGACCTGCCACGTCGATGACGAGGTCGCCGATGGCGAGCTGCTCAGGCGCCGGCTCCTCCGACCTCCGCAGCCGCGCCCGGATGCGGGCCACCAGCTCCTTCGGCTTGAACGGCTTCACGATGTAGTCGTCCGCGCCCGACTCCAGACCGACCACCACGTCCACGGTGTCGCTCTTGGCGGTGAGCATCACGATCGGCACACCGGACTCGGCCCTGATCAGACGGCACACCTCGATGCCGTCCCGCCCGGGCAGCATCAGGTCGAGGAGCACCAGGTCGGGCTTGGTGTCACGGAAGGCGGCCAGCGCCTTGTCTCCGTCGGCTACGAAAGACGGCTCAAAACCTTCGCCACGCAGCACGATGCCGAGCATCTCGGCCAGTGCGGTGTCGTCGTCGACGACAAGGACTCGTCCCTTCATAAACGACATCATCCCATTCTCGTAACGGTGACCATGGCGCTGGTGAACAAGGTCACTGGCCTGTGACGATAGTCGTATGTGACCGTCACTGTCTGCCCTCGTCCGCGGACCTTGATGTCGGGAACGGGTTCCGGCTCCGAGGCGGGCAGCCTCGTCCCCGCCATCGTCACTCAACGCAGGCAGTCAGATACATCCTTTACCGAGACATCGCGACAAAATGCGCGAAGAGGATAAGGGGTTGTTTCGGTACGTGCCAGCGGAGCCACAGATGGACGTCTCGGACGAACTCCTTCTGCTGGAGTTCCCCGGACAGCGCGGAGCACCCGTTGCCTGCTTGATCGAGGCGCGGCAAGTGAGCCGCGTCGCCCGACGTCACAGGCGGATGACGACCAGGGCTATGTCGTCGCTGGCGCCGTTGGCGACGCCGAGGCGGGCCAGCAGCGTGTCGGCCAGCTGGTCGGGAGCAAGGGCGGTGTCCTGAGCCAGGGCATTGGTCAGGTGGGCCAGGCCGGTGTAGATGTCCTCGCCGCGGCGCTCGATGAGCCCGTCGGTGTAGAGCACGAGAGTGTCCCCCCGGGTGTAGGTCATGCTGGCCTGGGGGCGAGGGACATGATGCGGGCGGGCGCCCAGGGGCGGATCGGTGGCCTGGTCCAGCAACTCGCAGGTCCCGTCGCGGTGGAGCAGGACAGGCGGTGGGTGCCCGGCGTTGCTGTAGATGATCAGTCTGGTGCGGGGGTCGATGAGTACCTTGACCGCGGTTGCGGCCGTCGCGCCTTCAATGGAGCGGGCGTACAGACCGAGGATTTCCAGGGCCTGAGCGGGGCTGGGCAGGGCCCGGATGGCTGCACTCAGGGCGCTGCGCAGCATGCCCATGACGGCCGCAGCGTTCAGACCATGGCCGACGACGTCTCCGACCGCCACCGAGTAGAGGTCGGGTGGCAGATCGACGATGTCGTACCAGTCGCCGCACACGTTGAGTGATGTGGTCGCAGGCAGATACCGCACGGCGACGTTTTCGTAGCGGAGCAGGTCAGGGTCGTCGAGCATGGCTTCCTGCAAGGTGACGGCGACCTGGCGCTCGCGGGCGTGGGCTTGTCGCAACTCCTGATTCAGCCGCTGAAGCTCGCGCGCCCTCACGTAGAGCTCGGCGGCTATGCCTTTGTTGTGCTCGGTGAACTGACGTGCCCTGGGTGAGTGGACGAAGGTGGTGACGTCGTCGGCCCGTTGGACGACCCACTTCACGCTGCCGTCCGGCCCCGGAATCGGGGTGTGGACCACGGACCACCACCGCTCCTCGAACTGGCGCGGCCGGTCGGGGGCGGGTATGTCGTACCGCTGCAGCGTCAGGGTGTCCGACTTCCCGGTGTCCAGGACCTTCAGCAACGATGCCTTTACGTATTCTTCGTCGTCCCCGGGGGCGCCGGGATTTCCTGGCAGGGCGTCGAAGAAGTACTTCTCGATGAGCTCTTCCCTGGTTCGCCCGGTGATCTGGAGACATGCGGGGTTGACGTAGCGGATCACCAGGTCCTTGTCCAGCACCAGATACGGGCTCGGCGCTGCGTCACAGAACGCTGTGAAATCGAAGAAGTCCAGTGACATGCGCGCTCTCCAGGGTCCGTGAGCGCGACCACCTCAAATGTCATTCTATGGGCGATCCAGCGGCGGGGCTCGCCGACCTCAACCGGCGCCTGAGCTGCGCGTCTGCACCTGCTCCTTCGGCTCTCGCCGCCCCAGCGAGGCGTCCAGGGGAGCTCGCTACACCTTGAGCCTGCGACTCTCCCTTGAGGCCGCCGCATGCGCCCGTGGCGGCCCAGGATGGCTGGACGGCGGCTTCTACGTCTGTGAGGGAGACGTCCACCCGGCGGCCGACGACCGGGTGCCCTTTCCACGCCACCTGATGTGGCATCGCCCTAATGTCAGCCGGGAGCTGTCACGGCCCCTTCGTCTGCGAATCGCCGCAGGTGGAGGGGCCGTTTTCGTCGATCAGTGCGACATCAACCCATTGCCTAAATCGTTACCTGGCGCGACCTGTCGTACAGCGCGGCGAGTGCGTCGGCGGTCACAGGCGACACGACGCCCTCGTCGGTGACGATCGCCGTCACCAGTTCGGGCGGCGTCACGTCGAACGCAGGGTTGTAGGCCTGGGTCCCCAGGGGCGCCACCGCGATCCCGCCGCCCGCTTCCACTCCCGCCACCGGCACCCGAGGTGCGGTGAACTCCGTCACCTCATGTCCGGGCCGCTGCTCGACCTCGATGGACGCTCCGTCCGGCGTGTCCGGATCCACCGTCGTCACCGGTGCCACCACGATGAACGGCACGTGGTGGTAGCGGGCGAGCACAGCGAGCGGATAGCTCCCCACCTTGTTCGCCACCGAACCGTCGGCCGCGATCCGGTCCGCCCCGATCAGTACGGCGTCCACCTCTCCGGCGGCGAAGAGCGAGCCCGCCGCGTTGTCCGTGAGCAAGGTGTACGCCATCCCGTGGCGGGCCGCCTCGTACGCCGTCAAGCGGGCACCTTGCAGCAACGGCCGCGTCTCGTCCACCCACAGCCTGCGCAGACGTCCCACCCGGTGCGCCGCCAGCGCCACCGCGAACGCCGTGCCCTCCCCTCCGGACACCAGCGCCCCGCTGTTGCAGTGCGTGAGCACCCGGTGCCCGCCGCCCGGCAGCAGCTCGTCCAGCAGGGCCAGCCCATGCTGCGCCATGCGTCCGCTGGCCGCGGCGTCCTCCTGGTGCAGTTCCCGCGCCGCGGCGAGCGCCGCCGCGGCGGCCTGCTCCTGGCCTTGGCCGTCGGTGAGTGCGGTCCGGTACGCGGCCCGGGCCCTGCGCACGCCGACAGCCAGGTTCACCGCGGTGGGCCGGGCGCCCGCGAGCGCCGCGGCGGCATCGTCCACGTCGAAGCCGCGTGCGGCGGCGAGCGCGACACCGTACGCGCCGGCGATCCCGAGCAGCGGTGCCCCGCGCACGGCGAGAGTGCGGATCGCGTCCACCAGCGCGGGCGCGTCCGTGCACACGAGCTCGACCTCTTCCGCGGGGAGCCTTCTCTGGTCGAGAAGCACCAGCACGGGCCCCTCGGGCGGCTCGTCCCAGCGGATCACGGATATCCCCATGGACTGCATGTCCTCGCCGGATTGCGCGTACTGATCAGCCATGCCGTCAGTCTGCCCCGTATCCGGCCGACAATTGAAGGTGTACAGCAGGCTCTCCCCCCGGTCCCTTGGCGAACGCAGCGTGGCACGATGGCAGCCAACTCGCCGCCGCGACCGCGGACGGGCACCGTGAAGGAGCGACGATGGAAGACACTCCGGGCTGGGCCTCGCCCGGATCTGCCCCGGCCGACGGGCAGCAGCCGGACGCATCCGGCGCGCAGTCGCCGGAGCAGCCCACGGGTCAGGGCGGCGCCGATCAGCCGCAGCCGCCGAGCAAGTGGTCCAAGGAGCAGCCGCCGCCGGGGCAGTGGGCCGCTCCCCAGCCTCACGGGCCCGGCCAGAACCCGCCATCGCCGCAGCCCGGCCGGAGCTGGGCCTCCCACCCTCCCACCGCTCCCGGCGGCTACCCCGGCGCGGGCGCCGGATACGGCGGCTGGGGAGGACCCGACCGCGGATACGGCGGCAACGGGGCATGGGGCGGCGCCTGGGGCCCGCCCCCCGCCGCCAAGCCCGGCGTGATCCCGCTGCGCCCGCTCGGCGTCGGTGAGATCCTCGACGGCGCGGTCTCCACCATGCGCACCTACTGGCGCACGGTCCTCGGCATCTCGCTGGCCGTCTCCGTCGTCATGCAGACGGCCGTCCTTCTGCTCCAGAAATTCGTCCTGGCCGACAGCACCACCACGGACACCCTCAACGACCCGAACGCCTCCGTGCACGAGCTGAGCCGCGCCATGGCCGACACGATGGTGAGCTCCTGTGTCGTCCTGCTCGTGGTCCTGCTCGCCACGATTGTCGCCACAGGACTGCTCGCACCCGTCACCAGCCGCGCGGTGCTCGGCAAATCGGTGACCGCTGAGCCATCGCGCCCCTCCCGCTCCCAGCTGGCGAGGCTGATCGGCCTGACGGTGCTGCTGCCGCTCATAGCGCTCGCGGCCATCGCCGTGGGCACGCTGCCCGGCATCCTCGTCGCCGTGACCGCCTCCACCGCCGGAGGCACCGCGCTGGCCGTCCTCGGCGGACTGGTCGGGGGCGTGGCGGCCCTGTGGATCATGACCCGCTACTCGCTCGCCCCGTCCGCGCTGATGCTGGAGAGGCAGAGCATCCGCAAATCGATGAGCCGCTCCGCGAAGCTGGTGCGCGGTTCGTGGTGGCGGATCTTCGGCATCCAGCTGCTCGCCCAGGTCATCGCGGCCATCGTCGCGTCGCTCGTCGTGATCCCGTTCGTCATCGTGGCCGGGGCGGTGAGCGGTGACGGCATCAGCAGCCTCGTCAACAGCACCCCGGGCAGCGTCGGCTGGACGTTCCTCATCGTCAGCGGCATCGGCTCGGTGATCGGACGCATGGTCACCTTCCCGATCACCGCCGGCGTGACCGTGCTCCTCTACATCGACCAGCGCATCCGCCGCGAGGCCCTCGACCTCGATCTGGCCCGCGCCGCCGGTCTCCAGGTCCACGGCTCCGACACCCCCGGCACCACCCCGGGGAGCTGATGCGGTGAGCATGACGGGGGGAGTGCTGAAAGTCGTACCGGTGCTGTGGCGCTCGGGCGACGGACCACCGGTGACGATCCCACGCGACCCCGCGCGGGAGGTGGCCCGGCGCGAGCTGTCCAAGCGGATGTACCACGAGAACGACCCAGGGCTGCTGCAGCGCACTTTGAACGCCTTCTGGGACTGGGTCGACCGGCTGTTCGGAGCCGCCTCGACCGCGACACCGGGCGGCTCGGTGGGCCTGCTGGTCATCGTCCTGGCGGTGCTGGCGGTCGTCGTCGCCCTGTGGTGGCGCCTCGGCACCCCGCGGCGCGCCTCCGCGGCGTCCGCCGCGCTCTTCGAGGACCGCCCCCGAAGCGCGGCCGAACACCGTGCGGCCGCTGAGGCGCACGCCGCCCAGGGCCACTGGAACCAGGCCGTCCAGGAGCGCATGCGCGCGATCGTCCGCTCCCTGGAGGAACGGGCCCTGCTCGACGTACGCCCCGGCCGGACCGCCGACGAAGCAGCCTCCGATGCCGGCCGGACCCTGCCCGACCACGCCGACCCGCTGCGCACGGCGGCCCGCGACTTCGACGACGTCACATACGGCGGCCACACCGCCGGCGAGGGGACGTACCGCGGCCTGGCCGCCCTGGACGACGACCTGGAGCGCGCCAAGCCACAGCTCACCGGCAGCACCCTCGCCACGGCCCACAACGGCCGCCAGGGAGCCGCCGGATGACCACCGAGACCCTGCTCCCGTCCACCTCGGTCTCGCCCACCGTGCGCCAGGTCTGGACCCGGGCACGCGGTGTCCTGCTCGCCGTCGTCCTCCTCCTGATCGGGGCCCTCGCGCTCGCGGTCATCCGCTCGGACACCCATCACGGCCGCCTGGACCCGCGCTCCGCCGACCCCTACGGCAGCCATGCCGTCGCCGCTCTCCTCGCCGAGCGGGGAGTCTCCACGCGTGTCGTCACCACCCTGGACGAGGCCCGCGCCGCCGTCGGTCCCGACACGACGCTGCTGATCGCCGTACCCGACCTGCTGACGCACCGTCAACAGCAGGTGGCGCACCAGGCGGTGAAGGTCTCCGGCGGCAGGACGATCCTGATCGCTCCCGACGTCTCGGTCGCGACCCTGGCACCCGGGGTCTCGGCCGACCCCGCCCCCAGCTTCGAGTCGGCACTCGACCCGGACTGTACGCTGCCCGTCGCCCGCAGAGCCGGAGCCGCCACCACGGGCGGCCTCCGCTACGACACGAGCATCGACCAGGCCGACACCTGCTACCCCAGCGACGGCCTGCCCACCCTGGTGCGTGTCCCGGCCGTCTCCGGAGGCGGCGACACCGTCGTCCTGGGCGCGCCCGACATCCTCTACAACAACCGCCTGGCCGAGCAGGGCAACGCCTCGCTCGCCCTGCAACTTCTGGGTTCGCGCTCCCACTTGGTCTGGTACCTCCCCTCGCTCTCCGACGCCTCGGCCACCGATGCCGGCCGCAAGACCTTCTTCGACCTGCTCCCCTCGGGCTGGATCTGGGGCACCCTGCAACTCTTCATCGCCGCAGGCCTGGCCGCGCTCTGGCGGGCGCGCCGACTCGGCCCGCTGGTCGCCGAAAAACTCCCCGTCGCGATCCGCGCCTCCGAAACCGTCGAAGGCCGCGCCCGCCTCTACCGCAAGGCGGACGCCCGGGACCGCGCCGCCATCGCTCTGCGCTCCTCCACCCGCACCCGCCTCGCCCCCCTCGTAGGCATTCCCCTCGCCCAGGCGCACGCGCCCGAGGCCCTGCTCCCCGCACTGTCCGCACAGTTGCACGGCGACGCACAGTCCATGCACGCTCTCCTCTTCGGCCCGCCGCCCGGCGACGACGCGGCCCTGACTGCCCTCGCCGACCAACTCGACGCCCTCGAAAGAGAGGTACGCCGTCCATGATGGACCCGACCACTGACAACGCCGGGTACACCGGGGACGCGGGTACCGCCCGCGCCTCCCTGGAAGCCTTGCGCGCCGAGATCGCCAAGGCCGTGGTCGGCCAGGATCCCGCGGTGACCGGCCTCGTCGTCGCCCTCCTCTGCCGCGGACACGTGCTGCTGGAAGGGGTCCCCGGGGTCGCCAAGACACTGCTCGTGCGCGCACTGGCCTCCGCACTCGAACTCGACACGAAGCGCGTCCAGTTCACACCGGACCTGATGCCCAGCGACATCACCGGGTCCCTCGTCTACGACGCCCGCACAGCCGAGTTCTCCTTCCAGGCCGGCCCGGTCTTCACCAACCTGCTGCTGGCCGACGAGATCAACCGCACCCCGCCCAAGACCCAGTCCTCGCTCCTCGAAGCAATGGAGGAACGACAGGTCACGGTCGACGGCACCCCGCGCCCGCTCCCGGAGCCGTTTCTGGTCGCCGCGACGCAGAACCCGGTCGAGTACGAGGGCACGTATCCGCTCCCGGAAGCCCAACTTGACCGGTTCCTGGTCAAACTGACGATCCCTCTCCCCTCCCGCCAGGACGAGATCGACGTCCTCACCCGTCATGCCGCCGGCTTCAACCCCCGCGATCTGCGCGCCGCCGGCGTACGCCCGGTGGCAAGCGCGGCCGACCTCGAGGCCGCACGCGCCGCCGTCGCCAAGACGGCGGTCTCCCCGGAGATCACCGCGTACGTCGTGGACATCTGCCGCGCCACCCGCGAATCGCCATCCCTCTCCCTCGGCGTCTCGCCTCGCGGCGCGACGGCCCTCCTCGCCACGTCCCGGGCCTGGGCCTGGTTGACGGGTCGTGACTACGTCATCCCCGACGACGTGAAGGCACTGGCTCTACCGACGCTGCGTCACCGCATCCAACTCCGCCCGGAGGCAGAGATGGAGGGCGTGACGGCGGACTCCGTCATCAACGCGATCCTCGCCAACGTCCCCGTCCCCCGGTAATGGCACTCACCGGACGCGCCGCCCTGCTCGCGGCACTCGGCACCCTCCCGGTCGGCATCTGGGAACCCAGCTGGACAGGCATCCTCGCCGTCAACGGATCGCTCGCCCTGGCGTGCGCCTGCGACTTCGCGCTGGCCGCCCCGGTTCGGCGACTGGGTCTGAGCCGTTCCGGCGACACATCGGTACGACTCGGTGAAGCGGCCGACGTGACGCTCACGGTCACCAACCCCTCGAGCCGCCCCCTGCGGGCCCGGCTGCGCGACGCCTGGCCGCCCAGCAGCTGGCAGCCGGGGACCGAAACGCCCGCCTTCCGCCACCATCTGACGGTCCCTCCGGGCGAGCGCCGCCGTGTGACGACCCGTCTGCGCCCCACCCGCCGCGGTGACCGGCACGCGGACCGCGTCACGATCCGCTCCTACGGCCCCCTCGGCCTTTTCTCCCGCCAGGGCGCGCACACAGTCAATTGGACGGTACGGGTCCTGCCGCCCTTCGCCAGCCGCAAGCACCTCCCGTCCAAACTGGCCCGCCTCCGTGAACTGGACGGCCGCACCAGCGTGCTGATCCGCGGCGAAGGGACCGAGTTCGACAGCCTGCGCGAGTACGTACCCGGGGACGACACCCGTTCCATCGACTGGCGTGCTACGGCGCGTCAGTCGACCGTCGCGGTGCGCACCTGGCGCCCCGAACGAGACCGGCACATCCTGCTGGTCCTGGACACCGGCCGCACATCGGCCGGACGAGTCGGGGACGCACCTCGTCTGGACGCCTGCATGGACGCGGCGCTCCTGCTGGCCGCCCTGGCCTCCCGGGCCGGCGACCGCGTCGACATGCTCGCCTACGACCGCCGCGTTCGCGCCCTGGTGCAGGGCCGAGCCGCCCGTGACCTGCTCCCCTCACTGGTCGACGCCATGGCGACACTGGAGCCGGAGCTGGTGGAAACGGACAGCCGCGGGCTGGCGGCCACCGCGCTCCGCACTGCGCCACGCCGTTCCTTGCTCGTCCTGCTGACCTCTCTTGACGCGGCCCCCGTCGAGGAAGGGCTTCTGCCGGTACTGTCCCGCCTCACCCAGCGGCACACGGTGCTGCTCGCATCGGTCGCCGATCCTCACGTGGCCGCCATGGCGACGGCCAGGGGAAGTGCGGATGCGGTGTACGAGGCGGCGGCCGCGGCCCAGGCCCAGGCGGAACGCACCCGCACGGCCGAACAACTGCAACGCCATGGGGTCACCGTCGTGGACGCGACGCCGGAGGACCTGGCGCCAGCGCTGGCGGACGCATATCTGGCACTGAAGGCGGCGGGCCGGCTCTGAGGTCGACCATCCATTTCCGCCTCTCAGGGGGTGGGAACATGCCCTGAAATGCAGAAAACCCCGCACCGTAGGTGCGGGGTTTTCCCAAGATTTGTTCGGCGGCGTCCTACTCTCCCACAGGGTCCCCCCTGCAGTACCATCGGCGCTGTAAGGCTTAGCTTCCGGGTTCGAAATGTAACCGGGCGTTTCCCTCACGCTATGACCACCGAAACACTATGAAACAGACAACCCGCCCAGCACATCAGTGCGGGGATTGTTCGTGGTTTCAGAACCAACACAGTGGACGCGAGCAACTGAGGACAAGCCCTCGGCCTATTAGTACCGGTCACCTCCACACGTTACCGTGCTTCCAGATCCGGCCTATCAACCCAGTCGTCTACTGGGAGCCTTACCCCATCAAGTGGGTGGGAGTCCTCATCTCGAAGCAGGCTTCCCGCTTAGATGCTTTCAGCGGTTATCCCTCCCGAACGTAGCCAACCAGCCATGCCCTTGGCAGAACAACTGGCACACCAGAGGTTCGTCCGTCCCGGTCCTCTCGTACTAGGGACAGCCCTTCTCAAGACTCCTACGCGCACAGCGGATAGGGACCGAACTGTCTCACGACGTTCTAAACCCAGCTCGCGTACCGCTTTAATGGGCGAACAGCCCAACCCTTGGGACCGACTCCAGCCCCAGGATGCGACGAGCCGACATCGAGGTGCCAAACCATCCCGTCGATATGGACTCTTGGGGAAGATCAGCCTGTTATCCCCGGGGTACCTTTTATCCGTTGAGCGACGGCGCTTCCACAAGCCACCGCCGGATCACTAGTCCCGACTTTCGTCCCTGCTCGACCCGTCGGTCTCACAGTCAAGCTCCCTTGTGCACTTACACTCAACACCTGATTGCCAACCAGGCTGAGGGAACCTTTGGGCGCCTCCGTTACCCTTTAGGAGGCAACCGCCCCAGTTAAACTACCCATCAGACACTGTCCCCGATCCGGATCACGGACCCGGGTTAGACATCCAGCACGACCAGACTGGTATTTCAACGACGACTCCACAACCACTGGCGTGGCTGCTTCAAAGTCTCCCAGCTATCCTACACAAGCCGAACCGAACACCAATATCAAACTGTAGTAAAGGTCCCGGGGTCTTTCCGTCCTGCTGCGCGAAACGAGCATCTTTACTCGTAGTGCAATTTCACCGGGCCTATGGTTGAGACAGTCGAGAAGTCGTTACGCCATTCGTGCAGGTCGGAACTTACCCGACAAGGAATTTCGCTACCTTAGGATGGTTATAGTTACCACCGCCGTTTACTGGCGCTTAAGTTCTCAGCTTCGCCCCACCGAAATGGAGCTAACCGGTCCCCTTAACGTTCCAGCACCGGGCAGGCGTCAGTCCGTATACATCGCCTTACGGCTTCGCACGGACCTGTGTTTTTAGTAAACAGTCGCTTCTCGCTGGTCTCTGCGGCCACCCCCAGCTCAAGCAGCAAGTGCTCTCACCAGGCATGGCCCCCCTTCTCCCGAAGTTACGGGGGCATTTTGCCGAATTCCTTAACCATAGTTCACCCGAACGCCTCGGTATTCTCTACCTGACCACCTGAGTCGGTTTAGGGTACGGGCCGCCATGAAACTCGCTAGAGGCTTTTCTCGACAGCATAGGATCATCCACTTCACCACAATCGGCTCGGCATCAGGTCTCAGACACAAGCCAGGCGGATTTACCTACCTGACGTCCTACACCCTTACCCCGGGACAACCACCGCCCGGGATGGACTACCTTCCTGCGTCACCCCATCACTCACCTACTACCAGCTCGGGTCACCGGCTCCACCACTCCGCTCGACGTCAAAGACGACGAGCGGCGGCTTCACGGGCTTAGCATCCCCGGATTCGATGTTTGACGCTTCACAGCGGGTACCGGAATATCAACCGGTTATCCATCGACTACGCCTGTCGGCCTCGCCTTAGGTCCCGACTTACCCTGGGCAGATCAGCTTGACCCAGGAACCCTTAGTCAATCGGCGCACACGTTTCTCACGTGTGAATCGCTACTCATGCCTGCATTCTCACTCGTCAACCGTCCACGACTACCTTCCAGTGCCGCTTCACCCGGCAGACGACGCTCCCCTACCCATCACAGCCGGCGTTGGCCGTTATGCTGCAATGACACGACTTCGGCGGTACGCTTGAGCCCCGCTACATTGTCGGCGCGGAATCACTAGACCAGTGAGCTATTACGCACTCTTTCAAGGGTGGCTGCTTCTAAGCCAACCTCCTGGTTGTCTGTGCGACTCCACATCCTTTCCCACTTAGCGTACGCTTAGGGGCCTTAGTCGATGCTCTGGGCTGTTTCCCTCTCGACCATGGAGCTTATCCCCCACAGTCTCACTGCCGCGCTCTCACTTACCGGCATTCGGAGTTTGGCTAAGGTCAGTAACCCGGTAGGGCCCATCGCCTATCCAGTGCTCTACCTCCGGCAAGAAACACACGACGCTGCACCTAAATGCATTTCGGGGAGAACCAGCTATCACGGAGTTTGATTGGCCTTTCACCCCTAACCACAGGTCATCCCCCAGGTTTTCAACCCTGGTGGGTTCGGTCCTCCACGAAGTCTTACCTCCGCTTCAACCTGCCCATGGCTAGATCACTCCGCTTCGGGTCTTGAGCGTGCTACTCAAACGCCCTATTCGGACTCGCTTTCGCTACGGCTACCCCACACGGGTTAACCTCGCAACACACCGCAAACTCGCAGGCTCATTCTTCAAAAGGCACGCAGTCACACCAAAGTGCTCCCACGGCTTGTAGGCACACGGTTTCAGGTACTATTTCACTCCCCTCCCGGGGTACTTTTCACCATTCCCTCACGGTACTATCCGCTATCGGTCACCAGGGAATATTTAGGCTTAGCGGGTGGTCCCGCCAGATTCACACGGGATTTCTCGGGCCCCGTGCTACTTGGGTGTCTCTCAAACGAGCCGCTGACGTTTCGACTACGGGGGTCTTACCCTCTACGCCGGACCTTTCGCATGTCCTTCGCCTACATCAACGGTTTCTGACTCGTCCTGTTGCCGGCAGACAACAGAAGAGAGATCCCACAACCCCGTATACGCAACCCCTGCCGGGTCTCACACGCATACGGTTTGGCCTCATCCGGTTTCGCTCGCCACTACTCCCGGAATCACGGTTGTTTTCTCTTCCTGCGGGTACTGAGATGTTTCACTTCCCCGCGTTCCCTCCACACTGCCTATGTGTTCAGCAGTGGGTGACAGCCCATGACGACTGCCGGGTTTCCCCATTCGGAAACCCCCGGATCAAAGTCTGGTTGACGACTCCCCGGGGACTATCGTGGCCTCCCACGTCCTTCATCGGTTCCTGGTGCCAAGGCATCCACCGTGCGCCCTTAAAAACTTGGCCACAGATGCTCGCGTCCACTGTGCAGTTCTCAAACAACGACCAACCACCCATCACCCCGAACCATCACGGTCCGAGTTCACTGGGGCCGGCACCGAAGGACGACCACACGGCCGTACCTTCAGACACCCAACAGCGTGCCCGACACCCTCACCTCTCCAACTCGCGTTCCACGCCGAAGCAGTACTAACGACCAGAGCAGGTCAAGTGTGCTGAGTAGTCAACGTTCCACCCATGAGCAACCAGCATCAGACGTTCGCTGATGTACTGGCCTCTGACCAACCCGAGGGCTGGTGAGAAGTGCTCCTTAGAAAGGAGGTGATCCAGCCGCACCTTCCGGTACGGCTACCTTGTTACGACTTCGTCCCAATCGCCAGTCCCACCTTCGACAGCTCCCTCCACAAGGGTTGGGCCACCGGCTTCGGGTGTTACCGACTTTCGTGACGTGACGGGCGGTGTGTACAAGGCCCGGGAACGTATTCACCGCAGCAATGCTGATCTGCGATTACTAGCGACTCCGACTTCATGGGGTCGAGTTGCAGACCCCAATCCGAACTGAGACCGGCTTTTTGAGATTCGCTCCACCTCACGGTATCGCAGCTCATTGTACCGGCCATTGTAGCACGTGTGCAGCCCAAGACATAAGGGGCATGATGACTTGACGTCGTCCCCACCTTCCTCCGAGTTGACCCCGGCGGTCTCCCGTGAGTCCCCAGCACCACAAGGGCCTGCTGGCAACACGGGACAAGGGTTGCGCTCGTTGCGGGACTTAACCCAACATCTCACGACACGAGCTGACGACAGCCATGCACCACCTGTACACCGACCACAAGGGGGCACCCATCTCTGGATGTTTCCGGTGTATGTCAAGCCTTGGTAAGGTTCTTCGCGTTGCGTCGAATTAAGCCACATGCTCCGCCGCTTGTGCGGGCCCCCGTCAATTCCTTTGAGTTTTAGCCTTGCGGCCGTACTCCCCAGGCGGGGCACTTAATGCGTTAGCTGCGGCACGGACGACGTGGAATGTCGCCCACACCTAGTGCCCACCGTTTACGGCGTGGACTACCAGGGTATCTAATCCTGTTCGCTCCCCACGCTTTCGCTCCTCAGCGTCAGTATCGGCCCAGAGATCCGCCTTCGCCACCGGTGTTCCTCCTGATATCTGCGCATTTCACCGCTACACCAGGAATTCCGATCTCCCCTACCGAACTCTAGCCTGCCCGTATCGACTGCAGACCCGGGGTTAAGCCCCGGGCTTTCACAACCGACGTGACAAGCCGCCTACGAGCTCTTTACGCCCAATAATTCCGGACAACGCTTGCGCCCTACGTATTACCGCGGCTGCTGGCACGTAGTTAGCCGGCGCTTCTTCTGCAGGTACCGTCACTTTCGCTTCTTCCCTGCTGAAAGAGGTTTACAACCCGAAGGCCTTCATCCCTCACGCGGCGTCGCTGCATCAGGCTTTCGCCCATTGTGCAATATTCCCCACTGCTGCCTCCCGTAGGAGTCTGGGCCGTGTCTCAGTCCCAGTGTGGCCGGTCGCCCTCTCAGGCCGGCTACCCGTCGTCGCCTTGGTGAGCCGTTACCTCACCAACAAGCTGATAGGCCGCGGGCTCATCCTGCACCGCCGGAGCTTTCCAACCTCCACCATGCGGAGGAGGCTCGTATCCGGTATTAGACCCCGTTTCCAGGGCTTGTCCCAGAGTGCAGGGCAGATTGCCCACGTGTTACTCACCCGTTCGCCACTAATCCCCACCGAAGTGGTTCATCGTTCGACTTGCATGTGTTAAGCACGCCGCCAGCGTTCGTCCTGAGCCAGGATCAAACTCTCCGTGAATGCTTCCCCGTGATCGGGGCGACACCACGAGAGCGGAACAGTCGGAGGAATAATCCGACCGTTCACAGCGTCCTCGCTGTGTATTCTTCAAAGGAACCACGACCATCGGAAATATCTCCGACGGACGGGGTATCAACATATCTGGCGTTGACTTTTGGCACGCTGTTGAGTTCTCAAGGAACGGACGCTTCCTTCGTACTCACCCTCTCGGGCTTTCCTCCGGGCGCTTCCCTTCGGTGTTTCCGACTCTATCAGATCTTTTCTCGATCCGATTTCCTCGGTTGCTTTCCAGGTTTTCGCTTTCGCGTTTCCCTTTCCGGCGACCCCGACTTTATCAGAGTTTCCGGAGCCGATTGACCGGCGGTCCATTTCTGATTCAACGGGGGCTTCTCGGAAGCTGCGCTCCGGAAGCGACTAGACGCTCACTGTTGCTGGTGGATAGGTCCACCTCTAGGCAACTGTTCAAATCTACCTCCCCGCTCGACCCGTGTCAACGGCTCTTGTGGGGCGAAGAGGAGACTAGCAGGCCAACGCGGGGAAACGCACATCGAGCAGCCGACAGGGTGCCGGTCGGCTCACGCCGCCATCGGCACGCTCGCGCTGCGCTCGTCCGCACCCAGGTCACCGGTGTCGCCGGCCCGGACCGCACGTCCGCCCAGCACGTACACGTATGTGAGGAAGGCCAGCTCGGCGACGACGCCTATCCCTATGCGGGCCCACGTCGGAAGGCCGGAAGGTGTCACGAAGCCTTCGATGGCCCCGGACACGAACAGGACCAGGGCGAGACCGATCGCCACCCCGAGTGCGGCCCGGCCCTCCTCGGCGAGGGCGCTGCGACGGGTACGAGGACCCGGGTCGATGAGGGTCCAGCCCAGTCGCAGTCCCGTGCCGGCGGCCACGAAGACCGCGGTCAGTTCCAGGAGGCCATGGGGGAGCACCAGACCGAGGAACGTGTCGAGACGGCCCGCCGAGGACATCAGGCCGGCACCCACCCCGAGGTTCAGCATGTTCTCGAAGAGGATCACGAGGACGGGGAGGCCCAGGAAGACGCCGAGGACCAGGCACAGCGCGGCGGCCTGGGCGTTGTTCGTCCACACCTGGGCGGCGAACGCGGCGGCGGGATGGCTGGAGTAGTACGTCTCGTACTCGCCACCGGGGCGGGTCAAGGTGCGCAGCTCGCTGGGTGCCGCGATGGAGGCCTGGACCTCCGGGTGGGTGCCTATCCACCACCCCAGGAGTGCTGCAATCACCGTTGACAGCAGAGCGGTGGGTATCCACCAGCGGCGCGAACGGTAGACCGCGGCGGGAAAGCCGTACGCGAGGAACTGTGTGACATCACGCCACGAGGCCCGGCGCGTGCCGGTCACGGCACTGCGCGCGCGTGCCACCAGTTGACTGAGCCGACCTGTCAGCTGGGGATCCGGTGCGCTGGACTGGATGACGGAGAGGTGGGTGGCGGTGCGCTGGTAGAGGGCGACGAGCTCGTCCGCCTCGGCTCCGGTGAGGCGGCGCCGGCGGCGCAGGAGGGCGTCGAGACGGTCCCACTCGGCGCGATGGGTGGACACGAACACGTCGAGGTCCATGGGATGGGCTGCTCCTCGTCCTCTCGTACTGCGTGTCAGCTTGTCGTACCGCGGCGCGATGTGCCCCTCAGCTTGGCAGACTGACGTACCTCGGGGAGTACCAACTGACGTACCTCGGGGAGTACCAACTGACGTACCTCGGGGAGTACCAGGGGAAGGACGGCGGGCGTGAGTGAGCTAGTGACGGGCGAGGCGGTGGCGCTGGAGCTGCGCCCCGCGAAACTGCCGAGCCGTGCGCTGGCGGTGTTGCTCGACCTGGCCGTGGCCATGGCGGCATATCTCATCGTGACCATCGCACTGGTGGCCGCCACGTCCGGGCTGGACGAAGCCGCGCAGGTCGCGGTGTCGATCGCGACCTTCGTCCTGGTCCTGATCGGCGGACCCATAGCCGTGGAGACGCTCAGCCGCGGTCGTTCACTGGGCAAGCTGGCCTGCGGGCTGCGCGTGGTCCGGGACGACGGGGGACCGATCCGGTTCCGGCACGCGTTGGTGCGGGGCGCGATCGGTGCGATCGAGATCCTGATGACTTTCGGCATCGTGGCGTGCATCGCCTCGCTCGTGTCCGCGCGGGGCCGGCGACTCGGTGACGTCTTCGCGGGCACGCTGGTCGTACGGGAACGGGTGCCCGCAGGACGTTCGGGCTTCGTGCCTCCGCCGCCGCCCTGGCTTGCCGGGCGGTTCTCCCAGCTGGACCTCTCGGCGGTCCCGGACGGGTTGTGGCTGGCTGTCCGGCAGTACCTGACGCGGATGCAGCAGCTGGATCCGCAGGTGGGCCAGGCGATGGCGGAACGTCTTGCCTCGGATGTCGCAGCGCGCACGGGGGCGCCGGCGCCGTATGGGATTCCACCGGCCGCGTATCTGGCGGCGGTGTTGCAGGAACGGCAGGCGCGAGAGGCGCGGCGGGCGTTCGGCGGCTGGGGCGAGGGCGGGAGCGCCGGGGTGGGCCCTGGAGCGGGCAGCACGCCGGGTGGGTACGCCCCGTCGCCCCAGGAGGCTCCCCTGGCGGCGGGCGGAGCAAGCCCGTGGCGGGCTCCGGTCCCGACCGACGTGGACGACCGAGCCGCGACGTCCGCTCCCGCACAGCCGTATGCCTCCGCGTGGCCTCAGCCACAGTCACCCGCAGCCCCGCAGGACCGGCAGCCGGTGACTCCCGCGACGCCGCGGGCGGAGTCGGCGGATCATCCTGCCACCGGGTTCGTACCGCCCGCGTAGCCGCACGCGGCCGGCTCCTCGACGGGTCCGGGCCCCGTGGGGTGCGCGTCCGTCGGCGGTCTCGTCACTTCGGTACAGACCTCGCCGGCCCGTCCGGTGGTACCCGCCTCGGCATCTCTCGTCCAGCGCGAACGCCTGTCACGAGAACGTCGAGGGGGGTGACTCGAGGTCCTCGAGCTCGATGCCGGGTGCCGCGAGCACCACGTCCCCCGAGATGTGGACGGTGTGCAGCTCCCCCGTGTCCAGGTCCGTGACCTGGTATTCGTCCACGATCAGGGGGGCGTTGTCAGTGGCGTGTGCTTCTCTTTCGATCAGGGTCCAGGACTGGTCCACGGTGCGGGGGGCGAGGACCGGATCGGTGAAGGCGACGAGGCGTACGCGCGTCGCGGAGGAAGAAGAAGGGGTGAGGCGGAGCAGCCGGGCCGTGGCGACGAGGAAGGCCGGGGACGTGCCGGCGAAGGCGTGAGCGCGGACATTGCCTTCGGTGGCATGGGTGCCGGTGGGGTCGGTGCGGACCCAGGTGACGCCGTCGAGGGCGGCACCCCGCACCTGCCAGCCTCCGGCGTGGAGTTCCAGGCGGATGGGGCGGCCGAGTTCGTCGAGGGCCAGATCGACGGAGCCGGCCTGGTCGCCGGCCGGAGTGGTCAACTGCGAGACGTAGCGCCAGCCGGAGGGGCCGGGCGCGCACTGGAAGTGTTCTTCGCCGAGGGGGGTGTGGTCGTGCGGGTCATGAAGCGAATATCGGCCGCGGGGCATGGGGGTCCTGGGTCGTGACGGGCTGGTCGGGCCAGTCTGCCTGGCCTGGCTGAACGGGGCAGGCCCCCGGCACGGGGGTGCGGGGGCCTGCCTCGGAACTGCTCTGAGGTGCGCGTCAGTGCACGGACGCGCTCGCCACGTCGTGAGCGGCAGGCGCGCGTACGCCGACAGCCTGCGGTGTACGCGCGACCCGGTGCCTCAGGTGATCAGTAGCGGTAGTGGTCGGACTTGTACGGGCCCTCGACGTCGACGCCGATGTACGCGGCCTGCTCGGGGCGGAGCTGGGTGAGCTTCACGCCGAGCGCGTCCAGGTGGAGGCGGGCGACCTTCTCGTCCAGGTGCTTGGGCAGCGTGTACACACCGGTCGGGTACGCGTCGGGCTTGGTGAACAGCTCAATCTGGGCCAGCGTCTGGTCCGCGAAGGAGTTGGACATCACGAACGACGGGTGACCGGTGGCGTTGCCCAGGTTCAGCAGACGGCCCTCGGAGAGGACGATGATCTTCTTGCCGTCGGGGAAGGTCCAGGTGTGGACCTGCGGCTTGACCTCGTCCTTGACGATGCCGGGGACCTTGGCGAGGCCGGCCATGTCGATCTCGTTGTCGAAGTGGCCGATGTTGCCGACGATCGCCTGGTGCTTCATCTTGGCCATGTCTGTGGCCATGATGATGTCCTTGTTGCCGGTCGTGGTGATGAAGATGTCGGCCTTGTCGATGACCTCGTCGAGGGTCGTGACCTGGTAGCCGTCCATGGCCGCCTGCAGCGCGCAGATCGGGTCGATCTCGGTGACGATCACGCGGGCGCCCTGTCCGCGCAGGGACTCCGCGCAGCCCTTGCCCACGTCGCCGTAGCCGCAGACGACGGCGGTCTTGCCGCCGATGAGGACGTCGGTGGCGCGGTTGATGCCGTCGATCAGCGAGTGGCGGCAGCCGTACTTGTTGTCGAACTTCGACTTCGTGACGGCGTCGTTGACGTTGATTGCCGGGAACAGGAGGACGCCGTCGCGCTGCATCTCGTACAGGCGGTGGACGCCGGTCGTGGTCTCCTCGGTCACACCGCGGATCTCGGACGCCAGCTGGGTCCACTTCTGGGGGTTCTCGCCCAGGGTGCGGTGGAGCAGCTGGAGGATGACGCGGTGCTCGTCCGACTCGGCGGTCTCGATGGCCGGGACCTTGCCGTCCTTCTCGTACTCGACGCCCTTGTGGACGAGAAGGGTGGCGTCACCGCCGTCGTCGAGGATCATGTTCGGGCCGCCGGTGGGGCTGTCCGGCCAGGTCAGCGCCTGCTCCGTGCACCACCAGTACTCCTCCAGGGTCTCGCCCTTCCAGGCGAAGACGGGGATGCCCTGGGGGTTTTCGGGGGTGCCGTCGGGGCCGACGGCGATGGCGGCGGCCGCGTGGTCCTGCGTGGAGAAGATGTTGCAGGAGGCCCAGCGGACCTGGGCGCCAAGGGCGACCAGCGTCTCGATGAGCACGGCGGTCTGGACGGTCATGTGCAGGGAGCCGGTGACGCGGGCGCCGGCCAGTGGCTGCGTCTCGGCGTACTCCTTGCGGATCGACATCAGACCGGGCATCTCGTGCTCGGCGAGGGTGATCTCCTTGCGGCCGAATTCGGCCAGCGAGAGGTCGGCGACCTTGAAGTCCTGTCGGTTGTCGACAGTCGTCATTGCGTGCTGCTCCTCGGGGTTGGGGCGAGGTGGGTACGGCTGGTCTGCGCGGCGGCGGACACAGGGGTGCCCGGAAGAGGACACAGGAATGCCCGCGTACGCGCAGCGCAGTCGTCGGAGGCCCTCTCTCCCTCGGCCGGTCCGTCCTGGGACCGCCCGACCGCCATCAGCAGCGACGTCTGGCTCGGCTTCCAAGCTACACCGGGCGGCCCCGCGTACCCCAGTCCGCCTCTGAGGAGTCCGGTTGCCTGCGGACTGCTTTCGGCCGGTGCGCGGGACTGTGCCGCGCGGGATCCGGGGGCCGGCAGCGGGCTCAGTGGCCGGGCACCTGGGCGGGTCCGCCGGGGGTCGCCTCGGGGTCCGGGCCCTTGGCCGCTTCCGCCTCGCTGTAGATGTCCGGTTCCAGGTAGATGACACGGGCGATCGGGACGGCGGCCCGGACGCGGGCCTCGGCGGCGTCGATCGCGGCGGCAACCTGTGTGGCCGTGTCGTCGTGCCGGACCGCGATCTTGGCGGCGACCAGCAGTTCCTCGGGGCCGAGGTGGAGCGTGCGCATGTGGATGATGCGGGGCACCGTGTCGCCGTCGGCGATCGCGGCCTCGATCTTCCTGACCACCTCGGGGCCCGCGGCCTCGCCGAGCAGCAGGGACTTGGTCTCGGCGGCGAGAACGAGGGCGATCAGCACGAGGAGGACACCGATGCAGACGGTGCCGATGCCGTCCCAGACGCCGTCGCCGGTGAGCAGCGCGAGGCCGACGCCACCGAGGGCGAGAACGAGACCGATGAGGGCGCCGAAGTCCTCCAGGAGGACGACCGGCAGTTCGGGCGCCTTGGCCCGGCGGATGAACTGCGCCCAGGACAGCGTGCCGCGCAGGCCGTTGGACTCCTTGATGGCCGTGCGGAAGGAGAAGCCCTCGGCCAGGATCGCGAAGACGAGCACGCCCACGGGCCAGTACCAGTTCTCGACCTCGTGCGGGTGGCTGATCTTCTCGAAGCCCTCGTAGATGGCGAACATGCCACCGACCGAGAAGAGGACGATCGAGACGAGGAAGGCATAGATGAAGCGCTCGCGCCCGTAGCCGAAGGGGTGCTGCGGGGTCGCGTCGCGCTGGGCGCGCTTGCCGCCGATCAGCAGCAGGAACTGGTTGCCGGAGTCGGCGAGCGAGTGGACGCCCTCGGCGAGCATCGAGGAGGAGCCGCTGAAGGCGAACGCCACGAACTTGGATGCCGCGATCGCGAGATTGGCTCCGAGTGCCGCGACGATCGCCCTGGTGCCGCCTGACGCGCTCATGTGTTCGCGTTGTCCCTTCGTAGCGTCCCGCCCTGGATGTGCCTGTCGGCGTACTCCGTCCAGGGCTTTACCCGTCCTTTGCCGATGGGTCATTGTTGCAGCCGGGTCCGGCGACGTTGCGCCGGACCGACAGCATGACCATGTACGGCGTTCGGGTCAGGCTACGACTGTGGCCCGGAAGACGGTGCCGGCCTCGGCCACCTCGGCCTTCTCGCCCGCCGGCACGAAGACCGACTCGCCGGCTGCCAGCAAGTGCTCCCCGGCCCGTACGGAACCCGCCGTGCACAGCAGGATCTGCGGGGTGGCGCGCGTGAGGTCGCGCGGGGCGGCGCCCTCGGCGAGGACGTACCGGGAGAGGCGGAACTCGTCGATGGGGGTCTCGTAGACCTCCTCGCCGTCCGAGGAGGCCTCCGGGCGCAGGACACCGGGGTCGCCGGCCTCGAAGCGGACGATCCGGAGCAGCTCGGGGACGTCGACGTGCTTGGGGGTCAGTCCGCAGCGCAGGACGTTGTCGGAGTTGGCCATGATCTCGACGCCGAGGCCGTTCAGATAGGCGTGCGGGACGCCCGCGCCCAGGAAGAGTGCCTCGCCGGGCTGCAGCTGGACGTAGTTGAGCAGCATCGCCGCGATCACGCCCGGGTCGCCGGGGTAGTGATGGGCGATGCCGGCGTACGGGGCGTAGGCGCCGCCCAGGCGGGCGCAGGCGGCCGCGGCCTCGCCGACCGTGTGGGCCATGTCGTCGGGGTCGGCGCTCAGCACTGCGGTGAGGACCTCGCGCAGGGCGGCCTCCTCCGGGTGGGCGCGCAGCAGGTCGACGTACGGCTTGAGGGAGTCGACCTCGAGGCCGGCGAGCAGTTCGGCGGCGTCATCGGGCGTACGGAAGCCGCACAGGCCGTCGAACTCGGTGAGGGCGCAGATCAGTTCCGGCTTGTGGTTGGCGTCCTTGTAGTTGCGGTGGGGCGCGTCGACCGGGATGCCGCGGCGTTCCTCGTCCGCGTAGCCCTCCTTCGCCTGTTCCAGGTTGGGGTGCACCTGGAGGGAGAGGGGGGCGCCGGCGGCGAGGATCTTCAGCAGGAAGGGCAGCCGGGGCCCGAACTTGGCGACCGTCCGCTCGCCCAGTTCCACTTCCGGCGCCTTGTCGATCACCTCGTTGAGCGGGCCGCGCGGGGTGCGCGAGGGTGCGCCCGGGTGGGCGCCCATCCACATCTCCGCCTGCGGCTCACCGGTCGGCTCCTCGCCGAGGAGCGCGGGGATGGCGGTGGTCGAGCCCCAAGCGTAGGGGCGGACGGTGTTCTCGAGGCGATCCATGTGGTGGGTGTCTTTCTCCATACGTACGCTGCGGCCGGCGCCGTCGGGCGTCGGCGGGTGCGTGCTGTCAGATGTTGCGAGCCAAGGTCAGGCCCCCGAAGCGAGCGCCACGTAAACAGCGGCGAAATCTGTGATGGCGATCAGCTCCGCGAGGGTCTCCAGTTCGTCGCCGTCCTCCGGTTCGAGTTCGCTGATCGCCGTGTCGTGGCTGAGAGCCAGATCGCGGGCGGCGGGGGCCGCGCTCAGACCACCGATCGGGCGGTCACGCAGGAGCACCACGCGTGCGTGGAGGGCCTGTGCCTCCTCGACACGGTCGCGGAAGAAGTCGTCGGGGTCGGCGCCGGCGGCGAGGGGCCCGGAGAGCAGAACACTGTGCGAGGCGAGCGCCTCGGGCAGCTGCGCGGTGAGCGCGGGGCGGCCGGCCAGCTCGGCGAGCGCGGCGGCGAACCGGCGGCCGGCCGGCTCGGCGGAGACGCCCTCGGTCCAGATCACGGGAAGGGACTCGGCCAGCTCGGCGGCGAGGGTCTTGGCGGGGTTGCTGTAGGTGGCGATGGCCGGGCCGCAGCGTTCGGCGACCTGGTCGAGACGGCTCGCGACCTTCTCCAGGACGTCGGACGGGGCGGAGAGCAGCCCGGTGCGGTCCAGGAGGGCGAGCAGCGGGGTGAGCAAGGCCCACAGGACGCCGGGGGCGGACGCGGTGAGGGGTTCGTCCTGCTCGTAGGGGGCGGTCGCCATGGGGACAAACAAGCCGTGGGCGCCGACCACCGCGTCCGTGATCGGGGAGCGGGCAGGGGCCACGGCCACGACGGTGCAGCCGCGGCGGTAGGCCTGCTCGACCAGGATCGACAGCCCTGGTTCGGAGCCGTCGGGGGTGGCGATCAGCAGCAGGTCCACGGGCCCCGCCCAGCCCGGCAGCTCCCAGCGCAGGGCTCCCGCGGCCGGTGCGACACCGGTCGGATGGATGCGGGTGACCGGGCACGCGGCGCCGGCGAGTGTGCCGAGCAGTTCGGCGACGCCCACGGAGGCGGTGCCGGGGCCCGCCATGAGGACGGCGCGGGGGCGTCCGTCGGGTTTCAGCTCGTTGACCCCGGCCTCGGCGGCGTGCCGCACGGCGGAGCGGACCCTGGCGCCTGCCTCGGCGGCGCCACGCAGCAGCGCACGGCGGTCGGCGCGCGCGAGCGCCTCGGGGTCGTCGAGCAGCGATTCGTCGAGCATGGGCGGCAGCCTCCGATCGCCGGGCCGTTACGCGGGGCGGCGGGCCTCATCCACGAGCAGGACCGGGATGCCGTCCCGGACGGGGTAGGCGAGGCCGCAGTCCTGACCGGTGCAGACCAGCTCGCTCTCCGCCTCCTTGAGGGGGGCGTGGCACGCCGGGCAGGCGAGAATCTCCAGGAGGCCGGCTTCGAGCGGCATGAAAGGTCCCTTCGGGCGGATGCGCTTGGCCTGGTCAGATTACCGCTGTGAGGGCCGACGTGCGGGAGTTGATCAAGGTCCCGTCCCCCTTCCCAGGCGGGAGGGGGACGTCGGCGAGGGGGTGGGTCAGCCCCGGATGATGGCCAGGACCTCGTCCCGGATCTTCGCCATGGCCGCCTCGTCCTTCGCCTCCGCGTTCAGCCTGAGCAGCGGTTCCGTGTTGGAGGGGCGGACGTTGAACCACCAGTCGGCGGACGAGACGGTCAGGCCGTCCAGCTCGTCGGTCTCGAAGCCCTCGTACGCCGCCTTGACCGCGGCGATGCGTGCCTTCTGGTCGTCGACCGTGGAGTTGATCTCGCCGGAGCCCACATAGCGGTCGAATTCGGCGACGAGTCGCGACAGCGGCCCGTTCTGGCCGCCGAGGGCCGCGAGGACGTGGAGAGCGGCCAGCATGCCGGTGTCGGCGTTCCAGAAGTCCTTGAAGTAGTAGTGCGCGGAGTGCTCCCCGCCGAAGATCGCGCCGGTGCGCGCCATCTCGGCCTTGATGAAGGAGTGGCCCACGCGCGTGCGCACCGGCGTGCCGCCGTGCTCCTGTACGACCTCGGGTACCGACCACGAGGTGATCAGGTTGTGGATGATCATGCCCTTGCCGCCGTGCTTGCCGAGCTCGCGGGCAGCGACCAGTGCCGTGATGGCGGACGGCGAGACCGGCTCGCCGTGCTCGTCGACGACGAAGCAGCGGTCGGCGTCTCCGTCGAAGGCGATGCCGATGTCCGCCTGCTCCTGACGCACCCGCTCCTGCAGGTCGACGATGTTCGCGGGGTCGAGCGGGTTGGCCTCGTGGTTGGGGAAGGTGCCGTCCAGCTCGAAGTACATCGGGACAAGGTCGATCGGCAGCCCGGCGAAGACGGTCGGCACGGTGTGGCCGCCCATGCCGTTGCCCGCGTCGACGACGACCTTCAGGCGGCGGATGGAGGTCAGGTCCACCAGGGAGCGCAGGTACGCCGCATAGTCCTCCAGCGTGTCCCGCCGGGTGATCGTCCCGGGCGTCTCCACCGGCTCCGGCGCACCCGAGTCCAGCCACTGCTCGACCAGCTCACGGATCTCGGCGAGACCGGTGTCCTGGCCGACCGGGGCGGCACCCGCGCGGCACATCTTGATGCCGTTGTACTGCGCCGGGTTGTGTGACGCGGTGAACATCGCGCCCGGCAGGTCGAACGCGCCCGACGCGTAGTACAGCTGATCCGTCGAGCACAGGCCGATCTCCGTGACGTCGACGCCTCGTGCCGCCGCCCCGCGCGCGAAGGCACGCGAGAGGCCGGGGGAGGAGGGCCGCATGTCATGGCCGACGACGATCGCGTCCGCGCCGGTCGTCTGCGCGAAGGCCGCTCCGAAGAGCTCCGCGAGCGATTCGTCCCACTGGTCCGGGACGACCCCGCGTACGTCGTACGCCTTCACGATCTGCGACAGATCAGCTGACACGGCCAAACCCTCCTGGAGTCTCAATGATGAGCACAAACTACCTGCCTGCTCCGACACCTGGACGTGCCCCGGTGCCCAGCGCGGACAGTTCCCACGGAGTTCATACCGGGGCTCGACCGGAACACCGGTGCGCCGGCCCGGAAGCCCCTGCTCACGGGGCCCGGAAGCCGGGGCCGCACGGGGCTGAGAACTGGCGTGCCCGACCGGCCGAGCGCCGAGGAGCGCACGCCGGGGTACGGACGCGTCCGGACGTCGATGGCACGTTCGCGAGGGCGGGATGCGCGCGGGCCGACGAAGCCCGCTCTTGGGCCAGATGAGCCGAGAAATCATTCGAAGGAGTGAGCTGCGGCGGCTGTTGACGGCGGGCCGGGACGCCGAGGCGGGACCCGGGCCTCAAGGCCGGTCGACCGGCGGTCAGTTGTCCGGTGAGCGCAGCACCCGGAGATGGCCGCGGCGGGCGACCTCCATCGGGTCCGCCGTGCGGCCGTAGCCGCCGCCGGCCCCGGCGGCGCGTTGCTGCGGACGGGCCGCCTCACGCACCGCGTTGGCGAGCGCCTCGAGGTCGTCACCGCTGGGGCGCGCGGGTGCCGAGCCGTCCAGCAGTCGGACGACCTCCCAGCCGCGCGGCGCGGTCAGGCGCTCGGAGTGCTCGGCGCACAGGTCGTAGCAGTGGGGTTCGGCGTAGGTGGCGAGCGGGCCGAGGACCGCGGTCGAGTCGGCGTAGACGTACGTCAGCGTCGCGACGGCAGGTCGGCCGCAAGCGGTGCGCGAACAGCGACGTACAGGGCTCACGACGTTGGACGGTACCGCACTCTTGAGCGGGCCGCGACGACTCTCCCCCAGGTCACTCCACCGTGTCGTGCTGTGAGACACCCCACACACCCCTTCCGACCCGACAGGCTGACCTGCACGGACAGCCAGTCCGAGAGAACCGGACACCCCTGAAACCGGTCAGCACTCGGTACAAACGCCGTCAATTCTCATGAGGGCGGCGGTCTCGGGGGTATATGGAATCGAGCCCAACCTTGGCCGGAATGGTCATCCTGCGACATCGGCGCCCCGGCACCGGCGCAGCTCCACGGAGCCCGCCTCTGCGGGGCGGTCGAACAGGGCAGCGACAGAGGGGGTGCGCGGCCGTGTGGGGGCGGGGCGAGGGGACCCCGCGGGGACTACTCTTCGTCAGTGATGGACAACCCTGTAACGCCCCGCGCCACTGCGCCCGGGCCCCGCCGCCGTGACCGCCATGGCAGAGGCATGCGTGGCCCCGTCGCGCCGCCCCAGGTGCCGCTCGCCGCGAGCCGGGCCGAGGTGTTCGCCGACCTGGTGCAGGACTCCGTGGAGCGTCTGGAGCGACGCTGGCCGCAGCTCGCCGACATCGATTTCCTGGTCCTGGAAGTGCCGCGCCTGGACGGCGCCGGCGACGTCTGGAGCGACGAGGCGGTACCCCTCGGTGCCACGGTCGAGGCCCGCGAGGGCCGTCGGGCACGAGTGGTCGTCTACCGCCGGCCGGTCGAGATCCGGACGAAGAGCCGCGACGAGCGCGCGGCCCTCGTCCACGAGGTGGTCGTGGAGCAGGTGGCGGAGCTGCTCGGGCTGACCCCGGAGACGGTGGACCCGCGCTACGGCGAGGACTGACCGGCAGGGCCGCACCACCCCGCGGCCCGGACCGGGGGAGGTGACGGCCCCGTCCGTCACTTCTTCAGCAGCACCGACAGATCCTGGTCCGCCTGGGGCACCGCGACCGTCCCACGGTCGTCCGGGAGGGTCTGCACCGTGAACGCCGGTACGCCCTCGACGGTCGTCTGCAGGGTGCGGGCGGCGTAGACGGGTCCTCCGGAGACCGGCTCCACGGTGAGCGCGTAGGAGCCCTTGAGACCGCTCGGCACGGGCGCGTCCACGTCCTGTGTCGTACCGCCCTTGATCGTGTACTGCTTCGTGACGGCGGTCCCGCCTTCGCTGCCCGCGGACGCGGTGACCTTGACCGTGGCCGCGCCGCCCGGGGCGCTCAGCGCGAGCGTCGAGTCCTTGCCGAAGTTGCCGGCCACCGAGGCACGCGTACCGACCGGCGCGGTGGCCGGGATGAACGCCGACTCCTGCTTGTCGCCCTTGCCCCGCAGCACGCGCAGCGCGGCGACCACGGGGACCGGGGAGTCGCTGGGCGTCAGCACCAGGGAGCCCGCCTCCCCGCGGGTGATGTCGCCGAGGTCGACGGCGGTGGTCATGCCGCCCTTCACATGCAGTGTCTCGTTCCCGGCCGGGGTGATCTCACCGGAGGGCGAGGCCAGGCGCACCTTCAGGTCGGCGTCGGCGTCGCCGGGTACGAAGGCGATCAGTCGTACGTCCGTGGCGTCCTTGGGGATGCCGGGCATCACCAGGGAGCCCGCGGGGTCGGTGGAGGCAGCCAGCCAGTCGCCGCCCAGCTTGTCGTCGAGGGCCTGCACGGCGGCGGCGACCCGGCCGCTGCGGACGCCGACGTGGACCGTGAGGTCGCTCTCCTGGGCGCTGCTGAGCGTGGACAGCAGGACCGGCTCGCTGGAGTGCGGCTGGACCGTGATGCCCTCGCCGACCGTCGACTTGAGGTTGCCGTCCTTGCCGTACAGCTCGATGTCGACGACCGCGGCGGAGTCGTCGGGGTTGGTCAGGTGCACATAGTCGGTGCGGGACCCGGCGGTGCTTGCGCCCGGGAACCAGAACTCCGTGTCCGGGGCGCTGCAGCCGGTGCCGAGCAGCCCCCGGCCGGTGCCCGCGTCGACCTGGGTCGTCTCCTGGACCGTCCAGCCGGGCGCGAGACGGCCGGTGGCAGTACCGAGCAGGGCGGGCGTGTCGCTGCCGGAGGCGGTCCCGGTGACGGGGGTGCCTGGCTCCTTGGGGGTCACCTCGGGAGCGTCCGGCTGCTTCTTGTTCTTGGCGGACTTTCCGCTTCCGGAGGAGTCCGAGCCGGCCGCGGACTGCGCGCCCGCCGCGGTGAGTTCGGCCTTGCCGCTGCTGCTCGTGCCGGGCGAGACGGGCGTGAAGGACGTGTACGTCGTGTCGGCTATGTCGGAGGTGCTCGGCTCCGGGCACAGCAGCCGGGTCTGCTCCACGGGCAGCCGGGCCGCCGTCTTGGCGGTGCCGCCACTGGACGCGGCCGGTGCGGTGAGCGCCGCGAATCCGGTGACGGCGGCGAGCGCGGTCGTGCCGGCGATCAGGGACAGGGTCGTGCGGTTCACTGCTGGCTCCCGTCGGGGCGCTCACTGTCGGTGCCGTGCGCCGGGTCGTAGGGCGTGCCGTAGCCCTGGTCGTACGTCGGGTCGTACGGTGCCGTGGTGCCGTAGGCGTACGGGTCGTACTGGGCGCCCTGATAGGGGTCGGCCGGGTACTGCTGCTGCCCGTACTCGTAGCCGCTCTGCGCGTACTGCTGCTGGTAGTCCGGGTATTGCTCGCCGCCGTACGTGTCGTACTCGCCGCCTGTCTGGCCCGCCGTGTCCCACTCGCCGTACGCCGGCTGCTGCGGGATGTCGGCCGGAGACTCCTCGGGCGGGGGCGGCGGGGCGTCGGTGTCCTGGTCGGCCTCCTCCGCCTCGGCCTGAGCCCGCAGCCGGCGGGCCCGGCGGCCCTCGCCCGAGGTCTCCTGCGCGGGCACGGAACGCTCCTCGGGGAGGTCGTCGTCGACGTCCCGGCGGCGGCCGGGCAGGGCGAGGACCACAAGGACGACGGCGAGCGAGCCCTGCGCCCACAGCCAGCCTGTGTGGGTGATCGGCGCGTCGTAGGTGACGTCCAACGTGCCGCCGGAAGTCGGCAGTTGGAAGCCCTGAGCCCAGCCGTCGACCGTGGTGCGGACGAGCGGCCTGCCGTCCAGGGTCGCGGTCCAGCCCGCGCTGGCGGTGTCGGCGAGCCGCAGCACACGGCCGCTCGGGCCGGACGGGATCTTGGTGTGGATCTCGACGGGTCCGGAGGCGATGGACTGGGGTGTGGCGGAGCCCGCGACGATCGCGGCGCGGGAGACCTGCCGGTCCACCCGCCACAGGGCGCTGCCGTCCTGCTGGCTGAGCCGGCTCAGGCCGGGCGTGGCATCGAGGACGCGGCTGATCTCACGCGGCGCGCCCCTGCGGACGAGGACGTACCGCACGGCGAAGCCGCCGAGTTCGTCCGCCTGGTCGGCGCCGGACCCCGCGACGAGGTTGGCCACGACCTTGTCGAGCATCTGGTTCTCACCGTCCTCCGCGGCGAGTTCGCCGTCGCCGAGGCGGGCGCCGGAGCCGCGGACGAGGGTGTAGCCCACGCGCGCGCTGGACTGGCTGTCCAGGACCAGCGTGCGGGCCTGGTCGCTGGTGCCGCCCTCCTCGGCGACGAATGCCGGCACCTGCACGGGGTCGCGCCGCTCCAGGGGCCCGTCGGCGCCGCGGATCATCCACCCGGCGGCGATCAGCAGGGGACCGGCCACGGAGGCGAACGCGATGAGCGCGGCGACCGGCTGGCGCCAGCCGAAGTTCTGCTCGGCCACCCGCTCCTTCGCGCCTTCCGCGCCGATGGAGGCGGCCGCCAGAAGTGCGAGGCCGTAGACGAGGGTCGCGGGCCCGGCCCATGTGGAGCCGTTGGACAGCACCGCGAAGACCAGCGCCGTCAGGGCGACCGCCCACGCCGTCCAGATGGCTCGCCGACGCTCGCCGCGCATCAGGGCGGCCAGCGCGGCGAGGACGACACCGACGAGCATCAGTCCGCTGACGGTGCCGGGACCACCGGGGCTGGCGCCGAGCAGGTCGGACGCGGAGGCCGCGCTCGCGCCGTAGGCGAGACCGGCCTCCTTGAAGAAGCCGAAGGGCAGCAGCGACAGCGACCAGGGGGCGAGGATCAGCAGCGGTGTGCCCAGCTGCACGAGGAGGCGGAGGCCGCGGGCGACGAGGTCGTGCCTGCGCAGGGCGAGCAGCAGGAGACCGAGGACCAGGGCGATCGGCCACACGATGGGCGTGAACGCGGTGGTGACGGTCAGCAGCAGGGCGTACGCCCAGGTGGCTCGCCAGCTGCCGCGGGCGCGGGAGGCATGGGCGAGCCCGCCGGCCGCGATCCCCGCACGTGCGATGAGCGGCAGCAGGATCGCGAGGACCGCCGTGCCGATGCGGCCGCCGGCGAGGGCACCGGTGGTGGCGGGCAGGAAGGCGTAGGCGACGGACGCCCACGCGCGTACCAGCCGCGACTCGACGAGCGGGCGTGAGGCGAAGTACGCGGTGAACCCGGCCAGCGGCACCGAGCAGACGAGCAGGACCGTGACCGCCAGCCCGGTGGAGCCGAACAGGATGCTCGCGAGCATGGCGGCGAGCGCGAGATAGGGCGGCGCGGACTGCGTGCCGCCCGCACCCACCGGGTGCCAGGCGTCGAGATACCGGGACCACAGGTCGGAGGAGTCGGGGGGCGCGGGCAGCATCGCGCCGCCCGCGAGCGCGCCGCCGCCGAGCAGGGCGCGGCAGGCGACGAGCGAGAACAGCAGCAGGACGGCGAAGAGCACCGGCCCCGGCTTGCGGGCGATGCGCTTGAGCCGGGCGAACTGTTCGACCTGCAGGAAGTCGGCGTCGTCGCCGCCGGGTCCGGATTCGATGCCGCCGCCGTGCCGGCCGGCCGAGGAGACCTCGGGGTCGGAGCGGCCCACCACGTTGCTCGCGATCTGTTCGACGGTGGCCCGGACGGTCGCCCCGCGCGGCGGGAAGAGCGGGCGCAGCTCGTCCTTGTCGATCTGCGGCCGGCCGCGCCTGCGCCGCGCGGCGAAAATCCGTTCGGGCCTGAGCAGGGTCCCGAGCAGGCCGCGGATCTCGTCGACGGCCTGTCGGGGCACCTTTCCGACGAGGTAGGCCAGCGTGCGCAGGAGGGTGCCGAGCACCAGGCGGAGAAGGACCCAGGGAAGCTGTGCCGAGCGGGCGTTGACCAGCAGGGTGTAGACGGCGCCCGCCTTGTCGACCTTGTGCGGGGAGGCCGCGGTACGGCTCACGCAGTCGACGGTGCGGCGCTCGCGGGAGGCCGCCTCGGCGTGCCGGACCACCGCATCGGGGGCGACCAGGACGCGGTATCCCGCGGAATGGGCGCGCCAGCACAGGTCGACGTCGTCACGCATGAGGGGCAGGTGGCGGTCGAATCCGCCGAGCTCCTCGAAGACGTCGCGCCGGATGAGCATGCCGGCCGTGGACACGGACAGCACCGTACGGATGTGGTCGTGCTGGCCCTGGTCCTGTTCGCGGCGGTCGAGGCCGGTCCACCGGCGGCCGGAGTTGGCGATGGTGACGCCGACCTCGAGGAGCTGCCGGCGGTCGTACCAGCCGCGGAGCTTTGGGCCGACGACGGCCAGGTCGTCGCGGCCCAGCTCCAGCTCGTTCTCCACGACCTGCAGCAGCTGGGCCAGGGCGTCGGGTTCCGGGGCGCAGTCGTCGTGCAGGAGCCACAGCCACTCCACGGGCTCGCCGTACGGCAGCTCCGGCATGTCGTACGCCTCGTCCCGCCAGGTGCGGGTGACGGGGTCCCAGCC
Organism: Streptomyces sp. CA-106110; assembly: GCF_050936285.1. Classification (NCBI taxonomy): domain Bacteria; kingdom Bacillati; phylum Actinomycetota; class Actinomycetes; order Kitasatosporales; family Streptomycetaceae; genus Streptomyces; species Streptomyces sp. CA-106110. The sequence goes on along the minus strand of NZ_JBNJNB010000001.1, from coordinate 7,388,968 downwards.
GCTGGGGCGCTTGAGGTAGGGCAGGTCGTCCGGGGTCAGTACGGCCGCGCTGCGGTTCGCCTCCTCGACGGCCTGGCCGAAACCGGTACGACGGGCGAGGTGCAGTACACGGTCGGCGCCGAGGGCGTCGGTGAGCTGCTGGGCGGAGTCGTCCGCGCTGCCGGTGTCGGCTGCGACCGCGTTCTGCACGGGCCGCTCCTGGCCGAGCAGCCCGGCGAGCGCGTGGGGCAGCCAGCGTGCTCCGTCATGGGAGACGAGCACCGCGGTGACCACGTGACGCGGAAACTCGGGCGGGCGGGTCGGGTCGAACGGCGACGTGGCGGCGTCGTGTTGGACCGCCGTATGGCTGTACACGGACATCGAGGTACGGGCCCCGGTTCGCTGGACTGCGGTGGACGCCTGTGCCCCTGGGGGCAGCGGGACGTCTCGGACGGAGGCCCACACTAACGGCTGGACAAGATCACGGCCCGCCGCCTGTGGACAACCCATCTGCGACGGGCCGTTCTTTACGTATCGGTGTGCGCCATTTCATCTGTCGCCCAAGGGTCCGGCCGCGACGCACGCGCGGCTGTTCTGCGAGGTCCTCGACGACTCCCGCCGCTCGGCGGACTCAGACGGCGGCCTTCTTGAGACGGCGGCGCTCGCGCTCGGACAGGCCGCCCCAGATACCGAACCGCTCGTCGTTGGCGAGTGCGTACTCAAGGCACTCGGAGCGGACCTCGCAGGCGAGGCAGACCTTCTTGGCCTCACGGGTGGAGCCGCCCTTCTCGGGAAAAAAGGACTCCGGGTCGGTCTGGGCGCACAGCGCGCGCTCCTGCCAGCCGAGTTCCTCGTCCGCGTCGTCGACCAGCAGTTGCTGCACCAGCTCGGTCATGTGCGCCCCTCGTCAGTCTTTCGCGTCCCCGTGATGTAGCCGTTACCGATTTCGGCTGAACGACACGAGTGAAATTACAAGTGTGCCGATCCGGGCCAGTCAAGCCGAGATCTGCTATTGGGCCCCTTATTCACTCTGCGGAACCAAGGCTATGCGGAAAGTGTGCAAATCGGCATAAACCATGCCACTCGAGAGGGGTGTACGCGAGCCCCCCACCCCTCGCAGAGAAGGACGCCCATCAGTTCGATCTCGTTCCGATACGTACGGCGGAGCGAACCTGATCACAGTCGGATCACGAGATCGCAACGACGTTCGTGCGCCGGGCGGTGCGCTCCATGTGTCCCCGACTCGCCCTGCACAAACCTTTCGCCTGTCAGATGAACCGGATGAGGTGAAACAGATCCCACATTCCAGGCCTCAAGTTGACAGGTGGGATATGAACCGATGTCCTTGTGGGCATGCTCGCGAACTCGGCACTCACCCAGACCCGCACCGCCGGGTCCCACGGTGCTGCCCGTGCTCGCTGTAGCTGTTGCTGTTCCGGCTGTTGAGCCTTCCGCCGCTCCGGCCGCTCCTGAGTCCACACGACTCGGCTGCTGTCCCTCAGCCCGTACCAGGGCCCGCGCCACGCCCGTGATCCGGGCGGACGACACGCGACACCCAGCCCCCCGCTCCCTCCCGCCGAGGAACTCTGCACCCATGAACAGCGACAGCGACCTCCAGATCGCCGGCGACATCCTCGAAGTACCGCACCTGCTCCAGCCGCCGCGCGAGCACCCGGCCACCGTGGCCGAGTTCGCCGGCCTCGCCCGCTCCGTCGCCGCCGACCGCTCCCAGTGGGCGTACCTGGTCCAGTACGACGCGACGTCCCGCTGGTACCACCGGCTGCGTACCGGACCCGGCTACGAGGTGTGGCTGCTGTCCTGGGTGCCCGGGCAGGGCAGCGGACTGCACGACCACGGGCGCTCGTCCGGCGTGCTGACCGTCCTGGAAGGCGCGCTCACCGAGCGCACGGAGCGCGGCACCCGCGCGCTGGAGGCCGGTGCGCAACGGGTTTTCGCGCCCGGGTATGTGCACGAAGTGGTGAACGACACGCTGGAGCCGGCCGTCAGCCTGCACGTCTACTTCCCGGGTCTGACCGAGATGGCCATGCTCCCGCAGTCCCAGCCGGGCACGGCCGAAGGAACCCCCGTCGAGGCGTGCGCCGCCGACCGGGGCGCCGTCGACACCGTCAGCCGCTGAGTCGACGGCGCACTGCCGGACGCCACGGGCCGGTACCGGCGGGGGCTCCGCGGACAGCCGGCGGGCCGTCCACAAGCCGGGTCGCACGGTGTCGTACCCGCCGGCAGGACCGTCCCCCTCGTCACCGGCCACCACCCCTCAACGAGTGGGCCTGGCGGCTGACACACTGTTTCAATGCGCATTGTGGTTCTGGCAGGCGGCATCGGCGGTGCCCGGTTTCTGCGCGGTCTCAAGCGGGCCGTGCCAGACGCGGACGTCACGGTCATCGGCAACACCGGCGACGACATCCACCTCTTCGGGCTGAAGGTCTGCCCGGACCTCGACACGGTGATGTACACGCTCGGCGGCGGCATCAACGAGGAACAGGGCTGGGGCCGGGCCGACGAGACCTTCCACCTCAAGGAGGAACTCGCGGCGTACGGCGTCGGACCGGAGTGGTTCGGGCTCGGCGACCGCGACTTCGCCACGCACATCGTGCGGACGCAGATGCTGGGCGCGGGCTATCCGCTCAGTGCGGTCACGGAGGCGTTGTGCGACCGCTGGAAGCCGGGGGTCCGGCTCATCCCCATGTCGGACGACCGGGTCGAGACCCATGTCGCCGTCACCCTGCCCGACAGTGACTCCGGCGCAGGGGCCGGCGAGCGCAAGGTGATCCACTTCCAGGAGTACTGGGTGCGGCTGCGGGCATCCGTCCCGGCCGAGGCGGTCGTGCCCGTCGGCGCCGACCAGGCCAAGCCGGCGCCGGGTGTCCTGGAGGCCATCGCCGAAGCGGACGTCGTCCTCTTCCCCCCGTCCAATCCCGTCGTCTCGGTCGGCACGATCCTCGCCGTGCCCGGCATACGCGAGGCGATCGCGGACGCCGGGGTCCCCGTGGTGGGCCTCTCCCCCATCATCGGTGACGCGCCCGTGCGCGGGATGGCGGACAAGGTGCTCGCGGCGGTCGGCGTCGAGTCGACGGCCGGGGCGGTCGCCGAGCACTACGGCTCGGGGCTGCTGGACGGCTGGCTCGTGGACACGGTGGACGCGTCCGCCGTGGAGCGCGTGGAAGCCGCGGGCATCCGCTGCCGCGCGGTGCCGTTGATGATGACGGACCTGGAGGCGACGGCCCGGATGGCCCAGGAGGCGCTGGCGCTCGCCGAGGAGGTGCGGACGTCGTGACCGAGACAGCCGGCTACCGGGTCTGGGCCCTGGCCGGACTCCCCGAGGTCCGCTCCGGTGACGACCTGGCCAAGCTGATCGCGGCCACCGAGCCCGGGCTCGTCGACGGGGACGTCCTGCTCGTCACCTCGAAGATCGTGTCCAAGGCGGAGGGACGCATCGTCCGGGCGGACGACCGCGAGGCCGCCATCGACGCCGAGACCGTACGGGTCGTGGCCCGGCGCGGACCGCTCAGGATCGTGGAGAACCGGCAGGGGCTCATCATGGCCGCCGCCGGCGTCGACGCCTCCAACACCCCGACGGGGACGGCGCTGTTGCTGCCCGAGGACCCCGACGCCTCCGCGCGGCTCATCCGGGAGGGACTGCGGGACACGCTGGGGGTCGAGGTGGGCGTCATCGTGACGGACACCTTCGGCAGACCCTGGCGCACCGGGCTGACCGATGTGGCCGTCGGCGCCGCGGGCGTACGGGTCCTGGACGACCTGCGCGGCGGCACGGACGCGCACGGCAATCCGCTGAGCGCGACCGTCGTCGCCACCGCGGACGAACTGGCCGCGGCCGGCGACCTGGTCAAGGGGAAGGCAGCGGGGCTGCCCGTCGCCGTGGTGCGCGGGCTGCCGCACGTGGTCTCACAGGACGACGGCGAGGGAGCACGCGCGATGGTGCGCGACGCACGCGACGACATGTTCCGGCTGGGCACCTCCGAGGCGGTACGGGAGGCGGTGACCCAGCGGCGTACGGTGCGGTCCTTCACCGACGAGCCCGTCGACCCCGGTGCCGTACGACGCGCCGTGGCCGCCGCGGTGACGGCGCCGGCGCCGCACCACACGACGCCGTGGCGGTTCGTGCTCCTGGAGTCCGCTGCATCGCGGACGCGACTGCTCGACGCCATGCGGGACGCGTGGATCGCCGATCTGCGGCGGGACGCGAAGACCGAGGAGTCCATCGCGAAGCGGATCCGGCGCGGGGACGTGCTGCGCAACGCGCCGTACCTCGTCGTGCCCTGCATGGTCATGGACGGGTCCCACACTTACGGCGACGCACGGCGGGACGCGGCCGAGCGGGAGATGTTCGTGGTCGCCACGGGGGCCGGCGTGCAGAATCTGCTCGTCGCGCTCGCCGGGGAGCGACTGGGCTCCGCATGGGTGTCGTCGACCATGTTCTGCCGGGACGTCGTGCGCGAGGTGCTCGGGCTGCCTCAGAACTGGGAGCCGATGGGCGCCGTCGCGGTGGGTCACCCGGCGGAGGAACCCAAGCCGCGTGCGGTGCGGGATGCGGAGGCGTTCATCGAAGTGCGCTGAGCCGGACCCCGGCGCCCGGAACGCGCAGAACCACCCCGGCACGGCCCCGGCACGCCTACCCTCATATGGCACAGCCCCAGAATCACCAGGACATCAACCGTGGCCGGACGCTTCCCTCTCCGCCCCACCTCCACGACCGTGCGCGGTGGGGATGTCGTCGTGCCCGGGGGTGTGCCGCGCCAGGCCATGGCCCCGGGGCGGAGGCGCTCCTGGGCCCTGCCGTGGCCGCTGGACCTCGGCCTGGTGCTCGGGCCGCTGCGACGCGGTCCCGGCGATCCCACGTTCCGGACGACACCGGACGGCTCGGTGTGGCGGGCCAGCCGAACGCCCACGGGGCCGGGCACCCTGCGGGTCGCGCTGCGGAGCGGGGTGGCCGAGGCGGAGGCCTGGGGACCCGGGGCCGAGTGGCTGCTGCATCAACTGCCCGAGATGCTGGGCGCGCTGGACGATCCCGCCGCGTTCGCACCGCGGCACCGGCTGGTGGCGCTGACGTGGAAGCGGCGGCCGGGGCTGCGGCTGACACGGACCGGCCTCGTCATGGAGTCGCTGATCCCGTCGGTCCTGGAACAGAAGGTCACCACGGACGAGGCGTACCGGGCATGGCGGCTGCTCGTACGGAAGTTCGGGGAGCCGGCGCCGGGACCCGCGCCGGCGCGGATGCATGTGATGCCGGCGCCGCGTACCTGGGCGCTGATTCCGTCCTGGGAGTGGCACCGGGCAGGGGTCGACAACAAACGGGCCTCGACGATCCTGCGGGCGGTGCGGGTGGCCGCACGGCTGGAGGAGGCCACGGGGATGGAGCCGGCCCCGGCGCAGGCACGTCTCGAGGTGGTGCCCGGGATCGGGCCGTGGACCTCCGCGGAGACCGTGCAGCGCAGTCTTGGGGCGGCCGACTCGGTGACCGTCGGCGACCTGCATCTGCCGGGGATCGTGGGCTACGCCCTCGCCGGGGACCGGAATGCGGACGACGAGGTGATGCTGTCGCTCCTCGAGCCGTACGCGGGGCAGCGTCACCGGGCGGCACGGCTGATCCTGCTGAGCGGATCCGCGCCGCCCCGGCGTGCTCCGAAGATGCGGCGGGGCGACATCGGGCGGTTGTAGGCGTGCCGGGTGCACTCCGCGGGAGGGCACCCGGCGTTGCGGACCGGCTGTGCGGAACCTACTGGTCCGAGGAGAAGCGGACCGCGCCCGCCGGAATCCTCGCGTCGCACCAGACCCGTACTCCGTCACGGAGTTCGTTGTCCGCGCCGACCACCGCGCCGTCGCCGATGACCGCGCCCGAGACGACCGACCGTTCGCCGATCCGGGAGCGCGCGCCGATCAGGGAGTCGGTGATGACCGCACCCGGTTCCACGACCGCGCCGGCGAGCAGTGTGCTGCCGGAGATCCGGGCACCCTCCCCGACGAAGGCGCCCTCACCGACCACCGTGCCGCCCGTCAGCTTCGCTCCCGTGGCGACCGTCGCCGTCGGCAGGATCAGCCGGTCGCCGCAGCGGCCGGGCACCGCGGGGGACGGTGCACGCCCGAGGACCAGGTCCGCCGAACCGCGCACGAACGCCGCCGGGGTGCCGAGGTCCAGCCAGTACGTGGAGTCCACCATGCCCTGCAGATGGGCGCCCGCGGCCAGCAGGCCGGGGAAGGTCTCCCGTTCCACCGAGACCGGGCGCCCCACCGGGATGGTGTCGATCACCGAGCGTCGGAAGACGTAGGCGCCGGCGTTGATCTGGTCGGTGACGATCTCCTCGGACGTCTGCGGCTTCTCCAGGAACGCCGTCACCCGGCCCGTCCCGTCCGTGGGTACCAGGCCGAAGGCCCTCGGGTCCGTCACCTTCGTGAGGTGCAGCGAGACGTCCGCGCCCGTCGATTCGTGGGTGCGGACCAGGGCGCGGATGTCCAGGCCCGTGAGGATGTCCCCGTTGAAGATGAGGACCGGCTCGTCGGGTCCCGAGTGGAGGCGGCTCGCCACGTTCCTGATGGCGCCGCCGGTACCGAGGGGTTCCTCCTCCGTGACGTACTCGAGTCGGAGGCCGAGGGCCGAGCCGTCACCGAAGTACGGCTCGAACACCTCGGCCAGATAGGAGGTGGCGAGCACGATGTGCTCCACACCCGACGCCCTCGCCCGCGCCAGCTGATGCGTAAGGAAGGGCACCCCTGCGGCCGGAACCATGGGCTTGGGGGTGTGCACCGTGAGCGGCCGCAGCCGGGTGCCTCTACCGCCGACCAGGAGGATCGCTTCTGTCACCTGTCGTCTCTGCTTCCTGCCGGGACCGGCCGAACTGTCCATCGGCCGGCCAGTGTATGCAGACCGTGTTATGAGGACCGCTAAGGGCGTTATGAGAACCGTTAGAGGTGCCTTCGACGACAGTGGGGTGTCCTTCGAGGGCCGTGCGGGGGACACCCCCCCGTACACCTTCGTACTCAAAGACGCGTACGGCGTCGTGGGGACCGTCGTGCGCAGGCGTACCGAACACCGTGAATGTCGTGCGGGTGGTCGGTACGGCTTCGTGGGACGGCCCCCTTCCTCAGCGGCCCTGCAACCGCGCCGCGGCGGTACGGATCGACCCGAGTTTGGCGTACAGCAGCTGTCCCGGGCATTCCGTGGCGAACCCGTCGCGATGGCCGGAGACCACGTTGAGTTGTGCGTTGACGCCCTTCGGGTAGAGATTGCCACCACCGGACTGCAGGTATGTCTTGGCACGCGGATCCATGCCGTAGAGGCCCACCTTCCACGCCGTGAGCGCGGCGAGGGCGTTCACGGCGGCGGCCGACGGTTGGGTACTGGTGTAGGTGCCGAGGACGGCGACCCCCATGCTGTTGGTATTGAACCCGAGGGTGTGAGCGCCCATCACGGGCTTGTCCACGCCCCCGGCGCGGCCTTCGTAGATGTTTCCGCACTTGTCGATGAGGAAGTTGTACCCGATGTCCCGCCAGCCGCTGCTCACGACGTGGTAGCGGTAGATGCTGCGGATGACGGAAGGCGCTTGCGCGCAGGTGTAGTTGTTGCCCGACGCCGAGTGGTGGACGAAGGCCACCTTCACACTCGCCGTGTAGATGAAGCCCGGCTCACGCAGGCTCTCGTCGGCTCCCCAGCCGCTGCGCGTGATGATGCGCGGGCGCGGCCCGATGTACGGCTGCGCACTTTCCGGGAGCGTTCCGGCCGCCTCCGCCCTCTGCTCGTCGGCCGCTTCCTTCGTCGCCTCCTTCGACAGCGCCGGAATCTCCGCGGCGTTCGGGGGCGCGAGGACATTCGGGGGCGCCAGGGCGGCTTCAATGGCGGACGCGGCGATCCCCGCGCCGCTCACTTCGGCGGATGCGCCCCGTCCGATGGCTGTCCGTCGACGGCATGCGTCTGCGCGGGGGCGCCCGCCTGCGGCCCCTTGCCGGGGTCGACCAGTTCGACGCGCAGGCCGTTGGGGAGGGTCGGCGCACGGGTTCCGCCGGTCTGGTCCGCCTCGGCGCGCACTCTCACCTCCACGCCGTCCGAGTTGCCGACCCACAGCGGCGCGGTCGATCCGCGCATCCGGTGCGAGGCGCCCTCCGCGCTGTCCGGGTCGGGGCCGTGGCCGTGGTTGTGCGTCTCCAGTTCCTGCCAGGCCGACCACCGGGTCGTGCCGCTCGCACGGGTGCGGATCTGGACCAGGCCGTGCAGTTCGGTTTGCGGGTCGTCCCAGACGACGCCGACCAGCGAGAAGGACCGTACGGTCTGCGGGGCCAGCCCCGCCTCGGGCAGGGCACCGGCGGCCCGGTTGGGATGGAGGGGTACGAGGGGCAGGGACTGGGTGTCGCCGGGGATGCTCGCCCCGGTGAGCGGTCCGGCGGGCGACGCGGCCGGCATGTGCGTCGCAGCCGAGGGACCCCGCACAACCGGCCCGGCCGCTGTGGCCGGGCCGGCGAAGGAGAGAGTCAGTACCGCCGAGCATGTGAGTCCGATCGAGGAAGCAAGGTATCCGCGCATGCCCCCGATCTTGGGCATAGCCATACATACATGTCCATTAACGACATACAATGCCTATTAACGAATTGACGGATCGTCGGCTGAGGTGGTCCGAACCGGTGGTCCGTTCACCCGCCCGCCGCTGAGCCCCAAGACGACCGCCCCCGCGTACTCTTGCGCGCGTGAACGCCACCGACCGCACCCCTGCCGACCTGCTGCGATCCGCACTCGCCTCGGACCCCGCGCGCCCCCTGGTGACCTTCTACGACGACGCCACGGGTGAACGCGTCGAGCTCTCCGTGGCCACGTTCGCCAACTGGGTGGCCAAGACCGCCAATCTCCTCCAGGGCGACCTCGCCGCCGAGCCCGGCGACCGGGTCGCCCTGCTGCTGCCCGCGCACTGGCAGACGGCGGTGTGGCTGCTCGCGTGCGCATCCGTGGGCGTCGTCGCGGACGTGGGCGGTGACGCCGGCGCCGCCGACCTCGTGGTGAGCGGACCCGACACGCTGGACGCGGCGCGCGCCTGCTCCGGGGAGCGCGTCGCCCTGGCCCTGCGCCCCCTCGGCGGCCGCTTCCCGCAGACCCCGCAGGGCTTCGTCGACTACGCGGTCGAAGTGCCGAGCCAGGGCGACCGCTTCCAGCCCTACGCGCCGGTCGACCCGGAGGAGCCGGCGCTGATCGTCGCGGGAGCGGAGTACACGGGCGCGGAGGTGACGGAGCTGGCCCGCGCCGACGCACCGTCCCTGAGCCTGACGGGCCCGGGCTCACGTCTGCTGTCCGGACTGGCGTACGACACATGGGAAGGGCTGAGCGCCGGGCTGTACGCACCCTTGGCCTCCGGCGGCTCGGTGGTGCTGTGCCGGCATCTCGAGCGGCTCGGCGAGGACGCGCTCGCCAAGCGGATCGAGAGCGAGAGGGTCACGGCCACCGCACGCTGAGCGCCCTCGGACGGCCCCTCCGGGCGAGCAGCGACCGCCGCGCGACGAGGCCCCGGCAAGCACCCAGACGCCGCACCCAGAAGGCGTCCGCACAACGGACGCGCCACCCGTCGCTCCCGGTCCCCTCGCTCCCCCCTGCGGCGGCGTCGCAGGAGGTCACGGGGCCCCACGCCCCGCCGCGACAGGGCGCGGCCGGGGCGCCACCCTGTCCCCCGTTCGGCCTAGCACCGGCCGCCCCCGGCGTCCGCGCCGGGCCATGGTCGTAAGAGCGCTGCACGCTCGTACGTTACAAGGCGGTGGACCCGGCAGTGGCAACGGATGGCACCTCACGAAGCCCGGGGGCGGGCGGCCCGCGCCGTCCCGGGCCCGTCGGTGCCACTCCCACCGGGCCCGGGCTCCTGCGCCACCGCCGGCGGCGCTGGATACGCCGCTGCTCGCTCGGCCTCGCCCTGCTGCTGCTCGTGGCCGCCGGGGCCGGGTGGGCCGCGTACGAGAAGCTGAACTCGAACATCACCGCGGACAACGACGCGGCCGCCGAACTCGCCCGGTACGAGAAGGAGCGGCCCACGGCGCTCGTACGCGGGGCGCTGAACATCCTGATCATCGGGTCCGACACGCGGTCGGGCACCGGGAACAGCCGCTACGGGCGGGACTTCGACACAGAGCGGTCCGACACCACGATCCTGCTCCACCTCGCGGCCAACCGGCGCAGCGCCACCGCCGTCTCCCTCCCGCGCGACCTCATGGTGAACGTACCGAGTTGCAGGCGCCCGGACGGCAGTCGCAGCGCAGCCGCCTTCACGCTGTTCAACTACGCTTTCGCGACCGGGGGTTCGGCCTGCACGATCCGTACCGTCGAGAAGCTGACGAACATCCGGATCGACCACCACATGGTGGTCGACTTCAACGGCTTCAAGAAGATGGTCGACGCGCTCGACGGCGTCGAGGTGTGCCTGAAGCAGCCGATCGACGACAGGGCCGCCAAGCTCACGCTGCCCGCCGGCAGGGTCACGCTCAACGGCGAGCAGGCGCTCGGCTACGTACGCGCCCGCAAGAGCCTCGGGGACGGCAGCGACACCGAGCGGATGGAACGGCAGCAGCGCTTCCTCGGCGCGCTGGTCAGCAAGGTGCGCAGCGACAACGTGCTGCTGAACCCCGTGAAGCTGTATCCCGTGCTGGACGCCGCCACCTCGTCCCTCACCACGGACCCGGCCCTGGCGAGTCTGCGCGGACTCTACGATCTTGTGCGCGCGATGCGGAACCTTCCCACGGACCGGGTCCAGTTCCTGACGGCACCGCGCACCTCCTACCCGGACAACACCAATCGCGACCAACTCGTGGAACCCGCGGCGGAGAGACTTTTCACCCGGCTGCGCACGGACCGGCCCGTCGAGGTCACCAAGGCAGTCTCGGACGATTCGGTGCCGAAAACCCGCAATACGGCGTCCGGTCCTGGTGACGGCAAGGAGTCGTACGGCGACGGAAAGTCCGTCGAAAAGCGGACCGTGGACCCGGTTCTTCCTCTGCGATCACCCGAACCCCCGCCCACTTTCAGGGGAAACACCGCCGCGCAGGACGCCTGCGGGTAAAGCGCACACCAAGGCGGGGAACGTATGAGCTAAGAACTCACTGAGATATAGGGCAGATTGCCCGGTTGTATGGGAGTGGAATTTGTCACCGTCGTCGCTCGACGCTGAACTGGGCGGATAGTGTGAGCGATCCGGTGCCACGCCCATAAGGTCCGTCCTGGGTTTCCGCACTGGTTGAAGAGACCCGAGCGCCTCGAGGGGGAAGGCGCCGCGTGGCCCCGACGGAGGATTCGGACAACCGTGGACGCGCAAGGCCGTGGGCGGGCGGACAACATCGACCCCGCAGACCAGTGGGTGCTCAACCCGAAGACTGGCGAATACGAATTGCGACTGAGCCCTTCCGCACCGCATTCGGCCGTGCCGAGACCGCGGCGAGGGGGACCTCCCCAGGGCGCACCGAGGGGCACGCGCACCACCACCCCCGGTCCGCGCGGCCCGGCTCCGGACAAACCGGCTCCGGATGACCTGCCGGGGCCGCGCCGTCGCCGGGGGGCGCCTCCCGAGCCCCAGCCGGGACGCCGCCGGGGCCGGACGAAGCCCAGGAAGGGCAAAGCGAAGAAGGTACTGCTGTGGACCGGCGGCAGTTTGGCGTTCATCCTCATCGCGGTCACGGGCGCCGGTTACCTCTACCTCAAGCACCTCGAGGGCAACGTCACGACGACGGACGTCGGCAGCGCCGCCAAGAACGGCTTCAGCAAGGACGAGGCCTTCAACATCCTGATCATGGGCACCGACAAGCGCACCGGCAAGGGCAACACCGGCTACGGCGACGCGGGTAGCGTCGGGCACGCCGACACCAACATCCTGCTGCACGTCTCCAAGGACCGGACCAACGCGACGGCGCTCAGCATCCCGCGCGATCTGATCGTCAACGTCCCCGACTGCCCGACGAAGCAGCCCGACGGCAGCACCAAGATCATCCCCGGCACGGAGAACGTCCGCTTCAACACGAGCCTCGGCCAGGACGGCCGCGACCCGGGCTGCACGATGCGCACGGTCAAGGAAGTCACCGGCATCGCGCCCGACCACTTCATGATGGCCGACTTCAACGCGGTGAAGACGCTGACCACGGCCGTGGGCGGCGTCGACGTCTGCGTGGGCAAGCCGATCAACGACAAGGAGTCGCACCTCAAGCTGCCCAAGGGCGTGTCGAAGATCGAGGGTGAGCAGGCCCTCGCCTTCGTGCGCACCCGGCACAGCTTCGGCAACGCGGGCGACCTGGACCGGATCAAGGTGCAGCAGCAGTTCCTCGGCGCGCTGGCCCGCAAGATGACCTCCAGTGACACGCTCACCAACCCCAGCAAGCTGCTGGAACTGGCGGATGCGGCCACCAAGGCGCTCACCGTCGACACCGGCATCGGCAGCGTGAGCACGCTCAAGGACGTCGCCCTGGAGCTGAAGAAGGTGCCGCCGAAGAACATCAGCTTCACCACGGTGCCGGTCGACGACAACCCGGCCGAGAAGATCAAGGCGACCGTGGTCCTCAGGCAGCCGGCGGCCGGGCAGTTGTTCCAGATGATCAACGACGACGTCTCGCTGACCACGGTCAAGCAGCAGAAGAAGAAGGAGAGCGCCGCGGTGGCCGCCCGCCTCAAGGGCTCCCGCTCGGCCGCCTCCGACGTCCGCGTCGACATCTACAACGGCGGTGCCCCGGGCGGCAGCGCACAGGCGACTCTCAACTGGTTGCAGAACAACGAGGGCGTCACCAAGTCCAGTCAACTCGGCAACGCGAGCACGAAGCTGGACAAGACGACTCTCGAATACGCTCCCGACCAGGCTGACCAGGCGCGCAAACTGGCGGACCTCATGGGGTTGCCCGCGTCGGCGCTGAAGCCGGGCCAGAGCGAGAAGAACGCCCAGGGGCTGCCCGCGATCGTGCTGACCCTCGGCAAGGACTTCAAGGGAGCCGGAATTTCCCTGACCGCGCCCACCAAGGCGCCGGACGACGTCCAGAAGGCCACCGCGGACAAGCAAGTGTGCTCGACATGATGACCTGACGGGTCCGTTGCGCGTCTAACAGGACGCATTCGCCCGGCCTGTGCATCCTGCCGGGCGTGTCGAGCGTCTAGTTACTGAACGCGAGACAGATTCGGGTGGGACGCGATGGTGCGGCCCGCCGTACGGCGACGGTGCCGAAGAACGCCGGCAGGCGTCCTTCGGCACCGCGGGCGGACCCGTTCGTCGGGCGCAGGGTGGGGAGGCAGGGACTTGGTGCGGAGCGGTGTGCGTGGCGCGGGGGCACAGGAGCGGCAGGCCGGTGAACTCGGCTGGGACGACAGCCTGTACGAACAGGACGGCGATGGCGCTCAGGGCGGCGACGGCGGTCCGCCGACCGACCCACTCGGCTCCGACGGGCGTGGACGCGGTGGTGCGTCGAAGGGGCGCCCGCGCCGCAGACGCCGTGTCCTGCGCTGGTCGGCGACCGTGCTGGCGGTGGTCATACTCGGGACCGCCGGAGCGGGATACCTCTACTACCAGCACCTGAACGACAACCTCAAGAAGGACGACCTCAACATCGGCGACGAGAAGGACCGGGCGGCCGCTTCGAGGCCGAACGCGGCGGGGCAGACCCCGCTGAACATCCTTCTCATCGGGTCGGACGCCCGTGACTCCCAGGAGAACCAGAAACTGGGCGGCGCGAAGGACACCTTCGGGACGCCTCCCCGCGCGGACGTCCAGATGCTTCTGCACGTCTCGGCGGACCGCACCAACATGTCGGTCGTCAGCATGCCGCGCGACACGCTGCTGCACCTGCCCAAGTGCACCGACCCGAAGACCGGGCACATCTACCCGGCGACGACGTCGCTGGGCATGACGAACGACTCACTGGGCCGCGGTGGCCCCGGCTGCACGGTCGCCACCTGGGAGAAGCTCACCAACATCCACATCGACCACTTCATCATGGTCGACTTCGCGGGCGTGGTCTCGATGGCCGACGCGATCGGCGGCGTCCCGGTGTGCGTGGACAAGAACATCTACTCGCACACGTCCTCCGGCCATGGCTCGGGCCTGAAGCTCAAGGCGGGCACCACCTATGTGAAGGGCACGCAGGCCCTGCAGTGGCTGCGCACGCGCTACGGGTTCGAGGACGGCAGCGACATAGCGCGCACGAAGGCGCAGCACCAGTACATGAGCGCGATGGTCCGCCAGCTGCGGGAGAACGCCACGCTAAGCAACCCCGACAAGCTGCGCAGGCTCGCCGAGACGGCCACCCAGGCGCTCACGGTCGACAAGGGGCTCGGCTCGGTCGCGGATCTCTACAACCTGAGCACCGAGCTGAAGAAGGTGCCGACGAACCGCATCACGATGACGACGATGCCGTACGACTACGTCGGCGAGCGCGTGGTGCCCAAGCCGGGTGATGCGGACAAGCTGTTCCGTCTGGTGCGGGAGGACATCTCGCTGGACGGCAAGGGCACCAAGAAGAAGACCGACCCCCAGGCGAGTGCGGCCCCGACGGACAGCGACGACAAGATCGCCGTACAGGTGCAGAACGGCACCAGCGCGCCGGCGCTCGCACCGGTGGGCGGACGGGCGGGCGAGGTGGCCAAACTCCTCGTAGGCAAGGGCTTCGACGAGGCCAGGGCCGACTCCTCGACTCTGCTCGCCGAGGACAAGACGGTGATCCGCTATCCGAGCGCGGACCTGAAGGGCGACGCCCTGCGGGTCGCCAAGGCCCTGGGTGTCCCGACGAGTTCGGTGGAGCAGTCGACGGACGTCTCCGGCGTCACGCTCGTCGTGGGCTCCGACTGGCGGTCGGGCTCCGAGTACACGGCGCCGAAGCAGGACGACAAGACCCCGAAGTCCGCGAACATACTCAACGGCGCGACCAAACAGTGCATGCAGGTGGACCCGAACTACACCTGGTGACCGTGGGGAAGGGGCTCTCTTCGTGCGGAGAGGGCCCCGGGTACGCGGGGGCTCAGTCGGGGACCACGACCGCCGGCCTGCGCGACGCGATGACCTTCCTGGCCAGCGCCTTCGGGCTGGTGAGGAAGCCCCAGCCCCAGGACATGTGCATGGTCGCGAGGGCCACGGGGATCTGCAGACGCGCCCTCAGCGGCAGGTCCTTGCCCGCGGGGACGGAGCCGAGGGCGATCCCCGCGAGATAGGCGCCGGGGACCACGAAGCCCCAGGGCGTCAGCGCGGCGCCCACCACGATGCCGGCCGCTATCGCGCACACCGCGATCGGCGGGGCGAGGTAGCGCAGGTTGATGGAGCCCTCGTGGTAGCGGGCGACGACGTGCCGCCAGCGCCCGTAGTCCTTGTACTGCTTGGCGAGGGCCCGCACCGAGGGCCTGGGGCGGTAGGACACCCTGAGCTCCGGCGAGAACCAGATGAGGCCGCCCGCCTCCCGGATCCGGAAGTTGAGCTCCCAGTCCTGGGCGCGGATGAACTCCTCGTTGTAGCCGCCCTGCTGCTCCAGGGCCGCGCGCCGGAAGACGCCGAGGTAGACCGTCTGCGCGGGGCCGGCCTCACCGCCCGTGTGGAAGGCGGCGTTGCCGACTCCTATCTTCGAGGTCATCGCGGCGGCGACCGCGCGCTCCCAGTCGTTCTCGCCCTCGGCGTGCATGACGCCGCCGACGTTCTGCGCGCCGGTCTCCTCCAGCAGGCGCACGGCCGTCGCCATGTAGTCGGGCGACAGCATGCCGTGACCGTCGACGCGGAGCACGACCGGGTGGCGGGAGGCCTTGATCGCGGCGTTCAGCGCGGCGGGCGTACGGCCGGTCGGGTTCGCGACCGTTTGCACCCGCGGGTCCTCGCGGACCAGCTCGGCCGCGATCTCGTCCGTGCGGTCCGTGGACGGACCGAGGGCGATCACGACCTCCGTCTCGCCGCCGTAGTCCTGAGCGAGAATCGCTTGGACGGCTCCGCGCAGATGCCGCTCCTCGTTGAGCACGGGCATGATCACGGAGACGGCGGGGAGCTGCACGTCGGGCTTGGCGTTCATAGGTGGCTCACGTTACCGCGAACGAGGGACAGCGGTGCGCGCCGCCCGGGTGCCGCCGCAGGCCGCAGATCGTATCGGCCTACCGTGCTCAGGGATCCCACGCCCAGTCCCGCGGAGGTCTCCGCTGTGCCCACGCAGACCCGCTTGCCCGCGCGCCCGCAGCCGGTCCGCCGGTCTCCCGCCCGGCGGCCACCCGTGCGGCGGCGGAGAAAGTCCGGCTGGGCCGCGCGGCTGATCACCACGCTGTCCGTGGGGGTCCTCGCCGCGGCCGGCATCGGGCACGTGGTGGTGACCGGCCTGGGCGCGGGCATCTCCCGGATCGACCCGTTCAAGGACATGAAGAACCGCCCCGCGGCGGGCCATGGCATGAACATCCTGCTGGTCGGCACCGACGGCCGGGACAGGATCACGGAGAAGGAGCGCCGGAAGTTCCGCCTCGGCGGGAATCCGTGCCACTGCACCGACACGCTCATGATCGTGCACCTCTCGGCCGACCGGGAGCGGGCCACCGTGGTCAGCCTGCCGCGTGACTCGTACGCGCAGGTCGCGGCGTACTCGGACCCCGCGACGGGAGCGCAGCACCCCGCCCATCCAATCCGGTTGAACGCGGCCTACGCGGAGGGCGGGCCGAACCTGACCGTGCGCACGGTCGAGGCCATGACGGATCTCAAGATCGACCACTATATGGAGGTCGACTTCATCAGCTTCATGAAGACGGTCGACGTGCTGGGCGGCGTCCGCATCTGCACCTCGCAGCCGCTGAAGGACCGCTACACCGGGCTGAACCTGACCGCCGGCCCGCATGTGCTGGGTGGCGGCCAGGCCCTGCAGTACGTGCGGTCCCGGCACGTCGACGGCGCCTCCGACCTGGGCCGGATGCAGCGGCAGCAGAAGTTCCTCGCGGCGATGATCGACCGGGCGACGTCGTCGGGCGTCCTGCTGAACCCGATGAAGCTCCGGGACGTGACACGGGCCGTGCTGGGCTCGGTGCGCGCGGACGGGGACTTCGGCGCGGACGATCTGGTCGGCCTCGCCCGCGCGATGCGGAACTTCTCGCCGCACTCCTCGGAGTTCACGACCGTGCCGATCGGCGACATGACCTTCCAGGTCAAGGAGCTCGGTTCGACGGTGAAGTGGGACGAGGTGAAGGCACGCGCGCTGTTCCGGTCGCTGCGCGACGACAAGCCGCTCAGCCGTCCCCGGCCGAAGGCGAAGGGCCCGGGCCCGTCCATGGTCACCGTGGACGTGCCGCCGCAGCAGATCCAGGTACGGGTCGAGAACGGGACGCCCACGGACGGGCTCGGCAAACGCGTGGACGACGCTCTCGCGGCCGCCGGGTTCCGCACGACGCATCAGCCGGCGAACGCGAAGGACCGTACGGTCCGGCGCACGGTCGTCGTCTACGACCCGCGCTGGGACCGCTCGGCGAAGTCGCTGTCGGCGGCCCTGCCGGGCAGCGAACTGCGGGCGGCCCCGGGGCAGGGGCCGACGCTGAAGGTGATCGCGGGGACGGGCTTCAAGACAGTGCAGCGGGTGAAGGCGGTGGAGCCGCAGAAACCGGACGAGGTGGTGACCGGGGACCAGGTGATGTGTCCCTGAACCCCCCTCCCGGGCCTACGGCGCCGGCGCCCCGCGGCCTTCCTCAGTCCTCGTAGCCCTCGGCCGCCCTCTTCTCCCGCAGCTCCCTGATCGCGCGACGACGGGCGAGGCGGTGGGTGCGGCGGATCTGGGCCTCCTGGTAGCGGCGCTTGTCGCGCTCCTTCTCCGGGATGACCGGCGGCACCGGCCGGGGCGTGCCGTTGGCGTCGACCGCGGCGAAGACGAGGTAGGCGGAGCCGACCTGGGTGGGCGGCGTCGACTCGTTCCAGCGCTCCGCCAGCACCCGCACACCCACCTCCATCGATGTGCGGCCGGTCCAGTTGACCTGGGCCTTCACATGGACCAGATCCCCGACCCTGACCGGCTCGAGGAAGACCATCTCGTCCATCGACGCGGTGACGGCCGGGCCTCCGGAGTGCCGGCCGGCCACGGCTCCCGCCGCGTCGTCGACGAGCTTCATGATCACACCGCCGTGCACCGTGCCCAGCAGGTTGGTGTCGTTGTGGGTCATGATGTGGCTGAGGGTGGTCCGGGAAGCCGAGGTGGGCTTCCCGGGTATGTCACCCGGGATATCGTCCGGAATTTCTGATTCCGGGGCTGAGACCTGGTCTGTCATGGCGTCCACCTTATGCCGGGCCGACGAGCGGGAGATTTTGTGTCAGCTTCGCAACAGCCCTGACCCCGTTTTTCGTCGGCCCTTGTACGGCCCATACCAGGACCCTGCACACTGGGGCGCATGAACGATTGGCCCGAGGGATGGTCCGACGATGGCCGCGGCAACCACTACGGACGCGGCAGCAGCGCGCAGCCCGAGAACGCGCGGGTGATGCGGCAGGTCCGGCGCTCGCCGGGCGGCCCTCAGGGCGCTCCGCCGTACGGCGGGGTGCCGCAGCAGCCGACGTACGACCAGGGGTACGGCGGCTACGACAGCGGCTACAACACGGGGCAGGTCTACGGCGGCCGCCAGGGCGGCTTCGTACCCAACGACGATGACCCCGATCCGCAGCTTCAGCACTACCGGCAGCGTCCCAACTGGGGCCGCCGGATCAAGTGGACCGTGATCACCCTGGTCACCGTGGTGGTGGTGACCTCTGTGGCCACGTACTTCTGGGCCGACTCCAAGCTCCACCGGGACGTCGACCTCTCCAAGGTCATCGACCGGCCCGCCGCGGGCGAGGGCACGAACTACCTGATCGTCGGCTCCGACAGCCGCGCGGGGATGTCCGCCGCGGACAAGAAGAAGCTGCACACCGGGTCCGCCGAGGGCAAGCGAACGGACTCGATGATGATCCTGCACGTCGGCGGCAACGGCGACACGCTGATATCCCTGCCCCGCGACTCGGACGTGGAGATACCGACGTACGTGGGCAGCGACTCGGGCAAGACCTTCAAGGGCACGGGCCGGCACACCAAGCTCAACGCGGCGTACGCGGAGGACGGGCCGACGCTGCTGGTCCGCACGATCGAGTACAACACCGGCCTGCACATCGACCACTATGTGGAGATCGGCTTCGCCGGCTTCGCCAACATCGTGGACTCGGTCGGCGGTGTCCAGCTCACCATCGACAAGGGCTTCAAGGACAAGTACTCGGGCGCCGACTTCAAGGCGGGCACGCAGACGCTGAACGGCGAGCAGGCCCTCGCCTTCGTCCGCACCCGGCACGCCTTCGCCACCAGCGACCTGCAGCGCACCAAGAACCAGCAGAAGTTCCTCTCCGCGCTGGCCCACCAGGTGGCGACCCCGGGGACGATCCTCAACCCCTTCAAGTTCTACCCGACGATGAGCGCGGGCCTGGACTCCCTGACCGTCGACAAGGACATGAGCCTGTGGAACCTGGGGTCCATGTTCTGGGCGATGAAGGGCGTCAGCGGTGGTGACGGCACGTCGCTGAACATGCCGATATCCGGCTCGACCGGCGGCAACCTGGTGTGGGACAAGTCCAAGGTCAAGACCCTGGTCAACGAGCTGAAGAACGACGAGAAGGTGACGGTCACCGGCAACTGAGCCGGTGTGCTGTGCAAGGCCCCGCCGAGCGGTTCGGCGGGGCCTTGCACGTTCAGGCGGACTCCGGGTGCTCGATCCGGCAGAGGCAGAAGGGATGCCCCGCGGGATCCGCGTACACCCTGAAGTCCCGTTTGCCGTTCAGGTCGTTCACGTCCAGCGGGCGCGCGCCGAGCGCGAGCACCTGCTCCTCGGCGGCTTCTATCGCCTCCACGGTGGCGCCCACGTCAAGGTCGAGGTGCACCTGCTGCGAGTCGGCATCGGCCCTCGGCCACTCCGGCGGCTTGTACTCGGGCGCCTCCTGGAAGGCGAGCTTGGGACCGCCGGGCACGTGCACATCGACCCAGTCGCCCTCGCCCTCCACCGTGCCGCCCAGCACCGCGGCGTAGAACTCGGCGAGTGCTCGGGGATCCGGGCAGTCCAGGACGACGGACCGCATACGGGCGACGGGCTGTGCCATCGTGACCTCCTCGAGGAGCGGGCGCCCGGTCAGCAGGCGCAGAGGCAGAACGGGTGCCCCGCCGGGTCGGCGTAAACCCGCCAGGTGCGCGAGCGGTCCTCCGCGTCCAGCGGGCGGGCGCCGAGCGCGAGGACGCCCGCTTCGGCCGCGTCCAGGTCCTCGACGGTGAGGTCCAGATGGAACTGCTGCGAGTCGTCGGGCGCCGGCCACTTCGGCGGTACGTGTCCGGGCGCGGCCTGGAACGCCAGCGACCGGCCGTCCGGCGCCTTCAGGTCGACCCACTCACCGTCGCCCTCCACCGTGCCGCCCAGCACTTCCGCGTAGAAACCGGCGAGCGCGCGCGGGTCGGGACAGTCCAGGACGACGACGCCCAGCTTGGCGAGAGCCATGACTTCCTCCTCGGAGTACGAGTTCTCAGGGGGCGGGTTACCCGTAGAGCCAGTCAACCGGTAACCGTTACCCCATGCATGTGGATTGGCGGTAACGTCGCAACGGAAATACCGAGAGGAATCGTGGCGGGCATGAGGTCGCAGAGATGAGTGACAGAGCCCCTGCTCCCGGCGGCCTCGCCCTGGTGGAGGCCTTGGTCAACACCGTGGACCTGGAGACGGGCGAGGACCGCCTGGACACACTGGAGGGACGCGCCGAGTTCCGTGTCACGGAAGCGGACCTGGCCGATGCGCGGGAGCTGCGGGAGTCGCTGCGTGCCGTTCTCCTGGCCCACGCCGGCCATCCCCCGCACCGCGCGGTGGCACCGCTGGGCGGGCTGCTGGCGCGGGCGCCGCTGTATGTGGCCGTCGACGAACGGGACGGTTCCGCGTCCCTCGCACCCGCCGACGAGAGTCCCCTGCTCTCCCGTGTCGCGGCGGCCGTCGCCGAAGCGCTCACCACGGGTACCTGGCTGCGCCTCAAGGCCTGCGAACTGCCCGAGTGCCACTGGGCGTACTACGACCGCAGCCCGGCCGGAAAGGGCCGCTGGTGTTCGATGACGGTGTGCGGGGCGCGCGCGAAGATGCGGCGATACCGGGCGAAATAGGCCCACGGCGCACAGGGTTGGGCACTCGCCGCTCGCGCGTCACGGCAGTGGTGCAGAATGCAACAGGACGCCGGTCCGGCCGACTGAGCCTCGGCCGGACCGGCGTCTTGCGTCCGCTAGGCGGTGGGGCGGCCCATCGCCCGGTACGTCCAGCCCGCCCGGCGCCACAGCTCCGGGTCGAGCGCGTTGCGGCCGTCCAGGAGGATGCGCGCGGCCACAGCCTGGCCCAGCTCGGCCGGGTCCAGCTCGCGGAACTCGCGCCACTCCGTCAGATGCAGCACCACATCGGCGCCGCGGACCGCCGTGAGGGCGGAGGGGGCGTACCCGAGCGTCGGGAAGAGCCGCCGGGCGTTGTCCATGCCCTTGGGGTCGTAGACGGTCACCTGACCGCCCTGAAGGTGTATCTGACCTGCCACGTTCAGCGCGGGCGAGTCGCGCACGTCGTCGGAGTCGGGCTTGAACGACGCCCCGAGCACCGCGACGCGCTTGCCGAGGAACGAGCCGCCGCCCAGCGCCTCACGCGCCATCTCGACCATCTGGCCGCGGCGGCGCATGTTGATGGAGTCGATCTCCCGCAGGAAGGTCAGCGCCTGGTCGGCGCCGAGCTCACCGGCCCGCGCCATGAAGGCCCGGATGTCCTTCGGCAGACAGCCACCGCCGAAACCGATCCCGGCCCGCAGGAACTTCTTGCCGATCCGGTCGTCGTGCCCGATGGCCTCCGCCAGCTTGGCCACGTCGCCACCGGCCGCCTCGCAGACCTCCGCCATCGCGTTGATGAAGGAGATCTTGGTGGCGAGGAAGGAGTTCGCGGAGGTCTTCACCAGCTCGGCGGTCGGGAAGTCGGTGACCACGAAGGGCGAGCCCCCGGCGACCGGTGTCGCGTACACCTCGCGCAGCAGCTTCTCGGCCCGCTCGCTGCGCACGCCCACCACGATCCGGTCGGGGTGCAGCGTGTCCTCGACGGCGAAGCCCTCGCGCAGGAACTCCGGGTTCCAGGCCAGCTCGACGTCCTCGCCGGCGGGCGCGTGCTCGGCGAGGTAGGCGGCCAGGCGGTCCGCGGAGCCGACGGGCACGGTCGACTTGCCGACGACCAGGGCCGGGCCCGTCAGATGCGGAGCGAGGGAGGCGATCGCGGCGTCGACGAACGACATGTCGCAGGCATATTCGCCGTGCTTCTGGGGAGTATTCACACAGACGAAGTGGACGTCGCCGAACTCGGCCAGCTCGGACCAGTCCATGGTGAAGCGCAGCCGCCCGGTGGAGCCCTCGATGCCCGCGATGTGCTTGCGCAGCAGCTCCTCGAGACCGGGCTCGTACATGGGGACCTCGCCCCGCCGGAGCAGCTCGATCTTCTCGGGAACGACGTCGAGCCCGAGCACCTCGAAGCCGAGCTCGGCCATGGCTGCGGCGTGCGTCGCGCCGAGATAGCCGGTGCCGATCACGGTGATCTTGAGGCTCATGGGGTGCTCCAGGGGATACGTCGGTGAACCGGTGCCCGAGCATAGCCGGGGCACTTGACGGGCAGGTTTCCCGCTGTCGCCAAGCTCACGTATCACTCGTGTGGGCCTACCCCTAAAATTCGGGTTACTTAACGGTAATTAGCGTCGGCATCGCAGCGTTTTGGAGCGTGAGAGACCTTGGCCGGATCGGCTGAATTCGACCTGTACCGCCCGTCCGAGGAGCACGACATGCTCCGCGACGCCATCCGCTCGCTGGCCGAGGCGAAGATCGCGCCGTACGCCGCCGCGGTGGACGAGGAGGCCCGCTTCCCGCAGGAGGCGCTGGAGGCACTCGTCGCGAACGACCTGCACGCGGTGCACGTCCCCGAGGAGTACGGCGGCGCGGGCGCGGACGCCCTCGCCACCGTGATCGTGATCGAGGAGGTGGCGCGCGCCTGCGTGTCGTCCTCGCTGATCCCCGCCGTGAACAAGCTCGGCTCCCTCCCGGTGATCCTCTCCGGCTCCGAGGAGCTGAAGAAGAAGTACCTGGGTCCGCTCGCCAAGGGCGACGCGATGTTCTCGTACTGCCTGTCCGAGCCCGAGGCGGGCTCGGACGCGGCCGGCATGAAGACCAAGGCGGTCCGCGACGGCGACGACTGGGTCCTCAACGGCGTGAAGCGCTGGATCACCAACGCGGGCGTCTCCGAGTACTACACGGTGATGGCGGTGACCGACCCCGAGAAGCGCTCCAGGGGCATATCGGCCTTCGTCGTCGAGAAGTCCGACCCGGGTGTCTCCTTCGGCGCCCCGGAGAAGAAGCTCGGCATCAAGGGCTCCCCCACCCGCGAGGTCTACTTCGACAACGTCCGCATTCCGGCCGACCGCATGATCGGCGAGGAGGGCACCGGCTTCGCCACGGCGATGCGCACGCTCGACCACACCCGCATCACCATCGCCGCCCAGGCCCTCGGTGTCGCCCAGGGCGCCTTCGACTACGCCAAGGGCTACGTCAAGGAGCGCAAGCAGTTCGGCAAGCCGATCGCCGACTTCCAGGGCATCCAGTTCATGCTCGCCGACATGGCGATGAAGATCGAGGCGGCCCGTCAGCTGACGTACGCGGCCGCGGCCAAGTCGGAGCGCGGCGACAGCGACCTGACCTTCCAGGGCGCCGCCGCCAAGTGCTTCGCCTCGGACGTGGCGATGGAGGTCACCACGGACGCCGTCCAGCTGCTCGGCGGCTACGGCTACACCCGCGACTACCCGGTCGAGCGCATGATGCGCGACGCGAAGATCACCCAGATTTATGAGGGTACGAATCAAGTTCAGAGGGTCGTCATGGCCAGGAACCTGCCCTAGCTGCGTTTTCGCAGATCAGACGCAGTTTTGGGCGCCCCTGACGGGTCGTAGAGACTTCGCTTCTCTTCGGCCCGTTTCGGGCCGTTCCTGCCCCTCATACTGGGGGAATCCTGAGGCGCTACAGGCGCCGATACGTGCTCTGATCAGCCAAAACAAAGAGGCCCCTGGCAGACGCCAGGGGCCTCAGTCATGCTCGGTCAAGCTACGCTGGCTTGCTCTGTCGGATCGTCTGCGCCAGGGGTCAACATCGACGCGATGGCTGCCCTGCCGCGTTGCTCCGCACCTTCGAAGATGTAGTGATAGTGGTCGCGCAGCACGTCAGTGCTGCTGTGCCCCATCCAGTCAGCTACGTCGTTCTCTGGTACGCCCGCGTACAACAGGCGAGAGCCGTAGTAGTGCCGCAGCTCATGGGGCTTGCAGTAGGAGACTCCGCCCTGCTTCAGCGCTTCCGTCCAGATCTTTGGATAGAAGTAGGAGGCGTACAGGTATCCCGAACGGCTGACGTTCGGGAAGAGCAGACTCTCAGGACCCCAAACGCCGTGGTTCTTCAAGTGCCGACGAAGCTCGAAGGCGACGTTAGGCGGTAGCGGCACAGAGCGCCCCGGCTCTTCTTCCTCGCGTGCCTTGATGTGCCGGCGCTGGATGGCACTGTTCTTCCCTGACTCAGACTCGCCATCTTCAGCGATTTGGAAGTCAACGCGTAGCGTCTCGGCCTTGAAGTCGATCTGATCACGAGATACGGCCATGGCCTCCCCGATACGAAGGCCGCAGCCTGCCATGAGCCACAGCATCGCGCGGTAGCGGGCCGGACAGCCTTCCAGGGTTGCCAGAACTTCACGCGTCGTCAGGCGACGCGCCTTCGTCTTCTGCTCCCTGATCTCTCTACTTCGGTTCCCTGCGCCCTTGACGCTCTTACATGGATTGCGGCCGATGATCTCATTGACAACAGCCCATTCCATCATTCCGGAGAAGTAGGAGAACCGTTGCCGTCGCGTACGCGCGGTCAGATTCCTGTCTGTCTCCATCCACAACAGCCATTGCTCAATGTCCGCAACTTTGAGCGAGACGATAGAGCGAGCCTTGAAGAAAGGCTCGATGGTCGTGTTGAGGATCGAGCGATACTGCTTCTTCGTGCTGTTGGTCAGCTTTCGCTGATTCGTCCACTGCTCCCACACTGCCGTGACAGCTTGCTTCCCAAGCTTGTCATCCAGGTACGTACCCGCGTCTAGCTCTTGCTCTTTGCGTTTACGGTGGTCATCCGCACGCTTCTTCGTGTCGAAGCTCTTCTGACGTTGTTTGCCGTCAGGGTCATACCAAAAGGCAGTCCACTTCTTCGGATCGTCTTTCGATCGTGCTACCCAAGCTCGTGCCATTGCCCCTCCCCTTTGCTTCGATCAGTCAGGATTCCTTCTGACGATCTCCAACGCCTTTTCGGTGACCGTTCCGCCAGGCTTCCCAGGCGTAGTCTCCAAAAGCCCTTTCCTACGTGCCTGCGCTAGATGAGTCTTGAGCGTATTCCGCGGCTTATCCAGAAGCTCCGCAATCTCTCCTAGCGGCCCGCGAATCCCGTTCTCAGACAGAACTACGTATTCCATCGCCAGAGCGGCTAGGTACCGCTCTGACAGCCCTTCATCACGCCATTCATAGAGCTTGCTCACGCTCCTACGATGGGCAAGTATCCGATCCTTTTCGGGCAAGTTGGGATTAAGTGATGTTGCCTGAGTAGTAGCCCAAGAAAGATCGATGTTGCGTAGGACTGTCGTAGAGACTCCCCGAGCGACCTCCGCATCTGTGGCTTCCTCGCTCGGGACGATGCGCATCTCTCGCGGCCCACCTGACACGGCGTCTGCCGGCCAGACCATCTCAACGACCCATGCACCTAGCTCTTGCTTGATGACCTGCGGCGTTGTTCCTTCGTCGTTCGCCATGAGACTAGCGTAGCAGTCCGGACGGCACAACCGGTCTGCCGAACCGGTTGACATGAGTGGTTGTAGACGTTCATGATGCTGCTCAAGCGGCCCGCAACGGGCCGAAGCCAACCGAAGGAGGCGCCTACTTGGCAGAGAAGTTGATGTCCGTTGACGACGTGTCCGCGCACCTGGACGTTCCTAAGTCTTGGGTATACGGGGAATGGAAGTCTCAGGGGATCCCATTTAAGAAGATCGGCCAGAAGCTCAAGTGCCGGCGCACAGAGCTTGAGAAGTGGATAGACGCGCAAGAGGCGCGCTAGACAGGAACACAACGAGAGCCGCCAGGGCGGGCACCCTAACCCTTCAGTTGGAGATCAGCGGCCCCGCTGTAGTTCCTCGGTCATCGTGTGGGGGTAACTGCCTTGTATGAAGGCGGAGTTACTGGACATTATGCCGGAGATCGCCGATCGGGAGCGGGCCGAGGAGTTCTCCGATCAGTTGGAGAACCTGCTGGTGGAGGTTGGCGGGATCTTCCCGCGGGCGGATCTGCGGATGCGGGCCGCGCGGTGCATCCGCGGCCTGCTCTCCCCGGTGTCACGCAAGAATGGCTGGCAGCTTGCCGAGTACGGCGGCGACGCCGAGCCGTGGGGGCAGCAGCATCTGCTGGACCGCTCGGTCTGGGACGTCGATGCGCTGCGGGACTTCACCCGACGCTACGTCATCGACCTCGATTGTTCTGCGGCGTGA
This sequence comes from Streptomyces sp. CA-106110, assembly GCF_050936285.1. NCBI lineage: Bacteria > Bacillati > Actinomycetota > Actinomycetes > Kitasatosporales > Streptomycetaceae > Streptomyces > Streptomyces sp. CA-106110. The sequence goes on along the minus strand of NZ_JBNJNB010000001.1, from coordinate 7,362,432 downwards.
CGGCCTCGCCATGGGCGGCTGTCTGCCCGTTATGTCCCGTGCCGTGTCGGGGTGGGCCGTCGCATGACGCTGCGGGGGCGTCGGGTTCCACGGACCCGAGGGTGGTGCGGGTCTTCTCCTTCCTGGTCCTCGTCGGGGTGGTGACCAGCCGTCAGGGGGCGGCCGGGAGTTCGGTGGTGCGCTGCCAGGCGGTGGCGAACGCGGCCGCCCATGGCCAGGTGCGGTCGAGGTGGAGGGTGCGTCGGCGGGCATGGGCGGTGAGGCGGGCGGGCAGGTGGTACAGCTTCATCCGGATCGTCTCCGGCTCGGCACCGGCCAGCTCCGGCTCGTCATGCAGGAGGAGGAGTCGCATCCAGGCGTCGAGGTCTGCCGCGAGGGCGGCGGCCAGGATCCAGGCGGCGTTGAGCTGCCAGGACTTCGAGGGCAGCAGGGCGAGCCCGACCCGCTTGATTGCTTTCACGCGGTCCTCCACCTCAGCGTGATCGCGATACAAGGCATCGACGAACCACATCTGCCCGGAGGCTGGCACCCCGGAAAGCCCGTGGTGGGCGGGGATGTTGGTGGCGATGATCTGGTAGCGCCAGCCGGTGCGCTTCTCGAAGGCGGTCAGCTTCTTCGCATCCCGGCGCGAGGGTTTTACCCGGCGCACGATCAGCCGCATCCCCTCGGGCCAGCCGGTCAGGTCGCGCACCCCGGTCAGCTCGGCGACCTGGTAAGACAGCCACTCGCCGTCGGGGCCCTTGATCTCGTGCACCTGGCCGTCCTGCCGCAGCGCGCAAGTCCACACCTGCTCGGGCAGCAGCGCGATCGCCCGCTCGTCCGCGGTGTTGATCGCCCAGCCGGTCACCCAGCGCACGCGGCGCCGGCTGGTGGTCAGCGCCTGCAGGTGCTCGAGGAGGGCGTGACTGAAGGCCGCACCGTCGATCCGGATCAGCAGCTTCGACCATATGGGCAGCGGTAGCTGGCGCAGAGCTGCGGCCAGGACGCTCTTGTGGTCGGCGACGTCGTTGGCGGCGGCGTTGCCACACCGCAGTAGCATCGCCGCGCACTCGCGGGTATTGGCCACCCACGCCCCCAGCGGATGATGCCCATAGCTGCCTTTGAACGTGCCGGCCGCCCCCTCCTTTCGGCTGCTGCAGGTCACGATGGTCGCGTCGAGATCCAGGACGTACCAGCCGGCCAGCTCCCGCCCGCACACCGAGATCCAGGGAAAGCCCCCGGGGCGCAGGGCGAGCATCGTCCACACCACGCGTCGTATCGCAGCGCGGACGCGCTCAACCCGCGCCGCCACCGGGCCGTCGATCGCCTCCAGGGCGCGGCGCAGGGTGCTGTCTGAGATCGGGCGCGGGAACAATCGCCGCCAGTGGTGCTGGAGTTGCTCGGCCTCCAGGACGTTGGTGGCGCCGAGCATGATCGCGCAGGCGAGCATGACCAGGGCCTCGCCGCGGTCACGCCAGCCCGGCCCGGTTCCCTGGGGCAGGGCTCGGGCCAGGGCCGTGGTCAGTCCGGTCTTGTCAGCGATCCTGCGCAGGAGCACGACGCCGGCGTGCCCCACGAGGTTGCGGTCGTCGGCCCGCACGCCGAGCCGGTGGTCCCAGCGGGTACTCTTCACCTTCCGGGTGCCTCTTCCCCGCGACGTTCTTGATCTAGGCAATCCAGATCATCGCAGGTGAGAGGCACCCTTCTGCTGTCAAGGCGTCAGTTCCACTTCATAGCTGAATACATGAGGTCAAAGGCTCCTGAGAGCGCGCCTGAGGCGCCCATAGAGGCGATGACAGAGGAAGCCACTCAGATGGCTTCGCAGCCTCTTACGCAGCCGTCTACGGCTGCACCCAAGCCAGCCAAGTCGGCTGCACCCAAGGCTGCATCCGTGACCGTACTTGCATCCGATGAAGACTTGATTGAGAAGGCGACTGCACTTGGAGAGAAGCCGTCTCTGCGACGGCTGCAATCGGAGCTTGGGATTGGTCAGAGGCGCGCTCAGCGCATCCAGGCTGCGTTGGTCGCAGCCTGACTAGAGAACGAATGTCCCCTTGTTCGGGAGCGTCTTGACTAGACCTCGCTCCCGAAGCTCCCGCACTGCCCTCCGCGCCGTTGCCGGCGCTACGCCGTATTGCGCAGCCATGTTGGCGACTCCTGGCAGGCGCGCACCCTTGGGCAGCTTGCCAGAGGAGATCTCCGCGGCAACGGCTTCGGCCACCTGTTCCCACACGTAGCGCGTCGGCTCGTACTCCATGACCAGACCGTAAATCCACCTGTCATGGTCTGCCGATCTAGGTCATGCCGTGCCATGATGTGTATCGGTGCGTATCGGTTACACCAAAGAAGGACCCCCGCGACCTGGCAAGAGGTCCGGGGGCATGGACGACTGGATGGAGTCGACATGGCAGAGATTACAGATACCGCCCCTGTCTGGGGGAGGGCGGCACTGCCGCTTCCGGACGTTGGCGCCTTGAGCGAGGCTCAGCAGCGTGGCGCTTCTTGTGTGTGGTGCGGAATGCACCTCACTGCTGAGACAGCCGTAGATATAGGGGAACGGCGTATCAGGGTTCTGGACAGCCACGTCACCGCATTCCCAAGGGGCTGTCGCCCGTGCGCAAGCAAGGCAGCGCTTCGGGCGCTGCACGACCATGCGCCCTACTGCGAACAGTGCGTAGATGACGCTGGTCGGTGTGAGACAGGCGTGGCGCTCAGGCGCCTCATCAGGGAGGGCCGTAGATGATCTGTGCACGCTGTCTAGATCAGATCGCGGATGATGAGGAACACGAGACGTACGACAACCCTGGCGCATCCGCGGCCGGCTGCACTGTCTTCCTGCACGTCAAGCCCTGCAAGAAGACGCCTCAGCAGACCTATCCCCTTCAGCGCTGGTGGCTTGAGGAGCGCTGGTGAGCTCCGCTGCGCCCTGAGCAAGCGCAGCGGCAAGGGTGGCTGCGACGGCAGAAGTACAGTAGTCACCCTGACTAACCCCCGGTCCCGTGACCGGGGGTTTTGTCGTTTCTCAGGTTCCACGCACAACGTCGATCATGGGGGAATCCTGGGCTGAGGTAGCCACGGGAGTCGTATCCGCTGCTCACGGCCTCAAGCTCCGCTAACCACCCAGATCTACGAGGGCACGAACCAGGTCCAGCGGATCGTCATGGCGCGCAACCTGCCGTAGCGCGCGGCCGGTTGCGGCAACGCGCGGGAGGTTCCGGGGCACCCTCAGGGGTGCCCCTTTCCTTGATACGGCAGGGTGGGGACATGAACGATCCGGCGACAACGGCGGAGCTGCCGTCCTTCCCGTACCACCCGGACCCCCTGGCCACCGGCTCGGTGGTCACCGGGGACACCGAGTGCCTGTGCTGCGGGCTCCGGCGCGGGTATGTGTACGTGGGCCCCGTCTACGCGGTCGCGGACATCCGCGCCGAGCTGTGCCCCTGGTGCATCGCGGACGGCAGCGCGGCGGAGCGCTTCGAGGCGCAGTTCACCGAGGTGACGGGTGAGGCACCGAGGTCGGTGGTCCACACCGTGGAGCGGCGCACCCCGGGCTTCTCCGGCTGGCAGCAGGAGCGCTGGCTGACGCACTGCGGGGACGCGGCGACCTATCTCGGCCGTGCGGGCACCAAGGAGCTCAGGGACCACCCGGACGCCGCGGAGAGCCTCCGCGAGACCCTCGGCGAGACGTTCTTCGCGTCCCTGGACGCCGACGGACAGCCCACCGCGTATCTGTTCCGCTGCCGCACCTGTGCGAAGCACCTGGCGTACGCCGACTTCACCTGACGGCCCGGTGGGGTGCGGATCCGCACCGGTTGCCCGGAACGGATCCGCACCCCACCGACGGCGTGAGTCAGGCGCGGGCCACGGCGCGCGCCCGTCGGTTCAGCGGTCCAGCTCTTCCAGCTTCGCGTTCGAAGGGCTGCGCTTGCCCTGGAGGTCGCGGGCCACGTCCTCGGCCGCGCCCACCACCCGTACCGCGTTCTGCCAGGTCAGCTTGGCCAGGTCGGACGTGGACCAGCCGCGGTCGAGCAGTTCGGCGATCAGGTTCGGGTAACCCGAGACATCGCCGAGTCCGTCCGGAGTGAAGGCCGTGCCGTCGTAGTCGCCACCGATGCCGAGGTGGTCGACGCCCGCCGCCTCGCGCATGTGGTCCAGGTGGTCGGCGACCGTCGAGACCGTGGCGACCGGGCGCGGATGCCGCTCCTCGAAGGCCCGGTGGACCTTCATCGCCTGCGGGGTCGTGTCGAGGTGGTGGAAGCCGTGCGCGCGCATGTTCTCGTCCGCCGCGACCGTCCAGTCGACCGCGCCCTGGAGCACGAACTTCGGCACGAACGTCACCATCGCCACCCCGCCGTTGGCGGGCAGGCGCTCGAGGATGTCGTCGGGGATGTTGCGCGGGTGGTCGCACACCGCGCGGGCGGAGGAGTGCGAGAAGATCACGGGCGAGTCCGTGGTGTCCAGCGCGTCCCGCATCGTCGTCACCGCCACGTGCGAGAGGTCGACCAGCATGCCGAGGCGGTTCATCTCGCGCACGACCTCACGGCCGAAGTTCGAGAGGCCGCCCGCCACCGGCCGGTCGGTCGCCGAGTCCGCCCAGGCGACGTTGTCGTTGTGGGTGAGGGTCATGTACCGCACGCCCAGCTCGTACAGCCCGCGCAGGGTGCCGAGGGAATTCGCGATCGAGTGGCCGCCCTCCGCGCCCATGAGGGACGCTATGCGGCCGTCCGCGCGCGCCGCCTCCATGTCGGCCGCGGTCAGCGCCCGGCGCAGGTCAGACGGATAGCGCTCGGTCAACTGCCGTACGCAGTCGATCTGTTCGAGTGTCGCGGGCACCGGGTCGGGCAGATCGCTGCGCACGTACACCGACCAGAACTGCGCGCCGACCCCGCCCTCGCGAAGCCGCGGCAGGTCGGTGTGCAGGTGCTCGTTCTGGTGGTGGGCGATGTCGCGGGCGGCCAGGTCGTAGCCGACCTGCTCCCGCAGCGCCCACGGCAGGTCGTTGTGCCCGTCGACGACCGGGAACTCACGGAGCAGCTCCCGGGCTGCCTCCAGGGAAGGCGGAGTCATCGCGTCACTTCCCCGAGCCGAAGCCGAAGCCCGCCGATCCCTCGACCTTGGAGCGCAGGCGCTTGCCCTTCTCGACGGCCTGGTCGCGCAGGTCCTGCTGGAAGTCCCGCATCCGCCCGAGGAGTTCCTCGTCGTGCGCGGCCAGGATGCGCGCCGCGAGCAGCCCTGCGTTGCGGGCACCGCCCACCGAGACCGTCGCCACCGGCACACCGGCGGGCATCTGCACGATCGACATCAGCGAGTCCATGCCGTCCAGGTACTTCAGCGGGACGGGGACGCCGATGACGGGCAGCGGGGTGACGGAGGCGAGCATGCCGGGCAGGTGCGCGGCACCGCCGGCCCCCGCGATGATCACCTTCAGACCGCGGTCCGCGGCGTGCTCGCCGTACGTGATCATCTCGCGCGGCATGCGGTGCGCGGAGACGACGTCGACCTCGTACTCGATCTCGAACTCGTCGAGGGCCTTGGCGGCGGCCTCCATGACGGGCCAGTCGGAATCCGACCCCATGACGATGCCAACAACAGGGCTCATTCGGTGATGGTGCCTCTCAGGTAGCCGGCAGCGTGACGGGCGCGCTCCAGCACGTCGTCCAGGTCGTCGCCGTAGGTGTTGACGTGCCCGACCTTGCGACCGGGCTTCACGTCCTTGCCGTACATGTGGATCTTGAGCTGGGGGTCGCGGGCCATGCAGTGCAGGTACGCGGAGTACATGTCGGGGTAGTCGCCGCCCAGCACGTTCACCATCACGGTCCACTTGGCGCGCGGACGCGGGTCGCCGAGCGGCAGATCGAGGACCGCCCGGACGTGGTTGGCGAACTGCGAGGTGATCGAGCCGTCCTGGGTCCAGTGACCCGAGTTGTGCGGGCGCATCGCGAGCTCGTTGACGAGGATGCGGCCGTCGCGGGTCTGGAACAGCTCGACGGCGAGGTGACCGACGACGCCGAGTTCCTTGGCGATCGTCAGCGCCAGTTCCTCGGCCTTGAGCGCCAGCTCGTCCTCGAGGCAGGGAGCCGGAGCGATCACGGTGTCGCAGACCCCGTTGACCTGCTGCGACTCGACCACGGGGTAGGCCACGGCCTGGCCGTGCGGCGACCGTACGACGTTGGCGGCCAGCTCCCGTACGAAGTCGACCTTCTCCTCGGCGAGGACGGGCACACCGGCGCGGAACGGCTCGGCGGCCTCCTCGGCGGACCGCACGACCCACACGCCCTTGCCGTCGTAGCCGCCCCGGACGGTCTTCAGGACCACCGGGAAACCGTCGCCCTCCGCCGCGAAGGCGGCGACGTCCTCCGGATCGCTCACGATCCGGTGGCGCGGGCAGGGCACCCCGATCGCGTCGAGCTTCGCGCGCATCACGCCCTTGTCCTGAGCGTGCACGAGCGCCGCCGGGCCGGGGCGCACGGGGATGCCGTCCGCCTCCAGGGCCCGCAGGTGCTCGGTGGGCACGTGCTCGTGATCGAAGGTGATCACGTCACAGCCCCGCGCGAAGGCCCGCAGCGTCTCCAGGTCGCGGTAGTCGCCGATGACGACGTCATTGACGACCTGCGCCGCGGAGTCCTGAGGGGTGTCACTGAGGAGCTTGAACCTGATGCCGAGCGGGATGCCCGCCTCGTGGGTCATACGAGCGAGCTGGCCACCGCCGACCATGCCGACTACCGGGAATGTCACGCACCCAGGGTATCGGCCGCGCCGTCGCAGCCGGTTTCTGTCCTTTTCGCCCTGTGTGGGCTGTGTGAGGCGACTGGGGACACTGCTGGTGAGAGCTTTCTTTCCGTCCTCATGAACTGGTCCACGGGCAGGGCTCACGGCCGCTGGTTAGCATGGCGGGGTTGACGGAACCGCTCGGCGCAACCTGCCGACCGGCCGATGCGATGGACCGACACGACCGATCAGGACGAGCGACGGGGGCTGGCAACGCGATGGGCAGTGGTTCCACAGGCCTGAAGGTCAAACCTGAGAGCACTGTGCGCCGGCGGTTCGATCAGCTGATGCGCGAGATCGCCAAGTTCGGCGCGGTCGGCGGCGCGGGGTTGCTGGTCAACCTCCTCGTGTTCAACCTGGTGCGGCACATCACCGGTCTCCAGGTGGTCCGAGCCAGCATCGTCGCCACGATCGTCGCGATCATCTTCAACTACATCGGGTTCCGCTACTTCACCTACCGGGACCGGGACAAGAGCGGCCGTACCCGTGAGATGACGCTGTTCCTGGTGTTCAGCGCGGCGGGCCTGGTGATCGAGAACGGCGTGCTGTACGTGGCGACGTACGGGTTCGGCTGGGACAGCCCGCTGCAGAGCAACATCTTCAAGTTCCTCGGCATCGGCCTGGGCACGCTGTTCCGCTTCTGGTCGTACCGCTCCTGGGTCTTCAAGGCGCTGCCGGCCGGTGAGGCCGTGGCCGGAGCGGAGTCGATACTCGAGGCGGCGGAGCGCCAGCGCCGCCACCAGCAGCGCGTCAACCGCTGAACGGGCCATCACCCCACGCACACCCTCACGGGCAAGCCTCCGGCCTCTCGGCCACCCACCGCCTGACCCACCGGGCCACCGACGACGCCACGTCCCCCGGACCGCTTGCCGGGCCTCGCACGCTTCCCGGACCGCCCTGACCCGCGCGTCCCAGCCCCGCTCGGCGTCCCTTCCGAGCCCCGCCAGGCCCTCCGCTACGCACCCTGACCCCGACCCTGTACGGACACCAGCCGGCCCCGCAGATCCCGGCCCATGGCCGCCCGGCCACCCCCGCGCGCAAGCCATCACACCGCCCGCCCAGCGGGCCCCCGTGGCGTATCCGGCACCTGCCGCGGCAATACCGCTCCCCCACCGCCCGTCGGCGCCCCCTACCGGACCGTCGACTCCGTCCCGTCGTCGTCCGTCGGGGGCACCCGAAGCGGCGTGCGGGACAGGAACAGGCCGAAGACCGGTGGCTTGACCTGAAGCATCTCCAGTCGGCCTCCGTCGGCCTCCGCGAGGTCACGGGCGACCGCAAGGCCGATGCCCGTGGAGTTGCGGCCGCTGATCGTGCGCTCGAAGATGCGGGAGCCCAGTTCCGTGGGCACGCCCGGGCCTTCGTCGGTGACCTCCACCACCGCCTGGTTGCCGGTCACGCGGGTGCGCAGGGCGACCGTGCCGCCGCCGTGCATGAGGGAGTTCTCGATCAGCGCGGCCAGCACCTGGGCGACCGCCCCCGGGGTCCCCACCGCCCGCAGATGCCGTTTCCCGGAACTGACGATCGCTCGGCCCGCACTGCGATAGGCGGGGCGCCACTCGGCGAGCTGCTGCTGGATGACCTCGTCGAGGTCGAAGGAGACGGCGGACCCGGTACGCGGGTCCCGGGCGTTGGTGAGCAGCCGTTCCACGACGTCCGTGAGCCGCTCCACCTGGGTGAGCGCGATGGTCGCCTCATCCTTCACCGTGTCCGGGTCGTCGGTGAGGGTGATCTCCTCCAAGCGCATGGAGAGCGCGGTGAGGGGCGTGCGCAGCTGGTGGGAGGCGTCGGCCGCCAGCCGCCGCTCGGCCGTGAGCATGCGCGCGATCCGCTCCGCCGAGGAGTCGAGGACGTCGGCGACCCGGTCCAGCTCGGGGACGCCGTAGCGCTTGTGACGAGGTCGCGGATCACCGGAGCCGAGGCGCTCCGCGGTCTCGGCGAGATCGGTGAGCGGGGAGGCGAGGCGATTGGCCTGACGCACGGCGAGCAGCACCGCGGCGATGATCGCGAGCAGGGCGACCAGGGCGATGATCAGCAGCGTACGGCCGACTTCCCGGGTGACCGCGGAGCGGGGTTCCTCGACGCGGACGGTCTCGCCCTCCTCGCCCTTGGCGGTGGAGTGGATCACGTCACCCGTGGGCTTGACACCGACCTGGATGACAGGCTGGCCGGGAATGTCGATCACCGCGTACCTGTCACCGGTGACCTGGGCCTTGAAGACCGGGGGAGTGACCTTCTCGTCGCCGAGGAGCCGGCTGTCCACGATGCTGGCGAGCCGCAGTGCCTCCGAGTCGACGCGCTCCTGGGCGCTGTTGCTGATCGTCCGGGTCTCGACGATCACGAGGGAGACCCCGAAGACGGCGATGACCACAAGGACGACCGCGAGGGTGGACTGGATGAGACGACGACGCACGGGGCCCTCCGGGCGGTGGCTTTACGACGACCAGTGTGCCTCGGGCACGGTCGGCACCCCGTGGTGGGGAGGCATGCACCGAAGGGCGCGGGGAACCGCGCGACCGGCCGTCGACGGCGCGCGGTCGCACGGTCCGCACCGCACGGACCGTCGCGGTGTGACACGCGTAGCGCCTGCGCGCCGCGGACGCCTTCGGCCGGGCTGCCCGGCAGCGCCTAGTTCTTCTCGAAGCGGAAGCCCACGCCCCGTACCGTCGCGATGTACCGCGGGTTCGCCGCGTCGTCGCCCAGCTTCTTGCGCAGCCAGGAGATGTGCATGTCCAGGGTCTTGGTCGACGACCACCACGTCGTGTCCCAGACCTCGCGCATCAGCTGGTCGCGGGTGACGACCCGGCCCGCGTCCCGGACGAGGACGCGCAGCAGGTCGAACTCCTTGGCGGTCAGCTGCAGCTCCTCGTCGCCCATCCACGCCCGGTGCGACTCGACGTCGATGCGCACCCCGTGCGTGGCCGGCGGCTGCGACGGCTCGCTGGAGCCGCGCCGCAGCAGCGCCCGGACCCGGGCGAGCAGCTCGGCGAGCCGGAAGGGCTTGGTGACGTAGTCGTCGGCGCCCGCGTCGAGGCCGACGACGGTGTCCACCTCGTCGGCACGCGCGGTCAGGATGAGGATCGGCACGGTGTGGCCCTCGGCGCGCAGCCGACGGGCCACCTCCAGGCCGTCCATGCCGGGGAGCCCGAGGTCGAGCACGACAAGGTCGACACCGCCCTGCATGCCGGCGTCGAGCGCGGTGGGTCCGTCTTCGCGCACTTCGACCTCGTAACCCTCCCGGCGCAGGGCACGGGCCAGCGGCTCCGAGATGGACGCGTCGTCCTCGGCGAGCAGTACACGGGTCATGGGGGTGATGGTAGTCCGCCGACGACAGGAGCAGAGGTGTGATCGCAGGTGTGATCACCGCAAGCGGATTCTTACCTTCGGCTGCCATGATGCGCCCGCGCCGTCCGTGATCACGGAGCGGAGTCAGCCTTTTCGTGTCAGAGGCCCGCCCGCCGTGTGCGCCTTGGAATGCTCCTTGCGGTTCCTGCATCACCTGTGATCCGCGTCTCAAGTCCTTTCATGTCCGGCAGTGCGATGACGTATGGTGACCGAAACGCCTGTAGCACCATGAGGGACCTTTGGCGGATACATGACGCTGAAGGTCTTTTTCGCGTGCGGGCTGGTCCCCCTCCAGCCTTCGAAGGAATGACCTGTGGCCGGGCCTCGGCGTGTTGACGCGCGTAGAGGCGTGGATCCCGGTGGTCGACGTCCGCCGCTCCGTGACCTGGAGCGGACACCTCGTGGGCGTGAGGTGGACGACCGATCCCGCCGGTGCCGGCCGCCCCATCGGGCATGCGACCCCCGAGCCTCGGCCTCGATCGAGCAGGGGACCCCACGTGCACGCCCCGACAGCAAGGAACGACCATGGCGTCCAGCCTGACGAAGGACTCGGTCCGCCCGGGCACCCCCGGTTCCGAGAAGACCTTCTTCGGCCACCCCCGCGGACTGGCCACTCTCTTCATGACCGAGATGTGGGAGAGGTTCTCCTACTACGGCATGAGGGCCCTGCTCCCGCTGTACCTGGTCGCCCCCGGCGGCCTGCACCTGAACGCGGCCACCGCGACCGCGATCTACTCGGTGTACGTGTCGCTCGTGTACCTGCTCGCCCTGCCGGGCGGCTGGTTCGCCGACCGCGTCCTCGGCCCGCGCAAGACGGTCGCCGTGGCCGGCTTCGTCATCATGCTGGGCCACCTCACCCTGGCCCTGCCGTCGGCCGGCACGTTCTACGCCGGTCTCGGCCTCGTCGCCATCGGCTCGGGTCTGCTGAAGGCCAACATCTCGACGATGGTCGGCCACCTCTACGAGGGCCCGGACGACGCGCGCCGCGACGGTGGCTTCACGATCTTCTACGTCGGCATCAACCTGGGCGCCTTCGCCGCGCCGCTGGTCATCGGCACCGTCGGTGAGAACGTCAACTGGCACCTGGGCTTCGCGCTCGCCGCGCTCGGCATGGCGCTCGGCCTCGGCCAGTACCTGCTCGGCGGCCGTCACCTGAGCCAGCGCTCGAAGGAGGTCCCGACGCCGCTGACCGCCGCGGAGAAGGCCTCGACGCTGCGCAAGTCGGCGATCTGGGCGGCCATCGCGGTCGTCTTCTACGCGATCGTCGGCTTCTCCGGTGTCTACACGCTGAACTGGCTGCTGGTCCCGATCACCGTCGCCGGTCTGGTCATTCCGATCATGGTGATCGCGCGGATCAAGCGGGACAAGGACCTGGACCGCGTCGAGCAGTCCAAGATGACCGCCTACATCTGGTTCTTCGTGGCCGCCGCCGTGTTCTGGATGATCTACGACCAGGGTGGCTCGACCCTGTCGATCTTCGCCGACTCCTCGGCCAAGAACACGATCTTCGGCTGGGACTTCCCCGTCTCCTGGTACCAGTCGGTCAACCCGGTCATGATCATGGCGCTGGCCCCGGTCTTCGCCTGGATGTGGCTGGCGCTGAACCGGCGCGGCAAGGAGCCGAGCACGGCGGTGAAGTTCGCCTCGGGTCTGGTCCTGATCGGTGCGTCCTTCTTCCTGTTCCTCGCCCCGCTGGGGATCGCCGACGGCGGCCACAAGGCCGCGGCGCTGTGGCTGGTCGCGATCTACTTCGTGCAGACCGTCGGTGAGCTGACGCTGTCCCCGGTCGGCCTCTCCGTCACCACGAAGATGGCCCCGGCGAAGTACGCCTCCCAGATGATGGGTGTCTGGTTCCTGGCCGTCACCGCCGGTGACGCCACGACCGGTCTGCTCTCCATCGCGGGTGTCGACCTGAACACGACGGGCATCGTGACCCTGGAGGCCGCGATCGCCGTGCTCGCGGGTGTCGCGGTGGTGATGTACCGCAAGAAGGTCAAGGAACTCATGGGCGACGTGCACTGATGTCGGTCCCGGCTTCCGGAGGGCCGCCGCACCCATGGGGTGCGGCGGCCCTCCGCCGTTCACCCGGGTCAGCGGGCGCGCCGGGGCAGGAACGTGAAGACCGCCCCGCCCAGCAGGATCGCCGTCCCGGCCACCAGGCCCAGCGCCTTCAGGGCGCCGTGGTCCTCCGCGCCCGTCTGTGCCAGACCGCCCGAGGTTCCCGCGGAGGTCCCTCCGGACGTCGACGTGCCGCCGGACGCCCCGCCCGGCTGCTGCGAGGTGTCGAGGGTCAGCGACACCTCGGTCTTCGTCGGCGTGCAGGTCGTGGTCGTACCGAGGGCCTTGATGGTCAGCACACCGGGCGACAGCGTCGACTGCCCGCTCGCCCCCGGCTTGTAGGTGCCCGTCAGGTCCGGGATCTCGATCGGGTCGCCCGACTTGATGTCGTTCGCGTTCACCGGGCCCTCGACATGGACCGTGCCCTTGTCCGCGCCGCCCAGCACGACCTCCATCGACGGTTTGACCGAGCCCTTGGGGATGTCCGCGGGGCTGTTCATCACCGACTTCTTGAACTGGACCGTGAGAGCGAAGTTCCCGCCGTCCTTCTTGGCGTTGATCTGCACCGGTGACGTGGCGTTCTTGTCGCCGATGGGCGTCTTGCAGGCGTACGGGACCTGGACCTCCTTGCCGGTGAAGTCGCTCTGCCCGCCGGTGCCGGAGTCACCGCCGTTCCCGCCGGTCTCGCTCGCGCTCGCCGTCGGTGTGGAGGTGGACGGGGAGGAGCCGGTGGGCAGGCCGGTCGGCAGGTTTGTCGGCAAGTTCGTCGGCAAGGTGGGGTTGATCGTCGGCTGCCCGCCCGAGCCACCGCCGTCGGTCACCTTGATGGTCGCCGCCGGCTGCACCGTCTCCTTCGGCGTGCACTTGGTGTCGGTCGAGATGGGCTTGCTGACGTTGACGTTGTACGCGTCCGGTGTGAGCGTCACCTCTCCGGCCGCGGTCAGCTTCACCTTGCCCGTCATGTCGGACAGCTTCATGTCGCTGTTCTTCGGGATCGCGGGGTTCGACCGCGGGCCCTCCATCGCGATGTCCGCGGTCTGTGCGCCGCCCGCCTTCAGCGTCCCCGTGGGCTTGACGGTGTCCTTGTCCAGGTCGAGCACATCGGGGTTCCTGGCGGCGGCCTGCACGAACTTCCAGGTGACGGTCACCTCGTCGCCCACCTTCGCCTCGGCGGGCGCCGTCATCTGCACCTTGGTGGTGCCCTCGACCGGCGGCAGGCCCGAGATCGCGGGCGGGATGCACTCGGTCTTGTAGGCCACCTCGGCGGCCTGTGCGGGTGCGGCCGCCACACCGAGCAGGACACCCGCCCCGCCCAGCATCAGCGCCAGACCGGCCGCGCCCGCCCTCCTGTTCCTGCCCCCTGCCGCCAGGGCTCTCCGTTGCGCGCTCACGTGTTTCCCTTCGTCGGGGTCGTCGGACTGTTCTGTTGCGGTGCGGAGAGCCGACCGTTCACCGCGGTACCCGGACCGGTGTCCGGGGTGAACCACGGCAGGGCCGAAGTGCCGGAGGTGGCCGGGGCGGGCGAGGAGACGTCCGGCCCCGGCTTGCGCAGGGTGAGTGGGGGGAGCCGCAGAGTCCGTCGGCCTGCCGTGTGCCTCGCCGTTCCGCGCGGCCTCACCCGGTCCACGACGGCCATGCCGATGCGGAAGACTGCGGCCGGGACGACCAGGCAGAGCAGGATCCAGAAGAGGGTCACGCCCCAGGGGCGGCCGACGCCCCACGGTTGTTCCGCGAGGACCTTGCCGCCGTACTCCAGCGAGACCGTGTAGTCGCCGTGGGCCCCCGCCGACAGCTCCACCGGCAGCTCGATGCGCGCTTTGTGCCCCGGCGCGACGGTGCCGTGCCACTGCTGTTCGTCCCACTGCGGGGCGAACACGCCGTGGGCGGTGCCGACCCGGAAGACGGGGTCCTTGACCGGCGAGGAGCCGACGTTGCCCACGGTGAAGACGAGCGTGCGGGCGGGCGGTGCCCCGAACCAGGTCAGCAGACCGCTGGTGCCGTCCAGGCGGGTGTCCGTCAGCACCGCGAGGCGCCCGGTGGCGGGCTCGGCGGGCAGCGGCTCCACGGGGTGGCCCGCGACCTGGAAGATCGCGTCGACGTCCGCCTTCGCCCCGGTGACGGTGGCGACGTGCACCACACAGGGGCACGGCACAGGGGGCTCGGCCACCGGCAGCTGTCTGCGGAAGGCGCCCTGGGTGTCGGTCGTGACGGCCTTTCCGTCCGCGTTGGCGCAGGAGTTGGTGCCGCCGATCACCCCCCGGGAGGGCACGGACCGCCCGCAGATCAGGATTATCAGCAGGGTCCTGGGCCGCCACCCGCTGCCGCTCACGGTGATCGAACCCCCCGTCCCGGCTTGGGACGCGGACAGTTCGACCGCCGGTTTGTCCGCGCCCCAGGCGGGTGCCGACAGGGGCGCGAGGACGAGCACGAGGGCCGCCACCAGCGCCAGGATCCGCCCCTTCACGTCACCGCTCCCGTCAACTCGGCGTCCGTACGCGTCCGGTCGTCCGTCTCGCGGTCCGCCGGGCGGCGCCCGCGATGCCGTACGACGACACCGGCGCCCAGGGCCGCGAGCAGCCCGGCGGCCGTCCCGGCCAGCGCCCCCCAGGGCACGAACCATGCCGACGCGGACGCCGAACCGGGCGCCGCGCCCGCCGCCGTGACGGTGAGTCGCACCTTCACGGAGTCGAACACCGGGTGGTGCGGCCAGGGTTCGGTGAGCCGGACCCGGTGGCCCGGAGGCAGTTCGAGGGGCAGCGCCCGCGGGGCACGGTCGAGGACCGGGCCGAGGACCCCGTCGGCATGTACCGCGAGCCTCGGGGCGAGCACGGTGGTGCCGCGGTTGACCAGCTCGTACGCGATGCGTCCGCCGTGCACCCGCACGTGCTCGACGGTCACCGCGGACAACGCGGGTCCCCGCACGCGCAGCCGGAGACGGACCGCGGACGTGCGGCCGTCCGCGCTCGCCAGGATCGCGGCCGCATGGTCGCCGGGGGCTGCGTCCGTGGGCACCGTCACCGAGAACGGCACGTCGGCACGGGTGCGGGCGGGGACCGTGACCGAGATCGTGTGCGCGGCGACCCTGCGCCCTCCTGTCGTCCGCGCGAACCTGAGCCACGCTCCGGCCTCCACGGGCCTCGTACGCGCCGTGGAGCCGGTCTGCGTGGTGTCGCCGGCGTCGGCCCCGCTCAGCCGGACGGTCAGCGGCCCGCGGCCCGGATTGAGCACCGACACCGCGTCCTGCAGGACCGATCCCGGCTCCCCCTCCGCGTAGACGTACGGCCGCCCGCCCGCGCCGCCCGTCGCGGGCGCCAGGGACCACCCGCCGTCGGCGCTCGCGCCGGGCGCGAGACCCAGCAGTGCCAGGGCGGCGACGGAGAGGCGGAGGACGTGGCGGAGGTACGGCATCGGCGGCTCCCGGGGCGAAAGGGGGGAGGTGCGCGCAGCGCTTCGCAGGGACGGTGGACGGGTGGGCGGCGGGTACGGGACCGGGGTACGCCTCAGCGGCGTACCGTCTGGTTCCGGCGTGTCAGCCAGAGCACACCGGCCGCACCCGCGAGCAGGACCGTCCCGCCGAAGGTGCCCAGGGCGATCGCGGAGTCCTCGGGGCCGGTCTGCGGAAGCTGCCCGGCTGAGTCCCCGCTCGGGGCCGAGCCCGCGGAGCCACCGCCCGCCGCCGTGACGTCGAGGGTCAGCGACGGCCCCGGATGGCCGGCGGGCGTGCACGTGGTCGTCGTGCCGAGCGCCTTGATGGTGAGCACACCGGCGGTGAAGGTGACCTTGCCGGTCTTCTTCGGGGTGTACGTCCCGCTCAAGTCGTTGATCTTGATCGGGGTGTTGGCCGGGATGGCCGCCTGGTTGGCCGGGCCCGTCACCGACATGGTGCCGCTCTCGGCGCCGCCCAGATCGATGGTCGCGCTCGGGTTCATCGCGCCCTTGCCCAGTTCGACCGGGCTGGAGGAGACGCCCTTCTGCCAGGACATCGTGATCCTGTAGGCGCTGCCGTTCTTGACGCCCTTGATGTCGATGGGCGAGACGGCGCTCTTGGCGCCGATCGGCGTCTTGCACTGGTAGTTGACGTCGACGACCTCGGCCCGGGCCACGGGGGCGGTCAGCAGCACCGCCGAGCCGGCCAGGGCAGCGGCGGACGCGCCCGCGACGGTTCGCTTGTGGTACGACACGGTCCCCTCATTCCTGACGGCACATCAGATCGGCCGTCAAGGTACGCCCGGGGCCCTGCAGAGGGAAGACACAGTGCGCACCGGATCCATGGCGATCCGGTGTGCGGGAAGTGATGTCGGGAGTGATGTGCGAAGGAGGGTTCGAACTGCGGTGACCGACGGTAGCGCTAGGCGGGAGCGCCGAGCTCCGCCCACACTCTCTTGCCCGCGACCCCCGGCGAACGCACGACCCCCCAGTCGAGGCAGAGCCGCTGCACGATGAACATCCCGTGCCCTCCGGGGCGGCCGGCGCGATGCGGGGTGCGCGGTGTGGGCTGGCCCGCACCGCGGTCGGAGACCTCGATGCGCAGCACCTTCCTGTCACACGAGATCCACAGCTCCTCCGGCCCCTCGGCGTGCAGACACGCGTTGGTGACGAGCTCGGAGACGACGAGGAGCACATCCTCGGCCGCGGCACGCTGGTCGGCGCTGCCGGCGGGCAGCCAGCCCCATGCGTAGAGCGCCTGGCGGGTGAAGTCGCGGGCAAGCGGGACGACGCCGCTCTCTCCCTCGAAGCTCATCCTGCGCATCTGCCGGCCCGGGGGTGACGCCCCCTCCTCGGGTGTGCCCGAGGAGGCGCCCCCGGCGGACGGACCCTGCGCGGGCGTTCCGGAAGCGTCGCTGGGCTCGGGGCCGCGGTCGCCCGGCGAGTAGGGCCGGGTGGTGCTCATCAGCGCTTCACCTCACCGATTCACCAGTTCACGATTCAAGACTCAGTACGGGGCCGACGGGGGTCACCGCCGGTAGTTGCTTGCGCTGTTCGTACGGGGGCTCTCCTTGTGCGGCTTTCGCCCTGGCTGCCGACATATTCAGCATGTCTCCTGCCCGACCGGGCCGCTGGAACACCCATGGATTCGGCCGGGAAACTGTGACGCGCGTAACGCACCGGTCACACAGTGACATCTGGGCCCCCCGACCCGCTCTACTCGGCCAGAGCCGCGTCCAGCGTGTCGTGGACGGCGAAGACGGCGTCCGCCCCGGTGATCTCGAAGACCCGGGCCACGACGGGCAGCATTCCCGCCAGATGGACACCGCCGCCCGCGGCCTCGGCCTTCAGCCGGGCGGCGAGCAGCACGTTCAGCCCGGTGGAGTCACAGAACTCCAGCCGTGAACAGTCCACGACAAGGCGCGCGAACCCCTTCGCGAGGCAGTCCTCGAGTGGCTCGCGCAGCAGATCGGCGGTGTGGTGATCCAGCTCACCCGCCGGGGTCACGACGGCGCTCGTGCCCTCCTGCCGCACCTCGACCAGAAGCCGGCCCGACTGTGCGCTGCCGACCGTCCCGCGGTCCATGCCGTCTCTCTCCCGACCTTCGTGCCTGTTGGTGGACGCTCTCGAACACTACGCCTTCCATACGGCTCTCAACACCCGAACAACCCTTCCAATTCGGACATTTCACCACAGAAAGCACTTGCGGTCGACTCGCGAAAGCAGGTAGGGCTAGGAGGACAGCCATTCGACACGGCCGGCTTCGGAGGCGCCGCACACCGCAGTGCAGTAGTTGGCATCGGCAGCCATATGCCGAGAACGATGGAGGACATCATGTCACCCCGGCTCGACGCATCGCAGACCCAGAGGGCGACGTCGACAACCCCCCTGGAACGACCGGATCACGACGGCACCCATGACCTCGCCCGCTTCGACGGTCTCTCCGAGCCCGACGGCCTGTACGGCCTCCCGGAGATCCCCCCGTACGACGAGGTGGGAGCGGTGGACGCGCGGGCCCTTTCCAAGACGCTCTTCGAACGGCTGGAGTCGCTCGAAGAAGGCACGCACGAATATTCGTACGTACGCAACACGCTCGTCGAACTGAACCTGGCCCTGGTGAAGTTCGCCGCCTCCCGCTTCCGCACGCGCAGCGAGCCGATGGAGGACATCATCCAGGTCGGCACGATCGGCCTGATCAAGGCCATCGACCGCTTCGAACTCAGCCGCGGTGTGGAGTTCCCCACCTTCGCGATGCCGACGATCATCGGCGAGATCAAGCGCTTCTTCCGCGACACCTCGTGGTCGGTGCGGGTCCCGCGCCGGCTCCAGGAACTCCGCCTCGACCTGGCCAAGGCCAGCGACGAACTCGCCCAGAAGCTCGATCGCGCACCCACGGTGACCGAGCTGGCGGAGCGCCTCGGCATCTCGAACGACGAGGTCGTCGAGGGCATGGCGGCCTCCAACGCCTACACCGCGAGCTCCCTCGACGCCCAGCCCGAGGAGGACGACTCCGAAGGCGCGCTCTCGGACCGCATCGGCTACGAGGACAACGGGCTCGAGGGCATCGAGTACATCGAGTCGCTGAAGCCGCTGATCGCCGAACTCACGCCGCGCGACCGCAAGATCCTGTCTCTGCGCTTCGTCGCCAACATGACGCAGTCGGAGATCGGCGAGGAACTCGGCATCTCGCAGATGCATGTGTCCCGTCTGCTGACCCGAACCCTGGGACGGCTGCGGAAGGGTCTCACGGTCGAGGAGTGACGGCCCACCTGATGTGATGTCTCCGTCCGGCGCCCCAATCGGCGCCGGACGGACGCATGTTGAGGACCCGCCAGGACATCCCCGGACGCATGTCACGGACTCACTTCCACCTCTTGGTTACCAGGGGAAACCTCTTTCCCCGCGGGCCACAGTCCTCCACTATGGGTCACCCCCAAACTGGCCGGTAAGTCAGCGGAGCGGCGAACTGCGCCGCGCGGGTGCGAGGAGGCAGGTGGATGGCTCGGTCCGACGGGACGGGCAACGAGGCCGAAGCCGCGGGCGGGACATCCGCGGCGGACGACAGGGGTGAGACACCCACGGGTCCGTCCGACACACGGCTCACCGAGTTGCTGCGGGCGGACACCGCGACCTCGTACACGGCACTGCAGGAACTGCGCGCCCGCCATCGGGCCCCGGTTCTCGCCTACGCACGGCTGTGCACCACGAGCGAAACGGTCGCGCGGCAGCTGGCCGGACAGGCCTTCACCGCGGCGGCCCGCGAAACGGCGCGCGGCGTCGACCCGGGCGTCCCCTGGCGGCACCGGCTCCTGCTGCTGACCGCCGGGCTGGCGCTGTCCTGGGCCGCCGACGAGCGGGCCGCGGGCCTCGACCCCGGTCTGCTCCTGGTGCTGAACACAGCCGGGCCGAAGGGTCCCGTCCCGCCGATGCTCGCGGCGTTCCAGTCCCTTCCGTCCCGCACCCAGGGCCTGATCTGGTACGGCCTCGTGGAACAGGAGCCCGCGGCGAGGACGGCAGGTTTCCTCGGTCTCCGGCTCCAGGACGTCGAATACGGCGTCGGACAGGCCCTCCAGTCCATGGTGCAGGCCTGTCTGAGAATGCGCCTCGCCGCATCCGACGATCCGCGCTGCGGCGACTTCCGGCGGCTGATCGAGGAGTCGGTACGGCCGGACAGCCCCCGTTACAGCGCCGATCTGCACGCCCATATGGCGCACTGCGCGTACTGCACGGCCGCCTACGAAGAACTCACCGCTCTGCGGGAGAACCCGCGCGGCACGCTGGCCGATGGCCTGTTGCCATGGGGCGGCACGGCGTACATCGGGAACGGCACGAGCGAGCCGCTCGGCGTCACGGCCGCGACAGGGCGGCCCGCCTGGCCGCAGAACCGCCGGCTCGCGCTGGCCTCCACGGTTCTCGGACTGGCACTGGCGCCGCTGGTGATCTTCCTGCTGTCCTCGGGTGGCTCACCGGACCAGAGCGCGGCCGGCGCCTCCGTCAGCCCTCCAGGCGTCCCGCCGGCGGTGACGGTCACCGCGACGGTCTCGGTGCACCCTTCCACGTCGCCGACGGCCTCCCCCACCCCCACACCCACGCCGACCCGCAAGTCGCCTTCTCCCTCGCGGACTTCGAAGCCGCCGAAGCCGTCGCCGAAGCCGACCCCGACGGCGCACGCGCCGAACGGCTCCTTCGCCCAGATGGTGAACACCGCCTCGGGTCTGTGCCTGGAGGTCGCCGGAGACTTCGACAACGGCACGGACGTGGTCATGGTCCGCTGCACGTCCTCCCCGAGCCAGCGGTGGCGCGTCGACTCGGAACGCGGTGTCGTGCAGTCCGCGGCTGACCCCGACTACTGCCTGGACAGCCGCGGCTCCGTCTACAACGGCGTCGGCATCTGGACCTGCCACTCGGTCTACGGCTCCAACGGCCAGAACCTCAAGTTCGCCGTGGGCAGCGACGGTGTCATCCGCCCGGCCATCGCCATCGAGACGGCGCTCACCGCGCACGACGACGACAGCCTGTCGCTGGACCCGCTGACCGGAGGCGCGGACCAGCGGTGGCGGGCGGGCGCCCCCTGACCGACGGCGGCAGCGGCCGGGGCGCGCGCCCGGTCAGACCACGCGCCTGCCGCGCCGCCACACCTCGGTGACCAGCGGTACCCCCGGCCGGTACGCCAGGTGGACATGGCTCGGGGCGTCGAGGATCGCCAGGTCCGCGTACGCCCCCGGGGTGAGGCGGCCGATGTCCGTGCGGCGCAGGGCCTCGGCCCCTCCCGCCGTGGCCGACCAGACCGCCTCGTCGGGGGTCATGTGCATGTCCCGGACGGCCAGTGCGATGCAGAACGGTACCGAGGACGTGAAGGACGAACCCGGGTTGCAGTCCGTCGACAGGGCCACCGTCACCCCCGCGTCCAGCAGACGGCGGGCGTCGGGCCACTGCGCGCGGGTCGAGAACTCGGCGCCGGGCAGAAGCGTGGCGACCGTCCGGCCGTTGGCGAGCGCGTCCACGTCGGCGTCCGTCAGATGCGTGCAGTGATCGGCGCTGGCCGCGTCGAGTTCGACGGCGAGCTGCACACCGGGACCGTACGAGAGCTGGTTGGCGTGGATGCGCGGGTGCAGGCCCTTCTCCTTGCCGGCGGTCAGGATCGCGCGGGCCTGGTCGCCGTCGAAGGCGCCCTTCTCGCAGAAGACGTCGATCCACCGGGCGTACGGGGCGCACGCGTCGAGCATCTCGCCGGTGACCAGCGCCACGTACGCGGCCGGGTCGTCGGCGTGGTCCGGGGAGACGACATGGGCACCGAGATAGGTGACCTCGTCCGTGTGCGCGGAGGCGATGCGCAGGGCGCGCGCCTCGTCCTCGACCGTCAGGCCGTAGCCGGACTTCGTCTCGAACGTGGTGGTGCCCTGGCGGAGGGCCTCGTCGAGGTAGCGGACGAGATTGGCCTCGAGGTCCGCGTCCGTCGCCGCCCGGGTCGCGGCCACCGTGGTCCGGATGCCGCCCGCCGAGTAGCTGCGGCCCGACATACGGGCGTTGAACTCCTGCGTGCGGTCGCCCGCGAAGACGAGGTGCGAGTGGGAGTCCACGAAGCCCGGGATCACCGCCCGGCCGCCCGCGTCGACCCGGTTGTCAGTGGCGGGTGCTTGGCTTGACTCACCGATCCAGGCGACGCGGTCGCCGTCGATGACGACGGCCGCGTCCTGGATCAGTCCGAGGGGGGAGGCTCCCCCGTTCTCGGATGTACCCGAGCCGGGGGACCCCCGTCCGAGGGAGGGATCGTTGGTGACCAGGCTGGCGATGTTCGTGATGACCGTGCTGCTCATGGTTTCCTCGTGGGTGGCCGGGCCGGTGGTGGGCGTCAGGCGCGCAGGGCTTCGACGGCGTCCGCCAGCGCCCGCGGCACATCCGGTACGAGCGTGTGCACCCCGTCGCGTACGACATGGCGCCCGCCCACGACCGTATGGCGCACATCCGCTGCCGTCGCGGCGAATACGGCCGTCTCGGCGCCCTGCCGGGGCAGCGGCCCCGCGGTCCTGACCGAGTCGAGCGCGATCGTCGTGAAGTCGGCGAGTGCGTCGGGCTCCAGGACGCCCGCGTCCTGCCAGCCGAGTGCCGCGTGCCCGTCCTCGGAGGCGGCACGCAGCAGGGCCGCGGCCGTCCAGTGCCCGCGCGTACGGGTGCGCAGCCGCTCGTTCAGCTCCATCGCGCGCGCCTCCTCCAGGAGGTCGATCACGGCGTGGCTGTCGGAGCCCAGGGAGAGCGGGGAGCCGGCCGCCTGCAGGGCCTTGGCCGGGCCGATGCCGTCGGCGAGGTCGCGTTCGGTGGTCGGGCACATACAGGTGCCCGTGCCGGTGGAGCCGATCAGCCGGATGTCCTCGTCGGTGAGATGCGTGTTGTGGACGCCGGTGGTGCGCGGCCCGAGGACACCGTGGTCGGCCAGGAGGCGCGTGGGGGTGCAGCCGTGGGCCTTCTGGCAGGCGTCGTTCTCCGCCGTCTGCTCGGAGAGGTGCACATGCAGCGGGGCCCGCCGCTCCTCGGCCCAGCGCGCCACCGTGGCCAACTCCCCCGCGGGCACGGCCCGTACGGAGTGGATGGCCGCACCGATCCGCGCGTGATCCCGTTCCTTGAGAACTGAACAGCGTTCGGCCCAGGCGTCCGCGGTGCCGTCGGAGAAACGGATCTGGTGGGCGTTGGGCGGCTGCCCGAAGCCGGAGGACAGATAGGCGGTATCGAGGAGGGTGATGCGGATGCCGGCCTCGGCGGCGGCGTCGATGAGGGCCTCGCCCATGGCGTTGGGATCGGCATACCGGGTGCCGTCCGGGGCGTGGTGCACGTAGTGGAACTCGCCGACGGCGGTGACCCCGGCCAGCGCCATCTCCGCGTACACGGCGCGGGCGAGCGCGTGGTACGTCTCGGGGGTCAGCCGGTCGGCGACCGCGTACATGCCCTCCCGCCAGGTCCAGAAGGTGCCGGAGCCGACCTGGACCGTGCTGCGCAGGGCGCGGTGGAAGGCGTGCGAGTGGGCGTTGGCGAGCCCGGGGAGGGTGAGTCCGCGCAGGATCTCGGCGCCGGCGGGCGGAGTGCCGACGTCGGTGCGGACGGCGGTGATGCGGCCGTCCGCCACATCGAGGGCCACACCCTGCTCGACGACCGGGTCGAGCCAGGCGTGCTCCAGCCAGTACGTCCGTGTCACCTGGACATCAGCCCTTCCAGTACGTCGGCGAGTGCGGTCACCCCGGCCAGGCAGTCGTCCTCGGCGGCGTACTCGGCCGGGGAGTGCGACACACCGGTGGGGTTGCGCACGAACAGCATCGCGGTCGGGATGCTCGTGGAGAGGATCCCGGCGTCGTGTCCGGCCCCGGTACCCAGGACGGGAACGGTCAGGCCGGCGTCCTTGCCGAGGATGCGTGCGAGTTCGTCGCGCAGGGCGTGGTCGAACTCGACGACGGGCGTGAAGGACTCACGGACGACGTCGAGGTCGACCCCGTGGGCGTCGGCGTGCTCACGAGCCGCCTTCTCGATGCCGCCGACGACGGTGTCGAGGCTCTCCTGGTCGGCGGCGCGGGAGTCGAGCCAGCCACGGACCAGCGAGGGGATGGCGTTGACGCCGTTGGGCTCGACGGCGATCTTGCCGAAGGTGGCGACGGCACCGGCGAGCGCGGCCTCGCGGCGGGCGGCGAGGACGGTCTCGGCGTACGGCAGCATGGGGTCACGGCGGTCGACGAGCCGGGTCGTCCCCGCGTGGTTGGCCTCGCCACGGAAGTCGAACCGCCACCGGCCGTGCGGCCAGATGGCGCTGGCCACGCCCACCCGGTCGCCGCTCAGGTCGAGGGCGCGGCCCTGCTCGACGTGCAGTTCGACGAACGCGCCGATGCGGCCGAGCCGCTCCGGGTCCGGCCCGATGGCGTCGGGGTCGTGCCCGGCGGCCTCCATGGCCCTCGGCAGGGTGACGCCGTCGCCGTCGGTCAGCCGGTGCGCCTGTTCCCGGGTGAGCTGCCCGGCGGCCAGCCGCGACCCGACACAGGCGAGCCCGAACCGGGCGCCCTCCTCGTCCCCGAAGTTGACGATGGCGAGCGGCCTCGTGAACTCGACGCCCCGGTGGCGCAGTTCGTCGAGGGCCGCGAAGGAGGACACCACCCCGAGGGGCCCGTCGAAGGCGCCGCCGTCGGGTACGGAGTCCAGATGCGACCCGGTGACCACGGCGTCCCCGGCGGCGGGATCCCCGAGCCAGGCCCACTGGTTCCCGTTGCGGTCGACCTCGTAGCCGAGCCCCCGGCTGCGGGCCTGCTCCTCGAACCAGGCCCGGCATTCGCCGTCGACGGGCGTCCAGGCGAAGCGGCGGTAGCCGCCGGAGGCGGAGCTGCGGCCGATCGGCAGCAGCTCCGCCCACATGCTGTGGAAGGTCACGCGTCGTCACCTTCGCGCATCGGGACCCGCACGCCCCGCTCCCCGGCCACGGACTCCGCGATGTCGTACCCGGCGTCGACGTGCCGGATGACACCCATCCCGGGGTCGTTCGTCAGCACCCGGCGGATCTTCTCGCCGCCGAGCTTCGTGCCGTCGGCGACGGTCACCTGACCGGCGTGGATCGACCGGCCCATGCCGACGCCGCCGCCGTGGTGGATGGACACCCAGGAGGCGCCCGACGCCACGTTCACCATGGCGTTCAGCAGCGGCCAGTCCGCGATCGCGTCCGAGCCGTCGAGCATCGCCTCGGTCTCGCGGTACGGCGAGGCGACCGAGCCGCAGTCGAGGTGGTCACGGCCGATGACGATCGGCGCGCTGAGCTCACCGCTCGCCACCATGTCGTTGAACCGCTCGCCGGCCTTGTCCCGCTCGCCGTAGCCGAGCCAGCAGATACGGGCGGGCAGGCCCTGGAAGTGGACGCGCTCACCGGCCATCTTGATCCAGCGCGCGAGGGACTCGTTCTCCGGGAACAGGTCGAGGATCGCGCGGTCGGTCTTCGCGATGTCGGCCGGGTCACCGGACAGCGCCGCCCAGCGGAAGGGGCCCTTGCCCTCGCAGAACAGCGGCCTGATGTAGGCGGGCACAAAGCCGGGGAAGGCGAACGCGCGGTCGTATCCGGCCAGTTGAGCCTCGCCGCGGATCGAGTTGCCGTAGTCGAAGACCTCGGCACCGGCGTCCATGAAGCCGACCATCGCCTCGACGTGCTTGGCCATCGACTCACGGGCGCGCGTGGTGAAACCGGCCGGGTCCTTGGCGGCGGCGTCGGCCATGTCCTCGAACGCGACGCCGACCGGCAGGTACGCCAGCGGGTCGTGGGCCGAGGTCTGGTCGGTCACGATGTCGATGGGCGCGCTCATGGCGAGCAGCTGCGGGACGAGTTCGGCGGCGTTGCCGAGGACGCCGATGGACAGCGGGCGGCGGGCGTCCCGCGCCTCGACGGCCAGCTGGAGGGCGTGCTCCAGGGAGTCCGCCTTCACGTCCAGGTACCGGTGCTCGATACGGCGGTCGATGGCGCGCGGGTCGCAGTCGATGCAGATCGCGACGCCGTCGTTCATGGTGACGGCGAGCGGCTGGGCACCGCCCATGCCGCCGAGTCCGGCGGTCAGGGTGATGGTGCCGGCGAGCGTGCCGCCGAACTTCTTCGCGGCGACGGCGGCGAACGTCTCGTAGGTGCCCTGGAGGATGCCCTGGGTGCCGATGTAGATCCAGGAACCGGCGGTCATCTGCCCATACATGGTCAGGCCGAGGGCCTCCAGACGGCGGAACTCCTCCCAGTTGGCCCAGTCGCCGACGAGGTTGGAGTTGGCGAGCAGGACACGCGGCGCCCACTCGTGGGTCTGCATGACGCCGACGGGACGGCCGGACTGGACGAGCATCGTCTCGTCCTGCTTCAGGCCCTTCAGCGTGCGGACCATGGCGTCGAAGGAGCGCCAGTCACGCGCGGCCTTGCCGGTGCCGCCGTAGACGACGAGCTTGTCGGGGTGCTCGGCGACCTCGGGGTCGAGGTTGTTCTGCAGCATCCGCAGGGCGGCTTCCTGCTGCCATCCCAGGGCGCTCAGTTCCGTGCCGCGCGGCGCTCGGACAGGGCGGGGTCCTGACATGGTCTGCCTCCTGGGGTACGGCCGCACGCGGCTGGGGGCGCGCACGGACTGTTGCAGTGGTTATTCACATCCTGACCAACTGAATAGAACTAGTCAATACGTTCTTGCGCCAGCGTGGCGGCGGCGGGGATGTTTGGCTGGAGAGATGACCGCACACGGTGACACGGGGACGGGGGACGCGGTGGACACGAGGGGCAGCGGGACCCGGAGGGCCGGCGGGGACGAGCGCCCCGACGACGCCGAGCGGGTGGCGCGCCGGGACGAGGCCGTACGCGGCGCCGTCGAGCATGGGCTGCTGGGACCGGACGCCCCCATCGCCGCGCTGCTGGACGTGGCTGGCATCCGGGACTCGGCGGCGGCTCTGCGGGCGGCCTTCGACGCGGTGGTCCCGCCGGGCACGCCGGTGCTGCACGCCTTCGCGGTGAAGGCGACCCCGCTCGTACCGGTGCTGCGGCTGCTGCGGGAGGCGGGCATCGGCGCCGAGGTGGCGAGCCCCGGGGAGCTGGCGCTCGCCAGGGCGGCCGGGATGGCCCCGGAGCGGATCGTGCTGGACGCGCCCGCCAAGACACCGGCGGAGCTGCGGCAGGCCTTGGAGCTGGGGATCGCCGTGAACGCGGACAATCCTCAGGAGCTGGCGCGGATCGACTCCCTCGTCCGTACGACGAAGACGTCCTCCCCGCTCGGGATCCGGGTGAATCCGCAGATCGGGGGCGGTGCGATCGAGGCGCTGTCCACGGCGACCGCCACGTCCAAGTTCGGGGTGGCGCTGCGGGACGAGGGGGCGCGTGAGTGGCTGATACGCGCCTATGCGGAGCGGCCCTGGCTGACCAGGCTGCACGCGCACTCCGGTTCGCAGGGCGTACCGCTCTCGCTGATGGCCCGGGGCATAGCGGAGAGCCACACGCTCGCCGAGGAGATCAACCGGAGGGTCGGGCGGCGCCAGATCGACACGATCGACATCGGCGGCGGGCTGCCGGTCAACTTCGCCTCGGACAGGACGACGCCGACGTACGCGCAGTACGCACGGCTGCTCGCGGAGGCGGTGCCCGGGCTGTTCGACGGGCGGTACGGGCTGGTCACGGAGTTCGGGCGGTCCCTGCTGGCCAAGCACGGGACCGTGGTGGCGCGGGTGGAGTACACCAAGCGCGCGGGCGGCCGGGCCGTCGCCGTCACGCACGCGGGTGTGCAGGTCGCGACCCGAACGGTGTACGCGCCGGCGTCCTGGCCGCTGCGGATCGGGGCGTACGACGCGAAGGGGCACCCGAAGGAGGGGCCCGACGTGGTGCAGGACGTGGCGGGACCGGCGTGCTTCTCCGGCGACCTGCTGGCCGAGGCGCAGGCGCTTCCGCTCCTGGAGCAGGGCGACTACGCCGCGGCGCTGGACACCGGCGCCTACTACTTCGCGCACCACTACGCGTACAACTCCCTGGCCCGGCCGGGCGTGTACGGCTATGCGCCGGGCGAGGGCGGCGGGATCCGCTTCGCGGTGGTCCGGGAGCCGCAGACGCTCGAGGAGATCGTCGCGGAGTCGGGCGGAGCGCACGTGGGCACCCTCACGGAGCTCTGAGGACGCCGCGCGCCCCCAGCGGGCGCCCCTGCCCGTGCACCCCGTCCGCATATCCACACGTCAGAGCGCGGGCGTCACACCTGCCCCAACAGCCTCGTGAGCAGGCACAGCCAGCCCACCTTAGCGGTCGGCGGCATTTTCCACTGGAAAATGCCGGATCACTCACTCCTCGCGCACACGTTGCGTAACGTCGACGTCACTCAGCCGTACCCGAGGCGGGAGGGGAGCCACGGTGCCCGGAATCGACGAGTGCCTGCTGGAGGCCATGAGACTGCCCGGTGCCCGGGGTGCCGCGGTGGTCGACTGGATCAGCGGGCTCGCCCTGGGCACGGTCGGGGACTCACCCGGCGGTGACCACGAGAGGACGGCGGCGGAGGCCGCCGAACTGGCGCGACTGGCCGCCGAACACCGCGCGTTCGCCCCGGAGGGCGCCGACTGGGCCGACGAGGCGTGCCCGGTCGAGGACCTGATCATCGCCAACCGGGACAGCTACCACCTGCTGAGATTCGTCCCGACCAGCTTCGACAGCAGCGTCTTCCTGCATCTGTGGCTGGCCCGTGCGGAGGGCAATCTCGCCCTCGCACGCATCCGGCTCGGCGAGATGGCAGGGCGGCTGGTGCTGGGATGACGACGGTCAGGATGCCTTCCCCGTCGCCGTTGCCCGTGCGGCAGCAGACGCAGATCCCGAGCGGCGGCCTGTCGCCCATGCTCAGCCGGCTCGCCGCCGAACGCGCGGCCGGGGTGCTGATGCGCGAGGGCGGCATGCTCCATCTGTCCGACGGCCGGGTGGTGTACGCCGAGAGCCCCGCGACCCCGGGTCTCGACGCCCTGCTCATCGCGCGCGGCGCACTCGAGGAGGAGGGCTGGCGGGAGGCGGTCGCCCAGGCGGGAGCACAGCGCCTGGTGGGCCGGTTCCTGGTGGACCGCGGCCGGATCGGCCAGGGCGCGCTGGAGCTGTGCCATCTGGGGGCGCTGTTCGACGCGGCGTACTTCGTCCTAGGCCCGAGCAGCGCGCCCGCCCGCTTCCGCTACGGCGAGGGCCACTGGCTCGGCCCCGTCCGCCCGGTTCCGGTAGCCGCGCTGGAACGGGAGACGCTGCGCCGCCGCGAGCTCCTGCACCGCATCTGGCCCGACCCGGCGACGGACGAGGCGCCCCTCGTCCGCACCGGCCTCCCCGCGGGCCCGGCGGTCACGCCCCGCCAGGGGAAGGTGCTCGTCCGCATCGACGGCGTACGGACGGCGGCCGACATCTCACGAGAGCTGGGCCGCCCCGCGTTCCACACGTTGGTCGACGTCCGGCGCCTGGCCGCGGCGGGCGTCGTCTCGCCCGCCGCCGGCGCGGTCGCGCAGAGCGTTGCACCTCCTGTGCCCGCGCCGTCCTTGCCGCCTTTTGTCGACCCCCACATCACGTTGCTGAAGAGGCTGAGGGATGCGCTGGAGGCCCTTTGACCGGATCGAACGGCAACGCCCCGCCGAGAGGAGACCCCTGATGGACGCGGAGCCCGAGGTCCTTAAGGAACTCCGCCGGCTCAGAGCCCGCATCCCCCAGCTGACCGGCGCCCTCGCCGCGAGCGTCGACGGACTCGTCCTCGCCCAGGACGCGCCGGGCGTCGAACCGGAAGGGATCGCCGCGCTGACCGCGGCCGCGCTCGGCGTCGCCATGCGGCTTTCCGACGCGACGGGCCAGGGCGACTTCCGTGAGCTGCTCGTCCGCGGCGTCCACGGCCATGTGGCCACCTACGCGGCCGGCCGCAGCGCCGTGCTGACGCTGCTGGCCCAGGACCGGGTCAACGTCGGCCGGCTGCACCTGGAGGGCCGGCGCGCGAGCACCCGGATCGGCGAACTGGTCGACGAGGCCGCGCTCCCGACCGAGCCCGCGCCCTCCCGCGCCATCGGAACACCCACCAAGACCGCCGCCAGGTCCGCACCTACGCGGACCCGCACCACGCGCACCCCCGCGAGCCCTCGATCGGCCGCGAACGCGCGCACCACCACGGAAAGTTGAAGGGACACACCACCAAATGGCCAACACCGAAACCACGCTGAAAGAAGCGCTCGCCGCGATCGAGGGTGCGACCGGGGCAGCCCTGGTCGACTACACCAGCGGCATGGCGCTCGGCACACTCGGCGGCAGCAAGAGCTTCGACCTCACCGTCGCGGCCGCAGGCAACACCGACGTCGTCCGGGCCAAGCTGCGCACCATGGAGCACCTCGGCCTGAAGGGGCAGATCGAGGACATCCTGATCACGCTGAGCGACCAGTACCACCTGATCCGGCTGCTCACCGGCCGCGGCGGCAACGGTCTGTTCCTCTACCTCGTCCTCGACGCCAAGCGCGCCAATCTGGCGATGGCCCGCCACCAGCTGAAGAAGATCGAGGAGGACCTGGAGGTCTGACCGCGGTCGCCGCCGCGCGCTACACGAGCTCCGCGGTACGGCGGCGCGCCCCGCCCGGGGCCGCGTCGCCGGCCGCGACGCCGGTGCCGCGGTAGCCCTTGACCGGCTTGCCCGCGGGCGCGCCGCCACGGCGGTCGAGCCAGTCCACCCGTACCCAGAGCAGAGCGTCGTCGGCACGCTCGCGGCGGCCCAGCCAGGCGGCCTTCAGCCACAGCCCGGCGCCGGTTCCGGCGAGCAGCATGCCACCGGCGGCGGGTACCACGAAGGAGCTGCCGAGTGCGGCGACGAAGGCGGCGAGCAGCCACCAGCGGTGTCCCAGCCGCCAGCCGCGGACGGTGACCGCTCGGTCCTGGAGCACGTCGTACTTGCCGGCGCGGGCGGCACCGCGGGCGAGGGCCGTGTACCGCTTGCGGCGCCCGTACGCGGTGACCGCGGTCGCGACGATGAACAGCGCGGCTCCGGCCATGACACCGAGCCGGCGCCCCGTCACTCCCGGCACGAGCACGCCGATGCCGGCCGCGAACACTCCGAGCCAGCACAGTGGCGCGGCCCCGGCTCGCACGACGACGGCCGCCCGGGCCAGTGCTTGTCCTCCAAGTCCTCCGCGTCCCACGTTCCGGCCTCCCGTCTCACCTGGTGATGTGGATCAGTTCGGGCAGGCTAACGACAGAAACTGAGACGAGTCTGAAAAAGACCGCCGCCCGAGGGAGGTCCGGCATCGAGCGGGGCTACTCCACGAACAGCCCCCGGGTAGCGGCCTGCACATCGAACTCCTCCAGGCGGGCCTGCGCGTCCGGCAGGTCGTCACACATCGCCTCGAGCAGCACCCGGCCGAGCAGCATCGGCGCACAGGCCGTGTCGAAGGCGAGTCCCGTGCCGACCGCGGCGGGCAGCAGCAGGTCCGAGAACTTCGCCACCGGTGCGAACACCGAGTCGGCGACGGTGACCACCGTCAGACCCGACTCCTTGCCGTAGGCGAGCGCGTCCACGACCTCGCGCGGGTGCCGCGGCAGCGCGAAGCACAGCAGCGCGCTCGCCCCCGCCCGCACGGCCGCGTCGACGCGGTCCTGGAGCATCGTGCCGCCCTCGTTGAGCAGCCGGACATCGGGGTGCACCTTCGCCGCGAAGTACGCGAAGCCGTACGCCTGGGAGGCCGCCGCCCGCAGTCCGAGGACGGGCAGCGGGCGCGAGGCGGCGAGGATCCGCCCGGCCTGCTCCACGGGCCGCGGGTCGGCCAGCACCTCCGCCAGGTGCTTCAGATTCTCGATCTCCGCCTCGACGGCCTGCTGGTACTCGTTGTACGACCCCGGTCCCGGCGTCTGCTCGGCGGGCGCCACGTCGCGCAGGTGCCGGCGCAGCGCCGGGTAGCCGTCGAAACCGAGGGCGACCGCGAAGCGGGTGACGGACGGCTGGCTGACCCCGGCGAGTTCGGCCAGCTCCACGCTGGACAGGAACGGCACGTCGGCGGCCCGCCGCACCATGCTGTGCGCGATGCGCCGCTGGGTCGGCGTGAGCCGGTGCCCCTCGAAGAGCGCTTGCAGCCGTGCGGCCGGACTGTCGGTCACGCTCATGGCGTGCTCCCCCTCCAGATGTCGGTGAACCGGTCGAGCAGGTGCGCCGCCGCCGTGACGTCGTCCGTGAGCGGCCGGTCGGCCAGGTCCCGGTCGAGCACCGTCTCGGCGAGCTCCAGCGCCCGGCCCACCGGGAGCTCCGGCTCGGGCCTGAGGCCGCGCAGATGCAACGCCCTTACGGCGGCGACCAGTTCACAACCGACCACCAGACGGTACGCGCGGCACACGCGTAGCGTCTGGCGCGCGGCGAGCGAGGCGAAACTGGCCTGTTCCTCGACGCCCCGGGAGAGTACAGCGTGGCCGAGCGACGCGGGCGCGGAGAACGCCCGCAGATCACCGAGCGCGGCCCCGGCGGCGTACTCCAGGATCATCACACCCGAGGAGGCGGGCTCCTGATCGGCGAGGAAGGGCCGCAGCCGGGTGTAGGCGGGCTCGTTCAGCGTCGACAGCCGGGATGTGGACAGCCGCGCGACCTGGGTCACGGCCAGCCTGAAGTGGTCCAGGGCGAGGGCGAGCTGGGCCGCGTAGAAGCCTCCGTGGTGGTAGGCGGCCATGTCCTCGGGGGAGATCAGCGGGTTCTCGGCGGCCGCGTTGATCTCCACGGTGATGACGTCCTCCAGTGCGTTGGCCGCGTCGAGCGCGGGGCCGTGGATCTGGGGCAGGCAGCGGAAGCCGTACGGGTCCTGGATACGGCCCAGCGGCGGTGTCGGCCGGTCGGCGGCGCCGATCAGCTCCCGCATGCGGCGGGCGACCTCGGCGGAGCCCCGGTGCGGCCGGGCGGCGTGCACGGGTGCGGCGTACGCCTCGTGCGAACCGTCCACCGCGAGCAACGAGAGCGCGGCGACGACCTGGGTGGCGCCGATCAGCCCGCGCAGCTCGTGCAGCGCGAGCGCGGCCTGGCCGAGGGTAAGGGCGTTGCTGCTGATGAAGGCGAGCGCGTCGTTGTTGTCCAACGCCTGGGGCTCCGGCGCGCCCGTCCCCCTCCAGGCATGCTCGCCGGCGAGCGCCAGGCCTGCCTGCGCCAGCGCCGCGATGTCGCCGGTTCCCACCGACCCGAACTCGTTGACGACCGGGTAAGCCCCGCTCTCCAGGGCCTCGCACAACGCCGTGACCACGCCGGGCCGCAGACCGGCGCCGCCCGCGAGCAGCTGGTTGGCCCGGATGGCCAGCATCGCCCGGACCTGACGGGCCGGCAGCTCCGCGCCGATCGCGCCCGCGTGACTGCGCAGCAGGCGCAGTCCGTGCCCGGCGGCGGCGTCCGTCGGCACGTCCTCGGTGCGGTTCGCGCCCACGCCTGTCGAGCGGCCGTACACACGTCCGGTCGCCGCGATCCGCCGGGCGGCGTCCCAGGACTCCGTCACCCGCTTCATCGCGTCGGTGCCGGGGACGGGCCGCGCGGAAGCGTCGGCGAGGCGCACGACGTCGGCGACGCCCATGCCGCATCCGTCGAGGACCACGACGTCATGGGCGCTGTTCAGCGCCCCGTCCACGATCCGTGACGACATCACCCGCGGACACCCACCAATCCGGACATCGGATCTCGCTGGCCGACCATGAGCAACCAGCGATCATGCCGGACCATCGACAAGCTATTCAGACACCTAGAACTCTGCATGACGATATGCAGGCCAGGCAAGGGACCCTGATCCGATTCGTCGAGTCCCGTCGCGTCCCGGCCGAGCCTGGCGGACCCCAGCAGGAAAAGGGGGGCTACCCCCAGTGCGGAGCGGGGTCCGGCTCCCTAACGTGTGTCGCATGAGCGGAATGGACGCGCGGGACGCCGACCTCAAGAAGGAACTCAACGCCACCCTGCAGGCCCGCAGGGAACTGGGCGAGGAGTACGAGACGGCGCTGGTCGACTCCTTCCTGGAGAAGGTCGACCAGCGCATCGACACCGCGATCGACCGCCAGGTGCGGCGGCAGCTGGCCGAGCAGCAGATGGTGGTGGCGCGCGGCTCGCGGTCACCACGGGCGACGGATTCCTGGGGCGAGCGCTTCGGCTTCGGCATCGTGTCGCTGGTGCTGGCCATCCCGCTGTCGGCGATCGGCGCGGGTACCGCCCATCTACCCGGCCTGCTGATCAGCTGGGCGGGCATCGTCGGCGTCAACGCCGTGCAGGCCGCCCGCACCACCCCCGGGCTCTTCGGCGGCCGCCGAAAGTCGCGCCAGGACGGCGACTGGGAGAACTGATCCCGTGGTCTGCGCCCGCGGCAGGGCGCACGTCAGCCTCGGTGGCCGGGCGACGGCCACCGAGGCTGACGTGCGCCGGGAAAGAGATGCGCGTGCACCCGGTAGGCGACACGCGCGTGCGCCGGAAAGGAGATGCGCGCGTCCACCGGAACGGCATGCGCCTGTGCGCTGAAAAAGAAATGCGCGGGGACCGCCGCACCCCCGTTGCCGGGGGGCGGGACGACGGCGGTCCCCGCGAGGGACGCGGGCCGGGTCAGGGCCGGGCTTGCGCGTCCATGGCGTCCATGGAGGTCCGGGAGCCGCTCCGGAGGTCCTTGGCGCCGTTTCGTCGCCGGCGGTGGCGGGGAGCCGCTCCCGCCTGCCGACACCCACTAATGTGCCGGACCCGTGTTAAGTGTGTGCTGCGCGAACGTGTC
Organism: Streptomyces sp. CA-106110; assembly: GCF_050936285.1. Classification (NCBI taxonomy): domain Bacteria; kingdom Bacillati; phylum Actinomycetota; class Actinomycetes; order Kitasatosporales; family Streptomycetaceae; genus Streptomyces; species Streptomyces sp. CA-106110. Next base: position 7,328,157 of record NZ_JBNJNB010000001.1, on the reverse strand, counting down.
GCGCTCGTACCACTTCCGAAAGGCCCGTGTCCCCACACGTCACCGCACGTTCCCCGGCGACACGGCCGGTTCACCGGGCGTTCGCTACTGCTTTCCCCCCTTGGCGAGGAACGCCAGCAGGTCCTGCCGGCTCACCACGCCGCTCGGCTTGCCCTCGACGAGGACGATCGCGGCGTCGGCCGTACCGAGCACCGACATCAGGTCCCCGACCGGTTCGCCGGAACCGACCTGCGGCAGCGGCGCCGACATGTGCTTCTCCAGCGGGTCGTCGAGCGAGGCGCGCTTGGTGTACAACGCGTCCAGCAGCTCGCGCTCGACGACGGAGCCCACGACCTCGGCGGCCATCACGTCCGGGTGACCGGCACCAGGCTTGACGATCGGCATCTGCGAGACGCCGTACTCGCGCAGCACCTCGATGGCCTGGCCCACCGTCTCGTCCGGGTGCATGTGGACGAGGGTGGGGATACCGCCCTCCTTGTCGCTCAGCACGTCTCCGACGCGGGCGTTCGGGCCGGCGTCCTCAAGGAAGCCGTAGTCGGCCATCCACTCGTCGTTGAAGATCTTGCTGAGGTAGCCGCGGCCGCTGTCGGGCAGGAGGACGACCACCACGTCGTCGGGGCCGAGCCGCTCGGCGACCCGCAGCGCCCCCACGACCGCCATGCCGCAGGAGCCGCCGACCAGCAGCCCCTCCTCCTTCGCCAGCCGCCGGGTCATCTGGAAGGAGTCCTTGTCGGACACCGCGACGATCTCGTCCGGGACCTCCGGGTCGTACGCGGTCGGCCAGAAGTCCTCGCCCACGCCCTCGACCAGATACGGCCGGCCGGACCCGCCGGAGTACACCGATCCCTCGGGGTCGGCGCCGATGACCTTGACCCGGCCGCCGCTGGCCTCCTTCAGGTAGCGCCCGGTACCGGAGATGGTCCCGCCGGTGCCGACGCCGGCGACGAAGTGAGTGATCTTCCCCTCCGTCTGCTCCCACAGCTCGGGTCCTGTGGAGTGATAGTGCGACAGCGGGTTGTTCGGGTTGGAGTACTGGTCCGGCTTCCAGGCGCCGGGCGTCTCACGGACCAGCCGGTCGGAGACGTTGTAGTACGAGTCCGGGTGCTCCGGGGCCACCGCGGTCGGGCACACGACCACCTCGGCGCCGTACGCGCGCAGCACGTTGATCTTGTCCGTGGAGACCTTGTCGGGGCACACGAAGATGCACTTGTAGCCCTTCTGCTGGGCCACGATCGCGAGACCCACGCCCGTGTTCCCGCTGGTCGGTTCGACGATCGTGCCTCCCGGCTTGAGCTCGCCGCTCTCCTCGGCTGCCTCGATCATGCGCAGGGCGATGCGGTCCTTCACGGAACCGCCGGGGTTGAAGTACTCGACCTTGGCCAGCACGGTCGCCTGGATACCGGCGGTCACGCGGTTGAGCCTCAGCAGCGGGGTGTTGCCGACCAGGCTGATCATCGAGTCGTGGAATTGCACCGTTGTCTCCGGTTGCTGCAAAAGAAGTGGTCGTGGTGGTTCCGCCAGCGTAAGGGCTACCGGGCGGTCCGCAGGAGCGGGCCGTCCCGGGCGTTCACGTCCGGTTGAGATTGGACGACAGGGCGTACGGGGCAAGCACTGTGTACGGCTATGAGGAGGTGGCGGCGACGCATGTCGAGCATGTCTAGGGCGAGGGTGGCCCGGCGCATCGCGGCGGGCGCGGCGTACGGCGGTGGCGGAATCGGCTTGGTCGGTGCGGCCGCCGTCGGTCTGCTGCTGGCCGAGGTGCAGATGGCCAAGCGTCATGTGGGCAACGGCAACAGCCCGCACCCTCCGAGTGCGAACGGCCTGTACGGCTGGGACTCCCCCCGCGCACGCCGGACCGGAAGGGGCGAAGGCTACGCCGCCCTCGACGAACCGCCGCTGCGACTGGTGATGCTCGGCGACTCCACGGCCGCGGGACAGGGTGTGCACCGCTCCCGCCAGACACCGGGCGCCCTGCTGGCCTCCGGTCTCGCGGCGGTGGCGGAACGCCCCGTGGACCTGCGCGTCATCGCGCTCCCGGGAGCGCAGTCCGACGACCTGGACCGGCAGGTCGCGCTGACCCTGGAGGACCAGGACCAGGTTCCGGACATCTGCGTGATCATGATCGGCGCGAACGACGTCACCCACCGGATGCCGGCCACCCGCTCGGTGCGGCACCTGTCCTCGGCCGTACGCCGGCTGCGCACGGCCGGGGCAGAGGTGGTGGTCGGCACATGCCCCGACCTCGGCACGATCGAACCGGTGCAGCAACCGCTGCGCTGGCTCGCCCGCCGCGCCTCCCGCCAACTCGCGGCCGCCCAGACCATCGGAGTCGTCGAACAGGGCGGTCGCACGGTGTCCCTGGGCGACCTGCTGGGTCCCGAGTTCGAGGCGAATCCCCGCGAGCTCTTCGGCCCGGACAACTACCACCCCTCGGCGGAGGGCTACGCCACGGCCGCGATGGCGGTCCTGCCGACGGTCTGCGCCGCCCTGGGCCTCTGGCCCGCCGAGGAGGAGCGTCCGGACGCGTCCCGTCGCGAGGGCTTCCTGCCGGTGGCCCGCGCCGCCGCCGAGGCCGCCTCGGAGGCGGGCACCGAGGTCACGGCCGCCATGCCGACGGGCCCACGGGGCCCCTGGGCCCTGCTCAAGCGCCGCCGTCGTCGCCACCTCCCCGCCCCGGAGGACACCCCGGCCACGGCCGCCGAACCCACGCCCTGAGGGGTGCGCCCCGGCCCCAGGCCCGCCTCGGGGCACGGCTCGTCCGGGGGCGCAGGTCGGTGGCCCGGGGACAGCCGCGCGGGGAGAGTCGCGCACAGGGCAGCGGCTCCGAAGGCGCCGGCTGCGCGCCCGTACGCCTCTCGACTCGGGCACGCGGAGGTACCGTTGAAGCCGCCAAGGAAAAAGCAAGCGCTTAGAAAAGTGCGGCCGGAGTCACACCCCCGTGCTCGTGACCTCCACCGTACGTACGGGTAACTTCCCCGACAGCCCTGCCTTCCCTCGTATGGAGCCGTGATGCCTGAAGCCGTCATCGTGTCGACCGCCCGCTCGCCCATCGGCCGCGCCTTCAAGGGCTCCCTGAAGGACCTCCGCCCGGACGACCTCACTGCCACGATCATCCAGGCCGCCCTCGACAAGGTCCCCGCGCTGGACCCCAAGGACATCGACGACCTGATGCTCGGCTGCGGCCTCCCCGGCGGCGAGCAGGGCCACAACCTCGGCCGTATCGTCGCCGTACAGATGGGGATGGACCACCTCCCGGGCTGCACCATCACCCGGTACTGCTCCTCCTCCCTGCAGACCTCCCGCATGGCCCTGCACGCCATCAAGGCCGGTGAGGGCGACGTCTTCATCTCCGCGGGCGTCGAGATGGTCAGCCGCAGCGTCAACGGCACCTCGGACATCCCGGGCACCCACAACCCCCTCTTCGCCGAGGCCGAGTCCCGCACCGCCGCCGTCGCCAAGTCCGGGAGCGACGCGTGGCACGACCCGCGCGAGGACGGTCTGCTGCCCGACCCGTACATCGCGATGGGTCAGACCGCCGAGAACCTCGCCCTGCTGAAGGGCGTCACCCGCGCGGAGATGGACGAGTTCGGCGTCCGCTCGCAGAACCTCGCCGAGCAGGCCATCGCGAAGGGCTTCTGGGAGCGGGAGATCACCCCGGTGACCCTCCCGGACGGCACGGTCGTCAGCAAGGACGACGGTCCGCGCCCCGGCGTCACCATGGAGGGCGTGGCCGGCCTCAAGCCCGTCTTCCGCCCCGACGGCCGCGTCACCGCGGGCAACTGCTGCCCGCTCAACGACGGCGCCGCCGCTCTGGTCATCATGAGCGACACCAAGGCCCGGGAGCTGGGGCTCACGCCGCTGGCGCGGATCGTCTCCACCGGTGTCTCCGGCCTCTCCCCCGAGATCATGGGCTACGGCCCCGTCGAGGCCAGCAAGCAGGCCCTCAAGCGCGCCGGCCTCACCATCGACGACATCGACCTCGTCGAGATCAACGAGGCCTTCGCCGCCCAGGTGATCCCCTCCTACCGCGACCTCGGCATCCCGCTGGACAAGCTGAACGTCAACGGCGGCGCCATCGCGGTCGGCCACCCCTTCGGCATGACCGGCGCCCGTATCACCGGCACGCTGATCAACTCGCTCCAGTGGCACGACAAGCAGTACGGCCTGGAGACGATGTGCGTCGGCGGCGGCCAGGGCATGGCGATGGTCATCGAGCGCCTCAGCTGACCGCCTAGCGCCCTCGCGCAACGGCCCGGAGCCCCGTTTCCCTCAGGGCTTCGGGCCGTTTTGTGATCGAATCTCCCCCAGGATGTGACCTATCTCCCTCCGGACGAGGTTTACGCAGGTCAGAGTTGTTTCGTCAGCCATCCCCAGGGCAGACCGCCTGTCCGTTTCGTGACGTTACGCACTGACAGATGGATAGTCCACCCTTCAAGCTGATGTAGGAAGTCGAGGGTCGACTTTGAATCGGGAGTACGTCAGTGAGCGCCATGCCGATAGCTCTGCTGCTCGCCACGGCCGCCACCGCGGGCGTGGGCGTCGCCGTCCTGCTCAGCGTGCGGGCGCTGCGCCGACAGGTCGCGGCGTTGCACACTCAGCTCGCCGAGAGCCGTAGCGCGCACGCACGCGGATTCGTGCCCGCCGCCCGCTCGACCGCAGACGCGGACGAGATACGGGCGGCCGTCGCCGAGGCGCTCGCCGACGAGCGGGAGCGCGAACTGGCCGAGGCGCGCGCGTTCTGGGCAGCCCAGGAGGCCCGTGACATCGCCGACGCGCCCACCCTGCTCGGGCTGCCCGACACCGACCTGTTCCTGCCCCGCCAGTCGGACTTCGTGGGCCTGGAGCACGACAGCCTGGAGCCGGTGACGGAGCCCACGGCCGAGGACAGCGAGTTCGCCGGGGGAGACTCCCCCGAACTGGCCGCCGCCCGCCGTCGGCACCCGTCGCACCCCGACTTCGTACCGTCCCCGTCGCCCGTGGTGAACGACCACGAGCGTACGGTCGCCTGCCTCGAGGCGCTGGCCGAAGCCCGGACCGAACTCGCCGACGTCCGCCCCGGACCGCTGGGCACCCTCGACGTGTACGTCTTCACCGACGGCACGACGCTGTGCATGACTCCGGGCCACCGCGAGACGGCGGAACGCCTGGCCGCGGCCCTGATCGACGGCGAGGCGCCGGTCCTGCTCGGCGGCTCGGGGGTGTCGGGCGCGTACGCGCTGACGTTCGGGTGCGGCGAAGAGAACGTCTACGTCCTCGCGGACCGCGTCATCGCCTCCCTGTAGGCGCGGACGGCCTCGCCGGGTCCTCTCGGCGACCGGTCCCCGCAAGGACGGATCGCGTCGTGCCGTTCCCGTGGGACGGATCTGTGCGCCGGGGTGTCACACCCCGGCGCGTTTCTGTGCCTCCTCCACGAGTGCCACCGCCTCGCCGAGTCCCGCCGTGTCTTTCAGGACGAGTGCGAGATCGTGCCCGGCCACGGTGATCTGGTCCGCGGCCGCGAACATACCCGCGTCCGGCATCTCCCGCGGCTCGGCCGACGGGTCCTCGAGAAGCTGGGCGCGGCGCGCCAACTCCCTGGCCAGAGCGAGTGCTTCGGCCGCCGCGCTCCGCTGCAGGCGGCTCTGGGGAGCGGCCCGCAGACGGTCGGCGAAGTGATCCACGGCCCGGGTCAAAGGCGTCGTATCAAGCACGCCGTGAGACTACGCGTCGTGGCACGACTGTTGCCAACAGGCGAACACTCAGGCACGGTGACCTGAAGGACCGGCTTCGTCGAGTGCGTCCGGAGGCGCCGATGTCCCAAGTCTTCTCCGAGGAGACCCATCGCAATCTGCTCGCCCGCATCCCCCACTGCACCGGTCGTGAAGTCTCCGACTGGTTGCGCACCGTCGCCGAAGGCCCCTCTCTCTGCTTCGAGGAGAAGGTCAGTTGGCTTCGCCACGAGCACAATCTCGCATACGGCCACGCCAAGGCGATCATTCACGAGTACGACCTGAGGAGGGCCGCGCGCAAACTGCTCTGAGCGCGCACCGCGAACGCGTTCTCCCTGGAAATCCGTACGACGAAGGGCCCGCGAACCGTGGTTCGCGGGCCCTTCGACGCAGTGCGGCGCAGCGCTAGTCGTTACTGCTGAAGATCGCGACCAGTCGCAGCATCTCCACGTAGATCCACACGAGGGTCAGGGTCAGGCCGAACGCGGCCAGCCAGGCCTCCTCGCGCGGCGCGCCGTAGGCGATGCCGTCCTCGATCTGCTTGAAGTCGAGCGTCAGGAAGAACGCGCCGATCAAGATGGCGATGATCCCGACGATCGCGCCGAGCGGGCCCGTGCTGCGCAGCCCGCCGTCGGGGGCGATCCCGAAGGCGACCAGCAGCAGGTTGACCGCCATGACCAGGATGAAGGCGATGGCGATGGCCATGCCGATCCGCGCGTACCGCGCGGTGACCCGGATCCAGCCCGCCTTGTAGACGAGCAGGGTGGCGCCGGCGACGGCCATCGTGCCGAGAACGGCCTGGAAGGGCGCGCCGGACCACTGCGCGTTGTACATCTTGCTGATCACGCCGAGGAAGACACCCTCGAAGGCGGCATACCCGAGGATCAGCGCGGGCGTGGGGGTGCGCTTGAAGGACTGCACCATCGCCAGGACGAACGCGACGAGGGCGGAGCCGATCGCCAGGCCGTAGCTGGTGGACGAGATCGGAAGCACGGCCCAGGCGATGACGGCGCCGACCGCGACCGTGCCGAGAGTCATCGCCGAACGCGTGACGACGTCGTCCATCGTCATCCGGCCGGTGGTGGCCGGGGCCTGCGGCGGGGCGCCGTACTGGGTCTGCTGAGCGTAAGGGTTCTGCGCGTAGGTGTTGCCGCCCGCGTACGGATTGCCTTGCGCGTACGGGTTGCCCTGCGTGCCGACGGCGGCTCCCCCGGCCTGCGGCGCGGTGTTGAAGCCCGCGTAGCCGTTGTCGCGGCTGAACCCCCGTCGCGAGAAGACCGGGTTGCTGCTCCTCATTTCACTCCTCCATGGCCACCCTGCGTGGCCTGGGCTCAAGAGTAATAGGTAGGCAAAGGATTGACCCTAATGCTTGAGGAGGATCTTTCCCTCGTCGTTGCGCGAAACACGCTACGCGTGCCCTTGATTCCCGGCGAGGCGCCATCTCATCCATGACCAACCTGGGACAGAGTCGAGACCGGCCACTGATCCACCGGGCCGCCGGACACCGGCCGCCGGACGGCCGGCACCGGGTCGACCGGGGGACCCGCTCTCTGCCGAACGGGTGAGACCGGGGTGCCGGTCTCACCCGGACGGCTCACTCCAGCGGGAACCCTGTGTAACCGTCGGCGAGATCGGTCTCGGCGGCCCGCGAGGCGGTGAGCCGTTCCAGACGGGCCAGCTGGATGCGCTCGTCGAACGGCGTGGCCCCCGGGGCGCGGTGCAGCATCGTCGTCATCTCGTAGGAGAACCGCTCGGCCTGCCAGACGCGGCGCAGACAGGTCTCGGAGTACGCGTCGAGCCGCTCGCTCGAGCCGGTCTCCCGCTCATGGGTCAGCGCCCGGGCGAAGGTGACGACGTCCCCGACCGCGAGGTTGAGTCCCTTGGCGCCGGTGGGCGGCACGATGTGCGCGGCGTCCCCGGCGAGGAAGAGCCGTCCGTGACGCATGGGCTCGTGCACAAAGCTGCGCATCGGGGTGACGGACTTCGAGGTGATGGGGCCCCGGTCGAGCGTCCAGCCGTCGGCGGTCTCGAAGCGCCGCCCGAGTTCGTTCCAGATCTCCGCGTCCGGCCACTCCCCGGCGTCCGTGTCCGCCGGCACCTGGAGGTAGAGGCGGGAGACGGACGCGGAGCGCATGCTCAGCAGGGCGAAGCCGCGCTCGTGCCGGGCGTAGACGAGTTCGTCGTGCGAGGGCGCGACATCCGCGAGGACGCCGAGCCAGGCGTAGGGGTAGGTGCGCTCGAAGACACGGGACAGCCCGGCGGGGACCGCCCTGCGGGACACACCCCGGAAGCCGTCGCAACCGACGACGTAGTCACACTCCAGGACGTCCTCACGGCCTTCGCTGCGGTAGCGGACCCGGGGCCGGTCCGTGGCCGCGTCCTCGACGGCGATGGCCTCCGCCTCGAACAACAGCGGTCCGCCCTCCTTGAGCTGGAGCGCGATGAGGTCCTTGCAGACCTCGGTCTGGGCGTACACCATCACGGAGCTGCCGCCAGTGAGGGCGGGGAAGTCGATCCGGTGGCGGCGACGCGCGAAGCGCAACTCGATCCCGTCGTGGCGCAGCCCCTCGCGGTCCATGCGCTCGCCCGCCCCGGCCGCGCGCAGCACGTCCACGGTGCCCTGCTCCAGGATTCCGGCCCGCTGGCGCTGCTCCACGTAGGCGCGGTCCCGGCCCTCCAGCACGACGGAGTCGATGCCCGCATTGCGCAGCAGCCGCGCCAGCAACAGCCCGGCGGGTCCCGCTCCGATGATGCCGACCGTGGTACGCATCCCGACGCCCCTTTGCGCTCGTACGTTGTCCCGGGCCGCCCCGGGGCCCAGCCGAAGCCGGATTGTTCCGCGACCACAGGGCCGTTCGCCTGGTGAAACTTACTTCGCCATACGAAAGCCGAGTGTCCGACCGCAAAAGGCTCGCTGTCAACGGTGTCCCGCCCCACACAACCGGGGCGGCACGACAGAGGCCGGTGCGCGCGAGCCCCTGCCCCGCGGTCGCCGGACGAGCCGGACGGCCGGAACTCCCGCTTCTGCGAGGCCTCCTCGGCGAGCTTCCCGCCCGGCCAGGACCGCACACGCGCCGCGGATGGTGCATGTCCGGTGAACACGGTCCCCAAAAGCCTCCGACGTGCGGCTTGTTACGCTCCGTATCCTCTCAAGTCGCGAGCGAGATACGGCTGCGAGAGCATGGACGCGACCGAGGCCACCGCCTGGTGGGCAGTGGCCGTCATCGGATGCGGAGCCCATGTGCAGGGGGCCGCCCGGGAACTCTCCCGGCCTCACAGCTCCGGGCGGTGAGACCGCGCCGTACAGGCGTGGAGCCGCATCATCATTCGCGCCCGTCTCGCGCGTTCGAACCTCCCAACCTGCATGTGGTTCCGTATGCCCTGAAGGGAAGGCAGAACATTGAACGGACGCTTTCGCCTCGCCGCACTGGCACCCATCGCGGTGTCCTCACTGGCACTCGGCGCGCTGCCCCTGATGGCAGGCACCGCCCACGCCCTGACGCCATCGGCCACATGCCATGTGACACAAGACACCCAGAACCCCAAGCGGTTCAACATCGCCGGACAGGGCCTCACCCCGGGTTCGGACGTCAGCGTCTCGCAGGGCGGCGGGACCTTCTTCTTCAAGGCCACGGCCGAAGGAACGCTCAGCGGCACGGTTCAACTCTCGTCCACGGGCGGGCCCGTGACCATGCAGGAAGAGGGCGGGCCGAAGCTCTCCTGCGGCTCGGTCAAGCAGGCTGAACAGACCGACGCCCAGCAGCAGTTCGCCAAGGGCTTCACGGACGGCTTCAACACCGCCAAGCAGACCTGCAAGGCACAGGCGCCGCAGCAGGGCCTGGTCGCAGTGGACCCCAACTACGAGAAGGGGTTCAACTCCGGCGCAGCCGCAGCGATCGCCAAGTTCTGCAAGGCCTAGCGGCCCGCCCAGAACCGGCCACACATCCGACGCCGGTCAAGGTCGGAGAAGCTCCAGCGAGCCGGTGAGCAGTCGGCCGGTGGTGCGCCGGGCCCCGCGCGAGACGCGGTCGGCGCACCACCGGCCCGACGCGCGAGAGGCCGCCGGACGGCCACCTCTTTCAACGGGGGGAAGGACGACGAGTATGCATGGCGGTTCCCGCACCACAAGTAGTTGATCCATAAAGGAGTGGTTCGGCCCGACTTCTCGTGGCGGTAGTCCCGCATCGCGAGGTGGCCGCAGATCGGGCAGAAACGTTCAATCAGAGGCTGGTGCAGTTGGGCCGCGAGCGCCTCATGATGATGTCGGTCATAACGGCGGACAATGGGATCGGCCTCTCCGCCCTCAAGGGCGGCCCACCCCCACGTCGCAGGTGCGGTTGGTGCCCGGAACCGGACTTGAACCGGTACGCCCGCGAGGGGCAGCGAGGTTTAAGCTCGCCGTGTCTGCATTCCACCATCCGGGCAGGCCATGGGCGCCGCATCGAGCGTTCCGAGCCTATCGGGGCGCACCCCCCGAACAGGGGTCGGGCGGTGCGATGTTGTCTTATTTTATTGATGTCTGAGGGTGCATCAGCACTCGGTACGGGCCATCCGCACTTGCCAATAGCCTTTCGGGCGACCACGGCCCGCGCATGCGGAATGACGGAATTTCACCGCCCCGAAGGACAGCGGTGGCAGCGGCACGCATGACGTGAGCGACCGGTTTCGGCGCGGTGCCGTCCCAGGGGCGCCCGTCATCCCCAGGTATGACGGCGCACCGGCCGGTCCGACTGGAGACTGCCCCGGGAACCGGAACAGCGGCTGACTACACGCCGCCGATCGGCCGCGACGATGGAACACGTCCTCATCACCGTCGTCGTCCCGACAGGAGCACCCTCCCGTGACCAGCACCCCCCTCGCAGACAGGACCACCACCGTGGCCGCCCGGGCCACGGATCTGTCGAAGGTCTACGGACAGGGCGAGACCCAGGTGGTCGCCCTGGACCGGGTCACCGTCGACTTCCGGCAGGCGCAGTTCACAGCGATCATGGGCCCCTCCGGTTCGGGCAAGTCGACACTGATGCACTGCGTCGCCGGGCTCGACTCCTTCTCGTCCGGCTCGGTCCGCATCGGTGACGTCGAACTGGGCGCGCTGAAGGACAAGCAGCTCACCAAGTTGCGCCGGGACAAGATCGGCTTCATCTTCCAGGCGTTCAACCTGCTGCCCACGCTGACCGCGCTGGAGAACATCACGCTGCCGATGGACATCGCGGGCCGCAAGCCGGACAAGGCCTGGCTGGACACAGTGATCCAGATGGTCGGCCTGTCGGGGCGGCTGAGCCACCGGCCGGCGCAGCTGTCCGGCGGTCAGCAGCAGCGCGTCGCGGTGGCGCGGGCGCTGGCGTCCAAGCCGGACATCATCTTCGGCGACGAGCCCACCGGAAACCTGGACTCGCGCTCCGGCGCGGAGGTGCTGGGCTTTCTGCGCAATTCCGTACGGGAGTTGGGGCAGACGGTGGTCATGGTCACCCACGACCCGGTGGCGGCGGCGTACGCGGACCGCGTGATCTTCCTGGCGGACGGGCGGATCGTGGACGAGCTGTACGAGCCGAGCGCGGAGGCGGTGCTGGACCGGATGAAGCGGTTCGACGCCAAGGGCCGCACGAGCTGAGACCCGTGCGCCCCGGCCCTGGGCGCTCCGCCCCCAGAACCCCCTCGCCCTGAGCGGTCTCGCCCGCATCGCCGGACAGGCCCGACGGGACCGCCGGCCCCATCCGTACCCCAGCCCTGGACAGAGAGAAATGTTCCGTACCGCCCTGCGCAACGTGCTCGCGCACAAGGCCAGGCTGCTCATGACCGTGCTCGCCGTGATGCTCGGCGTGGCGTTCGTGTCGGGCACCCTGGTGTTCACCAACACCATCTCGGACGCCTACCAGAAGAGCTCGGCCAAGGGCTTCGACCAGGTCGACGTGGCCATCCAGCCGGAGGGCCGCGCGGACACCGGCGACAAGGTCGGCAAGGAGCCCAAGCTGACGCAGGCCCTCCTCGACAAGGCCGCCAAGGCGCCGGGCGCCGGCACTGCCATCGGTGTCGTCGGCGGCTTCACCGCCATCGCCGACAAGGACGGCAAGCTCATCGGCGGCGGCTTCCAGTCCCAGGGCGGGAACTACTGGGGGACCGAGGACCCTCGGTATCCGATCGCCAGCGGGCACGCCCCGAAGGGGCAGAGCGAGGTCCTCATCGACTCCGAGACCGCCAGGCGCGCCGGGTACAAGGTCGGCGACACCGTACGGCTGTCGATCGACGGCCCCGTCCTGACGCCGAGGATCACGGGCATCTTCACCACCGACGACGGCAATGTCGCCGCCGGCGGCAGCCTCGCCCTCTTCGACACGGCCACCGCCCAGCACCTGTTCCACAAAGACGGCTCGTACGACGAGATCGATGTGAAGGCCGCCCCCGGCACCACTCAGATCGCGCTGCGCAACGCGCTCGACGAGATCGTCCCCAAGGACACCGCCTCCACCACCACCGGCCGGCAGCTGGCCGACGACCAGGCCCAGCGGATCTCCCAAGCGACGAGCAGCATGCGCACCGCCCTGCTGGTCTTCGCGGGCATCGCGCTGTTCGTCGGCACGTTCATCATCGCCAACACCTTCACCATGCTGGTCGCCCAGCGCACCAAGGAGCTCGCGCTGGTGCGCGCGGTCGGTGCGTCCCGCCGGCAGGTCACGCGTTCCGTGCTCATCGAGGCGTTCGTGGTCGGCGCCGTCGCGGCCGTCACGGGTCTGGTGGCCGGCGTCGGTATCGGTGCGGGGCTGCGCTCGCTGGTCGGCGGGCTCGGCGGCAGCGTTCCGGACGGCCCGCTCGTCATCAGCCCGGGCACCGTCGCCACCGCCCTCGCCGTCGGCATCCTGATCACGATGCTCGCCGCCTGGCTGCCCGGGCGCCGTGCCGCGAAGATCCCGCCGGTCGCCGCGATGAGCAGCGTCCACGCGAAGGCGACCACCAAATCCCTGGTCCTGCGCAACACGTTCGGCGCCCTGTTCGCTTCGGCCGGCGTCGCCACGGTTCTGTACGCCACCACCCTGAACAGCTCGGACGGGCAGGCCCCGATGGGCCTCGGTGCGGCGCTCCTCGTGATCGGCGTCTTCGTCCTCACTCCGCTGCTGTCCCGCCCGCTGATCGCGGCCGCCGCGCCCCTCATGCGGGTCTTCGGGGTAGCCGGGAAGCTGGCCCGGCAGAACTCGGTGCGCAACCCGCGCCGTACGGCGGCCACCGCCTCCGCCCTGATGATCGGTCTCACCCTGATCACCGGCCTGACGGTGATGGCGGGCAGCCTCCAGAACGCGATCGACAAGATGGCGTCCTCCGCGCTCAAGGCGGACTACGTGGTCTCGATGGCGAACGGCAACGAGCTCTCGCCCGACGTCGAGAAGACGCTGAAGTCGACCGACGGCGTCACCGCGACCAGCCCGCTCCGCAACGCGCCCTCGCGCATCGACGGCAAGACCGAGTTCCTGACCGGCGTCGACGGCGCCACCATCGGCAAGCTGACCGATCTGACGCTCGACCACGGTGCCTTCGAGGTCGGCGGGACCCGGGTCGTGGTCGACGACAACACCGCGAAGTCCCACCACTGGACGGCGGGCTCCCGGTTCACGGTCTCCTACGAGGACGGGAAGAGGCAGCAGCTGACCGTCGCCGGCATCTACCAGAGCACCGAGATGATGCGCGGCATCATGCTGGACACCGCGACGCTCGCCCCGCACCAGAGCGACCCGTCCGACATGCAGGTCATGGTCAAGACGTCGGGAGGCGCCACCGCCTCGGCCAAGGACACCCTGGTGAAGGCGCTCGGCGACAACCCCGCGATCAAGGTCCAGGACAAGAAGGACATCTCCGACAGCATCGGTCAGGTGTTCACCCTGATGCTGAACATGCTCTACGGACTGCTGGCCATGGCCGTGATCGTCGCCGTCCTCGGTGTCATCAACACCCTGGCGATGTCGGTCTTCGAGCGCTCGCAGGAGATCGGGATGCTCCGCGCGATCGGCCTGGACCGCAAGGGCATCAAGCGGATGGTCCGCCTGGAGTCCCTGGTCATCTCGCTCTTCGGCGGTGTGCTCGGCATCGGTCTGGGCGTGTTCTTCGGCTGGGCGGCCGGTGAACTGCTCGGCACCAAGCTGGCGACCTACGAACTGGTCCTGCCCTGGGCCCGGATGGCCCTCTTCCTCCTTCTCGCCGCAGCGGTCGGTGTGCTGGCCGCACTGTGGCCGGCCCGGCGCGCGGCCCGCCTGAACATGCTGACGGCGATCAAGTCGGAGTAGCCGCAGCGGACGAAGGCCCCGTTCCTCGGCGGAACGGGGCCTTCGTCGTACGGGCGAGGCTCACTCCTGCCAGGCGCGGGCACGGAGCGGCAGCCCGGAGGCACCCGACTCCGGGGTCCGTACCGCGAGGACCTGGTTGACGCCGATGCGGTTGCGTTCGAACGCGAGCGCTGACGCGGCCATGTACAACCGCCAGACGCGGGCGCGCCCGGGGCTGGTCAGCCGCTGTGCCTGCGCCCACTCGGCCTCCAGGTTGGCGACCCAGCGGCGCAGGGTGAGGGCGTAGTGCGCGCGCAGGGACTCCACGTCGCGGACCTCGAACCCGGCGCGCTCCAGCTGGGTCACGGTGGTGCCGATGGGGGCGAGTTCGCCGTCCGGGAAGACGTACGCGTCGATGAACGCGTCGACGGAGTACGACGACTCGTCCCGTCGGGGCCGCCGTGCGATCTGGTGGTTGAGCAGCCGCCCGCCGGGCTTCAGCAGGGCGTACAGGTCGCTGGCGTACTCCAGATACCGCTCCGCGCCCACATGTTCGGCCATCCCGATGGAGGAGATCGCGTCGTAGGGGCCGTCGACCACATCGCGGTAGTCCTGGACCCGGATCTCGACGAGATCAGAGAGGCCCTCGTCGGCGACCCGCTTTCGGGCGTACATGGCCTGCTCCTGGGAGAGGGTGACACCGACGACGCTCACCCCGTACTCGCGGGCGGCGTGCAGGGCCATGGAACCCCAGCCGCAGCCCACGTCGAGAAGACGCTGACCGGGCTTCAGACCGAGCTTGTGGCAGACCAGTTCCAGCTTGTCGCGCTGGGCGTCCTCGAGGGTGCCGTCGGGCGCGGCCCAGTAGGCGCAGGAATACACCATGGACGGGCCGAGGACGATCTCGTAGAAGTCGTTCCCGACGTCGTAGTGGTGGCTGATCGCTCGCTTGTCGCTGCGCCGGGTGTGCAGATGGCCGCGGGCCTTGCGGACCTCCTCGCGGGGCGGCGGGGGCGGCGGGAGGAAGCCGGCCAGCTTGGCGAGGCCGCCGGCGGCGGCGCGGACCTCCGGGTCGCGCACGGCCCGGGCGAGGGAGCGGGCGTCCTCCCCGCGGTCCCAGATCAGGCCGGACATGAGGTCGAGGGCGGTGTACAGATCGCCGTCGACACCCAGGTCCCCGGCGACCCAGGCCCGGGCCAGACCCAGCTCTCCCGGTTTCCACAGCAGACGGCGCAGAGCGCGGCGGTTGCGCACCACGAGGGCCGGAGCCCCGGGCGGGCCGGCCTCCGAACCGTCCCAGGCGCGAATGCGCACCGGGACAGGAACTCCCAGCAACTGTTCGACGAGGCTCATCAACCGCGGCGCGGTGTCGGCCATGGTGCACACCTCCGTGACGGGGATCCCGGAATGTCCAACACCACGTAAACACTTGCGGGGCCGCAAAGCAGTCCCCCGTTGGCGTTACAGCTGGGCAAAATGCCCGTGTGGGCCAAGTGCCGGGGCCCTTCCGGCTGTCGGCTGCGCACGGCGCGGGCGCCGCCGACCGGGTCTCACGGCCGTGCGCCGCCGCCGCGGACACAGTCCGGCCGCGGTCTCCTGGGCCGCGCACCGCCGCCACGGACGGGGCTGCTCCGGCGACGCCGAAGGGGCCGCCCGCACCACGGATGGCGGGCGGCCCCTTCGGGTGTTGCCGTGTGACCCGGGGTCAGGAGGCCTTGGCCTTCTCCTCGGGCTTGCTCGCCGCGGCGACCGGCGCCGGCTTGGCGGCCTCGTAGAACTCCTCGCGCGGCGACTCGATCGCACCGAGCGAGACGACCTCGCGCTTGAGGAACATGCCGAGCGTCCAGTCCGCGAAGATCCGGATCTTCCGGTTCCAGGTCGGCATCGCCAGGCCGTGGTAGCCGCGGTGCATGTACCAGGCGAGACGGCCCTTGAGCTTGATCTTCATCTTACCCATGACGATCATCGCGACGCCCTTGTGGAGGCCGAGGCCCGCCACCGCGCCCTTGTTCGCGTGGCTGTAGTCCTTCTGCGGGAAGCCCCGCATACCGGAGACCACGTTGTCGCCGAGCACCTTGGCCTGACGCAGCGCGTGCTGCGCGTTCGGCGGGCACCAGGCGTTCTCGTTGCCCGCCTTGCGGCCGACGAGGTCCGGCACCTGCGCGTTGTCGCCGGCAGCCCAGATGTAGTCAGTGCCCTGCACCTGGAGCGTGGCCGCGGTGTCCACGTGACCGCGCGGGCCGAGCGGCAGACCGAAGCGGGCGAGCGCCGGGTTCGGCTTGACGCCTGCGGTCCACACGATGGTGTTGGAGTCGACCTCGAGGCCGTTCTTCAGCACCACGTGGCCGTCGACGCAGGACTCCATGGAGGTGGAGAGGTAAACCTCCACGCCGCGGCCCTCGAGGTGCTGCTTGCCGTACTGGCCGAGCTTGGGACCGACCTCGGGCAGGATCTTGTCGGCGGCGTCGACCAGGATGAAGCGCATGTCCTCGCGGGACACGTTCCGGTAGTACTTGGCCGCGTCGCGGGCCATGTCCTCGACCTCACCGATGGTCTCGGCGCCGGCGAAGCCACCGCCGATGAAGACGAAGGTGAGCGCCTTGCGGCGGATCTCCTCGTCGGTCGTGGAGTCGGCCTTGTCGAGCTGCTCGAGGACGTGGTTGCGCAGGCCGATGGACTCCTCGATGCCCTTCATGCCGATGCCCTGCTCGGCGAGGCCGGGGATCGGGAAGGTGCGGGAGACCGCGCCGAGCGCGATGACGAGGTAGTCGAAGGGCAGCTCGTACGCCTCGCCGACGAGCGGGGCGATCGTGGCGACCTTGCGGTCCTGGTCGATGGTGGTGACCCGGCCGGTGAGGACCTCCGCCTTCGGCAGCACGCGTCGCAGCGGGACGACGACGTGCCGGGGGGAGATGCTGCCGGCGGCGGCTTCGGGGAGGAAGGGCTGGTAGGTCATGTACGAGCGCGGGTCGACGACCGTGACGGTCGCCTCGCCGTAGCGCATCTTCTTGAGAATGCGACGAGCTGCGTACAGGCCTACGTACCCACCGCCTACTACGAGGATCCTGGGACGCTCCGTGGTGCTCATGGCATCGAGTATCCACCCGCCCCCAGGGGGTCGCTCGTGCGCCCCTTCACAAGCTTGTGCGAGGTGTCTGCTACACTCTGCCGCTCGCGTGACGGAGGTCATGGCGCCACCCCGGAACCACGGTGTAGGGCCGACCGTTGTCAAGGCTGAGTGAGCTGCCCGTCAAGGCCTTCGACGGGTCTCTGCGGGGGTCCGTCACCGGGCCTCCGCGCACCCCCGGGGACACCCGCGAAACCACTCCGCAAGGGCCCATTGGTCCCCCGTATGGCCCCATGGACCCAAAACGCCGCCCAGCAGGGGTGATTTCCTTGTGAAGAACTTCACGAAGTTTCTGGCCCGCATTTCGCCGAGGGGCCCCGGAGGCCCCTTCGGGTGCGCTCATACGTTATCGAACTCGCTCAGGAGAGGCTACCGACGAGTAGAAAAGGTCGCCGCGCGCCCCTCCTGAGCACACGTCAGAACCCGTCGGCCGCCCGCTTCGCCCCGCACGGCGGGGCGCTCGCGGTCATGCGAGGGACCAGGCGATTCCATCGAGGATGTCGTGCTCGCTGACCACGACCTCGGCGGCTCCGATCCGCTCCATGATCGCGAGCAGTACGAGGGCGCCTGCGCCGATCACATCCACACGGCCCGGGTGCATGGAGGGGATCGCCGCGCGCTCGGCATGCGTGGACCTCAGCAGCCGCTCGGTGATCTCCCGGACCTGGTCATGGGAGATCCGGGAGTGGTGGATCCTCGTGGAGTCGTACTCCGTCAGGTCGAGGGCGATCGCCGCGACGGTGGTGACCGAACCGGCGAGTCCGACGAGTGTCCGCGCCTCGGCGAGCGGCACCGTCTTCTCCACCAGGTCCAGCGCGGCCTCGATGTCGGACCGTATGGCGGCGATCTGATCCTCCGTCGGGGGGTCGGTGACGGCGCCGTCCCGCACGAGGTGACGCTCCGTCATCCGCACGCAGCCGATGTCGACCGACCGCGCGGCACGCGCATGCTCCTCGCCGACGACGAACTCCGTGGAACCGCCGCCGATGTCCACCACCAGGAAGGGCTTGGCCAGGTCCTCACGTCCCACGAGTTCCTTGGTCGCGCCGGTGAAGGAGAAGTCCGCCTCCTGGTCGCCGGAGATCACCTCGGGCTCGACACCGAGGATCCCCAGTACGCCCTGGACGAACTCGTCCCGGTTCTCGGCGTCGCGGGAAGCGGACGTGGCCACGAATCGGACGCGCTCGGCGCCGTACTCCTTGATGACCTCGGCGTACTCCCGGCAGGCGGCGAACGTGCGCTCCAGGGCCTCGGGTGCGAGCCGTCCGGTCCGGTCCACGCCCTGCCCGAGCCGGACGATGGTCATCCGTCGGTCCAGTTCGCGGAGTTCGCCGGTGGCCGGGTCCGCGTCCGCGACCAGGAGCCGGATGGAGTTCGTACCGCAGTCGACGGCGGCGACGCGTGTCACTTCTCGTCCTCCTCATCTTCGACGGGCTTGGCGGCGAACCAGCCGGTGCCCGACGTCTCCACGTCTCCCTCGTCACCGGACGGCGCGCCCGCCGGCGTCACGCACGAGCCCTTGCGCCACCACTCGGGCAGCATCGCGATCGCCTCGTCGCCCAGCGGATTGACGCCCGGTCCCGCGACCAGGGAGTGCGCCACGAGCACGTGCAGGCACTTCACCCGGTCCGGCATGCCGCCTGCGCTCGGGAAGCCCTCCAGGACCTCGATGGCGTCACGGCGGGCGATGTAGTCCTCGTGCGCGGCGCGGTACGCGGCCGCCAGTTCGGGATCGGTGGCCAGGCGCTCCGTCATCTCCTTCATGACGCCGTTCGCCTCCAGCGTGCCGATCGCGGAGGCGGCGCGCGGGCACGTCAGGTAGTACGTCGTCGGGAAGGGTGTGCCGTCGGGGAGGCGCGGCGCCGTCTCCACGACGTCGGGCTGTCCGCACGGGCACCGGTGCGCGATCGCGCGCAGCCCGCGCGGGGAGCGCCCGAGCTGCTGCTTGATGGCCTCGACGTCCGCGTCCGTGGGCTCGGTGCGCGGGGTGGGCGGCGGGGGCATGTCCATGGCTGTCTTTCAGACTGTCTTTCTCATCGGTGCGCTGGTTCGTCCGGTCACTGGGTCAACGGGCGCAGCGGCTCTCGGGTTCATGGTCGGCTCGTCGGTCGCGGTCGCTCTCCGGCGCGGGTCGGGACGGCGCTTCACCTGTCCATCGGTTCACGACGGTCCATCGGTTCACGTCCGCTCTGCCGTCCAGGATGCCAAGTCGAGGAGGCTGGCTCAGCCGTGCAGGGCGCATCGGCGGTTCTCCCACCGGAGGGTTCGGCGCGCCGCCGCCGTTCACGGCTTGTCGGCCTTGTCGACCCCGTCCCAGATGTTCACGTACCAGGGGCGCGCCGCCATCGCACGGTCCGCGCGTGCCCGCTTGGCGGCGTCCGGGTCGATCACGATGTAACCGGTCTCCCCGGGCATCACATAGTGCAGCCGCAGCCGGATCTGCTGCTCCGCGTAGGCGTCGTCCTGCCAGCGGGCCTTGAGGTCGCGCAGCTGCTCGACCCGCTCACGGGCCTGCGCCTGCTGCCGCTCCAGGTCGGCGATCTCGGCGCGCTGGGAGACGTACTGCCTTATCGGGTAGGCCAGCGCCAGGACCAGCGAGCACAGTACGAGGGCGAGCAGCGCGGCCCGGCCGGTGAGCCGGGAGCGCCGCGCCTGCCGCTTGGTCTGGGAGCGGTAGACCCGGGCCGCCGTCTGCTCCCCGAGCAGCCGCAGCCTGGTCGCGGTGGAGAACCGGTCGCCGTCCTTCCCGGCCATGTCTCCCGCCTCCCCTTCATACGTGCGTACGTCCCCGCACACGGTACGGGACCGGGTACGGGGACGTACGGACGACCGGCTAAGGCGTTGTCAGCGCACTCAGCCCTTGAAGCGCGGGAAGGCGCTGCGGCCGGCGTACACCGCGGCGTCGTCCAGGATCTCCTCGATGCGCAGCAGCTGGTTGTACTTGGCGACGCGCTCGGAGCGGGCCGGGGCGCCGGTCTTGATCTGGCCGCAGTTGGTGGCGACGGCCAGGTCGGCGATGGTGACGTCCTCGGTCTCGCCGGAGCGGTGCGACATCATGCACTTGAAGCCGCTGCGCTGGGCCAGCTCGACGGCGTCCAGGGTCTCGGTCAGCGAGCCGATCTGGTTCACCTTCACGAGCAGGGCGTTGGCGGTGCCCTCCTCGATGCCGCGGGCGAGGCGCTCGGGGTTGGTGACGAACAGGTCGTCGCCGACCAGCTGGACCTTGTCGCCGAGCTTGTCGGTGATGACCTTCCAGCCGGCCCAGTCGTCCTCGAACAGCGGGTCCTCGATGGAGACGAGCGGGTAGGCCGCGACGAGCTCCTCGTAGTACTCCGTCATCTCGGCGGCGGAGCGCTCCTTGCCCTCGAAGAGGTACTTGCCGTCCTTGTAGAACTCGGAGGCGGCGACGTCGAGAGCCAGGGCGATCTGCTCGCCGGGGACGTACCCGGCCTGCTTGACGGCCTCGAGGATGAGGTCGAGGGCCTCGCGGTTGGAGCCGAGGTTCGGGGCGAAGCCGCCCTCGTCACCGAGACCGGTGGACAGGCCCTTGGTCTTCAGCACCTTCTTGAGGGTGTGGTAGACCTCGGCGCCCCAGCGCAGGGCCTCCGAGAAGGACTCCGCGCCGATCGGGGCGATCATGAACTCCTGGATGTCCACGTTGGAGTCGGCGTGCGAGCCGCCGTTCAGGATGTTCATCATCGGCACCGGCAGCAGGTGCGCGTTCGGGCCGCCCAGGTAGCGGAAGAGCGGGAGGTCGCTCGCCTCGGAGGCGGCGTGGGCGACGGCGAGGGAGACGCCGAGGATGGCGTTGGCGCCGAGCGAGCCCTTGTTGTCGGTGGCGTCCAGGTCGAACATCGCCTGGTCGATCAGGCGCTGCTCGGTGGCGTCGTAGCCGACGAGCTCCGGGCCGATCTGCTCGATGACGGCGAGGACGGCCTTCTCGACGCCCTTGCCCTGGTAGCGGTTGGGGTCACCGTCGCGGAGCTCGATGGCCTCGAAGGCACCGGTGGAGGCGCCGGACGGGACGGCGGCACGACCCGTGCTGCCGTCGTCGAGGCCAACCTCGACCTCGACCGTGGGGTTGCCGCGGGAGTCCAGGATTTCCCGGGCTACGACGACGTCGATGGACGGCACGAGCATCTCCTTCATGGATGTGACGCTGAGAGTGCGGGGCACCTTGCGACTAGAGCCTATCCGTCCCGGGTGGGCGGCCAGCCGACCGACCGTCCAGGACAGGGTGACGGTACACATTGTTCCTACTCGGAACAAAGAAGGAGAGGAAAGCCCGGTGAAAATCGCACGGCGCGCAGGCAAAAAGGCCCCGCTCCGGTGCGTACGGGGGAACACGCACCGGAGCGGGGAGCCCGTGGGGACGGGGGTGGATCTCACGCGACCCCCACCATGGAGGTCACGTCTGGGGGGACCCTGTGAGCCGGCTGCCCGGCAGCTGTCACTTCAGGTGCAGCTGCTGACCCGGGTAGATGAGGTCGGCGTCCTTGACGATGTCCTTGTTCAGCTGGAACAGCTTCTTCCAGCCGCCCTGGACGTGGTGCTTCGCGGCGATCAAGCTGAGGCTGTCACCCTTGACGACCTTGTACTCGCCGTCGCCCTTCTTGACCTTCTGGCCGGTCGGGGTGGTGACCGTCTTCTGGGGAGCCGGGCGCTGCGCGGAGCGGTTGGCCGTCTGCTCACCGGTCGAGCGAGTGGTCGTGGTGCTCTTCGCGGACTTGTTCGTGGAGGCCGCGGCGCCGTTGTAGGGGGCGCTCGACAGACCCTTGCCGCACACCGGCCAGGCACCCTTGCCCTGGCCTGCGAGGACCTTCTCGGCGACGGCGATCTGCTGAGCCTTGCTGGCCAGGTCCGCACGCGCGGCGTAGGCGGTGCCACCGTAGGCGGCCCAGGTGGAGTTCGTGAACTGCAGGCCACCGTAGAAACCGTTGCCGGTGTTGATGGCCCAGTTGCCGCCGGACTCGCACTGGGCGACGGCGTCCCACTCGGCCGAGGTGGCGGCCGAGGCGTTGCCGGCCGCGAGCAGCGGAGCGGCTATGGCGGCGCCGGTGACACCGGCGAGCGTGACGGCGCGAGTGGCCTTGGACGGGCGGCGGTGCTTGCCCTTGCCGGAACACAGCATGGTTCGATCCCCTCACCGACGCCTGCGAGGTGAGCTGTCGGGTTCGGGCCGGTTGAGTTGCCCGGCCGCGCACGACGTGGTGCGCGGCTTCACCCCGAGCCGTCCCGGTCAATGTCCGGGCGCGGCGCTTACCTTGGGTCCCCCGCTCCTGCCTACGGCGCTTGACGCGTCGACTGTTCCCACACGGCCGCTGGCAGGATTCGGCGTTGCGACCGTGGGGGCCCGCTGTGGCGAGCGGACACGACCGTAAGCAGTCGATCCGCGGAATTTCAAAGACGATCAGGGCTTATGAGACTCATATCTCACTCTCGCCAAACCAGACATTCGCCACGAACCAGGGCATGAAGTCCCCTGGAACGGCAAGGCAGTTCACTGCTGCCCAGCGTCGGGCTCGGTACCGATCTCAAGGTTCTGACCGGGGAGAATGAGGTCCGGGTCGGCGCCGACCGTCTTCTTGTTCGCGTCGTACAACGTGGCCCATCCGCCCTTCAGGTCAAGGGAGTCGGCGATGGCCGTCAGATTGTCCCCGGGCCGGACGGTGTACGAGCCGTCGGCGGCGTCGCGCCCGGCGCTGGAGCCGCGCGAAGCATGCCGGGCGGCCGAGTCGCCCGCACGGTCACCCGCCGCACTCTCGTCGGCGCTGCTCCCGCGATGACGACCGGCCCTCGAAGAGGTGTCGCTCTGCCCGGACTTGTCCGACTCGTCGCTCTTCGTCGTTTCAGTGGACGCGTCGCCGTCACCCTGAGACCCCGCCGATCGGGAAGCACCCTTGAAGGACTTCTCACTCCCCCCGGAGGAAGGCGACGAAGAGGAGGAGGCGGACGAAGAAGGCGATGAGTGCCTCGAAGTGGTCGATCCGGACGACTCGGACAGTCCGGAGTCAATGCCGTAGTCGGAGGAGGACCCGCCGTCGGAAGATTCGCCCGCGAGGCCGGTGTCGACGTGCGCGGAGGCCGAGTCCTCACTCAGGCCGGCGACCAGACCGCAGGCGGACCAGACGGAGACGCCCTGGTCGTCGAGGATCCTCTCGGCGACGGCGATCTGCTGGGAGCGGCTCGCCTGGTCGGCCCTGGGGGCGTAGTCGAGGCCGCCGTACTCGTCCCAGTCCTGCTGCGTCAACTGGAGCCCGCCGTAGCGGCCGTTGCCGGTGTCCGCGCTCCAGGAGCCTCCGCTCGCACACTCCGCGACCCGGTCCCAGGTGGTACCGGAGGCCGCGCTCGCACCGGTGGCGCCCAGCAGTGGGATCGCGATCGCCGAACCGGTCACCCCTGCCGCAACAAGGAGAGCCGGAGCCTGGCGGGGGCGACGGTGACGGCCGTTCCCGGAGAGCATGCGCTTGCCTTTCACACGACAGCAGGGACCGGCGCGACGGTTGAGGCGAATCGTCGCGCTGCTGCGTGAAGGTAGCGCCAGGCGATCACTTGTCACAAGTTAATGCAGCGCAGATCACGTGAAGATCACAGAGTTGAGCACATGTCACCTTTCCGGGACCGCCCGCGGGATCGCCGCGTCATCCCCCGGAATCGGCGCCGGACCGCTGCCGCACATCACGATCCGTCGCGAACTTTACGGGCAAAGTGCGCAATCCCCGCATGATGAGCCCGCCGCGCCAGCGCAAGTCGACCGGGTCCGCCCCGAGTTCCAGGTCGGGCAGCCGGGTGAGGAGCGTGGCGAGAGCGGTCTGTCCCTCGAGGCGGGCGAGGGGGGCGCCGAGGCAGTAGTGGATGCCGTGGCCGTATCCCAGATGCTGGTTGTCGCGACGGGAGAGGTCGAGCACATCGGGATCGGCGAACCGCTCCGGGTCCCGGTCGGCGGCCGCCAGCACGACGAGCACCGGATCGCCGGGGGCGATGTCCTGCCCGCCGACGGTGAGCGGCTGGGTGGCGAACCGCCAGGTGGCCAGCTCGACCGGGCCGTCGTAGCGGAGGAGTTCCTCGACCCCCGTCTCGAGCAGCCCGCGTTCCCCGCGGGCGAGGGAGGCCTGCAGCCGGGCCCGCTGCTCGGGGTGGGTGAGGAGGGCGTACGTCCCGTTGCCGATCAGATTGACCGTTGTCTCGAACCCGGCGAAGAGCAGGATGAAGGCCATGGCGGCGGCCTCGTTCTCGGTGAGATGCTCGCCGTGGTCGGAGGCGCGGATGAGCCCGGAGATGAGGTCCTCACCGGGGCCGGGCGCATCGGGCAGGGCTTCACGCTTGCGGTGGATGAGGTCGGCGAGATAGCCGCGCATCTTCTTGACGGACCGGGCGACCCCGCCCCGGGGTCCCCCGCCGTGCCGGATCATCATCCCGGCCCAGTCCCGGAAGTCGTTCTGGTCCTCGCGGGGGACGCCGAGCATGTCGCAGATGGCGTAGATGGGGAGCGGGAAGGCGAACTCATGGATGAGATCGGCGGAGCCGCGTTCCGCGAAGCGGTCGATGAGCTGGTCGGTCAGCTCCTGCACCCGGGGGGCGAACTCGGCGACGCGGCGGGGGGTGAAGGCCTTGGAGACGAGCCGCCGCAGCCGCGTGTGGTCCGGTGGATCGATGTTGAGCAGGTGCGTCATGAGCTCGGCCTTGCGCTCGCCGGGGATGCCGGTCTTGCCCTTGGCGTGCGCGGGTTCGTCGTGGTGCGCCGGGTTCTTGCTGAGCCGCTGGTCGGCGAGGGCCTGCTTGGCATCGGCGTACCGGGTGACCAGCCAGGCCTCCACCCCGCTCGGCAGTTTCGTCCGGTGCACGGGGGCGTGCTCGCGGAGCCAGGCGTAGGCGGGGTAGGGGTCGGCGGCGAACTCCCAGGTGAAGAGTTCGGGCGCCGGGGGCTGGGGATGGGACGGGCTGGTCACACTTCGACGGTATCCGGCAGACCGAGCCACGCGTCGGGGCCCTTCCCGACGGCCTTGCGCCCGGTGCGGCTGCCCGCGTCGCCTTGCTGCGGCTTTGACCGATCCAGGCGCGGGCCCGACGCCGGGCCGCGCCCCGGATGCGCGAACCTGCCAGCACCACCGCCGTCATGCCGGCACCGACCACGGACCGGCGCAGAGGCCCGCCCCGGGAACCGCACACCGGACAGCACCACCGCCGTCATGCCGGCACCGACCACGGACCGGCGCAGAGGCCCGCCCCGGGAACCGCACACCAGGCGGCACCACCGCCGTCATGCCGCCATGGACCCGGACACGCCCGCTCCGTAATCCGCACGCCTGGCAGCAGCACAGCCCCGTGCCGGCATCAACATGGACCCGGCCCAGGCACGCCCCCAAGAACCGTGTACCGGAGAGCCCCCGGTCCCCTAGCCGCCTCCGCCCCGGACCCGCGTCAGCGACCCCTCAGTCGTCGCTCTCCACTCCCCGGATCGCATCCCGGTACACGCGGGCCGCCGCTCGTAGTGCTGCCTCCGGGTCCACGCCCTCCGACTCCGCTCGCGTCGCCATCGCGAGGAGTTCGTAGCCGATGCCCTCGCCCTGCGGAAGCGGGACGTCGAGGCCCGCTGTGCGGGCGCGGGACGACAGCTTGGCCGCCAGGGCCAGACCCGGCTGGCCGAGCGGAACGCCCTCCGTCACCGATGTGCGCCGCTTTTCGATCGCCTTGGTGCGCAGCCAGTGCTCCTTGACCTCCTCCGGCGTCGTCGCGGTCTCGTCGCCGAAGACGTGCGGGTGGCGGTGGATCAGCTTGGCCACGATGCCGCCCGCCACATCGTCGATGGAGAACGGCGCGTCCTGGTCCTCCTCGGCTATCCGGGAGTGGAAGACGACCTGGAGCAGGACGTCGCCCAGTTCCTCGCGCAACTCGTCGCGGTCGCCCGCCTCGATCGCCTCGACCAGTTCGTACGCTTCCTCGATGCCGTACTTGGCCAGGCCCTCGTGAGTCTGCTGCGAGGACCAGGGGCACTCGGCGCGGATGCGGTCCATGACCTGGACGAGGTCGAGAAGACGAGCGCCGGGCAGGTCGTACGACGCGGGGAGCAGCTCCAGCTCGGGCATCCGCACCCGGCCCGAACCCGCAAGCCGGGCCAGGCCGTCGGTGAGCTGCGGCTCGCCTTCGCCGGTCGCCACGACGGCCACCGTGTGCCCTCCGGCGCAGGCGTCGACCAACTCCTGCGCGGTCGGGGCGGCCTCCTCGACCGCTATGCCCGCCTCACGCAGATAGGGCAGCTGGGGGTGCGCACCGTCCGCACACAGCACCCGGTCGGCGTCGCGCAGCGCCTGCCAGGCGGGCCAGGACAACAGCCCGGGCGCGACCCGGTGGCTGGTGGTGAGCAGGACGATTCGGCCGACGGCCGCGTCGGGGGCATCGGTCGCGTGCGGACCGTCGTCGCGAGGGCTGGTTGCGTTCACCCTTCGAACGTAACGCACGCCACTGACGTCCCCGGGCTTTGTCCACAGGCCGTCCGACGGCCTCGGCACGGCACCCGACGCCCCCCGAACCGCACCCGCGCTACGCCGTCCGCTGCGTCGCCGCCGCGGTGACCTCCTTGACCCAGGGGGTCGGCACGTCCACCCGGCTGCTCTTCTGCACATCCCAGGCGCCGTAGCGCGGATTGAGGCCGACGTGGAGCTCCTTCGACGCCTCGGTCATGGCCTTCCAGAACACGGTCTTGCCGTCGGCCGTGCTCATGTCGGCACCGAGCGCGGCGGCCAGCTTCTGCGCCTCGACCTCCGTACGAAGGCTGTCGTCGAGACGCCGGGGTGCCACCCCGTACTGCTGCAGCCACGCCGACTGCAACGCCTTCGCGCCGCCCGCCTGCTGCTCCAGGCTCGAGCGCATCTGCTCGACCTCGCTACGGCTGACGCTCACGCCGGCGTTCTTGGCCGCGCGGTCCAGGACCCGGTCGAGAACGAGACTGTGGAGTGTGTCGCGGGTCAGGCTGCTCGTCTGGGCGACCGCCTGCTGGTACTGGGCGTCGTCCGTGGCGGCGGCGCGCTGGGCCGCACGCACCTCGTTCACCCGGCTCTCCAGCTGGGAGACCGTGATCCGCTGCCCTCCGACGACGGCCGCGGAACCCGCGTGGGCCGGTCCGCCGCACGCGCTGAGAAGGGGAGCCGCGGCCAGGGCGGCGGTGAGGGCGATCGCGGTGCGACGGCGGTGCAAGGTGGCCTCCTGAGGAGATTGTGCGGCGGTGCACAAAGTCTTGCGATGATCGATGGTAGGCAGTGGCCAGGCTCTGGCCAACCCATTCGAACCAACGATTCCAACTGACTTCGGGCACCGTGGCACGGCGGGTATGTCCTCGCCTCCGCCCCGGGCGAGTGCGTCACCCCTCCGGGCCGGGCGCGTGAGTCACCGCTCCGAACGGGCGAGTGCGTCCGCGCTCCGGCCGGTCAGGACGGCCCGTCCACCGCCCGCTCGACCGCTCCGACGACATCGGCACGCAGGGTGTCGCCGGTCTCGATCCCGGTCACATTGGCAGCCGGCTTCTCACCGCCCCCGGTGCCGACGAGCACGAACCCGACCTTCCGGTACTGCGGGGCCGTCTGCGCGGCAGCCGTGATCTCGGGGCCGCCTACGGCGAGGAGGACGTCGCAGGAACCCTGGAGGAGACCGTTGAGGTAGGGACGCGCGTTCGCCGCACTCTGTTCACCGGCCACCGACGTGTAGCTGACGCGCGCGTGGGTCTTGAGCGATGCGTCCTGCATGCCCTGCCAGACCGTGGCGGCCGTCTCCCCGGTGATGCCCTTCTTGTCGGTGAGCAGGCAGGCGTCGACGTCGTTGTAGTGCCGGGCCCGGGTGTCCGGGACCGGTGGCCGGTCATCCTGCCCGGACAGGAGCGCGACGGCCACGGCGACCGCGACGACGACGGCCACGGACCCCGCCGCCAGCGCGATGGTGCGCCGGCGCAGCGAACCCAGCCAGGTCGCCGCCGCACGGCCCATGGCGGCGAGCCGCCCCTCCTGCGGCGCCTTCGCAGGCCGCGCCTGGGACACCTGCCTGACCTGTTTGACCACCGATTCCCTACTCTTCTGCTTTTCTGCGGTCGCCGCCCGCGCGCCTCAGCGACGACCAAGCCGCCGGGTCACACCGTCCGCGCGTACACCACGGTGCGGGCCACCGACGGCGGGACCGGCAAGACCAGTGGGACAGCGGCCGCGAACAGCGGCCCGTGGGCGGTCGACCACCCACCAGGGCCGCCTGTCCGCTCGCCGGCCCACAGCGGGGCCGGCAGGAACGACGGGACGCGACACAACGGCCCCGGACCGTCCAGGGGAAGGGCCGTGACGCCGCCCCGCACCGCGCACGGCCGGAGCAGCCTCACCGCCCTCCCGGGCATCGGGGCGACGCTCGTGTCCCGTCCCTCAGCCGTTCGTGCCGGCCCTGCCCGTCAGCCCGTGATGGCGACGGGCGCGTCCCAGGCGTCACGGTCCACGGTGATCGTGTAGCCGTTCCGCGTCTCCTTGCTGTTGACCATGTACTGGTGGGCGCGGCTGTGGTTGGTGAACTGGGACGAAGCCCAGGGCCAGTCCGTGGTGGTGGTGTTCTGCTTGTCCCACAGGGCGTACCAGAGGTTGCCCGGCAAGTCGGTCTTGTTCGTCGCGGTGGCGATGGCCTTGGCGCTGGAGCTGGTGAAGCCGTAGAAGCCGGCGCGGTACGTCTTGGCGTGCAGCTGCTTGTCGAAGGCGCGCACGTACGTCAGCACCGCGTCGTTGCACGCCTTGTTGGTGGTGTCGTACGGCTCCATGTCGAGGTAGATCGCGCTGCCGGCCTTCATGCCGAGCGCCGACGCCTTGGCGACCGCGTCCGAGGCGTCGCTCGTGCCGAGGGAGGCGGCGTTGGAGGCGGTCATCTTCTCGGGGTTGGTGCCGGTCTGGCAGGACGGCTGGGCCCCGACGTAGATCGGGATGAGCTTCCAGCCGAGCGAGCTGACCGACTTCACCCAGGAAGCGGTGAGGTTGGGCTGGCTGCAGCCGCGGTTCTTGCCGCCGACGTACACGGCGGCCGCTCCGTACAGGCCGCCCTTCCAGGCCTTCATCGCGGAGAGCGAGGGCGCGGTGCAGGTGTCGAATGCGCGGCCCGTGTACGTCTTCTGGGCGGGCCAGGTCGTGGCGGCCATCGACGACTGCGCCGCGATCCCGGCGCCCGCGACCACCGCGGTACCGGCCACGGCCCACGAGATGTACCTGAACTTCTTCGACTGCCGATGGCCGGCCATCCCCACCCCGATTCAGACAGGCGGCACGCACACGGCGTCCGCCGGAAGAAAAGTCCTGAGATCCC
The DNA here is from genome assembly GCF_050936285.1 of Streptomyces sp. CA-106110. Taxonomy (NCBI): domain Bacteria; kingdom Bacillati; phylum Actinomycetota; class Actinomycetes; order Kitasatosporales; family Streptomycetaceae; genus Streptomyces; species Streptomyces sp. CA-106110. Next base: position 7,298,758 of record NZ_JBNJNB010000001.1, on the reverse strand, counting down.
CGGGAGCGGTGCGGGCCCGGTACGGCGACGCCCGCACGAAAGTCCGGAGACAGCGGAAGCGTACGCGTACGCACGGGACTTGAGCGCCCGAAGTGGATGGCAGGGTAACCGACGGCACCCTTGCAATCGGAAAACGGGGCCCCTTGATCACCACAAGAATCCCTCACGGCACGGCAAAAACTTCCGCCCCGGGGAACGATGCCCCCGCGAACCACCTCCACAGCCCGGACTTGGCGAACGCTTGATCTTCCGTAGACGTGTATATGACCTGCGCACCGATCGAGCCCCATAGGGTCCGTCAGGCCCGGTGATCATCATCAGACCGGGCTGCTTCGGCTCTCCAGCTCTCCAGCTCTCCAGAAGGACTCCATGCGCACCCCGTCGCGTGCCGTCAAGGCACTCGTTCTCACCGCACTCCCCTTGGCCCTGGCCCTGACGGCCTGCGCCTCCGGCTCGTCCGACTCCTCCGCAGATGCGGCGAAGCCGAAGCAGATGGCGAGCAAGGACCCCAACGCGGGTCTGCTGACGGGCACGCAGCTCAAGAAGGCCCTGGCACCGGCGTCGTTCTTCGCCACGGGCTTCGCCGTGGACCCGAGCGGCGCCCGGGACTCCGGCAGCACGTACGTGGAGCCGTCGTCCGCACCCGCGTCGTCGAAGCCGGACTGCACCAAGCTGAACGGCACCAGCTGGATCGCCGTCACCGGCCTCTCGGGCGTGTCCTTCGCGCAGAACGACTATGTCGACAAGAACACCTCCGAGGACATCGCGCAGGAAGTCGACACGTTCCGCGGGACGACCGCGGCGACGGTCCTGAAGGGCCTGGAGCAAGTGGCCTCCGCCTGCGCGGCGTTCACCGACGACCAGACCCACTCGAAGGTGAAGGTGACCGGTCGGACGGCGTCCGGCCTCGGTGACGCCGCCTACACCGTCACGCTCACCGACAGCGCCTGGACGAACGGCACCACGCTCATCGCGGCCCGCGTCGGCACGAACGTCGTGACCGTGATGTCGACGGACGGGCACGACAACGGTACGGCGACGGCGAAGAAGCTGACGCAGCAGATCGTGGGGGCCTTGCAGAAGACGGCCTGAGCCGCCCGGACTTCCTGATACCGCCGCACACCCCGGCCCCCCTTGCGCCCGTCCGCCTCCCGCGGGCGGGCGCCACTGCTCTAGCCTTGCCCCCTGCGCTCTCTCCGCCTCCTCGGCGGCACATGGGCGGGCGTCGTGGCCGTGGGGGGTTGGGGATGCAGAGGGAGAAGCGTGCGGAGGCCGGCTGGTTCCAGCGGATCGCCTGGTCGGTCCTCGTCTGGGGAACGCTGGGCCTGCTGGTGTGGGTGCCGTTCCTGTACGTGGCGATCCGCCGCGGGCGGCGGTCGGACTGGGGCGCCTTCGCGTCGTTCGTGCTCTACGAGGTGGTGACCCTGCCGTGGGCGGGCGCCCGGAGCGAGGGTGCGGGCGATCCCGTCCTGGGCGCGGCGGTGGTGCTGACCCTGCTGACGGCGACGGGGATGCTGCTGTTCGCCCTGTTCGACAAGCGGACACCGAAGGGCCCGGTGGCGTACGGGGTGCCGCAGGGGCCTCAGCCACTGCACGGGAATCCGTACCTGCGGTAGAGGCCACCGCTCCGTGCCCGTCCCAGCGCGACTCACATCCGGCGAGTGCGCCGCAGGATCCGTACGGCGGGCCAGACCAGCAGGGCGGTGACGCCCCACAGGAAGCCCGCGATGGCGGCCCACTCGCCGGTGCTCGTCTCCGGATCGCCGGCGCCGAACACTGTGAACGCAAGGGCCAGAAAGGCGCAGAGGCCGCCGAGGACGCCGAAGACGACGAGTGCCGCAGTCTGCCGTCCCGTCCGCCGGGTGGGGGCGGGGCGGGCGGACGTCCCGGTGCCGGTCCCGCCGTTCTCTCCGAGCATGACGACCGCTTCCGATTGCGGCGGCTGCTGCCGGGGCGGCAGCCATACCACAGCGGTCTGCGGCACGGCCGCGTCGATGGCCGCCATCGTGTGCGCGTCGACGCCGTACAGGCCCGGCTCCACATCGACGACAATGCCGTCGGTCCCGACGAGCCGCCGCCCGCCGTCGGGCCAGCTCAGCATCGCGGCGCAGGCACTGTACAGAACGGTCGCCGCGCTCTCCGAGCCGTCCTTGACCCGGACCGTCAGGCTCACGCCCTCGTCCCCCACCACCAGCGCCGGGCCGTCTTTGCGCACCGAGTCGAACCGCCGCCCGGTCACCGCGTACGGCGAACTCGTAGGGGCCTCCGTGTACCCCGCCCAGTCCGCACTGTGCCCCCCGGGCACCTGCATCAGGGCCGTCCCGGCGGCCTCCAGTGCCACCGCATGGAGATGACCCGGCGTCACCGCCCACAATTCTGACCGCAGTTCGTCCAGGCTGCGCGGCGGCCGCCCGGCGAGCAGGTCCTCCGCCGCTCCGGGCAGCCGTCGTGCGGCCGCGTCGGCTGCGGTCAACGCGCCGTCGGCTCGCGTGCGCACCGCCTCGAGGCCGGCCTGCCCGATCCGGCCCACCTGCATCCCGGCGAGGACGTCGATGAAGCCACCGAGCACCGCGTCCTGCTTGGCGGGCAGGGCGTCGGCGAAGGCCGTCACCAGAGCGAAGCCGTCACGGCGGGAGGCGTAGTCGGTGGCCGCCGTATAGGAGTAGCCGCCCTCCTGGCGCAGGGCGCGGGTGAGTTCGCGCTCCAGGACGCCCGCGTACAGCCGGGCAGCGGTCGTGTCGGCGATGACAGCATCGAGCAGGACACCGCCCTTGCCGTCGGAGAAGTAGGCGGGCGTGACGGGCAGGGCGGAGGTGACGGCGGGCATGGGGCGACGCGGACCGGCGGGCAGTTTGAGCGTGAGCCCAGCCGGCAGGCGTTCACCGGCGATCCACAGCGCGGCGTTGCCCTGCGTGAACCAGGTCTGCGCCCAGTACCGTATGTCGTCCGGGCGCAGGTTCCGCACGCCCCACTCCGGGTAGCTGACCAGGCCGTAGCCCTGGGCCCCGTAGCGCCACAACGGGAGTTGGCCGACATCGCGCCGGGACTCCTCGGTGCGCAGGATCTCCCTCTCGGTCTCCAGTCGCTCCATGGGCAGGTCGGTGAGGGAGGCGCAGACACCCTGGAGATAGGCGACGACCTCGTACTCGGCGCCCTCCACGTGGAAGTGGGTGAAGGCCCCCTTGGTCGCCCCGTTGAAGTGGTAGTCGGCCAGACCCTGACGGTGCAGGGCGAGGTGCTCGACAAGGTGCGTGACACCGGCCCGGCCGAGCGTCTCGTCCGCGACGCCGACACGGAAGACGAGCCCGGCGCGCACCGGCCCTGTGGCGTACGCGAAGAGGGTGGGTATGCCGTCGACCTCGGTGAGGTGGATGGCTGCCTGGGGGTTCATCTTCGGCCTCTGTTCGGCGTGTTCGTGGGCATGGTCGGTCAGCCTCGGGCGAGGGCGGTGTCGCGGTGTTTGACGTAGGCCGCCGCGGCGTCGCCACCGAAGTAGGCCCAGGGGTACTCGGAGGCGAGGTTGCCGAGCGCGCGGAAGCAGGCGGCGGCCCGTGCCGTGTCCCCGATCAGCGAGAACAGCGCAGCGAAGCATCCTTCGACGATGACCCAGCCGTATGGGCGGCGGAACCGCGGGTGCAGTACGGACCGTTCAGCCGCCTCGACGAGCTCGGCCTGGACATGGGGCTGGCGCAGGTACTCACCGCGGCTTGGCTCGGAGCCCAGGTCGAGCCAGTGCTCCACGTGCGCCTCGGCCACCAGGCCGCCGTTCAGAGCCCCTTCCGGCGCCCCCAGCATGCACTCCCGGGCGAATCCGTGCGCCGCCTCCCAGCTCCCGCTCCACTTGGGGCACACCTGCTGGAGCAGGCGGGCCTGGCCGGTGAAGTGGTGGGGGTGGTACGCCGCCAGCCGGGCGTACCGGCGCCGCGCCTCGTTCTGTCCCAGCTGAAGTCCCCGGGCGGTGTTCAGACGCTCGGACCAGGCCGCATCGTAGGACGGGTCCAGGGCAGTGGCCCGTATGAGCAGCCTCTCGGCCTCCCGCAAATGTGCGTGGAACGCGGCGAACTGCTCCCGGCTCACGTTCTTGGCACGCGCCCCGGTCCTGATCCCCCAGCCGATCTGGACCTCGCGGGCGCCGAGGACGGTGAGGGCGAACACATCGTCCGGGGCAGCAGCGACCAGCTCGCGCAGCGCGTGTTCGACACTTGGGACCTCGGCCAGCACGCCGACGACGAAGGCCCGGTCGGTGCCCTGCGGGAGCCCGTCGACGTAGCGGTGTATGGCAGGCCAGTCATACGCAGCCGCGGCCTGCCGCAACCAGCCGACTTCGGGGAAGGCGGAAGCGACCTCGAAGTCGGGAGGCGGCAGGGCGGAGGCGGAAGCGAGCGACATGCGGCGGATATTAGGCGAGGCCTGTGACAACGCGATTCTCCGGGGAGCGCCGAGCCCGGCACGGCAAAAAGACGACTTCGGCTTGACCATCCCCCTACCCACCGGCCAACTCGCGTTCACCGGGCTTCCATAACGTCCGCCCGTCTCCATCGGCGCGCCCAACTGGTCGTGGCTGTTCACTGACGCCTCGTCAATCGGCCCCTCCGGCACATCGCTGAGCCGACCTGCGCGCGCACTCCACCGTTCCTGCTCTGACCCGGAGTCCTCCATGGCCCTCAACGCCCGCCGCACCAGGCAACTGCTGGAGGGTGCAGCCCCCTTGCTGCTCCAGGGCGAGCAGGTGGAGCTCACCACCTTGGCGGGCGTCGGCTCGGTCTCCGTCCGCAGGCAGGCGCTCACCGCGGCCCTGGTCGGCGTCCTCAGCGCGGGCACGGTGATGGCCACGGTCACGCCCCGGCCGCTGTACATAGTCCTGACCAACCAGCGCCTGCTCTTCTTCGACGGAAACCGCGGCGGAAAGCCCGGCAAGCTGGTCATCAACCTCCCGCGCCCGTACGTCTCCGCGGGCGGCTCGAAGAAGGCATTCCTGGGCCTGCAGTACGTCACCTACCTCACCCTGGCCGGCCAGGAGCGGGGCCTGAAGGTCACTTTCCCGGTCCAGCACCGGGGGGACGGGCCACGGTTCACTTCGGGATTGCCGGTGACGCGCTGAGGGGGTGGGGGAGGCCGCCTGGACTCACTCGACGGGTGCTTTAGTGATCCCGTGATGCTGGATCCTGACAACACTCAGTTCGTCCGTGGCGCCACGCCCGTGCTCCTGCTGGCCGACGCGCCCGTCCACGATGCCCTGCCGCTGCTGACCGCGTCGGACGGAGCGGTGACCTTGTGCGAGGGGTGGACCATCGTCCCTAGACTCACCCTGTGCGTCGTAGACGGACCTGGGGACCACGGACTCGTTGTCCCCGCTCTCGCTGCGCCAGTGGTCGGGGGCACCCACGGTGGCACGGCATCGAACGGCATGGGCGACTGGTGCGCGGATGCTGAGCAGGCCGGCGGAGCAGTCGTCCTGTCCTTGGACCAACTGCCCGAGGCGTTCGATTGGTCTGCCTTGCTGTCATCGGGCACCGCCCGCGGTGGCTTCATGCCTGCGCTGGCCTGACGGCAGCATCGTCGGACTCGCACAGCCAGCATGGCGCCTGCTTGCTGCGCGAGCCTTGAACCCTGGACCTCTTCGTCCCGAACGAACTTTGCTGGGCGCTGGACCTCGGCTGGTATGTCCCTCACCTGCTGTGACGGTCCGCAGACGTCCGCGCTTGTCCGCCGCTGTTCGTCGGCGCTGACATGCCGTTGGACACTCATCCCAGGAAGCAGGTAGCGAGGTGTCAGGATGGTGGCGTGGTGATCCCTGGATATGAGGACGACCCTCTTGCGGTCAGTGAGGAATGGCTCGGCCTTCCCGGTTTCTGGCCCGCGCACCTGTTGTGGCTTGCCGAAGGGGAGGACGTGGATCCTGAGCCCGGATGGTTCGGTGTCGACGGCGCGGACACCGAGGAGACCTACGGGACTCTCACTGACCCGGCTGCCTGGCCAGTCCTCCGGCTGCCCTTGCAGCGCGGACACACGATTCTGATCCTCTATCGCAACTTCCCCGAGGACTGCGGGATCGACTACTACTTGACCCACCCCAGCTGGGACCGACCACGGTCGCTCGGCAGCATCGAGGGCCACTTCGCCGGCCCCGGTCTCGCCTGGCGCGAACTGGTCCACATTGCTCAGAATCCAGGTACGGGCCCCGGGGTCACCACCCCGCACGCTCGCCTGCTCCTCCTATTGCCCGTTCTCGGCGACGAGGCACTACCCCCGGACGCCGTCGAAGTTGTCGAGAGTGCCCTGGACGCCATTGGCGCTCCGCCGCAGACACGCACGGTTCTCGCCGAGGCGTTGCTGGACCACCCTTTCTGGGAAGCTCCTCCCTGGTACTTCCACGAGCCTGACGCCTCGCCTCTCAGTGGTGGGAATGCAACTCCCCGCCCCAGTCGAGTTCTGCGCTGCATGGGCAACTGGAGTCCGCGTATCGGGGGCTTCGGCCTCTCGCCTGATCAGGACATCTGCCTTGCAGAGGCCTTGGGCACTGTCAGCTGATCGCAGAACGTTGGAGCGCTCAGACTCAATGACGCGGACGTAACGTCGACGGAGCACCGCTTTAGGAGCGAGGTTGGGCCGCATCGTGGTTGACCTGCGGGATTCTAGCCTCGGCGGCAGTTGGTCTGAGCTACCGTCAAGCTCCTGGATTCCCCATGACTCCCCCGTTGGATCTGGCACGGTTGTGGCACGAGAGGCCGGGGCCGGTTTGCTGCTGGACGGGCGCGACAGCATGCGGACTTGCCTATCCCGCACCCCGACGGTGATTACGCCATCACCGCGATGTACTCCGTACCCGATGACGCCTGGTACTTGGAACTGGACCTCGTCGCCGGTCAACGAAACCTTGTGACTGCGATCGTCCCCGACGAAGATCCGGCACGGGAGCCGACGGTGTCCCTCAATCCCCACGAGGGACACCTGGACATCCCGTACGGGGTCATGCGCTGGTTCATGGGCCAGGTCAAGGAGGAGATCCGCAGGTCCCGCGCATGGATGCGGCTGCGGCCTGAGCTGGTCGAGGCCATTCACCAATTGCGCAGGGAGTATCTGGGCGCCATCGATGATGATGACTTTCCCCACGTCCTAGCGGAGGTGCGCGCGGCAGTCCCCGAGGCCGACCTCCCCGCCGTTCTTGCGGCCGCTTTCGGGCGGAAGCCTGATGGCACCACCATGGACCACGTACAAACGCCCCGGCCCGCAGATGACCAGGGGGCAGAAACTAGCGGAGAACGAGCGGACGACCCGTAGGTCGGTGTAGCGGCTTTGGGCTGGAGCTGCCATGGGGCGCGAGATCGGGGCCTGTACGCTGGCCGCAAATTGGGCTGGCTCTTGGTCCGCCCGCAATGGCCCGATGTGAGCCCCTCAGCTGCACCGTTTCCCAGGGACAGGATCGGACACAGGCCCTGGCGTGAGGAGGCGGCCTACGGCCCCGAGATTTTGAGGTCTGGCCTCATCCTTATCAGGTCCATCACGGGGGCTCCGCCACGTCGGCCAACTGGCCGGAGCTCCCGGCCGGTAGTCCGTCCAGGTCCGGCGCTGACCGCTGCTGTCCACGCCTGTTGGTGTCAGGCGGTGGTGTCAGCAGTAACGACGGCAACGTACGGACTTGACACAACGGTTCCATCTTGCCTAACCGCCACCGTGGGGCCGTTGCTCTGCGCGGTGCCTCCTGCTATCGGCTGTGATTTCCCGGGAACGGGCACAGATTGCTCAAAATTACGGAGTGGTGTGAACGGCGGCGTCCAACACCTTCGACTGCGCATCGACAAGATCGCTCGGGATACTCGCCGACGTTCCGGGAGAGTCGGAAACCGTCTTGTAGATCGCCAGCGTGGAACCATGACGTATGGCGATCACGCTGATGGGGACCTTCAGGCCGTCCTCACCGGGTTCCATGGTCAGCTTGAGCCGGAAGGCGACCCCGCCGTCACCCTGCGGTGGGTCGTTGGTGGCTTCGACGTCTTCGTAGGTCGCCTTCATGGGGCCTGCCGTGTACCCCTTGCAGGACTTCAAGGCCGTGCGAAGCTCGTTGATCACCCGAGCTGCATCCGCTGAGTGGTACGACACCAGGGTGAGGGTCGCAGAGTGGCCCTGCCTGCCCGCGATGCGCTGCACGCTGCCGATGGGGGTGTAACCGCTAAGCGGATGACCTGAAGTTCTGCGCGGAATCTGGAGCGGCAGCGGCGGCCTGGCGCGATGGCCTCGATGACGAGAAGACCTCGCCGGGTGTTGTATCGAGGTTGACCAAACTACGACAAAACCGGCGAGGTCAAGGCCAGTATGCGTCCGGCATCCGTGTTCGCCAACCGCCCCGGTCCGGCGTACCAGCACCTGTATCACCTGCTGCATCACCGGTGGCGAGAGGCCTCCCGCGCGGTGATCGTGCTGCTGTCCGCGGCCGGCATGACCGCAGGAGAGATCGGCGAGCTGCTCGGCTACCACCCGGCCACGGTGCGCCGCTGGATCCATCGCTACAACACCGCCGGCCTGGCGGGCCTGGCCGATCGCCCCCGCGCGGGGCGGCCCCGGCTCGGCGGGCCGAGGCTGGGCGAGCGCATCCGCCGCCTGCTGACCCGCCCCGGGCCGTGGACCATCCGCCGGATCTGGCGCCGCCTGGGCCGGCCGAAGATGAGCCTGCGCACCGTGTACCGGCACACTCGCGAACAGGCGGCCTGGCGGCGGCCCCGCCTGGTGGCCAGGGGTGACCCCGAGCGCAGGCGCACCCTCGCCGCCCTGCGCCGCCAACTCGCCGCCCTGCCCCACGGGTCGGTGGTCTTGGCCGAGGACGAGACCCACCTGCACCTACTGCCGCACGTGCGGGCGAGCTGGATCCTGCGCGGGACGCGGCAGCAGGTGGCCACCCCAGGCAAGAACCGGCAGGCCACCGTCTTCGGCGCCCTGGAAGTGGCCACCGGCGCCTGGGTCTACACCCTGGGCCGCCGCAATGCCGCCGCCTTCGTCGCCTTCCTCCAGCTACTGCTGGCCGCCTACCCCGACACCCCGGCCGTCGCGGTGGTCTGCGACAACGACAGCATCCACCACGCGAAGGCGGTGACCGCCTACCTGGCCGACCAGCCCCGCCTGCGCCTGCTGTTCGGCGCCCGCTACAGCCCGCACGACAACCCGGTCGAGCGCATCTGGGCCGCGCTGAAGGCCCACATTGCCAACACCGCCGTCACCTGGCCGGGCCGCCTGCGCCAGGTCCACGCCTTCTTCCGGCAGCGCTCACCCACCCAGATGCTGACCACCGCCGCACCCTGGGCCTCGCCCTGGCTGCCGAAGAGTTACGCGCAGAACTTCAGGCAAGCCGCTTAGCCCCGTCCACTGCGGCGCTGACCGGCGTGCACAGGGAGGGGTTGGTGTTCGCGGGGCGTGCGGCATGGATGACGCCATTGCCGACGCCCGTCGTGCCCGCCCCAATCCCTTCCACTTGGACTCCAGGAAGGTCATGCGCATCCACGACGGCATCTTCAAGCTGCTGCTGAGACAGCACACGCGCATTCTGCTCGGCGCCCCGGCTGACCGTCGCCTTCGCCGTCGGGGCGCCTCCGTCATGCCCGCCGCCACAAGCCGTCATGCCGATGCCCATCAAAGCCATAGCTGCCAGGTGTCTTCGCCCGATGACCCCGCTCATGACCCCTCCCCTTGTTCGCATTGTTCGCCCGGCGACGAGGAACGATACGACAGGTCATCGGGCAGGCTGCGTGCGGGCATCTTCTTGCTCCACCACCACATTCCCCAGCTCCCATCCCGTCCGCCGTCGACCCACACACCGTGGAGCGGGCGTGGTTCCTGGCGTCCAGGTGGAGCGCGCCACTGTACGAACGACCTGGACGCCATGGGCCGCGTCTGCTCGGCACTGCCTGGGTCGACGGAAGGCGGGATGGGAGCTCCCCGCCTACGCCACTACAGACCCGCAGTCGCGAACGGCGCCCCCGCCATCCCGGTGCCGGCCGATCCCCCGCCAGAGGCATCGCCTTGACCGTGGCCCGCTCCATGCGGTGATCGACTCATGGCCACCGGCCCTATCCACCTGTGGGTGCGCGTCGGCGCAGCGTGCGCAGAGCGGGCCGCAGGCAGGAGCACAGCGGAGCCGGGAAGCCCGCCCGGCGGAGCGGAGCGCAGCCGGGGCTCGATCGGCTCCGCACCGCCTGCCAGTGCTGCGCCCGCAACCTCGACGCCGCACCACGCCGCTGCTGCGCCATCGGCAACTGCTGCGGCAAACGCCTGTCCCCGCTCACCGTCGCCTACGTGCACTCCGTCCTCAAGTCCGCACTCGAACACGCCGTCCGGGAGGACGAATTGCCCCGCAACGTCGCCCGCAACGTCAAACTCAGTCCGGCCCGCCACCGGCGCTTCGAACCGCTCACGGCCCACGAAGCACGCCGCTTCCTCCAAGTGGCCCGGCGGGACAAACTCCGGGCTCTGTGGGAATTGGCCCTGAGAACTGGACTGCGGCGCGGTGAACTACTCGGCCTCACCTGGGCCGACCTCGACCCGGCCGCCGGCACCCTGAACATCCGCCGCAGCCTCCAGCACAACCCCGCCGGAGGCCTCGCCCTCTTCCCCACCAAGACCCGCGCCGCCGAACGACGCATTGCGCTGCCCACCACCTGCCTGGCCGTCCTCGAACAACACCGCCAGGAGCAGGAGCGTCTGCGGGCGGCCGCCGGGGTCCGATGGCGGGAGAACGGCCTGATCTTCACCACCCGTATCGGCACACCTCTCGACCCCAGCGACGTCGCCCGGCGATTCACCGGACTACTCGACCAGGCAGGCATCCGACGAATCCGCTTCCACGACCTCCGCCACACGTGCGCGACGCTGCTCCTGGAACAGGGCGTCCAAGTCGTCACGATCAAGGAACTAGTCGGCCACGCCAACATCGGCATCACCGCCCAGGTCTACGCCCACGTCCGCCTGCGCCTCCAATACGACGCCATCAACCAACTCGGCGACGTCCTCCGAGACGGCGACGACCCCGAAGACCCGCCGATGGCCACCGTCCCACCCAACTGACCACACCACGCAGAGACGCCGGAACCCCCACCGTCAACCGCGGGTGGGGGTTCCGGCGTCCGACGGCGTTGCCGTCAAGCGCCCTTAGCCTCGATCCACCGACCGATGCCTGTGGATGACGCTTGGGAAAATGAAGAAGTGCCTTGTGACCTGCGATGATGGGAGTTCTTCACGCTTCCAGCACGCACAATCAGCAAGGCACTTCCGAGATGCAAGTTTCCCATACGCCAGCGGCGGTCTCCGCTGCGTTCGATGATCCGAATCTGATTGCGCATGCCGGGCTGGTCCCGGTGATGCGGCTGGCCGAGCGGTGTGGTCTGCCGCGACTGGTGACGGAGAAGGTCAAGTTGACCGGGGTGACGAACGGCGCGGGTGCGGCGGCGGACGCGAAGGTCACCAGCATTGTGGCCGGCATGGTCGCGGGTGCGGACAGCATCGACGACCTCGACGTCCTGCGGCACGGTGCGATGCCGGCCATGTTCGGCGGCATTCGTGCCCCCTCCACGCTCGGCACTTTCCTGCGCGCGTTCACCCACGGCCATGCCCTCCAACTCCACGCCGTGCACAGGAGGTTCCTGGGTGCGCTGGCCGCGCATACCCCACTGCTGCCCGGGGCCGACCAGATGGCGTTCATCGATGTCGACTCCACCCACAAACGCGTATACGGCCGCACCAAGCAGGGCGCCGAGTACGGCCGGTTCAAGGGCATCCGCACCCTGCACCCACTGCTGGCCACGATCTGCACTCCACAGTCCCGGCCGGTGATCGCCGGGGTGCGGATGCGCCGCGGCAAGGCAGCCGACTCCCGCGGCGCCCCGAAGTTCGTCAGTGAGGCCCTGGCTACCGCCGCGGAGGCCGGCTGCACCGGCACCCGCATCCTGCGGGCGGACTCCCAGTTCTACAACGCCGGGGTGATCGCCGCCTGCCGCCGGGCCGGCGCCCACTTCTCGATCACCGCCGGCATGAACCCCTCCATCAAGCGGGCCATCCTCGCCATCCCCGACCAGGCATGGCGGCAGATCACCTACCCGACCGCGGTGCCCGACCCCGAGACGGGGAACTCATCTCGGACGCCGAAGTCGCCGAGATACCCGCCTACACCGCGTTCGCCAGCCGCAAGAAGGCGGAGCGGGTCACCGCCCGGCTGATCGTGCGCCGGGTCCGCGACCTGGCCAAACCCGCGGTCGTGGGAGAGCAGGGGGAGCTCTTCCCCGCCTGGCGCTACCACCCGTTCTTCACCGACAACCCCGCTCCGACGCTCCAGGCGGAACGGGAACACCGCCACCACGCCGTCATCGAGCAGGTCATCGCCGACAGCAAAGCCTCTGCCATGGCCCACCTGCCGTCCGCGCACTTCCACGCCAACGCCGCCTGGCTGACCCTGTGGGCCATGGCCTACAACCTCCTGCGGGCCACCGGCGCACTGACCTCCGCCTTCCACGCCAAGGCCACCACCGCCACCCTCCGCGCCCACCTGATCCACGTCCCGGCCCGCCTCGCCCGCTCCGCCCGGCGCATCACCCTGCACCTCCCGCACAACTGGCGCTGGCAGCACGCCTGGACACACCTCTTCGACACCGTCCACGCCCCGCCCGAACCCGGCTGACAGTCCCTGCCCACCCCGCCCGCCAGGGCCCGACCGGAACCGAACCGTGGAAAAGCTGAGCAGACCAGCGGATACCACCTGCCCAGACACAGACACCGACCCGAAACCCGCTCAAAAACCGGTCAGAAGATCCATTCCAGGCCACGTCGGTGGATCAAGGCTTAGTACTGCAGCTGTAGATGGTGATCTTCAGGTTTGAGCAGCTTGCCGCCGGTAGTGGCTGGCCTTGGATCGGGCCTGGTGGCGGCGTCGCCAGTCGGACCAGCCGAGCTGATGGGCGGCATCGTGGACGGGCCGGATGACGAGAGTGATAAACAGGCGCTGGATCTCGTTGCAGGTGAGCGGTATCAGGCCGTTCGGTGCCGACTGGCGGGCATGCTCATCGGCTCTGACGACGGCGAGGAAGGCATGGGCGAGCATGGTGAGGGTGACCCAGCGGGACCAGGACGCGTAGCGGCGGACCTGGTGCTCGTCCAGAGCGGCCAGGCCTTTTCCGGACTGGAAGAACTCCTCGACTCGCCATCTTGATCCAGCGACTCGCACCAGCTCGGCCAGCGGCACTGCGGCGGGCGAGTAGCAGCGGTAGTAGGCGAGTTCGCCCGTGCTGCGGTTGCGGCGGATCAGCAGCTGGCGGCTCGCGGGCCGGGGATCGGCGAGGTCGATGACAACCCAGTCGTAGAAGCGGTGGCCCTTCGCCCCGGCCCCGGCTGACAGCTTCTGCCAGGCTCGCTTGGGGACCTTCTTGGCCAGGGCATTGGCGCGGAACCTTCCAGCCCTCGTGACGACTTCGTGCGAGCAGGCCACCGCGAGGACGTAGCCGGTGCCGCGTTCCTCCAGGGCAGTGCGAAGTTTCGGATTGCCGCCGTAGACCTCATCGCCAGCCACCCACGCGGCCCGGTGGCCGGCGTCCAGGAACCGGGCGACCATGCGCGCAGCCAGGTCCGGTTTGGTGGCGAAGGCGGTCTCCTCGCGGAGCCCGGCGGCGCGGCAGCGGTCGGGGTCGGTGGTCCAGGTTCGCGGGACGTACAACTCCCGGTCCACTGCGGCGTGCCCGCGCCGACCGGCGTAGACCATGTAGACGGCGACCTGGGCGTTCTCGATCCGGCCGGCCGTGCCGGTGTACTGGCGTTGGCCGCCGACCGTGGCGGTGCCCTTCTTCACATCGCCGGTCTCGTCGACCACCAGCACCGCCCGCTCGTCGTGCAGATGTTCCACCACATAGCCCCGCACGTCGTCACGGACCGCGTCGGCGTCCCACTTGGCCCGGCTGAGTAGATGCTGCATGGCGTCCGGGGTGGGCTCCCCGGCCCACTCGGCGATCGTCCAGCAGTTCTTGCGCGGCAGGTCCGACAGGAGCCCGAGTACCAACCGCCGGACCCTGCGGCGGGGTTCCACCCGCGCGAAACGACCCGCGATGCGGCTCATCAGGCCTTCGAATGCGTCCTGCCACCGGACCGGGTCTACGCTGTGACCTGCGGCCGCCGCTTGATCTTTCGTTGTCTTCACAAACCACGATGATCACCGGTGGCCGCTTCTGTGCCCAGCCGGACTCGTCCGCCGCCACAATCCCCACCGCCCGGAATGGAGTTGAAGCCAGCGATGGAAATGTCCTCCCGAGACATCCGCCTGCCCCTCAACGAGGCCGTAGCGATCCTGCAGGACCTCAACGAGTTCGTCGTCTCCCTCGATCGACTCGGATCCCGTCAGGCCTTCGGAACCGCCGACGAATACACCGTCGGCAAGTTCGTCGCCGACTGGGATGTTGCTCGACGATTGGCCCACGCCCGGCACGTGATCGGCATCGCGCTCGACGCGCAGCTGAGCGAGGAGGAGATCGCCGAGATCGATTCCCTGTGCGAACAGGGCAAGTTCTTCGGCATGGGGAGCGCCGGCAACAACCATGCGGACCAGCCCACCTGAGGTGGCGCGGAAGCCGGGCCCGCCCACCCGCACCTGGAAGCAGGTCATCCATGGCGTGACGCCCGACGAGCAAGATCACCATCTACAGCTGGAGTATTAGGCACACTCCTATATCAGTACGGCTCTTCCTGCCACTCGATACACGCGGGCCGAAGACCGCCGGAAAGCACGAACTCTTTCGTGACCTGGCGAACCAGATCGATGGGAATCTCTGGTGATTCCAAAAAGTCCCTTGGGTAGGTGAGAAGCATGTACGTCACCTCTTCTTTGTCGGCCACGCCGCCAGGAACGAAGCTGGCCTCTACATCTGCGAAGCAGACGATGCCAACCTGCGCATCAGGGTTGACCCCGACCAAAAACTCGTGATCCGGATCGCCCGACGGGAGAGACATTCGGTCCAGGGACGTCAATTTGGCCGTATTGCGAGAAGGATAGCCGGCGATGAGCGCATCGATCATCAGGTCAACAGCATCTGCCGAATCAAGCAGGAAGGGATTCTCGCTATGCTCTTCCTTGAAAACCGCTGCAGCACCCCGCAGCATCCCCCACCTCCCCGCACAAGTCCGTACAGTCTGCATTGCATTTCGCCTGCAGTATCACGCCAATGCACTCTCATCTGCTTGCCGCTACCATAAAGAACATCATCCAGGACCTTATTGCAGCCAAGGTCCTCGGGGCAAGGCCCACCCGTATGGTTGATGACAACATCCACCTCGTTAAGCGGGTCCACCTCGTCGAACATCCTTGCAGCCAGTTTCTGTTCAACGTGGCTGTAGTTACCCGGGACGCCGCCCCTCAGCATTCCTGACTGCTTCAGTGAGCCTTTCTCGGTAACCGGCGGTCGCTGAGTGTGATCGCCTCCGGGTGTCTCGTGGTGCACTCCCAACTCCGGGCAGGCGTAAGGCCCCTGGTAGGAACGATCTTGCAACAGAAAGATCCGACCGAGGGGCCTCACGTGCCGACCAGTGTCACATACACCGCCGTGCTCGATGTCCGGCGCTCCACCGCCGAGCACCTGGCCCGGCTCCTGCGAAGCCATCGAACCGAGGTCGGCACCCGCCGCGGGCGCCGCGCCCTGGGCTGCTTCAAGCAGGCCGTGCTGATCCTGCGCTGGTTCATCGACGGCACCCGTCTGTCCCAACTCGCCCGCGACAACGCCCTGTCCACGTCCACCGCCTACCGATACCTGCACGAAGGACTGACGGTCCTGGCGGCCGGGGCACCGGACCTGGCCACCGCGCTGGAACGGGCGAAGGCGGCCGGCCTGACCCATCTCAATCTGGACGGCACGGTCATCCGCACCGACCGCGTCGCCGCCCCGGGGCCCAACGGGGCAGACCTCTGGTGGTCGGGCAAGCACAAGCATCACGGCGGCAACGTGCAGGTCATCTCCGCCCCGGACGGCTGGCCGATCTGGGTCTCGCCGGTGCGGCCCGGCCGCGAGCACGACACTACCTGCGCCCGCCACCACGGGCTCGTCGATGCTCTGAACCGGCTCGCCGACCAACTGGGCACACTGACCCTGGTCGACCTCGGCTACGAGAACGCCGGAGACGGCTTCCGTCACCCGGTCAAGAAGCCCGCGGGCGGTGAACTCACCGAAGCCCAGCAGACCTTCAACAGGGTCATCCGAGGCATCCACGGGATGTGCGAACGCGCGAATGCCCTGCTTAAGACCACCTTCAAGGCCCTGCGGCGGGTCAGCCTCGATCCCAGCCGCATCACCCAGATCGCCGCCGCAGCCCTCGTCCTACTCCAACTTGAATACGACCGCACCATCTGAACGTTCACACACAGGCATGATCGCTTACCGGGAAAGGTTCAGTTTCTCTTTGAGGAAGTCGCGGGCATTCTGGGCCATCTCACTGCTTTTCTCGCCGCTCTTGATACCTTCCACTGCGCGACCAGGCGCTGCCCACCTGCCTTCAATTTGGCCGCCGTTCCATTCGGGCAGCTGAGCATGCTCAGCCTCGGCATCAAAGCAATTGTGAACCAGAACCGGCGTATCGCCAGCCTCCACATAGTACGTGTGGAGGGTGCCAATGGTGAGGTCGTAGGTCGTGGTGTTCGCGTGGTACAGCCGGACACCGGTGACCTCGGCCGTGCCGGCGGGCGTCTGGAGGACGTCGCCGGACTTGAGGTCCTTCGCCTCGACGAACGCCGACTGGGTCCTGTCGTAGAACGGGTGGTGGAAGGTCGTCGTCAGGTGTGCGCCCTGAGCGTCGTTCTCACCCGCGTCGGCCTTGGTGTCCTGCGCCGACACCACCGAGCTGACCGCCGCCACCGGCGCCTGGCCGCCGTGGCCGTGGCTCGCCGCCAGCGCGCCCAGTACCGCCACCGAAGCCGCCAGGCCGAACGCCGCCTTGCGCGCCGCCTTCTTGGCCAGGGACTTCGCCCCGGCCTTGATGCCGGCCTTCGCACCGTCCTTCGCCGCCTGCTTCGTGCCCGACTCTGCCGTCGCCTTGATCGTCAGGTCTACGAAGTCGTGGTCGGTGTGCGTCACGATCACCGCGGTGACCTTGTGCGCCTCCGTGCCCGCAACCCCCGGCACCGAGTTGGCGATCGTGTCGCCCACCCGCACCTGGTCGATCGCTCTCGTCGAACCGTCGGCCATCAGCACCCGAGTCGCACCAGTGAAGCTGTGCGGCGCTCCGGGAATCCGGCAGCTCGATCCCGACTCGGAATGTGACTGGCTACGAGACCCCGCCCCCTCGGCCTCCGCCTGCGACGCCGCCTCGTCGGTGGCGTCCTTGGCCGCCACTTCCTCCGCGTCCGTCGCCCCCTTGCCGAACAGACCGCCCACGACCTTCATCGCCTTGGGCGCGACCTTCGCGAGGATCTTGCCGCCCAGGCTGCCCAGCGCGCCGCCCACGGCACCGGCGACCGCGCCTTCGACCGCCGAGCCCGCGAACGCGCCCACGCTGCAGTCGCCGCCGCCGTTCTCCGCGCACTTGAAGCCCTGCTCGACCAGCGAACCGGCCGCACCCGCCATCGCCGCGCAGCCGATCGTGCCGACGCCCCACGTCGCCGCTTCACAGCCCGCGAACACCGCCGTCGAGACCACGAAGGAGGTGATCGCCGCGGCGTGGTGCTTGGCGTAGGTCGCCGCTGACTTCGCCGCCTTGACCGTCGCGTGGTACGCCGTTCTCGCCGCATGCGCGACCGCGTGGGCCGCCTTCTTCACCGTGTGCGCGACCTTGTGGGCGATCTTCTTCGCCGCGTGCACCACCCGGTGCACCGCACGCGACACCTTGTGATAGGCCGTATGCACCGCATGGACCACGGCGTGATACGCGCGTCTGACGTGTCTTGCCGCGTAGTAGTACACGCGTCGCGTCGCCCGCAACGTCGCGTGGTACACGTCCCGCACCCGGTGCGCGACCTTGTGCGCCGCGTGCTTGACCGCGTGCACCACCTTGCGGGCCACGTGCTTGACCGCGTGGTACACCTTGTGCGCCACATGCCGCACCACGTGCGACGCCTTGTGCGCGATCTTCTTCGCCCCGCACACCACGTCGTACCAGGAGCAGTTGCCCGACTCGTCGGTCCCCGCGAGCGGGTTGTCGTCGACGTAGGCGAACGGGTTCGCCGCCACCGAGTCGGGGGTCGCGCCCAGCGAGACGCTGTCCTTGTTCAGGAACTCGCCCGTGTTCGGGTCGTACCAGCGTGACGCCGTGCCCACGTTGCCGGTTCCGGGTTCCGTCCAGCCGGACTGGAAGCCGAGGTGGCCGACCAGCGTCTGCGTCGTCGTCACCTTGCCGAGCGGGTCGTACGTCGCCGAGCCGGCCAGGGACGTACCGCCCGAGGTGAACTCGCCGACCACGTCGTTGTGCTGGTCCGTCAGCGCCAGCACCCCGGCACTGCCGGTCTGCTTGATGCCGACCAGGCTGCCCCCCGGGTCGTACGTGTACGTCGCGTCCCCGTCCGAGGCGATCGTGTTGTCCGCGCCCGAGTACGTGAACGCCCGCGTGGACTGGGCACCCGTGTCGGTGTCGGTGATGTTCCGGCCCAGCGCGTCCAGCGTGTACGACTGCTCGCTCGCCACGATCTGGCTGCCGAACGCGTCCGTCTTGTACGCGACCGTGCCGCCCGCCGTGGACGACTCCTGCGTCATCGAGCCGCGCGCCGAGTAGGAGTACGAGTGCGTGCCGTCCGACGTCAACTCGTCGCGCTCGTCGTAGGTGTAGACGTCCGAGCCGACCCGGATCCGGTTGCCCGACGCGTCGTACTGGTAGTCCGTCGTCTTCGAGCCGTCGTTCCACGAGGTCAGACGGTCCGACCAGTCGTACGTGTACGTGTTCGCCGACGCGCCCGTCACACCCGTCGTCGTCTTCGACGTGAGGTTGCCGTTGTCGTCGTAGCCGTACGTGAAGCTCGCCAGCGTCGAGGCGCCCTGCACCAGGACGTCGTTCGTCAGCTCGTGCGAGCTGTTGTACGTGAAGGTGCGGGTCTGGCCCGTCGAGCCGTACTTGACCGTCTTCGGCTCGTTCAGCTGGTCGTACGTGTACGTCAGGTGCGTACCCGTCGCCGCGTCGTCCAGGGAGGACAGGCGGCCGGCCGTGTCGTAGCCGTAGTTCGTCGTGCCCGCCGCGTCCGTGCGCGACAGCATCGAGCTGTCGTCGTTGTACGTGAAGCCCGAGGAACCCGCCGAACCCGACGCCGACAGCAGGTCGCCGCGGTCGTCGTAGGTGAACCCGTCGTGTGTCGCCGTCTGGTAGTCCGCCGCGCCGGCGATGCCCGCCGCGTCCGTGTCCGCCGACGTCACCCGGCCGTCCGAGTCGTAGTCGAACGTGCGCTTCGCCGTCACGGCGTCCGCGCCCGTACCCGACATCGTCTTCAGATGGCCGTTGTCGTCGTACGTCATCGACGTCGTCGTGCCGCCGGGCATCGTGACGTTCGTGGCCTGGCCGTCCGCGTCGTAGGCGAACGTCGTCGTCGAGTCCGCGGCCGACGTGTACTGGGCCGTCGTCGGCTCGATCACCTTCTCCTGCTGGCCCCAGGGGGTGTAGGAGTAGCGCCAGGAGTTGCCCCGGCCGTCGGTGAAGCGGGTGCGGTTGCCGGCCTCGTCGTAGCCGAACGACGTCGTGATCGAGGTCGTCGCGTCGACCGGCTCCACCTGCTGGGTGATGGTGCCCGCCGCGTCGTACGTCCAGCGCGTGGTGTGCTGGTTGGCGTCGGTCGCCGTCACCAGGTTGCCCACACCGTCGTACTGCTGCGACGTGCTGGACAGCTGCGCGCCGTTCGCGTCGTAGCTGCGGGTGGCCGTCGGGTCGTCGCTGACGTTGTAGTCCGTCACCGTGTAGGTGCCGTCCGCCAGCGTCGTCTTGGTGGCGTTGCCCTCGAAGTCGTACGAGTAGCGGGTGGTGTTGCCCGCGCCGTCGGTGACCGAGGCGACGTCACCGGCCCGGTTGTAGGCGTACGAGGTGGTCACCCCGCCGGGCGTCTGCTCCGAGGCGAGGTGCGCGCCGTACGGGTTGCCGGGGGTGACGCCGTACGAGTACGTCGTCGTCAGCGTCCGCGTCGACGGGTAGCGCTCCATCGTGGTGGAGGTGACCTGGCGGCCCATGAAGTCGTAGGTGGCCTGGGCCTGCGCCCCCGTGGGGTCGGTCGACGTGCGCTGCTCGCCGTTCGCGTCGAAGGTGGCGTGCGTCTTGGTGCCGTCGGGCGCCGTGATCTGGGCCAGGTCGCCCATCTGGTCGTACAGGTACGACGTGGTCTTGCCGCCCGGCGTCGTCACCGACGTCTGGTTGCCCTCGCTGTCGTACGTCCACACGGTCGTGCCCGCGTCGGGCGCGGAGGCGCCGGCCGGCGTGTACGACGGGAGCGTCTCGCTCACCTTGTTGCCGACCGCGTCGTAGGCCGAGTCGGTGACCAGGCGGTTCGGGTCCCTCTCCGCGACGGCCTCGCCGAAGGTGTTGAAGCCGCTCACGGTGATCGGGCGGACGGTGACCGCGTTCGCGGCGATGCCGTCCGGCTCGGACTGCACTGCGGGCGCGGTGGTGACCGCGAGGTTACCCGCCTCGTCGTACTCGTAGTCCGTGGTGTGCTGCTCGGCGTCCGTCATGGACGTGGGCAGGCCCCGCTTGTCGTACGTGTACTTGGTCGTCTGCTGGTCGGAGCTGCCGACCGTGCCACCGGAGCGGCCCTTGCCGTACAGCGAGGAGACCTCGGAGGCGGACAGGGCCCGCTGGTAGACCTGCGCGTCGGTGACCGAGCCGGCCACCGCGTCGTAGATCGAGCCGTCCGTGGTCTTGACGCCGCCGACGGTCAGCGGGCCGGCGCCGGTCCACGGCGTCGGGTCGGTGGCCGTGCCCGCGAGCGTGCCGTTGACGTACAGCTTCATCGCGCCGGTGGTGGCGTCGAAGGTGCCGACCAGGTGCGTCCAGGTGTTCAGCGCGGGCGCGGCCGTGGCCTTGGCGTCGTAGAACGCGGTCGGCGAGGCGGCGTCGTTGCTGGCTATGTGGAAGCGGTAGGCGTTGTCGGCCTTGGAGTACTGCAGGTAGAAGGAGGCCCGCGCGGTGCCGCCCTGCGCGACGAAGGTGCGGTAGGTGGAGGTGTCGCTCAGGTTGACCCACGCGGACGCCGTGTAGGACGCGCTGGTGTCCAGGACCGGACCGTTGGTGGCGACGATGTCGCCCTTGCCGGCGGTGTCGCCGCTGAACTTGGCCGCGCCGTCCGACCAGGTCACGCCGGGGCCTGCGGTGGCGGTGTTGCCGGTGCCGGAGGCGTCGGTGATGCTGCGGCCGGAGGTCTGGTCGAGCTTCCACCAGCCCGCGGGGTGCCCGGAGGAGTCGCCGTACAACGTCTCGCTGAGCAGGTTGCCCATGTCGTCGTACGTGCTGGTGGTGGTGCGGTCGAAGCCCGTGGCGTCGTGGTCGGTCTCCGAGGCGACCTGGTCGTCCGGGGTGTACGAGACCGTGGTGACCCGGTCCACACCGGTCGGGTCGACGGTGGTGGAGGTGGTCCGGGAGGACGCGTCGACCGTGTACTGGGTGACCGTCTCACCGTTGTCGGTGGTGGACGTGAGCAGGTTGCCCGCCGCGTCGTAGCTGTCCGACTCCAGGACGTAGGTGCTGGTGCCGTCGGCGCTCGTCTTCTTCACCGTCGCGGTCAGGCCGTCGTCGGTGTAGGTGTACGACGTGGTGTTGCCCATCGCGTCTGTGATCGAGGCGAGTCGCCCCGCCGGGTCGTAGGCGCGCGAGGACTCGATCAGCTGGGTGGGCGCCTGCGGACTGACCGGGTCGCCCGTGTACATCAGGCTCTGGGTGAGCAGGTTGCCGTTGTCGTCGTACGTGTAGTCCGTCTCGTTGCCGGCGCTCGTCACCTCCTTGGTCTTGTTGCCGGAGGTGTCGTACGTGTACGTCGTCGTGTTGCCGTAGCTCGTGCCCGCCGCGACGTTGGCGTCGGACTCGGTCAGGACGTGGTCGTAGGCGTCGTAGGTCTGCGTCTCGGTGCGCGGGGCGTCGCCGCCGCTCGCGTCGGAGACGGTCTGCGAGGTGACGTCCCCGTCGTCGTAGACGGTGGAGGAGACCGCGGCGTGCGTGGAGCCGTTGACGCGGTCGGTGAGCTGCGGGTCGTGCTCGGCGGTGACCTGGCCGTTCTTGTCGTACTCGTAGGTGGTGGTCAGGCCGTCCGGGTAGGTGTCGGAGACCGCCTTCTGGCTGAGCACCTGGCCGACGCCGTCATAGGTGTACGAGGTGACCAGGCCCAGGGCGTCGGTGGTGGAGGCGACGTCGCCGTTCTGGAAGTACGACACCTGGTTGACGGCTCCGCCGGGGCTGACCGTCCTCACCGGCAGGCCCTTGGGCACGACCCCGCCGTCGGCGGAGGGGTAGGCGCTGGTGCCGTCGCTGTAGACGGTCGAGGTGGAGCGGCCGTTGGGGAAGTCGGGCACGGCCGGGCCGGTGATGACGGTCTGATTGCCCGCCGAGTCGTACGTGTACGACGTCAGGTACGTGTTGTCCGTCGCGGACGCCGAACGGCCGTCGCGCTCGGTCAGCAGCTGGTCGTTGCGCGGGTCCGCGGTGGTCAGCTGGGCCGTGGTGTCGTCCGGGTAGTACGTGTAGTACTCGGTGTTGCACTTGTTCGCCGCCTGGTCCTGGCAGGACGTGGAGGAGACCACGTTGCCGCGGACGTCATGGCCGGTGATGGTCATCGCGCCGTTGGGGTCGGTGACCGTGTGCTCGAAGCCGGAGGTGTCGTAGCCGAAGCTCGTCTTGTTGCCGAGGCCGTCGGTCTCGGTCAGCGCCCGGTTGCCGTTGCTGACGTCGTAGGTGTTGGTGAGCGTCGCGTTGCCCGGCGAGGTCACCTTGACCGTCTCGACCGGAAGCAGACCGGTGGAGTTCTTCGCCGCCTGCACGTGCGCGGCGACGTCCTGCGCGGTGAGCGCCGAGTGGTAGAAGGCCGCTTCGGCTATGGAACCCTTGAAGTGGCTGACCTCGGCGGGCGAGTTGATCCAGCTCTTGGCGAATCCGGCGCCCAGGTAGAGGTGGCTGTTCGACTGGTCGTTGGGGGCACCGGAGTAGCTGGCCTGCTGGACTCCGTCCAGGTACATGGTCTGGGTGGAGCCGGAGACGGTGAGCGCCACATGGTGCCAGGCGTTGTCGGTGACCGTGCCGGTGGAGCCGAACGCCGTCGAACCGGATCCGCTGCCCGAGTAGAAGTGGCCGTGCAGCTTGTTGTCGGTCCCGACGTACAGCAGTGGGGTCCAGCTGCCGGAGGCCGTGGTCGCACCGGCGATCGGCACCGACTGGTCGCCGACGATGACGCCCTGGTTGGCGGTCTTGAACCAGAGTTCGAGGCTGCGGTCGTTGGTGCCGTGCAGGACCGAGGTCGGCACCTCGACGTACGAGGTGCTGCCGTCGAAGGTCGCGGCCTTCCGGTCGCTGAACGGGCCGGCGGCGCCGAGGGTCACCGCGTTGTACGTACCGTTGCCGCCGCGGACCTCGTTGACGGCCGTGGTCGCGCCGGCCGCTTCACCGAGCCGGTAGTAGCCGGCCGGAGCGGCGCCGAGGACCGCACCGCGGTAGGTCTGGCTGGAGCCGGCGACGGTGGGCGCGGCCAGCTTCCAGGTGCCGCCGTTCTCGTCGGTCAGCTGGGTGAGGGTGGTGGTGGCCGGGTCGTACGTCATGCCCGCGAACGTCTTGCCCGACGGCCGCTTGATGGACGTGAGCAGGCTCGCCGCGTGGGTGCCGTACTGGTAGAGGGAGTTGACGTCGGCGGCGACCAGCGGACGGCCGTACCAGGCGACGTCGGCGATGGAGCCGTTGAAGTAGGTGGCGTAGCCCGTCTTGTCGCTCGCGTTCTGGTGCGGCTCGTCGGGCCAGTTGCCGCCCGGGAAGTCGGTGCCGAGGTAGTCGAACGACTGGTTCTTGCCGAAGGCGACGGCGCTCTGGATGGAGACCGTGCCGGTGCGGGAGCCGACCTTGGTCTTGTCGAGGTACAGCGTCTGCGAGTTGCCCGCCGCGGACAGCACCACGTGGTGCCACTTGCCGTCGGCCACGGACGCCGAGGACACGATCGGGTTGATACCGCCGCTGTACCAGAACTCGGCGTTCAGCTTGCCGTCGGTGCCGACGTAGATGGACGGCGTGTAGAAGCCCGCCGCCTGCCCGGAGGAGATCGGCTGGGAGGCGTAGGAGTACAGCACGCCCGGTCCGGCCGACGTCTTGAACCACAGGGACAGCGCCCCGGAGTCGGTGTCGTTGCCGGTGTTCTTCGGCAGGGCGATGTCGGAGGAGGTGCCGTTGAAGGAGGCGGCCGTGGACGAGGAACCGGTGAGCGGGCCGGGCGCACCGAGCGTCACGTTCTCGTACGTGGCGTTCTTGGTGCCCTGGTTGGCGAGGACGGCATCCTTCGCGGTGGTGCCCGAGCTCTCCGTCAGCGGCCACACGGCGCCGGGATCGAGGTCGAGGGAGGCGTTCTGGTACTGGGAGGCCGTCGTGTACCCGTAGGTCGTGCACTTGGTCGTGGACAGCGGCGCGCACACCGTCGTCAGCTGGTCGCCTGTGTAGCCGTAGTTCCAGGTCAGCGCGGAGGACGGGTCGTGGGAGTCGACCAGGTCGGTGGTGACGGTGGCGACGTGCGCGGCCTGGGCGCCGCTCAGCGTGGACCAGGCGACGTTCAGGGAACGGCCGGAGACGGCGGACGACATCTTCGTGACGTGGCCGCTGGTCCAGGCGAGGGTGATCGCCCGGCCGTTGGCGTCGGTCACGGAGGTCAGGCCGTAGGCGCCGGAACCCAGGGACTGGGTGAAGGCGTAGACTGTGTCGTCCTTGTCGGTCAGCTGGTAGCCGCCGGTGATCGTGGTGAAGGAAGCCCACCGGCCGGTGCCCGGAGCGAAGGTGCCGTCGCTGTTCTTGCCGTAGCCGACCTGGGAACCGTCGGGATAGGTGACGTTGACGCTGGTCACCGCGCCGGACGCGCTGTACTGCTCGGTGGCGCGGGAGTCGAGGATGCTCGACCAGCCGGCGCCGAAGGCGCCCGTCCAGCGCGGGTCGCGGGAGTTGTAGTCGCGTTCGACGTCCAGGGACGGGCCGACGGTGGAGATGGAGGCGTCGGTGTCGGAGGTGGTGTAGTTGCCGATGGACGCGTCGAAGCCGTGGTCGCTGCTGTTCTGCGACAGCCCGGAGGTGATCACCGGTTGCGGCACCTGCACGGACAGCTCGTACGGATCCGCGGGTGAGTACAGATTGGTGGTCGCGTCGTACGCCTGGACCTGCCAGATGTAGTTCTTGCCCCAGGCCAGCTTCCCTGCTGGGACGGTCCAGTCACCGGTGGCTACCAGGCCCGAGTCGACGACCAGCGTGTTGTTCGCGTCGTAGACCTTGAAGCGGTACTGGTTGCTCGTGCCGCCACTGGAGTTGGCGCCACCCGCCCACGCGGTCAGCTCCGGCGTGGTGGTGCCCACGACGGCGTTGTCGGCGGGGAACTGCTCGTACAGCTGGGGGGCGGTGTTGCCGGTGTAGGTGACGATGATCCTCGGGCCGCCCGCGGGATCGTTGAAGGAGCCGAACTGCTTCCAGTGCAGGGCGTCCGTGGTGGACGCGTACACGGCGAGGCCGTAGTCGGCGGTGGTGCCGTTGAACCAGCCCTGGATGGCGGTGGTGGACAGCGGGACGTCGACCCAGTCGCCGACGGTGCGGTCGGCGGCGGTGTTGGCGCAGGCCGTGGGCACGCTCGGGGTCAGGTTGCCGATCGACGAGCCGTAGGTGGGGCCCGGGTAGCTGGTGACGCCCTCGGGCGTCCAGGACTTCGTCACCAGGGCCACGTCGAAACGCTCGGGAGTGCAGGTGGCGGCCCAGGTGTCGAACAGCCGCAGGGTCGCGGCGGTGACGGTGTTGCCGCTGCCGTCCCAGGCGGTGTCCCAGTGGTTGACGAAGCTGTTCGCCGAGTGGATGCCCGAGTCGTAGGAGCCGACCTTGACGGTCTGCTCGTAGGAGTGGTCGCCGGCGGCGCCCGACTCGGCATAGGTCGTGGTCCAGCCGTCGGTGACGGTGGGGTCGACGGTGACCGGGAAGACACGGTGCGCGTCGCTCAGCCAGTCGGAGTCGAGGGTCACCTTCAGCGCGTAGCCGCTCTTGTCGTGGACGAGAGAGGTGGTGACGTCATGAGTGGTGGTCGGGTCGCCGGAACGCTGGTCGACCTTGGAGTCGTAGGCGTAGAACGGGGGATGCGCTCGACGGTCCTTCCGGACACATCGCGCAGGACGATGGCGCCGTTCTTGTTCTGTACGGGGGTGAGGCCCTTGAGCTGGAGCGGGAAGGTCCAGGAGTTCGCGGCGACCGCGGAGTGCAGGACGATCGCTTCCTTCACACCGGTGGCGGTGGGGGCGACCTGGAGATCGGTGTCGGCGAGGACGCCGTCGTAGCTGACGCGGGAGCCGTCGGCGGTGCCGGTGACCGACTGGGCACCCTGCAACTCGTAGGCGAGTGAGTGCTGGTCGTCGATGCCGAAGGAGACGAGCTTCGAGTCGTCGGCCTTGGGCGCGAAGTCGACGGCGAGGGAGTTGGCCTTCTCGTGCCAGCGGCGGTCGGGTCCCGCTCTCACGTCCACGTCGATCGGCGCCCATTTGCCCTTGGCGACCTGGTAGTTGATGGGCGTGGGAGAGATGCTCCGGGTGGTGGAGCCGTCGGCGTTGTCGTACACCATGTCGGTGCGCGAGGACTTGGCGGCGTCGCGCTTGCTGGTCTTCGCGTTGAAGCCCTTGCCGCCCTGGCTCTTGCCGGGCTTCACGGCCGCCTGGTGTGGGTGGTAGGCGGCGAGCTCACCCTTGGCCTTGCCCGGCTTGCGGCCCGCGCCGCGGTGCGCCTGGGTGGCCTTGGCGGAGACCTGGTGCCGCTTGCCCGCGGCGGTGCCCGACTGCTGACCGGGCAGCCTGCCCCAATGCGGGTCCTTCAGCCAGGAGGTGACGGAGGAGAGCCTTGGCAGCGAGAGGTCCACCGACCCTAACTCGACGCCGTCCGCCATGGCCTGCTGAGTCGTCAGCATCAGGGCGAGTGCGGTCAGAAGGAGCACCGCGACGCCACGGCGCCCTCGGTGGGCCCCGCGAGCGGGACGGACGCGGCGGAACAACCGAACGCGCACAGCTGCGACTCCAACAGTCAGTCAGGAACGACACAGAAAGCGCGCTGATCTTGCCGGTTGTGAATATGACATGGACAGGTAAGAGAAGTGATCTTGCATTGGTCTTGACCAATCCTCGACAAACCTGCCCGAGTTGGCCGCGTGCGCCCGTTTGCGACTTGTGAACTCCTTTGCAAACAAGTGAAGTTCTTGACCCGGGTCTTGATCGTCCGGTGGACGGCGGGGGGTATGACTGGGGCGAGACGCTCCTGCGTCCATGCGTTCACTTGACGGCGGGCAGGGCTACACAGCCGTCCAGTCGTACAAGCCGCAGCCCTGGGCTCCTGTTGGCATACATGGCAGTACGGCCGCCGGCGCCACCCGGGACAGCCGTCCGGGCACGGTGCTTGTCACCGTCTGAGTCTCGCGCGCGGCGACCGCGTTGCCGTTGCCTCAGCCGCCGCAGAGACTGAGCATCATCTGCTTGTCGGCCGCCGTCACGGGAAGGTCGTACTTCAGCGACACCTGGGCGAAGCGCACCGAATAGGAGCAGCGGATCTGCTTGTTCGGGGGCAGCCAGCCGGCCGGGCCGGAGTCGCTCTTGGCACCGTTGGTGGGGCCGTCCACCGGGATCAGGTTGAGCGGGTCGTTGGCGATGTCCTCGCGCTTGTCCTTCGTCCATCGCGAGGCGCCCATCTGCCAGTCGTAGGAGAGCGGCATCACGTGGTCTATCTGCACCTTCGTGGCACGGGACTTAGTCCACTCGATCGTCTTGCCGGTGTACGGATCGTGCAGCGTCATGGAGGTGACGACGCAGTTGGAGCCCGCCCGGAAGCGGACCTGCTCCCCGTCACGCTTCAGCAGGTCGTTCCTCGAGTCGCAGCCGTTGTGGGCGAAGGGGATCCCGCCGGGGGCCGAGTCCATCCAGGCATAGCCGAACTTGTCCCGCTCATAGCCCGTCTTGGGGCCGCGTCCCTTCGTGGCCACCTTCTGGATCAGCGCTCGTGCCTTCGCCTGGTCCGCCGACGAGGTGATCGCCGCCAGCCCTGGTTTCGTGCCGTCGGGGTTGTCCAAGGGGCTCACCGCGCGACCGTTCGCCGCCGGGACACCGGAGCCCGAAGGGGCGCCCTCGACGGGGAAGTCGGTGCCGTTGCAGCCGGTGAGCAGCAGCCCGGTGCCGAGCAGAGCGGTGGACGCCACAAGGATGCGCCGGGCTCCGCCGATGTGCCTCACATACCTGTCGGAACGCATGGCGCGCCGCCCTCCCCTTGCCCTTACCACTCATTATCAACCGGCCCCCGCACGCGGCTGCCCTGATCACACGGTAGCCGCCGGGAGGTCATGGACATACCACTGCCCGACGGTCGGCGGATGCACACCGGGCGCGTGCGGCGGCAAGGCAGGGTGCCTTCGGCGGAGGCCCCTCCCGTTTTGACTCGAACAGTCCGGTACCTATGACCCCAGGATCGTCGTCAGGAACTCTCCGACCCAGCCCAGCAGTTCCCGTCCGACCAGTGGCTTGCCGCCCACCTTCGCGGTCTTGGGGCGGGGCACCAGGACCTGGTGGAGTGCCGGCTTGATGACGGTGCCCGGGTAGAGCCGCTTGAGCCGCAGCTCCTGGGATTCCCTCAGCTCCACCGGGGCGAAGCGGATGTTGTTGCCCTGCAGGACGGTCTCGCCGACGCCGCACGCGCGAGCGAGCATGCGCAGGCCCGCCACGAGGAGGAGGTTCTCGACGGGCTCCGGCAGCTTGCCGTAGCGGTCGGCGAGTTCCTCGCGGACGGACCTGATGTCCTCCTCCGAGTTCGCGGAGGCGATCGCGCGATAGGCCTGCAGACGCAGCCGCTCGCCGGGCGCGTAGTCGTGCGGGACGTGAGCGTCGACGGGCAGCTCGATCTTGACCTCGAGCGGGGGCTCCTCCTCCACGCCGCCCTCGAGCGAGGCGCGGTAGTCGGCGACCGCCTCGCCGACCATCCGTACGTACAGGTCGAAGCCGACGCCCGCGATGTGACCCGACTGTTCGCCGCCGAGCAGGTTGCCCGCGCCGCGGATCTCCAGGTCCTTCATCGCCACGTACATGCCCGCGCCCATCTCCGTGTGCTGGGCGATGGTCGCCAGGCGTTCGTGGGCCGTCTCCGTGAGCGGCTTCTCCGGCGGGTACAGGAAGTAGGCGTAGCCGCGTTCTCGGCTCCGGCCGACGCGGCCGCGCAGCTGGTGCAGCTGGGAGAGGCCGAAG
This sequence comes from Streptomyces sp. CA-106110, assembly GCF_050936285.1. NCBI lineage: Bacteria > Bacillati > Actinomycetota > Actinomycetes > Kitasatosporales > Streptomycetaceae > Streptomyces > Streptomyces sp. CA-106110. The sequence continues at coordinate 7,269,380 of NZ_JBNJNB010000001.1, read as the reverse complement.
TTGTCGCCGCGCTCCACGATCAGCGTGTTCGCGTTCGAGATGTCGATGCCCGATTCCACGATCGTCGTGGAGACGAGGACGTCGTACTTCTTCTCCCAGAAGTCGACGACCACCTGTTCCAGCGTCTGCTCCGACATCTGGCCGTGGGCGGTGGCGATGCGCGCCTCCGGGACGATCTCGCGCAGGCGGGCCGCGGCCCGGTCGATCGACTCCACCCGGTTGTGGATGTAGAAGACCTGGCCCTCGCGCAGCAGTTCGCGGCGGATGGCGGCGCCGATCTGCTTCTCCTCGTACGGCCCGACGAAGGTGAGCACCGGGTGGCGCTCCTCCGGCGGGGTGGTGATCGTGGACATCTCGCGGATGCCCGTCACCGCCATCTCCAGGGTCCTGGGGATCGGGGTCGCGGACATGGTCAGCACGTCGACGTTGGCGCGCAGCTTCTTCAGCTGCTCCTTGTGCTCGACGCCGAAGCGCTGCTCCTCGTCGACGATGACCAGGCCCAGGTCCTTGAACTTGGTCTCCGAGGAGAACAGCCGGTGGGTGCCGATGACAAGGTCCACCGCGCCGTCCTTGAGGCCCTCGAGGACCGCTTTCGCCTCCGTGTCCGTCTGGAAGCGGGACAGCGCCCGCACGTTCACCGGGAACTGGGAGTAGCGCTCGGAGAACGTGCCGAAGTGCTGCTGCACCAGCAGCGTGGTGGGTACGAGGACAGCGACCTGCTTGCCGTCCTGCACCGCCTTGAACGCGGCGCGGACCGCGATCTCCGTCTTGCCGTAGCCCACGTCGCCGCAGATCAGCCGGTCCATCGGGACCGACTTCTCCATGTCCTCCTTGACCTCGGCGATCGTGGTGAGCTGGTCCGGGGTCTCCGCGTACGGGAACGCGTCCTCCAGCTCGCGCTGCCACGGCGTGTCGGGGCCGAAGGCGTGGCCGGGCGCCGCCATGCGCGCGCTGTACAGCTTGATCAGGTCGGCGGCGATCTCCTTGACCGCCTTCTTCGCGCGCGCCTTCGTCTTCGTCCAGTCGGCGCCGCCCAGGCGGTGCAGGGTCGGGGCCTCGCCGCCGACGTACTTGGTGATCTGCTCCAGCTGGTCGGTCGGGATGTAGAGGCGGTCACCGGGCTGGCCGCGCTTGGCCGGGGCGTACTCGACCACCAGGTACTCGCGGGTGGCGCCCTGTACGGTCCGCTGCACCATCTCGATGTAGCGGCCCACGCCGTGCTGCTCGTGGACGATGTAGTCGCCCGCTTCCAGGGTCAGCGGGTCGATCGTCTTGCGGCGGCGGGCCGGCATCCGGGCGCCGTCGCGGCCGGCCGCCTTCTGGCCGGAGAGGTCGGTCTCGGTGAGCACGGCGAGCTTGAGTGCCGGGTCCACGAAGCCGTAGTCGATCGAGCCGCACGCGACGTGCACGACCGACGGGGAGATCTGTCCGAGGTCGATGTCCAGGCGTGCCGCGACGCCCTCGCCGCCGAGCACCTCAACGGTCCGGGAGGCCGGTCCGTGGCCCTCCGTCACGAACACGGTGCGCCAGCAGTCGGCGAGCCAGCCCTTGGTGTCGGCGAGCGCCTTCGCGGTGTCGCCGCGGTAGGTCTCCGGGGCGTGCATGCCGAGCTTGAGGGTGTCCCCGTCCAGGGAGTCCAGTGCGTCGCCCGCCGCGAACGGCGACACCGACCACCACAGCATGCCCAGCTCGCGGGCCCGCTCCCGGACGTCCGCGATGGACCACAGGGAGGCCGCGCCGACGTCGATCGGCGCTTCGCCCCCGCCAGCCGTGGCAGCCCAGGACGCCTGAAGGAACTCCTGGCTGGTCGCCACCAGGTCCGCGGCCCGTGTCCGCACCCGCTCCGGGTCGCACACGACGGCCATGGCCCCCACGGGCAGGACGTCGAGGAGCAGCTCCATGTCGTCGACGAGCACGGGGGCCAGCGACTCCATGCCCTCGACCGCGATGCCCTCGGCGATCTTGCCGAGCAGCTCGCCCAGCTCGGGGTGTGCCTCGGCGAGGGCGGCGGCCCGCCGGCGTACGTCGTCGGTGAGGAGCAGCTCACGGCACGGGGGCGCCCACAGGCCGTGCTCGGCGACCTCCAGGGAGCGCTGGTCGGCGACCTTGAAGTAGCGGATCTCCTCGACGTCGTCGCCCCAGAACTCGATGCGCAGGGGGTGTTCCTCGGTGGGCGGGAAGACGTCCAGGATGCCGCCGCGCACGGCGAACTCGCCGCGCTTCTCCACCAGCTCGACCCGGGAGTACGCGGCTGCCGCCAGGGCGTCCACGACGTCTTCCAGGTCGGCCTGCTGACCGGTGCGCAGGGCGACCGGCTCGAGGTCGCCGAGGCCCTTGACCTGGGGCTGGAGCACGGAGCGCACGGGGGCTACGACGACGGAGACCGGGCCCGTCTCCGGGTCGTCCTGTCTCGGGTGGGCGAGGCGTCTGAGGACGGCGAGACGGCGGCCGACGGTGTCGCTGCGGGGGCTGAGCCGCTCGTGCGGGAGGGTCTCCCACGACGGGTACTCCACGACGCCGTCGGGCGGCAGCAGGGAGCGCAGGGCGGCGGCGAGGTCCTCGGCCTCGCGGCCCGTCGCGGTCACGGCCAGTACCGGCCTGCCCGCGTCCCGGGCCAGCGCGGCCACGGCGAAGGGACGGGCCGCCGGAGGGCCGACCAGGTCGACGTGCATCCGGTTGCCGTCGGAGGCGGCCTTCACCGCTTCCGCGAGTGCGGCGTCCTTGACGACGGCGTCGAGCAGACCGTGCAGGCTCATGAAGGGCTATCCCGTCCCGGGTGGGCAACACGAACACCCGGCCTCGCAGTTTTCGGGGGGCCGGGGGTGTCCAGCGTACGACGCCCGGATCGTCGGCGCCGTGGCTGTGGACAACCGGGCGCGAGGGCGTACGGCGCCGGACTCGTCCATAATCCCCCACCCCGGCGCCGGTTCGACGCGGACGAGGCCGGGCCCGGTGGCATTCCCACCGGGCCCGGCCTCGTCCCCCGTACTCCCCGCCGGGTGGCTACTCGGTCGCGATCGCGTTCAGTACGTTCATCCGGCCCGCCCTGAAGGCCGGGATCAGCGCCGCGAACAGGCCCACGAACGCCGAGCCGATGAAGACCGCGATGATGGTGCCCCACGGGATCTCGAGCACCTTCAGACCCTCCAGGGCCAGGAGCTTCTGGGCCGTGGCACCCCAGCCCATGCCGAGGCCGAGGCCGAGCAGGGCGCCGAAGAGGGCGATCACGACGGACTCCAGCCGGATCATCCTGCGCAGCTGGCGGCGTGAGAGACCGATCGCCCGCATCAGTCCGATCTCGCGGGTGCGCTCCACCACCGACAGGGCCAGGGTGTTCACGACGCCGAGGATCGCGACGATGATCGCCAGTGCCAGCAGACCGTAGATCATGTTCAGCAGCTGGCCGATCTGGTCCTTCAGCGCCTGCTTGTAGTCGGTCTGGTCCCGGACCGTGTACTGCGGATAGTCGTGCAGTGCCGACTTCAGCGACTTGTAGGCGGCCGTCTCCTGGCCGTCCTTGGCCGTGGCGAAGACCAGGACGTCCAGCGGCATCGTGTCGGCCGGCACGTACTTCGCGACGGTCGCGATGGAGGCGTACATCGCACCCTTGTCGATCACCACGTCGTCGCTGGTGATCGCGCGGACCGTCAGGCTCGCGGTCCTGCCGTCCTTGAAGTCGGCCTTCACCGTGGACCCGATCTTGATGTCGTGCTTCTTGGCGAAACCCTCGAAGACGGACATCGAGTCCGGCCGGTAGGCGTCCGCCAGGTTCCCCGCGACCGTCTTGGTGCGCAGGTCCTGTGCGTACGTCGGGTCGGCGGCGTTGACCGTCTCGTTCTTGGACGTGCTTCCGTCGGGCGTGGTCAGCGCGGCGTCCAGCACCTTGTACTCGGTGACCCGCTCGAGACCGGGCGTCGACTTCACCGCCTTGACCGCCTGCGGAGTGATCAGCTGGCCGCCGTCGTTCTGCACGATGAAGTCCGTGCCGACGGTCTTGTCCAGTTGCTCGGTCGCGGAGGCCACCATCGAGGAGCCGACCACCGACAGGCATGCCACCAGCGCGAGGCCGATCATCAGGGCGGCGCCCGTCGCACCGGTACGGCGCGGGTTGCGGAGCGCGTTGCGCTCGGCCATCCGCCCGACCGGGCCGAAGATCCGCAGGACGACCGCGCCGAGCGCCCGGACCACACCGCCGGCGAGCAGCGGGCCGATGGCGACGAAGCCGAGCAGGGTGAGGACCACGCCGAGGCCGAGCCACAGCGAGCCGTCCGTCGCCTTGGCCGCGGCTGCGGCCAGGTAGAGGCAGTAGGCGCCGGCGCCGGTGAAGAGCAGGCCGACCAGGGCACGTACGAATCCCGCCTTCGCGTCGGCCGGGGCGCCCACGTCGCGCAGGGCGGCCATCGGCGAGACCTTGCCGGCGCGCCGGGCGGGCAGGTAGGCGGACAGGACCGTGACGATCACACCGAGGGCGAGCCCGACCACCGGGGTCGTCCAGGCGACGGTGAGGTCGTCGGTGGACAGATGCATGCCCATCGAGCCCATGAGCTTCATCAGCCCGACCGCGATGCCGACGCCCGCGCCGACGCCGAGCACGGAGCCGAACACGCCGAGGAGCGTCGCCTCGGCCAGCACCGAGCGGTTGACCTGCTTGCGGGAGGAGCCGATGGCGCGCAGCAGCCCGATCTCCCGTGTCCGCTGGGCGACCAGCATGGAGAAGGTGTTGATGATCAGGAAGATGCCGACGAGGAAGGCGATCCCGGCGAAGCCGAGCATCGCGTACTTCATCACGTTCAGGAAGCCCTCGACGTCCTTCTGGTTGGCGTCCGCGGTCTCCTTGGCGGTCTGCACCTTGTAGGCGCCGCCGACGGCGGCCGCCACGTTCTTCTTCAGCTGTTCGTCGCTGACGCCCTTGTCCGCGTTGACGTTGACGTTCGTGTACACGCCGGTCTTGCCCACGAGCGTCTGCTGGGCGGTCCTGGTGTCCAGGTAGAAGATCGCGGCACCGGGGTTGGTGACGGTGAAGGTGGCGATCCCGGAGATCTTCGCGGTGTGCGTGCCGACCGCGCTGATCACACCGATCTCGTCACCGATTTTCAGATGGTGCTTGTCGGCGGTGTCGGCGTCGACCATGACCTGGGACGAGCCCTTGGGCGCCGCACCGGAGGTGATCTTCATGGTGCGGGCGTCGTTGCCGTTCCAGCTGCCCACGATGGTGGGCGCGCCGCTCTTGGGGGACAGGTTGTCCTTGGCGGCGTCGACGACGGTCACCGAGGTGGAGAACACCGTCCCCTCGGCCGACTTCACGCCCTGCACCTTGCGCACCTCGGCGAGCACGGAGGCCGGCATCGTGGGCGGTCTGCCGTTCCCGGAGGTGGTCTCCCCGCTGTCCGAGGCGCCCTTCCCGCTGACCGACACATCCGAGGTGGTGGCCGCGAAGAGCTTGTCGAACGTCGTGTTCATCGTGTCGGTGAAGACGAGTGTGCCGCACACGAACGCCACCGACAGCAGGACCGCGACGGCCGACAGGGCCATCCGTCCCTTGTGCGCGAAGAAGTTGCGCATCGAGGTCTTCAGGACGGTCATGACGTGCGCCCCCGGGCGTCGAAGTCCTTCATGCGGTCGAGGACCGCGTCCGCGGTCGGCTTGAGCATCTCGTCGACGATCCGGCCGTCGGCCAGGTACAGCACGCGATCGGCGTACGAGGCGGCGACCGGGTCGTGGGTGACGATCACGATGGTCTGGCCGAGGTCGTCGACGGAGCGGCGCAGGAAGCCCAGGATCTCGGCGCCGGCCCGCGAGTCGAGGTTTCCGGTCGGCTCGTCACCGAAGATGATCTCCGGGCGGGCGGCCAGGGCGCGGGCCACGGCGACGCGCTGCTGCTGACCGCCGGAGAGCTGGGTGGGCCGGTGCTTGAGCCGTCCGGCCAGGCCCACGGTCTCCACCACCCGGTCCAGCCACGCGCGGTCCGGCTTGCGGCCCGCGATGTCCATGGGCAGCGTGATGTTCTCGATCGCGTTCAGTGTCGGCAGCAGGTTGAACGCCTGGAAGATGAACCCGATCCGGTCCCGGCGCAGCTGCGTGAGCTTCTTGTCCTTCAGGCGGGTGATCTCCGTCTCGTCGAGGAAGATCTGACCGCTCGTCACGGTGTCCAGCCCGGCGAGGCAGTGCATCAGCGTGGACTTGCCGGACCCCGACGGGCCCATGATCGCGGTGAACTGGCTGCGGGCGATGTCCACGTCGACGTGGTCGAGGGCGACGACACGGGTCTCGCCGGACCCGTACGCCTTGACGACCTGCCGCGCTCGCGCGGCAACGGCCGTACGCTCTCCAGTGCCCCCGTGCCTGGGAATGGTCACGGCCGATGTCATGTCAAATCTCCTATGTCGGTCGGTCGGCGGGCGCAGTGGTCCCGCTTCACGTCGGTGAGTGCTTGGCTGCGTCGGTAAGTCTGGTGCCCGAAGGGGTTCCGGGGCGCTGGTGCCGGGCCCCGTATTCCGCTGGGGAAAACCCCACCCCGTGCGGTACGGCCGGCACGACCCCCGTGCGTCCCGGCCGCTCCCCAGCGTCGTAAAGCCAGGTTAAGGACGGCCCGGTCCGCTCTCGTCCTCCGTCCGGACGAACCCTCCCCGACCCCTGGTACGGAGCAACCCTTAGGGGCAGTCCACCGGAGGGTGGACCCCTTCTCAGGGTCGGCTCCCCCCGGCGCAGCCAGGTTCCACCCTGCCGTCGCGTGAGGGTCAAGCCGCTCGCCGCGTGCCGACCGGCTCGTCCGACGGTCCCGGGGTCGGAGCCGCTCCCTCCGTCGCATCAGGGTCCGTCGCATCAGGGTCGCCCTCCCGCCGCGCCGCGTCCGATGGGAAACTTGCGTGCAGCGGACAAATGCAACGGGAGGACATCCGGTGGGCGACACCACACATGCGACGCGCCAAGCGGTACAGCACACCGGATCCAAGACCCGCGGCGCCGTCGTCGCCGCACTGATGCTCTCCATGGCGCTGGCCGCACTGGACTCCACGGTCGTGTCGACCGCCGTGCCGCAGATCGTCGGCGACCTCGGCGGCTTCTCCGTCTTCTCCTGGCTCTTCTCCGGCTATCTGCTGGCCGTCACGGTGACCCTGCCCGTGTACGGCAAGCTCTCCGACACCTTCGGCCGCAAGCCGGTCCTCATCGCGGGCGCGGCCGTGTTCCTGCTCGGCTCGCTGCTGTGCGCGCTCGCCTGGAACATGGGGGCGCTGATCGCGTTCCGCATCGTGCAGGGCCTGGGCGGCGGCGCGCTCCAGGGCACGGTGCAGACACTCGCCGCCGACCTCTACCCGCTGAAGGAGCGGCCGAAGATCCAGTCGAAACTGTCCACGGTGTGGGCGGTGTCGGCGATCGCGGGTCCGGCGGTCGGCGGGGTGCTCGCCGCCTACGCCGACTGGCGGTGGATCTTCCTGGTCAACCTGCCGATCGGGGCCGTCGCGCTGTGGCTGATCGTGCGTCATCTGCACGAGCCGCACCGGGAGCGGGGTCCCCGTCCCCGTATCGACTGGGCGGGCGCGCTCGCGATCTTCGCCTGCGGAGGCGTCCTGCTGACCGCGCTGGTGCAGGGCGGGGTGGCCTGGCCCTGGCTGTCGGCACCCTCGCTGGCCCTCTTCGCCGCGGGACTCGCGCTGGTCGCGGTGGTGGTGGCGGTCGAGCGCCGGGCGGCGGAGCCGGTCATCCCCGGCTGGGTCTGGCGGCGCCGTACGATCGCCGCGGTCAACCTGGCCCTGGGCGCGCTGGGGCTGCTGATGGTGGCCCCGTCGGTCTTCCTTCCGACGTACGCCCAGGCGGTTCTCGGTCTCGGCCCCGTCGCCGCCGGGTTCGTGCTGTCCGTATGGACGTTGAGCTGGCCGGTGTCGGCCGCGCTCAGCCAGCACGTGTACCGGCGCATCGGCTTCCGCGACACGGCTCTGCTCGGGATCGGCACGGGGGCGCTGATCCTGCTGGCGTTCCCGTTCCTGCCGTATCCGGGCGCGGCATGGCAGCCGACCCTCTTGATGCTGGTGCTGGGCGGCGCGCTCGGCCTGTTCCAGCTGCCGCTCATCGTCGGTGTCCAGTCGACGGTGGGCTGGGCCGAGCGCGGTACGACGACGGCCTCCGTCCTCTTCTGCCGCCAGACCGGCCAGACCCTGGGTGCGGCCCTGTTCGGTGCGGTGGCCAACGGCGTCCTGTCCGCACACCTGGGCGGGGCGGGCGACCTGGACTCGATCACGAGGGGCCTCGACACGGGCCCCGCTCCGGAGGCGACGCGGCGGGCGATCGCGTCCGCCGTGCACGCCGTCTACCTGGGCGCGTCCTTCGCGGCCGCACTCGCCTTCCTGGCCCTGCTGTGCGTGGCACCGCGCCGCTTCCCGGTGTTGAACGCTCCGGGCGAGTGAACGAGAGTCGCACGGGGCCCGAGCGGGGGTACGCCGGGCGCGGCTTGCCATGCCGTCACCACGCCCGCCCGGCGGCCAACTCCCGTGAGTGCCACACGATCGCGCTGCCCGGCGGTGCCGCCAGGCGCTTCAGGCCCGTGCGGAACGCTCCGGGCGAGTGACCGAGAGCCGCACGGGCCCCGAGCCGGCGTGCGCCAGGCGCCAGGCCATGCCGTCACCACGCCTGCCCGACGGCCAACTCCCGTACGTGCCGCACGATCGCGCTGCCCGGCGGTGCCGCAAGGTGCTTCAGGCGTCGCCGTCGGCGCCGGGAGTCGGCCGGACGGACCGGCGAGACGTTCAAGGCTGAAGTAAACGCGGGTAACGACACAGGTCGGTGAAGTAAGCGCATACCGACCGCTCAGTTTGGTGAAAAGCCCGCACGGCCCGGAACGCCACGAGTAGCGTGCGTCGCCACCCCCCGCTCCCTGCGGTCCGCCGCCACGGACCCGAGCCGGCAAGGAGATACGGGATGCCCGATGCATTTCTGTCGTCGCACTCGTCGCCCGAGCACATACCGCCGAACTCCCCTTCACCGCGCCACTCGTCACCGTCGTACCCGACCTATCCCTGGCAGCCGCCGCCCGACGGGCCGAACCGGAGGCGGATGCCGCGCCACCAGCCGCTCGGGCGCCACAGCGATCTGCGCATTCTGCGCAGCGCCTACCGCCGACTGCGGCGCGTGGCCACGCTCACCGCGCTGGGCTACTTCACGCTCTTCCTGGTGCTTTCGGCGTTCGCACCGTCCTTCATGGCGAGGCCCGTCTCCGGCGGCCTCACCATGGGTCTGCTGCTGGGCCTGCTCCAGGTCCCCGTCACCTGTCTCGCGATCGCCGTGTACGAGTACACGGCCCGCCGCACCGTCGACCCGATCGCCGACCGCATCCGCAGACAGTCCGCGCTCGACGCCAGGCGGGAGGCCGCGCGATGACCGCGGCGAGCGCGGTCGGCGGGCTCACCGGTTTCAGCAGTTCGGCGCAGACCATGTCGCTCGTGGCGTTCACCTCTGTCGCCACCATCACACTCCTGCTGTGCGTGATGACCGGACCCGACCGCGACGACCTCGACGCGTTCTACACCGGCTACGGCTCCCTGTCCCCGATGAGCAACGGCCTCGCCATCGCCGGGGACTACATCTCCGCCGCCACCGTGCTCAGCACCAGCGGGATCATCGCGCTCACCGGGTACGACGGTGTCGTCCTCGCCCTGAGCACGGTCCTGTCGCTGATGCTGCTGATGTTCCTGCTGGCCGAACCCCTGCGCAACGCCGGCCGGTTCACCATGGGCGACGCCCTCGCACGGCGCATGCCCGGGCGTGCGGTCCGCATGACCGCGTGCATCGTGACCATCGCCGCGCTGCTGCCTTTGATGCTCGTCCAACTCGCCGGGGCAGGTGACCTGCTGGCCTTCATCCTCGGCTTCTCCGGCGACTCCCTGAAGACGGGCTGCATCATCGGTCTCGGCACCCTGATGATCAGCTATGCCGCGATCGGCGGCATGAAGGGCACCGCCCTCATCCAGATCCTGAAGATCGTGATGCTGCTCGGCTCCGGCGGGGCCGTCGCCGCGCTCATCCTGTACCGCTTCGGCTGGGACCCCGGCGCGCTGCTCCAGGCCGCCGCGCAGAACAGCGGCGCCGGGAACGCCTTCCTGCACTCGGGCCTGGAGTTCACGGGCGGCCCGGCCCCCCGGCTCGACATGATCACCTCCGAGCTGACGGTGGTGCTCGGCGGCGCCTGCCTGCCGCACATCACCATGCGCATGTACACGGCCAACAGCGCCCGGCAGGTGCGCCGCTCGCTGTCCTGGGCGGTGCCGTCGGTGACCTTGTTCGTCCCCGTCATCGCGGTCGTCGGGTTCGGCGCGACCGCTCTGATCGGGCGGGAGACCATCGCGGCCGCCGACCCGCAGGGCCGCACGGCCTATCTGCTGGGCTCCCGGGCGGCGTTCGGGCCGGACCTGTCGGCCGCCGCGACGCTGCTGTTCACCGCGGTGACGACGGCGATCTTCCTCACCCTGCTGGCGTCCGTGGCCGGAATGATCCTCGCCTGCGCCAACTCCCTCGCCCACGACGTGTTCGCCTCCCACGTACGGGACCTGGCACCGCGTCGTGAGATGACCGTGGCACGGCTGTCGGCGCTGGCGGTGGGCGCCGTGGCGATCCTGCTCGCCACCCTCGTCCAGCATCTCAGCCTTCAGCCGCTGGTGACGCTGTCGTTCTGCATCGGGGCGTCCGCGATCGCACCGGCGCTCGTGTACACCCTCTTCTGGCGCCGCTACACCCGAACCGGCCTGCTGTGGACGCTGATCGGCGGCACGGTGGCCACACTCGTCCTGATGACCGGCACCAACCTGGTCTCCGGCACCCCCGGCGCGGCCTTCCCGGACGCGGACTTCAACTGGTTCCCGTTCACCACCACCGGTCTCGTCTCCGTCCCGCTGGGCTTCGCCTTCGGCTGGCTCGGCACGATCGCCTCCGGCCGGCGCCAGGCCGCGGAACAGCGCCGGCAGTACGAGGCGGTGGAGGGATGGATCCTCGCGGGCGCGGTGCGACGAAGCGGCTGACGAAGGGGCGCCGCGGACGGCCGGGGCCGCCTACTCCGCGGCGGCCCGGCCCATCAGCATGGCGAGGCTGTTGCGCACATGGTCCATCTGGGCCTGCACACAGTTCCATTGCTCGGCGTGCTCCCGCAGCACCCGCTCCGTCTCCCTGGCGATGCGCTCCTCCGTCAGACGCGCATCGGCGATCAGCTCGGCGACGCGCGCCTGGGCGTCCCGCTGGAGGTGCCTGGTCGCCTCCTCGGTCTCGGCCAGCGCCCGCTTCGCCTCCGACAGGGAAGCCTCCGCGCGTGCCACCCGCTCCGCCTCCGACGCCTCGACCGCGGCGGCCCGCACCTCCGCGGCGCGCTCCTCGCCCTCCAGGCGCTCGGCGTGCTCCCGCTCCTGCTCGGTGAGGAGCGTCTCGGTGCGCTGCCGTACCTCGCGCAGCGCGGCCAGCGCCTCGCCGCGCCCCTCCTTCACCTCGCGCCGCGCCGCGATCCGTACATCGTCGGCCTCGGCCCGGGCGGCCAGCAGCCGGGTGCGGATCCGCTCCTCGGCCTCGGCGCGCACCGCGTCCGCGCTCGCCTGCGCGGTCTCCCGCAGCTGCCGGGCGGCGTCCTCCGCCGCGTCGACCAGGGCCTGCGTCTCCTGGCGCGTCTCCTCCCTGAGCGTGGCGGCCTGTTCCTGCGCCATGCCGAACAGCTGCCGGGCCCGGTCGCCGAGGGCCTCGTACGTCTGCGGGCCCAGTTGCGCCACCGTCTCGCGCAGCCGCTCCAGATCGCCCTCCATCTCCTTGGCCAGCACGGTGAGCCGGGCGGCTCGCTCCCAGGCGGCGTCGCGGTCCTGCGCGAGGGCCGCGGCGTACGCGTCGACCTGATCGGGACGGTAGCCGCGCCGCACGGGCAAGAAGCCGCGCGGCGACCCCGATGTGCTGCTCATGGATCCCCTCTCCGCCTGACCCACACCGGTCGATCATGTGCGCACATCTTGATGGATCAGGCAGAAGTGTTCATAACGCGACACTCCCCATGCAAGCAACGGATAACGCCGAAGAGCACCTGAAAAAGGGGCTGGGCCCGATCGCTCGTGCGACCGGGCCCAGCCCCATGGCGTTGCGTCAGGAACGGGTCACAGCAATCCGTCCCACATCTGCTCCAGCAGCACCGACCACCAGCTCTCCGGCGAACCGAGCGCCGCCGGGTCCAGCGAGGCGAGCTGCGCCTGGAAGTCGACGGTCCAGCGGCCCGCCTGCTCCTGGTTGAGCCCGAACCGAAGCCGCCACATCCGGCCCAGCAGCGCCAGACAGCGCGCGAACTCCGGCAGACCGCTGTTCACGAACTGCGGCGGCACCGAAACACCGCTGGCACCCGCTTCCACGGGCACCGCGACGATGTTCGCCGTGCCGTACTGCACACAGATCGCCTTGCCGAAGTCACTGCCCATCACCAGATACGAGCCCGCGTCCTGGGCGGGCTGCACTCCGCGCTCCTGCGCCAGCTCCGCCAGCGTGGGCACCGGACGGCCCGGCTGGGCCTGCGCCCAGAAGAACGGGCCCATGTCGAACGGCAGTCCGGCCACCACCAAGGTGTGCGCAACGATCGGCGGCACACCCTGCCGGGAGACCGCGGCCTGGTCGAACCTGAAGATCCCGGGACCGAACGCACCGGCAAGCTCCTGCGCGATGCCCTCCGGCGGGATCGGCGGCGTCGGCTGCAACGGGGGCAGCGGCGCGCGCACCGGACCCGGGCGCGCCGGACCGTCCGCCACCTGGTGCAACTCACCCTGATGCGCGAGCAGTTGCTGCATACCCTGCTGACGCGAGGCATGGTCGGTGCCGTACGGGGCGATGCTGGTGATCCGGGCCTGCGGCCAGTTCTCCCGGATCATCCGGGAGCAGTACGCACCCGGCAGCTCGCACGACTCCAACTCCGTGTGCAGTTCCAGCACCTGGTCCGGCGGCACGTTCATCGCCCGCAGCTCGTGGAAGATCTGCCACTCCGGGTGCGGGGTGCCCGGCGCCGAACGCCGGATCACCTGCTGCTCGGAACCGTCCTGCGCGCGGTAGCGCAACACGGCCTGGTAGCCGGGGCCGACCGTCGGCTGCCCGGGAGGCGGATACCCGTACGACGGCTGCTGCCCGGGCAGCGGCTGCCCCGGAACCCCGTGGGGAGCGACGGGCGGCACACCCGGCACCCCCGGGGGCGGCGGCGGAGGCGCACCGGGCGTCCCGGCCATCATCGTCTCGGCGTGATGCACGGCACCGGGAGCACCCGGAGCGGCGGGGGCACCCGAAGCACCGGGCGTCGCGGGACCACCCGGGGCACCAGGGGGCGTACCGGGCGCGCCAGGAGGCTCCGGCGGCTGCGGAGCACCCGGCCCGCCCGGACCGCCCGCCGGCGGCCCGGCAAACACCGTGGCGGCGTGATGCACACCGCCGGGAGGCGTACCACCCGGCTGATGCGGCGCACCCGGCGGCTGCGGCTGAGGAGGCCCCGGCTGGTGCGGGGCACCCGGAGCGCCGGGCGCGCCCGGAGCCTGAGGCGCTCCCTGCCCGCCCGGTGCCTGAGCCCCACCGGACCGAGGTGTACCCGGCGTCGCCGTGCCGTCCGGGCCGAGCTGCGAGACGAGTTGTGTGGGCACGTAGCCGCCCTGCGCGGCACCCGGCGGCGGAGGCGGAGGTGCGGCGCCCGGTCGCGCCCCCGGCGTGCCCGGCACACCCGGCGGCGGGGGCAGGGGCGCATCACCGGCGCGCGCGGCCCGCGGAGGCGCCGCCTTGCTGGTCGCGGCGTCGGCGATGTCCTCGGCGTTCGGCGCGAGCCGCGGGCCGGGCCCGGACGCACCGGCCGGGGGCTGCGGCGGACGCGGCGCACCGGGAACAGGCGCACCGGGACCGCCCGCAGGACCCTGCGGATAGCCGTACGAAGGAGCACCGGGAGGCGGCGGCGTACCAGGAGCACCCGGCCCCTGCGGCCCGACCTGCGAAGTCTCACCCGGCACACCACCGGGACCCTGCGGATAGCCGTACGAAGGCCCCGCCGGAGCCGGAGCACCCGGCCCCTGCGGAGCGCCCGGAACCCCCGCTCCCGGCTCGTCCACCACCGGAGCCACCGTCGTGCGGGGCAGCCGGCTGCCGCCCTCGATCAGCGCGGTCTGCGCGTCCGGCGCGGACGCCGGCGGCGTATCTGCGTCGGCATCGGTCAACTGCGGCGCGAACACCGTCGCCGGTAGCGGAACCGAACGGTCCTCGCCCGCCTCGGCGTTGGTGTCCGTCCCCGTCCACGGCGTCGCTCCCGCCGGCGCACCCTGCGCCGCGTCCCCGCCCCCGGCCGCAGGCCACGCCGTACCCGAGGACACCGGCTCCGCCGGGGTGGCGGCTGCCGCCGGACGCACTCCGGCACCCGCACCCTCGGACGCCCCGGACGAGGCCCCTTCACCACGGCGGCGATCCGGGATGCCCATCCTGTCCGCCGCCTCCTGGAGCCACTCCGGCGGACTCAACAGGAACGACGTCTGGTTCAGATCCACCCGCGCAGCACGCGCCGGCGACGGCTGCGGCACCGCGTCCCGCGCCCCGTACTCCTCCTCGTACCTCCGGATCACCTCACCCACCGGCAAGGCGGGCCACAACGTGGCCTCACCGCTGTCGCGGGCGATCACCAGCCGCTGCGCGCCCCCGTCCGACCGGGACCCCTCGGCGCGGTCCTCCGCCCACACCACGAAGCCGAGCTCGAACTCCCGTACCCGCACCTCACGATGCTGGTACGACGGCACATCACCGTTGATCCACTCTTCGGCGCGCTCCTGCGCCTGTGCGAACGTCACCATCGGCTCGACTCACTCCCCCACCGAAGACGCCGGCGACACCGGCACCGCACGCGCGAAACCGCCGTCCACCATCAGATTCGCCACCGTCTCCAACTCCGGCGGACTGCCCACCAACCGCGACAGGAACTGATCGAAATCGTCACCGCACGGCAGCAACAACCGCTGCACACGGTCCGCCGGAGGCCACGACGCATCCACGTCACGCGCGTCGTCGTACGCACAGAACCAGACCGAACCGATCCGGTCGCCCTTCACCTTCACGGCCAGCAGACCGCCCTGCACAAAACCGACGGCCAGGTAGTCCTTCGTCAGATGATCACGCAGGCACTTGTTCACATACACAAGGTCGTTGACCGCCGCCTCGTCACGTACCGTGAAGAACGGCTGATCCAGCAGCAGACCCAGCTCCGGATCGAGCGCCACACCCACCGGCGCACAACCACCCGCCGCCTTAAGGAACGAACGGTAGGCACCCGGCAACCGGTACCCCAAGTCCTCTTCGACACCCTGCACCTGCTGCTCCGACACAGCGACCGCCGACCTCGGCAACCCCAGGTGCGCCGGACGCGTCTCCTTCAACGGCCGCGTACCACGCTTGTTCTGATCGACGTTCGCCATCGCGATCCCACCGTGATGCCGCAGCAGCGCCTTCACCTCGACCGGGACCAACTCCAGGCGCCGCGACCCCCGAACGTGATGCCACGTCCACCCGTGCGGCGTCGCCACCGCCGGAATCGAGTCCCACAGATCGTGCCCCGACGCCGCCAGCGCCGCGTTCGCGGACACGAAATCCGTCAGCCGCAACTCATCCACACCGAACCCCTCCGGAGGCTCGGCGATCTCCGCGGCCGCACGGGCGTACGGCGAGAAATCCGGGTAGCCGTGCTCATCGACACGCACCCCTCCCGGGTGACGAGCAGCCCTCACCGGATCCGGAAAGTGCACCACCTGCCCGGCATAAGCCGCGTTCGGCGGCGCGACCTGTCCCCCGGCCTGGCCGCCGGGTGGTACTCCCAGCCCGAGCCGACCTGTCGTCATGACGATTGCCCCCTGCGGCGCTCTGTCCGGCCTCTACGGCCCTGTGGATCGCGGATGTCGACAGCCTAAGCGCTACGACGACACAGGTCACCGGCCTCAGGTCCGCCACCCACCGACCCCCGGCCACCCCGTGACCAGCCGTCACCCCGCTGTGATGCTACGACCAAACCCTGGCGTGTCGCAGCGCCCCAGCTTCCGCATCAGCGAGGGTATTTGGCAGTCTGTGTCCACCCAGGGGGGATGCAAGGGAGGGGAAGACGATCATGACAGCGACGCAAACAGGCACTTCGGGAGACCCACGCATCGGCTGGAGCGCCACCGAGGCCACCCCTGCCCCCACCCTCCGCCACCGCCGCGACGGCATACTGCCCACCGTCGCCGCCGCCCTCTCCGTCCGCGGCACCACCCTCACCGGCACCGCCGGACGCGGCGACCAGCCACCGATCCTGCACCCACTCGTACAGGACTTCCTCGATACCCTCACGAGCGGCCAGCGCGACCGCTTCACCGGACGCTGCGCCGAAGCGATCCTCATCTCCCGGCACATCGCCGCCGCCGACGCCGCCCGCAGCAAACGCGCCGCCCGCAAACCCATGACCAACGGCGAAGCCCGCAAAGCCCTCAAACAGGCCAAGCTCACCACCCGCCGCATCCGCGAGGACGGCGACCCCCTCCACGGCAGCTTCGCCACCCCCTGCCACGCCTGCACCGCACTCAGCGACCACTTCGGCGTACGCGTCGTCGACCCCACCGCACAGGACTGACCCCACAGCCCCCACCGCAGACCGCACCACCACCCGCGCCGACCACGGCACACGACGAACGAAGGGCAGATGCATACCGACCGCACCTCGACCACACGCTTCCCCGTCCCCGTCGACGCCGCACTCCGCGCCGCCGGCTGGCAACCGGGCCGCTGGGACATAAAGCAAGCCGAGATCTGGGCCGACACCCTCCGCAGCCACGAATCCCCCGCAGGCCACCGCCACGCGGTCTTCCCCGCAGCCGTCGAGGCCTGGGCGGAATTCGGCGCCCTGCACATCACCGCACAGGGCCCCGGCCGCGGCCTCGCCCCCGCCGCCCTCCACCTGGACCCCCTGCACGGCCTCCACATGGCCCGCACCCTCGGCGACCTCGGCCGCGCCCTCGACACCGAGGTCTGCCCCCTCGGCGAGGAAACCGACAGCCGCACCCTGCTCGCCATAGACACCGAAGGCCGCGTCTACGCCCTCGACCACACCGGCGACTGGTACCTCGGCCCCGGCATCGACCACGGCCTCACCACACTCCTGGCCGGAATCGAACCCGTACGGCTCACCGCCGGCTGACCACACCGGGCACACCCGAGAGCCACAACCCGCCCCGCGACAGCGCGACGCGGCGCCGCCTCACGCCACCTGGGCCGGAATCACCGCCGACACCCGGAACCCACCCGCATCCGTCGGCCCCGAAACAAACACCCCACCCAGCGCGCTGACCCGCTCCTTCATCCCCACCAGGCCATTGCCGCCACTCGGCAACCGGGCCGCCTCCGCCGAACCCGGCTCCGGCGGCGGCTCGTTCTCCACCTGCATCGCGATCTCCGCCGAACGATGCGCAAGCCGCACATGGGTCTTCGCACCCGCCGCATGCTTGTGCACGTTCGTCAGCGCCTCCTGCACCACGCGATACGCCGTCTGCTCCACCTCACGCGCATACGAACGCACCGCGCCCTCGACCGACAGATGGACCACCATCCCCGCCGCCGCCGACTGCCCGATCAACTCCTCGAGCTCCGCCAGCCTCGGACCGTCCGAACCCTCGTCCACAGCCCGCGACACAGCAGCCGCAACCACCGCACCCACCGAAGCCGACGGCACCACCGCCCGCGCCTGCCGGCCCACCGACCCCTCACCACTGCGCAGCACACCGAGCATCTCGCGCAACTCCGTCAACGCCTGCCGGCCCATGTCACCCACCAGCGCGGCGTTCCTGACGGCCTTCTCCGGATCCTTCCGCGCCACCGCCTGCAGAGCCGCCGCATGCACCACCATCAGACTCACCCGATGAGCGACGACGTCATGCATCTCCCGCGCGATCCGCGTCCGCTCCTCGTTCCGCGCCCACTCGGCTCGCTCCTCCGCCCGCTCCGCGAGCAGCATCAGCTCCCGCTCCAACGAGTCCGCCCGCTCCCGCAAGCTCTCCATCAACCGCCGCCGGGCACCCACATACAGACCCAGCAGCACCGGAGGAGCCGTCATACCGAGCGCCGTCGTCACCGACAGGAACGGAATGAACCCGCCCGCGATCGCCAGATCCCCCCGCACCATCCCCTGATGCGCCCGCACATACGTCACGATGAACATCCCGGCGAACGACATCCCGGCGAGCGCCCCGATGATCCGCCGGGGCAACTCGGACGCGGCCAGCGTGTACAGCCCCACGAGCCCCAGCAGGAACCCCATCTGAGCCGGCGTGATCGCGATCGAGACCAGCACCACGGCGATCGGCCACTTCCGCCGCAACAGCAGCGTGACCCCGGCAAACAGACCGAACACCATGCCGACAGGGACCGGCAGCCCGGCGTCCCGCGAGAACTGGATCCCCTCCACCGCACACTCCACGGCGGACACCGCCGCGAGCGAGACATCGAGCACGGCACTACGCCACCGCGCCCACCACCACGGCCCGGTGTCGGCCCCGGTGTCGACTTCCCCCGTCGTGGTCATGGCTCCCAGCCTACGGGCGCAAGGCCCAGGTTTTCCGGCGAGTTTCGACGGCTGGATCACACCACACTGCGTAATCGAACAGAAGCGAAACCGACCGCAATCCCTCGAACTGCTGAATCGCGCATCGTTCGACCCCGGACGTCCACATTCCGCCCGGACGGTATGCCCATGGCACGTGCACGAAGCAGCAAGTACGCGGACTTCGAGGGACTGAGGGAACAGGCGGTGGCGCTACGGCGCGCCGGGCTCAGCCGCCGGCAGATCCGCGACCGGTTGCACATCGACAACAACGACATCCTCAACCGGCTCCTGGAAGGGGAGCCACCACCGGAATGGACGCGGCGGCCCAACGCGAAGGACGACCTGCGCGACAAGGCGAGGGAGCTCCGGCTCCAGGGTTGGGCGTACGACCACCCGGGGATGATCCAGGTCTTCCTCGCCTGGCTCGACCTCTTGGGCGTGGAGCGCCACCGCCTGCGGTACACGGTCATGATCCACGAGACGGCTGATGTCACGGCTGCCGAGCAGTACTGGGCCGACCTAGTCGGCGCCGCACGATGCGCGTTCAACAAGACAACGATCAAGCGGCACAACCCCAAGACCGTCCGCAAGAACGTGGGCGATTCCTATCGCGGCTGCCTCGTCGTCAAAGTCCACAAGGGTGCCGACTTGTACCGTCGCATCGAGGGCTCCTGGTACGGCATAGTGGAGTCCGCACGCGAAGCCGATCAATCAAATCGGACATAGCGGGTAGATTATCCCGGATCGTCTAAAGGTAGGACAAACGGTTTTGGTCCGTTGAATGAGGGTTCGAGTCCTTCTCCGGGAGCCACAGCGCACAAGACCCAAGTTCGGGCCCTGACAGCACCGTCAGGGCCCGCTCTCATGTCCCCCCATGAACACCCCGGTATCCTGCGGATGTCCACCCCAGCCCCCTGAAGCCGAAGGGCATCCCCGTGAGCGCCAACCGCCCGGCCGCCGTCGTTGTTCTCGCAGCGGGTGAGGGCACCCGTATGAAGTCGGCCACACCCAAGGTTCTGCACGACATCTGCGGCCGCTCCCTTGTCGGGCATGTGCTCGCCGCCGCGCGCGAGCTGAAGCCCGAGCACCTCGTCGTCGTCGTGGGCCACGCCCGCGAGCAGGTCTCCGCACATGTCACCGGGATCGACCCGGATGTGAGGACCGCGGTCCAGGCCGAGCAGAACGGGACGGGGCACGCCGTCCGGATGGCCCTGGAGGAGCTGGGCGGGTCCGTCGACGGGACCGTCGTGGTGGTGTGTGGCGACACGCCGCTGCTCACCGGCGAAACGCTCCAGCAGCTCGCCGGCACGCACGAGGGGGACGGCAACGCGGTCACCGTGCTGACCGCGGAGGTGCCCGACGCCACCGGTTACGGCCGTATCGTCCGCGACGGCGGGACCGGCGCCGTCACCGCGATCGTGGAGCACAAGGACGCGAGCGAGTCCGTACGGGCGATCAAGGAGATCAACTCGGGGGTCTTCGCCTTCGACGGGCAGCTGCTCGCCGAGGCGCTCGGGAAGGTCAGGACGGACAACAGCCAGGGTGAGGAGTACCTGACCGACGTCCTCGGGATCCTGCGTGAGGCCGGGCACCGGGTGGGGGCCTGTGTGGCCGCCGATCACCGTGAGATCGCGGGTATCAACAACCGTGTGCAGCTGGCGGAGGCGCGTCGGCTGCTCAACGACCGGCTGCTCGTCGACGCGATGCTGGCGGGTGTGACGATCGTCGATCCGGCGACGACCTGGGTCGATGTGACGGTGACGTTCGAGCAGGACGCGGTGGTGCAGCCGGGGACGCAGCTGCTGGGTTCGACGCACATCGGTGAGGGTGCCGAGGTGGGGCCCAATTCGCGGCTGATGGACACCGTGGTGGGTGCGGGGGCACGGGTGGACAACACCGTGTCCAACGGGGCGTCCGTGGGGCCGCAGGCCTCTGTGGGCCCGTACGCCTATCTCCGTCCTGGTACGCGGCTCGGCCTGAAGTCGAAGGTCGGTACGTATGTGGAGACGAAGAACGCCTCGATCGGTGAGGGTACGAAGGTGCCGCATCTGTCGTATGTGGGTGACGCGACGATCGGTGAGTACACGAACATCGGGGCGGCGAGTGTGTTCGTGAACTATGACGGCAAAGACAAGCACCACACGACGGTGGGCTCTCATTGCCGTACTGGTTCGGACAACATGTTTGTGGCGCCTGTCACGATCGGGGACGGTGCCTATACGGCCGCCGGCTCTGTGATCACGAAGGATGTGCCGCCCGGTTCGCTGGCCGTGGCCCGTGGTCAGCAGCGGAATATCGAGGGTTGGGTGGCTCGTAAGCGTCCGGGGAGCGCGGCTGCGAAGGCGGCCGAGGCGGTGTCCCGGGAGCCGGAGGGCCAGGCCTGACCGGAAACAGGTACGTCTGACACGGCGTACCGTGATAAGTGCACACCCGTACCCCCACCAGCCGAGACGGCCGTCCGTTTGGGAGACCCAACGGGCTGTGGCGGCCTCTTGGTACCGAGCTGAGAACACCTCTGAGGAGACAGTGCTGTGACCGGGATCAAGACGACCGGCCAGAAGAAAATGATGTTCTTCTCCGGCCGCGCCCACCCCGAGCTTGCCGAGGAGGTCGCCCACCAGCTGGGTGTCGGGGTCGTCCCGACGAAGGCCTTCGACTTCGCCAACGGTGAGATCTATGTGCGTTACCAGGAGTCGGCGCGTGGTGCCGACTGCTTCCTGATCCAGAGCCACACGGCTCCGATCAACAAGTGGATCATGGAGCAGCTGATCATGATCGACGCGCTGAAGCGTGCGTCGGCGCGTTCCATCACGGTGATTGTGCCGTTCTACGGTTACGCGCGGCAGGACAAGAAGCACCGGGGGCGTGAACCGATTTCGGCGCGTCTGATCGCCGACCTGATGAAGACGGCGGGTGCGGATCGCATTCTGACGATCGACCTGCACACGGATCAGATCCAGGGCTTCTTCGACGGTCCGGTGGACCACCTGTTCGCGCTGCCGCTGCTGGCGGACTACGTGGGTCAGAAGGTGGACCGGGACAAGCTGACGGTCGTGTCTCCGGACGCGGGCCGGGTGCGGGTGGCGGACCGCTGGTGCGACCGTCTGGGTGCGCCGCTGGCGATCGTGCACAAGCGGCGTGACAAGGACGTCGCGAACCAGGTGACGGTGCACGAGGTCGTCGGTGATGTGAAGGGCCGTATCTGTGTCCTGGTCGACGACATGATCGACACGGGTGGCACGATCTGTGCGGCCGCGGACGCGCTGTTCGCGCACGGCGCGGAGGATGTGATCGTGACGGCGACGCACGGTGTGCTGTCCGGTCCGGCGGCGGACCGGCTGAAGAATTCGAAGGTGAGTGAGTTCGTCCTGACGAACACCCTGCCGACGCCGGGTGAGCTGCAGTTGGACAAGATCACGGTGCTGTCGATCGCGCCGACGATCGCGAGTGCGGTGCGTGAGGTGTTCGAGGACGGTTCGGTGACGAGCCTGTTCGACGAGCAGTGATGCTGCCGAGGTAGAGATCGTTTTGGGTGCGGCCTCCCGCTCCGAGTAGACTGCAGCAGTTGCTCGGCGAGGGAGGCCGTACT
Source organism: Streptomyces sp. CA-106110 (assembly GCF_050936285.1). NCBI lineage: Bacteria > Bacillati > Actinomycetota > Actinomycetes > Kitasatosporales > Streptomycetaceae > Streptomyces > Streptomyces sp. CA-106110. The sequence continues at coordinate 7,247,217 of NZ_JBNJNB010000001.1, read as the reverse complement.
CATGGGTACGGCGGTCCGTAATCGACGCGCTCTTCGTAGCAGGCCGTTCGTGGCCGGGTGACCCCGTCCGTTTCTGGTTTCTACGAGGAGTGATCATGCCCGAGGTGAAGATCGCCGCTGAGACGCGCACCGAGTTCGGCAAGGGTGCCGCGCGTCGTATCCGTCGTGACAGCAAGGTTCCGGGTGTCCTGTACGGGCACGGTTCTGACCCGCTGCACCTGACCCTGCCGGGTCACGAGCTGCTGCTCGCGCTGCGTACGCCGAACGTCCTGATCTCGCTGAACATCGACGGCAAGAAGAGCGAGCTGGCGATTCCGAAGGCCGTGCAGCGTGACCCGCTGAAGGGCTTCCTGGAGCACGTGGACCTGCTGCTGGTCAAGCGCGGCGAGAAGGTCACGGTCGAGATCCCGGTCCAGACCGAGGGCGAGCTGGCCCCGGGTGGCAACCTGCTCGAGCACGTGCTGGCCGCGCTGCCGGTCGAGGCCGAGGCCACGCACATCCCCGAGGCGGTCACGGTCTCGGTCGAGGGTCTCGAGGCCGGTGCCTCGGTCCACGCCAAGGACATCACTCTGCCGTCGGGTGTGACCCTGGCGGTCGACGAGGACGCTGTGGTTCTGCAGGTCCTGGCCGCGCAGGTGGAGGAGGCTCCGGAGGGCGAGGAGGCCGCCGAGGGCGAAGAGGCCCCCGCCGAGGCCTGATCCTCACTGTCGTCGTTTCGTCAGCCGCTGTTCCCGCGAGGGACGGCGGCTGGCGCGTATCAAGGAGACATGGACGTGACCACCGCCGCAGGCGCTCCCTGGCTGATCGTCGGCCTGGGCAATCCGGGACCCGAGTACGCGATGAACCGGCACAACGTCGGTTTCATGGTGGCCGATCTGCTGGCCGGGCGGATCGGGGGGAAGTTCAAGCGTGCGGGCAAGGCGCAGGCGCAGGTCGTGGAGGGGCGGATCGGTCCTCCGGGGCCGGCGAACCGTCGGGTGATCCTCGCGAAGCCGATGTCGTTCATGAACCTGTCGGGTGGTCCGGTGAACGCCTTGCGGGACTTCTACAAGGTGCCGGTGGGGAACGTGGTGGCCGTGCACGACGAGCTGGACATCGATTACGGCACTCTGCGGCTGAAGCTGGGCGGGGGCGACAACGGCCACAACGGGCTGAAGTCGATCACGAAGGCGATGGGAGCGGACTATCACCGGGTGCGGTTCGGCATCGGGCGTCCTCCGGGGCGTGTGCAGGTGGCGGATTTCGTGCTGAAGGACTTCTCGTCGGCGGAGCGCAAGGAGATGGACTACTTCGTGGACCGTGCGGCGGACGCGGTGGAGTGTCTGGTGATCGAGGGGCTGGAGCGGGCGCAGGGCACGTACAACTCCTGAGTGCGTGGGCGGGGTCCCGGGGGCGTCGATACGTGTGTACAACTCGGGACTTGTCGCCTGCGCGGCCCGGCTGGAGTTGACCGGGCGGCAAGCCATGGCCAAGGATCGCCGGCATGCCTTCTGCCGTCTCGTCCTCTCAGGGTGCGGTCGCGGTGCTGCGGTTCGGGCGGCTCGCGGCGATGGGTACGGTCGCCGCGCTGATCGTGATCGCCGGCGTCTGGGGTTCCTGGGGAACCGCGCAGTACGTGATGCTGACCAAGGGGCGCGAGCAGGGCACGATCGAGGTGACCCGGTGCGGGGCGAAGACGTGCACCGGTCCGTTCACGCCGATGTCGGCCGGGGCGAGGCCCCGCAGGAGCGTGGTGCTCCAGAAGACGGTCGCGGTGCGGCGGGGGACGACGTACACGGTGGTCGTGAAGCCGGATTCGGACGATGTCGTGCGCTCGGGGCCGGCCGGGATTCTCTACGCGTGGGTGCCGCTGGGCGGGGCGCTGTTGCTGGCCGCGGTGGTGGTGGCGGGCGGACTGCGGCGGGCGCGGGCGGCGTGGGTGCTGGCGGGTGCGGGGACCGCTCTGCTGACGGCTGCTTTCCTGGTGCTGTGAGGGTGCTCGGGCGGCCCGCCTCAAGGGCCCCCCGCCTCCGCGCGTAGCCGTCGCCGTGTGCCGCCACAGGAGGGCCGGCTGCGGCCGGCGTACCGACATGGCAGTGCCCCGGGCCCGTGCGGGTCCCGGGGCACTGCCGTCTTCTCGAGGTCCTCAGCCGGTGTTGCGCAGGCCGGCCGCGACGCCGTTCACGGTCAGCAGCAGCGCCCGGGACAGCAGCGGGTCGGGTTCCGTGTCCGCGGCGGCCGCGTCGCGCTGCCGCTTGAGCAGGGCGACCTGGAGGTAGGAGATCGGGTCCAGGTAGGCGTCGCGGATGGCGAACGTCTGCCGCAGGACCGGCTGGGAGTCCAGCAGTTCCTGTTCCCCGGTGATGCGCAGCACCTCACGGACCGTCAGCTCGTGTTCGGCCTCGATCGTGGTGAACACGTGCTTGAGCTCGTCGGGGACGAGGGTGTCGACGTAGTGGCGGGCGATCCGCAGGTCGGTCTTGGCAAGGGTCATCTCGACGTTGGAGATGAAGTTGCCGAAGAAGTGCCACTGTTCGTGCATCTCTTCGAGCACGGTGTCCAGGCCGGCCTCGCGCAGTGCCTTGAGGCCGGAGCCGACGCCGAACCAGCCGGGCACGATCTGCCGGGACTGGGTCCATCCGAAGACCCAGGGGATGGCGCGCAGTCCGTCGAGTCCGGCACCGGAGTTCGGGCGCCGCGAGGGCCGGGAGCCGAGGTGGAGGTCGGCGAGCTGGTCGACGGGGGTGGAGGCGAAGAAGTACGCGGGCAGGTCGGGGTCCTCGACGAGCCTGCGGTAGGCGGCGTGGGCGGCGTCGGAGACGACGTCCATGGCCGCGTCCCAGCGGGCGAGGGCCTCGACGGACTGGCGGGGCGCGGTGTGCAGGGCGGAGGCCTGCAGGGTGGCGGCGACGGTCAGTTCGAGGTTCTCGCGGGCCAGGGACGGGATCAGGTACTTGTCGGAGATGACCTCGCCCTGCTCGGTGACCTTGATCTCGCCTTCGAGGGTGCCCCAGGGCTGCGCGAGGATCGCGTCGTGGGTGGGGCCGCCGCCGCGGCCGACGGTGCCGCCGCGGCCGTGGAAGAGCCGGAGCCGTACGCCGTAGCGGTGGGCGACGTCGCGCAGGCGGCGCTGGGCGCGGTGGATCTCCCACTGGGAGGTGGTGATGCCGCCGAACTTGGAGGAGTCGCTGTAGCCGAGCATGACCTCCTGAACGTCGCCGCGCAGGGCGACGAGCCTCCGGTAGGAGGGGTCGGAGAGCATGTCCTCGAGGATCGTGTCGGCGGCCTTCAGCTCGTCCGTCGTCTCCAGCAGCGGGACGATGCCGATCTTGGCCCAGCCGGCGTGCAGGTCGATCAGGCCGGCCTCGCGGGCGAGCACGGCGGCGGCGAACACGTCGTCGGCGCCCTGGCACATGGAGATGATGTAGGACTCGATGACCTCGGGTCCGAAGACCTTCAGGGCCCGCTTGACGGTCTCGAACACGCCGAGGGTCTTGGTGCCGGCCGTGTCCAGCGGGGCGGGAGTGGGGGCGAGCGGCCGGCGGGAGCGCAGTTCCTTGGCGAGGAGCTTGTGCCGGTACTCGCGCGGCATGTCGTCGTAGCGCCAGGACTCCTCGCCGAGCCGGTCGAAGAGCTGACCGAGGGCGTGGTGGTGGGCGTCGGCGTGCTCGCGGACGTCCATGGTGACCAGTTGGAGGCCGAAGGCGGCGAGGGTGCGGATGGTGCGGGTGAGCCGGCCGTCGGCGAACAGGCTGCCGCGGTGGGCGCGCAGCGAGGTCTGGATGATTCTGAGGTCGTGCAGCAGTTCGGCGGTGCCGAGGTAGTCGCGTCCCGGCTCGTGCTGGGTGCTCCTGGCCAGGCGCCGCTTGGTGTTGACGAGCTTCTGGCGGATGCAGGTGGCCTTGAGCCGGTAGGGTTCCTCGGCGTTGAGGCGCTTGTAGCGGGGGCTGATCTCGGGCAGCAGCTCGAGGTCGGCGCGCAGGGACTCCAGCAGGTCCTCGGTGGCGCCGGTGTAGCGGATGGACTGCGACAGCAGGCCGCGCAGTTCGTCGATCATCTCCAGCGCGTCGTTGATGCCGTGCTCGTGCTGGAGGATCAGCACCTCCCAGGTAACCTCGGGGGTCACGTTGGGGTTGCCGTCGCGGTCGCCGCCGATCCAGGTGCCGAAGGTGAGGGGGCGGGTCTCGTCGGGCAGCTTGACGCCGACGCGCTCCAGTTCGGCGCTGAGGTCCTCCAGGACGTCGCCGACGGCGCCGGCGTGCAGCTCGTCGAGGTAGTAAATGGCGTTGCGGGCCTCGTCGGCGGGTTCGGGGCGCACCACGCGCAGCTCGTCGGTCTGCCAGACGAGGTCGATGTTCTCGGCCAGGCGTGTGTCGTGGCGGCGGCGGTCGGCCTCGATGACGGGGGTCTCCAGGAGCACGGCGATGCGCCGGAGCTTGTTGAGGACCGAGCGGCGCGCGGCCTCGGTCGGGTGCGCCGTGAACACCGGGCGCACGTTGAGGTTCGTGACGGTCTCGCGCAGGTGGTCCGGGTCGGCGTCCTTGAGGCGGTCGGCCGTACGGGCGAGGAGTCCGCCCTCGGCGGCGCGGTGCGTGCGCAGTTCGCGGCCGCGGTGCACCTGCTCGGTGACGTTGGCCAGGTGGAAGTAGGTGGAGAAGGCGCGCACCAACTTGGCGGCGGTGTCCAGTTCGGTGCCGCGCAGCAGTTCCGCGGCTGCCTCCCCGTCCTCTCGGGTCAGCCGGCGGACCCGCTCGACCAGCTCCAGGAGCTCGGGTCCCTCCTGTCGGACGAGGGTCTCGCCGAGCAGATCGCCCAGTCGGCGGATATCGGCGCGCAGCTCACTGTTGGTCGTCGTGGTCTGGTCGTCGGCACTGCTCACAGGTGCGGCTCCTTGCGGTAATCAGGAGGTGCGTCGCGTCAGCGACTCCCTGGAAGGGCGGTGGTGGGCGACGGGTGGGGTCGTCTGGCAGGGGACCCGGACGAGTGCCGCGCGGCGGGTGCCGCATACGGACCGGGCATCCGGGAAGAAAACAGAGCGGACCGCGCTGTCCGACCGTCTTCAAGGATAGGTGTCCGGACGGACGCGCAGGCTCATGGGCTCTTGCCGCCGGGCAACGCACTGCCATACTTACGACGCCGTAGGTTACGGAACCGTAGGGGTGTCCCGCCGGATCGCGGGGGAACCCTGAGACCGTATCCGGGCACCTGCCTCAACCCTCGACCCCACAGGGGACGCCCCATGACCGCAAGCTCCGATGTGATGGAAGACGCCCCGAAGGCGAACGACGACACTGCGGTGTCCTCCGGCACCCTGGGCGGCGAGCAGAAGGGCTCGATCGAGCAGATCGCGCTGCTGTTGTTCATCATCGTCCCGTTCCTTGCGCTCGTCGCGGCGGTGCCGCTGGCCTGGGGCTGGGGCGTGAGCTGGCTCGACGTGGCCCTGCTGGTCTTCTTCTACTACCTGGGCTGCCACGGCATCACGATCGGTTTCCACCGCCACTTCACCCACAGTTCCTTCAAGGCGAATCGACCCTTGAAGATCGCGCTGGCGATCGCGGGTTCGATGGCCGTGGAGGGCCCCCTCGTGCGCTGGGTGGCCGACCATCGCAAGCACCACCAGTTCTCGGACGCGGAGGGCGACCCGCACTCTCCGTGGCGCTACGGTGAGACGCTTCCGGCTCTGATGAAGGGCCTGTGGTGGGCGCACATCGGCTGGCTGTTCGACGAGGAGCAGACGTCGCAGGAGAAGTACGCACCGGATCTGATCAAGGACCCGGCGCTGCGGGCGGTCTCCCGCCAGTTCGTGCTGTGGACCGGGCTGTCCCTGGCGCTGCCGCCGCTGATCGGCGGGCTGGTCACAATGTCCTGGTGGGGTGCCTTCACCGCGTTCTTCTGGGGCTCACTCGTCCGGGTGGCGCTGCTGCACCACGTGACCTGGTCGATCAACTCGATCTGCCACGCCGTGGGCAAGCGCCCGTTCAAGTCGCGCGACCGCTCCGGCAACGTGTGGTGGCTGGCGATCCTGTCCTGTGGCGAGTCCTGGCACAACCTGCACCACGCGGACCCCACGTCGGCGCGGCACGGGGTGGAGCGCGGCCAGCTCGACTCCTCGGCGCGGATCATCCGCTGGTTCGAGCAGCTCGGCTGGGCGTACGACGTGCGCTGGCCATCACGCTCGCGTATCGATTCCCGCCGCAGCACCGACGGGGACGGCTCCCGGCGCCGGAAGGTCACCGCTGACGCGGCATGATTGACGGGTGGCGACCGATTCCTCCAGCACCCCCAGCAACGAAAAGCCGCGGCGCACCCGTCGTACGCGGATGACCGGTGCGGAGCGCCGCCAGCAGCTGCTGGAGATCGGTCGTACGCTGTTCGCCGCCAAAGGGTTCGAGGGCACGTCGGTGGAGGAGATCGCGGCGAAGGCCGGGGTCTCCAAGCCGGTGGTGTACGAGCACTTCGGTGGCAAGGAGGGGCTGTACGCGGTGGTGGTGGACCGCGAGATGCGGCGCCTGCTGGACATGGTGACCGGTTCGCTCACCGCCGGGCACCCCCGGGAGCTGTGCGAACAGGCGGCCTTCGCGCTCCTGGACTACATCGAGGAGTACACGGACGGTTTCCGGATCCTGGTCCGTGACTCCCCCATCCCGCAGTCGACGGGAACCTTCGCCTCGCTCATCTCGGACATCGCCACGCAGGTGGAGGACATCCTGGGCCGCGAGTTCAAGAGCCGCGGCTTCGACCCCAAGCTGGCCCCTCTCTACGCACAGGCGCTGGTCGGCATGGTGGCGCTGACCGGCCAGTGGTGGCTGGACGTACGCCGCCCGAAGAAGGCCGAGGTGGCGGCGCATCTGGTGAACCTGGCGTGGCACGGACTGGACGGTCTCGAGCCGAAGCCGCGGCTGATAGGTCATCGCAAGAACTGAGGCGCGGCCGACGCGATCACCCGATCTGATGACCTTTGTCGGTTGCCGCCGCTACCGTGGGCACACGTGCCAGGAATCCCTGAACGCCCTCAAGCGGCCGTGACCACCGGCTCCAGGAACTCCAGCCGGTTCCCCACCGGGTCCTCCGAGTAGAAGCGGTGGTGTCCCGGCAGGTTGTCGTCCCAGGTCACCGGCGCCCCGAGCGCCGCGAGCCGGTCCGCATACGCCGTGATCCCGGTGACGCGGAGCCCGGGATGGGCCTTCCTCGCGGGCCGGAAGTCGCTCTCGATCCCCAGGTGCAGCTGCACGGCCCCTGCCTGGAACCAGCAGCCCCCGCGCGCGGCCAGTACTGGCGGCTTCGGGATCTCGGTCATGCCGAGGACGTCGACGTAGTACGCCCGCAGCAGGTCCTCCGAGCCGGGCGGGGCGGCCAGTTGGACGTGGTCGACGGCGGTCAGCACGGGTCAGGCCTCCTTCGTGGCGACGGCGAAGATCCGGCGGAACGGGAACACCGTTCCGTGCCCGGTCGCCGGGTACGCCTCCCGCAGCGCCGTCCGGTAGGCGGTGAGGAACTCCTCCGCCTCCTCCCCCAGCTCGGTCAGGACCGGCCGCAGTCCGGTGCCCTTCACCCAGTCCAGGACCGGGTCCTCGCCCTGCAGCAGATGCAGGTACGTCGTCTCCCAGACGTCGGCGGTGCAGCCGAGGTCGGTGAGGCGCGCCAGATAGGCCTCGGGGGTGAGGACCGCGTCGTCGTGGCGCAGGATGCCGGCGAGGCGGTCCTTCCAGCGGGCCGAGCCGGCGAGTTCCCGCATCAGCTGGTGGCTCGGCGAGTCGAAGTTGCCGGGGACCTGGAAGGCGAAGGTGCCGCCCGGCTTCAGCGCTGCGACCCAGTCGGCGAAACGACCGACGTGTCCGGGTACCCATTGCAGGGTGGCGTTGCTGATGATCAGGTCGCACGGCTCCGGGGGCGCCCAGGTGCGGGCGTCGGCGTGGGCGAAGTCGATGCGGCCGCCGCCCGGGGTGGGGCCCTCGTGGTCGGTGTGCGCCTTGTCGAGCATCTCGGGCGAGTTGTCGTACCCCGTGATGTGCGCGGAGGGCCAGCGGTCCGCGAGCAGGACGGTGACATTGCCGGGTCCGCAGCCCAGGTCGGCGATGCGGGGTGCGTCGCCGGGCAGTCCGGGAACACGGGCCAGCAGATCGGCGAAGGGGCGGGCGCGATGGCCGGCATGACGCAGGTACTGGCCGGGGTCCCAGGTGGTGGCGATGGGCATGGCAGCTCTCCTCACGGCGTACGGACACGTCGTCCCGTACGGAGACGTCGCCCCCGTTCGACGCCGCCTCCGTACGGAACATCATCCTCACCCCGAAGTATCTCGACGTCAAGAGACTCCATGTCAAGAGACTTCATGTCGACACAACCACTACACTGATCGCCATGGAGGACGAGGTCGATCGGCTGGTCGCGGCGTGGCGCCGGGAGCGCCCGGACCTCGACGTGGAACCGCTCGAAGTGCTCAGCCGCGTGAGCAGGCTGGCACGGCATCTGGACCGCGCGCGCCGGCTGGCGTTCGCCGAGCACAGCCTGGAGCCCTGGGAGTTCGACGTACTCACCGCGCTGAGGCGGGCCGGAGCTCCCTACCAGCTGTCCCCGGGACAGCTGCTGACGCAGACGCTGGTCACCTCCGGCACGATGACGAACCGCATCGACCGCCTGGCGAAGAAGGGCCTGGTCGAGCGGCTGCCCGACCCGAGCGACCGCCGGGGCGTGCTGGTGCGCCTCACGGACGAGGGCCGGGACCGGGCGGACCAGGCGCTCGCGGGACTGCTCGACCAGGAGCGCGCGATCCTGGCGGAGCTCAGCTCGGCCCAGCGCGGCGAACTGGCCGCGCTGCTACGCCAGCTGACCGCCCCGTTCGACAACATCCCCGGCTAGATCGACCGGTCCGACACCGGCGCGGCGGGCCAGGGCGACGGCGGCGAGCGTCGAGTGGACGCCCAGTTTGCCCAGCACGTTCTGCATATGGGTGCGGACGGTGTGCGGGGAGAGGTACAGCCGCTCGGCGACGGCCTTGCGGCCCAGGCCCGCGACCATGCACCGCAGCACCTCCCGCTCCCGCGGCGTCAGGGACTCCACCAGCCGTTCGCTCTCGGTGCGGTGCTTGCGGGCCGCGGTCAGCTCGCGCAGCACACCGGTGAGCAGGGCCGGCGGAAGGTGCGTCTCGTCCCGCAGCACGCCCCGGATGACGGTGAGCAGCCGGGACAGCGAGCAGTCCTTGGCGACCCAGCCGGACGCGCCGGCCTGCAGGGCGAGGGCCGCGCGGCGCGGGTCGTCCTTCTCGGCGAGGACGACGGTCCGTACGCTCGGCTGCCCGGAACGGACCCCGGCGACAAGGGAGATGCCGTCGACGAGCCCGTCCTCGTTACCCTCCTGGACGGGCACCGCGGCGCGCGAGCCGGGGACGTTGCCCCCGAGGTCCGCGTCGACGAGCATCACGTCGAATCTGCGGCCCTCCGCGGCCGCCCGATCCAGGCAGCGCAGCGCGGCCGGACCGCTGCCCGCCGCGGACACGTCGACGTCGGGCTCGGCCGCCAGCGCGGCTGCGAGCGACTCGGCGAAGATGCGATGGTCGTCGACGACCAGGACTCGGATACGAACCACTCAAACCCCCACTGCTCGGGGGACGACCCACGCGGGTACGGCGCCCTGAGTACTCCCCGGTCATGTCACCTGGGACAGGGCGACGCAGCCGCACGGCCGCCGCCGTGCTGGAACTGCTACCCCCACTCCGGGCGTCGTACCCGACTGTCTCGCCCCCTGATCAGCACCGGCCCCCACCGGCGCTGTTCACAGGGTAGGGCCAGGGGCCGGGAGCGGAAGGATATTTGCAGAACTGGTTGGCCAGCGCGTTTAGGGTGAGCCGCATGTTTCGTATCGAGACGGAAGTCGACAGGGAGCGGCGGGATCTGCTCCGCGCCCGACTGCGCGAGACGAACACGGCGGCGTCCCCGGTGCTGCGCGCGCTGCGCGGAACCCCTGGTGAACGCGAAGTCCCGCTCCACGTATGGGCGTTGGACGCGACAGGGGAGCTGGCGGGCGGTCTGGTCGGACACACCTGGACGACGTGGCTGCACATCGCCTACCTGTGGGTGGACGGCCGCCACCGTGGCGCGGGCCTCGGCACCCGCCTCCTGGCCGAGGCGGAGCACGTTGCGCACGAGGGGCGCGGATGCACGGCCGCGCGCCTGGAGACATGGGACTTCCAGGCGCCGGAGTTCTACAAGAAGCACGGCTACGACGTGGTGTGCGTGATCCCCGACTACCCGCCGGGGATCACGGAGTACACGTTGACCAAGCGGCTCAGCCGAGCCGGCGGGCTCCCGCCGACGGCGCCGCCGGGAACACCCGGGGGGCCGTGAAACCGGCGCCGGCGAACGCTTCTTCGATCGCCTTCGTGATCGTGTCCGTGTCGGATGCCTCCACGAGCACGATCGCCGAACCGCCGAAGCCGCCGCCCGTCATCCGGGCGCCGAGTGCGCCGGAGGCGTTCGCCGTCTCCACCACCAGGTCCAGTTCGGGGCAGGAGATGCGCAGATCGTCCCTGAGGGAGACATGGCCCTCCGTCAGCACGGGACCGATCGCCCGGACGTCGCCCGCGTCCAGCAGGGCGACGACCCGGTCGACGCGGTGGTCGTCCGAGACCACGTGGCGCACATAGCGCCGTACCCGCTCGTCGGACAGACGCGCGAGTGCGGAGTCCAGGTCCTCGTAGGCGACGTCCCGCAGGTGCGAGACCCCGAGCTGCCGCGCACCCTCCTCGCACCCCGCGCGCCGCTCGGCGTACGCCCCGTCGCCCAGCGCGTGCTTGACGCGGGTGTCCACGACGAGCAGCGCGAGGTCCTGGGCGGCCAGGTCGAAGGGGATCTGGCGGATCGAGAGGTCACGGCAGTCGAGGTGCAGGGCGCTGCCCTCGTCGCTGCAGGCCGACGCCATCTGGTCCATGACGCCGCACGGCACGCCAACGAAGTCGTTCTCGGCGCGCTGGGCGAGCCTGGCCAGCTCGGGGCGGCTCAGGCCGAGGCCGAACAGGTCGTTGAACGCGAGGGCGGTGACCACCTCGAGGGCCGCCGAGGACGACAGGCCGGCGCCGGTCGGCACGGTCGAGGACAGATGGAGGTCGGCGCCGGTGATCACATGGCCGGCCTCGCGCAGCACCCAGACGACACCAGCCGGGTAGGCGGCCCAGCTGGTGTTCGTCAGCGGCCGCAGCTCGTCCACGCGCAGTTCGACGACCGGGCCCCCGATGTCCGCCGAGTGCAGCCGCAGCACCCCGTCGGTGCGGCGCGAGACCGCCGCGACCGCCGTGTGCGGCAGGGCGAACGGCATCACGAACCCCTCGTTGAAGTCCGTGTACTCACCGATCAGATTGACCCGGCCCGGAGCCGCCCAGACGCCCTCGGGGGCGCTGCCGAACAGTTCCTCGAAGCCCTCGCGTACGCCCATCTACTGCTCCCTTGCGACGTTCTGCGCGAACTCCCACGCGTCCGCGACGATCCCCGCGAGGTCCGCGCGGGACGGGTTCCAGCCGAGGCGCTCCCGGGCCGTGGCCGCGGAGGCGACCAGGACCGCCGGGTCGCCGCCCCGGCGCGGGGCCGCGACCTCGGGGATCGGGTGCCCGGTGACCTGGCGCACCGTCTCGATGACCTCGCGCACCGAGAAGCCGTTGCCGTTGCCGAGGTTGCAGATCAGGTGCTCGCCGGAGGTGGCGGCGTCGAGCGCCAGCAGGTGCGCCTCGGCCAGGTCCGCGACGTGGATGTAGTCGCGGATGCAGGTGCCGTCGGGCGTCGGGTAGTCGTCACCGAAGACCGAGATGGCCTCCCGCCGGCCCTGCGCGACCTGGAGCACGAGCGGGATCAGGTGGGACTCCGGGTTGTGGCGCTCGCCGTAGGCGCCGTAGGCGCCCGCCACGTTGAAGTAGCGCAGGGACACGGCGCCCAGGCCGTGGGCGGTCGCCTCGCCTGTGATCATGTGGTCGACGGCGAGCTTCGAGGCGCCGTAGGGGGAGGTCGGCGCGGTCGGGTCGGTCTCGGTGATCGGGGTGTTCACCGGCTCGCCGTAGGTCGCCGCGGTGGAGGAGAAGACGAGCTTGCGCACGCCCGCCTCCCGCATCGCGCCGAGCAGCGCCATGGTGCCGCCGACGTTGTTGTCCCAGTACTTCTCCGGTTTCACGACCGACTCGCCGACCTGAGAGAACGCGGCGAAGTGCAGGACCGCGTCGTAGGAGGAATCCAGCCATTTGGCCGCATCGCGGATGTCGCCCTCGACGAAGGAAGCACCGGCCGGCACACCCTCGCGGAAGCCGGTCGAGAGGTTGTCGAGGACGACGACCTCGTGGCCCGCCTCCAGCAGATGCTGCGCGACCACACTGCCCACATAGCCCGCGCCGCCCGTGACCAGGTACTTCCCACTCATGAACTCGCTACCTCTCGCATTCGCTGGGCCGCGGCTTCCGGCGGCACGTCGTTGATGAACACGTTCATGCCGGACTCGGAACCCGCGAGGAACTTCAGCTTGCCGGAAGTGCGGCGAATGGTGAAAAGCTCGAGGTGGAGCGCGAAGTCGTCCCTGGTCACGCCCTCGAAGTCGGCCAGCGTACCGAACGGCGCCTGGTGCCAGGCGGCGATGTACGGCGTCGAGGACTCGACCACGGCGTTCTCCCCGCCAGTGCGCACCGAGCCGTACCCCTCGTCGAAGATCCGGTCGAAGCGCCTCAAGAGTTCCAGATAGACCTTGGGGAATTCTGTGCGGGCCGCCTCGTCCAGCGCGAGCAGGTCCGGGACGCGCCGGCGGGGGTAGAGATGGACCTCGTAGGGCCAGTGCGCGGCGTACGGCACGAAGGCCACCCAGTGGTCGCTCGCCAGGACGACGCGCTCGCCGGCGAGCTCGCGTTCCAGCACGGCATCGAACAGGTTCTCCCCGCCACTCGCCTCCTTGTGGGCGGCGAGCGATCCGAGCATCAAGGCGGTGCGGGGGGTGGTGAAGGGGTAGGCGTAGATCTGACCGTGCGGGTGACCGAGAGTCACTCCGATCTCCCGGCCGCGGTTCTCGAAGCAGAACACCTGCTCGACGGCGGGCAGATGGGACAGCTCCGCGGTGCGATCGGTCCAGGCGTCCAGGACCAGGCCGGCCTGTTCCTCGGTCAGATCGGCGAAGGAGGCGTTGTGGTCGGAGGTGAAGCAGACGACCTCGCAGCGGCCGAAGTCGCCGGCGAGCGAGGGGAAGCGGTTCTCGAAGACGACCACGTCGTACGAGGAGTCCGGGATCTCGCTCAAGTGCTCGCCTCTGGACGGGCACAGGGGGCACTGGTCGGCGGGCGGGAGGTAGGTGCGGCCCTGCCGGTGGGAGGCCACGGCGACCGAGTCGCCCAGCAGCACATCCCGGCGGATCTCGGAGGTCGTGACGGTCCGCTCCAGCGGCCGGCGGTCCACCGAGTCCCGCACGGTGTCGTCGCGCAGGTCGTAGTAGATGAGCTCACGACCGTCGGCCAGCCGGGTCGAGGTCTTCTTCACGACACCTTGCCTTTCTGCAGTACTGCCGGACTCCTCGTCCGCACCGGACCACTCATCAAACATAACCCAACACAACAAACCACAACGCACCACCAGCGTCAACATCACAATCAAACAAAGGGCATCATCAGAAGTGTTCAAATAACGAACATTGAGGCGCAGATTCCGAACTGATTGATTCACGCAACGAAGCGAGTACGCATGCAAACCCCCACATACCTCGCCACCGGGCTACGGCTCCCCACGAACGGGCTCGACTACACGATCCTCGGGATCTACTTCGCAGTGGTGCTGGGCATCGGCTTCGCTGCCCGGCGGTCGGTGAAGACCAGCCTCGACTTCTTCCTGTCCGGGCGCTCGCTGCCCGCCTGGATCACGGGACTCGCGTTCATCTCCGCCAACCTGGCCGCCACCGAGATCCTCGGCATGGCCGCCAACAGCGCGCAGTACGGCGCCTACACCGTCCACTGGTACTGGATCGGCGCCATCCCTGCCATGGTGTTCCTGGGCCTGGTGATGATGCCCTTCTACTACGGGTCCAAGGTCCGCTCGGTCCCCGAGTTCCTGTTGCTCCGCTTCGACAAGGGGGCGCACCTGCTGAGTTCGATCCTGTTCGCATTCGCAGCCATCCTGATCGCGGGTGTGAACCTCTACGCCCTCGCGATCGTGGTCGAGGCGCTGCTCGGCTGGCCGCAGTGGGTGGCGATCGTGGTCGCCGGATTCTTCGTCCTCGCGTACATCACCCTCGGCGGACTGTCGTCCGCGATCTACAACGAGGTGCTCCAGTTCTTCGTGATCCTGGCCGCCCTCATCCCGCTCACCGTGCTCGGTCTGAAGAAGGTCGGCGGCTGGGACGGCCTGACCGACAAGCTCAGCACGGCCCACGGCCACAACTTCACCACCGCCTGGGGCGGCACCGGCATCGGACACGTCAATGCGCTGGGCGCCAACTGGCTGACCATCGTCCTCGGCCTCGGCTTCGTGCTGTCCTTCGGCTACTGGACGACCAACTTCGCCGAGGTGCAGCGCGCCCTGTCCGCGAAGAACCTCTCCGCCGCCCAGCGCACCCCCCTGATTGCCGCCTACCCGAAGATCTTCATCGTCTTCCTGGTGATGATCCCGGGCCTGGTCGCCGCCGCCCTGGTGCCGAAGATCGGCACCCCGGGCTCGGGCCTGCAGTACAACGACGCGATCCCGTACCTGATGCAGGAGCTGCTGCCCAACGGCGTGCTCGGCATCGCGGTGACCGGTCTGCTGGCGGCCTTCATGGCCGGTATGGCGGCCAATGTCTCGTCCTTCAACACGGTGTTCACCAACGACATCTGGGCCAAGTACGTGGTCCGGCACCGCGAGGACGAGTACTACGTGAGGTTCGGACGGCTGATCACCGCGATCGGTGTGCTCGCGTCGGTCGGCACGGCGTTCCTGGCCTCGTCGTTCTCCAACATCATGAGCTACCTGCAGACGCTGTTCTCCTTCTTCAACGTGCCGATGTTCGTGGTGTTCATCGTCGGCATGTTCTGGAAGCGCGCGTCCGCGAAGTCCGGCTTCTGGGGCCTGCTCGCCGGCACGGTGACCGCCATGGTCAACTACTTCGTCGTCTACAAGCAGGGCATCATCGCCATCCCCACCGACCAGGGCGCCAACTTCGTCTCCGCGATCGCCGGTTTCGTGGCCGGTGCCGTCGTCATGGTGGCCGTCTCGCTGTTCACCAAGCCGAAGCCCGAGGAGAGCCTCCAAGGCCTGGTCTACGGCACCCGCTCCCCCGGTATGGCCGAGGCGCCCGCCAAGGGCGACGACGCCTGGTACCGCAAGCCGGCCCTGCTGGGCTGGGGCGCCGTCGTCCTCGCCGCCGCCTGCTACATCCCGTTCTCGCTCTGACCGCGGGAGGATTGAGAGACCATGTCCGAGTACTCCGAGCATGACGTCCAGCGCGCGGTCACCGATCTGGAGGGCAAGTCCGCGACCGCTGCCCGGATCTTCGACCTGCGCCGCATCATCGGCGGCCTCTTCGTGATCTACGGCGTCATCGTCATGATCGCGGGCTTCACCGCCTCCGACGCCGAGATCCACAAGGCCCAGGGCGTCAACATCAACCTGTGGACCGGCCTGGGGATGCTGCTCCTCGGCCTGTTCTTCCTCGTCTGGATGAAGCTGCGCCCGGCGGCCGCACCGGTCGCGGACGAGAAGCCGACGGAGTGACGCCGGGGGCGTGCCCCGGGTCGCCCCGCCAGGGGTGATGTGCCGGGCTACCGCGTGACCTCCCCGCGCCCGCCCTGGGCGCGGAGACCGCGCACCGGCGCTCCTGGCGGACCGCCCGAGCCCCGCACCCCGCGGACCGTCCCGGCGATCCGGCGCCGCTCACTCCGCGCGTGGCGGCGCCGCGTCGCGTGGGCCCGCGCGGTCCAGCCATCCGGCGTTGCTCACTCCGCGTGTGGCGATGCCGCGTCGCGTGGGCCCGCGCGGTCCAGCAGTCCCGTGCGGGCCGCGAGCGCGGCAGCCTCCAGGCGGGAGCCCACACCGAGTTTCATCAGGACCCGCTGGACATGGGTGCGGGCCGTCGACGGGGCGATGCCCATACCGGCCGCGATCAGCCGTGTGTCCTCGCCGTCCGCGACCCGTACGAGGACCTCCACCTCGCGCGGAGTCAGCATCTGCAGCAGGCGCTGCCCCTCGTCGTCGGGCTGGGTCGCCGGATTGAGCAGCTCGCTGAACGCGCCCTGCAGGAGCTGCGGTGCCACCGCCGCCTCACCGGCCCGCGCCTTCATGATCGCCCGCTCGACGCCCTCGATGCGCTCGTCGTGCCGTACATAGCCCGAGGCCCCGGCGGCGAACGCGGCCGCTATGCCGCGCGGATTCGGCACCGGCCCGAGGACCAGTACCGCCACCTGCGGACGTTCCCGCTTGATCCGCACCACCGGGTCGAAGGCCCCCGGGTCCGCGGGAGTGGCCGTCCCCATCAGGCACACCTCGGGCGCCCTGGTGATCACCAGTTCCGCCGCACCCGCCGTGGGCGCCGCCGCGGCCAGTACACGGTGTCCTCGCAGCTTCAGCGCCGAGGCCAGCGCCTCGGCGAGCAACCGGTGGTCGTCGACCACCATCAGCCGCACTCCCATCGAGCAACCCCCCAGTCCCCCCATGGATGCCCACTATGGATGCCCACTGGGCGGCACGGACACAAGCCCCCGGTCACACCCCCGGGACTTCATGTCCCCGGAAGCTACACGCTTGTTCGACGTTGCGCTCCCCTTACCGGGGGAAAGTGCCCCGGATTACCGACATCCCGCCCATACGCACTCTGATGAGGGGTACGCGCAAGGCCCCGCCCCTGAACAGGAGCGAGGCCTTCACCGTGCGCGCCGTACGTGCTACTTCGCACCGAAGCCGAGCGCGGTGTACGCCTTCGCGTCCGCCGAGTACGGCTTGCTCACCAGTGCCTTGCCGAAGAACAGCCGGCCCTCGGTGTAGAGCAGTTCGGAGGACTTGGGGACCATGCTGCTGATCGCGCCGAGGACCTCCGCGGAGGCCGGCGTCTCGAGCAGCTTGGTCTGCCTCAGGTTCGTGCCGTCGACGGAGACCACCTGCGCGCCCTTGTCGAACGGCCCGCTCTTGTACGCCAGCAGATTCCCGCCGTCCATGCGGATCGGGAAGATGTCGTAGCCGTCCCCCGCGTCGATCCGGTCACCGGTGGTCTTCCCGGTGGCCAGCGAGAAGGCGACGATCTCGTTGGTCCGCGCGCCCTGGGCCGTACCGTCGTGCTGCTCGGTCGGCACGTACAGCTTGTCGTTGCCGACCACGATCGCGTGGCAGTCGTGGACCTTGCCGACGCCGCACGCGTGCTCGTACTTGCCGTCCGCCAGCGTGATCTTGGTGCGCAGCTTGCCGGTGTCGTCCAGCGAGAAGACGTCCGTGGCGCCCGAGGCGGTGATGTCGCCGGAGTCCACGCCGAACACGACCGGCTTCGTGGAGACCACCTTGGCGTTGTCGATGCCCTTGGGCAGCTTGTAGGACCACCGCACGGCGCCCGTCCTCGGGTCGAGGAGCTGCACCTCGTACGCCTCGTCGCCGTAGTCGCCGCACTTGCGCACCGCGACGAGCTGCTCGCCGCCCGCGTAGCCGACGTCCGTGCAGGAGCCCGTCTTGGGCTGCCAGAGCACCTTTCCGCTGGTCGCGTCGAAGGCGGCGCCACCGTAGTAGCCGGCACCGACCGCGACCGTGGTGCCGCTGATCGAGACCTCGCCGAACGCGACCGGGGTGTCACCGGTCTTGACCGACGTGGTCCACAGCTTCTTCCCGGTGGCGACCTCGAACGCCGTGATGTCGCTGCACGGCTTGCGGTCCCGCGCGTTGGCCCGCTTACCCGACTCGCTGACCACCGCGGCCACGCCGGACGAGCTGATCTCGGGCGAGCCCGCACAGGTCTGGCCGTTCAGCGGCAGCGTCCACTTGGTCGTGCCGGAGTCCGGGTCGTAGCCGACGATCTTGTTGACGCCGGCCTTGGCGTAGACGGAGCCGGTGAGCCAGGAACCGGTGACGCTGTCGATCTCCTGCTTGTCCTTGACCTCGGGCGCGGGCACCTGGAAGAGGACCTTCGCGGCGGTGTCGGCCGGCGCCTTCTCCTTGGACCCGGCCCCCGAACCGCCGGTTCCGCCCTTGTCCTGACCGCTGCCGCCGGACGCGGAGTTGTCGCTCTTGCCGCTGCCGGACGAGCTCTTGGCGTACCAGACTCCGCCGCCGACGATCAGCGCGATGGCCACGACCGCCGAGACGATGATCCACACCTGGGCACTCGGTCCCTTGCGGCCGCCACCCTGCGGGGGCTGCGGATAGCCGTAACCGGGCTGCTGCGGGTAGCCGTAGCCGGGCTGCGGAGACGGGTAACCGTAGCCGGGCTGCTGCGGGCTGCCGTAGGGCTGCTGCTGCGGCGGGGTCGGCGGCTGCGGATAGCCGTAACCCGGGCCCTGAGCGGGCGGCGGGGGCGTCTGGGACGGGGTCTGCGGGGGCACCGGCGGGGTCTGGGGCGCTCCGAAACCGCCCGGCGGCGGGTTCTGCGGGGCGCCGAAGCCGCCCGGCGGCGGCTGGTTCGGAGGCGGGGGCGGCTGGCTCATGACGTGAGTACCTCGAAGAACGGATGAGTGGTGGGCGGGGACGCGGGAGCGGGCAGCCGGATCACTTGCCGTAGGCCAGCATCAGCTTCTCCTTCGACTGGTTGCCGCCGCTCAGCCGGGTGCTGGAGACGTAGAAGCGCCCGTCCACGTAATCGATCGCCTTGGCGTAGAAACCGCCCTCGACCGGCGCGGCGCCCGACGGATTCCGCAGCAGCCCGGTGACGGTGTGGCTGCCGCCCGTCGTGGGGAGGGAGACCACCTGGCCGCCGGCGCTGTAGGAGGGCTGGACGTAGGCGATCAGACGGGTGCCGTCCGACTTCAGCGGGAGCATCGACTCGTCGCCCGGGGACTTCACCCGCCACTTCTCCTTGCCGGTGTCGAGGTTGACGGCGACGATCTCGTTCGGACCGGTCTTCGCCTCGGTCGGCAGGTACAGGGTGTCCGAGTCGGCCACCACACCCGTGCAGCCTTGCAGGTCACGCTCGAGGACGGCCCAGCCGCACTGGGGGGCGAAGGACTCCTTGGAATGGACGTCGGAGCGGGGGGTGCCGTCGTTCTTCAGCGTGGAGATGGCCGCGGACTTCTTGTCGTCGTTGGTGAGATACAGGACGACGGGGTCGACCGAGAAGGCCCGCGAGACCGTCCAGCCCTTCGGGATCGGCCTGGTCCACCTGGCCTTGCCGGTCGCGGGGTCGAGCTCCTGCACCTCGTCGTGCTCGTTCGGCCCTCCCGCGCCGCAGGAGGCGACGGAGATCAGCTTCGTGCCGCCCGCGAACGCGCTCGGGAAACAGGCCGCGCCGTAGCGCTGCTTGTCCCAGAGCTTCTTGCCCGTGCCGACGTCGTACGCCGTGCCGGACTGGGAGCGGCCGACCATCAAGGTCTTCCCGGTGACGGTGAGTTCGAGGCTGAGGGTGCTGTCGAAGAGGGCACCGTCGGCGACCTCGGCGCTCCAGCCCTTCTTGCCGGTGCCGAGGTCGATCTCCTGGAGCCGGTTGCACTTGGCGTTGCTGCTGATCCCGCTCATGTAGGCCACGACGATCTTGTCGTCGGCCGTCTGCCGCGGGGTCACCGCGCAGATCTTCTGCGGGAAGGAGATCGGGTCCCAACTGGGGGCGCCGTCGGCCACGTTGTAGGCGAAGACCTGCTTGTACGCGGCTTTCACGGCCGACTTGGCGGTGATCCACATACCGGGGGCGTCGGCACCGGAACCGGGCGCGTCGGGCGCCTCCTTGTACCAGAGGACCTTCGACTCGCCTGCCTTGCGGCCCTCGTTGAGGTTCTCCGGATCCGCGCCGCCGTCACCGCTGCCGACGCCGGGGTTGACCGGTGCGGAGGCTCCCGTGGACGGCGTGGCCTTCGGGCTCCCGCCCGCGGTGGGCTTCTTGCCTCCGTCACCGCCGCCGCTGACCGCGTACACGGTGCCGCCTATGACGAGCAGCGCGGCGATCGCGGCGCCCACGGCCAGCGCGGGCCTGCCCTTGAAGGGGTTCTTGGAGTCGCCACCGGGAGGTGGGGTGGGCGCGCCGGGGAACTGGTGCGGCTGCTGCGGGTATCCATGGCCGGGCTGGGGCTGGGCGTAGGGGCCGGACTGCTGGGGGTAGCCGTACCCGGGCTGACCGTACGGGCCCGCCTGCGGAGGCTGGGCGTAGGGGCCGGACTGCTGCGGAGGGCCGTACCCCGGCTGCGGCAGGACCGGGGGCTGGGCGGGCGGCGGAGGTACGGCCTGCCGCGGATCCTGCGGTGGTCCGAATCCGCCCTGCGGCGACTGCGGATCCTGCGGCGCTCCGAAGCCGCCGCCCGTCGGCGGCTGACCGGGCGGCTGAGTCATCAGCGCTTCCCCCCCTTTTTCTGATGTGTTCCCCACGCCCGTGGTGTCGTTTCCGCCACGCCGTCGGTACTCAGAGTGTTCTCAGTCGGCCTTTTCTATCACCGCGCCACCCATGAACACGGGGCCGCTGCCGGCCCTGTTCCCAAGGGAGGACCGGCCCGTGATGCCCCCGTTACGCGTGCCGGTCCGCAGGACCCCACCACCCTCCAAACCGGCACGCGTTCTTCACGTGATGTCCGCAGCCGCCCGCCGAACGACTAGGCCTCGTCCGCGAGTTCCAGCCAGCGCAGCTCCAGTTCCTCGCGCTCGCCGACGAGTTCACGCAGTTCGGCGTCCAGTCCTGCCACCTTCGCGAAGTCCGTGGCGTTCTCGGCGATCTGCTGGTGGAGCTTGGCCTCACGCTCGGAGATCTTGTCCAACTGCCGCTCGATCCGCTGGAGTTCCTTCTTCGCGGCGCGGGCGTCGGCGGCGGAGGCGGCGGGCTTCCGCTCGACGGCCGCCGGGGTGGCGGCGGCCGCCGCCGTCTCCTCCATACGATGGCGCCGCTCCAGGTACTCGTCGATACCGCGGGGAAGCATGCGCAGCGTGGCGTCGCCGAGGAGCGCGTACACCTTGTCGGTGGTCCGCTCGACGAAGAACCGGTCGTGCGAGATCACGATCATCGAACCGGGCCAGCCGTCGAGGACGTCCTCGAGCTGGGTGAGGGTCTCGATGTCGAGGTCGTTGGTGGGCTCGTCGAGGAAGAGGACGTTCGGCTCGTCCATGAGGAGGCGCAGCAACTGGAGGCGCCGCCGCTCACCACCGGACAGGTCGCCGACGGGCGTCCACTGCTTCTCCTTGGTGAAGCCGAAGGTCTCGCACAGCTGGCCCGCGGTCATCTCGCGTCCCTTGCCGAGGTCGACCCGCTCGCGTACCCGCTGCACGGCCTCCAGGACCCGCCAGGTGGGGTCGAGCTCGGCGACCTCCTGCGACAGATAGGCGAGCCTGACGGTCTTGCCTACGGCGATCCGGCCCCCGGCGGGCTGCGTCTCCCCGTCGCTGCGCGCGGCGTCGGCCATGGCGCGCAGGAGGGAGGTCTTGCCGGCGCCGTTGATACCGACGAGGCCGATGCGGTCGCCCGGGCCGAGCTGCCAGGTGACGTGCTTGAGCAGCAGCTTGGGGCCCGCCTGGACGGTGATGTCCTCGAGGTCGAAGACGGTCCTGCCAAGCCGCGACGAGGCGAACTTCATCAGTTCGCTGCTGTCCCGGGGCGGCGGCACGTCCTGGATCAGCTCGTTGGCGGCCTCGACGCGGAAGCGGGGCTTGGAGGTCCGGGCGGGCGCGCCGCGGCGCAGCCAGGCCAGTTCCTTCCTGATCAGGTTCTGCCGCTTGACCTCCTCGGAGGCGGCGATCCGCTCGCGCTCGGCACGGGCGAAGACGTAGTCGGAGTAGCCGCCCTCGTACTCGTGGACCGTCCCCCGCTGCACGTCCCACATCCGGGTGCACACCTGGTCCAGGAACCAGCGGTCGTGGGTGACGCAGACGAGCGCCGAGCGGCGCTCACGCAGATGGTTCGCCAGCCAGGCGATGCCCTCGACGTCGAGGTGGTTGGTGGGCTCGTCCAGCACGATCAGGTCCTGCTCGGCGATGAGCAGCTTGGCCAGCGCGATCCGGCGCCGCTCGCCACCGGACAAGGGGCCGATGACGGTGTCGAGTCCCTGCGGGAAGCCGGGCAGGTCCAGCCCGCCGAACAGCCCGGTGAGCACGTCGCGGATCTTGGCGTTGCCCGCCCACTCGTGGTCGGCCATGTCCCGGATGACCTCGTGGCGGACGGTGGCGACCGGGTCGAGGGAGTCGTGCTGGGTGAGCACGCCGAGGTGCAGCCCGCCGGAGTGGGTGACACGGCCTGAGTCGGCCTCCTCCAGCTTGGCGAGCATCCGGATCAGGGTGGTCTTGCCGTCGCCGTTGCGGCCGACGATCCCGATCCGGTCCCCTTCGGACACGCCGAGCGAGACTCCGTCGAGCAGGGCGCGGGTGCCGTACACCTTGCTGACGTTCTCGACATTGACCAGGTTGACGGCCATTTCTCTCCTGACGCGGGGATCGATCAGCCTTCAAGCCTAGGGCCTGCGGGGGAGGTCGCGGAACGCGAGCGTCTCGCCACTCTTTGCAGTGACGAGATCCGTGATCGACGGCCACCAGCGGCAGGCCCATCGTCCACATGTACGAGCTCGATCCGCTCACCCAGGCATATGTGCACATGGGTATGCATCGCGACCGGATCAAGGTTGCCGAGCCGTACGACATCGGCATCGACCTGACCGCCGTCGACGACCTCTGAGCCGGGTCAGACGGCCACTTCGCGCCCCCGGCCCGCCCGCTCCACCAGCAACCACCCGGAGAGCGTCATCACCACGGCTGCGGGAGCGGTGACGTGCACGGCTATCAGCAGCGCCGTACGTCCTTGCAGAAGTCCCCCGAAGCCGACCATCGACAGGCCCAGGACCCCGAAGAGGCAGAGGGTGACGCCGAGCGCGGCGGCGGGTCCCGCCCAGGCGCGCGGCGCACTCGGCTCCCGTGCACCCGAGGGTTTTTCGAAGACACGGAAGACGGCCACCAGGACACCGGTGAGCGTCACGGCAGCCACGATCCGCAATGGTACCTGTACCCACCACACACCCGAGCCGGGCTCCGGCGTCCGGGCACCCGCCGCGAGCAGCGCCCCGTAGATGCCGAGCATCGCCGTCAGGTGCCACAGGAAGGCGGTCATCGAGATGCCGTTGGCCACGACGACCGTGCGCCACACGTGCGGGCGGTTCAGCCACCGTCCCGCGGGTCCGCGCAGCAGCTCCACCGCACCGACCAGCCACAGCCCGTGGCAGAGCAGGGCGAGCGTGGGCGGCGCCATGTTGGAGACCTTCTCGCCCGGCATGCCCACCATCGACAGCGGATACGGCCCGTAGGCCACCAGCAGCGCGGCGCCCGCGAGTCCCGCGCCGGCGAGGAGGTACGGCCGGCCGAGCCTGCCGTCCGCGCGCAGGAACCCGAGCTGGTGGATCGCCAGCCAGACGAAGGCGAAGTTGAGGAACTCGACGTAAGGCACACCGAGGCCGAAGCGGAGCAGGTCGACGAGGACGGCCGCGGCGACGAGCCCGCCGAACGCGCCCCACCCGTACCTCTCGTGGAGTCTCAGCAGCGGTGGGGTGAAGGCGACCATCGCAAGATAGATCCCCACGAACCACAGGGGCTGCGCGACCAGTCGCAGGCTGACGTCGAGCAACCCACCACCGAGCCCGGCCAGTTGGAGGGCCAGCGCCGCCGCGCCCCACACCGCGATGAACACGACGGTCGGCCGCAGCAGCCGCTGGAGGCGGGCGCGCAGGAAGACCGAGTAGGCCTTGGAGGTACCGCGGCGGGTCGACCGGTAGGAGAGGGCGTGCGAGAAGCCGCCGACGAAGAAGAACACCGGCATCACCTGGAACACCCAGGTCAGTGGCTGGAGCCCCGGCTCAAGGGCGAGCAGGTTGCCGACCTGCACCCGTCCGTTCCCGCCGACGGACACGGCGGCCATCAGCCAGTGCCCGAGCACGACGGTACCGAGCGAGGCGACGCGCAACAGGTCGACGAAACGGTCGCGGGAGGCCGGGGTGGCGGCGGCGAGGTCGCTTGGTCTCATGGCAGTACGGTCGCGCGGGCGCCGGGGGACCCATCACCGCACTCATACTCAAGTGCGGTCTGAGTACGCGGACTTGATCGTGTACGGGCACACCTCGGTACCCGCATCTGTGCGTAGGCCGGGGTGCGGTGGCCCACGGCACTTGCGCCGGCTCGGGCGAGCGCCCGCACCACGGCAGGAGACGGCAAGGGTCGGGCCTCGGCCTTGAACGCACCGCTCAAGGCCGGAACAACCCTGTCAGACCACGATCGCCCCGACCGCCGGGGACACGGCCACCCGGGCCGACCGGCACGTGCCCGACGCCGTCAACGCCTCTGCGATCTTCTGCGCGGCGGAGGCGTCCGGGGCGAGAAGCGCCGTCGTCGGCCCGGACCCGGACACCAGCCCGGCCAGTGCGCCCGCCGCCCGCCCTGCGGCCAGCGTGTCCGCCAGTTCCGGGAACAGCGACAGCGCGGCCGGCTGGAGGTCGTTGGAGACCGCCGCCGCGAGCGCCTCGGCGTCGCCCTTCGCGAGCGCGTCGAGCAGATCCTGCGAGGCGACGGGCTCGGGAATCCGCACGCCCTCGTTAAGCCGGTCGAACTCCCTGAAGACGGCCGGAGTCGAGAGCCCCCGGTCCGCCATGGCGAACACCCAGTGGAAGACCCCGCCGACATCGAGCGCGCTGAGCCGCTCGCCCCGCCCGGTGCCCAGCGCCGCCCCGCCCACCAGGCTGAACGGCACATCGCTGCCCAACTCGGCGCAGATCTCCAGCAATTCGGCACGCGGTGCCCCTGTACCCCACAGCGCGTCACAGGCCACCAGGGCCCCGGCCCCGTCCGCGCTGCCGCCCGCCATACCGCCGGCGACCGGGATGTCCTTGGCGATATGGATGTGCACGGCCGCCTCGAGCCCGTGGCGCTCGGCGAGCGCCAGTGCCGCCCGAGCCGCCAGGTTCGTGAGGTCCAGCGGCACCTGCGCGGCGTCCGGCCCCGAACAGGTGACGCGCAGTTCGTCGGCCGGCGTCACGGTGATCTCGTCGTAGAGGCCGACGGCGAGGAAGACGTTCGCCAGGTCGTGGAAGCCGTCGGGGCGGGCGGCGCCCACCGCGAGCTGCACATTGACCTTGGCCGGTACGCGTACGGTCACGCTCACTGCTCGGACTGCTCCTCGTTCTCGGCGGGGCGGTTCTCGGTGATGCGATTCTCGGCGGTGCGGTTCTCGGCGATGCGGGCGAACTCCTCCACCGTCAGCGACTCCCCGCGCGCCTGCGGCGAGATCCCGGCGGCGACGAGCGCGGCCTCGGCCGCGGGGGCCGACCCCGCCCAGCCAGCGAGCGCGGCCCGCAGCGTCTTGCGCCGCTGTGCGAAGGCCGCGTCCACAACCGCGAAGACCTCGGCCTTCGACGCGGTGGTCTTGACCGGCTCGGTGCGGCGGACCAGCGAGACGAGCCCGCTGTCGACATTGGGCGCGGGCCAGAAGACGCTGCGCCCGATGGCTCCGGCGCGCTTGACGTCGGCGTACCAGTTGGCCTTCACGGACGGCACCCCGTACACCTTCGAGCCCGGGGCGGCGGCCAGCCGGTCGGCGACCTCGGACTGCACCATCACCAGGGTCCGCTCGATGCTCGGAAAGGTGTCGAGCATGTGCAGGAGCACGGGCACCGCGACGTTGTACGGCAGGTTCGCGACGAGCGCGGTGGGTGCCGGAGCCGGCAACTCCCTCACGTGCAGGGCGTCGGAGTGCACCAGCGCGAACCGCTCTGCGCGCTCGGGCATCCGCGCGGCGATGGTCGAGGGCAGCGCGGATGCCAGCACGTCGTCGATCTCGACGGCGGTGACGCGCTCGGCGACCTCGAGCAGCGCCAGCGTCAGCGATCCGAGCCCGGGTCCCACCTCCACGACGACGTCGTCGGGCCGCACTCCGGCGGTGCGCACGATGCGCCGTACGGTGTTGGCGTCGATGACGAAGTTCTGGCCACGTTGCTTGGTGGGACGTACGCCGAGGGCGGCCGCCAGTTCACGGACGTCGGCGGGGCCCAGGAGGGCGTCGGGGGTGGGGCTGCTCACGGACCAAGGGTACGGGGCGGCGCGATACGGCCGTGCATGCCTGGCCACGGGCGGCGCCGGGCCTCCCCCGGCACCTCGCGGGCCCGGGGAGGCGCGGGCGGCGAGCCTGTCGCCGAGGCAGCGCCCCGTTGCTCCGGTGCCCCGGGGCGAGGTGGTCGCCGCCCGGCCCAGGGGGCTGGGCCGCCTCCCGGGACGACGAGACGGGTGCTGGGGGAGGCTCGGCACCTCGCGGGCACCGGCTCGGCGCGAGCGGGCCGCCGTACCGGCGCCATCCCCGAGGCGAGGCGGTCGCCGCCCGGCCCAGGGGGCTGGGCCGCCTCCCGGGACGGCGAGGCGGGTGCCCAGCCTCCCCCGGCATCTCGCGGGCACCGGCTCGGCGCGAGCGGGCCGCTGTACCGACGCCATCGCCTGGGCCAGGTGGTCGCCGCCCGGCCCAGGGGCTGGACCCACCTCCCAGGACGGCGACACGGGTGCCGGGGATCCGGCCCGGGCGGACGAACGCCCGAGCGGACCCCCGGCCGCACGCGTCCGGCGCACCGGCTCGGCTTCGGCGGACCCGCCCGGCCGGACCGCCGCGCCGACGCCATCCCCGGGGGCCCTCGCCAGTCCGCCGCTCACCGGTACAGATGCGGTCCGCAGTGCGGCCAGGGACTGGTGCCGTGACGCACGTACAGCTTCTTCGCGCGGTACGTCTGCTCCTCGGCCGGAGCGTCCTGAGGCCGGCCCGAGCCGCCGAGACTGCGCCAGGTGCGCCGGTCGAACTGGTAGAGGCCGCCATACGTGCCCGACGCGTCCACCGCGCGGGTCCGGCCGCCCGACTCGCACCTCGCGAGCCCGTGCCAGTTGAGGTGCTCCGCACCGTTCACCGAGTCCGGGTGCGGCTTGGTGCCCACCCTCACCAGCTCGGCCTTCGGCTTGCGCACCACCTCGGCCCCGATCCGCCTCGGCTTCTGCGCGACGCCGTTGACGGTGCGCAGGACGTACGTCACCCGGCGCGTGCCCGGCCGCCCGGCACTCGCCACGATCTCCGTGCCCTTGAAGAGGGTCGGATCGTGGGTGCGCCGCACAACGAACGGGATCGGCTCCTCGCGGACCTCCCTGTGGCCTTTGACCCGGAGCACGATGACCGTCTCCCCGTCGCGTGGGAAGCTCCCCGGCGTCACGGAGGTCGTGTCCTGCCCGCGCAGGGTGATCCCGGCCTGCTCCACGGCCTCGCGGACGGTCGCGGCGTTCGTCCGGATCGTACGGGCCTCTCCGTCCGCCATGACCGTCACCGAGCGTTCGGTGCGGACGTCCAGCGCGAGCCCCTGACGGCCGATCGCGCGGGAGCGCGAGGTCGACATATACGCGCCCTCCGGGCGCACCCCGAGCTACTGGAGCGCGTCGTCCACGTTCCGCGCCGTCGTCCACACCCGGCGCCGGCGTCCGTCGACGGTGAGGAGCAGGAGGCGTCCGTGGTGCACCGCGACCTCGTCGCCGCTAGCGAGCGGCGTACCGGGCGCGGGAGCGACGACGTCGTGCTCCCCCACGCGGACGCCCTGCTGGGCGAGCAGTTCGCCCACGTCGCCCGCGAAGGTGTGCAGCACCTGCGGCCTGCCGTCCACGGTGAGCTCGATCGCCTTGTCGTTGGCGACGAAGGCGGTGGTTCCGCCGGCGAGGAAGGCGACGACCAGCGCCTGCGGAAGCAGACGGCGCATGGAGTCCGAACGCGCGCCGCCCCTTCTGCGCCGCGCGGCGTGCCGCGCCTGAGCGCGGCCCCCGGTGCGCACCGCGCCGTAGGGCTCCCGGCTCGGCATCGGTCCGGTTATGCCCTCGGCACGCCCCGCACGGGGCCGCGCCTCGTACGCGGGCCGGTAGGTGTCCGGGTACGCCCGCACACGCGGCCCGCGGTCCTCGTACGCCTGGGCCGGTACCGGGGCGTCGTACGTCCCGTATGGCGAGTACTGCCGTTCGCTCACGACGACACGCTCCAGAGAGGGTCCGAAACGGGAGACCCAGAACCTAGCGCCTGCCCGTCACTCACCAAAGCAACGCATTACACGGTGTGGCGACACGCCGCCACTCGAGACTCAGGCGCCCCAGAGAGCTCCTGCCGTCCCGCGATTAATGCCGCTCAGTAACCGAAGGCGCGCGCCGTGTTGCGCCCCAGAGCCGTCGCCAGCACGTCCTCCTCCACGCCCTTCACGGCGGCCATCGCACGGACCGTGTGGGGAATGAGATACGGGGCGTTGGGGCGGCCGCGGTACGGCGCGGGCGTCAGGAAGGGCGCGTCCGTCTCCACCAGGACGAGGTCGAGCGGCGCCACGGCGAGCGCGTCGCGCAACGGCTGCGCGTTCTTGAAGGTCACATTGCCCGCGAACGACATGAAGTACCCGGCACGCGCGCAGACCTCGGCCATCGCAGCGTCACCCGAATAGCAATGGAAAACCGTCCGCTCGGGCGCGCCCTCCTCCTCGAGGACGCGCAGCACATCGGCATGGGCGTCGCGGTCGTGGATGACCAGCGCCTTGCCGTGCCGCTTGGCGATCTCGATGTGCGCACGGAACGACCGCTCCTGGGCGGCCTTGCCCTCGGGCCCGGTGCGGAAGTAGTCGAGCCCCGTCTCGCCGACGCCCTTGACGTACGGAAGGGCGGCGAGGCGGTCGATCTCGGCGAGCGCGTCGTCCAGGGCCGTGTCGCCGCCCGGCTCGCGCGCCCCCTGCCGGGACCAGCCGTCGGGATCGCCGAGGACGATGCGCGGGGCCTCGTTCGGGTGCAGTGCCACGGCCGCGTGCACGTTGTCGTACGCCGCGGCCGTCTCGGCGGCCCAGCGCGAGCCCTTCACGTCACAGCCGACCTGCACGACCGTGGTCACGCCGACGGACGCGGCCTTGGCGAGGCCCTCCTCCACCGTGCCGGACTGCATGTCGAGATGGGTGTGCGAGTCGGCGACTGCCACGCCGAGAGGCTCGGGCAGCGGCGGCGGCGCGTTCTTGTCGGACGCTTGGGAAGGCATGCCCCGATCCTACGAAAGGGGCAAGCCGTCCCTCGTACGGAGGATCGGATCGGTCACCCGGCCTTGCGGTGGAGGAACGGGGAGAGCAGGTCCGAGAGGTGCCAGTGGTGTCCTTCGGGCTTCGCCGGCTGCGCGGACGGCTCGTCGAGGCTCGTGTCGGTGGTCTGCCGCGCCGGGGCGTGGTGCCGGTGCAGGGAGTTCTGCACGGAGGACACCTGACCAGAGCGCATGATGCGCACCACATGGCCGCCGCAGTTCACGCAGGAGGGCCGGCTCAGCGGCGACGGCACGACACGTCCGCCCGCCACGTACATCACGAACTCGTTGCCGTCTCCGTCGAGGTGGTGCTCGATCTCGTACGACTGCTCCCAGCCGTGCCCGCATCGCATGCAGGCGAACGAGTAGGACTCATGTACGACGGCGGTCGCCGCGCCTCGATCGGACTGCCCGGTGACGGGACCGGCCGACGCGTTCTGACCGGTCCGCCCTGCGATCTCACTCATGCCAGCTCCTCTTGTCCGTCGGACAAGCGCCCCGGTGGGGCGGGCACCTGAATCCCGCGCGGTCCCACGGTGGGCGGGGACGAGAACGTCCCTCGACCCAGTGGACGCCTTCGCCGACGCGAAGGCACCGGGGCCTGTCGAGTGTTGGAGGCGATTTGGACTCTGCTTGCCAAAGTCACCCGATCGCACCGTTAGGGCTTTGCCTTGCACAACAGCGCTTTGCCCAGCCATGGGGCGGCCGCTCATGGGAGATGCGCCCTGCTCAGAGGCCGGATGAGCCGGTCGGAGACCCCGCTGCGGACCGCGCGCCCCGCGCCGCCGGGGCGACTGACCGGCGGGAGCGAACCGGGGTGCGCGCACCGGCCAGGACGGGTGCTCAGCCCCGTCCGACGGCGTTCTTCGCGGCCACCACCGCGTCGAACACCTCTCGCTTCGGCAAGCCCGCATCCGCGGCCACCGCGGCGATGGCCTCCTTGCGGCGCTCCCCCGCCTCCTCGCGCACCCGTACCCGGCGCACCAGCTCGGCCGCGTCCAGCTCCTCGGGCCCCTTCTCGCCCGCGCCCTCCACGACGACGGTGATCTCACCCCGCACGCCCTCGGCGGCCCACTCCGCCAGTTCGCCCAGCGGACCGCGTCTGACCTCCTCGTAGGTCTTGGTCAGCTCACGGCAGACGGCCGCCCGGCGGCCGGACCCGAACGCCTCGGCCATGGCGGCGAGGGTGGCGTGCAGCCGGTGCGGGGCCTCGAAGTAGACGAGGGTGCGCCGCTCCCCGGCGGCCTCCTGCAGCCGCGACAGCCGTTCACCCGCCTTGCGCGGCAGGAACCCGTCGAAGCAGAAACGGTCGACGGGCAGCCCGGACAGCGCGAGCGCGGTGAGCACGGCGGAGGGACCCGGCACGGCGGTGACCCGGACGTCCTTCTCGACGGCGGCGGCGACCAGCCGGTAGCCGGGGTCGGACACCGACGGCATCCCCGCGTCCGTGACCAAGAGCACACGTGCCCCGCCCGTCAGCGCCTCGACCAGCTCAGGAGTGCGGGCGGACTCGTTGCCCTCGAAGTAGGACACGACACGCCCGGCCGGCTGCACGCCCAGCGCCTGGGTGAGCCGACGGAGCCGCCGCGTGTCCTCGGCGGCGATCACATCGGCCGTGGCCAGCTCCTGTGCGAGCCGGGGCGGCGCGTCCTCGATGTCCCCGATGGGAGTACCGGCGAGGACCAGGGTTCCGGGCGCAACTGTCACCTCTCCATCCTCCCAGGCGCGGGCCCTACCCGATCGAGTAGGGCCCAAGCGCGGGACTCACACAGATGGGTTCCCTACGATGGCGCGGTGACCAGTACCGCGTCCTCCACGGACACCCGGCAGGGCCAGGCCACCGAAGAGCAGCAGCCGTCGTGGCAGCAGCGACTGCGCCGTTTCGGATACACCGAGCGGCCGAGAAACGATGTCCGCGACCGGCTGGTGCCGCCGTACAGCGAGCCCAGCCCGCGCATCTGGGCGGCGATCGGCATGGGCAAGGAGGCCGCCGATCGCATCACTCGCTGGTCCGCCTGGGGCGGCCCGCTGCTCGTGACCCTCATGGCGGGGCTGATGCGGTTCTGGAACCTGGGCAGCCCGAGGGCGGTGATATTCGACGAGACGTACTACGCCAAGGACGCCTGGGCGCTCATTCACAACGGGTACGAGGCGAACTGGGCCAAGGACGCCAACGACCTGATCCTCAAGAACCACGGCCATGTGGCGATCCCGACGGACGCCGCCTATGTGGTGCATCCGCCGATCGGCAAGTACGTCATCGGGCTCGGCGAACTGATCTTCGGCTTCAACCCGGTCGGCTGGCGCTTCATGACCGCCCTGCTCGGCACCCTGGCGGTCCTGCTGCTGTGCCGCATCGGCCGGCGACTGTTCCGCTCGACGTTCCTGGGCTGCCTCGCCGGTGCGCTGATGGCGGTGGACGGTCTGCAGTTCGTGATGAGCCGCACCTCGCTGCTGGACGGCGTCCTGGAGTTCTTCGTGCTGGCGGCCTTCGGCTGTCTGCTCATCGACCGGGACAAGACGCGCGAGAAACTGGCGGCAGCACTACCGGTGGACGCGGCCGGCCGGGTGCGCCCCGACCCGTACACCGCCGAGACGGCCCGCTTCGGCTGGCGCCCCTGGCGGTGGATGGCGGGCCTGATGCTCGGCCTCGCCATCGGCACCAAGTGGAACGGCCTCTACATCCTGGCGGCCTTCTGCGTGATGGCCCTGCTGTGGGACGTGGGCGCGCGCCGGGTCGCGGGCGCCGGCCGCCCCTTCGCGACCGTCCTCAAGCGCGACACGGGCATCACGTTCCTGGCCACGGTCCCGGTCGCGGTGGCCGTGTACCTGATCTCCTGGATCGGCTGGATCCTCTCCCCCGCCGACGGCTCCGGCGGCTACTTCCGCAACTGGGCGACCACCGACGGCAAGGGCGGCAACTGGACCTTCCTGCCCGACTGGGTGCGCAGCCTGTGGCACTACGAGCACGAGGTGTACAAGTTCCACGTCGGTCTGTCGTCCCCGCACACCTATCAGTCCAACCCGTGGAGCTGGCTCGTCGTGGGCCGCCCGGTCTCGTACTTCTACGAGTCCCCGTCCCCCGGCCAGGCCGGCTGCCCGGCGGACGCGGGCGACAAGTGCGCCCGCGAGGTCCTGGCGCTCGGCACTCCGCTGCTGTGGTGGGCGGCCTGCTTCGCGATCCTGTACATCCTGTGGCGCTGGGCGTTCCGCCGCGACTGGCGGGCCGGCGCGATCGCCTGCGGCATCGCGGCCGGCTATCTGCCCTGGTTCATGTACCAGGAGCGCACGATCTTCTACTTCTACGCGGTCGTCTTCGTTCCGTTCCTGTGCCTGGCGGTCGCCATGATGATCGGCGCCATCATCGGCCCACCAGACCGCGGCGAACGCCGCCGGATCCTGGGCGCGGCGGGCGCGGGCGTCCTGGTCCTGCTGATCGCCTGGAACTTCATCTACTTCTGGCCCCTGTACACGGGCACGGCCATCCCGATCGACTCGTGGCGGTCGCGGATGTGGCTGGACACCTGGGTCTAGCTGGGAACACATCTCACGAGGGCGCGGCGGCCGGCCGCGCCCTCGCGGTCGTTGTTGGTCATTGACGGTTGCTGCCAGCCGCCCTCGGACGGCCCAGAGACGGCCCGGGATGTCAGGGGTGGCGGCGCCACGCCTCGGACGGGGTCGTCGGCGAAAATCTCGGGAACCGGCAATCGATCACGCTCGCATGTAGCGCACCCAAGGCCCAGGGCGTCACAGGGCAAGGCGTGACAATCCGCTCGTATCGTGAAAAGAGATGGAACGGCGCCCGGCAAGACAGGAAGATCATGACGGAACCGGAGGTCGACTACGCGGCAGTGTTCCGAGCCCTCCCCGGGGCGGTGGCGCTGCTGACCCCGCAGTTGATCTTCGTGGACGTCAACGCGGAGCTCATGCGCATCGTGGGCCGCACCCACGAGCAACTGGTCGGTCGCTTCCTGCTCGACGACCGCTCCGCGAACGACCGGCCCTTCCTGCTCGAGCTCATGGCGTCATTACGCCGGGCGGCGGACACCGGCGAGCGCGACACCCTAGCGCTGCAGCGCTTCGACATGGAGGACCCCGATCAGCCTGGGGTACGGCACGAGCGGTATTGGAACCTAACCAACATCCCCGTCTTCGGCCCGGACGGGAAGGTGGCGCTGCTGCTGCACCGGGTGGAGGACGTCATCGAACTCCTCCACGCCCGTGAAGTCGCGCTGACTTTGCAAGAAGCCATGCTGCCCGCTCCCCGCCCGGTCGGCCGCCACCCGGCGGGCGTACGCTACCGCCCCGCCGCTGAAGCGCTGAACGTGGCCGGTGACTGGTACGACCTGGTCGACCTGCCCGGCGACCGCATCGCCGTCGCCGTCGGCGACGTTGTGGGCCACGGCCTGCCTGCGGCCGGCGTCATGGGACAACTGCGCAGCGCCCTCAGCGCCGCCTGCCTCGTCGCCGAAGGCCCCTCCCGCGCCCTGGACGTCCTCGGGCTGTACGCCCGCACCATTGACGGCGCCGAGAACACCACCGTGGCCACGACATTCATCGACTGGGACACCCACACCATCACCTACAGCAGCGCCGGCCACCCTCCACCGGCGCTCCTGCAGAGGGACGGGACCGTCGAGTTCCTGGACCAGGCCACCGACCCCCCACTGGGCGCCCGTCCTCAGCACGTCCCCCAGATCCAGGCTGCCGCGGCCTTCCGCGAAGGCGCCGTCCTCGTGCTCTACACCGACGGCCTCATCGAACGCCGCCGCGAAGACATCGACACCGGCCTCGCCCGGCTCGCCGACTCCCTGACCCGCCACCGGGCAGACGACCCCGAGACCCTCGCCGACGCCGTGCTCAGCGACCTTCTTCCACCCGGTGACGCCACCGACGACACCGCCCTGGTCATCGTGCGCCTATGAACCCAGCCCGCCCATTCCGTCGGTCCCGGTGGCGGCCATGCATCGTCCAGCGACCTAGGCCACGGCACGCGGATTCGCCGCGATGCGGAAACCCCGGTTCGCACTATCCAGGGATGCGGGCACGCAGGGCCTGGATGGACCAGTCGAGCACTGGGGACAGGTTCTCGGGGCCCGGCCAGCCGTTGATCACTGCGAGCAGCTCCAAGTACCGCTGCCTGCGGGGGTCGTTCGCGGTCTCCAGTAGGGCAAGCAGCCGGCGGCGAAGTCCGGCGTCGTCGGGACGGCCGACGACGTGCGCGTAGTGAACCGTCAACGCCGCGACGGTCGGATCGGCCTGGGGCGAGGCCGGTTCGATGCCGGCAATGAAGGCTGGACGGACCTGGTTGCGGACGGCTGCGACGGGGTCGCGGTGCAGGACCGCGGTGTCGCCTTCGGCGCGCTCGGCCGCATGGTTCTCAGCCGTCCGCCGCACACTGGCACGGAAGTCCGGGTCCTGGGCCAGTTCGGCCAACTCCACCCATGCCTGGACCTGCTCGGACTCGGGGTTGTCGGGCAGCTCGGGGGTCATCGAGCGCCTGACCCCGGCGAAGTGGGGGTCAGCGCCGAGACCGCCGAAGACGGCGTCGAGGAAGTCGTCGATCAGACGTCGGCGTTCGTCCTCGGAGAGCTTGGCCAGTCTGTGCATGAGATCCGTCTCCTCAGGGGTGGCCCCGCGCTTGGCTACCGCTGTGAGCACCGCGCGTCGCAGGCGCAGGGTGCTGATCTGCACCGCCAGGGCTTCGGCGTGAGCTGCCGCGACCTCGGTGAGGGAGAGCTCCTGGTCCACGACCTTCCGGATCGTGGGAAGATCCAGTCCCAGGTCGCGCAACGTGCGCACGAAGTCCAGGCGTGCGACAGCTTCGATGTCGTAGAGGCGGTAGCCGGCCAGGCTGCGATCAGTCGGCACCACGATTCCGCGATCGGAATAGAACCGAATGGTCTTGACGGTCAACCCGGTCCGCCGAGCCAGGTCACCGATCGAGTAGAGCGTGTCGCCGTCCATGCTCCCACCCTTGCGCCTCCCCCTACGGGAGACTCAAGCCACCTTCGCCTGCCGGCCAGCAGCAAACCGACTCTTTCCCTGTCGCTTCTCGTCGGATCGGGCATGCAGCGACGGCCCAGAGACGGCCCGAGCGGGGGTGCCGCGGTGTGTGCCACTCGATGCGAACTACGGGCGCGACGGTCGCTGAGGTTTGCTGGGCCGGCCAGCCGGCCACGTACGCGCAGGGATGGCCGACCGCAGTCGTGCCGGTTGCTGTACTTCGCCGCTGTACGGCAACCGGCTCCACCTCATCGGTCCTGCTGTCGTCGCCTACGACGCAACCCCCCGGCGCCGGTGACGGCAACGAAGAGAGTGCCGCCCACTGTCATAGGAAGGCCAGAAACGAAGGGCCTCAGAGGGGGGTGTTCAAGGAAGGCTCGGTCGAAGGCAATTCCGATCAGAGCGGCTGTCAGTCCGAACGCCCACAAGAGCAGTACCAGCAACCATGTGCTCCGGGTGCCCAGCCATGAAGTCATTGGATCATCATGCACCCGACGTACCGCCGACCACAGTCCCCCTCGCGAGGGGATCCCGCGAGCCGCGATGAGTCCTGCGGCGTCCGGCGGTCGTACTGTCGAACGCGCTACGGAGGAGGACTTCTGATGCGCAGCGTGACGTATGCGATGGGCATCTCACTTGACGGCTACATCGTCGGGCCGGACGGCGACTTCGACTGGACGGCGCCCGACGAGGAGGTCTTTCGCTTCGTCACTGACGAGATACGAGAGGTCGGCGTCCACCTCTTGGGACGACGGCTGTACGAGACGATGCTGTACTGGGAGACCGCCGACCAGGATCCATCGCTCGACGACTCAATGCTCGAGTGGGCCGCGCTCTGGAAGCCGCTCCCCAAGGTGGTGTTCTCCACCACGCTGTCGGGGGTACAGGGCAATGCCCGCCTGGCCTCCGGCGGCTGGCGGAGGAGATCGAGCGGTTGCGAGCCGAGCCGGGGGAGGGCGACATCGCGATCGGCGGCGCGACTCTCGCCGCCGAGGCGGCCGCGTTGGGCCTGATCGACGAGTACCGGGCCAGGGTCTACCCGGTGCTGGTCGGCGGTGGCATTCCGTTCTTTCCTCAGCGCGAGCGCCGGGTGGATCTCGAACTCGTCGAGACCCGCACCTTCAGCTCAAGAGT
This sequence comes from Streptomyces sp. CA-106110, assembly GCF_050936285.1. Classification (NCBI taxonomy): domain Bacteria; kingdom Bacillati; phylum Actinomycetota; class Actinomycetes; order Kitasatosporales; family Streptomycetaceae; genus Streptomyces; species Streptomyces sp. CA-106110. The sequence continues at coordinate 7,210,941 of NZ_JBNJNB010000001.1, read as the reverse complement.
CGTCTACCTCCGCTACCGCGTGCCGCGCTAGTGCCGCGATCACGGCCGCAGCTGCTTTGATCTGGATCACGGCCCCGCCGGTACACAACGCGGGCCACTCGACGCGCGGTGTTCACAGATGTGACCGAACACCCAGGTTCAAGTCACATCTCTGATCACGCTTCGGACAACAATCATGCATGGTGGTCACAACTTCCCCTCCCGCCGCTTACAGTGCGAGACCTACGGGGAGGGGGCGACGCGCCATGCGCAAGGGGGTCAAGGCCGCCATCGTCGGCGGGGTTTTCGCGGTCATGGTGGGAGGCGCCGGGTACGGCGCATACAACGTTCTGCACGCGCTACACACGAGTACCGCGAGCAGCGCCGGCGGCCCGGCACCGGTGAAGACCGGGCCACCGTCCGCGAGCGAGGTCAAGGAGGCGAGTGCCAAGTTCCTCGCCGCCTGGGCGAAGGGCGACGCGGCCACGGCGGCCTCGCTCACGAACAACGCCGCGGCCGCAAAGGTTCTGCTGACCGCGTACGGCACCAGCGCCCACATCACCAAGGCGCACATCACGGCGGGCACGCCCAGCGGGGACTCGGTGTCCTTCTCGGTGAAGGCGACGGTGTCCTTCGACGGGAAGTCCAAACCGCTCGACTACAAGAGCGAGTTGACGGTCGTACGCGGGGAGACCACCGGGCGGGCGCTGGTCGACTGGCAGCCGTCCGTGGTCCATCCCGACCTGGAGCAGGGCGACACGCTCGTCACCGGTGAGGCCAAGGTTCCGCCGATCGAGGCGGTGGACCGCAACGGCGTGGTGCTGACCGGGGCCAAGTACCCCTCGCTCGGCCCCGTTCTGGACGCGCTGCGCGAGAAGTACGGCGACAAGGCCGGTGGCAAGCCGGGCATCGAACTGTCCGTGGAGCGCGCCGACCCGAACACACCCGGCAAGACCCTGCTGACCCTGGCCAAGGGCACCCCGGGCAAGCTGAACACCACGATCAGCGCCACCGCCCAGGCGGCGGCCGAACGTGCGGTGCGGCAGTACGCGGAGTCCTCGGTGGTGGCGGTGAAGCCGAGCACCGGCGAGGTGCTCGCGGTCGCCAACCACCGGCAGGACGGGTTCAACGCCGCCTTCGAAGGGCGGCTCGCGCCGGGTTCCACGATGAAGGTCATCAGCGCGGCGACGCTCATCGACAACGGCATCACCAGCATGAACGGTCCGGCGCCCTGTCCCGACTCGGCCGTCTGGCAGAGCCAGACCTTCCACAACCTCAAGGGCCTCCTCCCCAACGAGCAGGCCACGCTCGCCAACAGCTTCATGCGGTCGTGCAACACGGCGTTCGTGAAATACGCGGACGAGGTGAAGGTCGACTCGCTCACCCGAGAGGCCGAGGACCGCTTCGGGCTCGGGCGCAACAACTGGAAGACCGGCATCGTCTCCTTCGACGGCTCGGTGCCCGCCTCCGGCGGCCCGGACACCGCGGCCAATCTGATCGGCCAGGGCCAGGTCCAGATGAGCCCGCTGAACATGGCGTCGGTCACAGCGACCGCCACCACCGGCGCGTTCCGGCAGCCCTACCTGGTCTCGCCGAAGCTCGACGGCCGCCAACTGGCCCAGGCCAGGGGCCTGCCCGCCAACACCGTCGCCCAGTTGAGGGCCATGATGCGGCTGACGGCGACCCAGGGCACGGCCGCGCAGGTCATGGCGGGGCTCGGTGGCGACATAGGGGCGAAGACCGGGTCCGCGGAGGTCGACGGCCAGACGAAGTCCAACAGCTGGTTCACCGGCTACCGGGGCAACGTCGCGGCGGCGGCCATGACCCAGGAGGGCGGCCACGGCGGCGACGCGGCCGGTCCTATCGTCGCAGCTGTGCTACGAACCGGCGGCTGAAGTCACCCCTGTAACCCCGGGACTCTAGTGTGGTGCTCTCGTTGAGGAGCGTGAGGGCAACGCGGGACCTGGGGACTGCGGAGGATCGGGAGCTGTGGGCAAGAGAAGGCGCGTCGCCGAGCGCAAGAAGAATCAGCCGCTGGTGATCGGAGGACTGATCGCCCTCGTCGGCGTGGTCGGGGCCGTCGGCGCCTACAGCCTGCTCAGCGGTGGTGCCGCGGCCGACGACGGCAAGGCGTTCAAGGGCATCCTCAGGCCCGCGAAGACCGGCCCACCGTCCGCGTCCGAGGTCCGTACGACGGCCGCGGCGTTCCTCACCGCCTGGCAGAAGGGCGACGTGGCGAAGGCGGCGGCCGCCACGGACGACACGTCCGCCGCGACCCAGACCCTGACGGGCTACAGCAAGGACGCGCACATCACGGGCGTGACCCTCACCCGCGGCACGCCCTCCGGCGCCTCCGTCCCCTTCTCCGTCAAGGCGACGGTGTCCTACCAGGGCAAGAGCAAGCCGCTGGCGTACGCGTCGAAGCTGACGGTCGTGCGCCGGGCCAAGGACGGCGCGCCGCTCGTGCGGTGGCAGCCGTCCGTGGTGCACCCCGACCTCACCGAGGGGGACCGACTGGTCACCGGCGAGGCCGGGACGCCCCCCATCAAGGCCCTGGACCGGGACGGCGGCGAGCTGACGACGGCCAAATACCCCTCCCTCGGCACGGTCCTGGACGGCCTGCGGGAGAAGTACGGGAAGAAGGCCGGCGGCAAGGCGGGCATCGAGCTGCGGATCGTGCGCAAGGCGGCGGCCAAGGGCACCCAGAAGACACCCGACAAGACGCTGGTGACGCTGAGCGAGGGCACGCCGGGCACAGTGAAGACGACGCTGAGCCCCGCGCTCCAGGCGAAGGCGGAACAGGAGGTGACGACGAAGGACAAGGCGTCCGTGGTCGTCATGCGCCCGTCGACGGGCGAGATCCTGGCGGTCGCGAACTCCAGCCACGGTTTCAACGTGGCGTTCCAGGGCTCTCTCGCGCCGGGCTCGACGATGAAGATCGTGACGTCGACGCTGCTGTTCGAGAAGAACCTGGCGCACGTGGACAAGCCGCACCCCTGCCCCAAGTACGTGACGTACGGCGGCTGGAAGTTCCAGAACGACGACAAGTTCGAGATCAAGAACGGCACGTTCAAGGCGAGCTTCGCGCGGTCCTGCAACACGGCCTTCATCAGCCAGGCGGAGAAACTGCACGACGCCGACCTCACCCAGGTCGCACAGCAGATCTACGGCCTGAGCATGAACAACTGGGCCATCGGCGTACCGTCCTTCGACGGCACGGTCCCGGTGCAGAGCGCGGCCCAGATGGCGGCGTCCCTGATCGGCCAGGGCGGCGTCCGCATGAACCCGCTGAACATGGCCTCGGTGGTCTCGACGGCCAAGACGGGCGTCTTCCACCAGCCGTACCTGGTCTCGCCCACGGTGGACAACCGCACGCTGGCGAAGGCGACCCGCACGATGTCGGCGTCGACCCAGGCCCAGCTGAAGGAAGTCCTGCAGTACACGGCGGCGGCAGGCACGGCCGCACAGGCGATGGCGGGCCTCGGCCCGGACTACGGCGCCAAGACCGGCTCGGCCGAGGTCGACGGCCAGAAGCAGCCCAACGGCTGGTTCACGGCCTGGAAGGGCGACCTGGCCGCGGCGGGCGTGGTCCAGGCGGGCGGCCACGGCGGCGACTCGGCGGGACCGATCGTGGCGGCGTTGCTGCGCGCGGGAAGCTGAGCGGGACCGACACGCACCGGGCGGGCCCGTCCACACGGGCCCGCCCGGTTCATGCTCACGACGGGGGGCGACCGTCCCCGACGTGAGTCCTGCTAGGCCTGGGGCACCGGCCGTACCACCGGCGCTCCCGCCGTGTACGTACGCCGCAGGAACCGCAGCAGCGCCTTCGACTCCAGCTGCACCACCTCGACGCCCTGCTTGGAGTGGAACTCCATCACTGCCTGGACCCGGCCGCAGGGCCAGATTCTGACGTCACCCGTGCTCGCGGGGGCGCGCAGGCCTTCTTCCAGGAGGTCCCGCGAGAATGCCCACTCGTGCGGGCCGGGCAGGCCGATGCGGACGGAGCGCGGATCGGCGTCGGGGTCATAGCGCAGAACGATGGGGACGGCGTCCGGAGCGTCCGGGGAGTCCGTGACCACATGGGCTCGAGCGTACTGTTCCACTACTGTCATCGGATTGCTCCTCACGCTGCGTCACCCACGCAAAAGGTGAATCCGCCACTCCTCTAATGTCGCATATTTGGACAAAAGGGGCTTTCGATGCGAGCTCGTCGTATCGACGTTCGCCTGGCTCTTGCAAAGGGTTCGCAATAAGCCGCTATCCTCCTACGGTGCATGTACCCGACGGATTCATCAACGCACCCACGTCCGCCGTGACCGGTGTCATAGCCGCGGGCGCCCTGGCGGTCAGCCTCCGGGGTGCCCGGCGTGAACTCGACGAACGCACCGCGCCGCTCGCCGGCCTGGTGGCCGCGTTCATCTTCGCCGTCCAGATGCTGAACTTCCCGGTCGCCGCGGGCACCAGCGGACATCTGCTGGGCGGGGCGCTGGCCGCCATCCTCGTGGGCCCCTACACCGGGGTGCTGTGCGTGTCCGTCGTCCTGCTCATGCAGGGCATCCTGTTCGCCGACGGCGGCCTGACCGCCCTCGGCGTCAACATCACCGACATGGCGATCGTCACGACCGTCGTCGCCTACGCCGTCTTCCGTGGGCTGGTCCGAGTCCTTCCGCGCACGCGCCGCTCGGTCACCGTGGCCTCCTTCGTCGCCGCGCTGGTCTCCGTACCGGCCGCCGCCGTCGTCTTCACCGCGATCTACGCGGTCGGCGGCACCACCGACGTCTCCATCGGCAAGGTCGCCACCGCGATGATCGGCGTCCACGTCCTCATCGGCATCGGCGAGGCCGTCATCACCGCCCTGACCGTGGGAGCCGTCATCGCCGTACGCCCGGACCTCGTCCACGGCGCCCGGGGTCTGCAGCAGCGTCTGAAGCTGCGCGTCGGCGGCGAACTGGTCGACGCGCCCGCCGCCGAGCCCGTGCCCGTCGCGACCCGTTCCCACCGGGGGATGTGGATCACCGGTCTCGTCACCTCCCTCGTCCTCGCCGGATTCGTCAGCTTCTACGCCTCCGCCAACCCGGACGGCCTGGAGAAGGTCGCCACGGACCAGGGGATCAGCCAGAAGGCGAAGCCGCACGCGGCCTCCGACTCCCCGCTCGCCGGCTACGGCGTCAAGGACATCGGCGATGCCCGCCTCTCCGGCGGTCTCGCGGGCGTGATCGGCGTCGGGGTCACCGTCGTCGCGGGCAGCGCGGTCTTCTGGACCGTCCGCCGGCGCCGCAGCGGCGACACCACCTCGGTGGCCTGACATGGGTGCGGGCCACGCACACCGGCTGTACCGGCACGGGCACTCGCCCGTGCACGCACTGCCCCCGCACACCAAGCTCGCCGCCGTCTTCGCCTTCGTGGTCGTCGTGGTGTCCACGCCGCGCGAGGCGATGTGGGCGTTCGCGCTGTACGCCGTCCTCCTCGCCGGGGTCGCGCACACGGCCCGCGTACCGGCCGGTTTCCTGCTCCGACGTCTGCTGATCGAGGTCCCCTTCGTCGCGTTCGCGGTGCTCATGCCGTTCGTGGCGGAGGGCGAGCGGATCGACGTCCTCGGTCTCTCGCTCAGTGTCAACGGGCTGTGGGGCGCCTGGAACGTGCTGGCCAAGGGCACGCTCGGCGTCGCCGCCTCCGTCCTGCTCGCCGCCACCACCGAACTGCGCGAACTGCTCCTCGGGCTGCAGCGCCTCAAGCTCCCGCCCCTCCTGGTGCAGATCGCCACGTTCATGATCCGCTACGGGGACGTGATCACCGACGAAATGCGGCGGATGCGGATCGCCCGGGAGTCCCGCGGCTTCGAGGCCCGGGGGCTGCGCCACTGGGGCGTGCTCGCCAAGTCCGCGGGCGCGCTCTTCATCCGCACCTACGAGCGCGGCGAGCGGGTCCATCTGGCCATGGTGAGCCGGGGCTACACCGGTTCGATGCCGGTCATCGACGAGGTGACGGCGTCCCGCGCCCAGTGGTCCTACGCGCTCGCCCTGCCCTCCGCCGCACTCATCGTCTGCCTGCTGGGATGGACCCTGTGACACCTTCGCTGGAAGTGACCGGACTGGCCTTCGCCTACCCCGACGGCCACCAGGCCCTGTTCGGCGTCGATTTCACCGTCGCGCGCGGCGAACGGGTCGCGCTCCTCGGGCCGAACGGTGCCGGGAAGACCACCCTCGTGCTCCATCTCAACGGCATCCTGACCGGCGGCACGGGCACGGTGAAGGTCGCCGGACTGCCCGTCGGCAAGCGGCACATGGCCGAGATCCGGCGCAGGGTGGGCATCGTCTTCCAGGACCCGGACGACCAGCTCTTCATGCCCACGGCGCGCGAGGACGTGGCCTTCGGGCCCGCGACGGCTGGCCTGAAGGGCGCCGAGCTGGAGGACCGTGTGGACCGCGCCCTCGAACAGGTGGGGATGGCCGCCTTCAAGGACCGTCCGCCGCACCACCTCTCCTTCGGCCAGCGCCGCCGGGTGGCGGTGGCCACCGTCCTGGCCATGGAGCCGGAGATCCTCGTCCTCGACGAACCGTCCTCGAACCTCGACCCCGCCTCGCGGCGTGAACTCGCCGACATCCTGCGGTCCCTGGACGTCACGGTCCTGATGGTCACGCACGACCTGCCGTATGCGCTGGAGTTGTGCCCGCGCTCGCTGATCCTCAGCGAAGGCGTGATCGCGGCGGACGGGAAGACGGGCGAACTCCTCGCCGACGACGCGCTCATGCGCGCCCACCGTCTGGAGCTCCCCTTCGGCTTCGATCCCCGTTCGGTGCCTGCCGACACGGCCCGTCCATGACAATGGGCGTGTGACGAACGAAGAGGACGCCGCGTCGCTGCTGCTGGACGACCAGCTGTGCTTCGCGCTGTACGCGGCCCAGCGCGCCGTCACGGCGGCGTACCGTCCACTCCTCGACGAACTCGGCATCACCTACCCGCAGTACCTCGTCCTGCTGGTGCTCTGGGAACGCGGCGAGACCACCGTCAAGGAACTGGCCGCGGCCCTGCGGCTCGACTACGGCACCGTCTCGCCGCTGCTCAAACGGCTCGAGTCGGCCGGCCTGGTGCACCGGGAACGGTCGGCGCACGACGAGCGCTCGGTGCTCGTCGCGCTCTCCCGGCGGGGTGAACAGCTGCGGGAGGGCGCGGGGCACGTCCCGCACACCCTGCTGTCGGCGACCGGACTGGGCACAGGCGAGGCGGCCCGACTGCGCGAGGAGCTGTGGCGGCTGGCGAAGAAGGCGGAGGCCGCCGCGGACCGCGCCCGCTGACCGCTGACCGCAGACCGCAGACCGCAGACCGCAGACCGCAGACCGCAGACCGCAGACCGCAGACCGCAGACCGCTGGAAGATTCACCCCCTGGACTACCCCGTCTACCTACCGACCGGTACCTTGTGCGCGATGTACTTGCACACACTTGTGTTGCCTGTCGTTGTGTCCGTCCCGGGGGAGATCCTGCCGTGAGCGAAGGTGCCGCTGTCGACACCCGTCCGACGAAGATCATGTACGTGGCCGAGGCCACCGCGCACGGCGGCCGGGAGGGGCACGTCACCAGCCAGGACGGCCATATCGGACTGCGGGTCGCGATGCCGTCGGAGATGGGCGGCGACGGCAACGGCACCAATCCGGAGCAGCTCTTCGCGGCCGGGTACAGCTCCTGCTTCCACAACGCGCTCATCCTGGTCGGCAACCGCGCCGGCTACGACCTGACCGGCTCCACGGTCGCAGCCAAGGTCAGCATCGGCCCCAACAAGCACCGCGGCTACGGCCTCGCGGTCGCCCTGAGCGTCTCGCTGCCGGTCCTCGACCAGGAGGTGGCGGCCGAACTGGTGGACGCGGCCCACGCGGTCTGCCCGTACTCGAACGCCACACGCGGCAATATCGACGTCACCATCGTTCTGGGCTGAGGAATCCAAGGCGGGGAACCCGTGTTCTACTCGCTGTCGCAGGTCGAGTGAAGGGAACACGGGCGTGGACGTGCACGGCGTGGTGGCCGAGGGCTTCGAGCCGGTCCGGGAAGCGTTCGCGGGCAACTTCGAGACGCTCGGTGAGCGCGGGGCGGCGGTCGCCGTGTACCGGGACGGGCGCAAGGTCGTGGACCTGTGGGCCGGAACGCGGGACATCGACGGGACGGACCCCTGGGAGCGGAACACCGCCCAGATCGTGCGGTCGGCGACCAAGGGCGTGGCCGCGGCCGTGCTGCTGATGCTGAGCGAGCGCGGGGAGCTGGACCTGGACGCCCCGGTCGGCCACTACTGGCCCGAGTTCAAGGCACAGGGCAAGGAGCACACCCTGGTGCGGCATGTGCTGGCGCACCGGGCCGGCGTACCCGTCCTGGACCGTCCGCTCACCCCCGTCGAGGCCGCCGACCCTGACCTGGCCGCCACCGCGCTGGCCGCGCAAGCACCCGCCTGGGAGCCCGGCACGGACCACGGCTACCACGCACAGACGTACAGCTGGCTGACGGGCGAGCTGGTGCGCCGGGTGACGGGCCGGTCGATCGGCGAGTGGATCGCGACGGAGATCGCCGGGCCGCTGGGCCTCGACCTGTGGGTGGGTCTGCCCGAGGCCGAGGCGCACCGCGTGGGCCGGGTCGGCCCCGTCGAGGAGACCGTGCGGGACGGCGCGCTGCGCATCCGCCCCAAGCGCGCGGTCGCCGACGCGTACGCGGACCCCGACAGCCTCACCCGCCGCGCCTTCGCCGCGATCACCCCGCTGCCCGACGAGAACGACCCGGCCTACCGCGCCGCGGTCCTCCCGGCGTCGAACGGCATCGCGACGGCCGACGGCCTCGCCCGCGTCTACGCGGCGCTGACCGGCGAGGTGGACGGCATACGCCTGTTCACGCCCCGGACTCTGGAACACGCCCGTGCGGAGGCGTCCGCCGGCCCCGACCGCGTGCTAGTGGTCACCACACGCTTCGGCCTCGGCTACATGCTCCACGGCAGCGCGTCCCCGCTTCTCGCCTCCGGCTCCTTCGGCCACCCCGGCCGCGGCGGCGCCCTCGGCTTCGCCGATCCCGAGTCGGGCATCGCCTTCGGCTATGTCACCAACGGCTTCCGCAAGAGCGTGACGGCGGACCCGCGGGCGCAGGCCCTGGTGCGTGCGGTGCGGTCGTCGCTGCCGTAGCCACCGCGGCACGGGGTGATGCCCGTACGCGTGCGGCGTACGGGCATCACCGGGACGCAGTCAGTGCGTCAGCGGGCGGGACGTCCTGCCCGACGACTCGTCGATCTCTTCGTGCGCCTTCGTGAGCAACTGCATGGCGAGGTCGTTGAGCGCGCGGGCCCCTGCGATCTCCTCCCCTACACGGGGCTGATTCGAATCGGTGTGGTGACGGCTGGCATACCCGCGGGACCGTACCTCGTTCCCGTCCGGGAGCCGCACCAGCGCCGCTGCCCGCGTACGCTGCTCGTCCTCCTCGAATTCGAGTTCCACATGCCAACCGACCGCGGTGTGCATCATGACGATCACCTCCGGAACCGCTGATTCCAGGGTGCTCCTCCTCGGTGCGCCGCGCACGGTGCGGACACAGCTCACCCCACCTGGTCGCTGTCCTTGAACTCTCCCCACCCGTGCCACCGGTCGATGGTGATCCAGGCACTGACCCGGCCGCGCACCCGGTCGGGATACGGCTTGCCGATGTAGTGCTCGGAGATACGGTCGATGTCGACCTGGTCCTCGTCCTCGTGGATGTCGGTGACGCGGCCGATGAGGGTGATGTGCGTGTACCACTGGTCCTTGTCCAGGACGGTGAGGCTCACCCGCGGGTCGCGGCGCAGGTGCTGGAGGCGCACCCGGCCCTCGTCCATGTTGACCAGCACCCGGCCGTCCTCCCACAGGTACCAGGTGGGGGTGGACACGGGCGCGCCGTCGGCGCGCAGGGTGGAGATCACGCTGGGGTTGGCACGGCTCAGCATGGCTTGAGCCTCGGGGGACAGCGGTGGCTTGGACACGCGGGACTCCTCGGTCAGTGGGAGGGGGGCTCTTCGTCGAAGCTCGCGAAGTAGGCGGCGGCCATGTCCTCGTCGGCGTGACCCTGGGCGGCGGCCCGGCGGAATCGTTCGGCCGCGGCCGCGGCCACGTCGAGGCGGACGCCGCCCCGCTCGCCGGCCTGCACGATCAGACGGGCGTCCTTCTCGGCGGTCGCCACCGCGAAACTGGCCGGAGTCAGCTTGCCGTTCAGGATGAGATCGGCCTTGGCGTGCAGGTAGCCCATGTCGAGCGGGCCGCCGCCGATGAGGTCGAAGAAGTTCTGCGGATCCACCCCCAGGCCCTTGGCCAGGGCGAGCACCTCGCCGACCGCGGCGGTGGCCGCGACGACCCAGCTGTTGGCCACCAGCTTCAGCCGGGTGGCGCTGCCCGCCGCACCGTCCTCGCCGGTCCAGAGCGTACGGGCGCCGACGGCGTCGAAGACGGGGGCCACCGCGTCCCTGCTCTCGGTGGGGCCACCGGCGAGGACGGTCAACTGCCCGGCCTCCGCGGGCTGGCGGGTGCCGAGCACCGGGGCGTCGTAGAAGACGAGTCCGTGCTCCTGGGCGAAGGCGGCCAGATCGCCGACGTCCTCGATCCCCACAGTGGTCGACTGCGCCCAGACGATCCCCGAGCGCAGCCCGCCGACGGCCTCCCGCATGACCTCCTGCACGGCCCGGCCGTCGTACAGCATGGTCAGGACGACATCTGCGCCCTGTACGGCCTCGGTGGGGGTGTCGGCGACGAGCGCGCCGTCGGCGGCCAGCGGTTCGGCCTTGGCGCGGGTGCGGTTCCAGGCGCGGACGGTGTGTCCGGCGCGGACGAGGTTGCGGGCCATCGCCGCACCCATGATCCCGGTGCCCAGAACGCTCACGGTGAGCTTGTCCGTCATGACGTCAACTTCCTGATCCGTACGGTGAGTAGTGCGCCAACCATGCTCGCTCAGCCGCGCGCCTTCCCCGACATGGGGCGGACCAGTCCGCGCGAGCCGTACCCGCCGGCCGTCACGCACCGGGTCTCCGCCCGGCCGGCTTCGCGCCGGCCGGTCTGCGTCCAGACGGACCCTCCGCCGTTCGGGAGGCCGACGCCGGTGACGCCGTCGCGGCACGGCTTCCGCACCGAGGTGCTGCGTGGTCATGACGGGCGACCTCCCCTCTGGGCATCGTCGGCCGCCGCGCGATGCGCCGCCACTCGGCGTGGCACGTGCCGGATCCTCCGGCACCCGCTCCGGGCCCGGTGAGGACCGGCCGGCCGAGGTGCGCCATCGGGCCGCTCCCGGCCACCGGCGGGCCGGACGCCGCGCTCCCCGGCCCACCGAAGCGCGTCTCGGCGAAGACCGCGCGGATCTCCGCGCCGACGGTGATCGGCATGGCGAGGCACCCGAGCGGCTCCGCGCCCCGGATGGCCCAACAGCCCCCGGCGCGGGGCCCACCCCGGCGGTAGAAACGGAACGGGGCGTCGTGTTTCCGGGTGGCCGGTGAGGAGCGGGTCGAGATGCAGATCGTGGTGGACCTCAGCCGCTGTCAGGGCTATGCGCAGTGCGTGTTCCTCGCGCCGGAGGTGTTCGAGCTGCACGGCGAGGAGGCGTTGCTGTACAACCCCGATGTCCCCGACGAACAACGCGAACGCGTGCACCAGGCCGCGGCGGCGTGTCCGGTCCAGGCCATCCTGGTCGGTGAGGAGGTGGGCGCCGGTGTCCGGTGACCTCCGGGAGGGCCGGATCGTCATCGTCGGCGCGTCGCTGGCCGGGCTGCGGGCTGCCGAGGCGCTGCGCGAGAAGGGCTTCACCGGCTCCCTGACCGTCATCGGGGACGAGCCCCACCCGCCCTACGACCGTCCGCCGCTGTCCAAGCAGGTGCTGCTCGGCAAGGCGGCGGCGAACGCCACCGCGCTGCCCGTGCGCCGTGACCCGCACGCGGAGTGGCGGCTCGGGGTGCGCGCCACCGGACTGGATCTGATCGACAAGCAGGTACTGCTGGCCGACGGGAAGGCGGTGCCCTACGACCGGGTGCTGATCACCACCGGGACGCGGGCGCGGCCCTGGCCCGCCCCCCAGGAGGCCGCCCTGGACGGGGTGTTCACCCTGCGCACCAGCGAGGACGCGGGGCTGCTGGCCGAGCGGCTGGCTGCCGGGCCGCGCCGGGTGCTGGTGATCGGCGGAGGCTTCACCGGCTCGGAGATCGCATCGGCCTGCCGGGAGCGCGGCCTGGAGGTCACGGTCACCGAACGCGGCCCCGCGCCGCTGGTGGGCGCGCTCGGCGGGACGCTGGCGAAGCTCGCCGCCGCCATGCAGCGGAACCACGGCGTGGACCTGCGCTGCGGGGTCACCGTCACCGCGCTGCGCGGCAACGGCCGGTTCACCGGCGCGGACCTGTCGGACGGCAGCCGCGTCGACGCGGACGTGTGCATCGTCGCCATGGGGGCGGTCCGCAACGTCGAATGGCTGGCGGAGTCCGGGCTGGCCGCGGGCCCGCGCGGGATCGCCTGCGACGCCGGGTGCCGCGCCTTCAACATGTACGGGATCGTCACCGACGACGTCTTCGTGGCCGGCGACGTCTCCCGCTTCCCGCACCCGCTGTTCGACTACCAGATGCTGTCGCTGGAGCACTGGCGCAACGCGGTGGACCAGGCCGAGGTGGCCGCCCACAACATGGTCAATCCGGGACCGCTGCGGCGCCCGCACCTGTCGGTCCCGACGTTCTGGTCGAGCCAGTTCGGGCTCAACATCAAGTCGGTGGGCGTGCCCACCTTCTCCGACCATGTGGTCATCGCCCAGGGCTCGCTGGAGGCGCGCCGCCTGGCGATGGTCTACGGCTACCGGGGCCGCATCACCGCGGCGGTCACCGTCAACATGGCCAAGTCGCTGGAGTTCTACCAGGACCAGATCGAGACCGCCGCCCCGTTCCCGCCCGCGCCCGGCGCGTCGGACCGTCCGCTGGCGGCCGAGGTCCCGGTCCCCTCCGACGTGCCGGATCCGAGCAGGCTCTCCCACGGCCCCACCGTCGCGCTCACCGGTCATCTGCCGGACCGCCGACTGGCCCTGATGCGGCCCACCGGGTGACCCACCGCCCCGCCCGTCCACGAGGAGCCCCCATGACCGCCGACACGCTGCTGGAGCGGATCACCGACTACTCCAACCGCCCCGACCCCTACCCGCTGTACGCGGAACTCCGCGAGGCCGGTCCCGTGGTGCGGCAGCAAGACGGCAGCTATCTGGTCGGCTCTTACCACGAAATCCTCGCCCTGCTCCACAACCCGCTGATCAGCGCGGACGCCCGCAGCCTCAGCACCCCGTCCCCCGACCTGTCCGATACGGCGCCACAGCCGCCGTTCCTGCGACTCGACGATCCCGAACACCAGAGGCTGCGCTCCCTGGCCATGCGGCCGTTCGGCCCTCCGCACAGCCCCGGCCGGGTCGACGCCATGCGCGGAGAGATCACCCGGATCACCGAGGAACTGCTCTACTCTCTCCGGGACCGCGAGGAGATCGACGTCGTCGACGACTTCGCCTATCCCCTGCCCGTCACCGTCATCTGCCGGCTGCTCGGCGTGCCGCGCGAGGACGAGCCGATGTTCCGGGCATGGACCGACACGATCGTCGCGGCCGCCGACATCGGGCCCAAGGAAGACACCACCGAGCGGGACCGGACAGGCGACCAGGCCCGACGCGAGTTGGGCCAGTACCTGGTGAACCTCGCCGAACAACGCCGCGACCGGCCGGCCGGCGACCTGCTCTCCGCGTACATCAACGAACCTGACCCCGCGATGCGGCTCACCACCGAGGAACTGGCGCAGACCACCGTTCTGCTGCTCATCGCCGGGCACGAGACCACGGTCAACCTGATCACCAACGGCGTCCTCACCCTGCTGCGCCACCGCGACCAGCTGGAGCGGCTGAACCGGGAACCCGGCCTGCTCCCGCGCGCGGTGGAGGAACTGCTGCGCTACGAGCCCCCGGTCCATATGCGGGAGCGCTGTCCCCTGGCCGATGTGGACGTCGCGGGCGTCACCGTTCCCAAGGGGACGTCCGTGGTGCTCGCGCTGGCATCGGGCAATCGGGACCCGAAGCGGTTCCACGACCCGGACCGGTTCGACCCCACCCGCCCGGATAACGAGCATCTCGGCTTCGGCAGCGGCATCCACCTCTGCTACGGCGCGCCGCTCGCCCGCATCGAAGCCCAGACCGCACTCGGATCGCTGATCCCCCGTCTGGCCCCCGCGACCCTGCTCCAGGACCCACCGCCCTACCGGAGCAACGCCATGCTGCGCGGACCCCGCCACCTGCCCATCGCGCTCTGAACCACGCACCGGCCCCCGGGTGACGGGCGGCGTCAGGCGGACTGCTCGCGCACGTCCACCACCGTGCCGCCCGCGTGGGAGATCAGGGCCTCGGGGTTCATCGGGAAGACCGCGTGCGGGTTGCCTGCGGCGGCCCACACCGTGTCGTGGTCGAGCAGTGACCGATCGGCGAGCACCCGCGTCTTCGTACGGTGCCCGAAGGGCGGCACCCCGCCGATCGCGTACCCGGTGGTCTCCCGCACGAGGTCCGCCCTGGCCCGGGTCACCTCGGCGGCGCCGAGCACCTCCCGGACGCGCTCCGGGTCGACCCGGGACGCCCCGTCCATGAGGACGAGCACCGGCGAGCCGTCCGCCGTGAAGATGAGCGACTTGCAGATCTGGCCGAGCTCGCACCCGATCGCGGCGGCGGCCTCGGCTGCGGTCCGGGTCGCGTCCGGGAAGCGCCGGATCCGGCCGTGGAGCTCACCGAGCCCCAGCTCTTCGAGGGCCTCGGCGAAACGGGGGTGGGCTGCGGAGTTCGCTGCGGCGGGCGCCGTCATGACCGGCAGGCTAGCGGCCGGTCATGTGCACAGCGAATGAATTCCGGTCGGCGCGCTCGGGGCGCGCAACGGACTGCCGCGCCACCTCCGGAGGTGGCGCGGCAGTCCGTATCCATCGGCCGGGGCCTCAGACCCGTACCAGTTCCCGGTCCGGGTCCGCGTCCGGGTCCCTGCGTTCGCCGTCCTGGCGTGAGCGCAGCCCCTCGCCCTCCACGTCCACGTTCGGCAGGATGCGGCCAAGCCACTTCGGCAGCCACCAGGCCTTGCGGCCCAGCAGCGCCAGTACCGCCGGGACGAGCGCCATCCGCACCACGAACGCGTCGAAGAAGACGGCGATCGCGAGCCCGAAGCCGATCATCTTGATCATCGACTCACTGGAGCCGATGAAGCCGGAGAAGACGGCGATCATGATGATCGCGGCCGCGGTGACGACCCGCGCCCCGTGCCGGAAGCCTGTCACGATCGCCTGGCCGGGGTTCTCCCCGTGGACGTACGCCTCACGCATACGGGTGACGAGGAAGACCTCGTAGTCCATCGCCAGTCCGAAGACCACGCCCACCATGAAGATCGGCATCATCGACATCACCGGGCCGGTCTCCTCGACGCCCATCAGGCCGGACAGCCAGCCCCACTGGAAGACCGCGACCACCGCGCCGAGCGCCGCCGTCACCGAGAGCAGGAAGCCGAGCGCCGCCTTCAGCGGGACCAGGATCGAGCGGAAGACCACGATCAGCAGGAGGAAGGCGAGGCCGACCACCAGCGCCAGATACGGGATCAGTGCGTCGTTCAGCTTCTGTGAGACGTCGATGTTCATCGCCGTCGTACCTGTGACCAGGACCTGCGCGTCGGTGTCCGCCTTGATGCCGGCGCCCGCGTCCCGGATGCCGTGCACCAGGTCCTCGGTGGTGGCCGAGGACGGCTTGGAACCGGGGATGACCGTGATCATCGCCGTGTCACCGGCCTTGTTGTACGTCGCGGGCGTCACCGTCACGACGTCCTTGAGGCCCTTGATGTCGTCGGTCACCGTGGCGACCGCCGCCTTCGGGCTGTCGCTCTCCCTGGCGTCGACCACCACCATCAGCGGTCCGTTGAAGCCGGGTCCGAAGCCCTCCGACAGCAGGTCGTAGGCCCGGCGCTGCGTCGTGGACGTGGGCTGCGAACCGTCGTCCGGCAGGCCCAGTTCCAGCTTGGTCGCCGGAACGGCCGCGGCGCCGAGTCCGATGACGCCGAGCAGCAGCACGGCGACCGGGCGGCGCACGACGAAGCTCGCCCAGCGTGTGCCCATGTTGGGGCGGCTCTTCCTGGCGGTGGCCCGGCCGCCGCCCAGCATCCGGCTCTTCTCACCCGCCGGCTTGACCTTGCGGCCCGCGAAGCCGAGCAGCGCCGGGATCATCGTCAGCGCGATCAGCACGGCGATGGCGACCGTGCCGGCCGCGGCGACACCCATCTTGGTGAGCATCGGGATGTTCACGACGGCGAGGCCGACGAGGGCGATCACGACGGTCAGGCCCGCGAAGACCACCGCCGAACCGGCCGTGCCGACCGCCCGGCCCGCCGCCTCCTCGCGCTCACGGCCCTCGGCCAGTTCGCCCCGGTAGCGGGAGACGATGAACAGCGCGTAGTCAATGCCGACCGCGAGGCCGATCATCGTCGCCAGCGTCGAGGTGGTCGAGCCGAGGTCCAGCGCGCTCGCGAGCGCCGTGATCGTGGACACTCCGATGCCGACCCCGATCAGGGCCGTGAGCAGGGGCAGTCCGGCCGCCACCAGCGAACCGAAGGTGATGACGAGGACGACCGCGGCGATCGCGATGCCGATGACCTCCGTGGCGCCCGTCTCCGGTACCGCGGACAGCGCGTCACCGCCGATCTCGACGGTCAGCCCGCCGTCCCGCGCGTGCTGCGCGCCCTCCTTCAGGGCGTCCTTGGAGGCGTCCTCCAGCTCCATGCCGGAGACCTTGTACTTCACCTGCGCGTAGGCGATGGTGCCGTCCTTGCTGACGGCGTGCGCGGTGAACGGGTCCGCGACGGAGACGACTTCGGAGCCGTCGCGCAGCTCCTTCACGGTCTTCTCGACGACCGCCTTGTTGCCCTTGGCGGTCACCTTCTCCCCGCCCGGTGCCTTGAAGACGACACGGGCGGTCGCGCCGTCGGCGCTCATGCCGGGGAAGCGCTGTTCCAGCAGGTCGAAGGCCTTCTGGGCCTCGGTGCCCGGGATGGAGAAGGACGAGGAGCCCGCCGCGGGGGCACTGGCGGCACCGACGCCCGCGAGCGTCAGCAGCGCCACCCAGATCAGGGCGACGCAATGCCGTCGCCGGAAGGCGAGTCGGCCGAGTTTGTAGAGGAACGTGGCCACGGGGGCGCACTCCGGTCAGGTCGTGGGGGTGTTCAGGGCAGGGGTGATCAGCCCGACGACGTGAGCGGTGACGTCAGATGGGGGCTAGCCGAGGGGACTGGTCAGGTGGTGGGCGCGCCGAGGGCGGGGAGGACCACGGCGTCGATGTACGACTTGAGGAAGGCCTGGGTCGGCGGCTGGTCGTCGATCAGGGCACGGGTGACGAAGCCGCCGATCAGCATGTGCACCAGGAAGTCCAGCGCCGGGCAGTCCGGACGGATCTCCCCGCGCTCGACGGCGCGGTGCAGCACGCGCTGGAACTCCGCCATCTCGGGTTCGATCAGCTGGTCCCGGAACGCCTGACGCAGGTCGTCGTTGTGGTGCATTGCCATGGCGACGCCCCGCATCAGCGCGGAGTTCTGCTCCATGACGCAGTCGTCCTCGCGTGACACCAGTGCGTGCAGATCGCCCCGGAGCGAGCCGGTGTCGATCGCGTCGATGGGGCCCGGCTTGCCGTGCCGGATGGCCTTGACCACCAGTTCGGCCTTGCCGCCCCACTGGCGGTAGAGCGTCGCCTTGCTGGACCGGGTGCGGGCTGCCACAGCGTCCATCGTCAGGGCGTCGTAGCCGACTTCCCGGAGCAGGTCGAGCACGGCCTCGTACAACTCGGCCTCGCGCTCGGGGGTGATCCGGCTGCGTCGCCCCGGTGCGGGCACGGCCTCCGCCGGAGCGGCTGACGCCGCGCCCCTGGACGCTTCGGTCACGCCACTCACCTTCCTGCTGCGCGTCCGGAGCGGCAGCGCTCCGAACGACACGGTTTCGTACGCCCCCGACGATACCCCTCACCCGAACGAAACGAAACCGTTTCGTACGTGTCCTGCATCACGAGCCCCGCGCTCAACCCGCGATCGGGCCGGTCACTCGGTCGCACGCCCGGCCCACGAGTTGCCGCGACCGGTCCGGGGGAAAAGCATGGGTAGGTGACCGACGCGAGCGACGTGTTCGAGAAGGCGCCCGGCTACCTCCGTTACCCGCATCTGCACGGCGAACGCCTCTGCTTCGCCGCCGAGGACGATCTGTGGGTGGCGCAGGTGGACGGGTCCGGTCGCGCCTGGCGGCTCACCGTCGACCGTACGAAGATCGGCCACCCCCGCTTCTCGCCCGACGGACGCCTGATCGCGTACACGAGCTGGCGCAGCCTCGTTCCGGAGATCCATCTGACACCGGTGGACGGCGGCCCCGGCAGACGGCTCACCTACTGGGGCAGCGCCGACACCCGGGTGTGCGGCTGGACGCCGCCCGACAAGGACGGGAACACCGACATCCTCGCGGTCGCCTCGCACGGCGAGCCCTTCTCGTACTTCACCTGGGCCTACAAGGTCCCCACCGACGGCGGCCCCGGCGGCAAGCTGCCCTGGGGCCCCGTCGCGGACATCGCCGTGGCCGATGTCGAGGGCGAGCACAGGACCCTGCTGCTCACTGGCACCCCGCCCCACGAACCGGCCTCCTGGAAGCGCTACCGCGGCGGCGCCACGGGCAGGTTGTGGCTGCACGGGCAGCGGCTGCTCGCCGATGTCAAAGGCCATCTCGACTCGCCCATGTTCGTCGACGGGCGGATCGCGTTCCTCTCCGACCACGAGGGCATCGGCAACCTCTACTCCTGTGCGTACGACGGCACCGATCTGCGCCGCCACAGCGACCACGACGCCTTCTACGCCCGCCATGCCTCCAGCGACGGCACGCGGGTGGTGTACCAGTGCGCGGGCGACCTGTGGATCGTCGACGACCTCTCCCCCGACTCGATCCCGCGCCGCCTCGACGTGCGCCTCGGCGGCCCGCGCGCGGGGCGCCGCAAGTACCAGGTACCGGCCGCGCAGCATGTGGACGGGATCTCGGTGGACGAGACCGGACGGGCCAGCGCCGTCGTCGTCCGCGGCAGTATGTACTGGCTCACGCACCGGGAGGGCCCCGCCCGGACGATCACCGACACCCCGGGCGTACGCGTCCGGCTGCCGGAGATGCTCGGCGTGGGCGGACAGGTCGCCTATGTCACGGACGCGGAGGGCGAGGACGCGATCGAGATCGCGTATCTGCCCCGGGCCTCGGGCGACCGTGAGCCGCGGCGGCTGGCCTCCGGACGGCTGGGCCGGGTACTGGAGATGGTGGCGGACCTGCAGGGCGAACGACTCGCGATCGCCTCCAACGACGGGCGCCTGCTGCTGGTCACCGTGGCCGAGGAGGCGGCGGCCGCCGCGGGGACGGAGGAACCGGAGGCGGTGGCCGCCGCGGGGACGCAGGAGCCGGAGGCGTCGGCGGAGCCGGAGGAGCCGCGGGAGCCGGAGTCCTCGGACGATGCGGTCACCGAGGTGATCCGCTCGATCAACGGGCCGGTGCGGGATCTGGCGTTCTCCCCGGACGGCGCGTGGCTCACGTGGTCGCATCCGGGGATCGGGCGGTCGCTGCGGCAGATCAAGATGGCCCGGATCAAGGACCGGCTGATCGTCGACGTCACGAACGGCCGCTTCGAGGACGAGAACCCGGTCTTCACCCGGGACGGGCGGTATCTGGCCTTCCTGTCCTGGCGCGGTTTCGACCCGGTGTACGACGTGCACACCGGCGACCTGTCCTTCCCGCTCGGCTCCCGCCCGTATCTGGTCCCCCTCTCCTCGGCCACCCCCTCCCCCTTCGCGGTGAACCCGGAGGGGCGCCCCGCGGCCGGCGGCCTGGATCCGCTGGAGGAGGAGGAAGAGGGCGACGGGGTGGTGACGGTCGAGATCGAGGGACTGGAAAACCGGGTCACGCCGTTCCCGGTCACGGCCTCGAAGTACTCGGAGCTGCGGCCGGTCGCGGGCGGCGGCCTCGTGTGGATGCGCTGGCCGATCTCGGGCGCGCTCGGCGAGACCTTCGTGAACCCGGACGACACCACCGGCCGCCCGTCCCTGGAGCACTTCAGCATCAGCAAGGCGAAGAAATCCGACCTGGTCGCTCATCTGGACTGGTTCGCCGTGAGCGGGGACGGCACGCGGCTGGTGGTCGTCGACGAGGGCGATCTGCGGGCCGTGCCGTCGACCGAGTCCGGCGATTCCGACACGACGGTCTGGATCGACACGCGCCGGATCATGCACGTGGTGGACCCGCCGGCGGAGTGGCGGCAGGCCTATGCGGAGGCGGGGCGGCTCATCCGGGCGTACTTCTGGGAGCCGGACATGTGCGGGATCGACTGGGACGCGATCCTGGAGCAGTACCGCCCGCTGGTCGAACGGGTCGCCTCGCCCGATGACTTCGCGGACCTGCTGCGCGAGGTCCTGGGCGAGCTGGGCACGTCGCACGCGTATGTGGTGCCGGCCCGGCGCAACGAGGGACCGCCGCACTACCAGCGCTACCAGGGGCTGCTGGGTGCCAACTTCACACGCCGCGACGACAGATGGGTGGTCAGGCGGATCCTGCCGGGCGAGTCGTCGGACTCGAAGGCGCGCTCGCCGCTCGCGGGCACGGGGATCCGGGACGGCGCCGTCCTCACCCATGTGGACGGCCGGCCGGTGGACCCGGTCACGGGGCCCTATCCGCTGCTGGCGGGCTCGGGCGGCACGACGGTCGAGCTGACCTTCGCACCGGCGGACGGGGAGGGCGGCCACCGCCGGGTGGCCGTGGTCCCCCTCATCGACGAGCGGCCACTGCGCTACCAGGACTGGGTGGCCAAACGCCGCCAGGTCGTACGGGAGTTGAGCGGCGGCCGCTGCGGATACCTGCACATCCCGGACATGGGGGGCTCGGGCTGGGCCCAGTTCAACCGGGACCTGCGGATGGAGGTCGCCCGGCCCGCGCTCATCGTGGATGTACGGGGCAACGCGGGCGGCAACATCAGCGAGCTGGTCATCGAGAAGCTCACGCGCAAGATCCTCGGCTGGGACCTCACCCGAAACGCCCAGCCGGTGTCGTACGCGTCCAACGCCCCCCGGGGGCCCATCGTGGCGCTGACCGACGAAGCGACCTCCTCCGACGGCGACATGATCACGGCGGCCATCAAACTGCTGGGTCTCGGTCCGGTGGTGGGCTCGTGCACCTGGGGCGGAGTGGTCGGCATGACGGGCCGGCACCGCCTGGGCGACGGCACCGTGATCACCGTCCCGATGAACGCGGCGTGGTTCCCGGAGTACGGCTGGTCCGTGGAGAACCGGGGCGTGGACCCGGACCTGGAGATCCTGCGCACGCCGCTGGACTGGGCCGAGGGCCGCCACCGGCAACTGGACGACGCGGTCAGACTGGCCGTCGACCTCCTCCACACCAACCCGCCCGCGGCTCCGCCGGACTACAGCGGTGTCCCGGACAGGACCCGCCCGAAACTGCCCCCGCGGAAGAGGGGTTGACCCTAGCGCCGCCGGTGCGCCCGGTCTTGCCGTGAGCACACGAAGAGTGGGGTGCCCTCCGAAGAACGGGCACCCCACTCAAGGCCGAAGTCGAGGGCAGCGACTAGGCGTCGTAGTCCTGATTGAAGCGGTCCTCGGCCTCGTCCCGCAGCCGCTGGTCGTCCTGCGACTGCCGGCCACGCTGCGGGGACTGCTGGCCGCGCTGCGGGGACTGCTGGGACTGCTGCCGACCACGCTGCTGGGCCTGCTGCTTGCCCTGCTCCATCTTCTGCTTGGCCTGCTGCTTCGCCTGCCCGGACTTCTCCTGGAACTGGTCCTTCATGCCCATGTGTGTTCACTCCCGTAGTGGGTGAGGGGATTGGGCCTCGACCAGATTTACACGACCGGACAAACAACGCATTTCGATCAGTTACGCAGCGTACTGCGCTGCTGCTCATCGGCCTCTCCGCCGGCCCCCACCAGCCCGGTGCCGACCCCCTTGAGCCGCGGCTCGAACCTCCGCATCTCGCGCTGCCCCACCGTCGCGATGACGCCCGGGAGATAACCGCGCACGGCCTGCATCCCGCGCAACCACCCCTGCCCGTAGACATGACCGGACCGCCGCTCGATCCCCGACACGATCCGGTCCACCGCAGGTCCGAGCGGATACGTCTTGTTGGACGGCCACGGCAGCCGTTGCCGCAACTCCCGCATGGCCTCGTCCTGGTCGGCGCCGCGCACCATGTCCGTGTCGGTCCAGGAGAGATACCCGACGCCGACCCGTACACCCTTGTGGGCGACCTCCGCACGCAGGCTGTGCGCGTACGCCTCCACACCCGACTTGGACGCGCAGTACGCCGTCATCATCGGCGCGGGCGTGATCGCCGCCAGCGAGGCGATCTGGAGCAGATAGCCGCGGCTCTCCGTCAGCACCGGCAGGAACGCCCGGGCCGTCACCGCGGAGCCGATCAGATTGACCTCGATCACCCGCCGCCATGCCTCGGGGTCGGAGTCGGCGAACGGCCCGCCGTTGGCCACCCCCGCGTTGGCGACCACGATGTCGACCTTCCCGAACCGCTCCTTGACCTCCCGGGCGACCCGCGTCATCGCCTCGTGGTCGGTGACGTCGGCGTACCAGTGTGCGCTGTCCCCGTACAGCTGCTCCGAGACCTGCTTGAGCGCGTCCGGCTCCAGGCCGACGAGCGCCACCTTCGCGCCGCGCGCCGACAGTTTGCGGGCCAGCAGTTCGCCGACGCCCCGCGCGGCGCCGGTGACGACCGCGACCTGCCCCTCCAGGCTCACCTTGCTCATGCGCCCTCCTCCAGCCGTGCGTCCACCGCGTACCGGGTCACGAGTTCCCGGATTTTCCCGTTGACCAGCTCCGGCGCCTCCACCGGCGTCATATGGCCGAGCCCCGGCAACTCCGTGCTTCTCACGCAGTACGGCAGCCCGGCGACCAGCTCCCGCGCGTGCACCGGCGGCGTGAGCCGGTCCGCGGTGCCGACCAAGACCTCCGTCGGCACCGTCAACTCCCGTACGCCCGCCTCAAGATCCAGCCCCTCGAGCACACGCGACCAGGCGTGGCGCACCTTGCGCGGGCAGGCGTGCACCACCTGGGCGCATGCCTCCACCATGTCCGGCGTCGAACCGGCGCCCATGGTGGCGTACTTGAGGATGCGCCGGGCCGTCGGTGTGACCGGCCCGAGCGGGGCGGGCGAACCCAGGATGCGCGCCGTGAGCCAGGTGCGGAAGCGCCCGGCGCGCAGCGGCAGCACGAGCGCCTCGGCGACCAGGCGCGCACTGCCCGTGCTGCACAGCAGGACGGCCGCCGTCCGCTCCCTGAAGCGGGGGCGCGCGGCCGCGGCCAGTACCGCCATTCCGCCCATGGAGTGCCCCACGACCACGGCCTTCTCACCGGCTGGGAGCGTCTCGGCGAGCACCGCCTCCAGGTCGTCGGCGAGCGCCTCCGTGCCGTACGTGGGGCCGGCGGGGCTGCGCCCGTGTCCCCGCTGGTCGTAGGCGATCACCCGGTGGTCGGCGGCGAGGTCCCGCACCTGCGCCGCCCAGAAGGCGGTCGAGCAGGTCCAGCCGTGGGCGAGGACCACCGCGGGCGCACCCTCGGGGCCGTGCAGTTCGACGTGCAACCGGGCACCGTCGGCGGACCGCACGGTCAGCTCGCGGGCCGGGACCGGGGGCGAGTACGGCCCGCTCACCACATGCGCTGGACGGCTCATGCGCGTGCCTCCGCCTTCGTCGTGCCGGAACCCTCGTCCGTCCGCGGTGCGCCGGGAGCCCGGACCACCTCGTACTCACCGAGGTCCACGCGTCGCGTCGCGCTCCGGAACTCGGTGGTCGTACCGGGCCAGATGGTGGTGTTGCGGCCGCTCGCGTCCAGATACCAGCTGGTGCATCCGCCGGTGTTCCACACCGTGCGCTTCATGCGTTCCTGCACCGTGTGGTTCCAGGCGTCGACGGCCTCCGTCCGCGCGTCCAGCGCGACCCGGCCGCCGAGGACGTCCAACTGCCGTACATAGTCGGCCATGTAGTTCAGCTGGGACTCGATCATCAGGATCATCGAGGAGTTCCCGAGGCCCGTGTTGGGGCCGATGATCGTCATCCAGTTGGGGAACCCGGCGGCGGTCGCGCCGCGCAGCGACCTCATGCCCTGGCTCCAGGCCGCCGCGAGCGTGCGCCCGTCGGCGCCGACGACCCGCTCCGCGATGGGCATGTCCGTGACGTGGAAGCCCGTTCCGAAGACGATCGCGTCGACCTCCGCCTCGGTGCCGTCCGCCGCGACGAGGGTGGAGCCGCGGACCTCGCTGAGGCCACTGGCGACGACGTCGACGTTCGGCCGGGAGAGCGCCGGATAGTACGAGTTGGAGAGCAGGATCCGCTTGCAGCCGATGCGGTAGTCGGGCGTCAACCTGGCGCGCAGGGCCGGGTCCTTGATGCCCCGGGCGATGTTGCGCCTGGCCAGCCGTTCGATCAGACCCAGTTCGTCGGGGTGCTTGGTGAACGCCTGGACCTGCAGCTCCCGGATGCCCCACAGGAGGCCCCGGCGCAGCCCGGTGGTGAACGGCAGTGCGCGGTGCAGCCGTCGCTCGAGGCCGCTGATGGCCCGGTCGACGCGCGGCATCACCCACGGCGGGGTGCGCTGGAAGAGGGTGAGGCTGCCGACCACCTGCTGGATCTCGGGCACGATCTGGATCGCGGACGCCCCGGTGCCGACCATCGCGACACGCTTGCCGCGCAGGTCGTAGTCGTGGTCCCAGCGGGCGGAGTGGAAGATCTTGCCCGGGAAGCCGTCGAGGCCCGGGATGTCCGGCACCTTGGGGTCGGACAGCGGCCCGGTGGCGGAGACGACGACATCGGCGGTGAGCGAACCACCGCTGGTCTCGATCGTCCAGTGCAGCCGCTCCGTGTCCCAGGTCATCAGCTTCACCTCGGAGTCGAAGCGGATGTGCGGGCGCAGCCCGTAGAGGTCCGCCACATGCTCCAGGTACGCGCGGATGTGCTCCTGCCCGGAAAAGGTGCGCGGCCAGTCGGGGTTGGGCGCGAAGGAGAAGGAGTACAGGTGGGACGGCACGTCACAGGCGCACCCCGGGTAGCTGTTGTCGCGCCAGGTGCCGCCGACGGAGCCGGCCCGCTCCAGGACGACGAAGTCGGTGATGCCCTCCCGCCGCAGCCGCACGGCGGCCCCGAGCCCGCCGAACCCCGATCCCACCACCGCCACCCGTACATGAGGCACCTGCTCGTGCTCGGCCATTACGCCCCTCCATGCTCTGTGCGACTCTGCCAGTGAGCGCTGGCGCAATGGGAGGGTAGGACAGCCGTGTACCGATGGGTAGGGGGTGGGACGAGGAAAGTTACCGGGGGTACGACGTAGGGTGCGGGAGTGGTTGAGGACGGGGAGCGGCGCGAGTACCGCATGGAGGAGTTGGCCGAGCGGGCCGGCATCACGGTGCGCACCCTGCGTTTCTACCGCGAGCGCAAACTGATCCAACCCCCGCGCCGCGAGGGCCGGATCGCCTGGTACGACGACACGCACCTGGCCCGGCTGCGCACGATCTCGGCGCTGCTGGAACGCGGCCACACCCTGAGCGGCATCGCGGAACTCGCCGAGGCCTTCGACCACGGCAGAGACGTGGGCGACCTGCTCGGCCTCGGCGCGCCCACCGAGGAGACCCCGGTCCGTCTGACGCCCGAGGCCCTGGCCGATGTGTTCGGCACCGAGGCGACCCCCGAGAACCTGGCCGCGGCCCTCGACCTCGGCTACCTGGGCACGGACGGCGGCGAGATAGTCCACATCAGCCGGCGCCTGCTCGATGTGTCGGCGGCCCTGGTCCGCGAGGGCATCCCGCTCGCGGACGTCCTGGGCGCCGCGCGCCGGGTCCGCGACCACGCCGAGGCCCTGGCGGACCTCTTCGCCGACCTGCTGACCGCGCACGACCGTCCCACGGAGGACGCCGAGCGCCTGCGGCCCCTGGCCAAGAGCGTCATGGAGGCGGAACTCTCCCTGGCCCTGGACCGCCGCCTGCGCAAGCGCTAGAGCCGATCCGGAACGCCCCGCCCGGTCCGCTACCTCTCGAAGGTCACCGTCACGGGAGCGTGATCCGACCACCGCTCACCATGGCTGGCCGCCCGTTCCACGACGGCCTTGACGGCCCGTCCCGCGAGCCCGGGGGTCGCCACGGCCAGGTCGATCCGCCACCCCGTGTCGTTGTCGAAGGCCCGTCCCCGGTAGGACCACCAGGTGTACGGCCCCTCGGTGTCCGGATGCAGAGCCCGCACCACATCGACGAACCCGCCGTCCGCGGGATCGAGGACCCGGCTCAGCCACGCCCGTTCCTCGGGCAGGAAACCGGAGTTCTTCTGGTTGCCGCGCCAGTTCTTCAAGTCGGCCTCGGCGTGGGCGATGTTCCAGTCGCCGCATACGACGACCTCGCGGCCGTCGGCGGCGGCCCGCTCCCGGAGGTCCTTCAGATAGCCGAGGAACTCCGCCATGAAACGAACCTTTTCGTTCTGCCGCTCGGTCCCCACTTCCCCCGAGGGCAGATACAGGCTGGCGACGGTGACGCCGGGCAGATCCGCCTCGACATACCGCCCGCTGCCGTCGAACTCGGCGGACCCGAACCCGATCCGCACACGGTCGGGCTCACGCCGCGTGTAAAGCGCCACCCCGGCGCGCCCCTTGGCCTCGGCGGGCGCGTGCACGACATGCCACCCCTCCGGCGCCCGTACGCCCTCCGGAAGCTGCCCGGCCTCGGCCCGCACCTCCTGAAGGCACAGCACATCGGCCGAGGTACCGGCAAGCCATTCCACGAAGCCCTTCTTCGCGGCGGCGCGCAGCCCGTTCACATTCACGGAGGTCACTGTGTGCAAAACACTCTCCTGTTGGTGAGGCACGAACATTACGGGGGTTACTGCTCGCCCTGGTCGACGCCCTCGACGTCCCACGGGTCAGGCTCCCACACGGGGTGCACCTCGACGGCCACGCCCGTATCGGTCATACGGACTGCCACCCGGCCTCGCCGAGCTGCGAGGCGACCTCGGCACCGGCGTCGCCGAGATCAAAGGTTCGTTGGCGCTACTGGTGCAGCGCGCCGGACAGACCGACCAGGCCATCGCCGACCAGCGCGACGACCTCGACCAGGTCGAGGCCCGCCTCACGACCGTCGAGCGCCGCATGTGGGCCGCCTCGGGTGGCGCCGCCGCACTGGGGACAATCGCCGGCTACGCCGTGCAGTTCCTCGGCAAGTGACCACCAACCCTCGCCCCCCGCACGGCCTTACGAGGGCCGCGCGGGGGGCGTTTCGTCGTCTCCGATGCGGGGCGACACGAACGAACCGAGACCCTGCTCCGTGTAGGTGAATCCCTGCTCGCGCAGTGCCCGTAGCGCTTTCTGTGCGGTCACCGAGGCGACCCCGAATTCGGCCGTTAGCTGGACGAGCGAGGGCACGCGGGTACGCGGCGGATAGGTCCCGTCCTCTATGCGGGCGCGCAGCACGTCGGCGATCTGCCGCCACCGCGGCGCGTCCGGCTCCCACTCGATCATGCGCCCACGGTGGCACTGGATAGCGCGTCACGCGATGTACTGGACTGAGTCCAGTCCTATAGCGCGCTACCCCGCACCACGGCTACGCTACGAACAAGTGGACCCCCGCGACCGCGCGAACGGTCCGGGGGCGTGGCCACCTGACGAGAGCAGGCGAGCATGGCAGAGACTACAGAAACCGCCCCTGTCTGGGGCAGAGCTGCACTCCCGCTTCCGGCCGTGGGTGATCTGACCGAGTCCCAGCAGCGCGGCGCCGCGTGCGTGTGGTGCGCGCAGACGCTCACCGCCGAGACTGCCGTCGACCTCGGCGAGCGACGCATAAAGGTTCTGGACAACTACGTGACGGCATTCCCGCGCGGCTGCCGCCCCTGTACCGCGACCGCCGCATATCGCGCGCTCATGGACCATGCGCCCGACTGTGAGCAGTGCGTCGATGACGCCGGGAGCTGCGAAACCGGCATGGCGCTACGCCGCCTTATGCGCGAGGGCCGCCGATGATCTGCGCCCGCTGTGACAAGTCGATCAAGCCCGGCGAGGAGTACACGACGGAGGTCATCGCCGGGGCGAGCGCCGGCGGGTCGGACGTCCCTATGCACAAGCGACTCTGCGCGCGCCCTGTGGCGCGCCCTCGAACCTACCCGAAGCAAGATCAACAGCACTACTGAGAGAGGCACACCAGCAATGCGAGACACCAACACCCTTCCCTGGCGTACGTCGAGCTACAGCGGCGGCAACGGCGCGTGCATCGATGTCGCCAAGACCACCGGCGGCGCGCACTTCCGAGACACCAAGGACCGCCCCCGCGGCGCCGCGTTCGTCGCGCCCGCAGCGTGGGGCGCGTTCCTCGACAGCGTGAAGGCGGGCGCGTTCGGCGCCTGATCCGTCACCGCAGAAACCCCCGACCGGCGTTGTCCGGTCGGGGGTTTCCCGTTTCCGCAGCTCACGCTGTGAGTGTTTTACACACGTTGATCGAGGTCACAGTGAGCACCCGGGAACCATACCGGCACACTGGTAGGGCCCCTGTTCCGAGATATGCATAGATGTACGATCATCGGTATGGATATTCGTCGCGTTTCGTTCGACCACCCCGACGCCGTCAAGCTCAATGACCAGGTCCAGGCCGAGTACCACCTTCGCTACGGCGACGGTGGCGATGCCACGTACCTGGATCCGGCGATGTTCGAGCCGCCCACCGGGCTCTATCTGATCGCGTACGACGAACAGGACCGTCCCGTCGCCACGGGCGGCTGGCGCGCCCAGGAGGAGAGCGATGAGGGGTATCTGGCCGGGGACGCCGAGCTCAAGCGGATGTTCGTCACGGAGGAGCTGCGCGGCAGAGGCCTGGCACGCCGCATACTGGCCGCACTGGAGGAGGACGCCCGCGCGGCCGGCCGCACCCGCATGGTCCTGGAGACGGGCAGCAAACAGCCGGAGGCCGTGGCCCTCTACGCCTCGAGCGGCTACGAACCGTGCGCCAGGTTCGGCTACTACCGCTTCCACGAACTCAGCCTGTGCTTCGCGAAGCCGCTGTAGGGCACGGCCACGAAACGCCTCGACTCTGCGCATCGCTCCCCGCTGTGAACCATGCGGCGGGCGTGCCACGTTCGGAAGGTATAAGGGATCTCCTCAACTGCCCTGTCTCGCGGGCCGATCCCGACTCGTCGAGACGCGAGCAATGCGCGGCGAGGCTGGTCGCAGTTCGCGCCGAGTGGCTGCGAACAGCCCGGCCACCGCCGCCTCAGTCGACCTGCGGCCACTCCCAGCCGAGCTGGAGGAAGAAGCCGAGACGGTCGCTCACGGCACGGATCTCGGAGATCCTGCCCTCGGTCAGGGTGAGGACCCAGATCGCCTCGTTCTCGAAGCTTCGGCCGGTCGGCTCGGGCATGCGCGGGTGGGTACCGGTGTGGACGCCGCGCTGCGTGACCCGGGCGACCACCCGGTCGCCCTCTCCGATCAGTTCCTCCACGCGGACGGTGAGCGGGTCGAACGCGTCCAGTTGCTGACGCAGTCCCTCGAACGCGGCTCCCGGCTAGGTCTCCTTGGTGGTCAGAACACGTGCACTTTGCTTGAGTTTCATCCGGCTTTGAGTCGGGCGGTGCGGGTGTAGTGCGCGACGGACTTGTCGATCACGGCGAGGGCGTCGCGCAGCGGTGGGGGTGCGGGTGGGGTGTTGGCTGCCAGCAGGGGTCGTAACAGCCGGTCGTGGACCTTGGTGTAGAAGATCGCGACTCGTTGGCCGTCGTCGGTCAGCACGTAGGTGTTGGTGTGCTCCAGGCGGCGGATCAGTCCGTTGCGGCGTAGCCGGGCAAGGTCGTAGCCCATCTGATTGGTCGAGTATGGGGTGCCCAGCAGGGCGCTCACCTGGGCGCGAAGGCTCCGGTTGGTGAACCCGACGACGGTGGTTAGCAGGATGGACAGGGCGCCGGCCAGGGCCATGACCCGGGGGTCGCCGAACCGCAGGGCCGGGGCCCTCCTGCCGTCGGTGGTCACCGAGGGCAGCGCGACCCGCTCAAAGGCTGGGCTCGCAAGGACGCAGCCCTGGCCGACGCGTTCAGCGTGCAGCAGTCGGGCGTTGACGGCACGGGCTTTGGTCTGAAGTTCCTCGAGGTGGTCCAGGCGGCGCAGGACTGCGAGGTCCTTCGGGGAGTTGACGACGGTCTCGATGCGCAGTGCCCGGCCTTCTGAAGAGAAAACGGCGTTCAGCAGGTCCTCGACCCGGTCATGGTGTGGCTGGGGCGGGTTCGGCCTGGACGTGGTAGCCGAGGGCTTCGAGTTGGCCGATGAGGCGGCGGGCCTGTCGGGCGGGGTCGTTGCGGCGCAGGAAGTAGTCGCCGCCGAGGTCGTGGTAGGCCTGGTCGCGGGTGAGCATGTGGAAGATCGAGACGAGGATGCTGTGTTCGATCGCCACCAGGGCCTTGGCGTGTCCGAGCCGTGGCCGTAAGCGGGAGTACTGGGCGGCGAGGTAGGTGTTCTTGGTGCGGATGGCGCCCATCGCGGCGTCATGCAGGTAGATCGCGAGCCACTTGGGGCCCTTGCGGGATCTTCCCGAGCGCTTGCGTCCGGCGGACTCGTGGTTGCCAGGGCAGACCGCGGCCCAGGATGCGAAGCGCGACGCGGTACCGAAGACGCTCATGTCCGCACCGAACTCCGCCAGCAGGCCCTGGGCCGTCCGCAGGTCGATGCCCGGGACGGTGTCCAGGAGCTCAACCTGTCGGGCGAAAGGGGCCACCGCCTCTTCGATCTCGGCGCTGAGACGGCCGATGAGTTCGTCGAGGAAGTCCAGCTTGGACAGGACGGCCGCGACGAGCAGCGCGTGGTGTCCGGAGAACCGCGAGGTGAGTGCTTCCCGCAGGGCGGGGAGCTTGGCCCGCAGCCGGCCGATCGCCAGGTCCGCCAGGACCTCGGGGTCGGTGGTGCCGTCGACCAGGGCCTGGAGCATCGCCCGACCGGACTTGCCCAGCACGTCGGAGGCCACACTCGACAGCTTCACGCCGGCGTCCTGCAGGATCTTGTCCAGGCGCTGGGTCTCCCGGGTGCGTTCCTCGATCTGCGCCTTGCGGTAGCGGGTGAGGTTCCTCAGCTCACGGACCGGCTTCGGCGGCACGAACGAGGGACGGACCAGCCCGAACTCGATCAGCTGGCAGATCCACGAGGCATCGGCGACGTCGGTCTTGCGGCCCGGGATGTTGCGCATGTGCCGGGCGTTGAGCAGCCAGACCTCCATGTCGTCCTCGAGCATGTAGTACACGCACTTCCAGTACACCCCGGTCGATTCGATCCCGACGCGGGTGACACCGTGACCGACCAGCCAGTCCCGCAGTACCAGCAGGCCGGGGGTGGTCGTGGCGAAGCTTCCCTGTTCGACGGCCCCTCCGGGGAGGTGCACCTCGGCGACGACCACGTCCTTGTGCACGTCCAAGCCCGCGGGCCGCTTTACGATCCGTTCCACCAAGCCTCCCCTCGCAGTGACCACCAAGACCGTCCGGGAGGGGCTCACATCACGGAGTCTGAAGATCGCGCTCGAAGCGGCAGTTCACGGCGCCCGAGACCCTCACGTCTCGCTTTGAGGCAGGCTCACCCGCGCTAAGGAGAACCGACGTCGGCCGGACAGCACACCCAGTTTTCCCAAGATCATGCCGTCCCGGAAGGGCCCCAGACGCTTTGAGGTACTGCTTGATCCTGGAGTGCTTGTAGAACAGGTTGACCGTGACGTCGACGCCACGGGTGACCACCTTGGTGGCGAACCCGGTCTGGGTGTCCGAGCGGATGCGTCGGTCGAAGATGTAGGAGATCTCGTCCGGGCGGCCCAGTCCGAGGTTGTCGCTGACCAGGGCGTCGAAGAACGTTCGAGCGTTGCGGGGTGCGTCGAAGACCAGGGTGCGCGAGACCTCGATCTGCCGCATGGACAGCTCCCACCAGTAGCCGCCGTCGCGTTCGCGTGGACCGAAGGGCAGGGGCAGTTGGGCCATCCAGCGTTCGAAGAACACGGCGATGGCGCCGGAGTCCAGCCGGTCGCAGATCGCCTGTAGTCCGGGCGTATCGCCGCAGGAGGCGAACCCGTTGGACAGGGCCGTGAACGCGATCCCGGCTTGGGCGGCCTGCTGTTTGGCCCACTCGTGGCCGTTGACCCACACCTTGATCGGGTAAGGGAAGTAGGAGCAGATCTTGATGAACGCCGGGCCGAAGTCGGAGTCCCACAGGTAGAAGTAGAAGCAGGTCACCCGCCGGTCAGCCTTGTCGAAACCGAAGCACACGGCTCCGGGTGTGGTAGCCCGGTCGTAGCCGGTGAACACCCGTTGGAACTCTTGGGCCACGCCGATCGCGACCACCTGTGGGCGACCGGACGCCTGCGCGGCGGCCAGGTACGGCTTCATCACGTCGGCCTTGCGGGCGTCCTTCGCGAAGCGGACCACCGGGATGTGCTCGTCGCGGGCAAAGCGGGCCACTGCCGCGCGGAAGCGGTCGCCGATCTGCCCCAGCAGTGCCGGCGAGGGGACCGGGTGACCCAAGTGCCCGGTGAGGAACGTCACCACCTGGCCGCCGACTTGAAGGTTCGGCACATAGCCGTTGAGGTAGATCCGGTCCAGGCACTCCAGATCGAGCGCGACGTGTCCGTCGAGTACGTCGTGGACGGTGACTGCTCCGGCTGCGTTGCCCGCTGCGATCGCCCTGCGCGCCTGTGCACCAGCCGTCACCCTGACCACCGCCCAACCGAGCACACGAACCAGCTGCTCGCAGCGTCCACCCACCCACCGCGGCTGTCATTCGAACGCCCGGACACCCACCTCGGCGGTCCGAGGCTGGCCTCACTGGGAGCGTGTCTCAATAGCGGGCAACCCGCCTGCGGTTCGTGGTTATTCATGCGGGATGATCATGGTATGCATGGTGGCGATGGGCTGTTCGAGGTCGAGCCAGTCGAGCCGAAGAGGACGCTGGGTCGTCCGGCGGCGGTGGACAAGACGTTCCGGGCGTTCGATCCGCACCAGGTCCTGCTGCTGCCGCCGTCGCTGGACGACTGGCTGCCCGAGGACCACCTCGCCCGGTTCGTCGCCGACCTGGTCGACGAGGTCCTCGACCTCGGGCCGGTCCTGGCGGATTACACCGAAAAGCGCGGCTACCCGCCCTACGATCCGCGGCTGATGGTGCGGCTGCTGATCTACGGCTACACCACCGGTATCCGCTCCTCGCGGGCCATCGAGCGCCGGTGCGCCGACGATGTCGCGTTCCGCTTCCTGGCCGCCGGCCAGGCCCCGGACTTCCGCTCGATCGCTCGGTTCCGCCGCCGGCACCTGGACGCCCTGGCCAACCTGTTCACCCAGTCGCTGCACCTCGCCCAGAAGATCGGCATGGTCACGATGGGCCG
Organism: Streptomyces sp. CA-106110; assembly: GCF_050936285.1. Classification (NCBI taxonomy): domain Bacteria; kingdom Bacillati; phylum Actinomycetota; class Actinomycetes; order Kitasatosporales; family Streptomycetaceae; genus Streptomyces; species Streptomyces sp. CA-106110. The sequence continues at coordinate 7,177,531 of NZ_JBNJNB010000001.1, read as the reverse complement.
CGTCGCCCTGGACGGCACCAAGCTCGAAGCGAACGCCTCCAAGCACAAGGCGATGAGCTACGGCCGACTGATCGACAAGGAAGAGCGGACAGAGGCCGAGATCGCCCAGCTGGAAGCGAAGGCTCAGGCCCTGTTGGCCGACGCGGAGGCCGCCGACGAAGCCGAGGACCAGACCTTCGGCGTGGACGGCAAGGAGGTGGACCTGCCTGCCGAGCTGGACCGGCGTGAGAAGCGCCTGGCCAGCCTGCAGGCCGCCCGCGCGCAGATCGAGGCCGAGGCCGCCGACAAGGCCCGCGCGCACGCCGAGGACAAGGAACGCCACCGTCAGGACCGCACCGGTACCAGCGACGAGCAGGCCGTGACCGACGCGGGTGACACGGCTGCCGCGAAGGCCCGCCCGAAGCCGAAGGCCCAGGCCAACTTCACCGACCCCGACTCACGGATCATGAAGAACAGCGACGGCGCCTACATCCAGGCCTACAACGCCCAGGCCGTCGTGGATGAAAAGCACCAGGTCATCACCGCCGCTGACGTGACGACTAACCCCTCGGACGCGCTGAACTACACCAGCATGCTCGACCAGTCCGCCCAGAACACCGGCGTCCACCCACGGCAGGCACTGGTCGACGCCGGATACTGCTCGGAAGCAAACCTCGAAGCCGCGAAAGACCGCCAACTGGACTGCGACACCGACACCTTCATGGCCACCGACCGACTCAGCCACGACGAACAGGTCCCGCCCGCGCCCCGCGGACGCATCCCCGCCGGCGCCACCCTGAAGGAGCGGATGGCCCGCAAGCTGCGGACCAAGCCCGGACAGGCCGCCTACGCCCGCCGCAAGGCCATCGGCGAACCCGTCTTCGGCCAGATCATGACCTGCCAGAACGGCCGCCAACTCCTCCTGCGCGGCGAGGACGGCGCCCGCGCCGAGTGGCGACTGCTGGCCGCCTGCCACAACCTCCGCAAGATCTTCCGATACGCCGGGGCCACCGGACTCGCCGCCCTGGCCGCCTGAGCCAGGCCTCCCCGGCCACCTCACAGGCCCTACCAGCCGGACACCTGACAGGCAGGCCCCAACCACAGCCTCACAGATGCCGACGGAGCGGCCGTCGACCGATCACGGCCAGCGGGCCGCTTGCTCGCTACTGACCCACGCTCCTAGTCGGCCTCACCATGGATGATCTTGTTGTGGTCCACCACATCGCGCGCCATGAACCGAGGAAGGTCCTCGAGCCGCCGTTCGCTGACGGCCTCGAAGAAGCTCAGGACTACCTTCTTGTTCTCATCCACCATGGTGACTGCCCCCATCTGATCGGTTGTCAGTCACCGGGAGCCTATTCCTTGTGATCCACAGGCCGTAGCCGTATCCGCGCCAAGCACACTGCCATCGGCGTCCACTACGACTTCGGCGAGGGACATGAACTGCTCGGCCGGCGATTGCGGGACGTGCAGCTGAAGCGGGGGCGTCTCTACGAAGATGCACGGCAGCCGCGGACTGCTGCTCGACCAGACCGGCCGGCTGTCGGTGACGGGCTGCTCCGACCGGACGGCCACGTGGCGTGGGCGGGCGAAGATCAGCAGCAACTGGTCAGCCGGCTGCCCAAGTGGTTCGGCACCGCCGCCGACTGAGCGCACGGGTGCGATTCCAAAGGATGCCGGTTGTCGTCGGTCGGGGCGTCACGCTCCATGCACTGTCCAGACCCGGCGGCTCCTTTGCGCGCAGGGCCACAACCCGCTTTTGGCGCCAGGTAATTGCCCTTCCGGAATCCAGGAATCCATCGGCTTGGCCGGGGACGGACCGGACTTCATATTCGCATCGCGATGCAGATCCCGCGCCACAGCAAGATCGCAGTGACGAGGGAGGAGTCCACACGTCCCGCCCGAGGGGATCCGTCAAGCGCTGAGCAAGGCCGGGAAGCACCTCGGCAGCAAGATCCAAAGAACTGCTGTACTCCTCCGCCGTACAACACGTCAGAGCCCCGGTCGGTGTTCACCGACCGGGGCTCTGAGCTGCGTGGACCTGAGGGGATTTGAACCCCTGGCCCCCTCGATGCGAACGAGGTGCGCTACCGGACTGCGCCACAGGCCCTTGCAACGAGTGAAACTCTAGCATCCTCATCGGCCTGCCCGGAAATCCGTTCCGCCCTGGTCAACCACGGGGGGCGGAGGGCCGGCGGCGCACCCGCTGCTACTCGTTGGCGGCCTTGGGGCGCTCCCCGTCCTCGTACTGGTCGAACAGCGGGGTGCGCCCCCGCTCGCGGGAGCGGCGCGCGGACGCCGCGCGGCGGGCGTCGGTGCGGCCGCCGTCGGCGGCCTCCGTCTGGTCCTCGGCTTGCGCACCGGGCTCCCCGGAGTCCGGCTCGGCACCGGCCGCGGACGCGCCCGGTACCGGTGCAGCCGCCTCCGCCGCGCTCGACCGGGCCGAGCTCCACGCGTCCGGCGCCCCGAGGTCCACACTGGGCGTCGCCCGCGGAGCGACCGGCGCGGTCACATACGTCGGCAGGGGCACCGGCACAGGGTCCCAGCTGTCGCCGTGGCCGGGCCTGCGCTGCCGCTCGCGCTGCTGGTCCACCCACTCGGCGTGATCCGTCTGCTCGACCAGGGCGCGGCGGTCGGCCGCCAGCGCGGACAGCCCGGGATCACTTTTCGACTCGGGCCCCTCCTCCGGCTTGTCCGCGCCGGAGTCGACGGGCGGCCGCCGCCTCGGCTGTCGCTCGCGCAGCCGCTGCGCCGCCGCCTCGGCCCGCTGCCGGTCCATCGTGTAGGTGAACCGCTTGCGCTCCTTCGCCCTCAGATGCGCGATGTAGACGCTCAGCAGGACGGCGGGCACACCGGGCGCCCACAGGAAGGCCAGCCCCCCGACCGCGGCGACGATCGCGCCGAGCGTGAACGCAAGGAAGAGCACCACAGTCGTGCGCCGCCGGCGTGCAAGTACTTTCGAGCGCCGGGCACGCGCCATGGCCTCCGCCGATGACACCTTCCGGGCCCCGGGCGCCCCCTTGCCCGCCGCGGGGCGGGCGGCCTTCGCCTCGGAGGCGGGCGCGCCCTTGGACTGCGCCCCGGCGGCCTTGGACGGGGAGGGCGACGGAGACGGCGACGGGGTCTGCGTGCCGGGCTTGGCCGCGCCCGGGTCTGTCTGCTCGCGCCTGGCCTGCCCCTCCGGTTCCACCCGCGCCCGCGCCTGCGCCCCGGTCGGGGGCATGGCGAAGGCCCGGACGTCCACCGAATCGGTGACGACGTCCGGCCCGGAGCTGCGCTCCCCCTCGTCGGAGGAGCGCGCCCGCAGGTCCTTGGCGTATCGACGCGCCATGCCCGCCCGTCCGGACAGCAGCCGGATGGCTGTGCTGAAGCGTTCCGTCGGACGAGACTCGTTCAGCTCGTCCTGCCTACGGAGCCACATCGGCACCAAGTAGGCGGCCCAGGCCCCGACAATGACTGCGTAGATGAGGCCGCTGCTGCTCACGCCTCACACGGTAGAGGGGTTTGCATGGGGCCATCTGCCAATTGGGCCGGTGTGTCGCACGATCTGGCTGATATTTCGAACTTTTCTTGGGATCGATGCGATCAGCAGGCCATCGGGACCGCCAATTCATTGGCCCGGACGATCGTCGTCCGATCAATTTCGAACGTATTTTTTATTTACCGGGGTGGCTCGGCTTACTCGGATCCCTGCTCGTGCCCTGTATGCGGGCACTGCCGCTCTGCGCACCAGCCTGTTGTGAGCGTGCCCGGTGCCAGCGCGCCAGCAGTCCCTCGGGCACCTCTTCCGCGGTGAGTGCGAACACCAGATGGTCGCGCCAGGCCCCGTCGATGTGGAGATAACGCGGCCGGAGCCCCTCCTCGCGGAATCCCAGTTTCTCCACAACCCGGCGGCTCGGCCGGTTCTCGGGGCGAATACAGACTTCGATGCGGTGCAGTCCGACGGTCCGGAAGCAGTGGTCGACGGCGAGCGCCACGGCGGTCGGCATCACCCCGCGGCCCGCGACCGCCTCGTCCACCCAGTAGCCGACGTGCCCCGAGCACATCGAGCCCCAGGTGATCCCGGCCACCGTCAGCTGTCCGGCGAGCCGTCCCTGGTACTCGATGACGAAAGGCAGCATCCGGCCCGCGTTGGCTTCGCTGCGCAGATGCCGGACCATCTGGCGGTAGGTCGGCCGCTGGGTGAGGGGACCGCTGGGCGTGGGCGGCGGAATGGTCGCCTCCCATGGGCGCAGCCAGTCCCGGTTGCGCCGGTTGACCTCGCGCCAGAGCCGCTGGTCGCGCAGCTTTATGGGCCGGAGGACGACATCGCCGTCCACCAGCTCGACGGGCCAGGATGGGCTGTTCAGCTCGCACCCCCACTCGGTCTGGAGCGGTTCTCGCCGGGCGGGGACCCGTCCGCGTCGGCCCTCGGGTGGTCACCGCCGCGGAGCTGGTCGACGGCGTGGACCAACAGGGGTTCCAGCACGGTCAGTCCGTCCTTCACTCCGCCGGTCGATCCCGGCAGGTTGACGATCAACGTCCCGTCGGCGACTCCGGCGAGTCCCCGGGAGAGCGCCGCCGCGGGCACCTTCTCCCTTCCGAACGCCCTGATGGCCTCCGGAATGCCCGGCACCTCGTAGTCGATCACCGCGCGGGTCGCCTCGGGGGTGCGGTCGGTGGGCGAGAGTCCGGTGCCGCCGGTCGTGACGATCACGTCGTACCCGGCTCGGGACCCCGTCCGCAGCGCGTCCTCCACCGGGTCACCGTCCGGCACCACCCACGGCCCGTCGACCGCGAAGCCGAAGCGGGTGAGCGCCTCCGCGATCAGGGGGCCGCCCTTGTCCTCGTACACGCCCGCGGCCGCGCGGTTGGACGCGGTCACCACGAGGGCCGCGTAGGCCGCCGACAGGGCGCCGCCGGCCGGCGCGCCGTCCGGTGCCGTCATGCCCGGCTCCAGTCGCCGGACTTGCCGCCCGTCTTCTGCTCCACGCGCACGTCCGTGATGACCGCCCCCTTGTCGACCGCCTTGACCATGTCGATCACGGTCAGTGCCGCGACGCTGACCGCGGTGAGCGCCTCCATCTCGACGCCCGTGCGGTCGGTGGTCTTCACGGTCGCGGTGATCTCCACCGCGTCGTCCGCCACGGCCAGATCCAGCTTCACACCCGACACCGACAACGGATGGCACAGGGGGATCAGGTCCGGGGTGCGCTTGGCGCCCATGATGCCCGCGATACGCGCGGTCGCGAGCGCGTCGCCCTTGGGGACGCCCTCCCCGCGCAGCAGCTCGATGACGCGCGGCGAGACCAGCACGCGACCGCTGGCCCGCGCGGTGCGCTCGGTCACGTCCTTCCCGGAGACGTCGACCATGCGGGCGGCTCCCGCCTCGTCGATATGGGTCAGTCGGTCCTGCGTACTCATGTGCTGCGGCACTCCCGGTCCCGGGCCCGGCGCGGTGCGCGGGTCTGCTGTGCGCGACACGGTACCGCCAACTCGACGCGATCAGCCGAGCGAGGTCCACGGAGCGGACCTCCCGGTCAGGAAGGGGCTCCCCGGTACCGCGGGCCCGGCCGGGCGAAGGTCGCGGCCCGGGCACTTTGCGGCGCCTCACGGAACGCGGCGGCACCACTGGCCCGGCACCGCACGTCCGGGCGCGCGGCGGCCCCGAGGCCCCCGCCTTCAGCCGAGGAGGATCACCTCGACCTCGGCGCCCGGCTCGACGCAGGTGTCGTCCTCGGGGACGACGATCAGCGCGTCGGCGTGCGCGAGCGCTGCGATCAGGTGTGATTCCGCGCCGCCCACCGTGGTCACCGTGCCGTCGGCGTACTTCCCGCGCAGGAACTGCCTTCGGCCCGCGGGCGAGGTCAGCGCCTTGTCCGCCTTGAGGACGGCCCTGGCCCGGGGGCGGTGCACATCCGTCAGGCCCATCAGGGTGCGGATCGCCGGGCGTACGAACAGTTCGAAGGAGACGTACGACGACACCGGGTTGCCCGGCAGCGCGAGCAGCGGTGTGTGGTCACGGCCGATGACGCCGAAGCCCTGCGGCTTTCCGGGCTGCATGGCCAGCTTGCGGAACTCGACACCGCCGCCCGCCTCGTCCTCGTCTCCGACGGAGGTGAGGGCCTCCTTGACGACGTCGTACGCACCCACACTCACCCCTCCGGTGGTGACCACGAGGTCGGCGCGGAGGAGCTGGTCCTCGATGGCGGAGCGGAGCGTGTCGGCGTCGTCGGCGACCGCGCCGACCCGGTAGGCGATGGCGCCGGCGTCCCGTGCGGCGGCCGTGAGGGCGAAACTGTTGGAGTCGTAGATCTGGCCGACCGCCAAGTCCTCGTCGGGCTGCACGAGTTCGCTGCCGGTCGACAGGACCACCACACGCGGGCGCGGGCGCACCCGTACCGTGCCGCGGCCGATCGCGGCAAGCAGCGCGATCTGCGGCGCCCCGATCACGGTGCCCGCCTCGAGGGCGAGGTCGCCCGCCTTCACATCGCTGCCCTGTGCGCGCACATGCGCGCGTGCCTCCGCCGGGCGGTGCACGCGCACCTGCCCGGTGGCTCCCTCCGGGGCCACGCTGCGGGCCGGCATCCCGGAGACGGGACCGCCGCCGAGACCGCCGTCGGTCCACTCGACGGGCACGACTGCTTCTGCGCCGGGCGGCAGCGGGGCGCCCGTCATGATCCGCGCGGCCTGACCCGGTCCCACCTGGAGCAGGTCGGCCGCGCCCGCCGCGACGTCCCCGACCACCGTGAGGACGGCCGGGAACTCCTCGCTCGCCCCCGCGACATCCGCGACCCGCACCGCGTACCCGTCCATCGAGCTGTTGTCGAACGGCGGCAGTGAGACCGGCACCGTGACGTCGTCGACCAGGACGCACCCCTGGGCGTCGAGCAGCTGCAGCTCGATGGGCTCCAGGGGTCGAACGGTGGCGAGGACGTCCTCCAGGTGTTCGTCCACCGACCAGAGATGGTCCCGGTCGGCGGGGCGGCTCGCGGCGGCACTCAAATCGCTACATCTCCTCGGTCACGTAACTGCGAAGCCAGGTCCGGAAGTCCGGACCCAGATCTTCACGTTCGCACGCGAGTCTGACAATGGCACGCAGGTAGTCGCCGCGGTCGCCGGTGTCATAGCGGCGGCCCTTGAAGACGACGCCGTGCACGGGTCCGCCGACCTTCTCGTCCTCGGCGAGCTGCTGGAGGGCGTCGGTGAGCTGGATCTCGCCGCCGCGCCCCGGCTCGGTCTTGCGCAGTATGTCGAAGATGCTCGGGTCGAGGACGTAGCGGCCGATGATCGCGTAGTTGGACGGCGCGTCCTTCGGATCCGGCTTCTCGACCAGACCGCTCACCCTGACGACGTCGCTGTCCTCGGTGGTCTCGACGGCCGCGCACCCGTAGAGGTGGATCTGCTCCGGCGCGACCTCCATGAGCGCGATGACGCTGCCGCCGCGCTGCTCCTGGACCTGCACCATGCGGGCCAGCAGGGGGTCGCGCGGGTCGATCAGGTCGTCGCCGAGGAGGACGGCGAAGGGCTCGTGGCCGACGTGCGGGGCGGCGCACAGCACGGCGTGCCCGAGGCCCTTGGGGTCGCCCTGGCGCACGTAGTGCATGGTGGCGAGGTCGCTGGACTCCTGGACCTTGGCCAGCCGCTCGGCGTCGCCCTTCTTCTCGAGGGCGGACTCCAGCTCGTAGTTGCGGTCGAAGTGGTCCTCGAGGGGCCTCTTGTTGCGACCGGTGATCATCAGTACGTCGTCGAGCCCCGCGGAGACGGCCTCCTCAACCACGTACTGGATCGCGGGCTTGTCGACCACCGGCAGCATCTCTTTGGGGGTGGCCTTCGTGGCCGGCAGGAACCGGGTGCCGAGGCCAGCTGCAGGAATGACAGCCTTGGTGATCGTGGGGTGCGACTCAGTCATGCCCGCCACCATATCCGGTGGCAATGTGCGGAATCTGCACCCCCGCACGACTTGCTGCCATATGACCGCATTCAGGAAGGGCAGGACACTGACCTGTGGCTCCCAAGGAAAACCGGACCGAGCCTGACAAGCGAATGTTGCGGCGGGGACTCCTCGAGGTGAGGGACAGGTTGACGACGAATGACGTGCACGAGGCGGCCGCCGCCCTGGCCCGGCGGGCGCTGCAGCTGCCCGAGCTGGCTCAGGCGCGCACCGTGGCCGCGTACGTCTCCGTCGGCAACGAACCCGGCACCCTGGCACTCCTCGACACGCTGCGCGCTCGGGGAGTGCGGGTGCTGCTCCCCGCGCTCCTGCCGGACAACGACCTCGACTGGGGAACGTACGCCGGTCCCGACTCCCTCGTACGCGTCCGGCACGGCGGGCGGATGGCCCTTCTGGAGCCTGCGGGCGAACCGCTGGGCCCGGAGGCCGTGGGACAGGCCGACGCCGTGCTGCTGCCCGGCGTCGCGGTCGACGCGCGGGGCATGCGCCTCGGCCGCGGCGGCGGCTCGTACGACCGCGTGCTGGCCCGCCTGGAGCGCGCGCAGTCCGATCCCGCTCTGGTGGTGCTCCTGTACGACACGGAGGTCGTGGAGCGCGTGCCCGAGGAGCCGCACGACCGCCCGGTGCACGCGGTGGTGACCCCGTCGGGCGTACGCCGCTTCCGGGAGCCGTCCCGTGGGCTCAAGCGATCCTGAGCCCGAACGCGGACCGGCCCTCCACGCGCGCGTGGAGGGCCGGTCCGCGTTCACGGAGTCCGTCAGGGTTTGAGTTCCAGCGTGTTGGCAGTGCTCTTGTCGACGTCGGCCTTCGAGAAGTGCCACGACAGCAGCTCGCCGGCGGCCCACTTGTCCGTCTGGTCGGTGTAGTGGGCGCTGTAGGCGTGCCCGGAGGCACCGGTGAGGTTGATCCACTTGGACTTGTCCAGGTCGGCCAGGTTGACCACCATCCGCATCGACGGCACCCAGATGACGCCGTAGCCGCCCGCCGCGTTCCAGCCGGTGGCGTCCACGGCGGCCTCGCCTCCGTCGAGCTTCCAGGGACCGCGGTTGAGCATGTACTGCAGGACGCTCGGTCCCTCGCTGCCCAGGGTCTGGTTCTTCAGGAACAGGCGGTGCAGCCGGCCCCAGCTCCAGGTGTCGAGGTCCTTGCCCAGCTTGGCGGTCAGCTCCCAGCGCGCGTCCGTCAGGGCGCGCTTGAACAGGGCGTCGCGCGTCGTGGTGGCCGGCTGGGTGCGCGTCTGGGGCAGGTGCCACCAGTCGTTCGTCTGGTCGTAGATGATGTTGTTCACCACCTGGAACCAGCGGTCGCCGCCGTCCGGCTGCGCCTGGTCCGCGTCGCGCTCGCCGCACTCGCGCACCTTCTGGTCGGCGTCCGCGGGCCCAGTGTTGTCGGCCGGCTCGACCCACAGGCACTGGCCTTTGACGCGGAGCTCCTTGGGGAGCTTGTTGCCGAAGGCGAGTTTGAGGATGTTGCGCCAGACGGCGTTGAAGTACGCGGCTGCCGCGGAGTCGGCGTCCTGGGTATAGTCCCAGCTCTCGAGCAGTTTCTGCGCCTCGCGGACGTTCTTGTCGGAGACGTCGATCTTGAGGAGCTTGGGCACCAGCAGCTTGGCGATCTCGCTGCTGTTGTCGAGCTGGATCTGGCGCATGTCGTCGGTAGACATCTTGCCGCCGCCCTTGATCTTCAACTCGATCAGGTCGTTGATCCGCTGACTGCGCGCGCCGTAGCCCCAGTCCGTGGTGAGCGTGTAGGGGTACTTGGCCTTGTCGATCACGGCCTGGTTGGCGGTGACGATGTAGCCGCGCTGCGGGTTGTACTCGTAGGGCAGCGCTTCCTGCGGGATGTAGCGGCCCGTCCAGCTGTACTTGGAGCTCCAGCCGGGCGCCGGGAACCGGCCGTCGTCGCCCGGCGCGCGCACCGGGATCTTTCCGGGCAGCTGGTAGCCGATGTTGCCCTTGTTGCCCTTGGTGTCGGCGTAGACCAGGTTCTGCGAGGGCACGTCGAACAAGCGGGAGGCGGCACGGAACTCGCCCCAGTTCGACGCCTTGTCGATCTGGAAGACGGCGTCCATGGAGTGGCCGGGGTCCAGGGCGGTCCAGCGCAGCGCGATGCCGTAGCCGTTGCCCCGGTCGGGCGCCGCGGTCTGCACCGTCGCCTTCTTGCCGACCGTGACGAGCTCGTCGTCGCGGTCGGACAGCAGCGGGCCGTTGTTCGTCTCACGCACGACGATCTTCTTGGACGCACCTCCGGCGACCTTGATCGTCTCGGCGCGGGTGGTGAACGGCTTCACCGTGCCGTCGTAGAGGTAGCCGTCGCCGGAGAGCTTCTCCAGGTAGAGGTCGGTGACGTCGACGCCCGAGTTGGTCATCCCCCAGGCGATGCTCTGGTTGTGGCCGATTATCACGCCGGGCATGCCCGCGAAGGTGTAGCCGGTGACGTCGTACTGGCACTTGCTGGAGATCTCGGTGCAGTGCAGGCCCATCTGGTACCAGACCGACGGCAGTGAGGGCGACAGATGCGGGTCGTTGGCCAGCAGCGGCTTGCCGGTGATGGTGTGGCTGCCGGCCACGACCCAGGAGTTGGAGCCGATGCCGTTGCCGTTCACGCCGACGGCCGTCGGAACGTTGTCCAGGACCTTGGAGAGGCCCGACAGCTGGCTCTGCAGGGCCGAGGAGGCCGAGGTCGAGGTGGACGACGTCCCAGTCGCCGACTGCGAACCCTTCGAGCCGCGCGGCTCGAAGGCCTTGGTGAGGCTGTTGTACCGGCCCTCCTGGACGATCGGCTTGTTGATGTCGTAGGGGTAGTCCGGGTAGAGGTCCTCGATCTGCTTCGGGCCGAGGCGGCTGGTCATCAGGGAGCGGTCGATCTCGTCCTGCATGTTGCCGCGCAGGTCCCAGGCCATCGCCTTGAGCCAGGAGATCGAGTCGACCGGGGTCCACTGCTCGGGCGTGTAGTCGTTGGCGAAGCCCAGAGCCGCGTACTCCAGGGAGATGTCCTTGCCGTCCTTGCCCTTCAAGTAGGCGTTGACCCCCTTGGCGTACGCCTGGAGGTACTGCTTGGTCGAGGCCGACAGCGTGGTGTCGTACTCCTTCTGCGCCACCCGCTCCCAGCCGAGGGTCCGCAGGAACTCGTCGTTCTCGACCTGGCCCTTGCCGAACATCTCGGACAGACGCCCGGATGTCATATGGCGGCGCACGTCCATCTCGTAGAACCGGTCCTGGGCCTGGACGTAGCCCTGCGCCATGAAGAGGTCCTCGTCGGACGAGGCGTAGATCTGCGGAATCCCGTAGCCGTCACGTTTGACGTCGACGGGGCCCGTCAGGCCTTCGAGGGTGATCGATCCCTTGGTCTGCGGGAAGGAGGCGCGGACGGTACTGACGGACCAGTACCCCCCGTAGCCGAAACCTCCCACGAGGGCCACAACCAGGACGATCAGTAGCAGACGGGCTCTGCGCCCCTTCTTCCTGCCGGACTTGCCGGGCTTCTGGCCGGAAGAGGCGGTGGTGTTGGGGGGCATCGCTGTCCTTGCTGTCCTAACACGAGCGGCAGGGCGGGCTGTGCTTTCTACTGAGCGCTGGAGCAACCATAGGCGCAGGGCCCGACGCGTCTGGACGCGGAGTCGGGAACAGGCCCGGACTGAAGTTCGATCATCCGCCCTCGGTCGTCAAGAAAGCGTCAAGAGTTAGGTAAGGTAATGAAGTACCTGCACTGAAGCCCGCACCCACACCGGGCTTCGGGTGCTCGGATGGAGGCGTTCGCACCGCGGCGCCCGGATCGGCGAGAAGGGAACAGCCGCTGACTGTCCACCACCTCAACCAACTCTTGCTCGCCTGCTCGCTCGTTCTGCTCATCGCGGTGGCAGCGGTCCGGATCTCCTCGCGCAGCGGGTTCCCCAGCCTGCTCGTCTACCTGGGCATCGGCATCGCCATGGGCCAGGACGGAATCGGCGGCATCCGCTTCGACAACGCCGAACTCACCCAGGTCATCGGATACGCGGCCCTGGTCGTGATCCTGGCGGAGGGCGGTCTCGGCACGAAATGGAAGGACATCAGGCCGGCCCTGCCCGCGGCCACCTCGATGGCCCTCATCGGCGTTGCGGTGAGCGTCGGGGTCACGGCCGCCGGCGCCCACTACCTGACCGGTCTGGGGTGGCGGCAGTCGCTCATCATCGGGGCGGTGGTGTCGTCGACCGACGCGGCGGCGGTCTTCTCGGTGCTGCGGAGGGTCCCCCTCCCCGCGCGTGTGACGGGCGTCCTGGAGGCCGAGTCCGGATTCAACGACGCGCCGGTCGTCATCCTCGTGGTCGCCTTCTCCACGGCCGGACCCGTCCAGCACTGGTACATGCTCCTGCTGACGATCGCCGCGGAGCTGGCCGTCGGCGCCGCCATCGGCCTCGCGGTGGGCTGGCTGGGCTCCTGGGGCCTGCGGCACGTGGCGCTGCCCGCCTCCGGCCTCTACCCGATCGCCGTCATGGCCATCGCGGTCGCGGCCTACGCGGCCGGCGCGCTCGCCCACGGCAGCGGCTTCCTCGCCGTCTACCTCGCCGCGATGATCCTGGGCAACGCGAAGCTGCCGCACTGGCCCGCGACCCGCGGTTTCGCCGACGGGCTCGGCTGGATCGCCCAGATCGGCATGTTCGTCCTGCTCGGTCTGCTGGTGACCCCGCACGAGCTGGGCGACGACATCCTGCCGGCCCTCGTCATCGGCCTGGTGCTGACCATGGTGGCGCGGCCGCTGAGCGTGGTGGCGAGCCTCGTGCCGTTCCGGATGCCGTGGCAGGAGCTGACGCTGCTGTCGTGGGCCGGGCTGCGCGGTGCGGTGCCCATCATCCTGGCGACCATCCCCATGGTGAACGGCGTCGATGCCAGCCACCGCATCTTCAACATCGTCTTCGTCCTCGTGGTCGTCTACACCCTCGTCCAGGGCCCGACCCTGCCCTGGCTGGCCCGCCAGCTGCGCCTCGGCGAGGGCCCCGGAGCCTCCGATCTGGGCATCGAGTCGGCTCCCCTGGAGCGACTGCGCGGACATCTGCTGTCCGTCGCGATTCCCGAGGGTTCACGGATGCACGGCGTCGAGGTGAACGAATTGCGGCTGCCCGCGGGCTCCGCCGTCACCCTCGTCGTCCGCGAGGGGAAGTCGTTCGTGCCGCTGCCGACGACGGTGCTGCGGCGCGGGGACGAACTCCTCGTGGTCGCCACCGACCAGGTCCGCGATACGGCGGAGAAGCGCCTGCGGGCCGTCGGTCAGGGCGGCAAGCTCGCCGGATGGCTGGGCATGACCGGCGACGAGGGGCCGGACCGCAGGCGTTAAGCGCATGCTTCCGGTACATCACACCGCGCTGAATCCCAGGTGAAGAAGGGCATGGTGCGCGCTTTCACAGGTGTGTTCGGCCTTCACCTCTGTACACTCAAGGCGCACCCTGATCGAACCAACTCTGCCTGACGCAGAGCTGGCGCGACCGTATGGCGGCCGGGACGCTCCCCCTGCGAGCGCCGGTATCTACCGCAGTACGCGCAAGAGGACAGCTCTCGGCGTGCCCCGACGGCGAACGCGCCCAACGGGGGCCGCGCTACCAGGCGGCAGAAAGGCACGGGCCGTGGCATCCACGGTCACCTCGAAGTCGTCCCGTCCGGGCTACACCCGGCTGCTGCGCACCCGCGGCGCCTGGACGTTCCTGATCCCGGGCTTCGCGGCGCGTCAGCCGTTCGCGATGCTCACCCTCTCCATCGTGCTGCTGGTGCGGCACACGACCGGCTCGTACGGCGCCGCGGGCGCCGTCGCGGCGGTCACCGGTGTCTCCATGGCACTGTGCGCGCCTTACAGCGGCCGGCTCGCCGACCGCCACGGTCAGCGCGCGGTACTGCTCCCCGGCGTCCTGGCGCACACCCTGGCCGCTGCCTCCCTGACGGCGCTCGCGCTGGCGCACGCACCCTTGTGGGTCCTGTTCGCGGCGGCCGTCCCCACCGGGGCCTCGGTACCGCAGATCGGTCCCATGGTGCGCGCCCGGTGGGGCGTGAAGCTCCAGGACTCGCCCTTGATGACGACGGCGGCGGCCTTCGAGTCCGTCACCGACGAGCTGACCTTCGTGGTCGGGCCGCTGCTGGCGACGGCCCTGTGCACCACCGTGGCACCGGCCGCGGGCCTGCTCACCGAGGCAGCGCTGACCCTGGTCGGCGGTGTGCTGTTCGCCGCCCAGAAGGGCACGCAGCCGCCCATCGCCGCCGTGCGGCACGCGCGCGTGGAGCACACTTCCGCCCTGCGGATCCCCGGTGTGCGAGTGCTGATCGTGACCTTCCTGGGCATCGGCACCGTCTTCGGAGGCATGCAGGTCTCGCTCGCCGCGTTCACCCAGTCGATCGGCGAGCCCGGCCTGAACGGCGCCCTGTACGGAATCTTCGCCGCCGGCAACATGCTCTCCGGAATCGTGTGCGGCGCCGTCGCCTGGAAGGCCGCCCCGCAGCGCCGCCTGGTCATCGGCTACACGGCTCTCGCACTGACCGCCTCGGGTCTGTGGACCGCGCACTCCGTGGTCGTCCTGGCCGGCCTCGGCCTTCTGGTGGGCATGTGCATCGCACCGGCCCTGATCACCGGCTACACGCTGGTCGAAGGCCTTGTCCCGGCCGGCGCCCGCACCGAGGCCTTCACCTGGCTGACCGGCGCCGTCGCGCTCGGCCAGGCGGCAGCGGTCACGGTTGCCGGACAATTGGAGGACCGCCTGTGGGGCGGCGCCGGTTTCCTGGTCCCGATGGCCGGGACGGTGCTGGCACTCGCGACCCTCGTGACCCTGCGGTCACGGCTGGCAACACACCCGGCCGGCCGCACTGTGGCACGTGGCGTCGGTCACCGCGTGCCGCTCACGGTGGACTGATCCCGAGGAATACGACACTATTGATGGTCGTTAGCACTCATTAAGTGAGAGTGCCAGGAGGAAGACTAGTGCCGACCTACCAGTACCAGTGCACCGAGTGCGGCGAGGGCCTCGAGGCGGTGCAGAAGTTCACCGACGACGCACTGACGGAGTGCCCCAACTGCGGTGGCCGCCTGAAGAAGGTGTTCTCCGCGGTCGGCATCGTCTTCAAGGGCTCCGGCTTCTACCGCAACGACAGCCGCGGCTCGTCCTCGAGCAGCAGCCCGGCGACGTCCAAGCCGTCGAGCTCCTCGTCGTCGTCCAGCTCGTCCTCCTCGTCGGACTCCGGCTCGTCGTCGACGAGCAGCACCTCCTCCGCCGCGTAAGGCTCTGCCGACCGGACCCCGCCGTCTCATGGGACAGCGGGGTCTTCGTGCTGTCCGGGGCCAGCTACTGTGCTCGCCATGGAGAACGCAGAGATAGGCGTCATCGGCGGTTCCGGCTTCTATTCCTTCCTCGACGATGTGACCGAGGTCCGGGTCGACACCCCGTACGGGGCGCCCAGCGACTCTTTGTTCTTGGGGGAAATCGCCGGCCGGCGCGTCGCCTTCCTCCCCCGCCACGGCCGCGGACACCATCTGCCGCCCCACCGCATCAACTACCGCGCCAACCTGTGGGCGCTGCGCGCCGTCGGCGCGCAGCAGGTCCTCGGGCCCTGCGCGGTGGGCGGGCTGCGCCCCGAGTACGGTCCCGGGACGCTCCTCGTACCGGACCAGCTGGTGGACCGCACCAAGGCCCGGACCCAGACCTACTTCGACGGGCTGCCGCTGCCGGACGGCGCCGTGCCGAACGTGGTGCACGTGTCCCTCGCCGACCCCTACTGCCCCACTGGCCGCATCGCGGCGCTCCAGGCGGCGCGCGGGCGCAACTGGGAAGCGGTGGACGGCGGCACGCTGGTCGTGGTCGAGGGCCCGCGGTTCTCCACCCGTGCCGAATCGTTGTGGCACCAGGCGCAGGGCTGGTCCGTGGTGGGCATGACCGGCCATCCCGAGGCTGTGCTCGCCCGTGAACTTGAGCTCTGCTACACGTCGTTGACCCTGGTCACGGACCTCGACGCGGGAGCGGAGACCGGTGAGGGCGTCTCGCACGACGAGGTGCTGAAGGTGTTCGCGGCGAATGTGGACCGGCTGCGGGGCGTGCTGTTCGACACGGTGGAGGGTCTGCCGGCGAACGAGAAGCGGGACTGCCTGTGCCGGACGGCGCTGGGCGGGATGGATCCGGGGTTCGAGCTGCCCTGATCGACGGAGCGGACGCCGGGCGGGCCGGGCTGGGGGTCGGTGGGGGCGCGGGCGTCGGCGTGGGGACGGGACTGGGTGTCGGCGTCGGCGTCGGCGTCGGCGCCGACGCCGGGATGGGGGTAGGCGACCGTCCCGACCTTGGGATGGGCGTTGGCGTGGGCCTCGGTGCCGGTGTGGGCACGGGCCTCGGCGTCGGGAAGTATCTGGGCGTAGGTCTCGGTCCCGGCGCGGAACTTCCCGTTCGGGTGGGCGAGTTGTCCACAACCGGCCAGTAGTCCACGGTCGTCAGCGGACTTCGGCGCGAAGCCTCATCGTGGATCGCGTTCCGATCTCGCGATGCAGGTGGTGATCAGAATGACCCGTTTCTCGGCCTACGCCCCGTCCTCTCCTACGTCGGCTTCTTCCCCTCCGACCTGGGCTTCCTCTCCTTCCGCACGCCTCGCACCCCCGGCCGACGCTGTGATGCGTACGCACGGGCACGCTTCCGGGGCAGCGTCACCGCGAGGGGATGCCTACGTGCACCGGCCTCACGAGCCCGTCTTCGCGGACCGACCACCTGGGCACGCCTTCTCGTACCCACCGCCCGGGGAGACCTCCGCGTGGCCGATCCACCGGCAGGACTCAGTCCAGGCATGCGCCGTCCGGCCGGATCCGGACGTGCTCGCCGACCCACCGGACGCCGACGCCCCGGTCCGCGCGGACACCCCTCCCACGTGCTCAGTGCCGCATTTCGCTCCCGTACGGGTGCGCGGCGGCCGCCATCAGCTGCGGCGTCTGGTGCGGCACCGAAGGCGGGCCGTGGCCATGGGCCTGGCGGTCACGGCGGCTGCGCTCGTGGCGACCGGGCCGGGCGGCTCCGAGGGTGCCCGGGGACATCCGGACGCCGCTCGGCGCCCGACTGCGGCGGCCGACCCCGGACGGGAACGGCGCGCGGTCGAGATGGTGACGGCGCCGGTACGGATCGCGGACGGGGCCACGGTCCGAATGCTGCGTCCCGGCGCCCGGGTCGACGTGATCGCGGCCGACGGGGGCGGCGGCGCGAAGGTCGTCGCGGCCGGGGCCCGTGTGACCCGGGTCCCGGACGTCGACCCGACCGAGAACGGCGCGCTGGTCGTGCTCTCCGTGCCGCGCACCACGGCGGCGCGCCTGGCCGGCGCCGGAGCGACCTCACGGCTGGCGGTGACGCTGTGCTGAGCGGGCGGGCGAAGCTTACCGACGGGTCACGAAGTGCCCTTCCTCATGGCATGCGCTGGACAAGCCCGGGAAGCCCTGACGTAGGTTGCGGACCGGTTCGTTCCGCAGCATGCGCGATCAAGAAAGGGCCCACTGGTGGTCAAGAAGAAGGAGCCGAGCATCTGGCAGGGCTTCAGAGCCTTCCTGATGCGAGGAAACGTCGTCGATCTGGCGGTCGCGGTGGTCATCGGTGCCGCCTTCACCAACATCGTCAACTCGGTGGTGAAGGGGGTCATCAGCCCGGTGGTGGGCGCGCTCGGCACCAAGAGCCTGGACAGCTACAGCTCCTGCCTCAAAGCGCCGTGCACGGGCACCGGCGACACCGCGACGGGCGTGCGCATTTTCTGGGGCTCGGTCCTCGGCGCCACGCTGAACTTCGTGATCACGGCAGCGGTCGTCTACTTCTTGATGGTCCTGCCCATGGCCAAGTTCCTGGCCCGCCAGGAGGCCCGCCGCAGGGCGAAGGAAGGCACCCACGAGGTGGTGGAGCTGACCGAGCTGGAGGTGCTCAAGGAGATCCGCGACGCCATAGTCGCCGAGCGCGGCTCCGGCCGGAGCCAGTCCTAGCCGTCCGACGGCCCGGCGGCGCCCCAAAGGATCCGTTCACAGGCGCGCGCCCTGCGAGGGGGAGCGTCCGTCACAGGTGGTGGGGCGGCTTCTCGTCGAGGAAGCGCGCCAGGTCGGCGGCGCTGTCGCCGCTCGACGCGGGCTTCTCGCCCCACCCCCGGTCCGTGTCGTCCGAGGACTGCTGGTTCAGCGGGTCGTCGAAGACGAGGGCGTCCTTGGGCTCGGGCTGGGAATCCCGCTGCTCGCGGGAGGGGGTGGTGCTCATACCACCAGCGTACGTCCACGGCGGCGCGCCACGGGGCGTCGCCCAGATCCGCGGCTCCCCGCTGGCTCCGGCCCCGGCACCGCTCCTCCCTGCCACCGACAACCACGGTGGCCAGGACGGGCCATCGCCGGGATCGGCGCACGGGAGGCTCTGAGTGACGGGGGACGAAGGATCATGGGCACATGACAGTTGACGCTCTGACAGATGTCATGGGTCTACGCGTGGGGCACGCGACACGCATCGGCGACGGCCGGCTCACCGGGGCCACGGTCGTCCTCGCCCCGGAGGGCGGCGCGGTCACGGCGGTGGACGTGCGCGGTGGCGGTCCCGGCACGAAGGAGACCGACGCGCTCGATCCACGCAACCTCGTGCAGAAGGTCGATGCCGTCGTCCTGACGGGAGGCAGCGCGTACGGGCTCGACTCGGCGTCGGGCGTGATGGCCTGGTTGGAGGAGCGCGGTCGCGGGGTGCGGGTCGGCCCCAAGGCGACGCACGTCGTGCCGGTCGTACCGGCCGCCTGCATCTTCGACCTGGGCCGCGGAGGCGACTTCAAGGCCCGGCCGGACGCGGCGGTCGGCCGGGCGGCGGTGGAGGCGGCAGCCGCCAGCGAGCCGGGGGCGCCTGTTGCGGAAGGCTGCGTGGGCGCGGGCACGGGGGCGACGATCGGGCAGCTCAAGGGCGGAGTCGGTTCCGCGAGCGTCCTGCTGGACTCGGGGATCACGGTGGGCGCTCTGGTGGTGTGCAACGCGGTGGGCTCGGTGATCGACCCGGAATCGGGGGCTCTGTACGGGGAGTTGCTCCAGGGCCACTTCGACCACCCGTCGCCGGACGTGCACGAGGCCGCAGGGCGGCGCCTCGCCGAGCTCGCCGCCGAAATGCCGCGCTCGCTGATGAACACGACCCTCGCGGTCGTGGCGACCGATGCCGAGCTCACCAAGGCGCAGGCGCAGAAGCTCGCGGGCGTCGCCCACGACGGGATCGCCCGTGCCGTACGTCCGGCGCACTTGCTCAACGACGGGGACACGGTGTTCGCGCTGGCGACCGGCACGCATCCGCCGACGTCCGCGAGCCCCCTCGCGCTCAACGAAGTGCTCGCGGCGGGCGCGGACCTGGTGACGCGGGCGATCGTACGGGCGGTGCGCGCCGCGGAGTCGGTGGACGGGCCGGGCGGGACATGGCCGTCGTACGAAGAGTTGTACGGCCGTTAGACACCGGCGCGGGACGATTGTCCCGGTTCTGTCACGTGATGGTGTTCAACGCGGTGGAAGGGAACCCTTTGCCGCAGTGTCAGCTCTCTCTCCACGTACTCGAGCGGACCACCCACATGACAACGACCTGGAGAAGCTTGTGACAACGCCGGACAGGCGAGCGCGGCGCGCACTGGGGGCCTGTGCCGCTTTGATGGTCGGCGCCCTGACCCTGACGGCCTGCGGTGGCAGTGCCAATGCCGACAACAACAAAAACGGACAGGACTCCGCCAAGACCTCGGCCGCCAAGATCGCCATCTCCGCGAAGGACGGTTCGACCGACGCGTCCATCAACGCGACCGGGGTGCGGGTCAGTGACGGCAAGCTGACCGAGGTGAAGATGACCGTGGCGGGGACGGGCACGGCCGTTCCCGGCAAGGTGTCCGCGGACGGGACGTCCTGGAAGCCCGCGCAGCAGCTGGAACGCGGGACCAAGTACGAGATCTCGGCCACCGCCAAGGACGCGGACAACCGTGTGGCGGCCGCCAACTCCATCTTCACCACGGTCTCGTCGGCGAACAGCTTCATCGGGACGTACACGCCCGACAACGGGACGACGGTCGGCGTCGGAATGCCGGTTTCCTTCACCTTCGACAAGGCGATCACCACCAAGAAGGCCGTCCAGTCCCACATCACCGTGACCTCCAGCAGCGGGCAGCAGGTCGTCGGGCACTGGTTCGGGTCGCAGCGGCTGGACTTCCGCCCCCAGGACTACTGGAAGGCCGGCTCCAAGGTCACGATGAAGATCGACCTGGACCGGGTCGAGGGCGCGAACGGCGTCTACGGCGTGCAGAAGAAGACCGTGTCCTTCACCATCGGGCGCTCACAGGTCTCCACGGTCGACGTCAACACGCAGACCATGACGGTGGTGCGGGACGGCAAGACGCTGAAGACGGTCCCGATCTCGTCGGGCAACCCGCAGCACACCACGTACAACGGGCAGATGGTGATCTCCGAGAAGTTCGTGCAGACCCGTATGAACAGCCAGACGGTGGGTCTCGGCGGCGAGTACGACATCCCGGACGTGCCGCACGCGATGCGGCTGACCGGCAGCGGGACGTTCATCCACGGCAACTACTGGTACAACAAGGCCAACCCGCCCTTCGGTCGCGAGGGCACCAGTCACGGCTGTGTCGGACTCGCGGACGTGCAGGGGGCCCAGGGGGACACCTCCGCCAAGTGGTTCTACGACAACTCGCTGATCGGCGACGTGGTGATCGTCCAGCACTCCCCCGACACAACGGTCGCTCCGGACAACGGCCTCAACGGCTGGAACATGCCGTGGAGCGCCTGGACCGCGGGAAGTACCGTCTGACTCCGGTCATATGACGAACACTCGGGCCGCGCGGGAACTTTCCGCGCGGCCCGTCCGTTTTCCCACCGTACGTTTTCTCGGTTCCCGGACATGATGTCCGATCGAGGGGCTACGGTATGCACCCACAAGGTGACATGCAGCAACGCCGGGAGAGACCTTGAGCGTTCCGTACGAGACGGCAGCGTACGAGTCAGCCCAGTCGCCCGAGTCTCCTGAGGAGCACCTCGAGCGGCTCCTCGGCCGTGCCCTGAACTCCTTCGAGCTGCCGGACGAGACGATAGGAACGCTCGACTGCGCGCTGGCGTACGACAGTTCGCTGCACTCGGCGCACCACAGCGCGGGACTGCACAGGGAGACGTACCGGCACACCTGGCTGCTCGCGGACGGCTCGGCGGTCACCCTGTGGGAACTGGTCCACAACACGGGCGCGAACGGTCACCTGGAGCACGAGCTGTACGCGGACGAGGAGGAGCTGCGCGCCGCCACGGCCCGGCTCCCGCTGCCGCCGGACGCGCCCGACTTCGAGCTGCCCGTCGTGGTGCAGATGTCGCCCGTCCCCGAGCCAGGACACGCCTATGTGCCCGACGACTCGGCTGACCACGCACGCCGGCTGCTGCGCCGTGCGGAGAACCCGGACCGGCCGGACACGGAGCTGGCGACCTTACTGTTGGGCTCGGCGTTCGCGCACGAGATCACGCAGGCCTTCGGGCGCCCGAACCGGGCCGGGCAGGCGGGACTGTGCTTCTCGCTCTACGAGCACGCCTTCCTGCTGCGGGACGGCCGGGAGCTGTCCCTGTGGGAGGTCGAGCACACGGCGACGCCGGACGGCCGACACATGTGCGAGGTGTACGCCTCCGAGGATGCGGCGCGCGAAGCGATGGAACGACGCGCGGCGACGCTGGGCTGACACCGCACGATCCCTCGGCGCCCGTTCCAGTTCCAGGAACGCCCTCGTCGTAACCCGCTTCAGGGGCGGCCTTGCCGCAACCCGTTCTAGGAGCGGCCCTCGTCGAACTGCCGCATAAGGCCCGCGAAGGCGTCGCGTTCGGCCGGGGTGAGTTCCACGGATTCCAGGGCCGGGCTCGTCTGCTGGGGCGGGAGGGCGCGGAGCGCGGTGCGGTGGCGCCGGACCGATTCCTCCAGGCGGCGCTGATGCACGACGCGACCCACACAGACGATCCAGACGGCGGTGGCCAGGGCGAGGAGGGGCACACCCAACAGCTGGAAGGTCGACACGTGCGCAGGCATGTCCCCAAGTAGACACCACGATCCGGGCTTTTGACCCTGGATCGTGATGCATATCGCAGATACGACGAGCAGTACGAAGGGGTCAGATCTGCCCAAGCAGCCACGGCCCGGCCCGGCCTCGCGCCCATGACGCTCGTCACAAGGCCCGCAGCATGTCCCTGCGCGCCGTCAGAAACGCGTGGCCCGGTCTGCCGCAGCCTCCAACGCACTTCGGCCGCAGCCCCGTCGCGGGGCTGCGGCCGATATGTGAGGGACGGTTGCTCGTCAGGCGGCGACCGGCTGCTTGGAGTCGCCGCGGGCGGCTATCGCCCCTCCGGCGGCCTCCTTCGCGGCACCCTCGGGGCTCTGCTTGCGCATGCCCTTCAGGACCACCACCAGGACCGTGGTCACACCGACGCCGGCGGCGATGGCCACCAGGTAGAGCAGGGGATTGCCGATCAGCGGGACCACGAAGATGCCGCCGTGCGGGGCACGCAGGGTGGCGCCGAAGACCATCGACAGGGCGCCGGTGACCGCACCGCCGATCATCGACGAGGGGATCACGCGCAGCGGGTCGGCCGCCGCGAACGGGATCGCTCCCTCGGAGATGAAGGAGGCGCCGAGCACCCAGGCCGCCTTGCCGTTCTCACGCTCGGTCTGCGTGAAGAGCTTGCCGCGCACCGTCGTGGCCAGTGCCATCGCCAGCGGCGGGACCATGCCCGCGGCCATCACCGCGGCCATGATCTTCATCGCCGAGTCGCTCGGGTTGGAGACCGCGATGCCGGCCGTGGCGAAGGTGTAGGCGACCTTGTTGACCGGTCCGCCCAGGTCGAAGCACATCATCAGGCCGAGCAGCGCGCCGAGCAGGACGGCGTTGGCACCGGACAGGCCGTTGAGCCAGTCGGTCATGCCCTTCTGGGCGGAGGCGATGGGCTTGCCGATCACGACGAACATCAGGAACCCGACGATCGCCGACGAGACCAGCGGAATCACCACCACCGGCATGATGCCGCGCAACGTCGCCGGGATGTGGATCTTCTGGATCGCCATCACCACCCCACCGGCGATCAGACCGGCCGCGAGGCCGCCGAGGAAGCCGGCGTTGATGGTGAGGGCGATCGCGCCGCCGACAAAGCCAGGGACGAGACCGGGCCGGTCCGCCATGCCGTAGGCGATGTAGCCGGCGAGGACCGGGACGAGGAAGCCGAAGGCCACACCGCCGATCTGGAACAGCAGGGCGCCCCAGCTGTCCGTCTGGGTCCACACGAAGTGGTCCATGACCGACGGCGCCTTGTTGACCTGCCAGCCGCCGATCGCGAAGCCGAGGGCGATGAGCAGACCGCCCGCGGCGACGAACGGAACCATGTAGCTCACGCCGGACATCAGCCACTTGCGCAGCTTGGTGCCGTAGCCCTCGCCGGAGTCACCGGCGCGCTCGACGGGCGTTCCGCCAGGTGCCGCCGCGGTGACCTCACCGCGCGCTGCCTTGTCGCGCACCTCGGAGATCAGCTCGGCCGGGCGGTTGATACCGGCCTTCACACCGACGTCGACGGTCGGCTTCCCGGCGAAGCGGTCCTTGTCCCGCACGGGCACGTCGTGGGCGAAGATCACACCGTCCGCAGCAGCGATCACGGCGGGGTCGAGCCGGGTGAAGCCGGCCGAGCCCTGGGTCTCGACGACCACCTCCATGCCGGCCTCACGGCCCGCGTTCTCCAGCGACTCAGCGGCCATGTACGTGTGGGCGATGCCGGTCGGGCAGGAGGTGACGGCGACGACACGGAACGGGCGCTCGGCGGAGCTGCCGGTGTCGCCGGCCGGGGCGGACGTGTCCGCGGACGCCGCCTTCGCCGCGGCCGCGCCGTCCGCGGTGGCGCCGGAGGAGGCCGCCTCGGTCGACGCCACCGCGGAGTCTTCGGAGCCGGCGGCCGGGGCCTCGTCCCCGCGGATGAGCGCGGCCGCGGCCGCGGCGTCGTCCACGGCCCGCAGCGCGGAGGTGAACTCGGCGTTCATCAGCTGGCGGGCAAGCGACGACAGGATCGTGAGGTGAGCGTCGTCCGCGCCCGCCGGGGCGGCGATCAGGAAGATCAGATCGGCCGGACCGTCGGCGGCGCCGAAGTCGATGCCCCGCGCGCTGCGCCCGAAGGCCAGCGTCGGCTCGGTGACGTGCTCGCTGCGGCAGTGCGGGATGCCGATGCCGCCGTCGAGGCCGGTCGGCATCTGGGCCTCCCGCGCCGCGACGTCGGCGAGGAAGCCGTCCAGGTCGGTCACCCGGCCTTGGGCCACCATCCGCTCGGCGAGGGCGCGTGCCGCCGCCTCCTTGGTGTCGGCGGACAGGTCGAGATCGACCAGGTCCGCGTTGATCATCTCGCTCATCGCGGGCTCCTTCGCACGCGTATCGCCCGGGGCTCTCGGTGGGCGCGGGTGGGGACGGGGATGCAGGGTGGTGCAGGGATGGAAGCGGCGGCGGGGCCGGGGAGACCCCGCCTTCCCGTGGCCGTGGCGGGACCGGGGAGACTCCGCCACGTCAACGTCGGTTCGAGGCGAGCGGCGCACGTGTCGACGACACGGATCGGCCACGCGGTGAGGACATGTGCTACGCGCGCGGTCATGACACGGGCTCCGTCAGGACACGGTCCACGGGTACCGCCGAGGTGACCGTCACGGCGGAGGGGTCCAGATCGGCCGGGGTCGGCATCACGCTGCCGGGCAGCTGGACCGCCGCGGCTCCGTGGGCCACGGCGGAGGCCAGGGCCTCAGGGCCGGCGCCGCCCGCGATCAGGAAACCGGCGAGGGAGGAGTCGCCGGCGCCGACATTGCTGCGTACGACATCGACGCGTGCGCTGCCGAACCAGGCGCCCTCGTCGGACACCAGCAGTTGGCCGTCCGCGCCGAGGCTCGCGAGTACGGCGCCCGCGCCCATCCCGCGCAGTTCCTCGGCCGCCTTGACCGCGTCGCCCACCGTGGCGAGGGGGCGTCCGACGGCCTGCGCGAGCTCCTCGGCGTTCGGCTTCACCACGTCCGGGCGTTCGCGCAAGGCCTCCAGCAGCGCGGGCCCGGAGGTGTCCAGCGCGATCCGGGCACCGGCGGCGTGGGCTCGGGCGACCAGATCCGCGTACCAGGACGGCGCAAGGCCGCGCGGCAGGCTGCCGCAGCAGGTGATCCAGGTGATCCGGGCCGCGCGGTACTGCTCGCGGACCGTCTCCAGGAGGAGTTCGGCCTCGGCCGTCGACAGCTCGGGGCCAGGCGCGTTGATCTTGGTGAGGGTACCGTCGGGCTCGGCTACGGAGATGTTGGAACGGGTGGCTCCGGCGACCGGGACCGGGGCGACCTCGATGCCCTGCGCGTGCAGCAGTTCGGCGACGAGGGCGCCCGGTGCGCCGCCCAGGGGCAGCACGGCGACCGTGCGCCGTCCGGCGGCGGCGACCGCACGCGAGACGTTCACGCCCTTGCCGCCCGGGTCCATGCGTTCGCCGGTGGCCCGGATGACCTCGCCGCGGTCGAGGGAAGGGACCTCGTAGGTGCGGTCGAGGGACGGGTTCGGGGTGACGGTGAGAATCATGCGCGCACTACTTCCGTGCCGCCGCGCTCGATCGCGGTGGCGTCCTCGGGGCTCAGACCGCTGTCGGTGATCAGCAGGTCCACATCGCCGAGACCCCCGAAACGGGCGAAGTGCTCCTGGCCGTGCTTGGAGGAGTCGGCGAGCAGCACCACGCGGCGTGCGGCGTGGATCGCGGCGCGCTTGACGGCGGCCTCGGCGAGGTCGGGCGTGGTCAGTCCATGGTCGGCGGAGAAGCCGTTGGCGGCGATGAACACCACGTCGGCGCGGATCTCGCCGTACGCGCGCAGCGCCCAGGCGTCCACCGCGGCGCGCGTACGGTGGCGTACACGCCCCCCGACCAGATGGAGCTGGATACCGGGGTGGTCCGCGAGACGGGCCGCGGTGGGCAGGCTGTGGGTGACGACGGTGAGCGCGGCGTCCAGGGGAATGGCCCCGGCCAGCCGGGCCACGGTCGAGCCGGCGTCGAGGATCATCGTGCCCTCGCTCGGCAGCTCCGCGACGGCCGCCCTCACGATCCGGTCCTTCTCGTCGGCCGCGGTGGACTCCCGCTCGGCGAGGTCCGGCTCGAAGTCCAGACGCCCGGCGGGGATCGCCCCGCCGTGCACCCGGCGCAGAAGGCCGGCCCGGTCGAGGGCCTTGAGGTCCCGGCGGATCGTCTCGGCCGTGACCTGGAACTCCTCGGCCAGCGACACCACGTCCACCCGCCCGCCGTCACGGGCGAGCCGGAGGATCTCCTGCTGCCGCTCCGGTGCGTACATGTCCGTTCGCCTCCGACTCATGCCCGAACGTGTGGTTTCCTCGGGAGGCTACGTCTGGATTTCCGAAAAGTAAACAGGACCGGGCCCCGGATCGGACACAAACGGGCGTCGATACCCCGGGCAACATCAGCACGCAGGACAGGGGCGCAGGACCCGCAGACGGGCAGACGGGCAGACGACGAAATACAGGACCGCGCCCGACCGGACACACGACCGATCCCGCGCGGGCGCCTCCCGCGCCCCCGTCCGCCCCGCAACACGATGGCGCCCGGTGTGTCGCGCGGAACGCGACCCACCGGGCGCCATCGACCTCACCGTCGAGGCGAGGAATGGAACACGGTTCAGGAAGCGAGCACCGGCTCCTCGACCCCCTTCGGTGCCGACTCGGCCTGCCCGCCCTCCACATGCTGCGCGGGCCGCCTGGGCAGGGCGAACATCAGCAGGAAGATCGCCACCAGCACCGCGGCGACCCAGCCCAGGGCATGCTCGAAGGCGTGCACGAAGGCGGGCCCCACCTGCGCCGGGGTCAGCCGGTCGCCGATCTCACCGAAGAAGACCACCGAGACCAGCCCGAGGCCGAGCGCGTTGCCCATCTGCTGGACCGTGTTGATGAGGCCGGACGCCGAACCGGAGTGCTCCCGCGGCACCTCGGACAGGATCGCGTCCGTCAGCGGGGCGACGATCAACCCCATGCCCGCGCCCATCACCACCAGCGGCAGGGCCATCTGCCAGGAGGCGATGGCGAGGCCGTACCGGGCGGACTCCCAGATGTAGAGGAGCACACCCGCCGCCATCACCAGCGCACCCGCCTGCAGCACCCCGCGGCCGAAGCGCGGCACCAGCTTCTGCACGGACAGCCCGGCCGCCGTCGAGACCGCGATCGAGAACGGCACACCCGTCAGGCCCGCGCGCAGCGCGCTCCAGCCGAGCCCGACCTGCATGTACAGCGTCCAGACCAGGAAGAAGACACCGAGGCCGACACCGAAGACCGTCTGCACCGCGATACCCGCAGCGAAACTCTTCACACGGAACAGGGAGAGCTCCACTAGCGGGGACCCGTCCCGCACGGCCTTCCGCTTCTCGTACGCCACGAGCGCCGCGAAGACGACCAGCGCGCCCGCCATCGACGCGTACCCCCACAGCGGCCAGCCCAGCTCCCGGCCGCGTGTGAGCGGGTAGAGCAGCATGAGCAGACCGAGAGTGACCAGGGCGACGCCGACGAGGTCGAGACGCAGGGCCCGCGGTGCCTTGGACTCCGCGATGTAGCGCCGGCCCAGCAGGAACGCACCGATGCCGACCGGCAGGTTGATCAGGAAGATGGGCCGCCACTCAAGACCGAAGAGGTTCCACTCGGTGAGGAGGGCGCCGAGGAGCGGTCCGGAGACAGCCCCCAGTCCGACGATCGCGCCGAAGAGCCCGAAGACCTTGCCCCGCTCGTGCGCCGGGAAGGTGGCGTGCACGATCGACAGCACCTGCGGCACCATCATCGCGGCCATCGCGCCCTGCAGGATCCGTGAGGCCACGAGCATCTCGGGGTTCGCGGCGAAGCCGCACAGCGCCGAGGCGATCGTGAATCCCCCGATGCCGATCAGGAAGAGCCGCCTGCGGCCGTGAATATCTCCGAGCCGGCCGCCGGTGATGAGCCCGGCGGCGAAGGCAAGCGCGTACCCGGCGGTGATCCACTGGATCTGGCTGAACGATGCTCCCGCGTCCCGCTGGATCGACGGGATGGCGATGTTGACGATCGTGACGTCGACCAGGTCCATGAAGGCCGCGGTCATCACGATGGCGAGCGCGAACCAGCGACGACGGTCGCCGGGGTCGGTGGTGCTGCTGCTGAGAGTGGTCTCCGTGGAGGTCATGGTCCGAAGCTAGGGCCGCAATAGGTCAGATCGTGTCCTAGTTCTGCGGCATCCTCGGATTCATGACGACCGACACTCCGGCGCGCCTTCTCCAGTTGCTCTCCCTCCTACAGACCCCACGCGAGTGGCCCGGTGCCGAGCTCGCCGACCGGCTGGGGGTGTCCCGGCGCACGATCCGCCGGGACGTCGACCGGCTGCGCGAGCTCGGCTATCCGGTCCAGGCCAGCAAGGGTGCCGACGGCGGGTACCGGCTGGTCGCCGGGAAGGCGATGCCGCCGCTCGTGCTCGACGACGAGGAGGCCGTGGCGATCGCGGTCGGGCTGCGCGCCGGCGCCGGGCACGCGGTCGAGGGCGTGGACGAGGCATCGGTACGGGCCCTGGCCAAGCTGGAGCAGGTGCTGCCGGCCCGGCTGCGCCACCGGGTCACCACCCTCCAGGCCGCCACCAGCGCCCTGACCAGCGGCGACGGGGCGAGTATCGCTCCCGAGACGCTGACCGTGATGGCCTCGACGATCGCGGGGCACGAGCGGCTGCGGTTCGCCTACCGCTCCGGGGACGGAACGCCGTCCCGGCGCCAGACCGAGCCGTACCGGCTGGTGTCCACGGGACGCCGCTGGTATCTCGTCGCCTACGACCTGGAGCGCGACGACTGGCGTACGTTCCGGGTCGACCGGGTCAGCGAGCCGTTCGCGACCGGCGCGAGGTTCTCCCCGCGGGAGCTGCCCGCGGGGAGCGCGGCGGAGTATCTGCGGCAGTCGATGTACCGGCGCCAGGAGGCGTACGAGTTCGAGGCGACCTTCGCCGCGCCCGCGGACGTCGTCGCGGCGCGCCTGCCGCGCTGGTTCGCGGAGCCCGAGCCGCTCGGCGACCACAGCTGCCGGCTGCGCGGCACGTCGAGCGACTCCGTGGAATGGCTCGTGGTACGGCTCGCCATGACCGACTGCGAGTTCATGGTGCACCGGCCCGCCGAACTGGTCGCCTGCGCAAAGAACTTGGGTGAGCGACTGAGCCGGGCGGCTCAGGCACCGAAGGACTGAGGAGTACGGCTCGGCGGAAGTTGGGCGGCCCGCACCGAAAACGGGTGCGGCCCGGCGGGAGTTGTGCCGGCCGCCGAGCCGGTCAGCGCGCGAGAGGCCGGCACCGCAGAAAACAGCTGCGCGCGAGAGGGCCGGCACGGGGAGCGCTGCGCGGCCGGCCTCCCGCAGAAAATCAGCCGATCTCCCACACGAAGTCCCGCAGGGCCTCCAAGTTGCGTACGGCGAGAGCGGCGGGCCCGTGCGGACCGGCTGCCGATTCGTCACTCGCGGCCCAGCTCTCCACCGCCACGCGTACGGCGGCGGAGGCGACGGCGGCGGCGGCGGCGGTGAAACGCAGCGCCGGCGTCACGGCATCCGACGGATCGTCACCACTCCGCGTCCGCGCCGCGAGCACCTCTGCGAGTTCGTGTTCCGCGGCCTGGCAGATCTCGGCCCAGACCTTGGTGAGCGCGGGGTTGGTGCCGGTGAGACGCAGCAGGGCGCGGACCCACTCGAGGGACCTCGCGGAGACGCCGACGCCGGGGGTCAGGGTGTGGACCGCGGCGTGGTGCAGGGCGTCGGCGACGGCGAGGTGGGCGGGGGCGTCGCGGACGGCCTGCGACCACCTGCGGGCACCCGCCGAGAACAGCGGGGCCAGCGCCTCCTCCTTGGTGGCGAAATAGCGGTAGAAGGTGCGCGGTGCCACCCCGGCGGAGCGGGCGACGTCCTCGGCCCGGGTGGCGCGCAGGCCGTTCGCCATGAAGAGTCCTGCCGCGGCCTGGGCGATCTCCATCCGGGTCGCCGCCTTGCGCCGCTCGGTGAGGGAAGCTCCCTCGGGTTCTTGCGCCGTACGGGCGGGAGATGTCCCGCTCATACGTTTCGTACTGGTCACGACGGCAGGTTATGCCGCTGTGGCACAATCTGCCATTCGGGCCGCCCCGGGGTTCAGGTACGGGGCGGCCCATCGGCTCGCCCTGTCCGGATCAGGCAGGAAGAGGGCCGGGCCCCGGCGCCTAGGGGGGAGTGGCACCGGGACCCGGCTGGGGAGAGTCCCGGCGCCGGGGGGAGTGCGTCGGGACTCGGCTCTGGAGGCCCGGACCATGCGGTCCGGCCCGTGCTGTGGACGGACCCGGAGGGGTTGTGCCCCGGACCCGGTGGGTTGAAGCGACGGAACACGCCAAGGCGTCCGGCGAGAAGGGATCCGCCGGCCGGTGTCGCACACCGGCCGTACGAAACCGTCACGCCGCCGCGTCGAAGCCCGTCTGCCGCGCCAGCTTCTTCAGTTCGAGCAGGGCGTGCTTCTCGATCTGACGGATGCGCTCACGTGTGAGGCCGTGCTCCTTGCCGACCTCGGTCAGCGTGCGCTCCCGGCCGTCCTCGATGCCGTACCGCATCTTGATGATCGAGGCCGTACGCTCGTCGAGCCGCCCGATGAGGTCGTCCAACTCCTCGCTGCGCAGCAGCGTGAGCACGGACTGCTCCGGCGACACCGCCGACGTGTCCTCCAGCAGGTCCCCGAACTGGGTCTCGCCCTCGTCGTCCACCGACATGTTGAGCGACACCGGGTCGCGGGCCCAGTCGAGCACGTCACTGATGCGCTCGGCCGTGGTGTCCAGCTCGGCGGCGATCTCGGCGGGCTCGGGGTCGCGCCCGTTCTCACGGTTGAACTCGCGCTGCACCCGGCGGATCCGGCCGAGCTCCTCGACCAGGTGGACGGGCAGCCGGATGGTCCGGGACTGGTCCGCGATCGACCTGGTGATCGCCTGACGGATCCACCAGGTCGCGTACGTCGAGAACTTGAAGCCCTTGCGGTAGTCGAACTTCTCGACCGCTCGCACCAGACCGGCGTTGCCCTCCTGGATCAGGTCGAGCAGCGGGAGACCACTGCGCGGATAGCGGCGCGCCACGGCGACGACGAGCCGGAGGTTCGAGCGGATGAAGATGTCCTTGGCCCGCTCCCCCTCCGCGACCAGGGCTTCCAGCTCCTCACGGGTGGCATCGGCCTTGGCCTCCTCCTCCCCGTCGAGGATCTGCCGCGCGAACACCCCCGCCTCGATGACCTGGGACAGCTCGACCTCCCTGGCGGCGTCGAGCAGCGGCGTACGCGCGATCTCGTCGAGATACATGCCGACCAGGTCGCGATCGGCGATCTCGCCGCCATGGGCGCGAACACTGTTTGCCGCGTCGACGGTCTCGCCTCCGGCGGACTTGCGACGGGCGACGGCACGGGTTGCCATGCGTGCTCCCTTGCGATGGTGGGCTGGCGGGTGGTCCAGTGACGCTTCGGACACCCTTCCGGGTGCCCGGCATCCGAAGGAAACAACGACTGGAATCAGGACAGAATTCCCAACCCGTCCCTCTATTTTTCTGATCATGCAGTACCCTGTGCCGCCATCAAGGAGGCCGGATGCCGTCGGAACGTACAGAGGTGCAGGTCAGGCCAGGAGTCGAGGGCGACCTCGTAGCCCTCACGGACATCTACAACCACTATGTACGTGAGACGCCCATCACCTTCGACACCCTGATCTTCACCCCGGAAGAGCGACGTCCTTGGCTGCTCTCCCACCCTGAAGACGGCCCGCACCTGCTGAAGGTTGCCGTGACACCGGAGTCACAGGAGATTCTCGGGTACGCCACATCCAGCGCCTTCCGTCCGAAGCCGGCATACGCGACCTCGGTGGAGGTCACCGTCTACCTCGCCCCGCACGCGACGGGCCGCGGGGTCGGCGCACACCTCTACCGGTCTCTCTTCGAGTCCCTGGCCGAGGAGGGTCTCCACCGCGCCTACGCGGGCATCGCCCAGCCCAACGAAGCGTCCGTGCGGCTGCACGAACGCTTCGGTTTCCGGCACGTGGGCACGTACCGCGAGGTGGGGTTCAAATTCGGACGTTACTGGGACGTGGCCTGGTACGAGAAGGAGCTCTAGCCGGCGGGTCAGCCGAACTGCACCGACCTCTTCGCCAGGCCCATCCAGAACCCGTCGATCACGGACCGCTGCGCATCCAGTTTCCCCGCCGCGTCCGCCGCGCCCATGGTCACGAAGAGCGGGGCGAAGTGCTCCGTACGGGGGTGGGCGAGGCGGCCCGCCGGGGACTTGCGGGTGAAGTCGAGCAGGGCGTCGACGTCTTGAGCCTCCAGCGCGCGGTGGCCCCAGTCGTCGAACTCCGCCGACCAGCCCGGCACTCCACCCGCATGGCGCAGTGCGGCCAGATTGTGGGTGAAGAAGCCGGAGCCGATGATCAGCACGCCCTCGTCGCGCAGCGGGGCCAGCCTGCGGCCGATCTCCATGAGCCGGACGGGGTCGAGGGTCGGCAGGGAGATCTGCAGGACGGGGATGTCGGCCTCGGGGTACATCTCGACCAGGGGCACATACGCGCCGTGATCCAGACCGCGGTCCGGCATGTCCTGCACGGGGGTGGGCAGGAGCTTGCGCACCGACTCGGCGAGCTCGGGGGCGCCCGGGGCCGCGTACGTCACCCGGTAGTAGTGCTCGGGGAAGCCCCAGAAGTCGTAGACCAGCGGCAGCGTCCGCACCGCGCCGAGTGCGAGCGGGGCCTCCTCCCAGTGGGCGGAGACCATGAGGATCGCCCGGGGACGCGGCAGCCCTGCGGACCAGGCGGCAAGCTGACCGGGCCAGACGGGGTCGTCGGCCAGCGGGGGCGCACCATGACTCAGGTAGAGGGCGGGCATGCGCTCGGGCGCGGTGCGCTCCTCGATGACGGCCGACATGGCGGCTGCTCCCCTCAGGTTGCTTGAACTCTCAAGTTACTCGCCAGAGGCTACCCCCGATTGGTTTAAGTTTCAAGAAGAGGCCTCGTAGAGTGGGGGCATGAAGACGGCACCCGCTGATGACACTCGCTGGCTCACCGACGAGGAGCAGCGCACCTGGCGTGCGTACATGCACGCCGTCACTCTTCTCGAGGACCATCTCGACCGCCAGTTGCAGCGCGACGCGGGCATGCCGCACGTGTACTACGGACTGCTGGTCCAGCTCGCCGAGGCACCGCACCGGCGGCTGCGCATGACCGAGCTGGCCATGCAGGCCAAGATCACGCGTTCCCGGCTCTCGCACGCCATCGCCCGGCTGGAGAAGAACGGCTGGGTGCGGCGCGAGGACTGCCCCTCCGACAAGCGCGGCCAGCTCGCCGTCCTCACGGACGAGGGATACGACGTACTGTCACGCCACGCGCCCGGGCATGTGGCTGCCGTGCGCCAGGCGATCTTCGACCGGCTCACCCCCGAACAGCAGAGGTCCCTCGGCGAGATCATGTCGGTCATCGCCGAAGGACTGCAGCCCAAGGAGGCGGGGGCTGACCTGCCCTGGCTCCGCTGAACCCGTCCCCCGTACGCCGCGGAGGCCGTGCCGTCGCCTCCGTCCGCGAACGGGTCCGCCCCGGTCCCGCGCTTTCGCGGAACCGGGGCGGACCCCCGGAAGACCTGCGGACAAAGGACACCCGTCTCTCATCCGCGGACGTAGTCCCGTGTACGAAGTTCCGTGAGCGAAGTGCCTCGTGGACGGTCCGTGCGCGAGGAGCCGCGCACGGGACCCGACGTACCGGCCGTCAGTGGGCGACCACCGGGACCTGCACCTCGTCCTCGACGCCCTCGCTCTGCCCGGAGACCGACTGGGCTCCCGGGCGACCGGCGTTGACCAGGGTCAGGGCGACGGCCGCGGCGACGACGAGGATGCCGACGGCGAACCAGATCGCGCTCGCGTAACCGTGCACCTGACCCTGCAGCTGGACCAGCTGCGCCTGGGACTTGGAGGTGGCGGTCGCGATGTGGTCCTTGATGTAGGACGTGGTCGCCGAGGCCGCGATCGTGTTCAGCAGGGCCGTGCCGATCGCGCCGCCGACCTGCTGCGAGGTGTTGACCATCGCGGAGGCGACACCGGCGTCCCGCGGCTGCACACCGTGCGTGGCCAGGGCCATCGCCGGCATGAACGCGGTACCCATACCGAGGCCGAGCAGCAGCATGGCCGGCAGCACCACCGAGGCGTACGACGAGCCGATCTCCAGCTGGGCCAGCAGGAACATGCCGGCGGCGGCGACCAGGAAGCCGGGGCCCATCAGCAGCCGCGCCGGGACGCGGGTCATCAGTCGGGTGCCGATCTGGGTGGAGCCGGTGATCATACCCGCGATCATGGGCAGGAAGGCGAAGCCGGTCTTGACCGGCGAGTAGCCCTTCACGACCTGCAGGTAGTAGGTCAGGAAGAGGAACGTGCCGAACATCGCGATGATCGCGAGACCGAGGGACAGGTAGACGCCTCCGCGGTTGCGGTCGGTGATGACGCGCAGCGGCAGCAGCGGGGCCTTGACCTTGGACTCGGTGAGCACGAAGGCCACGAGCAGGACGGCGGCCGCGACGAACAGGCCGACCGTCAGGGAATCGCCCCAGCCGTCCGACTCGGCGCGCGTGAAACCGTAGACGAGCGAGACCAGGCCGAGGGTCGAGAGGATGACGCCCGGGATGTCGAGCGACGAGCGGTTGCGGCCGCCCTCCGGCTCCCGGATGACGAAGTAGGCGCCGGCCGCAGCGACGACGGCGAACGGGATGTTGACGAAGAACGTCCAGCGCCAGTCCAGGTACTCGGTGAGGAAGCCGCCGAGGATCAGACCGACGGCGCCACCGCCACCGGCGATCGCACCGTAGATACCGAAGGCCTTGGCGCGCTCCTTGGCGTCCGTGAACATGACCGCGAGCAGGGACAGCGCGGCAGGGGCGAGGAGTGCGCCGAAGATGCCCTGGAGGGCACGGGAGCCGAACATCATCGCGCCGCTCTGCGCGGCACCGCCGAGCGCGGAGGCGAGGGCGAAGCCGGAGAGGCCGATGACGAAGGCGCGCTTACGGCCCCACAGGTCGGCGACCCGGCCACCGAAGAGCAGAAGACCACCGAAGGCGAGGGCGTAGGCCGTCACCACCCACTGGCGGTTGCCGTCCGAGATCCCCAGGTCCTGCTGGGCGGACGGAAGTGCGATGTTCACGATGGTGGCGTCGAGGACGACCATCAGCTGGGCGAGCGCGATGAAGACCAGCGCCCGCCATCGGTTGGAGTCGGGAGCGGAAGCGCCCGGGACGCTTCGGGCTGTTTCAGACATGGAGGTACCCACTTCGGGACTTCGTGACGGAAGTGTCGGAACTCGTAGGCGGAAAAGGGCGTCAGGCAGCACGGCACGTCGCCGGTGACGGCCGAGGCCCTGTCGTCAGTAGGAGACGGGGTCTTCGGTGGGAAGACGGGCGGAGCCCGTGGAACTAATCGCTCAGGACTGGCGGAGATCCTCCATGGTCACGGCCGTGCCGGGCAGTTCGGAGCGGGCCGGGGCCCGCAGACCGTCCAGGAACAGCTGCAGATGACGGTGGACGAAGCGGTCGAGGCTGAGGCAGCCGGTACCCGCCGGCGGCCTGCTGAGCTGCGCGACCGCGATCATCAGGTCCCCGCGCTCGACATCGGGACGAAGCTGCCCGGCCGCGCGGGCGCGGTCCATGATCTCCTCGATCAGCTGCTCGAGCCGCTCCCGAGCCGCTTCCAGTTCGGGGTGGTGCTCGTCGAACGCGGTGGCGACCATCGGGCACAGCGCGCCGATGCGCTCGTCGGCGACTGCGTGCACGAAGTGGGACAGGGCCTCGAAGGCGTTCCCGGTCTCGGCGAGCGCCCGCTCGGCGCCCTCGGACGTACGGTCCATGACCGAGCAGACGACCTCGCGGACCAGCGCCTCACGGTCGTGGAAGTTGCGGTACACCGTGGCGTTGCCCACGCCGGCCCGGCGGGCGATCTCGTCGAACGGCACGTCGGGGCCGAACTCGACGAACATCTCCCGGGCGGCGGCGACGATCCGCTCCCGGTTGCGCAGGGCATCGGCACGCGGCCGGGACACACGGCGCTGTACGGGGGTCGCGGTCTGCACGGCGCACTCCTCGTTGGAATGGAACGCGATCCGGGGACCCAGTCCCCGTTTCGCTCGGACACAGGCTTAAACGGGGAATCGATCCCCGGTTATTTCCCCGCCCGGCGCCCTTTTCGTGTGAGCTGAGTCACATCGCGGAGGGAATCCTCCATCGCCCCATTCGCGCCGGAACGACACCACCGCGCCTTGCGCCCCAACGCCTCGGAGCGCATCTCGAACCAGGCCGCCCCGTCACCCCTTCCGCACGCGGAACGCCTCGGACCAGCCACCTCGCGCCTCCCCCGAACCTCTCGGACCGGCCGCTCCACCCCCCTTCGGCGCCCGGAACCCCTCGTTCGGTCCGCCTCAGCGAGCACCCACACCGATCTTGACTCAGGGTGAGCACACAGGCGCTTTCCGTGACCAGTCGTGAAGCGAAGGGGACCACTGCATGCTGCTGTCCCGCCGCCGGATACACACGCGCCGTGTCGCCTCGATCGCCTCGGTCACCGTCCTCACCCTGGCGGTCTCCACCTCCGCGGGCACCGGATATCTGATCGGGGGGGCCTCCACGGCGGGATCCGCCGCGCCGTCCCGTGCCTCGGCACTCGGCCCCTGCATGATCCACGGCCGTGCGGGCATCCAGATGCCCGAGTCCATCCCGACATCCCGTGGCTACGCCCGCTCCACCGGCACCATCCACGCGCTGACCCTGATGATCGACTTCCCTGACGTTCCCGGCCAGGGCAGCGCGCTGAGCCGGTACGGGGAGTTCTTCCCACAGACCCAGAAGTGGTTCGCCACCAGTTCCTACGGCCGCCTCGACTACCGCCCCGAGGCCCCGATACGTCACTGGCTGCGGATGCCCAAGCCGTTCAAGGCATACGGGCTGGAGCGCGGCGCGCCCTTCGACCCCGGCTACCGCCTGCTCGTCCAGGACATCGTGGCCACCGCCGATCCGCAGGTGGACTTCCGCCGCTACGACCTGGTGAACGTGCTGGTCACCCCCAACGCGGGCCCGGCCGCCCTGGACACCGTCCTGTCGGTGACGTTCGCGGGCAACCCCGATGCCCCGGTCGCCGACGGTGTGCCGATCTACAACGCGTCCTTCATCTACAGCCGCCAGGACGACGGCTCCGGCTCCTACCCCACGACCGGCTACCGGGTCCTGCCCCACGAGAACAGCCACACCTTCGGCCTGCCCGACCTCTACACGCAGGAGGGCGGGACGGCCGTCGGGCACTGGGACATCATGAGCGAGGACTGGGGTGCCAACAACGACCTGCTGGGCTGGCACAAGTGGAAGCTCGGCTGGCTGAAGAGCTCCCAGGTCAGCTGTGTGGTCACGCGGGGCACCACCGAGTACACGCTCACCCCCCTCGGCCGCGCCGGCGGCCGGAAACTGGTCTTCATACCGATCAGCTCCAGGGCCGGGTACGCCCTCGAACTGCGCACCCACGCCGGAAACGACGCGGAGGTGTGCAGGCCCGGCATCCTCATCTACCGGGTCGACGCGGACGTCGACACCGGCAGCGGGCCCATCACGGTCTACGACTCCCAGCGCAACAGCGGCGGCTGCACCCGAAGCCCGAACGTGCAGGCCGAACTGTCCGACGCCACGTTCCAGCCCGGACAGACCTTTACGGACCCGAAGACGGGGATCGTCGTCACCGTCGTGGGCACGACGCCGACCGGCGACTACCGGGTACGCGTGACCCGGCGGTGACCGGTCCCCGGGCCGTACGGGGTCCGGGACGGCGCAGGACGCGGGCGAACACGGCGGATGCGCCCGGCCCGGCATTACCGTGACTTCATGCTCCCGAACGTCAACGCGGCCACGGCGATCCCCGCCGAAGCCGTCACCCCCCTCGTGCGCGGGCTCACCGTGCTGCGGCGGCTCACCGACGCTGACGGCAGCTGCAGCCTCAGCGCTCTCGAGCGGGCCAGCGGGCTCGCCCGGTCCACGGTCGACCGGATCACGGCGACGCTCGCCCGCATGGGGTACGTACGGCTCGACGGCCGGGACGCCCTGCTCGCCCCGCGGCTGACGGAGCTGGGCAACGCCTACCTGGCGGCGCTGCGGCTCCCGAAGCTGCTCGATACACACGCGGACGCACTCGCCGACGAACTGGACGAGTCCGTGTCCCTCGCGGTCCCCGATCGGGACGGCATCCGCTTCATCCATCAGGCGACCCGCCGCCGTGCGATGTCGCTGAGCTTCCGCATCGGTGATCTGCTGCCTGCGGAGCGGACCGCTCCAGGTCCGCTGTTCGCGACGGAGTGGGACGAGGCGGACTGGAAGCGCTGGCGCGAGCGCCGGGCCACGGACCCCGAGGACCGGGGCTTCCCGGCGGTGCCGGCTCGCAGCCGCCCGCTCGACGGCTCGGACGGCACCACCCTCGGCGACGACTTCGAGGCCCGCACCGAGCAGGCGCGGGTGCAGGGGTGGGCACTGGACGACCAGCTCATCGAACCGGGCCTGGTGGCCCTCGGCCTGCCCGTACGCGAGGAGAGCGGCCGGATCGCCTGTGTGGTCAGCGTGGTCAGCCACACCAGCCGGCATTCTGCCGACGACCTGCGCCGGGCCCTGCTGCCCCGGCTGAGCACGGCGGTGGAGGCGATGGAGCGGGAGCTGCGCGAGGCCCCGCCCGCAGACCCCGCCGCGCCGTCCGGGCTCGCGACCTGGACCGGGGCGTCCAAGCAGGAGCTGGGGCGTGACTTCGTGGAGTCACTGGCGCGCGGACTGACGGTGATCACCTCCTTCGGGGAGGGCCGCCCTGCGATGACGCTGTCCGAAGTGGCCGAGGCCACGGGACTGGCGCGGGCCACGGCCCGGCGCGCGCTGATCACGCTGGAGCACCTCGGCTACGTCACCGCCCACGACCGTGCCTTCCGGCTCACCCCGCGCGTCCTGGGCCTCGGCTTCCCGCCGCTGTCCAGGGTGTCGCTTCCGGACATCGCCGCCCCCCACCTGACCGAGCTGTCCCAGCTCCTGCACGAGTCGACCTCGTTGGCGGTGCTGACGGGCGACGACATCCAGTACACGGCCCGGGCGGCCCCGAGCCGCATCATGAGCGTCAACTTCACGGTCGGGATCCGGCTGCCGGCGTATGCCACGTCTCTGGGCCGGGTCATGCTGGCGGACCAGACGGAGCCGAGGCTGCCGAAGCCGGTCTCACTCACACCGCGAACGGTCACGGATCCGGCGGAGCTGAGGGCCCTGCTCGGCCGGGTGCGGAGTCAGGGGTACGCCCTGGTCGACGGGGAGTTGGAGGAGGGGCTGCAGTCGATCGCGGTCCCGGTGCGGGACCGCGACGGCCGGGTGGTCGCGGCGGTGAACGTCGCCATGCACAGCAGCCGCCTGACGCAGGACGAGTGCGTCAGCGATGTGCTGCCGGAACTACGCGCGGCAGCGACGCGGATCGAGGCGGATCTGCATGTGGCCGGGCGGTTCAGAAAGGTGCCGAGCATCTGAGACCGGGCGTGGAGCCGACTGACGGATGGCCGGAGCGCCCAGAGGGTATGGACCCGGCTGGCCACGGATACCAAACCGGATGTGCGGTTCTTTCCGTGAATTTCCGGCCATCGCGTCAGCCCACCTCCGCCCGTCTCCCCGAGGCCGCCACCAGCCGCAGCGCCGGCGGTGAGGCGATACGCGGCAGGAGCAGCGCCCAGAAGCGCGTGAGTGTGATACGGGAGAGCCAGCGCACATCATGGCTGCCGAGGGCGGCGAAGCCCACCGTCGCCCCGACCACCGTGGCCGCCAGGTCCCGTGGCGGCACGTCGGAGAGCAGCCCCTCCCGCGCGGACCGGACGACGGTGTCCTCTACCCAGGAGTGCCAGTACGCGTAGAGGTCCTCGCCGCGGCCCGCCGCCTCCACGCTGTCACCGAGGCCGAATCCGGCACGCAGGACGACATCGCGGCACAGGCCCTGCATAAGGGCGTGGCTCGTGTCGACAAGGGCCTGGAGGGAACCGCCGAGCTGCGGCGGCGGCCGCTCGGCGGAGACGATCCGCCTGAAGCGCTCGGCCGCCGCCGCCCGCACTCCCGCGGCAAGAGCCGCCTTGCTGGGGAAGTGGAAGTGCAGGGCTCCATTGCTGACCCCGGCCCTCGCGCTGATGGCCGACAGCGACACCGCCTCGAAGCCGTCACGGCTGAACAACTCGGCGGCGGAACCGATCAGGGCGTTGCGCGTCCGTACCGCACGTTCCTGCATGGCCATCGGTCGCTCCATTACTGCGGGGCCCAGGAGCTTAACAAACCGTATGTGCGGTTTTCCAGAGGTCCGACATCAGGATTCATCGCAACCAAGGGACAACCAGGATCAGTTGGGGCG
Source organism: Streptomyces sp. CA-106110 (assembly GCF_050936285.1). Lineage (NCBI taxonomy): Bacteria > Bacillati > Actinomycetota > Actinomycetes > Kitasatosporales > Streptomycetaceae > Streptomyces > Streptomyces sp. CA-106110. Next base: position 7,137,204 of record NZ_JBNJNB010000001.1, on the reverse strand, counting down.
AAGCACAACCGGCATGGCCGCATAGCCGTTGACGATGAAGGACGGCACCGGCGCCACGGAGTCCATGGGGACGGCGGTCTCAAGGTCGGGGAAGCGGGCGAAGAGGGCCGCGAGCGCGGTGGTCGCCTCGAGCCTGGCCAGTGGTGCACCCAGGCACCGGTGCACGCCGTGCCCGAACCCGAGGTCGTCGCGCCGGCCGGGCCGGCCGGGCCGCAGCACGTCGAAGACGCCGATGTCCTCCCCGTACGCCGCGGGATCGGAAGCCGCACCGGCGAAGGAGACCAGAATCGGGTCGCCCTGCTTGATGTGCACGCCGTTCAACTCGATGTCCTCGACGGCGAACCGCATCGGGGAGTACGCGGCGGGACTGTGCGTGCGCAGCATCTCGGCCACCACATCGGCCCACTCCGCGCAGCCCTCGAGGACGTGCGCCCGCTGCTCCGGGTGGGCGCACAGGGCACCGACCGCATTGGTGATGAGGGTGCAGGTGGTCTCCTGGCCTGCGGCGATCATCAGATAGAGGGTGCCGAGGAGTTCCTGCTTGGTCAGCCTGCCGTCGTCGCTGTCGCGGGCCTCGATCAGCGCGGTCGTCAGATCGTCGCCGGGCCTGGCCCGCTTCTCGGCGGCAAGTTCGGCCAGCATGCCGAAGACCCGGACCTGCGCGGCCGCCATCTCGTCTCCGGGGACGGATGTGTCGAACACCAACTCCAGGTCCGTACACAAGGGTTCGCGCGCCTCCTCGGCGACACCGAACAGCTCGCAGATCACCCGCATGGGCAGCAGCTTGGCGAACCCGGCCCGCAGATCGACGGTCTCGCCGCCCGGCAGCGCGGCCAGGTCATCGAGCAGTGCGCCGGTGATCTCCTCGATCCGGGGCCGCAACGCCTCCGTGCGCCGGGCGGTGAAGGCCGCAGCGACCAGTCGGCGCAGCCGCGCATGGCCCTCCCCATAGGCGAAGAGCATGTTCTCGTTCGCCACCCACGGATACAGCGGCCAGTCCTCGCCGATGCGGCCCGCCACGAAGTCCGGCCAGTGCTGCCGGGCGTCCTTCGACACCCGCGGATCCATGAGGAGTTGCTTGACGTACTGCTGCCGTACGACGGCCCAGGCGCGCACCCCGCCCGGCAGCTCCACCTCCACGGCCGGTCCCCGGCTCCGCAACGTCGCGGTCTCACCGGCCAGGTCGCGCCCGGTCACATCGAGGGCGTAGGGGCATGCGGTCATGTCCATCCGTGCACTCCGTTCGGTTGGGGGCCCGTTCGGCATTCGACGCGGCACGCCGCCAGGGCGCACCGCGGTGGAACTGTTGCGCACGTTCAGAGAGGGAGCGGTGGTCTCCCTTGCCCGGGCCGATTCGCCCGGCCGTTCCACGCCCGCCCGGACCAGCACCGGGCAGGTCAGTCCGCCGTACCGGCCGCTTCCGGTTCGTGCTCGCGACCGTCCGACTCAGGTCGCCGCACCGCCGCTTCGTACACCTTCAGCCCCCGCTCCGGGGAGAAGTCCAGCCTGACCAGGACCCCCGGCACGGCGACGGACGGCATCAGATGGCGGTAGAGGTCGGCCACCTGCTCGGCCAGGTCCTCCCGCTCGGTCATGATCCGCGAGTACACCTGGACTCCGGTGAAGCCGGCGACGAACAGTTTGGCGAGCGCGGCCACATCGGCATGGGGAAGGATCTCCCCTCTCCGCTTGGCCTCTTCGAACACTGCCTGGGTGTGCTCGGTCCACGCCTGCATCGGCACCCGCCGGTTGAGGTGGTCCTTGGGCGACCCCTGGTCCACGGTCAGACGCACACTGCCCTGGACGATCGGGTCACCGGTGCCCTTCTTGAGCAGGTACGCCAGCAACAGCGCCTGGTCCAGCGACTCCTGGAGCTTCAGGTCCTGCTGCGGGACGGGCGGGAGCGAGGTGACCTGCGCGGCCAGTACGGCCTGGGCGAGCTCTTCCTTCGAGGCGAAGTGGAAGTAGAGGGCGCCCTTGGTGACACCCGACCGCTGCAGCACGTCGGAGATCGTCGCCGCCTCGTATCCGACCTCGTCGAACACCTCGGCCGCGGCGATCAGGATCGCCTGCCGCGTCCGAATGGCCCGCTCTTGCCGTGCCACCCGCATCCTCCGTACCAGCGTTGATGCCACGGACAATAAAACCAGCCGAACGGTTTTTCAACCCTGAAGAGCCGGTTCTGACAGACGCGGAGGGATCGGCCGAGAAGGACGGGAAAAGGACCCTTTCCCTACTCGATGCCCCACTCCAAGTCGCCGCGCCCGCACGGGAACAAGGGCGGAGAGGACCCGAGGGAACCCTTGAAAACAAAACCGGGTGGTACGTATCTTCGATCGCGCGCTTCACACCTGATCCCACCCACACCAGGGGGAAGCTCGATGACTGTCACAGCGTCCGAGACGTTGGCGACGACGGCGGACCGGACGGAACCGCAGGAACCGGAACCGTCCCCGTACGCCATGGGACACCGGATCGCCGGCGAGCTGACGCACCTCCTCTTCGAAGGCGCCGACCGCGACCCCAGGCACGGCATCTGGCGAAAGACGATCTCCGGCGACGCGTTCTCGTACCGGCCGGACCTCTCCCCGGCCGAGCGGGCCGCACTGTCGTACGAACGCCTGCACCTGATCAACGACGTTCTCGACGACCCGGTGGACTTCGCCGGCGACCCGCACCGGCTGGCCGCGCTGCACGAGTGGACCGGACCGGTGGACGGCGGGCTCACCACTCTTGCGAGCATCCATTACAACCTGTTCCTGGGCAGCCTGGTGGATCACGACCAGGCGGGCCGCGACCTGTCTGCGTTCACCTCCCTGCGCCACACAGGAACGTTCCTGTGCACGGAGCTGGAGCACGGCAACGACGTGGCCTCGATGGAGACCGTCGCGGTCCTCGACCGCGCGAGCGGCGGCTTCCACCTGCACACGCCGACACCCGGCGCGCAGAAGTTCATGCCCAACACCAGCCGGACCGGCGGCCCCAAGACGGCGGTCGTCGCGGCCAGGCTCATCGTGGACGGCGAGGACCAGGGCGTCTTCCTCTTCCTCACCCCGCTCAGCGACCACACGGGACAGCTGCCAGGAGTGACGGTCCGCCGGTTACCCGAGCGCACGGGCACCCCGGTCGACCACGCCCTCACCTCCTTCGACCACAAGTGGCTGCCACGTGAGGCCCTCCTCCAGTCCGACCACGGCCGCCTCGACGGCGACGGCGCGCTGACCAGCAACCTCGGCAACAAGCGCAAGCGGCTCCTGCGCTCCATCAACCGCATCACCATGGGCAAGCTCTGCATGAGCGCCGGCACGCTGGGCATGGCCCGTGCCGCACTCACCATCGCGGTGCGCTACTCCCACAGCCGCCTCATCGCCGGCCCCAGAGCGGGCGAGCGCATCCCCGTCGCCGCGCACCGCAGCCACCACGGCCGTCTGCTGGACGCGCTGGCGACGGCATACGCGATGACGTTCTGCACCGCACGGTGGTCGACCGGTTCGCCGCACACACCGAGGAGAACCGCGAGGAGGTCGAACGGCTCGCGGCGATCGCCAAGGGCTGGATCACCTGGCAGGCGCGGGACATAACCGTCGAGTGCCGCGAACGCTGCGGCGCGCAGGGCCTGTTCCCCGCCAACGGCATCGCGGACCTGCCGGCCAACATCGAGGGGGGCATCACAGCCGAGGGCGACAACCTGGTGATCTGGGTGAAGGCGGCCTCCGAGATGGTCTTCGGCCACGAGACGGCGAAGCCGGACACGGTGCGGCCCGGGGACACGGGGGACCTCATGGACCTCCCCTTCCTCCAGTCCCGGCTCGCCCACGCCGAGGCCATCTGGCAGACCCGGGCCCGCGCGGCCCTGCGCGGGGGCCCGTCCGGCGACCCGCTCGGCCGCTGGAACGTCACTTCGGAGGCCGCCCTGGAGATGGTCTCGGCACACGCCCGCCTGAAGGCGGCGGAAGCGTTCACCGCGGCGGCGGACAGCACCGCGGACCCCAGGACCCGCCGGCTCCTGCATTCCCTGTGCCGCCTGTTCCTGCTCCGCACCCTGCGCGACCACACCGGCGACCTCCTCGCCGAGGGCCACCTGACCCCGGACCAGGTCCGAGCCCTGCCCCAAACCCTGGACACCGTCGTGGCCGACCTGGCCCCGCACATGACGACCTTGGTGGACGCCTTCGACTTCCCGACGGAACGGCTGTCGGCGATACCGATCGCTAGTGGGGGGTCGATTGGGGGGACGGCGGGCGCGGGGGCGGGGGGCTCCTAGGGGTTGCTCTTGGGGGGTGCTCGGCCGTGCGAGCGTGCGCATGGTAGTCGCCCGGTGACGAAGAGTGCTGATCCACCTTCCCGGCCGAGTCCGGATCGCGGAGGGGACCGCTGGGCGTGCCCCGTACGCACAACCCACACGCGAGGAGGCGCCGGCGCGGGTGGTCCGGGCGCTGGCCTGTGCCGGTTGTCGCCGGGTTGCCCCGTGACGGTTGGCGGGGGCCGCGGCGGTCCAGGTCGTGGGTCCGGACGGGTTGCCGGGCAGACGGCAAACACGGCCCGAGCGGAACAAGGGCGACCACCGGGGAGACGATCCGCTAGGCTGTCACCGGTCGGCTGCCGCCGGGGTCACGCCTACGGGATCGAGATCCAACGGCCCAGTCGACCGCTGGGTGAAAGCCCCGCCTTCGTAGCTCAGGGGATAGAGCACCGCTCTCCTAAAGCGGGTGTCGCAGGTTCGAATCCTGCCGGGGGCACCATGTCTGACCAGGCATGATGCATCAGAAAGGCCCTTCGGAGTGGTCTCCGAGGGGCCTTTTGATCTTCAATGGGAACGCCATGGGAACGAGCCGTCAGGCAGCGTCCTCCGTGGGAACTTCGCCCTCGCCCTCCGTGGGAACGGCGCCCTCGTCCGTGGGAACGGCGGGCTCCTCCGCCGGAGCCTCGGCGACCTCCCTCCGCGCCGGCGACCTACGCGGAACCAGCGCGAGCGGCGCCTCCGCCTGAGCTTCCTCGAACTGCGGCAGTACCGAGGTGTAGGTGTCGGCGGTCAGCGAGTAGGAGGAGTGGCCCAGCAGAGTCTGAATGGCCTTCATGTGCAGGCCGGCGGCCAGAGACAGGGTCGCGGCGCAGTGCCGCAGGTCGTGCAGCCGCACCGGCGGAAGGCCAAGCTTCTTGATCAGGCGCATGAACACCTGTGACAGGTACTCCGGGTGGTAAGCGCCCCCGTCTTCCCAGGTGAACACCAGGCCCGTGCGCTTCCACGACTTGGCGTGCGCCTCCCACTCGGCGCGTTCCTTGTCCTGGCGTTCGCGCCACAGTTGCAGCAGGGTGCGTGTCTCGGAGTCCAGCTTGATCGTGCGTTCGCCGCTCTCGCTCTTGGGGGTGTCCTCCCACACGTCGTACGAGGAGGCCACGAGCTGCTCGCTGATGTGGACTGTGCCCAGCGCCAGGTCGGTCTCCGCCCACGGCAGGCCGACCGCTTCGCCGCGGCGCAGGCCCCGGAAGACCATGAGGTGGAACATCGGGTACAGGCGGTGCTCGGCGACGGCGTCCAGGAACTCGCCCGTCTGCTCGGGCATCCACACCATGACCTTGCCGGGCTTCTCGCCGGTCTGGCGCCAGGCTTCGACCCGGGCCGGCGTCCACACGAGCGGCTTGGGGCGCACATACTTGGGCAGGACGACGCCCTTCGTCCAGTTCTCGGAGATCAGCTTCTCTTCCACGGCGTCTTCCAGGGCGCCGGAGAGAGTGTTGAGCATCCTCACCTGCGTGCCGGGGCCGGTGACGTGCCAGGGCAGGGCGCGGGCTTCCTTCAGGGCTGTCTTGGCGTCTTCCCACGCCTGGCGCAGCTCCGGGGGCCGGGGCCGCTCCACGCAGTCCTTCCGGGCCGCGTGGGCGGCGCGTTCGGCGGCGAGCGCCAAGTGCGCTCTGCGGCGGTTCTCGGCGTGGGTCTCGTTGTCGGCCCACAGCCTCTCGAACATGCCCTGGATGTGGCGGGTGCGCAGCGACAGCAGCTTGATGCCGCCGAGGTAGGGGATGAAGACGCGGTCGATGTAGTCCTCGTATCCCTTGAGGGTGGACTTCTTCAGGTCGACGCGCTTGGCGAACCAGCGGCGCAGGTAGTCCGCGACGGTCTCTTGGCTACGGACGTCCACGCCGCCCTGGGCGAGCCGCCAGACCTTCTCGGCTTCGGCGGCTGCGTCCGTCTTCGTGCGGAAGCCGCCCTTCTTCGCGCGGGGCAGACGCTTGCCGTCCGGGCCAGGCGGCAGCTCGATGGAGTAGTACCAGGACCCGTGGTCGCGCTTGCGCAGCTGGGGGCAGGACTTCTCCAGGTAGCCGATCTTCTGGTTTCCGTCGCCGTCCAGGACGGGCTTGCCGTCCTTAACCAGCGGGCCCTTGCAGGAGCACCGTTTGTACGTCTTCTCCTCGAACACCGTCCCCCCCTACGCCGAGTTGTCACTGTGGGCGCACATTCTTCCCTAACGTTGATGGCCAAGACTCCCTGTTACCTGGTACCGCGTGTATGGTGTGGCACATGTTGGCGCGGGGGAGAAACGCGACAACTGACATGGCGACGACGATCACTCCGGCCGCCGACCATCGTGGGATGACCCTCGAAGAGGTTCTGGCACTGCCCGCGACGGTCAATGTCGTGACTGCGGCGCGTGCGCTGGGCATCGGTCACAACAAGGCGTACGACCTGATCAAGGCCGGGACGTTTCCCGTGCGGACGCTGACCATGGGGGGCACGGTACGAATCCCCACGGCAGCCCTGTGGGAGGCGCTGGGGATCGGCTCGCTGCGACAGGGTTGACGCTGCGGGCCACTGAGTGAATTGGGAACAGGTGGCATGCCGCGCTTGTACGGCTTCGACAACCAGGCGCTGACGCGTGTCCGCGCCGATGAGCGGCACGTTGTGCGTGAGGCTGTCAGCCGCATCCAGGCCGGCCAGTCACAGGCTGAGGTTGCGGCCTGGATGACCGCCGAGGGCCACCGCGGCACCATGGGCGGGGCGTGGACTTCCATGACGCTCGGCCGCCTGCTGGACAATCCGGCGATCGCCGGACTGGAGCGGGACCCCGATTCGGGCGAGCTGCAGGAGACGGGCCGGGAGGCGCTGATCACACCGGAGGAGTTCCGGTCTCTGCAGCAGCGCCCCGGCCGGCCAGGCGCCGTGCGAAGTGATCAGGACCGTGCACCTGACCACGAGTACCTGCTGGCGGGCGGGCTGAGCGAGTGCGGGCCGTGCGGGCAGCGCATGGCTGGCGCCCGCACTGGCGCGGGGACGCCGTCCTACCGCTGCCAGACCAACTTCGAGGGCCGTGGCGGGTGTGGCAAGGTCCGCATCAACGCGGCGATGCTCGAGGATTACGTCGCCGAGCACGTTCTCGGTGAGCTGCTGCGCCCGGGCGCGATCGCCGCGCTGGAGATGGCTCGCGTGGGCATGGCCGGCGAGGCCGACCAGGTGCGCGCCCGGATCGCCGAGCTGGAGGCGTCACGGGGCGATCTGGCCGAGCCGTACGCGAAGGGCGAGCTGTCGCGGAGCACGATGGTGGCCACGGACCGGACCATCGGGCAGAGCCTGAAGGAGTGCCGGGCGCGGCTGCGGTACCTGGAGCAGGCCGTGGATGCGCAGCTGCCGCTGGCCGGGGTGGAGAACCTGGCCCGCTGGTGGGAGCATGCGCCGTTCGCCTCGAAGCGGGCCTTGGCGTTGCTGCTGTTGGAGAAGGTCACAGTGCACCCCGCGCGGGCGCGCGGGGTGCGGGATGTGGACGACCGGGTCACGCTGACCTGGCGCACCCCGGCCGCCTCGTAGGGCGGCGGGGCGCGCCCTGTGCGTCAGTCCTGCACCTCGTGGTCGGCTGACGTCGCCCACCAGTAGATGACCTCGTTGAGGGTTTTCGCGCCGAGCTTCTTGCGGAGCTGTCCCATCTGCTCGTTGATCCAGGCCGGGCCGAGCCCGAGGTTCTTCGCGGCCTGCGCCTGCGTGCGGCCCAGGCACAGTTCCCGCAGGATCGCCCGCTGGGTGTGCGTGGTGACAAGGCCCTTGTCCCTTGAGTTGTCGCCTCGGCCGAACCACGGCTGCGCGCGATCCCAGAACAGGTCGAAGACGTAGGCCAGCCGCTCCACCACGAGCGGTTCGGTGACCATGACGGCGTCGTCCGAGGACTTCTCGCATTCGCTGGTGTGTGCCGGGATGAAGGCCACGCGGCGGTCGAAGATGATGCTGCGGGGGAAGCGGCTGTTGAACGTGCGGATTTCCCCGCCGGCGTGAGCCATGGACTTCGCCCAGTCGCCGACGGTGGCCACGCGGCGCACTGAGCTGTGGTACAGCGTCCGCATGGGCAGTCCGCGCTTGAGGGCGCCGCGGTCACGGTCGCAGGAGAACGACAGGTCTTCGGGTGTGCGGTGGCCGGGCTGCGCGGAGATTATCTCCGTGCGGGCGTTGAGGTGTTCGCGGGCGATGTGCTCGTTGATCAGCTCGCGACCCTGCAGGAACTGGATCGATGCGTGCGGCGGCCTCATTGCGTCGTGCCGGTCCCGCAGGCCGGCCATGAACTCCGGGAGCGCGCCCGTGAAAGCGGCGAGCGCCGTGAGGTGTTCGTGGACCTGCGCGGCCATCTGAAGTCCCGGATACCTGGGATCGACGGGGGTGTACGTGCCGTTGCCTAGGCGGTCATCCACTACGAGACCGGCTCTCAGTAATCCGGCCAGGCCTGGGGTCTCAGGCGGTACTGACTCGCCGTCCAGTATCAGCTGGTAAGCCTCAGCTTCCTGATCGGACAGATCCGGCAGGTCGGGAAGATGTGGCACCTAACATCCCCTGAGTTGTGCGACTGGTGAAAGTACGGTAACTCTTCGACTTGATCTTCACACATTCCCCCTACAAGGTGTCAGTTGACGGGCGCGTGCATCGAACTTGTCTGGTCAGCCCAGCCGTTGCTGGTTGCTGTCTACGCGCGGTGCCCGATCTCCATCTCATGACCATCAGGGGAACTTGTGCTTACCAACCGTGCCTTCCGAATCTCTGCTGCCGTCGCGCTTGCGGCACTTGCCATCGTTGTCGGGGCGAACTCGGGTCAAGTGACGTCGCGTCACGTCGAGGCCGACACGACCTGGTCGGTTCCTGCGGACCCCGCCTCCGAGCACGCCCGGCCGGCCGACACGACCTGGTCGATTCCTGCGAACGCCGCCGCCATCGAGCACGCGGCCCGGTCGGCTGACACCACCTGGTAGTTGAGTCGCTGGCGCCCGTAGGGGCGGGCGTCGGACGACTGGGGGGAAGCGTGTGGTGCGGTGATCGTGCATACGGCGGAGGGCGGGGAATCCCCGCCGAGGGGAGGAGAGGTGCGGTGGCGATCGATCCGGCACGCATCCAACAGCGCATGGTGGAGGCGGAGTTGTCCGACCGCCCTGTTCTAGGTGTCCGTGAGGCGGCGACGGCGCTCTGCGCGCTGGCCGTCGTGTTCGAGGAGGGATCGCAGGACGGCATTCAGGAGCCGCTCTGCGACTCGGCGGAACTGGTGCAGGCGAGCTGAACAACTCCACATTCGCCGGGGCGGGCACGCAGTGGGTGCCCGCCCCGACGCATGCCCTGACCTGCGAAAATCGGGCCGAAAAATCTGGCCTTACACCACAAACCCGGTAGAATAAGAGAGTCAGTGGGGGGAAGCGCCCCCCGACCACGGCCTCTTGGAGCGAGCCATGACGATGACGACCCTCCCCATCGACCAGATCCACCGCAACGAGCGCCAGCCGCGCGAGTACTTCGACCCCGAGGCCCTGCGGGAACTCGCCGACTCCATCAAGCGGTTCGGCCTCATGCAGCCGATCGAGGTCCGCAAGGACGGCGACGCCGGCTACGAGATCGTCGCCGGGGAGCGCCGCTGGCGCGCCCACCAGATCGCCGAGCTGACCGAGATCAAGTGCATCGTCACCGACGACGCCCTCACCGAGATCGAGCGGTTCAAGCGGTCGGTCGCCGAGAACCTCAACCGGGCCGACATGACGCCGATCGAGGAGGCCAAGGCGTTCCGCCGGATCCTCGACGAGCAGGATGGCGCCGAAGCCAAGGACGTCGCCAAGGAGTTCGGCAAGTCCTCGCAGTACGTGATGCTGCGCCTGGCCCTGCTCGACCTGACCGAGGAAGTCCAAAAGCACGTCAACTCGGGTGCGATCGGCACCCAGGCCGCCGTCCAGATCGCCGCGCTCACCCCTGGCAACCAGGCTGCGGTCCTCAAGAAGTGGGCCAAGGGCGCCTTCGCCGGCGACAACGAGCTGGTCCACTTCGCGTACGCGCTCAAGCAGCAGCAGGGCCAGGTCGTCGCCATGATCATGGAGGACATGACCCCCGAAGAGCGCGAGGAGCGGCAGCGCGAGCGCACCCGGACCCGCTCGAACATCGACCGGATCGAGCAGGTCCTCGGCCTGCTCGAGGAACTCGGCAAGGCCGACCCGATGAAGCTCGCCCTTGCCCTGGAGGGCGAAGTCGGCAAGCGCCTGGACCAGATGGACCGCGTCGCCGACGCCGTGGCCAAGGCCCGATTCAACATGCGGCAGGCCAAAGCGCACGCCGAGGCCCGCGAGATCGCCCGCCTGAACCCCGACGCCGAACACCAGAGCCTCGCCGCCCCGGCCAAGCCGCAGGCCCCTGCGGAGCCCGCCGCCCAGGCCGAGCCGCAGGCCCCGGCAGCGCCCGCCGAGCCGGCTGAGCCCGCCGCGCAGGTCGCGCCCGCCGCTCCCAAGCCGAAGGCCCCGGCCAAGCGCGCCGCGAAGCCGAAGGTCCCGGCCCAGCGCGCCGCCGCCAAGCCGAAGGCCCCGGCCAGGCGCGCCGCCTCGACCACGGCCTGACCCGAACCGGCCCGCCCCCGGACGGGGGCGGGCCGGGCCTTGTCCCCACCACCGAAGGGAAACCCCGTGAGCGACACGAGTGGCCGCGACTGGCAGCGCATGACACCCGAAGACTTCGGCGGCCGCACCAAGGCCAGCCAGGACGCGCTGTTCCTCACCGACGAGCCCGACGCCTGCGGCACCGACGCCCTGGACGGCTACGGCTTCGGCGCCGTCCTGTGGGCCGACCAGAGCGTTGCGCCGCCGTCCGACGACAACCCCCGCCCGTAGATATGCCACAACGCTCGATCGTGGTACGTTCTGCTCGCTGATCGGGAACGGCTGCAGCCGCGGGACCGGCCCATCAGCACCGCCGTGGCATGCGGCATCCCCCAACGGTGTCTGGCGGGTGGCAATCCCCCGCGCCCTACCCCCCAGACGCCGGCTCCGCCCCATGCGGCGCCACACGGGGACGCCGCTCCACGCATCCGCGAATGGACCCGCCCACGCCGCCAGGCAGGGCGGGTCCCCGCGTACCCAGGAGACGTCACATGACCGCGACTTACCGCTCCGATCATGCCGCCGACCCCGAGCTGTTCGAACGGCTCATGCGGGAGCGTTACGGGCCGCTGGACAAGGTCATGGCCGAACGCAACCTGCCCCATCCGCCCGCCCCAGCCCGGAGACCGAGACCTCAGATGGCCCCGCCCTACCAGCCCCACACCGACCCCGACGCGGCCGAGCACTTCGCCGAACTGCGGGACGCGATCGCCAAGGGCCCCATCGGCCAGGTCGCCCCCGTCGCGCCGGTCCTCAAACGCACCCCGCCCGCTCCGGGCATGACCTGGTGCAACGCGTGCGACGGCTGGTGCACAGCGCAGGGCATCTGCGGCTGCAACAACCGGTAGGCGAGGACTCCTTGCGCTACTTCCACGGTGGTGTCCCCGGGCTCAAGCCCGGGGACCTCATCACGCCCAGCCCCCCGCACGTCGTCGACGGCTGCGAGGTCTGCGAGGCCCGCGCCCAGGGCCTGACCGCCGTCACGGCGAACGGCGAGGCCGTCGACCCGCCCACCGGCCGCCCCGACCGCGTGTACATCACCAGCGACCGCGACTACGGGCGCTTCTACGCCTCCCGCTACTGGTACGGCGACCTCTACACGGTTGAGCCGGTCGGCGAGCTGGAGCCGTCCGGCGAGGACCCCTTCCCCACCTGGTGCGTGCCCGCAGCCCGCGTCGTGTCCGTCTACACGCGGGCCGTGCAGCTCACGCGCGGCCAGCGCCGCTCCCTGCTGCGACGGTGGACCCAGGCCGACATGGCGCGCGGCCGGTGAGCCGGTCCCGCCGCGACCGAGCCCTGCCGACCGTGGACCAGATACAGCACCTGGTCGGCCACACCGAACACCGCACCCTCAGCCAGGCGGAGACCGAACGGCTGCGCGCCGCCATCGAGCACCTGATCGCCAGCAGGCGGGCCTGGCCGCCCAGGTCGGCGGCCTCACAGTCGGCTCGCTGCCGGGCCCGCCCCGCCCTCGACGTCGGCTGCCCCACCTGCAAGGCGCCCGCCCGCTCCCCGTGCGTCACCCGCTACGGGCAGCCCGCCTCCGCACCCCACACCCGGCGCCTCGCGGCCGCCGCCATCCCCGCCGACGACAGGAACCCCACATGAGCCCCACCCCGCTGAACGGCGCCGGATGCGCAGGCGCAGACAGTACGTGCAGCCCGGCCGCCAGAAGACGACCGGCCGACCGTCGGCCGTGCTGCGGTTCTGCGCCTCCACCGCGCCGATCGACTTCGGGAAAATCAGAGGCGAGTTCATGCCCGCGAGCAGCACAAACACCAGCAGGAGCGCCGCAGCGGTGCCGGGGCTCCCTCGGGAGACCAGGCCAGTTGCGACGACTGAGCCGCAGAGCACAAGCAGTACCGGAAGAGCCCACGCGCGCATCATGATGCCGAGGCTATTGGTGCGTCGAAATGCTCCCGAACGGCGAAGGGCCGGTTCCACGGGACCATGCTCCTGAACCGGCCCTTGATCGTGTGCCCCGGCAGGACTCGAACACGCTGCACCCGCTGGGACTGTTCCCGACCCGGACGTGCCTGATCAGGCACGGGCGCAAGGTCAGCAGGACATGGTCGATTCAGAGCCGATGAGGCAGATGGAGTTGGCCATCAGCGCGGCGGTGGGCAGGAAGGCGCCCAGGACGCTGAGCAGCCAGTAGTGGTGTCCTGCGAGCTGTGTCCGGCGGGCAAGGGGCCGGTTGGCCAAGCGCGCCCGCTGCGATGACGGGCCCGAAGGCGGCCAGACCCACAGCAAGGCCGTCGTTCTCGGTCGGCTCTCGACTGGTCACCCCGAGGTCGGCGAGCGGCCAGTTCGCCGCGAGGTACCACAGCATCCAGATCGGAATCACTCCTGGGATCCCAAGGAGCACATTCAGACCCAAGGCTGTGTACCAGCGTCCGGCCATCTCCGCCCCTCCTCGTGATCACCCGTGGAGACCGTACATCGCAGGACCGTGGGGCGACGTCGCGCGGGAGTGCCCATGGGGCGAGTGGTCGGCCCCGTCGGCCCCGTAACGGCGCACGAACGCCGTGGGCCGTGGCCTGTGCCGGCACAGGGAAAACGTCCGCGCAACAGGCCCGAGCCGAGGACGGGATCAACCGCTATGGCCTCGATCGACTTCACCGTCGTACGTGCAAGTGCGGTACAGCGATGCAGGTTTCACCCTTCTCCACCCGGGCCGGCGACGGGATGCCGTGGAGCGACAGAGCCCTGGTCTTTCTGTGAGAGGGATCACTATCTCCCGGTCGCCGTACTGCTGTTGTCACGGTTTCGCCGGCCGTCCTGTCAATGCTGATGACCGGCAGCGAAGGTGCCTTCGGTGGACGGAAAGGCTGTGATCGTCCACCTTGTCACAGGCTCTGCCGTCGCACCCACCCGTGGCGACGACCCAAGCGAGAATACGTTGAACAGCTCACAACAGCTCAAGAGCGACGCGACGCCGTCGAGGGCGCCGATCACGACACTCGAAAGTCTCCGCGAACACCTTCAATGGGCGGTCGAGCTGGAACACGCAACGCTGCCGCCCTACTTGTGCGCCCTCTACTCCCTCGATCCGCACCGGAACCCGGACGCGGTTCAGGCCGTCAGCGGTGTCTTCGTCGAGGAGATGCTCCACCTGGCGCTGGCGGCGAATCTCCTCAACGCGGTCGGCGGCCAACCCGTCCTGGACGCGCCCCACATACTGCCGGCCCACCCGCGCGCCCTGCCCCATGGCGACCGCTCCATACAGCTGTCCCTCCTCCCGTTCGGACCCGAAGCCCTGGAGATGTTCCTCCGCCTCGAGCAGCCGGCCCTCCCCGGCGCCCGGGCTGAAGGAGACGACTACGAGACGATCGGGCAGTTCTATGACGCGATCGAACAAGGACTGCGCCATCTCAGTGCCGAGCTCGGTGAGCAGAAGGTCTTCACCGGTGACCCGGCTCGTCAGCTCACCGCGGGCCCTTTCGCCCACACAAGCGGCAAGTTGACCGCGGTCACCGATCTTGCCTCGGCGCTGACGGCGATCGAGGAAATCGTCGAACAGGGGGAGGGGGCGGCACGCGGGGCGGTCTGGGACAACGACCAGGACGTCTTCCACCCAGACCGCAACGAGGTCTCGCACTACTACCGCTTCCTGGAGCTCAAGCTGGGCCGTCGACACCAGCCCGGTGACACGCCGCAATCCGGACCCACGGGTGAAGCCCTGGTGGTCGACCTGGACGGGATCTACCCCATGCGCCCCAATCCCCGGCTCGAGGGCCACCCTGTGGGCGATCCGATCCGCGGCGCGCAGGACCAGTTCAACCAGGCGTACTGCGCCCTGCTCCAACAACTGGAGCAGGCGTTCAACGGCAAGCCGCAGATGCTCGGGGCCGCCATGGGCACGATGTACGCGCTCAAGGGAAAGGCGCAGAACCTGATGCAGACCCTCGACGGCGACGACAACACAGCCGGCCCGACGTTCGAGTACGTCGCACCCGAGCTCCGCCAGTAAGCCGCTTCCCATAAGCGACACGCGACCGTCCCGAACACAACGGTCACGGATTCGGGGAACCGCGCACCGCCCGGCCGAGCAGCGCTCTCCAGCTGCCGTGGGCGTTGCCCCGGAGCGCCGCACCACAGCGGTGACCGGACGAGCGCCCTCACCGAACTCGAGGTCGTACCGGCCTCACGACGGCACGAATCAGACGGAGGGGTCGGTCCTGCTCGCGACCGGCGCCACCTTCCCACCCTGCACAGTGAGGATGACGGACCATGACGGCTCACGGTGATCTGCCCGCCCCGCAACAAGGGCTCCTTGTCACGCACTTCCTGACCGTGCGCGACGTGGAGAGATCACGGCGTTTCTACGCCGACGTGTTCGGCGGCGAGGTCGTGATGGAGGAGAACCCGGCGATCGTGAAGGTGGCCAACAGCTGGATCATCATGAATCCCGGGGGTGGCCCCACCCCCGACAAGCCCGGCGTCACCCTCGAGGCGCCCCGGAGCACCGTGCGGGTGTCGAGCTTTCTCAATGTCCGCGTCGCGGACATGGCCGCCTTCCACGCCGACGCGGTCGCCGAGGGCGCTCACTTCCTCACCGAGCCCCTCGACCGCGGTTCGGAACTGCGCTGCTACCTGCGCGATCCGGACGGGTACCTCATCGAGGTGGGTCAGTCCACCGGCCTGCTTCGTGGTCTCCATGCCGATTGACCACCGGTCCGCGCCCCTTCCCCTGACGAGCCCCCACCACTGATCGAGGTACTCACGATGACCACGGAGAATGTGCAGCACCCGAGCCTGATCGCGCCGGTCGGGCATGTCGAGCCCGTCCCCCGCCGCATCAGGGGGACGCTGGGCGGCCGCGTCGCCTTCGACACACGGCGCGCACTTTATGTGTGGGAGCGGGCCGTCTACCCGCAGTTCAGCATCCCCGTCCGCGACATGGTCGACGCCGCGCTCATCGACGAAGGACACAGCGAGCTACATGGGGCCGGGCCCGCACGGCGCCACTCTCTGCAGGTGGGACAAGAGGTCCGAGAGGGTGCGGCGTGGGTGTGGGAGGACGGCGCTCCCGAGGCCTTGCACGGAACTGTCCGCTTCGAGTGGGAGGCGCTGGACTCCTGGTTCGAAGAGGACGAGCTGGTCTTCGTCCACCCCAGGAGCCCCTATTCCCGCGTGGACGCGCTGCGCTCCTCCAGCAACGTGCGCGTGGAACTGGAGGGGGTCGTGCTGGCGGAAGCGCCGCGCTGCGTCAAACTGTTCGAGACCGGGCTGCCGACGCGTTACTACCTCGATCGCCTCTACGTCGACTTCACCAGGCTGCGCCAGTCCGACACCGTGACCCGCTGCCCGTACAAGGGGACGACGAGCAGCTACTGGTCGTTCGACGGCGAAGTCGCCACGCATGACGACATCGCATGGGCCTACGACCTACCGACGGTCCAGGCCAACCGCATCGCCGGCATGGTCGCATTCCTCAACGAGCGCGTTGATCTGTACGTCGACGGGGAACTTCTGCCGAGGCCAGCCGGACAGGCCAGGTGAAGAAGCTTTTTCTGGAAGAGAGTGGCCACCTGTCGCCCGATGACATGAAACAGCCGGCCACCGTTTTCGATCCCGGTCCGGCGTGCGCGCGGGCCACCGCGTACAGGCACGCCGCACATAGCTGCCGCGGGCCCGTTGCTGTCTGACACCACTGACGCCGTCGCTGATCAGAGGATGCCGGTCAAACCCTCGATCGCCGTTCGAGCCCAGTCCTGTGCCCCCGCCGCCGTACCGGCCACCATGCCGGTCGCGACGGGGGCCAGTGCTCCCTTCAGCATGGCAAGCGCACGGCGGAGTCTGCCAGCTTGGGGTGCATCAGGACGGCTGATCGTCGCGAGCACCTCTCTGGCCGCGGACTCGGCGTCCTCTCGGTCCGGATCGGCGAGGCCGGCTCGGGGCAGCTCTCGGAGCAGATTGGTGACCAGCGTGGCGAGTGTCTCGAAGCCTGGGGCAACGGTGCTGTTGTTCTGCTGGTTCTGGGTGACCGCGTTGTTGTTCCAGGCGAACTGAGCGCCTGAGACCCCGGCGTTGAACACTGGCCCGTCGTAGTTGTTGACGTTCTGCGGATCGTTCATGCCTGGGAACCGCCCTTGTTCGCCTGCTGCTGGCTGACATTGGTGTTGTTCCACGCCGGCACAATGTCGTGGACCGAGGCGTTGAAGACCGGGCCTTGATAGTTGTTGACGATCGTCGTCGGATTCTCGGCCGGCTGTGGGATCCGCTCGGTGGTCGGCAGCGACGTGCGGAGTGAGACGAGGTCGATGCGGCCGTTGTGCTGTACGGCCACACTCTGCGGCCCGGTCACGGAGCAGTCCACCAGCAGGCCGCTGCGTCGGAAACGCCTCAGCCCGTACAGGGATCTCGGCAAGGGCGAGACGCGGCACGGGACCTGCTGCGCGCCGCCCGCAAGCCCTCCGCCGACACACAGCTGGAGCTGCTGAGCGCGTGATCCTGAACGGAAAATCGATCCCCAGCTGGGCAGGCGGCAGCATCCGTTCCGCGGAGCGGAACGGATGTCCTGGACGAGTGGGAAGTTCAGCTTGCGGGGGCGAGGCTGACGGTGTGGCCGAGGGCCTGGAGCTGGCGGACGAGTTCGCGTGTCTTGCGGGCCGGATTGAGGTGACGCTGGTGCCAGTCGGCGCCGAGGTCCTGGTAGCGGGCGTCAGGGTCGTTGATCAGGTGCCAGGCGATGACCAGGATGGACCGGGCGACGGCGACGAGGGTCTTGGAGTGGCCGCGGCGTTTGACGATGCGCCGGTAGCGTGCGCCGAGGAAGGTGTCGGTGCGGGCGGCCGCGCTGGCGGCCTCGCCCAGCGCCCCTTTGAGCCAGGGGTTGCCCTTTCCGGTCGGGCCCGCGGTGTTCTTCGTCCCGGACTGGGTGGTGCGGGGGCACAGTTTCGCCCACGAGACCAGGTGTTCGGGGGTGGGGAAGCGGCTCATGTCCGCGCCGATCTCCGCGAGGATGATCTGTGCGGCGGTGGGACCGACCCCCGGGATCGCGTCCAGCCGCTCGACGAGGTCTTGTGCAGTCCTGCTGGCGGCCGGCGCGGTGTCCTCGGCGTCAGGCGGGCTGGTTCCCGTGTCGTCGGACGGGGCGGTGATCTCTTCCAGGGCCAGGGCAATCAGCCGGTCGAGCTCACGGATCTGCGCGGTGAGGTGGTCGATGCTGTCCAGCAGGACGTGCAGCAGGCGGCCGTGGTGCTCGTCGAACTGCCCGGTCAGGGCCTCGATCAGCGCCGGCTTCTTCGCGGCCAGGCTGGCCCGGGCGAGGTCCGCCAGCGTCCGGGGGCTGCGTTCACCGGCGACGAGTGCGTCGAGCATGGCCCGACTCGATACGCCGAAGAGATCCGAGACCACACTGGACAGTTTGATCTGCGCATCCTGAAGAATCTTGTCCACCCGGTGCTTGTGCCGGGTGCGTTCCTGGACGAACACGGTCCGGGTGCGGGTGAGATCCCGCAGCTGCCGGACGGACTTCGGAGGGACGAACGAGGCCCGGACCATGCCCCGTTCGGCGAGCTTGGCCAGCCAGACCGCGTCCAGCTTGTCAGTCTTGGGCCGACCGGGGACGTTCTTCACATCCCGCGCGTTGACCAGCCAGCACTCCAGCCCCCGCGCCTCCAAGAGGTAGAAGAAGGGCCGCCAGTAAGGGCCCGTCGACTCCATGACCACGCGTTGGATGCCCTGGCAGATCAGCTTGTCGCCGAGTTCCAGGATCACGTTGGTGGTCGCGGCAACGTTCCAGACCTCCTGGACCCGCCGACCCTCGATGGTGTCGTGCGGCACCCGCAGGCACACCATCCCCGACGCCTTGGCGATATCGATCGCCGCGACCCGGGCCACCGTTCCGTCGTCTTGCTCCTCCGCCAGTTCCCCCATCGTGTGCCTCCCCTTGTGCCTGGTGCGGACGGGGCTGCCCGGGGTGCCTCAAGGGGAAACGGAGAACCTGAACGGCGTGCTCGAGACGACAATGCGCGGCCCCTCGGACGGCTCCCTCACCAGACTCTAATGCGGGCTCAACAGCTCATGGACCTGCGGCGTCGGCGGACAGCCCCAGTACCGATTTTCACGCCGGCGAGGCGTCATCGACAGATGAACGGACAACTCTAATCTGGCGGGCGTAGGGCGCGGGGGCACGCTCCTACACGAAGGGCTCCTGCTGTGAGTGCTGCGCCCGCCCGCATTCCCGAGTCGCTGCTGCCGCTGGCCGTCCCGATCGACGACCTGTCCGTGTACCACCGCAACCCGCGCACCGGCGACGTCGACGCCATCGCCGAATCGCTGCGCGTCAACGGCCAGTACAAGGCCATCGTCGTCAACCGCGGCACCCACACCGGCCGCCCCAACGAGATCCTGGCCGGTAACCACACCTGGACCGCCGCCAAGCAGCTCGGCTGGGACCAGATCGCCGCGACGTTCGTGGACGTCTCCGACGAGGACGCGGCCCGCATCGTCGTCGTCGACAACCGCACCTCCGACCTCGCCGGGTACGACAGCGAGCTGCTGGCCGACATCCTCGACGAGCTGCCCGACCTGGACGGCACCGGCTACGACCAGGACGCCCTGGACAAGCTGCTGGACCACCGGGCGCTGCCCGAGGCGATCGACCTGCCCTCCGAAGGACAGGGGACCGGCGCCATGGCCAAGCTGGAGTACCTGCAGTGGGGCTACCTGCAGTGGTCCACCACCCGCGTGCAGATCACGGCGGCCGAGGTGGAAACCCTCAACGCCATCTACCAGCGGTACCTGTCCGAGTCGCGCACCGATCTCGGCTTCGGCTGGCACCTGCTGCAGGAGGCCCACGCCGACAAGGCCGCCGTGCCCGGCGAGGAACCGCCCGCCGACGCCGGCGAGGAGGACACCGGCGACGAGGACGAGGGCGACGAGGCCGACGAGGACGAGGACGCATGAGCAGCGCACCCACCAGCGGCGGGCCCGCCACCAGCGGCCCCGTCACCACCTTCCACGAGGCGTACCCGCTGAAGGATCTGCGCCCGGCCGACTACAACCCGCGTCACCTGTCCGACGACGCCTTCGAGCGGCTGAAGAAGTCCATCGGCCGCCACGGCGTCGTCAAGCCGGTCATCCTCAACGCCAACGGCACGCTGGTCGCAGGCCACCAGAGAACCAAGGCCATGACCGCGCTGGGGATGACGCACACGCCGGCGGTGATGCTCAGCCAGGTCGTGCGCCTCACCGACGAGATCCAGTTCAACCTCCTGCACAACCGCGTCGAGACCGAAGCGTCGATCGTGTACGCGCAGCCCGGCCCTATCGGCGAGTGGTCGTGGATCCCGTGGCAGACCATCGATGTCGCCCAGTCCCGCAACAAGCCGTTCCAGCAGGCCATCTCCTACATGACCGGCGGGCACGGCGCGTGGGGCAGCGTCGTCATCGACGACCAGGGCCAGATCGCGCTGAACGCCGAGTACGCGGTAGTCGCCGCCGCGAACCACTTCGACGTCCTCGCCTGGACCTGCCCGTCCCTGGACGCGGCGCAGCTGGTCGCCGACCTCACCGGCGAGTACGGCGTGTACGACTGGTCCGGCCTGGAGGACCAGGCCCCCGTCTACAACCAGCACATCGTGCAGCCCAAGCGGCTGCGCCAGTACTCCTCGCTGAAGAAGGCGGGGAAGCTGGCCTACAAGTCGGAGGTGTGGGAGAAGCTGGCGCTGCCCCGGCTGCGCGAGCGCCCCGAGACGCGGGTGGTCGACTTCGGCGCCGGGCACGGCGACTACCCCAAGAAGCTGCGCCCCGAGGGCTACCGGATCGACGACTACGAGCCGTACCGCACCACCCCCGGCAAATACGCCGTCGACATCAAGACCGTCGTCTCGATGATCCGCACCATCGAAAAGCGGCTGGCCGAGCACGGTCTGTACGAGATGGTGGTGCTGGACTCCGTCATCAACGCCACCACCTCGCTGGACTACCAGCATTGGGTGCTGACGGCCGTCAACGCGCTGTGCGCCGCCGACGGCACGGTGTGCATCGGCACCCGAAACCTGCTGGCCGAGCAGGCATTCGAGGCCAAGCAGCACACCACCAGCGCCAACGACTCCACCCGACTGTCGTTCCTGGACGCCGAGAACGTCGACATGCGGTTCATGCAGGGCAAGTGGATGCGGATCCGTTACCACACCCCCGAGTCGCTGCAGGAGTTGCTGGAGGCGTACTTCGGACAGGTGAAGGTCGCCGGCCGCTCCAACGCGACGCTGCGGGCAATCTGCAGAGACCCTCTGCCGCTTTCCGACCTCGATTACGAGAAAGCTCTCGACGAGGAATTCAATATGCCTTACCCGAACAACTTCCGGCACGGACGGCATAAGCAACTCGTGGAAAATTTGGTAAAATTGGTGAAAGAAAGGGATACCGCCCGGCCTTAATCCGGGTGCCAATTCAAAGGGGAAATGCACGCATGCCACAGCCGCCCGCAAGGGTCGGTATCAACGCCGCCGCACCGTATCTGATCATGTGGCTGGCCGGGGTTCGCAACCTGAATCTCGACCGGCACTGCCTGGAAACGTTAGGCTGGTCCGACCGCTACCCGCTCAACCCGAGGGCGCCCCGCCAAAGCGTCACGCTGCCGGCGGAGAACCCGCCGCCGGCCTGGTACCTGTGTGCCCTTCCCCACCCGTGTGACTGGTCGAAGAACGCGCACCTGGCCTTCGAGTACGTCGAAGGACACCAGTGGGAAGGTCCCGCCCTCGTGCGGGGCCTCACGGTGACCCTCGAAAACGCCCGCCCCATCACCGGATGGGGGGAGCACTCGATACCCGCCGACGCCGCCCGGCGGGGCCAGTGGAAGTACCGGACCTGCCGCAACTGGCAGTTCGCGTGGTGGCTGCGCACCAACCGCAACGTCCCCGACGCGCCGCCGTCCACCTGGCGGCCGCCGGACGATCCTGACGCGCCCCAGCAGCTGAGCTTCCTGTAGCGGCAGGGCCCGGCGACCAAGCCAGGTCGCCAGGCCACCGTGCCTCACCCCTGCTGCCCCGGCCGGGCCGCAGGGCGTACCGTCGAACATGTGAGCGAGAGCAGCGACATCCCCGAGCCGACACCGGCCCGTCCGTGGCGCCGCGAGGACGGGCCCGAGCCGAAGGTCACCGTCTACCCGCGGGTCGGCGGACCGGTGCTCGAGGTTTTCTCGCACGGGGCGTGGCGGTGGGCGCCCGTCGCAGCACGCCAGGACTGGGCTGATGGCCGGGTGTTCTACCAGGTGTCGGTGGACTTGGCCGGTACGATCTCGATCACGATGCGCAGCTACGAGTGGCCGCAGCCAGGCCTACGGGTAGCGGAGCGCCTCACCGCAACAACCAGCGGGGACGGGTGGCCCACTCCTCGCCCCCGCCGCCCCCGACCCGATTCGTACTCCCGCCGCAGATGATGATGTTGCGGTGGGCCGCTGCTTGGCGACGGCAGTTCGGATCGTGCCGCCGTACCGAGCTGCCATGGAGGGGATGTGACCTCATTGTGAGGCACGCAAGTGGACGGCCTCACGGAGGTGTTGTGTGTGTAACCGTCTGCCGTCACCCGTGACACTCCAGTCGCGCCAGCCGCTGAGGAGAGTGACCCTGCGCGGGGTCAGGCGCCTGCACTCCAGGGGGAGGCTCGTGGGCGCCGACGTGCAGGGGCAGGCTCGGTTCCCCCCGTGCTGAGTCTGCCCCCGCTCCAAAAGCTGGCCTGGGTGCACCACACGTGGCAGGGCGCCTAGGCCTTCAACGTTGCGGAGTGCCCGCCTACACCGACGGGCGGTCAGTCGGATGAGGCGCACCTGCCGCAACTGGCAGTTCGCGTGGTGGCTGCGAGCCAACCGGAACGCACCCGACGCACCGTCCCCTGCCCAGCTGCCGCCGCCCGACCCGGACGCACCCAAGCAGCTGACCTTCCTGTAGCGGCAATGGCCCGGGCGCACTGTCGAACGCGCGAGCGGCAGCAGCGACCCCATCCCTGAGCCGGTACCGGTCCGTCCGTGGCGCTCGTCGGACGGGCCGGAGCCGAGAGTCACGACGTGCCCGCTGGTCGGCGGCCCCGTGCACAATGCGTAGTCGCCGGTACGTGGCGATGGGCACCCGTCGCACGATTCCCCTGCCGCAACGACGTCATACACTGCGGCCCAGATCGAGGTCGGCGAGACGGCCCGAAACCGGCAGGCCGAGCAGTTCGCGGGCCAGCGCGTCGACCCGCCCGGCCAGCGCGTCGCACACCGAGCGTGCGCTCTCGACGTCAAGGCCGGACAGATCCGCCAGGTCCCAGTCCACATAGCGCCGACCGGGCAACACGGCGCAGGCGTCGCCGCATCCCAACGTGACGACCACGTCCGCGGCCGCCACGACCTCGGAAGTGACAGGCTTGAGGAACTCGTCGACCAAGCGGAGACCCTTGCTCGGCAAGCAACTTCCGCACGAACGGGCGATATCGCAGCCCGGGTCGAACCCGGACGGACGGGCGCACCGAGGAACTGCCGTAAGACGCGCTCATCGTTGGCGCAGACGCGTCTACGGCCGGCGGCCACTGCCAAGGGTGAGCTGCCGGCGGTGAAAGTCGAAGTGCTGGGTCGGGTAGCGGTAGAGGTCCCCGGCGGTCATGAAGTCGCGAAAGAAGGGGTCCCACCGTTCGGGGTAGTGCATGCCGAGCGCGAGACCCGCCTCGCGCTCGGCGTCGAGTCGACGGTGCAAGGAGACGATGACGCGGTCGAATGTCACTCCCATCCGGCGGCGCCCGAAGACCTTGGCGCCGCCAAGCGGTCCCAGGTAGTTGACGACGTGGAAAGGCCTGGCCGCGGCGTTCAAGAGACGAGCGAAGCCGCGGCTGGCCCCACGAGGAAGGCGTGAGAAGACCCGCATCAGGAACAACAGGGGCAGCATCAGGATGTAGCCGAACAGCATGTGGAAAAGCAGCTGTTCATTGGTCCACCGGGTGCCGTCGGTGCGCTTGCCCAGGTCGGCCTTCGTTGCCGTGTCCAAGAGGGCGTGGAACTCCGTGCGGGCGCGCTCCAACTCGGCGTGAATCGCCTGCCGGTCGATCCGACTCGCGCTCTCCATGGCCTGTCCCCCTCGCCCGGCAGCTCATTCGGCGCGTGCCAGGAATTGCCCCATCGCCACCACCAACGACGGCTCCACCGGGTAGTAAACCCATGTGCCGCACCGCTCGGAAGTCAGCAGCCCGGCATGCTTGAGCTACTTCATGTGGTGGGAGACGGTGGGCTGTGAGACGCCGACGTCGGAGATGTCGCAAACGCATGCCTCGCCGCTTTCGTGCTTTCGTGCGAGATGACCAGTGGGAAGAGCCGCAGGCGCACCGGGCCGCCGAGCGCCTTGGGCATGCGGGCGGTCCGCTCGGCCTCCTCGGCGGTCAGCGGCCGCTCGCCCAGTGGCGGGCAGCACGGCACCACGGACTCGGGAGCCTCAGGCGGCAGCGGTAGGCCCTAGGGATTCGATATACATCTATGTTCACGTATGTCGAACTAATGTGCGAGTAGCCGGGAAAGGCCGATGTGCGCGATAGGCCGTCCGACGGGCAGGGCCATGTGCACCTGGTCGAGGCGACTCCATGAAACCTTGCGCGCACGTGACGCTATTGGACGGTGCCCTCGGGGCGGCAAGTACCATGCTGCTTAGGTTTTCGTGGACGGAGGCGGCCGGGAATGCGGGGATTCGGCGAACTGGAGCAGGCGATCATGGATGTCGTCTGGGCCGTGGACGCGCCGGTGACGGTGCGCGAGGTGCTGGAGCAGCTGAATGGTGAGCGTCCGCAGGCGCTGGCGTACAACACGGTGCACACCGTCACGGAGATCCTGCACCGCAAGGGCTGGCTGTCCCGTGCCAAGGACGGCCGGGCCTTCCGCTACGAGGCGACGAAGAGTCGTGAGGAGTACGCGGCCTCGCTGATCGACCAGGTGTGGGCGACCGGCGCGGACCGCACCGCGACCCTGGTGAAGCTGTTCGACGAGATGGACGCCGACGAGGTCGCCGAGCTGCGGGCCGCGCTCGCCGCCCGGGGTGAAGGGGGCCAGGCATGAGGGTCGCCGTCCTGCTCCTCGGGTACGCCGCGGTGCTGGGCGTGCTTGGTCCGGCGTGGCTCGCCCGCGCCTCTTGGACGTCCCGGGCGCCGCGGCTGGGTATCTGGGCCTGGCAGGCGTTGACGGCTACCGTCGTCGTTTCCGTCGCGCTGGCCGGGCTCGCCGTGGCGGTGCCGACCGTGCCGGTCAGTGGGAACCTCGCCGAGATGCTGCAGGCGTGTGTGATGGCGCTGCGGGCGCAGTACGCGGCTCCGGGCGGGGCGGCTGTAGCGGCGAGCGGCACCGTGCTGGCGCTGGCCCTGGTGGGCCGGATCGGCGGATGCCTGGCCGCCGCCCTGGTGCGGGCGCGGCGGGAGCGTACCCGGCATGCCGAGGTGCTGACGCTGGTGGGCAGGCGCCGGACCGATCTTGGGATCACGGTGCTGGACGACGACCGTCCGGCGGCGTATTGCCTGCCCGGCCGCGGTCACCGGGTCGTGTTGACCACGGCGGCGCTGGCGGCGCTGGAGCCGCGCGCCCTGGACGTCGTGATCGCGCATGAGCGGGCGCATATCCGGCAGCGGCATCACCTGGTGCTGGCGTATGCCGAGGCGCTGGAGCGGGCCTTCCCTCGGGTGGCGCTGTTCCGTACGGCCGCGGGTGAGACGCGGCGGCTGGTGGAGATGGCCGCCGATGATGAGGCGACGGCGCGTTCGGGTGCGCTGACTCTGGCCGGGGCACTGGTGGACCTGGCGGGGGCGGGGGCACCGGCAGCTGCCCTGGCCGCTACCGGCGGGCACGTGGCCGGACGGGTGCGGCGGCTGCTCGGTCCGCAGCGGCCCCTGCACCGTGCGGCTGTCTGGGCCGGTGGGCTGATGGTGGCCGCCGTGCTGACCCTCCCGCTGGCCCTGGCTGCCGAACCTGCGGTGGCGGCGATCGGTATGAACGCGTGTCCCCTGTCGGAGGTCCCCGTCGCCGGGACCGCGCAGATGTCCGGCTGAGCCCACCGCGCTGGTCCTGGTACCGGGGCTGGTAGGTTGACCGCACGATCTCCTAGTGCACTTAGGTAATTGGGATGTGTGGTGTACGGGCCCGCTGGGCCACTCGTCTGCTGGCTACCGTGCTGCTGGCCCTTGCCGGACTGCTGTCCGCGACCGCATCGGCGCAGGCTCATGCCGTGCTGCTGTTCGCCTCTCCGGCCATCGAGGGGGCCGTTCCGACGGCGCCCAAGGAGATCTCCCTCGTCTTCGACGAGCCGGTGCAGCCGAGTGGGGCCAGGACGCTTCAGGTGTCCGCATCGGGCGGGAAGCCGGTGGCACTGGGTGCGGTCGGACGCAGCGAGGGCGGCAAGCAACTGACGGCGCCGGTCCGCTCGGCGGTGGGGCCCGGCGTGTACACGGTGTCCTGGCAGGCGGTCGCGCCGGACGGCGACGTGATGAGCGGCACCTACCAGTTCGCGGTGGGGTCCACCACGGCCGGGCTGGCGGCCGCTGGATCCTCGGGCGGACAGCAGGCAGCCGGGGCTCCGGCGACCGCTGTGCTGCGCTGGGTTCTGTTCGCGGCGTTCGCGTTGACGCTCGGCTCGCTGGTCGGTGAGTGGCTGGCTGCCCGACGGCGCGCTCCGGAGGGGGCTGCCGCGGTCCGAACCTGCACCCTGCCCGGCGCCGCGGCGGGCCTGGTGGCCTCGATCGGACTGGCGCTGCTGATCGCCGGTGGCGGCAGCCTGGTGCGCGGGATCACCTCGCCTTCTGCCTCCGCTCTCTTCGGCGGGCGGCCCGGTGTCCTGGCGTTGGTCGAGATCGCCGGCTGGCTCGGTTTCCTGATTGCCCTGCGGCTGAAACAGCAGTGGGTGGCGGTCGTCGCACTGTTCGCGGCGGTGGTGGCAGAGGGGCTGCGGGCGCATCCTGCGGCCGAGTCCGCGGTGTGGGGGCCGGTGCTGACCACGGTCCATCTGACGGCGGCGGCGGTGTGGGTCGGCGCGCTCGTGCATGTGCTGCGCGTGGGCTGGGCCTGGCGGTGGGCGCCGCCGGCACGGGCGGTGCTGCGTGCCTATGCCCGCATCGCGTTGGCGCTGGTGATCGTCGTGCTGCTGACCGGCACGCTGTCCGGCCTGCTGCTGGTCTCCCCGCTGAAGCTGTGGGACACGGACTTCGGGCGGCTGCTCGTGGTCAAGCTCGCCTTGGTGGCGGGCGTGTGCGGGCTGGCGTTGGCCGCCCGATGGCGGCTCGCGCGCAGTGCGCCGCATCGGCTGGCCGGTGTCGAGGCGTCCGCGCTGGTGGCGGTACTGGGTGTCACCGCGTGGCTCGGGGTGACCCAGCCGCCCAGGGACGCCAACGCGGCCCTGCCTTTCGCGCCGCCGCCGAGCGGGAACGCGATCACCGTGGGCGGGCGGGCCGACCAGATCGGCATCGCAGCCACCGCCAGCCAGGGCCAGGTCGTGGTGCGGCTGACCGCCCCGGACACCGATCTCGACAACGGCGGTACGTCAGGCCTGTCGTACGAGGCTGGCCTGACCCTGACCACGCCCGGGGGCAGCAGCCGTGCGGTGGCCGTGCGCGGCTGCGGTGAGGGCTGCTTCTACGCGCCGGTGACCTGGCACAAGGGCCTCAACCTGCTCACCGTGCGGGCGGCCGCCGACGGCTGGGGCGGCGGCCGGGACACCCTACGGGTGATGTGGCCGGTGCGTCCGGACGCGGACCTGCTGCAGCGCACCGTGAAGGCGATGCGCGCCGTGGGCACGTTCACGCTGCACGAGCAGGTCGCCAGCGACACCGCCCGCACCGCGGTCGCCCCGACCCAGCTGCAGGTCACAGGCAATCAGTTCGTCGACTCCGAGCCGTACGCCAAGGGAACCGCGCCGCTCAGCTCTCGCTTCACCGACGCGGAGGGCAACACCGTTCTCGCCCTCGGTTTCCCCGGCGAACGCCTCGCCCTGGAACTTACGCTGGACGGACAAGACCGTGTCGTGCGGGAGACCCTCGTCGCCCCCAACCATTTCATCCGCCGCAGCTTCACCTATCCCGAACCGGAGGGCGACCACGCGGACGGGCACGGCGCAGAGACCGGCGGCCGGTGACGAGAACGGGACGAGCAGGATGGTCAGGGTGACACGAGCAGCCCGCCGGGCACTCCGGCGCGGTCCGCGGCGCCCTGCGCACGCCCTGTTCGCCCTGCTGCTGGCGGTCCTCACCACGAGCGCCGTCGCCTGCGGCCTGACGATTGTGTCCGGGCCGTCCTCCTCCATGGCAACCATGGACCACGCCGCCATGGTCGGGCACGTCCGGCCCGCGATGGCCATGGAGAGTGACGGGCCCGGTAGCTGCCTTTCGGCTGCCGGTAGTCCGCGTCAGGATGTCCATTCGTCCGGCGACTGCGATGCGGCCCACTGCGCCCAGGTGTCCGGTCAGCCGCACTCGTCCTGTTGTGACAGCCCCGGCCAGAACGGCGTCACCACTACCTCGCCCGTGATGGCGCCGTCGGCGGTCCCGGGCCTGGACACGTGGTATCTGCCGGCCGCGTTCTTGTCGCACCGCCCCAGTGCCGCCGGCAGCGGACCGGGGCCTCCTGACCCGCACATGCTG
Organism: Streptomyces sp. CA-106110; assembly: GCF_050936285.1. Taxonomy (NCBI): domain Bacteria; kingdom Bacillati; phylum Actinomycetota; class Actinomycetes; order Kitasatosporales; family Streptomycetaceae; genus Streptomyces; species Streptomyces sp. CA-106110. The sequence continues at coordinate 7,108,743 of NZ_JBNJNB010000001.1, read as the reverse complement.
CAACTGCTGCGCATCTAGAAGCCATCGGCCGACGCCCGCGCCCAGCGCGCCAGAGCTTCGGCATTCCGGGCTTTCCGACCACACAGCGCAGCACCGCCGTGCCCCAAGACGGCGGGGACAAGGACACTCCCATGGCATCCGCCAACTCCAAGAACACGAACCCCGGCAACGGCAAGAACACGAACAAGCCCACGGGCAACAAGCCCTCGGGCAAGGAAAGGGCCGAGGCCCGCCGTGCCCGGATAGAGGAACAGCGCCGGACCGAACGCGCCCGTGAGCGGCGTATCCGGATCATCACCATCGTGGCTTCCACGGCGATACTGGCCGGGCTGGTGGGCGGCGGCTGGTACCTGATCGACCAGGCCAACAACAAGGAGAAGGCCAAGGCAGCCCCCATCGCCGGCGAGAAGACCTGGTCGAACCTGAGCCGCAACCACGTCACCACCAAGGTCAACTACCCGATGACCCCGCCGGTCGGCGGCAATCACGCCCCGGTCTGGCAGGACTGCAACGGCAACGTCTACACCCACGAGCTCCAGAACGAGAACGCCGTGCACTCCCTGGAGCATGGCTCCGTCTGGGTCACCTACAACGACAAGGCCACGCAGGCCGACGTGAAAACCCTCGCGGCGAAAGTGGCCAAGACGCCGTACACCCTGATGAGCCCCTACAAGACCGAGTCGTCGCCGATCACGCTGTCGGCCTGGGGGCACCAGCTGAACGTGAACACCGCGTCCGACCCGCGCGTGAACGAGTTCTTCGACAAGTACGTCCAGGGACCGCAGACGCCTGAGCCGGGAGCTGCCTGCACCGGCGGGAAGTCCTCATGAGCACGTCCGACCTCGACACGGACGAGGTGCAGGTTGACGAGGCGTCCCTGGAGGGGCGGCGCAGCACGCGGAGGCTGTCACGCCTCCTGATCGGCGGTTCCCTGGCCACGGTGCTGGCCGTCGTGGCCGTGGTCGCGGTGCTGCTGCGGCCGGCCGGCAACAGCACCGAAGCCGTCCCGACGCAGGACTCGGTGGACGCCGGCTTCGCCCGCGACATGGCCATCCACCACCAGCAGGCGGTGGAGCTGTCGTTCATCGTGCGCGACCGCACCGGCGACGAGGACGTGCGGCGTCTGGCATACGACGTCATCAACACCCAAGCCAACCAGCGCGGCATGCTGCTGGGCTGGCTGGACGTCTGGGGACTGCCGAAGTCCTCGCAGGAGCCGCCCATGTCCTGGATGGGCCACGACATGAGCGGCATGAAGGGGATGGCGGGCATGAACGGCATGGACTACATGCCGCACGACGGCTCCCTCATGCCTGGTATGGCCACCAACACCCAGATGGATCAGCTACGCAACGCCACGGGCAAGACCGCGGAGATCCTGTATCTACGGCTGCTGACCGCGCATCACATGGGCGGCATCGCCATGTCCGAGGCAGCGGCCGAGATGGCGAAGACCGAACAAGTGCGGCGGCTGGCCCAGGGCATGGTGGACAGCCAGAGGGCGGAGATCAAGGTGATGGCGGACATGCTCAAGCAGCGCGGCGCGACCGCGTGACCGCAGCCGCGTTCCCGGCGAGCACGCCGGGACTGCGCGAGCAGTCGGGCGAGGTGCTGACCTGTTGGGCGCAGGCAGGCAGCCGAGCGTGCGGGCTGCCTGCCTGGACCGCCTTTCCCGTCCGCCTACCGTCCCCGGTGCGTCGACGGATCGGTGGCTGTCCGGTCAGTGGTCGTGGGGTCGGGAGGTGTGGACGGGCCCGTGGGCGTCCTCGCAGTGTCCGTCTCCGGTCGCGGTGCCCTCGCCGGTGATCAGCGCCGGGTCCGCAGTGAGGTGCCCGGCGTGGTCGACCTGCAAGGTGGCGTGACTGATGCGGTACTCGGCTGCCAGGAGCTGCTGGAGGTCGCGGCGTACCTGGTGGCAGTCGCTGCCGGGGCTGACCAGAACGTGCGCGGACAGGGCGTTCTGCCCCGAGGTGATCTGCCAGACGTGCAGGTCGTGGATTTCGACGACGGCGTCCTGACCGGCGAGGCGGTCACCGAGGGCGTCGGGATCGACGCCTGCGGGGGCGGCTTCCAGGAAGACCCGGGCGGAGTCGCGGACCAGGCCGTAGCCGGCTTTCAGCATGAGGACGACGACCAACAGGGAGGCGATGGCGTCGGCGCGGGCGAAGCCGGTGGTCAGCACGATCGCACCGGCGATCGCGGTGGCGATGAATCCGAACAGGTCGGTCAGGATGTGCTGGTAGGCGCCCTCGACGTTCATGCTGGTGCGGTTGGCCTTCGAGATCGCCCAGGTCGCCGCCAGGTTGACCGCGACCCCGACCAGGGCTGTGGCCAGCACCAGGCCACCGGTGACATCGAGCGGTGAGATCAGCCGGTGGACGGACTCATACGCCAGCCACACCGACAGCAGCAGCAGGGTCAGGCCGTTGGCCTGCGCGGAGAGGATCTCCACCCGCTTGAGCCCGTAGGTGTACATACCCCTGGCGGGCCGGGCCGCCAGCTTCATCGCCACCAGGGCCAGCACGATCGAGGCCACGTCGGTGAGCATGTGCGCGGCGTCCGAGATCAGCGCGAGCGAGTTGGCAATCCCGCCGACGATGACCTCGGCGAACATGAACACCGCGATGAGGGTCAGCGCTATCGTCAGCCAGCGCCGGTCAGCGTCCGCTGAGATCCCGTGTGCATGCCCGGAGTGGCCACCCGCGCTCTCGTCGTGCTCGTGGTCGTGTTCGGACAATCGGTCACCCCGTGGAATCGGCCGCGCTGAAGTGCGGCGAGAGCGTCAAGTGAACCGCGCCCCGGTGGCATTCTCCAAAGGCTGCATTGGGGATCGTTACCACTTCCACCTGCGGTGATACCGAAAATCATTACGCGCCCGAACGGGTGAGAGCAGCCCTCGTTCGGGTGGCTTCGCTCGCACGGCGCAGCCAGCCAGCCTGATCATGCCGGAGGCGGCACCCATCTCATGGCACTCACGGGCGGGAGGCGAGCACGCGGATGTCCACGCAGTCCTCCTCTCCGATCCGGGCAGTGGCCGCCAGCCTGCTGCTGACCCTGGTCACGCTGCTGCACGCACTGCTCACCCCCGCCCAGTCCCACCTGGTCGCCGAGGACCCCGGCTGCCCCCACCTGCGGCCGGCAGCCGCGGTGGCCGCAAGCCTCGGGGGCGCGCGCCTGTGCCCGCCGCCGGCCGTTTCTGCGACGGTGCCGGACGGCCGGACCCACCCTGAACATGACCCGCGGGCCCGCGCCTGCCCGGACACGGGCGCCACCCGCGGCCAGTGCCACCCGCCCGTCCCGGCCGCCACGGCAGCCGACTTCGCCACGCCGCCTCGCAGCGGCCGGCCGACGGCGGTCGCGCCGCCCGCCGACCCTGGGATGCCGCCCGCCCCGCTGCTCCAGATCCTGCGCTGCTGACCGGGCCCGGCCGCGATCGCATCAGAACCGGTCGCCGCCCTCTCGCCGAGCCCCACACGCCACTACCGCAGGAGAGCCATGCCCAGCGACCCCTACCAGGTCATCGCCGCGCTCGTACGAGCCGAGGCCGCGCAATCCCGACCCGCTCCCACCGCTCCGGCACGCCAGGTGCGCAGTGCGCCGCCCGAACCGGTTCCCGCCGGCAGCCGTCCCGCCGCGGTGCCGGCCCTGCTGCGCTGGATCCGGCGCAGCACCTCGGCGTAGGACACCGGTGCGCCGGCCAGCCCAACCGGCTGGCGCACCGGCCTGCCCCCGCGAAAGCCGCGACCCGTCAATCCACGGTTACGTGAATTCATGACTTCATGTACTGTCGTGGCTGTGCTGACGATCGCCCCTGACATCGAGGTGCTGGCTCGTTTCGGCCGCGCGCTCGCCGACCCGGTCCGCTGCCGGATCCTCCTGACGCTGCGGCAGGCCCCCGCCCACCCGGCCGACCTCGCCGACTCGCTCGGCGTCTCCCGTACCCGGCTGTCCAACCACCTCGCCTGCCTGCGCGATTGCGGACTGGTCGTCGGCGTGCCCGTCGGCCGGCGCACCCGCTACGAGCTGGCCGACGAACGCCTCGGCCACGCCCTGGACGACCTGCGCAACGCCGTGGTCGCCGTCGAGAACGACCGCACCTGCCCCGACGCGGCGACAAAGGGCTGCTGCTGATGGCCGTCGACGTGCAGATGAGGCTCGGGCCCTCGCCTGCCCGCCGCGAGGCGCTCGCCCGGCGGGTGAGGATGCTGGTGGCCGCGACGATCACCTACAACGTCGTTGAGGCGGTCGTCGCGATCACCGCCGGAACGGCCGCATCCTCCACCGCCCTGGTCGGCTTCGGCTTGGACTCGGTCATCGAGGTCTCCTCGGCCGCGGCGGTCGCCTGGCAGTTCTCCGCCCGCGACCACGCCGTGCGCGAGGCTCGTGAGAAGACAACGCTGCGGATCATCTCCCTGTCCTTCTTCCTGCTGGCCGCCTACGTCGGCATCGACTCCGTGCGCGCCCTGACCGGCACGGGAGCAGCAGACCACTCGGTACCCGGCATCGTCCTGGCCGCGCTGTCGCTGGCCATCATGCCGTTCCTGTCGCGGGCCCAACGCAAGGCCGGGCGCGAACTCGGCTCCGCCAGCGCGGTCGCCGACTCCAAGCAGACGCTGCTGTGCACTTACCTGTCCGCCGTCCTGCTCGCCGGACTGCTGGCCAACCTCGCCCTGGGCTGGTCCTGGGCCGACCCGATCGCCGCCCTGGTCATCGCTGTCATCGCCGTCAAGGAAGGCCGCGACGCCTGGCAGGGCAAAGGCTGCTGCGCACCCACCGCTTCCTCCACCCCGGTCACGGCCGACACCGCAGCCGACGCCTGCGGCTGCCGCCCCGGCTGCGACTGCTGCAACTGACCGCCCGCACACACCGAGGGCCCCTGCGACGACCGACGCGGGGGCCCTCAGTCCTCGGCGTCCTCGACAGCGGCGGGGTCCCGGAAGGGGCGCAGCCCCTGGCCGGGGCCACTGGCCTTGATGTTGAACAGGTAGCGGCCCAAGAAGTTGATGTGCCGGTCCTTGAGCGGGGAGAGGCGGGCGACGGCCGCGTCCTTGATGTCGTGGCCTTCAGCGCGGAGCCGGGTGACGGCCGCGTCCAGGTAGCGGGTGTTCCACAGCACCAAGGCGTTGAGGACCAGGCCGAGCGCGGCGAGCTGGTCCTCTTGGCCTTCGCGGTACGCCTGGCGGATCTGGCCCCGGCCGCCGTGGCAGATCGCGAGGGCGAGCCGACGGCGGGACTCCTGCACGGTGAGCTGCCGGTTCATCAGCCGCCGGTAAGTGTCGTCGACCGGGTCGACCAGGGCGAGCAGGTGCATGGTCTTGTCGATGCGCCCGTACTCGGTGCCCCTTTGACCTGCCCCGCAAGCCTCCTCAAGCCCTGGGCGGGAGAATGGGAGGAGCGGAAGGAGGTATCTCCCATGAGGCGACGGATCCTCGCCCGCGCCGGCGTTCTCGCCGCAAGCGCCATCACGGCCAGCATCGGAATCGCGGGCCTCACATCGGCCCAGGCCGTACCACAGCCGCCCACCCCCACCACAGCCGCGGCGGCCCACGCCGACGTACACATGACCCACTGCACCTGCTGCAAGCCGGACTGCGCCAAGTGCTGTCCGCCCAACTGCTGCGGCACAGCGGGGTGCCAGCGCATGTGCGCAGCCATGACAGCAGGGAGCACGACGAGCTGCGGCTGCTGCAGCGGCATGTAATCCCTACCTGGCTCACAGGTCAGCCGCCCGCTTCCGGGGCCTCGGCAGCACGACCACCGAGGCCCTGTTGTGCGGAACGTCCGGGTCAGTCCGCGGCGTGGGCGGCTGCTTCGAGGGCCTGCCGGAGCTGGTCGGCATCGGGTGCCCCAGCGGGTAGATCCGGCAAGAGAGCGACGGGGTGGCGCCGGGCTCGGTGAACGGGGCGCGGCCGCCGATGAGGATCGTCGGGGAGCCGGCGAGGCCGGACCGTTTCACCATGGACCGCGCTGGCGCTTCGACTTCGTCGTCAACGGCCGCACCCTGCCGAACGCCCCGTGCGTCATCGGCGTCGCCCGCAAGCCCGCGCCCGCGACACCCGCGTCGGAGGCTGGCGCGGACACCGAGGAGTGACCATGTGTGACGCGTACTTCGCGACCGGGGCGCTGGCCGCGCTCAGTGTGCTGCTTCTCCTGGCGGTCCTGGCCGCAGGTCTCAGCCTGCGCACCGTACGGGCGTCGCTGCCCCGTACCTCGAGTGCGCCGCCGCGGCCGCTCGAGCCGCAGCACCACGCTGTGGAGATCCTCAAGGACAGCTACGCCCGCGGTGAGATCGACCACGACGAATTCAGTCGCCGCCTGGACGCCCTGCTCACGCCCTGAGAGATACAGTGCCGGTCTGCCGGCTACCTGACCCGAGTTGTCACGGCTTCTCGGCCGCGATCCCCTGGATGATGGGCAGGAACGCCCGAGCGGTCAGCGGGCCGATGGAGATGGCGGCCACCTTCCCGGCACGGTCCAGGACGTACGTGGTGGGCACGGCCCTCGGCGCCATCGCCTTGAACCCCAGCATCGACCGGCTGTCGGGGTCGAAGATGCTCGGATAGGTGATGCCGTAGTCCCGCTCGAAGGCGACGGCGGCGGTCTTGCTGTCGCGGATGTCGACGCCCAGGAACTCTACACCGAGGGCCTTGGTGGTCTTGGCCAGGCGGGCCAGTTCGGGGGCCTCCTGGCGGCACGGCGCGCACCAGGAACCCCAGACGTTGATGACCACGACGCTGCCACGCATGCGCGCGATGTCGGCGTGCTCACCGTCCAGGAGGGTGCCCTTGAGGGTGGGGGTGAAGGCGCGTTGGCCGGGCTCGAAATACTTCGACGTACTGCCCTTGGTAGCGCCGAGTCCGGTGCCGGCGCTGTCCTTCTTCGTGCTGCCCTGGAGATCGCCGCAGGCGGTCAGGGTGCCGGTCGTCAGGGCCAGCAGGGCGGTCAGGGTGGTGCGCCGGGACGTTCCGGCGCCACCGGGGAGTCGGGCGGGCCGTCGCGGCTGTGTGGCGGGCGTGCTCAGCGCGGGTTCTCCTTGTCGAGCGGCACCGTGGAGCGACGGGCCAGGTCGGCTTCGTGGTGCAGGAGTTGGATCTCTTCGCGCAGGCGCCGGATCTCCGCGTCCGTCGCCGCCGACGAGTCGGACGACGGCTGCGCGCTCAGGTGGCAGGAGCCGTCGCGGCTCATCGGGCGGACGCAGAAGACATAGGTCAGACCGGCCGCCGCGGCGGTGGCGAGCAGCGGCAGAACGTACGCGGTCACGGCGTGTGTCCCCGCTGCGCCGGGGCGGGCACTTTCTTGCGCAGGTCGGCGATCTCCTCGCGCAGAGAGGCGAGTTCCTGTTCGCGCGGATCGGCGGCGGGCGCGGCGGTGTTCTTGTTGCCCGACCGCATCATGAACCACATCATCGCGCCCATGCCGACCGGGCAGGCCAGGGCGGGCAGGACGTAAAGGATCTGACTCATGACGAACTCCTGTCGGTGGTACGGGAAGTGCTGGTGGTGGTGCGGGTGAGGGCGCGGCGCAGGCGGCGTTCGGACAGCCGGCCGTAGGAGAAGGGGAGCCCGTCCAGCAGGATTCCGGGGGCGAAGAGCACTCCGGCGAGCAGGGCGAGTCGCTGTCCCTCCTGGCTGCCGAGGTCGATCTCGGTGACGGTCAGCGGGTGGTCGGCGCCGACTTTGTCCAGGACCTGCTTGGCGTGCTCGCACATCGTGCAGTCGGCCTGGGTGAGCAGGGTGATCTCACGGGCTACGGCGGTGGTTTCGGTGCTCATGCCTTGCGCCCCGCCTTCAGGTCGGCGAGCAGCTTGTCGACCTTGACGTACATCGTGTACTTGGGGGCGCCGCCGTAGTCGGCGCGCCACTGGATCTTTCCGTCCGGTCCGACGAGGACGAAGCTGTGGCCGTCGCGGGAGTTGCCCATCATTCCGTACTGGTTGGCGTCGTACGTCTGGGAGACCTTCAGGTCGGGGTCGGAGAGTACCGGCGTGGTGAGCTTCTCGTCCTTGACCTTGCGGGCGATCAGGTTCGCCGGGTCGCTGGTGATCGAGACGATCTGGTCGATGCCGGCGGCCTTGACCTGGGCGGTGTTCTGCTCCAGGTCGCGGATCTGATCCCAGCACGGCTGGCAGGTCAGGCCCTCCTGGAAGTACAGCAGCACGGTCTTGCCCTTGTAGACGGCAAGGCTGGTGGTCTGGCCGGTGCTGGAGGCGAGGGAGAAGCCGGGGGCGGTCTTGCCGATGCCGGGGCTGCCGACCTCGTAGCCGCTGCCCGTCGAGGATTGCTCGGAGCGGTGGAACACCGTGTACAGGCCGCCGATCACGGCGATCAGCACCGCCGCGACGACCGCGATGCGTACAATCCGGCGCCGCTGCTCCTGCTGTTGCTGGTGTGCGCGCTCTGCGGCGATCCGTGCGCTGCGGGCGGCCTTCGTCTGGTGCTTGGTTGTGCTAGCGGCCATCGGCGGAAGTCTCCAATGTGCGGGTGGGGGCAGCGGTGTTTGCGAGCGAGGCAGGGTCGGCGGGGTCGGTGGTCTGTGTGCAGCAGGCAGGGCCGGTCGCGGGCTGCGTGTCGGCGTGCTGGGCAGGGTTGGTGTTGCCGTCCCGCGCGGAGGGGCGGCGGGCGCGGTGGATCAGTAGGGCGAGGCCGACGGCGGCGGCGACTGCCACGGCCCAGCCGGGCACCCAGGCCAGCCATCCGGTTGCGACGGAGGCGGCGTGCTGCAGGTCTGCGGCGAAGGTGACCCGCCAGCCGGACGTCGGCATCGACGGGCCGGTGATCGCCAGGATCGCGGTGAGGACGCCCATGCCGACCAGTAGTGCGCCGGCCAGCAGGTCCCCCAGTGCGAGGCTGCGGCGCCAGGTTCCCAGGCGCAGCCGGACCTGGCGGCCCTGAAGGATGCGGGCGGGCCCGCGGTGGCCCCGCTCCCAGGCCAGGGCGATCACCACCAGCGGGGCGACCATGCCCAGTACGTACACCAGGCCCACGCTGAGCGCAGCGGGGAAGGAGGCGGTCGCCCCGGACAAGACGGCGACCCCGGCCAGGACGGGCGCGCAGCAGGCGCTGGCGATCCCGGAGAAGGCGCCCAGCGCGTAGGCGGCGCCGAAGCCCTGCCCGCCGGGTGTGCGGCCCGAGGGCATCGGAAGGTTCGGCTTCCAGCCGTAGAGCACGGCCAGGCCGCCGAGCAGCATCAGCACTCCGCCGGTCAGATAGACCCACAGGTGGTAGTGCTGGAGCACGGCCGAGATGGCGGCGGCGCCGAGCCCGATCGGCACGATGACGGTGGCCACCCCGGAGCCGAACGCCAGGGTCGCGGCAACCACCCGGCCGCGCGAGCGGAACCCGGTGGCGAAGTACGCCGGCAGCATCACGGAGATGCAGCACGGCGCCAGCAGGGCCACCACCCCGCCGAAGAACGACGCCAGCAGCGTCGTACCGAAGAGAAGCTCGCTCATCCACATGCCTTTCCTGGGTAGCGAGTGCCACCCAGACGAGATCACCTAGGCGACTTAGGACCTAAGGTACATAGGAGATAGGGTGCGTGTCGACTCACTGCCCGGACGAGCGCCCGTTCGGGCCTACGTGCCGTGGAAAGGGTCCCGTCTTGTCCGTCGACGTCAGCCAGGTGGTCGGCTCCGGCTCGCTGCTGCTGGCCGCCCCGATCGCCCTGGCCGCCGGGGCGATCACCGTCGCCTCGCCCTGCTGCCTGCCGCTCGTGCCCGGCTACCTCTCCTTCACCACCGGCATGACCGCCGCCGACGCCCAGGACGGCGGGGGTGACGGCCGCGTCCGGCGCCGTGCGCTGGCCGGCACCGCCCTGTTCGTGCTCGGCTTCGCCGCCGTGTTCACCGCCTACGGGGTGCTCTTCGGTTCGGTCAGCACCGTGCTGCTCGCTCACCAGGAGGCCGTGATCCGGGTCCTCGGAGTGCTCACCATCGTGCTCGGCCTGATGTTCATGGGGCTGCTGGAGCGTGTCCCGCTGCTCTCGCGCACCTTCAAACCGCGCTTCACGCCGCGGGCCGGGCTCGCGGGGGCACCGCTGCTGGGCGTGATGTTCGGCATCGGTTGGACCCCGTGCATCGGCCCCACCCTCGCCGCCGTCCTCTCGCTGTCCCTGACCACCGGCTCGGCCGCGCGCGGAGCCTTCCTGGCCTTCCTCTACGCCGTCGGCGTCGGCATCCCGTTCCTGCTGTTCACCCTCGCCCTGGGCAAGTCGATGCGGGCCTTCGCCTTCGCCCGCCGCCACACCCGCACCGTGCTCCGCATCGGCGGCGTGCTGCTCGTTGCCGTGGGCCTCGCCCAGGTGACCGGCGTGTGGAGCCTGCTGATCCAGCAGCTGCAAGGCTGGATCAGCGGCTACGAACTTCCGCTGTGAAGCGCGGAGTTCACACACCGGTTCAGTTCAGGGCGCTGCCCGCCCGCCACTTCGGCCAGGCGACGTTCCAGTCGCCGTAGCCGTTGTTGACGGCCACGGTGTCCTTGGAGTGGACGACGGTGACGGGATCGCCGACGCCGACATGCTCGTAGAACCACTTGGCGTCGGCTGTGCTCATGCCGATGCAGCCGTGACTGCCGTTGATCCGGCCGAACTTGCCGTCGTTCCACGGGGCCGCGTGGGCGTAGGTGCCCGAGGGGGTGAGCTGGACGTCCCACCTGACCTCGCCGAGGTTGTATGCCTCGGGGCCGAAGATCCCGACCGTACGGGAGTTCATCCGGATCGTGGGCACTTTGCTGAGGACCACCATGGTGCCGTTCCAGGTCTCGAAGCCCGGCTTGCCGGTGGACACCGGGAGGGTGCGCAGCGTCGTGCCGTTCTCGGTGACGGTCATGGTCTTGCGCCGCACGTCGACCGTGCTGACGACCGCCTTACCGATGCGGAAGTGGACGACCCGCTGCTGCGTGCCGTAGATGCCGCCGCCCGCGTCGATGCCGCTGAGCGACATCCGCACAGTGACGTCGGTAGCGGGCTTCCAGAACGTCCGCGGCCGGTAGTCGATGCGGTCCTTGCCGTCGCGGTCCTTCATCCAGCTCCACGCTCCCTCGACGGTGGGGGATGTGGTCACAGTGAGGCCGCGCTCGACGGCCGCCTTGTCGCGTATCGGCTTGTTGAAGGTGATGGACACAGGCGTGGCGACGCCAACCGTCGCACCCTTGTCGGGGAAGTACTCGCCGACGAAGGTCTCCCCGGCTTTCGCGGTGGTGATGGTGCGCCGCTCGGACATCGGCTTGCCATCCGTGCCCTCGCCCCGGGCGAGCACGGTGTAGCGCGTGCCGGGCGCGAGGCGGGCGGTGGACGTCCAGATGAGCCCGTCCTTCGACAAGGAGCCGGCGAACGCGTCGGCCCCGGGGGCGGTCACCTTCACCTCGGTCAGCCTCCCGCCGTGTGCCCTCACCGTCACCTTGCTGCCCGGCTTGGCCGCCCTGCCCGAATCCGGCGTCACGGTGATCCCTGCGGATGCGGACTTCGATGCCGCCCCGTTCTTCGGCGCGTTTCCGGCAGCTCCCGTGCCCCCGCCGCCGCTGCAGGCGACGAGCACTGCAGCGGCGAGTGCGCCCAGCACAGCGGCGCGGACAGATGTCCGGTGGATGCGTATGGACGGGGTACCGAGGTGCTGTTTCGGCTCCGGTTGCATGGGCGACTCCTCCGCACGTCGAAGATCCATCAAACTTCTAAGCTCTTTAGGTGACGACAGTAGCCGACGCGTGGTTCCCCGGTCCTGGCCCTGGCGTGTTATCGGCCACCACCGCTCACCGGATCTGCTGCGACGGGGGTGTGAAGCGGTGATGAAGATGCGGAGGCTCTGCGCTGTCCCCCGGGACTGGTGGCGGGCCGTGGTTCAGTGCGGCCGGCGATCGGGGAACCGGGGCCCACCGGTGCGGCGCAGGCGGCCCTGGCCGGTGAGGCCCTTCCCGGGCGGAAGGCAAGGCCCGTGCCGGGCGGCGGAGGACCGCGGGTCCAGATGTGTGCCATCCTCCCCGATCAGTGCTTCGCGCAGCACCGCGAGGTGGGCCACGACCTCCGCGAGTTCGTCGTGCTCGGCCCGGCAGACCGGGCAGGTTCCGAGGTGTGCGGGGACGGGAGCTGCTTCCCCGGGTTCGAGGGCGTCAAGGACGTAGAGGGGCAGCAGCTCGCGAATCACCGCGCAGTCCGGGACCTGGGTGGGCATGGTCACTGTGTCCTGTCTGCCGGGGGCATCGGGATCAGGGACGGGTGTCGGCCTCGTCCCGCTTGGACATGTCGACAGCGGGCGAGTGCTGCTCAGTCGAGGTGCCCTGCCAGGCCCTCGCGGCCTTGAGGTGACGCAGTTCGGCCTGGAGGTCGGTGATCTGCTTGCTGAGATCGGCCTCGGTGGCCGTGTGACTGTCGGAGGCCAGGTTCTTGGCCCCGGTGCCGCAGGAGGCGCCCTTCTGGCCGCTCTGGGCGTTGCCCTGCATGCCGCGCATCATGAAGATCATGCTGAGCGGGCAGATGGCAAGGATCAGCACCGGCAGCGCCGCGATGACCCAGGCGGGCCTGAGAAGAAGCAGGACGGCGGCGACGGCGCCAAGGCCGGCGAGGACTTTCTTGTTCAGGCACATAGATCGCTCCTGGTAGTGGGGCCGCATGCTCCGTAAAGGGCGGTATACGGGAAAAACTAGACAGGCCCTGTGAAGGATCGATGAGCGTGTGATGGGCGGCCGATGTGCGTCGCCACGCGGCCGCAAATGGCCGCCATTTCCCGCGGCTTGTGCCTGTGCGGAGCTCATCGGCACGGAGCCGGGTGTGGAGGTGATTCGGCGTTCCGGGCTCGGCGCGGTCTCCTCGCGCTTCAGGGGGCGGGTCGGGCGGTTAGCCTCCGGAGGCCAGCGCGTACAGGCCGTGCAGCGCCCGCCAGCACTGGTCGCCCGGGCCGGGGGTGGTGGTACAACCTGCCCTCGCCGGTGGTGATCGCGCTCACCGCCGTGATGACCACGGTCATCGCGTGTTCGCCTGGCGGATGGCACCACGCTCGCGGGCCGCCGCCGCGGCCCTCGCCCTCGTCGTCGGCGGCGCGGCGGCCAACCTGGCCGACCGTGCCGCCGACGGAGTCGTCACCGACTACCTGGCGACCGGTTGGTGGCCCACCTTCAACCTCTGCGACATCTTCATCGTCACCGGCGGCCTCACCGTCGCCGCCCTGTCCTGGCGCCGCCCGCCAACAACGCGACCACGCCCCAGCGACCTGACACCATCGGGAAGTGGGCGTGGCTCGGGTTTCACCGCAGTCCGGGCAGTTGCCGTAGTTCGCTGATCTTCATCAGCCGGGCGAGGACGAGGTAGGCCAAGCCCAGCGTCAACGTTCCCGCAGTGAGTGTGATGGCGGTAGGCCCAGTGCCAGTGCCCAGGAAGGCAGCCGAGGTACGTGCGGTGACCCAGCCCAGGATGGCGCCGAGGCCCGCGGCGCACACCAGCTTCGTGTACGTGAGGCGCACAGCCCCGTCGTCGAGACGGCCGCCGACCCGCTTGCGCAGCAGCCGGGCCGTGAGCGCGAGACCGGCCAGATAGGACAGTGTGTAGCCCCCGGCCATACCGGTCACGGCCCACCGAGCGGGTAGCAGCAGGTGGGAGGCGGTGGCCAGGGCGATGTTCACCGTCGCGATCCACATGGCCATGAAGAAGGGAGTGCGGGTGTCCTCGAAGGCATAGAACCCGCGCAGCAGCAGGTACTCGGTGGAGAACGGGATCAGCCCGAGGCCGAACGCCTGCAACATGTGACCGAGGGGCTGGGCGGAGGCGGTGTCGGTCGCACCGTGTGCGAACAGCAGTGTGGAGATCTGCGGGCCCAGGGCGAGGAAGAGGAAGGCGGCGGGCACGATGACGACTCCAGTGACCCGCAGAGCGCGCGAGAGGTCGACGCGCAGGTCCGGGATGCGGCCCTCGGCGGCGGCCTTGCTCATGCGGGGCAGCAGCGCGGTCACCAGGGAGACGGTGACGATTGACTGGGGCAGCATCCAGATGGTCTGCGCGTAGGTGTAGGCGGTGTAGCCCGCGCCGGCCTTCGGCAGTTCCTGGTCGGCGGCGTTGGCGTAGTTGGTGACCACGGTCAGGGCGACCTGGTTGGCCAGCACGAACAGCAGGGTCCACTTGGCGGCGTGGACGCTCGAACCCAGGCCGGTGCCGCGCCAGTCGAACCGCGGGCGGAAACGGAAGCCGGCGGCTCGCGCGAACGGGATCAGCGCGAGGGCTTGTACGGCGATGCCGGCGGTGGTCCCGATGCCCAGCAGCCGCACCTGGGCTGCGGTGATGTCCTCCACCCGGTCGGGGACGGCCATGAGTCCCAGGTAGGCGGCGAATATTCCGATCAGGACGACGTTGTTGAGGACGGGGGTCCACATCATCGCGCCGAACTTCTCACGGGCGTTGAGTACTTGGCCGTGGATGCTGAACAGGCCGTAGAAGAAGATCTGCGGCAGCAGGAAACGGGCGAAGACCACGGTCAGTTCGAACGCCTGGTGGCTGTCGGGGGTGTCCCGCATGTAGAGGCCGACGATCTGCGGCGCCGCCCACACGGCCAGCGCCGTCCCGGCTCCCAGCACGGACACCACCAGCGTCACCAGACGCTGCTCGTACGCCTGCCCGCCGTCAAGATGCGTGGCCCGGGCCCGCACCAGCTGAGGCACGAGCACGGCGTTGAGCGCACCGCCGATCAAGAGGGTGTACAGGCTGGTCGGCACCGTGTTTGCCGTGTTGTAGGTACTGGCCAGCAGGCCCGTGCCGAGTGCCGCGGCCTGGAGCACTTGCCGGATGAGTCCCGTCGACCGGGACACGACGGTGCCCAGCGCCATCAGCAGCGATGAACGGGCCAGTCCTGTCTTCGCTGCCTTCTTCTCCCTGGCGGCATGCCACCCCGGTGCTCGCCGACCTGACAACGGGGCCTGGGCCGTGGTCTTCGTCCCCTCCACCATGCGGTCAGATCTCCTAGCTCCGGCCTATCACCAGCGCGCTATGCCGCGCCCCGCCGTCACGCAACCACGCTCAGAGCCCGATGGGCGACCGATGTGCGTCACCGTGCGGGTCGCATGCGGCGGTTATTTCCAGTGGCTCAGGCCGATGAAGGGGAGGGCCGCCCGTCTGCGGGGAGCCGACCGCGGCCAGGGAAGAGCTGACGGCGGAGTCCGATCCGCCCGCAGGACGGACGCGTGGGGTCGATCGGGCGTCACTGAAGTCAGGACCCGTCCCCCGAGGTTTCGTTGCCGCCCATCATGTTCGTCATCGAGCCGCCCATCATCGAGCTGCCGGAGGCCCCGCCCATCATCGAACCGCCAGACTCGCCGCGACCGCTCATCATGTCGCGCATCTGCTTCTCCGCCTTGTCACGCTCGTTCGCGGGCAGGTGCTTGGTGCAGTGCCGGATCATGGCGTTCGTATCCATGCCGTCGCCGCTGCCGATGCCGGGCGTGGACGCGGTGGCGGTGGGTGTCGGCGTCGAGTCCGTGGTGGGCGAGGAGGAGGCGAAGGCAGTGGTGGCGCCGAAGGCGCCGAGGCTGCCGAGCAGGGCGGCTGCCGCTGCGAGACCGACGGTCTTCCGCTTGATCATGATGTCGCTCCTTCGTGTCTTCTCGACCAGGTGTTGCCGACGCTAGGAGCGTGCCGTGAAGGATCCATGAAGCGGCGATGTGCCGGCTCTGTGGCCTCAACCGGAGCCGGAGCGGGACGGGCCCCTGGGGGCCGTACCCGCGTGCGTGACGAGGCTCCGGTGAACCGCCTATGACCAGGGAGTTCGTCGGCCGAGTGGACGCTGGGGCAGCGTGTCCCGGCGATCACAGCACCGCAACGCACGACGGGAGCGACACGATTGCCCATGCCCCTCACGACATGAGGAGGTACGTGGACAGCCGGTGTCAGGCCAGGAGGGGTGCCGCGAGCGCGGCCAGAAACACAAGGAGCGTGGCGGCCGCGGTGAGGGGCCGGCCGGTCTTCGTCTTGCGGGCTTCCGCGCGCAGCGGGAACAGCAGTTGCCGTCCGAAGGTGTAGGCAGCCATGGCGGCGACGAAGAGCGTGCCTGGGGTGGCAGGGCGCCATGTCAGGTCCGCGGCGAGTGTCGCCGCGCCGAGGGTCAGGGCGAGGAGGGCTTCGATGAGTTGGATGGGTACGCGCCGGATGCCGACCCTGCGGTCGGATGACCAGAGTCCCCATCGCGAGGTGGTGGGCCGTCCCACGCAGCAGCCGCCCAGGAAACACCCTGGCCGGGCTGTGGCCATGGCCAAGAACGCCCCTGGTGCCGCCACATCCAGCCACGTGCCCACCGGGATGCCCGCCCCGGCGACAACCGCGAGCGCGGTGCCGAACGTCCCCAGCAGGAAGCCCTGGATGCAGGTACCTGCGCGGACGAACTGCTGGAGGTGCTGGCGGTGTTGGATCATGTAGTAGGCCTTCGCGGTGAAGTAACCCACCACGGATCCGGCGAGCGAGGCGGAGACCGCCGCCCCGGTGTCCAGCCCGGCTCGGGCGGCGAGCAACCCTTGCACGAGAACGGCGAGCGCCACACCAGCAGCGACCAGCAGCGGCCAGGCGAATGGGCGCACGCCTGGGCCACGGACCAGGGGCGCGAGGCGGGTCGAGGCCGTCACCACCGTCGGTTCCAGCCGAGGCCCTGGTTCAGGGGCGCCACTGTCTTCGGCAGGCACGAGGGCGACCGGTGTCGCGGTGACATGCCAGGTCCCCGGGTTGATGTCCTCCACCTTCGCGGTGACTGATATCCGGCCGCTGCCCGGGGTTATCCCTTCCAGGGTCTCCACGCGTTCGAACCGGTCCCGCGCATCCTTTCCGGGCTCGCCACCATCGCGGACCCCGGCGAACGTGATCGCCACCGTGTAAGGCCCGGAATGGGTATCTGGCACGGCGTCGAACCAGTACGTCGCCGCCAGCCCGGGTGCCTGCTCGGCAACCTCCTGCCTCCAGGGCGCCCGGCCGCTGCCCCGAACCTCGGCAGCCGGGGCCGTTTGTGTCCCAACAGCCTGGGGTGCCGTCCCGATGGGCGAGGACCCCTTTGCGTCCGTCACCGAAGATGCCGGGCCCGGTACCCGCGGGACACCCGTCGCGGGGGACGTCGACGCCGGCGTGGTCGAAGGCGGCCACATGCCGGGGGAAAGTATTTGGTCCAGTGGCGGAAGTACGATCCGCGCCTGAGGGGGCTGCGGCGTGGGCCGGCCCGGGGCACCCCCCCGCCGGCCGGGCGGCACGCTTGCCTGCTGACGGATCTTGCGCTTGTCGGGCACCCGCTTACGGGACTTGGGCACGAGAACTCCTACGGTGTGCAGCAGAGTGTCGCCAGCGCCCTCGGCGTTGCGGCCGGCACTGCGCATCCGGTCGTGGGCAGGGCCAGTGTCCGCATACGGCCATTCGCCTTGATCAAGGCTGTCCATGCCGTGGCCGTTGCTCGGGGCTGGGTCGCGGAGGGGGTCGGTCGTGGGCGAGCTAGCGAGGGCGGTGCGCAGCGCCGTAGGTGCTGCGGCCGCCGAGCAGGGCGGTGGCCACGGCACGCCGATGGTTCGGCGCTTGATCGGTTCGTGGTCCCTTCTGCCGCCTTTGCATCCGGTGCGCTGGACAGTAGGGATGCGTTGTGAAGCGGCCATGAAGCGGCCGTGTGCGGGCGCTGTGCGCTACCGCTGCTCAGGCGCTGGGAAGGCCTTGAGCCCCTACGGTGGTGCGGTCACCGCTTATGGCCGTGACCAGCGCGTTTACTCTCCGGCGGGACTCCGTCCGGGCCGAGTCCACCGTGCCCGTGTCCCTTATAGGCCCTCTTGATACCCCTAGGGGGTAGGAGTAGCTTAGGAGGTGAAGGAGGTGCCACATGGCCGATTCCGAGACCGCGCCGCAGCGGCAGTTCATCGCCCCGGAAGCCGCCGACGACGCGCTGGTGCGCCTGGCCAAGATCGGCGGTCAGGTGCAGGGCGTCAGCCGGATGATCCGCGAGGGCCGGCACTGCGTGGATGTGCTCGACCAGATCACGTCCGTGCAGAAGGCGCTGGACGGGGTGTCCCGCACGGTGCTGCGCAACTACCTGGAGCGATGCGTCACCGATGCCATCAAGAGCGATGACCCGCTCGTCTACGACGAGCTGATGCAGGTGCTGTTCAGGCACCGGTGACCTGGACAAAGTCCCGGGCGACCCAGGAGGTGGGCATGCCCAAAGTCCTTGAGCGAGCTGTCCCCGGCATTACCTGCGGGGACTGCCGGGACGCCATCGAAGGCGCCGTCACCGCCCTGCCCGGGGTAACGGTCGCCGACGTCAGCACCCGCACCCGAGCGGTGGCCGTGCTGTACGACGCCCCGGCGGAACCAGTCGCAATCGAGGCCGCGATACGCGGCGCCAGCTACCGCATCGCGCGTCACAGGAACGGAAGGACGTCATGAATACGTCGGACATAGGGGTCCTGGCCGGAGCGGTCGCGCTGATCGGCTTTCTTGCCTGGTACTTCTTCGGGCCCAAGAAGTCGAGTCAGGCCAAACTCGTCGGCGGCGTCCAGGAGATCGGTATCACGGTCAAGGGCGGCTACGCCCCGGATCTCATCCGGGTCCGCCGAGGGACACCGGTCCGGCTGGTCTTCGACCGGCAGGAGGGCGGCGACTGCACCTCCCGCATGGTCTTCCCGGACTTCCAACTCGCCGCGTCGCTTCCGGCGTTCGAGACGACCGCCGTGGCGTTCACCCCGGACAGGGAGGGCCGGTTCGGCTTCGCCTGCGGGATGAACATGGTGCACGGCACGCTGCTGGTCGAGCCCGGTGAGGGCGAAGTCGCCGCTCCGATGGTGGAGGAGGCGCAGGCTCTCGTTGCTCCCGAGCCCAGTGCCGTGGAGCGGGAGGACGCCGAGGCGACTGCGCGGCGGGAGGAGATCCGTGACCTGTCCCGGCGGGTCCTGTTCGGCGCGGTGCTGTCGCTCCCGGTCGTGGCGGCTGTCATGCTCCACGAGGTGTTCAGCGTGGACGTCCCGGGCCTGCTGCTCAACCGCTGGTTCCAGCTCGCGCTGATCACACCGGTGATGTTCTACACCGGATGGCCGATCCACCGCACCGGCTGGCTCGCCCTGCGCAATCGCAGCGCCGAGATGAACGCCCTGATCACGCTGGGCACGTTGGCGGCGTACGGCTACAGCCTGCTGGTCGCCGTGGCGCCGGGCGTGCTGCCCGAAGGCGTACGCGAGGTGTACTTCGAGGCGGTCGGCGTCATCCTCACCCTGATCCTGCTGGGCCGCCTGTTCGAGGCCAAGGCCAAGGCTGGCACCGGGCAGGCGATCCGTGAGCTGCTGAACCTGCAGGCCAGGACCGCGCGCGTGGTACGGGACGGCACGGAGATGGAGGTGCCCGTCGAGGAGGTCGTCGCCGGGGACGTCGTAGTAGTACGTCCCGGCGAGAAGGTCCCGGTCGACGGGGTGATCGTCGACGGACGCTCCACGCTGGACGAGTCCATGGTGACCGGGGAGTCGATCCCGGTGACCAAGACGGTGGGCGACGAGGTGGTGGGCGCGACCCTCAACCAGACCGGCGCTTTCCGGTTCCGGGCCACCAAGGTCGGCGCGGACACCATGCTGGCCCAGATCGTCAAGCTGGTGCAGCAGGCCCAGGCGTCCCGGGCGCCCATCCAGCGCATCGCCGACCTGGTCGCGAGCTACTTCGTGCCCGCGGTGATGTTCATCGCAATCGCCGCCTTCGCCGTGTGGTTCGTCGTCGGCCCCGCCCCGGCTCTGACGCTGGGGCTGGTATCGGCCGTGGCTGTACTGATCATCGCCTGCCCGTGCGCCCTCGGCCTGGCCACGCCGCTGTCCGTGATGGTCGGCACCGGCAAGGGCGCCCAGGCCGGCATCCTGATCCGCTCCGCCGAGGCGCTGGAGACCGCGCAGCGGCTGGACGTGATCGTGCTGGACAAGACCGGCACCATCACCCAGGGACGGCCCGAGCTGACCGACCTCACCGCCGCCGCAAGCGTCACCGAGGACGAACTGCTGCGCCTGGTAGCGTCCGCCGAGCACTCTTCGGAGCACCCGCTGGGCCAGGCGATCGTCTCCGGGGCGGCCGAGCGCGACATCTCCCTCGCGGAGGTGAGCGCATTCGACTCGGTCACAGGCCACGGCATCACCGCCACCGTCGACGGCCACCGAGTGCTGGTGGGCAAGGCGGCGCTGCTCGCCGAGCACCGGATCGACACGGCCTCCTTGTCCGCGGAGGCGGACCGGCTGGCCGCCGAGGGCAAGACCGCCATGTACGCCGCCGCCGACCAACACCTGCTGGGCCTGGTCGCGGTCGCCGACACCGTCAAGGCGGACTCGGCCACCGCCATCGCCGCGCTGAAGCGGCTCGGCCTGGAGATCGTGATGATCACCGGGGACAGCCGGCGGACCGCCGAGGCCATCGCGGCCGAGGTCGGCATCGACCGGGTGCTGGCCGAGGTGCTGCCCGAGCACAAGGCAGACGAGATCCGCCGCCTACAGGATGCGGGGAAGCGGGTCGGCATGGTCGGCGACGGCATCAACGACGCACCCGCGCTCGCGCAGGCCGACATCGGCTTCGCCATCGGCACGGGCACCGACGTCGCCATCGAGGCCGCCGACATCACGCTGATCTCCGGCTCGCTGGGCGGCGTGCTCACCGCAGTGACACTGAGCCGGGCCACCCTGCGCAACATCCGCCAGAACCTGTTCCTGGCCTTCGTGTACAACACCGCCGGCATCCCGCTCGCGGCCGGCGTGCTCTACCCGGTCACCGGCTGGCTGCTCAGCCCGATCATCGCCGCCGCGGCCATGGCCCTGTCCTCCCTGTCGGTGGTGGGCAACGCAAACCGGCTGCGCCGCTTCACGCCGCCCACGCTGCCCAGCCCCGCGCAACCGTCAGCGGATGCGCGGGTCCCCGCGACCGCGGCGGCATGATGAAACCCGTACAAAGGAAGGTGCGCCCGTGAGTGCGACGGTGCTGGTCGTCGACGACGAGGTGAAACTGCGCGGCCTGCTGCGCGACTACCTGGAACGCGACGGCTATGCGGTCCTGGAAGCGGCCGACGGACGCAGCGCCCTCGACCTGGCCGCCGCCTCCCATCCCGACCTGATCGTCCTCGACCTCGGTCTGCCGGGCCTGCCCGGCGAGGAGGTGGCCCGGCTGCTGCGCAAGACGAGCGACGTGGCGATCGTGATGCTCACCGCCAAGGCGAGCGAGAACGACCGGGTGATGGGGTTGCGGCTGGGCGCCGACGACTACGTCGTCAAACCGTTCAGCCCGCGCGAACTGGTCGCCCGCGTGGAGGCGGTGCTGCGCCGGGCCCGCGGTCCCCGCACTGAATCGGTCGAGCCGGTCTCGTACGGTGAGGGGCGGCTGCGTATGGACACCGAGCGCCGCGAGGTGCAGGTGAGCGGCACACCGGTCGAGCTCACCCGCACCGAGTTCGACCTGCTGGCCGCGCTCGCCTCCCGCCCCGGCCGGGCCTGGACCCGCATGGAACTGGTGGGCCGCGTCCAGGGGCACACGTTCGAGGCGTACGAGCGGACCATCGACGTGCACGTGAAGAACCTGCGCCGCAAACTCGGCGACACCCCGCCCTCGAGGGTGATCGTCACCGTGCCCGGCGTCGGCTACAAACTGGGAGTCGATCGCGATGTGGAACGCCCTGCGTGAGCTGCTGCGCGGCCGTTTCGCGCGCCGCCTGGCCCTGGCGTTCGCGGCCCTGGGCATCGGTACGGCCGTGCTGACCGCCGTCCTGGTCAACACCGCCTTCACCGACCGTTTCGAGAACTACCTGAGCGAGCAGCAGCACACACGCCAGCAGCAGTTGGTGTCCCTGTTCGCCGCCGACTACCAGCACGACAGCGGCTGGCAGACGGCGTCACTGGACCAGCTGGCGCCGACGGTGACCATGACGGGTTCGGAAGCCCAACTGCGCGACGCGTCCGGCCGCAAGGTGTGGTCGCTGGCCGACGCCGACGTGGACGCCGCCACGCTGGCGATGCACCGGGAGATGATGGGAACCGGCGAACTCGGCCCGCCGCACAGCCTGCCGGTGACCGTGAACGGGCAGCAGGTCGGCACGCTCGACGTGCGCGTCCCCCAGGGTGTAGTCCCAGCCGTGGACAAGGACTTCCAGGCATCCGTCAACCGGCTGCTGGCCGGCGGGGCGCTGGCCGCGGCCCTGGTCGCTCTCGTCGTCGGCGTCTACACCGCCCGCCGGGCCACCGCCCCCGTCACCGAACTCACCCGAGCCGCCGAGGACCTGGCCGCTGGCCGCCGCGACCGGCGGGCCGCCACTATCCCCAACAACGAGATCGGACAGCTCGCCACCGCCTTCAACACCATGGCCGACCGCGTCGAGAAGGAGGACGAACTGCGCCGCGCTTTCGCCGCCGACGTCGCCCACGAACTGCGCACGCCGTTGGCAATTCAGCGCAGTGAACTGGAGGCCGTCCAGGACGGGGTCCGCGAACCCACCGACAAGGTCATCGCCTCCCTGCACGACGAGAACCTGCGGCTGGCCCGTCTGGTCGCCGACCTGGAGACCCTGGCGTCGGCGGACGCGGCCGCGTTCACCCTGGAGCGCCGGCCGCTGTCCCTCACCGAGCTCGTCACCGACACGACCGGTGATCTCGCCGGCTCCTTCGCCGAGGCGGGCATCGCCGTACGCACTGATCTGGACGAGATTCGCGTCGACGGCGATCCGGTACGGCTGCGGCAGATCATCACCAACCAGCTCACCAACGCCCTGAAGTTCGTGCCCGAAGAGGGCACCGTCACCGTGCGCCTGCAGCGTGAGGACGACTGGGCCGTGCTGCGCGTCGCCGACACCGGCCCCGGCATCCCCGCCGACGAACTCCCCCACATCTTCGACCGTTTCTTCCGCAGCCGCTCCGCCCGCGCCGACGGCTCCGGCATCGGCCTGGCCGTCGCCGCCGAACTCGCCGCCGCCCACGGCGGCACCCTCACCGCCGACAGCGAAGTCGGCCACGGCACCACCTTCACCACCCGCCTGCCCGCCCTCACCGGCTGACCCAGGTGCCCTACAGCGGACGGGACCGCGGCGGACGAGGACCGCGCACGCGGGCTCCTGAAGGCCGCCGCGCATCTCGCCCCTCACGGCTGGCGCCTGGGCGTGCGTCCGGCCGCGGCCGCCCTGTGCGCCTCGGCTCTCGTCGCGCTCGCCGTCCTGGTCGGGGACTGACTGCGAGACGGGCGTTGACCGGGTCCCGTAGACCCTTCTGCGCGGCCCCGGGGACTGTGCCTGGGCCTCTCTCGCCCGCGAGCCGCTGAGGCGGTTTGTCACCGGCGGAGGCGAGGGTGAGGGTCACGACGCCGTCGGCGGCCCGGGCAACTCCTCGACAACGACTGGGCGGCGTCCGGATGCGGTTTCCTTCGCGAGGGGCGGATGTGCCGCCACAACGACCGGGATACGACGGTTCAGGAGCGGTCGGCCGGCTGGAACCGGCGTAGCCGCAGGCTGTTGCTGACCACGAACACCGAGGAACTGGCCATCGCCGCGCCGGCTATGAGCGGGTTGAGCAGGCCGAACGCAGCCAGCGGTAGCGCGGCCACGTTGTAGGCGAAGGCCCAGAACAGGTTGCCCTTGATGGTGGCGAGCGTCTTGCGGGCCAGGCGGATGGCGTCGGCCGCGCCCCGCAGGTCGCCCTTGACCAGAGTCAGGTCGGCGGCGGCGATGGCCGCGTCGGTGCCGGTGCCCATGGCCAGGCCCAGGTCGGCCTGGGCGAGGGCGGCAGCGTCGTTGACGCCGTCGCCGACCATCGCCACCACCTTGCCCTGCGCCTGCAACCGCTTGACCTCGGCGACCTTGTCCTCCGGGTGGACCTCGGCGACCACGCGGTCGATGCCGACCTCGGCCGCGACATGCTCGGCGGCCGCCGTGTTGTCGCCGGTGAGCAGCACCGGGGTCAGGCCCAGCTCCTTGAACCGGGCGACCGCTGTGGCGCTGGTCGCCTTGACGGTGTCGGCGACCACCAGGGCGGCCCGCACCTTGCCGTCCCAGGCGGCGAAGACCACCGTACGGTCGGCGCGCTCGGCCGTCCGCTGGGCCCTGGTGAGCGTCGCCGGGATGTCCAGGCCGTGCTCGTCGGCGAGCCAGCTCGCCCGCCCGGCCAGCACCTCACATCCCTCCACGGTGCCGGTGACACCGCGCCCGGCGTGGTTGGCGAAGTCGGCGACCGGCGCGAGATCGCCCGTCGCCTCGGCGGCGGCATCCGTGATGGCCCTGGCGATCGGGTGCTCGCTGGCGTGCTCCACCGCACCCGCCAGCCGCAGGACCTCGTCCCGGTCCTCACCGTCGGCGGGGATCATCTCGGTCAGCCGCATCCGGCCCTCGGTGACGGTGCCGGTCTTGTCCAGCACGATGGTGTCGATGCGCCGGGTCGACTCCAGTACCTCGGGGCCCCGGATGAGCAGCCCGAGCTGGGCGCCCCGTCCGGTGCCGACCATCAGCGCGGTCGGGGTTGCGAGCCCAAGTGCGCACGGGCACGCGATGATCAGCACAGCCACCGCCGCGGTCAGCGCGATCGACGCGCCGTAGCCCAGGATCAGCCAGGCGACCAGGGTCCCGGCCGCCAGCAGGATGACGGTGGGCACGAAGATCGCCGAAATCTGGTCGGCCAGCCGCTGCACGGCGGCTTTGCCGGTCTGCGCCTCCTCCACCAGGCGGGCGATCTGCGCGAGCTTAGTGTCCGCGCCCACCCGCGTGGCCCGTACGAGGAGCCGGCCCCCGGCGTTCACGGTCGCCCCGGTCACCGCGTCGCCCGGGCCGACCTCCACCGGCAGCGACTCGCCGGTCAGCAGCGACTCGTCGACCGCGGAGGAGCCGTGGGCCACCACCCCGTCGGTTGCGATCTTCTCCCCGGGCCGCACCACGAACTCGTCCCCGACCGCCAACTCCTCTACAGGTACGCGCACTTCGCGCCCGCCGCGCAGCGCGGTGACCTCCTTGGCGCCCAGGTCCATCAGCGCCCGGATGGCCTCCCCTGCCCGCCGCCGGGCCCGGGCCTCGAAGTAGCGGCCTGCGAGGAGGAACGCGGTCAGCGCCGCCGCCACCTCCAGGTACACCTCCGGCGTGCCGCCGTGCCCGTCCGAGCGTGGCAGCAGCGAGAACGGCATCCGCATGCCCGGCTCGCCCGCCCCGCCCCAGAACAGCGCGTACACGCTCCACACCCAGGCCGCCAGCACCCCCAGCGAGACCAGGGTGTCCATGGTCACCGCCCGGTGCCGCAGGTTCAGCGCCGCCGCCTGGTGGAACGGCCACGCCCCCCACAGCGCCACCGGCGAGGCCAGCGCGAACGCCAGCCACTGCCAGAACCGGAACTGCGTGGCCGGGATCATCGACAGCACGACCACCGGCACGGCCAGCACGGCCGACGTGATCAGCCGGTCCCGCAGCGCCCGCACATGCCGCTCTTCCTCGGACCCCTCGTCCCCCGCGCCGCCGGAAGACTTGTCCGCGCCACGCGGGGCGGGCAGCGCGGCACCGTAACCGGTGTTCTGCACGACCGTGATCAGGTCCTGCGGGGTCAGGTCATCGCCGTAGCCGACGCGGGCGATGGCCGTGGCGAAGTTCACCGATGCGCTCACCCCGGGCAGCTTGTTCAGCTTCCGCTCGATCCGTGTTGCGCAGGATGCACACGTCATCCCGGTGATAGACAGATCGACCGCCTGCGGCGGTTCGGCCGGTGCGGGTGCCTCGTCGGCAGAGTCGGTGATCGTCATGGCATGATGGAGCCCTTCAGCGCGTGGAGTGAACGTGCAGACCGGGACGCCGTCGCTTCGCTACCGCGTCCCGGCCGGTGTCAGGAGGCGACGAGTTCGTAGTCGCCGGCCTCCTCCAGCGCGGCCCGCAGGTCTTCGATCCGCACCGGTCCGGCGCTGGTCACCGTCATGCTCCCGGCCTCGACGTCCACCGCGACACGGTCCACCCTGGCAAGGGCACCGACCTCCTCGGTGATCGCGTCGGCACAGTGACTGCACGTCATGCCGGTGACCTTGTACGTGGACTCGCTCAATGTCTCGCTCCTCGCTAGCCGTAGGACCACCAGGCAACCGGTGGCCGCAAGGGATGTCGGAAACCCCTCTGCCCCATAGCGTTACAGTTCCAGTGCACTGGAACTTCAAGAGGAGGTGTGAGTGAAAATCGGCGAAGTGGCCAAGCTCACGGGCACCAGCACCAAGACCATCCGCTTCTACGAGGACACCGGCCTGCTGCCGCCCCCGCCCCGCACCCCCGGCGGCCACCGCGACTACGGCACCGAGACCGCCGAGCGGCTCGATTTCATCCGCCGTTGCCAGGCCGCCGGCATGACCCTGCACGAAGTCCGGCAGATCCTCGCCATCCACGACAGCGGCGACAGCCCCTGCAGCCACGTCCGCAGTGTCCTGGCCGACCGCCTGGACCACGTACGCGACCAGCTCGCCGAACTCCTCGCCCTCGAAGTCCACCTGACGGGCCTGCTCACCCACGCCGACCAGGGCCAACCCACCGAACACGACAACGCCAGCGTCTGTTGGATCCTAGAAACCGAACCGGCCGAAACTTCAACCACCCCCGGAACGGCAGCGGCTACCGGGGCCGCCCGCTGACAGGCACATGAAACGCGTGACTTGCGCCTGGGACCGGCCAGCCTCGTGTCCTGAACTACGGCTGCAGCATCCGGTGTGCCCTCAGCTCCTTATCCTTCTGACCGCCGCATCCGGAGTGGCGGCCCTGCTCGCACTCGGCACACGCACCTGCAGAAACGCGTCCTCGACGTGCAGTGCCATCATGAATCTCGGCGTGGGGGCGCGCAGCAGCGGAAGGAATCCTGCCGGTGGGACGCCCCGACAAGGCCGCGCGGGCCGCCATCGCACAGCGGCGAGCGGACGCCATCGACCTACGCCTGGCTGGCGTGGACTGGCTCACCGTAGGCCGCAAGCTCGCCGCCGACCCCGCCGTCAACTCCGACCGGATCGCCTACCCGCAGGGCTACGGCATCGACCGGTACAAGAAGGGCCAGGAGCCGCCCACCGACGAGCAGCTCATCCACGCCGCCTGCAAAGACGTCAGACAGGCCCTCGAAGAGCGCACCACCGACGTCGAGGACAAGGCCGACGAGCTGCGCGCCGTGGAGAACCTGCGTCTGGACCGGCTGTTCTTCGTCGCCTACCGCCAGGCCGTCAAGGACGGCGACCTGCCCGCCATCGACCGCGCCCTGCGGATCATGGAGCGCCGCGCCCGGATGAACGGCCTCGACAAACCGAACAAGACCGAGATCGTCACCCCGGCCGCCACCGGCAGCGAGCTGACAGCGGTCGCCCTCGACGAACTCGAAGTCCTCATCGGCATTTCGGAGGAGGCCGCGCATGGCTCGGACGACTAGCAGCGAGCGGGAAGCCCAGCTGTTGGCCGCCTACCGCTCCCGGCCGCCGGCCCTGCGCCGCGCCATGGCTGCGAAGGCCTCACCCGAGCTGCGCGTCCAGCTCGCCCGCATAGAACGTGACATTGCCATGGACGCCTCGCCCGGCGCGCTCGCCGCAGTCCTCACCGAGCGCCGCGAGATGCA
The DNA here is from genome assembly GCF_050936285.1 of Streptomyces sp. CA-106110. Classification (NCBI taxonomy): domain Bacteria; kingdom Bacillati; phylum Actinomycetota; class Actinomycetes; order Kitasatosporales; family Streptomycetaceae; genus Streptomyces; species Streptomyces sp. CA-106110. The sequence goes on along the minus strand of NZ_JBNJNB010000001.1, from coordinate 7,081,225 downwards.
GGCCCGCCACCTGCACCTCATCGACCAGGCGTGGATCGACATGGCCGAGGGCCGCGCCGACCGCGTGATGATCACGATGCCGCCCCGGCACGGCAAGAGTCGCCGCGCCTCCCGCTGGGCGCCACTGTGGTACCTGCGCCAGCACCCCGACCGCCGCATCATGATCGCCTCCTACAGCGGGGACCTCGCCGAGGAACACTCCCGCTGGATCCGCGACGCCATCGAAACGTGGGGCGACGACCTCGGCATCCACCTCAACCCCTCCAGCCGGGCCGCGATGCGCTTCGACATAGCCGGGCACCAGGGCGGCCTCGTCGCAGCCGGTATCGGCGGCAGCCTCACCGGCAAGGGCGCCACCATCGCCCTCGTCGACGACCCCGTGCAGGACATGGCCTCCGCCGACTCACCCAGCATGCGCCGCAAGACGTGGGAGTGGTGGCAGTCCGTCCTGCAGACCCGCCTCGAACCCGACGGCGCGATCTGCGTCATCCAGACCCGCTGGAACGAAGACGACCTCGCCGGCCGCATCCTCGGCGACGCCCAAGCAGGCGAATGGAAGATCATCGACCTGCCTGCGCTCGCCGACAGCGACACCGACCCCCTCGGCCGGACCATCGGCGAACCACTGTGGCCCGAACGCTTCGACGCCGAACACCACGCCACCACCCGCCGCCGCGTCGGCGAACGCGTATGGGCCGCCCTCTACCAGCAAAAGCCCCGCCCCCCGGAGGGCGGCGTGTGGCAGCGCGCCTGGATCAACGACCACCGGCTCACCACCGTCCAGTTCGGCGGCCTCGACATGGCCCGCGTCATCGTCGCCGTCGACCCCGCCGGCGGAGAGTCCGCCATCGGCGACGAGACCGGCATCATCGGCGCCGCCCGCGGCTTCGACGGCCACCTGTACGTCCTCGAAGACCGCTCCGGAAGCATGGGCGCCAACGACTGGGGCCGCACCGCCTGCCTCCTCGCCCTCGCCCTCAAAGCCGACGCCATCGTGGTCGAGTCCAACTACGGCGGAGACATGGCACGCCAGGTCCTCTCCCAGGCGTGGGAGCAGCTGCGCCGCGAAGGCTCCACGAACGGCGCCCTCATGCCCCGCGTCCTCGAAGTCACCGCCAAGGTCGGCAAACGCCTGCGGGCCGAACCCATCGCCCAGCTGTACGAACAGGGCCTCGTCCACCACGTCGGCGCCCACGTCGCCCTGGAGGACCAGATGGTCACCTGGGTCGTCGGCATGGACTCCCCCGACCGCATGGACGCCGCCGTACACGGACTGACCGAACTCGCCGACCCCGACCAGCTCGCAGCCGTCGCCGGACACATCCACGACGACCGACTCGGCGGACGCCGATAACCCCCCGGAAACGGCCCCATAAAGCCCAACGGTCCGCGAGCGCCCCGGCTGCTACCTCACCGCCCATGACGACCAGGGGGAAGCAACCGCTGCTGTCCTCGTGTACGCGACCCCTGTAGCGAGCGCCGTTGCCGTTTTCTGTGTCGGTCGGGTTGATCTTCGTTCTCCGTGGCGCACACGCGTACCAACAGCAGAGTCTGTCCGACGTCTCGTCCAACGCCCCCTGACTCGCGCTCACTTCGGCAGCAGGCGCGGACTGACATCCGTACATCGCGGCGCCGACAAGCGGGGCGATGTACGGAGGCGACGCGTGTCGCTCTTAGGTCATGTCGCACTTGTGACAGCTGTGACCAGTGACATGCCCGGCTGCACCAACGAATGCTTTCGGCCAAGTTGTGGTGTTCAGCTGTACGAAAGGTTCTCCCCTGATGGCAAGAATCCGCCGCATGGCGGCGATTACGACGGGACTGCTGGTGGTGGCCGGTGTCACACCGGCCGTCGCCGTAGCAGGGGCGTCGGCCACCGGCCCCGTCACTCATCCCGTCGGCGAACCGGGGGTCCACTCCGCGACCGTACGGCTGGTGACGGGTGACCGGGTGACCGTGACGACGCTGCCCGGCGGACGGCGTACCGCGTCGGTGCAGCCCGGCCCCGGACGCGAGCACATCCCCTTCAACACGTTCGAGGGCGACGACAAGTCGCTGACCGTGATGCCGTTCGACGCCCAGGGACTGGTCTCCGCCGGGACGCTGGACCGCCGGCTCTTCAACGTGACCGGGCTGATATCCCAGGGCTACGACGAGGCCCACACCTCAGCGCTGCCGCTGATCGTCTCCTCGCAGCCGACCCCATCGAGGGTCGGGGCCCGTGTCAGCGCACAGGCGTCTAAGGCCGCTGGGTCCCTCGCCGACCGTCTGGTGGCACTCGAGCCGACGCACTCCCACACCCTGGCGAGCATCGACGCGCACTCCCTGCGAGTCTCCGACAAGGACCTGGGGACGTTCTGGAAGACGCTGAACCCCGGTGAGACATCGGCCGCCGCCCGGGCCGCGGTTACCCCGAGGATCTCGCTGGACGGCAAGGTCAAGGCCCTGCTGGACCGGAGCACCGCGCAGATCAACGCTCCCACCGCCTGGAAGGCCGGCTACGAAGGCCAGGGCGTCAAGGTGGCCGTGCTGGACACCGGTGTCGATGCCAGTCACCCCGACCTCGCCGGCCGCATCGCGGAGGCCAAGGACTTCTCCGGCAGTGGGAACACCGACGACCACTTCGGCCACGGCACACACGTCGCATCCATCGTCGGCGGCACCGGCGCCGCCTCCGGCGGCACCCGACGCGGTGTCGCGCCCAAGGCCGACCTGCTGATCGGCAAGGTGCTGGACGACAACGGCTCCGGTTCCGAGTCGGGCATCATCGCCGGCATGGAGTGGGCGACCGTCGAGCACGCCAAGGTCGTCAACATGAGCCTGGGGGCGGACGTGCCGACCGACGGCACCGACCCGCTCAGCCAGGCCGTCGACAACCTGACCGCATCCACCGGCACGCTTTTCGTCGTCGCCGCGGGCAACTCGGGCCCGGGCCAGTACACCGTCGGCACGCCGGGCGCAGCCGAGTCTGCGTTGACTGTGGGCGCCGTCGACCGCGACGACTCCCTGGCCTCCTTCTCCAGCCGCGGCCCGCGCTTCGGCGACGAAGCGGTCAAGCCCGACGTGACCGCCCCCGGCGTGGGCATCGTCGCCGCCCGCGCGGCTGGCACCACCCTGGGCGACCCGATCGACGCCAACTACGTCGCGCTGTCCGGGACCTCCATGGCCACCCCGCACGTCGCCGGCGCCGCCGCACTGCTGGCCCAGCAGCACCCGGACTGGAGCGCCCAGCAGCTCAAGGACACCCTGATCAGCACCGCGCACACGGTGCCCGGCACCAAGGTGACCGAGCAGGGCGGCGGCCGCATCGACGTGGCCGCGGCCATGGGCCCGGTCACGGCCACCGGCTCCGTCACCCTCGCCCCGCTGACGATCGGCGGTACCTCGGGGCAGCAGTCGGCGGCCACCCTTCACTACACCAACACCAGCGATCACCCGCTCACTCTCTCCCTGGCCGCCGACCTGGCCACCGAGGACGGCAAGGCGCTCCCCGACGGGGTGGTCAGCCTCGACTCCAGCACCGTGCAACTGGCCCCCGGTGCCACCGCCGACGTGCCGCTGCGCACCGACGCAACGCACGCCGTCCGCGGAAAGTTCTACGGATACGTCACCGCGAAGAACGCCGATGGCACCGTGCTCGCCCACACCACCCTCTCCCTCGTGGTGCATACCCCCCTGCACCGGCTGACCGTGGTCCAGCGCGACCGCAACGGCCAGATTGTGCACGGTGCGATGTTGCCGGACATCTGGGGCCCCGACGGGTTCGTGAGCTACACGGACCCTGCCGCGGGAGTCGCCGTCGTGGAAGAGGGCACGTACTACGTCAGCTTGAACTTTTACGAGCGGACCAAGAACGGCGGCACCAACGTGGGCCTGATCGTCAACCCCGAGGTGAAGGTCACCAAGGACATGACGGTGACCCTGGACGCCTCGAGGCTCACGGAGGTGAAGGTCCGGACCCCTCGCCCCGCCGAGCAGCGCGGCGTGTTCAGCAGCTACTACTACCGCCAGATCGACGGTCACAGTCTGACCCAGGGGGCCCTGTACTTCGACGACTGGAAGCTCTACACCAACGCCACCGCTCCGGTCACCGACGGCGCCTTTGAATTCTCCCTGCGCAAGCAGATGGTGGCCCCGCAACTGCGGGCGGATGTCTCGGGCAGCTCACAGCAGTTCGCCCCGTACTACCAGCCGACCTCCCCGGTCTTCGGGGATCAGGGTGCGCGGCTGACCGCCGTGAACGCAGGCACAGCGGCGGCGCCCGACTTCAGCGCGGTACGCGGCAAGCTGGCCGTCGTGCAGGACGACAACTCCGCACCGTGGGACCGACGGGCTCTCCCGCAGGCAGCCGCGGACGCGGGGGCCAAGGCGCTGCTGGTGGCGCAGCCCGAGGGTTTCTCCGACTGGACCCGGTGGCAGCCGGACGGTGACCGGATGGCGCTGCCCACCATGCAGACCTCCTGGGAGAACGGGTCGGCTCTGCTGGAGCGCATCAAGAAGGGCACCACGACGGTGGAGTTCTCCGGCACGGTGCGCAGCCCGTACCTGTACGACCTGATGGAGGTCTCGAAGGGCTCCATCCCCAAGAACCTTGTCTACACCGTTACCGATCGCAACACCGCGCAGGTTCGCAGCACGTACACCCGCACCGGGGCCTCGGAGTGGGCGAGCGAGCAGCGGTTCGGATGGCGGCCGTTCCAGGACACCGCGTGGAACCAGTACAGCCGCTACGTCCCGCTGGGAGCTGAACGTGTCGAGTACGTGAGCACCGGTGACACACTGTGGCAGCACATCGTGCACCACAACATCGTTCCCGTTCCCGACTTCCCGCTGGCGGTCGGCATGCACGATCCTGCGCACACCTACCAGCCCGGCCAGCAGGCCACGGAGCGGTGGTTCGGCGCTGTGGTCCGCCCGTCGATCCCGCGCGGTAAGGACCAGACTGCGGTGCGCAACGGCAACACCCTGTCGGTGTTCATTCCCGAGTTCAACGATTCCGGCGCCGGTCACTGGTCGTTGGCAGAGGCCGACCCCTTCGGTGGCCCTGGTGGCGGCCCCGGTGTGTCGTCCGCAAACGACACGTCCAAGGCGGAGCTGTACCGGAACGGGGAGCAGATCGCCACGTCCGACAACGGTGCGTGGGGCAACTTCGAGGTGCCTGCGGGCGACGCCGCATACCGGCTGGACCTGACCACCGGCCGCACCTCGGACGACTGGCGCTTCGGCACCGACACCCACACGTCCTGGACGTTCCGTTCGGGCACCGCGGCTGACACGACCCTGCTGCCGCTGCTCCAGCTCGACTACGACGTGCCGGTCGACGCGCAGAACGCGGTGGGACGGGCGCGCACCCACACCCTCGGCATGACCGTCCGCATGCAGGACGGCATGCCCGCCCCGCGCGGTGTGAAGCTGAAGGTCGAGGCGTCCTACGACGACGGGAAGACCTGGACCACGACGCGCACCGAACAGCAGGATGGCGACGGACGGTTCACCGCCGCCGTGGAGCGGCCGTCGAACGTGCACGGCGACGCGTACGTGACGCTGCGGGTGACCGCGACGGACTTCGCCGGCAACAGCGTCCAGCAGACCGTGAACCGCGCGTACCTGCACCGCGGCACCGAGTGAGCCGTCGGCAACGCTGACGCGGACCATCCCGACCGAACCGCGGCGGGTGCCAGGGCCATGCGGTCTCTGGCACCCGCCGCGGCGTGCTAGTGCCAAGACCGGTCAGCTTGCGGTTGGGTGGTTCGTCAAGGGGGTGAAACTGACGCCGTCATCGGCGCGTACGTCCGCTGGCGCAACGCCCGCGCCGAACCGAAGGCCCTCTTCGCGCCCGAGACACCGATCCGTCAGTGGACCGATTCCCCGGTCAAGGCTGCGCGACAAGCCACTGGCGCCGTCGGCAACGCTCTCGTTTCCGGTGTCAGGTGGTGGATTGATCGGCGCTGACCTGCCGTCCGACCTACGCCAGGGCCCATCCGCTCTGCCGCCACGTACATCCCGATGTGGCCACAAAGATGATTGCTTGGTCACCCGCCCTGACATGGGTGCATGGCTCGATTTGGTGGCCAATCCCCTCCCATCTCGCGAAACTCAAGTTCGACCCCGCGTGCTGCAGGTGCCGGACACATCCACGACGACCGCCTCGGCGGACGTCGGTGACCCCCCGGAAACGGCCCCATAAAGGCCAACGGCGTAGCCGGGCACCTGAATTCGGCCCCGGCTGCTAGCCTTCCGGCCCATGTCGATCAGGGGGAAAGTGGCGGCCGCAGCCGCCGTCGCCGGCGTGATCCTGCTGTTGTCCGGCTGCAGCTCGGCGCCCGCAGCGCCCACCTCGGACCAGATCAAAGCCTCGGCGCAGGCCCGCCTGGACGCCTCGGTGGAGTCGGGGCGCTACGCCCGGGAGAACCTTCGGGCCACCGCCAAGACACCCGGCGATGCCACGTGCCAGGCCGCGTGGGACAACCTGCTCGACTCGGAGCAGAAGGGCCTGTTGTACGGGACGTGGATGCACGCCTGCGCTGACCCTGCCACCCCGTAGACGGGCTGCCTAAGTTGTAGCCTGCGGGCATCGTTCAGGCTCGGATGCTGGGGGACAGCACGTGATCGTTCGGACCATCGCGCCGGAGGGCATGCCGCGCCCAACGGGAGAAGAAGGCCACGCCCTCCTCGACGCGATCTGGGCCTACTTCAGCGAGCATCATCGCTGGCCGACGTTCGACGACATCGATCGGAGGCTGTACTCGCAGGGCCTGGTGTTCGAGGAGGTCGTACAGCAGCTGTGCCCTGCATTGCTGCTTGGACTTGGACCTCACCTCGACCTCACGCGGTTGCAGAGCGTGCAGGAACTGTCGCTGACCGTCGCTGGCGCTGCGAACACCACCGGCGCCGGACCGGCCCTCCGTGTCTTCCTCGCCATGGTGCGGACAGCGGCCGGGATGGAGCCTGCCTGGCGGCCTGCGGACCGGGGTGAGCAGCCATGGATGAGGCCCGGCGATGTTGCGCATCTCCCGGGGATCGACGCGGCTCTCCTGACCGAAGAGGTCACGTTTGCTGCGGCGGCGCTCGGGCTGAATGAACCTTGCTTCCACGGTGGAGGCCTCGACCTGAACGGGCTGGACTGGAGGCTGAGCTTCGGCCGGGGCATTCGGCCGTTCGCTGGCGTGGACCGGCTGGATGACTACTGGCGGATCCGGGAGCAGGTGGTGGGACCGGCGAGGACGGAGGCCGAGAACCGGCCCTTCTCGAACCCACCACGGGTGGACGTAGAGGCGACCCTCCGCCGAGCCCAGGTGCCAACGCCGGCCGCCTCGCCCCCCCCCGCTGCGGAGTCGCCGGAGACCATGTCTGTCACGTCCACGCTCCACCCGCTGATTGCGAAGGTGGCTGCGAAGCGGTTTAGCAGCGGCTTCTACTACGACGCGGTCAGGAGCGCCTTTCAGGCGGTCGAGCACCGCGTCGCGACGCTGGTCGGGGTCAACGAGGTCGGCGAGAGACTTATGGGCATCGCGTTCGGCAAGCCCACACCCAAGATCACGGTGACCAGGTCCACGGGAGGCTCGCTGGAGAGTGAGCAGAATGGCATGCAGTTCCTGTTCAAAGGCGCGATGGGCGCGCTGCGTAACCCCCGGATGCACGGGCCGGACGAGAAGGACGCCCGTGACGAGGCCGAGGAGATGTTGGTGATCGCCAGCTTCCTGATGCGGCGCCTCGACATCGAGGACGAGCAGCGCGTCGCTGCCGCGGCGAAGCCGTAGCCACATCCTGCCTCTTGAGTTGGCCCAAAGCGCGGGTCCTGGGTTGGCTTGGGGGGGACTGTGGGCGTGCCTCAACTCATCATCGACGCCTTGCCGTGCCTGAAGTACGAGCGCGAGGTTGCCGACCTGCGACAACTCAAGCCAATGTGCCCAGCCTGTGCTTCAAGTCTCCACATACCTCTACAAAACATCGATCTGCCCACGGCGGGCGGGCCTGAGGCGTCACACTCCCGCCCATGAGCACGCTGACACCTGCGATCTTCGGACTCGTGGGCACAGGCGTCGGCGCGGCCTTGTCCTTCGCGGGTACCTGGTTCGCCCAGGTGAAGTCGGACAAGCGATCCTCCGACGAGCGAGCAGCAGCCAGACAGCAGGGTGCTGCCAGCGCGATTGCACAGGCCATGTACGACGTGGCCGTGCATGTCCGTGCGCTGCCGCAGGACAGCGAGGGGCGAGACAAGCGGAAGGAGTGGGAGAGCACGCAGCAGGACGCCTGGGTTGAGCGTCTCAACGGGATACTCGGCCCACTTACTATCCACGTCGAGGCGATGCAGGACCCCGAGCTCCGTGACTCGCTACGTGAAGCGTTTCGTCTCATCGAGCGATGGGACTTGGTGCGGGAGCACCTCTTCACCGAACCACGACCCGTAGTAGAGGGAATCGCTGGGTACGTCATCTCGCTGCTCGGCGCTTACCAGCGTGGCGATCCTGCTCCCGCTGCCGCAGGCGGACTGCACACGGCACGGGAAGCCTGGGAGAAGCAGGCCGTGAGGGACGAGAAGTACAGGCAATGGGAGGCCGAATGGAGGGCCAAACGGCAAGCGGAGCAGAGGGCGAAGGTTGAAGCTGCCCTTGCAGCGAGGCAGCAACCGGAGCTAGATGCGTAGGCTGTTCGAAGGGCGTGGGGCCTGACTTGCCGGAGGGCATCTGTGGGTCTGCGCACCTTGATCATCGACGCTTGGTCGTGGCTCAACTACAAGCACGCCATGGCTGATCCGAACCGGCCGGGCCATCACGCGTTCCCGGAGCTGAACACGTCGTGGGTGCCCGCCGAGGACCTGCGCCGGCTGGCCGCCTACAAGTTCCTCGCCGCGTACGACTCCAACCAGGCCGGACAGCTGGCCTCCGTCACCGGCGACGACCACCACGGGGTGGAGCGCCGCGAGTTGGGCGACCCGTCCAAGCTGATCGACACCACGCTCGGCTACCTGCTGGGCGCGGAGCAGAGCATCGTGGTGCCCGGCGCCGACCACGCCGAGCAGGACAAGGCGACCGCCGAGGACCGTGCCGCTGCCGACCTGCAGGAGAGGCTGCGGGCGTGGGCCGACAAGGAGCTGCTGGCGCTGCGGATCCAGCAGGCCGAGCGGTGCGCGGTGCGCTGCGGTGACGGCGTGTACACCCTGGCGTGGGAGCCGTCCAAGCGGCGGGCGCTGCTGCGCACCTACGACCCCGGGTTCTACTTCCCGGAGTGGGATGAGGGCGAGCAGGACTCCGCCGAGTACCCCTCCCGTGTGCACTTCGCGTGGGAGCTGCCCGCCGACCCGGTGCGCGGCCTCAAGGCCCGCGTGCGGCGCATCACCTACGAGCTCGGCCCGATCGGGCCGGCCACCGCGCCCGGCAGCGACGACGGGCGTGCGATCCGTGAGCAGGTGGTCGGCGCGGACGGCGACCCGGTGCTGACGGTCGGCGACACCCGCGACGCGGTCACCGGCACCGTGACCCGCATCTACCCGTGGGCGCCGGGCAAGCCGTCGTCCACCACGTGCTACCTCACCGACGCCGAATGGCTGCTGGAAGACGTCGGCCGCGCCCACGACGTGTACGCCCTGCCCGCCGACAAGGCCTCCTACCGGGTGCGCTCCGACGGCCAGGTCCTCCACCGGCTCGACCTGATGCACGACTTCATCCCCGTGGTGCACATCCCGAACACCATCCCCGACGTCGGCGAGCACTGGGGCAAGTCCACGTTGGCGACGGTGCTGCAGCTGCTGGACGAGCTGGCCGCCACCGACACCGACAGCGCCTCCGCGTCCGCCACCACCGGCACACCGATCGTCGCCCTGGCCGGGGCCAGGCTGCCCATCGACCGCACCACCGGGCAGCCGCTGCCGGTGCGGGTAGAGGCGGGCACGGTGTGGCAGCTGTCCGACACCGGGCGCATGGACACTCTGGACACCTCGGCGCAGCTCGCCGAACTCCGCCAGCGCATCGACCACCTGCTGGACCGGCTCGCCGCGAACACCCGCCTGACCGCGGCCGGCCTCGGCAGCCTCGACCCGGCCAAGCTGCCCAACGGGTACTCGCTGCAGGTCGCGTTGGGCCCGCTCGACTCCCTCGTCGGCGCGCTGCACCTGGCCCGCAACCACAAGTACCAGCTGCTGCTGCGCATGGTGCAGCGCCTGCACCAGGCCGGGCAGGAGTGGCCCGCCGGCGAGTCGATGCCCGCACGCCTGGCGTTCGGCGCGCACACCCCGACCGACCGCACCACCGTCCTCAACGACGCCGTGCAGGGCTACGAGGCGGGCGTGTTCTCCCTGGAGACCGTGGTGCGCATGCTGCAGGAAGCCGGATACCCGATCGAGGACATCGCCGAGGAGATCGAACGCATCCAGAAGCGGGCCTTCGACCAGGCCGCCCGGCTCGCGGACGCGACCGGCGACAACAACGTGGTGCGCGAATACCTGGGCCTACCCGAAGCTGACCCCGTGCATAAGGTGCCGCTAGTGGAGCCGGGCCAGACTGGCGCACAGGACCAGCCGCCCGCCAACGCGCGGCCGCAGCCGCCCACCGAGCTGCCTCCGCGTCGCTCGGCCGACGTCGCCGGCCCCAATGGCGGCAGCCCTCGCTGATGCCCGCGGAAGCCAGTTTCGGCAACGGTGGTTGAGCGGCCAACCTCCGCCGCAAAGCGCGGATCGGCGTCCGCTGGCACACCGACGCCACCGACGAGATCACCACGCACCGCAACGACCTGTGCATACCGCCCGCAGCCATCGGCCTGATCACCCGCCTCGGCCCCACCCACACCCACGAGGAACTCGTCGCCGAGCTGAACGCCGCTGACCTGACCACCGGCAAGAGGCGGCTGTTCGACATCAAGGCAGTTCGCTGGGCCCGGCACGCCTACCGCATCCGGGCGCCCCGCACCGTCCCCTTCCGCGAAGGGGAGATCGGCATCGACGACATGGCCCGAATCCTGGGCGTCAGCTACAGCGCCGCCTACTACTGGGTCACCCACCACCACCTGGACGTCCGCCAGGACCGCAGCGGACGCTGGTGCGTGACCTGGAACGCGGTGGTCGAAGCCGACTGCCGGACCAGGATCGCCCGTTCTGGCACCTCAAACCCATCGGCCCAGGAGCCGGGCCGCTCCCCGAGGAAGTCCACGGATGCCTCAGCGTCCACGAGGCGGCCTCCCGGCTCGGCGTCCCGGCCGACGGGGTCTACTACTGGATCCGCATCCACCGCCTCGACGCCCACCGCACCACCACGGGTCGCTGGAGCATCCCTGGAACGACGGCAGCGAAGCAACAGCCCCCCAACTCGCAGCCCGCACATGGAACTTCACACCCATAACGCAAGCCAGCACAGCAGGAGGGACAGTATGAAACCACCATCGGGATACCAAGCAGCCGCTGTTTCCCGTTGGTAGAGGCCCGGTCGAGGGGTGGACACCGCCCCCGCCTCCAGGGCGCCGGAGGAGTGGCTGACGTGTTTCCACTCGCTCATCGATCCCGGGAAACAGAGCATCCTCGACCGTCCCGCTCGCCGGGGCAGGGAACATTTTGGGTGCGAAAACAATCCGCCGTTTTCTCGGGCACCCGCGTCAGCATCCGCGTTACCCAGGACCACTGACGCAGCGGGCGCCGTGCCCCGCAGGCCCGGGACCAGCCGGAAAGGGTTGTCTGGCGTCCGCCGGACACCTAGAGTGAATGCGCTTTCATTCACGCTGGGACACTTGAGAAGGACCATGAACGCCGACAGCACGGAGCCCCGAACGGCGAACGGACCCGCATCGTGACTGTCGCGCCCACGGTCTACGATGTGGCCGAACGCTCGGGAGTCTCTATCGCCACGGTGTCCCGCGTCTATCGCACCCCGGACTCCGTGCGCGCCAGCACCCGCGAGCGGGTGCTGGCCGCGGCCAGGGAGCTCGGCTACGTGCCCAGCGGCAACGCCCGCGGGCTGGCCAGCCGCTCCACCGGAGTCCTTGGCCTGTGTTTCCCGGACTACGCCGATCCGGCCGCGGACACCGATGACGACGACGCGGCCATGCTCTACTCGGACCAGATCATCAGAGGTATGGAGCGGGCCGCTCGCCGCCACGGCTACGCCCTGCTCATCGCGGCCTCGCTGCAAGGGGGTCCGGAGAGCCTGGTCGCCAAGGTGGCCGGGCGGGTGGACGGCTTCGCCGTGATGGCCCGCACTGTCCCGACCGAGGAACTCGAGGTCATCTCCCGTCTGCGTCCGGTCGTGATGCTCGCTGGCCCCAGGGAGGGCGCCGACTCCCTGGACCACCTCGACCACATCGAGGTGGCCAACGAGGACGGCCAGCGCGAGCTGACCCGGCATCTGCTCGAGGACCACGGGATCCGGCGTCCCGCCTACATCGGCACGGCCGAGGAGTCACCGGACGTCGAGGCCCGTTTCCGCGGCTTCCTGGACGCCTGCCGGGAAGCGGGCGTCCAGGTGGCGGGGGAGCCGGCGGTCCGGGTGGGCATGATGACGCAGGCCGAGGGCGCCCGTGCCGCCGTGCTGCTGTGCGAGCGCCCCGGCGAGCGCCCGGACGCGTTCGTCTTCGCCAACGACCAGATGGCCGTGGGTGCGCTGCATGAGCTCGAACGGCGCGGTCTGAGGGTTCCGGAGGACATTGTCGTGACGGGCTTCGACGGCATCCCCCTCAGCCGCCTGGTGCGCCCGGCTCTCACCACCGTGCGCCAGCCGATGGTGCGGATGGGCGAGGAGGCGACCGACCTCCTGGTGCAACGCCTCAGTGGTCGCTACACCGGCGACCCCGTGTCCCGCGTGCTGCCGGTCAGCGTGGCCCGCCGGGCGAGCTGCGGCTGCGGCTAGGGACAGGCGCAGCTGTAGCGGAGCGCGCTGTTCACCGCCTCCGTGGGGCGGGGCGCCCGCCGCGCCGGGAGTCGGTCATGCCGCTGCACCGTCGGGCACGCCGTGCCCTGGGACCGTCGGTCTTCCGACACCGGCCGACACCTGGATACGGCCGTCCGCGTGCCGGTCGGCCCCGCACCGGAGGGTACGCACGCCCATGTCGGCGTCGGGCACATTCTCCCGGACGCACGGGTGCATCGCACCTCACCCCTGTACGAGCCTCAGAGGGGCATAGGTCACAGAATCTTTCACCCCACATTGAGACGTTTTATGCTGCTGTGGCATGAACGGTCGCACCACTCCTGACGTGCGGGAACCGGTGCGCATCAGGCAGGCGGCTGATGTCCCAGCCGTTACGGGAGTGTGACCAAGACCCCTCTTGCCCCTGGCGGAATGGCTGAATCAAAGTAATGTATGCGCTTACAGACAGCGCATACATTCACCGGAACGCTCAAGGAGGAGCCGCCCATGAACCGCGCCGCGGCAATCGGCTCGATCACCGTCACCCTGGCGTCCGCGCTCGCCCTGACCGCCTGTGGTGGCTCGGGTGGCGCGGGTGTGACCGCCGATGCCAAGCAGACGCTGACCGTCTGGGCCATGGGCACCGAGGGCGAGAAGCTCGGCGATGTCGCCAAGGAGTACGAGAAGTCCCACCCGAACATCGACATCAAGGTCACGCCGGTGGGCTGGGACGTCGCCCACCAGAAGCTGGTCGCGGCGGCCGCCGCCGGCAAGCTGCCGGACGTGGTCCAGATGGGCGGCAGCTACCTCGGCGAGTTCGCCGACATGGGCGTGCTGGAGCCGGTCGACACCAAGAACTTCAAGCAGGGCGACTACTTCCCCGCCGCCTGGCAGCAGGGCGTCTACGACGGCAAGACCTACGGTGTGCCGTGGTACGTCGACACCCGCGTGCTCTACTACCGCACCGACCTCGCGCAGAAGGCCGGCATCAAGACCGCCCCCGCCACCATGGCCGATCTGCAGAAGGACGCCGAGGCCTACCAGTCCAAGGCGGGCACTAAGTGGGGCCTGTCCATCCAGCCGGCCGGCCTGGACACCGTGCAGAGCTTCTATCCGTTCCTGTACTCGGCGGGCGGCGCGATCCTCGACGACCAGGGCAAGCCGGTCGTCAACTCGCCCGAGGCCGTCAAGGCCCTCGACTACTACGGCAGCTACTTCAAGAAGGGTCTGAGCCAGAAGTCCGTGCCGCCGGGCTACGACGTCACCAAGGACTTCAACACCGGCGCCGTGCCGATGTTCCTGGGCGGCCCCTGGATGACCGGCCTGATCGCTGACAACTACCCGGGCCTCAAGGGCAAGTGGGCTATCGCTGCACTGCCCTCCGATGTCAAGGGTTCCGTCTCGATGGCCGGCGGCTCCAGCCTGGCGATCTCCGCGGACAGTGAGCACAAGGCCGCCGCGAAGCAGCTCGTCAAGTACCTGACCGACGCGAGCGCCCAGTCCGACTGGTTCAAGCGGACCAACGACCTCCCGGCCAACCGCGCCGCCTGGGACTCTGGCCGGCTTGCCACCGATGCAGACCTCAAGATCTGGCGCCAGCAGATGGAGACGGCCAAGACCGTCCCGTCCGAGCCGAAGCTGACCGAGATCACCTCCAAGGTCGACTCCGCCATCGGCGCGGTCACCCAGGGCAACTCCACCGCGAAGGCCGCGCTGGACCAGGCCCAGTCCCAGATCGAAGGGCTCGTCAAGTAATCGTCATGTCTCTCACGACAGAACCGGCCGCGTCCGACGCGGCCGCGACGAAGACGCGGGAGTCCGCGAGAGGCGCCGCGCCCCGCCGGGGCCGGCGCTCCCTCGCCCGTCACAATCTGCACGGATGGCTGTTCTCCACGCCGTTCCTGGTGCTGTTCGGCGTCTTCATGCTCTTTCCCATCGTCGCGACGCTCTTGATGAGCTTCACCGACTTCGGGGCGCGCAACGTGACGCGGCCGCTGGGGGCCCGGTTCGTCGGGTTCGACAACTACACGCAGCTCTTCAGGGACGACAAGTTCCTCACCGCCCTGTTCAACACGGCGTACTTCGTGGTCGTAGGCGTCCCGCTGACCATCGTGCTCGGGCTGCTGGTCGCGATCCTCCTCAACAACGGGATCGATCGGGCCCGGACCTTCTTCCGGGTCGGCTTCTACGCCCCCGTGGTCACCACAATTGTCGCAGTCGCCATTGTCTGGCGGTTCGTACTCGACCCGTCGGACGGTCTCGTCGCCGGTATCTCCTCCGCACTGGGCCTGCAGGCCCCGGACTTCCTCGGGTCGAAGACGTGGGCGATGCCGGCCCTGATCGCGATGGCGGTGTGGCGGAACCTCGGGACCGTCATGGTGCTGTTCATCGCCGGGCTCCAGGCGATCCCCACCGAGGTCCGCGAGGCGGCCCGGCTGGACGGTGCCGGCGGCTGGCAGGAACTGCGCCGCATCACCATCCCGCTGCTGCGGCCCACTCTGCTCTACGCGACCGTGATCACCACCATCGGCT
Source organism: Streptomyces sp. CA-106110 (assembly GCF_050936285.1). Taxonomy (NCBI): domain Bacteria; kingdom Bacillati; phylum Actinomycetota; class Actinomycetes; order Kitasatosporales; family Streptomycetaceae; genus Streptomyces; species Streptomyces sp. CA-106110. The sequence continues at coordinate 7,065,863 of NZ_JBNJNB010000001.1, read as the reverse complement.
ATCTCAACGTCTTCGAGGAGCCGTTCGTGATGACGCAGGGCGGTCCCTCGGACTCGACGCTCACGGTCTCACTGGACATGTACCGCGAGGGATTCAACTTCTTCCACATGGGCTACGCGAGCGCCATGGCGTACGTCCTGTTCGTCATCATCATGGGGATCACGGTGCTCCAACTCCGACTGATGAAGGACAACACCCGATGACCGCGCCGACCGCAACCGTGCCCCGCCGCGGCCCGCGCGGCAGGCGCCTGCGCAAGCCGCTGCTGTACGTGATCGCCAGTGCCGGCATGCTGGTCATGGCCGCGCCCTTCCTGTGGATGGCGCTGTCCGCCTTCAAGACGAAGAAGGACCTCACCGCCAGCCCGCCGGTGTGGATTCCCTCGCACTGGACGCTGAGCAACTTCTCCGCGCTGCTCCACGAGCTGGACATGCCGCGGTACTTCATGAACTCGCTCGTCGTGGCCGTCCTGGTGACCGTCTGCAACCTGCTGTTCTGCTCGATGCTCGGCTACGCGCTGGCCAAGCTGCAGTTCACCGGCCGGCAGAAGATCTTCGGCGTCGTGCTCGCGGCGCTGATGGTGCCGGGCAACCTCATGATCCTTCCGCTGTATGTGCTGATGAACCAACTCGGTCTCATCGACACCTATGCCGGCCTGGTACTGCCGTTCGCGGCGGGTGCTTTCGGCGTCTTTCTGATGCGACAATTCATGCAGGGCGTCCCGGACGAGCTGCTCGAGGCCGCGCGGATCGACGGCGCAGGCGAGTGGTACATCTTCTTCCGGATCGTGCTCCCGCTGGTCAAGCCGGCACTGGCCACCTTGGCGATCTTCACATTCCTCGGTTCCTGGAACAACTTCATCTGGCCGCTGATCGCGACCAACGATCCCAACAAGTACACGCTGCCGGTGGCCCTGGCGACGTTCGCCAACGACCCCAACCGCACGGTGGCCGGCGGCAACGGCATGCTGATGGCCGGATCCCTGCTGGTCGTGCTGCCCGTGCTACTCGTCTTCGCGGTCCTGCAGCGGCACTTCACCCAGGGCATCGCCACCTCCGGGATCAAGTAGCCCGCACGCCCGCGGCCGGGCGGACCGGATCCCGAACAACGTCTCCGCCCGGGCCAGCGCCGTGCGCGGAAACAGCCCCACACCCATCTGAAAGACGGAACGCACGATGACGCACACCTCGACCAGCTTCCCCGACGGCTTCCTGTGGGGCGCCTCCACCGCCGCCCACCAGATCGAGGGGAACAACGTCAATAGCGACTGGTGGCGCAAGGAACACGACCCCGTAGCGAAGATCGCCGAGCCCAGTCTGGATGCCTGCGACAGCTACCACCGCTGGGAGCAGGACATGGACCTGCTCGCCGAACTCGGCTTCACCGACTACCGCTTCAGCGTCGAGTGGGCCCGTATCGAGCCGGTGCGGGGCACCTTCTCCCGCGCCGAGATCGCGCACTACCGCCGCATGGTCGACGGCGCGCTCGCCCGCGGACTGCGCCCGATGGTCACCCTGCACCACTTCACCGTGCCGCAGTGGTTCGAGGACCTCGGCGGCTGGACCGCCCCGGACGCGACCGAAATCTTCGCCCGCTACGTCGAACAGTGCGCGCCGATCATCGGCGAGGGCGTGGCGCACGTCTGCACGATCAACGAGCCGAACATGATCGCCGTGATGGCGGGCCTCGCCAAGTCCGGCGAGCAGGGCTTCCCGCCCGCAGGCCTGCCCACCCCCGACGAGGAGACCACCCAGGCGATCATCGCCGCCCACCACGCGGCCATGAAGGGCGTCCGCGCGATCAACCCCGACATCAAGGCGGGCTGGACCATCGCCAACCAGGTCTACCAGGCGCTGCCCGGCGCCGAGGATGTCACCGCCGCCTATCGGCACCCGCGCGAGGATGTCTTCATCGAGGCGGCGCGCGGCGACGACTGGATCGGCATCCAGTCCTACACCCGCACGAAGATCGGTGCGGACGGCCCGGTCCCGGCCCCCGAGGACGCTGAGCGCACCCTGACCGAGTGGGAGTACTATCCGCGCGCCGTCGGACACGCTCTGCGTCATACCGCCGAGGTCGTCGGCCGCGACATGCCGCTGATCGTCACCGAGAACGGCATCGCCACCGCCGACGACACCCGCCGCGCGGACTACTACGCGGGCGCCCTGGACGAGGTCGCCGCCTGCATCGAGGACGGTCTCAACGTCCAGGGCTACCTGGCCTGGAGCGCCCTCGACAACTACGAGTGGGGCTCCTTCAAGCCCACCTTCGGCCTGATCGCGGTGGACCCGGTCACCTTCGAGCGGACCGCCAAGCCGTCGGCCGTCTGGCTCGGCGGCCTCGGCCGCACCCACGAACTGCCGCGCACGTCCTCCTGACGACGCGCCCGGCGACGACTCGGGAGCCGGCGGAGACCTGACCCCCGCCGGCTCCCGGGTCGCTCACCCGCACCGCAACACACACCCCGCCCACCTGACAAGGGAGTCGAACCCGTCGACGCGATCGACATGCAGGAGGACGGCTACAACGCCCACGGTGTCGTGACCCGCACACTTCCTTCCTCGGACTGCCACAAGCCCCGGCCGAGGCCTTCGCCAACCTCACTGTGCTCGACCGCTACGGCTTCCGCGACTCCGTCGACGTCACCAACGGACGCGTCAGCGACTTCGTCCTCGCCCTCGACCAGGGCGTGCTCGCCGCGGCCGTCGCCCAGCATCTGTGCCCCGGCCTGCTCCAGGCACCCCTCCGCACCGGAGGATTCCACACCCGGGTACGCCCGGTGCTCGCCAAGGAGCGCTTCAGCATCTGAACGCCGGGCACGGGTATACGGCCACGGCCGGAACCGACGCGGCTCCGGCCGTGGCTGGCCTCACGGGCAGCGGCATGCGTCCCGCCCGGTCGGGCGCTTAATGGGCACCGACACCGAGCATTCCGCCGGCGGTCTGGCGGCCGTCTTCACTGGCCTAATCACCGCGCTCTTCGGCGGGACCAAGGGGTCTACCACGTCACAGTCCTCCTTGCCGCCCCAAAGCCTCGACTGCGCGGACGCACTGCTCAGGCCGAGACCAGCATCCCTACCCAGCAAGGCCAGTAACCCTCGACCAGGATTCGGGGCGGTGGCTACGGCTATGGCTACACTGATCGACGGCGCGGGGGCGCTGCTGCTGGAGGACTGGATCCCCATGGACAGGCTGCTGCCCGCCCCCCGTACGGCCGTCGGCTACCGGCGAGACGGCCGCCCCATCTTCCCCATCCTGGGCGCGGACCCCACCGACCCCTCCAATCAGCAGCTGCCGCCCGCCCCGAGTATCGACCCGGCCGCAGTGCCGGCGCAGATGCCCGACCAGGAGGCGCTGAACCGGCTGCTGGCCCGCGAGAAGCAGCAAGGCGAACGCGCCGCGATCAGGCGGCTCGTCGAGCAGCTCGGCTTCACCAAGACCGAGGACCTGACGACGTTCGTGCAGCAGCAGCGTGACGCGCAGGCCGCGCAGCTCTCCGAGATCGAGCGCCGCGAGCAGGCCGCCGCCGACGCGGCCACCGCGGCTGCCGCGCGTGAGGCGCAGGCCATCGCCCGCGAACGGGCCGCGGTACGGCGTGCCGCCCTGGTGGCGCTCGGTGCGACCGGTGAGGACCTGAAGGACGCCGAACGCCTCCTGGCCGTCGACGACGACGCCGACGAGGACGCCATCACGGAGGCCGCCCAGGCCCTGAAGGTACGCAGGCCCGAACTGTTCGCCGCTACCGCCGCTGCGGTGCCGCCTGCAGCGCCCGGCGGTTCCCCCGCGGGCGGTCCCCCGCCGCGCGGCAGCAACATGCCCAAGCCGGGGCAGCACGGCGCGGACATCGCCCGCCGGCGCGGCTTCGTCAAGGACAACTGACTTCCCACCGGCGGGTTAAGGCCGGACCTTGTGGGGACCACGCCCCCTTCCGTGGACGACGCCACCAGCCGGTGAGCGGACGCACAGCCGCTTCGTCCACGGGAGGACTCAATGACCGTTCAGCCGGTCACTACCACCCAGAACCTGACGGCCGACCGTTCCTGGCTTGCCAGCCTGCATGGCACCAGCGAGGTCGACTCCATCACCCTCGACATGTCCACGTTCGTGTCCGGCACCCACTACGTGCCCTCCACCGACACGACCATCCCCTACTCGCGGTTCCTGTCCGGCATCCCCGTCGGCAAGATCACCGCGAGCGGCCTGCACGGCCTGTACTCCACGGGCGCCGCCGACGGCCGGCAGAACCTGGCCGGGTTCGTCTTCGCGGAGGTGCTGTTCGCGCCGACGCAGACGAAGGTCCCGGCCGCACTGCTGTGGCACGGCTCGGTGAAGACGGCGAAGCTGCCGATCGCCGTCACCGCCGTGGCCCCGTCCGCCATCTGCCAGATCCGATTCGTGTAAGGGAGCCCCGACGATGTCTGTTCAGGACCTGATCAAGGACGTCACCACGGCGGACCTGACCACGTTCGCCCGCTACATTCCCACCCCCGCCGACTTCCTGCTCACCCAGACCGTGTTCGCGAAGGTCTCGATCCAGGACGTCATGTGGCGGATCAAGAACACCGGCCGCTACGTCAACGCCGCGAAGTACCGCGCCTTCGACGCGTCGGTGCCGTTCTCTGACCGGCAGGCGTGGCAGACGTCCACGCAGGGCATGCTGCCGTCCCTCGGCCAGAAGCTCATGGTCGGCGAGGTCGAGCTGCTCCTGCAGGAGGCGTCCCGTGGCCAGGACGCGTCCCGCCTGGAGCAGCTGCTGTACGACGACGTGGAGCGGCACGTCGAGGCGATCAACTCCCGTCTGGAGCTGGCGGCCGGCGATGTTCTCACGGACGGCAAGTTCTCCCTCGCGGGGGAGAACGGGCTGACGCTGGACGTCGACTTCGGTGTCCCGGCGCAGAACATGCCGACCGCGCCGAAGCTGTGGTCGGACCCGACCGCGGATGCCATCGCGGACGAGCTGGGCTGGCTGTCCTACCTCGACGGCATCAGCGCGCCCCAGCCGGAGATGGTCGTCACGTCGCGGCGCGTCTTCTCCTACCTGGCGGGCAACAACGCCTACCGGGCCGCCTACTACGGCAGCGTCAACCCGTCGACCACGCCGACCGCTTCGCTCACCCCGCAGCAGATCAACGTGGTCCGCGACAACTACGGCCTGCCGCCGATCACCCTGTACCGGGCGCAGGTCCGCGTGGACGGCGTGTCCACCAAGTGCCTGCCCGACGACCGGTGGATCATGCTGCCCCCGGACCGCTCCAAGTGGGGGCAGACCCTGTACGGCACCACGGCGGAGTCGCTGGTCCTGTCGCGGGGCGGCAACCCGCAGATCACCCGCGAGGACGCTCCGGGCCTGATCATCACCAGCGGCGGCAAGGACGACCCGGTGCAGATCTGGACCAAGGGCGCGGCCGTGGCCATGCCCGTCCTGTACTCGCCGGACTGCCACATCACTGCGAAGGTGCTGTGACATGGGGCGGCGACTGGCGGCAGCGGTGCACGTGCGGCACCCCAAGACGAACGAGTTGCTGATCCTGCTGCCCGGTGACGAGCCGGACGAGGACCTGGCCGAGGCCATCACCAACCCGGCCGCGTGGGAGCCGGGCGACGACGAGGGCCAGGACGACGGCGGGGAGGGTGACCCGCCCGCCGGCGGCACCGATCCGACCCCGACCCCGGCGCCCGCGTCGACGCCGCAGGCCGAGCCCGTGCCCGTGCCCGTGTTTGAGCCCGCGACCGAGCCGACGCCTGCACCTGCGGCCGAGGCGAAGCCCAAGGCCCGGACTCGCAAGCAGGCCGACGAGCAGTAACCCAGCCAGGCCCGGCCCGGCACCCCCAGTGCGGCGGGGGTGCCGGGCCGCACCACTACCCCGGAAGGACCGCCTGTGGATCCCGCAGTCCTGGCCTGGCTCCTGGCGCAGCTCGGGCCGACCACCGACACCACCGACCTGCAGACCCGCTACGACCGGCTCGGCTCGGCGAGGGCTGTCGCCCTGGAGGTGCTGGCCGAGCGGCGGGCCAAGCTACTCGCCGAGCCTTTGCAGCTGACCGTCAACGGGGTCGCCACCCTCGACCAGTCCAACAACCTCACCGGCATCGAGCGGCAGATCGCCTCGGTGGAGGCCGCGACCGCCCCGGACGACACGACCGGCGGGGACGCCCTGGTCATCGCCCCGCTGCAGTCGGCCCGCCGCCGGCGCCACCACTGGTGGCGGTAGTGGCGCACGAGTTCCCGCCGCTGACGCCCGGCGACGCCGAAACCGTGGCCGCGCGTGTCGCCGCGGTGCTCGAGGATGCGTGGCAGCGCCTCGCGGCCGAGCAGGCCGCCGTGATCGCGGCGATCGGCGACAACGCCCGCTCCCGGATGGTCGCCGACCGGCTCGCCCAGTTCCAGGCCGCGATCGTCGACTTCCGGCAGCGCGTGGATGCCGAAGCACGGGCGTTCGTGGCCCGGCAGCTGCCCCACCTGTACGAGGAGGGAGCGAGGGCCGCAGCGGAGGCGGTGGGCGGGCACTTCTCGTGGACGCTGATCCACCGGGAGGCCCTGCAGTCGCTGGCCTCGGACTCGTACGCCGACTTGCTGCGCCGCTCCGAGGAGGAGCAGCGCATGGCCGCCGCGTTCTACCGCGCGGTGCGGGATGCGGCACGCCGTGAGGTGCCGTTGCTGGCCGCCGGCCACACCACCGCCGTGCAGGCGGCGAAGGCCCTCGCTGACCGGCTGGCCGCCGAACACCAGCTGGCCTACGTCATCTACCGGGACGGTGCCCGGATGCCGGTGCAGGCGTGGGCGGAGGCCGCCACCCTCGCCAAGTCGGCTGTCGCCTACAACGCGGGAACCCTCAACCGGGCCCGCGAGTCCGGAGTGCAGTTCATGGAGGTGTTCGACGGCGCTGACTGCGGCTGGACCAGCCACAAGGACCCCGACAAGGCCGGGGGCACGCTGCGGGCGGTGGAAGAAGCTGCTCAGTGGCCGATCTCCCACCCGCGCTGCAGGCGGGCGTTCGGGGCGCGGCCGGACGTCACCGTAGGCAACTGAGGCGGCCGCTGAGGGAGATCGTCTTGCACCGTCCCTCCAGACACCGTTGCGCTGCACCGCTATGCCCCGCCGCGGCGGGGCATAGCGGTGCAGGCATGAAGCCTCCGCATGGGGCCCTGTCGCGGGTACCAGCGGCTCGTCGTCGGTACCCGCGACCGGATATCTCTGCGGTTATGCGCGCCTGTTTGTGGGTCCCGCGTCAGCGGGCCGGGGAGGTGTCGTGCTGCCCGACCCAGTCGAGCACGACGTCGGCGACTTCACGCCACCCGCTGTCGAATACCAGCGAGTGCCCGCGCCCCGGGATCCGCCGGTAGTCGGTGTTGGTTCCGGGCTGGTAGAGCTCAGCCGCCTGGCGTGCCACCACTTCGGGGATGGTGTGGTCGCGTTCCCCACCGAGGATCAGCAAAGGCCCGCGCACGCGGTCGTTCAGGTCGACCTCGGTGGGCGAGTGCGGGTCCTTCTTGGCGGCAGTCAGGTCGAATATCGGCCGTCCTGGTCCCGGAATTGCCCAGCGCCGGTACAACTCGTCGGATTCCTCGCGGCTGACCGCGTTGCCGAACGCGTAGCGGAACTGGCGGCGGGTCAGCATCACGGACCCGTCCCGGTTGGCCTTGCTGCGCAGCACTGGCAGTGCCGAACGGATCTGCGGGACCGGCAGGGCCTTCACCCCCTTGGTCGGCGCCGGGTCGATGGCGACGGCGGCCGAGGCGATGCCCGAGGCCAGGAGCCTCTGGGCGATCAAACCGCCGAACGAGTGCCCGATCACCACGGGGCGCTCGCCGAACCGGCCGATCTGGCGCGCGATGTGATCGGTGATGTCCTGCACTCCATAGCCCGCCACCTGCTGGGGGAAGCGCCGCGTCGCCTCGACCGTGTCGCCGTCACCGGGCCAGTCTGCGGGCCGCGCCTCGTAGCCGGCGCTTGTGAACAGGTCGACCCACGGGTGCCACGCCGAGGCGTGGATCCACAGTCCGTGGACGAACACGACCGGGGAGCTCACCGTGTAGCGACCGCGGCGGTGGCGGCGTTCTCGATCACCTTCGTGACAACGGACGGAACCTCGAGCATTGACAGGTGGTCCGCGGCGGCGGTCACGACCGTGCCGTGCGCCCGCTCTGCCATGGCCTGCTGCTCGGCGGGCGGGAGGACCTGGTCGTTCGTTCCGATGAAGAACCAGCTGGGCAGGTTCTGCCAGGCCGCGGGTCCCGACTGCTCGTTCAGGGCGCCGCCAGTGACCGGGGTCTGGGAGGCGGCAAGCTCGGCGCCGACTTCGGCGGGCAGGTTGGCGGCGAACGCCTTGGGGAACAGATCGCGCTTGACGTACAGGTCCGGGTCGCCCTGCGGCGAGGACGGGTCCTGGACGACGTCGAACACGTCGGTCGGGTTGGGGACCGCGAGCAGGGAGCCGGGCTTGGCGCCGGTCAGCTGGGACACGGTCTCGCCCTGCGCCGGGGCGTAGGCGTCGATGTACGCCAGGGCCTTGACACTCGGGATGCTGGTCGCGGCATTGGTGATGACCGCTCCGCCGTACGAGTGGCCGACGAGCACGACAGGGCCGGTGGTGGCCTTGTTGACGAACGCGGCGACGGAGGCGGCGTCGGTGGACAGGCCGCGCAGCGGGTTGGGCGCGTTGAGGACGGTGTAGCCGTCGTGCTGGAGCCGGGAGGTCACCGGAGCGAAGCTCGAAGCGTCCGCCCAGGCGCCGTGGACCAGGACGATGGTGGGCTTGGCGACACCAACCTCGCTGGCGTGGGTAGTGGCCGCGTCGGCGCTGCCGGTCACCGCGAGGGCCACGCTCGCCGCGGCGGCGGCTGCGAGGAGCGCGGCGCCGGAACGCTTGAGCGAAGTACGCACGGTCATGAGATGCCTCCTAGTCGGAAAGAACGATCCTTCTGGTTCGACAGAACCATCCGTCGGTGACCTGTGTCAAAGGAGTCAGATGTGGCATGTCCCACAAGCAAGAAAGAACGATCGGTAGCGACTATCATGTGGTCATGACTGCAGTCGCCAAGACGCGGGCCGCGGCACCACGGGACCACCTACTCGGGATCGCTAGCGACCTGTTCTACCGAGAGGGCATCAACACGGTCGGCGTGGACCGGATCCTGAGCGAAGCCGGCGTGACCCGGTCAACGATGTATCGACACTTCGCGGGCAAGGAACAGCTCGTCATCGCCTACCTTCAGCGTGAGGACGCACTGGTCCGGGCGCAGTTCGAGGCCGCTGCCGAGCACGCGGTGTCACCCGATCACCTTCTGGAACTGGCCGTCCAGGGCATGGCGGAGGACGCCGCGCGGCACCACACCCGGGGCTGCCCGTTCATCAACGCCACAGCGGAGTATTCCGACCCTGCGAGCCCGGTACGCGGCGTGGTCGCCGAACATCGGGCCTGGTTCCGCACGACTCTGCGCGAGTACCTCGCCGCGGCGGGCCGTGACGATCCGGACGGCAGGGCCGACACGCTCGTCATGCTGCATGACGCGGTGCTGGTGGGCAGCTACCTCGATGATCCCGACAAGGTGCGCAAGACCTTCCTGCGTAACGCCCGCAACGTCGCGGGGCTGCCCTGACTGCGGCTGGACCAGCCGCCAGGACAACCGACAAGCCGAACGGCACGCTGCGCAGCGTGGAGGACGCTGCGGCGTGGCCGATCTCCCACCCGCGCTGCAGGCGGGCGTTCGACCCGCGGCCGGACGTCACCGTAGGCACGTGAGGTGTCTGGCCTTCACGGTCACCAGGCATCTTCACGATGCGGCGGATCATTCGGCGGGTGAATCGAGAGATTATTCAGTACTGGTAGATGGACGAGAAGCCGGGGGGAAGTCGTGGGCGGCACCCTTGAGATGGGTGTCGGCGCCCTGATCCGGCACGGTGGGGGCACACCGGGCGGCGATTTCGTGGGGGAGGGGCCCGAAGCGCTGTAACGGCCGGGACCGGTGACGGCAGGCGATGGCCCTTTTCAGCCCATTCGAGCCACTTGATCGCAAGGCGCTTCGATCGGCCCTGCGTGCGCTCTGCGACTGGGTGAAATCTGCACAGCAAATGCGCCACGCCCGACACGGGGTGCGTTGGATCTGCACATGGGCCCGCCGGGTAGTGCTCTGTTGATACGCAGTGGTTGTTATGGGTGGCTGGCCAGGTCGTGGCCGGTGACGGCACGGGCGTAGGCCCGCAGTGCGGTGACGACTTCGGAGCGGGTGCGGCGGCCGGCCAGGATCTCCATCTGATAGCCGTCCTCCATGGCAACGAAGCTCGCCGCGAGGAGGCGGGGCGAGTCCGCCAGGGCGAAGTGCCCCTGGGCCTGCCCCAGCATGAGCACGCCGTAGTAGACCGCGATCTGGCGCTCCGTCAGCGAGCTGTCGAGGGCGGCTGCTTTCGCGTCGCGTAGGCAGCGCGGCCAGTACTCGAAGAGCAGCCGTGTCAGCGTGTCGTCCGGCCCGGTGGCCGGGCCATGGTCGATGCAGGCGCGGAGTCGGTCGCGGGCGTCGGTGAAGCGTTCGGCCGCCTGCTCTCGTTGCTGGCTGTAGCGCTCGATGGCCTGCCGGTAGGTGTCGTAGACGAGCGCGTCGAGGTCGCCGTAGTAGAGCACGGCCGCGGGTGTCACCCCGGCCTCCTCGGCGATGTCGCGCAGGCGCAGCCCCTCCAGGCCGCGCACCAGCAGCGCTCGCTGCACGGCCGCGCTCAGCTCTGCCCGGCGGGCTTCCTTGCCCTTCTTCCCTGCCGCCATGGCCTCCCCTTCTTTAATCTCGCGCTCAATAGTATCGACCCATCTATTGACGGGGTCTCCGGCTAGTTCTTAAATCCGCGTTTAACACTGTCGGCCCGTCCTCCGGGAGCCCTCGTGACAATCAACCCCACCGACGTCGAGGCCAGACCCTCCCTCCCGGGCAAGGGCCTGGCGTCCGATTCGATCGGCCTGCTGTCGATGGTCTCCCTCGGCCTCGCCTCGGTCGCCCCGGCCTACAGCATCACCGTCACCCTCGGTCTGGTGGTCCTCTCCGTCGGCCACCTGGCACCGGCCGCACTGCTGATCGGCTTCGTACCGATCCTCTGCACCGCCTACGCCTTTCGCGAGCTCAACCGGGTGATGCCGGACTGCGGCACCAACTTCGTCTGGATCACCAGATCCTTCGGCCCCTGGCTCGGCTGGATCTTCGGTAACTGGATCCCGCAGGTCGCCACGGTCATCGCGATGACCGCCCTGGCTCAGGTCGGCGCGATCAACCTGCTCTCATTCCTCGGTCTGAGCGGCCTGGCCGGTCAGACCCTGCCTGTGACCTGCCTCGGTGCAGCGCTCATCGGACTGGTCACCGCCGTCGGCTACCGGGGCGTCCAGCTCTCCGCCGCCGTGCAGACCGCCATGGTCGCCCTGCAACTGGCGGCCCTTATCGGGTTCGGCGTCGCCGCCGTCGCCCGGCACGGCGCAAGCGCTCCCAGCCCAGCCTGGCTGAACCCCTTCGGCTTCCATGGCAGCGGGCCGTTCGCCGAGTCCGTGCTGCTCTGCCTGTTCATCTACTGGGGGTGGGACGCCGCTCTTACCGTCAACGAAGAGTCCCGCGACCGCACTCGCGCCCCGGGGCGGGCAGCCGTCATCTCCACCCTCGTCCTGCTCAGCACCTACCTGTTCACGGCGGTCGCCGCGCTCAGCTTCGCCGGGACCGGAGCCAGGGACCTCGGGCTCGGCAACCCGCACAACGCCGCGGACGTGCTGGCCACCCTCGCGCCCGCGGCCCTCGGCGGGCCGCTGGCCAAGGTGGTGCAGCTCGCCGTCACCCTGTCCGCCGTCGCCGCCCTGCTCACCTGCATCGTCTCCACCGCGCGCCCCAATGTCTCGGTGGCCGTGCACGGTGCACTGCCCAAGGCCTTCGCCCGGGTGCACCCGCGCTTCCGCACCCCCACCGTCGCCACCGTTTTCACCGGCGTGGTGTCGGTCGCACTGCTCGCGGGGCTGAGCTACGCGGCGCCGTCCTTCCTCAGCGACGCAGTGCTCTCCATCGGCCTGCTCGTCTGCGCCTACTACGGCGCCACCGCCTTCGCCTGTGTCTGGCACTTCCGCGGCGAACTGCGCGCCTCCGCACGAGCCTTGGTATTCCAGGGCGTGCTCCCGTTCGCGGGCGGCCTGATGATGCTCGCCGCTTTCGCCCGCAGCGCCGTGGACATGATCCAGCCCGGTTACGGCAGCACCTCGATCGACGGCGTCGGCGGCGTGTTCCTGCTCGGCGTCGGCTCGATCGTCCTCGGCCTGCTTATCACCACTGTGATCCGCCTCCTCTTCCCGGACTTCTTCCGCCACGGACGCCGTACCGTCACCGACCTCATCGTCACGGAGGACTGAACCACCATGCGCACGCTCGCCATCGCCGCCGTCCAGACCCGACCGGTCGCCCACGACCCCGAGGCGACCCATGACCGCTTCCACGAGCAGGTCCTCGCCGTGCGCGACCTCTTCCCGCACGTCCAACTCGTCGTCGCACCCGAGCTACTGCTCGCCGCCGAGCCACCGCTGCTGGAGGGCCGGGACGGCTGGATGCAGGAGGTCGCCGTGCCGGTACCCGGGCCGCTCACCGACCGCTTGTGCGCCCTGGCCCGTGAGACCGGGCTGTGGTTGGTGCCCGGCTCGGTCTTCGAACGCGCCGAGGAAGGGAAGATCTACAACACCGCCTTCGCCATATCCCCCGAGGAGGGCATCGTCGCCCGCTACCGCAAGGTCTTTCCCTGGCAGCCCTACGAACAGGCGGCTCCCGGAAACGAGTTCACCGTCTTCGACATCCCCGGCGTCGGGCGCGTCGGCCTCGCCATCTGCTACGACGGCTCCTTCCCGGAGACCATGCGCCAACTCGCCTGGCTGGGAGCGGAAGTGGTCATCCAACCGACCTTGACAACCACCCGGGACCGAGAGATGGAGCTGGTCTGCGCACGCGCCAACGCTTGGACCAACCAGCTCTATGTCGTCAACGTCAACGCCGCCGACCCGGCCGGCGTCGGCACCAGTGCCATCGTCGACCCCGAGGGCATCCTCCGGCAGCAGGCGGGCCCCGGCGAGGAGATCCTCATCGACGTCCTCGACCTGGACACCGTCACCCGCGTCCGCGCATTCGGCTCTGCCGGGATCAACCGGCCCTGGGCCCAGCTTGCCCGCTATGGCGCCAGGATCGAGCTACCGATGTACGGCGGCACATTCCACACACCGCACTGGCTGAACGACGAAACCTCGCAGTAGCCGGGGACGAGCCAACCGACGCTGCCCACCGTCAGTACCCGGCCACCGTCAGGTCGCCGGGTACTCGCACGTGCTTCCCGATCCCCACCCTTCCCACACTGTTGACCAGCTCAATCGAGTGGGGAACGAGAGCACGGCCGGGGGATCTTGCGGATTCTCATCATTCTGGCCGACAAGGGCAGCCCGCGCCTCGTCTCAGTCCTCGGGGTAGACGAGCGTGACGTCGAGGCTCGATTCGCCGCTGCCGTCGAGCGTGACGGATGTCGCGACCGGCGGGTAACCGCTGGCGATCACGGTGTATTCGCCTGCGGCGAGGTCCGTGAAGGCGTACGCGCCGTCGACGGCCGTAGTGGTGGCCTCCACCACGTTGCCTACAGGGCGTCGGACTGCTCCGCCATCTTGCGGTCCCGCAGGACGGTGTGGAGCGCCAGCAGCACCGAGCCACCATCGAGAATGGCGCTGAACCACGCCGGTACGGTGCCCCAGTCGATTCCGTGAGCGATCTGCAGCTGCTTCCCCGGCTGCCTCGGCCGGCTGCCGTCAGCGGCGAGACGCGGCCAAGGGTCCGAGCCGTTGCAGTGCCCCGGGTCAATCTCGCGCGGCGCCTTTGGGCCAGATGATGCGGACCGGTACGCCGACGCGTTGCGCGTAGGCGACGACATCGGCAGTGCCGCCGTACCCGCGGGCCGGTTTCCCGTCCCACACGGCGACCAGCTGGTCCGCGAGACCCACCACGATCTCGCTCCCGGCCTGGTGGGCCTGCGAGGTGGACTCGCGCAGCCCCGTGTGGTGGACGTCGGCGGCGCGGGCCATCAGCTCGTCGTACACGGAGTGGTGCCATTCGGGCAGGCCGTCGCGGTACTCAGTGGCGGGGATGACCGCTTCGAGGCGCCCGCCATGCTGCAGGACCAGCTGTGCCAGCCACGAGTCGGGGCCGTCGGCGATGCAGCTGATCACCGTCAGGTCCCCGCCGTCCAGGTCGTCGACGAGCGCGGCGAGTTGGGCGCGGACTTGGGCTTCGACCTGCAGGGACAGTCCTCGGTGGCCTGTGATGCCCAGGCGCATGGGCGGCTCCTCCTACAGGTACGCGTCGTGCAGCAGGGTGTCGAAGTCGCGAACGATACCGGGCGGGCTGGCCGATGCGTAGTGGCGCCGGAAGGCGCGGGCCCGTTCCAGGATGCGGCCCGACCGCAGCCGCAGCCCGTCGTTGACGGCGCGGGTGGCCAGAGCGAAGGCGCTGTCGACGCGGCCGGACGCGAGGTGGCCGTTAGCGACGTCGAGGGTGAGCAGCGCCTGCTGCTTCTCGTGGCCAGACGACAAGGCGGTCGTGATCTCCTGCGCTTTGGTGAGGATCCAGCGCGAGCGGCCGAGCCGGGCCCCGCACATGACGTGGCAGGCGGCGACCTTGCGTTCGTCGAAGGAGAACACCCAGGGCCACGGTGGCGGGTCTTCGCGGGGTACGCGCGCGGTGTGCTGCTCGCACGCCTTCATCGCCCGTTCGGTGGCGCGTTCGTCGCCGGCGGTGGCGTGCGCGACCGCTTCGATGGAGGCGAGCCAGGCCGCGGCGATCGCGGGCAGGTCGGGGCCGAGTTGGCGGCGGGCCCTGGCGATGAGGCGCAGGCCTTCGGCGCTGTTTCCGGCTTCCCCTTCGAACTGGGCGAGGGAGCCTGTCTGGTAGGCGGACAGGAGTGGGTCCTGTGCTGTGCGGGCGGCTTTGATCGCGGCCCCGTACCAGGTGCGGGCGGAGCCGTGGTCGGCCATGTCCCAGGCGAGCCAGCCGACGAGGGAGGCCGCCTCGGAGCCGACGGCGGCCATGCGGGCCTTGTGGGAGGCGTCGGGGGCCTGGGAGGCGACCCGCTGGATGAGCCGCAGGTGGGATTGGGCGGCGTCGGTGAGGTCGCGTGAGGCGACCGTGGCGTCCAGGCGGCGAAA
The DNA here is from genome assembly GCF_050936285.1 of Streptomyces sp. CA-106110. Classification (NCBI taxonomy): domain Bacteria; kingdom Bacillati; phylum Actinomycetota; class Actinomycetes; order Kitasatosporales; family Streptomycetaceae; genus Streptomyces; species Streptomyces sp. CA-106110. The sequence goes on along the minus strand of NZ_JBNJNB010000001.1, from coordinate 7,050,682 downwards.
CGCCGTGGTGGCCATGCGCAAGGCGGCTGCCTGGCCGCTGTCCCAGTCGGGGCGTGCCTGTGGTTGGGGTATGGCTGGCGTCGCGGCGATCGCGGCGACGCCGGCGAGGAATTCGCGGCGCTCCACCGTGCTGTTCCCGTTCCGGTCGTGGTCGGCGAGGCCGACCAGGTTCGGGGGGATACCGAGGTGGGCGGCGGCGCTCGCCAGGTGCGTCATGTTGTAGGTGCCGGCGCCGCGGTCTTCGAGCCGGGATGTCGCCGACTGCGAGAGGCCGCAGGCGTCGCCGAGTTGGCGTTGGGTCATGCCGAGGGCTTTGCGGGCCTGTCTGATGACGCGGCCGTAGTCGCCTTCACGTGAGGCGTCTCTTAACGCCTTGTTCCCGGACCAATCCATCCGCGTTCCCCTCCCACGCTACGTACCGTGTCCCAGGATCTACCCGCCCCGTATGCGGGGTGCGCATATCCGTATGCGGTGGCTGCATCGGAGATGGCGCGGGCTGCCCAATTACCGGTTTCCTACACTTCAGCGCCCGACGCCCTGTCAGGTCGGCGCTGGCCTCTTGGAATTCCCGGCTGGGGCGCTGCGGCCCCATGGAGGGGAGCGGTGTCCCGCGATGATCAGGGATGATGAGTCGACGTGCACCCAGTGGGAGATGTGGCTCACGCCGTTCCCCCGGATAGTGGGGCAGGCGCGCCGCGGCGCCCGGGCGGCGTTGACCGGATGGGATGTGCCCGCCGGCGTGGTGGACACCACGGAGCTGATCGTCAGCGAGCTGGTCACCAACGCGATCCGGCACTGCGACACCCAGCACCTGGTGCACCTGCGTGTCAGCGACGACGGCGCCACGCTGCTGGTGGAGGTAGCCGACCCCAACGCGCGGCATCCCAGGCCCGCGGTGCCCGCGCTCGACGCGGAGGGCGGCCGGGGTCTGATGCTGGTGCGCGCGGTTGCCGCCGAGTTCGGCGCCCGCGATCGCCAGCCCGTCGGCAAGACGGTGTGGGCGGCTGTGTCCCGGCTGCCGGCCGAGTGAAGCCTCGGCCCGGTGGTGCGTTCCGCATCGCCCTCACCGGGCCGGTCCTCGCCTGAACGGCGCGCATGGCCTCTGACCTGCGCTTTTGCTGCAAAAAATCTTGACCCCCGACGCGAGGCGGCTAGAATAAGAGCAGCGAGGGGGGATCGGCCCGCCTCCGCCACGCACTGGAGGACCTCTTGGAAGCCTTCGAGCGCGCCCGGCTTGACTCGTTCTTCGGACGGATCGCCCGCGACTTCGCGTGCGAACCGGCGCCCGCGTCGTTCCTGATCACCCACCTGCTGCCCGAGCGGCCGTCGTTCGTTCGGGCGGTCGCGCAGGCCACCCGTCTCAAGGCGGTGCTGCCCAAGCCGAAGTCCATCACGCAGGAGGCGTACCGCGAGGTCGTCGCTGGCGTCGACTGCGACGACCTCAGTCGCACCCTGTTCGCCTCCGGCGACAGCGCCATCTCCTACCTGGAGAGCCGTGCCGCCGGCGAGGACGTCGTCCTCCTCGACGTCGGCGGGTACTTCGCGCCCGCCCTCACCGAGATCTGCGATCGGTTCTCCGGCCGCATCCTCGGCATCGTCGAGGACACTGAGAACGGGCACCGGCGCTACGCCGACCTGCCCAAGCTGCCCTGTCCGGTCGTCTCCGTGGCCCGCTCGCCGCTCAAGGACCCCGAGGACTTCCTGGTGGGCCAGTCGGTGGTCTTCTCCACCGAGGCGCTGCTGCGGGCCCGCGGCGACATCCTCCACGGCCGGCCCGCCCTGGTCCTCGGCTTCGGGAAGCTCGGCTCCAGCATCGCCCGGCTGCTGCACGCCAAGGGCGTGCACGTGACCGTGTACGACATCAACCCGGTGCGCAGAGCCCAGGCCCTGTCCCAGGGCTTCGCCGTCGCCTCCGACCGTGAGACGGCGCTCAACCAGGCCGGGCTGGTGCTGTGCGCGACCGGCACCCTGTCGCTGCGCGGCGAGGACTTCGGTCTGCTGCGCAACGGCGCCTACATCGCCACCGTCACCAGCTCCGAGGACGAGCTGGACCTGGAACACCTGCCCAACGTGTACACCTGCGAGCAGTCAGGAGAGCACGTCACCCGCTACGAGACCACGGGCCACTACTGGTACCTGCTCAACCAGGGCAACGCCGTCAACTTCCTGCACGGCGCTTCCGTCGGTCCGTTCATCTTCCTCGTGCAGTCCGAAATCATCGCCGCCGCACAGATGTTGAGCCGCGGCGGCCTGGATCCGGTCATGCACGAGGTCAGCCCCGCCGACAGAGCTACCATCGCCGCCACCTGGCTGCGCTACTACAACAAGTGAGAGTGACAGAGATGATCACCAACGCGCACATCCGGGCGACCGCCGAGGCGTACCTGCGGGAGCACCCGCAGGTCTCCGACGAGCTGGCCCCGCTGTTCGGCCTCCTCGGCCAGGACGCGCAGCTCGCGTCCCGCAAGGAGTTCCGGGGCCACGTCACCGCCGGCGCGATCCTCGCCGACACCGAAGGCCGCATCCTGTTCATCGAGCACGTCGCGCTCGCCCGCTGGCTCACCCCCGGCGGGCACCTGGAGGACCAGGACGAGGAGCTGATGCAGGCCGCGCTGCGCGAGCTCGCGGAGGAGACCGGCATCCAGCCGCAGCACGTCGTCCCGCTGCTGGACAGCCCCGTCCACATCGACGTGCACACCATCCCGGACAGCTCTGCCAAGGGCGAGCCGGAGCACCAGCACATCGACTTCAGGTACCTGTTCGCCACCGGCGCCGACGTCACGCAGCTGCAGACCGAAGAGGTCAGCGGCTCCGCGTGGCACGAGGCGGACCTGCTGCGCGGCGGAGGCCTCAAGGAGAACGTGATGCGGGTGCTGAAGGAGCGTGCGTGAGCGACACGCAGGCGCAGACCGGCCGCCAGGGCGCGGCGGCCGGGCTGCGACCCGAGCCAGGGAAGACGCAGACGCCTGCCACCGGCGGGGCGTACCGTACAGGGAAGGACAAGGTGCGGGAAGGGAAAGCCATGCGACTCGTGTTCGAGGACAACGAGAAGCCCGCGATCCTGGAGCAGGCCGCAGAGGCCGAGGAGGCAGGCAAGCAGATGCTGGCCGACTCCCTTCGCGGTATGGCCGAGAACGGCGTGGACTTCAGCCGGGACTGGGAGACGCTGCGCGTGGAGCTGTACGCCACGCACGGCATCGACGTCACCGGCGACGGCGGGGATGCCTGTGTCGCCTAAGCACTCGCCGCGGCGAGCGCAGATTGCCTTCACCCCAGAATGCGAACCCGTTCTGCGCAAGCTGAGCGTGGCTGAGCTGGTGCGCCTGGACCGTGCGCTGGTGGCCATCTCCCTGGACCCGTGGATCGGGCAGGAGAAGCCGTCACGGGCGGGTCACGTGCCGCTGAGGGAGTACATCGAAGGCTCCGCCCGCGTCATCTACCACGTCACCGTCCTCGGCTCGGTCGTCATCGTGGCCTACCTCGAGGCCTGACCGCCCCCACTGCTGCCCCGCCTCCCGGTCCCCCCCGTCCGGGAGGCGGGGCCCTTGCGTCCCCTGGAGAGGAAGCCGAATGCCGCGCCTACCACGGCCACCTGTCGCCCGGGAGTTGCGGCGAGTACCCGGCTGCGATCCATTGGTGCACGACGGCTCGCGGCAGGCGACAGTCGGCCGCGACGACGTGCTCGGGAATGCCTGTGAGCCAAGCGGCGAGCGCGGCCCGACGCAATTCGGCGGCGCGGGCTGCGAGGCCGGCGCGGTACGCGGCTGCGGAACTGGCGGTGAGTTTTGGGGCGTCCTGTGCCAGCTGCCGGGCCGCCAGACGGACGGCGCGGCGGGCGCACAGGGTGTCGAGGTCGCTCATGCCGCTGCCGCCTCCCGCTTCAGCGACCGGCTGGTGGCTGGATGTAGTCCTCCAGGCGTGCCACGGCGTAGCCTTGCTCCTGGATGCGTTTGAGCAGGTTCGCGAACATCTCGGTCATGGTGGCTCCTTTGAGCTCCGTGGGTCCGCGGAAGTGGGCCAGGATGATGTCGCCGGGATGCAGCTTCTTGTCCGGCAGCTGGTACTGCATCTTGCGGATCTGCATGGACTCCCGCCACCAGACGATCGCGCGGGGCCCGCACTCGCCCACCGCAATCTTGGTGTTGGCGTTGTACGCCCCGTAGGGCGGGCGGAACAGTAGCGGCGCGGTGCCGTACTCCGTCGTGAGGATCTTCTGGTCGCCGCAGACCTCTTCCTTCTGGCGGGCCAGCGGGATGGTGTTCATCGGCGGGTGGTGCAGGGTGTGGTTCTGTATGTGGTTGCCCATCGCCTGCAGCGGCTTGAAGTACCCGTAGTCCGACTTGATGGCGTCGTTCATCAGGAACATGGTGATCGGGATTTTCAGATCCCCCATCATCTGTATGAACCTGGGGTCCTTCTCCAGTCCGTCGTCGACGGTGATGAAGACGACCTTCTGCGAGGTCGGTATGTGGGTGAAGACCGGGACGGGTCCGGTCGCGGAGAGTTTGATGGGCTTGTCGGCCGGGGGCTCGGGGGCCGCGGCCAGCGGCGTCAGGCCCCATTTGTGCCAGGCGGCAGCGTCAGCGAAGAGGCGCGGCAGCTTGCTGGAGGCGCCACCGGCGTGGGCGGCCTGCGTCGTGGGGGCGGCCGAGCCGGTCGCATCGCTCGCGCTGCAGCCGCCGACTGCCAGGGCCGCCACGGCGACGCCTGCCAGTGGTATGTAAAACCTGCTACGCCTGCTGCGCTGCTTCACCGCGCCGGTCTCCTCTGGCTGGCATGCCGTTCTTGACTCTGCTGGGGAACGTACCCCGCAGCGCGAAAGACGGCGTTGAGTAGCGGGTGAGGATTCGACTAGGAGCGTGGGTCAGTAGCGAGCAAGCGGCCCGCTGGCCGTGATCGGTCGACGGCCGCTCCGTCGGCATCTGTGAGGCTGTGGTTGGGGCCTGCCTGTCAGGTGTCCGGCTGGTAGGGCCTGTGAGGTGGCCGGGGAGGCCTGGCTCAGGCGGCCAGGGCGGCGAGTCCGGTGGCCCCGGCGTATCGGAAGATCTTGCGGAGGTTGTGGCAGGCGGCCAGCAGTCGCCACTCGGCGCGGGCGCCGTCCTCGCCGCGCAGGAGGAGTTGGCGGCCGTTCTGGCAGGTCATGATCTGGCCGAAGACGGGTTCGCCGATGGCCTTGCGGCGGGCGTAGGCGGCCTGTCCGGGCTTGGTCCGCAGCTTGCGGGCCATCCGCTCCTTCAGGGTGGCGCCGGCGGGGATGCGTCCGCGGGGCGCGGGCGGGACCTGTTCGTCGTGGCTGAGTCGGTCGGTGGCCATGAAGGTGTCGGTGTCGCAGTCCAGTTGGCGGTCTTTCGCGGCTTCGAGGTTTGCTTCCGAGCAGTATCCGGCGTCGACCAGTGCCTGCCGTGGGTGGACGCCGGTGTTCTGGGCGGACTGGTCGAGCATGCTGGTGTAGTTCAGCGCGTCCGAGGGGTTAGTCGTCACGTCAGCGGCGGTGATGACCTGGTGCTTTTCATCCACGACGGCCTGGGCGTTGTAGGCCTGGATGTAGGCGCCGTCGCTGTTCTTCATGATCCGTGAGTCGGGGTCGGTGAAGTTGGCCTGGGCCTTCGGCTTCGGGCGGGCCTTCGCGGCAGCCGTGTCACCCGCGTCGGTCACGGCCTGCTCGTCGCTGGTACCGGTGCGGTCCTGACGGTGGCGTTCCTTGTCCTCGGCGTGCGCGCGGGCCTTGTCGGCGGCCTCGGCCTCGATCTGCGCGCGGGCGGCCTGCAGGCTGGCCAGGCGCTTCTCACGCCGGTCCAGCTCGGCAGGCAGGTCCACCTCCTTGCCGTCCACGCCGAAGGTCTGGTCCTCGGCTTCGTCGGCGGCCTCCGCGTCGGCCAACAGGGCCTGAGCCTTCGCTTCCAGCTGGGCGATCTCGGCCTCTGTCCGCTCTTCCTTGTCGATCAGTCGGCCGTAGCTCATCGCCTTGTGCTTGGAGGCGTTCGCTTCGAGCTTGGTGCCGTCCAGGGCGACGCGGCCCATCGTGACCATGCCGATCTTCTGGGCGAGGTGCAGCGACTGGGTGAACAGGTTGGCCAGGGCGTCCAGGTGCCGGCGGCGGAACCGAGCGATCGAGCGGAAGTCCGGGGCCTGGCCGGCGGCCAGGAAGCGGAACGCGACATCGTCGGCGCACCGGCGCTCGATGGCCCGCGAGGAGCGGATACCGGTGGTGTAGCCGTAGATCAGCAGCCGCACCATCAGCCGCGGATCGTAGGGCGGGTAGCCGCGCTTTTCGGTGTAATCCGCCAGGACCGGCCCGAGGTCGAGGACCTCGTCGACCAGGTCGGCGACGAACCGGGCGAGGTGGTCCTCGGGCAGCCAGTCGTCCAGCGACGGCGGCAGCAGCAGGACCTGGTGCGGATCGAACGCCCGGAACGTCTTGTCCACCGCCGCCGGACGACCCAGCGTCCTCTTCGGCTCGACTGGCTCGACCTCGAACAGCCCATCGCCACCATGCATACCATGATCATCCCGCATGAATAACCACGAACCGCAGGCGGGTTGCCCGCTATTGAGACACGCTCCCAGTGAGGCCAGCCTCGGACCGCCGAGGTGGGTGTCCGGGCGTTCGAATGACAGCCGCGGTGGGTGGGTGGACGCTGCGAGCAGCTGGTTCGTGTGCTCGGTTGGGCGGTGGTCAGGGTGACGGCTGGTGCACAGGCGCGCAGGGCGATCGCAGCGGGCAACGCAGCCGGAGCAGTCACCGTCCACGACGTACTCGACGGACACGTCGCGCTCGATCTGGAGTGCCTGGACCGGATCTACCTCAACGGCTATGTGCCGAACCTTCAAGTCGGCGGCCAGGTGGTGACGTTCCTCACCGGGCACTTGGGTCACCCGGTCCCCTCGCCGGCACTGCTGGGGCAGATCGGCGACCGCTTCCGCGCGGCAGTGGCCCGCTTTGCCCGCGACGAGCACATCCCGGTGGTCCGCTTCGCGAAGGACGCCCGCAAGGCCGACGTGATGAAGCCGTACCTGGCCGCCGCGCAGGCGTCCGGTCGCCCACAGGTGGTCGCGATCGGCGTGGCCCAAGAGTTCCAACGGGTGTTCACCGGCTACGACCGGGCTACCACACCCGGAGCCGTGTGCTTCGGTTTCGACAAGGCTGACCGGCGGGTGACCTGCTTCTACTTCTACCTGTGGGACTCCGACTTCGGCCCGGCGTTCATCAAGATCTGCTCCTACTTCCCTTACCCGATCAAGGTGTGGGTCAACGGCCACGAGTGGGCCAAACAGCAGGCCGCCCAAGCCGGGATCGCGTTCACGGCCCTGTCCAACGGGTTCGCCTCCTGCGGCGATACGCCCGGACTACAGGCGATCTGCGACCGGCTGGACTCCGGCGCCATCGCCGTGTTCTTCGAACGCTGGATGGCCCAACTGCCCCTGCCCTTCGGTCCACGCGAACGCGACGGCGGCTACTGGTGGGAGCTGTCCATGCGGCAGATCGAGGTCTCGCGCACCCTGGTCTTCGACGCACCCCGCAACGCTCGAACGTTCTTCGACGCCCTGGTCAGCGACAACCTCGGACTGGGCCGCCCGGACGAGATCTCCTACATCTTCGACCGACGCATCCGCTCGGACACCCAGACCGGGTTCGCCACCAAGGTGGTCACCCGTGGCGTCGACGTCACGGTCAACCTGTTCTACAAGCACTCCAGGATCAAGCAGTACCTCAAAGCGTCTGGGGCCCTTCCGGGACGGCATGATCTTGGGAAAACTGGGTGTGCTGTCCGGCCGACGTCGGTTCTCCTTAGCGCGGGTGAGCCTGCCTCAAAGCGAGACGTGAGGGTCTCGGGCGCCGTGAACTGCCGCTTCGAGCGCGATCTTCAGACTCCGTGATGTGAGCCCCTCCCGGACGGTCTTGGTGGTCACTGCGAGGGGAGGCTTGGTGGAACGGATCGTAAAGCGGCCCGCGGGCTTGGACGTGCACAAGGACGTGGTCGTCGCCGAGGTGCACCTCCCCGGAGGGGCCGTCGAACAGGGAAGCTTCGCCACGACCACCCCCGGCCTGCTGGTACTGCGGGACTGGCTGGTCGGTCACGGTGTCACCCGCGTCGGGATCGAATCGACCGGGGTGTACTGGAAGTGCGTGTACTACATGCTCGAGGACGACATGGAGGTCTGGCTGCTCAACGCCCGGCACATGCGCAACATCCCGGGCCGCAAGACCGACGTCGCCGATGCCTCGTGGATCTGCCAGCTGATCGAGTTCGGGCTGGTCCGTCCCTCGTTCGTGCCGCCGAAGCCGGTCCGTGAGCTGAGGAACCTCACCCGCTACCGCAAGGCGCAGATCGAGGAACGCACCCGGGAGACCCAGCGCCTGGACAAGATCCTGCAGGACGCCGGCGTGAAGCTGTCGAGTGTGGCCTCCGACGTGCTGGGCAAGTCCGGTCGGGCGATGCTCCAGGCCCTGGTCGACGGCACCACCGACCCCGAGGTCCTGGCGGACCTGGCGATCGGCCGGCTGCGGGCCAAGCTCCCCGCCCTGCGGGAAGCACTCACCTCGCGGTTCTCCGGACACCACGCGCTGCTCGTCGCGGCCGTCCTGTCCAAGCTGGACTTCCTCGACGAACTCATCGGCCGTCTCAGCGCCGAGATCGAAGAGGCGGTGGCCCCTTTCGCCCGACAGGTTGAGCTCCTGGACACCGTCCCGGGCATCGACCTGCGGACGGCCCAGGGCCTGCTGGCGGAGTTCGGTGCGGACATGAGCGTCTTCGGTACCGCGTCGCGCTTCGCATCCTGGGCCGCGGTCTGCCCTGGCAACCACGAGTCCGCCGGACGCAAGCGCTCGGGAAGATCCCGCAAGGGCCCCAAGTGGCTCGCGATCTACCTGCATGACGCCGCGATGGGCGCCATCCGCACCAAGAACACCTACCTCGCCGCCCAGTACTCCCGCTTACGGCCACGGCTCGGACACGCCAAGGCCCTGGTGGCGATCGAACACAGCATCCTCGTCTCGATCTTCCACATGCTCACCCGCGACCAGGCCTACCACGACCTCGGCGGCGACTACTTCCTGCGCCGCAACGACCCCGCCCGACAGGCCCGCCGCCTCATCGGCCAACTCGAAGCCCTCGGCTACCACGTCCAGGCCGAACCCGCCCCAGCCACACCATGACCGGGTCGAGGACCTGCTGAACGCCGTTTTCTCTTCAGAAGGCCGGGCACTGCGCATCGAGACCGTCGTCAACTCCCCGAAGGACCTCGCAGTCCTGCGCCGCCTGGACCACCTCGAGGAACTTCAGACCAAAGCCCGTGCCGTCAACGCCCGACTGCTGCACGCTGAACGCGTCGGCCAGGGCTGCGTCCTTGCGAGCCCAGCCTTTGAGCGGGTCGCGCTGCCCTCGGTGACCACCGACGGCAGGAGGGCCCCGGCCCTGCGGTTCGGCGACCCCCGGGTCATGGCCCTGGCCGGCGCCCTGTCCATCCTGCTAACCACCGTCGTCGGGTTCACCAACCGGAGCCTTCGCGCCCAGGTGAGCGCCCTGCTGGGCACCCCATACTCGACCAATCAGATGGGCTACGACCTTGCCCGGCTACGCCGCAACGGACTGATCCGCCGCCTGGAGCACACCAACACCTACGTGCTGACCGACGACGGCCAACGAGTCGCGATCTTCTACACCAAGGTCCACGACCGGCTGTTACGACCCCTGCTGGCAGCCAACACCCCACCCGCACCCCCACCGCTGCGCGACGCCCTCGCCGTGATCGACAAGTCCGTCGCGCACTACACCCGCACCGCCCGACTCAAAGCCGGATGAAACTCAAGCAAAGTGCACGTGTTCTGACCACCAAGGAGACCTAGCCTCGTGGCGTTCCTGCGCGCCCGGCTGGACGAGGACGAACGGGCGGCACGACAGGCGGACGACAGCCCGTGGGAGAGCCGCACCCTTGGACGCCACGACCAGGCGGCCGTCATCACCAAGGAAGGCTCGGCGAGCCTGATCCTGCTCGACGGCTCCCGGGCAGCAGCGAACGACGCGCACATCGCCCGCCACGACCCGGCTCGCGTCCTGCGGCAGACTGCTGTCCTCCGCGACGGGGTCGATCTGTGGTCGCGGATGGTCGGCAGCCACGCCCGGGCCTGCCTCCGCGCCGTCGCCGCAATCTGGGCCGACCACCCCGACTACCGAGAGGAATGGAGATCATGACCACTGAGCGCATGCCCGCCCGTGTCCTGCTGCTGTTCGGTGACCAGGCGCTCGTGGCGACGCCGCACACGGCCGCTGATGAGCCGGAGCGGGTAATGGTGGACCGCCTCGTCGCCGACACCGGCATTCCGCGGGAGCGGCTCGCCGGCGCCGAGGTGGTGGCTGTGGTGGGTAATGACGGCCAGCTGGAGCGCTTCGAGCGGAAGTGATGGGGACGGCGCAGCCGCTGACCCGAGCCGGACGACACCTCCGGCCGTGCCCACCGCTGGTACGGCGCCACCGTCACACAGGCCCTCGAGGGCCGCCGTGGCTACCGCAAGGCCGACGACTGACGGCCCCCGACACCTACACTCAACGCCCGCAGGAGACACCAGGCCCGCCCGGCGTCAAGGGGTTCATCGTCGCGGCAGCACCGTGAGCGGAGCATCGGCTGGCTCATGCGCCGCCGCCTCGCCCGCGACTACGAGATGCATCCACACCGCTCCGAAGCCATGATCTACCTCGCGATGATCGACCTCATGGCCTGCCGCCTCACCGGCGAAACCACCCTGAACCGGCGCGGAACCTGACTCGGGACCACACACGAATCAGCGGACCAAACGCTCAGTCGGGCTCCGAGGTCTCCGACTCCAGACTGCGGCGCGTCGCCGCGTCGTACACGCCCGGCTCTGCGGAGATGCCGCGGGCGCTCTGGTAGCTGCGCACGGAGTTCTCGACCTGGATGTTGAAGTTGCCGGTGATGTCGTGGGTGTAGAACGAGAGCTGTTGCAGGCGCTGCTGCAGTTCCACGACCTCGGGGCCCTTGTCGCCGCGGTGCAGCACCGGTCCCGTGACGGTCTGGCTCTGGCCAGGCTGCGTTGAATCGACCGAGCCGGCGGTAGGGGCCGTCGGCACGCGGTTCGGGGCTGTCGGCGTGGCCGACGCCGACGCCAGCGCCAAGAGCGCTGCCGGCGCCGGCCACGACGTCGATGCCGAGGAACTCGCGCGCTTCGCAGCGGACGGCTCGGTGGACACCGAGGCGGAGGGTGACAAAGAGGCCGGGGTGCGGCCGGACTCTTCCGGCGCGCCGGTGCGTCCGTCCTGCAGCGCGGTGTCGCGCCTTGATCCGTCCGGGATGAACAGCGCGCTCGTGAAGCCGGCGACGGCGACCGCGATCGCCGCGACGATCAGGGCCTGTCGGCGCCGGCCCTTCGGTCGGCGCCTCTGCCTCCCGGGGGAGCTGTTGCGGGAAGGGGGGCGCGGCGGCGACAGCGGGCTGTCCGGCCCGTGTGTTGCACTTGGTGTGCGCCGTGTGCGTGGATCACTCGGCGCTACCGGTTCGTGCGGCTTCTGGAGCGGCTGGGTGTCGGCCTCGTCCGGCCCGGTCGTCGGCGGTGTCGACGGCTCCGAGAGCGAGTGGGGCACCTTCAGCGTGCGGCCACCCACCACGCTCATGCCCGGCGGGAGGGTCGCAGAAGGCGGGGTGGTGGGGGCCGACGGCGTTCCGTGCTGTCGCGGAGCGGTGGGGCTCTGGCCCAGAGGCGGGTTGGAGGGGAGCTCTTTGGTGCCGGGCGATTTCGGCAGCTTGACGTAGATGTATGGGCGGACGCCCAGCGATTGGAAGTCCTCCGGCGCGGCCGTTTCGGACGGGTCGGCGCGGCGGGCCGTGGTGGCCACCTGCTGAGTGCACTGACAGGCGTCACTGCCCCCCACCGCACGTTCACCGGAACACTTCGAACACCTTTGCCCATCCATATGTGAATCCTTCCCCCTATAGACGCCTGCGATTATGCAGAGCTCGTCGCCGATCCACACGCGATTCCGTGAATCCGTTGCGGATGCGTGCGCCGTGACTGCGCCGCACCTTGAGCAATCGGGAGCGGCTGTTGGCGGCGCGCACGCTCGGCGCGCGGACATCGAATGCGCGGGGCGCACCGGCTCGGGCGCACGACGCGCAGCCGCGCGAGCATCGGCCGGATGCGCTGGCGCGGGCCCCCTACGGCTCCGACGTCTCCGATTCAGTCGCGCCCGGGCCGCCTTGCCGTACACCCCGAGCTCGTCGCTCTTGATGCCGCGCGCCCACTGGTAGTTCCGCACCGCGTCATCGACCTGGTGTTGGAGTTGCCGTTGGCCTCGCCGGGTAGAGGTTCAACTGCTCGAGGCGGTGCTGGAGTTCGGTGACCTCCGGGCCGGGCTCTGAGCACCAGCGCGGTCGGCCAGCTCCCCGCACTGCACGGGCCGCTGTACAAGGGCCTGCTGGCCGGCTACCACGATGTCTACGGCCACTTGGAGCCGCCGGCCGCACTCGCCCTCCTCGTGCGACTGCAACTCCCGGCGGATACCCCACACCTCCCGGAGCTCCGATCCGTGCTCGCCGCAGGACATGGGAACCACCACCGCAGCCCCCACGCCTGGGACGACGCAGTACGGGCCTCGATGGACTGAACATGGTCGCCTGCCCGACCGGGGCGGTCGCGAACGACGCCACACTCGGGCCAGCCCTCGCGGCTTCCTCACCTCCCCGGATACGGCCCCTGAGCAAAGCCCGGGGCGACTGACTCCCGTTCTCGCGAACACCACCTATTCGCGCTAGCGTGCGACTCCCGATGTTGTGTCAAAACGACGTCGGCTACTCGCGTACATAGCCACGGGCGCGCTGAAAACCCGCCCTCTGCGCCCCCAGTTAGAATCTAAGGGCAGTCCAGTGGAGAAGGGGGTCCGGTGGTGGCGAGGAAGCCGTTCCTGGCCGGCAGGCAGGAGTTCGCCGCCCTGTACGGGGTGAAGCCGACGCAGGTCACGGAGTGGCTGGGGCAAGGCGCGCTGGACTACGAGCATGCGGTGATCGTGTCGGGGTCGCCGTACTGGCTGCTGTCGTTCGCGCAGGGGTACGGGCAGACGCGGCCGCGGCCCAAGGAGCTGGACCGGCGGGTCCTGAAGCAGCAGGTGGACGCCCAGGAGCCCGGCGTGTGGGCAAGCAGCGTGGACGAGGTGCCGCCGCTGCTGGGCCTGCAGGAGGCGACGCAGCTGTTCGGCCTGTCCAGTCAGCAGAACCTGTCGGCGGTGGTGCGGCAGGGCCGGTTCGCGTCGGCGGACTACCGGCTGTCGGGGTCGCCGGTGTGGCTGCTGGACACGCTCATCGAGGCCGCTCCCGACATCCGGGCGAAGTCCCGCACCGTGGTGTGGGCGATCGTGCCGCAGGTCGAGGCGGCGCTGCGGCAGGGCCGCTACACCGGCCCCGGCTCTGTGATCGTCCCCCGTGGGCCTGCCGCAGCGAAGGCCCGCTGACCTGATCCTATGAGGGCCGGGCCTCCTTCCCTGCTCAGTCCGGCGATACCTATCGTCCGGGTATGTACGAGCTCAGGAGGGAGGCCCTCAATGTCTGTCTACGTCGGTATCGACGTGCACCGCAAGCGGTCGCAGATCGCGGTGGTCGAGGACGGCGGCGCCGTGCGGGTGAACCGGAACGTGCCCAACGGGGTGGAGCCGGTGCTTTCGGTGATCGGTGATCTTCCGATCGGGGCGCCGGTCGCCTTCGAGGCCGCCTACGGCTGGGGATGGCTGGTGGAGCTGCTGGAGGACTACGGATTCGAGCCGCATCTGGTGCATCCGCTGCGGTGCAAGGCGATCGCCTCCGCGCGACTGAAGAACGACAAGGTGGACGCGGCCACCCTGGCCCAGTTGCCGCGCGCAGATCTGCTACCGGAAGCGTGGATCGCCCCGCTGGACGTGCGGCAGCAGCGGGTCCTGGTGCGGCACCGCTGCCAGCTGGTGCGGCTGCGCACCCTGCTGCGCAACCGCGTCCACGCCGTCCTGGCGGATCACGGCTGCGACCGGCCCGGTGGCTACTTCACCGCTCCGGGCCGGGCCTGGCTGCAGGCCCTGGATCTGCCGGATGCCTCGCGCCGCGTGGTCGACGATCTTCTGGTCCTGATGGACGCCCTCAAGGAGCCGATCGACGCCTTGGACGCACAGCTGCTCGCACAGGCGCGGGGCGACCCCAGGGTCAAGGCGCTCACCCAGCTGCCGGGGGTGGGCACGCTCACCGCCCTGGTCATGGTCGCCGAGATCGGCGACGTCACCCGCTTCCCGTCCGCGCGCAAGCTCACCGCCTGGGCCGGGCTGACGCCTACCGTCCGGGGATCGGATCTCACCGTCAGGCACGGGCACATCTCCAAGCAAGGCTCGGACTGGCTGCGGTGGATCTTGTGCGAGGCCACCCAGACCGCTTACGCGATCCCGTAAGGCCTGTGACGTGTGGCCGAGCCCGGTGTAGCGTCGATGCCAGTAGTCGTGGTTCCGAAGTCCCGTTCGCCCGTGACACCCGTCTCGGGCGTTCTTGCTGTTCAGCATCTCTCCGGACCAAGGCGATCACCTCCGGATCCCGCACGGTGCGGGGTCCGAACTTCCTTGAGGGAGACAGGCATGGCCAGCGGTACCGTCAAGTGGTTCAACGGCGAAAAGGGCTTCGGCTTCATCGAGCAGGACGGCGGCGGCCCCGACGTCTTCGCCCACTACTCGAACATCGACGCCTCCGGCTTCCGCTCCCTGGAAGAGGGCCAGCGGGTCACGTTCGATGTCGCGCAGGGGCAGAAGGGCCCGCAGGCGGAGCACATCCGCCCCGAGTAACAACGCATAGGGAGAGCCCGGAGCCCGGCCGGATGGTTACCGGCCGGGCTTGTTGTTGCCCGGGTGGAAGGGGGGTACACCAGTACGTACCCCTGGCGGTGATCCGCCGTCACGCACCCGCGGTCAGCGTGTCCTGGAGCAGGTTGTGCAGGCGGGCGATGCCGAGCATCGCCGTGTGGACGCCATCGCCCTTCAGGCGGCAGTCACAGGATCTTCCAGGTCTTCAAGCGCGCGAAGACGTGCTCGACGCGACCACGGACCTGCCTGTGCGAGTGGAATGTTCCCAGGTGGTTTTGAGGATGGCGATGGCGGCGATGTCGTCGCTGAGGTTGTTGCCGCTGTATGTGAGCAGGGCGTGGTGCAGGTTGTTCAGGGCTTGCCGGGGTGGTGTGGTCAGCTGCTCCTGCGCCCAGGTGGCGAGGGAGAAGAACGCGCCGGTTGCGTCGCGGGTTTCGGTGACGCCGTCGGTGTAGAGCAGTAGTTGGTCACCGGCTTGGAAGGCAAATCGCCGGGGGCGGCAGGGGGTGGTGCGCAGACCGCCCAGGTTCAGGGGCGGGGCGGGATCGGCTGTGTCGAGGATGTCGATGCTGCCGTGCCGCCCGAGCAGGGGTGGGGGGTGGCCGCAACTGAAGATCGTGGCGTGGCTGTCGTGGCGCGGGATTTCCACGAGTACGGCGGTGGCGAAGAGTTCGGCGGGGTCTCCACGAGTACGGCGGTGGCGAAGAGTTCGGCGGGGTCTCCCTGGACGAGGGCGGCGGCGTCGTCACGCAGCAGCGTCGTCTCCAGGCGTGTGGCGAGCTGCGTGAGGTCGGTGGCCTCGTAGGCTGCTTCCCGGAACGAGCCGAGCACGGCCGCGGCAACAGCGAGGGCGGGCAGTCCTTTGCCGCGGACATCGCCGATGATCAGGCGGATTCCGTACCGGGTGTCGGCTAGGGCGTAGAAGTCCCCGCCCACCCGTGCGTGAGGGGTAGCGGTCAGGTACAGGCTGGCGATCTTCAAAGGCCCGACGCGGCACGGGATGGGCCGCAGCAGAACCTTTTGTGTGGCGTCGGCCACGGTACGGACCTCGGTGAGCGTGTCCTCACGCTGCAGGCGCAGATGGCTGGCATACGCGGCGGCCACGGTCACCGCACCGATGGCTCCTGCAGAGAACAAGGTGGAATGGTCCGAGGCCATGACACCGTAGGCCGCGACCCCCGCCAGACACACCAACCCGAGGACCAGCGTGGGCCTGACCGGCCAGAGCGCCGCCGCAAGTGCGGGCACGGCCGGGAGCAGCCGAGCGATGGGCATTTCGGGTGGCGTCAACACCTCGAGGACAGCGAGAACCACTGTCAGGAGCAGCGGCGAGACCAGCACCGGATCCTGACGCACTTGACCGACCCAACGCGCACCGATCCCACCAAACACTCCCATAAAGTGCAAATATACGCAAAGACGCGGCTGTCTTCGGGCGGGCATCGTCGGCGAGCTCGCCGAACAACAGCGTCAAACCTCGACACCCTGGTAGCAGGGCCGCCCCGGCCCTCCAACGAATATGAGACCCGCGCCAAGCAGTTGTAGAGCGCGAACCGTGGAAGGCGCTCACGGCTGGTCGGGCGGCCCCTGCTGCCAGTACCAGCCATGAGCGGCCATAGCTTCCTTCGTCCACTCGATCAGCAGCTGCGCGCCTTCCTGCGCTCGACTCTCGTCATGGCCGCCGCCGTCGGCGAAGAACTGCACGAGGACGCCGGCGGCGGGCCGCGTAGCGTCGCCCGCGTCGCAGGAAACGCACAGTTCCAGATGGATCGGCCACCCGTGATCGTCGTCCTGGGGCATCACGGCGCTCATGATCAGGTCCCCGCGGCAGCGTGAACACTGCGGCAGCCGCCTCGATCGCTCAACCAAGGCCATGAAGAACCCCCCTCAGGCGCGAACATGAGCCTCCAGCCAAGGCTGACCCCACCACGCCGTCAACCCCGTTGATCAGGATCAGTTCCACACGTCCGCCGCCAGGGCCACCGCCTCAGCCACGCTCAGGCCTTCGCCGTCGTCCCGGCCGGCTTCGGCGCGCAGGGCTTCGGCCCTTGCGGCCAGGCGGTCGGCGAGTGCGCGCTGAGGATCGGTCAGGTTGCGACAGCCCCGCCGCCCCGCGTAGTGGTCCATACCAGCACCGTAAAACCGCACACACCGCCGTGCGCGCCGAACACACACAGACACGAGCAAAGGGAGCCGCTGCCGCCGCCCGCGCCCCGCAAACGGGCACACAGCCGTCCTCCCTGCGCCGGGAGTTCACCTCGCACGCACCCGACACGCGCGCGCCCCGGAGCCGGTCGTCCATCCGCGGCACGCGGTTGCCGCCCCCACCCACCAAAAGCGGCACCCCCCTACACGTGCACGTGTGCACGGGCACCCGTGCACACCCACTGCGCCCGGTACGTCCTGGCCGTCACTGTGACTGCTGACGGCGTGCGGCTGCTGCTGCTCGCCGAGCACGCCGACACCGGTGTGGTCAGCGTGCGCCGTGCCCAGTGCTGGCCCGCCGGTGCCGCGGCCGAGGCAGTCGCGGCAGCTGTCGGCGCCGCCTACCGCACCGCGACAGGCCAGGCGCCCACCAGCGTTCACGTTGTACACAACGGACCGGGCAGCCTGAGGCCGACGGTGATCCGCCGCGCGGTCGGCCCGCTCGCCGATTGGATTGTCAGACCGCACGGATAACCTGTCGGGCGTGTACGACATGACGAACCCGGTCGCCGCCCGGCAAGCGGCGAAATCCGCCGAACGAGAGCGTCTGACACGGGCGCGTGAACGACGGGAGGGTCAGGGGCCCTCTGGTCGGTCAACCCTGGCCACCGGGCTCTGCGCACGATAGCCCGAACAGGTCCTCTGCTGGCCCGGGTTCGCCCGCGGCGGCCCACGTGTCATTCGAGGTCTCTTGCCTCTCTTGCTGCCGCGAGAATGCCGTCCACAGCAGAGCGGCCGGTCACCCGGCGCTGGTACTCATCGTTGCGCAGTGAACCGCCCATGGCCAGCCGGGGGTTGCGGTGGAGAGCCGGGCTGTCGACCAGGGCGCCGGCGCTGAAGTGAAGTTCCTGTGCACCGGTGATCCGCAGGATGCGCTGGGTGTTGCGGGCGTTGATCCCCCCGCCGGGCATGATGACAACTCGGTTGTCGGCCGTGCGTATCAGCTCGGCCAGTCGGGGTGTTCCCTCCAATGCGGTGGACTCCCCGCCGGAGGTCAGAACGCGGTGGACGCCTAGGGTCACCATCTCCTTCAGTGCGGCGCACTGATCGCGCGCCATGTCAAAGACACGGTGAAAGGTGACGGAGAGACCGCTGGCGGCGGTCAGCATGCGTCGCACCGTCGGCGTGTCGATGTCGCCCTCCGCTGTGAGCGCGCCGATGACTACGCCATGGGCACCGAGTGCTGCGGCGGTCTCGATGTCTCGGACCATGACCCGGATCTCATCGTCGTCGCAAATGAAGTCCCCTCCGCGGGGCGGATCAGGACGTGCACGCCGATGGCGGGTGCGGCTGCGACCGTGACCTCGATCAGACCGGCGCTGGGGGTGACGCCGCCCTCGAAAAGGGCGCTGCACAGTTCGACCCGGTGGGCTCCGGCGTCCTGGGCGACGCGTGCCCCGGGGTACAAACGGGGGACAGCACGTCGGGCGGCGTCCTCGACCGCACCCGGGGGACAGGGGGCAAGACAAGGTAGAGATGGCGGCCGCCTTCGCCATCTTGATCAGGCTTGGAGGGCTTGGGCGTCTGCATCTCCGCCGGTGAGCCCTCGGGGAGCCAGGTGCGGTCGGCCGGTGCTCATCGCTGGCTCCTCTGCCTCCCTGGCTCCCCCGCGACCCGGCGCAGCGTTCAGTACTGCTCGGTCTCCATGAAACCCGTGCTCCCGTTATCGTCCGCGCCGAAGGCGGCGGCGGTCGGGTCGAATCCCGGCGGGCTGTCCTTGAGGGTCAGGCCCAGGCCGGCCAGCTTCGCCTTGACCTCGTCGATCGACTTCGCACCGAAGTTGCGGATGTCCATCAGGTCGGCCTCGGAGCGCGCCAGGAGCTCACCCACCGAGTGGATGCCCTCGCGCTTGAGGCAGTTGTAGGAGCGGACCGTGAGGTCCAACTCCTCGATCGGCAGCGCCAGGTCGGCGGCCAGGGCGGCATCCGTCGGGGACGGGCCCATGTCAATGCCCTCGGCGTCGATGTTCAGCTCGCGGGCGAGACCGAACAGCTCGACCAAGGTCTTACCGGCGGAGGCCATGACATCCCGCGGACGCATCGCCTGCTTGGTCTCGACATCGACGATCAGCTTGTCGAAGTCGGTGCGCTGCTCGACACGCGTCGCCTCGACCTTGTAGGTGACCTTGAGAACCGGCGAGTAGATGGAGTCGACTGGGACGCGCCCGATCTCCTGGCCCACCTGCTTGTTCTGCACGGCGGAGACGTAGCCGCGACCGCGCTCCACGGTCAGCTCCATCTCCAGCTTGCCCTTGCCGTTGAGCGTGGCCAGGACGAGGTCGGGGTTGTGCACCTCGACACCGGCCGGGGGCGCGATGTCGGCGGCGGCGACCAGACCCGGGCCCTGCTTGCGCAGGTACATCACGACCGGCTCGTCGTGCTCCGAGGAGACGACCAG
This sequence comes from Streptomyces sp. CA-106110, assembly GCF_050936285.1. Taxonomy (NCBI): domain Bacteria; kingdom Bacillati; phylum Actinomycetota; class Actinomycetes; order Kitasatosporales; family Streptomycetaceae; genus Streptomyces; species Streptomyces sp. CA-106110. The sequence goes on along the minus strand of NZ_JBNJNB010000001.1, from coordinate 7,031,264 downwards.
CTGCTTGATGTTGAGGATCAGGTCGGTGACGTCCTCCTTGACGCCCGGCACGGTGGTGAACTCGTGCAGGACGCCGTCGATGCGGATGCTGGTGACAGCAGCGCCGGGGATCGACGACAGGAGGGTACGGCGCAGGGAGTTGCCGAGGGTGTAGCCGAAGCCCGGCTCCAGCGGCTCGATCACGAACCGGGAGCGGAACTCGTCGACGACCTCCTCGGTCAACGAGGGACGCTGAGCGATCAGCATGTGTGGATCAGATCCTTCAGTCGTGGGCGCCCGCTATATGACGCCCGACCAAGCCGCACCCGGCGGGGCGCGGATACTGCAAGGGTACGGGCGGTACGGCCCCTGATGGGGAGGTACCGCCCGAATCCTCAGGCAGGGCCGTTTCCCCCCGTGACGGGTCTGCCCCTGCACGCCTCTTCCGGAGAACGGGGCGACCCGTTTCATGCACTGCCGACATCCTTGGCCTGGCGAGCGCACCTGCGCCACGATGCGGTACAGCGGCGAACTAAAGCAACTCCACCGACCGTCATCGGCCGATCCTCACTTTCAAAGCGCCGGCCCGAGCCTCTATGACCCCCGATGACCGATCCAGATACAGGATGAGGCGCGAGATGTCTGGAAAGGAGTCTTCTCTACAGTGCCCGCCGGGCTCGGCACGCCGAGCTTGGCGTGGGTGCCCTGCCCACGCGGTCGCGACTACGTCGGCCAGCCGGAGATCCGCCCGAGCATCCTGTGCGGACTGGTCCCTCACGTGTCGGCCCGTCAGTTTTCGGCAGTGCGCACCACACGCGGTGTGTTCCTTCCCGAGAGGTGATCGTCTTCTCACCCGGCACCCGCCGGATCCCGGCCGGCCCCGCTCAACCGCAAGGCTCACAGCGCGGGGATCAAAAGGTGCGCGCCCCGTCGACGACAGATGTCGCCGACGGGGCGCGTTCCCATACTCAGCCGAGAACCGGTGGATTACTCGGGCCGTGCCCCGGTGGCGCGGCCGCGCAGCATGGCGAACACCGCTGCGGCCAGGCCCAGCACACCCGCGACCAGACCAGCGATCCCGAGGTCGCGGGCGGTCGAGTCGCTGGTCGAGGCGGTCGGATTAGAGCTGTCGGAGCTCTTCGCGCTCGTAGATGAGGCGATCGAGGTGCTGCCGCCTTCCTCCGTGGCCTTGGCAGTGAGCTTGAGGACCGGCGCCGGATTCTCCGGCTCCTGGCCGCCCTGGGCCTCCTCGATCCAGCGGACGACTTTCCCGTCGGAGTACGTCTGCAGCGCCTTGAAGGTCAGCTGGTCGATGTCGTCGGGCAGCTGGCCGAAGGCGACGTTGAAGTCCTCGTACTGTCCGGGACCGACCTTGCCCCCGGTCCAGGTGATCTCGGATACGGCGTCGGTGATGGTGCCGTCGTCGGTCTTGATCGGCGTCTTGAGCTTGGTGTTGGTGACCTGCGCGGTCCAGCCGTCCTGCGGATGGACCAGCACACGGAGAACGGGATGGTCGGTGGGCAGGAAGACCTGGACCTTGGTGGTGCTGGCCTTGTCCTCCTCCTTCGGGACGCGGAAGGTCAGGACACCGTCCGTGGCGCCCTTGGCGTAGCTGTCGGGGTGGACGGTGACGTGCGCGGAGGCGACACCGGCCGCGGCTAGGAGCCCGGCGGCGGTCAGCGCGGTGACGGCGCCGGCGCGACGCAGGGTGGTGCGGTTCGGGGGCATGAGTGGATTGCTCTCCGTACTGGAAGAAGGGATGTCGGGGTCAGATCGCGGACGCCATCCCCCACGGCGGCCCCCGCCGATGCACGACGTACCGCAGCAGCGCCCCCCTCAGCGACACCGGCTCCCAGCCGACCCGGCGCACGAGCCCCGGCGTGTCCGGTACACCCCGCACCCTTCCGGCCACCTGCCACCAGGCAGCCAGCCCCGACACGAACGCGACCGCCCACCGCAGCAGCGACCACACCGCGGCCTTCCCGCGCCGCAGCCACCAGGTCAGCACCACGGCCGCCCCGACATGGGCGACGGTGGCGGTGCAGTTGCATGACGCGGCGGGTGCCAGGGCCCAAAGTCCCTGACACCCGCCGCGGTTCAGCCGGACCGGTCCACGTCACCGGTTACGGCGACTCATATGGTGCCGTGGTGCAGGTACGCGCGGTTCACGGTCTGCTGGACGCTGTTGCCGTCGGCGTCCGTCGCGGTCACCCGCAGCGTCACGTAGGCGTCGCCGTGCACGCCCGACGGCCGTCCGACGGTGGCGGTGAACTGCCCGTCACCGCTGCCGTCCCGCGTCGTGGACGCTGTGGTCCAGCTCTTCCCGTCGTCGTACGAGGCCTCGACCTTCAGCGTCACGCCGTTCGGCGCGGCCATGCCGTCCTGGTTGCGGACGGTCAGGCCGAGGGTGTGTGCGCGCGCCGGGCCGACCGCGTTCTGAGCGTCGACCGGTACGTTGTAGTCGAGCTGGAGCAGCGGCAGCAGAGTCTTGCTGGCCGCGGTGCCCGAGCGGAACGTCCAGGAGGTGTGCGTGTCGGTGCCGAAGTGCCAGTCGTCCGAGGTGCGGGCGGTCGTCAGGTCCAGCCGGTATTCGGCGTCGCCCGCGGGCACCTCGAAGTCGCCCCACGCGCCGTTGTCGGACGTGGCGATCTGTTCCCCGTTGCGGTACAGCACCGCTGTGTGCGTGTCGCCGACGCTGCCGAAGTCACCTGATCCCGCGAACGACCAGTGGCCGGTGCCGGAGTCGTTGAACTCCGGAACGTACATCGACAGGGTGTCGCCGTTGCGCACCGACGGCCAGGCCACACCGCGCGGGATCGACGGGCGGACCACCGCTCCGAACCACCGCTCCGTGGCCTGCTGGCCGGGCTGGTAGGTATGCGGGGCGGCGTCGTGCATGCCGGCACCCAACGCAATTTCGTCGTCGCCAATGACTTGGTGGCTGACGACGTGACGCCACAGCGTGTCCCCGCCGCTCACGTACTCGACGCGTTCCTGTCCCACCGGAACGAAGCGGGTACGGTCGTTCCATGAGTAGTCCTGGAACGGCCGCCACGCAAAACGCTGCTCGCTCGCCCAGGTCGAGGCACCGGTGCGGGTGTAGGTGCTGTGGACCTCCGCGGTGTCCCGCTCCGAGACGGTGTAGACCAGGTTCTCGGGGATGAAGCCCTTGGAGACCTGCATCAGGTCGTACAGATACGGGCTGCGCACCGTGCCGGAGAACTGCACCGTCGTGGTGCCCTTCTTCATGCGCTCCAGCAGGGCCGTTCCGTCCTTCCAGGAGGCCCGCATGGTGGGCAGGGGGAACCGCACCGGGTCCTGGTCCGGCCGCCACCCGGTCGGAGCGGAAACTCTCTCGGGCCGCACCAGCAGCAGCGCTTTGGCACCGGCGTCCGCCGCGGCCTGCGCGAGCGCAGTGATGTCGTAGCCGACGGAGGTGTCCTCCCGTACGACGGCCAGCTTGCCGCGCGCCCCGCTGAAGTCGGGTGCCTGCGTCGTGCCGGCGTCCACGGCGGTCAGGTGCGCGCCCTGGTCCCCGAAGACCGCCGAGGCCGGGTAGTAGTACGGGGTGAACTCCTGTGAGCTCCCGGAGACCTGCGCCTGCAGTTGCGGGGCCACCATCTGCGTGCGCGCGGAGAACTCGAAGTCGCCGTCGGTGACCGGAGCGGTGGGGTTGGCGTAGACCTTCAACGGATAGTTGTACACGGCGCCCTGGGTCAGGCTGCGACCGTCGATCTTACGACGGTACGTGGTGCTGAAAATGCCGCGCTGCTCTGCGGGGCGAGGCGTGCGAATCTGCACCGCGGTGAGCTCGGCGGCGTTCAGCGTCACCGTCATGTCCTTGGTGACCTTCACCTCGGGGACGGCGACCAGGCCGACATTCGGGTCGTTCCAGAAAAAGGTGCTGAGGTCGTACGTGCCGTCTTCCACGACGGCGGTCGCCGTGTCGCGGTCCGTGTACTCCACCCAGCCGTCGGCGCCCCAGATGGCCGGCAGCCGGCCCGGCACGATCTGGCCGGCGCGGTCGCGGTAGACCACGGTCAGCCGGTGCTGCGGGGCGTGCACCACGAGGGAGACGGTGGTGTGGGCGAGCACGGCGCCGTCGGCGGACTTCGCCGTGACGTATCCGTAGTACCGCCCGCGGACGGCGTGCGTCGCGTCGGTGCGCAGCGGTACCTCGGCCGTGGCGCCGGGGGCGATTTGCACGGTGCCGGAGTCGAGGGTGGCCACTCCGTCGGGGAGCGCCCGCCCGCCCTGGGTGGCCAGGTTGACGGCCAGGGAGAGGGTGATCGGGTGATCGCCGGTGTTGGTGTAGCGGATGGTGGCGCTCCGCCCGCCGGTGTCGCCGGTGTGGATCTGGGCGAGGGTGACGGATCCGGTGGCGATGACCGGGCCTATGGCCGCGGCCAGGTCGATGCGGCCGCCGCCTTGCCAGGTCACCGGGGTGCCGGGCACGGTGTGGGCGGTGCTGATCAGGGCGTCCTTGAGCTGCTGGGCGTCCCAGTCGGGGTGCTGCTGGGCGAGGAGCGCGGCGGCGCCGGCGACGTGCGGGGTGGCCATGGAGGTCCCGTCCAGCGCGACGTAGTTGGCGTCGACGGGGGCGCCCAGGGTGGTGCCGGCCGCGCGGGCGGCGACGATGCCAACCCCGGGTGCGGTCACGTCGGGCTTGACCGCCGCGTCGGCGCCCCGGCGCGGGCCGCGGCTGGAGAAGGGGGCGAGGGAGTCGTCGCGGTCGACGGCCCCGACGGTCAGCGCGGCGTCGGCCGCGCCCGGCGTGTTGATGGTGGACGGGCCCAACTGGCCGTCGTTGCCCGCCGCGACGACGAAGAGCGTGCCGGTGGAGGCGGTCAGGGAGTTGAGGGCCTGGCTCGTCGGGTCGGTGCCGTCGCCGAAGTCGCCCCCGAGGCTCATGTTGACGACCTTGGCGTGCTCGCCGGCCGCCCACTCCATGCCGTCGATGACGCCCGACTCGTCGCCGTAGCCGTCGTCGCCCAGCACCTTGCCGATCAGCAGGTCGGCCTTGGGCGCGACACCCCGGCGAGTGCCGCCGGAGGCGGCGCCGGTGCCGCCGACGATCGAGGCGACGTGCGTGCCGTGGCCGAAGTGGTCGACGGTGTTCCCACTGCCCGAGAAGTCCTTGGCCTCGGCGATGCGGCCGGCCAGGTCGGGGTGGCTGGCGTCGACACCGGTGTCCAGCACGGCCACCTTGACGCCCTGGCCCTCGAATCCGGCGTTCCAGGCGGTGGGGGCGTTGATCTGCTTAGTGCTGCGGTCCAGCATGGCCTTGACCTTGCCGTCCAGCGCGATCCGCGGGGTAACCGCGGCACGGGCGGCGTCCGACGTCCCGCCGGGGTTCAGCGTCTTCCAGAAGGCGCCCAGGTCGTGGTCGGCGACCCGCAGCGACCGCGCGTGGATGCTCTCCAGGTTGCGGGCGGGCGTCGCGGGCGTGTTGAGCGCCAGGAGCCGGTCGGCGGTGGCCGCGGCGGCCGTCGCCGCCTGCGCGGTGACCCTGGCCCCGGCCCGTGACGGCTCCGGCTGGGAGGAGACGATCAGCGGCAGTGCGGAGGTGTGGGCCTCGTCGTAGCCATCGGCGATCAGGGCCGTCACGTTAAACAGCCGCCGGTCCAGCGTGCCAGCGTTCACCAGCCCCGCGGCGTCGAACGGCAGCACGGTCAACTGCTTGTCGTCCCCCTCCAGCGTCTGGAAGGGGATCTGCTCGCGCCCGGGTCCGGGCTGCATCGACGCGGTGTGCCGCCCGCCGGGCAGCGTCGTCACGGTCACCTGGTCACCGGTCACCAGCCGCACGGTCGCGGAGCGAGCCCCCGGTACAGCGGCGGGACGAGTGGCGGTGCCGGTGGCTGCCGACTGCGCCGCGAAGGAGGCGGGCACGGCTCCGGTAACTAGTATCAATCCTGTGGATATCGCCGCCGTCAGGCGGATTCTAGACATCAGTAAGGCACCTCTCGTATGGCTGGTGGGTAGTCAGATGGTGGTCAGGAGCACTGATCCGGCTGGGATGGGGCGCCGGTCAGAAGGTGAGCTTCCAGCTGTTGATGTAGCCGCTGTCCAGGTGGTAGACGTCCTGGACCTTCAGCTTCCAAGTGCCGTTGGCGGCCTCGCTGGAGGCGTTGACGGTGTAGGTGGCGACCATGTTGGCGGCCGAGTCGAAGCCGTTGGACTTCTTCAGCCGGTACAGGCTGCCGTCCGGGGCCACCAGGTCGATGACCAGTCACCGCGGTAGATCTGGGCGATGTTGACGTCGACCTTCAGGGTGCGCGGCGCGTTACCGGCGCGACCGATGACGTTGATGTTGGAGTACACGGCGGCGTTGGCGTCGGCGTGCCGTCGTCCTGCAGACCGTCGACGACGGACTCCCAGGCGAGGACCGGTGCGCCGGGGGCTGCCCAGACCACCTTGCGGGAGCTGGTGACGGCCGGGTTGGTGGCGCCCTCGGCCCTGGCGCGGCCGATCGCGAAGGTCTTGGCCGAGGCGGCGGACCGGGTCGCGGTGGTGCTCGGCACGCTGATGGTCGCGTTGGTGGCCTTGTCGGCCGCTTTCGCGGCCCCGTCGGCGGCCGAGGTCGCCGCCGAGGACCGGGAGGCCCGCGAAGGTGCGCTCGTAGCGGGTGTGCACGGTGCCATCGGCGTCCTTGAGGACCGACTTGGGGATCAACTGCTCCTGGGCGCCGAGGTGCAGCGACCGGGCAGGGGCCGCTCGGCCGGCCCGGGCCGCCCCGAGGAGCTCCGCGCGCTGCGCGGACGACAGCTGGACAGGAAGCGCACCCGCTCGGGGCTGGACCCGGACGGCGCTGTGCGCGCTGCCGGACGTGGCGGCGACGGCGAGCACCGCGGCGCCGGCTACTACCGCACGAGGTCGGTGTTGTTGTCCCAGGAGGAGTACGCGCTTGGCTGCCAATCGCCAGCATAGAATGAGAAGGTATTGTAATCGTTACCAATCTTCACCATTTGGCCCGGGTAGAGGGGCCAGCTTCTGAGCGACGAGACCTTCCAGGCCATGTAGCTAGGGAGGTAATGGCCCTCCCCTATCCGCCATTCGTAGCAGTTGCCGTTGTAGTAGTCGTCGGTGAATACCTGCGCGTATCCCGCCATCCCATAGTGGTAGCAGTTTCCATACGCGCTAGCGCTGGGGGCGGTCGCGATGAGACCCCCGGTGGCCACCATGGTCGCCGCGGCAGCTATGCCGGCGGCCTTGAGTCGACTCTTCACCATCATTGGGAATTATCATTTCCTATCGGCGGAATGGAACTTTCCTGCCCTATTGCGCGCCCCGGCGATCAGGTGCCTGTGCCGACGACGCAGCGGGGTCGGGGGTTGTGTCGGCCATTCGACTGCGCGATCACTTTGCGGCTGTACGACGCGCCCGGCGCGCCGTCGGGGCGCGCTTGACAGTTGTCAGACTATCGGCAGTCTGACAACTGTCAAGCCCTGCGGAAGGGGTGTGCACCAGGCGCGACTCCACGGGGATGGCCAGCGCGGCCTGGGCTGATGCCTACGGGTAGACTGACCCGCTGCACCACAATGTGAGTGCCACCACTCGCGGAAGAAGGGAGGCGGGGTCGTGCCTTCCAGTCCTGAGGAGGCCCCAGGTCGGGAAGTTTTCCCGGGGAATGACGGGCGGGTCGCCCGCGACGATGCAGAAATCCTTCGCCGGGGTCTGATTACTTTTTCCGAACTCGGCTATCAGGCGACCTCTGTCCGGGAGTTGGCAAAGCGTCTCGAAGTCAGTCACAACTTCATAAATGACCGATACGGCTCGAAAGAGAATTTCTGGCGTGCGGTGATTGACTTCGCCGTGGAGGATCTCTGGGGGGATCTCTTCACTACCTTCGAGCAGACGGACGACGCCGAGGTGTTGCGAATCGTGATTACCCGGTTCCTTACCCTCGCTACGAGCCACCCTCATTTGGCTCGCATCGTTGCGGATGAGTCGGTTCATGATTCCGGTCGACTCGATTACCTGGCCGGGTATAGTCGTAAATTCTGGACCAAAGTGATGCCGGTCATCCAGCGGCTGATGAACAGCGGTCGCATGCCTCAAGTTCCGCCGCAAGTGGTCTTTGCGGCCATCCATGGGGCCGCCTTGGCTCTGACCCATCAGCCCTTGTACAACCGTCTGGGGCAACCAGTGTCGGAGACGGCCCAGGACATCAATCGCATGGCCGAAACGCTTGCGGTCCTGGTCATTGAGGGGTTGCTTCCGTCGAGCCGCCAGGACTTGCCGTAATGCCGTAACGGCCGGCTGCCCGCGAGACCTTTCGCGGCCACTGCGGTTCTCACCTCATGCCCCGGGCCCACCTGGTGGCCGCGCAGCGCCGGACGGCCCGCCACGCTACGGTCGCTCGCATTGCTTCGGAACGAAGAGCGGTCGTGCCACATCCGTGCCAGATAGGACGGGGGCTCACGGGGAATCGGGGTGGGTCGGGGTACGTGCTGCCGGACACCGCCAAGGTGAGGAAATCGCAGGTCACGACCGCAGTCACCTAACCTCGCTCCTAAAGCGGGTGTCGCAGGTTCGAATCCTGCCGGGGGCACCATAAAATTGCAGGTCAACGCACTAACCTCGATTGTTCTGCGGCGTGACGGCCTCGCCATGGGCGGCTGTCTGCCCGTTATGTCCCGTGCCGTGTCGGGGTGGGCCGTCGCATGACGCTGCGGGGGCGTCGGGTTCCACGGACCCGAGGGTGGTGCGGGTCTTCTCCTTCCTGGTCCTCGTCGGGGTGGTGACCAGCCGTCAGGGGGCGGCCGGGAGTTCGGTGGTGCGCTGCCAGGCGGTGGCGAACGCGGCCGCCCATGGCCAGGTGCGGTCGAGGTGGAGGGTGCGTCGGCGGGCATGGGCGGTGAGGCGGGCGGGCAGGTGGTACAGCTTCATCCGGATCGTCTCCGGCTCGGCACCGGCCAGCTCCGGCTCGTCATGCAGGAGGAGGAGTCGCATCCAGGCGTCGAGGTCTGCCGCGAGGGCGGCGGCCAGGATCCAGGCGGCGTTGAGCTGCCAGGACTTCGAGGGCAGCAGGGCGAGCCCGACCCGCTTGATTGCTTTCACGCGGTCCTCCACCTCAGCGTGATCGCGATACAAGGCATCGACGAACCACATCTGCCCGGAGGCTGGCACCCCGGAAAGCCCGTGGTGGGCGGGGATGTTGGTGGCGATGATCTGGTAGCGCCAGCCGGTGCGCTTCTCGAAGGCGGTCAGCTTCTTCGCATCCCGGCGCGAGGGTTTTACCCGGCGCACGATCAGCCGCATCCCCTCGGGCCAGCCGGTCAGGTCGCGCACCCCGGTCAGCTCGGCGACCTGGTAAGACAGCCACTCGCCGTCGGGGCCCTTGATCTCGTGCACCTGGCCGTCCTGCCGCAGCGCGCAAGTCCACACCTGCTCGGGCAGCAGCGCGATCGCCCGCTCGTCCGCGGTGTTGATCGCCCAGCCGGTCACCCAGCGCACGCGGCGCCGGCTGGTGGTCAGCGCCTGCAGGTGCTCGAGGAGGGCGTGACTGAAGGCCGCACCGTCGATCCGGATCAGCAGCTTCGACCATATGGGCAGCGGTAGCTGGCGCAGAGCTGCGGCCAGGACGCTCTTGTGGTCGGCGACGTCGTTGGCGGCGGCGTTGCCACACCGCAGTAGCATCGCCGCGCACTCGCGGGTATTGGCCACCCACGCCCCCAGCGGATGATGCCCATAGCTGCCTTTGAACGTGCCGGCCGCCCCCTCCTTTCGGCTGCTGCAGGTCACGATGGTCGCGTCGAGATCCAGGACGTACCAGCCGGCCAGCTCCCGCCCGCACACCGAGATCCAGGGAAAGCCCCCGGGGCGCAGGGCGAGCATCGTCCACACCACGCGTCGTATCGCAGCGCGGACGCGCTCAACCCGCGCCGCCGCCGGGCCGTCGATCGCCTCCAGGGCGCGGCGCAGGGTGCTGTCTGAGATCGGGCGCGGGAACAATCGCCGCCAGTGGTGCTGGAGTTGTTCGGCCTCCAGGACGTTGGTGGCGCCGAGCATGATCGCGCAGGCGAGCATGACCAGGGCCTCGCCGCGGTCACGCCAGCCCGGCCCGGTTCCCTGGGGCAGGGCTCGGGCCAGGGCCGTGGTCAGTCCGGTCTTGTCAGCGATCCTGCGCAGGAGCACGACGCCGGCGTGCCCCACGAGGTTGCGGTCGTCGGCCCGCACGCCGAGCCGGTGGTCCCAGCGGGTACTCTTCACCTTCCGGGTGCCTCTTCCTCGCGACGTTCTTGATCTAGGCAATCCAGATCATCGCAGGTGAGAGGCACCCTTCTGCTGTCAAGGCGTCAGTTCCACTTCATAGCTGAATACATGAGGCTAAAGGCCTTCCAGGGAACCACCTTGGAAGGCCTTTGGGTGCGGAATGGGAACGTCCTGGGAACATTGAACTGCACATCAGTCGCACTTCGGACATTCCTTAACGATCCGACGGAAAGCCCCCGTCTCTACGGCCAGACGAGCCTGGGTGCAGATCAGGCGTCCCCTTGCTGACGTCGGATCCTGGCGGCCACGTCGTTCTGTTCCGTCTCCCACCAGGGACGTACCCGTTCAAGGGCCGGTACCGGGGGGTGGTCCGCCGTGGGCGCGGGGACGACGACGGCGAGTTGGGCGTCCAGGCGGCGGTCCAGTGCCGCGGTCTGAGCCCGCTCAGCGCGCGCCCACTGGAACAGGATCGCCAGCAGGAAGGGCAGTGCGACGAGTTCGGCGATGCTGAGCATCGCGCCGCCGCCGAGCTGCTGGTCGTGCTGGACGTCCGGGGACCAGGTCGGCGCGTGGTGCAGGTACCAGGCACCCGCGATTAGCGTGCCGTGCGTCATGACGACAACGCCTGGGACCGCGTCGACGATGCCATCCAGGAACACCAGTCCTGCGCGCACCGGGTGCGTGCACCAGGCCGGCAGGGCCTCTTCGTCGGTCAGCACTGGTACGACGAACAGGCAGCCTGCCGCCAGCAGGTGCAGATACATGAGCTCGTGCAGCCATCCGACCCGCAGGGCGGTTTCGAAGTACGGCGTGAAGTACACCGTCAGCTCGGTGGCCAGCACCAGGGCCGTACTGACCAAGGGGAACGTCAGCAGCCGCACCAGGCGGCCGGCCATGGCCCGGCGAACCCGCCCGGCGGCGCCCTCCGGCAGCACCTCCACCGCCAGCCGCAGCGGGTCGCCCAAGGCGAGGCCCAGGGGTGTGACGAGGTCGAGGAGGATGTTCTGCACGGCGGCCGGCCAGAACAGCACGTGGTCGTAGACGGCCAGGGCGGACATCGTGGCCACGACCAGTCCGCCCAGGCCGAGCAGCACGAAGGCGGCGACACGGGCGGGCGGCCAGGGCGCGCCCCGGCGGCGGAGCCGCACGACGCCGCAGCCGTAGAGCGCGCCCAGGGCGACGACCAGTAGCAGCGCGGGGACGTCCAACTGCCACGTGGACAGCAGACGCCCTGTGGTCAGCTCGGGGAGCTGACTGGCCGACAGTTCGGTCACCGCGTGACCAGCCATGCAGATCGTCCTCCTTCGGCTCCGTGCAGAAGAGCCGGCTCGGGTCCCCAGCGGGACGCTAGTCCCCGGCGGCAGCGAGCCGGGCATGGAGGCGCCGCACGCCGGGGTGAAATCCCGGGATCAGGCGAGACCGAACCAGCCGAGGATCGTCTGGACGAGCAGGATGGTGGACATGGCGGCGACGCCGATGACCACGGCGGTGGCGGCGATGCGGTAGCGCGGGCCGTTGGCGGCCTGGCCGAGGACGGAGCGGCGGTTGGTCAGGACCAGCAGGTAGACCAGGACGATCGGGCTGATGAGGCCCTGAAGGACCTGGGTGCCGATCAGCAGCTGGATGACGTCGACCGGGGTCATGGCCACCGTGGCGCCCAGGATGATCTGGGCGGTGAACAGGCCCAGGAACAGCGGGGCGTCGCGGAAGCTGCGGGAGACGGAGCGTTCCACGCCCGCCGCCTCTCCTATGGCGTAGCTGGCGGAGAGGGGCACGACGGCGCCGGCCAGGGCGGAGGCACCGATCAGTCCGAGCGCGAAGAGCAGCTCGGCGTTCTGGCCTGCGACCGGCTTGAGGGCCTCGGCCGCCTGGGCGGCGGAGTCCAGCGGGCCACTGCCGCCGATGACGGAAGCGGTGGCGATGATGATCGTCAGGCTGATGACGCAGGCGAAGACCGCACCGAGGATGGCGTCGGCGCGGATGAGGGGGTAGTCGGCGGGCTTGGCGCCGCGGTCGACGACGCCTGCGGCGGCGTAGAACTGCATGTACGGGCTGACGGTCGTACCGATCAACGCGACCGCCAGCAGGATGAAGTCCTTGCTCGGCTCCATGTGCGGGACGACCAGGTGGTGGCCGACGGCGCCCCAGTCGGGGTGGCCGAGGATCATCGCGATCGGGTAGGCGAAGAACGCCAGCGACATGATCAGGAAGATGCGTTCGGCCCAGCAGTAGGAGCCGAACAGCACCAGCGCCCACAGCAGGATCGCGGCCGGCAGACGCGATGCCTGTTTCACGGACGCTCATGGACATCCCCGGACCAAGATCGGACAACTCGTAATGCGTGGTCCCGCGCGAAGGCGGCGGTCGACCACTCCACAGGAAGCCCAGGATGGCCGCCGCCACGACGACTGACAGGCCGCTGGCAGAAAATTCAAATTCCCGTACAACCGCCCCCACCCGTCAGGGATCTGATCACGTGAGTACTCCACGATCATTGGGCCCCGCGCCGACGACGTACCGCGAGGAACGACCGGCGCCGGCCCCTTTTCTCCACCTGGGGAACGCATGCGTATACGAGCCACTGTGGCCGCCGTCTCTGGCGCCCTGGCCCTCTCCGCCCTCGCCATGCCCGCCGCGCACGCCACCGCTCCCGGTGACAACGGGACGGTGAAGATCCACGACGCCAAGACAGGCGAAGAGTTGCGCCGCAACGAACCGCACGTCTGCACGTTCTACCTCGACGCCTTCGGCTTCGACGCGGTCCAGAAGGTCGACTGGCACATCGAGGCCTGGGCTCCGACCGCCGCCACCAAGGGTGAGACCGTGAAGTCCGGGGCCATCACCCTGGATGCCGAGGGCCACGGCCGTACGGGGGACCTGTCGCTGCCCGACGGGCACTACAAGCTGTTCTGGAACTTCGACGGCGAGAAGGGCGCCGCCAAGCAGAAGGTGTTCTGGACGGACTGCGAGGACTCCGAGGGCGGTGGTGGTGGTTCGACGCCGTCCGCCTCCGTGTCGTCTTCGTCGTCCGCGTCGCCCTCGTCGCCCTCGTCGCCCTCGTCGTCCGCGTCGCCCTCGTCGCCCTCGTCGTCCGCGTCGCCCTCGGGCTCTGCCGGTTCGACCGCCTCGCCGACCTCGTCCTCCGGTGCGGGCGGGGCGACGCCGTCGGCTTCCTCGTCCCCGTCCGCGCAGGGCGGCGGCAACCTCGCCGAGACCGGCAGCAGCGCTCCTGTGGGACTGCTGTCGGGCGCCGCGGCCGCGCTGGTGGCCGCAGGCGGTTACCTGGTGCTGCGGCGTCGTAGGGCCTCCCGGGGCTAAGAAGGGCGAGGGGGAGAAGCCGGCACACTAGCGGGCCCAGCTCACAGCGGAAGCCCGGGACGACGCCGGGCCGCAGACGTGGCCCTCGGGCGGGGCGACCACGAGTCACGTGTACCTGCAGGCCGACTCGCTGCGGTACAGCAGCGAAGTACATCAACGGGGTCCTGGGATTCACGCTTAGCGGATCCTGACGGCAGAAGATGACGGCAACAGAGCCGTACACATAGGGACCTTGGCGGCAGCAGGGGGACTGCCTTGAGCCCTTGGAGTAGCAACACGGCAGCGCGCTCGTAGCTATGAATGAACTCCTAAAGCGGGTGTCGCAGGTTCGAATCCTGCCGGAGGCACAACGCAAAGGGCCAGTTCAGAGGCTTGATCCTCTCGAACTGGCCCTTTCGCATGATCACGGGCGTGCCACTCGCGTGCCACAAAGTCCGCCAAAGCGGGTCTTCAAAGTTGAGCGGTGCAGAGGTGTCCGCGGGCTCGGCGGGTGGTGACGCAGCGTGTCCGTAGGCGTTGGTTGTCGGCGTTACGGACACGGCAGCTGTAAGTCTTGATCGTTGAGCTGTTCATGCAGGTCAGCGGGGCGGGTGCGGGGATGGGAACGGCCACCTCGATCATGGTCGATTGTGGAGTCGACGTATGACGTGGTGGCCGTGGAGGCCACGGTAGCCCGGCAGGAGTGGACGACGGCGTTCGGGGAGCTGATGGGGCAGCTCGCGGACTGCTTCCCGCGACGGGACTCGCGGCTGCTGGCGCGGGAGATGACGCAGGCGATGCTGATGGAGCTGGAGCGGCGCAACTGCTGGACGCTGTCTGAGGCGCTTGGTCACGACGGCCCGCACCGGCTGCAGCACTTCCTCTCCCGTGGCGCCTGGGACCATGATGCGGCCCGGGACAGGCTGGCCGCCTGGGCTTGTGGTCAACTCGCTGACGAGCAAGCAGTGTTGGTCCTGGACGAGACGGGGGACGCGAAGTCCTCGACCGACTGCGTTGGCGCGGCCCACCAGTACTCCGGCGCGCTGGGCGGGGTGGGCCTGTGCCAGGTCGCTGTCCACCTGACCTATGCCTCGCCCCGCGGACACGCGCTGGTCGACCGGGAGCTGTACCTGCCGGCGGGCTGGGCCGAGGACGAGGAGCGCCGGCTGCTGCGGCACGTGCCGGACGAGGTGTGCTTCGCCACCAAGCCCCAGCTGGCGATCACCATGCTGCACCGCGCCCGCGCCCTGGGCATCCGCGCGCGCTGGATCACCGGCGACGAAGTCTACGGCGGCCTCGAGCTGCGCCGCGCTGCCCGCGCTCTGGGCTTCGACTACGCCATGGCGGTCAAGACCGACCACCGCGCCACCACCGCCACCGGCCGCCATCCGGCGGCCGAGCTGGCCCGAAAGGTGCCCGGACGGGCGTGGATGCGGATGCGGACCGGGCACGGCCGCAAGGCAGACCGCCACTACGACTGGGCCCTGATCGACGTGCTCGCCGACGACGCCCTCGAGGGCTACGCGTCCGCCTCAGGGCACTCATTCCTCGTCGTGCGTCGCCACCGCTACACCCGCGAACTCTCCTTCTACCGCTGCCAGTCGGCCACCCCCGTCAGCCTCGCGCACCTTGTGGACATCATCTGCACCAGGTGGAGGATCGAGGAAAACTTCCAAGGGGCGAAGGACCACGCGGGGCTCGACCAGGGGCAGGTGACCTGCTGGAACTCGTGGATGCGCTGGAGCCTGATCAGCCTGCTGGCCGCGGCGGTCCTGGCCGTCACCCGCGCGCGTACACACACCGCCGACACCACCGGCGCCGAGCTCGTTCCCGCCAGCCCCCGCGAACTCCTCGCCGTCCTGCGGGCAACCGTCATCCCCACGCCCCGCCGCGACCTGACCCACGTGCTGCACTGGTCCGCCTGGCGACGCCGGCATCAGCACCGAGCCACCGCCTGCCACCGACAGTGGAACAACGTGGCCGCCACCGCGACCTGCTGACCTCACTATGAAGATCAAGACTTACAGCTGCCGTGACGGAACCCTTGCATTTTGAGTTCCCGGTCACTCCGGGTGATGCGGGCTGGTCGGGGGCGGGACGGATTCCGCGGTTCTTATGACAACAGGGCGGCCTTTGCATGATCGTGTCTTCTCGCCACGAGTTGACAGTCGATCAGGCAAAGGCCGTGATGCACACTCTTCCTTCTCCCACGCCCGGTGTCGATGCCCTGCATGAACTGGCCGCGTTTCGAAGTCAGTTGCGCTCCTGTTTGTACCGTCGGGGCGATGCGCTGTTCGAACTCGCCGATGCGATGCTGTGCACCGCTGGTCCGGTGCAGTCGCCGGTGGAGCTGTCGCTGGAGCCGGAGTTCCTCCGGCGGCACAGTTCGGTGTACGACGCGCTGCACCACGGAGGGGTCTCGGCCGACCGGCTGCGGCAGGCCCTGGTCCAGCGCCTGTCCCCGGCCCGGGCGGGCGAGCCGCTGATGTTCGCCATCGACACCACCCCGCTGGCCCGTCCCGACGCGCGCTTCGCCGACCAGCGGACCATGGTGATGGTCCGCACCAAGGGGCCGGACATGTTCCTGCCCGGCTGGGACTACAGCATCCTGGTCGGCATCGGCTGGGGCGCCACCTCCTGGGTGCAGCCGCTGGAGGCGCGGCGGGTGCGCCCCACCGAGCAAGCCGGCGAGGTCGCCCTGCGGCAGATCCGCACCCTGCTGGCAGACCTGCAGGCCACCCGCCGCTGGCAGCTGGGCGACCCGCCCCCGTTGATCCTGCTGGACGCCGGCTACCGGGGCGCGGAACTGGCCACCGAGCTGGACTGCCTGCCCGTCCAGCTCCTGGTGCGACTGCGCGGCAACCGGCGCTTCCACTTCGACCCGCCGCCAAGGCTGCCCGGCACCAACGGGCGCCCCCAGCGGCACGGCGCGGAGTTCTCCTGCGCCCGCCCCGACACCCGCCCGGCCCCCGACAGCGAAGTCAGCCTTGACAGCGACCGGTACGGGAAGGTGACCATCCGCGCCTGGCACAACCTGCACCAGCAGCTGACCCGCCGCTCCAGTTGGTGGAGCGACTGGCCCGAGGACGAGTCCCTACCCATCGTGCGCGGCACCGTCCTGCAGGTGCAGGTCGAGCGGCTGCCGCACGGCGGCGGCACGGAGAAGGACTTGTGGCTGTGGCACCTTGGCCCCCAGCCCGCCGACCCCGTTCTGATGTGGATGGCGTACATGCGCCGCTTCGACCAGGAACACTTCCACCGGTTCGTCAAGGGCCACCTCGGCCTGGGCGCCGCGCGCCTGGACGCAGCCGAAGCCGTCGACCGGTGGATAGCGCTCGTCCTGGCCGCATACGCGCAGCTGTATCTCGCCCGGGACCTCGTCGACGATCTCCGCCGCCCCTGGCAGGCCCGTCCGCCCGTCGACGCCACCTTGAGCCCCTACCGGGTCCGGTTGGGGTTTCGCCGCCTCCGCGCGAAACTGCCCGCGATCACCAGGGCGCCGAAACCCCGGCCCGCAGGGCCCGGCCGCCCCAAAGGCTCACGGAACAGGCCGAAACTTCCCCGCCCTACCTACAGACCCCCGACCAGCCCGCATCACCCGGAGTGACCGGGAACTCAAAATGCAAGGAACCCGAAGGCGTTGCGGGCGACGAGCTTGATCACGCGGTTGATCCCTTCGCTTTTGGCGTTGTGGTGGCCGGTGTCGATGAAGGCGGCGATCTCGGGCCACCAGCGGTCGACGGTGGCGGCGAGCTTGGTGACCTCGGGGATGTCGCTGTTTGCGCACCAGGTCAGGAACTTCCATCTGGCATGGCCGATTTGTTCGCGGACGGCGCTGGTGCGGGCCAGCGCGAGCAGGGTGCGCAGGCTCTCCTTGGCGATCCACGCGGTCAGCAGTCGCTGTCCGATCGATCCTTGGTCCAGGAGCGGGTTCCACATCCGTTCGAACTGCTCGTGGGTGAGGTCCTCGCGGTTGCGCAGGAGGCGGTTGCGGGCCTTCCACTCCGGGTCGGTGGCGCGTCCGCGTCGGCCCCGGATCTCGGCGGTGGTGCGGCGCCGGACGGTGGAGAGCATCTTGTTGGCGAGCTGGACGACGTGGAAGTGGTCGACCACGACGATGGCGTCGGGCAGGCCGGTGCGGATCGCGGCGCGGTAGGTGGCCGACATGTCGATGGCGACGTGGCGGATGTTCTTGCGCCAGGTCAGCGGTGTGGTGGACAGCCAGGCCAGGACGTCGGCGACGGCGCGGCCCTCGACCTGGCCAAGCAGCCCGCCGTGGCCCAGCGCGTCGACAAACCCGGTGTGCCACCGGTCCCGGGTCAGATGCCACTTGCCGCTTTCGGGGTCCTGCTCCCACTTCGTCTTGCCCCGCCGGGTCTCGTCGATGCCCAGCACCGTCACCTTGGGCAGCGGGGCATCGACGACCTCGCGCGCCGATATACGGAAGGCGCGCATCACCGTCGGCCAGGACAGATGCAGGTCGCGGGCAGCCTGGATGACCGTGGAGCCGGCATCGCGCACCCGGCGCCCAGCCGCCTGGCGCAGCCGGGCGGTGATCCACGCTCCGGCCGGTATCTGGGCAATGCTCTCGGTGAACGACTTCCTCGGGCACTCCGGCTCGCGGCACCACCAGCGGCGCTTGTGCCAGAAGAACTCCAACCTCCGCTCTCCGTAGGGGATGTCACACGGCCGGGTCACCGCCGGCCCCTTCACCCGGGAGGCGATGACCCCGCAGGAGGGGCAGGCCCGCGCCGCCTCGTCCGCCGTGGTCAGGTGCACCCGACGCGTCCCGTCGGCCAGTGACTCGACCCGCACGACGGACACCCCGTCGAGACCCAGCAGCAACGTCGTATCGTTGACCAAGCCCGTGGCTCCCCAATGATTCTTCTGCGTAGAGAACAGAAATGATCAACCAGGACCACGGGCGTCCTGCGTCCGGGGGCCAGTCCCGCCACGCATATCACCCACCGTGACGAACAGTCAGCGTCCCTGATGAGACGCACCGCTCAAGTTCGAAGACCCGCCAAAGCGCCAGGCGGCCTGAGTCGGAGCCACTGCGGCGGAATGCCGGCCAGCTGTTGACGTAGGTCCCACGTGAGAGGCCGAGACTTCGGCCGATTCCAGTGAACACCATGATCGAGCCAGCTTCGGCGCAGCTGACGCACCTGTTCTACCTTCTCGTCGCCGTATCCCGACTCCGTTCCGCAACAGTCGCAGATGCCGGGAGCGAGCAGGCGAACTCATCGAAGCGCACCTCGCCCGCGTCCAGTCCGCAGACCCGGCACAAAGTCTCGGCCCCGAACTCCATGGCTTCAGGCTACCGATGCCAGCAAATGCAACGACCTCTAAGTGTCCACATCACCCCGCTCTGTGCGGATCATCGAGCCGAGCCGATCGGCGATCTCGCGGTCGCGACCGTTGACCATGTGCTGATAGATCAACGTGGCGCGGGGCGTGCTGTGGCCCATCCTGGTCATCAGCTCACGCAGGCTCGCACCGGACGCGGCGAGGGTGTTCCCCGTGTGCCGAAGATCGTGGAAGTGCACGTCTGCCGTGATGCCCGCGTTCTTCCTGGCTTTGATCCAGTCGTCCCGGAAGTTGCTCCGGCGGAGCCGGCCGCCCTGGGAACCGAGAAAGACGTGACCGTCACGACCGGACCCGGCGTAGGCATCGAGGTGCCGCTTCATGTCCGGCAGGAGTTCGGTCGGGAAGGCCACCGGCCGGACACCGGCATCCGACTTCGGAGCCTTGTCGAAGAGAGCTCCCGTCTGCATCTCTGCCTGCGAGCGCTGGACCATGAGAACGGCGTTCTCAGTGTCGACGTCCCGCCGACGGAGCGATGCCAGCTCAGGACCTGTGGATCGGTGCTCGGGTGCCACGCGAAGGCGTACCTTCCCGAGTGATCGATTGATGGTCACCGAGTAGGCCAGCGTTCGCAGCGCCGGTTGGGAAGGGTGAAGTAGGCCGCCAGCGAGGTGCCTGTGACCAGGCCCTTTTCCGACGGCCCCTTCCCGAACCGGGCGTGCGGCTTGTCACCGCACCCGGCTCTCCAGTGCCGCAGTCCGCGGTTGCTGTCGGGTAGGCCGTCCGGCGTGGATGGCGTGGTGACAGCTGCGGCAGACGATCAGGGTCTTGCGGCGGCGGCTGGCCATCCGCTCGGCCCATGCGGGCTTCGGGGCCCGTCCCTTCTTCTGGAGGTCCTTCAGGTGTCGGACATGGTGGACCTCGACGTCCTGCTGCGACCCGCAGAGCTCGCAGGTCTCGGCGAGGAGTCGTTGCACCAGTTCGGACCGTTGGTTGCTCCAGACCTTCGGGGGTTGATCGTCAAGGGCCCGGACCATGGTCCTGCGGGCCAGGGAGATCCCTCCCCATTGGGCCACCAGCGGTTTCTTCCCGTCGTCCCGTTCGATGACGACCTGAAGTCCCGCGCGGGGACCTCGGTCGGTGGCGAGGACGGCACGGTAGCGCTTGTAGACCTCGGGGACGCTGATGCGGAACTTGTGCGCGAGCGTCTTGGTCAGCGAGCGCTGCATGACGTACTTCAACCATTCGAACGAGTGCCGGTTGACTGCCAGCTGGTAGTAGTTCACGACGCCCCGGTACTCCGCCTGGTACTGGGCGATGATCGAGAAGTCACTGTCGGTCATGCGCTCGGTCCGGTGGATCGGTTTGCCGCGTTGCAGGTAGGGCCTGGCCTTGTCTCGCGCGACATGCACAGGCACTTTGAGCCCGATCTGCGCGTTGATGCTGCGCCAGCCGTGCTGGGAGTGCTTGTTGTCGGCGTGGTAGACCGTGATCTCGTAGCCGAGGAACCGCGCGGGACGAGTCCGCCCGTGGGTGATCAAGGTCTTGCTCGGGGAGAGTTCCAGCTTCAGTTCGTCGCGCAGGAACTTGCCGATGTCGGCCTTCATCTCCTCGGCCTCCCGCTTGGGACCGGTGAACCCCAGTAGCCAGTCGTCGGCGTAGCGGCAGTAGCGAAGCCGCCGGAACCCCGGGTCGAGCGGGTCGCGCGAGGGTAGGCGCTGCATCTGTTGCCACAGCGCCTTTGCCTGGTCGCGGTTCCCGATCTTCTCCTGGTGGCGGGCGGCGTCACGTAACCGCATGTAGGGCCGGTTGAACCGGCGCTGGGTTCCACGGTTGTGGGCGGGCAGCAGGTTCGACTCACAGTACTTGTCAAGCCGGTCCAGGTAGATATTGGACATGACGGGTGAGACCACGCCGCCTTGCGGACAGCCGCTGAGCGTTGTGTGGTAGCGCCAGTCTTCCAAGTACCCGGCCTGGAGCAGTCCGTCGATCAGACGCAGGAACCGGTTGTCGCGGATCTTCTCAGCCAGGATCGACCTCATGATCGAGTGGTCGAGCGATCCGAAACAGTCGGTGATGTCGCCTTCGATGAACCACGTGGTGCCCCGCCAACCGGGGCTGATGCTCTGCAGGGCGGTGTGACAGCCCCGTCCGGGCCGGAACCCGTGGGAGCGATCGGAGAACTGCGGCTCGTAGTACGCCTCCAGCAGGAGCCGGATCACTTCTTGCAGCAGTTTGTCCGACCATGTCGGCAGCCCGAGCGGGCGCTTCTTCTTCGGCTGTCCCTTCTTCTCGATGTAGACGCGCCGCACGGGGGTCCAGCGGTAGCGCTCCTGCCGGAGAGCCTCGGTGATCGCCTGGATCTTGCTCAGGCGCATCCCGTCCGCTGTCTCCTTCGTGCTGCCGGGCGTCATCGCACCGGCATTGCGGTAGATCCGCCCGTAGGCCAGCAGGTACAACTCCGGGTTGAACAAGTGCCGGTAGAGACGTTCCAGAGGCAGCCCCCTTCGGCCGCGTTCGCGAATGATCCCCAGTACGGCTTCGGCGCTCTGCATTTCGCATACCTCGCCAACGTGAGCGATCAGCTGACACCTGGGTCCCTTCGCCCTGCGGACGGCTTTCCCGTCCTCCCCGGCCGGCCGTGAATCCGGCGACTACTACGGACCCTCCGTCGCCGTAGGACTCTCGTCCCGTAGGCGATCCCGCATTCCCCTTGCGCTGGACGTATCGAGTGCGACGTAGGCGGCCCGGTCCGTCCCCTTGGGCGGGCTCACTGCCCGCTGTCCGCCGACCGGAAGGATTGGGGCCAGGCGCCTCGAAAGCCTTGTTACCGGCGGCTCCGACATCAGGCGTCGTGTCGGAGAATGACCACTTGCATCTCTGGAGACTTGGGCTTCAAGCAGTTTGGCCTTCGCCATATCGCACGGGTCTTGCACGCCGAGTAGCCGAGGGGATTCTCACCCCTCGGCCCTCACAGATCCGTACGTGACGATCTCTCGTCATACGGCTCTTGTCGCTCTGGTCACCAGACGCGGGGAGCATGGGTGGTCCAGGCCCAGTGGGCGAAGAACCGAGGTCGTCGTGAGACGGCCTGGTTCCACGCCATTTGGGCTTTCTTCCTGCCCCGCAGCCGTTTGAACTTCTTGCGCATCCACCGCATCACGTAGGCATTGACGCGTTCCAGGAGGGGATACAGGGCCGACTGGTAGAAGGCCCCGTAGTACGCCATCCATCCCCGAATGATCGGGTTGATGAACCGTGCGAGGTCTGCTTCGGTCAGGCTGGTGCGGTGGTGCAGCCGCCAGGACCGCACCTCGGAACTGATACGGCGCAGGGCCTCCCCGCTGACGGCGGGGAGGAACGACCGGAACATCCGGCCGTCCTTGCGCACCGCGGAGCGTGTGCGGAAGGTGAACCCCAGGAAGGTGAACTCGGTCTGCTCGTACGAGGCACGCCGGTTGGCATCCTGGCAGTACACGATCCGGGTTTTCTCCGGGTGCAGTTCAAGCCCCACCTCGGTCATCCGCTTCTCGATCGCCTTGAGCACGAAGCGTGCCTGGCGTTCGCTGACGCAGTGGACCACCGCGTCGTCCACGTAGCGTTCGAACCCGATGGCGGGGAAGCTCCGCGCCATCCAGGAATCGAAGGCGTAGTGGAGGAAGAGGTTGGCGAGGACAGGCGAAACCGAAGAGCCCTGGGGCGTCCCCCGGTCCCGCTCGCGCCGTGTCCCGTCGGGCAGTTGCAGCGGTGCGGCCAGCCAGCGCCGCACGTACAACAGGACCCAGGACTGGGACGGATCAGTGTGGGCAGCGACCGCCTTGAGGACCAGATCCCACGGAACGCTGTCGAAGAACGCGCGGATGTCCAGGTCGATGACCCAGTCCGCCTTCCAGCAGCGCTCCCGGCACCGGCCCACAGCGTCGATCGCCGACCGCCCGGGACGATAGCCGTATGAGTCCGGGTGGAAGACCGGTTCGGCCTTCGCCTCCAGCACCCCGGCAACCACCGTCTGAGCGATACGATCCCCGATCGTGGGCACGCCCAGAATCCGGACGCCCCCTTTCTTCGGGATCTCCACCGCACGCACCGGGGGTGGGAAATAGGTGCCGGAGGAGAGACGGTTCCAGATCCGGTACAGATTGTTCTTCAGATCCTTCTCGAACTCTTCCATCGACACCGCATCCACACCCGCAGCGCCCTTGTTCGACCTGACTTTCTCGTACGCCTCCCAGACGGACTGCTTCGAAATATCAAATGGCTTGCCTGATGCTTTCAACTCGTTCACGCGACTCCTCCCGGGAAACACCCGGTTGATCGAATAAACATAGTCACGAACGACCCGGCCCCTTCGCTCCGCCCCCATTACAGGGGCTTCATCACTACTACGAGCCGGTCCGCCGGCGTGCCTGGCATCGGTACTCAGTCCCTCACGGCTTCGGACCGTCCAGGACGCTCCCTTTCTCCCCGCTCACCAGCGGAGACGTATCCAGGCCCGCCTTCTCCTGTTCCGCACGAAGGCCGCAGACCGGGCTCGCGCCGCCTGCATGCCGGACACCGCCTGGCCAATAAACGGGCACCCGCCAGACTCCTCCCGGGACTGCCTTGACACCCCGGTTCTGATGTCAACTCTACTTTTCGACACGTCAGCAGCGATTCACTTGCGTTCGCCTTCCCGATCCCCACCTGACACCGTTTTCCGGCGCCTTTTCCTCATCGTTCACCACGGCAGTCTTCAGCTAGCGCAGCATGAGGTCGAGTAGCCGGGGGAATTTCACCCCCCGGCCCTCACAGATCCCGGCGTGACAGTCTCCCGTCACCGGGCTCTTGTCATCCTGATCACCAGAACGTGGGAACCCATGCCCAATGGGCGAAGAGCCTGGGGTACTGACGGGTGATACGCCGCCAGCACGCATGGGCCTTCTTGAAGGTCCGCAGCCGCTTGAACTTCTTGCGGATCCAGCGCATCAAGTAGGCGTTGATGCGCTCCAGGAGGGGAAGCAGCGCCGTCCGGTAGAACGCACCGAAGTACTGCATCCAGCCCCGAACGATCGGATTGATCGCCCGTGCGAGCTCGGCGAAGGTCCGGCCGATCTGTCGGTGAAGCCGCCATTGCCGCACTTCACCACTGATCTTCTTCGAGGATTCCTTGCTGATCGCCGGCAGGAACGAGGTGAACCTCTCCCCATTCCTGTCGATGGCCTTGCGAGCCCGGAAAGTGAACCCCAGGAAGGTGAACTCCGTCTGCCCGTACGGACGTCGGCGCTTATTACCATCCCGGCAGTACACGATCTTGGTCTTGTCGGGATGCAGCCGCAACCCAACTTCCCGCATCCTGTTCGCGATTGCCTCCCGTAGTTTCCGGGCCTGACCCTCGCTGACACAGTGCACAACACCGTCGTCTGCGTACCGTTCGAACGGTACGCCCGGATACTCCCGGGCCATCCACATGTCGAACGCATAATGCATGAACAGGTTAGCCAAAACAGGCGAAATCGCAGAACCCTGCGGGGTTCCGCGATCGCGCTGCTGCAAGGTCCCGTCAGGCAGTTGCAACGGCGCCTCAAGCCACCGCCGCACATACAGAACTACCCAGGGGAGATCCGTGTGGGCCCGAACCGCTTTGACGACAAGGTCCCAGGGCACGCTGTCAAAGAATTTCTGGATGTCCAGATCGATCACCCAGTCATACTTCCAACAGCGTTTCCGGCACGCCGCGACCGCATCCAACGCGGACCGCCCAGGACGGTAGCCGTAGGAGTCCTGATGGAAGATCGGTTCGACCTTCTCTTCAAGACGCCGGGCTACTACCGTTTGAGCGATTCGGTCAGCCACGGTGGGCACACCGAGCAAACGAACCCCACCACCATGCGACTTCGGGATCTCCACACCCTTCACCGGAGGCGGAAAGTAACTCCCCGAAGACAGACGATTCCAGATTCGATAGAGATTACCCTTCAGATCCTTCTCGAAGTCCTCGATGGAGCGCCCGTCCACCCCTGCCGCACCCTTGTTCGCCTTGACCTTCTCGTACGCCTCCTGAACCTCCCACTTCGAGATCTCAAACGGCTTGTCCGATGATTTCAACTGGTCCACCCAGCTCCTCCCGGAGAACTTCCGGTTGACCGAACGAACAATCAGTCACGGATGACCCGGCCCCTTCGCTCCCCCTTCATTACAAAGGGTTCCTCACTACTACGAGCCGGTCCGCCAGCACACCCCGCGTCGGTACTCAAACCCTCACGGTTCTTCCGCTTGGGCCGCTCCCTCTCGCCACCCGCATGACTCAAGCGGCACTATCAGGGCATGCCTTCTCACGTTCCATGCGAGAGCCGCAGATCAGGCTCACGTCGCCTCCGTGCCGGACACCGCCTGGCCAGTAGACGGGACTCCCGCCAGACTTATCCCGGAGCAACCACAAATCTCCGGTTCTGATGTCACCTGTTTTCTAACGACACTTCAGCAGCGATTCACTTGCGTTCGTCTTCCTGATCCCCACCTGACGGCTCTACCGCCGCCTTTTCCACATCGCTCACCACGACGGTCGTCAACCAACGCAGCATGTGGCGGTTTGGCACCATCCCCCGCAGGACGGAACCGAGGGGCCAAGTCCCTCATCTCTCGCACAGCACCGCATCGCGAAGCTCTCCTACCTGAACTCCCCTCTGCGTTCGTGACACACGTGGTTTAAATCCTCCTCCCGCAGGGCGAATTTGAAGGGCCAAACCTTCATCCTTCGTACAGCATCGCTACAAGAAGAGTTCCTACATGCTTCTTCCTTTCGCGTTCAGGACACAACAAGGCCGGGAAGTTAAGGGTCTTGTGGTTGGCGTCGAGGCCCGTCGCGGTCAGCAGGCGAGGGTGTAGGTGGCGGGTCCGGTCTTGTGGATCACGCCGCGGTGAGCCCACTGGGACATCTGGACGCGGAAGCTGTTGATGTTCGTGACGCCGAGGATGCGGGCGACATCGCGGGCGTGCCAGGGCTCGCCGGGGCGGCTGGCAAGCACGGCGAGGGCGAGTGTCATCCGGCCGCCCGGGTCCGCCGAATCGTGTTCTTCGGAGGTGCCGTCGGTAGGTGAACTCTCCATGATTTCATGCCCGTTGTTCTCCTCGGTCGATGGTGGGACGGTGCTGGGCGGCGCGAGCGGGGTACTGGTGCGGTCGTGGATGGTGATCTCGATGGCGGTCACCGGGGTGTCGGCCTGGGGGCGGGCCTGGCCCTTGAAGGTGTGGTAGCGCGAGATCGGTGACTTGACCTTGCGGGCGCTGATGCGCAGGCGGCGGGCGGGCGGCAGGTTGTCCAGGACCGCGGCGCCGATCGTGCCGACCGGCTGGGGGTGCTCGGGGGCGATCCCGGCCGCGAGGATGACCTGGGTCCGCGCGGCCTGCAGGGCGGTGATGAAGCCGGCGCGGTCGGGGTCGATACCGGGGTGGGACTCCACGGCGTCGACCATGACGGTACGAAGCGCCTGGTAGAGGGCGAGGGCGGCCCACAGTTCCTGCTCGATGCCGAACCGGTCGCCCGAGCGCAGGACCCGGCCTGCCATGAGTGTGGAGCGCAGGGCGAAGAACGCCGATTCGATCTCCCACCTTTCGGCATAGATCCTGGTCAGACGCTCGGCGGGGTCGGCTACGGGGTCCAGCAGGGTGGTGGCCAGGCGGTAGCGCCCGCCGACGTGGGTGCCGTCCGCCAGGACGCAGACGATGTCGGCCTCGATGACGCGCACCGTCAGCTCCCCGAATCGGGAAAGGTAGGAGCCGTCGGACAGGGCCCGGAGCCGGGGCGGTCGGCGGGTGGACTTGCAGCGGGCCAGGAACTGGGCGCCGGTGGCGGCGGCCTCGGCCAGGAAGGTGTTGCTGTCGAAGCCCCGGTCGATCAGCAGCAGGTGGTCACGGCCCAGCAGCGGCAGCAGGCGCTTGGCGTAGCTGGTCTCGCCGGCGCTGCTGGGGCCGAGGCAGGCGCCGAGCAGGCCGCGAGTGCCGGTCTCCACCAGCGCCATCAGCATGAGGGTGGGGTAGCCGGCCCAGGCGAGCCGATAACGGATCTTGCCGAGCCAGCCCCGGGCCCGCTCGCTGTCCGGGGTCTTGATCGAGGAGCAGCCGTCGAAGGCGACGGTGCGAAGGTGCCGGTAGCGGACGCCGGGTGTGGTGGGCTGGGCCAGCGGTCCGGCCAGGGTCTCGAACAGGAGCTTGAGCGGGGCGGGGGTGAGGCGGCGGCGCAGGTGCCGCAGCGCGGTGGTCGACACCTGCGGGAGCGGCAGGTTGCCAAGGGCGGCGGTGAGTTGACGCCAGACGCCCTGGTAGCCGTGGTCGGGGAACAGGGCCAGGGCGAGCATGTAGTACACGCCGACGCGCGAGGGCAGCGCGCGCAGCCGCTGCTGGGTCCGTCCGGTCTCCTCCAGCACGGCGTCGACCAGCTCGAAGGGGATGACCTGTGTCAACTCGCCCAGATGGCCCGGGGCGTAGACCCCAGCGGCGACCGTGCTGGAACGAGTGAGGGTGATGGTGGCACACTGGCCGGGCAACGGGACCTCTGCTCTGGATCTCGGACTGTCTTGCGAGGACGTCCCAAGATCTACCAGCGGTCCCGTTCCGCATGTAGCCCCAGGTCAGCACACATCAGCCCCCGCCTGGACAGTGCCCCGGCCAGCCTTAACTTCCCGGCCTTGCATCTTGCACGGCCACGCCTTCGACGCCTTCACTGCGTCCCGCGCTTTCCCGCCATGCTGTTGTCCCCTCGCGCTTTCGCGTTCAGGTGAGGCGGGCGACCCACGAGGTGAGCCTCCTTCCGAACCCCGTGTTCCCTGAAGGAACGATCCAGCGCCGAGTGAAACGGCGCACCACGCCCGTGCTCAGCGTAGTCAACAACGACGGCACCACGCCGAACGGCTCCCTGATCGACGAGATCGTCCGCGAGGGCGCCCGGCGGATGTTGGCCGCGGCCTTGGAGGCGGAAGTCAACGCTTACATAGCTGAGTTGGCTGGTGAGCGGGACGAGAGCGGTCGCCGCCTGGTCGTGCGGAACGGCCATCACCAGCCGCGGAAGGTCATCACCTCCGCCGGAGTCGTCGAGGTCAAGGCCCCGCGCGTGAACGACAAGCGCATCGACGAGGCGACAGGCGAACGCAAGCGGTTCTCCTCGGCGATCCTGCCGCCCTGGGCAAGGAAGTCCCCGAAGACCAGCGAGGTGCTGCCGCTGCTCCACCTGCACGGCCTGTCCTCCGGCGACTTCGTGCCCGCACTCGAACAGTTCCTCGGCTCCTCGGCCGGCCTCTCGCCCGCCACCGTGACACGACTGACTGTCCAGTGGCAGGCTGACCACAGGGCGTTCATGGACCGCGTTCTGTCCGCCACCGACTACGTGTACGTCTGGGCCGACGGCGTCCATCTGCGCATCCGCCTGGAGGAGTCGAAGGCCGCGGTCCTGGTGCTGATGGGCGTGAGGGCCGACGGCACGAAGGAACTGATCGCGATGGCCGACGGATACCGCGAGTCGTCCGAGGCATGGGCCGGGCTGCTGCGGGACTGTGCTCGCCGCGGCATGCGGGCCCCGGTGCTGGCCGTCGGAGACGGCGCACTCGGCTTCTGGAACGCACTGAACGAGGTGTTCCCTGAAACCCGCCATCAAAGGTGCTGGGTTCACAAAACGGCCAACGTTTTGGACGCCCTGCCGAAGTCGGCCCAGCCCGCGGCCAAGCGCGCGATCCAGGAGATTTACAACGCCGAGGACAAGGAGCACGCGGCCACGGCCGTCCGTGATTTCGAGCGGTCCTACCAGGCAAAATATCCCAAGGTCGTCAAGCGGATCACGGATGACGAGGACGAGCTGCTGGCGTTCTTCGACTTCCCCGCCGAGCACTGGATCCATCTGCGCACCACAAATCCGATCGAGTCGACCTTCGCCACAGTCCGGTTGCGGACAAAGGTCACCAAGGGGGTCGGCAGCCGGGGAGCCGCACTCGCCATGGTCTTCAAACTGATCGAATCCGCGCAGGCCCGCTGGCGCGCGGTCAACGCACCCCATCTCGTGGCGCTGGTGCGGGCCGGCGCCCGTTTTGAGCGCGGCCGCCTGGTCGAGCGCCCCGAGGCGGCCGCCGCGTGAATGGCCTCAACGGTGCCGATGACCGTTTTGCCGAGGACGAGCACCAGCGTTTCGCCCGTTACCTGCGTGAGCTGGCCGTCGTCCGTGACGAAGACGAAGCCGATCTGGTGACCAGAATCCTGCGCGACTCGGACACGACGATGGCGCAGTCGGCCATCATCCGCCACCTCGACCGTCGCGCGGCGCTACTAATGACCGACGATGGGTTCACCGCCTGGGCCCGCACGATGGCCGAGATCAGCGCGAAGCGGGAGTTCCTCGCCCGCCGTCTGCGCGAATGGACCCTGCTGCGGTCAATCGCCATGGGTGAGTCGTGGGGCTCGGAGGAAGTCACCACAGGATCCGATTGGTTCCAGCGCAAGGCCGTCGAGACCCTGCCCTCACCCGCCGTCCTCAGCCTGCTCGCCGAGGCCGGAAGAACCCGACGCGTCCGCGCTGAAGCCAGTCGCCGACTGCGTCAGCGATTCCACCGCAACTAACTTGATCCACAGGTCTTGATGCGATGAAGGAGCGAAGTCCCCGCCCTCCGTGGGTGCCTGGGTAGGTCCCAGTTACCTACTGCGTGACGGCGAAGGAGGCCCTCAGGTGAGCGAGTACAACGGACATCAGTACGTCGGTGTCGACATGCACCGCAGGAGGTCCGTGATTGTGCGTCAGACCGAGGCCGGCGTTCAACTGAGTGCGGTGCGCATCCTCAACGATCCGGTGGCGCTCGGTCTGCAGATCGAACAGGCCGGACACGATCCAGACGTGGTCTTGGAGGCCACCTACGGCTGGTACTGGGCGGCCGATGTCCTGCAGGCTGCCGGTGCACGCGTGCACCTGGCACACCCGCTGGGCGTGAAAGGGTTCGCCTACCGGCGGGTGAAGAACGACATCCGCGACGCCGCGGACCTGGCTCCTCCTAGGGAGCCGCGCGCCCGGCGTCGGCGTGCTCCTCGCGCACCAGCACCGGCATGCCGTGCGGGTGCCGCCGGCCCGGCTCGTGGTAGCCGGGGTAGACCGGCAGGCCGCTCACCGCGACGAGCTCCGCACACCGGCCGGCCACCGCGTCGGCGACCAGCCGGATCCGGCCGTACGTCGCCACGACGACCTCGAACTCGCGCCCGGCGATGGCCTCGTCGAGCGACTCTCGGAAGTGCGGGTCGGCATGGAGGTGCTCGTAGCCGGCGAGCTCGGGGAGCTCGTGCGTGCCGCAGTGCAAGAGGGTGGTCTCGTACCCGCGCGCGGCCAGGCCGCGGACGAGGTGCGGGCCGGTCGGGCCGGTCCCTCCGACCACGAGTGCCCGAGCAGACGACGTGCTCACGCGTGCAACGTCGCCCAGACCGGCTGGTCATGAACGCGACGCAGCATGCTCGCGAGAGGGTCCACGCCTTTCACCGGGCGGCCGCAGCCGGGAGACGCGCCGGCAGGGAGGTGAAGAAGTACCCCTGTCCCATGGCGTCGCTTCGCACCGCGGCGTCCAGGTCGAGCTCGTAGCCCGGGAGCAGGTCGAAGATCGCCTCGACCTCCAGCCGGAGAATGGTTCGAGCCATGTGCAGGCCGAGGCAACGGTGCACGCCCCAGCCGAACGCCACGCTCTTGGACCGGTTGCGGTCGAGGTCGACGACGTCCGGCTCAGGGAAGCTCGACGGGTCGCGGTTGGCTGCCTGGTTGACGAAGAGGACCCAGTCGCCCGCTCGCATGGGAACGCCCCCGAACTCGGTGTCGGCGGTCACGCTCCGGGCGATGGGCGGCGCAGGGGTGTAGACCCTGATGATCTCCTCGATCGCCGTGGGGATCAGGTCCCGGTCGCGCTCCAGGCGTCGGCGCAGATCCGGATGCTCCTCGAGGTGGACGAGCAGCGAGGTGAGGGCGCCCGACGTGGTGTGAAAGCCCGCCAAGAGCAGGAGGACAACCATGTCCGTGAGCTCCGCGTCCGACAGCATCTCGCCCCCGGCGATGGGCTCGGTCGCCAGCACGGTCATCAGGTCGTTACGCGGATCGGCCCGACGGTCATCGGCTTCGCGCATGATCTGCTCGCGGATCCAGCGGTTGCCCTCTGCGTTCCTGTCGACGACAGTCGGGTCCGTGCTGGCCATGTTGACCAGCCCGAACGTCATGACGTCGAGCAGCGGGATCCGCTGGTCCGGGTCCCACCCGAGGATGTCGAGGGTCACCGCGCCCGGTGAGACGTTCGCCAGGTCGTCGGCGAAGTTCCAACTGCCGCGTGCCGCAAGCGCTCGCACGATGTCCTCCACCATCGCCTTCATCTTCGGCTGCCGCGACTCGATCGCCGCCTTACTGAACCACGCGTTGAGCACCTTGCGGTACATCGCGTGGTCGGGAGGATCAATGGCAACCGGGATGTGCCGGGTGCCGAACGGGTGCGCCGGGATCGCCGGTCCGCGCACCGAGGAGAAGGTCTGGTAGTTGGCGAATCCGGCCATGACGTGCTCGTGGTCGGTGACGACCCAGAACCCACCGTGGGCCGTCGACCAGGCGACGGGCATGTCCCTCCGCAGTGTGGCGAGAGTCTCGAACGGTCGCTCGGCGTACGCTCGGGAGTGATGGTCGAAGTCCGTGACGGGGACATCCTGCGGCGTGTTCATGGTGGTCCTTTCTCGGCGACGCCCCCAGGCGTAGCTCGTCGCGTCCGCGGCTCTTCGCCTGAGGCTTCCTCTTAGAGCCTGTCGGGTGGCTGATCATGCGTGATGCGTGACGGTCGCGATCTGCCCTCTGGGCATGGCGACGGCCCCGGAATGATCACGTGGTGTGTGCCAGTGCGACAACTCCGAGGCCGTCAGCGGCCCGTGCTATCCGTCCAGCCTGACCGATGAGATGTGGGAGATCATCCAGCCGCTCCTTCCCATGCGTGACCTGCGGAAAGGCGGCGGGGTGCGCAAGTACCCGGATCGGCTGGTGCTCGACTCAATCTTCTACGTGCTGCGCTCGGGCTGCCAGTGGCGGATGCTCCCGCGCGACCTGATGCCCTGGGACGCGGCCCACCGCTGGTTCACCAAGTGGCGCCGGGACGGCACCTGGGACCGCGTCCACGGCGAGCTGCGCCGTCAGGTCCGGATCGGGGCCGGACGCGATCCCGAGCCGTCGGCCGCCGTGATCGACGCCCAGTCGGTCAAGACCAGCGAGGGCGGCGAGGCGCGTGGATTCGATGCGGGCAAGCGAACGACGGGGCGGAAGAGGCATCTGATCGTCGACACGATGGGCCTGCTGCTGGTCGTCACCGTCACCTCCGCGTCCGTGCAGGACCGTGCCGGAGGCCGCGCCGTCCTGGCCCGGCTCGCCGCCGGCTTCCGCACGGTCAGTCTGGTGTGGGCCGACGGCGGATACGCCAACTCTGTTGATTCCACGCTGCTTTCATGGGCTCGCAATGCGCTGGACATCGTCGTCCAGATCGTGAAGCGGACCGACGATGTCAAGGGTTTCAAGGTCCTGCCCCGCCGCTGGGTGGTGGAGCGAAGTTTCGGCTGGCTGGTCCGCAACCGCCGACTGGCCCGCGATTACGAACGGCTGACCGCGACCTCCGAGGCCATGATCAAGGTGGCGATGATCCGCCTGATGCTCGTCCGGCTCGCCGGGCAGCCAACGCGGTGGAGCCACGAATCCCACCGCAAGACTGCCCGAACCAAGACCGTCGAAGACCTCATCGCAGCGTAATCAACCAGCCACCCGACAGGCTCTTAGACGGAACCCTTGATCTAATGATGTTTTCGCACCATAGCACCTAGCTATCAACAACAGTGCTGGCTCCTGCGTCGACGCTGGCTCGTGGCCGACGGCGCCCGGGTCGCCACCCCACGGACTGCGAGAACCGACCGCTGGCGTCGATGACCAGGTCGGCCGTGAGCTCGCGCCCGGTCGCCGTGCGGACGCCGGTGACTCGCCCGTCGGGTGCCCGAGGACTGGGATCCCGGCTTCCGGGCGCTGGCCGTCCAGCCCTTCGGCGAGGGCGCGCTCAGCCCGCAGTCGGCTTCTCGTGCGATGGCGATGTGGGTCGTCGAGGGCGAGCGCCGCTGGATCCTCACGGTTCAGGGCTGCCCGGCCCCGAGGCCCAGCAACTGGCCGTATACATCGGCTGGCTGCTCAACGGCACCCGTGGCGGTCTGGTCGCAGGGAGCCTGTTCGTGCTGCCCGGCGTGCTCGCACTGTTGGCACTGTCCGGCCTGTACGTCGCCTTCGGCACGACCGCCGCCGTCACCGGCCTGTTCGCCGGACTCGCCCCGGCCGTCGTCGCCATCGTCGCTCAGGCGGTGTGGCGGGTCGGCCGCCGCTCGCTGACCCACCCGGCACTCGTCGCGCTGGCCGTCGTGTCCTTCGCCGCGCTCACTTTGTTCGCGATTCCCTTTCCCTTGGTCATCATCGGGGCGGCATTCATCGGCTGGCTCCTTGCCCGCCTCGCCCCGCAGACCTTGCGCCCAACCGCCGCTCACACCACCGACGACGGCCCGCCGCCGCTCATCGCCGACGACGCACTCCACGCCGAACGCCCCAGCCGCCGCCGAGCGCTCAGGATCCTGCTGGTAGGCCTCCTGCTGTGGGCCGCCCCCTGGCCGCAGTGGCAGCATTCACTGGCACCCACAGCGTGTTCACCACTCAGGGAGTGTTCTTCTCGGGCACCGCCCTGGTCACCTTCGGTGGCGCCTACGCCGTCCTCTCCTACGTCGCCCAGCAAGCCGTACAGCACTACGGCTGGCTCAGCGCGGGAGAGATGGTCCGCGGGCTCGCCCTTGCCGAGACGACCCCCGGTCCGCTGATCATGGTCGTGCAGTTCGTCGCCTTCCTCGGCGCCTACCGCGACCCCGGAGCCCTCAACCCGTGGGCTGCCGCCCTGCTCGGCGCGCTGCTGACCACCTGGGTCACCTTCGTGCCCTGCTTCCTCTTCATCTTCCTCGGCGCCCCCTACATCGAGCGCCTGCGCGGAAACCGCTCCGTCTCCGCCGCCCTGACCGGCATCACCGCCGCGGTCGTCGGCGTCATCGCCAACCTGGCGGTGTTCTTCGCGCTCCACACCCTGTTCGCCAGGGTCCACGACGCCTCGTGGGGACCACTGCACCTCCAGCTCCCCGAGCTGACGACCGTGCGGCCCACCGCCGTGGCCATCATGCTCGCCACACTCGTCATGATCTTCCGGCTGCACTGGAGCGTCCTGCGCGTCCTCGGCGTCTGCGCCGCGCTCGGGCTGGCCGTCGCCGGGGTCACCGCTGCCTGGTGAGTCCGGCAGCGAGGGGGGCCGGCCGTGCAGACGTTGACGGCTACCTGACGGACGGATTCCACACTCACCAGTAACGAACTGCCGTCGTGCAGCGCTCAATGCTGACCCCGTCGCTGTACAGCAGCGAAGTACAGCAGCCACCGCAACCGCACGTGGCTTTGGGCGGCCGTCGACGACCGCACGACCGGCAACCTGGACCGCGGCGGTGAACGACCGCGGACAAAGCC
Organism: Streptomyces sp. CA-106110; assembly: GCF_050936285.1. Taxonomy (NCBI): domain Bacteria; kingdom Bacillati; phylum Actinomycetota; class Actinomycetes; order Kitasatosporales; family Streptomycetaceae; genus Streptomyces; species Streptomyces sp. CA-106110. Next base: position 6,996,931 of record NZ_JBNJNB010000001.1, on the reverse strand, counting down.
AAACGGTGTCCTGCCCAGGAGGAACAGAACTCGAAATCGGGTGCGTCGCCCGCTTGGCGTGTGGTCCCTATGAGAGCAGGGCCCGACCCGCTCAGGGGCTGGCAGGGGTGAGGGTCTGAGCGGTCTCGGCTGTGATCTCTTCGGGGGTGTCGGTGATGCCGAGACCATGGTCGAGGAAGCCTCGCAGACCAGGGCGCCACATTGGGCACTAACGGGCAGGTCCACAAGCCTGCCCGAACCGCGGGCCAGCGTAAGGGGCCGTGATCACTCGCGCCGAAGCAACTCCCGGCCAACGTCGCTACGCCGACCTCGGGGGCCGGGGCGCAGGTAGGCCAGGGGCGCCCGCTCGGGACAGGCCCGAGCCTCCATCAGACCCGGATGGCTACACGGAGCGGCACCGCCACAGATGAGACAGAATGCATCAATATGTGATGGACCGTCGGAATTGAACGGAGTGGCCGATGGGACGTCCCTGGCTGCACGTGCTGGCACAGGTGGTCCCCGTTCCGCTCGGGTTGCTGCTCAGCGGTGCACTGGTCTGGGGTGCCACCAACGCCGACTGGAGTGGGACCACCAGCAACAGCGGCAACACGTGGGAGTCCGGCTCGCTGGGGCTGGCCAACGACAGCAAGGTGCCCATGTTCCGCGTCGACAACATGCGACCCGGCGACACAGGCTCCAACTGCATCAAGATCGAGTCGAACGCTGACTTCCCCACCGCGCTCAAGCTGTACAGCAGCTCACCGAACTGGCCAAGCAACTTCCAATCCTTCATCAACCTCAAAATCGAGGTAGGCAGCGGCGGCACCTTCGGCGACTGCAAGGGCTTCACTCCGCACAAGACCGCGTTCGACGGCACCCTGGACCAGTTCGTCGCCCTGCACACCGACTTCCGCACCGGCGTGGGTCCCTGGACCCTGCCCGGCAAGCCACCCAACTCGCTGAGCTTCCGCTTCGCGTGGAAGTTCAGCCGGAGCGCACCCAACAGCGCGCAAAGCGTGGTCACCAACGAGGTGACCTTCACCTGGGAAGCGCGGGAACACAAGTGACTCTCCCAAGCGACCTAGCCGCCGGCGCGCCCTGCCAACCCACGGCCAAGGGCACCCCGCACCCGATCCGCGTGGTCACCTCGGTCACCTCACGTACCGTGCTCGGCTCACTGATTGGGCTGCTCGTGTGGGCGCAATTGCCCGTGGCGGCGCTGGGCTGGACAGCGTGCGTGGTGCAGTCCGGCTCCATGCGTCCCGCCCTCATGCCGGGCGACGTCGTCCTCTACCAGCCCCCACCGCGCAACCGCACACCGGCGGTAGGCCAAATCGTGCTGGCCCAGGACCCCACCCGACCCGGCCATCTACTCACCCATCGGGTCTACCAGGTACTTCCCAACAACGACCTGATCACCAAAGGTGACGCCAACTCCACACCGGACTCTACCCCGATCCGGCCCACGGCACTCGAAGGCGTAGCACGGTTGCGCGTGCCCTCGATCGGGCTGCCAGTCCAGCTCTGGCGCGCCAAGCAGCCCGTGCCCGAGGCGATCCTGCTGCTTGGACTTGCCGCTCTGCTTGCGCTTGCCGCTCTGCCACTGCACAGCCGCAACCGACACAATTAGCCCCGGTGCTTGCTGAACAGAACTCAATGGATGACAGTCTTCCCCTGGCTGGCCCGATCCGCCGGCACGCGGGCCGAGGACCCGGCAAGGCGACGACTCCGCGCGTCTCGCCTCACCCGGACCCGATGCGGTAATCCGGTTCCCTGGGACACACCGGCCCGTGCCCCACACCACCCCTGGCCGACCCCCCTGACGGCAGTCTGACGGCAGTCTGACGGCAACGACAACGAACGTCAGCGTACGCAACGGTATGTCACGGGGCGTCGATGTCAGTCGTTGTCGGGCCGGATCATGATCCTGCCGCACGATCAACTCGCCTGAAAAGCAGAGGGTCGACTGTGCCCTGCGTGCCCGTTGAGTGCCCGATTCGGCGGGAGGCAGCGGGGACTCACGGGGAACAGCGGGGCCGATCGCGTTCCGACCCAGGCCAGTGCCTTGCCAGGTCAGTCGCGATCCGCATACGGCGTCTTCTAGGGCCCCAGGATCCGAGCGCGGCGGCGCTTGACTGGGTCATTGAAACTCCCGGCCAAAGTTGTTCCACCGACCTTCGTTCCTCGTATACCACTCCATGCTGTCCAAGCTCACTGACCGCGTCTGGCGTCCGGGTCCAGCGGCAATCCAGACGCTTCACACAGGGCCGGCATCACTGTGGACGGGTCCCCACTAGCCACCCACTTGAAGCGGGCAACCATCATCAGATCGTCGAGGCTCTCCAGCACGTACCCGTCCATGACAGCGAGGCCGCCCGGGCGCGCCCGCACCACGACCTCGCCCGGTTCTCCCTCATTCGCAATCTCCTGGTAGTTCCCGGCGTCGGGACAACCCGAGAACGCGTACACCCAGTAGCCCATGCCCGACCTCCTGCCCATACCAACGACTGACCCACTGACGCATACGGCGTCTTCCAAACTAGTGCTCTAGGATCCGAGTGACCTCCACACTTGGCCCGTGCAGGGTGTGGATGGCGTCCGCGTGCTGAGCCAGGGCCTGGTCGTGGGTGATCAGGATCGTGGTGCGACCGGCCATCAGCCGCCGTAGCGGGGCCAGGACATGCGCGGCCGCCCGGTGGTCGAGGCCGGCGGTTGGCTCGTCGAGGATGAGGACCGGGGTCGCTCGGAGGAAGGCCCGGGCGATGGCGATGCGCCGGCTCTGGCCTCCGGACAGCTGGAATCCGTTTTCCCCAATGGTGGTCAGGTAGCCGTCGGGAAGGGCGGTGATGAACTCATGGGCGTCGGCGTCCTTGGCCGCTTGGATGATCTCCGCCATCGTGGCTCGAGGCCGGCCGTAGGCGATGTTGTCGCGGATGGTCGTATGGAAGAGCTGGGCGTGTTGGGGGAGGAGGGTGACCGCCGCGCGTACCGAGGCCGTCGTAACGTCCCTGAGATCGACCCCGTCCAAGCGCACCGATCCGGAATCCGGGTCCATGAAACGCACCAGCAACTTGGCGAGGGTGGACTTGCCCGCGCCGCTCGGGCCCATAATCGCGAGCACCTCGCCAGGCGCGACACTGAATCTGACGTCGTGCAGTACCGGTCCGCGCCGGTTTGACGGGTAGACCGCCGCAACGCTCAGGCACTCAACACGTCCCTGCACATGGGCGAGTGCAGGGGCGTCGGGGCGCTCGCGGACCGGGGAGCGCATGTCGAGCAGTTCGATGACACGTTCGGCGCCCGCGCTGGCGGAGCCGAACACCGAGGCCAAGCCTGAGAGTTCCTGCACGGGCCCGAAGAGCTGGGCCAGGAAAGCGGCGAAGGCGAGCAGCCCGCCCAAGGTCAGTGCGTTCCGGGTCAGTTCGAAGGCGCCAAGGCCCACCACGGCAAGGACGCCCACCACTTCGAACACATTCAGCAGCGACGGGTATAAATGTGCGACTCGTGCCGTGGAGAGCTCCGCCCGCAGCAGGGCCTCCCCCTCCCGGCGGACCCGTTCGACCTCGTGAGCCTGTCGGTTGTAGGCATGGGCCAGGGCGGAGCAGGTGAGGCTCTCCTCGACCACGGCTGTGAGGCTGCCCTCACACCGCTGGGCCTCGCGTGACAGGGTATGGATGCGGGCGCTGAACAGCCGGGCCGCGAGCCAGAAGAACGGCGCCGCGGCGAGAGCCGCCAGGGCGAGCGGCCAGCTCAGATAGAAGGCAGCCGCCACGAAGAAGAGCAGGCTGATCACTGCCGAGCCCGATGAGATCAGACCGGACGCCACCAACTCCTCGATCTGGGAGATATTCGAGGTCAGCCGTGCCACCACGTCGCCGTGCCTGCGGGTTCCGAGGATGTCGGGGGGCAGACTGTGCAGATGTTCCACGACCGAGGTGCGCAGACGCAGGAGGAAGCGCTCGGCGACCCAGGTGGCCAGGTACTCGCCCGCAAAGGTCAGCAGCGCCGCGACCACAGCCACGGCGGCCATGAGTCCGGCCAGCGGTAGGAACGCTGTGAACCGGTGGGGGATCAGGACTTGGTCGACCAGGTTCTTGAAGAGCCACACCGAAGCGACTTCACCTACGGACCCCGCGATGAGGAGGACGACACTCGCGGCGAGCCCGTACCGGTCGGGGCGTGCCCACGGCCAGAAGCGGCGGAACGCGTCGGCCGAAGACACGGCCGCCGCAAGGGGCACTGGGCTGTCCTCGGCTGCCGGGGCCACGGGCTTGATGTGAGACGAGTCGGCGTGTGTCGCGTCCGCCAAGCGGGGTCACCTTCTCGGGGAGGGAGCCGGGTGGGGGCATGCTGCGGAAGGGGGGGGACGGACGGGACGCGCCGTCGCCCCCCGATGACGATCCTCAGATGAGGTGGCGATGCTTAGTAGCGGCCGCCACGGCCGCCATGGCCGCCACGTCGTCCGCCACGTCCACCACGTCCGCCGTGGCCGCCGTGGCCGCCATGGCCGCCGTGGCCGCCGCGGCGGCCGTGGCCACCACCTCGGCCACCGCGGCCACCACCTCGGCCACTGCGGCCGTTGAAGATCGAGAAAGCGCTCATGACGTACCTCCTGTGTGACTGGATGCGCCGGAAGGACTTCGCAGCCCATCGGTTGCCTGAGATCGGCCCCAACGGCACCGAAGACATTCATGCAGCTGGGGTGGGATCCCTTGGAAAATCCGGCGTGAACTGGGGTGATCGATCAGAACCCCTCGCCCCGTGTGAATCTACCTAAATCGACCTAAGAGTGCTCACTTAAGCGCAAACAGGACAGCCCTCGTGTGGGTGTGTGACACCTCGGCAGATGCCCCCACGGCAGTAGAGAAGCGACCCAGTTCGCTGCGCCGCCACACGGCCTCCGAACCTGCCTTTGAGGCTTTGAGATCAATGTCTGACGTGAACTCAGTAGCCCTTCGCCAAAAGCAGACTGACGTTACATCGCGTGCCGTCGAACAGGATGCGCCGTTGACCGCCGCCCACTATGGGACCGCGCTCGGGCAGCATCGGAGCGGGGTGCCACAACCCTCGGGCACGTGATCGGAATGGTCGGGAATCGCGGTAGCCATTCAGGTGATGTGACCACCCTGAAGAACTCTGTCGCCGGAGAGCACCGAGACCGACCATGACCGTCAGCCACCGCGAGGGACCGTGCGGCGACCTCTATGACCCCCGCTGACCTGTCTCTGTAGAGCTACGGATCAGAAGGCTCCTGACATCCACGGCTGACATCAACGACGCCGAACGAGGGCGTACATCAGCGTCTCTGTCCGGCCGTCGCACCAGCCGACGGCAGCGGCCGGAGCGGAGTCGGATCGAACTCCTGAAGCGGGTGTCGCAGGTTCGAATCCTGCCGGGGGCACCAGCCAAAAGGCCCCGGACCGATCATGGTCCGGGGCCTTTGACGGCACCACCCCTGTTCGACCAGACAAGCCCGCTGACCGGTAAGCGGATGGCTTCTCAGGGCGCCGAGTCGTTCACCTCCGGGCTGAGAGCGTAGGCGCGCGTCGGCGAGGTGCTGGATGTCGGATGATCCGAGGAAGTGGGCTTGCCGGATGCGTCCAGCCCGATCGCTGTCTTGAAGGTGCTGACCTGGGCGCACGTGTCGTTGTCGTTGCCAAGCTTCATATTGGCGCCGTCGAGGGCGGCCTGGGTGTCGACGGGTGCCGGGGCGGTTTTGCTGCCGGGGAAGCTTGTGCCGCTGGGCCAGTCGGTACCGATGACTAGCACGATCCCGGTGCCGGACCCCTGCTTGAGCACCGATGCCGGCAGGCCGAGCGCCTTGGCAACGACCCGTGCCTGCGGCATTTGGCCGGCCGGATAGGCCAACGACGTGGTGGTGGCCGGGGTCCCGTTGGCAGCAGCGGTCTCCTTGCTGAAGCCCCGGCGGAGGAGTTCTTGGGTGATCGTGCTGGCACGGCCGCGGACGGTCGTGCCGTTCTGCACCTGGACGGCGATGACGGAGGTCGCAACGGCCGTGGCAGCGGGAGCGGCAGACGGCGACGCCGGGCGGGCTGCGGCCGTGAGCGACTGGTCGTTCGCGATGCTCTTGAACATGTCGTTCGCGCCCGGATTGGTGACCAGTGTCTGCCAGACTCCGTTCACCTTGAGGTCGTGCGTCTGCATGGTGGCGAAGGTGACGCGGCTCGCGGGGACCTTGTTGAGGTCGTCGGCCAGGCCGACGAGCTTGGTGGCGGAGTTCAGCGAGCTGTCGACGGTCAGCGACTGGGTGGCGGCATTGGCGATGGCCCACATTTTGGTGGGGCTGCTCAGAGTGCCCTTGGTCTTCAGCTGGTTGAGCAGGGAGCTGAGGAAGATGTGCTGCGCGGCGGTCCGGCCGCGGCTGTCGCTGGAGTCCCCGAAACCGTGCCGGGTACGAACGAACTCCAGCGCCGCCTGGCCTTCCAGTACGTGGGAGCCCTCCTTCAACTTCAGATGGCTGTAGGGGTCGTATATGTCGTGGTTGACGCAGATCGGGACCCCGCCCACCGCGTGGGACATGGACACCACTCCGGAGAAGTCGACCATCATGAAGTGGTCGATGGGGATCCCAGTGAGTTCGTGCACGGCGACGACACTGCAGCCTGGCCCGCCGTCCAGGGCCGAGTTGATCATCTGGTTGGACTGTGGGCCCATGCTGGGGTGGTTCGCGGCGTGGCAACCGCTCCAGCTGCTCCGCAGGTCGCGGGGGATGCTCAGCACGGTGGCGTTTGACCGGTCGGCCGATATGTGCACCACCATCTCCACGTCGGCCCGCGCGCCGCTGGCTTTCCCGCAGGCGCCGCCGAGCTTGCAATCCGAGGCGTTCGCGCGGGCGTCCGAACCGATGACGAGGATGTTGATCGGGCTGCGTCCGAACGCGTCCGGTGTCTCATGTCCCGCGCCGTCCTTGCCGTTGGCGGACAGGTCGTCGGACTTGATAGTGCTGGTCAGTTTCCAGTAGGCGTATGCCGCCGTGCCGATGCCGAGCAACACCACGAAGCCCATCGCCAACCCGACGATCTTCAGGGCCCGCCTTCCGCCCGACTTCCCCCTGCCCTTGTGCAGAGCCGCCCGGCCGCCGGCAACCGACAGCGCCGGTTCTGTCCCGTCCACCCTGCTCCGACGGGCTCCGTGCCTGCGCGATCCACTGGAGGACTTTGTCATGGGCACTTCCTCGCTCGTCGGGCCGATGAATCATGGAACGATCGGGGAGTACGACATTCCGAACCCGTGATCGGTTGCATCCCCAGTGACCCCGGAGGTCGCCGGGCTCCCGCTCCAGCGCAATCCGCTGCGCGGAGCCCCAGGCTGTTCGCCTTGGGCCGCTTGTCTGGTCGTACGGTGTCCTGATCGGGTGATCGTGCGGGGGGGCGCATGAAGGCAGGGCCTCTTGGCACTCACTGAGTGCCTAACTGCGCTACAACGGCCCCGCACGGAGGCGCACAACCACGGCCGGTCTCGGACAGTGCAGGGGCCTTGGGGGCGCTGGCGATGGGGCGGTACGGGATCCTCGTACCGCCCCGGGCACATTCTGGTGGCTACGGCAACAGCTGTGACATCAATGCCAGTTCGCGCAGCTGTGCCCGCGTCAGTGGGAAGGTCTTCAGCAGCGGGCCCTGGGAGCCCTTGCCGAGGAAGTCCGTCCAGTCCCGGATGGTGAGCAGCGAGCCGTCCTTCAGCCGCAGGCTGGCGCCCAGTTCGGCGCGCTGCACTTGGGCTGGACGTTCTGGGACGCGGCCCACTGCCAGATACTCAGGACGGCGCCCCCCGGCACCTTCTCGCTGGTTCACTTGGTCCGCTCGGGCGTCTCGTGCGGCAACGCACAGGGATCCTGCTCCTCCCCCTTGGCGTTGACGGTCTTCGCCCGCATCACGTTGACCACCAGGTACCCGACATCGCCGTCCCGTACGACGGCGTAGTCGCGGTCGTAGAGCCCGATCTTCTTCGGCGTCGGTGCGTTCGGCATCCCCTTGATGAGCCGCAGCAGCGACACCTCGCGGACCTTGCCCATGTCGGCGGGCAGCAGCTTGCGGAAGCCGGCGGCTCCCGTGCCGAACTCCCCGGCCGTCGGCGACGCCGCCACGTTCTCGCCGCGCCCGCCCGGCAGCACGCCGGAGCCGACGACGACGCCCTCCGCGACCACGGCCGCGACGACGCCGGTGACGTGGATCACTAAAGATCTACGTGGCGCACGCAACTGCGGCCTGTGTCGTAGCTGTCTGACAAAGAGGCGGGCCCGTCCGGGCCGGGGAGCGAGAGAGCGGGGCAGGTCGTGGGAGGGCGCAGGGGTGGCATAGGGATTGCACTCGTCACGGTCGCGATGCTGGTGGGCGCAAGTGGCTGCGGCGGGGGCGGCGGCGGCAAGGCGAGCGGGGGCGACGCAAAGGCCTCGGGAAAGGCGAGTGCGAGTGCCTCGCCGTCACCGACGAAGCCTGCGGGTCCGCCGATGCTGCTGGAGACGATCACCCCGCAGACGGGAAGCACGGTCGGAGTGGCCATGCCGATCTCGGTGGTCTTCACGAACCCGGTGGCGACGAAGGCGCGGGCCACGGTCGAGAAGCACATGAAGGTGAGCGCCTCGCAGCCGGTGGCCGGCGCCTGGCACTGGATGGGCGACAGGCGCGCCGACTGGCGGCCGAAGACATACTGGCCCTCCGGCACGCAGGTGAAGATCGACGCTGACCTGAAGGGCGTCAGCAACGGCAACGGACGCTACGGCGTGCACGGCTACATGCACACCTTCAAGATCGGCGACGACGTGCGCGCGGACGTCTCGGTGACCGGCCACACCATGAAGGTGACCCGGAACGGCAAGGCGCTACGAACCCTGTCGATCAATGCGGGCAGCGCCCAGTATCCGACGTGGAACGGCACGATGGCCGTCATCGACAAGCAGGAGAAGGTCCACATGACCTCCTGCAGCGTTGGCATCAGCTGCGACAAGGGCAGCCCCAACTACTACGATCTGACGCTTCCCTGGGACGTCCACCTCACCCAGTCCGGCACGTATGTGCACTACTCGACCGGCGACCCCACTCCGGGCAGCGGCAGCGCCCGCGGCTCGCACGGCTGCGTCCATCTGTCCATGTCGGACGCCAAGTGGTTCTACGGTCAGGTCAAGCAGGGCGACCCGGTCACCATCACCGGCTCGCCCCGTGCCAAGGCCCCGGCCGAAAACGGCTACGCCGACTTCAACCTGGGATGGGACCAGTGGCTCGCAGGCAGCGCGTCCGGGGAGCAGACGACCGCGACGCTGTGACGCGCTGCAGCGCCGCTGTTCCCGCTGTCGCCACCCGTTCTACGGGAGGGCCCGCAGCCCGCCCGGGGCGGCGATCGGCGTCGGCCGGGCCGGGCTACCGGGTTATGCCCGCATCTTCTAAGCACTGGCTCCAGTCGTTGGTGGGATGCCGGTGCTTTGCGGCTCCTGACGGCAGAAGATGACGGCAACAGAGGCGTACGCACGGGGACCTTGGCGGTAACAGGTGGACTGCCTTGAGCCCCTGGAGTAGGGACGCGACAGCGCGCACGCGCGAGGGGATGAACTCCTGAAGCGGGTGTCGCAGGTTCGAATCCTGCCGGGGCAGTCATGCTTTACCGGGCAGGTCCACAGACTGCCCGACGCGCCGGAAGCTTACGGGGCCATGATCACTCGCGCCAAAGCAGCTCCCGCCCAAAAGCCGCTCCGCCGACCTTCGCTGTCAGCCCAGCCGCGTGTCAGACTGCTGTTCATGACTATCAGCCGAAAGGGCCATGCCGCGTAGGCGCCCCTCACGCCTCCGGGCGGAAAACAGGTACTTCGCTGCACGTTGCAGCTACTCAAAGATCGGACAGCTGTCCGGTCCGGCTCAGGCGCAGATCATTCAGTTGGAACGGACGCGGCTCCAGCCAGGCCTGATCGAGCGGGCCGGAGACCCACCTGTGAAGCGGTGATGGCTGTCACGAGGCCTGCGGGGCGACGCAGGACCTGTGACGGCGGCACTCCGGTCTTGGCGAAGCGGGTGAAGGTGGTTGGAAAGCGTGCACCCCTGGTCCGGGGTACCGTGCAGGGCGTGTCAGCCGAACGAGCCAACGTCAGACTGAGCCGCGGTTGAGGCAAACGGTCCAAGCCCTCGCGACGGACGTGAGTGTCTAACTGCGTGACAACGCCGACGCACAGCGGCGAATAACCCCGGACGTCTGCGGACCGGCACAACAGGTGAGAGACGTACCCAGCCCGAGGTCCAGCGCCCAGCAAAGTTCGTTGGGTGCGGATCCTCTCGGGGGACGGTTGAACTGGGGTTTTGCTGATCTGGGTGTGGGTGGGGTGTTGTCGTCTCTACCGTGCGGGTAGAGGAGGCGGTGCCGGATGGGCTCGTTGATCGGGGAACTGGAGGCTCGGCAGGCGGCGGTGCGGTCCCGGGTGGAGGAACTCGAGCGGGAGATCGCCGTGTTGACCGTGCGGCTGGAGGCTGAGCGGGACCGGCTGGAACGGTTGACCGTGACGCGGGAGACGCTGGAGGAACTCGCGGCTGAGGGAGTGGCCGTGGACGCGGTCGAGCCGGTGGGCGGGGGCCGGGTGGTGGGAGCGCAGACGGTGACCGTGTGGCGGGAGGGGATGAGCAGCGCGGATCTCCCTGCGGTCTACCGCGACATCGTGGACGTGATCGACGACGGGCCCGAGTCGGTGCAGGCGAAGCAGGTCGTGCCGAGGATCGGCCTGCCCGCGCAGACGTCGAAAATCGAGGGGACGCGGTCGAAACTGAAGCGGCTGGTCGAGCGGGGCTGGCTGGACGAACAGACACCCGCACTGTTCACCGCGTCGGCCGGAAGGACGGCGACCGGTTCGGTGCGGTGAGCCAACTCCCGGTGGTCAAGGGGCTCTTCTTCCTACCGTCGTAGGTGCCAACCAGGAACGACGGCCGGAAGAAGAGCCCGGATGGAACGCTACGACACCCACGATGTCCCTGACCCGTTTGCCTGCTCGATGGAAGCGGTGGAGTCGCTGGCAGCACGGCTGTCGGCACCCGAGACCGCCGAGTTGGACCATGCCGCGGTGGAACAGCTGATCGAGACCGATGGCCGGGAGATCCTGCGCCGGTTCTTCCAGGACCACCTCGACCTGCGGGCGGCCCGTGAAGAGCAGGCGCCGCCGCCTCGGGCGGTCTTCGGTCCGGACCGCGAGGTGCGGCCGTACCGCGAGAGGGGGCATGCCCGGCAGCTGACCTGCTTGTTCGGCACGGTGAGTGTGACGCGGTGCGCCTGGCGGAGCCGGGGCCTGTCGAACGTGCACCCGGCCGACGCCCAGTTGTCGCTGCCACGCGGCCGGCACAGCCACGGCGTCAAACGCCTCGCCGTGCGCGAGGCGGTCCGTGGTTCCTACGCGCAGGCCGTCGCGGCGATCACCGACCGGTGCGGGCCGGTACTGGGCAAACGCCGGGCCGAGAGCCTGACCGTCGAGGCCGCCGCCGACATCGACGCCTTCTACCACCACAAGATCGCCTCCCCGTGCACGGCCGACATGCCGCTGGTCATCCAGGTCGACCAGAAGGGGGTGGTGATGCGGCCCGAAGCGTTACGCGAGGCCACCCGCCGCGCGGCCGAGGCAAAGAAGCGGCAGGGCAGGCAGGCGCGGCTCGCACCGGGCGAGAAACCGAACCGGAAACGCATGGCGACCATCGCCTGCGTCCACGACACCCACCCCGCCCAGCGCCGTCCGCACGACATCGTCCACCCACCCGGCGGCCGTACCCGCCTGCGGACGGTGCGGCCCGGCCCGAAAGCGGTCAACCGGTGGTGCACCGCCTCCCTGATCCACGACCCCGACGACGTGATCGCCGAGGCATTCACCCAGGCCACCGACCGTGACCCGGGCCATCACCGGCCCTGGCTCATCCTCGTCGACGGCGCCCGCCACCAACTCGACCTCGTCGAAGCCGAAGCACAGCGCCGCAACGCCAAGATCCACATCTTGATCGACTTCGTCCATGTCGCCGAGTACGCGTGGACGGCCGCGCACGCCTTCCATCCTGTCGGCAGCCTGGAGGCCGAGACTTTCGCCGCCGAGACACTCACCGCGATCCTGCACGGACACGCCGCCCGCGTCGCCGGCGAGATGACCGCCCGGGCCGAGAAGGAACAGCTCACCGGGGCGAAACGGGACAGCGTCGACACCTGCGTGCGCTACCTGTCCGGCCACCTCGACCAGCTCCGCTACGACACCGCACTGGACAAGGGCTGGCCCATCGCGACCGGATCGGTCGAAGGCGCGTGCCGGCACCTCGTGGGCGACCGCCTCGACATCACCGGAGCCCGCTGGGGCCTCGCCAGCGCCGAAGCCGTCCTCAAACTCCGCGCTGTCCACGCCAACGGCGACCTCGACACCTACCTCGCCTACCACCACACCCGCGAGCATCAGCGCACCTACCCCGACCAGCACCACAACCAACCCAGCACCTGATCAACAACCTTCCCTCAGAAGGATCCGCACCCAAGTTCGTTCGGGACGAAGAGGTCTCGGCTTCAAGTCCCGCACCAGTGAACCAGATCAGGAGGCCCGCAAGTGCACTTGCGGGCCTTCCGTGTGCTGCTCTCCGGGCCACGTGGCGGCACGGATCGCATGGCTCAGCGAGGCGCGTAGGCCACGCGCTCGAAGGGCCACTCGTCGGCTAGCCAGTCGCTGACGACGCGGTAGAGCTCGGCGTCGAGGGAAGCGTGGTCCGCGCGGACCCAGGAGCGGACGTCAGTAACACCAGGCTCCTGGCGTGAGCCGTATATGTAGACACAGCCGATGACGTCATCCCCAGGGACCGACAGGACGGTGTAGGTGAAGCCGTCGCGCCGGTCGAAGTCCTCCGCGTGCTGGCGCAGGTCGTCGAGGTTGGCCTCCAGGGTCATGCCCCCTGGCGGCGGCCAGGAGCGGCCGGCGAAGTCGGGGTTGGCCCGAATGTGGGCGATGCTGGAGGTCCAGGCGGCGTGGTCGGCAGCATTGTGCTGAGGGCCGAGGGGCTCCAGGCGGAAACGGTCGGTGGCAGGCGGGAGCGGTAGGGCGAAACCGCGGGTCACGAGGGGCTGGTCGGGTGAGGTCACCGCGGGAGGTTATCCCGGGCCCCTACCGATCCCTCGCAAATACTGGGAGACAGCACCGTCAGCCGTCGTGACGAACCCTGACATCCAAGTCTGACATCAACGCCTCCGGACAAGCGTGTACCCACGCACGCCCATCCAGCCGTCGCGACAACGGGCGTCCGCTCCAGGACCAGCCCCCAATGCTCGACGAGGCTTCCGGTGCAGCCACCGTCGGCCCAGACCGGTTCCAGCCGGTGGTGCACGTCGACGACCTGCCCGAGAAGCACGTGGGCGGCGGTGCGGCCGCCGGTGTCCGCGACGGTGACCATCACGCCCAGCAGCAGGCCAAGCGTGTCGACCACGACGTTCCGCTTGCGCCCGTTGACCAGTTTGCCGCCGTCGAAGCCGCGACTTTCAGCGCCGACGACGGCGTCCGTCTTGACCGACTGCGAGTCGATCACACCGGCCGTCGGTACCGCGTCGCGGCCCAGCGTCTCGCGGGCCTCTCCAGGCAGCCGGTCGTGGAACTCTCTGAACAGGCCGAGGTCGCGCCATCGGCGGAAAACGCATACACGCGGTTCCACGGTGGGAAGTCCCCTGGCATCGCCCGCCACTTGATCCCGTTGTCCACGCGATACCGGATCGCGTCCAGCATCGTGCGGTGGCAGTACGCCTCCGGCTGCCCGCCCCGGCCGCGCAGCAGCATCGGTAGACGCCGAGTACTCCTGCTGTCGTGTTGGGCACCGGTAGGCAGGGCCAGGGACTGGCGCGGGGGCTGACGCTCCGGTTCCAGTTCCCCGCCCCGCTCAGCCGCCTGACGTAAGGCGTTTGCCCGGACCGGCAGCATGATGACTAGGCGTGACACGGTCGGTGGCGTACCAGGTGCGGTGGATCTGGCGCCGGTCACGATCGGCCGGGGGGCGTGCACGACTGGGGTGACTGCAAGTGCGGGGTCCGCGAACCTGCATGAGCGGGGGGCGTAAGCCTCGAGGTCGAGAGTCAGCCATCTCTTGCAGGTTGAAGGTCTCATATTTGCCAAATACACACACGAAATCCACACGATAAAGGCACGTAAGTCCCTTGCTGGGGCCGTGGTTTGCTCACACTTGTCGCCAGGTGTTGTCACGGCAGGTTCAAGCCAGCCCCCTCATCCCGTAAAGCAAACACTTGTACGGACTCATCTGTGTGTGCGTAAAGTGAAGCCGCGCGTTGCCGGATCTTGACCAGTCCGTGCCTGCGCGCGTTGACCAGCGACCGGGGGAACACTGTCGCTCACGGGGAGGGGTTTCATCGCCATGCCGTAGCACCTGCTGTCCAGGTGTGCGCGGCCTGGCAGGTGCCCGTAGGTGCCGACTAGTACGGGCGGGTCATCGCGCCTGTCACGTGCCGAGGTCCGTCCGCTCCCTGTTCTTCGGCTTTCTCCCGGTCTGCACCCATGAGCGATGGAAGGGATGCGTCTGTGCGCCCTAAACCGTGGTTCCGGCTGCCCGGAACCCGAAGATCACGCAAGTTTGCCTCCGGTGTCACCGCTGTCACGGCGCTGGCCGTGCTGGCCGGTGTCGCGGTGCAGCCGGGTTCGTCGCCCCTGCCCGCCACTCCGGTCGCCGACTCCTACGACGGATACGACACCCAAGCCGCCGAGCAATTGCGCCTGGATCAGTGTCTGATGGCCGATGGCCTGCGTAGAGGCGGGCCGAACCTGTACAGCCTGGCCAACACCTCCCTGCCGCTGCCGGCGGACCAACTGCATCAGAAGGCAGACCGCACCTACGGCACCGGTGCATTCGCTCAGGCATGGCAGAAGGACAGTGACGACTCCGACGCCTGGGTGAAGAAGGCCGAGGACACCGACCTGTCGTGGAAGAAGACCGTCAGCGGCCTGGACGACTACCCCGGCTCTCCCAAAGCGGAGAAGATCTTCGACAAAACGGGGATGCTTCCCTGGCTCTACCAGTCGTACTTCAAGTCGGTCGACTTGCTGTCACCGTTCTACGACCCCTCACCGCAGGCGGACGACAAGACCAAAAAGGCCGCCCTCGCCATCGGGGACCCGCTGTACACCAGCAGTGGGACGAGCGAGGAGCAGGAAGCCTGGAAGCTCTGGAAGAAGAACTCCGGAAACGCCGTCCCCAACGAGCTGTTCGTTCCACGGGTGTTCGACGACGACGCCCGCATCTTCCTCGCCTCCGGCGGCTTCCCCAGGACCGCGCCGACGCCGGACACCCCGGAGTTCCGCATCGCGGTCGAGGATCTGAAGTCCCGGTTCGCTTCGTGCGCGTGGCACGACCCGATCGACCCGAACCGGGTGCTCGGCAAGGAGGTGGCGCAGGCGTCCGGCGAGTGGCAGCAGGAGATCACCTCGCAGGCCACGCAGCGGCAGCAGATCTTCTCTGCCGGCAGTACCGCCACCAAGGCGCTGCGGGACGGCACGTTCGCCCTGGGCAAGATGCTGGGTCAGTCGTGGATCGCTGACTACTCCACCCGCTGGCTGGACTACTACACCGAGGGCGGCCTCGGCTGGATCGGTGACGGCCAGCTGGAAATTCAGGTGCCGGGGGCTGCCGGCAAGTGCCTCGACGTGGCGGGGGGCGGCAAGACCAACGGCACCCCGGTCCAGGTCTACACCTGCAACGGTGGCGCCTCCCAGAAGTGGCAGCTGATGGGCTCCTACGACGGCGGCTACACCCTGGTCAACCCGAACTCCTTCAAGTGCCTTGAGGTGCTGAACGGCAACAGTGCCGACGGCACGAAGATCCAGATCCGGGACTGCGGCAGCGCCAAGGCCCAGCAGTGGAATTTCGACGTGCGCAGCGCCGGCCCGCTGCACAACGCTGCGACCGGCAAGTGCCTGCACCTGCCGACGTTCGACAACAGCAAGGACGCCGTGCTGTCGACCTGCAACGGCTCCGCCGCGCAGAAGTTCAGGATCGTCGCCAAGACCCACACCGGCAGCGCACCGGCAAAGGCCGATGTGGACAAGGCCAAGGCCGGCATCACCGCTGCGCAGTCGGAGGCGAAGAAGCAGCTCACCCTCCTCAAGACACAGCTGGAGACAGCTCAGAAGGCCGCGACCACGTCGGACGCGGCCATGCAGGCCGCGTACGGCATCGCCGACACCAACGGTGCCCCGCGGGGTCGTGGTCTGCTGGTCGGTCTGCAGAAGGACCAGGTCATCAAGGGTGCGGCCGCCGCGCTCCAGGCGCTGGAGAAGGCTGGCGAGACCGCCGAGGCCGCGACCCGTGCTTCGGCCGGGGACAGCGCGACCATCGCGCAGCGCGCCCTGGCGCAAGCCGCGCAGTCGAAGGCGGAGTTCCGCAAGAAGGCCGCCGAGGTGGCAGAGGCGCAGGCCAAGGCGGCCGCGGACGCAGCCAAGGTGCACCGCGACAACGCCAAGAAGGACAAGGAGACCGCGGAGGCCAAGCTCGCCGTTGTGGTGAAGGCCGAGGGCGACGCCAAGGCGGCCGCCGCCGACGCGCACGCCAAGCGGCTCGCGGCGGAGGCCGAGGAAAAGACGGCCAAGGCGGAGAAAGAGAATGCCGCCGCCAAGCAGGCCGAGGTTGCTCAGCACCGCAAGAACGCCGAGTCCGAGGCGACCAAGGCCAAGGACGCCAAGGACAAGGCCGAAGCCGCGGAGAAGACCGCCGAGAGCAAGCGCGATGACGCGGTTACGGCGAAGGACCACGCCAAGTCCATGCGGGACGACGCGTGGGACGCCGAGCAGAAGGCCGACGCGGCCCGCGCCAAGGCCGACGCCAAGACCGCCTACGCCGACTCCCTGGACTCCGGGGACGCGGCTGACGCGGCCCGCGCCGCCGCGAACGACGCCGACAAGGCCGCCGGCGACGCTGAAGCCGCCGCGACCAGGGCCAGTTCCGAGGCGGATGCCGCGACCAAGGCGGCGGCCGACGCCGACGCTGCGGCCACCCGCGCCGAGGCAGCCGCCAAGCGGGCCCGCTCGGACGCGGACGCCGCCCAGGCCGACAAGCTGAAGGCCGACGCGGCGGTGCGGACCGCGACCAGCGCCGTCGCCGACGCCATCAAGGCCTCCCAGGACGCCTCCGCCGAGGCCAAGACCGCGGTCAAGCTCGCCGACGAAGCCGAACAGCACGCCAAGGACGCCCGCACCCAGGCCGACGCGGCGAACAAGGAGGCCGGCACCGCACTCGCCGCCGCCGCGAAAGCCGCCGGCTACGCCCACGTCACCGCCCTTGCCGCCGTCGACGCCGGCAAAGCCGCCGAACAGGTCGCCGACCCCGCCAACGACGCTATCCAGCTCGGCTCCCACTACGTCGACACCGACTCCACCGCCGGCCTGGTCGTCCTGACCGGACAGTCTTCCAAGACCATCGCCGACCAGCAGCAGGCCGTCGCCGACGCGCACGCCAAGAACGCCGCCGCCGAGGCGGACGCTGCCAAGAACATCGCCGACCAGGCCAAGGGCGACGCCAAGGAGGCCTACCAGCACGCTGCCAACGCCGCCAAATACGCCGCCGACGCCCGCAGCTACTCCAAGGAAGCCCTCGGCTACGCCGCCGACGCTGCCAAGGCCGCATCCGCCGCCGCGGCATCGCTGGCCCGCACCATCGAATACGACAAGCAGGCGACCGAAGACGCGGCAGCCGCCGACAAGGCAGCCGCCAACGCCGAGGGCTACGCCAAGGACGCCCGCGACTCCGCCGACTCTGCCGAACTCGACGCCGAAGCAGCCCGCTCAGCCGCCGTCCAGGCCGAACAGGACGCCAAGGACGCCCGAGCGGCAGCCGACCGCGCTGACGCCGCGGCCACCGAAGCCGAACAAGCCGCCAAGGATGCCGCCACTTACGCCAAGGAAGCCCAGGAAGCGGCTGACAGAGCCGAGAAGGCGGCAAAGGCCAAGCAGATCGACACCGGCACCGTCCCCGACGGCAACGGCGGCTCGATCGGCAACGTGTTCTACGTCATCGACCACATCGAGAAGGTCGGCGACCCGGAAGTCGTCAACAAGACGGACGGCTGCGACGGCTGGATCGACAAGCTCTTCTACAAGGGTGACTGCACCATCACCGAGAAGATCCGGTACGTGGCGGTCCTCGATCTGTACCTGTGCACCGCGCAGGACCTGGACCCGCAGAAGTTCACCTGCCCCTCCAAAGCCACGGACTACATCGGCCAGATCCGGACCAAGGAACTGTCCCAGACGGTCACGCACACCATCACGATCGAGGAGTACCAGAGCAACATCGACCCGGTCGACATCCTCTTCGGCAGCTGGATCAAGTGCGCCCAGAAGCTCACCCACGGCGGAGAGAGTGGAAGCTGGGGCGGATGCGCCTGGGCGGCCGTGGACGTGGCCTCCCTGTTCGCGGGCAAAGCCATCCGGCCCATCGCGGACGCGCTGCGCGCCGTGGACGCCGCGTTCGCCACCGGCATCGGTGTCCGGGACGCCCTCCAAGCGCTCAAGGCGATCGAGGGCGTCGACGCGGCGGCGGTCGCCGCGATCGAGAGGGAGGTGGAGATCTACGAAGAGGTTGTGACCGCCTGTCGGGTCAACAGCTTCCCCGGCACCACCGAAGTGGTCCTGGCCGACGGCAGCCGCAAGGCGCTGCGTGACGTGCGGACCGGCGAACTGCTTCTGACCTCCGACCCGGAGACCGGACGCACGCAGGGCGAGCCCGTCACCCGTACCTTCCGGCACGGCGCCGACGACCTGGTCGAGGTGACGTTGACCGACGGCGGCCGCCTCACCAGCACCCCCGGACACCGGATCTTCGTGTCCGGCCGCGGCTGGACCCTGGCCTTCGCCCTTCGCCCCGGGGACGCCCTGCGTACCCCGGGCGGCGTGCGCATCGTGGCAGCGGTGACCGACCGGCACGAGGCGACGCCACGGACGGTGTACGACCTGACCGTCTCCGGCCTGCACACCTTCTACGCCGTGGCGGGTGACAGCCCGGTCCTGGTCCACAACTGCAACGACCTCGTGGCCGACGGCCAGAAGTTCTCCGGGCAGGCCCACACACTCGACGAGCACACGGCCGGGATCGTCAGCGCGGAGAGGGCCAAGGAACTGGCCATCGCGAAGACGGCGCAGTACGGGCGCACCACGCCCAACAGCCTGTTCGTCGACCAGCAGACCGCCCAGCAGGTCGTCGACTACGCACTGGCCAACAACGCGAACCGGATCAAGACCTGGCTCTCGAAGACCAGGGACCCGGACCTGGACTTCGAGGGCTTCTTCGGGGCGAAGAACTCGCTCGGCAAGGTCTACTACCCGGACGGGTCTATGAAGGTGGCGGGCAACGGGTACTACATCAAGCTCGTGCGCGCCAAGGGGCACAAGGCCGGCTTTTACGTGCAGACGTGTTACCCGAAGTGAGAAGGTGAGACACGATGCCACGCTTTACGCTGTTCGACTTCGGTGTGTCGAGGGTCATGGCTTCCTTCCATCAGGACTGGATCCACGACGGGGACACGGCTGCCGACGTCGTCGCCAAACACCTCGCGGAGTCGGTCGATGAGGAGGCACTGGCCGTGCGCCGTGACGCACGGGTTCTCGGCGGCCTTCCCTCCCCGACGCTGGAGGTGCTGTGGGACGCCGGGGCGCAGTACATGCCGGGCTTCGAACGTCTGGGAGGCGGAGCCGAGTGGACGCGCACGGTAATCGGCCTGTGTGACGCCCGGCTGTCGGCGAACGCGGATGTATACGCGCTCACGGGGGCGGACGCCGAGGACGGCACCGCCTGCCTTGACGCGGTCGTCGCCGAGATCGAGGGCGCCTGGTTCCTCACGGGTGAAGTGCGGTCGGCACTCACCGACTGTGCGCGCCACTGCACCCCGGACGTGGCGTTCCGGGTGCTGCTGAGGGCTATCAGATGCGCCCCCGAAGCCTCGCTGTCCTCAGAGCAGTACACAAGGCTGGAGGCCGTCGGATCGGCCCTGCGGTACGGCGAGTTCGTCGTCGACAGTGTCAGGTACCTGGTCCAGGAGACCTGACGGCAGGAGGCATGCGCCGGCCTCGGACGCCGGTCGTTCCCGCGCGTCAGGAACGCGTAGCGCGGGTGCGCCGGACCGACGCCGGACCCGGGGCGGGCGGAGTACGAATCCGCCCGCCCCGGGGCATGCCCCGGCCCGGGCGCCGCTTCCCTCTCGCGCCAACCGGTGCGGGCGCCGGGGCAGACGGTGACCCTGCCCGTCCGCGACGCCCTGGCCGCGCTCCCCGTACGGGAGGAGAACCGCACCGGCCACGAACGCACGAAGTTCAAGCACCAGACCGACGCCGACCACGGCGGCTGCAACACCCGCGCCGAAGTCCTTAAAGACGAAGCCGTCACCGCCCCTGAGCAGGGCCCGAACTGCACCCCGACCGGAGGCGAGGGGTACTCCCCTACGACGACCGCCACATCTCCGGCCCCCGCGCCTGGACCTCGACCACCTCGTTCCCCTGGCCGAAGCCTGGGACTCCGGCGCCTCCGCCTTGAGTGCGAAAGAATGCGAAGACTACGCCAACGAGCCTCGTCGCTGGCGTACACCTCCTGGGCGTCGGCGGGCCGACGCTCCGGACGCTTGTGCAGCAGGTGGAGGATGAGCTCTTCCAGTGCTTCCGGGACGGGTGGAAGCTCCGTGCACGGCCCTGCGGCGCACTGGCAAATGCCGCAGGGGCGCCGGTAGCGTGCAAGATTCGTACGTGTGTTCAATCGAGGGGCGAACTGCGGAATCGACCTACCCGCAGAGGCAATACGGAGGCTCGAGGGACAGAGACGTGCCGGGCCGCCGCCACATTGGACTGCCCCCTCGGCGGTGCGCCCGGCGCGACGGGTGACTCCCATCCTTGCGCGGCTTGGGGGTCGTCCGGCCCCTGGCCAGCGGTAACTCCTTGATCGTTTAGGGGAGATTTAGGAGAGGTGGCTCCGTACCGGCCATGCTCCGACCCCGTAGGACCCTCGGTGGTCGATCACGGGTGCTGGGGCTCTGAATGGACAGTGCCACGGCACCGCTGTCACCGCCCCCCGGGGCCGGCCCACTACGGCCGACTTGCCAGTCACTGTCGCCACATAGGCAACGCGCCCCGACGCAGCGCTGGCCGGCGATCCATGCTGGTACTCCCGCTTGTTCACGACACTCGCGCTGACCTCTGGCACGACAGCCGTGTCTGCAGTAGGCGGAATACCAAGTAGGCAGACGTAATCCTGCGGCCGGGCCGATTTGACCGCTGCGCATGGGCCAGCCCTGCCACCATCACCTACGGCCAGCTCTGACGGGCAGTCAGATTGCGTCCCGACGGCGTTCCCATTTCTCTGGGGAATCGAGCCCGTCGAGCTACTCTGCGGCAAAACCGCAGGTCAAATGTACCCCCGGCAGGATTCGAGCCTGCGACACCCGCTTTAGGAGTTCGATCCAGGCCCGGTCCGGCTCCGGCCCGCGACTGATGCGACGGCCGGACACAGGTGCTGGTGTATGCCCCCGTCCGGGGTCGTTGATGTCAGCCGTGGATGTCAGAGACCTTCTGATCCGTAGCTCTACAGAGATCGGTAGACGAAAGCCACAGAGGTTGTCAGGCGGAGTCTGGGAGTTGCTGTCGGTCGTGGTGGCCGTCGCGGCCGTCACGTGGTGCCGGGCGCACGAAGGGAGCGATATCCCGACCTGAGGTAGAAGCCCAGAACCGTGACTGCCAGTCCGAAGCTGAGGGCGTCAAAGACCTCGACGACGAGGTGAGGCGCGCGAAGCAGGCCTGGCACCCTGGCGCAGATCATTCCTAGGCCCATGAGGAGGGGTTGCCATGTCCAGATGAAGCGCATGTCCTGGTCGGAGCGCTCGTTCTTCCGAACTCGGGTCCGCTGCCACCGCCGGCTGCCGAGGCCACCGAGAACCAGCAGACACCCCATGGCGACTACGGACCAGTCCATGAACCGCAGCATCACATCTCCCTCGATCCGGAAGGATCTTCCTCCGGCAGGTGACCGCAGGCAAGGGGCTGCGAGGACCTCACGCGGGCTCAGCCCTGGTCGTCCGGCCCGGCCTTGACCATGATGCGGTGCCGTCGACCAGAGCCGGCCGCGCTGGCCGGACCGTGGAGAGGAGTCGGAGTTGATTCCTTCCCCCAGAGCCCTCAGCTTGGGAAGCTGCGATCATTCGCGGCGCGCTCAGCCGCTGAGCTGTGCGAACGACCTGATGGAGGTCTTATCGACCTTGGTCGCTTTCACCGTGACTCCCCGCTGTTCCCCGCCTTATCTGGTGCGCTTGTGGTGCGGTGGCCACACCCTTGTTTGGGCGCCGTCGACTCGTCGGTTTCGGCGTACAAGTTGATTCGGCGTACAAGTTGATACGGAGACGCTCCTGGCCGCTTCAAGCCGTGGAGCGTAGTCGGGCATGAAGATCTCGCTCAGCCTCTTGTCCAGCGTTCCTGAGATCGCGTAGATCGGTGACCAGACGGCTCGGTCGCGCACGATCCCCTCAAGGTCGTCGGACTGGAACATCACCTGGTACAGCCAGTCCGACAGCACGAACGCTTGATCGCGCGTAAGCCTGATCGTGATCGCTTCATCGTTCACGACCTCAACCTAGCCGCCTCGACTGGTGGTGTCGCGGGCCCAAGCAAGCATCAGCAGGGACCAACACGCTTTCCAAGTGCGCTTGTGCCGGTCGGGCGGCCGTGCGGAGTCGTTCATCTGCGTGCATGTGCGGCTGTCGCCTTGAAAGCGAACTTGCTCTGGTACTCATTCGCACGGGACGGTACGTGTGTGAATGAGACCAGAAGTGAGACCACGACCGGTGTCTCCCGACGTGGACGGCACTCTAGTGGCTCCAGATCTCTCCGGAGCCAGTGATCTGTGCGCACGCGGCAGGACCGAATTAACGCTCCGTGTCTGCGTCTGCGGGATCGGCGGTGGCCTGCGCGAGGTTGTGCTCCAGGCGTTCCAGGGTGAGCAGGGCCGCGGTCCGCTCGTCGGGGGAGAGGTCCGCCGTCACGAGGTCTTCGAGCTGACTCCAGGCGCGCTCGACCTCTCGGCGCAGGGCATGGCTGGCCGCCGTGGGTTCGATGAGTGACGCGCGCTTGTCGGTGGGTGAGGGGCGGCGGCGGACGAAGCCGGCCTGCTCCAGGCGCCGGACGGTGCGGGTCATGGTGGCGGCGTCGGAGTCCAGCAGGCGCACCAGGTCGGCTTGCCGCTGGGGGCCGAGGTCCCACAAATACATCATGACCATTTCCTGGCCCGGATGAAGGGCGATGCGGCGCAGCAATTGTCGCGCGAACATGCGGTGCAGGCGGGCCAGGCGGACGATCGCGTGACTGACCGGCCCGCCGCTGGCTGCGGCCGGCACAGGGACCGTGGCCTCCTGAGCCGCCCCTGTGAGCCCCTTCCCGGTCTCCGGTGTGGACTGCGCCATCACTCGCCTCACTTTCCTGTCTGGCCAGACAACTCTACCGCCCGGGCCGACGGCTGTGCAGGTCGGCCGGGCTCGCCTAAGTAGAGGGTCTCGACATGGTGGGTTGCGGTGCACGTCACATCGGTCGCCGGAATGAATCCTCGAGATTTACCTGTTCGGACAGGTGATTTACTGTTCGGGCAGGCATTCGCTGGGGCGGGCCACGTCGAGCCCGGGCCGCGGAGCAGCACTCATCGTGAGGAAGAGACCATGACCACTGCTTTTGATCCGATCGTCCTGGGCCGCACGCGTCTGGCGAGCCGCTTCGTGACGGCGCCGACGACCCGCAGTCGTGCCTTCGGGCCCGGCGGGGAGCCGACGGCGCTGCTGACGACGGACTACGCGCAGCGCGCCAGCACCGGGTCAGCGTGGTGATTTGCGTGAAGCGCTCCGGTTCTCCTTCGGCCGTGGTTGCCGTCCTCTCCCTCACCGCCCTGCTGGCGTCGCTGCTGCAGACGCTGGCCATCCCGCTCATCCCAAACTTGCCGGTAATCCTGAACGCCTCACCCACGGACGCGTCGTGGGTCGTAACCGTGTCCCTCCTCACCGGCGCGATCGTCACGCCGGTGAGCGGGCGCCTTGGCGACCTCTTCGGCAAACGGCGCGTCTTGCTGCTGATACTCGCCGCAGTGATCACCGGAGCGGTCATCTCTGCCCTTGCCGGCTCGCTATGGCCGATGGTGATTGGCCGCGGGCTGCAGGGCTTTGCGATGGGGGTGATCCCGCTCGCCTTTGGCCTCTTCCGGGACCAGCTTCCACCCCGCCGCATTGGCGGGGCGATCGCGCTCCTGAGCGCGGCGCTGGGCCTCGGCGGCGCAGCGGGGATACCACTGGCCGGCCTGGTAGCCGAGCATCTCAACTGGCACGCGTTGTTCTGGGGATCGGCCGGGCTGGGTCTGCTGTGCGCTCTCCTGACCGCGCTGGTCGTGCCGGGGTCCCCCCAGCGCGCCGAGGGACGCCTCGACGTCGTCGGTACCGTCGGGCTGACCGTGGGGCTGGTCGGCCTGCTCCTGCCGATCGTCAAGGGCGGGCAGTGGGGCTGGGGCAGCGCCCGCACACTCGGCTTTGGCGTGGCGGCAATCGTTCTCCTGCTCGCCTGGGCCCGCCACGAGTTGCGTGTCCGCTCCCCCCTTGTCGACCTGCGGGTCTCTGCCCGTCGCCCAGTGCTCATGGCGAACCTCGCCACGGTCGCCATGGGGTTCGCGATCTTCGCCATGCTCTTCGCTTTTCCCCAGATCCTGCAGGCGCCGACCGCCACCGGCTACGGATTCGGTCAGAGCCCGGTGCGTTCGGGGCTCGTCGTCGCCACGAACGGGGTGGTGGCGCTGCTGCTGACTCCGGTCGCGGCCCGACTGATCAGCCGGTACGGAGCTCGACTGGCCATGATGCTGGGGGCAATCGTCATTGCCGCCGGCTACGTCTTTGTCACGCTGCGGACGGACAGCGTCATCGAGATCCTCGTCGCCTCGGGCATCATAGGAGCCGGCGCCGGCATCTCGACTGCGGCCACGGGAAAGCTGATCACCGATGCGGTTCCCGTGACCGACACGGCCTCGGCCAACGGAGTGAACACCCTGATGCGCTCGGTTGGAAGTGCCACCTCCGCGGCGGTCCTGACGGTGGTCCTGGCACACGCCACGATCAGTGTCGGCTCGGCGGCGCTGCCCTCGGCGGAGGGGTTTCGGACCACGTTCATCGTCGGGGCTGCGGCGGCACTCGTGGGCCTGTTCTTCTCAGCGCTAATCCCGAAACGCACGCCGATGTCCGGTGGCCCGGAAGAGCAATACTCAAAACCTGTCAACGCCCCTGACGGGCACGGCCCCGGCGTAGTTGATCTTTGATGGGTTTTGGGTTGTTTGTCGGTGGAGTGAGGTGGCAAGTTGCGAGGCGAGCGCGGCCTCTGATGATCTTTCAGGTTCCTACGCCAGAAGATCGTCTCAGGAGCCGCGCTCGTGTCCGCATCCTCTCTGATCAGCCCTGTCCTTGGCCAGCTCACCGACCTCGCGCTGTGGGAGTCCGAGCTCGCCGCCGACCCTGCGGCAGCGGAGTCTGCGCTGGTCAGCAGGCTGCGCCAGGTCCCTGACCGGCGAGCGGAGCGAGGGCGGCGGCATCCTCTGGTGGTGATCCTGGTGCTGGCTGCGTGCGCGACGCTGGTGGTCGGCGGCGACTCCATGACCGCGATCTGGCAGTGGGCCACCCGCGCCCCGCAGATCAAACTGGCACGCATCGGCGCCCGGTACGACCCGCTGGCCGGCCAGTACCTCGTACCCAGCGAACGCACCTTCCGCCGCGTGCTCGCCGACCTGGACGCCGACGCCCTGGACGCGGCGACCTGTGCTTACGTCACCGAAGTCGCGGCCGGAACCGCAACGGCGCCCGAGATCCCGTGCACCCCGGGGCCCATCGAGCGCGAACAGCGCCGCGCCGCCCAGCGGGCCGTGGAACACCCGGCGCCGGCCGGGCTCCTGCCCGCCGCGGCTTTCGACGGCAAGGCCCTGACCGGCGCCCGCACCGAATCGGGGCGGGTCTTCCTGGTCGGGGCGGTCGCCCACGCCAGCGGCGCGGTCCTCGGCCAGACCCAGGTTCCGGACAAGCGCGGCGAGGGCGAGGCGGCCCGCACCCTGCTGGCCCAACTCGCCTTGCCTGGATGGGTGTTCACCCTGGATGCCCTGCACACCACAAAGAAGACCGCCCGCCTGATCACGGACCGGCTCGACGCCCACTACGTCCTAATCCTGAAGGGGAACCAGCCGCTGGCCCGCGCCGCCGCCCAGGCGCTGCTGGCCGGCACCGACGCCGAGTGGACCGAGACCACCGAGGCCAAGGACGACCGTGGGCACGGGCGCACCGAGCGCCGCACGATCCGCACCGCCCAAGCCGACGACGCCCTCTTCCCCGGCGCGGGACAGGTCTTCCGCCTGCGCCGTGACACCGGCGGCCTCGACGGCACCTGGACCGGGAAGGAGATCGTCTTCGGCGTCACCAGCATGCCCGCCCACCTCGCCGGCCCCGCTCACCTCAACCACTACGAGAGGGCCCACTGGTCCATCGAAAACAAGATCCACTGGGTGCGGGACGTCACTTTCCACGAGGACAACTCCCAGGTCCGGACCGGCACCCCCCCCGAACCCTGGCCAGCTTCCGCAACCTGGGCAGCACGTTCCGCCTCGCCGGACGAGCCAACATCGCCCACGCCCGCCGCGATCTCCTCAACCACAACGACGCCTTCGCCGTCTACGGCATCTGATCAACTACTACGAAGTCGGGCGTAACGGAACAACGCCGGGGCCGTGCCCTGACGGGGACGTGATTTCCAAGCGATAGCACAGGCTTTGAGATCTAGCCTCATCCTTATCAGGTCGATCACGGGGGCCTGTCAACGTCGACCAACGGCCCCTGCGCCTCGGTCGATCGTCCACTGAGATCCGGCGTCGACCGCTGCTGTTCGTGCGTGTTGGTGTCAGCCGCTGGTGTCAGCCGCCGCACGCAATCTTGACAGGGGCTGCCCTGCCGTTCTACGGCACCAGTTTGGAAGACGTGGCGGATGGTGGCCGAGCTGGGAGAGCTGTGAGCTGGGCGTACGGCGATCGTTGACCGTGCGGGCCTGCTCACCCCGTCCCGTGGTGGACGGCCAATCGCCCTGGCGGCGATTGCCCTTTCCCCGCCCTGCTCCGCAGGAGTCCGATTCCTCCCCGGCCTGAAGGCCGGGGAGGAATCGGAAGAACCCGGTGAGAAGTCTAGACATGACCATGTTTGCCGGGCACAGTCTTCATGCTCGAAATCCGCCCGACTTGACGCCTGTCGTCCTCTGCCCGTCGCCGTTCGTCTGCAGGCCGGTCGGATGCCGGGCAGCGGGAGCATTGCTTGGAGGCAACGTCCGTGATCGAGGTTCACGAACTGAGCAAGCGTTATGGAGACAAGCTCGCCATCGACGGTCTGTCGTTCGCCGTCGAGCCTGGTCGAGTCACCGGCTTCCTCGGGCCGAACGGCGCGGGCAAGTCGACGACCATGCGCCTGATCCTGGGGCTGGACCGCCCGAGCCACGGCGAGGCCCGGATCTGTGGGGTGCCGTACCGGGACCTGCGCGAACCCTTCAAGCATGTCGGTGCCTTGCTCGAGGCGCGCGCGGTCCACAGTGGTCGTAGTGCTTACCACCATCTGCTGGCTTTGGCCCAGAGCCAGGGCATCGGCCGAGCCCGAGTGGCAGAGGTACTCGAGCTGGTGGGCCTGCGCGATGTCGCCCGCAGACGCGCTGGGGGGTTCTCGCTGGGCATGGGCCAACGCCTGGGGATCGCGGCTGCGCTGCTCGGCGATCCGCGAGTGCTGATCCTCGACGAGCCGGTCAACGGGCTGGACCCGGAGGGCGTGCTGTGGATCAGGAACCTGATGAAGTCCCTGGCCGGCGAGGGCCGGACCGTCTTCGTGTCCAGCCATCTGATGAACGAGATGGCCGTCACCGCGGATCATCTGATCGTCATCGGCCGCGGGCGCCTGATCACGCAGGCGAGCACTGCCAAGGTGATCGAGGCCAGTTCGCAGCGCTCGGTGTGGGTGCGGACCCCGCAGGCAGCGGATCTCCGCGACGTGCTCGTACGGGAGGGCGCGGCGGTGGGGAGCAGTGAGGACGATGTGCTCACCGTGCAGGGGATCGACGCCGCTCGGATCGGTGAACTCGCCCATGAGGCGGACGTCGTGCTGCACGAACTGACGCCGCGCCGAGCGTCGCTCGAAGAAGCGTTCATGGAGCTGACCCGGGACACCGTCGAGTACCGCACCCCGTCACGTCCCGGCCCCTCCGCGGGGGCCGCTTGGAAGCCAGCGCCCGAAGGAGCGGCAGGATGATGATGACCGCGACAGCCTCATCTCCCCACACAGTGCCGCTTCAGCCGGGCAAGGGCAGGCTTGTGGCGGCTAGGCGGCTGCTGGTGTCCGAGTGGACGAAACTGATCAGTGTGCGCTCGACCGCCTGGTCGCTGGCGCTCCTGGCCGTATCGACCATCGGTTTCACTACGCTCTTCACCTGGCTCGCCGTTCGGCAGTGGGACCAGACGACCCCGGACGGGCGCGCCCGCAGCATGGCCAATCCGACCGCGACCATCCTCGACTCCGGCCTCTACCTGGGCCAGATTGCGGTGTGCGTGCTCGGTGTTCTCGTCATCAGCAGCGAATACTCTACCGGGATGATCCGGTCCAGCCTGCTGGCCGTGCCGCGGCGGATCGGGATGCTCGCAGCGAAGGGCACGGTCTTCGCGGCGCTCGTCACCGTCCTGGGCGAGATGGTGGCGTTCCCCTCCTTCCTGATCGGCGAGGCGATCATTGCCCCGCACGTCAAGGTGTCGCTCAGCGACCCGGGAGTGACACGAGCCGTGCTCGGCACAGGCCTCTACCTCGGCGTGCTCGGGCTGTTCGCCCTGGGCCTGGGAGCGATCATCCGCCACAGCGCCGGGGCGATCGCGGCAGTGCTGGGCTTCGTCCTGGTCCTGTCCCAGCTGGCCCTGCTGATCCCCGGAAGCCTGGGCAAGCACATCTACGCATATCTGCCCTCGAACGCCGGCACCCAGCTGATGACCACCGCCCAGACGCCAGATCAGCTCCTTTCGCCCTGGCAGGGTTTCGGGGTGATGTGTCTGTGGGCTGCACTCGTCCTAGCCGTCGCTGGTTTCCTCCTCGCCCGCCGCGACGCGTGACGCCAGGAGGCCGCCCGTTCATACGATGCCCGTCCCGCGCGAAAACCCCGGCACGAGCCGTTGACCAGGTCGTTTGCCTCGGCGTGGTCGGGCTGCTTGCTGGTACTCGTTGATGAGGCCGCCGAGTAGCTAGGAGTCGTCTGTGTCCGTGCTGCCCTCGGAGCCGTCCGTGTCCCCTCAGGCAGTGCCCACCCAGCGGGTGGGGCTGTACGACACATGGTGGACGGTCGGAGCCGCCGCACTCGCCGCCTGCCTGGCCCTCTCGGCCTGCGCATGGATATCCCTGCACCTGCGCGTGGACGCAGCCCTCCACTCTGCGGCGCTCTTTGTCCACCTGGCCTCGCTCGTGCTCGGCTTCGGAGCTGTCCTGGTGGCCGACTACTACGCGCTCCTGTGTCTGACGGGCCGGTGCACCCTGCGCGATGCCCTGAACAGCACGGCCCACCTCCACATCCCCATCTGGACCGGCCTCGCCGGTCTCGTGGCCAGCGGCGTGATGCTCCACCCAGACCTTGGCTCCACCCTCACCCGCATCAAGTTGGGACTGGTGCTCGTCCTCACCCTCAACGGCCTTCAGACCGGGCTTCTGAACAGACGCATGACGCAGCAGGGCACTGCCGCGCTCACGCCGCGCCTCCTTGCCCGGGGAGCCGCGACAGCTCTGGTGTCTCAAGTCTGCTGGTGGGGTGCCGTGGTCATCGGATTCCGCAACAGCCAGCGCTAGAACTAGCGCTGTTGCGCAAGCGGGCCGCCTTGTTCACTGGCGATTTCTACGTGGTCTCCCTCGCAGCGGTCTTCCTGGGCGGAGGCGGACCAGCGGGTTCAAAGCCAACCGCCGGCGCACAACGGCGGTGCATCTAGCGGAGCTTCGCGCCAGGCTCAGCCACAGCGCGGCAGCAGCCAGCTCCCCATCGGCCCATCCCTCGGGGGTGGTCCGCTCATGCTGCCGCATCCGTGACGGTCGCGGTACGGCGCTCAGCCCCGTCGACCTTTTCTGCCCAGCGACCCTCGCCCGGCCCGGACGCCACCCCTTCCGCAGCCAGCCTGTCTCGACAGCACTACGGCTATGGCCGCAGACGGCCACGCTCCTGCCACGGAAACCGCCCAGCGATGCCGCCGCGCTCGCCGGCCCGGACTGTGCGGTCTTTCCCGTGCTGGCCCGCTGCACGAAGCGCGCCGCCGGGCGCGGCCAGCCGGGGCGCAGACAGGAGGCAGGCCGCGCCGCAGAGGCGGCGCGCGCCCGCGCCGTGCGCGGGCCTTGATGAAGTAGGGAAAGTCTTACCGCGTCCCTCGGTGATCGCTCGGTGATCGCCTCGGTGATCGTCTCGGTCTGGGCGAACCTACTCACGTGAGTAGGCACGCGGCTACGCTGGAGCCGACCAGCATCAAGGGACGCAGGGAGTTGGCTCATCTGATGGGACCGAAGTCGGAGCGGGTCTACCGCACGATCCGGGAGTGGATCTCGACGGGGAAGTACCTGCCTGGCTCCAAGATTCCGTCTGAGCGGACCCTGTCCGAAGAGCTGAGCATTGGTCGGACGGCTCTGCGCCAGGTGCTGGCGAGGCTCGTTTCCGAGGGCGTCATCGAGGTCCATGGCCGCAGTTCCTACCGCGTGCCCGATCGGTCCGTGACCATCAAGACGCCGGCTGATGTGGAGCCGTGGCAGATCCATGGTGAGCGGACGCTCTACGACAACCGCTGGGTGAAGCTCAGCCTCGTCGATGTCGAGCCGCCCGGTGTCGAGCGCTTCCAGCATCACGTCGTAAGGCTTCATCACGTGGCTATCGCCGCCGTCATCGACGACCAGGACCGCGTCCTGATGATGTGGCGCTACCGCTTCGTCCCCGACTCCTTCGGCTGGGAGCTGCCCGGCGGCATCGTCGATGAGGGCGAAGACCCGTCACAGACGGCGCTGCGCGAGGTGGAGGAAGAGACCGGCTGGCGGCCGGATGCTCTGGAGCACATGGTCACGTATCAGCCCATGGTGGGCATGGTCGACTCGCCGCACGAGATCTTCGTGGGCAAGGGTGCCAAGCTCGTGGGGAAGCCGACAGGCCTGGAAGAGGCCGGGCACATCGCTTGGGTGCCTCTCTCCGATATCCCTGGGCTGCTGGCGAGAGGCGAACTCATGGGCTCGGGCACCCTCGTGGCCCTGCTCCATGTTCTGTCCTCGCGCGGCGCCGGCGCTTCCCCTACAACCGCTGCGTGAGCTGTTCGACCCGGCGTCGCTGTCGCACCGAGCCCGTGCGACTCGCTATGAGGCGAGCCTGGCGCAGATGCTCTTGCGCCTGGTCGTACTCGCCGCGCGCCATATGCGCCTGCGCGAGATCGCATCGCAGTCCTGCGGAGGCCCGTATGAAGGTGGGGTCCGCCGTGTCTAGGGCGGCGTAGAGGCTGCCCACCGCCTCGTCGTCGCCTATCAGAGCAAGCGCGTTGCCGCGCCATCGGGTGAGGTGCCCTTCATTCAGGAAGATGCTCAGCATGTCCGGATCCCGTGCTTCCACCCCTGCGGGAAGGCACCGCATAGCCCGCTCCAGCGCGCGCTGACAATCCTTGGGTATGCCCGCTCGAGCGCAGATCTCTGCCTCGGCCGCGTACAGCCAGGCCCTGAGACGAGGGGACTTGGCCTTGCCTCCGAGTCGCCGAGCATCACGTACCAGCTGCACAGCCATGGGCGCGCGCCCTGCGGCGCAGAGCACGTAAGCCTGCTCGGCGGTGGCGTGTGCCAGGTACATCGGCTCTTCGGCCTCCTGGGCAGCTCGCTTGCCTAACTCGTAATGCCGCCAGGCTCGTTCGACCGCGCCGACGTCGAGGGCCTGCCAAGCCGCCAGCGTCGCCGCTCCGGCCAGCGCTTGGGCAACCGGGCGCCGGGTCTCGGGCAGTACGGCAAAGGTGAGGGCATCTTCCAGGGTCGTCAGGTGCGCTGTCATCTGATCGACCAGGCTAGAAGCGCCCATCTGCCTATCCATGGTCCTAAGCAACTCCGTCTGGTCCATGAACGTGTTGACCATGGTCAAGCTGATGTTGCGAGCCGCATCGATCCGACCCATGAGTTCGTCGTACCCGTCTGCTGTGGCCGACGGGACCGACGCCGACGCCGTCCCGGTCAGTTCGTCGTCCGTCACGCCAAGAAGGGCGCGCAGGATCTTCGCGTAGCGAGCAGAGATCTGGCGCCGGCCGTTCTCCCACTCCGAGACGTACACACGCAGGCTGGCCGTCGACGCGACGTCGAGCATGTGCTGTCGCGCATAGCGCTCAATCTCCCGGACCAGCCGCTCTTGCGACCACTCCCGCGCGTTCCTCGCCGTCCTGAGTCCGTTCGTCACGTCACGCCGTCCTGCTTGGGTTCCAGGGGCCTAACAGCAGCATGCCTCACATCAGAGCAGGTCGGCAGGGGTTAACGCGTCAGGTGTTAACCCCTGTTGGCTACCGGGCCGTTGGTGGGCGTTGTTCTCTAGAACCGTTGCAGCAAGGCGAGTTGAGGCGCTGAAGCTACGACACTGCTTGACTTCTGGTGCGCACCAGATGCAACCTATTGGTGCGCACCAGTTGGAGGCGTAAACACCCGCAGGTTTGCTGCGGTCATCTGCCAACGCACGGAAGCGGCGACCCACCGCCAAGCGAGTACGCCGCTCCCGCCCCTCTGTAAGGGAGTTCCATCATGCGTCAGATTCCCGTCGACACCTCCGCCGCGACCGTGATGGTCGCCAAGACTCCGCAGCCCAAGGTCAAGGACCGCCGCACCGGTGAGATCGCCACGGACGCCGAGACCGGCGCGAAGATGATGACCGTGGACGTGATGTTCGCGGCGAACGACGAGGTCGAGATCCTGTCCGTCGCCGTCCCCGAGCCGGGCATCTCCGGTGAGCTGGCCATGGGCACGCCGGTTGCGCTCACGGGTCTGATCGCCCGGCCGTGGGAGAACGACATCAACGGGCAGAAGCGGCACGGCATCGCGTTCCGCGCGGTCGCCGTCACCTCGCTCGCCGCCGCTGACTCGGCGTCGAAGGCAGCCTGATCATGACCGTCGTCTCGGTCGCGCTGGTGCTGGTCGTCGCTGCTGCGGGTCTCCTGCGGTGGCGGCGCCCCGCCTGGTACTGGCTGACCTTCGGGGTCACCCTCGCCTCGATCCGAGTTCTGGTCCGCTACGCCACGGTCATGGACGCCTGCGGGCTGACCGTCCCGCCCTCACGCTGGCGGCTGGCGTTAGCTCGGGCCACCAACCGGCCCGTCCCGGAATCCCGCCCGCCGCGCATCCTGCGGCTGCGGCCGACCCGGACCGGCCTGGTCCTCAGGCTGAAGCTGCGGCCCGGTCAGGACGCCTTCGACGTCGCCGCCGCCTCCGACCGGCTGCGCCACTCCTTCTCGATGTACGGAGTCACCTCGCGTGAGCTGCGGTCTGGCGTGGTCGAGGTGCGGATGACCGGCTACGACGTCCTCAAGCGGGTACAGATGCCCGCCAAGACCGACACCCGCCCGATGCGGGTCCCGGTCGCCCTGCGCGAAGACGGCTCGGTCCACTACCGCGACTACCGCGCGATACCCCACGCGCTCACCCTGGGCGCCACCGAATCCGGCAAGTCCGTCTACCAGCGCAACCTCGTCGCGGGGCTCGCCGCGCAGAATGTTGCCCTGGTCGGGATCGACTGCAAGCAGGGGGTCGAACTGTTCCCGCTGGCCCGCCGGTTCTCCGCCCTCGCCGACAACCCCGACACCGCCGCCGAACTCCTCGACGCCCTCGTGGCCCGCATGGAGGCCGTCTACCAACTCATCCGCGCCAAACAGCGCATCACCGCCGACATCCCTGACGCGGAGATCGCCGCCGACATCTGGGACCTGCCCGACGACATCCGCCCCACCCCGATCGTGGTCCTGGTCGACGAGGTCGCCGAACTCGCCCTCTACGCCAGCAAGGAAGAGGAGAAGCGCCGAGACCGCATCATCACCGCCCTGGTCCGCCTCGCCCAGCTCGGCCGCGCGGCCGGCATCTACCTGGAGATCTGCGGACAGCGCTTCGGCTCCGAACTCGGCAAGGGCATCACCATGCTCCGCGCCCAGCTCACCGGCCGCACCGCCCACCGCGTCAACGACGAGACCAGCGCCAACATGGCCTTCGGCGATATCTCCCCGGACGCCGTCCTCGCTGCCATCCAGATCCCCGCCGAGATGCGCGGCGTGGCCGTAGCGGGAGACTCGACCGGCGGCTGGCACCGCATCCGCGCCCCGCACACGACGCTGCGCCAGGCCGTCAACACCTGCAACCGGCA
Organism: Streptomyces sp. CA-106110; assembly: GCF_050936285.1. Taxonomy (NCBI): domain Bacteria; kingdom Bacillati; phylum Actinomycetota; class Actinomycetes; order Kitasatosporales; family Streptomycetaceae; genus Streptomyces; species Streptomyces sp. CA-106110. Next base: position 6,962,532 of record NZ_JBNJNB010000001.1, on the reverse strand, counting down.
CGCCGACCAGACCCCGGACCTGCCCGAACTGGCACTGTTCCGCCCCGTTCTGCCCGGCACTCCTGCGGCCTCGGTGCCGCTGTCCAAGACGGCCCCCGTCACGGCCTGATCTTCCCCGCTTCCCGGTCGGCGTGACCGCCTTCGCGCCAGGTCCCTACCCGAGCCATGCCTACTCAAGGGAGGCCGTTCGTCATGTGCCCCAACTGCGAGGACTTCGCCCGCACCGTGCTCCTGCTCGGCCAACTCGCCCTCTACGCCGAAATGACCGGCGCAGACCTCGACTTCGTGGAAGCCATCAGCCCGTCCCTGGCCGCCTCCCTGCCCGAACCCCCGCCCGGCACGTTCCCGCCCGGCTACGACCCGAACGACGGACCCCCCTACCCCGGCGAGGAGGGGTCGTGATGGCCCGCCTCGCCCTACGCGTGGACGCGGTCCTGGTCCAGGCCGTCATCGCCGGAGCGCTGTCCTTCGCCCACCTGCACGACCTGGCCGCCGCTGCCGGACAGGCGGGTTGGAAGGCGTGGGCCTACCCCGTCAGCGTCGACCTGCTCCTGGTCGCCGCCTGGCGACGCCTCCGCTCTGATGGGCCGTCCCGGCTGGCCTGGTCCTGGTTCGTGATCGCCCTGTTCGCCTCCCTCGGCGCCAACATCGCCACCGCCGGATTCCTCAACCTGGCCAACCCGCCCGCCCTGCTCCGCCTCGGCATCGCCGGATGGCCCGCCCTCGCCTTCCTCGGCGGCACCCTCCTTGCCCACTCCACCGGACACCCGACACCGGATCCGCTGGCACCCGCCGACCCGAACCCCACACCCCACACCGACCCCGCACCCGAGCCAGTCGGTGCCCCGGAGCCCGAGCCGGTACCAGTCGCCGAAGCACCGGCCCTTCCGGCCGCCGACCCAGCGCCCGCGGTCCCAGCCGTGCTCATCGAGCACGCGCGCAAGGTCGCCGTCGACTACCAGGCCCGCACCGGCACCCGGATCGACACCGACACCCTCCGTGCCCGCCTCGGCGTCCCACCGCAGCTGGCCGACGCCATCGCCGCCCACCTCGCCTGACCAGAAGGGAGAACCGTCCGCCATGCCCGCCCGCGACCACTTCCACTCCGTGATGCGGATCGGCCCGGTGCAGATCGGTACCCATCGCGACCGCCACGGCCACACCAAACACGCCGCCGTGTGCACCAACGACCGGTGCGGCTGGTCCGCCGACTACTCCAGCTCCTCCGCCGCCCAGCTCGCCGCCCGCACCCACCGCTGCACCGTCCGCTGAAGGAGGCCACCCGTGCAGGTCCCGCTGTGGCTCGCCCTGCTCGTCGTCGGCTACCTCGGCGTCAAGCTCATCCGCCCGCCCTGGTGGCTCATCGCCGTTCTGCTGCTCGGCGGCTACCTCCTCGCCGACAGCATCCTCGCCCCCGCGATCAACACCGCCGTCAAGTAACCACCCGCAGAAGGGAGATCGACCATGCTCCGCCCCAAAGTCCCGACCATGCCCACACCGACCGGCCATGTGACCCCGCCCGCCGTCGTCGAGCCGACCACGGTCATCCCCGCGGCTCAGACGCCGCCACCTGCCCCGGCGGCCCCTGCGCCGTCCCGGCCGGTCGTCCAGCTCACCCCAGGTACCGCGCTCGCCCTGGTCGGCGGTGGGACCGCCGTCGTCCTGGTCGTCGGCGCCGTCCTCGTCTCGCTGTTGCTCGCGGTCGCCATTACGGGCGCTTCGGTCGCCGTCTGCGCGGTCGTCCTGCGCTCCCTGCTCGCCTCCGAGACGCGGCGACGCTGACCGGCCCCCGGGCGGCCCTGAAACCGCCAAGTCTCCGCCGCCCGGGCGCCGACCTCTGCCCGAACCATCGATCCGGAAGGAATCTCCATCATGCCCGGCCCCGCCCCGGCCACCACCCGCAGCGCGCGGATCTGCCCGAACTGCGACGGCTTCGCCTCTGTCGCCGTCACCCTCGGCGGCCGCGACGCCCGCGGCCACCTGCGCACCATCACCGCCCACTGCCCGGCCTGCCATGGCGCCGGCGCCACGCCCCTGCGTCGGCCGCGCACCAGCGTGTGGGAGGTGGCCGCGTGAACACCCTCACCGCCTCCGCCCACATCGAGCCGCACACCACCAGTCGCGTCACCGTCTTCAACCCCACTGACGATGACGAAGGCTTCATCAGCCTGCGCATCGGGGGAGACTGCGTCGACGTCGCGTTGATCGCCCGCCTTGGCACCACCGACGCGCTGCGCGCCCTGGCCCGGGCCGCCGACGAAGCCGCTGGCGTGCTGGACCAGATGGCAGCCGCCGTGCCGGAGGGTGCCGCGTGACCGACACCGCGACCTTCGCGGGCCTGGACCCGATCACCCTGAAAGACCTCCTCAGGGTGGCCGGGGCCCCCGGCTTCGACCGCTGGCAAGACCAGATCAAGCGCACGGGCGGCTGTGCCGACCCCATCCACCTGACCGGCTGGACCCTCCACAAGGACAAGACCACTGGCGAGACCCTGCACCACTACAGCACCGAGAACGAGCCGGGCGGACGCCTGCGTGTCGCCTGCGGCAACCGCCGCGCCTCCCGCTGCCCGGCCTGCGCGTTCACCTATGCGGGCGACACCTACCACCTGATCCGCGCTGGCCTGGCCGGAGACGACCGCCGCGACATCCCCGCCACCGTCCGCGACCATCCCCGCGTCTTCGCCACCCTCACCGCCCCCTCCTTCGGCCCGGTCCACAACCGGCCCGACCGTGGCATCTGCCGCTGCGGCACGTGCCACCCCTCGGATGCTCCCGTCCTCGGTACTGCCCTGGACCCGGAGACGTACGACTACGCGGGCGCGGTCCTCTTCAATAACCACGCCGGAGAGCTCTGGCAGCGCTTCACCACCCGGCTCCGCCGCGAGATCGCCGCCCGCGCCGGACTCACCCAACGCGAGCTGAAGGAATGCGCCCGGCTTTCGTTCGGCAAGGTCGCCGAGTTCCAAAAACGCGGCGCCGTGCACTTCCATGCCGTGATCCGCATCGACGGACCCGAGGGGCCAGACACCGCGCCGCCGTCCTGGGCGACCGTCGGCCTACTCACCGACGCGATCCACGCGGCTGCCGCGCACTCGTACACCTCGGTCTCGGTGCCAGCCGCTGGCGACCAGCCCGCCCGCACCTTCCGTTGGGGCACCCAGCTCGACGTCCGCCCGGTCAAGGCCTTCGGCGACGGCTCTGACATCACCGAACAGGCCGTCGCCGCCTACGTCGCCAAATACGCCACCAAGGCCGCCGAGACCACTGGCACCCTCGACCGCCGCATCGGCGAACTCGCCGAACTCGACCGCCACGGCGTCCCCGACCACGCGCGCCGCCTCATCGAGGCCTGCAAGCTCCTCGACCCCCTGTACCCGGACCGCCGCCTGTGGGCGTGGGCCCACATGCTCGGCTTCCGCGGCCACTTCTCCACCAAGTCCCGCCGCTACTCGACCACCCTCGGCGCCCTGCGCCAGGAACGCGCCGACTACCGCGCGGCCCAGGAAAACGAAGCCCTCGGTCTCGACGCCCTGGTGGACATCGAGCCGGACACCGTGCTCGTCCTTGCCGACTGGCAGTACGCCGGGCACGGCCACACCCCCGGTGAGTCGGCCCTGGCCGTGACGATCGCTCGCGACCTCCAACTCAACCGCGAAACCGCCCGCGAAGCCCTACGTGACCAACTCGCCCTGGAAGGAGCCGCAGCATGACCACCGCCACCCCCCAACTGCTGACCGTGCCGGAAGTCATGACCCGGCTCAAGGTCGGACGCTCCAAGGTCTACGACCTGATCCGCTCCCACCGTCTGGTCTCGATCAAGATCGACGGCTGCCGCCGCATCCCCGCCGACGCTGTCCAGGACTTCATCCATGGCCGCATGGAGGAGATCGCCTGATGGCCCAGCAACGCAAGCGGAACCCGAATGGGGCGGGCACCATCACCAAGCGCAAGGACGGTCGCTTTCAGTGCGCGGTCTACGTGCTCCAGCCGGACGGCACCCGCGCCCGCAAGTTCGCCTACGGCAAGACGTGGGCAGAGTGCGATGCCAAGCGTCGCGAACTGCTCGACAAGGTCGACCAGGGCGTGCCCGTGCCCACCAAGTCGGCCAAGCTCTCCGAGTGGCTGCCGTACTGGGTGGACAACATCGTCAAGCCCGGCCGGAAGCTGAGCACGTACGACAAGTACGAGGCGCACGTGCGCCTCTACCTGGTGCCCCTCCTCGGCTCAAAGCGGCTCGAATCCCTCGGAGTCGCCGACGTCCGCCGCTTCATCGTCCGCCTGGAACAGCAGACGACCGCAGCAACCGCGAAGGAAGCGCATCGAGTTCTGCGGTCGGCCTTGTCCTCCGCCTGCCGCGAAGAGCTGATCACACGCAACGTCGCCAAGCTCGTCGAGCCTCCTCGGACCGGCAACCGCGAGCTGAAGCCCTGGACCCTCGACGAGACGCTCGACTTCCTCGCCGCCTCCCGCAAGGACCCGCTCTACGCGGCCTTCGTGCTCGCCATCGCCATGGGCCTGCGCCGTGGAGAGATCGTCGGTCTCCGCTGGTCGGACCTCGACCTCGACCATCGCGTCCTCTACGTGCGCCAGCAGACCCAACGCCGCCGTGGTGTCCTCTACGACGACGACCCCAAGAGCCGCCGGCGCCGTGCCGTCCCACTTCCCGGTCTCTGCATCGCGCCCCTGCGCTGGCACCGGATGCGGCAGGCAGCTGCTCGTGCCAAGGCACGGGAGACCTGGCGGGAGTCGGAGTACGTCTTCACCACCCGCACGGGACGCCCGGTCGAGCCGCGGAACGTCTACCGCTCCTTCACCCGCATCGCCCAGTCCGCCGGCCTCCGCGTCATCCGGCTGCACGACGCCCGGCACGGCACGGCCACCCTCCTCACGGCGGCCGGAGTGGCTCCCCGCGTCGTGATGGAGATCCTCGGGCACTCCCAGATCAGCATCACCATGGACGTGTACACGCACGTCGTGCAGGACACGCAGCGCGAGGCCATGAGCCACATGGACAGGCTGCTCAGGAGGCGCCCCGGTCGCCCGTGACCGGCCCCGTTGATGTCAAAAGTGGATGTCAAAGGCCCCGGACCATGATCGGTCCGGGGCCTTTTGGCTGGTGCCCCCGGCAGGATTCGAACCTGCGACACCCGCTTTAGGAGCGAGGTTGGGCCATCACTGGCTCGACCAGCGGTTTCCTACCTTGCATCGAGTCGGGCGGCACGTACCCCTGCCCACCCTGATTCCCCGTGAGTTCCCGCCCGATCTGGCACGGATGTGGCACGGGCCAACCAACAGCGGCCGTCAGTCTTCTCCGGTGCCGACGATTCGCTGTCGAGCTGCCTGGAGACGCTCGGCATAGTCAGGCGCAAAGATGCCCATGAGTGACTTGTCGAGCGTGCCGGAGATTCGATGCAGGGCTGCCCACACGGCCTGGTCATCCACCAGCGCGTTGAAGGCCTCGGATCCCTCCATGCGTTCAAGCCAGTCGGAGAGCACGAGCGCTTGGTCGTCGGTCAGTGTGATGATCACCGAGTCTTCACGCACGGCGGCACAGTAGCGCGCCACCGTCTCTGCTTCCCAGTCCCTCAGACAGTTCTTCTGGAAGTGGCGCAGGCAGTCTCTCACGTGGGCGTCTGCCCTGGCTGGCCTTTGTGACCTGCGGTGATGCCGTCGGCCTCTGTCGTCGTCTGTCGACGTTGGTCCGCCTCGGACGGCCCGGGGACGGCCCGGGGAGCACCACCAGCTACGGACAGGGACACGCGGAGCCTCTCGCGCATCTGGGAGGGATTGCGTGGGCGAGGCTCCCTTTCTCCCGTCGAGCGGAACCCGCTGCGCTCATAGAGCCATCGCGCGTGGTCGTTGCCATCGAGCACGGTCAACGACACGAACACAGCACCCTGGTTTCTCGCCCAGGCAAGGACGGCATTGACCAAGGCCTCTCCGACACCGTGTCCGCGCAATGCCGGGTCAACCCACATCGCATCGAGTTGGCGTTCGACAGAGGTTGGGAGGGGTGGGGTAACTGCTGCCACGATCCCTACTGGCTGCTGTCCAGCCCACGCCAGGAACCATGCGCTGGTCGCGATCCGATCACGCCAAAAGCCCTCCGGCCGCGCTCGCTCATCCTCGAACGTCGCGCCGAACGCGTCGGGGTCCACTTCTAGAGCGCGTAGTCGCATCGCCCTCAGCACAGTCCAGTCCTCGCTGGCCACCCTGCCCACTCTCACCACGGCGTTCATGGTGCACCCGGCGACACTGTCGTGACCATGGAAATACCCCGCGAAAGCAGTAGTAGCCCGCCTGTACTCATCTGGAGTGGCTAGACCAGGGCCGCACCCGACTTCCCGACCCGCACCCTCCCCAGCTCCCATCCCGTCCGCCTTCGACCCACACGCAGTGGAGCGGGCGTGGTTCAGGGCGTCCAGATGGAGCGCGCCACTGTACGAACGATCTGGACGCCCTGGGCCGCGTCTGCTCGGCTTGACCTGGGTCGGAGGTGGTCGGGATGGGAGCCACCCACGCTCACCACGCCGAGGCCGGCACCCGCAGGACGGGCCCATCCCACCCCGGACGCATGAGCGCCCCCGCCGGAGGCATGTCCTTGACGGTGAGCTGCCGTGGTGCCGGTTGGTTCTCATCTCGTTGCCTCGCGCCGTGCTTGTGGGCGCGCGTCGGCGCAGCGCGGGCGGAGCGGGCCGAAGGCAGGAGCGGCGCCCGCGGCGAAGCCGGGAGCGCGCCCGGCGGAGCGGAGCGACGCGGGCTTGATGAAGTAGAGAAACCTGTAACAGCTCCATGGTCGACACATGGCCGATACAGGTGGCTGATACAGGTCTTGGTGCCGTTCATGCCCTGGTTGCTTCGTGCACCGGGTAGGCCGACCGCAAGGAACGCTCAACTCCCTGGCGGGAACAGGATGACCCAAGAAGCGAATGCCGGTAGCCGAAAGGCAGCAGGAAACCGGGACAACGCGGATGGCCACTCTTCTTCTGTGGCATCCCGTGCACTTCGGCCTCGCCCACCTCGTCGAGGGAGGCCTTCGCCCGCGCCACGGACTCATTCAGCGCAGCCATGAGGTCCAGCACCCTGCCGGGCCCGGCCTCCGGCTCCGGCGCTTCAGGCGGCGCACGATGCTCCCGCTTCGCCTCGATGATCTGCTCCACCTCAGTGTTCGTCGTCGAGACGGCGTCCTGGTCGGCTCGCTCACTCTCACAGATGCGCCCGGACCGTATCTGGAGCCGGCCGGTGAGCCCGAGCGGTACTTCGATGTGCTCGCCTCCGACCGTCGCTTCAAGGGCCACGGCGTCGGCAGGGCCCTGCTCGCGCACGCCATCGAGGAAACCCGGCGGCAGGGCGTTTCGCTCCTCCACGTTGATTGCTACGCGGGTGACGACCGCAAGCTCGTCGCGTACTACGAGAGTTAGAGCTTCACCGCGACGCGGGTCTTCACGGTCAGGGAGGGTGCCTGGCCGGGACAGGTGCTCGCCGGGCGGGTGTAGCCGCCCGGCGAGCACCCGGGATACGGAGACGGATCACTTCTCGGCGCGCAGAGTACCGAGGAGCCCGTCGTTCTCGTCGTTGATTCCCGCCGCGAACCAGACGCTGTTCCTGCCGCCCGATTTGTCGGTGCCGCGCTGGAGGCCCCACAGCCCGGGGATCACGATCGGGTTCCCGTGGCGATCCCGCACGGTTCCCTCGAACCGCCCGGTCTGCAGGTCGAAGACGTTGATCGTGCCGTCTCCGAAGTTGCCGACGAGCAGGTCACCGGAGAACTTCCCGAACTTCTCCGGCGCCGTCTCGAGTCCCCAGGGCGAGTTGAGCACGCCACGGCTCGCGAAGCGCTCGAGCAGCCTGCCCTCCGTACTGAACACATCGATGAAGCCGTTGCCGGGACCGGCGACGTCATCGTGCTTAGCCGCGTCCTGCTTTGCATAGGTCACGAAGACCTTGTCGCCGATCAGCTTGACGTCGAACGGCGCGAAGCCGTTCTTGTCCGGGTCCGGGTCCTGGAACCGGTCATCCGGCGGCAAGAGCTTGAAATGCGTGTCGAAGCTGTCGATGCGGGCGTCACGGAAGTTCGCGACGAGCAGGCGGGGCTCGTGGCACTGGTCGCGCCACGTGCCGACCTTCTCGTGCTTCTGGTCATTTCGGTGTTCCTTCTCGCCCGGCACGATCGTCAGGCCCTTGAAGACGGCGGTCTCGCCGTCGCTGTCCTCGTGCGCAACCCGGACGGCGTTCGTCCGGTTCACGTTCGGGTTGAAGGCGAAGACGTCACCGTTCTCGCCCGCGAAGAGGAAGCGGGCGACTCCGGACTTCCCGGTCTTGGGGTCGGTGAAGCGGAAGTCGTCGGTGTCGTTGCGCACGACCCCGGTCGGGGCGCCGCCCGCAGGGATCGACACGACCCGACGGTGGATGATGACGGGTTGGTTGTCCCGGGCGCCCGAGTACGTCGTGGCCGTGTTTGAGCCGTTGTTCGACACGAAGATCGCGCCAGCGGTCGTACGGGCCAGACCCCAGGAATTGACCAGGTTCGGGTCAGTCTTCTCCGCCCTGCCCGGAATATCGGACACGAGATCGCGCTCCTGGAAGCCATGGTCGGCCTTCCGCGGCGCGTCCCCCGTCCCGGCTGCCACGGGCGACGCCGTGGCGGCGAGCGCGCCGACCGTGCCCAGGGCGAGCGCGACAGCCGTCAGTTGCCGCGCGTAGGGGCGGGGTGTACGGACCGATTGATGTGGTGCCATGCAGATGCTCCTGTTCCAGTACGGGCCCCAGTGCGGGACGAACTGGTAGAAGTCATCTCACGTGACGGCAATCGGTATATCAACGACACACGAGTAATTGTCAAGGTTTGTGGATCAGTTGAGGTGGCTCAGGCGGCGTTGAGCTCGGACCGCTCGACAAGCTCACCGCGCTCGAAGCGGGCTCCGGAGCGGACGAGGGCGACGAGGTGGGGTGCGTTCACGGTCCGCCAGCGGGTCTGGGCGGACTCGACGAGCTTGAACAGCACCGCGAGGGCTGCGGCGCGGGAGCCGGCCCCGCGGGTGATCTTGTTGCGGAGCTTCACGGTGGAGAAGGGCGACTCGATCGGGTTCGTACCCGGTATGAACATCGGTGGAGGCCCGTTCTGGTACCGGCAGTGACGGGAAGCTTTCCTCGCCGTACGGTGCGACCGTCCGGGCCAAGGGCCATCCGGGGATTCGGCATGGGCAGGCCGGTGTTGAACCATGGGCCGCGCGCCCCAGTTTGTAGTTAGTTGCCCCTGCGACCTGCCAGGATGCGCTGCGAGCGCGAATCCGTAGGTGTCGTTTCGCCCAGCTGGTCCCCAGCAGAACGAGAGGGACCAGAGGGAGACAGCCATGGGCCGCAAGATCGGAATGGACATCCACCGCGACTTCGCGCAGATCGCCGTGATCGAGGACGGCGTCTTGAGCGATGCCGGGCAGATCGGCTGCCGCCCGCAGGAGTTGCGGGCCTGGGCCGAGTCGCTGCGCGAGGACGACGAGGTGGCCTTGGAGGCCACCGGCAACTCTGAGGCGATCGCTCTGCTGCTGCGCCCGAAGGTGGCGCGAGTCGTGGTGTCGAACCCGCGCAAGACCAGGGCGATCGCCGAGGTCAAGGTGAAGACCGACTCAGCCATCACCGTGAACGGAGCGTCGACGCGACACATAGTACTTAGCCAGCACGAAGCGTGGCGCGTGTCGGAGGTTCTGTCCCGTCGATGCGGGGCCGACGTTCCCGTCCGCCCCGTCATCTCGGTCGTGCACGCCGCCAAACTCACTGTGAAAGGCGCTGCTCCTCCGGTGCTGCTTCTGGCAGTTGAGCAGCTGGATAGGGTTCTGTCCGGTCTGACCCCGACACTTTCCCTGGATCAGATTTCGCGCGGATACGAAGTTGCCCGTAATCCTCGAACCCACCTCGCGCTAGACGACAGCGCTCCGCTCGGCCAAGTCGCGCAGCGATTCAGGCATGCGAGGGCCCGAAAGCTGGATCAAGTCGCGGATGACCTCGCGGGCCAAATGGTGATCTTGGATCTGCTCGGGTGCCAGAGCCTCGGCCTCCAGGAGCGCGGCTGTGGCCTCGCCGACGTGTCGCCGCTGCGCGTGCGCTCGCGCCACGTCAAGCAGGAAACGTGATTGCCGCTCCGGGGAAAGACCAGTGGCGTCGACCCGCTGGGCCACCTCTAGGGCTAGCCCGGCGTCTCCCAACTCCACGGCCGTACTCACCGCGTGGATCTCGACGTTCCTCGGCCCGAACTCCGTGTCGAAGTCGTTGCGGTCCTCACCCAAACGCGCCGCGATCTCCCGAGCCCGGTCGATGTGCTCATGCGTTCGCCCGCGGTTGCCTTCCCTTGCGTTGATCACTGCAAGGACCAGGTTCATGGCACCCAGCAGAGAGAGCTCTTCCGGCGAGCATGCGGGGGCCTCTGCTCTCGGTGCCAAAACGGCCACAGCGGACGTTGCTGCTTGCTCCGCCTGCTCCATGTGCTGTTGGCGCATGAAGGCGTGCGCCATGCGAAACAGACTGGCCACGACCTCCAACGGCTGCCCTGCGAGTTCTGCTGCCTCCAGGGCGCGATCGGCTGCGACCCATGCCGCATCGGCCTGGTCCTGACGGGTGAAACTCGCTGCGGCCACTTGGTACGCCCTGGCCCGCAGGGAGTGCAGTTCTGCGCGCTCAGCCGTCGGAGCGTGGCGTACCGCGGTCTCGATGAGCGGGAGCAGCTTGGCAAGGTGATCGCTCAGTGCTGCATAGCTTGACGCGTGTACGAGCGTCCACGCCTCGTCCACTTGCTGACGGAAATCGGCAAGCGACGGAGTCGGTTCGGCGGGCGCCTGCTGAAAGAGGCTGCCCAGCGCTGGGTGGCCGGTCAGGGCTACGCGCAGGCCATCGAGGTCGTTGCTCGTCGGCTGCTCCTCCGACTTGATCTCCTCGGCCGGGGCAGCGTCGGCTCGGACGTCTCGCACGGACACGTTGAGCGCGTCGGCGAGAGCCTGGAGGATCGATAGCCGCTCGACGGGCTGCACCCCTCTTTCAACCTGGGACACCCAGCTCTCCGAGCGACCCATCGCCGCGGCAAGGTCGCTCTGCGACATGCCCGCGGCGCGACGCAGCTCCTTGACTCTCGCACCCACGGTGTTGGTCTCGGAAGCGGTCACTTCTCGACCTCGGTGGGGTACTTGCCGGCGTACGGCTGAAGGCGGTCAACCTCGGTCTTCTCGACGTACTTGTGCCGCTCCGTCAGGAAGTGGCGGGTGTGCGGCTGACGCTCGTGCTCTTCGAAGGCGGAGTGGTCGGCGTACAGCTCGAAGAAGATCCGTTCGTTCGGCGCACCCTCGACCTCGTGGCACGCGTAAACCAGCGTGCCGGGCTCATGCGCGCGGATCCCTTCGGCGGTCTCGGAGACCAGAGCGTCGAACGCTTCGCCCGCACCGTCGCGCAGGGTGAAGCGGACGAAGAGGCCAAAGTTGCCCATTTCTTCCTCCTTCTCGATGCGCTCAGTCTCGCAGACGCGGAGTTCTGCTACTAGTCGCAGTTTTTCTGTTGACTCGCAGTTTTTCTGCGAGTACTTTCGAGCCTGCCGAACAACAAGCCGCCCCGGGCTGTGTGCCATCCGCCAAGATCACAACGCAGCCCGGGGCTCGTCCCAACAGGGAGACTCCATCATGCCGTCCTTCAAGATCGACCTTTCGACCGCTGTGGTGTTCGTGGCGACCGCGCCGACGCCGAAGCTGGCCAACGCGAAGACCGGTGAGCGGGCGATGGACCGGGAGACCGGTGCCGCGCTGTCGACCGTGGGTCTGCTGGTCTCGGATGAGGGGGAGGGGAGCCTGTACCAGGTGACCATCCCGGAGACGGGCTACCAGGAGGGTCTGGTCCCGGGTATGCCGGTCAAGGTCATCGGGCTGAAGGCCCGTGACTGGGAGAACGAGTTCAACGGGCAGAAGCGGCACGGCATCTCGTTCCGCGCGGTCGCGATCACCCCGGCGGCCTGACCATGGATCTGTCGATGTGGTTGGAGGCCACGGGAGCGTTAGCGGGGGCCGGCGGGCTCGGCTACGCGAAGATACGCGCTCCCCGCGTGTACTGGTCGCTGGTCGGACTGCCGGTCACCTGGGGCCGGTTCACTCTGACCTACCGCTCCACGATGGACGTGTGCGGGCTGACGGTGCAGCCGTCCCGCCTGCGGGCGTTCGTGGCCCGCAACGTCGCCCGTCGCGAGGTTCAGCCGGTCCCGCCGAAGATCCGCCGGGTGCGGGGCACCTCGACCGGGCTGCGGGTCACCCTGCGGCTTCCCGCCGGCCTGGAGCCCGCCGATCTCGCCGCCTCCTCCGAACGGCTGCGGCACGCCTGGGGCGTCCACTCGGTCACCGTGACCGAGACCAAGCCCGGATTCGTCGAGCTGCACATGACCGGCCATGACGTACTGCATCGGGTGCGGATGCCGCGCACGGCTCGACCGCACGACATGGTCGTGCCGGTTGCCCTGCGGGAGGACGGGACCGCATTCGAGCGGGACTACCGCAAGGCACCGATGGCGCTCACGCTGGGTGCCAACGGGTCCGGGAAGTCGATGTATCAGCGCAACCTGATCAAGGGCCTTGCGCAACTGCCGGTGGCCCTGGTGGGGATCGATTGCAAGCGCGGGGTGGAACAGTCCGCGTATGCGCCGCGCTTGTCGGCGCTCGTGACCACCCCGGACGATGCCGCCTCGCTGCTGGATGTCCTGGTCGCGGAGATGGAAGACCGCTTCGACCTGCTGAGCCGGTACGGCGTCTCCGACTTGTGGGAGCTGCCTGACGAGATCCGTCCCGTGCCGGTCGTAGTCCTGGTCGACGAGGTCGCGGAACTTTTCCTGATCTCCTCCCGGAAGGACGAGGAACGCCGAGAGCGTCTCGTGACCGCGCTGATCCGGCTCGCGCAGATGGCCCGCGCGGTCGGCATCCACCTGGAGATCTGCGGACAGCGCTTCGGCTCCGAGCTGGGCAAGGGCGCCACCATGCTCCGCGCCCAGCTCACCGGCCGCGTGGTCCACCGCGTCAACGACAAGCAGACCGCCGAAATGGGCCTGGCCGACGTGGCCCCGGACGCGGTGACCGTCGCCAGCCTGATCCCGATGGAACGCCCGGGAACCGCGGTCGCCGCGGATGCCTCCGGAGGCTGGTCCAAGATCCGCACCCCGGAAACCTCCCGCGACGAAGTGGTCGCGGTCTGCCGGGAATTCGCCCATCTGGCGCCGGACCTGCCGTTCCTCGAACCCTTCCGACCGAAACTGCCCGTGTCGACCCCCGGCCCGTCGCTGACAAAGCCCGTTCCGGCCACCGACTAGCCGGCTTACTCCACTCCGGTCGGCGCGACCGCCTTCGCGCCAGGTCCCTACCCGAGCCATGCCCGAAGAGAGAGGCCGCTCATGTACTCGCCTGAAGAGGACTATGACCGCACCCTCGCCCTGCTCGGCGACTTGAGTGCGTATGCCACGGTCCCGGGGGCTGATCAGGGCTTCATCGACGTGATCGGCCGCGCCCTCGCCGTGTCCCTGCCCGCACGGCCGCCCGGCTACGACCCCAACGCGGGTCCCCAGTACCCCGGCCAGGAGTGATCACGGTGGCCACCGCCAAGAAGCCGGCCCGCCGACCGACCCCTGCGAAGTGCCCCGACTGCGACGGCAAGGGCGAGATCGCCGAAACCGTCCGTGTCGGTGCTCGCAAAGGCCGGCCCACTGACAACCGGCAAGCCGCTCTGTGCCTGACCTGCCTGGGCACCGGCGAAGCCGCCGACTGACCCCCGGAAGGGAGGTGCACCGCATGTCCCGCTCGATCCGCCCGGATGCCGTCCTGATCCAAGCCGTCATCGCCGGCGCGCTGTCCTTCGCCCACCTGCACGATGTGGCGGCAGCCGCCGGACAATCCGGTTGGAAGGCCTGGGCCTACCCCATCTCCGTCGACCTGCTGCTGGTCGCCGCCTGGCGTCGACTGCGCACGGCTCGCCGGGATCGGTCCGCCTGGACGTGGTTCGTGATCGCGCTGTGTGCCTCGCTCGGCGCCAACGTTGCCACCGCCGGACTCCTCGACCTGGAGCGTGTTCCCGCCTGGCTGTGCATCCTCGTCGCGGGGTGGCCCGCCCTGGCCTTCCTCGGTGGAACCCTCCTCGTCCACTCCACCGCCGACCCGGCAGATCCTCCACAGGCTGTGGACGACGTACCGGCGACCTCGGAAGTCGAGATGCACCGCACCGACGAACCGGATCCCGCCCCAGCCCCGGTGCCGGAACTGACTCCGACCCCGCCTGTGGCCGGCACACCGGCCGTTCCCGCCGCACTGCTGGACCACGCCCGAAAGATCGCCGCCGCCCACCAGGCCTCCACCGGCTCTCCCATGCCCGCCAACGCGCTGTCCGCCCGGCTCCAACTGCCCGGGCCGATGGCCGACGCGATCGCCACACAACTCCAACTCACCTGACCCGGAAGGACATCCATCCGTGACCGTCTATCGCCGCTTCCGCGACCGGATCCGCATCGGCCCCGTGCAGGTCGGCACCTACTACGACGGGCGTGGCCGCGAGATGCACACGGCCGCCTGCACCGCCCGTGGCTGCGGCTTCTCCGCCGACTACCCCGACCGGTCCGGCGCCGAACTCGCCGCCCGCACCCACCGCTGCAAGGCCTAGGAGGACATCCCGCCATGGACGTCCCCCTCTGGCTTGCCCTGATCGTCGTCGGATGGCTCGGCGTCAAGCTCGTCCGCCCGCCGTGGTGGCTCGTGGCCGTGCTCCTCCTCGGCGGCTACCTCATCGCCCACAGCGTCCTCGGCCCCGCCATCGGCGCGGTCGTCAAGTAACCGATCCCCAGAAGGGACAAGCCCCGTGTTCACACCGAAGTACCCGGCCCCGGACACCGCACCGCCCCCGGCAACTACGCCCCCTACCGCCAACACTCCGGTGCCCACCGCACCGCCCCCGGCCCCGGCAGCCCCGATCTCGAACCGGCCGGTGGTCCAGCTCACCCCGGGCAGCGCGCTCGCCCTCGCCGCCGGCGGTGGCGCCGTGGTCCTGGTCGTCGGCGCGGTCCTGGTCTCCCTGCTGCTCGCCGTGGCCATCACCGCCACCTCGGTGGCCGTGGTCGCGGTCGTTCTCCGCTCCCTGCTCAAGGACATCGACAAGCACCGCTGAACGGCCCCCGGAGCGGCCTCCGTCGCCAAACTTCCGCCGCTCCGGGCGCCTGCAACCCACTTCCAGATCCAACGGACCCGAAAGGGAAGCCCCATCATGCCCCAGCACGCCCAGAACACGCCCGTCTGCCGCGACTGCGACGGCTTCGCCACCGCCGCGATCACCACCGGCACCCGCCACCGCGACGGCACCCACGCCACCCTCCGCGTCGACTGCCCCGCCTGCAAGGGCACTGGCCACATCGTCCCGGTTCTCGCGCTCGCCCAGGGCCGGAGGTGACCCGCGTGAAGAGCCTCACCACCTCGGCCCACATCGAGCCGGACAGCCGCTTCCGCGTCACCGCCTTCGCGGACAGCGCCGCACCCTTTGTCAGCCTCCGCATCGGGGGCGACCTCGTCGAAATCGCGCTGATCGCCGCGCCTGGTACCTCCGGGGCCCTGCGCAACCTGGCTGCCGCAGCACTCGAAGCCGCCGACGCTCTGGACGCTTTGAACACCAACGCGCCGGAGGTGTCCGCGTGACCGACACCGCCACCGCGGCGGGCCTGGATACGGCCACCCTCGCCGACGTGCTCAGGGTGGCCGCATCCGGCGACTTCGACCGCTGGCAAGAACAGATCCGACGCACCGGCGGCTGCGCCGACCCCATCCGGCTGGTCGGCGCGACCAAGACCATCGACCCGGCCACCCGCACGGTCCTGCACCACTACACGACCGAGCACGAACCCGGCGGCACGCTCCGCGTCGCGTGCGGCAACCGGCGGGCCTCCCGCTGCCCGGCCTGCGCCTGGACCTACGCCGGAGACACCTACCACCTCATCCGCGCCGGACTGACCGGAGACCCGGACAAGGGCACCCCGCACACCGTGCGGGATCACCCCCGGGTCTTCGCCACCCTCACCGCCCCCTCGTTCGGCCCCGTCCACAACCGCCCCGGCACCCGGCACTGCGCCTGCGGCACCCGCCATGGCGAGGACGCGCCCGAGTTGGGTACCGCGCTCGACCCGGAGCGGTACGACTACGCGGGCGCGGTGCTGTGGAACAACCACGCCTCCGACCTGTGGCGCTACTTCACGATCTACCTGCGCCGCGAGATCGCCCGACACGTCGGGCTCACCCAGACAGCCGCCCACGAACAGTCACGCGTCTCCTTCGGCAAGGTCGCCGAATACCAAAAACGCGGGGCCGTCCACTTCCACGCCGTGATCCGCTTCGACGGACCAGAGGGACCCGACAGCCCGCCGCCCGCCTGGGCCACCCTCGACCTGCTCACCGACGCCATCCACGCCGCAGCCGCCCGCGTCTCCGTCGACGTGCCACCCGCCGGCGACCAGCCCACCCGCACCCTGCGCTGGGGCACCCAACTCGACGTGCAGCCCATCGGCGCCTTCGGAGACGGCGAAGACATCACCGAACAGGCCGTCGCCTCCTACGTTGCCAAGTACGCCACCAAAGCAGCCGAGACCACCGGCACCGTGGACCGCCGGATCGGCAACACGGAAGCCCTCACCCTGCTCGACGTGCCCGACCACCCGCGCCGGCTGATCGAGGCCTGCCTCGACCTCCACCCGCTCTACCCGGACCGAAAGTTACGGGACTGGGCTCACATGCTCGGCTTCCGCGGCCACTTCTCCACCAAGTCCCGCCGCTACTCCACCACCCTCGGCGCCCTGCGCCAGGTCCGCGCCGACTACCGCGCCGCCCAGCAACGCGCCGCGCTCGGCCTGCCCGACCCCGACGACAACCCGGATGCAACCACGCTCACCCTCGCCCACTGGACCTACGCCGGACACGGCCACACCCCCGCGAATCCTGGCTCGCCGCCACCATCCGCCGAGACATCCAACTCAACCGCGAAACCGCCCGCGAGGCGCTGTCCGACTTGCCCACAGAGGGGGAGTGGTGACCGTGGAACGACTGCTCAGCGTGCAGCAGGTTGCCGAGCTGCTGGGTACGACTGTCCGTTTCCCTCGGCGGCTGATCGAGGAACGGCGGATCACCTTCGTCAAGGTCGGTCGGCATGTCCGTATCCCAGAGAGTGCCCTGTCCGCCTTCGTCGCAGAGCAAACCGTAGAGCCGGTGACCGTTCGTCCTGGCGTGCTCAGGAGGGCTGCCTGATGCCGAACAACCAGGGTAGGCGTCGCCGGTTCGGCTCCGTTCGACAGCTCAAGTCCGGTCGCTGGCAGGTGCGGTACCGCGACCCGAGTACGGGCCAACTCCGCAGTGCAGAGGAAACGTACGCCGCCAAGCGGGATGCCGAGGTTGCGCTGACGCACATCGAGGCAGACATTTCCCGTGGTCAGTGGGCCGATCCCGAAGCGGGCAAGGTCTTCTTCGGCGAATACGCCGCTGCATGGCTCACGGACCGCAAGCTTGCTGCTCGCTCGCGTGAGCGAAACGAGTCAGTGATTCGGCTGCATCTGCGGCCCACCTTCGGTGCTCGCGCGTTGTCCTCGATCACGACGGCTCAAGTCAGGGCCTGGCGCACGGAATGCCTTACCCGGACCGGTGAGCCGACCGTGGTGAAGGCCTACCAGATCATGCGGGCGATCCTGAACACAGCCGTTGATGATGAGCTGATCCGCCGCAACCCGTGCCGGGTCAAGGGTGCCGATCGGTACGACGTGCCAGAGCGCCCCGTCCTCACCGTGGCCGAGGTGTACGCCGTTGCCGATGCGATGGCCCCTCGCTACCGGCTGCTCGTCCTCCTGGCTGCCTTCACTGGGCTGCGCTTTGGCGAGTTGGCCTCGCTCCGCCGGCGGGACGTCGACACGGAGAACGGCGCGCTCATGGTCCAGCGCGCACAGGCGGAGATGCAGACGGGAGCCCTCTTCGACAAGGCGCCCAAGTCCGACGCCGGCGTCCGGCCGGTGGCCTTCCCGACCGAACTCCTGCCGGACATGAAGGGGCACCTCGACGCCAACGCGGGCCCCGGTCGTGACGGTCACGTCTTCCTAGGTCCGCAGGGTGGTCGACTTCGGCGCAGCAACTTCCGGGATGACTGGACCAATGCACGGAAGAAGGCGGGCATCACCGCAGACGTGCACTTCCACGATCTTCGGCACACCGGCAACACCCTCGCCGCGTCCGGCGCGAGCCTGCGTGAGCTGATGACCAGGATGGGCCACAGCACGCCTCGGGCGGCACTGATCTATCAGCACATGGTCAACGGCCGGGACCGCGAGATCGCCGATCGCCTCGGCTCGATGATCCGCGAGACGCGGGGCGATGTGGACTCTTAGCGGACTTTGTGGCACGTGTGTGGCACGGCCGTGATCACGCCTAAGGGCCAGTTCGAGAGGATCAAGCCTCTGAACTGGCCCTTTGCGTTGTGCCCCCGGCAGGATTCGAACCTGCGACACCCGCTTTAGGAGTTCGATTCGAGTCTGCTCCTGCTGCTGTCGGCGACTGGTGCGACGGCCGGACGGGGTTGCTGGCGTACGCCCCCGTCTAGCGTCGTTGATGTCAGCCGTGGATGTCAGAAGTCTTCTGATCCGCAGCTCTGGCCAGACCGGTCAGCAGCAGTTCTTCCGGCCGCTTCGAGGCCCGGAACGGCGCTGTCGGACGGAGCCGGTTGCTGGGGTTGCTGTACAGCACGCGTATTACCAGTCGCGCCAGCGATCTGTGATCTCTGACCGATCGATGCCCTGCCTTGCAGCCAAAGCGGCCACGTCCACACCGTGCTCGCTCAGGGTGAGGTCGATGTATTCGCACAGCTGCTCCCGCTCCTCCGTGCAGAAGCCAGCCTCGCCGTGCTGGCCGTCTCCGTCGATCGCGTTGAGTGCGAGAACCACCCCCTCAACAGTCCCGAAGACAGCTTCGTCGGACGGCTCCTGCAGCGCACGCACCTCGTCCTCGAACGCCTCCAGGGCGGTATCCGTCGCCCGCAGCAACGGCTCGGGGTAGAGATCCGCACCGCCGGCGCACTCCGGGGCCAAGGTTCCGGCCGCCACCTCGCGGGTTGTCTCGGCCATCCAGGCACGCCAGTTGTCAGTGGGTCTGTTCGCCATGAGGCAGACGGTAGGCCCTCGCACTGACAGTCCACCGTCCCGCACGCTTTCCAACTGTGTCGGTGGCCCCAGGGGCATTGGACGGGGCCGTTCACCTGCGTTCATGGGTGGTCGGCCGTGGGAGCGGCTACTGCTTTCGTTCTTGTCTGAACGCCCGCGAACGGCGCTGAAGGAGACTGAAACAGAGACGAACGGCAGGGCTGGGCTCGCTAACATCTTCGCTGTTGAAGGAGGGAGTCATGGCGTTGGCCCGCAAGGGATCACGCCGGATCGTTGTCGACGGCACTGCCTACCGCTGGCGGCTGCGAGGCCGGCCGACGTACTTCCAGGGCCTGGCCTGGTCGCCGTGCACATTCGCGGTCGAGCATGCCGACGCCCCAGGGATGACGCTTGTGGTCACCACTAATCAGCCGCATCCGAGCAACTGGATCGGTCGAGAGGCTGAACCTGTACTGCCGTCCGGTGTTGCTGCGGCTGTTCGGGTTGCCTTGCGTACGGGTTGGACACCGACGGCTCCGGGCCCCGTGTTTCACCTCGACCAGTCCATCGGCTTCACGCCTTCGCCCTGAACAGCCGGGGAATCGTCGATGTCTGTACCGCAGGGGAGGCGGCCGGTGCTGTACGCACACGAGGTGGTCCTGAACGAACTCGCGCAGGGGCTAAGACCGGTCGCTGAGGGTGTCGAGTGGTTCGAGGGCCTCTCGGAGGAAGACCGGCGCAAGGTTTTGCATGCACTGGTGCTGTTCTGCGGGCAGGCCCGTGCCTGCGAGGACGACGTCCTGGAGAGCATTGCGCGTTCTGGCATTCGTCCCACTCACACGCCTGCAGTGATGCTCACGAAGTGGCGCTTCGGGATGGCAGGGCTTCCGGCCTACGAACTCACCAAGTCCTTCCGCTTGCTTGTTGCCCTCTTCAGCATCGCGGACACCCGCAGGCGGGCGCTGCATTGCGCCGATGGGTGCGGTCACGAGTGGCACAACCTGCCGGATCCTCTGAGTGATGCGACCTGAGGTGACTTCTTGCCCTGGGTCTTGCCCAAGAAGTTGGCGACCTGCGTTTCCGCTGGTCCGAGCGGTGCCTCGCTGCGCCTGCGTAGGTGTCATTGGTCGTCGTTGGCCACTGTTGAGCAACCTCGCACGGCCCAGAGACGGCCCAGGACGCCAGGCCATCCGCCGCACCGCACCTTCTGATCCGCTGACCCGACCGCGCCCTGGCGGACGCACGCAACCAGCGGTTCACCCGCTGAGTTGACGACTTGACGCTGATCCAGAGGGGCGGTGCGAGGCGGGCGAGTGCGGGGGCGGCTCGCCCGGCGCGACGTGCTGCTCTACGCGAGGACGACGAGACCGCCCGCTGGTCCGTGGAGGCCCGGTACGGAGCCGTCGAGGGCAAGAGCCGCTGGTGGGATCTGGCATGCGAGCCCGACGCCACGCGCCTCGTTGAATGATCTGATGGCGGACCCCATACCCGGGCGAGGTGTGGCGCGAGCTGCCGACCCGTGAGTCATCCCAGGGCGTGGCCGAACCTGACGCTCACCTTGTGGCAGATCCGGTCGGTTGATCTTGCGGAGTAAAGTCGAACCACCTGCGCGAGAACCGGCGTCAGTACCGCGCCAAGAGATTTGGATCATGCGCGTCGACCCGGGCCCGGGCGCCGACTGGCCGCCTCAAGTGTCAGAGACGCTCGAGCAGCTCAGCCTTCTTCTCCGCGAACTCCTCGTCCGTGAGGATGCCAGCGTCGTGGAGCGACGCGAGCTTCGCGATCTGCTCGACAACATCCGGCTGAGCTGCGGCCTCGGCCGGTGCCCCATGCTTGCCTCGCTGGATCACCGAAGAAGCGAGGTCCAAGACCTTCTCGGCTGCACTCTCGCGGGTTCAAGGCCGCTACGGGACGGCCCTTGGGCGAGGCCGCTGCATGGTTCTGACTCGTCCGAAAGGCTGAGCCGCACAGGCCGGGATGTGCATCCGTGCTGCCCTCAACGGCTGCCGTCGAGGGGCATGCACGAAGAGCACGGTCGAGGCCGTTCGCGTACCCGATACGAAAACACCCCCTCCGGAAGATCCCGGAGGGGGTGTTTGCCCTGGTAGGCGACGGTGGCTGGGGCCGGGGTCGAACCGGCGACCTTCCGCTTTTCAGGCGAGTTGATCGTGCGGCCAGGATCATGATCCGGCCCGACAACGACTGACATCGACACCCCGTGACATACCGCTGCGTACGCTGACGGCCGTTGTCGTTGCCGTCAGACTGCCGTCAGGGTGGTCGCGGTCGGTTGCTGTGCTTCCCTGCTGTACAGCACGGTCTTCAATTCGAGCGTTCATCGCCCGCATCCCGCAAGCGGCCTCCGGTGCGGCCAGGACCGACAGGATCCACTGGTAAGGCGGCGCGAGCGCCTCCGCACCGAAGCCCTCGACGCGATGCGGCACCGTCGACCCCGTCACCGCAGCGGCCCGAACCTGTCCTGTCGTCTCGGTGACCGGCTCGGTTCATACGGTCTACTCAGTGCCGCGGCCAGCGGCTCAGCTTGATCTTTAACCTGCACGGTTCTTGTGTTCCGCGATGCTGAGATCGCGTTTCACGGTTTTACCGACGTCGTGGTTGGGTGCCCGGCGGCGGTTCTTCGAGCCGGTCGGGCGTCCGGGGCCGGGCCGGGAAGGTTTGGGTGCGGCCGCCGGACGGGCCGTCTTCGCTCGGAGGTTCCGAAACCCCCGCCGCACCCGCGCGGGCGTGAGCCGCCCCGGCTCGGCGGGCTTCTCCCAGGGGCGGCGAAGATCCTCGGCGAGTGGGCGGGCGAGCCGGAGCTGCGTGTGGGCGATGATGACCAGCCAGGTCCAGCGGTCCGCCGTATCGGGCTCACGGACCTTCGGACGGGTCCAGCCGAGCGTCTGCTTGATCATCCTGAAGGTGTGTTCAAGATCGAACCTTCGCAGGAAGGCCTGCCAGAACACATCGACCAGTCCAGCGCTCGCACCGGTGACCGACGACCACAGCCAGACCGGCTTGGGGTCACGGTCACCGGGCAGGTACTCGACCCTGAGGCGGATCAACGTGCCATGCAGAACGGGGAGTTCGCCCTCGTGGTCCAGCCAGGGCCCGCGGTGGGTGAGCCGGGGATGCATCCGGTCCCATGCCATCGCCTCGGCTTTCCCATAGCGGGTGGTGTCGGTGACGGTCGCCACCTCCGGCTCGTGCCAGGTGTCGGACTTGGCCAGGGTGAAGGTTCCGCCGTGCTTGCGGGGCCGGCCCCCCTTGGGGCTGTAACGGTGCGGTGGTGCGGGTCGAAGCAGCACCCGGTCGGAGCGGAGACGGCCCACCAGCTCGACCGGCAGGTCCGTGAGGACGAAAGCGAGGCGGGTGACGTCGTAGCCGGCGTCCATCACAATCAGGATGTCCGGGTCACCGTCGCTCCAGTGCCCTGCAGCGATGATCCGGTCGACAACTTCGCGGAGCTGGGCGGCGGTCACCGCAGTGGCGTCGTCGGCCGGGCCCAGCCGCACCGCGTCCAGCAGCGCGGTCCAGGATGTGCGTCCGGTCTCCAAGGCAGCGACGAAAGAGTAGGGCCAGCCCGGGATGAACTGCGAGTTGCTCTTGGCCCGCCCGTAGACATGACAGAACAGCCGCTCCGCGCTGGTCGGCGCATCGGGCCGCAGCCACGGCGAGACATCGACCGCCAGCACGATCCTCCCATCGGCCGCCCTGGGTAGCGGCAGGGACGCCAACGACCGGCGCAGACGTTCCACCTGGAGGCGCCCGCAGTTCAGCGCGTCGTACATCGCGCCGTGTCCCCGCTGGTGCTCCGCCACCAGCGTCAGGTCGACCAGCGAGGTGACCGGGCCGTCGGCACACAGAACCGCATCCGTCAGCTCGAACAGTGCATCCGCTCGCCGGGACAGGCAGGCATGGAAGTCCTCACGGAAGCAGGACAACACGGACAGCGACTCGACGCGGGCGGCGTCATCCAGAACACTCATCACAGCGGCCGTTTCTTGGTGCTTCGTTGCTCGACACTCCGAAGCCTCAAGGACGGCCGCGCTCTCTGTCCGGCGAATCAAGAACCCCGACAAGAAACGATCTTGCCGAGGTTAAAGATCAAGCTCAGAGCTTGTTGAACTGGTGCTGCGGGAGACCGTACTGCTGCGCTATGGGGTTCCACAGGGCGGCAGCCTTCTTCTTGGCGAGGGTCGCCTGCTCGCTGGCCGCGTTGCCCTGGTCGGTCTGCTCGGTTTTCGTCGCGTGGCCGTTATGGCAGCCCTTGGCGCCGGCCGCCTGGTCGGCCCAGGCGGCGTAGTGGTTGTCGGCGGCGGCGGACGCCTTCCAGGCCGTGGTGAGCTGGGCCACCAGGTCGCCGTGGTTGGGTAGTTTGTCGAAGGTGAGCTGGGAGAGCTTGGTGACCAGGTCGTCGCGCCGACTTGCGGCGGTGCGCAGGTCGGTCGCCGAACCAGCCAGGTTGCTGCACTGCTTGATGGAAGCGACCGCGTCGATCACCGCCGTGCGGCTGCTGTTGCTCGACTGCAGCAGCGCGTCGAGCGACTTCGCCTGGGCCTGCGCGGTGTCCGTCCCGGACTGGCCGCTGCCCGAGGTGGCGGAGGTGTTGGCGGCCGGCTGCTGGTCGTTGCCGTTGTTGCCGCCGACGTCCAGCGCGGTGCCCACGACAATGCCGATCAGAGCGAGACCGGCCACGATGCCGATGAGCGCACCCAGCGACAGACGCCGACCTCCGGCGCGAGCCGGATCAGGGTACCCGGAGTCGAAGCCGGCGCCGCCCGGGCGGCCGCCGCCGTCGCTGTAGCCAGACTGTTGCGGGGGCTGCTGGGCAAACGCGGGACGCGACTGCTGCAGCGTCGGCAGGGCGGTGGTCGGTGCGCTGTCCGTGTAGCCGCCGTACCCGTATCCGACGACGCCGAGCGCGGCCGTCGCGGCGACCGGCTGTCCGTCAAGGTGCGCCTCGATGTCCGCGCGCATCTCGTCGGCGGACTGGTAGCGGTAGCCAGGGTCCTTGGCCAGCGCCTTCAGGACGATCGCGTCCACCTCGGGGGGGATCTCAGGGCGGAAGACGCTCGGCGGTTGCGGGGCCTCGCGTACGTGCTGGTAGGCGACGGCGACCGGGGAGTCGCCGATGAAGGGCGGCCGAACGGTGAGCAGTTCGTAGAGCAGGCAGCCGGTGGAGTACAGGTCGGAGCGGGCATCAACGGTTTCGCCCATCGCCTGTTCCGGCGAGAGGTACTGCGCCGTGCCGATCACTGCGGCCGTCTGCGTCATCGTCATGCCGGAGCCCATCGCGCGCGCGATGCCGAAGTCCATCACCTTCACCTGGCCGGTGCGGGTGAGCATCACGTTGGCGGGCTTGATGTCCCGGTGGACGATGCCGTTGCGGTGCGAGTACTCCAGCGCCTGGAGGATGCCGACGGTCATCTCCATGGCGCGCTCGGGCAGCAGCTCGCGACCGCTGTGCAGCAGCTCGCGCAGGGTCGAGCCGTCCACGTATTCCATGACGATGTACGGGATCAAGACGCCGTCCACGAAGTCCTCGCCGGTGTCGTGGACCGCGCAGATCGCGGGATGATTGAGCGAGGCGGCTGACTGGGCCTCCCTGCGGAACCGGGCCTGGGACGACGGATCGTGGGCGAGGTCCACCCGCAGCGTCTTCACCGCGACGGTGCGGCCCAGGCGGATGTCATGGGCGAGATGGACCTCGGCCATACCACCACGGCCGAGTATCGTGCCCACCTCGTACCGGCCGCCTTGGCGACGCGGCTCTTCCATAGTGAGTCCCCCTGCTTCTCCCCTTGTCGGAGCCTCCCCGAGCCCGAACCTTCGACCACTGGGTTCGGGGAGGCGATGAAGCCCTCGCTAACCGCTTCGACGTGCGGTGACCACAACGGCGACTGCGCGATCTTAGCCCGGGATCCACCGTTCGGCGTGGTCCGACGTCGCTTTGGCCGCAGCTTGGGTTACAGGCCGCGAAGTGCCTCGTAGAGGTCGCCGTAGGCGCTCCAGGAGGTGACGCTATGACGGGCCGTCTCAAAGGGCTGGTGGCAGTTGGACACTCACCCGCCCAACCCGACCAGGCGCTTAGAAGATGTGGGCACACCCCAGCTGGCTGGGCCAGCGGGTCTGCGGGGCTTCCGTGACAGGCCGCCGGGCGTTGTCGTCGTCCGCGCTCGTTGCCGTCAGCGTTGCCGTCATTGTCGTCCGGGTCTTGATACGCGACCGCCGCTTTACAAGTTCGACTTCGGCTCCCAGCGATCTGCCGGAACAATGAGCGGCGGCGGCTCTCCGATCCGCTGGAGGCCCGTGGGATTCGCCACCGTCCGACGACGTTGATGTCAGCAATGGATGTCAGAGACCTTCTGATCCGTAGGCGCGTGCGCCCCAGTCGCTCCTCACGGGAGGCGGTGCATCCGGCCGCTCGTGAAGGACCGCCTAGCACAGAGCAGTTCTTAGCTGTCCACCACTGTGCGTGCCTGTTGGTGTCACCCACTGATGTCAGGGCCAACCTCTCGCTGGCTCTGTCCATGAACACGGGTTCTGGCACAACTTCTGTGGGGATATCAGCAGTGGCAGTGCAGCCGTACCAGAATCGTGTCGCCGGGCAGCTGCGCCAGGTATGCCTCGCTGCCCGGCCATACGGCGGGCCCCGGAGGATCGTGAGGACACGATTCCGGGTCGCAAGCCGCATGAACGGCGTTCCCGCCGCTCTCCCGCCACCAGCCATCCACGGTGAGCACATCGGTGTCCGGCGCAAGCGCCCGGGAGAACTGACGGATGTAGTCAGCACGGCTCCCGGAGTAGCCGATGACGGGATGCTCCGTATGGAACGGGGAGCCCGGAAAGCCCAACCCGAGACTCCAGGGGTGACCGAGGTACGCCCTGATCAGCGGCTGGGCTTGGTAGGCGGCCACCATTCCGTCGCTCCAGGGGCCGCCCGGGAACGCGTGCGGATCGTTTCGCCAACGGTCCACGAAGGCCCGGAGGGGCAGGGCTGGAGGATGCATGGCGGACAGACGTTGCCACAGGTCCCAGGACGCGGCCGCCGCTCGTTCGGAAGCGGCCTGAGGCCGCGAGAAGTCGAGCAGGGCACGTGGTCCTCCGGCACAGACTCCTGGCGCGCTGGGAGCCGGGCTGCCGTCGTATCGGGGCTTGTCGTGAACCAGCCTGGGATCGTCCTCGTATCCGTAGACGATCGCGAACCCCCGGCCGTCGCTGCCACCGAGGATGCGGCGTGCATCCCACATGCCGCGGTCCAGAGGGTTGTCACCGTTCTGGTCGAACGGCGCGAGAGCCACGGCGAGGGCCCCTTCGATGTCGTCCGCGCCCCCGGCCGGCAGACACACCGTCACTGTCAGGCCGGCCATACGCCCTCCCCCGCTATGTCGACGGACAGAATGATCGCACCGTGCGGCTACGTTTGACATGCCCCATTGGCGGCAAGCAGGTGTCCTGCACTGGCGTACGGCGGGCGGGCGAGTAATCACCGCTTTAGGAGTTCGATCCAAGCCTCCTCCGGCTGCGGCCATCGCTTGATACGACGGCCGGACAGGGACGCTGGTGTATGTCCCCGTCCGGCGTCGTTGATGAAGCTGATCGGAAAATTGAGCTTCGGGAGGGCAGGCGGCAGCATCCGGGCCGCTTGCGGACCGGATGTCGGGGTGGGTGAGTCAGGTGGATGCGGCTTCGAGGGTGACCTGGTGGCCGAGGGCCTGGAGTTGGCGCACGAGATCGCGGGTCTTGCGGGCAGGGTTGAGATGGCGCTGGTGCCAGTCTGCGCCGAGCTCCTGGTAGGAGGCGTCCGGGTCGTTGATCAAGTGCCAGGTGATAACGAGTATCGAGCGGGCCACGGCGACCAGGGCTTTCGCGTGTCCGCGGCGTTTGACGATGCGCCGGTAGCGGGCGCCGAGGAAGGTGTCGGTGCGGGCGGCGGCGTTGGCGGCCTCGCCCAACGCCCCCTTCAGCCAGGGGTTGCCCTGCCCGGCCGGGCCGGTGGTGCTCTTCGCCCCGGACTGGATCGTCCGGGGGCACAGCTTCGCCCATGAGACGAGGTGTTCAGGGGTGGGGAAGCGGCTCATGTCCGCACCGATCTCGGCGAGGATGATCTGCGCGGTCGCCGGCCCGATCCCAGGGACCGCGTCCAGCTTCTCGGCCAAGTCGCGGGCGTTCACGCCACCGGTGGACGGTCCCTCTCCCGAGCCGTCGTACGCAGTGGTGATCTCCTCCAGCGTGCAGGCGATGAGTCGGTCGAGTTCCTGGATCTGGTCGGTGAGGTGGTCGACGGTGCCCAGCAGCACCCTTAGCAGCCGTGCGTGATGGTCCTCGAACTGCCCGGTCAGAGCCTCAACCAGGGCCGCCTTCTTCTTGACCAGGTTGCCCTTCGCGAGGTCGGCCAGGGCGCGGGGGTTGCGTTCGCCGCCGACCAGGGCGTCGCGCATGGCCCGTCCCGACATGCCGAAAAGGTCCGAGACAACGCCGGACAGTTTGATCTGCGCGTCTTGGAGGGCCTTGTCCACCCGGTGCTTGTGGCGAGTGCGCTCCTGGACGAACACGGTGCGGGTGCGGGTGAAATCCCGCAGCTGGCGGACCGGCTTGGGCGGGACGAACGAGGCACGGACCATGCCGCGTTCGGCGAGCTTGGCCAGCCAGACCGCGTCCAGCTTGTCAGTCTTCGGACGCCCAGGGACGTTCTTCACATCGCGCGCATTGACCAGCCAGCAGTCCAGTCCGCGGGCCTCCAATAGGTAGAAGAACGGACGCCAGTACGAACCCGTCGCTTCCATGACGACCCGCTCGACGCCCTGGCAGATCAGGCGGTCGCCGAGCTCCAGGATCGTGTTCGTGGTCGAGGCGACCGTCCAGACCCGCTGGACGCGCCGACCCTCGATGGTGTCGTGCGGGACGCGCAGGCAGACCATCCCTGACGCCTTCGCGATGTCGATCGCCGCGACCCGCCCGACCGTTCCGTCGTCGTGGTCTTCTCTCAACTCCTCCACCATGTACCCCCTGATGTGATGGCCGGGCGGCGCTGCCCGGGGAGCCTTGAGGGGTAACGGAGAAGCTGATCGGCGTGCTCAAGGCGACAGTGTGCGGCCCCTCGGACGGCTCCCTCACCAGACTCCTATGCGGGCTCACAGCCCAAACATCAAGCGGCGTCGGCGGACAGCCCCTGGACCGATTTTCACGTCCGCGAGGCGTCATCCGCAGGTGAACGGCTGACTCCTATAGGCCGTCAAGCGGTCTGGATGAGTGCCTTCGGTGGGGTGTGTTGGCCGGTGAGGTACTTGTAGACCTCGCGGGCGATGAAGCGTTTGAGGCAGCGCAGGATGTCCCTCTTGGACATGCCTTCGGCGGTGCGGCGGGCGACGTATTCCTGGGTGCGTTGGTCGTATCGCATGCGGACCAGCGCGATCATGTGGAGTGCGTGGTTGGCCCTGCGGTCGCCGCCCCGGTTGAGACGGTGCCTGTTGGTGCGGCCCGAACTGGCCGGGACAGGTGCTGCTGCACACAGGTGGGCGAAGGATGCCTCCGAGGTCAGTCGCTCGGGGTTGTCTCCCGCGGTGATCAGGAGTTGGGCGGCGGTCTCGATGCCCACACCGGGTAACGCGACCAGCTCAGGCGCTGCTTCGGTCATCAGTGTCTTGAGTTCGGCATCGGCATCGTCGATCTCTGTGGTGAGGTATTGGTGGCGGCGGGCCAGGCGTCGCAGGGCGACCTTGGCGGCGCAGGCCGGGTCGTTGGTCTGCGTGCCGGGGCGGGAGCGGGCCAGGTACTTGATCAGCTCGGCGGGGGCCAGAGCGCGCAGCGGTTCGCGGACTTCGCTTGGTGCGGTGATGATGAGGGCGCGGATCTGGTTGATGGTTTGCGTGCGGGCCTTGACGGCTGAGCGGCGCACCACCCGTAGGGAACGGATGGCCTCCACGATGCCGTCGTGGGCCTTGGGCGTGCCGCCGGCACGGCCGGTGAGGACGGCGGTTGCGGCGGCGAAGGCGTCGACGGGGTCGGACTTGCCGCTTGCCCTGCGGGCCCGGCGGTCGGGGCGGTCCACCTCGATCACGGTGACCTGGTTGTGCCGCAGGTGCCGGGCGAGTTCGCAGCCGTAGGCTCCGGTGCCCTTGACGCCCACGGCGATGAGGGCACCGTGGGAGCGGAGCCAGTCCAGGAGTCGGTGATAGCCGTCGGGTGTGGTGGGAAATGCCTGGGTGGCCAGGTGCCGGCCGATGGAGTCGATCACGGCGGCCTGGTGGAAGTCGGTGTGGGTGTCGACACCGCCGACCACCGCTGTCTCGTCTGCCATGCTGATGACGCTGTCCTTCCGTGCGGCACATGAGGGATGGCACGCGCCGGTCGGGCGGGAGGACTGAAGTTCCCCCCTGATCTTGGACAGCGGATGCTTACGCTGCGGGGGTGAAGTCGTGCTGCAGCCTGGCTCGGGTTTCGAGTGGGGTGAGGTACCCGAACTCGGGGTGTTTGCGGAGCCTGGTGCGGTTGTATTCGACTTCGATGAAGCGGAAGACGTCGGCGCGAGCCGCCTCGCGGCTCTCCCAGACGGTCGTGCCGATCTCCGCTTTGAGCAAACCGAAAAAGCTCTCGGCTGCGGCGTTATCGTAGCATATGCCGGTTCTCCCCATACTCTGCCTCAGGTTCAACTTCCTTATTTTCCGGCAGAATTCGCTACTCGTGTACTCGCTGCCGCGGTCGGTGTGCATGATGCAGCCGGGCTGCAACTGGCCGCGCCCGGCGGCCATCTCCAGCGCGTCGGTAACCAGTTCGGCGCGGTGGTGATCGGCCATCGCGTACCCGATCACCTCGCGTGTCGCCAGGTCGATGACCGTCGCCAGGTACCACCAGCCCTCGATCGTCGCCAGATACGTAATGTCCCCGACGAGCTTCGTGCCGGGTTCGGCGGCGGTGACGTCGCGGCCGACCAGGTCCGGGGCCGGGGCGGCCTTGGTGTCCTGCTTCGTCAGGTACCGGCGCTTGCGGCGGGTCACGCCTCGGATATCGCGCTCCCGCATGATCCGTTCAACCTTCTTCCGGTTGATCGCATGGCCCTTGCGCCGCAGCGCGGCGTGCACGCGCGGGGCGCCATAGGCACCACGCGACTTCCCGTGGATCTCCCGTATCTCCTCAGCGAGTTCGTCCTCGGCGCGCTGCCGCTCGGCGACGGCCGGCCGACTTGCCAGCCAGAAGTAGTACGTGGCGCGCGAGACCTTCAGTACACGGCACAGCAGCGCAACGCTGTAGCCATCGGGGTTGCCCTCGGTGGCCTTCTCCGCATCGATGAAGAGGCACACCTCGCCTACTTCACGATCTCCTTCGCGAAGAAGGCCGCTGCTGAGATATGAATCCACGTCACGCCGACGTGCCCGGAACCACGGGCACCCTCATGCCCAGGTCCTCCAGCTGGGAGATCAGCCGTTGGGCTCGGCGCTCGGGCGAGTACCGGCGGGCGATCCAGTCCGATCCCAGCTCCCGGTAGGGCACCCGGTCGTGGACGATGTGCCAGTAGGCGACGATGATGTCGTGCCGGGTCGCGCCGATGGCCTTGAACCGTCCCGCACGGCCCTTGATCTGGGCATGGTGGGCGGCCAGGTAGGTACCGCGGGTGCGGGCGGCTCCCCAGGCGGCCTCGGTCAGTGCCTGTTTGAGCCAGCGCGAGCCGGGACGGGTATGCCCTGGGCGGCGCTTGCCGCCGGAGGCGTTGTTGCCGGGGCAGATACCTGCCCAGGAGGCGAGGTGGGCCGACGTGGGGAAGACCTCCATGTCCAGTCCGATCTCGGCGATCAGGACCTGGACGTTCTTCGGCCCAACGCCGGGGATGGAGCGGATCAGTTCCACCAGATCGGCGTGCGGAGCAAGGCGCCGTCCGATCTCGGCATCCAGCGTCGCCGATGCTTCCTCCAGCGAGTCGATGTGGTCCAGCAGCCGCGCTGCCAGCACACCGTGGTGCTCGGGGCGGAAACGGTTGCCCAGGGCCTCGACCAGACGGTCTTGCTTGGAGCGCAGTCGCCCCTTGGCCAGCGCCGCCAGCGCCTTCGGGTCACCCTCACCACGGATCAGCGCGTCCACGATGGCCCGGGCAGACTTCGAATACGCCTGCGAGGCCACCGAGGTCAGCTTGATCCCAGCGTCCTGCATCACCTTCTCCAGGCGCTGGATCATCCGGGTCCGCTCCTGGGTGACCGCGCTGCGCGAGCGGGTCAGATCCCGCAGATCCCGCATCTCCGGCGGCGGCACGAACGAAGGCCGTACCAGTCCGTGCTCCAACAATTGGGCGATCCACGCGGAGTCGGCCACGTCGGTCTTACGGCCCGGCACGTTGTGCATGTGATGGGCATTCAACAACCAGCACGCAAGCCGATCCTCCAGCGCGGCGAACACAGGCTTCCAATAGATCCCGGTGGCCTCCATGCCCGCCAGCTCGATATGTTCGGCGACCAGCCAGTTGCCGAGCTCACCCAGACCGCGCACGGTGGTCTGGTAAGTCCGCGTCTCATGATGCCGACTGCCCCGGCGCCTGCCGGGAACCCGGATCGTGGCGACCGCGGTATCGCGGTGCACGTCCAAGCCGGCGACCCGGTCCACGATAACGTCCATCCTCGCCTCCCCGATGATCGGCCGCGGACGGTGCCGCCCGAAGGGGCCTACCAGTCGAAGAGTCTGAGATTCGCGCTCGTGGCAGCAGTCAACGATCCCTCAGGCCCCAGCGTCATACTTTTTACGCGGACTCGAAGTACCACACGGCACCGACGTCAACCGGGCGTCACCATCCGCAGGATGACCCTGGCGAGCCGATGGCGAACAGTAGCGTTGGGCTGGCGTCCTGCAGGCGCGGTCCAGCCGGATTCTCATCCCGCCACGGTGGCGCCGCACAGCGGCGGCATGACTACTTTTACCAGGATCTCGTTCGCCTTCTTCAGCTCGGCGGCCTCACGACGCAACCGCCGCAGCTCGTCCCGCTCATCACTGGTCAGCGCGCCAGCGGGCCCCTCGCCGCGGTCGACCTTCGCCTGCTTGACCCAGCCGCGCAGCCCCTCGGCACTCACGCCGAGCTCCCGGGCAACCTCGGTCACGTTCCGACCGGAGGAGCGAACCAGCTCCACCGCGTCCTGCTTGAACTCGGGCGTGTACCGCTTGCTCATGTTGCTCTTGCCACTCAACCTGGACTGCTTCCTCTGGGACCCAACCGTCCCAGTATCAGGCTGTCCAGCTCAGCGGGGGAACTTCAAACCGAGCCATCCCCCTCCGCCGCGAACATCCGGCATGCAGGTCAATCACAGCAATGACAGGGCACGGAACACCCCTGCACATCCCCGGGTTGCCCGGTGCAGGACCGAACTGGCAGCCCTGATAAGCAATTCGTCGGTGACCCGAGGTGCGAGGGGAAGGCAGTGCAGATCGCGAACGGAACCGACTGGGGCACCTGTCCGTCGCTGACGGGGGTCAGGATGTAACGCACCGGGGGCCAAACGGAGCAGCTGCAAGACGACCGTCTCGGACTGAAATGGACGCTGCTGGACGGCGGACGCGTAGACCTGCGGTCCCGGATCAGGGTCATGCGAGCTCGGATCGCGTTCGGGACGAAGAGGTCGTGGTGGCACACTCCTGACTACCACCTGGCACCCAGGCGAGGACGGGCCGGAACGTTTCTACCGAGCACTCGGGTTCCGTCCGACGGGCGAGACCAGTGGGGACCAGACAGTTGGCGAGTTGGACTTGCAGTAGAGCGTGATCCGCCGGACAGGACCTCGGCTTCTGATCGACTAAAAAGCAGAGGGTCGGCTGTGCCCTGCGTGCCCGGTCCGGCGGGGCGCAGCGGGGACTGACGGGGAACAGCGGTGCCGATCGCGCTCCGACCCAGGTCAGGGAGTTGCCAGGTCAGCCGTCATCCGCATACGGCGTCTTCCGAACAGCGACGAGCCCGACGTCCAGTCGTCGAGGCACATACCCCTAGGCCGCGAAACCCGCCCGCGCCCATGTCCGGTCCTCCGTCAGGTACTTGTCTACCTTCAGGCCCACCTCCGCGAGCGCCCCCTCGAACTGCTCCTTCGTCAGCGGCCGGGACAGGAACGTTTGTGTCCATGTGGCATCAGGGAACTCGTACTCCGCATATATGGAGTCCACCCCATCACCGGATGGCTCGGCCGACACGATCCGCACTGTGAACCCGCTGGGCTCGACACGCTCACGCGGCAGGTTCGTATGCCAGTCCTCGCCCTCTCGCTGGATCAGCACGCAGCCGCCCGTCGCGAGATGCCGGACGCAGGTGCGCAGCAGCGCCCGACGCGCTTCAGTGTCTCCGGCGTGCACAAGGAACGACGCGAGCATCACCACGTCGAATGTCTCGCCCAGGTCAAGGTCCTCGATCGGGCTGCATATCGTGCGCGCCCCGCGGACTCGGTTGAGCATCTCTGGGGACTCGTCCACGGCGGTGACCGTAAAACCCAGCTCCAGGAGCGGGTGGGTCACGCGCCCCACGCCACAGCCCAGCTCCAGGACGTGCGCACCCGCCGGCACGGCCGCGGCGACAATGTCCGGCTCATCCCCGACCGGCAGCCGCGAGTACAGCTCGACCGCGCAGCCGTCCGGGGTGATCACCCCGGGCCCGGTCCCCTGATGTCCCGCTCGCCTACTGAGCCCCATGCCTGTCCAACGGGCCGGGCCAGACGGCCGTTCCCCTACCCCGCCGGTTTCCTCGTGGCGCCGACCGCGGGAACCAGCTCCGGGGGCCCGTCCTCCGAGAGAACGACGCCTGCAAGCGACCAGCCGGGGCTCAATGCGCTGGAGCCGGACTCGCCTGAGTGTCCAACTGCGTGACAACGCCGACACACACCGGCGAACAAGCACGGACAGCTGCGGACCATCGGGGCACGTGAGAGACATGCCGGCCCGAGGTCCAGCGCCCAGCGAAGTTCGTTCGGGACGAAGAGGTCGCCATCGAAAGAGTGCCCCTCCAGGCGGCCCGCTTGATGCGTGCATCCTGGGCAGCATGACGCATCCCAGCGGCTCGTACGTGAAGGTGCACTTCCGGCTTGGGATAGAGGCCGACTGGCCTCCGGCCTCGGTGGAAAGTCTGTGGGCCATCGACCAGGGTGACGGCACTGTGCGGCTCGACAACATCCCCTGGTTCGTCCGAGGCATCGCCTGCGGGGACATCGTGGCCACGGAGCCCGACGAGGAAGGCGTGCGATGGGGCGGCGGGGTGGTTCGGCGTTCGGAGAACTGCACCATCCGCCTCATCGTGTTCCGTGACGGCGGCTCAGGAGTTGTGCGGAAGAGCGTGATCAACGCGTTTCAGGAACTCGGCGTCGACGGCGAGGGCATAGAGCGGTTCGGCACGACTTCGGAGGTGGCGAGCCGCCTCTCTCCCAGGTCCATCTCATGGCTTCCGTTCGGCTGCATGGTTCGGTTCCTCCTTCTCAGTGCAGTTGCTCGGCCAGCCCGACGATGATGCCCTCCGGGCCGCGGAGGTAGCAGAGCAGATAGCTGTCCTCGAACCGGGCGATCTCGCCGACGAGTTCGGCGCCATGGGGGCGCAGGCGGGCAACGGTGTCCTCGATGTCGTCGACGGCGAACATGACGCGGTGCGTGCCCAGAATGTTGTGCGGCCGATTACGCGACCCGGCGCTGATCACCGCGGGGCTGCGGTACTTCGCCAGCTCGAGCCGGCCGTGACCGTCCGGGGTCCGGACCATCGCGATGTCACAGCGGACGCCGTCGAGTCCGGTGCACTGGTCGGCGAAGAGGCCCTCGACCTCCGCCCTGCCCTCCAGCTCCATACCGAGTTCCAGGAAGAACGCGATGGCGGCCTCCATGTCCTCGACGACGATGCCGACGTTGTCCATCCGCTGAATCGCCATGCTGGTTTCTCCTTCTTCCTGGTGCGGCCGGTGGTGGCCGCTGATGTCCCTGGGACGGAGCCGGTGGCACGTTCTCGACATCCCCAGACCGCCGAACTCCGAAAAATCTGGATCGCGCCTCAGGTGAGATTCATCCGGATGCACCAACCCACCGCCAGCACGATGAGAATGGCTCCCACGAAGGCCCACACCGTGGTTGCTGCGCTGTGCGCGGTATAGATCAGGGCAAGCATGCTCAGCCAGATACCCGGCGGGAGCGGCCGTAGCCAGTGGACGTTGGCGCCCCCTGCTGAATACGTGTCGAAGGCGCCGATCCATCGCGCTCGGCGTCCGTGGAGCACCAGGTCAGGAGGGATGCGCCGACGATCACACGAGTCGCCTTCTAAGCGCTTGGCCTGCGAGATGGGGCCAGCCGGCCGAGCGGTCACCCACAACCTGACCGCGCTGGCCATGGAGCCTCACGAGTAGAAGCCGACCCAGTACTCCTCATGACCGCACGCGAAGTCTTCCGGCCGCTCTGCCCTCAACACTTCGTACCGGGCGACAAAGGCGTTCAGGGCCTCATGGAGCGAACAGCCCAGATGGTCACGCAGGATCTTGATGCCGCGGAGGATCTGGTTGCCGAAGATCTGGTCATCGGCGAGGCTGATGGTTGCGCCGTTGGTCATGGCTACGATCGAAGCCGGGCGATGAATCTCTTGGCAAGGCCCTTTCCCCGTGCCACAACCGTGCCAGAACGAGCGGGGAGCCATGGGGAAGGGCGGGCGCCGGCAGGGCGTGTACCGCCTGTCCGCCGACATGCTGCTTCCGCAGGTCAGCCTCGGAGTCGCTCAACCTCGCTCTAAAGCGGTGCCGCGGTGTCGATCACGGACCCGGCCGATCCCACGAACACAATCCGCCGGGCCCCTCGTGGCCCTCCTCTCTGGAAGAACCCGCTCCTCGCGCAGTCATGAGAACAGCACCATGGACGCGGGTCCCATCGCGGCCTCGCAGGCGACGCTCCCTCCCCCGGTCGCCGGAAGCACTCCGAGCGGCGCCGCCCCCATCCCGGCATCTGCGGACGTGACCGTCACGACGGCACCCCACCCGCTTGCCATCACGCCTCCTACCTGCATGGACGCGCCTTTTGCCATCTGCAGACCTCCCTCCAGGACGCCACGCGGGTAATATAGGAGCATGTGCGCGTATTGTTGGTTCGAGCGCCCGCTTCGAACCTGTACCGCGCGCCTCTGGGCGGCGTCTTCGGACCACGTCAGGACGACCGCCCTTGGCATACGAAAAGAGCCCACTCAGAAAGGGCGAGTACATGAGTGAGATCAAGCCCCGGTTCCGGAGGGTCGA
The DNA here is from genome assembly GCF_050936285.1 of Streptomyces sp. CA-106110. Taxonomy (NCBI): domain Bacteria; kingdom Bacillati; phylum Actinomycetota; class Actinomycetes; order Kitasatosporales; family Streptomycetaceae; genus Streptomyces; species Streptomyces sp. CA-106110. The sequence continues at coordinate 6,926,170 of NZ_JBNJNB010000001.1, read as the reverse complement.
CGGACTGTCCATTCGCTATGCCGAGAGCGAGGACGGACCCCGCGACCGAGAAGCGCTGCTGCTGAGCCCGTTTCCGGAAAGCCTCTACGCCTACCACGCGACCTGGTCGCGATTGGCCGAGACCACTCGCCTGATCGCCGTGGACCTGCCGGGGTTCGGGCACTCGAACATGCGGGAGGACCTGCTGTCACCGAGGGCAATGAGCGACTTCATCGTGCGGATCGCCGACGAGTTGGGACTGGCGAAGCCACACATCGTGGGCCCGGACATCGGCACCAGCGCGGTGCTGTTCGCCGCGGCCCAGCACCCGGACCGCTTTCGCAGCGCCGTCGTGGGCAGCGGAGGCGCGTCGGCCCCGCTGCAGCTGGCAGGCCCGTTGGATGAGTGGGTGCATGCCGAGGACCTTGCACCGTACCGGGCACTCCACCCCAAGGACATCGTCACGATCGCCATCAGCAAGATCAAGGGCTACGACGTGCCGGAGATCGTGCGCGAGGACTACATCGGGGCCTACGTGGGCCAGCGGATCGTCGACCAAATGGCATACCTCCGCGCCTACCGCGAGGACCTACCGGTCCTGCGCGATCTGCTGCCCGGCATCGAACTGCCTGTGCAGGTCATCGGCGGCCGCGACGACCACGTGGTGCCGGTTGAGAACGCCGAGTACCTGCACCGGCACCTGCCCAACAGCAGGCTCGACATCGTCGACATCGGCCACTACATCTGGGAACAGGCCCCGGAGGAATACGCCAGGATCGTCAATGACTGGTGGGCAGTGAACTGATCGCCATCCCGAGGGAGCAGCAGATCGCGGAGTGCCGACATCACCAGGTGACATCGACGCAGTTGCCCGACCGTAGAAGAGGCCGACCGTCCGGGGATCAGGTACACGGCCGCGAGCACGAGTTCCGGCAGGGTACGCCGATGGCCGGATCCAGCAACGATGCCGCCGTGGAGCCGGCGGTACGAGACGTCCGCCGTGCCGCCTGACCGGGAGCCAGGCGGCACGGCGGAAGGGTGCTGCGGTCGGTCGACCTCGGCTGAGGCCGACCGAGGTTGCCCGGTTACAGCTTCGTGAGAGTCACATTGGTGATAGTGGCCCGACCCTTCTGGAACCGCACCTTCAAGGTGACCGGCTTGTAACCGTCCTTGGCCACGATCGCCGTGAGCGGGCTGTTGCCGGCGTCCAGCCACAGGCCGTAAGCGCCATTGGCCTCCGTGAACAGGGTGTACTGGGAGCTGGACGAGTCGAGCTCGACCGTTGCTCCGCTGATCGGGGCGGTGCCGCCGGTGTCGGTCGTCCCGAGCACGGTGCCGGAGACCTTGCCCCATGTCTTGGGCGGGGCCACGGTCAGGGTGACCGGGACCTTCCCCGTGACGTACGGCGTGTCGGCACCCACCGACAGATAGGCCGTGTAGACGCCGGGCTGGGACACCTCGGGCACCGAGGCGTTCAGCGTGACGGCCACGGTCGTGCTCTGGCCGGGCTGCAGGGTGAACTTCTGGGCGTCGGTGCTCATCCAGGTGACGTCGACCGGCTCTTCCTGGTCGTAGCCGGCGAGCCGCTGGACGGCCGGGGTCAGAGTTCCGTTGCCCAGTTCACCGCCGACCTTGTAGAAGCCCAGTGCGCCGCCGGCCTTGGCGCCGGCCTGATCGGCGTTCGCCAGAGCGGTCCAGCTGTTGCTGGACGGGTCGTAGGCGAAGGACTGGTTGGTGGCTTCCTGCGCGCCGAGTGACTCGGTGACACCGGTGGACACGACCAGCTGGCCGTTGGCGGCGGCGTAGGCCGAGCCCCACAGTGGAATCGGCAGGTCCGCGATCTTCGACCAGGTGTTGGCGGCGGGGTCGAACTTGTACGCGTGCCGGCTGGCGCCGCCCTGCGAGGAGGTGCCGCCTGCGCAGTAGAGCTCGCCCTGGATGCCGGCGCAGGACTCCCAGGAGGTCGGCTCCGGGTACGCGGCGAGCTGGGTCCAGCTGCCGGCGGCCGGATCGTAGGCCTCGACGTCGGTCATGCCGCAGGCGAAGCCGCTGCAGCCGCCGACCGTGTACAGCTTGCCGTTCAGCACGGCGCTTCCGGCGCTGAAGCGCGGGTCGGGGTCGGTCGAACTGCCGGTGCTCCAGGTGTTGGTGGTGGTGTTGTAGATCTCGAGCTTGGGATCGTTTCCGCCACCGGGTCCCGTTCCGCCGGTGATGTAGAGCTTGCCGTTGATGAACCCGTGGGCCGCGCCCTCGCGAGCGTCGGTCGCGCCGGCGAGTTTGGTCCAGGTCCCGGCCACCGGGTCGAGGACGTACAGAGCCGAGCTGTCCTTGCCGTTCCCCCCGTAGCCGAGAGCGGAATAGATCTTGCCGCGGTAGCTGTCGACGGAGCCCGAGGCGCTGTTGACGGGCAGGTTGGGGGCAGCCTCCCAGACGCCGCTTCCGGTGCCGTCCTGCGGCGCGACCGTGGAACCGGACGTGTCGCTCTTGGTCACCGAGGGGAGCGGGGAGAACGTGCCCTTGATGAGCTGCAGAGGCGCGCCCTTGACAGTGGCGGTCGTCATGCCGTCGGGGTGCTCACCAAGCGTGACGGACGCAGGCAGGCCACCGGTATTGGTGATCTTCAGGTTCTGCGTGCTCCTGCCGCCCCAGGCCACCGAAGAGCTGATAGAAGCCGTGGTGGAGATCTGACCGGCCTGGAGGACGAAGGGGGTGTTCACCACGGTGTCGGCGCCCACCTCCACAGCCTTGTCCAGCGCGCCGTAGCGCCACTTCTCCGCAGTGAGCTTGACGGATCCAGCCGGCGAGAACAGGTGGTAGAAGCCGTCGCCGAGGCCGGGGTCGTCAGGTGTGGCGGCAGCGATGGCACGAACCGTTGACGAGCCATCGGCCGTCACCGTGGCGCCGACGAGTCCATGACCGGTGTTGGCGTCGGTCACGGTACCGGTGACCAGGCCGCCGGGAACCGGAGCGAAGTCGCGCTGGCCGACGAAGACATTGTCCAGAGCCCATGAGCCGAACGTGGTGTTGAAGTGGAAACGGACCTGTACGGCAGGTTTGCCGGCGTAGCCGGTGAGGGGCAGGACGATCTTTCCGTTCGTGAAGGCCGACGACCAGATGGTCTGCCAGTTCTGGCCGCCGTCGTCGCTGACCTGCGCCGAGACCGCGTCCGCGTTGATGGTTGCGACGTCCGTGTCAAAGGTCAGTTCGGGGTTCGGCGCGTTGCCGAGGTCGTACACCGGGGACGTCAAGTACGTGTCCTGCTGCTCGTACCCGTAGACGTCCGTGCGTGCCGTGGCGAAACCGCCACTGCCTCCGGTGGTGTTGCCATAGGAGCCCGGGTCGTCGAACTCCCAGCCATGGGTGGTGCCGTCGGCGTTGACCACACTCCAGCCGTCGGGCGTGGAGGTCGAGTCGAAGGGCTCAGTCCGGCCGGTCTCTTTGAGCTGGTACCCGTCGGCGTCGGCGTCCCAGACGTCTACGGTGGACGGTACCTCGACGCTCAGTGGCGTTGTGCCGACCTCGATCGTCTTGGTGGCGGTCTGGTAGCCGTTGTACGCGGGGTTGACGCGCAGCTTGTAGGACGCGTTCTGCGGCAGCTTCAGGGAGAACGCACCGGTCATCGGGTCGGTCCAGGTCGGCGCACCCGGAACACCCAGGGCGGAGACCGTGGCGTAGAGGGGCCAGCCGTGGCCGGAACCGTCCACGACCTTGCCGGAGACCGTGACGCTGGGGACCGCGGTCAGAACGACGTCCTCGGTGAGGTTCGCGCCGTCGGCGAGATCCACTCCGGTGACGGTGCGGGATGCGTAGCCGTATGCCGCGACCGTGATGTCGTAATGGCCGACCGGTGCGACCAGCGAGTAGGTGCCATCGGCCCGGGTGTAGGCGGACGCCGAACCGGCGGTGACCAGCGCGCGCGACACGGCGGCGCCGGTGGTGCCGTCGGTGACCTTGCCGGTGATCTGGCCATGCGGGCCGGTGCGGAAGGCCGTCAGGCCGTTGGGCGTGCCCAGGCCTGTGGGACCGTCGTAGCCGGGGCCGGCGGTGCACAGGTAGTCCGGGGCGCAGGTGCCGTTGTTCCCTGTGGTCACATCGTTGATGGCCTTGGTCGCCGCGTACGGATAGGCGTTGGGGTAACTGCCGGCCGTGGGCGTACCCGCATCGGCGTAGACGCCGGCGATGATCGGCGAGGACACACTGGTGCCGCCGAAGACTGCCCAGCCGCCTCCGCCATAGGTCTGGTAGACCGCGACGCCGGTAGCCGGGTCGGCGACCGCCGAGACGTCGGCCACGGTGCGGTTGGCACAGCCCGAGTCGGTCTGGAAGGCGGGCTTGGGCTCATAGATCGAACAGCCGGAACCGGCGCCGCTCCCGTCGTTGCCCTTCCACACGGACTCCTTCCAGCCGCGCTGGGCGCTCGAGTCACGCGCCAGCGAGGTGCCACCGACGGCGGTGACGTGGCTGGAGGCCGCGGGATACGTCACGCCGTAGGCGAAGTCGCCGGAGGAAGCCACCACCGCGACGCCTGGGTGGTCATAGTGCGCGTCCCAGGAGAGCTCCTCGCCGACCTCACCACTGCCGGGGTCGGAGCTGTAGGCCGAGCCGTAGGAGTTGGAGACGTACTTGGCGCCGAGGGCGACCGCCTCGTCGACGCTGGCGCCGAGGTCGTCGATGCTGGGCGAGTCGGCCTCGACGAGCAGGATGTGCGCGTTGGGCGCGATCGCGGAGACCATTTCGAGGTCGAGCGCGATCTCCCCTGCCCAGCTCGGGTCGGGCGTCGGGTAGTGGGTGCCGCCGCGCTGGTCGACTTTGGAGAAGCAGCCGTTGTCGGTGGTGCAGTCGGGAAGCCCGTACTGCTTGCGGTAGACGGCGAGGTCAGCCTCGGCGGTAGGGTCGTCGTCGGCGTCGACGATCGCGATGGTCTGTCCGGCACCGCCGTCGGACGGGAGGTTGTAGGCGCTCCACAGGTCGGCGGGGCCGTAACCGTTGGGAGTGGCTGTCTGCGCCAGCCTCTTGACGGCCTTGATGTCGGTGCGGCGCTCTGCGAAGCAGCTGAACTCGCCCGGCTTTGCGGCGGCGCAGGTGTGCTCCACGCGGATGGTGCTGCTCGGCGCGGTGGAGTCGGCTGACGGCGTCACCGCTTGCGCCGGGGTTTGTACGCCCAGGAGCGCCATCGCGACACTGCTGAGCACAGCCAGGCCGGCGGAGACGCTCCGCCCTCTGCGCGGACTGTTTCTGATGGTGTGCAAAACGGCGAACGCAGTGCCGGGCACTGCGGCGAGTAGCGAAGCAGCGGGAAGGCCCGCCGCCCGCCGTCGTCTTGGGTCGTTCATTTGGGAACCCTCCGGTCCGGAACCACACGACTGCGGCCGCGGCGGTAGCTGTCCAGTGCCGGCGAGCCCGGCACATAGGCGTGGGACGGATCGAAGCCCGTGCTGATCGCGACGGTTTTCGCGGGCGGTGCGGTGGCCTCTTGCTGAGCGGCTGTCGCAGAGCCGTCCCCGCGGTTGCGCTGGATACGCACTCGCGCCTCCTTCCCAAGATCGCTGTGTTTTTCGTCACGCTGGCACGCCGTGAAGTCCGCTGGAAGGGAGGATGGGCGGGTAGTTCGCGTCAGTGTCGTGAATACGGTGGTGATGGGAAGTGCTGGAAGCGCTGGGGCTGACACCGGGACAACAGGAGGTCTACCTGGGCCTCCTGGACGGTGGCCCCGCCACGTCCGCCGAAATCCGCGCCCGCGTGGCGTACGCGGGGGTGACTGCGTCGCTCACGGCGCTGGAGACGAAAGGGCTGGTCTCCCGGCTGCCGGGCCGCCCCGTGCGGTACCAACCCGCGCGCCCTGACATGGCGATGGAAGTGCTGGTCCGCTCCCAGGAGCAAGCGCTGCAGCAAGTACGGGTGCTTGCCGCCGGGCTGATGGAGCGTTACCGCACCGGGCAGAAGGCGGTGAGCCCCGACGAGATCGTCGAGACCGTGACCACCCGCGAGGGCATCGTGCAGCGACTCGCCCAGCTCCAGCGCAGCGCCGTTCAGCAGGTCAGCATTTTCGACCGGCCCCCGTACATCCAGGGCCTCGGGACCAACGCCATCGAGTCAGAGCTGTTGCCGACGGGAGTGCGGTACCGCTGCGTCTACGACCGGTCCGGGCTCGAACTGCCGGGCCGACTGGCCGCGATCCGCGAACTGGTGGCGAGCGGCGAGGAGGCGCGGGTGACGACCGGGGTTCCGGTCAAGATGTTCATCGCCGACGACCGGATCGGGCTGATCTCTCTGGAGCGCTCCCCGACCAGCGACAGTGCGCTGATTATTCATCAGTCCTCGCTACTGGACACCTTGATCGCTCTGTTCCAGCGGGCGTGGGCGGACGCGGTGCCGATCCGGTTCGGTCCGCCGGGCGCTGCGCCGACGCCGGACAAGACACACCACGGCACCCTGCTCGGCCTGCTGGCCGCCGGCCTGACCGACGAGGCGATAGCTCGGCATATGGGTTGGCACCCCCGGACCGCCCAGCGCCGCGTCCGCGACCTCATGGTTGAACTCGGAGCGCAGACCCGCTTCCAGGCAGGTCTGCAAGCCGCTCGCCGGGGCTGGCTGTAGACGCTCGCCTGCCGTAGTAGGCGTCGTCGTCACTGTTCCATGCGGACGCTGTCGGCTCGGGCCACGTACGCGTCCTGCCGAACGGAAGGGTACTCGACGCTGAGGTCAGGAACCGCTCAATGGCAGGGGTTTGTGAACGACGCCTGACGCCCGACTGCACCTGCTGACGGCAACGGGGACGTACGACGAGGCACGAGGGCCGTAGTCAGCGGACTGGGCCCGGCCATGGGGAGGGGCCCCACTGTTGGGCCTGTACCTGGCGGGATGAACTCCTAGAGCGGGTGTCGCAGGTTCGAATCCTGCGACACCCCTGCCATCGTCGCTGGTGCAGCACAAGGTCCCGTCATCGGAAGCGTTCTGCGGGTGGCTGCGGCGAATACGCGGCGAAGTTTCTGCGGCGTCTCCGACACAGCTAGCTGTGCCTCAGCCCCAGATACAGCAGGATGCCTGCGCTCACCACGGCCAGGGCGGCGAGCACGGCCGTCACGATCTTCAACACGCTGTACGGCCGCTCACCGATCACCTCGCCGGTGCGGGCGTTCACCATGACCTGCCAGCTCCGGCCCGCGTGCAGATAACTCAGAATCCACACTGGCAGCAAGAGCAACTTGAAGGTCAGGTCGGAGTAGCGGGTGTCCACGGAATGCACTCGCTGCTCGTCGCCGCCGATGTCGTTACGGCAGCTGGCCTCGATCACCGAGGCCATCTTCGTCTTGGCCGTGTCCAGGCCCGCCTCCGGCTCGATGTCGTAGCGCACGGTCTGGAAGCCCGCCAGGTACTCCTCCTGGTACGGCCGCGCCTCGTCCAGCGGCCACGGGTGCAGCTTGTCCAACTGCTTCTGGGTCATCTGGGTGGTGCCCGGCACCAGGACGTCGTCGAAGTCTTCGACGACGGTCCCGGACGCGGGCCACCATCGGGTGCGCTGCACCTCACGGGTTTCGGTGCGCGTCTCGCCGCCCTCGGTGACGGTGTGGGTCTCGGTCACCCAGTAATGCTCTCCCCGCTCGCCGCGGTAGTGCGAGATCGTGGCGGCGTCGTAGGTCCAGTGCGGCAGATAGCTGCCCTTTGACGTCTCCGCCTCGGTGACCTTCTTCAGGCTGGAGGGAGCGAACCAGCGCGAGGACGTCCACGCACGCAGTGCCTTTCGCGCGGCGGAGCGATCCAAGCCGAACGGCACCACGGCCTCGGGGACGACCCGCTCGGTGGGGGCCGCGTCGGCAACCAGCGGCGTGGCACAGAACTGGCACCGCACGGAAAGGGAGTCACTCTCGGTGCACGCCTGGCAGCCCGGGCAGTGGAAGGTCCGCAGCGCGCCCGGGGTGGCCAGTGGTTTGGCGGGCAGCGTGGCCAGTTCCTCGAACGGATGCTCCTGCACCTGCCGCAGCACGGGCACAATGGCCTGTTCATGCTGGCAGTAGGAGCAACGCAGCGCGGCGGTGCTGGGCGCGTACTCCACGGTGGCTCCGCAGGCCTCGCACGGGAAGGTGCGTGAGGCTGCGGGATCGGCGGTGCTCGGATCGGTCATGGCCGTTCCTCTCAGGGCCGCTGCAGGAAGTCCGAAACGACGTGGTGGCTCAGGACTGCGGGGGGAGCGGCGGAGGGGTGCTGACAAAGAGCCGGGCAAGTTCCTGCACCTGCTCGGCCGGCAGCCATCCGGACATGCCCGGCTGCCAGACCAGGGTGCCGCGGGTCAGGGCGCCGTTGCTGATCAGCCCGAGCAGCGCTGCAGTGTCGTACGGACCCTGCTGCTGCCCGCCGGCGCCGAGGTACCACTGCTGCTGGGTGGGCAGGGGAGGCGGGGTCACCGCGGGCGAGGCGGGTGCCGGCGGCGGGGTGAGGCCGGCTGCCAGGCGCTGACCCAGCGCCATACCGACCCCCAGCCCGACGCCCTCACCGGGGCCGCCGGGATTGCGGGCCGCATCGCCGATCGCCTCGGCGGCCTGGAACTGGGTATAGCGTCCGAGGTCGCCGACGATCCCCATCCGGGAACGGGTGTCGATGGCGGCCTCGACCTCCTCGGGGAGGGAGATGTTCTCGATCACGAACTTGGGTATCGCGATGCCGACCGAGGCCAGTTCCTCGCTGAGCAGCCCAGCCAGCCGGGCGCCCAGTGCGTCCTGCTGGGTCGCCAGGTCCAGCACGGGTACCTGCGCGGCGGCCAGCGCGTTGGCCAGTCGCCCGACGATGAGCTGACGCAGGTACTCCTGCACCTCCTCGGTGCGGAACTCCGGGTCGGTGCCTGCCAGTTCGCGCAGCAGAGCGGCGGCGTCGGTGACCCGGGCGGCGAAGGCGCCGAAGGCTCGCAACCGCACCATCCCGAACTCCGGGTCGCGGACGATGACGGGGTTGCGGGTGCCCCACTTGAGGTCGGTGAACTGGCGGGTGGTGACGAAGTAGACCTCCGCCTTGAACGGCGAGTGGAACCCGTGCTTCCAACCCTTGAGCGTCGCGAGCAGCGGCAGGTTCTGGGTCTCCAGGGTGTAGGTGCCCGGGGTGAAGACATCCGCGATCCGGCCTTCGTTGACAAAGACCGCGACCTGGGACTCCCGAACCACCAGTCGGGCACCCATCTTGATCTCGTTCTCGTACCGCGGGAAGCGCCACACGATGGTGTCGCGGCTGTCGTCCGTCCACTCGACGATGTCTACGAACTCACCGCGCACGCGATCCATCAGTCCCATGCTCCCCCACACTCCCGCATGCGCTCAGCTGCTCTCCCCGCTCGGTTGGACACTAACAAGCTGCTCGGCGGGGCTGTGCCCTGGGTCGGCTCGCAGTCGGCACAGCCGCCCCCTGGCCGGCCCGCTGGGGGCCCCACGGTGGCTCGCGTCACGGCAGTTTCAAAGATCGTGGACTAAGGACTCACCCCCAAGTCCCACGATGCGGCATCCCGAAAGCCGACCAAGGAGCCTGACAACCACACTTGGACGTTTCTCCTGCGGCATTTCGGGGCGGTAGGTGCCACGTGTGCGCCACCATGCCGCGAGTCTTACTGCACAGTTGTGACGACTGCATGGCGGTCTGCCAGCAGGGGCACGATGCGCTTCAGCACGAGGTCCCGGAAGTGGGCGCTGTCGCGGTGGGCGTCCACCGCCGCCTGGTCGGCGTAGTGCTCGACGAGCACGAGGTCGCCGTCGGCGGCGCCGTCGGGGCGGTAGATCTGGTAGCCGAGGCAGCCAGGCTCGGCTCGGGAATCCCGGATCAGTTCGGGGAGCATGGATGCGATCGTCTCGCTCTCACCGGCCCTCGGGCTCCAGCGGGCAATCACGACGACCTCGCCTGGTCGTGCATCGTCCAGCGGCCAGATGTTCGCGGGGTTGTCGCTCACGGGTTCGTACTCCTCGTGGTCTCAACGATCGGTGATCCCGACCCCTGGGTAGCAACGGCGCTCCAGGGTCGGCCGTGCATCAGTAGCGCACGACGGCGTCCAGGACCTGCCACCATACGAATCCTTGCCGACCCGCGTGGCTTCGTGGCCATTCGACACGGGAGGCAGACGCATCAGTGGTCACAGCGTGGTGGCGGGCCGGTTTCGTCTCTGAAGCCGAAGACCACAACCTGCAGCACGGGGTGACGCCGGCAGCCACAGCAGTGTCTCCGCGCGTGCCTCGCACGCCGTCGGCTTCATGAGCGCTCCGCCCGGTACTGGAACGGCATTCCGCCTTCTGGGGTCGCCGTGCCTGCGTCCAGTCGCTCACCGCTCGTAGGTCCCGTACATGGTTGCCCGTGCGATTGCGTGGGTGAACAAAAGGAAGTCCATGAGGGCAGGGGTCGTCGCCGCGGACACCTCCAGTTTCTCCACGTCGACGGCATGCACCACGAGGAAGTAGCGGTCGGGACCGTTGCCTGGTGGTGTCGCCGGACCCAGGTACCTTCTGTAGCCGGCGTCGTTGGCCAGCGTCACCGCGCCGCCGGGCAGCTCGCTTCCGTCTCCCGCCCCGGCCGGAAGATCGGTCACGGAGGCAGGAAGGTTGGCCACAGCCCAATGCCAGAAGCCTGAGGCAGTGGGCACATCGGGGTCGAACATCGCGACGGTGAAACTGCGTGTCCCCTCGGGGTGGCCGGACCAGCTCAGCTGCGGTGAGATGTCCGATCCACCCGCTCCCAGGATGCCACTCACCTGCTCGCGGGCCAGGGGCTCGCCGTCGGCCACGGACTCCGAGGTCACCGAGAAGGTCCTGATCGGCGGCATGAAGTCGTAGGGACCATAGGGTTTGATCACGGCAATCCCTCGTATCCACTACCGGTGATCGGGGAGGGCGAAAGGCGCTGCCGGCGTCAGTCCGCCGCAGTCGCTGTCCTGTGACGGTCGCTGTGGTTGCCCGGGTCAAGGGGCCGCTGTGGCCGGGCCGGCTGTTTCCCCTTGCTGCTGTCTGGCAGGGACTCTGCTCGCCATACGGGCCTCGAATGCCCGTATGGCGAGGGAAAGACACGGTGGCACGGGCCGGCTTCAGCGCGCCTGCGCTGCCGTGTAGCCACGTATGCAGCGTGGCACTCCCATGCGTCAACCGTAGGCCGCGAAGGGGGACCGGGCCACCGCGTGACCGCAGCTCGGCGATGCTGCCGGGGCCTCCCCCGCCGTGGCGCCGAAGCCATGCGAAGAGTGGTTTGCGGCGCTCACCCCGCGACGCTCTCCCGATGCCTCTCGCCCTTCGAATCTCCGGATGCGTGGTAACGGCCGACGCGGGAACCTGGTGACATCCGAAGCGGAGCGGCGGCCGCGGGGACCGGTCACGGCGCCCAGTCTCGCCACGCTGCACCGGCTCGTGCCGCTGCTTGCCTGCGAAAGCGAGGCACCCCCCATGCAGATGCGAGCAGCTCGGATGTACGGATACAACGAACCCCTTCGGATCGAAGAGGTTCCCGTGCCGGATCCCGCGCCGGACGAGATTCTGTTGAAAGTCGCCGCGACAGGTATGTGCCGAAGCGACTACCAGCTCGTCGACGGCTATTTCAAAGGTCCGTTTCCTGTGGACTTGCCTTACATCCCGGGACACGAGGTCACGGGCCGTGTAGCCGGCCTGGGCAGCGCTGTACCGGCAACGATCGACTGCTCAGAGGGCGACATGGTCGTCGTCAATCCCAGCTGGGGAGACGGCACATGCCGCCAGTGCCGCGAAGGCAACGAACATCTGTGCAGCGGCAACGGCCGGTGGGTGGGCTTCGGCCCCCCAGGAGGCTTCGCCGAGTACATAGCCGTGGAGTACCGCCACGCCATTCCGGTCTCCGAGGAGGCCGCGAAGACGCCTGAGCTCCTCGCCCCGATGACCGACGCGGGCATGACTCCGTACCGCGGGATGAGGAAGCTCCGGGACGCCGGCAAGCTCGGCCCGGGCCGCATCGTCGCCGTCACGGGTATCGGCGGTCTGGGCAGCTACGCGGTCCAGTACGCGAAGCTGCTCGGAAGCGGCGCGACTGTGGTGGCGCTCGCGCGTACGGACAGCAAGCTGGACGTGGCGAGGGAGAACGGCGCGGACTACGGGATCAACGTCAGGGACAAGTCCGCCGAGGCCATCCAGGACGAGTTGGAGGGGCTGACCGGTCGCAGGACGATCGACGCGATCCTGGACTGCGTCGGCAGCGAGGCATCGATCTCGATGGGGTTCGACCTGCTGGGCCCCGAGGGCGCACTGGCGGCCATCGGCCTCATGGGCCACCGCGTCGAGCACAATCAGTTCCCCTTCGTAGGGATGGAGCTGTCCTACCTCGGTTCCTTCTGGGGCAACCACATGGACCTCGTCGAGGTGCTCTCCCTCGCCGAAGCCGGCCTCGTCAAACACAACGTCACCAAAGTCAGGCTCGAAGACATCAACGAGAACCTGGAGGCCCTGGGCCGCGGCGACGTCGTCGGACGACGGGTCATCGTCTTCGAATGAGGATCGTGCGGTATGCGCTGCCAGGGGCAGGCCGCCCGCCGACTGCAGACCGTGCGTCCTGGCTCGAGCAGGCACGCGCCGATGGGTCTTTGAGGTGCGATTACGTGGCCACCTGTCCTGCCGCCTCTCGCACCCGGAACGGGCCTCGCGGGCACCATCACAGGCGTTTACCCGGCGATCCGCGCCTCCATGGGCGCCAGTGATGAGCGCCGGGTACTACACGGGAATCGAACCCCTATAGCGGGTGTCGAAGGTTCGAATCCTGCCGGGGCACCAGCCAAAAGGCCCCGGACCGATCATAGTCCGGGGCCTTTGACGCCACCGACCGGGCGGCCGTTCCTCGTCGCGAAGACATCGCCGTCCTCCGTCCAGGCCACGCCCGTGCGCGCCAAGGGTGCCGGCGCGGCGGTGCGATGCACAGAGCGGGCATCGGAACAACAGCACCCGGTTGTTCACGTCCACGTCCGACCAGCGCAGGCTCACCATCCGCCGGCTTCCTTCGGCCGCCGAGTCTGCGCGGCGGCCGAAGCGGTGCGCGGGGAGCGGTCAGAGGGCCGGGACGTCCGGGAGTCCGAACATCGAGGGGTTGCTGCGGATCTTCTCGCGCAGGTCCACCTGTGTCGTGTCCGGCTCGGTGGTCCAGGCGTAGATCGGCTCGGCGAGCTCCGGATTGACGAAGTACATCAGCGCGGTGCGGTTGGTCATGTGCAGGTTGCGCACCTGGTGGTAGAGCGCCGGGATCCGGCCGCCGGTGAGGTCGGCGAAGACCGAGCCCGGCATCAGGAGCACCTCGTCGGCCGCGGTCTGCATCGGGCAGGCTTCGCCGTTCAGCCACAGTTCCAGGCCGGGTGCGGTGGTGTGAATCACCGTGACCAGGTGGCCGTCCTCGTGCTTGTCCTGCAGCAGGTCGCGGTCGGAGTCCGCCGTCGCGTAGTTGTTGAGCTGCATGTAGGAGGCCGCCTCGAACGGCAGCGCCTTGTGACCGCCGAGTTGTGCGGCCACCTCGCCGACGGTGTCCGCGACGAACGCGGACAGGTACGCGCGCCAGGCCAGCAGTGCCTCGGTCAACTCCGCTATCTCGGCGGAGTTCGGGATCAGGTCGAGCCGGTCGTGCCAGAGGGTGAAGCAGTCGTTGAGGTCCGGGCGCTCCGCGCTGACCGAGAACTCACGGCCCAGCGGGCGGTAGCCGAAGTTGAAGTCCGCGGCTGCGTAGCGCTCCTTCTCGCCGACCGGTCGGCCGAAGAACTGCCGGCTCTCGCCGAGTACTCGGTGCAACAGGGGTTCTCCGCCGTCGCGGAGGGTGATTCGGGCGTAGCCGTCGCGCAGCAGATCGCCGGCAGCTTGCGTGGCAGTGGTGAGCATGGTGCTTCTCTATCTGTATCTGGGTGCCTGAGCGGGCATCGGGGAATCGACGGAACGTCACTGGGGCAGCCACCGACGGCCGAGGCCTGCGGATCGCGACACGTCCGTGCCGTCACGGCGGTAAGCCGGCGAGCACTCGCACGGCGGGCCATGGCGACGGAGGCACCGGCAACCCCGCACGGCGTCACGGGCAGGGGTGAGGGCACGCCCGGGGCAGTGCGCGTCGGGTGAGACGACCGGGGCGGGTCGGCGTTCGCGATACGGCGCCCGCGCGCACATGGAAGGGCAACCCGTGACGGCAGGGAGACGACACTGGCGAAGGCACGCGGACAGACAGGCCAGGCTCGTTGAGTTGCCGCTCGCAGGAAGGACTCCGAACGGAACACAACTGGGCTCTGCCACAGTGAAGTTGGATTTACAGCACCGCTACGGGCTCAGGTGCGGGAGGCAGCCTGAGCGAGAGCGGGTCGGGTACTCGGACTACTGCCGGGACACATCCCGACTGCCTCCTCTCGTGACCGCGCACCTCGGTGCGCTCGTCCACGCGGACGACGGCATCGCCGCCCGCCCCAGGGCAGCACGAAGTCCTTCCCGGACCACGGCCGCACTTGGCCGACACCCTCCACGTAGGAGTTTCAGCACTGCGCGGCGTGTCCCCACCCGTCCTGGGCGGGAAGCCACGGCCACCCCTTGATCCGGGGGGACCTGTCCTGAACCTGGGCGTCCCTCGACGTCGTCGGGTCAGTGGGTTGTAACCGCGCAGACGCCTCACCGAACGAGGTGTCGCGCCGGACAGTATGGCCCAGGCTCGAAGCGCCCTGTCAACTACGGAATCCACTGTGCACCGGTGGCACCCCACGGCCCGTGACCTGCGCGTATGGGTGTCGTCAAAGACAAGCGGAATTCCATCATTCTCGTGTCAAGGCCGGCGTCAGCAGCGGATGCGGGGGTGTATTCGAACAGTGCGGGGACGGCTTCCCGCGCCCCGTGCCCAGGAGAGGAAGCGATCGGCGATGACAGCATCAGAGTCCACCACGGTCACCCATCAGGGCGAGGACGCCCCTCACGCTCCCGAGTCGGAAAACGGCGAGCGCCACTCCCCCGACTCGGAGTCCGGCACCGAGGAGCACAACCGCATGGTGGCTGTGCACTGCCACGTCGCCATGGACTACTCCGAGTAGCCCTCCTGGACCGCAGAGCCCGGGGATCCGGCGCCTCTCGAAAAGTCATCGCCGCTGGTAGGAGCGGTGTCGGCTGGTCGGTCGAGAGCACTTCCTGGCGACCGTGAGCTACTCGCGGGACGGTCGCTGAGGTGACTTCGGTTGGTCAGCCTGCCATCGGGCGCCGCGGGGCCTACGCTCGCGTGAACCCGTGGCTCCGCTCCACTTTCGCCACATGCAGCGTGTAGCTCTCGTACCACTCGGTTTGCCCGCGCTTCTGCGCCGCGCGGTGCTCGGCGTTGGTCCGCCACTCCGTGAGGGCGTCGGCGTCGCGGAAGTACCCGACCGTGATGCCCAGCCCGCCAGGAGTCTGCGCGTGGTCCATCCCCAGGAACCCAGGGACGTCCTTCACCAGGTCTTCCATGCGTGCATTGGTCTCGCTGTAGCCGCTCTGGTCCTGAGTTCGCACCGTGGTGAAGACAGCCACGTAGTAGGGGGGTTCAAAGGCCTCGACGGGCGCGACAGGCGCTTCCGAGTGATTGCTCATGGCGCCACCGTAAGGCGGGATGAGCCCGCCGATCCAGCATCTTTCCTGAACGGGATGCATGAGGGATCGGGCTCTTGACCAAAGCTGTCCGAGGTCTCCGCCAGCTCCCGGAAACGGCCACGAGCCTGCCGGCTCACAGAACGGCGCGCGGGTCGGAGAACCAGGGCGAACGTCGGCTGATGCGGCATCAGCGGCCGATCGCTGGGACGTCCCGGTCACGTGCCGAGCCAGGCGAGTACCGCAACGGTCAGGGCGCTGACACCGGTGTCCAGGGTCGGCTGGATGACGGGGGCAAAGGTGGGGCTGTGGTTGACCGGAATGTCCCGCGCGATCGTGCCGTTCTTGGCCGCCTGGGCATACAGGTCGGGGTCGATGCCGCCGATGCCCCAGTAGGTGAATGGCGCGTCGAACGCTTTGGGGATCTCGCTCATGTCCTCGCTGGCGGTCTGCAGGTCGATGGTGTGTGCGTCCTCACCGAAGTAGGCCGTGAATGCTTCGGCGACGCGCCGGGTCGGGGCCTCGTCGTTGACCGTCGGTGGGAAGGTGACGGTCTTTTCGATCTCAGGTGCCTTCGGTGACCGGGACGCCTCGCACTCGGCCTTGACGATCCGTTCGATCGCGTGGAGGACCTTGGTGCGCGAGGCGTGGTCGTAAGTGCGGACGTTGAGCTGGATGACCGCGCTGTCGGGGATGATGTTGGGGTCGGTGCCGGCATGGATGCTGCCCACGGTGACGACGGCGGGGGTGGTGGCGGCCACTTCCCGGGAGACGATGGTCTGCAGGCGCACGACGATCATCGCGGCCATCACCACGGGGTCCACTGCGGCCTGAGGCATGGAGCCGTGTGCGCCCCGGCCGTGGACTGTGATGCGCAGGCTGTCCGCTGCCGACAGGAACGGCCCGGAGCGAATGCCGACATAGCCGGCCGGATACGGCAGGACGTGTTGGGCGAGTACCACGTCGGGTCGAGGTGACCTGGACGTCAGACCATCATTGATCATGGTGTCGGCGCCGTCGCCGTTCTCCTCCGAGGGCTGGAAGAGCGCCACGAAGGTGCCCCGCCAGGCATCCTTGGCCCGAGCCATCAGCCGTGCGCAGCCGATCAGACAGGTCACGTGCACATCGTGCCCGCAGGCGTGCATCACAGGCTGCTCCGCGCCACCGTCGGCGGTCACGGAGACCGTGGAGGCGTAGGGCAGGCCGGTCTGCTCTCGCACCGGTAGGGCGTCCATGTCGGCGCGGGCCATGACGGTCGGGCCCTCGCCGTTGGCCAGCATTCCGATCACGCCGGTGCCGCCGATGCCGTCGGTGACCTCGTAGCCGAAGTCCCGCAGGGCATCCGACGCCTTCTGTGCGGTGCGGTGCTCCCGTAGCCCGAGTTCGGGGTGTCTGTGCAGGTCCTTGTAAAAGTCCTCGAGGTAGGAGCGGATGCCGTCCAGGCCGGCCAGCACAGTGTGGGCACGGTCGGTCATGAAGACTCCTTGCCCGAGCGCGGCCCTCTCCCGCGGCGGGAGCGGCGTCGCATCAGCGAGGCCAGTTTGGCGTGCGGCTGCCAGGCCAGACCACTGGGAAGGTTCCAGCCGTAGTGCACGGCGGTGAGCCGGAAGACGAAGGCCAAGGCGATGCCCAGGCCGATACCGACCTCAGGGATGCCGAGGTACCAGCAGAGCACCGTGACCGCTGCGACCACCAGGGCCACGGTGGCGTACAGGCCGTTGCCGCCGAAAACGGCCGGCCTTCGACCGAGCACGACGTCGCGCAGGGCGCCACCTCCGACGGCGGTAAGGGTGCCCAGCAGGACGGCCGGAAGCCAGCCCAGGCCGACCGCCAGCGTCTTGTTGGCGCCCGCGACCGCCCAGAACCCGATCACCGCGGCATCCAGCGCGGTGAACAGTCGGGACCAGGACTCTTCACTGACCTGGATGAGGAAAGCGATCACGGTACCGGCGAAGGAGGTCAGCAGGTAGGCATAGTCGGTCAGGGCGATCGGGGTGCCGTGCTGCAGCAGCACGTCCCGCATCAGGCCTCCGCCCAAGCCGGAGACGATGCCGACCACCAAGAACCCGAACAGGTCCAGGCCGGCCGCACGGGCCACAGCGCCACCCAGCAGCGCGCACGAGAAGACGCCGGCAAGGTCCAGGTAACGCGTCGCAATGTCAATCCCGGCAGAGAGCGAAGAAGACGACATCACGGACGTATTGGACATGAGGCGAGCCTACTCACGGTCCCGCCTTCGTAGCCTGCCCGGCGCACCTCTAGGGGCAGTCGGCGGAGCCGGGAAGGGCCCGGTCTGATGCACGGGCGCTCCGGGCAAGGGTGTGAGTCGGCCCCGGGCAGTGCCCCTGGGAAGCGGTCAAGGCCGACGCCGATGCCTTCGGCAAGGGCCGCCGACCCCGCCACCGGGGCCAGGCCAGGCCGCCGAGGAGACCCCCGAAGCAGGCGCTCGGCGAAGTTCGTACGGGACAAAGAGGTCCGGTCGCCATGCGGTCCTCCGAGTCGCACAACCGTACGGACCTGCCTACGGATCAACCAGTAACCTCAGCTCATGGCCGACATCACACCGCTCCGGCGTCGACTCGCAGCCACCGCGCTCATCGTCTGGCCGACGCTGTCACTTGCCGGGTGGGGTCTGGCCCGCATCCTCGGAGGCCCGGAGGACCTCGCCGACTCCGCCGTGAGGGTGGCCGCGCTCATGGTCGCCGTGGCGGTGGTCATGAGGGTGCGCCAGTGGCGGAAACGCCACCGGCCCGGGTAGGCGCTCTGTACAGCGGCGCAGCACAGCAACCACCGCGCCGGCAGCCGACCGTCACGGACCTCAGACGACCAGCTGACCGGCCGGGCAGACCTCAGCGACCCTCACGCCCTTGGTTCGCATCGAGGGGCGCGCACGTCGAGCGATGGCCTGACTCGGCCATGGGGACTCCACCGCCACCACCGGCGCAGGCCATCGCTCCCTCCACCTGCCGCTACACGCGTGCGGGGGCGGATTCCGGTGCGGCGGCGGGCTCGTGCTCGCCCTGGACGTCCGCCTTGGTCACCGACAGGTAGCCGACCATCACCACGATCAGGGCAAGCAGGACCAGAGCCACCGGCCCGTCGCCGAGTCCGAGACCTCCGACGGAGCGGGGCTTTCCGAGGCCGTCGGCGATCGACGCGCCGAGCGGACGGGTGATCACGTAGGCGGCCCAGAAGCAGAACACAGGGTTCCAGCGCAGCCAGCGGTACCCCACCGCCGGGATGAGGATCAGCACCGCGAACACGGCCGCGGAGGTGAAGTAGCCCAGGTGCAGGGTGAAGGCGGTGAAGTCACCCAGCGCGGTGCCCATGGCGAAGGTGGCGACCACGGTCGCCCAGTAGAACGCCTCACGGCGCGGGGAGTCGATGCTGTGGATCGACAGAGTGCCCTCGGTGCGGCGCCACAGCCAGAACACGGCCAGCAGCAGCACCGCGTACAGCACACTGGAGACGGTGTAGGGCACGCCGAGAGCCACGTGCATCACGTCAGCGGCCATCGTCCCGAAGATGCCCACCATGGCGACGGCGAACCAGTACGACCACGCCCGGTAGCGACCCTGGCGGAACTGGACCGCAAGCGCGACGAGGAAGGCGACGAATCCGAGCACCACGGCGAGCTGCGGCACCATGACCTGGACGAGATAGTCCGAGGCCCCCTCCCCCAGCGCCGTCGACAACCCCTTTGCGATCCAGAAGGCGGCGACGATTCCGGGGACGCGAACCGCGCCTCGGAAGGCGCCTGCGGCTGTGCTGCCCGAACGGGCATGACGAGCAATCGAAGTCACCCGGCAAGCCTACGGATCCGTCACGGCATTTGTCTACACACTTGTAGACAGTTGCCGTTGCGCAGACGCGAGGGTCACTCCCTCCGTGCTGCCACCCGTTGCACGTGAGGGGTTACATGACGACCACAACGACGCCCGACAGTCTTCGGACGCCCTCTCGGGGGATGCTGAACAAGGTCCCCGAGGTCACGATCTGGTTCTGGGTCATCAAAATCTTGTGCACCACGGTCGGCGAAAGCTTCGCTGACTGGATCAACATGAACCTCGGTGTCGGTCTGATCAGCACCGCATTGATCTTCACCGCCGTGCTGGCCGGCGTCCTGGGCTGGCAACTCAGCACCAAACGCTACATCCCGTTCGTGTACTGGCTCACGGTGGTGGTGGTGAGCGTGACCGGCACCCTTTACACCGACATCCTCACCGACAGCCAAGGTGTTCCCCTCGCGCTGAGCACCAGCGTGTTCGCCGGCGTTCTCGCCGTTGTCTTCGGGATCTGGTACGCCCGCGAGCGGACCCTGTCGGTCCACAGCATCATCACCCGTCCCCGCGAACTCTTCTACTGGCTCGCGGTCCTGGTCACCTTCGCCCTCGGCACCGCGACCGGCGACTGGACCCTGGAGCTGACCGGCTGGACGCCGGGCGTCTCCGTGCTCCTTCCCCTCGGGTTGATCGCCGCGATCGTCCTCGCATGGCGTCTGGGCGCCAACGCGGTGCTCTCCTTCTGGCTGGCCTACATCCTCACCCGCCCGCTCGGCGCCAACCTCGGTGACTGGCTCGGGTCGCCCAGCAGCGAGGGCGGTCTGGGCCTCGGCACCGCGGCGACCAGCGTGATCTTCCTCTTCGCGATCCTCACCACGGTCGTCTACCTCACGTTCAGCCGCAGCGATGTCATCGAGACCTCCGACCCGACCCGCACTCCACGGGCGGTGAACCCGGCGCGTGAGCGCATCATGCTCGGTTACTACGCCGTCGTAGCGGTCGCGACTGCGGCGCTTCTCGTCTGGGCACACCAACAACCCCACGCGGCGGCGGCCGGCGAAAATGACACCCCCGCACCCGCGACCGCCCATCTCACCCCGAAGCAGGCAACGTCACCGTTTCCTCCAGTCGAGATCGCAAAGTTCCGCATGATCGCAGCCGACACCCTGGGGAAGCTCAACTCGGGCGATCAGGCGGCCGCGGCCACCCGGGTGACCGACCTCGAGACCGCATGGGACGCCGACCAGCCCACCCTCGAGCCCAAGGACGAGCAGGCCTGGCACTTCCTCGACAGCGAAATCGACCCTGTCCTGACCGCGCTACGCGCTCCGAACCCGGACAGTGTCACCGAGGTCAAGGCACTCAACGCCCTCCTCACCTCGCTCAGCTGACCAACCACCATGACCGACTGCCCCGGCGCCGGGGCAGTCGGCATCAACACCGTTGCGTCCAGCCGGTCGGTGGTGCGTCAAGCCGCTGATGGCAGCCCTGCCGGGAGTGTCTAATCAACGGCGGATCTGCTGATCAAGGGAGAGACGCCACGTGAGCGAGATGACGATGGAGCAAGGGTCCGTGGAGGAGTCGGCAGGCAATGCGACGCCATCGGCCGCGTCGGACGAACAGCTCGTCGCGATGCTCGTTGACCGGGCACGTAGTGAGGGACTGCAACTGACTGGCGAGGGCGGGCTGTTGCAGATGCTGACCAAGCGGGTGCTGGAGTCCGCCCTGGAAGGCGAGATCACCGATCACCTCGGCTACGAGAAGCACGATCCGGCCGGGAAGAACAACGGCAACAGCCGCAACGGCACCCGGGCGAAGACCGTACTGACCGACATCGGTCCGGTGGAGGTGAAGGTGCCCCGCGACACCGCCGGCAGCTTCGAGCCGCAGATCGTCAAGAAGCGGCAGCGCCGCCTGACCGGTGTCGACGAGATGGTGCTGTCCCTGTCCGCGAAGGGTCTCACCCACGGGGAGATATCGGCTCATCTCGCCGAGGTGTACGGCGCCGAGGTGTCCAAGCAGACCATCTCCACCATCACTGACAAGGTGATGGACGGCATGGCCGAATGGCAGAACCGGCCGCTCGACCGCGTCTATCCGGTCCTGTTCGTGGACGCTATCAATGTCAAAATCCGCGACGGTCAGGTCGCGAACCGCCCCATCTACGTCGTGATGGCCGTGACCGTGGACGGCACCCGCGACATCCTCGGCATCTGGGCCGGTGACGGCGGCGAGGGCGCGAAGTACTGGCTGCACGTGTTCACCGAGTTGAAGAACCGCGGCCTGGACGACGTGCTGATGCTGGTCTGCGACGGACTCAAGGGCCTCCCCGAGGCCGTGGAGACCGTCTGGCCTCGCACGATTGTCCAAACGTGTGTGGTTCACCTGCTGCGGAATTCGTTCCGTTACGCCGCCCGCCAGGACTGGGACAAGGTTGCCAAGGCCCTCAAGCCCGTCTACACCGCTCCCAGCGAGGACGCGGCGACGGAGCGGTTCCTGGAGTTCCAGGAGTCCTGGGGCCAGAAGTATCCAGCGATCGTGAAGCTGTGGTCGGACGCCTGGGCCGAGTTCGTGCCCTTCCTCTCCTTCGACGTCGAGATACGCAAGGTCATCTGCAGCACGAACGCGATCGAGAGCGTCAACGCCCGCATACGCAAGGCCGTTCGCGCCCGCGGACACTTCCCCAACGAGGCCGCCGCCCTCAAGTGCATCTACATGGCGCTGATGAGCCTGGACCCGACCGGGAAGGGCCGCAAGCGGTGGACCATGCGCTGGAAGGCCCCACTCAACGCCTTCCAGATCGCCTTCGAGGGCCGCCTGACCCCGAGCAACAACTGACCGCTCAACAACCAAGATCAGCCGTTAAATTGACACACCCGCCCTGCCCGCGCTCCGCACCCACATCGGCTCCCACATCACCGGAGAGGTGACTGGCACGCCGAGCACAACTACCGGGTGAGGGTGTGGCTGTGAGAGTGGGAGACGTCTACCGAGTGACCGTTCTCGGGCCTTCCCCGAACCGTGCGAGGTCGGTCGAGACAACGACAGAAGCCCACGGCTTCCGAACTGGTCGGAGCCGTGGGCTTGTTCTGTCTCGCGGGTCAGCCCGATGGCTGATCAGTACACCGGCGCCTGATCAGAGCCGGGTTCTTCGTCTCCTTGGCGTGTGCCGCCAACACCCGTTCCGTCCGGATGAGGACGTCGGGGATCGGTGTGAGGGAAGGGTGGGGCCTGGGGCCTCACTTGCAGGCGCCGCTGCCGGAGTCGCTGTACTGCAGCGCCGTGGAGTCGAAGCCGGGGCCGGGCAGGACGGGCTTGTAGTCCCAGCTGTAGCTGTGGGACTTGAGAGTGAGCTTCATGACGCCGAAGGCGCTGGCCTGGGCGGTGACCACATTGGGGTTGTCGTAGTTGCCCGGCGTGCCGGCGAGGGTGTCGATGGCCTCGCCGCCGGAACCGACGATGAACTCCGGGATGCCGTGGGTCGGGTCGGACTGACCGGCCGGGTTCATCGGGCGCAGCCGTGCGTACGCGTGCTCGTGGCCGTTGAGGATGAGCGTGGCGTGGCGCTGGTAGAGAAACTTCCACCAAGCGTCGGTCGCAGCACCCTCGGTGCCTCCGGCACCCGGCGCGGACGCGGGCAGGGTGGCGGTCGAGGTCGCCGTAGCGCTGAAGGTCGGCTGGTGCCAGTACGCGATCGTGCACGGACGCGTGTTGGCGGCCAGGTCCTGCGAGAGCCACTGGGTCTCCTGGCCGAGGAGGCCGTTGCCCGTCGTGGAACAGTCGTGCTTGAACGTGTCGGAGTCGCACTCGGCGTTGAGCGAGATGATGTGCCAGTTGCCGAGGTTGTAGGAGTACCACCCCTGGTTGTCGGCGGTGTCGTCGCCGGCCTGGCCCTGGGTGTTCGGCGTGCCGGCCTGGTCGTGGCCGTTGAAGTAGCCGAAGTAGCCGACACCGTTCTGCCCGGCCTCGTTGTCGCCCTTCTTGGTGTACGGGTAGTACTCGTGGTTGCCCGGCGCCGGACGCTCGAGCATCTTCAGGCCGCCCCATGCCTGCTCGAAGGACTGCTCGAAGTCGGTCAGCTTGCCGACCTGGTACTGCTCGTCGCCCAGCAGTGCCACAGCATCGGGGTGCATGTCCGTGGCCTGCTTCGCCGTGGCGAACTCGGCGCTCATGCCGCCCAGAGTCGGGCTGCCGCACTTGAGCGACGTCGGAGTGGTGGCGTTCTCGGCGTCGTCGGACTCGCAGGCGATGTCGCCGACAGCCGCCAGGGTGTACGACGCCGCGCTGTGGTGGGCGTAGGGCCAGTCGTTACCGCTCTGGTTCGCGGCGGCGACGGCGGTGCCGGTGACCGCGAGGACGATCAGACCGACAGCTGCGGCGGAGACCTTGGTGACGCGTCTCATGTGCGTGTCCTTCCAACTGGAGGAGTGGCCAGGCACGTTAGGCAGTCGATCTGGCAGTTGCTACATACACGCTCTGACGACTCGGTGAACTCCGTCCGTGGCGGGACAACTGCGTCATCCCTGCTGCGGCATGATCGATGCGGTATGAGGCATGGCTGGTCCTGGTCACCGAAGGTGTCCCACCACAACGGGCGAGGTCCACAGTTCGAACCTCCGCCGGAGCAGGACGCGACCAAGCCCCTCCTGGCAGCACCCATCGAGATCCGGCCGGTGGAGAGCGACCCCCGCGACGACCCCGACAAGGGCGTGATCCAGTAGCAACCGGCTGTTTGAGCCGTCACAGCAGAGCGTGTCGATGCGGTATCCGCACGGGACCGCCATCAAGTCCCACGTGAACAGCCGGACCTGCGCTCCGGTGTCGAAGTACCCAGTCGCCGTGTCCGCTTCTCGGTCAGCCGACGCTGGCGCCGCCGTCGACGCGCAAGGTCTGGCCGGTGATGAACGCGGCGTCTTCGGAGAGCAGGAAGCAGATGGCGGCGGCCAGTTCGCGGGGTTGACCCAGGCGACCGAGCGGAACACCGGCGACGTAGCGGGCTTCGCCGGGCGATCCGGGCGGGTTGTGCCGGCGGAACAGCTCGGTTTCCGTCGGACCGGGAGCAACCGAGTTGACGGTGATTCCCTCGCCGGCGAGTTCGCCCGCCCAGGCGCGAGTGCAGAAGTCCAGCGCTGCCTTGGCGGCTCCGTACGAGGTTCGCTCGGGCAGACCGAGGGTGACGAGGCTGGTGACGTTGACGATGCGGCCCCAGCGCTGCTCGGCCATTCCGGGCAGGACTGCCTGGGTCAGTTGTACGGCGGTGCGGACGTTCAGGTCGTAGACGGTCAGCAGGTCGTTCAGGTCCACTTCGGGCAGCAGGGCGGGGCGGACGATCCCGACGTTGTTGACCAGGGCGTCGACGGTGCCGCGCTGCAGGATGTCATCGAGGGTGCGCGCGGTGGCGGCGCGATCAGCGAGGTCCACGGTGTAGAACTCGCCGGGGAATTCCGGTGGAGCGGAGCGGGCCAACCCGATCGGATGGTGGCCGTTGACGTTCAAACGATCGGCCACCTCATAGCCGATGCCTCGTGACGCGCCGGAGATCAGCACTCTTCTGGAAGACACGGCTTCGGACTCCTCAGGGATTCACGGGGGCGGGGGCCGAACGTGCGAGCCAATGCGTGGAGGTGAACTGGTTAAAGGGCCGCATCCCACGGTTGTCTGCGAGGCAGGACGTGCCGCGCCGGCACGCCGTGCTGCGTCGCGACGGGCCACGTCCCTGTTGTGGTCCAGCCGTAAAGGTGTCCCTTCACATGCTGCGGTGCGGGAATCGCCTACATCCAGTCAGCGTACGCCGCTACTGGCGGGCCGACCTCCGAGGCATTTTCACAATTACCAAAGAGGACGTCTTATTTCGTGAGGCCCTGGTCTTCAGCCTTCCGCGACTATTTCTATTTCATTTTCTTGCCCGCGGAGCGAAGGTTTTCGCAGGCCACGCTGTGTGCTCAGCGCGACCCTGGAAAACTGGAGCCGGATGACGTGGCGGCCGGTGGACTGGGCGATGCGGGTGACGGAGCGGTAGGACTTCCGGGGCTCGACCGGGCGGCCGCTCCGTGAGGTCGGAGCGGCCGGCCGTGTCGGCTCCTCAGTCCTTCGGGAAGATGGAGTCGCCGGAGACGGTCCGGGTGGAACCGTTCTTGAGGGTGATGTCGACCTTGCCGGCGCTGCCGGTCGGTTCGGCGGACGGCCACCAGGCGGTGAACCGGCCGTTCTGGATGGTGGCCTCGATGGTGCGGTCGCCGTCGTGCAGGGTCACAGCCTTGACATCGGTTCCCACCGAGCCCACGAGGTAGTTGAGGCCGGTGCTCCCTTCGCCGTGGCCGCCGGCCGAGTCCACCTCGACCGCGTTGCTCGCGAGCTTCTTCACCGGGCCGATCACCTCGGCCATGCCGTGGCCGACCTTGTCGGTGAGGCAGTAGGAGATGGTCTTCCCGTCGGTGACGACCACAGAGGTGATCGAACCGCGCACGTCCAGGTTGGCGTACGAGACCGACGTGCCGGAGTAGTCGCTGCCCAGAGCCTTGACACACCACTTCTCGGCGGCGATGGCGACGGGCGAGGCAGCCGGCAGACGACTCGGGGTGCCGGTCCAGCTCGCGAGTTCCGCCGCGGGCAGCACACCCGAACCGGACGCGCCGTGCGAGGCCTGACCCACGACGGCCACGACCGCGGTGGCGGTGACGGCTCCGGCCGCCACCCAGAGCAACGGGCGACGACGACGAGGCGGGGAGGCAGGCTGCGAGGTGGACACCGCACTGTTCATCACGGTACGCAACAGATGTTCCTTACGGTTGCTTTCGGCTTCGGTCAGCTCGCGGACGGGAGCAGCGTCCAGAGCGGCCAGCAACCGGGGGAGGTTCTTCTCGTGATCGTTCACGTCTCTTCCTTCAGTGCGCCGGAGCCGGAGCGGGGACGGTTCGACCGGTCGGGCCGAACAGCTTGGCCAAACGACGTTTGGAGCGGGAAAGCCGCATCGTGTAGGCCGCGCGTGAGCAGCCGAGCACGGTGGCAGCGTCCCGGTCCGTGAGGCCCTCCCAGACATGGAGCGCCAGTACTTCCTGGTCGGCGGCCGACAACCGCCGCCAGGCGGCCACCAGGTCCATCCGCTCCTCGGCCTGGGTCAAACCGTCGTAGCTGTCGTCGCCACCGTTCTCCATGACACGCACCGCGACAGCCGTCTGACGGCGCTGCCCGCGGTGGGCGTTGAGCATCGCGTTACGCGCGGTGCCGAAGAGCCACGGACGTGGGTCCTCCGGCAGCTCGCTGCGACGACGCCACGCGGCGAGGAACGTCTCACCGACGATGTCGTCCACGTTCATCGGGTGAGCACGCCGGCGGACGAACCGCAGCACGTCCTCGTAGTGAGCGCGGTAGACATCGGTGAACTCGTCCTCGCTGTCGATGGCCATGGCTTCCTCTCGCTGCTTCCGTCCCTACGTGTCCACCACCCGTGACGGTGCAACGCGAGAGTTCGAAGAAATTTGCGCTGGCCCCCAGCAACTCGGACAGGGTACGCGGCAGCCGAACGACAGAGGTCGTCCCAGGTCATCGGGGTCGTCACAGGCCGCCGCAGGTGACAGCCCAGGGCTCGTGACCGGTCTCAGCAGGGATTGACCGTTCTCAGCGGAGATCGCCTACCGCCGAGTGATCACGAACGTGTTCCGCGAAGATCCCGGTCGGGCAGATGAAGGAGGGCCACGGGTACCTGGGACACCGGTCCCTGCGACAACGACACCGCGGCAGCCTCGGCGACACTCAGCGTCTGATCACGAACGATCAAGGCCCAGTGCGTCTGGAAGACCCCGGATCCAGGCGGCTCGGTCCGGCTCGTGCGAGGCCACACGCTCCAGCGCCTCGAGGAACCGCCGGCGCTCACCAGAGTCCATTCCGCCCAGCTCAGAAGCGATGCCTTCCAGAGTGCTCAACGCCATGTGCGAGTCGTGCCCCACCTGGCCGAGATCCTCCAAGGTCGCCAACGCCGTCAGAAGGGCCTTGACCACTTCGTCTCCCTGAACCACAGCCTCACCCAGCGTCGACACGACTGATCAGGAGAGGATGCTGTCATCGCGGAGGCGCCCAGGACACCACCGGTGCCAAAGCTCCGTGACTGCTCGGCTTTACCTTTCGCTGCGGCGCCGCCGGTTGATCAGCACTGTGTGTGCGACCAGGACGACACAGGCAGCTACCGCTGCAAGGCATGCAATGGTCCACGCTGTCTCACCGACTGGCCCCTGTCCGGAGACCTCGGCTCGCAGCCGCGCCGACGTCTCCACGACAGCCAGCAGCGGGATCATCAGCCGAAAGGGGAGACCGCGCAGTCCACGCTCGCGTGCCAGGTTCCCCGCCAGCCCCAGAATGGGCCCGGCTACCAGAGCGACTGCACCCCATGCGACCGTGGCCGACAAAAGCCCGGCCCAGGTGGTGTGCGTGTGCACCGCGTAGTAGGCAGTGACAGCCGCTGCCAGGGACGCTGCGGCCAGGGCGGCGGACGCGACCCTCGATGCGCAGGCGAGGCCGACACAGAAGGCCAGGGCCGACCAGGGCCATGCCTCGTTCAGGACGAGATACACGGCACGGCCTGCCGTGGAGGCGTTCGTCTCAAGAAGGCGGGTGAGGACTCCGAGTGCCGTACCGGCTGCCAGCGCGGCCGCAGGTGCCAAGATGAAGGAGCGTGATGAGAACACGGCGTTCCACAGAATCCTTTTCGGTAACCAGGCGTCTGAGACCCGGCCTCTGCACGAGTCAACGGCCGTCGTCGTGGGTTCACGGCTGCTGCTCGCTCAACCCAGCCGGTGAGGTCGCTGGGATGTGAGGCGCTGAGTGACTTACTGATGTGGTGCGGCGGTTCCCCGGCCTGACTTCGCGGGCTGGAGCTCAGCCGCGCCGGCCGACGCAGCCGGGGCGATGACGGCTCTGGTGGTCAGGGCCGCGGCGAGCAGTACGGACTTACCCAGAGCTTTCAAGGTCAACCCCGATTCGCATGGGCAGCGTTGGATCGTCTGGAGCGACAACTGGCCTCAACTAGCCCTGATCATGGGGCAGTTGAGGTGATGAGTTCCTTCCATCAGGGCGACCCACTACGGGGACACAGCCGCCGAATCGTAGCGAACCACCGGCACACCGTCCGCAGGGTGGTGGAGTCACCTACCTGCCGGCGTGTGCCACGAGCAGCGGCTGGAAGAAGCCCGTCTCCTGCGGCATCCGCCACTCGGGGTCCATAAACCCCGCGTCGGTCACGAGGCCGGCCAGCCGGTCCCGGCCGAGCGCCCAGTAGACGGTCCGGCGGACCTTGACGCGCCATTCTCCGTCACCCGGCAACAGTTGGAAGTGCTCCAGGTCGTAGCGCTCGCCGTCCTCGTGCCAGTGCCAGAGCTGGAAGGTGACGGTCCGTTCTTCCCCGTCCGCGGACTGGTGGACCTGTGGAGGCGCTGAAACGGGGCGGTTACGCAGCAGGTCATCGTAGGGGCGGGTACTGAGCAGCAGCAGGCCGGCGGGACGCAGTACGCGGCGCATCTCCGCCAGGGCGGCGTGGACGTCCTGCTCCGTCAGCAGATGAGGCAGGGCGTTGTCGGCGCAGACGACGGTGTCGAACTGGGCATCGCGAAACGGCAGTCGTCGCATGTCGGCGGCGGCCGTGCACAGCGTCACGTTCCGCTGAGCGGCTTCACCGGCAGCGCGCGTCGCGGCGCGGGTGCTGAGGTCCGTCCCGGTGACGCGGTGCCCGCGCAACGCCAGGCCGATGGCCTGCGTGCCGATGCCACAGGAGCAGTCGAGCACCGACGCATCCTCCCGGCCGATCAGACCGTCGAGGACCTCTCCCTGCCGACGCATGCTTGCGTCCCAGTCTGCGTAGATCAGGTGGTAGTCATCTGCCAACTCGTCATAGAAATGTGCCACCGAGGTCCGCATGACCTGAGGCTATTGGGCGTGAGGCCCAGCGCAAGGTCCCGGGCTGATCACGGTCCGGGCCTCGACGCGAGCGACGCCGGTGGTCACTGACGACTGGATGACGTCAGTCTGAGCCCGGCTGCGGAGGCCGTACTCCCCGGCTTCACCGGCCCGTACGAGACGCGCCGCCGAACCGGATGCGAAGAGCGCAGGCGCCGTACCCGCGACGGCATTGCGCACCTCGTCAGCGTCACCGACGCCGCAACTCGGAGACACCCCCCGAGGGCAACCGGGCACCGCTACGGGCTACGGCGTCTCGTCGGGCCGCACCGTGATGTGGTCGGGCTCCAGTTCCAGCAGGACCCGCTCGCGGATCTCCAGGGCCTGGGTGAAGTCGCGCGGCAGTTGGAGGCGGCCGGCGCGGTCCACGGTGGCGTACTCTCGGGCCGTGGTCGTGGTGCGCCCCTGGTCGTCGGTGGTGGTGCGGCGCAGGACCTCCGAGGCCGTGCGGCCGTCGCGGATGGCGACGGTGCGGTCGACCGCGGAGGCCACGGTGGTGTCGTGGGTGACCAGGACGACCGTCGTGCCGAGTTCCTTGTTGACGGTGCGGAAGGTGGCGAAGACCTGCTCGGCGGTGGCGGAGTCGAGCTGGCCCGTGGGCTCGTCGGCGAGGACCAGGGCCGGGTGGTTGGCCAGCGCCACGGCGATGGCGGTGCGCTGCTGCTCGCCGCCCGACATCTGATCCGGACGCCGGTCGCGGCAGTGGGCCACGCCGGTCATCTCCAGAAGCTCCGCGGTGCGGGCGGCGCGCTGCCGCCTGCCCTTGACGATGCCGCTGAGGCGCATGGGCAGGGCCACGTTCTGGGCGGCCGTGAGGTAGGGCAGCAGGTTGCGCGCCGTCTGCTGCCAGACGAAGCCCACCACTTCGCGCCGGTAGCGCAGCCGGGAGCCGCTGTCCATGGCCAGCAGGTCGAAGCCCGCGACCGAGGCGCCGCCGGCGGTGGGGACGTCCAGGCCCGCCAGGATGTTCAGGAGCGTGGACTTGCCGCTGCCCGAAGCGCCGACCAGGGCCATGAGTTCGCCCTTCGCGACCAGCAGGTCCAGCCCCTGCAGGGCCTGCACCTCCCCTCCCTGGCCGGCGAAGATGCGCACGAGGCGGTCGCACACGATCAGCGCGTCGTGGCCGTGAGCGGGTTGCTCCCGCTGCTGCGCGACGCGCCGCTCCAAGTCGGCGAGCGTGAGCTCGTCCGGCGCCGCCGAGGTCTGTTCCGTCATGTCTGGTCCCCCATCCTCAGGTTCGCGCCTTCGCCGCGCCGTCCGGTCAGCCATGCCTGGGCCGCGAGCACGGCGCACGCCACGGCCAGCAGTCCCGCCGACGGCAGGACGAGTGCGAGCGGGTCGGTGTCCAGCACCACCGCCGGCACGTCGGCCATCGGCGGCCGGCTGGTGAAGGCCAGAGCGGTCAGGTCGACCCCGGGCCGCAGCAGCGGGACCACGGCGAGACCGGTGAGCATGCCGCCGACCGCCCCGAGCAGGATCTGCGGCAGCATGTCGAGCACGGCGAGCCACTGGCGCTGGCGCGCCTGCATGCCCATGGTGCGCAGCCGGGCCAGCGCGGTGCGGCGCTGCGGTGAGCTCTGCAGCAGGAAGAGCAGCAGGGCCAGGGCGCAGTAGCCGCCGCCGGCCGCGACCACCGCCAGATACACGCGCTGGGCACCGGACTGGAGCGCGGTGGTCTTCAGTGCCGCCCGCTCCTGTGACCGCAGCTTGACGGCCAGTCGGGCCGACGCCTGGTGAGCGGTGGTGCGCAGGGCCGTGCCGTCGACGTGGCCGCCGGTCACGTACAGCGCCGTGGGTTCCAGAGCGGACGCCTCCAGCCATTCGGGATGGGCACCTGCCACGGCCTTCATCGACACGATGACGAAATTCCGGCCGTCCGGCACCACGGGGACGGCGTCCCGTGTCGCCACAGCCCGCACGTCGAAGGGGCCGGCGGACGTCCGCATGGTGATCGGGTCGCGGCCGAACTCCGTTGCCAGCCGCGGGGACACCACCGCGGCGAGCGCGCCCGCACGGCGACCGTCCAGCACCGCCGCCGGGAAGTGGCCGTCCACGCCCGTCACCGCGGCGAGCCGCGCATAGGACGCGGGGTCCACCATGAGCAGGTCGTACGTGATCCCACCGCGCTCCGTGTGCTGATCGGCATCGATGCGGACGGCCGCCACGTCGCGCACGCCGCCGAGGCGGTGGACGCGTTCCGCAAGACCGGACGGCAGCGCGGCCGGCGCCTCGATGCTGGCGTCCGCGCCGACGTCCGCGAGGGCCGCCCGGTCCCGCCCGGCGGCCACCCCGGACAGGACCGCACCGCCGAACGAGGTCACGGTGAGCGCCACCAGGACGGCGAGCAGCGGCAGCGTGGCCGTGGCGGGAGCACGGCCGGCGCGCGCCACGCCCAGGGGGAGGACCGCACCCCGGAGGCGGGCCGCGGGCCGGGCGAGCAGCCGTAGCGGCAGCGGATACAGCCGGAGCAGCACCACTGCGGCGACCACCGCGACGAGGACGGGAGCGGCCGCGGTGAGCAGGTCGAGGCCGCCGTCCGCCGTACCGCGGCGGCGCAGCGCCAGCACGGCGCCGGTCACGACGAGGACGACGGTCAGCTCGGCCACGGTGCGGCGCCGCGAGGGGCGCGCGCGCACGAGGTCCTCCGGCTCGCCCGGGCGCACGGCGCGGACGGAGAGCAGGGCACGTAGGGGCGGAGCCAGCGACGCGACGGCCGCGACCCCACTCGCCGCCCATACGGCGGCCGCGGAGCGCTGGGTGGGAATCAGCAGCAGGGCGAGGACCAGTCCGGCGGCCGCGGGCGGCACCGCCGTGAGGGTGCTCTCACCGAGCAGACGCACCGCCAGGCCGCGAAGGCCCGCTCCGCGGGCGCGCATCAGCGTCAGCTCCGTGCGCCGCCGGGCGGCGGCCAGTTCGCCGGCCATGAGCAGCACGATGACGGCGACCGTCCCGACGCCGACCGCCGCGACCATGATCAATGGCTCGGTGGCAGCCCGTTCCCTTCCGAACGGCTCCACGAGGGTGGCCAGACCCTCCTCCTGGACGGTGAACCCGCGCAGCCCGGTCAGCTGCTGGAGCCGCGCGGCCAGCGGGCCGCTGGTGAGCGCGGTGACACGGTCCACCACGACGGAGGCGTTGCGTGCGGTCAGGGCGTCGGTGTCGGCGGGGTGGTGCCAGTAGGTGGTGACGCCTTCGTGCAGGCCGAGTAGGGCGCCGGTGGCCCTCTCGTCGACGAGGGCGGTGAAGTGCCAGTAGAACTCGGGAGTGGCCGCCGGGGGGAGCTTGCCGGGCACAGTGGACAGCGTCGGCACCTGGAGGTCCGGCTCCGCGTTCCAGTAGGAGGCCTTGGCGTGTTGGGGCCGGACGACGCCCGTGATCCGCACCGTCAGCTTGGCTCCGCCCGCTTCGGCGAGATGGACCACGGAACCCGTGCGCAGACGCATGATGTGCGCCGTGCGCTCGGTGACGGCCGCCTCGACGGTGCCGGCGCCGGAGCCCGGCCGGGGCAGTCGTCCGTCCACGACGTGCGTGAAGCGGTCGAGGTCCGGCTGGGCGACGAGGGTGGCCTTCGGGTCGGTGCTCGGGGTCGGCCGGGGCATGTACGGGTCCGTGGCGGGCACGGCCTGAGCCGTCCGCACGCCGTAGACGTTCTGCCGCCCGTCCAGAGCGAGGGGCGGGCGTACGACGCTCTGGAACGTCGATTCGGTCGAGGTCAGGGACCGGGGGGTGACGAGGGACTTGGCGTCGTAGGGGAAGGACAGCCACGACACGTCCAGCGTCGCCGTGACGCTGCGATGGGCCACGCTCGCCCCCGCCACGGTGTCGCGCAGGGCGGAGTCCTCCTGGACGTCGACCGCGCGGGGCAGCGCCGCCGCGAGGAACGCGGTGATCAGAACCAGCAACGACAAGGCCAGCGTGGCGCCGGGTGCCGCGCGCAGACGGGTGCGTATCCAGGGGGCTGTGCCGGTGGGCGCGATGCCGGTGGGCGCGGTGCCGCTTCCGGCGTGCGTGTGCCGACGGCGCGGGAGGGCGGGCATGTCATTCACCTCCCTGGCGGCGCAGGGCCTGGGCAGGTTCGCCGGACCGCAGGGCCGTCAGTACGACCACGAGCAGCGGTACCGCCGTCACCGCGATCAGCAGCCGTGCCACCGGGCCCGCGGGCAGCTCGACACGGAGGGCCGGGAGCGGACGGGCCGCCTGCGCCGTGAGGACGATCAGCGGTACGACGAGGCGCGTGAGCAGAACGCCCAGGGCCACGCCCACGGCCACCGCGACGGCCAGCAGCAGACCCTGCTCGGCGGCGGCCCCACGGGCCAGCGAGCGCCGGGAGGCGCCCAGGGCCCGCAGTACCGCCTGTTCGTCCGCACGCTCCCGGTACGCGCCGACCGCCGCGACGGCGCAGCCCACGGCGGCCAGCACCGCCGCGGCCACCACGGCTGCCGGGAGGCCGGCCTGCGGGCCCGCACCGAGCGGGTCGGCCTTGAGCCTCTCCCACTCTTCGTCCTGGACGAGCACGGAGGCGGCATCGGCACGGCCGCGCAGCACCGTCGCCACACGGGAGGCGGCGCCGTGGTCCGTGGCGAGCCACCACTCGTCGGGCTCCAGTACCACCCCGCCGTGATCTGCCAGGGCCCGGTTCACGGCGCGCAGGTCGAGCAGCAGGGCACCGCCGTCATCGGTGGCCGGCGGCACGACCGTGGGCAGGGCGCGTACGGCCGCGGTGACGCGGACCGTCAGCGTCGTACTGCCCAGGTTGACGTCCGCCGTCTGGCCCACATGCGTACCCGTGGCGCGGAGGAAGGCTTCGGTGGCCAGCGCGGCCGGTACGGGGACGGCGGCGGTGTCGGCCCGCAGGACGAGCTCTCCGGTCATGACCTCACTCGGATCCTGCGGCGACGCCTCGTGCCCGGTGCCGTATCTGACGGAGAGCGGGGCGGCGGCGGTGGAGCGGGACGCCGTGGCCCGCGGCGCGGAGGCACCCGGGATGGGGGTCAGCACGCGTGCGCCCCAGACGGCACCGGCGGGCACCGGGACGGCGCGTGTGCGTCCGTCGGTCAGGACGGCGTTGAGCCCGGTGACCGACAAACGGTGCTCCTCGGCGTGGCGCGGCAGGCGGTAGCCGGCGTTGATGCCGGTCAGCCGCAGCGGGCCGGCGGGGACCGCGCCCTGGGCCCGGCCGGACTCGGCGGCGAAGTCCGCCGTCAGCACGTGCGGGCGGCCGTCGGCGGGCAGCGTGCCCAGGGGGAAGGTGTACGGGACGCCGTACCGGTCCGTGACGGTGGCGATGAGACGCGGGGCGTCCGTGCTCCGAGGCGACGTGCCTGCCGGGCCGAGCACCTCGAGGCGGGCGGTGATCCTCAGCCGGCCGGCGTTCTCCGGCAGTACGAAGCCCGCAGATCTGCCCTGCGCCTGCGCGCCGGAGTGGAGGGGCCCGAGCAGCCGGCGCGGTGAGCGGTCCGCCAGGTCGTCGCGCCAGTGGAGCACCCCGGCCGCGGCCTCGGTGTCCATGGCCAGCACGGTGGCGTCGCGGTCCTGGGGCAGGGAGACCTGGGTGCGGACAGCGGGGGCGGCGGCCACGATGCCGGGAACGCCGTCGTAGACCCCACCCTGGGCGAAGGACGGGGTGGACGAGTCGGCCACGCGGAGGTCCGCGCCGACCGCGAAGTCGGCCTGATCGCGCTGGGAACGCGCCCAACTGGCGTACTCACCGGTCGCGAACACCCCCATCGCCACGGCGAGCACCACCAGCAGCACCGGGCCCGCTCCCCGTCCGGGCCGGCGGGACACCTGCCAGCCGGTGAGCGCCGTCGCCAGTCCGCGGGTGTCGGCGGCCCGCCGCTCACCGAGCCGGGCCGCGAGCGGCAGCAGCCGCAGGGCCAGCACCGCGCCCGCGCACAGGCAGAGCGCCGGCGCGGCCACGAGCACCGGATCGACCCCCAGGGCGCCGCCCGTGTCGACCGTCAGGACTCCCGAGCCCGAAGCGCGGCGGGACAGCTGCCAGTAGGCCAGCACCGCGACGACGACGAGCGCCACGTCGGCCCCGGCCTTGACGATCCCGGGCAGCTTGTCCCGGCGCCGGCCGGTGTTCCGCTCATCGACGTACGTGCCGGAGCGGCGCAGTGCCGGGCCCACGACGGCGAGCGCGCAGACCAGCGCGGTGACGGCGGCCACGGTCCAGGTCCCGGCCGGTGAGCCGTCGAGCCGCACCTGCGCGCGGGCCAGCGGGCCGTGGCCGGCCAGCAACCGCAGCAGCGGGCCCGCGAGCAGGGGCGCCACCACGACTCCGGGCAGCGCGAGCAGCAGGGCCTCGACCGCCGCGAGCCCCGCCACGCGGGCGCGGGAGGCGCCACGGGCCCGCAGCTGCGCGATCTCGCCTGCCCGCTCCCCGGCGAGCAGGCCGGCCACCAGGAGCAGTGCGAAGGCCGCCAGGAGCACCACCTGCAGGGTGCTGATCAGCACCGTGGACCGGCTCACCAGGAGTGTGCGGCGCAGGTCCGTCAGCAGATCCGGCAACTCACTGTGGGCTCTAACGGATCCGTTGGTCGACCGCTTCAGGTCGTGCAGCGTCTGCTGCATGCTGTGCCGCAGACGGTCCATCCGCGCCGTGGTCATGGCGGAGAAGTCAGCGCGGGCCTGCCAGGACATGTGGTCAGGTGCGACGGCCCCGGAGGTGAAGGCGCCGGGGTCCGCAAGCATCGGGCCGTACGTGGTGAACGACAGTGTCCGCACACCCCGGCCGCTCAGCGGGTCGAGCCGCCAGTACAGGTCGGTACGGTCGACCGGCCGGTACAAGCCCGTCACCCGTACGTGCAGCGGCCGGCCGTCGCGCCGGTCGCTGAGAGTGATGCGGTCCCCGGTGTGCAGGCCCAGCGCCCGGGCGGCCTGTTCGGGCAGGGCGACGGGAACCGGGCGTCCGGCCTCGGGCGGGCCTGGACGCGTTCCGCCGGTCATCGTGACCCGCGAGGGGTCGAGGGTGGCCAGCAGCGTCAGATCGGTGTCGGGGTCAGGGGAGGTGCCGACTGCGCGGGGCAGGCCGTAGGAAGCGGACTGGATGCTGGCGGCCACCCGTACCGGCATGCCGTCGAAGGCTGCAGGAACGGTCCTGCGCACGGCCGTGTCGAGTGCGGCGCGGTTGGTCGGAGTGACATCCGCGTCGGCCTCGACCAGGGTGCGCGCGGCCGCCTGGTCCTGCAGGGCACGCTGCAGCCCGGCGTCCCCGACCGCTCCGCTGAACGCCGCGAGCGATGCCAGTACGCAGGTGGTGAGCACCACACAAAGCAGCGCGGCACCCAGCAGCAACCAGTGCGCGCGTGCGCGCAGCAACACGAACCCCGTCAAAACTCTCCCCGCCACCGTCCCGCGCACCCCCGCAGAGGTACGCAGCCGGCCCCGTCCCCCGGCGAAGCCTCCCCTGTTCTCCCTTTGTTGCTGCGGTCATGAGAACACGAGGCACAACGTACCCGTCCGTCAGGGGTCTGTCAGGTGATCCACAGGCGCGATTATGCTGACCGCCATGAGCGAACGGGTGCTGGACCGGGCGGACGGCCCGACGGGGGGTGAACCGGCACCACCGGACGGCAACATGGTCACGGTTCACCAGGTCACGCGGACCTACGGCCGCGGGGACACCGCTGTGCACGCCCTGCGCGAGGTGTCGTTCGCTGTGCCGCGCGGAGAGCTCGTGGCGCTCAAGGGGCGCTCCGGTTCCGGCAAGACCACCCTGCTGAACGTGGTCGGCGGGCTCGACCGCCCGGACTCCGGCAGCGTGCGCGTCGCCGGGACCGAACTGGTGGGCCTCGGTGAGAAGGAACTGCTCGAACTGCGCCGCGACCACATCGGCTTCGTCTTCCAGTCCTTCGGCCTGCTGCCCGTCCTCACCGCGGCGGAGAACGTCGGTGTCCCGCTGCGCCTGCGCAGGACCGAGCGCCGCGAACGCGAGGACCGCGTCGCCCTGCTGCTCAGCCTGGTCGGCCTCGAGAACCACGCCGCCCAGCGCCCCGGTGAGTTGTCCGGCGGCCAGCAGCAACGCGTCGCCATCGCCCGCGCCCTCGCCAACCGCCCCTCCCTCCTCCTCGCCGACGAACCCACCGGGCAGCTCGACGCGGAGACCGGCCGCTCCGTCATGGAACTGCTGCGCGCGGTCGTCCACAGCCAGGCCGTCACCGCCCTCGTGGCCACCCACGACCCCCAGCTCCTGGCCATCGCCGACCGCGTCCTGGAACTACGCGACGGGCGGATCGTCCCGGCGGAGTGAGCACGGGCGGGCCGGCGCAGGCCGGAGACCGCTGGGACGGCGGGCTTCTCCACGAGCTGCCGGCGGCTGCGACCCGGTGGGGCGGCCGCCCCACCGCACTCACGTGCCCTGTACGTGGACTCGCACTCACCGAGCAGTTCGCGCAGCCGGTCCCCCGGGGCAGACGCGGTCCGTCCCCCGGTGACAGCGCGCCAGACAGCGCGCTTCCTCTGGGCGGCGCTCGGCTCCCGCGATCCCCAGCGGTCCGTCGAACGCCTCGCCCGTGCAGCGCTGCACGCCCCGACCGGCCCGGAGTCCGACGTCTTCGACACGGTCGGCACACTCCTGGGCGACGTGCACGACTGGCCCGAGCGAGAGCTGCGGATCACAGCGATCGACGCGCAGACCGGACAACTTGAGGTGTTCGACGCACACTCCGGAGTGACACTCCTCGAGGCCGTCGCGGCGAGCTGTGCCGTGCCCGTCGTCTGGCCGCCGGTCACCGTGGCGGGCCGACGCTGGATGGACGGCGGCAGCCGTTCGACCGCCAACCTCCAACTCGCGCGCGGATACCGCCGGGTGCTGGCGGTCGTGCCGATCCCCCAGGCAGTCGGGCCGCATCCGAGCGCCTCGCAGCAGGCCGCGGAACTGTCGGACGGCGGGACGCGTGTGACCCTGCTGTCCCCGGACCGCGCTGCGCGCCGCGTGATGGGCCGCGACATGACGGATGACACGCGCCGGCTGGCTGCCGCCCGCGCGGGCCATGCCCAAGCCGGCGCGCTGGCCCCTTCGGTGGCCGACGTCTGGCAGGGGTGACGTGCGGTCAGAGTGGCGTGTACTCGGCGAGCATGTCCGTGAAGCGCGTGCCGTACGGCCCGTGGACGGCCTGCATCTGCTTGGCGCTAACTGGGACGGGGATGACACGCACGACGGATTCCTCACCCACCAAGGGACAACTGCCAGGCGCCGTTGGCGGCGGCGCGGGGAGGACAGCACATGAGCGGTCACCACGACGAAGGCCACACCATCGCCGGATGGTCC
Source organism: Streptomyces sp. CA-106110 (assembly GCF_050936285.1). NCBI lineage: Bacteria > Bacillati > Actinomycetota > Actinomycetes > Kitasatosporales > Streptomycetaceae > Streptomyces > Streptomyces sp. CA-106110. The sequence continues at coordinate 6,887,651 of NZ_JBNJNB010000001.1, read as the reverse complement.
GGTTTCAGCATCGCCACGGTCGGCGCAACGGTCGTCGGCGCGGGCGTCGTCGGCTGGCGCCCGGGGATCTGGCTCGGGTCGGCCATCATGGCGGCGGCGGCACTGGTCGTGTGGGTCCTGCACCTCGCGGGCTGGGGCAAGCCGCCGGGCCCGCGACCTGCGGACCAGTGGGGTGCCTGGGTGCGGGACCGCACCGTACGCGAGGGGCACCCAGGCTGCCTCGGCTGCCGGCTGGCGGGACGGCGCGGCGCCACGACCAGCACAGACGCCGCGCCCGAGCCCTCCACCTCCACCGCCCACGCGGAGGCCCCGGCCGCCGGGCCCTCTTGAGGGGTACAGCCGTCTCACGAGGGGCCGGCGCCGAGTCCGGTGAAGCGGACCGGCAGGCGCCACCGTGCCTGACTGTGTGACGACGCGGATGCACAGCGGGCGGGCAAGTGGCCCAGGTCTGTGCGCCATCGCCACAGGTGAGTGCAATCGCGATCCCTGCGGGAGGCGCTTCCGGCTAGGCGAGCTCGATGCTGAGCTGGGCGCCCAGTTCCTGGAATCCCAAAGCGGCCGCGACCCGTCGAGAGGCGAGTGGCCGAGCACACCATTGCGGCAGCAGTCCCGCGGCGAGGGCGTGTGCCACAGTTGCCGAAGCCGTCACCTTAGCGAGGCCTCGTCCCCGCCAGGCAGGATCGGTCAACACACTGATATGGGCGACCCGACCCGGCCAGGCTTGGTATCCGGCAGCGGCGACCACCCCACCGCCCGCGCGGATCACGAAGGCCGGCGAGGTGATGTCCCTGAGAGCGGCCTCCCCGGCATCGTCCTCGCCCGCGGCGACCTCCAGTCTTCGCAGATCAGGATGGTCACCAGGAAGTCGCCGCACAGCCAGGGCGCCCGGAGAGGCCGAACGGAATGCGTCAGGGGATGCGTAGGACAGCGTGGCGGGGCCGAGTACCCGGACTACCGGCAAGACCTCACACACCGCGTCGGCATCGGTGACCGCCTCCACCGGCAGCGCCGCCAGTCCATCCCGAACCAAGGCTGCCGAGCGCTCGGTTGACGCGGTCACGATTGCTGCACCGCCCAGGGACACGACGCCGACCCAGCCGGCAGGGCAAAGGCTCGACTCAGGCGAGGCGACAACGCTGACGCCTCCCCTTGGTGCGAACGACACGGGCGCTGCCGCCAGGCCCTCCCACAACGCACGGGCCCTGGCCAGCAAGGGATCTACCGGCATAGTCGGATCTTGTCAGCTCAGCGCCAGGTATCACAGAGGTGTCGGTCGGAGGTGAACGGCCATGGACAGGGCCCTAGACACAGATCCAGCAGTACAGACGATGCCCTCGTTCGACCGCCCTGCCCGCCAAGTCGGCTGCCCGGTCGAGGAACTCGGCAAGGCCGTCCGGGTCCGGCGCCGTGGAGAAGACGTCTGATGCGGCCCAATCCAGGGCAATACCTCGCAGCGACGCCCGGTCGGCCACAGCGAGCGCATCACGCAGGGAGTCCGTGAGCGACAGGCACACGAGCTGCCCGTCCTCGATCATGGCGACCAGGTGGCCGCGCCGGGGGTCGGCCTGAACTGCTTCGGCCGTCCGGCCCGTGAGGAGCACTTCGGCCGGCAGCAGGTCGAGGGTTGGGTCCATGGCATTGACATCGAACCCGTCATAGCCCGTCGCGGTCGGCTCGTCGTCATCGCGCACAACGGCACGGACCGCGTCGTCGTCGTCAGCGGCGGCGAAGTAGCCGAAAAGAACGCCCATGCCGGGATCTTGGCACCCTGCACTGACAGCCGAGATCAGCCGATCCTGTCGTCGCCGGGCTCAGCAGGTGCAGGGCCGCGTGCCGCAGTCGTGCCACATGCAGCGGTCAACAACGGACCGGACAGGCGAGTTTGCAGTAGTCAGGCCCATGCAGCGCACCGCAGGTCACTCGCCGAGTCGGCGGCAGGTGATGCTTGACGTCTGGCCCAGACATCGTGGCTTCCTGTCTGGGCGACCCCGCCAGGGCTACGTCAAGCCCGGCAAGCGGGCCGTGACTTCCGTTCGGACCAACGACTAAAATCCGCTGCGACCTGCGGAAAGTCCGCACAAGCGGGCCTCCGGAGGTACGGCATGCGTGGAAAAGTGGCGTTGCCGCGTGGGCTCGCCCCATGGACGTGCGGCATGCTCGTCTGCTTTGCGTTGCTGACGGTGGCCACCGAGGTGGCAGGCTGGCACAAGTACCAGGTGCTACAGGCACTGCCGCTGAGGAAGTCGGACGACGGCGAGGCTCTGGTCAGGGCCGACATGTGGTTCGGGAACCTGACCGGGTGGTTGCAGGGGTCGTTCCTCGTGACCATGCTGCTGTTCTTCCTCTGGCTCGACAGCATGCGCTCACTCGCAGAGACCGTTTGGCCTCAGGGACAGCGCCGCCACCGTGCTTGGGAGCTCTTCGGCTGGCTGATTCCACTGGCGCAGCTGTTCGTACCGAAGATGTTCGTCAACGACCTGTGGGCTGCCGCCCAGCCAGAGGCGCGACGCCGTCGCGGTAACCCCCTGCTGACCGTGTGGTGGCTCACCGTTCTGGCCGCCGGCTACTGGGCCACGCTCGACTACTCGCCCCTGAAGCACGCTGTGACAGCAGACAAGGCCCGCCAGGCGCTGCGGCATGTGATGCTCAGCGATGCTCTGCACATCGGAGCCGCCGCGCTGACGATCGCCGTCGTCTGGCGGCTGAGCGGCATCCTGCACCGCGCCGTGATCGAGGGGCAGCAGCGAAGCACCGGCGGATTCGCACAAGGATGAGGCCCGGCAAGGACGAGGCTGGATCTCAAAGCCTGCGCCGGAGTGGGCGTCGTCTTCGGCCGATCGATGGCGTCCGCCGGCCCGCGGCAGTCACGTACGCCGGATGACCAGCACCGCCACGTCGTCGAGGTGGTCCACCGCGACCGCGGCGTCGAGGACCCGGTCGGCGGTCCCCTCCGCGTCCAGTCCGTCGCGAAGTGCCTGGGCGGCCAGCGTTCCGGCTCGCTCCAGTCCGGCCTCCAGCGTGAGACCCGGTCCCTCGACCACGCCGTCGGTGACCATGACCAGGGCGCTGTCCTCGTCCAGGATGAAGCTCTCCTCGCGGTACTCGGTGTCAGGCAGGATTCCCAGGACCGGCCCGCCCGGCAGTTCGTGGATGCTGTGGCTGCCGTCCGTGCGCGGGCACAGCATCGGCACATGGCCGGCGCTGGCGCCGATGATCCGTCGGTCGCGCGGGTCGAGATGCAGCATGGTGCAGCTGGCGAACCGTGCCACGCCCATCGTGACGAGCAGTTCGTTGGCGCGCGTCAGCACGGTTGCCGGATCCGGTTCGTGGGCGGCGATCGCGCGTATGGAGGCGCGTATCTGCCCCATGGCCGCAGCGGCGTCCACGTCGTGGCCTTGGGCATCGCCGATCTCCAAGGCGATCGCGCCGTCGGGCATGACGAAGGCGTCGTACCAGTCTCCGCCGATGTCCAGTCCGTCCCGGCTGGGCCGGTAGCGGGCGGCGACCTCAAGGCCCGCCAGGTGCGCGGGCAGCCTGGGCAGCATGGTCTGCTGCAGCGCCGTGGCCAGCTCAACGCGCGCCTGCTGCAACCTGATGCGCCGCAGCGCCTGGCCTGCCAGGTCGGCCAGCGTGCCCATGAGGGTCCGCTCGTCCAAGGACGGCTGGTGTCCGCTGCCGAAGAACACCATCCACGCCCCGAGTGGCTGATTGCCGGTCTAGCTGAGGGGCGTGATGGAGATGCTGTAGTCGCTGCCTTGCCGGTCGATCCATGGAAATCCGGCTCCATGCGGCCGGCGGTGGACGTAGTCGTCCAGGTCGGGGATGAACTGCGCCCGGCCGCGGCGTATCGCCTCGGGCAGCGGGCTCGGCTGGTCCAGCCGCAGGCCGCGCAGGGCATCGACCTTCTCCATGGCCACTCCGGCATCGACGCAGACGCGCAGGCGGTCGTCGTCGACGAGTGCGAGCAGAGCGCCTGCACCGCCGAAGGTCGCGGTGAGACGGGTCAAGATGACCTGGTGCAGTTCCTGTTCCGTCGCTGCGGCGATCAAGGCGGAGGAGAAGTCGGCGATCTCTTCGGCGCGCTCTCGCTCGGCACCCAGCGCGGCTTGCAGTTTCTCCCTGCGTTTCTCCTGCTTGGTGTCGTCGCGGACCATCCCGAAGATCAGTTCGGGGCCGTCATACCCCAGCCGGATCCGGCGGATCTGGGCGGCCAGTCGGTGCCAGCCGTCGTGCTCGGTGAGGTACCGAAACCTGATCCAGGGGGACTGGGAGGCGGTCAAGCGCATGAGGTGCCGCAGGGGCTCCCGGTCATCAGGGTGGACTCGCGAGATCACGCTGGACATGGCGACAGTGGCCTCCGGGAAGACCGCGGCCAGGGTGGGTGCGCCACCCATCCATTCCAGCCGCTGCTCCTGAGGTGAGTACATCCACAGGCCGAGGTCGTTGGCCTTTGCCGCCAGCCGGAACGGGATCAGCAGGCTGGCCAGGTCGTTTCGCGCGTCCAGGGCGTGCACCCATACCAGCCGCTCGCCACGTGCGGGATCCTCCACCGGCCGCGCCTCGATCAAGCAGGCAACGGTGGCTCCGTCCGGCCCGGGGAACTCCAGCGCCCGCATCGCGATCGTCTTCGTCCTCGCGGCGTGGGCCACGAGATTCTCGGCCAACATCTGCTGACTTTCGGGCCACAGACCACCGAAGTCACGTCCCAGACATTTCTCCACCGGCCTGCCCAGCGCGGTGGCCATCGCGACGTTGAGATCGCGGATGCATCCGTCCAGCGTCAGCAGAGCCGCCGGCTCAGGCTGATGAAGGAGTTCGTCCGAGGCGTCCATTCCGTGACTCCCTGGCACATACCAAAACGACCACTTCAGCCATGTTCGCGCATTTTGCTCTGATGTCTCGATGAAGGGCGTGTTCGACCGCCTGCATCGAGTGACGATGGCCGAGGAACCCGCTGGAAACAGAGGACGGGCAGCCCGGTGAAGAGGGGGCAGTGAGCATGGCTGCGGTACGGCCCACGCCGCCGACCGGCTCCGGTTGTGCAGGGTCAACCGGCTCCTGCGCGTACGAGGCGGCCACCGACCAGGCTGCCCTCGCCCGCCTCCTCGGCGCGGGCTTCCGTGAGCTCGCGCGCACGGACCGAGGCTGGAAACACCCGTCCGTACGGCCGTGAGCGGGTGGGCAGTTGGGGTCGTGGACGCCTCAGTGCAGGCAGTGTTTGCGGTGCTCGCTGTCTACGTCGAGTCGAGCCGCGAACACGGGATCACCGCGCGGCTGGGCCGGCTGATGTCACCGGGCTTGCCACGCCCGTGGCGCGGAGGATCAGGTCTCCTCGTCGCACCGCCGCCGCCTCGTCCAGACGCGGCCCCGGTCTACTGGTCGACCGTGAAGATCACCGCTCGGCCGTTCTCCGCCGCCGTACGGTAGAAGTCCTGGAGTCCGGGCAGAAAGACCTGGGTGTAGGCGATGTCTCCCGCGTCAGCGGCGCCCTGGTAGTCGGCGAACGTGAGCGTGGCGAAGCGATCGCGCAACCACTGCGCGCCGAGGGGTTCGAGCGCGGACGCGACCTCGCGGACCTCATCCGGGTCGACGTAGCAGACGATGTAGTCGTCGCCGCCGTACAACGGCACGCCGCCCAGGATGACGTGCGACAGCGGGAACTCGCCGTTCTCGAAGGACAGATCGCCGTCCGTGAAGCAGCGGTGCAGCGCGTCCCAGGACTTGTCGAGCTCGCAGAGATGGTCCAGGTCCCAGCGTTCTTCGATCTCCTCGACGAGTTCCATCACCTCGTCGTCCTCCCGGCACGCCAGGAGACGTTCAGCGTCTTTGGCATCCAGGGCGAAGAGCACTCCGCGCGCCGCCATCGTGTCCTCCCACCGATACGAAGAATCGCTCGGCGTGAGCGAACCACACGCCCCCGACGGTGAGCCGGTCAGGGTCGACGATCGGCCGGTCCGCTACATCGGCAACGGGGACGACTCGGGGAGCGGCTGGGTGCCGTCTCGGGGCCGCCGGAGTCCGGCCGTTCCCGAGTTGCCGGAGGTTGAGGCCCGTGCCGTAATTGGTGAGGGCGTATCTGCGAGCGGCGGAAGCCGGTCGAACGGGCACTGCTACCGAAAGGTGAGCAATGAAACTCGCGACGTTCGACGCCGGTGCCGGCCAGCATGTCGGTTTCGTCGACGATGAGGAAGTGGTGGACCTGACGGCAGCCGATCCATCGATAAAGACGATGATCGATCTGCTGGAGCTCGGTCCGAGGGAAGCGTGGACGTCCGCCGGCTAGGCCCCGAGGCTGCCGCTGTCGGAAGTACGACTGTGCGCGCCGGTGCCCAGGCCGCCCAAGTTTCTCGCCATCGGCTACAACTACGCCGCCCACCTTGAAGAGACCCACATGGAGCGGCCGAGCCGCCAGGCCTGGTTCAACAAGCAGCAGACCAGCATCATCGGGCCCGGCGATCCGATCTGGATCCCGGCGATCGCCCCGGACGAGATCGACTACGAGGGCGAACTCGGTCTGGTGATCGGCAAGCGGTGCAAGAACGTCCCGAACGAGAAGAACGCGGTGCTGGACGTGACCGCGGGGTTCACCATCGTCAACGACGTCAGTGTGCGCGACTGGCAGGCGCTTGAGCCGGGCATGGTGGTCAGCAAGTCCTTCGACACCCACGGCCCGATCGGCCCGTGGATCGTCACCACGGACGAGATCGGTGACCCGCTCGATCTGCGGTTGCGTACGTACGTCAGTGGGGACTTACCCTTCAGTTGGAGATCAGCGGCCCCGCTGTAGTTCCTCGGTCATCGTGTGGGGGTAACTGCCTTGTATGAAGGCGGAGTTACTGGACATTATGCCGGAGATCACCGATCGGGAGCGGGCCGAGGAGTTCTCCGATCAGTTGGAGAACCTGCTGGTGGAGGTTGGCGGGATCTTCCCGCGGGCGGATCTGCGGATGCGGGCCGCGCGGTGCATCCGCGGCCTGCTCTCCCCGGTGTCACGCAAGAATGGCTGGCAGCTTGCCGAGTACGGCGGCGACGCCGAGCCGTGGGGGCAGCAGCATCTGCTGGACCGCTCGGTCTGGGACGTCGATGCGCTGCGGGACTTCACCCGACGCTACGTCATCGATGGCCTGGACGACGGCGGGAGGGGAGCTGGGCCCGGCGGAGCGGGGGTTTTGGTGGTCGACGAGACCGGCTTCGCCAAGAAGGGCCGGGCCTCGGTCGGGGTGGCCAGGCAGTACTCCGGCACGCTCGGCGGGGTCTTCCCGTGCCAGATCGGGGTGATGGCCGCCTGGGCCACCGGACGCGGGCAGGCACTGATCGACCGGGAGATCTACCAGCCCCGGGAATGGACCGAGGACCGGGCCCGCTGCCGCGCCGCACACGTCCCCGACACCGTCGGTTTCGCCACCAAGCCCCGCCTGGCCGAGCAGATGATCGCCCGTACGCTGCCCAACCTTCCCGAGGACCGGGTGTGGGTGGCCGCCGATGAGGTCTATGGACGCGACGGCGCCTTCCGCGTCTTCCTGGAGGAGCACCATCTGCCCTACGCGGTGAACGTGCAGGCCAACCACACGGTGCTGCCCCGTCCCGGCTGGCGGCACGCCGCGAGGCTGGTGGAGCGGCACGCCGCCGAGGACGACTGGGTCACCCTGCCGGCCGGCCCCTCCCAGCTCGACTCCCGCGTCTGGCAGTGGTGGGTACGCCCTATCCCCGACCCTGAGGCGGAGACCGGCGACGGGGCGTGGGCGCGGTGGTTCATCGCCCGGCGACGGCCGCAGACCCCCACCGGGCGCGACTACTACCTGGCCTGGGGCCCGCCCGAGACCACCGTGGAAGAGCTGGTCTGTGTACCCGGGGCCCGCTGGCGAGTGGAGGAAGCGATCAAGCTCGCGAAGTCGGCCGCCGGGATGGCCGATTACGAGGTGCGTTCCTTCCACGGCTGGTACCGGCACATCACCCTGGCCCAGCTGGCCGCGGCCTTCCTGGCTGTCCAGGCCGCGGCCGCCACCCGCGACGAGGAGCCCGCCCCCGGCCCCGACCGCGTCGCGGAGATCCTGCACGCCAGCTTGGACACGCCTCCCGGCCACACAGGGGGACCTCGCCGATCCCACCAGCCCTACCGGCACCGCCGCTATCGCGTTCACGGCGTATGAAATCGCCCGACTGCTGTGGGTGATGGCACCCCAGCCCACCCCGGCCGAGCGGATCCGCCACGGCCTGCACTGGTCCTGGTGGCGACGCTGCCACCAGGCCGTCGCCCGCGCCTGTCACAGGCGGCGCAACCATGCCCGCGAAGCCGAACACCCCACGGCACGGCCGCCACCCACCGGTCCTCAAACTACAGCGGGGCCGCTGATCTCCAACTGAAGGGTCTGTGCGAGACTTGGTGGCCGAGGGCCTGGAGCTGGCGGACGAGGTCGCGGGTTTTGCTGGCGGGGTCGAGGTGACGGCGGTGCCAGTCGACACCGAGCTCCTGGGAGTCGGCATCTGGATCGTTGATCAGGCGTCAGGCGATGACGAGAATCGAGCGGGCGACGCCGACCAGAGCGTTGGCATGGCAGCGGCGTTTGACGATGCGCCGGTAGCGGGCGCCGAGGAAGGTGCCGGTGCGGGCGGCGGCGTTGGCGGCCTCACCGAGCGCGCCCTTGAGCCAGGGGTTTCCCTGCCCGGCCGGCCCCGAGGGGTTCTTCGCTCCGGACTGGATCGTGCGGGGGCACAACTTGGCCCAGGACACCAGGTGTTCAGGGGTGGGGAAACGGCTCATGTCCGCGCCGATCTCGGCGAGGATGATCTGCGCGATGGTCGGCCCGATCCCGGGCACAGCGTCCAGCTTTTCGGCCAGAGTCCGCGCACTGACCGAGGTGGCCTCCTCCTCGGTGCCTGTGCTGCCTAGCGGGGTGGTGATCTCCTCCAGCGTCCGGGCGATCAGCCGGTCGAGTTCGTCGATCCGTGCGGTGAGGTGGTCGACGGTGGACAGCAGCACCGGCAGCAGCCGGGCGTGGTGGTCTTCGAACTGCCCGGTCAGGGCCTCGATGAGGGCCGGCTTCTTCTTGACCAGGTTGCCCTTGCCGAGGTCGGCCAGGGTGCGCGGGTTGCGTTCTCCGGCGACCAGCGCGTCGAGCATGGCCCGCCCGGACATGCCGAACAGGTCCGAGACGACGCCGGACAGTTTGATCTGCGCGTCCTGCAGGGCCTTGTCGACGCGGTGCTTGTGCCGGGTGCGTTCCTGGACGAACACGGTGCGGGTGCGGGTGTAGTCCCGCAGCTGTCGCACCGGCTTCGGTGGGACGAACGAGGCGCGGACCCGCCGCGTTCGGCGATCTTGGCCAGCCAGACCGCGTCCAGCTCGTCCGTCTTCGGACGCCCTGGGACGTTCTTCACGTCGATCGACCGAGATCGCCGTGAGCCGCCCTCCCGGCGCCTGCACTCCGTCGGCGACGATCTTGATCAGCCCGGTATCGGATCCGCCCGCACCAGGGCGTGGTCGGCCCTGCCGATGAGTTCCGCAAACTCGCGAGTGGTCAGGGTGTAGTGCTCGTCGAGGTCAGTGGCTGAGAGGAAGACACCGATGTTCATCGGGCGTGGGCGCTGTTGCAGCCATGATCGGAGCGTATGCGTGCGTCCGCCCACACGTGTGGACCATTTTCACTTCGCGTCGAACGGCCAGGCGGGTCCCTGGGCGCCGCCTGTGAGACCAGTTGCACCGCGAAGCCGGGGCGCCACGTCGCATGCTCGGGGCGCCACGCTTGGGAGTGGGTCAGAGTCCCAGCTCCGTAGATCGCGATCTTGCTTTGTCCGCAGAATTGGTCTGGGAGTCTTTCATAGAAATGGACCATACTCCGGTGCCACTGGGTACGTAGCGTTGTGGGCATGAGCAGGAACGAAGCACAGGGAAGCCCGCAGCGCCTCCCCGAGCACAGGGCCTGGAGGAAACGATCCGCGTCGACCGAGGCGAATCACGGGCCGACTGGCTGTTCGTAGCAGGTCACCACGCGACGCTGCCCGACCTCCTGAAGATCGGCTTCCCTCGCACCTACGCACGTGATGGGAACCGGAATGGCGACCACCGACCAAACCGCATTCGCTGAACCGCCGAAGCCCCGCGAGATATCCGACGCGACGACAGCCCTCGCGCTGCAGTGCAGCCTGCTCCCGCATTGTTTGAGGGGCGGCGTCGCGGTGGAGGCGGCCTCGCGCTACCTGCCAGCCGACATGGACGCAGGGGTGGCTGGCGACTGGTTCGACGTGATCCGGCTGTCCGGCGCCCGGGTGGCCCTCGTCGTTGGGGATGTGGTCGGACATGGCATTGATGCTGCATCGACCATGGGCAGGCTCCGCACCGCCGTCCGCACGCTCGCGGACCTGGATCTGCCTCCCGACGAGCTGCTGGGCCATCTCGATGCCAGCGTCCGGCGGATGACCGAGGAAGACGGCGACGCGGACCAGGCCCCGGTGGTGGGCGCGACCTGTCTGTACGCCGTCTACGACCCGGTCACGGGGCGGTGCACGATGGCACGGGCCGGGCACGTCCCGCCCGCGATCATCGACCCGCAGGGGCAGGTCACCTTCCCCGACCTGCCCACTGGGGCGCCGCTCGGCCTCGGTCTCGGGCTGGTTCCCTTCGACGCCATAGAATTGGAGCTGCCCGAGCGAAGCCGGCTTGCGTTCTTCACGGACGGCTTGGTCGAGTCCCGTGACGAGGACATCGACGTCGGCCTGCACCGACTGGGCACCGCCCTGGCGCAGCCTGAGCAGTCCTTGGATGACTTGTGTTCCTCGGTGATGGAAACCGTGCCGACTCAGGCACCGTCCGACGACGTCACCTTGCTCCTTGTCCGGACCCGCGCACTCAGCGCGGCACAGATCGCCTCCTGGGAGCTGCCGACTGACCCGGCCGTCGTCTGCACCGCGCGCCATGTGACCGCCTGTCAGCTCAGTGAATGGGGACTGGAGCATCTCGTGTCCACCACGGAGCTGGTCGTCAGTGAACTGGTCACCAACGCCATCCACCACGGCGCCAGCCCGATCCGGCTACGGCTCATCCAGCACCAAGTCCTGACCTGCGAAGTCTTTGACAGCGGAAAGTGTTGCCCGCGCCTGCGCGATGCTCGCATCGCCGACGAGAATGGCCGGGGCCTATTCCTGGTTGCTCAGTTGTCCAGCGGGTGGGGCTTCCGCTCCGCAACGGGCGACGTCACGCTTGTGGGCACTGGTGTTCTGTCTGCCAGGACCGTCTTCCCGGACCGGGTTCGTGTCACCGGTACCGGCGTGCTGAGCCTGGTCCTCGAAGGGCTCGTCGTGTGCGACAGCGGCTCAGCGCTTGGTGAGCTGGCTCGGCGCCGGGCCGGGGTCAGCGGTCACGGCGGTGCGTCGGCCGCGGCGTTCCAGGGCGGTGGACCACAAGGCGAGCCCGAGGGCGGCGGCGGCCATGAGTGCGCCGACCCAGTTGGGGGCGGTGTAACCGAAGCCGGCGGAGATAACGAGGCCGCCGAGCCACGCGGACAGAGCGTTGCCGAGGTTGAAAGCACCGACGTTGAGGGCGGAGGCCAGGGTCGGGGCACCGTGGGCCTGGTCGAGAACACGCTTGTTCAGTGGTGGCACGGTGGCGAACCCGAACGCGCCGACGAGCATGGTGGTGATCGCCGCGAGGATCTTGTTGTGTGCGGTGAAGGTGAACAAGGCCAGCACCACGGCCAGTCCGCCGAGCGCGACGTAGAGCATCGGCATCAGCGCACGGTCGGCGAGTCTGCCGCCGGCGAGGTTGCCGATGACCATGCCGATGCCGAGCAGGATCAGCAGCCAGGTCAGTGAGCCCTCGGAGAAGCCCGCGATCCGGGTCATCATCGGGGCGATGTACGTGATCGCGGCGAAGACGCCGCCGAAGCCGAGCACGGTTATCGCCATCGCGAGGGGAACCTGCGGGTTGCGCAGGGCGGCGATCTCGTGCCGCAGGTGGACGCCTTCGGGGCGGGGCATGGCGGGGACGAATTTGGCCAGCGCGAGCAGTGCGATCACGCCGAGGGCGGCGACAAGGGTGAAGGTGACGCGCCAGCCGGCGGCCTGGCCGATGTAGGTACCGAGCGGGACGCCCACGACGTTGGCGACGGTCAGGCCGGTGAGCGTGATGGCGATGGCGTTGGCCTTCTTCTCCGGGGCGACCAGTTCGGTGGCGAGGACCACGCCGATGCCGAAGTACGCGCCGTGCGCGAGCGAGGTGACGACGCGCCCGGCGAGCATCAGCCCGAAGTTGGGGGCGAGCGCGGACAGCAGGTTACCGAGGACGAACAGGGCCATCAGCAGCAGCAGTATCCGCTTGCGGGACATCTTCGTGCCGAGTGCGGTCATCAGCGGGGAGCCGAACACGACGCCGAGGGCGTAGACGGTGACCAGCAGTCCGGCGGTGGGAATGCTGATGTGGAAGTCGGTGGCGATCTGGGGCAGCAATCCCGTGGGGATGAACTCCGTGGTTCCGAGGCCGAAGGCACCGATGGCGAGAGCAAGAAGCGCCAGGGGCATGGGTTCAACCCTTCCGTGTTGCTTGAGTGAGTACTTGATGTCCATGCCGCTTCCGGACTGCCGGGCAACAGTGCGCTGGAGATTGTGTGGGGTAGAGGGGAAGCTGAAGCCGGCCGGCCGCGACCGCGGCCTCGGGCCTGACCGGGCGGTGAACCACGTCCTGTTCATCCGGTCCCTCGACCGTTGCGGCACGGGATCGCGCCGGTGGAGACTTTCGTGACCACCGACGCGATCCTGTCTACGGAGCTGTTCCTTGCCGTCCGCGGGGATGGCCGTTGCTCATCCCTGGATGGTGAGAGTTACTTCTGCAGGAAGGACTGCAGTGCGGCGGTCACTTCCTTCGGCCTCTCCTCGTTCACGAAGTGGCCGGTCTTGGCTAGGACTCGTCCCTGGACGTCCTCGGCGTACTCGTGCCACTGGTTGGGGACTCCGGAACCGAAGGAGTACTCACCACCGATCGCGAGAATGGGCATCTTCAGCTTGCCCTGGGCCAGGAACTCCTTGTTCTGCTGAACATCCGTGCGGAGCCCACGGTAGACGTTCATCCAGGCCGTCGCACGGCCGGGCTCCTTCAGGAAGTGGGAGTAGTAGTCGAAGTCCGACGCCGTGAACGGCGACTTGTCGCGGTTCACGTACTCAAGCATCATGTCGTGGACGATGACGCGCTCGTGACCGGCGATGAGCTTTTCAGCGAGAGGCATCTGGAACAGGCCGAAGTGCCACGGCGAGGGCCTGTTCGGGTCGGCGTTGAGCGCGGCGTAGGTGTAGATGCTCTTGTCCGGGACGGGAGCTTCCATCACAGCCATGCTCCGTACCTCCGAGCGGTACTGCGCCGCGTAGCCGTAGGCGACCCACATACCGATGTCGTGGGCGACCACCTGGACGCCGTTGTTGAGCTTCAGCTGTGTCAGCAGCTGATGTACGTCCTTCGACAACTGCACTGCGTCGTAGCCACTCTTGGTGACCTGGGACTGGCCGGCACCACGCAGGTCGACGGCGATCACGGTGTGGTTCTTGGAGAGCGGAACCATCTCCTTGCGCCACTCGGACCAGTCCTCGGGGAACCCGTGGATCATCACCACAGGTGAACCCTTACCACCCCGAACGTAGTGCATACGGAAGCCATTCACTTCCGCGAACTTGGACCGAAAACCAGCGGGTGGCTGAGACTGCGGGTAAGACGACGTCGGGCGGAGTGCCGAGGAGTCATGCTCGCGACTCTCACCCCATGCTCCGGAGCTCAAGGCCACGGAACCCACCAGGAGAGCCACCACAGCCGTGATGAGCGCGATGAGCTTGTTGATCTTCCCTGCTCCGGTACGTGGATCTTCGCTGGACAGCTTGCTGTCGCTCATCTTCTTGCTCTCTCTGTGTGTCGGGGTTCACTGCAGGCGCCGTGTACGCGGTGCTGCCGGGCTCCCGTACGGGTTGGTGCCGACGGTCGCTTTGGGCTTGTCGGCCCACTCCTGGAGTTAACGCTGTCCGGGACTGGGCTGTCAAGCCCAATCCAGGTATCGTCCGAAGCATGAAACCCACCACAGAAGCTCGGGAGCCCCAGCGCGGTGGCGCTCTTGGAGCACTCCGAGGCCATCCAGGCGGCCTGCTGATCGAAGGCGTAGGTGTGTCCGGTGCCGTGACGGGCCCAGGGCACCGCCGTCACCGTCACCCCGTGTCGGCGGCAGTCCACCCGCGGCGCGTCGGCCTCCAGGAAGACCCGCATCACGCCGTGGTCGAGGTCTCGCCACCGACGCCGGCCCCGCCCCGCGTCGAACCAGGGCGCCGGCCGTCCGCACCGGCCGCACCGCTGCCGACGGCGGGCATCGGGCCGTACCGACACGACCACACATTGTTCGTTCTCATCGATCCGGACGCCCTCGACCACGGTGTTTTCCGCCGTCAGGGTCCGCTTCCATATGCTGAAGACAGACACGCCGTTTCTCTGCTTGATCAAACTTGAGCCTAGACACCTCAAGGATCACAGGAAGCGGCGTGTTTCACGTATCAGCCCAGGCCACAGCACCCACGCATACGGCAGGAGAGCCTCAATTTGCTTAGAGCTCCTCAGTGATCGTACGGTGATCGTGTGGAACTTCTTCGACTCTCAAAGGCCGCCAAACGCTTGGGTGTTCACCCCGTGACGCTTCGTCTTTGGGCTGACTCAGGCAAGATCCCGGTGACTTGGGTCGGGCGTGAGCGCCGGTTCTCCTCGATCGATGTGGAGGCGATGAAGGTCTCCACCGGTGGCGAGCGTGTCCGCCTGGAGGGCCTGTACGTGCGCGTGTCCGGCTCCCACGGGCAGGAATCCTCGCTTCAGGCGCAGGAGAAGGAGCTGCGGGTCACCTCCACCGGCGAGATCGTCAAGGTCTTCCGTGACCGGGCCTCTGGCCTGCGGGAGGACCGGCCCGGTCTGAGCCGGCTCCTGCGGGCCGTTGCTGACGGCTCGGTGACCGTCGTGCGGGTCACGCACGAGGACCGGCTCGCCCGGTTTGGTGTCGGCTGGCTCAAGCACCTGCTGTCCGTGTACGGCGCGCGTCTTGAGGTGCTGCACCCAAAGAAGCTCGGCGACCGGGACGAACTCCTTGAGGACTTCGCGTCGCTGGTCACCACGTTCGCAGGCCGCCTGTACGGGATGCGGTCGGCTGAGAACCGGCGTCGCCTGCTGGCCGAGTCCGGGCAATGCCAGGCCGGTAGCCACCAGTGAGCCGGAAACCGCAGCTCGCCCACGGTGAGACCTCCCGCACCGCGTGCGCCCGCACCCTTGTGCGCACCGGCGTGGATGAGAAGACGGGCGAAGTCCTGACCCAGGCCGTGCTGGCCGAACGCATCGGCTGGTGAAGCGACCTGGTGGCGGGCATGGTGTCTGTCGTGCTCGCCGAGCGTTGGAACAGCCGTGATGTGAAGGTACTCGCCTCCGGCGTGGACGAGGTCGGTCGGAAACTGCCGTCGAACGCGTGGATGGCGCTGCGGCGTCTGGGCTGGAGTACCGCCCCGCCCGAGGGCGTGAAGGTCAACGACCGGATCGTGCGCATGGCCCAGGAGCAGGCCGGGCGGGCGCTGCGCTCGGCGAAGTGGCGTGCCGAGATGACTGCCGGAGTCCTGGCGACGTGGCCCATCGATCCGGGCAAGCGCACTCCCAGCGAGTGGGACGCCGTACGCGCAGCGGTCCCTGGTGGAAAGTATCTGCCGTCCAGCATCATCAAGGCCCGCACCCGGCAGGCCGCCACGTATCTCAAGGCCAACGGCCGTCTGCCCGTGGACGTGTTCGAACTCGAAGGCGCCCCGAAGGTGGCGCGCCTGCTGCTGCTCGCCGCATGCGACGGGCAGCAGGCCACGATCGAACGCTCCGAAACCGGCACCGGGCAGGCGCTGCTACGGCTTCAGCTGCCCACCCGCCCCGACCCACAGACATACCGGGACTGGACGTGGGTGGCCTGCCCCATCGCTTTGCCGCCGACGGTCCCGGCATCGGCGGTGCTCCACCTTCCCACCCTTCGCCTCGCGGGTGACACCGTGCGCGCTGACCTGGCCTACACCCACGCCGTTCCCAAGGCCCACCGCACTGGTCATGCGGTGGCGCTCGGCGTGGACTGGGGCCTGAACACGCTCCTCAGCGCGGGCGCCGTGCAACTGAACGGCGAGGGGCGGATCACCGCGCTCGGTGCCGGCGGCCAGTTCCGGTCCGCCGGTGTGCTCGCCAAGCAGCACCGCCTGCGCCGCCTCTCGGAGCGACTGCACACCAAGGCCGACCAGTATGAACGGCTGATCGCAGGCCACGACCACCAGCTTGCCCCCAAGCTGGACGTGCTCCGCAGCGAGATCCAACATGTCTCGCAGCGCCGGTCGAGCCTCAATGACGCGCTTGCGTGGGCTGCCGCCAGGTGGGCCGTCGACCAGGCGATTGCCGCCGGGGCCACGGTGATCTATGTCGAGGATCTGCGGTCGATGGAAGCCGGGGGCATGGGCCGCACCCTGAACACCCGCCTGTCCCAGCAGGTCCGCGGACAGATCGCCGACCGCATGCGGCACCTCGCCACCGAACAGGGCATCGCCGTCGTCACGGTTCCGGCCCGCAACACCTCCAAACTGTGCCCGCACTGCCTGACCCCGCTGCGGCACCGCAAAACCCCCGACCGGCCCACCCTTGCGGGATGGAAATGGGCCATCTGCCCCCACCAGGACTACCGTTGGCAGGGCGACCGCGACCACGGTGCCTGGCGACGAATCGCAGCCCGCGGCCTGGCCCACCAGGCCACGACCGTTACCGACCACACCAGCGGCCACATGGCGATCCGGACGGTCCTCGACAACCTCGAAGCGAACGCCGTCCTCACACCGACTCCCAAGACCAGCCGGAAGGACCGGACCAAGACCGGCCCCACCCGGCCACGTTCCACACGCCCCGCGCCCAGGCGACGCAGGGCACCCTCCCCAGCACGGCCTCACGGTCGTGCCGGCCAGCGTCCGGAGGGACACGCTCACACGGACCGGACCCGGCTGCCCCGCGCAGCCCACCGACACCAGGGCATGAACACGACCAGCACACCCACCACCGGCCACCGGCCACAAGGGGCAGCACTCGGCGCGGGATTCCACCTCCACGCCCACGCCCCCCCACCACGGTGGGAAACGATCCCGGAAACTCAATCCGACTCAGGATCGCATAGCTAATCAGAGACGCTGTCCCCCAGAAGCTCGTACTCCCATTGCGCCGCCGCCTCGGCGAGACGCCGGTCGCTGAGGTACCCGGTCTGCTTCTCCCATTCGGCAAGCCAGGGGCCGAGCGTTCCGGACGCCTCGGCACACAGCACGAAGACCTGGTGCGCCGGGACGACCGCGTCCGGATCGGTGAGGCTCTGCTCCCACCAGGCATGCAGAAACTCGCGTACCGGACCGGCGTGTTCGTCAGGCCATTGCTGCCAGCGGCCGCGGGCGAAGGAGTACCCGGCCTCTTCGAGTCCGAACAGCGGTTCCACGCGACCGGCGACCAGAGCTGTGGCGAACTGCGGCAGGATGCGCCGCAGCACGGCTGCGTGATCGGTCCAGTCGATGGCCCGCCAGGTCCGGTACAAAAGATCCGGCTCCAGCTCCACGTCCGGCGTCTTCAACAGGGAGAGCTCCTCCGAACTGCCCCAGTGACACTCGCAGTTGTTCTCGTCCGGGTGCGCTGTCATACCGCGGAAGGTGACGGCGAGGTTGTCCAGGGCGGCGCTGAGGCGGCGGCGTGCGGGACGGTCGGCGAGATGCATGATGTGCCCGGCCTTCGAGGACTCCGTACGGCGTCTGCCGACCGAAGGTCACCACTTTACCGGGTGAGGCCGGGCGGACACCGGCCGATTGAGAGAGGTGCGGGGCCGGGTGGCCGACAGGGTCGGTGTACGACGTCAACGGCCTCGTCGAGGCATCGCGCGACCCTCCCTTTCAGGCCCGCCCCGCAGTCGCGCACGTAGTTCCCGAGTGCGATCTCCACGTGCTTGGCCAGGCTGTGGGACCCGTCCTTTCGGACTGCCCTCAGAACCGGCTGCACGCATCAGTGGACCGAGAGGCCGCCGTCGATGAAGATCGACTGGCCGGTGATGTACGCGGATGCGCGGCTCGCCAGGAACACCGCCGCGCCCGCGAAGTCCTCCGCCAGACCGTTGCGCCCGATCATCGTCCGGGCGGCGAGCTCCGCCACCTTGGCCGGATCGGCGGACAGGCGCTCGTTCAGCGGAGTCATCACAAAGCCGGGGACCAGCGTGTTGCTGGTGACGCCGTACGGGGACCACGCCTCCGCCTGCGAGCGGGCCAGCGACTCGAGGCCGCCCTTGGACACTCCGTACGCACCGCTCTGGACGAAGGCCCGGTGGGCCTGCTGCGAGGTGATGTGGATGATCCGTCCGAAGCCCCGCACGGCCATGCCAGGGCCGAAGCACTGTCCGAGGAGATATGGGGCCTCCAGGTTCACCGCCATGGTGGCGTCCCACACCTCGTCCGTCAGCTCGCCCAGCGGTGGGCGCAGGTTGATGCCTGCAGAGTTGACGAGGATGTCCGGCTCCCCGAACACCGTCGCCGCCTCGCGAGCTGCCGTCCGTACCCCGTCGCGCGTGCCCAGGTCGGCACTCACCCACGCCGCCTGGCAACCGTCGACCACCAACTCCTCGACCACGGCGGCCAGTTCCTTCTCCTTGCGCGCCACGATCACGACCCTCGCCCCGGCGTGGGCGAGGGCCCCAGCGATGGCCCGCCCGATCCCTGAACTCCCGCCGGTGACAAGGGCGACCCGGCCCTCCAGTGAGAAGAGTTCGGTGAGGTAGGGCTGCGAGGTCATTTTCGTCCTCCGGGCACGAGCTCTGCAGGCAGGTGGTGGGCACCACGTCCGACTGGCGACTCTACGTGAACGGTGTCGAACCGGCTCTCCCGCAACGAACGTGTCCAACGGGTCGCGCCGTGGCTGGCTATTGATTGCCCACGTAGTTCTGCGGTCTCGCCGACACGGGGGCCTGCCGTGATGGGCTCCACTACGTGAATTCGGCCGACACCACCGACAGCGGCAGGGCCCGTCGCGTCCGAACTGGTCTAAGCCCCAGGCTTCTTCTGTCGTACCCGTCAGTCTGGAGGGGTCTGCTGACGGCGGCAGGCAGGTGAACTCCTCTCTGCCGGGGAGTTGGCGTATCGGCCGTTCGTCCTTCACCTTTCCTTCGTCCTCGATTGCAGCGACGAATGCACCCTTGCGCGATGCGGTCGAGGTCCAGGGGGTGGCCCTCGACGCAGTACGGGCACGGGCATCGTGCTTCACCACAAGGGGGGACGATGACGCGACCGCGCGTGCCGGCACTACGGGGGAACTCCCCACGGGCACGGCTTCGGCGCTGGTCCAGGGGCGCCGCTGCCACGGCGACAGCGGTGTTCCTCGTCGCCATGGGCGGTGCCTCCCCCGCCCACGCGGCCGGAACGCCGGTTGCGGGCGCCGGCTCGACATGGGCCCAGGACCCGACCGCCGAACTGCTGAACCGCGCGGGATATTACGCAGCCCCCAGCGCCGGCGCCGTGGCGATCGGGCTCTCCTCAGCCCCGTCCGACCCGTCCGGCCCCGTCGGTCTCAGCGCTGCCTACAGCAATCCGGATCCGCGGACCTATCCACTTCCGCTCGTCAGCTATCTGATCGTCCCGACCACGACGGGCGGCACATTCACCACGGCGAAGGGGCAGTCGCTCAGCTCGTTCGCCTCCTATGCGCTGTGCCACCAGGGTTCACAGAGCGGCCTGGGCTACGCACCGCTGCCGCCCGATCTGGTCCGAAGCGGCCTCGACGTCATGTCCCGCATTCCCGGATCCTCGCTCAGCGAGGTCGACACGTCGGGCTGCGCCACCTCGTCCGCCGCCGAGCTCCAGGACGTTCCGCAGCCGCAGGAGTGCGACCGGGTGGGCAGCCCGTCGTGCGACATCCCGGGAGGCTGGACGGAGTCGATCAGGACAACGCTCGAGCCTGGGGCGCTGGCGATCTCGATCGCGGGCGACGAGCACATCATGCTGCCCAGTCCGGTGCTCGACCCGTCGGGCGCGTACCTCCACACCTCAGGGCAGATGAGCCCCATCACCGTCACCGACAGCCGCCCCGGCAACGTCGGCTGGACGGCCTCCGGCCAGGTCGGCGACTTCACGGATTCCGCCGGCGGCACCATCGACGCGGCCAGCCTGACCTGGACCCCCGCCGTCGTCGACCGCGGCAATGTCCAGACCGTCACGGCAGGCGCCCCGCTCGTCCCCGGCAACGGCAGTGGGTTGAAGAACCCCCGGACCCTGGCCACCGGGATCGGCCCCGGCACCGCGGGTCTCGGGGCGACGCTCGACCTCGACGCCCCGACCTCCACGACACCCGGTACCTACACCACGGTCCTCACGGTGACCGTCATCTGACGGGAGGACGGAACACGCGGGACGAGCATCTCGTCCCGCGTCCGGACCCGCCGACTGCGTGGCTTCCTCACGTGTCCAGTGCTGCTGCCTGCCGCCAAGAGGCGCTGGCCTGACCACGTGTCACGGGCTCGTGACACTCCTCGTGACAGACGTGACACACCCGCGACGGGCCCGTGACAGCGATCTTCGAACTTCCCCGCAGAGGGCCACATCACATGGAGTGTCCGGCAAAAGAGCCGGACCGAAGACCGGACCACGAATCCCTGGGGGACCCCATGTCGAACCGTCGTGCGAACCTTCGCCTCCGCAAGAGCGCCGTGGCCCTGACGGGCGCCGCCGTCCTGATGGCCCTGCTCACCGCCTGCAACGGCGACGGCACCCCGCCGAAGGCCGTCTCCGGCAACGCCGCCCCCGCACCCGGCGACTCCGCCACCAAGGACACCACCACGGGAGGCGGCACCGCCTCCGCACCGTCGGCGGCCTCCACCGGTTCGGCCGGCTCCACGGGGAGCAAGGGCGGCGCCACCGGCACCGGCACCGGCACGGCGGCCAGTGGCTCGGTACCCGCCTGCCAGGCCTCCCAGCTCGGCTACGCCTGGGCGGGCACCAAGACGGCCCCTTCCGGGGGCAGCGGCCAGATGCAGGCCACCGTGGCGCTCACCAACAAGAGTGGGCACGCCTGCTCGATGTACGGCTTCCCGGGCGTCGACCTGGTCAACAGCGGTGAGCAGTGGTCGCTGATGCGCGAGGGCACCGCCCCGCACAAGGTCACCGTGTCGAGCGGGGCGTCCGCCCACTTCACCATCACCTATCTGGTCTCGCAGAGCGGTGACTCCGGCGCGTTCAGTCCGACCACGGTGGTCATCACCGCACCGAACCAGCGCACCTCCTACGACCTGCCCTGGCGGTTCGGCGCCGTCCTGAAGCAGGACGGCGCGACCCACCCGGGGACGTTCATCGGTCCGGTCGGCGAGTGACGCGTTCCCGCACGCAGCCCGGGAAAGCGCCGGGTCACCGGCCCTGACCTCACGAAAGCCTTGGTGAGTACGGGACTTGAACCCGCGCCGACTCGCGCCACGATCGGCCCGGCAGTTGATGCGGGGCA
The DNA here is from genome assembly GCF_050936285.1 of Streptomyces sp. CA-106110. Lineage (NCBI taxonomy): Bacteria > Bacillati > Actinomycetota > Actinomycetes > Kitasatosporales > Streptomycetaceae > Streptomyces > Streptomyces sp. CA-106110. The sequence goes on along the minus strand of NZ_JBNJNB010000001.1, from coordinate 6,866,137 downwards.
CAACTTTTGCGCCCGCTGAGGAGTCGTACGGGCATGATCGACATGCGCGCACGGCACACCTTCGGTGCATCCATACTCGTCGTGACCCTGGCCTCGTTCCTGCTCTCCTGCTCGGGCAGCCCGGCTGAAACGTCGAGCGACGGGCAGACTCCCGGCCACGGTGTCCGCAGCACAGCATCGGCCACCGCGACCGAGGAGCCGACCCCCGAGAGCACGGGCGAACCGTCTCCGGGCGTCGAGAAGGTCCGCGATGTGTTCGCCCGGCTTCAGGCCACCTACAACGACGGATGCACGACCCCGGGCAACTGCGAATACTTCCTGGGCCGCGTGCGCGACGAACTCAGCAGCCTCGACGAGGCGATGAAAGCGGACCCCCAGGGTGCCGGACACTTCGCTAAACCCCTCGCATGGATCGCGAGACTGCGGGCCAAACTGGGCGACGACACCTCCTTCGCGAGCCTCAAGAGGCACCAGGGCCTGCTCACCGGAACGCGCGACAAGATCAACTCATGGATGCAGGGCCACCCGGAGGACTACCGATGACACCCAGGCCGCGAGAGCGCTGAAGGCCGCCGCACGCCCGGGACGGCCTTCAGGGACGGCAGCGTGCCGATCTGCGTGCCCGATCCCGCCGCACGCCCGCCGGACGCACCCGTGCCGGTGACATTCACCAGAGGTCCGGCAGGGCACTCATAAACCGGACGGCTCCGGCTCGGCTCCCCGCTCCGGGCGCGGTGCCGACCCACCAGGTGGGCAGTCGCGCTGGTCCTGCGGCCCAGCGGGCGTCGCCGTCGGCGGCTGCGCGTATCCCTGTTCGGTCACGCAAGGGTCGAACGTCGGCTCGCCCGGGCTGAAGGGGTCGGCCGGGAGGGCCCTGTTCGCGGCGCCCCCGCGGTGGCCGGCGGACTCGGTCGGCGACGGTTTGGCGGTGGCGTCCTTGCCGTTCATGCCGTTCGTACCATCCTTGCCGTTCGTACCATCCTTGCCGCCCGTACCGTCCCTGCCTTCCCGCCCGTCCCGGCCGTCCTGACCTTCCCTGCCGTCTCTCCCTTCCCTCCCGTCCTTCCCGTCCTTCCCGTCCTTGCCTTCCAACCCGCGGGGGCCTTCGGGACCGGAGGGGCCGGGCGGACCAGAGGGGCCGGGCCTCGTGTGAAGATCGTCGATCTGCATCTGCTGGGCGACGAGCGAAGCCGACTGCAGGACGAGCACGGCGATCAGTGCTCCACCGAGCACGAGGTGAAGACGCGGTCTTCCCGGTCTCTCGTTCACGTTGCTCACCTGACCCCTCGCTGTGTGACGGCGTCAGAGTAAGTGACGAGGAGTCATATACAGCGGACAGACTCGACGGGGTCCGTCGCCGGGATGACTGCGAAGGTCCCGAGTCCGTGATCGCTGCGGGCCGGTCGCGGCGACGCCCGATGCCCACCGCCCCTGGGGCCCCGAGGACACCGTCCGCCGTTGCGAGCCGGGGCACGCGTGGACGAGGGCGAATCCGGTTTCAACCTTTAGGGTGCGGCAGCGCTCTGAAGAGGGGTGACAGGACAGGGCCGTAGACAGAGCCTGGAAAGGAGTGCAGATGCCGGAGAACGGCCGGAGCTCCGAAGCGCCACAGGTGTCCCAGGCGCCCGAGAGCTTCGAGGCCTTCGCACTGGCGAGCCAGAGACGGTTGTACCGGACCGCGTACCTGCTGTGCGGGGACCCGGACACCGCCCGGGACCTGACGCAGACCACGCTCGCCAAGCTGTTCCAGCACTGGCGCCGGGCGAGTACCGCCGACCACATCGAGGCTTATGCCAGGACCGTGCTGGCCCGCACCTATCTGGCCGAGCGCCGGCGCCGGCTGCGGGACCTGCTGGCGCACGCTCGTCCCGGTCCCCGGCCCGCCCCCGACCGCACCGATCTGCGCGTGACGCTGATGTCGGCACTCGCCGGGCTGCCGCCCAGGGCGCGGGCCATGGTCGTGCTGCGGTACTGGGAGGACCAGAGCGTCGAGTCCGTCGCCGAACTGTTGAAGTGCAGCGAGTCCACGGTCAAGAGCCAGTGCTCACGCTCCCTTGCCAAGCTGCGCGCCCAACTGGGCGAGGCCCACATCTACGCCACGGGGAGCTGAGGAACCGCCATGACAGCCAACATGTCCGAAGAAGACCGCCGCAGCGCCCTGCTGGTCAGGGATGAGATGGAGCGTACGGTGGCGGAACTCCCGCCCTCGCTCGACCTGGTGCCCGCCGCGATCGCCCAGGGCCGACGCCGCAAGGCGCGCGCCCGTCTCGCGCTGGCCGCCGGGATCGCCTGTGTGGCCGGGGCGGTGGTGTTCGGTTCCCTGACGCTGCCGGCCGGGGGCGGCACCCCGACGACCGTCCGTCCCGCGACGAGCGCCACACCCTCGCCGCACGAGTCGGTCAAGGAGCCGGAGCCCTACCGCACGCCGGTCCATGTCGAGCCCACGAGCGACGACGAACGGGCGATGGCCCAACTGCCGCCCGCCGAGCGGAAACGGCGCGCGCGGTTCCAGCAACAGGCGGCAGTCCTCCTCGACGAACTGCTGCCGGACACCGTCGGCCTGATCCGGCCTGTCGACCTCGCCGTGTCGCGGTATCAGGCCGAGACCAAGGACGGGAAGGTCTTCCCCGTCATCTTCTCCGTACGGCCCTCCGGCGACGGTTCCGGCGCGCGGCCCTGCCTCTCGGCTGCTCTTGCCGTGAAGGGCGGAAGCTGTGCGCAAGCCATCCTGCCGGGCGGCATCACGGCGACCTCGCTCAGCACGGTCGCCGACTCGACCGGGACCACGGCCACCGAGGTCCATTTCTCCTACGGGCACAGTGACGTCGCGCTCGAAGTCGTCCCGGACGCGAAAGCCAGGGCCTCCGCTCCCGTCACCAACGAGGAACTTCTGGCGGCCGTCGCCGACTCCAGGTTCCTGGAGCTGGTGCGGTACGCCGACGAGCACCCGATGGAGAAGAAGCAGATCTCCATCGTGGGCGGCTGAAGAGCCGGTGGCGGTGCCGAGTAGGGGCGGTACTGAGGTGAGTGGGCCCTTGCCGGATCGGGAAGGGCCCACCGACGCTCTACGCCTCAGCCGTCATCGCTCGTGCCGCGCTGTTCACTGAGCCGGGGCAGGGCGCAGCTCGCGGATGATGCGGGTCAGGTCTGCGGGGGCGGCCGCGAGGCGGACCGGCTCGCCCGCGTCGTCGAGTTCGGCGATGTGCCAGCTGCTGGGGACGATGTCGCCCTCGCTGCCGCGGGCGCGTCGCACGTTCTTGACGGTGAGCCGCTCCACCGGAATCCGCTTCGCCGCGAACCGGCCCGGACCGGAGTGGGGGATCACCGCGGGGGAGCCGTCGCCGAGGACTATGTGGGTGCCGAAGCCGTGCGGGTTGTAGTCGGTGTGCTCCAGGAAGCGCGCGGCCAGGAGCACCTCGTGCTCTTCCTTGACGGGCCGGGCGGCCGCCGTGACCGCTTCGGGCGCACGGATCCGGGTGGCTCGCCAGGCCCACACGAAGAAGGCCAGTGAGACCAGTGAGCCGGCGGCCTCCCAGCCGATCGCCACGTGCGAGGAGAGCAACGTCGTGGGGTGGAGGTAGCACAGGGGCAGCAGCCACAGGGCGGTACCGGCGAGGGCGCCCGCGAACGGGAGGGCCGACGGAAGGACCTCGTCGTCGGGCAGTCGGCGCCCGCGCAGGCGCAGCAGCACCAGGGCTCCTGGGCAGCCCGCGGCGAGGGCCAGCACGGCGGCGAGGACGGACATGTCCCCGGGGGCAGGGACATGCCTGTTCCACACGTGGCCCGCTCCGGCGACCTTCATCACATGGTGGCGCCATACGGTCAGTTCGACGGCGTCTCCGGCCTGGAAGTCCTGGGCCGCCTCGTAGGAGACCTCCAGGCGCTCCAGCGGCCTGCCGTCGGTGAAGTACAGCCAGCTGTACTTCTTGGGGCGGTGGGCCTCGGTCCGGGCGATCCTGGCCGGAATGGTCGTCAGGCACTCGCCGCGCTGCGCGGCGGGTGTCGCGGCGGTGCACGGGGTGGCGGACCTCCACTCGTGCTGGTACGACGCGGCGGCCGGCGCGAACCACGCGGACAGGCCCGCGCCGGCGAGCAGCAGCGCGCACAGGCTCAGCGAACCCACCCAGCCGCGCCCGGCGGTGCGGTTCGAGACGACCACCAGGTGGCCCGACTCCGGGGTTCCGTAGCGGCGGTGCAGCGCGCGGAGCGCCTCCACCCGTGCGTCGAAGTCCTGGTCGTCGGGCGACGAGCTGCGCGGCAGCGGAAGGAGCCGCTTGTGCCCGTCCCGCAGCACCAGGATGACGCCGCGGGTCTCCCGGGCGCTGCCGATGTTCTTGTGGTACAAGCGTACGCGGAAATCGGCGATGTCACGCCAGGGAACGCTCCGTCGGTGCAGCAACGTTCGGAAGCGCAGGCCGTACGTGTCGGCGTCGACCCGGGCGGTGACCGCTAAGAGCGACGCGATGCCCACCACCGCAACGGACAGCCCGATGTACACCCACACGTGCGGGACCTCGCCCCAGCGCGCAATGCCCGCCACGGCCAGACCAGCCCCGGCCGCCCCGAGCGCGACGCAGGGCCACAGAACTCCCCTGCTGCGGGGACGGTAGGTCACTTCCGAGCCGGACGTCATGCGCGGAATCCTTTCAACAGCCGGGCGGCAAGGGTGGCGGACGGCTTCGGCCGACGGCGGGACAGCCCCTCGAGCGGAGACCCTCTGGTCGGCGGGCCGGACGAGCGACGACGCTCGGCACACAGAGCTGACCGGCGGTGTTCCGGGCGTCCCCGCCCGGCCTCTGCCGGCGCCGGAGTGCCGCGGCCGGTCGAAGGCCTGGCTCCGTGGTCCAAGGACGCCGGCGTGCGGCGTCGGGAACATGTGGCCGCCTGCGATCCCTCGCAGCGGGTGAGAGGCATCGCGGCCCAAGGCCGAGATCCCGCGGAGGCGCTGTGGGACAAAGACGCCCCGGCTTCACATCCGGTCCGCCGATACGCGGAACACCGGCCCTCGGGCGCCGAACAGCCCAGGCGCTCCCCCTCAGCCATCGCCCCGCCCCCTACGCCCGTACCCCCGCACGGGCACAGAAGATCCAACGCCGCGCGGCACACAGAATCAACGGGCCGCGGCATCAATACGCCGTCAAGATTCCTCCTGCCGCCCGGCAATCGGGCCACGAGAAGCAGCCGTCGGCGAGAAGCAGGTACAGACCGTCGGCAGCGGCGGCGGTGTCGCCGGCACCGGCATGACGAAAGGGCCAACTCGGGGCGTCTGCCACACGAGTTGGCCCTCACCGTCTTCATCCGGTCAGCCGGTCAGCCGGTCAGCCGGTCAGCCGGTCAGCCGGTCAGCCGGTCAGCCGGTCAGCCGGTCAGCCGATGATCGCGATGCCGTCCGTGGTGATGGCGGGGCGGCCCGAGGTGCCGACCACGACGATCTTCACGGTGTGCTTGCCGGAGCTGGACCAGCTCTTGGTCCAGATCGCCTGCCGGTACTGGGTGGTGGAGGACTTGAGGTCCACGGTGGCGGCCTTGGTGCCGTCGACGTAGACGTACGCCTGGCCGGAAGTGGAAGCCCGCGAGACGATCCAGGCCACCGAGCGCCCGGTGAAGGTCCAGCTGATCGAGGCCTTCGCGGAGGAGGAGCTGTAGGAGTATCCGCCCAGGTAGCTGCTGCTGCTCTTACGGGTCCAGGTGCCGGTCCTGGTGGTGGAGGTCTCCTGGATGATGCTCGGCTTGCGGGTGACGGAGGCGGCGGCGGTGTTGCCGACCGCGTCGTACGCCTTGAGCGCGAACAGGTCGGAGGCGGCGGGCTTGGCGCTGGTCGCCCAGGAGGTGACCGTCGGGCCGAAGGTGGCCGCCGAGGGCGAGGTCGCCACGACCTTGGCCAGCGCCGCGCTGTCCGCGGCCTTCCAGGTCACCGTGACCGGGACCGCGGTGGAGTTGACCGTGCCGGTGCGCACGGTCACGGCGGGAGCACCCGGGAAGGTGGGGGCGGTGGTGTCACCGACCAGGGACATCGCGCCGGACGTCGTGGTCGATCCACGGACGTGGGTGGCCCGTACCTGGACGCTGTGGCTGCCGGAGGCGACCGGGAACGTGGCGGAGCGGGCGGAGCCGGAGGTGTGCGCCACGGTCCTGCCGTCGACCAGGACGTCGAACCCCGAGATCAGCACGGACGGTGTGGAGGTCGTCCAGCTGACCGTGGCCGCGCTCTTGGTGTAGTACTTCGTCCCGGACTTGACCGCTCCGCCGGACATCCCGGTGACGGTGACGGCACTGACCGGACCGGCCGCGTAGGAGCGGATCGTGGACAGGGCCCGGTAGAGCTGATTGCCGGGGCAGTCGGTGGCGAAGCCGTCGCGGTGCCCGGAGATCACGGAGAACCCGTAGGTCTTGCCCAGGGTGAAGCCGGAACTGTCCGCGGAACCCTCGGGCAGTGAGGCGGTACCGGTGGCCGGGTCCACGCCGGTCATGCCGAACTTCCAGGCAGCGATCCGGGCGATGGAGGCCAGCATCGCCGTGCTCGGCGCGGCTCCGGTGTAGGTGGTCTCCGTGGAGTCGCCTCCGCTGAGGTCGGTGTAGGTGCCGATGGCCGCCACACCCATGCTGTTGGTGTTGAACCCGTACGTCTGGGCGCCGACGACGGGCAGTGCCTGCCCGCCGAAGCGGCCCTCGAAGATGGTCCCGCACTTGTCGACCAGGAAGTTGTAACCGAGGTCCCGCCAGCCCTGGCTGAGGTGCGCGGCGTACAGACTGCGCACGATCGACGGCGAGTCCGAGCAGGAGTAGTCGTTGGGGGTGTCGGTGTGGTGGACGAACATCACCTTCACCGCCGAGCCGTACGTCGGGTAGCCCGTCTCCCGGGCGCACTCGTCGGCACCCCAGCCCGCCCTGCTGACCACCGTCGGCGGGGCGACCTTCGAGGTGGTCGCGGCCGGCATCGGGTCGGGCGCCGGCGACGCCGAGGCGGAGGGGCCGGCCGGGCAGGACGGGTACGCCTGGGCGAGCGTCGGGAGCTGGCTCGGCCATGAAGTGGCCGACGCGCTGGGCGAGGTGGAGACGGGGGCGGAGGTCGCGGTGGACGGCGAAGCGGAGCCGGTCGCCGTCGGGCTGCCGGTCGCGACCGAGGGGGACGCGGAGTCCGACGGAGTCGTGGTGTCCGATGCGCTCGGGCTGTCGGTGGCGGTGTCGGTCGGGGAGCCGGTGTCCGTCGGCGTACCGGTGGCGTCGTCCGTCGGAGTGGCGGAGTCACCGGCCGTCGCGTCCACGGCGTAGCCCGCCGGGTCCATCCCGGCGCCCGTGCTGCTCCCGCCACTGCTGGGGGCCTTGCCCGGGTCGATCAGGTCCACCCGCAGCCCGGCGGGCAGCGCGGTCGTCCTGTGCGCGCCGCTCGCGCGGACCTGGATGCCGTCGGACGGCCCGGACCACAGCGGGGACATCCCGCCGCGCACGCCGGGACGGTTCAGTTCGGCGGCGTCGGGGATCTCGTCCGGCTGCTGCATCTCCAGCCACCGCGTCCACCGGCCGTCGGCGGCGGAACGGGTCCGCACCTCCACCGTGCCGCGCAGTTTGGCGTGGGCACCGGCCCAGGTGACGCCCACCATGCTGAACGGGGCTGTGGACCTGGCCTGCAGCGTCTTGAGCGACGCGTCGGTCCCGGTCAGCGAGAGCGAGTGCACATGCGTCCTGATCGGTGCCTGCGCGGCCGACGCTCCGGCGCCACCGCCCGGCCCGGTCAGCGCGACGGCCACCGCCGCCACGGTGCCTCCGGCGACGACCGCGCCCACCGCCACCCAGGCACGCGTTCTCAACCCGGCAGGACGCGCGCGTCTGCCGCTGTGCTCTCTTCTCATGCCCCACCCTGAAGAAACGTGGCTCCACAGGCCACACGGTGAACGCGGGGGGCCGCTGACGTGGCGCCCGTGGGCCACGCCGGATTCCCCCTGGTCCTGACTACTGCTGCTCGGGGGCACACGACTGTCACAGAAGGTGCCCCATACACCCTGCGCCGCGGAGTTCTCAAATGTCACTGCCGGATGCGGGGCCCGGCGGCGGGCATCGGGGGGCGGCTGAAGTCGGTCGCGTGGCCGCTTATCTGATAGTCCGTCCGGTGGCTTCGGTGGGCCCGGCCGGGAGTGTTGCCCGGGGGCGGACGCTTCGGCGCGTAACCGTTTGAGGACGAATCCTCCCGTCCGCCTTGAAGGAGATCTCCAATGAAGCGCCTAACCACGGCTGTTGCCGCTGTCGGCGTGGCCGGAGTGCTGACGATCGCCCTCCCGTCGAGCGCCCGGGCCACCAGCGGCACATCCCCACACATGAACGCCCATACCGGGCAAACCCTCGGCCCGGCGAACGCGACCGGCGGCATGTGCGTCCAGTGGTCGCCCGGCCAGGCGGCGACAACCCTCCCGGTACCCGCCCTCCCGCCCGGCGCCCCGTGCCGCGTGCCGTCCCCGCGCACGCAACCCGGCCCCTCGTAGGAACACGGCGCTGGTGAGAGCGCCGAGGAAGACGAGGGCGGCCCTCACCGCGACCGCGGCCTTCGGACCGCCCGGGGGCGGCCATGGCGCCTGAGCCCGGCCGTCGGCTTTCTTGACCAATTCCTGACGCTGCTTCCGCATCCGAAGATCCGTGCGTGGATGTCCACTTGGGTGTCACTCTTCGGCACCCTGTGAGGGAAGTGAAGTGCCATGGAAGTCACCGTCGTCGCGGTCGTGGTGATTGCCGTCTTTGCGCTCGTCGTGCTGCGCAGCGGAATGCGGGTGGTCAACCAGGTCGAGCGCGGTGTCGTGTTCCGCTGGGGGAAGGCGCTGCCGCAGCACCGGCAGCCGGGTGTCACGTTCCTGATTCCGTTCGCCGACCGGATGCGGAAGGTCAACGTGCAGGTGGTGACCATGCCGGTGCCCACGCAGGAAGGCATCACCAAGGACAACGTCTCGGTGAAGGTCGACGCCGTCGTGTACTTCCGGGTGACCGACCCGGTGCGGGCCGCCATCGAGGTCCAGGACTACGTCTTCGCCGTCGGACAGGTCGCCCAGTCGTCGCTCCGCTCCATCATCGGCAAGAGCGATCTCGACGATCTGCTCTCCGACCGTGAACGGCTGCACGAAGGGCTCGCTCTGATGATCGACAGCCCGGCCGCCGGGTGGGGCATCCACATCGACCGCGTCGAGATCAAGGACGTACAGCTCCCCGAGTCCCTCAAGCGCTCCATGTCCCGGCAGGCCGAGGCCGAGCGCGAGCGGCGGGCCCGGGTCATCACCGCGGACGGCGAGTTCCAGGCGGCCCAGCAGCTGGCGAACGCGTCGCGCATCATGTCGGACACCCCGGAGGCCATGCAGCTCCGGCTCCTCCAGACGGTCGTGGAGGTCGCCGCGGAGAAGAACTCGACGCTCGTGATGCCGTTCCCGGTGGAACTGCTGCGGTACTTCGACCGGGCGGCCCGCAAGCTCGGGCACGAGGAGGAGCCACAGCACGGCAAGGACACGGCCGCCGCGGTCCAGCGGCCCGCGGACCCGCGTCTGTCGGCACCGGCGGTACCCGCGCCCGGGGACGAGGGCCGGAACACCGGAGCCTGAGCCCGCTGCCGGCGGTCCCGGATCCGCCGGGCCGGGTCCGTTGTCCTGGGTCGTCATGGAGCGGAGTTAGCATCCGCTCCATGACGACTACAGACAACACCGGCAGCCCCCTCCTCGACATCGAGATCGGCGCCCTGCAGGGCGGCTCCGCGAACCTGTCCCAGTACGCCGGCAAGGCCGTCCTCGTGGTGAACGTGGCCTCCAAGTGCGGGCTGACCCCGCAGTACGCGGGCCTGGAGCGCCTGCAGGAGCGGTACGCGCCGCTGGGCTTCACCGTGCTCGGGGTGCCCTGCAACCAGTTCCTCGGGCAGGAGCCGGGAAGCGCCGAGGAGATCGCGGAGTTCTGCTCGGCGACGTACGGCGTGACCTTCCCGATGACCGAGAAGATCGAGGTGAACGGGGAGGGGCGGCACCCCCTCTACGATGGCCTCGTGGGCTTCGCGGACACCGAGGGCCACACCGGGGACATCCGCTGGAACTTCGAGAAGTTCCTGATCGGCAAGGACGGCCGGATCGCCGCCCGCTTCTCGCCGCAGACGGAGCCGGAGTCGGCGGAGATCGTGGCCGCTGTGGAGAAGGCCATCGCCTGACGTCCCGCGTCCCGCCCCTCCTTGACCTTGCCCCTGGGGCAAGCGGGAGCGTCCCCGTCACCGGGCGGAAGGCGCCCGGTGACGGAGGATGACAGGGTGAGGAACGATCTGCTGACCATCGGCGCCTTCGCTGCCCGTGCACGGCTGTCGGCGAAGGCGCTGCGGCTGTACGACCGGCTCGGCCTGCTCGCGCCCGCGTACGTCGACGAGGCCAGCGGCTACCGCTACTACCGGGCCGACCAGGTCGAGCGCGCCCGTCTGGTCGCCCTGCTGCGCCGGCTCGACATGCCGCTCGCTCAGGTGGCCGAAGTGCTCACGGCACGTGAGTCGGACGGTGTACGGGCCTCCGCCATGCTCGCCGGCTACTGGGCCGGCGTGGAGGTGCGGATCGCTGCACAGCGGACCCTCGCCGAGTACCTCCGTGGACGACTGTCGGGGAGGAGCTCCGAGATGTACGGGAAGTTCGAGATCGGGACGGTGGACGTGCCCGAGCAGGTGCTGATCACCGAGACGCGGCACACGCTGGTGGACGAGCTGCCGGCGTGGATCGGGGCGTCACTGGGGCGGCTGGAGGATGCGGCGCGGGGGTGCGGCGGGACGACCGGGGCACCGTTCGTCGTCTACCACGCGGAGGTTTCGCAGGAGAGCGACGGGCCCGCGGAGGCCTGCGTGCCGGTGGCGGACCCGGAGGCCGCGCGGGCCTGGACCGAGGCACAGGGCCGGACGTGGGAGACGAAGGTACGGATCGAGCCCGCACAGCGGCTCGCGTACACGCGCATCACCAAGGCACAGGTGGTGCATCCGCAGATCCTCGCGGCGTTCGAGGCCGTGGAGGCGTGGATCGCGGAGCAGGGGCTGGAGTACGCCGGGCCCTGCCGGGAGGTGTACTTCGCGGACTGGGACGCGGCGGGGCCCGAGGACGCGGTGTGTGACGTGGCGTTCCCAGTGCGGTGAGCCGGGGCCGGAGGAGCTGCGCTCGCTCAGCGCAGTTCCTCCGGGCACGGTGTCCCCCGCGGCAGCTGGTACGGCGCCGCCAGGCGATAGGTACCCGGGTGTGGGGCCACGAGCTCCGTCCACTTGTCCCCTGACGCGTCCGGGACGGTCTCCATCAGACAGCCGTTGACGTTGTCGTACGTCTTCGGCATGCCGTCCGCGCGGTGCTTGGACTCCTCCGTCTCCTGCGGCGGCTTGACGCTCTTGCCCTGCGCGTCGACGAGGCCGAGCCATGGCGAGTACGGGACCCGGATGAGCACCCGGCCCGCCTTCTTCACCTCGATGGTCAGCTCGCCCTGCTCCGCGCGGTCGACGAGGGCCGGCGGATCTGCCAGCGGCGTGGGGTCGGTCACCGCGAACAGCTGCCAATTCGCGTCGCCCCAGATCTGCTTCAGATACGGCATGCCCCGCTGGACGAGTTCCCTCTCGCGCTCGCCGCCGTCGCCGTCCGGCTCCCCCTTCGGCAGCACCACGTAGTGCACCGCCCAGCGCTGCAGCCACGCGTGGTAGTTGGCGGAGTTGAGCGTGTCGTCGTAGAAGAGCGGGTTGCGCTGCATGTCGGCCTGCCGGTTCCAGCCGCGCGCCAGGTTCACGTACGGGGCGAGCGCCGACGCCTCGCGGTGCGAGCGCGCCGGGACCACCTCCACCCGGCCCCTCTCCGCGCCCACCACCTGGAGCTGGTTCACCAGCGGCGCCAGCTCGCGCGCCCAGGACGCCGCAGGCGTCGTGTGCACGATGTCGTCGACCGTCTTGAATCCGATCCAGCCGGCGAAACCGACGAGCGCGAGGACGACGGCGTACCACTTCCGGCTGCGCGGCACGGCGAACGGCAGCGCCGCGACCAGCGCCACCCCCGCGAACAGCATCGCGAGCCTGGTGATGTTGGAGCCGATCTGCGAGCTGATCACCCAGACCAGCAGGACGGAGAGCCCGTACACCGCCGACGTGATCCGTAGCGTCTTCCACTCCTTCGGGACCAGGAGGGAGACCAGGACCGCATAGAGGAAGGGCAGGAGCGCGGACGCCCACGTCATGGGCTGGGTGCCGGAGAAGGGGAAGAGCCAGGCCGACACGGCGACCACGACGGTCGGTGCCAGACCCAGCGCCCACGCTCCCGGGCGCCGCCTCTCCAGGAACAGCGCCACCGCGACCAGTCCGAGGAAGAGGCCGGCCACCGGGGACGACATGGTGGCCAGGGCGGCCAGCGCCGCGGCGCACAGCGCCTTCGCCCAGCGTTTGTACCGCCACCGGTGAGGCCAGCAGAAGACGGCCGCCGTCGCACCCAGCGCGAACATCGTGCCCAGCCCGAACGTCACACGCCCCGAGATGGCGTTGCAGAGCAGCCCGAACACTCCGGCCAGGGCCGGCCACCACGGCTCGCGGACCGCACGGCTGCGGATGAGGATCAGCGTCAGCAGCCCGGCCGAGATCGTCCCGGCGACCATCATCGTCGTACGGACGCCGAGGACCGACATCAGATACGGCGACACCACGCTGTACGACACCGGGTGCATGCCGCCGTACCAGGCGAGGTTGTACGCCGAGTCCGGATGCCGGCCCACGAACTCCGCCCACGCGTCCTGCGCGGCGAGGTCGCCTCCGCTGTTCGCGAAGGTGAAGAACCAGACGAGGTGAAGCACTCCGGCGAGCACCGTGACCGTCAGGGCGGGATGGCGGCGGGCCAGATCCGCCGGCCCGGACGACCTCATCCGGGCGAGCAGAGCGCGCAGCCGCGAGGCCGGCGCCGTACCGCCTGCCGGCGGTTCGGGGCCGTCTTCGGGTGCCGTGCCCGATGCGGGAGGGCGGGGGCCGTCGCCGGAGGCCGTGTTCGCGGAACGCGCCCTGGTGCCGTCAGCCGCGGCCGGGGCGGCGGACCGGCGCATCCCGTCGGCATCGGAGGCGCCCGGTGGTATTCGCGGGCCCGCTGCCCCGCCCGGAGGACGGCCCGGATCGCCGTCGTCGGCGTGTGTCGGCTCCGCTGTGGCCACCTGAAGGCACTCCCCGTGTCCCGTCTTCTGTTCCCGCCCCGGGTCCGGTTCCGTACCTCCCCGTGTCCGGACCCGAAAGAGTTCCGACACCGTTCCATCAGGATTCCCTCGGGCGTCCGTCCCGGGCCAGGTGCGCGAGGTGCGACCTGCCCCGGTCTCGCGACGCTAGCACGCACCCCGCCGACGGGCTCCCGGGTGGGGGCTCCGTGGGCGGGGTGCGCCGCGCCGTACCGACGTCCGGCAGGGAGGATCAGCCCAACCGGGTGAACTTCGCGCCGTACCCCGGTTCGGTGAGGTCCTTCTGCACGGCGACCGGGATGGTCACCGCGTGGCTGGAACCGTCGCCGACCTTCAGCTCGCCGACGACCGTGCCCGTCTTCGCCTCGTGCGGGATCGCCTTGCCGCCGTCGCTGATGGAGATGCCGGTCTTCAGGCCCGGCCAGCCGACGGCCGTCATGTTCTTCGTGGCGACCACTGGGGTTTTCCCGCCGAGCTGGTCGTCCACGTACCCGACGACCTGGCCCTTCTTCACGACCATCGCGGTCGTCAGGCTCTGCTGGACCTTGTCGATCAGCTTCTGGCTGTTGGTCAGCGCCAGCTGCAGGCTGTCCCAGACCCGGCCGGTGTGGGCGTCCTGGTTGAGGACCGCGCCGTAGACCGTCTGCGTCTTGCCGTCGACCACCTTGGTGGCCGCCCAGACGAGGTTGCCGCCGGCCGGGGTCGACGAACCGGTCTTCAGGCCGATCACTCCCACCTGCTTCACCAGCAGGTCGTTGTTGTTGTAGATCGGCTGGTCCAGGCCCGGGATCTCCGCCTTGGCCATCCCGACGACGCCGCGGAACACCTCGTTCTGCATGACCGCCTTGGCCAGCTTGATCTGGTCGACGGCGGTGCTCACGGTCGTCTTGTCCAGACCGCTCGGGTCCGTGTACGTGCTCTTCGTCATGCCGAGCTTCTTGGCGGCGGCGTTCATCTTGCCGACGAAGGTCTTGTTGTCGGAGTCCCAGCGGGCCAGCAGACGCGCGGCGTTGTTCCCGGACGGGATCATCAGCATCTGGAGCATCTGCCGCTCGCTGAACCTCTGGCCCTTCTTCATGGCCGCCGTCGACTCGTCCTCGTTCTTGGACTCGTCCTCGGCCTGCTGGTCCGCGGTGATCGTCGGGCCGCCCTCGTTCCCCTTGAGCGGGTGCTCCTGGAGCGTCACATAGGCCGTCATGATCTTGGCGACGCTCGCGATGGGCTTCGGGCTCTGGCTGCCCTCGGTGCCGATCACGCCGACACCCTGGACCTCGATCGCCGACTGGCCCTGCCCCGGCCAGGGCAGGTCGAGCTTGCCGCCGCCGAAGGTGTACGTCTCGTCGGCGGTCAGCGCGAGGGAGCCCGCGGGCAGCGGGCGTACCGCCTGCACGATCGCAAAGATGATCAGCAGCAGGACGACGAGCGGCGTCCAGATCTTGATCCGCCGCAGGACGGTGCGCACCGGGGTCTCCGGCGGCGGCGGGGTGTTGGTCAGCTCGGCGAGCAGGTCCAGCGGCGGCTTGGGGGGCAGAGGTTGCTGGGCGGTGCGCTCGGGGCCGACCCGGGGCAGCGCGGTGGTCGCCTCGGCGGGGCTGAGGGCGGGCTTCGGCTTCGCCGGCGCCGGCTCGTCCAGCGGCTTCAGCGCGACGAACTTGCTGGTGCGCTCGGAGTCGGCGGGCTCGGCCTGATCCTCGGCGGGAGCGGGCTTGTCGGTCTTGCCCGCGGGCTTGGCGGAGGGCTTGGCCCCACCCAGCTTGAGCATGGTCGTGGGCTGATCCACGGCCGGCTTCCCGGCGGCCGCCTCGTCCTCCGCCTCGTCTGCGGGCTTGTCCGAGGGCTTGTCGGCCGGCTTGGCACCGCCCGACTTGAGCATGGTCGTCGGCTGATCCACCGCCGGCTTCGCGGCAGCCGCCTCGCCCTTGCCCGAAGCCCCGTCCTCAGCCTCACCCGCGTCCTTGTCGGCCGGCTTGGCGCCACCCAGCTTCAGCATGGTCGTCGGCTGGTCCACGGCGGGCCGCTGCACCTTGAAGATCGCGGTGGGCTGGTCCACGAAGGGAGCGTCGGCGGTGGAACCCTCCCCGGCCCCGGACTTGGAGCCGGTCTCGGCCGCGGAGCCGCCCTCGGTCCCGGCGGCGTCCGGGTCCTCGTCCTCGGACTCCGCCTCGGGGGCTTCCTCGTCCTCGGTCTCGGACGCGGCAGACCCGGCGTCGGCCGCGACGGAACCACCGGAAGCGGTACCGGCGTCACGGGTCGCCACGTCCTCGGCCTCGTCCTCAGCCCCGACCGCGTCCTCGGCGTCCTCGTCGCTCGGCTCGGCGGTCTCCTCGGTGCCGGAGGCGTCGCCGGACTTCGTCCCGGCCTCACCCTCCGCGTCCTCGCCCCCGGACTCGTCCCCGGAGTCCTCGTCCCCGGCCGCGTCCTCGGCGCCCTCCGCGTCCTCGGCGCCCCGCTCGGCGGTCTCCTCGGTGCCGGAGGCGCCGCCGGACTTCGTCCCGGCCTCACCCTCCGCGTCCTCGCCCCCGGACCCGGCAGTGTCCCGGTCCTCGGTGTCCGCGCCCTCGGCGGCCTCCTCGGGCTTGCGCGCGGCCTTCGGGGACGACGCGTTCCCGGTCTCCTCGGCCGGCTCAGGCCCTGCCTTCGCGGTGGAGGTCTCCCCTGCGCCGCCGGAACCGCCCTCGGCAGCCTCCGACTTGGCGCCGGGGTCCGAACCCTCACGGGCATCGTCGGCCGTGTCCTCGGACCCGGCCTCGTCCTCGTGCTCCGTCTTGCCCTCGTCCGCGGTCCGCACCCAGGAGGCCAGCGCGGCTCGCTCACGGCCCCCGTCGGCCGAACCCTTCGCAGGGCCCGCGTCCTTCGCGCCCGGCCCGGCGGAGCCCTTGTCGGCCCCGTCGCCCTCAAACGCCGGGTCGGCCTCGTCCACGGCCGTCCGGGCGGAGCCGCGCGGCAAGGAGAACACCGCTGTCGCCTGGTCGACCCGCACCGCCTCGCCGGCGAGCGCCAGCCGGGGGTCTCCCCCGGCTTTGGCGGACGCCGGAACCGCGGTCCCGCTCCCCGACGTCGGTTCTGCCGACGACTCGTGCTGCTTCGACCTGTCGGGGGACTCGCCCGCCACCGATGCCTCCTCCTTGTGCCACGCACGCACCCGCGCGTCTCGCCGAACAGTGAATCGCCGCCCGGACACAGCTGTCCGAACCATGTACCAGTGTCCTGTGTGAGGGGTTGACCCCCGCGGTAGACGAGAACGACATACCTACCGGTTCCACTACATTCCGGTCACGCACCCTCGACAGACCAATGTGAGAGGGGTCACCCTGTCATTCATCCACGCGGGGAGGCATGGATGGGCAGGAGCCGCAGAACAATTCCGGAGGAGCTTCTGCTGCTGGCACTGGACCCGACGACGGGTACCACTGCACAGCCGCAGTCGCTCGACCTCGGTCTGGCCGGAGCACAGCTAGTGGAGCTGGCGCTGGCCGGACGGATAGCCCCAGACGGGGATCGTATCGCCGTGGTGGTGCCACGGCCGACTGGAGATCCAACTTTGGACTGCGCGTTGGAGTTGCTGCGACGGCGCGGCGCTCCGGTGCGGGCCGTCCATTGGATCGGCGGGCCACGTCTAGGGCTGCGCCAGATCTATCTCTCGCATCTGGAGCGGTGCGGCATGGTCCAGGCCGTGCCAGGCCAGATGTGCGGGGTGCTGCCGACGACCCGGTACCAGGCGACGGACACCGCCATCAGCCGGGAGATCAGGGCCCGGCTGGATTCCGCGATCCGCACCGGCGTACCGCCGGACCCGCGGACCGCGGCGCTCGCCGCACTGGCCCATGCGGTCGGTCTCGGCAAGCACCTGTATCCGGGCAACGAGGGACGCTCGTCCCGTTCCCGGCTGCGGGACCTGATCCGGCACGACCCCATGGGCGGCCTCGTGGCGCACGCCGTGATGGACGTCCAGAACGGAGCGGTCGCGCAGCCGCGCCGAGGGCCGGCCACGGCCGCCCGCCCGGCCACCGCCGCAAGGCCCGCACCGGAACCCGCTCGTGGTGTTCCGATGCAGCCGAGCCACGGATCCATGGCGCGCGTCGTGGCCCACTGAGCCGCGGTCCCACGACCCGGCAGGATCACGGCGCAACCACCACCGGCTGAACCAGCAGG
Organism: Streptomyces sp. CA-106110; assembly: GCF_050936285.1. NCBI lineage: Bacteria > Bacillati > Actinomycetota > Actinomycetes > Kitasatosporales > Streptomycetaceae > Streptomyces > Streptomyces sp. CA-106110. The sequence continues at coordinate 6,848,821 of NZ_JBNJNB010000001.1, read as the reverse complement.
ATCGGTACAGCAGGTACCGCACCACCCGGCACACGACCAGGACGAGCCGACCAGCACCGGCCCGGTCCGGAAGCCGCCGGCCCGCGCGGGGCGATGAGACCGTACGTCCGGACGACGACACGGTCCCGCCGCCCCGCGCGGCCGCATGCGAAGGCAGGACGAGAACGGCCGGCACGGTGCTCCGTACGCCGGCGCGTGGTCGTGGCCCATCCGTGGTGCCCAGGTCCGGGCGTCGGCCAAGGACCTGCCAAGTTGTGCGCGGACGCCGCATATCCAGGGTTTCCCAGCGGTAGAAAGCACCTTGGTGGCAATCTGCTCAGCAGCAGATACGCAAAGTAGAGGCATGCAGCCGGAGGTGCGCGTCCGTGGCGTCGAATGTCAATCCCACCGTCCGGCGGCGCCGGCTGGGCCAGGAACTGCGCCGGCTCCGTGAAGTCAAGGGCATGACGGCCGAAGAGGTGGCGGAACGGCTGCTCGTCTCGCAGTCGAAGATCAGCCGCCTGGAGAACGGCCGCCGCAGCATCAGCCAGCGCGACGTCCGCGACCTGTGCGGGGTCTACGAGGTCGAGGACCAGCGTGTCGTCGAGTCGCTGATGGAGATGGCGCGGGACTCCCGTCAGCAGGGCTGGTGGCACGCGTTCGGTGACATCCCGTACAGCGTCTACATCGGCCTGGAGACCGACGCGGAGTCGCTGCGGGTCTACGAACCCCAGATCATCACCGGCCTGTTGCAGACCCGCTCCTACGCGGAGGCGCTCATCCAGGGGGCGTTGCCGGAGACGTCGGCGGCCGACATCGACAAGCGCGTCCAGGTGCGGATGCGCCGACAGGAACGTATCGCCGCCGAGAACACCCCGCTCCGCCTGTGGGTGGTCCTGGACGAGGCCGCGCTGCGCCGTGTCGTGGGCAGCAACAACGTGATGCGCGAGCAGTTGGAGCATCTCGCGGAGATGTCCCAGCTCCCGCACGTCACCGTGCAGGTGCTGCCGTTCGGGGTGGGGGCCCATCCCGGGCTCAACGGCCAGTACGCGATCCTCGAGTTCGCCGACGCGGCCGACTCGAGCGTCGTGTACCTCGAGGGCGTCACCAGCGACCTGTACCTGGAGAAGGCCCACGACGTGCAGAAGTACGCCGTCATGTACGAGCACCTGCGGGCGCAGGCCCTCAACGTGGAACAGTCCCGTCAGTTCATCGCGGACAGGGCCAAGGAATACGCTCGCTGAGCGCCTCTCGGACCAGGGCGGCGGATCTTACACCAGTGCAACCTTCAGGCGGAAGACACGCCTGGAATATGCCATCCGGTCGAGTGAACGACTACTCCGGACAGGGATGTTGACGAGTAGCTTCGATCACGCCACCAGTCAAACAAGTTGGCGTGAATCGCATCACGGCCACCGATTGGGAACCCGTGACGCGACGAACAGCAACTCAGCAACTCGCTACCGGAGTGAACATGGCAGTACTTCAGGGGGCCACGGAAACGTGGACCAAGTCGTCGTACTCGGCGGGTAACGGCGCGTGCGTGGAGGTCAAATCGCCCACCGTGGCGGCCCTCTCCGTACGCGACTCCAAGACTCCCGACGGACCCGTCCTGGCATTCCCCGCCGACGCCTGGAACACCTTCGTGGCGTCGATCAAGTAGCACCGCCCGAAACAACAACCCCTCGATATCACCGACAGCCCTCTCGACTGGCCCGCCGTCCCGGCCGAGGGGGCTCGCTCTTGCTCCGCAAGGGCTCGGCTCACCCCGGGACGTGTGAGTCGGTTTCGAGAGGCGGACCGTGCCCAGCCCTCTTCGTCAGGGTCGATGCGCGCTCGTCCTCTCGGAACCGACGCGCCCTTCCGCCCACTCGCCGCAGGCGCGCGTGTGGTTCAGCGGAGTTCGTCCACGTACCGGTCCGTTCCCGGCACCGTGGGAACGAACGGCGCCACCAACTCGACCCTGCCCAGCCCTCCTTCCGCCACCGCCGCGTCCAGACCGGTGAAGTGGCTCTCCCAGCACTCCCTCGGGTCCGCCTCCAGGAACCACAGCAGGGTCAGGCGCGTGTCCACCCCCTCCACCTGCTTCACATACGTCATGCGGTCGCCCGGCAACGGGGTCGGACGGAAGAGCGCGACCATGGCTGCGGGGGATCCCACGAGGCGGCGCGGGAGGTGGCGGGTGCGCAGCCACTCCAGCAGCGTGGCACGTTCCCCGGGCCCGTCCGCGTCGACGACCTCCAGGACCAGGCCCGCGTAGGGGTGGTCCAGCGCGTGGAAGTCGCGCGGGCCCGCCGCGCCGTCCCGGTACACGGTGGCCTCGTGGTCCTGGAACGCCGTGAAGACATGGGTGCGGTCCCGGTAGACACGGGCGTCGCGGTTCAGGCGCTTGTTGATGGCCACCGTCCAGCGCATGTGGTCGTCGTAGCGGCCGTCCGTGACCCAGTACGTCGAGAGGTAGCAGCCCGCCGTCACCGGCTGCGCCACCGCCGACTTCTCCGGATAGCGCAGGAGTTGCAGTTCCCGGGTGGCGACCCAACGGCGGCCCGCGAACATCCACGGCATGGCCATCGCGCCGGCGTAGTAGTGGTCGTCCTCGTACCAGCGGTTGTACGCGTACTCGTGCCCCGGGTGCGGTTCCACCATCGTGATCAGGGCATGGCCCGCGCGGGCGCCATAGGGCCCCAGGGCCGCCAGTTCGGCGTAGATCTCGCTGCGCGTCTCCTCACTCATGCCGCTCCCCTTCCTTCCTCCGCCGTCCGCCCATACTCTGACGCTCCGTCAGAAAATCCGCCAGAGTCCGGGAGGCCTGCGATGCCACTGCTGCAGGGCAGGACCGTCGTCGTGTCGGGGGTCGGTGCCGGACTCGGCCACCAGGTCGCGGCGGCCGTGGTGCGGGACGGCGGCAACGCGGTGCTCGGGGCGCGCACGGAGGAGCATCTCGCCAAGACCGCGGCCGGACTCGACCCGGACGGCGTGAACACCGCGTACCGGACGACGGACATCACCGACGAGGCGCAGTGCGAGGCGCTCGCCGCGCTGGCGCTGGAGCAGTTCGGGCGGATCGACGCGGTCGTCCACGTCGCCGCCTGGGACAGCTACTTCGGCGGCCTTCAGGACGCCGACTTCGCCACCTGGCACGCGGTCATCGACGTGAATCTGCTCGGCACCCTGCGCATGACACGGGCGTGCCTGCCGGGCCTCAAGAGGTGCGGCGGCTCGGTGGTCCTCATCGGCACCCAGTCGTCCGTCGCGGCGCCCTCCCAGGTGCAGCAGGCGGCCTACGCGGCTTCGAAGGGCGCACTGACCAGCGCGATGTACTCGCTGGCCCGGGAGCTCGGCCCGCACCGGATCCGGGTCAACACGGTGCTGCCCGGCTGGATGTGGGGCCCGCCCGTCGAGGCGTACGTGCGGTTCACCGCCCATACCGAGGGCGTTCCGGAGGCGGAGGTGAAGGGGCGCCTGACGGAGCGGATGGCGTTGCCCGAGCTGGCCACGGACGGAGACGTGGCGAACGCCGCGGTCTTCCTGGCCTCGGACCGAGCGCGGGCGATCACGGGCCAGTCCCTGCTCGTGAACGCCGGCGAACTCATGCGGTAGTCCGGCCGACTCCTCGGACGACCGGACGGAACGGGTCTCCCTGCTCGTGCCGCGACTCCCTTCCGGACCGCCCGGGACCCGCATCCCGGAGCCCGATTCATCGGATGTCTCCCACTGGCGAAGTGCCCGCTCATGGTGTGTTCCTCGCCACGTGCACGACAATCGCCCCACAGGTCAAGAGAAGGTAAAATCGTTCTGCTTTCTGATCTGCGTTCATATCCATGACCGCCCAGGGTCTTGACCGCCCGCCTGACCGGCGGTTCAATCCCCGAAGTCCCCCGCTCCCGCACGGGGGCGCCGCCCGAGTGCGCGTACTGGCGAAGTGCCGTCCGGTACCTGCAAGTTCACAAGGCGGACCCCTGGAGGGGGCACATGAACGGTCTCGACTGGGCCGTCCTGATCGCGTACTTCGGAGTGATGACCGCGATCGGTGTCTGGTCCCACAAGCGCGTCGACGACGTCAGCGACTTCTTCACCGCCGGCGGCAAGATGCCGTGGTGGCTGTCCGGCATCTCGCACCACATGTCGGGCTACAGCGCGGTGATGTTCACCGGTTACGCCGGTATCGCCTACACCTACGGCATCACGTCCTACGTCACCTGGGCGCTGCCCATCGCCATCGGCGTCCTGATCGGCGCCAAGCTGTTCGCGCCGCGCCTGAACCGGCTGCGCTCGCGGATGCACATGACCTCGCCGCTGGAGTATCTGAAGGACCGCTACAACGTGCCCACCCAGCAGGCGCTGGCCTGGTCCGGCATCCTGCTGAAGATCGTGGACGTGGGCGCCAAGTGGGCGGCGATCGCGACCCTCCTCAGTGTCTTCACCGGGGTCTCGCTCACCCAGGGCATCATCATCACCGGCGGCATCACCGCGGTGTACTGCACGATCGGCGGCCTGTGGGCGGACGCACTGACCGAACTGGGGCAGTTCGTCATCCAGTTGCTGGCCGGTCTCACCATGCTGATCATCGCGCTGAACAAGATCTCCGACCAGGGCGGCCTGTCGAAGGCGCTGGACTCGCCGAAGCTCGCCGGCCACGGCCACGGTTTCGCGGGCCCCTACCTGACCGTCTTCTTCATCTCCTATCTCTTCATCAAGCTGTTCGAGTACAACGGCGGCATGTGGAACCAGGCCCAGCGCTACATGGCGACGGGCAGCGCGAAGCAGGCAACGCGCTCGGCTCTGCTGTCGGCGGGCCTGTGGTTCGTCTGGCCGGTCATCCTCTTCATCCCGATGTGGCTCGCGCCGCTGCTGGTCACGGCCGAGAAGCCGGACGGCTCGGACGCCTACGGCCTGATGAGCGAGCAACTGCTGCCGCACGGCCTGCTGGGTCTGGTGGTCGTGGGCTTCTTCTCCCACACCATGGCCATGTGCTCCTCGGACGCCAACGCGATCGCGGCGGTGTTCACCCGGGACGTGGTGCCGGTGATCTCGAAGGCGGCGCGGGCGTGGAACACCCGGACGGGCCTGATCGCGGGCCGGATCACCACGGTGGCCTTCCTCGGTCTGTCCATGGCGGTGGCGACGCAGGTCAACTCGCCCACGTTCAAGGACATCATCACGGTGGTCATCAAGTGGGTGGCCGGCCTGATGGGTCCGATCGCGATCCCGTTCATCCTGGGCCTGCTGCGGCCGTTCCGTAAGTCCGGCCCCTCGGCCGCGCTCATCAGCTGGGCGGCCGGTCTGCTGGCGTTCTTCTTCGTCAACTACCACCTGGACTTCTCCCAGCGCACGGATGTGAAGCTGGAGTACCAGGTGGCGCTGCCGATGGTGATCTCGCTGGTCCTGTACATCGTGATCGGCCTGGTGCGGCCGGAGGACACCCCGGAACGGGACGCGGTCATCGACCAGCTGAACACCGACGACGACGGCGCGACGGCGGCCGTGCCGGCCCAGGGCACGACGACGACCCCTTCGGGCGTCTAGGGCGGGGGCGCGGCCCCGGGCGGTGCCTACGCCCGGGGATACCGCCCGAGCCACCCCGGCGAGGACCCCGTAGGGCCGTGGAGCGCGGCGCCCTGCGTCATCTCCATGGCGAAGTCGTCCGCCAGCACGAGCATCGTGGGACGGCCCTCCAGCTCGACCAGCCAGGCCGGCGGGAGGGCCGTCTCGCCGTACAGGGCACCGAGCAGTCCGCCCGTCAGCGCCCCTGTCGCCGCCGACGGCCCGCCGTGGTTCACCGCGAGGCGCAGTGCGTGCCGGACGTCCTCCCCCACCAGCGCGCAGTACACGGCGACGGCCAGTGCCCCCTCGGCCGTACCGGTCCCGGCGAGCTCCTCGATCCGCGCGGGGGTGGGCATACCCTGCCGCACCGCCCCCAGCGCGTGCTGCAACGCGTCGGCGACCGGCTGCTGCCCGGGCCGTGGGGCGAGCAGTCCGAGGGTTCGCTGCACGGCCGCGTCCAGGGTCTCGCCGCGGGCCAGGGCATGCACGATCACGGCGTACGCGCCCGCCGCGAGGTAGGCCGTGGGGTGCCCGTGCGTCTGTGTGGCGCACTCGGCCGCGAGTTGCATCACCAGCTGCGGTTCCCAGCCGACGAGCAGCCCGAACGGCGCCGAACGTGCGGCCGCCTCCGGTCCCGGCTCGCCGGGGTTCTTCGGGGCCTCCAGGGTTCCCATGGACTCGTCGCCGAAGCCGAGCAGACAGGCCCGGTCCGGGGAGCGGCGGGCGTACAGCCACTCCTCGCGGGCCAGCCAGCCGTCGTCCTTGCGGCGCTCGTCGGGTCCCCAGTCCCGCTGGGTCGCCGCCCAGCGCAGATACGCGCGGTGCAGATCCGTCGGCGGATGCCAGGCGCCGGTGTCGCGGCGGACCTGGGCGCGGATGAGTCCGTCCACCGAGAACAGGGTGAGCTGGGTGAGATGCGTGATCGCGCCGGGCCGGCCGTACCCGGACTCGAGGTCGACCAGTCCCTCGTGGCCGTGCGCCTCACGGATCTGCTCCAGGGAGAGCCCTTCGAGCAGGGCTCCGAGGGCGTCGCCGACGGCCACGCCGAGGACCGTCCCGCGTACGCGGCTGCGAAAGTCCTGCTGCTCGGTGCGGCCCCAGACGGCACCGGCTGTCGCACCCACCCAGGCCTCCTCTCGGCACCGTCCGCACGTCCGACAGTCCAGCACTGTAATAGAATGGGAACGGTCGATTCAGGACACCGAAGAGTCAGGCGCGCCACATTCCCGGGCCTGATCGACCAGCCGAAAATCATCTGTAAGCGACCGAACGCCCTCTCCATAGTGGGATCATGGCCACCACGCGATCCCGGATCCCCTCCGCGCTCCCTCTGGCTGCCACCCTCCTCACCGCCACCGTCGCCCTCTACACGGCGCTCGTCGCATTCGGGAACATCACCGACTTCGGCACCAACCAGCAGTTCGTCCGCCATGTCCTCGCGATGGACACGACCTTCAAGGACGACGACCTGATGTGGCGCGCCGTCACCTCGCACGCATGGGAGGACGCCGCGTACGTCGCGATCATCGTCTGGGAGTCGCTCGCGGCTCTGCTCCTGATCGCCGCGACGTTTCTCTGGGCCCGCCGCCACCCCCGCGCCCGGCAGCTGTCCACCGTCGGCCTGCTGATGCTCCTGCTGCTGTTCGGCGCCGGGTTCATCGCGATAGGCGGCGAATGGTTCGCGATGTGGCAGTCCAAGACGTCGAACGGACTGGACGCGGCCACCCGCGTGGTCGTCCTCTCCGGGGTGGCCCTCCTGGTGACGCATCTGCCGGGAGCGGCCCCGGCAGATGCCGCATAGCGCCGCTTCTCAGTCGCCCAGCACAGGGAGCAGTTCGGGCAGGTGGCCGTCCGATGCCGCGGCCGCCCGCTGCCGTTCCTCCGGGACCTCGCCGTACAGCGTCGTGCGCGGTTTCGCCGGGCGGCCCGCGGTCTCCGCCACCGAAACGAGGTCCTTGACGGACTTGTAGGAGCCGTAACGGGAGCCGGCCATACGGGAGATGGTCTCTTCCATGAGAGTGCCGCCGAGGTCGTTGGCGCCCGAGCGGAGCATCTCCGCGGCGCCGTCGGTGCCGAGCTTGACCCAGCTGGTCTGGATGTTGGGGATGTGGGGGTGCAGCAGGAGGCGCGCCATGGCCGTGACGGCGCGGTTGTCGCGCATCGTCGGGCCGGGGCGGGCGATGCCCGCCAGGTAGACGGGGGCGTTGGTGTGGATGAAGGGCAGGGTGACGAACTCGGTGAACCCGCCGGTCTCCTGCTGGATACGGGCGAGGGTGCGCAGGTGGCCCAGCCAGTGGCGCGGCTGGTCGACATGGCCGTACATCATCGTCGAGGAGGAGCGGATGCCCAGTTCGTGCGCGGTGGTCACCACCTCGATCCAGGTGGCGGCCGGCAGCTTGCCCTTGGTCAGGACCCAGCGGACCTCGTCGTCCAGGATCTCCGCCGCCGTGCCGGGGATCGTGTCGAGGCCCGCCTCCTTCGCCGCCGTCAGCCACTCCCGGATCGACATCCCGGTGCGGGTGGCGCCGTTGACCACTTCCATGGGGGAGAAGGCGTGCACGTGCATGCCGGGGACGCGTTCCTTGACCGCCTTCGCGATGTCGAAGTAGGCGGTGCCGGGCAAGTCGGGGTGGATGCCGCCCTGCATGCAGACCTCCACGGCGCCCACCTCCCACGCCTGCTGGGCGCGGTCGGCGACCTGCGTGAGGGAGAGGGTGTAGGCGTCGGCGTCCGTGCGGCGCTGCGCGAACGCGCAGAAACGGCAGCCGGTGTAGCAGACGTTCGTGAAGTTGATGTTGCGGGTCACGATGTAGGTCACGTCGTCGCCGACCATCGTGCGACGGACGTCGTCGGCCACCCGGCACAGCGCGTCCAGCGCGGGACCGTCCGCGTGCAGCAGCGCGAGGGCCTCGGCGTCGGTCAGCTTCGCCGGGTCGTCGGCGGCCGTGCGCAGCGCCGACCGTACGTCGGTGTCGATGCGCTCGGGTGCCATTCCGGGGGCCGCCGCCTCGCGCAGCGCCGCCCAGTCGCCGTACACCTCGTCGAAGTCGTCGCGGCGGTCGCCGGTCCGCCCCTCGGTGTCGATGGTGTGGTGCAGGTCCGTGCGGCCGGATGCCTGGAACACCTCCTCCGGCTCCTGCCAGGGATGCCCTTCGACCACCGCGTCCGCGCGCGCCAGCCCCGTCTCCGGATCGGCCAGCGCCCGGACGTGCGGCAGCAGCCGCGGATCCAGCCACGGCTCTCCGCGCTGCACGAACTCCGGGTACACACAGAGCCGTTCACGCAGTTCGAACCCGGCAGCGCGGGACCGCTCGGCCAGTCGTTCGATCTGCGGCCAGGGCCGCTCCGGATTGACATGGTCGATGGTCAGCGGGGACACCCCGCCCCAGTCGTCGATGCCGGCCCCGATCAGCCGCTCGTACTCGCCGTCGACCAGGTTCGGCGGGGCCTGCAGACAGGCGGCCGGGCCCATGATGTGCCGGGCGACGGCCACCGTGGCGACCAGCTCGTCCAGTTCCGCGTCCGGCATGCCCCGCATCGCCGTGTCCGGCTTGGCCCGGAAGTTCTGGATGATCAGTTCCTGGACGCCGTGATACGCCCGCGCCACCTTGCGCAGCGCGAACAGAGACTCGGCCCGCTCCTCGTACGTCTCACCGATCCCGATCAGGATGCCCGAGGTGAAGGGCACCGACGAACGCCCGGCGTCCTCCAGGACCCGCAGGCGGACCGCCGGCTCCTTGTCCGGGGAGCCGTGGTGCGGGCCGCCCGGCTCGGACCACAGCCGGGTCGCCGTGGTCTCCAGCATCATCCCCATGGACGGCGCGACCGGCTTGAGGCGCTGGAAGTCCGTCCACGACATCACCCCGGGGTTGAGGTGCGGCAGCAGGCCCGTCTCCTCCAGGATCCGGATGGAGACGGCCCGCACGTAGGCGATCGTGTCGTCGTACCCGTGCGCGTCGAGCCATTCGCGCGCCTCGGGCCAGCGGTCCTCCGGCTTGTCCCCGAGGGTGATCAGCGCCTCCTTGCAGCCCAGCGCCGCCCCCTTGCGGGCGATGTCGAGGACTTCGTCCGGAGACATGAACATCCCGTGCCCCGCCCGGCGCAGCTTGCCGGGCACCGTGACGAAGGTGCAGTAGTGGCACTTGTCCCGGCACAGCCGGGTCAGCGGGATGAAGACGCTCTTCGAGTACGTGATGACTCCGGGCCGGCCCGCGGCCCGGAGCCCGGCGTCGCGCACCCGGGCGGCCGAGGCGGCCAGGTCGTCCAGGTCCGCGCCGCGGGCCTGGAGCAGCACCGCGGCCTCGGTGACGTCCAGCGCGACACCGTCACGGGCACGTTTCAGGGCGCGGCGCAGTGAGTTCTCGGTGGGACCGGTTCCGGAGGACGCGGAAGTCGTCATCCTCCGAGCATACGTTTGCGGTGATCAGGTCATACAGGGCGTTCTTGTGTCGGTCGGGGCAGGTCGTAGGTCACCAGGGGCCGCGGCCACCGCCCGTTACGCCGACACGCGGCTGCCGATCGACTTCCCGTGCGGCGGAGTTCACGGGGCGACCCCAGAGTGGGAGGCACCAGCACTGCACCACCCCTGTCATCCGACATGTTGGGAGCAGCAGCATGTGCGACGACGACCACGGCCTCGGCAGACGCGCGCTGTTCGTGACGGGCGCGGCCGCCGCGCTTACGTTGGGAACCGTGAGCTTCTCCAGTGGTCCCGCCGCCGAGGCGGCCGACAACCAGGAGACGAGGACGGTGCGCGGCACGCTGCCCACCGGCTCGCCCGACTTCGTCTACCTCCCCGTCGACGTGCCCGGGGACGTCCGCGAGATCAAGGTCGCCTACACCTACGACAGGCCGTCCGTGCCGGCCGGCGCCCAGGGCAACGCCCTCGACATCGGCATCTTCGACGAGCGCGGCACCGAACTGGGCGGCAAGGGCTTCCGCGGCTGGTCCGGCGGCGCGCGCACCGAGTTCTTCATCCGTGCGGACGACGCCACTCCCGGCTATGTCCCCGGCCCGGTCCGCCCCGGCACCTGGCACATCGCTCTGGGCCCGTACACGGTGGCCCCGCAGGGTCTCGCGTACGAGATCACGATCACTCTCACCTACGGCGCGCAGGGCCCCACGCCGGCGCCCGTGTACCCGCCATCCCGTGCCAAGGGGCGGGGCCGCGCCTGGTACCGCGGCGACTGCCACATGCACTCCTGGTACTCCGACGGCCGCCGCACGCCCGCGGAAATCGCGGCTCTGGCCCGGGCCGCCGGTCTCGACTTCATCAACACCTCGGAGCACAACACCCACTCCTCGCACGCCCACTGGGCCGACCAGGCGGGTGACGACCTGCTGATCCTGACGGGCGAGGAGGTGACCACGCGGAACGGGCACGTGCTGGCCCTGGGCACCGACCCGGGCACCTTCATCGACTGGCGCTACCGGGCGCGCGACAACCGCTGGGCCCGGTTCGCCCAGGAGATCCGCCGGGCGGGCGGCCTGGTCGTCCCGGCCCATCCGCACGCCACCTGCATCGGCTGCGGCTGGAAGTTCGGCTTCGGCGAGGCGGACGCTCTCGAGGTGTGGAACGGCCCCTACACGCCGGACGACGAGGCGACGCTGGCGGAGTGGGACAACACGCTGGTGGCGGCGGTCCGGGAGGGGCACGGCCGGTGGCTGCCGGCGGTGGGCAACAGCGACGCCCACCGTGACCCCGACGCGATCGGCACCCCGCAGACGGTGGTCCTCGCCGACGACCTGACCCGGGAGGCCATCCAGGAGGGCATCCGCGCGGGCCGCTCGTACGTCGCGGAGTCGAAGAACGTGTCGCTGACGTTCACGGCGTCCGGCAGCCGCGGCGAACACGCCGGCATCGGCGAGCGGTTGCGGGTGGACCAGGACACCCCGGTCACGGTCCGCGTGGAGGCACAGGGCGCCCCTCGCTGCACCGTCCGCTTCGTCACCGACCAGGGCGTGCTGTTCACGAGCGATCCGCTGCCGGTGACCGGGTCGGGCACCGTCGAATGGCACGCGACCCCGCAGTACGCGGCGTACGTACGGGCGGAGCTGCGGCACGAGGCCGCGGTGGGGCCGGTGCCGGGGGTGCTGGCCGCGTTCACGAACCCGATCTTCCTGGGCCGGTCGTAGGCCCACGGGGGCGCGTGGCCGATTTCACGCGCCCCCGATGGCCGGTCTGCGAGACTGCGCGTGAGTGCTCGTTCTTCACGCCGTCAGGGGGAACACGAGACCATGCCGGGCTTCGCCGACCTCAAGTACCGTGCGGTCACGGCGCTCCAGCGCCACGTCGTCAATCCGGTGCAGCGCCGCATGCCGGTCCAGACACTGCTGGAGACCACGGGCCGCACCTCGGGCCTGCCGCGCCGGACCCCCCTGGGCGGGCGCCGCATCGGCGACTCGTTCTGGCTGGTCTCCGAGCACGGCGAGAGGTCCCAGTACATCCGCAACATCCGGGCCGATCCCCGGGTGCGGGTGCGCATCGGCGGCCGCTGGCACACGGGCACGGCCCATGTCCTCGCGGACGACGACCCCCGCACCCGCCTCAAGACCCTGCCCCGCCTCAATAGCGCGGCGGTACGGGCGCTGGGGACCGGACTCCTCACGGTGCGGGTCGACCTGGACGACTGAGGTCACCCGGGCTGCCGCCCCTCACCTCACCCGGGCCACACGATCGCCTGCACCTCGCTGTACGCGTGCAGGGCGTACGAGCCGACGTCCCGGCCGACCCCGCTCTTCTTGAACCCGCCGAACGGGGCCTCCATGTTCCGGCCGACGGTGTTCACACCGACACCGCCCGCCCGCAGCCGGCGGGCCACGCGGAAGGCGCGGGCCACGTCCCCCGACCAGACGTAGTCGATCAGGCCGTAGTCGGTGTCGTTCGCCAAGGCGATGCCTTCCTCCTCCTCGTCGAAGGGGAGGACCACGACCACCGGGCCGAAGATCTCCTCCCGGACCACCCGCATGTCGGGCGTGCAGTCCGTGAGGAGGGCCGGGGCGACATAGAAGCCGCGCTCCAGGGGCGGCCGTCGGCCCCCGGCGACCAGCCGCGCGCCCTCCTTGCGGCCGAGTTCCACGTACGACTCCACACGGTCGCGGTGCGCCGCCGAGATCACCGGACCCACCACCGTGCCCCGCTCACGTGGATCACCGACCGTCAGATGACTCGCGTAGCCGGCCAGTCGGGACACCAGGCGGTCGTACACGCCCCGCTGTGCGATCACCCGCGTCGGGGCCGTGCAGATCTGCCCGCTGTAGAAGGAGAACGTGGTGCCGATGCCGGCCACCGCGGACTCGAGGTCGGCGTCGTCGAAGACCAGCGCCGCGCCCTTGCCGCCCAGCTCCATCAGCTGCCGTTTCATGGACCGGCCGCACACCTCGGCGATGCGCTGCCCGACGGCAGTCGAACCGGTGAAGCTGACCATGTCGACGTACGGGCAGTCCACGGCCGCCTCACCGACCTCCGGGCGCGAACCGCTCACCACGTTCACCACACCCGGCGGGGCGCCCGCCTCCTGGAGCGCCTCGGCCATGCGGTACACCGACAGCGGATCCTGCGGCGCCGGCTTCACCACCACCGTGTTGCCCATCGCCAGCGCGGGCGCGACCTTGCCCGCCGGGTTCGCCCACGGGTTGTTGTACGAGGTGATGCAGGCGACCACGCCGACCGGCTGGCGCACGGCGAGGGCGCCCATGACGGCGGCACCGCCGAACGGTCCCGCCTCGTTGATCTGCGGCGGCAGCGGCTGCTCCACCGGCTCCACCCGCGCGTACCGCCGGAACCGGGCCACCGCCACCCCGACCTGCATCCCGCGCGCCGTGCCGGTCGTGGCGCCGCTCTCCGCCTGCGCCAGGTCGGCGTACGGCACGAGGTTGCGCCGCATCACCTCCGCCGCGCGGGCGAGGACGGCGGCCCGCTCCTCGGGGGTCTTCCGCGACCACGGTCCGAAGGCCTCACGGGCCGCGGCGGCCGCGGCGTGCACCTGCTCCCGGGAGGCCTCCGGCGCCCACCCGACGATCCCTTCGGTCGCCGGGTCGACGACCTCGTAGTGGCCCCCGTCGGGCTCGACCCACGCCCCGCCGACGAACAGCCGCTGCCGCTCGGTCACGTGGTGCTCACCGTCCTGGTGTCCCGTCCGGAGCGGAGCACCCGGCCCGGTACGGCACCGGTCACCACGTCGTCCCGTAGCGCCGCGACACCGTTGACCCAGACCGCCCGCAACCCGATCGCCCTGCAGTCGAGCCGCGGGCTCTCTCCCGGCAGGTCGTGCACCAAGGTGGCCTGACCGGCGTCGATGCGCTCCGGGTCGAACAGGATGAGGTCCGCATGGAAGCCCTCCCGTACCCGGCCGCGCTCCCGCAGCCCGAACAACCGGGCAGGATCGTCCGTCAGCATCTTCACGGCCTGCTCCAGCGGCACCAGCTTCCGGCCGCGCAGGCAGTCCCCGAGGAACCGGGTCGTGTACGGAGCACCGCACATGCGGTCTAGATGGGCGCCCGCGTCCGAGCCGCCGAGCAGGACGTCCTCGTGCCGCCAGGTCTGAGCCCGCAGTGCCCAGGAATCGGGGTCGTTGTCGGTGGGCATGGGCCACAGGACCGTCCGCAGCTCGTCGTTCGCACAGATCTCGACCAGGCACTCGAAGGGGTCCTGGCCGCGCTCGGCCGCGATGTCGTTCACCACCCGCCCGGTCAGACCCTCGTTCCGCGGGCTGTAGGTGTCCCCGATGACGTACCGTCCGAAGTTCGCGAGGCGCCGGAAGACGCCCGCCTCCTTGGAGCCGGCGCGCCGGAGCATCTCGGCGCGGACGTCCGGGTCGCGCAGCTTCCCGATCCGCTCGGGCACGGGCAGGCCCAGGATCGGGCCCCACCCGGGGATCAGGTTGAGCGCGCAGAACGTGCCGAGCGACATGTTCATCGGGGTGAGGATCGGCATGGTGAGGGCCACCACGCGGCCGCCCGCCTTGCGGGCACGCTCGCTCGCCAGCAGCTGGCGCGGTACGCGTTCGGGCACGGACGCGTCGACGGTGAGCACGTTCCAGTTCAGCGGACGTCCCGCCGCCGCGCTCATCTCCACGAGGAGGTCGATCTCCGCGTCGCTGAACTGGTCCAGGCACCCGGCGACGATCGCCTCGATCTGCGTGCCCTCGTGTTCACCCACCGCCTTCGACAGGGCCAGCAGCTCCGCCGGCTCCGCGTGCCGCGAGGCGACCGGCTTCCCGTCGCCGTCGGAGTGGGTCGCCGACTGGGTCGTGGAGAAGCCCCAGGCACCCGCGTCCATGGCCTCATGGAAGAGCCGCAGCATCTGCGCGAGCTGGTCCCCAGTCGGCTGCCCGCCGACCGCGTCCGGCCCCATCACATACCGCCGCAGCGCGCAGTGCCCCACCATGAAGCCCGCGTTGACGGCGATCCGGCCTTCGAGGGCGTCCAGGTACTCCCCGAAGGTGTGCCAGTTCCAGGGCGCCCCCTCCTCGAGGGCGACCAGGGACATGCCCTCCACCTTGGACATCATCCGGCGGGTGTAGTCGGCGTCCTCGGGGCGCCCGGGGTTGAGCGGGGCGAGCGTGAAGCCGCAGTTGCCCGCAGCGACGGTGGTGACCCCGTGGTTCAGGGACGGTGTCGCGTACGGGTCCCAGAAGAGCTGGGCGTCGTAGTGGGTGTGCGGGTCGACGAAGCCGGGGGCGAGGACGAGGCCGGACGCGTCCTCGGTGGTGCGGGCCTGTTCGGTCACCGAGCCCATCACGGCGATACGGCCGTCCCGCAGGCCGACGTCCGCCGTGTACGCGGGCGCTCCCGTCCCGTCCACGACGGTCGCGCCCTTGATGACGTGGTCGAGCATGGACCTTGCCTCCTTGACCTCCGGTGCGGGTGAGCGTCCCGATAGGGGCGCGGGGCGGGGCCGGTGCGTGCGACGCCGCGTGGGCGCGACCGGCCGTGTCGCGCCCACGGTCGCCGGACGGCCCGCGGCCCGGCCGCGGTCAGGCGCTCTGCCTGAACCGCGTGGTGCGGTGCACCGGGTCCGTGTCGATCTTCGGGATGACGTGCTCACCGATCAGCCGGATCGTCTGCAGCGTCTCCTCCTTGGGGATCCCCACCGGCAGCCCGAAGCTCAGCTGGTCGGCTCCCGCCTGCTCCCACCTCTTGCACTGCCGCAGCACTTCGTCCGGGTCGCCGCAGATGAGCAGCTCCTCCTCGATGAGCAGTTCCATGAACTCCTCGGTGTACTCGGGGAGCGTCTCGGGCCAGACCGGGAAGCCCTCGGGGCGCGGGAAGGTGTCGTGGTAGCGGAAGACGAGGGACGGCAGGTAGTGCAGTCCGCCGTTCACCGCGATGCGGATCGCCTCCTCGTGGGTGGGGGCGCAGACGGCGGTGGTCGTGACCATCACGTTGTCGTTGACGAAGTCCCCGACGGGCTCGGCGTCGACGACGGCCGTCTTGTACTGCTCGAGGACCCACTCCATGTCGGAGACCTTCTGCACGCTGAAGCCGAGCACCCCGAGGCCCTTCTTCGCCGCCATGGCGTACGACGGCGGGGACCCGGCGGCGTACCACATGGCCGGGTGCGACTTCCCGTACGGCTTGGGGAGCACCTTGCGGGGCGGCAGCGACCAGTGCTTGCCCTGGAAGCCGGCGTACTCGTCCTGGAGCCACATCTTGGGGAACTCGGCGATGGTCTCCTCCCAGATCTCCTTCGTGTGGTTCATGTCGGTGATGCCGGGGAGGAAGCCGAGGATCTCGTGCGAGCCGGCTCCGCGTCCGCTGCCGAACTCGAAGCGGTTCCCGGTGAGGTGGTCGAGCATGGCGACCTTCTCGGCGACTTTCACCGGGTGGTTGACCTGGGCGAGCGGGTTGAAGATCCCGGAGCCCAGGTGGATCCGCTCGGTGGCGTGGGCGAGGTAGCCGAGGAAGACGTCGTTGGCCGAGAGGTGGGAGTACTCCTCCAGGAAATGGTGCTCGGAGGCCCAGGCGTACTTGAAGCCGGACTTGTCCGCCTGGATGACGTACTCGGTCTCCTCCATCAGCGCCTTGTGCTCGGCGAGCGGGTCGGTCTCGGCGCGCTTGCCCACGTATCCCTGTACAAAGAGCCCGAATTCCAAGGAGGTTCACCGTCCCCAGGAGTCATTATCTGACGATCCGTCAGTTCTTTGCCGCCGACTGTGGCACCGCCCGAGTGGAGCGTCAATAGCTGACTGTAAGTCAGACAACGGACACTCCGGCCAGCCAGCCGCCGTCGATCACGAACGGCTGCCCGGTGATGTAGGAGGAGTCGTCGCAGCTCAGGAAGAGGGCGAGCCGCGCCACCTCCTCGGGCCGCCCGATTCGGCCGAGCGGCACCAGCCTGCGGTACAGCTCTTCGAGGGCCCTGGACATCTCCTTCGCGTCCGCGTCCGGGTCCAGCCGGGCCGGGTTGGACATCGGGGTGTCGACGGCACCCGGGCACACGGCGTTCACGCGGACCTTCCGGGACGCCAGCTCGATGGCCGCGACCCGGGTGAGACCGAGGACGGCGTGCTTGGTCGCCGCATACGTCCCCACGGCCGCCATGCCGGTGACCGCGGTGTGCGAGGCGGTGTTGACGATGGTGCCGCCGCCGGCGGCCGCGATCTCGGGCGCCACGGCCTTGATCCCGAGGAAACAGCCCACCTGGTTGATCTGGACGACGCTCATGAACTCGTCGAGAGGCGTGTCGACCAGCGCGTTGAACCGCAGGATCCCGGCGTTGTTGACCAGCCCGTCGATGCGCCCATACGTCTCCTTCGCGGCGGCCACCGCGGCGGCCCAGTCCGCCTCGCGGCCCACGTCCAGATGGACGTACGCCTGCCCGAGCTCCTTGGCGAGCGCCTCGCCCCGGTCGTCGAGCACATCCGTGAGGACGACCCGGGCGCCCTCCGCCGTGAACAGCCGCGCTTCCTGCTCGCCCTGCCCGCGCGCCGCACCGGTGACGATGACGACGCGCCCGTCCAGCTTGCCCATGACACTCCTCAGTTCAGATGGGGGGCCACCTCGGCCCCGAACGCCGCGATCTGATCGGTGAGTTCCGTGCGGCTCCGGCAGCGGAACCGCACCTGGATCTGGTGCACACCCATCGCGCGGTACGCACGCAGCGACTCGGCGACCGCCTGTGCGGGGCCGCTGATCGTGCGCCGTCCCACGTCCCAGCCCGACTCGCCCACATACAACGGCTCGGTGATGGCACCGACGGTGAACGGCCCCTCCATGCCCGCCTGCGCGCGCAGCCCGGCGAGACGGGCGATCTGCGCGGGCAGCCGGTCCCGCGGGTCGCCCTGCGGAAGCCAGCCGTCACCCTTCAGCGCCGCCCGGCGCACGGCGGCGGGCGAGGAGCCGCCGACCCAGAGGGGGACGTGCTCCTGCGCCGGGCGGGGGCGCTGCCCGAGCCCCTCGAAGTCGTACGCCTTGCCGTGGTGCTCCGGAAACTCGTCCGGTCCGAGGGCCGCCCGGAGCGCGTCGACGGTCTCGTCGAGGACCTCCCCCCGCCGCCGGAAGTCCACGCCCAACGCCGCGAACTCCTCCGCCACATGACCGGCCCCCACCCCGAGGACCAGGCGCCCGCCGGAGAGGTGGTCGAGGGTGGCGTACTGCTTGGCGGTCGCCAGGGGATGCCGCAGCCCGACGATCGCGACGTGACTGAGCAGCCGGACGCGCTCGGTGACGGCGGCCAGGTGGGCGAGGGTGGCGACGGGGTCGTACCAGACCGTGCTCATGGCCGGGGCCAGCCGGAGCGGGACGGCGACGTGGTCGCAGCAGGCGACGTAGTCGAAGCCGGCGCCCTCGGCGGCGAGGGCCACCGCGACGAGGTCCGCCGGCCCCGCCGCCTCCTCCCAGGGTTCGGCGTAGATCGTGCTCTGGGACTGGATCGGGAGCTGCATCCCGTAGGCCATATCCCCGTCCGGCCGCATTCGCATCGACGCACCACCTCTTTCTGACGGACCGTCAGTCAAGAACGGCCGACTTCATCGTCACGGCTGACGGTGCGTCAGACAAGGCCCGTGCGGGCCCGCGTTCCGGGCGGCCGCCGGTGCGGCCGCCCGGAACGGCCGCTCTCAGGAGCGGTAGGGGTTGCGCAGGTAGGTCAGGCTGAGATCGCCCGTGTTGCCGAAGTACTGGGAGACCAGGTACGCGGGATCGGTCGCGATCACGCCCGCCTGGAGGCCGCTGCCGTCATTGGTGTCGTCCCAGGCCCACGGGGCGTGCGCCGCGTTGTCCTCACCGTTGTCGCCGCGGAACGCGCCCCACTTGGCGTAGGTCTCGCTGTTGTTGCGCCGGCCCCAGAGGCTGTCGGAGGTGGTGAGGTCGGTGAGCCCGTAGCTCGCGTTGCGGTCGTTGCCACCGGTCGGGACGGAGCCCGCACCGCGGCTCGGCGAGTAGACGATGCCGTCGCCGCCGGGGAAGGCGGTGCCGTCCCAGGCGTAGGCGCCATGGCCGCGCGCCTCCTGGAAGCTCGTCGGGTGCGCCGCACCGTCGAAGTTCTGCATGATCACGGTGCCGTCGATGTTCTCCCGGCCGTCGGTGAAGGGACTGCCGGGCGGGGTGTACGAGTAGAAGTTGTCGTGTGCGAGCGTCACGACGGCCTGCAGGGTCCCGTACGCGCTGCCGTCCTTGCGGACGACCTCCAGCTGGCCCTCCATGTCGTTCTCGTGCGAGAAGAGGTTCAGCGGGTAGTCCTTCCAGTCCCTCGGGTGGAAGAAGGCGTAGGTGATGTACCAGTGCGTCGCGGTCTCGGCCACCGAGTAGTACACGGTGCCGGCCAGCCGCGAGGCGTTGGCGTCCAGGTCCTCCCAGTTGTTGACGGTGCTCCAGTCGCCGTCGTAGTTCACCGGCGCCAGGTAGTCGGCGGTGTAGTACGACGACGAGGTGTCCTGGTGGTGCAGCGGCGCCCAGCGGTAGGCGAGGTCCGCGTCACTGGTGGCGGCCGACGCGGGCGGGGCGACGAGCAGCGCGGTGGCGCCGACGAACGCGGCCGACAGGGTGGCCAGGGCCGATCTCCAACGGGGCACGGTGGTCCTCCGGTAGGGGGCTCGGGTAGGTGCGGGTGTGCCCATGCTGAGGACCGGCCGGCCGCGCTGCCGCCGTGGTCGATCAATGTTCAACGGGGGACGCGATTGTTCACCTGCGCAGCCCGGACCGTACGCGGGCGCCCCTCACTTCCGGGTCATCTGCGGGTCCTGTCCGGCCTGTTCGGGCCACAGACCTTCCTCGGTCAGCCCCAGCAGCTCGATGGCGTTGCCCCGGACGATCCGCTCCACGACGTCCGCGTCCAGGTGCCTCATCTGCGCCTCGCCGACCTCGCGCGACTTCGGCCAGGTGGAGTCGGAGTGGGGGTAGTCGGTCTCGTACAGGACGTTCCCGACCCCGATGGCGTCCAGGTTCCTGAGCCCGAAGGCGTCGTCGAAGAAACAGCCGTAGACGTGGTCGGCGAAGAGCTCGGACGGCGGGCGGTGGACCTTGTCCGCGACCCCGCCCCAGGCGCGGTTCTCCTCCCAGACGACGTCGGCGCGCCCGAGGATGTACGGGATCCAGCCGATCTGCCCCTCCGCGTACATCACCTTCAGGTTCGGGAAGCGCTCGAACTTGCCGCTCATCAGCCAGTCGACCATCGAGAAGCAGCAGTTGGCGAAGGTGATGGTGGAGCCGACGGCCGGCGGGGCGTCCGCGGACGTGGAGGGCATCCTGCTGCTGGAGCCGATGTGCATCGCGATGACGGTGCCGGTCTCGTCGCAGGCGGCGAGGAGCGGGTCCCAGTCGTCGGTGTGGACGGACGGCAGCCCGAGGTGCGGGGGTATCTCGGAGAAGGCGGCGGCACGGACGCCGCGCCCGGCGTTGCGCCGCACCTCTGCCGCGGCCAGCTCGGCGTCCCAGAGCGGGATGAGGGTGAGCGGGACAAGCCGCCCGCGCGCCTCGGGCCCGCACCACTCCTCCACCATCCAGTCGTTGTAGGCGCGGACACAGAGGAGGCCGAGCTCGCGGTCCTTGGCCTCGGTGAAGGTCTGTCCACAGAAGCGGGGGAAGGTCGGGAAGCAGAGGGCGGACCGGACGTGGTTGACGTCCATGTCGGCCAGGCGCTGGGGGACGTCGTACGAGCCGGGCCGCATCTGCTCGTACGTGATGACCTCGAGCCTGATCTCGTCCCTGTCGTATCCGACGGCGGTGTCGAGGCGGGTGAGGGGCCGGCGCAGATCTTCGTAGACCCACCAGTCGCCGAGCGGTCCGTCGTCGCCGGGCGCACCCATGACGGGTGCGAACCTGCCGCCGAGGAAGGTCATCTCCTTCAAGGGCGCACGGACGATGCGCGGGCCCACGTCCCGGTACCTGCGCGGAAGCCGGTCCTGCCACACGTTCGGTGGCTCCACGGTGTGGTCGTCGACGGAGATGATCTGCGGAAAGGTGCCGTCGGTGCCCTTGGTCTGTGAGGTCTCCATGACGGTCACCGTAGCGCTGATCTGACGAACCGTCAGCTCATGAACATTCCCCTTCGGCACTCCCCCGCCCTTGCGCACAGGGGGAGAACATGTGTGGACCTTGTGACACACCGCCCGGCGGCCTGTGATCGCCGTCTCCCACAGCTGACGCATCCGCCATGAACAAGGCAAACTGGCCTCCTTGTTGTGGTCTGTTCGGCAGGGGGCCTGGGGGCAGCGATGGACGGTGTACCGCGAGTGCCTGAGCAGCGGCGTCCCGAGCGATCGGCGGCGCTGCGCTTCGGCGTGCTCGGACCGGTGCGCGCCTGGCACGGAGACGATCCGCTGGCCACCGGCTCGCCGCAACAGCGCGCCCTGCTGGCCGCGCTGCTGCTGCGGGAGGGCCGTACCGCGACGGCGTCCGAGCTGATCGACGCGCTGTGGGGCGAAGAGCCGCCGCCGCGCGCGCTGGCGGCCGTGCGGACCTACGCCTCACGGCTGCGTAAGGTCCTCTCCCCCGGAGTGCTGGTCAGCGAGTCGGGCGGGTACGCGCTGCGGCTGAGCGACGCCCGCTCCCTGGACGTCGCGGCCGCACAGGAGCTGGCCGCCGAGGCGGAGAAAGCCAAGAACGCCGGGGATCTGGGCCACGCCCGGCAGGTGCTCAACGAGGCACTGGCGCTGTGGGACGGGGAGTCGCTGGCCGGCGTGCCCGGCCCGCACGCGGACACCCAGCGGACCCGCCTGGAGGAATGGCGCCTCCAACTCCTCGAGTCCCGCCTCGACATGGACCTGGAACAGGGCTGCCACGCGGAGGCGGTCTCCGAGCTCACGGCCCTGACCGCGGCGCACCCGCTGCGCGAACGCCTCCGCGAGCTGCTGATGCTGGCGCTGTACCGCTCCGGCCGCCAGGCCGAGGCGCTGGCGGTGTACGCGGACACCCGCCGTCTGCTCGCCGACGAACTGGGGGTCGACCCCCGCGCGGGCCTCAAGGAGCTCCAGCAGCGGATCCTCCGCGCGGACCCGGGCCTGGCAGAGCCGTCGGCACCTGCCGCCGAGCCCGCCGCCTCACCCGTCCGTCCCGCCCAGCTCCCGGCCACCGTCCCCGACTTCACCGGCCGGGCGGCTTTCGTCACCGAGCTGGGCGAGGTGCTGGCGTCGGCGGAGGGCCGCGTGATGGCGGTCTCGGCGCTGGCCGGCATCGGCGGCGTGGGCAAGACGACGCTCGCCGTCCACGTCGCGCACCAGGCCCGCGGCGCCTTCCCCGACGGCCAGCTGTACGTGGACCTCCAAGGCGCGGGCCCCCGGTCGGCGGAGCCCGAGACGGTCCTCGGCTCCTTCCTGCGCGCCCTGGGCACCGCGGACTCCGCGATCCCGGACTCGCTGGAGGAACGGGCGGCGCTGTACCGCTCGGTGCTGGACGGCCGCCGGGTCCTGGTCCTGCTGGACAACGCGAAGGACGCGGCCCAGGTGCGCCCGCTGCTGCCCGGCATGGAGGGCTGCGCGGCCCTTGTGACCTCCCGGGTCCGCATGGTCGACCTGGCAGGCGCCCATCTGGTGGACCTGGACGTGATGTCCCCGGAGGAGGCGCTGTCGCTCTTCACCAAGATCGTCGGCGCGGAGCGGGTGGCCTCGGAGCGGGAGGCGGCGCTGGACGTGGTGGCGGCATGCGGCTTCCTGCCGCTCGCCATACGCATCGCGGCGTCCCGTCTGGCGGCGCGCCGCACCTGGACGGTCTCCGTCCTGGCGGCGAAGCTGGCGGACGAACGCCGCCGCCTCGACGAACTCCAGGCCGGCGACCTGGCGGTGAAGGCCACCTTCGAGCTCGGCTACGGCCAGCTGGAGCCGGCCCAGGCCCGCGCCTTCCGCCTCCTGGGCCTCGCGGACGGCCCGGACATCTCCCTGGCGGCCGCCGCGGCGGTACTGAACCTGCCGGTGGAGGAGACCGAGGACCTGCTGGAGTCGCTCGTCGACACGTCCCTGCTCGAGTCGGCCGCGCCCGGCCGCTACCGCTACCACGACCTGGTCCGCCTCTACGCGCGTGCGTGCGCGGAACGCGACGAGTGGCCGCCGAGGGAGCGGGGGGCGGCGATGTCGCGGTTGCTGGACTTCTATCTGGCTACGGTGGCCGAGGGGTACGCGATCGAGCGGCCCGGGGACCGCCTGGTGGATCATTTGGAGAAACCCCGGACCGCTGGACTGACTTTTGAGAACCGGCGTGCTGCGCAGGACTGGCTCTACTCCGAGGCCGTCTCCTTGCTCGCGTGTGTGCGCCAGTCGTCCGACAACGCCCGGCTCAGGCGCGCGGTCGACCTGCTGTGGGCCGCGGTGGACCTGGCCGAGTCCGGAGCGAACTCCAGGGAGTACGAGGCGGCGGCCACGGCCCTGCGTGATGCCGCACGCGCCGTGTCGGACAGCCGAGCGGAGGGGCGGGCCGTTCTCGTCCTGGCCAACGCCAGGCACTGGTCCGGTTACTTCGATCAGGCCGACGAAGAGGCGCGACAGGCTCTCCGGCTCTCCGAGGCTGCCGGCGATCCGATGCCCTGCTGTTGGGCGGCGAACATCCTGGGCGCCTTCGCCTTCTATCAGAACCGCTACGTGGAGGCCGAGGAGCATCTCGAGCGGGCCATCAAGGACTTCCGTGCCTGCGGCGACCTTTCGGGTACGGCATCCGCCCTGTGCAACCTCTCACGCCTGCATCTGGCGACGGACCGCGCCGACAGCGCCGTGCGCCTCGCCCGGCAGGGGACCGGGATGTACGAGGAGCTGGGGCACACCCTCAAGGCTGCGAACGGCCATTACGCGCTCGGCATGGCCCTCAGCCGCAACGGCCAGTTGTCGGATGCTTCCGCCCACCTCAAGGACGCACTGCAGGTCTTCCGCACCAGCCGTCAGCGGCTGTGGGAGGGCATGACCCTGTTCCGTCTCGCCGAAGTGGATCTCCTGGTCCGCTCCCCCGCACAGGCCGCGGCCAACGCCGAGATGGCTCTATCAATGCTGAGGGGCATCGGCGGGGAATGGCGCCGGGGCAACGTGCTCACCGTCCTCGGCAAAGCGTTGAGCGGCATCGGCCAGACCGGCCGGGCCCAGGTCTGCTGGCGCGAGGCTCTCGAGATCTACGAGAGGCTGCACTCACCAGAAGCCGCAGAGGTGCAGGCATTGCTGACCCCGGCAGCGGCCGCCTGAGACATGGCACGGACGTTCATCGTTCGTTTATCGCCGCCAGGCACACTTTTTCTTGTCGATCCGCTGCTTCGGGGGGCAGGTGGACCGCCGGTGAGATCGCCGAACTCGCAGATTAGGGTGGGCGATTTGAGGGGCCCGTCCGGCCACCCTCGGGGGAGTGGCCGGACGGGCCCCCGACAGTCCGACAGCAACAGCCATGGGGAGCCACCACAATGAGCGACACCAGCAAGGACGCGCCGGTCGTCAAGCCGGACAACACGCACATCACCGACGCCGAAGTCGGCACGGCCGTCCAGCCGCTCAACACGCACATCACCGACGCCGAGGCCAGCACGAACGTCGAGCCGCTCAACACCCACATCACCGACGTCAACGACGGTGGGACCACACCGGACAACACGCACATCACGTCCGAGCCCAAGTAGACCTTCGTCCCACACGGGGATCGGCCGCGGCGGCGCGGAGGGGGAGCCGTCGCGGCCGAGGTGTGCGGTCACTCCGGCGGGGCCGAGCCCAAGCTCGGCCCCGCTGACGCACATTCAAGGGCGCCGTCACAGCGCGACGACTCGAACCTCTTCCGCGCACAACTTCGTCATGTCGTCCTCGTCGGACGTGTAGAGCACCACGTTCCCGCCCAGTCGGCCGGCGATCACCGCCAGCGCCGCGTCGATCGCGTACTTGTGACCGTGCAGTCCGGTGTCCCGCAACAAGGCGATCGCGTCCTCGGCGACGTCCCGGGTGACCGGCTCGACGACGATGCGGGACATCGCCCACGCCCAGGCCGCGTGCTGAACCTGCCCGTGATACGCCTCGATGAGGGTCATGGAGCTGGTGACGACACGGATTCCGGAGCGGTGGGCGTCCTTGAGCCGGGCGAGCATCCTGCGGTCACCGCGCACCGCCTTGGACAGTCCCTCGCAGTCCAGTACGTAGCAGGTGACGGCGGCCATCAGCCCGCCATCGGGTACGGGGAGCCGTCGGACGGGCCGCCCTCACGAGCGGCGAAATACCGCTCGTGCTCGCGCCGCTCCCTCTCGGCCTCGGCCAGCTCGGCCTCCGTGAGCAGACCGTGCTGCTCCTCCAGCCCGGCCACCAGGTCCCCCAGCCGGTCCTGCTCCCGCTGACGCTCTATCGCCCGCGTGACATAGGCGCTGAACCCGCCGGGCCCCACCTCACGCCGGACCTCCTCGGCCAGCTCCTCAGGCAGCGTCACGGTGTACTTCTTGGTTGCCATACCACTCACCATACCTACGCCCGCCGCCATCGGCCCGCCGGTCACACCGCCATGACCCGCACGTCGTACTCCGGGATCCACTTGTCCCGGGTCACCAGGGTCATGCCCTCGATCTGCGCCTGGGCGACCAGTATCCGGTCGAACGGATCACGGTGGTGCGCAGGCAGCCGGCCCGCCCTCACACCGTGCCCCGCCGTGACGGGCAAGCCGGTGAACTGGCTGTCGCGCACCCGCTCGGCCAGGTCCTCCGGACCCTCGAGCTTCCCCAGCGACTGCTTGATCGCGATCTCCCACGGGGTCACCGCGCTCACGTACACGCCCGGCTCGGTGTCGAGGAGGTCCTTGACCTCGCCGGGCAGCTCCGGGGAGTCGTCCAGCCACCACAGCACCACGTGGGTATCGAGCAGCAGCCGCATCAGCGCATCCCGAAGGCGTCCGCGATGTCGTCCGGCAGCTCGTCGAAGTCGTCGTGGATGTGGATGTGCCCCCGGAGGGACCCGCGCCCGGTCCGCCTCACCTTCGGGCGGAGCGGGACCACCTTGGCCACCGGCTCCCCGGCCTTGCTGATCACGACTTCCTGCCCCGTGGCGACCTGTTCCAGGATGCGGGAGAAGTGGGTCTTGGCCTCGTGCACGTTGTACTGGCGGACGGGTTCCACGGCGACCTCACGATTACGGTCAGCGAACCAGCGGGTGGACTAACTGATGGACTAAGTGTAGTCGACCCACCTGAGCCGGACCAGGCGGCGCCGCACACCGTCGGCCCCGGCGGGGGACAACGCGCGGAGAGCGGCGAAGCCACGTCCGTTCACCCTGTGCGCCCTGTTCGCCCGCCCGACACCCACGCGTCGCACCCGGCGGCCACGCTCGGGTGTCATGGCATCCGACCGGAGTGCGTCGGCAGGCCCTGGGCTGTCGTCGGCGATCGTTCAGTTCCTTCCCCTCGCCGTGGTGGCCGTCGTCTTGCTGGACGGCGCCACCGACTTCTTTCCCGACGACCCGATCGTCGGCATCCTGACGCCGACGCGGCTCGCCCTGGTCGTCGGGCTGATCGCCCTGGTCGTGCCCGTGCCGGGCCGGCGGCGGGCGCGGCTCGGGGACTTCCGCACGCGGCTGGATCTGCCCGTCGCGCTGCTGCTCCTGGCCTCGGGGGCGACCACGTACGTCGGCGGGCATCCCACCGCGCCGCTGCGCGGCCTGCTGACCGTGATCGTCTGCTACTACCTGGTCGTCGGGGTGTGCCGTACCGCGCCCGGGTCGTGGCGGGCACTCGGGTTGCTCGCGCTGGCCGGCGTCGCGGCGGCGAGCACCACCGCCTTCTCCCAGGTGACCAACAAGACCCCGACCGGCTTCTGCCGCACCGGGCTGCTCACCGACGTCGCGTGCGACGCGGGCGGGAACGGTGTGCTGATCCGGGCCACCGGCACCTTCTCCAACCCGAACCTGCTGGCCGCCTTCCTGGTGCTCCTGCTGCCGTTCGCCCTGCTCGCCGCGGTGGCGATCGAAGAGCGCACGGCGCGTACCGCCATCGTCGTCCTGGTGGTCATCGGGTACGGGGCGCTGCTGACCACCTTCTCCCGAGGCGGGTACGTCGCCGGTGCCGCGGGGCTCCTGGTCCTCGCCGGGGCCTACTGGCTGGCGCCCCGGCTCGCCGAGCGGGCACAGCGACGGCTGTTCGGCTTCCTGGGCATCGCGGCGCTGCTCGCCGCGGCCGCCGCCATCTGGGGCGTGTCCCGGGCCGGGAACGCACTGGGTGTGCGCGGCCAGGCATGGTCGGCGGCGCTCGAGGTCGCGACCCACAACCCGCTGGGCGTCGGTCTCGGGCGGTCGGGCGTCGTCATATCCGCCACCGCGCCCGGCGACCGCGTCTTCGTCCACGCGCACAACCTGTGGCTGAACTGGCTGGTGGAGACCGGGCCGCTCGGCCTGCTCGCCATCGTCTCGGTGACCGTGATCGCCTGGTCCTCCGCGGCCCGCGCATCCCGCGCGAAGTCGGTCCTCGGGACCGTCGGACTGTCCGCGCTGACCGGATTCTTCCTGGCGAGCATGCTGGATCACCCTGCCAACCTGGACCGGATCGACGAACTGTTCTGGTTGGTGCTCGCCGTGGTCATGGCCGAAGCCCCGGCCGGTTGGCGCCGCTCCGGCGCCTCCCCCGCTCCGGCCGCCACCGAGCCCACGCAGCCGCAGCACGGTCCGCAACCCGTCGGGGCCGGCGCGGCCGTTCGCAGCGCCTCCGCGTCCGGTGCCGGTCATGACCGCCGCCTGAGCTCCCCCTTCACCACCTTGCCGCTCGCGTTCCGCGGCAGGTCCCGTACGAACTCCACCGCCCTCGGCACCTTGTAGTTCGCCATCTCGCGCCGGGACCAGGCGATCAGGTCGTCCCCCGTCAGCACCGCCCCGGGGCGGCAGACCACGTACGCCTTGCCGACCTCCCCGAGGCGGGCGTCGGGTACGCCGATGACCGCCACGTCGGCCACGGCCGGGTGCAGGCCGAGCAGTTGCTCTATCTCCGCCGGATACGCGTTGAAGCCGCCGACGATGAACATGTCCTTGATGCGGTCCGTGATCCGGAGGTTGCCGGAGGCGTCCAGGACCCCTACGTCGCCGGTCCTGAGCCAGCCCTCCGGAGTCAGGACGTCCGCCGTGGCCCGCTCGTCCTCGAAATAGCCCCGCATGACGTTGAAGCCGCGAACCAGCACCTCTCCCGGCACACCCGGGCCGAGCGGTTCACCGTTCGCGTCCACCACCCGCACCACGGTTCCCGGGATCGCCCGGCCCGAGGTCGTCGCGATGACCGAGGGCTCGTCCCCCCTGCGGCACATCGTCACGAAACCGCTCGCCTCCGACAGGCCGTACGCCGTCAGGACCGTCTGCACACCGAGTTCGCCGCGCAGGCGTTCCACCAGGCGGAGCGGGATCAACGCCGCTCCCGTCACCACCAGGCGCAGAGCCGAGAGGTCATGGGCGTCCCTGGACGGGTGGTCCAGCAGGGACTGGTGGAGGGTCGGGGGGCCCGGCAGCACGGAGACCCGTTCGGCCGCGATGTTCGCCAGCACCGTGTCCACGTTGAACACCGACTGCGGGATCATCGTCGCGCCCCGCATCAGGCAGGCCAGCACCCCCGCCTTGTAGCCGAAGGTGTGGAAGAAGGGGTTCACGATCAGATAGCGGTCGCCCTGCCTCAGGCCCGCGAGGCCGGTCCAGATCTCGTAGGCCCGCAGCGACTGCCCGTGCGTGATCACGGCTCCCTTCGGGCGGCCCGTCGTGCCCGAGGTGAAGATGATGTCCGAGGGTGCGGCACCGGTGAGGGAGGCCGCCCGCTCCCCTGTCTCCGACGCGCGCACCCCCTCCCCGCTCGCCAGGAAGTCCTTCCAGGTGCGGAAGTCGGAGGGGGCGTCGTCCGCCAGGACGACCACCTGCTCCAGGTGCGGAAGGCCCGGGAGGGGGCCGTTGCCTGGTCCGGTCTGTGCGGCCCGCCGCAGCGAGGCGACGTACGACGTGCCCAGGAACGTGCCCGTCACGAAGAGCAGCTTCGCCCTGCTCCGCTCCAGTACGTACGCCGCTTCCGTTCCCTTGAAGCGTGTGTTGAGCGGGACCAGGACCGCGCCCGCCGACACCGCACCGAGCGCGGAGACGATCCAGTCGAGGGTGTTGGGAGCCCAGACCGCCACGCGGTCGCCGGCCACGACGCCGTTCGCGAGGCAGGCCGCCGCCGTGCGCTCCACCCGGTCGCCCAGTTCCGCGTACGAGATCCGGGTGCGGCCCTCGACCACCGCCTCGGCATCGCCGAAACGACGTGCCGCGCTCCGCACCAGTCCCGGAATGCTGCCCCACTCCACGTCACCGCGCACGGCCTGCCTCCCGCACACCCTGAAACCACTTAGCTGACTGACCGTCAGATTAGCTGTACTCTGACGGACTGTCAGCAGCCCGTTCTCCGCGCGGAGGTGTGCGCTCATGGCAACGACAGGGTTCAAAGGGCTCAAGGACGCCACCACCGTCGTCGGCATCGGGCAGACCGCCTTCGCCCGCCGGCTCGCCGAGTCCGAGAAGGCGCTGGCCTGTCGCGCCGTCCTCGCCGCCCTCGACGACGCCGGGATCGCGCCCGGCGAGGTCGACGCGCTCGCCTCGTACACCATGGAGGAGACCGACGAGGTCGAGGTCGCGAAGGCGGTCGGGCTCGGGGATCTGACCTTCTTCAGCAAGGTCGGGTACGGAGGCGGCGGCTCCTGCGCCACCGTCGCACACCTCGCCGCCGCCATCGCCACCGGGCAGGCGACCGTCGGCGTCGCCTGGCGGTCGCGCAAGCGCGGCAGCGGTCCCCGGCCGTGGCGGAACACGGCCGTGCAACTGCCCACCCCGGCCCAGTGGACGCGGCCCTTCGGGCTGCTGAGGCCGGTCGACGAGATCGGGATGCTCGCCCGTCGCTATATGCACGAGTACGGGGCGACCCGGGAGCACCTCTTCAACGTCGCGCTCGCCTGCCGCAACCGGGCCAACCAGAACCCCGCCGCGATCATGTACGAGCGGCCGCTGACGCGGGAGATGTACATGAGCTCCCGGTGGATCAGCGAGCCGCTGTGCCTCTTCGACAACTGCCTGGAGACGGACGGGGCGCTGGCCTGTGTCGTGGTCTCCGCCGAGCGCGCCCGCGACTGCCGGCACCGTCCGGTGTACATCCACTCCGCCGCCCAGGGCCTGACCTCCCAGCACCATGGGATGGTCAACTACTGGAACGACGACCCGCTCACCGGACCCGCCTGGACGGCCGCCCGGCACCTGTGGAAGCACGCCGACTTCGCCCCGGACGACGTCGATGTCGCCCAGATCTACGACGCGTTCACGCCCCTCGTACCGCTCTCCCTCGAGGGGTACGGCTTCTGCGGCAGGGGGGAGGGCGGCGCCTTCACCGAGGGGGGCGCGCTGGAGATCGGCGGACGGCTGCCCCTCAACACCGGGGGCGGCGGCCTGTCCGAGGCGTACGTCCACGGCTTCAACCTCATCAACGAGGGCGTGAAGCAACTGCGGGGGACCAGTACCGCGCAGGTCCCGGGTGCCGCCGCCTGTCTGGTCACCGCCGGTGAGGGGGTTCCCACCTCCGCCCTGCTGTTGAGGAACTGACCCATGCCCGGCACCCGTCGGCAAAGGAGCCGCCCCATGACCGACAGCCTCCTCTCCCCCGTCCGCGACGAGGACGGCGCGCCCTTCTGGGAGTATGCCGCCCGCGGCGAACTGCGCGTCCAGGCCTGCGCCGACTGCGGCGAGTCGCGCTTCCCGCCCCGCCCCTGCTGCCCGCACTGCCGATCGTTCGCGACCGAGTGGCGGCTCACCAGTGGGAAGGGGCGGATCTGGTCGTACGTCGCCCCGCATCCTCCGCTGCTCGCAGCCTACGCGGCGCAGGCGCCGTACAACGTGATCGTGGTGGAACTGGCCGAGACGCCCCGCATCCGGCTTGTCGGGAACCTCGTCACCGGCCCGGACGCGCCCCTGGACTCGGTGCCCCCCGACCGGATCCGCATCGGCGCGCGCGTGCAGGCCGTCTTCAGCCGTGACGGGCTGCCCCGCTGGGTTCTGGAGCGGGCGTGAGCGGGGGACTGCGGGTCGACGCCGACAAGGAGAGCGGGGTCGCGGTCGTCACCCTCGACCGGCCGGCCAAGCTCAACGCCATCGATCTGCCGACCGCCTCCGAACTGGCGGCGTGCTGGCGGGCGTTGCGCTTCGACGACTCCGTCCGGGCCGTCGTCCTCACGGGCGCGGGTGAACGCGCCTTCTGCACGGGGTTCGACCGCGACACGGAGGTACCGCAGCCCGACTCGCCCTACATGGTGGACGATCCGCTGCTCCGCATCGGGCCGAAGGCCAACGACCTGTGGAAGCCGGTTGTCGCCGCCGTG
Source organism: Streptomyces sp. CA-106110 (assembly GCF_050936285.1). Lineage (NCBI taxonomy): Bacteria > Bacillati > Actinomycetota > Actinomycetes > Kitasatosporales > Streptomycetaceae > Streptomyces > Streptomyces sp. CA-106110. The sequence continues at coordinate 6,817,569 of NZ_JBNJNB010000001.1, read as the reverse complement.
CGCGGCATCGCCTGCGGCGGGGCGTTCTACCTGCTCGGCGAGAGCGAGTTCATCGTGGCGGACCCGACCGCGGCCTTCTTCGACCCGCACACCACCTACGGGATGGTCAGCGCGTACGAGTCCGTCCACGCGGCCCACCGGATGCCGTACGGGGAGGCCGCACGGATGGCGCTGATGGGTACCGCCGAGCGGATCTCCTCCCAGCGGGCCTACGAGATCGGCCTGGTGTCCGAACTCACCCCTCCCGGTGGGGCGCTGGACGCGGCAGTGAGCTGCGCCGCCGTCATCGCCTCCTATCCGACGACGGGAGTGCAGGGGACCGTACGAGCCCTGTGGGCGGCGAAGGAGGTGGCGCGGTCGCAGGCCTTCGCACAGGCGCCCTCGCTCATCGCGCTGGGGAACCTGCCGCCCGAGCGGCAGGCGGAGTTGTTCGCCCGGAGGCGGACGGGCGGGTACCGGGTGCGGTAGCGCACGCCAGTTGTCGGCGTAGGCGTCCGGATCGACCTCGACGTCCACCCCGAACCCGGCCGCGACCGCGTTCGGGTTCCGGACCTCGACCGTGGCGTACGGGGCCCGTGCGCCGCCGGGTGCAGGTGCCGCCACCGCTGCCGCCGGCGGCGGCGTAACGGGGCGCTCCGCCGCGTTCGCCACCGCATGGCACGACGCGCGTACTCGGCGTAGCGTCTTCGATGACGGCCGCCGTCCGGTATCCCTTCCGTCAGGTCCCGTGCGACGGCCGTCCAGAGCCGCTCTCAGGCGGTCCGGGCGGTTCCCGTCCCCTTCTCCGCGTCGAGGGCGTACACACAGCGGTCCTTGCTGCACGCGTACACCACGCCGTCCTTCACCACCGGCGCACCGGTGATCTCACCACCAGTCGCCAGCTTCCAACGCAGCCGGCCGTCGTCGGCCTTCAGCGTGTACAGCAGGTGGTCCGTGGAGCCGAAGTGGATACGGCCCTCCGCCACAGCCGGGGAGCCCACGATCTCGCCGCCCGCCTGGAAGCGCCACTTCGGGGTGCCCGTGACCGCGTCCAGGGTGTACAGACCCTTGCCGCTGCCCACGTGGACGTGCCCCGCCGCCACCAGGACCGGCTCGATCGCGGCCCGCGACTCGGTGGCGATCCGCCAGCGGTCACGGCCGTCCGTCGCGTCGAGGGCGTACACCGTGCCCAGGTAGTCCGCCAGGTAGATGCCGCCGCCCGTCACCGCGGGGCCCGGTACGAAGGTCGGCGGGCACAGGAACACCGCGGGCGCCTCGAAGTGCCAGCGCACCATGCCGGTCGCCACATCGACGGCCAGGACCCTGGTGCCGGCCGAGAGGTACACATGGCCGTCCGTGGTGTGGGTCAGGCGCACCGGGACGCCGCCGCAGGAGGCCGCGTCCCCGATCGGGTACGACCAGCGCTCCTCGCCCGTGCGCGCCTCCAGGGCCCACAGCCGGCCGTCCTTCCACACGTACACGGTGCCTTCGTGGACCACCGGCCCGGCCTCCGGCGACTCGAAGTCCGTCTGCGCGCCGGAGATCTCCCACAGTTTGCGGCCGCTGGACGCCTCCCACGCCTGGACGCCGCCGCCGCGGGTGCCGGTGACGACCGTGCCGCGGTCGGCCTTGAGGGAGTAGATCCAGCCGTCCATGGACAGCCGCCACAGATCCGCGCCCTCGCGGGCGTCCAGGGCGAAGAGCGTGGGGCCGTCTGAGGCGTGGATACGGCCGTCCGCGACCGCCATCGACCAGGCCACGTCCCGCGTCTTGAAGCGGCGGCGACCGGTCGCCACGTCCAGGGCGTGCACCTCGAAGGAGGTGACGTAGACGAGGTCGCCGGCGACCGAGGGGGTGCCCCAGACATCGTTCGACATGCGGAAACGCCACGGGCGCCAGCCCGAGGCGGTCTCCGGGGGTGCGGCCGGCGGTGCGACCGTGGCGGCCACGCCGTTGACGCCGGGGCCCGGCCGGGACCAGGACGCGACGAGACCCGCCTCCGGGGGAGGCGCCTTCACCGCGGCGGCCCGGGCGTCGGCCACCCGCGGCCCCGGCCCGATCGGCACGGCCGCGCCCGCGAGCCGCACCGGGCCGCCGTCGGGCGCGCCGGCCGGCACCGGGACCGGCACCGGGTCGTGCGAGGGCGGCGGGGGCACCGCCGGGCGCCCGCCGCCGCTGCGGCCGGCAGGGGGCTTCGCCGCCGGGCGGCCGCCGCGTCGCGACTCGATCAGGCCGACGGCCTTCTCGGGCAGCCACGCCGACGCCGTACCGCTGTCGTCGGAGCCGGAACCGAAGAGGTGGGGTGCGAGCTGGGCCTGGAGGTCCGCCGGGTTCGGGCGGCCGGTGGCCTCCATCTGCATGCAGGACTCGATGAGCGGACGCAGCTCGTCCGGGAGGCCCGACAGGTCCGGACCCTCACGCAGCAGCATGAAGACGGTCTCGACGGGGTTGGCGCCGTGGAAGGGCGGATGCCCGGTGGCCGCGAAGACGAGCATCGAGCCGAGCGAGAAGACGTCGCTCGCGCCGGTCACACTGCGCGAGTCCTTCGCCTGCTCGGGAGACATGTACGCGGGCGTACCGACGGCGACGTTGGTCATCGTCAGACGGGTGTTTGACACACCGGAGGCGATACCGAAGTCGATCACCCGGGGGCCGTCCTCGACGACGAGGACGTTCGACGGCTTCAGGTCGCGGTGGACCAGGCCCGCACCGTGGATGGACTGGAGCGCCTCCGCGACGCCCGCGGCCAGCCAGCGCACCGCCTGGGCCGGCAGCGGCCCGCACTCGGTCACTATCTCCTCGAGGGAGGGCGCGGGCACATACGCGGTGGCCAGCCACGGCACGGCCGCACGCGGGTCGGCGTCGACCACGGCCGCCGTGTAGAAGCCGGACACCGCCCGAGCCGCCTCGACCTCGCGCGTGAAACGGACCCGGAAGAGCTGGTCCTCGGCGAGCTCGGTGCGCACCGTCTTGATCGCCACGCGCCGGCCGGACGCCGAGCGCGCGAGATAGACCAGCCCCATGCCGCCGGCACCCAGCCGTCCCAGCACCTCGAACGGCCCGATCCGCCGCGGATCGTGCTGTGTCAGCTGATCCACCACTTGCCTGCCACCTCCCCGTACGGGTCACGTCATCCGCCTTGTGCACGCGACCCCGTGCAGCGTCTCACCACCGCACCGCCGTGGCGGCACGCAGCCCGATTCTCCCTGTCCGCGCCACCGGTTGCGAACCCGGGGGCGGATCGGGGTGTCTCAGGACAAAACCATGCCGGACCGCCCTTCGGGAAGCATCCGCCCGCATGATGAAACGCGGGGCGCGCCCGTGAAGTGCCGCGCCACAGCTTCGGAGTGCCCGGCCACCGCTGTGGCGGGACCGGAGGACGCCCTCTGATGGCGCGTGACCACCACCACCCTTCCGTACGAGGTCTCGAACGGTGGTACCTGTCCTTCGCCGCCCGGCCGGCCCACCGCGCACAGGGGCGTCGGGGAGGGCGGGGCGATCGAGAGTAAGGGAGGGCGTCCCGGGCGGGAAGACGTGCCGCTCGCCAGGGCCTGCACGCGCCGCATCGGTCTGAAGGGACCGGCTCGGGGGCGGCACGGCGCCGAGGGTGTCCATGGGATGAGCCGGGCGATGTCGCCGGGCGCCCGGATACACCCGGTCTGCGCGGTCTGCGCGGTGACGTCCGGCGTCGCGATATCCGCGTGCGGCCAGTGGGCCTCCCCGCCCCTCCTGGGTACCAGCGCGGCCACGGGTTCGCCATCCGAGCGCGGCCACCCGGAGGAGCACCCGGCCCGCACGGGACGCCTTCGGGCACGGGGCCACCGTCGGGGCTCCTGTCATCAAAGGAGACGGCTCCGCCGCCGGGGAGCGCCCGTTCCCATGTGGCAGGGGCGGATTTTCGGCCATGGCACCGGCTCGAGGGGCTCCAGGACCGCGGTACGCGTCCGCGTACCCCCTTCTCACAGGCCTCGGAAGCCGTCCACGGTACCCCTGGTCCCCATTTGCAGTCGGCCGAATCGCGCTCCGATCACCCCTCGGTAAGCTGACGGCATGACAGGACAAGTGCGTACCGTCGACGGCCGCGTGGCCGGTCGGCGTGGGCAGGCGACCCGGCAGAAGCTGCTCGACTGCCTCAGTGAGATGCTCAGCTCCTCGCCCTACCGGGATGTCAAAGTCATTGACGTCGCCCGGAAGGCGGGGACGTCGCCGGCGACCTTCTACCAGTACTTCCCGGATGTCGAGGGCGCCGTCCTGGAGATCGCCGAGCAAATGGCCACCGAGGGCGCGGGGTTGACCGCACTGCTCGAGGGACGCTCGTGGGTCGGCAAAGCGGGGTGGCAGACCTCTCAGGAACTCGTGGACGGGTTCCTGGAGTTCTGGCGCAAGCACGATGCGATCCTGCGCGTCGTCGACCTGGGGGCGGCCGAGGGCGACAAGCGCTTCTACAAACTCCGCATGAAGATCCTGAACTCCGTGAACAACTCTCTCGCGGACTCGATCACCGAGCTCCAGTCCAAAGGCAAGGTCGACAAGGACGTGAACCCGGCGGCCGTGGCCGGCGCCCTCGTGGCGATGCTCGCGTCCGTGGCCTCGCACCAGAAGGGCTTCCAGTCCTGGGGTGTCAAGCAGGCCGAACTCAAGCCGAACCTCGCCCTGTTGGTGCATCTGGGCGTCACCGGGAAGAAACCGACGAAGTAGCCCTCGTCGCGCGTTCCCCCTGACCTGGTCGGCTGTTCCAGCTCACGTTCTGTCATGCGGGCGGCGGTCCACTCCGGTGGGCCACCGTTCGCTGCCTGTGCCGGCCTACCAGGTCGTCATGCCCGCGTGCCGGGCAGCGGGCGGTCCTCCACCACGTGCTTCATCACCAGAGTGGACGTCAGCCGCTGCACGCCCGGAAGGGTCGCCAGCCGCTCGTCGTAGAGCCGCTGGAAGGCGGCGAGGTCGGCGGTCGCGATCCGCAGCAGATAGTCGGGCTCGCCGAACAGCCGCTGCGCCTCCACGATGTGCTCCACCTCGCTCAGCGCCCGCTCGAACTCCGCGACGGTGTCCCGGTCCTCCTGCCGCATCGAGACGAAGACCAGCGCCTCGAAGTTCAGCCCGACGGCGGCGGGGTCCACGACGGCCCGGTAGCCGCGGATCGCGCCACTCCGCTCCAGCTCGCGCAGCCGCCGGTGGCAGGGCGAGACGCTGAGCCGCACCCTCGCGGCGAGCTCGGTCACGGTCAGTCGCCCGTCCTGCTGCAGCTCGGCAAGGATTTTCTGATCCACGGAGTCCATGAGACAGATTCTCCCCCTGAAAGCGCGATCAAGGGCAAATCTAAGGAACACTTTCGCGCCGATCGCGCCTAATGTCCCCGGTATGGATACGGGAGCGGTGTTGTCCTTTCTCGCCGTGGACCTGCTGCTGGTGTGCGTGCCGGGTGCCGACTGGGCGTACGTGATCGCGGCGGGCCTGCGTGCGGGGCCGGTGGTGCCGGCGGTGGGCGGCCTGGTCGCCGGGTACGCGGTGCACACGGCCCTGGCGGTGGCGGGGCTCGCGGTCCTGGTGGCGGGGTCGCCGGGGCTGCTGACGGCGCTGACGGTGGCGGGAGCCGGGTACCTGGTGTGGCTGGGGTGGGGGGTGCTACGCCGCCCCGGCGTTCCGGGGGCGGCCGCCGGGGAACCGGCCGACGCCTCCTCGGCTCGTTTCTTCCGCCGGGGCGTCACGATCAGCGGGCTCAACCCCAAGGGTCTGCTGCTCTATCTCTCCGTACTGCCGCAGTTCCTGGTCACGAAGGGCGCACGGCTGCCGGTGGCGGCGCAGACGGGGGTGCTGGGCCTGACGCACATGGCGTGCTGCACGGCCGTCTACCTCACCGTCGGCGTCCTGGCCCGGGCCGTGCTGGGCGCACGCCCGGCCGCCGCCCGGGCGGTCACCCGGACGAGCGGGGCCGCGATGCTCGGCATCGGCACGTTTCTGCTGGTGGAGCGGCTGGCGACGCTCTGAGCGGGGCGCTCAGCGCCGTACGATCCGAAACAACCGGATCTCCCGCTCCACCCGCGCCTGGTAGGTCGCGTACGGCGGCCAGAAGGCCGACACCGCCCTCCAGGCCGCCGCCCGCTCCTCGCCCTCCAGCAGATGGGCCGTGACCGGGATGTCCGCCCCCTTCCAGCTGACCTCGGCCTCGGGGCGGGCCAGGAGGTTCGCGGTCCAGGCGGGGTGGCCGGTGCGCCCGAAGTTGGACCCGACGAGGAGCCAGCTGCCGCTCTCCTCCGGCATGCACGCCAGGGGCGTCCGGCGCGGCAGCCCGCTCCTCGCGCCGGTGGACGTGAGGATCACGCTCGGCAGCATCCGCGCGCTGAGCAGGAACCTCCCCCGGGTCAGCCGGTGCACCGCACGGTCGAGCGCGGGCACGACGTGCGGCGCCACCTTCGCGAAGGCGCGTGTGGAGGACACCTTCTGCACGATCCGTACTCCCACGGCCGTCACACCGCCACCTCCCTGTGCTCGAACAGCCGGGCCGCGTCGGCGGCGTGCGCCCGCAGCCGGTGCACGGGCCCGAACAGCAGCTCGTCCCCGGCCGCCCGCTTGAAGTACAGGTGGGCGTCGTGCTCCCAGGTGAACCCGATGCCGCCGTGCAGCTGGATCCCCTCGGCGGCGGCGGTCCTTAGCGCCTCCAGAGCCTGCGCCAGGGCGAGCCCGCCCACACCCTTCTCGCCGTGCACGGTCGCCCAGGCCGCGTAGTACGCCGCCGAACGCGCCGTCTGCACCCGCACATGCACATCGGCCAGCCGGTGCTTCACGGCCTGGAAGGACCCGATCGGCCGGCCGAACTGCTCCCGCTGCCCGACGTACTCGACGGTCCGTTCCAGCGCCCGGGCGGCGGCTCCCACGGCCTCGCAGGCGAGGACGGCGGCGGCACGGTCCCCGAGAGCGGCGAGCGCCCCGGTCACATCGGCGCCGTCCTCTCCCAGCAATTCCGCTTCCACCTCGCGCAGTTGGATGCGGGCACAGGGGCGGGTGCAGTCCAGAGCGGTCTGCCGCGTGCGCACCGCGCCTTCCCGTACGAGGAACAACAGGGTCCGCGACCGCGCGAATCCCCCGGCGTGGGCGGCCACCACCAGCAGCCCGGCACTGTGCCCGTCCAGTACCTGGTCCGCCTCCCCGTACAACCGCCAGGCGCCGTCCGCCCGCCGCGCCTGAATGCCGCCGGCGCGTCCACCGCCTGCCCAGTCGCCCCGGTTGTCGCCGACCAGGGCGAGGGCGGTGGCGAGGGCCGTGCCGGGTACGGCGAGGGCGGCGGTCAGCTCCCCGGAGGCGATCCGGGGCAGCAGCTCGGCACGCTGGCCGTCGGTACCGAGGGCCAGCAGCAGGGGTGCGGCGAGGACGGCCGTGGACAGCAGCGGGGAGGGGGCGAGAGCTCGCCCCACCTCCTCGCAGGCGAGGGCGAGTTCGGTGGTGGTGCAGCCGACGCCGCCGTACGTCTGCGGGAGCGCCAGCCCGGGGAGACCGAGCTTCGCGAGGGTCGCCCACAGGGCGGGGTCGTACCCGGTGCCGGTCCGGACGGCGGCCCGGAGGTCCTGCGGCCCGCACACCCGGGCGAGCGCCTCCCGCACGGTACGGCGGATCTCGTCCTGTTCGACGGTGAAGCGGGCGTCCATGGGCGGCCTCCTTCGTCTGACGATCCGTCATGTTAGGACGCCGGGGTGCTCACGCACAGGCCCGCCGTGCAGAAATCTGATGTACCGTCAGATCCATGAGTGCTGTGACCGGCCGGCAGGCCGCGATCGTCGGCGTGGCACTGTCCGACTGCGGCCGGGTCGACGAGGCGACGCCGTACGCCCTGCACGCCCAGGCCGCCCGTCGCGCCCTGGCCGACGCGGGCCTGGACCGCTCGGCGATCGACGGCTTCGCCTCGGCCGGCCTCGGCACGCTGGCGCCCGCGGAGGTCGCGGAGTATCTCGGCCTCAGGCCCACCTGGGTCGACTCCACGTCCGTCGGCGGCTCCACCTGGGAGGTCATGGCGGCGCACGCGGCGGAGGCCATCGCGGCGGGGCACGCACGGGCGGTGCTCCTGGTCTACGGCTCGACGGCCCGTGCGGACATCCGGGCGGGCCGCCGCACCGGCACCCTGTCCTTCGGCGCCCGCGGACCCCTCCAGTTCGAGGCCCCCTACGGCCACACGCTCATCGCCAAGTACGCGATGGCGGCCCGCCGCCACATGCACGAGTACGGCACGACGATCGAACAGCTGGCCGAGGTGGCGGTACAGGCACGGGTCAACGCGGCGGCGAACCCGGAGGCGATGTTCCGTGACCCGATCACCGTCGACGAGGTCCTGTCCGGCCCGGTGATCGCGGATCCCTTCACCAAGCTGCACTGCTGCATACGGTCCGACGGCGGTGCGGCGGTGCTGCTGGCGGCGCGGGACCTGGTACGGGACTGCCGTACGCGACCGGTGTGGGTCCTCGGGACCGGGGAGCACGTCTCGCACACGACGATGTCCGAGTGGCCGGACTTCACCGTCTCCCCGGCGGCGGTGAGCGGCCGTCTAGCCTTCGGGCGGGCGGGAGTGCGGCCGGAGGAGATCGACTTCGCGGAGCTCTACGACGCCTTCACGTACATGCCGCTGGTGACGCTGGAGGACCTCGGCTTCTGTGCGAAGGGCGAGGGCGGCGCGTTCGTCGGGAAGGGACGGCTGCTGGTGCGGGGCGGGGAGCTGCCGGTGAACACGGACGGGGGTGGCCTGTCGGCCCAACACCCCGGGATGCGCGGGCTTTTCCTGCTGGTGGAGGCGGTGCGCCAGCTGCGCGGCGAGGCCGGGGACCGCCAGGTGCGGCTACGGGACGGCGCGTTGCCCCGGCTGGGTGTCGCCTCCGGCACGGGTGGCTGGTTCTGCTCGTCGGGGACGGTGGTGCTGGGGCGTTGAGCCCCGGGGCCGCTCTGCCCCGATGCGGTCCCCGCCGCGCGGCTTGCTGATGGCGCGGCCTGCCCGGCGCCGTCGGGCCCGGGGGCGATACTCGAAGGTATGGGAACGGATCTTCACGAGCTGCTCAGGACCCTGCGGGTGTGGGACCCGCAGACCACCGAGCTGCCCGCCTTCGACCCGGCAGCGGCGCCCGAGGAGCCACTGGCCCTGTTCCGGGACTGGTTCGCGCAGGCGGTGGCGGCAGGGCAGACCGAACCGCACACGATGTCGCTGGCGACGGCGGACCCGGACGGCACGCCGGACGTCCGCACCGTGATGCTGCACGAGGCGGACAGGGACGGCTGGGCGTTCGCGACGCACGTGGGCAGTCGCAAGGGCCGCCAGCTGGCGGCGAGGCCATATGCCGCCCTGGGTTTCTACTGGCCCGTCCAGGGCCGCCAGATCCGGGTGCGCGGCCCGGTAGCGCCCGCGCCCGCGGAAGAGGGGCAGGCGGATCTGCACGCCCGGTCGACGGGCGCGCTGGCCGCGGCGCTCACCGGTCGCCAGAGCGAAGTGCTCGGCTCGACCGAGGAGTTGGCGCGGGCCTCGGAGAAGGCGTGGGAGCGGGCGCAGCGGGAGCCGGACGTCCCGGTCCCGTCCTGGACGCTCTACCGCCTCCGGCCGGACGAGGTCGAGTTCTTCCAGGGAGACGCGACACGCCGGCACGTACGCCTCGCCTACCGCCGGACGCAAGAGGGGTGGGCGAAGGACCTGCTGTGGCCCTGACGTGCGGCCCTGTCACAGTGCGGAGTTGTTGCGGAGCTCACGCTGCGTGATCGTCTTCATGTCCTCGCCGTAGCCTGCGTGTCTCGATGTGCTACGTCTGACCCAGCTCAACCCGGAGCCCTCGGACATCGGCGGAGCCCCGACGGCTACGGAATCTCCGGCTCCGGGTCGCTCGCGATCCGTGCGTGGAGATGGACGTCGCGGAAGACGTCCTTGCGTCCCGCCTCGAACATCGCCCCGCGCAAGGTCCCCTCGAACGGGAAGCCGCACCGTCCCGCTATGCGGCAGGACGCCTCGTGGCCGAGGGCATGACCCAACTCCAGGCGGTTGAGGCCCAGGTCGGTCAGGGCCCAGCGGGCGGTGAGGGCGAGTGCGCGGGAGGCGACACCGCGGCCGCGGGCCTCGGGAAGGATCCAGTAGCCGACGCGGGCGACGCGCAGGACGTGGTCGATCTCGTTGACGCCGATGTGCCCCAGCGTCCCGCCGCTCTCCGCGTCCGTGATCCGGAACGAGGCGTTCGTGCCGTTCGCCACGCCCGCCGCCTTCGACCGCATCGACGCCAGGGCATCCTCCCAGTTGTCCACGGTCTTCAGCGGCGTGTTCCACTGCCGGAAGTCCGGATCGGTCAGCCCCCGCAGCCACGCCTCGACGTGTTCCCTGGACCGGACGTCCCAGGAGCACAGCCGCAGACCGTGGCCGTGCAGTTCGCGGGAGGCGTCAGGGGGCGCCGGAGAGTTCCTCTTGACGTCGGTCATCAGGCCATTGAAGCCCCTGATTCCCCGCTTCGCCCCTCGTTTTCGCGGCCGCACCCGCACAAGCGTCGTCCAACGCCTCACCGCCGTGGCCGGAACACCGGCACCGGCATGCCCCCGGCCCGTCGGAAGGCGACCTGCAGATCCATCCCCACCCGCAGCTCGGCTCCCGCGCACTCCACCACTTCCGTCATCATCCGCGGTCCCTCCGCGAGATCGACCACGGCCGCGGTGTAGGGCGTGCGGTCCGCGAAGGGCGGCAGGTCGTTGCGGTGGACGACGGACCAGGTGTAGAGCGTGGCCCGGCCGCCTGCCTGCTCCCAGGTCACGTCCTCGCTCCAGCAGTGCGGGCAGAACTCCCGCGGATAGTGGTGCGCACGCCCGCACGCCGCGCAGCGGCGGATCAGCAACCGCCCCTCGGCCGCCGCCTCCCAGTACGTACGGGTGAAGGCGTCCTGTTCGGGGAGGTCGAAGCGGGGCGGCCCGCCCGGCGTCCCGCTCACCGGAACAACCCCAGCGCGCTGTCCACCGACCACGTCTGCCACGACATCCCGAACCACCCCACCGCCGAGATCAGCGCCATCATCGAGTTCTGTCCCTGCTCGGCCCAGTCGTGGATCATGAGCGTGAAGTAGAGGACGTTCAGGAGCAGCCCGCCGACCAGGGCGACGGGCGTCAGGAAGCCCGCGATCAGGCCCAGCCCGAGGGCCAGTTCCGCGTACACGACCACGTACGCCATCGTCCGCGGCCGCGGTGCGACGAGCACGTCGAAGCCGCTGCGCACCGCCGTCCAGCGGTGCTTGGCCGCGACGTCCGCGGCCCACGCGATCCCGGAGCCCCGCTCGAACCACGCGTTCTTGTCCTTGTGCCGCCAGCTCTCCAGCCACCACAGTCCGAGACCGACGCGCAGCACGGCGAACCATTCCGCGCTGGTGAGCCAGATCGTGTCCATGCTGCGCCGCCCTCCCGCCGTCCAGTCATCTGACGGTACGTCAGTTCAGCGCACCCGCGGTCCGTCCGCAAGGGACGGGTACGGGAAGGCCCTCACCCGGCCGCGCAGACGAACTCGGCCCGGAAGCCGCGCTGGACCGCGTCCCTCGGGCCGCGCCGCCTCAGGTCGCGGTGCCGGACACCAGCCCGACCCGTGGTCCGGGACGGCCGCGAGCCACACCGATCGTCCACATCCGGTCCGTCTACGACACCGGCCCCACCCACTCCTCCTACAGCCGTGATCGATTCGCAACCGATTCCCGTCTTGACCGAAACCCATCAACGCGGTCGCTGGATACGCTCCGCTCATGGCCGACTCCTCCACTGCTTCGTCACATCCCGTGGTTCCGGCCCACGAGGACCGACCGGTGTATGTGATCGGCGGCGGCCCGGGTGGGCTCGCCGCGGCGTACGCGCTGCGCGCCCGAGGTCTGCGGGCAGTCGTCCTGGAGAAGTCCGACCGCGTCGCCGCGTCCTGGCGGCGCCACTACGACCGGCTGCACCTGCACACCACGCGCCGCCTCTCGGCCCTGCCCGGGCTGGCGATGCCGCGGTCCTTCGGACGGTGGGTGTCCCGTGACAACGTGGTCCGCTACCTGGAGAAGTACTCCGAACACCACCAGTTGGAGATCGTCACCGGAGTCGAGGTCTCGCGTGTCGAGCCGGCCCCCGACGGCATCGGCTGGCTGCTGCACGCGACCGGCGGCCGTGAGCTGACGGGCAGCGCGGTCGTCGTCGCCACCGGCTACAACCACACCCCGCGCGTCCCGGACTGGCCCGGACGCGGCGCCTACACCGGCGAGTTGCTGCACGCCGGCCAGTACCGCAACGCGAAGCCCTACGCCGGCCGCGACGTCCTCGTCGTGGGGGTCGGCAACACCGGCGCCGAGATCGCCGTCGACCTGGTGGAGGGCGGCGCCTCCCGGGTGCGGCTGTCGGTGCGCACCGCGCCCCATATCGTGCGCCGGTCCACCGCCGGCTGGGCGGCCCAGTTCACGGGGATCCTGGTACGGCGGCTGCCGGTGCGGCTCGTCGACCGGATGGCCGTGCCGATGGCGAAGATCAGCGTGCCGGACCTGTCGGAGCACGGACTGCCCCGGCCCGGCACCGGGCTGTACTCCCGGGTCAACGAGGGTTCCATACCCGTCCAGGACGTCGGTCTCATCGACGCCGTACGCAAGGGGCGGGTCGAAGTCGTGGCGGCCGTGGAGGCGTTCGAGGACGGCAAGGTCGTGCTCGCCGACGGCAGCCGTATCGAGCCCGAGGCGGTGATCGCCGCCACCGGATACGTCCGCGCACTGGAGGAGCTCGTCGGCCACCTCGGCGCCCTCGATGCCCGCGGCAAGCCGGTCGTGCACGGCGCCCGCTCCCCGCGCGCCGCTCCCGGCCTGTACTTCACCGGGTTCACCAACCCGATCAGCGGGATGTTCCGCGAACTGGCCGTCGACGCCCGGAAGATCGCCAAGGCGGCGGCACGCCACGCGGAGCGGGACCAGGCAACGCGCTGACCGCCGCCGACCGGGCCACTTCGCCTCCGGCACCGCAACCACGACCGCCTGCCGCGCAGTCGATCACCAACGCATGTGCGCGAGCTCCGACGAGTACCTGCGGCTCCCTTCCTGACGTTGCGTCAGTTCAGTAATCTGACATTGCGTCAGTTATGCAGGCTGTCACACAGGAGCGGGTGGAACGATGCTTGGATCAACCCACGGCACCCTCACCACCGACTCCCGCCGGGCCCGGATCCTCGCCTGCGGTGAGCCACCCTCGCCCGTCGTGCACGGCAGGGCCGCGGGCGTCGGCGGCCTCGACGTCAGCGGGCGCCCGCTGCACGCCGAAGTCCTCGACCTGGAACGGTTCTTCCGGCCCGAGTCCGTCGCCGTCGTCGGCGCGTCGGACACCGAAGGGCGACCGGGAACCGGCATCACCCGGCAGCTGCTCGCCTGGGCCGAACGGGTCGGCGCCCGGCTGCACCCGGTGCACCCCACCCGCCGGGAGGTCTTCGGCATCCCCTGCTCCCCCTGTCTCGCGGATCTGCCCGAACAGGTCGACCTCGCCGTCCTGCTCGTCTCCGACCCGCTTCCGCTCATCGAGGAACTCGGCGCGGCCAAGGTGAAGTTCGCCGTCGCCTTCGCCTCCGGTTTCGCCGAGACCGGCGAGGAGGGCGCCGCCGCCCAGAACCGGCTCGCCGCCGCCGTGGAGCGGTCCGGGGTACGGCTGCTGGGGCCCAACACCAACCTCAACGCCTTCGAGCGGTTCCGGGAGGATCTCGAAGGGCCGGCCATCGCGCTCATCACCCAGTCCGGGCACCAGGGACGGCCCGTCTTCGCACTGCAGGAGCTCGGAGTCAGGCTCTCCCACTGGGCGCCCACCGGGAACGAGGCCGATCTCGAGACGGCCGACTTCATCTCCTACTTCGCCGAGCGGCCCGAGGTGGGCGCCATCGCCTGCTACATCGAGGGTCTCAAGGACGGCCGCTCCTTCCTGCTGGCCGCCGACCGGGCCGCCCGGCGCGGTGTGCCGGTCGTGGCGGTCAAGGTGGGCCGCACCGAGACCGGCGTCCGCACGGCCGCCTCGCACACCGGCAAGCTGACCGGCGCGGACGACGTGGTCGACGCGGCGATGCGGCAGTTCGGGGTCGTCCGCGTCGACGGACTCGACGAACTCCAGGACACCGCCACCCTGCTGGCCCGGGCCCGCCCCCCGCGGGCGGACGGCGTGGTCGTCTATTCGATCTCGGGTGGCACGGGCGCGCATGCCGCCGACCTGGCGACCGAGGCGGGACTGCGGCTGCCGGTCCTGTCGGAGACCAGGCAGGCCGAGCTGCACCAGTGGATACCGGAGTACCTGAGCGTCGCCAATCCCGTGGACAACGGGGGTCATCCGGTGGGCGACGGGCGCGGTAGGCAGATCATCGACGCGATCCTCGCCGACCCCGAGGTGGGCGTGCTGATCTGCCCGATCACCGGGCCGTTCCCGCCGCTGAGTGACCGGCTCGTGCGGGATCTCGTGGACGCGGCGGAGCACACGGACAAGCTGGTCTGCGTGGTGTGGGGGTCGCCGGTCGGGACCGAGCCGGCGTACCGCGAGGTCTTGCTCGGCTCCTCCCGCGTGGCCACGTTCCGCACGGTCGGCAACTGCCTCACCGCCGTCCGCGCCTACCTCGGCCATCACCGCTTCGCTCGCGGCTACTGCTCCCCGTTCGACGAGGCCCCCCGCACTCCCTCCCTGTCCTTCAAGAAGGCGCACGCGCTGATGCGGCCGGGTCAGCAGCTCAGCGAGCACGCGGCGAAGCAGCTGCTGCGGGCGTACGGCATACGCGTACCCCGCGAGCAGCTCGTGACCAGCGCGGCGGCGGCGGTGCGGGCGGCGGGTCTCGTCGGCTACCCGGTGGTGATGAAGGCCTCCGGCGCGCAGATCGCCCACAAGACCGAACTCGGCCTGGTGAAGATCGGGCTGACCTCCGCCAGCCAGGTCAGGGACGCCTACCGGGAGCTGACCGACATCGCCCGCCACGAGGGCGTGGCGCTGGACGGGATCCTGGTGTGCCAGATGGTGGAGCCGGGCGTGGAGATGGTCGTCGGGGTCACGCGCGACGAGCTGTTCGGGCCGGTCGTGACCGTGGGGCTCGGCGGGGTGCTGGTGGAGGTGCTGCGGGACGCGGCCGTGCGCGTGCCGCCGTTCGGTGAGGACCAGGCCCGGGACATGCTCACCGAACTGCGCGGCCGGGCGCTGCTCGACGGCGTCAGGGGACGGCCGCCGGCCGACCTCGACGCCCTGGTGGAGGTCGTCCTGCGGGTGCAGCGCATGGCGCTGGAGCTGGGGGACGAGCTGGCCGAGCTGGACATCAATCCGCTGCTGGTGCTGCCCAGGGGACAGGGCGCGGTGGCGCTGGACGCGCTGGCGGTGTGCCGATGAGCGAGCAGGACGTACGGCACGAGGTCCGCGACCACGTCTCCTTCGTCGTCCTGAACCGTCCCGAGGCCCTCAACGCTCTCACGCCCGGCCAACGGGACCGGCTCATCGCCTTGTTGGAGGAAGCGGACCGGGACCCGGAGATCCGGGCCGTCGTCCTCACCGGCACCGGGCGCGGCTTCTGCGCGGGCGCGGATCTGCGGGGCGGTGCGGGGGGCGGCGAGCGGGTCACCGGGGACGTCGCCCGGACGATCCGGCTCGGTGCGCAGCGGCTGATCGCGGCCGTGCTGGACTGCGAGAAACCGGTGATCGCGGCCGTCAACGGTACGGCGGCCGGGCTCGGCGCCCATCTCGCGCTCGCCTGCGATCTCGTACTCGCCGCGGAATCCGCCCGGTTCATCGAGGTGTTCGTGCGGCGCGGGCTCGTGCCGGACGGCGGCGGTGCCTATCTGCTGCCCCGGCTGATCGGCCCGCAGCGCGCCAAGGAGCTGATGTTCTTCGGCGACGCGCTCCCCGCTGCGGACGCCGAACGGCTCGGGCTGGTCAACCGGGTGGTTCCGGACGGGGAGCTGGACAAGGCGGCTCGCGAGTGGGCGGCACGCCTCGCCGCCGGCCCCACCCGGGCGCTCGCCCTGACCAAGCAGCTCGTCAACGCCTCCCTCGGCACGGAGCGGGCCGCCGCCTTCGCCGCCGAGGCCGCCGCGCAGGAGGTCAACATGACGACCCAGGACGCGCGGGAGGGACTCACGGCCTTCGTGGAACGCAGGAGCCCGGAGTTCCGGGGCCGGTGAGGCTCAGGCGGCGGCCACCCGCTTGAGGATCCACAGTTCGCCCGCATCCCGGTCGCCGAAGAGCACGAACAGTTCGGGCTCCTCCTCGGTGCCGCGACCGACCAGTGGGTGTCGTCGCCGCAGTCACCGTGGAGGCGTACGAGCACGCCGTCGCGCCCGGTGTCTTTCCCCACCCCCGTGCCGGACGCCTGGGCACTGCTCTGCCGGCGCCCGCCGCATCTCTTCCAATCTGACGTATCGTCAGATTCAATGGGCGGTGTGATGGGACACGCAGGGATGGCGGCCGCCGCCGTCCGTTACCTCAGGCCCGCCGAGTCCCCGGCCGCGGGGACCGTCGAGGCGCTGCCGCGCCCGGAGCTGCGGTGCGTCCGCGCGGGCGAGCGGGCGCCGGTCGACCAGGGCGAGTTCCGCCGAGTGCTGGGCGGCTTCGCGACCGGGGTGACCGTGGTGACGGCCCCGGCCGCCGACGGCGCGCACTCCCCTGCCGGGTTCGCCTGCCAGTCCTTCTGCTCCCTCTCCCTCGCCCCGCCGCTCGTCGCCTTCATGGTGGGCCGTACGTCGGCGACCTGGCCGCGCATCGCCCGGGCGGGCGCCTTCTGCGTCAACGTCCTGGGCGCCGGTCAGGGCGAGCTGTGCCGCGCGTTCGCGGTGAGCGGTGCGGACAAGTTCGCGGGCGTGGAGTACGACGCGGCGCCGGTCTCCGGGTCCCCGCGGCTGACGGGTGCGGCCGCCTGGGTCGACTGCACGATCCACGCCGTGCACACCGGCGGCGACCACCTCATCGTGGTGGGCCGGGTGGACGCCCTGGGCACGGGCGAGGCCCCCGGCGGGCCGCTGCTGTTCCACCGGGGCCGGTTCGCGCGGCTGGCGCCCTGAGGGGAGGGCCTCAGGCCGGTACGACGGCCGGGGTCACCGCCGGGCGCCGCCGGATCACCAGCACCATCAGGGCCGCCGCCGCGCACAGCGCGCCCGACGCGTACCAGACCACGTCGTAGGAGCCGAACGCGTCCCGGGCGACACCGCCGAGGAAGGCCACGAGCGCGGCGCCGACCTGGTGCGAGGCGAGGACCCAGCCGAAGACGATCGCGCTGTCGTCGCCGTACTGCGCGCGGCACAGGGCGACGGTGGGCGGGACCGTGGCGACCCAGTCGAGGCCGTAGAAGAGGATGAAGAAGAGCATCGGCGGATGGACGCTCGGCGCCAGCAGCATGGGCAGGAAGAGGAGCGAGACACCGCGCAGGGCGTAGTAGACCGCGAGCAGGCGGCGCGCCTCGAAGCGGTCGGTGAACCAGCCGGAGGCGATCGTGCCGACGACGTCGAACACGCCGATGACCGCGAGCAGCGAGGCCGCCGCCGTGACGGGCATGCCGTGGTCGTGGGCCGCGGGCACGAAGTGGGTCTGGATCAGGCCGTTGGTGGAGGCTCCGCAGATCGCGAAGCTGCCGGCCAGCAGCCAGAAGGTGCCGGTGCGGGCGGCCGAGGAGAGGACCGTGACCGCACGGCGGGCGGCGCCACGGGCGGGCTCCGGCTTCGGCACGAACTCCTGGGCCCCGTATGGCTTCAGACCGACGTCGGCCGGGTGGTCGCGCAGCAGGAGCCAGACGAAGGGGACGACCGCGAGGGCGGCGAGGGACACCGTGACGGCGGCCGGGCGCCAGTCGTGCGTCTCGACGATCCAGGACAGCACAGGCAGGAAGATCAGCTGCCCGGAGGCCGAGGCGGCGGTGAGGATGCCGGTCACCAGGCCGCGGCGCTCGGTGAACCAGCGGTTGGTGACCGTCGCGGCGAAGGCCAGCGCCATCGAACCGGTGCCGAGGCCGACCAGCAGACCCCAGCACAGCAGCAGCTGCCAGGCGGAATCCATCCACACCGTCAGGCCCGAGCCGAGCGCGATCACGGTCAGGGCCACGGCCACGATCCGGCGGATCCCGAAGCGGTCCATCAGGGCGGCCGCGAAGGGGGCGGTCAGCCCGTACAGCGCGAGGTTGATGGAGACCGCGGCGCCGATCGTGCCGCGTGACCAGCCGAACTCCTGGTGGAGCGGGTCGATGAGCAGTCCCGGCAGGGAGCGGAAGGCGGCGGCGCCGATGATCGTCACAAAGGTGACGGCGGCGACGAGCCATGCCCGGTGGATGCGGGACGGCTTCTTGTCGGTCCGGAACTCCGCCGCGGCCGCGGCGTCGGTTGTCTGCGTCACGTCATAGAGGATCCAGGCCGGAGCGGGCCGATACGAGTGGCCCGGAGGACAGCCTTCGCTAGGATCGGGCCATGACTCATGAGTCTGCGTCCCGGCCGCACCGCGTCGTCGTCCTCGCCCTCGACGGGCTGCTCCCGTTCGAGTTGGGCATCCCGCACCGGATCTTCGGGCGCCCGAAGGACGCGGCGGGACGGCATCTGTACACGGTGGTCACCTGCTCGGTCCGGCCACCGGGGCCGGTGCAGACCGATGCCGACTTCGCCATCCACGTCGAGAACGGCCCGGAGGCACTCGCGACCGCCGACACCGTCGTCATCCCCGCCTCGTACGAACTCGGCCCGGTCTTCGAGGAGGGCGTGCTCACCGACGAACTGGCCGCAGCCCTCGCGCACATCCGGCCCGGCACCCGGCTCGCCTCCATCTGCACCGGCGTCTACGTCCTCGCGGCCGCCCGCCGTCTCGACGGGCGGCCCGCCACCACGCACTGGTCCGACGCCGAGCACCTCCAGCGGCTCTTCCCGCGGATCAGGGTCGACGCGGACGTGCTGTTCATCGACGACGGCGACGTTCTGACCTCGGCCGGTGTGGCGGCCGGGATCGATCTGTGCCTGCACATGGTGCGCCGTGACCACGGCACCGCGGTCGCCAACGAAGTGGCCCGCCACACCGTCGTACCGCCTCATCGCGCCGGCGGTCAGGCGCAGTACATCCACCGGCCGGTACCGGATCCACAACTGGCGACCACGACCGGCGCTCGCGCCTGGGCGCTCGAACGCCTCCACGAGCCCCTTCAGCTCCGGGACATGGCGGAGCAGGAGTCCATGTCGGTGCGCACCTTCACCCGCCGCTTCCGCGAGGAGGTGGGCGTCAGCCCCGGCCAGTGGCTGACCCAGCAGCGCGTGGAGCGGGCCCGTCATCTACTGGAGTCCACCGATCTGTCGGTCGACCAGGTGGCGCGGGACGCGGGATTCGGCACGGCCCAGTCGTTGCGGCAGCATCTGCAGGCGACGCTCGGGGTCACCCCCACCGCCTATCGGCGGACGTTCCGCACGGATTCCCCGGACCCGGCGGCCGACCGGACCAGCGGTGCAGGCGGCCGCCAGTCCCTCGCCGTCAGCAGGGGATGAGGACGGTCATCGCACGCCTCGCCCAGGTCACTCGCCGCCGTGAGCAGCCGGGTCAGAACGTCAGTACCGCCCTCGCCACCCTCCCCGCGTGCGCGTCGGCGGCCGCCTTCTCCCAGTCCTCGACCGGGTACGTGGCCGTCACCAACTCGTCCAGGAGCAGGCGGCCTTCACGGTAGAGGCGGGCGTAGAGCGCGATGTCGCGCTGGGGGCGGGAGGAGCCGTAGCGGCAGCCCAGGATGGCCTTGTCCAGGTACATCGAGGAGACCAGGAACGTCGCCTCGGCCGTCGCCGGCGGCACCCCGAGCAGGACCGCCTGGCCGTGCCGGTCCAGGGAGTCGATCGCCGCGCGGATCAGCTCGACGCGGCCCACGCATTCGAAGGCGTGATCGGCGCCGGTGGGCAGCAGGTCCCTGATCCCGTCCACCGAGGTGAGGAAGTCCGTCGCGCCGAACTGACGGGCCATCGCTTCCTTCTCCGGGTTTGCGTCCACCGCCACGATCCGTGAAGCGCCCGCGATCCGCGCGCCCTGAAGGACGTTGAGACCGACGCCGCCTGTGCCGATGACGAGGACGGTGTCGCCCTGGTCCACCCGGGCACGGTTCAGCACGGCACCCACACCGGTCAGGACGCCGCATCCGATCAGCGCCGCCGACGGCAGCGGGATGTCCTTCGGGATACGGACCGCCTGGACCGCCTTCACCACGGTCCGCTCCACGAAGGCCGAGTTGGAGGCGAACTGGTGGACGGGCCGGCCGCGATGCGTGAACGGCCGCCCCGGGCGCCCGATCGCCTGCCGGCACATCGTGGGCCGGCCCTGGTCGCACTCCGCGCACGCCCCGCAGTTCGCCAGGGTGGACAGGGCCACGTGATCCCCTGGCCGGACATGGGTGACGCCTTCGCCCACCGTCTCCACCACACCCGCGCCCTCATGGCCGAGCACCACCGGAACGGGGAAAGGTATGGTCCCGTCCACCACGGAGAGGTCGCTGTGGCACAGCCCCGCCGCGCGGACCGCCACCTGCACCTCGCCGGGCCCCGGGTCCCGTACCTCCAGATCGTCCACGACCTGCGGCTGTGTTCCGTCGTAGAGCACGCCTCGTATCGCACCTGGCATCGCAACTCCTCAGCCCTTGGGTCCCCTGGGTTCCTTCGGCAGGCCGAGCACGCGCTCGGCGATGATCGTGCGCTGGACCTCGTCCGAGCCGCCGTAGATGGTGTCGGCCCGGCTGAAGAGGAACAGGTGCTGGAACCGGTCCAGTTCGTACGGCGACCGCGGTGACCAGTCGTCCGGACCCACCGCCCCCGCCGCACCCCGTACCTGCACCGCCAGCTCGCCCAGCCGGCGGTGCCAGCCGGCCCACAGCAGTTTGGCCACGCTCGGGGCGCCCGCTCCCGCCGTGCCGCCCAGCGTGCGCAAGGCGTTCCAGCGCATCGCGCGCAGCTCGGCCCACAGCGTGACGAGACGGTCCCGTACGACGGGATCGTCCGCGGCCCCTGTGGCCAGGGCTGTGCGCACGACGTCGCCCAGCTCCTTCGCGAATCCGATCTGCTGGGCCAGCGTGGAGACGCCTCGTTCGAAGCCGAGCAGGCTCATCGCGACGCGCCAGCCGTTCCCCTCGCCGCCGACGGCGTGTTCGGCCCGGGCCGTCGCACCGTCGAAGAACACCTCGTTGAACTCGCTGGTCCCGGTGAGCTGGCGGATGGGCCTGACCTCGATCCGGCCGGGCTGGTCCATCGGCACGAGGAGGAAGCTGAGGCCGTGGTGGCGGCGCGCAGCCGGGTCGGTGCGGGCGAGGACGAAGCACCAGTCCGCCTCGTGGGCCAGGGAGGTCCACATCTTCTGGCCGGTGACGCGGTAGGTGTCCGGGGTGTCGCGTACGGCGGTGGTGCGGAGCCCTGCGAGATCGGAGCCGGCGCCGGGTTCGCTGTAGCCCTGGCACCACAGTTCCTCGCCGCGCGCTATCGGAGGCAGGAAGCGGGACTTCTGGCCGGGTGCGCCATGTGCGAGGAGGGTGGGGGCGAGGAGGTTCTCGCCGATGTGCCCGGAGCGGGGCGGCGCCCCCGAGCGGGCGTACTCCTCCGCCCATGCGACCTGCTGGGTGAGGGTGGCACGGCGGTTGCCGTGACCGTCCTCGGGCCAGCCGAGGCCGATCCAGCCGGCGCGCCCGAGCGTACGTTCCCAGTCGCGCCGGGTGGTCCGGACCGGAAGGTTGGCTTGCAGCCAGGCTCTTGCCTCACTTCGGAAGGCCTGGTCCTCGGGATCGGGGCCGAACTCCACAGTTGCCGCCTCACATCGGTGTCCTGGCGTTTCACGATCGGCTGTGCGGGCTGGGGCAACAGCCCTACGCATTGGGCCGGGTCCCCTCCCGCGCCGCCCTCTCCATCGCCTCCAGTTGCTGGATCATCGGCATCGGGTCCGTCCCCACCGAGCCCGGCAGGAATTCCGCGATCCGCTCCGGGGTCCAGGAGCCCTCCGCGTACGCCGCCCGTACTTCCCTCGGCTGCGCCCAGACCGCCAGCTTCGGGCCCGCGATCGTGTACACCTGGCCCGTGATGCCTTCCTGCCGGGCGCGATCGGACAGGAGGTACACCACCAGCGCGGCCACGTCCTCCGGTTCGCCGATCTCCTTCAGCTCCATGGGGACGTTCGCCGACATCCGCGTGCGGGCCACCGGCGCCACGGCGTTCGCCGTCACCCCGTACTTGTGCAGCCCGAGCGCGGCGCTGCGGACGAGGGAGATGACGCCGCCCTTCGCCGCGCTGTAGTTGGCCTGCGCCACCGAGCCCTGGTGGTTGCCGCTCGTGAAGCCGATCAGCGTGCCCGAGCGCTGGGCGCGCATCACCGCCGCCGCGGCGCGGAACACCGTGAACGTCCCCTTGAGGTGGGTGGCGACCACCGGGTCCCACTCCTCCTCGGTCATGTTGAAGAGCATCCGTTCGCGCAGGATGCCCGCCACGCACACCACGCCGTCCAGACGGCCGTACGAGGCGAGCGCCTCGTCCACGACCCGCTGTCCGCCCGCCATCGTCGAGATGTCGTCCGCCACCGGGACGGCCTCTCCGCCCGCCGCCTCGATCTCCTTGACCACGGCCTCGGCGACCTCGCTGGTCGGGGAGGCGCCCTCCACCGACACCCCGTGGTCGTTCACGACGACCTGCGCGCCCTCCGCCGCGGCGGCCCGTGCCACCGCCCGCCCGATCCCGCGGCCCGCGCCCGTGACGGCGACGACCTTGCCTGCCAAGAAGTTCCCCACGCCCGGCCCCTTCCCGCAGTTTCTGACGGTCCGTTAGATTTTATGGCCCGGCAGACGGCCGGAGACAAGCCCCGGGGAGGATTCATGTCGCTGCCCGCACTGCATCCGGCGTTCCATGAGATCGCCAAGCGCGTGAACAACTGGGGTCGTTGGGGCCGTGACGACGAGATCGGGACCCTGAACCTCATCACCGACGAGGTGGTCAGACAGGCCGCGGCCTGTGTGCGCAGCGGCCGGCGCATTCCCCTCGCCCTGCCGCTGCAGCAGGACGGCGTCCAGACCGGGGTCATCCCCGGCCGCGTCAACCCCCTGCATGTGATGGTCCAGATCAACCAGGAGATCTTCGGCCCCGGCACCATCGCATGCAGCGACGACGCCGTGACCATGGGCCTGCAGGCGGCCACCCACTGGGACGCGCTCACCCATGTCTCGCATTCGGGGAAGCTCTACAACGGCCGCCCGGCCGACACCATCACGCCCCACGGCGGCGCCGCGTTCGGCGGCATCGACAAACCGCGGCACCTCGTCTCCCGTGGGGTGCTGCTCGACGTGGCCCGCGCGCTCGGCCGGGACCGGCTCGACGGCTCGCACGCCGTGACCCCGGAAGACCTCGAGGCGGCCGAGGAGTTCGCCGGTACGCGGGTCCGGGCCGGCGACGTCGTCCTGGTGCGGACCGGACAGATCCGGACCTATCTCGCGGGCGACAAACAGGCGTACGGGTATCCGTCACCGGGGCTGTCCGTGCGCACTCCGGAGTGGTTCCACGCGCGCGATGTGGCCGCCGTCGCCAACGACACCCTCACGTTCGAGATCTTCCCGCCCGAGATCGAGGACCTGTGGCTTCCCGTGCACGCCCTCGACCTGGTGGAGATGGGCATGCTGCAGGGCCAGAACTGGAATCTCGAAGAGTTGTCCACAGCCTGTGGAGAAGAAGGGCGCTACACCTTCCTGCTGTCGGCGATGCCCGAACCCTTCGTCGGCGGGACGGGGACACCCGTGGCGCCGGTCGCCGTCCTCTAGGGGAGTCCGCGCGGGCAGGGTCGGGTGGCGGCGCGCCGGCCCCACTCCCGGCTCCGCTCACGCGGGAGGCGCCCCCTCGTCACCCCGAGCACGGCACCGCGCACCGCCATCCGGCTCGGCGTACCCGCCCCTCCCCGGGACGGTCCCGTGGACCGCCTGCGAGGAGCCGGCGCCGAATCACGATCCGCGCTCGTCGAGGGCTCCCGTCACCGGAACCCTCGGCGTCCCCTCACGGCGAATCGCTGCCCACTAGAGTGATCAGCTGAGCACCGTGCGTCAACAGCGGTCAGGGGATTCCTCACTGACACCGTTTTTGTGACGGCGCGCACAGAGGCACGGCCGGGCGCATTCCAACGCGCCTGACCCCACAGGGCCGGAGCCCGTGCGGCCTCGTGCTCAGGCGCATGCACTCGTGCCCCAGACGCCGGGGCACACGGCTACACCACGCCGAAGGCGAACTCCGGGGACAGCCCGCCCATCCGGTACTCGGCGAGCCGGTCCGCGGCCCCCGCAGCGCAGCGATCCACCTCGCACCAGATGCGTTTGCCCACGCCCTCCGGGTCCCACCCCCAGCGGTCCGCGAGCCCGTCGACGAGTTCCAGGCCGCGGCCGCCCGTCTCGTCACCCTCGGCGTGCCGGGGCGCCGGCGGGCGGGTGCTGGCATCGGCCACCTCGAGGCGAACCGTGCCGCCCGGAGCGCCCGAGGCACCCTCCCGCACTCCGGTCAGCAGCAGCCGCAACACGGCCGGACAGCCGGTGTGCACCACCGCGTTGGTGACCAGCTCGGAAACGAGCAGCACCAGTGTCTCGGCCAACGGCTCGTCCGCAGCTATCCCCGACCCGGCGAGCCGGGAACGCGCCCATCGGCGGGCCCGCCCCACCTCCGCGGGGTCGGGCCGGATCTCCAGCTGCACTTGAAGCACCTGCACCGCTCACACCATCCGAACCGGCGGACACATCGCCTCGCGCCTCGCAAGCGCCACGATCGTGGTCATCGTCTGCATGGCAGGAACCAAGGTCACGGACCGTGATTCCCTTGCACGACAGCATGGTTGACGTACAGTCACCTCAACAAGCGCTTCGGGCATATTCCAGCGCGAAGGAGTACGCGTACGGCATACTGTGCGACGCCTGTCGAGACGAGTCGAACAGGCAGGTACGGAGGTCCTCCCTGCCCTGCGGGCGGTACGCAGCGCCGGATCCGGCGCCGCCACAGGGGCCGCACCGGGCTGGTTCGGGCTCGGAACCGCTCGCATCCCACACAAGGTACCGGAGCCCCCCACCGACTCCAGCCCGTGACAAGTCACGCATAGGACACAACCCGATATCAACGCTCTGTGATGTCGGATCGCCACGTTCCGCGATATTCACGCCGCCCGCCCCGAAGAGTGCCTGTACAGAGGCGTTTAGACCGCTTTCGGCAACAGGTCCACGGCAAGCAGTTCGTCACTGTACGCAGTCGGCCCCGTGCGCTGGGTCCGCACCCAGGCCCGCTTCAGATACAGGTGTACGTCCGCCTCCCATGTGAAGCCCATGCCGCCGTGCACCTGCAGACAGTCGCGGGCGCCGCGCACGGCGGCCTCGTCGGCGAGCAGACGCGCGGCCGCGATGTCCAGGGGATCGGCGGTGACGGCGGCCGCGTAGACCGCGGCGCGGGCCGTCTCCACGCGCACCAGACTCTGCGCGCACACGTGCTTGACCGCCTGGAAGGCCCCGACCGGCTGTCCGAACTGCTCCCGCGTCCGCGCGTGCTCGACGGCCAGTTCGCAGGTGCGGGCCGCGCCGCCGAGTTGTTCGGCCGCGGTGAGGAGGACGGCGACGGGGCCGGGGCCGTCGCCCGGGTCGCCGGGCAGCCGGTGCAGCGGCGTCAGCGGGTCCACCGATGCCATCGGTACGGCGCCGGTGACGTCCCCTTGTACGGCGTCCGCCTCGGCCAGCCACTCCACAAGCCCGCCGGAGGGGGCCGTGACCACCGTCTCGCCGGCCGCCGCCCCCGCCACCTGCCCGGCCGCGAGATGCGTGGCGACCAGCGGTCCGGGCAGCAGCGCCCGGCCCGCCTCCTCGAAGCCGAGCACAGCCTCGGGCAGTCCGAGTCCGGCACCGCCCTCCGCCTCCGGCAGTCGCAGGGCGAAGAAGCCCGCCCGGCCCAGCTCCCGCCACAGCGCGCGGTCGAGCATCCCGGGCCGGTCGACGGCGGCCCGCAGCGTCTCCCGGCCGAAGCGGCGCGCGAGCAGTTCGCGGACTCCGGCCCTCAGCGCCCGCTGGTCGTCGGTCGGTTGGAAGTGCACGCGAGTCACCGCCCCTTCGGCAGCCCGAGGATCCGCTCGGCCACGATGTTCCGCTGGATCTGGGAGGTCCCGGCCGCGATCGTGTACGACAGCGAGGACAGCCGGTCGAGCACCCCGGGGCGGCCGAGGTCGAGGCAGCCGGTGCCCAGCACCTCGGCGGCAGCGTCGTACAGCTCCTGACGGGCGTGCGAATAGCTCAGTTTGAAGACCGAGCCCCCGGCGCCCGGCACTCCCCCGGCGCTCTCCGCCTCGCTCACGTTCCACTGCGTGAGCCGCCACAGCGCGCGGAAGTGCGCGTTCAGCCGGCCGAGTCTGCGCCGCAGCGGAGCGTCGTCCCAGCGGCCGTTGCTGCGGGCCTCGCGTGCCAGTTCGCCGAGGACGCGGCGGCAGGCCACCACCTCGCCCGCGAACGCCGTGCCGCGTTCGAAGGAGAGCGTCACCATGGTCACGCGCCATCCGTCGTTCTCCGCGCCCACCCGGTTGGCCACCGGCACCCGTGCCTCGTCGAGGAACACCTCCGCGAACTCGTTCGACCCGGCGAGCGTTCGCAGCGGCCGCACGGTGATGCCGGGCGCGTCCATGGGCATCGCGAGCCAGGTGATGCCCCGGTGCCTGGGTGCCGAGGGGTCCGTGCGCACCAGCAGTTCGCACCAGTCGGCGACTTCGGCATGGGAGGTCCAGACTTTGGACCCGCTCACCACGTAGGTGTCGCCGTCCCGCCGCGCGCGGGTGCGCAGCGAGGCGAGATCGGAGCCCGCGTCCGGTTCGCTGAAGCCCTGGCACCAGACCTCCTCGCCGCGCAGCACCGGCGGCAGCCAGCGTGCCCGCTGCTCAGGCGTGCCCTCGGCGGCGATCGTCGGACCCGCGTGCAGCAGCCCGACGAAGTTGGCCCCCACGTAGGGCGCGCCCGCTTTCTCGCTCTCCTCCAGGAAGATCAGATGCCGGGTGGGGGTGGCCCCTCTTCCGCCCGCGTCCTCGGGCCAGTGCAGGCCCGCGTACCCGGCGTCGTACAGCATCCGCTGCCAGCCGAGGTCGTAGGCGCGTCTGGCCGGCCAGTCCTCGGGGGACGGCTTCGGAGGCAGGGTCGGCAGAACCTTCGCCAGCCACTCCCGCAGCCGGACCCGGAACTCCTCCTCCTCGGGGGAGTCGGCGAGATCCACTAGCGATCCCGGTCCATGTCGAGACCGAGCATCCGGATCGCGTTGCCGCGCATCAGCTTGTACACCGTCTCGTCGTCGAGCCCCTTCACATGGTCGAGGGCGACCTCCTTGGTGTGCGGGAAGGTCGAGTCGACGTGCGGGTAGTCGGTCTCGAAGGTGGCGTTGTCGCGGCCGACCACGTCGAGGGACGCGACGCCGTGCTTGTCGCGGAAGAAGCAGCAGAAGATCTGCCGGTAGTAGTACGTCGACGGCGGCTCGGGGATCAGGTCGCGGACGCCGCCCCAGGCGCGGTGCTCCTCCCAGACGTCGTCGGCGCGTTCGAGGGCGTACGGGATCCAGCCCATCTGCCCCTCGGAGTAGGCGAGCCTGAGCCGCGGGAACTTCACCAGGACACCGCTGAACAGGAAGTCCATCATCGAGGCCATCGCGTTGTTGAAGGAGAGCGAGGCCTGCACGGCGGGCGGGGCGTCCGGGGAGGCGGCCGGCATCTGGGACGACGAGCCGATGTGCATGTTCACCACGGTGCCGGTCTCCTCGCAGACCGCGAAGAACGGGTCCCAGTGGCCGGAGTGGATGGACGGCAGCCCGAGGTGGGTGGGGATCTCCGAGAAGGTCACCGCCTTCACGCTGCGGGCGGCGTTGCGCCTGATCTCGGCGACGGCGAGGCCGACGTCCCACAGCGGGATCAGGCACAGCGGGATCAGCCGGCCGCCGCTGTCGCCGCACCACTCCTCGACCATCCAGTCGTTGTACGCGCGCACGCAGGCCAGCGCGACCTCCTTGTCGTGGGCCTCGGCGAAGGTCTGACCGCAGAAGCGCGGAAAGGTCGGGAAGCACAGGCTGGCCTCGACGTGGTTGAGGTCCATGTCCCTGAGCCGCTCGGCCGGGTCCCAGCAGCCGCGGCGCATCTGCTCGCGGGTGATGCCCTCCAGGGTCATCTCGTCGCGGTCGAAGCCGACGGCCGCGATGTTCCGCTTGTAGGGGAACTGCAGGTCCTCGTAGATCCACCAGTCGGTCGGCGGGCCGTCGGGGTCCATCGTGATCCGGTACTTGCCGCCGACGTAGGCGAGCTCGCCGATTCCGGCGGTGAGCGGCTTGGGGCCGCGGTCCCGGTACTTCTGCGGCAGCCAGGTCTCGAAGAGGTGGGCGGGTTCGATCACATGGTCGTCGACGCTGATGATGCGGGGCAGTTCGGTCATGGGTCCCCTCCGCCGGGCAGCGGCTCCCTGACAGCCGCCAGGTCGATCTGATGACCCGTCAGATATACGGTCCCCAGCAGGCTAGTCCCGCACCCCTGGACCGACAAGGCGGCGAGGCCTACGCTCTGCCCACTATCTGACTGACCGTCAGGAGACTGGGGGCCTCATGAACGAGACCGCGCACGCGCTGGGCACATCCCGCACGCTTTGGGAACTGGTCGCCCGGCGCGCCTCCCTCACCCCCGACCGGCCCGTCCTGCTCCAGGACGACCGCTCCCTGAGCTTCGGGGAACTGCGCGACCGCGCCGAGCGGGTGACCGCCGGGCTCCACGGCATGGGCGTGCGCCCCGGCACGGTGGTCGCCTGGCAGCTGCCCACCCGTATCGAGACGGCCCTGCTGTCCTTCGCGCTGGCCCGTCTCGGCGCCGTGCAGACACCGGTCATCCCGTTCTACCGGGACCGCGAGGTGGGTTTCGCGCTACGGGAGTCGAAGGCGGAGTTCTTCGCGGTGCCGGGCACCTGGCGGGGCTTCGACCACACGGCGATGGCGCGCCGGCTCGGCGCGAAGGGGGTCTTCGAGGCGTACCACGGCGACGGCCTGCCCGACGGCGACCCCCGTGTCCTGCCCGCGCCGCCCGCCGACGGCACCTCGGTCCGCTGGATCTACTGGACCTCGGGCACCACCTCCGACCCCAAGGGCGTGCTGCACACGGACCGTTCGCTGATCGCGGGCGGCTCCTGCCTCGCGCACGCGCTGCACTTGTCCGAGGACGACGTGGGCTCGATGGCCTTCCCCTACGCCCATGTCGCCGGCCCCGACTACACAGTGATGCTCCTGCTGTACGGCTTCCCCGCGGTGATGTTCGAGCAGTTCGCGCTGCCGGAGGCACTGGAGGGTTACCGCAAGCACGGAGTGACGGTGGCCGGCGGCTCGACGGCCTTCTACTCGATGTTCCTGGCGGAGCAGCGCAGACAGCCGGGTGTGAAGGTGATCCCGACCCTGCGGCTGCTGGCGGGCGGTGGCGCGCCCAAGCCTCCCGAGCTCTACCACCGCGTCGTCCGCGAGATGGGCGTGCAGCTCACCCACGGCTACGGGATGACCGAGGTGCCGATGATCACGATGGGGGCCCCGGACGACTCGGCGGAGAACCTGGCGACGACGGAGGGCCGGCCGCCCGAGGGCATGGAGATACGGATCGTGAACGGCGAGGTGCGCCTCAAGGGGGAGGCCGTCTGCCAGGGGTACCTGGATGCGGACCGGACGGCGGAGGCGTTCGACGAGGACGGGTTCCTCCGCACGGGCGACCTCGGCCGTCTCACCGACAGTGGCCATCTGGTGCTCACCGGACGTCTGAAGGACGTCATCATCCGCAAGGGCGAGAACATCTCCGCCCGGGAGATCGAGGACCTGCTGCACCGGCACCCCGCCGTCCAGGATGTGGCCGTGATCGGGCTGCCCGACGAGGAGCGCGGCGAACGGGTCTGCGCGGTGGTCGAACGAGCTCCGGCGGCCGGCGAGCTGACCCTGTCCGCGGTCACCGCGTATCTGCGCGCGGAAGGACTGTCCGTGCACAAGCTGCCGGAGCAGCTGGAAGTGGTGGACGCCCTTCCGCGCAACGACACCCTGCGGAAGGTACTCAAGTACAAGCTGCGCGAACGCTACTCGGGAACGGTGAAGTAGCGCGCGAACGCGGACACGATCTCCGCCTCGCCGACCTTGCCGTCGCCGTCCGCGTCGAGCGTCACGGCGGCCGCCTGGGCGATGTCCTCGTGCACGCCGAGGGC
Organism: Streptomyces sp. CA-106110; assembly: GCF_050936285.1. Classification (NCBI taxonomy): domain Bacteria; kingdom Bacillati; phylum Actinomycetota; class Actinomycetes; order Kitasatosporales; family Streptomycetaceae; genus Streptomyces; species Streptomyces sp. CA-106110. Next base: position 6,787,439 of record NZ_JBNJNB010000001.1, on the reverse strand, counting down.
CTTCAGGACGCGGACGGTCTCCTGGACCGTCGCCACGCCGTCGCGGTCGGCGTCCGCCACGGCGAGCGCCGCGTGCAGGAAGGGCCGGGCGATCTCGGCGAAGCGGTCGGGGTTGTCGCGCAGCCGCTTGACCGCGCTCCCCACGAACTCCTCGCGCGTGATGCGCTGGTCGCCGTCCCGGTCCGCTATCCCGGCCATGCCCTGCCAGAAGGCCTCGCCGCCGGCGTACAGGGCCTGCCCCTGCTCCGAACGGGCGGTAGTGCCGAACTCGGTGAGGACCGCCTTGGCCGCCGCGCTGAAGTCCTCGCGGTCGATGTAGCCGTTGCCGTCCTGGTCGAAGGTGGCGAACCTGGCGGCGATCCTGCGCTCGTATTCGGTACTGACCATGTGTTTCGGGCCGCCTTACGTGACGTCGGGGGTGTCTCGCAGGGAGCGTACGACGAGCCGGGGCTCATGAGTGACGGAAAACGACGCTTGTACCAAGATCGCAGGAATTCTGCGACGACAGTGTGTCTGTCCTGCGACTTTCCCTGGTACGGGCGTGCCCCGGGTGTGGGACGGGCCACATGCCGGGCGGCGGAATCCGGTCGGCGCGAGGCCGTACGGACCGCGCCGGCCGTGCGGGGCTACGCGCTCAGGGGTCTGGAGTCCTCGTCGATGGCCGCGGTGGCGTCAGGGTATACGTCGAAGAGGCGTCGCACGCCGAGGGCGGCGAGGACCCGGTTGACGTGGGCCGCTTCGACCCCCTCGGGCCCGGGCAGGATGAGTCTGAGCCGACCCTGGCAGGAGCGGATCAGCCGGCGGGTGGCGATCAGTACGCCGACCCCGCTGGAGTCGCAGAAGACGACCTCGGAGAGGTCAAGGACGACGTGATGACGGCCGTCCGCCACCGCGTCGTGCACCCGCTGCCGCAGTACTGGCGATGTCACCAGATCCAGCTCGCCCGCCACTTGGAGCACGGCCCACTCGCCGTGCTCCGCGAAGGTCACTTTGAGTGTCACCGCCACGCCTCCTGCTTGCCTGCACCTGATCGAAACGGAAGCGGTCCCTACGCTTCCTTCAGGCGCGGCTGCCCCAACACACCTCCATGAAACACCGCACTTTCGATCGAAAGTACGTATGAATTGAGCCAATTCAATCCGCAACGATCGCGTTTCGTTCATGTCTGATCGCCGGATATGCGTCGGGGGCGCCCTCGCCCGATCCACCGGTCCCGTCCGGGCGCCTTTACCACCAACGGCTCGCCGAGGGGCGCACATTGCGCCAAAGGGGCGTGCGTTGTCCTACGTGCCGACTACATTCGAGGAGACAGGGGACGGAGGCTGGACCGGGACAGGGCCCGGCAGGGCCGGGGACGAGGGGGCCGCATGGCGAAGAAGGACGCACCGCCCCGCTGGGACCGCCGGATGCAGCAGCGGCTCGCCCGGCGTGAGGCCGCCGCGCTCGGTGAGTGCTACGACCGGTTCGCCTCGCTCGTGCACGGCCTCGCCCATCGCGTGCTCGGGGACGAGGAGGCGGCGGACGGCATCACGCGTGAGTTGTTCGTGCAGGTCTGGGAGAACCCCGAGGCGTATGACCCGAAGCAGGGTCCCCTGCGGACCTGGGTCGCCACGCTGACCCACCGGCTCGCCGTGCAGCGGCTGCGCGCCGACGAGACCGCAGCGCTCACCCGGAGCGGCGGGGGCACCCGGGAGGACCTGGAGCGAAAGGTGCGCCGCGCCTCGGTCGCGGCCCGCGCCGACTACATCGCCACCTCGATGCCCGTACCGCTGCGGGCCGCGCTCGAGCGGGCCTACTTCCAGCGCCGGGACTACCGCCAGACCGCCGTCGACCTCGGCATCACCCAGGACGAGGCCCGCCGCAGGCTCCGCCTCGGCCTCCAGCTGCTGGCCACGGCCCATGAGACCGGCCCCTCGGGCGTCCCTCCCGAACCGGGAGCGGTGTGGTGACCGGCCCCGACAACCGCGAGCACGGCGACGACCGGCACAACGGCACGAACGGACCCGACGGCCCGAGCGGCGCCGGGCCGGGCGGTCCGGACGCCCCCGAGGACGGCGACGCCCTGCGCGACGGCACGGACAGATCCCCCGGCGGCTCCCAGGACGCCGGGGGCGAGGGCGAGCCGGTGCCGCCGGCGCGCGGTTCCGCCGAGGAGACCGGGCTGCCCCTGCCCGATCCCGAACCGTCCCCCGCGCCTTCGGACCCGCTCGCGCACCGGGTGCTGAAGTCGTTGCTCGGGGCGTGGGCGCTCGCCGCCTGTTCGCTCGAGGAGACGGCGGCCGTCGAGGCCCACCTCGGCGACTGCGGCGCGTGCGCGGACGAGGCGCTGCAGCTGCGCGAGGCCGTGGGCCTGCTGCAGCGTCCGGAGAGCCTCGACCTCGACCCCGCTCTGCGCACCCGCGTGCTGGAGGCCTGCCTCGACCGGCGCCCGCCGCGCATCCCGGTGCCGGACTGGGTGGCGCCGTACGACGCGGAGGCCGCGCGCCTCGACGCCCTGCTGCAGGACATAGGCGACGCCGAGTGGCACACGCCGGTGCGTCTGCGGTGGTTCGACGGGACGGGCCCCGCGAGCCGTCGCACCACCGTCGCCGGTGTGATCGCCCATCTGCTGACCGTGGACGGACTGGTGGCGGTGTCGCTGGGGCTCGAGGACCCGCTCGGGGACGTGACCGCCGAGGACGGCACACCGGAGGGCCGTACGGAGGCGTACTGGCGCACCTCGCACTTCCCGCCGACGCGGTCCGTGCGCAACCGGTGGCGGGACCAGAGCCACAACCTGGTGCGGACGCTGTCCTTCACCGACGGGGACTCCGGGAAGCCCTCGGTGTCGTACGGGAGTTTCACGCTGTCGCTGCGCGACGCGATGGTGGACCGGGCCTTCGAGTGCTGGGTGCACGCGGAGGACATCGCGGGCGCCATCGACTATCCGTACGGGCCGCCGGCCCCGCGCCTTCTGAACAGGATGATCGACCTGGGGGCGCGGATGCTGCCCGGGGTTCTGGCGGCGCGGCGGCAGGCCGGGCTCGCCGCGCCCGGCCGCACCCGCCACCTCGTCCCGGCGGGCGAACCGGGGCGCACCCTGCGTCTGGAGATCGAGGGCGCGGGCGGCGGCGAGTGGCTGATCGCCCTCGACTCGCCGGGAGCGGTCGCCACCGCCGAGCGCGAAGTGGCGCACGTCGCACTCGACGCGGTGGAGTTCTGCCGTCTGGCAGCGGGTCATGTGCCGCCCCAGGAGGCGGCGGCGGGGCAGGTCGGCGACCGCGAGGCGATCAGCGACGTGCTGTTCGCGGCCGCGTCACTGAGCCGGATGTAGCCCGGGTCTCAGGCGAAGACGACCGTTCGGCGGCCGTTCAGCAGGATCCGGCGCTCGGCGTGCCACTTGACCGCGCGAGCCAGTGCCTGGCACTCGACGTCGCGCCCGATCGCGACCAGCTGGTCGGGGGTCACGTCGTGGCCCACGCGCTCGACCTCCTGCTCGATGATCGGGCCCTCGTCGAGGTCGGCCGTCACATAGTGGGCGGTGGCACCGATCAGCTTCACACCGCGCGCGTGGGCCTGGTGGTACGGCTTGGCGCCCTTGAAGCTCGGCAGGAACGAGTGGTGGATGTTGATGATCCGGCCGCTGAGCTGCTTGCACAGGTCGTCCGAGAGCACCTGCATGTAGCGGGCCAGCACCACCAGCTCGACGTCCCGCTCGTGGACCAGCTCCAGCAGCTGTGCCTCGGCCTCCGGCTTGGTGTCCTTCGTCACCGGGATGTGCTGGAAGGGGACGTTGTACGAACCCACCAGCTCGGCGAACTCGGTGTGGTTGGACATCACGGCCGCGATCTCGACGGGCAGCGCCCCGATCCGGGCGCGGAAGAGCAGGTCGTTCAGGCAGTGCCCGAACTTACTGACCATGAGGACGACCCGCATCTTCTCGTCGGCCCGGTGGATCTGCCACTCCATGTGAAAGGAGTCGCCGATCGCCGCGAAGCTCGCGCGCAGCTTGTCCACGGTCACCGGCGACTCCGCCGAGAAGTGGACCCGCATGAAGAACAGCCCCGTGTCGCGGTCACCGAACTGCTGGCTGTCCTCGATGTTGCAGCCGGTCATGAACAGGTAGCTCGACACGGCGTGCACGATGCCCTGCTTGTCCGGGCAGGAGAGGGTGAGGACGTACTGGTCGGCGGGGGCCGCGGCTCGGGTGGACTGCTCACTCATGCAGGCCAGGGTCTCATGACCGCTGGCCTGCACGGGGCGACGTTCCGCCACCCGGACCGCGCGGCGACGGACTAGGCGGACCGGGTGAGGATCCGCAGCACCTCGAGCGTCCGTGGCGGCGCGTCGGGGTCCTCACCGTCGCTCGTCGCGAGCCGTACATGGGCGTCGCGAGCCGCCCGCACCGCCTCCGGCCACCCGTGGTGGTCCATGTAGGCCTGGACCGGCGCGTCCGGGCCGACCTGGTGCATGATCCGCAGCACCCGCAGCACGGCCGTGTCCACGAGCGCCGCCTCCTGCGAGTCGCGGAAGATCGTGCCGACGTATTTGTCGGCGGACCAGTTGTCCAGCCAGGTGTCCTCGACCAGGCGGTACACGGCGTCCGTGACGTCGCCGTACCCCTCGGTACCGGCGAGCCACACGTCCCGCTGGAACGCCTGGTCGGAAAGCATGTGCAGCGCCGAGCGCACATTGCTGCGCCAGCGCCACCACGGCATGTCATTCAGGGGCATGTCGCCCATGGTGGAGTAGCGACGGCCACGACGGGAAGAGTTCTCCGAACCTTGCACGGTCATCGATCGTACGTTCCCTGTGAAAACCGGATCATCGGCCCCCTCAATTCACTCCTACGACACCTGTCGTTGACCACCGTGCATACACCGGTTAGTGATGTGGCGGAATCGTGCACGCCATGACCGGCAGTCGACGCACCAGTTCCTCCCCCACCAGCCCGGGCGCCGTCCGAAAAGCGGGCAGCCGCCGCGTCCGGAACGCCCTGCTCTCCGCGGGCGCGATGGTGGCCTGTGCGTCGATGGCCGCCGCCTGCGGCATCGTCCCAGGTACCACGGGGGGTTCCGGGGACTCCATCACCGTCATGACCTGGGCGCCCCAGGACACCTCCGCGACCAACAAGCCGGGCATGCCGGCGATGGCGCGGGCCTACGCGCGCTGGATCAACTCGCACGGCGGGCTCAACGGGCACAAGCTCAACGTGCTCACCTGCAACGACCACAACGACTACGTCAGCGCCGCGAAGTGCGCGCGGATCGCCGTCAAGAGGAAGGTCGTCGCGGTCGTCGGCTCCTACAGCCAGTTCGCGTCCTCCTTCCTCTCACCGCTGGAGTCGGCGGGCATCCCCTACATAGGCGGGTACGGCCTGACCGACGACGAGTTCAAGAGCGTGCTCTCCTACCCCGTCAACGGTGGTCAGCCGGCACTGCTGGCGGGCCTGGGCGAGGAGCTGGGCAGGAACTGCGGGGGCGTCGCCCTGGTCCGCCCGGACACCGTCGCCGGCGACCAGCTCCCGGTGCTGCTCGACGCCGGGCTCACGGCGGGCAACCACTCGTCCGCCGCCGACGTGCGCGCCGCCGAGGACGCCACCTCGTTCGACGCCCAGGCCCAGCAGGCGCTGCAGAAGGCGACCACGGACCCGCAGAAGAAGGGGTGCGTGGTGCCCTCGCTCGACGAGCGCACCGGCACCTTCATGGACTCCTTCCGCCGCCTGAGCACGGAGTACCCCGCGGTGCGCACCGGCTCGGTGCTCGGCAGTGTCGACCAGTCGATCATCAACCAGTCGGGCGGCGCCTCGAGCCCCTACGAAGGGGCGTATATCACCGGCTGGTATCCGGAGGCGACGGACCCGCATTGGGATCCGATGAAGAAGGTCATCCGCGAGGAGGCCTTCGGTGACAACCGGATCGACCCGGCGGACGCGGGCGTGCAGACCACCTGGATCGCGTACACGGTCCTGAAGAAGGTCGTCGAGTCGCTCGGCGGCGGCGAGGTGACCGCGAGCACCATCCGCTCGGCCCTCGACAACGGCCTCCAGGTCGACACGGGCGGCCTCACGCCGCCTCTGCGCTGGCGCTTCCAGGACCTGACCGCGGTCATCGACTACCCGCGTCTGATCAACTCCGACGTGACCCTCCAGGTGGTGCGCCAGGGGCAGCTGGTGGCGGCGACCAAGGGCTTCGTGAACGTGTCGAAGACGCTGGAGAGCACCGCGCTCCAGTAGGGCACACGGGCCCTGGGCCCGGACAGGACGGTCACAGTGTCACCGGGTGTGCGCCGCCGCGGTGCCGAACGGCTCCGGAGCGGCGCACACCGCTGTGTTCACAGCTGGGTCGGCTGGCGCTGGGTCAGGCCGTACTTCTGGGCGATGGCGTTCCACAGCCGCGCGGCCTTCGTCTTCTCGGCGCTGGCCGTGCCGCTGTCCCGGTTGCCCGCCCCCGTCTGCCCGGTGGAGCGCGCCTGCCCCCTCTTGCAGCCCTTCTTGTTGGCCGCGACCTGGTCGGCCCAGGCGGCGTAGTGGGTGTCGGCGGACGCGGAGGCCTTCCAGGCGTTGGTGAGCGCCGTGGTCAGCTCGCCGTGGTTCGGGAGCTTGTCGACCGCGAGCCCGGACAGCCGGGTGACCAGGCCGCTCCGCTGCTGGGCCGCGTTGCGCAGGTCGGTGGCCGCCTGGCCGAGGTTCTGGCAGACCTTGACCTCGGCCACCGCCTTGATCACGGAGCCGCGGCTGTTGCCGCTGTCGGCGAGGAGCTTGTCCAGCGCCGCGGCCTGCTGCTTGGCGGCGTCGCCGGACCCCGGCTCCGAGGCGTTCGCGGCCGGGCCGGTCGCCGAGACGTTCTTGCTGTTGTCGCTCTTGGGGTCGTCACCCCCGCCGCTGAGCAGGGCGCCCGCTCCGATGCCGAGGACGACGATGCCCACGCCCACGGCCGCGATGACCGCGTTGCGCGGGCGGCCACGACCACCGTCGTCGCGCCGTCCGGCCGCCCGGGTACCGGGGACGCCGGGCCCGTCCGGGGCGTCGAACCGGGGCAGATACTGGGTGGCGGGCGCGGCGCCGTCGTGGCGGAAGAGGTTGTCGAACTCCGCCGGCGTCTGCCGGTCGCCGTCGGGCGGCATCCCGTACGGCACGGGACCCGGCTGCCCGGGCACGGGCGGGAGGTACTGCGTGGCCTGCGCGTCGGGACCGGCGGCGGGCGGCATCGGACCGGCGGCCGGGGAGCCCCCGGTCCGGCCGAGGAACCGCGTCGCGTCGTCCGCGGGCATCTCCGTCGGGAGCGCTCCCGGCCCGACCGGAGGTATGTACTGGGTCGCCGCCTCCTGGGCGGCGACGGGCGGGAGGTACTGCGTGGCCTGCGCGTCACCGGTGGCGGGCACCGGCGGGATGTACTGCGTGGCGCCCTCGTCGGCGGGCGGCAGCGGTGCGGCGTGTGCGCCCTGCTGGAGGTGATGTGCGCCCCCGGGCGCACCGTGTCCGTCCACACCGTACGACGACGGCTGCGCGCCCTCGGGCGGCAGCGGACCCGCACCCGCGCCCATCGGGGCGTGCGGCGGCATCGGCTGCCCCAGCGCCGCGTGCGACTCGTGGGGGGCGGGGGCCCCGCCCCAGCCCGACTGCGGATCCGAGGACTCCCAGGAGGGCTGTGCGCCCGGGGAGTCCCACGCCGGTGCGGGCGCGGCCCCGGGCTGCTGGTGCTCACCCCAGTGCTGCCCGGCGTCGCCGCCCCAGCCCTGACCGGGCTGCGGTGTCTCGGACTGCTGGCCGGGACCCCACGGCTGACCCCAGGCCTGACCTGTCATGGGCGCGCCCTGACCGCCGGCGCCGCCCACCGGGGCGGCACCATGGCCGCCCGCCGGAACCGCGGAACCGTTCGCCCCGCCCGCCTGGCTCGGCAGCAGGGGCTCGCCGCCGTCGGAAGGCAGCACGATGCCTTCGCGCGCGGTCCGCGCCGAGGGCTCCTCACCCTGTCCACTCTGCGTCACCGGGACTCCTACGAATGGGGGACTTTCGGAATCGTCGGCTCACGCTACCGGGTCCCCACAAGCTGGTGCCACGCAGCACAGGGCCTGACCTCGTACCCATGTGACCGTCGTAACAAAACCGCGTCGCCAGGCGCTGTTTACGTCACCCCTCGGACCCTCACTTCTCGATCACCTGGCGTTTCCCGGGCCTTCACACCAGGGCGGCCACCCCGTAAGGAGGGTTCACGTCCCGATCACGGGGGCCGCCCGGGCGATCGGGAGCGACGGCCGGCGACCGCGCCGCGTCACCTCATCGCGGATCTCCCGGGCCGGGGCGAAGACCCTTGCCGGCACCTCCCGCCCCGCACCCCCGACGGCACCCGGCGCGATGCCCCTACGCCGCGGCCGCCAGATCCAGCCGTGCCCCGAACTCCCGCACCACGGCCTCCTCCTGGAACGGCTCCAGCCGCTGCTGGAGGTCCTCCAGATACTCGGACCCGCGATTCGAGCGCAGCGTGCCGAGCAGTTCCACGGCCTTCAGACCGGTGTGGCAGGCCTGTTCCACCTCGCGCTGCTGCACCTGCGCAGTGGCGAGCAGCACATAGCCGATCGCCCGGCGCCGGGCCCGCGACTCGGGGTGCCCCGCGAGGGACTCCTCCGCCCGCCGCGCAGCAGCCTCGGCCTGCCCGAGGTCGCGGTGGCAGTGCGCCAGCTCGTCCGCCAGATAGGCCTGGTCGAAGTGGGCGATCCACACCGGGTCGTCCCCGGACGCCGCGCCGGCCGCCTCGAGCGCCGCGACCGCGCGCCCGGAAGCGAACTGGGCGGCGCGCACGTCGCCCAGCAGCGCGTGCCCCCGCGCCTCGGCGGCGTGGAACATCGCCTCCGCCCGCGGCGTCACCCGCCCACGCGTTCCCTCCTGGGCCGCGCGCGCCAACTGCGCGATCTCCCGCGGGTTTCCGAGCTGCGCCGCGAGATGGCTCATGGAGGCGGCCAGCACATAGCCGCCGTACCCGCGGTCCCCCGCCGCCTGGGCGAGGCGCAACGCCTGGATGTAGTACCGCTGGGCGAGCCCCGGCTGCCCGGTGTCGATGGCCATGTATCCCGCGAGTTCCGTCAACCGGGCCACGGCTGCGAAGAGTTCGCGACCCACGGCGTCCCGGTAGGAGCCGGCAAGCAGGCCGGACACGACGCTGTTGAGGTAGTGCACGACGACCGGCCGCACATGTCCGCTGCCGAACTGGTGGTCCAGCTCGACCAGTGCCTGGGTCATCGCGCGCACCGCGGCCACGTCCGAGGGTCCCACCCGGGGCCCTGCCGAGCGCGACACCTGCGAATCCGGCGCGGAGATCAGCCAGTCCCGGCTCGGCTCGACGAGCGCGGACGCGGCGACCGAGGATCCGGACAGGAAGTCCCGGCGGCCGACGTCGCTGCGCCACAGCTCGCAGACCTGCTCGATGGCGCCGAGCACCGTCGGCGAGAACTGCAGGCCCACGCCCGAGGCGAGGTTCTTGCCGTTGGCCATCCCGATCTCGTCGATCGTGACCGTACGCCCCAGCTTGCGGCCGAGCGCCTCGGCGATGATCGCCGGCGCCCGGCCCCTCGGCTGCTGACCGCGCAGCCAGCGGGCCACCGACGTCTTGTCGTAGCGCAGATCGAGACCGTGCTCCGCGCCGCACATGTTGACCCGGCGGGCGAGCCCCGCGTTCGAGCAGCCCGCTTCCTGAATGAGCGCTTGCAGCGGTTCGTTCGGCTGCCGCGCGACGAGAGGCCTTGCGGCCATGCGCACCCCCATATCCATGGCTCGGTTCGCCCGGTGACTGCGGTGACTGCTCACGCACCGAGTTGACGTGTCTTCAGCGGCCGGACTCCCGGGGACACCCTTGGTGTGCACCGAAAAGATCCGGTCTTGAAGATCGATGCCCAACGGACATACCTCTGATGCGAGACATGCGCGGATTGCCGGGGTAAAGCCTGATGCCGTGCCCCTCACCTGACTACCCGGCCCCCGTCGCCGTTCCTCTTGCGCGCCCCCGACCGTGCACCCGTGCGCCCCGCCGCCGGGAACGGTGCTCCTCCCCGCGCATGTAGGGCGAAAAGGGCATGCCCAAAAACCGCCCCCGACCCGGACGGTCGCACCGCGCGAGCGGGGCGTAACCCCGCGTGACCGCTAGAGTTGAGCTCATCGTGGAAGAGACCATCGCGGGCCCCGAAACTGCCCACATCCCGAAGCAGCGCGGCGATTCGCTCCTGGAAGCCGCCGTACGTTACGCCGAGGAACGCCACTGGGACGTGTTCCCCGGGACCTGGCTCGAAGCCGTGGACGGGATGCAGCACTGCTCCTGCGGTCGGTCCGCGTGCCCCGTGCCCGGTGCGCATCCGGCTCGCGACGACTGGGCGACACAGGCGAGCGGCAGCGCGGCCGTCGCGCGCCGTCTGTGGACCATGCGGCCGACGGCGTCGATCCTGCTGCCCACCGGGCGCACCTTCGACGCCGTCGACGTCCCGGAGACCGCCGGCTTCCTCGCCCTCGCGCGCATGGAGCGAATGGAGCTGACGCTCGGACCGGTGGCCCTGACCCCGGACCGGCGCATGCAGTTCTTCGTGCTGCCCGGCGCCTCGGCGAAGGTCCCCCACCTGGTGCGGAACCTGGGCTGGTCGCCCTCCTCGCTCGACCTGCTGACGCTCGGCGAGGGGGCGTACGTGGCCGCACCGCCCACGCGGTACGGGTCGCGGGGTGCCGTGCAGTGGGTCTGCCGGCCGACGCCCGCGAACCGGTGGCTGCCGGATGCGGAGGAGTTGATCTCGCCACTCGCGTACGCCTGCGGCCGGGAGCGGTAGCCGACCGCGGGCGCCGGCCGCGTGACGGATGGCGTCCGGCGGCCGTGCCGTGGGGTTCTCCGTTGCCGCTCATGCGGTTCCCCGCGCCCCGCTCGGTGCACTGCTCCCCCTAAGGTGCTCGTATGACCGAGGGAGCAGGGGCGGTTGTGGCCGCCGTACGGGTGCAGGGGCTCTGGAAGCGGTTCGGGGAGCAGGTAGCCGTCGCCGGCATCGACCTCGAGCTGCCCGCCGGGCGGTTCATCGGGCTGGTCGGCCCGAACGGGGCCGGGAAGACCACCACCCTGTCCATGGTCACCGGACTGCTGCGGCCCGACCAGGGCACCGTCGAGGTGGTCGGGCACGACGTGTGGCGCGACCCGGTGGCGGTGAAGGCGCGCATCGGCGTCCTCCCCGAGGGTCTGCGCCTCTTCGAACGCCTCTCCGGCCGGGAACTGCTCGGCTACATGGGCCGGTTGCGCGGTCTGCCCGGCGCCGAGGTCGACAAGCGGGCCACCCAGCTCCTCGACGTCCTCGACCTGGCCGGCGCCCAGCACAAGCTCGTGGTCGACTACTCGACCGGCATGCGCAAGAAGATCGGGCTCGCCGTCGCGCTGCTCCACAATCCAGAGGTCCTCTTCCTCGACGAGCCGTTCGAGGGCGTCGACCCGGTGTCCGCCCAGACCATCCGCGGTGTCCTGGAGCGCTACACGGCCTCCGGCGCCACCGTCGTCTTCTCCTCCCACGTCATGGAGCTGGTCGAGTCGCTGTGCGACTGGGTGGCGGTCATGGCCGCGGGACGCATCCGCGCACACGGTCCGCTCGCCGACGTACGCGGCGAGGCGCCCACCCTGCAGCAGGCCTTCCTGGAACTGGTCGGCGCGCACGGCCGCACCGCCGGCGCCGACCTCGACTGGCTCGGCGGCGGCGCCCGATGACCGCTCCCGGCCTGACCCCCACCGTCGTACGGCTCAAGCTGTCCCTGCTGCGCAACGGACTGCGGCAGTCCGCCGGACGCAGGGCCGCCTACGTGACGTCCGTCGTCTTCGTGCTCCTGATCGCCGCCCTGCAGCTGATCGGCCTGATCGCTCTGCGCGGCAACGCGCACGCCGCCACCATCGCGGTGCTGCTGACCGAGATCCTGGCGCTCGGCTGGGCGGTGATGCCGCTGTTCTTCCCGAGCGGCGACGAGACGCTCGACCCCACCCGCCTGGTGATGCTCCCGCTGCGCCCGCAGCCTCTCGTACGGGCTCTGCTCACGGCCTCCTTGGTCGGTCTCGGTCCCCTCTTCACCCTCTGCCTGTTCGTCGGCGCGGTGATCTCGATGGCGCACGGAGCCGCCGCGTACGGCACCGCCGTGGTCGCCGTCGTCCTGGCACTGCTCGTCTGCGTGGCGCTCGCCCGCGCCGTCGCCGCCGCCAACATCCGGCTGCTGACCAGCCGCAAGGGCCGCGATCTTGCCGTGCTCAGCGGGCTCGTCGTCGCGGTCGGCGCGCAGCTCGTCAACTTCGGTGCCCAGCGGCTCGGTTCGGCGGGGCTGTCCCCGCTGGACCCGGTGGGCGAGGTATTGCGCTGGGTACCGCCCGCGTCCGCCCTCGGTGCCGTGGACTCCGCGAGCCGCGGTTCGTACGGCACAGCCTTCGCCCAACTCGCGCTGAGCGCGGCGGCCCTGGCCGGGCTGCTGACCCTGTGGTCGCGCAGCCTGACGAAGCTGATGACCTCGCCGGACCAGTCCACGCTCCAGGCCGCCGAACCGAGCGCCCGGGAGCGCACCTCGACGGGCCTGTCCCGGCTGCTGCCCGCGGGCCGCACCGGCACGGTGATGGAGCGCAGCCTGCGGTATGTGTGGCGCGATCCCAAGACCAAGGCGGCATGGGTGACCTCGCTCGCGATCGGGCTGATCGTCCCCGCCTTCAACGCCCTCCAGGGCACCGGCTCCATCTACTTCGCCTGCTTCGCGGCCGGGATGCTCGGCATCCAGATGTACAACCAGTTCGGGCAGGACACGTCCGCGTTCTGGATGGTCGCGACGACGATCTCCTCCCCTCGGGACGCCTACGCCGAACTGCGCGGCCGGGCGCAGGCGCTGCTGCTGATCACGCTGCCCTACGCCACCTTCGTCACCGTCGTGACGACCGCGCTGCTCGGCGCCTGGCCGAAGCTGCCCGAGGTGCTCGGTCTCTCCTTCGCGCTGCTCGGCGCGATGCTGGCCACCGGTGCCTGGACCTCGGCCCGCTTCCCCTACTCCATTCCGCAGGAGGGCTACAAGAACGTGGTCCCCGGCCAGGCGGGACTCGCCTGGATCTCCATCTTCGGCGGCATGATCTCGGCCGCTCTGCTGTCCGCGCCCGTCATCACGGCGACGATCTGGCTGAACGTCGCCTCGGGCGGCGACGCGTGGACCTGGCTGCTGCTGCCGGCGGGCGCCGCGTACGGCGCGCTAATCGCCCTGCTCGGCCTGCGCCTCGCGGCGCCGCGCACGGCCCGACGCCTGCCGGAGATCCTGACGGCGGTCAGCAAGGGGTAGGCCGGCACCCTCCGGTGCGGCGGCCGGGGGAGAAAACCGGGCGCAACGATTTCCCCCAATCTTTCCGGAAGCAGATGTGTGCTGTGTCACGTTCGAGTTGAATGATGGCGAGTGAGCGGAAGAACGCGCCGTACGCGCGGACGCAGCAGCCTGCAGGGGGGTCCAGGTGAGTGCTTCCCGGCGTAGTGGGACGACGGACGAGCTGGGACCGGGTGAGCCCGAGCGGGACGGTTCGGATCTTCTCGCCGCGCTCCTCGACGGCATGGACGCGGCTCTGTGTGCCCTGGACGCCGACGGCGTCGTGACCCACTGGAACCGGGAGGCCGAGCGGATCCTCGGATGGTCCGCGGCCGAAGCGGTGGGGCGGCGCGGATTCGCCGGATGGGCCGTGCGCACCGCCGACGCCGCCGAGGTCGAGGCGCGGCTGATGTCCGCGATGGACGCACCCGGGCGCCAGGTGCACGAGTTCGCACTGCTGACCAAGGAGGGCGGGCGGGTGCTCGTCCGGACCCAGTCTGCGGCGGTGCGCGGACCCGACGGGAAACCCGCCGGGGTCTACTGCGCCTTCAGCGAGGTCCATGCGCAGATCGACCTGGAGCGGTCCATCGCGCTGAGCGAGGCCCTGTTCGAGGACGCGAGCTGGGGGGTCGTGCTCGTCGACGCGGACCTGCGGCCGGCCGTCGTCAACGCCCACGCCGCCCGGGCCCTCGGCATCGGGCGGACCGCCGTGCTCGGCCGTCCGCTCGGCGATCTGCTCTCCCAGGGGGTCGAGGAGCTGGAGAGCGCGCTGACCCATGTGCTCGCCGAGGGGGCCCCGCCCGCTCCCGCCGAGCTGTGGGTGAGCGTCCGGACCGCCGACGGCGAGAAGCGGCGGTGCTGGCGCAGCGGGTTCCTGCGGCTGTCCTCACCGCTCGCGGAGGAACCGGTTCCGCTGGGCGTGGGGTGGCTCTTCCAGGACATCACCGAGGCCAAACAGACCGAGCAGGAGGCGGCTCTGCTGCGCTTCCGCTCGAACCAGCTCCACCGCGCCGCCCGCGCGGCGGCCGAGTGCGAGGACCCTCTGGAGGGGGCCACCGTCCATCTGGACTTCGCGCTGGCCGGATTCGCCGATCACGCGCTGATCGACCGGGTCGCGGGCGGCGCCATGGCGGACGGGGAGAGTCCGGTGCGCCTGGTACGGGCCGCCGAGACGCCGTCCGGCACGCCGGGGCCCAGCGCGCTCACCGGCAAGGCGGGGCTGCCCGTGCGGTACGCCGAGGGACATCCGGCCCTGCAGTGCGTCGCGCGTACCGGATCCGTACGGGCCGGCGCGGGAGACGTGGACCCGGAGCAGGCACACCGGTGGGCACTCGACCGGCGCTGGCCCGCGGACGCGGTGCACGCGCTGTGCACGGTGCTGCGCAGCCGGGGCCGGACGCTGGGCGTGGTGACGTTCCTGCGCGCGGCGGGGCGGAGCCGGTTCGAACGGGCGGACGCGGTGTACGCGGAGAGCGTCGCGGCACGGATCGCCGCCGCGCTGGACCTCGCCGACATGGCGGCCCCGGAGGCGTAGCCGCCCTTCCGGCCCCTGCTGCCGGGGACGCGGCTGGCTACTGCCGGTAGAAGATCCGGTCGCCGTACTCCCGCATGACCCGGCCGTTCCACTCGTGGCCGCCGTCCACGTTCCCCGACCTGAGCAGGGGCGGTTCGATGCCGCGGTCCGCGAGGGCGCCCGCGGCCTGGGCCATCACCGCCTGGAGCAGGGCGGTGGTCACCACCGTGGAGGCCGGGGCGAAGGGGGCGGGGATGTTGTCGACGCTGAGCTCCGCGTCCCCCACGGGGATCTTCGAGTCGAGGACGATGTCGCAGTGGTCCTTCAGATAGGTGCCCGAGGCGTGCCGGGACTTCGTCTCCGAGGCGTACGCCACCGAGGTGACGCCGATGACCTTGACGCCGAGGGCGCGCGCGTTCGTCGCCATCTCGACGGGGAGCGCGTTGCGGCCGGACAGGGAGATGATCACCAGCAGGTCGCCGGCACGGAGCGGGCTGGAGTCGAGGACCGCGCCCGCCAGCCCGTCGACCCGCTCCAGGGCGGAGCCCAGGGTCGCCGGCATCACATCGACCCCGACGACGCCGGGGACGGCCAGCAGGTTCATCAGGGCGAGGCCGCCCGCGCGGTAGACGAGGTCCTGGGCGGCCAGCGAGGAGTGCCCGGCGCCGAAGGCGAACAGCCGGCCGCCGTCGGCGACGGTGTCCGCGATCAGGGTGCCCGCCGCCGCGATCTGCTCCGCGTCCTCGTCCCGCACCCGGCGCAGCAGCCCGATCGCCGCCTCGAAGAACCGCCCGGCCAGCTCGCTACCGCTGCGCGGCTTGCCGCCGCCCGGCTCGTCACTCATCGGCGACGCCCCTTCGAAGTCTCGGTGTCCCGTTCCCGACGGACGGCTGACGCACGGCGCACCGCCACGCACCGGCGTCCGTGACGGTCCGTGTCGCGGATCACGTTGCGGTCTGGACCAGTGCCGTGTCAATACGGTCGGTGGGCCCCCGGGACGGCCACGCTGTCCCGGGGGCGCGGCGAACCTTACGAGAGCCGTGACCCCTGGTTCGGCCGGCGCTCCACGGTTGTCAGTGCGATGCGTCAGAATTGAATCCAGGGCCAGCGCACACGCCGGTGAGCCGTCGAGCCTCCGGCAGATCTCATCGAGGGGCACGTATGTCCGGACTGATCGACACGACGGAGATGTACCTCCGCACCATCCTCGAGCTCGAGGAGGAAGGCGTGGTCCCCATGCGCGCCCGGATCGCCGAGCGGCTCGACCAGAGCGGCCCGACGGTCAGCCAGACGGTGGCCCGGATGGAGCGCGACGGACTGGTGTCGGTCGCCGCGGACCGCCACCTGGAGCTCACGGACGAGGGCCGCCGCCTGGCCACGCGCGTCATGCGCAAGCACCGTCTGGCCGAATGCCTGCTGGTCGACGTGATCGGCCTCGAGTGGGAGCAGGTGCACGCCGAGGCGTGCCGCTGGGAGCACGTGATGAGCGAGGCGGTCGAGCGCCGCGTCCTCGACCTGCTGCGCCACCCCACCGAGTCGCCCTACGGGAACCCGATCCCGGGCCTGGAGGAGCTGGGCGAGAAGGACGGAGCGAACCCGTTCCTGGACGAGGGCATGGTGTCCTTGGCCGAGCTGGACCCGGGCTCGGACGGGAAGACCGTCGTCGTACGGCGGATCGGCGAGCCCATCCAGACGGACGCACAGCTGATGTACACGCTGCGGCGCGCAGGCGTGCAGCCCGGTTCCGTGGTCAGTGTGACGGAGTCCGCGGGCGGGGTCCTGGTCGGCAGCGGCGGCGAGGCGGCCGAGCTGGAGTCCGAGATTGCATCCCACGTCTTCGTGGCCAAGCGCTAGGGCGGCGCCGTGAGGGCCCAGGGTCGCCCCTGGGCGCGCCCGGCCGCGCTCCGGCGCGGAGCCGGGGCCTCCGCAACCGCCGGAATCGACGGCTCTGGATGTCCTGATCATCCGACGATCCGTCAAGCGGTGTGACCCCTGCGCCTGCTGTGACGGCCCCGCGATCCGGCCCAAAACCAAGATTCAGTGTGCGGAATCGCAGCGCTCGCGCCGTCGGCATGCGAGGCTGTCGCATGAGGCATATGACCTGAGAGCTCTTGGCCAGCGGGTGACACCCATATCCCCTGGACAGGGAGGGGGCGGAAGGATGTGCCGCAGGCATGGGAAGGGCCCCGGCGCCCCAGGGCGCCGGGGCCTGTCCTCCCCTGTTCCGACCCGGAGCCCCGAGCTCTCAGGGTCGTCCCCCGCGGACCGTTTTTCCCCGAGCGGTCCGCCTCTCGGTGAAGATCTCCCCCCGGAATCGGCGGCCAACCCTCGAGGGAGGTCACTCGAAGGAGGGGTGTTGCCTCCAGAAGCAGCATTTTCGAATAGCCATTCGATAGCGTGGGCGTGACGGTCCCACCGGACCATCGCTGCACCGACCGGCGCGTCCCGCACCGGAGCGAGCACCAGGCACGAGCGCACCAGGACGACCACCCGGTGACAGCGGTGACCAGCAGGAGCAGCACGACAGCGGTAGCAGGACCAGCGAGTGGACCAGCCGCTCCGGGCGAGCGGGCGGTCCGGGCCGAGCAGGGGGGTGCCAAGAGGATGGTGCGGCGCATCGACGTCACCGGAGCCGGCGGCTTACGCCTCGCCGCGTGGGAGTTCGCCGACCCTCCGAAGACCGGAGAGGGCGAGGGGGCACCGGGCGTGCTGTTATTGCACGGGCTGATGGGGCGCGCCTCCCACTGGGCGTCCACAGCCCGCTGGCTCTCGGGGCGGTACCACGCCGTGGCGCTCGACCAGCGCGGCCACGGCCAGAGCGACAAGCCCCCCGAGGGGGAGTACACCCGCGAGGTCTACGTCGAGGACGCCGAGGCCGCCCTCGAACAGCTCGACCTCGCCCCGGCCGTTCTCATCGGCCATGCCATGGGCGCACTGACCGCCTGGCAGCTCGCCGCCAAGCGCCCCGATCTGGTGCGCGGCCTGATCATCTGCGACATGCGGGCCTCCGCGCTCGGCGCCGCCTCCCAGCGCGAATGGGAGAAGTGGTTCAAGTCCTGGCCCCTGCCCTTCGCCACGATCGCCGACGTCCGGAAGTGGTTCGGCGAGGACGACCCCTGGGTCGAGCGCCCGAACCGGGCCCGTGGTGAGTTCTACGCCGAGGTGATGACCGAGTCGGAGGACGGCTGGCGGCCCGTCTTCGAACCGGAGCAGATGCTGAAGTCCCGCCACACCTGGGTGTACGACGCGCACTGGGAGGAGCTGGCGCAGGTGCGCTGCCCTGCCCTGGTCGTCCGCGGCCTGGACGGCGAGCTGGGCCGCGCGGAGTCCCAGGAGATGGTGCGTGTTCTGCCCCGCGGCCGGTACGCGGAGGTCGCCGACGCCGGACACCTCGTCCACTACGACCAGCCCGAGGCCTGGCGAGCGGCCGTGGAGCCGTTCCTCGAAGAGGTTTTCCTGCCGTGACGGGCGGACATGGCGGCCGGCCGTAGGTCATCCACCGACATCCCGGAAAAACAGTTGATCCTGGCGCGATCGGTTCTTAGGGTGGCAGGTACTTCGGAAAGGAGGTGGTTCGGCAGATGTATGAATACCGGACGGAAGAGGTGACTGCGGGCTAGCGGCCCGCCGTCGTACTCGGTTCGGCGCCGGACCAGTGCATGGCACGCCCTGCGCAGCCGGCCAATCCAACGCAGTCACCCGACCCGCGAGCTCGCCGGTACGTCCGGCCGGCTCCCCCGCCGACAGGCGGAGGACCTGAGCTCGCGGGTCGTCTGCGTCTACGGGCGGCCGTCGAGGCCTCAGGGGCTCAGCCGCTCCACCCGCCACGACCCGTCCGGTTCCGCCACATAGCGGAGGCGGTCGTGGAGACGGTTCTCGCGGCCCTGCCAGAACTCGACCGTCCGGGGGGCGATACGGAAGCCGCCCCAGTTCGGCGGCACCGGGACCTGGGACCCTTCGGGGTAGCGGGCGCTCAGCTCTTCGTACGCGGTGTCGAGTCCGGTGCGGGAGGGGATCACCGAGGACTGGGCACTGGCCCAGGCCCCCAGCTGGGAGCCGTGCGGCCGGGTGCGGAAGTAGGCGGCCGTCTCGTCGCGGCCGGTGCGGCGGGCGATGCCCGTGACGATCACCTGGCGGGCCATCGGGTGCCAGGGGAAGAGCAGCGAGACATGGGGGTTGGCCGCCAGTTCGCGGGCCTTGCGGGACTCGTAGTTGGTGTAGAAGACGAAGCCCTGCTCGTCGTACCCCTTCAGCAGAACCGTGCGTGAGCTCGGGTGCCCGGCCGCGTCCGCGGTGGAGACGACCATGGCGTTCGGCTCATAGATCATCCCGGCCACCGAGGCCTGCGCCGCCTGCTTGAACCAGAGGGAGAACTGCTCCATGGGGTGGACGGCGAGGGCGGACTCGTCCATGCCCTCGGCGCGGTAGTGGGCCCGCATCTCGGCGGGATCGTGCGCCAGGTCCTCGGCGGGGGCCTGGGCCGCGGCGCGTTCGACGATGGGTTCGATCTCCGGCTCCGCGGCGGAGGATCCGGCGTCGTGGTGCGCGGTGCCTTCGGAGGCCGGATCGGCTGCGGGGCCGGGGGCGGGTTCGTCCGGGAAGCGGTCGGTCACGCCGTCATCTTGCCGTATGCCTGCGGCACTTCGGGGGGGGTGTGGTTCATCACTGCGTGGCACTCAGTGCCGCAACCTCTCCCCAAAGGTGGCACTCGGGGATATCGTGCAGATGCCGGTCGCGGTGGATGACCGCCGACCGATCGGGGCATCACCCGGGTGACCGTTTCGGACCGCGAGTCTTTCGTCAGTGACCGTGGATCCGGGACGGCAAGCTTCCCGGCAGCTGACGTCCAGCGCACGGTCCCGTCCCCTCGGCCCGTGGACGACGGCCGACGGGAATCCCACAGACCACATCCGCCGCACACATCACGAGGAGCCGCCTGATGTCCGACTTCGTACCCGGGCTCGAGGGAGTCATCGCGTTCGAGACGGAGATCGCCGAACCGGACAAGGAGGGCGGTGCCCTGCGGTACCGGGGTGTCGACATCGAAGACCTGGTCGGTCAGGTCTCGTTCGGCAACGTCTGGGGGCTGCTGGTCGACGGCGCCTTCAACCCCGGGCTGCCGCCCGCCGAGCCGTTCCCGATCCCGGTGCACTCCGGCGACATCCGGGTGGACGTGCAGTCGGCGCTCGCCATGCTCGCCCCGGTGTGGGGGCTGAAACCGCTCCTGGACATCGACGTCGAGGAGGCCCGTGACGACCTGGCGCGCGCCGCGGTCATGGCGCTCTCGTACGTCGCCCAGTCGGCACGTGGCCAGGGGCTGCCGATGGTGCCGCAGCGCGAGATCGACAAGGCGAGCTCCGTCGTGGAGCGGTTCATGATCCGCTGGCGCGGCGAGCCGGACCCGAAGCACGTCGCGGCCGTGGACGCCTACTGGACGTCGGCCGCCGAGCACGGCATGAACGCGTCCACGTTCACGGCGCGGGTCATCGCCTCGACGGGCGCGGACGTGGCCGCGGCACTGTCCGGCGCGGTCGGTGCCATGTCGGGGCCGTTGCACGGCGGTGCTCCCTCCCGTGTCCTCGGCATGATCGAGGAGATCGAGCGCACCGGTGACGCGGAGGCGTATGTGAAGCGGGCCCTGGACCAGGGCGAGCGGCTGATGGGCTTCGGTCACCGGGTGTACCGCGCCGAGGACCCGCGGGCGCGCGTGCTGCGCCGTACCGCCCGGGAACTCGGAGCCCCGCGTTTCGAGATCGCGGAGGCGCTGGAGAAGGCCGCCCTGGAGGAGCTGCACAACCGCCGCCCCGACCGTGTCCTCGCCACGAACGTGGAGTTCTGGGCGGCGATCATGCTGGACTTCGCCGAGGTCCCGGCGCACATGTTCACGTCGATGTTCACCTGTGCCCGGACGGCGGGCTGGTCGGCGCACATCCTCGAGCAGAAGCGGACGGGCCGCCTGGTGCGCCCCTCCGCCCGCTACGTGGGTCCCGGCCCGCGCGGCCCCCAGGAGATCGAGGGGTACGCGGCCATCGCGCGCTGAGCGATCGAGAAGGACCGCGAAGGGGGCGGGGCGAGCGCGGGACCGGTGCAGCCGGCCGCGCCGTCCCCGCCCCCTTCGGCCGACGGGGGCTTCGCGCTCCGCCCCGCTGTCACGCGGGGCTGAGCAGATCCGCGTGGTGGCGTTCGGCGGCCAGCGGGTGTGCCCGCAGCTTGCCCTTCAGCTCGTTGAAGCCGTACTCCGCGAACAGCGGGTTGGCCGGGTCGTCAGTGACACCGGGCGCGGTGGAGGCGTACGGGAAGGGCAGCGGTTCGATGCGGGCGTCCAGGCGCGGGTTGTAGAAGAACGGCACGGAGAACCGCTCGACGGCGCCGGGCGGGCTGACGACCCGGTGGTTGGTGGCGAGCAGATAGCCGTCGGTCGCCACTTCCAGCAGCTCGCCCAGGTTGACCACGAACGCTCCGTCGAGCGGCGGCACATCGTGGAACCGCCCGTCCGCGCGGTGCACCTGCAGTCCGCCGATCCGGTCCTGGAGCAGCAGGGTCAGGAACCCGTAGTCCTTGTGCGCACCGACGCCCTGCTCCGCGCCGTCCGAGGCGCTGCCCGGATAGCGCACGAGCTTGAGGTGGGGGTGGGCGTGGTCGCCGAAGACCGGGTCGTAGAAGCCGGCCGGTGCGCCGATCGCGGTGAGCAGTTCGTGGAGCAGCCGCCGGGCGACCCCGCTGAGCCGGTCGATCCAGGCGAGCGCGGCGGTACGCAGTTTGGGGAGGGCGGCGGGCCACTGGTTGGGGCCCTGGAGCCACCAGTACGCGGGCTCACCGGGGCCCGGGGCGCGGACAGGGCGTTCGGCGCCTATGTCGAGCTGGTCGCGCCAGTCCCGGGTACCGCCGGTGCGTTCGTCGCCGGTGCGGGTGTAGCCGCGGAAGTGGGGCGAGTTGACGTTGTCGAGGGCGAGGCGGTCGGCTTCGGGAAGCGCGAAGAAGGCGTGCATGGCGCCGAGCAGCGCGTCGGTCTCGGCCTTGGTGACTCCGTGGCCGACCAGCTGGAAGAAGCCCACGTCATGGGCGGCGCTGTGGAGCTGCGCGTGAAGCAGCGCCCGGGCCTGGGGGCCACGGTCGGCCGCGGAGAGGTCGATGATCGGAAGTTGGTCGTACGACGGTTTCGTCATGGGGGGCGTCCGCAGGGTGTACGGGGGCACGGATCGGCCGCCGGGGGTGGGGCGGCTCCTGGGTGCCACGGGGGCGGAAGAGGGGGCTGGATCAGGCAGAGCGCCGACAGCCCATGCTCGTGACGCGCACGTAGTCCACGTGCCGGCGTCGGACGAGCATCGGAAGCATGGGGCAAGAGTACTGCGGGGTACACGAGGCGTGAGTGTGGCGGTCCCCACGCATGCCGCCCTGCCCTCAGCCCAGCGCCTCCTCCAGCAGCTGCGCCCACTGGGCCACCACTCGCTCGCGGCGGGCCCCGTCGTCGGTGAGCAGGTTGGCGAGACCGAGGCCGCGGGCCATGTCGAGGAGGCCCTGGACGGTTTCGCGGACTCCGGGGCGGGATTCGTCGGCGTCGAGGAGGTCGACGGCGATGCGATGGGTCTCGCGGCCGACCCGGGCTTCCAGCTCCGTCACCCGCAGCCGCAGCTGGTCCTCGTTGGAGGCGGCCACCCACAGATGCAGAGCCGCCCGGAACAGCGGACCGGTGTACAGGTCGACGAGGGCGGCGACCACCGCGCGCCGGTCGGAGTCGGCGGCCCCCTGCGGGAACAGGGCCCGTGTCGCGGTGGAGCGCTCCTCGGCGACGTACTCGACGGCAGCCGTGAACAGGTCCTCCCGGGTCGGGAAGTGGTGCTGGGCGGCACCCCGGGAGACTCCGGCGCGTTCGGCGACGACGGAGACCGTGGAGCCCGCCCAGCCGTGTTCGGCGAGGCAGGCCACGGCGGCTTCCAGGAGCCGCTGCCGGGTGGCGCGGCTGCGGTCCTGCTTGGGGACGCGTTCGACCGTGTTCACTCCCATACCGTGCTCCCGGTCGCAGCGCCGGCACGCACCGCGTTCACACCACCCACACGGGATCCCGTCGTTCGAGGAAGGCCGTCATCCCCTCGCGGGCCTGCGGGGAGAAGAACAGCCGGGCCGAGAGCGCGGTCAGGTCGGCCGCGTCCCGGTCGAAGGTCTTCAGCACAGTAGCCGTGAGCAGCCGTTTCGTCTCGGTCAGGCCCTGGGGCGAGGCCCGGCGCAGCCCGTCGAGCATGGGCGCGAGCACCTCGTCGACGTCGTCGCTGGCCGCGGTGAGCAGCCCGGTGCGCACGGCCTCGGCGGCGTCGAAGCGTTCGCCGGTGAGGTAGTAGCGGGCGAGGGCCCGGGGGTCCGTGCGGGGCAGCAGGGGCAGGGAGATCACGGCCGGGGCGACGCCGATGCGCACCTCGGTGAAGGCGAAGTCGGCCGCGGCGGAGGCGGCCGCGATGTCGCAGGCGCCCAGCAGGCCGAGGCCGCCCGCCCGTACGTGCCCGGTGACCCGGGCGACGACGGGCTTGCTCAGCTCGACGATCTGCCGCAGCAGGGCGACCAGGGCCTCCGGGTGGGGCGGGTCCCGAAGGTCGGCGCCCGCACAGAAGGTGTTCCCGGTGTGGGTGAGGACGACGGCGCGTACCTCGCGGTCCTTGCCGCAGTGGGTGAGGGCGTCGGCGAGCGCGCCGACGAGCGAGGACGACAGGGCGTTGCGGTTGCCCGGGGAATCGAGGGTGAGGGTGGTGAGGCCCCGGTCGTTCGCCGTGCGTACGAGATCGGTCACGCGTGCTCCCTCAGCTGCCGGCGCAGGATCTTCCCGGAGACCGCCCTCGGCACTCCGTCGATGAAGGTGACGCGCCGGACCCGCTTGTAGGGGGCGACGCGTTCGGCGACGTACATCATGATCTCGCCCGCGGAGAGGTCGTCGGCGCCCGGACGGCGCACCACGAAGGCGTGCGGCACCTCGTTGTTCTCGTCGTTGTAGACACCGATGACGGCGGCGTCCACGATGCCCGGGTGGGTGAGCAGCAGGGCCTCCAGCTCGGCGGGCGCCACCTGGAAGCCCTTGTACTTGATGAGTTCCTTGACCCGGTCGACCACGAACAGCCAGCCGTCGGCGTCGACATGGCCGACGTCCCCGGTGTGCAGCCAGCCGTCCCGGTCGATCATCGCGTCGGTCGCCTCCGGCCGGCCCAGGTAGCCCTTCATCACCTGGGGGCCCCGGATGGCTATCTCGCCGGTCTCCCCGACGCCGAGGTCCTTGTCGGGGTCGTCGAGGGACAGGATGCGCATCTCGGTGCCGGCCACCAGCTTGCCGACGGTGCCGGGGGGCGCGTCGGGGGCGTCGAGGGGCACCACGTGGGTGCACGGGGACAGTTCCGTCATGCCGTAGCCCTGGCCGATGGGCGGCAGGCCGAGGCGCTCGGCGCAGGCCACCGCCAGGGTGGCGTCCAGGGGGGCCGCGGCGCTGATGATGTACTTCAGCGACGACAGGTCGTACTGCGCGACGGCCGGGTGCTTGGCGAGGGCCAGGACGATCGGCGGGGCCACGTACAGGCCGGTGATGCGCTGGTCCTGGATGGACGCCAGGAAGCTGTCCAGGTCGAAGCGCGGCAGCACGACGACGGTGGCCCCCTGCCGCAGGGGGGCGTTCATCAGGGCCGTCATGCCGTAGATGTGGAAGAAGGGCAGCACGGCGAGGATGCGCTCGCCCGGGCCTGTCCCGATGAGCGGGCGGATCTGCGCGAGGTTGGTGCCGATCTGCCGGTGGGTGAGCATCACGCCCTTGGGTATGCCCGTGGTCCCGGACGAGTACGGGAGCACGGCGACGTCCTCCACCGGGTCGATGTCGACCACCGGTTCCGGCGCGGCCGACGCCAGCATGTCGATCAGGGAGCGGTGGCCCGGCGCGCTGTCGCAGACGAAGATCTCCCGGATGCCGCCCGCGAGTTCGGCGGCGCGCCGGGCCGTCTCCAGCAGCGGGGAGACGGTGACGATCCAGCGGGCCGCGGAGTCCCGCAGTTGCTTGGCGAACTCCTCGGCCGTGGCCAGCGGGTGCACGGTCGTGACCGAGGCGCCCGCGCGCGTGGCGGCGTAGAAGGCGGCCGGGAAGGCGATGGTGTTCGGGCTGTGCAGCGCGAGCACGTCGCCCTTGCGCACGCCCGTCTCCGCGAGTGCGGCCGCGATGCGCCGGTGGAACCGGTCCAGTTGGTCGTACGTGAGGGTGGTGCCGTCCGTTCCGTCGATCAGGGCGGGCAGCTCACCGAACTCGGCGGCCCGGCCCAGGACCGTCTCGTGGATGGGGAGTTCGAGGGACGGGACGTCTGCGTACTCGCTTCGGAACACGGTTCCTCCTAGCGCGACGGGGTGCGCCTAGTACGACTTGGGCAGGCCCAGGGTCTGATGGGAGACGTAGTTGAGAATCATCTCCCGGCTCACCGGCGCAATACGAGACACGCGCGCGGCCGTAATGAGCGAGGCGAGCCCGAACTCACGCGTGAGGCCGTTGCCGCCGAGGGTGTGGACGGCCTGGTCGACCGCCTTGACGCAGGCCTCCCCGGCGGCGTACTTGGCCATGTTGGCGGCCTCTCCGGCGGCGACGTCGTCCCCCGAGTCGTAGAGGAAGGCCGCCTTCTGCATCATCAGGCGGGCCAGCTCCAGGTCGATGTGGGCCTGGGCGAGGGGGTGGGCGATCGCCTGGTGGGCGCCGATGGGCTGCTTCCAGACGGTACGGTCGCGGGCGTACTCCACGGCCCGGGAGATCGCGTAGCGGCCCATGCCGATCGCGAAGGCCGCGGTCATCACGCGCTCGGGGTTGAGGCCCGCGAACAGCTGGAGCAGTCCCGCGTCCTCGTCGCCGACGAGCGCGTCGGCGGGCAGTCTGACCTCGTCCAGGGTCAGTTCGAACTGCTTCTCCGCGCTGTTCAGTTCCATGTCGATCCGGCGCCGCCCGAAGCCGGGCGCGTCCCTGGGGACGATGAACAGGCAGGGCTTGAGCCGTCCGGTGCGGGAGTCCTCGGTGCGGCCGACGATCAGGGTCGCGTCGGCGATGTCGACGCCGGAGATGAAGACCTTGCGGCCGCTGAGGATCCAGTCTCCGTCGTCGTCACGGCGGGCGGTGGTGGTGATGCGGTGGGAGTTGGAGCCGGCGTCGGGTTCGGTGATGCCGAAGGCCATGGTGCGGCTGCCGTCCGCCAGACCGGGCAGCCACTGCTCCTTCTGGGCGGTGGTGCCGAAGCGGGCGATGACCGTGCCGCAGATCGCGGGTGAGACGACGAGCATGAGGAGGGGGCAGCCCGCGGCGCCCAGCTCCTCGAGCACGATGGAGAGTTCGGCGATACCGCCGCCACCGCCTCCGTACTCCTCCGGCAGGTTGACCCCGAGGTAGCCGAGCTTGCCCGCCTCGGACCACAGTTCGCTGGGCCGGCGGTTCTCGGCGACGACCGTGGTGAGGTAGTCGCGGCCGTAGCGCTTGCCGAGGGCGGCCACGGCCGCTCGGAGGTCTTGTTGCTCCTGAGTTTCCATGACGGCGGTCATTGCGGCTCCTCGGAAAGGTGCGGATTCGTCGTGGCTGGTCGCGCTCACGCGGCGGCGCCGCATGTCGATACGGTGCGGGCCCCTATCGGGGCGCGTCGTCCTGGACCACGGCCAGCAGCGTGCCCACGTCCACCTGCCGTCCCGGCGTCGCGTCGAGGGTCGTGACCGTCCCGGTCACCGGTGCCGTGATCTTGTGCTCCATCTTCATCGCCTCCAGCCAGAGCAGCGGCTGTCCGGCCTGTACGGCGGCGCCGACGGCCAGCCCCTCGGCGATGCGTACGACCGTGCCGGGCATGGGCGCGAGCAGGGAGCCGGGGGCGTGGTCGGCGGTGGGCTCCCGGAAGCGGGGCAGGGCCGTCAGGGCGGTGGGGCCCACATACACCTGGTCGCCGTACCGGGACACCGCGAACTTCCGCCGGACGCCGTCCGCTTCGAGGACCACGAGACGGGCGTCCGCGTGCACCACCCGCACCCCGTCGGCGGCCAGGCCCTCCCGCGTGTGCCGGTAGCGGACCTCGTGCTCCTCGCCCGCCATGAGGTAGCGCTTGACCTGCGCCTGGGACGGCAGGTTGCGCCAGCCGCCGAACCGCGAGCGGCCGTGGGCGTCGGCGAGGGCCGCGGCCAGAGGGGCGTACGGATCGGGAGCGGGCTCGGTCAGTTCGGCGAGGTGGCGGTCGTAGAAGCCCGTGTCCGTGCGGGCCGCCGTGAACTCCTCGTGGCGCAGGGAGCGCACGAGCAGGTCCCTGTTGGTCGCCGGTCCGTGGATCTCGGCCCGTTCCAGTGCGCCCGCCAGCCGGCGAATCGCCTCCGCACGTGTGGGGGCGTGGGCGACGGCCTTGGCGAGCATGGGGTCGTAGTGGACGCCGATCGCGTCGCCGTCCGCGTACCCGGTGTCCAGCCGCACGTCCGGTACGGAGAGGCGGTGCAGCGTGCCGGTCTGCGGGGCCCACGCCTGCGCCGGGTCCTCGGCGTACAGGCGGGCCTCGACGGCATGGCCGCGCGGGCGCGGCGGCTCGCTCTCGAGCGGCTCGCTCTCGAGCGCCTCGCCCTCCGCGACCCGGATCTGCAGGGCCACCAGGTCGAGGTCGTACACCGCCTCGGTGACCGGGTGCTCCACCTGGAGCCGGGTGTTCATCTCCAGGAAGTGCGCGGTGCCGTCCGCGACCAGGAACTCCACCGTGCCCGCGCCCACATAGTCGACGGCACGCGCGGCCCGCTCCGCCATGGCGCACAGGGAGTCGGTGAGTTCGGGCGAAAGGCCCGGTGCGGGGGCCTCCTCGACCACCTTCTGATGGCGGCGCTGGAGGGAGCAGTCGCGGGTGCCGAGCGCCCACACCGTGCCGTGTGCGTCGGCGAGGATCTGCACCTCGACGTGGCGCCCGCCCTCCACGTACGGCTCGACGAACACCTCGTCGTCGCCGAAGGCGCTCAGGGCCTCGGCGCGCGCGGCCGTCAGCTCGGCGTCGAGGGCGCCGAGGTCCCGTACGACGCGCATGCCCCGTCCGCCGCCGCCCGCCGCCGCTTTGACCAGGACGGGCAGGTCGTCGGCGGTGACCGTGGCCAGCGGCTCCAGGCCCATCAGCTTCTTCGCGCGGGTCTTGGAGGCCATCGCCTCGATCGCCTTCGGCGGGGGACCGATCCACACCAGGCCCGCGTCCAGCACCGCGCGGGCGAAGTCGGCGTTCTCGGACAGGAAGCCGTAGCCGGGATGCACGGCGTCGGCACCGGAGGCGAGGGCCGCCTTCACGATCAGGTCGCCGCGCAGATACGTGTCCGCGGGCGCCGCGCCCGGCAGCCGGACCGCCGCGTCGGCCACGCGCGCGTGGAGGGCGTTCGCGTCGGCGTCCGAGTGCACGGCGACGGTGCGGATGCCCAGCTCACGGCAGGTTCGGACGATACGGCAGGCGATCTCGCCGCGGTTCGCCACCAGAACGGAAGTAATCACGGGCCTCACATCCGGAAGACGCCGAAACCGCCACGCGCGCCCTCGTAGGGCGCCGTGTGGATCGCGGACAGGCACACGCCGAGGACGGTACGGGTGTCGCGGGGGTCGATGACGCCGTCGTCGTACAGCCGCCCGGACAGGAACATCGGCAGGGACTCGGACTCGATCTGCTGCTCCACCATGGCGCGCAGGGCCGCGTCCGCGTCCTCGTCGTAGGGGCGGCCGCGGTCCGCCGCGGACTGCCGGGCGACGATGGAGAGCACGCCGGCGAGCTGCTGCGGGCCCATGACCGCCGACTTGGCGCTGGGCCAGGCGAACAGGAAGCGCGGGTCGTAGGCCCGGCCGCACATGCCGTAGTGCCCGGCCCCGTACGAGGCGCCCATGAGCACGGACAGGTGCGGCACCCGGCTGTTGGACACCGCGTTGATCATCATCGCGCCGTGCTTGATGATGCCGCCCTGCTCGTACTCCTTGCCGACCATGTAGCCGGTGGTGTTGTGCAGGAACAGCAGCGGGATGTCGCGCTGGTTGGCCAGCTGGATGAACTGGGCGGCCTTCTGGGACTCCGCGCTGAAGAGCACGCCCTGGGCGTTCGCCAGGATCCCGACCGGGTAGCCGTGCAGGGCGGCCCAGCCGGTGCACAGGCTCGTCCCGTACAGCGGCTTGAACTCGTCGAAGTCGGAGCCGTCGACGATACGGGCGATGACCTCGCGCGGGTCGAAGGGCACCTTCAGATCACCGGGGACGATCCCGAGGAGTTCCTCCGCGTCGTACTTGGGCGGGGCCGCCGGGCCCGGATCGGGGTACGCCTTGCGGTGGTTGAGGCGGGCGACCACGCGCCGTGCCTGCCTCAGGGCGTCCTGCTCGTCGACGGCGAAGTAGTCCGCGAGGCCCGACACACGCGCATGCATCTCGGCACCGCCGAGGGACTCGTCGTCGCTCTCCTCGCCGGTGGCCATCTTGACGAGCGGCGGGCCGCCGAGGAAGACCTTCGCACGCTCCTTGACCATGATCACGTGGTCCGACATGCCCGGGATGTAGGCGCCGCCCGCCGTCGAGTTCCCGAAGACGACGGCGACGGTGGGGATTCCGTCGGCCGACAGCCGGGTGAGGTCGCGGAAGATGGCCCCGCCCGGGATGAAGATCTCCTTCTGGGACGGCAGGTCGGCGCCGCCCGACTCGACGAGGCTGATGCACGGCAGCCGGTTGGCGAGCGCGATGTCGTTGGCGCGCAGCGCCTTCTTCAGGCTCCACGGATTGCTGGCACCGCCGCGCACGGTCGGGTCGTTCGCGGTGATCAGGCACTCGACGCCCTCGACGACGCCGATACCGGTCACGAGCGAGGCGCTCACCGTGTACTCGCTGCCCCAGGCGGCGAGCGGGGACAGCTCCAGGAACGGTGTGTCCGGGTCGAGGAGCAGTTCGATGCGCTCGCGGGCGAGCAGCTTGCCGCGCCCCCGGTGCCGTTCGACGTACTTCTCGCCGCCGCCCGCCAGGGCCTTGGCGTGCTCGGTCTCCAGCTGGGCGAGTTTGGCGAGCAGGGCGTCGCGGTTTGCCCGGTGGTCTGGGTCGTCGACGTCCACGGCCGTGGAAAGGGCCGTCACGGGCGGGCCTCCGGGGTGTGGGACGGGCGGGCGGCGGTCACAGGAGGGCCTCCGGCAGATCGAGGTGGCGGGCGCGCAGCCATTCGCCGAGGGCCTTGGCCTGCGGGTCGAAGCGGTACTGCGCGGCGACGCCCTCGCCGAGGAGCCCCTCGACGACGAAGTTGAGGGCGCGCAGGTTCGGCAGGACATGGCGTACGACGGTCAAGGACGCGGTTTCCGGGAGGAGTTCGCGGAAGCGGTCGACGGTGAGCGTGTGGGCGAGCCAGCGCCAGGCCTCGTCCGTGCGCACCCACACCCCGACGTTGGCGTTCCCGCCCTTGTCCCCGCTGCGGGCCCCGGCGACGAGACCGAGCGGTGCGCGCCGGGACGGACCCGGGGGCAGCGGCTCGGGCAGGGGCGGTTCCGGTACGTCGTCAAGGGCGAGGGTGCCGTGGGCCGGGACCACGGGGATCCGTCGTCCGTCGTGGAGGACGGCCTCGTGGCCGACGGCGTCACGGTCGACGTGGACCGCCTCGAAGACCCCGTAGGGGGAGCCCTTTCCCGGTGGCGCGACCAGGTGGAAGCCCGGGTAGCTCGCGAGCGCCAGTTCGACCGCCGCGCCGCTGAACGCCCGGCCCACCGCCTCCTCGGTCCGGTCCCGTACGACCAGCCGGAGCACGGCGCTCGCCGTCTCCTCGGTCGGTGCGTCGGGGTGATCGGTACGGGCCAGGTCCCAGCGGACCTCGGCGGGGTGGGACTTGGCCGCGTCCAGGGCCGCTTCCATCTGGGCCCGGACGAGCCCGGCCTTGGCCTTGATGTCGAGTCCCGTCAGCACGAAGGCGACCTCGTTCCGGAACCCGCCGAGCCGGTTCAGGCCGACCTTGAGCGTCGGGGGCGGCGCCTCCCCGCGCACCCCCTCGATACGCACCCGGTCGGGTCCCTCCTGGGTGAGTCGGACCGTGTCCAGACGGGTGGTGACGTCCGGGCCCGCATACCGGGCGCCGGCCGTCTCGTAGAGGAGTTGCGCGGTCACCGTGCCGACGTCCACGACGCCGCCGGTGCCCTCGTGCTTGGTGATGACGCTGCTGCCGTCCTCGTGGAGCTCCGCGATCGGGAAACCGGGCCGGAGCAGCCGCTCGGTCGGGTGCTCGCCGAAGAAGGCGTAGTTGCCGCCGGTGGCCTGGGCCCCGCACTCCAGGACGTGCCCGGCGGCCACCGCGCCGGCGAGCCGGTCGTACTCCTCGGCGCCCCAGCCGAAGTGGGCGGCCGCGGGCCCGGTGACGAGCGCAGCATCCGTCACCCGCCCGGTGACCACGATGTCGGCCCCCTCGCGCAGGCACGCCGCGATGCCGTGCCCGCCCAGGTAGGCGTGGGCGGCGAGGGCCCCGGGGTGGGACGCGGTGAGGTCGTCGCCCTCCACATGGGCCACGCGTGCCGGGATGCCGAGCCGGCCGGCCAGTTCCCGGACCGCGTCCGCGAGTCCGGCCGGGTTCAGGCCGCCCGCGTTCGTCACGATCCGCACGTCCCGCGCACGGGCGAGGCCCAGGCACTCCTCCAACTGGCCGAGGAACGTGCGCGCGTAGCCTCCGGCAGGGTTCTTCAGGCGGTCACGGCCGAGGATCAGCATGGTCAGCTCGGCGAGGTAGTCGCCGGTGACGACGTCGAGCGGGCCGCCGGTGAGCATCTCGCGCAGGGCGTCGAAGCGGTCGCCGTAGAACCCGGAGGCGTTGCCGATGCGGAGGGGGCGGATGGGCGTCGGGAGGGTCAACGGGACTCCCTCTCGCCTTCCGCGCCCGATGCGCCCTTGGGTGCCCGCCCCTCGCCCGGCGGTCCCGCGAACGCCTGCGCGATGTCGAGCCATCGGTCGGCGTCCGGTCCTTCGGCCCGCACCGCGAGGTCGGCGCGGTGGGCGCGCTGGGTGACCAGCAGACAGAAGTCGAGCGCCGGGCCGGTCACGCGCTGGGCGGCGTCCTCGGGCCCGTACACCCAGACGTCGCCGCCCGTGGGCGCGGCCAGCTCCACCCGGAACTCCTCGCCCGGCGCGGTCAGTCCGCGTACCGCGAAGGCGAAGTCACGCGCCCGGACGCCGATGCGCACCACATGCCGCAGCCGGTCGGTCGGGGTGCGCCGCACACCGAGCGTGTCGGC
The DNA here is from genome assembly GCF_050936285.1 of Streptomyces sp. CA-106110. NCBI lineage: Bacteria > Bacillati > Actinomycetota > Actinomycetes > Kitasatosporales > Streptomycetaceae > Streptomyces > Streptomyces sp. CA-106110. The sequence goes on along the minus strand of NZ_JBNJNB010000001.1, from coordinate 6,755,412 downwards.
GACGTCCTGCCCGTGCGCCCAGGTCTCCATCAGCCGGCCGGTGGCCATGGAGGCGACGGACATGGGCGGTCCGTACCAGGGGAAGCGAGTGCCCAAGGGGGCGGCGCGCAGGGCGCGGTCCAGGGCGGCGCGGCCCTCCCGCCACTCGGCGAGCAGACGGGCGGACGGCAGTGCGGCCCCCTCACGCGCGGCATCGTCGACCCAGGTGCCGGGGGACGCGAGCGCCTTCTCCACCTCCACCGCGAACGCGTCCGCGTCCGTCACGGCCAGCAGGGCGGCCCGGTCCGTCCAGGCGAGGTGTGCGATCTGGTGGGCGACGGTCCAGCCGGCGGCAGGTGTGGGGAGGGCCCATCGGCTGTCCGCCAACCCGGCCACCAGCCGGTCGAGTTCCTCGCTCTCCCGGCCCAGATCGTCGATCACTGACGATGCGTCGGACACGATGCGCTCCCCTCGGGGCACGACGGTGTGCGTGGGGAGCATGGCAGCGGGCGCAGAAACAAGCAAGCGTGCTTGCATTGATTTTCCCTCGCAGGACGGAGCGAGACGGCCGCGGGCACACGGCGCGCGGGTCCGCCAGGGAACGCACAGCGTGGGCCCCGGGGAGACAACCGGCACCCAGGTTCTCAAACCAACACCCAGGCATTTCTCAGCTTTTCACAGCCCCCGTTTGCCGTTCCTTGCCGTATTTCGCACTCAGCGGCGTGTAGGTTCTTCGATGTCGGGCGGAAAAGTAATTCCCGAGACAACAACCGGGAATTCCTCCGCCGCCCGTCAGAGAATTCTCGCACCCTTGCACGCAAAAACCCCAAGGAGTCGGAATGAGCTTCAAGAAGCTTGCCCCGCTGCCCGCCAAGCCCAAGTCGAAGCAGCTCCCGCCCCCGCCGCCGCCGAAGCCGAAGAAGAAGCACACGCCGAAGCCGCTGCTCAAGCCGCTGCCCGGCCACGCCAACTGAGTTCAGCGACGGTAAGGAGGACCGACGGTGCACCGTCGGTCCTCCTCGCTTTTCTCCGCCTGTTTTCCGAGCGATTCACAGCTTGCGCCGAGCTTTTTCAAAGGGGTGACCGATCCGTATGACAGAACCTTTTCCCGGGCCCCGGTTCCATTGATCGACCGCGCCCCCGGTCACGGATTGAGGAGGGTCATGGCCCGACACAGGAGCACCGCACGGCAGGACGACGAGCACACCTGCGAGGACGACGCCGCCGAGGCCACCCCGGCCGTCCCCGCCCGTACCGCCTTCCGGCGCTTCTGGCCCCTCACCAAGGGGCTGCGAGGCCGGCTGGTGGTCGTCTGGGTGTGCACGGTGCTGGTGGCACTCGCAGAGACCGAAGCCATCCTGCTGTTCGGCGAGCTCACCGACCACGCCCTGGAGAGGGGCTCGTTGAGCGCGTTCTGGGATCCGGCCGCCGCGTGGCTGGGCATCGCGGTGGCCGGCGCGATCGTGGCGTACGCGGGCAACTCGCTGGCCGCCTGGGTGACCGAGCGCTTTGTGATGCGGCTGCGGGAGCACGTCTTCGACCACGTACAGCAGTTGCCGCCGCACTTCTTCCAACGGCACCGGCAGGGTGACCTGTTGTCCCGGCTGACCAGTGATGTGGAGGCGATCGAGACGCTGGTCGTCTCGGGCCTGGTCGGCGCGGCGTCGGCGGCCTTCAGCGCGCTCTTCTACGCGGCCGCCGCGTTCTGGCTGCGCTGGGACCTGGCCGCCGCCACCTTCGTCCTGGCCCCCTTGTTCTGGCTGGCGGCCCGGCGGTTCTCCGGCTCCATCAAGGACGTCTCGCGCGCGGGCCGGGTCGCCGACGGCGCGATCACGTCCGTTGTGGAGGAGTCGCTCGGCACCATCGTGCTGACCCAGGCGTACGGCCGCCGGGACGCCGAGCGCAGGCGGCTGAGCGTGGAGGCCACCGCCTGGTTCCGGGCCTCGGTCCGCTCGACGCGTCTCAACGAGGCGTACGAACAGCTCGTGCAGGTCATCGAGACGGTGTGCGTGCTCGCGGTGATCGGCATCGGCGCCTGGGAGATCTCCACCGGCCGGATGACCCTCGGCCGGCTCCTCGCCTTCGCCGCCTTCCTCGGCTACCTCTACCCGCCCGTCCGCGGTCTCGCCCAACTCGGTCTCACCGTCACGGCCGCCACCGCCAGCGCCGAACGGCTGATCGAGATCCTGGACGTACGGCCCTCGGTGAGCGATCCGGACCGCGCCTCGCTCGCGCCGGCCGGCCGCCCCGACGGCGCCGTCGAGGTGCGCGACGTCTCCTTCCGCTACCCCGGCGCGGACAGGACGGCACTGGAGAGCCTGTCGTTCTCGGTACGGCCCGGCGAGCTGGTGATCGTCACCGGGCCGAGCGGCGCGGGCAAGTCCACGGTCTCCAGGATGCTGCTGCGCTTCTACGACCCCGACTCCGGCGCGATCCTCCTCGACGGGACCCCGATCAGCGCGTTCCCGCTGGCCCGGCTGCGCGAGTACATCACGCTGCTGCCTCAGGAGACCCTCGTCCTGCACGACACCGTCCGCGCGAACATCGCCTGCGGGCGGCCCGGCGCCGGCGACCAGGCGATCTTCGAGGCGGCGCAGGCGGCCGACGCGCACGACTTCGTCATGAGGCTGCCCGCTGGCTACGAGACCGAGGTCGATCCGAACGCGGCCCGGCTCTCCGGTGGGCAGCTCCAGCGCCTGGCGATCGCGCGCGCCATTCTGCGCGACGCGCCGGTCCTCGTCCTGGACGAGCCGACCACCGGACTGGACGCGATGGCCGCGCGCCGGGTCGTCAAGCCGCTGCGGCGCCTGATGGCCGGCCGCACCACGATCATGATCACGCACGATCTCAACCTGGCGCCCGACGCCGACCGCATCCTCGTCGTCGACCAGGGCCGCATCGTCGAGACGGGCCGCCACGAGGAGCTGCTGGCCCGGGGCGGGGCGTACTCCCGTCTGCACCACTCGCAGAACAACGCGCTGATGGACACGGGGGAGCTGCGGCTTCCGCTGTTCCCGCAGACGGCGGGGCCCGCAGATGGCGCACTCCTGGGCACCCCGATGGAGTACGCGGACGGGGTACCGGTGGGCCACCGGACCCTCGACGGCGACCACATCGGCCAGGCCTTCACCCCGAACGGTGTGCCCGCCGCGTACCACGGAGACCGGCGGGCCGATCCGTACGCCGTGCTCCAGCCCCCGGACGCCCCGGACCACGCATCCGGCGCCGCCCCCGGCCAACGGGCGGACGGCCGCCCGCTGTTCCGCGACGGGACGCCCTGGTACGGCATCTGACGCGCCCGCGACGCCACCCGTACAGGCGCATAAAGGGTTCACACGCCTGACTGAGTCCATTACCCTGGACCGTCAGGTGCACCATGCTGAACAAACTCCGCGTCGACTCCTCTGGAAGGCCCCGTGAACACGCCCAGCGCCGCCCCCTCCACCCCGGCTGCCGCGACCGGACCGGCTCCCGCGCACCCGGCGCCCGGCGGACCGCGCCTGCTGGGCGGCTCCCTGGGTCCCGTGGGCCTGGTGCTCGCCGGAGGCATCTCCGTCCAGTTCGGCGGGGCACTCGCGGTGACCCTGATGCCCCGTGCGGGCGCTCTCGGTGTGGTCACCCTGCGGCTCGTCGTCGCGGCCGTGGTGCTGCTTCTCGTCTGCCGGCCGCGGCTGCGCGGGCACTCGCGCGCCGACTGGGGCACGGTCGTCGTCTTCGGTATCACCATGGCCGCGATGAACGGCCTCTTCTACCAGGCCGTGAACCGCATCGCGCTGGGGCCCGCCGTCACCCTGGAGGTCCTCGGCCCGCTAGCCCTGTCCGTACTCGCCTCCCGGCGGGCGGTGAACCTCATCTGGGCGGGCCTCGCGCTGGCCGGCGTCTTCCTGCTGGGCGGCGGGGGCTTCGGGCACATGGACCCGGCGGGCGTGGCCTTCGCGCTCTCCGCGGGCGCGATGTGGGCGGGGTACATCGTCTTCAGCGCCCGTACGGGCCGGCGGTTCCCGCAGGCCGACGGGCTCGCGCTCGCGATGGCCGTCGCGGCGGTGCTGTTCGTGCCGCTGGGGATCGCCGAATCGGGCTCCAAACTGCTCGTGCCGACGACGGTCGGGCTCGGCGCGGCCGTGGCGATGCTCTCCTCGGTCCTCCCCTACACCCTGGAGCTCCTCGCCCTGCGCCGTCTGCCCGCCTCCACCTTCGCGGTCCTGATGAGCCTGGAACCGGCGCTCGCGGCGACCGCGGGCTTCCTCGTCCTCGGCCAGTCCCTGACCGCGAGTCAGACGGTGGCCATCGTCCTGGTCATCGCGGCGAGCATGGGCGCGGTCCGGACGCAGGTCGGGCGGGGCAAGGTGCCGGCGGAACCGGAGGCGTAGAGCACGGCGACGCTCACCGGCGCGACATGTAGAGACCCAGCGCCCTGTGCAGCAGCCGGTTGAGCGGGAGATCCCACTCGCCCAGGTACTCCACCGCGTGCCCGCCCGTGCCGGTCTTGAACCGGAGCAGGCCCAGCAGGGGGTCGGCCTCGTCCAGAGTGTCGGAGATGCCGCGCAGGTCGTAGACGGCGGCGCCGCTGCCATGGGCGTCGGTCATCATGCGCCACTGGATCGCGTTGCTCGGCTGGACCTCGCGCCGGCGGGCGGTGGAGGCGCCGTACGAGTACCAGACGTGTGTGCCGACCGTCAGCATCGTCGCGGCGGCCAGGACGTCGCCGTCGTGGTGGGCGAGGTAGAGCCGCATGCGGTCCGGGTCCTCCGCGGTCAGCGCGGCCCACATCCGCTGGAAGTAGGGCAGCGGGCGCGGGATGAAGCGGTCGCGCTCGGCGGTCTCCGCATAGAGGGCGTGGAAGACCGGCAGGTCGTCGTATCCGCCCTGGACCACCTTCACGCCCGCCTTCTCGGCCTTCTTCACATTGCGCCGCCACTGCTGGTTGAGGCCGCTCCGGACGTCCTCCAGCGTCCGTCCCTCGAGCGGCACCTGGAAGACGTAGCGGGGCTGACCCGCCGCGAAGCCGTCCTCGCCGCCCGCTCCCGTCTGCCGCCAGCCCATGCGGCGCAGCCGGTCCGCGACCTCCATGGCGCGCGGCTCGTGCTCGGTCGCCGGCACCTCCCCGAGCCGCCGGGCGTGCGGGTCCGCGATGGCCGCCTTGACGGCGTCCGCGCTCCAGCGGCGGACGACCACCGGAGGGCCCATCCTCACCGAGAAGGCCCCACGGCTCCTCAGATGCGCGACCATCGGCCGGAGCCACCGGTCGAGGTCCGGCGCATACCAGTCGATCACCGGGCCCTCGGGCAGATACGCCAGACACCGCTTGAGCCTCGGCAGCGGGCGGAGCAGGACCAGGCCCACACCGACCGGCCACCCACCGCCCTCCTCGAACCAGCCGAGGCTCTCCGCGTGCCAGTCCGGCTTCACGTCTCCCCACGACGGCACCTGCATATGGCTGACCGACGGACGCGAGGCGACGAACTCCAGGTGCTCCTCGCGGGGGATCGGGCGGATGCGGAGGGTCATGCGGAGCTCCTCGGATGGTGGACGGCACGTCGACGCCGATACGGACGCGGCCGGCCCGGAATCCGGTTCAGGACACCGGGGGTCCGTCACCGGCCGGGCCGAGGGGCACGCTCAGCCCCGCTTCTTCATCCTTCCGGGCAGCTCCGGTGCCGCCACGTCGTCCGCGTGGAGTTCACCGCGTTGGTCGTCACCTGCCGGTCCCCTCCAGCCCCTCCGCCAGCACCTCGGCCAGATGCCGCGCGCGGCGGCCCGCGAGCTGCTCCATCTGGGTACGGCAGGAGAATCCGTCCGCGAGGAGGACCGCGCCCTGAGGAGCCGACCGCACCGCGGGCAGCAGGCGCTCCTCCGCGACGGCCCGCGACACCTCGAAGTGGCCCTTCACGAAGCCGAAGTCGCCCGCGAGTCCGCAGCAGCCGCCTTCCAGTTCTCCGGTGAGGCCCGCCGCCTCGCGCAGCCGGCGGTCGGCCGTGTCGCCCAGGACCGCGTGCTGGTGGCAGTGGGTCTGGCCGACCACCGGGCGGTCCACCGCGGGAGGAGTCCAGCCGGGGGCCAGGCCCTCCAGGGCCTCCGCGAACGTGAACACTCCGGAGGCGAGAGCGGCCGCCCGCGGGTCGTCGTGCAGCAGCTCCGGCAGATCGGTGCGGAGCGCCGCCGCACAGCTCGGTTCGAGGACGACCACCGGGAGACCCTCCTCCAGCACCGGTTCCATCAGGTCGAGCGTGCGGCGCAGAACGGTGCGGGCCCGGTCCAGCTGGCCCGTGGAGACATAGGTCAGGCCACAGCAGACCCGGCCGCGACGGGCCGCCGGCCGTGCGCCGCCGTCCCGTGCCGAACGCGCGCGTGCCGTCGGCGGCAGGACCGGTCTCAGTCCCGCCGCCTCCAGCACGCGCACGGCCGCCTTGCCCACCGCCGGGGACAGATGCTCCGTGAAGGTGTCGGGCCACAGGACAAGCCGCGGTCCGCCACCCGCCTCGGTGCGCGTCCGTCCGTCCCACCACCGGCTGAAGGTCTCCTCGGCCAGCCGCGGAATCCCCCGCTCGGGTGCGACGCCGCCCAGCCGCCTGCCCAGCGCCGCCAACGGCCCGGCGGATGCGAGGGCGTTGACGACCGGCGCCGTGCGCGTACGGGCGACCGCCCGCAGCCACACCGGCAGCCACCCCATCGCGTAGTGCGCGGCCGGTCTGCGCCGCCCCGCGTAGTGGTGGTGCAGGAACTCCGCCTTGTACGTGGCCATGTCGACGCCGACCGGGCAGTCCGTGCGGCAGCCCTTGCAGGACAGGCACAGGTCCAGGGCGTCCCGCACCTCGGTCGACCGCCAGCCTTCGGTGACCACCTCGCCCGCCAGCATCTCGTGCAGCAGCCGGGCCCGCCCGCGTGTGGAGTGCTCCTCCTCGCCCGTCACCCGGAAGGAGGGGCACATCACGTCCGTCCCGGACACCGTCGTGGTACGGCACTTGGCGACGCCCACGCACCGGCGCACCGCGGCCGAGAAGTCGCCGCCGTCCGCGGGGTAGCCGAAGGCGACCTCGACCGGCTCGCGGGGCAGGACCGCGAACCTCAGGTTCTCGTCGAGCCGGGCCGGGCGCACCAGCATCCCCGGGTTGAGCAGGTCGTCCGGGTCCCAGACGGCCTTGGCCCGCTCGAAGAGGGCGACCAGTTCCGGTCCGTACATCTTCGGCAGCAGCTCCGCCCGCGCCTGGCCGTCGCCGTGCTCCCCGGAGAGCGAGCCGCCGTGGGAGACGACCAGGTCCGCGATGTCCTCGGAGAAGCGGCGGAAACGGGCGATACCCGCATCGGTCAGCAGGTCGAAGTCGATGCGGACGTGGATGCAGCCGTCCCCGAAGTGGCCGTACGGCCGCCCGCGCAGACCGTGGTCGGCCAGCAGGCGTCTGAAGTCCCGGAGATACGGGCCGAGTCGGGCCGGCGGCACCGCGCAGTCCTCCCAGCCGGGCCAGGCCTCCGTACCTCCCGGGGCCCCCGTCCCGGAGGTGTCCGCGGGGATCCGCGTGGCCGTACCGCTCGCGTCCTCGCGCAGGCGCCACAGCGCACGCTGTGCCGCCGGGTCCGTGACCACCAGGGAGTCCGTCGCGTCGGCCGCCCGGACGATGGCCTCCGCATGCGCGCGTGCCTCCGGCGCGCTCGCTCCGCCCACCTCCACGAACAGCCAGGCGCCACCGCGCGGCAGCCCCGCCGACGGCGGCACGAGGTCGGCGGCCATGCCCTCCAGCGTCAGCGGGCCTTCCCAGCCCCCGACTTCGCCCGAGCGGGGGGACCGCGACGGCCGCAGTCCTGCCGCGGCCTGGGCCGCCGCGCTCTCGTCCCCGTACGCCAGCACGGCGAGCGCATGCGCGCGGGGTGCCTCGACGAGGTCCACGACCGCCTCGGTCAGCACGCCCAGCGTGCCCTCCGAACCGCAGAGGGAACGCGCCACGTCCGCGCCCTTCTCCGGCAGCAGCGCGTCCAGCGCGTACCCGGAGATACGGCGCGGCAGCTCCGGATACCCCGTGCGCAGCAGCGCCAACTCGCCCTCCACGAGGGAGCGCAGACCCTCCGGGGCGCCCCGCCAGTCGCGGCCGGGGGTCAGCGCGGCGCCCCGCGCGGTCAGCACCGACAGCTCGCGCACGTTGTCCGCCGTGGTGCCCCAGGCCACCGAGTGGGAGCCGCATGCGTTGTTGCCGATCATCCCGCCCAAGGTGCAACGGCTGTGCGTGGAGGGGTCCGGGCCGAAGCGCAGGCCGTGCGGCGCGGCGGCCTCCTGAAGACGGTCCAGGACCACGCCCGGCTGCACCACCGCCGTGCGTGCACCGGGATCCAGGGACACGATCCTGTTCATGTGCCGGGTGAAGTCGAGGACCACGCCTGTGCCCGTGGCCTGCCCGGCGATCGACGTGCCGCCGCCGCGGGCGACCACCGGCACTCCGTGCGCCCGGCACACGTTCAGCGCCGCGGCCACGTCGTCGGCGTCCCGGGGGGCCACCACACCGAGCGGCACCCGTCGGTAGTTGGACGCGTCCATGGTGTGCAGCGCCCGCGCCGCCGTACCGAACTCGACCGCGCCGCGCATCGCCGCGCGCAGCCGCGCACCCAGCGCGCCGACGTCCACGCCCGCCGGCCCGTGCCCTCGTCCACCTGGATCCGTCATGCTTCCCAGCATGCCTCCCCTCACTGACAGTGACCGTCCGGGATCACGCCGATACCGTCTCGTGAGCCGGCGCCGACACAGAACGAACCGAGCCGAATCGCCATCGGCTGATCATTCGGCCCGTCATGGGTCCCCCGCTCGAGGGAAGCCGCGCGTGGGGGAGTTCGCGGGCAGGGCAGTTCGGGCCACGGCCGGGGCCTGGGGTGCGGCCTCCCGCGGACCGCCGACAGCCACGTCTCATCGAATGGATACGCTTCGCCCGGGTTTCGCGAAACGGATACGCTCCCCTGCGTGGCTGACATCCAGATTCCTGCTGACCTCAAGCCCGCTGACGGCCGTTTCGGCGCGGGTCCCTCCAAGGTGCGGGTGGAGGCGCTGGACGCCCTCGCCGCCACGGGTAGCTCCCTGCTCGGCACGTCCCACCGCCAGGCCCCGGTCAAGAACCTGGTCGGCAAGGTACGCGAGGGCGTCCGCGAGCTCTTCCAGCTCCCCGACGGCTACGAGGTCATCCTCGGCAACGGCGGCTCCACCGCGTTCTGGGACATCGCGACCCACGGTCTGATCGAGAACAAGTCGCAGCACCTCAGCTTCGGCGAGTTCTCCTCCAAGTTCGCGAAGGCGGCGAAGCTCGCCCCGTGGCTCGCGGAGCCCACGGTCATCTCATCCGACCCGGGCACGCACCCTCAGGCGGGGGCGGAGGAGGGCGTCGACGTCTACGCCCTCACCCACAACGAGACGTCGACGGGCGTCGCGATGCCGATCAGGCGCGTCGAGGGGGCGGACCCCGGGTCCCTGGTCCTCGTGGACGCCACCTCCGGCGCCGGCGGTCTCCCCGTCGACATCGCCGAGACGGACGTCTACTACTTCGCCCCGCAGAAGTCCTTCGCCTCCGACGGCGGCCTGTGGATCGGGATCTTCTCGCCGGCCGCACTCGAGCGCGCCGAGCGCATCCACGCCTCCGGGCGCCACGTGCCGGAGTTCTTCAGCCTCCCCACGGCGATCGACAACTCCCGTAAGAACCAGACGTACAACACCCCGGCCCTCGCCACCCTGTTCCTGCTCAACGAGCAGGTGGAGTGGCTGAACGGCCAGGGCGGCCTGGACTTCGCGGTCCGCCGCACGGCCACCTCCGCGCGCACGCTCTACGGCTGGGCCGAGGACGTGAAGTTCGCGACCCCGTTCGTCGCCGACCCGGCCAAGCGCTCGCAGGTCATCGGCACGATCGACTTCTCCGACGAGGTCGACGCCGCGGCCGTCGCCAAGGTGCTGCGCGCCAACGGCATCGTGGACACCGAGCCGTACCGCAAACTCGGCCGCAACCAGCTGCGCATCGCGATGTTCCCGGCGATCGACCCGGCGGACGTCGAGGCGCTGACGAAGTGTGTGGACTACGTGATCGAGAAGCTCTGACCTGTCGCCGCGTCACCGAGGGGCGCTCCGGTACTCACCGGGGCGCCCCTCGCGCATGCCTGACGGTCAGCGGGGGCCGCGGCGCAGCAGCCGTTTGAGGCCGAAGACGAGGACGAAGCCGACGGCGAGCACCAGGGCGCCGACCTTGTAGTCGGCTTTCATGGCCGCTCTCCCGCTGGCGTCGCCCTGCGCACTCTCCTTCCCGGACGGCGACTTGGAGCCGCCGGCGCCCTGCCGGTAGGGCACGCCCTCGGCCTGCACGTCGCTGTCGGTGCCCTCGCTGCCGTACAGGAGCTGCGACCCGTCGGTGGTGTACGTGACCGACTCGCCCTGCCGCTGCAGGGGCACCTCGAGCCGGCCCTGCCGCTTGATGTGCCCGTCGTTCCACGCGTACGCGATGCCGCCGAAGTAGCCGCGCACGGCGAGTTGCCCGCCGTCCGGTGAGAAAGCGGCGTCGGTGGCCCACAGGTCGACGGTGGCGACGGGCCGGAAGACGTTCGTCCCGGTGGACGACAGCTCGGCCGGGCCCTCGTAGAGGTGCCCGCCTTCCTCCTTCTTGTCGATGATGTAGACGCGCCCCGTCTTGGGGTGCACCACGAGGGACTCCGCGTCCCGGGGCCCGTTCGAGTACTTCACCACGTACTGGGTGGCGCGGACCGTCTGGTCCTTGAGCACCTTGGGCTCGGGCAGCTTGTAGATCCACACGTACGGCCAGGTGCCGCCGAGGTTGTCGCCGATGTCCCCGACGTAGATCTGGTTCCCCGGGCCGATGGAGATGGCCTCGACGTCGCGCGGTGTGCCGACGCCGCGGAGGGTGACGGTGGCGACCGTCTTCCCGGTGCGGCCGTCCACGGCGTAGATGTACGGGCCGTCGTCGCTGTCGTTGTGGGTCCAGTAGATGCCCGGGTGCAGCCGTGAGGCGGCGAGCCCGCTGGACTCGGTGATGCGGGGGTCCGTGATGGTGAAGCCGCCGCCGTCACCGGCGGCGGAGGCGGGCGCGGCGAGCGCACCGATGAGAAGGGCCCCGGCAAGGAACGCGAGCGATCGACGCATGCCCTCAAGCCTGCCATCCGCGGGCCCGTTCATCGGCCTCCTTGATCAACACAGCCGATTTCCACCGTGCGTGTCGATCCTCACACCCGCCCCGCCCCATACGTCCTCCCTGCGTCCGAGGACGATCGTCCATGATGAGCGGATGCTCAGGTTCATGCCCGTAGGCGATTCCATGACGATCGGGAGCGCGGGCGAACACACATGGCGCTACCGGCTGTGGCAGCACCTGTGCGCGACGCACGGCGGCCCGTTCTCGCTCGTGGGGCCGCGCGAGACACTCCATGACAAGGCGACGGACGCGCCGACGTCGTACGCCTACGCCGAACCCGGCTTCCCGCGGGCCCATCTGGCGGGCTGGGGCGAGGGCTGGTTCCACATGGTGCCGCTGATCGCCGACGCCGTACGGGAGTCGCGCGCAGATGTGCTGCTGGTCTCGCTGGGCCTGATCGACCTGGGCTTCTACACGAACGCGGAACAGACCGCGGAGAACGTGAGCAGATTCGTGGCCGAGGCCCGCACGGCGAACCCGCGCATCCGCATGGTCCTGCTCCCCGTGATCCCGAACATCCGGGCCGAGGCTGACGACTCGTTCGCGACCCAGGTGACCCTCTTCAACGAGCTTCTGGCGAAGGCGGTGGCGGATCTGGACGAGCCCCGCTCGCCGCTTCTGCTCACCTCGATCCCCCGGTCGTACGACTTCCACCGGGACACCTACGACGGCACGCACCCGAACGCGAGCGGCGAGCACAAGATCGCGGAGGCGTTCGCGGGGGCGATGTGGGAGGCATGGGGGGTCGGGCACACGTACGCGGCCGGAACAGGCTGACTCGATCCCGGCGTCCCCTGCTCACGGTGCGGCTCCCTTGCCTAGAGCGCACTCCACGCATTTGGCTAGGCAGTCATGAAGTACACGCAGCTCGGACGCACAGGACTCAAGGTCAGCCGGCTCGTCCTCGGGACCATGAACTTCGGCCCGCAGACCGACGAGGCCGACAGCCACTCGATCATGGACGCGGCGCTGGACGCGGGCATCAACTTCTTCGACACCGCCAACGTGTACGGCTGGGGCGAGAACAAGGGCCGCACCGAGAGCATCATCGGCAACTGGTTCGCCAAGGGCGGTGACCGGCGCGACAAGGTCGTCCTCGCCACCAAGGTCTACGGCAACATGGCCGCGGACGGCGACGCCTGGCCCAACCACGACAAACTCTCCGCCCTCAACATCCGGCGGGCGGTCGACGCCAGCCTCCAGCGGCTGCAGACCGACCACATCGACCTGTACCAGTTCCACCACATCGACCGGCGGACCCCCTTCGAGGAGATCTGGCAGGCCATCGACGTCCTGGTGCAGCAGGGCAAGATCCTCTACGCCGGATCCAGCAACTTCCCCGGATACAAGATCGCCCAGGCCAACGAGATCGCCGCGCGCCGGCACGGCACGATCGGCCTCGTCAGCGAGCAGTGCCTCTACAACCTCGCCGAGCGTCGAGCCGAGATGGAGGTGATCCCGGCCGCGCAGGACTACGGGCTCGGGGTCATCCCGTGGTCGCCGCTGCACGGCGGGCTGCTCGGCGGCGTCATCAAGAAGGAGGTCGAGGGCGGCCGCCGCGCCACGGGCCGCTCCGCCGACGCCCTGGCCAACACCTCCGTGCGGGCACAGGTCCAGGCCTACGAGGACCTGCTCGACAAGCACGGCGTCGAACCCGGTGAGGCAGCCCTCGCCTGGCTGCTGACCCGTCCCGGTGTCACCGGCCCCATCGTCGGCCCGCGCACCGCCGGGCAACTGGAGTCGGCCCTGCGGGCGGTGGAGCTGGAGCTGTCCGAGGAGCTGCTGGCCGGGCTGGACGACATCTTCCCGGGTCCGGGGCCGTCCCCGGAGGCGTTCGCCTGGTGAGCTCGCACGGCTCCCGGTAGGCCGGGCCGGCCGCGCTCCGCATCACCTGCCGAGCGCGGCCGCCACGGCTACGACGGCGAACAGCAGCACAAGCGCACCGGCCATGATCTGGTTCCGTGTTTTCGGGTCCACTCTTCGAGACTAACCGGCACGCTCTAGGAACCGTCCGCCGGACCATGCCCCGCGCGCCCGAGCGGCCAGCGGGCGACCGGCTCGTAGCGGGGCTGCTCACCGGGCACGCCGGACCTCGGCAGGTTGCTGCGGACCAGGACCAGCTCGTCCACCGTCCAGGTACTGCTGCGGAAGTCGCGCAGGGTCTCGACATACGGCCGCGCATCCACCGCGTCACGGCTGCGCGCCACCGTCAGGTGGGCCTTGTAGCGGCGGTGCTCCCCCATGGATACGCCCGCCTTGCGCGCCGCCGCCTCGGAGCGGTCGGCCAGCAGCCCCAGGGTCGGCAGGTCGCCCTCGGCGCCCGCCCACACTGCCCGCCCGTGCCCGAACTGCCCGCCGCCCCGCAACGCGAGCGGGAAGGACGGCGTACGGCGTGCCACGCTCTCCAGGCGCGCCGAGAGCTCCGGTAGGACCTCCTCGTCGACCTCCCCGTAGAAGGCCAGCGTGAAGTGCCAGCCGGGCCGGCCGGTCCAGCGCAGTGCGTCCGCCCCGGGCAGCCGCTTCAACTCGGCCACCTCACGGGCGAGCTCGTCGGTGACGTCTTCCGGTGGCAGGAGCGCGACGAAGAGTCTCATGGGACCAGTCTCCCCGGGGTGCCCTTGAAGGTCCGGGCGTGTCCTGGTCACCGTGCGTATCGTTGTACCGCGCGACTGCATGCAAACAGGCAGCAGCGCGGAGGAGCGGCACAGTGACTGTTCTGGCAGACAGGATCGAGATGGCCGACCAGGGCGAGGAGCTCAGCCTCGACACTATGTTCGACTGGCTGGAGCGGATGCACATCCCCGAGGGTTTCAAGACCGAGATCGTCGAGGGGGGCATCTTCGTGACGCCGCAGTGGGCCACGCACTGGCAAACCATCCTGGACATTGCCGAACAACTGCGCGCCAAGTACCCGCGGAGGAGCGTGCAATCAGACGTCCGCATCGACTACCCCGGTCATCTCAACGGCTTCGCGTCCGACGTCGTGGCGTTCGCGAAAGACGCCCGGGGGGACGCCAAGGGCCGCTGGCGTCACCAGGACGTCGAGTTCGTCGCCGAGGTGATCTCGAGGGACACCGCCCGCAACGACCACGGGCCGAAGAAGGCCGCCTACGCCGCCGCCGAGGTGCCGGTGTACCTGATCGTGGATCCGTACACCGGCACCTGGCATCTGCACACCCTGCCGAAGGACGGCGCATACCGCGGCGAGCTCACCCTGGACTTCGGCGAGGAGATCGACCTGACCGGGACCGTGGCGGGGCTGGTCCTCAAGACGGACGAGTTCCCTCGCGACTGACCCCCGGCCCACAGGGGCCAGGGGCCCGCTCTACGCCGCCGTCGCCAGCTCCTCCCGCCGCTCGCTCGGGACGAAGCGGACCTCCGGGCGGCCGCGGTTCCAGCCGACCGACAGGCGCAGCCCGCCGACCCGGGCCAGGACCAGGCCGATCGTGACGGCCGCCGCGGCCGAGACGGCACCGCCGAGGGCGAAGCCGACCCGCGGGCCCCAGGTGTCCGTGATCCAGCCGACCAGGGGCGCGCCCAGCGGCGTACCGCCCATGAAGACCATCATGAACAGGGCCATGACGCGGCCGCGCATCGCCGGGTCCGTGCCCATCTGGACAGTCGTGTTCGCGGTGACGTTCACGGTCAGACCGAAGATCCCTATCGGGACCATCAGCAGCGCGAACAGCCACAGCGACGGGGCCCCGGCCGCCACGATCTCCAGCACGCCGAAGGCGGCCGCCGCCGCGATCAGCACACGCAGCCGGGCCGCGCCGCGGCGGGCGGCGAGCAGCGCACCGGTCAGCGAGCCGAGCGCCATCAGCGTGTTGAAGAGGCTGTAGGCGCCGGCGCCCGCGTGGAAGACATGCCCCGCGTACGCCGACAGCCACACCGGGAAGTTGAAGCCGAAGGTGCCGATGAAGCCGACCAGGACGATCGGCCAGAGCAGCTCCGGTCGCCCGGCCACATAGTGCAGGCCCTCACGGAGCTGGCCCTTGCCGCGCGGGGCGCGCTCCACCGTGTGCAGCTCACGGGCCCGCATCAGCAGCAGGCCGGCGATGGGGGCGAGGAAGGACAGTCCGTTGAACAGGAAGGCCCAGCCCGTGCCGACGCCGGTGATCAGGACACCGGCCACCGCTGGGCCCACCAGACGGGCGGACTGGAAGTTCGCCGAGTTCAGGCTGACCGCGTTCTGCAGCTGTCCGGGGCCGACCATCTCGGAGACGAAGGACTGGCGGGCCGGGTTGTCCACGACCGTGGCGAGTCCCACGGCGAAGGCCGCGAGGTAGACGTGCCAGACCCGGACGTCGCCGGAGAGGGTGAGGAAGGCGAGGACGATGCCCGTGGCACCCATCGCCGACTGCGTGACCAGCAGCGCCGGGCGCTTGGGGAAGCGGTCGACGAGAACGCCGCCGTACAGGCCGAAGAGCAGCATCGGCAGGAACTGCAGCGCCGTGGTGACACCCACGGCGGCGGAGGAGCCGGTCAGGCTCAGCACCAGCCAGTCCTGGGCGATGCGCTGCATCCATGTGCCGGTGTTGGAGACGACCTGGCCGAGGAAGAAGAGCCGGTAGTTGCGCACGCGCAGCGAGCTGAACATGGAAGAGGTGCGGGGCTTCGCCCGTTCGACGGGCTCGGCGCTCCCGGCGGGGGTGGGGGCCTGGTCGGTCTCGTGGATGGACGGGGAGTCGTGGGTGGCTGGTGCGGGGGCGGAAGCTGCTCCGGTTCCCGAACTCAAAAGGGTTCGCCTCCTTGCGATGACGGCTTCGTGCGTACGCGGGTGGGGGCCGCGTCTGTCATGGGTGCGCACCGGTCACAGGTGCGCGAGCTTCTCCAGCACGGGGGCGGCGGCGCGGAGTTTCGCCCACTCGTCCTCGTCCAGGCCCTCGACCAGTCCGGCCAGGAAGGCGTTCCGCTTGCGGCGGCTCTTTTCGAGCATCGCCTCGGCCTGCTCGGTCTGGGTGACCACTTTCTGGCGCCGGTCCTCGGGGTGCGGCTCGAGCTGCACCAGACCCTTGCTCTCCAGCAGCGTCACGATTCGGGTCATCGAGGGCGGCTGGACGTGCTCCTTGCGGGCGAGCTCGCCCGGTGTGGCGGAACCGCAGCGGGCCAGGGTGCCGAGCACCGACATCTCGGTCGGGCTCAGCGACTCGTCGACCCGCTGGTGCTTGAGTCGGCGCGACAGGCGCATCACAGCGGAGCGGAGAGCGTTCACGGCGGCAGCGTCGTCGCCATGGGTCAGGTCAGCCATACCCTTAGGATAAGTCATTACTTTCCCTAAAGACCACCGGAGTGCGCCGCCTTTCGGGTGACACAGGCCACTGGCCGCCGCTTGCTCTTGATATTGTCCGTGAAGCTTCTGAGCTGCACTTATCACCCAAACGAGTGATCCATCGGCGGAACGTGACGCACCACCCGCCCGAGTCCGGCAACCCTCATAGCCATGGGGACCAACGTGCTCAGCGTGCGGATGGACCGGGAGCTGCTCGACCGCATCCGGCATCGCGCCGCCCAAAGAGGGATGAGCGTCCAGGACTATGTCGTCCGGACGCTCATCCGAGATGACTTCGACGAGCGGTTCAAGGCCGCCGTCGAAGAGACGGAACGGTTCTACGGGGTCACCTGACCTGATCCGCCGGCAGCCCCCGGCGGATCAGGTCAGGCCCAGTGCCGGCATCAGGTAGTAGAAGCCGAAGACCGCCGCCACCACGTACATCGGGGCCGGCACCTCGCGGCCGCGGCCGGCCGCGAGGCGCAGGATCACGAAGGTGATGAAGCCCATGCCGATGCCGTTCGTGATCGAGTAGGTGAAGGGCATCGTCATCATCGTCACGAAGGCGGGGATGGCGATCGTGTGATCCGACCAGTCGATCTCCTTCACGGAGCTGGACAGGATCAGGAAGCCCACCGCCACCAGTGCCGGGGTGGCCGCCTGGGACGGAACCATGGTGGCGACCGGGGTGAGGAAGAGGGCCACGGCGAACAGCGCGCCCGTGACGACGTTCGCGAAGCCCGTGCGCGCGCCCTCGCCGACGCCCGCCGTGGACTCCACGAAGCAGGTGGTGGCCGAGGAGGAGCTTGCACCGCCCGCCGCGACGGCGATGCCGTCCACGAAGAGGACCTTGTTGATGCCGGGCATGTTGCCCTCGGCGTCGGTCAGCTTGGCCTCGTCGCTGATGCCCATGATCGTGCCCATCGCGTCGAAGAAGCACGACAGCAGGACCGTGAAGACGAAGAGGATCCCGGTCAGCACACCGACCTTGCCGAAGCCGCCGAACAGGCTGACCTTGCCGATCAGGCCGAAGTCCGGGGTGGCGACGGGGTTGCCGGGCCACTTCGGAACGGTCAGGCCCCAGGACGGGATCTTGGCGACCGTGTTGAGGATCAGCGCGAGGACCGTCATCGAGACGATCGAGATCAGGATCGCGCCCTGCACCTTGCGGACGATCAGCGCGAAGGTGAGCAGCGTGCCCAGGATGAAGATCAGCACCGGCCAGCCGTTCAGATGGCCGTCGCCACCCAGCTGGAGCGGGACCGTGGTCTGCGCGACGTCCGGGATGCGGGTGACGAAGCCGGAGTCGACAAGACCGATCAGCATGATGAACAGGCCGATACCGATCGAGATGCCCTTGCGCAGGCCGAGCGGCACGGCGTTCATCACCCGCTCGCGCAGTCCGGTGGCGACCAGCAGCATGACCACGACGCCGGCGAGGACCACCATGCCCATCGCGTCCGGCCACGACATCCGGGGGGCGAGCTGGAGTGCCACGACCGTGTTCACGCCGAGGCCGGCCGCCAGGGCGATCGGGACGTTGCCGATGACGCCCATGAGCAGCGTGGTGAAGGCGGCGGTGAGGGCGGTGGCGGTGACGAGCTGGCCGTGGTCCAGGTGGTGCCCGTACATGTCCTTCGCGCTGCCGAGGATGATCGGGTTCAGCACGATGATGTAGGCCATCGCGAAGAAGGTGGCGAAACCGCCTCGGATCTCACGCGGCAGCGTGCTGCCCCGCTCGGAGATCTTGAAGTAGCGGTCGAGGGCTCCGGAAGGGGACCGGGTGCCCGGCTGCTGCGGGGCGGGGACCTTGGCGGGGGCCGAGGTGGGCATACAGGACCTCAAGGGTGCGGGGGATCTCGAACAAAAAGTGATCGAGTCTCACCGCCGTCGGATCTCCAGCGGATTCCCCATGTGCCCGTTGGAGGTTCCTACGAACATAAGCGGCCAGACTCGAACTGTTTCAGTATGAACATATAAGGCGCAGATCGCTATCTCCGCGCGTAGACCCTTGGCAGGCACAAGCCTCCGCGGAGCACTCGGGGTGTCCGCACCCCGCGGACACGCTCCTCGTAAGCTGTGCCCATGGCGAAGTGGACCCCCAGGCACGAGGCGCCGGAGCCCCTTGAGGGCCCCGTGGTCGCCACCATCACCGGCGGCACGATCCTCTGGTTCGTCCTCTTCCTGGCCCAGCTCCCCTTCTACGGCTGGTTCGCCGACCACGGCCACACCTGGTGGCTGTGGACGTGCCTGGCCGGAGCGGGCCTCGGCTGCATCGGCATCTGGTACGTCCGCAGGCGGGACGCGGCCATCAAGCGGGCGGCCGCTCAGCAGTAGGCGGGTTCCGTACAACCACCGCACGACCCCCGTCCCCCTCGGGTCGGATCTTTGGGGCCCTCGGCGGGTGAAGGCACAAATCCGCACGTACCGTCGAATGCATGACGCACATCGACGCGGGCGCCGAACTCGATCCCGTCCACCCCGCCCCCGTGCCGGGGCGGACGCGGGGACTGTCCGCCGCCGAGGTGGCCGAACGGGTCGCCCGCGGTCAGGTCAACGATGTTCCCGTCCGCAGCAGCCGCTCCCTGGGCGAGATCGTCCGCGCGAACGTCTTCACCCGCTTCAACGCGATCATCGGTGTGCTCTGGGTGGTCATGCTGTGCGTGGCGCCCTTCCAGGACAGCCTCTTCGGTTACGTGATCATCGCCAACACCGGCATCGGCATCATCCAGGAGTGGCGCGCCAAGAAGACCCTGGACTCGCTCGCGGTGATCGGCGAGGCGAGACCGACGGTGCGCCGGGAAGGGGTGGCCGTCGTCGTGGGCACCTCGGAGATCGTGCTGGACGACGTCATCGAGATCGGGCCCGGCGACAAGATCGTGGTCGACGGCGTCTGCGCCGAGAGCGACGGGCTGGAGATCGACGAGTCGCTGCTGACCGGTGAGGCGGACCCCGTGGTCAAACGGCCCGGGGGCCCGGTGATGTCCGGCAGCTTCGTCGTCGCCGGCAGCGGCGCCTTCAAGGCGACCAAGGTGGGGCGCGAGGCCTACGCCGCCCAGCTCGCCGAGGAGGCCACCCGCTTCACGCTCGTCCACTCCGAACTGCGCAGCGGTATATCCACGATCCTCAAGTACGTGACCTGGATGATGGTCCCGACCGCGATCGGCCTGGTCATCAGCCAGCTGGTGGTCAAGCAGTCCGGGTTCAAGGACTCCCTGGCCCGCACGGTCGGCGGCATCGTGCCCATGGTGCCCGAGGGGCTCGTCCTGCTGACCTCCGTCGCCTTCGCCATCGGGGTCATCCGGCTGGGGCGCAAGCAGGTCCTGGTCCAGGAGCTCCCTGCGATCGAGGGGCTCGCCCGGGTCGACACCGTCTGCCTGGACAAGACGGGCACCCTGACCGAGGGCGGGATGGACGTCACCGAGCTGCGGCCGTTGCAGGGCGCCGACGAGACGTACGTCCGCCAGGTCCTCGGCGCCCTCGGCGAGTCGGACCCGCGCCCGAACGCCTCCCTCCAGGCGATCATCGACGCCTACCCGGACAGCGAGGAGTGGCGCTGTGTCCAGGCGCTCCCCTTTTCCTCGGCCCGCAAGTACAGCGGCGCGTCCTTCAGCGAGGGCGACGGCGAATCCAGTACATGGCTCCTGGGCGCCCCCGACGTCCTGCTGGATCCCGACGACCCGGCCCTGACCGAGACCGTGCGACTCAACGAGCAGGGGCTGCGCGTGCTGCTGCTCGCCCGGGTCTCAGGGGACCTGGACGACCCCCGGATCACGGCGGGCGCCCAGCCCACCGCCCTGGTCGTGCTGGAGCAGCGGCTGCGGCCCGACGCCGCCGACACTCTGCGCTACTTCGCCGACCAGAACGTCCGCGCCAAGGTGATCTCCGGCGACAACGCGGTGTCCGTCGGCGCGGTGGCCGGAAAACTCGGCATCGCAGGCAAGGTCCTGGACGCCCGGCGCCTGCCCTCGAACCAGACCGAGATGGCGAAGTCGCTCGACAAGGGGACCGTGTTCGGACGGGTCACCCCGCAGCAGAAACGGGACATGGTGGGCGCGCTCCAGGCGCACGGGCACACGGTGGCGATGACGGGCGACGGAGTGAACGACGTGCTCGCGCTCAAGGACGCGGACATCGGCGTCTCGATGGGCTCCGGCTCGGAGGCGACCCGGGCCGTGGCCCAGATCGTGCTGCTGGACAACAGCTTCGCGACGCTGCCGTCGGTGGTCGGCGAGGGCCGGCGCGTGATCGGGAACATCACCCGGGTGGCCACGCTGTTCCTGGTGAAGACGGTCTACTCGGTACTGCTCGCGGTGCTGGTGGTGTGCTCGCAGGTGGAGTACCCGTTCCTGCCCCGGCACCTGACGCTGCTGTCGACGCTGACGATCGGCATCCCCGCCTTCTTCCTCGCGCTCGCCCCCAACAAGGAGCGGGCGAAACCGCACTTCGTGCGCCGGGTGATGCGGTACTCGGTCCCGGGCGGGGCCGTGGCCGCGATCGCGACCTTCGTCACCTATCTGATCGCCCGGCACCACTACACGGGTCCTGGCTCACTGGACGCGGAGACCAGCGCGGCGACCCTCACTCTGTTCCTGATCTCCATGTGGGTGCTGGCGATCGTCGCCCGGCCCTACACCTGGTGGCGCGTCACCCTGGTGGCGGCGATGGGCGTGGCGTTCCTGTTCGTCCTGATCGTGCCCGCCCTCCAGCGCTTCTTCGCACTGAAGCTGGTCGGGGTCGCCATCCCGTGGATCGCGGTGGGCATCGCGGCGCTGGCGGCGGTCGCCCTCGAGTTCGTCTGGAAGCGGGCCGACCGCCGCGTGCCCGCGTGAGCTGCACCGTGGGCCACATGCTCTGGCGGCCGTAGCCGGTCGAGCGCACGAAACGGTCCGGGGCCGCCCCGTCGGAGCGGCCCCGGCCTGAGGAATCGGGTAGGAGGGCCGGGTCGCCCGGCCCTCCTCCCACACCACCGGACATGCGGGTCACGCATCCGGCGGTTCATCGAGCTGATCTCAGTCGTTGCCAGGTCGGCTTGAGTGTGAGCAGACCGAGGTCGTCCCAGTAGGCGTTGGGCAGTGCCCGCTGGAGGACGGGAGAGCCCGCGATCCGCCAGTAAGCCTTGCTGCTGTTCCCCCACTGGTGGGAGAACGACTCGCTGATTCCGAGCCTGCGCAGGTTCGCCCGGCGGGTCCGGGGGATCTTCCACTCCTTCCAGCGGATCTGCCGCATCCTGCGGCGGAGCCACTCGTCCAGATCCCGGAACGGCCTGGAGGCGTCCGAGAGCTGGAAGTAGCCCATCCATCCGGTCATGAAGCGGTTGAGCATCGCGATACGTTCGTCCATCGCGATGCTCCACCGCCGCGAGGTCAGCTCCCGGATCTTCGTCTTCCAGCGCGCCAGCGCCCTCGGATCGATCCGGATCTTCACCCCGCTCCGGGTGAAGTAGAAGCCGAACCCCAGCAACGTCGCGACGGAGGCTGGGACTACCTTCGACTTCTCCCAGTTGACCTTCAGTTTCAGCCGCTGCTCGACCACGGCCGTGACCGAGTCGAGCACCCTGTGAGCGGCCCGTTCGCTCCGCACGAAGACACGCACGTCATCGGCGTAACGCACGAACCGGTGACCGCGCCTGAACAGTTCCCGGTCCAGGTCGTCGAGCATGATGTTCGACAAGACGGGCGAGAGCGGGGATCCTTGCGGGGTTCCCTCCGCGCTCGGCATCTTCACGCCGTCCACCATGATCCCGGCTTCCAGATACCTGCGGATCAGTCTCAAGACCCTGCGGTCACCGACCTTGCGCGCCACCCGCGCCATCAGGACGTCATGCTGGACGCGGTCGAAGAACCGGTCCAGATCAAGGTCCACGACCCACCGGTGGCCGTCCTCAATCGCCCGCCGCGCGACCCTGACCGCCTGGTGGGCGGACCGGCCGGGACGGAACCCGAAGGACGACCCCGAAAACTCCGGGTCGAAAATGGGCACGAGCACTTGCGCGATGGCCTGCTGGATCAAGCGGTCCAGCACCCGCGGCACCCCCAGCATCCGCTCGCCACCGCCAGGCTTCGGGATGACCACCTGACGGACCGGCGCGGGCCGGTAGATGCCCGCATCAAGAGCGGACCGGACCTCTGACCAGTGCACCAGCAGCCACGGACGCAACTCCGCCGTGGTCATGCCGTCCACCCCCGGAGCACCCCGGTTCGCCTCGACACGTCCAAGCGCCGCGAGCAGGTTCTCCTTCGAGAGCATCAACTCCCACAAGGACAGCTCCTGTTCGCGGTGAACGTCTTCCATGGAGTGCGCCGACCGGCCACTGCGCGCCGCCGTGGGCTCTGCCGGATGCACCGGCTCCTCCCCCTGCGGCCCTGCGGAAGCAGGTTTACTGCGGTCCACGTGACCGGCACGAGCAACCACCACATCACCCGTTCCACTCGATGTTCGGCCCTTCCCAGCCCGCCGCCCCGCGACTCATCCCGGCTGGTACTACGACCTCTGCTGACTTCTGCCCGGTCAGACAGCACCTTCCGGCGCTGCCCGTCGGCGCGGCGACGTCTTCAGCACAACCGACACCCGGACAGATCTCCCCAGGTAAGAACGATCACTGTCCCTGGATCCCCGCCGCGTTTACGCACTGGCCTTCTTGGCAGTGACGGGCTTCACCTTCTCGTGCAGGCTCACCCGACCAGCACGCCTCATACGCGGTTCGTGTTCCTCGGTACCCAGGTCTCGCCTCGGGCTTCCTCCAGACCCCATCTCACGATGACGCCCTTGCCTCCGGCTCGGGGTTAGCACCACCTCTTCCCCCAGGGGACTTCCACCCCCAAGCAATCGCCCATGCTGGGCACACACGGAATCGGCCCCCGCGTCCCGGACGGGACGCGGGGGCCGAGCCGTACCTGGGGTCAGATCACTTCACGTCGACGTAGTCAGCGGTGGCGCTGACGCCCGCGACGGTCGGGCTGCCCGCGAAGCTGTAGCGGAAGTAGCCGTCGGTGGACGCCTTGACCGTGGTCTTGAGGGCGCCCGTCGAGGACGTCTTGATGGACTTCACCGTGGTGTAGGTGGTGGAGCCCTTCTTGCGGAACTGGAGCTTGACGTACTGGCCCGCGTAGCCGGCGTACGTGCCGTTCTCCCAGTTGGCGCGGGAGAGCTTGCCCGCGACGGTGATGGTGCTGCCCTTCTTCACCGGCTCCGGGGTGGCGTCCGTGGTCAGCTTGCCGCCGCGCAGCACCTTGACGCTGCCGAGGTTGCCCTGCTGCTTGGAGTCGCCGTTCATGGTGATGGCGAGGCCACCGGCCGTCCAGGTGCCGGCGTCGGAGTTTGCGAGGTCGGACCGGTAGACCGTGAGGACGGCCGTGCAGCTGAGAACCGTCGACGAGGTGGCGGTGCAGGTGCCCGGGTCGTCGGCGATCTCCAGGTTGGTGGGCTTGGTGATCGAGGAGCCGCGGTAGATGAGCGGTCCGGTGGCGAAGTTGGCGGTGCTGGTGTCGAGACCGGCGGCGTGCGTCACGGTGTAGGTGACCGGCACGTTCACCTTGGTGCCGGTGCCGAGAACGATCGCCTTGCCCTTGTTGACCTTCATGTTGGAGAAGGTGACGTTGAGCGTGGCGGTGGCACCCGTCCTGGCGGTGACGGAGCTGAAGGAGGCCTTGGCGGACGGGGCAGCAGCCGCCTGGGCGGCCGGCACGGCGAAGGCGGAGATGGCCAGGGCGCCGGTGAGGGCGGCCGCAGTGGCGCGAATACGCATTGCGTTCTCCACGTGGAGAAAGGGGCCAGGGGTTGCCCACCCTGGGGCCCAAGTGTCTGGGGAGTCTGTTGACTCGGATGATCAGATCAACTGCCGAAACCCTTGGTTGTGCACGGCCAAGCTTTCTTTGCCGTCGCATTACCGGGGCCGCCCGGCGGCACGTTCCGCGCACACCGCCCGGAGCCGCGGGCACCGCCCGACGGCTCCGGGAGGAGGGTCAGGGCCTCAGTCGAACCAGCGGTCCCGCGCCAGTTCCTCGGTGCGGGACGGGTCCTCCAGCAGCGCCGCGACCTCGAAGCGGCGCGGCCACTGCCCCGCCGCCCAGGCGAGACCCGCGGCGACGCCCTCCAGGGTGGCGGCGTGGAGCACGCCGTCCGAGGCCAGGCGCCAGTCGATCTCCACACCGTCCACGACGAGCTCGTCGTGCTCGATGTACGACGCCGGCGTGGCCGGACCCAGCAGGACCCGTACGGACTCCGGTACGTCGTGCTCGACGCCCTCGGAGGTGACCTCGCCCGTCACCGACTCACTCAGCCGCCGCACCTGGAACAGCTCGGCGAGTTCGGCCGCCCGCGTCGGGCGCACCGGCAGCAGCGCGACGCCCTCGGTGAAGGGCAGCAGATCGGGCGAATCGACGACCACCGCGTCGGCGGCGTCCACGACGGCGACCCGGCCGTCCACGACCGCGCGCAGGTCGTCGGGCAGCGTCACCTGCTCCGGGTCCAGTTCGGCCAGGGCCCCGTACAGACCGTGGAGTTGGGCGGCGGACACGGGCCGCTCGGGTTCGGCGAGCCGGTCCAGCAGTTCCGCGGCACCACCGGGCTCCTCCAGCAGGGCCGCCACCGAAGTCCTCACGCCGAGGGCCCGCAGCACCTGTTCGTCGTCGAAGCCGGTCGCGTCCGCCTCGTCGTACAGACCGTGCAGCAGCGGATCGCCGCCCGCGGCCCGCAGACCGGCGGGGCGCCGTCCGTCGAGCACGGGGTGACCGCGCAGCCACCAGGCCGTGTACGGCCGGACGATCTCGTGCGTGCCGTCCGGCAGCAGGATGCGCACGGGCTGGGTGAGGGCGTCCCGCAGCGGGGGCTGCGAGAGCAGGGCGAGTGCCTGCGGCCAGCGGTCGTCGTCCACGAGGTCGAGGTCGCGTACGGCGACGATCTCGGTGGCCACCGGTGGTACGGGCGTGTCGGGCAGCCGGTCCAGGACGTCCTCGCACCACACGTCGACGGCGTCGAGGAGCCCGACGTCGTCGGGTTCGGCGAAGTCCGACTCGCGGGGCTCCAGTTCGTCCGGGTCGAGGACGACGTCGGTGGCACGCACCAGGGTGAAGTTGACCAGCACCCCGCAGGCAGCCAGCGGCTGTTCACCCCAGCGCTCGGCCAACTCGGAGTCGACGAAGGCCAATTCACCCTCACGCATGACGCGCGCGAAGTAGCTGCCGGGCAGGACCAGTTCCCCGGCGGGTGCGGGTTCGCCGTCCTCGTCGGGCAGGGCGAGCGCGCCGAGCCAGGGCTCCTCACCCGGTTCGAGCCCGGCGTCCCGGACGAGCGCGAGCACGGTGTCGGCCAGCTCCTCGGCGTCCAGGCCCTCCTGGTCCCAGCCGGGGCCCTCGTCGTCGAGCGAGGCGGCGACCGCTGCCCGCACCTGCGGGGTGGTGAGCACGGCGCGCGGGGTGGCCGGCAGGGCCCCCAGCTTCTCCAGCAGGGGGTGCGCCGCGTCCGGGTGCGCGACCTTGAGGCCCAGCCGGGCCAGGGTCTCCGGAGCCACCGGCGGACCCTCCACGGTCGGCAGCAGGATCTGCCGCGGTCCGATCGTCGTCCGTCCGTCGGCCAGCGGCACGGGCAGGCCGGACAGCCGGTCGGGGTCGACCCCGACCAGGCTGTTGTACAGCCGCCACCACCAGTCGGGCTCCTTCTCGAGACCCGCGAGCCGGTCGACCGCCTCCGTCAGCGGCACCCGGTCGACCCCCAGCGTCCGCAGCTCCACGCGGCGCTCCAGACCGGCGGGCAGCAGACTCGGCAGCACCTCGGCGAGGACCCGCACGGTCTCGGCGCCGGCGCCCTCCACGATCTCGGCGTCCCGCGGGCGCAGCGCCTCCGGCAGCTCCACGTCGTCGCCCGCGTCGTTAGCCGGCGGCAGGAAGGCGGTGCGCGGCAGCCGGTCGAGGACGGCCTGGCGCAGCGCGCCGTCCAGCGCGCCCTTGCCGAGCGGGCCGGGGACCAGGTCGATGATGCCCGGGGTCACCGGGCGCCAGACGCCGAGGAGTTCGGCGTACGCGTCGGCCGCCCGCTCCACCAGGAAGTCGGTCAGCGGGCCCGGGGCGGTGTGCCGGCGGGTGGTGTCCAGCGGGAACGAGGCGATGAGCAGGGCGGGTACCCCGAGGGCCTCGTCGCTCGGGGTGGGGGCGTGCACGACCGGTGCCGTACGGGGCCGGGCCGGGGTGCCGTCCGCGTTGACGGGGACGGCCCAGGTCACGGACCAGTGTGGGCGCAGCCGCTCCTCCACCGGGCGGTCGGCGAGGAGGTCAGGGGTGAGGGGGCCGTGCTGGGAGACGGTCCGCCAGCGGGTGGTGCCGTCCCGGGAGTCCTCGACGACGGTGTCGGTGCCGTCGGTGCGGCGGCGCAGCGTGCGCAGGCCCGTGCCCTCGATCTCGACGACGACCTCTTCGAGACCGGGCAGGGCGAGCAGGAGGGCGTCGTCGACGGCCTGGAGGAGCCGTTCGGCGAGGTCGGCGGCGGCCGTGTCGCGCAACGGGAGGATGACGACGGTGTCGTACGGGTCGGGAGCGGTCCCCTCGGCGGGGAACGGCAGCCGCAGCAGCGGTACGTGCCCGTCGCGGCGGCGGATCTCGTCGCCGAGGCCGGGGCTGCGCCGGGCGGTCTCGCCGGCCAGTTCACGGGCCTCGGCCAGGGACCAGCGGACACCGCCGTGCCGGCCGACGACCGCGGGCTCGTCGCTGACCGCGAGGACGGCCGCGAAGCCGACGCCGAAGCGGCCCACGGTCACGTCATGGCTGTCGCGCTTGGCGGAGGCCCGCAGCGTGGAGAGCGACTCGACGCCGACCGCGTCGAGGGGCGCGCCGGTGTTGGCGGCGACCAGCACACCTTCGCGGAGGGTGAGCCGCAGGCGGCCGGGGACCTGCGCCCGGGCCGCGGCGTCGGCGGCGTTCTGCGCGAGCTCGACGACCAGGCGGTCGCGGTACCCGCCGAGTACCAGGTCCTCCTCGGCGTTGGCGTCCTCACGGAACCGGGCCGGGCTGGTGGCCCAGGCGTCCAGCACCCCGTGCCGCAGGCGGGCCGTGCCGAACGGGTCCGCGCCCTCGGCTGCCGGCTGCACGAACTTGCTCACGGTTCACTCTCCCTCTCAGCGCGTGCGGGACGAAGGTACCGTGCGCCGGGGACACCGCGGCTCGCGGAATGCGCCGTCTGCCCGGTGGGCGGGCCGGGGCCGTCGCACCCGGACCGCGGCTTGCGGGACGCTCTGCCGGTTACGAGTGCCCCAGCTCCGCAGACGACTCGTCAGGCACCGCGGGCACCGAGCCCGAGTCCGGAGAGGGCCGCAGCGGGAAGGGCTCCACCTTCGTCTCGTCGACCACCGGGGGAGCCGGCCGCGGTGTCCTCGGCATGACCGCCGCCTCCGAGTGGGCGCCGCACCCGTACGACAGGGAGACCATACGGCCGTCCGCCGGGGAGAACTCGTTGGCGCACACGCCGAAGGCCTGGCCCAGCGAGCCGCCGACCGGCACCAGGAAGGCGCAGCTGGCGCAGGTCGCGGGCGCCGCCTGGGCCATTTGAGTCTTCGGACCGAACGCGTCCTCCCAGCGGTCCGCCGCCATGTGCAGTCCGTACCGGGACAGGACCCGGGCGCGTCGCATGCCCAGTTCCTCCGCCACCGCGGCGATCGTGCCGCGCGACGGGGCGATCGGCAGGTTCGCCGGAGCTCCCGCGGTCACCTCCGCGTCCTCCGCCTCGACCAGCTCCGCCATCTCACCGGAGACCGCGGAGTTCGGCGGCGGCTCGTCCTCGCCCGAGTAACCGGGCTCGAGACGCAGATCGTCCGCGTCCGTCGGCAGCAGGTCGCCGGGGCCGAGGTCACCGGGGCGCAGCCGCTCGCTCCACGGCACCCACTCCGGCGCGAGTAGCGCGTCCTCGCCGGGCAGCAGCACCGTCTCGTCGAGCGTGACCACCTTGGCGCGCGACGCCCGCGCCACCGTCACCGCCCAGCGCCAGCCCCGGTACCCGAGCTCCTTCGCCTCGAAGAAGTGCGTGACAACGCGGTCGCCCTCGGAGACCGTGCCGACGTGCTCGCCGACGACACCGGGCGCGGCGGCCTCCTCGGCGGCGGCTCGGGCGAGGTCGACCGCCTCGGCGCACAGACGGTCGGGGGTGCGGCTTCGCGTTGTCGCTGCGCTCACAGGTATCGCTTCTCTCCTACGCCGTCTCACGGTGCGCCCTTCCTCGGCTGGGGGAGCGGACGGAGCGGACCAACGGACCGCGTCGACGTCCGCGCCCGATCGCGCTCGGGCGCACCTACACCACCCATTCTGCGGGATGGATGAGAGGCGCGCGGCCGAGAACAATCGCCACGGCGCGCTAGGCACGCTACCTTCTCCCGGCCTCCCGGCCCACACCGAGTCGCTGGCCTTTCCCGGAGCCCGGTCCTCCGCGGGCCGGACCGGTGCGTCACGCGGACGGCCCCCCGGCCCGCCGGCCGGTTCCCGCCCTCGGGCCTGTCGGGCCCTCCGCGGACGCCACTCCGCCCCCGTACGCGCGGTAACCGCACTACCCCCGGCTTTCTCGGGGCACTATGACGGGGTGGCAGCCGCGAGGTCGTCCCATGGAACCGCCGGGGCAGGGGGAGTCAAGGGACGCAGCCAGGAGGGCGGTTCGGGCCGGTTCGGCGGGTCCGTCCGCGCGGTCGGCCGTGCCCTGCACCTGCCCGTCACCGGCGCCGCCCGCGGAATCCGCCGGGCCACGCACGCGCACGGCGCCGGCGAGTCCGGTCTCGGCAAACTGATCGAACTGCACGCGGTCAACGGCGCCGGCGATGTGATGATCACGGTCGCTCTCGCCTCGACCGTCTTCTTCTCCGTGCCGACCGACGAGGCCCGCGGACGCGTCGCGCTCTATCTCGCCATCACCATGGCGCCGTTCACGATCCTCGCACCGGTGATCGGCCCGCTCCTGGACCGGCTCCCGCACGGCCGCCGGGCCGCGATGGCGGGCGCGATGCTCGCCCGTGCCCTGCTCGCGCTGATCATCGCGGGCGCAGTGGCCGGCGGGGGCCTGGAGCTGTATCCGGCCGCGCTCGGCGTGCTCGTCGCCTCCAGGGCGTACGGCGTCATCCGCAGTGCCGTGGTGCCACGGCTGCTGCCGCCGGCCTTCTCCTTGGTGAAGGCCAACTCGCGGGTCACCCTCAGCGGCCTGCTCGCGACGGGCCTGGCCGCTCCCGTGGGCGCCGCGCTGCACACCGTCGGCCCGAGCTGGCCGCTCTACGGCGCCTTCGTGATCTTCGTCGCGGGTACGTTCCTGTCCTTCTCGCTGCCGCCGAAGGTCGACTCCGCCAAGGGTGAGGACATCGCGTTGCTGGCGGCGGACCCCGAGCACCTGCACGGGTCGCGCCGCACCACGGCCCGGCGCCCCGGGCTGCGCACGGTCGGGCCCGCCGTGACCCACGCCCTGGGCGCCAACGCCGCCCTGCGCTGCCTGTCCGGCTTCCTGATCTTCTTCCTCGCCTTCCTGCTGCGGGAGCACCCGCTCACGGGTGAGAGCGCGGCGGTCTCGCTCGGCGTAGTCGGCGTCTCGGCGGGCGCGGGCAACGCGCTGGGCACGGCCGTCGGGGCATGGCTGAAATCGCGCGCACCGGAAGTGATCATCGTGACGGTGGTGGCGATCGTGCTGGGCGTGGCGATCACCGCCGCGATCTTCTTCGGCGCGTTCCTGGTGGCGTGTCTGGCGGCGTTCGCCGGGTTCGCGCAGGCGCTGGCCAAGCTGTCGCTGGACGCGCTGATCCAGCGGGACGTGCCGGAACTGGTCCGCACCTCCGCGTTCGCGCGCTCCGAGACGCTGCTGCAGATGGCCTGGGTGCTGGGCGGGGCGATCGGCATCTCGCTGCCGCTGAACGGTGTGCTGGGGCTCGTGGTCGGCGCCGCCATCGTCGCGGCGGGCTGGCTGCCGACCGTGCGGGGCCTGCTCGCCTCGGCGCGGCGCGGCGGCACGGAGCGAAGGCAGGCCGCCTGACCACAACCCCCGGCACCTGATCGCACGAGTGCGCGGCACGTCGCGCACCCCAGGTGGGGAGCGGCTCGGCGGTGCCCGATAGCCTTCGGCCATGACCGCACTGCGTTCCCGCCGCGCCGTAGCCGCCCTCGGCGCCGTTTCCGCCGGACTTCTCCTGCTGTCCGCCTGCAACAAGCCGACCCCGCTGGCGACCATCACGGTCGGCACGAACTCGGTGAGCTCCCAGACCGACTGCTACAACGACGGCAACGAAGTCGCGGCCGCGGATCTGGCGAAGTGCCTGACGTCCAAGGACGTCAAGTCGATCAAGGTCGACCCCGATGAGACGGTCCGCTTCGGTGTGGACCCGAGCATCGCGGACCAGGGCTGGACGATCCTGCTGAACGGTCAGCCGCTGACCGAGTCCAGCAAGAAGACCTACCGCACGATCCCGGGCAGTGTGTTCTTCAACGCGCAGTACGGGGCGAGCGGCAACTCGACGCGCGTCTCCATCAAGGAGGGCACGACTAAGGTGACCGGTCTGTGGACCTTCAAGCTCGAGAAGGCCTCCTGACCACGCCCCGCGCACATGTCCTGGTGGCCACCGCCGTCCCGGTCGAGCGGGATGCGGTGGCCCAGGCGTTCCCGTCCCCGGCGGTCGAGATCCCCCTTCCCGGGGTGACCCTGCACCGCACGGGCGCCCTCGACCTGCTCGCGGCCGGCGTGGGCCCCGCCCTCGCCGCCTCCTCCACCGCCTGCGCGCTCACCGCCGCCGCGCTCGACGGCACCCCGTACGACCTCGTCGTCTCCGCCGGCATCGCGGGCGGATTCGCACCGCACGCCCCCGTCGGCTCGCTCGTGATCGCCGACGACATCGTCGCCGCCGACCTCGGCGCCGAGACCCCGGACGGATTTCTGCCCGTCACCGCACTCGGCTTCGGCACGGTCAATCACCGGCCACCGAATTCACTCGTACGAGACCTCGTCGCCGCCACCGGTGCGCTCACGGGGGGCGTCCTGACCGTCTCGACCGTCACGGGGAGCGCCGCACGCGCCGCGGAGCTGCGCACCCGGCATCCGCACGCGCTCGCCGAGGCGATGGAGGGCTTCGGCGTCGCCGAGGCGGCCATCGCGCACGGCACACCCGTCGTGGAGATCCGCGCCGTGTCCAATCCCGTCGGACCGCGCGATCGCGCCGCCTGGCGCATCGGCGACGCCCTCGCGGCCCTCACCGAGGGTTTCGGGAAGCTCGCGCCCGTATTGGAGAGTTGGAAACCAGCATGACCGCAACCAGTGAGCCCCTCCGGATCGCCTACTCCCCCTGCCCGAACGACACCTTCGTCTTCGACGCCTGGGCCCACGGCCGCATCCCGGGCACGCCGGCCCTCGACGTCACCTTCGCCGACATCGACATCACCAACGGCATGGCCGAGCGCGGCGAGCTCGACGTGCTGAAGGTGTCGTACGCCGTCCTGCCGTACGTCCTCGACGAGTACGCCCTGCTTCCGTGCGGCGGCGCGCTGGGCCGCGGCTGCGGGCCGCTGGTGCTCACCCGGGAGCCGGGAGCCGATCTCACGGGCCGCACCGTCGCCGTGCCGAGCGAGAAGTCGACGGCGTATCTGCTCTTCCGTCTGTGGGCCGCGGACACCGTGCCCGGCGGGGTCGGCGAGATCGTCGTCATGCCGTTCCACGAGATCATGCCGGCCGTGCGCGACGGGAAGGTCGACGCGGGCCTCGTCATCCACGAGGCGCGGTTCACGTACCAGAACTACAGGCTGCACAAGCTCGCCGACATGGGCGAGCACTGGGAGGACGCCACTGGCCTGCCCATTCCGCTGGGCGCGATCATCGCCAAGCGCTCGCTGGGCGCGGACACGCTGAAGCTGCTCGCCGAGTCGGCCCGCACGTCCGTACGCGTGGCCTGGGAGGACCCCGAGGTGTCGCGGCCCTACGTCATGGAGCACGCACAGGAGATGGACCCGGCCGTCGCGGACCAGCACATCGGGCTGTACGTCAACGAGTTCACGGCCGACCTCGGCGAGGACGGCTACGCCGCGGTCCGGGGGCTGCTCACCCGTGCCGCGGCCGAGGGGCTGGTGCCGCCCCTCGGCCCGGACGCGCTCGTCTTCCCCTGACCGGGATCAGACGTCCAACTGGTCGGCGACCGCGCGCAGCAGGCCCGCGATCTGCTTGCCGGAGGCCTTGTCGGGGTAACGGCCCTTCTCCAGCATCGGGGTGATGTTCTCGAGGAGGGTCGTCAGGTCCTGGACGATGGACGCCAGCTCGTCCGGCTTCTTGCGCTGCGCGGCGGCGACCGACGGGGCCGGGTCCAAAAGGGTGACCGACAGCGCCTGGTCGCCGCGCTGACCGGCGACGACTCCGAACTCCACGCGCTGGCCCGGCTTCAGGGCATCGACTCCGGCGGGGAGAACCGAGGAGTGGACGAAGACGTCGCCGCCGTCGTCGCGGGAGAGAAAGCCGAAGCCCTTCTCGCTGTTGAACCACTTGACCTTGCCGGTAGGCACGTCTGTCCTCGTCCTCGTACTCGTCGGAAACTGCGTCTGCAAAGTGTTTCGGTAAACGGCTCTGGATAGCACTGCAGCGGGCCGCACGGACCCGCCGGTACCAAGGCTAATGGTCCGGGGCCCGGTGACAAGACGTCGCCGAGTGGTTCCTCGCGATGGGAACTACCCTGGTCCGGTGCGTGACAAAACCCAAGCGAATTCCGCCGCGGCCGGCGACCGTCTGATCCGTGCCGGTGCCATCGTGTTCTTCGTCGGAGCGGTGGCCACTTTGGTCACGGTCGCCCCGTTCCTGCTCGGAACGAAGCCTTTCCCCACCTACATGTTCGGCCTGAGCATGCTCATGGCCGTCGGCTTCCTGATGGCCGGGGCGGGTGTGTTCCAGTCGATCGCGCAGGGCCGCCGGCGAGCGCGCGGGGCCCGTTCCTAGCGCCTCGGACCGAGCCCGGCCGCTACCGGGACCTGTACGCCGTCAGCCAGGCGGGGAACTCGGTGAGGCCGGCGAGGACGACGTCGGCGCCCGCGGCCCGCAACTCGTCGGCGGTGCAGGGCCCGGTGGCGACGGCGACGGAGAGGGCGCCGGCGCTGCGGGCGCCCCGGACGTCCCCGATGTGGTCGCCGACGTAGACGGCGGCGCCGTGCTCGACGAGTGCCTCCGCCTTCTGCTCCGCCCACAGGTCGCCGATCACCGCGTCGGGCTCGATACCGAGGTGCTCCAGGTGCAGCTTGGCGTTCGGCTCGAACTTGGCGGTGACGACGATCGCGCGTCCACCGGCCGCCCGTACCGCCTCGATCGCCTCACGGGCGCCGGGCATGGCGGGCGTCGCGGCGATGGCGATGGCGGGATACATCTCCCGGTACAGGTCCGCGGTGGCGGCGATCCCGTCCGCCGGGAACCAGTGGACGAGTTCGTCCTCCAGCGGCGGCCCGAGCCGGGTGATCGCCAGATCGGCGTCGATATACGTCCCCGTACGCGCGGAAAGCGCCTGGTAGCAGGCGTGGATTCCGGGCCGGGAGTCGATCAGCGTCATGTCCAGGTCGAAGCCGACGGTGAGGGCGCGAGAGGTCATATGGGCGATTGTCCCAGGAGGGCGTGCCCGAGGACACGGGGCTCCGGCCGTCGCCCCGCGCCGCGGCGCCGCCGCCTCATCTGACCCGTTGTGACCGCCAGGCCAGGTACAGGGCGGAGGCGACGGCGGCACCCCGGACCACCCACGGCCAGGTCTGCACCACCGCGTCGTTCATATGGCCCTGGGCGATCGGGTCGCCCCAGCGGCCGTCGGTGCGGCCCCAGATCCAGACGATGCCGGCGGCCGCGGCCAGGCTCGGCATGCCCACGACCGCCCACTTGGACTCGGCCCGCGTCAGCCGGCGGGACGCCCCTGCGATGAGCCAGCCGAGACCGAGGGCGATCCAACTGCCGAGCACCGCGCCCGCGACGAGCAGCCCGGCGGCCAGGAGAAGCAGCGGGTTGCGCCGGCCGGTGAGCCGGAGCAGCCGACGGCGCGGCGCCGCGGTGTCCTCGGCCGCGGGGGCGGCCTCCACGGCCGTCTCCGAGTCCTCGGCATGGCCGCCCTGCGGCTTCGGCGGGTCGGCCGGCGGCGGTTTCAGCAGTTCGGGGATCTCCACGCCGCCGACGAACCCGGGCACGGCGTCCCCGAGCTCGAACCCGCCGCCGCGCGGGCCGTCGACCCGCCACCAGTCCGGCACGGCGGCGCTGTCGCCCAGTTCGTCCGCACCGGCGAGATGGGGCGGGGACGGCGTGTTGCGGGAGGTGCCTGCGGGATCCGCGGACCGTGGCCGGGGCACGACGCGCCGCAGGCCCTTGGGCCGGTCCCCGGAGTCGTCGGCGCGCTGAAGGGGGACGGCGGCGGGACGGCTCACCGAGCCGCCGGGTGCGGAGTCGTCGGACGCGGCGGCCACGACCTCGTCCGGTGTGCCGAGGCGGGCGAGGATCCGGCGGACCGCGGCCGGGCTGTCGACCGGGGACTTCGCGCGCCGCCGGTCGATCTCGTTGCGCAGGTCGGACACGAGCCGCATCCGCGCGGCCGACGGCAGCTGGCGCTGCTGGGCCACGTCGCCGACCCGGCTCAGATAGTCGAAGACCAGTTGGTCGCTCTCGATCCCCACGAAACCCCTCCGGGGTGGGCCGATTTCACCCCGTACCGTATCCCGCGCATGCCCTCTCCGGGCGCTCCGCCCCGGGCCCGACGGGCCCGGGCGCCGCCCGCGTCCTCGATCGCCGGACGGGCCCGTGGCGCACGACCGGGCTGAACCGTGCCGTCCTCGGCACCACCGTGACATGACCCGCTACCGTGGACCGGATGACCCCCGAGGAGCGCTCACGCAAGGACTCGTCGGCCACGGGAAGCGGCGCCGCCGCCCCGCGTTCGCTGGCCGAGTCGCTGCGCGCGCGGGACGACGCCTCTCTGTCCGCTCTCCTTCGCGCCCGCCCGGACCTCATCACCCCCGTCCCCACCGACCTCACCCAGCTCGCCACGCGGGCCGCCACCCGGGCGAGCGTGGTGCGGGCGCTGGAGCGTCTGGACCGGTTCGCCCAGCAGACCGCGGAGGCCCTGGCCGTCGCCGGGGACCCGGCCACGTACGCCGAACTGCTGGGCCTGATGGCCGGTGACGCCGGCGCGGAGGGCGACCCCGCGGTCGCCGAGGCCTTCCCGCGCGCGCTCGCCACGCTGCGCGAGCAGGCCCTGGTGTGGGGCGACGACGAGCGGCTCCGGCTCGTGCGCACGGCCCGGGAACTGCTCGCCCCGTCCCCGCAGCACCCCTCCCCCACCGGCCTCGGCCCCACCGCCGCCGAGACGACGGCCGGCATGTCCCCGGGCCGTATCCAGGAACTCCTGACCACCGCCGGGCTGCCGACCACCCACGACGCCGTCTCCGCCGTGGCCTCCCTCACCGCCCTGTTCACGGACCGCGCGCGCATGGCCGCGCTCCTCGAGACCGCCCCCGCCGAGTCCCTCGAGGTGCTGTCCCGGCTGGTGTGGGGACCCCCTTACGGCCAGGTCACCCCCGATCCCGCGGCGCGGCTGCGCTGGCTGCTGGACCGGGGTCTGCTGCTGCCCACCGCTCCCGGCACCGTCGTCCTGCCCCGCGAGGTGGCCCTGCATCTGCGTTCGGGCCGCGCCCACCGGCACACCGAGCCGCTGCCACCCGCCGTGGAGGCCGCCGCCACGCACCGCCCGCAGATCGTGGACGCGACGGCGGCGGGCCAGGCCTGCACCGCGCTCGCGACCGTCGAGGAACTGCTGAAGGACTGGGACGAGGGCGGCCCTTCGGTACTGCGCGCGGGCGGGCTGAGCGTGCGGGACCTCAAGCGGACGGCCGTGGCACTCGACGTGTCCGAGCCCGTGGCCGCCTTCTGGGTCGAACTGGCCTACACGGCGGGCCTGCTGGCGTCGGACGGCGAGGCCGACGAGCGGTACGCGGCGACCCCGGCGTACGACGAGTGGCGGGAGCTGCCCGCCGCCGAACGCTGGACCCGGCTCGTCACCGCCTGGCTGGACGCGACCCGCACCCCTGGACTCGTCGGCGGTCGCGACGCCAAGGACCGTACGCTCTCCGCGCTCGGCCCCGGCCTCGACCGCTCGGCCGCGCCCGAGGTCCGCCACCGGGTCCTCACCCTGCTCGCCGGGCTCCCCGAGGGTGCCTCCGCCGCCCCGGAATCGGTCCTGGCCCGCCTGCGCTGGGAACGCCCCCCGCGCGCCGACCGGCCCGCGGCCGACGATCTGCGCACCCGCCTCGCCCAGTGGACCCTGTCGGAGGCGGAACTGCTGGGCGTCACGGGCCGCGGGGCCCTGTCCGCGCAAGGCCGCGCCCTGATCGGTGCGCCCGGGCCCGCGGACCACGCACCGCCCACCGAGGCGGCCGGCCCGGGCGACAAGCTCCCCGTCCACCGGCAGCACCACCGCCCCACCCCCCATGTCCCCCTCACCGCCGCCGAACAGGGCGCGGCGGCCTCCCGCGCCGCGCGTCTGCTCGCCCCCCTGCTGCCCGAACCCCTGGACCACGTCCTGCTCCAGGCGGATCTGACGGCGGTGGCACCGGGCCCGCTGGAGCGGCCGCTGGCCGACATGCTCGATGTGCTCGCGGACGTCGAGTCCAAGGGCGGCGCGACGGTGTACCGGTTCACGCCCGCCTCCGTGCGCCGCGCCCTGGACGCCGGCCGGACCGCCTCCGACCTGCACGTGTTCCTCGCGGCGCACTCCCGCACCCCGGTTCCGCAGCCGCTCACGTACCTGATCGACGACGTGGCCCGCAAACACGGCCACCTGCGCGTGGGCGCCGCCTCGGCGTATGTGCGCTGCGACGACGACGCCCTGCTGAACGAGATCCTCGCCGACAAGCGCTCGGCCGCCCTGCGCCTGCGCCGGCTGGCCCCGACGGTCCTGGCCGCCCAGACCGACCCCGCGGCACTCCTCGAAGGCCTGCGCGCGCTGGGCCTCGCGCCAGCCGCCGAGTCGGCGGAGGGCGACGTCCTGATCACCCGCGCCCACGCCCACCGCACCCCACCGCGCACCGCGCCCGAGCCGGTCCCGGAGGGTCCCCCGCCGCCCGACGCCACCCTGCTCACAGCGGCTCTGCGGGCCATCCGCGCCGGCGATCTGGCCTCCACGACACCGCGCAAGACCACGGGAGCCCCCAACGCGAGCGGGGACCTGCCCCGCACCACCTCCGCGGAGACGCTGGCCACCGTGCAGGCCGCCGTCCTCACCGGCGAGTCCCTCTGGATCGGCTACGTCAACGCCGAGGGGACCGCCAGCCAGCGGGTCATCGGCCCCATCCGCGTGGAGGGCGGCTTCGTCACGGCGTACGACCACACGGCCGACGAGGTCCGGACGTATCCCTTGCACCGGATCACGGGAGTGGCGGAGCTGGCGGACGAGGACTGACCGGCGGGCCCGGTCGGCGGTCCGCGACCGCGAGCTTCTCGTCCCGCCGCGCACCGCGCCGCTCCGGTCGGTCATGACCCGTATCGGCGGGCGGGAGCCGCACGTGGGGGCTGTGGGCCGTGCGCCATGCCCTGCCGTGATCACCCCCGGATGAGGCACACTGGACGTTTGGCCACAGGGAAAGGGTGCCGCGCGTGAATGGTCCTCTCATCGTCCAGTCCGACAAGACCCTGCTTCTCGAAGTCGATCACGAGCAGGCAGACGACTGCCGTCGGGCCATCGCGCCGTTCGCCGAACTGGAGAGGGCACCCGAGCACATCCACACCTATCGGGTGACCCCGCTCGGACTGTGGAACGCGCGGGCCGCCGGGCACGACGCCGAGCAGGTCGTGGACGCGCTCGTGCAGTACAGCCGCTATCCGGTGCCGCACGCGCTGCTGGTCGACATCGCCGAGACCATGGACCGGTACGGACGGCTGACCCTCACCAAGCACCCCGCGCACGGGCTGGTCCTGACGACCACCGACCGGCCCGTCCTGGAGGAGGTGCTGCGCTCGAAGCGGATCGCCCCGCTGGTCGGGACCCGGATCGACCAGGACACGGTCGCCGTCCATCCCTCCGAGCGCGGGCAGATCAAGCAGGCGCTGCTCAAGCTGGGCTGGCCCGCCGAGGACCTCGCCGGTTACGTGGACGGCGAGGCGCACCCCATCGAACTGCGCGAGGATGGCTGGGCCCTGCGGCCCTACCAGAAGCAGGCCGTGGAGAACTTCTGGCACGGCGGCAGCGGCGTCGTGGTCCTGCCCTGCGGCGCCGGCAAGACGCTGGTGGGCGCCGGTTCCATGGCACAGGCCAAGGCCACCACCCTCATCCTCGTCACCAACACCGTCTCCGCACGACAGTGGAAGCACGAACTGGTGAAGCGGACCTCGCTCACCGAGGACGAGATCGGCGAGTACTCCGGTACGCGCAAGGAGATCCGGCCGGTCACCATCGCGACCTACCAGGTGCTCACCACCAAGCGGAAGGGTGTCTACCCCCACCTGGAGCTGTTCGACTCCCGGGACTGGGGACTCATCGTCTACGACGAGGTGCACCTGCTGCCCGCGCCCGTCTTCAAGTTCACCGCGGACCTCCAGGCGCGGCGGCGGCTCGGGCTCACGGCGACCCTGGTGCGGGAGGACGGCCGTGAGTCGGACGTGTTCTCTCTCATCGGCCCCAAGCGGTTCGACGCTCCCTGGAAGGAGATCGAGGCGCAGGGGTACATCGCGCCCGCCGACTGCGTGGAGGTGCGGGTCAACCTCACCGACTCCGAGCGACTCGCGTACGCCACCGCGGAGACCGAGGAGAAGTACCGGTTCTGCGCCACGACCGACACCAAGCGGAAGGTGACGGAGGCCCTGGTGCGGCGCTTCGCGGGGCAGCAGATCCTCGTCATCGGGCAGTACATCGACCAGCTGGACGAGCTGGGTGAGCACCTGGACGCGCCCGTGATCAAGGGCGAGACCAGCAACGCACAGCGTGAGAAGCTCTTCGGTGCCTTCCGCGAGGGCGAGATCAGTGTGCTCGTCGTCTCCAAGGTCGCGAACTTCTCCATCGACCTGCCGGAGGCGACCGTCGCCATCCAGGTGTCGGGGACGTTCGGGTCACGGCAGGAGGAGGCGCAGCGGCTGGGACGGGTGCTGCGCCCCAAGGCCGACGGCCATCAGGCGCATTTCTACTCGGTCGTCGCCCGCGACACCATCGACCAGGACTTCGCCGCCCACCGCCAGCGCTTCCTGGCGGAACAGGGCTACGCGTACCGGATCGTGGACGCCGACGAACTGCTCGCCGAGAACTGAGATCGAGAGCGCGGAGCGAAGCCGGAGAAGAAGCCACAGACGGTGTACGAGTGGTCACGTTCCGTCAGCCATGGAGCGGACCCTCGCACTCCGGGCGGTGCCGCCCGTGCGTTCGGGCGCCGCGTGGACGCCGTCACCGGCTGCTGCGGACGCCCGCCTCTTCGCCGTACTCGCCGAGGAGGACCACGTCGATCGCGGCGCCGAGGAACACCTTGACGGCGCGCACGGCGTCGCCGAGGCGATGGCGGTGACGGTTGCCGTCGACGGCGGTCGCGCCGGACGGCGGCCCGTGCCGGGCCGGGGTGAAGGTACCTGCACTCATGTCTCCATGGTGGAACCGCCTGACCCGAATGGCGTCGGACCAAGGACGTAACCTGCGCGGCTTCCCCGTCCCCCTCCGGTCGGGGTCCGTGTACTCCTCCGGAGGGATCCCGTCCCCTAGGGCAGGCGGACACGCGACCCCGAGGCGCCGGAAAAACCGTTGGCCGACCCATTCACCCGTCACCTAGAATCTCCTCTCTTGCCCGCCTCCCTTCACGGAGGGCCGTCGTCCGGACGGAAACCGGACGGCACCACCGCCACCCGTCACCGCGCCGCCCGGCCGGTGCGCCCACGCGCCCCGCCCAGCCCGCCGCCCGCCCCGGAGGCACCTTTCCGTGTCCACCCCGTCCGCCCCGTCTGCTCCCGAGCCCGGCTCCCCCCTGTCCGCCCCGTCCGCGACCGATCCTCTCTCCCGTGAGCGCTCGCATCTCGCCGCCTCGCGGGCCGCGCTGCGCGCGATGCGCGAGGACGTCGAGAACCTCGACATCAGAGACGTCACCGCGAACTGGGTCAACGCCGAGGTGCTCGCCCGGCAGATCGACGAGCGCATCAAGGCCCTCGCCGATCTCAGCCACACCCCGCTGTTCTTCGGCCGCCTCGACTACCTGCACGCGCCGGGCGCCGATCAGGCGGAGGGAGCGGACGGCGAGCGCTTCTACATCGGCCGGCGTCATGTGCACGACGGCGACGGCGACCCGATGGTCATCGACTGGCGCGCGCCCGTCTCACAGCCGTTCTACCGGGCCTCGAAGAAGGACCCGATGGACATCGGGCTGCGCCGCCGCTTCGGCTACACCGGGGGCGACCTCACCGCGTACGAGGACGAGCACCTCTCCGACCCCGGCGAGGCCGCCGCCGTCAGCAAGCTGCTCCAGCAGGAGATCGAGCGCCCGCGCGTCGGCCCGATGCGCGACATCGTGGCCACCATCCAGCCCGAGCAGGACGAGATCGTGCGGTCCGGACTGTCGGGAAGCGTCTGCGTGCAGGGTGGTCCCGGCACCGGAAAGACGGCCGTCGGTCTGCACCGGGTCGCCTACCTTCTGTACGCGCACCGCGAGCGGCTCGCCCGCACCGGCACCCTCGTCATCGGGCCGAACAAGTCCTTCCTGCACTACATCGAGCAGGTGCTGCCCGCGCTCGGCGAGCTCGAGGTGCGGCAGGCGACGGTCGACGACCTGGTCGCGCATGTCGAGGTCCGCGGCACGGACACCGCGGCCGCCGCCGTCGTCAAGGGCGACGCGCGCCTGGCCGAGGTGCTCCGCCGCGCCGTCCGCTCGCACGTGACGACGCCCACCGAGCCCGTCGTGGTGGTGCGCGGCTCCCGCCGCTGGCGTGTGCCGGCCTACGAACTCGAGGAGATCGTGCGAGAGTTGCTCGACCGTGACATCCGCTACGGCGCCGCCCGCGAGGCCCTGCCGCAGCGGATCGCGCATGCCGTGCTGGTCCAGATGGAGCGGGCGGGAGAGGCACCCGACGACCGTGTGCAGGACGCCGTCGCCCGCAGCGCCGCGGTGAAGGCGGCGGTCAAGGAGATCTGGCCGGCGGTCGACCCGGCGAAGCTGGTCCTGCGGCTGCTCACCGACGCCGACTTCCTCGCCGTGCACGCGGACGGGATCCTCGACGAGGACGAGCGGAAGACGATCCTCTGGGCGAAGCCGGTGCGCTCGGTGAAGTCCGCCAAGTGGTCGCCCGCGGACGCCGTGCTGATCGACGAGGCCACCGACCTCGTCCAGCGCACCCACTCGCTCGGGCACGTCGTGCTCGACGAGGCGCAGGACCTCTCCCCGATGCAGTACCGGGCAGTCGGCCGGCGCTGCACGACCGGTTCGGCGACCGTGCTCGGCGACCTCGCCCAGGGCACCACCCCCTGGGCCACGCGGAGTTGGCAGGAGGCGCTCACCCACCTCGGGAAGCAGGAGGCGATGGTCGAGGAGCTGACGGCCGGTTTCCGTGTGCCGACGGACGTGATCACGTATGCCTCCCGGCTGCTGCCGCACATCGCGCCGGGCCTGACGCCGGTGGCGTCGGTGCGTGAGAACCCGGGCTTCTTCCAGGTCCGCCCGATCAGCGAGGCCGGCGAAGTGGTCTCCGCCTGTGCCGAGTTGCTGCGCAACGAGGGCTCGATCGGCCTGATC
The DNA here is from genome assembly GCF_050936285.1 of Streptomyces sp. CA-106110. Classification (NCBI taxonomy): domain Bacteria; kingdom Bacillati; phylum Actinomycetota; class Actinomycetes; order Kitasatosporales; family Streptomycetaceae; genus Streptomyces; species Streptomyces sp. CA-106110. The sequence continues at coordinate 6,713,311 of NZ_JBNJNB010000001.1, read as the reverse complement.
GCGGCCGACGCCAGGGTCCCGTCGCTCGCCGAGGCGCTCGCCGCGGCGGGCATCGGCCACCTCGTCCCGGGCGAGGAGACGACCCGGGAGACCCGGCTGACCCTGGTCCCGGCCTCGCTCGCCAAGGGCCTGGAGTACGACTACGTGGTCCTCGACGAACCGCAGGCGGTCGTCGACGGCGAACCGGACGAGCGAACGGGTCTGCGCCGGCTGTACGTGACCCTCACCCGAGCGGTCTCAGGCCTGATCGTCACCCACGCGGCCCCCCTACCGCCGCAGCTCGCCTGAACGGGCTGCTCGACAGGACGGCGACGGCCACCGCGCCCGCCCCACCACCCGGCGCCCGCCGCCGTGATCCGGACGCACACCCGCGTCGGCCCGCTGCAACACCGTCGCCTTCCGGTGATCGCGCTGGCCGGCGGACGCTGGTTCGTTGCGGCGGGCGCGGGGCCGATGGACGGCGAGGAGGGGCGGCCACCCCCACCGTGCGTCTACGTGTGCTGTCCTGGCAGCCGGAGACCGCCGCCCCCTGCACCCGACCGAGACCGGTGGCACGCGCGCCGGTCCCGGATCCCTCACGACCCGGCGACCAGGAGAGCCGGCCTCCGACACCGAACACCAAGGGCCGCATCCCGGCGACAGGGAGGTCGCTCGACCCCTGAGCCCGACTGTGGACGCTGCTGCCAAGGCCGCGGGCCGGTCCCCAATCCCTCACAGGCCGACGGCGAAGCCGGGCCCCGGCGACCGGACATCGTTCGGCGTCCGCGCGCCGCCCGTGGTATCCGTGGCCGCGCCAGGGGCACGCGGGCAGCGGGCCCAGGGGGCTCACCGGCAGGTGTCGACCGCCGTACGCCATTCCCGGACCGCCTCCACGGAGACCGGCGAGTCCCAGCCGTCGGTGCGGGCCGCCCCGCCGATGTGGAAGGCGTCGACCCCCGCGGCGCGCAGCCGGGGCACGTGTTCCAGACGCAGGCCTCCGCCGACAAGGAGCCGCTGGTTGTAGCCGGGCTCGCCGCGCCGCGCGGCCTCGGTGACGAGTGTGGGCAACCCGTCGTCCACGCCGTCCGGCGAACCCGCCGTGAGATAGGTGTCCAGGCCCGGCTGATCGGCGAGCTGCTTGCGCAGGGCGTCCCGGTCGGCGGCCCGGTCGATCGCGCGGTGGAAGGTCCAGCGGCAGCCCCCCAGCACCGCGACCAGCCGCTCCACGGCGCCGAGGTCCGGGCTGCCGTCCTCGCCCAGGAAACCGAACACGAACTCGTCGGCACCGGCAGCGCGCAGCTCGCGCGCGGTCCGGACGAGGTCCTCGACGTCACCGGCCGCGAAGCCGTCCCGCAGCCGGAGCATCACGCGCAGCGAGATGCCGACGGCGGCGCGGATCCCCGCGAAGGTCTCGGCGGGCGGGGTGAGCCCGTCGGCGGCGATGTCGGTGACCAGCTCGAGGCGGTCCGCGCCTCCGGCCTGGGCGGCGACCGCGTCCTCGACGCCGAGGGCGATCACCTCCAGGACTGCACGCGTGCTCATAGGACCCCTTCCATCGGTGTTCCCTGGAGCAACTATAGGTCTAGTCCAATTTAAGGGTACGGCGGCGCGGTGTTGGGGGCGAGAAGATCACGTAGCCCGGCGGTCCCCGGGGCGCGGACGGTCGCGGAAGTCGCCTGGTCCCCGCCGGCCGGCCGGTGGGCCGTCGGCCGCTCACCGTTCGTGCCGGCCGGGCACAGCGGTCCGCCCCCGGAACACGGAAGAATGCCCGCATGACCGATCTCGACGCGTTGCGTTCCCGTTGGCTGCGCACTCTGCTCGCGGCGCGGAAGGGCGCCCCGGAGCCCGACCCCGCGCCCTTCGCCGACAACCTGCTGCACCGCTGGTCGGAGCCGCAACGCCGGTACCACACGGTCGAGCATCTGGCGGCGGTGCTGGACCGCGTCGACGTTCTGGCGGAGTTCGCCGACGACCCGGAGGCCGTGCGTCTGGCCGCCTGGTTCCACGACGCGGTCTACCAGCCGGACCGCTCGGAGAACGAGGAGCGCTCCGCGCGCCTCGCCGAGCGCGCGCTCCCCGAGGCGGGGGTGGCGCGGACCACGACGGCCGAGGTCGCCCGTCTGGTGCGCCTCACGGTCACCCACGACCCCGCCGACGACGACCGCAACGGCCAGGTGCTGTGCGACGCCGACCTGGCGATCCTCGCCTCGCCCCCGTCCGCGTACGCCACGTACACGGCCGCCGTCCGCGAGGAGTACGGCTTCGTGCCGAACGACGCCTTCCGTGCGGGCCGTGCCACCGTCCTCCGCCAACTTCTGGAACTGCCCCAGCTGTTCAGAACCCCGTACGGGCAGGAGCGCTGGGAGGCGACTGCCCGATACAACATCGGGTCCGAGCTGGAAATGCTGTCGCTCTGAGAACCGGCGCCGCCTACCCTGCTCGGCATGCGGAGCATGGGTGGGGAACGGGTGACGGAAGCCGTCGAGGGGGCCGTGGCCGCGTTGCGGGTCGGCGTGGACCAGGACTGGAGCAAGGTCAGGGCGGGGCGGCTCGAGTGGGACTGCCGCCGCACCGCCGAGCACATCGCGGGTGACCTCTTCGCGTACGCCGGGCAGTTGGCGGGGCGGGCGCAGGACGCGTACGTGCCCTTCGACATCGTGCTCGAGGACGACGCCGGCAACGAGGGCGCACTGCAGGTGATCGAGACCGCGGGAGTGCTGCTCGCCGCCGTCGTCTCCACCACGCCCCGCCAGGTGCGGGCCTTCCACCCCTACCCCTTCCGCAGTGCGGAACGGGAGGGGTTCGCCGCGATGGGCGTCGCCGAGGTCCTGCTGCACACGCACGACATGGCGCAGGGCCTCGGACTCGCGTACGAACCGCCCGCCAAGCTCTGCGAGGACGTACTGACCCGGCTCTTCCCGCACGTGAGACCCGACCCCGACCACTGGCGCACCCTCCTGTGGGCCACAGGCCGCGGCGACCTGCCGGGACGCGCCCCCGTGACCGAGTGGCGCTGGAGCAACAACCCGGTGATCCCCACCGCACGAATCACTCTTCAGGGCGTCACTCCGGCGGCCGCCACCGATCTGCGTCTGGGCGGGACGGGCGGCTTCGAGTGGCTCGACGGCGGCCCCTTCGAGGGCACGCGCGACGCGGCCGGCATGCTCCTGAAGGCGTACGCGGCGGGGGTGCACCGGCCGGAGTGGGGGGTGTTCGTGCTCGTGCGGACCGAGGACGGCCGGGCCGTCGGGAGCATGGGCTTCCACGGTCACCCGGACGAGGAGGGCCGCGTGGAGGTCGGCTACGACCTGGTCGAGGGCGCCCGGGGGAACGGCTACGCCACCGAGGCGCTGCGCGCCCTCGCGGCTTGGGCACTGGCCGGGCGCGGCGTGCGGACCCTCCTCGCGACCGTCGACCGGGCCAACATCCCCTCGCAGGGCGTGGTCACACGGGCCGGGTTCACCCGTGTGAGTGAGGACGAGCAGACCTACGCGTACGCACTGGACGGCTGAGCCCGGGAACGCGGCCCTTGCGCCTGCGCAGCCCGGACGCGTGCAGCAGCCGCACCACGTCGCGGCTTCTGACCTCCACCGCCCCGGCCCGCACCGCGTCCGCGTACCGGTCGGACGGGAGGTCGTAGTGGTCGCGTTCGAAGGCGCGGCGCGGTAGGTCCAGGTCCTCGGCGAACGCGTGCAGTTCCTCGAACGAGACGTCGCTGATCAGGTGCGACCACATACGGCCGTGGCCCGGCCAGGTGGGAGGGTCGACATAGATCGTCACGAGGACGGCATCCCGCCCGTCGCCTGCGCGAGAGCGCCGACCGCCGCGACCTTCACGCCCGCCTGGGAGCACACCCAGTGCGGATCGGGGCCGAGTTCCGGCTCGACGTCGAGAGCGTGCGGGTCGCCGGTGCCGCAGACGGGGCACAGAGGCCAGCGCCCGTATCGCTCCAGCAGTGCGTCCTGGACGTCCTGCGCGACCAGTCCCGCCACGTACTCCGCACCGTCCGGCCACTGTTCGACCCACCATCGACGCTGTGCGACGGAGTCCTCGACGATCGAGACGACGTCCGCCTCGGCGACCTCGCCCGCGACCAGATCGGCCAGCACGAGGGCGCGAGCAGCGTGCAAGGCCTGCTCCAGGGGGCTGATGGGGTCCATGCACCTATTGTGCGCACTCTTGACCCGACGTCCGAACGGAAAATATCTTTCACTTCGTGTCCCAGGATGTGAAGGGAATTTTCCCGGGGTCCGTGGGCCCGGAGGCGCCGCCCGCCCCCGCCGCGCTCTCCGCAAAGGTGCGGACCCTCGCACCCTCGATGACCCGGTCCATGCAGCGCGTCGCCGAGGCGGTCGCCGGTGACCCGGCCGGCTGCGCGGCCCTCACGGTGACCGGGCTCGCCGAACTGACCGGGACCAGCGAGGCAACCGTCGTCCGCACGGCCCGACTCCTCGGCTATCCCGGCTACCGCGACCTGCGGCTCGCCCTCGCCGGACTCGCCGCCCATCAGCAGTCGGGCCGCGCCCCGGCCGTCACCGCCGACATCGCCGTCGACGACTCCATCGGGGACGTCGTCGCCAAGCTCGCCTACGACGAGCAGCAGACCCTCGCAGACACGGCGGCCGGAATCGACACCGTGCAGCTCGGAGCCGCGGTCGCGGCGCTCGCCACCGCTCGCCGCATCGACGTGTACGGCATCGGGGCGTCCGGGCTCGTCGCCCAGGACCTCGTCCAGAAACTGCTGCGCATCGGGCTCATAGCGCATGCGCCCAACGACCCCCATCTCGCGGTCACCAACGCAGTCCAGCTGCGCGCGAAGGACGTGGCGATCGCGATCACGCACTCCGGCTCCACCGGCGACGTGATCGAGCCGCTGCGCGTGGCCTTCGAGCACGGCGCGACGACCGTGGCGATCACCGGCCGTCCGGACGGGCCCGTGACGCAGTACGCCGACCACATCCTCACCACGTCCACGGCGCGCGAGAGCGAGCTCAGGCCGGCCGCGATGTCCTCGCGCACCAGCCAACTCCTGGTCGTGGACTGCCTGTTCGTCGGCGTGGCGCAACGGACGTACGAGACCGCGGCGCCCGCCCTGTCCGCCTCGTACGAGGCCCTGGCGCACCGTCACCGCCCACGCGGCGGAACGAAGCGGTGACGCTCCGCGGGAAGCCAGGACCGAACGAGGCAGTACGGCCGCGGGTCCCACGGCCGGTCACGCAGTTCCCGGCGCGCCAGCGAGGGCGCGACACCACACGCACCGGAAAGAGCCGTCCGTCATGACCCCCTCGTCCCGCCCCCGCGATCTCCGAGCCGAGCTGGAGACGCTGACCACCGAGGCGTTCCGGCCCGAACTGGCCAAGATCGACCAGCTCCCGACGCTGGAGATCGCGAAGATCATGAACGGCGAGGACGCGACCGTGCCAGCCGCGGTGGCCGCCCGGCTCCCGCAGATCGCCGCCGCGATCGACGACATCGCCGAGCGGATGGCCCGCGGTGGCCGCCTCGTCTACGCGGGCGCGGGCACCGCGGGACGGCTCGGCATCCTGGACGCCTCCGAGTGCCCGCCGACCTTCAACACGGACCCCTCGCAGGTGGTGGGCCTGATCGCGGGCGGCCCCGGCGCGATGGTGACCTCGGTCGAAGGCGCGGAGGACTCCCGGGAACTCGCGGCCGAAGATCTCGACGCGCTGGGGCTGACGGACCGTGACACGGTGGTCGGCGTCTCCGCCTCGGGCCGTACGCCGTACGCCGTCGCGGCGGTGGAACACGCCCGGGCGCACGGCGCACTCACGGTCGGCCTGTCCTGCAACGCGGACAGCCCCCTCGCGGCCGCCGCCGAGCACGGCATCGAGATCGTCGTCGGACCCGAACTGCTGACCGGCTCGACGCGTCTGAAGGCGGGCACCGCGCAGAAGCTGGTCCTCAACATGCTCTCGACGATCACGATGATCCGGCTGGGCAAGACGTACGGGAACCTGATGGTCGACGTCCGTGCCTCCAACGACAAGCTGCGGGCCCGCTCCCGCCGCATCGTGGCCCTGGCCACGGGTGCGTCGGACGAGGAGATCGAACGCGCCCTGGCCGCCACCGACGGCGAGGTCAAGGACGCGATCCTGACCATCCTGGGCGATGTGGACGGACCGTCGGCGGCCCGGCTGCTCGCGGAGAGCGGGGGGCGGCTGCGCCTGGCACTGGACAAGGCGGGGAGCTGACCCCGGTCCGCAGCCTTCTCCAGCCGGAGAGCGGTGAGGGCCCCCGCGCGGCTCGGCGCCGCATGAGGCACCCGGTACCTCATGCGCCGCCGGCCTGCGCATTCGTGCCGAAGCAGCGTCACGACGTGGCGCCGGAGACCTCACCTGCCGGTTCCTGCGCGCCTGATCCCGTGGCGGACGAGGACCGCTCGTCGGCCGGGCCGCGGCGCGGGATGAAGGACGCCACGGCGAAGGCGAGCAGTGCGGCACCGGCGCCGATGGCCAGGACGGTCTTGAATCCGCTCTCCGCGGGCAGGGTGACGGGCCCGAGAGTGGTGGTCATGTGGGCGAGGATGACGCCGGCCACGGCGCTCGCGGTGGACGTACCGATGGACCGCATCAGAGTGTTGAGGCTGTTGGCCGCCCCGGTCTCGGACGCGGGCACGGCGCCCATGATGAGGGCGGGCATCGCACCGTAGGTGAAGCCGACACCGGCGCCGATGACACAGGAGACCAGCACGAAGTGCCAGACCTGGTCCATCAGCAGGATGTTGATTCCGTAGCCGGCGGCCACGATCAGCGAGCCGATCATCAGGGTGACCTTGGGTCCCTTGGCGCGTGAGACGGCGGCGGAGACCGGGGCCGTGGCCATCATCACCAGGCCGGAGGGTGCCATGACCAGGCCGGCCGTCAGCAGGGACTTGCCGAGGCCGTAGCCGGTGGCCGCGGGCAGCTGCAGAAGCTGGGGGATGACGAGGGACATGGCGAACATGCCGAAGCCGAGCGCCACCGAGGCCAGGTTGGTGACCAGCACCTGACGGCGGGCCGTGGTGCGCAGGTCCACCAGCGGCTGCTCGATGCGCAGTTCGAAGAAGCCCCACACCACCAGGATCACGACGGCCGCGGCGAACAGGCCGAGCGTGGTGCCGCCGCTCCAGCCCCAGTCGGCGCCCTTGGAGACCGCCAGCAGAAGGCAGACCAGACCGGCCGCCATGCCGAGGGCGCCCAGCACGTCGAAGCGGCCGCCGCTGCGCACCGCCGACTCCGGTACGAATACCAGGACGAGCACGGCCGCGACCGCACCGAGCACCGCCGAGGTCCAGAACAGCACGTGCCAGTCGAAGTTCTCGGCGATCACCGCGGCGGTCGGCAGACCGAGGGCGCCACCGACCCCGAGGGAGGCGCTCATCATCGCGGTCGCCGATCCCAGCCGCTCGGCGGGCAGTTCGTCGCGCATGATGCTGATGCCGAGCGGGATGACGCCGGACGCCAGTCCCTGGAGGGCGCGTCCCACGATCACCGGCGTCAGGCCGTCGCTCAGCGCCACGGTGACCGAGCCCAGCACCAGCATGGCCAGCCCGACCAGCAGCATGCGGCGCTTGCCGTACATGTCGCCCAGTCGGCCCATCACCGGGGTGGCGACGGCGGCGGCGAGCAGGGTCGCGGTGACGGCCCAGGCCGTGTCCGCCGACGAGGCGTTCAGGAGCTTGGGCAGCTCCGGGACGATGGGAATCACCAGGGTCTGCATCAGCGAGACCACGATGCCGCCGAAGGCGAGCACCACGACCAGGAGGTTCGATCCGGGTGCTGGGGATGCTCCGGCGGGCCGGGTGGGTGCGTCGGACATGGGAGGGCGCCTCCGTCGGAGTGCAGGCGTGCTTGACTCAGGCAACCTTAATCCGATTGATTGACTTAAGCAAGCGAAAAACGAGGTCTCGGCGTTCTCCGTCCGGACGCGCAGCCACCCCGCGCCGCTCGGGACGCGGGGTGGCGCGGGTCGCTCAGTGCAGGGTCTTCAGGGCTGCGGCGTCGTAGGGCTTCAGCTCGTCGAAGCGGCCCTCGAGGACCTTCCGGGCCCACTGCGGGTCCTGGAGCAGCGCGCGACCGATGGCCACCATGTCGAACTCGTCGCGCTCGAGGCGGTCCAGCAGGTCGTCGATCCCCTTGAGCGGGGCGCCCTCGCCCTGGAAGCCCTTGAGGAAGTCGCCGTCCAGGCCCACCGAGCCGACGGTGATCACCTGCTTGCCGGTCAGCTTCTTGGTCCAGCCCGCGAGGTTGAGGTCGGAACCCTCGAACTCCGGGAGCCAGTACCGGCGGGTGGAGGCATGGAAGACGTCGACACCGGCCGCGGCCAGCGGGGTCAGGATCGCCTCCAGCTCGTCCGGGGTCTCGGCGAGCCGGGCGTCGTAGGCCTCCTGCTTCCACTGCGAGTAGCGGAAGAGGACCGGGAAGTGCGGCGAGACCGCCTCCCGCACGGCGGCCACGATCTCCGCGGCGAACTTCGTGCGGGCCACCGGGTCGCCGCCGTACCCGTCGGTGCGCCGGTTGGTGCCCGACCACAGGAACTGGTCGAGCAGATAGCCGTGGGCGCCGTGCAACTCGACGCCGTCGAAGCCGATCCGCTCCGCGGCGGCGGCACCCTCGGCGAACGCGCCGATGACATCGTCCAGGTCCTGCCGGGTCATCGCCTCGCCGGCGCCCTCGGTGCCGTCAAGGCGCAGTCCGGAGGGGCCGACGGCGGGCGCGTCCGCGAACGGCGGCTGACCCTGCCTGCGCACCATGCCGATGTGCCACAGCTGCGGCACGATCGTCCCACCGGCCGCGTGCACCGCTTCGGCCACCTTGGCCCAGCCGGCCAGCTGCCCCTCGCCGTGGAACCGCGGGACGCGGTCGCTCTGACCGGCCGAGTCGTGGCCCACATAGGTGCCCTCGGTGACGATCAGGCCGACGCCAGCGGCCGCGCGGCGCTCGTAGTACGAGACCACGTTCTCGCCGGGGACGCCGCCCGGCGAGAACTGTCGGGTCATGGGCGCCATGACGATCCGGTTCGGGACGGACAGGCCGTTCAGCGTGACGGGACGGGACAGGATCTGGGCCGCTCGGGAGGCGGAGGCGGGGGCAGTCACGTGGGGGAGCTCCTCGGCAGGGATCGGACTGGGGGAACCAGCTGGTATGTGCACATGCATCGATATCTGCGCGTAGAAGACAACCCGTCCGGTCGGTATGGCATTCCGGCACGCGGGCGGCCCCTCGTGTGATCCCGGGCACGCCCGAGGGCGGCACCCCCTGTCTGAAGGGGGTGCCGCCCTCGGTCTGAAGGACGGTCGATCAACCGGGGTTGATCAGAAGTCCATGTCACCGCCCGGCATGCCGCCACCGGCGGGCGCGGCGGCCTTCTCCGGCTTGTCGGCGATGACGGCCTCGGTGGTGAGGAACAGCGCGGCGATGGAGGCGGCGTTCTGCAGCGCGGAACGGGTCACCTTCGCCGGGTCGATGATGCCTTCCTTGACCAGGTCGACGTACTCGCCGGTCGCGGCGTTCAGGCCGTGGCCCGGGGTCAGGTTGCGCACCTTCTCCACCACGACGCCGCCCTCGAGGCCGGCGTTGACGGCGATCTGCTTCAGCGGGGCCTCGAGCGCCAGCTTGACCGCGGCGGCACCGGTGGCCTCGTCGCCCTCGAGCTCCAGCTTCTCGAAGACCTGGGAGGCCTGCAGCAGGGCCACGCCACCACCGGCGACGATGCCCTCCTCGACGGCGGCCTTCGCGTTGCGGACGGCGTCCTCGATGCGGTGCTTGCGCTCCTTGAGCTCCACCTCGGTGGCGGCACCGGCCTTGATGACGGCCACGCCGCCGGCCAGCTTCGCCAGGCGCTCCTGCAGCTTCTCGCGGTCGTAGTCCGAGTCGCTGTTCTCGATCTCGGCGCGGATCTGGTTCACCCGGCCGTTGACCTGCTCCGAGGAGCCGGCGCCGTCGACGATGGTGGTCTCGTCCTTGGTGACGACGATCTTGCGGGCGCGGCCCAGGAGGTCCAGGGTCGCGTTCTCCAGCTTGAGGCCGACCTCCTCGGAGATGACCTCGCCGCCCGTGAGGATGGCGATGTCGCCGAGCATGGCCTTGCGGCGGTCACCGAAGCCCGGGGCCTTGACGGCGACGGACTTGAAGGTGCCGCGGATCTTGTTGACGACCAGGGTCGACAGGGCCTCGCCCTCGACGTCCTCGGCGATGATCAGCAGCGGCTTGCCCGACTGCATGACCTTCTCCAGCAGCGGGAGCAGGTCCTTGACCGAGGAGATCTTCTGGTTGGCGATCAGGATGTACGGGTCGTCGAGGACGGCCTCCATACGCTCCATGTCGGTGGCGAAGTACGCCGAGATGTAGCCCTTGTCGAAGCGCATGCCCTCGGTGAGCTCCAGCTCGAGACCGAAGGTCTGCGACTCCTCGACGGTGATGACGCCTTCCTTGCCGACCTTGTCCATGGCCTCGGCGATCAGCTCGCCGATCTGGGTGTCGGCGGCGGAGATGGAGGCCGTGGAGGCGATCTGCTCCTTGGTCTCGACGTCCTTCGCCTGCTCGAGCAGGGCGGCGGAGACGGCCTCGACGGCCTTCTCGATACCGCGCTTCAGGGCCATCGGGTTGGCACCGGCGGCCACGTTGCGCAGGCCCTCGCGGACCAGCGCCTGGGCGAGCACGGTCGCGGTGGTCGTACCGTCACCGGCGACGTCGTCCGTCTTCTTGGCGACTTCCTTGACCAGCTCGGCGCCGATCTTCTCGTACGGGTCCTCGAGCTCGATCTCCTTGGCGATGGAGACACCGTCGTTGGTGATCGTGGGGGCACCCCACTTCTTCTCGAGGACGACGTTGCGGCCCTTCGGGCCGAGGGTCACCTTGACGGCGTCCGCGAGCTGGTTCATGCCGCGCTCGAGGCCACGCCGCGCCTCCTCGTCGAACGCGATGATCTTGGCCATGTGAAGTGGTCCCTCCAGGACTGGGGGTGATTACTTCGGACCGCGCCCGCGCCCGCGACGGACGGCCCCGGCCGGAGGTTCCTTGCCCCACCCGGTCCGCGGCCTCACCGACCCGGTCCTTCTTTTGTCACTCTCACCTTCAGAGTGCTAACGCCAATGATTAGCACTCGCCCCCTCCGAGTGCAAGGTGCGCCCGCGGAGCGGGCTCGTTGAGGGGTGGCGGCCGGGTGGCGGGTGGGCGCACGGGGATCACCAGGTGAACGGAGGCTGACCAGGGCGCGCCCGCGCGCCCCCGCCCCGGGCAAACCGAGGGGCTCGTACCCCGAACCGGGATACGAGCCCCTCGACACGTCGAACAGTTCAGTCGTCGGCGCGTTCTTCAGCCGGCCAGTCGGACCATGTCCGCCTGCGGCCCCTTCTGACCCTGCGAGATCTCGAACTCGACCCGCTGGCCCTCTTCCAGGGTGCGGTAGCCGTCCATCTGAATCGCGCTGTAGTGGACGAAAACATCCGCACCACCGTCGACCGCGATGAAGCCGTACCCCTTCTCCGCGTTGAACCACTTGACGGTGCCCTGAGCCATGCCTAACTCCCCTATTACTGGCCCTTGCACAGATCCACACTTCGCGGACCCGGGTCAGACCTCACCCCCCAACGGTTGGGGGCGTGCGCCGGAACGCGTCGACCGCGGCTGAATGTATCTGTCCAACTGCCGTCTGCAACAGGTCAATCGGACGAGAATTCCGGGCACGACCGGTCGGGAATGTACGGAGAATTCATCCGAATTCAGGGCAAGTCGGGCCCTGCAAAAGGAGCGAATGGCTCAAAAGCCCTGCCTACTTTGGCTACTTCTTATCGGCCTACGGCAGGAACTCAGAGCACCCGGCGGGGAAACCGGGAGCGGGTTCCCCAACTGTACCGTGCTCAACCATGCAGAATTGCCCCCTCCGCTTGTCTCACGGAGAGGGCAATTCGATGAACTCTCGGTGACCTGAGTTACCGAGGGTAATGATCGGGCGGGCCGAGTGACCGTCAGCCGCCCGCCACCGCCGGGATGATGGAGACGCCGGCGCCGTCGGGCGTCACCGTCTCGAGACCCTGCTCGAAGCGGACGTCGTCGTCGTTGACGTACACGTTGACGAAGCGGCGCAGCTTGCCCTGGTCGTCCAGGACGCGGGCGGCGATGCCGGTGTGGTTCTTCTCCAGGTCGGCGATGACCTCCGCCAGGTTCCCGCCCTCGGCGGGAACCTCGGCCTGGCCGCCGGTGTAGGGGCGCAGGATGGTCGGGATGCGGACGGTGACGCTCATGGGGTGTGACCTCCGGTGGGGTACGGCCGGCGGGACGGGCGCTCAGACGAGCCCGGCCGCGCGGAAGGAGTCCAGGTTCGGGCGGATCGTGGCGGTGAGCCCGGTGCCGGCCACCGCGTCCAGCGTCTTGAGACCGTCGCCGGTGTTGAGGACGACCGTCGTCTTCGCCGGATCGAGGACACCGCTCTCGATGAGCTTGCGCGTGACACCGACGGTCACGCCACCGGCCGTCTCGGCGAAGATGCCCTCCGTACGGGCGAGCAGCTTGATGGCATCGACGATCTGATCATCCGTCACGTCCTCCACCGCACCGCCCGTGCGGCGCGCGATGTCGAGGACGTACGGGCCGTCGGCCGGGTTGCCGATGGCCAGCGACTTGGCGATCGTCTTCGGCTTCTGCGGCCGTACGACGTCCTGGCCCGCCTTGAAGGCGACCGACACCGGCGAGCAGCCCTCTGCCTGCGCACCGAAGATCTTGTAGGGCGTGTCCTCCACGAGCCCCAGCTTGATCAGTTCCTGCAGCCCCTTGTCGATCTTCGTCAGCTGCGAGCCGGAGGCGATCGGGACCACGATCTGGTCGGGCAGCCGCCAGCCGAGCTGCTCGGCGATCTCGTACGCCAGGGTCTTGGACCCCTCCGCGTAGTACGGACGGAGGTTGACGTTGACGAAGCCCCAGCCCTCGCCGGCCGGGTCGCCGATCAGCTCGGAGCAGAAGCGGTTCACGTCGTCGTAGTTGCCCTCGATGCCGACGAGGTCGCCGCCGTAGATCGCGGCCATGACGATCTTGCCCTGCTCCAGGTCGTGCGGGATGAAGACGCAGGAGCGGAAGCCGGCACGGGCCGCCGCGGCGCCGACCGCGCCCGCGAGGTTGCCGGTCGAGGAGCAGGAGAGCGTGGTGAAGCCGAAGGCGCGCGCCGCCTCCAGCGCCTGGGCGACCACACGGTCCTTGAAGGAGTGCGTGGGGTTGCCGGAGTCGTCCTTCACATACAACCCGCCGGTGACGCCCAACTCGCGCGCCAGGTTGTCCGCCTTGACGAGCTTGGTCCAGCCCGGGTTGAGGTTCGGCTTGCCGGCGACGTCCGCCGGGACCGGCAGCAGCGGCGCGTAACGCCAGATGTTGGCGGGGCCGGCCTCGATGCGCTTACGCAGTTCCTCGGTGTCGTAGCCCGAGAAGTCGTACGCGATCTCCAGCGGGCCGAAACACTCCTCGCAGGCGAAGACCGGGCCGAGGGGCACCCGGTGGCCGCACTCACGACACGAGAGAGCCGCGGCGGGACCGAGATTCACGGAGTCGGTGGTGCTTGCAACTGTCTGCACAGCCATGTCAGGCGAGGCCCTTTCTCCTCATCTTCCTCACGACGCATCTCGCCGTGAGACGGATTTGGCACCTTCCCTAGTCGGGAGCCTCGCGAAGACGATCAGGAGCGATCTACGAGAACCGACTGGAGGGTTGCCGGGGCTTCATCGGGCCGTGTCCCTCTGCCCCTCTGGATGAGCGGTATGCGGTTGTTTCACCGTGGTGAGCGACGGCGACCCCCGACATGCGATGGTCACCGGCGTTGTTCAAGACTGTAACCGAAGGCCAGGACAGTTGAGAGAGTCGTCCGAACCGCGAGATGGACGGATCACCACCCGCACCCCATGCGAGTCCCACTCGGGGATCACTTCCGATCTCTTCTGCCGACCACCGCCGTACGAACGTGAGGAGCCGCAGACTGTGCTGGAAGAAGTAGAGCGCTGGCTGAGCACCCGCTCCTGGTCCGTCGCCGATCGCCCGCTCCACCAGATCCTGGCCGCGAAACGCTCGTCCGGCTCAACGGTCAGTGTGGTGCTGCCCGCGCTCAACGAGGAGGAGACGGTCGGCGACATCGTCGCCGCCATCCGCCACGACCTCATGCAGAAGGTCCCGCTCGTCGACGAGATCGTCGTCGTCGACTCGGGCTCCACCGACCGCACCTCCGAGGTCGCCGCGGCGGCCTGCGCGAAGGTGGTGCACCGCGACGCGATCCTGCCGCGGATCCCGGCCGTGCCCGGCAAGGGCGAGGTGCTGTGGCGGTCCCTGCTCGTCACCCGTGGCGACATCGTCTGCTTCATCGACGCGGACCTGAGGGAGTTCTCCTCGGAGTTCGTCTCCGGAATCGTGGGCCCGCTGCTCACCGACCCCGGCGTGGACCTGGTGAAGGCGATGTACGACCGGCCGCTCGGCGCCACGGCCGGCCAGGGCGGACGTGTCACGGAGATGATGGCCCGCCCGCTGCTCAACATGCACTGGCCCCAGCTGGCCGGATTCGTGCAGCCGCTCGGCGGCGAGTACGCGGCCCGCCGTTCCCTGCTGGAACGGCTGCCGTTCCCGGTCGGGTACGGGGTGGAGCTCGGCATGCTGGTCGACGCCCTGCACCTGGTGGGCCTGGACGCCCTCGCCCAGGTCGACGTGGGGGTGCGCAAGCACCGCCACCAGGACGGTCAGGCGCTCGGCCGCATGGCCGCCGCGATCTACCGCACCGCACAGCTCCGGCTGGCCCGCGGTCATCTGATCCGCCCGTCCCTCACCCAGTTCGAACGGGTGGCGGGTGGGTTCGAGCCACGGACGTACTCGGTGGACACGGAGGAGCGGCCGCCGATGGAACAGATCGCCGAGTACATGGAACGAAAGGCGGCCTGAATGGCTGCGGAACCCGTTGTATACGGCTCCGCATACGGCTGAATGGAACGTTTGAGCGTTTAGGCTCCGGGCTAGGTTTCGTGGCATGGCTTCCCCGCACACGGCTTCCGTACTTGTCGCCTCCAACCGCGGCCCGGTCTCGTACACGCTGGACGAGAGGGGGGAGCTCACCGCCAAGCGGGGCGGTGGCGGACTGGTCTCCGGACTGTCGGCGATCGGCCCGGACACGGACGCCGTCTGGATCTGCTCCGCCCTGAACGACGCCGACCGTGAGACCGTCCGGCGCACGGGCGGTGCGCTCGATCCGGCCGACACCGGCGGGCAGCGCGTACGGATGCTCGACATCGACGCGCGGGTGCACGCCGACGCGTACAACGGCATCGCGAACTCGGTGCTGTGGTTCGTGCACCACATGCTGTACCAGACGCCGCTCGAGCCGGTCTTCGACGCGGCGTTCCGGCGCCAGTGGAAGGCCTACGAGGAGTACAACCGCGCGTTCGCCGAGGCACTCGCCCAGGAGGCGGGCCAGGGCGCGGCGGTCCTGATCCAGGACTACCACCTCACCCTGGCCCCCCTGATGCTCCGCGGTCTGCGCCCGGACCTGCGGATCGGTCACTTCTCGCACACTCCGTGGGCGCCGCCGGAGTACTTCCGGATGCTGCCCGACGACATCGCGGCGCAGGTGCTCGGCGGGATCCTGGGCGCCGACCGGGCGGCGTTCCTGACGCAGCGCTGGGCGGACGCGTTCACCGAGTGCTGCCACGCGGTCCTCGGCCCCGGCAGCGCCTCGGGCACGCGCATCGGTGTGCACGGACTGGGCGCTGACGCCGACTTCCTGCGGTGGCGGGCGCACCAGCCGGACGTGAACGAGCGGATGGCGGCGCTGCGGCAGCAGATCGGCACGACTCCCGACGGCAGGCCCCGGAAGACGATCGTGCGGGTGGACCGCACCGAGCTGTCGAAGAACATCGTGCGCGGGCTGCTGGCGTACGAGGAGTTGCTGGAATCCCGGCCCGAGTGGCGCGAACGGGTCGTCCACATCGCCTTTGCGTACCCCTCCCGCCAGGACCTGGCCG
This sequence comes from Streptomyces sp. CA-106110, assembly GCF_050936285.1. NCBI lineage: Bacteria > Bacillati > Actinomycetota > Actinomycetes > Kitasatosporales > Streptomycetaceae > Streptomyces > Streptomyces sp. CA-106110. Next base: position 6,697,350 of record NZ_JBNJNB010000001.1, on the reverse strand, counting down.
TCTACCGGGACTACACCGCGGAGGTGGAGCGGGTGGCGACGGAGATCAACTCGCGGTACGGCACCGCGGACTGGACTCCGGTCGAGCTGCATGTGAAGGACGACTTCGCGCGCTCGCTGGCCGCGTACCGGCTGGCGGACGTGGCCCTGGTGAACCCGATCCGGGACGGTATGAACCTGGTCGCCAAGGAGGTCCCGGTGGTCTCCGACGGAGGCTGCGCACTGGTGTTGTCCCGGGAGGCCGGGGCGTTCGAGGAGCTGGCCGAGGACGCGGTGCCGGTGAACCCGTACGACATCGGGGGCATGACGGCGGCCCTGCACCAGGCGCTGTCCATGGGACCGGGTGAGCGCGCGGAGCGCACGAAGCGGTTGGCCGCGCAGGCCACGGCGCTGCCCCCGGCCCGGTGGTTCCTGGAACAGCTGGCCGCGCTGGAGGGTTGAGCGGTCCGCTCCGGGCCGCCGACCGTCCGCGGGCCGCTCGTGCCGACGGCCTGCCCCCTCGCCCCTATCGGGGCGGTTCGGCGAGCCGCTGTGCCAACGACCTCAGCAGCCGCACCACTCCTCCGGGGCCGTCGACCACCAGATCCGCGCGTTCGGCCAGTTCGGTGACCTCCTCGCTGCCGCTGCAGACGAGGAGACCGGACACGCCGTCCGAGCGGAGCTTTTCGACGGCCGCGAAGGCGGACAGGTCGCCGAGGTCGTCGCCGACGTACATGACCGCTCCCGCACCGATCTCGCGCAGGTACTCCAGCAGGGCCACCCCCTTGTCCATGCCCGGCGGGCGCAGCTCCAGGACCATGCGGCCCGGCTCGACGATCAGCCCGTGCCGGGTGGCGAGGTCGGCGAGGGGTTCGCGCAGGGCCTCGAATGCGGCTTGCGGATCCTCGGCGCGGCGGGTGTGCACGGCGACGGCACGCCCCTTCTCCTCGATCCACGTCCCCCCCCAGGCTCCGATCCGGTCGAGGACGCCGGGGAGTTCGGCGCGGACGGCGGCGACGCCGGGATGCGGGGCGGGGGCGTCGACAGTGCCGGTGCGGGCGTCCCAGCGTTCGGCGCCGTAGTGGCCGAGAACCACGAGGTGTTCGAGTCCAGGCACGTCCGCGAAGCCGCCGTGGCGGACGGCGACGCCGGCCGGGCGGCCGGTGACGACCGCGACGGAGGCGACCTTGGGGGCGAGGGCCGCGAGGGCCGGCACCGCGTCGGGGTGGGCGCGGGCCTGATCGGGGTCGGGGACGATCGGGGCGAGCGTCCCGTCGAAGTCGAAGGCGAGAACGGCCCGCTCGGGCCGGGCGAGGATGGCGTCGAGACCGTCGCGCCCCGCCGGGGTGGCGGGCGTCGGCAAGGAGTCCGTGTGGCTGCCCATGACACGACCCTATCCGCGCGAGGGCGGGCTCACGCATGGCTCGGGGATGCGCGGGCGGCGCGCCCCGCCGCGCGGCGCGCTCAGCGCTCGGCGCGGCGGGACTCGCGGACGCGGCGGAGCCGGTTGACGGTGACCGGGGCGTGCGCCAGGGCTCTCGGATCGTCGAGGAGGGCGTTGAGCAGCTGGTAGTACCGGATGGGGGCGAGACCGAGCTGCTCGCGTATGGCACGCTCCTTGGCCCCCGGGCCGGAGAAACCGCGTCCCTCCAGAGCGAGGATGGCCTTCTCGCGAGGGGTGAGGTCGTCCATGGAGGAACCGTAGCCGCAGGGTCCGACAGTCGGCCCGTCGCGGCCCCCCACCCCTCGGCCGAAGCCGAGAGGAAGATCGAGGGGCGAGAGCGAGCCCCAGGCCGGTCGGCCCGGGGTACGGAAGCGCGGTCCCCGGGGACTGATCCCCGAGCGGACCGGCACCTTTCCTGCCTGCCCCGCCGGAGGCTAGCCCGCGGAGCTGTTGTCGGCCGTCACCGCCGACCGCTGCAGCCCGCCCAGGATGGCCGCCGGGCTGCCGCCGGGGCCGACCGCCTTGCCTATCTGCTGCTTGATGTCCGCGCTGACGCCCGCCCAGGACGTCTTGCCGGCGGGATACAGCTCCGAGGTCGGCAGTTCCTCGAGGAAGGGCGACAGATCCGCGTCCTTGGGCGACGCCGTCATCGTCTCCTGTGCCGAGCTCGTGACCGGCAGCAGGTCGTACTCCCGCGAGAACGCCAGCACGTTCTTCTCGTCGTACACGTAGTCGAGGAACGCGCGGATCTGGTCCTGGTGGCCGCCCTGCCTGAACGCCGTCATCCAGTCCGCCACGCCCATCGTGGACTTCGCCCGGCCGTCGGCCCCCGGCATCGGCACCATGCCGAACCGCACGCCCTTCGCCCGCGCCGTCTTCATCAATGAGGGATGCCCGTTCAGCATGCCGACCTCGCCGCGGGTGAAGGCGGCGAAGGCGTCGGCGCGGTTCAGCTTCCCCGGCGCGACGGGACCCGTCAGGCCCTTGTCCACCAGCTCGTCCTTGAGCCAGTCGAAGGTGGCCACGGTCTGGGCGGAGTCGAGGTCGTAGGAACCGAAGCCGTCCAGGTATCCGTCGCCGCCGCTGAGCAGCCACTGCATCGTCTCCGCCTGCGCCTCCTCCGGGCCCAGCGGCAGCGCGTACGGGAACTTCACCCCCTTGGCCTTCAGCGCCCGCGCGTCCGCCGCCAGTTCGCTCCAGCTCGTGGGAGGGGTGATCCCCGCCTCGGAGAACAGCGTCTTGTTGTAGAAGAGGAGCCGCGTCGACGCCGCGAACGGCATGCCGTACTGAACGCGGTTCACCTTCCCGGCGTCGCTCAGCTCGGAGGCGAAGTCGGCCTGGACGGGGATCGAGAGCACTTCGTCGGCCCGGTACAGCTTCCCCGCCGCCCCGTAGTCCGCGTACGCCCCGATCTGCGCCATGTCCGGCGCGTGGCCTGCGGCGACCATCTCCTTGACCTTGCGGTCCACCTCGTTCCAGGAGTAGACGCCGACCTCGACCTTGATCCCCGGGTGCTCCGCCTCGAAGTCGTGGACCAGCTTGTCCCAGTACTTCTTGGAGCTGTTCGCCGGTGAGTCCCCGTAGTCCGCGGCCACCAGCCGCAGCGTCACGTCATCGGAGCCGGCCGGGCCTCCGCAGGCCGCCAGAGTCCCTGTCGCTCCCAGAGCGGACACCGCCGCGATCAGACCCTGCTGCCATGTCGTCCTACGCGTCCTGCGCCGCTGCACTTTTCTAGACCAACCCTGTTGTCTTGCTATTTGGACTATCGACATCAGGTCTACACCACGTGAGTGGACTAGACCTCTTACGGGTGCAGGCGCCACACTGTTTCCGTGAGACATGTCATCGCCCTCGACGTGGGCGGCACCGGGATGAAGGCCGCCCTGGTCGGGGCCGGGGGCGAGCTGCTGCACCAGGCGCGCAGGGCCACCGGCCGCGAGCGCGGGCCCGAAGCGGTGGTGGAGTCGATCCTCGGCTTCGCCGCCGAGCTGCGCGCACACGGCGAGCGGCACCTCGGCGAGCCGGCCGCCGCCGCGGGCGTCGCCGTCCCCGGCATCGTCGACGCCGACCGCGGCATCGCCGCCTACTCGGCCAACCTCGGCTGGCGCGATGTACCCCTGCGTGACCTGCTCAGTCACCGCCTGGCCGGGGCGCCCGTCGCCCTCGGGCACGACGTGCGCACCGGAGGGCTCGCCGAGGGCCGGATCGGCGCGGGCAGGGGAGCGGACCGCTTTCTGTTCGTGCCCCTCGGCACCGGCATCGCGGGCGCCATCGGGATCGGCGGCCGGGTGGAGGCCGGCGCCCACGGCTTCGCGGGCGAGATCGGCCATGTCGTCGTACGGCCCGGCGGGACCCCGTGTCCGTGCGGCCAGCACGGCTGCCTGGAGCGCTACGCGTCCGCGGCGGCGGTGAGCGCGGCATGGGCCGAGGCCTCCGGGAACCCGGAGGCGGACGCCTCGGACTGCGCGAAGGCCGTGGCGTCCGGTGAGCCGAACGCCGTCCGGGTCTGGCAGGAGGCGGTGGACGCACTCGCCGACGGCCTGGTCACCGCCCTCACCCTGCTGGACCCGCGCACGCTCATCATCGGTGGCGGGCTCGCCGAGGCAGGGGAAACGTTGTTCACACCGCTGCGGGACGCCGTCCGGCGGCGGCTCACCTTCCAGAAAGCGCCGTCGATCGTCCCCGCGGCCCTGGGAGACACCGCGGGATGCCTGGGCGCGGGACTCCTCGCCTGGGATCTCCTCGAATCCACCGACCGTTCGGAGGTAACCACCTGATGGCCGCTAGCAAGGTTCTCGCCGGTGCCCGGGTGGTGCTGCCCACCGGGATCGTCGACGACGGCCGCGTCGTCGTCGAGGGCACACGGATCGTCGACGTCGGTGCTCCAGGGCCGGAGGCCGCCGGAAGTGCGCAGGTGACCGACGTACGGGGCCACTGGCTGGTACCCGGATTCGTCGACATCCACAACCACGGCGGCGGCGGTGCCTCCTTCTCGGGCACGGCCGAGGACGCCCTGGCGGCCATCCGCACCCACCGGTCGCACGGCACCACGACCCTCGTCGCCTCGACCGTCACGAACGACATGGGCTTCCTGACCAAGCAGGCCGGGTTGCTGTCGGAACTGGCCGAACAGGGCGACATCGCCGGCATCCACTTCGAGGGACCGTTCATCTCCCCGTGCCGCAAGGGCGCGCACTCCGAGGAACTGCTGCGCGACCCCGATCCGGCGGAGGTCCGCAAGCTGATCAACGCATCCCGCGGCCACGCGAAAATGGTCACCCTCGCCACCGAACTGCGCGGCGGCATCGAGTCGGTGCGGCTGCTGGCCGAGCACGGCGTGATCGCCGCGATCGGGCACACGGACGCGACGTACGAGCAGACGGTGCAGGCCATCGACGCGGGTGCCACGGTCGCCACCCACCTCTTCAACGCGATGCCGCCACTCGGCCACCGCACCCCGGGCCCCATCGCGGCGCTCCTGGAGGACGAGCGGATCACGGTCGAACTGATCGACGACGGCACGCATCTGCACCCGGCCTCGCTCCAGCTGGCGTTCCATCACGCGGGCGCGGGGCGGGTCGCGTTCATCACGGACGCGATGGACGCGGCCGGTGGCGGCGACGGGCGGTACATGCTCGGCCCGCTCGAGGTGGAGGTGGCCGACGGCGTGGCGCGCCTGGTGGAGGGCGGCTCGATCGCGGGCTCGACGCTCACCCTGGACCGCGCGTTCCGGCGGGCGGTCACAGTCGACCGGCTGCCGGTGCAGGACGTCGTCGCGGCCATTTCGGTCAACCCGGCGAAGCTGCTGGGCGTTTACGACCGCACGGGCTCCCTGGAGCCCGGCAAGGACGCCGACCTGGTGCTGCTGGACGCGGAATTCGCCCTCAAGGGCGTGATGCGCCGCGGCGAGTGGGTGGTCGATCCCCAACTGGGGTGATTCATCCGCTTGTTGACGCAAGGCGGTCGGTCCGGGGTACTGGGCCGACCGCCTCTGATTTGGCATGATCGAGCCTCCGCACATGCCGACGGCACGCGCCATCCGGAACCCCTGGACCGCGCAGCGCACCGTCACCTTCGAGGGAGGTCCCCAGGTGATCCTGACGGTCACGCTGAACACCGCTCTCGACATCACCTATCGCGTGCGCGCGCTGAGGCCGCGCGGCTCGCACCGGGTGACCGAGGTCGCCGAACGCCCCGGCGGCAAGGGGCTGAACGTGGCCCGGGTGCTCGCCGCACTCGGCCACGAGGTGACCGCCACGGGCTTCGCGGGCGGCGCGACGGGCCGTTCCGTCCGCGACGGGCTCGGCCGCACGCCGGGCGTGGTGGACGCGCTCGTCCCGGTCGAAGGCGCGACCCGGCGCACGATCGCGGTCGTCGACCGGACGACCGGCGACACCACCCAGTTCAACGAGCCGGGACCGGTGATAACCCCCGCCGAGTGGGCCGCGTTCCTGAAGACGTACGGGGATCTGGTGCCCTCGGCCACGGCGGTGGCCCTGTGCGGCAGCCTGCCGCCGGGCGTGCCGGTGGGTGCGTACGCCCAGCTGGTGCGCACCGCACGAGCGGCGGGCGTGCCCGTGCTGCTGGACACGAGCGGTGAACCGTTGCGCCGCGGCGTCGCCGCGCGCCCGGACATGGTCAAGCCGAACGCCGAGGAACTGGCCGAACTCACGGGCTCCCACGAGCCGTCGCAGGCCACCCGGGACGCCCGTCGGCGCGGGGCCCACACGGTGGTCGCCTCGCTGGGCGCGGAGGGTCTGCTCGCCGTGAACGCGGAGGGCCGCTGGCGTGCCGCCCCGCCGCGCCGGTTCCAGGGCAACCCGACGGGTGCCGGCGACTCGGCGGTCGCGGGCCTGCTGTCGGGTCTGGTGGAACGCCTCTCGTGGCCCGCCCGCCTGGCCCGGGCGGTGGCCCTGTCCGCGGCGACCGTACTGGCGCCGACGGCGGGCGAGTTCGACCGGCGGGCCTATGAGGAGTTGCTGGAGCAGGTGACTATCACCCAGCAAAACGCCGCAGCTTGAGTCCTTATCGATTTTCTGCCACCCAAGTCGGCGCAAAAATGGCGGCAGCAAACCGCAACCCCGAAATAGCATGAGCGCGTCAACTTACCCTCTGGAAGAGGCTAGAAGATGCGTAAGTCACTCACAGCCGCAGGAATCGTCGGTGCTTCACTGCTCCTGGCTATCGGGATCTCGAGTTCCGCCTATGCAGCCGACCCCGTGTACCGAGGATGTACCACGACAGGCGCTTCTGGCCTGTTGAGGATATCCGACTGGGACAATCCCGGCTCCACCGTGGGCATTCACATGGAGATCAGCGACACCGCAGCCGATGGCCACCACGTGCGCATGCGCTTCGTGTCCAAGCAGACAGACGGCAAGGTTCACTATTGGGCGTGGCACAAGAACACCGGAGGTACGGGCACCATCACGTACAACACCACGGCGTCAGATAGTCGAGGTATCTTCGATGCCGGTGTCCAAGTGGCTCGCTTCGAAGGCGACACGCTCCTGAACTCGTGCACGGACTGGAATTAGGCATCTCGCGTATTCCGCGAATATAGCTAAAGTAAGTGGAGCCGTGCGGCGTGCAAGGCTCCACTTATTCTGAGTCGTTAATTGTCCCAGCCCTCAGTCAGCCAAAACTGGTCGAGATAGGTGTTGCACTGGTTCCCCTGCTCGCAGGAGATTCGGATGGTATTGGTGCCCTTGTTGAGCTGGACATAGTTGTACGTCTTCGTCCACCCCTTCTCCCAGTCCCCCTGGGGTGCCTGCGCCCAGTTCTTCAAGGACAGGGGGGTGGTCTGGGCAGTCCCGTTGACCGTGAGGGTGGCCGTGGCGTCGACGCCGGGCACGCCGTATCCGGTGTGCAGCGTGTACTTGCCGGTCGCGGGCACGTCCACACTCCAAGTCACGGCAGCGCCGACGTTGTTGAAGCCCTGGACGTAGATGCCGCCGTCGGACTTGGCGCCCTTCACGTCGGAGGCGAGTGCCGTACCGCCTTCCAGCCGCAGCGCCTTCGCGTCGACCTTCGGCAGTTCACCGGCGGTCGCGGAGGCGGACGCCGACGCGCTCGAGGAGGCGCTGTGCGAGGCCGCCGGGCTGTTCGACTGGCCGCCCGCCGCGTTCTTGTCGTCGTCCGAGTTGCCGCCGATCATGGCGACCGAGATGCCGATCACCACCGCGGCGACCACCGCGATCGCACCGATCAGCAGGCCCTTGGTGTTCGGGCCCCGGCCCCGTCCGCCGCCTCCCCCGCCGACCGGGGTCTGACGGGTCGTGGGCGCGGCCCCCGGCACGGTCTCGGGCGCGGCGTAGTGCGCGTTCGGCTGACCGTAGGCGGTCTGGCCGTACGTCTGCTGCTGCTGCGGGACCTGGCCGTAGGCGGCTGTCGCGGGCTGCGGCTGGGGCTGCGGCTGGCCGTACTGGCGCTGCCCGACCGCACGCACTCTGTTGACAGAGCCCGGGTAGCCGTAACCCCCTGTGGGCGGCTGTGCGCCGTTGGCCTGACCGTCGGCGTAGAGATAGCCGAACGGATCCTCGTCCTCGGGCGTGCTCTCGCCGTTGTTGCCGGCCGTCATCCCTAGGTCTCCTCAGCAGGTGCGGGTCCAGATACATACGGGGCTGAATGGCGAGCCTACCCGTTCCGCGGACCCCAGACGGATGTTCTTCCCGTCACCCATACGCCGACCTGCGGCCTAACCGGCGCGCCGATGCTGTTTGGGACGAGATCGTTTCTCTACGTACATGCGTTCGTCAGCGGATTTCAACACTTCGTCCGCCGTCATTCCACAGTGCGCCCAGCCGATGCCGAAACTCGCGCCGACCCGCATGGCGCGGCCGTCGACCCGGATCGGCTGGATGATCTCGTTGCGCAGGCGCACCGCGAGGTCCTGGGCGTCGGCCTTGCCGAGCCCGTTGGCGAGGACGACGAACTCGTCGCCGCCGAGCCGGGCGACCGTGTCCCCGTCGCGCACGCCGCGGCTGAGCCGCCGGGCGACCTCGATGAGGACGGCGTCGCCCGCGTTGTGCCCGAACCGGTCGTTGATCGACTTGAAGCCGTCGAGGTCGCAGAAGAGCACCGCGAGCCCCTTGGTGCCGTCGTCGGTGTCACCGTCCGGGGCGACGGTGTGCACATGGTGGTCGAAGGCGTCGTACGGGCCCGGGGCGGCATGGAAGTCGAAGGTGTGCCCGGGGCCGTCGAACGCCGGGTGGCCCACCCCGTGATCCCCGTACGCGGCGTCCAGGGAGTCCGCCGCGCCCGGTGGCAGGGACTGCGGGCGCTGGCAGAGACGGGCGGACAGCCGGGAGCGCAGCTCGGCGGAGTTGGGCAGGCCGGTGAGCGAGTCGTGCGAGGCCCGGTGGGCGAGCTGCAGCTCGCGGCGCTTGCGCTCCTCTATGTCCTCGACGTGGGTGAGCAGGAAGCGGGGCCCGTCGGCGGCGTCCGCGACGACGGAGTTGCGCAGGGAGACCCAGACATAGGTGCCGTCCCGGCGTCCGAGCCGCAGCTCGGCCCGCCCGCCCTCGGCGGAGGTCCGCAGCAGCGTGCCTATGTCCTCGGGGTGCACGAGGTCGGAGAAGGAGTAGCGGCGCATGGCGGAGGCGGGCCGGCCCAGCAGACGGCACAGCGCGTCGTTGGTCCGCAGGATGCGCCCGTGCTGCTCGCCGCCCATCTCGGCGATGGCCATGCCGGAGGGGGCGTACTCGAAGGCCTGCCGGAAGGACTCCTCGCTGGCGCGCAGAGCCTGCTGCTCCCGCTCCAGGCGGACCAGGGCCCGCTGCATGTTGGCCCGCAGCCGCGCGTTGCTGATGGCGATGGCGGCCTGGAAGGCGTACATCTGCAGCGCCTCCCGGCCCCAGGCCCCGGGGCGCCGCCCGTTGCGCGGCCGGTCGACGGATATGACCCCGATGAGCTCACCGCAGGAGCCCTGCACGCCCGGCGTGTACATGGGTGCGAAGAGGCGGTCGGAGGGGTGCCACTCGTCCTCGAAGCGGGGCTCGGGACCCTCGGTGTGCCACTGCGGCACATCGTCCTCGTCGAGGATCCAGCCCTCGGTGTGGGATATGAACCTGAGGTCGCCCCAGGCCTCGCCCATGCCCAGCCGGCGCTCCCAGGCGGCGCGGGAGCCGACCCGTCCGGTGATCAGCGACTCCGCGGCGGAGTTCCCGGCGAATGCCGCGACGACGAGGTCGCCGTCCGGGCGTACGAGGTTGACGGCCGCCAGCTCGTAGCCGAGACCGGTCACGATGCCGTCGGCGACGGTCTGCAGTGTGTCGGCCAGGCTGCGGGCGGTGTTCATGTCCGCCATGACCTGATGCAGCTGCCGCAGGGTCGCAAGGCGGACATACGGCTCCGACTCGGTCTCCATTCGCCCTCCCCTCGAGGTCTCGCAGCAACTCCAGGGACGCGTCGGCGTACTACGGTTCTCCCGGTTTTCCTAGGTGCGCTACCCGGCGTACTCCGCGCGTAGCGTCGTACAGCGCCCCCGCCACTGAATCACAGCGCGCTCCCCACTAGGTACACAGGGTCAACAAATAACGGCCCCTGTGACTCAAGTCACAGCGAAAGATGAACAATTGAGTGGTGATTCCGCGTTTTCTCTGTGCGTTTACAGAACACAATTGGGCGCCTGTGCAGATCTTGTGATCATACGCGCCAACGGAGTGCGGTCCAGAGTCTGTTGACTTTACGGCATGCCTCCCGTCGCGGCCGGTCCGGGGTGCGCGCAGGCCTCCCGCAGCGCCCCGGGGGGGGCCTCCCCCGGCGTCCGCCGATGGTCCTAGGTCGCGGTTCGGGCCCGGGCCCGATGTGCGGGTTCGAGGGCGCCGACTAGCGTTCCCGACGTGCTGAAGACTCCCCCTGCCACGCCCGTGCCCGTCGCACCGCCCGCCTCCGGGCATGCTGAGGGGGTGAGCAACGACGAGTTCCGCGCCGCCATGTCCCGGCTTGCCGCGGGTGTGGTCCTGGTGACCTCGCGCGAGCCGGCGCTGGACCCCGAGGGGCCCGGCGCCGAGGACGTCGGCATGACCGCAACCGCTTTCATGTCGGTGTCCCTGGACCCGCCCCTGGTACTGGTCAGCCTGCGCGAGGGTTCCCGTATGGACGACCTCCTCGCCGAACAGCCCCTGTGGGCCGTCTCGGTGCTCGCGGAGAGCCAGCGGCACATCGCGGGCCGGTTCGCCATGAAGGGCCGCATCAGCGACCGGCTCCTGTTCGAGGACATCCCGTACGTCCGCGGGGAAACCTCCGACGCCCTCCTGGTCGGCGGCGCGCTGGCGACCCTGGAGTGCCGTACGGAGCAGCGCGTGGCGGCCGGCGACCACACCCTGGTCATCGGCCGCGTGCTCGGCGCCCGGGTACCGAGTGCGGAAGGCGGGCCGCTGATGTACTTCCGGGGCCGCTACCGGCATCTGGGTTGAGGGAGTTCGCCTTCCCCGGACGCCCTGTGAAGGCATGGAGAATTCGCTTTCCTGCTCCGCCGTTTTCCGTCGCTAATTCGAAAAGGAGCCTTTTAACTCCAGTCCCTCCCCGACCGGCCGCGCTTGGTTTCCGAGCGCTGCTTCTTCTCGCGCAACCGGCGCTCGTTGATCCCCCGGGGGATGCGGGTCGCCCTCCTGGGTCTGGGCGGTGGCGCCGTCGCCTCGGCGAGCAGCGAGGCGAGGCGCACGGCGGCGGCCTCGCGGTTGCGCCACTGCGAACGGTGCTCGGAGGCGCGCACGGTGACGACTCCGTCGACCAACCGCCCCGCCAGCCGCTCGAGGGCCCGCTCCTTCCACACCGGGGGCAGCGCCTCGGTCCTCGCGAGGTCGAAACGCAGCTCGACCTGCGTGTCACTGGTGTTGACGTGCTGCCCGCCCGGCCCCGACGACCGCGAGAAACGCCACATGAGCTCGGCCTCGGGAAGCGAGACGGAGCCGCGGATGGTGTACGGACCGGACATGCCCCCATGGTCGCGCGGACCCGCGGCCCGCGTCACGCGAATATCGCCGGCGCCCGGCGCCGCCCGAGACCGCAGGTAAAGAAAGTAAAGAGATACGGAACCATCAGGACCCCTCTTGGCGTTGATACCGGTAGCTGTAGCTTCGTCCCCGTACGAAGCCAGCGCACAGGTACCGCACCGCGTACGCGACCGAGGGAAGGGACTCCCAACAATGGCTGTAAGCCTGTCCAAGGGTGGCAACGTCTCGCTCACCAAGGAGGCTCCGGGCCTGACCGCCGTCACCGTGGGCCTCGGCTGGGACGTCCGCACCACCACCGGCACGGACTTCGACCTCGACGCCTCGGCGATCGCGGTCAACAACCAGGGCAAGGTCTACTCCGACGCCCACTTCGTCTTCTTCAACAACAAGCAGACCCCGGACAACACGATCGTGCACACCGGTGACAACCGCACGGGTGAGGGCGCGGGCGACGACGAGGCGATCAACGTCAACCTGGCGGCCCTCCCGGCCGACATCGACAAGATCGTCTTCCCCGTCTCCATCTACGACGCGGAGTCCCGCTCGCAGAACTTCGGCCAGGTCCGCAACGCCTACATCCGGATCGTGAACCAGGCCGGCGGCCAGGAGATCGCCCGCTACGACCTCTCCGAGGACGCGGCCACCGAGACCGCCATGGTCTTCGGCGAGCTGTACCGCAACGGCGCGGAGTGGAAGTTCCGCGCGGTCGGCCAGGGCTACGCCTCGGGCCTGGTCGGCATCGCCCAGGACTTCGGCGTCAACGTCTGACATCCCGCAGCAGGCCTGAGCGGGAGCCCCCGGCGCGGTGTGCCGCGCCGGGGGCTCCCGTCTGTCCTCCCGGGGCGCCGGGTCCCAGCTTCCCGAAGGTGCGCCGCCGGGTCCGCGATACGTTGACTCCGTGATCCTCGAGCCCCTCCGCCTCACCCGCGACCACGACATCCCGGCGCCGCTGCTCACCGAACTCACCGCGCTCTACGCGTCCAACCGCGACTTCCACGCGCTCAGCGGTGACTTCCCCGACCCGGCCGACATCCGCCCGGAGCAGGTGGCGACGGCGCTGGCCGGGGAGTTGGTCAACCCGGACGTGGAGGTCCTCCTCGCCCGCAGTGCCGGGCGCCTGGCGGGAGTCGTGATCACTCTCGTCCACCACCCGGACCCGGCCGACCCGGACCCGTGGATCGGCCTGCTGATGGTGGACGCGGGCATGCAGCGGCAGGGCCACGGCCGGCGGCTCGTGTCCCTGGTCGAGGACCGTTTCCGGGCCGCGGGCCGCACCGGCCTGCGTCTTGCGGTGCTGGAGAACAACCCCAGGGCGCTGGCCTTCTGGACGGCACTCGACTACGAGACGATCGCCCGCCGGCCGGACCTGCAGCACGGCCGCCCCTGCTTCGTGATGCGCAAGGAGCTGTAGGGAACCCCCGTCACCGTCGCGCCCTGGGCCGAGGCCACCGACGTAGACCAGTCCCCGGAACGGGTGTCTCCCGTCTCCGCGGGTGGGCCGGAGACGGGAGGGACCGCTCACTTGCCGGTGAGGAACTCGTCCCTGGAGAGGGGGCGGTTCACGATGCGGATGTCACCGACGTTGCCGTGGAAGACCATGTCGATGGCGCCCGCGTACGCGTGGCCACCCACCAGCCAGGGCAGTCCGAGCGAGGTGATGCCCTGCGACACCCGGCTCGGGTTGTCGGCGACCGGGGCGCCCTCGACGTACAGCCTCGTGTAGCGGCCATCGTTGACCACCGCGAGGTGCCACCACTTGAGCTCCACCAGGCCGTGACCCCAGTTGGTCGTCGGGTAGGTGTTGTTCAGCGGGTAGTGGTTGAACTGCGGCTCGCGGCCGTTGTTCGAGATGGAGAGCTGGGCCAGGGGCTCGCCCGGGTCGGTGTTCTTGCCGTGCTTGCCGGCGTCTCCGGCCGAGCCCCGGCGGCTGAGTATCGACGCCCAGCCGTTCTTGCCGGCGTCCCAGTCCAGCGGCATCATCACGAACGTCTCGATGGTGTACCCGCTCTTGAACGTCTCGGCGTTCAGCGGAGCCTTCTCCCCCGTGGTCAGGTACGTGCCGTGAAGCGGGTTCCTGCCACCGACGAACTTCAGGCTCGCGTGCGCGGGCTGGTCGGTGTGGTGGTCGGCGGACCAGGTCAGCGCGTCTGCGGCCGTGCCCGGCAGGGTCACCACCGTCAGGTCGTTGCCCTTGCCGGACAGGTCGTGGATCGTCTGGCCCGCGGTGAGCGAGGTGCCGGGCGCGCCCTGGCCGTCGAAGCGCCAGTACGCCAGCGTGCCCTTCACCAGCTCCTTGCTTGCCGGGCGGGCGGGCCGGACCGCGACCGGGGCGAAGCTCGCGAACCGCTCGTCGAAGTCGATCGCCATCGAGAAGTCGTCGACCGGGCCGGTGACCTGGGCGATCTCGGCGGCCAGCTCGGTGCGGGACTCCGGGTCCTGGGCCAGGATCCACGGGTTGATCGTCTCGACGTCGATCGTGTTGCGGGCCAGGTCGAAGTGGTACAGCCGGATCATGCCGCCACCGCCGAAGTACCGGTTCTGGTAGTTCGTGATGTGCATGTGCACGTCGTTGCCGGAGGCGTTCTTCTGCGTCATGCGCCCGGGCGGCCAGTAGTGGCCGTTGAGGGTCAGGAAGACCTGGTCGTTGTCATTGATCAGCTTGTCCCACATCGCCTGGCCGTTGCCCACGATCACGGCGTTGTTCTCAGGGTCGCCGGACTCGTACGGGAAAACGTTGTCATCGTACGGCGAGGCGACGATGTCGTGAGACGTGACGATCACCGGCATCTTCGGGTGGGCCTTGATGACCTTGTTCGCCCACGCGTAACCCTGGTCGGTGGTGCGCCAGTCCAGGGCCAGCAGCAGCCACGAGCGGCCGGCGGCCTGGAAGATGTGCGCCGTGTTGTAGCCGGTCTCGTCCGACCCGGCGAAGGTCTTCGAGTGCCGGAACCGCTGCGGGCCCATGGTCTGGAGGTACGGCGTGTCGCCGCGGCTGTCGTCGCCCGAGACGTCGTGGTTGCCGGCCAGCACGCTGTACGCGGCACCGTGCGCGTCCAGCACGGCGAACGCCTTGTCGACCTCCTGGAACGACAACGGGTCGGCGTCCTGCGTCAGGTCACCGAGGTGCGCCATGAACACGATGTTGTTGTCGGCGGTCCCGCTGTTTTCGATGATGTAGCGGAACGACTCCTCCTGCGGCGTCCGGTTGACGCTGTCCTGGGAGCCCCAGTACAGGAACTGGGTGTCGGGCATGACCGCGAGGGTGAACTGGAGGGCGGTCTGATCCGGTCTCCACGTCCCGGACTTGCCGGTCTTGGCGGCGTCCGCGGCGAAGGCGGGCGACGCGCCGACTCCTACGGCTGCCGCTCCCGCACCGGCCAGCGCCGCGTTGCGCAGAAAGCCTCGCCGGCTCTGCCCGGTCGTGTCGTGTGACGGAGTATCACCGTGAATGGACATAGGGGCCCTTCCCGGGTCGATGGTTCAAACAGCAACGACGCTAGTCAGAAGCGACCCAAGGCGGGCAGACGTCAGATGACGAACGAAGACCGAGTGTCTGTCCGGGACTGAAAGCTCGCCACAAGTGATGCCCACAAGCTGATCTCTTGATGAGCACGCGGTGACCGACAAGGAACCGGGGCTCAGGCCGTGCGAGTCCGCCTAGGCGTGTGACGGTTTCCCGTCCCCGTACAGCCAGTCGCGCCAGATCGCGCGGAAGTCCTTGCCCGGCGCCTTCTTCTCGACGTACGCGGTGAAGTCGGCGGTGCTCGCGTTCCCAAGACGGTGGGTGGCGGCCCAGCCCTGGATGATCCCGTAGAAGGCGTCGTCGCCGACGGTCTGGCGGATCTTGTGGAGGACCATCGCGCCACGCTCGTAGACGGGCTTGTCGGAGACGTGCGCGGCGCTCGGCGGCCTCCCGGGCGGAAACGCCCAGATCGCCTCGTCGTCAGCCGGGTCGTCGTAGTAGTCGCCCCGGTAGAGCGCGTCGAAGATCTGCTGGACCGTGTCGCCGCCGTGGTCCTCCTGCCACAGCCACTCCGCGTAGGTCGCGAAGCTCTCGTTGAGCCACATGTCCTGCCAGCTCTCCGGTGTGACGGAGTCGCCGTACCACTGGTGGGCGAGCTCATGGACGAGGGTCTCGGTGTCGGGGGGGCCCGGGAAGACCGGACGGGTCTGGGCCTCCAGGGCGTACCCGGCGTCCTCCGGCCGGTCCACGATGGCGCCGGTGGAGGAGAAGGGGTAGGGGCCGAAGTTGTGCTCCTCCCACTCCAGGATCTCCGGGATCTTCGCCAGGACATCTCGGCTCGCCCGCGACTGGGTCGGGTCGACGGCGACGTACACGGGCAGGCCGTCGCGCAGGGTGGAGCGGGTGACGGCGTAGTGCCCGATCGCGACCGTGGCGAGATAGCTCGCCATCGGCTGTGCGGTGCGCCAGGCGTAGGTGGTGCGGTCGTTCTTCGTCGTCTCGCTCGTCAACTCGCCGTTGGAGACCGCCTGGAGTCCCTTGGGGACGCTGACCGTGATGTCGTACGTGGCCTTGTCGGACGGGTGGTGGTTGCCGGGGAACCACGCCATCGAGCCCGTCGGCTCACCGAGCGCCAACGCGCCGTCGGCGGTCCTCAGCCAGCCCTCCTTCGAGCCGTCCGTGTCGGTGATCGTCTCGGGGGTGCCCGCATAGCGCACCGCCGTGCTGAACGTCTCGCCCTTGTCGAGGTCGCCGGCCGGGCGCACGGTCAGCTCCTGGCCCGCACGGCTCCAGCGCGCCGCACGGCCCTCGACCGAGACGCCGGCCACGTCGAGCCCCTTCAGGTCGAGGTCGAACGCGGACAGGTCGCGGGTCGCGCGTGCCGTGATCACCGCCTTGCCGGTGAGGTGACGGCGGCCCGGGTCGTAGTCCAGGGTGAGGGCGTAGTGGGTGACGTCGTACCCGCCGTTGCCCATCCTCGGGAAGTACGGGTCGCGCAGACCGGATCCGCCGGGCGTACCGCGCACACCGCCGTCGCACGCGGCGAGCGCCAGCGCCAGGACGACGGACGGGACAAGCCGTACGGAACGGGACATGCCTGAGATCCTATGGGGCGGCCCACGACGGCGCGGGCGACCACGGCGTGACACCATCGCCCCCGTGCTCGACATCGGCTACGCCCTCTCCAATCGCTTCCCCGACCCCCCGCAGACCGACTACCGCCGCGCGGACGTCCACGCGCTGCGGCACGACCTGTTCTGCGGTGACGTCTACCTGGCGGACACGGAGGCGGACCGCGAGCTGTCCACAGCCTGGGGATGGGTGCCGGTGCTCGACTTCGCGTGGGCGCTGTGTGACATCGCCGAACGGCTCGATCGCGACCCCCTCGGCAGCCGGGCCGCACGGCCGCAGCACGCGGAGCTGGACTTCACCGAGTCTCCCGACCGCCTGCTCTTCGAGCGCCGCTTCGGCTGGGTGGACATCGAGGCGGAGTGGCTCCCGGCGGCCGAGCCGCCGCTGACCTTCTCCCACACCGAAGTGCGCCGGGAGGCCCGCGACTTCCTGCACGACCTGATCGCCGACCTCACCGACCTGCACGAGGACCTCGGCGAGAACCCGGCGATCTGGACGCTTCAGGCCCGTTTCCCGAGGATGCGCCAGACGCCGCGTCGGTAGGGCACGGTCGGCCCGCACCCTTCTTTCCTGGTCCGCGGGGGAGGCCGGAGGTGATTGTCAGTGGCACAGGGCACGATGGAGGGCATGGTGCGAGGCGATCGGGTGGTCAAGACGGCGCGGCGGCCCGAGATCCGGCTGCCGGAGCTCGTGGCTTTCGAGGACGGCGTCCTGGAGCCGGACGGGGACTACGACGGGCTCGAGTTCCAGGACGCGGACTTCGCAGGGCAGGACGGCGGGGGCGTCCGGTTCATGGACTGCGCGCTGACGGGCTGCGCCATGGATGAGACGCAGCTGCGCCACGCGCGCGTGCTGGACTCCGTACTCACGGGTGTACGGGGCGTGGGTACGGACCTCGCCGAGGCGAGTCTGCGCGACGTGGAGCTGGTGGACGCCCGGCTCGGCGGGGTGCAGCTGCACGGCGCGGTGCTGGAGCGTGTGCTGGTGCGCGGCGGCAAGATCGACTATCCGAATCTGCGCAAGGCACGGCTCAAGGACGTCGTCTTCGAGGGCTGTGTCCTGATCGAGCCGGACTTCGCAGGCGCCCGGCTGGAGCGGGTCGAGTTCGTGGACTGCGTCCTGAAGGGAGCCGATCTCACGGCGGCGACCCTGGTGGACGTGGATCTGCGCCGCGCGGCGGAGCTGGACATCAACCGCGGGATCGACCGCCTGTCCGGCGCGGTGATCAGCCACGCCCAGCTTCTGGACCTGGCCCCCGTGCTGGCGGCGGAGATGGGCGTGCGGGTGGCGGGGGACGACTGAGGCGGGGGCTCCACCCGGGCCCCCGGCGTTCCTACGCCTGACGCCCGAACTGCGCCAGCGCCGCGTCCGTCAGCCGATACACCGTCCACTCGTCCTGCGGACGGGCGCCCAGTGCCTCGTAGAAGTCGATCGCCGGCCGGTTCCAGTTCAGGACCGACCACTCCAGGCGCTCATAGCCGCGCTCCACACAGATACGCGCCAGTTCCCGCAGGAGTGCCTTGCCGTACCCGGCGCCGCGGGCCTGCGGGCGCACGTAAAGGTCCTCCAGGTAGATACCGTGCACGCCCCGCCAGGTGGAGAAGTTCAGGAACCACAGCGCGAAGCCGACGACCGCGCCACCCTCCTCCACGACATGCGCGAACGCCGCCGGGCGCTCACCGAACAGGGCCTCGTGGAGCTGCTCCTCGGTGGCCCGCGCCTCGTCGAGGGCCTTCTCGTACTCGGCCAGTTCGCGGATCAGGGTATGGATGACGGGGACGTCGGCGGGGGTCGCGGTGCGTATCACCGTCGCAGTCTCACACAGAACGGGCGGGACCCGCAGGCCCCGCCCGTCCTCTCAGCCGCTGGTCAGCGCGGCAGCCACCGTCAGACCCCAGCCCGGCGGGCACGGCGAGCACCGCCGCCCCTGCCCGTCTCCCGCGGTACCTCTCGATCCGGTCAGCGGACAACCGGCCTTGTCGGTCTGCTCACTGCGGATCCGTCCTTGTGACCGCCAACTCCCTTGAGTGGCAGGTTCTTCAGTGCCGCCCGGCCACCCGGTCGGCGAACTGGGCCAGCTTCGAGGACTCGGCGCTGTGCGTGGTCAGTTCACGCCGGTCCGCCGTGCGGTAGGTGGCGTACATACCGTGCACGCCGAGCCACCGCAGTGGCTCCGGCTCCCACTTGCGCACCCGGTGGTTCACCCAGGGCAGTGTGGTCAGGTTGGTCGCGCCCGCCTGGCCCGAGTCCTGCCGGACGAGGTCGCGCAGTGTGCGGGCGGCGAGATTCGTGGTGGCGACGCCCGAGCCGACGTAACCGCCCGCCCAGCCGAGGCCCGTCGACCGGTCCAGGGTCACCGTGGCGCACCAGTCGCGCGGCACCCCCAGCACACCCGACCAGGCGTGGGCCACCTTCACCCCGGCCAGCGACGGGAAGAAGCGGATCAGGATGTCGTACAGCGCCTCGACGGTGGCCGGCTGCGTACGGCCGTCGTTGTCCGTGCGGGAGCCGAAGCGGTAGGGGACGCCGCGGCCGCCGAGCGCGATCCGGCCGTCGGCGGTGCGCTGCGCGTACATGTACGCGTGCGCCATGTCGCCCAGCGTCTCGCGCCCCTCCCAGCCGATCCGCGCCCACTGCTCGTCGGTGAGCGGCTCGGTCGCGATCATCGAGGAGTTCATCGGGAGCCAGGTGCGCTTCTGGCCCTTCAGCGACGCGGTGAAGCCCTCGGTGCAGCGCAGGATGTAGGGCGCCCGGACCGTGCCGTACGGCGTCACCGCGTGCTTCGGACGGATCTCCGTGACCGGTGTGCACTCGTGGATCGTGACTCCGAGCGCCTCGACGGCCGCCGCGAGACCCTTGACCAGCTTGACCGGGTGCAGCCGTGCCCCGTGCGGGGTCCAGGACGAGCCGACCGCGTCGGCGACCCTGATCCGCTCGGCGGTCTCCCGGGCGCCGTACAGCTCGCGGTCCTTCTCGCCGAACGACAGCTCGTGCTCGTGGAACGCCTTCAGCCGGGCGAGCTGCGCGGGGGTGTAGGCCACTTCCAGGACGCCGCCGACATGCACGTCGGCGTCGATGCCCTCCTCCTGGGTGACCCGCACGACTTCGGCGACGGTCTCGTTCATCGCCTGCTGCAGCCGTACGGCGGCCTCGTGACCGTGCAGCGCCGCGTACCGGTCGCGGCCTGCGACGCCGTTGTAGAGCCAGCCCCCGTTGCGTCCGGAGGCGCCGTAGCCGCAGAACTTCTGCTCCAGCACGGTGATGCGCAGGAAGGGCGCGGCCTTCTTCAGGTAGTACGCGGTCCACAGACCGGTGTAGCCGCCACCGACGATGACGACGTCGGCGGACCCGTCCCCGGCGAGGGGCTCCCGCTGGGCGGGGAGGCCGTCGTCGGCATACCAGAAGGAGACGCCGCCGTTGACGGCGCTGCTCACTGCGCTGCTCATGTGCCGGACGTTAACTCCTGAGGAGGGCCAGTGTCTCCTTCGGATTCCATGGTTTTCCGCGGCCCCGGGTCAGCGGACAGCACGCCAGACCGATCAGCACCGCGATGAAATGCCCGAAATCGGTGAACGTGGGCGAGGCAGCGAGGGGGACGGCGTACACCAGCAGCACGACCGCCAGATAGGCGTACCGCCAGGGCACCGCGATCCGGTACGTGAGCACGGCGACCACTCCGGCCAGTGCGTAACTCACCCCGATGTCGAGCGTGTTGGCCGCGGACTCCGGGGCCGCCCCGTCCCGTATGGCCTGCAGCAGCGCGCCCTCGCCGGCCAGTGTGGCCAGCACGTGCGCGGCGACGCACACGGCCAGCCAGCGCGCGGTGCCCAGCCAGCGCTCCGCCTGCGCGTGGAAGACCGTGTAGAGCGCGGCGCAGGGCAGCCAGTGCCCGCCGTCGATCCACATCGCACTGCTGATGAACACGCGCACCGGGTCGGACGACAGCTGGTTGATGTTGGTGGACCGGTGCCGCAGGAAGTTCTCCTCGAACTGCGGCGGCATGTGGTGCAGGGCCACGGTGGTGACGAACAGGATCAGCAGCCAGACGTAGGTGCCCGGGGCGCTGCGGACGTAGCCCGCCACCGCCGCCACCCCGCGTCTGATTCGTATGGCCCTGTACACATACGCAAGTATGGTCGGGAAGGTGATCGACATGCCTGGCAAGCAGGCCACCGCACAGCGGAAATTCAGCGGCGCGGCGGGGCCCTCGCACAGTTGACCGCCGGCCGGGTCCGGCGCGGACCCCACGGGCCGACTCCCGTGCCACACACGGCGATCGGCCTCGAGGGGACGCGGCCGATGCAGACACGCCGCCGGATGGCCGATCCGGCTTTCAACGGCCCATCCGGTCATAGCGTACAGAATATGACGAAACGCAATACCGCCTATCTCCTGTGCACCACCGCGCTCCTCGGGTCGGGAATCAGTTGCTCGGCCGCCACCGCCGCGGGCCCCATGTCCCACATGGTGCGTCCCGGGGATTCGCTTCAGAAGGCCGTGGACGCCGCCGGGCCCGGCGACACCATCGTCCTCGCCTCCGGCACCTACCGTGAGAGCGTCCGGGTGACCAAGTCCGGGCTGACCCTGCGCGGCACGGGGAACACCGTGATCGCGCCGGCCGCATCCTCCTCGAACGCCTGCGCGCGAGCCGGTAGCGGCATCTGCGTCGAGGGGACGAACGGCCACCCGGCCGAGAACGTCACGATCGAGTCACTGACCCTGTCCGGCTTCTCCAAGAACGGACTGTGGTCGTCGCGGGCGGACGGGCTGACGGTCCGCCAGGTGACCGCTGAGAAGAACGGTCAGTGGGGCATCTCGCAGGAACGTTCCATCCGCGGCACGTTCGTCGACAACACCCTCCGGGACAACGGGAACGCGGGACTGTATCTCGCCAACACGTTCACGACCGAGGCAGGAGCCACGGACACCCGCGGGACGCTGATCGGACGGAACCGTCTGCAGGGCAACCGGATCGGCATCACCCTCAAGCGCCTCAGAAACCTGACCGTCGCGACCAACGACATGACCGCGAACTGCGCGGCGGTGTTCGTCATCGGTGACGAGAACAAACCGCGGGCCGGGGCCCTGACCCTGAGCGACAACTACATCCACAAGAACAACAAGCTCTGCCCGAAGACCGCCCGGGTGCCTGTCGTCCAAGGCGCCGGGATCGTCCTGACGGGCGGCACCGAGAACATCCTGATGACGCGCAATACGATCACCGACAACGTGGGCAACTCCCCCTTCGCGGGCGGCATCGTGTTCTTCAAGAGCTGGTTGGGCGTCCCGAACGAACGGAACCAGGTCATCGGCAACACGCTGCAGCGCAACTCCCCGGCGGACCTCGTCAAGGCGGACACCGGACAGGGCAACACCTTCCAGGGCAACTCCTGCCGGGCCTCCAAGCCCGCGGGACTGTGCTGACCCGGCCGGCGACCGGCCGCGGACCAGAGAGGAAAGGCAGCACATGACGACCGCAACCACCGCCCCGCCGACGACCGCGAACCCTGCGCCCCCGCCGTCCATGCGGCTGAGGGAACTCGTCTTCGGGGCCGCGTGCGCCGCCGCCCTCCGCGCGGCGGCCCGCCTGGGCGTCGCCGACGCCCTCGGCGACGCACCGATGCGCGCGGAGGACCTCGCGGCCGCCGTAGGGGCCGAGCCCAAGCCGCTGCGACGGCTGCTGCGAGCCCTGTCCTGCTACGGCGTCTTCACCGAGCACGAGGACGGCACCTTCACGCACACCGACATGTCCCGGCTGCTGCGCGAGGACGACCCGAACAGCCTGCGCAACATCTCCCTGTGGTGCACCGAGCCCTGGACCTGGGAGGCATGGCCGCGTCTCGACCAGGCCGTGCGCACCGGCCGGAACGTCGTACAGGACCTGTACGGCAAGGAGTTCTTCGTCTATCTCAACGAGGACGCCCCGGAGTCGGCCGACGTCTTCAATCGGGCCATGACGACCTCCAGCAAGCAGTCCGCGCAGGACGTCGCCGAACTCCTCGACCTGTCGGGAAGCTCGTCGGTGGCGGACATCGGCGGCGGCCAGGGCCACGTGGTGGCCAGCCTGCTGGAGAAGTACCCGTCGATGCGGGGCACCCTGCTCGATCTGCCCCGCGTGGTGGAGAAGGCGGACCCGCGGCTGCGCCCGGGAGGCGCGCTCGCGGACCGCATCAGCATCGTGCCCGGCGACTGCCGTACGTCCATCCCGGTCCATGCGGATGTGTACATCATCAAGAACATCCTGGAGTGGGACGACGAGAGCACTGCCCGGACCCTGCGCAACGTCATCGAGGCGGGCGGCCCCAAGGCGCGGGTCGTGGTCATCGAGAACCTCGTCGACGACACCCCCTCCATGCGGTTCAGCACCGCCATGGACCTCTTGCTGCTGCTCAACGTCGGCGGGGCCAAGCACACCACCAAGAGCATGGTCGACCGGCTGACCGCCGCGGGTCTGATCATCGACACGATCGACCCGGTCAACCCCTATCTGCACGCCTTCGACTGCACCGTCCCGGCATGAACGGCTGCGGCCGGCCCCGCGGGGCCGGCGCTCGCACACCACCGGTCGCCGGGCCCGCGCCGACGCGGGCCCGGCGACCGGTGGCCGTGCGGGGGGTTCAGACCGCGGCGTGCCGCTCCCACAGATAGAAGCGCTGCGCCATGGCGTCCTTCGGGGAGCGCCAGGTCGCGGGGTCGTACGCGCTGACGTACGCCGACAACCGCTCGCTGATGTCCCGGAAAGCAGGGTGCTCGGCCACCTTGACGATGGCGGGACCGGGCTCCCGCTCCGACTCGACGAGATGCATGTACACATCGCCGAACTGGAAGAGGCTGCGCCGGGTGACCCCGACGAGGTGCGGCAGTTCTCCCCGGTCCGAGTCCTCGAACACCTTGGCGATGTCGGGGGCCGATCCGGGGGCCATGCGGGCGACGATCAGGGCCTGGTGCATGAGCTCCTCCGTGCGGTTCAGTCGGCCAGGACCGGCGCGGGCCGTTGCCCGGCGGCGGCCTTCTCGATCTTGTCCCGGATCAGGCCCATCTGGACCTTGGAGTTCCGGTTGATGTTGTCGGTCATCCAGGCGTCGTCGACCGGTGCGTCCGGCCGCATCTCGAAGTCCTGCGTCCAGACCATCCGGGTGCCCTCGGGGACCTCCTCGTACTGCCACCGGATGTTCATGTACGCGAAGGGGCCGGGTTCGACGCGGCGGGCCTTGACGCTGAGCGAGGGGCGGTCCGTCTCCCGCTCGGAGACCCAGCTCCACACGGTGCCCTTCTCGTCGGGATGCATGGTCAGCCGGAAGGTCGTCCGGTTCCCCTCGCGCGAGAGCACGTCACAGGCGGCGTACTCGCTGAACAACTGCGGCCAGTTCTCGAGGTCGTTGGTCATGTCCCAGACCAGATCGACCGGGGCGGCGATGGTGACGGCGTTCTCCGTGTGTCCGGCCATGTCAGGCTCCTGCCATGAGAGTGCTGTTGACGAGGTCGAGGAACTGTCGGGGGGTCTTGCACCGTTCCGCGTCGGGCGGCATCTGCGTGCCGTGCCGGTTCTCCAGCTCTCCCACGATGCCGAGCAGGCCGAGCGAGTCGACGCCGAGGCTGTCGAAGCCCGTGTCGTAGCACTGCTGGAGTTCCTGCGGGGCGACGGTGACCCCGGCGGCCTTCTTCATCAGGTCGGCCAGTTCTTCCAAGGTGATGCGGTCACTCATGCGGTTTCTCTCCTTTGCTCCAGGACGGCCTCAGAACGAGGCGTCGCCGGCGTCGCGCCGCAGCACGAGCGCCGAGTTCGACCCCATGAGTCCCCGGCTGAGGACCAGCGCCGTGCGCAGCTCGGCGGAGCGGGCGCGGCCGGTCACCAGGTCGAGGTCATGGTTGATGTCAAAGACGTTGGGGGTGGGCGGGATCAGTTCGTGCTCCATCGCGAGCACCGCGGCCGCGGTGTCCAGGACGGGTGCCGCGCAGTAGCCGCGGCCTATCGCCGTCTTGGGCGCCGTGACCGGCACGCGGCGGCCCAGGGCGTCGGCGATGGCCAGCGCCTCGGCACGGTCCGCCTCGGGCACACCGAGGGCGTCGGCGAAGACGACGTCGACCTCCTCGGGGGCGCAGCCCGCCTCGTCCAGCGCACCGCGGATCGCATGGACCAGTCCCTCCCGGGACAGATCCCAGCGGGAGGCGCCGGTGAAGGTCGCCGCGTGTCCCGCGATGGTGGCCCGTACCCGGGCACCTCGCTCACGGGCCGAGGCCGCGTCCTCCACGACGAGCATGGCGCCGCCCTCGGCGGGCACGAACCCGGAGGCCTCGGCGGTGAACGGGCGGTAGGCCCGTGCCGGGTCGTCGACGGTGCTGAGCTCCTCGTAACCGAGCTGGCAGACCATCGAGTACGGGGCCAGCGGGGCCTCGGTGGAACCGGCGACCATCACGTCGGTACCGCGTGCCACGGCCCGTGCGGCGTGCGCCAGGGCGTCCAGGCCGCCCGCCTCGTCGGCGGCGACGACCGAGCAGGGGCCCTTGAAGCCGCGGCGGATGGAGATCTGGCCGGTGCTCGCCGCGTAGAACCAGGCGATGGACTGGTAGGGGCCGACGTAGCGGCTTCCCTTCCCCCACAGCTGCTGGAGTTCCCGCTGGCCGAACTCACCACCGCCGGAGCCGGCCGCGGTGACCACACCCAGGGAAAACGGCGCCTCTTCGGCACCGTCCCGGCCGATCCGGGCGTCCTCCAGCGCGAGATCGGCCGCGGCCATCGCGAAGTGCGAGAACCGGTCGGTCTGCACGATGAACCGTTCCTCGATCACCGACGCCGGCTCGAAGGAGCGGACCTCGCCGGCCACCCGCAGCGGCAGATGGTCGCAGCCTTCGCGGGTGATCCGGTCCAGGACGCTTATGCCCTCCCGAGTGGCCTTCCAGAAGGTATCGATACTCGTTCCGTTGGGCGCGACGACGCCGATTCCGGTGACGGCGGCGCGCCGGGCGCGGGCTGCACTCATCGTGTCCTCTCCCTCTGCCGGGTCATGATCACCGCGGACTGGAAGCCGCCGAACCCGCTGCCCACGGAGAGGACGCTGTCCAGTCTCCGCTCGCGTGCGACGCGAGGCACATAGTCCAGGTCGCACTCGGGGTCCGGGATCTCGTAGTTCGCGGTCGGCGGTACGACCTGGCGGTCCAGGGCCAGCACACAGGCCACGACCTCGATCGCGCCGATCGCCCCGAGGGAGTGCCCCACCATGGACTTGATGGAGCTCATGGGCGTGTCATAGGCGTGATGGCCGAGGGCCTTTTTCACTGCCGCCGTCTCGTGCCGGTCGTTCTGCCGGGTGCCCGAGCCGTGTGCGTTGACGTAGTCGATCGCCGAGCCGTCGAGGCGGGAGTGGTCGAGCGCCGCCTCGATGGCCCGGGCCATCTCCACGCCCTCGCTGGTCAGACCGGTCATGTGGTAGGCGTTGCCGAAGGTGGCATAGCCGCTGAGCTCGCAGTACACGCGCGCGCCACGGGCCCGGGCGTGCTCCAGCTCCTCCAGGACCAGCACCGCGCCACCCTCGCCCATGACGAACCCGTCACGGTTGTTGTCGAAGGGCCGGGAGGCGTGCGCGGGGTCGTCGTTGTTCGGGGATGTGGCCTTGATCGCGTCGAAGCAGGCCATGGTGATCGGTGAGATCGGTGAGTCCGAGGCACCGGCGATGCAGACGTCCGCCCGGCCCTCCTCGACGGCGTGGAAGGCGTATCCGACCGCGTCGAGCCCGGAGGTGCAGCCCGTGGAGACGGTCTGCACGGGCCCGCTCGCGCCGAAACGTTCCGCCACCGCCGAGGCGAGTGTGCTCGGCGAGAACGCCCGGTGCAGATGGGGCTCGGCCTCACGAGGGTCCACGTCCCAGCGCTGCCCGTGCCGGCTGACCAGGACGTAGTCGTGCTCCAGACGGGTGGTGCCGCCGACCGCGGTCCCCAGGGACACCCCGACCCGCCAGGGATTCTCCCGGGCGAGGTCGAGGCCGGCATCCCGTACCGCCTCGTCGCCGGCGACGAGGGCGAACTGGATGTACCGGTCGGCGCGTGCGATCTGCTCCGCGTCCAGCCCGTGGGCCGCCGGGTCGAAGTCGCACTCGGCGGCGATCCGCGAACGCAGGCTGCTCGGGTCGAAGAAGGTGATGCCCCGCGTCGCGGTACGGCCGTTGGCGAGCAGATCCCAGAACGCCGGGACGCCGATGCCGCCCGGTGCCACGATGCCTATGCCGGTGACCGCCACGCGCCGGGTCATGAACGGACCTGACCTCGGTCGGCCGCCCGGGCACCGCCCGCCTCGGCTCCTTCCGCGGCGCCGACCGCGACGGCGTCGGACTCCTCCGTGTCCACATGGCCGAGCTGCGGGCGCGGCGCCAACGGACCCAAGTGGAAGACGATGCGGGCCTCGTCGTCCCCGACGTTGCGGAAGCGGTGCCGCATGTACGCGGGGATCATGAGCCCCTGCTCGGGCCGCAGCGGATAGGGGTCGCCGTCCAGGTCGACCCCCAGCTCGCCGCAGACGACGTACACGAACTCCTCGGAGTACGGGTGGTAGTGCTCGCCGATGCGGTCGCCGGGCTGCACGATGGCCACGCCCATGAAACCGCTGGTGGAGCCGACCGTGGCCGGCGTGAGCATGGCGCGCAGATCGCCGCCGCGTCTGCGGTTGGGGTCGACCTCGTTGAGATCCACGATTCTGGGACGGGGTTTGATCACGTCGTTTCCTCCGATGGTGTGCTTCGTCGACATGGGGGCGTGGCCGCCGCGGCCCGCGGGGTTCCGCTCAGGCGTCGGGCGAGGACCGGCGGTCGGTGATGGGTTCCATGCGGGCGAACGCGAGGAATCGCGCGAAATCGCCGTTCTGCAGCGCGGCACCGTCCGCGCCGACGGCCGCTTCGTCGAGGAGGGCGCCCATCTCGGCCGCCCGTGCGCGGTCCGCGAGACCGAGGGACAGGCCCGGGTCGGCGTCGACGTCGCCCCGCACGTCGATCAGCCGCACCACGATCTCGTCGCGCTGGAAGATCGTGCTGCTGCAGACCGGGTAGCGGGGATCCTCGGCCGCCGCCGCGTCCTGCTGGGCCAGCAGCCGGGCCAGCTGCATACCGCAGCCCTGCCGGGCCGGGTAGTACAGGGCGTGCCGCTGCGCCTCCGAGCAGGACTGATCCCCCGTCACATGGTGCACGGCGGGCAGCGCCGCCCGGGTGAAGAAGACTCGGGCGGCCTCCGGGTCGTTGAGGTCCCGTTCGAGCTCCAGATACGGGTTGATGGCCTCCTCGACGGCCCGGATCTCGGGCTGCTGTGCGACATGGCGCAGCGCGGCGAGCAGATCGCCCTCCACCTCGATCGCCCGCACGACCCGGTTGCCGTGCATGAACAGCGAGGTGCGGCACAGCCGTGTGGTGTCGTCGACCTCCGACTCGGGCGAGGCGTAGTCGGCGAGGATCTTGGCGACGACCTGCTCGCTGCCGGGCTTGACCGTGAAGGTGAGCGCATGACGGATCTTGCCGTCGCCGATCCGGGGAGCGACCTGGAGACGGCGCTCGGAGGCGCCGGCCCGCGCCTGTGTCCCGGTCTCGCGAACGATGTGGAAGCGCAGCGAGCGGGTGTCCCGGACACAGCTGTGCAGCGGTCGCACCATCTGCACGTGCTCCTCGCTGTTCACCCAGTCGAGGAAGGGCGGGGCGCTCTCCCACTCACTGGTGATCAGCCACTGGGACGGATTTTCAATCGACTGGCAGAGCTGGTCACTCATGTGTCCGGGTACGGACGCGACCTGGCTGCACAATTGCTCGTACGCCTCCAGGAACTGCTGCTGAGCTCCGTCGTAGACATCCACCAGCAGCACGACACGCAGCCCGGAGCCGTCGAAGACGGACTGGGACACCCGTTTCGACACCTGTCGCGCCAGCGGTTCTGAAACACGTTCAGACGTTGTGGTCATCCTGGACACTTCTCCTTCACGAGGGGGCGGAGGCAACGTCGAGCCGCGGGTGACGCGACGTCAG
Organism: Streptomyces sp. CA-106110; assembly: GCF_050936285.1. Classification (NCBI taxonomy): domain Bacteria; kingdom Bacillati; phylum Actinomycetota; class Actinomycetes; order Kitasatosporales; family Streptomycetaceae; genus Streptomyces; species Streptomyces sp. CA-106110. The sequence goes on along the minus strand of NZ_JBNJNB010000001.1, from coordinate 6,668,878 downwards.
CGTTCCTCGATCGTGTGCCGGTCGCAGGGAGTGCGCGACTCGTATGAACCACGTGGGTGACTGCGCAGGCGGACCCTCTCCCGGAGGGCACGGAAACTGCGGCGCGCCTCACACCCGCGCCTTTTCCTCCGGAGGCAACCGATGCGTGAAGGAGCCGACCACCGGGTTCCGGTCCTCGTCGCCGGCCGCTCCGTGATGGGCCTGTCCATGCCGCTTTTCCCGGGCCACCACGGGGTGCGGCACACCCTCACCGAGCGGCACGCCGCACCTTCCGTCCACCCACGTGGACGCGGCAACTACGCCCGGACGATGGAACTACAGCCAGAACGACCTCGAATCCGTCCTGCTGCGCGGCGCCCGGGAACTCGGCGGCGACCTCAGGTACTTCCACCTCATGGAGGCCTTCGAACAGCACCCCGAAGGAGTGACCGCGGGCGTGCACGACCGGAGCAGCGGACGGCGCCGCACGGTCTGCGGGGACTACCTCGTCGCGGCCGACGGCCCGCGCAGTCCGGTCCGAACTGCACGCCGACGCGGTCGGTGTTCCATGCCGGTGACTGTGCCCACGAGATGCCCTCTCACCTGGGCCGCCGGCTCGAACACCGGCATCCAGGACGCGCCCGATCTGGCGTGGAAGCCGGGCGCCGTGCTCGGCGGCTGGGCACGGACAAGGGCTGCTGGAGAGCTAGGGAGCCGAGCGCCGGCCCTGACCACCGGTACCCGCGCCTCCGCCCGCTCCGTGGAACACAGCCACCCGGGCTTCTCCCCGGTCACCGGCGCAGGACTCGACGGCACCCGGAGCGGCATGCTCGCCGTCGCCCTCAGACGCCGCTCCCCCCGGGGGTGCCGCCGTGGGTGCGGATCCGACCAGCCGGTGGTGCCCGCCCCGGATGCGGCTGATCGGCGGACCCAGGAGCCGGGTCCGCAGCTGTGGCTTCGGCGCGCCGGCGCCCGGCTGTCCACGCTCGACCCGCACGAGCGCTCGATGGTGCAGACCCGTCGTTGACGGCATGTCACACAGCGAGCCCCCTGCCGGATTCGAACCGACGGCTTTCGCAGGACGGTCCGGCCGATCGGGAGCCGGATGTGCGAGGCAGGTCCTGTTCGGCCCACACGACCTTGCCGCCCGATTCCCAGCGGGAGCCCCAGCTGCGGGACATCTGCGCGACCAGGCCGAGTCCGCGGCCGTTCTCGTCCACGGGGCTCGCCCGGCGCGGACGCGGGGCGTAGGCCTCGGTGTCGGACACCTCGCAGGTCAGGACCTTGTGCCGCTTCAGGCACAGACCTATCGGGCCGGAGGCGTGGCGGACGGCGTTGGTGACCAGTTCGCTGACGATCAGCTTTGTGGAGTCCTCGAGATCCTCCAGGCCCCAGGCGCTCAGCTGACGGGACGCCAGGTTGCGCGCGCGGCAGACGGAGGTCTCGTCGGGGGGAAGCGTCCAGGAGGCCACCTGGCTCGGGGCGAGGAAGCGGGGGCGGACGAGGAGCAGGGTGATGTCGTCGCACGACGCCTGGCTCGGGAAGGACCTCGTCGCGATGTCGCAGAGGTCTTCCAGGGACCGGCCCGGTTGTGCCAGGGCGGTACCCAGGCGGTGCATCCCCTCCTCGATGTCGTGGTCGCGGGCCTCGATCAGGCCGTCGGTGTACAGGGCGAGCAGGTATCCCTCGGGCAGTTCCAGCTCCACGGCCTCGAAGGGGTCCCCCAGCCCGATACCCAGGGGGGTACCGGTGGGCAGGTCGGGGAAGGTGACCCGGCCCTGCGGGTCGACGATCGCAGGCGGGGGATGTCCGGCTCCCGCGATGGTGCACCGGCGGGTGGCCGGGTCGTAGACGGCGTACAGGCAGGTGGCGCCGACGGTCGGCGGGAGCTGGTCCGGGGCGTCGACGTCTTCTTCCTCGGCCAGCCGCTGGACCGTGTCGTCGAGACGGGTCAGCAGTTCGTCGGGGGGCAGCTCCATGACGGCGAGCGTGCGCACGGCTGTGCGGAGCCTGCCCATGGTCGCGGCGGCGTGCAGGCCGTGCCCGACCACATCACCGACGACGAGGGCCACCCGCGCGCCGGACAGCGGGATCACGTCGAACCAGTCGCCCCCGACTCCGTGGTCCACATCGGCGGGCAGGTAGCGCGCGGCCGCCTCGACCGCCATGCCGCCCTTCAAACGATGGGGGAGCAGGTTGCGTTGGAGCGTGAGGGCCGCGGTGTGCTCACGGGCGTACCGGCGGGCGTTGTCCAACGACAGCGCGGCGCGGCTGACGAGTTCTTCGGCCAGGAGCAGGTCGGCCTCCTGGAACGGCACGGGATGCTCGGTGCGCACGAACAGCACCACGCCCAGCAGGCCGCGGCGCGCGCGGATGGGAACGGCCATCAGCGAGTGCATGCGGTTCTCCCGCATCCTCTGGGCCAGCACCGGTACGCCGTCGGTCCACAGGCCCGGAGCGATGTCCAGGGTGGGCTCCAGATGCGATCTCCCGGTGCTCAGGACGGCGGCGAACGGTGAGGCGGGAAGCACGGGGACCGGCTCACCGCGCACCCACGGGGATTCCGGCACTCCTTGGTGGATCGAGGCCAGACCGGCCCGTCGGAAAACGGGGAGGCGCCCGTCCGTCGGCCCGATGCGGACCGGGGGCCCCTCGCCGAACGAGACCGACTGTTCCAGGTCCACGGCGACATAGTCGGCGAGCAGGGGCACGGCGAGGTCGGCCAGCTCCTGGCTGCTCTGCATCACGTCCAGGGTGCCGCCGAGGCGCGAGTTGACCTCCCCGACGACGGCGAGACGCTCGCGGACCTGCCGGTTCTCCGTGACGTCGGCGCTGATGACGCACACCCCCAGTGATTCACCGTCAGCGCCCTGGAGGCAGTTGAACGAGACCGCGAACGGGTGCTCCGGGCCCTGGTTCGTCGGCAGCCACGTCCGGTACTCGTGGACCTTCGTCGTACCGCTTTGGATGACCTGCCGCATCACCGCCTCGTGTGCTTCGGCCTTGGCACCGGGCAGTGCCTCGGTGAAGCGGCGTCCGAGCCGCCGCTCAGGGGCAAGGCCGTCGTGGCTCTCCATCACGTCGTTCACGAAGGTGCACCGCAGCTGCCGGTCGCGCACAGCGACACCGATCGGCGCGCGCGCCAGGAGCAGCCCCCGCACCGATCCGTTCACCACCTCCCCGGACAGCGCGCCGGTGTCGGTCACCGACGCGAGCCAGCGCGCTGCTCCGTCCTGACCCCGCAACATCGTGATCCGCAGGCTGACGTCGAGCACCCGGCCGTCCCGGTGGCGCACCGCCGTCACACCCGGCCAGCCGCTTCGGGCACGGCACTGCTCGACGAACGCCGATGTCGTCGCCGCTTCCCAGAAGGACGGCAGCACCAGTGCGGCGGACCGGCCCACGACGTCCCGGGCGGAATATCCGACGAGGCGTTCTGCGGTCTTTGTCCATCCGGCGACCACCCCCTGATCGTCGAGCAGCGCGATTGCCGTGTCGGACATGTCGGACGCAGTCAACTGCTTACCGAGTGTCGCTGCGTCGAGGGTGGTCATCGTCATCGAGTTGCTGTCCTCGGGTGTCTGTAGGGTCGGCTGCACAGGACGCGAAAGCATGATTCGCCCCTTTTGGATATATGACCGACTAAAGCCCTGTTTTATGACGGCACTGCAGTGGTGGCCGATACGGCCACGGCCCAGGTCGATGTCCCCCGTGAATGCCGAACGCCCCGGACCGACCATCGGCCCGGGGCGTTCGTACCGCTCAGCGGTGGAGCCCCTGTCGAATTCGCCCCGTGAGCACGTACCCGGCGCCGAAGCGGCGTCGGGATGCCCGGAACGAATCCCCCCTGCCGACGAGTGCCCGGGGGCACGGGATGTCGGGCAGGTGCTAGCGGATTTCGTAGGTCCCATCCAGTCGGGCGCGGCCGATGACGTGGCCGGCGATGGCGGCGATCACCTCATCGAGGGCACAGCCGGCCGGCAGCCCGGGGGCCTGGTCGAGGGCGAAGAGCTGGAAAACATAGGCGTGGGGTCCGTGCGATCGGATCGGCATGGGTCCGGCCCAGCCGCGGCGGCCGAGGCCGCCTTTCCCGTGCCGGATGCCCGGAACCGGGCTGGGGTCGGCGAGGCCGTTCTCCGGGATGCCGTCCAGGGAGGGGTCGATGCCCAGCGTGAGCGCATGGGTGGCCGGCTTCCCGAGAGGGACGTCGGGATCTTGCACGATGAGCACGAGCTCGACGGCGCCGGCCGGCGGCCGCGTCCAGGTGAGGGCGGGTGAGATGTTCGCGCCGAACAGCCTGCCGCGATGCCTTTCCGGCATGGGTGCCCCGTGATCGAAGGCGGGGCTGGTCAGGGTGAAGTTCTCCGGGGCCTGCAGGTCGGGGCGGACCCAGACGAGGGTGTGGTGACCGGCGCGCCGGTTACGCAGTGCGACGCCAAGGGGGTTTGCGGGCATGACTGCAACTCCTCCTAACTGTGAATCTCGCTGCCTATGAGCCCGAGTTGCGGCCGGCGGCCGGCCGGCGACATGAGCACGGCCGTCGTCGCGTCGTCGCATGCCTCGGGGTACGGGGCACGGGGCACCGCGCAGTGAGCGCGGAGCCGGTGCTCACTGTTTAGGTATAAGAAAGATCTCTTTAGGTATACTAAAGAACTATGGAGAAGAAGGCAACTGAAGATCAGCCCGCCGAGGCAGAGGCGGCCGACCTCGGTGGACAGTTGCGCTCCGCCGTCGGACGCCTGTACCGCCGCTTCCGCAGCGAGCGCCCCGAAGGCAGCCTCGGAGACGCGGCACTCGCCGTGCTCACCCGTCTCCACAAGCACGGACCACAGACCCTCACCGAACTCAGCGAGCACGACCGGGTGTCGCCTGCCTCCATGAGCCAGACGGTGAACCGCCTCACCTCAGCCGGCTACGCCGTACGCACCCGCGACCCGGACGACCGCCGCAAAGTGCTCTTCAGCGCCACCGCAGAAGGCGACGAACTCGCCGGCGCCGCCCGGGCCCAGCGCAACGCCTGGCTAGACGAACAGCTACGCGCCCTCAGCGCCGAGGACCGCGCGGTGATCGCCCGCGCCTCAGCACTGCTCATCAGCATCGCCGACTCCTGACTGGCCTTCACCACCCGCACGGGCCGCCGGATCCTTCGTACCTCCGTGCGGCTCAGCCGGCCGTTGGGACCGCCCCGAACCTGCTCGGCATCTTCGTCGTCCTTCCCACACATCTGGTCGCATGCGGCAAGGCCGGCGTGGCGCCGCAGCCCGGGGCGGGTGAGGTGAGGCCGACTCAAAGCAACCTGACATGATCGCATCGCCCCAGCTCACGCGCGGTAGGGCCTGTGAAAAGAGGGCGATCATGGGGTTGCTGATCTCGGACGTATTCCTCATTGTTCTCGAATGTGGCCTGATGGGGATACAGCTTGTCGGTGCGATCCTTATTCTTTTGAGTTTGACTTTGTTCGTCAGGCATTACGCGACTGCGCGTAGGCGAAAAATCGGTGGCGGCCTGCCGGAAGTGACGCCGTGGGCGGCGTATGCGCTTGGCGGCATCGGTGTTTTCTTCCTGGTTCCCGCCTCAGTAGCGCTCTTTACCGGGAAGTGGCTAGGCGTTTTCGAAACCTGGGTGGTGTAGGTGCAGCGGCTCTGGACGGACCGTCACCCCTGCTAACGTCCCCTCGTGCCTTCGGAGATACCGCGCCTGGTACTCCAGTCGCACTTCGTGATCTGACGGGGCGACGGGCGGGGTGGGGGCGCCGGGGCATGGGCGAGGCCACCTGTTGATCATGGTGTTGTGACGCAACATGAAGATCAGGCGGCCTCTGCCGTCAGCATAGATCCCTCGCTGTTCCAGGAGAAGTTCGACGAGCTCTCCGCCGAGCTGGCCCCGCTGTTCGCCCGCCGCGAGCCTCGGGCACACGCCTGCGCGTACATGCGCGGCCTTCTGGCCGACCTGCCGCGCAAGAACTGCTGGACCGTGGCCGAGCACGCCGGGCAGACGCGGGCGTTCGGGATGCAGCGCCTGCTCTACCAGGCCACCTGGGACGAGGACGGCGCCCGCGACGCGGTGCGGGACTTCGCCATACGCCACCTGGCCGCGCCCGGGGCAGTGCTGGTCTTCGATGAGACCGGACAGGAGAAGAAGGGCACCGCCACCGCCGGGGTCGGACGCCAGTACACCGGCACCACCGGGCAGGTCAGCAACGCCGTGGTCGCCGTGTACTGCACCTACGCTAGCGCCCTGGGGCACTGCCTGATCGACGGCGACCTGTACGTCCAAGACCACTGGGCCAAGGACCCCGACCGGTGCGAACAGGCCGGACTGGGAAGGAACTTCACCTTCCGCACCAAGACCGCCATCGCCCTGGAGCAGGCCCGGCGCACGCTCGCCGTCGGCGTCGAGGTCGACTGGGCGGCGGGCGACGAGGTCTACGGCCGCAGCTCCAAGCTGCGCGGCTTCTTCGAGGAACAGGCCATCGGCTACGTCTTCGCCGTCGGCGTCAACTTCCAGGTGCCCACCGGAGCCGGGCCGATCCGGGCCGACCTGCTCGCGGCATGGAAGGTCCCCAAACGAGCGTGGAACCGACTCTCGTGCGGACAGGGCGCCAAGGGGCCACGCGCCTACGACTGGGCGCTGGTCGCCACGGCCGGCCCCCGGCACCATCTGCTGGTCCGCCGCTCCCTCACCGACCCCACCGACCTGGCCTTCTTCTACACCTACGTGCCACCGGGCCGGTCCATGGCACTGGCAGACCTCGTCAAGATCGCCGGGATCAGGTGGGCGGTGGAGGAGGACTTCGCCAACGGGAAGGACGCCGTCGGCCTGGACCACACCCAGGCCCGCCGCTACCGCTCCTGGCGCCGACACGTGGTGCTCGCGATGGCCGCGCTCGCCCTGCTCGCCGTGATCGCCAGCCTGGACCGACGCACCCATCCCGACCCGGTCCTGCCCACCGACGGAGCTGCCGAACCGCCCGAGGACTTCGGTCAGATTGCCCTGACCGTCACCGAGGCCCGCCGCCTGTTCCAACTGTTCACCGCTCTACTGCGGGACCTGCCCACCGCCCTGGCGACCCGCCGCATGGCCTTCCACCTGCAATGGTCCACCTGGCGACGTCGCCACCAAGCCCGCTCCCGCTGGCACCACTACAAGCGACGCCTCGCCGCCCTCGCCTGAACCCACGCCCCGACCACCCGTCAGATCACGAAGTGCGACTGGAGTACTGGTGGACGAACTCGTCACACAGATGAAGTCCGGCTCCGCTCCCGCTTACCGAGCCGCGATGGAGCGGCTTGCGGACACCGCTCAGGCAGGAGGTCCCGAGAGCCTAACGGCCACCGTGGAAGCCCTCGCGCCCTTGCTGCCGGGTCTGGGCGGGGACTTCGCGATGACCGCGGTTCTGGCGGGCGCCTGCGTCGAGTGGGGTGCGTCCCCCATGGCTCTCGTCGACGTGCTGCCGCAGCGTGCCTCGGAAGCCATGATGCTCAACGAGGTGGTGCCGGAATTCTGGGCCAAAGCAGCACGCGGGCGGCCACTGCCCGAACCGGTGAGCGCCAGCAGCCCTCAGTTGGTGCGGACGCTGACCAGACTGACTCGATGGCGCCGGGGTGTCGACAAGGGCACGATGACCCGCATCGCCATGTCCTGGTTCGACATGGAGGACTGGCTCAAAGCCCTGATCACCGTCATGGCGGACGCAGGTTTCCGTGCGGCAGTCTCCGACGACGTCAAAGCCGAGTTGCGCGAACATGCCGCCGCGGTCGGACACCGGTCTCAGCTGGCTGCCTGGGTCGGCGCGCTGGCTGCCGTCCTTGACGATGAGCCGCTGGTCGTCATCGACCCCCGCACACATCGGGGATACGCCTTCACGATGAGTGGTATCGGGGACAACGGCCAGTTGCACATCCTCCTGGCGGATCGACTCGTCGGGGACCCCGGGCAAGGCCTGGTCGCTGGGAATCGCCCAGCGCGGTCCTGGGTCGAGGCGGCGACCAGCGGCAACCCCTACCTCGGCCCCGACGACCCGGCGATCCGCTGCTTCCGCCTCTTTGACGGCCGGGGGACGTACATCAGCCCGGAAGGCGTGCCCGCCGACATAGACCCCCTCGACGGCACCCGCGTCCTCGTCCTGCACCCGCCGAACGGCAACTACGCCATGGGCGTTGGTCGAGTGTTCGAGCACATGATGCCGACCCTCCGTCTCGACCGGATCCTGGAATCGACCGAGACGCAGCACTGGCTCGCCCGACTGGCTCCCGCCGTCGAGAACGACCTGATGGCCAACTAAGAACCGCCGCACCCCCTCGTTCCGCGCACCCTGACATGGGCTGACACGACCATCGATCGCGGCTCAGCCTGAAGCCGCCTCGTTCGGCCGGCGCGACTCGGACGGCACCCGGGGCCAGGGTCAGGGCTTCGGCGTAGTCGGGTGGCGTCCGATTTGTACTCAGCGAGGCCGACCTCGACAAGATCAAGACGGTTCGCGCGAACGCCGTGCCATGGGAGGCGGCGGCGTCCCGCCACAGTGCGAAACCGCCGCCCACCCTCCCTCACAGCTCTTGCCTCATCTATCGAGATTCGATAGATTCCCATCGCAACTCGATGGAAGGATGGGTCATGGGAAAGCTGGCAGTACGTGCGCTGCGCGCCGTGCTCGTGGTGGTGCTCGCCGGCACCGTGTTCGTACAGGCAGGGATGGTGTGGGCGTTGGTCAGCGGGAACGACCCGGAGGACGGATCGCTCCCTCTGACGCCGCTGCGCGTGATCACGATCCTGGGCATGGTGTCGGCCCAGGTCGCCCTGGTCTGCGTATGGCGGCTGGTGACGATGGTGCGACGCGGAACCGTTTTCTCCCATGCCGCCTTCCGGTACGTGGACGGCGTGATCGGCGCGTTCGTGGCGGCTGCCCTCGTGTGGTTCGCTGTCACGATCATCAATGCGCCGGGCCAGCGGGACGACCCGGGCGTCACCGTCATCATGGGCGGGGTCGGCGTGGCCATCCTGGGCGTCGCGCTCATCGTGCTCGTGCTGCGGATGCTGCTCGCCCAGGCCGTGGCGCGCGACGCCGAAGCGGCGCAGATGCAGGCCGAGTTGGACGAGGTGATCTGATGCCGATCGTCGTCGACATCGACGTGATGCTGGCCAGGCGGAAGATGTCCGTGGGCGAGCTCGCGGAGCGCGTAGGGATCACGCCCGCCAACCTGGCGGTACTCAAGAACGGCCGCGCCAAGGCGGTGCGCTTCGCGACGCTCGCCGCGCTCTGCGAGGCGCTCACGTGCCAGCCGGGCGACCTGCTGCGCTGGGAGGCCGAGGACGCCGCGGGCGGATGACGTACCACCCGGGGGCGTGAAAACGCCCAAGAACGGCCGAGCCCTCCCCGTGCCTCTCCCGCTGATCTGCCTGTCGGCTCTGCGCCGGCACCGGATGTGACAGACCGAGGCGGCCCGGCGAAAGGGAGTGGAGCCGTCCCCGTCCTCGTACATGTTCACCACCCGCACCGGCCGCCCGATCGATCCGCAGAACATCAACCGGTCGTTCTTCCCGATTACGGCCGCCGCCGTCCTTCGGCGCATCCGCCCACACCACGCCCGGCACGGCTGCATCACGCTCCTCACCGCGGACGGCGTGGCTCCCCGCGAGATCCTCGGTAACAGCCAGATCAGCATCACGATGGACGTCTGCACCCACGTGACATCGGACACACAGCCCGAGGCCATCAGCCACTTGGACCGCCTGGTCAGGCGCCGCCTCGACCGTGAGTGACCGCCCCCGTTGATGTCACCCGTGGATGTCAAACGCCCCGGACCGATCATGGTCCGGGGCGTTGGTACTGCTGGGCAGGGGAGCCCCCTGTCGGATTCGAACCGACGACCTTCGCTTTACAAGAGCGGCGCTCTGACCAGCTGAGCTAAGGAGGCGTGCACATGCGCGCCTGTGCAGTGTACCCAGGTCCGGGACCGGCCCTGTCGAAAATTTCCGCGAAGTTCACAGTGGCCCGAGTGCTGACAGAGCAGGTGAACGCGAGGTACCGTCCTGAGCCAGTTCACTCGTGTGGACTACACCACGACGGAACCCCCGTAGTGGACACACCACCTTTACAACGGATCGTCCGGCACGTTCCTGCCGGTGAAGGGGGCCCATTCACCATGGCCACTGTCTCGTTCGACAAGGCGACCCGGATATACCCGGGTTCCGAGAAGCCCGCCGTCGACTCGCTCGACATCGAGATCGAGGACGGAGAGTTCCTCGTCCTGGTCGGCCCGTCCGGCTGCGGCAAGTCCACCTCGCTCCGCATGCTGGCGGGGCTCGAGGACGTGAACTCCGGCACCATCCACATCGGTGAGCGTGACGTCACGCACCTGCCGCCCAAGGACCGGGACATCGCCATGGTGTTCCAGAACTACGCGCTCTACCCGCACATGTCCGTCGCCGACAACATGGGCTTCGCGCTCAAGATCGCCGGCGTGAACAAGGCGGAGATCCGCAGGAAGGTCGAGGAGGCCGCGAAGATCCTCGACCTCACCGAGTACCTGGACCGCAAGCCGAAGGCGCTCTCCGGCGGTCAGCGTCAGCGTGTCGCCATGGGCCGCGCCATCGTGCGTGAGCCGCAGGTCTTCCTCATGGACGAGCCGCTGTCCAACCTCGACGCCAAGCTGCGTGTCTCCACCCGTACGCAGATCGCCTCCCTGCAGCGCCGCCTCGGCATCACCACCGTCTACGTCACCCACGACCAGGTCGAGGCCATGACGATGGGCGACCGCGTGGCCGTGCTCAAGGACGGCCTCCTCCAGCAGGTGGACTCGCCGCGGAACATGTACGACCGTCCGGCCAACCTCTTCGTCGCCGGCTTCATCGGCTCCCCGGCCATGAACCTGGTCGAGGTCCCGATCATTGACGGCGGAGTGAAGTTCGGCAACAGCGTCGTGCCGGTCAACCGCGAGGCCCTGAAGGCCGCCGCCGACAAGGGTGACCGCACGGTCACGGTCGGCGTGCGCCCGGAGCACTTCGACGTGGTGGAGCACAACGGCGACGCCGCCGCGTCCCTGTCCAAGCACGCCGATGACGCCCCGGCGGGTCTCGCCATCTCCGTGAACGTCGTCGAGGAGCTCGGTGCCGACGGCTACGTCTACGGCACCGCCGAGGTCAGCGGCGAGTCCAAGGACCTGGTCGTCCGCGTCGGCGGCCGCCAGGTGCCGGAGAAGGGCTCGAAGCTGCACGTCGTGCCGCGGCCGGGCGAGACCCACGTGTTCTCCACCTCGACGGGCGAGCGCCTCACCGACTGAGCACCGCCCGGAGCGGGTCGCACCGCCACGGACTGACGAAGAGGGCCCCGCAGCCTGCTGCGGGGCCCTCTTCGTTGTCGACAAATACCCCGGCAAACAAGGCATTTCGATGTCGGCGTCAACCCCATACCTCGGAATTCCCGCTTCTACATCCCCCGAACCGGTGACTAATTGTCGCCAAATCACTACCCCGCGCTACCCTCACTCGCGTGAAGCACACCACTACTCCACGGACTCGGCGCGGCCGTGGCCCCGCCCGCCGGATCGGCCGCACCCCCGCCCTCGTACTGCCTGTCGTCCTGGTGCTGTCGGGGACCCTGGCGGTCACCCGCGTCAACTGGTCGGGCGGTTCCTCGAACTCGGTGCTCGCCGCCTCCGCCGAAGACGTCTCGACGCGCGCCTCCTCCCGCGCCCCGCAGGACGTGCTGCGCGACAAGCTCCTGCTGGAACTCCAGGAGACGAACCCCGGCGTCGCGCTCACCCACCTCCAGCAGGCGGTCAACGGCCGCCCGTCGCTGGCGAGGCACTGCGCCGCCATCGCCCGTGCCCTGGGCCGGGCCGCCGTCCGCATGTACGGCCCCTCGCGCGCCCAGTCCTACGCCCGCCCGGTCTGCGACACCTCCTTCGCCTCGGGCGTCACCGCGCAGCGCGGCTGAGGCCGCCCGGCCGGGACGGGGCGCGCGTCGTACAGTTCGGTCATGACCGATCCGAGCGCCGCCGCGCGCCCCGTCCAAGCCGTCATCCTGGCCGGTGGCCAGGGTTCACGGCTGCGGCCGTACACCGACGACCGGCCCAAGCCGATGGTGGAGATCCCGGGCACCGGGACGCCGATCATCGGGCACCAGCTCGCCTGGCTCGCCGAAGAAGGCGTCACGGACGTCGTGGTCTCCTGCGGCCATCTCGCCGACGTCCTGGAGCGCTGGCTGGACTCGACCGACCTGCCCCTCCACGTCACGACGGTCGTCGAGTCCGAACCGCTCGGCCGCGGCGGCGGGCTGCGGTACGCCGCCGAGCACCTCCCTCACCCCGACAAGCCGTGGTACGCCACGAACGGTGACATCTGGACCCGTTTCTCGCTGCGCGACATGGCCGACTTCCACACCGAGCGCGATGCCGTCGCCACACTGGCGCTGGCCCGTCCGCGCATCCCGTGGGGCGCCGTCAAGACGGACGGCTTCGGACACATCACCGACTTCATCGAGGCCCCGCCGTCGACGTTCGAGATCAACGCGGGTGTCTACGTCTTCGCCGCCGAGTTCGCCAAGCTGCTCCCGGAGCGCGGCGACCATGAGCGCACCACCTTCCCGCGCCTGGCCCGGGAACGCCGCCTGGCCGGCTTCCCGATCCCCCAGGGCGCGTACTGGCGGGCCATCGACACCGCGAAGGACCTCACGGAGGCGGCGAAGGAACTGGCGGCGCTGGGGCGTTGACGCCCCGCGGAAGTCCCGCCCATAGCACTCCGTCCCGTCCTGCCACACGAAGGGGCCCCGCACACCGGCGAGTGTACGGGGCCCCTTCCGCAGAGCCGCCCCAGGGGCTATCCCAGCAACCCGCCCACCAGGTGTTCCGAGCCTCCTGAGCCACTGCCTCCGGTGCTGCCGCTCGCCCCGCCCGTGGAGCCGCCGGTGCCGGTGCCACCCGAGGACGACGGACCCGCGCTCGTGCTCGGTGCCTGCTGCGCCGGTGCCGAGTGACGCGGCGGGACGTGGCCCGTGGTGCCCTGGGTCTGGCTCGGGCTGCCGCCGGAGACCGTGCCGGTCGCACCGGCGGCCGTGCTCGGCGTCGTGGCCACGCTCGACGGCGACGATGTCGCGCCGTGCGTCGACGCCGGCGAGTGGGGGGCCGAGGGGCTCGCCTTGTGCTGCTGCTCGCCCGGTGTCTCGGGCAGTGGCGAGCCCGGCAGTTCGTTGCGCGGCGCCTCGCCGGGGCCGGGCACGACCACCCGGTTCGCGTCCCGCACCGCCCCGCCGAGCAGCGATCCGACCAGCAGCGTCACCCCGGTCACCAGGGCCGTCACCAGCGCGCCGCGACGCAGCACGTACTGCCGCAACTGCCAGATGTCCGCCCGCGGTCCGAGCCGGCGCCAGGCGCTGCCCGCGAGCCGCCCGTCCACGGAGTACACGGGCGCCCCGGCGATGATCAGCGGTGACCAGGCGGCGAGGTAGATGATGTCGGGCGCGTCGTACGCGGGCGCCGTCCGCCAGTTCACGGTGACGATCAGGGCGGCCGACAGGAGCCCTCCGACCGAGGCGGCGACCCGCTGCCACAGCCCGAGGACCGTGAGCACGCCCACGAGCACCTGGAGGAAGGCGACGACGAGACCGGTGCCGACGGGATGGTGGAGCGCGAACTGCCGCAGCGGTTCGGCGACTTCCCAGGGGTGCAGCGTGTTGAGCCAGGTGACCATGGAGCCCCGCTTGCCGCCGTCGAAGTAGACGGGGTCGCAGAGCTTGCCCATGCCGGCGTAGGCCGAGATGGAGCCGAGGAAGATGCGCAGCGGCAGCAGCACCACGCCGAGGTTCATCCGGCGGCCGGGGTAATAGGCGTGCCGCACCGGGTCGGCACTGTGCCGCGGCGCCCGCCGTGTCGGCTCCCCGCCCCGGCCCGCGAACTCCCCTTCGTCGTAGGGGGATCCGGGGTACGCGGGTGTGTCGTACGCGGGCTCGTCATAGCCGGGTGGCGCGTAGGCCGGTTCGTCGTACGCGCTGCCGACGCTCCGCATGCGCGGCAGGAGCCGGGTCTCGCCATGGCCGTGCCGGCCCCCGACGGCCGGCGGCTCGAAGGTCCGCGTGGCCGGCCCGTCGTCGTAGCCGCCTGCCCCCGGCAGACCGTCGACCCCGACCCGGGGGATGACCTGGGTGGCGCCCGCGTCCACGGCCAACTCCTCGCCGTGGCCCACGCTCGAGCTCCGCACGGCCTGCAGCAGCCGGTGGGCCCCGGTGTCGTCGGGCGCGGACCTGCCGCTCCAGACGACGGGCCGACGGCGGCCTTCGGACGCCCCGCCTCCGCCGGCCGGACCGACGACGGACATGTGCGCCATGGTGTGCGGGGAGGTCACGTCCCGCGCGATCCGCGGGGACTGAGCACGCCGCGTGGACGCGCCCAGCTGTACGCGGAAGCTCGCATGATTGACGATGACCTGCGCCGGGTCGCTCGGCACCTTCACCATGCTCAGCGCGGGAGTGTCGTCGAATCCCGACGATCGGTCCCCCGTGGGTGTGCGGGGCGTTCTGGTCTCCACACTCATCTAACCGAGTGACGTGTGGTTAGGACACTGCTTTGACCGCGCCGATCTGTCCGGACCCCGTCAAGCTCGTCCTGCACGACCGAATGAGCCTGTACGGGCGAACACATGAACACCCGTACAGGCTCTCAGCCATGGGTGTCAGGCCCGTCGGCGGGCCGTCTCGTACAGCACGATGCCCGCCGCCACACCGGCGTTGAGTGACTCGGCGCCGCCCGGCATCGGGATACGCACCCGGAAGTCGCAGGTCTCGCCGACCAGCCGCGACAGCCCCTTGCCCTCGCTGCCGACGACGATCACGACCGGGCCTTCCAGGGCCTCCAGCTCGTCGACTTCGACCTCCCCGTCGGCGGCGAGACCGACGACCACGATCCCCGCCTTCTTGTACGCCTCGAGAGCGCGCGTCAAGTTGGTGGCACGCGCGACGGGCGTACGGGCGGCCGTACCGGCCGACGTCTTCCACGCACCGGCGGTCATCCCGGCCGCGCGACGCTCCGGCACGACGACGCCGTGGCCGCCGAAGGCGGAGACGGACCGGACCACCGCGCCCAGGTTGCGCGGGTCGGTCACCCCGTCGAGGGCGACGATCAGCGGGTCCTCGCCCTCGTCGTAGGCGGCGTCGGCGAGGTCCTCCGGGTGGGCGTACTCGTAGGGCGGGACCTGGAGGACGAGCCCCTGGTGGTTGAGTCCGTTGGTCATCCGGTCGAGCTCGGGGCGCGGGGCCTCCATGAGGTTGATCCCGCCGCGCTCGCCCGCGAGCTGCAGTGCCTCGCGCACGCGCTCGTCGTTGTCGATGAACTGCTGCACATAGAGCGTGGACGCGGGCACACCCTCGCGCAGTGCCTCCACGACCGGGTTGCGCCCGACGACCAGCTCGGAGGAGGACTTTCCGCCCGTACGGCGCTGGGGGCGCCCCTGCGACCGGCGGATCTTCGACTGCGCGGCGCGCTGCTTGGCGTGCCCCTTGCGCATTTCGGCAGGGGGAGTGGGGCCCTTGCCCTCCAGGCCGCGGCGCCGCTTGCCGCCGCTGCCGACCTGCGCGCCCTTCTTGCCGGACATGCGGCGGTTGTTCGCGGCCATGACCTACCCGTCTCTTGAAAGCGTCGTACGTACGTCTATGAAGTGTGCCGCCCGGAAGGCCGGGCGGCACAATCGATCATCGGATCGGTGCTGGGCTCAGCGCGGGCCGAGCGTCCAGCGGGGACCCTGGGGGCTGTCCTCGATGACCAGGCCCGACTGGTTCAGCTGGTCCCGGATGGCGTCCGCGGTGCCCCAGTCCTTGCGGGTCCGGGCCGCCTCGCGCTGCTGGAGCACGAGACCCACCAGGGTGTCGACCACACCGTGCAGATCATCGCCGCGGTCGCCCTCCCCGGCCCACTGGGCGTCCAGCGGGTCGAGACCGAGGACGCCGAGCATGGCCCGCACCTCGGCGAGCCGGGCCACGGCGGCCTCCTTGTCGTCGGCGGCCAGCGCGCTGTTGCCCTGCCGGACCGTGGTGTGCACGACGGCGAGCGCCTGCGGCACGCCCAGGTCGTCGTCCATCGCCTCGGCGAAGGCGGGCGGCACCTCGGGGGCGGGCTCGACGACACCGCCGGCCTTCTCCACGACGCGCTGCACGAACCCCTCGATCCGGGCGAACGCGGACTCGGCCTCGCGCAGGGCCTCCTCGCTGTACTCGATCATCGAGCGGTAGTGCGGGGTGCCGAGGTAGTAGCGCAGGACGATGGGCCGCCAGCGCTTGACCATCTCGGAGACGAGGACGGAGTTGCCCAGCGACTTGGACATCTTCTCGCCGCTCATGGTGACCCAGGCGTTGTGCGCCCAGTACTGCGCGAAGTCGTCGCCGAAGGCCTTGGCCTGGGCGATCTCGTTCTCGTGGTGCGGGAAGATGAGGTCGAGTCCACCGCCGTGGATGTCGAAGGCGGAGCCCAGGTACTTGTGGGCCATGGCGGAGCACTCCAGGTGCCAGCCCGGCCGGCCGCGGCCCCACGGGGTCTCCCAGGAGGGCTCACCCGGTTTGGCGGCCTTCCACAGCGCGAAGTCGCGCTCGTCCCGCTTCCCGGTCTCCCCCTCGCCCTCGGGCTGGCGCAGATTGTCCAGCTCCTGGTTGGAGAGTTCGAGGTAGTCCGGGAAGGAGCGCACGTCGAAGTAGACGTTGCCGTCGGACTCGTAGGCGTGGCCGCGCTCGATGAGGCCGCACATCATCTCGATCATCTCGGGGATGTGCCCGGTGGCCCGGGGCTCGTACGTCGGCGGGAGGCAGCCGAGGACGTCGTACCCCTCGTTGAAGGCACGCTCGTTCTCGTACCCGATCGCCCACCAAGGGCGGCCCTGCTCGGCCGACTTGTTGATGATCTTGTCGTCGATGTCGGTCACGTTGCGGATGAACGTGACCTCGTAGCCGCGGTACTCGAACCAGCGGCGCATGATGTCGAAGTTGAGGCCCGAGCGGATGTGCCCGATGTGCGGCGGCGCCTGCACGGTGGCACCACACAGGTAGATCGAGACGCAACCCGGCTTGAGCGGGGTGAAGTCACGGATCTGCCGGGCGCTGGTGTCGTGCAGGCGAATAGTCACGAGTCCAGGGTAGTGGGCCGGGACCAGTGCCTCACGCCCCTTCCGGCCAAGGGCGACGCATTCGTGACGAACGTCAGGAACACCGGCGCCCCGGACACGGCGACTCCCGACCAGGACGCCGGCAGCCGCCTCTCAGAGACTCCCGGCCACCTTGCGCGGGACGATCCGCACCACGACGCGTTCCGCGTCCTGCGCCGACGCCGGGTCGAACTCCGCGTACTTCTTCCCGGTGTACTTGAGCGAGAGCTCGTCGATGAACGCCTGCCCGCCCTCCGTCGTGATCTCCGCCGTGCCGCGGAACTCCGCGTACTCGTACGGCGACTCGGGGTCCTCGACCACGACGCTCACCCGGGGGTCGCGGTCGAGGTTCTTCTTCTTGCGCCGGTCGACGGTCGTGGAGACGAGGAGATGGTCGCCGTCCCTCTTCACCCATACCGGGGACAGCTGCGGGCTGCCGTCCGGCTGAACGGTCCCGAGAACGATGAACACGGGACCGTCGAGCAGGGTCTTGAGCCGGTCGGACAGTGCGGCGGTCGGCATGGCCACCTCCGGAACCTGGGTCACTGGTGGCTCTGCGGGTACCCCCGCACGCCCTCAGCTCACCTGCACCACGAGCGCGGTGGCGATCGCCATCAGCCCTTCGTCCCGACCGGGGAAGCCGAGACCGTCCGTCGTCGCGCCGGACACGGAGACCGGTGCTCCTGCCGCCTCCGAGAGGATCTTCTGGGCCTCCTCACGACGTTTGCCGATCTTCGGACGGGGGCCGACCACCTGGACGGCGATGTTGCCGACCTCGAAGCCCGCCTCGCGCACGATCCGCGCGGCCTCCGTCAGCAGCGTGACCCCCGACGCACCGGACCACTCCGGCCGCCCGGTGCCGAAGTGCTGTCCCAGGTCACCGAGGCCGGCGGCCGAGAAGAGCGCGTTGCACGCGGCGTGCGCGACCACGTCCGCGTCCGAGTGGCCCGCCAGACCGGTCCCCTCGCCCTCCCACTTCAGGCCGGCGCACCACAACTCGCGCCCCTCCTCGAAGGCGTGGATGTCGGTACCGATGCCGACCCGGGGCAGCAGCGGCGCCTCAGAAGCCATCGTTCAGCCTCCTGCGGGTCAGGACCGCCTCGGCCAGCACCAGGTCCAGCGGCCGGGTGACCTTGAAGGCCTCCTCGTGGCCGGGGACCACCACGACCTGCAGCCCGAGCTGCTCCACCATGCTCGCGTCGTCCGTGACGTTGTCCGTCACCGTCTCGTGGGCCCGGATCAGCGTCGCCCGGTCGAAGCCCTGCGGAGTCTGCACCGCGCGCAGCCGGGCGCGCTCGGGCGTGGCGACGACCGGTTCCGGCTCGCCCGGCGTACCGGCCGGCTCGACCTCCTTCACCGTGTCCGCGAGCGGCAGCGCCGGCACGACGGCCGGCGCGCCCTCGCGGACGGCCTCGATCACCGAGTCCACCGTGTCCACGGGAACGAGCGGGCGGGCCGCGTCGTGCACGAGGACGATCTCGTACTGCGGCGGCAGCGCGTCGAGGCCCAGCTTCACCGACTCCTGCCGCGTCTCCCCGCCCGGGACGACCAGGAAGTCGGTCCTTTCGGGGAGGGCGTGCGCGTCGAGCAGCGACTTGACCTCGGGCGCCCCGTCGGGCGGGGCCACGACGACCACGAGGGAGACCGCGCGGGAGGCCGCCATCGCGCGCACCGCATGGATGAGCATGGGCGTGCCGTTCAGCGTGCGGAGCGCCTTGGGGGCACCCGGACCGAGGCGGACACCGCGGCCCGCGGCGGGGATCACCGCGGCGATGGGGGTCTCCCCCGCCCGAGAGGCGCCGAGAGCCTGTGAGGCTTCGGTGGGCGAAGTGCGCGAATCGTCAGACATCGGTTCCTGTCAGGTTTGTTTGCTCGGCGGGGGTGGGTATGGCCTTGGGGGTACCCCCGGCCCGAGGCTGGGGGAGTGCCGGGCGCGACGCCCTGACCGGTCCCTTCCGTGACCTCCGGTCGAGCGGCGGCCCGGGCCCGGCCCGCCAAGTATCGGGGGGTTTCCCGTACCGGGGGTGTCCCGCCGGCGTACGGCACCGGGGCAGAGTCCCACCTTTCGGCGAGGCCCCGTGCCGTGATACCCGGGCACGAACATGCCGCAGCGCCCGGCGACTGCAAAATGCGTCATCGGGCACCGCGGCATGTGCATACGTGCTGTGCGCCGGTCCGTCCACCGGACTCCCCCGTCGGGAAGCGGGCGGGGCGGAACGAGCGTCAGGACGCGAGGACCTCGTCGAGCAGCGCCTCGGCCTTGTCCTCGTTCGTGTTCTCCGCGAGGGCGAGCTCGCTCACCAGGATCTGCCGGGCCTTGGCGAGCATGCGCTTCTCGCCGGCGGACAGTCCGCGCTCACGCTCGCGCCGCCACAGATCACGGACGACTTCCGCGACCTTGATGACGTCGCCGGAGGCGAGCTTCTCGAGATTTGCCTTGTAGCGACGCGACCAGTTCGTGGGCTCCTCGGCGTACGGCGCGCGCAGCACCTCGAAGACCCGGTCCAGCCCGTCCTGACCGACCACATCACGTACGCCGACGAACTCCGCATTGTCCGCTGGCACACGCACCGTCAGGTCGCCCTGGGCGACCTTCAGCACCAAGTAGGTCTTGTCCACGCCTTTGATCTGGCGAGTTTCGATGGCCTCGATCAGCGCGGCCCCGTGATGGGGATAGACCACGGTGTCGCCAACCTTGAACGTCATGTGACAGGTACCCCTTCCGTGGCTATCCAGGGTAACACGGAAACCGCGTCTTCTGAATGGCGTTTTCGCAGGTCAGGGCATATCTCGGGGCTTGACAACCACGACAGGAACGTGCTGCGCAGGGGGAGCGGAACGGGGTATTCGCAGGTCGGAGCGGCTGCGCGGGCGAGGGGAAACCCGCACGTTACACACATCGAAGGGCTCTGAACAGGTCCGAAACATCCCCCTCTGTCCCGCCTCAAGCGATCGACTTCCGCTACTCCGT
This sequence comes from Streptomyces sp. CA-106110, assembly GCF_050936285.1. Taxonomy (NCBI): domain Bacteria; kingdom Bacillati; phylum Actinomycetota; class Actinomycetes; order Kitasatosporales; family Streptomycetaceae; genus Streptomyces; species Streptomyces sp. CA-106110. The sequence goes on along the minus strand of NZ_JBNJNB010000001.1, from coordinate 6,648,810 downwards.
TCGGTGCCCGGGAGGCCGGTACGAGACGAATCTTGAATTGATCAAGGTGCCGGATGAACCCCCGGCTGTTGTCCCTGTGATCGATTTTCGGACCGCCAAGCATTCCTTAAGGTAAATCCCCGAGCCGGGATCCGAGACGCTTATGTGAATGCAGGACAACATCGAGGTCAATGCGGCTGGTGAGACATCTGGGAACTCTGCGGCGAACCGTGCGCCGAGATGGGCTCGCCGTCCGGAGCGCCCGCCTCCGCCGTCCGGCGCGGATGCCCCGCCCGGGGGAAGTCGACAGCTTGCCGCGATGTTGGGGAGGGTCGGGTGCGGAGGCCGGGGAACGGCTCGGTAACCTATGGCCGCTGACAAACACTTAGGGCGGCTTTATCAGGGAGTCGTCCTGCTCCGCCCACGTTCAAGGAGTTGCCGCCGCCGTGAGCAGCAGCCTTCGACGCGGCGCCCTCGCCGCCGCCGCCATCGCGTTCTCGATCGCCTCGCTCGCCGCGTGCGGTGCCGGCAACAACGCCCAGACGCTCGAGATCAAGCCGGACAACGCGGCGACCAGCGTCGGGAGCATCAAGGTCCAGAACGCCCTTGTGATCACCCAGCCCAATGCGCAGGCCACCGGTCCCGCCGCGATCTCGGCGACGATCTTCAACACCGGCCGCACCGCGCAGACGCTGGACTCGATCAGCGTGGAGGGCGGCGGCACCGCCGAGCTCCGCCCCGCGAAGGGCAGCGGCCCGCTGACCATTCCGGCCCTCAGCTCCGTCATCATCGGCGGCAAGGACAATGCCGCCGCCACGCTGAGCAGCCCGGGCTCGGGCGTCCAGGACGGCAACGCGCAGAAGGTCACCTTCACCTTCAGCCAGACCGGCGACGTCAGCCTGCGGGCGTTCGTCGTCCCGGCCGAGAGTTACTTCACCAAGTGGGGACCGAGCAACGTCCCCGCGATGCCGACCGCCACGGAGTCGCCGACCGGGTCCGCCGGGAGCCCCAAGCCGTCGAAGCCGGCGACGGGCTCCCCCGCGGCCGGCTCCTCCGCCGAGGGAACGGCGACCGAGTCGAGCTCGACCAGGCACTGACACCGGAGCGGGCCGGCAGCGTCACACGCTGCCGGCCCGCCTTCGTCTCTCCGGACCACGCCCTCGCGCCGGCGCAGCCGCGCCCCGCGACCGCGGCGGCAGCCGCGCACCCCGGCTCCGGTACGGATCACCCACGCCCAGCGCCCGGCAGGGGGCGCCCCCCGGTACGCGCGAAGGGCGGTACCCCTCGCGGGGTGCCGCCCTTGGTCGTGCAGTACGCGCGCGTGGAGGCCCGAGCACTCCCTCGCGCGCGTTCACGGCACGTACGCCGCGTTCCGCCTGTGCGGATCTGTGCGCCGATCGGCCGCCTGCGCGCTGTGTGCGCACTCGGCCGCCTGTGCGCAGTCCGGCGCGCATGCGCCCCTGCGGGGCCTCTGCGCGCCGCCGCCTACGGCTCGCCCTCGGTTTACGGCTCGAACTTGTAGCCGAGGCCGCGGACCGTCACCAGGTAGCGCGGAGCACCCGGGTCGGGCTCGATCTTGGCCCGCAGGCGCTTGACGTGGACGTCGAGGGTCTTGGTGTCGCCCACGTAGTCGGCGCCCCAGACGCGGTCGATCAGCTGCATACGGGTCAGCACACGGCCCGCGTTGCGCAGCAGCATCTCCAGCAGGTCGAACTCCTTCAGCGGCAGGTCGACCTTCGAGCCGGACACCGTGACCACGTGGCGGTCGACGTCCATGCGCACCGGACCCGCCTCCAGGGCGGCCGGTGTCACCTCCTCCGGCTCACCGCGCCGGCGCAGGACGGCACGGATGCGAGCGACGAGCTCGCGCGAGGAGAACGGCTTGGTGACGTAGTCGTCGGCCCCTATTTCGAGCCCGACAACCTTGTCGATCTCGCTGTCCTTGGCGGTCACCATGATCACCGGGACATTGGACCGGCCGCGCAGCTGCCGGCAGACCTCGGTGCCCGGCAGGCCGGGCAGCATCAGGTCGAGAAGGACGAGATCGGCGCCGTTGCGCTCGAACTCGTCGAGACCGTCGGGCCCCGTGGTCGCGATGGCGACTTCGAAGCCCTCCTTGCGGAGCATGTAGGACAGGGCGTCGCTGAAGGACTCCTCGTCCTCGACGACGAGCACTCGGGTCACGGAAGGACCTCCGGGGCGGGAAGCGGTTCGTACGGGGATGAGACGGTGGTCGTCCCGTCAGAGCGGCCGGCCTCGTCATCGAGGTCGGACGGGTGGTCGGTCGCGCGGTCGCGGGCCGCACCCGCCTCCGGCAGCCGAAGGGTGAACGTGGAGCCCTGACCCTCGGAACTCCACACCGTGACCTCCCCGCCGTGCGAGGCGGCCACATGCTTGACGATAGCGAGGCCCAGGCCCGTACCGCCCGTGGCACGGGAGCGGGCCGGGTCGACGCGGTAGAAGCGCTCGAAGATGCGCTCCTTGTCCTTGTCTGAGATGCCGATGCCCTGGTCGGTCACGGCGACCTCGATCAGATCCCCGCCGTGCGCGGACACCCGCCGGGCGGCGATGCCGACCCGGGTGCGGGCCGGCGAGTAGTTGACGGCGTTCTCGACGAGATTGCCGAGGGCGGCGGCCAGTTGGCCACGGTTGCCCCACACATGCAGGTCGGCGGTGCCGCCGGCGGCCATGGTGATCTGCTTGGTGCCGGCCTGGTGCCGGCAGCGGTCGATCGCCTCGGCGACCAGCTCGTCGACACGTACGGGTTCGGCGTCCTCGAGAGGGTCGTCGTTCTGCACCCGCGACAGGTCGATCAGTTCCTGCACCAGGTTGGTCAGCCGGGTCGCCTCGATCTGCATCCGGCCCGCGAAGCGCTCCACGGCCTCGGGGTCGTCGGAGGCGTCCATCACTGCCTCGGAGAGCAGCGACAGGGCACCCACAGGAGTCTTCAGCTCATGGCTGACGTTGGCCACGAAGTCGCGGCGCACCGCCTCTATCCTGCGGGCCTCCGTGAGGTCCTCGACGAGCAGCAGCACCAGCCGGGAGCCGAGGGGCGCCACGCGCGCGGACACGGCGAGGGCTTCGCCCCGTCCGGTGCCGCGCCGCGGCAGGTCCAGCTCGACCTGTCGTATCTCGCCGTCGCGCCGGGTGTCACGTGCCATCTGGAGCATGGGCTCGACGGCGAGTTTGCCGCCGCGCACGAGTCCGAGGGCGTACGCTGCCGAACTTGCCTTCACAACGGCGTCGGCCTCGTCCAGGACGACGGCCGAGGACCGCAGCACGGACAGCACCGTGTCCACGCCGGGCGGAAGCACCGGGTCCGTGTGCAGGGAAGTGCGCGTGGGCCGCTTCTGGTCGCGCTCGCTCCAGCGGAACGCCAGCATGGCGATGACGCCGGTGAGCACTCCGGCGATCGCAGCCGCTGCGGCGACCGCCGCGTTCACGTCCATGCGTCCAGGTTAGGCATGCCGATACGCGAGTCCACAGCCATCAGAGTGCGACCTCGACCACTCGTCGCCCAGAGTTCACCTTGGAGCCAGTATCGGTTCATTTGGGGTGCCGGAAACGGTCGCGTAGGGACCGGAACGTGGCACCGTGGGTGCCCAGGGTGCCGTGTACGCCGTGTTCGCCATGGTGACGTCGGCCCCGGCCCCCGGCCCCCGAAGCAGACGTGAGAGAGGGACATCCTGATGCGGGACGCGTACCACGAGGAACTTGACTCGATCGGTGAGGGTCTGGTCGAAATGGCCCGGCTCGTCGGGTCGGCGATCGGGCGCGCCACGACGGCGATCCTCGACGCCGACCTGAAGCTGGCCGAAGTCGTCATCGAGGGCGACAAGAAGATCGACGAACTCCAGCACGACCTGGAGGCGCGCGCGATAGCACTCCTCGCCCGCCAGCAGCCGGTGGCGACGGACCTTCGCATCGTCGTCACGTCGCTGCGGATGAGCGCGGACCTCGAGCGCTCGGGCGACCTGGCCCAGCACGTCGCCAAGCTGGCCCGGCTGCGCTTCCCCGAGCGCGCCGTACCGCACGACCTGGACGCCACCATCCTGGAGATGGGGCAGCTCGCGCAGCGTCTGATGGCGAAGGCCGCGGAGGTCATCGTCAGCAAGGACATCGACCTGGCGATGCAGCTCGAGCAGGACGACGACGAGATGGACCAGCTGCACCGCACGCTCTTCCAGCACCTGATCGACGAGCGCTGGAGCCACGGCATAGAGACGGCCGTGGACGTCACCCTGCTGGGCCGCTACTACGAGCGCTACGCCGACCACGCGGTCGCGGTCGCGAAGCGTGTGGTCTTCCTGGTGACGGGTGAGCACGCGGACGATCTCCAGCCGGACATCCAGCCGTAACGGGCGTCGAGGGCGGCGCCTGGCCCCGGCCTGACGGACGGGTGGTTTCCCCGGTTCCGGCGAGACGTCCGTCGCGGAACCGGTATCCGCCCCGGGGGCTTGAAGGAGCCCGGCCGGTCGTGCGCGAGCATCTGTGCGCCGTTGATGCGCCTGTCCGCAGGGGCATGAAATGGGAACAGGCACCAGTCTCGAGGAGGGACCCATGGCGGAGACCCCCAGCACGCCCGACCCCACGCAGGAGCGCGAGACCCAACAGCCCATCGAGATCAAGAGCCTCCCGCTGGTCGGCGCGTGCGGCTGCGGCTCCGGCTGCGGGTGCGGATGCCAGTCGGGCGCGCCGTGCCAGTGCGGCTGACGCCGTACGAAGCGGACGATCTCGCTGCGCTCTCGCACAAAGAGTGACCACGAAGGGCCCCGGCACGCAGCCGGGGCCCTTCGCGTCCGTAGCAGCCGCGGTCGGGCCGGAGCAGCATGGAGGGAGAGCAGGCGAGCGCACCCGGAAGGAGGTGCGAGGCCATGACCCAGTTCATGGACGTCCACCACGGTATGAAGGGCATCACGGACGACCAGCTGAAGCAGGCGCACAAGGCCGACCTCGCGATAGAGAAAGAAGAGGGAGTGCACTTCGAGAGGGCCTGGGCGGACCCGGAGTCCGGAACGATGTACTGCCTCTCCGACGCCCCCTCGGCCGATGCGGTCCGCCGCGTCCACGAACGCGCAGGCCACAAGCCCGACGAGGTCCACCCGGTCCCGCTGTCCATCTGGTGACCCTCCGACGGCCCGGGCGCACACCGCCACATGGTCCGTTTCTCCCTGAGCGGCTGTCATCGGCCGTCGCCGGCTGCTGCCTTCCTCGGTCGTGGGTCGCATGAGGCCGGGTCGGCGGATCGGCTGAGTCGCCGTCGACGTACTGCGGCGCAGGGAGCGGATGATTCCATGAACGACCTGTACTCGGGCACGGGCATCACCGCCGACCTGTCGGTGCGGGACCTCTACATGGCCGAGACGCTGCGCCGGCACGTGGAACACGCCGAGCCCGGCGCCCGGTTCGTGCTCGCGGCGCACAACAACCACATCCAGAAGACCCCGAACTTCTTCGGCGGAGCGACCACCGCGTTGCCGATGGGACAGCACCTGGCGCGAACGCTCGGCGAGAACTAAGTGGCGATCGGCGTCACGTGCACCGACGGCCATGTTCCCGAGATGCACCCGGACGCCACCGTGCCCGTGGGGTTCACCCTCGGCGACGTGGCTCTGCCCGACCCGCAGCCCGGCAGTCTCGAGGCCGCTCTGATCGAGGCCGGCCTGCGCGAGACGGCCACGCTCACCGACCTGCGCCACGCGCCCACCGGTCCTGACGGCGGTGAGCTGCTGACCAGCATCCGCACCCAGAGCGCCGCCATGCACACCCCGCTGGGCGAAGCATTCGATGCGGTCATCTCGACCCCGACGGTGACCAGGGACCGCACGGTCACGTTCTGAGCGGGCGCGACCGGCCCGCCAAAGGGCCGAGGAGCAGACCCGCGTCGCCCACTGGGGCGCGCCGAACGCAACCCGGTCCCGGTGCGTCATAGGAGCGGTACTGCCGGGAGCCCACACCGCGACGCCTGTGCTCGTCACCGTCGGACCCTGGGGGACCCATGCCCGCACGCACCGCCCAACTACTCCTCGTCCTCACCCTGTTCGCCGCAGCGGGCGGGGCCGTCACCGGCTGCGACAGCGAACAGGGAGGCGGTCGTGGTACTCGGTCCCACACCCCCGACCCGGTGGCGAAGGCCCGCGCTCGCCAGGTCGCCGACGCCTGGGACGGCTCCGAGGCCGCCCGGGCATGGCGGAAGGGTTACTACCCGATGGGCGAGACCGTCCAGCTGCCCGAGCACGCCTTCCATGACGGAGACGACAAGCAGGCCTACGGGGCCCAGAACTTCGTCCTGCGCGGCGAACTCCCCGCCGCTCCGCGGAAGAACGGCCAGGTGAAGTGGGAGAGCGGCGCCTCGCTCACGCTGCCGCTGATGGAGGCGCGGCAGGCGTACGAGACAGTGGCCCATGGCGGCCACGACGGACCGCACCTGACCGTGACCGGGGCGAAGCTCGGTGAGATGACCCTGGCCACCAGCCGCGGCCCGGCGACCGTCCCGGCCTGGCTCTTCACCCTGGACGGCTACGACACTCCGCTCAAGCGGGCCGCCCTGCGTCCCTCGAAGGCTCCCACGCCGCCGGTCACGCCGGTCGCGGAGGGGACCACCGCCACGTTGTGGCCGCTTCAGGGACTGGTCGAGACGGCGGGGGACGGCCGGTCCGTCACGGTGATGGCCGGTCACGGGGCCTGCGACGACGGTCCTGCCGTGGACGTACTGGAGACGGGCGGGAGCGTGGTGCTGTCCGCGTCCATCGTCGGGACGATGGACGGTCCCTGCACCAGCCAGATGCTTCGCGAGAAGGTGACGGTGAAGCTGGACCGGCCGCTCGACGACCGTGTGCTCCTGGACGCGTTCACGGGGCGGCCGGTGCGGCACGTGAACTGACCGGGCCAAAGCCAGTGCTGTGGCCGCATTGCTTCGCCGGCTCGGCGGTTGGACGGGCGTTGCCGTTCGTTCCGACCGCCGGCGGTGCGGTGGCCGAGCCTGTGCGGGTACGCAGACCGACGGATCAGTCCGCAGCGTCCACCCGGGGGGGTCCCTCGCGGAACTGGGCAGCGGCAACGCGGTGGCGTCGGCCCGCAGTCCGAACCGCTCGCGGAATCCGCGGGGGTTCGTCCTGCCCATCCGCTCCACTGATGTCGTACGCCGCCGGGCCGCCGACGCACTCCTCGCCTTGCGGGACGTGCTCGGCGGCGCCCGCACCGGCACCGCGGATCTCGGCCCGTCCGCTGCCCGCTTCGACCACAGCCTGGAACGGCTGGTCAAGGCGGCCCCGCCGCTGGAGGCCCACCGCCGACTGGTTCAGCACCGACTGGTGCCACAGTGGCCGGGCGCGCGGAGGCCCACCGGGCCGCACCCACCGGCGCGCGGTTGGCCACGCTGTGTCCGGTGGTGAAGTCGTGGCACTGCGCCCCTCCGCCTACAGGCCGGAGGGGCGCAGTGCCACATGTCCGCGACAGGGTTGAGCTGGGCGCTGCTCCTCTTCGGGAAGACCTCGAAGCCGGACCGCGGTAGCCGCTGGTCCAGTCAGCCGTGGCCCGACGCCCGCTGTCGGATCAGGTTCGCCCGGCGACAGCCCGCCGGGCGAACCCCATGGACCGGCCGGCTCAGTACCAGAGCTGGTTGTCCGCGTACGAGCAGGACCAGATCTGGACTTGGGTGCCGTCTTGCCAGCCGGCATCCCTGGCGTCCAGGCATTTGTTGGCGTAGACGTTGACGAATGCGTATTGCGGCGCGCAGATCGAATGATCTGCGTTGCAGTAGTTCTTCACGAAGACCTGCCGCCACTCCTGGCTGGTCGTGGCATAGCAGTGCCACTGATGCACGATGGTGCCGTCGTTCGTCCACGGGCCCTGGATGTCCATGCAGCTGTTGCTCTGCACATTGCGGAACTTGTAGACGTGGTCCGCCACCTTGTCGAAATACCAGCGCTGGTTCTGGGTCGGACCATTGTCGTGCCAGAGATGGATGGTCGTGCCGTCCCCGGTATACGGGTAGGCGACGTCGAGGAGTTGATGGTCGGCTATCTCACTCGCGTGCAGGTTGGCCCATACGTACGGGCCGTATGTCGCGGCCTGCGCGGCAGGAGCTGCGGCAAAGATGCCGAACACCATGAGGAAGCCGGCCAAGAGTACGGTCACTCTTCGACGCGGACGCAGCAGACGATTCTTCACTGAACCCCCCGGTTGTCGATTACGTCCCACTGGGCACGCACTCTGGCATGGACACGACGGGAGCCACAAGGAACTCGGCGCAGAGAAATAGTCAAATCCTGTGCAGCAAGGGGTAGTTCAGGCCACATGCGTCCCGGCCCATCGGCTTGTTTCGAAATGATCGTTCAGCACGCTTGGGGTGGTCTTCCCTTTGATCGTGGACACCGGGAGTCCGGGACTGTGGTTTCAGAGGAAATAGCGCCGGGTGGGAAGCAAGAGAAACCACGGCAAGCGGTACACGGAGCAATTCGAATGGGACGCGGTCACGCTCGCGCGCTCCTCCGGGAAGACCGTCACCGAGGCGGCCCGGGATCCCCCGGGCAAGGGCCGCGAGCATGCCGCCGCGCGCGAGCACGGCGAATCAGTCAGGGGCCGTTGCGCTGTGCGGCGCCCGCTCGAGACCGCAGGTCCCCGCGGTTCCCCGTGCGATCGGGCACGGATGGGGCACGGGCACCTTCCGATCCGTAGCTCTACAGAGATCGGCCGTTTCAAGGCCATACCGGACAGCGGGACACCGGTGAGGGCCACGGTGGGGCCCTTGGCGGGCCGGCGACCCTGACGCTTGGGGGGGACCGTGGTCTGGCTCATCTTGAGCGACGTCCCCTTCACGACACTCTGATCCCCGTCGGCGCGCGCCGCGCACTCGCTACCCGCACCCCGCCGGCCGGGCATAGCTGTTTCTCATCTCGTCGGAGAAGTTTCATTGGGCCGCCACAGAGATCAACGAGGCTCTCCCCTCGGCTACATCTCCCCCGCACGCCGGCCCGACCTCGTTCGGCGCGGCGCTCGTTTGATGTCATGGAGACAACGTTGTCAGAAACAAGTGCAGGCGGTCCGAACCCGCCTCGCAGAAGAAGGCGCGGCACGACCGCCGTGTCGCTCGCGGCGGCCGCCGCCCTGCTGGGCGGCGGCCTGGTCGTCGCGGGCAACGCGGCCGCGGACTCGCAGCCGGTCACGCCCGACCCCGGTGCCGCCGGCGCGGACGGCACGTCCTGGCTGCCCAAGTCGCCCGACCAGTGGCCGCTCGTGGTCAACGAGAGCCGGACCCCGGACGAGACGATCACCCGTGGTATCGACTACCACACCGACACGTACCAGACCGTGGGCGGCACCCAGCACGCCACCGAGCTCGACGTCGACCTCACCGACGAGAACCTGCGGATGGGCGTCGTCGAGTCCCACGACAAGCTCACCGATCCGAACAGCGAGATCGTCACCTCGATGGCGAACCGCACGGGCGCGGTCGCGGGCATCAACGGTGACTTCTTCAACATCCACGACACCGGCCGCCCCCAGGGCATGGTGGTCATCGACGGCCGGCTGGTGAAGAGCCCCAGCCCGAGCTGGAACCAGAACCTGGTGGTCCGGACCGACGGCTCGATCGGCATCGGCAAGGAGTCCTACTCCGGCACCCTCACCGACGGCTCGGTAAGCCACGTACTCAACTCGGTCAACACCGTCGAGGACATCGCCTCCCACAAGCTGGTGCGGCTCACCCCCGACCTCGGGGCCACCGGGACCATCGCGGCTTCCGTGGTGGTTACCGGGCACCGCGACCCGTCCGACAACGGCGTGCTCGTGATCGACCAGGTCTCGCAGAACGTCAAGTCCATCCCGGCGCTGCCGGCCGGCACCGAGGACCTGGTCGCCAACAGCACCGCGGGCCAGTGGCTGACCGCGAACGTGCACGTCGGTGACCACGTCTCGGTCTCCGAGAAGATCAGCCCGGACAACGCGCCGCAGCAGGCGCTGTCCGGCGGCGCCGTCCTGGTCCAGAACGGTCAGCGGGCCGTACCGCTGCAGGGCACCGGCGAGAACAACATCAACGACCCGGTCACCGCGCTCGGCGTCACCCAGGACGGCAAGCGCGCCGTCGTCGCGGTCTTCGACGGCCACAAGCCCGAGGACACCGCCGAGGGCCTGACCCGACCCCAGATGGCCGGCTGGATGATGGAGCACGGCGCGTACAACGCGCTGCTGTTCGACACCGGCGGCTCGAGCGAAATGGTCGTGCGCCGGCCCGGTCAGCAGCAGACCTCCGTGGCCAATGTGCCCTCGGACGGCCAGGAGCGTCCGGTCGCCAACGGCTTGTTCTTCTACACCACCGAGACCAAGCCGCAGCCCGCGGTCCAGGCCGTGGTCAACGGCGGCGCACCGCTCGCCATGCTCCCCGGCACCACGCTGCCGCTGGACGCCTACGCCCTGGACGAGCGGCACAACCGGGCATCCGACAAGGTGCAGTTGTCGGTCGCCCCGTCGGACCTGGCGTCCCTGCAGGCCGGCCCCGACGGTGAGACGATCACCGCTTCGGACCAGACCGGGCACGGCAAGATCCGCTTCTCCGCCGGCCGGGCCAAGGGCAGTGTCGACCTGGTGGTGACGGACAAGCTCGCGTCCCTCACGATGGACCCGGCGACTCCCAACCTGACCAACGGCGCGACCCAGCAGTTCACCGTCAGCGGCGTCACCGATCACAAGGACCAGCCGGTCGCGCTGCTGCCGAGCTCGCTGAAGTGGACGGTCACCCCGTCCGACCTGGGCACCGTCGACCCGGCCACCGGCGTGTTCACCGCGGCGAGCGACGGCAACGGTCTGGCGACCGTCACCGCGAGCGCCGGCGGCGCCACGGTGTCCGCCTCCGTCGCCGTCGGCGAGCGCTCCGAGCTGATCGCCCCGATGACCGACGTCGACAACTGGTCGCTCACCCCGCACAGCGCCACGGCCAGCCTGTCCCTGTCGACGACCGAGAAGGCGCAGCCCTCGGACGCCGGCTCGATGGACGTGCACTACAGCATCCCGGCCGGCAACGGCGTGAAGCAGATCGTGGTGTCCCCGAAGGTCAAACAGTCCTTCCCGCCCGCGGACGAGACCCAGCAGCCCCAGGCTGTCGGTATCTGGGTCAAGGGCACCGGCACCGGTGGTGACGACACCCCGCTGGGCACGGGCAACCTGACCCTGGCCGAGTCCTACAGCCAGGTCAACGGCCAGTCCGTCACCTTCTACCCGTCCACCGTGACCCACGACGGCTGGCGACTCATCGTCGCCGACCTGCCCGCCGGGCTGCAGTTCCCGCTGACCCTGGGCTTCGTGGACTTCCTGGTCATCAGCCCGTCCAAGCAGCTCTCGGGCGATCTGTACATGAGCGACCTGCAGGCGCTCTACTCGCCGCGTCCGCCGGCCAAGCCGACGTACGTGCCCATCCCGCAGAACCCGAAGTGGCTCCAGTTCACCGAGGACAAGTCGTCGTTCGGCTCCGACGGCACCACGATCGCCGCGCTGGACGACGCGCACACCAAGGCTGACGACCCGGGCTCCACCGGAAGCGTGGTCCTCAAGCAGGACGAGGACGAGCTGAAGGCGCTGCCGCAGGACCTGACCGGGCCGCTGTCGCTGCAGGCCCTGGGCGACATGAGCGACAACGGCACCATGCCGTACCTGTCGTACATGAAGTCCCTGCTCGACGCGGGCGTGCCGTACCACGAGATGGTCGGCAACCACGAGATCACGCAGGGTGGCGACCCGGAGAACAAGAACTGGACCAGCCTGTTCGGGGCGACGCACTACGCGTACACCCAGGGCGCGGCGAACGTCGTCGTCACTGACAACGCGCACGGCGGCATCCTTGCCTCCGATCCGTACCAGATCCCGGCCAACGACCCGCCGCAGTTCCAGTGGCTGGCCGACCAGCTCAGCGCCAACACCTCGCCGGTGCTGTTCGTGGTGACCCACATGCCGGCGTACGACCCGCACGCGGTGAAGAACAGCCAGTTCTCCGACCGGTGGGAAGCGCAGATGTACGAGGCGCTGGTCAACAAGTACCAGGACAGCCACCCGGACGTGCACGTCCTCATGCTGTACGGCCACGCCCGCGGGTTCGCCGAGAACGTGCTCAACGGCCTGGGCCAGGACGACCCGAACGGCGTGCCGAACTTCGTCATCGCCGATGCGGGCATGCCCGCCTACGCGCCCGTGGAGGAAGGCGGGTTCTACAACTACGCCCTCTTCCACGTGCTGCCCGACGGCCAGGTCCAGTTCTCGGTGGAGCCGACGCTGACCGGCATCGACGTGGCCAGCCCGGCTACGACGATCGAGCAGCACCAGAAGGTGCAGCTCACGGCCACCGGTACCACCCCGACCGGTGACGACCTGGCGGCGCTCCACGTGCCGATCGCCGACCCGGCCTCGCACGTGTGGAGCACCTCCGACCCGGATGTGGCCACCGTCGACGCGGCCACCGGCGAGGTCTGGGCCCATGGCCCGGGCACGGTGGAGATCTCCGTGAAGTCCGGCGGTCACACCGGCTCGATCACCCTGACGGTGACCAAGCCGGCGTCGGTCGGCTGATCCCCGCTCACCCATGGGCTGCCCGCCCCGGAGCCTCCGGTGTCCGGGGCGGGCAGCCGCATCGAACACGACACGGCACTGTGCGAGGCCGCGGCAGTACCAGCAAGGTGTTCAGGACCCCTCTGGGGCCGTGGGCGGCCGGGTCACGTGGACGGTGATCCACGCCGACGCCCTGCAGTCGCCGGTCGCCGGCTCCTAGCCGAAACACCCTGGGCCATCGGCGTCCTGCCGGAACCCACGCAACGGGCACGGTCCCGGCCGGGTAAGAGAAAAGTGCTGCCGGAGTACTAATCCGCTTCGAGACTGAGCTGGCAGATCGGACACGTCACTTCCGGCTCGCCCGCACCGAGCGACGCGATTCCCAGCAGGAACACAACGGCAACGGCAGCCAGCAGGCCGACCCAAGCCGGCTTGATGACCGCAGGCCAAATCACGAAGAGAAAGATCTTCTCGACCATGTCGAAAACGAACCCCTCGACGATGGGGCTCGCCGTTCTCCGGTCCACGGGGAGCGGGTAGTACTGCGCCACGACTGCGACGACCACCGCCGCCAACTCCGCGATCGCCAGCGCGCGGAAGTAATGGCAGACCTTGAGGTGCTTCACCGGCGGGACCCGCTGTTCGCAGTACCGGCAGTATCTCTCGATGTCCTCGACCGCTTGCCCGGCCATGCCCCGTTTCCCCCTGCGCACTGCCCAGTTGAGTGGATGGTGCCAGGGCGGACGAATCCGGTCAATGGGAACGGACTGCGTCAAGCCGTTGCCGCCGCCTTCGACGCCACCAAACCGACGCGACATGACGGTTGAGGACTCGTACGCTCCGAACCAGAGAGGGGTGGGGAGGGCAATGGCCGACGAGTACTACTTGCTGGTGTGCGACGACGTACCCCACGACGTAGTGCTCACTGATCCGGGCGTCCGCTTGCTGGATGTCGCTCAGGTCGTGCGCCGTCTGACGGGGCTGAGCCTCTGGCGCAGCAGGGTTCTGGCAACACAGGTTCCCACCGTGATTCTCGACGGCGTACCCAAGGAAGACGCCGCGGCAGCCGTCGCAGCCCTCCGCGGTGTGGGAGCACAGGCAGAGACCCTCACCCTCGGCACCTAAGTGGCGTTCGCCGTGTGACGCCCTCCGGGCCAGGCCGCGCGCCCGAAACGAGGCCGTCGGTCAGGTCACCCCGGCAGGCTACCGGCGCCACTCGCCCTCCAAGTAGCTCTGCTCTCCGAGCGGCCCGATGGGTGTGTCACCACACTCACAGGTCTCCGTCTGGCTGCGTCATACCCCTGTTCACCATGGTGTCAAGTAGGCGCAGCGGAACGGGGTTTAACACACACCTCACTGATAAGATCATCGGGCTTTCGGTACGCTGACGCCGCGTCATGCACGCGTCACGGGGGATAGTCCTTGCCCAGCGCGAAGGAGTAGCCGTTGGTCCGCGAATGAGCCCGCAGCGCGGTGCGAGGCCCGCGACTTCGGCCACCTCCGCGCGGCCCGCACATACCCCCGCGATGCGACTTGAAGAGAGTTTCATGACGTCATTGATGAAGGATCCACTACTGTGGATCTCGCTAGCAGTGCTGATCGCTGCGGTCACCGCAGTGATGCTCGCCCGGAGAACCAACATGGCTCTCCGGAAGCAGAGCGCGGATCTTCATACAAACGCGAGCAGACTCGGCTCAGAGCTCCAAAGGCTGCACCACGCGAACGCTGCCCTTCATACCGAGCAAGAGCGCTCCCTGGCGCAGGTCCGCAGTGACGCCGAGGAGGAGACGAAGGCCGTCCTCCGGGCGTGGATGCGCGACATCCAGGTCCTCGCCGATGAACAGCAGCGCTCCATCAGCGATCTGGCCCGGCTGAAGTACGGCAACGATCCCGAGATCCTCGTCGACTTCATGACGATCGACCACACCAACAGCCAGTTCGGCCGACGAGCCCAGGGCATCGCGGCCCTGTGCGGCGGCTGGCTCGGGCGCCGCGAGAGCGCGGCTCCCGTCCTTGACGTGGCGCGCAGCGCCCAGGGGCGCATCAAGCATTTCGACCGAGTGCGGATCCACAGTCAGGTCAACGTCGCGGTTTCCAGTACTGCCGTGGAGCCGGTCGCGGTCGTCCTGGCCGAGCTCCTCGACAACGCCACCAACTACTCGGCGCCCGGCACGCCCGTCGAGATCAACATCCAGGCTGTGCCGACGGGTGTGTGTCTGATCATCGACGACGCCGGTCTCGGCATCGCCCAGGAAGAGAAGGAGCGCGCTGCCGCACTGCTCAACACGCAGGGCCCCGTCTCGATCACCAGCCTCGGTAGCCCGCCGCGCGTCGGTTTCGCTGTCAGCGGTGTACTCGCTGCCCGGTATGGCTTCAAGGTCTCCGTCGATTCCGTTTCGCCGTACGGCGGCGTCCGCGCGGTCATCCTCCTGCCGGAGAGTCTCTTGACCCACGATGTCCCCGAACCTGAAGCCGAAACCACCCCGTCCGCCGAAATAGCAGAGCCTTCACCGCGTGGCGGCCCCGTCACGGCCCCGGTGGCGATCGTCGGGAGGACGGCGGGCGGTCTGCCCAAGCGTCAACGGGCGGTCGCAGTGGTGCCGCCGGCCGCATCGACGGCAGACGAGCCGGAACTGGAGCACGACAGTGAGGTGACCGCGGCGCGCCTTGGCGCCTTTGCACGCGGGACCGTCCGCGGGCGGGACATGACTATCACGGAAGGAACTCAAGACCAGTGAAGCGCGATCTGTCGTGGGTGCTGAATGACGTACTGACCGTGCGTGGTGCCCGCCATGCGATTCTTGTCTCCGCTGACGGCCTGCTCCTGGAACGCTCCAGCGAGATCCCCCGGGATGAGGCGGAGACCAACGCCGCCGCGATGAGTTCGATGCAGTCGCTCAGCCGCGCTGTCGCCGGCTTCGTAGCAGCCGGCAAGGGGGTCTGGAAGCAGACTTTGATGGAGTACGACGGCGGCTGGATCTTCCTGATTGCAGCAGGCAGCGGGGCCTACATGGCAGTCTCCGCGGACTTGGACGTCGACATGGAGGTCATGTCGATCCGCATGCAGCAGCAGGTAGCGGCTCTCGGGCAAGCATTGAGTACCGAACCGCGTCAGAGCGCTGGTGCTGAGGCATGAGCGAGCACGGCGAGGATGCTCCGGTCTCCAGCGAACTCGTCCGTTCCTACGTCATCACGGGCGGTCGGCGCCTGCCCTCGGCCGATGATCTTTCGCTGCACACGCTTGTCACGCTGGCGCCTGATCGGCAACTGCCCTTGGGCGCCAGCCCGGAAGCACGCGCCATCTGGGAACTGTGCTCGGGGGGCTACCTGGCCGTGGCGGAAGTGGCTGCGCACCTGGGGCTGCCGGTGGGTGTCGCCCGTTTGCTCCTGACGGATTTAGCGGAGCAAGGTCACCTGCTGCGTCGTTCTGCGCCACCCCGTGCCAAGACTGAAGAGAGAGCCGTGATCGAGAAGGTGTTGCATGGACTCCAAGCCCTCTATGCCTGAGCCCCGGTACGTCTCGGGCGCGGTGACGACCGCCGCCAAGATCCTCGTGGTGGGGCACTTTGCCGTGGGCAAGACCACGTTCATCGGCTCGCTGTCCGAGATCGCCCCGCTGCGCACCGAGGAGCGGATGACCCAGGCATCCGCCCACGTGGATGACCTGCGCGGTGCGCCCGACAAGGTGACGACCACGGTCGCCCTGGACTTCGGACGGCTCACCCTCGGCAACGAGGTCGTGCTGTATCTCTTCGGGACGCCCGGTCAGCAGCGGTTCATCCAGCTGTGGGAGGACATGGCCCGCGGTGCGCTGGGGGCGGTGATCCTTGTCGACCCCGTGCGGCTGGCCGACTCCTTCCCGGTGATCGAGCTTGTCGAGAAGTACGGCCTCGAGTACTCCATCGCGGTCAACTCCTTCACGCCGGACGTCCAGTACGACGAGGCCGAGATCCGCGAGGCGCTTGACCTGCTCCCCGACACCCCCGTCTCGTACTGCGACGCCCGGCACCGTGAGTCGTCAGCCAACGCGCTGATCACTCTCGTGCAGCATCTCCTTGCGCGTACGGCCTGATCCACCTGGCCGCCCCCAGCCTCTCCACCCGCCCGGACCGCAAGGATGCCGGGACCACAAAGGACCCGATCTCATGGACTTTCAGCAACAAGCCGCGCCGGGCGCCCCCGCACGGTGCCCCATGTACACGCCGGAGTTCGCCGCCGATCCGCACGGCGCTTACGACAAGATGCGTGCCGCCGGGCCCGCGGCTCCGGTCGAGCTCGCCCCGGGCGTCGAGGCCACTCTTGTCGTCGACTACCAGGCAGCTCGGAGCGTGCTGCAGAACCCCACGGACTTCGTCCGAGACCCTCGGCGCTGGAAGGCCCTCAACGAGGGCCTCATAGCATTGGACAACCCGGTGCTGCCGATGATGGCGTACCGTCCCAACACCTTGTTCACCGACGGCGCCGTTCACCTGCGGTTTCGTAAGGCAGTCACGGACAGTCTCGCCCGGCTCAACGTCGGGCGGATCCGCCGAGACGTCGAACCCATTGCTGCCTTCCTGATCGACCAGTTCAGCGAACGCGGGCGAGCCGACCTTCTCAACGACTACGCCAAACTGCTGCCGCTTCTGCTGTTCAACCGGCTCTTCGGCTGCCCTGCCGGAATCGGAGACAGGCTCACCAGCGCAATGTCGGCCATGTTCGACGGCAGGGACGCACTGAAGGCCAGTGATGAAATAACGGCCTGCCTCATGGAACTGATCAAACTCAAGCGGCGTGACCCCGGCGACGATGTCACCTCCTGGCTCATCCAGCATCCCGCCGGCCTGGCCGACGAGGAACTCAAGGACCAACTGGTCGTGCTCATGGGCGCTGGCATCGAACCCGAGCGGAACCTGATCGGCAACGCCCTGCTCCTGCTGCTGTCCCGCGGCTCCTCGAGCCGGGGCGCGGGCATGCTGCCCGAGGAGGCACTCGACCACGTCCTGTGGCACAACCCGCCCATCGCCAACTACGCCACGCACTACCCGGTGCGTGACGTCGACCTCGGCGGCGTCCGCGTCGAGGCCAACACACCCCTGGTCATCAGCTTCGGGGGCGCGAACAACGACCCGGCCCTCGGGGCAGCCCGCCAGTCACTCAGCAAGGGGGCTCACCTCGCGTGGGGCGCAGGCCCGCACTCGTGCCCGGCGAAGAGCCCGGCGACGGTGATCGCACTGACCGGGATCGAGGCTGTCCTCAACGCGCTGCCCGACCTGACTCTCGATGTGCCGGCGGAAGAGCTGCAGTGGCGACCCGGCCCGTTCCACCGGGCCCTGGCCACGTTGCCGGTCCGGTTCACGCCGACCCCGGGAACCCGGGTGGCCGCACTCCACAGCCCCGCACAGGCTCCGCGGACCACGGCGGAACCGACCCTTGTCCCCGCCGCCCCGTTCGTCCAGCAGGAGACTAAACCGGCGAAGAAGGGATTTTGGAGCACCTTCCTCGACATCTTCCGCGTATAGCGCAGGCGAGTGCACCCGCCTCGCCGCACACGACTGGCACCTCGCCGACACGGCCACGAAGTCGGCCTGGACGAGGCCCGGCTCGGCCGTCTGAGGTCAGCAGGCTTCGGCCACGTGTTGCGGCGGGGCGTGCTGGACTACCACCGCAGCCTGAGCGGGCAGTGTTGCTGCCCGGCGACGGGGGTATCTGCCACCACTCTGCCGCAGCCAATCGTGGTGATCCTCACGCTGTGAAGAGTGATCAATTCAAGCTACCGTTCGAAGCCGTGACTGCTTCTCAACTCCCCCACATACAGGGGATATCAGCGGATTTCGCCCGCACCCTATTCGGGCCTCACGCAGAGCAGATCCACGAGCCCTGGAGGCGCCTGTTCAACGGAACCCGGTTCGCCTTCCAGGAGGGCCTGAGCCCACAGGAGCGCACGGCGCTCTCCTACGAGCGACTGAACTTGATCAACGAGACTGTTCCCGACCCGGTCGGCCTGGCCACGGACATCGAATCCCTCACCGCGATGCACGAATGGGCTGGTGTCGTGGACGCCGGCATGGCAACCATCGCGAGCATCCACTGGAACCTCCACATCGGCAGCCTGGTGGACCATGACGTCAAAGGACGGGATCTGTCCTCGTACGCCCGCATGGACCGCATCGGCACGTTTCTCTGCACCGAACTGGACCACGGCAACGACGCCGCGTCGCTGGAGACAACCGCGACGTTCGACCGTGCAACGAGCGGTTTCGTCCTCCACACGCCGACGCCTGGTGCCTGCAAGTGGATGCCGAACACGTCCTCGACCGGGGGGGCCAAGAACGCCGTCGTGGCGGCGCGCCTGGTGGTGGACGACGTCGACCACGGTGTGTTCCTCTTCCTTACTCCTCTGACGGACAGTACGGGCCTCCACTATCCGGGCGTGGAGGTACGGCCCCTCCCGCAGACGGCGAGCGCTCCTGTCGACCACTGCGCCACGTACTTCCACCAGGTGCGGCTGCCGTTCGAAGCGCTGTTGCAGGGCGAGCACGGCCGCCTGTCCCGTGACGGCAGGTTCACCAGCTCGCTGGGCAATCCGCGCAAGCGTTTCCTGCAGTCTGTGCGCCGCGTCCATGCGGGCAAGCTCTGCATGACCGCCTACAGCCTCGGCGTAACCCGGCACGCTCTGGCCGTCGCGATGCAGCACTCCCACCGGCGGCTCACCTCAGGGATGACGACGGGTCGCAAGGTCTCGCTGATCGAGCACCGCAGTCACCACGCTCCCCTTCTGGCGGCTGTCGCCACCACCTACGCCGCGACGTTGCTGCACCGCGACGTCGTAAGGCAGTGGACAGGCGGGGCGGGGGCTGAGCAGGAGGAGACCGAGCGCCTGGCGGCCGTGGCCAAGGCGTGGGTCACCTGGCAGGCGAGGGCTGTGATGACGGAGTGCCGGGAGCGGTGCGGCGCGCAGGGCCTGCTGCTCTCGAATGGCATCGCCGGCCAGCTGGCTGCGAACGAGGGGACGATCACGGCGGAGGGCGACAACCGCGTGATCTGGGTCAAGGCCGCGGGCGAGATGCTTCTGGGCGGGTTCACCCCGGCACCGCTGTCCGAGTTGCCGCCGAACCGCCGCACTCTGGACGACCCCGCCTACCTCCAGGACCTGCTGGCGGATGTCGGACGGATCTGGCACGGTCGGGCCCGCAGCCGACTGCGCACAGGACGCCGCGGCGATCCCCTCGCGCGTTGGAACGGGACTGTCACGCCCGCGCTGAACCTGGTTGAATCGCACGTGTACCGCCTTGCGGCGCAGGCCCTGCTGGACGCCGCCGGACGGGCGTCCGGCCCGAAGACCCGGGCGGTTCTCGGGCACCTGCACGCCCTGTTCGCGTTGCGCCAGGTGAAGGCCCACAGCGGGGACTTGCTTGCCGCTGGCCGTCTCACCGCCGACCACGTGCAGCAGCTGCCGGACGTGGAAGAGGCCGCGATCGAGGCGCTCGTGCCGTACAGCCTGCAGCTGACCGAGGGCTTCGCTGTCCTGGACGGATTCATGGGCGAGCATCCGATGCTGCGCGCTCCGGCCCCCGCTGCCGAGCTGGCACCCGCCTAGCTCGGGCGGACTCTTTGCCGGCGCTGCTGCAAGACAGGCGGCAGCGCCCGGCTTTCACATGGCGTACAGGGCGCGGTGCGTGACGTAGGTGAACCTGTCGCCGGCGCTGAGGATCTGGACGACCTTCTCGCAGTGGTCCCGATACGCGCGCTCCTGCTCAGCATTGAGCGTGAGAGTCGTCTCCGGTCCCTCGAGCATTGCCCGGCGGATGCCGGGGAGCAACTGCGGCGGAGACGGCAGGCAGAAGACCTGCAGAACGCGGCGGAGGCGGTCCACAAGGTCGACGTCGCCACCGCCGTCGACGTCGCCACCGCTGTTGATCTCTCCCAGCACGCTGGTCAGCGGATCGCCCCACGCGTCCAGCTGTGCCCGCCGCAGCATCGTGTAGCAGGCCTGAAGATGACCGACGTGCTGCCCGTCGTCCAGGGCGTACAGCCGCGTCAGGCGCTGCCCTCTCCACCAGCCCAGCCGTCACCATCGCACGCATCCAGGGCAAAGCCATCGGCGCCGGCCTCGCCCTGGCCCTGCCTGCGATCTGCGCGTCGGGGCTGATACCGCCACCTTCCGGCTCCCCGAACTCGCCCTCGGCCTCCCCACCGCCTGGGGAGGCCTTCTCCCCCGCCTCCTCAACGAAGTCGGCGCCGCACGCGTCCGGGAGCTCATCCTCACCAGCCGCGCCTTCACCGCCCACGAGGCCCTGAGCCTTTCCATCCTGCAGAACGTCGTACCCGAACACGACCTCGACGCCGCGGTGACAGCCTGGGCCAAGCCCATCCTGCGCCGCTCCCCCTCCGCGCTTCGGATCAACAAACTCCTGCTCAACGCCCACGGCGCAGCCAGTCGCCTGGCCGACGCATCCAGCCTCGACGCCGAGCTGATGGCATCCGTACTCGCCGAAGCCGAGTACGGTCGCGCGCAAGTCCATCGGCGCACCGGGCACCTGATCTGAGCGCGTCGCCTCTCACTCGTCAGTCTCTCCAACAAGCCGATCTTCCTGAGGGACGCCACCTGCTCAGGCGGGAGGCGTCCCTCTCGGGTACAAGCGCTTGTGCCGAAGCATCAGGCCCCCTACCAGCGGAGAACCCGCAGGTAGGGGGCCTGATCAGTACCGTTTACTTCTTCTTGCCCTGGTTCTTGACCGCCTCGATGGCCGCCGCGGCTGCCTCCGGGTCGAGGTACCGGCCGCCCGGGGTGACCGGCTTGAAGTCGGCGTCGAGTTCATAGAAGAGCGGGATGCCCGTCGGGATGTTCAGGCCGGCGATGTCCGCGTCCGAGACGCCGTCGAGGTGCTTGACGAGGGCGCGCAGGCTGTTGCCATGGGCCGCGATCAGGACCGTGCGGCCCGAGGCGAGGTCCGGGACGATGCCGTCGTACCAGTACGGCAGCATGCGGAAGACGACGTCCTTCAGGCACTCCGTCCGCGGGCGCAGCTCCGGCGGCAGGAGCGCGTAGCGCGCGTCGTTCGCCTGGGAGAACTCCGAGTCGTCGTCGAGCGGCGGCGGCGGGACGTCGTAGGAGCGGCGCCACAGCATGAACTGCTCCTCGCCGAACTCCTCGAGGGTCTGCGCCTTGTCCTTGCCCTGCAGGGCACCGTAGTGCCGCTCGTTCAGGCGCCAGGAGCGGTGAACCGGGATCCAGTGCCGGTCGGCCGCCTCCAGCGCGAGCTGCGCGGTGCGGATCGCGCGCTTCTGGACGGAGGTGTGGACCACGTCGGGCAGCAGGCCGGCGTCCTTGAGCAGCTCACCGCCGCGGACCGCCTCCTTCTCGCCCTTCTCGTTCAGGTTGACGTCCACCCAGCCGGTGAACAGGTTCTTCGCGTTCCACTCGCTCTCGCCGTGGCGGAGGAGGATCAGCTTGTACGGTGCGTCGGCCATGGCCCCGAGCGTAATCGAAGCCTCCGCGCACTCGCGCCCGCGCCCGCCTGGCGGACCGCCACCCCCTCGGACGCCCACCGGTTGACGGCTTCTGTTAATTGAGTGGCCGGTCCCGACCGCTCGATCGTAAGTTGTGCTTGCCGCCCGAGCCGCTTACATACGTGGGGACCCGCCAATGCCACTCGCCGCCCTCAGACGTGCCGCCCGCGAGACCGTCTCGGGGCTCCCCCGTGAGTTCTGGTGGCTGTGGACCAGCACACTCGTCAACCGGCTGGGTGCCTTCGTCGCCACCTTCATGGCGCTCTATCTGACACTGGGCCGCGGCTACTCCGCGTCGTACGCCGGCCTCGTCGCCTCGCTGTACGGACTGGGCGGAGTCATCTCCTCCATCGGCTCGGGCGTGATGGCCGACCGGCTGGGGCGCCGGCCGACCCTTCTCGTCGCCCAGTCGTCGACGGCCGTCTCCGTCGCCGTGCTCGGCTTCATGCGTGATCCGGTCGCGATCGCCGCCGTCGCCTTCCTGGTCGGAATGGCGAGCAACGCCTCCCGGCCCGCCGTGCAGGCGATGATGGCCGACATCGTCCGGCCCGAGGACCGGGTCCGCGCCTTCTCCCTCAACTACTGGGCCATCAACCTCGGTTTCGCCATCTCCTCGGCGGCGGCGGGCTTCATCGCCGAGTTCAGCTACCTGGCGGGGTTCCTGATCGAGGCGGGGATGACGATGGTCTGCGCGATCGTGGTGTTCGCCAAGCTGCCGGAATCACGGCCCACCCGGATCGGCAAGGAGGCAGTCGAGGAGGTGGGACTCGGCACCGTGCTGCGCGACGGCCGCTACATGAGCGTGGTCGGCCTGTCCTTCCTCGTCGCGCTGGTCTTCCAGCAGGGGTCCGTGGGCCTGCCCGTGGCGATGGGCAAGGCGGGGTTCACGCCCGCTGACTACGGCATGGCGATCGCCGTCAACGGCGTACTGATCGTCGCGCTGCAGATCCCCGTCACGCGTGTCATCCAGAAGCGCGACCCGCGCCGGCTGCTGGTGTTCTCGTCCCTGCTGGCTGGATACGGGTTCGGGCTGACGGCCTTCGCCGGCTCGGTCGGGATCTTCGCGCTCACGGTCTGCGTGTGGACGCTTGCCGAGATCGTGAACGCGCCGACCCAGACCGGTCTCGTCGTCCGTCTCTCCCCGGTGCACGGACGCGGCCGCTACCAGGGCATGTACACCATGTCCTGGTCGGTGGCCGGCCTGGTCGCCCCGGTGATGTCCGGCTTCGTCATCGACCGGCTCGGCGCGGCATGGCTGTGGGGGCTGTGCGCGGTGGTCGGCACGGGCGCCGCGGCCGGGTACGGAGCACTGATGCGCCGCCTCCCGGCCGAGGGGACCGCAACGGGCCCGGCCATGGCGGTGGCCGAGGCGGAGGCCGGAGCGGCCTGACGGGGGCACCCCGTCCTGGGGTGCCCCCGCACCGGGCCCGGGCTAACGCCCGTCCCACACCTCGCTCGTCAGGAAATGGTTGTCGTACAGCTCCTGCACCTCCAGCAGCGTCTCCGGCGGTACCTTCCCGAGGCCGACGCGCGCCAAGTGGCGGAAGTACTCGAAGCGTTCGATGCCCGGGGTGATGACGATCAGGATGTCGGCGTCCTGTCCCGGGGCGGCGGCGAAGGCGTGCGGCATGCCCGGCGGCACGACGGCCAGGTCGCCCTGCTCCGCCGTGACGACCCGGTCGCCGGACAGCAGTTGGGCCGTGCCGTCGAGCATGTAGAACATCTCGGCCGAGCCGGCGTGGTAGTGGGGCCGCGCCCCGTCCGCGCCCCCGTTGAGGGTGACGCGTTGCGTGGAGAGCGCACCGCCGGTCGCGCTGCTGTCGGCCAGCAGCCGCACGGTCGTGGGGGCACGGCCGACGACCTCGGCGTCGGCGGAGCGGACGATCACGGACGAGTCGAAGTGCGGCACGAACAGCGACATTTCAGAACTCCTCGGTAGGCGCGTCGGCGGGTCAGGCGAGGAAGAGCAGCGCTGCGGCCGCGAGCACGACCACCGCCGTGGCGAAGTGGATGCCGAAGGCGGCGGCACGCGTACCGCCGTGGCGCAGCACGATCAGCGTGTCGCCGAGCGGCACCAGCGCGGCGGCCACCATGAACCAAGCCTCGACGCGCACTCCGGCGAACGCCAGCAGAGCGAGGCCCAGTATGCCGGTGGCGGCGTCGCGCAGGCCCTTGATCTCCAGGTAGGCGGCGTCGCCGGCGGGCTTGGCGGGGACGCCGTAGCCGGTGGCGGCCGCCCGGGGCTGGAGCAGGAAGCGGGCGCCGATCACGAGAACGAACAGGTCGAGCAGAAGGGCAAGGCCGTAGGCGGTGGTGGTGAGCACGTCGGACTCCTTGCTAGCGCTGCTAGGTATTGAAGCTAAGTTAGCAGAGCGTCGACAGGAAGTCTAGCAGTGCTAGAATCCCAAACATGTCGATCCAGACACGCCGCGAGCGCGAACGAGCGGAACGCGAGCAGCTCATCGTCACGGCCGCGCGGGAACTCGCGGAGGCCGAGGGCTGGGACGCGGTGACCACACGGCGGCTCGCCGACGGGATCGAGTACAGCCAGTCCGTCCTCTACAGCCACTTCAAGGGCAAGGAGGCGATCATGGCCGCCGTCGCCGTGCAGGGCTTGGAGGAACTGGCGGGCGAGCTGTACGCGGCACGCACCTCGGCGCCCTCACCGCGCGACGCGCTCGGCGCGGTGGGCCGGGCCTACGCCGGCTTCTGCGAGCGGCGCCCGGCACTGTACGACGTGATGTTCACGCTCACCGTGGATCTGCCGTTCGCGACCCCCGAGGCACCCGCCCCGCTGCACGCCGCCTTCGGCGAACTGCGCCTGGCCGTCAACCCGCTCGCCACCGACGAGGACCCGGGGGAGCTCACCGAGACCGTGTGGGCCGCTCTGCACGGCCTGCTCACGCTGATGCGCAGCGGTCGGCTGCGCCGCGAGCAGCACAACCGCCGGCTGGCCCTTCTGATCAGCCGTTTCTGCCCGCCGGACAAGTGACGGGGCCAAGCGACGGGCTACAACTCCCGCTGGGCTTCGTACAGGTTCCGCGGCCGTACGACGTCGGTCGTGCCGTACAGCTCCAGGCGGGAGTGCAGATCGCCGGTGAAGTCGGGCACATCGATCTGGTCGAACTCCGTGACCTCGTTCAGACCGACGGTGGCGGAGTAGGGCGCCAGTTGGTCGATCCTCATCAGGCCCGCCCGGCCGTTGGTCACACGGACGTTCCAGTGGGTGAAGCGGGCACCGAACAGCGGGCCGGCGGAGGCGTCCCCACCGTGGCGGCCGTTGTTGTTCACCGTGATGTCCGTGCGGACGTTCGCGAACGGCAGCCCCCGGTGCGAGTCGAAGGTGCCCATCTGCATCTCGCCGCGCGGCCAGACGTTGTAGGAGGACAGGCCCTCCACATTGATGCCGTGGAGCTGGGTGTTCGGCGGGGCCGGGACGGTGCGCTGCTCGATGGCGAAGTCTTCGATCAGGTTGTCGTGCGAGCCCTCCCGGCAGAAGTACGGGTGGTGCGAGCCCCGGCCGGCCACGCGGGTGCGGCGCAGGGTGCACGAGGAGGCGGAGACCAGGCCGAAGCCGTTGTCGACGTGCCGTACGACGACGTCGTCCGCCCAGCAGTCGTACGTGCACTGGAACACGACGCCGTTGTAGCCCTTGTCCAGCAGGTGCGGGGACTGCGGGGTCTCGACCGCCTGAAGGGTCAGCCCCTCCACGCCCGCACCGGTGAGGGCCCCCACGTGCGTGGTCAGACGCGGGTCCCACTCCGGACGCACGTCCAGCGGAAGGGGTCGCTCGAACGTGACCTTCCGGCCGGCCACGCGCGCGATGCGCACGGGCCACTCATAGGGCACGTACGACGTCAGCTTCGTCTTGTCGTCCCAGTAGTACGCCTCGGGGCCGGGGCCCCCGCCGGACATGTGCTCCAGGAGGGTGTGGCCGGCGTCGTCCGCCAGGCGCAGAAGGACGAGTTGACCCGGCCTCAGCCGCCCTGCGTCGGCGACCGTCACCGACCAGGAGCCCTGCTTGGCGGGGGACACCGCGGTCAACGTCTCCCACTCGTCGCGCTTGTTGCCCGTCCAGCCCTCGAAAGGCCACGCCTTGGCCTGGACGGCCGCGATCAGGGAGTCCCAACGGGCCGTCGGCGCCAGCCAGATGAGGCCTCCCGTCCAGGACCAGGAGGACTTGTCGCCGCCGTACCGGGAGCCATAGACGCCGATGAGCTCGGTGAGGTTCTTCGTGGCGTACAGCGTCGTACGGTCGCTGCCCGCGCCCCGCAGGACGACGTCGTCGTACCCGATGCGGATCAGGCCGTCGATGCGGTAGGTGCCGGGCGGGATGATGACCGTGCCACCACCGGCCCTTCCGGCGGCGGCGATGGCACGGTTGATCGCGGGGGCGCAGTCCGTCGTGCCGTCCGCCACGGCGCCGTAGGCGGTCACGTCGGCCACCGCGGGACGGCGGGGCAGACGCGTCGCTCCGGCGCGATAGCCGGCCCGGCCCACGCACGGAATCTGCGGGTGGGTGAACGGCGTGCGGACGAACTCCCGCCACAGGGCGGGAACCTCGCCCCTCGGTCGGGCAGGTGCGACGGCCGCCGCCGGCGTTCCGGTCACGGCGACGGCCGCCACGGCGATGGCGCTGCCGAGCAGGCCCCTTCTGCTGATGTCCGCGTGCCCCATGCCCATGCCCGAACCGCCTTCCAAGGACGTCAAGGACTCTCAGAGACGTACATATCCATGGATGTGAACAACGTTCAGAGGTGCGTTGGCGGTGAGCGTGCCACGCAGGCCATAGGCGGGAAAAGAGTCCTGCAGCGATTGACTGGTACGGACCGGGAGGTCAGCTCTCGGACCGCTCGGTCAGGTGACTGAACGCTTCCAAGTTGCGGGTCGACTCACCGCGGGAGACCCGCCACGCATACTCCTTGCGGATCGCGGACGCGAAACCGAGCTCGAGTAGGGTGTTGAAGCTGCCGTCGGCCGCCTCCAGGACGGAGCCGAGCAGCCGGTCCACCTCGTCCGCCGTGACCGCGGCCAGCGGCAGCCTGCCGGTCAGATAGATGTCGCCGAGCGGGTCGACGGCGTAGGCGACGCCGTACAGCTTGAGGTTGCGCTCCAGCAGCCAGCGGTGCACGGCCGGCTCGTTCTCGTCGGGATGCCTGATCACGAAGGCGTTGAGCGAGAGGGAGTGCCTGCCGACGATCAGCGAGAGGGTGGTCGACAGCTTGCGCGTCCCGGGGAGCTTCACGACGTACGAACCCGTCTTCGGACTCTCCCACTCCAGCTCGGCGTCCTTGAGAACCCCTTCGACGATCTGTGCCGCCCGCTGTTCGTCAGACATGCGGGCAGCGTACGCGACGGCTCTCAGGCGCCGTACGCGCGCGCCCGGCGCCGGTGCGCCTGCATGGCCGCCGTGTACACCCCGGCCGTCGCAGAGGCGGCCGTGTCCCAGCCGAACGACTCGGCGTGCCGCGCCGCGGCCCTGCCCATGCGGCCGCACAGCCCCGGGTCGTCCGCGAAGTCGCGCAGCACGCGCGCGTAGGCGGCGGGATCGTGGCCGTCGACGAGGACGCCCGTCTGCCCGTGTTTCACCGCCACGGGCAGCCCGCCGACCGCGGCCGCCAGCACCGGAGTACCGGCCGCCTGCGCCTCGATGGCGACGAGCCCGAAGGACTCGCTGTACGACGGCATGACCAGCACGGAAGCGGCGCGGAACCAGTCCGCGAGCTGGTCCTGCTCGACGGGCGGGCGGAAACGCACGACGTCGGCAACACCCAGCCGGGCGGCGAGTTTCTGCAGACCCTCCGGTTTGGCGAGGCCGCTGCCGCTGGGTCCGCCGACCACGGGCACGACGATGCGGGAGCGCAACTCCGGGCGTTCGTCGAGCAGGACGGCGACGGCGCGCAGCAGCACGTCGGGGGCCTTGAGGGGCTGGATGCGCCCCGCGAACAGGGGGATCAGCGCGTCCTGCGGCAGCCCGAGCCGGGCCCGGGCGGCGGCACGGCCGTCGGCGGGCCGGAAGCGGTCCAGGTTCACACCCGGATGGACGACGGCGACCTTGCCCGGGTTCGCCGCGTAGTGCCGTACCAACTCGCCGGCCTCTTCGGCGGTGTTGGCGATGAGCCGGTCGGCGGCGCCCACGATCTGGGTCTCGCCGATGACACGGGCCGCGGGCTCGGGGGTGTCGCCCGCGGCGAGAGAGGCGTTCTTGACCTTGGCCATGGTGTGCATGGCGTGCACCAGAGGGACGCCCCAGCGCTGGGCCGCGAGCCAGCCGACATGGCCGGAGAGCCAGTAGTGGGAGTGCACGAGGTCGTAGTAACCGGGGCGGTGACCGGCCCAGGCCTGCATCACACCGTGGGTGAAGGCGCACAGCTGTGCGGGGAGGTCCTCCTTGGCCAGCCCTTCG
This sequence comes from Streptomyces sp. CA-106110, assembly GCF_050936285.1. NCBI lineage: Bacteria > Bacillati > Actinomycetota > Actinomycetes > Kitasatosporales > Streptomycetaceae > Streptomyces > Streptomyces sp. CA-106110. The sequence goes on along the minus strand of NZ_JBNJNB010000001.1, from coordinate 6,620,399 downwards.
TACGGTCCGGCGTCCACGTGCCGGACGAGGACACCGGGGGCGAGCTCCACGGCGGGCGGAAGAGCGGCCGTGGTGGCCCGGGTGAAGATCTCCACCTCGACGTTGATCTCCGCGAGACGCTGCGCCAGCTCCACGATGTACACGTTCATGCCGCCGGCGTCGCCCGTGCCGGGCTGGTGGAGCGGGGAGGTGTGCACGGACAGCATGGCGACACGACGCGGCCTGCGGTGCGGCAGCCGCAGCCGCGAGGCAGCCGGGGAGCGACGCCCGAGCCTGCTCACGTACTGGCTCACGTGGCGTTCCTCCTTGTCGCGGGCATGCCGGGTGGGAGAGCGCAGAAGCCCTCTCAAGTGATCCGAACGCCGGAGGAAAGCAGTCCATTTCCCTCTCCGGCGGCTTTGCCGAATCATTACCCTCTATCGCTCAACCGTTCGACGCCGTTCGGCGTGCGGCGCGCCGCGGGACGGACGGCGCACGGCGGCGCCTTCCCCGCCGATCGGTTGTCCACAGGCCGGTGCGGTGGGTTGTCCACAGGCCGGTCCCGCCCCCTGGCCGGCCGCTTACTCTCGTACGCATGCCAACCCGCGCCGCGTCCCGCCCCGTGGGTACGGTGACGCGCGGGACCACCAATCCGAACCGCCTGCGCCGGATGGACCGCTGGATCGCCGCGGTCCACGGTGCGGAGCTTCGCCGTACGGCACACCCGGTGGCCGTCGACCTCGGGTACGGGGCCGCGCCCTGGACCGCGGTGGAACTACTGCAGCGGCTGCGCACGGCGGCACCGCTCACCCGTGTGGTCGGCGTCGAGATCGAACCGGCCCGGGTCGCGGCCGCGCAGCCGTACACCCGTGAGGGCCTGATCTTCCGGCACGGCGGCTTCGAGGTGCCCATAGCGGGCCGCCCGTCCCTCATTCGTGCCGCGAACGTCCTTCGGCAGTACGAGGAGGGCGAGGTCGCCGCGGTCTGGGAGCGGCTGCGTGCCCGGCTCGCCCCCGCGGACCCGGCGTCCGGTTCGCGCGGCGGGCTGCTCGTCGAGGGCACGTGCGACGAGATCGGCCGCCGCCACGTATGGGTGGCCCTGGGCCCCGAGGGTCCGCGCACGGTGACCTTCGCCACCCGGCTCGGATCCCTGGAGCGTCCGTCCGATCTGGCGGAACGGCTCCCCAAGGCGCTCATCCACCGCAATGTCCCGGGCGAGCCGGTGCACACCTTCCTGCGCGACTTCGACCGCGCCTGGGCCGCCGCAGCGCCCTACGCCTCGTACGGCGCGCGCCAGCGCTGGATACGCACCGTCCGCCGGCTGACGGCGGACTGGCCGGTCACGGACGGCCCGGCGCGCTGGCGCCAGGGGGAAGTCACCGTGGCCTGGGGAGCATTGGCGCCACGCCGCTGAACCCGGTCCCACCTGCGGGGAACGATCTCCCTGAGTCGTTCGTCACATTCGCGGGGAGATCGCCGCAAGAGGGCGCGCACGGGGGAGAGTGATCGTCGTACGAAGTGCGGCAGGGGAGGGAGTTTTTGCGCGGCTTGGCCCCGCCCTCTGTCACTTTGCACGCCGGCGTGCCACGATCCCCCAGGGCGACCGTAAGTTACTGACGGTAAATCAGATGTGAGGAAGAAGTATGGGATCCGGGAAGCGGACCCTGACCACGGTGGCCATTGCTCTGGTCTGTGCGGTCACCGTGCTGGGCACACCAGGAGGGGCTTTTGCCAGCCCCGGCCGGCCGACTCCGGCATCTACACCGTCCAGCGGTTCAACTCGCGTTGCCGGCAAGGACCTCGAAGCCGTCCGCAAGAAGCTGGACGACCTCTACCACGACGCAGCGGTGGCCACCGACGCGTACAACGCGGCCCAGGAGAGGACCAAGAACCAGTCGGCGCAGATCGTCCGGTTGGCCCAGGAGATCGTCAAGGGCCAGGAGAAGCTGGCCGATCTGAAGGACCGCGCGGGAGCCGCGGCCCGCGCGCAGTACCGCGGAGGCGGCCTGCCGCCGGGAGTCCGGCTCTGGCTGAGCGACAACCCGCAGCAGTTCCTCGACGGCGCCGGCACAGCCCTCCAGGGCGAGCACGCGACCGAGGGTCTGCTCGCCGACATGACGCGCACCCAGCACGACTTGGAGCAGTACGCGCGCGACGCCGCCGACCGGTGGCAGGAACTCGACGCCAACCGCGAGGCCAAGGCCAAGGCCAAGAAGAAGATCGAGAAGCAGATCGCCGCGGCGGAGAAGCTCGAGTCACAGCTGAAGAAGCAGGAACAGAAGCGGCTGCAGGAGCTCGAGGACGAGGCCGCGCTCAAGGCGCAGACGGCCTGGCTCGACTCCGGGATACTCAAGGAACTCCGCGGCAAAGCCTCCGGGGAGGGCCGGAAGGCCGTGAAGTTCGCCGCCGATCAGCTCGGCAAGCCCTATGTATGGGGAGCCGAGGGCCCGAAGTCGTACGACTGCTCGGGACTGACCTCCCAGGCCTGGGCCGCGGCCGGAACGGTCATTCCGCGCACCTCGCAGGAGCAGTGGAAACATCTCCAGCACGTCGACGTCAAGGACATGCGCCCCGGCGATCTGATCATCTACTTCCACGACGCCAGCCATGTGGCGATGTACGTCGGCGACGGCGCGATCATCCACGCTCCCCGGCCGGGCCGGACGGTGACGATCGCAGGCGCGGGCTCGATGCCGATTCTGGGGGTCGTACGGCCGGACGCGTAGGGCCGTCCCCCGTGAGCCTGTTGATCACCCGTCGGGCTCATGGGAGGACGGGCCCTACCCCTCAGCGAACGGCCGAGTGGCGTGCCTCACGTGACGCGCCCCACGTGACCGCGCGCACTCCACGCGACCCCCAAACCCAGGCCCCACGTGACATTCGTCATCCCCGTCCCGGGCCCACCGTGTCCAACTGCGGTAGGGGATGCGGCATATGACGCTGGCCGGTTGCCTTGCGCCCCTCACCAAGGCATTCCGTTGCGCCCTCTGCTACCGCTATGGTCCCGGTCGGTGGGTCGAGGTCCCTCGCCCCACCATGCCCTCGGGGGGAGGGAAGGAACCGACACGATGCCCGTACCCGTACCGCGGCCGAGGGCGATGCCGGCCGCGGAGAGTGGTCAGGCTCAAGCCGAGTCCCGGCCCGGGATCCAGGCCGCTCAGGGCCAGGCCCCCCGTGGCACGGCCCCGTCCGACACGCTCACCCTGCTGGTGATCGAGGACGACCCGACGGGCCCGCCGATCGTGCCCGAGATGCTCGATTCGGCAGGCCGCCCCATACGGCTGCGCACCGCCCGCAACCTCACCGAGGCCGAGCGGCTGCTCACCCATGACGTCCAGTGCATCCTGCTGGACCTCGCGCTGCCCGCTCCCGGCCGGGCGGCCGCGGAGGACGACGAGTTGGCCGTGCTGCGGCATGTGCTGCAGCTCGCGCCTCGCCATGCGGTCCTCGCCCTCACCGCGTCCTGCGACGCCGAGCGCGGTGCCGAGGCGGTGCGTGTCGGTGCCCAGGACTATCTGTTCCGCGACGAACTGGACGGGCGGCTGCTGAGCCGCGCGATCCGCTACGCGGTCGAGCGGAAGCGCTCCGAGACGGCCGAGCGGCGGCTGACCGAGTCCAGGCTGCGGGCCCAGGAGAACGCCCGTCTGGAGCGCGGCCTGCTGCCCAACCCGCTGCTGGACGGCTCCTCGCTGCGCTTCGCGGCCCGCTACCGCCCCGGCCGTTCCCGGGCACTGCTCGGCGGTGACTTCTACGACACGGTCCGTACGCCGGACGGCACGGTGCACGCCATGATCGGCGATGTCTGCGGGCACGGCCCGGACGAGGCGGCGCTCGGCGTGGAGCTGCGTATCGCCTGGCGCGCGCTGACGCTGGCGGGTCTGTGCGGCGACGAGTTGCTCTCCACGCTCCAGCAGGTCCTGGAACACGAGCGCGACAACGAGGAGATCTTCGCGACGCTGTGCACGGTGGACATCGCACCCGACGGTCGCCGCGCCGGACTGTGCCTGGCCGGTCACCCGTCCCCGCTGATCGCCCGCCCGGACCGGCAGGCCGAACTGTTGCCGTACAACAACAACGGCCCGGCGCTGGGTCTGCTGCCGCGCGCCCGCTGGCCGCGTATGCAGGTGGAGCTCGGCCCCGCCTGGAGTCTGATGCTCTACACCGATGGACTGATCGAGGGCCGGGTCGGCGAGGGCGGGGAGCGCCTCGGCCTGGAGGGCATGGTGGAACTGGTCCGTCGCCGGCTGGCCGAGGGCCTGGGCGGCGAGGACCTGCTGCGCGCGACGGTCAACGAGGTCCGCGACCTCAACGGAGGGGAGCTCGCGGACGACGTGGCCGTCGTCCTGCTCAGCCGCGCGCCGTAGGGCGAGGGCACGCCGCGCCGCAGGACGAGGACACGCCATAACCCGGCCGCGGCACGACAGCCGCGGTCCGACCCGCACCGCCGTCCTGCCGCGGCCGTCGGCCGTCGGCGCATGTGCCGCGGCCCGGTCGGTCACCGTCCGCCGTTGTACGGACCGTAGGGCCCGTCGCTGCTGCTTCCGCGGCGGCGACGGCCCCAGCCGCCGCCCGAGACCTGCTTGAGTGCGGGCCGCACGTCCACGAAGAAGACGATCGAGGCGACCAGGCCCGCGAGCTGCAGGAAGAGCATCGGCACCAACAGGTTCACCGCGACCGCGATACCCAGGATGATCAGCCAGAAGCCCTTGTTCTGCTTGTTGGCCGCCCGGTAGGCGTCATCCCGGTACAGCACCGCCATCACCAGTGCCACCACGGCGAGCACCAGCATGGCGAGATAAAGCAGCGACAGAACGCCGCCGAATGCCGTCATCAGCACAATGCCCACCACCCGGGTCGAGTCCTTTGTATGGCCACCGTACCCATGTCCTGCGGCCGTGTATCAATGAGAACGGGCCGGACACTCCAGGAGTGCCCGGCCCGTCGCATGTGGTCCGACACCCGGTGCTTACTTGGCCGGCGGCGTGGTCTTCTTCGCCACGGGCTTCTTGGTGGGGGCCGGGGCCTTCTTCGCCACCGGCTTCTTGAGGGCGGTGGGCTCGGCCTTGGCCTCGGCCTCCGCCGGCTTGGGCTCGTCCTTGACCACGACGGGCTCGGGCTTGCCCTCGACGGCGACGGCCAGGTCCTCGATCTCGTCGGCCGCCTCGCCGCGCCAGGTCTTCACGGCCTGCTCGCCGTGCTCGGCGACCTTCTCGTAGGTCTCACGGGCCTTGACCGCGTACTCGGCGGCCACGCCGACGCCGCGCAGGGCGAAGTCCTGGGCGGTCTCGCCGAGCTTCTTCAGGTCGGCGTCGAGGTTGTTGCCGAACTTCTTGATGTCCGAGTCCAGGCCGTTGAGGAACTGGCCGACCTTCGACTGGATGGTCGTCTGGGTCTCCTTGACACGGGCACCGGCCTCCTTGGAGAAGGCCGTGGCCCTGTCCTGGACCACCTTCCGGTCGGTGTTGCGCACGGCCTCGATACGGGCAGGGGCCTCGGTGCGCAGCTGCTCGACCAGAGCGGGCACCTTCCTGGCCTGCTGGAGGGCCAGGTCCGCGGTGCCCGCGGCGAAGTAGAGCGGGGTCGGGTCACTGAGGGTCTTGCGCAGGTCGTTGGTGATGGCCATGGAAATGGATCTCCCGCTTCGGCTTTCGGCTGAGGGTTTTGGGTGGTCCGCTGGGTGCTTTCCGCTCGTCCCGGTCATCCGATCTCCGGGTCAGCCTGCGGTCTGCAGCGGACCGGCATCGCCGTCGCCGGCCGTATGGGGGTCGGGCTCTGCGGTGTCCTGGGCTGCATCCGTGTCCTGGGCCTGCGGACCGCCCTCGCCGGACGTGTCCGCCCGGGCCGTCTCGAAGCCGTTCTCCTTGCGGAAGGACTCGTAGATCTGGAGAAGCACCTGCTTCTGCCGCTCGTTGAGTGTGGGATCGGCGAGGATGACGGCACGTGTCTCCACCTCGTCCCGGTCCCGCTCGGCGTCGAGAATGCCGGCCCGCACGTACAGCGTCTCGGCGGAGATCCGCAGCGCCTTGGCGACCTGCTGCAGCACCTCCGCGCTCGGCTTGCGCAGCCCGCGTTCGATCTGGCTCAGATACGGATTGGACACCCCGGCGGCGTCGGCGAGCTGCCTGAGCGACAGCTGCGCATTGCGCCGCTGTTCGCGCAGGTACTCACCGAGATTGCCGACGTTGAGCGATGCCATGTACCCACCATGCCGCACCGGCGCTAACAATTGCAAGCACCTGCTTGCAAAAGTGCGCTTCGCCACGCGCGGTGTCGCACGGTCGACGTACCTGACACCCCCGCCTGGACGGCGACAAGCCGAGGCACCACCACGCGGACGAGTGACGAACGAACCGGTGACAGGCCTCGCATACCCCACGGATCGGCGCCGACACGGGCACCCGGAAGGCACAAGCGCACCTTCCTCGACGTACATGAGAAGGGTGTGAACCCCGAAGGACAATCACCCGAAGGAGGTCTTCGGGTAAGTGGTTCGACCCGGACGCGCACGCGTCAGAACGCCACCGGGTGGCCCTGCTCCCGGAAAGCCGGATCCATCGCTTCCCGGGCTGTGCGCCCGTTCGTCGCCCACGGGGCGAGCGACGATGTGACACGGTCCAGGTCCGGCACGTGGGCGAGACCGAGGGGTTTCTCGGCGGCGGTCAGCACCTGGTGCACCTTGTGGGCCTCCTCCTCCAGGACGGGTTCGCCGGCCTCCGGCCAGGAGTCCAGGAGCTGGGTGGCGCGGATGACGTCGGTGAACACGGACTGGGCCCGCTTGAAGTCGAGCAGTCTGGGGAGATCCTCTTCCCAGCCGTTCGTGCTTCCCTCTCTCTCCTCTTCCATCGCCTCGCACCACCGCTTGGCCATCAGATCGTGCTGCGCCTTCGGATAGCGCATCAGATACAGATGAGTGGCCAGGTCGTAGAGAGGGTCACCGAACATCGCCAGTTCCCAGTCGATGGCCCACAGCCCGCCCAGGTCGTCGACGATGAAGTTCTCCCGGTGCAGATCGGCGTGCAGCAGGCAGAAGGGCCGCTCGCTCAGGCCGGCGACACGCTCTCTGAGCCGGTCGAAGGACGATCCGTCGAGCCCCAGCGAGGCGAACAGGTCCGGGAACCTGGTCAGGTTGTCCCGGTACACGCGCTCTTCGGCGAAACAGATGAGGCGCTCCAGGAACCCCTCGGTGTCCCCGTCGGCAGGCCGGTCCTCGGGCCTGCACTCGCGCTCCACCTCCAGCGACGTCGGCGTCACCTTGGCCATCTGGCGGAACAGGCGCAGGATCTGGGCCGTGATGCCGTCGGGAACCTCCGTGCCGGATGCGTACCGCGTCCCGAGCGTCTCCCCTTCGATGAACCTCTGCAGGCGCACCCCGTCGGCGACTTCGATGAGTTCGGGGATGCCCGAGATACGGCCCTGGAGAGCGAGCAGCAGCGTTTCCTCCGACGCGAAGCACCGGCGGTCGAACCAGAGCAGGTTGCTGCGCGGCTCCCGGCACTTGCCCCGCATGGAGTAGGACCCGGTGATCGCGGCGGGCAAGGGGATCACATAGGTCTCGTGGTGATAACCCGCAAGCGGCCCTTCGACCGCGCCCGGATCAGCGCTCATCTCGGTGGCGCGATCCCGCGCGGCGAAAGAGACACGTTCGGCTGACATCGTTCGTTCCCTGGCCTGAAAGCGCACCCGTGGTGCGGAAGTGATGCACGGTACTCCCCCGCGGTGAGCATGGTGCCAGAAAGGATTCTTGCAGCGTGTCGGTCGCCCCCGTGGCGGAACGAACGACCTGGCATACGCCAACCGTGTGGCCCGGCATGGTGGTCGCCCCCGGTCCTCGCACCTACGAACGCCGCGCGCCTGCTCCCGCCGAATGGCACGGTCGTCGACACTGACGAGGTGATCACCAGTGGAGGCACGCACGACGTACTCACCGACCAGGAGACCCTGAAAGGGCTTCTGAACCGTGTGCGCGCCGTGCTGTTCGACTTCGACGGCCCCCTGTGCGACCTCTTCCGGGGGCGGTCGACCGCGTCCATCGCCGACGAGGTCAAGGTCAGGGCCCGGCAGGAATGGAACCTGTTGGACGCCGGGGCCGAGGCGTGCACCGACTCTCACGGCATGCTTCGCGAGCTCGCCGGGATGCTGGACCGGTACGGGCAGAGCGCGCTCGGCGGACCGCCCGTCTGGGCCGACACCATCGTCAAGAAGCACGAATACGCGGCGGTGGCGTCCGCCGGGGCCGTCGACGGCGTGCACATCTTGGTGGACGCACTGCATGCCCTCGGGAAACGGCTGCTGGTCGTGACCAACAATGCCCCGGGGGTGGTGCGGGCCTTTCTGGAGCGAACCGGCCTCGAGCCGAAGTTCGACGGCATCTACGGCCGGGACCCCAGGGATCCGCGCCGCATGAAGCCGCATCCCGATCCGGTCCTGCGTGCCCTGCGGCGCCTTTCCGCGGTGGAATCGGACGCGGTGCTGCTGATCGGCGACCAGGTGACCGACTTCTTGGCGGCGCGCGAGGCGGGAGTGCTCTTCCTCGGTTACGCGCAAGCGGAGTCGCGCGCCCGGGAATTGGACGCCTTGCGGCCGGAGGGTGTGATCAGCTCCTACGCCCCGCTCATCGGTGCAGCGGCAGAACTTCTCCGCGAGGCCGCGACCCAGTCCCCGGGTCATCCCTGCGCATCGATGGCGATGAGGTCCCAGACCGAGTCGAACCAGGACTGCATGCGGTCCACGAACGCCGTCCCGTAGAAGTCCGGGTCCTCGCTCTTCTCGAAGTGCAGCAGACGGGCCCCGAGTCCATCGACGTCGATCGCGTCTATCTCCTCCATCGTCGGCAGCACGATGGGCCGCTGGATCACCTCGTACATACCGAACAGCGCTTCACGGCCGTTCAGGAGATAGAGCTTGAAGGGCGGCGGGATGGCGACGTACCGGATGCTCACGTCGACCTGCGGGACGTGGCCCTGAGCCCGTAGTTCCTCGAGCTTCCTCCGCAGCGACGTCGTGCTGTCGTGCGCGATCTTCCGCAGGCGCTCCAGGGGGCGTACGTCCTTCGGGTCCGCGAGGGCCCGCAGATAGGGCAGAGGAAGGTCCTCGGCGGGAATCAGCATGCGCAGGGCTATGCGCTGCGGTGCGATCTCCCCGGTCCGGATCCGTTCTCCCTGCAAGGTGATACTCGAGTCCAGGGACTCGGACGTCAGCGTGAAGACGTCGAGCGTCACCTCGGGTTGCTGGAACGCCTCGGAGATCCGCGATGAGACCGTGCTGTGCGACCGCCGGACGGGCGCCGTCGCGTCCGGACGAGGCTTACCCGCCGGCTCCGGCTGCTGCTCGCCCGTGGAGACCACACGGGACCCGCTGCCCTGCCGGGACTCGATGAGGCCTTCGTCCCTCAGCTTCGCCAGCGCTCGCTGCACGGTGTCGCGCGAGACACCGAACTGGTCGGCGAGCTCACGCTGGGTCGGCAGCAGCGAGCGAGGTGCGTAGCGGCCGACGACGATGCGGGACCGCAGTTCGTTCGAGACCCGCTCGAACTCCCTGCCGCCGCCCTCGTCACCGATGCGCTCGCCACCCACACGCCGACCGTACCGCTCCCGACTGACAAGCAAACCAGTTTCAGTCAAATAAGCATCCCAACCGGCCTGCCAGTTAACCGATCAACCTTCAAGGGGATGACCAGATTAAGTCAACCAGTCCAATAGGACCGAAGGTTGATCGCTTCTCTGCACCAGAGGCTACCCGGGGGAGTCATGGTCGTCCTTGAACTGCTCTACCGCGTACTGCTCATAGAGCTCCAGCAGGTCTTCGTCTCCCGATACGGCGTGTGGGGAGCCCTCTGTCTCTTCTTCATCGGCGTCGGAGCGCGGGCCCGGAACACGGCATGTCTGTCTGCCGGCGCCGTGCTCTTCGTTCTTCTGATGTCGCAGGCCTGAGGATCGCCCGGCCACCCACCCAGTCAACCAGTCCAATCGCGCGAGCAATCGGCGCGAGAGCGCGGCGGCGGATCAGGCCTGTGCGCGCAGGACCCGCAGCACCGACTCCAGCGAGCGCACGATCACCTGGGCGCCCGCGTCGCTGAGGAGTTTCTCCTTGTCCTCGTTGCGCGCATAGCCGAGGAAGGGCACGCCCGCCTGTTCAGCGGCCTGGAAGTCGGACGGGGTGTCTCCGATCATCAGGGTGGCCCTGTGAGCCGCTCCCATCGCCTGCAGGGCCCGGTTCAGGTGGTACGGGTCCGGCTTCTGCTGGTGGAGTTCGTGGGTGCGGCCGTAGATGTGCGGAGTGAAGCATTCGGCGAGTCCGCGATGCGTCAGGTACGCGGAGACCGTGCGCGCGGAATTGTTGGTGGTGACGGCGAGCCGGGCGCCGAGCGCGGTCCAGGTGCGTATCAGCGGGTCGGCGTACGGGGTGGGCTGCGCGCTGGAGACGGCCCTCAGTTCCCGCTGGGTGAGCATCTCCTCCAGGTCGGCCACCAGGTCGCTCCCCCGGTGCCGCTGATCCACCGCGTGCAGAACCGCCTGCGGGTCGGGGTCCTCCTTCTCCTCCTCGGTCAGCAGCCTCAGGAGCCCCTGCGCCTCCAGTCGCTCCACGAGTTCCCGTGCGATCTCCGACGCCGAGTAGCCCGCGAACAGCCGGCAGATCGGCCCGTCGAAGTCGAAGAGGACGAAGCGCGCGCTGGTGATCAGTTCGCGGAGTTGTTCCGTCAGTTCTGTCACCGGATCAGTCTGCGTCGTGTCAGGAGTCACTAGGAGAGTGTCAGGTCCGTCGTGATGGTTTCCCAGAGGGCGTCGAACCACTTCTGGGATTGGTCGACGAACGCCGCGTCCCGCTGGCTCGTCCTGCGCTCGAAGGAGAACAGGAGGGACGTGGTGCCCCAGGTGTCGTACATCTCCAGGGTCTGGCTCCCCACCTCCTCCTCGCGCTTGGTGAGCATGTAGTACGCGATCAGGGCTTCCGAACCGTTGAGGAGGTACAGCTTCACCGGTGGTGTGAAGGGGAGCGCCCGGAACGCCACATGGACGTCGATCTTGTGCGATGTGCGCAGGGCCTGGAGGTTGTGGCGCAGGACGTGGCCCTGGGCGTTGCGCTGCTCGAGCCAGCGCCGGTGGACCGGGTCCTCGTCGCCGGCGCTCTTGACCGAGATCGGGAACGCCAGGTTGATGTCCCGGGAGGGCAGGAGGATCCGCACGTCGATCGACTGGGGGCGGATACGGCCCTCGTGGATCAGGCGGACCGGTTCGCCGAGCGCCAGCATCAGCGTCTCCGCGGTCAGACAGGCCGCGTCTATACGGACGTGCGGCGCCGCGAACGCCTCCGTCAGCCGCGGGGCCAGGGCCACCATCGTCGGCTGGGGCTCGTCCCTGACCGGCTGCGGTTCCGCGACCCTGGGCGGGCTGCCCTTGGTGACATTGCTGAGCAGGCCGTCCTCCTGGAGGGCGCGCAGGGCCTGGCGGACCGTGCCCCGCTCCACTCCGAACTCCTCGGCCAGCTCGGCCTGGGTGGGCAGGCGGTCGCCCGTCTTCAGGTCGCCGGTACGGATGCGGTCCCGCAACGTGTCGGCGATCTCCTGTGGCGAGAGTCTTCTGCTGCCGTTCACTGCGACGTTCTCCTGGGTCACGACCAAACGCTACAACCCACGTCCATCTATGTGGAGTTGTCTGATGATTGTTTATAAGTAGATACCAACTGGGGATAACTTCAATGGAGTTGGTAGCCAACTCTACCGAGTTGGCGGAGGATTTGCCTCCTCTCGCCAATCAACCGCAGGTAGTCATCCCATGCACACGGCTCGTTCCCCCGCTGCCCCGTCCCCCGGATCCGGGAGATCCGAACTTCAGGAAAGAGGTGCCGCCGTGCCCGCCCTCGCACTCCTCTCCGCCCTCTTCGTCGTCGGCTTCGACCAGTTCGTCCAGTGGAAGTACGGCACGATGGGCATGATCGGCCTGCTGCTGCTCACCGTCGGCGTCAAGGCGAAGAGCCCCACCTGCAGCTCCGTCGGGGCCGTGGTCCTCGCCCTGACGGTCACCCAGCCCGCCCTGTGAACAACCCGCCCCGCGAACAAGGGGGCGGCTAGCTTTCGAACTCCAGCTCCGAACTGATGGTCTCCCACAGCGCGTTGAACCACAGATGCGACTGCTCCACGAAGGTCGTGTCCCGTAGGCCCGTCCCCTGCGCGAAGGGGAACAACATGGACTGGGTGCCCTCCGCGTCGTACATCTCCAGGTACTTGTGGTCGATCTCTGCGCCGCGGCGGGTCACCGTGTAGTAGGCGAACAGCGCCTCCGCCCCGTTGAGCAGGTACAGCTTCACGGGCGGAGTGAAGGGCAGCGCGCGGAAGGATACGTGCACATCGATGCCGTGCGTGCTGCGCAGTGTCAGCAGGTTGTGTCTGAGTACCTGGCCCTGTGCGTTGCGCTGGGCCAGCCAGCGCCGGCGCAGTCGGCCGTCGTCCGTGTCCTCCACCGGCGCGGGGAACGCCAACTCGATCCGGCCGCTCGGCAGCAGGACACGCACATCGACTTTGGCCGGTTTGATGCGCCCCGCGTGAATCGCGCGCAACGGCTCGCTCATCGCGAGCGTCAGCGACACCGACGTCAGGCACAGGGCGTCTATCTCCACGTGCGGAGCCGCGAAGGCGGCGGATATCCGTGGGGCGAGCGCCACCATCGTGGGCTGCGGCGTCGCCTCGAGGCCGGACGGCACCCCGCCCACGAACCGTGCGACGGTGGCCGGGCTGCCCTTGGACACATTGGTGAGCAGATGCTCCGACTGCAGGATGCGCAGCGCCTGGCGCACCGCTCCCCGTTCCACGCCGAACTCGTCCGCCAGCTTGGCCTGCGTGGGCATGCGCTGGCCCGGCCGCAGCGCTCCGGACCTGATCCGGCTGCGCAGCTCGTCGGCCACGTCGTGGTGTGACCTCTGTGGCCGTTGTGACCTCTCCCGCCCGTTGACGGCGGCACCTTCCGGCTCCACGGCGAAACATTACAACTTCACGCCATCTTTGGGCAGTTCAGCGATAGGTGGTTATGAGACGACTCCAGCTGGAGATAACTCAATTGAAGTTGGTCGCCAACTTCGGCGAGTTGAGCAAGCTTGAGCGGCCTTGCGAGACATGGTCCTACTTTCGGGAGGTTGGTCACGTTCCCGGGACGGGAACGCCAGGTGCTCAAGCCGGCAGGACGACTGATCGGACTCCCTTCCGGAGGGGAGCCGGGAGCTCGGTCGGTCGCCATCGCCCGCACCCTCACAACCACAACTGAATCGCTACGGATGCACAGCAAGGAATGCCACCACCCGCACGGAAGGAGTGCCACCCAAGGGCCCGCAAGGGCTCAGAAGATGTCCGGGCACCACGGTCGCCTGGATGTACGCAGCAGGGCGTCGGCGACAAGGGCGGCGCCCTTTTGCTGTTCCCGCACGCGCCCGAGCGCCGCGAGCCGGACCGCGGACTCGTCGCCCAGCCACAGCGTCGCCAACTCGGCCACAAGCATGGTCAGATGGGGCTCCCGGTCGGTCGGCACGCAGGTCGCGCCGTCCGGTCCCGCCTCCAGCAGGTAGCGGCCCGAGGCCAGCCCCGCCTCGTCGACGATCTCCAGGACGAGCGTGCCCCGGGCGTCGTACGTGCGTGCCTCCAGTGCCCTTGCGACGTCGAGTATCCGCACCCACAACCAGTCCGCGTACGTGGTGAGACGCGCGGCGCGCGGGTCCGGCAGGAGGTGCGGCAGCAGATCGTCCGGGGCCCGGTACCCCGACTTGACCGCGGTGACCCAGTCGATCGAGCAGAGGTAGTGCCACAGGGCACGCTCGGCGGCCGGGCCGGTGGTGATCAGGCTTCTGACCTTCGCCGTGTTCAGAGGCCTCTTGTCGTCGCCCCAGTGGTCGTCGCACACATACGTGGCGAGGCCGTCGACCTCGCCGGACGCGGAGCGGTGAACGGCGTAGAACGGCTCGGTCCAGGGCCGGGCGTCCAGACGGATCACGCCCGTGTGCTTCTGCCACCAGCGCTCGTCGCGGGTGACCACGCCGGGCCGGCTGCGGCGGAGGCGCTCGTGGAGCTCGGGGCCGAGCTTGCGTACGTCGGAGCCGTCCACGAGGTCGATACGGCCGCCGTCGTCCGGGGCGGGGCGGTGGCGGTCGAGGCCGGTACGCGGAACGTCCACGGTCCACTCGGCGGTGTGGGTGGCCGGGCCGAAGCCGTAGCGGCCGTAGATGGGGTACTCGGCGGCGATGAGTGTGGCGACCACGTCACCGCGCTCCTTCGCTGCGGCGAGGTCCCGCGCCATCATGCGGCTGAGGATGCCGCGGCGGCGGTGGGTGGCGGTGACGGAGACGTTGGTGATGGCGTCGGCGGGGACGGGCGCGCCCCCGACGGCGGTGAGCTCCTGCGGGAAGGAGCGGAAGGTGGCCACACAGCGACCGTCGTCGAAGGCGCCGAGGGTGCGGGACGGGATGATGTACGTGCCGAAGTCGGCGACGTCGTGGTCCGAGGGGTGCGGGGGCTGGAGGAAGCCGGTGCTGAGGGCGCGGCTCCAGTCCCGGATCTCGGGTTCGGTGATCGGGCGTACGTCGATGTCCTCGCTGCGGCTCATGTGAACACGCTAGGGGGACGGTCAGCAGGGTGTCGCGCGGATTTCCCGCGCGCGGAGCAGGGCGGTGCCGCCCTACCGCCCTCGCGGCCGGCCGCCCCGGACACCCCGCGAGCCTCGGCCGCCTGGCGTCCCGCGGGCGCACGCCGAGCCCCGGACCAGAAGGGCCTCCGGCCGCCCAGGAGCCCCGTCCCGGGGCGCCGCCCCGCACACCCCGCAGACCTCGGCCTCCTGGCGTCCCGCGGGCGCACGCCGAGCCCCGGACCAGAAGGGCCTCCGGCCGCCCAGGAACCCCCTGTCGCACTGACGCCCCTGTCCGCCCAGGAGCCACCGTCCACCGGACCGGCCGAGGACGAGGGCCGGCACGGCCGAATGAGCGCGGGCCGGCCAGCGGCAGCGCACGCCGTCCTCTCAAGGCCCTTCGCTCAAGAACGAGGCCACGGCCGCATCACCGAACGGCCTAGAACACCGCTCGTATCTCCCCGACCTCACGCTCCCCGCCCAGCAGCGGTGCCTTGCCTATGCGGTCCACCACCGGGGCGTCGATGCCCATCAGGTTCAGAGCGCGGGCCAGGACCGGGCCCAGTGCCCGGGTCGCGCCGTCGTCCACCTTGAAGGCCATGGCCCGGCCGTTCGGGAGGGCCACCGCCTGGACCGCCTCCGCGCCCATCTTCGACAGGGCGCCGGGAATCTCGCGCATCAGCCAGGTGTCGGGACGGCGCGTGCCCGCCACGTACTCCGGGTGGGCGTGCATCGCGTCCGCCACGCGGCGTTCCGGCGTGCCGGGCGCCGCCAGGACGAAGGAGCGGAAGGCGTGAGCCAGGCCGACGAGGCTGATCGCCATCAGCGGCGCCCCGCAGCCGTCCGTACCGACCGCCGCCACGGACTCCCCGGCCGCCTCCTCCACCACCGAGTGGATCAGCTGCTGCAACGGGTGCGCGGGATCGAGGTACGAGTCCATCGGCCAACCCCGCAGCGCGCAGGCCGCCAGCATCGCGGTGTGCTTGCCGGAACAGTTCATGGCGACCCGCTCGCGGACGGCGCCGGAGGCCAGGAACGCCTCCGCCTCCGCGGGGTCGAGCGGCAGATCCGGCGGGCACTGCAGCCGCTCATCGGTCAGACCGTGCTCGGTGAGCATCGTGCGCACCAGGTCCAGGTGGAACGCCTCGCCCGAGTGGCTGGCGGCAGCGATCGCGAGCCGTTCCCCGGTCAGGTCGAGGCCCGCCCGCAGAATGCCGGCGGCCTGCATCGGCTTGTTGGAGGAGCGCGGGAAGACCGGGGCCTTCACGTCACCGATCGCGAACTCCACGGAACCGTCGGCTGCCAGCAGCACCAGGCTTCCGCGGTGCCGCCCCTCGACGAACCCGGACCGCACCACCTCGGCGAGCACCGGGGACACGGAGGACGGAGCGGACGGGAGGGTCTGTACGGACGTCGTCATGGGCGGTGGCCTTCTGGACGGGAGGACCCGCCCCGGTGCCGCCCGCGGGGTCCACCCGGCACGGCGTCGCAGGCGGCCGCCGGGGTCCCGGGGCCGCCGTGCACACTCGGGGCCCCGGGTTCGCCGGGGCCTCCGCGTCACATGAGCAGGTCGTCTACTTGTGCTTCCCCCTCACGGTACCTGCGTGCGATTTCGGCGCTGCAGTCGTCCGCCGTGCGCTGCAACTGCTGCCGCCGCCGGGAGACCTGCCGCTCGTACCGCACGAGTCGGCCCATGCCCGCGCCCAACTCCTCGTCCGTACGCGCCTGGAGGTCCGACAGCTCGACCTCGGCGAGCATCTCGGCCGCCAGCCGCCGGTACTCCTCGCCGTGCGGTGTGCCGACCGTCACATGGCGGGCTGAGGAACGGTTGCGGGCGGGCGCGTCCCTGAGGATCTCGGGGAGCCGGTTCACGACCCCTTCGAGGATCCGTCCGCCGCGCCGGGCGAGCTCCGCCCGCAGGATGTCAATGCGGCCCTGGAGCAGCCGCCGTACGTAGCTGAGATCGGCCTCGTCCCGCTGCGCGTCCCGGCGCAGCGCGCGCAACTCGGTCAGCAGCAGCGCGGACAGGTCGGGTCCGGGCAGGTCCGCGGGCGACGGGCTGTCCGTGCGCTGCACGGGCGCCCGGCACTCCCCGGCGTTTCCCGTACGGGCGGCGGGCGCCACACCTCCGGGCCGCTGCTCGGCACTGGCTGTGCTCATGTACTTACCGTCCCCTCGACCGGAGCGGCACCCCCCACGGATGCGCCGCAACACACGCATCGTGCCACCCGAAGTGGCCGCTATGTGACCGAGTGTCCCTGATCTGCCCCGGATGGAGGGGTTGGGGGCCGATAAGAATCCCCTCTTAAGAGATCACCGCAGGACATCGAGCGGATGCGTTCGTGGGCCGTGGCGAGAAGACCCGGGGACCGTGGACGGCCGCTTCCCGGTGTCCTCGAGCGACACGGCATGATGGTCGGCATGCGTGCGGTGGTGCAGAGGGTGGACGGCGCGAGCGTCGTCGTGGACGGCGAGACGGTCGGCGAGATCAGCGGTGAGGGCCTGTGCGTGCTCGTCGGGGTCACGCACGAGGACACCAAGGAGAAGGCGGCCCAGCTCGCCCGCAAGCTCTGGTCGATCCGCATGCTGCACGACGAGAAGTCCTGCTCCGACATCGACGCGCCGCTGCTGGTGATCAGCCAGTTCACGCTCTACGGCGACGCCCGCAAGGGCCGCCGTCCCACCTGGAACGCGGCCGCCCCGGGCGATGTGGCCGAACCGCTCGTCGACGAGGTGGTGGCCCAACTCCGTTCACTGGGCGCGACGGTGGCGACGGGCCGGTTCGGTGCGCAGATGCGCGTGTCACTGGCGAACGACGGCCCGTTCACCGTGCTGCTGGAGATCTGAGCCCTACGGCTCCACGACCACTTCCTGTGCCGCCGCCGTCGAGTCCGCGACCAGCCGGGCGTCGACCGGGACGTTCCGCTTGACCAGGGCGAGGGCGATCGGGCCCAGTTCGTGGTGGCGTACCGAGGTCGTCACGAAGCCGATCTTGCGTCCGTCCGGGCCCTCGTCCGCGAGGTGCAGCTCGGTGCCGTGCGGCGGCAGGTGGACCTCACTGCCGTCGAGGTGCAGGAAGACCAGCCGGCGCGGCGGCTTGCCCAGGTTCTGCACCCGGGCGACCGTCTCCTGGCCGCGGTAGCAGCCCTTCTGCAGATGCACGGCCGAGCCGATCCAGCCCAGCTCGTGCGGGATGGTGCGGTGGTCGGTCTCGAAGCCGAGGCGGGGGCGGTGGTGCTCGACGCGCAGCGCCTCGTAGGCGAGCAGCCCGGCCGCGGGACTGTTCTTCTCCGCGTACGACTCCAGGTCGGCGCGCGGGAGGAAGAGATCGCGGCCGTGCGGGGTCTCACGGACCACGACGCCTTCGGGTGCCTCGGCGATGGAACCGGCCGGCAGGTGCACGACCGCGAAGTCGTCCGTGCGGTCGGCGACTTCGACCCGGTAGAAGAACTTCATCGACTCCAGGTAGGCGGCGAGGGCGGCCTGGGTGCCGGGCTCGACATGGGCCCAGACCGTCTTGCCGTCGTCCACCAGGTACAGCGCGTGCTCGATGTGGCCGTGCGCGGACAGGACGAGCGCCTCGGTGGCCTGGTGGGGCGGCAGTTCGCTGACGTGCTGGGTGAGCAGAAGGTGCAGCCAGCTCAGCCGATCCTCGCCGCTGACGGCGATGACGCCGCGGTGCGAGAGATCCACGAATCCGGAGCCGTCGGCAAGCGCACGCTGCTCGCGGAACAGGTCGCCGTAGTGGGCGGCGACGCCTTCGTCCACTCCCTCGCCGGGAACGGCGCCGGGCAGGGACAGCAGAGGACTCTTCATACCGTCCAGCCTACGATGGGGTAGTTGAATTCTTGAGGGAACAGTCCCGGCACCGGCCGAAGATCGCGAAGTGCTTCATATCGGTTTGGAAACCGAAGGTGTCGCGGAGCTTCGCGGTGAACTCGGCGGCCACGTCGAGGTCGGCCTCGATGACGTTCATGCAGTCACGGCAGACCAGGTGGATGTGGTGGTGCCGGTCCGCGAGGTGGTAGGTCGGCGCGCCGTGCCCGAGGTGGGCGTGGCTGACGAGACCGAGCTCCTCCAGGAGCTCCAGGGTCCGGTAGACGGTGGAGATGTTGACCCCCGACGCCGTCTTCCTCACCTCGCCGAGGATGTCGTCGGGGGTCGCGTGCTCCAGAGTGTCCACGGCTTCGAGCACGAGTTGCCGCTGCGGGGTCAGCCGGTAGCCGCGCTGCCGCAGATCGCTCTTCCAATCGGTGCTCACCACACTGGAAAGTCTAGAACTACTTGAAGAAGGCGATCCCGTCGTCCGGAAGGTCGTCGGGCAGCGCCTTCGCCCAGCGCTCGACGTCCTCCGGGGTGACGACCTTCTTCAGATGGGCCGACATGTAGGGACGCAGCGGGACCTCGGGGGTCTGCTTCTCACCCACCCACATGAGATCGCTGTTGACGTATCCGTACAGCCGCTTGCCGCCGGTGTACGGGCCCGATGCCGCCGTCCGGGCGACGGCGTCCGTGGCGATGTCGATCTGCGGCTTCTTCACGGCCAGCTCGCCGTACCAGACCTCGACGACCCCGTCGTCGCGGACCATGGTGACCTCGACCTTGCGGTTCGCGTCGATCCGCCAGTAGCCGGCCTCGGTCTCCAGCGGCCTGACCTTGTTCCCCTCGCCGTCCAGCACCCAGCTGTGGGAGTGGTACTCGAGGAAGTCCCGCCCGTCGTGGGTGAAGGACACCTCCTGGCCGAAGTTGCACTTCTCGGAGCCGGGGAAGTCGTGCACGCCCGCCCCTGCCCAGTTGCCCAGCAGGAAGGCCAGAGGGACGAGGTCCTTGTGGAGGTCGGACGGAATCTCGATCATGAGCAGCTTTTCGTAGTGGAGGTCGTGTACACCGGGGGTACGGGGCTCAGCGCTGGCCCTCGTACAGCTTCTTCACGGTCAGTCCGGCGAAGGCGAGCACGCCGAGGCAGACCAGGACCAGCAGGGTTTCGAAGAAGATCTCCACAGGTGCTCCTTGGTGGGCGAGGGTGGGTACGCAAGAGCCGGGTCCCACTCTAGTCGGGTGGAACCCGGCCCTCTCTCCGAGGTCGGCTCAGCCCAACAGCTCGCTCTGCAGGACGACCGTCTGCTGGAACGGCACGGCCTTCGCACCGCCCTTTCGGGACTGGACGACCAGCGCAAGGACGTCACCGGCGGCCAGGTAGGCGTGGCGAACCTGCTCAGCCCCGTACGGCTTGGACTCGGCGTACGCGAAGCGCTCGATCCCCACGACCCGGGACGCGACCGGGAAGTCGTCATCGGCGACCGAGGCCTCGGTTCCACGCAACGGGTACTCCGGCTCGCTGTAGGGAGCCAGTTCGGTCCGCAGTTCGTCCGCGACGGCCCCGGTGTCGAAGTGGAGCAGATAGATCCGGGTGTGCGTGCCGTCCTGCGTGGTCCAGCCCCGGGCCGCGATGTGCCGCAGACCGTCGTCGGTCAGCCGCTGGCCGAACTCCTTGCGGTCCTGCTTGTCGGAGTACTCCGCGAGGAAGCTTTCGGTCGGCAGCCAGCCGTCCTTCCCGCGCAGCGCCTTGTCCTCCTGAGCTCCCGCGGGGGCGGGCAGCACCAGGGCACGCAGGTCGGCGTAGTGCGAGCCGACCACGTTGGCCTCGGCGAACGGACCGGGGCTGCCTGACGGCAGCGGCGGCCGGACGATCTCGGGGAAGGTCCAGCGCCCGTCCGCCTCGGTGGCGAGGCCGGGCACGTCCGTACGGTCCATGCTCGTGATGCCGAACGCCGCGGACGCGCCGACCGCCGCGAAGACGGCGACCGCCGCGGTCCAGCGCAGCACGCCCCTCAGTACCCTGCGGTCCTTCTTCGCGGGCGGCGGCCCGGCGACAGCGAACGCGCCGGCACCGCCGGCCGCCGGAGCCGCCTCGGGCACCGGGGGAGCGGCCATCGGCTGCATGGCCGCGGCATCCATCGGGCTCTCCGGCACCACCGGCTGATCCGTGGTCTGCTGCTCGGTCATACCGCCTCCCGGGGTCCTTGATGCGGTCCAGTTGTGCGCGGAGCAAGGCCGCCGCGCCCTTCTTGTCCAGTGGCTTGGCCCCGGACACGGTGGCGCTGACCAGGACATCACCCTCGTACGCGGAGCAGACCATGTGGTCGATCTTCTCGTCGCGGACCGTCGGCGGCAGGAAGCAGCGGGCGTTCTTGTGGCCCTCGATCGTCGGCCCCGCCCGGAACACCTTCATGGCGCCGAGGAACTCCTGCTGGAAGGCCGCGATGGAACGCACCGTCCGCCGGCTCTCCATACGGGACAGCACGATCTCGACGGTGAAGGCGTCCTTCGCGTACGAGGTGGAGACGGTCGCGCTCTCCGAACTGAGGTAGCTGCGCATCGCCATGCCCTGGATGTGCTCCTTGTCGATCTCCTTCTCCAGCTGCAGCCGCTGCGAGCGGGGCAGGGTGCGGAGCGACTCCTTGCGCAGTTCGGTGGCCTGCCTACCGCTCAGCTCGGCGTCCGAGCCGAACTCGCCCATGTCCGGACCGCGACCGTAGCCGTTGGTGCCGAAGGGCAGCAGCATGCCCTTGAGGCCGGTGGCCTCGGCATGGACCTTCTTTTCCGCCTTGGCCTCCGGCAGGCGCCAGACCGGCGCGCCCGGATCGCGGTCGGCGTTCTGAACGGTGACCACGGTGTACCCGGCGCCGCCGAGCACCGCGAGGAGCAGCACGGCGCTTCCCGCGATCACTCCGGCGCGTCGGCGGTGGGCGGGTCGCGCACTGTCGGGTGCGGCCGCCTCCGGCGCCGCGAACGGGTCTCCGGCCGGGGCCACGAGCCCCGGCTGTCCGGCCTCGTCCACGGGTCCGAGGGGAGCGGGATTCTGCGGGTTCTCGCTCACAGCCGTCCCATCTGCTGCTCGGCCAGGCTCATGATCTCTTTCTTGGTGATCGCTTTGGTGTCGGTGACGAAGACGTCGACGGAGATGTCACCGCGCCAGGCGTGCGCCTCGGCCGAGTACAACGGGAGGTAGCCCGGCTTCTGGTCGGGCGTCGAGTCCACGTATGCCATGCCGTCGCCCGTACCGGGGATCGGCCAGCCGTGCGAGCCGGAGTCCCGTTCCGCCCAGTACGATCCGTTCTCCGCCTGATCCGCGGCGTCCAGGTCCTCCACCTGCCGGTACTGGACGAGGTGGATCTCGACGTAGTGCGTGTCGGTCGTCCGCCAGGAGGTGATGGCCGCACGCCGGAACTCGCTCGCGATCTGGTCGGGGAAGGCCTCGTCCGGCTTCTCGTAGGTCTCCGCGTACGAGGCGAGGCTCAACCAGCCGTCGTCACTCACCGAGTACGGGGCTTTCCGGGCCCCGGCCGGCCGCTCGACCAGCAGCTTGCGCAAGTCGCCGTCGGTCTTCACACGGCGGTCCTGCGCGGCCGACAGCGGCTCCGCCTCTCCCTTGGCCTGCTTGACCACCGGCTGGGACAGCGGCGGCAGCGGCGTGGGCGTACGGCCCGCTTGCACGACATAGCCCGTGCAGGTTCCGGCGACGATGCCGAGGACGGCGGCACCGCCGATGAGCATGGCGGTCCGGCCGCGCCGACGACGGCGGGGTGCGCCGTCCACGGGCCCGTCCGGTGCCTGCTCCCAACCTCCGGCCGGGCCCTCAGTCCCTTCCGGCACCCGCGCTTCCGGTGCTTCCGGTGTTTCCGGTGTTTCCGGTGCCACGACGGGACTTTCCGGCTGTCCTTCGGGTCTTTCCTGTTCTTCCAAGACGTCCCCCCACGGAACGTGAAGCGCGATCTTGTGTCCGCGCCTCGCAGAAGACCCATGGGTAACGTTAGGAGTTGTAAAGGAGTTGATTACGATTCAGGCATGGCGAAGAAGCTCGTGATCAAAGTGACGGCAGGATCGGACGCACCCGAGCGCTGCTCCCAGGCGTTCACCGTGGCGTCCGTCGCGGTGGCCAGTGGAGTCGACGTCTCGCTCTGGCTGACCGGTGAGTCCTCGTGGTTCGCGCTGCCGGGCCGGGCCGCGGAGTTCGAGCTTCCGCACGCGGCGCCGCTGCCCGACCTGATCGAGGCGATCATGGCGGCCGGGCGGATCACCTTGTGCACCCAGTGCGCGGCCCGCCGCGACATCACGGAGAAGGACGTCATCGACGGCGTACGGATCGCGGGCTCGCAGCTGTTCGTCCAGGAGGCGCTGGCGGAGGACACCCAGGCACTCGTGTACTGAGGCGTGCCCGGCAAGGGCGCCGGACACCGGCTAGTGGCGCTTCTTGCCGTCCAGCTCGTCCCACCACTCGTCGGACTTCGGGTCCCCGGACGGGTCGTCCCACCAGCGGTCGTCGGGGCCGCGACGGTTCGCCACCATGGCCGCCAGCGGCGGGATCACCATCGCGACCACGCACATCCCCACGGCTGCGGGAATGGACCACAGCCGTACGACGCCCCAGGCCAGGACGAACAACCCGATGCAGGTGGCCATCATGGCGAAGTAGACGTGACGCCGTCGTGCGTACATACCTCCAGGCTATGCCCGCACATGCCGAAGGGCCGCACCCCTGCCGGCGATCGTCCAACCCCCGGGGGATGCGGCCCTTCAGCCGTGCACGCACGGTCCCTCGGACCGTCGTGGAGTGCCGTCAGACGGCGATGGCGACCTCCGCGAGGCCGCCCGTCCGGGCGACGACCGTGCGGTCCGCGGTGCCGCCCGGCACCAGGGCGCGTACGGTCCAGGTGCCCTCGGCCGCGTAGAAGCGGAACTGTCCGGTCGCCGAGGTCGGGACCTCGGCGGTGAACTCGCCGGTCGAGTCCAGCAGGCGCACGTACCCGACGACCGGCTCGCCGTCGCGGGTCACCTGGCCCTGGATCGTGGTCTCACCCGGCTTGATCGTCGAGGCGTCGGGGCCGCCGGCCTTCGCTCCACACATGTGTACTTCCTTCGGTAGGTCGGTAGGTCCGGGGGTCCCGGGTTACTTGGCGGCGCCGAGCTCGATCGGGACGCCGACGAGGGAGCCGTACTCGGTCCAGGAGCCGTCGTAGTTCTTGACGTTCGGGACCTCGAGCAGCTCGTGCAGGACGAACCAGGTCAGCGCCGAGCGCTCACCGATGCGGCAGTACGCGATGGTGTCCTTGGACAGGTCGACGCTCTCCTCGGAGTAGAGCTCCTTGAGCTCGTCGTCCGACTTGAAGGTGCCGTCGTCGTTGGCGTTCTTCGACCACGGGATGTTGCGGGCGGTCGGGACGTGGCCCGGACGCTGCGACTGCTCCTGCGGCAGGTGCGCGGGAGCCAGCAGCTTGCCGGAGAACTCGTCGGGCGAGCGGACGTCCACCAGGTTCTGCACGCCGATCGCGGTGAGCACGTCGTCACGGAAGGCGCGGATGGACGCGTCCTGCGGCTTGGCCTTGTACTCGGTGGCCGGACGCGCGGGCACCTCGGTGCCGTCGACCAGCTCGCGGGCGTCCAGCTCCCACTTCTTGCGGCCGCCGTCCAGGAGCTTCACGTTCTCGTGGCCGTACAGCTTGAAGTACCAGTAGGCGTAGGAAGCGAACCAGTTGTTGTTGCCGCCGTAGAGGATCACCAGGGTGTCGTTGGCGATGCCCTTCTCCGACAGCAGCTTCTCGAAGCCGGCCTGGTCGATGAAGTCGCGGCGGACCGGGTCCTGCAGGTCCTTCGTCCAGTCGATCCGGACGGCGTTCTTGATGTGGTTCTTGTCGTAGGCCGACGTGTCCTCGTCGACCTCGACGACGGCGATGTCGGAGTCGTCCAGGTGCTCCTGCAGCCAATCGGCGTCGACCAGGACGTCGCTGCGGCTCATGCTCTTTCTCCTCCGGGGCAGTTGCGGCGGGGTGTGCGAGTCGGAAAGGGTGTGATACGCGGCTTGGCGGTGGCGTACACGGCACACGGATGGCCCGGTGTCAGGTCCGGGGCCGGGGATGCGGGAGACCGCTCTCCCGTTCAGGAAGTGCGACAGAGCATGGCGGCGACACGGCACAGGTCTACTGCCCGCCGCTTCGTGAGATCCGCCTGTCGCTGCATGATGTCGATCGTAGGGACGGACCGCCGGACGTGTCACCGGGGTGTCACATGGTGAGATGCGATCGTCCACGATATGAGAGCGATCGAGTGACACGACTGCCACGGCGCCGCCCCCGGGCGTCCCGGGCCGTCGTCCCATCTGCCGTACGGACGCGGGCGTCTCGCTCTACGGACACCCGCCGTCCACAGCCATGTGTCGTACTACCCCGCGAGCTTGACGTCCGAACCCTTCACCGTGACCTCCACACCGGCGGGTGCCGCCTGCACCTTGTCCAGTCGTATGCCGCCGGGCAGCTGGTCGATCGCCTGCTGGAAGTCGGTGACGGCGCGTATCCGGTCCTCGGCCGGCGCGACGCCGGCGATCTTGGGCAGGGAGTCGGCGTGCACCTTCATCTTGTTGTTCTGCACGGTGACCGAGCTGAGCACGTAGACCGTGGGCAGCTTCTTGCCGAGGAAGGTCGGCTCGACCGCGACCTTGAGCTTGCCGTTGCCGCCGTCCGAGAGGCCGACCACGCGGGCGGTCAGACCGGGCCCCGCCTGGGTCGGCTCGGCCTTGGCCGTCCTGAGCAGCTCGTCGTACGTGATGAGCGCGGTGCCGGTGGCATCGGCCGCGGTGGCGGAGCTGTAGTCCCCGGAGAACCTCACGTCCTTCATGTCCGCGTTCAGATCGTCTATGCGGATCTGCTCGCCGCCGTCGCCGGTAGGTGCCTGGTAGTTCTTGATACCGACCTCGACGTCGTCCAGCTCACCGCCCGCCATCTGGGTGAGGAAGGGGAAGCCCTTGATGGACACGTCCGGGGTCTGGGCCAGGTTCTGGGTGGTCCTCAGCTTGTCGGCGGCCTCGCTCTCCGCGAAGTGCACCGCGACGCGGTCCACGATCA
Organism: Streptomyces sp. CA-106110; assembly: GCF_050936285.1. Taxonomy (NCBI): domain Bacteria; kingdom Bacillati; phylum Actinomycetota; class Actinomycetes; order Kitasatosporales; family Streptomycetaceae; genus Streptomyces; species Streptomyces sp. CA-106110. Next base: position 6,594,922 of record NZ_JBNJNB010000001.1, on the reverse strand, counting down.
CGAAGAGAACGCCCAGGACGACGGCGACGATCAGCAGTATCCGCAGTGCGCGCATTCTCGGTGTTCCCCCACCTCGCCGTCATCGACAACGGCGGTCGCTGACGGCCGGGTGACCGCCGAGCGCGACTGTAACCCTGCACGGTCGGGCGGCCACCGAATTGTCGATCACCTGTGACATACACGCATCCGGCGGCCGGCCGTACGAGCGGGCGCGCACGGCCGGGCACCGTCAGCCGATGGCACGCCCCAGCAGGTAGACCACCGGCGCCGCCGCCGTCAGCGGCAGAGCGACGCCTGCCGTGAAGTGGACGAAGCGCGAGGGATAGTCGTAGGAGGCCACCCGGTGGCCGATCAGGGCGCACGCGCCCGTGCCCAGACCGAGGAAGGCCCCGGAGCTGCCGAGGCCGGTGGCGCCGCCCATCGCGATACCCGCACCCGCCGCCGCCAGCAGGGCCACGACCACGGAGGCCGCGGTCGGCAGCGGCAGCGCCCGCGCGAGGACCGTCACCGCGACCGCCACGGCGCCCACGGTGACGGCGTGCGGCGCGGCCGCGAGGTGGCCGGCCGCGGCGATCGACAAGGCGGCCGAGGCGACGGTCGCCATCAGGCCGTGCATCCGCGTGTCCGGGTCGGCGTGCGACCGCAGCTGCAGGACGAGGGCGAGCAGCACCCACACGCCGAGGGTGCCAAGGATCGCGGCGGGCGCGTGCTCCCGGCCTGCCACGAGCAGCGCGACGTCCGCGGTGACCGCGCCCAGGAAAGCCAGTGCGATGCCCTGACGGGCCGGCCACATGCCGTTCAGCCGGAACCACCCCGCGGCCGTCACGCCCTGGAGGATCACCAGCGGTACGACCAGGGCGTACGTCCCGAGAGCCGCGCCCCCGGCCAGCAGCGCCCCCAGCGCGGCCGTCAGCGCGGCGGGCTGCAGCCCGGGTTCGATGATCGGCGAACGCCCCTCCAGCCGGGCCCGCTGGTTGGCGGGGAGGGCGGAGACGTCGACGACCGGGGCCTGGGGCGCGGTCGTCGTCCGGGTACCGCCGCCGCCCTGGTCCGCCGCCCAGCCGCCACCCTGGGCTGCCGCCGCCCAGCCGCCGCCCTGGGCTGCCGCCGCCCAGCCGCCGCCCTGGTCCGCCGCCCAGCCGCCGCCCTGGGCGGTCGTGCCGCCGGGGCCCGACGGATGGGCGCGGCCGTCGGCCCCGGACGCCGGGTAACCGTGCGGCCCGTAGCTCTGGGCCTCGGGCGGCAGGGGCTGTGCGGCCCCGTAGGGCTGCCCCTCCCACTGCTGCGCGTAGGGCTGCTGCTGTTGCGGATACGCGGCGTTCGGGTCGTACCACCCCTGCTGCTGCGCCTGCTGCGGGTGGGGCTGCTGCTGATAGGGGTCGTACCCCGCGTCGTAGCCCTCGTACGGCTGGTTGCTCATCGCTTCGCTCATCCTCCTGCGAACGGCGGGAGCACCTCGACCGTGCCGCCCTCGGCCAGCCGTACCGTCTCATGCTCACGGGTGCCCACGGGATCACCGTCGACGAGGAAGGAGCATCGCCGCAGAACGCGGACGAGTTCGCCGGGGTGTCGCTCGCGGGCCGTGTCGAGCGCCTCCGCGAGCGTGATCGCGTCGTACGGCTCCTCGGCGGTCCCGGCCGCGGCCTTGGCGGCGGCCCAGTAGCGCACCGTGCCCTTTGCCATCTGCTTCCTCAACTCGGTCGTGGTGAACACGGTCAGGCTAGCCCGCGCGGGAGACGACCCATGCGCCGATCCGCTCCAGCAGCTCGTCGTCGCTGGCGTGCTCGGCGTGGCCCATGCCGGGCTCCAGCCACAGCTCCGCGTGTCCGGGGGCGGCCTCGGCCAGCATCCGGGGGTGGTCGAGGGGGAAGTAGCCGTCCTGGTCACCGTGCACGATCAGCAGCGGGGTCGGCGCGATCAGGGGGACGGACTCCACGGGCGAGACCGGGACCGGGTCCCAGCCGCGGTGTTGGATACGGGTGCGCAGACCGTAGCGGCCCACCAGGCGTCCTGCGGGACGGGTCACCAGCCAGTGCAGCCGCCGCATGGGGGCGGTGCCCCGGTAGTACCAGCGCGCGGGAGCGCTGACGGACACCACCGCGTCCGAGTGCGCTCCTTCCTGATGGAGCGCCGCGTGCCGCAGCACCACCGACCCGCCCATCGAGAAGCCGACGGTGGCCACCCGCGTGTGCCCCAGCTCGCGCGCCCATCGCACCGCGGCCGCCAGGTCGAGCACCTCGCGGTCACCGACCGTGGACCTTCCCCCGGACGCCCCGTGGCCCCGGAAGGAAAAGGTGACCACCGCGCCGTGACGTGCGAGGGCGCCGGACACCCGGCGGACGTGGGGCCGCTCCAGATCCCCGGTGAAGCCGTGCGCGACGACGATCACGAGATCTCCGAGGTGGCCGGAAGATGCACGTCCGGTGTCGTGGGCAAAAGGGCCCGGATCGTATGCGGCGTCGATCGACACCCCGTCGGCCGTGCGCAGGAACGTCCGTACCGGCCCCCGACGTGCCGTCTCAGAGTGCGGACCAATCGTGGATGGTGCCATGTGACCTGCCCGACCAGTGCTCATGTGGGCTATTCTGCTGGGCAGAGGACTCGGGCAGCGCAGCCCCCGGGTCCTTTTGTGCTTTCGGAAGCGCTGTATACGAAGCGGGAAACCGCTGGTGTACGGGCCGTGGAACGCATAGTTGAGTCCCCGGGCGCGGGATTCACCACCGTACGAAGCAGTGCCGCAGACTCCCCCACGGCCTCAGGGCGTGGGAGGTGCCCCACTCGCAGGGACCGAGGAGGAACCAGACGTTATGGGCGAGCGAACCGTGCACGGACGTATGTGGACCAAGGCGGGTGAGGCACGATGAGTTCTCTGCTGCTCCTGACCAATGCCCTTCAGCCGTCGACGGAGGTGCTTCCCGCTCTCGGCCTGCTCCTGCACAACGTGCGAGTGGCTCCGGCGGAAGGCCCTGCTCTGGTCGACACCCCGGGCGCAGACGTCATCCTGATCGACGGACGCCGGGACCTCCCCCAGGTGCGCAGCCTGTGCCAGCTGCTGCGGTCCACCGGCCCCGGCTGCCCCCTGATCCTCGTCGTCACCGAGGGCGGCCTCGCGGCCGTCACCGCCGACTGGGGCACCGACGACGTCCTGTTGGACACCGCGGGTCCCGCCGAGGTGGAGGCGCGGCTGCGCCTTGCCATGGGTCGCCAGCAGCTCGTCAACGACGACTCCCCGATGGAGATCCGCAACGGCGACCTCTCCGTCGACGAGGCGACCTACAGCGCCAAGCTCAAGGGCCGCGTCCTCGATCTGACCTTCAAGGAGTTCGAGCTCCTGAAGTACCTCGCCCAGCACCCGGGCCGCGTCTTCACCCGCGCCCAGCTGCTGCAGGAGGTCTGGGGCTACGACTACTTCGGCGGTACACGCACGGTCGACGTCCACGTACGAAGGCTGCGGGCCAAGCTCGGACCCGAGCACGAGTCGCTGATCGGCACCGTGCGCAACGTGGGCTACCGGTTCGTCACCCCCGAGAAGGGGGACCGCGGGGCGGAGGACGCGAGGGCCAGGGCGGCCCAGCCGAAACCAGAGGACAGGGACGAGGCGGCAGCCGTGTCGGCAGCCGAGGTCACGGCTGAGGCATAGAACCTCGTACGCCCTGCCCAGGGGCGGTCCATCCGCGTAGACTCCGCGCGTGGCCAAGGTGACTCGGGACGATGTGGCAAGGCTGGCGGGCACGTCCACCGCCGTCGTGAGCTACGTCATCAACAACGGACCCCGGCCGGTCGCCCCGGCCACGCGCGAGCGTGTCCTCGCCGCGATCAAGGAACTGGGGTACCGGCCCGACCGGGTGGCCCAGGCCATGGCGTCGCGGCGCACGGACCTCATAGGCATGATCGTCCCCGATGCACGGCAGCCCTTCTTCGGCGAGATGACGCACGCGGTCGAGCAGGCCGCCGCCGAGCGCGGGAAGATGGTCCTCGTCGGCAACACCGACTACGTGGCCGAGCGAGAGGTCCACTATCTGCGGGCCTTCCTCGGTATGCGCGTCTCGGGCCTGATCCTCGTCAGCCACGCGCTCAACGACCACGCCGCCGCCGAGATCGAGGCGTGGGACGCCCGGGTGGTGCTGCTGCACGAGCGGCCCGAGGCGATAGACGACGTCGCCGTCGTCACCGACGACCTCGGCGGCGCCCAGCTCGCCGTCCGCCACCTCCTGGAGCACGGCTACGAGTACGTCGCCTGTGTGGGTGGCACCGCGCAGACCCCGGCGGTCGGCGACCCGGTCTCCGACCACGTCGAAGGCTGGCGGCGCGCGATGCAGGAGGCCGGGATCCCGACCGAGGGCCGGCTCTTCGAGGCGCCGTACAACCGCTACGACGCCTACCGGGTGGCCCTGGAACTGCTGTCCGGCCCGAACCGTCCGCCGGCCGTCTTCTGCTCCACCGACGACCAGGCGATCGGCGTGCTGCGGGCGGCGCGCGAACTGCGCATCGACGTGCCGGGTGAGCTGGCGGTGGCCGGCTTCGACGACGTCAAGGAAGCCGCGCTCACCGACCCGCCGCTGACGACCGTCGCCTCGGACCGCTCGGGGATGGCCCGGGCCGCCGTCGACCTGGTACTGGACGACGGGCTGCGGGTCGCCGGGTCCCGGCGGGAGCGGCTGAAGCTGTTCCCGTCCAGGCTGGTCGTGCGGCGTTCCTGCGGGTGCGAGGGCTGAACCCGGGCCCGGCCGCCACCCCGCTGGAGAGTCTCTGCCGCGGGCACCGTTGATCGAGCCGTGCCCTCTGCCGTGCCACGTGCGACGGCTGCTCTCTCCTTGCTGAGGGACCGCTCCTCTGCGAACTCCGCGAGCTCCGTGAACCGCTCAGGTTCCGTGAACTGCTCGGACTCCGCCCGCTCCGCGGTGCCTTCACCTCCGCGCGCACCTTCCCCAGCCCGGCCCGGAGGGAAATCGCCCGGGCGGGGCTGTCGGTTGTCCGCCCGGACCTTGAACACCGGCCTTTCAGGGCCGGTCGCCGCAGTGAGGTGCCGCCGCCGGGTGTCCGGGACGCGGAACGGCCCGCCGGTGAACCGGCGGGCCGTCACAGACGCTGCGTGCAGCGCGCTCAGAACAGCAGGTTGTAGCCGTTGAAGCCGGTGCCCAGCTTGATGCGAGCGCCGAAGAGGCCGGTGGAGGCCTTGTTCGTGCCCCGGTACAGCCACAGCGTGCCGCTGGAGTCACGGGTGATGACGTCGGCGATACCGTCACCTGTCACGTCGCCGTTGGTGACGTACTGGGTGAAGTTCCAGCCGGTGCGTGCCAGGATCCTGGGCGACCACGGCGTGTGCGCCTGCTGGGTACCGCGGTACAGGTACAGGGTGCCGTTCGGGTAGCGGACCAGCAGGTCGGCCTTTCCGTCGCCGGAGAAGTCGCCGCGCCCGAAGATCTTCATGCCCTTCCAGGACTTGCTGACGACCTTGATCTTGGCGTTGAACTGGCCGTTGCCCTTGCCCGGGTAGAGGTACACAGAGCCGTCGGAGTCCACCGCGACCAGGTCGGGGCGGCCATCACCGGTCATGTCGCCCGGGATGGCGTACGACTTGTAGCCGCCCCACACCGTGCTGATCTGCATCCAGGTGAACTCCTGCGAGGCGTGGTCGAAGTAGCTGCGGTACAGCTTCCCGTCGCCCTTGTCGCGGATGATCAGGTCCTGGTAGTAGTCCCGGTCCAGGTCGGCCTGAAGACCCCAGCTGATGGTCTGCCAGCCCTTGCTCTGGTAGGCGGCCCGCCCCAGCGAGGTGCCCTTGCTGTCCAGCTCGAACAGACCGCCCGAAGGCGTACGGGCCAGCAGGTCGGCGCGGCCGTCGTACGACAGGTCGGCGTCGTCGATGCGCGGCTGGGCGCCCACGGTGTACGTGGAGACCTTGGTGAAGACCGGGTAGGCGCCCTGGGCCGTGCAGCCCTCGACGCCCCACGAGACGATGCCGACGATCTTGCCACCGACCACCAGCGGGCCGCCGGAGTCACCGTTGCAGGTGCTCTTGGTGCCCTCGTCGGTGCCCGTGGCCGGGGTGCCGGCACAGATCATCGAGCCCTCGCGGAAGTAGTCCGCACCGAGGACCGAATTCATGGCGGAGTTGCAGGTGGAGTCGGCGACCAGCGGCAGGGTGGCCTTGCGCAGGTTGGCGGACAGATCCGAACCGCCACCCGCGGTCAGGCCCCAGCCGTACACCGTGGCACTCGTGCCCGCGCGGTACAGCGTGCTGTCGTTCGAGGCAGCGAGCTGCAGCCAGCGCTGCTCCAGCGGGCGGTCCAGGGTGAGGACGGCGATGTCGTTCTGGACGGTGTCGGGGTTGTAGTGCTGGTGGCTCCACTGACGCATGACGCCCGCGACGGTTCCGCTTGCGTAGTCGTCGAGTGCGGTGGCACCGGCCAGCACCGTGCCGTTCTTCGCCCAGTTCAGGCCCGCGACGCAGTGTGCGGCGGTGAGGACCTTGTTCGGGGCGACCAGGGTGCCGCCGCAGAAGTAGCCCTCGTCGGTGGCGGGGTCGTAGTAGCCGAGCTGGACCATCCAGGGCGCGGAGGCGATGGTGGTCTCGGTGCCGCCGATGATGAACGGGGACACCTTGCTCGACCCGGTGGAGGCGGCAGGTGCCCCGGAGGCGGCCTGTCGCTTCTGCTGCGTGTTCTGGGCCGCCTGCTTCCTGGCGGCGTTGAGCAGTCGGTCGCGCAGTTCCTTGTCCGAGGCCTTCGGCTTCGGGGTGGTGGTCTGCTGCCGGAGTACTCCGGGCTTCGGGAGTCCGCCCGCGGCGGCGGCCGGCTGGGCCGCCAGGGCGCCGGCGCCGGCGAGGGCCAGCGCGAGGGCGGCCCCGGAGAGCGCTGTGGCGGGCTGTCTCCAGCGGCCGCGCAAGGCACGTATCACTCAGGGCTCCTGGGGTGATGTCGTAGAAACGGGCCCGAGAAGGGCAAACGACACACCGGCCCGACGCAGCGCACGCATGGCATGGCAGCGCTGTACGGTCGGGCGAAACCGCGGAGCCCCCCTCCGGCGCCATGATCGTAGGCCCCGGGAGTTCCCTCGCACACTCATCGCACAGACGTCAGACAAATGTTCGCCCGTCGGACACCTGATGTTTCCTTGCCCTTCGGTGTCGCGATTCTCTGGGCCCATCGCACCCCGGACACCCTTCCCGGGCCCGAGCCCGTCGGAGCCGCTCTCACAGCGACCCGGAGCGACTCCGAGCCGCCTTTAAATCGGGCATACACGGTTCTGTCGGGCTTCTCAGGGACGACTCAGGTGGCTCTCATGATCCCGGGACACTCTCTATTACATGACCGAGAGCTACCGCCGCAGCGGCGAGTACCAGTACCCCGAGGGTGACGGGCACCAGTTCGCACACCCCGGGCAGCAGCACACCTCCTCCTCCGTGAACCCCGAGTGGCCGCCCCCGCCGGCGTACCAGCCGGCGCAGCCGGTGACCGTCGAACCGGGGACCACGGTGTGGCCGGGCCGGCAGGCCGCCTCGGGTCACGGCGGCGACGGCAACGGCGGTGACACGGCTCTCCTCACCGCGGTCCCCGGCGGTTCCGGGGTGCCCACGCCGAACAAGCGCGCCAAAGGCCCGCTGGCCCTCGTCGCCGCCGTGGCGATCGTCGCCGCGGCCATCGGCGGCGGCACGGCCTACGGCATCCAGGAGCTAACCGGCAAGACCACCGTCTCCTCCAGCTCCACCAGCACCACCGTGGTGCCCTCGAGCAAGAGGGGCACGGTGGCCGGAGTCGCCGCCGCGGTCAGCCCGAGCATCGTGGAGATCAGCGCCACCTCGAACGCCGGCGAGTCGACCGGCTCCGGGGTGATCATCACGGGCAACGGCGAGATCATCACCAACAACCACGTCATCTCCGGCGCCTCCTCGATCAAGGTGACGACGAGCAACGGCAAGTCGTACCCCGCCCAGCTCGTCGGCACCGACAGCAACAAGGACCTGGCGCTGATCAAGGTGCAGGGCGCCTCCGGCCTGAAGACCGCCACGCTGGGCAACTCCGACGGCATCCAGGTCGGCGACACGGTTGTTGCCATCGGCTCCCCCGAGGGCCTGACCGGCACCGTCACCAGCGGCATCGTCTCCGCCCTCGACCGCGACGTCACGGTCTCGACCGACGAGAACCAGGACCAGGGCAACGGCCGGTGGCCGTTCGAGTTCGGCGGCCGGCAGTTCAACGGCGACACAGGCTCGTCCACGACGACGTACAAGGCGATCCAGACGGACGCGTCCCTGAACCCGGGCAACTCCGGCGGCGCCCTGATCGACATGAACGGCAACATCATCGGCATCAACTCGGCGATGTACTCGGACGCTTCCGACTCGACCTCGTCGAGCGCCGGCAGCGTCGGCCTGGGCTTCGCCATCCCGATCAACACCGTCAAGTCCGACCTGGCGAAACTGCGCTCCGGCTCCCAGAGCTGAAGCGGGCGTCCCGCCGGGCGATCGGTAAGGAGTACGACATGATCAAGCAGGTTCTGCACGAGGCGACCGCTCCCGTCGGCCCCGCCGGGGTCTCCCTGGCCCTCGCCGTGGCGTACGAACTCCACGCGCCCGCGGCACGGACCTCGCGGAGGATCGTGGTGAAGACGCCCGAGCCGCGGGTCCCGGAGGTCGCGGTGCCGCAGCTGATGGGCCTGCGCACCAGCGCGGCACGCGTCCACCGCCGCAAGGTGCCGCTGAACCGCCTCACCGCGGTCCTGGGCTGACCCCCCGCCCAGGAGTCCCCGGCGAAAAGCCCGAGCCGTCCTTTCCGTCCCCCGCCGGGAAACGTGCGAGGCTGAATGTGTGCAGCCCCGTCCCACCGCATCTCGAGGAACACCACACCCATGAGCCCCGCCGAAGGCGACCGTGAACCCCAGCGCATCCTGATCGTGGACGACGAGCCGGCGGTGCGCGAAGCACTCCAGCGCAGCCTCGCCTTCGAGGGCTACGACACCGAGGTCGCCGTGGACGGCGCGGACGCGCTGCAGAGGGCGACCGCCTACCAGCCCGACCTGGTCGTCCTGGACATCCAGATGCCGCGCATGGACGGCCTCACCGCCGCGCGCAGGATGCGCGGCGCGGGCACCACCACACCCATCCTCATGCTCACCGCCCGTGACACGGTCGGCGACCGCGTCACCGGCCTCGATGCCGGAGCCGACGACTACCTGGTCAAGCCGTTCGAACTGGACGAGCTGTTCGCCCGTATCCGCGCCCTGCTGCGCCGCAGCTCGTACGCCGCCGCCGCGGTCGGCACCCCGGAGGACGAGGCACTGACCTTCGCCGACCTGCGCATGGACCTGGCCACGCGTGAGGTCACCCGCGGCGGACGGCCGGTGGAGCTGACCCGCACCGAGTTCACGCTCCTGGAGATGTTCATGGCGCATCCGCGCCAGGTGCTGACCCGTGAGCAGATCCTGAAGGCCGTATGGGGCTTCGACTTCGAGCCGTCGTCGAACTCCCTCGATGTGTACGTGATGTACCTGCGCCGCAAGACGGAGGCGGGCGGCGAGCCGCGCATCGTGCACACGGTCCGGGGTGTGGGCTACGTCCTGCGGCAGGGCGGCGCCGAGTGATCAAGCGGGTCCGTTCACTTCCACTCCGCTCACGGCTGGCCCTGCTGGTGGCCGCGGCCGTGGCGTTCGGTGTGGCGGCGGTGTCGATGAGCTGCTGGTTCATCGTGCAGGGCAAGCTGTACGCGCAGGTGGACAGCAACCTCAGGAGCAACAGCGGACCGGTCCGGGCCGGAGGCCTGGCGAGCGTCCGGGCCGAGTGCACGACCACCCCGTCCCCGCAGGACGACCGCGGCCCCGAGGTCAACATCTACTACACGCAGGTCGTCAGTGCGACCGGGCAGGTCTGCGTCTACCAGAACTCCGCCGGCCTGGTGAAAGTCACGGACAGCGACACGGAGATCGCCGCCAACCCGACCCACGGCATCCTCCACAACAGCACCGACAGCAAGGGCAACCCGGTACGGGTGCTGACGACCCCCCTGCTGAGCGACGGCCCGGCGGGCCCGCAGCTCTACCCGGGCTACGCCCTGCTCCGGGCCTACCCGCTGAAGGACACGGACAAGACGCTCAAAGACCTCGCCGTGATCCTCCTCATCGTCTCCGGCCTCGGCGTCGTGGCCGCCGGAGCCGTCGGACTGGCCGTGGCCCGTGCGGGCCTGCGCCCCGTCGACAAGCTCACCGAGGCGGTCGAGCACATCGCCCGCACCGAGGACCTGACCACGCACATCCCGGTGAACAAGGAGAGCGAGGACGAGATCGCCCGGCTGTCCCGCTCCTTCAACTCGATGACCTCGGCTCTCGCCAGCTCCCGCGAACTGCAGCAACAGCTGATCGCCGACGCGGGCCACGAACTGCGCACACCGCTGACGTCACTGCGGACGAACATCGAACTCCTCACCCGCAGCGAGGAGACCGGCCGCCCGCTCCCCGCGGAGGACCGCAAGGCGCTGCTCGCCTCGGTGAAGGCACAGATGACGGAACTGGCCTCACTCATCGGGGACCTGCAGGAACTCTCGCGTCCCGAGAAGGACCAGCACGCCGGCAAGGCGCAGGTGGTGGAGATGCAGGACATCGTGGAGTCCGCGCTGCGCCGCGCCCGGCTGCGCGGTCCGGAGCTGACGATCACGGCGACCCTCCAGCCGTGGTACGTACAGGCCGAGCCGACCGCGCTGGAGCGGGCGGTGGTGAACATCCTCGACAACGCGGTGAAGTTCAGCCCCGAGGGCGGCACGATCGAGGTCTCCCTTCTGCGCGGCGCCCTCACGGTCCGCGACCACGGCCCGGGTATCGCGGCCGAGGAACTGCCGCATGTCTTCGACCGCTTCTGGCGCTCCCCCTCTGCCCGCGCCCTGCCGGGCTCCGGCCTCGGCCTGTCGATCGTGGCCCGCACGGTCCAGCAGGCGGGCGGCGAGGTGTCCCTGCGGCCGGCGGAAGGCGGCGGCACGGTGGCGACGGTACGGCTGCCGGGGGCGTCGATCGCACCGCCGGAGACGGCACCGAGCGAACTTCCCTGATCCGGCCGCCCCTTCACCGTCGCGCGTCGACCGGAACCCGGCGGGACTGCTGCGCGTCGTGGCCCCGGTCCCGCGAGGTCGCCTCAGCGCGGGCCCGTCGCCTCGCTCGGAAGAGTGACATGTACGAGTACCAAGTTGCCGTCGGTCTGCTTGGCTCCGCCCGCCAGAAGGCCCGTCCCCGCCGGTGGCGGGAACGGGCCTTCGATCAGGCGCGTCGATCAGTGCGCCCGGGTCACTGCACCAGGGTGATCCGGTCCGCCGCCGGCACCGGATAGGGCGCCGCGGCCGACGAGTTGGCCGTCAGATAGGCGCCGAGGGCCGCCAGGTCGTCGCCACCGACCAGCACGTTCGCGCCCTTGCCGAGCTCCGCGAAGCCGTCGCCGCCGCCCGCGAGGAAGGAGTTCATGGCGACGCGGTAGGTGGCGGCCGGGTCGATCGCCGTGCCGTTCAGCTTCACCGAGTCCACGACCACGCGCGCGGCGCCCGACTTCGTCAGGTCCAGCGTGTAGGTCAGGCCGCCGGACACCTGCAGGATCTTCGGCGAGGCCTCGTTCGCTCCGCTGATCTGCTGCTGCAGCGCCGTGATCAGCTGGGCTCCGGTCAGGTCGACCAGGTTCACCGTGTTGGCGAACGGCTGGACCGTGTACGCCTCCCCGTACGTCACCACACCGTCTCCCTCACCACCGCTCGCCGCGTAGGTGAGCGGCCCGCGGATACCGCCGGGGTTCATCAGCGCGACGGCGGCCTTGGGGTCGAGGGACTTGGCGTACGCGAGCTGCGCGTCCGCGATCAGGTCGCCGAGCGGGGACTCGGTGCCGCTGGTGCCGATCTCGCCCGCGATGTACCCGATGGGCCGGGAGGCGACGGGGGCCGCGAGCGTCTTCCACTTGTTGATCAGGTCCGTCAGGTCGGCCGCCTTGGCGACGTCACGAGTGACCACGCGGTTCGCCGACTTCACGGCCGTACGGGCGATGTCGCCGGTCCAGCGGTCGTACGTCAGCGTGGTGTCCGTGTACAGCCGGCCGAACGAGGACGCCGACGTCACCATGCGGGGGCGGCCCGCCGGGTCGTCGATCGTGCACACGTACGCCTGGTGGGTGTGGCCGGTGACCAGCGCGTCCACGGCCGGGGTGACATGCCGGGCGATGTCGACGATCGGACCGGAGATGCCGTCCCCCGCACCCGGGCTGTCGCAGTCGTAGTTGTACGCGCCCGACGCGGGCGCGCCGCCCTCGTGCACCAGGGCGACGATCGACTGGACGCCCTGCCGCTGGAGCACCTTGGCGTACTTGTTGATCGTCTCCACCTCGTCGCCGAACTTCAGGCCCTTGACGCCCTCCGCGGTGACGATGTCCGGGGTGCCCTCGAGCGTCACGCCGATGAAGCCGACCTTGATGCCGTGGTTCTTCCACACCCAGTAGGGCTTGAGGATCGGCTTGCCGGTCTTCTCGTCGGTGACGTTCGCGGCGAGGTAGGGGAAGTTCGCCCCCTGGAACTCTTCGCTGTCGTCGTAGCAGCCGTCCGTCGGGTGGCAGCCGCCGTTCTGCAGCCGGGCCAGTTCCCTGGCACCCTCGTCGAACTCGTGGTTGCCGACGCTGGTGACGTCCAGGTCCAGCTTGTTGAGGGCGTCGATGGTCGGCTCGTCGTGGAACAGCCCGGAGATCAGCGGCGAGGCGCCGACCATGTCACCGGCGGCCGCGGTGATCGAGTACGGGTTGCCCTTGCGGGCCTGCCGCAGATGTGTGGCGAGGTACTCGACACCACCCGCGTCGATGCTCTTGGTGGTGCCGTCCTTCTCGAGCTCGGTGACCCGTCCCGAGGAACCGGCCGGCGGCTCCAGGTTGCCGTGCAGGTCGTTGAAGGACAGCAGCTGGACGTTCTGGTAGCGGCCGGGGAACTCGTGACCGTGGCCGGGCCGGCTGCTGTGGGCGTCGGCCGGCAGCGCGGCCACCAGGGCTCCGACGGTGGCCAGGCCCGCGGCGGCGCCCAGGATGCGGTGAAGACGTCTGTGCCGGTAGATCGGCGGCATGTGCCCCCCTCTGTGAAGTGCGCAGGGTGCTGCCCGGCGCACGCAGCCGGACCCCGACGCACGCGTTGTGTAAAGAGCGTGCCAAGACGGCGGTCCGCGCAGCTTAGGGTCAACGCGCGTAGCGTAACAGGGGGTTCAGGGTTACAACCAGGTTGCCTTTACCTCCCCTTTCCCCGGTCCTCCCCTTACCCTCGTACCCATGACCAGCGACGACACCGACCGCCCGGCACTGCCCCGCTCCCTCGAGACCGTCACGACGCTCTCGCCCGAACAAGCCGAGACCGTCCTCGCGCTGCTCGCCGAGGCCGCCCGGGTGGACGGCCAGCAGGCCGTGTCCGAACAGGGGCGGCTGCAGCTGCGCGGCGGTGAGCGGGAAGGCGTGTCCCATCTGCTGCTGTCGGTCGACGGCACGCTCGTCGGTTATGCGCAGTTGGAGGACACGGACCCGGTGGAGGCCCCGGCGGCCGAACTGGTCGTGCACCCCTCGTACCGCGGCCACGGGCACGGCCGGGCCCTGGGCGCCGCGCTCCTTGCAACCTCCGGCAAGCGACTGCGGGTGTGGGCGCACGGCGGTCACTCGGCCGCCCGGCACCTCGCCCAGGTTCTCGGCCTCTCCCTCTTTCGTGAACTGCGGCAGCTGCGCCGCCCGTTGACCGACCTCGACCTGCCCGAGCCGAAGCTGCCCGACGGCGTGACCGTACGCACCTTCGTGCCCGGCCAGGACGACGCGGCCTGGCTCGCCGTCAATGCGGCGGCCTTCGCCCACCACCCCGAACAAGGCTCTCTCACCCAGCGCGACCTCGACGACCGCAAGGCCGAGCCGTGGTTCGACCCTCAGGGCTTCTTCCTGGCGGAACGCGAGGGCGAGCGGGGCCCCGAGCTGATCGGCTTCCACTGGACCAAGGTCCACGCGGAGGAGCAGCTCGGCGAGGTCTACGTGCTGGGCGTCCGCCCTGGCGCCCAGGGCGGCGGCCTCGGCCGGGCCCTCACCACGATCGGCCTGCGTCACCTCGCTGCCCAGGCCCTGCCGACCGCCATGCTCTATGTCGACGCGGACAACAAGGCGGCGCTCACCGTCTATGAGCGGCTCGGCTTCACGACCCACGAGACGGATCTGATGTACCGCACGGAGACGTGAGGAGCGGTCGGCCCTCAGCGGCCGCCTGGTTGTGTCAGCGGTGGGCCCGGCCCAGTGCAAGGCGCCTCGCGGTCGGCTCCGGCAGAAGCGCCGCGCCCACCGGCAGACTGAGCACCAGGAGTGCCGCCCACCGCTGATGGGCCGCCACCCAGCCGGGGGCGCCCACCGCGGCGAACAGCGCCCACCGCTCGGGCAGCAGCACCGCGAGTACCGTGCCCGCCAGCAGTGCCGCGGCCACGCCCGGCCCCGGCTGCGGCTCCTCGGTGAACCGCACGGCCGCCATCGCGCCGGTGAGCGCCAGGGCCGCGAGGACCGCCGCCTCCAAGCTGACATCCGCGACCGGAGGCCGTATCTCCCCAGGTACCAGGAGCAAGGCCACCCCCCAGCCGAGGGCGGCCTGCGGTACGACCAGCGCCAGCCGCAGTTCGGTCCGCACCGTCCGCCGGACCGGCACCACCGCGGTGATCTGCCGTGCCGGGTCGTCCAGCAGGAACGCCAGCCCCAGTGCGAAGGCGACCGCGGCGGACCTCAGGAGGGCAAGGGCCAAGCCGGCGTCGGCACCGCCGGGTGCCAACCGGGTGACGGCCGGGAGAGCGAGGCCCAGCCCGCCCGCGGCGCCGAGTACGCGCCGGGGGAGGGAGCGCCACACCGGCGGAAGAAGAGCACGGATCTCTGCGTACCTCTGCGCTACCCCTGGCATGACTTCTCGATCCCGGCACCCTCGGCCCCCGGTACGCCGAGCAGCTCCGCCGCCCGCGCCTCCGTTGTCTTCGGGGAGGTCAGCTCCGTCCAGTGCGCCTTCACCCTGGCCGTGACGCTGTAGCGCGGACGCTTGAGCAGTTCGCGGACGATCCGGGTCTGTTCGGCACTCATGGCGAGCGGGTCGGTGGGCGTCAGCGCCACGGCGGCGTCCCCGAGGCCGTCGTCCACGCGGACGCTGCGGAACGCCGCCATCGGATCGTCCTGCGCGGCCAGCGCCAGCCACATGACAGTCACCACCCGTGCGTCGCACATTCCGGAGGCCGCCTGCTCGTCACCGGCGACGAGGACGGAGGCGACCCCGACGGCGAACTCGGGGATGCGATTGCCGCCCCAGCGTGTGCCCACCGTGACCTCGCCCGGTGTGTGCCGGGGAGCGGTGGAGGAGTCGCTGTGCAGGTCGTGGACCATCGGTATCCGCTGGCGGATCGTCATCCGCGCCCCTGCGGCACCGCCGCCCGCGAGGGCCTGGACCCGGTCGGCCGCCCGCGCCCAGTCGTCCCGCCAGGCGGTCCACTCGGGGAAGGAGCAGTACGTCGATCGGCCGTACACCGCGCACGACTGGAACTTCTCCGGCGTACGGCTCAGCTTTGCGCGTGCGGCGGCCAGGGCGGGCTCGTGGCTCGGTGACTGTCCCGCGATCCCCGCGCCGGTGGCGACGAGCGCGACGACCGTCAGTGCCTTCAGCATGCGTGTGCGTCCGCCGCTCAGGAGGACCGTGACGCCCAGCAGCAGTGCCGTGAGGCCCGCCAGATACAGGGCGTGCCAGGCGGCCGGGCGGCCCAGGACCTCGGAAGGGATGGGCGAGGCGCCGTGGTCGGAGACGACCGGGTCCAGCCAGGTCAGCCAATGGGTCTCCCCTCCGGTGACGGTGGAGGCGACCAGGAGCGCGGCGAATCCCACGACCACGAACAGCGGACCGCCGGCCGTGCTGGGGTACAGCCGCGCGATGAGTACTCCGAGCACTCCGGACAGGAGCACCACAAGCGGCGCCACCACCAGTTCGGCCGGCGATCCGTGCCCGACCGCCCCGGGCCGCAGCGCCGCGGCACCGAACTCGACGGCGGCGACCACCGCGGTGACCGCCGCGAACGGCACGACGGACAGCATGTGCGCCACCGCGCGCTGCCAGCGCTCCATCACCAGCACGTCGAAGAGCCGGTCCGTGCCATGGCGCCGGGAACGGAGCGAAGCGACGTTCACACACATGAGGACGGCGACACCGAGGAGCATGGCGCCGGACTGGGTGGCACGGTCCGCGTCGTGGAGGACCGGGAAGTCGTCCATGCCGTCCCGGGAGAAGAGCAACTTCCAGACCGCTGAGCCGACGTACAGCGTGAAGAACACGAACACCGGGATGGTCAAGAGAAGTTCGCGCGCCTCGAGGCGGGCGAGCGCGAGAACGGCGGAGGCCGACGTGCGAGCGGCCCGCGTGGGTGCGGGGACCACCGGGGCCTCCTTGTCGAGGACCGTGCTCATACGGACGCCACCTCCGCGGGCTCCCCGTCGAGGACGAGCAAGTACCCGTCCTCCAGTGTCGGTTCGAGGAGGTCGGCGCCCTTCGGAGGGTCGCCGACGTTACGGAAGGTGCCCAGGCCCGTGCGCCAGCCGGCGCGGGCGCCCGGGTCCCGTTGCGTACTGCTCCAGACCCGGCCCGCCGCCCGAGCGGTCAGCTCGGCCGGGGTGCCCTCGAAGCGGACCCAGCCCCGGGCCATGACGATCACACGGTTGCAGAGCATGGCCACGTCCTCGGTCTGATGGGTGGACAGCAGGACCGTGCGGCCCTCGCCCGCGTCCGCGATCAACTCCCGGAACCGCATGCGCTGTTCGGGGTCGAGACCGACGGTCGGTTCATCGAGGAGCAGCAGACCCGGGTCCCCGACGAGGGCCGCGGCGAGGACGACGCGCTGGCGCATACCGCCGGACAGCCGCTTGATGCGCTTGCCGCGCACATCGGAGAGGTCGACGGCTTCGAGCACACGCCGCACCTCGAGGTGACGGGCGGCGCGGTCGGTCAGCTCCTTGAGGATGGCCACGTAGTCGACGAACGCGAAGGCCGTGAACTCTGGGTGGAAGCCCGGGTTCTGCGGCAGATAGCCGAGCCGGCGCCGTACCTCCTGGCGTCCGGCGGCCGTGTTCGGATCGTGCCCGAGGACGGTGAAGGCGCCCCTGTCGGCGGGCACGGCGGTGGCGAGCACCCGCAGCAGGGTCGTCTTGCCCGCGCCGTTGGGCCCGAGAAGACCGGTGACCCCCTCACTCAGACGCAGAGAGACATCGTCCAGAGCGGCCGTGCCGCCGTAGCGCAGGGTCAGGCCGGAGGCCGAGACGGTGGGAACGGTGGTCATGAGGTGCTCCTGTTGACGAAGTCGGTGAACAGCAGGGAGGGCGCCGGGGAGGCGTCGAACCTGTCGCGCAGACGGTGCAGCACGGCGGCCGCGACGACGGCGACCGCCGCCGCCACGCCCTGGCCCGCGCCGGTGAACGGGGCCGGCGTGCCGTCGGCGGTCACCTTGGCGACCACCAGCAGGGCGACCCAGCCGCCGCTGACCAGGGCGGGAGCGAGGACCGGGCCCAAGCGGGCGGTCAGCGCGAGCCCGGTGGCGGTCAGCGCCAGGGCGGGAAGCAGCCAGGCGAGGGCCCGGAGCCCGTATCCGGGGAGGGCCAGCGTCGCCAGCCCGTTCAGCGCCAGGCTCGCGACGAGCACCGCGACCGTGCGGATCATGAGCAGGCGGAAGCCGTGCAGCGGGGCGACGAGAGTGAGCTCGTACGTCCTGTCGAGGGCCGGGCCGTAGGACAGCGCGACACCCGCCAGCGGGAGCAGCGGGGCCAGTGCCAGGAAGTAGGCGGGCGAATCCGCTGCGTACACGCTGGCCACCGTCATCACCAGGACCAGCAGGACCGCTCCCAGCCAGGAGGCGCGCAGCACCGGTGTCGCGGCGAGCAGTCGCGCTGTGTGATCGGCGACCCCCACCCTCGTGAGCAGTCCTTCGAAAAGTCCCGGCCGGGGAGCGTCGAGCTCGGCGTCCAGCCGCTCCCAGCCCCGGTCCAGGGCGAGCGGGTCGCCGACCTCGGCAAGCGCCCCGCGGCAGGACGCGCACGTGACCAGGTGTGTGTCGACCGACCACAGCCGCGGCGCCTCGAGTTCGCCGCGTACATAGGCGCGAAGATCGTCGGCGTCCGCATGCCATCCGGTGGCGCCGTGCTTCTCGTCCCTCATGCCAGCTCCTCCCGCAACCGCCTGCGCGCACGCAGCGCCCTCGTCTTGACCGTGCCCGGGGGAATGCCGAGCAGGACGGCCGCCTCCCTGGTGCTGAGCCCGTCGATCACCGTCGCCTGGAGGACGGCCCTCAGCTCGGGCGAGAGCCTGGTCAGGGCGCCCGCCAGGCCCCCGTGCTCCACTCCGGCCAGGACGCGCTCCTCCGCCGAGGCCTCGTGGCGGTGCCGCAGCCTGGCCAGGGTCTGGCGCAGACGGCCGCGCGCGCCGTCACCGCGCAGCGCGTCCACCAGCCGCCGGGCGCCGATGCGCCAGATCCAGCCGGCCACGTCGCCGTCCTCGTGGTAGCGCGCGGTACCGCGCCAGACCGCCAGGAACGTCTCCTGCACGACGTCGTCGACGACCCCCGGATCGGCGCACCGGCCGCGCAGCCGTGCCGTGAGCCACGGCGCGTACCGCCGGTACAGCTCCTCGAAAGCGTGGCGGTCACCGTCTGCCGCGGCACGCAGCAGCTCCCCGTCACTTCTCGTTTCCCTCACGCCCCTTCATCGGACGAGCCCTCGCGACCGGTTCACGTTTCAGGGCAGAATTTCAGTGGCGCGGCGGCCCGTGCCCACTGAGCCCCAGGACCGGGACGGTGCGCGCCCCCCTTCCAGCTCTCCCGTACGCCGCAGCGCCGCCCGTAGACGTCCGCGAGCCCCTCCGCGCTATCCCGCACGTCATGTCGCTGTAACCGCTGATTCAGACGGGCTTGCGACGCTCGGCCAATGAACGCCGCCGTGCCAGAGCCCTCACCGCCCCCGAAGAACGGGGCCGGTGCGGAAAGCGGGCGTCCTTTCGCCGACATGCCGCCCGGTCGCTTCGACGCGCCCATCACCCGGTCGGCGCGGAACAATGGGTATATGAGCCAGCAGAACGCCCAGGCACCGGCCCACCCGTCGTCCCCCGCCACTGACCATGACGGAGAGTCCTCGGGTCGCGCGAACGTGCAGAATGAGCAACCCTCTGTAGGGTCCCTCGCCGCGCACCGCCCGCACCCCGTGCCGGCGACGGTCTCCGACCTGGAACCGGACATCGACTCCGACCTCTCGTCGTACGAGGTGGCCGAGGGCGCCCAGCTGCCGCAGGGCCGCTTCCTCGACCGGGAGCGCAGCTGGCTCCAGTTCAATGAGCGCGTGCTCGAACTGGCCGAGGACCCGAACACGCCCCTCCTGGAGCGGGCGAAGTTCCTGGCGATCTTCGCCAGCAACCTGGACGAGTTCTTCATGGTCCGGGTGGCAGGACTGAAGCGCCGCATCGCCACCGGCGTCGCCACCCGGTCCGCGTCGGGTCTGCAGCCCCGCGAGGTGCTGGAGATGATCTGGGCCCGTTCCCGCGAGCTCATGGCCCGGCACGCGGCCTGCTTCCAGGAGGACATCGCCCCGGCGCTCGCCGAGGAGGGCATCCACATCGTCCGCTGGAGCGAGCTGACCGACAAGGAGCAGGCGCGCCTCTTCACGCTCTTCCGGCACCAGATCTTCCCGGTCCTCACGCCGCTGGCCGTCGACCCCGCGCACCCCTTCCCCTATATCTCGGGGCTCTCGCTCAATCTCGCGGTCGTCGTGCGCAACCCGGTCTCGGGCCACCGCCACTTCGCGCGCGTCAAGGTCCCGCCGCTGCTCTCCCGCTTCCTGGAGGCCTCCTCGCAGCGGTACGTCCCGATCGAGGACGTCATCGCCGCGCACCTGGAGGAGCTGTTCCCGGGTATGGAGGTGCTGGAGCACCACACCTTCCGGATAACCCGCAACGAGGACCTCGAGGTCGAGGAGGACGACGCCGAGAACCTGCTCCAGGCCCTGGAGAAGGAGCTCATGCGGCGCCGCTTCGGGCCCCCTGTGCGCCTGGAGGTCGAGGAGTCCATCGACCAGTACGTCCTCGACCTGCTGGTGCGTGAGCTGAAGATCTCCGAGGCCGAGGTGTACCCGCTGCCCGGTCCGCTCGACCTCACCGGTCTGTTCGGCATCGCCAACCTCGACCGGCCCGAGCTGAAGTACCCGAAGTTCATCGCGGGCACCCACCGCGACCTCGCGGAGGTCGAGTCGGCGTCCGCGCCCGACATCTTCGCGGCGCTGCGGGAGCGGGACGTGCTCCTGCACCACCCGTACGACAGCTTCTCGACCTCGGTACAGGCGTTCCTCGAGCAGGCGGCCTCCGATCCGGACGTGCTCGCCATCAAGCAGACGCTGTACCGGACCTCGGAGACCTCGCCGATCGTCGACGCGCTCGTCGACGCCGCAGAGGCAGGCAAGCAGGTCCTCGTGCTGGTCGAGATCAAGGCGCGCTTCGACGAGCAGGCCAACATCAAGTGGGCCCGCAAGCTGGAGGAGGCCGGCTGCCACGTCGTGTACGGACTGGTCGGCCTGAAGACGCACTGCAAGCTGTCGCTGGTCGTGCGGCAGGAGGGCGAGACGCTCCGGCGCTACAGCCACGTCGGGACGGGCAACTACCACCCGAAGACCGCACGCCTGTACGAAGACCTGGGGCTGCTGACCGCGGACCAGCAGGTCGGCGCCGACCTGTCCGACCTGTTCAACAGGCTCTCGGGCTACTCGCGCCGCGAGACCTACCGCCGGCTGCTGGTCGCCCCCAAGTCCCTGCGCGACGGGCTGATCTCGCGGATCAACAAGGAGATCCAGCACCACCGGGCCGGGCGTCCGGCCTACGTCCGCATCAAGGTCAACTCGATGGTGGACGAGGCGGTCGTCGACGCCCTGTACCGCGCGTCCAAGGCGGGCATCCCCGTCGACGTCTGGGTGCGCGGCATATGCGCGCTGCGCCCGGGTGTGACCGGCCTGTCCGAGAACATACGGGTGCGGTCCATACTCGGCCGCTTCCTCGAGCACTCCCGGGTCTTCGTCTTCGGCAACGGAGGCGAGCCCGAGGTGTGGATCGGCAGCGCCGACATGATGCACCGCAACCTGGACCGCCGTATAGAAGCACTGGTCAGGGTGGCCGACCTGGCGCACCGGGCGGCCCTCAACCGGCTCCTCGAGACTGGTATGTCCGACACGACCTCCTCCTGGCACCTGGGCCCGGACGGAGAGTGGACACGGCATGCCACCGACGCGGAGGGCCAGCCCCTGCGGAACATCCAGGAGATGCTCATAGACGCCCGGAGGCGCCGGCGTGGCACAGCAACACCTTGATCCTCACACCGACCCCGCGGCCGGGCGCTCTGCCGGGCTCTCGACTCCGCTGGAGCGGGGGGATCCTCAAGAGCAGGGCGGCATCCCCACGAGGGACGTCCTCGCGAGCTACCTGCGGGCTCAGGCGACCGAGTTCCTGCGCTCGCTGCGGCAGCACCGGGAGACCGGTGCTGCCGGGGGTCCGCCTGCCCGAGCCGAGGCACGGGTGGAGGAGCGCGGAACGGACGACTCCGGCGACGCGGCGCTCGCGCTGCGCCGCTCGGCCCGCCGTATCAGCGGGACGCTCCACACGTTCCGCCCGCTCCTCGACGCGGACTGGTCCGAGGAGATGCGACCCGAACTCGCCTGGCTGTCCGGCACGCTGGCCCGCGAGCACGCGTACGCGGCCCGGCTCGAGCGGCTGCTCCTCGCGCTGCACCGGCTCTCGGGCTCCTCCGTCTTCCCGGCGCAGGCGGGGGGCGCCGCGGAATCCACCGGTAGTGGACCGCGCACCCAGACCGCCGCTCCGGAGCGCGGCAATCTGACCGTGGGCGCGGCGAAGGCGGGCGCCCTGCTGGAGCGCCAGCTGACCCTGGCCCGGACGCGCGCCCACTCCGCGGCCCTGCAGGCCCTCGGGTCGAGCCGCTTCCACGCGGTGGCGGACAGCGTCGCCGTGCTCGCCAGCGAGGTACCGCTCACGCCCGCCGCGGCCGGCGCCGACCTGCGCCCGCTGGCCGCCGCGGCCGAGGAACGCATGTGCGACGCGGTGGCGGCGCTGCCGCTGGTCACCGCGGGCCACCCGTACAACGCGGAGGCTCTGATCTACGGGCTGTCCCCGGACCCGGCCCCGCACCCGCAGGATGGCCCCTGGCATCAGGTCCGACTGCTGCTGCGACTGCACCGCTACGCCCGTGAGGTGCTGCACGGCGGGTACGGGGAGGCGCCCGTCGACGTCCGGCTGCTGGCCGCGGGCCAGGCCCTGAACCGGCACCGGGACGCCTCGGAGGCGGCCGCCGCTGCCGCCGCCGCTGCGCGCACCCCGCGCATCGCCCCGGCGACGGCCTACGCCCTCGGCGTCCTGCACGCCGACCAGCGCCACGAGGTGGAGGCCGCCCGCTACGCCTTCCAGCAGTCATGGCAGCGGCAGGCGGTGGGTACTCCGTAGGTCCGGCGTTCTGCGACAGGCACTCGTACGACGGCACGGCGCGCTCCCGGGCGCGCCGCAGGCACGAGGAAGGAGCGGGAACACTCCATGACCGAGGACGACATCATCCGGGCGGCGGGCTGTGTGCTGTGGCGCCGCTCCCCCGTCGACGGCGAACTGGAGATCTGTCTCGTCCACCGGCCGAAGTACGACGACTGGTCCCACCCGAAGGGCAAGCTCAAGCGCGGGGAGGTCCCGCTCACGGGCGCGCTGCGAGAGGTGGGGGAGGAGACGGGTTACGGCGCGGTGCCCGGCGCCCGCCTGCCCACCGCCCACTACGAGGCGGGCGGCCGCCCCAAGCAGGTCGACTACTGGGCGGCCGAGGCGACGGAGGGCTTCTTCACCCCGAACCACGAGGTGGACCGCATCCTGTGGCTCCCGCCGACTACGGCCCGTCACCGCCTGACCCAGCCCCGCGACCGGGATCTGGTCGACGCCCTCCTGAGCGCACTGAACCTCACGTGATCGCCTTCGCAAAGGGCCGCCCCGGCATTCGGAGCGGCCCTTCGCTCTCCGCGGCGGGGCGGCCGCGCAGCGCGGCCCGGCGCCCTTGGACACTCGGCGTTCACCATCACGGACCGTGTCCGGACCATCATGGGCGTGCCATAAAGCGCTTCGGTGATCAGGATCTTCCGGACATGAATGACCTTGCTCAGATGCGTAGAGTTACGAGCATCCGGAGTGTCACTCGGAACCACCCTGTGTCCTTTATGTAAGCGTTCCGTGATCTAACCGCACCGTCTATAGGGGTTCACCCTGCGTTCACTTATGGCCATAAGCGGCTTCACCTGATCTGCCTACTTTCGGCCTTACCTGATGGAGGACGCGATCTGGAAATGCGCGTCCGCATCAACCACAACTTCGCACGCCGCCGATCAGGACGGCGGCAACTGGAAGGAACTCCCGAAAGTGAAGCTTCAGCGCATGA
This sequence comes from Streptomyces sp. CA-106110, assembly GCF_050936285.1. Classification (NCBI taxonomy): domain Bacteria; kingdom Bacillati; phylum Actinomycetota; class Actinomycetes; order Kitasatosporales; family Streptomycetaceae; genus Streptomyces; species Streptomyces sp. CA-106110. The sequence continues at coordinate 6,571,450 of NZ_JBNJNB010000001.1, read as the reverse complement.
ACCGGCGGGCCATCACCCTCGGTGCTCTCGCCGTCTCCGGCGCCCTGGCCCTCACGGCGTGCGGCTCCGACGACACGGGCAGCAAGAACGGTGGCAGCAGCGCCTCCGCCTCGTCGTCGACGAACGCCAGCTCCATCAAGTGCGACGCCAAGGGCGGCCAGCTTCTCGCCGACGGCTCCTCCGCGCAGAAGAACGCGATCGACGCCTGGGTCGCGCAGTTCAGCCAGGCCTGCCAGACCCAGATCAACTACAAGGCCGGCGGCTCCGGTGCCGGTGTGACCTCCTTCACCCAGGGCCAGCTGGCCTTCGCCGGCTCGGACTCCGCGCTGAAGCCCGAAGAGGTCGCGGCCTCCAAGAAGGTCTGCACCGGCGGCCAGGGCATCGACCTCCCGATGGTCGGCGGCCCGATCGCCCTCGGCTACAACCTGCCGGGCGTGGACAACCTGGTCCTGGACGCCAAGACCATCGCCGAGATCTTCAACAACCAGATCAAGACCTGGAACGCCCCGGAGATCAAGAAGCTGAACCCGAGCGCGAAGCTTCCCTCCACCAAGATCCAGGCGTTCCACCGCTCTGACGAGTCCGGCACCACGGACAACTTCACCAAGTACCTCAAGGCCGCTGCCCCGTCCGTCTGGGGCAAGTACGAGGGTGGCAAGGCCTGGCAGGCCCCGGGTGGCCAGTCCGCGCCGCAGTCCGCGGGTGTGGCCCAGCAGGTGAAGCAGACCGCCGGCGCCATCGGCTACTTCGAGCTCTCCTACGCCAAGGACATGTCCACGGCCAAGATCGACACGGGCGCCTCCGCCCCGGTCGAGGCCAACATCGACAACGCCACCAAGGCCATCGCCGACGCCAAGGTCGTCGGCACCGGCAAGGACCTGTCGCTGCAGCTGAACTACAACACCAAGGCCGACGGTGCCTACCCGATGGTCCTGGTCACCTACGAGATCATCTGCGACAAGGGCAACAAGGCGGACACCCTGCCCGCCACCAAGTCCTTCCTGCGCTACATCGCGAGCGAGGACGGTCAGAAGATGCTGACCGACAACAGCTACGCGCCGATCCCCGACGCGATCATCTCCAAGGTCCGCACCACCATCGAGGGCCTGAGCTGATTTGAGAGTGCGGTCCGGTCCCCTCGCGGGACCGGACCGCACCGTCCGGTGCACCGCCGCCAGGAGCCGCATCACACGTGCGGCTCCGCAGACCGGAGAACCCGATGGACATATCTACACACAACACACAAGCACCTCCCCCCGCCCCACGGCCGTCCACAACCGAGCGCAAGCGCGCAGCCCGTGGCGCCACCCGACCCGGAGACCGGATCTTCCTCGGTCTCTCCCGTGGGTCGGGCATTCTGCTGCTGGTGATCATGGCCGCGATCGCGGTCTTCCTCACCTACCGTGCGTCCCTCGCCATCAGCAAGGACCACGGGAACTTCCTGACCACCTTCGAGTGGAACACCAACGTCACGCCGCCGGTCTTCGGTATCGCCGTACTGGCCTTCGGCACCGTGGTCTCCTCGATCATCGCGATGATCATCGCGGTCCCGATCGCGGTCGCCATCGCGCTCTTCCTGACGCACTACTCGCCGCGCAGGATGTCCGGGCCCATCGCCTACGTGATCGACCTGCTCGCCGCCGTGCCGTCCATCGTCTACGGCCTGTGGGGCGCCCTGGTCCTCGTACCGAACCTGGGCGGCCTCTTCAGCTGGCTGAACGACTACTTCGGCTGGACGGGCATCTTCTCCTGGGAGGGCGGCGCCCCCCGCTCGATGCTCACCGTCGGCATCCTGCTCGCGATCATGATCCTGCCGATCATCACCAACGTGAGCCGCGAGGTCTTCCGCCAGGTCCCGCAGATGCACGAGGAGGCGGCCCTGGCCCTCGGCGCCACGCGCTGGGAGGTCATCCGCATGGCCGTCCTGCCCTTCGGCCGCTCCGGTGTCATCTCCGCCTCGATGCTCGGCCTCGGCCGCGCGCTCGGCGAGACGATGGCCGTGGCCACCGTGCTCTCCCCGGACTTCCTGATCCACGCCAGCCTGCTCAACCCGGGCGGCGGCACCTTCGCCCAGAACATCGCCAGCAAGTTCAGCGAGGCGACCGAGGACGGCCGTGACGCGCTGATCGCCTCCGGCCTCGTCCTGTTCGTCATCACCCTGCTGGTCAACGGCGCGGCCCGCGCGATCATCGCCCGCCGCAAGGAGTACTCGGGGGCCAACGCATGAGTCACGCAGCCGTCGCCGACAAGCGCCACAGCACCTTGCGCGGCGCCAGCCTCCCCAAGTGGTCCCCCTGGGCCATCGCCCTCGGCTCGATCGTCGTGGCGTCCGCCATCGGCGCCGTCGCCGGCCTGACGAGCCACATCCAGTGGGGCGTGATCGCCGCCATCCTCTTCCTGCTCGGCACGTACGGCATCGCCGCGCGCGTCGAGGGCCGCCGCCAGGCCAAGGACCGCGTCGCGACCGCCCTCGTGTGGGTCGCCTTCCTGCTCGCCGTCGTGCCCCTGGTCTCCCTCGTCTGGACGACCGTCGCGCGCGGTGTGAAGGTCCTCGACATCTACTTCCTGACCCACTCGATGGGCATCGTCGCGGACTCCCAGCCCGGCGGTGGCATCTACCACGCCATCCTCGGCAGCCTCGAGCAGGTCGGTCTCGCCACCGTGATCGGCGCGCCGATCGGTGTGCTCACCGCGATCTACCTCGTGGAGTACGGACGGGGCCGGCTCGCGCAGGCCGTCACCTTCTTCGTCGACGTGATGACCGGTATCCCGTCGATCGTCGCCGGTCTGTTCATCCTCAGCCTGATGCTGATCTTCAAGATGCAGCCCTTCGGCTTCGCCGGTTCGCTGGCCCTGGCCATCCTGATGATGCCGGTCGTCGTCCGCTCCACCGAGGAGATGCTCAAGCTCGTCCCGAACGAGCTGCGCGAGGCCTCGCTGGCGCTGGGCGTGCCCAAGTGGCGCACCATCCTGAAGGTGGTCCTGCCGACCTCCATCGGCGGCATCACCACGGGCATCATGCTGTCGATCGCCCGTATCGCGGGCGAGACCGCGCCGGTGCTGCTGCTGGTGTTCGGCAACCGCTTCATCAACGCCAACCCCTTCGAGGGTGCACAGCAGTCGCTGCCGCTGTACATCTACCAGCAGTACGCGAACAGCGCGGGTGCCAACGCGGCGTACGACCGTGCCTGGGCGGCGTCGCTCACACTGATCGCCTTCGTGATGATCCTCAACCTGCTGGCCCGCGGCATCGCGCGCTGGAAGGCCCCGAAGACCGGTCGCTGACGCGGCCATCAGCGACTGATACTGGAAGTGAAGTAGTCATGGCCAAGCGAATCGACGTAAGCGGACTCACCGCCTACTACGGCTCCCACAAGGCGATCGAGGACATCTCGATGACGGTCGAGCCGCGATCGGTGACGGCGTTCATCGGTCCCTCCGGCTGCGGCAAGTCGACGTTCCTGCGCACGCTCAACCGCATGCACGAGGTCACCCCCGGCGGGCGCGTCGAGGGCAAGGTGCTCCTGGACGACGAGAACCTCTACGGCGCCGGCATCGACCCGGTCTCCGTCCGCCGTGAGGTGGGCATGGTCTTCCAGCGCCCGAACCCCTTCCCCACGATGTCGATCTTCGACAACGTGGCCGCGGGTCTGCGCCTGAACGGCAACTACCGCAAGTCGGAACTGAACGACATCGTCGAGAAGTCCCTCAAGGGCGCGAACCTCTGGAACGAGGTGAAGGACCGCCTCAACAAGCCGGGCTCCGGCCTGTCCGGTGGTCAGCAGCAGCGTCTCTGCATCGCCCGCGCGATCGCGGTCGAGCCGAACGTCCTGCTGATGGACGAGCCCTGCTCCGCCCTGGACCCGATCTCCACCCTCGCCATCGAGGACCTGATCGGCGAGCTGAAGGAGCGCTTCACGATCGTCATCGTGACGCACAACATGCAGCAGGCGGCGCGTGTCTCGGACCGCACGGCGTTCTTCAACCTTTCGGCCGTGGGTCAGCCCGGCCGGCTGATCGAGATCGACGACACCGAGCGGATCTTCTCCAACCCGTCGGTCCAGGCGACCGAGGACTACATCTCGGGCCGTTTCGGCTGAGCCGACGGTCTGCGGATGACCCCTCGCGGTGCTGCATGGCGGTGCCACCGCGAGGCCGAAGAGGGCCCGCCCCCGGCTCCCGGGGGCGGGCCCGTTCGCGTGGTCGTCCACGTCGTCATTCGGCCACTTCTGTCCGTTCCCACCACTGGTACACGGTCACCCGTCCTTCCCCGCTGCCCTCGTGGCGCGTCGTGACCTTGTAGTGCTCGTAGCCACCGCGGTGCGGGATCTTCAGCTCTTGTCCGGGAGGAACGATCGGCACGGTGCTGCCCGCCAGATCGTCCGGCCCGCCTTCGAGAAGTGCCTTGGTAGTCATAGCTCCAGTCTTGCCACCCCACCGACACCCGCATCTCGAGACGACCTCGGGCACTGATCCGCGCCGGAGGGGAGGCCCGGCAGGATGCCGGGAAACCGGGCGGGGCAGAGGGACCGGGGGAGAGACGGGGCAGCGTGGGACGCGGGAGCAGGGATACAGAAACCCAGGAGCGCGGCGGCGCGAGGCTTCGGGTGGCAGCAGCCGGTAGGCATCCAGTGCGGAAAGGCACCGGTGCAAGCGCCGCACGGCGGTCGCGGGCCGGGATCCGGGGGCCCGGAGGCGGGTCGAGGGACCCGGAGTGCGGTCGCGGTCGACGGGCCCAGTCTTCGATCGCGGCAGGCGACCCAACCCCAGAAAGGGCAAGCGCCTGAGGCGGAGGGAAATCCCGGTATCCGGACGGCCGACGCCTCTGCGCGCCTCATCCTCCGCAAAGCCGGCGCCTCTGCGCGCCCCGCGTACGTGCGTCGGGCGCGTCCTGGAGAGGTCCTACCGGCCGTCGCCCGCGGCTACAGGAACGCCAGGTTGATCACCCAGAAGCTCGCCGCGGCCACGAGCGCCGCCGCCGGCATGGTGATGAACCAGCCCAGGACGATGTTCTTCGCCACGCCCCAGCGCACGGCGTTCAACCGCTTCGTTGCGCCCACACCCATGATCGCCGACGTTATGACGTGCGTGGTCGAGATCGGGGCCCTGAACAGGTACGCCGTCACGAACATGATCGAGGCGCCGGTGGTCTCCGCCGCGAACCCCTGGGGCGGATCCAGTTCGATGATCTTGCGGCCCAGCGTGCGCATGATGCGCCAGCCGCCCGCGTACGTCCCGAGCGAGAGCATCGCCGCGGAGACGAGCTTGACCCACACCGGGATCGGTTCCCCGTAGTTCTCGACATTCCCGATGACCAGCGCCATCACCACGACGCCCATCGTCTTCTGTGCGTCCTGAAGACCGTGGCCGAGCGCCATTCCGGCAGCCGACACCGTCTGCGCTATGCGGAAGCCCCGCTTGGCCTTGAGCGGATTGGCCCGCCGGAAGATCCACAAGATCGCCAGCATCACGAGGTAGCCGACGATGAGGCCGACCACGGGCGACAGGAACATCGGCGTGATGATCTTGTCCAGGACCCCGGACCAGTAGACCGTCGTGCCACCTGCCAGCGCCGCTCCCACCAGTCCGCCGAACAGGGCGTGCGACGAGGAGGACGGCAGACCGAAGTACCAGGTGATCAGGTTCCAGACGATGGCCCCGGTCAGCGCCGCGAAGAGGATGCCCATACCCTTGCCGCCCTGTGGCGTCTGGATGAGGCCCTCACTGACCGTCTTCGCCACGCCACTGCCCAGGAACGCACCGGCGAGGTTCATCACCGCCGCCATCACCAGCGCCGCCCGCGGCGTCAGCGCGCGCGTCGACACCGATGTCGCGATGGCGTTCGCCGAGTCGTGGAAGCCGTTGGTATACGCGAAGAAGAGTGCGACCAGGATGGTCAGGATCAGAGCAAAGGTGTCCATGGACGCCTCAGGACTCCTTGACCGCGATGGTCTCCACCGTGTTGGCCACGTGCTCGAAGGCGTCCGCCGCCTCCTCCAGCACGTCCACGATCTGCTTGAGCTTCAGCACCTCGATCGCGTCGTACTTGCCGTTGAAGAGATGGGCGAGCAGTTTCCGGTGGATCTGGTCCGCCTGGTTCTCCAGACGGTTGACCTCGATCCAGTACTCGGTGAGGTTCTCCATCGTGCGCAGGTGCGGCATCGCCTCGGCCGTGAGCTCCGCCGCCCTCGCCAGCACCTCGATCTGCTGCTCGACGCCCTTCGGCAGTTCCTCGACGTTGTAGAGGACGACCAGGTCGACGGCCTCCTCCATGAAGTCCATGATGTCGTCGAGGGAGGATGCGAGGGAGTAGATGTCCTCGCGGTCGAACGGAGTGATGAAGGAGGAGTTCAGCTGGTGGAAGATCGCGTGCGTGGCATCGTCACCGGCGTGTTCTGCGGCCCGCATACGCTCTGCGATCTCGGCCCGAGCGGAGGCGTCCGCCCCGAGCAGTTCCATCAGGAGTTTCGAGCCCGTGACGATGTTGTCCGCGGATGCGGCGAACATGTCGTAGAAGCTCGTCTCCCTGGGGGTCAGACGAAAGCGCACGTGGGGTCCTCAGGATGCTTCGGTTTCGGTCAGGCTGATGCTAAGTGCATCATCCGGCCACGGCTAAGGGGCCGTCCTCCAGTGTCGCCCATCGAACACAGTGGTCGGCACGGGGGCGGTACGAGGGCGGCCAGGGGCCTGGCCAAGGGCCGTATACCCAGCAAAGTTCGTTACCATATACCCACCAGGGGTATGTGTCCGTCCCGCGGTGCGAGGAATCCGGACCCGCGGACCGACTGTCCGATTTCGTATCCCCGGGCAACCTTCAACGGGAGGACGCGATGACGACCGAGGCCGGCGCGGCGGCGCCCTCCGAGGACGCCGCGACCGTGGTGACCGACCACGACCGTGGCATCCACGGCTATCACAAACAGAAGGACGAGCACCTCAAGCGGCTGCGCCGTATCGAGGGCCAGATCCGCGGTCTGCAGCGGATGGTCGACGAGGACGTGTACTGCATCGACATACTCACGCAGGTCTCCGCCTCCACGAAGGCCCTGCAGTCCTTCGCGCTGCAGCTCCTGGAGGAGCATCTGCGCCACTGTGTGGCCGACGCCGCACTCAAGGGCGGAGCGGAGGTCGACGCCAAGGTGGAGGAAGCGACGAAGGCGATCGGCCGCCTCCTGCGCACATGATCTTCCGGCCGCCCGGGCGAGAACGGGCGGCAGTATCTACTGCGGTGCGGCTCACCGGCGGGAGGCGTCCCGCTCCTCGGCGACCTTCAGGACCTCGTCGATGCTCTCAAGACTGAGCCGGTCCTCGTGGGCGGCCGAGGCCGCGATGATCAGGTCACTGCACAGCTCGATCTCGGCGAGGGCCACGTGGTCCTGAACTGCCGTACCGCCGACCGGAGCCACGTGCATCACCTCTTTCTGCCGTCACCAGCTTCCTAGAGTAGGGAGCGGGCTACACACGGCGCATGGCACGGATGGACCATTTCCAGCCCCTCACCCGCGCCACTTCCACGATCACCTTCGTGCCCTTACTGCGCGGCGATCTTCCCGGCGTAGATGTCCCCGGCGGCCGGCAACCGTACGTCGACGGGGGCCCCGAAGTCATACAGCAGGGTCGTCGAGGCCACCGCCACCACGGCCTTCTGCCCGCCGTTGACGAAGCTGAACCGGTGCCGCACCTTCCGGATGCGCCCCTGGTCGTCGAGGTAGGCGTCGAACGGCACCTCGGCCGTGGCGAACCCTTTCGCCGCCGCCCGCAGCGGCGCCCTGTTGTCCGCGGACGCGTCGCGTGCCGCGAGCCCGATGTCCGCGACCCCCTGGTAGTGCCGGACCGGCGTCCCCGCGACCTCCGTCCGGCCGAGGTACGTCGCCTCCCTGACCCCGCGCAGCAATTCGGCCGCGGCGTAGGGGTCGGTGGCGCCGCCGGTGACGAGGTTGCCGTCGGTGAGTGTGGCCGTGTCCACCCGCACCCACTTGTCGGCCGGGACTCCGGCTCCCCGGTTCTTCATGAAGAGGGCACCAGGGGCAAGCAGTTCGGTGATCGGACGGTGCTCCTCGTCGCCCGCGGGATCCTGGGGCAGCGTCACCTTCAGCCGGCCCAGCCGGCCGCGATAGTCGTAGACGCCCTCACCGCGGATGGTGACCCGGGTCCCGCCGGTGGCCATCTCCATCGACGTCCGGGCCCGGGAGCTGCCCGCGCGCACCAGGGTCGCGGCGGCCTGCCGGAGGGTCTCGAGGGCGCCCGAGCCGGAGCGCGCGTCCTCGACGGCGGCCCCGCCTCTCGAACATCCGGTGAGCGAGGCGCCGTAGACGAGCAGTCCCACCGTCGCGAGGATCGCCGCACCGACCCGACCGTGCCGCCGCACCACCATCACCTGCCTACCCCCAGCCGGTCCGTCCCGGTGCCCTCCTGTCGTTCCGCTTAACGACGGGTGGGGGGACCCGTCACGCGCCACGCAGGGCAAGTACTTGCCCGGGGTAACCTTGTCGGAGTGGAGCGACAGGACGTACCCCCCGGTCCGGACGAACACCTCACGACGACCGCCGAACAGGGTCGTTTCTGCGTGGCCCGGTGCACCTGCGGATGGCGGGGACCTGCGCGCAGAGCCCGCAGCCTGGCCAGAACTGACGCCGAGAAGCACGCCAGGGCCTAGACCCGCTAGACCCGGAGCCGCTTCCGCGCCCCCTGGCTGCGCAACCCACCCGAGGGGCAGGCATGCTGAAACCCCCTCCGGGCATTTCGGTCGCCCCCGGCACGGACGTCGTAACCATTCCGTGGCATTTCCGCGCGAACTTTTCCGCCGCAAGGCCTCATCTCAGTCCACGGAACTCATGGGAGGCGCAATGCAACGGCGTACGTTCATCGGCGGTGCCACCGCCACGGTCGCGGCGGCGGTCACCACCGCCTGCAGCAGCGGCGGCACATCGTCCGCCACCGGCACGACCGTGCGTGCGACCACGACGACCGCGATGCCGGCCTCGGCCACGACCACGAACGGCACGCACGCCGCCGCCACCGACTGGAACGCCCTGGCCAAGGACTTGGACGGCCTTCTGGTCCGGCCCGGCGACCGCGCCTGGGCCACGGCCCAGCAGCTCTACAACACCCGCTTCGACTCCCTGAAGCCCGCGGCGGTCGCCTACGTGGCGCGCGCCGACGACATCCGCACCGTGCTGTCGTACGCCCACGCCCAAGGCGTCAAGGTCGCGATACGCAATGGCGGCCACTCCTACGCCGGTTGGTCCTCCGGGGACAACCGTCTGATCATCGACGTGGGCAAGCTGAACACGATACGGGCGAGCGCCGGCGAGGCGGTCGTCGGCGCCGGTTCCAAGCTCATCGACGTCTACCGCGCGCTGACCGCGAAAGGCGTGACCATCCCCGCCGGATCGTGCCCCACCGTCGGCGTCTCGGGTCTCACCCTCGGCGGCGGCCACGGTGTGGTCTCCCGGGCCTACGGGCTGACCTGCGACAGTCTCACCCAGGCGACCCTGATCACCGCGGACGGCAAGCAGCTCGTCGCGAACGCCACCGAGAACAAGGACCTGTTCTGGGCCCTGCGCGGCGCGGGCAACGGCAACTTCGGCGTCGTCACCGAACTGCGGTTCAGGACACATCCGGCACCTCAGGCCGTATCGGCCTATATGACCTGGCCCTGGTCCAAGGCGGCCGCCGTCCTCAAGGCCTGGCAGGAGTGGGGCCCGAACCAGCCCGACGAGATCTGGTCGTCCTGCCACCTCGAGAACGGCGGCACACCGACCGTCTCCGTCGCCGCGTTCTCGATCGGCACCTACGGCGAACTCCAGAACGCGGTCGACCGCCTGGCCGCGCAGGTGGGCTCCCCGGCCCGCAGCGTCTCGCTCAAGCGGCATTCCTACGAGGGCGCGATGGAGGCGTACGCGGGCTGCTCGTCCTTCCCGACCGCCGCCCAGTGCCATCTGCCGGGCTCGACGCCTGGCCGCTCCGCGCAGGGCGCCCTCGGCCGCGAGACCTACGCCGCCCGCTCGGACTTCTTCGACCGCTCGATCCCGGCCGCCGGCATCCAGACGCTCCTGAACCAGGTCGCGCAGGCGCGGGGCGGCGCGGGCAGCATCGCGTTCACCGCGCTCGGCGGTGCGGTCAACCGCGTCTCGCCGACGGCCACGGCCTTCGTGCACCGCCGCTCGCGCATGCTGGCGCAGTACATCGCGAGCTGGCCCGCGGGAACCGCCGGTTCCACGGCGCAGTCCTGGCTGACGTCCGCGCACACGTCCATGGGTCCCTACGCGTCCGGGGCCGCCTACCAGAACTACACGGACCCGACCCTGACGAACTGGCGGAAGGCCTACTACGGGGACGCGGCCGCCCGACTGGCACAGCTCAAGCACCAGTACGACCCGAACGGCTTCTTCACCTTCCCGCAGTCGCTGTAGCGGCGCCCGCACGCGGGGGGCGGCACACACGCATCGCCCCTGCGGCCGCACGACGACCGGGCCGACGGCTACGCGGCCAGGTCCCGTTCCTCCGCCGCCTGGTCGGCGCGGGCGCCAGGGATCACGGTCTCCGGGGGCCGTGCCCCGCGGGGGCGGATCAGCCGTCCGGCGCGCGGCGAGCCCTCGACCGCCCTGACGAGCGGCGTGAGCAGGACCGAAGCAAGCGGTGAGAGCAGCAGGGCCACGGCGGTGCCGAGAGCGAAGCCTCCGATGACGTCCGTCGGGTACTGCACGCCCAGGTAGACCCTGCAGAAACCTTCCAGGAGCGCCAGGCCGAGGCCGATGAAGCCGAACTTCCGGTGGGCGACGAAGAGTCCGACCGCCAAGGCCATCGTGAGGGTGGCGTGGTCGCTGACGAAGGAGTAGCCGGTCGTGCCGGAGGCGAGGACGTCGAGTCCCTGGTGGTCGGCGAACGGCCGGGGACGTTCCACGAAGCCCCGGATCGGCACGTTCACCAGCACGGCGAGCGCGGCGGCCAGCGGAGCCCAGACGAGCGCGGCCATGGCACCGGCCACGTCCGCGCCGCCCCGCCGGCGCAGGCTCCACCAGCACCACAGGACCAGCAGGACCATGCCGAGCAGCAGGCCGTACTCGCCGACGAACTCCATGACGCGGGCGAACCAGTGCGGCGAGTCCTTGGCCAGGCCATTGATGTCGTAGAGCAGATCGACGTCGGGGTTCGACCCCGATTCGGCGAGTGCAGCCATCGTGCGCGGCCCCTTCGTCCTCTGTCGCGTCCGCGGACGCGCCCGTGCGCGCCGCTCGTCCACCACCCCCGTGGTCGTAGATCCGCTCCACGCCGAGCCGGCTGCCGTACGTCGACGCTCTACGTCAGAAGGAACGCACAGTCCTCTTCGCCACGTTCCGCATTCCACCGAATGATCACGCAGACGTTACCGAAGAGAGACACGTCTTCCCAGCTCAGGGGGTGCGCATAACGAAGGGTTCCGGCCAGCGCGCGCCCTTTCGCGCGCCGTTCACGCCCCGGTTCACACCGTCGTGGGCAGCGCTTTCGCGCCATCTTCGGTGACACGCGTCGCCCCGAAGTAGTCCGAGGTGTCGATGGGGTCGAAGCGGATCACAGCACCTGTCCTGGGCGCATCGATCATGTAGCCCCCGCCCACGTAGATCCCGACGTGGTGAATGGCACGGGAATCGGTCGGATCGTGCGAGAAGAACACCAGGTCGCCCGGGAGCAGTTCGTCCCTTTTCGGGTGCGGTCCGGCGTTGTACTGGTCGTTGGCGACACGCGGCAGACCGATGCCCACGCTCGCGTAGGCGGCCTTGGTCAGCCCCGAGCAGTCGAAGCGTCCACCCTGGTCGGCGGTGCCGTTGCCACCCCACAGATAGGGGGTGCCGAGCTTCTTCTGGGCGTAGTAGATGGCGCCTGCCGCCTGCCTCGACGGGTCGAGCCGCCGGACGGGCGCGGCGAAGCTCTTCGCCAGCGTCGTGATGGTCTTCACATAGTTCTGGGTCTCCCGATACGGCGGCACACCCCCGTACTTGATGACCGCGTACGCCCCCGCGTTGTAGGCGGCAAGCATGTTCTCCGTCGGGTTCCCGGGCGCGTCCTTCACATAGGAGGCGAGCTTGCAGTCGTACGAGGCGGCCGACGGGATCGCGTCGCGCGGGTCCCAGACGTCGGCCACGCCGTCGCCGTTGCCGTCGATGCCGTGGATGGCCCAGGTGCCCGGGATGAACTGCGCTATCCCCTCCGCTTTCGCGGGGCTCTTGGCGTTCGGGTTGAAGCCACTCTCCTGGTAGAGCTGGGCGGCGAGCAGCGCCGGGTTGATTGCACCGCACAGGTTGCCCCACCTCCGCACGAGGGACGCGTACGCGGCGGGCACGGCGTTCTTGGCGAGCCCGACCGACCCCGCACCGATGCCGTTGGCCAGGTTCCCGGCGATCGTGTAGACCCCGATGACGAGCAGCATGACGAGACTGAGCGCGGCACCGACGGCAACGGTCGCCCAGATCCAGGCCCTACGCACCGTCAACCGCCCCTCGCCGCACCGGAGTCCGCCGAGGGTCAGTGTAGGGGCGTCAGAGGGCGCCGGACCCGAAAAGTCCTGGTCCGGCCACTTGGACGTACAGGATCGGCCAATGTGGTGTGCAGTACCGCCGGTAGGACCTCAACGGCCTTGGGTGCGACGCGTATCGATGGGCGTGGGACGCGGGCCGCAGCGGGTAGGGGCCCCCACCGTCGTGCGTACGAGGCGGACCGCTGTGCTTGGGACGCGGGCTGACACGAGTAGCGGCCCCAACCGTCGTGCGTACGAGGCGGACCGCTGTGCGTGGGACGCGGGCTGACGCGGCTAGGACCGGCCGTGCGACGAGGCGGACCGTGAGGCGCCCGCCCCGGGTCGCGCCTCCGCCGCGCCGCTAGTCGCCCGAGGCGGTCGCGTAGAGATCCGCGGCCTCGTCCCCCAGCACCACGCTGTAGGAGACGTCCGCGGTGGAGCCGCCCTGCTCGTGGCCGCCGAGGACGCCCACGACCTCGCCGTCGCCGTTCACCCAGGGACTGCCGCTCGTGCCGCTGGTGAAATTGGGGCAGTCGATGCGCTGTTGCGTACTGCTGTGGACGGTCGGATTGTTGGTGCAGGCGATCGGGGTGTCCTGGGAGTCGGGGTAACCGGTGACGGTGACGGCGGTGGCACCCGTCTCCCGTCCCGTGACGAACCTGTTGGCCCCCACGAGATCCTCGACGTCGACGCCGTCGATCGGCCTCAGCGTCGCGAAGGCGATGTCGCTGTCCTCGTCCTCGTCACCGCTCCAGGCGTCGTCGACGTACGCCCTGTCCACCTGCCACACCCCGTACGGCGCCCTGCCGTCCCGGTAGCCGGGCGCGAACCACATCGTGCTGCTGCCCAGGCAGTGTGCGGCGGTGACGATCAGATCGTGCTCTTCGCTGTGCACCACGGAAGCCGTACAGAAGTGGTCGCCCGCCAGTGCCCCACTCGTGCTGAACAGCGCGCCGACCTTGGCGGTGGCCCTGCTGGGAGCCGCCTCCGTGGTCACGCCCAGGGGCCCGGGACCGCCGTCGGCGGCCGACACGGACGATGTCGCGACGGCCAGCAGCACGACAGCACCGAGGAACGCGTGCCGGCGGTTGCCAGGGGGGCGTGTGATGCGGTTCATCACGGTCATACTGTGACCCGGCAAGGTGAGAAAAATCCTGTGAGCATTCTGAATTTTCTCTGTGAGGTTCCATTGCCGCAGGTCAGCCGGTTCGTCCGAGCCACGGCGACCTCCTCCCATCGGACGCATTTCCGCTTTGCAGGCAGCCGTACCCCCCTGAGTCGACGCACACACGTACGACTCCATGGCCTGCCATCGCACCCAGAGGGACGTCCAAGCGGGCGTCCCCACGGGGCGCCTCCTGGAAGGGAGAGCGGAGGGGAGGAGTACTAGCTGCCCGTGTACGCCGCGGTCGTCCGGTCCGCAGCCGCCCTCGCCGACTCCTCCGGCTCGCCCGCCGCCACGTTCGCCTCGCCCCACGCCTCGCTGATCGCGGTCACGAAGCGGCGGCCTTCGTCCGACGTCAGCCACGCCATGCTCTCGGCAGGGTCCACGGAGGCCCCGGAGGCCAGATGACGGGACAGGCCCATCAGACCCAGGTCCCAGCCCACGCCCACCGCGCCCGGGCCGAACTCCGCCCACCGCTCGTCGTCCACATGTGCGATGTGCTCGAGTACGAATTGCGTCCCGCCCTCCTCCAGCGACGTCAACCGCAGTTCGATCCAGCTCACCTCACCCCCATACTCCCAGGTCGCGAGGAAACTCCGGGGCGGATCGCACTGCTCGATGGTGCCGCTCGCGTTGCCCTGGAGCTGGAAATGGCCGCCGACCCGAAGGTCTCCTGAGACCGGCAGGAACCAGCGCGGAATGCGCTCGGCGTTCGTGCACGCGTCCCAGACATCCTCCAGCGACGAGTCGTAGGTCCGCGAGACCGTCACCACCCGCGCCTCGCCGGCCTTGAACTCCCGCCTGCCCACCTGCCGTCCCACCGCATTGACCTCATGCGCGACGTCGATGCCGTCAGCCATCACCCTCTCCTTCCCGGCGCGCCAGACGGCGCTCCCGCTTCCCTCGTGCCAGTTCCGTCTCCAGCGCGTCCAGCCGTGGGGCCCAGAACCGCCGGAAACGACCGATCCACTCATCTACGTCCCGCAGCGGCTCCGAGTTGACCGCGTACAACCGTCGCGTCCCCTCCGGCCGCACCGTGGCGAAGCCGTTCTCGCGCAGCACCTTCAGATGCTGCGAGACACCGGGCTGCGATATCCCGAACTCCGCCGTGATGACCTCGCAGACGGCCCCGGACGCCATCTCTCCGTCCGCCAGCAGTTCGAGGATCCTGCGACGGACGGGGTCTCCGAGCACATCGAATGCGTGCATGGCGGCAACGTATCAGCATCTACTTATATAAGCCAGGGCTGAAGCAATTGCACGGCCCTCGCGCTCTTGGCACACATATATCCGGCAATGCGGTGCAGAGGGGAGCGCTTTGCGCAGCACGCCCACCAACTGGCGGTTCCACCGGGGAGTTGGCGGACCTCACATGGACGGCATCCCCGTCGAACGGGCCACGATCGCCTTCTTGACCCAAATCCCTTGAGCCGCCGGCGCATTCAGTCAAGCGCCGCCCAGCGCGGCGCAATCGAGCAGCCATGGACACGCAAGGCGTAACCCTGATTCGGTAAGGCGGAAGTCAGGATCCCCGAAGCCTCTTGTTGTCGCGTACTCAACAAGTCATCGTCGCAGACGGGCCACGCCGGCCCGACCGGCTGGGGGCCCCGGGAGACGCGGCCTTCACGGGCTGACCTCCGGGCGGGGAAGCCGGCAGCGGGGACACGTGGGGATCCTGTCCGCCGGCGCGCAATGAACGGGCCGTGGCACCCAGCCGCGGCCCGTTTCGCGGTTCAGGGATAGCCTTTCCGCTCGTATGGGTGACACTCATACGGAACGGCCCGGGCAGCCGGGCCACGCCGCAGGCCGCCCCAGGGTTCTCGCGGCACAAGAAGAGTCAACGACGGACCACATCACAGGTTCCGCTTGGGACCTCGTTGCCCGGCGTGACCTGCCATGATACACAGAGTGACCAAACCCTCCTTCAACCAGCGTCCCACGCTCCCGCGACGGTCCCACGTGGGCCGGAAGCAAGGGACGCGTACGAAACCCGCCAATCAATGACGCCAAGTCGACATACGACAGGCCCATTGTCGGCAAGAATGACCCTGACCTCTGCGACGGTGACAGAGGGCACGGAACTACCCGCTAGGGGCGGTGACTTACATGCATCTCGCGGCCGCAAAAGGCGACATCAACACGATCATCGGCGGTATCGCCCCAGACTGGGGTCCGTTCGGCAGCCTGGGCAACGAGGCTCGTGTCATGGTCGAGGTGGTGATGGCCGTCGCCATCCTCCTCTGCCTGGCGATCGCGATCTGGGGCGCCGCCAAACAGCGCATCGGCGCGACGGCCCTGCGCGACACGTTCAGCGCCGAACAAGGCAAAGGCCTCATCATCGCGGGCCTGACCGGAGTCTTCATCATCGGCTCGCTCGGCACGCTTTTCACGATCGTGTACGGCATGGCCGTCTAGGCCCGGCCCCGGACCGCCATGTCCCTGGCGCGCCGTCAGTCCCCCGCCGGATGCGCCCGCTTCCCACCCTCCAACCCATCCGTCCGTCGCGCCCACCGGCTGAGGTTGCGTTTCCCTGATGTCGAGTCACCACACCGCGCCCGCGCGGGAGCCAGCACGGCTACCGTCGTACTTCTACGTATTCCGACACGAGGTGCGAACCGGCTATGAGGTCGAGGGGGCGTGCACAGCGTGAGTCTCGGTGACGGTGCCCCCGGCGGGGGCGACGAAGAGTACGGCGGTGTCGGGCAGACCCGAACACGCCTGCCCGAGCGGGGCGGTGACGTATACGGAGGGGCACGGCGCGGCCGGTCGTCATCCAGAAGCCTGGTCACGGTCGTCGGGGTCGTCGTCCTCCTGATCGCGGCGATCGCCTTCGCGAACCGCGGCGGGGACTCGGCATCGAGCGGCACCAGCAACAAGCCCGGCCAGGCCTCCACGGCCGCATCCGGCACCCGCCCGGTCCAGTCGAAGCCGGACGGAATCCCATCGGGCTTCGCCCACGACGAGCAGGGGGCACAGTCGGCTGCGGCGAACTATGCGGTGGCGTTGGGGTCGGACGGCATGTTCAACACCGCCAAGCGGCACCAAATCGTTCAGACGCTGGCCGACTCCGGTGCGCTGAGCCGGCTGCAGAACGGTTTCGACGCCGATTACTCGACAGAGCTTCTCAAGAAGATCGGCCTCAACAACGACGGCAGCGCTCCCGCCGGTACCACGTTCGTCAACCGCACCTTGCCCGTCGGAGCGAAGGTGATGTCTTACAGCGCCGACGCGGCGACCGTCCAGGTCTGGTGCAACGGCCTCTTCGGACTCACGGGCGAAAGCTCCACCAACCCCGTGACCAGCAGCTGGTTCACCGTGACGGTAAGGCTGAACTGGACCCGGGGCGACTGGAAAGTCACGGAGACGAGCCAGAAGACCGGCCCGACTCCCGTCAACGGAGACAACCCCGTCTCCGGGTCCGATGAAATCAGCAAGGCGGTTGAGGAGTACGGAGGGTTCACGTATGCCCGCTAGCCCGCACCGCGCGCTCAAGCTCACCGGCGTCATGGCCTCCCTGCAGACGGCGGTCGTACTGCTGGCCTCGCACGCCTACGCGGCTCCCAACCCAACGCCCAAGCCCTCGAGCGACCCTTGCTCGCTGATCGCAGGCCCAGCCAAGAAATACTGCGAAAAGGGGGACTCCTCCCCCTCAAAAGGACTTGACTCCAACCCCCTCACCGACACCCTCGACCCCCTCTCCTCCCTCGCCAAGGGCTGTGCCGACGCTGCCTCCTGGACCGTCGACAAGCTCAGTGAGGCCGTGAAGCAGACCGCGAGCGTCGACTTCACCAACCAGGCGTTCCTGCACCAGTACGAGATCGTCTTCGCGGCGTCGACCATCCTCACCCTCCTGCTGTGGCTGCTGGCCGTCGCCAAGAGGGCGGTGCGGGGCGTCCCGCTCACCACCGCCCTGTCCGAAGCGGTCGGCTTCCTCTGGCTCACCGTGCTGGCCTCGGCGTTCACGCCCCTCGTCCTCTACACCGTCGTCTCGGCGACCGACAGCGTCAGTGACGTCCTCGCCAAGACCACGGGGGACCAGACCAGTACGTTCTTCGGGGCGTTCTCCGGCGCGCTGAGCAAGGGGACGGACATCGGCGGCGGCCCCATCATGCTGATCCTGGTGTCGTTCGTGTCGATCCTCGCGGCCGGCGTCCTCTACCTGGAACTCTTCCTGCGGGCCGTCCTGCTGTACGTCGGCGCCCTCCTCGGTGTCGTCGTCTACTCGGGCCTCGTGGACAAGAACCTCTGGGGCCATGTCCGCCGCTGGGCGGGCATCATGATCGCGGTGATCCTGGTCAAACCGGTCATCGTCATCGTGCTCGGGCTCGCCGGCGCCCTGGCCACGGAGAACGGACCCGACTCCCTCGCGGCCGTCGTCTCCGGGCTCGCCATCATCCTGCTCGCCATCTTCGCAAGCGCGATGATCTACCGGTTCGTACCCGGCTTCGGCGACGAGATCGTCGCCTCCCGCAACAACCGCATCATGCAGGGCGCTGAAAGCAAGGCCGCCGCCGTCATCAGCTCTCCGGCGACCCTCGTCGCCCAGGGCATCAAGACCCACAGCACACGCGCCGACAGCAACGGCGGCGGTGGCGGAGGTGCCAGATCGCCCCGCCCCGCCAACCCTCTCAGCGGCGGTGTGGCCGCGCATAGCACTCGTACCCCGGGCAACGGATCCGTCCCCACCCCCGCGCCCCCGCCGCGTACCAGTCCGGCGGACACTCCGCACGCAAGCAGCACCCGCAACAGCAGTACCAACCGCACGGGAGGTGAAGGGCGTTGACGACCGAGTCCCACCTGTCCCATCCGATCACGCCCCGCCGGACATATCTGATCGGCCGCGCCCGGCCGAACGCGATCATCGGCCGGAACCGCGAGTCCGGCGAGATCCTGCTGATCATCGGGGGCGCGTTCGTCGGCATGATGTGCGGGCTCCTCGTCCCCCTCCTCGCCCTGCGGATCGTCTTGTTGATGGGCTTCCCGCTGCTCGCGCTGGCCGCCGTGTACATCCCGTACAAGCACCGCACGTTCTACAAGTGGTTCGAGATCAACCGCAGTTACAAGCGGACCCTGCGGCAGGGGACGGTCTACCGGAGCGGCGTGATGGAGGCCGGCACCCGTTTCGACGGGCGCGAGGTCGAGATCGGGCCGCCCCCGGGCATCGGCCGGATCAGCTGGCTCGCCGCCCCCTTCGGGCCCGACGAGATCGCCGTACTGCTGCACGCCGACCGGCGGACCGTGACCGCCGCCATCGAGATCGAGGGCCCCGGCGTCGGCCTGCGCGACAGCGAGGACCAGGAGGCCCTCGTCGACCGCTTCGGCACGCTTCTGAAGCATGTCGCGAACGGCGACGGCTTCGTCACCCGGCTCCAGATGCTCGCCCGCACCCTGCCCGCCGACCCGGACGCCCACGCCAAGGACGTCACCCAGCGCGGCGACGACCGCTCCCCGACCTGGCTGCGGCAGTCGTACGACCAGCTGCAGTCCATGGTGTCGACCAGCAGCGAGCAGCACCGCGCCTACCTCGTCGCCTGCATGCACTACACACGCGAACTCGCCGCCGAGGCCCAGGCCATGGCACGCGCCGCACGGCCGCAGGGAGGCAAGAAGGTCGACCGGGACGCCGGCCTCGCGGTCGTCATGGCACGCGAGCTCACCGACATCTGCTCACGGCTCCAAGAGGCCGACATCCGGGTACGGCAGCCGCTGGGCCAGGGGCGGCTCGCCTCCCTCATCCACTCCATGTACGACCCCGACCACCCCATCGACCACATCCAGGCGATGACGAGGCGCAACGCCTGGCCCGCCGAGCTCGACGCCATGGAGCCCACCTACCTCCAGGCGAAGACCCGGGAGTCGTCGACGCGCGCGCCGTGGTGCCACGCCACCGCATGGGTCAAGGAGTGGCCGATGACCCCGGTCGGCGTGAACTTCCTCGCGCCCCTGCTCGTCCACACCCCGGACGTCATCCGCACGGTCGCCGTCACCATGGACCTCGAACCCACCGAGGTCGCCATCGAGCGCATGCTGACCGAGAAGACGAACGACGAGGCCGAGGCCAGCCGCGCCGCCAAGATGAACCGCACCGTCGACCCCCGGGACATCGCCGCCCACTCCCGCCTCGACCAGCGCGGCGAGGACCTGGCGAGCGGCGCCGCGGGCGTCAACCTGGTCGGCTACATCACCGTCTCCTCGCGTTCTCCGGAGGCCCTCGCCCGCGACAAACGGACCATCCGGGCCTCGGCCGGCAAGTCGTACCTGAAACTGGAGTGGTGCGACCGCGAGCACCACCGCGCCTTCGTCAACACGCTCCCCTTCGCCACCGGCATTCGGAGGTAAGGACCTGATGCGGGATCCGCTGTCCGTCCTGACCGACGCCTTCACGTCCTTCCTGTTCGGCAAGGTGGAGACGACCCGGCTGCCCGTCCGCACCTCCACAGGGCAGGCCCAGGCCGTCTATCTTCCGACGGCCGCGCCCGGCCTCGGCGACTCCGGCGTGATCATCGGCCGCGAGGTGTACTCCGGCAAGGGGTACATCTACGACCCCTTCCAGCTGTACGGCCAGCAGCTCCCGGCGCCGCACTGGCTCGTCCTCGGCGAGTCCGGCAACGGCAAGTCGGCGCTGGAGAAGACCTACGTCCTGCGCCAGCTGCGCTTTCGCGACCGGCAGGTCGTGGTCCTCGACGCCCAGGGCGAGGACGGGGTCGGCGAGTGGAACCTCATCGCCGAGGAGCTGGGCATAACCCCCATCCGGCTCGATCCGACGGCGGCCCTCGACCACGGCATCCGGCTCAACCCGCTCGACCCGGCCATCACGACGACGGGCCAGCTCGCCCTGCTCCGCACGATCATCGAGGTCGCCATGGGGCACGGCCTGGACGAGCGGTCCGGCTTCGCCCTGAAGGTCGCGCACGCTTACGTCAACGAGACCATCGTCGAGCGGCAGCCCGTGCTCACGGACATCGTGGAGCAGTTGCGGCACCCGGAACCGGAGTCGGCCGAGGCGATGAACGTCGCCCTGGACGACGTACGCGCCTGGGGCCTTGACGTGGCCCTGGTCCTGGACCGTCTGGTCGACGGTGACCTGCGGGGCATGTTCGACGGACCGACGACGGTCGGTATCGACCTGGACGCACCGCTGATCGTGTTCGATTTGTCTCACATCGACCGCAACTCGATCGCGATGCCGATCCTGATGGCGATCGTGGGTGTCTGGCTGGAGCACACCTGGATCCGTCCCGACCGGAAGAAGCGCATCTTCCTGGTCGAGGAGGCCTGGCACATCATCAACAGCCCGTTCGTCGCTCAGCTGTTCCAGCGGCTGCTGAAGTTCGGCCGACGGCTCGGTCTGTCCTTCGTGGCGGTCGTCCACCACCTCAGCGACGTGGTGGACGGAGCGGCGGCGAAGGAGGCGGCCGCGATCCTGAAGATGGCGTCGACTAGGACGATCTACGCCCAGAAGGCCGACGAGGCGCGGGCGACAGGACGTGTCCTGGGTCTGCCACGCTGGGCCGTGGAGATCATCCCGACCCTGACGCCGGGCATCGCGGTCTGGGACGTCAACGGCAATGTGCAGGTGGTCAAACACCTGGTCACGGAGATGGAGCGGCCGCTCGTCTTCACCGACCGCGCGATGACGGAATCGTCCAGCGACCGCGCTGCCGACGACGCCCTGCGCGCCGCGGAGCTGGAGGCGGAGGAGCGTGCGGCGGCGTTCGTGGAACAGCGGCTGAACGACCTGGACGGCTCGTCCGAGTCCACGGTGGCGTAGACATGGGATCCCTATGAGACCAGGCAAGGAGCAGCGGGAGCAGCACGACGGCCAGGGAGGCGTCCCCGACGGCCTGTTGGTGGGCGTACTGGCCTTTCTGCTCGGTGTGACGCTGATGGTGTGGACGGCCACGGGCCTCGCGGGCTGGTTCTCGCGGGGTGCCTGGCCGGACGGCGTCGGATTCACCCGTACGCCGGTGGCGATGCGCCATCTGATCGCGGAGCCCCACGACATCACGGGGGCGTGGCCGGACGCCCCGGGGGACCAGCTCTCCGGGTACGGGCTGTTCTGGGGCCTGTTCATAGGCGAACTGATGGTGCTGTTCGTGGTCACCGTGTTCGTGATCGGCACCGTGGCCCGGTGGAAGGCGGTGAGGGCGCGCCGCAGAGCCGCCACCTCTCTGGCCCATGGCCAAGCCACGGCCACCGCCGGTACGCCTGCCTGGGACGCCGTCGCCGCGCCCGCCGGCCCCGTCACGACCCCCGTTCCCACCCCACGCCCCGCGGCGGCGGAGCACGGTGCGGCGGATCCGGAGCCGGCGCAGCAGATTCCTCTCGCGGTCGCCTTGGAGCAGGTGGCCGCCACCCAGCAGGCCGCAGCGAGCACTGTGCAGACCGGACCCGGCCACGACCGGCCCGAAACCGGCCTCGAACAGCCCGGAAACGGCCTTGGACCGGCGCCCGGCTCCGCCACAGCGCGTTCCGCAGCCTGGACGTCCGTCTCCGTCGTCCTCGGCGATCCCGGCACCCGTCACCCCGTCGCCGCCCAGGCCGTACGGGACGCCGAGGGGCCGGCGGTCGTCATCACGTCCGCTGCCGCCCTGTGGGCCGACACCAAGGACGCTCGCGCCAAGCTCGGACCCGTCCTCCTCTACGACCCCTCCCACCTGTGCGACACCCCGGCCCGGCTCCACTGGTCCCCGTCGTCCGACTGCGAGGACAAGACGGTCGCGGCGGCCCGCGCAGCCGCGCTGCTCGCCCCGGTCCGCCCGACGGCCCGTATCGACCAGGCGGTCGCCGATGTCGCGGAAACGCTCCTGCGGAGCTACCTGCACGCCGCCGCCGTCGAGGGCCGCACGATCCGGCACCTCCACCGCTGGGCCCAGGGAACTCAGGTCCAGGAGGCGGTACGGGCCCTGCGCACCAACCCGAAGGCGTCGTCCGGCGCCGGGGGCGAGCTGGAGGCCGCGCTCACCTCGCACCCCGAACGCAGGGACGTGGCACAGGAACTGACGGCACGGGCCCTCTCCTGCCTCTCCACCGTCAATATCCGCGAGGCATGCACATCCAACCGAAATGACGCCCTCGCCTTGGATTCCTTCGCCAACGAAGGGGGCACGCTTTATGTGGTGGGTGAATCCATCGAGGATCCCCGCCAGCAACCCGGTGCCATGCCCTTGCTGACGGCACTCGCCTCCAGCGTGGTCGAGCGCGGCCGGCGCATGGCCGAACGGTCATCCTCCGGTCGCCTCGACCCACCACTCACCCTCGTCCTGGACGACGTGGCGGCCGTGGCTCCGCTCCCGCAGCTACCGGAGCTCCTCTCCACCGGCGCGGACCGCGGCCTGCCGACGCTGGCTCTGCTCCGCTCCCGCGAGCAGGCCCGCGCACGCTGGCCGCAGTACGAACTCCCGACGCAGGCCCGCTAGGACCGCTCCATCACCATCTCGAGCTCCGAGTCGCCGGAGTCCTCCGACAGCGGCACGGTGACCCCGCTCGGCACGAATCCCATCTTTCGGTAGAAGCCCCTGGCCCGCTCGTTGTCCTCGTGCACGATGAGCCGTACCCGCTCCGCACCGTGCGTCCAGGCCCACTCAAGTCCGGCGTCGAACAGCGCCTTCGTCAGGCCGGTTCCACGGTGCTCGGGACGTACGAACACGCCGACGAGATGGCCCTGCCTCCGTTCTACCGGCAACCCTGCCCAGTCCGTCGTGCCGGCCTCTTCCATGAGTACGGTCACGGTGCCGGCCCACGTTCCGTCCGAGGTCTCGGCGACGATCTGCTGCACGTCCTCCGCCCCTTCGGCCCCGCTGACCGTCCGCTCCTGCCAGAAGGAGTCCGGCTTGGCGACGGCGGCCTCGTAGGTCTCCAGGAAGGCGAGGTGAGCGACCGGGTCTTGGAGCGCGGCGAGACGCAGCTCCTTCACGGCGGGCCACTCTTCGGGGCGTATGGACCGGATCACGGGATGCATGCGGCAACGGTAACGGCCGGCCGCGAGAGGGGCTGCCCATTTTTTGTGGGGCCACAGCCGAGCGCCATCACTCGATTCAGCCCGCGACGGCCTGACCCCGCGGGAGCTTGGCCGCAAACGCGAAAGAGCCCCAACTCACGGATAATACCCGGAGTTGGGGCTCTTTCTGAAGATTTGTTCGGCGGTGTCCTACTCTCCCACAGGGTCCCCCCTGCAGTACCATCGGCGCTGTAAGGCTTAGCTTCCGGGTTCGAAATGTAACCGGGCGTTTCCCTCACGCTATGACCACCGAAACACTATGAAACAGACAACCCGCCCAGCACATCAGTGCGGGGATTGTTCGTGGTTTCAGAACCAACACAGTGGACGCGAGCAACTGAGGACAAGCCCTCGGCCTATTAGTACCGGTCACCTCCACACGTTACCGTGCTTCCAGATCCGGCCTATCAACCCAGTCGTCTACTGGGAGCCTTACCCCATCAAGTGGGTGGGAGTCCTCATCTCGAAGCAGGCTTCCCGCTTAGATGCTTTCAGCGGTTATCCCTCCCGAACGTAGCCAACCAGCCATGCCCTTGGCAGAACAACTGGCACACCAGAGGTTCGTCCGTCCCGGTCCTCTCGTACTAGGGACAGCCCTTCTCAAGACTCCTACGCGCACAGCGGATAGGGACCGAACTGTCTCACGACGTTCTAAACCCAGCTCGCGTACCGCTTTAATGGGCGAACAGCCCAACCCTTGGGACCGACTCCAGCCCCAGGATGCGACGAGCCGACATCGAGGTGCCAAACCATCCCGTCGATATGGACTCTTGGGGAAGATCAGCCTGTTATCCCCGGGGTACCTTTTATCCGTTGAGCGACGGCGCTTCCACAAGCCACCGCCGGATCACTAGTCCCGACTTTCGTCCCTGCTCGACCCGTCGGTCTCACAGTCAAGCTCCCTTGTGCACTTACACTCAACACCTGATTGCCAACCAGGCTGAGGGAACCTTTGGGCGCCTCCGTTACTCTTTAGGAGGCAACCGCCCCAGTTAAACTACCCATCAGACACTGTCCCCGATCCGGATCACGGACCCGGGTTAGACATCCAGCACGACCAGACTGGTATTTCAACGACGACTCCACAACCACTGGCGTGGCTGCTTCAAAGTCTCCCAGCTATCCTACACAAGCCGAACCGAACACCAATATCAAACTGTAGTAAAGGTCCCGGGGTCTTTCCGTCCTGCTGCGCGAAACGAGCATCTTTACTCGTAGTGCAATTTCACCGGGCCTATGGTTGAGACAGTCGAGAAGTCGTTACGCCATTCGTGCAGGTCGGAACTTACCCGACAAGGAATTTCGCTACCTTAGGATGGTTATAGTTACCACCGCCGTTTACTGGCGCTTAAGTTCTCAGCTTCGCCCCACCGAAATGGAGCTAACCGGTCCCCTTAACGTTCCAGCACCGGGCAGGCGTCAGTCCGTATACATCGCCTTACGGCTTCGCACGGACCTGTGTTTTTAGTAAACAGTCGCTTCTCGCTGGTCTCTGCGGCCACCCCCAGCTCAAGCAGCAAGTGCTCTCACCAGGCATGGCCCCCTTCTCCCGAAGTTACGGGGGCATTTTGCCGAATTCCTTAACCATAGTTCACCCGAACGCCTCGGTATTCTCTACCTGACCACCTGAGTCGGTTTAGGGTACGGGCCGCCATGAAACTCGCTAGAGGCTTTTCTCGACAGCATAGGATCATCCACTTCACCACAATCGGCTCGGCATCAGGTCTCAGCCCCATGTACGACGGATTTACCTATCGCACGGCCTACACCCTTACCCCGGGACAACCACCGCCCGGGATGGACTACCTTCCTGCGTCACCCCATCACTCACCTACTAACCGCTTGGTTCGGCGGCTCCACCACTTTCCTTTCCCCGAAGGGTCCGGAACGGCTTCACGGCCTTAGCATCACGATGCTCGATGTTTGACGCTTCACAGCGGGTACCGGAATATCAACCGGTTATCCATCGACTACGCCTGTCGGCCTCGCCTTAGGTCCCGACTTACCCTGGGCAGATCAGCTTGACCCAGGAACCCTTAGTCAATCGGCGCACACGTTTCTCACGTGTGAATCGCTACTCATGCCTGCATTCTCACTCGTCAACCGTCCACGACTACCTTCCAGTGCCGCTTCACCCGGCAGACGACGCTCCCCTACCCATCCATACACCCGTTGGGGCTTATATATGAATGACACGACTTCGGCGGTACGCTTGAGCCCCGCTACATTGTCGGCGCGGAATCACTAGACCAGTGAGCTATTACGCACTCTTTCAAGGGTGGCTGCTTCTAAGCCAACCTCCTGGTTGTCTGTGCGACTCCACATCCTTTCCCACTTAGCGTACGCTTAGGGGCCTTAGTCGATGCTCTGGGCTGTTTCCCTCTCGACCATGGAGCTTATCCCCCACAGTCTCACTGCCGCGCTCTCACTTACCGGCATTCGGAGTTTGGCTAAGGTCAGTAACCCGGTAGGGCCCATCGCCTATCCAGTGCTCTACCTCCGGCAAGAAACACACGACGCTGCACCTAAATGCATTTCGGGGAGAACCAGCTATCACGGAGTTTGATTGGCCTTTCACCCCTAACCACAGGTCATCCCCCAGGTTTTCAACCCTGGTGGGTTCGGTCCTCCACGAAGTCTTACCTCCGCTTCAACCTGCCCATGGCTAGATCACTCCGCTTCGGGTCTTGAGCGTGCTACTCAAACGCCCTATTCGGACTCGCTTTCGCTACGGCTACCCCACACGGGTTAACCTCGCAACACACCGCAAACTCGCAGGCTCATTCTTCAAAAGGCACGCAGTCACGAGAAGCACCGAAGTGCTTCCGACGCTCCCACGGCTTGTAGGCACACGGTTTCAGGTACTATTTCACTCCCCTCCCGGGGTACTTTTCACCATTCCCTCACGGTACTATCCGCTATCGGTCACCAGGGAATATTTAGGCTTAGCGGGTGGTCCCGCCAGATTCACACGGGATTTCTCGGGCCCCGTGCTACTTGGGTGTCTCTCAAACGAGCCGCTGACGTTTCGACTACGGGGGTCTTACCCTCTACGCCGGACCTTTCGCATGTCCTTCGCCTACATCAACGGTTTCTGACTCGTCCTGTTGCCGGCAGACAACAGAAGAGAGATCCCACAACCCCGTATACGCAACCCCTGCCGGGTCTCACACGCATACGGTTTGGCCTCATCCGGTTTCGCTCGCCACTACTCCCGGAATCACGGTTGTTTTCTCTTCCTGAGGGTACTGAGATGTTTCACTTCCCCTCGTTCCCTCCACACTGCCTATGTGTTCAGCAGTGGGTGACAGCCCATGACGACTGCCGGGTTTCCCCATTCGGAAACCCCCGGATCAAAGTCTGGTTGACGACTCCCCGGGGACTATCGTGGCCTCCCACGTCCTTCATCGGTTCCTGGTGCCAAGGCATCCACCGTGCGCCCTTAAAAACTTGGCCACAGATGCTCGCGTCCACTGTGCAGTTCTCAAACAACGACCAACCACCCATCACCCCGAACCATCACGGTCCGAGTTCACTGGGGCCGGCACCGAAGGACGACCAACACGGCCGTACCTTCAGACACCCAACAGCGTGCCCGACACCCTCACCTCTCCAACTCGCGTTCCACGCCGAAGCAGTACTAACAACCAGAGCAGGTCAAGTGTGCCGAGTAGTCAACGTTCCACCCATGAGCTGACCACCGTCGGTCATTCGCCGACGTAGTGGCTCTGGATCTCTTACGAGACCTAGATGCTCCTTAGAAAGGAGGTGATCCAGCCGCACCTTCCGGTACGGCTACCTTGTTACGACTTCGTCCCAATCGCCAGTCCCACCTTCGACAGCTCCCTCCACAAGGGTTGGGCCACCGGCTTCGGGTGTTACCGACTTTCGTGACGTGACGGGCGGTGTGTACAAGGCCCGGGAACGTATTCACCGCAGCAATGCTGATCTGCGATTACTAGCGACTCCGACTTCATGGGGTCGAGTTGCAGACCCCAATCCGAACTGAGACCGGCTTTTTGAGATTCGCTCCACCTCACGGTATCGCAGCTCATTGTACCGGCCATTGTAGCACGTGTGCAGCCCAAGACATAAGGGGCATGATGACTTGACGTCGTCCCCACCTTCCTCCGAGTTGACCCCGGCGGTCTCCCGTGAGTCCCCAGCACCACAAGGGCCTGCTGGCAACACGGGACAAGGGTTGCGCTCGTTGCGGGACTTAACCCAACATCTCACGACACGAGCTGACGACAGCCATGCACCACCTGTACACCGACCACAAGGGGGCACCCATCTCTGGATGTTTCCGGTGTATGTCAAGCCTTGGTAAGGTTCTTCGCGTTGCGTCGAATTAAGCCACATGCTCCGCCGCTTGTGCGGGCCCCCGTCAATTCCTTTGAGTTTTAGCCTTGCGGCCGTACTCCCCAGGCGGGGCACTTAATGCGTTAGCTGCGGCACGGACGACGTGGAATGTCGCCCACACCTAGTGCCCACCGTTTACGGCGTGGACTACCAGGGTATCTAATCCTGTTCGCTCCCCACGCTTTCGCTCCTCAGCGTCAGTATCGGCCCAGAGATCCGCCTTCGCCACCGGTGTTCCTCCTGATATCTGCGCATTTCACCGCTACACCAGGAATTCCGATCTCCCCTACCGAACTCTAGCCTGCCCGTATCGACTGCAGACCCGGGGTTAAGCCCCGGGCTTTCACAACCGACGTGACAAGCCGCCTACGAGCTCTTTACGCCCAATAATTCCGGACAACGCTTGCGCCCTACGTATTACCGCGGCTGCTGGCACGTAGTTAGCCGGCGCTTCTTCTGCAGGTACCGTCACTTTCGCTTCTTCCCTGCTGAAAGAGGTTTACAACCCGAAGGCCTTCATCCCTCACGCGGCGTCGCTGCATCAGGCTTTCGCCCATTGTGCAATATTCCCCACTGCTGCCTCCCGTAGGAGTCTGGGCCGTGTCTCAGTCCCAGTGTGGCCGGTCGCCCTCTCAGGCCGGCTACCCGTCGTCGCCTTGGTGAGCCGTTACCTCACCAACAAGCTGATAGGCCGCGGGCTCATCCTGCACCGCCGGAGCTTTCCAACCTCCACCATGCGGAGGAGGCTCGTATCCGGTATTAGACCCCGTTTCCAGGGCTTGTCCCAGAGTGCAGGGCAGATTGCCCACGTGTTACTCACCCGTTCGCCACTAATCCCCACCGAAGTGGTTCATCGTTCGACTTGCATGTGTTAAGCACGCCGCCAGCGTTCGTCCTGAGCCAGGATCAAACTCTCCGTGAATGCTTCCCCGTGATCGGGGCGACACCACGAGAGCGGAACAGTCGGAGGAATAATCCGACCGTTCACAGCGTCCTCGCTGTGTATTCTTCAAAGGAACCACGACCATCGGAAATATCTCCGACGGACGGGGTATCAACATATCTGGCGTTGACTTTTGGCACGCTGTTGAGTTCTCAAGGAACGGACGCTTCCTTCGTACTCACCCTCTCGGGCTTTCCTCCGGGCGCTTCCCTTCGGTGTTTCCGACTCTATCAGATCTTTTCTCGACCCGATTTCCTCGGTTGCTTTCCGGCCTTTCGGCCTTCCGGCTTTGTTGACTTTATCAGATCCCTTGGTTCTCTTCGGACCTGACCCCCTGTCAACCGGGGCTGTCTTCCTGGCCGTTGGCCGTTCCGACGCCCCAAACCTTAGCCGATCTCTCCGGCGATTCCCAAATCGAGGTGAACTCGACCGGCGCAAAGTCGCCATGACCCAGCGGAATCGAAATTCGGACACGCCGAAATTGATCCCGTTGCGAGATCGTGCTGGTTGGTTTGGTTGCCGCTGCTGCGGCGGAGGTGGCCCCGAGGACCGTTACGGCCTCGTGGCAACTCGAAGAACTTTACGGATCGAGCAAGGGGCAGTCAACCCCTCATCGCAAGATTTTTTCGAGCCCCTGCGACTGCACCCGTCCCTGCCAGGGGGCGGTCTCACGCCGCAGCGGCTGCATAAACGTACGATGCGGACATTCCGGTGTCAATCCGGCGCCTCGGTGAGTCCCCGAATGGGTGAGTGCCCCGGCTCATCTCAGTCGAGGTCCGTGAGCCTGCCGCCGGCGTCCGGCTGGGCGTGCTCCACCCGGCGGAGCAGCCGGGTCAGGGCCTCGCCGAGGATGGTGCGCTCCTCCGGAGAGAGGTCCTGCAGGAGGTCCTCCTCGA
This sequence comes from Streptomyces sp. CA-106110, assembly GCF_050936285.1. Taxonomy (NCBI): domain Bacteria; kingdom Bacillati; phylum Actinomycetota; class Actinomycetes; order Kitasatosporales; family Streptomycetaceae; genus Streptomyces; species Streptomyces sp. CA-106110. Next base: position 6,541,588 of record NZ_JBNJNB010000001.1, on the reverse strand, counting down.
AACCGGAGGCCAGGCGCATCGCCTCCAGCCACTTCTCGCGGCCGTCGGCGGTCAGCTCCACGATCACGCGGACCCGGTTGGCTTCGTCGCGCTCACGGGTGACGAGCCCTTCGCTCACCATGCGGTCGATGCGGTGGGTCATCGCGGCCGGCGTCAGGCCGAGCCGCTTGGCGAGCTCACTCGGGCCCATGCGGTAGGGGGCGCCGGAGAGGACGAGCGCCTTGAGGACCTCCCACTCGGCGTTGCTGATGCCGAGTGCCGCGGTCTGGCGTCCGTAGGCGACGTGCATCCGGCGGTTGAGCCGGGACAGCGCGGAGACGATCTTCTCGACCTGGGGGTCCAGGTCCCGGAACTCGCGCTGGTAGGCGGCGATCTGTTCGTCGAGGGTCGGCTCGCTGCAGCCGGGGTTGTCGCCCATGGCCGCAGTATGGCACGCGGTCCCTTGGCGTCGAAGTCCTTCGAGGTGTATTGTTTAGATCCTAACTTTAGCTTCGAAGTCTTCAGGGCTAATCGCTTTCAGGATTAAGACGTACGGGTCGGTCCTGGGCGTGCCCTCTACACAAGGCAGGTGAACGTGACCAGGGCGACGGGCGCGGCGATGCGCCGGATCCATGTGGGCAACACGCTCGGCGCGTTCGGCCTCGGCTTCACCGTCCCGTATCTGTACGTCTACGTGGCGCAGGTGCGGGCTCTCGGTGCCATGACGGCGGGTCTCGTGCTCGCCGTCTTCGCCGTGGCCGCGCTCGTGGTGCTGCCGTTCGCCGGGCGGGCCATCGTCCGGCGCGGTCCGCTTCCGGTGCTGATCGCCGCCCTGATCACCGCCGCGGTCGGCGCGATGGGCCTGGGACTGGCGAGCAGCGCGGCGAGCGTGCTGGCGTCGGCGGCCGTACTGGGCGCCGGACAGGCCGTCATGCAGCCCGCGCTGGCCACGATGATCGTGGACTGCTCCACCGCGGCGACCCGGTCGCGGGACTTCGCCATGCAGTTCTTCCTGCAGAACCTCGGCCTCGGGATCGGCGGTCTGATCGGCGGCCATCTCGTCGACGCCGAGCGCGCCGCCTCCTTCACGCTCCTGTTCTCGATCGAGGCCGCGATGTTCCTGCTGCTCGTCGTGATCATGGCGACGGTACGCCTGCCCCACGCGCCGAACGTCGGGACCGCCGCGCCGTCCGCCGGCCGGGCGAGCTGGAAGCAGCTGCTGGGCAACCGGGCCATGGTTCAGCTGTGCGTGCTGGGCTTCGTGCTGTTCTTCGCCTGCTACGGACAGTTCGAGTCGGGGCTGAGCGCCTACGGCGTCGTGGCGGCCGGTATCTCGACGTCGGCGCTGGGTACGGCGCTGGCGGCGAACACGATGATGATCGTGGTGGCGCAGTTCGCGGTGCTGAAGTTCGTGGAGCGGCGGAGGCGGTCCCGGGTGATCGCGGCCGTGGGTCTCATCTGGGCCGTCGCGTGGGCCGCCGCCGCGTTCGCGGGGCTGGGCCACGGCAGCCAGAGCATGGCGACGGCAGTGTTCGTCTCGACGTACGCGCTGTTCGGGCTCGGTGAGGCGATGCTGTCGCCCACGCTCGCGCCGCTGGTCGCCGATCTCGCGCCGACGGGCATGGCCGGCCAGTACAACTCGGCGTTCGCCCTGGTGAAGCAGCTCGCCCTGGCCGTGGGCCCTGCCGTGGGCGGTCCGCTGGCCGCGTCGCTGCCCGCACCGTACGTGGTGACATTCCTGCTGTGCTCGCTGGGCATCACCTTCCTGGCGATCCGGCTCGGACGCCGGCTCACGCCCGCCCAGGACCAGGCGTCGTCCGCGCGGAGCCTGGTGGTGGCACAGGGCGGTGCGTCGATGGAGCCCGCCGCGACGCACGCCTGACCGCACGGCGCCCAGATCGCCGGACGGGCCGGTCTTCCGCCCGTCCGGCGCTCACTCGTTCAGCCCGCGCCCCGCGGCAGCGCGAACTCGCACCACACCGCTTTCCCGCCCCCGGGCGTGCGCCGCGATCCCCAGTTGGAGGCGATGGTCGCCACGATGGCGATGCCCCGCCCTGCCTCGTCCGCCGGCTCCGCGCGGCGTCGGCGCGGCAGACTGTCGTCGCCGTCCGTCACCTCGATGATCAGGCGTCGGTCCGTGCGCCTGAGGCGCAGCCTCATCGGCGGGATGCCGTGCTGCAAGGAGTTGGCGACCAGCTCGCTTGCCGCCAGGACGCCGAGATCGTGCAGATCCGTGGGGAACCGCCAGCTCGTCAGCACCCCCGAGGCGAAGGCACGCGCGCGTGGAGCCGCCTCCACTCCGCCGAGCAGTTCCAGCGCGGCATTGCGGAAGAGGTCGCCGTCGGAGCCCGTGCGCGCCGGGTGCTGGAGGACCAGGACCGCCACGTCGTCGTCGTGGTCCGCTGTGACGCCCGCCGAGCGCAGCAGGCGGTCGCAGATCACCTGGGGCGTGCCCGTGGCGCCTGCGAGCGCCCTCTCCAGGGCCTCGATGCCCTCGTCGAGGTCGGCGTCCCGGCGTTCGACCAGACCGTCCGTGTAGAGGACGGCCGTGGAACCGGGACCGAGCGGCACCGAGCCCGACGTGTGCACCCAGCCGCCGGTGCCGAGCGGCGGGCCGGTGGGTTCGTCGGCGCGCAGGACCGCTCCGCTCTCGTCGCGGACGAGGATCGGCAGGTGGCCCGCCGACGCGTACACCAGCCGGCCCTCGTTCGGATCGTGGATGGCGTACACGCAGGTCGCGATCTGGTTGGCGTCGATCTCCGCGGCCAGGCCGTCGAGGAGCTGGAGCACCTCGTGCGGAGGCAGGTCCAGTCGGGCGTAGGCGCGCACGGCCGTGCGCAACTGGCCCATCACGGCCGCCGCGCGGACGCCTCTGCCCATTACGTCGCCGATCACCAGCGCCGTGCGGCCGCCGCCGAGGGTGATGACGTCGTACCAGTCGCCGCCGACCGCGGCCTCCGTACCGCCCGGCTGGTAGGTGGCGGCGATGCGCAGATCGTCGGGCTGTTCCAGCTCCTGCGGCAGCAGGGAGCGCTGGAGGGTCACGGCGGTCTCGCGCTGCTCGCGCTCGCTGGCGCGCAGCCGTTCGGCGGCCTCGGCGTGGTCGGTGACGTCGGCGGCGAAGACGAGCACGCCTCTGGCCTTGTCGCCGGGCACGTCCACCGGGGTGCACGTGAACGTGTACGAACGGCCGTCGGCCGCCTTGCGGGACTTGACCGTACGTGGCTTGGAACTGCGCAGCACCTGGTCCAGGAGCGGCAGGAGGCCGAGTTCGTCCAGCTCGGGCAGCGCCTCACGGGCGGCTCCGCCGACCGGCCGGGGTCCGAAGGCCGCCGCATAGGCGTTGTTGACGTACGCGATGCGATGGTCGGGGCCGTGCACCAGTGCGACGAGGGCCGGGATGCGGTCGATGACCTCGCGCACCGGAAGCCCGTCGACGGCGGGTACGCCCGGCATGCCGTCGGTGAGCCGCTCGACGCGGGCAGCGGGCACGGAGCCCTCCTCCCGCCGGTCCTGAGCGACCGCCTGCTCGGTCCGCGCTGCTGCGCGGCGCTGCGTTCCGGGGAGCCGGGCGCTCCAGCGGGTGAAGTTCACCGATTCCTTGCCTCGTCGTTGTCGTCGCCGACCGGCTCCGGACCCGGTCGGGGGTCCGGGGCCTGCCCCCCGGGGGTACGGCACAGTGGGGAAAGCCTGGTGGATGCGTCCGGGCGAGGGTCGGCCCGCCCTGGGTCGTGGACCAGTCTGTCCGAACAGACCGACATCCGTCAGACGTCGGTCCCTTCGGCCGAGTTCCTCGGTCCGGTCAGAACGACTCCTTCGGGTCACCAGAATGCTTTCCACCGGCCGCCAGTTCGAACTCCGCACGGGGATGTTCGAGTGAACCGAGGGAGACAATCTCCCTCTTGAAGAGCCCGGCCAGCGTCCATTCGGCCAGTACCCGCGCCTTGCGGTTGAAGGTGGGCACCCTGCTGAGGTGGTACACGCGGTGCATGAGCCACGCAGGATAGCCCTTCAGCTTGCGCCCGTAGACGTGTGCGACACCCTTGTGGAGCCCCAGGGACGCGACCGAACCGACGTATTTGTGCGCATACGGCTCCAGGGCCTGGTCACGCATGGCGCGCACGATGTTGTCGGCGAGCACCCTGGCCTGGCGCACCGCGTGCTGCGCGTTGGGGGCGGTCTCCTTGCCGGGCTCCGCGGCGGTGACGTCGGGAACGGCGGCCGCGTCCCCCGCGGCCCACGCGTGCGTGACGCCATCCACGGTCAGCTCCGGGGTGCACTTCAGACGGCCGCGCCCGTTCAGGGGGAGATCGGTGGCCGCGAGGATCGGGTGCGGTTTCACGCCGGCGGTCCACACGACGGTGCGCGTCGGGAAGCGCGCGCCGTCCGACAGCACGGCCACCCGGTCGGCGCACGACTCGAGGCGTGTTTCGAGGCGTACGTCGATGTTGCGGCGACGCAGTTCCGTCACCGTGTAGCGGCCCATCTCCTCACCGACCTCGGGGAGGATACGGCCGGTGGCCTCCACAAGGATCCACTTCATGTCCTCGGGCTTCACGTTGTGGTAGTAGCGCGCCGCATAGCGGGCCATGTCCTCCAGCTCGCCGAGCGCCTCCACCCCGGCGAAACCGCCGCCCACGAAGACGAAGGTGAGGGCCGCGTCGCGAATCGCGGGGTCGCGGGTGGAGGAGGCGATGTCCATCTGTTCGATGACGTGGTTGCGCAGGCCGATGGCCTCCTCGACGGTCTTGAAGCCGATGCCGTACTCGGCGAGACCGGGGACCGGGAGCGTGCGCGAGATGGAGCCGGGGGCGAGGACGAGTTCGTCGTACGACAGCTGCTCCGTCTGCCCCGTCTCCTCGGTGGCGAGCGTGGCGACGGTGGCGGTGCGCTTGGCGTGGTCGATGGCCATGGCCTCGCCGATGACCACATGACAGCCTTCCAGGACCCGGCGCAACGGGACGACCACATGGCGCGGCGAGATGGCGCCGGCGGCGGCCTCGGGCAGGAACGGCTGGTAGGTCATGTACGGATCGGGCGAGACCACCACGATCTCCGCCTCGCCCCGCGCGAGTTCCGCCTTCAGTCTCCGCTGCAGGCGCAGGGCCGTGTACAGACCGACGTAGCCACCGCCGACGATGAGGATGCGCACACACTTCGGGAGGTCGGGGGGCGTCCCCCGATGGATTGCAGCCGTCACCATCCCATGACGCACCCGACTCTTGAGTTTGTCCACAGCCCCGGCAAATTGTGTGACCGGACGACGGCGCCAGGCAGAGTTGGCCGAATTGCCCGAGTGCGGAGAAGAACCGCAGGTCAGCGGGTGGGGGCAGGGTGAACTTAGGGGGTGCAACCGGGACGTAACCGCCCCGTACTCCGATCGGGGGGCGCTCCGTGCGGAACCTGCCCCTTCTGAATTGACTCCTGCTCAACTATGTTCGTGTCGACGGAGTGTAGGGGGGATGCACTCGAGGGGTCCGCGACGGGCGGATCCGCTCACGTACGACGCCTGTTCCGTACGCTCCGGCTTCCAATGGCGCGGGAGAGTCTCCGGGGGGAGACGTCATTACCGGGGGATCGCTTATGCATATTCAGGACTCTCATTGGTCGTCCGCGTCCGCCGTCGCACCGGCGGGCGTGGTGAGCGCGGCGGGGAACGGACGCGGGGACAGTTCGCGGACGACGCCGTTGCGCGTGGACGCACAGCGCAATCTGGAGCACGTACTGCGCGCGGCGCGCGAGGTGTTCGGCGAGCTGGGGTACGGCGCGCCGATGGAGGACGTGGCGCGGCGCGCCAGGGTCGGCGTCGGCACGGTGTACCGGCGCTTCCCGAGCAAGGACGTCCTGGTGCGGCGGATAGCCGAGGAGGAGACCTCCCGGCTGACCGACCAGGCCAGGGCGGCGCTCGGCCAGGAGGACGAGCCGTGGTCGGCGCTCGCGCGCTTCCTGCGGACGTCGGTGGCGTCGGGTGCGGGGCGGCTGCTGCCGCCGCAGGTGCTCAAGGTGGGGGTCCTCGAGGAGGACGCTCAGGGGACGGACGAGCTGCGGGTTCCGCTGCAGCGCTCCCAGGCCACCGAGCTGCGGCTCGTCGAGCAGCAGCCGGAGCCGGACGACGCGGGTGCGGCGACGCTGCTGGAGGTCGTCGGACAGCTCGTGGAGCGGGCCCGTACGGCGGGTGAGCTCCGGGCGGACGTCACCGTCTCGGACGTGCTGCTGGTGATCGCGACAGCGGCGCCGTCACTGCCCGACGCCGCCCAACAGGCGGCGGCCTCGGCGCGGCTGCTCGACATCCTCCTGGACGGCCTGCGGTCCCGTCCGGCGTAAGGCGGACGGGGTGGAGGTGCCGGGGCCGCTCCGGCGACGGCCTCCGATGCGCGGGCGGGGCAGTGCGCGGCCCGTGTGACGAGGTGTGGCTCCGACACGACGGCTGCCGGGCATGCGGGCGGCCGGAGGCCGGGTCCGTCTGCCGGACGCTGTGACGACCCTCGCCGTCCGTTCCGCTGATCTGCTGTGTGCGGCGCCCGCGTTGGCCGCTCCCCGGTCGGAGTACCGGTGGGGCGGCCGCGCGGGTGTCCGCGCCGGCGAGTGGCTCGGTACGGGTCCTTCCGGGAGCGAGGCGCGGCATGCGGCGGCGAGGCTCACGGCCGGGGCCGGGTCGCGGCTCAGCCGCCAGGAGGACGGAGCCGGCTCACTCCGTGGCTGCCCGCGCCAGCTCCCGCAGGACATCGTCCGTGGTGAACGCCGCACCCTTGGCGCGCTCGGCGCCGAACCGGGCCGGTCCCAGGGCCTCAAGGGCCGCGGCCTGCGTGCGCTCGGCCCGGGTCCGCTCGGGTTCGGGACGTACGGACGCTCCGCGCCAGTGGTCGGCCGCGCCGAACAGCCGGACCGCGCAGGAGTGCGCGCCCATGCTGCCCAGAACATTGGCCGCCATCTCCAGCAGCCCCGCCGTCACCGACTCCGCGCACCCGCTCACCAGGGCCTGGCGCAGTCCTTTTCGTAGGGGGTCGCGACGATCAGGGACTTGTCGACGAGCGACCCGATGAGCTCCGCGGCGGGCCCGGTGCACACCGCCTCGGCCGCGGCGAGGTCCCAGCCGCCGGCGAAGACGGAGACCTCGCGCAGCACATTGCGCTCGCGCTCGTCGAGCAGGTCCCAGGACCAGTCGACGACCGCGCGCAGGGTCTGCTGGCGGGGCAGCACCGTACGGCTCCCGGAGGTGAGGAGCCGGAAGCGGTCGTCGAGGCGGTCGGCGATCTGCCGGGGGGTCAGCACCCGGAGGCGGGCGGCGGCCAGTTCGATGGCCAGCGGGAGGCCGTCGAGACGGCGGCAGATCTCGTCGACGGCCGCCTGGTCGTGGACGGCGCGCGCGTCGGGGCGCACGGCGGCCGCGCGCTCCAGGAAGAGCCGGCGCGCGGGGTCGGGCGGCAGGGGCTCGACGGGGCGGACGGCCTCGCCGGGCACGCCGAGGGGTTCGCGGCTGGTGGCGAGGATCGTGAGCCCGGGGCAGTGCGTCAGGAGGGTCTCCCCCAGCTCGGCCGCGGCGTCGATGACGTGCTCGCAGTTGTCGAGTATCAGGAGTTCGCTGCGCGGTGCGCAGTACTCGATCAGCAGGGCGACCGGGTCGTCCTGCGGCATCGCCATCTCGTTGGTGATCAGCACGGTCTCGCGCAGGCCGAGGGCGCTGACCACCGCGGCTGGGACCGCCTCCGGCCGGTCGAGCGGGGCCAGTTCCGCCAGCCACGCCTGTGGCAGCCCGGCGGCGGCCTCCTCGGCGAGACGGGTCTTCCCTGAGCCGCCCGGTCCGGTGAGGGTGACGAGGCGGGCCGTGCGCACATCGGAGCGGATGGCGTCGAGTTCGGGGTCCCGGCCGTCGAAGGAGTTCAGGCGGGGACGGAGGTTGCCGGTGCGGACGGCGCGGGAGCCCGCCGGAGAGGGGCCGCTACGCGCGGGCGGCGGCGTGGACGTGGACGGCTGCTGGGACAGCAACTCGTCATGGAGTGCCTGCAGTTCCGTCCCCGGATCGGTTCCCAGTCCCTCCGCGAGCGCGCGGCGCACGCTCTCGTACGCCGCCAGGGCCTCGGCGCCGCGGCCCGTGGCCCGCAGGGCTCGTATGAGGAGGGCGTGCAGGGGTTCGTCGTACGGATGGGCCGCGGTCAGTTCCGTCAGCTCGGGCACGACGTCGGGGGCGCGGCCCAGGCACAGGTCGGCCTCGACGCGGGAACGGGTCGCCGTCAGGCGGAGGGCCTCGGGACGGGCCGCGGCGCCGCGGTCCGCGAGGTCGGCGAGAGCGGGACCGTGCCACAGGGCGAGGGCCTCGCGCAGATCGCGGGCGGCGGTGTCCGCCTCGCCGCGGGCGAGGGCCGAGGTGCCGCGCTGGACGAGGTCCTCGAAGACGAACAGGTCCACGGCCTCGCGGTCGGCGACGAGCCGGTAGCCGCCGGGCTCCGAATCGACGGCCTCCCGGCCCACGGCACGGCGGAGACGTCCGACGAGGGCCTGGAGGGCGGCCGGTGCGTCGAGCGGCGGGTCGTCGGCCCAGACCTCGTCGATCAGGGTGCCGCGGGCGGTGGTGCGGCCGGGGCGCAGGGCGAGCGCGGTGAGCAGGGTGCGGACACGGGGGCCGCCGAGGGGTACGGGGACTCCCCGTTCGTCCTCGGCTTGGGCGACGCCCAGAATCCTGTACCGCACCGGCCCATTCTCCCTGGGACGGCGGTACGAGGCACACGGTTTCCACGGCGAGCCGCAGGGCGGTCGGGGGACGGCGTACCCAGGTACTCCGACGACGCGGCAGGGCGCCGCACCAGGCACTGCTCGATCGTGGGCCCACGCCCCGCCTCGACGCGCACCCCCGCGGCGGGCTACCCGCTGGGACCACCCGAGCCCGGGCCCGGCCATCCCGACGACGCGGCGAGGCGCCACGCCGGCAACCGCCCGGTGCTTGGCCTGCGCCCCGCCCTCAAGGCGCGGCCCTGTGGACAGATGCCATCCGAGCGCTCCGAAAACACCAGGGCACCACACCACCCGGCTGCCCCACCGACGAGTCAAAGCACCCCGCCCGACCGTCGCCCTACGCCCCCGCCCCCAACGCACGCCCCTGTGGCGAGATGCCCGCCGGGACCGCGCGGGCCATGGCCGGGGTGCCTGTCCAGCAGGTGCCTCGGCGGGCCAGCAGGCGGCGCAGCCACAGTTCCAGGGAGACCAGGTCCGCGAGCCCGTCCAGGGGAAGCGGCTCGCCGTCCGCGGCGGCGCGGACCGCCTTGCGGACCACGCGGGCCTCCACCAGTCCCGCCTCCGCCAGCAGCGGTGTGGCGAACAGGGCCGTCAGGGAGTCGGCGGACACGCGCAGGCCCGTGCGGGCCGCCGCCGCCGAGGACGCGTGCGAGGGGGCGCCCCAGCCGGGCGGCAGACCGCGGACGCCCGCGCCCTCGAGGACGGTGCGCAGAATCGCCGCCCGCGCTCCCGGCTGCACCCGCAGGGCCTCGGGAAGCGCCCGGCAGGCGCGGACGACCTGGTTGTCGAGGAACGGCGTGTGCAGCCGCTGGGAGCGGATCTCGACGGCCTGTTCCAGCACCCGTAGATCCGCCGCATGTCTCGCCAACGCGGCACGCGCGCGGAAATCGCCCGGCCGCTGCCCGGGCCCCACCCCCGTCCGACCTGCGGCTCCTTGCAGGCGAACCGATACTTCAGCCAGGGCCTCACCGGTCAGCCAGCGCGCCGCCGGCCCAGGTCTCGCCCAGGTGAGCGCGGCGAGCGAGGCGCCCACGGCGCCCCCCGGCTCGTCGAACCGCCGCTGCATCAGCCGGTCGGCGAGTGAGTCGACCCCGGCCCGGTACGGCGTGCGGGCCAGCTTCCGTGCCGCGCCGTACACGCGCGCGGGGACCAGCACCGAGCCGTCCGCCTTCGTCAACGCGGCCAAGGGGCGCACGAGATGGCGCCGCTTGCGGTCCATCAGCAGGTCCGCGAGCCGGGCAGGGTGCGCGTCGAGGACCTGCCGTGCGCCGTAGCCCGTGAAGTGGTCGGCGCTGCCGGCGGCCAGCCGGGCGCGGTGCCTGACCGCCGTCACCAGGGACGGGCTTGGTTCGTCCGTCAGCGGGCCCTCCAGGTCGGCGTATGGGAGCACTTCCTCGCCGCCGGTGACCACGACGTGGTGCAGGCGGGGGTTGGCCGCCAGCGTGCCGGCCCGCTCGAGCTCGGCCTCGCGGCCCCTGACGGCAAGGTCGTTGAAGGTGACCGCCAGCAGGCGCTCGCCCGCGCCGGTGCCGTGCCCGAGGACCGTGCCGGGCATCCCCGGCAGCCCGGCCGCGAGCAGCGCCAGCGTGCCGGAGGCGGGTCCGCCGGAGAGGTCGGCGCCGATCCCGGGAACCGGCACCCCGCGCGCGCCACTGCGTTCCGCCGGCCCCATGCCGGGGACGGGCCCGGGGTCGATGTCAGTGCCCGGGACGTGCCGAGGGGCCGCCAGCCGCGCGCGCACCGCGTCAACGAGGGCGTCGCGCACCGCGTCCACCGCGGCGGCCGGATCCGCGGGGGGCGCCGCCACCGCGAGCGAGGCGACCGGCTCGTACCCGGCGATCTCACGCGATCCCGCGCGCAGGATGAGCGCGTGGCCCGGCGGGATGCGACGGACGCCGTCGTACGGGGTCGAGTCGTGCACCGCGGCCGGGACCTCGGGGGCGGCGAGGAGGGCCGCCAGGTGCCCGAAGTCCAGGTTGGCCTCGATGAGGTCGGCGAGGGGGAGCGCCGCGGTCGCGTACGCCGTGCCGCCCGCCCATGGGGTGTAGAACACCGGCCGTGCGCCCGCGAGGTCGCCGCACACCGTGATCCTGCGCCCCACCTGGACCACGGCGGTGTAGCCGCCGGACCAGGCGGTCAGATGGCGAAGCGCGCCTCCCCGCGCGGCGAACAGGCTGAGGCGCAGCTCTTCGTCGGAGGCACCGCACGTGCCGAGAACCGCGATCCGGGTCTGTGCGTCGGCCTTCACGACGCGCACCTCGTCGGGACGCCAGTCGCCGACCACCCACAGCGGATCGGGGTCTCCCCACAGGAGTTGGGAGCCCACCGGGTGCAAGGTCTCGCCGTCGTATCCGGTGGCTCCGGCGGCGCCGGGCTCGGCGACGCCCGCGGCGGTGCTGCTCCATCCCACCAACCACCGCATCGACGCCTCCACAGGCTGTGGACAACCAGTGCACCGCAGGAACGCGTCCATGCTGCCACGAAGAGTGCCTGGAGGAGGGGGTCTGCCACGGCTTGCGCGCCCCGGAATGCGCCCTTGCGGAAACTTCCGCGAGCCGGTGAACTCCCCCTGCGGACACCGTGGTCGGACGGAGAACATCGGGTGGGAGCGACGTGAATGCGCCCCCGAAACGCTCCCCGAAAACGCCCTTCGCGCCCCCAAGAGCAGTGGTAGGAGGCTTGATCGCCCTTGAGAACCAGGGTCGGTTTTCAGCCAAATCGACTGTGCGAGAGCTGCGTTGCGCACGCTCCGTACAGGCCTCCCGCAACGCACAGTCCGGGAGGCGGAGTTCGCCTCCCGGACCGGTCCGCCGCCTGCGGGGATGGAGGCGGCGGTATCCCCCAGCCCACTGGATCCAGTACAGCGGGCCGACCCACGCAGAGCCCATGGAACCGCCGTCCCGGTGGCCGGAGTAGAGCGCACGGACGGGCGCACAGCCACACGCCGGTAGCACGCCGCAACCCTCCGTGCTGAGGTGCGGACCACAATCCCGCCATCCGGATTTAAGCCCCTTAACGCTTGGGATGTGGCGAACTACGCTGGGTTTACGAATGCCGCGCGGTTATGCCATCGCCGCGGCAGCCGTCTGTGTCGAGGGGTGGCGCATGTCCAGGGAGCAACGCGGGCCGAACGAAAAACTCGGCGCCGTTCTCGCCCTCGCGGGAATCAGCAACGCGGGCCTCGCCCGGCGCGTCAACGACCTTGGCGCCCAGCGCGGTCTGACTCTTCGCTACGACAAGACCTCGGTGGCGCGCTGGGTGTCGAAGGGCATGGTGCCGCAGGGCGCCGCGCCGCACCTCATCGCCGCGGCCATCGGCCAGAAGCTCGGCCGCCCCGTACCGCTCCACGAGATCGGTCTGGCGGACGCGGATCCCGCACCGGAGGTGGGCCTGGCCTTCCCCCGGGACGTAGGACAGGCGGTGAAGTCGGCGACGGAGCTGTACCGCCTCGACCTCGCCGGGCGCCGGGCCGGCGGCGGCATCTGGCAGTCGCTGGCCGGATCCTTCGCGGTGAGCGCCTATGCAACCCCCGCTTCCCGCTGGCTGATAACCCCGGCCGACAGCTCGGTGGCGCGCGATCCCGGCCTCGGCGAGGGGTCCGGCGCACCGCTGAAGGTCGGCCACAGCGATGTCCAGAAGCTCCGCGAGGCCGCCGAGGACGCAAGGCGCTGGGACTCCAAGTACGGGGGCGGCGACTGGCGCTCCTCGATGGTGCCCGAGTGCTTACGGGTGGAGGCGGCGCCGCTGCTGCTCGGCTCGTACTCGGACGAGGTGGGCCGGGCGCTGTTCGGGGCGAGCGCGGAACTGACCCGGCTGGCCGGCTGGATGGCGTTCGACACCGGGCAGCAGGAGGCCGCCCAGCGCTACTACATCCAGGCGCTGCGCCTCGCGCGCGCGGCCGCCGACGTGCCCCTCGGGGGCTATGTCCTGGCGTCCATGTCGCTCCAGGCGACCTACCGCGGCTTCGGCGACGAGGGTGTCGACCTCGCCCAGGCCGCTCTCGAGCGCAACCGCGGTCTGGCCACGGCGCGCACCATGAGCTTCTTCCGTCTCGTCGAGGCACGGGCGCACGCGCGCGCTGGCGACGCCCAGGCGGCCGGCGCGGCCCTGAAGGCCGCAGAGGGCTGGCTGGAGCGGGCCCGCGAGGGCGACAACGACCCGACGTGGCTCGGCTTCTACTCCTACGACCGTTTCGCGGCCGACGCCGCCGAGTGCTATCGGGACCTCAAGGCACCCCGTCAGGTCCGCCGCTTCACCGAGCAGGCCCTCTCCCGGCCGACGGAGGAGTTCGTCCGTTCCCATGGGCTGCGCCTGGTCGTGTCGGCGGTCGCCGAGTTGGAGTCCGGCAACCTGGACGCGGCGTGTGAGCAAGGGGTGCGTGCGGTGGAGGTCGCCGGGCGCATATCGTCGGCGCGAACGACGGAGTACGTGCGCGACCTGCTGCACCGGCTCGAGCCGTACGGCGACGAACCGCGCGTGGCGGAGCTGCGGGAGCGGGCACGGCCGCTGCTGATGGCTCCCGCCTGAGTCCGCCCGCGCGCATCGCCGGGCGTCTCCCGGGTTTGAGGGCATTGTCAGTGGCGCAGTGCACTATCGAAGACCGGGAGGTGAAGCAGGTGCGGAAGATCGCCTATGACTGCGACGTGCTGGTGATCGGAGGCGGAATCGTCGGCCTGTCGACGGCCTATGCGATCACACGTGCCGCTCCGGGCACGCGGGTGACGGTCCTGGAGAAGGAGCCAGGCCCGGCCCGCCACCAGACGGGGCGCAACAGCGGGGTCATCCACAGCGGGATCTACTACCGCCCCGGCTCCCTCAAGGCGCAGTACGCAGTGCGGGGCGCCGCCGAGATGGTCAAGTTCTGCGCGGAGTACGACATCGCGCACGCCGTGACGGGCAAGCTGATCGTCGCCACCGAGCGGGAGGAGCTGCCGCGTCTGCACGGACTGATCCAGCGCGGCCGGGAGAACGGCATTCCGGTGCGGGAGCTGGGCGCCGCCCAGATCTCGGAGTACGAGCCGGAGGTGCAGGGCCTTGCGGCCATCCATGTGGGCACGACCGGGATCTGCGACTACGTGGCGGTCGCCCGGCAGCTGGGCGAGGCGTCGGGGGCGGAGATCCAGTACGGCGCGCAGGTGGTGCAGATCGACCGGCGCCCTTCCCTCGGGGTCGCGGCGCGCACAGACGACGGAACGGTCCTTCGCGCACGCGTTCTGGTCAACTGCGCCGGGCTGCACTGTGACGAGGTGGCCCGGCTGACCGGTGACGACCCGGGCATGCGCATCGTGCCCTTCCGGGGCGAGTACTACGCGCTGCGGCGGCCCGAGCTGGTGCGGGGCCTGGTGTACCCGGTGCCGGACCCGGCGTTTCCGTTCCTCGGGGTGCATCTGACGCGGGGGATCGACGGAGAGGTGCACATCGGGCCGAACGCGGTGCCTGCGCTGGCGCGCGAGGGGTACGGCTGGGGAGTCGTACAGCCGCGGGAGCTGGGCGGGACGGTGGCCTGGCCGGGCGCGTGGCGGATGGCCAGGCGGCACTGGCGCTACGGGGCAGGGGAGCTGCGGCGGTCGGTGTCGAAGGCGGCGTTCACCCGGGCCGTGCGCAGACTGCTGCCGGGTGTCGGCGAGGACGACCTCGTACGAACCGCGGCCGGGGTGCGGGCGCAGGCCGTGCTGCGGGACGGGACGCTGGTGGACGACTTCCTGATCCGTGAGGGCGCGCGGACGGTCCATGTGCTGAACGCTCCGTCGCCCGCCGCCACCGCTTCGCTGCCAATCGGCCGGGAGGTGGCACGGCGGGTGCTGGCCGGGCTGGACCAAGGGTGAGCCGCTGCCCGGCACCAAGCAGGGACGACGGTCCGGTTCACGGGCCCGTGCTCGCGGGTGTCGCCACGGCGCCCACGCCTGCCCTCATGTGCACCGGACGGCACGATCGCCCGCGGCCGTGGACGGACTCGACCGACCGGGCCGCATCGGCCCGTAAAATTGGTCCCACTGTGTCTGAGTCCATCGACTTCGCTTCCGAAGACCACCACGTCATCGCCCCCCGCGGACCCCTCACCCCTGCCGCCGGAGCGTCCCCTCGGCCTGCCCGGGCCAAGGGCGAGCCGCGCTTCCCCGACGGGCCGATGGCCGATCCGGCCGGGTCGCACTTCGAGCGCCGGATCCGCAGTTTCCAGCCACGGCGCAGCCGGGTGACGGCCGGGCAGGCGGACGCGCTGCAGCGGTTGTGGCCCGCTTGGGGGCTGGACATCGACGGGCAGCGGATCGTCGATCTCGCGGAGCTGTTCGGGAACACGGACCCCGTCGTGCTCGAGATCGGCTTCGGCATGGGCGAGGCCACCGCGCGGATGGCCGCGGCGGACCCGGCCACCAACATCCTGGCCGTCGACGTGCACACCCCCGGCCAGGGGAACCTGCTGAGTCTCGCCGACCGAGGCGGGCTGACCAACGTCCGGGTGGGCAACGGCGACGCGATCATCCTGCTCCGCGAGATGCTGGCACCCGACTCGCTCGACGGGCTGCGCGTCTACTTCCCCGACCCCTGGCCCAAGAAGCGCCACCACAAGCGGCGCCTCATCCAGCCCGAGTTCCTCGCACTCGCCGCCACCCGCCTCAGGCCCGGCGGGCTGGTGCACTGTGCGACGGACTGGGAACCGTACGCCGAACAGATGCTCGAGGAACTCACCGCACATCCGGAGTTCGAGAACACACAGCCCGACGGCGGTTTCGCGCCCCGTCCCGACTTCCGGCCGCTGACCCGTTTCGAGGGCCAGGGGCTGGACAAGGGTCATGTGGTGAACGACCTGCTCTTCCGGCGTGTACAGCACCGGGACCAGCCTTCCGCGGGTGACTGAGCCGCGGGCCCCTCACCAGGCCCCGTCGCGGGCGGCGCCCCTTCCTCGTTAGGGTCGATGCCGTGGCCACGTTTCCCCCGTACCTGTCGCATCCGGCCGGCGACTCCGGTGGAGGCACCCTGGGGCACCCGCACTGGTGGCAGAGGCGGTGGGTGCGCTACGGCGCGTCGATCACACTGCTGACGCTCTCCGGGCTCGTCATCCTCGCCCTCGTACGGGAGCAGACCGGCACCAAGGGCTTCCTGGTGGGGCTGGGCCTCGCGGTGCTGCCCGTGCCCCTGCTCGTGGCCGCGTTCCGCTGGCTCGACCGGGTCGAACCGGGGCCGTGGCGCAATCTGCTCTTCGCCTTCGCCTGGGGTGCGTGCGCGGCCGCGCTCATCGCGATCGTCGCGAACAGCTTCGCGACCAAATGGATAGCGACCGCCACCGCCGACCCGCACGGCGCCGACACCCTCGGTGCGACCGTCATAGCGCCCGTCGTCGAGGAGTCCGCGAAGGCCGCGGCCGTGCTGCTGGTCTTCCTCTTCCGCAGACGGGACTTCACCGGGATCGTCGACGGCGTGGTGATCGCCGGGGTCACCGCGACCGGCTTCGCCTTCACCGAGAACATCCTCTACCTGGGCACCGCCTTCGGCACGGACGAGCTGAGCGGGCAGCGGGGGCTCGCCTCCGTGACCGCCGCGACCTTCTTCGTCCGCGTGGTGATGTCCCCCTTCGCCCATCCCCTGTTCACCGTGCTCACCGGCATCGGCTTCGGCATCGCCGCCCTCACCTCGGAGCGCAAGCACCTGCGCCGGGTCCTGCTGCCGCTGGTCGGGCTGCTGCTCGCGATGGGCATGCACGCCATGTGGAACGGGTCCTCGGCATTCGGCGACTACGGGTTCTTCGCGGTCTACGCGTCGTTCATGGTGCCCGCGTTCGCGCTGCTGACCTGGCTGGTCGTCTGGACGCGGCAGCGGGAGCTGCGGACCGTGCGGGAGGAGCTGCCGGTGTACGCGGTCACCGGGTGGCTGGGCCCGGTGGAACCGTTCGTCCTCGGCTCGATGCGGGCCCGGCGGCTGGCCCGGGAGTACGCACGCCACCACTTCGGGAAGCCCGCGGCACGTTCGGTGGCGCAATACGAGGCGTACGCCACCTCGCTCGCGTTCCTGCGCCACCGGGGGCGCCGGGGCCGGGCCGACGCCGATTTCGTCGTACGGGAACGGGAACTGCTGGACGAGCTGTGGGCGCGGCGGTCGGTGGCACGGCCGGCGCTCGCGTACGCCGCGCGGGCCACGACACCGGTGGCCCCGCCGGTGGTGACACCGCAGGTCCCACCGATCTACGGGTACGCCCCGGCGTACTGGCCGGGGCCCTACGGTCCGGCGGCGCCGTATCCCACCTACAACCCGTACCGCTCGTAGCGGTCGCGGAAGGCTCGGCGCCGCCGGACCCGCGGGGACGATGGGGGAAGCGGGCGGCCCTTACGCCGACGCCGCCGTCAGCTTCGCCGCCTCGTCGTCCGTCAGCGTCAGGTCCCCCACCGCCAGCAGGGCCGGCAGCTGTTCCAGCGTGCGGGCGGAGGCGATCGGGGCCGCCACCGTCGGCCGGCCCGCGAGCCACGCCAGGGCCACCGTCGCGATCTCCGCGCCCCGCTCCTGCGCGACCTCGTCCAGGGCCGCCAGCACGCGCAGTCCTCGCTCCGACTTCAGGTACTCGCCGGCCCGCCCCGCACGCGCCGAGTCCACCGTCGTACCCGGCCGGTACTTGCCGGTCAGGAATCCGGCCGCGAGGGAGTAGTACGGGACGGCCGCGAGACCGGCGCGGGAGGCGACGCCCTCCAGCGCGCCCTCGTACGTGTCGCGCGAGACCAGGTTGTAGTGCGGCTGCAGCGCCACGTACCGCGCGAGGTTCTCGCGGTCGGAGAGGTCGAGGGACTCCTGGAGGCGTTCGGGGGAGATGTTCGAGGCGGCGATGGCACGCACCTTGCCCGCCTTCACCAGCTCGTCCAGTGCGCCGATGATCTCCTCCACGGGCACCTCGGGCTGGTCGAAGTGCGTGTAGTAGAGGTCGATGTAGTCGGTGTCCAGACGGCGCAGGGACGCGTCGGCCGCCGCCCTGATGTTGGCGGCGCGCAGGCCCTGGTACTCCGGGTGCTGGCTGACCTTGGTGGCGATGACGACGTCCGGGCGGTTGCCGCGCGCCTTGACCCACTTGCCGATGATGGTCTCCGACTCGCCGCCCTTGTTGCCCGGAGCGAAGGCCGAGTAGGAGTCAGCGGTGTCGACGAAGTTGCCGCCCGCCGCCGCATAGGCGTCGAGCACCGCGAAGGACTCGGCCTCGTCGACGGTCCAGCCGAAGACGTTGCCGCCGAGAGAGAGCGGGAAGACCTCGAGGTCGGAGGAACCGAGCTTGCGAAGAGAAGTCATGCTCAATCCCAACGCCCGTACCGGACGGGCGCCTTCCGGAACCGCAGCAAAATTCGCGTAAACAACCGGATCGACATATTCCGACCCGGAACGACCACGACCGGCAGTCCTGACGTGGGGGGGTTACGTCAGGACTGCCGGAGCCGGGGAGGGAGGGCCGCGGAGGGCCCGCCCGAACCGTCAGGGGTTGAGGCCCCTGCTCTGCAGCCATGCCATCGGGTCGATCGCGTCGCCGCCGCCCGGGTGGACCTCCAGGTGCAGGTGCGGCCCGGTCACGTTGCCCGTCGCGCCCACGCGGCCGATGACATCGCCCGTGGTCACCTTCTGGCCCACGCTGACGCTGATCGACGACTGGTGGCAGAACCACAGCTGCGTGCCGTCGTCGAGGGTCAGGATCGTGCGGTAGCCGTACGATCCGGCCCAGCCCGCCTCCGTGATGGTGCCGCTGTGGATCGCCTTGATGAGCGTGCCCGTGGGAGCGGCGAAGTCGAGGCCCGTGTGGTACCCGGAGGACCACATGGCGCCGGCGTCACCGAAGCGGGAGGTGAGGGTGTAGGAGGAGGTCGGCAGCGTGAACTGCTTGGCCAGTTCCGCCAGCCGTTCCGCCTCGGCCTTCTTCTTGGCCTCTTCCGCGGCCTTCTGCTTGTCCGCGGCGGCCTTCGCAGCCGCGTCCTCCTGCGCCTTCTTGGCCGCGGCGGCGGCCTTCTGCGCGGCGGCGTCCTCGGCGGCCCGGGCGGCCTCGACGGCGATCCGGTCCTGCTGGGCCTCGGCCTGCTGGATGATCCGGGTGCGCAGCGCCTCACCCGCGTCCTTGGTGCCCGCGGCGGCGTCGGCGGTGGAGACGCCCGCGGTGCTCAGAGGGGTGGCGGAGCCCTTGGGGGCGGCGGTGTCCTGGCCGATGAGGGCCTTGGCCGATTCGGTGACCGAGGAGAGGTCCGGCATGGATATGGACACCGGCGGCTTGCCGGTCTGCGCGGTGGCCATGCCGCCCGCGCCGACGGCGGCCATCACACCGACGCCCAGAACGGTGGAGCTGCGTGCGAGTCCTCCTCCGCGCTGCTTGCCGACGCGGTGCCGGCCGCGGACGGGACGGAGGGACTCCTCAGTGGGGTTCCACTCCTCCCAAGTGCCCTCCTCGGCGCCGGGTGCGAACCCGAACGTCTGAGTGGCGTTGGGAGCGGACGAGGTGCTCTGGGCAGGCGGGTTGGACGCCACGTGGGCGCACTCCTTTCCTTCCGTCTCGCCTACCGGGTTAGCTGACGGGTTCGGAGAGGAAGGTCTCCTACGCGCGTATACCGGCCGTGCTTCCGCGGCGGTATACGCCCGATTCACCCCAAGTTGGTGGTTCCCCGGTTCCCTTGCGGGATTCGGCATGCGCACGGAGCCGCCTCTTGTGACGGCTGGGACGACCGCGCTGCGTTATCGAACGTTAATAGACGCGGAGCCCGGATTCCAAGCTGTTGAACAGATCCTTGACGTACTTGGCCAGGACTTTCATGCCATGACCGACCCAAAACGGGCGAGTTGGCCACGCCTCATATACCTCACAAGTGTTGACGGTGTATCAGTTGTTATGCGCAGGGGCACCGCTCGACCACCGAGCGTCACCCGTCAAGGGCGCTCGGGCCGGCGCACGGCCAGCAAGGCCATGTCGTCGGTGGCGCGGCAGCCGGTGTGGCGGGCGACCTCCTCGGTGACCGCGGCCAGCAGCGCGCCGGGGCCGGGGAAGACGCGGCCTGCGAGTCGGGCGGCGGGATCGTAGAACTCGCCGTGCGCGTCCCGTGCCTCCGAGACGCCGTCGGTGTAGAGGAGCAGCGTCGCCCCGGGCGGGAACTCCCACTCCTCACTGCGGTCGGGCCAGACCCCGAGATCTCCCATGCCGAGCGGCAGCGCCGGCTCACGGGCCTCCAGTACCCGCAGCGTGCCGTCCGGGAGCAGGAGGAGGGGCGCGGGGTGGCCGCGATTGACGATCCGGACGACCCCACCGCCGTGCGGGATCTCGGCGAGGACCGCGGTGGTGAACCCCTCGCACGCGTCGAGTCCGTCCCGCCGGGTGCCCTCGCGCGACAGCGCCCGCTCCAGACGCTGGGCCACCGCCTCCGGGGTCGACTCCTGCTCGGCGGCCTCCCTGAAGGCGCCGATGACCACGGCGACCGCGGCCACGGCTCCCATGCCCTTGCCCCGCACGTCGCCGGCCACGAGTCGTACCCCGTGCGGGGAGTCCTGCACGGCGTACAGGTCGCCGCCGATGAAGGCCCCGGCCTGCGCGGCCTCGTACCGGGCCGCGACGTCCAGCCCGCCGATCCGTGGGGCCGGCTCGGGCAGCACGGCACGCTGAACGGCCTCGGCGATCCCCCGGGCGGAGGCGAGGCGTTCGTTCTTGCGTCGGACGAGCAGGTTGATGAGGACCGCCAGGACGGCGACGGTCACGACAGTGCCCATCTCGGTGACCGCGTCGGGCCTCCCGGGAAGGCCGAACCTGAGGTGGACGGCGAGGACGGCGAGCACCGCGGCCACGCCGGTGAGCACCGTGCCGCGCAGCGTGTAGAGCGGCGCGGCGACGAGCGGCGCGGCGGTGAACAACGGGCCGGCCGTGACATCCGACGGGGCGAGGAAGTCGTAGCCGGTCCCGACGGCGATGAGCAGGGCGGGCAGGGCGCTCAGGAACGCCCGCGCGCAGAAGAAACGACGGTTCTCGCGCTCGACACGACGCGATGACGGGGTGTCCCCGGCACCGGCGGCCGGCACGGGTTCGCCGGACGGTCGGCCGCCGGGCTGGTCGTGGTCGTCGTACGACTCCTCGAGCCACAGCGGGCCTGCTTGCTGCACCACGCGTCCAGGCTTCACGGAAGGGGAGCGGAGGGCGACCGCTGTGGGCCGGCCGGGGTATGGACCGGGAGCGAACCGGTGGCCTCGCGTCGGACGGAGGAAACGCCGAGGGCCGGAGCCCTTTCGGACTCCGGCCCTCGGCCATCAGTAGCGGGGACAGGATTTGAACCTGCGACCTCTGGGTTATGAGCCCAGCGAGCTACCGAGCTGCTCCACCCCGCGTCGGTGATACCAGTGTAAGCCATACGCGCGACGTGAAGCGCACGGGTTTACGCCCACCCGCTTTCACCAGCTCATTCCGGCCCGTGCACGCAGTCGTGGCAGGCGTCTCAGGGGCGGGTCGAAGGGGACAGCAGATGCGCGTTCGGAGCCTTCGCCAGGTCCTCGTACTGCGGCAGGAGCACCACGTCCGCCCCGGCCTCCGTCAGCACGGCGTTCCCGTCGGCAGCCCGCACGAACGTGTCCGGCTCGCGCCAGGCGGTGACCACGCGCCGCACCCCGGCGTCCAGGATCAGCCGGGCGCACGGCGCGGGCCGGGAGGCACGGCGGGCGCACGGTTCCAGGCTGCTGTACACCGTGGCGCCCGCGAGCCGCGGATCGGCGGGGTCCAGCTTCGCCAGGGCCGCCTCCTCGGCGTGGACCACGGGGTCGCCGCCCTCGCGGGAGTGCCCGCGCGCCAGCTCCGTACCGTCGGCCGCGACGACCACCGCCCCCACGCTGAAGGCCGTGCGGGACGGCGGGCACTGCGCGGCGAGCTCGCAGGCCGTCTCGAGCCAGCGCCGGTCCGCGGCGGCGGCGAGCGCGCCGGTGCCGGGCGCCGTGGGCACGTACCGCAGCAGCACGACGTCCCCGACCGGCCGTGTCTCCACCAGCCGCATCCGTCCCGGCGGGTAGGCGCCCGGCCCGAACATCCGCGGTGCGCCCGGTTCGCCCACGAACAGCGGAGCGACGACGAGCTGCAACTCGTCCGCGAGACCCTGCCGGAGCAGCTGGGTGTGCACGCGCCCGCCGCCTTCGACCATCAGCCGCCGTACGCCCTTGACGTCCCCGAGGTGGGCGAGCACCGCGCGCCAGTCCACGTCCGGACCCAGGGCGACCACCTCGACGTCCGCGGGCAGCGATCCACGCAGCCGCTCGGCGCCCGAGTCCGTCGTGTAGACGGCCTTCTCGCCGCCCGTGTGCCAGAAGAGGGCGTCCGGGTCCAGGGCACCGGACGCGCTCACCGTGACCTTCAGCGGGTACTCCGGCAGCCCTGCGGCGACCCGGGCCGCGCGTCGCTCGTCGGAGTAGACCAGCAGCCGCGGGTTGTCCGTGCGCAGCGTGCCCGCGCCGACGAGTATCGCGTCGCTGGCCGCCCGCACCTCGTCGACCCGGTCGAAGTCCTCCGGTCCGGACAGCAGGAGCCGCTGGGGGCCAGTGTCGTCCAGGAAGCCGTCGAGGGAGACGGCCGCGGACAACAGGACGTAGGGGTGGGCCATGGATTGCGCTCCGGTGGTCGGGATCCGGTGATTCCGGGTCGAGGGTCGAGGTCCGGCGGGACCGGGGGCGGGATGTGTGGTTCAACTTTTAAACAATAACTACACTGGCGGTATGACGACCCGCTGGCTCACCCCCGAGGAGATGCGCGCCTGGCGTGCCTACCTCGCCGCATCGTGGCTCCTGGAGGACACGATCGACCGGCAACTCCAGCAGGAGGCCGGCATGCCGCACCTGTACTACTCCGTCCTGGCCAACCTCTCGGACGCACCCGGCCACCAGATGCGGATGACCGACCTCGCCGAGACGCTGAAGATCACACGCAGCCGGCTGACGTACGCGGTCACCCGCCTCGAGAAGGACGGCTCGGTCCGCAGGGAGGGTTGCCCCACGGACAAGCGCGGCAGCACCGCGGTCCTGACGGACGCCGGCATGGCTCTCCTGGAGCGTACGGCGCCGGGCCACGTCGAGACGGTACGGGCAGCCGTGTTCGACCAGCTCACGCCCGAGCAGGTGGCACAGCTGGAGGCGATCTGCACCCGGATCACCGACACGCTCCAGGGCGACGACGAGCAGTCGCCGTGCGGCGGAGTGCCCTGGCGCCGGCGTTCGTCCACGGCGTGAAGCCCGGCCACTCGCCGATGCGCTGAATCACCGGTCCGAAGGCCCGCGGGCCTGGAGTCGCGGATCCGAGCAGGTCCGAATCATGGCGGCCCCCGCAGGTCCGAAACAGGTTGCTTGAATTTTGAAGCACGACTAGAGTCTGCCGACGAGGTTGTGCTTCAAATCTGAAGCATGAGGTGCACCCTCCGCACCCGACCCGCAGGACCGGAGAAGGACGACAGACATGCGCGAGCTTGGCGAAGGCACCGTCCCCAGCGACAGCAGCAACCCGACCGACGTCCCCGCCGCCACGGTGCGCACCCGCGTGACGGTCCCGCTGCGCTTCGGCGACGGTTACACGGTCACCGCCGACCTCGTCACCTTCCACGGCCTCGTCGACGGCCTGGAACACGTGGCCGTGATCCTCGGCAAGCCCCCGGCCGACCGGCCCCCGCTGGTGCGGCTGCACTCCGAGTGCCTGACCGGCGACGTCTTCGGCTCGGCGCGCTGCGACTGCGGCCCCCAGCTGCGCGAGGCCGTGGAGCGCATTGCCGACCAGGGCGGCATCCTGCTCTACCTCCGCCAGGAGGGCCGCGGCATCGGCCTGTACAACAAGCTCGACGCCTACGCCCTCCAGGACCAGGGCCTGGACACCTACGAGGCCAACGCCGCGCTCGGTCTGCCGGAGGACGCCCGCGACTACACGGCCGCCGCGCAGATGCTCCGCGCCCTCGGCGTCGACGCCCTGGACCTGCTCTCCAACAACCCCGACAAGGCGGCCCAGCTGCGCTCCCACGGCCTCACGGTCACCCACCACGTCCCGACGGGCGTCTTCACCACGGCGCACAACGTCCGCTATCTCCGCGCGAAGGTGGTGCACACCCAGCACACCCTGCCCCTCACGGAGCTGACCGCGGGCTGACGCCGGTGCCATGAGCCCGCGTGGTCGATACGCCCACGGGTGGGCCGAGTTCATGCACGTGCCGTCGGGCGAGTCGAACAGGCTCGTGCCGGGCGCGTACGGCAGGGAGCCCGACGGCCGTCCGCCGTGCATGAGCGCCCGCGCCCAGCCGGTCAGCCCGAGACTCCGACAACGGCCGAGCCCCCAGCTCTGAATGCCTCTGAGCTGGGGGCTCTTGGGTAGGCCCTGTAGGACTCGAACCCACAACCAATGGATTACTAAAAGTTCACCCCGCAACGTGTCGCCCGGTGATGCCGGATGACGACCGTTCGCGTTTCCGCAGGCCAGAAGGCCAGGGCTCCACCTACTGATGCCGCCCCGTACCGAACGAGTTTGGCGCGTACGAACCCAGCTGTGTTCCCAACATGCGCCCCGGTACAACGGCGGCGCCGCCCGGTGTGCAACCACCGAACGGCGCCTTGATCCGAACCCCTTCCGATCAAGGAGTCAGACCCATGCAGGACCGTACCCCGGTCGGCGCCCTGCGCGAGCTGCACCAGCAGTGCCGCGCCGACTACGACAGCAACGCCGCCCGTCGCGCGCAGAACCACCGCGACGACGCCCACCTGATCGCGGGCACTACCGAAGTCCGCTGCCCGGCCGCGCACCCGAACGACCCGACCCCGTGCGATGGACCGGTCGTCGTGACCGTGCTGGACGCGACGAACGTCGGCGCGAACGGCTGCGAGCACCACTCCGCCCGCCTGCTCGCCTCCCTCGAGGGCGGCCGCGTCTACGCCCTGCCCGACGCCCCGGACGGCGCAGCCATCCGCGTCTTCAAGGCGGCCGACGGCCTGCGCCCGTTCTGCTGGTACGAGGACGCCCCGTGCACCCGGCCGGAGCAGCTCAGCCACGCCGAGAACCGCGCCGAGGGGGAGGGCCGATGAAGTTCCGCGAAGAGATCCGTACCCGGCTCGTCGACCACACCGTCGACGGGATCACGCACCAGGTTGAGCAGACGCACAAGGTGCGGGTGCCGGTCCTGCCGCGCGACTGGGACGCCGTGGCCGTCCGGAGCGCGACAGGCCTTGTCCTGGGCCTCACGACGCTGGCGATCGTCTGGTCGACGTACAGCATCGGCCAGCTGCTGCACGGCGGCATCGGCTACGCCGCCGCGGCCATCTTCGACATCGCATGGCTGGTCAACGTCCTGCTGGAGTGGCTGTCCCGCTTCGACGCCAGCAAGCGGGCGTTCTCCCGGCGCCTGGGCTGGGCGCTGCTCGCCTGCACGATGGGCGCCATCTTCTGGCACGGCCTGCTCGCCGGCAGCGTCGCCTTGGGCGTCGTCGGCGCCGCGGTGAGCATGTTCGCGAAGGTGCTGTGGATGGACGTCATGCGCTTCATCGACAAGGACCTGTCGCCGGAAGACGCGGCCTGGGTGCGTGCCGAGATCAGCAAGGCGAACGCGAAGCTGGCGATCGCCAGTGTGCGCCGCCAGGTCGCCCGGGTGGAGCAGACGGCTGCGCTCGAGTTGCTGGCCGCGGAGAAGTCCCTCGGCGAGGTCGACGAGCAGCAGGCGAACACGCCCGAACAGCAGGTCGAGAAGCGGCCGTTGCGGGTGCCCTTGAACAGCGCGAACACGGTTCCCGAGCAGGGTCTGAACATGGCTGAGCTCGCCCGTCAGCAGCTGTCGGCCAGCGCCTCCAACAAGGACGCGTTCGACGAGATCATGCGCCGCCTGCCCACCGCCAACCCGGAGTCCGTACAGGCCACGGTGCGCCGCGAGGCACGCCGCCAGACCCGCTACATGTGACCCCGCCACGGGGCGGCCGTACCCGGCAAGGCAAATCGGCCGCCCCGTGCCTCCCGTCCATCGGAGAAGGAAGGAAGCGCCAGCATGACGGATACCGCCCCAGAGCGGATCAACGGGCACGCCGAGCCGAAGGTCCGCCTGATCAAATTTTTGCCGGAACCAAAGACGGAGCCTGCCGCCGAGCAGGCCGAACAGGGTTCGCCGCGCGTTCGCCGCAGGGTCCGTATCGACTCTCTGCGGCGCGTCGTCGTCGAGACCCGCCAGAACGGCGCCTACCGGCTCGCTGTCCGCCACAGCGCCTACGTGTGGGGCGGCGCCCGCATCCTCACCCGCAGGGCGTGGGACGCCCGCACGACGGCCCGCCACGAGCGGATGATGCGGATCGCCGAAGCCTCAGGCAACGAGGAGATGGTGCAGAAGTGGAAGCAGCGCGCCTACGCCTACCGGTTCGCCCGGCACAAGCGGCGCATGGACCTGATGCAGATGGTCCTCAACGCCCCGCGGATGCTGTTCCAGGGCGCCACGGCCGCCGCCGGGCTGCTGCTCCTCATCGGCGTCCTGGTCACCTGGTACAACCACGACGTCCGCGACGTCCTCGCTCCGCTCGCCGCGGTCGTCCAGTTCGTCGGCTGGATCGCGTTCCTCGTCTCCGTGATCTGGGACCCGCTGCTGTTTTCCCTGCCGTTCCTCGGCCTGGCCGGGGTGTGGGCGGTCGGCCGGCACGCAAAGGCCGCGCCGGTGTGGGCGCTGCCCGTCGACGGCGACGAGCGGGACGTCGTGCCCGACGAGAACGCCATCATGCGGGCGCTCGGCAACCTCGGCATCGCCCCGCTGAACAAGGCCATCAAAGAGGGCTGGCAGCCGCGTTGGGTGCAGCCGTCGACCCGCTCGGGCAACGGCTGGCACACCCAATTGCAGCTCCCACTCGGCGTCACCGTCGAGATGGTCAACGGGAAGAAGAACGTCCTGGCCCACAACCTGATGCGGAAGCCCGTCGAGACGTGGCCGACCGAGCCGCCCAACCAGCCTGGCGTGTTGGACTTGTGGGTCGCTGACCAGGGCTCTCTATCGGGCAAGGTGGCGCCGTGGCCGCTGCTGCACGAGGGAACGACCGACTACTTCAAGGGCGTGCCCGTCGCCCTGTCGCAGCGCGGCGAGCCCATCATCGGCAAGCTGATGGCCGCGAACTGGATCGTCGGCGGCATCATGGGCTCCGGTAAGACGTCCATTGTCGTATCCCTGCTGCTCGGCGCGATCCTCGATCCGCTCGTCGAGGCCGAGGTGTACGTGATGGCGACGAACGTCGACTACGACCCGCTGAAGCCGCGCCTGCGGACGCTGGTCAAGGGCGACGACGACGAGCAGCTGAAGGCCGCCCTGGACCGTCTGCGCACCCTGACCAGCGAGGTCACCGAGCGCGGCAAGCTGCTGGAGGAGCTCGGCGGCGACTCGCCGAAGCTGACGCGTGAACTGGCCCTGAAGGACCCGCGGATGCGGCCGAGGGTCGTCGTCTTCGACGAGTGCCACGAGCTGTTCATGCACAAGGGCTACGGCAAGGAGGCCGCCGAGCTGGCCATCAGGGTGATGAAGAAGGCCCGCAAGGTCGGCATCACCCTCATCTGGGTCACTGTCTCCCCGACCGCGGACAGCATCCCGCGGGACGTCACCCGCAACACCTCGCACCGTGTGGCGTTCGCGGTCGGCGACCAGGTCGCCAACGACGGCCTGCTCGGATCGGGCAAGTACAAGGCCGGCATCAGGGCGACCGAGCTCGTCCCGGGCCAGGACATCGGCACCGCGGTGACCTACGGCTTCACCAGCAAGCCGTTCGAGGTCATCCGGTCCTACTACGTGGCGCGGGACCCTGGGAAGGGCGTCGACGAGGTGACGCCGGTCGTCGAGCGGGCCATGGGCCTGTACGAGGGCACCGGGCCCGTGGACGCGCCGACGTTCGAGCCGGCCGACCCGCTCGCCGACACGGCCGCGGTCCTGGGCGACGAAACCCGCGTCCTGGTGCAAGAGGTCCTGCACCGGCTCGCCGAGCGCAACCCGGATGCCTACCGGGAGTGGGGCCCAGCCGACCTGAAGCGAGCCCTCGAGCCGTACGGCGCCGAGCAGTACAAGTCGGCCGGGCGCATGGTCGTCGCCCGCGAGCGTGTACAGGACGCCATCCTCGAGCGGCTCGCCGAGGACATCGACGAGGAGGGAGGCGACGAGATCTGAGGGAGTTCTCCCTCACCGCCTCCCTGACCCGCCTCCCTCGGAGTGACCTGCACAAACGTTCGCTGAGGGAGGCGAGGGAGGCAGACGCCAGGGGGCACCCACAGGCCCGTATCCGGGTCTCTGGGCGCCCCTTTCGGCTTCCCTCCCTCGAGGGAGCGGAGGGAGCTGCAGGGTGGTCGCTGTAGTGCTCGCCGTCGCGGCCGCCCTTCCCGACGCGCCCGATGCGGACACAGACGCGCCGGGGGTCTTTCACTGGCGCGGGTACCTCAGGGGCTGAGCGGCAGCGACTCGCTGGCACCACGCGTGTAGGAAGATGATCGCCCCGGGCCGGACGCTGTCTCGATGTCCCGCGTGACGTACTGCTGGTCCTTCTTGATCGGCTCGTCGCAGCGTGCCCAGATCCATCGTCTGCACTCCCGGATCAGCCGCTGCAACTGCACGCCGATCTCGCAACTGCCGGCATCCTTGATGCAGGCCTCGCAGTCCGGGGCGTGGTCGAACAGCGCTCGGTACGCGGCCTCGCCCGCGTGGCGACGGCAGCCCTGCGGGAAGATGCTGCGGTAGTCGTCGAGGAATCGGACGCGGCGGACGCCAAGGTCGACGACCGTGGCGGGACTGAGGGTGATCCCGCACCATGCGCAGTCTGCGCCCTGCTCTTGCCGCTTGGACAGTCGGACGCCAGCGGGCAGTCTCAGCAGGGTTGCGGCATTGGTGCGGTCCTCGAGGGGGTGCGTACTCGCGAACAAGTCAACTCCATCCCGGTCGGCCGGCCCCCGGGCCCGTCACATCCGCGGGGGTTTTCCCAGTTTTCTCTGCGTATGGCGTGCCAAAAGTGTGACTGCCTCGCTGACCGGGGCGCGCGCGGTGCTGGGTGAGGACGCGCCGGCCAAGGGATGGACTGCCGACGAGCTGCCCGCGCCCGGCTGGAGGACGGCACCGTCGCCGCCAGGTAGCAGGCAGATGCCAAGGAGCGTCCAGAGACCCGGAAACGGGCTTGTGGGTGTCCCTTCCGACTTCCCCCCGGCTACCGATCAGTAGTCAAAGAATGACCCTGGGTAACAGGTGCCTCCCCGGAACGTCCGTGAGATGCTCACGCCACCTGCATAGCCGTCCGCCGCCCCCACCGGCGACCCGAACCGCGTCACGATCCGGGGGGACACCGCATGCGCACCAGCGTCGCATCGGCCGCGGTAGCCGCTGCTGCCTGCTCACCTGCGCCAACTGCCGTGAGACCCACGGCCTGGTCCCGCTCACCGACCGGCCGTGACCCGCAGGAACCCCCGCCCACCTCAGATTTGAGCTACGAGCAGTACGCCGGGCGCGCCTGCTGCTGGTGCGGCAAAACGCTGTCGGGCGGGGCCGTCAGCGCGGGCATCTCCCGCGGCCGGATCGGTGCTCATGTCCTCGACACCGAGGTATACGCCTGCCCGGAGTGCGCGGGCGACCACGTGCAGGAGTGAGGGGTACCCGCCGGCGGGTACCCCTCGTACACAGCTTGTTCCCGACCTACCGCTGACCAGCGGATACGGGCGTGTCAGTGGATGTGTGATCCGCTGGGGTGCGCCCGGCGTACCAGGCCAGCCGGGCGCGACCGTGACCGGGCCGCCAGGACCTCAAGGGCCGCCTGGCGACAGCGTCACCGGACCCCCAGACCCACAGGGCGAGCGCGGCGAGCAGGGTCCCGCAGGCCCCGCATCCTCGGGCTGGACGTTCGAGTACAAGGGCACCACCTACGAGTGCACCCCCGACTCGGACGGCTCCACCCACTACACATGCCGGGACACCAGCGGCGGCGGCAGCAGTACCGGCGGCCTGCTCGGCATGGGCCTTGAACCGCGCCGCAGATACGCATGAAGACGCCCCCTGCACGGCCCCATCGCGGGCTGTGCAGGGGGCGTTTCGTCATGCCTGCTCGGTAACCGTGGCGATATCGCAACGGTCGGTTGCTATCGTTTGGGTAGCTCGGTAACGAAGGTCCCGATGCCCGGCTGCATCTGCGCCAGGCCCGCAGCGCGTAGCTCCGTGAGGACGCGGCGAGCGGTCATCTGTGCGATGCCGAACTCGGCGACGATCGCCATGACGCCCGGCAGCTTCGTGCCCGGCGGGTACGTGCCGTCGGTGATGCGCTCCTCGTAGACCGCGTACACCTGCTTCCACCGCGGCACGTCCGGCTCCCATTCCATGATCTCGAAGCTAGGTTCGCTCGGCCAGATCGGCGAGACGAGATTGCCTAGCCAACCTAGCTAGCTAGGTCTAGGCTGCAAAGACGTGAATGCCCCCGCGGCTGCCGGGCCCGGGGGCGTGGCCGACGCTTCAAGGGAGCGACGACATGTCCGAGCCTACGGTCATTACCCCCACGGCGGAACCAGCAGCAGCCGAGTACAAGGCACTGCTGGACCACTGCTCCACGTGCCGCACCTGCCGCCGGGCCACGGCCATCGCCTGCCCCGAGGCAAGCCGCCTGCGCCGTGCCTGGTCCGCAGCCCGCAAGGCTGCCCGCGGAGGTGCACGGTGAAGATCTGCGCACGCTGCGACCGCGTCATCAAGGACACGCCCGTGAAATGGGACCACGTCTCCGCGTCGGCCGGCGGCATCACCGTGTACGTCTGCCCGAACCCGTGCAGGCCTGCGACGCCGCGCCAGACCTACCCCGTCGGCCGCAGCCGCTGAAGACCCCCGGCGCGCCTGCGAGCGGAGCGCGTTGGGAAGGGCGGCCGCGACGGCGAGCACTACCGCGGCCGCCCTGCACAACATCGGCGTGGCGCTGCGTCGCCTGATGCGCGAGGCCCGACGATGACCTGAGGCGGCCTGACCCCCGCCCGACTGCCCCAGCCGGCCTCTTCCCCCCGGGCCGGTTGGGGCTTCTTCATGCCTTGATCGTCTGCAGTTCGTCCGAGCATCGGCCGAGCTAACGATCTCTCAGGCCCCAAAAACGTCGGAAGCCCCAGCTCAGATGCGATCTGAACTGGGGCTTCTCTGTAGGCCCTGTGGGACTCGAACCCACAACCAATGGATTAAAAGTCCACTGCTCTGCCAATTGAGCTAAGGGCCCACGCGATGTTGCCTCCCTGAGCATAGCCGGAGGAGGCCGGGACTCCGATCGGGTATCGGTGACCCGGCCACACCGGCGGCCGAGATCCTGCGGATGGCCCCGCCCGTCCGCCGCGTCCCTAGGGGTCCACCACCTCCACCGTTCCAGCCCTCGCCGCCTCCCGAGCACGGGTGCGCTCGTGGTGCGGATTCAGGAACCAGTGCCGGGCCGACGCCAGCCACCAGGTCGCCGCGAAACCGAGCACCACCAGGACAGCCACCGGTGCGTAGTTGAAGGTCTCCCAGGTGACCGGGGAGACCTGCGGGAGCATGAAGAGAACCGTGATCACCCCGACCCACACCACCGAGACCACCCCGATCACCTGCGACCAGCGGCCCAGGTGCCACGGCCCGCGTTCGAACGCCTCGCCCTTGCGCACCCGCAGCAGGGTCGGGACGACGTAGGCGACGTACAGTCCGATCACGGCGATCGAGGTGACCGCCGCGTAGGCCGTGTAGTTGATCAGGTACGGCAGGCCGAGGACCAGGGCGCCCAGCGCGGCGAGCCACACGGCGGCCACGGGGGTGCGGGTGCGCGGGCTGACCGTGTGCCACACATGCGAGAACGGCAGCGCGCCGTCGCGCGAAAAGGCGTAGATCATCCGGCTGTTGGCCGTCACCGACGCCATGCCGCAGAACAGCTGGGCCCCGACCACCACGAGCAGCAGCAGCTTGCCCGCGGTCGCGCCGAGAGCGTCCAGCAGGATCTGCGCGGGCGGCGCGCCGGTCGGTGAGGCGAGCTCCTTGTCGTACGACTGGATGGCGAAGGTGAAGCCGAGCAGCAGCACGAAGCCGGCGATCCAGGAGGTCCAGATGGACCGGACGATGCCCCTCGGGCCCGCCGTCGACGCGTCGTGGGTCTCCTCCGTCATATGGGCGGAAGCGTCGTAGCCGGTGAAGGTGTACTGGGCCATCAGCAGACCCAGCAGGACGACGTAGACCCCGCTGCCCCAGCCCGTGTTGTTCACGAACTTGGTGAACACGAAGGACGCCGACTGGTGGTGGTCCGGTACGAACGCCAGTGCGCCGACGATCACCGCGACGCCCAGCACGTGCCACCACACGCTGACGTTGTTGAGGAAGGCGACGATGCGCACGCCGAAGGTGTTCAGCAGGCCGTGCAGGAACAGGATGGCCGCGAAGAGCAGAACCGTGCGGCCTGGGGTGATCTCGAAGCCGAACTGGAGATTGAGGTAGGCGCCGAGGAAGGACGCGGCCCCGAAGTCGATGCCCGCCGTCACCGCCACCTGGCCCAGCACGTTGAACCAGCCCGTGAACCAGGCCCAGGCTGCCGCCGAGCGCGGGGGCGCGAGGCGGTGGGCCCAGAAGTACAGGCCCGCGGAGGTCGGGTACGCCGAGCAGATTTCGGCCATGGACAGCCCGACGAACAGGGTCATCAGGCCGACGGCGACCCAGCCCCAGGTCATCACGGCCGGGCCGCCCGTGTTCATGCCGAACAGGTACAGGGTCAGACAGCCCGAGAGGACCGAGATGATCGTGAAGGAGACCGCGTAGTTGGAGAACGCCGACATGCGGCGGGCGAGGACCTGGGTGTACCCGAGCTGGGCAAGCCGTTCCTCGTCGGACACGGTGGCGCCCGGTTTCCCTGAGGGATCACGTGCGCTGATGGGCGAGGGAGATGTCATGCCCCCAGCAATGCCCATGCCGGGGGCGTGACATGCGTCACAGTGTGGCCGAAAAGTGGGGCTAGAAAATCCCCTTGTACTGCTGCCAGCCAGTGCCGATCTTCACCCGCGGCGCGAACGACCCGTTGCCGTAGCCGGACTGGCGGTAGAGGTTGCCGGCGGTGTCCCGGGCGACGATGTCCGCCTTACCGTCGCCGGTGATGTCGCCGACGCCGACGACCACGTTGTAGGAATTGCCCCAGTTGGTGAAGAGCCGGACGCGGGACGCGAAGGTGCCCTTGCCGGTGCCGTAGTAGTGGTACAGGACGTTGGACTTGTCCTGCGCGATCAGGTCGCCGATCCCGTCGCCGTTGAGGTCACCGACACCGACAACCTTCTTGTACGTCTTCCAGTTGTCGTACAACTTCACGCGCGCGGACAGGCTTCCGGTGCTGGTGCTCTTGTACAGGTAGACCGCACCAGTCGACGCGTTACGGGCGAGCAGGTCGGCCCGCCCGTCACCGCTGATGTCCCCGGGCGAGGTCAGCATGTCGTACTGGTTCCAGCCAGTGCCGAGGGAGGTGTGGCTGCTCGACGGCGTGTACGGGTCGCCGCACTTGCCGGCGTAGCGGCGCAGTTCGCCGTTCGGCATGCGCACCAGCATCTCGGCACAGCGGTCGGTACCCATGTCGCCGAACGGGACGGCGACGGTCCCGGCCGGCCAGCCGGAGGCCGAACGCTTCCAGTCGAAGGTTCCCTTCCCCTCGGTGTAGTGCAGCGTCAGGGCGCCGTTGGAACCAAGGGTGACGAGTTCGCCGTAGCTGTAGCCGCCCTGGTCGTGGAAAGCCTGCCGACCGCCGCTCAGCGCGATGGTGCCGCCCGAGGTGTACGTGCCCCCGCCGTCGGCGGCCGTGGCGGTCAGCGTCCAGGTGTACTTGCCGTTGTACGCGTACGAACCCGAGTCCGTCTTCCCGTTCCAATCGACGTCGATGTCGGTGCCGCTACCGGTGAGCGTGCGCACGGTCCGGCCGATGGAGTCCTTCACTCTGAAGGTCCAGGTGGCCGGCTTGGTGAGCTGCCAGGTGCTCTTCCAGAAGTCGTCCTTGGCGCTCGCCAGTTCGTCGTCCATCTCGGACTCCATCGCGGCGAGCGGCTGCGTCGGGACCCCGCTCTGCACGATCCGGATCATCTGGTCCTGGTCGACGTAGGCGATGTCGCCGCCGAACTTGTCCACCGTCCAGGTCAGCCGTCGCTGGTCCGCGATGTTCCCCGCCGGGAGGTCGGCGACGGCGCGCGCGGGCGCGGCCGTACCGGAGTGGTAGTCCGTCAGCATGAGCTTGCCGGCGCTCCGGTCGTGCTGGACGAGGTAGCCGTCGCCGACGAGCACGAGGCCCGAGGGGACGGTGATGTTCTTCTTCGCCGTCCGGTCGTACACGCCCGCGGCACCGGTGGGGCCGCAGTTCCAGTAGATCCAGCGGCCGATGACCTGGAGTTCCTTGACCGTGCACGGCGCGCCGGTGGAGACGGTCTGAACCGTCTTGCCCTTCTCCAGGTCGTAGACGGTGACCACACCGTTGCCCGAGCCGGGTGCCCACAGCGCCTGGCCCCAGAGGGAGGCGGCCGTGATGGAGCGCGTCAGCCGGACGGGGTGGTGGTAGTACCCCTGCACGGCGTCGACGTACTGCTTGCCGGTCGAGGTCGCCTGGTAGACGTAGTAGCGGCCGGTGGCGTCGACGAACCTCGCGCCGGTGACGACCGGTTCCGCCGCCCCGTTGGACGAGTTCTCGTCCAGGTCGATGTGGGCGGTCAGCTTGCCCGTGCCGTCGTCCATGAAGTAGCCGACGTACGAGTTGCCAAAGGAGCGCATCGGCACGCAGCCCGAGCCGTCCGCGTCGCACGGCACGCGCTGCGCATGGCTGCCGACGGCGAAGGTGCCGGCGTACCCGCGCGTGGTCCTCTGCAGCACCGTCGAGCCGTCGGCCGAAATCCGACGGCCGATCACGAACTGATCACCGCTCGGGGTGTTCTCCACGGTCGTCAGGAAGCCGCCCGCGTAGTCGATGCCCCACACGCCGTCGGTCCGGACGGGTGTGGGAGTGGTGTCCGCGGCGACCGGTCCCGCGGTGGTCAGCGAGCCGGCGCCCAGAGCCGCCAGGCTCGCGAGAGTGAGGGCGATCCGGCCACGCCGGGTCGCCGAAGAGCGTGCGTTCACACGCCGAACCAAGGGTCCCTCCCCAGGGAAGCGAGAACGGCATGGCGGCCGGAGGCCGTTCCCCCCGACCCGGTGCACGGCCGCGCGAATCCCCCCGGCCGCACCGCTCCATGCCAAGTCGAGGGATGTTAACAACCGCCTCACAGGTAAAGGAAGCGAAAAAGTGAACGTGTGTCGCGTCTCCCCGGAAACGCGGAAGGGCCCGCACGACGTGAGTCGTGCGGGCCCTCCGCCGGTCGGTGACCCGGCGTCAGCCGTTGCGCTTCCAGCGAGGCTTGTCGTCGCGGCGGCCGAAGGAGCCGGTGCCGCGGTGGTCGTCACGACGGCCGTACGGGCGGTCGTGGGTGCCGGAGCGGAACCCGGGCCGGTCGCCCTGGCGGTCGCGGTTGAACGGGCGGTCGCTGCTGCGGTGTCCGCCGCGGTCGTCGCGCCGGTCGAACGAACGCCGGTCGTTGTCGCGGCGGAAGCCGCCACGGTCGTCACGCCGCTCGAACGAACGCTGGTCGTTGTCCCGGCGGTCGCGGTCGAAGGGGCGACGGTCACGGTCGTTGTCGCGGCGGAAGCCACCACGGTCGTCACGCCGCTCGAACGAACGGCCACCACGGTCCCCGTCCCGACGGTCGAAACCACGGTCACGGTCGCGGTTGAAGCCGCCCCGGTCGTCCCGGCGGTCGCGGTCGAAGGGGCGACGGTCACGGTCGTTGTCGCGGCGGAAGCCACCACGGTCGTCACGCCGCTCGAACGAACGGCCACCACGGTCCCCGTCCCGACGGTCGAAACCACGGTCACGGTCGCGGTTGAAGCCGCCCCGGTCGTCCCGGCGGTCGCGACGCTCGTACGACGACGAACCGGACGTACGCTCCCCACGCTCGGTCACGTCGGTGCGCTCGACCCGCTCGGCGTCCTGAGCCGTCGGCTGCTCCGGAACGAAGATCTCCGCCACCGGCGCCTCGCCGGCCTCGGAAGCCGCCGGGTTCTCCTCGGCCGCCGCGGCGGCCGCGATCGCCGCCTCCGGGTCCTCGCCCCGCTCGCGCGCCGCGCGGGCAAGCAGCCGGTCGGCCTCCTCGCGCAGTTCGGCCGCGCGCCGCGTGGCCCGTTCCAGCTGCTTGGCCAGCTGGGCCACCTCACGCTCGGCCTGCTGCGCGGCGGTCCCGGCGGACTCGGCCTGGAGCTCGGTCATGGACCGGGCACCGGTGATCTCGGCGACCTCGGGGTCGAACACGGCGCCGCCCTGGATGATGTGGCGCGAGGCGTCGACACCCGCGTCCTCCATCAGCCGGAAGATCGTGCGGCGCTGGTGCGGCAGGGCGAGGGAGACCACCGTGCCCGTACGGCCGGCGCGGGCCGTACGCCCGGCACGGTGCAGATAGTCCTTGTGGTCGCCGGCGGGGTCCACGTTGAGGACGAGGTCGATGCCGTCGACGTGGATGCCGCGGGCCGCGACGTCCGTGGCGACGAGGACGTTCACGTACCCGTCCTTGAAGTCCGCCAGCGTCCGGGTGCGCGCGCCCTGGGTCATGCCGCCGTGCAGCGCGTCCGCCTTGGCACCGGCCTCGCGCAGCTGTTCGGCGACCCGGTCGGCGCCGAGCTGCGTGCGCACGAAGATGATGGTCCGCCCCTTGCGGGAGGCGATGGCGGCGGTGACCGGGGCCTTGTCCTTGGGCTTCACGATGAGGATGTGGTGCGACATGGTCGTCACGGCGCCCTGGGCGGCGTCGACCTCGTGGCTCACCGGCTCGTGGAGGTAGCGCTCCACGAGAGTCTGGATCTCGTTCTCCATGGTCGCGGAGAACAGCATGCGCTGGCCGTCGGTCGGCACCTGGTCGAGCAGCTCGGTGACCTCGGGCAGGAAGCCCAGGTCGGACATCTGGTCGGCCTCGTCGAGCACCGCGATCTGCACGTCCTCGAGGGAGCAGGCACCGCGGTTGATGATGTCGCGCAGTCGGCCCGGAGTGGCGACGAGGATGTCGACGCCGCGCTCGAGGGCGTAGATCTGGTTGCCCATGGAGGTACCGCCGCAGACGACCTTCATCTTCAGCCCGAGGACGTCGCCGTAGGGCTGAAGGGCGTCCGCCACCTGCATGGCGAGCTCACGCGTCGGGGTGAGGATGACCGCCCGCGGCCTCTTCTTCTCGGTGTGGCCGCCGGCCAGCGTGGCCAGGGTCGGCAGACCGAAGGAGAGGGTCTTGCCGGAGCCGGTCCGGCCACGGCCGAGGATGTCCTTGCCGGCCAGGGCGTCCGGGATGGTCGCGGCCTGGATCGGGAAGGGGACGGTGACGCCGTTCTGGGCGAGCTTGCGGACGATGCCCTCGGGGAGACCGAGGTCCCCGAAGGTGACCTCGGGAGCGGTGTCCTGGTCCTGGGTGTCCTCGGACACGACAACGTGGTCAGTACTGGCAAAAGACATGCGAAATGCGAACCTTCCGGAGTTCACGGCACGCGCCCAAACATCCGTGAAGTCGCAATCGACCGCCTCTATGCGGTCCGGCCACGGCAAGGGAGAGTACGCGCCACACGCGGCGCGTCCTGTAGGCGCCGGGCAAATGGGATCAAACGATCTACCACCATACGCACTCGCACCCGCCGAACGCAAACCAAGCATCGCGCATCCCGGGTGACACTCACCACACGGCTGTTCCGCCTCACCTGTTCGGCGGCTAAACGGCCGGAGCCCCCGCCTGGGGCGCCGGTTCGCGCTGCATCAGCTTCGTGGTCTACTCGTGCGCCGAGGACGACGGCTCGGCGGTGGTCGGCGTCGGCGACGGCGGATCCGGCTGGCTCGGCGGCGGGGGATCCGGCGGCGTGTCCGTGGAGCTCGGCTCCCCGTTCGTCGGTGCGGGCGGCACGCCCCCGTCACCCCCGTCGCCGTTCTTCGACGTCCCCTTGGCGGTCGGCTGGTCGCCCTTGCCCTTGGCGCCCTTCTTGGATTCCGACGCGGAAGGCGAGGCGGAGGTACCGGACGCCGATGCGTCCGGCTCGTGCTTGCCGCCCTTGACCGCCGCCCCGCCCCGGCCTCCGCCGACGCCCTCGCCCACCACCGTCCCGCCGTCCAGTGCGGCCCCGCCGTGCCGTCCTGTGGAGTGCGACGGCGAGGGGCTGCCGGCGTCGTCCCCCACGCTCATACAGCCGGCGGCCGCGGCGACGGCCAGCGCCGTGGCGACCAGGCGGACGGGTACGTAACAGGCGCGCACGGGCAGCCACCCTCCGGTAGGGGTCTCCCTGCCGGGAAGGGGCGAGGAGTCCCCCTACCCAACTCCCTTCGCCCGCGGGAGGACACGCGCCCCACGGGGACAACGTCACGCCCCCCTTGGCACCGCGGGCCCAGCCGCCGTCACCCGTACCCGAGTGCGTGCAACCGGGCGTCGTCGATTCCGAAGTGGTGCGCGATCTCATGGACCACGGTCACTTCGGTCTCGGCCACCACGTCCTCGCGTGTGTCGCAGATACGCAGAGTCGGCCCCCGATAGATCGTGATCCGGTCCGGCAGCACCCCCGCGTACCACTCGCCGCGCTCCGTCAGCGGAGTCCCCTCGTACACCCCGAGCAGCTCGGGGTCGTCCGCGGACGGCTCGTCCTCCACGAACACCGCCACGTTGTCCATCAACCGCGTCAACTCCGGCGGAATCCGGTCGAGCGCCTCGGCGACCAGTTCCTCGAACTCCTCACGCGTCATCTCCAGCACAAGGCCATTGTCCGGTACGACACCGCCATAGGAGAGCCGGGAACCGTGCTGCATACCGGCCGGGAAACTTGGGCATACGCGACCAATGGCCCGCGTCCCCGCCACAGCAGTACACCGCATTCGAAGGGCGTCAGGCACGCTCGCCCGGTACTACCGCTCGCTCCGTCCCCGCCCCTCCGCCGAACTCGTCCCGCCGTCAAACCCCTGGCTCCGGGCCCTCGGCATGATCGCCGTCGTCCTGCTGGGCACCTGGCTCGGCCTGCTCGTCGTGGGCAACGTGCGTGTCCCGGTGGGTCCCATGAACACCACCATGGCCCTGCGCCCCTCGCTCACCGGCGGCACCAAGATCAATGTCTCTCCGCTCGGGGCCTTGGAGCTGAACAGTCACAAGGCCCCCCTCCGCCTCGACGTCAACGTCGACCAGCTCGACCCGGTCCGCGCCCAGGCCCTGGTCGACCATCCAGAGCGGATCTCGGGGCTCCAGGAGGAGATCACCCACGACGTCGAACACGGCACGCTCGACCTCGCCGTACGGTCCTGCATAGCCGTGGTCGCCGGAGCGACCGCCCTCGGGCTGGCCGTCTACCGCCGCCCGGGCCGCGCCCTCGCCGCCGGCGGTCTGGCGCTCACCCTCCTCGCCGCCTCCGGGGCGACGGCCTACGCCACCTGGAACCCCAAGTCGGTGCTGGAGCCGAAGTTCTCCGGCCTGCTCTCCTCAGCCCCGTCCCTGGTCGGCAACGCGCGCAGCATCGTCACCGAATTCAACGTCTACCAAGAGGAGTTGGCACGCCTGGTGACGAACGTGACCAAGCTGTACGACGTCACCTCCACCCTCCCGGCATACGAACCCGATCCCACGACCATCCGGGTCCTGCACGTCTCCGACATCCATCTCAACCCGGCGAGCTGGAAGATCATCGCGTCGCTGGTGGCGCAGTACAAGATCGACGTGATCGTGGACTCGGGCGACACCATGGATCACGGCACGGCGGCGGAGAACGGCTTCCTCGACCCGATCGCCGACCTGGGCGCCCCGTACATCTGGGTCCGCGGAAACCACGACTCCCGCACCACCCAGCGCTACCTGGAGCACATGAAGAACGTCCACGTCCTGGACGACGGCAAGGCGGTCACGGTCGCGGGGCTGCGCTTCGCCGGGATCGGTGATCCGCAGTTCACCCCCGACCGTTCGGTCGTGCCGGGCGGCGACCGATCCGAGGAACTTGCGGGCGCCCGTCTGGCCGCCGCCCTGAGCGACCAGAAGGCCGCCGGCACCCCCGTCGACATCGCGATCGCCCACGAGCCCACGGCGGCGCGCCAGACGGACGGCGAGGTACCCCTGGTCCTGGCCGGGCATCTGCACCACGAGGGGACGGAGATCATGCAGTACGGCACCCGGCTGCGTATCGAGGGTTCGACGGGCGGTAGCGGGCTGCGTGCGGTCGAGCACGAGTACCCGGCGCCCATCGAGGCCTCGGTCCTCTACATGGACAAGGACACCCGCCGCCTCCAGGCCTGGGACGAGATCAGGCTGGGCGGCCTCGGGCAGACGACAGCGGAAGTGGCCCGCCACCTGGCCGAGGAGAATCAGCCGGGAACAAGCCCCACGCCGGGCGCCACGCCCCCGTCCGCCACGCCCGGAGGCAGTCCCGCTGCGAGCCCGGCCCGTACCGGTGCGAGCCGCACGCCCGCTGCCCCGTAAACCGTTTTGGCGAACCCTCCCCCCATCCCATATGCTTCTCACGTCCCCGACGCGCTGTGAAGCGCCCAGGCGGGCCGATAGCCCTCATCGTCTAGCGGCCTAGGACGCCGCCCTTTCAAGGCGGTAGCACGGGTTCGAATCCCGTTGGGGGCACGCACCACGGTGTGCGACACTGTCGTACGCATGCTTGGTCCTGTGGAGCAGTTTGGAGTGCTCGCCACCCTGTCAAGGTGGAGGCCGCGGGTTCAAATCCCGTCAGGACCGCTGGGGTTTCACGTGAAACCCCTTGGCTGGGTAGCTCAGTTGGTACGAGCGTCCGCCTGAAAAGCGGAAGGTCGCCGGTTCGACCCCGGCCCCAGCCACCGCCGCCCTACCAGGGCAAACGGCCCCACCGAGGATTTTCGGTGGGGCCGTTTTCGTGCCGCCTACGCCAACCGGTACGCCAACGGGTCTCAGGTGAGAGTCTCGCCCAGCTTGCGGAGCGCCTTGCGCTGCTCGTCGAGCGACGCGTGGGCATAGACCTTCATGGTCACCCCGATGTCGCTGTGTCCGACGATCTGCCGGACGATGTGCGGCGGCACTCCCAGGTCGAGCAGCAGGGAGACGGCGGAGTGCCGGAGATCATGAAACCGGATCTCCAGCCCCAGCCGCTTCCGGAGCGGGTACCAGCTTCGCCGCAGGTTGTCCGGCTCCAGCGGGGTGCCGATGCGGGACGTGAAGATCAGCCCCTGTTCCTTCCACTCCATGCCGGCCGCCGCTCGCTCCTGCGCCTGGCACTCATGGTGCTCGGTGAGCGCCTTCACGACGATCGGCGGGAGCGGGACGGTACGGACCGACGCCAAGGTCTTCGGCTTGACCAATCGCAGCTCTCCGCCCACGCGCTGTAGCGCGCGCTCCACTGTGAGCGTCTCGCGGTCAAGGTTCACCGCGTCCCACCGGAGCCCCAGGATCTCACCCCGGCGCATCCCCAGGACCAGGGCGAGCACGTAGAGCGCGTGCAGCCGGTCGTCTGCGGACTCACGGAGCAGGAGACGAGCCTCTGCGACGCTGAGCCCCTTCCCGGTGTCGTACGACGGTGTGGGGACCTGTACGAGCTGGGCGACGTTCCGAACGATCAGCTCCTCTCGAACGGCGTTCTGCAGCGCGTTCCGCAGCACCGCATGGACGGACTGCACCATGCGGCGGGACAGCAGGGTCTTGCAGCACTCGCCGGCGACGCAACACTGCGGCTCGCCGCGTTCCTTGTCCCAGCCGTGCTTGCAGCACTGGCACTCGGAGGCGACCCGGGCGAGCCACGTGCGCACTTCGGCGGCTCGCAGGGTGCGGATCTTCTTCCGCCCTAGTTCGGGCACGAGGTGGACGCGCGCCACGCTCTCGTATCCCTGGTAGGTCTTCGGGCGCCGGTGGACCTTGACGACCGTGGCGAGCCAGTAAGTCAGGTACGCCTCAAGCGTCATGTTCGTGTCCGGCACGGGAATGCCCTTGTTCTCCTGTGCCTGGAGCTCGGTGATCTTCTGCCGTACCTCGTCGCGCGTCTTGCCGTAGACCGAGACGCGTTTGCGGATGCCGCTGGTCGTCGTCACGTACACGCGGCCATGAAACGTGCCGTCCTTGCGCTTGGTGATGCTGCCTTCGCCATTGGCCCGCTTGGCCATCAGGCGGCCTCCCTCAGTTGGTTCTGAATGAACGTGTGGAGCGCATCGGCGGGGATCCGGCGGGACCGGCCGATGGTGAAGCTCTGGAGCTGCTTGGAGCGGATGAGGTCATAGACCTTGAAGCGGCTGAGGCTCAGTGCCTCCATGACTTCGGGAACCGTCAGCGCTTTGTGAGTGGTGGGCAGGGCGGACCCCACTACGGCCTCCAAAACGGGTCTGTGGCTCTTCTTCCGGGAGATCCGCCACGTCCGCCACGCCGCCACACCGCAGGTCAGAGCCTTGATCGTGTGGCGGATAGCGGCTTTGTGGCGGATAGGTGCCGCCACACCCGGACGGTGTGGCGGCACTGGAGAGGGCCGGTTCGGCTACCCGGCGGCGGTGAGCTGTGTGGCGGTTTCCGCGGGCGTGTGGCGGATGCCGGTGGCGGTATCCGCCACGTATTCACCCCCGCTGACCTGCGGTGTGGCGGACGTGGCGGACGTGGCGGATTTTCTGAGGGGTGGGGGGCAGTACCGGGTCCAGGCGTCCGTGAGGTCTTCCGCGTAGTAGCCCTTGGGGAAGCCCGAGGGGGTGCGGATGCTGCGCGGCTTGATGGGCTTGTTGGCGGGGGTGACGTACTGCCCGAGCAGCTTGGCCAGCATCCGGGAGTTGAGCGGTTTGTCGTCCACGTCGCCCCAGGGGGCGTCGTCCAGGTCGAGCAGCATTTCGAGGATGACGGCGGTGGGCATGCGGTCCTCACCGCAGAACACCTTGTCGCGCAGGTCGGTCAGCAGACGGACTCCGAGGGATGCTTCGTCGTTGTCGTGGGCTGCGTTGACCAGTTCCAGGCAGGCAATGCGAGCCCGTGCGGGCCACGGGCCGCCGGCCGCGTCGGCGACGGCGAGCAGGGGTTCCCACACGTCCGCCGGGCGGTCGGTGACGCCCTCGGGCATCTCGGGCCAGGCACCTGCGACTTGATCGCGGACGGTGTCGGCCCACTTGGCGAGCCGGTCACGCAGGGCATGGCCCTGGCCTTCGTGCTTGCGCTGGCGGTACGGCTCCGCTTTCTCGTTGGGGGCGCGCTTGCGCATGCGGATGATGACGGATCGGGTCAGGACGGTGTCCGGCAGGGAGCCGAGCCCGGCCATGGCCACAGCGCAGTAGGAGTTGAAGATCTGCGCGTTCTGATTGGAGCCTTCGCCGACGCACCGCAGGGCACCCGCCGTGCGCCGGTACCCTGCGTTCAGGAAGCCGCGTAGTGCCTCATCCGTCCCGGCCTTGGGGCCGAAGATGGTGTCTACCTCGTCGAACAGCACCGTGGGCAGTCCGGCTGCGGAGTCGACCAGGCGGTAGAGGGCGTTCGCGGACGCGGACACAGTGGTGACCGGGCGTGGGGTGAGGAGTTCCACGATCTCCAGCGCCCGGGACTTGCCCGATCCTGGCTCCGGGGAGAGGAACGCGATCCGGGGCGTGGTCTCGAAGCACTCGATGAGGTGGGCGTGTGCGTCCCATAGGGTGACGGCGACGTAGGCGGCTTCGGTAGGGAAGACGTTGAAGCGCCGGTGGAAGGCTTCCACCTCGTCGAGCAGCGCGGCCCCGTCGATGGTGGGGGTCATGCGGCGGCCCTCCCTTCGAGCGTGGTCGTGGGAGCTCCCGTGCAGACGGCATTGTGCGTGTCGTAGTCCGTGACCAGGTCGGCCACCTCTTGCTGTCCGCGGGCGGTGCCGGTCTGACCGCAGGGGCAGGCGTAGGCGGCGGTGGGGGTGGCGCCGTAGCGCTTGGACCAGCGGGCCCCGTCCCAGTGGTGCCGGTAGGCCGGTGGGGCGTAGATGCGAATGCCGGGCCGGTCCGGTGTGGGGTTGTCGGCGTCGCCGGTCTGTCGGTCAGGGCGAAAGGCAGAAGTGACGCCCTTGCGGGCGGCGTCTTTCGGCTCGCCCACGGCCGCCTTGTCCACAGGCTGTGGAGCGTCCTGCGGGCCAGTCGGGGTAACGGTGATGCTCTTCAGAGGGGGATGGGATCGAGGGTTCATGCCGCACCCCGCTTGACCTGGTTGTGGGCGATGGACCAGTTAAGGGCGCTGCGGAGGGTGGAGCGGCACTCGGACGCGGACAGTCCGGCCGCCTCCCCCGCCTCCTGAAGAGCCTGTTCAACCACGTGCCGGGGGAGGTCGCCCCACGCGACGAACCGCCCCAAGGCTCGCGCCGCTCGGAGCAACGTCGCTTCCCGCGCGCCATGTTGGGCCGTGGCGACGTTCCGGGTCTCGTTGGCGAGTGCTACATCCGTGTATCTGCGGGATTGCCCCGCTACGGCCCCTGAGGGGACCTCAGACGCTTTAGGGGCGGGTTGAAGGATGGTTTGGAGCCAGGAGGGCAGCGGGGCCGCCAGACGGTCATACGGGGCTTCGTAGCGTCCGGTGGGGGTGGTGCTGC
Source organism: Streptomyces sp. CA-106110 (assembly GCF_050936285.1). NCBI lineage: Bacteria > Bacillati > Actinomycetota > Actinomycetes > Kitasatosporales > Streptomycetaceae > Streptomyces > Streptomyces sp. CA-106110. Next base: position 6,497,396 of record NZ_JBNJNB010000001.1, on the reverse strand, counting down.
CCGCGGCGACGACGTAGCCGCCCCACGCGCGGGTGTCGACCAGCGGGGCGATGGTGCCGGCCGTGTTGCCCAGCCGGATCCCGTGGGGTGCGGTGAAGTACAGGTGCTCTCCGCCGCTCGCGGTCCGGGTGCGGTAGGTGTCGGGGACGGCGTGCCCGGCGCGCTCGCAGAGCGCCGCAAAGGTCGTCGCGCCGCAAGGCGCGTCCGAACTACCCTTGTCCTTGGGCACGTCGAGATCGACGACGACGAGCCGGGAGGTGCCAGTGGCGATACCGACGTTGTACGGGGCGTGCGACCAGGCGGCACGGATACGGTCCGGGTCGTTGGTCGCCCGGTCCTCCCACTTGCGGTGCCCGTCAGCGCAGGGCCCCGTGCCGGGGCATGCGCTCTCGCCGTGCAGGGCGGGCCGCTTCGTGCCGGGGCGCAGGGGGAAGACGTACCAGCCGTGCACCACGGCGTCCAACGCCGCGTGCATCAGGTACTCGTTCACGCGGCCACCCGTTGGGCGCGGTAAGGCCGGTGCTCGCCGGATGGTGGTGGGTTGGGTCATGCTGGGAGACCTCCAACGGGTCTGATGAGGACTGGAGACAAGGGCGGCCCCGCGTTCTTGGCGGAAGAGGGGCCGCCCTTGGCGTAGCTAGGCCGCATCGAGCAGGGGCTGTTGCCAGGGCTTGAGGCTGGCCAGGACGCGGGTACGCCAGCGCAGCGCGTACGGCAGGCAGTTGGCGCAGTTCCTGTGCGTGTGGCCGGGCAGCGGGGGCCTGCGACGGGCGTGATAGCTCCACGCCGCGGAGTCCGCAGAGGCGAGCAGGTGGCCGACCCGTTCCAGGCCGAGAATCTTGAAGCCAAAGCCGTGGAGCTTCAGCCCTCGTGCGGCCATCGCGGTGACGATGGCGGCCCCCTCGCGGGTGGATTGCAGACGGCAGACCGAGCCGAGTCCGACGGTGGGTTCACGGGTCAGGTCGACCCCGGCGCGCTCGTAGAGTTCCGCGCACCACTCGTAGTCCGCGACCGTCCGGCCCTGGAGCACCGGGGCTATCCGCAGCTCGGGGGCGAGGGAGCGCAGTTCCAGGAAGTTGGCGACGGTACGACGCTGGTGTTCCTTGACGCTGAGGTGGGTGCCGACGAAGACGTTCGGTCCGGCGGTGCCGCCGTGGATGATGAGGTCTTCGCACATCCAGTCCTGTGGGGCGGCCCAGTCGTAGGGGCCGACACATTCCCAGATCCGGCGCAGGTCGTTGACGTATTGGCGTGGGGTGCGGGTCCAGCGGCCGTGGCGCTGGAGCTCCGAGAAGCCACCAGAGTCCACCGCGTACGGGCCACGTGCCGGGTCCAGTTTGGCGGCGCTGGCGAAGTGTTCGGACTTCAAGAACAGCGGCACGTCAGTTAACCGGACCCAGTGGCGTTTGTGGGTGGTCAGGTAGAAGCGCAAGGCAGCTCCCTTCAGCCGTGGAAGTGGTTGCGCTTGAAGATGGCTTTGCGGATGTTGACCGTCGTTCCGGCGCCCTGGTGGCGGCCCGTGCTGAAGACCTGCACGGCGATCCAGCCGCCGAAGATGACGGCGGCCAGGGTGATGAGCTGGGTGATCAGCGCCGTGAGTGCGGTGATGAACGTGGTGAGCAGGAGCAGTCCGCCGCAGACGGCGAGGAAGCCGACGCCTCCGAGGGCGACGTTCACCGCGGCGCGGGAGACGGCGGGTTTGGCGGCGAGGGGTTCGGGTTGGGCGGGGTTGATGGCGTAGCCGGTGACGACGCGGCCGTCCGGCAGGACGACGCTGGCCACGTTCGGCAACGCTGTCGGCTGCAGGGGGACGATCGGCGCCGACACGGCGACGGTGGGGTTGATGGGGGTGGGCTGGTGGACGTCCACGGCCCGCTCGGTGGGCGCGTGGCGGACGTGTTCGGGGTACATGCGGAATCCCTTCCGGCGCTTGGTCAGGGAGGCGGAACCACCCTCTTGGGGGTGGCGTGTGGAGGGGGTTTCAGGGCCCTGAGCTGGGATGCCTCCCTGCCTCCCTGGTGATCATTCGTGCAGGTCAGGGGGAGGGAGGCGGGTCAGGGAGGGGTTCAGGGAGTTCTCCCTGCCTCCCTGACCCGGCGGGGGTGCGGCTCCCTCTACTCGGAGGCGGAAGCGGAATCCGTCTCGCTCCGGTTGGCGAGGGCCCGCAGGACGCGGTCGCGGGCGACGACCATGACGCCGTCGGACTTGTAGGGCTCGGCGCCGGCGTCGTCCAGGACGCGCTTGAGGTCGATGAACGACCACTTGCCGTAGGCGTCCGCGTTCAGGCTTGCGAGCCGCGCGAGCACGTCCTTTGTCCGCACCCGGGCAGCGGTGCCGACCACGGAGGCGATGTCGGCGAGCGGGTCACGCTCCTCGCCCCGCTCGATGACGTGCAGCGTGGTGACGCCGTCCCGCTCGGCCTTGGCCCGGGCGGCGATCTCCTTCGCGTCGTCGGTGCTGATGTAGTGCGTGCGCACCGTGATGGACGACTGCCCCTTGGGGACTTCGATCCCGTCGGACGCGACGACGACCGTGCCCTTGTCCAGACCGGGGCGCAGCAGGTTCGGCGCGGCCCCGCCATCCACGGCCTTGTCCCCGAGCGCCATGCGGGCTTGGGAGTCGGTGCCCAGGGCAAGCGAGGCACGCGTGTGCGCGCCCTCGCGCACGAGCTTGGGAAGGTTCTGGTCGGTGGGGTCCTGGGTGCCCTGCCACATCAGCACATTGACCGCCCGCCCCTGGTTGTGGATTTTCCGGACGGCCATGAAGTACCGGGAGGTGGCCTTGGAGCCGCCGTAGGGGCGCTTGTCTTCATCCTGAGCCGGGCACATGAACGCCACCTGCGCCTCATCCACCAGCACGATCAGCGGCGGGAAGACGGTGCCGGGCGGGGCCTGGAGACGGCGGTTCATCTCATCCACCGCGCCCTCGACCATCTCAGTCACCTCGATCACGTGCTTATCGGTCGGCCCCTGGATAAGCACCCGCGCCAGCCCGTCGAACATGGCCCAGTCGCCAGCACCCTTGAGGTCGCCCATCAGGAACTCCACGCTGCGGTCCAGCGCCAGCCACAGGGCGAGCGAGCGCAGGGCAGCGGTCTTGCCCTGGTTCGACAGACCCGTGATGAGCAGGTGCCGCTGATACAGGCTCAAAGCGGCGGCATCGCCCCGCAGGTCCTGCCCCCAAGGGGCGCGGCCCTTGGCGTAGTCGGCCGTGAGTGTGTCGTCGGTGACCAGCGGGGACGGGCCGATCGGCTCATCGAGCGCGCCGGAGTCGGCGATCCACAGCCGCACCGTGCGGGCGGCGGTCGGGATGGTGATGAACACCTCGTGCTCATGTCGGGTCAGATTCTCCGCGAGCTTGCGGCGCCGGTTCTGCACCTCATTCGTCGACACCCCGGACGGCAGGGTGACGTCGACTTCCACGCCGCATCCGGCGATTCGGATCGGACCGAGCATGGAGGCGCCGGCGTCGCCCATCTCCTTGATGGCGTTCCGCAGCGCGGGCACTCCCAGATCGCGCAAGGCCTTGACCACGATCGATGGAGTGATGGGCTCGCCCTCATCGCTGCGGGCGTTGGCGGGCATGGTCCAGGCGGGGGCGGCTTGCTGCTTGCTGCCGACAGCCCACAGGGCGAGCAGGGCGAGGAACGGGCCGATCGTGACGAGCGGGCCCCACACGATCTGCACGATGCGGATCAGCAGGGCGATGAAGTCGATGACCGCCGTGATCGGGGTGATGACGTCGGTGACGTCCTTGTTCGCGATGGCCAGGACGACCCCGAGGGCGACCAGACCGCCTATGCCCATCCCGGTGCCGACCAGGGCGCCTTTGGTCACGTCGACGGGCGAGTGAAGCAGGTCCATACGGCGGCGGTGCCGGGCGTCGCGGAAACGCTGCCCGCGCTCCTCCCACTCCGCCGCAGCCTCGAAGTTCCCGGCAGCCTCGGCCGCGCGGAGCATGCGCTCGTAGCGGGCGGCGGTACGCCCGTCCCAGGTCCGGCGGGCCACGATCCGCGCCCCGCCCGCGACGTAGAGGGAGTGGCGGGCCACCGCGCGGGCGGCGGTGCGGGTGTTCTCGTGCGTCACGGCCGTCTTGACGGCGCGCCCGGAGCGCACCCACAGCGGCACAGGCGCGGCCGGTGCCGGATCCGGAACCACCGTCAGCACGGTTGGCCCGGCGGGGGTGGTGTCTTTGTGCAGGTGAACGACGGTGTCACCCATGACGGGGAAACTCCTGACTGCCCCGGGACGGGGCGGGAAGTTGAGAGGGAAGGCCGGTCCCGGCCGGCGTCGGCACGGGCGGGACTGCGGCGGTTCAGCGGCGGTGCCGGGCGCGGTTCTCCGCATGGCTGAGCTGGGATGGGTCGAAGCGCGGGCCGCTGAACCAGCAGAAAGGGCGGATGATGTCGGCAGCCTTGAACACGCGGATCGCGACGCCCTCCGGGGCGTCCGGGAGGGCGTACACCCTGCCGCCGTCCAGCGAGGCGAGGATGCGGGCACCGTGGTGCCCGCATCCGTCGGCCCCGGCGTTGAAGGCGTCCAGCACGGTCACGACGGGCGGGCCGTCGCAGGGGGTCGGGTCGTCCGGGTGTGCGGCGGGGCAGCGGCGGCCCATGCTCACCACCACCCCGACGACTTCGTGGCGGCTTTGGCGGCGGCGGCTTCGTTCACGATCCGCTGCCGCTCGGTCTGCAACGCGGCGATCTCCGCTGCCAGGCGGGTCTCCGCGGCGCTCCACGCAGTCTCCAAGCGGCGATCCGCGCTGCCGGTGCTACGGCCCCGGGCGATGCGGTAGGAGCCGCTGGCCAACGCGCCGACGATGGCGCGGCGTTCGGGACCGGTGAGGGGCCACATCTCGCGCTGACGGACCGCTTCGAGCTTGCGGGTTGTCCTCTGGATCTCGCGGTCTACCTGGCGGGTGTCGGGCTTGCCCATGGTCAGGAACTCCTCAGGGAGTCGCAGGGATCGGGGTAAGCGCAGGGCACGCACGTGCCGAGCGAAGCGGGGATGACGTATCCGGCATCACGCCGACAGGCCGGGCAGACACGGCGAGCGGCATTGGCCATGGCCACTGCCGCCCGCCGCGCCGGCGTCATGGGTCGGACCGGTTTGGCCAGGTCGACGCGGTACAGGTAGGCGACCAGCGGGCCACGCCGTCGGCGCGGCCGTTCGAGCTGAGCGGCCACCTGCTGACCACCGGGGCGCAAACCGCGCGCCCTCAGTTGGCGGCGGGTGGCGTAGCCGTCCGGGGCCAGACGCCACCGATAGACGGCAGCGTGGCCATCACACCGCCACGCGCTTCCACGCCGCACGGAGGCGGACCTCGGAGGCGGAGTGGCCAGCCGCACGGAACCGGGCGGCCATCTCCCGGTAGGACAGGGCAGGGACTTCGCTGTGACGGATCTCGTCCACCAGCACGTCCAAGACCTCATCGGTGAGCGCGGGCCCCACCTCCAGCGGAAGCGCCGTAACCGACTCCGTGGGTCCCCAGACCGGGAGCTCCCAGCGGGGCGTGACACCGGGCGTGACGCGGCTCGTCACGCTGGTAAACGCCCTGCCGGTGTCCTCGCCGTCCCGCGCCGTCTCCAATGTCGACCACGCCCGCGACAGCGTCTCGGCGGTCTTGGCCTGGACGCGGGCGACGCGGGCGCCGGCCTCCGTCACGGCCGTCAACCGGGTCTCCTCGGTGGCCGCTTCCGCCCGCAGCCGGGCACGAGCCACGGCCGCCTCGTCGCGCGCCTCCTGCTGAATGCCCCGGATCGCCCCGAGGGCCGTCGAGGTGAGGGCGGTGCGCTCCCACAGGCCGTGGACCAGCCACAGGGCCTTGGCCGCGATCGGCAGCCAGGCCACGGCCAGCCACGCGCCGGCGGACTGTTCGGCGGTGAGCGCGTGTGCGACCAGGATGCCGGTGGCGATCAGACCGAAGGACCAGCCGACGGCGGTGACCGCGCGACTGTGGTCGCCCTGCGCGGCCAGACGGCGCTCATAGGCGAGGGTGGCCAGCCAACCGCCGTCGATACCCAGACCGACGACCAGGGCGACGGGCCACGGCATCGCCGTGCCCAGCCACATCACGACCACGGCCAGGGTGAGGACCATGGACACGGCCGTCATCGCGACGGCGGGCAGAACGGTTTTGGTCTTCATGCAGCACCGTCCGTCACACCCGGCGTGCGGTTGACCAGGTCCCGCCGGGCGGCCAGCACCCGGTTGCGGGCCCGGCGGATGCGGCGGGCGTCCAGCTCATTCAGGGTGCGGTCCAGCATGGTGATCTGTGCGTCGAGCAGGTCGACCTCCGCCAGGATCAGCGGGGACTCCACCTCGATCGCGTCCAGCTCCGCGGCCGTCGGCTCGCGGTCGAACTCATCGGCGGTAACAACCACCTGAAGTGCACCGATGTGCTCCATGGGTCGTTTTCTCCTCACAGGTGCAACGGCCCGAACAGCGGCTCCCGGGAGGCACCCCGGGAGCCGCGCGCCGTTGGGATCGGAACATCCGGCTCCCCTCAGCGCTGCTCGTACGAGACGAGCAGCGGAGGCAACCGGCGCGGCGAGGGCCGCGAAGGTCGATGCGTGATCCAGTCGCGCGGTCCGCCTTTTCGACTCGGGGAGGCGGGGCCCACCTGTGCAGTTCTCAAGCAACTCCCAGCGCGGGGCCCCTCGTTGTGGCAGGCCATCCCGAACCAGAACCGCTCCTCCCTGAGGCGGTGCGGCGTTGCACCTATAGACTGGACCGGTGGACCGGTCCAGCCAAGCAGTGAATTTGGAGTTGCTGAACAGTGCGGCTCGTTTCCGCAGCTCAGTGCGCTTGACGGGGCATCAAAAAAGCTGGACCGGCGGACCGGTCCAGCTCTAACTCGGCGCTCTCCTACATTGCGTAGGTGTCCGCCTGCTCGAAGAGTGAGGCAGGGGTGACACCCTCTTCGCAGACCAACGGGCGCCCTTCCTGGTCGTGCGCCGTGTGGAGGAGAACTGCGACCGCACTCCCCTCGGCAACCCCCAACCGCTCCGCCTCCACGTCGGTGGCCAAGCGCACGGTGGTGACATCCACCCCTTCCACCGGGAATCGTCCGGTCTGCCGACGGACGTAGCGGGTCGTGCCCTCGGCGATCGGGGCGGTGTCAGAAAGACGGGGGGCCGCCTCTGCGATCTCAGGCGGGAACCACGCTTCCACGCAGCTATTCGGGCTTCCGTCCGGGAGCTGGAGGATGCGGACACGTCGGAGCGCCAGGACCCCGGGCGCGAGGCCAAGGGCGTTGGCGACGCGCGTGGGAGGCTCGGCCCAGTCAGGCGTACCGATCCGCAGGAACGGCATCCCGCCCAAGATGCGCGCCGACCCGGCTCGGCGGGCGCCGGCAGGGCGCGCCACGGGGGTCTCCGTGACGACGAAACCGGTCCCCTGCTTGGCCACAACTACGCCGTCGTTGCGGAGCACGTCTACGGCCTTGATGGCGGTGGCCCGCGACACGTCCCACTGCTCGGCCAGGTCTCGGCCGGACGGGATGGTCTCGCCAGGGGCGAATTCACCTGCGGCGATGCGGGTCCGCAGCGACTCGGCGATCTCCTCGTACTTCAGAACAGCCATGGCCTTCCTTCCTCGCGCGCTGGACTGGTCCACCGGTACACACGATACTGCGGGCATGTCGAATCTCGAATTGGCTCCCTCCGTGATGCGGTTCTATGGCGAGACGGTGAACGAGGACGGCCGTCTGCGAAGCTCGGCAGACGGGCGGATGGAGCTGGTCAGGACGCAAGAGCTTCTCCGACGTTTTTTGCCCCCCGCGCCAGCCCGTGTGCTCGACGTGGGCGGGGGAACCGGGATTCATGCCGAGTGGCTTGTGAAGGACGGCTACGACGTCACGCTGGTGGACCCGGTGCCCCGCCATGTCGAGAGCGCGTCAGCCGTATGCCCAGCGGTCGTGGGAGACGCCCGCGATCTGAGCGAGCCGGACGACAGTTTCGACGTTGTGCAGCTCCTCGGACCGCTCTACCACCTGCCCGACCCCGAAGATCGGCGCACGGCGTTGGCGGAAGCCCACCGCGTAGTGAAGCCGGGCGGGCTGGTCGCAGCGGCAGCGATCAACCGTTACGCCTCGCTCTTTGAGCACGTGACGTACTCCCACCTCCACACCGAACGGATTCGTGACTCCGTCTCGAGGATTCTTGAGACGGCCGTCTACGACGGCGTGCGAGGGTTCACCCTGTCCTACTTCCATAGGGCTGAGGAGTTGGTTTCGGAGCTGGTGGCCTCCGGACTGACTGACGTGCAGGTCTTCGGGATCGAGGGGCCAGCATGGTCGCTCGTGAAGGCAGCCGAGCAGCAGCCGGGCGAGGGTCCTACGGATGAGCTGATCGCCTCCGCCCTGGAGGCGGCCCGCATGGCAGAGCCGTACCCGGAACTGCTTGCTGCCAGTTCGCATCTACTGGCCGTGGGAAGGGCTCCCGCTGACATCCACACCTGACATCAACGGTGGCGAACACTGACGGACAGCGGCAGCCGCCCCGTCGGGTTCCCGTGCTGGTGTAGGTGCGGGGGAGAGGGTGCGCAGGGCGCGCGCACCCGCCTCAACCTCAGGTGATTGGCGCTTATCTGTTCGCCATAGCTGGGCCTTAGTGTAAATGCGAAAAAGAAGGAGCTGATCGGCGAGTACGCCAACAAGGGCCGCACCTGGCGGCCGGTCGGCGAACCGCGTCGGGTCGACGTCCACGACTTCCCCGGCGAGCAGGGCAAGGCCGTGCCCTACGGCGTGTACGACCTTGGCGCCGATACGGGCTGGGTCTCGGTCAGCAGCGACGGCGACACCGCCCAATTCGCCGTGGAGACCATCCGCCGCTGGTGGAACACCGTCGGCAGTGTCGCCTACCCGGATGCGACCGCACTCCTGATCACCACGGACGCTGGTGGCTCCAACGGCTACCGTCTGCGCTTGTGGAAGCGAGAGTTGGCCGCTCTCGCCGACGCCACCGGACTTTCGATCACGGTCTGCCACATGCCGCCAGGCACCTCGAAATGGAATCGGATCGAGCACCGCCTGTTCAGCCACATCTCGATGAACTTGCAACCGGTCTGCCAGGCGGCGCCCAGGGGCCCGCCTGGCGGTTCGGCGCGAAGTGGTCCGGTCTTTTGCTCAGAAAATGGTCCGCACATGTTGGCGGACGCGCGCATACGGTCGGGTCGCGACGCATCTGATGGGAACCATGATGATGAGCACTGACCAGGCCGCACTCTTGGAGCCGCTGGGGCTCCGCGAGATATCCGACGCAGCGATAGCGATGATCGACGAGCAAGGGACGGTGGTCGCGTGGACGCAAGCCGCTCAGCACGTTGTTGGGTACTGCGCTGAGGACGTGGTGGGCCGGTCCGCCACACTCCTGCTGCCGTCCTCCGAGGAGGCGCTGGGGGTATCAGCGTTCGCCGAGCAGTGCCGTGCCCAAGGTGGCTGGTCCGGCACCGCGGCGGTCCGCCACCGCGACGGCCGTACGCTCAACCTGAGCCTGCGCCTCTCGCTGCTGTGGGGACAGGATGCAACCCATCGGTGGTTGGTATCCCTGACCGACATAGGCACGCTCTCCTCGGGGATGATGAACGGATCGGTGCGGGAGTCGCTGCTTGCCCGCGCGCCGGTCGGCATCGCCATTCATGACTCGCAGCTGCGCTGTACCTGGGTGAACGACACGATGGAGCACGACGGCATTTCCCGTGACCGGAGGTTCGGACGCCGCCTGAAGGATTCACTGCCCGGCTTCGAGGCCGAGGCCCTTGAAGCGGTGATGCGGCAGGTGCTGGCGAGCGGCACTTCCGCGGTCCACGAGTACCGGGCGTGGCCGCCGGAAGATCCGCGCCAGGAGCACGCATTCTCGGCCTCGTTCTTCTGTCTCCAGGGCGCGGACGGCCAGGCACTGGGGGTGTGCAGCATAAGCGTGGATGTCACCAGCAACCAGCGGGCGCGCGAGCGCCTTGCCATCCTCAGCCAGGCCAGCACGTGCATCGGCAGCACCCTGGACATCATGCAGACCGCACAGGAACTGGCCAACCTCGCCGTGCCCCTGTTGGCCGACTACGCCGTCGTCGACCTGGCGAAGTCCATCCTCCCGTTCGGCGAAGAGCCCGTTGCCCGAATCGACACAATGTCCGATCGCCCCTCTGTCTTCCGCCGTGCCGGTTTGGCCTCGATCCACCCAGGGATCCCAGAGTCGACGTTTGCGCGAGGGGAGACAATTTCCGTCCTCCCAAACTCGCCGCTCGCCAGCGCATTGCGCACGGGAAGGTCCCACCTGGAACCGGTACTGGACACCACCCCTGGGACATGGATCGACCACGACCCGGCACGGGCGCAGAAAATCCGTGAGAACGGGGTGCACTCCCTGATGATCGTGCCCATCCGTGCCCGGCGCTCCGTGCTGGGCGTGGCGTTGTTCGCACGCACCGAGGACCCGACGCCGTTCCGGGAGGACGACCTGCTCCTCGCCGAGGAGCTGGTCACCCGGGCGGCGCTGTCCTTGGACAACGCCCGCCAGTACGCTCGCGAACACACCACGGCCCTCGCCCTCCAGTGCAACCTGCTCCCACACCGTTTGAGGGGCGGCGTCGCCGTCGAGGCGGCCGGGCGCTACTTGCCGGCCGACACGGACGCCGGCGTCGGAGGCGACTGGTTCGATGTGATCCCGCTGTCTGGCGCCCGGGTGGCCCTCGTCGTCGGTGATGTGGTCGGACACGGCATCAACGCCGCGGTGGCCATGGGCAGGCTCCGCGCCGCCGTCCGCACCCTCGCGGACCTGGACCTGCCCCCCGACGAACTGCTGGCCCACCTCGATGACAGCGTCCGGCGGCTGACCGGGGAAGATGACGACGCCGCGGACCAGATCCCCGCGATTATGGGCGCGACCTGTGTGTACGCCGTCTACGATCCGGCCACCCGGCAGTGCACGATGGCACGGGCCGGGCACCCCCCGCCCGCGATCATCGACGCACAAGGCCAGGTCACCTTCCCCGACCTGCCCGCCGGAGCCCCACTCGGCCTCGGCCTCGGGCTGGTCCCCTTCGACGCCGGGGAAGTGGAACTGCCCGAAGGCTGCCTGCTCGCGTTCTACACCGACGGCCTGGTCGAATCCCGTGACGACGACATCGACGTCGGCATGCACCGCCTCGGCACCGCCCTGGCACAACCCGAACAGTCCTTGGAAGACTTGTGCTCCTCAGTGGTGGAAACCGTGCCGACTCAGGCAGCATCCGACGACATCGCCCTGCTCCTTGTCCGGATCCACACACTCAACGCGGCCCACATTGCCTCCTGGGACCTGCCGACCGAGCCGGCCGCCGTCAGCACCGCCCGGCACCTGGCCGCCCATCAACTCAGCGAATGGGGACTGGAGCAGCTCGTGCCCACCACGGAGCTGATCATCAGCGAACTGGTCACCAACGCTATCCACCACGGCGCCGGCCCGATCCGGCTACGGCTCATCCAGCACCAAGTCCTGACCTGCGAAGTCTTTGACAGCAAAAAGTGTTACCCGCGTCTGCGCCATGCCCGCATCGTCGACGAAAACGGCCGGGGACTGTTCCTGATTGCCCACTTGTCCAGCAGGTGGGGCGCCCGCCTGGAATCGGGCGGCAAGCTCGTCTGGGTCGACCAAGACCTGCCGTCCACACTGTAAAGCGGGGATCGATGAGGGCTTCCCCCTCGGTCCCCACGCCAGCACACCAATGCCGCCGCGTCCGTGGCTGACCTGCCCTGGCTTCCGCTCGTCGGCTCCTACGACATACCGGCGGCCCGGCTCGCCCACGACGGCATCCCCGTCTGGCCCCAGTCGGCCCTGATCCGCCGGCGTGACCTAGCCGAGAAGATGGCGGACTGCCTCGGGGACCGTCCTGTGGTCGTACTGCGGGGGCACGGACTCGTGGCCGTCGGCACCGGCGACCCCGCCCATGCCGTCGCGGAAGCCGTCACCCGGGCCCTGGCGGTGGACTCCCTGGCACGCATGACCCTGGCCGTGGCCGCCACCGCCGCGCCCCTGCGCCCGATTCCCGACGAGGACATCGAGGAACTGCCCGACCTCGGACCGGCGTTCAACGTGGCGGCGATGTGGCGCCACCTTGCGGCCCGCGCGGAGCACGAAGGCCCGAGCACACCCCTGCGCCCCTGAACGGCCCGCGTGACCAGCCCGGCCCCGGGCACGCCCCCTCCCCCGCACGGCCGAACGGAGGATCATGCTCGTCCTGAACAACGAGGTCACGGCCGCCGTGCTCACGATGCCCGACGTGGTAAGCGCTCTCGAGGAGTCGTACCGGGACCTGGCCGCCGGCATCGGCGTGTGCCGCCCGCGCATCGACCTGTCCCTGCCCGTGGACGACGAGCGCGTCTACCAGTGGGGGACGATGGAAGGCGGCTCGGCACGCAGCGGCTATGCGGCCATCCGGATGAAGTCGGACGTGCTCACCGAAGCCGGTCCCCCGGGCGGTCGCACCCAGGAGAAGTACTGCGTGCGCCCCGGGATGTTCTGCGGTCTGGTGCTCCTGCTGGACGCCCGCACCGGCGAGCCCGTCGCGCTGCTGAACGACGGGCTGCTGCAGCACCTGCGCGTGGGTGCCGACTCGGCCATCGGCGTGCGTCTCGGCGCCCGCGTGCTGGGCCTGCTCGGCTCCGGCGGCATGGCGCGCAGCCACATCGAGGCCTTCCTCACCGTCCGCCCTCTGGAGCGGGTCCAGGTCTACAGCCCCACCCGGTCCCACCGCGAGCGCTTCGCCGCACAGATGCGGGAGTTGCACGGCGTGGAGGTGGTGGCGGTCGATGATCCCGAGACCGCCCATCACGGCGCCGACCTCGTGGCCGGCTGCACCGACGCGGTCGGCGACGTCGTCCTGGGCCGCCACCTGCGCCCGGGCACGCACGTCACCTGCATCGGCGGACGCCCCGATGCTCACGCTCGACAGCGCTTCGACGTGTGGCTGCGGCTCGGCAGTGCCAGCGTGCCCTCGTCGGCGCCCGACTGGGCCACCGACGACGAATACGTGACCTATCGGGCCCGCCCGGAAGCCGCCGTCTGGGACCACCACCAGCACGGCAGAGGATCGCGCCGGCCCCCCAGCGGGACACGGGTGGTCCGACTCGACGCCGTGCTGGCCGGGCGCGCCCGCGCGCGGGACGACGACCGGCAGGTGACGTTCTCCGAGCGCGGCAACATCCAGGGCGCCCAGTTCCACGCCCTCGCGGCGATCGTCTACGAGCGGGCCCGTGAGCGCGGCCTGGGCCACGAGATCCCCCGTGAGTGGCTGTTGCAGGACATCCGGGACTGACCGTTCCTGACTAAGGACTGAGCATGAGGTGCACGGGCTCAGTCGGACGCTCCGAACGGTGTTGGGCGTCCTGGTCTCCCGCGTTCGCGCCGCGTCTGGTCCCAGTGGATCGTGTCCGTGGTCCGGGGATGCGGGGGCGGGTTCCCTCACGCCCTGAACTGCAGCTCCTGGCTTGGTTGAGTTCCAGCGACAGCGACTGCCTGCGAGTTCGAGCAGCAGTTAGTGATCTTGAGGCTCGTGGAGGTTCACGAGAAATGACGTCAGATGAGCAGGGGGCTGTTTGACTGGCCCGCATGTCATCGACTCTTGGCGTGCCCCGGCCTAATCAGGCTTCGTACATGCTTCGGACTGCTGCCGGTGATGCCGGCCGTGCGTACAAGCAGCAGTTACTCGACTTGTTGGACATTCAGGCGGGCCAGACCGTCATGGATCTGGGGTGCGGCCCGGGCACCGATCTGCCGGCGCTGGCAGAACTGGTCGGGGACGGTGGCACGGTGATCGGTGTCGACCGCGACCCGACGATGCTTGCCCGGGCTCGCGAACGCACGAACGGACTGCACCAGGTGGAGATCCGCGAAGGGGACGTGCATGCCCTGCCTATTGAGCCGGGCACGGTGGACCGAGCCAAGATCGACCGAGTCCTGATGCATGTTGCCGAACCCGCAGTCGCTCTTGCACATCTTCATCGTGCAACCCGGCCAGACGCGCGGATCGGGCTTGTCGAACCTGACTGGGACACCTTGATCGTCGACGCTGAGGATCTTGAAACGAGCCGCACGTTCACGCGCTACACCACTGGGGAATTGGTCCGCCACGCGACCATCGGACGCAGCCTCGCACGCCTCGCCGAACAGGCAGGCTTCCGCGTCGAAACTGTGCTCGCCACGACACCGGTCTTCCGTGACTTCCAAGAGGCGGACCGCACCCTGGGTCTCGGCCGCAACATGCAGAAGGCCATCGACGAGGGCCGCATCGACCGAGACCGTGGCCATCGCTGGTTTGCCGGCCTTTCCCAGGGGCCGTTCTACGCATCCTTCACTCTCGTCAGCGTGACCTGCTCCCGTTGACTCAACCGGCCTTAGCGGGTCCTTCAGCGCGAGAGGCACCGAGCCAGACAGCGATGCCGGGAGTCAAGCCCACCCGCGCGGCGCTACTGCACTGGCTCAGTGACACCGCCTACGACGAGTGCGTCGCCAGCGGCGAACGCGTGTGTGGCGACACGTTTCTCGACGACTACCCGGAGATGCGCACGTTTCGGGACGTGCGCCCGGCGATCTACGCCGCCGTCCGGCCTCTCCTCGGCCACGACAACGCGGATGTACGCTACGCGGCGCTTGTCGCCGCCACCCTCCTGGCTGAGCACGCTGCCCTCGCTCGATACCGAGGCGAACTGGCCGAGCATGCCCGCCGTCTGCTCACCACTAGTACAGACCGCTACCTGCGAGACCGCGCTCTGGAGGCGCTCAAGGCATGGGGTCACGACACCGACACCGTGGAGAACGCGGACGACGTTGCAGCCCGCGAATTTCGCGCCCGTCAGGCCGCGGAACACGAATCTTGGGCGGGTGGCTGGTCCGAAGAGCCACCGTTCTGACTCATCGACTCCGTCCATGCGCCGAGCTGCATGATGCGCTCTACCGACTCTCCGGCCGCCAGCGCGCCCTTGCTGCGCATGTCGCGGCAGAACGCGCAGCGGTTGATCTGGGACGCACGGATCTTGACCAGGTGCAGCACCGTCGCGTCGACGCCACGATGCGAGGCCGCACCGAGACGAAGCATGACTTTGAGGGCCTCAGGGGGCGAGCTTCGCCCAGTCCATACGCGTCGTGTCCTCCGGGAGACGAGCGGTGGTCTCGCGCTGAGTTCATCGTCCTGCCCGCAAGGCTACGTTGCCCGTGGTACGGGAGTAGGGTCCATATATGTGAACGATTCCCGGACCAATTTCGCAAACGGCCCGCCCACCGTGTTCGGCACCGACCTTCATCTGGAGCTGCACGGACCCGGGCTGCGCGCAGGGCTCACGGACGCCTTGAGGGAGGCCGTGCGCACGGGACGTCTGGCACCCGACAGTCGGCTGCCGGCCTCCCGCTCACTCGCCGAGGACCTCGGCGTCTCCCGCAACACCGTGGTCGAGTCCTACGCCGAGCTGGTCGCCGAGGGCTGGCTCACCGCCCAGCAGGGCTCCGGCACCCGGGTGGCCACCCGGGTCGAGCCGCACAGGGCGGCCGCGCCCATCGCTCCCCGCGCCAGGCCGGACAAGCCCCGCCCCCGGTACGGCCTGCTGACGGGTGCACCGGACCTCGCGAACTTTCCGCGCACGCAGTGGCTCACCGCGGCCCGCCGCGCTCTGACCGCCGCGCCGCACGACGCCTTCGGCTACGGCGACGCCCGCGGCCGCGTCGAGCTGCGCACCGCACTCGCGGACTACCTGACGCGGGCCCGCGGGGTATATGCCGAGCCGGAGCGGATCATCATCTGTTCCGGTTTCCACCACGGCCTGGCGCTGATGGCGCAGGCGCTCAGGGTGCGGCGGGTGCGGGCGGTGGCCGTCGAGGCCTACGGCCTCGACCTGTATCGCGGCCTGCTGGCGAACGCCGGTCTGCACACCCCGCCCCTCTACGTCGACGACCATGGCGCACGCATCGAGGACCTCGCGCGACTGCACGACGTGGGCGCGGTGCTGATGACCCCGGCGCACCAGTACCCGACGGGGGTCGCGCTCTGCCCGGACCGGCGCACGGCGGCCGTCGAGTGGGCACGTGCCGCTGGCGGCCTGATCCTGGAGGACGACTATGACGGGGAGTTCCGGTACGACCGGCAGCCGGTGGGGGCCCTGCAAGGCCTCGATCCGGAGCGGGTGGTGTATTTCGGTTCCGTGAGCAAGTCCCTGGCGCCGGGGGTACGGCTCGGGTGGATGGTGCTGCCGGAGGAACTCATCCCGGAGATCGTGAGGGCCAAAGGGCACGGCGACTACATGACGAGCGCGCTGGAGCAGCTGACGCTCGCGGAATTCATCGCCTCGGGTGCGTACGACCGTCATGTGCGCTCGATGCGGCTGCGCTACCGGCGTCGCCGCGATCAGCTGATCGAGGTCCTGCGCCAGAGGGCTCCCGGCATTCGTGTGGCCGGCATGGCGGCAGGACTGCAGACGGTCCTCGAACTCCCGCGTGGAACCGAGAGCGCGGTGGTCCAGGACGCGGCCCGGCAAGGTCTGGCGATCAGGGGGTTGACGCAGTTCCGCTACGAAGTGGCGGACTGCGGATGGCAGTTGCCCGAACGGGATGCCCTGGTGGTCAACTACGCGGCGCCCTCGGACAGCGCGTGGGCAGGCGTACTGGACGCACTGTGCAGGGTGATGCCCTAGTGGGGCTTGGTTATCTTGGGGGAAGGAGGGCGTGTTGGCCTCGCGGAGGTGAGGGCCATGACTCCGCAGGAGCTCGTGGAGGCCCAGGACCGGTTGGCGGCGTTCGCGGCCGAGGTGTTCGCCCCGTTGGGACGGTCCGACCAGCGGCGGTGGGGCGAGCGGTATGTGCGCGGGCTGCTCGGTGCGGGCCGCCGCAAGTCGATGGAGCCGATGGCGGCCCGGCTGGGGGTGGACCGGCAGGGCCTGCAGCAGTTCCTGGCCGACGCCCCGTGGTCCCATCAGATGGTGCTGGCCGAGCTGGCCTGGCGCATGGAGCCGGTCATCCGCCCGGCCGCCTGGGTGATCGACGATGTGTCCTTTCCCAAGGACGGCCACGCCTCGCCCGGCGTGGCCGCGCAGTACTGCGGGGCGCTGGGCAAGACCGCCAACTGCCAGGTCGCCCCGAGCGTGCACCTGGTCACCGACGCGGCCTCCTGTCCGGTGAACTGGCGGCTGTTCCTGCCCGAGCAGTGGGACGTGACCGCCGCGCCCGCCGAGGACGCCGACCAGGTGGCCAAGCGCCGCCGCCGGGCCCACATCCCCGACGAGGTCTGGCATGTCGCCAAGTGGCAGCTGGCCGTCGACATGGTCGACGAGCTGCGGTGCTGGGGGCTGGACCCGCCGCTGATCGTGGCCGACGAGGGCTACGGTCAAGACGGTGCCTTCCGGCTGGCGTTGGAAGAGCGCGGCATCGACTACGTGGTCGGGGTGCGTTCGGACACCGCGGTGCTGCCCGAGACCGCCACGCGTACCGCTCCGGCCTGGTCGGGCACCGGCCGGCCCCCGGTGCCCCGCTACCGGCAGGCACCCACCTCGGTGCGCACGCTGGTGCAGGACGCCGGGCACGGCGCCCTGCACCGGGTGACCTGGCGGCAGGGCTCCAAGGGCCCGTTGCGCTCGCGGTTCGCCGCACTGCGGGTGCGCCCCGCCGGAGTGCGGCTGCGCCGGGCGCACCCCGGCGAGGACCTGCCGGTGTGCTGGCTGCTGGCCGAGTGGCCCGCCGGCGAGAAGGAGCCGACCAAGTACTGGCTCTCCACGCTGCCCGCGGACACCCCCCTGCGGCACCTGGTGCGCTCGGCGAAGCTCCGCTGGCGGGTCGAGCACGACTACCGCGAGCTGAAGACCGCCTTGGGGCTGGGTCACTTCGAGGGCCGCACCTGGAACGGCTTCCACCGGCACCTCACCCTGGCCTCGGTCGCCCAGGCGTTTTGCACCCTGGAGCGACTGTCCCCGAAAGCGGCGGCCACGGCCTGACGACCTACCAGGTCGTGGCCGGACTGCAGGTCCTGCTGGCCTGCTGGGCCGGGCGCTGCCCGCTGTGCCGGACGCCGCTGCCCCCACCCAGACACACCAAGCCCATCCCAACCTAACCAAGCCCTACTAGCCCACCGAGCCCCAGTTGCGCCGTTGCCTCAGACGCGGCAAGGGCTTGCTGGGATCTGTGAAGAGTGGTCCTGCCGGGGTCTCCAGAATCACGCGCGCCGAACCGGCAATGTCGGCACGCGAGTATCCAGTGGTCGGATCCAGACGCAACGCCGTCGCGCCTCTCTCTGGTTTCTCCGCTTCACGGACCTGGCTTCTATTCCAGCAGACCTGTGGCTGAGTGTCCGCATCGGGCGTGAACTCGTACCCAACGTGATCGAAGAGCAGGATGCCGTCGATCACGGGCTCGCCCTCCTCGGTCGGATGCAGGATGCAGGCGAATGCAATCGGCCGTTCCTCCCACCATCCGATGCGGTACTGCTCCGAGCGCTGCCAGCGGGAAGCGAAGCGTTCGTTGAATGCCTTGGCTACTCCCCAGGCCCTCACGAGCCCACCCCGGACGTTGTAGTGAGCGGCGTACTGGTCGAGGGCGATCCGGAGCGCTTCCTGCACTTCTGGGTGCATGACGTCTACTCGGCCCGTCCGGTGCTCGGCAACGCGCACGGCGCTGTTGTGCAGAGAGGCAATATCGCCCACCAAGTCCCATGTCCCTGCTGGCCCTGGGGTATGGCCGGCCGCTTCGAAGCTGCGCACGCGGACGAGGTACTCCCGGATCAACTCTTGGTAGAAGCGCCTCGTTGCGCGGCTCGCACCCGGCAGATCGGTGATCCAGTCAGGACCATCGTTGCCGCGACGTCTGAACAGACCCATGCTGCATCCCCTCCCCGGCTGATCAGCCCTGCCCCTGGAGCCTGTTGCCCGATTATGGCGGGTCACGGCAACACAGGCTTTCCACTTGTGTTCCCCCACCCCGCAGTGCTCGCGTTGGTTGGCGCTCTCGTGCATCCTCCCCCCAGGGGGATCAGGGCGCCATGGATCTGCTCGTGCTCGCCGCCGTACGCCAACCGGTACGCCAACAGCAGCGCACAACGGCAACTGTCGGCGGTGCTGGACGCCCCAAGAGAGCAGCTCTTGTCACTCCAGGACACGGCCTGAAAAGCGGAAGGTCGCCGGTTCGACCCCGGCCCCAGCCACAACCGCCCCACCAGGGCAAACACCCCCTCCGGGATCTTCCGGAGGGGGTGTTTTCGTATCGGATACGCCAACGGCCTCAACTGTGCCCTTCGTGCATGCCCCTCGACGGCAGCCGTTGAGGGGCATGTACGAGTGCACATCCCGACCGTGCGGCTCAGCCTTTCGGACGAGTCAGAACCATGCATCGGCCTCGCCCAAGGGCCGTCCCGTAGCGGCCTCCAACCCGCGAGAGTGACAGCCCGCTCGGCCATCTGGCTGATGCCGGGCGTGTCCGGTTCGGGGGTCTTTCGGTGGGGGCCATCCTCGCCCGCAGAAGCCGGGGCGACGCTGCCGAAAGCCGAAAGGTGCTGCTGCACGATGAATCAGACCCTGACCCGCATCCGAGCGTGCACCGTCGCGGTGTCCGCCGTGCTGGCCCTGGTGACGGCCCTGGCAGGTGGCGCCACGGCCCAGGCACAGGCGGTTGACCATGCCGCCACCGTGGACGTGCCGTGCAAGGTCCGGGCGCTCGTCGAGGCGATCAACACGGCCAACGCCTCACCGGGCGCCGACACCCTCCGGCTGGCCCGCAAGTGCACCTACAAGCTGACGTCCCCGGACACGGCCAATCCCGCCAACGGCCTGCCCACCATCACCAGCGAGATCACCATCGACGGCAACGGTGCGACCATCACACGCGCCAAATCCGCCCCAGACTTCCGCATCCTCCTCGTGGCCGACACGGGCACCCTGACGCTCAACAAGACCACCATCAGCGGCGGCCGGGCGACAGACTGCCCCATCATCCCCGGAGGAGCGGGAGCGGTCTGCGGGGGCGGCATCAACAACCAGGGAACCTTGACGGTGAACCACTGCCGGGTGGTCCACAATGCCGCCGATTCCGCCACCGACGGCATCCCCGTGGAGGGCGGCGGCATCGACAGCGATGGCCCCGCGGCGACTTTGAACGACACCGATGTCAGCAACAACACCGCCATCTACACCGGCAAGACTGCGGGCACCGCCGACGGCGGCGGGATCGGCAACGACGGCCCTCTCACGCTCAACCGCAGCCGCGTGACCAACAACACCGTGAGCGTCACCGAGAACCCCGACAGTTTCGCGTTCGGTGCCGGCCACGCCGCTTTCGCGGAGACGACGATCGACCACAGCACCATCAGCGACAACCACGCGAGCGCCCCGGGCGGCACCGCGCGCGGCGCTCTGTCCAACGCCGTTGACATGACGGTGACCGACACCGTCATCAGTCGCAACACCACCAGCGCCCCGCGCGGCCTCGCCACGGGCGGCGGAGTCGCGAACAACGCCCCCATGCGCATGGTCAACACCCGCGTCATCGACAACACCGCCACCGCTGCAGGCGGTACCGCGCGGGGCGGCGGGATCAGGAACGGTGCCTTCGGCGAGCTCACCCTGACAAGCAGCAAAGTGCTCGGCAACACGGCCAGCGCTCGCGGCGGCACCGCCCAGGGCGGGGGCATCGACAACCCTGAAGGCGGCACCGTGACGACTCATCGGTCGGACATCAGCGGCAACACCGCCAAGGCTCCGGGCGGCGGCACCGCCCAGGGCGGGGGCATCTACAACGCCATCGGCTCCACGACTCTGAACGACAGCGCCGTCACCGACAACAAAGCCAGCGACGGGGGCGGCATCTTCAAAGCCTCTGGCACAGTCACGCTGAACAACACCGTGGTCAAGCGCAACAAGCCGAACAACTGCGCCCCGCCGAACAGCGTTCCTGGCTGCATTGGCTGAGCCCATCGGCGAGGCCCGTACCGGGCGCGGTACGGGCCTCGCCTGCAAGCTGATGTCAACGTGAGGTCGCCTCGCCCCCCGGGCCAGTCCTGCTGCCACCGGGCGCCCCCGAAGACGGCCTGCAAAGCGGGCGGCCGTGACATCAACGCTGACATCAACGTCCGCAGACAACAGCATCCGAGTACGGATGTGCACTGCCATCACCTCCGCCCGGTACCCCACCCCGCAGGGACCGGAGATCGCCTGAAAAGCGGAAGGTCGCCGGTTCGACCCCGGCCCCAGTCACCGCCGCCCTACCAGGGCAAACACCCCCTCCGGGATCTCCCGAAGGGGGTGTTTTCGTATCGGTTACGCCAACGGCCTCAACCGTGCCTTCGTGCATGCCCCTCGACGGCAGCCGTTGAGGGCAGCACGGGTGCACCTGGCGGGCCCTGGTCCGCGATGGCGCCCATCAGGGCAAAGTCCCCTCCGAAGATCTTCGGAGGGGACTTTTTCGTGTCCGTGACATCACCCAGTGATATCAACGCATCACGTGAGTGCCTCGTCCAGTCGGTCCAGGGCTCGGCGCTTTTCGTCGAGTGACGGGGATCCATCCCCACCTCTCTCAGGGGGTCGCTCCCGGCCTCTCAGCAGGTCAGCGCCCCCACACGGTCTGCTGGCGCGACGTGCTCACGCACCGTGACGCTGCTCGAGTTCTGACTTGCACGGCCTGGTCGCCTGCGTTGCGATGGAAGAAGAGGCGAGCATACGGCCCTCGATGTTTATCGATCTTTCCTTGCGGGGCGCGGACGGTGAGAGACGGGTGACAGCTCACGGGAGCGAACAGCCTCCGACGTCCCAGCCTGACCTGGGCGGCCAGTTGGAGCAGATCGCTGATCAGCTGGTCTCACTCGCCCGTGTGCAGGAGCGGCTGCACAGTTTGTACGAAGTAGCTCTCAGCCGCGACGTGGATCTGCGGGCTGTGTTGCGGACGATCGTGACGACCGCCATGGATCTCGTCGGCGCGCGGTACGGCGCGTTGGGTGTGCTGGACACGGACGGGGAGGGAAACGGCGGACTGGCCGAGCTCATCGGGGTCGGGCTGAGCGAGAAACAGCGCACGGATATCGAAGGGCTTCATTCCCCCGAAGGGCGCGGGTTGCTGGGGCATCTGATCCACGCCCCTGTGCCGCTGCGCGTGGACAGCATCTCGGAGCACCCGGCCTCAGCCGGCTTTCCTCCCGGCCACCCGGAAATGCGCACGCTGCTCGGAGTGCCGATCCACATCCGTGGTCAGATCTACGGCAACTTGTACATCGCTGATCGTCTCGACGGATGCCCCTTCAACGCCCAGGACGAAACCATGGTCGTTGCTCTTGCGGGCGCAGCCGGCCTGGCCATCGACGACGCTCGCCTGTTCCGCCAACTCCGGGATGATGCGGAGGAGTTCCAGCGGCTGCTGGTCCCGCGTCTGCCGGACCTGAGCCCCTTTGAGGCTGCTGCGGTCTATCGTCCCGCCCCGTCGCCGGGCCTTCTCGGCGGTGACTGGTACGACGCGCTCCTGGTGTGCGAAGACACCTGCGTAGCTGTCATTGGTGACGTTCTCGGGCATGACGTCCCTGCAGCCGCCGCCATGTCGCAGGCACGGCAGATGCTCCGGGCGCTTCTGTACGACAGCGACTCGCCCCCCAGCAATATCCTCGCCCGACTCGATCGCGCTCTTCAGGCAATCACGGACGTCCCTGTCACGACCGCTTGCCTGGTGCGGCTGGAGCCGGCAGCGCCTGGGCTCTGGACACTGCGGTGGAGCTCCGCCGGTCACTGTCCGCCCGTGTTCATCGCCCCGGATGGACAGGTGCGATGCCTGACCATCGACTCCGATGCGCCTCTTGGCGTCGACCTCACGATGCCACGCCGCGACCACACCCACCCTGTACCGGCCGGCTCGACCATCGTCCTCTTCACCGACGGGCTGATCGAGTGCTCGCAGCAGCCCATCGACACCGGGTTGCAACGTCTTGTCGCCCTCGCTGCGGAATGCGCGCAGATGCCACTGCGCACGTTCGTGCAGGCCTTGTCCGATCGACATCCCAGTGACGGACACGACGACCTCGCGGTCCTCGCCCTGCGGCCTCCGGTGTCGGCTTGATCATCGCGCGGCGCGGTCACGACTTCTTGAATTTTTGATCCAACCCGTAGCCCCAGGGCCTGTCGGTACGGCACATCAACGCAGCAGACGAAGCGGCTGAGCGGGATCGAATGCGTCGAATCGCCGGCGCCGCATGCCACGCCAGGCCGAACCACGCAAAGGCATAGCGGGTGCCACACGTGTGGTGCTGTCGCTGGTTCGGGTGCGGGGCGCCTCATGGCGTCCCGGCATCACGCCTCGGCTCGTTGGGTGATGGCTGCCTCGGTGCGGTCTCCCAGGAACTCGTACCACCGGCGTTCCAGGCAGACGTAGCGCACGTCCGCTTCGACGAGGCTGAGGAAACCCGACACGGTCTCGCTGAGACGTTGCTGGAGCCCCCGGTCGGCCAGGGTTCCGTCTTCGGCGAAGGCCTGGTAGCTGTCGGCCAGGCTGAACATGTCCGGGTAGACCCGGGTGCCCAGGTGTTCCAGGGGAATCCTCAGGGTCCACAGCCCGCGGTTGCCGCCGACCAGGGACGGCGAAGCGGAGACGAGCATCGCGTGCTTGGTCTTGAAGGGCTGCGGCCGTACGCGGGAGACCCAGTCGATCGCGTTCTTCAGCACTCCCGGCACGGAGGCGTTGTACTCCGGCGAGGAGATGACGAAGGCGTCGCTCTGCTCCAGCCGGTCGCGCAGGGCGAGGGCGCCGGGCGGCAGCCCTTCGGTGGCCTCCATGTCGCCGTCGTACAAGGGCATGTCGAAGTCGCGCATGGCGGCGAGGTCGACGGTGGCACCGGTGTCGGAGACGAGCCGGGCCACGAGGGCGGCGAGGCGGGCGTTGGTCGAATCGGCTCGCAGTGCCGCGCCGAAGACCAGGACCCGGAGCGGGCCCGGAGCAGTGTCCGTGGGCATGGGGCGGTCCTTCCGTCGTGGGCACGCGCCTCCAGTGGGGCGCCCCACTGACCAGTGTGATTCCGGGAGGGCCGCGGTGCGACAGGGCCGGAACCGACCGCCCGGAGCCGGCCGGGTCGATGATCTGGCGCCCGCTCGGGGTCGGCGGGGCACCAGGGCAAGGCAAATCCCCTCCGAAGATCTTCGGAGGGGACTCTTTCGTGTCCGTGGCATCACCCGTTGGCATCAACGCGTCACGGACATGCCGCGCTCAGCCGCTCCAGGGCCCGCCCCCTCCCCGCCTACTGCATCACCTGCAGGTGAGGGTGGTCGAAGGACTCCGGGCACAGGTAGATCTGCATCGTGTAGCCGCGACCGATGTTGATCATCGTGGGTTCATGGGGGTGCGGGTAGAGCGGTCGTTCGCTCTGGGGTGGTTCTTCCTGGGGGCACCAGCTTCCCGTGCCCCCGTCCCATTCGGAGCTGTCCACCGTCAGGAGGGGCTGCATCGTGCTGCCGCATTCTTCGCAGAGCATCGGCCAGGGGTCGCAGAAACTCCAGTTGCCCCACCCGCCGAGCTTCCATCCGGGAGCGACAGCGAGGTCGAACTGGTAGCCGTACGGGCGGCCCTCCTCCCAGGAATGGATTCGTTTGCGAAGGTCCGCATCGAGCTCGTGCGGGGCCGGGTACTCGCGGACCGGCTCGGGGTGGAGGAGACAGGGTTCCGGCAGGGCCTCGTCGCCGCTGACCACGGCCGGCGGAGGGGCGTCCCGCGCCGCGCTCACCGTGTCGGCCGGGCGCCAGCGCAGCTGCACTCCGGGCATGCAGTCCTCGCCGTGGTCGAAGGAGCACCAGAGCACCTGGAGCAGGTCGGTGCCGGGCGGTCGGGGCAGCGAGGGAACGTCGCGGGCGTACAACTGCAGCACGGGCAGCAAGGGGACAGGACCGTCGACGGGCAGCCGCACACCTGTGAAGCCCATGCCGTTCACAAAGGCACGCTCGTCCGGGGTGAGGAAATCGGTGTTCGGTGTCCGAGGGCGTGCCCAGCCCTCGGACAGAATGCGGCGCCGTTTCCGAAGGTCGTACGGGGTGTGGCCGACCAGCCAGGGGCCCGTGTGTTCCGGGCACGTCGGCCATGGTTCTTCGACAGGCCACAGCAGCGGTCCGCCGACCGAGCTGTCGGCCGCCGTCGGGGCACCGGGCCGCGGATGCAGACGGACGGCGGTACGCGCAAGCGGCGCCAACTCCGGGAAAACCGCGGCGACATCAACGGGACGGGGCGGTGTCGTACGGGACATGACGTGAGGCTAGCGGCCGGGTCCGACATCGCCGTTCCTCCGGCAATCGACGGTCCCAGATCCCGCGCACGGCGGACGGAACGGCCCGCAGACCGCGGGTTGGGACCGGACGCCGGCGCCGACCCGGCTCCCGTCCGCGGCCTCGGGTCAGCCGTGCTCGGCGAAGGCCGCGGTGACGGCCTCGCGATCGGCACCGCCGGCCAGCAACAGCCGAAGGAGGATCCGGGCCTTGTAAGGATCGAGGAGGCCGCCGTTGATGAGGCCGCGGCGTTGCAGGTCGGCCTCCGAGCCGATGGCTCCATAGGTGTGCCGCAGAACGGATCCGCTGCCGGTGCGGGAGGTGAGCACGACGGGCATGCGTTCGGCCAGAGTCCCCAGAAGATCGGCCAGTCTGCCCGGGACGTGACCGACGCCGAAGCCGGCGATGACCAGTCCGTGACGTGCGTCGGCGACGGCGGCGACGGTGTCCACGTCCTCGTCGAGGGTGACGGTGTGCAGCGCGACTCGAGTGTTGTCCAGCGCCTCAGGCCGCGGGTACGGGGCGCGGAGTCGTACCGGAGCAGTGAGTATTCGGGTGTGGCCTTCGATGACGTGGCCGATCGGGCCGGTGTTGGGGGAGGCGAATGTGGCGGTGCTCGTGCTGTGGGTCTTGCGCACCCAGCGGGCTGCGTGGATCTCGTCGTTGAAGACGACCAGTGCCCCCAGGCCGCGGGCGGCGGGCGAGGCAGCGGTGCGGGCGGCGGCGAGCAGGTTCGCAGGGCCGTCGGGTCCCGCGAGTGTCGGGTTGCGCATGGCTCCGGTCAGCACGAACGGCTCGGCGTGCGGCCAGACCAGGTCGACAAGGAAGGCGGTCTCTTCCAGAGTGTCGGTCCCCTGGGTGACCACCACCCCGCAGGCCCCGGCCTTCACCGCTTGTGACGCGGAATCCACCAGGTCCAGGATGTGCGCGAAGGTCAGATTCGCGCTGGGGACGGCTTCGATGTCATGGATGTCCAGGGGCATTCCGAGTCGGGCGAGTCCGGGCACGGCCGCGGTGAGGTCCGCTCCGTTCAACCGGCTGACGACACCTTCGCCGCCCGGGGTGTGGCCCGCCATCGAGATCGTGCCGCCGAGCGTGAACAGTGCAACGCCCATCCCCTGTGCCTCCCGCTCGTATGCGGGCAACGACCGATCGCTGCCCTCGGTTGCCCTCGGGAGTGGATCACGTCTGCCGATCCTCTGCCAAGGCGCCTTCTCGATTGCTTGCGCAGGCAGGGTGGGCGAGGGCCCAACGCCTCGTGAACCGCCACACTCCAGAACGATGTGGCGACGGTCCTCCGATCCTCTGACCAGGACCGCACTCCGGCACGACGACGGCGACGGCAGCGACGACAGGGCGCGTCAGACGTGCGCGAGGAGACGCTCCAGCGGCCGGGGCACGCGCTCGAGGTCCAGGTGCGCGACCAACGCCTGTGCGTAGAGCGCCTTGCGCCCGCTGTGGGTGCCCATGAAGCGCCGCAGCTGGTGCTCCACGGGTCGTTCCCGCTGCGCGGGCTGGCCCTGGAAGGTGTGGAAGGGGCGCATCTCGCCCTGGGCCTCGATCACCTGCTGCACCCCCTCGGCCCCGAGAGCGCGGATCAACTCGTCCTCCAGGTCGGCGACGCACACATGGAACCCGAGTGTCTCCAGTCCGGCGTGCGTGAGACCGGACCCGAGCCCGACCCGCTCCAGATGACGCCGGAAATGCCGCTCCTCGCCGATGTCGCAGAGACCGGCCAGCGGGAGGCCGAGTCCCGGAGGACCACACACGTCCAGGAAACGCCCGATGCTCGTCGCGCCTCCGAGCGGTACCACCGCGACGCCCTCCGCGCCGAGGTCGCGGCCGTGGCGCGTGGCCAGCGCCTCGACCGCGACCTGGTCGCTGCTCCCTTCGACGAGCACGATCGTCCGCACGCGCCCGGCCAGTTCCCGCGCCACCGTGGCGGCCGCATCCGCCCCCGCTCCGCCGGCCGCCCACGCGACCAGCGCCCGGCGGAATCGCCTCAACTCGTCCACGAGACCTCGCCTCCCGACGCGATCCTGACACGGCCGAGATCCCGTACGCATGCACGTTTTTCCGGGGCGAGGATCCGAGAAATCGAGGGAAGTGCGGCTGCGCGTGAGCGGTCAGGCTCGGGTGGACTGGTCGAGGGGGACGCACCCGCACGTCGGCATGGTCGCTGTGCCCGGCAGCCACCCGGACAACCTCCATGCGGCGCAACTCCAAGATCCAGAAGCAGCGAGACGAACAAATAGGCTGGCGCGGCCCCACCCACCGGGCAGTAGCCTGCGGGCCACCCCAGAGAGGCGGACCCGATGGCCTTCGACGCAGAACGATCGGCGCGCATCGCTGCGATGCGGGAAACCGCCCGGCCCGTCTGGGAGGCAAGTGGCGACACAGACGTCCTGCAGCAGTTCCTCAAGGACAACGGGTGCCATGGAGTGGAAGCGGTGTTCGTCACCATGGGCCTGTTGAACTGCGATCTTGCCGAAGCCCAACGGGCCTTCTTCAGCGCCCCGTGCCGCGACGCCGAACTCCGGTTCCAGAACGACTTCCTGGACCTGCTCTCCAGGGCCGCCGACGACACCTGACAGCACCGGCGGACGGCGGTGCGTTGACTGGGCCATCAAGACTCCACCGACCTCGGAGTACGGTGCGCGTGGCCAGGCCCGCCACACCGGCCACATGACTCCGTGCAGCGTGCGCAAGGGCGCCGGCGGTTCCGACGACCAGCAGACCGCAGCCTCAACAGATCCCGCCCCCAAGGCATATGAGATCCCCGCACGTCATGCCGATCATGTGATCGAGTCGGCTGACCGCCCCGGCGAGTGTACTTGGCATGTCCCGGCTCTGACGCTACGTTCTGGCGCGTCGGGGCAGAGTCAGCCGTGCGGGTGGGGAGAACATGGGCGGGGACCGGACGAAGGTCATGGGGGACGTCGAGCTCGAGAAGGACCGGGCTCGCTTCGGGCTCCTCGCGGTGATCGTCAGCAATCTCGCGATCGCCGGTGTCGCGATCTTCGGGGTGTGGCGCCTGAACGGCGACACGTCCGTCATCGTCGGCGTCCTCACCGCGGCCTTCACCGCCGTCAGCAGCATGACCACGGCGTATCTGGGCATCAAAGCCGTCTCCAACACCGCGAAGTCGATGGTCCAGGAGCGGACCGCCCAGCCCCACCCGACGCCCCCGGCACCCCAGCAGCCGGCCTCGGTGCCCCAGCAGTCGGGCGACCACTGAGCCGACGGGGGCACGACGGCCACGCCCCGTCCCCATCCCCGTAGAAATCGCACGCGTGGTCGGGCGAAACGCGGCGCCGAACCGCCGGAGACAAATCGTTAGCCACGAATTTCGCCGAGGTGAGATCCTGGATCGCGTATGTCTACGCATCCCGCCCCCGCCCTCGGCACCCTTGCCCCCCGCCTGACCGAGCTGTCCCTGCGCGACGCGCACCGGCTCGGCCGCAGGCTCGAAGGCGCGCGCAAGATCCGCAAACCCGAGGCCAGGGCCGCCGTACTCGCCGAGATCGAGGCGGAGGTCGCCAAGGCCGAGGGCCGGATGACCGAGCGCACCGCCCGTGTCCCCGCCGTCAGCTACCCCGAGCAGCTCCCGGTCAGCCAGAAGAAGGACGACATCGCCGCCGCCATCCGCGACCACCAGGTCGTGATCGTGGCCGGTGAGACCGGGTCCGGCAAGACGACCCAGATCCCGAAGATCTGTCTGGAGCTCGGCCGGGGCGTGCGCGGCATGATCGGCCACACCCAGCCCCGCCGGATCGCGGCCCGTACCGTCGCGGAGCGGGTGGCGGAGGAGATGGACACGCCGCTCGGCGAGGCCGTCGGCTGGAAGGTCCGGTTCACCGACCAGGTGAACCCGGACGCCACGTTCATCAAGCTGATGACGGACGGCATCCTGCTCGCCGAGATCCAGACGGACCGCGAGCTGCGCGCCTACGACACGATCATCATCGACGAGGCCCACGAACGGTCCCTCAACATCGACTTCCTGCTGGGCTACCTCGCCCAGCTCCTGCCCAGGCGCCCGGACCTCAAGGTCGTCATCACCTCGGCCACGATCGACCCCGAGCGCTTCTCCCGGCACTTCGGCGACGCGCCGATCATCGAGGTCAGCGGGCGGACCTATCCCGTCGAGGTGCGCTACCGACCCCTCCTCGAAGAGGAGTCCGACGACGCCGACCGCGATCAGATCACCGCGATCACGGACGCCGTGGAGGAGCTGATGGCCGAAGGCCAGGGCGACATCCTGGTCTTCCTCTCCGGTGAACGCGAGATCCGCGACACGGCGGACGCGCTGACCAAGAAGCAGTACAGGTTCACCGAGATCCTGCCCCTGTACGCCCGGCTCTCCCACGCAGAGCAGCACCGTGTGTTCCAGCCGCACACGGGCCGCAGGATCGTCCTCGCCACGAACGTGGCCGAGACCTCCCTCACCGTCCCGGGCATCAAGTACGTCATCGATCCGGGCTTCGCGCGCATCTCCCGCTACAGCCACCGCACCAAGGTCCAGCGCCTGCCCATCGAGCCGATCTCGCAGGCGAGCGCCAACCAGCGCAAGGGCCGCTGCGGCCGTACGTCGGACGGCATCTGCATCCGGCTGTACGGCGAGGAGGACTTCGAGGCCCGGCCGGAGTTCACCGACGCCGAGATCCTGCGGACGAACCTCGCCTCCGTCATCCTCCAGATGACCGCGGCCGGCCTCGGCGACATCGAGAAGTTCCCCTTCATCGACCCGCCGGACCACCGCAACATCCGCGACGGCGTCCAGCTCCTGCAGGAACTGAGCGCGCTGGACCCGGCCCAGAAGGACCCGCGCAAGCGCCTCACCGACACCGGCCGCAAGCTCGCCCAGCTGCCCGTCGACCCGCGCCTCGCCCGCATGGTCCTGGAGGCGGACAAGAACGGCTGTGTCCGCGAGGTCATGGTCATCGCCGCCGCCCTGTCCATCCAGGACCCGCGTGAGCGGCCCGCCGACAAGCAGGCC
The DNA here is from genome assembly GCF_050936285.1 of Streptomyces sp. CA-106110. Classification (NCBI taxonomy): domain Bacteria; kingdom Bacillati; phylum Actinomycetota; class Actinomycetes; order Kitasatosporales; family Streptomycetaceae; genus Streptomyces; species Streptomyces sp. CA-106110. Next base: position 6,467,173 of record NZ_JBNJNB010000001.1, on the reverse strand, counting down.
CAGGCCGACCAGCAGCACGCACGCTTCCGGGACGAGACGAGCGACTTCCTCGCCTACCTCAATCTGTGGCGCTACATCCGCGAGCAGCAGAAGGAGCGGGGCTCGTCGTCGTTCCGCCGGATGTGCAAGCAGGAGTACCTGAACTTCCTGCGCATCCGCGAATGGCAGGACATCTACACGCAGCTGCGCACGGTCGCCAAGCAGATGGACATCCATCTCAACGAGGAGGAGGCCCCCGGCGACCGTGTCCATGTCTCGCTGCTCGCCGGCCTCCTCTCCCATATCGGGATGAAGGACGTGAAGGAGTCCAAGGACTCCGCGCCCGGCGCCCGCAGGGACGGCGGACGGAACGAGTACATCGGCGCCCGCAACGCCAAGTTCGCGATCTTCCCGGGCTCGTCCCTGTTCAAGAAGCCCCCGCGCTTCGTGATGTCCGCCGAGCTCGTGGAGACGTCGCGTCTGTGGGCGCGGGTCAACGCGAAGATCGAGCCGGAGTGGGTGGAGCCGCTGGCCGGCCACCTCCTCAAGCGGACCTACAGCGAACCGCACTGGGAGAAGGACCAGGCGGCGGTGATGGCGTACGAGAAGGTCACGCTCTACGGCGTACCCATCGTCGCCCAGCGCAAGGTGAACTACGGCCGCATCGATCCCGAGGCCAGCCGCGAGCTGTTCATCCGCAACGCGCTGGTGGAGGGCGACTGGCGCACCCACCACAAGTTCTTCGCCGACAACCGCAGGCTCCTCACCGAGGTCGAGGAGCTGGAGCACCGCGCCCGGCGCCGGGACATCCTGGTCGACGACGAGACGCTCTTCGACTTCTACGACCAGCGGGTGCCCGAACACGTCGTCTCCGGCGCGCACTTCGACTCCTGGTGGAAGCGCAAACGGCAGGAGCAGCCCGACTTCCTCGACTTCGAGCGCGAGATGCTCATCAACGAGAAGGCGGGTGCGGTCACCAAGGACGACTACCCCGACTCCTGGCTCCAGGGCCGGCTGAAGTTCAGGGTCACCTACCAGTTCGAACCGGGTGCGGACGCCGACGGCGTGACCGTCCACATCCCGTTGCAGGTTCTCAACCAGGTGACGGACGAGGGCTTCGACTGGCAGATCCCCGGCCTGCGCGAGGACGTGGTCACCGAGCTGATCCGGTCCCTTCCGAAGCCCATCCGCCGCAACTACGTCCCGGCACCGAACTATGCGAAGGCGTTCCTGGAGAAGGCGTCCCCGGACGGGGCCGCCCGGTCGCAGCCGCAGGAGCCGCTGACCGTGACCATGGCGCGCGAGCTGAAGCGCATGGTCGGTGTGCCCTTCGAGGCCGAGGACTTCGACTGGTCCAAGGTGCCCGATCACCTCAAGATAACTTTCCGGATCGTCGACGAGCGGCGCCGCAAGCTCGACGAGGACAAGGACCTTCAGGCGCTGAAGCTCCGGCTGAAGCCGAAGGCCCGCAAGGCCCTCTCGCAGGCCGCGGCGGCCACGGCCGAGCGGCAGGGCGGTGAGTCGCTGGAGCGTACGGGCCTCACGGACTGGACGATCGGCACGCTCACCCGCGTCTTCGAGACCCGTCGCGCCGGCCAGCCGGTCAAGGCGTACCCCGCGCTGGTCGACGACGGCGACACGGTCTCCGTACGCCTCTTCGACACGGAGGAGGAGCAGGCGCAGGCGATGTGGAAAGGCACGCGGCGCCTGATCCTGCGGAACATCCCGGTGAACCCGGCGAAGTTCGCGTCCGAGAAGCTGACCAACCAGCAGAAGCTCGGACTGTCCGCCAACCCGCACGGCTCGATCCAGGCCCTGTTCGACGACTGCGCGATGGCGGCCGCCGACAAGCTGATCGGGGATTTCGGGGGGCCGGCGTGGGACGAGGAGTCGTACCGGAAGCTGTACGACAAGGTGCGCGCGGAGATCGTCGACACGACGGTCCGTACGGTCGGGCAGGTGCAGCAGGTGCTGGCCGCCTGGCAGGCCTGTGAACGCCGCCTGAAGGCCGTACGCAGCCCTGCGCTGCTGCCGAACCTGGCGGATGTGCGGGCGCAGCTGGACGCCCTCGTGCAGCCCGGCTTCGTCACCGAGGTGGGTATCCGGCGGCTGCCCGACCTGATGCGCTACCTGGTCGCCGCGGACCGCCGGTTGCAGCAGATGCCGACCAACGTCCAGCGGGACACGACGCGTATGGCGAAGGTGCAGGAGATGCGGGACGAGTACGCGTGGCTGCTCGAGCAGCTGCCGCAGGGCCGGCCCGTCCCCTCCTCGGTGCTGGAGATCCGCTGGATGATCGAGGAGCTCCGGGTCAGCTACTTCGCGCACGCGTTGGGCACTGCGTACCCGGTCTCCGACAAGCGCATCGTGAAGGCGATCGACGCCGCGGCGCCGTGACGGCGCGGTGACGTGGGGTGAGTTCGACCAGGGGCTCACCCTCCTGTACAGTTCTTTTTCGCAGCGCACCGCAAGGAAGAGCGCCGCGAAACCTGGTCCTGTGGAGCAGTTTGGAGTGCTCGCCACCCTGTCAAGGTGGAGGCCGCGGGTTCAAATCCCGTCAGGACCGCCCGATGAAAGGCCCCGTGTCGTCAGATGCGGGGCCTTTCGCATGCCCGCCGTCGGCCGGCCGCCTTCGCGGGGAGGGGCCAGGCACGATGGCACAGGCCTCAAGCGCCCGGCCGGGAACGCCCGCCGGTGCCCGGCTCCGGCCCGGCCCGGAGAGGGCTCCGCGGCGGTGGCACGGACGGGCGGCACGCGACTCTGAGCCCTCGTCAGAGTCGCCGTTGCCGAGCGCCTGCGGGCCCGTGCGCGTTCCAGAGTGTCTTGACGGCGTCACATTCCACCGGTACCCAGAAAACAGGGACCCCGGTTGCCCGGGCCCAGGGGGAGGTGGCGTATGGCGGCGTCCGCTCGGCACGAGACGCGTGCCTTACTCCGTGCCCATCTGTCCGCCGCGGCCGGCTATCGCCATCTGACGCGGCACTGCCCGGTCTGCCATCAGCTCCTGCGCCTGGCGATGGAACCCGCCCAGCGCGGCGAGGAAGACCCTGAGGCGACCGCCGAGGACGACACACCCTCCACAGTGTGAGCCGAGCCCGCCGAGCACCCCGGGACACGGTGACGCGACTGCCGAGCGGAAGGTTCGAAGCAACTGCGGGTGGGCACTTCTGGACGTACGGTCCGCTCAACGCACCATCCGGACCGCTGTGTTCCATTAGCAAAGAGACCGTGATCGCAACAAGGACCCGGTCATGTGACGGGAGTCACCGCATGAGTTTTGTGAGGTGCGGTACTTACTCCCCTCCTACAATGAGTCAATTTAATATGTGCAATTGCACTGCTCTCGGAGGTCCTCCACAGCGGATCCGACACCCCTCCCCAGACTTCGACAAGGCCGCTCACAGAGGGGTCCCGGGCGCCCTGACAAGGGCACAAAAAAGATCGCGCTGGACTCGGCGGAGTCCAGCGCGATAGACGACGCACCCTTGGCGTGCCTCTACTGACCTTGGGCGAGGGCGCTGTTGGGGCAGCACCCGCGTCGCTTGGAGCTGTGGTTCGGACGTCGCGGCAGATTGGGGAACCTGCCGATATGTCCGGCTATTCGGCTGTTCAGGCCTCGCTGCGCTGCTGCGGGATGCCCGCGAGCAGCGCGCGGACCTCGGCCTCGCGGTAGCGGCGGTGCCCGCCGAGCGTACGGATCGAAGTGAGCTTGCCGGCCTTCGCCCACCGCGTGACCGTCTTGGGGTCGACGCGGAACATCGTGGCGACCTCAGCCGGGGTCAGCAGCGGCTCGGCATCAGGGGTGCGAGCGGTCATGAGCGGCCTCCTCGGGAGAACCGAACCTTCGGTTCTTTCCTCTAAATTCTGCACCTTGACCCGCGTTGCCCGAAATGGCGGACGCGAGTCGAGTCGGTTATAGGACGAACGGCTTGTCCTCGGCACTACAACTACACCATCTGTCCAACCGCGTCGGCCAAACCGATGGAATTGCCCTCCCAGGTGTTCATCAGCGACGGAAGCCGATGGACCATGCCATAGCGGACAGTCACGCCACTGTGACGATCAGTCACAGGACGATCAGGAGTCACCAGACCCCAAAGAGTGCAATGCTGAACTTCCGCCCATAAGTGGACAGAGGGAACCTCCCCCGGGCTCCTTGTCCTATTTTGGCATGAGGAGGGCCGTAAGGCGCAAGGTCCTTGTAAGTGCCGTCCGTCACGCTTGACGGCAAAAGCCCGGATCGAGACCTACGCCCCCGCTGCTGACGTGCGGTACGTCAACCATGGGCCAAGGGTTGGCACTTCACCATGTCTTGCGAGTCACAATTCGCGCACCGGTTCGCCGAGGTTCCGGCCGGAACGCGCCCCTCAGTTCGCCGAGCGGCGGTCCCGTACGGCCCGCCAGCGCTCCACCAACCGCCCGTAGGCCTCCCCGGCCGTGGCCCCGTCCCCCAGTCGCAGGGCCTCGATCCCCTCGGCGACGTCCGCCGCCGAATGGTCCCCGTCCAGCTCGGCGGCCGGCAGGACATGGACGAGCCCGCCGTAGTCCAGCTCGACCAGCGAACGCGGGTGGAACTCCTCCAGCCACCGGCCCACATCGACCAGGCCGTCGATCAGGGGCCCCTCGTCGATGGCCTCCTTGAGGGTCCGCAGGGCCCGTGCGGTGCGCCGCCGGGCCTGCACCATGGGCGTGCGGTAGCGCAGCATCGGCGGGACCTCGCCGGTCCCCTTCTCGTATCTGCGCTCGTCGTCCGAGACCAGGACGAACCAGTTCAGCGGCACCTGCCAGGTCGCGGTACGGATCCAGGGGCGGGCGTCCGGGTTGTCCTCCAGCCAGCGCTCGTAGTCCTGCGTGGCCTGGCGGCGCACGACGGGCGGCAGGATCGCGTCCAGGACCGGGCCGGGCAGCTCCTCCGCCAGCTCCCCGAGCGCCTGCCAGCCGCGCAGCCGGGTACGCCACGGGCAGATGTACGGGGCCCCGTCGACCTCGGTCACGAAGGCGTCGCCGCTCTCGTGCACCGGCACCGGCACCGGCGGGGTGGGCAGCAAATCGGCCAGGGAGCGCCGCAGTTCGTCCTGATACGAGGGGCGGTCGGGGCGCCGGGCGTACCGCTCCCACTGACCGCGCTCCGGCTCCGGGAAGGCGGCCAGCGGTTCGTACACGCGCAAGTAGGACGCGTACGGGACGATCACCGAGGACACCTTGGGCACGCCTGCTCCCTCCCCATCGGACCTGACCCGAAACCCGGCCGGGCGGCACCCGGCGGGTGTGGAAACCATTGCAAATCGTCCCACGAACCCGTCCGGGCGTACTCCGAGGGAGGGTGATCCAGAGCACTGCGAGGTTCGCGGGCGCCTCCACGCTCTACGCTCATGCCACGGGCCCCGCCACCCGCACGGGACCCACTCCTCAACCGCCGCTACCCACTCGGGAGTCACCACCGTGACCGACGTAACCGACGGCGTCCTGCACACCCTGTTCCACTCGGATCAAGGGGGTCATGAGCAGGTCGTGCTCTGCCAGGACCGGGCCACCGGCCTCAAAGCCGTCATCGCGATCCACTCCACCGCCCTGGGCCCCGCCCTCGGCGGCACCCGCTTCTACCCGTACGCGACGGAGGAGGCAGCCGTCGCCGACGCGCTGAACCTCGCGCGCGGGATGTCGTACAAGAACGCCATGGCCGGTCTCGACCACGGCGGCGGCAAGGCCGTGATCATCGGTGACCCCGAGCGGATCAAGACCGAGGAGCTGCTGCTGGCGTACGGCCGCTTCGTGGCCTCGCTCGGTGGCCGGTACGTCACCGCCTGTGATGTCGGCACCTATGTCGCCGACATGGATGTGGTCGCCCGGGTGTGCCCGTGGACCACCGGGCGCTCCCCGGAGAACGGCGGTGCGGGTGACTCGTCCGTGCTGACCGCCTACGGCGTGTTCCAGGGCATGCGGGCCTCCGCCCAGCACCAGTGGGGCGACCCCACCCTGCGCGGCCGCAAGGTCGGCGTCGCGGGCGTCGGCAAGGTCGGGCACTACCTGGTCCAGCACCTGCTGGAGGACGGTGCCGAGGTCGTGATCACGGACGTGCGGCCGGACGCCGTGCGCCGGGTCACCGACGCGCACCCCGAAGTCTCCGTCGCGGCCGACACCGATGCCCTCATCCGCACCGAGGGCCTCGACATCTACGCGCCCTGCGCCCTCGGCGGGGCGCTGAACGACGACTCCGTGCCGGTACTGACGGCGAAGGTGGTGTGCGGCGCGGCCAACAACCAGCTCGCTCACCCGGGCGTGGAAAAGGACCTCGCCGACCGCGGGATCCTCTACGCGCCGGACTACGTCGTCAACGCCGGCGGTGTCATCCAGGTCGCCGACGAACTGCACGGCTTCGACTTCGACCGGTGCAAGGCCAAGGCGTCGAAGATCTTCGACACCACGCTCGCCATATTCGCACGCGCGAAGGAAGACGGTATTCCGCCGGCCGCGGCGGCCGACCGGATCGCGGAGCAGCGGATGGCCGAGGCTCGCAGGCCGGGCCTCGGCGGGGAGGCCACGCAGGTTTGAGCGGTACCCGCCGATGGGAGGTTGGAGAGAACTCTCACTCTTATCGGCGGGTCGTCCGCCAATAAGTGGTTAAAATCGGCTGTGACCAGCGAGGACGGGGCGCCTCGCAGGTTCTGTGCACACGCCCGTCCTGCGGGCGACGTACCGTATGGGCGTGGGCTCAGGTACCGTGGAAGCCCTACGGACCGGTCTCTCCACGGAGAGCCCGTTCCGGTTCATGAACGCGTGTCAAGACTCTGGGGCCGTCGAGCCCCGTCGTTGAGGGGGTCGAGCCATGGGGCGCGGCCGGGCCAAGGCCAAGCAGACGAAGGTCGCCCGCCAGCTGAAGTACAACAGCGGTGGGACGGATCTCTCACGCCTGGCTGAGGAGCTGGGCGCATCGACGTCGAACACGTCGCCGAACGGCGACCGATTCGAGGAAGATGAGCACGACGACGAACTGTACGCACGGTACGCGGACCTTTACGCGGACGATGACGAGGACGAGGACGACGATTCCTCGCAACACCGTCGCGGCGCTTGACCCTGCACTGAATTCCCACCCGGTCCGTGGCCCAGCCACGGACCGGGTTCTGTGCTGTCCCTGAGGACTCAGCCCGCGTAGTCACCTACCAGGGCCGCGCCCGTCGCGTGGTCACCCCGGTCGGTGATCTCGCCGGCGACCCATGCGTCCACGCCGCGGTCCGCCAGTGCGGAGAGCGCGACGTCCACCGAATGCTCGGGGACGATCGCGATCATGCCCACGCCCATGTTCAGGGTCTTCTCCAGCTCCAGCCGTTCGACATCGCCGCTCTTCCCGACGAGGTCGAACACGGGGGCAGGGGTCCAGGTGGAACGGTCGACCACGGCGTGCAGGCCGTCCGGGATCACACGAGCCAGGTTGGCGGCGAGTCCGCCGCCGGTGATGTGACTGAACGCGTGCACCTCGGCGGTACGCGTGAGCGCCAGGCAGTCCAGGGAGTAGATCTTCGTGGGCTCGAGCAGCTCCTCGCCGAGGGTGCGGCCGAACTCCTCGATGTGCTGGTCGAGGCCGAGCTTCGTCCGGTCGAGGAGCACGTGCCGCACGAGGGAGTACCCGTTGGAGTGAAGTCCGGAGGCGGCCATGGCGATCACGGCGTCACCCTCGCGGATGCGCTCGGCACCGAGCAGCCGGTCGGCCTCCACAACGCCCGTACCGGCGCCCGCGACGTCGAAGTCGTCCGGACCGAGCAGACCCGGGTGTTCGGCCGTCTCACCGCCGACCAGGGCGCAGCCTGCCAGCACGCAGCCTTCGGCGATGCCCTTCACGATCGCTGCGACGCGCTCGGGGTGCACCTTGCCGACGCAGATGTAGTCGGTCATGAACAGCGGCTCGGCACCGCACACCACAATGTCGTCCATGACCATGGCGACCAGGTCGTGCCCGATGGTGTCGTAGACGCCCATCCGGCGCGCGACGTCGACCTTGGTGCCGACACCGTCGGTGGCGGAGGCCAGCAGCGGGCGCTCGTAGTTCTTGAGGGCGGAGGCGTCGAAGAGGCCGGCGAAGCCGCCGAGGCCGCCGAGGACCTCGGGCCGCCGCGTCTTCTTCACCCACTCCTTCATGAGCTCCACCGCGCGGTCGCCCGCCTCGATGTCGACGCCCGCGGCGGCGTAGGAAGCACCCTCGGAGGTTCCCGTCGACGGGGTCGACTGATCGGACACAGCAGACATTGCCTGGATCTTTCGGGGTCGGTGGAAGTGCTCAGGGGCGACGGATGGCGTCGGCCGCGGCCGTGGCGGCGGGACCGGCCGCCAGCTCCGTCTCCAACAGCTGCTTGCCCAGCAGCTCCGGGTCGGGCAGCTCCATCGGGTACTCGCCGTCGAAGCAAGCTCGGCACAGGTTCGGCTTGGCGATGGTGGTCGCCTCGATCATGGCCTCGAGCGAGATGTACGCCAGCGAGTCCGCGCCGAGGGACCGGCCGATCTCGTCGACCGACATGCCGTTGGCGATCAGCTCGGCGCGGGTGGCGAAGTCGATGCCGAAGAAGCACGGCCACTTCACGGGCGGGGAGGAGATCCGGATGTGGACCTCGGCGGCGCCGGCCTCGCGCAGCATCCGCACCAGCGCGCGCTGGGTGTTGCCGCGCACGATCGAGTCGTCGACGACGACCAGGCGCTTGCCGCTGATGACTTCCTTCAGGGGGTTCAGCTTCAGACGGATGCCGAGCTGGCGGATCGTCTGCGAGGGCTGGATGAAGGTACGGCCGACGTACGCGTTCTTCACCAGACCGGAGCCGAACGGGATGCCGGACGCCTCCGCGTAGCCGATCGCGGCGGGCGTGCCGGACTCGGGCGTCGCTATGACCAGATCGGCCTCGGCGGGGGCCTCCTTGGCGAGGCGGCGGCCCATCTCGACGCGGGACAGGTAGACGTTCCGGCCGGCGATATCGGTGTCCGGGCGGGCCAGGTACACGTACTCGAAGACGCAACCGCGAGGCTTCGCTTCCGCGAATCGCGACGTCCGCAGACCGTTCTCGTCTATCGCGACGAACTCGCCCGGCTCGATCTCGCGGACGAAGCTCGCACCCGTGATGTCGAGCGCGGCGGTCTCGGAGGCGACGACCCAGCCGCGCTCCAGACGGCCGAGGACCAGCGGCCGGATGCCCTGCGGGTCACGGGCCGCGTAGAGCGTCTGCTCGTCCATGAAGACCAGCGAGAAGGCGCCCCTCACCTGGGGCAGGACCTTGGCGGCCGCCTCCTCGACGGTCAGCGGCTTGCCGTCGTCGTCCACCTGACCGGCCAGCAGGGCCGTGACGAGGTCGGTGTCGTTCGTGGCGGCGACCTGGGTGGCGCGGCCGTTCTCCTTGGGGAGGGCCGCCACCATCTTGGCCAGCTGCGCCGTGTTGACGAGGTTGCCGTTGTGGCCGAGGGCGATCGAACCGTTCGCCGTGGCCCGGAACGTCGGCTGGGCGTTCTCCCAGACGGAGGCACCGGTGGTCGAGTACCGGGCGTGTCCGACCGCGATGTGGCCCTGGAGCGATCCGAGGGAGGTCTCGTCGAAGACCTGGGAAACCAGGCCCATGTCCTTGAAGACGAGAATCTGGGAGCCGTTGCTGACCGCGATACCCGCGGATTCCTGACCTCGGTGCTGGAGGGCGTAGAGCCCGAAGTACGTCAGTTTTGCGACCTCTTCACCCGGAGCCCAGACACCGAAGACGCCACACGCGTCCTGGGGGCCCTTCTCACCGGGGAGCAGATCGTGATTGAGTCGACCGTCACCACGTGGCACGGGTCCGAGTGTAGGCGAGATCGTGCACTGGTCCGAATCCAGGCCTCCGTGTCTCTCCGTCACGGGCCCGGTCGGAGGGGCCGCCTCACGGCTGGGCGAGCGCGCTGACCCCCTTGCCGTTTTCGCTGGTCAGCGTGATGCTGCGGTGATCGATTCGATAGGTGAGCGGGCGGTCGAAGATCTTGCTCAGCGTGTTCTCGGTGTCCATGAGTGAGGCGTCGCACATCCTGCGGGTAGCCCTGGGGACGCCCAGCGTGAGGTGACCGTCGCGTACGGTCGCCTTCGCCGTGAACCGGTTGCAGCCGAGGCTGCCCGACGCCGTGCCGGCCTTCTCGTCGAGGGTGACCCAGGCCTTGCCCGTCGCCGCCGCGGGCAGCGAGGAGGCGGTGTCGCCGTCCACCAGGGACGTGACCTGCCACCTGGTGCCGGACAGGGACGCGTCGCTCTCCTTGGTGAGGCGCACGCGGTCGCCGTTCTCGGCGGTGAGCGTCAGCCGTCCCCCGTCTACGGCTGCCGTCAGCGCACCGTCCGCGAGCGTGTGGGAGAAGGCCGCCTCGAAGGCCATCGGGGCCTTGTCGCAGGCCATGTCGGTGGACCGGGCCGAGCCGAAGTCGACGCGGTCGCCCCGGACGGCGGCGGAGGCGCCGAAGCTGTTGCACCCGTAGTTCCCGTGCGCCTGTCCGGAGTCGTCGATCTGCAGGTACGCGCCGATCGGGGCCTTCTGGGTGGTGTCGCCCGTGGTGAGGCTGTCGACGCGCCAGTGGATGCCGGTGACGGGTGGTTTGCCGTCCGGCGCCACAGAACCGCTGCCGCTGCCCGAACCGGTGTCGGTACCGCAGGCCACCGCGAGCGGGAGCAGGGTCAGAACGGTGAGGGTCAGTCGGTGCTTGTCCATGGCGGTGGGACGGCTGGAGTGCAGGGGCGGTTCCACGGCGGGCCCCCTCCCAGGACGTCCCCTCACGCCATGAGGGGCAGCAGGTCGCTGAGGTCGGCCCGTTCACCGCTGGCCGCGATCCGCGCGTCGGCGCGGGCGGCGGCCCAGTCCGTGCGGCCGGTCGCCAGCCTGACCCAGGTCAGCGGGTCGGTCTCGACGACGTTGGGCGGGGTGCCGCGGGTGTGGCGCGGTCCTTCGATGCACTGCACGACGGCGTACGGCGGAACGCGCACCTCGGTCGAGGCGCCGGGCGCCTTGACGGCAAGCGCGTCGGCGAGCAGCCGGGTCGCGGCGGCGAGGGCCTGACGGTCGTACGGGATGTCGAGACCCGGGACGGCGGCGTTCAGGTCGTCGGTGTGGACGACGAGTTCGACGGTACGGGTGACGACACAGTCGGCCAGCGGCATGGCGCCCGCGCTGGTGGCCAGCAGCCGGGTGCCGGGGTAGGCGTCGAGGCCGGCGGTGAAGTGCTGCTCCACGTCGGCCAGGAAGGCGTCCAGGTCGGGGTGCTGCTCGGCGAGCCGACGGGCATCCGCGGCGATGGCGGCCGAGTTCGCCGCGGTCGCGAACGGCCAGTCCAGTGCCGTGGCGTCTTGCCGCACCGGCTCGGGCCCGTCCAGGAGCCGGCGGACCCCCGCCAGCGCCGTTCCGATGTGCGCGACCAGTTCCCGCACGGTCCAGTCCCCGAGCCGGGTGGGAAGCCCCAACTGCTCCGGCGTCAGCGTCCCGACGGCCTGTCGTACGTTCCCGAACTGGGCGAGCACGGCGGTGCGGGTCTTGACGGGGTCGTACGTCCGGGTGCGCTTCTTGGCCGGGGGCATAGGGGCGAGCCTATGCCTTCACCGCGTAGCCGCTCAGGCCCTTTTGGACCAGGTCGACGGGCTGACGGGCGGCGGCCGACGGCGCCGGCGACTCGGCTGGGCTGTCCCCGACGGCGATGCGGCTGTGGTGCTGCTCGACCAGGGCGTTGCGGACGGCGCTCGGCATCCCGGCGGCCGGGACGGGCAGCGAGGTCTCGGGTGCCCCTTCCGAGCGCGAGGAACGCACGCTCCCTCAGGACCGTTGTCTCGATGACGATTCCGCGCACCGGACGGGCGAACGGCTCACCGGGCAGGCCGACCGGCGGGTCGCGGGCCTCGGCCATCTCCAGGACCGCCGGCGGGACAGCGTCCACCGCGGCGTCCCCGGGCCGGCGCTCGCGCACAGCACGGGCCGTGTCCCCGACATGCTCCGTCAAGGGGGAGAAGACCGGGCCCCGACACCGCCATCGGCGCACCGACGCACCGGCGTGGCTGACGGCAGCGGCCCCTGCCGACGGGTTACGTGCCTGCCTTTCGTCCACGCGACGCAGGTCGCCTCCTGGAGCGGCGCTGAGCTGCTGAACCTCGTCACCGCCCCCTACGGCTCCCGAAGTCCCCCGCCCCGACGGCGATCCGGTCCCGGGCCGGGAGGCCGAGCCGGTCGCGGTAGGACGAAGGCCCCGCCCGGCGGACCGGGCGGGGCCTTCACCGTCATACGGGCGGGGGCTACTTGAGCAGTGCCGGGATGGTTCCCTCGTGCGCCTCGCGCAGTTCCGCCAAGGACAGCTCGAACTCGCCCTGGAGCTCGACCGTGTCCCCGTCCACGACACCGACACGGGTCGCGGGCAGGCCGCGCGCGCCGCACATGTCGTTGAAGCGGACCTCCTCGGAGCGCGGCACCGCGACGATCGCACGGCCGGCGGACTCGGAGAAGAGGAAGGTGAACGCGTCGAGTCCGTCCGGCACGATCAGCCGCGCACCCTTGCCGCCGAGCAGCGCCGACTCGACCACGGCCTGAACGAGGCCGCCGTCGGACAGGTCGTGCGCGGAGTCGATCATGCCGTCGCGGGAGGCCGAGATGAGGATCTCGCCGAGCAGCCGCTCGCGCTCCAGGTCGACCTGCGGGGGCAGACCGCCGAGGTGGTCGTGGACGACCTGCGACCAGGCCGAACCGCCGAACTCCTCACGCGTGTCGCCGAGGAGGTAGAGCAGCTGCCCCTCCTCCTGGAAGGCGACGGGCGTACGGCGCGCGACGTCGTCGATGACACCCAACACCGCCACCACCGGCGTCGGGTGGATGGCCACCTCGCCGGTCTGGTTGTACAGGGAGACATTGCCGCCGGTCACCGGGGTGCCCAGCTGCTGACAGGCGTCCGCGAGCCCACGCACGGCCTCCGCGAACTGCCACATCACGGCCGGGTCCTCGGGCGAGCCGAAGTTCAGGCAGTCGGAGACGGCCAGCGGCTTGGCCCCGGTGGTCGCCACATTGCGGTACGCCTCCGCGAGCGCGAGCTGCGCGCCCGCGTACGGGTCGAGCTTCGCGTAGCGGCCGTTCCCGTCGGTGGCGATGGCGACGCCGAGCCCGGACTCCTCGTCGACGCGGATCATGCCGGAGTCCTCGGGCTGGGCGAGGACCGTGTTGCCCTGCACGAAGTGGTCGTACTGCGAGGTGATCCACTTCTTGGAGGCCTGGTTGGGCGACGCGACCAGCTTCAGGACCTGGTCCTTCAGCTCCTCGGAGGTCTCCGGCCGCGGCAGCTTGTTCGCGTCGTCGGCCTGGAGGGCGTCCTGCCACTCCGGACGGGCGTAGGGGCGCTCGTACACCGGGCCCTCGTGCGCCACCGTCCGCGGGTCCACGTCGACGATCTTCTCGCCGTGCCAGTAGATCTCGAGGCGGTCCCCGTCGGTCACCTCACCGATGACGGTGGCGATGACGTCCCACTTGGCGCAGATCTCCAGGAAGCGGTCGACCTTCCCGGGCTCGACGACCGCGCACATGCGTTCCTGCGACTCGCTCATGAGGATCTCCTCCGGCGAGAGCGTCGAGTCGCGCAGCGGTACGTCGTCCAGGGTGACGTGCATGCCGCCGGAGCCGTTCGAGGCCAGCTCGGAGGTGGCGCAGGACAGGCCTGCCGCACCCAGGTCCTGGATGCCGACGACCAGCTTCTCCTTGAAGGCCTCCAGGGTGCACTCGATGAGCAGCTTCTCCTGGAAGGGGTCGCCGACCTGCACGGCGGGGCGCTTGGAGGGCTTGGCGTCGTCGAAGGTCTCCGAGGCGAGGATCGAGGCGCCGCCGATGCCGTCGCCGCCTGTGCGGGCGCCGTACAGGACGACCTTGTTGCCCGTGCCGGACGCCTTCGCGAGGTGGATGTCCTCGTGCCGCATCACGCCGATCGCACCGGCGTTGACCAGCGGGTTGCCCTGGTAGCAGGAGTCGAAGACGACCTCGCCGCCGATGTTGGGCAGGCCCAGGCAGTTGCCGTAGCCGCCGATGCCGGCGACGACACCCGGCAGCACACGCTTGGTGTCCGGGTGGTCTGCCGCACCGAAGCGCAGCGGGTCGACGACGGCCACCGGCCGCGCGCCCATCGCGATGATGTCGCGCACGATGCCGCCGACACCCGTGGCCGCGCCCTGGTAGGGCTCGACGTACGAGGGGTGGTTGTGCGACTCGACCTTGAAGGTGACCGCGTAGCCCTGGCCGACGTCCACGACGCCGGCGTTCTCGCCGATGCCGACGAGCAGGGCGTCGGACTCGGGGGCCTTCTCGCCGAACTGGCGGAGGTGGACCTTCGAGGACTTGTACGAGCAGTGCTCGGACCACATGACCGAGTACATGGCGAGCTCGGCGCCGGTCGGGCGACGGCCCAGGATCTCGACGATCCGCTCGTACTCGTCCTTCTTCAGGCCGAGTTCGGCCCAGGGCAGCTCGACGTCGGGGGTCTCGGTCGCATGCTCGACCGTGTCCAGAGGCGTCCGGCTCATGCGCCCACCAGCTTCTTGAGGATCGAGGTGAAGAACGGGAGCCCGTCGGTACGACCGGTACCGATCAAGGACTCGACGGCGTGCTCCGGGTGCGGCATGAGACCGACGACGTTCCCGGCCTCGTTGGTGATGCCGGCGATGTCCCGCAGGGAGCCGTTGGGGTTGAAGTCGAGGTACCGGAAGACGACCCGGCCCTCTGCCTCCAGCTTGTCCAGCGTGTACTCGTCGGCGACGTACCGGCCGTCCATGTTCTTCAGCGGGATATGGATCTCCTGGCCGGGCGCGAAGTCACTCGTCCAGGAGGTCCCCGCGTTCTCGACCCGCATCTTCTGGTCGCGGCAGATGAAGTGGAGGTGGTCGTTGCCGAGCATCGCGCCCGGAAGGAGATGGGCTTCGGTGAGGATCTGGAAACCGTTGCAGATGCCGAAGACCGGGAGCCCGTCCTTCGCCTGCTCGATGACGGTCTCCATCACCGGGGAGAAGCGGGAGATGGCACCGGCGCGCAGATAGTCGCCGTACGAGAAACCGCCCGGAAGGACCACCGCGTCGACCTGCTTGAGGTCCTTGTCCTTGTGCCAGAGGGCGACGGGTTCCGCGCCCGCGAGACGGATCGCGCGTTGCGTGTCCCGGTCGTCCAGGCTGCCCGGGAAAGTGACGACGCCAATACGAGCGGTCACTTCGCGGCCTCCGCGACTTCCTCCACCTTGACGGTGAAGTCCTCGATCACGGTGTTGGCGAGGAAGGATTCCGCAAGATCGTGGATGCGGGCCAGCGCGGCGTCGTCGACCGGACCGTCCACTTCGAGTTCGAATCGCTTTCCCTGACGTACGTCGGAGATGCCTTCGAAACCGAGCCGCGGCAGTGCGCGCTGCACCGCCTGGCCCTGGGGGTCGAGGATCTCCGGCTTGAGCATGACGTCGACTACGACGCGTGCCACTGGCACTCCCGGTGTGTGGTGCTGAGCAGGTTCCTTCAGACTACCTGCACAAAATTTCTACTCGCGTAGATTCGTAGCATCCTACGTGACCCTCATCACGATCCCGCATCGGCGCGGGGCCCCTGCACGGAAAATCCTCGGAAAACCCGCAGAAGAGCGGTGACAGACATTGCGCGCGGACACGCGGAGGTATTCAGTCGGTCTTCACAATGCAATGCCGGGCACTGTACAAAGGAATTGGCAATAGCCGATACTTTGCCCAATTACTGCCGGACAGTCGACATCTCCTCGACATCTGCCGGACGTCTGTGCACGTCATGGTCTGTGATCGCGGAGGTGCCGCACGAAGGGACCGATATTCGTGGCGCAGCGTGTCGTGGTCACTCTCTTTGACGACATCGACGGCTCAGAAGCGGCGGAAACGATCGTCTTCGGACTGGACGGCAAGTCGTACGAGATCGACCTCAATCAAGCCAATGCCAAGAAACTGCGTAAGGTGCTGGCACCCTACGTCGAGGCCGGCCGCAAGAAGGCGAAGTCCGGGAAGGCGTACACGCACACGGCGTTGACGCCGGACCCGGCCGCCGTCCGCGCCTGGGCGCGCTCCAACAAGATGGAGGTCCCGCCGCGCGGCCGCATCCCGAAGAAGGTCTACGAGGCGTTCGCAGAGGCGCACTGACGCACTCGCCGCTCCGGCCGGGCACGGGCCGGAGCGGCCCCGCGCGTTCGCCGGAGCCGCTCCCCCCGCGTCCCGTGCGCCGCTGCCTCCCGCACCCACTGCACGAAGGCCCCATCGGACCCCGCGTCCAATCGACTTGCGTTTCACCCCCGGTGATCAGCTAGAGTCTGGGACACGCCGAGGGGCAAGGCCGGAAGGCAGGGCCCCGAGGAGCCATGCGGGTGTAGTTCAGTAGCAGAACACCCCCTTTCCAAGGGGGAGGCGCAGTGTGCAATCCCTGTCACCCGCTCTACGGCATCGGTCCGAGCATCCTTGTGGATCAGGTAGGCTGGTGTTCGCACCGATCGGTGAAAGCCGGTCGGGAGCAATGCGGACGTAGCTCAGTTGGTAGAGCGCAACCTTGCCAAGGTTGAGGTCGCGAGTTCGAGCCTCGTCGTCCGCTCCAAAAAGGAAAGGCCCCGGTCGATCGACCGGGGCCTTTCTCGTATGCGCCCGCCGGGTCCGTCGGCCTCTGACATGCGTCGTGCGGAGTGATGCGCGGGATCACCTTCTCGGTGGCCTGCGCCGGGCTCTTCACATTTCTCGGGGTCGACGGCACGGGCAAGACATCCAGCCATCCACGGCCGAACCGCTGGAGAGGCTCGCACCCACCCACCGGCCGCGCGGTGCGGATTCTGGGACGCGATCCATACGAGGAGAGGCGGCCGTCCGCCCCAGGACCGGCGTGATGCTTGCGAGGACGGCTTCTCCTCCGAGCCGGCGGCGCCGACCGAAAGCCGCCGATACACCTGGAATTGGTGAGGTGCAGCGGTTCGCCCAAGAGTCGCAGCGAGAGGTTCCGGAGGTGGTGCGCGGCTACCGCGAGGCCGACCTGAACGCCGAACTGGCGGGGGCCCGGGGCGCGCTGATGGCTGCGGGCGGACCCAGGGGGCGGAGCATGCTCCGGCCGACCACCGAGGTGCGCCTGCCTTAGGCTCCCTCGTCGTCGTCCGCTTGTCGCACTGTGAGTGAGGTCACTTCATGACATCCCCACGGGCGGTCCGGCCGTGAACGCCTCGTCCGGGGAGCGCGCTGCTCGCCCTGAGGACGATCTCGTGGTCGTCGCACAAGCCGCGACCAGGCCCGAGGCACGCGCGACGGCACGGGCACACCTTCCCCACGTGGCCGTCCTGGATCTTCGGATGTCCGGGACGGACGGTGTGAGGGTCGCCACATCGCTGCGGCCGAGGTCCCGGGGTGCCAGGCGCTGATCGTCCACGGCCACGGACGGCCCGGGCATCTGAAACGGGCGCTGCAGGCGGGTGTGCGCGGACTCGTCCCGAAGACCGTTCACGCCCCGCGGCTCGCCGAGATCATCCGCATGGCGCAGGCGAGAAACCTCTGCGTGGCCCCGAGTTGGCCGCCGAAGCGATCTCGGCCGGGGGCTCACCGCTGACGGCGCGGGAGGCCGAGGTGGTCGAATTCGCCGCCGACAGCGCGCCGGTGGCAGAGATCGCGGAACGGACCGCGCTGCGGCCGGGGACGTGCGGAACCACCTGTCGTCGGCCGTCTCGAAGCTCGGCGTGGAGAACCGTCATGTGGCGGTGCGTCTCGCACGCGAACGAGGTTGGGTATAGTTGCTCTCGCGCAAGCGCGCAGTGCGGACGTAGCTCAGTTGGTAGAGCGCAACCTTGCCAAGGTTGAGGTCGCGAGTTCGAGCCTCGTCGTCCGCTCCAGAAAAAAGCCCCCGGCCCAGGCCGGGGGCTTTTTCGTGGACGTCCGGATCCCGAGGACAGGCACTCGGGGGCCGGGGACGGATGTGCTCCGGGGGCCCGGCGGGTCGCCAGGCCCCGCTCGGTCAGGACCAGGCGACGCCCGTCAGGCGCTCGTACGCCTCCGTGTACTTCGCCCGGGTCGCCTCCACGATCTCCTGCGGCAGCGGCGGCGGAGGCTCCTCGCTCGTGCGGTCCCAGCCGGAGGCGGGGGACGTGAGCCAGTCCCGTACGAACTGCTTGTCGAAGGAGGGCTGGGACCGGCCCGGCTCCCACCGGTCGGCCGGCCAGAAGCGCGAGGAGTCCGGAGTGAGGACCTCGTCGGCCAGGACGAGCGTGTCCCCGTCATACCCGAACTCGAACTTGGTGTCCGCGAGGATGATCCCGCGGTCACGGGCGATGTCGCGGGCGCGGCCGTAGACGGCGAGGGTCGTCTGCCGCAGGTTGGCGGCGGTCTCGGCACCGACCTGGCGGGCGACCTCCTCGTACGAGACGTTCTCGTCGTGGTCGCCGACCGCTGCCTTGGTCGCGGGCGTGAAGATCGGCGCGGGCAGCTCCGAGCCGTCGACGAGGCCCTCCGGGAGGGCGAGGCCGCAGACGGTACGGGACTCGTTGTACTCGGCGAGGCCCGAACCGGTGAGGTAGCCCCGGGCCACGCACTCCACCGGGATCATCTGCAGGGACTTGCAGACGAGGGTGCGGCCGGCCCAGTCGGCGGGAGCGCCGGGCGGCAGTTCGGTGCTCAGGACATGGCTCGGGGCCAGATCGGCGAATTTGTCGAACCACCAGAGCGAGAGCTGGGTGAGGATCCTGCCCTTGTCCGGGATCACGGTCGGCAGCACCCAGTCGTATGCGGACGTACGGTCACTGGCGACCATCACGAGGTCGCCCGCCTCGTTCTGGTACAGATCGCGCACCTTGCCAGTGTGCAGATGCACCAGGCCCGGCACCTGGACGGGCTCGGGCTTTTCGACGAATCCGGACACGGTTCCTCCCCGTGGTTCTCTCCAATTGGCTCGATTCTCCCGTATGCGGATGGCGAACCGGTGCCGGGGGCCGGTACAGGGTGCGGTCAGTCCCGTTTGCAGATGCGGTCGAGGAGGTTCGCAGTCGCCTGCTGGATGCGGGCGTCCACGTGGCCGGGGCGGTCCAGCGCCGGGGACCAGGCGAACGTCCCGGACGCGAAGACCAGGGCGCCGGACGGGGCGCGGTACAGAGAGGTCTCCTGGTGGCGCAGCGCACCGTCGCTGTCCCGGTAGGGGGAGTGGGCGAGCAGGATGCGGCCCTGGTGGTCGGGCAGCGGCGCGCGCGGGAAGTAGCGGTCGGCCTCCCCGGCCACCATCCCCGACAGTTCGGCCCCCTCCTCCGCGCCGGTCGTCTCCCACAGCCAGTGGTCGGCGTTGCGCACGACGAGGGGGTGCGGCTCGGGCACCCGGCCCGCGTACTGGATGCCGATCATCTCCTGCTCGGGGCGGTCGATCTCCCGCCACAGAGCGGGCTTTCCGGGACCTCGGCGCTTGCGGCAGGTGAGCAGGCGGTCGGCGACGCCGGACGGGGACGGACCCAACTCCACTTGCCAGTACATGGTGTTGGCGGAGAGGAAGACGACCGAGGTGCCGGTCTCCCGGGCGAGTTCCACGGTGCGGCGCATCTGCGGCGACCAGTACTCGTCATGGCCGGGGAAGACGAGGCCGCGGTAACGGGTGGGGTCGATGCGTCCGGCGTGCAGATCGCGCGCGTCGGCGTAGGAGAGGTCGTAGTGGTAGCGCTCGGCCCAGCGGATGAAGTCGTACGCGTGACCCACGTGCAGCGGGAGGCCCGCGCCCGCGTAGGGACGGTCGAAGGAGACCGTGGTGGCGGCGTCGGCCTCACCCAGCAACCGGCCGTTCTCGTCCCAGGCGTGGTAGAGGCTGGCACCGGTGCGGCCGTCCTCCGGGTAGAGGTTGTACGCCTGCCAGGTGATGTCCGGGAGCAGCAGGAGAAGGTCCGCCAGGCGGCTGTCGCGCACGGTGAAGGGCACGTGGGAGCGGTAGCCGTCGACGGTGGTGAGGACGGCGACGTACGCGCCGATGCTCCAGTAGGACGGGATCTGCATCCGCCAGGACAACCACCAGTGGTGGCAGGAGACCGTGCGGTCGGCGGTCAGCGGGGGCGGCTGGACGATGCCGGAGAGCCTGGGGCTGGTGGTGATCTTGGACGCCCCGTCACCGCCGTAGTGCCCGATCCGGTACACGTCGACGGCGAACTCCTGGGGTGGGTCCACCGTGATGTGGAAGTCGATGGCTTCGCCCGGCGCCACCGCGCCGCTGGAGGTGAAGCCCTTGATCTGACGGTGTACGTCGTCGGCGGAGCGCGGGCCGCCGGTGCGGGGCGCCGGAATCCGCGCCCCTTTGTGGCCCTGGGACGGGACCTGGGCGGGTGCCGCTTCCACGTACCAGGGGACCACGTGGCCCGTGTCGTCGAAGTACGTCTCACTTCCCCGGAGCCAGGGGACGGGGCCCTGGCCGAAAGGATCCGTCACGGCATGTGCGAGAGCGCCCGACTCCCAGCGGCGGATGTGCTCCGACCCCATGCGATGTCCCCTCCCTCGTCCCCCGTGAGCCGTCGTAAGCCCTTGCGTCGTACCCGATCGGTCCCAGCACATCACATTACGCACGCACTCCGTCACCCTTCGTCGCGAATTGACGTGAACGGAATGGGATTCTCCGGCCATGGGTCGGGGTTGCGGGTGCGTGACGGGATGTGTTTCCGCAGGTGGGAAGAGGTGAGGGACGGGCGGCGATGCGTGGGGCGGAGGCGGGGAGCGGCCGTGTGGGGCCTGAGGCGGGCGGGGTTTGCAGGGGCTGAGGGAAGGGGGAGGGCGGGCTGATTGCGGGGGAATGATCGCTGGACCGGCCGCTTTGCCGCGACGTGAACGGTGGCGGGTCGAGCGCCGCAGGACGAGCGGTCGTACGAGGCCCGGGGTGGCGGGTGGCGAGTGACGGGCTGTGGGCCCCCGGTGCCGCCCGCCGTCGGGCATCGCGGGGTCCGGGCTATCCGGGCCCTCAGACCAGCCGGACCGGCTTCTCGGGGCGTATGCCCAGGTGAAGGAGCCAGGCACGGAGAGGAACCGGGTCGCCCTCACGGACGAGAGTGAGGACCCGGGGGGTCAGATCGGCCGCCCGCTCGCCCCTGACCAGCAGGGACGGGCCGTCCAGCCAGTCGAGCCCCGGTGCCGCGCCGGCGGTGTCCATCGCGGCGCAGCAGACCATCGCGGTGACGTGGTCGACAAGCAGTTCGCGACCGGTGCGCGGTGGCTGGAGCGGGAACAGCGGGAGCAACGCGTCGTCCCACAACGTACGGTCCGGCCCCGTGGGCTGCCCGGTGCCACCACCGCACGGTGTCGCCTCGGGGACCGCCTCCTCCCGTGCCATCGCGGCGCTGAGCCCGGCGACGAGGGCGGCGGTCCGCACGCTGCCGACCACACCGTCCTCCTCGTCGGTGACGGGTGTGCCGGTGAGGGGTGCGTTGACCGGGGCTTCCGCGACACAGTCGGCAGTGGCCTCTGCGCTCGGCCCGCCCTGCTCGTGGGGAACCGGCCCTTCGCCGTCATCGAGGGCATTCTCGCTGGTCTCGCTCTCCACGCGGGGCGCGTGGACAGCGGAGTCGGCGGAGGCCGCCGCCCGGCGCGGACCGCTGCCGCCGTCGGCAACCTGCTCATCGCCGTCCCGGAGAAACTCTTCGGCCGGGGCACCCTCGACACGGGGCGCACCGGAGTCGATGGCGGCCTCCCGACGCGCGCCGCCGCCCTCGTCGGCGGGCGGCTCCCCGCCGTCCCGGAGGGGCTCTCCGGCAGGGGCACCGCCGGTGTGCGCAGCGTCCCCGACAGCGCTTCCGCTGTCGTCCGTCGGCGCGGCTGCACGGCATGCGCCTTCCTGGACCGTCAGATACTCCAGCACCCGCTCCAGCGTGGGGCCGTCCGCGCGGGGCGCGGCCGGGTGCACGGTGTGGCGGACGCCCAGGGCGTCGAGAACACGGTGAAGGCGGGCCGCGTCCGTGCGCCACTTGCGGTCCACGACCTCGTCCGGGTACTCCTGCCAGCCCACCGGGGCCCAGCCAGGGCCCGGCGCCGCCGGGCCTCCGTGGAAGAGGCGGGCCGCCAGCAGCGACGCGGCCTCGTCGACCGCTCCGGGCTCCTCCAGCAGGTCGCAGGCCGGCCTCTCGCCCAGCCGGGAGGCGAACCCCTCGGCCAGTCGGTCCCGGCGTGAGAGCTCCGTGAGCGCCGCCACCACCCCCGCGTCCAGACGGGACGGCCAGCGGCCCATCCGCCAGGCCGGCAGGGCGACCCGGGTCAGCAGCCGGTCCCAGCCGGCGTAGGCGAGACCCACCTGCTCCTGGGCGACGATCCGCAGACCGTAGTCCACAGCCTGTGCACGCTCTGCCGCGGCCGCCGCAACCCCCCGCTCCATCTCCTCCGCATGTCCCCGGCAGCTCCGCAGCAACAGCCGGGCCACCCAGCCGACCCCGCCGAGCACCACGCGGACGAGCGGACCGCGCTCCGGGGCGGAGGTCACGGCGACGGCGGCGTCCAGTCCTCGGACGAAGCGTCGCGCCGCGGCTATGTCCGGGTGCGCCGACGGCCCCGTACCGGCGACGACCGGGGCGAGCACCGCGCGCAGTTCGCCGACCCGCATCCACCACAGGAACGGTGAGCCGATGACGAGCACGGGCGCGGTCGGGACCCTCTGGTGCCGAGGGGCCGACAGACCACGTATGCCTCGGACACCGGATATGTCGTCCCCCGGCCGCGCCGGAGGGCCATGGGCGGGGTGGGTGCGGTCCTCGAGCCAGCTGTCGCAGTCCGGAGTGAGCGCTATCGCGGACGGGGCGGGGACGTCGAGGCGGTCGGCCAGGTCGCGAACCATCCGGTACAGGTCAGGGGCCGCGGCCTCCGTGATCGGGACCGTCGGGCTCACGGCCGGGCGGGCGCGGGCGACGACCAGGGCGATACCCGCGGCGGCGAGCAGGGTCGCCACGGCGATGCCGATGACGATCCAGCGCACGATCCCCCAGTGCGCACCGGTGATGTGGCCGGTGGAGCGACCGGCCAGGAGCACGACGGCCACGGCGGCGGGCAGCAGAGCGACGGCCAGCGCCCTACTGCGGATCCGCAGCACGGCAAGGGCCCGAGAGCGCGCAGCCTGCGCGCCCACCTCCACACCCATCTCGTTCACGACCGGACGTCACCCCCTCTGTCCCACCTCTGTGCCGCGTCCCGCCTCTGATCCACGCGCCATGCGCCGCGACGGTCCCCGTCACAGAGACCGTCGCCGGATGCCCGTGCGTTGCTCACTCCCCCACTGTGGCACCCGTCACCGACATCGCAATGCCGGTGGGCCAAGTGCCGGAACGCTTGCGCCGCACCCTAGTTGGGGCTCCGCCCCTCGTCAGCCGGATGGGTCACCGCTCACTCGATGGAATGGCTTTGGGGAAAGCTGGATGACGCAGGGCAAGGACCAGGCCCCGAATTGCACGCCGGCGCGCAGCACTGGGCACCGGGCTGGGCACAGGTCCGGATCCCTTCCCCGGCACGCCGAGGGCCCCGCATCCTCAGACGGATTCGGGGCCCTCAGGGTTCATCGCCGGGCCGGATCTCGGCGTCAGCTCTGCTCCTGCGCTGCCTTCGCCGCGATGTCCGTACGGTGCTGGGAGCCCTCGAGTCCGATACGGTCCACCGCCGTGTAGGCCCGGCGGCGCGCCTCGGCGAGGTCGGCGCCGGTCGCCGTGACGGACAGCACGCGGCCGCCCGCGCTCACCACCGCGTCCTCCTCGCGCCTGGTGCCGGCGTGCAGGACGTACGCGTGGGGGGCGTCCTGGGCCGCGACCTCCGCGAGCCCGGTGATCGGGTCGCCGGTGCGCGGGGTGGCCGGGTAGTTCTGCGAGGCCACGACCACGGTGACAGCCGCGTCCTCGCTCCAGCGCAGGGGCTCGATGTCGGCGAGAGTGCCGTTCGCCGCGGCCAGCAGCACTCCGGCGAGCGGTGTCTTCAGCCGGGCGAGCACGACCTGGGTCTCCGGGTCGCCGAAACGGGCGTTGAACTCGATGACCCGTACTCCGCGCGAGGTGATCGCCAGACCCGCGTACAGCAGGCCGGAGAAGGGAGTGCCGCGGTGGAGCATCTCGTCGACGGTCGGCTGCAGAACGGTCTGCACGACCTCTTCGACCAGCTTCGGGTCGGCCCAGGGCAGCGGTGAGTACGCCCCCATGCCGCCGGTGTTGGGCCCCTCGTCGTTGTCCAGGGCGCGCTTGAAGTCCTGGGCGGGCTGGAGCGGGACGACCGTCTCACCGTCGGTGACGGCGAACAGGGACACCTCGGGGCCGTCGAGGAACTCCTCGATGACGACCCGCTCGCAGTGGGCCGCGTGCTCCTTCGCGGTGTCCAGATCGGCGGTGACGACGACGCCCTTGCCGGCCGCGAGGCCGTCGTCCTTCACGACGTACGGGGCACCGAAGGCGTCGAGCGCCTCCTCGACCTCGTCGGCGTCCGTACAGACGTAGGACCGAGCGGTGGGTACGCCCGCGGCCGCCATCACATCCTTGGCGAAGGCCTTGGAGCCCTCCAGCTGCGCCGCCTCCTTGGAGGGCCCGAAGACGGGGATCCCCGCCTCGCGCACCGCGTCGGCGACGCCCGCCACGAGCGGCGCCTCCGGACCGATGACGACCAGCCCGACGCCGAGCTCGCCGGCCAGCGCGACCACGGCGCCTCCGTCGAGGGCATCGACCTGGTGCAACTGGGCCACCTCGGCGATGCCGGCGTTGCCCGGGGCGCAGTGCAGCCCGGTGACGTCGGGGTCGAGGGAGAGGGAACGGCACAGGGCGTGTTCGCGGGCGCCGCTACCGATGACGAGGACCTTCACGGGGTCAGCCTAACCGGCGGGGACGGGTGGCTTTGTGGGGGCCGCCGAAAGATGACGGGGCGCGGGGTTGTCGTTTCCTCCAAGGCGTCACACGGCCCGACGGGTCCATCCGTCACCACATACCCGGTCCGGGCACTACTCGTTCGAGAACTCCTCCATCACCGTGGCCCCCAGTTCACGGACGATCAGTTCGTGGCCCGAGAGGGCCGACTCCTCGAGGTCGGGGTCGTCGTCCTCCGGCATGTCGTCCTCGGGGGCCACCACGTGCCGCTCGGGGGCGGTCGGCGCGGACGGAGCCGGGGCGGGGGCCGGCGCGGCGGGGGTCGCCTGTGCCGCCGGACGCGCCGCCGGAGCGGACTGGTGAGGCTCGGGACGCGCTGCGGCGGGGGCTCCACCGCCGTAGCCACCGCCTCCCCCGGCCTGGAAACCGCCGCCGCTCGCGACGGCCGGCGGTGCCGAACCGCCCGAGGGGTCGACGATCGCCTCGATCTTCCACTGCACGTTGAACTGCTCGGCCAGACACTGCCGCAGGACGTCCTCGCTGCCGCTGCTGAGGAAGTTGTCCCGGGCGCCCGCGTTCACGAAGCCGAGTTGCAGGGTCGTCCCGTCGAAGCCGGCCACCTGGGCGTTCTGGCTCAGCAGGATCCAGGTGAAGCGTCGGCGGTTCTTCACCGCCTCCAGAACGTTCGGCCAGAGCATGCGCGGGTCGAGCCCACCGGACGCCGGCGCGGCAGCCGACGCCGCGGCGGCTGCCGGAGCACCTGTGGCGGGGGCGGCCGGCGGCGCGGACGCGGCGGCGGGCTGCCCCCCGCCCGCGGAGGCCGCCGTGGGCCAGCCGCCGGGTCGTCGCCCGCCACCTGCGGGCGCGGCGGTCGGCCACGCACCGGGAGCGTTGGGTGCAGAGGGGGCGGAAGGCTGCGGCTGAGCCGCCGCGGGGGCGGGCGGCGCGGAGGACGCGGTCTCCTGGGGCGCGGACGGCGGTCCGGACACCGGCATCGCGCCGCCGTCCTGAGAGCCTGGGCCCCCGGCGTTCTGTGCACCTGGAGTCGGGGCAGGCCCGGTCCCACCGGTTCGTACCGCGGCACGGGCGGCCGCCGGACCGCCGGGCGTAGCGGGTGCCGCACCCTGCGGCACCGGCCCCCCGGCCATCCCACCGTGCACCTCGGGCCCCGGCACGTATCCCATGGCGGGCGCCACGCCACCGCCGGAGAAGTTGACGCCCCGTTCCAGGCGGTCCAGTCGCGCCATGAGGGACCGCTCGTCGCCGTATGCGGCGGGCAGCAGTACCCGGGCGCAGATCAACTCGAGCTGCAACCGGGGCGAGGTGGCTCCGCGCATCTCGGTCAGCCCCTCATTGACGAGGTCGGCGGCGCGGCTGAGCTCCGCCGGGCCGAAGACGCCCGCCTGGGCCTGCATGCGCTCCAGTACGTCGGCCGGGGCGTCGATGAGCCCCTTCTCGGTGGCGTCGGGCACGGCGGCCAGGATCACCAGGTCCCGCAACCGTTCCAGCAGATCCGCGACGAACCGCCGTGGGTCGTTGCCCCCTTCGATGACCCGGTCCACGACCTCGAAGGCGGCGGCCCCGTCCCCGGACGCGAAGGCCTCCACGACGGAGTCGAGGAGCGACCCCTCGGTGTAGCCGAGCAGCGAGGTGGCCATGGCATACGTCACACCGTCGGCGCCCGCACCTGCCAGCAGCTGGTCCATGACAGACATGGAGTCACGCACGGACCCGGCACCCGCGCGCACGACGAGCGGCAGGACCCCGTCCTCGACGGGGATGTCCTCCTTCCGGCACACCTCGGCGAGGTAGTCCCGCAGGGTCCCCGGCGGGACGAGCCGGAAGGGATAGTGATGGGTGCGCGACCGGATGGTCCCGATGACCTTCTCGGGTTCGGTGGTCGCGAAGATGAACTTGAGGTGCTCGGGGGGCTCCTCGACGACCTTGAGGAGCGCGTTGAAGCCGGCCGGCGTGACCATGTGGGCCTCGTCGATGATGTAGATCTTGTAACGACTGCTCGCCGGCCCGAAGAAGGCCTTCTCGCGAAGGTCACGGGCGTCGTCCACACCACCGTGCGACGCGGC
Source organism: Streptomyces sp. CA-106110 (assembly GCF_050936285.1). Lineage (NCBI taxonomy): Bacteria > Bacillati > Actinomycetota > Actinomycetes > Kitasatosporales > Streptomycetaceae > Streptomyces > Streptomyces sp. CA-106110. The sequence continues at coordinate 6,440,325 of NZ_JBNJNB010000001.1, read as the reverse complement.
GTCGATCTCGATGACGTCGATCGACCCCGGACCGTTCCGTGCCAGGTCGCGGCAGGACTGGCACTCGCCGCACGGCGTCGGGGTCGGCCCCTTCTCGCAGTTCAGGCATCGGGCCAGGATCCGGGCGCTGGTCGTCTTCCCGCAGCCTCGCGGCCCGCTGAACAGGTACGCGTGGTTGACCCGGTTGTTCCGAAGCGCCTGCTGCAACGGGTCGGTGACATGCTCCTGCCCAATGACCTCGGCGAAGGACTCCGGGCGATAGCGGCGGTACAGCGCGAGAGACGACACGCATACGAGGTTATAGGCGCCCAGTGACAAAGCGGCTGCCCGCGCCGCTCCTCCGACCGCTCCGCCGGGGGCCCGCGCCCGCGTACTTCCCCATGACGTAGAAGACCCCCCACGCACCCGCCAGAGCCAACCTACCCTTGCTGCCTTCCGGCCCTGGGGGAGTTCAGTCAGATAGCGCCGCGTGAGGGGCTGAGCCCAAGCCTACCTGATCGCAGGGGCCCGAACGAGTTCGCTAGCACTCCCCGGCGTCATGTAATGTTTCCGGCGGAGGATTCGCCTAGAGGCCTAGGGCGCACGCTTGGAAAGCGTGTTGGGGGCAACCCCTCACGAGTTCGAATCTCGTATCCTCCGCCAGTGCCTCACCGGGCACGATGTCGAAGGGCCCCCTGGAAACAGGGGGCCCTTCGACGTTGTGCTCACCCCTCGTTGTCCTGGTCTTTGTCCACAGCGGGGTTTTCCGGGGCAGCACGGGAGGAACATGGGCCGCCCTGCCTGCCAGGGTGAACAGCACGGCCGGAACACTGCCGCCGGCGGCCAGCAGCATGGTCACGCCGATCACGGACGGCGAGGTCGACTGATGGCCCGTTTGCTCAGCGGACTGTGATCAGCAAGCCGTGCCATGCATCTCGGCCCAGATGGTCTTGCCCTGCGCCGCGTGGCGGACGCCCCAGCGCTGAGCGAACTGGGCGACGAGCATCAGGCCGCGTCCGCCCTCGTCGAAGACGCGAGCCCGCCGCAGGTGTGGGGAGCTGTCGCTGGCGTCGGAGACCTCGCAGATGACTCTGCGGTCGTGAATCAGTCGCAGCTGGATGGGGGGCTGGCCGTAACGGATGGCGTTGGTGACCAGTTCGCTGACCACCAGTTCGGTGGTGAAGGCCAGCTCGTCCAGTCCCCAGGCGGCCAGCCGCTGGGAGGCGTTCGTGCGCGCCTGGGCAACCACGGCAGGGTCGGAGGGCACATCCCAGGTGGCTACCTGGTCGGCGGGGAGAGCCCGGGTGCGGGCAACGAGCAGGGCGATGTCGTCGGGACGGTCGGGAAGCAGCCTCGCGAGCACGGCGTCGCAGAGGGCGTCCAATGACGGTGCGGGTTGGGTGAGGGCGTGGCGTAGTGCGTCAATCCCCTCATCGATGTCGCGGCCGCGGGACTCAATGAGGCCGTCGGTGTAGAGGGCGAGGAGACTGCCCTCGGGCAGGTCGACCTCGGCCGCTTCGAAGGGCAGTCCCCCCAGGCCGAGCGGCGGGCCCGCGGGTAGGTCAAGGAGATCGACCGTGCCGTCCAGACCTACTACGACGGGTAGGGGGTGTCCGGCGCGGGCCAGGCGGCAGCCCTGGGAAACCGGGTCATAGATCGCGTACAGACAGGTGGCGCCGAGGCCGCCCGCGATTTCGGCAGCGGCGCCGATGCCCTCGGTCGGACCGGCTTCGGCATAGGTGCGGGTGACCACGTCGTCGAGGTGGGTGAGCAGCTCATCGGGCGGAAGGTCGATGTCGGCCAGGGTGCGTACTGCTGTGCGCAGCCGACCCATGGTGGCGGAGGCCTGGACGCCGTGGCCGACAACGTCGCCGACGACCAGCGCGACCCGGGCGCCGGAGAGCGGGATCACATCGAACCAGTCGCCGCCCACGCCGGCCCCGCCTCCAGCGGGTAGATAACGGGAGGCGATCTCGACGGCCGCCTGGTCGGGCATCTTCAACGGCAGCAGGGTGCGCTGTAGGGTCACAGCGGTGGTGCGCTCGCGGGTGTAGCGGCGGGCGTTGTCGATGCATACGGCCGCCCTGGCCGTGATCTCCTCGGCCAGGAGTATGTCGTCCGGTACGTACGGTTCGGGGCGCTGGCTACGGGCGAAGAGGACGATGCCTAGGGTGACGCCGCGGGCTTGTATCGGCGCCACCATCATGGAGTGCGCACCCAGGTCGCGTATACGGGCAGCGCGGGCGGGGTCGTGGGTCGCCCACCGGGCGATGGCGGAGTCGGTCATCTCGTATGCGGCGGGTCGGCCGGTGGCCAGGCACTCGGCCGGGGGTGAGAACCTCGGGTAGGTGGTCGCCTTGCCCGGCCTCACCAGGGACTCCGGGATCTTGACTATGGATGCCAAGGCGGTCCGGTGCATGGTGACCGGCCCGGACAGCGGACCGGAAGGTGGCTCGTCGCCGCGGTCGATGAAGGCGAGCAGGTCCACAGCTGCGAGGTCCGCGAGCCGGGGGACGGCCACCTCGGCCAGTTCCTGTGCGGTTCGGGTGATGTCCAGGGTGCTGCCGATACGCCTGCTGGCCTCGTTGATCAGCGCGAGGCGCTCGCGGGCGACGGCCTGCTCGGTGAAGTCGAGCGCGGCCAACTGGACGCCGTGCACCCGTCCTACCGGGTCCTTGAACGGGGCGAAGTGGGCGATCCAGGCGTGCGGGTGGGGCTCTCCCGGAACCCGGACGTAGTGCTCAGAGTGCTCCGGCTCACCAGCCGCGGCCACACGGTCGACGCACTGCTCGGGGGCCTGGAACGCGGGATCTGTCATGTGCTCGGTGATCCGCAGCCCACGAACCTCCTGCTCGGTCGCGGCGAGCTGCCGGGCCATGGGCTCGTTGATGCGCAGGAACCGTCCCTCGGTGTCGAAGATCGCCAGAGCGAACTGGGACTGGTCGAATGCCCAATGAAGCAGCGGGTCCGTCTCGCGGTCCTCGTCCTCCGGCAGTGGGGTGGCCTCCAGCAGCCAGCCGGCCCGCCCGTCACCAGTGGGCAGCGGGCGCGCCCGCAGTCCGCATTCCACCCAGTGGCCGTCGCGGTGGCGCAGTACTACTCGACCGAGCCAGTCGTGCTGCCCGGCGAGCCGCTTGCGGGCGGACGCGGGAAGGCGCGCCGCGAGCAGAGCTGCTGCAGGCCGGCCCACGGCCTCAGCGGCTGAGTATCCGAGCATCAGCTGCGCGCCGGGACTCCAGCCGGTCAGTGCCCCGTCCGGCGCCGCCACGGCCACGGCTGCGGTGGAGGAGGCACTGTGACCGCAGATACTGGCTGGAGTGTCCATGATCGATCATCTCGCCTTCAAACCCCCATATCGACAAGGATCTCCCCGAGCGGCAGCAGCCGCATCGACATGTACGCCGCTCCCGGGCAGGGCAGGCCGCACAGGCGTCCGTGGGCCGTTCGCCGGAGCGGATCGACAGGTACTGCGAGCCGGGGATCACAGTCGTGGACCAGGCCGAGACCCAGTGGGTGGCTGCGCTCCGGCGGCCTGCCCGGTGCTGAGCCCGGAGGACCAGGAGGTGACCCTCCAGTCACTCAAACGGCCTTCAGGGTGGAGACCTCGTTCACCCACGCACGGGGACAGAGCGGCGCGAAGTCTCAAACCGCTGCCTGACATCCATCGTTGACATCAACGAACACGGACAGCGGCGTACCTCCTGGATGACCGGCGTACGGCGCGCAGCAGTAAGACTGCCGACACAGCCTGGCGCCGCGCCCTGCCACTTCCCTTCAGTGGTGGCGCCGAGAAAGGCACTGGCTGACAGCAGCAACAGGACGGGGAACGCGATGTCGGCGATTCAGGACAGACCCGGCCAACGCGGAGACGGAGGACCTGCACGCCTTCCGCCCGGCCGGGCCCGGGCCCGGTCGCGGAACCACGCAGCCGCCCCCACCAGCACCGCCACCCCCACCCCGTACAAGGGCAGCCACAGAGTCGTCGTGGCCGCCAGGCACTCGGCGACGGCCTTGCGGGCCTGGGTCCCCTGCGCGAACGCCAGGGCGGCGCCGTCACTGCCGGCCAGGTTCCCCAGCGCGGCCTTCACCTGGAGAGCCTCGTACCTGCCCATCAGATCGCACTCGCCGCGCGTGCCCGGCATGGGGAACAGCCAGGCCCGGCGCTGCAGCAAGGGAGCAAGTGCGATCGCCACACACAGGCCGACGACCAGCGCGTACGCGACCAGGCCGCGCATGTACGCCGAGCGAACGTCCGGCGTCCACGCCGCCCGTCGCTGGAAGGCGAGCATCACCGCGAGGAGCGTCACCCCGATGAACGTGGCGAACCACTGCCACGAGCCCTGGGCGAGCGCGAAGGTCAGCACCGCGGCGAGTCCGATGCCGATGACCCCGGGACCGGGAACGTCCTCGCCTGCTGCGACGGATGCCGACCTCGGGGTCACTCGGGGGCTGGGATCACTCACGGGGCTCTCCTGCAGGGGGAGGCCTCAGCATCCGCCGCGGGCCGCCGCGGCCCTGGTCACCATGCCGTACGGGCCCGGCGCCTCGCCCGGATGGCTCGCACCTGGTCGGCCGCGCGGGCCACTGGCCGGGGCGCGCCCGGGCCGCCTCTTCCGGGTCACGCCCTCGGTGTCCTGAGCCCGCATCTTCTGAGCGCTCGGCTCCGCTCGGGCAGCGGGACCCCGGCGTGGAAGGGGCCCGGACTCGTCCGGGCCCCCTCCTTGTGCTCAGGGCGCCAGGGCCACCCCGTCGGCGCCGGGTGCGGACTCGGTGCCGTCCGTGTACTGGGCGGTCACCCAGTAGAAGTGAGTGGTGCCCTTGGCGGCGCCGGTGTCCTCGTAGGAGGTCCCCGTCGGGGCCGCCAGCTTCTCGTACGCCTTGGCGTCCGAGTTCCAGCGGTAGACCTGGTAGCCGGTGGCGTCGGTCACCGGAGACCAGGACAGCTCGACGCCCGCCTCTTCCGAGGTGGCCGTCAGCTCTATCGGCGAGCCCTCCGGCGTCGCCACGCTCGGCGTCATGTCGAGCTCGGTCGCGGTCACGACCTGCGCCTCGCCGGTCGAGTCGAAGGAAGAGTTCCAGGCGTCGTCGACGGCATCGACGATGAAGCAGGATTCCTCGCCGTCCGGGACGGTGGTGTACGCGTACGAGGTGGTGTCGGCCGACACGTAATAGCCGGGGTAGAGGGAACACACCTGCTCCTCCTCGTCCCCCCACAGCTCGCCCCGTCGGACCACGTACCTCGCCAGGTCGGCGGTCGGGTTGGCGTCCCAGTGCACCTCGAAGCCGTACTCGGTCGGAGTGACGGTCACCCCGGTGACGGCGGAGGGCGGGGTGAGGTCCCAGAGCGTGCCGCTGGCGGCGACGGACCGCGCCGACTCGTTGCCCGCGGCGTCGAGAGCCGTCACCCGGTAGTAGTAGGTGGTGCCCTCGGCGGCCGAGGCGTCCACGTACGAGACCTGGGCGGTAGCGCCGATGCCGGTGTAGGTCCCGTCCGCGCTGGTCGCCCGGTACACCCGGTACGACGCCGCTCCTTCGACCGCGCTCCACCGGACCCGCAGATCTTCCGGTTCCCGGGCGATGCTCAGTCCGGTCGGCGCGGGCGGCGCGGTGCGGTCGACGGTCGTGACCGCCTGATCGGCGGTGCCCGTCGACTCGTTGCCCGCCTTGTCGTAGGCGCGGATCTCGTAGTAGTACGCCGCGCCGGTCACCGGCAGGGTCGCGTCCGTGTACGTCGTGGCGGTGGTGGTCGCCAGCCTCGTCCAGTCGGCGCTGCCCTTCGTGCGCCGGTAGACCCGGTAACCCGCCAGGTCCATCTCCTTGTTCTTGGACCAGGCGAGCTTGGCCTTCCCCGTCGCTTTGTCGTACGACACGGAGGTCCCGGTCGGGGTGAGCGGCCTGACCTTGTCGACGGTCGCGGAAGTGCGGGGTGAGTAGGCGAACTTGACGTTCGCCGCCCCGGTCCAGTTGACGTAGTCGACGCGGAGGGTGTGCTTGCCGGAGGGGATGGTCAGGTTGACGGTCTTGGAGACCGTCGACGAGACGTTCTTCCACAGGTCGATCTTGCGGGTGCTGTCGAGGTAGACGCGGATGCCGTCCTGAGCCGACGCGGTGAGGGCGAAGGGACCGCCGGAGCCGAAGTCGCGCGTCAGTGTCCAGCGGACGGAGAAGTTGTTGGACGGCAGGCCCGAAGCGGGTGCGCCCGTACGCCAGTTCTCGCTGATCGTGGAGTCGCAGTCGGTCTTCTTCGGTGCGCCCGAGAACGTGGTGTTCGCGAAGAACTGTCGCTTGTAGACAGGGGAAGTGCAGCTGACGGCCGCTGAGGCGGGCGTGGCGAGCGCGGTGAGCAGACCGCCCGCGGTGGCGAGCACGACGGCGCCGGCGGCCGCGGAGGTCGTGCGTCGTCTGGCTGAGTTCATTCGGTCCTCTGATCGGATCAGGACGCGGAGAAGAGCGTTCGTGATCACGACACGCGAGGCCGGGAAGAGGTTGTACCGATCTTTACGGTCCCATGACCAGGGCTTTACGCGGCGCGTCCGTGCGGACGGCACGCCTCGGCTCACGGATTCCCGGACGCGGACGTCGAGGAACTGATCGCCACTCGCGACTGGTGAGTCCGGCCGAGGTCCACTTTCGCAACAGGCCCTGGGTACGTCGGTCGATGGCACGGGCGCTCCAGCCCGGATCGTCCACAGTTACGCGAACGTCAGGCGGTGGCGTCCCTCGCGTCCGCGGCAGCGGGGAAAAGGCGTTGGACCGCGTTGACGACGGCCGCCCTACGGGCCGCCGTGTCGGGGTCGAGGGTCTGCTCGGCCGCCAGCCGGGCCAGCTCTTCCTGGGCGACCCAGGAGCTGGCGATCTGGTGGACGAGGGCGAGGACGTCGATCGGATCCCACGTCGGGTCCAGATACCCGTCCTGCTGCCCTGCGCGGATCTGCTCGACCTTGTGAAGGATGGCCGCCTGATAGGCGTCCTCCAGTTCGGCGAGGAAGGTCGCGCGTTCCAAGCGGCCCCAGCTGAGCAGCCGGAAGTGCTCGGGGTTGGTGTTGAAGTAGTCGAAGAGCCGGCCGGCGTACTCGGGCAGGTCGGTGGGGTCCATGGGCGTCGCCTCGATCACCGCCAGTAGCTCCTGGCCTGCGATGAAGGTGTAGAGCGCCTCTTTGCTGCGGAAGTACGCGTAGACGCGTTCCTTGCTGGTCGTGGCCTCCTTGGCGATCCGGTCCACTCGCGCCCCGGCGATCCCGTACCGGGAGAACTCGGTCTTCGCCGCGGCGGCGATGCGTGCGCGCGTGGAGTCTGCGGGGCTGGGGGCGGTCATGATCCCAGAGTATCAAACCAAACTGTTCGGTTTGACCTCGGATCCGACCCGGAGTACTGTCCAAACCGAACCGTTTGGTTTGGGCACATTGGCACGGCAGCTGACCGGACCGGACCCATCACAAGTGGCAACACATCCAGAGGAAGCACCGCATGAGCACGTCTTTGAGTTCCTACGTCAGCCTCGGCCGCTCCGGGCTGCGGGTCAGCCCGTTCACCCTCGGCACGATGACGTTCGGGGAGGACCACGGCTGGGGCGCCAGTGCGGAGGAATCCAACGCCATCCTGACGGCCTACCTCGAGCGCGGCGGCAACTCGATCGACACCGCCAACATCTACACCAACGGACACTCCGAGAAGATCATCGGAGACTATTTCGCGCGCCGTCCCGAGCTGCGCGACCGCGTGGTGATCGGCACCAAGTTCTTCGCCAACCTCTACGAGAACGACCCCAACGGCGGCGGACCCGGCCGCAAGGCGATCGTGCAGCAGCTGGAGAACTCGCTGCGCCGTCTGCAGACCGACTACGTCGACCTGTACTGGCTGCACAACTTCGACCCGGCCACCCCCGTCGAGGAGACCCTGCGCACCCTGGACGACCTGGTCCGCGACGGCAAGATCCGCTACGTCGGCTTCTCCGATGTGCCGGCCTGGGCGACCGCCGAAGCGGCCACCATCGCCCGGTTCCGCGGCTGGGCCCCGATCACCGCGCTGCAGCTGGAGCACTCCCTGCTCGAGCGGACGGCCGAGGGCGAACTGCTGCCCATGGCCGAGGCGATGGGCATGGGAGTGCTGGCCTGGAGCCCGCTGAAGGGCGGGTTCCTGTCCGGCAAGTACTCCCGTGCCACAACCGGCCGCGTGGACACCCGCCGCGCGCATCTGGTCGGTGAACCCAGCCAGAGCGACTACGTCGTCATCGATGCGCTCAACGACGTCGCCCGCGAGATCGGCGCCACCTCCGCCGCGACGGCGCTGGCCTGGGTGCAGAGCCGCACCCCGATCACGTCCACGCTCCTCGGTGCCCGCCGTCTCGACCAGTTCGAGGCGAACCTCGCCGCGCTCGACGTCACCTTCACCGACGCCCAGCGCACCGCGCTCGACGCGGTGTCCGCGCCCATCCTCAACTTCCCCGCGGAGAACAACCGGACCCTGGCGCGGATGCTCCAATTCGCCGGCGCCACCGTCGACGGCACCCCGTCGATCGTCTCCCCGCTGCTGCAGGCCAGTCCCACTCGCTACTGACCCGGAGCCGGGCTTTGTCACGGGCATCGCCCTACCCGTCGACGGCGGCTACTCCGTGCCCCGACCTCCTCCGCGCCGCGCAGCAGGGCAAGCGAGGGTCCCGGCCGATCATCGGCCGGGACCCTCGTCATGTCGTGCCTTGTGCCCCGCCGCCGACCTGTGCGACGGGGCGGCGGGGGCTGATGCGTGGGGAGGGCGTCAGGTCGAGGTGGGCGCCGCGGGGCGGGTGGCGGGGACCGCCGCGTCGCCGATCCGGGATGTCGCGCCGCTCTCCTCGCCGTACACCTGCACCCGGTAGTACGCGGTCGCCCCGGCCGGTGCGGTGGTGTCCAGGTAGGACACCTCGGTGCCGGACAGGGTCGACGTCAGCTCGTCCCACACCTGGGTGGCGGGGTTCCAGCGCTCGACCGTGACCGAGGACGGGGCCGGGCACGAGTCGAACCGGCAGGCCCAGGACCAGGTGAGCAGCACGCCGTCCGTGGAGCTGCTCGCGGCCAGGGTCATGGAGGTGCCGTAGCCGTCGCCCGTCCACGGCAGCACCGCCGCTTCGGAGCGCACCCCGGCGGCGTCCACGGCCACCACCGCGTAGTAGGTGCCGAAGCCGGGGCCGGGCGCGCTGGTGTCGGCCACCGTGGTGCCTGTCACGGGCTGGTCCTGGACCGGGGTGCCGGGGTGGGCGGCGTCCACCCAGTTCCGGTAGACGCGGTACCCGGTGGCGCCGGGGACGGGCTGCCAGGACAGCACCGCGTGGTCGCCGTCCTGCCGTGCGGCCAGGCCCGCGGGCCGGTCGGGACGTGTGGTGCCCTCGGGGTACGGGCGCACCGCGCAGTCGTAGTCGGAGAAGTTCGAGCGGTTCCCGGCCGCGTCGACGGCGACCGTCCGGTAGCACGTGGGCACGCCGGCCGGTGCGTCGGCGTCCGTCCAGTCCGGGGACGTCGCCGCGGTGATGTTCGCGGTCTTGATGAACACGGCGTCCGTCTCGGTGCGGCGCCAGACCTCGTAGCGGGCCGTGCTGGGGTCCTTGGTCGACCAGGTCAGCCGGATCCCGTCGGTGGTGCCCTGCGCGGTCGGCCTGCCGGCCGCCTGCGGACCGGGGCCGGGCTCGTCGGACACGTCGATCCAGATCGGGTCGCTGTAGGTGCCCTGGAAACCGCGCACCGTCAGGCAGTAACGGGCCTTTCGGTACGGGGTGGTGTCCAGGTAGTAGGAGTCGGCCGTGTCGTAGGTGACGGCGTTCGCGCACTGGCTGCCGTACGTCGTCCGGTACAGGTAGTAGCGGTAGGCCTCGGACGACGGGGAGTCGTCCCAGTCGAGCAGGATGCCGCCGCTGTCGTCGCGCGTGGCCGTCAGACCGGTGGCCGGGGACGGCCTGGGCGCCGGAGAGGGCAGCCGCTTCAGCTGCACCACGGTGCCGGAGGAGCGGTTGCCCACCCGGTCCACCGAGACGACCCGGTAGTACGGGGTGGCGTCGGTGGCGATCGGGCCGTCGGTGAGGGTGCAGCGGACCTGAACGGTACCGGGGACGTCGGTGCACTGGGGAGTGCTGGGGCTTCCGGAGTCGGTGAACGGGCCGCCGGCGCTCGCGCTGCGGGTCACCTGGTAGCCGGCGAAGTCCTGCTCATAGCCGGGCCAGCCGTCGGTGACCCAGGTCAGGGTGGCGGTGGTGCCGCCGTCGGGTGCGGTGACCTCGGGAGCGGCGGGCGCGGCGGGCGGGGTGGTGTCCGGCGGCACCGGGCGGCTGACGGCGACCGGCGTGGTCCAGGCCGAGTACGCGCGAGGGGTGTAGGCGTCGATCACCTTGCCGACGGCGCGGACCCGGTAGTAGTGCGTCGCGCCCAAGGGCAGGCCGCTTTCGGTGAACTCCGACGGGACGAGCGGGGCGTTGCTGCCCGCGAGCAGGGTCCAGGGGCCGGAGGCCGAGGGGGCGGACTGCACCTGGTAGCCGGTGGTCAGGCCGTGCACGGGGCTGCCGACCGGGTTGTCGGCCCAGTCCAGCACGGCGTCGGCACCGCTGAGCCGGCCCTGGAGCCCGGTGGGCTGCGCCGGCGGGTACAGGCCGGTGTCGGGGCGCAGCCCCGAGGCGATGTTCTTGGCGTACTCGCCGGGCTCGGTGGCGGCCGGGGCGGACTCGTTGCCGGCGGTGTCGACGGCTGTCACCCGGTAGTAGGCGGTGATGCCGATCGGGGCGTTCTTGTCGGCGTAGGCGTTGTCCTGGACGACCCGGGCGTCGGCGCCCCGGATCCTGGTCCAGGGACCGCCGGGGGACGTGGCGCGGTAGACGTGGTAGCCGGCGAAGGAGTCCTTGGTGCTGTAGTCGTCGTCCCAGCTCGGCCCCCAGGTCAGGTAGTTCTCGCCGAGGTCGTCGTCGGGGTCGGGCACGCCGTTGCCGTTGAGGTCGATGTCGCCGTAGCCGTCGGCCCCCAGGTTGTCCGGTGCCCGCGGCGGGGTGAGGTCGGCCGGGACGGCCGAGACGTTGGCCGAGGAGCGGGACTGATTGCCGGAACGGTCCACGGCGGTGACGGCGAACCAGTACTTGGTGCCGTTGCGCAGCCCGGTCGAGGTGAACGAGCCGCCGGTCAGCAGACCGGAGCCGCTGATCCGGTGTGCGGTGTCGATCGCCACGGGGGTGCTGGTGGAGCGGTAGACCCGGTAACCGGCCAGGTCCGCTTCGGCGTTGCGGCCCCAGCTGACGGTGGCCTTGCCGTCACCCCTCGCCGCCTTGACGGAGGCGGGCGCCAGCGGGGCGACCTTGTCCGGGGTGGTCGGAGCGAGGCTGACGGCGACGTTGGCCGAGCCCGTGAACGCCACATAGTCGACCCGCACGGTGTGCGTCCGGGAGGGCACGGTCACCTTGACGCCGGCGTGCTGGGTGGAGGCGTAGTCGCGCCACAGGTTGACGTAGCGCTTGCCGTCGATCCAGACCCGGATGCCGTCCTGGGCCGCGGTCTTTAGCAGGAAGGGGCCGCCCCCGCCGAAGTTGCGGCGCATCGTCCAGCGGGCGCCGAAGCGGTCGTTCGGCAGGGATATCCCGGCGGGATGGCCCTTGCCCCAGTTCTCGCCGATGGACTTGTCGCACAGCGACTTGCGGGGTGTGCCGGTGAGGGTGGTGTTGGCGTAGTAGTCGGCCTTCCACACACCGTCGGCGCAGCTCAGGGCCGCGACCGGCGCTGTGTCCGATCGCGCCTGGGGCGGGGTCTGCACGGTACTGGCGATGAGCGCGGCCCCGGCGGCGGCCGCGGTGACCGGCCACAGCAGCCGGTGCGGCGCTCGGGCGCGGGATTGCGGGGGAACGGGTCTGCCCATCCGGGGCGTCATCCTTCCTCAGGCCCGGCGCACCTGGTGCGGCATGACGGCTCGGGTGTCCACCGGGTGATCGCTTCTGCCGCCGGAATGATGGCATGCGAACAGCTATTCGCATGAAGGTTTCGTGCAGAAATCGTGTCCTCGTTCGGTAACACTCGCCGTGCGGCAGCGGGCTCTTCGGCGGAGCGGCGACGCGGTCATGAGCCGGGCAGACCGCACCCGGGTCCCTGATATCGACTCGCTCCCCGGGTGAGGCGCCCACGCTTACCGTGCGGTGTTATGAAGGGGTCATGAGGTTGTATCTCCGGCTTTTTCGGAGCTCGTCGTGTCACCTTCCACCGGAGGCTCGCACAAGGGTCGCGCTTCCCTGTTGAACCCGCGCAGCATGGCCGGACAGGTGTTCCTCATCCAGTTCGTGATCGTCGTGCTGCTGGTGCTGGCCGCGGTCGCCGCCGTGGTGCTCCAGGCGGCGCGTGACGCGCTCGCTCTGGGGCGGCGGGAGTCGGTCGTCGCGGCCCAGTCCTTCGCCAATGCGCCCGGGGTGGCCAAGGCGTTCCGCAGCTCGGACCCGAGCGCGGTGCTCCAGCCGAAGGCCGAAGCGGCCCGCAAGAAGGCGGGCGTGGACTTCGTCATCGCCCTGAGCACAGAGGGAATCCGGTACACGTACCCCTACCCCGGTCAGATCGGGAAGAAGTTCGTCGGGAACATCGGGCTGGCGCTGCGGGGCCACACGATCGTGGAGCAGGCCGGCGGCCCGCCTCTGCCCGCGGGCCGGGGAACGGACGTGCAGGCGGTGGTTCCGGTGACCGACGCCCGGGGCAGGGTCGTCGGCCTGGTCTCCGCCGGGATCACCGTCAAGAACGTCACGCGGCTGTGGGTGCCGCAGCTGCCGCTCATCGCCGGGGCCGGTGCGGGCGCGCTGGCGCTGGCCACGGCCGGGACCTCGATCATGGCGGGGCGGCTGCGGCGGCAGACACGCGGACTGGGCCCTCCGGAACTCGCCCGGATGTACGAGCACCACGACGCGGTGCTGCACGCGGTCCGGGAAGGGGTGCTGATCACCGACGCCGACGGGCGGCTGGTGCTGGCCAACGAAGAGGCGAAGCGACTGCTGGCTCTGGGCCAGGGCGAGCTGGGGCGTCCGGTGCACGAGCTGGGACTTCCGAAGGAGATCACGCGCCTGCTCGCGTCGCCGGGAACGGCGACCGACGAGGTGCATCTGGCCGGGGACCGCTTGGTGGCGGTGAACAAGCGGCCCACGTTCCCCGACGAGGGCCGGGGAGGCAGCGTGGTGACCTTGCGCGACACCACCGAGCTGGCGACGGTCTCCGGACGGGCCGAGGTGGCGCGGGAGCGGCTGAAGCTGCTGTACGAGGCGGGGGTGCGGGTCGGAACGACGCTGGATGTGGGGCGTACGGCCGAAGAGCTGGCCGAGGTCGCCGTGCCGCAGCTCGCCGATGTCGTCACGGTGGATCTGCTGGACGCGGTGCTGTGCGGCTGGGAACCGACGGCGGAGGGCTGGCGGCAGCAGCGGCGTGTGGCCCTCGGCGGTGATCACATGGTGCTGCCGGTGTACCCGCTGGGGGAACTGATCACGTTTCCGATGGGCGCCCCGCAGATGTGGGCTCTGCGGCTGGGCCGGGGTGTGCTGGAGCCGGACCTCAAGGAGGCGCGCGGCTGGCAGGAGCAGGACCCCGAGCGCACCCGGAAGGCCCTGGAGCTCGGGCTGCATTCCCTGGTGACCGTGCCGCTGCAGTCTCGGGGTGTGCCGCTGGGCGTGGCGAACTTCTACCGAATGGGGGACTCCCCGGCGTACGTGCCGGAGGACCTGTCCTTCGCGGAGGAACTGGCCGCGCGCGCGGCGGTGGCCATCGACAACGCCAGGAGGTTCACACGGGAGCACGCGATGGCGGTGGCGCTGCAGCGCAGTCTGCTGCCGCGAGGACAGCCGGAACAGGACGCGCTGGAGGTGGCCTGGCGGTATCTGCCCGCGGAGGCCGGGGTGGGCGGGGACTGGTTCGACGTCATCCCGCTGCCGTGCGCCCGGGTGGCCCTGGTGATGGGCGACGTCGTCGGTCACGGGCTGCACGCGGCCGCCACGATGGGGCGGCTGCGCACCGCGGTGCACAACTTCTCCACGCTGGACCTCCCGGTGGACGAGGTGCTCGGGAACCTGGACGACCTGGTGGTGCGCATGGACAGCGAGGAGGGCGCCGAGGGCCACGAAGGCGAGGGGGTGACGGGAGCGACGTGCCTGTACGCGGTCTACGACTCGGTGACGGGGTCCTGCACGATGGCCCGCGCGGGACACCCCGACCCGGTGGTGGTGTGCCCGGACGGGACCGTCACCTGGCTCGACGTGCCGGCCTCTGCCCCGCTCGGGCTGGGAGGCTACCCCTTCGAGACAGCGGAGCTGCGTCTGCCCGAGAACGCACAGCTGGTGCTGTACACCGACGGCCTGGTGGTCGACCGTCGCCGCGACATGGACGTCGGGCTGCGCGGGCTGCACCTGGCGCTGGAAGGAGACGACGAGCGGAGTCCCGAGGAGGCCTGCCGGGCCGTGATCGACGCCCTGAAGCCGGCCCATCCCTCCGACGACATCGCGCTGCTGGTGGCGCGTACCCGGCTCCTTCCCCGCTCGTACGTGGCCGAGTGGGAGGTGCCCTCGGACCCGGCGGTGGTGCCCTCGGTACGGGCGCGCTGCACGCAGAAGCTGCGGGAGTGGGAGCTGGAGGAGATGGCGTTCACCACGGAACTCATCCTCAGCGAACTGGTGACGAACGCGATCCGGTACGGATCCCCGCCGGTCGGGGTACGGCTGCTGAAGGGGCACTGTCTGATCTGCGAGGTGTCGGACGGCAGCAGCACCTCGCCGCGCCTGCGCCGGGCGGCGGCCACGGACGAGGGCGGGCGTGGGCTGTTCCTCGTGTCGCAGTTCGCACAGCGATGGGGAAAGCGGTACACACCCGACGGAAAGGCCATCTGGGCGGAACAGACCCTGGACGAAGGCCCGTTCGCCGCCGTTCCGACCCTCACACCGGTCGACGTTCTCCTGGAGCAGTTCGGCGAGGCCACCCTCTGAGCGCGCCGGCCGCCGGAGACCATCCGGCCGCCGGCGGCGTCGACACATGCCGTCCCGCGCCCGCCACTGTCCATGGCCGGGCGGGCGCGGTCGCGAACCGTGCTGCCGGTCAGCCCTTGTTGGAGCCCAGGGTCAGCCCGCTGACGAACTGGCGCTGGAGCACGAAGTACACGACCAGCGTGGGGATCGCGGTGAGCAGAGCGCCGGCGGCGACCAGATTGGGGTCCGTGAAGTACTGGCCGGAGAGGTTGTTCAGCGCCGAGGTGATCGGCATGTTCTCGCCGGTGGAGATCAGCACGAGGGCCCAGAAGAAGTCGTTGTAGATCCAGATCGACAGCAGGGTCGCCAACGCAGCCATCGCCGGCTTGCACAGCGGCAGAGTGATCTGCCAGTACAGCCGCCACACCGAGGCACCGTCGACCAGCGCCGCCTCCGTCAGTTCGTGCGGCAGGGAGCGCATGTAGTTGCTCAGCACGAACGCGCAGAAACCGGACTGGAACGCCACATGGATGAGGACCAGGCCGAGCGCGGAGTCGTACAGCTTGCCGCTCGGGGTGATGCCCGGGAGGTCGGTGAGCAGGTACAGCCGGTACAGCGGGGTGATGATGACCTGCTGCGGGAGGAGGTTGCCCGCCGTGAAGACCAGCAGCAGCGCGAGGTTGAGGCGGAAGTCGAAGCGGGCGACGTAGAAGGCGACGCAGGAGGACAGGAACAGCGTCAGCAGCACGGCCGGGACGGCGATGATCAGCGTGTTGCCGAAGTAGTGCAGCATGTCCGACTGCGTGAACGCATTGGTGAAGTTTTCCAGACTCAGCTTGTCCGGCCAGGACACATAACCCTTGTTGCTGGTCTCGCTGTACGGGCGCAGGGCCGAGAAGATTGCCCACAGCAGGGGCGCCAGCCAGGCCAGGGCGGCGCCGGCGAGGAAGACGTGCAGCAGGATCCGGGCCGGCCGCACCGGGGCGCGCCGCTTGAGTGCGGCGGTGGAGGCGCTCACGATCGCCGCTCCTTCCGGAAGGTGGCCACCAGGTAGGGAATGATGACCGCGAGGGAGATCACCAGCAGGACCACGGCGATCGCTGAGCCGTAACCGATGCGGCTGGACTCCCCGATGATGTTGTTCGTCACCAGGATGGACAGCAACTCCGTGCCCTGGGCGCCCTTGTTGAAGACGAAGACGAGGTCGAAGGCGCGCAGCGCCTCGATGATGGTGACGACGAGGACGACCGTGTTGGTCGGCCTCAGAGTGGGGAAGATGACGTTCTTGAACGTCTGCCACTCGTTCGCGCCGTCCAGCGCGGAGGCCTCCCGCAGCGACGGGTCGACGCTCTTCAGGCCGGCCAGGTAGAGGATCATCATGTAGCCGGTGTGACGCCAGGACGCGGCGATGAGCACGGCCCACAGGTTCAGCTTCGGGTCG
Source organism: Streptomyces sp. CA-106110 (assembly GCF_050936285.1). Taxonomy (NCBI): domain Bacteria; kingdom Bacillati; phylum Actinomycetota; class Actinomycetes; order Kitasatosporales; family Streptomycetaceae; genus Streptomyces; species Streptomyces sp. CA-106110. Next base: position 6,423,985 of record NZ_JBNJNB010000001.1, on the reverse strand, counting down.
CCGATCCAGTCGATGTAGTGGCCGGGCTTGTTGGCCCCGATGATGCTGTTGATCAGGCCCGTGTCGGGGTTGTACACGAGTTGCCAGACGAACCCGATGCAGGCCATCGAGATGACGACCGGCAGGAAGAACGCGGTCTGGTAGACACGGCTGAACCGGATCTTCTTGTCCAACTGCACGGCCAGGAACAGGCCGAGCGGGGTCGGGATCAGGATGAGCACCACGAACCAGATGACGTTGTGCTCGACGGCGGGCCAGAACTGCGGGTTGTCGGAGAACAGTTGCTTGAAGTTCTCCAGGCCCACCCACTTGATCGAGTCGAACCCGATGCCGTCCCAGGTGGTGAAGGCCAGCGCGATGGAGGCGAGGGCGGTGACCCAGACCAGGGCCACGTGCAGGACCGTGGGCACGCCCGCCATCAAGGCGAGTGTGAACCGGTCACGGCGGGTCAGCAGACGCCGGTGGCTCTGGGTGGCCCGCTTGGTTCGGGAAGCAGCGCCCGGAGGCGGCACGGCGGCCGCCTCCGGGTTCTTCGTCGTCGTGTCTGTCGTCATGGCGCTGGTCACGAGGACGCGAAGATCGTCTTCTTCTGGCGTTCGATCGAGGACAGCAGGCTGTCGACGCCCTTGGGGTTCTGGACGAACTTCTGCAGCGCGGGCTGCATCACCGTGGAGGTGAAGTCCGGCCGGCTGTCGCGGTCCATGAACTGGGTGAGGGACTTGGCGCCGCTGATCATGTCGAACGCCTTCTTCTGCAGCGCGCTGTACGAGGAGGTGTCGGCCTTGGAGGAGGCGGCCACCACGCTCGGGTCGGTCTTGAGGTAGGTCTCCTCGGCCTCCGGGGAGCCCAGGTACTCCATCAGCTTCACGACACCGTCGTGGTTCTTCGGGGCCTTGCTGACCATGAAGCCGTCGGTCGGCGCCTCGACGGTGTCCTGACCGTACGCGGAGTCGATCTCCGGGAAGGCGAAGAAGTCGAGGTCGTCCAGGTCGGCCTGGTTGGTGAACTGCTGCGCCACGAAGCTGCCCAGGAGGTACATGCCGGCCTTCTTCGCGACCAGCGTCTGCGCGGCGTCCTGCCAGGTGCGGCCGAGGGCGCCGTCCTGGTGGTAGGGGAGGATCTCGGTCCAGTGGTCGAAGACGGCCTTCACCTTGGCGTCGGTCCAGGACGCCTTGCCCGCCATCAGCTGGACGTGGAAGTCGTAGCCGTTGAGGCGGAAGTTGATCTGGTCGAACGTGCCCATCGCCGGCCACTGGTCCTTGTCGCCGAAGGCGATCGGGACCAGTCCGTCCTTCTTCATCTGCTTGCACAGGGCCACGAACGCGTCCCAGGTGGTGGGGACCTGGTAGCCGTGCTGCTGGAAGACGCTCTTGCGGTAGAAGACCGCCCACGGGTACGTCGTCAGCGGCACGAAGTAGTACTTGCCGTCCTCGCCCTTGCTCAACTTCTTCATCGCGTCGGGGAAGTTGTCCCCGATCTTCTGCCACACGTCGTCGATCGGGGTGGCGAGCTTCTTCGCGGCGAAGAACTGCATGCGGAAGCCAGCGAACCAGTTGAACACGTCGTCCGGCGTGCCCTGCAGGTAGGAGTTGATCTGCTCCTGGAAGGTGTTGTGGTCCTTGGTGTTCACGTCGACCGTGATGCCGGACTGCTTCTTGAAGGCCGCGTAGACCTGTTCGAAGGCCTTCTTCGGCACCGCGTCCGAGGCATTGGAGCCCACGGTGACGGTCTTGGAGTCGGCAGCCGCGCCGCTGCCGCCGCAGGCGCTCAGCAGGGGTATGCCGGCACCGGCGAGGAGGGCTGCTCCACCGACTCCGCGCAGCAGGGAACGGCGGCTCGGGCTGGGGAGGGAGAGACCGGAGGGTGTCTGGTGCATGACGGCTCCTGGAGGGCAGGGTCGGCGATGACTGGCACTGGGGACCGGGTCAGAATCAATCAGAAACCAACTTGACCGAACATTGTGGCCGTCATCCCACTCGCATGTCCGGTGTACGTCAAGAGGTACAACGACCGTTTTGGAAACGTAATCGACACCGCATCGATTGCCCCTGCTGACGAGCGGACCGCCCACAGGGCGTGCGGCGCCCGCGTCCGTCCGGCATTTCGAATCGCTTTTCCGCACCCATGAGGGCCGGGCCTGTCAAGGGGCGTAGATGGCTCTCGCCTGCGGCTTCCTGGTCGAAGCAGGGGCGTTTTCCTTGTTGGGCTTCTTCGTGTTCGTCTGTGAGCCCGCCGCGTGGGAGGGGTCCAGTTGGAGCTCCTGGAGCCCCGCGAGGGATGATCGGGGCGAGGACGAACGAGCTGGAGGCCGACGAGCGGCGGTCGAGAATGAGGGCGAGGAAGCGTCACGGATATTCACAGGTACGGTCGTTGACATCCCCGGCGGGTCCTGACCGGCGGAGTGGTCTCACAGGCACCCATTCGGCACCGGGCCGGCGCTCGGCGCCATGATCGTGATGCGGGGATCCGGGCTGCTCAATCAGGTCATCGAGCGCGGCCGTTGGGCCGTCTCATGCGGAAAGGCGAGCTCACCCGGGGTCTGCGACCGTCTGCGGCGATTGTCGTCTGCTGGAGTCATCGGCGCCTCTGAAGCTGGGTGGATCCAACCTCGCGCAGGACGTGGTAGGCGCGAGCCAGCAGGCGGCGGGCCACCGCGGTGGTGGCGATCTTCTTGCCCCGGCGATGAGCGAGGCGCTGGTAGGCGACGGAGAAGTCCGGCGACCGCTTCGCGGTCTGGGCGGCCTCGCACAAGATCCACCGCAGCCAGTCCGAGCCTTGCTTGGAGATGTGCCCGTGCCTGACGGTGAGATCCGATCCCCGGACGGTAGGCGTCAGCCCGGCCCAGGCGGTGAGCTTGCGCGCGGACGGGAAGCGGGTGACGTCGCCGATCTCGGCGACCATGACCAGGGCGGTGAGCGTGCCCACCCCCGGCAGCTGGGTGAGCGCCTTGACCCTGGGGTCGCCCCGCGCCTATGCGAGCAGCTGTGCGTCCAAGGCGTCGATCGGCTCCTTGAGGGCGTCCATCAGGACCAGAAGATCGTCGACCACGCGGCGCGAGGCATCCGGCAGATCCAGGGCCTGCAGCCAGGCCCGGCCCGGAGCGGTGAAGTAGCCACCGGGCCGGTCGCAGCCGTGATCCGCCAGGACGGCGTGGACGCGGTTGCGCAGCAGGGTGCGCAGCCGCACCAGCTGGCAGCGGTGCCGCACCAGGACCCGCTGCTGCCGCACGTCCAGCGGGGCGATCCACGCTTCCGGCAGCAGATCTGCGCGCAGCAACTGGGCCAGGGTAGCCGCGTCCACCTTGTCGTTCTTCAGTCGCGCGGAGGCGATCGCCTTGCACCGCAGCGGATGCACCAGATGCGGCTCGAATCCGTAGTCCTCCAGCAGCTCCACCAGCCATCCCCAGCCGTAGGCGGCCTCGAAGGCGACCGGCGCCCCGATCGGAAGATCACCGATCACCGAAAGCACCGGCTCCACCCCGTTGGGCACGTTCCGGTTCACCCGCACCGCGCCGCCGTCCTCGACCACCGCGATCTGCGACCGCTTGCGGTGCACGTCGATACCGACGGAGACAGACATTGAGGGCCTCCCTCCTGAGCTCGTACATACCCGGACGATAGGTATCGCCGGGCTGAGCAGGGAAGGGGGCCCGGCCCTCATAGGATCAGGTCAGCGGCGGTCCTACGGTCGCCGAAGGACGCCGGACCGGGGCGGGGCCGCGAGCCGCGGCCGGCCGGGAGGCAGGTGAACCAAACAGTTTCCCGCACCGGCCACGGCTGACCCGTCACGAGTGACGCTCCGTCAGATCCCGCCGCGGCTAGCCGATCCGTACCGTCCTCGACACCGTGACCTGCTCGATGTCCGACGTGCGGACCGTCACCTTCATCGTCCAGGTGCCCGGCAGCGGAAGGTTCAGCGCGTCCGCGGTCCAATAGCCGCCCCGGTCCCTCACCTTGGCGTCCAGTGGACCGATGTCCCCCAGCTTGAAGGCCAGTCGCAGTTCCGGGACGGTCGCGATACCGCCGTCGGGACCGTAGACCACCGCCTGGATCTGGTTCTCGCCCACCCGCCCCGGCGTCAGTTCGATCTGCACCTTGCCGTGCCCACCGGGCGTCCCCACGTCGAACGGCACCACCGTGGTGGCGCCGAGGGGCTGTTCGGCCGCGGTCTGCGCCGCCTGCGCCTCGGCGGCCGCCCGGCCCGGCTGCGTACCCGTCAGCAGGGTCGTGATCACCAGCACCACGATCCCGATCGTGATCTCCGCCAGCACCGAGCGGCGCAGGGCCCTCCGGTACGGCGCCGGGTCGCCCCCGGACGCCCTGCCCGGCCCGGAATCCGCGCGGCCGCTCTCCTCTTCACCGTCCCCGGGTGCGGCATCCGGCTCGGTGCGCGGCTGCCGCGGAGCGCCGTCTCCGAGGGCCGCCTCCGCCCGTGCCCTCGCCGCTCCCACCGGTTCCCGCACCCGTTCGGGCACCGTCACGTCCGGCGCCGTCATCTCCGCCGGCACCCCGAGCCGTGCCGTCCAGCGGCGCGAGAACGCCGCCGCCGTGAGCAGCAGCACGACCGCGACCAGCTTCACGGTCAGCAACCTGCCGTAGGGCGTGGAGGTGAGCGCGCCGAGGGAGCCGAGGCCGCGCCAGGACTGGTAGGCACCGGTGACGACCAGGACGGCGACCGCGGCGAGGGCCAGCCGTGAGAAGCGGGTCACGGCGGCGGCCGGGAGTTCGTCGGGTGCCCGGTACAACACCGTGAAGAGGGCCGCCAGACCGCCCAGCCACACTGCCATCGCCAGCAGGTGCAGCACGGCCGAGGTCATCGCGAGCGGCACCTGGATGCCCGCCGCGGCATGCTCGGCCACCGCCCAGGTGAGCGCGAGGGCGAGCGCCGTCAGACTCACGACCGCAAACCGCAGCCGGCCGCCGAGCACCTCGGCACCCACCGTCCCCGGACCGTCGGCCGTCTGCTTCCCGCCCCGTGAGGGCGCCGGCCCCAGCCGCGCGGCGACCACCGCCGCCGCGCCCAGAAGCACCAGCCGAGCGAGCAGGGCCAGACCCGGGCGGCTCGTCAACGACTCGCGCAGGACCGGCAGTTCGAAGGCCGTGGCCGGGCTGCTGCCGCACTCGTACGGCCCCCGCAGCACCAGCAACGCGAGCGTGGACGCCAGCAGCGTCCACCAGCCGCCCACGAGCAGACCTCGGGCCGGCTCCACACCGGTCGCCATCGCGAACACGGTCACACCGAGCAGTAGGACCAGACCGCCGTAGGCGATGTAGCGGGCGATGTCGTAGAGCCGCACGGAGGCCGTGTCCGGGACCTCGTCGTACGGCAGCGCTGCGGTCGTCGCTGAGGGCTTGCCGACGGAGAAGGTGAGGGCGCCGGACACCGGGTGGCTGTCGGCGGACACCACACGCCACGCCACGATGTACGTGCCCTGCGCAAGGCCGGGAAGGGTGACGCGGGCGGTGTCCGACCGGCCGTCGGCGTGCTCCTGCTTGCCCGTGTGGACCCTCCGGTTGCCCGGGTCGAACACGCGGATGGAGTCGTCCAGCAGGCCCACCGACTCGGAGAAGGTGAGCGTGACGGCCCTGGGCGACGCCTTCAGTACGCTGCCGTCCGCCGGGTCGGTGCCCTTCAGGGCCGCGTGCGCGGAGGCGGAGCCCGCGCCCGCGAGGAGCATCAGGGGCACCACGAGCAGCACGAACGCGAGGTGCCGCAGCCGCCCTCCGCGCGCGACCGCTCCCGCACGCCCTGCGCCCACGCGTTCTGCGCCCACGTCATGTCTCCCGTGTCGGCCGGTCCCGGGTCCTGGTTAGGTACGGACGGGGCCCGCCGCGCGCTCAGCGCGGCGGCGACGAGGCACGCCCGTACGTGCGTCACGCCATCATGCCGGGGAGCCGTGTCACCACGTCGGCCGGGCCGACACCCCGCCGTCCACCACCAGATCGTGGCCGGTGATCCAGGACGCGAGCGGCGAGGCCAGGAACACACAGGCGTCGCCGATGTCCTCGGGGCGCCCCAACCGGCCGGTGGGCACCGCCTGCTGCCACCGGCGCACCCCCTCCGGCCACTCCTCGGCCAGGCCCTCGCGGTCGATCAGACCGGGCGAGACGGTGTTGACCCGGACGCCGTACGGGCCGTACTCGAGGGCCGCCGACCGCGCGTGCATGACGACGGCCGCCTTGGACGCGCAGTAGTGGGCGTGCAGCGGTGCCGGGTTCCTGGCCTCGATGGAGGCGATGTGGGTGACGGTCCCGCCGCCCGCCGTTCGCATGGCCTCTGCCGCCGCCTGGGTACAGGCGAACACGCCGGAGAGATTGGTGTCGACCACGGCCCGCCAGTCGGCGGCCGTCATCCCGGTCAGCTCCTGGACCGGCTGCACCCCCGCGTTGTTGACCAGCGCGGTCAGCCGGCCACCGCCCCACTCGGCCGTGTCGCGGACCAGACGCCGGCATGCGTCCTCGACGGTGAGATCGGCCCGCAGGACCACGGCACGGCCGCCCGTGTCACGGATGCGCGCCGCCACGTCGTGGGCCGCCCGGACCGAGGTGCGGCAGTGCACCGCGACCGCGGCCCCCTCCTCGGCGAACCGCAGCGCGATCCCCCGTCCGATGCCCCCGCCCGCCCCGGTCACCAGGGCCACCTGTCCCGCCAGCAGCCCGCTCACGACCGGCACAGCCCGGCGATCCGGGCCGCCTCGGCCGGGTAGCGGGCGGTCAACTCGGCCGCCTCGCCGTGCTCGTAGCCCTCGTACGTGAAGCCCGGTGCCATCGTGCAGCCGAACAGCGTCCACGCCCCGCCCGCGGCGACCCGTCCGCCCATCCAGGTGCCGGCCGGCACGGTGAACTGGACGTGCTGGCCTTGCAGGACCTCGGGGCCGAGGACGGCGGTACGGGCGCTGCCGTCCTCGCCGAGGAGCAGCAGCTCCAGCGGGTCGCCGAGGTAGAAGTGCCAGACCTCGTCCGCCGGGAGGCGGTGCAGCGCCGAGTAGTCGTCCGGTTCCGCGGTCAGCAGGGCGACGATCGCGGTGCCCGCCGGACGCCCGTCGGGCAGCCGCGGCCCGGCCCAGGTCTGCCGGAACCGGCCGCCCTCGCGCGGGATCGGTTCCAGGCCGTAGTGCGCGATGAGGTCGTCAGGGGTCACGGCAGGCAGGCTAGTTGCCGGAGGCGGCCCGCAGGGTGAGGAACGCGAGCTGGGCACGCTTCTCGGGCAGGTACACGTCCGGCAGGTCGACCTCGGGCAGCACGACGACCGGCCCGGCCTCGAAGCCCTGGCGCAGGAAGCGGGCGATCGCCTTCTCGTTGCGCTCGTCGGGGTCGACGACGATCCGCTGCCGGTGGAGCCCGGTCAGCACGTAGGACGCGAAGACGGTCAGCAGGGCCGACGTCCAGCCGGCACGCGGACCCGCGGAGCCGGGCGGAGCGAGGAGGACATGGACTCCCATGTCTCCGGGTTCGACCGCGTAGCACTCGCCGACCCGGTCGGCCTCCGGTTCGTAGGTCCGCAGAAGTGCCACCGGTTCGCCGTCCTTCACGGCGAGGAAGGCGTGGTGGGTGTCGAGGGTGGCCATATGGGCGTAGATCCCGGCCACTTGCTGCCTGGTCATTCCGTTCATGCCCCAGAAGGAGGCGCGTTCCTCACTCACCCAGGCGTGGACGACGTCCAGATCGGCTTCGGGGTCCAGGGGCAGGAGCTGGACGGTGCCGAAGCCGTCGAGGACCTGCTCGTGGACGGCCTCGCGGGCGACGGCGTTCGGCTCGGTGGTCATCGGTGTCTCTCTTTGGTCAGACGGTTCCAGTCGGTGACGACCGGGACGAGATCTCCCCTCAGCCACAAGGGGAGTTGGTCGCGGTGATGGGGCGAGTCCGGGACGCCGTCGGCTCCGAAGGGGACCACCCAGAGGCTGTCGTCACGCCGGGCGAGGTCCCAGACGTAGCGGGCCGCCGGGCCGCGTGCGCTCAGATCGGTCAGCCCGGGGACCGACGAGGTGCACAGAACGCAGTCGTGGTCGCCGGACAGACCCGGTTCGTCGTACGGCGTCCCCGTGAGCGCCCGCCAGGGAGCGAGCCGGTGCGTGCCGCCCCAGGTGTCCTGCGGCGGGTTCCCGGCGACCTCCTCGACGGCCTCCCGCACGATCGCGGCACGGTCGATGCCGTACAACTCGTCCGCGGCCAGGAGGTGTTCGAGGGCGAGTCCGATCCGGGGGAGCAGGGCGAGCCAGGGCTGGAAGACCTCCGGGTAGGCGGGTGGGGCGGTGAGCCCGGCGAAGGCGGGGTGCGCCGCGAGCCGCCGTACGACCGCGCCGCGCACCGCCGCGTACGCCGCCGCCTCTTCGCTGTCCGCGCCCATGTGCCGGTCCCAGCGCAGCAGGCGGTCGCGCAGCGCGGCCGCCGCGGGGGTGAGGCCGTCGAGGTCCCCGAGGCGGTCCAGCAAAGGGCCGGCGGAGCCGAGGTGGGTGTCCATGTGGAGGGCCGGCATCTCCTGGGCGGACCAGGCGGACCGCTGCTCCAGCAGATGGCGGATGCGGGCGGCCCGGTGCCCGGGGGCGAACCCGACCCCGAGCGGGGCGGCCGGTCCGCGCTGGTTGGCCATGACGGCGATGCCGTTCTCCACCGTTCCGTAAGGGGTGTCATGCCGCCCCCGCCACTCGTGGCCGGGCTCCCAGGCGGGAACGAGCCGCGTCCGGTTGGCGGCGGCGCGCAGGGGCACCGTGCCCGCGACACGGTGCAGCACTCCGCCGTGGACGTCAGCCGCCAGCACCACGTTCACGGGCTCGGCCCACCGGTCGAGTGCCCGGTCCAGATCGGCGACGCGCCGGGCACGGAGGAGGGGAAGCAGCGCGCTGAATCCGAGGTCCTCGGTGACGCGGGGCGGATGGCGCAGGGAGACGGCCAGGGGGATGTCCGCGTCGGGGCCGGTTCGCTCGGATCCGGATTCCTCCGGGCCGGCTCCCTCCCGGCCGGCTCCCTCCGCGCCGGTTTGCTCGGGGCCGCCGATGACGACCGGGCCGCGCTCCGTCTCGATCACCTCAACTTCGACGGGATCGCCCCCGGCGACCTCGACGGTCTCGACCAGCCGGGTCACGGCCCGCCATCGCCCGTCTGGGTCCAGGGCCTCGACACCACCGTCCGCCGTCCGCCGCAGGCACTCGCGGTACAGGTCCTGGTAGTCGGCCATCGCGTTGGTGATCGCCCAGGCGACCGGGCCCGCGTGACCGAAGTGGGCGATGCCGGGGACGCCCGGGACGGCGAGCCCGACGACGTCGAACTCGGGGCAGGCGAGGCGGATCTGCTGGTAGACGCCGGGGTCCTCGATGAAGCGGTGGGGGTCGCCTGCGATGACGGCCTGCCCGGTGACCGTGCGCTCACCGCTCACCAGCCAGCCGTTGCTGCCCGAGGTGCCGGGCCCGTCGGCGGCGAAGAGGCCCACGGCGTCCTCGCCGAGATGCCTTACGGCCTCCTCGCGCCAGAGCTTGGCCGGGAAACCGGCGAACAGGATGTGGGTGGAGAGCCAGATGCCGAGAGGGTGCCAGGGCTCCCAGTGGCCGGGGACGAGACCGGTCCCGGCGAACTCGGGGGTACGCCGGGCGCCCTCGCCCAGCCCGTCGTTGACCCCGTCGGTGTACGCGCGCACCCAGGCGGCGGTCTCGGGGTCCTGTCTCTCAAGGGCCGCGAAACAACGTCTGGCCGTGTCGTCGAGCCGGGCGCGGCGCGCGAAAAGGTCCCAGGCCAGGTCGGTTGCACCGAGGAAGGACGCCGAGGTGCCCTGTACGCGATGCCGCTCCACCTCCAACTGCCACGCCCGGTCCGAAGCGGTGACCCGGCCCTGGGCGCGGGCCAAGGCGAGCGCGTCACCGGCTCGCAGGTGCGGGATGCCCCAGGCATCGCGGTAGGTCTCGGTTGTCACCCCAGTGACCTCCTCTTTAGGTTAGCCTTGCCTAACTTATTCGCGGAGATCGTACGCCAAGGGGAGGACCCGATGGGGCAGGGGCAGGGGCGCGGCTGGGAGGGCACCGTCCTCAGGCTGCTGCGCGCGAAGGACTTCATGTGCACCGTGACGGACACGGAGGACGTCACGCCGCTCTACCGGCGCCTGTGCCTCACCGACGGCGGCATGCTCGCGGCGACCGGAGTTCACCCCACGATGTGGATACGGCTGTGGTTCCCGGGCGCGGGCCGGCCGCACCAGCGGGCGTACACCCTGATCGACCCGGATCCCGTGGCCGGCACCTTCGGCCTGGAGTTCGCCCTCCATGACGGGCGTGCCGCCGACTGGGCGCGGGCGGCGAGGCCCGGCGACACCATCGAGGCGACGGTCCAGGGCTCCGCCTTCCAGCGGCCCGACCCGGAGCCCTCCCATGTCTTCGCGATCGCCGACCCGGCCTCACTTCCCGCGCTCAACTCCCTTCTCCACGCGCTGGCGGACACCCCCGCGACCATCTGGTTCGAGGGCGATCCCGACGGCCTGCCCGTGCGCACCGACCCGGCCCGGCACGATCTGCGTGCCGTCCCGCGCAAGGATGCGGGCACCCATCTGGCCGCCGAGGTGAGGTCGGCGCTGCCCGCGCTGCTCACGACGACGCCGGACCCGTACGTGTGGATCGCTTGCGACACCGCGACGACCCGGACGCTGAGCGCGTACGTGCGCAAGGAGCTGGGCGTCCCGGGGCGGCGGCTGAACGCTCTGGGGTACTGGCGCGCAACCTGATCCCGCACGCGGGATCATCGGGGCATGGACGTCTCCCTTCACCTCGCCCAGGACCCCGAGGCCGACGCGCTCCTCGGGCGCAGTCCGCTCGCCGCGCTGATCGGGATGCTGCTGGACCAGCAGATTCCGATGGAGTGGGCCTTCAAGGGGCCGTGGACCATCGCGCAGCGGCTCGGCGCGGACGACCTCGACGCGCACGAGATCGCGGCGCACGACCCGGAGGCCTTCGCCGGACTGCTGTCCGAGAAGCCCGCGGTGCACCGCTACCCGGGCTCCATGGCCAAGCGCATCCAGCAATTGAGCCAGTACCTCGCCGAGCACTACGACGGGGACACGGAGGCCATCTGGAAGGACGTCTCCGACGGACGGGAACTGCTGAAGCGGCTCGAGGATCTGCCCGGGTTCGGCAAGCAGAAGGCGCAGATCTTCCTCGCCCTGCTCGGCAAGCAACTGGACGTGCACCCCACGGGGTGGCGCGAGGCCGCGGGCGCGTACGGCGAGGCGAAGTCGTACCGCTCGGTCGCCGACATCACCGGACCGGAGTCCCTGGCGAAGGTCCGCGCCCACAAACAGGAACTGAAGGCAGCGGCGAAGGCCGCCAAGGCGGGGGGCCGGTAGGGGCGGAGCGGACAAGGCCGGTAGGCCGGGGGCCCCAGGCCGGGCCGGTGGGAACCGGACCCGCTGGGCCGGAGGCCGGCCCGACAGGACCGGGAGCCGCCAGGCCGGGGCCGGTAGGAATGCCGGACCGGGAGCCGGTGGAGCCGAAACCGGTAGAGCCGAAATCGGGCCGGGAACCGGTGGAATCGGGGCCGATTGGCGTCAGTCGGTTGGACCGTCCGGGGTGGCGGGGTGGCCCAGCCCGGTCCAAGCATGGACCATGACCGACGCACCGACCGGCTCCGACCAGGGGCCCGAGTTCGACGACCGCCGTGTGCACGCCATGCGTGACGCGGGGGCACCCAGGCGTTCGGCGGAGGACGTCGAGCCCGTCGAGGGCTTCCTGCACGTCCTGTCGCGCACCGCCTGGCAGGTCGTCCTGGCCACCGGCGTCGCCTCCCTGATCCTGGGAGTCCTGATCCTCGTCTGGCCGGGGCCGTCCCTGCTCGCCGCCGGGATCCTCTTCGGCCTCTACCTCATCATCAGCGGTGTGCTCCAGCTGGCGTCCGCCTTCGGCACCCACGCGGCCACCTCGCTGCGTGTCCTGGCCTTCATCAGCGGCGCCCTGTCGATCCTGCTGGGTCTGTTCTGCCTCCGCGGCCCCCTGGAGTCGATCCTGCTGCTGGCCCTGTGGATCGGTATCGGCTGGCTGATCCGCGGGATCACCCAGACCATGGCCGCGGCCCACGACTCCTCGGTGCCCGCGCGCGGCTGGCAGGTCTTCCTCGGCCTCGTCACCTTCATCGCCGGGATCGTGCTGATCACCTCGCCGTTCAAGTCGATCGCCGTGCTCACCCTGGTCGCCGGCTGGTGGCTGGTCGTCGTCGGCATCGTCGAGATCTTCACGGCGATCCGGATCCACGGCCGGGCGAAGCAGATCCCTCGTACCGTCTGACCGTCGGACCAGCGTCAACGTCCACGTCCGGCAGGTACGCCGAGCGAGCGGTTCAGCGACCGACACGATGAAGGGTGCTCGCGCAGCGGGCACATGACCTCCCGTGAGCCTCACCCCGCACGCCCCGCGCACCGCCCGACGGTGCGCCTGGGTGCGGGTGCTGGTGGTGCTCGTCGCGCTGCTCGCGGCGGGCGCGCACACCGGGGTGGTGGCGGCTCCCTCCGTCACCGCCTCCGTCGGTCAGGCGTGCGACGGGGAGTACGACGTACCCGCCTCGGCTCTCGGAGGCGTGCGTTCTCAAGGACAGCGCACCGTCGCGTCACCGCGATCGGGTCCGCGCCCCGGCCCCAGGCCGCGCGGCGCCGGCGACTTCCCTCCCGCCCCCACGCGCCAGGGCCACTCCCCCGCCCTCGGCGCCCTGCGCACCGTGGTCCTGCGCTGCTGACAGATCCGGCTCCCCCGAAACGTCAGATCTGCCGGCACTCGCGAAGGACACAGTCATGCTCATCGACCCGTACGCGGTCCTGCACGCCCTGCTCCGTGCCGAAGCCGCACGCAGCACCAAGCCGCGGCCCGAACCCGAACAAGAACACGAGGCCGGGGATGAGCCCCGGCCGTCGGCCCCGCCCGAAAGGGACAGCGAGTAGTACACCCAGCGGCCGCCCGCGGAACCGGCGGCCGCGCCCGGGCTTCCAGGGGTCCGGGCTGACAAGCGGACCGGCTTCCAGCGGAAAGGAACGTCTCCGACGAGCCCTGGCCGTCTCGGGTCCGCCGTACCCGATCGGCCGGGGGTACCCAATCGACCGGGGGCGCATCCGGGTTGTTCGTGGGGGCGCATTTGGGCGTTCCAGGGTGCGCGGAAGCGCTATCGAGTGCGCCCGGCGCGAAGCACCCGGGCGCACTCCGGCTGTGACCCGTCCGCGCCCCGCTGCCGTTTTGCCCATGTTTACCGCAGCTTTTCCCGTGCCGTACTCCGTCGCCATGGCTGCGCCCAGAACGTCTTGACCGGTAGGCTTTCCGTGTGATCTTCAAGCGCATCGGAAACGGCCGGCCGTACCCCGACCACGGCCGGGAGAGCACCCGGCAGTGGGCGGACGTCGCGCCACGCCCGGTCCGCCTCGATCAGCTCGTGACGACCAAGCAGCAGCTGGACCTCGAGACCCTCCTGGCCGAGGACTCGACCTTCTACGGCGACCTCTTCGCACACGTCGTGAAGTGGCAGGGCGACCTCTACCTGGAGGACGGCCTCCACCGCGCGGTCCGTGCCGCGCTGCAGCAGCGTCAGGTCCTGCACGCCCGAGTGCTCGAGCTCGACTGATCCCGGGTACGCCCGCCTCATCCGGAACGCGCTCCACCCTGCCCGGCAGGCCGCTTCATCCTTGCGACCGTTCCGCACCCCTGTGCGCCCTAGCCCGCTCGCGGGCGCCTCTTTGACCCTTTCGGGTTGGAGTGGGCAGCACCCAATGATCATCTAGTAGGCATTGCCGTCTCGGCGCACTACGCTGCGCCTCATGAGCATGCTGACTCCCCCCGGCATGGGCGGCCAGTACCGGATCACGGGGGACAAATACCCGCGCATGCGCCGACCCCGGCGCCGCGGCAGGCTGGTGTTCGCCATCGTCGCCTCCGCGGCCGCCGTCGGGCTGATCGGCTGGGGGAGCCTGCAGCTCATCGACGTCTTCACCGGTCGCGGCGGCAAGTCGTCGGCGTCCGGTGCGAAGGCCGACTGCGCGACGAAGGCGAGCCCGTCGCCCGCGGCGAACGCCAAGGCGCTGCCTCAGCCCGCCCAGATCACGGTCAATGTCCTCAACGCCACGCCACGCAGCGGCCTGGCCAAGGAGACCGCGGACGAGCTGAAGAAGCGCGGTTTCCACATCGGCACCGTGGGCAACGCGACCCAGGAGTTCGACAAGAAGGTCAAGGGCATCGGAGTGCTGCTCGGCCCCAAGACCGCCCTCGACACCACCCTGCCGGTGCTCGGCACTCAGCTCGCGGGCGTCGACCGCCGCACCGACATCTCCCGCACCGGCGCGTCGGTGGACCTGATCCTGGGCGACAAGTTCAAGTCACTGAGCAGCAAGGCCGACGCCGACAAGGCCTTGGCCGCACTGACCGCCCCCGCTCCGGCGGCCGACAAGAAAGCCGGGAAGAACTGCTGAGCAAGCCGGCGCCGCACTCGAACCGCTGAGGAAACCGGCCCCGTACGCCAACCGCTGAGAGGTCCGGCCCCGTACGCGACCGGAAAGCCGAACGGGGCGCGGTTCCTCTACGGAACGCGCCCCGCGATGCGTGCCGAACGCCGCCTACTCCGCGGCCCCGTAGAGCCGGTCACCCGCGTCGCCCAGTCCCGGCACGATGTAGCCGTGCTCGTTGAGGCGCTCGTCGACCGCTGCCGTCACCACGGTCACCGGCGTACCCGCCAGTTCGCGCTCCATGAGCTCGACACCCTCAGGGGCGGCGAGCAGCACCACGGCCGTCACATCGTCCGCGCCGCGCTTGATCAGCTCCTGGATCGCCGCGACGAGCGTGCCGCCGGTCGCCAGCATCGGGTCCAGGACGTACACCTGGCGCCCCGAGATGTCCTCCGGCATGCGCGACGCGTACGTGGAGGCCTGGAGCGTCTCCTCGTCGCGGATCATGCCCAGGAAGCCCACCTCGGCGGTCGGCAGCAGCCGGACCATGCCGTCGAGCATGCCGAGGCCGGCCCGCAGGATCGGCACGACGAGCGGACGCGGGCGGGCGAGCTTCACACCGGTGGTCGCGGCGACAGGGGTCTCGAGGTCGACCTGTTCGGTGCGCACGTCACGCGTGGCCTCGTAGGCGAGCAGCGTGACGAGCTCGTCGGCGAGCCGACGGAAGGTCGCGGAGTCGGTGCGCCGGTCGCGCAGCGTGGTGAGCTTGTGGGCGACCAGGGGGTGGTCGACGACGTGGAGACGCATGTCCATAACAGTAACCGGGCCTCACGGCCCCGACGCGCCCCCGTACGCACGCGCACACCGGCCCGCTCGGCGGACCGTCCGCCTCGCACGACTCCGTCTGTGGCATCGAACCCCCCCATCAGAGGGAAAGTGAGAGGGACACAACTGGGGTGGTGTGTCTATGTCCGACGGGGAGTCCCAAGAGGAGCCCGAAACGCTGAAGACGGATGCCGACCGCATCCGGCGCAGGGCCCGGTTCCTGCGTGAACTCGCCGAGGCACGCGAGCTGCGCGACCGCGTCCAGCCCCGCCGTGCCAAGGCCGCGCGGCTGCGTCACGTCATGCGCATGCGCACCTTCCGCTGGTAGCGACTCGGCCGCCTTGGGGGTGGCCGTGCGGCCACAGCGCCCCGGGCCGCGTACGATCCGCAGGTGGCGGCAATGAGTGTGCTGGTGAGTGCACTGCTTTTGATCGGAGCAACCGCGATCAAAACGGCCAGACACAGGGAGCCGAAGACGTCCCCTGAGCGCCTTGTTTCTGCCACGATTCCGAGTGGGCGGGGCTCGGAGAAGCACTCCCCGCCCGCAACCTCCGCCGGGGGGAACCCCAACCGGCACGCCTATGACCAGTGGGAGAGTCACGGTGTACTTCGCCGCACTGCTCGCGCGCACCGAAGACGGGTGGGAAGCGAGCGACACAGAGCTCGACGATGTGGAGACCCTGTCGGACCTGACCGACCTGGCCCGCGACGTCTCCGTCGACGAGGACACGGTGCTCGTACTCATCGAGCAGGAGGACGCGTGGTTCGGCGTCGTCCGCCTGGACGGCGAGGACGACCCTCGTATCTACGTCTCGGACGCCGCGGCCGCGGCCCGCAGTTCGTACGGCGAGATCCTGCTCACCGACGAACTGCTCGGAAGGGAGCCCGGTGACGACGTCGCCGACCTGGACTCCCTCGACCTCGACGGCACAGAGGACGGTGAGCCCGCCGACGACGACGCCGACGAGGACGGGCCCACGGCGGACAACGCCGTGCCGCACGGCCCCGTCGGAGACAGTGAGATCCTCGACGACCTCGGTGTCAGCGAGAAGGAGCTGCGCATCCTGGACGCCGAGGACGCGCTCAGCTCCATCGCCGAAGCCCTGGGCGCCTCGGAGGTCCTGGAGACCGTCCGCTAGGCCCCTGGGTGACCGAGGACGGGACGCCGGCCCCCGATCCGGTGCGCGACCGGTGGCGGGCCGCGATGCGGCTCGCCCTGGACGAGGCCGGGCGGGCCGCCGAAGGCGGTGACGTCCCGGTCGGCGCCGTCGTGCTGTCCCCGGACGGCGCGGTGCTCGCCACCGGTCACAACGAACGCGAGGCGACGGGCGATCCGTCGGGCCACGCCGAGATCGTCGCGCTGCGCCGGGCGGCGGCGACGCTCGGCGAGTGGCGGCTGCCCGGCTGCACACTCGTCGTCACGCTGGAGCCCTGCACGATGTGCGCGGGCGCGGTGCAGCAGTCCCGGGTGGACCGGCTGGTCTACGGCGCGCGCGACGAGAAGGCCGGCGCGGTCGGGTCACTCTGGGACCTGGTGCGCGACCGGCGCCTCAACCACCGCCCCGAGGTCATCGACGGCGTGCTCGCGGACGAGTGCGCCAGGATTCTCACAGACTTCTTCCGGAGCCGCTGAGCCCCACGCCGAGGACCACCGAAAACGGATTTCAGACCACGGCCCACCTTGGGGTAGGGTCTCCCTCGGTAGCGTGTCCGAGCGGCCGAAGGAGCTCGCCTCGAAAGCGAGTGTGGCGCAAGTCACCGAGGGTTCAAATCCCTCCGCTACCGCAGGTGAACGAAGGGGCGGTCCCAATGGGGCCGCCCCTTCGTCGTGCTTGGTCCCAGTTCTGGTCTCAGTCGGCTTCGTCCGTCTGCTTCCAGATGAGCCCGTCGACCTGATCCGCCACGGAGGTCCGCACGCTGTCGACCATGTGCTGACAGCGCGCCGCCATCGCGGTCGTGGACCACCCCATGAGGCCCGTCACGGCCCGTTCCGAGACGCCCAGGATCAGCAGCACGGTCGTCGCAGCAGTGTGCCGGGCGTCGTGCAGCCGACCGTCACGGGCCCCGGCGTCTTGAAGAAGTTCCCTCCAGTCGTCTACGCAACTGATGCCAGGACGGGGGCGACGGGAACTGGTGGGGCCGGCTGCTCGGCCCAGACGATCTTCCCGGTGGGGGTGAAGCGGGTTCCCCACCGCTCGGCGAACTGGGAGACGAGGAAGATTCCGCGACCGCCTTCGTCCATGTCCGTTGCGTAGCGCAGGTGCGGGGAGGTGCTGCTGCCGTCGCTCACCTCCACCACCAAGCTGTTGCCGCGCAGAAGGCGCAGGTGGACAGGAGGCGCCCCGTAGCGGATGGCGTTGGTGACCAGCTCGCTGAGGATCAATCTGGTAGTGAATGCCGTCTCCCCCAGGTTCCAGTCGGCCAGCTTGGCGAGCACCTCGGCGCGCACGGCGGGCACTGCGGCGGGGAGGGCCGGGATGTCCCATTCGGCGATACGGTCACGCGGAAACGCGCGGGTGCGGGCGATCAGGAGAGCGACGTCATCGACTCGACGGGCGGGCAGCACCGCCTTCAGCACCGTCTGGCACGTCTCCTCCGGGTCGGTCCCCGCGCCGGAGAGCGTGTCGCACAGCAGCTTCAGGCCGGCCCCGATGTCGCGATACCGGTTCTCGATGAGCCCGTCGGTGTAGAGCACCAGCTGCGTGTCCTTGGGCAGCTGCCGCTCGAGAGCCTCAAAGCGCAGGCCGCCCAGACCGAGCGGGGGTCCTTCGGGCAGGTCGAGAATCTCCACGCGACCGTCCGGATAGGCGATGGCGGGCGGAAGGTGACCGGCTCTTGCCATCGCGCAGCTACAGGAGAGCGGGTCGTAGATCACATACAGGCACGTCGCCGCGACGGTCGCATAATCGTCGGCGCCTGCCTCCGCATCCATCTGATTGACCACGTCGCCAAGGCAGGCCAGCAGCTCGTCGGGCGGCAGGTCAAGGGTGGAGAAATTGAGGACCGCGGTGCGCAGCCGACCCATGGTGACCGCGGAACTCAGGCCATGGCCGACCACATCCCCGACCACCAGGGCGGTGCGGTGGCCTGGGAGAGGGATCACGTCGAACCAGTCCCCGCCGACCTCGGCCTCGGCGGGCACGTACCGGCACGCCACCTGGACGGCGCTGGTGTCCGGCAGCACCCGGGGCAGCAGGCTGCGCTGCAGCGTGGTGGCGATGGCACGCTCACGGGAATAGCGGCGAGCCAGCTGAGAGACCGCAAGGCCGACGACGAGCAGCAGCCCGGCGGTGACGATGTCGTCCGCGTGGTTGAAGTGGATGAAGCTTTGGTACGGAGTGGTGAAGAAGAAGACGTACCACACGGCTGCGGACAGGGCCGTGAGGACCGCGACCCAGCGGTAGCTGAAGGTAGCCACCGCCGCGACGACCAACATCAGGATCAGAGCCACGTTGGTTTGGGACACGGTGGCTCGCGCGGGTAGCAGAAGCGCGCACACGGCGAGCGGGACTGCCACAGCCGCAAGGAGCGCGGTCAGCCCCTTGACCAGATCACGAGGCATGCCACACCTCCCTTCACTCTGGTCTAACAGTGCTCACGTGGCGCTGCCAGTCGATACGGGTCTGGCGCTGGCGACGACACCAGTGCCTGCGGTCACGAATCCGCTATGCAGGTTCGTCCGCGCAGGGCAGAGCATGATCCGGGCTCGTCATCGACGTTCGCCCCGGTGCGCCAGCCGTGCCCGCCGGGGATGCGCGAACGGCTCCGGAGGGCCGCGCACGGGGATGAACGAGACGGAAACCGAGACGGGCTGCGGTCACGTACGGGCACAACGCCTATGAACTCTGCGCCCTTGTGGTTTCCCAGGATGCGCGCGAAGCCGTGGCCGGCGGCGCAAGTCAGGTCGACACGCACATACCGCCGCGGGTACCGATCGGACTGTCCTAGGCATCCCTGTCAGGCTGGACAGTTACGGCTTCCTCGTCGGTGAGGCGCTGCTGGCCATGGTGGGCAAGCCGCTGCATGCCCGCGCACGAATCGGGTGATACTTGGTATTTCGCCCGTAACAGGTGAAACTTGAGCACGCCGAGGGAACCGGCCAGAGGAAGTGGATCAAGTGACGGTCAGGCCGGACGTTGCTGCTCTCTCCGAAGCCCACGAGCGGCTCCTGGCGGACACGCCAGTGGGGTCGCTTGTGCGCGATCCCGTTCTGGCCTCCTGGCGAAGGTGCCGGTCCCTGGGTCTCGAGCCGGACCACCACGTGGACCTCCCTTACCAGCAGGACCCGGACGACGCCTACAGTCTTACAGTCTCGCCGACGCCGCCCGCCCCGTACTCGAGACCCTGGGGTCCCGCCTCTCGGGTCTAGGGGTGACCGTGCTCCTCAGCGACGAACGCGCCCAGCTGCTCCACCGAGGGGTGGGCGATCCCGTGCTCCACCGGTATCTCGACTCCATCCAGGTCGCTCCGGGGTTCGCCTTCCCTGAGGAGATCATCGGCAATAACGGCGTCGGCACCGTCCTGGCCACGCGGCGACCCGCCTTCGTAACCGGCCGCGAGCACTTCACCGACCAGTTGGGCGGGACCGCCTGTGCGGGCGCGCCCGTGCGCGATCCCCTGAGCGGGCAGATCATCGGGGTGTTCGACCTGACCGGTCTGAGCAGTCACGCCGATTCCTCCATGTTGACCGTGGCCCTCGAGGCGGCCCGCGGCATCGAACAGCGGCTGCTGCAACGCGTCACCTCCCGCGAGCGCGCCCTGCTCCAGGCGTTCCACGAGGCCCGCCGCCGGACGATGGCCAACGAAGGTGTCGGGGCGAGCGTCCCGGCGACCAAGCCGCTCGACCGCCACGATCAGCGGATTCTGGAGGAGAGCGCGGCTGCGCTGATCTCCTCGGGGCGGACCGGTCTCGCCGAGGTACGCCTCCCGCGCGGGCGCACGGCCGTCCTCCTCTGCCGACCGGTCACCAGCTCCTGCGGCGTCACAGGCTTCGCCGTCGAGGCCGCCCTTCCTGCCGGTGTCCTGCGTCGCCTCGCCCCGGCGGCGCCCGAGGCCGCATCGCCGGTCGCCGTGCCCTGCCGCAGGCCCGCTGTCGTGACCACGCCTCAGATGGCGACCCCTGCCCCGGCCGGCCCTCCCGCCCAGCCCTCCGCGTGTACCGGCCCATGGCTGCTGGCTGTGGGGGAGCCTGGGATCGGCAGGCTCGCCGTACGGGCCCGGGAGCGTCTGGGGCTGCTCTACGACGCCGGTGCCTGCGTGGGCACCACGCTGGACGTGACCCGGACCGCCGAGGAGCTGACCGAGGTGGCCGTCCCACGGTTCGCCGACTTCGCCGCTGTCGACCTGCCGGTGGCAGTCCTGCTCGGCGAGGAACCGATCCGCGTGGACGGGCCGCTGCGCCGGGCCGCGATCACCGGTGTCCACGAGGGCTCCTACCTCCGTGCGGCAGGCGATCTGATCACCTACACCGCGTCCACCCCGCAAGCCAGGTCCCTCATGAGCGAAGAGCCGGTCCTGGAGCCGGAGCTGGCCAAGGCCGCGGGCTGGGTCGCCCAGGATCCGGTCCGCGGCGAGAAGATCCTGGACGCCGGGGTCCACTCACTCATCACTGTGCCCATGCTCGCCCGCGGCACCGTGCTCGGCGTGGTCAGCTTCTACCGCTCCCAGCACCAGGAGCCCTTCGAGGAGGACGACCTGTCGCTGGCCGAGGAACTGGTCGCACGTGCGGCGCTGTGCATCGACAACGCCCGCCGCTTCACCCGCGAGCACGCCGTGGCCCTGGCCCTGCAGCGCAGCCTGCTGCCGCGTGGCCTTCCCACACAGCACGCCGTGGAGGCGGCCCATCGCTACCTGCCCGCGCGATCCGGGGTCGGCGGCGACTGGTTCGACGTCATCCCGCTGTCCGGGGCGCGGGTGGCGCTGGTCGTCGGCGACGTCGTCGGCCACGGTCTGCACGCCGCCGCCACCATGGGCCGGCTTCGTACCGCAGTCCACAACTTCTCCTCCCTCGATCTCGCCGTGGACGAGGTCCTCACCCAGCTGGACGACCTGGTCGGGCAGCTGCACCTCGACCAGGAGGAGGCGGAGACGGGCAGCCGGGAGGAGACGGGCAGCCACGAGCTCATCGGTGCGAGCTGCCTGTACGCCGTCTACGACCCGACCACCCGGTGCTGCACCCTGGCCCGCGCCGGCCACCCCCCGCCGGCCCTGGTCCTGCCCGACGGCACCGTGGAGTACCTGGAGCTGCCCGCGGGACCCCCGCTGGGCCTGGGCGGCCAGCCCTTCGAGACCGCCGAGGTCGAGGTGCCCGAAGGCAGCCTGCTGGTCCTCTACACGGACGGACTGATCAAGCACGTCGGCAACCGGGATGTCGAGCTCGGGCTCGATCGGCTGCGCAGAGTGCTCGCCCACCGGGGCCGGACCCCGGAGCAGACCTGCCGGGTACTGGACGCACTGCTGCCAGCCCACCCCGCCGACGACATCGCCGTGCTCGTGGCCCGCACCAAGGCGCTGGATGCCGGCCAGGTCGCCACCTGGGAGGTGCCCGCCGAGCCCGCCGTCGTCTCCCGGATCCGCGCAGAGGCGATCGCACGACTGACGCAGTGGGGCCTGGAAGAGCTGGTGTTCACCACCGAGCTGACCGTCAGCGAGCTGGTCACCAACGCGATCCGCTACGGCGCAGAGCCCATCACGTTGCGTCTCCTGCGCGACCGCACACTGATCTGCGAGGTGTCCGACGGCAGCAGTACCTCCCCCCACCTGCGCCGGGCCCGCACCACCGACGAAGGCGGTCGCGGGCTGTACATGGTCGCCCAGCTGGTCCAGCGCTGGGGCACCCGGTACGGCGCCCACGGCAAGGTCATCTGGACCGAGCAGCCCCTCACGCTCCTGTGAATGCGTCGTTTACTTGCTACAGGCAAGCGGCTGTTAGCGCGTAGCCAAGGCGTCGGCGGGGCGTGCGTGACGTGGGAAGCCGGAGGCAGTGAGGCACCACGAGTAAGACGTCGGCCAGGTTCAGGAGGGGGAAGCCACGTGCCGCAGGCCTCGTGAACGAAGGGGCGGCCCGGTGGGGCCGCCCCTTCGTCGTCTTGCCGCCTGTCCGAGGCAGCGCTCACCGACGCCGACCCGTCCAGGGCGACAAGGCCACGTCGTGATGCTCGTGCGGGATGCGTGCGGTGGAATGTCCTCAGGGAACGAATCCGGCCGGCCCGCCCCGCGGGTTGTGCAGGACCGGCCTGGCCTTGGGTCTGACGGCACCGTGGTTGTCCTGGTTCACCCGGGCTCCGCATTCCGCAGGCCGGAAAGGAGCCCGATATGGACGACGCCCTCTCCACCGGTGTGCTCATTGTCGGTGCCGGGCCGTACGGACTGTCGGCGGCCGCCCTCGCCCGCGAGCGCGGCATGGATACGCAGGTGGTCGGACGCCCGATGGGTTTTTGGCATGAGCACATGCCTGAGGGGATGCTGCTGCGCTCGGGGACGGACTGGCACCTGGACGCAGCCGACGTACACACCTTCGAGGCTTATCTGTGCGAACGAGGCCTCAGCCGCGACGAGGCCGTCCCGATCCCCCTCGCCCTGTTCCGTGATTACGCCGAGTGGTTTCGCCGTGTCAAGCAGGTGCCCGTCCGGCTCGAACACGTGCTGGACATCGCGCAACGCGAGGGAGGGTTCGACGCGGAACTCACCGACGGGGGACGCATCCGCGCCCAGGCCGTGGTCGCCGCTCCCGGCGTGGGATATTTCCAGCAGATGCCCGGCTGGGCGGCCGGAGTACCGGAAGCGCGGGCGACGCACAGCGGTGACCTGGTCCGATTCGACGCCTTGGCGGGCCGGAGCGTCCTGATCGTGGGCGGCCGGCAGAGCGCGTACGAGTGGGCGGCCTTGCTGGCCGAACACGGTGGCGGCCGCGTCGACATCGTCCACCGCCACCCCGTTCCCCGCTTCGAGGCAGTGAGCTGGAAGTTCTTCGACGACTGCGTCGAGGGCACGGTGCAGGTGCGGGGGTGGTGGCGTCGGCTGACGGCCACGGAGCGGAAGGCGATCATCACGCAGTGCTGGGAGGCCGGGCGGGGGACGCTGGAGCCATGGCTGCCCGCCCGGCTGAACCCCGAAGTGGTGCACGTCTGGCCCAATGCAGAAGTCGTCCATGCGCGCGGCGGCGAAGGGGACGACGGGGTGCGGGTGATGTTGTCCGGTGACGAATCCCTGACGGTCGATCAGGTCATTTTTGCCACCGGATACGCACCTGACCTGGCACGTGTCCCCTACCTCGCCGGCCTCCACGACCGGATCGCAACCCGCGAGGGCTTCCCCGTGCTGGACGAGAACTTCCAGACATCCGTTCCCGGTCTCTACCTCACCGGCTTTGCGGCCGCCCAGGATTTCGGCCCGTTCCTGGGTTTCGTCAAAGCCGCCCCGGCCTCGGCCACCATCCTTGTGCGTCACCTCCAGGCCCGCTTGGGATGACGCGGGAGCCCGGCCCGTTCAGAACGCCGACTGGCGGCGATGACGGCGTGCTACGCGGGGCGGGATCTGCACCGCCGGAACGGCGGCAGCGATGCCCCGCCCCCTTGTGGCACCGTTCGCGGCGGCCGCCCGCTGTTCGCGTTACTCGGGCCACACGGGCGGGCGCTTGCCCAGGAAGGACGCGATCCCCTCGCGGGCCTGAGGGGTCTGCGAGGAGTCGGCCATGACCTCGCGGGCGATGGCGTAGGCGTCTGCCTCCGGGCGGTCCAGTTGCGCATACAGGGTGCGTTTGCCCAGGGCCTTGCTGGCCGCGCTGCCACGGGTGGCCCGGGCGAGGAGTTCTTCGACCGCCTCGTCCAGCTCGTCGTCCGGTACCGCGCGGTTGATCAGACCCCACTCCAGTGCGGTGCGGGCGTCGATCACGTCGCCGGTCAGGGCCATCTCCATCAGCCGCTTGCGCCCGATGGACCGGGCCACCGGCACGGCAGGGGTGTGGCAGAACCAGCCCCCCTTGCCGCCGGGCAGCGCGAACCCGGCGGACTCTGCGGCCACGGCCAGGTCGCAGGATGCGACAAGCTGGCACCCGGCCGCCGTGGCCAGCCCCTGCACCCGGGCCACCACCACCTGGGGAACGGACTCGACCAGCCGCATCACGTCGGTACACAGCTGCAGCAGTTCGCGCGTGCCGGGACGATCCAGGGCCAGCATGTCGGCGAAGTCGTGCCCGGAACTGAACACCGGTCCCTTCGCCGCCAGCACGATCCCGCGCGCGGGGGAGTCGGCCGCGTCCGTCAGGGATTTCTGCAGCTGTTGCAGCATGTCCCAGCTCAGGGCATTCCTGCGCTCGGGGTGATTCAGGGTGACCCAGGTGAAATCGCCCCGGGTGGACACGGTCACACGCTCGGAACCGATCACAATCCCAGCGTACGCCCGGGCCACGCCGGGCACCGGTTCTGCCACGACACGTCGACCATCGGCCACAGCCTTGGCCGAAGAGAGCAGGTCACCCAGGGACTGCCTTCGGTTGGGATCAAGCCCAGGGTGCGGTGTCGGTCCGACGGGACTGCGGTGTAACGCGTACTCAGCTCACCGACAGCGGGTGAGAGTTCCTGGGACCGTTCCCGCCGGTCGGCAGGTTCGGCCCGTACCCTCAGCGGCTGCGTGAGCAGTTCGAGGGGGGATCCGGCGGTGCCGCACCGGCGGCGGGATAGCCTCCCGCATGCCCATTCCATGGAAATCCAGCGCTAACGTCTTCGCGCAGATCTTGAGACAGCACGGGGTCGATCCCGATGCCGTAGGCAACGTCGACGCCGCCTGGGATGCCTTCGTCGAGTTTCTCCAGACCGAGATCGAGGGGATCGAGCAGCCCGAGAACGACGGCGACGGCTTCATCGTCGAATGGGGCAGGTGGAGTTGGAACGACGACCAGCCTTCGTTGTCCTTCGGGCGCCTGCTTGCGGTCAACGACGCCGACGACCGTGATGACCCCGACTGGCAGCCGGAGTACTGGAAAGTGGATCTGCAACTCATCTTCGCCGAGGGGCCGGCATGGGCAGATGTCGACAGCCTCGGGCACCAAGACACCGGGTTCGACCACGACGAGATCGGCGCGCCAAGGATCGCCGCGCTGAGAGAAGTGCGCCGGTTCATCGAGTCCTACCCCCAGCTGGCGGCCATGTGGCGAGCCGAGCCCATTCACAGCGGCCTGACATTTGAGCAAGCGGGGTAGCCGCCGCGCCCGGTACAGCACGGAAGTACAGCAACTGCAGCAACCGTCATCGCCCAGGAGGGTCCTTCAGCGCCTTCAAAGCGACCGCTGTGGCCCGCCACTGACCCATCCGTATGGAGCTACGGATCTGAAGGCACCCGTGCCCCATCCGTGCCGATAGGGCGGGAACCGCCCATGCCGCTGCAACCCGGACAGTCGAAATGCCGGTGCTCGACGGAGTCGCGGCCGCGGCAGCCCTACGGGAGAAGGTGCCGGGCAGCGCCGTACTGGTGCTGACCACCTATATGGACGACAACTCCGTCTTCCCGGCGCTGCGGGCGGACGCGCGGTGCTATCTGATCAAGGACGCGGACGACGAGGAGGTCGAGACGGCGATCCGGCGTGTGCACGGCGGACGTACATGGCTCGACCCCGTGGTTCAGGCCCGACTGGTCGCCACCCGCCGCACAGGGCTCCCCGCGGCGGGAGCGGACGCACTGCCGGGCGGTCTGACTCCGCGTGAGGCCGAGGTGCTCACCCTCATCGCCCAGGACCTGTCCAACGCGCAGATCTGCGCCGGGCTCGTGGTGAGCCAGGCCACGGTGAAGACGCACATCAACCGGATCTTCGCGAAGGTCGGCGCGACCGACTGCGCCCAGGCCGTGGGCTACGCCTACCGGAACAACCTGGCTGACGGCGGCTGATCGGGACGTTCGGCCGCGACGAGCCCGTGGAGCTCCGGCAGCGTGAGTCGCACGGACAGCCTCCCAGGACCCGCACGTCTCATTCACCGTGCACCGGCACGTCACCCACCTGGCGTCCGAGGTCTCGGCATCGAGGTCGCACGGGCATGAATGGCGTGAGGATGTAGTGCATACGTGATCATTTGCGAGCCCCGAACACTCGGCCGGGTTACACTCACGCCGGCGAACGGGCCCGCGGGGCACAGCAGACGGGGGAGGCCGCTGTGGCGGTACAGGGAAAGAAGATCGCGCTGTACGCTGTCGTGGTCTTCGTGCTCTACTTGATCATCACGGACCCGGCCAAGGCCGCCGACTACGTCCAGATAGGGTTCGAGGGCATCTCGAACGCCGCCAAGGCCATCGGCCACTTCATGACCTGGCTCGCCGACGGGGCCAAGTGAGGCTTCCCGCGGCCGTGCGGCCACCGTCGTCGTCGCACCTGGAGCGCCCGTGATCCGGCATCTGGTCCTCTTCAAGCTCAACGAGGGCGTCCAGCGCGACGACCCGCAGGTCGTGGCGGGCGTACGCGCCTTCGAGGCGCTCGGCGACCAGATCGAGGAGCTGCGGTTCTGGGAGTGCGCCTGGAACATCACCGACCGCCCCATCGCGTACGACTTCGCGATCAACTCGGCGGTGGACGACCCGGACGCGCTGCGGCGCTACCTCGAGCATCCGGCGCACCAGGCGGGCGTCGCGCTCTGGCGCGAGTTCGCCACTTGGGTGATCGCCGACTACGAAATCTGAGCGACACCGCCCGCCAATTCCGGGCGACACCGCCGCGGAGCCCCTCACCGGAAACGGTGGGGGGCTTTCCTGCGTGATGTACCCCAACTCTCCCTCAACACGGAGTTATGGGGTGCTTGCACAGAGTGTCCATTTCTTGTGATGCTATGACCGCTTTTGACGGTGAATTTAAGGGATACGTAAACGGATGAAGAGGTGGCGTTGACCGTGTCGGCCAGTACCGCGCCGCCTCAGGACGAGGCTTCGGCCCCCGCTCCCGGCCGGCTCCAGGAGTCCGCCACGACCGATGCCCCCTCTCAGGAAACCCCTCCGTCCGACATCGCCCCCAAGCGCCGAGGCGCCGACACCCGGGCCCTCACCCAGATGCTCTTCGCCGAGCTCAAGGACCTGGAGCCGGGTACGCCGGAGCACCACCGCGTGCGCGGGGCGCTCATCGAGGCGAACCTCCCGCTCGTGCGCTACGCCGCCGCCCGCTTCCGCTCCCGCAACGAGCCCATGGAGGACGTCGTCCAGGTCGGCACCATCGGCCTGATCAACGCGATCGACCGCTTCGACCCCGACCGCGGTGTGCAGTTCCCGACCTTCGCGATGCCGACCGTCGTCGGCGAGATCAAGCGCTACTTCCGCGACAACGTTCGCACGGTCCACGTGCCGCGCCGGCTGCACGAGCTGTGGGTGCAGGTCAACAGCGCGACGGAGGACCTGACGACGGCGTTCGGACGCTCCCCCACCACCGCCGAGATCGCCGAGCGGCTGCGCATCACGGAGGAGGAGGTGACGAGCTGTATCGAGGCGGGCCGCTCGTACCACGCGACCTCGCTGGAAGCCGCCCAGGAGGGAGACGGTCTGCCGGGCCTGCTCGACCGGCTCGGCTACGAGGACCCGGCACTCGACGGGGTCGAACACCGCGACCTCGTACGGCATCTGCTCGTCCAGTTGCCCGAACGGGAGCAGCGGATCCTGCTGCTCCGTTACTACAGCAATCTGACCCAGTCGCAGATCAGTGCCGAGCTGGGAGTCTCCCAGATGCATGTGTCAAGGCTCCTCGCCAGGAGTTTCGCGCGACTTAGATCCGCAAACAGGATCGACGCCTAGCTCGCACGAGCGAATCGCCCGCAAGGTCTCTTCCTGACAGTTCTGCGCCGAAAAACCCTCAGAACCCTTCCAACCAGGGCGCATTCTCATCTCGCATATCGACATGTCACTACAGCGCGTTGCCGACATGTGACATTCTTCCGGGAGCGCGTTTGCCGCAGCCTCGCGGCCGGTATTCAGGTGGAGGCTGCGTTCCTCCGACGGGAGCGTCCGCCGCGACCGTCCCGCGACCCAAAGGGGGTGGCATGTCCGCAGACCAGGGCAGCTCGAAGGTGCTCACGCTCATGCAGAGCGACTCCGCGCCCGATGTGCTTCAGGACCTTCAGGCCCCGCAGGACCTCCCGGATGCCGAGACCCTTCCGGCCCCCGAGGTCCAGGACCTTCCGACGTCCGGAGCCATCGACACCCGCACCCTGTCCCGCTCCCTCTTCCTGCGGCTCGCCGCCCTCGACGAGCACAGCCTTGAACGTGCCTACGTCCGGGACACGCTCATCGAGCTGAACCTCCCGCTCGTCCGGTACGCGGCAGCCCGCTTCCGCAGCCGCAACGAGCCGATGGAGGACATCGTCCAGGTCGGCACGATCGGGCTGATCAAGGCGATCGACCGCTTCGACTGCGAACGGGGCGTGGAGTTCCCGACGTTCGCGATGCCGACGGTCGTCGGCGAGATCAAGCGGTTCTTCCGGGACACGTCGTGGTCGGTGCGCGTACCGCGCCGCCTTCAGGAGCTGCGCCTGGCCCTCACCAAGGCCAGCGACGAGCTGTCGCAGAGGCTGGACCGCTCCCCGACCGTCACCGAACTGGCCGCCGTGCTGGGCGTGTCGGAGGAGGACGTGGTCGACGGCCTCGCCGTGGGCAACGCCTACACGGCCTCCTCGCTGGACTCCCCGGCGCCGGAGGACGACGGCGGCGAGGGCTCCCTGGCGGACCGCCTCGGCTACGAGGACTCGGCTCTCGAAGGCGTGGAGTACCGCGAGTCCCTCAAGCCGCTGCTGGCCAAGCTCCCGCCCCGCGAGCGGCGGATCATCATGCTGCGCTTCTTCGCGAACATGACGCAGTCGCAGATCGGCGAGGAGGTCGGCATCTCCCAGATGCACGTCTCCCGGCTGCTCACGCGCACGCTGGCGCAGCTGCGCGAGGGTCTCATCTCGGACTGAGTCGCAGTCGGCCCCTGGAACACCCCGCGGATTCACCGTCCGCCCCGGGGCTTCCTAACTGACGGGACGTCAGTCACACTGGCGCGATGCTGCGAGCGACGTGGTTGCGGGGCCGTCGAGGGGCCGTGATCGGTGCCTCGACGGCGGTCGTGTGCCTGGGCGGAGTGCTGGCGGCGTCCGCGGGTGGCGCGGGCGGCGAGGGATATGTGGCGGTCGGACCGGCGGGCGGCTCTCCTCGCGCCTCCGGTTCGGCGGTGGCTCCGACGGGCGATGTGACGCTGGTGCCGCTGGAGCGGGCCGGCAGTCAGAGGCGCGAGGCCGGCAGCGGTGCGTCCACCGCCTCCGGCTCCCCTGCTCCTGGCCCGGGTGCAGCCGGCACCGTCGCCCCGGGTTCAGCCGGCGCCCTCGGCCCGAGCGGTGGACCTGCGGGCGGGGACACCTCCGCTCACCCCGCCGAGCCCTCGCCCAACCCCGCTCCGGCGGACACGAATTCGCCCTCGCCCACACCGACGGTCCCCCGCGCGACGCCGAGCGGACCGGCCGCGCTGAGCGTGGGAGAGACCGTACGGAAGACGACAGACCGACGCTGGTGCGAAAAGGTGACCGTCCCCTTCCGCAACACCGGTGGCAGTGCGGTGCGTTCGGGGACAGTGACCTTCGGCACGCACGTCATCGGGGCGCTCGGGATCGACTGGGCGACGATCGAGTCCAAGGACGCGCTTCCCGCACCGATCGCCGCCGGGGCGTCGGTGAAGAAGACCTGGACGGTGTGCGTCGACGCATGGCGTGTACCGCTGGGCATGCACATCGAGACACGAGACGTCTCCGTCCAGTGGAAGTAGGGCCCGGTCTCCCGTACCGCGGCAGCCGCGACCCTGAAGCCGTACTACTTCAGCGCCAGCCAGGCGACCGCGGCGACGACCACCACGGCGACGACGACGCCGATGATCAGTCCGACGCGGGAACCCGAGGAGGCGGTCTCCTGCGGGCCGCCCTGCGGGGCCTCGTCGACGAAGGCACGGAACATCTGGGTGTTGCCCGCGGGGTCGTAGTTGCCCTGGGGGCCCTGGGTGTTTGCCATGGCCCCGGACCCTAGCGAATACGTGGGGTGCAGCCCAAGTGGGGGCCCACGTCCCCACAGCTTTGCTCCGCCGTGAACACCCCACCCCCACACGCCTCAGAGTGCACGGGCGTCACTCCACCAGCGAGTTTACGGTTGCCAATACTTGCCTTTGCCAAGTTTTTAGCTCTGCGACCCCGACTTAGTTTGCCTGCAGCAACCAATCTCCTTATGGTTGCCCTAAGCAACAACCTGGGAGGTGTGATGGCCGCGCGAGCGCAGTACGAGGAACTTGCGCGTCAGCTCAGCGCCATCGGCGCCGTGAAGAGGGACATGGGGCGCATCCTGCCGCACCACTGCTCGACCGGCTCCGCCGCCGTGCTGACCCTGCTGGGCAGCCATGGCGAGATGCGCATGAGCAAGCTCGCGGAGCTGCTCGCCGTCGACATGTCGGTGACCAGCCGCCATGTCGCGCATGTCGCGGACCGCGGATGGATCGAGCGCCTTCCCGACCCCGCGGACAAACGCTCCCGTATCCTCCGCCTGACGGCGCCCGGCAAGGTCCAGCTCGACGAGCTGTCCCGCAGAGCCGTCGAACTGCTGGCCGAACGGCTGAGCGACTGGTCCGACGACGACGTCGGCCGGCTCATCCAGTTGATGGGACGCCTGCGAGAGAGCTTCGACTGCCGCGCGGCCCCCCGGCTCACACAGTTCGCCCCCGCGGCGGAGACCGTTGCAGAACAGACCACCCGTACACCCGCATAACGAACGTAAGAAAAGGAAGCCCATGGCAACGACCACACCAGCCGGTGTGCGGGCCCACGCCAAGCACGGGGGAGGCTCCCCGGACGGCGCTCCGATGACGCACCGGCAGATCATGGAGGCGCTCTCCGGGCTGCTGCTGGGCATGTTCGTGGCGATCCTGTCGTCCACGATCGTCTCCAACGCGCTGCCGCACATCATCGGCGACCTCGGCGGCGGCCAGTCGGCCTACACCTGGGTCATCACGGCCTCCCTGCTGGCCATGACCGCGACCACCCCGCTGTGGGGCAAGCTCGCGGACCTGTTCAGCAAGAAGGCGCTCGTCCAGATAGCCCTGATCGTCTACGTGCTCGGCTCGATGGCCGCGGGTCTGTCGCAGAACCCGGGCATGCTCATCGCCTGCCGAGTCGTCCAGGGCATCGGCGTCGGCGGTCTGTCCGCTCTGGCGCAGATCGTCATGGCCGCGATGATCTCCCCGCGTGAGCGCGGTCGCTACTCCGGCTACCTCGGCGCCACCTTCGCCGTCGCCACCGTCGGCGGCCCGCTGATCGGCGGTGTCATCACCGACACCTCGTGGCTCGGCTGGCGCTGGTGCTTCTACGTCGGTGTCCCCTTCGCGATCATCGCACTGATCGTGCTGCAGAAGACCCTGCACCTGCCCGTGGTCAAGCGGGACGTCAAGGTCGACTGGGCCGGCGCGTTCTTCGTCTCCGCCGCCGTCTCCCTGCTGCTGGTCTGGGTGACCTTCGCCGGAGACAAGTACGACTGGCTGTCCTGGCAGACCTACACGATGGTGGCCGGATCGATCGTCCTCGGCCTGGTCTTCATCCTCGTCGAGTCCAAGGCCAGCGAGCCGATCATCCCGCTGCGTCTGTTCCGCAACCGCACCATCACCCTGTCGTCCCTCGCCTCGCTCTTCGTCGGCGTCGCGATGTTCACCGGCACCGTCTTCTTCGCCCAGTACTTCCAGCTGGCCCGGGACAAGTCCCCGACGCTGTCCGGTGTGCTGACCATCCCGATGATCGGTGGTCTGTTCGTCTCCTCCACCGTCTCCGGCCAGATCATCACCAAGACCGGCAAGTGGAAGGCCTGGCTGGTCACCGGCGGTCTGTTGGTCACGGCCGGTCTGGGTCTGCTGGGCACGATCCGCTACGACACGGCCTACTGGAAGGTGGCCGTCTTCATGGCGGTGATGGGTCTCGGCATCGGCATGATGATGCAGAACCTGGTGCTGTCGACGCAGAACCAGGTGGCACCCACCGACCTCGGCTCGGCCAGCTCGACGGTCACCTTCTTCCGGTCCCTCGGCGGTGCGGTGGGCGTCTCCGCGCTCGGCGCGATCATGGCCCACCGGATCACCACCTACTTCACGGACGGACTCGCCGACCTCAGCCCGAAGTACGCGCGGCTGGCGGCCCACGCGAGCTCCGACGGCGCCATCCCGGACCTGGCCAAGCTGCCCCGGCCGCTGCGCACCCTGATGGAGAGCTCGTACGGCCACGCCATCGCGGACGTCTTCCTGATCGCGGCGTGCCTGGCGTTCCTGGCCTTCCTGATCACGCTGTTCATCAAGGAGGTCCCGCTGAAGACCAAGGGCGGTCTGGCGCAGGCCGCGGCCGCCGAGTCCGAGGCCGAGGCCGAGGAAGCCCCGGCTGCCGCGGCTGCCGCGCCCGTCGAGGAGCACGTCCCGAGCTGGGCGGTGTCGAGCACCGAGGCCGCTCCCGACGGCGCACAGAAGCTGGCCGCGGTCGCCACTCTGGCCCCGCCCACCTCCGCCGGTGAGGGCGGTGGCGTGCCGGTCCGCGGATTCGTCCGGGGCGCCGAGAGCGCACCGGTTCCGCAGGCAGCCGTCACGCTGATCTCCCTCGGGGGACGCCAGCTGGGCCGGTCGGTCGCACGGCCGGACGGTTCCTACGGGGTGGACGCCCCCGGCGCCGGCAGCTACGTCCTGATCGCCTCCGCCGACGGCCACCAGCCGCAGGCCTCGACGATCCTCGTGCACGAGGAACCGGTGTCCTACGACATCCTGCTCAGCGGCACCAGCGGTCTGAGCGGTGTCGTCCGGGCCGCCGAGACCGGGCTGCCGGTCAAGGACGCGATGGTGATCGTCACGGACGTCCGGGGCGAGCTGCTGGCCACCGCGGCCACCGGTGAGCAGGGCGAGTTCTCGTTCGCCGACCTGGTGCCGGGCTCCGTGACCGTGGCGGTGAACGCCGCCGGCCACCGGCCGCGGGCCCTGCCCGTCGAGATCGGCGCCACCGGGGTCACCCGGCTCGAGGTCGACCTCGACTCCGGCGCCCGGGTCCAGGGCGTCGTGCGGGCCCCGCACGGGCCCCTGGCGGACGCCCGCGTGACCCTGGTGGACGCGGCGGGCAACGTGGTCGGCTCGGCCACGACCGGCACGGACGGGGCGTACGCCTTCACCGACCTGAACAGCGGCGAGTACACCGTCATCGCGACGGGCTACCCGCCGGCCGCGACGGCGGTGTCGGTGAGCGGCCGCGGCGTCGACGACCACGACATCGAACTGGCCCACCCGGGCGAGTAGGAGGACCTCGGCTCGTGGGGGCGCGCTCCGAGCGGAGGTGCGCCCCCACAGGCCGGGGTTTTTTGAGCCTTCTACGGGGATATTCAAGGATTTAGAGGGAGACCACACGATGGCACTGACCGCACGCATCCGTACGCGGGACGGATGGGCCGTGTCGCACGCGGTCGTCACCGTGACCGACATGACCGGCACCCAGGTGCTGCGCGCCGAGGCCGACGGGGACGGGGCCGTACGGGACGCGACCGCCCTGGCGCCCGGCGCGTACACCGTGATCGTGACCGCGATCGGCTATGCGCCCGTCGCCTCCAGCGCGATCGTCACGGCGAGCGGGCGGGCCGAGATCGGGACGGTGACACTGGCCCGTCAGGGCGGTACGGAACTGCCGCCGCCCGGACCGTGGACCATCGACCCGGCGCACTCCTCCGTCGGCGCGGTCGCCCAGCACCTGGGGATCTCCAGCGTGCACGGCCGTTTCACGGAGTTCTCCGGGCTCATCGAGATCGCCCCGGACGACGTGACGAAGTCCCGCGTCGAGGCCGTCATCCGCGCCGCGTCCATCGACACCGGCAACGGGATGCGCGACAACCACCTGCGGTCCGCCGACTTCCTGGACATCGAGAAGTACCCGGAGATCACCTACCGCTCGACGGGCCTGACGGCCGCCGGCGCCGACCGCTGGACGGTCCACGGCGAGCTGACCATGCGCGGTGTCGTACGCCGGGTCGACCTGGACCTCGCCTACCTCAGCACGGGGTCCGACCCGTGGGGCGGCACCCGGGCGGCCTTCCGTGCGACGACGGAACTGCGCCGGGAGGACTTCGCGATGAACTACAACCAGGTGGTCCAGGCGGGCGTCGCTCTGGTCGGTACCACCCTCAAGGTCGAACTGGACATCCAGGCGGTGCAGGGCGACTCGCTGCCGCAGGCGTAGGCACCGCAGGGTCACCCTGAATCGCCGCGTCTGCCCCTAGGCTGCCCCCATGGCACCGAACATCGCGACGAACACCGCTGTATCGCTGGACGAGCTGCTCGACTTCGTGCGCCCCCGGCACCATGCCATCCTGCTGACCCGGCGCACCGACGGAGGCCCCCAGGGCTCGCCGCTGACCTGCGGGGTCGACGATGCCGGACGGATCGTGGTCTCCACCTACCCCGAGCGCGCCAAGACCCGCAACGCCAAGCGCGACGAGCGGGTCAGCCTGATCGTGCTCAGCGACGACTGGAACGGGCCGTGGGTCCAGATCGACGGCACCGCCGAGGTCATCGACTCACCGGACTCCGTCGAGCCGCTCGTCGAGTACTACCGCAACATCGCGGGCGAGCACCCGAACTGGGACGAGTACCGGGAGGCCATGGTCAAGCAGGGCAAGTCGATCATCCGGGTCACCCCGGTGCGCTGGGGCCCGGTGGCGACGGGCGGCTTCCCGTCCCGCCTGGTGCAGTCGGAGGACTGACCACCGCGGCGGCCGTCAGGACCGGCCCCGGGCGACCATCGCCTCGATCCCCGCGATCAGCGTCTCCAGCGCGAACGTGAAGTCCCGGTCGCGCATCTCCTCCACCGTGTCACCGCCGCGGGCCTCCATGAGGTCCGCGGACCGGCGCACCACCTCACCGAGTTCCGGACTCTCCGTCACCGCGCTCATCGCCTGGTGGAAGTACTCGTCCTGGCTCGTGCCGGCCGCCGCGCAGCGGTCGATGAAATGGCCCTCGATCGTGCCGAACCCGTACACGAACTGGAAGACCGCCGAGATGGCGCCCGTCCGGCCGTGCACGGGCAGCCCGGTCAGCCGGATGACCCGCTGCACGGCGAGCGAGAAGGCGACGGAGTGCGGGCCGATGTTGAGGAACCGCCCGGCGAGCGGCGAGAGCCAGGGATGGCGCACCAGCAGCGCCCGGTACTCGGTGGCGAGCCCCCGCAGCTGCTCGCGCCAGTCCTCGTCCGAGTCCGCGGCCGGCAACCGCACCTCTCCGAAGGCCGCGTCCAGCGCCAGCTCCAGCAGGTCGTCCTTGGTGTCCACGTACCAGTAGACCGACATCGCCGTCACGTCGAGTTCCGCGGCGAGCCGGCGCATGGAGAACTTCGCGAGTCCCTCCGCGTCCAGCAGCCGTACGGTCGCGTCGGTGATCCGGTCGCGGTCCAGCCCGGACGGCTGACCGCCGCCTCGCGTCCCGCCGCCCCGGGGTGCCTTGCCGTCCAGCCAGACGCTGGCACGCGCCGGACGTCCCGCCTGCCGGGCTGCCTTCACCATGGCGCACCTTCCTCGAGACTCCGACCGCTGATCACGATGCTAGGCGCCCGCGCCCCGGCAGGTACCCGGGGAAGGGCGCGGCCGACCCCGAACGGCGGCGGCCCGACGACCACTTCGCCCACCGAGCTGCCGGGCGACACCATCTCCGAGTCTGCCCGCTCCACCCCCGGCACACCGTCTTCGCGACGAACGACACAGGGGCGGTGGTCCGGGCGAGCTCGCCCGGACCACCGCCCCTGGGAAGCGAACCGTCAGCCGTTCGTCTTCTGCGTGAGGTCGTAGAAGGTGGCCGAACCGGCCGTAACCTTCTTGAAGTTCTTCTCCACCCACGAGCTGATCTGCGAGGCGACGTCCGAGCCGCCGTTGCTGCCGCCGCGGCCGCCGAAGCCACCACCGGCGATGAAGTAGTGGATCCTGCCCTCCGTCACGTACTTCTGGAACTGGGCGAGCGTCGGAGACGGGTCGCTGCCGTTGAAGCCGCCGATCGCCATCACCGCGTCACCGGTGGCGAGTTGGTAGCTCGCGGCGTTCTGCGAGCCGATGGAAGCGGCGACCCAGGTGTACTTCCCGGCGTCCTTCGTCAGCAGCTTCTTGGCCGCGGAGCCGACGTTCGCGCCGTTGAGCAGTCCGCCGACACCGCCTGCTCCTCCCATGCCGCCCTCGCCCGCCCGGCCGCCGCCGGGGAAGCCTCCCTGCTGGTTGCCCTGCTGGTTGCCCTGCTGGTTCTGGCCGTTCTGGCCGTTCTGGCCCGGCATCCCGCCGCCGGGGAAACCGCCGCCCGGGAAGCCCTGCGTGTTCCCGTTGCCGTTCTGCTGGTTCTGGCCGGGTGTGCCGCCGCCGAACCCGCCGGCCGTGCCACCGCCGAAGCCGCCGCGGCCGAAGCCGCCGCGGCCGGGGCCGCCGCGACCGCCCATCATGCTCGCGCCCGCCGGGCCGGCCGTGACGATCGACCCGGAGTGGCCCTCGTTCACCGTGGTGAGCGTGTACGCCGTCGGACCCGCGACCGACGCCACCAGGCTCAGGCCCACCGCCGCAAGGGCGAGTCGCCGGGCAAGCCGGGTCACGAAGATCAGACCGAGGGCGCCGGCCAGACCGCCGATGAGGACGAGCCACTTCAGCC
Source organism: Streptomyces sp. CA-106110 (assembly GCF_050936285.1). Classification (NCBI taxonomy): domain Bacteria; kingdom Bacillati; phylum Actinomycetota; class Actinomycetes; order Kitasatosporales; family Streptomycetaceae; genus Streptomyces; species Streptomyces sp. CA-106110. The sequence continues at coordinate 6,387,117 of NZ_JBNJNB010000001.1, read as the reverse complement.
AGGGCAGGTAGTCCGGCGTGCGATTGAGGAGCGTGTAACCCCAGGCTGCGGTGGCGGTGACGGTGGCCGCGAGCGTGAGCGAAGCCCACGTCCTCGACCGCTCCTCCCACAGGACCGTGACACCCATGCCGACCAGGGCGGCGATATAAGGAGCCAGGGCCACCGTGTAGTACTGGTGGAAGATGCCCGCCATATAGCTGAAGACGATCACGGTCATCAGCAGCGAGCCGCCCCAGGCGAGGAACGAGCCGCGGACCAGATCCGTGCGCTGCGCCTTCCTGGTCAGTACGAGGCCCGCCACCAGCAGGATCAGTGCGGCCGGCAACAGCCAGGAGATCTGGCTGCCGATCTCCGAGTTGAACATCCGGTTCCAGCCGGTGGTGCCCCACTGTCCGCCGCCGGCGCCCCCCATGCCGCCGACGCTGCCGGTCTCGTCTCCGTTGATGCGGCCGAACCCGTTGTAGCCGAAGGTCAGTTCAAGGAAGGAGTTGTTCTGCGAGCCGCCGATGTAGGGACGCGAGGACGCGGGCCACAGCTCGACGATCGCGACCCACCAGCCGCCCGAGACGACCATCGCGACGGTCGCGAGCCCCAGCTGTACGAGCCGCTTCCTCAGCCTCACGGGCGCGCAGACGCCGTACACCACCGCCAGCGCCGGCAGGATGAGAAAAGCCTGGAGGGTCTTCGTCAGGAAGGCGAAGCCCACCGCCACCCCCGCCCACACCAGCCACTTGGTGCGGCCGTCCTCCAGGCCCCGGACGACGAAGTAGACGGTGAGCGCCATCAGCAGCGCGAGCAGTGCGTCCGGGTTGTTGAACCGGAACATCAGCGCCGCGACAGGGGTCAGCGCGAGCACGGCGCCCGCGATCAGGCCGGCCGCGGGGCTGAACCGGCGCCGGACGGCCGCGTAGACCACGGCGACCGTGAGGACGCCCATGACGGCCTCGGGGACCAGGATCGCCCACGAGTTCAGGCCGAAGATCCGCACCGAGAGCGCCATCGGCCACAGCGCGGCCGGAGGCTTGTCGACGGTGATCGCGTTGCCCGCGTCCAGCGAGCCGAAGAAGAACGCCTTCCAGGATGTGCTGCCCGCCTGGACCGCCGCCGAGTAGAAGGAGTTGGCGTACCCGGAGGCGCTCAGGTCGTACAGGTACAGGAGCGCGGTGGCGAGCAGCAGACCGAGAAAGGCGGGACGTACCCAGCGCGGGTCCTCGGGCCGGCCGCGCCGGATTCTGCGCGCGAACGGCTGCTTGGGTTCACCGGAGCCGGGAGCGGGCGCCGACGGTACGGCGGGCTCCTGCGGGGGAGCGGCCTGGGGTGGTCCCCAGGAGTGGTGGCCCGCCCCCGACTGGTGGGTCGACTGGTCGTAATGGGTGGTCATCGGTAGTCCCTCGGGTCGGTGTCCTGCGGGTGCACCGGCTGCAGCGGTGTGGTCGCGTCCCCCCAGGTGGTGTCGTCCGCGGCGGCACCGGCGCGGAACCGGGTCGTGTCGTACGCGGACTGCGGCGCCGCGGTCCGCCGGGGCAGCGGCGCATGCTGCTCGTAGGGTTCGTAGAGCTGCCGGTACGGCCCCCCGTGCTGGGTCGCCGTCGTGAAGCGGGTGGGCGAGGACGGTTCCTGAGCGACGACGGACCGTGCGGTCGCCGGGCAGTTCTCGCGCTGGTCCGGGAACACCCAGGCCCTGAACAGCAGGAACCGCAGCACCGTCGCCGCGAGATTGGCGGCGATCAGCACTGCCAGCTCCGTGGAGTGCGCGGGGTCGGCCGTCGCCACGTTCAGGGCGGCGAGCGAGCCACTGGTGAGGACGAGGCCGATCCCGAAGACCACCAGGCCCTGTGCCTGGTGGCGGACCGCACCCCGCCGGCCGCGGATCCCGAAGGTGAGCCTGCGGTTGGCCGCCGTGTTGGCGAGCGCCGAGACCAGCAGGGCGAGGGCGTTGGCGATCTGCGAGCCCGAGAACTGCCGGAATAGGCTGTAGAGCACCAGGTAGAACAGGGTGGACAGGCCGCCCACCACGCAGAAGCCCACCAGTTGGCGGGCCAGGCCCCGCGGCACGTCCGTGATGTCCCGGTCCCGCGGATCGTCGCCGAAGGGCCGGACGAGCCGGTCCAGCGGAAGCGAACCGGTGGCCAGTGCCTTGCCGATGCGCCACACGCCCCTGAGGTCCTCGGTGGCGGTCTTCACGAGGTGCACCGTGGAGTCGGGGTCGTCGACCCAGTCCACCGGCACCTCGTGGATGCGCAGTCCGGCGCGCTCGGCGAGCACCAGCATCTCAGTGTCGAAGAACCAGCCGGTGTCCTCGACCAGCGGCAGCAGAGCCTGGGCCACATCCCGGCGGATCGCCTTGAATCCGCACTGGGCGTCCGAGAAGCGGGCCTGCAGCGAGCCGCGCAGGATCAGGTTGTAGGCCCGGCTGATGAACTCGCGCTTGGGACCTCGCACGACGCGGGAGGTACGGGCCAGCCGGGAACCGATCGCAAGATCGGAGTGACCCGAGATGAGCGGCGCCACCAGCGGCAGCAGCGCGTTGAGGTCGGTGGACAGGTCCACGTCCATATAGGCGAGGACGGGGGCGTCAGAGGTGGACCAGACGGTGCGCAGCGCGCGGCCGCGGCCCTTCTGCTCCAGCCGGAAGGACCTCACCCCGGCGATCTCCGCCTCCAGCCGCGCGGCCACCAGGGGGGTGGCGTCCGTGGACGCGTTGTCCGCGATCGTGATCCGGAACGCGTACGGGAAGGTGCGCTCGAGGTGATCGTGCAGTCTGAGCACACATGGCCGGAGGTCCTTCTCCTCGTTGTAGACGGGGATCACTACGTCCAGGGCAGGCGTACCGGCGTCGCCGGCCGGGAGGTGCTCCCGCGCCGGCAGAGTGCCGGGAGAAGAGTCGGTTCGCATGGCACCGACTCTTCTCAACCGCCCTGTCGCACCCATGTGGTGGTGCTGTGGTGCGCCTGTGAGTGCTGCTGCCGGCTTGTTTCGGGCGCGGGCGAGGGCACGTAGGGGGTGAGCGCCGGCAGATGCACGGTGAACACCGTCCGGCCGGGCGCCCTGTCGACGGTCACCGCGCCGCCGTGCGCCGTCGCGACGGCCTGCACGATGGCGAGGCCCAGGCCGGTCGAGCCGGTGGCCCTGGAACGTGCCGAGTCACCGCGCGCGAACCGCTCGAAGACGTGCGGCAATAGATCCGGCGGGATGCCCTGGCCGTCGTCCTGGACGTCCACGCACAGCCATGGACCGCGTCGTTGCACACGTGCGACGACGGTCGTACCGGGCGGAGTGTGGGTGCGCGCGTTGGCGAGCAGATTGACGAGCACCTGCTGCAGCCGTGCCGCGTCCGCCGACACGAGCGCGGGCTCGTCGGGCAGTTCCAGCCGCCAGTTGTGGTCGCGTCCGGCCGCGCGCGCGTCGCTGATGGTGTCCACGACGAGCGGTACGAGGTCGGTCCGCTCGAACCGGAGAGGGCGGCCCGCGTCCAGCCGGGCGAGCAGCAGCAGGTCCTCGACGAGCAGGGTCATCCGGTCGGCCTCGGACTCGATCCTGGCGAGGGCGTGCCGGGTGTCCGGGCCGGTCTGCTCCCGACCGCGCCTGGTCAGCTCTGCGTACCCGCGGATCGAGGCGAGCGGCGTGCGCAGCTCGTGACTGGCGTCCGCGACGAACTGCCTGACCCGCGTCTCGCTCTGCTGCCGTGCGTGCAGGGCGCCATGGACGTGGTCCAGCATGCGGTTGAGCGCCGCCCCGACCTGCCCGACCTCGGTGTGCGGATCGGTCTCGGACTCCGGAACCCGCTCGTCGAGGGTCACCTCACCGCTGTGCAGCGGCAGTTCGGACACCCGGGTGGCGGTCACGGCGACCTTGCGCAGGGGGCGAAGTGCGATCCCGACCAGTACGGATCCGGCGATCCCGGCGGCGACGAGCCCGGCGGCGGTGACGCTGACCTCGACGATGATGAGGGTGTTGATGGTGTTGGTGACGGACCTGGTGGGCAGGGCGACATAGAAGGTGCCCCGGCCGCCGGTGACGTACTTGACGCGGTACTCGCCGAGCCCCGGGAGCGTGACGGTGTGCAGCTTGTCGTCTCGGGGGACGGAGGCGAGCGCGGTGGTCTGCGCCCCGGACAGCAGGACGGCGTTCATCCGCTCGAAGCCGCCGCTGTCGGAGGAGACGGCCTTGGCTATGACCGCCTTGGTGACCGCGCCACTGGAGTCGACCTCGGCGGCGACCGTGTCGAGCTGGGTCGGCCCCCTGGTGACGAACTCGCTCAGCCTGTCCTGCCCCGAGGTGCTGCCGGAGCCGGCCGCCGACAGGTCGCCGTACCGGTTGCCCGGGTCCGGACTGCCGTTGCCCAGGCCTGCCAGCTTCCCTGGCGGGCCGGAGACCCGCGTGCCGGTGTCGGCCACCTGCCCGTCCAACTGCCCGTACAGGTGCTGCCCCAGCGCGATGGTCGTCACGGTGCCGATCACGGCGCACACCACGGCGATCAGACTGACCGCCGAGACGACGAGCCGCGTTCGCAGTGTGCGCGGCTGTCGTCCTCGCTGCTTCTGCGTACGCGGCCGTCGCCGACTGCTCATGACGCCGCTGGCTTGATCAGATAGCCGGCTCCGCGCCTGGTGTGGATCATCGGCTCGCGTCCCGCGTCGATCTTCCGCCGCAGATAGGAGATGTACAGCTCGACGACATTGGCCTGGCCGCCGAAGTCGTACGACCACACGCGGTCGAGGATCTGCGCCTTGCTGAGCACGCGCCGCGGGTTGCGCATCAGGAAGCGCAGCAGTTCGAACTCGGTGGCCGTGAGATGGATGCTCTCACCGGCCCGCCACACCTCGTGGCTGTCCTCGTCGAGGGTGAGGTCACCGACGACCAGCACCGAGTCGGAACGGCGGTCGGCGGCACCGGCCCGCCGGATCAGCCCACGCAGCCTGGCCACGACCTCTTCGAGGCTGAACGGCTTGGTGACGTAGTCGTCGCCACCGGCGGTCAGACCCGCGATCCGGTCCTCGACGGCGTCCTTGGCGGTCAGGAAGAGGACGGGCACGTCCGGCAGTTCGCGCCGCAGCCGCCCCAGCACGGCCAGACCGTCCATGTCCGGGAGCATCATGTCCAGGACGACGGCGTCGGGCCGGAACTCGCGCGCGGTCTGCATGGCGCCGTGTCCGTCACCCGCGCTGCGGATCTGCCAGCCTTCGTAGCGGAGGGCCATGGACAGCAGTTCGGTGATGGACAGCTCGTCGTCCACCACCAGCACTCGGACGGGGCTCCCGTCCGGCCTCAGCAGTTCGGTGCGCCCCTGGGGCGAGGTCGTGGTCATGGTGGACACCATGTCCGGGCCCTCTGAGAGCGCCCTTTCACGAATCTGTGATTTCCCTGAGAAACGCACAGACGTCTCTCAGGGAACTCCTGGGAAGATCGCGAAGCGGCCTGGTTTCCGGGGTCCGTGGCCCGGCCCGGGCACAAGGATGAGACGCGGATGAGCGGGCGTCGTCATGAGTCCCCTGTGAGCGCCCTGGGTTGACGGGGACTCAGGCAGGGCGTTGCCCGGGACGTCGATGCGCCGCCCGAGCCTGCCGGAGCATCTCGAGGGCCTCCGCGAGGCCGGACCCGGTGCGGCCCGGCGCGTGGCTCACTCGGGCGCCCGCCGGAACGTGTGGCTGCGCTCGGCCCTGGCCACGTGCAGCGTGTACGACTCGTACCAGTGCGCACGCCCGTGCTCCTGGGCCGCGCGGTGCTCCAGATCGCTCCGCCACTCCTCGATGGCGCCAGGTCCCGGAAGGACCCGACGGTGATCGAGAACCTGCCCGGGGTACAGGCGTGTCCTGCGGCGGGGCCCTCAGAACAAACCGTCCTGCACCTCAGCCTCCCCCATCTTCCGCACCGGAACGGTGACTTCGTCGCGCGTGGCGGCCGTCAGCTCCCAGCCCGTCATCAGCCGCGTGTCCAGCACGAGAACCCCGCATCCCGTCAGCAGGTGAAGATCGGGTCCGGCGGCGGCCAGCACCTCTCCGCTCAGCACCCCGCCGGCCACGAGCTCGCTCACCACACCGTCCGCACGGGGCAGCCCGTCGAGGCCGAACACCGCACTGTGGTCGACGGCCCGGAACGGCGCCCGCTCCAGCGAATCCGGCCAGCCATCGAGTGCCACCGCCCGCGCGTGCAGCTCCGCCAGCTCGGCGACCCGCTCCCCGGCCGGGGGCAGCGCGGCGCGCACCACCCGTTTGCCGGCGTACGGAATCCGGTCCGGCACCCGGAGCGCTGCCCTCAGCAGCTCCTCCGCGCGCCGAGCCGCCATCAGCGGCCCGCGCCCCAGCCAGCTGAAGGAGACGGCACCCTGCTCGAGAAGCCGCGCCGAACCGCGCTCGGCCGCGGTGATCCCGACCTTGACCAGACCAGGCCCGAACCAGGCGAGATACACCCGGTAAGGCCGCGGATCGTCGGCGACGGTATCGGCGGCGACGGAATGCGCCCGGTCGAGCCGAGCGCACTCCTCGCACCGTGCCCCCGTGCTGCGCCCGGACACCTCGGCCCGCACCGGACACGCGTGGCCGCGGGCGCCCACACACGTCCGCACGCCCCCGCCCACGACCGCGAAGGCCACCCGCTTCCCGCGCCCGACACCACTGCGCCGCCCGCCTTCCCATCCGAGCACGGGCCCGTCCTCACCCCACCGCAGCCCCGTGCATCTCCACACCTGAGTCATCGCTCTCGACAGTAGGGGCCACCACTGACAACGCCCGGGGCGTGAGGCCCCGGCAGTGGCCCGCGCCGTCCCAGCCGGGGAGCTCATGGACGGCGTCAGCCGAGGGAAACGGCCTGCCCCTCGGCGGTGATGCGGCTTTAGAGTAGAGCGATCGACTGCTCTGACGGATGAGTCAGGAGCGGTGCTCAAGGGGAAGGCTGGGGGGCGTCTCATGTCCAAGGTTCTGCACGGGCGTATCCGAAGACCTGCCGAAGTGGGGTTGTGCGGCGCGTTGTTGGCCGCCTCGGTGCTGGTCGCGCCCGCCGCGACCGCGTCGGGCGGGGAGCCTGCCGCAGGGCGAACCGTGGGAGTGGTTTCCAAGGCGACGGACACGGTGGACCACCGGGCGCCGAACGCCGAGTTGGGGGACGGCGGACGCGTCGAACTCGTCGGTGGTCACGACATCCACGTCACGAAGCAACCGAAGGGCGCCGCGGGTCAGGCGGCCCGCTATGCCTTCGGCGCCATGAACGGGACGGTGACCGTACGGCCGGCCGGGCCGCACGCGGCAGACCGTAGGGCCGCGGACCTCCCGCTGACCTCGGCGGGTGCCGACGCCACGCGCACGCCCGCCACGCGGAGCGGTCTCACCGCGCTGAGGGCCGCCACGTCGACGTACTCGGTGAAGCTGAGCATCACGAACGCCGACGTCACGAGCAAGTACTTCTATGTCTGGAACCGCAAGACCTGGGCGGCATACCTGGTCAACAGCGACGCCGCCGGTCCCACGGCGACCGTGAAGCTGCCGCCGGGTGACTACTTCTCGGTGGCTCTGCACATGGACTGGCGACAGCCGAGCTATCTCCTCACCCGTGCCTTCACCGTCGGGTCGGCCGCCACGACTGTCACCTTCGACCAGCGTGCAGCCAAGGAGGCCGGGATCCGGTCCGACGACACCACCGCCACACGGCTGGACTCGTCCGTGTGGATCAGCGTCCCGGGTGGTGACCTGGCGGGTTTCGCCGGCGGAGGCGCCGACAAGGTGTACGTCACCCCGTTCTCGGTGCCGGGCGTCGCGCTGCGCATCCACGACGTGCTGGGGAAGAAGGGCTCCTCGGCGAGCGCGCCGAGCCCCTACCGGTACGACCTTGTGCACAGCTTCACCACCACGGTGCCGAGCTCACCCGTTGCGACGGTCCGTACGTCAGCGCTGTCGAAGACCGTCACGCAGGTCGACGCCCCCGGTGCCCACACGACCGCGTACCTGGAGACGGCCCCGGATCTCGGCGAGTGGACGGGCGTCTTCCTCGGCAGCAACGTGCCGGTGGCCGGCTCCGTCACCGAGTACGTCACCCCCGGAGTCAGCTACATGCGCTCGCTGGACTACGCCGTGGGTGATCTGTACCTGATCCTGCCCGACCGGACCCTGCCCGCCGGGACCAGTCCGGGCGAGGTCCTGGGCGCGGCTCCGCTGCAGCCGGTGCGCGGGCCGTCCCCCGGATCGCAGTGGTACAACGGCAAGGCCTCGCTGTTCGAGACGCGCACCTTCGGTGACACCACGGGCCACTACGGCTACGACCGCAGGGCGACGTACTCGTACAAGCTGACGGGCTCCGATGGCGTCACCTACGCTCAGGCATCGGGTCTCGACTCCGGCCACTCCCTGACGTCGGCGACGGTGCCTACCGCTCCGCAGACGTACACCCTCGAGCAGACCATGCACCGCCATGTCCCCTACTCCCGGCTGTCCACGGACGTACACAACCAGTGGACGTTCCGGTCGGGCTACGCCAGCGGCAAAGAACTCCCCCTGATCGACACCGATTTGAAGGTCTCCGGGCTCGACGCGATGGGACGTGCGGCCGCCGGGCCGGTCCGGATCGACGCGAGTGCCACCACCCGCGCCACGGACGCGGCGCAGGCGAACACCAGGATCACGGGCCTCGCGTACTCCACCGACGACGGCACCACCTGGACCGATCTCCCCGTCACGGCCGACGGCTCGGCGACGCTGGACGTCCCCCCGGCCGCCTCCTTCATCACCCTGCGCGTCACCGCCGTCGACGACCAGGGCGGCAGCCTCAGCCGCACCATCGACCGGGCGTTCGCCGGGCCCGCCCCGCAGGGCAACGAGACCGTTGGCGCGACCCGCATCTCGAACGTCACCGTGAACGGCGGCAAGCCGGTGGAACTGACCGACCAGCCGCTCCAGCACTTCGATGCGAAGTTCACCGCCACCGACCCCTCGGGGATCGCACGCGGGGACATGTACCTCTACCGGGGTTCCTACGACGCTCCCGGCGCCGTCCTCTACAGCCTGTGGCCGGGAGCGTGCACCAAGGTCAATGCGACCACGTCCACCTGCCAGGTGTCCTTCGCCTACATCGAGCCGCGCTGGACCCTCGGCCGCAACTCCCTTGCCGGGCCCTGGAAGGTCGCAGCCTGGGCCGAGTCCGCGGACGGCACAGGACGCATCGACCTGCACGCAGCCGCCACGCAGTCCCTGCTGCGTGACACGACCCTGTCGGCCAACGCGTCCCCCGAGCCGGTGACCAAGGGCAAGACGCTCACCGTCACCGGCAAGCTCTCCATCGTGGACTGGGAGACGCTCGGCGGCTATCACGGGAACCCCCGTCAGAAAGTGCAGCTCCAGTTCCGCAAGAAGGGGGCGTCCACGTACACGACCGTCAAGACGGTCACGACGGACAGCTCCGGAAACCTGAAGACCACGGTGAAGGCATCCGTGGACGGCTACTGGCGCTACAGCTACGGGGGCACCTCCACCACGGCTCCCGTCAACGCCGGCGGCGACTTCGTCGACGTCCGCTGACATCACGACCGCGTAAGGCCCCGGCCTCACCGGCCGGGGCCTCTCCGTCACTGGAGTGCCGACAGGTTCACAGCCCTCGAGCCCGTTCAGCGGGGCTCCGGGCCGGGGGCCGTGGTTCAGTCCTCGTCCAGGCGCCAGGTCTCCCAGACCGAGTCAAGGCGCCGGTAGGCGTCGTCGAACCAGGCGTCGTTCAACGAGACGGTCACGGTCACCGTGGTCAGGGACATCGAGTGGTCCTCGATCGTGGCACGGCACCGGTCATCGTCCTCGTCGAGCTCGATGAACAGCCACGGGGCACGTGTGCGCTCACGCCAGGCGATGTCCAGCCCTGCGTCGAGCATGTCCAGGGCCTTCTGCCACTGCCGCAGGTCCTCGGGCCCGATCCAGGTCTTCAGACTGCCGCGCACGAAGGGCGTGTCGACCAGGAACTCCCCGACCAGCACATCGGACTCCGTCGGGCTCGTCCGCCCCTGCTTCCCCATGATCCGGAGAACGACGCTGTTGCCCTCGCCCTCCAGGCGGATCAGGTCGATCGGATCCTCAGCCATGACTACCCCTCCCGGCTCGCGCTTGTGCCGAACCCTAATCGTCGGCAGCCACGCGAAGGCGACCGAGAGGTGACCAAGAGTGGCTCGTGTCTTGTGCCACCCACCCATGTCAGATGCCCCGCCGGATGATCCGGCGGGCCGTCTGATCCCTGCGCGTTCGGCAGGATCCGAACCTGCCGGGACGGTGACGAGAGCCGGTGTTCAACCCTCGTCAGCCGGCCCACGGCGACCGTAGAAGTCCTCCCATGCCTGCCGCTGGATCTCGTCGGCGTTCGCGAGGAGTTTCTCCAGAGGCTCCGCGGCCCCTGAAGGAGGAGCGGGCATCTGGGTCAGCGTGTCGTACAGGTACTCGCAGGCCTCTGCTTCGGTGCCGAAACGCCGAATGACCCTGTCCTGGGAGCGTTGGCGCAGACCGACGGTCCAGGCATCCGCCTCACGGCGCAGGAAGTAGTAGGCGTCCGGTTGGACGGGCACATCGTGGACGTCGGCAATCTCGTAGAACGCCTCGGGAACGTCCGCTTCGCGGAGTCTTTCGACGAGTTCTGCGCTGTCCATCAGGTTCGTCCCGTCGCCCGGCTCAAGGTGGGCCCCGACGCAGGGGGTTGAGGCCACCCCGGACGCCGCGGGTCAGGTCACCGGCAATGCTTGCAGATACTTCAACGTGACGAGGTCGGAGACCGCCGATTTCGTCACGTACTGGAGACCGAGCCCACGCTGGCCGAACCACGGCCTGATCGGGCCGGCATCGACGGTGAACGGCCTGATGACCCGGTAGAGGTGGTAACTGTACGGATAGTCCTCGGTGTAGGTGTCGAGATTGCTCGGCGGAATGGCACGGCTGGCGTACGGCGTGCCTGCGGGGGCGAGGAAATTGCCGAAACCGCTGCCGAAGAGGTCGACCAACTGGCCCCTGTGGAGCGTCGTGGAATGCTCGACCGGCTTGCCGTTCCTCAGCACGAAGCCATTGTTGTCGGGATACCACCAGCCCGGCTTCCCTGTCTGGGGATCCGTCTGCCAGTAACACGCGAGGAACTGGGACACGGAGAGGTGGTCCGTGTGCTCATAGCCCCTCAGCATCCTGCCGAGGGCACCTCTCTGAGGAAGGTATGCCGGTCCCAGCCGCCAGTCGTTGCGGTAGTAGCGCTGATCTGTCGTCTCCGGGGCGCCGTTGGACCCGCGGCTGCGGTTCTCGGTCGGGCAGTGCGCGGTGTTCCCCGCACGGGGATGGACGGCTTGGGCCGTCGCCGGTGAGATGCCGGTCAGCAGGAGGAGCGAAGCGAGAGCACTCCCCATGAAGGCGCGCAGTACGCGCATTCGGTGTCCCTTCTCTTCCGGCGCCAACCCGGCGCCGCCTGGGGGCGGGCAGCCGGTGTCGGTCACCAGTTGCCGGCCTCATCGGACAGGGCTCATTTCATGCGCGGTACAACCGTCAGGGGCGAAGGTGTCGCAGATAGTCACCCGAACCGATAAACACAAGTCCTCGGACAGCCGAAGAGCGGAGACGATGACCGGACCGCGCGGGACCCCGAAGTGGTGATGCGCTCCTCTTCCACGCGGGGTGATCCACGGCAGGCGGGGTGATCCGTGGCAGCAACCCTGGTGGTGCGGGCTGAGCTGCGCACGATCGAGGGACGCCACGGGCGTAGGGCAGCCTGTCAGTCCCCGCGGCTAGGCTCGCGGACGCGCGGTCGGCCTCCGAGGTGTCCAGCTCTGTAGAGCAGCTGCATCCCCGGCTTTGTCCGGGGGCGGCCCGGGACCAACCCGGGACCTAACCGACGGTCGGGCTTCGCCGATGGCCAAGAGTGAGACCTGCCAGTGCCGACCGCGCACCAAATCACTGGCGTACTTCGAGTGAAGGCGCACGTTTTCCCTGGAACTTGCAGACGGTCATGCTGACCGATTCATCCGCCGCGCGCAGCACCCGGCGCAGTTGTAAGGCCACCACTCGTACAACTCATGCATGTCTGCCGCGAGATCCCGTCGGCGGATCGACCAACACAGGTTCTACCGGCAGCGGTTCGCGGCTTCCCCGACGCTCGCCGCCCGACCGGGCACGCGGAGGGCACCGATGGCGTTCTCCCGACCTTCGGCGCCCCAATCCTGCGTGTATGTGGGCCTACTTGCGGTAATGGTCGGTCATGGTGGGCGAGGAGTCGTGCATCGTGTTGGCGTTGAAGGACACCCGGTCGTTGTACGCCTGCACCCGTCGTGCCTGCTCGACAAGGAGCCCTTCGGCGCTCTCAGTGGTACCGCTTCTGCGCCGTACGAGCTTGACGATCAGAACGATCGCCAACGTCACCATGAGTCCGAACAGGACTCCCAGCTCGATCATGAAACCCCCGTTGTGATCGGCATCAGTGCTCAGTTCGGATGATAACGATGGACCTGGTGGCGACCTAGACCAAAAGCCTCGCGGTCAATCCCCCTCGGTACAGAACGAGATGGGCGAGGTCGCCGTGGAGCCCGAGGTGCAGGACACAGTCGGACGATGCCGCATCCGGCCAGGGCGGGTGGTTGCGGCAACTGACCAAACGGGTGCTGGAGTCCTTCCTTGGAAGGCGAGATCACCGATCACCTCGGCCACGAGAAGCACGACCCAGCCAGGAAGGACAACGGCAACAGCCGCGACGGAGGGGGCGAGGGGCCGGGCCGGGGAGCGGTGAACGCCCGATGAAGAATGTCCGGCCGGATTCCGCGTGGACTCGTGCGGAGACGATCACCTGCCTATCGTGCGGCGGTGATACATCCCCGGGGCATCACCGCCCTCCTGTTCTGCCTTCTGGCGGCCGTGGGCGCCGTCGCGTGCGAGGTGACGCCGCCGCCCGACGACACGGTCGTGGCTCCGGCTCCGCGCTCCAGCGCGCTGCACGCCGCGGTCACGCCGTCGGCGGTTCCCACGACGGCCCGACAGAGCGCCACACCCGCCCCGAGCGCGCCCCCGACGCGATCCGCCGTGTCCCCGTCCCCCGCGAACGACTGCGCCGCGCGCGATCTGGTACTCACTTCCGACAAGCCGAGGCGGGCCGTCCTGGGCAACCCGGGGGATGTGGCCATGGACATGCGGCTGCGCAGCCGCTCCGGCATCAGCTGTGTACTCGACGGGTGGCCGGGCGTCGTCTTCGTCGGTGGGGAAGCAGAGCCCCCCACGAAGTGCGTGCCGGGCTATCCGGGCCCGCAGTGCCTCGGCCGCATCGACACGACGAGCCGGCGGCCCCTGTCGGTGACGCGCTACGGTCCGGGGCGCCCCACAGCTGTCCGGCTCGCTCCCGGGCGGAGCACATCGTTCAGCCTCGTCTGGAAGTCGGCCACGGAGACGGTCTGCAACGGCGCCGACTTCTACGGCCCGCCGTACGCCGCGGACATCTGGGTGCCCGGCGACTCCGCGCCTGTGGTCGTGACCCTGCTGCCCATCTCGCCTTGCCACGGAAAAATCGGAATCACCCCGTTCGGAATCACCGGCTGAGACCCATCGCCCCACCTCAGCGGGGTGACCTCGCCCACCGAGGTGGAGGTCTCCTTCGACTTCGGACCGCACATCGACACACGCGCATGGGGCGGCTACGTCATCGCCCCATGCAGTACGACCCCGACAACACCTACGAGGTCTCCCAGAACGCGCCTGCGGCCGAACCGACGCTCGCACGATCACGGAGAGGCTCGGTCACGACACGATCACGATGACGCTCGACACACACGCACATGTGCTTGGGACGACGCTGCGGGTCGCCGCCGATCAGGTGGACGACGCTCTCGGCCTCGATGACTCCGACGAGGGTTCGGAGGACGTGGTGGAGCCCGGCACCGACGACTGAGCACGGTTTCCGGCCACGTTGATGTCACCGGCTGATGTCAAAGACCCCCCGGGCTGAGCCCGGGGGGTCTTTGATCGGTGCGCACTCGGCAGGATTCGAACCTGCAACCTTCTGATCCGTAGTCAGATGCTCTATCCGTTAAGCTACGAGTGCTTGTTCTCTTTTTTCTCCGCCGTTCCCGGTCCTTCCGGCCCGCTCACGGCGACAGGAAGAACATTACATGACTGCCGCCGCCATGTGAAATCCATTTGCCCTACCCCTTGTGACCTGCGGAAACACCCTCAGCCGGGGGGTCGAGGGCGAGGCTCCGAGCGGCCCTGGAAACACCGAAGCCCCGGCCGTACGGACCGGGGCTTCGGTGATCAAGCGCGGAGGCGGAGGGATTTGAACCCTCGATGGGCTTTAAGGCCCAAACCGCATTAGCAGTGCGGCGCCATAGACCGGACTAGGCGACGCCTCCAGCACAACCGCCCGCGCGAGCGCGAGTGGTGCGTGCAGATGATGACACAGCTGAGCGCGCTGTCACCAATCGCCCCCCACGGTACTAGGCGGAAAGGCCACAGGGCAAAGCACTGGGCCGCAAAACGCGGGTCGCGATCCGGCGACGTCACCCCGCGGGCCGCCCCGGGCGGGCTCTCCCTCGGCGGTGCGCTCGCGGAACCTGGCCGGCCGGGCGTGTGCCGCGCCCCACCGGCCCCATCCGTCACTCCGCCGACAGGCGGACGGCGGGGCCAGGGGCGCAACCGTCCCGCTTCTCCGCCGTTGGTCAGGGCATGGTCCAGTTCACCTCGCGCGGCCTGATCATCGGGGCCCTCACCCTTCTCTCCGCGTCCGCCGTGCCCGCTGTGTCCGTCGCGGCGGACGCCCACAGCCGGCCCCGGGTGCCGGGCACCGACCGGCTCGTCCTCACCGTGCGCCACGCGGGGCAGGCGGACGGCACGTACGTCCTGCGCTGCCATCCGGGGGGCGGCACCCATCCGAGAGCCCTGGAGGCCTGCGGCGCGCTCGACCGTCGGACCGTCTGGGGCCGGGACCCCTTCGCACCCGTCCCGCCACGCAGCCTGTGCACGATGCAGTACGGCGGCCCCGCCACCGCGCGCGTCACGGGGGTCTGGGCGGGACGTCCGGTCGACGCCCGCTACGACCGCAGCGACGGCTGCCAGATCGCACGCTGGAACGACCTCGTGCCGCTGCTTCCGGACGTTCGTTCGGAAAACGTGCCCAGTCGGACCACCTCGGGCAGCGGCCGGCGCCACGGGTAATGTCCGGGTTCCGCCCGGTCACCTGTGCAGTCACACGATCTGCGTCACTTCCGCGTGCGACCTCCCTCTCATCCGGCGCCGCAGGCTGGGCCGCTGCCCGTAGACTCGCTCACGTGACACGCTGCGGGCCGGTTGGCAAGATGGCCCCCGCGGTCGGCAAGGTGCGGTAACAGGGAGGAAGCGTCTCGTGAGCAGCAGGCCATCCAGAGGCGCTGCTCGCCTCGCTGCCATACTGGACGCGCTTCCCGACGCGTTGGTACTGGTCAACGCCAACGGAACCGTCGTCAACGCCAACACCATCGCCCTGGAGGCCTTCGAGACCCCGGGCACCGCCCTGGTGGGGCGCGGCCTGCTCGATCTGCTGCCCGAGTTCGACTCGCGCCTGATCCCCGGGTCCATGCGGCGACCCGACTCCGTGGACCCGAGCGGGCGGACCAAGCCGACGCGGATGATCGCCCGCCGGACGGACGGCAGCGAGTTCCCCGTCGAGGTCACGAGCGCCAATCTCGAGGACGGCCGCCAGGCGTACGACGGCTACGGCTATACCGGCGACGAGCTCCTGATGCTCGTCGTCCGCGATCTGTCCGGCACCGTCGACACGGAGGCCGAACTCGCCCGCTCCCAGCGGCAGACCGAGATGATCCTGCGAGCCGCGGCCGAGGGCGTGGTGGGCACGGACACGGACGGGCGGATCGTGCTCGTCAACCCGGCCGCCGCCCAGATCCTCGGCTACCGTGCCAGCGACCTCGGCGGCAAGGAGCTGCACACCCTGGTGCTGCACTCCCGTGAGGACGGCTCGCCGTTCCCGTACACGGAGTCGCCGCTGCACGACACCCTGCGCTCCGGACGCAAGCACCGGGTGCGCGGGCAGGTGCTGTGGTCCAAGGCCGGGGACAAGGTGTCCGTCGACCTGACGACCGCGCCGGTACGCGACGGCGATCAGCTCGTCGGCGCCGTGCTGACGTTCACGGACCGGCGCCCCTTCGACACGCTCGTCGCGGATAAGGAAGAGGCCGCGAAGCAGCACGAGCAGGAGCTCGAGCGGATCGCCGGCGAGCACAAGGAGGAGCTGGAACGGCTGCGCGAGGAGCACGCCGCCGAGCTCGCCGAGCTGCGCGAGCGGCACGCGGAGGACATCGCGGCGGGCGACGAACGCTACGCCGCCCTCGGTGAGCGCGAGAAGGACCGCTACGAGGCGCTGGCCGCCCGGCACGATCAACTGCTCGCGGTGCTCGCTCAGTCGCTGCGTGGCCCCCTCGACCAGCTGCGCGGGGAGCTGTCGAAGCTCGCCGCGGACGACGCCGGCCAGCTGTGGCCCGAGGCCAACCAGGTGCTCCACCACCTCTCGGCCGGCTACTCGCGTATCACCACCCTCGTCGACAACGTGCTCGGCTACCAGCGGCTGGACGCCGGTGACGACGAGCTCGTCCGTACGGCCGTCATGCTCGACGCGGTCGTCGCCGCCGGTGTCGAAGGCGCCATCGAACTGATCGGGCCCGGGCGCGTGCAGTTCGCCGTGCACGCCCCGCCCATCGAGGCCGAGGTGGACCCGCAACGGCTCGCACTGGCGCTCGCGCACCTCGTCGCGGATGTGGCGGGCGTCGACGCCACCGGCAACGCGCCCGTCTCGGCAGGCGGTTACATGGACAGCACCGTGGTCGTGGCGGCCGCCCAGCGCGGGGAGGTCGTCCGGATCGAGGTGCGCGGCCCGTACCCCGGGGGAGACCCGGTGCACCAGCCGATCGTCGGCGGCATCGTGCGCGCGCACGGCGGTGTGCTGCAGACGCACGAGGTGCCGGGCATGAGCGGCAACGCCTACGTGCTCGAAGTGCCGATCGGCGGCGGTGCCGGGGCCGTCCCGCCGCCTGTTGCCACGGCTCTCGCGCTGGAGCCCGGCACCGGCCCGGCACCCGAGCAGACCCCCCAGCAAAGCGGTGGACGGCGGCGGGCCCGCCGGTCGTCCGTGGACGCCTTCCTGGAGAGCGAGGGGGGCGAAGCCGCGCCCGCCGACACGACCACCGCGCCCACCGGACGGCGCAGGCGGCGCGCGGCGGAGGAGTCCGCCGCCGAGGCGTCGGTTCCCGCACAGGCGACCGCGTCCGAGGACGGCACCGCCAAGTCCCCGGCGTCCGGCGGCACGGGACGGCGGCGCGGACGTCCGAGCCCGGCCGAAGGGACGGCCGAGGGCTCGGTCGTGACCGCCGCCGAGCACGCCGCGGGCGCCCCGGCCGGCGGGCTGGGGGAGACCGTGCCGCCGCAGGGCATGCCCGAGCCCACGGGACGGCGTGCCCGCCGGGGCGGCGAGCCCCAGGCACTGCCGCCCGCTCTGCCCGCCGCCTCGGACACCCCGTCCGCCGACGACCCCGATGCCTCCTCCGGGGGCGGACGCCGGCGGCGCGCCCTGGCCGCCGCCAACGAGCGTGCCGCCGCGGCGGATGCCGCGCCGCGGACGGTGTTCGCACTGCCGCCCGCCGAGGCGGACCGCGCCCCGCAGCAGAGCACTCCCGCTCCCGGCTGGGACGACGAGGGCCGCCATGACGCGGTCCCGCACGACCGGACCGAGGACCACACGCCGCCGCAGCCGCACCCGGCGCCCTCGCCCAAGGGCCGCCGCCGGGCGCGCCCGGCCTCGGCGCCCGAGCAGCAGCCGGCCGGGGCCGGCACGACCGCGACGGTCCCTCCCCAGGGCGTACCGGTCCAGCCGACGCGTCCCCAGAGCCTGCCCGCTCAGATGACGCCCGGGACTCCGGCCGGGGGTGTCCCGGTGCAGGGGGGCCCGCAGCCCGTTCCCGCACAGGGCCTGCCCGCGGCCGCCGCGCGGGCCGTTCCCCCGCACGGCCTTCCGGCTCAGGGCGCTCCGGTGGCGCCCGGGCAGCCGCTACCCGGGCAGGCGCTTCCGGGGCAGCCCGTTCCCGGCCCCGGCGGTCGGCCCGCGCTGGTGGCGCCGGGTCAGCAGGTGTCCGCCGTCGCTCCCGCTCAGCCCCTTCCGGGGCAGCCCGCCCTCGCGCCGCAGGCCCAGCCGGTCCCGCAGCAGCCCGTACCTCCGCAGTCCACTCCGGCGGGCGGTGTTCCGGGAGCAGCCACGCCCGCCCCCGGCACCCCGGTCCCCCCGCAGGCCTGGCCCGCTTCCGGCGCGGCCACTCCCGTCGCGCAGTCGACTCCTTCGGCGGGCACCCCGCTCCCTCCGGAACACGCCCCACAGCCCCGGACCGCTCAGCCGCTGCCCGCCGAGTCGGCCGCGCCCGTCGACGCCAACTCGACCCAGGGGCGGGCGATCAGTGTGCGGACGCTCGGCCAGGGTGTGCCGTTCGCCCGCCAGGGCGCACAGCCGCAGGCTCAGCCCCGCTCCCAGACACCGACGCCTCCTCCGCACCAGTCGAACGGTGCGGGCCGCCGTCGCAAGCTCGGCACGCCTCCCGAACCCGCCGACGAGCGGCCGGAGACGGCGGCGCGCGCGCACCCGCAGGGCGCGGGGTCTCCCCTCCCGGCGCAGTCCACCCGGGCCGGGCAGTCCCGTCCGGCCGGGGTCAGCGAGGGCGCCGGGCGGTCGTACGCCATAGGAGCACCGGACAAGAACGCCGACGAAGGCCCCGAGCCGCTCGACGGTCCCGGCGGTGCCGTGGAGATCGCCGACCAGCCCCAGGCGCGACCGATGGACGCCGAGTTGCCCCCGGAGCCGCTGGACAACCCGCGGCGGCTGCTCGTGTGGCCCGCGCCGGACGTGACGACCCAGCAGGCGCTGAGCGACCGCGGCTACCGGCCCGTCATCGTCAACTCCCGTGAGGAGGTCGACGCCCAGATCGCCGCCTTCCCGGCCGCGCTCTTCGTCGACCCGCTGACCGGGCCCATCACGCGGACGGCGCTCCAGTCGCTGCGCCAGGCGGCGGTGGCCGCCGAGGTGCCCGTGCTGGTCACAGCGGGACTCGGACAGGCCACGCGTGAAGCGGCGTACGGTGCCGATCCGGCCGTGCTCCTGAAGGCGCTCGCCCCGCGCGACTCGGAGCAGCACCCGCCGCGTGTCCTGCTCATCGAAGAGCACGCGGAGATCGCGCTGGCGCTCACGGCGACGCTGGAGCGGCGTGGAATGCAGGTCGCACGGGCGGCCTCGGACGCGGACGCGGTCACGCTGGCCGCGCAGATGCGGCCGAACCTAGTGGTGATGGACCTGATGCAGGTGCACCGCCGCCAGGCCGGAGTCGTCGACTGGCTGCGCGCGAACAACCTGCTCAACCGCACCCCGCTCGTCGTCTACACCGCTGCCGTCGATCAGGCCGACCTGCCCCGGCTGGTCTCGGGGGAGACGGTCCTGTTCCTGGCGGAGCGCTCGACGAGCGCGGAGGTACAGGATCGGATCGTGGACCTGCTGGCGAGGGTCGGCACCAACTGACCGGACATTCCTGGAACACAGGGACATAAGGGCGTTGGGCTGGCGTTTCACGTGAAACGCCAGCCCAACGCCCTTGTTTCTGCTGTCAGATCTTTGTGACGTCCAGTTCGCCCGCCGCGTACTGCCTGCGCAGCACCTTCTTGTCGAACTTGCCGACGCTCGTCTTGGGCACCGCCTCGACGATCGTCCAGCGCTCCGGCAGCTGCCACTTGGCGATCTTGGCTTCCTCCGCGAGGAACAAGCGCAGAGCATTGAAGTCCGTGGTGGCGCCCTGCTTCAGCACCACGGTGGCCAGCGGACGTTCGCCCCACTTGTCATCCGGCACGGCGACAACCGCGGCCTCGGCGACATCCGGGTGGGA
Source organism: Streptomyces sp. CA-106110 (assembly GCF_050936285.1). Taxonomy (NCBI): domain Bacteria; kingdom Bacillati; phylum Actinomycetota; class Actinomycetes; order Kitasatosporales; family Streptomycetaceae; genus Streptomyces; species Streptomyces sp. CA-106110. The sequence goes on along the minus strand of NZ_JBNJNB010000001.1, from coordinate 6,367,244 downwards.
CATCAGGGCGTTCTCCAGGTCCACCGAGGAGATCCACTCGCCACCGGACTTGATGACATCCTTGGCGCGGTCGGTCAGGGTGAGGAAGCCGTCGGGGCTTATGGTGCCGACGTCTCCGGTCTTGAGCCAGTCGTCCTCGCTGAACTTGTCGGCGGGACGCAGCGGCTCGGCGTCCGGGCCGTTGTAGTACGCCCCCGCGATCCACGGACCCCGTACTTCCAGCTCGCCCGCGGACTTGCCGTCCCAGGGCAGCCGCTCGCCGCCGGGGCCGGTGAGCCGCGCCTCGACGCCGGCCGGGAAGCGGCCCTGGGTGAGCCGGTAGGCGAACTCTTCGTCCGTACCGACAGCATGGGCCGGCGGCCGGGCCACCGTGCCGAGGGGGGAGGTCTCGGTCATGCCCCAGGCATGGCAGACACGCATGCCGAGCTTGTCGAAGGCCGCCATGAGCGAGGGCGGGCAGGCCGAGCCGCCGATGGTGACCTGGCCGAGGAAGGAGACGTCGCGAGGCCGGGCGGTCAGCTCGGCGAGCAGGCCCTGCCAGATGGTGGGGACGGCGGCGGCATGCGTCGGCCGCTCGCGCTCGATCATCTCCGCGAGCGGCGCGGGCTGGAGGAAGCGGTCGGGCATGAGGAGGTTGACGCCGGTCATGAAGGTGGCGTGCGGCAGACCCCAGGCGTTGACATGGAACTGCGGGACCACGACGAGCGAGGTGTCCTGGTCGGTCAGCCCCATCGACTGGGTCATGTTGACCTGCATGGAGTGCAGGTAGACGGAACGGTGGGAGTAGACGACGCCCTTGGGATCTCCGGTGGTGCCGGAGGTGTAGCACATGGCGGCGGCCTGACGTTCGTCCAGCTCGGGCCAGTCGTAGGTGGTCGGCTTGCCGGCGATGAGGTCCTCGTACTCGTGCACCTGGGGGGAGGCACCGTCGAGCAGCGAGCGGTCACCGGGACCGGACACGACCACGTGCTCGAGCGTCGGCAACTGCGGCAGGAGCGGGGCGATCAGCGGCAGCAGGGAGCCGTTGACGATGACGACGCGGTCGGCCGCGTGGTTCACGATCCAGGTCAGCTGATCGGCCGGAAGGCGCAGGTTCAGCGTGTGCAGAACGGCACCCATGCACGGGATCGCGAAGTAGGCCTCCACGTGCTCCGCGTTGTTCCACATGAGCGTGGCGACCCGGTCGTCGTCCTGGACGCCGAGATCCTCGCGCAGGGCGTGGGCCAACTGAGCGGCATGGGCGGCGATTTCCGCGTAGGAGCGGCGATGCGGCTCGCCCTCGCCGGTCCAGGTGGTCACCTGGGAAGTTCCGTGGACTGTCGACCCGTGGGTCAGGATCCTGGAGATCAGCAGCGGTACGTCCTGCATCGTGCTCTGCACGGAGTCCTCCCGGGGCGACGTTTCCTACGCGGTAGTAGGGGGTTGCGCTGATTCTGCGCACATACCGCGCGGTATGTCACTATGCCCGGGCATGATCGATCAGGCGTCGCACCGTGGTGTCCGGCGCACCGGCTCCAGCTCGGGATCCTCCCGGAGTTTCCCAAGGGCCCGCGAGACCGCCGACTTGACCGTACCGATGGAGACATCGAGCACCTCGGCGGTCTGCGCCTCGCTCAGGTCCTCGTAATAGCGCAGGACCACCATCGCCCGCTGGCGCGCCGGCAGCTTCATGATCGCCCGCCACATGGCGTCGTGCAGCGCCTGCTCCTCGGCGGGATCCGCCTCGGGTATCCCCTCGGGTTCGGGCAGCTCGTCACAGCTGAACTCGTCGACCTTGCGCTTGCGCCACTGCGAAGTCCGCGTGTTCAGCAGCGCCCTGCGCACATACCCGTCCAGGGCGCGGTGGTCCTCGATCCGGTCCCAGGCGACGTACGTCTTCGCCAGGGCGGTCTGCAGCAGGTCCTCCGCGTCGCTGGGGTTCGCGGTGAGCGACCGGGCGGTGCGCAGCAGCACCGGCTGGCGGGCCCTCATATAGGACGAGAAGGACGGGTACGGAAGAGTCTGCCTCGCTGACGTAGCAGCGTTCGAAGCGCTGGTGCAGACGGGTGTGGTCATGGCTCCACGCTAGGTTCACCACGTGTTCCGGCGGATCGCCCGCAGGTCCCGAAGCGGCCTCCGCCTCAGGTTGTAGGCGGGGGGTTGGCCCCACCTACTGAAGGTGGACGAGACGATGCGCACCCCTGAGGGTTCACCCCTGAGAGACGGGGCGGGGCGCCGGCCGTCGGCCCTCGGACGTCAGTCGTCAGTTCATGGATCACCGGTCGTCGGTCCGCAGGCGTCGGTCCCCGGGCGTCAGGACCCACCCTCGTCGGCGTCAGCGGTCGGCCGTCAGGATCAGACCCGACGTGGGGACGCCGGTGCCCGCCGTGACCAGGGTCCGGGCGGCACCGGGGACCTGGTTCACCGCGGTGCCGCGCAGTTGCCGTACCGCCTCCGCGATGCCGTTCATCCCGTGCAGATACGCCTCTCCCAGCTGCCCTCCGTGGGTGTTCAGCGGCAGCATTCCCGCGGCCACGAAGTCCGCCGCCGCGCCCGGCTCGCAGAAGCCGAACTCCTCCAGCTGCATCAGCACGAACGGCGTGAAGTGGTCGTAGAGGACCGCCACATCGATGTCCGCGGGACCCATTCCCGACGTGCGCCACAGCTGGCGGGCCACGACGCCCATCTCCGGCAGTCCGGTCAGGTCGTCCCGGTAGAAGCTGGTCATCTGCTCCTGGGCGCGGCCCGCGCCCTGAGCGGCCGCCGTCACCACGGCCGGTGGCTGCGGCAGATCGCGCGCCCGCTCCACCGAGGTCACCACCAACGCCTGCCCGCCGTCCGTCTCCTGGCAGCAGTCGAGCAGGCGCAGCGGCTCCACGATCCAGCGCGAGGCCGCGTGGTCGGCGAGCGTGATGGGTCTGCCGTGGAAGTACGCCGCCGGGTTCGTCGCCGCGTACCCTCGGTCCACGACGGCCACCTGGCCGAACGCTTCAGGGGTCAGTCCGTAGGTGTGCAGATACCGCTGGGCCGCCATCGCGACCCAGGAGGCGGGGGTGAGCAGCCCGAACGGCAGGGACCAGCCCAGCGCGGCGCCCTCCGCGGACGGCTCGCGATGCTGCACGCCGGAGCCGAAGCGGCGGCCCGAGCGTTCGTTGAACGCGCGGTAGCAGACCACCACCTCGGCCACTCCGCTCGCCACCGCCAGCGCGGCCTGCTGGACCGTCGCGCACGCCGCCCCGCCCCCGTAGTGGATCCGCGAGAAGAAGGACAGCTCGCCGATACCGCTCGCCTGGGCCACGGTGATCTCGGGGCTGGTGTCCATGGTGAACGTGACCATGCCGTCCACGTCCGCGGGTTCGAGTCCCGCGTCGTCCAGCGCGGCGAGCACGACTTCCACCGCCAGCCGCAGCTCACTGCGCCCCGAGTCCTTGGAGAACTCGGTGGCCCCGATCCCCACGACGGCCGCCCGGCCGCCGAGGGCGTCCTTCCTCCGTACGCTCATCCGGCCCTCCCGCTCGGGACGGTGACCGTGACCGTGCCCGTGACATGCCGGCCGATGCCGTTCGTCCCGACGACCCGCACCTCGGCCGTGTCCCCGTCCACTTCCTCCACCGTGCCGGTCAACACCATCGTGTCCCCCGCGTGGTTGGGGGCGCCGAGTCGTATCGCCACCTTGCGCAGGACCGCGTCCGGCCCGAAGTGGTCGGTGACGTACCGCCCGACCAGGCCGTTGGTGGTCAGGATGTTCATGAAGATGTCCGGCGAGCCCCTGCGACGGGCGAGCTCCGCGTCGTGGTGCACGTCCTGGTAGTCGCGCGAGGCCATCGCCCCGGCCACGATCAGCGTGGGCGTGATCTCGATCTCCAGCGGCGGCAGGCGCGTACCGGGCTCCAGCGCACCGGCCTCCGGTCCGGGCTCCCTCATTCCGCACCCCGTTCCCGGACGACGGGCACCGGTTCCACGTCCCGGGCCCGGAAGACGGGGAGTTCCAGTTCCTCGTCGCACCGCAGGAATTCGAGGCGCACCGGCATGCCGATCCGCACCACCTCGCAGGGCACCCCGACGACGTTGCTGACGATCCGCACGCCCTCCGCGAGTTCGATGAGGCCGACCGCGTACGGAAGGTCGAAGGCCGGAAAGGACGGGTGGTGCATCACGACGTACGAGTAGACCGTTCCCTCGCCGCTCGCCTCGATCGTGTCCCAGTCCTGGCAGCCGCACGCGTTGCACCCCGGTAGCCAGGGGAAACGCAGGGTGCCGCAGCCGGCGCACCGCTGGATCAGCAACCGGTGGCGGGCCACGCCCTCCCAGAATCCGGCGTTGTCCCGGTTGATCACCGGCCGGGGCCTTCTGCCACGGGGTGTCTCACGGGCGGGGGCGTACTTGAGGATCCGGAACCGGTGGATTCCCACCGGTTCCCCGTCCACCCGCACCTCCATCCGCGTCGTGACGAAGTACCCGGCGCCGAGCTTCGTGCGCTTCCGGTCCGACACGGACTCGATCACCGCGTCGAACGTGACCTCGTCCCCGGGCCGCAGCGGGCGCAGATACTCCTGCTCGCAGTCGGTGGCGACGACCGAGGTGCAGCCGGCCTCGTCGAGCAGTCCCAGCAGTTCGTCGTACGCGTCCGAACGCCCCGCGTGGCCCGACAGGCCGCCCATCGTCCACACCTGGAGCATGGTGGGCGGGGCGATCGCGTCCGGGCCGGTGTACGCGGGGTTGGCGTCGCCCATCGCCTCGCACCAGTGCCGGATCATCGGCAGGTTGACCGCGTCCTTGCCGACTCCGGCGACCGCCGCGGCCCGCCCCTCGTACGTCTTCAGCCGCGCGGCGAACTCCTCCGGCTCCGGAGGCTGCGTCTCAGGCCTCCCGGCGGTCGTCAGTCGGGGCGCGCCGCGTTCGACGGGCGGCGCCTCGACCTTCTCGTTGCTCCCGCCCCTCATCGCCGCTGCCCCCTCGTCCGCGTCTCGGCCACCGTTCCATGGTTTTCTGACTGTCTGTCAGATTGCAAGGGCTGTCAAGGTCGCCGTGGACGCGCGGGGCGGCCGCACGCACCCGCGTGCACCAGAACTCGTGGGGCGGAAAACGCCCGCACGGCGGCACCGAAGTACCGCCGCGCGAACGTGTGATGACCCTTGAAAGCACATGTCACGGAAGTTCAGGACCGATGTCGGGGCACCGGCCCCTCGCTCACCACAGGTGACTGAAGTTGATGAGCACGTTCTCGTTCCTCTGGTCGATGGCCGTGAACGCCGAGCGGTTCACCTGGGCGGTGTTGCTCCGGTTCGAGGCGCCGAAGCCGACCGCCTGCTGCTGCGTGGTGGAGGAGTTGCCGTTGTTGTCGCGTCCGACCCCACTGCGGGAGACGCTCGCAGCCGCCGCGTTCGATCCGTCGTCCGCGTAGGCGCCGTTGTCTGCCGAGGCGACGCCCGTGAAGAGCGCCGCGGCCAGCGGCAGCGCCGCCACGGCGGCAAGGACGCGGGCGTTACGGATGGTTGCCATGTTCTTTCCTCCAGGACCCCGTGTGTTCCGGCACGGTGGCCGGGACGTGCGTGAAGTAGCTCTGATTCCGGGGGAGTTGGCCGACTGCCTCGGCCGGTGTACGACGTCGCGACTTCAGAGTTGCCCAGCGGATCACCGCCGAATCGCCCCTCAGGACGTGATTCGCCCTCAAGCGTGAGGAAATGTCGATAAACCCCTTTCGCCGTGCTTCACCTTCCTTGACCGGTGTTCGATCACCTCACCCCCTTCCCTTTTTCGAACATGCGTACGAATATAGAGGCATGGCCACCATCGACCGGCAGGCCACCACCCTGGCCCTGGCCCACGCCCTGTCCGCCGCGGAGCGCGGCCTCGCGGTGATCCCGCTGTCCCGTACGAAGCTGCCGGCCCTGCGCTCCCCCCACCGAGACGACCCCGATCCGACGGCCCGCGCCTGCCACGGCGAATGCGGCCGATTCGGACACGGCGTGTACGACGCCTCAATCGACCCCCGCCGCATCCGCGAACTGTTCGCCGCCGCGCCCTGGGCCACCGGCTACGGCATCGCCTGCGGCCTCCATCCCCATCACCTCATCGGCATCGACCTCGACACCAAGTCCGGAACCGACTCCTCGGTGGCGCTGCGCGAACTCGCCCTGCGCCACCTGTTCACCATCCCCGACACCGTGGTCGTGCTGACCCCGAGCGGCGGCCGCCACCTGTGGCTGAGCGGACCGCCGGACGTCGTCGTGCCGAACTCCGCTAGCCGCCTGGCCTCCGGCATCGACGTACGCGGCGCAGGCGGCTATCTGGTCGGCCCCGGATCGCGCACCGAGCGCGGTGTGTACGGCACCGCCCCGGGCACCGCGCACCTGCCGCCCGCACCCTGCCCGCCCGCCCTGCTGCACCTGCTCACACCCCCGCCGCGCACCCGCCACCCCACGCCGTCGTCCACCGGTCGGCACGGCCAGGGCCTGGTCCAGTTCGTCCTCGCGGCGCACGAGGGCCAGCGCAACACCCGCCTCTTCTGGGCCGCCTGCCGGGCGTACGAGAACGGCATCGGGCCCGAACTGACCCCTGCCCTGATCGACGCGGCGGTCCGCACCGGTCTCACCCCGCGCGAGGCCCGTTCGACAATCGCGTCGGCGGCCCGGATGACGGCGCGGCAATGACCGGCTTCACCGGCCACCGGCGCCGGCCACGTGCCGCGGCAGTGCACACGCGACGACAGTCATGACATCCACCTGCCGCCGGGAGTCCGCTTCTCGGGCGGCTGGCGGCTACAGGGCGGGGTTCCGTGACCACGCGCCGCACCCACGATCGAGTGGGCGTGCCGCACCCGCGATCGAGTGGGCGTCACTGACCGCCTGGCCGGTGCCGAGCCGGCCAGGCCGCATCTCCGCTGTCAGTGGTGTTCCCAGTGGTGGGGGCGGACCTCCAGCGCTGCCCGGTCCCAGTGGGCCAGCTCGGCGGTCGCCTCATAGGTACTGTGCAGAAACTCGCCCAGCGCCCGGTCCGGATCGGCGGCCACGGCGACCGCCTCGTAGGGCAGCACGAACTCACCGCTCACCCGCTGGTACGACGCCGCTGCGGGGCGGACCGGGTACTCGGGGAAGCCGGCCGGTTCGGGGTAGGCGTAGGCGTAGAACGCGCCCTCCTCACCGCCGCCGGGCCAGAACCCGCAGCTGGCCAACTCGACGGAGTAGGCCTCCGTCGTCACCCAGTCCGGCACGTTGGGGAGACCGCCAGGGGGATGCGGCGGCGCGGGCCGCCCGGAGAAGCGGGTGCAGGCCAGGTCCATCGACCCCCAGAAGAAGTGCACCGGGCTTGCCTTGCCGACGAATTGGGACCGGAACTCGCCGAAAGCCCGGTTCGCCTGCAGCAGTTGGCCCCAGAACAGCCGCACGGCGTGCGGGTCGTAGGAGGCGTGCCGGTAGTCGTCCGCGAACGGGATGGCGGGCTCCACCTCGTTGGGCCGCGGGTAGATCCGCGTCTGAATGCCCAGCTCTCCCAGCGCGCCCATGATCTCGGCGTAGAACCGGGCCACCGGTTTGGACTCCAGCACCAGCTCACGCCTGCTTCCGTCGCTGGTACGAATGCCCAGCCGGTGGTCGACGAAGTCGAACTCGATCTCGAACGCACCGGTCCGGTACGGGATCGAGGACGTGGTGAACCCCCGAGGGGTGACATAGAGGGTGACCTGCCACCAGTGGTTGACCATGGGTGCGTGGGCCAGCCGGATCTTGCCGACGATCTGGGTCCACATGTGCAGTGTGTCCCGGGCCTCGACCCAGTCGGCCACCCGCAATCGTGGCCAGGTCCCGACCTGCTCCGTCTTGTGCCCGGCGTGTGCTTTGTGCGCGGCCATCGTGCCTCCCACGGGCCTCGCCGCTCCGGCGGCTCGCAGTCGCCCGCTCCCGGCGTCGCCGAAACCGTGCCCCGATCACCACCCCTGGCACCCGCACCGACGAGCAGACTGCCCGAAAAGATCCGATACGCCCAGACTATTCCCCGGGGTCGGGACCGACCAGATGGGACCGATGCGGTGGGCGGCAGGCGCGCGGTGTTCACGGCGGTCATTCCCTGTGCTGGTCAGCGGCTCTGCCCGGCGGGCCGGCTGCCGATGACCACGGCGCGCAGGCGCGCGACGGTGCCGGGCAGGAGCGCATAACGGGCGCCGGCAGCGTCGGAGAGCGCGCCGATGATCGGCGAGCCGATGAACGCTGTCGACCACAGGGCAGTCACCCGGCCGCGGCAGTCGGGATCGGATGCGAGCTGGATCGTGGCGTTCCCTGCGGCGAGGAAGACGATGCCGGCCGCGCCGACCAGCACGCATGCTCCGACGGCGGTCGCGATGGTGGGAATGGCGGCGACCAGGCCGACCGCGATCCGCTCTCCGTCGGAGGCGGCTGCCCCTGCTTTCAAGACCGCTCGGGTGCCGCCGCAGAGTTTGACGGTGCCTTACGAGCGGACGGTCTTACGAGCGGGAGTCACGATCCCGCAGGGCACTGACGCCGCTGGAGTCGCTGAAGTGCTGGTAGGCATGCGCCTGGCGGCGCGCATCGCGCAGACCCCTCGTAGCCGCCGCTTCGATTCGCCGCGCTTCCGGACTCGAAACCGACCGGCGCCGTTCACGACGCACCAGCACGATCATGGCGGCCGCCACGACGGCCCCGACCGCCGACGCAGCCAGTACCAGGTAGACCACGGTCATCCCCTCCTCCACCTCAGACCGCGCCGCGCGACATGGCGCTCAGGCACTGATCATCAGAGGCTGCCCGGAAGCGTACCCATCGGCCAAGGCCGCTGAATCAGCATCGATGCCCGACGGGGAAGGGCGACCGAAGGCTGCCCGACGGTGCGCACCTGGCAGGCGCCGAAGTGGCCACAGGACGGCCACGAGACAGGTGCCGTTGCCCGGCGCTCAGTGAAGACGGTGGATCCCCGGGGTGATCGCACCCCGGGGATCCACCGTCAGCGCGTCGCTCAGTGGCGCGTCAGGGCCTGGCGCAGCACGTCGTACACGTAGGTGTTGGCGTGCTTGCCGGTGAAGCGGTCGGACAGCGGGCCGGCCGCGGTCACGGGCACGTCCACACCGGTGTGGCCGGACGTCGTCCAGTCCATGTAGAAGCTCTTCTCGCTGCCGTGGATGGTGAACGGACCGTCCTCGGCGGAGATGCCGGTGCCGGACTCGTCGGCGGCGTCCGACTCCTCGACGGCCAGGCCGCCGGTCTCGTGGTCACCGGTGACGACCAGGAGGGTGTCGGGGTGGGTGGCGACGTAGGCGCGGGCCACGGCCACGGCCTTCTCCAGCTCCTGCATGGACTGCAGGACGCGGGTGCCGTTGTTCGAGTGACCGAACTCGTCGGTGCCCTCCTCCTCGACCATGAGGAAGAAGCCCTTCTTGTTCTTGTCCAGCGTGCTCAGCGCCTTGCTGGTCATCGTGGACAGACCGACCACCGGGCTGTACACGTCGCCCTGGCCCTCGGGGCGCTGCTGGAACATCTCCTCGTTGGCGAAGAGGCCGAGGAGCTTGCCGTCCTTGACGCGGTTGAGCTGGTCCGCGCTGGAGACGTAGGAGTAACCGGCCTTCTGGGCCTTCTTGATGAGGTCGCCCTTGGTGCCCTTGCTCGCCTCGGACGGGTCCTCGGCGGGCTGGTCCTTGAACGCGCCGGCGTCGCCCGCGGGCAGCCACCAGTCCTCGCCGCCGCCCAGGATGACGTCGGGCTTGCTGACCTCGATGTACTGGCGCGCGATCTCGTCCTGCGCCGAGCGGTTGGCGGTGTTCGCGAAGAACGCCGCCGGCGAGGCGTCGGTGACCTGCGCGGTGGTGACCAGGCCGGTGGCCTTGCCGGCCGCCTTGGCCTGCTGGCCGAGGGTGGCCAGCGGGTTGCCGTCGACGTCGACGCTGATGGCGCCGTTGTAGGTCTTCTCGCCCGTGGCCCACGCGGTGGCGGCGGCGGCCGAGTCGGTGACGACGGCCTTCGGGTCGTCGGGCTCGGTGGTCAGCTGGCCCGAGACGGGGAGCTTGTCCATCGCGAGCTGGCCGCCGAGGCCGGTGAAGTGCAGGCGGGCGGCCTGGCGCATCGCGGCGCCCATGCCGTCACCGTTGATGAAGATGACGTTCTTGGCAGCCGGGGCCTTGGCCTTGGCCGGGGCGTGCGGAGCCGAAGCCGACGCGCCCAGCGTCGGGTTGACCACCATCGTCACGACGGCCGCGGCGATTGCGGCAGCCGCAGGAGCAGCGAACCGCCGCGCCCTACGAACATCCTGGGACACAACATCCTCCGTTGGTGTTCTTGCCCATTGCTTGACCGCGAACATAAGGAGCTTTGGGAGGTGATTGACCAAGGGAAGATGTCCGGCACGCGACGAGATCTTCAGTGGGAGGTAAAGGCGCTGGCCGTACTTGTTCGAACAGCTCACGCGAGAACGGACTCCGTCCCCTCCTGGTCGCACGCCCCACACCCCGGCGACGGCACGCCCCTATCCGGTCGACGTCGCAGGTCAGCGCTGTGCCGGGACTCCGCATTCCGCTGCGTGGTCGAGGGCGTGACCGGGGGTTGGGCGCGTGCTTCGGTCGCGTGGTGTGCGCGGCGCTGTGCCGGTCCTCCGTAGTGCTGGGAGCCGGAGCGGGTGGTGGGTCGAGGAGGGACGATGCCGCCATGGCAAATGAACCGAGGCGCCCCCTCAGCGAGCTCCGTCAAGGCGAGACAGTCCAGGCAACAATCACCAGTCGCGAGCCATGGGGCCTCATGGCAGAACTCCATGAATACGAGCCCGTGGGCGCCTCGCTGGACGTCGTTCGCCGCGGCAAACAACCCGGAGTGCAGCGACTCGCCCAGGAACTGCCGCCAGTTGGAGCGACCGTCGACCTCGTCATCGGCGAAGTACGCACGTGGCAGTACGAGCCGTGGATATGGGTGGACCTCACGGCGCCCAGTCACGGCGAAGGCTGACTGTGCCCGTAGGGCCACGGATCAAAAGTTGCCAAGTCCCATCCGTGCCCGATCGTGCGGGGAATCACGGCTCGCCGACTTTCTGCGCCGCCGCCGTGAGGCGATCCGCCCGGCCGAGGTCGGCCTCGCCGACGGCCCCCGACGCCGCACCACCGGTCTGCGCCAGGAAGAGGTGGCCATGTTCGCCGGTGTGTCGGTGGACTACGTCGTACGTCTCGAGCAGGGCCGCAGCAGTCAGCCCTCGACCCAGCTGCTGGGGGCGCTGGCTCGGGCGTTGCGTCTGTCCGACGACGAGCGCGACCACCTGTTCCATCTGGCGGGCCACCAGCCCCCGCCCGCCGACGGGGTGGCCGGCCTGGCCCGCGCCGGCCTTATACGCATGCTCGATCTTCTCGGCGACACCCCGGCCCTGGTGCTGTCCGACTTGGGCGAGGTCCTCGCCCAGAACCGGGCAGCCGTCCTGCTGTCAGGCGACCACACCCGCTTTTCCGGCGACCGGCGCTACGTCGTACATCGCTGGTTCACCGACCCTGCTGCCCGCGCCATCTGCCCGCCCGAGGAGCAGGAGTACCACGCCCGCCAGCTCGTGGCCGACCTGCGCGCGGCCGCCGGCCGCCGCTCCGGCGACCCCACAGTCACCGGGCTCGTCGACCGGTTGCAGGCCGCGAGCGCCGACTTCCGCCGGCTGTGGACCGAGCACGAGGTGGCGGTCCGGCGTGCTGACCGCAAGACCTTCCTGCACCCACGGGTGGGCCGCCTGCTGATGGACTGCGAGACGCTGGTCACCCCCGACCAGGGCCAGCAGCTGGTGGTACTCACCCCGGCGGACACCGAGACCCGCGAGCGGCTGGACCTGCTGCGGGTACTCGGCATCCAGGAATTCCCCGCAGGGCAGACCGGCCCGCCCGTACGGTGAAGCCGCCGACCACGGGACACCGACATCGGCATCCGGCGGTCCGGTCGGCGGAAGACGCCCCTGAGCCCGGGCCACAGGTGGGCCGCATGCGCTGGTCAAAGGTGGGATACCGCGGATCAGGACGGGACAGAGCGCATGCAGAGGGGGTGCCCCCGATGACGGGGGCACCCCCTCTGACCTGCGATGCTTCTGACCTGCAAGCGGTGGGTGTGGGATTTGAACCCACGGTGACTCGCGCCACGACGGATTTCAAGAGCGGCGTGGTGTCGGTATCGATTCAGCCCCTGACCTGCGTCAACGCCTCGCAGGAGACAGATTGCCCTCGTGCTGGCCCACACATGGCCCACACTGCCGCGCCAGACCCGTGACTGGACCGCAGCGACCGTTCGCTTTTCAGGCGATCACCGGCTCCTCCGGGGGTGGGGTATCCAGTGAAGACAATGACAGTGCACGTCCGTACTCGGATGCTGTTGTCTGCGGACGTTGATGTCAGACGGCGATTCGAGTTGGCGCTGAAAGAGCGCTCCCGGCCTTCGATGCGGCAGGTCCACACAATCGACTCTCAGAGCGCCTCCCGGTGCGGCAGGTTCTCCGCGTTGCCGGCCAGCAAGAGCCGCAGCACGGGCTCCGAGGTCGCGAAGTCGTCTATCGAGCGCAACTGTGGCCTCCGGTCCTTCCGTTAAGCATGGCGAATGAACGTGGCGAGGGTGCTTCAAGTGGTGGATGGTGATTTTGAGGGGGGACTGGCATTCGGTGCGGCCGTTCGGAGCGAGGCCACTGAAAGAGCCCTCTGCCCGCGGCCTTTCCGCGGGCAGAGGGCTCCTTCGTCGGGTGTGGCCGACCGGTCAGCCGATGGTTGCGATGCCGTCGGTGGTGACGGTCGGGCGGCCCGAGGTGCCGACCACGACGATCTTCAGAGTGTGTTTGGCGGGGCTGGACCAGCTCTTGGTCCAGATCGCCTGGCGGTACAGGGTCGTCGAGGACTTCAGGTCCACCGTGGTGACCTTGGTGCCGTCGACGTAGACGTACGCCTGGCCCGAAGTGGAGGCCCGGGAGACGATCCAGGCCACCGAACGTCCGGTGAAGGTCCAGCTGATCGACGCCCCGGCGGACGAGGAGCTGTAGGAGTAGCCGCCCAGGTAGCTGGTGCTGTTCTTGTGGGTCCAGGTGCCGGTCCGGGTGGTGGAGGTCTCCTGGATGATGTTCGGCGTCCGGGAGACGGAGACGCCGCCGGTGTTGCCGGCCACGTCGTACGCCTTCAGCGCGAACAGATCCGAGGCGCCGGGCTTAGCGCTGGTCGCCCAGGAGGTCACCGTCGGGCCGAAGGTGGCCGAGGACGGCGCGGTCGCCATGACCTTGGCGAGCGCCGCATTGTCGGCGGCCTTCCAGCTCACCGTGACCGGGACCGCGGTGGAGCTCACCGTGCCGGTGCGCACCTGCACGCCGGGAGAGGTCGGGAAGGTGGGCGCGGTGGTGTCACCGACCAGAGTGACCGAGCCCGACAGCGTGGTCGACCCGCGCACGTGGGTGGCGCGCACCTGGACGGTGTGGCTGCCGGCGGCCACCGAGATCGAGGCGGAGCGGGCGGAGCCGGAGGTGTGCGCCACGGCCTTGCTGTCGACCAGGACGTCGAACCCGGAGATCACCGCAGACGGCGTGGCGGTCGTCCAGCTCACCGTGGCCGCGCCCTTGGTGTAGTAGCTCGTCCCGGACTTGGTCGCCCCGCCGGACATCCCGGTGACGGAGAGCGCGCCGACCGGGCCGGCCGCGTAGGAGCGGATCGTGCTCAGGGCGTTGTAGAGCTGGTTGCCGGGGCAGTCGGTGGCGAATCCGTTGCGGTGCCCGGAGATCGCGTTGAAGCTGTAGTTCTTGCCCAGGGTGAAACCATAACTGTCGGAGGCGCCCTCGGGCAGCGACGCGGTAGCGGTGCCCGGGTTCACGCCGGTCATGCCGAACTTCCAGGCTGCGATGCGGGCGATGGAGGCCAGCATCGCCTGGCTCGGCGCGACCCCGGGGAAAGTGCTGGCCGTGGAGTCGCCACCGCTGAGGTCGGTGTACGTGCCGATGGCGGCCACGCCCATGCTGTTGGTGTTGAACCCGTAGGTCTGGGCGCCCACGATCGGCAGCGCCATCCCGCCGAAGCGGCCCTCGAAGATGGTGCCGCACTTGTCGACGAGGAAATTGTAACCCAGGTCGCGCCAGCCCTGGTTGAGGTGCTCGGCGTAGATGCCGCGCACGATCGCCGGGGAGTCCGCGCAGGAGTAGTTGTTGGTGGTGTCCGTGTGGTGGACGAACATCACCTTCACTGCCGAGCCGTACGTCGGGTAACCCGATTCCCGGGCGCACTCGTCCGCGCCCCAGCCGGCCCGGGTGACCACGGTGGGCGGGGCCACCGTCGAGGTGGTCGCGGCCGGCATCGGGTTCGGCGGGGTCGGTGACGCCGACGCTGAGGGGCTGCTGGAGGAGGTCGTGCAGGACGGGTACGCCTGGGACAGCGACGGAAGTTGGCTGGGCCAGGACGTCGGGGACGCGCTCGGCGAGGTGGAGGCGGGGCTGGAGGCGCTGAAGGACGGCGCGGCGGAGGCGGAGTCCGTGGCCGTCGCGGTGTCCGTGGGTGAGGCGGAGTCCGTTGCGGTCGGGGTGTCCGAAGCGCCGGTGCCTGTGGTAGCCGTTGCGGTGTCGGTCGGGGCGGCGCTGTCCGTTGGCGGTGTGGTGTCGGTGGCGGCCGAAGACGCCGTGTCGGTGGCGGTTGCGTCCATGGCGTAGCCCGCCAGGTCCAATCCGGAGGCTTGCGTCCCGCCGGCGGCGGGCTTGCCCGGGTCGACCAGGTCCACCCGCAGCCCGGCGGGCAGCGCGGTCGTCTTGCCGGTGCCGGTCGCGCGGACCTGGATTCCGTTCGACGACCCCGACCACATAGGCGACATCCCGCCGCGCACACCGGGACGGTTCAGCTCGGCCGCGTCGGGCAGGTCGTCCGGCTGCTGCATCTTCAGCCACTGGGTCCAGTGGCCGCTGACGGCGGAACGGGTCCGCACCTCCACCGTGCCGCGCAGCTTGGCGCGCGCGCCGTTCCAGGTGACGCCCACCATGCTGAACGCGGCCGTGGACTGGGCCCCCAGCGTCTTGAGCGACGCGCTGGTCCCGGTCAGGGCCAGCGAGTGGACATGCGTCTTGATCGGCGCTGGCGCGGCCGACGCATGGCCGCCCGATCCGGCCATCGCGACGGTCGCGACAGCCGCGCTACCCCCGGCTATCACCGCCCCGAGCGCCACCCACGTGCGCGTTTTCAGTCCGGCTCGACGACCACGCCGAGCCCCGTGTTCAGTTTTCATGCCCGCCCTGAAGCCTCATCGTTGTCATAACTGTCCCAACAGGGCACAGCTGTCACATGAGTGCCCTGGAGTAACAGCGCGCCAGAACGTTCAAGCGTCACAGATCCCGAACCCGGGTAGGGAACGGACGCACGCCGACCATCGGGCCCGCAACGCGCCCCCGGCTCCGTCTGAGCCGGCGTGGCGCGTTCGATCAAGAGCCGTCGATGACGCGGTCGAGCAGCGCTCGTGCCTCGGTCGCCTGGCTACGCAATTCTGATCAAGGATTTACCTGTTCCGCATTGTTCGTGGTCGGCGGTGTGGCTAGCGTTCCTGCGCCCCCCATCTGCGGATCTCGCATCGGCATTGATCGGCAGCATCCGACTGTCATGGGCAAGCCATTCGGTCGCTACCACCACAAGAAGGGCATTTCCTTGCTCTCAAGGAGACGTCGGGCGGCATCCACCGCCGCCCTGCTGTCCACCACGGCACTCATATCGACCGGATGGCTCACGACCACCGCGTCCGCCGCACCGTCGGCCACCGGGGCGCCCCATGTCAAACACCTGTGCGCCCACGCCACCACGCCGGGCCACGTGGCGTGCCTCGCCGAGGCCCGCACCGACGTCGTCCAGCACCTGACTGTCAGCCCGGACACCACCCCGTCCGGCTACGGCCCATCGGACCTGCAGAGCGCCTACAACTTGCCGTCCGCCACAGCCGGTTCGGGCCGGACCGTGGCGATCGTCGACGCCATGGACGACCCCAACGCCGAGTCCGACCTCGCCGCCTACCGGTCCCAGTACAACCTTCCCGCCTGCACCACGGCGAACGGCTGCTTCCGCAAGGTCAACCAGAGCGGCGGCACCACCTACCCGAGCGCGGACTCCGGCTGGGCCGGCGAGATCTCTCTCGACCTCGACATGGTCAGCGCCGCCTGCCCGCAGTGCCACATCCTGCTCGTCGAGGCCTCCTCCACGGACATGACCGACATCGGCAAGGCCGAGAACGAGGCCGTCGCTCTCGGCGCGAAGTACGTCTCCAACTCCTTCGGCGGAACCGAGGACCCGACCGAGACCACCGCCGACGTCCAGTACTTCAACCACCCCGGCGTCGCCATCACCGTCAGCGCGGGAGACAGCGGCTACGGCGTCCAGTACCCGGCCTCCTCCCCGTACGTCACCGCGGTGGGCGGCACCTCGCTCAGCCGCGCGAGCAACTCCCGCGGCTGGAGTGAGTCGGTGTGGTCCACCGACTCGACCGACGGCACGGGATCCGGATGCTCCGCGGACGAGGCCAAGCCCACCTGGCAGTCCGACACCGGCTGCAGCAAGCGCACCGTCGCTGACGTCTCGGCGGTCGCCGACCCGGCCACCGGCGTCGCGGTCTACGACACCTACGGCGCCTTGGGTTGGGACGTCTACGGCGGAACCAGCGCCTCGTCGCCCCTCATCGCGGCCACCTACGCGCTCGCCGGCACCCCGACCGCGAACAGCTACCCGTCCTCCGACCCCTACGGCCACAGGTCGGCGCTGAACGACGTCACCGCGGGCTCCGACGGCACCTGCTCGACGAGCTACCTGTGCACCGCGGGCTCCGGGTACGACGGCCCGACCGGCCTCGGCACCCCCAACGGCACCACCGCCTTCGCCGGCGGCGCCAACACGGTCAACTCGCTGCAGCCCGGCCAGAAGCTCACCTCCGGCCACCGCCTGAGCAGCGCGAACGTCACGTTTGCGATGGGCAGCGACGGCAATCTGGTCGCCTACCTCAAAACGAACGGCACGAGCAGCAGCGGCCCAGCGATCTGGTCCAGCCACACCTCCGGCCACTCTGGCGCCTACGCCTACATGCAGACCGACGGCAACCTCGTCGTCTACTCGAGCACCGGCAGCGCGCTCTGGTCCACCCACACCAACGGCCACACCGGCGCGTACTTCCTGGTGCAGGACGACGGCAACGTGGTGGTCTACGGCTCCGGCGGCGGGCCCAGCACCGGCGGCTCGCTGTGGTCGGACGGCACCTACACGCGGTCGACGAAGATCGGCTCGGGCCAGAAGCTCCTGGGCGGCTGGTGGACCCAGACCCAATACACCCGCCTGGTAATGCAGCCGGACGGCAACTTCGTTATCTACCGCAAGCGCGACGGCAAGGCGATCTGGTCCAGCCACACCTCCGGCCACTCCGGCGCCTACGCCTACATGCAGACCGACGGCAACCTCGTCGTCTACTCGAGCACCGGCAGCGCGCTCTGGTCCACCCACACCAACGGCCACACCGGCGCGTACGCCCTACTGCAGAGCGACGGCAACCTCGTCGTCTACACAAGCACCGGCGGACCCGGCAAGGGCGGCGCCCTGTGGGCCAGCAACACTCGGTCGTACGTGCCCTGAGCCGTACATTCTCTGGGAAAATGACGATGACCTGGGGAAAACCCCAGGTCATCGCCTAAGTAGAGTCCCTTGCCGGATTCGAACCGACGACCTTCGCTTTACAAGTTCGACTTCGGCTCACAGCGATCTGCCGGAACAATGAGCGGCGGCGGCTCTCCGATCCGCTGGAGGCCCGTTGGATCCGCCACCGTCCGACGACGTTGATGTCAGCAAGGGATGTCAGAGACTTTCTGATCCGTAGGCGCATGCAGCACCATCACAAACCGCTCGCCTGCTCGGATCTGTCGGCTCGTCCACCGATTACGGGCGAGCCACCGTACGCGGTTGTACGCCTCTGTTGATGTCAGCTACTGATGCCACGCAACCGGTCCTGAAAATACGGCTTCGCTCATGAAGCCGTGAACGGTCGCCCCGGACAGCACACTGACCGCTGTCTACCCCGCGCGGGCAGGTTTGCAGGTGAGCCGCCGCCCTACCTTGTCCGGACCGTAGCCGTGGCCTCCGCGCCGATGCGTGTGTAGTCGCCCGGGTACGTGACGGTGTAGACGACCGCTCCGGCCACGGGCGGGGTGTCGGTGAGGGTGAAGCTGCCGTCGCTGGCGACAGACGGCGTGCCCACCATGACGCCGCCGGGCGAGGCGGAGTCGGTGCGGGTCACCGTAACGGTGTACCCGTCAGTGAGCGGGATTCCCGAGGTGATCACACCCGTCAGGGTCAGCGGCTTGCCCCGGTGAGCAGTAGCGGGAGCCTGCAGCGAGAGAGTGGTGGAGACCCTGGCGGGCGAGCCGATCACGCGCAGTGTGACGGGGCCACCGCCCTGTGGCTGCGTGAGGGCGAGAAGTCGGTCAGCGAGGGGAGTCCACGCCAGACCTGCGGGCACCAGTTCATCGGTGAGGTCGTAGCTCTGCAGGGCTGTGCTGTCGTCGGGCTGGAAGATGGAGAGGTCATGCGAGTCCTGCCCCAGGACACCGGCAGCGATCCTGCTGTCCATCGCGACGGCCACCGCGTTCGCCCCGGGTCCGGTCGTGTAGCTGCCGTCAACGCTCAAGTCCGACATACGGAATGCCTGCTCGTCGGACGCAGATCCGCCGGCCGTCACGATATGGGTGCCGTCCTGCGTGACGGCCATGTCCTGAAGCCCACCGCTGCCCGCGTCGGAGGGGAAAGCTGTGTACGCCGTCGGCACCGGTGGGTTGGACGACATGTCGTACACCTGGATTTCTGTTGTGCCCAGCCAGGTCGAACCGGCGGCCAGCACCGGAGCAGTGTTGGACGTCGTCAGGACCGGCGCGGACTCGAAGTGGTGGCTACCGTCCTGGTCCAGAGCGACATTCCATGTACTGCGGTCGAAAAAGCCCAGTTTTCCCTCCTGTGACGAGTCGTAGCCGAACCACACCCTGTCGCCTACGACAGCCAGATGACGCGGCTGGACATTGATGCCTGTCGGGATGCGGTTCGACTCCTGCAGAGTGCTCGTGTTGATCATGGATATAGCGTGGGCATCCGGTAGCGCTACGTAGAGGAAGCTCGAGTCGCCGCTCAACGCCAGTCCCTGCGCGCCGGGCTCGGAGTCGATCTCGCCGACTACCGAACCACTGAAGTCGGTGACCAGAACACTGTTGTCGGCGGGAGAACTGATGAACACACGCTGGTGGTCACGGTCCACCACGATGTCCGAAGCCGACGAAATCGGCAGCGTGGCACTGCTGTCGGCGACGCCGTCCGCGGCGGCCGGTACGGTGCCGGCGCCCAGCAGAGCCATCGAGCAGACCAGGGCGAAGGACACTGCATTTCTCTTGCCAGTCAAGTCCAGGATCTCTTCCGGTAAGTGACGGACCGAAACTGGTTTTCGGCCACGTGAGGGAGGCTAGAGGAGGGCTCTGACAACAGCGTCAACTTGAGTCACGCAGGAAGTCACAGGGATCGCACGGGCGTTGACCTCGATTGTTCTGCGGCGTGACGGCCTCGCCATGGGCGGCTGTCTGCCCGTTATGTCCCGTGCCGTGTCGGGGTGGGCCGTCGCATGACGCTGCGGGGGCGTCGGGTTCCACGGACCCGAGGGTGGTGCGGGTCTTCTCCTTCCTGGTCCTCGTCGGGGTGGTGACCAGCCGTCAGGGGGCGGCCGGGAGTTCGGTGGTGCGCTGCCAGGCGGTGGCGAACGCGGCCGCCCATGGCCAGGTGCGGTCGAGGTGGAGGGTGCGTCGGCGGGCATGGGCGGTGAGGCGGGCGGGCAGGTGGTACAGCTTCATCCGGATCGTCTCCGGCTCGGCACCGGCCAGCTCCGGCTCGTCATGCAGGAGGAGGAGTCGCATCCAGGCGTCGAGGTCTGCCGCGAGGGCGGCGGCCAGGATCCAGGCGGCGTTGAGCTGCCAGGACTTCGAGGGCAGCAGGGCGAGCCCGACCCGCTTGATTGCTTTCACGCGGTCCTCCACCTCAGCGTGATCGCGATACAAGGCATCGACGAACCACATCTGCCCGGAGGCTGGCACCCCGGAAAGCCCGTGGTGGGCGGGGATGTTGGTGGCGATGATCTGGTAGCGCCAGCCGGTGCGCTTCTCGAAGGCGGTCAGCTTCTTCGCATCCCGGCGCGAGGGTTTACCCGGCGCACGATCAGCCGCATCCCCTCGGGCCAGCCGGTCAGGTCGCGCACCCCGGTCAGCTCGGCGACCTGGTAAGACAGCCACTCGCCGTCGGGGCCCTTGATCTCGTGCACCTGGCCGTCCTGCCGCAGCGCGCAAGTCCACACCTGCTCGGGCAGCAGCGCGATCGCCCGCTCGTCCGCGGTGTTGATCGCCCAGCCGGTCACCCAGCGCACGCGGCGCCGGCTGGTGGTCAGCGCCTGCAGGTGCTCGAGGAGGGCGTGACTGAAGGCCGCACCGTCGATCCGGATCAGCAGCTTCGACCATATGGGCAGCGGTAGCTGGCGCAGAGCTGCGGCCAGGACGCTCTTGTGGTCGGCGACGTCGTTGGCGGCGGCGTTGCCACACCGCAGTAGCATCGCCGCGCACTCGCGGGTATTGGCCACCCACGCCCCCAGCGGATGATGCCCATAGCTGCCTTTGAACGTGCCGGCCGCCCCCTCCTTTCGGCTGCTGCAGGTCACGATGGTCGCGTCGAGATCCAGGACGTACCAGCCGGCCAGCTCCCGCCCGCACACCGAGATCCAGGGAAAGCCCCCGGGGCGCAGGGCGAGCATCGTCCACACCACGCGTCGTATCGCAGCGCGGACGCGCTCAACCCGCGCCGCCACCGGGCCGTCGATCGCCTCCAGGGCGCGGCGCAGGGTGCTGTCTGAGATCGGGCGCGGGAACAATCGCCGCCAGTGGTGCTGGAGTTGCTCGGCCTCCAGGACGTTGGTGGCGCCGAGCATGATCGCGCAGGCGAGCATGACCAGGGCCTCGCCGCGGTCACGCCAGCCCGGCCCGGTTCCCTGGGGCAGGGCTCGGGCCAGGGCCGTGGTCAGTCCGGTCTTGTCAGCGATCCTGCGCAGGAGCACGACGCCGGCGTGCCCCACGAGGTTGCGGTCGTCGGCCCGCACGCCGAGCCGGTGGTCCCAGCGGGTACTCTTCACCTTCCGGGTGCCTCTTCCCCGCGACGTTCTTGATCTAGGCAATCCAGATCATCGCAGGTGAGAGGCACCCTTCTGCTGTCAAGGCGTCAGTTCCACTTCATAGCTGAATACATGAGGTTGATGCGACGTTCCGCTTTTCAGGCCGTGTCCTGGAGTGACAAGAGCTGCTCACTTCGGGCGTCCACCACCGCCGACAGTTGCCGTTGTGCGCGGCTGTTGGCGTACTGGTTGGCGTAGATGCGAGGGCCGAGGTCGCGGTAATCGGGGCCTGCAACCACCGCTCAGCACCAATGGATCCCTGCTGGTGGACGCGGTCAGGACGCGTGCGATGATGCGCGCCTCTCGTCCGAAAGGAACCCCGACGCTATGCCATCGCGCAAGTGTCATCTGCTCGCCGTCACGGCCGTCACCGGCGCACTGCTGCTGCCGCAGGCTGTCGCCCTGGCCCCCGCCACAGCCGCAGCGGCGACTGCGACGGATGTGTCCACATCGCTGCCCGCCCGGCCGACCTCGGCACCGTCGGCGGACCAGATATCCGGGTCCGGTCAGGTGGTTGTCTGGAGCCAGCAGACGTCCGCCGACTTCCGGCCGCACGGCTGGGTCGCGACCCAGGGAGGCACGCCCCAGGATCTCGGGCCGCTCGCCGACACCACTGATACCGTGCAGGTCAACGCGGTGTCCGTACAGAACGGCGTGGTGGCCGTCGCCACCTCGACGAATCCCAACGGCGCCCTGGCCGACCACGTCACACTCCGCCATCTGGACTCTGGAGCCGAGAGCACGCTCCCGGTCAATTACAACGATTCCGGGGCAGCGGGCACCGAGCGCTACCGTGGGCAGGCCGGTGACGGCATCCTCATCGAGCAGAGCTACCTGCAGGGCTCGGAGTATCGGGTTCGCCTGATTCTGCGTACTCCTGGCAGCGAGGACCGGACGCTGCTCTCCGACGACTCGCAGTACGAGGTCCTCGCCTCGGACACGAACGGCGCCCTGGTGTTGAGGAAGACCGCCACCTGGCAGTACGTCGTGGCGTATGTCGACTTCACCACCTCTGAGGTGGTCACCGTCGCCCAGCCCGCGTCCCAGATGCTGCCGCAGGGGCTGGAGCTCACTCCCAGCAGGGTGGGGGTCATCGACGGTGCCGTCCTGACGGAGTGGCAGCGGTCGGCGCCGGGCGATGGCCCGACCACCGTCACCCTGCCTGTCGACGGGGTTCGCTGGATCAGCGACGACACCCTTGCCTGGACCAGCTGGAACCCGGCGGGCACCGGCAGCGAACTCTTTGCCATGTCCAGGGACGGCTCCGCGCCGGCGGCGGATCTCGGCGGGACGTTCACCGACGTCTCGGTGGGCGACGACGGCCGGATGCGGGTGTCGCTCTACCGGCCGGACGTCGACGCCCGGATCCAGACCCTCGTCGCCGGACGGGTGTCCACGGCCGCGGGCGATGCCACCACGATCCCTGCCGGCCCGGCCCGGTTGGACGCCATGGCGCTTTCCGACGGCGTCCTTTACACCAGCGACGACTCCTCCCGGCGCAGCGGCGTCCTGCTCAGCAGCAAGCTCTCGGTGGGTACGGCCGCCGCTTCGGCGAGCGGCCCCTCACGGGTGATGGCCTACTCCAACGGGATCGTGCATCCCACGCTGGCTGCCGCCGGCGGCCGGGTCCTGACCGATCAGGGCAGTGGCTACGAGGTCTACCAGGCCGGCAAGCAGATCGGTGCCGCCCTCCCGCACCCCGGGGGCGCCGAGGTGATGGACTTCGACGGGGAGCATGTTCTGTCGAATGACCCCAGCTCCATTGCCGGGCCTCTGCTGCAGACCGTCAGCAGCGGTGCGAGCAAGCATGTGCCGGGCGGCTCTGCACTTGACGGAGGCACCCTCTACTCCTCCGTCTCCGACGCCAGTGGCTCCGCCTGGTCCATCCGGCGTACAGACCTGGCAACTGGCACGGTGAGCACTGTAGCCACGGTGAACTGCCTTCCTGGAGGCCTGCAGGTGCGAGGCTCCTGGATCCTGCTGACCACCTGCGGGGCCGCGTCCACCAACGGCCTGCTCCTCAAGGCGGGGACCTCGACGCGCACCGCCGTGGACGCCTCCGTCCACACGCCGATCCTCGGCGCGAACGTGCTGTACACCTTCACCAGGACCTCGGGCAGCAGCACCGTCATGCTGAATGCCCAGGCGCTGGGCGTGGCAGGAGCCCAGACGCAGCCTCTGTTCGCCCTCCCGGAAAAGGCCGACAGTGCCGCCGCCGAACGGTGGGCCGTCGATCGCGATGCACCCTGGGCAGCCTGGATGGATGGCGCCGGAGTCACCCACGTGATCTGGGCCGGCGTTCCCACCGCCGCCTCGGCCGCCGCCCCGAGCGGCTTCAGCCCCAACGGCGACGGATCGGCCGACAACTGGAACCCCACCTGGGCCTACAACCGGCCGGTGAGCTGGACGCTCACCCTCAAGTCCGGCACCACGCAGGTCCGTTCCCTGACTGGTACCGCCTCCGACGGCAGGATCGCACCGGTGTGGGACGGAAAGACGGAAGCGGGCACAGCAGCCGCCGAGGGCGCATATGCCTGGACACTGACAGTGCGCGATACGGTGACCGGCCGGGCGGCGCCCGACATCAGTGGCAAGGTGACCCTGCGTCGGGCGGTCCCTGCGGCCTCCATCACGGCTCCGACCGTCGCGAGCACCGCGGCGACGAGCGCCGCGGTGCCGGTCGCCTGGTCGGCGAAGACCGCGGGCGTGAAGTCGTACGACGTCGGCTGGCGCGTCGCCACCCGTAACAGCAAGGGCTCTTGGCAACTGGGGCCGCTGCAGACCTGGCGCACCGGCACCACGTCCACCTCCGCGGTCTTCGGCAAAGCGAGCAGCCCGGTGAAGCCGGTACCCGGACTCACCTACCGGTTCTATGTCCGCGCTCACGACGACGTCGGCCAGACCGGTCCCTGGGGCAAGGCGGCGGCCACCGGCATCCCGATCGATGACCGTGCCGCGGCACTGCACTACTCGGGCACCTGGCAGTCGGTAGCGGCATCCTCCGCCTGGTCCGGCACCGAGCGCGCCTCCGCCGTCAAGGGCGCATCCGTGTCCTTCTCGGCGGACGGCACCCAACTGCGCATAGTGGCGACCCGGAAGTCGAACGGCGGGCGCTTCGCGGTCCTGGTGGACGGAAAGACGGTCGGCACGGTGAACACGTACGCCGCGAAGACCGCCTACCGGCAAGTGGTGTTCACCCGCACGCTGGGCGCCACGATCACTGCCCACAGAGTGCAGTTGAAGGTCCTCTCCGGCAGCGCACCCGGACGATCCACCGTCACCCTGGACGCCGTCATGGTCACCCGATAAGCCTGCCTGCCCGGCCGTGAGACTGCCACGACAACCGTCGTCTCACGGCCGGGGCCACCCTCAAGGACACGATGGTCGGCGCCGGCCAGTCCTTGGAGAAGGCAGCGTTGAGCTACCAGCACTCCGACGACGATCGTCTGCAGCAGGTTGCAACCGGACTGGACGCCATCGTCAGCAAGGCACGCCAGGAAGCTGCGGCCGTGCCAGAAGCTAAGCCCGCCGAAGCCGACGATCAACCTTCTGGCACGAATCCGGCACGCGACAACTGATCACGGTGGACAGCAAAAAGGGGCTCTCCTGCCGTATGCGTGGGTGCTGTGGCCTGGGCTGATACGTGAAACACGCCGCTTCCTGTGATCCTTGAGGTGTCTAGGCTCAAGTTTGATCAAGCAGAGAAACGGCGTGTCTGTCTTCAGCATATGGAAGCGGTCCCTGACGGCGGAAAACACCGTGGTCGAGGGCGTCCGGATCGATGAGAACGAACAATGTGTGGTCGTGTCGGTACGGCCCGATGCCCGCCGTCGGCAGCGGTGCGGCCGGTGCGGACGGCCGGCGCCCTGGTTCGACGCGGGGCGGGGCCGGCGTCGGTGGCGAGACCTCGACCACGGCGTGATGCGGGTCTTCCTGGAGGCCGACGCGCCGCGGGTGGACTGCCGCCGACACGGGGTGACGGTGACGGCGGTGCCCTGGGCCCGTCACGGTGCCAGACACACCTACGCCTTCGATCAGCAGGCCGCCTGGATGGCCTCGGAGTGCTCCAAGAGCGCGGCCGCACAGTTGATGCGGACTTCCTGGCGCACGGTCGGGGCGATCGTGGAGCGGGTGGTCGCCGACCGTGACCGGGCCGTCGACCGGCTGGCGGGGCTGACCCGGATCGGCATCGACGAGATCAGCCACCGCAAGGGGCAGAAGTACATGACCGTCGTGGTGGACCACGAGACCGCGAAGGTGGTGTGGATGGCCGACGGACACGGCAAGGACGTCCTCGACCGCTTCTTCGACGCCCTCGGCAAGCAGCGCACCGCCAAACTCACGCACATCAGCGCCGACGGCGCCGCCTGGATCGCCCAGGTCCTGGCCGACCGGGTCGCCTCGGCGGTGCGCGTGATGGATCCCTTTCACGTGATCGCGTGGGCCACCGACGCCCTGGATGTCGAACGCCGTGCCTCGTGGAACCGCGCCCGCCACCAGGCCGCCGACCCGGACACCGCCCGGGCGCTGAAAGACTCCCGCTTCGCGCTGTGGAAGAACGAGGCAGACCTCACCGATCGGCAGGCCGCGAAACTCACCTGGATCGCCGCCACCGATCCCCGCCTGCACCGCGCCTGGCGCCTGAAGGAAGCCCTCCGCGCGGTATTCACCCTGGCCAAGACCCGGCCTACCGCCGCCCTGTCCGCTCTGGACCGCTGGATCGGCTGGGCCCGCCGCTGCCGCATCGACAGCTTCATCGACCTCCAGCGCCGCATCCGCCGCCACCATCAGGCGATCCGCGCCGCCTTGACCACCGGCATGAGCAACGGACTGATCGAGAGCACGAACACCAAGACCCGCCTGATCATCCGACGCGGCTTCGGCTTCCACACCGCCGACGCCATCATCGCCCTCGTCATGCTCACCCTCGTCGGCGACCGCCCCACCCTCCCCGGCCGCCAACCCACCACAGAATGACCCACGCATACGGCAGGAGAGCCCAAAAAGGCCCGGGTCTCTGACCTGGGCCTTCTTTGTGGAGCGGGTGACGAGAATCGAACTCACGCCCTCAGCTCGGGAAGCTGCGATCATTTGAGGTCGGTTCGGGCGCTGACCTGGGCGAACGGCAGCGAGGCTGCTCTGTCGGGCCCGGCTGCTTTCACCGCGGTTCCCCGCTGTTCCCCGCTCGGTCTGGTGCGCTTGTGGTGCGGCGGTCACCTAAGGGCGCTCCAGGTGCTTGCCGATCACACGGCTGCTCTGCTCGATGAACGAGTGCATGGCGGTACGGCACCGATCCCGCCGGGATCGGTACTCAGGCTCTTCCGCGTTACCCTGTCGCCAGTAGGCTCCCAAGGCTTGGCCGGCGTCATTGACCTCGCGCAGTGCAGCCAACAGCCCAGCGTCGTTGGACAGGATCTGTAGCGCGCGGAAGCCAGACGATGACTCGCTAGGTCCCACTCGACCACGCGACCCTCATGGCTCAGGACTTGCTCTTCCCACACGCGGTTGAGGAAATCTCTGCTTGATGCCGCGACTTGAGCACACGCGTCCATGAGCAGCTCAACGGTCTTGGCGCGTGCCTCACTGCGTTTGTTCAGGTGCTGCCCCAGCAGAGCGATCGCTGCGCCGGTAATGGTTACTAGAAGCGTCCCCCTGCGTCCATGTCAGGAAGGCTGCCCACCAACACGCTTTCCAACTGTGTTGGTGGCGTGGTACGCGTCGTTCGGGGGCGTTCACCTGGGTTCATGGGTGGACGGTCGCCGGGTCGGGCTCGGCCATGGGTCTCGCCTGAACGGCGGTGAACGGGGCTGAATGAGACGGAAATCGAGACGGCCACGGTCGTGACTGATGCACCACCGAGCCCTCTACGAGAGATGGTCGTCGCAGTACTGGGCGAGCAAAGCGCTGGTGCCGGCACTCGCGGGGTCGGCGACGGCATCCAACTGTCCCTTGAACGTGGCTATGTCTGCCTTGCGCGAGCCCGGGCGCTGGGGCGGGACAGTCTTGACGATGTTCTGACACGTGGCCGGTTGACCCCGCGTTTCGCGCGGCGTTGGATCTACCCTGCCCGTGCGGGTGTCCGGGCAGAGAGCTGAGACGATGACTGAGGGTGCCGGACCCGGGCTGATAAGGGTGGTGTACTTCCATCAGACGTCTGCGCTGATGATGGGCGCGGGCGCGGTGTTGTCCGAAGGGTTGTTGCTGCTCTTGATCGGGACGACTCACCGGCTGGAGACCCTGCTGGTGGGCACGGTTGCGGTCACTCTGGGGTGCCTGGCGCTGCTGCCACTCGGTTTCCGTCTCCCCGCCCGGCTCCGCCGCAAGTACGAGCAGGCCGCGCAGATCGACGGTGTCGACGAACCGCGCGCCGGCCAGGACGCGGCGCGACGGCTGTCGCTACGGCGCACGGCCGGATTCGTCGGCGCGGGAGGCTGCTGGATGGTGCTCATCGGCGTTGCGTTCCATGAGGTGATGCCGCCCGTCATGTTGATTCCGGCAGCCCTGGCCGCGTGGGTGCGGTCCCGGGCGACAGCGGGCTGGGAGCGGGAGAACGGTGCAGCCCTATGGCAGGGCGTGCCCGGGGTCCTGGGTGCCCGAGGCCCGGTATTCCGTGTGCCTGCAGATGGCGGGATGTGAAACCACGACCGCTTCGTCCCGAAGCAACTTGAGCGGGCGCCCGACCTTGGGTTGGTGTGCTCCCTACCTGCGGCGACGGTCCACAGATGTGCGTGCACGTCCGCCGCTGTTCGTCGGCGTTGTCACGCACTTAGCCTCGATCCACCGGTCGGCTTTGAAGGGGTCTTTTGAGGTTTCGAGGGTCGGGCGTTGGGGCTGTGACTGGACGTGGGCGGGGGGTATTTGCTGGTCTGCCCAGCGTTTCCACGGTTCTGCTCCGGTCGGGCCCCTGGCGGGGCGGGATGGTCAGTGACGTCGGGCCGCCTCGGGTGGCGGGTGGACGGTGTCGAACAGTCGTGTCCAGGCGTGCTGCCAGGGCCATCGCTGCGGTAGGTGCAGTGTGAGGCGGCGGGCGGAGCGGGCGATCCTGGCGGGGACGTGGACGAGGTGGGCGCGCAGGGTGGCGGTGGTGGCTTTGGCGTGGAAGGCGGAGGTCAGGGCGCCGGTGGCCCGCAGCAGGTTGTAGGCCATGGCCCACAGGGTGAGCCAGGCGGCGTTGGCGTGGAAGTGCCCGGACGGCAGGTGGGCCAGTGCGGAGTTCTTGCTGTCGGCGATGACCTGCTCGACGACGGCGTGGTGGCGGTGTTCCCGCTCGGCCTGGAGGGTGGGGGCGGGGTTGTCGGTGAAGAACGGGTGGTAGCGCCAGGCGGGGAAGAGTTCGCCCTGCTCGCCGATGGTGTTGGGTTTGGCCAGGTCGCGGACCCGGCGCACGATGAGGCGGGCGGTGACCCGATCTGCTTTCTTCCGGCCGGCGAACGCGGTGTAGGCGGGTATCTCGGCGACTTCGGCGTCCGAGATGAGCTCGCCGCTCTCCGGGTCGGGCACGGCGGTGGGGTAGGTGATCTGCTGCCAGGCGGTGTCGTCGATGGCGGCGATGGCCCGTTTGATGGAGGGGTTCATGCCGGTGGTGAGGGAGAAGCGGGCGCCGGCCCGGCGGCAGGCGGCGATGACGCCGGCGTTGTAGAACTGCGAGTCGGCGCGCAGGATGCGCAGGCCTGTGCAGCCGGCCTCACGGGCGGTGGCCAGTGCCTCGCTGACGAATTTCGGGGCGCCGCGGGAGTCGGCCGCTTTGCCGCGGCGCATCCGCACGGTGGCGATCACCGGTCGGGAGGTGGGGGTGCAGATCGTGGCGAGCAGGGGGTGCAGGGTGCGGATGCCCTTGAACCGGCCGTACTCGCCACCCTGCTTGGTGCGGCCGTAGACGCGTTTGTGAGTGGAGTCGACATCGATGAACGCCTTCTCGCCCGCGCCGGGCAGCAGCGGGGTGTTCGCGGCCAGCGCGGCCAGGAACTGGCGGTGCACCGCGTGGAGTTGGAGGGCATGACCGTGGGTGAACGAGCGCAGGAACGTGCCCAGAGTGGACGGGGCACGGATACCTGCGAACAGCAGGGGCATCGCACCGTGCCGCAGCACGTCCAGGTCGTCGATGCTGTCCGCGCCCGCGGCCATGCCGGCCACGATGCTGGTGACCTTGGCGTCCGCCGCGGCACCCGCCCCGTTCTTCGCCCCCCTCAGCTTCACCTTGTCCGCCGTCAGACGGGCAAGCCCGCACCGCTCAGCCAACCGCATCACCGGGACCAGCCCGGCATACGCGACCAGATTCGCCTCATCGAACGCGGCGGACACCGCCGAAGTGGCATGGGAAGATTGCATCTCGCGGATGCACTCCGATTCTGTGGACATGGAACCCTAGGAAGTCCCATCGTCCCAGCTCAGAGGGCATCCGCGTCTTCATGTCCAAGCCCTGGACCGGCTATTGCCCGGTGGATCGAGGCTTAGACACTCACTGTTGCTGCCCGTTGATTCCGATCAATCGGACATACGGTGGATGCGACGGAATCGCCAGGCGCGGATCTCGCAGTAGAGCACGGCTGCCGCAAGTACGAAGAGCATGTCCTCTATGCACGCTGACCACGGTTCAGACATCCACCGGTGACCTATGACCGCCCACCCAGCGAGGAGCGCCACGGCGATGAGGTAACCGCGCAGACGCTCACGCAGCCGACGCGTCTCGTGTCGTTGTTCAACTGCCATGATGGCCCCGTGTCATCGCAGGATGGTGCCTGGTCACAAGCGTATGCTGTCCACCTTTGCACGGTAGGTCAACGCTCGTGCGGGGACTGGGTGTTGGATCACGTATCGGCTCGTTCTTCTGGAAGTGTCGCGGCCGCGTTGGCTATGCCAGCGGACCACTGCCTTGTAAGCCTGGTGGTCCTGGTTGGATGGTCTGCGCTGGTCACGCCACGGATGCTGCGACCAGGACGCTGGCTCGTTCCTGCACCGTCACGGACTTCGAGAGACCGTGGTTGACAAGTCGATGTGGCACGCCTGTGGCACACGAGCATCTGATCCGTAGCTCTATGTGGATCGGTCGCTGACGGTCATACCGGTCGCACCAAGGCCCTTCAAGGTCGCTACTGGACGGGATCAATTCTTGTGGTTGCGGTATTTCGCTGCTGTACGCCTTCGGCGGCGACCGAGGCACTGCTTGTGGCCGGCCAGTCCATCACCCTCAGCTCGGGCCACTGCTCGCGCCATCGCGCTGCCTTCGTCTCATAGACCGACCGAGGGGCAAGTGCCGGGTTCGGGCGGAGGACGAGGTTGAACATGTCCGACAGTCCGTGCGGGGCATAGACG
The DNA here is from genome assembly GCF_050936285.1 of Streptomyces sp. CA-106110. Classification (NCBI taxonomy): domain Bacteria; kingdom Bacillati; phylum Actinomycetota; class Actinomycetes; order Kitasatosporales; family Streptomycetaceae; genus Streptomyces; species Streptomyces sp. CA-106110. Next base: position 6,336,783 of record NZ_JBNJNB010000001.1, on the reverse strand, counting down.
CGCCAACGGCCGTCCGTCTCCACACGAATTCCCAGACAACACGTCGTTGCGGCGAAACTGTCGATCGCTGCCTCGGCGGAGTCATACGGCGGACACGGCACCCCGAACTTGGCTTCATACCAGAGGTGGACCCGCGCCTCGTTCCTGATCTCAACGTCTGCAGGCAGATCGGCGAAGACGTTCCGTCCGGCCTTGATTACTGCGTCCTCTGCTTCCCAAGAAAGATCGCTGCCGTCGAAGTAGATGACGTCGTAGTCCTTGATGCCGCTGGTCGGAGGCCTCTCTGTGACCACGTTCCATATGGTCTGGAACAGACACCCGGCCGCCACGTACCACCCAGGAAGGCCCAACGTCGCGGTCCGCGCCAGCACCTCCGTCAACACGTCATTACGCGAAAGCACCGCATGCAGAGAATCAAGTTGCTGGTCGAGAGGCAGTCGACTGATCACCAGCCCTGCCTACCACAAGTCGCCCATGGCCAGACCGTGTCTGCCTCAACAGGAGGCTCTACCTACACACCACTACGCGCGGCCCCTCGGGGCCGCCCTCGCGTCGCTCCCTCGTCAAGTGCGATCAGTAGTCGAAGAAGTGAAGGGCCGGGTCCCTGACCTGCCGCCGGTTAATCGATCAACGCTGCGACCTGCGACTTAGTTGTCGGTGGTTGTCAGCGTTGGTCGTCGTTGAGCACCCCCGTACGGCCCGGAGACGGCCCGAGGGGGTGTCGCCGTGTGCCCCTCGATGCGAACTACGGGCAGGACGGTCACTGAGGTCTGCTCGGCAGGTCAGTCGGTGGTCCGGGATCGGTGGTGGACGGCCGCGGTTGCTGTGGTTGCTGTACTTCCCTGCTGTACAGCGGTGGGGGATCATGTCGTGACTGGCGGCGTTGGTCGTGGGGGCAGGGACGGGAACGGCGTTGGTTCTTCGTGGGGTGGTCGAACTACTTGCGGCGAGTGTCTTGATCGCGGTGGCCTGCAACTACCGCAACGTTGCCCCATGGATCTGGGGTTGGTTGGACGCGGTCAATACTCGGGGGCGGATGATCGGGAAGACCCCTGAGCGCATGAGGGTCGTGCTTGGGATCATGGGCGTCGTAATCGCTGTGAAGGGACTCGTGACTCTGAGGAGCTGAGTCGGTGAGCCTGCCCACGCGATCGTCGGAGCGACTTTGGCCGGGAGTTTCAATGACCAAGTCAAGCGCCGCTGTCCTGGTCCTGGAGCACCACTTGGAAGATCGCGTAACCGCGCTGGGCCTGATCTGGCAAGAAGCTGACCTGCGAGTCTCCGGGCGACTCGTCGACGTTCCCCGCCTGTGGCCGTCCGATCGGGCATGCAGGGGGCACGCGTGGTCTTCTCCTGGCTTCCCCGGCCGTGAGTGCGATTCTTCCCATACTGAGCCTGCTCGACGCTCACGCGGTCGGCGGAGTCTCGCGAGCCCAGGCGAAAGGCATCGGTGCGCCCTGCGGGATCACCCAAGGATGGGGATAGCGAGCGTGGCAATCGGTGCAGCGCGCGACGAATGGATCGGCCTCGAGGTTCGTGAGAACGCTGTAGTGGCTGGAGGGCTGAGCCGGGAGCACGTACCCGTTCGCCGTCGTCTCCAAGCTGGGCCACGCCGGCGAGCATTGGCACGCGCGCTCTTCCGCGAACGGGTCGCCGTCGGGAGTCTTGGCCGTGTTCTTGAAGAGCTTGGCAGGTCCACAGACTGCCCGACGCGCCATCAGCTTACGGGGCCATGATCACTCGCCCCATGGCAGCTCCCGCCCAAAGCCGCTCCGCCGACCTCCGCGAGCATCGTGACCGTGGCGTTAGGCGTTGTAAAAGGGTTGATCCACCTCGGACGGATCGGCCTTGACCCAGTTGCGCTGCTGGTGGTCTAGGTGTTCACCAACCACTGACGCCCGTCGATGAGTTCGCGAACCGCATCAAGGTGGCCAGCGTGGCACGCGGTCTCAGTGATCACATGGAGCAGGACATCCCGAAGATTGTGCAGGCGCCACTCACCCTCCGGAAAGGGCCACCAGACCAAGTCGGCATCTGCAGATGAGGCGGCGATGACGGCATCCGCCAGGGACGCCTCATGGCGATAGCGGTCAAGGACATCGGCGGCCGGCAGCCCCGAAGCCACCTGCCATGCGCTGTCTTGGCTGCTCACCAGGTCGATGACCACCGGATCCCCAGCCACAACGGCACGGAAGTACAAACGTTCCACCGACAGCGTGAGGTGCTGCACCATCCCCAGGCAACTCCACCCAGAGGGCAGCACCGGGCGCCGCAGCGCCTCCTCGCTGAGCCCTTCCACTGCCCCCAACACGTGGTCTCGCTGCACCTGCAAGACACTCAGCAGCGCCGTGATCTCAGCGTCCACCACCACGGTCACTTCGCCACCTCCCGGATGCCACACTGCTTGATTGCTGCCAGGCACTCGATGGCGGCAGCGAGCGCGGTGATGCCACCCGCGCCTGCGTACTCGCTCGTGCAGTTCATGTGCTGCTTCCTCTCCCGAAGGGCCACCTGTGTACAGAGTTGGAAACGCTTTGAGCTGGGACTTCACTACCCCCAGCGGTCATCCTCCTCTCCGCGGTTGTGGTGTTGCCAGGCCCGGGAGGGCCCCGCCGGTTCGTTCTCCAGTCGACGCAGTGTCACCGCTTCACCAAATGCGACGACCTTTTAAGCCCAGAGAACTGGCAGTGCGTCACATCGAAAGGGCTACCACCTGCGCTTTTGGCCCAGACGGGGCCTCTTCGCGCTTGCTCGGATGTGGCCCGTTGAAGCACGCACACCGTAACCGGGTGTGGACGGTCCGCAGGAATACGGGGCCTCGACCGTGCAGCCGGGACCGCCGTCGGGTTCCAGTTCAGGAGCAGCAGCCTGAGCCGTCCGTGATGGGCTGTCCGCTGTGGAGGTCGTCGTCGTGGCCTGCGGTGATCCGTGCCCATTGCGCGGTCGGCAGTCCGTCCTTGCGGAACTGCTGACCGAGGGTTTCGTACGGCTGCGGCCAGCCTGGCGGGGAGTCCTCCCAGGTTTCCTGCCGTCCGTGGACGGTCATGTCGAGGATGCCGTAGGAGGGCGCCATGGGTTCGACGCCGCGACCGGTGGTCCAGTACGTCTCGTAGACGCGTTCTCCGTCGCGGAGGTAGCTCGCTTTCATTCCGAAGTGGCGGCCGGCGAGGAGCGGTTCGCGTGACTCGGCGGGTACGGAGTACCAGGGCATGTCCCAGCCCATGAAGCGACGGTAGCGTTCGGACTCGTCGAACGGGCCTTGGCAGAAGACGGCGAAGGTGACGTCACGCTGGTGCAGATAGGACAGTTCGCGGACCTGGCCGGTGAAGAAGGTGCAGCCCTCGCACTGGTCTGCGGCGGGGCGGCCGTCGTGCCACATGTGATACGAGACGAACAGTTGGGTGCGGCCCTCGAAGACATCGATCAGGGGGACCTCTCCGTTGCCTCCGACGAGCGGAGTTGATGGGTCCACCTCCGTCATGGGCAGCCGTCGCCGCGCGGCGGCGATCGCATCGCCCTCCCGGGTGTGCGCCTTCTCCCGGGCGCGCAGGGTGTCGACGGCGGTCAGCCACTCCCGGCGGGAGGCGACCGGTGGTTTGTTCACAGCAGTCATGCCCGTACTGACCCGACCGCACACAAGAACTCATCGGTAGAGCCTGAGGCAGGCCCTGCTGACCACGACCTCGCCGGAGTACACGGTCCTGGCGATGGAGAGGGCCCGTTGGCCGTGCGCAACGTCGGCTTGGCCTGCGGTCTGACGCCGGCCGCCGATAATCCCGATACAGACATAACCGAGGGCGACGATGCCGGCTGCCCGGGGCGCCGTCCGAACCATGGCCAGCACGCCGCCGAGCTGGTGAGCGGGGATCGCTGCCGCCCGCCCGGTCACTTTGTGCCGCGCAAGGCGGCGGGAAAAGGTGAGAGTGCAGGCAAAGGGACACCACCCAAACCCGCTCCGGCCCCAAACAACGCGTGGTCTCATCCCCAGTCCCGGTGAACTTGGAGCTGACGGTCCGACAGTTGCCCAGAACTGCTTGCGGAACCTGCGTGTACCGAGGTGTCCAGGCCACAGATCCAGCCGGCGAGGATCCGCAAGGCTTCGGAAGACGGCGAGCCGGGTTGAGCCGTATCCACGCACAACCACTGGCCCGGGTCACCGGGAAAGCTGAGGTTCTCGTACTCCAAAGTGACTTCGCCGAGCAGTGGGTGCCAGAGGTGTCTGGTGCCGTAGGAGAACTCTTCCACGTCGTGCTCGGCCCACCACTGGCGAAAGTCTTCGTCTGCGGCTGACAGCTGACTAATCAGCTCGGCCAGGTGCGGATCGTCCGGATTGCGACCCGCGTACAGATGCAAACCTGTGACGATCATCCGGGCAGCGTTGTCCCAGTCGAGAAACAGTTCACGTGCCACGGGATCGAGAAATGCGAATCGCGCCATATTGCGGTCGCTGGCCGGCACGGCCTCGAAATCGACAAACATGGCGCGGGCCATCCGATTGAGGGCAAGGACGTCCATGCGATCGCCCAGAATCATGGCAGGGGTATCCCGGAGAACCTCGAGCAGTGCGTACGCCCCGGGACGCACTCGCCGCGGAACCGCGGACCGGCTCACTCTGGCCACGGACCGCGGCCTGGCGAGGTTGAACAGGTGCACACGCTCGACGTCATCCAGTCGCAGGGCCCGGGCCACGGCCTCCAACACTGCTTCTGAGACGTTGCCCACCCGCCCGCGTTCCAGACGGATGTAGTAGTCGGCGCTCAATCCTGCTATTAGCGCGACTTCCTCACGGCGGAGTCCCGGGACGCGGCGACTCGCCCCGGCCATAACCCCGACCTCTTCAGGAGTCACCCGGGCGCGCCGCGAACGCAGAAAATCGCTCAGCTCCTTGTTGCCACCTGAGCCAGACGACGACGTAGCCATACCTTGAGGCTAGCTCTCCATCTGCAAGCCCAGCAAGACACACCGTAGAAACGCGTGGTCACATTACCGTCTCTCTTTCAGCGAGAAAGAGGGCCTTTAGAGCAGTCGCACGACAACCCCAAAGGGGGACGAGTGCCCGCTTCCCGTCAGATCGGCCAGCGACGTCAAGCAAATAGGAATTTTGCGAATATGGGCTCGGCGAAAAATGGTCGAAATTGTTTCAATGTCCTGATGAGTGATTTCGGACGTGGGCCGTTGAGGAATATCCGAAGGCGTCAGGGTCGCACAGCCGGTGGAACCGGATGCTCGGCGATGGGAAAGGGGGCCTGCCGGTACCTGGGTCAGTAGGCCCTGGCCGAGGGATGCCTGCTGGACCGCCCCCGGATGCCTCTCCGGCTGGTTCTCTGGTAATGCAGGCCGGCACAAAGGCCCGCAGGACACGATCCCGCGGACCTTGCCAACCATGGCGAATCCCCGGTTGGCGGGCCGGTTGCGGGCAAGTCGCCACGCGACGCTGGCCGACACCCTGACGATCGGCTTCTCCTCGCACCTACGCCCCATACCTGATAGGACCTGGAATGACGAGCACTCACCAGACAGCACTCGTTGAGTCACCGAAAACCCGCGAGATATCCGACGCAGCAATAGCCCTCGCGCTGCAGCGCAACCTGCTCCCACACCGTTTGAGGGGCGGCGACGCCGTGGAGGTGGCCTCGTGCTACCTGCCGGCTGACGTGGACGCTGGAGTGGGGGGCGACTGGTTCGATGTGATCCCGCTGTCCAGTGCCCGGGTGGCCCTCGTCGTCGGCGACGTGGTCGGACACGGCATTGACGCCGCGGCGGCCATGGGTAGGCTCCGAACCGCCGTCCGCACGCTCGCGGACCTGGATCTGCCCCCCGACGAACTACTGACCCACCTCGATGACAGCGTCCAGCGCATGACCGAGGAAGATGACGACGTCCTGGACGAGGCCCCACTGGTGGTCGGCGCGACCTGTCTGTACGCCGTCTACGACCCCGTCGCGGGGCGGTGCGCTATGGCGCTGGCCGGGCACCCGCCTCCCGCGATCATCGATCCGCAGGGGCAGGTCACCTTCCCCGACCTGCCGTCCGGTGCGCCGCTTGGCCTCGGCCTCGGGCTGGTTCCCTTCGAGACCATGGAAGTGGAGCTGCCCGAGGGAAGCCAGCTCGCGTTCTACACGGACGGCTTGGTCGAGTCCCGCGACCAGGACATCGACGTCGGCATGCAGCGACTGGCCGCCGCCCTGGCGCAGCCTGATCAATCCTTGGAGGACCTGTGCTCCTCGGTGATGGAAACCGTGCCGGTTCAAACACTATTCGATGACGTCACCTTGCTCCTTGTCCGGCTCCGTGTACTCAACACGGCCCAGATCACCTCCTGGGACCTGCCGCCCGAGCCAGCCGTCGTTCGCACCGCCCGGCACGAGGTCGCCCGTCAGCTCAGCGAATGGGGGCTGGAGCATCTGGTGCCGACCACGGAGCTGGTCGTCAGCGAACTGCTCACCAACGCCATCGACCACGGCGACGGCCCTATCCGGCTGCGGCTCATCCAGCACCAAGTCCTGACCTGCGAAGTCTTTGACAGGGGAAACTGCTACCCGCGCCTGGGCCATGCGCGCATCGACGACGAGAACGGCCGTGGCCTGTCCTTGATTGCCCATCTGTCCCGCAGGTGGGGCTTTCGCTCCGCATTGGACGGGAAACTCGTCTGGGTCGAACAAAACCTTTCCTGATTTCCCATTTGTCCCGCAGGTGGAGTTTTCGCTCCACATTGGTCCGATCCACGTAGAGCTACGGATCAGAAGGCTCCCGTGCCCCATCCGTGTCCGATCGCACGGGGAACCGCGGGGAATCACCGTGTCGAGCGGGCACCGCACAACGCGACGGCCCCTGACCGTATCGCCTGGTCAGGGGCCGTTCACCTGCGCGGTGGGTGTGGGATTTGAACCCACGGTGACTCGCGCCACGACGGTTTTCAAGACCGTTCCCTTAGGCCGCTCGGGCAACCCACCCCGCGTCCGCCGGGATCGGCGGGCGCGGGGACAAGAGTAACGGGTGGCACACGCGCGCGTGGTTCAGCATCGGTCGCGCGGCCCCATGGCAGGGATCAGCTGTCGCCGGCCCGGGAGCCCAGGGTGAGTTCCACCGTGTGGGACTGGCCGCCACGCAGGTAGGTGATGGTGACCTTGTCGCCGGGCTGGTGGGTCCAGATCTCGCCGATCAGGGTCGGGCCGCTGTCGATCACCCTGTCGTCCAGCTTGGTGATCACGTCGCCCGGCTTGAGGCCGGCCTTGGCCGCGGGGCCGCCCGCCTCGATCGCGGAGGAACCGCCCGAGCCCTGGTCGGTGATCTTCGCACCGTCGGTGCTGTCGTCCAGCGACACCGTGGCGCCGATCTTCGCGTAGACCGGCTTGCCCGTCTTGATCAGCTGCTGGGCGACGTACTTCGCCTGGTTGATCGGGATCGCGAAGCCAAGGCCGATCGAACCGGACTGGCCGCTGCTGCCCAGCCCGCCGCTGCTCGTGGACTGGATGGCCGAGTTGATGCCGATGACCGCGCCCCGGGCGTCCAGGAGCGGGCCGCCGGAGTTGCCCGGGTTGATCGAGGCGTCCGTCTGAAGGGCGCTCATGTACGACGACTTGCTGCTGGAGTTGCCGTCGCTGGAGGCCACGGGGCGGTTCTTGGCGCTGACGATGCCCGTGGTCACCGTGTTCGAGAGGCCGAAGGGCGCACCGATCGCGATCGTCGCGTCGCCGACCGACACCTTGTCCGAGTCACCGAGGGGGAGCGGCTTGAGGTCCGACGGGGCGTTCTTGAGCTTGATGACGGCGACGTCGTAGCCCTGCGCATGGCCGATGATCTCGGCATCGTACTTCTTGCCGCTCGGGAACGTCGCCGTGAGCTTGCCGCCGTCGGCCGCGTCGGCGACGACGTGGTTGTTGGTGACGATGTGGCCCTGGGTGTCGAAGACGAAGCCCGTACCGGTGCCGCCCTGGCCGTTCGAGCTCTCGGCCTCGATGGTCACCGTGCTCGGCACCGCCTTGGCGGCCACGCTCGCGACCGAGCCGTTGTCGTGCTTGACGTCACCCCCGCTGGTCGCGGCCGAGACGGTCGTGGAACCGCCGGAGTCGTCGTTCTTGGCCAGCTGGTAACCGATGCCGCCACCGACACCGCCCGCGACCAGCGCGGCGACGAGGACCGCCGCGACCAGACCGCCACGGCCGTTCCTCGGCTTCGGTGCGGGCGCCTGGTACGAGGCACCCCAGGCGCCGCCCGCGCCGCCACCCGCGTAGGCAGGAGTGGCCGGCGGAGGCGGGGGCCAGCCTGCCTCGGCGGCCGAGAAACCTCCCGGCTGTCCCTGCGGGAACTGAGCGGTCGGCGCGCCTTCCTGCTGCGGCGCGCCGGGCCCGTACGGTGTGCTCCCCTCGGGCGCGGTGCTGCCCCCGTCGTGCCGGGGCGCATCCGCCGCGGGCGTGTGCCCTTCGGGAGCCGCGCCCGGCGCGGAAGCGGGAGCGTCCACCGGCACGGGGGGTGCAGACGGGGCCGGGGGGACCGCAGTGCCCTCGTTCTCGGTGCTCACAGCTCTTCTCCTCGTTCCACGGCAGTCATTCTGGGTTCGTTCCGGCGCCTTCGCTCACCCTGCGCGGCGTCGGGCGCGTTCAGCTGTGCCAGTCTGTTGTACGCCGTCAAGCTTTTCCCACCGGACGTCAGGCCACCATAAGCAGTGGCTGTGGGTCGCCGACCTACCTTTATATGGGACCTGTCCGAACAAAAATCTGCATTCCCGACGCCTCGCCGACGCCCTGGCGTCGCCTTCCGACCCCACACATGCCCCGTGACGGTGGCACCATGACGCGGTGACCCACGCACGACAGCACCTGGTCCAGGTGGTGGCCCACCGAGGAGCCTCCGAAGAGGCCCCCGAGCACACCCTGGCCGCGTACAAGATGGCGATCGAGGACGGTGCCGACGCCCTCGAGTGCGATGTCCGGCTGACCGCGGACGGACATCTCGTCTGCGTTCACGACCGACGCGTCAACCGTACGTCCAACGGCCGCGGTGCGGTCTCCGCGCTGGAGCTCGCCGACCTCGCCGCCCTGGACTTCGGTTCCTGGAAGAGCCGCGACGAGGAGCCGGACTGGGAGCACCGCCCTCAGGACCCGGAGGACACCTCGGTTCTCACCCTGGAACGTCTGCTCGAACTCATCGCCGACGCCGGACGCACCATCCACCTGGCCGTCGAGACGAAGCATCCGACGCGCTGGGCGGGACAGGTCGAGGAGCGGCTGCTGCTCCTGCTCAAGCGATTCGGCCTGGAGTCCCCGGCCTCCCCGGCCGAGTCGACGGTGCGCGTCATGAGCTTCTCGGCGCGCTCGCTGCACCGGGTGCGGGCCGCCTCCCCGACGCTGCCGACCGTGTATCTGCTGCAGTTCCTCTCTCCCCGGCTGCGCGACGGACGCCTTCCGGCGGGTGTCAGGATCGCCGGCCCCTCCATGCGGATCGTGCGCAGTCACCCGGCGTACATCCAGCGGTTGAAGCAGGTCGGTCACCAGGTGCACGTGTGGACTGTGAATGAACCGGAGGACGTCGACCTCTGCCTCGAGCTGGGCGTCGACGCCATCATCACCAACCGGCCGCGCGCGGTGCTGAGCCAGCTCGGTCGCTGAGAGGCATCGGTTCCGGGTCCTTTATTGCTCCCCATAGGCGTCGAAATCCGGCCACCCCCATGACGAGGAGTGCTCCGGCGCGTTCGGATGGTGTTCGACCGTTACGAGTGCGTCAGCACACGTACGCGGACGGTTTCCGCCCCAGTCCATTGGGGCATTCACACCGTGGCGTGGGGCGAAGGAGGTCTCGGGGGTGGCGTTGGTGGTGGCACAGGAGGTGCCCACGTCGTCGAGCATGGCCGTACCCCATGGTCCTGCGGGCGTGGGGAAAGCAAGACACCGGATGCGTGATCAACTGCGAACCGGTGGCGTGTCGGAATCGGTCATCGACGATGCCGTACTGATCCTTTCGGAACTACTCAGCAATGCCTGCCGGCACGGCAGGCCGCTCGGCGACAGGCTGACGGGGGACGGGGACGTACTCGCCGCATGGCGTGTCGACGTCTCCGGGCGGCTCACGGTCGAGGTGACGGACGGTGGTGGTCCCACCCGTCCCGTACCGGCGACGCCCTCGGTCACCGCACACGGCGGTCGCGGGCTGAACATCATCACGGCACTGGCCAAGGACTGGGGCGTACGCGACGACGCCCGAGGCGAGGTCACGGTCTGGGTGGTGGTGCAGGACGACGTCGGCACGGCTCACCGTCGGGACGACTTCGCCACGCGCATCACGGCGCCGCCCGTGTCGCAGATACCCGACCTGGACTTCACCGACGCGTTCGAGGACGTGGACTGAGGTCGCGAGGAACGAAGCCTACGGACGCGAGGACGGGGCTGAGGCCGTCGCGACCGGGATGACCGCGGACCCGGCCGACGCACCGGCGAGCGTCCGGACCGAGCCGTCCGCACCCGAACGACCGGCTGCGCAAGCCCGCACCGAGCCGGTCAGACTCGAACGGGTCGGCCTGTGCAAGTCCGCACCGAGCCGATCGGACCTGAACGGCCGGACTGCGACAGCCCGCGCCGACAACCGGGCCGATCCGCCCACATCACCAACCAGACCGACACGGTCACATCGACAATCGGACAGCGGCGGTCACCCTGACAACGGAACCGACCCACTCCCACCGACAGCCGGACCGAAGCGGTCACACGGGCAACGGGGCCGAAGCGCTCGCCCCCACGGTGGCCCGCTCCCGACACCGCCCGCCGAGCAGGCCCGTACGGATGATTCCGGCCCGGGCCGAAGCATCCCTTCGGGCACGACTCGGTGCGTTGTCCACAGGATCCCGTCGGCCGTCGTACGAGCGACTAGGCTCGCGCCCGTACGAAACGAGCCGTAACCGGGAGACATCCACGATGGCCAAGAAGCGACCCCAGACCAAGGCCGAGCGCCCGCAGCTCACGGATGCCGAGATCCCGGTCGTCGGCGCTCGCGAACCCTGCCCCTGCGGCAGCGGACGCCGCTACAAGGCCTGCCACGGTCGGGCCGCCGCGCATGCGGCGACCGAGCTGGTGCAGCGCCCGTTCGAGGGGCTTCACAGCGAGTGCGACTGGGTGGCGCTGCGCGAGCTGGTGCCCGCGGCGACCGTCGAGCTGAAGCTGAGGGACGAGCTCCCCGAGGGTGTCCCCTCCGTCACACTCGCCACGGTGCTGCCGATGGCATGGCCGGCGCTGCGCCGCGACGACGGTTCGGTCCTGATCGGCCTGCAGAACGACACGGCGTCGGGCGACATCAGCCGCGATCTCGCGGACGTCCTCGAGCGTGCCCTCACCGCCGCACCGGGCAGCCCGGTCCAGGCCAGGCGTGCACCCGCCGGCGGCCCGCGGCTCCAGGATCTGCTCGACCCGCAGGGCGCCTTCGAGCCGGTGGTGCACAGCGGCTTCGAGTTCTGGGTCCCGGACGTGGAGAACGCGACCCCCGAGGTGACCGCCTCGCTGGAGCGGGCCAACGAGGCCGCCATCCCCACCGTGAAGCTCAAGGGCGTGGACTCCGCGTACTGGTGCGAGACCCCCGAGAAGAACCATCTGCGATGGGTCATGCCGCACCCGGAGGAGCGGCTTCTGGACGCTCTCGCGCGGCTGCACGCGGCCGGGCGGTCGAGCCTCGGCGAGGGCACGCGTCTGGTCGGCTCCTTCCGTGCGCACGGGCTCACGGTGCCGGTCTGGGACCTGCCGAGCGAAATGAGCGCGGAGGACGTCGAGAAGCCGGCGGCCGAGTTCGCCGAGCGCCTCGCGGACGCCCTCGCCTCGGACGCGCCGCTCACCGCGGACGAGCGCCGGGCGCGCGGCGGACTGACCAACCGCCAGGTCACACTCAGCTGAGCCACGGCGTTCCGCTGACCGACCGGTCAGCTCGTCGCGGGCTCACGCGATAGGTGACTCCCGTCACAAGTCCCGTCTGCGACCGGCGAATCCGTGTCCGAATAGCCGAGACCGAATTTGCGAACCGCCGATCTCTTGTTACCGTTCCAGTAGCCCGGTTGCTGGTGCATCCCCCGTCGCCAGCAACCGGGTCTTTCCATGTGTGCGTACGGCCCCGAACCCGGGTCGGCGCCAACTCCCGTGCGGATCGGCCGAATTACTCTGCGTTCCCCCTGGCGGTGTCGCTTCCGGCACGCAGCAGCAGCGGTCCGCTCCCCTCGGCCCCGGCGAACTCCGCGACCGCCGAGTACACGACCGGCTCCCCCTTCAGCCGCTGCCGTGGCGTCTCGCAGGCCCCCGGGTCGTCCGCGGCGGCCACCGCGCAGTGCATCTCGATACTGCGCCCCTGTGGGCCCATGAAGCTCAGCACGGAACTCAGCCGCTCCCCTGTGGCATTGCGGTAGTACGTGCGTGCCCAGGTCTCCTGGCCCTGTGTCATCACGCACGTCTGCGCCTCGATGCCGTCGGCGGAGGACAGTTGGGGACCGCAGCGGGCGGCCGTGGTGAGCCCCGGGCCCAGGAGCGGGGAGCGGGCGGAGGCGGGCAGCTTCACGTCATGGTGCGCGGGCTCGCGAAGCGCCGCGCGATCCGCTTCGCCGACCGGACCGGCGGATGCCACGGCGAGGGGCAGCGCGAGCACGGCCGCCACCACGCCCATGAGCCCCAGCAGCCTGAACCTGCCGGTTTCGGGTCGGTCGACGGCTCGCGATCCCCTTCCGTGCCCCAGATCCCCGTGTCCCCCGGGACGCATCACCATGAGGCCGAAGATATCGGCCGATCAGGGGCGCCCGGTTCGCCGAACGCCCGACACCCCTACAACTCGGGCGCACTCACACCCGTACGAGTGAGGGCTTCCACAACGGCGTCCACGACCGCCTCCACATCGGGCACCCAGGGCGAGGCGGATCCGGGCAGCGGCGCCCGCTCCCAGCGGATCTCCCCGTGGCCGGTCTCCGACGGCGGAAGCGCGAGATAGCCGCCCTCACCGTGGAAGCGGAGTGAGCCGGGGACGAAGTCCTTGGCGTAGAGCAGCTCGCCCAGCTGCTCCATCGAGTAGGGCGCCACGAGGATCGCCCAGCGGTGCGGCGTCGCGACGACCGGGCCGAGGCGCATGCCCTTGCGGTCGAGTGCGGCAAGGGCCCGCGAGGCCGCGAGGGCCGGCAGGCTCACCGCACAGGGCGCCCGGCCCCCGGTGGCCAGCACGATGGGTGCGGACGGCCGGTTGGTCCACCACCAGCGCACCATGCGCTCGTCCGTGGTGGCCGCGAGCAGTCCGGGATCGAAGGGGTGTGCGCCGGGCACCGTGCACTCCGGGTCGGGGCACCCGCAGCGGGCTCGCCCCTGCGGGTCGGCTGCGACACCCGGGAGAACGGGCCACTGCCATCGGGTCGCGAAGGTCAGGGCCGCGCTGATCAACTCAGGCCTTCCGTTGTTCCGCCTGGACAGGAGCCTGCGTCGCCTTCCGAGGATCTCGCGCATGAGCGCTCGTTCCTTTCCGTTGCACGCCTGGCAACACCGTGGGTCACATCACACCATGTGTCGATCACTTCACTGTGCGTACCTACTGGCGCATCACACCCTTGTCTTGGACAAGGGGAACCCCTGTGGGTCGAGCGTTGGCTGCGTCCGCGTCCATACTGCGCCCATCACAAGCATGGGCATGGCGTGGGGTGGCGGCACCTGGCGATTTGCCGTCCCGCTCTTCTTCTCCGCCTCCGCCAGGGGAGGATGGGGCACGGTCGTCGGTGGTTAAGACGCCCGGGTCCGGCGCCAGGTTCCGGGTGGTTCCCGACCACCCCTGGCCTTCACCGAGTACGTACCCATCACGACCGCTGTGACGCTCCGTCGAACGAGGCCAGTCGACCCCAATTGGCGGATACCTGAGGCTGTTTTAAGCCAACTTTGCGTTGGCGCAGGAGAGTAGGAGCGCCCCTCGGACACCAGGAATCCCAGCAGGACAATGCTGGACATCTCCTCACGAGTGCGTGTACATGTGGAGCCACTGCTAGCGGCGCAGATTGACATGGGGGTTTGCGATGCTATCGAGCAATATGCACCGGTGCGAAAGCCGGATGCCATGAACGCCCCTCACCCTTCGAAAGTGGCCGGAATCGATTCAACGGTTCTCCCGTCCGCACACACTGTCGCGCCGCCGGCTGCCTCCGCGGATGTCCCCTCGGGCGTCTCACCCGGGTCCGTCGGCGAGGTCGCCCTCCTCCAGGACCGGCTCGCCGGCTGGGTCTCCGATCTGACGACGCTCCACGAACTCACCGAGCGTCTGACGCGCACGTCCGCCCTCGCCGAAGCGCTGCAGGAAGTACTGCGTGCGGGGGCCGCCCTCGTGGGCGCCCGGCGCGGGCTCCTCGTGCTGGAACCGCGTGACGGCCTGGGCCCCGACAGAACGATCGGCCTCGGGCTGGCCCGTGCCGACCTCGGGCACATCGAGACCGTGCCGCGCAGTTCCATGTCGTACGGCCGGATCCTGGACGGGCTGCCGGGCGGTGAACGCGAGATCGCCGAGCCCGATCTTTTCTCCGAGGACGGACTCGACCCCCGTCACCGCGAGGTGGCCGCCCAGCTCGGCTACGCCGCCAGCTACGCCCTCCCCCTGTCCACCGACGCGGCCGGCCGTCTCGGTGCCGCCGTGTGGTTCTACGACGAACCGGCCGAGCCGGTCGAGCGCCAGCGTCACCTCGCCGGTCTCTACATCCGGTACGCAACCGAGCACCTGGCCCGGATCGTGGAACTCGAGCGCACGCGCGCGTGCATGGCGACGATCGCCGAAGAGCTGCTCCCCGCCCGGCTGCCCCGGCTCCCCGGCGTCCAGCTCGCCGCCCGACGCAGCAGCGGCCCCTACGGAGGCGGCGACTGGTACGACGCGCTGTCCCTGCCGGACGCCGCGCTCGGTCTCGCGGTCGGCTCGGTCACCGGGTCCGGGCCCAGCGCGGTCGCCGCGATGGGCCGGCTCCGGGCCTCCCTGCGGGCGTACGCCGTGATGGAGGGCGAGGACCCGGTGGCGGTCCTGTCGGACCTGGAGCTGCTGCTGCGACTCACCGAACCCGCCCGGACGGCCACCGCCTTGTTCGCGTACTGCGAGCCCGCGCTGCGCAAGCTCACGCTCGCCGGTGCCGGGCACAGCCCGCCGCTGGTGACCGGCCCGCGCCGCACCGAGTTCGTGGAGACCTCCCTGTCGGCGCCGCTCGGGATGCTGGCCTGCTGGGAGGCGCCGAGCATCGAACTGACCGCCGAGCCCGGCGAGACCGTCCTGCTCTACACCGACGGCCTGCTGCACCGCACCGGCGACCCCATGGACCGCGCCTTCGCCCGGCTGCACGCGGCGGCCGTGAGCGTGCCGAGACCGATGCGCGTCGACCCGGGAGCCGTCGCCGACCACGTCCTGCGGACGGTGCTGCCGGACGGTCCCGGCCGGACGGAGGGCACCGAGGACGTGGTCCTGCTGGCCGCGCGCTTCGAGTGAGGGCGCGACTGCCTGCGGTAACAGGTCCTCCAGGCCCGGGCCCCCTTCAGTACGACCGTACGATGGAGGAGGCCCAGTGCCGTATTCAAGGAGGATGACCGTGGCGGACGAGCTCACTCCGGAGACCCCGGAAGAGACCGAAGAGCCGATCAAGCAGCGCAAGAACGGCCTGTACCCGGGCGTTTCCGACGAGCTGGCCGAGAACATGAAGTCCGGCTGGGCCGACACGGAGCTGCGCGACCTGCAGCCGATCGCCCAGGCCACCGAGACCGCCGGCCGCCGCGCCGCGCTCTCCGCGCGCTTCCCGGGCGAGCGTCTCGTGATCCCCGCGGGCAACCTGAAGACGCGCTCGAACGACACGGACTACCCCTTCCGCGCCTCCGTCGAGTACGCGTACCTCACGGGCAACCAGATCGAGGACGGCGTCCTGGTCCTGGAACCGACCGCCGACGGCCACTCGGCGACGATCTACCTGCTGCCCCGCTCCGACCGGGAGAACGGCGAGTTCTGGCTCTCCGGCCAGGGCGAGCTGTGGGTCGGCCGCCGCCACTCGCTCACCGAGTCCGAGCAGCTGTACGGCATCCCCGCGGCGGACGTGCGCAAGCTGCCGGAGGCGCTGAAGGAAGCCACCGGCCCGGTCCGGGTCGTCCGCGGGTACGACGCCGCCATCGAGACGGCGCTGCACGACAAGGTGACCGCCGAGCGCGACGAGGAGATGCGCGTCTTCCTGTCCGAGATGCGGCTGGTCAAGGACGCCTTCGAGATCGGCGAGCTGCAGAAGGCGGTCGACTCGACCGTGCGCGGCTTCGAGGACGTCGTGAAGGTCCTCGACAAGGCGGAGGCCACCTCCGAGCGCTACATCGAGGGCACGTTCTTCCTCCGCGCGCGCGTGGAGGGCAACGACGTCGGCTACGGGTCGATCTGCGCCGCCGGCCCGCACGCCTGCACCCTGCACTGGGTGCGCAACGACGGCCCGGTCCGCCCCGGCGACCTGCTCCTGCTGGACGCGGGTGTCGAGACGCACACCTACTACACCGCGGACGTCACGCGCACGCTGCCGGTCAACGGCACCTACAGCGAGATCCAGAAGAAGATCTACGACGCCGTCTACGAGGCCCAGGAGGCCGGTATCGCGGCGGTGAAGCCGGGCGCCAAGTACCGCGACTTCCACGACGCCTCCCAGCGGGTGCTGGCCGAGAAGCTGGTCGAGTGGGGTCTGGTCGAGGGCCCGGTGGAGCGCGTCCTGGAGCTGGGCCTGCAGCGCCGCTGGACCCTGCACGGCACGGGCCACATGCTCGGCATGGACGTGCACGACTGCGCCGCCGCACGCGTCGAGACGTACGTGGACGGCACGCTGGAGCCGGGCATGGTGCTCACGGTCGAGCCGGGTCTGTACTTCCAGGCGGACGATCTGACCGTCCCGGAGGAGTACCGCGGCATCGGCGTCCGCATCGAGGACGACATCCTGGTCACGGAGGACGGCAACCGGAACCTCTCGGCGGGTCTGCCCCGGCGCTCCGACGGGGTCGAGGCATGGATGGCCGCCCTGAAGGGCTGATACGCGATCGAACGGCCGGGTACCGCAGGGGCGGTACCCGGCCGTTCGAACTGCGAAAGCCGTGCACGACCAGCTCGTCGTCGAGGGGCACTTGACGGAACGACAGGGGTTGTGTCGCTGCCCGGGCGGGCGGTACCCACGCGCGCGCCCCGCGTTTCGGACTGCGGCCGCACGTCGCGTCCGCTCCCCCGAAAAGCTCCGGCCCCTCGCTACACGGCGACCAGCGGGGCGTCCTTCTTCCATTTCAGGATCTTGTCGAAGCTCACCACCGCACCGGTCCGGTCCGGCCTGTTGCCGATGTGGACGTGGTCGGCGAGTTCCTGGATGAGACAGAGGCCACGCCCGTTTTCGGCGTCGGCGCGGGCCGGCCGGATCACGGGCCGGGTTCTGCCGGTGGGGAAACCGGGGCCCGAATCGGCTACTTCGATACGGCACGTCTCGCCGTCGAGGTAGGCCGTGACCCGGTACGCCTCGGACGTACCGCCGTGCGCGGTGCCGCCGCCGTGCTCGACCGCGTTGGCGCAGGCCTCGCTGAGGGCGACGGAAAGGTCGTAGGAGATGTCCGGGTCGACGCCCGCGGTCTCCATCGTGCCCAGAAGGAGCCGTCGGGCGAGCGGTACGCTCGCAGCTTCGCGCCGCAGATGGAGTGACCACCAGATGCTCATGCTCCAGCCTCCTGGCCGCGGCTCGACATACCGTTACGTATTGCCGCGCGTGGCGGACCGCAATCGCCCGACGGACGAGATCCCGCTCATTCGGCGGATGCGCCGGGCAGCGGACCGGTGTATGCGCTAGGCCGTTCTCGCCAGAATGCGATCTTCCGGATCGCCCCTCCGACAACCGTACGGATGTCACCTTGCGGACCTGCCGTACGAAGCCCGCGTGGCCAGTGGGATGATGAGGCCGCCATGAGTGCCCCCCACCAGCGCACGGTACGCACCGGAGGTGATCTCCGGACCCTGCGGGCCGCGGTGTTCGCCGCGGTCTGCGTCGTGCTGGCTGCCGCGGGGCACGGGCTCGCCTCCTGCGCCACGGTTCCGCTGTGGACGCTGGGTGCGGGCTTCCTCGGTGTGTTCTCCGTCGCCGCTCCGCTCGCCGGGCGGGAGCGTTCGCTGCCGGGCATCGCCGCGGTCCTCGCGGTGGGCCAGGTCGCGCTGCACACGCTCTTCGGACTGGGACAGCACTCCGGTGCCATGTCGGTGGCCCCGAACACGATGTCCTCGTACGACGCCTCGCTCGTGGCGCGGGCGGCGCACATCATGTGCGGCGCCACCGCGGCGGCGATCTCCCCCGCGCAGGCCCAGAAGATCCTCACCGACGCACGTCTCGGCACGGGCCCCGACATGGCCGCCATGCACCACCCGGCCACGGCCGGTTCATGGTGGTCGGTGCTGCCCTCCGTGCCCATGCTGCTCGGACACGTCCTCGCGGCCGTCGCCGCCGGATGGGTGCTGCGCCACGGGGACATGGCGCTGACCCGGCTCATGCGACTGTCGGCGCACGGGGTCGCGGAGGGGGCGCTCGTACGGTCCCTTCGGTCGGCGTTCACGCTCGCGCGCGCCCTGCTGGCCGGGCTCCCGGCGACACCGGAAGCCGGGCCGCGCGCCCCGCACACCGTCTTCCTCGTTCCGCCGAAGGCGCGGACGACCGCACTGCAGCACACGGTGATCCGGCGCGGACCGCCGTCCTTCACTCCTCAGTTCCTCGCTGCCTGACGCGACGCGCCACTCCACCCGTCACGGGGAGGGGCTGCCGTCGTGCGGCATGCGCGCGTGCCCGCGGTGTGCCCCAGAGGTCACCCCTGCGCACGCGTACCCCTCTTCATCAACGGACTCTCACTCGGAGTGGAGTGCTCTTTGCCATGAAGGCCATCAACGGGTCCCTGCGGGCTTCCCGCGTCGCCGTCGCCGGTGCCGCCGCCGCATCGGCCGTGCTCGTCCTGTCCTCGCCCGCGTTCGCGCACGTCACGGTTCAGCCGGAGGGCCAGGCCGCCAAGGGCGGCTACGCGGTCGTCGACTTCAAGGTGCCGAACGAGCGCGACGACGCCTCGACCACCAAGCTCGAGGTCAACCTCCCGGCCGACCACCCGCTCGCCTCGGTGATGCCGCAGCCGATCGACGGCTGGACGGTGCAGATCACCAAGTCCAAGCTCGACAAGCCGCTCACGATGCACGGCGAGCAGATCGACGAGGCCGTCACCAAGATCACCTGGACCGCCACCGGCAAGGGCATCGAACCGGGCTACTTCCAGAAGTTCCCGCTCTCCCTCGGCCCGTTGCCCGAGGACGCCGACCAACTGGTCTTCAAGGCCCTGCAGACGTACTCCAACAAGGAGACCGTCCGCTGGATCGAACTCCAGAAGGACGGCCAGGAGGAGCCCGAGAACCCCGCCCCGGTGCTCGAACTGGCCTCCGCCTCCTCCTCCGGCCACCACGGCTCCACGGCCGAGGACGCCTCCGTCACCTCTCCCGGCAAGGACACCACGGCCGAGGGATCCTCCGGCGGCAGTGACACCACCGCCCGCGTCCTCGGCGTCGTGGGCATCGTCGTCGGCGCGGCGGGCGTGGCGTACGGCGTCCTGGCCGGCCGTCGGCGCGTCACCGGGGCCTGACCTCCATCTCGCCTCCGGGCCCGCGCCGGGGCCGTGCGACACGCCGTGCCGCATGGCGCACGGCTCCGGCGCACACCGAGCACTCACATCTGGGACATTTTTCAATGCACAAGAAGAAAACGCTCATCGCGGCCGGCCTTCTCGCCGCCGCCGCGTTCACCCTCTCCGCCTGCGGTTCCGGCGACGACGCCGGCAAGCCGGTCGCGCAGGTCTCCATGGAGCCGGGCTCGGACAAGGCCGGGACCGTGCTCGACCAGCCGTTCGCAAAGCCGGACCTCGTCCTCACCGACACCCATGGCAAGAAGTACGACCTCAGGGCCGAGACCAAGGGCAAGCCCACGTTGATCTACTTCGGCTACACCCACTGCCCCGACGTCTGCCCGCTGACCATGAACAACCTCGCGGTCGCCAAGAAGGAGGTGGAGAAGAGCAAGGAGCTGACGCAGGCGCAGAAGGACTCACTGCGCATCGTGTTCGTCACCACCGACCCGGAGCGCGACACACCCACCGCGCTCAGCACCTGGCTGGGCGGCATCGATCCCGATGTCGTGGGCCTGACCGGCGACTTCGCCACCATCCAGGCCGGGGCCCGCAGCCTCGGCATCAGCATCGAGGCGCCGAAGAAGGAGAAGGACGGCAAGATCGTCTCCACCCACGGCACCCAGGTCATCGCGTTCTCGCCGAAGACCGACGGCGGCTATGTGGTGTACGGCGAGGACGCGACCGTCGACGACTACATCAAGGACCTCCCCAAGATCGTCAAGGGGGAGAACCCGTGAACCGCCGTCTCGGCTGCGCCGCCGCGGCGACAGCGGCGGGGCTGGTGCTCGCGGGCTGCGGCGGCTCCGCTTCGGCGCATCCCCAACTGAAGGTGACGGGCGCCTATATGCCGGCCCCGGTCTCCGGCGACTTGGCGGCCGGCTTCTTCACCGTCGCCAACTCGGGCGGCGAGGACACCCTCACCTCCGTCACCAGCGGCCTCGCCGCGGACGTCACGCTGCACTCCACCAAGGGCGGCGAGATGGAGGAGGAGAAGTCGTTCGCCGTGCCGGCCGACGGCAAGCTCGACTTCGCGAGCGGCGGCAACCACCTCATGTTCGAGAAGCTCACCCACAAGCCGAAGCTGGGCGAGAAGGTGTCCGTGCAACTGCACTTTGCCAAGTCCGGAACAGTCACGGTCGAGATGCCGGTGAAGTCGGCGACGTACAACCCGATGACCGGGCACTGAGAGAGGGATCACCGTGACGCAGGCCATCGCTTCCGACGGGCACGTCCCCGGGACCGTCCGCACGACGTTCCCGCGCACGCTGCGGACCAGGGCTGTCCGTGTGCTGCTGGCACTGCTGCTCGCCGTCGCGGGCGCGCTGTTCGGCGCTGCCGCCCCCGCCTCCGCGCACGCCGCGTTGCTCGGGAGCGACCCCGCGCAGGGAACAGTGGTCGACAAGGCGCCCACCCAGGTCACCCTCACCTTCTCCGAGAAGGTGGCGCTCTCCGACGGCTCGCTGCGGGTCCTCGACCCGAAGGGACAGCGCGTCGACACCGGCCAGGCGTCCAACCTGAGCGGCACGATGTACGGCGTGAAGCTGCACGCGGGGCTGGCCCGCGGCACCTACACGGTCACCTACCAGGTGGTGTCCGCGGACAGCCACCCCGTCTCCGGCGCCTTCACCTTCTCCATCGGCGCCCCGTCCGCGACCACGGTCGTCGCCTCCGGCCAGGGCGCGGGAGGCGGAGTGGTCGGGGGGCTCTACGGGTTCGCACGGTACGTGTCCTACGCCGGGTTCATCGTGATGATCGGCGGTGCGGCCTTCGTGCTGGCCTGCTGGCAGCGGGGCGCCGGCGTGCGGGCGGTTCAGCGGCTCGTGGTCTCCGGATGGGTGGCGCTCACCTCCGCCACGCTCGCGCTGCTGCTCCTGCGCGGTTCGTACACGGGGTCGGGGAAGGTCGCGGACATCTTCGACCTCTCCCTGGTCGGCCCGGTGTTGCAGACGAAGGCGGGAGCGGCCCTGGTCTCCCGGCTGCTGCTGCTCGCGGCGGGCGCGCTGTTCATCGCGGTGCTCTTCGGGGCGTATGTGAAACGGGACGCCGACGGTGAGGAGGACGGGTCCGGTGTGCTCGGCAACGAGAAGAGCACACCGGGTGACGGCGCCTCGGACGGGGAGGACGCGGACCGGGCGGCGGAGAAGAAGGACTTGACCTTCGGGCTCGCCGTCGGCGGGACGGTCGTCGCGGCGGGGCTCGCGGCGACCTGGGCGATGGCCGAGCATGCCTCGACCGGCATCCAGACCGGGCTCGCCATGCCGGTGGACATTCTGCATCTGCTGGCGGTCGCCGTCTGGCTCGGCGGACTCGCGTCGCTGCTCGTCGCCCTGTACTGGGCGCCGTCGATCGAGGCGGCGTCCGTACGGCGTTTTTCGCGGCTCGCCTTCGGGAGCGTCGCGACGCTCGCGGTGACCGGCGTCTACCAGTCGTGGCGTCAGCTCGGCTCGTGGTCGGCGCTGACCGGGACGGGCTACGGCCAACTGTTGCTCGTGAAGGTCGGTCTGGTCGCCGTCCTCGTCGGCCTCGCCTGGATCTCACGGCGCTGGACCGCCCAGCTGGCGGATGCGCCGGCCTCGGGGGTGACGGTACGGCGTACGACGTCGAAGAAGCGGTCGCCCGTGGCGGCCAAAGCGTCGGCCAATGGTCGCGTGTCCGCCAAGGGCAGGGTTTCCAAGGCGGCTGCGGGCCGGAGCGGGGCCGCCCAGGAGGGCGGCTCCGCAGGCAAGGGGTCCGGAGCGTCCAAGCGGTCCGAGCGCGCCGCGCAGCTGGCCCGGCAGCAGGCCGCGATGGCCGCCGCCCGGGCCAAGCGGACCCGGGACTCCGACCCTGTCCGTTCGGGGCTGCGCCGCTCCGTGCTCGCCGAGGCGGCCGTGGCGATCGTCGTGCTCGCCGTCACCACCGCGCTGACGACCACCGAGCCGGGACGCACGGAGGAGGCGGCCAGCGCCGCCACCGCCTCCGCGACACAGCGGTCCGGACCCCTGTCGCTGAAGATGCCCTTCGACACGGGCGGCCAGGACGGCAAGGGAACCGTGCAGTTCACCCTCGACCCGGCCCGCGTCGGCGGAAACGAGATGCACCTCTACATGGTGCGTCCCGACGGCAAGCCCTTCGACGTCCCCGAAGTGAAGGTGGCCTTCACTCTCGAGTCCAAGAACATCGGCCCGCTGCCCGTCGCGGCCGACCACATCACCATCGGCCACTGGTCCGCGATCGGCGTGCAGATCCCCATGGCGGGCGACTGGAAGATCGCGGTGACCGTGCGGACGTCCGACATCGACCAAGTGACCGTCACCAAGAACGCGAAGATCGGCTGAGACACACCATGGCTGACCAGTCCACACCGGAAGCGCCCGCCGAGGCCGTTCCGCCCCAGAAGGGGAAGGCCGGTTCCGGCGGGAAGCGCGCCCTCGACAAGCCCGCTCCCGGCCCACGCGGCCCCGGGGATGCCGTGCCCGGCGACGCCCCCTCGCACGGGGTGATCTCGCGGCGGCGGCTCCTCGGCACGGCGGGTGCCACCGGGCTCGCGCTGGGTGCGGCGGGCGGGGCGGCCGGTTACGCCGCCGCACCGTCCGAGAAGGCCACGCCGCTGGCCTCGCTCGGCTCGGACCGGGCGATGTTTCACGGGAAACATCAGCCCGGCATCACCGAGGCCCTCCAGGCCCGCGGCCACCTCGTCACCTTCGACCTGGCCGCCGGCGCGGGGCGCCGGGAGGCCGCAGCTCTGCTGCGCCGCTGGTCGGCCACCGCGGAGCGGCTGATGGCGGGCGAGGCGGCCGACCACGGCGACACGGACGTCGCCCGGGACGCCGGCCCGTCCTCCCTGACGATCACCTTCGGCTTCGGGAACAGCTTCTTCTCCCGTACGGGACTGGAGAAACAGCGCCCCTCGGCCCTGGACCCGCTGCCCGACTTCTCCTCCGACCACCTCGACAAGTCCCGCAGCGACGGGGACCTGTGGGTCCAGATCGGAGCCAACGACGCGCTCGTCGCCTTCCATGCGCTGCGTGCGATCCAGAAGGACGCCGGCAGCGCGGCCCGGCTGCGCTGGCAGATGAACGGATTCAACCGCTCCCCGGGCGCGACCGCGCACCCCATGACGGCCCGCAATCTGATGGGCCAGATCGACGGCACACGCAATCCGAAGCCGACCGACGCGGACTTCGACCACCGGATCTTCCTGCCCTCGTCCGGCGACCCGGCATGGATGGCGAACGGCTCGTACGCCGTCGTGCGCCGGATCCGCATGCTCCTGGACGACTGGGAGAAGCTCTCGGTCAAGGCCCAGGAGGATGTCATCGGGCGCCGCAAGTCCGATGGGGCGCCGCTGAGCGGCGGTGGTGAGACGACCGAGATGGACCTGGAGAAAGCCGGCGCGGACGGCAATCCGGTCGTCCCCATGAACGCGCACGCGCGTATCACGCGGCCCGATCAGAACGGAGGCGCAGCGATGGTGCGGCGGCCGTTCTCCTACCACGACGGTTTCGGCCCGGACGGTGCGCCGGACGCGGGGCTGCTGTTCATCTGCTGGCAGGCGGACCCGCTGCGCGGCTTCGTCCCGGTGCAGCGCAAGCTCGACCGGGGGGACGCGCTCTCCCAGTTCATCCGTCACGAGGCGAGCGGCCTGTTCGCGGTGCCGGGCGGCGCCGCGCCAGGGGAGTACGTGGGCCAGCGGCTGCTCGAGGGGTGACCCGGCGCGGCGCTTCCTTCACGGCAGGGCGGCCTCGGCGGTCCGCGGGGCCTCCGGCCGCCTCACCCCGTCGGGAGGGTCCCCCGGGAGGGGCGGCCGTGTCACGACGGTGAGCCGGGTTCCGCCGCGGCCCATTAGGGTGAGGTCATGCCAGCCAGCTATGCGTATCTCGGTCCCGAGGGCACCTTCACCGAGGTCGCCCTGCGTACTCTGCCCGAGGCCGCGACCCGGGAGCTCGTCCCGATGGTGTCGGTCCCGGCGGCGCTCGACGCCGTCCGCAACGGCGAGGCCGAGGCCGCCTTCGTACCGATCGAGAACTCGGTGGAGGGCGGCATCACCACCACGCTCGACGAGCTGGTCGCGGGCGAGCCGCTGATGATCTACCGCGAGGTGCTGCTCTCGATCACCTTCGCGCTGCTGGTCCGGCCCGGTACGAGGCTCTCCGAGATCAAGACGGTCACCGCGCACCCGGCTGCCCAGCCGCAGGTGCGCAACTGGCTGAAGGCCAATCTCCCGGACGCCGTCTGGGAGTCGGCCGCGTCGAACGCAGACGGCGCCCGACTGGTCCAGGAGGGCCGCTACGACGCCGCGTTCGCGGGCGAGTTCGCCGCCGCACGCTATGGCCTCAAGGCCCTGGAGACCGGCATTCACGACGCGGAGAACGCCCAGACGCGGTTCGTGCTCGTCGGCCGGCCTGCGCGGCCGGCGGCGCCGACAGGCGCGGACAAGACGTCCGTCGTGCTGTGGCAGCGCGACGACCACCCCGGCGGGCTGCGGGATCTGCTCGGTGAGTTCGCCGTGCGGGGCGTCAACCTGATGCTGCTCCAGTCCCGCCCGACCGGTGCCGGCATCGGGAACTACTGCTTCTGCATCGATGCGGAAGGCCACATCTCGGATCGCCGGGTGGCCGAGGCGCTGATGGGACTCAAGCGGATCTGTCTGCAGGTGCGGTACCTCGGTTCGTACCCGCGCGCGGACATCAAACCGGACGACGTCCGGACCCCGCTGCCCGGGACGTCGGACGACGAGTTCATGACGGCGGCGGACTGGGTGGCGCGCTGTCAGGACGGCCGCTTCTAGACGGTCGGGACCAGGAGTTCGGTCCTACCTGCAGATTTTCGTTGTCCACAGAAGTTATCCACAGGTTGGCATCTCGATCTGGGGACAAGTCGACAGCGTGGCGTCCGTCAGTCGACAAATCTCTCTACGGATCGCCTTTCGTCCACCCGCGCGTCCGCAACAGTTGTCCACCTGTTTCTTTCGATCACCGCTTTCGAGTGACCTTTTTGAACCCAAAAGGGCAGCTCGTTCGGTTTTGGGCTGGGAATTCTCCTCGCTGGGCGGGCCATTCGGAATGATCACTTCCGAAATCCACAGATCTTCCGCACAGCCTGTGGATAACTCCATGGGGCTGTGGACACCTGTGGACAAGCGCACGCCAAATCCCATGCACCCCAAGGGAATCGAGTCAACGCTCCGCGACCGAAGTGCCCCTTTTGGGCGAGCGGCGCCCCTTTTCTTGACACACAGTGTAATTGACCAATAACGGGACATGACCTGCGGATCCGAATACAGAGTCGTGAGCCGTAACTCCGCACCGGTAGCCTTGAGGGGTGATTGACCTTCGCCTGCTCCGTGAGGACCCCGACCGTGTTCGCGCCTCCCAGCGCGCCCGTGGAGAGGACGTCGCGCTCGTCGACGCCCTGCTCTCTGCCGACGAACGGCGCAGGTCGTCCGGTGTCCGCTTCGACGAGCTCCGTTCCGAGCAGAAGTCGCTCGGCAAGCTGATCCCCAAGGCCTCCGCCGACGAGAAGGCCGAGCTGCTGGAGAAGGCGAGCCGGCTGGCCGCCGACGTCAAGGCGGCCGACGCCGAGCAGCACGAGGCCGACGAGGAGACCAAGCGGCTCCTGCTCCAGCTCGGCAACCTGGTGCACCCCGACGTCCCGGTCGGCGGCGAGGAGGACTTCGTCGTCCTGGAGACGCACGGCACCATCCGCGACTTCGGCGCCGAAGGCTTCGAGCCCAAGGACCACCTGGAGCTCGGCGAGGCGCTCGGCGCGATCGACGTGGAGCGCGGCGCGAAGGTCTCCGGCTCGCGCTTCTACTACCTGACGGGTGTCGGCGCCCTGCTGGAGCTGGCGCTCGTGAACGCGGCGATGGCGAAGGCCGTGGAGGCCGGGTTCACTCCGATGCTGACCCCCGCCTTGGTCCGCCCGCGTGCCATGGAGGGCACCGGCTTCCTCGGCCAGGCCGCGGAGAACGTGTACCACCTGGAGAAGGACGACTTCTACCTGGTCGGCACCTCCGAGGTCCCGCTCGCCGCGTACCACATGGACGAGATCGTGGACGCGGAGCAGCTACCGCTGCGCTACGCGGGCTTCTCGCCGTGCTTCCGCCGCGAGGCCGGCACGTACGGCAAGGACACGCGGGGCATCTTCCGCGTGCACCAGTTCGACAAGGTCGAGATGTTCTCGTACGTGGACCCCGAGGACGCCGAGAACGAGCACAAGCGGCTCCTGGAGTGGGAGAAGGAGTGGCTCGCCGCTCTTGAGCTGCCGTTCCAGGTGATCGACGTGGCGACGGGCGACCTGGGCGCGTCCGCCTCGCGTAAGTACGACTGCGAGGCCTGGATCCCCACCCAGGGCAAGTACCGCGAGCTGACCTCGACCTCCAACTGCGACAGCTTCCAGGCACGCCGGCTCTCGGTCCGTATGCGGGACGGCAAGAAGGTGCAGCCGCTCGCGACGCTGAACGGCACGCTGTGCGCCGTACCCCGCACGATCGTGGCCATCCTGGAGAACCACCAGCTGGCCGACGGCTCGGTACGGGTCCCGGAGATCCTGCGCCCGTACCTGGGCGGCCGGGAGCTGCTGGAGCCCGTGGGCAAGTGAGCACGGCAGAGGTCGCGGGTTTCCCCTACCAGCTGATAGCCACCGATCTCGACGGGACGCTGCTGCGCCCCGACGGGACGGTCTCGCAGCGCACGCGTGAGGCGCTCGCCGCGGCGGGCGCGGCGCATATCGTCGTCACCGGGCGCGCGGTGCCCTGGACGCGTCACATCCTCGATGACCTCGGCTACCGGGGCCTCGCGGTGTGCGGCCAGGGAGCGCAGGTGTACGACGCGGGAGAGCACCGGCTGCTGACGTCGGTGACGCTGGACCGGCGGATCGCGACCCTGGCGCTGGCGAAGATCGAGGCCGAGGTGGGCCCGCTGCTGCTGGCCGCCAGCCGGGACGGCCTGGACGGGGAGGTCCTGGTGAGCCCCGGGTACCGGGTCCATGAGGGGCCGCTTCCGTACCAGCCGATCAGGGACCCAGAAGACCTGTGGTCGGCGCCGCTGAACAAGGTGTACCTCCAGCACCCGAGGCTGGGCGACGACGAGCTGGCCGAGGCGGCGCGGCAGGCCGCGGGCGGCCTGGTCGGGGTGACCATGGCGGGCGAGGGGATCGTGGAGATCCTCCCCCTGGGCCTGACCAAGGCGACGGGACTGTCGCTGGCGGCGCGCCGCCTCAGGGTGACGGCCGCTGACACGATCGCCTTCGGCGACATGCCGAACGATGTCCCGATGTTCACCTGGGCGGCGCACGGCGTGGCCATGGCCAACGCGCACGAGGAGCTCAAGGCGGTCGCGGACGAGGTGACGCTGTCCAATGAAGAGGACGGCATAGCCGTGGTGCTGGAACGGTTGCTCGGATAGCGGGGGAACGCGAAGGCGTGCACGGCGTACGCCGACCGGAAACCCGATCCGAAACCCCATCTGCAACCCGGTCCGGGAACTTCGGCCAGGGAGAACCGTCTGGGGAACCTGCTCGGAAACCGGTCAGGGCAGCCGCTCGGAACCCGGCCAGGACCTTGGAACTTGTCTGGTCGCACTCATGACATCTCGCGGAGGATGCGCGGATCGAACGCGCGCGGGGACTGACCCCGACCACGGCTTAGCAAGCCGGTGCCTTGCCACTCGGCCAATCCTCCGGGTGGGCGGCCCGCGCGAACGTGTCGCGCGCTCGAAGCGGCCGCCCCGGGCAGCTCCCCGTGGGGGCGGGGCTCGACGGAGGGGTAACTACTCCGGAGCCCGCCGCGGGCCGCCCTGCGGGGAGCCCGGCGAACTGTCGTGCATGGACATCACCCGGCTCCTCTCCCAGAACGTGGCGCCGGATCGTCCGGCGTCGTGGACGTCATCACTGTGCCCGTCCGCCGGATCGGGCGCCACTGAATAAAACCCGCCGGCCGCAGGGCGTGCGGGGCCGCTACCGGCGCCGCCACTTACGACGGCGCGCCTTGCTGAAGAACCAGCCGGCGGGCGGCTGGTCGGAGCGCCACGGCTGGGGATCGGGCGCCTGGTCGCGCCACCGCGCGGCGAGCATCCGGGCGCGTCCCGAAGGCTCGGTGGTCGGCGCGGACCGTATGAAGTCCTCGTCGAACACGACACCGTCGAATATGTCTCCGGCCTCGCCCGCCCCGTTTCCGTCTGGTGCCTGCGCTGCCATCCCCGTTCCTTTCCACTGTGTATCCCCTTTGCCCAAGTGTGCCCGGGCAGGCGTGAAACCGCCGTCAAAAAAACCTTCGAACAAGGCAAGAACGACGGCGAGCAAGAACGGCGGCAGGAACGACCGCCGGAAGACGAGACGGCTCCGGTGAAGGCACGGCCGCTTTCGGGACGCACCTCCACCGGAGCTCGGCCCGGGGTTACTCCTCGCCCGTCAGCGTCAGCTTCCGCAGCTTCTGGCCCGCGTACCAGGTGGCGGCGACGGTCACCGCGATCAGCAGCGCCGTCGCGGTGGGCAGCCCCACGTCCGAGGTGACGAGGGAACTGTCGGAGACCTTGTGGGCCACGGCGAGCGCCCACTGCTGAACACTGAGCGTGCGCGCCCCGGAGACCAGCGAGCCGAAGAGTGCCTCCCAGACCAGCGCGTAGACCAGCCCGAAGACCACCGCGTGCCGGCTCACTGTGCCGAGCAGCAGGAACAGCGCGGCGTACGCGATGGAGGCGACCAGCGCGGCGACGGTGTACGCGACCGCGATCTGCTGTCCGTTGCCGTTCAGGATCATCCCGGCGACGAACGTCGGCAGCGCCGAGAACGCCATGGTGACGGCGATCGCCACGATCAGCTTGGTGAAGATGATCGTGGGCCGCTTCACCGGCTTGGCCAGCAGGTACACCACCGAGCCGTCGTCGATCTCCGGCCCGATCGCGCCGGTGCCGGCGATGACGCCGATGATCGGCACCATCGTGGTGAGCGCGAATCCGCCGAGGACGTCATGCGCCACCTGGTCGTCGGCGCCGGTCAGCGACCGGACGACCGCGGAGATCACGACGAGCAGCAGGGGCAGTGCGCCGAGGATGAGGGCCCGGCGGCGGCCGAGCAGGCCCCGGTAGGTGAGCCGGGCGACTGTGGGGTCGTACATCTTCGGCCTCCTACGCCGCGACCAGGTACGAGAAGACGGACTCGAGGGACTCGTCCGACGGTGACACGGTGAGCAGCCGGATGCCGTGATCACGGGCGACCCTCGGCAGCAGGGCCGTGAACCGGCCGAAGTCGACCGCCTGGATGCGCAGCGCACCCTCGGTGAGGTCGACCTCGATACCCGACGTCGACGGGTCGGCGATCAGCGCGGCCGCCAGCGCGCGATCGTCACTGGAACGCACCAGATAGCGGTGCGGGCGGTCGGTCATCAGGCGGCGGATCTTGCGGAAGTCGCCGCTCGCCGCGTGCCGTCCGGCGACGATCACCTCGATGTGCGAGGCGAGTTGCTCGACCTCTTCGAGGATGTGGGACGAGAACAGCACCGTGCGGCCCTCGGCACCCATGCGCTTCAGCAGCTCCATGAGCTGCATCCGCTGGCGCGGGTCCATGCCGTTGAACGGCTCGTCGAGCAGCAGCAGGGACGGATCGTGCACGAGGGCGGACGCCATCTTCACGCGCTGGCGCATGCCCTTGGAGTACGTCGAGATCTTCCGGTCCTGCGCGTACTCCATCTCCACCGTGGCGAGGGCCCGCGCGGCGGCCTTCGCGCCGAGGCCGTGCAACTCGGCGTTGGCGACGACGAATTCCTGGCCGGTGAGGAAGTCGTACATCGCCTCACGCTCGGGGACGATGCCGATGTGCCGGTAGATCTGCTCATTGCCCCACACGGGCTGTCCGTCGAGGGTGACGGTGCCGGTGGAGGGGGCGAGGAAGCCGCCCATCATGTTGATCAGGGTCGACTTTCCGGCGCCGTTCGGGCCGAGCAGGCCGGTCACCCCGGGGCCGACGTTCATGGTGACGTCGTTGACGGCGACCACGTTGCCGAACCAGCGCGAGACGTGGTCGATGGAGAGCGTGGTCACAGTCCGGCCTTTCGGTAGCGGCGCGTCAGCAGGCCGTAGCTGCCCGCGATGAGTCCGAGGACGACGAGGAGGAAGACGACGCCCTGCGCGGCCGAGGGTCCTTCCCCTCCGGGGTAGGAGGAGGTCGCCCCCAGGAAGGCCGTCTGCACGCCGTCGATGAGCGTGACGGGCGAGAACAGTCCCATCCAGACGATGGCGTCGGAGCCGGCCGACTGCACGTGCGCGATGGTTTGGATCGTGAAGACGGCCCCGTACGAGATGGTGAGCACGGCGATGACGGCCGCGATGCCGAACCCGCGCCGGGGGGTGGCCGCGGCGATGACCAGGCCGATGCCGGAGAACAGCAGGGAGAGCAGGGCCACGGAGACCAGTCCTTCCGCGAATCCCTTCGTCTGATGGCCGAAGTCCAGCTTGGCGAGCAGTGCGCCCACGTACAGGACGAGCAGCGGCGTGGCCGTCAGGATGAACATCGCCGAGGCCAGGGCCGCGTACTTGGCGCGCACGTAGTCGGCGGTCTCGATGGGCCGCGAGAAATACAGGGGCACGGTCTTGAAGCGCAGATCCCGGGAGACCGACTGGGGCGCCTGCGAGGCGACGTACAGGCCGATGAGAGCCTGCATGATGATCGCGTAGCGCGTGTACTCGACGGGCAGGTCCTTCGCCTTGGTGGCCACCGCGACCGCCACCATGATCAGGGCCGGTGCGCACATCACCACGAACAGCAGCATCGGCAGCACTTTGGACTTCACCGAGCGGCCGAGGCCGTAGGCGCCGCGCAGGGACTGCGAGTACAGCGAACGGCGCGCGTAGGCACGGCCCAGGCGCGGACCGTCGTACGTGCGGTAGCCGATGTTGTGGATCCGGGTCTGCTCGGCCTCACGGGCCGTGGGCTGCTCAACCGCCATGGCCGACCGCCTCCTTCCGCTGCTCGTCGCTGTCCTTGAAGACCTCGGCGATCTGGTGCCTGCGCTGCTCCATGCGGACCAGGCCGAGACCCAGCTCCGCGACGACGTCCCTGACCGTGTCGTACGTCTGCTCGCCCTCCGCGGTCAGCAGCAGGATGTGCCCGGCGCCCGGCAGACCGCTGCCCTCGTGGGTGGTCACCCCGCGCGCCAGGAGAGCGTCGCGGACCGCGCCGGTGCCGTCCGGGTGCTCGTCGGTGTCGGTGACCTCGACCGCGAGTGTCGTCGTGGTCTGGGTGAAGTCCCGGGTGGAGCTGGACCGCAGGAGCTTGCCGCCGTCGATGACGACGACGTGGTCGCAGGTGCGTTCCAGCTCGCCGAGCAGGTGGGAGGTGACCAGGACCGAGATGCCGAAGTCCGTGTGGACCCGGCGGATCAGGCCGAGCATCTCGTCGCGGCCGACCGGGTCGAGACCGTTGGTCGGCTCGTCCAGGAAGACCAGCTGCGGGTCGTGGACAAGGGCCTGAGCGAGCTTGACGCGCTGCTTCATGCCGGTCGAGTAGCCGCCGATGGGGCGATAGCGCTCCTCGTACAGACCGACGTGGCGCAGGGTGTCCGCGGTGCGCTCACGGGCGGCCGCCGGGGGCAGCCCGGACATCCGCGCCATGTGGACGACGAACTCGGTGGCCGACACGTCGGGCGGCAGGCAGTCGTGCTCCGGCATGTACCCGACGCGCTCACGGATGGCGCCGCCCTTGGTGGCGACATCGAGTCCGAGCACTTCGGCGCGGCCCTCGGTGGCGGGGGACAGACCCAGCAGGATCTTGATCAATGTGGACTTGCCGGCTCCATTGGCACCGACGAGCCCCGTCACACCGGGTCCGACGTCCACGGAGAGCCGGTCAAGCGCGGTCACCCTCGGGAACCGCTTGCTCAGGCTTTCGGTCGCGATCACAGTCACGTACCCGACGGTAGTGACACGCACCACGCCCGTCGTCAGACCCCAGAGCAGTATTCGTGTCCGACTCCAGTCGTACAGGTCCTTAGGGGTCACCCTGAGGTCGAACACCCACCGGGTTTTCCACAGGCCGAGACGGTGCTATTGACGACTTCTCTAACAACTGCGAGATTCGCCGGTGTCACGTTACGGGCACGTAGCGCAGTCGTCGCCGCTGCCGGGAGGCGGTGGCATGGCGAGGGCGATGCCGTGACAACGGAGGTGTCGGCCGAACGCCGCGCCGATCTGCGGGAGTTCCGAACGGTGCGGCGACTCGCGACCGAGTACGCGGAGGAGGAGTGCCTCATGGCCGGCCAGGGGTGGGTGGTGGGCAGGTGACGCTCGCAGGGGCGCGCGAACGCCGGGTGCGCACGGGCGGAATCGAGCTGTGCGTCGCGGAGTTGGGGGACCCGGGCCGGCCCACGGTCATGCTCGTGCACGGGTATCCGGACAGCAAGGAGGTGTGGTCGGAGGTGGCCACCCGCCTCGCCTGCCGTTTCCACGTCGTGCTGTACGACGTCCGGGGCCACGGCAGGTCGACGGCGCCGATGCCGCTGCGCGGCGGTTTCACGCTGGAGAAGCTGACGGACGACTTCCTGGCGGTCGCGGACGCCGTGAGCCCCGGCAGGCCGGTGCACCTCGTCGGGCACGACTGGGGTTCGGTGCAGTCCTGGGAGTTCGTCACGGTCAGGCGCACCGAGGGCCGGATCGCGTCCTTCACGTCGATGTCCGGACCGTCCCTGGATCACTTCGGGCACTGGATCAGGCAGCGGATGAGCCGTCCCACCCCGCGCCGGGTGGGCCAGCTGCTGGGTCAGGGGGCCAGGTCCTGGTACGTGTACCTGCTGCACACGCCCGTGCTCCCGGAACTGGCCTGGCGCGGCCCCCTGGGCAGACGCTGGCCGAGGATCCTGCAGCGAGCTGAGCGGCTGCCGGGCGGCGACTACCCCACCCCGTCGCTGCCCTCGGACGCCGCCCACGGCGCCTGGCTCTACCGCGACAACGTACGGTCCCGGCTGAGCCACCCCCGCACCGACGCCTACGCGCACGCGCCCGTGCAGCTCATCACCCCCCTCGGCGACGCGTTCCTGTCGGAGCGGCTCTACGACGAACTCGAGCGGTGGGCCCCGCAGCTCACCCGCCGCACATCGCCCGCGAAGCACTGGATCCCGCGCACACGGCCCGATCAAGTCGCCGGCTGGATCACGGACTTCGTGACCGCCGTCGAGAACGGACGGCCCGCGCCGGCGGCCCGCGGACGGTACGCGGACCGCTTCGGCGGGCAGCTGGTCCTGGTGACCGGAGCGGCCGGCGGCATCGGACGGGCCACCGCGCTCGCGTTCGCCGAGGCCGGCGCCCGAGTGGTGGCCGTCGACCGGGACGGGGAGGGCGCGGCCCGCACGGCCGGGCAGGCCCGGCAGGGCGGGGCGGCCGCGGCATGGGCCGAAACGGCCGACGTCTCCGACGAGCAGGCCATGGAGAAGCTCGCCGAGAAGGTCGCCACCGAGTACGGCGTGGTGGACGTGCTGGTGAACAACGCGGGGATCGGTCTGGCCGGCTCCTTCTTCGACACGACCGCGGACGACTGGCGCAAGGTCCTCGATGTCAACCTGTGGGGCGTCATCCACGGCTGCCGACTCTTCGGGAAGCAGATGGCCGACCGCGGGCAGGGCGGTCACATCGTCAACATCGCTTCTGCGGCCGCCTATTTGCCCTCCAAGACGCTTCCCGCGTACAGCACGTCCAAGGCGGCGGTCCTGATGCTCAGCGAGTGCCTGCGTGCGGAGCTCGCTGCACAGGGCATCGGGGTGTCGGCCATCTGCCCCGGGCTCGTCAACACCAACATCACATCGACCGCGCGGTTCACCGGCGTTGACGCGTCGGAGGAGAAGCGGCGGCAGGAGAGGGCGGCGCGCTGGTACGGGTTGCGGGGCTACCCACCGGAGAAGGTCGCCGACGCGGTCCTGCGCGCGGTCGTCCGCGACCTGGCCGTGGTTCCTGTGACTCCTGAGGCACGAGGTGCGCATCTGATGTCCCGCTTCACACCGAGGGCACTGCGCGCGTTCGGAAGGATGAACCTGCCTTTGTGAGCGCTCGGTTGGTCATGGGGTGGGCTGTTTCGCCTTTTTGGTCGTGATAATTGGGCTATTTGACCGGCTCTGACAGCAAATGGCTTACGGACGCCATATTTGACTACCCGTTTGCGGCGAGTTACCCGTCCTCTGCGTCTTGCGCTGTCCACTTCGGGAAGATCACCTGAGTCGACGGTGGGTGCGTGGGACAGTGACATCAGTCCATCCTTGTGGGGGCGATGATTGACGACTCATCAGTTCTTCAGCGCCCTACCGCCGCCTCCCGAACACCAGCGCACAAGCACCCGCAGGCTGCCCCACGTTGATCAGTGTGACCTCGCATCACCAGCCAGGACATCAGCTGAACTATGGCCTCACGCAACCCTCTTGCCCCAGGGGGCCACAGACAGCCTAAATGAGGGCAGAGTTGGCTAACCATCCTCAGTCCGGCGTCAGTTGTCCACAGAACTGCCAAGTAGCCTGTGGATAACCCCACTTGCTTGTGGATCAAACATCGGCGTCAAAATCAAGTGCGTGATCCACGTCTCTGCCGCACGCTGGAGAGATGAACGAAGGGAACGACGAGAGACGCACCGTGAAGGTGTCGAAGTACCTCTCGAAACACCTGCGACACCAGCCGGAGCGGATCGGGCTCACGCTCGACGAGGGCGGCTGGGTGGAGATCGACACGCTGCTCGCCGCGACGGCCGCGCACGGCTTCCGGATCACACGGGACGAGCTGGAGCACGTGGTCGCCGACAACGACAAGCAGCGCTTCGCCGTCGAAGGCACCCGGATCCGCGCCAGCCAGGGACACAGCGTCGAGGTGGACCTGGGGCTTCCTCCGGCGACCCCGCCTCCGTTCCTCTACCACGGGACCGTGGCGCGCTATCTGGACGCCATCCGCGCAGAGGGTCTCCGGCCGATGAACCGCCACGACGTGCACCTCTCGCCGGACCGCGAGACCGCCACCCGGGTCGGCGCCCGCCGCGGCCGTCCCGTCGTCCTCACCGTGGACGCCGACGCCATGCACCGCGACGGCCACGTCTTCCACGTCAGCGCCAACGGAGTCTGGCTCACCAAGGCCGTACCGCCGCAGTACCTGCGCTTCCCCGGAACCCACTGACCTTTCACCTGTGATTTCCGGGGTCCTGCCGATCATGCCCGGGACACGACCACCCGGACCTCCCCTTACGCTCGATGCATGAGTCTGCGTCTGAGCACCGTGATCCTGCCGTACCTCCGCTGGCACGAGGGCGGGCGTTCCGCGTGGCAGCGTGCCGAGGAGCTCGGTTTCCACACCGCGTACACCTATGACCACCTGTCGTGGCGGTCCTTCCGCGACGGCCCGTGGTTCGGCGCCGTGCCGACACTGACGGCCGCGGCCGCCGTCACCGAGCGCCTCCGCCTCGGCACCCTGGTGACCTCGCCGAACTTCCGGCACCCGGTCACCCTCGCCAAGGAGCTGATCTCCCTCGACGACATCTCCGGCGGACGGATCACGCTGGGCATCGGCGCGGGCGGCACCGGCTTCGACGCCACCGCCCTCGGCCAGGAGCCCTGGACGCCACGCGAGCGCGCCGACCGGTTCGGCGAGTTCGTCCCGCTGCTCGACCGGCTGCTCACCGAGGACTCCGTCTCGTACGAGGGCACCCACTACTCCGCGCTCGAGGCGCGCAACATCCCCGGCTGCGTCCAGCGCCCCCGGCTGCCGTTCGCGGTGGCCGCGACGGGGCCTCGCGGGCTGAAGCTCGCCGCGCGCCACGGTCAGGCCTGGGTGACCACCGGTGACCCGAAGCTGTTCGAGACGGGCACCCCCGAGCAGTCGGTGCAGGCCCTGCGGGCGCAGGCCGAGAAGCTGGCCGAGGCGTGCGCCGTGGTCGGCCGTGATGTGACGGAGCTCGACAAGGTCCTGCTCACCGGCTTCACCCCGGACCGCGGCCGCCCGCTGGAGTCCCTCGACGCGTTCGTCGACTTCGCCGGCCGGCACCGCGAACTGGGCTTCACCGACATCGTGATCCACTGGCCGATCCCCGACTCCGACTTCGCCTCCGATGTGAAGGTCTTCGAGCGGATCGCCATGGAGGCCCCGGCGCAGCTGCGTTGACCTGCCCGGGTGTGACGCCGCTGGTGAGCAGCGTCACACCCGTCTGTGCGGCCCCTCTCAGGACCCTGTGGGCATATGCGCGAGAATGGGGCCCGTGACCTCAGCGACCAGACAGCCCGAGATCCCGGCCTCCGCAGTTCCGCCCCGGCTCATCGCGACCGATCTCGACGGCACTCTGCTGCGCGACGACAAGTCGGTCTCCGAGCGCACGGTCGCCGCGCTGGCCGCCGCCGAGGCGGCCGGCATCGAGGTGTTCTTCGTCACGGGCCGCCCGGCTCGCTGGATGGACGTCGTCAGCGACCACGTCCACGGCCACGGACTGGCCATCTGCGGCAACGGCGCCGCCGTGGTGGACCTGCACGGCGGCCCGGGCGCCCACCGCTTCGTCAAGGTCCGGGAGCTGCCCCGGGAGAACGCGGTCGACGCCGTAGGACTGCTGCGGGACGCCGCACCCGGGACTGTCTACGCCATCGAGCAGACGTACGGCTTCTACCAGGAGCCGGGGTACCCGAAGCTCCACGTGGAGGTTCCGGATCTGCTCGCGTCCGCCGAGGAACTGCTCGCCCCGGACGCCCCCGGCGCGCACCAGCCGGTGCTCAAGGTCCTCGCCTACCACCCGGAACTGGACCCCGACGCCTTCCTCACCCTGGCGCGGATCGCCGTCGGAGACCGTGCCACCATCACCCGGTCCAGCCCCAGCTCGCTGCTGGAGATCAGCGGTCCAGGAGTGTCCAAGGCCAGCACCCTCGCGCTGTGCTGCGCCGAGCGCGGCATATCCCACGAAGAGGTCATCGCCTTCGGCGACATGCCGAACGACGTGGAGATGCTCACCTGGGCCGGCCAGTCGTACGCCATGGGCAACGCGCACCCGGACGTGATGGCCGCCGCCTCCGGGCGTACGGTCGCGAACAACGAGGACGGGGTGGCCGTGATCATCGAACGGATCCTCGCGGACCGGTTGCGGGAGACGGCCAAGGACGCCCTGAATCACTGACGGGCGGCTCGGCGAAAGGTGCCTGGCGGAGTTCGCCGAGCACACACCTCAACGCCTCACGTCGCGGGTGATCCCAGGCGAGACGCGCCTGACAGCTTCACGCCCCGGGCCGCCAGCCACGGCACCGGATCGACGACCGAGGCCAGCTCCGGGGTGGCCCGCACCTCGAAGTGCAGATGCGGTCCGGTCGAGTTGCCCGTCGTACCCGACTGGGCGATCCGCTGCCCGGCGGCCACTCGGTCGCCCGGTTCGACGGCGACGGCAGCGAGATGGGCGTACTGCGTGCAGTAGCCGCCCGGATGCGCGATCACGACTTCCATGCCGAACGCGCCCCCGCACGTCACCCGCAGCACCTTCCCGGCCCCGACCGCCCGCACCGGCGTCCCGATGGGCACCGCGAAGTCCTGGCCGGTGTGCCGGTGCGCCCAGTGCTGACCGCCGTTGCCGAAGCCCGCGGAGAGCCGATATGTCTCCACCGGCGTCACCCATGGGCGTCCGAGCCTGCCGCGGGGCTGGTCCAGGTGGACAGCACCCCGGCACGTCCTCGCGGCCGCGGCCGCGTTGGCCTGACTCTGCAGTACCCAGCGTGCCTGTTCCAATTGCGCCTCCAGAGTTCGCTTCCGCGCGGCGAGTTCGCCGTTCCGTTTCTGCAGCGCCCGCCACTGCGCCGACGCCCGTGCCCGGTCCGCGGTGAGGCGGGTCTCCGCCAGACGGCTCCTGGCGACCGCGTCCGCGACCACCAGGTCCACCCGTCCGGGCACTTCG
Source organism: Streptomyces sp. CA-106110 (assembly GCF_050936285.1). Taxonomy (NCBI): domain Bacteria; kingdom Bacillati; phylum Actinomycetota; class Actinomycetes; order Kitasatosporales; family Streptomycetaceae; genus Streptomyces; species Streptomyces sp. CA-106110. Next base: position 6,298,267 of record NZ_JBNJNB010000001.1, on the reverse strand, counting down.
TGCCCCTGCGTCAGTTCCTTAGTGCCGTCCGGGAGCGGGGTCTGCGGGACATAGGACAGTCCTCCGCTCTTGCGGTACTGGTCTCGCGCGATCCGGCCGAGGTCCTTGTGCAGGGCCGCGATCAAGGTGCGCTCCCGGACGATGAGTTTGTCGTCCCGCCCCGCTATGGAGTGCTGTTTCTCGGCCTCACGGCGTCCGGTCTCGTACTGTCGGGCCACCACGGCCGTGTCGTCGTACAGCCGTGCCACCCGGGCACTGGCACTGGCACTGGTATCCGCTCCACCACCCCCCGTCCCGCTCTCGGCCGCGGCCGACCTCGCCGGTAAGGCCGCGACGGTGCACAGCAGAAGGGGAATGAGCAGGCGAGAACAATGAGATGAATGCATGTCAATGATCGTCGCCCGTGTCGCGGCCGCCGTCCTGTCGACGTCCTACGGCTGGAGGAAGGGACGGCCACGGATGGCTCAGCGGCGTCCCCCGGCCGAGGGGCCGCCACTGCTCCGTCCGCCATGCCCGCGGGTGTTGGTTCCTAGGCGCCCGCCAAGGCCGGCGCCGACGGACCCGCGTGACCCGTCCGGTCCGCCAGCAGATCCCCCCGCGCTTCCCGCTCCACCATCTCGCGCAGCGGCCCCTCCGTCGCCGCGAGCCGCGCATACGGGCCTCGCTGGACCACCCGCCCCTCCGCGAGCACGATCACCTCGTCGACCGCCTCGAGACCGGCGAGCCGATGGGTGATCAGCAGCGTGGTACGGCCCTGGGTGGCGGCCAGCAGGTCCGCGGTGAGTGTGTCCGCCGTCGGCAGGTCGAGGTGTTCCGCCGGCTCGTCCAGGACGAGGACGGGGAAGTCGGCGAGCAGCGCCCGCGCCAGCGCGAGCCGTTGCTGCTGGCCGCCGGACAGCCGCGCGCCGTGCTCGCCGATCAGGGTGTCGAGGCCGTCGGGCAGTCCCTCGGCCCACTCCAGGAGTCGCGCCCGCTCAAGGGCTTCGCGCAGTTCCTGCTCACTCGCGTTCCTCCGCGCCAGCAGGAGGTTCTCCCGCACCGAGCTGTCGAAGAGGTGGGCGTCCTGGGCGCACAGCCCCACCAGGCGCCGCACATCGTCGCCGTCGAGCGCGGACGCATCGGTGCCGCCCAGTTTGTAGGAGCCGGCGTCCGCGTCCAGGAACCGGAGCAGTATCTGCGCCAGCGTCGTCTTGCCCGCGCCCGACGGGCCGACCACGGCGACCCTGCGGCCCTGTTCGAGGGTGAGGTCGAACCCGCTGAGCGCGTCCCGCCGCTGCCCGTCGTGACGGGCCGTCAGCCTGTCGAGGACGAGCGGGAAGGGCGAGGACGGTGCCTGCAGCGGCCGGTCCGGTTCCCGTACGGGTTCGGGGGCGTCCAGGACCTCGAAGATGCGCTCAGCGCTCCTGTGCACCCGCTGCCGGTGCTGCACCGCGAGCGGTAGCCCGAGGACGGCCTCGAAGGCGGCCAGCGGGGTCAGGACCACGACGGCCATGGCCACGCCGCCGAGCCGTGCGTCGGCCACGGCCTGCGCGCCCACGAGTGCGGCGGCCGCGAGGGTCAGCCCGGTGACGAGCGCGGTGAGCCCGTCGCCGAGCGCGGTGGCGGTGGCGGCACGGGAGGCGATGCGGGTGAGCACGCCGTCGGCCCGTCGCGCTTCGGCGGTCCGCCCGGGCAGCGCACCCGCGACGGTCAGCTCGGCCGTCCCGGTGAGCAGGTCGGTCACCCTGGTCGCCAACTCGCCCCGGGCGGGCGCCAGTCTCCGCTCGGCGCGACGGGCCACGGCACCTGTCAGCAGGGGTACGCCGACTCCGGCAGCCAGGAGGCCGACGGCCAGGACGGCGCCGGCCTCGGGGAGCAGCCAGGCGGTGAAGCCGACGGAGCAGGCGGACACCACGAACGCGGCGCCCGCGGGCAGCAGCCAGCGCAGCCAGTAGTCCTGCAGGGCGTCCACGTCGGCGACGAGCCGCGAGAGCAGGTCTCCGCGCCGGGTCGTCCGCAGCCCGGCCGGTGCCAGCCGCTCGAGCCGCCGGTAGACCGCGACCCGCGTGTCGGCCAGCATCCGCAGTACCGCGTCGTGCGACACGAGCCGCTCCGCGTAGCGGAAGACCGCTCGGCCGATCCCGAACGTCCGCGTGGCCGTCACCGCCACCATCAGATACAGCACGGGAGGCTGTTGGGACGCCCGCGAGATGAGCCATCCGGAGGTGGCCATCAGCCCCACGGCGCTGCCCAGCGCCAGACTGCCGAGCAGCAGCGCGAGGGCGAGCCGTCCGCGCCGAGGACCGGCCATGGCACGGACCCGGGTGAGCACACGGCCATGCCGCGCCGGAGCTACGGCGGGCGTCCGCTCGTCGAGGGCTTGGGCCGGGTCCTCCGCCTGGCGGGGCCGGGGGACGGCCGCGATCCGTGCGTGAGCGCCCGTGGTGACGGGCTCCTCCGCGTCGAGCCGGACGACCCGGTCCGCCACCTCGAGCAGCGCCGGGCGATGCACGACCAGCAGTACCGTCCGTCCGACGGCCAGGCGGCGGACCGCCTCCACGATGTCCGCCTCGGTCGCCCCGTCCAGGGACGCCGTCGGTTCGTCCAGCAGCAGCACCGGCCGGTCCGCGAGGAACGCCCGGGCCAGGGCGAGCCGTTGCCGCTGGCCGGCGGACAGCCCCCACCCGTCCTCACCGAGCACCGTGGCCGCACCGGCCGGCAGCGCGTCCACGAACTCCAGCGCCCCGGCGTCGGCCAGCGCCTCCCGTACCGCCGCGTCGTCCGCATCCGGCCGGGCCAGCCGTACGTTCTCGGCGATGGTGCCCGCGTACAGGTGCGGTCGCTGCGGCACCCAGGCGATCCCCGAGCGCCACTGCTCCAGGTCGGCCGAGGCAAGATCGACTCCCGCGACCCGTACACGCCCCTTCGTGGGCGCCACGAACCCGAGCAGAACGTTGAGCAGCGTCGACTTTCCGGCACCGCTCGGCCCGACGAGGGCGACCGTCTCTCTGGGTGCCACCGTCAACGACACCCCGGACACCGCGTCCGACGACCGCCCGGGGAACCGTACGGTCACATCGTCGAAGACGACCTCCCCGTCCGGCACGCGCTGCGTTCCGAACGGCGGTACGGGCGTCTCCAGTACCGCGAAGATCTCCTCGGCGGCGGAGAGCCCCTCAGCCGCAGCGTGGTACTGCGCACCCACCTGCCGCAGCGGGAGATAGGCCTCCGGGGCGAGCACAAGAATGACCAGGCCGATGTACAGGTCCATGTCCCCGTGGACGAGCCGCATGCCGATCGTCACCGCGACGAGCGCCACGGAGATCGTGGCGAGCAGCTCCAGCGCGAAGGACGACAGGAACGCGATCCGCAACGTCCGCATGGTCGCCTGCCGGTACTCGCCGGTGATCCGTTTGATGGACTCGGCCTGAGCTTTGGCCCGGCCGAACACCTTGAGGGTCGGCAGTCCGGCGACGACATCGAGGAAGTGCCCGGAAAGCCGTGACAGGAGCCGCCACTGACGGTCCATCTGGGACTGGGTGGCCCAGCCGATCAGCATCATGAAGAGCGGGATGAGCGGCAGCGTGCCGACGATGATCGCGGCCGACACCCAGTCCTCGGTGACGATCCGCGCGAGGACCGCGACAGGCACGACGACCGCGAGCCCCAACTGGGGCAGATAGCGTGAGAAGTAGTCATCGAGGGCGTCGACCCCCCGTGTGGCCAAGGCGACCAGCGATCCGGTCCGCTGCTCACCCAGCCACCCGGGGCCAAGAGCTCCGGCCCTGGCAAGCAACCGCCCCCGCAGCTCGGACTTCACTGCCGCGCTGGCCCGGTGGGCGGCGAGTTCGACGAGCCATGAGACCACCGCCCGGCCGACCGCCATAGCCACCAGGAGGGTCAGGGGCGTGCGCAGTTCGGTGACCGAGTGGTGGTGCTGGAAAGCACCGACCACCACCTCGGCGATCAGCATGGCCTGAGCGATGACCAGAGCCGCTCCGGCGGCACCCAGCCCGATGATCGCCATGAGGAAGAAGCGTGTGGTGCGGGCGTAGCGGAGCAGTCGCGGATCGATCGGTTTCACGTGAAACATGCCTTTCCGGTCGGGGGAGTGGCGTTCCATGTGAAACGCCCCTCCCCACCAGAACTCAGTGCACGGCTCCGGCAGCGGCGTCGGCGGCGATGTGGTGCGTACCGATGCGCTTACGGAAGACCCAGTACGTCCATCCCTGGTAGAGCAGGACCAGCGGCGTGGCGATCCCGGCGCACCAGGTCATGATCTTCAGGGTGTAGGGGCTCGATGAGGCATTGGTCACCGTCAGGCTCCAGTCCGCATTGAGCGTGGACGGCATGACGTTCGGAAAGAGCGTCAGGAAGAGCATCGCCACGGCGGCCACGATGGTGATGCCGGAGAACGCGAACGACCATCCCTCGCGGCCGGCCTGGTTCGCCGCGAGCGCCGCCAGGAGCGCGACCACCGCCACGATCATCGCGACCAGGCTCTTGCCGTCACCCTGGTCGATCTGGGCCCAGGAGAGGAAAAGCAGCGCCAGCACGGCGGTCACCAGACCGACCCGCAGGGCCAGCTTCCGGGCCCGCTCCCGGATGTCGCCGAGGGTCTTGAGTGCGGTGAACACCGCGCCGTGGAAGGTGAACAGGGTCAGCGTCACCAGACCGCCGAGGAGTGCGAACGGGTTGAGCAGATCCCAGACGTTCCCCACGTACTCGAGATGCTGGTCGATCTTCACGCCCCGCACGATGTTGCCGAAGGCCACACCCCACAGGAACGCGGGGATCAGCGAGGTCCAGAAGATCGCGGTCTCCCAGTTGCGCTGCCAGTTCTCCTCGGGCCGCTTCACCCGGTACTCGAAGGCGACACCGCGCACGATGAGACAGACCAGGATAACCAGCAGTGGCAGATAGAACCCTGAGAAGAGGGTGGCGTACCACTCGGGGAAGGCGGCGAAGGTGGCGCCGCCCGCAGTGAGCAGCCAGACCTCGTTGCCGTCCCAGACCGGCCCGATGGTGTTGATCAGCACCCGCCGCTCGGGCCGGTTGCGGGCCAGCAGCTTGGTGAGGATGCCGACCCCGAAGTCGAAGCCCTCCAGGAAGAAGTAGCCGGTCCACAGGACCGCGATCAGAACGAACCAGACGTCGTGAAGATGCATGATGTGAGCGCTCCCTCGGCCTAGTACGAGAAGGCCATCGGCTTGTCGGCGTCCTGGGAGTCGCCGCCGATCCTGGTGGGCGGGTTGAGATCGGACTCGGTGAGCTCCGGCGGTCCGGCCTTGACGTACTTCACCAGCAGCTTGACCTCGATGACCGCCAGTACCGCGTAGAGCAGGGTGAACACGGTCATCGAGGTGATGACCTCGCCCTGGGAGACACCGGGGGAGACCGCGTCACGGGTGCGCAACACGCCGAAGACGACCCACGGCTGACGTCCCATCTCGGTGAATATCCAGCCCCAGGAGTTCGCGATCAGCGGGAAGGCCAGGGTCCAGACGGCGATACGCCAGCACCACGGGGTGAGCTTCGGGCCGAGTGCCTTCTTGCGGAAGAGGACCAGATGCGGCACCTCGTCCTCACCGACCCGCAGATGCGTGGGCAGCATGAACTTCTTGCGGGTGAGCCAGAGGCCGGCCAGCCCGATGACGAAGGACGTCATACCGAAGCCGATCATCCAGCGGAACCCCCAGAAGGTGACGGGGATGACGGGCCGGTAGTCGCCCGGGCCGTACTTCTGCTGCTCGGCCTTGTTGGTGTCGTTGATGCCGGGGACATAGGAGCTGAAGTTGTCGTCGGCGAGGAAGGACAGAAGCCCCGGGACGGACAGTTCGACGGTGTTGTGCCCCTTGCTGACGTCTCCGTAGGCGAAGATCGAGAAGGGCGCAGGGCTCTCGCCGTCCCACAGGGCCTCGGCGGCGGCCATCTTCATGGGCTGCTGCTTGAACATGACCTTGCCGAGGAGGTCGCCGCTGACCGCGGTGAGCATGCCGGCGATGACGACGGTGACCAGGCCCAGCCGCAGCGAGGTCTTCATCACGGCCACGTGCTTCTTGCGCAGCAGGTGGAAGGAGGCGATGCCGACCATGAAGGCGCCGCCCGTGAGGAAGGCCGCGGACAGGGTGTGGAAGACCTGAGTGAGCGCGGTGTTCTGGGTCAGGACGTGCCAGAAGTCGGTGAGTTCGGCCCGCCCCCTCTGCTTGTTGATCCGGTAGCCGACGGGGTGCTGCATCCAGGAGTTGGCCGCGAGGATGAAGTACGCCGACAGGACGGTGCCTATGGAGACCATCCATATACAGGCGAGGTGGAGCCGCTTCGGCAGCTTGTCCCAGCCGAAGATCCACAACCCGATGAAGGTGGACTCGAAGAAGAAGGCGATGAGGGCTTCGAACGCGAGGGGGGCGCCGAAGATGTCGCCGACGAAGCGCGAGTAGTCGGACCAGTTCATGCCGAACTGGAACTCCTGGACGATGCCGGTGACGACACCCATCGCGATGTTGATCAGGAAGAGCTTGCCCCAGAACTTCGTGGCCCTGAGGTACTTCTGCTTCTCCGTACGCACCCAGGCGGTCTGCAGTCCGGCCGTCAGCGCGGCCAGCGAGATGGTCATCGGAACGAACAGGAAGTGGTAGACGGTGGTGATACCGAACTGCCATCGCGCCAGAGTCTCCGGTGCCAAAGCCATGTCCACGTCGTCTTCTCCCTTACATCGCCGTGGTCAAGCGGCAGTTTGTCCAGTTTGTCCCACACATCACGGAACAATCAGGACGAGCTTGTGAACGCGTTCACATTCACAAGCAATTATGGCGCATAGGGGTTCGAGACCGGATGGGCGGGGGGTCCCTAAGAAGCTGGACGCAGGGTCCTCAAGCCGGGACCGTCGGGCCCCTGGCGTACTTCGGCCATGCTCCGGAGGTTCCGGGCACGCCTCGCGCACCCTCGCCCATGCGGGCCGGCGAGGGTGCGCGAGGCCGCGATGGCGGCTACTGCTCTACTGCTCCCGGGGGAAGCCTTCCGCGACCTTCAGGAAGATGTCGTTCGCCTCTTCCTCGCCGATCGTCACGCGCACCCCTTCACCCGAGAAGGGCCGCACCACCACGCCGGCCTGCTCGCAGGCGGTCGCGAAGGCCGTCGTCCGCTCCCCCAGACGCAGCCACAGGAAGTTCGCCTGGGCCTCGGGCACCGTCCAGCCCTGGGCGCGCAGTGCCTCCACCACGCGGCTGCGCTCGCACACCAGCGAGCCGACCCGGCCGAGCAGTTCGTCCTCCATGCGCAGTGACGCGATCGCCGCCTCCTGCGCCAGCTGACTGACTCCGAACGGCACCGCCGTCTTGCGCAGCGCCGCGGCGACCGGCTCATGAGCGATGGCGAAGCCGACGCGCAGTCCCGCGAGTCCGTACGCCTTGGAGAAGGTGCGCAGCACGCAGACGTTCGGCCGCTTGCGGTACAGCTCGACGCCGTCGGGCACCTGGATGTCGCGGATGAACTCCCGGTACGCCTCGTCGAGCACCACCAGCACATCGTCCGGCACACGGTCGAGGAAGCGCTCGAGCTCGTCCCGTCGCACCACCGTGCCGGTCGGGTTGTTGGGGTTGCAGACGAAGATCAGCCGGGTCCGGTCGGTGATCGCGTCGGCCATCGCGTCCAGGTCGTGCACATCGCCCGGGGTCAGGGGCACCTGAATCGAGGTGGCACCGCTGATCTGGGTGATGATCGGATACGCCTCGAAGGACCGCCAGGCGTAGATCACCTCGTCACCCGGGCCGCTCGTCGCCTGCAGCAGCTGCTGGGCGACACCCACCGAGCCCGTACCGGTCGCGAGGTGGGTCTGCGGCACCCCGAAGCGCTCGGACAGCTCGGCCATCAGGCCCGAGCACGCCATGTCCGGGTAACGGTTGAAGGAATGGGCCGCCGCGGTCACGGCCTCCATCACGCCGGGCAGCGGGGGGTAGGGATTCTCGTTCGAGGACAGCTTGTAGGCCACCGGCCCCTCGGCCGCGGCCGCGGCGGGCTTGCCGGGCTTGTAGGTGGGGATACCCTCCAGCTCGGCACGCAGCTTCGGGCTCGTCTCGCTCACCGCAGTCCTCCTCGCGCACATCACCGGCTCCATGACCGCCACCGGCGTCCAATGCTTCTCACCTTATGAGGATTCGGCGCCGCTGCGAACGGGCTGTGGACAACAGTCTCCGCCACCTTCCGCGTCACCGTCGGAGCCCGGCCGCATCGGCGTACGAACCCGGGCGCATCACCGCAGGATGGCGCACGCTTCGGGGGGCGCGTCGCCTCCGCGTATGACACGCCGGTGGCTCACTCCGTGGCGCGCATCCCTCGTGCAGGTGAGTTGAGACCTCTTCGAAATATGGCGACCTCGGCAGGCCCATGCGTGCAGACAAGGCACGTATTGGGGATGGATCGTTCAAATCCCTTTACATCTAAGGCACTTGACTCTATTGACCATGCAGAAACGTGTCTGTCAACGGGTGCATATGCGTCCGCACTACCCCACCGCATGAGCCCTACTATCGGCTCGCCATGACAGCAGCAGGGAAGCACCAGGTGAGCCGGGCGGAAACCTCCCGCCGCGGAAGCCGGCCGGGCCGGGCGGGCATCAGAGACGTGGCCGCCGCCGCCGGGGTCTCCATCACGACCGTCTCCGACGCCCTCAACGGCAAGGGCCGGCTGCCGGACGCCACCCGACGCCATGTCCGCGAGGTCGCGGACCGGCTCGGGTATCGCCCCTCGGCCGCGGCCCGCACCCTCCGTACGGGCAAGTCCGGCCTGATCGGCCTGACGGTGACGACGTACGGGGATGAACCTTTCACCTTCACCGAATTCGCGTACTTCGCGGAGATGGCCAGAGCAGCGACCTCGGCCGCGCTCGCCCGGGGCTACGCCCTGGTCATCCTGCCCGCGACATCGCGCCACGACGTGTGGTCGAACGTCGCCCTCGACGGCACGGTCGTCATCGACCCCTCCGACCAGGACCCGGTGGTCAGCGAGTTGGTCCGGCAGGGGTTACCCGTCGTCTCCGACGGCCGGCCGGCCGGCTCCCTGCCGGTCACCGCCTGGGTCGACAACGACCACGAGGCCGCGGTCCTCGGCATCCTCGACCATCTGGCCGAGGCCGGCGCCCGCCGGATCGGACTGCTGACCGGGACCACCACGGACACCTACACGCATCTGTCCACGACCGCGTACCTGAACTGGTGCGAGCGCGTCGGGCAGGACCCGGTCTACGAGGCCTACCCGGCCCACGACCCGTGCGCGGGCGCCGTGGCCGCCGACCGGTTACTGGCCCGCCCCGACCGCCCCGACGCGGTCTACGGACTCTTCGACCCGAACGGCACCGACCTGCTGGCCGCCGCCCGCCGGTACGGGCTGCGCGTCCCCGACGACCTGCTGCTCGTGTGCTGCAGCGAGTCCGCGGTGTACGCCAACACCGAGCCGCCCGTGACGACGCTCTCGCTGAAGCCGCGCCGGATCGGCACGGCCGTGATCCAGCTCCTCATCGATGCCATCGAGGGTGTCCAGTCCGACCAGCCGGTCGAGCAGGTGATACCGACGGAGCTGATCGTCCGTACGTCGTCCGAGCGGCGGCCGCCCCGTACGACGGTCAGCCCGCCCCGGTCGCCCGAGCACGGGTGACCCGGTGATGATCCGCGGGCGGCGCGCAGGTTGCCCGCGGACGGCCGACGGCCGGGACCCCGCCCGGGGAAACCTCCGCCCATTTGGGGCGAATGCCGCGGTGAACTGGAGCCTTCCCGGATTCACCACCCCTGGGTCATCACATGGCGCGACCCGCATTCCTATGATGGGCGCACGACAGCGCGGGCCGCTGCGACCAGGCAGTCCGAAGCGGTGCAGATGCGGCGGGATGGTGGAGGGGTCGATGACTCAGGGGGCCGGTCAGGGACCCGAGGTGGAGCGCACGGCGACGATGCGCGACTTCCGGGTGCCCGCGTACGTCCACGAGACCGGTCCGTATGCGCAGAGCACGTCCCCCGGCGAGCTCGCCCAGCCCGTCGCCGCGCCCGAGGGACACGCCCACGAGTACTCCGACGCCTACACGCCCACCGAGCGGGACCTCCCGGTCATCGACCGCGGTGCCACCCTGCTGAGCGCCGACCCCGCGTCCGCACCCGCGCCGCAGCCCACCGACGGTCCCGGTCCGCTCTTCGTCGTCGGGGACGTCCACGGCTACCTCGACCAGCTCGTGGCGGCACTCCAGGAGAAGGGCCTCATCGACGCCGCGGGCAACTGGTCCGCGGGCACGGCGCGCCTGTGGTTCCTGGGCGACTTCACCGACCGCGGGCCCGACGGCATCGGCGTCATCGACCTCGTGATGCGGCTGTCCGCGGAGGCGGCCGCAGCCGGCGGCTACTGCAAGGCGCTCATGGGCAACCACGAGCTGCTGCTGCTCGGCGCCAAGCGGTTCGGCGACACCTCGGTCAGCTCCGGCGCCGGGACCGCCACCTTCCAGGCGGCCTGGCTGCTCAACGGGGGCCAGAAGACGGACATGGACCGCCTGCAGGACCACCACCTCCAGTGGATGGCGCGTCTGGACGCGGTCGAGGAGGTCGACGGACATCTTCTGGTCCACTCGGACACCACCGCCTACCTCGACTACGGCGACTCCATCGAAGCGGTCAACGACACCGTCCACGAAACGCTCACGCGCAACGACGCGGACGAGGTGTGGGACCTGTTCCGGAAGTTCACCAAGCGCTTCTCCTTCCGCGACGAGGGCGGCGCCGACGCCGTGCGGTCCCTGTTGGAGACATACGGCGGCAGGCGCATCGTCCACGGCCACAGCCCCATTCCGTACCTGCTGGGCGAGGTCGGCTCGGAAGAGGGCGAGGACGCCACCGGTCCGGTGGTCGAAGGCCCGCACGTCTATGCCGACGGGCTGGCGATCGCGATGGACGGCGGAGTGACCATGGCCGGAAAGCTGCTCGTCCAGCAACTTCCCCTGAACGCATAGGCGTTCACCGGGCACGCGTCCGCCGCCCGTGACCCCTCGAAGGTCGCGCGACCCAGGGCCAATTTCTGGAAACCCCCTGTCACCGTGTGCCGTCGCCGCTCTACCATCGCCTTATCCGTAGCAGGCTCCCCTCCGTTTCTGCCCGACGGCTCGTCAGCATGCCGAGTCCCAAGCCCTACGGAGCATCGGGGGATGCACATGAACAGCGTTCCGCAGCACCTGCTGAGCGAGGACCGCCAAGACTATGAGCGGGTCCTCGATGAGGCGCTGCGCTCCGCACCACACCGCCCGGAACTGGCCGCTGTGGGACAGCGGCTCAACCCTGAACAACTGCGCACCATGGCGCTGAACGCCACCGCATTCATCACCGCGGCGGCGACAGCCGAGTACCACCGCTATGTGAAGGTCCGCGAGGAACTGCGCCGGCCGGCGCCGTCCACCCCGTCCGTCCATGAGAACACCGCCGGTTCCGTGGATCCGGAGATGGACGGCCTGGGGCTCGCGGCCAGTGTGGGAGAGGCCGCCGCGAGCGCCGGAGCCGGTGCCGTCGCCACGGTCCTCGCTCCCTTCCTCGCCGGTGCCGCCGCGGCGATCTTCCTGCTCGTGGGTTACATCCTCAAGGTGGTCGACCCCGACCAGGCGTTCGCACGGACCCTCCTGACCACCGGGTGGGTCTTCGGCGCGGTCACCGCGGCGGCGATCCTGATCGCCGCGGTCGGCTTGCTGCTCACCGCTCTGCGCAACAGTTCCTCGGAAAGGGAGGAGGTGGCACGGAGCGAGTTGACGGTGGAAGTGGCCAGGGCTCGAGAAGCCTGGCACGAGGCCCTGCTGGAGCGCGGCATCCTGCCGTTCCTCCGTGATGCGCTCGCCGACCCGGGGGCGGCCGCGATGAGCCGGAAGGCACCGGAAACGGCCCCCAGCCGCATCCCGCATCTCGGCTATGACCGTCCGGGGTTCAGCAGTCCCGACGGCGGTCCGGCCGCGGGGCCACGTCCCAGCTTCACCAGCCCGGACTTCACCAGCCCAGACTTCGGGGGGCCCGAACATCAGCCGGAGTGACGGCCACCGGCCGACGGCCCGCCGGCAGCAGCGGCGAGCGTGGCCACTGGCCCCCTCCGGCCCGCACCGCCCGCCGAAGTCCGGCCCGCGCTCCATAGCGCGGGCCGGATCTTGCATCCGGGCCGGAGCATCAGTCGGCGAGCGGGAGGTAGACCCGGTTGCCGTGGGCTGCGAACTCCTCGGACTTGGCCTTCATGCCCGCGAGAGCGGCTTCGTCGTAGTCGGGTTCGGCCGCGATGGCGCCGTACTTCTCGGTGATGGTTCGGCTGATCTTCATCGAGCAGAACTTCGGCCCGCACATCGAGCAGAAGTGGGCCGTCTTGGCCGGCTCGGCCGGGAGGGTCTCGTCATGGAACGCGCGGGCCGTGTCCGGGTCGAGGGCCAGATTGAACTGGTCCTCCCAGCGGAACTCGAAGCGGGCGTCGGACAGCGCGTCGTCCCAGTCCTGAGCGCCCGGGTGCCCCTTGGCGAGATCCGCGGCATGAGCGGCGATCTTGTAGGTGATGACACCCGTCTTGACGTCGTCGCGGTTGGGCAGGCCCAAGTGCTCCTTGGGTGTGACGTAGCAGAGCATGGCCGTGCCCCACCAGGCGATCATCGCGGCACCGATGCCGGAGGTGATGTGGTCGTACGCCGGGGCGATGTCCGTCGTCAGCGGCCCGAGCGTGTAGAACGGTGCCTCGTCGCAGATCTCCTGCTGAAGCTCGATGTTCTCCTTGATCTTGTGCATCGGCACATGGCCCGGGCCCTCGATCATCGTCTGTACGTCGAAGCGCCGGGCGATCCGGTTGAGTTCCCCCAGAGTGCGCAGTTCAGCGAACTGCGCCGCGTCGTTGGCGTCCGCGATCGAGCCCGGCCGCAGGCCGTCTCCCAGCGAGTACGTGACGTCGTAGGCCGCGAGAATCTCGCAGAGCTCCTCGAAGTTCTCGTACAGGAACGACTCCTTGTGGTGCGCCAGGCACCACGCGGCCATGATCGAGCCGCCCCGCGACACGATGCCGGTCGTGCGGTTCGCGGTCAGCGGCACGTACGGCAGCCGTACGCCCGCGTGCACCGTCATGTAGTCCACGCCTTGCTCGGCCTGCTCGATGACCGTGTCCTTGTAGATCTCCCAGGTCAGCTCCTCCGCTTTCCCGTCGACCTTCTCGAGGGCCTGGTACAGCGGCACCGTGCCGATCGGCACGGGGGAGTTGCGCAGCACCCACTCGCGCGTGGTGTGGATGTTGCGGCCTGTGGACAGATCCATGACCGTGTCCGCGCCCCAGTGGGTCGCCCAGGTCATCTTCTCGACCTCTTCCTCGATGGAAGACGTCACCGCGGAGTTGCCGATGTTGGCATTGACCTTCACCAGGAACCGCTTGCCGATGATCATCGGCTCGGTCTCCGGATGGTTGACGTTGGCGGGGAGAACCGCACGTCCCGCCGCGATCTCCTCACGGACGACCTCGGGCGACACGTTCTCCCGGATCGCCACGAACTCCATCTCGGGCGTGATCTCGCCACGTCGCGCATAGGCCAGTTGCGTGACCGCCGTGCCGGCCCGGCCGCGGCGGGGCTGACGCGGACGGCCCGGGAAGACCGCGTCGAGGTTGCGCAGCCCGCCCCGCGGCGCGGTGTGCTTGATCCCGTCGTCCTCGGGACGGACCGGGCGACCCGCGTACTCCTCGGTGTCGCCACGGCCGATGATCCAGTTCTCCCGCAGCGGCGCCAGCCCCCTGCGGACGTCCGTCTCCATGAGTGGATCGGTGTATGGGCCGGAGGTGTCGTACAGGGCGACCGACTGCCCATTGGTGAGGTGCACCTGACGGACCGGCACTTGAAGATCAGGGCGTGAACCCCCGACATACGCCTTGTGCCATCCGATGGACCTTCCGGCCTCCGGTGACGGTTCCCCCTGATCGGAGGCAGGCGTGTGTACGTCCTTGTTGGCCATAAGACCTACTCCCTACGCCGGCATTACCCGGTAACAGGTTCAGCGGTCGACGCAGCGGTTTCCGCCCGGCGATGTTCCACGTGAAACATCGCGTCAACGGAGGTCAGCGCCCTCTCAGCCCGGTGCTCCGAGCTCCCGCGTGTGCAAAGGTCCTCTCACGCTAGCGTCTAATTGCACGGGCTGCACAGTGCGCCTCACGCCTTCTTGCGATGATCGGTCGGTGACCACGATGCAGCATCCGCCCTCCTATCCGCCTCCCGGACCACCCCACAACCATGGCTCCGGCGAGACCCACGGCCATGGCCCCGGAGGCGGTCACGGCTCCGGCGAGGGACCCGGGGACGGTCATGGAGGTGGCCACGGACCTGGATCCGGCGACGGCCACGGCCATTCGCATGGGCACAGTCATGGGCCCGCGGCTCCCGTCTCCCGGCATCTGCGCAGGGTCATCGCCGCGATCCTCATTCCCTTCACCGCGGCGGTCATCGTGGGCCTGGTGGTGCTGTGGCCGGGCGGCGTGCCCTCGCACAAGCGCACCGGCGTCGGCTTCGACCGGCAGACCCAGCAGGCCACGGTGACCAGGGTCGTGGACGTGGACTGCAAGTCCGTGAACGCCTCGGGCGACACCCCGACCGGTGACACCTCCACCGCCGAGGGCTCCTCCGCGGTGCAGGAATCGAGCGACACCTGCAAGAAGGCAACGGTTCGCGTCGACACCGGCAATGACATCGGTCGTACCTTCACGGAGATCGTCCAGCCGGACCAGTCGCGCCAACTGCATGAGGGCGAGAAGGTCGTGGTGGCGTACGAACCATCCGCTCCGAAGGACCTGCAGTATTCGGTCACCGATGTGAACCGCAAGTTCCCCATGGCTCTGCTCGCGGGCATCTTCGCCGTCGCCGTGGTGGTCGTGGGCCGGTTGCGTGGTGTCATGGCGCTCATCGCGCTGGCCGTGAGCTTTATGTTCCTGAACCTCTTCGTCCTGCCGGCGATCCTTCAGGGGTCGAATCCGCTGCTCGTGGCCGTGGTCGGGGCGAGCGCCATCATGCTCGTCGCTCTGTATATGTGCCATGGACTCTCGGCCCGTACGTCCGTGGCGGTGCTCGGCACGCTGATCTCGCTGTCACTCATCGGCCTGCTGGGCTCGGAGTTCATCGACTGGGCCGCGCTGACCGGCAACACGGACGACAACACCGGTCTGATCCACGGCCTGTATCCGCACATCGACATGAGTGGTCTGCTGCTCGCCGGCGTCATCATCGGCTCACTCGGTGTCCTCGACGATGTGACCGTGACGCAGACGTCGGCCGTCTGGGAACTGCATGAGGCGAATCCGTCGATGGGCTGGCGTGGCCTGTACCGCGCGGGCATCCGCATCGGGCGCGACCACATCGCCTCGGTCGTCAACACGCTGGTCCTGGCGTACGCGGGCGCTGCCCTCCCGCTGCTGCTGCTCTTCTCGATCGCGCAGAGCAGTGTGGTGTCGGTCGCCAACAGCGAACTGGTCGCCGAGGAGATCGTGCGCACCCTTGTGGGCTCGATCGGACTGGTCGCCTCGGTACCGGTCACCACGGCCCTGGCCGCCCTTGTCGTCTCCGCCGACCGCCAGGAGGCCGTCGCACCGGCCATGGCAGCGGCTCGTGGCGGCAGGGGACGCCGCCGCAAGCGCTGAGTCCGCCCAAGCCGTGCGAGGGTCGCAGCGGTGTTGTCGCGTCCACGGCCCGTGCGGGCGACTCCGCGGCCCTGTCACTCCCGCCCCTCGCGAAGGGGCGCCAAGAGCCCGTCACGGCGCCGGGGAACCGTTACGGCACCTGCTGCGCCCCGCGTCCACGAGGAACCGTTACAGCGCCGCAGGCGGCTTCAACCCGCGCTCTGCTCCTCGGCCAGAATCCGGTCGAGAGCCTCGTCCAGATGCGCGTCGAAGTCGGCCAGCGAGCCTTCCTGCCCGAGCGGCACCAGCTTGTCGGTGCGATCGAGGAAGGCCACGAGCGGCACCGCGCCCGAGCGGAACACAGCCCGGTCCGTGCCCACTTGGAGCCGGATCAGCACATCGCCGAAGGTGTCCGGCTCGGCGGGGGCGATGTGCACATCTCCGTCGCCACACGGCCTGCCCACCCCGTCGACCAGCAACTCGCGTCCGAAGACCCACGTCACGGGCGCGTCGCCGGGCAAGTGGAAGGTAAGCCGTACGGCATACGGATCAGACGTCTCATAGGACAACTCCACCGGAATGCGGAAGGAGAGCTCCTCCGAGACGAGAAAGCTCATCATGACCTCTGCCTGTACCGACTCACGCATCGCCTACCCCGTCAATAGCCGTGGACTGGCCAGGAATGATCCCCCTGACACATGCAGGAAGTTTGCTGAACGTGTATGGCAGATCACAAGGAGTGAGTTTTCAGATGCTGATAGAGAAGGTCAGTCTCCCTGGAAGCCGTCCGATCTCGGCCTGCAACTGAAGTGCCGCCGGCAGCAACCGGTCGGCCTGGTGCGAGGGCAGGGAGATGGCAACAGCCGCCGCCGTCGTCCCGGCGGTGAGGGGAATCGCGGCGCAAGCCGTCCCGAGCGCGTACTCCTGGCGCTCGATGACGGGGTCCATCCGCCCCAGAAGTTCCAGTCTCCGCAGGAAAGTTCGCTCGTCGCGCACGGTGTAGCGGGTGATCGACTGCACGGGGTAGCGGTCGAGGTGGTCCCGCCGGGCCTCTTCGTCGAGCTGCGCGAGCAGGCACTGGCCGAGCGCATGGGCGTGGGCGGTCTCACGGAAGTCGGCCCACTCGGCGACGGCCGGACTGCCCGGGCTGTCGGCGACGCTGAGGACGTCGATCTCTCCGTCGCGATAGACCGCGTAGTAAACAGGAGCACCGATCGAATCACGCCATTGTGCGAGCGCGTCGTCCATGGCGCTGCGACGTTTCTGCTGGGCCGCACTGCCGCTCAGCCGCTCGGCGGCGTCACCGAGGAAGAACAGACCCTTGTCCCGGCGCAGATAGCCTTCGTGGGTCAGGGTGCGCAGCAGGTGGTAGGCCGTGGGGAGGGCCAGGCCGACCTCGCGGGCCAGCTGCTTGGCGGGGGCTCCGTGCTCACGGTCGGCGACGGCCTCCAGCAGCCGCATCGCCCGCTGCACCGAACCGATGAGAGTGGTGGACTGCGGTTGCACGGGCGGGAGACGCTCCTCCGCCGGTGATGCGCGCCGCTGCGCGGGCGGGGCGAGCGGCGCGGGTGAGTAGTCTGCGCGTGCGGTGCCAACCGTGGCCAAGGATCACTCCCGGAGCGCGAGGAGGGCCTCCCGTGCGGGGACACGGGAGGGGATGCGCCGCGCGCGGGGCCTGCCGCGCGTCGAACTCCGGACTCTAACGCTCCAACGGTGCCCTGGGACGGCCTCACCGAGGAAACTTCCCCCGCCCGAGCGAACCTCAGATTCCTGTTACCGGCCGTCTGTTCCGGTCTGCCCACCCCGGCACGTGTCCGGCGGCGATCCGTACCGTTGCCCGCCCCGCCCGCTCGGCATGCTCCGGTCTGCTCACCAGTCGCCGCGCGACGACGAGCCCGACAGGAACTTCCGCACGATGTAGATCAGGCCGCCGACCAGTGCGACGAAGAGCAGCACCTTGAACAGCAGCCCGATGACGAAGCCGATGACGGACGCGATCAGGCCGCCGAAGACAACCAGGGCGATGACCGGCACCGCGATCCACTTCACCCACCACGGCAAACCCGCGAAGATCTCTCGCATCGCCTTGTCCTTGTCTCTCCGCCCGTTGCCCCACGCACAGTTCGGGGGCCCTGCTTCCGGGATCCTTGTCCTGCTCTCGATGCTAGGGCCGCCGAGGGCCGGAGCGGAGGCCTGGTGTCCCCCGTCCTCCCCTGACCGTTCCCCTAGGGAACCCTGAGACCGGCCTCAGCTCTCGGGGGGAGAGAACTCCACCAGAACCCTCAGGTCCTCGGTGATGTGATGGAACTTGTGTGCGACGCCGGCGGGCACATAGACGACGCTGCCGCGTGCGACCGGCGTGGTCTCCATGCCCACGGTGATCGAGGCACGTCCGCTGACCACGAAGTACACCTCGTCCTGCTGATGCGGCTTCTGCGAGTCCAGGTCGCCCGCATCGAGTGCGTACAGGCCCACGGACATGTTCCGCTCCCGGAGGAACTGCAGATAGGCACCGTCGTTGGCAGCCCGCTCCGCCTCCAGTTCGTCCAGCCGGAATGCCTTCATCGCAGTTGACCGCCCTTGCTCGCTACTCGCCGGTGATCCCGTCTGCCACGATCAGACACATGAAGAATTTCGTAGTCAAGACGATCGCCAACGCCGGGGCCCTCGCCGTCGCCGTGTGGCTGCTCGACAAGATCACCCTGACCGGTAACAG
Source organism: Streptomyces sp. CA-106110 (assembly GCF_050936285.1). Taxonomy (NCBI): domain Bacteria; kingdom Bacillati; phylum Actinomycetota; class Actinomycetes; order Kitasatosporales; family Streptomycetaceae; genus Streptomyces; species Streptomyces sp. CA-106110. The sequence goes on along the minus strand of NZ_JBNJNB010000001.1, from coordinate 6,279,942 downwards.
CACCGGCAAGAAGATAGGCACGCTGATCGTGGTGGCGCTGATCTTCGGCCTGGTCAACTTCCTGGTCAAGCCGATCTTGAAGGTGCTGACCTTCCCGCTGTTCATCCTGACGCTCGGCCTGATCACCCTGGTGGTCAACGCCCTGATGCTGCTGCTTACCTCGTGGGTGGCGGGCAAGCTGGATCTGAGTTTCCATGTCGAGGGCTTCTGGACCGCCGTCCTCGGCGGCCTGATCATCTCGATCGTCTCCTGGGCGCTGCACGTGGTGCTGCCCGACAAGGACTGAGTGAACCTTATGACCTTTTCCGTCTGCTTTGTCTGTACCGGCAACATCTGCCGGTCGCCGATGGCCGAGTCCGTCTTCCGTGCGCGGGTGGAGGAGGCCGGTCTCGACGACCAGATCCAGGTCGACAGCGCCGGCACGGGCGGCTGGCATGAGGGGGACCCGGCCGATCCGCGGACGGTCGCCGTCCTGGAGGAACAAGGCTATGGCAGCGATCACATCGCCCGGCAGTTCCAGCCCTCCTGGTTCTCCCGTCTCGACCTCGTGATCGCCCTGGACACCGGCCACCTCAAGGCCCTGCGCCGTCTCGCGCCCACCCCGCAGGACGCCGCGAAGATCCGGCTGCTGCGCTCGTACGACCCGGCCGCCGACGACGACCTCGACGTACCGGATCCCTATTACGGGGGGATGGACGGATTCGAGGCGTGTCTTGAGATGGTGGAAGCGGCGAGCACCGGTCTGCTCGCCGCGGTACGCGAGAACTTGGAGGGACGGGCAGCATGACATCAGGGGATTTCGGCACATCCGGCGCGGGAATCGGTGACGGCACCCGCGCGGTACGGGCGGGACTGCCGGAGCCGGTCAAGTACGAGCCGACTCTGCCCGGGCCCGTCTTCGCGGCGCACTTCCACCTGCCCGGCGAGCCGACCGGCCCGTACACCTACGGACGTGACGAGAACCCCACGTGGACCCATCTGGAACGGGCCATCGGCGAGCTGGAGGCGCCCGGCGAGGACGGCGTCGAAACGCTCGCCTTCGCCTCCGGCATGGCGGCGATCTCGGCGGTCCTCTTCTCCCAGCTGCGCGCCGGCGACACCGTCGTGCTGCCGGCGGACGGCTACCAGGTGCTGCCGCTGGTGCGCGAGCAGCTGACCGCGTACGGCATCGAGGTGCGTACCGCACCGACCGGCGGCGATGCCCAGCTCGACGTCCTCGACGGCGCGAAACTGCTGTGGGTGGAGACCCCCTCGAACCCGGGGCTCGACGTCTGCGACGTGCGGCGCCTCGTGGCGGCGGCCCACGCGCAGGGGACGCTCGTCGCCGTCGACAACACCCTGGCGACACCCCTCGGCCAGCGCCCGCTGGAGCTGGGTGCCGACTTCTCCGTGGCCAGCGGCACCAAGATGCTCACCGGGCACGGGGACCTGCTGCTCGGGTACGTGGTGTCCCGGAACGCGGGGCTGATGGCCTCCGTGCGCCGCTGGCGCAAGATCGTCGGGGCGATCCCCGGTCCGATGGAGGCCTGGCTCGCCCACCGCTCGCTGGCCACCCTGCACCTGCGCGCCGACCGCCAGACCGCCAACGCGCTCGCGGTCGCCGAAGCACTGCGCGCCCGCGCCGAAGTGACCGGTCTGCGCTATCCGGGGCTGCCCGACGATCCGTCGCACAAGACCGCGGCGCAGCAGATGCGGCGTTTCGGGTGCGTGGTGTCGTTCTCGCTGCCCACACGGGCGCATGCCGATCGTTTTCTGGACGCACTGCGCCTCGTCGACGACGCGACGAGCTTCGGAGGCGTACGGTCGACCGCGGAGCAGCGTGGACGCTGGGGCGGTGACGCGGTGCCCGAGGGCTTCATCCGTCTCTCGGCCGGCGCCGAGGATCCTGAGGACCTGGTGGCCGATGTGCTGCGGGCGCTCGACGAGTCGGCGGGATGACCGGTTCCTGAGCGGCATCCACTGCTTCGGCTACGTACATACACGGAGGCGACGGGCCGCCCCCGAAACCTCGTATACGGACGACGGACGGTCCGAGCCTCCCCCCTCGTGGCTCGGACCGTCCCGGTTCTGCGCGCGAAGAACCGTGCGAACAAGGCTAGTTGACTCTGTGTCAGTGTCCAATCACAGTAGCGACAGAGACCTATCGACTTATTTATAGTTGGGCCCGGTCGCGGGTGTGGGGAGGCAAGGTAGCACCATGGATCTGGCCCTGCTGCGCACCTTCGTGACCGTGCACCGGGCCGGCTCGTTCACCCGTGCCGCAGCCCTGCTCGGCCTCTCCCAGCCGGCGGTCACGTCCCAGATCCGCACCCTGGAACGGCAGCTGGGGCGTCCTCTCTTCCTGCGCCAGGCCCGCGGTGTGACTCCCACGACCATCGGCGACGAACTCGCGCACAAGGCCGCGCCCCATCTCGACGCCCTGGTGGAGATCACCGAGACCGGACTCGACGAGCAGTCCTCACCGCGCACCCTCCATCTCGCCGGACCGCCCGAGTTCACCGCCGAGCGTGCCCTGCCCGCGCTCGCGGCACTGGCCGAGGACAGCCAGGGGATCGCCCTGCGCGCCACCTTCGGAAACGCGGACGAGACTCTCGAGGGTCTTGCCGCCGGACGCCACGATCTGGCCATCAGCACGGCCCGACCGCGCGGGGCCCTGCTCACGGCGACCCCGCTGTGCGACGAGGAGCACGTTCTGGTCGCGGCGCCGCGCTGGGCCTCCCGCACCGGCGGCCCCGGAACACCACGCCACACGGACGCACACGGGCTGGAGAACCTCCCGGTGGTCGAGGTGCACGAGTCACTGCCGTTCGTCTCCCGCTACTGGGCCTCCGTCTTCGACTCCCGCCCGACCGCCTCCGGCACAGTCATCGTCCCCGATCTGCGTGCGGTCCTCGCCTGCACCACCACGGGTGCCGGGCTCGCCGTGCTGCCGCGCTACCTCTGTGCCGCGGCGCTGGAGCGCGGTGATGTGGTGGCACTCCATGAGCCGGCCGTCCCTCCACTACGGACGTACTTCCTGGTCGTCCGCACGGGGACGCTGGCCATGCCGCACATCGCCCGAGCCCATGAGTGGCTGCTGCGGACGGCGGCCGACTGGGGATGAGGCCGACCAGGAGCGAAGGCGATACGAACCCTGCGAACGGAAGCGACGGGGCCGGCCCCTGGGCCAGATCCGCCAGGCGACGCCACCGTGTGTTCACATCTGGTTCCACCTCGTGTGGGCTCCACGATGTTTCACGTGGAACGGGTTGGGCCACATTCCACCCATGACCGTTCGCCCCGTGGTCAAACGCACCGCCCGCGCCATCCTGCTCGATGGCGACGACCTGATTCTCATCAAGCGCACCAAGCCCGGAGTCGATCCCTACTGGGTGACACCGGGCGGCGGGGTCGAGCCGTCGGACGCGACCGTCGTCGACGCGCTCCACCGCGAAGTACACGAGGAACTCGGCGCTAAGATCAGCGACGTGGTGCCCTGCTTCGTGGACACCGTCGAGCACATCGGCGAAGACGGCGGCGCGACCGGAGTCAAGGTCCAGCACTTCTTCGTCTGCCGCCTGGAGTCCATGGACGAGCGTCTGCGGCACGGACCCGAGATCGAGGAGCCCGCCGGCGAGTACGAGATCGTACGGGTGCCCTTCACCAGGGTCGGCATCGCGTCCGTCCATCTGGTGCCGCTGTCCCTGCGCCACTACCTCGACGGCAACATCGAGGGCGTACGTGCCATGCACGCACCCGACCTGGGCTGATCTCCGGACCGAGAACGGCACTCCCGTCCGGCACTCAGCGTTCGGCCACGGCCAGTTCGTCCACGGAGTCATGGCGGATGCGCTCGGACGGGATACCGATGTTCCGGAGCGCGTCCACACCACTGCGGATCATTCCGGGCGGGCCGGAGAGATAGGCGTCGTACTCGTGCCAGGGCCCGTACTCGCGAATGACGTCCGGTAGCTGGACATGCGCCAGTGCGTCGACGACCGGACGGACCGAGAGCCAGGGATGGCTCTGCTGCAACCGCAGCATGGTGTCGATGTCGTACAGGTCGTGGTCGGTGCGGGCACCGTAGAAGACCTCCACGGGGCGCCGATCGCCGTGCCCGGCGACATCCTCCACCAAGGCCTTGATGGGCGCGATGCCGGTGCCGCCACCGAGGCAGAGCAGTCCGTTGTCCTTGGTGTGGTCGACGGTCATCGTGCCCGCGGGCGGGCCGAGACGAATGACGTCACCGGGCCGGGCGCGGTGCACCAGCGCATTGGAGACCCAGCCCGCCGGGACCGCCTTCACATGGAACGAGAGCAGTCCGTCGGAGCGCGGCGCCGAGGCGAAGGAGTAGTGCCGCCATATCCGCGGCCACCACGGGGTCTCCACGCTCGTGTACTGCCCGGCCAGGAACGGGTAGGGCTGGTCGGGGCGCATCGTGATCACCGCGACGTCCGGGGTGCGGAGATCGTGTGACACGACCTCCGCGTGCCACCAGGCCGGGGCGCGCAACTCGTCCGCCGCCGCCGCGTCGATCATCACCTGGGAGATCGTCGTGTACGCCCGCACCCAGGCGGCCTCGCTCTCCCTGTCCCAGATCGCGGAGGCGTACTTGCTCAGCGCGCCGATGAGGCATTCGCCGACCGCCGGGTAGTGCTCGGGCCGCGTGCCGTACTTGCGGTGGCCGCGGCCCAGGTTCTGCAGATAGGCGACGAGGACCTCGGTGTTGTCGATGTGCTCGGCAGCGGTCAGCAGTGCTGTGAGCAGCCGGTCCCGCTGGGTGTCCATCGCGGCGGGGAACAGCGACCGCAGGTCGGGATAGCGCACGAAGAGAAGTGCGTAGAAGTACGAGGTGACCTTGTCCGCGATGGGCCCGATCTCCGACATGGTCCGCCGGATCAGCACGGCGTCCGGAGACGCCTGAGGCTCCGGGGCAGAGGGCTGGACGGGGGTGCGGGGCTCGGGGCGGATCCCTTGATGGGCGGGTTCCGGCTCGCTGTGCCGGTGCTCCGGGGTGCTCGCCGTCGGCTGTATTCGTCCCTGGTGGGTACCGTCGCCGACGGGCGAACGGCCGACGGGGCGCATCGCTGCGAGACGGCCGCCCTCCGGCGTCGGGGGCTCCCCGCCCGGAGGCATCGGGGGCTGGCTGTGGGGTGTGAACCAGCCGCCCCCGCCGCTGTCGCCGGAGGTGCCGTTGTCGGCCGACGCGGTGGTCGGAGCGTTCATGGTGTGCCTCGCCTCGAACATCTTCCGGTCGGTCTGCGCACTTCCCCGGTCGGAGGGTGTTTCCTTCCCCCCGCCGACAGCCCTGCTTTCCCCGTTCGGTCGCTTTGACGTCCAATGCGGCACAGTCAACCCGGAAACCGCTGCGTACGGACAAGTAAGGGGGGAGTGTGACATAGGCCGCAGTAACCTCACCGCAGCTTTCCACCCAGCCTTCGCGCCCGGTCGTTCAGCGGGAAATGCGGGTCTTGGATCTCTCCGTCTCGTTAGGCTGCATTGGCTTGCGTTCGCGCCCTGCGGAACGTGCGCACATCACACCGGAGGCGAACCGGACTCGACCATACCGGTCGCCGTGCCATGCACAAGTCCCCCCTCGGTCCGCCATGAAGTGTCGGTCGAGCGAACCGGAATCTGCGTCAATTACCGGGCACGGCATACTCATTCACCAGCATCCCGGAGATCCTGCTCGGCTCCTTGATGCGATGAAGTCTCGCCAAGTGCGAGAACGTCTGCGCTCTCCCTTTCTCACCGTCGCATGACTCATCCCCGTCGTCTGAGTCATGACGAGTCATCAGTCCATTACCGATCAGTCGTGATCAGGTCATTGCCGTTTCACGTGAAACATCTGATCCGGTCCTGTGCGCTCCGGCATGACATAGCTAAAAGCGTGTGCGTTCGACCGCAAAATGGTGGACGCCGGTGCCCCGAGTCGGACAGCCTGACCTGCGTGTCGACACCTCCCCTCGCCGCTCTGCCCATCCGCCGTCTGACGCCCCGCGATCTCATCGCCTGCGCCGACTTGTCCGAGGACCGGGGCTGGCCCCGCGAGGAACACAAGTGGGGGCTGCTCCTTGCCGCCAGCAGGGGGTACGGCATCGACGACCCCGCTGGCGGGCTCGTCAGCGCCTGTGTCGTGACCGAGTACGGGTCTCGCCACCGTCCGGACCTCTGCGCCATTGGTATGGTGCTCGTCGCCCAGCGCCACGCGCGCCAGGGCATCGGCCGTCGACTGATGCGGCACGTGGTGGCCGAGACGGACACGACCACCCCGCTGACGCTGTACGCGACTCCGTACGGTCGCCCCCTCTACGAGGAACTCGGCTTCAAGGTCACCGGCAGCTCCGAGATGGTGCGTGGCCCCTTCCGGGCCGGAGGCCCTCCGCCGACCGTCGCCACCCGTCCGGCCACTGGGGAAGACCTGGCCCATCTGGTCCGGCTCGATGAGGAAGTGTTCGGCGTCGACCGCACGCATGTGATCACACGGCTGCCGGCTTTCGCGGATCAGTTGCATGTCGCCGAGGAGGGCGGGCGGATCATCGGGTACGCGGCCCTCTGGCCCAACATGGACACCCATGTCGTGGGCCCTCTCATCGCCCGCGACACAGAGACGGCGAAGGCACTCGTCACATCGCTCGCCGCCTGCACCGACCGGCCGCTGCGCACCGACGTCGACGTACGCCACGAGGGCCTGCTCACCTGGCTGAAGGAGTGCGGGCTCACCTCCGTGAGCTTCAACGCGGTCATGACGTACGGCGTCCCGGACCTGCCCGGTGACTGGACGCGGCGCTTCGCTCCGGTGACGGTGGCCGCGGGCTGAGTCCGCAGTGATGCGAAACGCGTGCTTCCGGAGTCTCGGAGACACGCGTTCGCGTCAACGGCCGTGAGCGGCCCGCTCAGCGGTGCACGGCCAGGTGAGGTTCGCCGGAGACGGCACCCTCCGCCGCAGGCCCGCCAGGAGCCGTCTGCCGGCGCTCCAGCGCGGCCGAGAAGAACGCCAGCAGTAGAGCGGACCCGGCGAGCGCCGCGCCCACCCAGTTGGGAGCGGTGTACCCGAGGCCGGCGGCGATCACGATGCCGCCGAGCCAGGCGGACAGGGCGTTGCCGAGGTTGAAGGCGCCGATGTTCGCGGCCGAGGCGAGGGTCGGAGCTCCATGGGCGTGGTCCAGGACCCGCTTCTGCAGCGGAGGGACCGTCGCGAAGCCCAGGGCGCCGATCAGCACGATGGTGGGCGCGGCCAGGACCTTGCTGTGCGCGGTGAGGGTGAACAGCGCCAGCACGAGGGCCAGGCCGCCGAGCGACACGTACAGCATCGGCATCAGGGCACGGTCCGCGTACTTGCCGCCGATGAGGTTGCCGCCGACCATACCGAGGCCGAAGAGAACCAGCAGCCAGGTGACCGAGCCCTCCGCGAAGCCGGTGACGTGGGTCATCATCGGCGCGATGTAGGTGATGGCCGCGAAGACACCGCCGAAGCCGAGGACGGTCATCGCCATCGCCAGCAACACCTGCGCGTTCTTGAAGGCGGCCAGCTCATGGCGCAGGTGCACACCTGCCGGCTTGGGCATATCGGGTACGAGCTTCGCGACACCGAGCAGTCCGACCACGCCGAGCCCGGCGACGAGGCCGAAGGTGACCCGCCAGCCGACGGACTGACCGACGAACGTGCCGACGGGGACGCCGATGACATTGGCGACGGTCAGACCGCTGAACATCATGGATATGGCCCCGGCCTTCTTCTCCGGGGCGACCAGCTCGGCGGCGACCACCGAGCCGATGCCGAAGAACGCGCCGTGGGCCAGGGAGGCGACCACCCGGCCCGCCAGCATCAGACCGAAGGTCGGGGCCATCGCCGAGAGCAGGTTGCCGAGCCCGAACAGGCCCATCAGCAGCATCAGCATCCGCTTGCGGGAGACCTTGGTGCCGAGCGCGGTCATGATCGGGGCGCCGAACATCACGCCGAGGGCATAGCCGGTCACCAGCAGTCCGGCAGTGGGAATGGAGACTCCGAAGGAGCCCGCGACCTCGGGCAGCACGCCCATGATCACAAACTCCGTGGTTCCGATCCCGAAGGCCCCGATCGCGAGGGCCAGAAGCGCGAGAGGCATAGGGAAGACCTTCCAAGCGATTGCATGAGCGCCTTGCGTGCTCTCACAATAATTGCAGACGCTTGATATATGCAAACGCGGTCTATTGCGCACGTGGTCTATCCTGGGTGGATACCACCTCTGGGACGGGTGGATACGACCTCTGGGACGGAGGAAAGACGCCATGACAGCGACGGACCCTGCGCTCACCGCCCTTGCCCAGGGCTGGTGCGCCCTCTCCTTGCTGCACGGGAGGATCGAGGCCCGTATTGAGCGCGCCCTGCAGAGCAAGCACGGGCTCAGCGTGCGGGAGTACTCCCTACTGGACGTGCTCAGCCGCCAGCACGACGGCGAGGGGGGACATCTGCAGATGAAGCAGGTGGCCGACGCGGTGGTCCTCAGCCAGAGCGCGACGACCCGGCTCGTCACCAGGCTTGAGGACCGCGGCCTGCTGGAGCGCTACCTCTGTCCGACCGACCGTCGTGGCATCTACACCGACGTCACCGCCGCCGGCCTTCAACTGCTCGAGGCGGCCCGTCCCACCAATGACGCCGCTCTGCGGGAGGCTCTGGACGACGCGGCCGAGAACCCCGAGCTGGCGCCCCTGGTCCGCGCGGTCGAGTCATTGCACGTATCTGCGTAGGTTGCGCCAGCGCCCTGGACACGCGGCAGCCAGGGCACCTGCATAGGGTGCGAGCATGGGAGACCTTGAGATACGCCCCTGCGTCGCGGAAGACATTCCATCGGTCGTCGCCATGCTGGCCGACGACCCGCTCGGTGCTCAGCGCGAGTCGCCGGACGATCTGGCGCCGTATCTGAGCGCGCTGGAGCGGGTGAGCAGCGATCCGAACCAGCACCTTGTGGTCGGCGAACGGGACGGACGTGTCGTCGGCACCCTTCAGCTCACGATCATCCCCGGACTGTCCCGCAGGGGTGCGACCCGGTCGATCATCGAGGCCGTACGCATCCACTCCGACGAACGCGGCAGTGGACTCGGCACGCAGCTCATCGAGTGGGCGATCGACGAATCCCGGCGCCAGGGCTGTCAGTTGGTCCAGCTGACCTCCGATGCCACCCGCACCGACGCCCACCGCTTCTACAAGCGTCTGGGCTTCGAGGCCTCGCACATGGGCTTCAAGCTGGTGCTCTGACAGGGCCGTTCAGGACGCAGGGGCGCGTTTCACGTGAAACACACCCCTGCGGCGCCACAGCGGCGTCTAGCCGATGCCGTTCCACCCCTCCGGGTCCACGCCCCCGGGCACGGGAGCGCCCTCGTCGTATGGCTGGCGTGTGAACACGAACGAGCCGAGGTCCAAGTGGCTCACGGATCCGTCCGTTCGCCGTACTGGCCGCAGAACCTCTCCCGCGTAGTAGCCGTCAAGCCCGGTCCACGTCCCGTCACCGTTGGACCGCAACTGTGAGCGGCGGCCCACTCCGGACAGCGGTTCCAGCGCGACACCTCCGTCGGCCATGAGCCGCAAGATGAAACCCTGCGTTCCCCAGTACCACTGGCCCGTCAACTCCAGTACGGCCGGATCGACCTCCGGCAGCGGCCGCCATGGCTCGGGGATCCTGGGTTCCGCCTCGGCCACGATGCCGATCAGATCGGCGGCGACGGCGGTCACCTGCGGACCCGATGTGCAGTTGGCCAGCACCACGGCCGCCATGTCGTCCTCGACGCTGAAGGTGAGGTTGGCGAGGAACCCGGGCAGCGAGCCCGAGTGCCCCGCGAGAAGCCGGCCGTCCCGGTGCTGGAGCTGCACACCGAGGCCATAGCCGGTACCGGCCGCCAGGTCCGCGGTCTCGGCCGGAGCAGCGGGTGTCCGCATCTCCTGTACGGACTGCGCGCTCAGCACCCGGTCGTCGCCACGGGACAGGAAGACGGCGAAGCGGGCCAGATCGTCGGTGGTCGACCAGAGTTGGCCGGCCGGTGCCATCCGCCCGAGGTCCTCGGCGGGCTCGGGGAGCATTACGTCCGCCCAGGGGTGCACGGCCCATCCGCCCGCGTGCGGTGCCCGTGATCGGCCACTTGTCCGGCGCAGCCCCAGAGGTTCGAGCACCTCACGCCGCAGCACGTCCTCCCAGGCGGCTCCGCGCACCTCCTCGACCAGGGCGCCGAGCAGCGTGTAGCCGGGGTTGGAGTAGTGAAATCTACGGCCGACGGGATGCCTCAGCGGCTGCTCGCCCAGCACGTCCACGAGCTCGGGGCGCAGCGAACCGGGCGTGCGCTCCCACCACGGCGCGGGCGACTCGGCCGCCAGGCCTCCCGTATGGGCCAGCAGTTCGGCGATGGTCGCCTCCCCCGCGCCGGTGCCGGGCAGGTACTTCTCCAGCGGGTCGCCGAGATCCACGAGGCCCTCGTCACGGAGCCGCAGCACAAGGACCGCGGTGAAGGTCTTGGTGATGGATCCGATCCGGTACTGCACGTTCTCGTCCGGGGCGTGGCCGTCCACGGAGGTGCGCGCGCCGTGCCACACCGCCTGCCCGTCCCGGACGACCGCGGCGACCAGCGACGGCGCCCGTCCCTCGGACTGCGCGACCGCGATGCGGTGCGACAGGGCCCGGCGCGTGGCAGGAAGCAGCTCTGCTTGAGATGTCGTCATGGCTACAGTCCACCTGGCCCGGGATTCCGCGTCGAGTGCATATGTGCGGCAGCACCGACGACGGAGAGCGGATCAGGTCTGCGCCATGTCCACAAAACGGGAGTAATGCCCCTGGAAGGCCACGGTGATGGTCGCCGTGGGGCCGTTACGGTGCTTGCCGACGATGATGTCCGCCTCGCCGGCGCGCGGTGACTCCTTCTCGTACGCGTCCTCGCGATGCAAGAGGATCACCATGTCAGCGTCCTGCTCGATCGACCCGGACTCACGCAGGTCCGACACCATGGGCTTCTTGTCCGTCCGCTGCTCGGGGCCACGGTTGAGCTGCGAGAGCGCGATGACAGGCAGCTCCAGCTCCTTGGCGAGCAGTTTCAGGTTTCGCGACATCTCCGAGACCTCCTGCTGCCGGCTCTCGGACCGCTTGGAGCCGGACTGCATGAGCTGCAGATAGTCGATCACGACCAGCTTCAGGTCGTTCCGCTGTTTGAGGCGGCGGCACTTGGCGCGGATCTCCATCATCGACAGGTTCGGCGAGTCGTCGATGTACAGGGGAGCGGCCGAGACGTCCGGCATACGCCGTGCGAGACGGGTCCAGTCCTCGTCCGTCATCGTGCCGGACCGCATGTGGTGCAGGGCCACACGAGCCTCGGCGGACAGCAGACGCATCGCGATCTCGTTGCGGCCCATTTCGAGCGAGAAGATCACGCTGGGCAGGTTGTGCTTGATGGACGCCGCCCGCGCGAAGTCCAGCGCCAGCGTCGACTTACCCATGGCGGGACGGGCGGCGATGATGATCATCTGACCGGGATGCAGACCGTTGGTGAGCTGATCGAGATCGGTGAAGCCGGTCGGCACGCCGGTCATCTCCCCCGATCGGGAGCCGATCGCCTCGATCTCGTCGAGCGCGCCCTCCATGATCTCGCTGAGGGGCAGATAGTCCTCGGCCGTGCGCTGCTCGGTGACCGCGAAGATCTCGGCCTGGGCGCTGTTGACGATCTCGTCGATGTCGCCGTCGGCCGCGTATCCCATCTGGGTGATCCGCGTGCCGGCCTCGACCAGGCGGCGCAGGACCGCGCGCTCGTGCACGATCTGCGCGTAGTACTCGGCGTTCGCCGCGGTGGGCACCGTCTGCACCAGGGTGTGCAGATAGGAGGCGCCGCCGACCTTGGTGATCTCACCGCGTTTGGTCAGCTCGGCGGCGACCGTGATGGGGTCGGCCGGCTCGCCCTTGGCGTACAGGTCGAGGATCGCCTGATAGATCGTCTCGTGCGCGGGCCGGTAGAAGTCATGGCCCTTGAGGAGCTCGACGACGTCCGCGATCGCGTCCTTGGACAGAAGCATGCCGCCGAGGACGGACTGCTCGGCGTCCAGGTCCTGCGGAGGCACGCGTTCGAAGGAGGAGCCGCCACCGTCCCACGCACCGCTGTCCGGCCCGCGTTCGTGCTGCTCGTCGCGACCGGGGCCGCCGTCTCGGCCGCGGCGGGAGGCGGGGACACGATCGCCGATACCGCTGTCGGCCCAGGGGTCGTCCAAGGGCTCGGAAATGCTCACGAGCCGCCTCCTCCCGTCCGCCCCGCGGACCTCGCCGTGCCTCTCTTTTCTAGGGCACGGCACTGACAAATCGAGAGGCCCGGCTCCGTTCAGACGCGTCGGTTTTGCACGTTTTCCGAGGCCGGAGGAGAGAGCGGGCGCCGGACCACGGTAGGCCCGTCGGCACCTTCAGCCAATCTGGTTATCCACAGGCCATGTGGACGAGCGCCCGGATGCTGTGGAGAACTCCGCAAAACCTGTGCACAACCCGGTGGACAAGCCTGTGAACAAGCACTCGGGTGCTTCGCTCAAACGCCTCTGACCTGCGTCTTTCCCGTCCACCGGCTGTGTAGAAGAAAAACTTCCCCAGCAGGGTCAAGATCCCCGCGAACGGTACACAGCGCCGTGTCCCACCGTAACCAAAGTAAGGGGCGCAATTGCTTTGTATCTCTTACCTGTGGACGACTAGATTGGTGGCCATGACACAGGCTCCCGCAGCATCCCGCGCCGTCCGACGCCGACCCGACCGGGAGATCCTCGGACTGGCTGTTCCGGCCTTCGGCGCACTGGTCGCGGAGCCCCTTTTCGTGATGGCCGACAGCGCCATCGTCGGTCATCTCGGTACCGCCCAACTGGCCGGCCTCGGCATCGCCTCCGCCCTTCTGACCACCGCGGTGAGCGTGTTCGTCTTCCTCGCGTACGCCACCACGGCCGCCGTCGCCCGCCGGGTCGGCGCGGGAGACCTGCGGGCAGCCATCCGCCAGGGCGTGGACGGCATCTGGCTGGCGCTGCTGCTGGGGGCGGCCCTCATCGTCGTCGTTCTGCCCACGGTCCCCGGAATCGTGGACCTCTTCGGCGCCTCGCAGACCGCCGCTCCCTACGCGACGACCTATCTGCGGATATCCGCCCTGGGCATCCCGGCGATGCTCATCGTGCTCGCGGCGACCGGTGTCCTGCGCGGACTCCAGGACACCAGGACACCGCTGTACGTCGCCGTCGCGGGCTTCGTCGCGAATGCCGCCCTCAACGCGGGGCTCGTCTATGGCGCCGACCTGGGGATCGCGGGCTCGGCCTGGGGCACCGTCATCGCCCAGTGCGGCATGGCTGCCGTGTATCTGCGTGTCGTCGTCCGGGGCGCTCGTCGCCACGGCGCCTCGCTGCGACCGGACTCGGCCGGGATACGTGCGAGTGCGCAGGCGGGTGTTCCCCTGTTGGTCCGTACGCTCTCGCTGCGGGCCGTCTTGATGATCGCCACTGCTGTCGCCGCCCGGCTCGGGGACGCCGACATAGCCGCGCACCAGATCATCCTGTCGCTGTGGAGTCTGCTCGCCTTCGCCCTCGATGCGATCGCCATCGCCGGGCAGGCCATCATCGGGCGCTACCTCGGCGCGAACGATCCGCAGGGAGCCCATGAAGCGTGTCGGCGCATGGTGCAGTGGGGTCTCGTCGTCGGGGTGGTGCTGGGACTGCTGGTCCTTGCCACCCGTCCGCTCTTCCTGCCTCTTTTCACCAGTGACGCGGGCGTCCATCGTGCGGCCCTGCCCGCTCTGGTACTCGTGGCTGTCTCACAGCCCATCTGCGGCGTCGTCTTCGTACTGGACGGCGTACTGATGGGAGCGGGCGACGGGCCCTATCTCGCCTGGGCGATGTTGCTGACGCTGGCGGTCTTCGCTCCCGTGGCTCTCTTCGTCCCGGTCCTCGGCGGGGGACTCACCGCCCTGTGGGCGGCGATGACGCTGATGATGACCGTGCGGCTGCTCACCCTGTGGCTGCGCTCCCGCTCGGGCCGCTGGATCGTGACGGGTGCGACCCGCTGACGCCGGCCGAGCCGACCACCGTGGCTTGATCCGTTTCACGTGAAACACACCGCCGTGGGCACCGCCCCGCACGCGTGTTGCATTGCCTCAAGAGCCATGAAGAAGGGCCGCACCCCGGGGGGTACGGCCCTTCTCTCAGCTGTGCCGAGTACGGCGTCAGGCCGAGATGACCTCGATGTTGACCTTGGCGGCAACCTCGGGGTGCAGACGCACGGACGTCTCGTGAGAGCCCAGCGTCTTGATCGGCGAGCCCAGCTCGATGCGGCGCTTGTCGACCTCGGGGCCACCGGAGGCCTTGATCGCCGAGGCGATGTCGGCCGGAGTGACGGAACCGAACAGTCGGCCGGAGTCGCCGGAGCGGACGGCCAGGCGGACCTTCACACCCTCGAGCTGAGACTTGACCTGGTTGGCCTGCTCGATGGTCTGGATCTCGTGGATCTTGCGAGCACGACGGATCTGCTCGACGTCCTTCTCGCCACCCTTGGTCCAGCGGATCGCGAACTTCCGCGGGATCAGGTAGTTGCGAGCGTAACCGTCCTTGACGTCGACGACTTCGCCCGCGACACCGAGGCCGGAGACCTCGTGGGTCAGGATGATCTTCATTGGTCGGTCACCCTTCCCTTAGCGCGCGGTGGACGTGTAGGGCAGCAGCGCCATCTCACGGCTGTTCTTGACGGCCGTGGCGACGTCACGCTGGTGCTGCGTGCAGTTGCCGGTCACGCGGCGGGCACGGATCTTGCCGCGGTCGGAAATGAACTTCCGCAGCATGTTCGTGTCCTTGTAGTCCACGTACGTGACCTTGTCCTTGCAGAAAGCGCAGACCTTCTTCTTCGGCTTGCGCACAGGCGGCTTCGCCATGGTGTTTCTCCTGTGTGATCAAGAAGTGTGGGGTACGGCCCACCCTCGACCGGTCCAGGTCCGGGGACCCGGAACCAAGGCCTAGAAGGGGGGCTCGTCTGAGTAGCCGCCACCGCCGCCAGAGCCGCCGGAGCCGCCGCCCCAGCCGCCACCGCCCTGGCCACCGGCAGGAGCGCCGGTCGCCCACGGGTCGTCGGCCGGAGCGCCGCCCTGCTGACCGCCGCCGGGGCCGCCGCCCCAGCCGCCGCCACCCTGGCCGCCACCGCCGCCGTAACCACCCTGGCCACCCTGGCCACCGCGGCCGGCGGCGGTCTTGGTGACCTTGGCCGTCGCGTTGCGCAGGCTCGCGCCGACCTCGTCGACGTCCAGCTCGTAGACCGTGCGCTTGACGCCCTCACGGTCCTCGTAGGACCGCTGCTTCAGCCGGCCCTGCACGATGACGCGCATGCCTCGCTGGAGCGACTCGGCGACGTTCTCCGCCGCCTGACGCCAGACCGAGCAGGTCAGGAACAGGCTCTCGCCGTCCTTCCACTCGTTCGTCTGGCGGTCGAAGGTGCGGGGAGTGGACGCGACGCGGAACTTCGCGACCGCCGCACCGGACGGGGTGAAGCGCAGCTCGGGGTCATCGACAAGGTTGCCGACGACCGTGATGACGGTCTCGCCTGCCATTGGGGGAACCTCTCGGCGGGTTTGCTGCTGGCTGCTTGTGCTGCTACTCGAATCCCGGGATCAGCTGAGCGGGAGGCTCAGTGGGTCTCGGGACGGAGGACCTTGGTCCGGAGGACCGACTCGTTCAGGTTCATCTGGCGGTCGAGCTCCTTGACGACCGCAGGCTCGGCCTGCAGGTCGAGGACCGAGTAGATGCCCTCGGGCTTCTTCTTGATCTCGTAGGCGAGACGGCGACGACCCCAGGTGTCGACCTTCTCGACCTTTCCGCCACCGTCACGGACGACGGAGAGGAAGTTCTCGATCAGCGGGGAGACAGCGCGCTCCTCGAGATCGGGGTCGAGGATGACCATCACCTCGTAGTGACGCATGTGGAACCCACCTCCTTTGGACTCAGCGGCCACGGTCGTTCCGTGGCAGGAGGGTTGTGATGCGTACGCAACGGTATCGGCCGCCACTGACAATCGGGGCCAGTCGACGGTTGACCCGGCTCGGCCTGGGCAGACACCGGTGCAGACGCTACAGAGTACCCGCACACGAGCTTCCGGTTGAAATCCGACCGCGTAGCCCGTCAATCTGTACACATCGGGTGTGTAAGGCGCTACGATGCGCCGCCTTCCGCAGGAGGTGCCCCATGGCACAGGTATTGCGACCCAACACCACCGGTTCTCTCTTCGCCACGGACGGAAAGGCCCATCCCCTCCAGGACACACTTCTTGTGGTGACCCTGGTGCTCGGTATCACGGCCTTCGTCACGGCGATGTTCCACAGCCTGCATCTGATCAGCTCCTGGACCGGCCTGGTGGGGATCATCACCGGTGCCTACGGACAGTTCGTCTCCATCACGACCCGGCAGCGCTTCGGGTTGATCCTGGGCCTCGGGGCCTCGGCTATCGGACTCTTCCTCGGCATGGCCCACGGCGGGCTCTTCGGCGGGATCGTCGGCGGTTGAGCGCGGGGTCGTCCGACGGCTCCTGGCAGGGCCGTCGGACGACCCGGATGGGCACACAGGTTCCGTACGGCCATTCGGGGCGGCGACAGGGCGCAGTAGGCTTCGGCGCGAGAGCCGGAGCCCCTGTACCCATGGGGACACACCAGCCCGAGGAGCGCCCCGAATGAGCCTGACCCTGAGGACGATCAGCCGCGAGCAGCATCTGGCGTACATCCAGAGCCTGCCGTCGGCGAGCCACATGCAGGTCCCGGCCTGGGCAGACGTCAAGGCGGAGTGGCGGTCGGAGAACCTCGGCTGGTTCGACAAGAACGGCGAACTGGTGGGCGCGGGACTGGTGCTCTACCGCCAGCTGCCGAAGCTCAAGCGCTACCTCGCGTACCTGCCCGAGGGTCCGGTCATCAACTGGTTCGCGCCGAATCTGGACGACTGGATCCGGCCGATGCTGGCCCACCTCAAGCAGCAGGGCGCCTTCTCGGTGAAGATGGGCCCGCCGGTCATCATCCGGCGCTGGGAGGCCACCTCCATCAAGCAGGGCATTCAGGACCCGGACGTGAAGCGCCTGCGCGACATCGAGGCGGACTTCATCGAGCCGCGCGCCTTCGAGGTGGCCGACAAGCTACGCCGTATGGGCTGGCAGCAGGGCGAGGACGGCGGAGCCGGCTTCGGCGACGTGCAGCCCCGCTACGTCTTCCAGGTGCCGCTCGCCAACCGTTCCCTGGAAGAGGTCCACAAGAACTTCAACCAGCTGTGGCGCCGCAACATCAAGAAGGCCGAGAAGGCCGGTGTCGAGGTTGTCCAGGGCGGTTACCACGACCTCGAGGAATGGCAGCGGCTCTACGAGATCACGGCCGTGCGCGACCACTTCCGGCCCCGCCCGCTGTCGTACTTCCAGCGCATGTGGACGGCCCTCAACACCGAGGACCCCAACCGCATGCGGCTCTACTTCGCGCGGCACAACGGCGTGAACCTCTCGGCGGCGACGATGCTGATCGTCGGCGGGCACGTCTGGTACTCCTACGGGGCGTCCGACAACATCGGCCGTGAGGTCCGTCCCTCGAACGCGATGCAGTGGCGGATGCTCCGCGACGCCTATGCGCTCGGTGCCACCGTCTACGACCTGCGCGGCATCTCCGACTCGCTGGACGAGACCGACCACCTCTTCGGTCTCATCCAGTTCAAGGTGGGCACCGGCGGTCAGGCGGCCGAGTACCTCGGCGAGTGGGATTTCCCCCTCAACAAGCTGCTGCACAAGGCGCTCGACATCTACATGTCGCGCCGCTGAGGCCGTAGTTCCCGTGCCGGGGCGCCCGTGCGGCCCGGCATGATCCCCGTCGGTCCGGCGGATCCGTCACAATTCCCTTTCAGACCTCTGACACACCCCAGCCACGAGAAAGGTTCCGGGACCGGCCATGGCGCTCACGCTCTACGTCGACACCGCGCGCTGGCGGGCACACCACAAGCACGTGCAGGAGCAGTTCCCGGGGCTCGTCCCCGTCTGCAAGGGCAACGGCTACGGCTTCGGCCACGAGCGGCTGGCGGAGGAGGCCACGCGGCTGGGCTCCGACGTGCTCGCCGTGGGCACGACGTACGAGGCGGCCCGGATCAAGGACTGGTTCGGCGGTGACCTGCTGGTGCTGACGCCCTTCCGGCGGGGCGAGGAGCCCGTACCGCTGCCCGACCGGGTCATCCGCTCGGTGTCGTCCGTCGACGGCGTGTACGGGCTCGTGGGCGCCCGTGTGGTGATCGAGGTGATGTCCTCGATGAAGCGGCACGGCGTCAGCGAGCAGGACCTGCCGCAGTTGCACTCCGCCATCGAGAACGTCCGCCTCGAGGGCTTCGCCATCCACCTCCCGCTCGACCGCACCGATGGCTCCGACGCCGTCGAGGAGGTCATCGGCTGGATGGACCGGCTGCGCGCGGCCCGGCTGCCGCTGCACACGATGTTCGTCAGCCACCTCAAGGCCGAGGAGCTGGTCCGGCTGCAGCAGCAGTTCCCGCAGACGCGCTTCCGGGCCCGTATCGGCACCCGGCTGTGGCTGGGGGACTACGAGGCCACCGAGTACCGCGGGGCGGTCCTGGACGTCACACGCGTCTCCAAGGGAGAGCGCTTCGGGTACCGGCAGCAGAAAGCGGCCTCGGACGGCTACCTGGTCGTCGTAGCGGGGGGAACGTCGCACGGTGTGGGTCTGGAGGCCCCCAAGGCCCTGCACGGCGTCATGCCGCGCGCCAAGGGTGTCGCCCGCGCCGGCCTCGCGACGGTGAACCGGAACCTCTCGCCCTTCGTCTGGGCGGGCAAGCAGCGCTGGTTCGCCGAGCCCCCGCACATGCAGGTCTCGATCCTGTTCGTTCCCGCGGATGCGACGGAGCCCAAGGTCGGTGACGAGCTGGTGGCGCATCTGCGGCACACCACCACGCAGTTCGACCGGCTCGTCGACCGCTGAACGGCACAGCCTGAAGCGCCCAGCAGCTACGACAGGGGCCGCACACGGATTCCGTGTGCGGCCCCTGTCGTAGCACCTCTGCGTCCCGTTCGCTCAGGGCGAACACTTGCCCGTGGGCTCGACAGACTGGCTGCCCCACTCCACGTGCGGCCCGTCGAAGTGCGCCGCGTGCCGCGGCGGATGAGCGGCGGCTCCCAGTACGAACGCATCCGGCGCCCCGTCCAGGACACCGCCCGACGGGTCGTCGTCGCCGGCCTTGCGCACGACGTCCCGTTCCGGCATGAGGATGTCGCGGACGACGACGGCGCACAGGTAGAGCGTCCCCAGCAGATGGACGACGATGGCCACTTGGTACCCGTCCGTCGGTAGACCCTTGTGGGCATCTCCACTGGTGGTGTATGCGAGGTATGTCCAGATCCCGAGGAAGTACGCCACCTCGCAGGCCTGCCAGATCAGGAAGTCACGCCAGCGCGGGCGGGCCAGTGCGGCGAGGGGGACCAGCCACAGTACGTACTGGGGCGAGTAGACCTTGTTGGTGAGGATGAACGCCGCGACGATCAGGAAGGCAAGCTGCGCGAAACGCGGGCGCCGCGGGGCCGTGAGCGTCATCGCGGTGATACCCGCACAGGCCAACAGCATCGTGATCATCGCGCTGGTGTTGGCCGTGTCCTTGGTGATCTCGATGTTCATCCAGCGCGAGATGAACAGAAAGACGGAACCGAAGTCGACGCCCCGCTCACGGCTGAAGCTGTAGAACTTCAACCAGCCCTCGGGAGCCAGGAACATCACCGGCAGATTGACCACGAGCCAGGCCCCCACGGCCCCCAGCACGGCGGTCGCGTACTCACGCCACTTGCCAGCTCGCCAGCACAGCAGAAGAAGCGGCCCGAGCACCAGGAACGGATAGAACTTGGCTGCCGTGGCGAGACCGACCAGAACCCCGAAAGCCAGCGCCCGGCCCCGCGACCACATCAGCATCGCGGCGGCCAGCAGGGCCACGGCGAGCAGATCCCAGTTGATGGTGGCCGTCAACGCGAAGGCGGGCGCGAGGGCCACCAGGAGGCCGTCCCAGGGGCGGCGCCGGTGAATACGCGCGGTGCACACGGCGATGACCACGGCGCACACCATGAGCATCCCCGCGTTGACCATCCAGTAGGTCTGCTCCCGGGCCTGCAGGGCGCCGCTGCCCGGGGTCAGCCATGAAGCGACCTCCATGAACACACCGGTGAGCACTGGGTACTCGAGGTAGCTCATGTCGCCGGGAAGCTTGTCGAAGTAGGGCACGAGCCCATCGGCGAAACCGCGCCCCTGGTAGAGGTGCGGGATGTCCGAGTAGCAGGCGTGGGTGTACTGCGAACTGGCGCCGAAGAACCAGCCGCTGTCGTAGCAGGGCAGCTTCTGGACCATACCGAGGGCGAACATGCCGATCATGACGAGCGCCACGACCCGCACGGGAGTCCACCAGGACGTCCCGAGCAGCGCGCGCCGTCCGACAGGACCGCCGATCAGCTCGCTGCCGGCCGCGGCGACCGCGTCCTCCCGGGTCGGCCGCACGACGTCCGGCTCGTGGACGCTGGCTCGCGTCGTCTCTGCACTGGGCATGGGGCTCATCCTGCCGCATCCGGCTAGGAAAACGGCGAGGGCCGCCACACCTGCCCGGTGTGACGGCCCACTCCGGCCGATGTTTCACGTGAAACGGAGCGTTTCACGTGAAACACATGGAGTGACGACTAGCCGTTCGTTCCTGCGAAGAGGCCGCCGTTGCCGTTGCCTCGACTGCCTCCGGGGCTGGTCGACCCCGTGGGCGACGGCGTCACTCCGCCCGTGCCGCCGGTGCCGGTACCGCCGTTGTTGCCACAGCCCCAGCCGAACTTGCCGCAAGTGTCGCTCGGCGTCGGCGTGGGCGAGATCAGCGACTCACTCGGCGTCGGGGTCGGCGTCGGGCTGTCCGTAACGCTCTGCGTGGGCGTCGGCGTCACGCTCGGGCTCGGGGTGTCGTTGATGACCGTACCGATGGGCTCGGGCGTCGGGAACTGCACCGAAGGCTGGCCCTGGAGCGCCTGCTCCATGTAGTCGTGCCAGATCTCGGCCGGGAACGAGGCACCGTGGATCTTCTTCTGACCGCCCGTTCCATACATCTTCAGGAAGGTGCGGTTCTTGTTCGCCGCGTTGTCGTCCATGCGGTACATGCCGATCGCGGTCGACAGCTGCGGGGTGTATCCCACGAACCAAGCAGACTTGTTGTCGTCTGTCGTACCGGTCTTGCCGGCCACGTCGCGGCCGGTAAGCCGCGCCGCTGTACCGGTGCCCTTGTCGACCACGGTCTTCAGGACGTCGGTCACGTTGTCGGCGACCTTCGAAGTGAAGGCGTCCTTGGTCTTCTTGACGTGCTGGAAGACCGTTCCGTCCTTGCTGCTGACCTTGTCGACCGAGTAGGGGTCGTTCTGCTGACCGCTGGCCGCGAAGGTCGCGTAGGCACCTGCCATACGGATCGCGCTCGGGTCAGAGGTACCAATGGAGAACGAGGGGAAGCTGGAACTGGCCAGGCTGGACTTCAGGATGCCGGCGTCCAGGGCCGACTGCTCGACCTTGTCCAGGCCGACGTCCATGCCGAGCTGGACGTAGACGGAGTTGACCGAGTACTGCATCGCCTCACGCAGGTCGATCTTGTAGTCAGGCGCTTTTCCGACCGACTCGTTGCCGTCGTTGGTCTGCAGCCACTCCTTGTTGTCCTTGTCAGTCCAGACCGTCCCGTCGTATTTCTTGATCTTGAGCTTGTTCTTGCCGCTGTACAGGCTCTTCGGAGAGGCGACCGTACGCTCGTCCTGCGCCTGCTCCTCTCCGAGATTCTTGTTGCGCACCCCCCACTCCATCGCGGCCGCCAGCACGAAGGGCTTGAACGTCGAACCCACCTGGGCGCCGGTCGAGTCGGCATTGTTGGTGAAGTGCTTGGTCGCGTCCTCACCGCCGTAGATCGCCTTGATGGCGCCGGAGGCGGGTTCCACGGAAGCGCCGCCGAACTGGACAAAGGTGTCCGTATTCGGGCGCTCCTTCGGTTTGATGTTCTTGTCCTGGACGTTCTTGACCGCGTCGTGGAGCTCCTTGACCTTCGTCTTGTCGAAGGTCGTGTAGATCTGGAGTCCGCCCTGCTGCAGCTTCTGCTGGGTGATGTGGGTCTGGTCGCTGTGGGTGACCAGGTAGCTGTTGGCCAGATCGACGAGATAACCCGTCTGACCGCTCAGCCGGGTGTTCGACCGCGGGTTGTCGACATGGGGCAGGGTCTTGTACTTGGCCCGCTCCGTGGCGCTCAGATGGCCGTACTGAACCATCTTGTCGAGGGTGTCCTGCATTTGCAGCGTGGCCCGCCGCTGGTTGGCCTCAGCATTCGCGGACGGGTCGATGGATGGGTTACCCGCCGGGTCGTAGTACGTGGCGCCCTTCAGCATCGCCGCGAGGAAGGCGCACTCGCCCGGGTTCAGCTTGATGGCCTGCTTGTTGAAGTACGCACGTGCGGCCGCCTCGATGCCGTAGGCGTTCCGGCCGTAGTACGCGGAGTTCAGGTAGCCGGCCAGGATGTCGTCCTTCTTGACGGTGGCGCCCACCTTGATGGAGATGAAGATCTCCTTGAACTTCCGGGTGATCGTCTGAGACTGGTCGTCCAGCCTCGCGTTCTTCACGTACTGCTGGGTGATGGTGGAGCCGCCCTGGGTCTGACCGCCCGTGGCCATGTTGAAGACGGCGCGCGCGATGCCGTTCGGGTCGATGCCGCTGTCGGTGTAGAAGGTCTTGTTCTCCTGGGAGATGACGGCATACCGCATCGCCTGGGGGATCTGCGAGAGGTTGACGATCTGGCGGTTCGTCTCACCGCCCGTGGCCACCATCTGGGTGCCGTCCGACCAGTAGTAGACGTTGTTCTGCGCGGTCGCGGTCTGCGCGACGTTCGGGACGCTCACCATCGCGTACCCGATGCCCGCGACCGCCACCAGGCCTCCTATGAAGCCGATGAACATCCCGGTCACCAGCTTCCACGACGGCACCCAGCGCGCGGCTCCGTACTTGCCCGCCCGCGGGTAGTCGATGAGGCGCTTCTTGGCGGGAGGAGCGCCTCGCCCTCTGCCGCGCCCGGGTCCGTTCGGGCCGCCGGGGTTTCGTCCGGGGCCGTCGGGCGCTCTGCGCCGACCGCCCCCACCACTTCTCTGTGCCGCCCGCCGGGCCTCGGCACGGCCACCGTACGGGCGTTCTTCACCCCCCGCTCCATAGGAGTCGGAAGGGGACCCGGTGGCGCCTCGCGGTGCCGCGCGGCGGCTGGAGGGCGCCGGCTGGCCGCGTCGGGCCGCGGCACGTCCGCCTTCCTGCGGCTGCTGCGGTTTGCGACGGTGCTCGCTCATCGAACGATTACTCCTCGGGCAGGCGCATCCTGACGCGCCTGGAAACGGCGGCTGGTTTCCGGTCCCCCCGAAGTACGGATGCGGTCGTTTTGTCATTCACCCGTACTGCACCA
Organism: Streptomyces sp. CA-106110; assembly: GCF_050936285.1. NCBI lineage: Bacteria > Bacillati > Actinomycetota > Actinomycetes > Kitasatosporales > Streptomycetaceae > Streptomyces > Streptomyces sp. CA-106110. The sequence continues at coordinate 6,256,511 of NZ_JBNJNB010000001.1, read as the reverse complement.
AGGACGAGGACGTCCCCCGGCGTCACTCGGTTCCCGGTGATGTGCATGCCGCACAGACTACGCACCGCCAAAACCCCCCTAGCTCCGAAGTTCATCCCAAAACAGGCAACTTGCCTCCTACGAATTGGTGATGTGACCCCGTTCACCGTGCCCCCTCTTGTCGCATCGCGAGGCGCGTTCTATCGTCTTGATGTATCGAGCCGATACATCAGCTCGACATAAAGGCCGTGCGGACAAGACAGTGACCGAGAGGAGGCGCGGATGAGCCGGCGTTCCGGGATCCTCGAGTTCGCCGTTCTCGGCCTGCTCCGCGAGTCCCCGATGCACGGCTATGAGCTGCGCAAGCGACTCAATACGTCACTGGGCGTATTCCGCGCGTTCAGCTACGGGACGCTCTACCCGTGCCTCAAGACGCTGGTCGCCAACGGCTGGTTGATCGAGGAGTCGGGCGGCGGCCCCGACGACGCCCTCGCCGCTCCGCTCGCGGGGCGCCGCGCCAAGATCGTCTACCGGTTGACGGCGCAAGGTAAGGAGCACTTCGAGGAACTGCTCTCGCAGACGGGTCCCGACGCATACGAAGACGAGCACTTCGCCGCTCGTTTCGCCTTCTTCGGACAGACCTCCCGTGACGTGCGCATGCGCGTCCTCGAGGGCCGCCGCAGCCGACTGGAGGAGCGCCTGGAGAAGATGCGCGCCTCGCTGGCACGCACCCGGGAGCGCCTCGACGACTACACCCTTGAGCTCCAGCGCCACGGAATGGAGTCCGTGGAGCGCGAAGTGCGCTGGCTGAACGAGCTCATCGAGAGCGAGCGGGCTGGCCGGGACCTCAGGGGGTCCGCTGCCGACGGCTCTGCTCCGAACAGCACATCGGGAGAGACGGGCGGCCTGCCCCGGCACCGGGACAGCACCCGGCCGGATCCGTCCGACGACACCACCACGTGAGGTCCATTCGGGGCTTCACCCAGTACACACAGGGAGCAACCGGAATGGGTTCGGTTCGCGTAGCCATCGTCGGCGTGGGCAACTGCGCCGCGTCGCTGGTGCAGGGAGTCGAGTACTACAAGGACGCCGACCCGGCGTCCAAGGTCCCGGGTCTGATGCACGTCCAGTTCGGCGACTACCACGTCCGTGACGTCGAGTTCGTCGTCGCCTTCGACGTGGACGCCAAGAAGGTCGGTCTCGACCTGGCGGACGCCATCGGCGCCTCGGAGAACAACACCATCAAGATCTGCGACGTGCCGTCCACCGGTGTGACGGTCCAGCGCGGCCACACTCTCGACGGTCTCGGCAAGTACTACCGCGCCACCATCGAGGAGTCCGCCGAGGCCCCGGTCGACATCGTCCAGGTCCTCAAGGACAAGCAGGTCGACGTCCTCGTCTGCTACCTGCCGGTCGGCTCCGAGGCCGCCGCGAAGTTCTACGCCCAGTGCGCCATCGACGCCAAGGTCGCCTTCGTCAACGCCCTTCCGGTCTTCATCGCCGGCACCAAGGAGTGGGCCGACAAGTTCACCGAGGCGGGTGTCCCGATCGTCGGTGACGACATCAAGTCCCAGGTCGGCGCCACCATCACGCACCGCGTCATGGCGAAGCTGTTCGAGGACCGGGGTGTCATCCTGGACCGCACGATGCAGCTGAACGTCGGCGGCAACATGGACTTCAAGAACATGCTCGAGCGCGAGCGCCTGGAGTCCAAGAAGATCTCCAAGACGCAGGCCGTCACCTCTCAGATCCCCGACCGGGATCTCGGCGAGAAGAACGTCCACATCGGCCCGTCCGACTACGTTGCCTGGCTCGACGACCGCAAGTGGGCGTACGTCCGTCTCGAGGGCCGCGCCTTCGGCGACGTTCCGCTGAACCTGGAGTACAAGCTCGAGGTCTGGGACTCCCCGAACTCCGCGGGTGTCATCATCGACGCCCTGCGCGCCGCGAAGATCGCCAAGGACCGCGGCATCGGCGGCCCGATCCTCTCCGCCTCCTCGTACTTCATGAAGTCCCCGCCGGTCCAGTACTTCGACGACCAGGCCCGGGAGAACGTCGAGAAGTTCATCAGGGGCGAGGTCGAGCGCTGACGACGGCGCCACCCCCGCGTCCGGACCGCACCACCGGTCCTCCTCGGGTCCCCGGGCCATGTGCCCGGGGACCGACGCGTATGTGAGGCTGTGCACCATGTCCGTCGTGCGCGACCTGCGCGTCCTCCTGCGCTTCAGGGACTTCAGACGCCTTCTCGCCGTGCGTCTGCTGTCTCAAGGCGCCGATGGCGTCTACCAGGTCGCACTCGCCACCTATGTGGTCTTCTCCCCCGAGAAGCAGACCTCCGCCGGAGCGATCGCCGCCGCCATGGCCGTGCTGCTCCTGCCGTACTCCCTCGTCGGCCCCTTCGCGGGCGTGCTGCTGGACCGCTGGCGGCGCCGCCAGGTGTTCCTCTACGGCAATCTCCTGCGGACCCTGATGGCCTGTGTGACGGCCGTGCTGATGCTCGGCGGTGTCCCCGACTGGCTGTTCTACGTCTCCGCGCTCTGCGTCACGGCGGTCAACCGTTTCATCCTCGCGGGACTGTCCGCGGCACTGCCCCGCGTGGTCGACGACGAGCGTCTGGTGATGGCCAACTCGCTCTCCCCTACGGCCGGCACGCTCGCCGCGACGGCGGGCGGCGGACTCGCCTTCCTCGTCCGTCTGGTGGCCGCGGACTCCGACGCGGCGGTGGTGCTTCTGGGCGCCGCCCTGTATCTGGGGTCGGCCGTGGCCTCGCTGAGCCTGGCGCCGGAACGGCTGGGCCCCGACCGGGAGTCGGTGCCGCCGAGGCTCGGTACGGCTCTCGCCGACGCCACACGCGACTTGGTGGCCGGTGTGCGGCACCTCGCGGCACCACAGCGTCGGGAGGCTGTCCGGGCGCTCATCGCGATGGCGCTGATGCGGTTCTGCTACGGCGCGCTTCTCGTCCTGGTGCTGATGCTGTGCCGGTACGCCCTGTCCTCGGACGCCGACCACGGACTGACCCTGCTGGGGCTGGCATTGGGGATCTCCGGCGCCGGGTTCTTCGCTGCCGCCGTGGTGACCCCGTGGGCGGCGGGACGGCTGGGCCCCGGCGGCTGGATCGCCGTGTGCGCTGCGGCCGCCGCGGTGCTGGAGCCCGCGCTCGGCCTTGCGTTCGCCACCGGCCCCATGCTGGTGGCCGCCTTCGTCCTGGGGCTGATCACGCAGGGCGCGAAGATCTCCACGGACACGATCGTCCAGCACACGGTCGACGACGGCTTCCGTGGTCGGGTCTTCTCCGTCTACGACGTGCTCTTCAACGTCGCCTTCGTCGGTGCGGCAGCGGTAGCCGCCCTGATGCTGCCTCCTGACGGCCGCTCAGTCGCCTTGGTGGTCACGGTTGCCGTGGTCTACGCGGCCGTTGCTGTGGCTATGTACCGCTTTGAACGCCGGTAAGTGTCACATGAAGGCTACGGAGCCCCATCCAGCTTCAGAGTTGACACTGCGGACCGGTAACTTACGGGCGTCTTACTTCGCGCCATGCGCATTCACGTTCGAGGGGGACCCCCAAAGTGACTACTCCGCCGCCCCAGGGCCCGAATCCATACGCTCAGCAGCCCACGGCGCCCATGGGGCAGCAGCCTGGCCAGCCGGGTTTTCCGCCGCAGCAGGCCGGCTACCCCGGAGTCCCCCCGCAGGGTGCCCCGTACGCCCCGTTCCCGAACCAGGGAGCTCCGGCCCCGATACCGCCGCAGGCCGGCCCCAGCAAGCGTGGGGGCAAGAAGGCTCTCCGGATCGTCGGGATCATAGCTGTCATCGTCATCGGCGCCGCCGTCAAGTTCGGCATCGGCTTCTGGTTCAGCGAGACCGACGCGGAGACGACGTCGGTCGGCTCATGCATGCACAACGACGGTACGGACAACAACGCCGACCTCAAGGAAGTCGACTGCTCCTCCAGCGGGGCCCAGTACAAGGTCGTCCAGAAGTTTGACGGCAGCAGCGACGAGAACAAGTGCCAGAACGTCAAGGACGCGGCGATCTCCTATATTCAGTCCGGCGGCGGCCACGACGTCGTGCTGTGTCTGCAGGAAACCAAGTAATACGGCGACCTAGACGGCGAAGGGGCGATGTTTCACGTGAAACATCGCCCCTTCGCATGTCCACGGGGTCATGTTTCACGTGAAACATGACCCCGTTCCCATGCCTCAGCCCTGCTCGGCCCACCACTCCTTGAGTGCGGAGACCGCAGCGTCACGTTCCATGGGACCGTGCTCCAGACGGAGCTCCAGCATGTGCTTGTACGCCCGACCGACGACCGGGCCGGGACCGACACCCAGGATCTCCATGATCTCGTTGCCGTCGAGGTCGGGGCGGATCGAGTCCAGCTCCTCCTGCTCCTGGAGCTCGGCGATGCGCCGCTCCAGGCCGTCGTACGCACTGGACAACGCGGCCGCCTTGCGCTTGTTCCGGGTCGTGCAATCGGACCTGGTGAGCTTGTGGAGGCGGTCGAGGAGAGGGCCCGCGTCGCGCACATAACGGCGTACCGCGGAGTCCGTCCACTCGCCGGTGCCATAGCCGTGAAAGCGCAGATGAAGCTCGACCAGGCGCGAGACGTCCTTCACCAGGTCGTTGGAGTACTTCAACTCCGTCATCCGCTTCTTGGTCATCTTGGCGCCCACCATCTCGTGGTGGTGGAAGGAGACCCGGCCGTCCTGCTCGAACCGCCTGGTCTTCGGCTTCCCGATGTCGTGCAGCAGAGCCGCGAGCCGCAGGGTGAGGTCCGGACCGTCCTTCTCGAGCGCCATCGCCTGTTCCAGCACGATCAACGTGTGGTCATAGACGTCCTTGTGCCGATGGTGCTCGTCACGTTCCAGTCGCAGTGCGGGAAGCTCCGGGAGGACATGGTCGGCCAGCCCCGTCTCGACCAGCAGCCTCAGTCCCTTGCGGGGGTGCGAGGACAGGATCAGCTTGTTCAGCTCGTCGCGGACACGTTCGGCGGACACGATCTCGATCCGTCCGGCCATCTCCTTCATGGCCACCACAACCTCGGGAGCGACCTCGAAGTCGAGTTGAGCCGCGAAGCGCGCGGCCCGCATCATCCGCAGCGGATCGTCCGAGAACGAGTCCTCAGGGGTACCGGGGGTGCGCAGCACACGGGCGGCGAGGTCCTCGAGCCCGCCATGGGGGTCGACGAACTCCTTCTCCGGCAGAGCGACGGCCATCGCGTTGACCGTGAAGTCGCGACGGACGAGGTCCTCCTCGATGGACTCGCCGTAGGACACCTCCGGTTTGCGTGAAGTCCGGTCGTAGGACTCCGACCGGTAGGTCGTCACCTCGATCTGGTAGCCGTCCTTCTGCGCGCCGACCGTTCCGAAGGCGATGCCGACGTCCCATGTGGCGTCCGCCCACGGCCGGACGATCTTCAGAACGTCCTCGGGGCGGGCTTCGGTCGTGAAGTCCAGATCATTGCCGAGCCGGCCGAGGAGGGCATCCCGCACCGAGCCGCCGACCAGGGCGAGCGAGAACCCGGCCGCGTGGAATCGGCGGGCGAGGTCGTCGGCGACAGGGGACACCCGCAGCAGTTCACTGACCGCGCGGCGCTGTACCTGACTCAGGGCACTGGGATTGTCTTCATTGGCATTCGGCACAGCAGAAAAGGGTACGTGGCCTTGGCCCGGACGGACGCCTCCATTAAACGTGCACAAGTGCCCGGCATCACACTTCCCTGAATAGGGGAACATCTGGGACATATCAACGCCGGGCCCCGATCTTCGAGCATGGACCGCGGCACTTCCGTTCCGCGCATCTCGTTACCATGCGGGGACGCACATTCCGACGACCACTGACGACGACGAGGGACGGGCGAGCGCGTGGCCGAGGCGGCAGACTTTCAGGGGATGAATCCCTCACCTGCCCGTCGGTGGCTCCGGCGTACCGGAGCGCTGATCGCGGGCGCGCCTCTGCTGGCCGGCCTGTTGCAGCTGCCCGCCGGCCCGATGGCGCACGCCGCGGAGAAGGGCTCCCCGACGGATGCCGGCGGTTCCCGTACGGCCAGTGTCTCCCTCGACTCGCTCACCCCGAGCGCGCCGAGCGACGGCGACACGCTGACCGTCTCGGGCACGGTCACCAACAACAGCAAGCAGGCCGTCACAGGGGCCCATGTGGGACTACGGGTCAGCCCGACGCGTCTGACCAGCCGCTCGGCCATCGACGACGCCGCCGGCCGCACCGGCTTCCAGCAGAGCGCCGACGGTGCCGAGATCGGCGACAAGTACACCGAGAAGTTCGACAAACTTCCCCCGGGTATCGCACAGGCCTTCAACATCTCCGTGCCGGTCAAAGATCTGGATCTCGGCTCCGACGGGGTCTACCAGCTCGGCGTCTCGCTTTCCGGCCAGACCGCCGCCGAGCCGTACGAGCACGTACTCGGCATCCAGCGGACCTTCCTGCCCTGGCAGCCCGACGGCGCCTCAGTGAGGACGAAGACGACGTACTTGTGGCCGGTGATCTCCCCGGTCCACATGACCGCCGAGACGCTGCCCAACCAGCAGCAGACACCCGTGTTCCAGAACGACGACCTGGCCCAGGAGCTCTCTCCGGGCGGCCGTCTCTCCCAGCTCCTGTCGCAGGGCAGTGGCCTCGACGTCACCTGGGTGATCGACCCCGATCTTCTTGCCTCCGTGGACGCGATGACCGGCACCTACAGCGTCAAGGGCGAAAGCGGCAGCGTCACGCCGGGCAAGAACCAGGGGGTCGCCAAACAGTGGCTCGCCGACCTGGAGAAGGCGGTCCAGAACAAAGAGGTCGTCGCTCTCCCCTTCGCCGACCCCGACCTCGCCTCGTTCGCGCACGACGGCAAGAACGTCACCGGCTCCCTGAGTCACCTCAAGGACGCCACGGACGTCGCGGGGAGCACTGTGGAGACCATCCTCCACGTGAAACCCGAGACGGACTTCGCCTGGCCCGTGAACGGCGCGATCGACCCCTCCATCGTCAAGGTCGCCACCTCTGCGGGCGCCGACAAGGTGATTGCCCGCAGCGACAGCCTCCAGGACAACCAGCTGTCCTACACGCCCACCGCCGCTCGCCCCATCGGCGGCGGGACGACGGCCGTGGTCGCGGACGCCGGCCTCTCCACGGCGTTCGAGGGCGACATGACCTCTGCCGGCGGCTCCACGCTCGCCGTGCAGAAGTTCCTGGCCCAGAGCCTGATGATCAACCTGCAGGAGCCGGACAAGGAACGCAGCATCGTCGTGGCCCCCCAGCGGATGCCGTCCGGCAGCCAGGCGCAGTCGATGGCACAGGCGCTGACGGCCCTCCAGAGCACCCGCTGGTCGCAGTCCGCCGGGCTGTCCGAAGCGGCCAAGGTCAGGCCGGATCCGAGTGCCACGACAAAGGTGCCGTCCGCGTACCGCTACCCCTCCTCACTGCGCAAGGCCGAGCTTCCGCAGTCGGCCTTCCAGCAGATCGAGGACACCCAGGACAAACTCGACAACTTCAAGGTGATCCTCAGCGACCCCTCGCGGGTCGTCACTCCCTTCGGCCGCGCCATAGATCGCGCCACGTCCACCTCCTGGCGCGGGCACACCACCCAGGCGTCCGTGTTCCGCCTGGACGTGGGGTCCTACCTCCAACTGCTCACCAACCAGGTCCGGCTGATCGACAAGTCCGAGACCAAGCTCTCGGGCCGCAGCGCCACGATCCCCGTGACCGTGCAGAACAACCTGATGCAGGGGGTCGACCATCTGGTGCTGCGGCTCACCTCGCAGCAGCCGACCCGGCTGAAGGTCGGCAACGGCCCCTACTACGAGCAGCCCATCACCGTCTCGGGCGGCCACAGCCAGTCCGTGAAGTTCACCACCACGGCCAACGCCAACGGCCGGGCCGCCGTGGTCGCCCAGCTCTTCACACAGGACGGACAGGCGTACGGCCCCCCCATCACCTTCGATGTGAACGTAACGGAGATCACGCCCACGGTGATGCTGGTCATCGCCGGCGGTGTCCTCCTGCTGGTGCTCGCCGGATTCCGCATGTACACCCAGCGCAAGCGGATCGCCGCGCGCCAGGCCGAGGAGGAGTGCGAGTCCGGCCCGCAGGGGCCGGACGCCGATTCGGAACAGAGGGGTCTGAACAAGGGTGCGGACGGCCCCGTAGACACTGGGGACACCGGAGGTTCCGCCATGGCGCCCGAACAGGAGTCGGACGCTGAGACCGGGGCAGACGCCCCGGAGCAGCCGAGTGACCCGACACCCGACACCGGACACCGCACCGGAAAGCGCCGACCCGTCCGGCGCGGGTGAGAGAGTGGACCGTTGAGCGATGTCGTGGCCGGTGGGCCTGGTGACAATGAGGTGGGGTAACCATGAACGCGCCGTACGACGGTGACCGCGGCCAGAGTGCCGCGGGCAGCCAGGGCCACCCCGGGGGCCCGCCGCCGCACGAGCCCGGCCAGATGCCCTCGCAGCCGCCGGCGGACATGTACCTCCAGGACGCCTACGACCAGGACCCCTACCGCGCACAGGACCTCTCTGCCCAGGACCCGGTGGCCGAAGCGCTCTACGATCGCGCCGCGCACCCCCCGCCGCCCCCCGGCAGCTACCAGCCGCAGCAGCCCCTGTACGCACAGCCGTCGCCACCGCAGTACGCCCCCGACCCGCGCGTGTGGGTACAGCCGCCCACACCGGAACCCGAGGGGCCCTCGCAGTACCTTCCGTACGGCGACGACCCGCGCACGACGCAGTTCGTGGGAGTCGACGACCTGGTCACCCGAGCCGGCGAGGAACACCACGAGCCGGACGCCTTCGCTCATCTCTTCCGTGACCAGCAGCAGGGTGGCGGCCATCCCGCCCATCTCTACATGGAGCAGCCGTCCGTGCCCGGCCCGGCTCCGGCGCAGTCCGCCCACCACAGCCCGGCGGGACAGTACCCGGGGCCCTCGTACGCTCCGCCGGCCCAGGACACCCGGGCATACGCTCCCGTGCCTCCCTCGGCCGCCGCGCCGGCGGCGGCGCCTGCCCCGGCACCCGTGGCCGCGCCGAAGGGCGGACGGGCCTCAGGCCTGCTGAAGTCCAGCGCCGTCATGGCCGCGGGCACCATGGTCTCCCGCCTCACCGGCTTCATCCGCTCCGCGCTGATCGTGTCGGCGCTGGGCCTCGGGCTCCTGGGCGACTCGTTCCAGGTCTCCTACCAGCTCCCGACGATGATCTACATCCTTACCGTCGGCGGCGGTCTCAACTCCGTCTTCGTGCCCCAGCTCGTCCGTGCGATGAAGGAGGACGAGGACGGGGGCGAGGCGTACGCCAACCGCCTGCTGACGCTCGTCATGGTGGCGCTGGGCGTGCTGACCGCACTGGCGATGCTCGGCGCACCCCTGCTGGTCCGGTTCCTGTCCGTCCCCGTGGCCAACGACCCGGCCGCCAACGACGTCGCCGTCACCTTCACCCGCTACTTCCTGCCGTCGATCTTCTTCATGGGCATCCATGTGGTGATGGGGCAGATCCTCAATGCGCGCGGGAAGTTCGGCGCGATGATGTGGACCCCGGTCCTCAACAACATCGTCATCATCGTGACGCTCGGTGCGTTCATCTGGGTCTACGGCACTGCCGCGGACTCCGGGATGACCGTCCACACCATCCCGCCGGAGGGCGAGCGGCTCCTGGGCATCGGTGTTCTGCTGGGACTGGTCGTCCAGGCCCTGGCGATGATCCCGTACCTCCGCGAGACCGGCTTCCGGCTCCGGCTGCGCTTCGACTGGAGGGGCCACGGCCTGGGCAAGGCCGCGATGCTCGCCAAGTGGACGGTCCTGTTCGTCCTCGCCAACCAGGCGGGCGCCATGGTCGTCACCCAGCTGTCCACGGCTTCGGGCAAGGCTTCCCCCGTCAAGGGCACCGGCTTCGCCGCCTACGCCAACGCCCAGCTGATCTGGGGCCTCCCTCAGGCGATCATCACCGTGTCCCTGATGGCCGCTCTGCTGCCGCGGATCTCACGCTCGGCCGCCGAGGGCGACGACGGGGCCGTCCGGGACGACATCTCCCAGGGACTGCGCACCACCGCCGTCGCGATCGTGCCCATCGCCTTCGGGTTCCTCGCGCTCGGCATCCCCGTGTGCACCTTGATCTTCGGTTCCTCCGGTATCAACGACGCGACCAACATGGGCTTCATGCTGATGGCCTTCGGCCTCGGCCTGATCCCGTACTCCGTGCAGTACGTCGTGCTCCGCGCCTTCTACGCGTACGAGGACACCCGGACCCCCTTCTACAACACGGTCATCGTGGCCGTCGTGAACGCGGGCGCCTCGGCGGTCTGCTACTTCGTGCTCCCGGCCCGCTGGGCCGTGGTCGGGATGGCGGCCTCCTACGGCCTGGCGTACGCGATCGGTGTCGGCGTCGCCTGGGCCCGGCTGCGCAACCGGCTGGACGGCGACCTGGACGGCTCGCGGGTGGTGCGTACGTACGCACGGCTGGGGATCGCCTCGGTGCCGGCCGCTCTGCTGAGCGGTGCGGCCTGCTACGAAATCGGCCACACGCTGGGCCAGGGCGTGGGCGGCTCGCTCGCCGCCCTGGTCTGCGGTGGCGCACTGCTTCTCGGTGTCTTCTACGTCGCCGCACGGAAGATGCGCATCGAGGAACTCAACTCAATGGTCGGCATGATCCGCGGGCGTCTCGGGCGCTGAGGCGGGGGTAGGCGCACAACCATCGCCCGCTGCTGTGTGTCGTGCATAGCGACGGAGTGTGGGCACAATTGGTTTCTGCGTCGGTCAGTGCGCAACGGATGGGGAGGCAGGAACGACGGTGGCGGAACGGAGCACGGCTGCCGTCGACGTGGCAGACAACAGCGGTGACGAGCCGCTGACCGCCAAGGCGGACCAGACCACGTCCGACGGGGTGGCCCAGGACCGGGAGCGGGATACGGACGGCGACGAGGCACAGGGGAGTGGCGGGACCGAGGGTCCCGGAAAGGCTTCGTCTCCCGAGTTGCACAGCGGCCACAAACTCGCCAGACGCTACCGCCTCGAGGAGTGCGTCACCCGTCTGGACGGATTCAGTAGTTGGCGTGCGGTGGACGAGAAACTCCGGCGTGCCGTCGGCGTTCACATCCTGCCGGCGGACCACGTACGGGCACGTTCCGTGCTGGCCGCGGCACGCTCCTCCGCACTGCTCGGCGACCCCCGCTTTGTGCAGGTCCTGGACGCCGTCGAGGAGAACGACGTCGTCTATGTCGTGCACGAGTGGCTGCCCGACGCCGCCGAGCTGACCACCCTGCTCGCCTCCGGGCCACTGGAAGCGCACGACGCCTACCAGATGGTCACGCAGGTCACCCAGGCGATGGCCGCCGCCCACCGCGAGGGCCTGGCCCATCTGCGCCTGAACCCGGGCACCATCCTGCGGACCTCCTCCGGCCAGTGGCGCATCCGCGGTCTCGCGGTGAACGCGGCGCTGCGCGGCATCGGCTCCGACACCCCGCAGCGCACCGACACCGAGGCCATCGGCGCGCTCCTGTACGCCGCCCTCACCCAGCGCTGGCCCTACGAGGACGACGCCTACGGACTGTCCGGGCTGCCCAAGGGCGTGGGCCTGATCGCGCCCGACCAGGTGCGCGCGGGCGTCCACCGCGGTCTGTCCGAGCTCTCCATGCGTGCGCTGGTCAATGACGGTGCCACCGCCTCCCGGCACGAGTCTGCGTGCACCACGCCGGAGGAGCTGGTGAAGGCGATCGGCGAGATGCCCCGCATCCGGCCGCCGGAGCCGGCGTTCACCGCGCCGCCCGAGTACCAACGCACCACGTACCAGCAGGGCACCTACGGCCGCCCCTCGGCGCATCCGGGCGCCACCGCACCCGTTCCGGCCCCGCCGCCCCCGCTGCAGAGCCCCACCGGAAAGGCGCTCAAGTGGGTCGTGTCCGCCTTGCTGATCGCCGCCTTGGGGCTGGGGAGCTGGCAGCTGGCGGAAGCGCTCATGGACCACGGCGAGAAGTCCAACGACACGCACCAGACGCAGACGACGGACGGGAACGACAAGAACGGCGGCAGCCCGGCCACGCCGGTCAGGACGCTCAAGATCCAAGGCGCTCAGGAGTTCGTGGCCAAGGGCGACGCCCAGCACCCCCAGGACGTCGGCAAGACGTACGACGGCGACAGCTCGACGTACTGGAAGAGCAACACCTTCATAGAAGGTCCCGCGCTCGCTCCGTACAAGCCGGGCGTGGGCATCGTCTACGACCTCGGCTCGGCTCAGGAACCCGCCAAGGCGACCATCGGGCTCCGCTACGCAGGCGATCACACGACGGTCGACCTGTACACAGCCGACTCGCTGACGCCGGCCTCGATGGATTCGATGCGGAAGATCGGTTCCGTCACGACGAGCGGCACCACGGCCACCGTGAAGGTCGCCGCATCGGCGAAGACGCGGTACGTCCTCGTCTGGATCACCGCTGTGCCGTACTCGGGAAGGGATGCGAGTGCCTACAGCGACCCGGGCTACAAGCAGGCCATCACCGAAGTGAAGTTCACGGGCTGACGTCCACGTCGAAGGCAGGGAGCGATCAACGCCCTGTTGCCCGAGGCTCGGCTCCTGGGTGGTCTCGCAGGACACCCAGGGGCGCGACCGGTACCGCACGGCTTGGAGGGCTCGCCGATTTCGGTGGGCCCTCAGCCAAATCATGGAGGCGTCGGGGGCATAGCCGGGAAGATCCGGCACCACCGCGTTGACCGTCCTGACTCTGTGGCATCCTGTTGGTCAGTTTCCGAGTCGGGTAACAGCGTCACGGTTGCCTCCCCTAGGGAGTCGGGGGAAATGCGTGGATAGCGGGCGGGGCCAAGCCGATCTCTCAGATTCCGATCTCCTCGCCCGTCATGTCGACGGCGATCCCGACGCCTTCGGCGAGCTCGTGCGCCGGCACCGCGACCGGCTCTGGGCCGTCGCTCTGAGGACGCTCGGGGACCGCGAGGAAGCCGCCGACGCCGTTCAGGACGCCCTCGTCTCCGCCTACCGGGCCGCCCACACTTTTCGTGGCCAGTCGGCCGTCACCACGTGGCTGCACCGGATCACGGTGAACGCCTGCCTCGACCGCGCCCGCAAGGCGGCCTCCAGGAAGACCTCGCCGGTCGACGACACAGAGCGGCTGGAGCAGCTCCTGGAACCGCATGAATCCGCGTCCGCTCCGGCCGAGCGCAATGACCTGCACCGTGAGCTGCTGGAAGCCCTGGGCACTCTGCCGGCGGATCAGCGGGCTGCGCTTGTCCTGGTGGACATGCAGGGATATCCGGTCGCGGAGGCCGCCCGCATCCTCGATGTGCCGACCGGGACGGTGAAGAGCCGCTGCGCCCGCGGCAGAGCCAGACTGCTGCCGCTGCTCACTCATCTCCGGGCGGAAAGTGGCGGCGGGGACGGCAAGAAGTCGGCCGGTGGACGGAACCGGGCGGAGGGGACGTCCGTCCCACCCGCAGCAGGACCACAGGATGTAGGGCCAAGCGATTCAGCTGCTGTGAAGGGCGGAGGTGGGCGAGCGTGACATCCACGACCGGCACAGCCGGACACCCGGAAGTCGAAGAGCTTTCCGACCTCAGTGAAGGTGTTCTCCCGCCCTCCAGGAGCGCGGACGTACGGCGGCACCTCGACGACTGCGCCCTCTGCCGCGACGTGTACGCCTCCCTCGAGGAGATCCGCGGTCTCCTGGGCACGTTGCCAGGACCCGAGCGGATGCCGGACGACGTGGCCGGGCGCATTGACGCGGCACTTGCCGCGGAGGCTCTGCTCGACGCGACAGCGCCCAACGCCACGGAGGGCCCCTCTCCAGCGACTGCCGACGCTGATGTTTCACGTGAAACATCGCCCTCTTCCCCGACCGTCCGCCCGCCGGGTCACGGTCGTGCCACCACCGGGCCCGGTCGCATCAAGCGCTCTCGTCGCGGCCGCCCCAGGACTGTGGCTCTGGCAGCCGTCTTCACAGCGGCCGCTGTGGGACTGGGGACCCTACTGGTACAGACGCTGTCCGACGACTCCGCAAAGGCTCCGCAGGCGACCCCCCAGGCGCACACCGACGCGGCACACACCTACGCCGAGGGCACCCTGCAGAGCCAGGTGGCGAACATGCTCGCCGGGAGGAAGAAGACGGGAGACGGCCGGTCCGGCAGCTCCAAGCCGTGGGGCCTCGAGTCCGACGGCGGCACGACGGAGTCGTCCGGCATGCAGCCGAACACGACGCTCCAGGGCACCACCGTCAGCGTCCCGGAGTGCATCGAGCGGGCCGTACCGACGAACCTGGTCGTGCTCGCCGCCGACACGGGCGTCTTCCGGGGCACCGCGGTCTATCTCGTGATCACTCCCAACTCCACCGACAGCGACAAGGTCACTGCGTACATCGTCGACGCCGCGTGTGTGAAGCAGGTTCCTGTGTCGCCCGGCAAAGTGCTGCTGTCCCACTCCTACACCCGCTCCTGAGGCCTTGCCGTCCCACTCGCCCGCCCACTCCTGAGGCGTTCCGGCCGCATGGCCGGAGCCCAGGTACCGCTTGGCATCTGTGTGCGGAGCCCTCTCCTCGTGTGCCCGGGCACACCGGGAATGCGGGCCCCTTAGGATCCGTTGGGTGGGGTGAGAGTACAGAGAGAGCCTCCACGAGTAGCAGCAGCAGTCTCGAGAGACGAGGAACCAAGCCGTGAGCGACGTCCGTAACGTGATCATCATCGGCTCTGGGCCCGCCGGCTATACGGCGGCGCTCTACACCGCCCGTGCGTCGCTGAAGCCCCTGGTGTTCGAGGGCGCCGTCACTGCCGGCGGTGCGCTGATGAACACCACCGACGTGGAGAACTTCCCCGGCTTCCAGGACGGCATCATGGGCCCCGAGCTCATGGACAACATGCGCGCGCAGGCCGAGCGCTTCGGTGCCGAACTCGTCCCGGACGACGTTGTCACCGTCGACCTCAGCGGTGAGATCAAGACCGTCACGGACACCGCCGGTACGGTGTACAAGGCAAAGTCCGTCATCGTCGCCACCGGCTCTCAGCACCGCAAGCTGGGTCTGCCGAACGAGGACGCTCTCTCCGGGCGCGGTGTCTCCTGGTGCGCCACCTGTGACGGCTTCTTCTTCAAGGACCAGGACATCGCCGTGATCGGCGGCGGCGACACCGCCATGGAGGAGGCCACCTTCCTCTCCCGGTTCGCCAAGTCCGTGACGATCGTCCACCGCCGGGACACCCTGCGGGCGTCCAAGGCGATGCAGGACCGTGCCTTCGCCGACCCGAAGATCAAGTTCGTCTGGGACAGCGAGGTCGCCGAGATCAAGGGCGACCCGAAGCTGGAAAGCCTGACGCTGCGCAACCTGAAGACCGGAGAACTCAGCGAGCTGCCGGTGACCGGTCTGTTCATCGCGATCGGGCACGACCCTCGCACTGAACTCTTCAAGGGCCAGCTCAACCTTGACGAGGAGGGCTACCTCAAGGTGGACGCCCCCTCTACCCGGACCAACCTGACCGGTGTCTTCGGCGCCGGCGACGTGGTCGACCACACCTACCGCCAGGCGATCACGGCGGCCGGTACCGGTTGCTCCGCCGCCCTCGACGCCGAGCGCTTCCTCTCCGCTCTGGCGGACAGCGAGCAGCAGGCCGAGCCTGAGAAGACCACCGTCTGACCCCCTTCCGCCCGACCGCACCACCAAGTTAAGGAGCCCGCCGTGGCCGGCACCCTGAAGAATGTGACCGACGACTCCTTCGACCAGGACGTCCTCAAGAGCGACAAGCCCGTCCTGGTGGACTTCTGGGCCGCCTGGTGCGGTCCCTGCCGCCAGATCGCGCCGTCGCTCGAGTCGATCGCCGCCGAGTACGGCGACAAGATCGAGGTCGTCAAGCTCAACATCGACGAGAACCCGGCCACTGCCGCCAAATACGGTGTCATGTCGATCCCGACCCTGAATGTCTACCAGGGCGGCGAGGTCGCCAAGACGATCGTCGGCGCCAAGCCGAAGGCCGCGCTCGTCCGCGACCTTGAGGACTTCATCGCCGAGTAAGACGGCGGTCGCCGCTGAACCAAAGCGGCGATGTTTCACGTGAAACACGAATGGGCCAGCCCTCCGGGGCTGGTCCATTCGTATGGCGCAGGTACAAGGTTGCTGAAGCAGAGGAGGAGCAGCGTCGGTCACAGCGGCCGCAGGGCCGGCTCCTTCTGAACGGCTCCCAGAAGGCGGTCCAGCGCCAGCTCCACATCTTCCTTCCACGACAGCGTCGTGCGCAGCTCCAGCCGAAGCCGGGGATACGTCGGATGCGGACGCACCGTCTTGAAGCCCACCGCCAGGAGATGCTCGGCAGGCAGAAGACAGGCCGGCTCCTTCCAGCGGGCATCGCTGAACGCCTCGATCGCCTTGAAGCCACGCCGCAGCAGATCCTTGGCGACTGTCTGGACCATCACACGGCCCAGGCCCTGGCCCTGGTAGCCAGGCATGATGAAGGCGGTGACCAGCTGGACCGCATCCGGCGACACAGGGCTGGTGGGGAAAGCGGAGGAACGGGGGACGTAGGCCGGTGGCGCGTACAGCACAAAGCCCACGGGTACCTCGTCCACGTACACCACTCGGCCGCACGATCCCCAGTCCAGCAGGACGGCGGAGATCCACGCTTCCTTCTCGAGCGCGGACGTCCCGGTCCTTACCGCGGCTTCACCACTGACGGGGTCGAGTTCCCAGAAGACGCACGACCGGCAGCGGTTGGGAAGGTCCTGAAGGTTGTCCAGCGTGAGCGGTACGAGCCGACGGCCCATGAAGCCTGTTCCTCGCTTCCTTCGCCCGCAGCGCCGCGGGCGGCTGTCAGAGTGCCTCGCTCCATGAGCAGGCTGCCGACGAACCCGCCGACCGCTCCCAGGCCCAGGCCTGCGGTCATCAGTCCGGTGCGGCTCATGGTTCGCATGACCCCGCCTCCCCGATAAAGGTGTCGCCAGGTGGATGCGCCATACCCGAACGCATCGTATCCATGATGCGATTCCATCGATACCGACTGAAAGCAAAGAGCGGACCGTGTTCCGGTACACACCGGACACGGCCCGCTCTGATGGTCGGGCGCTTCCTATCTCGCCATCCGGCGCCTCAGCTCTCCGGCACCTCGGCGTGCTCGAGGTCCTCGGAGTGCTCAGTTTCGTCGGAGTCCTCGACGAACTCGGAGTCACCGTCCACATGGCTCGGCTGGAAGACCGGTCCTTCGCCCGGTGCAAGCGTGCCCAGGATCCGCTCGAGGTCGTCTATCGACGCGAACTCGACGGTGATCTTCCCCTTCTTCTGTCCGAGGTCGACCTTCACCCGGGTCTCGAAGCGGTCCGAGAGCCGGGTCGCCAGCTCACTGAGCGCCGGAGAGACCCGAGTGCCGGCGCGCGGCCCTTTGGAGCGCGGGGCACTCTGCGGCCGTGATCCCATGAGGGTGACGATCTCCTCAACGGCTCGCACGGACAGCCCCTCCGCCACGATCCGGTGGGCCAACCGGTCCTGCTCCTCCGAGTCCTCGACGGACAGCAGGGCGCGCGCATGCCCCGCGGACAGCACCCCGGCGGCAACCCGCCGCTGGACCGCCGGCGACAGCTTCAGCAGTCGAAGAGTGTTGGAGACCTGAGGGCGGGACCGGCCGATACGGTCCGCCAGCTGATCGTGGGTGCAGTTGAAGTCCTTGAGGAGCTGGTCGTAGGCGGCTGCCTCTTCCAGCGGATTCAGCTGGGCACGATGCAGGTTCTCCAGGAGCGCGTCCAGGAGAAGCTTCTCGTCGTCCGTGGCTCGCACGATCGCCGGAATGAGGTCGAGACCGGCTTCCCGGCAAGCCCTCCAGCGCCGCTCGCCCATGATGAGCTCATAGCGCGACGGGCCGGTCTGCCGCACCACGACGGGCTGGAGGAGCCCCACTTCCTTGATGGAGGTGATCAGTTCGGCGAGCGCATCTTCGTCGAACACTTCACGGGGCTGCCGCGGGTTCGGGCTGATGAAGTCCAGGGGCAGCTCGGCGAAGTGGGCGCCAAGCGGAGTCGCGGGCATCTCCACGACCTCGCTCGTCGGCTGCTCCTCGGTCTCCTGTGAAACAGCCGGAAGCGTGGCCAACCTTGCGGCTGCCACCCCTCGATCCGTCGTCAGCACGGGGGACGTTGCGGGGGAGCTGGGTGCACCGCCCGGAGCCACCGTCTTCTCCCCTGCCGGGGTCGGGGCAGCCGGGATCAGTGCACCGAGACCACGACCCAACCCCCTCCGTCGCTCGCTCACTGGATCCCCTCCACCATGTTCTGTTCCGTCTGGGTGCCGACATGGGCCTGCTGCGCGTCGTAGTGGATGCCCACACCCCTCAGCGCGATCTCACGTGCCGCCTCAAGATAGGAGAGGGCACCGCTCGAACCTGGATCGTAGGTCAGCACCGTCTGTCCGTAGCTAGGCGCCTCGGAGATGCGGACCGAGCGTGGAATGCTCGTCCTCAGCACCTCATCACCGAAGTGGGTGCGCACCTCTTCCGCTACCTGGGACGCAAGGCGTGTCCGTCCGTCGTACATGGTGAGCAGGATGGTCGACACATGCAAGGCCGGGTTCAGATGACCCCGTACCAGGTCGACGTTGCGCAGCAGTTGGCCCAGGCCCTCCAATGCGTAGTACTCGCACTGGATCGGGATGAGCACTTCCTGTCCGGCGACCAGCGCGTTGACGGTCAGAAGACCGAGCGAGGGCGGGCAGTCGATGAGGACGTAGTCCAGTGGCTGCTCGTAGGACTGAATCGCTCGCTCCAGCCGGCTCTCCCGGGCCACCAGGGACACCAGCTCGATCTCCGCACCGGCGAGATCGATCGTGGCGGGTGCACAGAAGAGACCCTCGACATCGGGGACGGGCTGGACGACCTCCGAGAGCGGCTTGCTCTCGACCAATACGTCATAGATGGAGGGAACTTCGGCGTGATGGTCGATCCCCAGCGCCGTGGAGGCATTGCCCTGAGGATCGAGATCGATCACCAGGACGCGGCCGCCGTGCAAGGCGAGAGAAGCGGCGAGATTGACCGTCGTCGTGGTCTTGCCCACCCCGCCCTTCTGGTTGGCAACCACCATGACCCGGGTCTGTTCGGGCCGCGGTAGTCCCTCGCCGGCGCGCCCTAGTGCCTCCACCGCAAGTTGGGCAGCACGACCGATGGGAGTGTCGTCCATCGGGGGCGGTGTTTCACGTGAAACATCCTCCCCCATCGACTCGGTACGGGGACCAGGGACCGGATCGGTCATCGGTCCCGCGATGTTGGCGTCGGACCGCAAGGATTCACTCTCCTCAACTTCAGGCTCGCTATGAACAGAGCCTCCCATGCCTTCGGGGTCGTGAACCAGTGAGGTCTGGTCTTCTGAGGAGAAATCCACCTCTGTGGACAACTCCATACCCTCCACGGGGGACGAAATGCCGGTTGTGGGCGGTTAACTGAGGAACCCAAGGGGCTTGCGGTCCCGAAGCTCGGCCGCGGCCCGACGCGACTGATGATGCCGTGCAGCAGTGAGCGACGTTTCACGTGAAACACGATGACAACAATTTGCCCTTTTTATGAGCGACACTCCGCCGAGGAACCCCTCTTGAGAAGGGCGTTCGCCACCCGCAGCACTGGGGCGACCCGCTTCCCCCTCCCGTCGGATGCCCCTAGAAGCCACATAAAGGGCCCATAGGCGGAGCCGGAGGTGCTCTCCCATTGCGGGGAGGGCACCTCCGGCTCTATGCGCGACGCGGCGCCGTCAGCGACGCCGTCGGGTGCGTCCCGTGCGGGCGGCCTTAGCCCGCTTGGCCGCGAACCGAACGCCACCAGGGCTCTCTCCGACCTCCACCCGCACCACAGTCGACGTGGGATCCACCACACCCTCACCGACATGCAGGATCGACGTCTCCACGGCGCCGAGCTTGCTCAGCGCCGTAGCCGCGCTCTTCAACTCCTCCTCCGCGGTATCGCCCTTGAGTGCGAGCATCTCCCCGTAGGGACGCAGCAGCGGAATGCCCCAGGTGGCCAGTCGGTCCAGTGGGGCCACAGCGCGCGCCGTCACCACATGAACCGGTGGCAGCTTGCCCATGACCTCCTCGGCCCGGCCGCGGACAACGGTCACATGATCCAGGCCCAGGAGTTCGACGACCTCCGTGAGGAAATTGGTCCGCCGCAGCAACGGCTCAAGCAGCGTGATCTTCAGGTCGTCCCGTACGAGGGCAAGGGGGATACCGGGCAGTCCGGCGCCGGAGCCCACGTCGCACACGGTCACCCCCTCGGGCACGACCTCCGAGAGCACCGCGCAGTTCAGCAGGTGTCGCTCCCACAGCCGCGGCACTTCCCGTGGGCCGATCAGACCGCGCTGCACACCCGCCCCGGCAAGCAGCTCCGCGTAGCGGACCGCGTCCGCGAAGCGATCGCCGAACACCTCGCGTGCCTGCTCGGGCACAGGGGGAAGCTCTGCTGCCTCCGTCACGGGGACCGTCCTTCCGTACCGCATGAGCGCACTGGGCGCCGTCCACCAGGACTATCAGGGACTACCTACCGGCTGCCTCAACCGCAGCAGTGAGGGAGTACAAGGCTGACAAAGTTCGGCCCCGTCTGCGTAACAGACGGGGCCGGGGAGACGTACGGACCGAATCAGGCGGGCAGCACGACGACGAAGCGCTCGGGTTCCTCGCCCTCCGACTCGCTGCTCAAGCCGGCGGCCTTCACCGCGTCGTGCACGACCTTGCGCTCGAACGGCGTCATCGGCTGGAGCTTCACGGGCTCCCCGCTGCTCTTGGCCTCCGCCGCCGCCTTGGCACCGATCTCCAGGAGTTCCGCACGCTTCTGGGCGCGGTAGCCCGCGATGTCCAGCATCAGCCGGCTACGGTCCCCGGTCTCCCGGTGCACGGCCAGGCGCGTGAGTTCCTGGAGCGCTTCCAGCACCTCACCGTCGCGGCCGACCAGCTTCTGCAGCTCGCGGCTGCCCGCGTCGCTGATGATCGACACGGACGCACGGTCGGCCTCGACGTCCATGTCGATGTCGCCGTCGAGATCGGCGATGTCCAGCAGGCCCTCGAGGTAGTCCGCCGCGATCTCGCCCTCCTGCTCCAGGCGGGTCAGGGTGTCTGCACCCTCGGCAGCGGCGGAGGTGGTGCCTTCCGTCACGGGATGGACTCCTTCTTACTTCTTGGTCGGGGACTTGGGCCGCTGCGGACCCTTGCGGCCGGACTGAGCCCTGCTGCGGCTGCTGTTGCCCGGCTGCGACGTCGCCTTCTTGGCGGCTCCGCCCGGCTTGGCACCCTCAGGCTTGGCACCCTCAGGCTTGGCGCCCTCAGGCTTGGCACCCTCAGGCTTGGCGCCCTCAGGCTTGTCATCCTCAGGCTTGTCATCCTCAGGCTTGTCATCCTCGAGCTGGGCATCCTCAGGGTCGTCGGACTTGCTCAACGACGGGGAGGAGGAGCCGGAATCGCCCGCGGCCTTCGGACCGCCCGACTGGCGCTGGGCCTTACTCTGCCGCTTGGGCTGCTGGCGCTTCGGGACACCGGCGGTCGTCACACCGTCCTCGAGGGTGGCGACAGACGCCACGGCTTCGCTCTTCGCCACGGTTCCGTCAGCCTGAGCCGCGAGGCCCGCCTTGCTCAGACCGTTGATGAACTTGCGCTCGAACTCATTGCGCTCACGGCCCTTGGCGACGATCGCCTTGACGATGACCTTCTCGCTCCGCCGGCGGATCCTGCCGTGGTGCGTGACGTGCTTGGTCAGACGCTCCAGGTAGGCGGCCTGAGCCTTGGAACCCGGGGTCGGGTTGTTGTGGATGACGTACATCTGCTGGCCCATGGTCCACACGTTGGTGGTCAGCCAGTAGACGAGGACACCGACCGGGAAGTTGATACCGAAGACGGCGAACATGACCGGGAAGACGTACATCAGCATCTTCTGCTGCTGCATGAACGGCGTCTTCACCGTGGTGTCGACGTTCTTCGTCATCAGCTGGCGCTGCGTGTAGAACTGCGACGCCGACATCAGGACGATCATGATCGCGGTGACGACCCGGACGTCGGTCAGCGAGGCGCCGAGCGCCGCGACCTTGTCCCCGCCGTCGGTGAACTTCGCGGCCAGCGGTGCGCCGAAGATGTGCGCCTTACGGGCACTGGCGAGCAGCGGCTCGTTGATGACGCCGATCGTCTTGCCCGTCGCGATGCCGTTGAGCACGTGGTACAGGGCAAAGAAGAACGGGGACTGCGCCAAGATGGGAAGGCACGAGGAGAGCGGGTTGGTACCCGACTCCTTGTACAGCTTCATCATCTCTTCGGACTGGCGCTGTTTGTCGTTCTTGTAGCGCTCCTGGATCTTCTTCATCTCGGGCTGCAGCGTCTGCATCGCCCGGGTCGCCTTGATCTGCTTCACGAAGAGCGGGACCAGGCAGATACGGATCAGGATCACCAAGGACACGATGGACAGGCCCCAGGCCCAGCCCGTGTCAGCGCCGAAGAGCGCGCCGTACACCTTGTGGAACTGGACGATGACCCAGGAGACGGGTGTCGTGATGAAACTGAAGAGGCTGGCAATCGTGTCCACTAATCATGCTCCTTGGGCATGGGACGAGGTCTCTGCGGCCGGGCTCGAGGAGATCGACCCATCGATGGCCGGTTCGGCGGCGGAGTGCCCGCCCTTGCGTGCACGCCATGCGTCGCGCAGCATTTCGTGCCACCGCGGACGCTTGCGCGGGGGGACATGGTCCACGCCGCCCAGCGACCACGGATTGCACCGCAGGATGCGCCAGGCAGTGAGTGCCGTGCCCTTGATCGCACCGTGCCGGTCTATGGCCGTGTAGCCGTAGTGGGAACACGATGGGTAGTACTTGCACACCGGCCCGAGCAGTGGACTGATGGTCCACTGGTAGAACTTGATCAGAGCGAGCAGTGGGTATTTCATCGCGCGCCCCCTCCTCCCAGCAGCCGCTCGAGGGCGGCATCCAGGTCTCGGGCCAGCTGTGCTTGGTCGGCGTCACCCGCACCGGGTAGCGCTCGTACGACTACCAGGCTACCGGGGGGCAGCAGCGCGACTCGGTCACGTATCAGATGGCGAAGCCTGCGCTTCACCTTGTTGCGTACGACCGCTCCACCCACAGCCTTGCTCACGACGAAACCCGCACGCGTCGGGGGAGCGCTCTCCCCAGGCGCATGCGGGTCCGTGGCACCGCTACGAAGGTGGACGACGAGAAGCGGGCGTCCGGCCCGGCGTCCTCGGCGTACCGCGGTCGCGAAGTCCTCGCGCCGCCTCAGCCGATGCTCGGTAGGCAGCACGACACAACCTGTACGTGATCAGGCGGACAGGCGGGCGCGACCCTTGCTGCGGCGGGACGCCAGGATGGCGCGGCCGGCACGGGTGCGCATACGCAGCCGGAAGCCGTGGGTCTTCGCGCGACGACGGTTGTTCGGCTGGAAGGTGCGCTTGCTCACTCGGGGGCTCCAGTAATGATTCGATGGTTGGCGGGGTGTCGCCTAGCTGTCACCGTGCGCCCACGAGTAGCTCGCATTACGCCCGAGTGCACCGCTTTCCGATCACCGAAATGTGTCCTGGTCAGGACACTGGTGCGTGATCTGTGCCCATCGGAGGCAGGCGGCAGCAGCCATCGACAACTCGACCTGGTTACGGTACGCGGGGCTACGCCATCCGGTCAAACCAACGACCCGCGGGAGACACTTGTCCACAGGCTGGGGACAACAACTTGAACCACACCGGCCGCCCTGACTACCGTGGCTGGACTCCGATTCGTTCCCCTGCCCCAGCAGGGCTGCCCCCGACCGACCCGAGTTACATCCCGACCCGTCCTGCAACCACACGTTCGTGGGACCCGTGAGAGAGCGTGCCCCGTGGCTGACGTACCTGCCGATCTTGCCGCAGTATGGCCACGAGTACTCGAGCAGCTTCTCGGTGAGGGCCGCGGGCCGGGTGTCGAGGCGAAGGACGAGCACTGGATCAAGCGCTGCCAGCCACTGGCACTGGTGGCGGACACCGCGCTGCTCGCCGTACCGAACGAATTCGCGAAGGGCGTGCTGGAAGGCCGGCTCGCGCCGATCGTCAGCGATACCCTGAGCCGCGAGTGCGGCCGCCCGATCCGTATCGCGATCACCGTCGACGACTCGGCCGGCGAGCCGCCGGTACCGGCCCAGCCCGTACCGCCGCGCTATGAGGAGCCCGAGCTTCCGCCCGCACAGGGCCGCGATGTCTACGACGGCCGGCGCGGCTACGAGGGATACGGCCGCCACCGGGCGGACGACCACCGTGCCGTCAGGCCCGACCAGCTCCCCACCAACCCCGGTGACCAACTGCCCACCGCCCGCCCCGCCTACCCGGGCGAGTACCAGCGTCCCGAGCCCGGAGCCTGGCCGCGCCCGGCCCAGGACGACTACGGCTGGCAGCAGCAGCGCCTCGGCTTCCCCGAGCGCGACCCGTACGCGACGCCGGCGCGCGACTACCGCACGCCGTCGATGGAGCGGTCGCCCTACGAGCAGCAGCGTCAGGAGTACGAGAGCACACGCGCCGACTTCGACCAGCAGCGCCCCGACCGACGCGAGCTCCCCGAGCCGCCCTCCGGCGGCGGCCATGTGCACCGGGGCGGTCCGGTGGGCCCCGTCCTGCCGACCACCGGCGCGCCCGGCCCACTGGCCGCGCAGCCCGCGCCGGCGACCGGTCCGGGCGAACCCACCGCGCGCCTGAATCCGAAGTACCTCTTCGACACGTTCGTCATCGGCGCCTCCAACCGCTTCGCGCACGCGGCCGCGGTCGCGGTCGCCGAGGCGCCCGCCAAGGCGTACAACCCCCTCTTCATCTATGGGGAGTCGGGGCTCGGCAAGACCCATCTGCTGCATGCGATCGGCCACTACGCCCGCAGCCTCTACCCGGGCACCCGGGTGCGCTACGTGAGCTCCGAGGAGTTCACCAACGAGTTCATCAACTCCATCCGCGACGGCAAGGCGGACGCGTTCCGCAAGCGCTACCGCGACATGGACATCCTTTTGGTCGACGACATCCAGTTCCTGGCGCAGAAGGAGTCGACGCAGGAGGAGTTCTTCCACACCTTCAACACGCTCCACAACGCCAACAAGCAGATCGTGCTGTCCTCGGACCGGCCTCCCAAGCAGCTGGTGACCCTGGAGGACCGGCTGCGGAACCGCTTCGAGTGGGGTCTGATCACCGACGTCCAGCCGCCAGAGCTCGAGACGCGCATCGCGATCCTGCGCAAGAAGGCGGTGCAGGAACAGCTCAACGCCCCGCCGGAGGTACTGGAGTTCATCGCCTCCCGTATCTCGCGCAACATCCGCGAGCTGGAGGGCGCGTTGATCCGGGTGACGGCGTTCGCGTCACTCAACCGGCAGCCCGTGGACCTCGGTCTGACGGAGATCGTCCTCAAGGACCTGATCCCCGGCGGCGAGGACACCGCCCCTGAGATCACCACGACCGCCATCATGGCGGCCACCGCGGACTACTTCGGGCTGACGGTGGAGGACCTGTGTGGCACCTCGCGCGGCCGCGCCCTGGTGACCGCCCGCCAGATCGCGATGTACCTGTGCCGTGAGCTCACTGACCTGTCGCTGCCGAAGATCGGGGCGCAGTTCGGCGGTCGCGACCACACGACGGTGATGCACGCCGACCGCAAGATCCGCGCGCTGATGGCCGAGCGGCGTTCCATCTACAACCAGGTGACCGAGCTGACGAACCGCATCAAGAACGGCTGACCGCCGCTCGCACGCGGCACCGAGGGCGCCCCGGGGACTTTCCCCGAGGGCGCCTTCCGCGTTTCTGCGCGCTTCCCCTGTGTCGCTCTTCTCCCGTGCGTCGGAAGGCGCGGCGCCTCGGCCGCGTACGGGGGGCTCAGCCTCACGGCCACGCGTCGCAGGGCTCAGTCCATCGCGGCCGGGGCACTCGGGGCGGCCCAGGGCCCGACAGACGCGTGCGAGGGCGACCCGGGGCCCTGCCCGGCGATGCGAGGACGCCGCCGTCCGCCATCCCGCGGACCGCATGCAGGACCGTCCCGCAGGCCGCGTGCATGACACCCGTTGTTCGAATACCTGCCGGGTTACGGCCGCTCTCCACAGATCAGGCGACTTTCTTCCGTCCACATCCTGGGGACTGCGAAGTTGTCCAGACCGCGTCCACAGGCAGTGCTGTGGAATGACGATCAGGCCAGCTCAGCCACCTGTGGATTGGTGGACGAACGATCTCCACAGACTGTGGACGACTTGAAGATCCACAAGCTGTGGGCGGAGTTGTCCACCGTCGGCCCACAGGCTGTGGCCGGTTGTCCCCAGTGATCGGGCACTTCTCCACATCCCTGTCCACTGTTCGGCAACGCGGCACGCCTTCTCGCCGGCCCGAGTGAAAGGCGTCACACCAAGGGGCTGGGTTGGCCTGTGGGAAAGGCGGGTAAAGCTGGGGACGGCACTGGGGAGAAGTGCCCTGGAGCTGTGCACGGGGTGTGCAGAACTTTCCGTTCTCCACAGAGACACCTGGTTGTCCACCGCCTGTGCCCACAGGGCCCGTGGACAAAATCTCGCGTCTGACCTGGGACAACGCGGTTATCCACGGTATCCACAGCCCCTACTACTACTCCTAACTAGAGAGACCCTGGAATTCGCTTCGAAGCGGGTGCTGTGCACAACTCGCTCTCCGGCCTCCGACTGTCCCTCGTCACGACTTGACCCCGAGCGGCACCTACTGTCGGTGCGGTGCGTCAGACTGTTCCCCGGTGTCCTTCCCCTCACAGAGGTCAACGACACCGAGTCAGACGACGAAGGCCAGGCAGGGCGAGAACGCCGGCAACAGCAGGAGGCGGCTTACGGTGAAGATCCGGGTGGAACGCGACGTACTCGCGGAGGCAGTTGCCTGGGCGGCACGCAGCCTCCCGGCCCGTCCGCCGGCGCCTGTCCTCGCCGGCCTGCTGCTGAAGGCCGAGGACGGTCACCTGAGCCTGTCCAGCTTCGACTACGAGGTCTCCGCGCGGGTGTCCGTGGAGGCGGAGGTCGAGGAGGAGGGCACGGTCCTCGTCTCCGGCCGGCTCCTCGCCGACATCTCCCGCGCCCTCCCCAACCGCCCGGTGGAGATTTCCACAGACGGTGTACGGGCGACGGTCGTCTGTGGCTCCTCCCGGTTCACCCTCCACACACTGCCTGTGGAGGAGTACCCGGCTCTGCCGCAGATGCCGAACGCGACGGGCACCGTCCCGGGCGAGGTCTTTGCCTCCGCGGTGCAGCAGGTGGCCATCGCCGCGGGCCGCGACGACACGCTGCCCGTCCTCACCGGTGTGCGCATCGAGATCGAGGGCGACACGGTCACGCTGGCCTCCACCGACCGCTACCGCTTCGCGGTCCGCGAGTTCCTGTGGAAGCCGGAGAACCCGGAGGCGTCCGCGGTCGCCCTGGTGCCCGCCAAGACCCTCCTGGACACCGCCAAGGCGCTGACCAGCGGTGACAGCGTGATCCTGGCGCTGTCCGGCTCGGGCGCGGGCGAGGGCCTGATTGGTTTCGAGGGCGCCGGCCGCCGAACGACCACCCGTCTTCTCGAAGGCGACCTCCCCAAGTACCGCACGCTGTTCCCGACGGAGTTCAACTCCGTCGCCACCATCGAGACCGCCCCCTTCGTGGAGGCCGTCAAGCGCGTGGCCCTGGTCGCCGAACGCAACACCCCGGTGCGGCTGAGCTTCGAGCAGGGCGTGCTGATCCTGGAGGCCGGTTCCAGCGACGACGCACAGGCTATGGAAAGGGTCGACGCGAACCTGGAGGGCGACGACATCTCGATCGCCTTCAACCCGACCTTCCTGCTGGACGGTCTGAGCGCGATCGACTCCCCGGTGGCCCAGTTGTCCTTCACGACGTCCACGAAGCCCGCGCTGCTCGGCGGCAAGCCGGCTGTGGACGCCGAGGCGGACGACGCGTACAAGTACCTGATCATGCCGGTGCGGCTCAGCGGCTGAGCGCCGATCGCCGTCCACAGCCCCCGTCCGTCCGGTGGACGAAGCCGCAGGTCGGGGGCCTACGGGTGAGCGCGTAGGCCCCCGAGTGGGCAGGAGAGCCCGGGTCTAGGCTCGGACGCAGGCACGGAAGTGCCCTCCTGCCACACCGCAACCTAAGGAACAACTGATGGAGCTCGGTCTCGTCGGCCTCGGCAAGATGGGCGGCAACATGCGCGAGCGGATACGCCGCGCGGGCCACACCGTCATCGGATACGACCGCAACCCGGACCTCGCCGATGTCCACAGCCTCGAAGAGCTTGTGGGCAAGCTCGAGGGCCCGCGCGTGGTGTGGGTGATGGTCCCGGCCGGCCGCCCGACCCAGTCCACGATCGACGAGCTCGCCGAACTCCTGGAGCCCGGTGACGTCGTCGTGGACGGCGGCAACTCCCGTTGGACGGACGACGAGAAGCACGCCGCGGAGCTCGCGGTCAAGGGCATAGGCTTTGTGGACTGTGGCGTCTCCGGCGGCGTCTGGGGCCTGGAGAACGGCTACGCGCTGATGTACGGCGGCGACGCCGGGAACGTCGCCAAGGTGCAGCCGATGTTCGACGCACTCAAGCCCGAGGGCGAGTTGGGCTCCGTGCACGCGGGCAAGGTCGGCGCCGGCCACTTCGCGAAGATGGTCCACAACGGCATCGAGTACGCGATGATGCAGGCCTACGCCGAGGGCTGGGAGCTGCTGGAGAAGGCGGACTCCGTGGAGAACGTCCGCGAGGTGTTCCGCTCCTGGCAGGAGGGCACCGTCATCCGTTCCTGGCTGCTGGACCTCGCGGTCAACGCCCTGGACGAGGACGAGCACCTCGACAGGCTGCGCGGCTGGGCGGCCGACTCCGGCGAGGGCCGCTGGACCGTCGAGGCCGCCATCGACAACGCCGTGCCGCTCCCGGCGATCACGGCGTCGCTGTTCGCCCGCTTCAGCTCGCGGCAGGACGACTCGCCGCAGATGAAGATGATCGCGGCGCTGCGCAACCAGTTCGGTGGCCACGCGGTCGAGAAGAAGTAATCCACAGGACCGCCCGGCGGTCCACAACCCTGGGGGAGGTCGGTGAACGACCATGCACGTCACGCATCTGTCGCTGGCCGACTTCCGCTCGTACGCCCGGGTCGAAGTCCCGCTCGACCCGGGCGTCACCGCGTTCGTCGGCCCCAACGGACAGGGCAAGACGAACCTCGTCGAGGCGGTCGGCTATCTGGCCACCCTCGGCAGCCACCGCGTCTCCTCCGACGCGCCCCTCGTCCGCATGGGCGCCGAGCGTGCGATCATACGGGCGCAGGTCAGGCAGGGCGAGCGGCAGCAGCTGGTGGAGCTGGAGCTGAACCCCGGCAAGGCCAACCGCGCCCGTATCAACAGGTCCTCGCAGGTCAGACCGCGTGACGTGCTCGGCATCGTACGGACCGTGCTGTTCGCGCCCGAGGACCTCGCGCTGGTCAAGGGCGACCCCGGCGAGCGGCGCCGCTTCCTCGACGAGCTGATCACCGCGCGCTCCCCGCGGATGGCGGGCGTCCGCTCCGACTACGACCGGGTCCTCAAGCAGCGCAACACCCTGCTCAAGACGGCCGCACTGGCCCGCCGCCACGGTGGTCGCTCCATGGACCTGTCGACCCTCGACGTCTGGGACCAGCACCTCGCGCGCGCCGGCGCCGAGTTGCTCGCCCAGCGTCTCGACCTGGTCGCCGCGATCCAGCCCCTCGCCGACAAGACGTACGAGCAGCTGGCACCCGGCGGCGGTCCGACCGCTCTGGAGTACAGGCCGTCCGCGCCCGGTGAGGCCCACACGCGCGAGGCCCTGTACGAGCAGCTGATGGCCGCCCTCGCCGAGGCCCGCAAACAGGAGATCGAGCGCGGCGTCACCCTGGTGGGACCCCACCGGGACGATCTTCTTCTCAAACTCGGTCAGCTGCCCGCCAAGGGATACGCCTCCCACGGCGAGTCCTGGTCCTACGCGCTGGCGCTGCGCCTGGCGTCGTACGACCTCCTTCGCGCCGAGGGCAACGAGCCGGTTCTCGTCCTCGACGACGTCTTCGCCGAGCTGGACACCCGTCGTCGCGAGCGCCTGGCCGAACTGGTGGCGCCCGGCGAGCAGGTCCTGGTGACCGCGGCGGTCGACGACGACGTACCGCACGTACTGACGGGGGCGCGGTACACCGTGTCCGACGGCACAGTGGAGCGAGCATGAGCACCGACGACCCCCTGCCGGAGAAGACCCCCGAGCTCTCGGGCGTGGACCTCGCGCGCGTGGCGCTCAGGGCCGCCAAGGAACAGGCACGCGCGCGCGGGGACGCGGCGCAGCAGAAGAAGCAGGCGCGGCGGGGCGGACTGCGCTCCGGCGCCCGCGCCGACGGGCGGGACCCCATGGCCCTCGGCGCCGCGATCAACCGGCTGATCACCGAGCGTGGCTGGGAGACCCCGGCCGCGGTGGGCGGTGTGATGGGCCGCTGGCCCCAGATCGTCGGCGAGGACCTCGCCAAGCACTGTGCGCCGGAGCGCTACGACGAGGACGAGCGGGTGCTGACCGTCGGCTGCGACTCCACGGCGTGGGCGACCCAGCTGCGGCTGCTGGCCCCTCAGCTGGTCGCACGCCTGAACGAGGACCTCGGCCATGGCACGGTCCGGTTGCTCAAGGTCCACGGTCCCGGCGGTCCCGTCCGCCGCTACGGTCCCCTGCGCGCCCCCGGCAGCACGGGACCCGGTGACACCTACGGGTGACCGACATCACTCGAAGCCGCTCGGAGCAGGTGCCGGCGGCTGTTTTGCCGTACCCGCACGCGGTTGCGAACACCGACCTGACTCTCAAGTAGCCAAGGGTTGACAGCCGGAAGCGCTGAGTGCCTCGTAGAGCCTCTTGGAGCCCCGCTCCGCATATGGGGAGTCGGGCGAGACCGGTTGAGGGCGGCACATGCGGACTCAGGTACCGGCAAACCCCCATCACTGTCGGCGCTACCGGTAGACTGGAAGGCAATCCCGCCCCATACGTGGGGACCGTCCGGGAAAAGCTGAGCAACGCTGATCAAGGCTTACCAACGCAACATGCCGCAGCCGCTCCGGCAACCCGCCGACGAGCCTGGCTCGTGCTGTGCCAGAAAGGGCGCTTCGTGGCCGATTCCGGCAACCCCAACGAGAACATCCCGTCCACCGACGCCGGCCTGAGCGGCGCGGGCACCTCCTCGAACGGCGAGGTCACCGCCTCGTACGACGCGAGCGCCATCACCGTCCTCGAGGGACTGGACGCGGTCCGCAAGCGACCCGGCATGTACATCGGCTCGACCGGTGAGCGCGGTCTGCACCACCTCGTGTACGAGGTCGTGGACAACTCCGTCGACGAGGCTCTGGCCGGCCACGCGGACACGATCGACGTGACGATCCTGGCCGACGGCGGCGTACGCGTCGTCGACAACGGCCGCGGCATCCCCGTGGGCATCGTCCCCTCCGAGGGCAAGCCGGCCATCGAGGTCGTGCTGACCGTTCTGCACGCGGGCGGCAAGTTCGGCGGCGGCGGCTACGCGGTCTCCGGCGGTCTGCACGGCGTCGGCGTCTCCGTCGTGAACGCCCTGTCCAGCAAGGTGTCGGTCGAGGTCAGGACCGACGGCCACCGTTGGACGCAGGACTACAAGATGGGCGTCCCGACGGCCCCGCTCGCCCAGCACGAGGAGACCGGCGACACCGGCACCTCGGTCACCTTCTGGGCCGACCCGGACATCTTCGAGACCACCGAGTACTCCTTCGAGACGCTCTCGCGGCGCTTCCAGGAGATGGCGTTCCTCAACAAGGGCCTGACGATCAGGCTCACCGACGAACGGGAGTCGGCGAAGGCCACCGCAGGGGCGGACGAGGCCGGTGCCGACGAGAAGGACGAGGTCAAGGCCGTCACGTACCACTACGAGGGCGGCATCGTCGACTTCGTGAAGTACCTGAACTCCCGCAAGGGAGACGTGGTGCACCCGACGGTGATCGACCTTGAGGCCGAGGACAAGGACAAGAGCCTGTCCCTCGAGGTCGCGATGCAGTGGAACAGCGGATACAGCGAGGGCGTGTACTCCTTCGCCAACATCATCCACACCCACGAGGGCGGTACTCACGAGGAGGGCTTCCGTGCGGCGCTGACCTCGCTGATCAACAAGTACGCGCGCGACAAGAAGATGCTCCGTGAGAAGGACGACAACCTCACGGGCGACGACATCCGCGAGGGCCTGACGGCGATCATCTCGGTCAAGCTGAGCGAGCCGCAGTTCGAGGGCCAGACCAAGACCAAGCTCGGCAACACCGAGGCGAAGACCTTCGTCCAGAAGGCTGTCTACGAGCACCTCAACGACTGGCTGGACCGCAACCCGAACGAGGCGGCGGACATCGTCCGCAAGGGCATCCAGGCGGCCACCGCGCGCGTTGCGGCCCGCAAGGCGCGTGACCTCACCCGCCGCAAGGGCCTGCTGGAGAGCGCGTCCCTGCCAGGCAAGCTCTCGGACTGCCAGTCCAACGACCCGACCAAGTGCGAGATCTTCATCGTCGAGGGTGACTCCGCCGGCGGCTCGGCCAAGTCCGGCCGCAACCCGCAGTACCAGGCGATCCTCCCGATCCGGGGCAAGATCCTCAACGTCGAGAAGGCCAGGATCGACAAGATCCTGCAGAACCAGGAGATCCAGGCGCTGATCTCCGCGTTCGGCACCGGCGTGCACGAGGACTTCGACCTCGAGAAGCTCCGCTACCACAAGATCATCCTGATGGCGGACGCCGACGTCGACGGCCAGCACATCAACACCCTGCTGCTGACGTTCCTCTTCCGCTTCATGCGGCCGCTGGTCGAGGCCGGGCACGTGTTCCTCTCGCGCCCCCCGCTCTACAAGATCAAGTGGGGTCGGGACGAGGTCGAGTACGCGTACTCCGACCGCGAGCGCGACGCACTGCTGGAGATGGGCCGCCAGCGCGGCAAGCGGGTCCGGGAAGACTCGATCCAGCGCTTCAAGGGTCTCGGCGAGATGAACGCCGAGGAACTGCGCGTGACGACCATGGACATCGAGCACCGCGTCCTCGGCCAGGTCACCCTCGACGACGCAGCCCAGGCCGACGACCTCTTCTCGGTCCTCATGGGTGAGGACGTGGAGGCACGCCGCGCGTTCATCCAGCGCAACGCCAAGGACGTCCGCTTCCTCGACATCTGAGTCGGTCCCAGCTGACCGCACCAGGAAGGATCTTCACCAGCAATGGCCGACGAGAACACTCCCGTGACGCCTGAAGAGGCCGGCGACACCACTGTACGCATCGAGCCCGTCGGGCTTGAGACGGAGATGCAGCGCTCGTACCTCGACTACGCGATGTCCGTCATCGTCTCGCGTGCGCTGCCCGACGTGCGGGACGGTCTGAAGCCCGTGCACCGCCGCGTCCTGTACGCGATGTACGACGGCGGCTACCGGCCCGAGCGCGGCTTCTACAAGTGCGCCCGCGTCGTCGGCGACGTGATGGGCAACTACCACCCGCACGGCGACTCCTCCATCTACGACGCTCTGGTGCGTCTCGCGCAGCCGTGGTCGATGCGGATGCCGCTGGTGGACTCCAACGGCAACTTCGGCTCCCCGGGCAACGACCCCGCGGCCGCCATGCGCTACACCGAGTGCAAGATGGCGCCGCTGTCCATGGAGATGGTCCGGGACATCGACGAGGAGACCGTCGACTTCACGGACAACTACGACGGCCGCTCCCAGGAGCCGACGGTCCTGCCGTCCCGTTTCCCGAACCTGCTGATCAACGGCTCGGCCGGTATCGCGGTCGGCATGGCGACCAACATCCCGCCGCACAACCTCCGCGAGGTCGCGGCCGGCGCCCAGTGGTACCTGGAGAACCCGGAGGCCACGCACGAGGAGCTGCTCGACGCCCTCATCGAGCGGATCAAGGGCCCCGACTTCCCGACGGGCGCCCTCGTGGTGGGCCGCAAGGGCATCGAGGAGGCCTACCGCACCGGCCGCGGCTCGATCACCATGCGCGCGGTCGTCGAGGTCGAGGAGATCCAGAACCGCCAGTGCCTGGTGGTCACCGAGCTGCCGTACCAGGTCAACCCCGACAACCTCGCGCAGAAGATCGCCGACCTGGTGAAGGACAGCAAGATCGGCGGCATCGCGGACGTCCGCGACGAGACGTCGTCGCGCACCGGCCAGCGCCTGGTCATCGTCCTCAAGAGGGACGCGGTCGCCAAGGTCGTCCTGAACAACCTCTACAAACACACCGACCTGCAGACGAACTTCGGCGCCAACATGCTGGCGCTCGTCGACGGCGTGCCGCGCACGCTGTCCCTGGACGCGTTCATCCGCCACTGGGTGACGCACCAGATCGAGGTCGTCGTCCGCCGTACGCGCTTCCGGCTGCGCAAGGCCGAGGAGCGTGCGCACATCCTGCGCGGTCTGCTGAAGGCCCTGGACGCCATCGACGAGGTCATCGCGCTGATCCGGCGCAGCGACACCGTCGAGATCGCGCGGGACGGCCTGATGCGCCTCCTGGAGATCGACGAGATCCAGGCGAACGCCATCCTCGAGATGCAGCTGCGCCGGCTCGCGGCCCTGGAGCGTCGGAAGATCGTCCAGGAGCACGACGAGCTGCAGGCGAAGATCCAGGAGTACAACGAGATCCTGGCCTCGCCCGTCCGCCAGCGCGGCATCATCAGCGAGGAACTCGCCGCGATCGTCGAGAAGTACAGCGACGACCGCCGCAGCCAGCTGGTGCCCTTCGACGGCGACATGTCCATCGAGGACCTCATCGCCGAGGAGGACATCGTCGTCACGGTCACCCGCGGCGGCTACATCAAACGCACCAAGACCTACGACTACCGGGCCCAGAAGCGCGGCGGCAAGGGCGTGCGCGGCACGAAGCTGAAGGAAGACGACATCGTCGACCACTTCTTCGTGTCCACGACGCATCACTGGCTGTTGTTCTTCACCAACAAGGGCCGCGTCTACCGCGCGAAGGCCTATGAGCTGCCGGACGCCGGCCGGGATGCGCGCGGTCAGCACGTCGCGAACCTGCTGGCCTTCCAGCCGGACGAGTCGATCGCCGAGATCCTGGCCATCCGCGACTACGAGGCCGCGCCCTACCTGGTGCTTGCCACCAAGGGCGGTCTGGTCAAGAAGACGCCTCTGAAGGATTACGATTCGCCGCGTTCCGGCGGTGTCATCGCGATCAATCTCCGGGAGACGGCGGACGGATCCGACGACGAACTGATCGGGGCCGAGCTCGTTTCACCGGACGACGATCTGCTTCTGATCAGCAAGAAGGCACAGTCGATCCGGTTCACGGCGACCGACGAGTCCCTGCGCCCGATGGGCCGCGCCACCTCGGGCGTCAAGGGCATGAGTTTCCGTGGGGGCGACGAGCTTCTCTCGATGAATGTTGTTCGACCCGGTACGTTCGTGTTCACTGCCACAGACGGCGGGTACGCGAAGCGGACCGCTGTCGACGAGTACCGCGTCCAGGGTCGCGGTGGCCTCGGTATCAAGGCTGCCAAGATCGTCGAGGACCGCGGCTCGCTTGTCGGCGCACTGGTGGTCGAGGAGACCGACGAGATCCTCGCCATCACGCTGTCGGGCGGTGTGATTCGTACGCGAGTCAACGAGGTCAGGGAGACGGGCCGTGACACCATGGGCGTCCAACTGATCAATCTGGGCAAGCGCGATGCCGTGGTCGGTATCGCACGTAACGCCGAGGCGGGGCGCGAGGCAGAGGAAGTCGACGGCGGCGAGGCCGTGGACGAGATCGCCGAGGATGCCGCGATCACCGGCACGGACGAGGGCGAAGCGCCCTCGGCCGAGTAGCACGAGGAGTGAGTCAGCGTGAGCGGAGCCACCGGCCCCGGATCGACCGGTGCGGAAACGGACGGCGGCCGTGGCTCCGCCGCGGAATCGACCTACTCCCATGAGTCTCATGGATCCCAGGGGGGAACTGTGACGGACACCCGAGGCCCGCAGACCCAGCAGCCGGCTGGAGCGGGGCCGGCCGCTCCCGGCGCCACGCCGCCCGCGCCGGCAGTGCCGCCGACCGCTGCGCCGGGGGCCACCGCGCCGCCCGCGTCTCCCCTGCCGGGGGAGCGCCGGACCCAGCAGCAGGCGGGGCCCTACTACCCGCCGCAGGCCTATCAGGCACAGCCGCCGACGGGCGCCATGCGTCGGCCGCGCACGGGCGCGAGCACCACTCCGCGCACCCGCAAGGCGCGTCTGAGGGTGGCGAAGGCCGATCCGTGGTCCGTGATGAAGGTCAGCTTCCTGCTCTCCATCGCGCTCGGCATCTGCACCATCGTGGCAGCGGCGGTGCTGTGGATGGTCATGAACGCGATGGGCGTCTTCTCGACGGTCGGCGGCACGATCTCGGAGGCCACCGGCTCGACCGAGTCGAACGGTTTCGATCTGCAGTCGTTCCTGTCCCTGCCGCACGTCCTGATGTTCACGTCGATCATCGCGGTCATCGACGTCGTCCTGGCAACCGCCCTCGCCACACTGGGCGCGTTCATCTACAACGTTTCCGCGGGCTTCGTGGGCGGTGTCGAGCTGACGCTGGCCGAAGACGAGTAGGCGCCGTTCCGGAACGCCCGTGGCGTCAACGGCCGAGCGCGCTTTTCCTGCCGGACGTTCGCCGCATCGCCACGGGCGTCCTTGCCGGCGCCCGGCCGTCGATACACCACGTCGGCGGCCTCGGCGGTGAGAGCGCATCCCCGACGGGATGCGCTCTTCTGTTTCCGGGCGGGCCACCGTGCGAGCAGCTCCGGCTGGGCCCTGGGAGACGGGCAGAGCGGGGCCCCGGTATCGATTTTGGGACTTCCCACCTCGTGCGCTAATCTTCAGGGGTCAGCGCGCGGGACACACACCGCAAAGCGCGGCGGGGCTATAGCTCAGTTGGTTAGAGCGCATCCCTGATAAGGATGAGGCCACAGGTTCAAATCCTGTTAGCCCCACCAGCGAAAAGACCCCCAGTCCATAAGGGCTGGGGGTCTTTTGACACCAACGGTTGACACCAACAGCAACGGTCAGCCGATGAGCGGATCTTCTAGAAGCTCGGCGAGCAGCGCGACAGCCTCTCGCTCATCCTCGCCGACCACGTGCGTGTACACGTCCATGGTCATGCTGATCTGGCTGTGCCGGAGGATCGCCTGAGCCACCTTGGGATGCACCTTCAAGAAGGCGAGCAGGGTCCCGCAGGTGTGCCGGGCGAGCCGCACCGTGATGCGTCGCACACCGGCCCGCTTCACGAGTCGATCAAAGGTCCGCGAAAAGCCGACCGGGTCGATCATGCCGCCATGCGCCGACGAGAAGATCAGATCCTGATCAGGCTCCTGTAACCAGTGATCACCGGCGATCTTCCGTTCCAGCTCTTGCAGCTCCCGCCGCTCTTCCAAAGCCCGGGCGCAGAACTTGGGCAGGGGGAGCACCGCCTGTGAGGACTCGGTCTTGAGGTCTTTGAGGACCAGGCCGACGCCCTTGACCCGCTGCACTTGCTTGACAGGGGTGAACTGGCGCGCCTCAAAGTCGATGTCCTGCCAGCGCAGGCCCAGCACTTCACTGCGGCGCAGCCCTAGCACGAGGACGAGCACACAGGCCGCGTAGAGGCGGTGAGAGCGAGCCGAGCGAAGGAACGTGATCGCCTCACGCGCGCTCCACGCACTGCCCTTGTCCTTGGCCACTTTGGGCATGTCGACCAGCAGCGCGACGTTGCGCGTCAGCAGCTCTTCACGGATGGCCCGGTTGAGCGCGTTCCGGAGGACGCGGAGCACCTCGAAACGGGTGGCCGCGCCGACCTTCTCACGCTTCAGCGAGGCCATGAACGGGCGGAGCTGGGCAGGCGTGAGCTTCGCCAAGGGCTTCTTGCCGAGGTGTGGCAGCAAGTAGAGCCTGATCTTGGACTCGTACTTGACGTAGGTGTTGTGCTCGCGCTCCGGCTTCACGATGTGCTCAAGCCAGTAGGTCAGCCACTCCTCGAGCGACCAGGCACGGGAAGGCACCGGGACGCCGTTGCGCTCCTGGTCCTGAAGCTTGCCGAGCTTCTCGTTGGCTTCGTCCCAGGTGGCGCCATAGACGGTCTTGCGGACACGGTTGCCGTCTGTGTCGGTGACGTACGCGCGTCCCATATATCGTCCGTCCGACCGCTTTGAGATCGTGCCGCCGCCGTTGGGGCGCCTCTTGGCCATCAGGCACCCCTCTCGATCTGCCGACGGATGAAGTCCCCGACTGAGTCCGCAGGGATACGGCGGCATCCGTCGACCTTGATCGAGGTGAGGCGGTGCGTGCGGATCAGGTCGTAGACCTTGGTCCGGCCGACTTTGAGCCGCGCCATGACTTCCGGCACCGTCAGGAGTTCGGCGGTAGCAGTGCTCATGCGTCGGCTCCTTCCTGGGTCAGTTGGTCTTGCAGGGCTTCGCGTGCTGTCTCCCGGTTGAGCCGGAGCTCCCGGGCGATCGATTGAGCGAGCCAGGATTCGCCGGGGGTGTGGCCCTGTCCGGCGTAGGTCCAGTGCGCGAGCACCAGCGTGGAGCCCTCCAATTCGTCGAGATCTTCCGAGAGCCCGCGCTCGCGGCGTTCCTGCCGGGCGCGGTAGTCGGCACGTACCTGACGCAGCGCGCCGAGGGTGGTCGAGTAGCGGCGGGACTTGGTGGAGAAGTGGCCCCGGAAGCCGAGCATGTGAGCCCAGCGGGCCAGTAGCCGATCCGGGTAGGCGTCGTCCAGGTCCCAGCACGCCTCGATGAGCCGCCGGGTGTGTGCGGGCAGACCGGGCAGCTTGTCCAGCTCCGAGAGCTCCCCGATCCGGCGGTCGACCGTGCCGGTGGTCTCGGCCGCCTTGGTGGCGTACTTGGCCACGTACGAGGCCACGGCCTGTTCCGTCAGCTCCTCGTGCCCCAGGGCGCCGATGGGTTGCACGTCGACCTGCGTACCCCACCGCAGCGTGCGCGCGGGGAAGTCCCCGGCAGCGGGCACCGGCACGGAGGCCCGAGCGGCGGCGGCGCGGATCGCGTCGTCCAGGAGCGCGACCGTGGCCCAGGCCGGCGGGGAGCTGTCGGGACCGTCGGGTCCGTCCAGGCGCACCACGGCGTGGAAGTGCACAGCGCCGCGCTTTTGGAACTCGGCGACCTTGCCGAAGGAGACCCGGCACACCTCTTTGAGCGCGGACTGCGTGAGGCCTGCGCGGGTGGCGATCTCGCGGCGGAGGTAGATGGTGAAGCGCCGCCACAGGTCCCCGGCGTGGTTGTTCCACAGCACGGCCCCGGCGTAGTCGTACCGCTCCGGGGCGAGCGCCGTGCCCAGCGCCGGGTCATCGTCGACGTGCTGGGCGCCGCACCGGCAGCGGCTGGAGTCAGGCCGGTTGTGGACGGGGCCGAACGAGGGCGCGGTGAGAGTGGCAAAGACGCGGGGGTGATCCCGGACCGTGGCGGGCACGTCCTTGCGTTCATCGCCGGTGATCCCGGCACGGATCAGGTGGTAGGTGTCGCCCGCGTACGTCCAGGCACACGCCGGGCAGCGGGAGGCGCGCCGGTTGCCGCAGGCGACGCGGAGCCGTCCGCCCGGCTCGTGCTCGGTGCTGTAGGAGTACAGGACGTCGCCGGTCTTGGCGTCACGGGTGACCGTCTGGCCCACCAGGTGGATCGGGTTGGAGCAGCCGCCCGTGCGGCGGACCTGTTCCTGCCAGCGGTCGAAGCCGGGCGCGTTGGCCACCCGGAGGAGGTCGGCGAGGGTGAGGGGGTCGGTGCCCAGGGAGGCCGCAGCATCGGCCACGGCCTCCGGGGCGACGGGGAAGACCGTCACGCGGCCACCTCCACCAGGACCACGGGCAAGGCGGCCGACGCGCCGAAGGTGGGATCGGCCGGGCAGATCAGGTCACCGTCATGGGTCAGAACGCGCAGCCCGTCCACCGGGACCCGGTCCCAGCCGGGCGCGTGAGCACGGCAACCGGGGCACGTGGCCGGGCGGTCCAGGAGATCCAGGCAGGAGGGGAAGAGGCTCATGCCGCCACCGCCGCTTCGAGCTGGGCCGTCAGGTCGGACACCAGGTGTTCCAAGGCGTCGATGCGGTCGGCGAGCGTCGCGTTGCCAGTACCGGTGAAGCCGAGCGCATCGGGCGTGGCCCGGAACAGGGCACAGAGGAGAACCTGGTAGGTCTGGCTGGGCCGGTTGACGCCGTTCTCCCAACGGGACATCTGCACCTTGAGGGAGGTCTCGGCAGCCACCTCCCAGCCCCAGCTCTCGGCCAGCAAGCGCAAGGCCCGCACGACCTTCTGCTGCGACCAGCCACGAGCCACCCGAGCACGGCACAGCGGAGTGTCCGTGGCCCGGAGCGCGGTGCGCGAGGGCTGTACCGGCGGCACGGTCACGTCAGTCAGCGGTGTGATCACGGCGGGGCTCATACCTCCACCCCCGCTTCCACGACCTTGGCGCCGCCGCAGGTGGGGCACCAGATCTGAAACTCGCTGGTGTCGTAGCCGGTGCCGCCGCAGTCCAGGCAGTTGATCCAGTCCCGATCCGCGAAGTAGGCACGGCAGAACTCGGTGTCAGCGCAGCGCGGTTCCGCGCACACCGGGCAGCAACGGCCCGACGTGGAACGGCGGATGAGCTCGGAGCGCGGGACCGGTAACGGCAATACCGGCGCCATGTGCGGGGCGGTCAGCGTTGCGGGCATGATGGAGACTCCCTTCGTGGGACGAAGGAGGGCGGCGGCTTGCTTGGCGGTAGGTGCGCCGCCCTCCGGAGTACGGCCAATGGCCGTATGACTTAGGTTGCTATAGAGCAGACTAGATCACAAGTGATAGTGCGGCATACGCTGTGCTATGTCGCTGTGCTCGGTACTCTCGGCGCATGACGGTTGAAGCCCACGACCCCAGGCCCAAGAAGGTGCAGATCGCCGACGCCTTGCGCGAAGAGATTGCAGCGCTGCCGGCGGGGCACCGGCTCGCGTCGCTGCGCGAGCTGGCCGACCGGTTCAAAGTCACCACGGTGACGGCGGGCAACGCGCTCAAGGTGCTCGCGGATGAGGGCGTGATCGTCTCGGTCCCGACCCGGGGGTACTTCGTGCAGTCCCCGCCGAGCGCTGGCGAAGCCGGGCAGACTGCCGGCGGGCCGGTTAACCGAGATGAGATCAACGCCATCCACTCCGAGATTCAGCAACTTGCTGCCCGAGTGGCTGAGTTGGAGAAGCGCGCCCAGTTCCCGAGCAGTGCCTGACTGTTGATCCACCATGCGTGGCGAGCCGTGGAGGCACTAGGGACAGGCCTGGTGTCACCGGGGGACAGCCTTGGTGCCACCCCCCTGTCACCCCCCGTGTCACCAGCTCTCTGAATGCCAGACTCGAAGGCAGGCACCCGACGGGAGGGCAGCACATGAGTGACGAACGGCCAGCATGGGCACGACGGCTTTCCTCGGAGCGCGAGGCCCGGCAGTGGTCACAGGCCGAAGTGGTGGCCGCGCTGCGGGCGCACGCACCGAAGCCCCTGCCCGAAGGCTCCAGCATGGTCCGACAGTGGAAGCGCTGGGAGTCTGGTGAGGTCATGCCGAGCGACTTCTACAAACCGATCATCGCCGCCACCTTCGGCACCGTCACCCACGCGATCTTCCCCGTAGCCGGGCAGCGAGACGGAAATGCCGAGATCGTTGCCGTCAGCGGCATGGAAACGCTCGACATCATCAGCAGGTTGCAGGCGTCCGACGTTGACAACGCCACTCTGGACGCGCTCCGCATCACGGCCGATCGGCTCTGCTCCGAGTACGCCTATCTGCCAGGTGCTCAGCTGGCTGCCGAGGGCAGGCAGTGGCTCAAGCGAGTCGCCGGACTCCAGTCCCAGAGGCTCACGCTCGCGCAGCACCGCGAAGTCCTCACCCTGTCCGGGTGGCTCGCGCTCCTGATCGGCTGCGTCGAGTACGACATGGGCGACCGGGGCGCAGCCGAGAGCACGCGGAAGGCAGCCCTGTCTTTAGCGGATGAGTCCGGTAACGCAGAGATCGCCGGTTGGGCTCACGAGATGCGCGCCTGGTTCGCACTGACGACGGGCGACTACCGCGGAATCCTCGCGGCCTCGCAGGCCGGGGCGGAAGCCGCGCCGCGTCATGGCGTAGCCGTGCAGCTCGCCGCCCAGGAGGCGAAGGGATGGGCACGGCTGGGAGACCGACGACAGACCGAGGTGGCACTGGACCGAGGCCGAAAACTCCTCGAAGGGATGCCGTATCCCGAGAACCTCGATCACCACTTCGTGGTGGACCCAGCCAAGTTCGACTTCTACGCCATGGACTGCTACCGACTGCTCGGAGAGGACCGGTTCGCCGAGAACCTCGCCCACGAGGTGATCCGAGCGGGCACCGACTTCGACGGCTCCGAGCGATCACCGATGCGCATGGCAGAGGCAAGGATCACCCTCGGTGTAGTCGCAGCACGACAGGGCGACTTGGACCAAGCGGTGAACTACGGCGAGTGGGCCTTGAAGGGCGATCGGCAGTCGCTGCCGTCCCTGCTCATGGTCAGCCGCGAGCTTGCAGCCCTCGTCAACCGAGACTTCCCCACCGAGCCGACTGGCCGTGAGTACCTCGATCACCTGACCGCGCTGAGCCGCGCAAGCTAGAGCCCGTTACGGGTTTCTCTACCTCATCAAGCACCCGTCGTCGCTTCGCTCCTCCGGGCGGGCGCGGGCGGCCGGCGGCGCCCGCGCTCATGTCTCCGCCCCGCTCGGCGCCGCCGGCCGCCCGCTCCCGCCCAAGAGGCAGGCACACGGAGCATGAGGTCAGAACACGTCGTGGCTGGGGCGGTCGGCTCCACGACTTTAGCCAGCCACTTTGGCGCGAGCCTCGAAGATCATGGCCCCAACGTCGTGCTTTACCGGGCAGGTCCACAGACTGCCCGACGCGCCGGAAGCTTACGGGGCCATGATCACTCGCGCCAAAGCAGCTCCCGGCCAAAGTCGCTACGCCGACCTAGGACCTGTCCGACGCGACCAGAGCGGTCTCAGGACGATGCCCAGTGCGACCAGGTCTGCGGCAACGAGGATTGTGACGTTGGCCCAGTTGTAAGGCAAGGCCTTGGCGACCGGAAGGGCCACAAGCGAGGCGACCCCCTGCAGCTGCGGGACGTACACGTTCAGGTACATCCGGTCGATGCACTCGATCTCGAACAGGGTGTGCTCACCCAGGACATCGGCCACGGTGCGCGGTAGCGTCATGACGGGCTCCGGTGGGACGGCGGCCGCCGACGCGGCCAACGACTGCCTTGAGCAGTACAACTCCGGTGACCTCGTGTCACCGTCTACCGTCCACCGGAGCCTCCACGCGCCCCGGCGCGCACCACCGGACATGGCTCGTCGGGCTGGGGCAAAGCCCCGTTAGGGCCTGTCGTTTGGATCATGCCGCAGACGCGGGGCCTGGCACGCGCATCTGCATCGAAACAGCGACGACCCGTCCGTTACCTGCGACCTGATCCAAACGACAGGCCCGGCTAGGGCCGTGCCACGCGCGGGGGCGTGCGGTCCGCCCCGCCGCCCCCGCACGGTCCGCCGGGTCGGCTGTCGCGGGTATGAGCCGGGCGCTGGGGCGGCACTGACCTGCCGCGCGGTGCCCGTCCGGTGAGGGGTGAGTCCCACGACGGGCACGGCCCGTCCCGGCGCGGTGAGCACACCTGAGCGGACCCGGACGCGCGCCCCGTGTACCTCCGCTGTC
The DNA here is from genome assembly GCF_050936285.1 of Streptomyces sp. CA-106110. Lineage (NCBI taxonomy): Bacteria > Bacillati > Actinomycetota > Actinomycetes > Kitasatosporales > Streptomycetaceae > Streptomyces > Streptomyces sp. CA-106110. The sequence continues at coordinate 6,212,941 of NZ_JBNJNB010000001.1, read as the reverse complement.
TGCCCCCGGGCTTGCCCCCCCGATCCTTCCCCGCGAGCCGCCAGGGGTGGAAGGTTCTGCTTCTCTGCCCTGGCGGACATGAAGGAGAAGTGGCGTGCGCGCGCAGACACGGCCCGGCGCGGTCGAGGAGACCGGGGCCGGGCGGCAGCGGTCCGGAGCGGCGACCGTCCGGCCGCCCGTGCGGGACCTGAGCCCCGCGGGCGTCCTGGACCTCCAGCGGACCGCCGGCAACGAAGCGGTGGCCCGGACGGTCCAGCGGCACCGGGACCCCGTCGCGACGGTGCAGCGGACCAGGACGGCCGACCTGGAGATCCAGCCCATCGTCGACGCGGTGGAGGAGATGCTGGGGACCGCCCGGTCCTTGATTGCCACGGCCCAGGGGTTCGGGTTCCGGCTGCGGGGCAGGGAGAGCCAGCAGAAGCACTGCGACGACCTCGGCATGTCTCTGGACACCGCCGAGCACATGGTCTACGGGCAGTTCCGCGCCGACGGCCCGGCCGGCCGGACGACCAACCCGCGCACCACCGCGTTGAAGGCCCTGCTCGACGAGATCCAGCAGCAGCACATCGAGTACGTGGGCATCGTGCGCCGGTTCAACCTGCGTCCCGTCGGCGCCGACATCGGCCCCCAGGACACCGAGGGCCTGGCGCAGCTGTCGAACACCTGGTCGCGGGTGGTCGGCGGGCAGGGCATCAGGACCTCGTCGACCCCACGGCCGTTCGGCGAGGACCGTACGCCCGCGCCGCTGCCGGGCTTCGAGGACCAGATGCTGTCCCACCACGCCCGGCTGCTCTCCCGGCAGCACGGCCGGGACCTGGTCGGCGGTCTGACCGCCGGGGTCGCGGGCGCCGGCGCGGCCATGGTGGGCGTGGTGCCCTTCCACCCCGATCAGATCGAGTTCATGGGCGGCAACAGCGTGGTCGGCGCGGAGGCGGCCGTCGACACGCCCGAAGGGCTCGCGTCCGCCCCCAACGCCCCCGGCAGGGGCAGCACCAGCGTCGTCGCCGTGCCGCACGGCCTGCGGGACAGCGAGGGTGCGCACGAGGGCGAGGCCGTCTCGCCCGCCTTCCTGGTCTACGGGCACGAGCTGATCCACGCGCAGCACAACATGCACGGCATCAACATCCGGAACATCGGTGACGAGGAGGCGGCGACCGTCACCGGCAACGAGACCTCCACCGCCCTGCACGAGCAGCGGCGGGTGCCGGTCACCACGGAGGAGATGCTGCGCGACGAACACGGCCTGCCACGCCGCGGCGGCTACACGTAGCCCACGGCCCCCGTCGGCGTCACCGACCGGGGGCTCTCATACGCCGAGCCTGCTCGGGTCGGGCCCCCTAGAACTGTCCGGCTGATCAGGAGGGTCGTGGGATACGCGCGTGGACGCGGCGTGCGGTGAGTGTGATGATCACCGGAGCGTCCGGAGCGAGTCCGACGTGCAGGGAGGGACCATGAGGCTCTATCTCTATCTCGCCATGTCTTCTGCTCTCGTGGCTTTGTTCATCGCCGCCTCGGGCGTAGCGGCGGTTACCCGTGGCTGGGTGCTCCCCGTGAACCGGAGTCGAGTTCGCCGCATTCGCCTCTACGGCTGGGGTCAATTGCTGATTGCCTTCGCCCTGTGCTGGCATGTGGTCTTCGGGCTGGTGATCAGCGGCCCCGGCATCCGGGAGTGGGGGGCCTGTCCGGCAGCGTGCTTCTACTGACCGGCATCATCGCGACGATGTTGAGCCAGCGCATGGGTCGTGATCGACAAGGCAGCGACGCGCTTAGCGACGGAAGTGGTTGCGTTTGATCACGGCTTTGCGGATGTTGATCGTCGTCCTGGCACCGTGTCGGTTCGCGCTGAACACCTGCACGGCGATCCATCCGCCGAGGATGACGGTGGCCAGGGTGATGAGCTGAGTGACCAGCGCCGTGAGCGCGGTGATCAACGTGGAGCAGTCCGCCACAGATGGCGAGGATCCGAGGGCGACGTTCACCGCTGCGCTGGAGACGGGCGGCGCCTCCAGGCGTCGCCCGCATACGGCGTCTTCCAAACTGGTGCCGTGGAGCGGCAGGGCAGTCCCTGTCAAGATTGCGTGCGACGGCTGACACCAGCGGCTGACACCAACAAGCACGAACAGCAGCGGTCGACGCCGGACCTCAGTGGACGATCGACCGAGGCGCAGGGGCCGTTGGTCGACGTTGACAGACCCCCGTGATCGACCTGATAAGGATGAGGCCACAGGTTCAAATCCTGTTAGCCCCACCAGTGAAAAGACCCTCAACCGATTGTGGTTGGGGGTCTTTGACATCTACGACTGACATCAGCCGATGAGCGGATCTTCCCGAAGCTCAGCGAGCATCGCGACGCTTCCCGTGATCCTGAGGACGCCGGCCCGCTTGACGAGTCGATCGACGGTTCGGGAGAAACCCAACGGATCGATCATGCCGCCGTGCTCGAAGGAGAAGATCAGGCCCCGGCTGCGCTCCGCTCTGCCGGGCAGCCTTCCCGGCTTCGCTCGGGGCGCCGGTCAGCCCCTGCGTGGCCTCCCTCCAAGCGTTTCAAGCGCCTGTTTTTCGAAGCCCCGGTACGCCTAGACTCGGCAGATGACCTTGGAATGGGAACAGGTAATTGTTCACTCGGTGGATCCGGTGGCCTTGGGGCAGTGGTGGGCCGAGGCTCTTGGTTGGGGTGTGGTCCACTCCTCCGATGAGGAGTTCGAGATCCGTCCGGAGCCGGATCGCCTGCCAGGGTTGGACTTCGTCCGGCTCGATGAGAGCAAGAAGGTCAAGAGCCGGCTGCATCTCGACTTCAGGCCCGATGACCAGGACGCCGAGGTGGCTCGCCTTGAGGCTCATGGCGCGAAGCGTGTCGACATCGGCCAGGGCGACCAGTCGTGGGTTGTCATGGCAGACCCCGAAGGCAACGAGTTCTGTGTCCTGGGCCAACGGCGTCAGTGAGAACCCCTGAGAGCCCGCGTGTCCAGCCTGGCGGGCTCATTGGCAGGTCAGAAGCCCGGTAGACCATCAGCGTCTACCGGGCTTCCGCATATGCGGGCCGGCGAGATCCACCCGATCGCCGCCCAGTGGCGTGCGGTACCCCAGGGGGTCGCGTAGGCAGGCTCACCAGTTGGATTAGCGAAGCGTAGTGAACCTGTGGCAGAGTGCTATGTGCACGCCCGGCGCCCAGGCGACGTCGGGCACCCTCCTCGGTCGGGTCTTGCGGCCCGGTCGACCAGCGTCCGGAGGGACGTGCCACGCGGGCTGGCGGCTCCTGTCGTTCAGTACCAGGGCACGAAGGCGATTGGCTCCCAAGGCTGAGCAACGCTCAGGCTCGCTAAGTGGTCCGTGCCGGAAGTCCTTCGGGGGTTGACGCGGGAGCCGACGTTGTGTGTATCGCCTGGTCAGGTGCCGAGTGCGGCGAGGTGGAGGTGGCAGGCGCAGTCGAGGGCGTCTTGGGGGGTGCCGGCGAAGCCGCCGGTGGGCAGGAGGGAGTCCTCGTAGCGGTCGCTGCTGGCGTAGTAGAGGGCGAAGCCCCACCTGCTGGCGGTTCCGCCGTAGCGCAGGCGCATCAGCGTGACCCGTTCGCCGTCCGCCAGTTCCGCCTCCACGTAGGCAAAGGCTCCGCGGTGACGGACGTGCAGCCGCCTGATCTGCGGCCAGGTGGTGCGGGCATGCTCGCCAAGGCGCTGCTCGAGCGAGAGCCGGGTGGACTCCGAGGGTGTGGGCATGGCAGCCATCCTGCCCGAGGGGCCGCAGGGCGGGGCACGGCAGGATACGGGCTGTCGTGATCCACTTCTCCCGATCGGCCGTCGTTGCATGCCCGTTGCCCTGGCCCGCCCGATAACCCTGACCGCCGCCGAGCGAAAGCGGCTGAAGAAGATGGCCTACGGCCACAAGACCGAGTACCGGCTGCGGATGCGCACGCACATCGTCCTGCACGCGGCACGCGGACGCTCCAACGCGCGTATCGCCCGAGAGACGGGCCTGCACCTGGACACGGTGCGCCTCTGGCGGAGCCGGTTCGCCGAACACGGCCTGCCTGGGCTGTCCGACCGTGAACGCAGCGGCCGTCCGCCGGTGTTCACCGCGCTGCAAGTCGCCGAGGTCAAGGCCCTGGCCTGCCATCTGCCCGCCGAGACCGCCACGCCGTTATCGCGCTGGTCATGTCCGGAACTGGCCCGCGAGGTGGTCGCCCGGGCCATCGCCGGATCGGTCTCCGCCTCCACCGTGCGGCGCTGGCTCAAGGACGACGTGCTCAAGCCCTGGCAGCACAGGTCGTGGATCTTCATCCGCGACCCGGACTTCCGCACCAAGGCCAGCCGCATCATGGACCTGTACGCCCGCGCCTGGGACGGCGTTTCACTGCGCGAGGACGAGTACGTGATCTCTGCGGACGAGAAGACCTCCATCCAGGCCCGCTGCCGCTGCCACCCCACCCTGGCCCCCGGCCAGGCCCGGGCGATGCGCGTCAACCACACCTACGAACGCGGCGGCGCCTTGGCCTACCTGGCCGCCTACGACGTTCACCGGGCGAAGGTGTTCGGCCGCTGCGAACCCACCACCGGCATCAACCCGTTCATGAATCTGGTCACCCAGGTCATGAGCCAAGAGCCGTACGCCAGCGCCGAACGCGTCTTCTGGATCGTCGACAACGGCTCCTCCCACCGCGGACAGAAGGCCATCGACCGTCTGACCCGCGCCTTCCCCAACGCTGTCATGGTCCATACCCCAGTCCACGCCTCCTGGACGAACCAGGTGGAGATCTTCTTCTCGATCGTCCAGCGCAAGGTCGTCTCGCCCAACGACTTCACGGACCTCAATCAGGTCCGGGATCGGCTCCGATCTTTCGAAGACCGCTACAACGCCACGGCACAGCCGTTCCAGTGGAAGTTCACCACCTCCGACCTGGACAATCTGCTGGCCAGACTCGACCGGCATACCGCCGATCACCAGGAAGAATCCTCCGTCGCCAAGGCAGCGTGATCAACCCCCGAAGGACTTACGAACTCGACCACTAAGCCAATCAGAGACGCTCCATGGGCGAAGAGGTTGAGAAGGTCTATCACCCCGGGGAGATCGTTCCCGCTCCCGGAATGTACGAATGCGACTGTGGGCAGCGCCACAAGTACCACACCGGCGTGCGTGAGCGCTTTCCGTCGTTGGCCGAGGGGTGCAGGGGCAGCGGATGGCAACTGAAAGCCATTGGGCAACCCAACCCCTGACCTCGCGGGAGGGGCGGGCTTCCGGGCGGATCCACACCCACGCGGCCGCGGACTACGCGGGCCAGGTCCTCCGCGCCCGAGGGCGGGAAGCCGGGCGCCGTGTCGCGGCCGCCGAGACGCCGGTCGCGGGCGGTGCCGGCCGCGTGAGCCACACCGGAAATCCTCAGGAGAGGTGTCGCTAGAGTCGGCGTCCACAGCAGAATCACACAGTGGGGTGGGACAGATGAGACTGTGGCGCTGATGGTGACGTCCGCGTGCGGCACGGAGGGCGCGAAGACGGCCGCCAAGGCCGTCGACAACGGCGACATGATCGTGGCGGCGCTGGCGCGGGCTACCGACCGGACCGAGAACGTGGGGTCCGCCCAGGTCAGGATGACGACCGAGACGCATAGGTCCGGCCCGATCACCCTGGACGGCACGTACTCCTGGGGCCAGGGCCTCGCGTTCGACGTCATGATGGACACCAAGGCCGTGCGGGCGCCCGGGGAGCGGCCCGCCGCCGCCAAGACCCACACGGTGTTCGTGGACGGCGCCTACTACTACGACATCGGCCCGCGGCCTTCCGGCCCGCTCAAGGGCAAGGAGTGGATGAAGATCGACGCGTCGGCGGTGTTCGGCGACAAGGGCGCCCAGGCGTTCCAGGGGAACTCCGCCGCGGGCAGCCCCGCGTTCGCGATGAAGGGCCTGAAGTACGCCAACAACGTCGACGATCTCGGCAAGGAGACCGTCGACGGGCAGAGTGCGGCCCACTACCGGGCCGTGGTCGACAAGGAGCACATGGGCACGTTCAAGAAGGCCTACGGCGACCCGAACTACCTCTTCGGCGCGATGACCGGCCATGGTGACTCGATCACCATGGACATCTGGGTCGGTGCCAAGGACTTCCCGGTCCGGATGAAACAGCGGTTCGGCAGGGTGACGGTGACGATGGACTTCGAGAAGTTCGGCGCCACGGCCGCGATCAAGGCCCCGCCCGCCGCACAGACCGGTGATGTCACCGAGCAGCTGAAGAAGGCCGTCGCGCAGCAGCAGAGCATCGAGCAGGGCCGGACAAGGCGATGAAGGGCGGCCACAGGTTCACATCCTGTTGGCCCCACCAGTGAATAGACCCCCGATCCAGCAGGATCGGGGGTTTTTGCATCTACGGCTGACATCGGCCGAAGATCGCGTCTCCGTAACCGCGTGGCCATGAGCTATGGCCGTAGGTGCGATGCCGCCGTGAACAGGACGGGCACGCCCTTGTCGGCCATGGCGGGTTCTCGCATGGAGGGTCGTGGTCAAGGCTGTCCGGAGACGGCCGCAAGGCCCGGCACCTGGGAGCGGGTGCCGGGCAGACTGCCTGAGGCGTACGCAATTCGCCTGTGGGCCCACGATGTGCCGTGGGCGGTGGTGGTGCGGCGGGGAGAGGGTCAGTGCGCGAGGTGCGCGGGAAGCTCGGCGGAGGCCACGAGGGGGTCGAAGCGGGACTCCAGGGCCGAGCGGGCGAGGGGGATGGCCGGGCTGGTGTCCGTGAGCGGGCGGTGGCGGCAGGACGGGGAGGAGCCGTGGGCCTCGGCCCTGATGCGTTGCTTCATCGTGGGGGGTAGCCGTTTGTGGGACCAGTCGGCGGTGGACTGTCTTGGCACCATCTCGTCGGTGCTGGTGCCGACGCCGGCGCTGTCGCAGCCGTTGCTGTTGCTGTTGCGCTCCGGCTGGGCCTGGGGTACCGCCGCGGCGGCGGTCCTGGTGGTCAGTCCGAGCGCGGTGCACAGTGCCAGGAAGGCGGTGACGATGGCGGTCCACAGCTTCATGACCTTGTTCCCGGTCATGTCCCCTCACTTTCGGGTCGGGCGATTTGCGTACTTTCCTCATGATGTGTAAGGAGGTCGCGAAGTGGTGGACCGACGGCCGTGGCGCGTCGTTCTTCGGATGAACACCACCCGGATGGGCGCAAGACGTCCGTAAAGTTCGGGAAAGGCGGGGACGGCAGCGAACGTCACGGTCTGCGACATATGGTCACGTGGAGGCAGGGACCGTGTGGGCACGCCGTACTGCGGTACCCCGGGCCCGAGTTGAGGACCGACTCAGGTCGCCGACCGATATCGGTCGGTGTGTATAGTCGGGCGCCAGAGGTCCCCTACGTCAAGGAAAGACGAGGTCGCGCGGTGAAGAAGCTTCTCCTGGTCGCACTGGCCGCCATCGGCGGGCTCCTCGTGTACCGCCAGATCCAGGCGGATCGCGCCGAGCAGGATCTGTGGACGGAGGCGACTGACTCCGTGCCCACGGGTTCGTGAGGTCCGACAGACAACAGATTCGGAGCAGGCCCCGACCGCCGGAGCGGTCGGGGCTTTGTGTTGTGAAGAGGTGAGGCGCCGGATCGCGAGCGGATCGTTGCGGCCGGTCCTGCGCAAGGGGCGGGTGCCGCCGTGGCCTGCGGGGCAGGATGGGCGGCGGTTCGGGCGGCTACGGCGAGGGGGCGCGTGATGGGGTGGCGCATGGGTGCGGTACGCGGGGCGCTCGCGTACGGGCGGGTGCCGGCGCGGGCGGCGGTGACCCTGTGCGCCACGGCGCTCGCGCTGATGACGCCGGTGCTTCCGGTGCATGCCGCTCCGGTCTCCGCGTCCGCGGACGGAACCCGGACCCCGTACGCCTTCGCCCGTGACGCCCGGACGATTGAGGGCGCCGGCGGCACCACGGACGCGCTACGGCTGGATCCCGGGCGGACGTACAGGAGCACCCTGCCCGCCGCCGGCAAGCGCTACTACCGCCTGGAACTCGACTCCGCGGCCGACGCCTATGTCTCCGCGACGGCGGTCCCCGGGGCGGGAGCACAGGTCTCCTCTTCCGACGGTCTCAAGCTGTCCGTCCAGGACGCCGACGGCACCACCTGCTCCACCGGGACCGCGCACTTCGGCCCCACCCAGAGCCCGCACCCGATCACCGCCTCGGCCTCGCGCGAGACGGGTCCCGGTACGTACGGATGCAGGGGAGCGGGCGTCTACTACGTCGTGATCGAACGGCGCGGTGGGACCCCGACCGTGCCCTCGTCCGGCGACTGGGACCTGGAGCTCGACTACGTCTCCGAGCCCGCCCTGCGGCAGCCCGGTACGACGACCCCGCCCGGAGGCTGGAACTCCGCGCCGCCCGAGGCCGTCCTCGGGGACGCCACGCGGCGTGCGGGCGGCGCCGGATTCGCCGGTGCGAGCGCTGTGGGCCAGGGCGTCTGGCAGGACGCGGTCCGGCCCGGGCAGACCCTCTTCTACAAGGTGCCCGTCGACTGGGGGCAGCAGCTCTCCGCCACCGCCGAGCTGGGCAGCTCCACCGGGGGCGACGGCTATGTCGGCACCGCGGTCGCCATGTCCCTGTACAACCCCGTGCGGGCCCATGTCGACGACGCCGACGCCGGTTACAGCGGCGCCCAGACCTCGGCCGCGCTCGACCCGTCTGCGCCCGTCGACTATGCGAACCGCCACGCCGTGGGCGACCGTACGGGCGCGATGCGGTTCGCGGGCTGGTACTACCTCGCCGTGCACCTCGCGGCGTCCGTGACGGACAGGTTCGGGGACGGCCCGTTCGGGCTGACTCTGCGCGTGCGGGTGAGCGGGACGCCGAAGTCCGGGCCGGCGTACGCAGGGACGTCCGCACCCCGCGATGTGTTCACGGTGTCGGCGGCGGACCGGGAGGAAGCGGCGGCAAGGGTGTCCGAGGGGGCCGTTCCGGGCGGCGGTGCCACCGGTTCCGGCGGGCCGGGCGGTTCCACGGGATCCGGCGAACCCAAAGGGGGTGCGGCGGCAGGCTCCGGCGGACCGGGCCGGAGCGGCGCCGGGGACAGTGGAAAGGACGAGAGCTCCGGGACGATGAGGCTGGTGGCGATGGGCGGGATCGGCACCGGCAGCGCCCTGGTCCTGTGGCTCGCGCTGTGGACGGTGTTCGCCCGGTGGCGGGCGCGCAGCCGGTGGGCCGGGTGACCGACGCTCAGATGCGCGTCAGGGCCCAGAACCCCACCGCGAAGCAGACGAGCGCGAGCAACAGAACCGGTACGGCGATCTTCGCCGGCGGGCCCGGGCGCCGGACGGCCGGTTTTCCGCCGCGCCGTGCGATCTCCTGCGGCCGCGTGACGGCGTGCGGGGACTGGACGGCATACGCGTAGGCGGGCCGGCGCAGCACCGGGGCCGCGGAAGGGCCGGAGGGCACATGCGTGGGCTCGGGGCGCGATGCGTGGACCGGAGCCGGCGCCGGCGGCTGCTCTGGTGGGCGCGTCACCGTCCGGAGCGCCTCTCGCGGCAGCGGAGGCGGTAGATGGAAGCTCCCGGTGTCCGACATCGTCGGGGGCCGCTGGGACGGCGTCGGATCGACCGTGGGGCGGGGTGGTACGGCCAGGTGTGCGGCCTCGGGGGGTACGGCGGGGGATAGGGGTGAACCGGGCTGTACGGCGGAGGAAGGGGTCCCGGGAGCCGCCGACGGTGAGGGGGTGCCGACGGGCGCAGCCGGTGCGGGCGTACTGGTGCCGGGTTGTGCGGTCGCGGCGCTGCTGGTGCCGGCGGCTGTGGTCAGGCCGTTGTGGGGAGCGACGGATGACGACGTGCCGGTGCCGGGAGGCGGCGGCGTGGACGGGCCGGTTCGGGGGCCTTCGGCCGCGGACGTGCCGAGCCCTGTGGACGCGGCGGCGGACATACCGGTGCCGGAGGCGCTGGGCGCGGTGGTCGGCCGCGGCGGTATCGCGCCGGACATGAGCCCCGCGGGGCCGTTGCCCGTCCCGGGGGCTGTGGGCGGCCGGGACGTGGCGGAGCCGTTCACCCCGGCGGACCCGCTCTCCTCCGTCCGCGGTCCGTCGGGCCCGAATCCCTTCGGCAGCGGCCCGAGTTGGTCGAAGATCTCGACCTGCTCGTCGTCCGGGCCGGGTTCGGGCAGCAGCTCCGCGGCGGCGGCCAGGGCCTTGCGTGCTCCCGTGGCGGTACGGAACCGGGCGGCGGGGTCCGGCTGCAACAGCGTCGCCACGACCTCCCACAGGGGCGCGGGGACACTGCGGGGCGCTCCCGGTGTGCCGTGTGCCATGAAGTGCTCGATCAGCGCCCTGGTGTCCGGCTTGGCGCCCTCCAGCAGATACAGCGCGACCAGACCGACGCCGAACAGGTCGGCCGTGAAGTCCGGGTCGGCGCCCATCATTTGCTCGGGTGCGAGATAGCCGGGCGTACCCACCACATAGTCGGTCTCCGTCAGCCGCGGCTCGCCCAGGCGCATGGCGATGCCGAAGTCGGACAGCCGCAGCCGGGGCCGGGCGGTGCCGGTGGCTTCGAGAAGTACGTTGGCGGGCTTGATGTCCCGGTGCACCACTTTCTCCGCGTGCACGGCGGCCAGTCCGGACAGCAGCTGGTCCAGCAGGGTGCAGACAAGGGCCGGGGGCAGCGGGCCGTAGTCCCCGACGAGGTGGACCAGCGAGCCTCCGGCGACGAGATCCATGGTGAACAGGACCTTGTCGTCGTCCGCGGCCCAGCTGGCGGGAGCGAGCACATGGGGATGGTCGATACGCAGCGCTTGCTCGCGCACGAACCGCAGCAGCGCATGGGCGTCGCTCTGCTGCAGGACCTTGGCGGCCACATAGCGGCGCCGGCGTTGGTCCCAGGCGCGCCAGACCGCACCGACTCCCCCGCGCCCGATGGGATCGACCAGCTCGTACCGTCCGGCGAAGACCTCACCCATGGTCGTGCGTCGTGCCCCCTTCCGGACGGTGGTCAGGACTCCCGCGCACCCCCCGGCGCGAGAGTCCCCGGCAGTGCAGGTGTCGCTCAGTTCTGGTGGGCCTGGTAGTGCGCGACCGCGTCGGAGGTGCGGCCGGCGCCGTACACCCGGAGGAACTCTGCCAGTTCCGGGTGGGTCGGTGCGAGGGTCTCCGCGGCCTCGATGATGTCCCCGGCCGCCGCCACCGAGCGCAGCAGCGACTGGATCTCGCGGACCACGCGCTTGACCGTGGGCACGCCCGAACTGTTCGTCGTCTGTGTCGTGTTGTTGAGCACGGAACCCCCCTGCGACTTCTTGATCTCGTCCATCCGCTCGGTCGCCTCGGCGGCGCTCACGGTGCCGTCGGCGACCTGCCCCGCCAGGTCCCGAAGCAGCTGCACCCGCTGGACCACCGCGGGATTGCCGATCTTGGCGCGCTGACCGCTCATCAGCTGTGACAGCATCGGCGCGGACAGCCCCAGCACGCCAGCGAGACGCGCCTGGTTGAGCCCGAGATCGTCGATGAGCTTACGGAAGAGCGCCCCCAACGGCTCTCCGTACCAGTTCCGCTGCAGCTCCCGCGCTCTTGCGGTGGCTTCCTGCTGTGCGGCGTCCATTGCGTCTCCCCATCGCTTCCCCAAGTACCGCGGTTCGCTGTCGCGAACCACGACGAGCATCTTACGGAGAGCGGTTGTCCACGGGGAGCCCCATCTTTTTGTGAGATACGGGGGGTGACCCGGTACGCTGGTTTGCAGCGCCCGCCGGTCTCAGTTCGTACTGGTCGGACGCGCCTCCTCCGGGGCCTTAGCTCAGTTGGTAGAGCGCTGTCTTTGCATGGCAGATGTCAGGGGTTCGACTCCCCTAGGCTCCACACCCCGGACCGGTCAGACGCCCCTCGCGGCGGCTGGCCGGTTCTGTTGTGAGGGTGAGTCGCGCCACACCTGTGGATTTGCATTCATTGCATTTCTTTGCGCAAACACTTGCAAGGGGCACGGGTTCAGCGGCCCCCGCCCGGGTGGCGACTCCGGCTGCTTGGCAGCATGAGGTGATATGGACTGACTTATCCCGGCGTGATGCCCAAAGGTGGGTGAGTGGAGGGGTGCGCTCGGTGAGGGGGGTCTCCACGGAACTTGCACAGATGGTGCGTTGCAAACGTCATGGAACGGGGAAGGCGTAAACGCTCCGACGGGGACTCCACGGTTCGTTCCGATGTTCGGCGGCCGGCGGCCGGCGACCGGCGCCCCGCACCTCCGGTCCCCGCACCCCTGAGTACTGGTGCTGGTCCTGTCGCGCCCCTGCTGGGAGGGCCGGCGACCCATTTGGCGGACCATCAGGTCATCTGCGGATCCATTGGCGACGAACGCCGGCGGCAGGTCCTGGGCGGCGCGGCTGACCAGCGCGGTAGCGCCGAATGCCGCGCCCGCCAGGGTCGGCGGGGTGCCGGGCAGCGGCGCCGTGACGTGCTCGGATCGGCTCCACGGGGCAAGCATCGGGCGTCGGAAAAGCTGCACGCTTTGTCAGGGTATGTAACGCTTTTTAGCATTCCGTAGGAGAGTCTTCCCGGACCCTTCCGGGGTTCCCGCCCGGCGCCGACCAGGGGCACGGCGGGGGTCATGCGCCGCGGCGCGAAGCTGCCGAACGCCTACTGCACGCACAGCACCGCAGCAAGCCGCGATCCACATCCTGCGGAGACCACCCCCACGGGGACCACCACTGGATGGGACGATCCATGACCTCTGCCTCTGAAGACCTCCTCGACGTCCTCCGTATAGAGAAAGGCCATGCCGAGCCCGAGGAAGTGGCCGCCATCACGGCCGTCCTGCTGGCTCGTGCCGCGGCCCGGTCGTCCACGTGGGCCGCGGCCCACAGGGGCCGGAGCAAAGCCGGCTGGCGTCGCCCGGAGCGCTCCCATGGATTCTCGGCACCCCATAGTTGGCGGAGTTGAGGCCGCCACGAAGCCGAGGCCCCCACGGTGGCGTTTCACGTGAAACGCCACCGTGGGGCAGGAGACCCTCAAGTCTCCTGCCCCACGGTGCTGTTGCCGCCTGGTTGGACAGGCGGTGTCAGCGTCGGTCGTCGTTGTCCGAGTCCTCCTCGGCCTGCTTCGCCTCCACCTCGGGGTCCAGCACGCTCGGTCCGCTGCCGTCCACCGATGTCAGACGGTCGCTCTGCGGGACCTCGGTCGCGGCGGGCGGCTCGACGAGCCAGTCGGGGTTCGCCTGCCTGTCCCACCACTTCCAGGCGGCGAAGGCGCCGCCGGCCAGTACGCCCAGTACCGCCAGACCCTTGGCGATGCGGCCGGCCTTCGCCCGCCGCTGCTGCTTGCGCACCAGCTTCTGGATCTGTCGCGGCGAGATCTGACCGCGCAGCGCGGCCAGCGCCGCAACACTGCGGGCCGCCGCCTCGTCCCGTGCCGGGCCTGCCGCGGCGACCGCCTGCTCGAACCGGGGACGGGAGTAGTCGGCGGCCTGCCGAGCAGCCTTGCGGGTGTAGGCCGCGGCATCCTGTGCGGCCTGGTCGACCCTGGGCGGCACATGGGTGCGGGCCTGTTCCAGGGCTTGTTCCAGGCGCGGGGCGAGATAGGCGTCGTACTGGACGCGGGCCTGTCCGGCGGCCTGCGACACCTTCGGCGCGAGTCGGACGCGCGCCTCGTGTGCGTAGTGCGCGGCCTTGTCCTTGGCCGTGTCGGCGTAGGGCGCCACCACTTCCGCGGCATGCAGCACGCTGTCCTTCGCCGAACCGGTCGCGGCGCGCACGCTGTCGATGCGGGTCACGGGTTCCTCCTCCTCGGTGGCGTACGGTAATTCGACTTTCCAGCCTTTTACGGATCATGCCTCTCGAAGAAGCGCCGGGCATGCGAGCAGGGGCATCCGGGTCATGGGACTCATAGCGGACGGCCCCGGTCCGCGTCCGGGGTCGGTGACGAGGGGAATGATCATGCGCATCGGCCGATCACATGCAATAGCGGATGAATACGGGGCAACAGGAGCTTGACGACGACAATGCCACGGATCTCCGCTCTGCGCCCCCGCGACGGGACGACTCGGCTTGTTTTCCAAGCGCCCGGAGCACGGGACAGGGCCCCAGAGCCGCCCGCGACCGCTCCGGCACGCCCAGATGACGGTGGAGCGACGCGCGGATGTCCACACAGAGGTGGGGCCGGGCGACGTGGGGCGCATACCGTGCGAGGATCGGGGAGTCACAGAGGACAACGGAAGGCAGATCGTGGCTGAGCAGCTTTACGCCACCCTGAAGACCAACCACGGCGACATCCAGGTCCGGCTTCTGCCGAACCACGCGCCCAAGACGGTCCGGAACTTCGTCGAGCTCGCCAAGGGCGAGCGTGAGTGGACCCACCCCGCCACCGGCGAGAAGTCCGCCAAGAAGCTCTACGACGGCACGGTCTTCCACCGGGTGATCAGCGGTTTCATGATCCAGGGCGGCGACCCGCTGGGCAACGGCACCGGCGGCCCCGGGTACCAGTTCGAGGACGAGTTCCACCCGGACCTCGCGTTCGACAAGCCGTACCTGCTGGCCATGGCCAACGCCGGCCCGGGCACCAACGGCTCGCAGTTCTTCATCACCGTCTCGCCGACGGCCTGGCTGACCCGGAAGCACACCATCTTCGGCGAGGTCACCGACGCGGCCAGCCAGAAGGTCGTGGACTCCATCGCCACCACTCAGACCAACCCGCGCACGGACCGCCCGGTCAACGACGTCGTCATCGAGTCGGTCGTCGTCGAGTCCCGCGAGGGCTGAGCCCGAGGGGCACACCGCACGAGGGAACAAAACCGCCCCGCCCGTCCGTAGAAGGAAGGGCGGGGCACCCCGTCGTACGCGGAGAGTGAGGGACCCATGGACCAGGCGCCAGGCAGCCCACCCCAGGGCCCGCCGCACCAGGGGCCGCACGGAGCACGGGAGCTGCCGGTCTGCTACCGGCACCCGGACCGTGAGACGGGTATCCGCTGCACCCGCTGTGAGCGCCCGATCTGCCCGGAGTGCATGGTCAACGCCTCGGTCGGCTTCCAGTGCCCGGACTGCGTGCGCAGCGGCTCCGGCACGGGGCACGCCCCTGCCGCCTCGGCGCCCCGCACGCTCGCGGGCGGAACCGTCACCGCCGACCCCCGGCTGCTCACCAAGCTGCTGATCGGGATCAATCTGGCGGTCTTCCTGGTGCAGCTGTCGGTGGGCGACCGCTTCACGGACCGGTTCGAGCTCCTCGGCCAGGCCTACGTCCCGCTGCTCGGCTCGGTCGAGGGCATCGCGCAGGGCCAGTGGTACCGCCTCCTGACAGCGATGTTCCTGCACGGCAACTTTGTCCACATCCTGTTCAACATGCTCAGCCTGTGGTGGATCGGCGGCCCGCTGGAAGCAGCTCTCGGCCGTGCCCGCTATTTCGCGCTCTACTTCTCCGCCGGGCTGGCCGGCAGTGCGCTCACCTATCTGATCGCCGCCCCGAACCAGCCCTCGCTCGGTGCCTCCGGCGCGATCTTCGGGCTCTTCGGCGCCACGGCCGTGCTGATGCGCCGGCTCCGCTACGACATGCGGCCCGTGATCGCGCTCCTGGTGATCAACCTGATCTTCACGTTCGGGTGGAGCAATATTGCATGGCAGGCCCACATCGGGGGACTCGTCGGCGGCGTGGTGGTGGGCTACGCCATGGTTCACGCCCCGCGTCAGAGGAGGGCTCTCGTGCAGTACGGGGTGTGCGCGCTGGTGCTGGCCGCCGTGGTCCTCATGACGGTCCTCAGAACTGCCCAGCTCACCTGAACAGCCGATGTGTACGGGCCGTAGCCCGAGGTTGTACCCAGCGTTGTCCACAGTCTGTGGCGGATCTTGTGCACCTGGTGGGGAACGACCGCGCCCCCTGTCACTGACCGGAGTTTTCCCAGGTCGGACAGGGGGCGAACAGTTTTGCGGGAGCCGGTGATTCCGTCATACCGGTGTCAACGCCCGAACAGTTATCCACAGATGGTCGTTCTTTTTCCACTGGTCGCGGACTCTGTGGACAAGGCTGTGGATAACTCAGCGCACAGCCATGGGCAGAGCCGGCCGTGAGCGGGCGTGAGCCGCTACTTCCACTGCGTGGAGACGCCGAACCCGGCCGCGATGAATCCGAAGCCCACCACGATGTTCCAGTTGCGGAGGGCGTGGATCGGCAGTGAGCCGTCGGTCACGTAGAAAACGACGATCCAGGCGAGACCGATGATGAACATGGCCAGCATGACCGGCGCCACCCAGCCACGGCTGTTCAGCTTGATAGCCGTGGCTTGCTTGGACGGCGGCGGCGTGTAGTCGGCCTTCTTGCGGATACGTGACTTCGGCACGAGGGTCTCTCCTGTCGATGCGCTGCGTGGCCGCGCAGGGAACTGGGGCGGGCTCCGGGGCAGCGTACAAGGGGACACTGAGCGCTCCCCCGGGCGTCCGTTAGCGTAGTGCTTCCGCGGCGCCGAAGGAGATAAGGGTACGTTGAGCAATACTGCCGACTCCTCCCAGCCGGGTCCCGACTCCCCGGAAACGGGGTCCACGGGGTCCGCCTCCCCGCGCACACGCCGACTGAGGCCCGTGCGCGTCCTGACCGTGGGCGTCTTCGCGCTCGCCGGCCTGCTCTTCTTCACCAGCTTCAACACGGCCAGGGGCACCAACATCCGCACGGACTCCTCGCTGCTGAAGCTGTCCGACCTCATCCACGACCGCAGCCACAAGAACGCCCTGCTCGATGAGTCCAACGCCACACTGCGGGACGACGTGGACACCCTGGCCAAGCGCACGGGCGGCAGCACCAGCAAGGCCGAGGAGGCCCGGCTCGCGGCGCTGGAGAAGAACGCGGGCACCGAGAAGCTCACCGGCAGGGCCGTCACGGTCACCCTCAACGACGCCCCGCCGAACGCCACGGCCAAGCTCCCCGGCTACCCCGAGCCGCAGCCCGACTACCTGGTCATCCACCAGCAGGACCTCCAGGCCGTCGTGAACGCCCTGTGGCAGGGCGGCGCACAGGGCATCAAGGTCATGGACCAGCGGCTGATCTCCACCAGCGCCGTGCGGTGCGTGGGCAACACCCTGATCCTCCAGGGCCGGGTCTACTCGCCCCCGTACAAGATCACTGCCGTCGGGGACCCGGACAAGCTGCAGAAGGCGGTCGCCGCCTCGCCCGCGATCCAGAACTACATGGTGTACGTCAACGTCTACGGCCTCGGCTGGAAAGTCACCGAGGACGGGACGGTGACTCTCCCCGGCTACTCGGGCACAGTGGATCTGCACTACGCGAAGCCCGTGGAGTAGAGCCGGGAACAGCTGCCGCTGGGGGAAACCTGTGTCGGTGCGCGTGATCGTCCGGACCGTCAGCGAACTGTGCATCACCGCCGGCACTCTCATCGTCCTCTTCGTCGTCTATGTGCTGTTCTGGACCGGTGTGAAGGCCGACAGTGCGATGAACGAGCAGGTCGACCAGTTGCAGCGGCAGTGGTCGACGGGGACGGTGCGGCCGACGACGGCGGCCGGCGGCCCGGCGAGCCCGCGGAAACCGGCGCCGTACGTCCCCGGCCGGCCGTTCGCCGTCATGTACATCCCACGGCTCGGTTTCACGTGGAACAAGCCCGTGCTCGAGGACACGGCCGTGGACACCCTGAAGAAGGGGCTCGGCCACTACACGGGCTCGGCCCGGCTCGGCCAGGAGGGCAACTTCGCGGTCGCCGGCCACCGGCGCACCTACGGCGACCCCTTCAAGGACTTCCCAAGGCTGCGGTCCGGTGACGCCGTCGTCCTCACCGACGGCACAACCTGGTTCACGTATCGGATCGACAAAGGCCCATACAAAACCGTGCCCACGGACGCTGAAGTAATCGACCCTGTACCACGTAAATCGGGTTACAAGCGTCCGGGCCGGTATCTGACGCTGACCACGTGCGATCCCGAATGGGGGCACAGTCACCGGCTGATCGTCTGGGCGCACCTCGATTCCACACAGCCTGTGGAGGCAGGGAAACCGGCGGCTCTGCGCCGTTAGTCTGGTGGCGTACGGCGTGAGTCTGGTGCCGTGGAGAGACGGAAGGGACGGCATGTACGGCTGGATCTGGCGGCATCTGCCGGGCAACGCATGGCTGAAGGCACTGATCTCCCTCGTGCTGGTCCTGGCTGTGGTCTACGCCCTGTTCCAATACGTCTTCCCGTGGGCAGAACCGCTGTTGCCCTTCAACGATGTGACGGTGGACAACCAGTGAGCGCCCGCATCCTCGTCGTCGACAACTACGACAGCTTCGTCTTCAACCTGGTGCAGTACCTGTACCAACTGGGCGCCGAGTGCGAGGTGCTGCGCAACGACGAGGTCTCGACGGGACACGCCCAGGACGGCTTCGACGGCGTGCTGTTGTCCCCCGGCCCCGGCACCCCCGAGCAGGCGGGTGTCTGCGTGGAGATGGTGCGGCACTGTGCCGCGACCGGCGTCCCCGTCTTCGGTGTCTGCCTGGGCATGCAGTCGATGCAGGTGGCCTACGGCGGTGTCGTCGACCGTGCGCCGGAGCTCCTGCACGGCAAGACCTCGCTGGTCGAGCACGAGGGCAAGGGTGTCTTCGCCGGGCTGCCGTCCCCCTTCACCGCGACCCGTTACCACTCCCTGGCCGCCGAGCCGGAGACGGTGCCGGCCGAGCTGGAGGTCACGGCGCGCACCCACGACGGGATCATCATGGGTCTCAGGCACCGCGAACTCCCTGTGGAGGGCGTGCAGTTCCATCCCGAGTCGGTGCTGACCGAGCACGGCCACCGGATGCTGGCCAACTGGCTGGTGGAGTGCGGTGACCAGGGAGCCGTGGCGAGATCGACGGGGCTCGCCCCGGTGGTGGGCAGGGCCACGGCGTGACCGCCCTGCGCCCCGAGCGCGAGACCGGCGCCTCCTACGGCGGCGCCGCGGAACCGGGACCCCCGTACGCGCAGCAGCCGTACGGGGGCGCCGGAGCGTGGCAGGGGCAGGAGTGGCACGGCAGCGCGGGCTACGGCGACCAGGCGTACGCGGACCCGTCGTACGGGCAGCAGGCGTCCCAGCAGGCGTACGACCCCACCGGGGCACCGCCCTCCTACGGCGAGCCCGTGACCGCCCCCTCCTACGGCGCACCGGCGCCCGTGGACAGTGAGACGGTCGCGCTGCGCTCCGCGGACGTGGAGGAGGCCCGGCGGGCCGCGGACCGCATCGGTGACGCCGGTGACACACCCCCGTCCGGCGGCCGCGCCGCGCGGCGCAAGGCGGCGCGGCGACACGGGCGGCGTGGGAACGGTCCCCAGACGGCCGAGACGGCCGCTGGGACGCCCGCAGAGGCCCCCAGATCCCGTCTGGAGGCCCGGCGGGCCGCGCGGGCCCAGAAGCCCAGCACGGGCGTCCTGGTGAGCCGTGTGGTGGGCGAGCTGTTCATCACCACCGGTGTGGTGATGCTGCTGTTCGTGACGTACCAGCTGTGGTGGTCGAATGTGCGGGCGCACCAGGAGGCGGGCAGCACCGCGCAGCACCTGCAGCAGGACTGGGCCACCGGCAAGCGGGAACCGGGCGAGTTCGCGCCCGGGCAGGGCTTCGCCCTGCTGCACATCCCGAAGCTGGACGTGGTCGCGCCGATCGCGGAGGGCACCAGCAAGACGAAGGTGCTCGACAAGGGCATGGTCGGGCACTACGGCGAGGGCAGCCTGAAGACGGCGATGCCGGACGCCAAGACGGGCAACTTCGGGCTCGCGGGACACCGGAACACACACGGCGAGCCGTTCCGGTACATCAACCGTCTGCGGCCGGGTGACTCGATCGTGGTGGAGACGCAGGACGCGTACTACGTCTACAAGATGACGTCCACCCTTCCGGTGACGTCGCCGTCGAACACCGGCGTCCTCGCCCCCGTACCGAAGGGCTCCGGTTTCACCCAGCCAGGCCGCTACATCACGCTGACCACCTGTACTCCGGAGTTCACCAGCACGTACCGGTTGATCGTGTGGGGCAAGATGGTCGAGGAACGGCCGCGCAGCAAGGGCAAGCCGGACGCGCTCATTTCGTAGGACACGCGGACCCGGCAGGGCACGCGGGCTCACAGGCACGTGGAAAAGACGGGGCAGATGCAGTGGGAGTGACGACCGACCAGGACGAGCAGACCGGCGCGATGTCGCCAGGCGCCGGCTTCCCGTCCGGACCGCGGCAGGGCGGGCGCGGCAGGGTGGCAGCGGCCGTCAGCGTCTTCGGAGAACTGCTCATCACGGCGGGCCTGGTCCTCGGCCTGTTCGTCGTGTACTCGCTGTGGTGGACGAACGTGATAGCGGACCGCAGGGCCGACCAGCAGGGCAACAAGGTGCGCGACCACTGGGCGGCCGGGAAGGACGCCGGGCCGGGTGCGCTGGACACCAAGGACGGCATCGGCTTCCTGCACGTGCCGGCGATGAAGAACGGCGATGTGCTGGTCGAGAAGGGCACGTCGACGGACGTCCTGAACAACGGCGTCGCCGGCTACTACATCGACCCCGTCAAGGCGACGCTGCCGATGACGGGCAAGACCGGCAACTTCGCGCTGGCCGCGCACCGCGACGGGCACGGGGCGAAGTTCCACAACATCGACAAGGTGAGGAAGGGCGACCCGATCGTCTTCGAGACGAAGGACAACTGGTACGTCTACAAGGTCTTCTCGATCCTGCCGCAGACGTCGAAGTACGACGTGAAGGTCCTCGGCGCCGTCCCCAAGCAGGCCGGTGTGAAGAAGCCGGGCCACTACATCACCCTGACGACGTGCACCCCGGTTTACACATCGGAGTACCGCTACATCGTGTGGGGCGAACTGGAGCGCGTGCAGAAGGTCGACAGCAAGCGGACCCCGCCGAAGGAGCTGGGCTGAGCGCCGTACTTCCCCGGACACACGACTGAGCCCCGGCCCCCCGAGAGGGGGGCCGGGGCTCAGTCGTCGTACCGGGCGGGTCAGTTCCTCCTGCCGGTGATTCCACCGAAGAAGTTCGTGCCGCCGTTGTTCCCGTTGCCGCCCTGGTCGATGGCGACGAGGTTCACTGCGGTGCCCTTCGGGACCTGCTGGCCCTGGGGCGGGTTCGAGCCGACGACCGTGGCGTTGTCGTCCTGGGCGCCGGAGATCTGGCCGACCTGCAGGCCCGCGTCCTGCAGCATCTGCTTGACGTCCTTGAGCTTCTGGCCCTGGATGTTCGGAACCGTCGTCTGCTCGTTCTGGGCCTGCCTGCCGATCTGGATCGCGACCGTGGTGCCCTTCTTGACCGTGTCGTTCTTCGCCGGAGAGGTCTGGACGACCTTGCCGACCAGGTTCGGGTCGGCGGTGTCCACGTCGGTGCAGTCGCCCGGCGTCAGGTTGTTCGCCTGAATCTGCTGCTTGGCCTGGTCACAGGTCTGGCCCGTCACATCGGGCACGGTCGTCGTCTCCGCCGCCTTGGCGACCTCGAGGGTCACCGTCGAGCCCTTTTCCAGCTCGGTACCCGGGTCGGGGTTCTGGCTGAGGACCGTGCCGGCGGCCTGACTGGACTCCGTCTGCTTGGTCTTGACCTGGAAGCCCTTGCTCTCGAGCTGCTGCGTGGCCGTGTCTGCGTCCTTGCTGATCACGTTGGGCACCGCCACCTTGGGCGCGCCCGTGGAGACCACCAGGTCGATCTTGGAGTTCTTCTCGACCTCGGTGTTCGGCGTGGGGTCTTGGGTGCAGATGTTGCCCTTCTTCTGGTCCTCACAGGGTTTCTGCGAGAAGGACAGCTTCAGCTCGGCGTTGTTCGCCAGTTGCTGCGCATCGGCCTTGGTCTGGCCGACGAAGTTGGGCGTGGCCACCTTGTCGTTGCCCACGCCCCCGCCGCTGAACATCCACTTGCCGATGAGGATCGCGCCGATCAGAACCAGCACACCCGCGACGACCAGCAGGACCGTCGAGGTGTTCGACTTCTTCTGGCGGCGGCGGTCGGGGCGGTCCTCGTAGCCGAAGCCGCCGTCGTCCGGGTTCATAGGCGGCAGCATGGTCGTGGCGCCGCCGGCCGGGTCGGGGCGCAGGGCCGTCGTCGGCTGGTCGTTGGGATAGCCGCCGTAGCCGACCGCGCCCAGCGCGGCCGTCGCCGCGACCGGCTGGCCGTCGAGGCACGCCTCGATGTCCTGCCGCATCTCGTCGGCGCTCTGGTAGCGGTAGTCCGGGTCCTTGACCAGCGCCCGCAGCACGATCGCGTCCATCGCCGGCGTGATCTCCGGGTCGAACACGCTCGGCGGCTGGGGTTCCTCGCGGACGTGCTGGTAGGCGACGGCGACCGGGGAGTCGCCCACGAACGGCGGGCGGACGGTCAGCAGCTCGTAGAGCAGGCAACCCGTCGAATACAGGTCCGACCGGGAGTCGACCTGCTCGCCCTTCGCCTGCTCCGGCGAGAGGTACTGGGCCGTACCGATCACCGCGGCCGTCTGCGTCATCGTCATACCGGAGTCGCCCATGGCGCGGGCGATGCCGAAGTCCATCACCTTGACCTGGCCGTTGCGCGTCAGCATGACGTTCGCGGGCTTGATGTCGCGGTGGACGATGCCGTTGCGATGGGCGTACTCGAGGCCCTGGAGGATGCCGATGGTCATCTCCATGGCCCGCTCCGGCAGCAGCTTGCGGCCGCTGTGAAGAAGCTCACGCAGTGTGGACCCGTCGACGTACTCCATCACGATGTACGGGATCGAGACCCCGTCGATGTAGTCCTCGCCCGTGTCGTACACCGCGACGATCGCGGGATGGTTGAGCGAGGCGGCCGACTGGGCCTCCCGGCGGAACCGGGCCTGGAACGACGGATCGCGTGCGAGGTCCGCCCGCAGCGTCTTCACCGCCACGGTGCGGCCGAGCCTGGTGTCATGCGCGAGGTAGACCTCGGCCATGCCACCACGGCCGAGCACCTGGCCCAGCTCGTACCGGCCGCCGAGGCGACGCGGCTCTTCCATAGCTTCCTACCAGCCCTCTCCGTCGATCCCGACCACACCCGCGTGTGATCCGGCGGTGTGCTGTCCGGGCATACGGTACCCGGCTAGCTCTGCGTGACCTGGCCACATCCGCCACCCGATACAGGACCGGTATCGCAACGTGCACCGATGTGAAGGGAACGTGACGGGGGTCACTTCTTGCTGTTGATGACCGCCTCCATGACGTTCTTTGCGATGGGAGCGGCGAGGCCGCCACCGGAGATGTCGTCGCGGTTGGCCTTGTCGTCCTCCACGACCACGGCGACGGCCACCGGGGAGCTGCCGTCACTGAGCTTGGCGTACGAGATGAACCAGGCGTACGGCTTCTCGCTGTTGTTCAGACCGTGCTGGGCGGTACCGGTCTTACCGCCAACCGTGGCGCCCTGGATCTGCGCCCGGGTACCGGTGCCCTTCTGGACGACCGTCTCCATCATCGACTGAAGGATCTGGGCGTTCTTCTCGGACAGCGGCCGGCTCAGCTCCTGCGGCTGGGTCTGCACCAGGGTGTCGACGCCCGACGTCTCCAGCTTGTCGACCATGTACGGCTTCATCAGCTTGCCGTCGTTGGCGACCGCCGAGGCGACCATCGCCATCTGCAGCGGTGTCGCGGCCGTCTCGAACTGGCCGATCGAGCTGAGCGCGGTCTGCGGCGCGTCCATCTTCTCCGGGAAGTTGGAGGCGTTGGCGCGTACCGGCGTGAACTGCTCGGAGTCGAACCCGAACTTCTTCGCCTCCGCCAGCATCTTGTCCTTGCCGAGGTCCGCGCCGATCTTGCCGAAGACCGTGTTGCAGGAGAACTGCAGCGCGATCCGCATGGTCGCGTCCTTGCAGGGGATGTTCCCCTCGTTCTTCAGCTCGGTCCTGGTGTTCGGCAGGGTGAAGGGCAGCGGCGAGTTGGTCTTCTGGTCGGCGTCGGAGTACAGCCCGTTCTCCAGCGCGGCGGCCGCGGTGACCACCTTGAAGGTGGAGCCCGGCGGGTAGGTCTCGCGCAGCGCCCGGTTCAGCATCGGGTCGCTCGGGTTGTTCTTCTTCTGCAGTCCCGTCCAGGCCTTGGAGTCCACCGAGGTGGAGTTGCCCGCGAACGACGACGGGTCGTACGACGGGTAGGAGGCCAGCGCCAGGATCGCCCCGGTCTGCGGGTCGAGCGCCACCGCGGCGCCCTTGCCGCCGACGTTCTTGAGCCCGTCGAACGCGGCCTTCTGCGCGGCCCCGTTCAGCGTGGTGACGACGTTGCCGCCCTCCTGCTCCTTGCCCGTCAGCATGTTGAGCGTGTTGCGGAAGAACAGCCGGTCGTCGTCGCCGGTGAGGATGCCGTCCTCGATGGACTCCAGCTGTGTGGCGCCGAACGCCTGGGACGCGTAGCCGGTGACCGGCGCCCACATCGGGCCGTCCTTGTACGTCCGCTTGTACGCGAAGTCGTTGAGGCTGTCGGTGGACGTCTTCTTGGACCCGGTGATCGGGTTGCCGTCGACGATTATGTCGCCGCGGGGCTTGGAGTACCGGGCGATCAGGACACGGCGGTTGTCCGGGTTGGTGCGCAGGCTGTCGGCCTGGACGTACTGGAGCCAGTTGTCGCGGATGAGTAGCGCGAGGACGAGCAGCCCGCAGAAGATCGCGATCCGGCGCAGGGGCTTGTTCACGGGCGGACCACCTGGGTCATCTCGGCGTCGGGGTTCGGTGCGGGGGACGGTGCGGGACGGCGCGCGGTGTCGCTGATGCGGATGAGGATGCCGATCAGTGCCCAGTTGGCGATGACGGACGAACCGCCGTACGCGAGGAAGGGCATGGTCATACCGGTCAGCGGGATGAGGCCCATCACACCGCCGGCGACGACGAAGACCTGCAGCGCGAAGGCGCCGGACAGGCCCACGGCGAGCAGCTTGCCGAACGGGTCGCGGGCCGCGAGGGCGGTGCGGACGCCGCGCTCCACGATGAGGCCGTAGATCAGCAGGATCGCCATGATGCCCGCCAGCCCCAGCTCCTCGCCGAACGTGGCCAGGATGAAGTCGGAGTTCGCGGCGAAGCGGATCAGGTCGGAGTGGCCCTGGCCCAGGCCGCTGCCGAGGGTGCCGCCGGAGCCGAACGCCCACAGGGCCTGCATGGCCTGCTCGGAGTGGAGGATGCCGTCCTGGGTCCCGGCGCGGCTGAGCTGGTACTCGTGAAAGGGGTTGAGCCAGGCCTGCACACGCGTCTGGATGTGCGGTTCGAAGCTCGCGACGCCGACGGCGCCCACCGCGGACATCAGCAGACCGAAGACGATCCAGCTGGTCCGCTCGGTGGCGACGTACAGCATGATGATGAACATTCCGAAGAACAGCAGCGATGTGCCGAGGTCGGTCTCGAAGACCAGGATGAGGATCGAGATCGCCCAGACGACCAGGATCGGGCCGAGGTCACGGCCGCGCGGCAGGTAGAGCCCCATGAAACGGCGGCTGGCCAGGGCGAGCGCGTCCCGCTTCACCATCAGGTACCCGGCGAAGAAGACCGCCAGCACGATCTTGGCGAACTCACCGGGCTGGATGGTGAAGCTGCCCACCTGGATCCAGATCTTGGCGCCGTAGACGTTGGCACCGAGGCCCGGGACCAGCGGGAGCAGCAGCAGGACCAGCGCGGCGACCATGGAGATGTAGGTGTAGCGCTGCAGGACCCGGTGGTCCTTCAGGAAGACCAGTACGCCGACGAAGAGCGCGATGCCCATCGCCGTGTAGATCAGCTGGTTGGTCGCCTTGCCCCCGGCCACGTGGATCGACTGCAACAGCTTGGACTGGTCGAGCCGCCAGATGACGACCAGGCCGAGTCCGTTGAGCAGCGTGGCCAGCGGCAGCAGCAACGGGTCCGCGTACGGCGCGAACTTGCGGACGACGAGGTGGCCGACCCCGGCCAGCAGACCCAGGCCGATGCCGTAGCTGAGCAGTCCGGCGGACACCGAACCGTTGATGGCCAGGCCTACGTTGGCGTAGGCGAACACCGGGATGGCGACGGCGAAGATCAGCAGCGCCAGTTCGGTGTTGCGCCGGCTCGGCGCCCCGATCGAGCCGATCGTGGACGTGTGGTGGGTCGACGTGTTCGTACTGCTGCTCATGGTGTGACAGGGCCCCTCACGGCTTGCTTACTGCTTACCGCACAGTGAGACGACCTTCTGCTCTTCCTCCGAGAGGGTGGGGCCGGGTGTGGGTGTGGGTGCGGTTGGGGTCTTGGTCGCCGAGTCCGAGGGATTCGGCGTCGGCGTGGCCTTGGACGTCAGGGAGGTTGTCGTGGTTCCCGTGGTGTCCCCGCCCTTGCCGGCCTTGGCGCCGCTCGCACCGGCGGCCTGCTGGCGCTCGTTCTCCTTCTTGCACGCGGACGCCTGCACGGCCAGTTCGGACACCTTCGACTGGGCCGCCGGGAGACCGCCCTCGGCGATGGTCGCCTTGACCTGCTTCTGCTGGTACGGCGGCAGGTACTTGAGTTCGATCTCGGGGTGGTCCTTGTCCACCTTCGACAGCGACACCCACGCCAGGTCCTGGCTGATGCCGCGGTACAGCGCGACATGCTCGCCGTTGGCGCCGACGTAGTACTGCGTCTGCGTCCACTGGTAGGCGCCGTAGGACCCGCCGCCGAGGATGCCGAGCGCGAGGACCGTGTAGAAGGATCTCTTCAGCCACGTGCGGCCCTTGCGCGGCTTGACGAAGTCCTCGTCGGTGTAGTCGTCGAAGCTGCCCGCCGGGACGTAGCCGGTGGTGTCGCCGCTGCCGGGCGGCCCGAACTGGCCGCCGCCCTGCCCGGGCACCTGGCGGCCGAGGCCGGAGGCGCGGCCGGCGGGCGTCTGCATGATGCCGTTGTCGTGCAGATGATGCTGGTTCTCGGCGACCGCGCCCACCACGATCGGGGTGTCGGAGAGCTGCGCCGCGAGGGTGTCCCCGGTGTCCAGGTCGAGGACGTCGGCCACGATGACCGTGATGTTATCGGGGCCGCCGCCGCGCAGCGCGAGCTGGATCAGCTCCTGCACGGTCTCCTGGGGGCCCTGGTAGCTGGCGAGGGTCTCCTCCATCGTCTGGTGGGAGACCACCCCGGACAGCCCGTCGGAGCAGATCAGGTACCGGTCGCCGGCCCGCACCTCACGGACGGACAGGTCGGGCTCGACATGGTCGCCGCTGCCCAGCGCGCGCATCAGGAGGGAGCGCTGCGGGTGGGTGGTGGCCTCTTCCTCCGTGATGCGGCCCTCGTCGACGAGCCGCTGCACCCAGGTGTGGTCCTGGGTGATCTGCGTCAGGACGCCGTCCCGCAGCAGATACGCGCGCGAGTCGCCCACGTGGACGAGGCCGAGCCGCTGACCGGTCCACAGCAGGGCGGTGAGCGTCGTCCCCATGCCCTCGAGCTGCGGGTCCTCCTCCACCATGGCGCGCAGCTGGTCGTTGGCGCGCTGCACCGCCGCGCCGAGCGAGGTGAGGATGTCGGAGCCGGGGATGTCGTCGTCGAGCGCGACGATGGTGGAGATCACCTCGGAGGAGGCGACCTCACCGGCGGCCTGGCCGCCCATCCCGTCGGCGATCGCGAGCAGGCGCGGCCCGGCGTAGCCGGAGTCCTCGTTGCCCTCGCGGATCATGCCTTTGTGCGATCCGGCGGCGAAGCGCAGTGACAGACTCATGCGCACCTCGCCTGTCGGCTCCGGGTACATCCGCACGGTGCCCACCCTCCGGTCGGGAGCGCGCCGGGGCCCGTGGTGTGGGCCACCGCTGCGTGCTCGCTCCGCTCGCTCATTTTTCGTACTACTTCCGCAGCTCGATGACGGTCTTGCCGATGCGGATCGGCGCGCCCAGCGGAATCGGTGTGGGAGTCGTCAACCGGGCCCGGTCCAGATAGGTGCCGTTGGTGGACCCGAGGTCCTCGACGATCCACTGACCGTCCCGGTCGGGGTAGATCCTGGCGTGCCGACTGGAAGCGTAGTCGTCGTCCAGCACGATCGTGCTGTCGTGGGCGCGGCCGAGCGTGATCGTCTGGCCCTGCAGCGCGACTGTCGTACCGGTCAGGGAACCCTCGGAGACGACCAGTTTGGAGGGGGCACCACGGCGCTGCCGGCCGCCGCTGGGCTGCTGGCGCTGCGGCGGGGGCGCCGCCTGGCGGGCGGCCTGCTGGGGCCGTCCGCCGTCCCGGCGCGAGCCGCGCTGTGTGACACGCGTACCGAACAGGTCGCTGCGGATGACCTGCACGGCCACGATCACGAATAGCCACAGTACGGCCAGGAAACCCAGCCGCATGACCGTGAGGGTCAGCTCTGACATTGCCCCCGCTTCACCCTTCGGCTTGCCGGTAAATGATGGTGGTGCTGCCCACGACGATCCGCGAGCCGTCGCGGAGCGTAGCGCGGGTGGTGTGCTGCCCGTCCACCACGATGCCGTTGGTGGACCCGAGATCCTGGATCGTCGAGGGCGTTCCGGTCCGGATCTCACAGTGCCGGCGCGAGACGCCGGGGTCGTCGATCCGCACGTCGGCGTCGGTGCTGCGGCCCATCACGAGCGTCGCACGGGAGATCTGATGGCGGGCGCCGTTGATCTCGATCCAGTAGCGGGTGCGCCCGCCGGAGGCCGGGGCGGCAGCAGGACGCTGGCCCGCGGGCTGCGGGTAGCCGTATCCACCGGCGCGCCCGCCGGGCGGCGGCGCGGACGGCATCGGGGGCACTCCCGCGGGAGCCGCGGGCTGCGGGTAGCCGTACCCACCGGGGCCCTGCCGTCCGGCCGGGGCGGCCGCGGGCGCCTGCTGGTCCGTGGAGGAGGCGAGCGTACGGCTGCGCACCCGGTACAGACCGGTGTCGAGGTCGTCGGCCTTCTCCAGGTGGACCTTGATCGGGCCCATGAACGTGTACCGCTGCTGCTTGGCGTAGTCCCGCACCATGCCGGCGAGCTCGTCGCCGAGCTGGCCGGAGTAGGGGCTGAGGCGCTCGTAGTCCGGCGTGCTCAGCTCCACGATGAAGTCGTTGGGGACGACAGTCCGGTCGCGGTTCCAGATGGTCGCGTTGTTGTCGCACTCCCGCTGCAGCGCACCGGCGATCTCCACGGGCTGGACCTCGGACTTGAACACCTTGGCAAAGGTGCCGTTGACCAGACCTTCGAGACGTTGCTCGAACTTCTTCAGGACTCCCATGGGGCACCTCCTCCGTCGTTGCCGTCCTGCGTCCTGCTTACCTGGTACTGCTTACTGATCGTATCCACGCGCCGGAAAATCGGCTGGTTCCCCCTAACGGCCCTGTCGACGATGCCGACGCCTCGGGAGTTCCCGTGGGACGACCTCTTCGAACTAGTTCCGGACGTACTCCTTGCACGTACGGCGCGGAGTAGTCCTGGCATGGATCGTAGAGGTGGCTGTAGTCCAGTGTCCCGCACCTGACTGTGGACCCTGTCCCCTCCTGGATAGATGGGCGGGACCGGTACGAGGTTGATACGTGAACAGAGTCGCGTTGAGACGTTGTGGGACGCCGTGGGGGATATGGGCCGGCCGGCCCGGGAAAGGGACCGTCGGCCGCTTCCGGGAGTGCCGTCGGTCACGGAGGTGACGGCGGCCGTCCGGTGTCGCACGGCGGAGCGGTCGGGGACGGGGTGCGGGCCGCTCAGAGCGAAGGGCGGAGGGTGCGAGGTGGTAGCCGGTGGGCGCCGATGGGTTTGTGTCCACGCGGGGCCGTGCCGGGCCGGGCGGGCCATGGTGTCCGGTGCCAGGGGGCCTGCGGGAAAGGGATGTGAACCCACCCTCTCCAGCGTGCTAATGTTCTGGATGTCGGAAGGCGGCGGCACCGCAAGGAGCCAGGGACCGGAAGACACACCCAATGCGCGGGTGGCGGAATAGGCAGACGCGCTGGATTCAGGTTCCAGTGCCCGCAAGGGCGTGGGGGTTCAACTCCCCCCTCGCGCACCACGAGGTACCGACGAAACGGGTCTCAGTCAGTGGCAGAAGTCACGACGAGGCCTGTTTTTCGTTGTTCTGCTGGGTTCTGTCGAAAATGTGAGACATTGCACGGTTCGAGCCGAGACGCCGTCAAGACCCCGATATGTGAGGCATCTCACGGCGGGGTCCCTGCTTCTTTGTCCTGATGTTTGCACTTCGGCGGCCGGTCTGGTCAGCTCGATCTACGCCCCCGGGACCAGGTAGCCGGCTGGGGTCCAGGACCTCGGTTCTTCAGTCTTCCGGTGGTGACGGGTACGACGGCGTGGTCGTTCGATGTTCAGTGCCAGGGTGTCCAACCACTTCTTGATTTTGCGGCGGTTGGCGTGGGCCGGCTGGAAGGCGAGCAGGATCGTCTGTTCCGCGGATGCGGTGGGAACCCGCGGACTCGATTCCTTCGACCAGAGGGTTCTTGGCGTGGCCGTTGTAGCCCTCGACGCTGTTGCGGAGCCGGAAGTAGACCTTCTGCCATTCCGAGCCGCCGTATTCGAGGGCCTGCCAGTGCTTGGCGCCGGCTTCCGGGCTGATGGTGATCGTTCGCTGGCGGCACACCCTGAGGGGGCCGGCGGGGCTGGGCTTCGGGTCGACAAGGGGAGGTGGATGCCGCGGCCCGGGGTGTGCGGCTTGATGGGGCACTGGGCTTGCTTGCTTCGGCGGGGCACATCATCCGCTGGTAGCCGTCGCTGTCCGGGTTCTCCTTGGGCATGATGCGGTAGCTGCGGCGTGCCGCGATCCGTTTGATCCAGGTCTCCCGGTCGATGCGTTCCTGGGCGAGGTCGATGGGCGCGTTGATCAACAGCTCGGGTGGATCAAGACGTGTGCGACAGGTGCAACTCCGGCTGATCCGCTCACCAGATCATGTTCCTGAACGGCGTCGTACACCACCACTCGGGTTGACCGTGCGGAGTGGCGCGGCGCTGCCAACATGCGCCGGCACCCATGGTGATCACGTTCTGGCCGTCACCTGATGCATTCGCGTCACAAGTGAATCGTCCATGCCTGTGAAGTTCTTGTGCTTGATACCTCTGGGGGGACTCACGCCACATGGCGTGCCTGAAACAGGGGGTATCAATGAAGAGACGTCTGCTCTGGCGGGCGCGAATACGGACAGCTGCCGTGTTGCTCCCCGCCTTGCTGGCTTCGCTGACCACACCGCTTGAAGCAGCGCACGCGGACGGTGGCGATGCCGCGCGCATGGACAGCTACGTGCTGCCGCTGTATGCCAAGGCGCCTGACCTGACCGAGCTCCGGCAGCCCAATGGATTCAGCAAGCTGCAGCGACTGGCAGGCACGGAAGCCTCGCAACCGTTCTTGCCGCGCGAGACCGTCGGCCCTGCGAAGTCCTATGCCCCGCTGTCCGCCGAGGACTCGTCAACGCCCGCGGTTCCGACAGAAGACACCCTAGCCGCGGCTGCTGGCCCGGTGGTGAGCCTGCCGGAGCCGTCTCACTCCATGACGCCTGCCGAGTGCGTCCTCGGACTAGGGACCTCGAAGTTCTACGTCAAGTCACGCTTCGCCGTCTGCTCAGGCACCCAGATGAACCAGGTCTGGCTTGTGAACGGAGAACCAGTCGGAACGAGCAGCTTCGACGTGCTGGCGATCGGGACCATTCCCAAGAACAGCCGCACGGTCACGGTCACCTACTACTTCACGGACTTCACGGCGGCCGGTACCAACGATGCCCCAGACATGGGCATCACGACCAACGGGAAGATCGCACAGAGCTGGCCCGCCTCCGTCAAATACACCCAAGGCGGCGTGGCGATGCCGGCCACCAGGACATGGGCTCAGCTGCTGGAATCAGGAAGCTTCAAGCACATGGTCAGCGCCGCCGCGGGGCAGGGAAGCGCCGGAGCCCGCACCGACTCCGAATTCGCCGCCTATCAGCCCAGCGTCGAGATCAAAGCCCCGCCCGGGTGGGTCGTGACCAACCCCGGAGCGCACAACTTCTTCATGCTGCCGCCGCGCTGGGACAAAGCCGCCTACCTCCCCAGCAAGACCACCGGCGCCGCAGCCTTCAGCATCCTCCCCACGCTGCAGTACAGCACCGCAGCCAAGGCGCCGGAGCGGGGCGTGGCACTCCACATCCAGAAGGCCTTCACCAAGCCGTTCAGCACGGTGCCGCCCACTACGCGGAAAGACTTCCCAGGCCAGACCGCCGACGCCCCGCTCACACGGCTGTATTGGGACAGCGCCCGACGCAAGGACAACTACAACGTCTCGGTCTACAACTGCAAGAAGTACTTCGGCGCAGGCTACACACAGAACAACACCAAGGAGTGCGACGAATACCCCTTCCAAAGCACCTACGAGGGCGCCGCTCGCTGGAAGCACGACCACCTGGGAGAGCGCAACAACTTCAGCGTGATGCCGGTGAAGAAGGCGGAGAACGGCGCAGCCGGCATCCTGCTCGCGCAGTTCTACGACAATAACCGCATCCTTGACGGCCCGGACGACGGGTTCCTCGTCAGGATCGTCGCCTGAAGCGAAGCAGGCGGCACCCACTCGGCGGGCCTGGATCACACGGTAGTGATCCGGGCCCGCCGGCCTTTTACCCCTCAGGCCAGAACTGGGCGACGTAACGCTCCACTCCGTCCACAGCACCTTCCTCGGCCAACCCGGCAAGCTCTTCCCGCCCGGTACACACCACACGCACGGACCAGGCCCCCGGACCATCCGACAGCTGAATCTCGTCCAACATCGGGCCAGCGGTCATCGACCTCGCCTCAAGCTTTCCTGACGAGCAGACGATGCGCGCCGTGGCGATCTCCTCCCATGTTCCGGAAGGAACGGGAGGATCGGCATCCCACACCTCGACGGCCAGAGCAGCGGTGTGGGTGTGACCCGCACTCGTGAAGTCCAGGCGTCCCGGATGCGCGGCAAGAAAGACTCCGCGCTGGAAACCGTCGGGAAACTGGACCGGAACTTGTCGGTCGTCCCAATCCTGCAGCGCAAAGCCCCCGTGATCGACTTCCACCGGATACTCCTGCCGGCTAACCAGCTCAGCCACATGGCCTCCTCATACGCTGCGCCAGGACGTCGCACCCAGCATGGCCGATCACGCGGCTGGCCGTACGGGAGAAGCTGATCTCGCGCCGGCCCGGCATTGTGCCGTCCATGGTGTTCCGCTGCGACGCGTAGGGCTGGCCGCTCGATCAACTTCCGTACCCCGATCAACACCTCCTTGAGGCGCTTCACCTGGCGGGACCGTCCCCCTGGCGGACGCCGGGAGCGCCACCACCTTGTGGCGACTCTGCTCCTGACCCTCCTGGCCGGCATGTACGGCTGCTCAAGGCTCTTGGGCACGATGCCTTCGACACCGACCGTCCCCGGGGACCGGGCAGTGCACGGCATCCGAGATCGGCTTCCAGACACAGACGTGAACCGGGCGCCACTGTTCGCCAGTCTGCGGAGGGGCCACCGTAGCTGACCACCAGGGCCTCCACCGTTGCGTGGGCGACGTGCTCACGCACGTCGCCCACGACGCCACTGCATCAGGCGTTCGGCGCGGCCGTGGTGGACGTGACCGAACTCGACATGACTCCTACCGTCGGTACCCGGGACGGCGCGCCGCTCGGGTTTCTGGAGACGTACGACTGGGGCGAACTCCATTGGGACTACGAGCCTGAAAGGGACGGGCACGGCACCGCGATCGGCTTCCACGTCTACCGCTGGGACCGGGAGGCCGGGGCCTACGCCAGGCTCACCGGCACACCTCTGACGCCGGACACGTCGTGGTACACGGACGCCACCGCACCACGGGACTCCACGCTTTACTACCGGGTCACGGCCGTGTATGAGGACGGAACGGAGTCGGCGCCCATCGGCGACTACACGCTCACCTGATTCCGAAGGCCCTGTCGTCAAATTCCCGCCTGCCGACAACGCCTGGCATGGCACTTCGCTGCGTCGTCGAATCGTCCGAGTAGCCCATTACGAGGACGACTTCCGCCTTGCGATGCACCGCACCAGACGCCGCGGGCGCCCGCCCTGCGGGCGACCGGCGCCAATGTGATGACAGGGCCTTGGAGTGCGATCTTGGCGGTCCACATGGCGTGATCTGCTGTGGGAGATGATCTCGGTGGCGGCAGGAAGCGATCTTCACGGGCGCGATGTCAACCGCTGATCAGGACGTTTCATCGGTGCCCTGTAAATAGTTGATCAAGGGACGGTGGGGTCCTTCGAGGCGGTGTTAGCGTCCGGGTGCTCTGCGGTCCCGTAGCGCAGCAGCGGGGGGAAAGGCCGCGTGCGTGGGGAGACGCATGCCGCCCTGGCAATCGCCGTGTGCGCAACCTGGCCCCCGGGCGCTGCCCCCGCGAGAGCGCAGGCATTCGACACTGACGTACGGGCACGGCCCGGAAGGAAGACACCTGTGAATCGAACCGCGCACCAGCGCGGCAGGCTCGCGCTGCTGCTGGCCGGCGCGATCGTGGCAGCGTTTCCGGCGGCAGCGGCCGCCGACGAGACCCCGATCGACCAGGCACTGCCGGCGCCTACATTGCCGGCCGGAGCGGACTGCGGCAGCGACAGCAGCCCGACCTGGCGGACCGTGTCCAGTCCACCTCCCACGGGGATGACCGTCTCCATCGGCGTACCGCGGCCCACGGTCAACGGGGTGACGTACCAGGGAATCGTCCACATGTGGGACGTGGACGGTTCGCAGGCGGCCGACGGGTCCGTCTCCGGGCTGCCCGGGCCCGTCCAGTCCGTGTACGTCCCGCTGCCCCTGGCGGACGGGCACACTTACGGCTGGCACGCGTCGACGTACGACGGGACGGCGTACTCGACCCCGACCGAGCCCTGCTACTTCAGGGTGGACGGGAGCGCGCCCCTCACCCCGGTCGTCACCAACCCGGACTTCCCTCCGGTGGGCAGCCCGGGAACGCCCACGAAGGCTGCCGGGCAGCCCACCACGTTCAGCTTCAGCTCCACCAGCGATCCCCTGCCCAGCGGGTGCGCCGAGGCGGGGGCCCCGGACTGCCAGGCCAGCGGCTTGGACCACTTCGAGTACGCCCTGGACCAGGAACCGGGCATCGGTGCCGCCCGGGTTCCCGCCGACGCGGAGGGCAACGGCAGTCTGACGACCGCCCTGTCCTGGGGAGCGCACACCCTTTACGTCGTCGGGGTCGATGTGGCCGGGAACCGGACGCAGAACGCGGCTGCGTACACGTTCACGGTTCCGGGGCAGCTCCCACCCCCGAGTCAGCCCATCCTTGACCTCACCGCCCCGGTGACATCCGGCCGGACGGCCCAACTCACCGTCTCCGGGCAGCTGTCGGCGGCTCCGTACTCATCCGGTGAGGCCGTTCACGTGGTCAAGAGCGACCTGGCCCATCCCGCCGGTGTGGCGCTGCCCGATGCGCTGTTGTCCGCCGACGGCACGTTCCACATTGCCGATGTCCCGCAGGTCGGTGGAGCCAACACCTACACCGTGACCTACGCGGGTGACTCCACCCATCAGACCGTCAGCGCGTCCGCGACCGTCCAGGTCTCCCGCAGTGCCACTGCGGTGTCCATCAAGACCGACGCTCCGTCGTACGCCTACGGCGCGACCGCAAAGGTCACCGCCCACCTCGGCACCACCTATAACGGCCGTACCCTCGCCATCTACGCACAGCCTTACGGCGGCAAGAAGGCGCTGATCGAGACCGGCACGGTGAACAGCCACGGCGACCTGGTCACGACCTACAAACTCACCCGCAGGACCACCTTCACCGCGGCTTTCGCCGGTGACTACCGTTTCGCCCCGGTCACAGCCGCCACGACCGCGTCGGCCTACGCCAAGGTGTCCGAGTCGCTCAGCGGCTACTACGGGAGCACCCACTACGCCAGCCTCCTCTACCGGGTCTACCACCACACCGCCGAGGCCAAGCTGAACGCCACGGTCACGCCCAACAAGGCCGGCCAGTGCGTGCAATTCCAGATCCAGCGGTACTACGGCGGTGCCTGGCACACACAGAGCACCTCCTCCTGCCGCAAGCTCAGCACCTCGAGCACCGGCTACGCGACGCTGAGCCTCACCAAGGCGGTCAACAGCAAGTTCCGTATGCGGGCCGAGTACGTCCACAGCAGCAAAGACACCGGCAACCTCAACACTTGGGGTGCATGGCAGTACTTCACCGTCAGGCAGTGAGGCACGCGGTCCACTGCGATAGCCGCCGACCGTAGACCGCTCCCATGGCGGCGTGGACGCGCAGGTATCGGGGCACGCTCCGATCTGGACTGGGGGAAACGATCTTTGATGAGGGTGGCGCGGCCCCTGATCAGCGCATTTCGTCGGGTGCCTCACCACGAAGTACCGATAAAGCGGGTCTCAGCCAGTGGCGGCAGTCACGGCGGGGCCCGTTTTTCGTCCTTCTGGTCGAAGATCTGAGACGTCGCACGGCGGGGCCCTGCTCGTTGACCAGCGCTGCCACCCCATGACGGTTTCAGGGCTTGGCGGCAGCAACCAAGGAAAGCGAACGCATCCGCTCGTTCAGGTCGTAGACGGGGGTCGACAGCATCAGTTCGTCTGCCCCGGTTTGTGACGCCACGGCCGACAGCCGTCGACGCGCCTCTTCAGGGGTCCCGTACGCCTGAGCAGCACGCATCCGTCCGAGCCGCTCCTCCAGCGCCGGGTTCAGCGTCTCTGTCGCGGCCTTCGCCGGAGACAGCAGCGGCGCCTCGGCTCCACGGCCCTCCACGGCCGCAGCCATGGCGAGCATCGCCGGTCGACCGAGACGGTCGACCTCGGCATGGGTCGGCGCGCAGAGGGTCTCCACACTCACCAGCACCCGAGGGCGCTCACACCACCGCGAAGCCCGGAACTGCTCCCGGTAACGCCCCAGCGCCTCAAGCGTGTTGTCCGGTCGAATGTGATGTGCGAAGGCGAGCGGCAATCCGAGCTCGGAACCGCCGACGCTCGATGACAGGAGCCACGGCTCGGGAAACGCGTCGGCCCCCGGCAGCACTCGCCGGGCATCCGCATCGGCCAGATACTCCAGCAGTTCGACGAGGCCGGCACGGTACTCGTCGTCGGTCGCCCGATCGGCTCCGCGGCGCAGGGCACGGATGGTGTCGAGGTCGTTCGTGCCCGGACCGCGGCCGATGCCCAGGTCGATGCGACCGGGGTGGAGCGCTGCCAGCGTGGTGAACTGCTCGGCGACGGCGAGCGGAGCGTGGTTCGTCAGCAGGACCCCACCCGAGCCGACCCTGACCCCGGAGGTCGAGGCCGCGAGATGGGACGACAGCACAGCGGGCGCGACGCTGCCGACAGACCGATACCTGTGGTGCTCGGCCACCCAGACCCTGCGAAAGCCGAGTTCACTGGCCCGTCGCGCGGTCGAGACCACCGCGGCCAGGGCGTCGCGGGCTCCGGCGCCCTCTTCTGTCAACGCCAGGTCGAGGACGGACAGCGGCGGCAGAAGTCCGGCTGCCGACGGCGGTTCCCCGGCCCTCCGCACCGAACGAACCTCACCCGGTTGGTGCTGACTGATGTCCACGAGCGCTCCTGATCCTTGAACGATGTGGTGATGCCGGTACGTCAGTCGCATCGGGCAACTGGCGGGCGTCCGTCTCACGGGCCGGCTCAAGCGGGCGGGGCAGTTCTGAACAGCCGCGACTTGTTCTTCTTCTTTCCTTTGCTCCGGCCGTCGCTGATGCCCGGCTCAGGGACGGTGCGACGAGCCGTCCGCGAGCGGGACGGGCGATGCGTGGTGAGACTGGGAGGACGGGAAGGAGGCAGGAATGAGCCCGGTGGCGCTTTGTGTCCGCTTCACGCTGCGCGAGGGTGCAGGAGAAGCGTTTGACAACCTGGTCCGGGAGACCGCTGCGGCGATCCGTGCGCACGAGCCCGGCACGCTGGTGTACGTGTGCAACGAAGTCGAGGGCGCGGCGAACCAGCGCGTCTTCTTCGAGCTCTACGCCGACCACGACGCCTTCGAGGAGCATGGGCGTCAGCCGTACGTCCGTCACCTCCTGTCGGAGTGCGAGAAGTACGCGGAAAGAACCGAGATCGACCGCCTTCGGCCCTACGCCGGCAAACACCCTGCCGGGTCCGAATAGCGGCTCTCGCCAGAGCCGGGCTGTTGGCAGTTCTTGCCGGAGCCGGAGCCGGAGCCGGAGCCGGAGCCGGAGTCGGGCGTCGTCCGCGGGGTGCCGCCGAACCCCGTACGCCGGAGGCGGTTCACGGTGCGGGCGGCGCGGTCTGACAGCCCGCGTGCCTCGGGCCTGCGCGTCAGGCGGCGGGCGCCGAATCATGTGACTGCCGTTGCTTGAGCCGGTCGGCGACCGTGGTCAGAAGCTCGTCGGACAAGGCTGGGTCGGCTACCGCCCTGGCCATGAGCATGGCGCCGACCAGGGCGCTGAGGGTGAGCATCGCCTCGGCCCGCGCCTCTTCGGAACCGTCGTCAAGGCCGGCGATGAGGTCCAGGTACGTTGCGGACCTGCCTTTCGTAGGCCTCTTTGAGGCCTTGGTCACCGCGCCCGGCGGCGGCGCCGAGCGTGACCAGGGCGCATCCGGTGCCGGGCGCGTCGCGGTGCTGCTTGGCGAGGTAGGAGTCGATGAGGCCGGTCCGTGGTGCCTGCTCGTTCGTCCGCGCGGCCCGCTCCATCTTCGCCGAGCCCTCCTTCAGGGCCAGGGCCGCGGCCTGCGTGATCAGGTCGTCACGCGAGGTGAAGTGCTTGTAGAACCCGCCGTGGGTCAGGCCCGCCTCCTTCATCAGGTCCGCGACGCCCGGGCGCGTGAGGCCCTCCTCACGGATGCGTCGGGCGGTGGCCTGCAGGACGCGCTCACGCGACGCGGCTCTGGCTGCCTGGGAGTGGCCCATGTCATGACCTCCCGGTATCTGTCTCTTGACTCGGCAATCTGGATGACATTCATCATACAGATGTGATTCGTGCTGCTCCGCGCCCGGTCCGCCACGGCGGCCTCTGCTGCGGGAAGTGATCCGCCCCCTGGCCCCCTGCCTCGAGTCCGAGGCGTCATTTGACTCTCAGGATGATGATGGTAATCCTGAATCTAGATGTCCTTCATCATCCAGTTTTGGGAGGAACCATGTCCGAGACCTACGACCCCCGCCGGACGGCGGTTCTGCTGGTCGACCCCTTCAATGACTTCATCTCCGAGGGCGGCAAGGTCTGGCCGCATCTGGAGCCCGTGGCCAAAGCGGTCGGTCTGCTGGACCATCTGCGCTCCGTGATCGCCTCGGCCCGGGAAGCCGGTGTGCGCGTGGTGTTCGTCCCGCACCGCCGCTGGGAGCCGGGGGACTACGACTCCTGGGACCACCCGAACCCCTCACAGCGCAAGATCCAGCAGATGCACCACTTCGCCAGGGGCTCCTGGGGCGGGGAGTTCCACCCCGACTTCCAGCCGCAGCGGGGCGAGGTCGTCGCCCAGGAGCACTGGGGATCGAGCGGGTTCGCCAACACCGACCTGGACATGCAGCTCAAGCAGCACGGCATCACCCACGTGGCGATCGTGGGCCTGCTGGCCAACACCTGCATCGAGGCCACCGCGCGTTTCGCCATGGAACTCGGCTACTACGTCACGCTGGTCCGTGACGCCACCGCGGCCCTCCGCCCCGAGATGATGCACGCCGCTCACAAACTGAACGGCCCCACCTACGCCCACGCCATCGTCACCACTGACGAGCTCACCACCGCGTTCGAGGAGGCTCGGGCATGACATTGACCGGAGACCTGCTGATCGGAGCGGCCCAGGTGCCTGCCACCGCGGGCACGATGAAGGCGCTCAACCCCGCCACCGGGGAGTACTTGGAGCCCGAGTTCGCCTTCGGCGGCGTGGCCGAGGTCGACCGGGCCCTGCGCCTGGCCGACGAAGCCTTCGACAGCTACAGCCACACCGGTCTGGCCGAGCGGGCCGCGTTCCTCGACCTCGTCGCGGACAAGCTCGAGGCGGTCAAGGACGAACTCGCCGCACGTACCTCGCTGGAGACCGGACTGCCCGCCGCCCAGTTCGAGGGGGAGACCCTGAGGACCGCGGCGAACTTCCGCAAGTTCGCCACCGTTGTGCGTCAGGGCCGGTTCCTCCAGGCGGCCGTCGACCCCGCCCAGCCGAGTCGGCAGCCCGCACCGCGCTTGGACCACCGGTTGCAGAAGGTAGCCCTCGGACCCGTCGTGATCTTCGGCGCGAGCAACTTCCCGATCTCGTACTCGGTCGCGGGCGGCGACACCGCCTCGGCCCTGGCCGCCGGCTGCCCCGTCGTCCTCAAGGCGCACAACGCCCACCCCGGTTCCTCCGAGATCCAGGGCCGCGCCATCCAGCAGGCCGTCGCCGAGGCGGGACTGCACGAAGGCGTCTTCTCGCTGATCCGGGGCGCCGGCAACGAGATCGGCGAGGCCCTGGTGGACCACCCGCTGGTCCGGGCGGTCACCTTCACCGGGTCCGAGGGCGGCGGCATGGCCCTGTATCGCCGGGCCCAGCAGCGTCCCGACCCCATCCCGGTGTTCACCGAGATGACCAGCGTCAATCCGACCTTCGTCCTGCCCGCCGCTCTCGCGGCCCGCGGCGCGGAGATCGGCGCCGGCCTTGCCCAGCGCGCGCAGTACAACGTCGGGCAGGCCTGCCTGAAGCCGGCCGTCCTCCTCGCCGTCGACGGGCCGGGCTTCGCGGAACTGCGCGACGCGGCAAGGGCCGAGGTGGAGAAGGCCGCCGCGCGGACCATGCTCACGCCCGGCATCCACGACGCCTACACGGGCAACGTACGGCGGATGCAGGACAGCGGCGCCATCCGGATCGGCGCGGGACAGGCTCCGATCCACGCATGGGACGGCCAGTCCCTGCTCTACGAGGTCACCGGTGAACAGCTGCTGTCCCAACCGGCCCTCCGTGAGGAGGTCTTCGGCCCCTCCGTCCTGCTGGTCCGGCTGACCGGCCTGGAGCAACTGCAGGAAGCCGCCCGCGTCTTCAGGGGGCAGCTGTCGGCCACCGTCCACGCCGAAGTGAGCGACCATGCCGTTGCCGTTCAGCTCCTGCCGATCCTGGAACGCCGCACCGGCCGCATCGTGTTCAACGCTTTCTCCATCCCGCAGGAGGCGACCTCTGCCTCTGTCTACACAGGCCCGTTCCCGGCCACCTCCGACAGTCGCTTCACCTCCGTCGGGATGAGCGCGATCGAGCGGTTCCTGCGTCCGGTCACCTACCAGAACTTCCCCGACGAGCTGCTGCCCGAGCCGCTGCGCGAGGCCAACCCACTGCACCTGTGGCGCCTCGTCGACGGCGAACTCACCCGCGACTGACGTCCTTCGTCTCCGCCTCACAGGGGCCCCTTCGCCTCACGGCGCCCCTGTTCTTCCCCCTGACCCCGGCGCGTACCTCGCTACGGACAGCCGCGCGCAAAGGAGCTGAATGACGAACCCATGGATGAAAGCCGCACATCAATGACAACCAACGGCCAAGCGGCGGCAAGCCGCGAACACGCGGCCTGCGAAGACGTACGCAAGAAACTGCTGGGCGCGTGGGAACTCGTGTCGTACACCGCGACAGACGCGGACGGCCAGGTCATCGACCCCCTCGGCCCTCAGCCGCACGGGCTGATCGTCTACACACCCGAGGGTTACATGTCCGCCCAGCAGTGCCGCAGTGATCGCCCGGGCCTGGGATCCGATCGTCTCGAGGAAGCCACGGCGGATGAACTGGCCCTGGCAGCGATGACCTACGTCGCCTACGGTGGCCCCTTCACCGTCGTCGATCCGACGACCGTCGAGCACCAGGTCACCACCGGCCTCTTCCCGAACTGGGTCGGACGGCCCCAAATCAGAAGAGTCGGCTTCGAAGGCGAGTTCCTGAAGCTGAGCCTTGCCACCCCTACCCGTCTGTGGGGCGCGGACCGCACAGCCGAACTCACGTGGCGGAGAGTGAGCTGACCCAGGTAGCGGCGTCCCTCACGGCGAGGCCGTCTTGTCCGCCCAGCGGGGGCTGCACTCGACGAGGCCGGCCCCCAGGCCACCGTGCAGGGGCGGTGTCCAGCCCGTGGGTTGTCCGGCGCGGTTCGTCACCGGTAGCAGATCGTCATATTACTGTGGGTGACTCCTGTCGGGAGGAGCTGGCATGGGCGCCCATGTGGAGGCGGGGGGCGAGCCGGACCGGGTGCTGCGGATCGCCGTGGTGCTGCTCGTGACCGCTTCCGGCGCGGTGGAGGCCATCTCGTTCACCGCCCTGGACCGGGTCTTCGCCGGTGTCATGACGAGCAACCTGGCGCTGCTCGGGATGGCGATCGGTGAGTCGCGCAGCGCAGGTGTGAATGCGGCACTGCTGGCCTTGGTGGGCTTCGGCGTGGGTGCCGTGCTGGCCGCCTGGGTCACCCGGGGCGCCACGGGTATCGCCACCCACTGGCCGCCGCGCGTGATGGTCTGCCTGGTCGGTGAGGCGGTTCTGCTCGCTGTCGGCGCGGGGGTCTGGGCCGCGGTCGGTGGCGCGCCGAGCATCATGGTGCGGCACGTGCTGCAGTGCGGCGCCGCCCTGACGATGGGCGTACAGGCCGCGGCCATGGTGGCGGCCGGGCGGGCGGCCGCTCCCACCACCTATCTGACCGGCACGCTCGCCACCTACATCGTGCGCGGCGTCGGCAGCGCCTCGACGCCCCCCAACCGGTGGGTCCCCCTCCGGCTCTTGGGTCTGATCGTGGGCGCGGCGGCCACCATGGCGCTGCGGCGGACCGCACCGGAATGGGCCGGCGTCCTCCCCTTCGTACTCGTCACCGCAGCGGCCCTCATCGCCCGCGGGCCCCTGGTCCGGGCCCGTCGCGGGGCCTGAATCGCGAGGTGGCCTGCTGTGGCCGAACAGGGCGCTCAGGCCGTACCGGTGGCGATGGCGCGCCTGGTGGACTCCCGCAGAACCTCGATGCTGTGGGCCAGGGCCTTGTGCTCCTCGGGTGTCATCGCGGGCTCGTGCATCTGCTGGACACCGCCCGCACCCAGCACGCTGGACAGGGACAGGGTGACGTCGTGGCGGGAGGAGCGGGCGGCGACCGGCAGCACCGCGCGTTCGTCGCGCAGGACCGCCTCGAGGAGCCGGGCGGAGACGGCTCCGATGCCGTACTGGCTGGCCCCCGTACCTTCGATGATGGTGATATTGGCGTACCGGATGTCGTTCTCGACCTCCTTGCGTACCTCCTCCAGGGGTCTGCCGGTCTCCGCGAGCAGATCGGTGACGGGGATGCCGCCGACCGTCGCCGAGGACCACAGCAGCACCTCCGAGGTGCCGTGCTCGCCCACCACCAGGGCCTGCACATCGCGTGGCCGGACCTTGAGCCGGTCGGCGAGCTGGACACGGAACCGCAGACTGTCGATCAGCGTGCCCGTGGAGAACACCCGGTCGTGTCCGGCCAGTTGCAGGGTGAGGTCCGCCAGCGGATCGGGCGGATCGGTGACCACCATCAGCACCGCCTGCGGCGCGACGGCGACGACCTTCGGGACGATGTCCGCGTACACCTTGGCGTTGGTCTCCAGCAGCCGCAGCCGGCCCTGGGGGTCGGAGCGGTCGGTGGCACCGCCGGCCTTCTCGTTCACCCCCGCGGTGATCACGACGACGGCGGCGTCCGCCAGGTCGTCGTAGCCTCCGCAGCGCACATCGACCGTGGGGGACAGCGGTGCGGCGTACCCGCATGTCGGCGGCGACTCCGGCCGCCCCGTGCGCTGTGCCGGTCGATCACCACGATCTCCCGGCAGGTGCCGCCGCGTTCGACCAGCGACAGCACGGTGGCGGATCCGACCGCGCCCACGCCGATGACTCCGGCCTTCACCGCGCCACCTCTCCTTCCGGGTGGCCCGGCGGCGGTGACGGCGGCTCAAGGGCCACGACCGCCTCGCTCGTGTAGGCGAGGAAGGTGAGCGTCTCCTGGAAGTACAACTGCACGGTGCTGTCGTCGTGCGACAGGTACCCGATCGACAGGTCCTGGCCGATGCGCAGTTCGAAGTCGCCGCCCCGGGTGGACACGAGAAAGGCCCCGTCGATGGCGGGCGCCCACACGATGTCGCCGTCCAGGAGCCTGGCGATGTGGTTGATGACCGGGTAGCCGTAATCGGCGGTCTCACTGACGGCGGTGTACGCCTCGGCGCTCAGCGCCAGGGTGTAAGAGCCGCCCACGCCCGCCAGCCGCAGCGCGCTGATGGCCTGGCTGACGGCGTCGGGGTAGGCGCGCACCTCAGCGGGCAGGGTCAGGACCGGGTTGGAGGAGCTCGCGCGCAGACCGGCGATGCCGGCGGAGGCGTAGCCTTCGAACACGGCCCGGTCCTCGGCGTACGCGATCCGCCGGGCGGCGTCCTTCACCGGTTGCCAGTCGGCGTCCTTGGCTCCGCGTGCGACGTCGTCGACCTGCTGCCGGTCGACGGTGAACGGAACACGGAGTTCCACGACGGGCTGGTACAGGCGGGTACGGGCCAGGACCCCCTCGGCGGGGGCATCGACGGTCTGCAGATGACCGGTTCCCACGCCGGACAGTTCCAGGCCTTCGGGCTCGGGCACGTCGACGATCCGGCGGGCCGCCACATGGCGCCTGAACGTACGCCGCGCCTCCTCCTCCAGGTCCGCCCAGGCGACGGCGGAGATGGGCGCCAGTTCGCGGTG
This sequence comes from Streptomyces sp. CA-106110, assembly GCF_050936285.1. Classification (NCBI taxonomy): domain Bacteria; kingdom Bacillati; phylum Actinomycetota; class Actinomycetes; order Kitasatosporales; family Streptomycetaceae; genus Streptomyces; species Streptomyces sp. CA-106110. The sequence goes on along the minus strand of NZ_JBNJNB010000001.1, from coordinate 6,168,621 downwards.
AAGGTTGTTCATCGGCGTCAACTGCCCTTCAGGTCACCGATCCCGAGGGAATCGTCCGGAGCCGCCAGGTGCGCGAGGGGCATCGCGCCGGTCGTAGTACGGGTGCCATCGGCATCGGCGTCGGCTGCCGGAGGGGCTTCGAGTTCGGCCTCGAGTTCGGTCTCGGTTCCGGCTGCGGAAGCGCTCGCATCGGGTGGGTCGGGAAGGTCGTCGAGGAAATCGCTGGTGGGCACGTGGAACAGCGATCCGGTGACCGGGGTGGAGAAGTCCAGGATCCGGTCGTGGGACGCGGGGGGCGCGCCGAGGAACATGCGCTCCAGCATGGTCTCCGTCACCGCTGGGGTGCGGGCATAGCCGATGAAGTAGGTGCCGAACTCGCCCTTGCCGACGGCGCCGAAGGGCATGTTGTCCCGCAGGATCTCGTGTTTCGTACCGTCCGGGTCCTCGAGCGTGGTGAGCGCGACATGCGAGTCGGCCGGTTTGATCTCGTCGTCCAGTTCGATGTCGGACAGCTTCCGGCGTCCGATCACCATCTCCTGCGCCTCCACCGGGAGGGCGTTCCACGCCTGGAGATCGTGGATGTACTTCTGCACGATCACGTAGCTTCCGCCCGTGAAGGGGGGATCCTCGTCGCCGACCAGGACGGCCGCGCTCGTGGCCGGCCCCACCGGGTTCTCCGTCCCGTCGACGAAGCCGAGCAGGTCCCGTACGTCGAAGTACTTGAAACCATGCACCTCGTCGCGCATCGTCACGGCGCCACGGAGGCGCTCCATGATCTCCGCGGCCAGCGCGAAGCACAGATCCGGTCGTGCGGCCCGGATGTGGAAGAGCAGGTCACCGGGCGTGGACACGGCGCGGTGCAGAGGTCCGGCCAGTTCGCGGAAGGGGTGCAGCTCCGCCGGGCGCGGACCCGAGAACAGACGGTCCCACGCATCGGATCCGATACCCGTGACACAACTCAGCCTCCCCTCGGCCGTGGCACGGAAGCCGACGGTGCGTTGCAGGCCGTTCATGTCGGACAGCAGCGAGCGGACGACCGGCTCACCGCCGCGATCGACGGTCATCACGAGGAAGATGGCGGCAGCCGTCAACGGGGAGAGCACCGACTGGGGGACCGGCTCCTCGGAGCGTTCGGCCACGAGCCACACCCCTTTCCCGAGGCACGAGGGAAGGCGGGCGTCCACGCCCTTTGAGCCGCCGCCACGCCCCGGGGGCTGCGTACCGGTCCGGCTGCTCACGGTGTGCCGGGCGGTGCGGCGGTGACGGGAAACGTTCTCTCACCATAGGGCGGCCCCAACGGGTCTGCCACCGAGGCCCATGACGGAGCGTGAGCACGGCGGGACGGCGGTTCGGGGCGCGACAGATCGCGGTCGAGTGCGCTTCCGGTCGTGGAGCGGTCTGCCGCCTGCCCGTTGCCGCCTACGGCGGTGGGTACGACCCGCGACCCTCACGGCGCAGCCGGCCCCAGTCCAGTGCCTTCCGTCCCTGGTCCGTACGGAACCGCCGGAGTGCATGGTCGCGGCCCGGCGGTCCTGTCACGCGGGCTGCTCGGAGGCGAGCGCGAGGTCGACCCAGATGGTCTTGCCACTGCGGGTGTGGCGGCTGCCCCAGCGTTGGGAAACGTTCCCGGCCGTAGAGGCGGGCGTTGTCCACAAGCACCGCGGCACGGGTGTCGAGCTCCTCGGCGAGCCGCAGGTCCTCAACCGCTGATCACTCCGCACCCGGCTCGGGCCGACCCTCGCCCCCCGCCGTGGACACGGTGTCCGCTCCCGGGCCCCACGTGCGGTCGGAGCGTCTGGGAGTCCTTCGGGCTTGTGTCCTCGGGCAACGCGGCGCTCGAGGGGGCGCCTCCACCACCGCCTCCATCGCTGTTCCCACCCCGTTTTCCACCCTCGCGGACTTATCCACAGGGTCTGACGCCTCTCGACGACCCGCTGTACGGTCATCCGCAGTTGATGTTCGTACGGCTGCGTGGACAGCGGGGGAGGCGGTCGTCATGACCGAGGTCGGTGCAGGGATCGAAACGGCAGTGCCGCGGCAGACGCCCAGGATCCCTTCGGTGCGGGGCTTCGCGCGGTGGCCGGTCGCAGACTCCCCCAAGGAAGAGGGCAAGGCCCTGCGCGCCCGGGTGCGGCGACGGTCGCACGCCGAGCTGCCGGTGGACGGCGACCGCCCGGACGCGGTCACCGCGGTCGAGGAGTCCAACCGCGGTCGGATCCCCGAACTCACGCCGATACGCGTCGGCAGGATGGCGGCCTCCCCCTTCGCGTTCCTGCGCGGCTCGGCCGGCCTCATGGCCCACGACCTCGCACGCACGCCGAGCACCGGCATCAACGCCCAGATCTGCGGCGATGCCCACGCGGCCAACTTCGGCCTGTACGGGGACGCACGCGGCGGCCTGGTCATCGACCTGAACGACTTCGACGAGACGGTGCACGGCCCCTGGGAGTGGGACCTCAAGCGCCTCGCCACATCGCTGGTCCTCGCCGGCCGTGAGGCGGCAGCCGACGAGGACACATGCCGGCAGGCGGCGCGCGACACCGTGGGCGCGTACCGGCGCACCATGCGCCTGCTGGCCAGGCTCCCGGTCCTGGACGCCTGGAACGCGATCGCCGACGAGGAGCTCGTCTCCCACACGGACGCCCACGACCTGCTCGGCACGCTGGAGCGGGTCTCGGAGAAGGCACGGAACAACACGAGCGGACGCTTCGCGGCGAAGTCCACGGAACCGGTCGAGGGCGGCGGCCGCCACTTCGTGGACGCACCGCCGGTGCTGCGGCGCATACCGGACGGCGAGGCGGCGGCGGTCGCGGCGTCGCTGGAGCAGTATCTGACCACGCTGTCCGAGGACCGCCTTCCGCTGCTGGCCCGGTACGCGGTGCACGATGTGGCGTTCCGCGTGGTCGGTACGGGCAGCGTGGGCACGCGTTCCTATGTGGTGCTGCTGCTCGACCACCGTGGCGAGCCGCTGATCCTGCAGGTCAAGGAGGCGCGTCCGTCCGCTCTGCTCCCCCACCTGGCCACGGCCGGCCACCCGGTGCCGCACGTGGAGCACGAGGGCCGCCGGGTCGTCCTCGGCCAGAAGCGCATGCAGGTGGTCAGCGACATCCTGCTGGGCTGGACGTCGGTCGACGGACGTCCCTACCAGGTACGGCAGTTCCGTAACCGCAAGGGCAGCGTCGACCCCGCCGCCCTGGCCCCCGACCAGATAGACGACTACGCCCGCATGACCGGAGCGTTGCTGGCCCGTGCCCACGCGCACAGCGCCGACCCGCGCCTGATCTCGGGCTACTGCGGAAAGAACGACGAGCTGGACGAGGCGATAGCCACGTTCGCCGTGTCCTACGCGGACCGTACGGAGGCGGATCACGCGGAACTGGTGGCTGCGGTGCGTGGGGGGCGGATTGCTGGGGAGATGGGGGTCTGAGGGGGGAGGGGGAGGGGAGGGGGGAGGCCCCCCGATCTCCCGACTTGCCCCGAGTCCGCCCCCGCACCCACCCCCGTCCCTCACCGGCGCCCACGCCCGACCGGAAGAACGGTGCCGCGTACGTGTCTTAGGCTGGTCCGGTGACGACGCCCGAAGCCGAGCAGAGCGAGTCCCTGTCCGCCGCCGAGGAGCCGGTTGCCGAAGGCCCCGGGTCCGGTGAAGGTGCGGCCATGGGAGTGGACGGTGCCGGGTCCGGCGAAGGCGCGGGCTCCGGGGCAGACGGTCCGGGGACCGGCGAGGGCCCGGACGGCGGGGCGCGGCCCGAGGATCGGCTGGAGCGGGCCGTGCGGGCCGCCGAGCAGGCGTTGATCGAGTACGAGATCGCCGTGGAGACCTTCCGCGTCGAGGTCGAGAACTTCTCCCGGCTGCACCACCAGAAGCTGGGCCCGATGTACGCCCGCCTCGACGAACTGGAGGCGGATATCGCCGAGGCGCGGGCCGCCCAGACCGGCGCCGCCGAGGACATACGCCTCGCTGACGAAGCACGCGCCCGGGTCATGCCGATGCCGGGCGTCGAGGAGCTGTTCCACGGCTGGATGGACTCCGACGGACTGTTCCCGGAGGCCCAGGCCATGCTCACGGACCGTCCTGTGCGGCCTCCGCAGCGTGTCCGTCCCAGCGAGGAGGCCCGCAAGCTGTACCGGGAGCTCGCCCGCAAGGCCCACCCCGACCTCGCTCAGGACGAGGAGGAGCGCACGCGGCGCGACGAGTTCATCGCCCGGGTCAATGTCGCCTACGCCCGCGGCGACGAGGCCCTGCTGCGGGAGCTGTCCGCGGAGTGGGCCGCCGGGCCGGTCCCGAAGGAGCGCAGGCCGAGCCGCAGCGAGGAGCTCTACGCCCGCCTCGAGTGGCTTGCCCAGCGCAAGGACATGCTCACGCTGGTGGCCCAGGAGCTGGAGGAGAGCGCGATCGGCTCGATGCTGCGGCTGGCTCCCGACGACCCCGACGGTCTTCTCGAGGACATCGCGGAGCAGCTGCTGGCCCAGGTGGCGGAGAAGGAAGCCGAGCTGGTGGCACTGCGCGGCTGAGTCCGTGCTCGCCGTCTGCGGTGGCGCGGGTCAGGGGGACGGCGTACTGCTCGGTCCCCTGTCGTCCGGCCACCCGTGCACGGCAGCCCTCAGGGGCGGGGGCCCAGGTCCGTGGTTCGGTCGGGTAGCGTCGGAGTATGCATTTCGGAGCTGGTGTGCCCACGGTCGGGGTCACGGACCTCAAGGACGGCGACTTCCTGCTGGACGTCCGCGAGGATGACGAGTGGCAGGCGGGTCATGCCGCTGGGGCGTTGCACATTCCCATCAGTGAGTTCGTCGCGCGCTACGGCGAGTTCACGGAGGCGGCGCCGCAGGACGGCCGGATCCATGTGATCTGCCGCTCCGGTGGGCGTTCGGCCCAGGTCGCGATGTACCTGGTCCAGCAGGGCGTCGACGCCGTGAACGTCGAGGGCGGTATGCAGGTCTGGGCCGCCGCCGGCCGTCCTGTCGTGGACGCCAAGGGCGAGTCGGGCTTCGTGCTCTAGTACGGGCCGCGGGGCCCGCCCGGGAGCGGGCCGTGTGCTCATCCCAGTGGGTGTGCCGCCAGCAGGTCGCCCAGTGTCTCTTCGTGGGCTGCGGCGGGGCCGAGCGAGAGTTCGAGGTGCTTGGCCCAGGCGTGGTAGCGGTGCAGCGGGTAGTCGACGTCGGCGCCGAAGCCTCCGTGCAGATGCTGCGCCGTCTGCACCACCCGGCGTACGCCTTCCGAGGCCCAGATCTTCGCCACCGCCACATCCGCGGCTGCCGGTAGTGCGCCGGCCGCTCCGGAGCCGATGCGCCAGGCTGCCTGCCAGAGCGTGGCCTCCATGGCCCGCAGGTCGATGTACCGGTCGGCTGCCTGGACGGCGACCGCCTGGAACGTGGCGATGGGGTGGCCGAACTGCTCCCGCTTGCCGGTGTACTCGCTCGTCATCTCCAGTACGCGTTCGCCGAGGCCGAGTGCGAGTGCGCAGGTGCCGGTGGTGAGCAGCAGGCGCAGCTGGTCCCAGGCTCCCTCGGCGTCGAGTACGTAGCGCCCCGTGATCCGCGCCGACTCGAGCCGTAGTTCCGCGAGCCGTTCTCCACTGGTGGAGAACTGTTCGGCAAGGATGACGCCCTCGTGCACCCTGGGTACGAGGGCGAGGACGGCGAGGCCCGAGTCGTCGGTGTGCGCGGGTACGAGGATGCTGTCGGCGTTGTATGCCCAGGGCACCGCCGTCTGTACGCCGTCCAGCGTCCAGGTGCCGTCTGTGTCGCGCCGTGCGATCACCGAGAGTTCGGCCGGGTCGTGGCCGGTGCGGCCGTGTGCGGCGACGGTGAGTACCTGTTCTCCGCGACCTGCCCGTGCGAGCAGCTCTTCTTTGAGTTCGGGGCTGCCGTGGGCCTGGATGACCGTGTTCGCGGCTGTGTTTTCCAGCAGGGGTACGCGTGCCAGTACCTTGGCCGATTCCCGGAGCACCAGGCAGAGCGCGATCGGGTCGAGGCCGGCCCCGCCGTACTGTTCGTCCAGCAGCAGGCTAAGCAGGTCCGCGGTTGCGAGCCGCGCCCACAGTGCTCGGTCGAAGTCGTCGGCCACGGCGCCGGGGCTGAGCGCGGGGGTGGGCACCGCGTCCGGCGCGACTGCGGCGAACACGGCTTTCGCCGCCTCGAGTGCCGCCTGCTGCTCCTCGCTGAAGGTGAAGTCCACGGCCTGTCCTCCTGGCGGATCCGCTGATCTGACGGAGCGTCAAGATAGAACAGGTTCTAGAAGAAGGGAACGGCCGGTCGGCGAGAGTCCGGACAGGATGACCGTCAGTTGTCGTTCTGTCCGGCCGTCTGTGGCCGCCGGCCGTCCCCACCGACTCCGGCACGGGCGCCGGCCTCGACGCGGGAGCCGGAGTCGGCGCCGCTCACCGGTCGAAGTCGAGCTCCACTGCTTCCGTGACCGGATGCGACTGGCAGGCCAGCACGTATCCCGCGTCCGTCTCCTCCGGCTCCAGCGCGAAGTTGCGGTCCATGCGCACCTTCCCCGAGACCAGGAAGGCCCGGCAGGTTCCGCACACGCCGCCCTTGCACGCGTAGGGCGCGTCGGGGCGGTTGCGCAGCACCGTCTCCAGAAGCGACTCGCCGTCCTGGACCGGCCAGATCCCGCCGCGCCCGTCGAGCCGCGCGGTCACCGTGCTGTGCGCGGGAGCCGGTACGGACGGCCCGGCGGGGGTTCCGTCGTCCACATGGAAGATCTCCTCATGGATGCGCGTCCGCGGGACGCCGAGCCCGCGCAGAGCCCGCTCCGCCGACTGCACCAGTCCCAAGGGTCCGCACAGGAACCACCCCGCGACCTTGTCCACGGAGAGCAGCGCCGGCAGCAGCCCGGACAGCCGCTCCTGATCGAGCCGTCCGGACGGCAGTCCTGCCTGCTGCTCCTCCCGGGAAAGCACGGTGGCCAACTGGAACCGGTCGGGAAAGCGGTCCTTGATGTCGGCGACCTCCTCCAGGAACATCGTCGAGGCGGACGTCCGGTCGCTGCGTATGAGGCAGAACCGCGCCTGGGGCTCTCGCGCAAGCAGCGTCGCGACGATCGACAGCACGGGTGTGATCCCGCTGCCGCCCACCACCGCGGCGTACATACCGGGTGCGGGCTCCAGTGTGAACCGGCCCGCCGGGGTCATCACCTCCAGCTCGTCGCCGACGGTGATCTCCTTGAGCGCGTAGGTGGAGAAGGCTCCGCCGTCGACCAGCCGTACCCCGACGCGCAGAGTGCTGGGGCCCTCGGTGTCCGGTTCGGGGGCGGGGGAGCAGATCGAGTAGGTGCGCCGGACCTCCGTGCCGTCGACGGTGCGGCGCAGGGCCAGGTGCTGGCCGGGTGCGTACCGGAACTCCTCGCGCAGTGCGGACGGCACAGTGAGGGTCAGCGCCACGGAGTCGTCGGTGAGCCGGTCGATCGCGGCCACCGGGAGCGCGTGGAACCGGGCCATCACAGCTCCTTGAAGTGGTCGAACGGCTCGTGGCAGGCCAGGCAGCGGCGCAGGGCCTTGCACGCGGTGGAGGAGAACCGGCTCAGCAGCTCGGTCTCGGCAGACCCGCAGGACGGGCAGCGCACGGGCTCGTCCTCGGGGGAGGCAGTGAGTGCTCCGCCGGGGTCGGTGGCCGTCCGCGTGGGCCCCAGCCGCACTGCGACCGGGCCGGACGCCTCCTGGTGCAAGGTGCGCGGGGGCGCTATCCCGAACTCGCGCAGTTTGCGGCGGCCCTCCTCGGTGATGTCGTCCGTCGACCAGGCGGGGGTGAGCACTGTGCGCACGAGGACGTCGCGTACGCCGTGCTCGTGCAGTACCCGCTCTATGTCCAGGGACATCGCCTCGATCGCGGGGCATCCGGTGTAGGTGGGGGTCAGCTCGACCTCCACGGAGTCCGTGCCGTGGGCATGGACCGAGCGCAGGACGCCGAGCTCCTCCAGGGTGAGTACGGGCAGCTCCGGGTCGGGGACGGAGCCGGCAAGTCGGCGCAGTTCCTCTTCGAGGGCCGTGGCCGTCACCATGACGCCCCCGGGTGGCTGCGGTGCAGATGCTGCATCTCGGCGAGCATCCGCCCGAAAGGCTCGGTGTGCAGGCCCTGCCGCCCCGCGCCCGCTGTCCACGCCCCGGACTGCGGTCCCTCGGGAATCTCCAGGGTGGCCCGGCGCAGGACGTCGCCCACCGAGCTCAGCCAGGCTTCCCGCATGGCCGCCCAGTCGGCGTCCACACCTTCGATCGGCTGGAACATCTCGCCTGTGAACCGCCACAGCGCCTCGCACGCGCGCCGCATCCGCTCATGGCTGATGTCCGTGCCGTCGCCGAGCCTCAGGGTCCACTGCTCGGCGTGGTCCTGGTGGTAGGCGACCTCTTTGACCGCCTTGGCCGCGAGGCCCGCGAACTCGCCTGCGCCGCAGGCAAGCTGGGTGTAGAGGAGCCGCTGGTAGGTGGAGAAGTACAGCTGCCGGGCGATGGTGTGCGCGAAGTCGCCGTTGGGCTGCTCCACCAGCTGGAGGTTGCGGAAGGCGCGCTCCTCGCGGAGGTAGGCAAGCTCGTCCTCGTCGCCCGCCATCGACAGCAGCACGCGGGCCTGGCCGAGCAGGTCGAGGGCGATGTTGGCGAGGGCGACCTCCTCCTCGAGCACCGGCGCATGACCGGCCCACTCCCCCAGGCGATGCGAGAGCACCAGGGCGTCGTCGCCGAGGGCCAGGGCGGCCGCGGTGCGCAGGGTGACGGTCACAGGTGCTTCACCCCTTCCGGGATCTCGTAGAACGTGGGGTGCCGGTACGGCTTGTCGGCGGACGGCTCGAAGAAGGGGTCCTTCTCGTCGGGTGAGGACGCCGTGACGGCGGACGACGGGACGACCCAGATGGAGACGCCTTCGCCGCGCCGGGTGTACAGGTCACGCGCGTTGCGCAGGGCGAGTTCCGCGTCCGGGGCGTGCAGGCTGCCGGCGTGGGTGTGCGAGAGGCCGCGGCGGGAGCGTACGAAGACCTCCCACAGGGGCCAGTCGGTGTTCGTCATGCTTGCGTCGCTCCTGTCACACCGTGGTGCTTGGCCGCGTGGGCGGCGGCCGCGTCCCGTACCCATGCGCCGTCGTCGTGCGCCTGCCTGCGCTGTGTGATGCGCTGCTCGTTGCAGGGGCCGTTGCCCTTGAGGACCTCCCGGAACTCCGTCCAGTCGATGGGGCCGAAGTCGTAGTGCCCCCGCTCCTCGTTCCACCTGAGCTCGGGGTCGGGGAGGGTGAGGCCGAGTGATTCGGCCTGGGGGACGCAGATGTCCACGAAGCGCTGGCGCAGCTCGTCGTTGGAGTGCCGCTTGATCTTCCACTCCATCGACTGCGCGGAGTGCGCCGACTCGTCGTCGGGCGGGCCGAACATCATCAGGGAGGGCCACCACCAGCGGTCCACCGCGTCCTGCGCCATCGCATGCTGCTCCGGCGTGCCCCGGCTGAGGGCGAGCAGCAGTTCGTACCCCTGGCGCTGGTGGAAGGACTCCTCCTTGCAGATGCGGACCATGGCGCGTGCGTAGGGCCCGTAGGAGCAGCGGCACAGGGGCACCTGGTTGATGATCGCGGCGCCGTCCACCAGCCAGCCGATGGCTCCGACGTCCGCCCAGGTCAGCGTGGGGTAGTTGAAGATCGACGAATACTTCTGGCGGCCGGAGTGCAGTTTGTCCAGAAGCTCGTCGCGGCCGGTGCCGAGTGTCTCCGCGGCGCTGTACAGGTACAGCCCGTGGCCCGCCTCGTCCTGGACCTTGGCTATCAGGATCGCCTTGCGCCGCAGTGAGGGCGCACGGGCGATCCAGTTGGCCTCGGGCTGCATGCCGATGATCTCGGAGTGCGCGTGCTGGGCGATCTGCCGGACGAGGGTGGCCCGGTAGGCGTCGGGCATCCAGTCGCGCGGCTCGATGCGCTCGTCGGCGGCGACGGTGGCGTCGAAGACGGCCTGGTAGGCCGTCGTGTCCGGCTGTGTGCCACCCGAGCCGGCCATCCGGTGGGCTGCTGCTGTCGCCATGCGGACCCCCTCGACCACTCCGTCTCCCGACCGATCGTTCGGTCCGGTCGATTCAATGGTCGGTCGAGGCGCCGTAGGGTGTCAATCGCTGTGGACAACCTCCGGGCCGGCGTCCGGCCGGTGGACCCATCGGGCTGTGCGGGACGGGCGGGGCTGAGTACCGTTCGGTGCGCATGCCGCGCTGTGCTGCGACCGGGTGATGCGGCCCGGGCGGCTCACGGCAGAGCGGCGGCCGGTGGACCGGATCGGCGGCAAGGCACGGCACCGGGGCGCGAGGCTCGGGAGACGGGGCGGGATGGACACGTACGACAAGGGACCGGACGCCGGGCGGGAGCAGCCCGGCGGTTCCGACGACCCGGTGTCCCGCCTGCCCGAGGGCGCCACCAGGGACGTATCCGAGGACCCGGCGCCGACGCAGGCCCCGGAGTGGTCCGGCACGGACGGCCCCCACCCCGAGGCGTCGGCCCTGGTCGAGCCCGAGCCCGCACTCCCCACCGGTCCCGGCGACGGTGAGGCGGCCGCCGCCCGCACGGGTCTGACCGCCATCTCTCTGCCCTATCAGATCGCCGCCGTACTGGCGCTCGCGGTCGTCGCCGTCGTCGCCTGTGTGCATCTCGGGATGGTGTTCCTGCACGTCGCGCCCGCGAACACCGTCACCAAGAAACACGGCACGGCGATCGACGAATGGATCTACCCCGAGTTCGAACAGAACTGGAAGCTGTTCGCCCCCAACCCGCTGCAGCAGAACATCGACGTCCAGGTCCGCGCGGACGTACGCACCGGTGACGGCGGCGAGCGGACGACCGGCTGGTACGACCTGTCGGCGCTCGACGGGGCAGCCATCGACGGCAATCCGCTGCCGAGCCACACCCAGCAGAACGAACTGCGTCGCGCCTGGGACTTCTACGTCGCCTCGCACGACGCCCAGAACCGCCCCGTGGGTCTGCGCGGTGCGCTGGCGGAGGACTATCTGCGCCGCGTGGTCGCGCTGCGCCTCGGCCGTGAGCACGCGGCCGGCCACGGCGAGGCCGTCGAACGCGTCCAGGTCCGCTCCCGTACCACCAATGTGCCCCCTCCCAAGTGGAGCGACGAGAAGGTCCCCACCACACCCGACTACCGTGAGCTGCCCTGGTGGTCGCTGTCGGCCGCCGAATGGACGGGGGCGAACGCCTGATGAGCCGCTTCGCGCTGTCCCTCTCGCGTGGCATCGGCCGCGTCACCGAGGCCGCCCTCGGTCCGTACCAGACCGCGATCGTCCGCATCGGCTTCGCCGCCACCTGGCTGCTGTTCCTGCTGCGCGAGTTCCCGCACCGTCAGGAGATGTACGGACCCGACGGCCCGTGGAGCTGGAACCTGGCCCGGCAGCTCATCGCGAACAACCACGCCTTCACGATCCTCATGTGGTCCGACAGCCAGGCGTGGTTCGAGACCGTGTACGCCCTCGCCGTGCTCTCCAGCGCCCTGCTGCTGCTCGGCTGGCACACCCGCGCGATGTCGGTGCTGTTCATGGTCGGCGTGCTCTCGCTGCAGAACCGCAGCGTCTTCATGGGCGACGGCGGCGACAACGTCATCCACCTGATGGCGATCTACCTGGTGTTCACCCGCTGCGGGCAGGTGTGGTCGCTGGACGAACGGCGCGCCCGGCGCGCCCGTGCCGCACAGACGCTTGGCGAGTTGCCGCGGCCCGACCGGGCGGGACCCGCGGTGTGGGCCGTGCTCGGCCTCGCGCTGGCCCTGGCGACGGGTGCGGGCTGGCTGGACATCGGGTGGCTCGTCGTGTTCTGGGCGTTGTGGGCGGTGCAGGGGCTGTGGTGGTGCGTCGAGAGGCGCGCCCCGCACTCGGAGCCCCGCATGCTGCTGGACATCGTCGCCAATCTCGTCCACAACGCGGCCCTGCTCGTGATCATGGCCGAGGCCTGTCTGATCTACTCGACGGCCGGCTGGTACAAGATCCAGGGCTCCCGCTGGCAGGACGGCACCGCGGTCCACTACCCGCTTCACCTGGACTACTTCTCACCCTGGCCCGCGCTGTCCGACCTGCTGTCCTCGTCCAGTGTGCTGGTGCTGCTGGTGACGTACGGGACGGTCGCCGCGCAGGTCGCCTTCCCCTTCACCCTGCTCAACCGGCGCGTCAAGAACGTCCTGCTGGCGTTCATGATGACCGAGCACGCGGTGATCGCCGTGGTCCTCGGGCTGCCGTTCTTCTCGCTGGCGATGATCGCCGCCGATGCCGTGTTCCTGCCGACGCCCTTCTTGCGGAGGCTGGGCGCATGGGCGGCGCGTGGGCGTCGACGGCTCGCTCAGCACCGTGTCCGGTCCTCCCTGCCCGGGCCGCGCCTGCGGCAGCACGCCGATGAGGCGCCCGAGCACACACATGCCGGTACGACGGCGTAGGTGCGTCCTGTCCCGAGCCCGACGGGTCTTGCCTGATACAGGGCGGAAACCAGCCGTCTGTGCTGTCCTTGCCGTTCGTGCCCCGCGGATGCCCAGGCCCTCGATGTCGAGAGCTTCCCGGGCTGCGTCGCACGTAGGCTGCGGGGCATGACGGATCCCTCCGGCACCACCGACCCGCTGAGCACCTGGCGCGGGCTCGCCGACGCCTGCGTCCTGCTCGACGGGTTCCACGCGCTCAAGCACGCGGTGCGTTTCCACGCGCGCGTGCCGGTGGCCGTCACCACCGACCGGCAGGCCGCACTCTCCCTGGCCGACGAGCTCGCCCCCGACGTACACGACACCCTGGACGCCCTCCTGATGGAAGTCCCCGAGGACACCTACCAGGCGCTGGTGCCGCGCCCGCACCCCACCGGGGTGGCCGCTCTCGCCGTGCGCCCCGCACGCGAGACCAACCTGGAGACGCTGCGGCGCATGCCCCGCCGCGCCCCCGTCGTCGTCCTCGACAACCCGCGCAACCTGGGCAACGCGGGAGCGGTGATCCGCCTCGCGGCCGGCTTCGGCGCGACCGGAGTGGTCACGACCGGCACTCTGGACCCCTGGCATCCCACGGTGGTCCGCGGCGGGGCCGGGCTGCACTTCGCGACCGCCGTGGAGCGGCTGTCCGTGGCCGAACTGCCGCCGGGCCCGCTCTTCGCACTGGACCCGGAGGGCGAGGACATCCGCGGACTGAAGCTCCCCGACGACGCCGTCCTCGCGTTCGGCTCCGAGCGCACCGGTCTGTCCGCCGAACTCCGCGACCGCACGGACCACCTGGTGTCCCTGCCGATGCGCCCCCAGGTCTCCAGCTACAACCTCGCGACCAGTGTGGCCATGACGCTGTACCACTGGAGCGCCGCCGGGGGCGCTCCCGCCTGAGCCGGTCCTACGCCTCCCGGCGCACCTCCACCACACGGAAGCGGTTCGCCACGAACGCCCCGTCGCACAGGGCCGCGTTGGCCGCCGCGTTGCCGCCCGAGCCGTGGAAGTCGGAGAACGCGGCCGTCTGGTTGACGTACACCCCGCCGGTCAGGTTCAGGGAGAGCTGAGCGCACTCCTCCAGGCATGCCTCCTCGACGGCCTGCTCGACATCCTCGGAGGTGGTGTAGGCGCCGACGGTCATCGCACCCTTGTCCCGGATCGTCCGCCGAAGCAGGTCCACCGCGTCAGCCGCCGAATCCACCGCGACCGCGAAGGAGACCGGGCCGAAGCACTCGCTCATGTAGGCGGCCTCGGCGTCCGGCTTGGCGCCGTCGAGCTTGACCACGACCGGGGTCCGGACGACCGCTCCCGGGAAGTCGGGGTTGGTGATCTCCCGGGATGCCAGGGCGACCTCGCCGAGGCCGGCCGCCGCCTCCAGACGTGCCTTGACGTCGGGGTTCACGATCGCGCCGAGCAGTGCGTTCGCCCGGGCGTCGTCGCCCAGCAGGCCGTCGACCGACCGCGCGAGATCGGCGACCACCTCGTCGTAGGACTTCGGGCCCTGGTCGGTGGAGATGCCGTCCCGCGGGATCAGCAGGTTCTGCGGGGTGGTGCACATCTGGCCGCTGTAGAGGGACAGGGAGAACGCCAGGTTCGACAGCATCCCCTTGTAGTCGTCCGTCGACTCCACGAGCACGGTGTTGACACCGGCCTTCTCCGTGTAGACCTGCGCCTGACGGGCGTTGGCCTCCAGCCAGTCGCCGAACGAGGTCGAGCCCGTGTAGTCGATGATCCGGATCTCCGGGCGCACGGCGAGCGTCTTGGCGATGCCTTCGCCGGGGTGCTCGACGGTCAGCGCCACCAGGTTCGGGTCGAAGCCCGCCTCGGCCAGCACCTGCCGGGCCACCTGGACGGTGAGCGCGAGCGGCAGCACCGCGCGCGGGTGGGGCTTGACCAGGACCGCGTTGCCCGTGGCCAGGGACGCGAACAGGCCCGGGTAGCCGTTCCACGTCGGGAAGGTGTTGCAGCCGATGACCATCGCGATGCCGCGCGGGACCGGCTTGAACGTCTTGGTGAGCGCCAGCGGGTCCCGCTTGCCCTGCGGCTTGGTCCACTCCGCGGTGTCCGGGGTGCGGACCTGTTCCACGTACGCGTACGCGACCGCCTCCAGGCCGCGGTCCTGGGCGTGCGGGCCGCCCGCCTGGAACGCCATCATGAAGGCCTGGCCGCTGGTGTGCATGACCGCGTGCGCGAACTCGTGCGTCCGGTCGCTGATGCGCTTGAGGATCTCCAGGCACACCACCGCGCGCATCTCCGCGCCGGCGTCGCGCCACGCCCGCTGGCCCGCGCGCATGGCGGGCAGCAGTACGTCGATGTCCGCGTGGGGGTAGGTGACGCCCAGCTCGATCCCGTAGGGGGACGTCTCGCCGCCCGTCCAGTCGTCCGTGCCCGGCTGGCCGAGGTCGAGGCGGGTGCCGAGGAGCGCGTCGAAGGCGGCCTTGCCGGCCGCGGCGTCCAGGCTGCCGTTCTCTCCGTAGGCCTTCGGGTGCTCGGGGTGCGGGGACCAGTACGCGCGTGTGCGGATGGATTCCAGCGCCTGGTCGAGGGTGGGCCGGTGCTGGGCGATCAGCTGGTGCGCGGTGAGTTCGGCGGCCATGCGGGACCAACTCCTCGTCTCTCGAGCTCTTCCTTGAGCTCATGAGCTGGGCAGGAACAGGCGGACAGAGTTAGAGTAACCGAACGATCGGTCGGTACAAGGGGGACCGCCGTATCTGTGGAAAACCCCGTGCGGGAGGATCGCGCACATGACAGCACTCGACCTCAGCAGCCCCATGGCCGTCGTGGGCACCGGCACCATGGGCCAGGGCATCGCCCAGGTCGCGCTGGTAGCGGGCCATTCGGTGCGGCTGTACGACGCCGTCCCCGGCCGAGCCCACGAGGCGGTGGCGGCGATCGGTGGCCGCCTCGACCGGCTCGTCGAGAAGGACCGGCTCACCGCAGCTGAGCGGGACGCGGCCCGCGCCCGTCTGCTGGCCGCCGGAAGCCTGGAGGAACTGGCGGGCTGCTCGCTCGTCGTCGAGGCGGTCCTCGAGCGCCTGGAGGTCAAGCAGCAGCTGTTCCGGGACCTGGAGGACATCGTCGGCGACGACTGCCTGCTCGCCACCAACACCTCGTCCCTGTCCGTGACCGCCATCGGCGGCGCCCTGCGCAACGCGGGCCGTCTCGTCGGCCTGCACTTCTTCAACCCCGCCCCGCTGATGCCGCTGGTGGAGGTCGTCTCCGGGTTCGCCACCGACGTCACCTCGGCCACGCGCGCGTACGAGACGGCCCGGGCCTGGGGCAAGACCCCGGTAGCCTGCGCGGACACCCCTGGTTTCATCGTCAACCGCATCGCGCGGCCCTTCTACGCGGAGGCGTTCGCGGTCTACGAGGCGCAGGCCGCCGATCCGGCCACCATCGACGCGGTCCTGCGCGAGTCCGGCGGCTTCCGGATGGGCGCCTTCGAACTGACCGACCTGATCGGCCAGGACGTCAACGAATCCGTCACCCGCTCCGTGTGGGAGTCCTTCTTCCAGGACGTGCGCTTCACGCCCTCGCTCGCCCAGCGCAGGCTGGTCGAGTCGGGGA
This sequence comes from Streptomyces sp. CA-106110, assembly GCF_050936285.1. NCBI lineage: Bacteria > Bacillati > Actinomycetota > Actinomycetes > Kitasatosporales > Streptomycetaceae > Streptomyces > Streptomyces sp. CA-106110. The sequence goes on along the minus strand of NZ_JBNJNB010000001.1, from coordinate 6,152,648 downwards.
GGCTCGGACGCAAGAGCGGTCACGGCTGGTACGACTACGCGGACGGCGCCGAGCAGTCCGAACCGCACACCGCGGAGAAGGAGCGCCCGCCCGCGTACGTCGTCGCGGAAGGCGACCTGGGACCCGCCGGGGAACTGCTCGCCCTGATACGCGAGGCCGGCATCGGCGTCCGCGACGACGAAGAGGACCACGGCACCCGTCTGGTCCTGCCCAGTGGCGGCCAGCTGGCCCTCGCCGACGGGCAGACCTCCGTCGAGTTCCGTGACGTCGTCTACTTCGACCTGGCGCTCGACTACCGCCGGGCGACCCGGATCGCCCTGTCCGCCTCCCAGGACACCTCCGCGCAGACCCTCGCCGAGGCCACCGGGCTGTTCCAGGCGCTCGGTAAGGACGTCAGCCTCATCGGGGACGTACCCGGCATGATCGTCGCTCGTACGGTGGCGCGGATCGTCGACCTGGCGCACGACGCGGTCGCCAAGGGCGTGGCCACCGAGGAGGACATCGACACCGCGATGCGCCTCGGCGTCAACTACCCTCTGGGCCCCTTCGAGTGGAGTCGCAGGCTCGGGTGCAGCTGGGCCTACGACCTGCTGGACGACCTGCACATGCGCGACCCCTCCGGGCGGTACGCCCCGTCCCTCGCGCTGTACCGCCACGCGTACGCATCCGAGAGGCGGGAGGGCACCTCATGACCACCGTGAGGCGCGACACGTACACCCCGGAGAGCCTGCTCTCCGTCGCCGTGCAGGTCTTCAACGAGCGCGGCTACGACGGCACCTCGATGGAGCACCTCTCCAAGGCGGCCGGCATCTCCAAGTCGTCGATCTACCACCATGTGGCGGGCAAGGAGGAGCTGCTGCGCCGCGCCGTCAGCCGGGCGCTGGACGGCCTGTTCGGGATCCTCGACGAGGAGCACGCGCGCGTGGGGCGTGCCGTGGAGCGGCTCGAGTACGTCGTACGGCGCATGGTGGAGGTGCTGACCGCCGAACTGCCGTATGTGACGCTGCTGCTTCGGGTGCGCGGCAACACCGGCACGGAGCGGTGGGCGCTGGAGCGGCGCCGCGAGTTCGACCACCGGGTCGCCGAGCTGCTGAAGGCCGCGGCGGCCGACGGGGATGTGCGCGGCGACGTGGAGGTGCGGCTCGCGACGCGGCTGGTCTTCGGGATGATCAACTCGATCGTGGAGTGGTACCGGCCCGACGGGCGTGGCATGGGCGAGCGAGAGGTCGCCGACGCGGTCGTGCAGTTGGTCTTCTCGGGGCTGCGCCAGGAGGGCTGAGGCCGGGTGGCGCCCTGAGGGTCAGCCCTCCGGTTCCAGATCCTCCTCCTCGAAGACCAGCAGCGTGCGCGTGCTGAGCACCTCGGGGATCGCCTGGAGCCGGGTCAGGACCAGCTCGCGCAGGGCCCGGTTGTCGGGCGTGTGGACCAGCAGCAGTACGTCGAAGTCCCCGCCGACCAGGGCGATATGGGAGGAGCCGGGGAGCAGACGCAGCTGCTCGCGGACCGTGCGCCAGGAGTTCTGGACTATTTTCAGGGTGATGTACGCCGACGTGCCGTGGCCGGCGCGTTCGTGGTTCACCCGGGCACCGAAGCCGCGGATCACGCCGTCGTCCATGAGCCGGTTGATCCGCGCGTAGGCGTTGGCGCGGGAGACATGGACCCGCTCGGCGACCGCCCGTATGGACGCACGGCCGTCCGACTGGAGGATCTGCAGGATGTCCCGGTCGATGGCGTCGAGCGGGCGCGGCGGCTGAGCGGGGCCGTGCTCCGGCGGCTCAGCCATTTGTTCAGGTGCCATGCGCCCGCGCCTCTCTACCATGGACGTACTGCGTACATCTCAGGTTGTGGAGAACCGTTTGTCCACAGCCTGAAGGCGCCTGTAGCCAAAATGTGCCGACGACCGAACAATCGGTAGGTGAGGCGCATCACTCCCGTGGCGCGCCTGAAGCCGCTCCCACGAGGAGGTGCCGTCATGACGGTCATGGAGCAGCGGGGGGCCTACCGGCCCACACCGCCGCCCGCCTGGCAGCCCCGTACCGACCCCGCTCCGCTGCTGCCCGACGCACTGCCGTACCGCGTCCTCGGCACCGAGGCCGCCGCCAAGGCCGACCCGGAGCTGTTGCGCCTGTTGTACGCGCAGGTCGTGCGCGGCCGCCGGTACAACACGCAGGCGACAGCGCTCACCAAGCAGGGCCGCCTGGCCGTCTACCCCTCCAGCACCGGGCAGGAGGCCTGCCAGGTCGCCGCCGCGCTCGTGCTCGAGGAGCGCGACTGGCTCTTCCCCAGCTACCGTGACACCCTCGCGACCGTCGCCCGCGGCGTCGACCCCGTCGAGGCGCTGACCCTGCTGCGGGGCGACTGGCACACCGGTTACGACCCGTACGCGCACCGTGTGGCCCCCCTGTCCACCCCGCTGGCCACCCAGCTGCCGCACGCCGTGGGTCTTGCGCACGCCGCCCGGCTGAAGGGCGACGACGTGGTCGCGCTCGCCCTGGTCGGCGACGGCGGTACCAGCGAGGGCGACTTCCACGAGGCGATGAACTTCGCCGCCGTCTGGCAGGCGCCGGTCGTCTTCCTCGTCCAGAACAACGGCTTCGCGATCTCCGTGCCGCTCGCCAAGCAGACGGCGGCACCCTCCCTGGCCCACAAGGCCGTGGGATACGGAATGCCGGGCCGTCTCGTCGACGGAAACGACGCCGCCGCCGTGCACGAGGTGCTCGCCGACGCCGTACGGCACGCGCGCCAGGGCGGCGGCCCCACGCTCATCGAGGCGGTGACGTACCGCATCGACGCCCACACGAACGCCGACGATGCGACCCGCTACCGCGGCGACGCCGAGGTCGAGGCCTGGCGCGACCACGACCCGATCCTGCTGCTCGAGCGCGAGTTGACCGAGCGCGGACTCCTCGACGAGGACGGGATAAAGACTGCGCGTGAGGACGCCGAGGCGATGGCGGCGGACCTGCGGGCCCGTATGAACGAGGACCCGGCGCTCGACCCGATGGACCTCTTCGCCCACGTCTACGAACGACCCACCACCCAGCTCGTCGAGCAGGACACCCAGTTGCAGGCGGAGCTGGACGCCGAGGCCGCCGGACCGGAAGGAGCCGGGCGATGACGACCGTTGCCCTCAAGCCGGCCACCATGGCGCAGGCCCTCACCCGCGCGTTGCGCGACGCCATGGCCGCCGACCCGTCCGTGCACGTCATGGGCGAGGACGTGGGCACACTCGGCGGTGTCTTCCGTGTCACCGACGGGCTCGCCAAGGAGTTCGGCGACGACCGCTGTATGGACACGCCGCTCGCCGAGGCGGGCATCCTCGGCACGGCCGTCGGCATGGCGATGTACGGCCTGCGGCCGGTCGTGGAGATGCAGTTCGACGCGTTCGCCTACCCCGCGTTCGAGCAGCTCGTCAGCCATGTCGCACGCATGCGCAACCGCACCCGCGGCGCCATGCCGATGCCGATCACCATCCGTGTCCCCTACGGAGGAGGCATCGGCGGCGTCGAGCACCACAGCGACTCCTCCGAGGCGTACTACATGGCGACGCCGGGGCTCCATGTCGTCACGCCCGCGACGGTCGCCGACGCGTACGGGCTGCTGCGCGCCGCGATCGCCTCCGACGACCCGGTCGTCTTCCTCGAGCCCAAGCGGCTGTACTGGTCGAAGGACTCCTGGAACCCCGAGGAGCCCGAGACGGTCGAGCCCATAGGCCGTGCCGTGGTGCGACGCCCGGGCCGGAGCGCCTCGCTCATCACCTACGGCCCCTCGGTACCGGTCTGCCTGGAGGCCGCCGAGGCCGCGCGGGCCGAGGGCTGGGACCTCGAAGTCGTCGATCTGCGCTCCCTGGTGCCCTTCGACGACGAGACGGTGACGGCGTCCGTGCGCCGCACGGGCCGGGCCGTGGTGGTGCACGAGTCGACCGGCTTCGGCGGGCCGGGCGGCGAGATCGCCGCGCGGATCGGCGAGCGCTGCTTCCACTATCTGGAGGCCCCGGTGCTGCGCGTGGCCGGGTTCGACATCCCCTATCCGCCGCCGATGCTGGAGCGGCACCATCTGCCGGGCGTGGACCGGATCCTGGACGCCGTCGGGCGTCTGCAGTGGGAGGCGGAGAGCTGATGGCCCAGGTGCTGGAGTTCAGGCTGCCCGACCTCGGGGAGGGGCTCACCGAGGCGGAGATCGTCCGCTGGCTGGTCCAGGTCGGCGATGTCGTCGCGGTCGACCAGCCGGTCGTCGAGGTGGAGACGGCCAAGGCGATGGTGGAGGTGCCCTGCCCCTACGGAGGCGTGGTCACGGCCCGCTTCGGCGAGGAGGGCGCGGAACTGCCCGTCGGCGCTCCGCTGTTGACGGTCGCCGTCGGCGCTGCCGCGGACGAGGCCGAGGAGTCGTCCGGGAACGTCCTGGTCGGGTACGGCACCTCGGCGGCGCCCGCACGCCGCCGCAGGGTGCGGGCGCAGCAGCCCGGCTCGCGGCCCACGGACGGAGTGACCCGGACAGCGCGTCCCGGTTCCGGCCGGGCAACAGAGACGGACTTCGCCCCGGCACCCACCGCCGGCGCCTCGATGTCCGCTGTCGCCGACGGGAGGTCCCGTGTTGCCGTTCCGGAGCGCCCCGACGGCCCCATTCCGGTGATCTCCCCGCTTGTGCGCAGGCTCGCCCGCGAGCACGGCGTCGACCTGAGGCAGTTGGACGGTTCGGGGCCGGACGGGCTGATCCTGCGCGCCGATGTGGAGGACGCGCTGCGGGCCGCGGTGGCCCGGACCGGGTCCTCGGCGGCCATGGCTGCCGCGTCCACCTTCGCCCCGGTCCCGTCCCGTACGTTCCCCTCGTCCGGGGCACCGGTCCCCGAAGCGGCGCCGTACACACCCGGACCGGGCACACGCGCACCCGGACCCGTCACCGCCGGCACCCGCGTCCCCCTCAAGGGCGTCCGCGGCGCCGTCGCGGACAAGCTCTCCCGCAGCCGGCGCGAGATTCCGGACGCCACCTGCTGGGTCGACGCGGACGCCACGGAACTCATGCGCACCCGGGCAGCCATGAACGCGGTCGGCGGCCCGAAGATCTCCCTGCTCGCGCTGCTCGCCCGGATCTGCACCGCGGCCCTCGCCCGGTTCCCCGAGCTCAACTCCACGGTCGACACGGAGGCCCGGGAGATCGTCCGGCTCGACCAGGTCCACCTCGGGTTCGCCGCGCAGACCGAACGAGGACTCGTCGTGCCTGTCGTACGCGACGCGCACGTACGGGACGCCGAGTCGCTGACCGCGGAGTTCGCCCGGCTGACCGAGGCCGCGCGCACCGGGGCCCTCACCCCCGGTGAGCTCACCGGCGGCACCTTCACCTTGAACAACTACGGGGTGTTCGGCGTCGACGGCTCCACGCCGATCATCAACCACCCCGAGGCGGCCATGCTCGGCGTCGGCCGTATCGTCCCCAAGCCCTGGGTGCACGAGGGCGAACTGGCCGTGCGGCAGGTCGTGCAGCTCTCCCTCACCTTCGACCACCGGGTGTGCGACGGCGGTACGGCGGGCGGGTTCCTGCGGTACGTGGCGGACTGCGTGGAGCAGCCGGGGGTGCTGCTGCGCACGCTGTGAGCCGGCTGCGCCACGGACATCTCTCGACACTGTGAGCAAGCTCCCGCGCACAGCTGCTGTGTGCGGGGGTGGCAATGATCCATCCGGCGCCCATACTCGGGGCATGACCGCGTACGAGGACCCCGGCGACTGGGGCGGCGACGTGTACGACGCCGTTGTGCTCGCCGGCGGCTCCGCCCGGCGGCTCGGCGGGGCGGACAAACCCGCGGTGCGCGTCGGTGGACGGGCGCTGCTCGACCGCGTGCTGGCGGCCTGTTCGGGCGCGGCCACCACGGTGGTCGTTGCCGACCCCAGGCCCACCGCGCGCCCCGTGGTCTGGGCCCGCGAGGAGCCGCCAGGCGCGGGACCGGTCGCCGCGCTCGACACGGGCCTGGCACGGACCACCGCCGGATACGTCGTCGTGCTCTCCGCCGACCTGCCGTTCCTGGAGCAGGGGACGGTACGGCGGCTGCTGGCAGGCGTGGCGGCCGACGGCGCCGATGGTGCCGTGCTCACCGACTCCGAGGGCCGGGACCAGCCCCTCGTCGCTGCCTACCGGAGCGCTGCGTTGCGCCGCGAGTTGGCGGGGCTGGCCTCCGAGCACGCCGGTCTCTCCGGCCTTCCGCTGCGGCGCTTGACCGCCCGGCTCGGTCTCACCCGTATCTCCGACCCCGTCGCGTCGTTCGACTGCGACACCTGGGACGACATCGCCGCCGCCCGCACACGGATCAGGGAGCATGAGCACGTGCTGGATGAATGGATCTCCGCAGTCAAGAACGAACTGGGCATCGACCTCGACGTCGACACCGGCGTCCTTCTCGACCTCGCTCGTGATGCCGCGCATGGCGTCGCACGTCCCGCGGCCCCGCTGACGACGTTCCTCGTCGGCTATGCGGCCGCGCAGGCGAATGGCGGGCCGGAGGCGGTCGCCGAGGCCGCCCGCAAGGCAGCCGCGCTGGCTCTGCGCTGGGCGGACGAGGACCCCGCCGAGCCCGCGCCGGACGCCGGATGACCGAGCGCGGCGCCCAGGGACACCTGGACACCGAGGAACGCGACGTGGAGGAGGCGCTGGCCGTGGCCAACGACAGCGGGGACAGGAGCCGTCCGCAGCCGGCCCGCCCCACCGGTTCGCCCGCGGAGCAGCACGACCTGGACCTCGAAGAGGCCCTCGCCCTCGTCCGGGACCCGAATGTGCACACGCCCGGGTCCACCTCGCCGTCCCCGGAACACGGCGCCCATACGCCCGGGCACCCGCCCGGCACCGCGGGGGACGCCGACAGCGAAGGCTCCGGCCCGGACCGTGCCGACGGTGCCGGGTCCTGTGTGACGTCGAAGCATCCGGACCGCCATCAGGCCACGCCCTGGCCCGAGGCCCGTGCGGTCGCCGAGCGCGCGGCCCGATCCGTGCCCCGCCGGGAGCCCGTCCACGTGTCCCTCGACGCCGCCCTCGGTCTCGTGCTCGCCGCGCCCCTCACCGCCCTCACCGATCTGCCTTCCTTCGATACCTCGGCCATGGACGGCTGGGCGGTCGCGGGCCCCGGTCCCTGGGCCGTACGGGAGGGGAACGGAGTCCTCGCCGGCCACGCCGACCCCGCGCCTCTGGGTGACGGCGAGGCCGTGCGGATCGCCACCGGTGCCCGCGTCCCGCCGGACACCACCGCCGTGCTGCGCAGCGAACATGGCCGCATGGATGGCAACGGGCGCTTGCACGCGGCCCTCCCCCAAGGTTTCGGTTCCGCTCGGGCAGGGGGGACCCCCACGGTCGCGCACGGGCAGGACATCCGGCCGCGCGGCCAGGAGTGCCACAGCGGGGACCAGTTGCTTCCTGGCGGCACCCAGGTCACCCCGGCCGTGCTCGGGCTCGCCGCGGGCGCCGGGTACGACGCCCTGTCCGCGCTGCCCCGGCCGCGCGCCGAAGTCCTGATTCTGGGGGACGAGTTGCTCACCGCGGGCCTGCCCAAGGACGGCCTGATCCGGGACGCGCTCGGTCCGATGCTGCCGCCGTGGCTGCGGGCCCTCGGTGCCGAGGTGCCGGCCGTCCGGAGGCTGGGGGATTCCGCCGAGGCCCTGCAGCAGGCGATCACTTCCTCGACCGCCGACCTGATCGTGACGACCGGCGGCACGGCCGCGGGACCTGTCGACCACGTCCACCCCACTCTGCGCCGCCTCGGAGCCGAGCTCCTCGTCGACGGGGTGAAGGTGCGCCCCGGCCACCCCATGCTCCTTGCCCGCCTGCGGGAGGACCAGCACCTCGTGGGGCTGCCCGGTAACCCTCTCGCGGCCGTCTCCGGTCTGCTGACGCTCGCTGAGCCGCTGCTGCGCGGCCTTGGGGGGCGCCTGGCACCGGAGTTGTACACGCTGCCTCTGAAGGACGCCGTCCACGGCCACCCGTACGACACCCGGCTCGTCCCTGTCTCCGTCCGGGCCGACCATGCGGTGCCGCTGCATTACAACGGCCCGGCGATGCTGCGTGGCATCGCCGCCGCGGACGCCCTCGCGGTCGTACCGCCGGGTGGCGCGAGGCCCGGTGAGGAACTGGAACTCCTCGACCTCCCCTGGGCCTTGGCGGGGTGAATTCCGCACCGTGACTTCGGGAACGTGTCGTCCGGAGCGCGGCCTGGAGAGCGTGACTCGGGCGGGTGACTTGGCAGGGTGAGTCGCTAGAGGGTGTGTTTCACGTGGAACATCCGATTCTGAGGCGGGCGCTGCTGACCGTGTGCACACCCGGCGGTCGCCTGCCGACCGGGCTGACACCCTGGTGGCCACGTGCTGGCCGTTTGGTCACCCCGGCGGTCACTCGCTGACTGTGTGGTCACCCCGGCGGTCATTTGCTGACTGTGTGGTCACCCCGGCGGTCATTTGCTGTCCGGGTGCCCACCGTCACCCATCGGGTGGAAGTCCCGGAGCGGGCGCACCTGGCGGTCTTCCCCTTGGCTTAAGGCGCCGTGCCGTCGGCTCTCGAAGGGCTGACCATGAGGAGTAGCGTCCCCCTCATGTACGCGATCACGATTCCTGAACCTGGTGGACCCGAGGCGCTGGTGTGGACCGAGGTCCCCGATCCCGTACCCGGCGAGGGCGAAGTGCTGGTCGATGTGGTGGCCGCCGGCGTCAACCGCGCCGACGTCCTTCAGCGGCAGGGCTTCTACAACCCACCGGCCGGTGCCTCCCTCTATCCCGGACTCGAATGCTCGGGGCGCATCGCCGCGCTGGGCCCGGGTGTCTCGGGGTGGGCCGTCGGCGACGAGGTCTGTGCACTGCTCGCGGGCGGCGGCTACGCCGAGAAGGTCGTCGTCCCCGCGGGGCAGCTGCTGCCCGTGCCGGAGGGCCTCGAACTGCGGCATGCCGCCGCGCTGCCGGAGGTGACCTGCACGGTCTGGTCGAACGTCTTCATGGTCGCCCATCTGCGCCCCGGCGAGACGCTCCTTGTGCACGGCGGATCCAGCGGCATCGGCACCATGGCGATCCAGCTCGCCAAGGCTGTGGGCGCCAAGGTCGCGGTCACCGCGGGCAGCAAGGAGAAGCTGGAGCGCTGCGCGGATCTGGGAGCGGACGTACTGATCAACTACCGCGAGCAGGACTTCGTGGAGGAGATCCGGGAGGCCACCGCCGGGGAGGGTGCGGACGTCATCCTCGACAACATGGGTGCGATGTACCTGGACCGCAATGTCCAGGCACTCGCGGTGAACGGGCGGCTCGCGATCATCGGCCTGCAGGGCGGGGTGACGGGCGAGCTGAACATCAACACATTGCTGAGGAAGCAGGCCGCGATCACGGCGACCTCGCTGCGAGCGCGTCCGCTCGGTGAGAAGGCGGCGATCGTGGCGGCGGTGCGCGAGCACGTCTGGCCGCTGACCGCCGCCGGTCACGTCCGCCCGGTCGTCGACCGGGAGATTCCGATGAACGACGCCGCCGAGGCCCATCGCCTGCTGGAGGAGAGCGGGCACATCGGGAAGGTCCTGCTGGTCGTGCCGTAGCCGGGCGCAGCGGTCACTCCCGGCGCAGACGCAGGGCGAGGAGGGCGAGTCCCAGTCCGGCACCGACGAGGACCAGACCGCTGCCGAGGGGCAGTATCTCCGTCACTGGTTCCGAGCCCCCGGCTTCCCGGGCGAGGACGGCGGAGTCCTGCGACGGGGTGGGCGAGGACTTCAGCGGGTCGACCGCACCGATGGACTCCTCGTCCCCCAGGTCGGGGTACTGGGTGTCGTTCTCCGTCGGCTCCTGCAGTGCCGAGGGGTCCTCATCCGTGTACGTCGGCTCGTCCCCCTGGTCCTCCGGTGAGGAGTCCGTCCGCCCGGGCCGCAACCGTCCCACTCCGGGCAGGCTTCCGGCACGGGAGGGATCGGGCGAGGACACGGCGGAGGCCGCCAGTGCCGGCGCCGTCGAACGCCTGGCGGCGGGTGCGCCCGCGGGGGCGCGGGACGCCTTGAAGTCGAAGACCGCCATGCGGATGGATGCCGCCGGGGCCTTGGCCGCGAGGGACCTGCCGGTGGCTGACGTGGAAGTCCTGTGCGCGAGGGAAGTCGCGGCACGTGGAGCGGGGGCCGCCGCTTTGTGCTCCGTGGGGGCTGAGTGTGCGGTGGCGGATATCGCCTTGTGCTCCGCGTGGGCTGCATGAGCAGTGGCGCGTACCGCCTTGCCCCTTTCGGGAGCTGCGTGAGCGTTGGCCAGTGCCGCCTTGTGTCCCACGACGGTTGCGTGAGCGGTGGCGGCTGACGTCTCGTGTCCCGCGACCGCTGAGTGCGCGGCGAGGGCTGACGCCTTCTGTCCCCCGCGGTGTGGGGAGCCGGTCGTGGCCGTCGGCCTGTGCGCAACGGCGCTGGGGAAGCACGAGGCGTATGCCCCGTGCCCGGCGGCGTGCACGTGGGTCGCGGGCGGCGCCGTGGCGGGCCGCACGGAGTGTGCGGACCGGGTGGCGTAAGTCGACGAGGCGGCGACAGCGGAATACCGGGTGTTGTACGTGGGCTGAGCGGCGGACGACGCGGGCCGGGGGCCGGAGCGGGACCCGATCCCGTACTCGGGCGACATGCCGTACGCGGGGGATATGCCCAAGAGGGCCGTCGTCGTGAGGACGGACGGCAGAACGGACACGCGAAGCGTGCGGAACGTGGTCGGCGTACAGAGCCTTGGAGTCACGCGTGTGACCCCCTCCCGTGCTCGGGGCGGCAAGATCAACGGCTTCAGCCTCACACGGGCCCCCATATCCGGCATCTCGGCTCTGGGTCCGATGCGAGGCCCGCTTTCCGGCCGTCATTTCCCCACCCGACCCACCGCAAAGAGCGGCATGTCAATGCGCCACGCCGTGCCTACGCTGCTGAAACGCGATTTCTCGCGACGGTGCCCGGCTATGCACGGAGCCGGAGGCGCGGGCCCGGGCGGTGTGGGCGCCGGACGCCGGGAAGACGAGCGCGGTCCTGGCGCGGCTGGAGGAGGAAGGGCTGGTCAAGCAGGAGGAGCGGGGCGCGAGAAGGCACGCGTACGCACTCACCGAAGCAGGCCGTGACGAACTGCACGACGGGTACCTCCGTCCGCAGGACCGCTGCATCCGTCCGGTGGAACGCCCCGGTCCGCCGCGCAATGAACAGGCGGCCAAGCCGGCCGTGGCCGTCGACACACCCGAGGCCGCGCTCCATCGGCTCGACCCACTGCGAGGCCAAGCTGTCTTGACCCGCTGCGAGGCCATGCTGCGGTGCCTCGCAGCGCCGCCAGACGGAAGCGCCTGCCGAGCCCGGACAGGGCGTGTCGCAGGGTGGATCACCTCTCACCGAGGGCACATGACTGGTGTGATGCACCCGTGCGAGAGAATGGCGGCATGGAGATGCCGAGGAACGAAAGGTCGTCCGAGAACGCCCCGAGGATCCTGGTCGTAGGCCAGGACGGAATGGCACTCGGCGGCACTGGAGACGATGACTTCCGCGAGGTCCCGGTGACCGAACAGGTGGAGCAGCCCGCGAAGGTCATGCGTATCGGAAGCATGATCAAGCAGCTGCTGGAGGAGGTGCGTGCGGCTCCTCTGGACGAGGCGAGCCGACAGCGCCTGAAGGAGATCCACGCCAGTTCGGTGAAGGAGCTGGAGGACGGTCTCGCCCCCGAACTCGTCGAGGAACTGGAGCGGCTCTCCCTGCCCTTCACGGACCACGTCATTCCGAGCGACGCGGAACTGCGTATCGCGCAGGCACAGCTGGTGGGCTGGCTGGAAGGGCTGTTCCACGGCATCCAGACCACCCTGTTCGCCCAGCAGATGGCGGCGCGGGCTCAGCTGGAGCAGATGCGCCGGGCCCTGCCGCCGGGCGTCGGCTCCCCCGACGGCGAGGAGGACGGTCGCACGGGCGGCCGGGCCGGCGGACCGTACCTGTAGAACCCGGGAACGTTCGAGGGCCCGGCACCATTCGGTGCCGGGCCCTCGCGTTGCGTCAGGAGCCGCTTACGACGGGTTGCCCGTGGAGACGCTCAGTTCGATCTCCGGCATCTTCTTGGGATCGACGTCCGTGCCGGCGGACGGGAACTGATCCATCACCGTGCCCTCGCCGTAGGTGTTCTCGTCGACATGCTTGATCGACATCTGCCAACCCGCGGCCTGGAAGCACGATTTGACCGACATGATGTACTTGTAGGAGAAGTCCGGGATCCGGATCTTCTTCGGGTCGTTGTACGACTCCTCCGGCTCCGTGCACTTGGTCGTGTCGATCGTCTTCGTCGTGTCGGGGCCCTTGTGGCCCGCGACCCCACTCGAGGACGCGCTGGTGCTGCTGCCGCCACCGCCCGGGTTGTCGTCGCCGCCGGCATTCAGCGACAGGGCCGTGACGAGAGCGCCTATCGCGACCAGGGCGACCACGATCGAGCCGATGACCACGCCCCGGTTGCTCTTCCGCCCGCCCGAGCCGCCGTTGGCGGGCGTCGGGTACTGCGGGTTGATGGTGTACGGCGGCGGGGTGGAGGACTGCTGCGGCGCGTACGCGGCGGTCTGCGGCGTCTGGTAACCGCCCTGCTGGGGGTAGCCGTACGCGGGCGACTGCGCGGGCGCGCCGTAGGGGCCGGGGTAGGGCGTCTGGACGGCGCCCGGCGGGACGGGCCTCGCCTGGTCGATGGGCGGGAACACCGCGGAACTGACTCCGGCGCCGTCCGAGGTCCGCGCACCCGGCACGATGCTCGGCGGGGCCGTCGTGAGGGACGCGGCCACGCGCAGGCACTCGTCGCGCATCGCCTCGGCGCTGGGGAAGCGCTCGTTGGGATTCTTCTTCAGCGCGCGGGCGACCAGCGCGTCCACCGCGGGCGGCAGCGAGCGGTTGATCGAGGAAGGAGCCACCGGCTCCTCCTGTACATGCGCGTACGCGATCGCCAGCGGTGAGTCCGCCTCGAACGGCAGCCGTCCGGTGACCAGTTGGAACAGCATGATGCCGACCGAGTACAGATCGCTGCGCGCGTCCACGCCCCGGCCGAGGGCCTGCTCCGGCGACAGGTACTGCGGTGTGCCGACCACCATGCCGGTCTGCGTCATGGAGGTGACGCCGGACTGCATGGCGCGCGCGATGCCGAAGTCCATCACCTTGACGACGTTGCGCTTCGTCATCATCACGTTGCCCGGCTTGATGTCCCGGTGGACCAGGCCCATCTCGTGGCTGATCTCCAGCGCCGCCAGCACATCCGCGGTGATCTTCAGCGCCTTGTCGGCCGGCATCGCGCCGTACTGCCGAACGTCCGCGTCGAGGACGGAGCCGAGGGGCTTGCCCTCGATGTACTCCATGACGATGTACGGGGTGGTCATCCCGTCGAGCTGGTCCTCGCCGGTGTCGAAGACCGAGACGATGTTCGTGTGCGTGAGCTTCGCCACGGACTGCGCCTCACGCCGGAAGCGCTCGCGGAAGGCCTGTTCGCGGCCGAGCTCGGTGTGAAGTGTCTTGATCGCGACCTGGCGGTCGAGCACCGTGTCGTACGCGAGGTGCACCGAAGCCATTCCGCCTTCGCCGAGCAAGTCGCGCAGCTGGTAGCGGCCCCCGGCGACCGATCGCCCCGCATAACGGCCCTGTGCGCCGTCCTGGCTCATCTTCTGCGTCCCCCATCGGCGCGGCGGCGATCGCTCGTCGCGCCCCCGACCGTGATCGATATTCGAGTGTTCGGCGATCGACGCGATCGATCCGTGATCGACTGATCTATTCCCGGCCAAGTCTGCCCGAGGGCAGTGACACGTCAAGCTCGGTGCCCGTTCCGTGACCGTACGCGAAAGTAGCGTCGCGCAAGCGTTACAGGGGTCGTACGGGCGGTACACGGGATTTGCACACGGGACCCCCCGCAGGGTTTGATGGCCGGTCCTTCCCGGTTCCATCTCGGACCGGTGACTTGCACGGAGCCTGTAGCGTGGCCCGTCGGAGACCGTGACAACCACCGCGCAGACCGCGGGCAGAAACGACGGCGAGGACTGATGGCACAGACGCAGCGCGCCCAGGGCCCGTCCGACCCCGAGGCGACTGGCGGCGGGATGTCGGACGCGCCGGAGACGTGGGGCAACGGCGGGCTTGTCGGGGACGGCCGGTACCGGCTGACCCGCAGACTCGGCCGGGGCGGCATGGCCGAGGTGTTCGCGGCCGAGGACGTGCGCCTCGGCAGGACCGTCGCGGTCAAGCTGCTCCGCTCGGACCTCGCGGAGGACCCGGTCTCCAAGGCCCGCTTCACGCGCGAGGCCCAGTCGGTGGCCGGGCTCAACCACCATGCGATCGTCGCCGTGTACGACTCGGGCGAGGACTCGGTGGGCGGCCAGTCGGTGCCGTACATCGTGATGGAGATCGTCGAGGGCCGCACGATCCGCGACCTGCTGCTCAACGCGGAGGCCCCCGGCCCCGAACAGGCCCTGATCATCGTGTCGGGCGTCCTCGAGGCCCTCGCCTATTCGCACCAGCACGGCATCGTGCACCGCGACATCAAGCCGGCGAACGTCATCATCACCAACAACGGCGCGGTCAAGGTGATGGACTTCGGCATCGCGCGGGCCCTGCACGGGGCGTCCACGACGATGACGCAGACCGGCATGGTCATGGGCACCCCGCAGTACCTCTCCCCCGAGCAGGCGCTGGGCAAGGCCGTCGACCACCGGTCCGACCTGTATGCGACGGGCTGCCTGCTGTACGAACTGCTCGCGCTGCGACCCCCGTTCGTCGGCGAGACGCCGCTGTCCGTGGTCTACCAGCACGTCCAGGACATGCCGGTGCCGCCGTCCCAGATCTCCGAGGGCGCGGCGGCTCCGCCGGAGCTGGACGGGCTCGTCATGCGCTCCCTCGCGAAGGAGCCGGACGACCGGTTCCAGACCGCCGAGGAGATGCGCGGACTCGTCCAGTACGCGCTGCAGATGCTGTACGACCAGGGCGGCCACACCGGCACCTGGAACACCGGCCCGGTGGGCGCCCACGACGGCCGGCACACCCCGGCGGCGGGTTTCGCGGGCACGACCGTGATGCCTTATCCCGGCCAGTCCGGCACCACGCAGATCCCGCAGCCGATCCTGCCCGCGGGCTACGGCGGAGGGGACGACGGCGGCTTCGAGGGCCACGGCAACCAGGGCAGCGGCCGCGGCAAGCTGTGGATCCTCGCGGTGCTCGCGGTCGTCGCCATCGCGGCGGGTGTCGCGCTCGCGCTGAACAACGCGGCCGGAAGCGGCGGCGGGACCGACACGACGCAGTCGCCCGCCCCGACGAAGGCCCACCAGGACGACAAGTCCACGCCGACGCCGTCGGACGAGACGACCGACACGTCCACGAGCGACAGCTCGAACACGGGCAGCGGCTCGGACTTCACGCCCTCGTACACGCCGTCGCCGACGTACAGCCAGCAGCCGCCGGCCCAGCCGTCGACGACTCCGGACCAGCCCACCGACGAGCCCACCGATACGACGCCCACGGACGCGCCGACCGACACGCCCACCGATGGCGGCGGCGCCTCGGACCCGACGTCGACGGACGGCGGCGGAAACAGCGCGGGCGGTACGCAGGGGCCCTGACCTGCGAACGCCGACCCGGCCGGGTCGATCGGCCACCCGGGCCCGTGGCGGGAGCGCGGTGACCACCGAGTGACGGCGGCGTGGGCGGCGCCCGGCTCCACGCGCGCGTGGGCCCCGAGCACGACTGGACCTGGGAACAGGGGACGTGCGACGGCCTCCACGCGCGCGTGACGTCGTTCACGGATCCGCCCCGCCGCGTGGAGATTCCTCGGCGCCGCCGGTGTCCGGGCCCGTATCCGCACCCGACCGGACTCGCACCGCGCCTGCTCGCCCCGCAGGGATCACGGCCCGGTGCTCGCCCTCAGCGCGTGAACGCGTCGCACACCGTGTCGTACGTGTGCGTCCACCACACCGCCAGGGCCGAGGCCGCCGGGAACTGCGCGTCCGCGCGGCGGTCGCCGCGCTCGTAGTGCCAGCGCAGCATCCAGAAGTCGTTGAGCCGCTCCCACCACACGCGGTGCACGGCGGTGGCGAGTTCGCCGGGTCGCGCCCCCGCGGTACGGCGGTACGCGCGCGCATAGGCTCGCACTTTCGCCAGGTCGAGCGTGCCGACGGGCCGCAGGAAGAAGATCGCCGCGGCCCGTACCGCCTCCTCGGCGGGCGGCTCCACGCCGAGCCTGTCCCAGTCGACGATCGCGGCGGGCACATCTCCCCGGTAGAGCAGGTTGAACGGGTGGAAGTCGCCGTGCACCCACCCCACCGAGCCGCCGCTCGGCGGCCGCCGGTCCAGGTGCTGCTCCAGCAGTGCCCGCCGCTCCGTCAGGCGGTGCAGGGCGAGTTCGTCGAACGCGTCCCGGGGCCGGTGCCGGCGCACCCGGCGCAACAGGTCGTCGATGAGTTCGAAGGTGTCGGCGGGGTCGGCGCTCGTGGGGCGGGCGGCGGGCGCGGAGGTCATCACCCGCTCCAGGCTCGCGTGCACCGTCCCGAGGAGCGCGCCGAGCCGCCCGCACTGCTCCGTGGTGAGCTGTCCGCCGTGCCGGTGCCGCCCGTCGACCCACGGGTGCAGGGCGTAGGCGTGGCCGCCGACGACAGCGACCGTACGGCCGTCGCGTCCGGCCGGCGGCGGTGCCACGGGGACGCCTAGGTCCGCCAGACGCTGGGTGGCACGGTGCTGCCGCGCGATCGCAGCGGGATCGGCGGTCTCGGGGTCGAAGTGGTGCTTGAGGAAGTAGCGGCCGCGCGTCGTGCGGAGCCGGTAGCCGCGGTTGAGCAGTCCCTGGTCGACGGGGTCGCAGGTGAGCGCGGATCCGGCGGCGTACTGGCAGAGGAGGGCGCCCAGAGGGGGCGCATGCGACACCGGGGGCGATACAGATGAGCGCGGTACGCGCCAGATGTTAGGGCACCAACCGGACGCATGAGCTGGGCCTTGTCACAGACAGTCGCATTCGGTCACAAGGGGGTCGGCGCGTGATCGTCGGGGCGGAATGCGGATCGGTGTCCGCCGACAGGGAGGCGCGCGAGGGGCGCCGCTGAATTCACGTCTTCCCGTGCTCCAGGTGAGCGGGATAACGTGCCGTTGTTCCGGCCCCCTGCAAGGCTGTGACCAGCGCCTGTTCCCGACTTACTCGATTTACTTGGATATCCAAGCAAAATCCCAGGTCAGGAGGGGTTTCACAGAAATGTGGAGCACTGGGTAACGTGCCCTTTGCAGGGCGCTCGCCGGGGCACCTGTCACGTCTGTTTCGAACGAGCCGCACCCACCCCGTGCGTCCGTGCGCTGCAGGCGAGCCGCTCTCAGCGGCCCCACGCGGGCCGAGGGGACCCCCAGGCACCCGGCGAACCCGGGGGCCGGACCGACGGAGGAGCACACGTGACCGTGGAGAGCACTGCCGCGCGCAAGCCGCGACGCAGCGCTGGAAGCAAGGCCGGCACCACCGGCACCAAGCGCACCAGCCGCACCACGCCCAAGCAGGGCACTGACCCGGACCTCGTCCAGTTGCTGACGCCCGAGGGCACGCGGGTCGAGAACGCGGAGTACGACCAGTACGTCGAGGGCATCACGCCCGAACAGCTGCGCGGCCTGTACCGGGACATGGTGCTGACCCGCCGCTTCGACGCCGAGGCCACCTCCCTGCAGCGGCAGGGCGAGCTGGGTCTGTGGGCGTCGCTGCTCGGCCAGGAGGCCGCCCAGATCGGCTCCGGCCGGGCGCTGAACGACGACGACTACGTCTTCCCGACCTACCGCGAGCACGGCGTCGCCTGGTGCCGCGGGGTCGACCCCGCCAACCTGCTCGGCATGTTCCGCGGTGTGAACAACGGCGGCTGGGACCCGAACAGCAACAACTTCCATCTCTACACGATCGTCATCGGCTCGCAGACGCTGCACGCCACCGGCTACGCCATGGGCGTCGCCAAGGACGGCGCCGACTCGGCGGTGATCGCGTACTTCGGTGACGGCGCCTCCAGCCAGGGCGACGTGGCCGAGTCCTTCACCTTCTCCGCGGTCTACAACGCCCCGGTCGTGTTCTTCTGCCAGAACAACCAGTGGGCGATCTCCGAGCCCACCGAGAAGCAGACCCGTGTGCCGCTGTACCAGCGCGCGCAGGGCTACGGCTTCCCGGGCGTGCGGGTCGACGGCAACGACGTACTGGCCTGCCTGGCCGTCACCAAGTGGGCGCTGGAGCGGGCGCGCAACGGCGAGGGCCCGACCCTGGTCGAGGCGTTCACGTACCGCATGGGTGCGCACACGACCTCCGACGACCCGACCCGCTACCGCCACGACGACGAGCGGGCCGCCTGGGAGGCGAAGGACCCGATCGCGCGGCTGCGCACGTATCTCCTGGCCTCAAACCACGCGGACGAGGGATTCTTCGCGGAACTCGAGGCGGAGAGCGAGGCGTTGGGAAGGCGAGTACGCGAAGCGGTCCGTGCCATGCCGGACCCGGACCACTTCGCCATCTTCGAGAACGTGTACGCGGACGGGCACGCGCTCGTCGACGAGGAGCGAGCCCAGTTCGCCGCCTACCAGGCGTCGTTCGCGGACGCAGAAGGGGGACGGTGACATGGCCGAGAAGATGGCGCTCGCCAAGGCGATCAACGAGTCGCTGCGCAAGGCTCTGGAGTCGGACCCCAAGGTCCTGGTGATGGGCGAGGACGTCGGCAAGCTCGGCGGTGTCTTCCGGGTCACCGACGGACTGCAGAAGGACTTCGGCGAGGAGCGGGTCATCGACACCCCGCTCGCCGAGTCAGGCATCGTCGGCACCGCGATCGGCCTGGCGCTGCGCGGGTACCGGCCGGTGGTGGAGATCCAGTTCGACGGCTTCGTCTTCCCGGCGTACGACCAGATCGTCACCCAGCTGGCCAAGATGCACGCCCGCTCGCTGGGCAAGGTCAAGATGCCGGTCGTCGTCCGCATTCCGTACGGCGGCGGCATCGGCGCGGTCGAGCACCACAGCGAGTCCCCCGAGGCGCTGTTCGCGCACGTGGCCGGTCTGAAGATCGTCTCTCCGTCCAACGCGTCGGACGCGTACTGGATGATGCAGCAGGCCATCCAGAGCGACGACCCGGTGATCTTCTTCGAGCCGAAGCGGCGCTACTGGGACAAGGGCGAGGTCAACGCCGAGGCGATCCCCGGCCCCCTGCACAAGGCCCGCGTGGTGCGTGAGGGCACGGATCTGACGCTGGCCGCCTACGGCCCGATGGTGAAGGTCTGCCAGGAGGTGGCGGCCGCCGCCGAGGAGGAGGGCAAGTCCCTCGAGGTCCTGGACCTGCGTTCGGTCTCCCCGCTCGACTTCGACTCCATCCAGGCTTCGGTGGAGAAGACCCGCCGCCTGGTCGTGGTGCACGAGGCACCGGTGTTCTTCGGCTCGGGCGGGGAGATCGCCGCCCGGATCACGGAGCGGTGCTTCTACCACCTCGAGGCGCCCGTCCTGCGGGTCGGCGGCTACCACGCCCCGTACCCGCCGGCGCGGCTGGAGGAGGAGTACCTGCCAGGCCTCGACCGGGTGCTCGACGCCGTCGACCGCGCCCTGGCGTACTGAGGAGAAGGTCATGACGACGATGACTGACGCGTCCGTGCGAGAGTTCAAGATGCCCGACGTGGGCGAGGGACTCACCGAGGCCGAGATCCTCAAGTGGTACGTGCAGCCCGGTGACACGGTCACCGACGGACAGGTCGTCTGCGAGGTGGAGACGGCGAAGGCGGCCGTCGAACTGCCGATCCCGTACGACGGGGTCGTCCGGGAACTCCGCTTCCCCGAAGGCACCACGGTCGATGTCGGCACCGCCATCATCGCGGTCGACACCACCGGAGGGGCCCCGGCCGAGGAGGCCCCGGCGTCCGCCGAGGCCCCGGCCGCGCAGCCCGCGGCCGACGAGCCCAAGCAGGAGGGCCGCCAGCCGGTGCTCGTCGGGTACGGCGTCGCCGAGTCCTCGACCCGGCGCCGGCCCCGCAAGACGACCGCGACGGCCACCGAGGAGACCCTCCAAGCGGCCACGGCGCTCCAGGGCGAGCTGAACGGACACGGCGCGCAAGCCCCCCGTCCGCTCGCGAAGCCGCCGGTGCGCAAGCTCGCCAAGGACCTGGGTGTCGACCTGGCGAGGGTGCGGCCCTCGGGTCCGGACGGGATCATCACCCGCGAGGACGTGCACGCCGCGGTGGTGCCCGCACCGGCCCCCGCTCCCGCGGCTCCCGTCGCCCAGGCGCCTGCCGCCGTCCAGGCGCAAGCGGTGACGTACGACACCGCGCGGGAGACCCGTGTCCCCGTCAAGGGCGTCCGCAAGGTCACGGCGCAGGCGATGGTTGGCTCGGCGTTCACCGCGCCGCACGTCACGGAGTTCGTGACCGTCGACGTGACCCGCACGATGAAGCTGGTCGAGGAGCTCAAGCAGGACAGGGAGCTGCAGGGCCTGCGCGTGAACCCGCTGCTCCTCATCGCCAAGGCCCTGCTGGTGGCGATCAAGCGGAACCCGGACATCAACGCGTCCTGGGACGAGGCGAACCAGGAGATCGTGCGCAAGCACTATGTGAACCTGGGCATCGCGGCGGCCACTCCGCGCGGTCTGATCGTGCCGAACATCAAGGACGCGCACGACAAGACGCTTCCGCAGCTGGCGGAGGCGCTCGGCGAGCTGGTGGCCACGGCGCGCGACGGCAAGACGTCTCCGGCGGCAATGCAGGGCGGCACGGTCACCATCACGAACGTGGGCGTCTTCGGCGTCGACACGGGCACGCCGATCCTCAACCCGGGCGAGTCGGCGATCCTCGCGGTCGGCGCGATCAAGCTCCAGCCGTGGGTCCACAAGGGCAAGGTCAAGCCCCGCCAGGTCACCACCCTGGCGCTCAGCTTCGACCACCGTCTGGTCGACGGCGAGCTGGGCTCGAAGGTCCTTGCGGATGTGGCGGCCATCCTGGAGCAGCCGAAGCGGCTGATCACCTGGGGCTAGGGCCGAAAGCTGCTGCAGAAGGGGGCCTGCCGCACCAGCGGCAGGCCCCCTTCTGCGTGAGCGTGGGCGTCAGCCCAGCTTCGCGAAGCCGTAGTTCAGGAGCTTCGTCGCGTCCGTGGCGCGCTGCGCGTACGTGGACGAGGCCAGAACCGTGCCGATGACGGTCTTCCCGTTGCGGGTGGCCGCGAAGACGAGGCAGGCGCCGGCCTCGGGGCCGGAGCCGGTCTTCACACCGATCGCGCCGCTGTAGCTGCTGAGCAGCGTGTTGGTGTTGGTCCACGGCGCCATGGTCCGGGTGGTGCCCGACTTGGTGATGGTCTTCGCCGTGTACGACTTCGTTTTCACGATCGTGCGGAACGTGGAGTTCTTCATCGCGCTGCTCGCGATCTTCGTCAGGTCGCGCGGCGTCGAGTAGTTGCTTCCGTTACCGATGCCGTCGAACGAGTCGAAGTGCGTGTTCGTCAGGCCGAGGCTCTTGGCGGCGCTGTTCATCTTGCCGATGAACGACTTCACGCGGGCGGCACGCGTCGTGCCGGAACCGAACTTGTCCGCGAGCGCGTAGGCCGCGTCGCAGCCGGAGGGCAGCATCAGCCCGTACATCAACTGGCGGACGGTGACCTTGTCGCCGACGATCAGGTGGGCGGACGAGGCGTTGTTGGCAACGATGTAGTCGCTGTACGCCTTCTGGATCGTCACCTTGGCGTCAAGGTTGAGGTTCGACTGGGCGAGCACGACCTTCGCAGTCATGATCTTCGTGGTGGAGCCGGTGGAACGCCTGGTGTCCGCGGTCTTCGTGTACAGCGTCGAGCCGTTGGCGTTGTTCATCACGTAGCCGCCCTTGGCCACGATCGAGGGCGCTGTGACGGCCTGCGCGGGCGCCGCGGTGAGGGCTCCGGTGGTGAGCACGGCTCCGGTGGTGACCACTGCCGCGACTGCCCTGCGAACTCGCGTGCCCTTAATGCCGGTAATCAAGTTAAACGCTCCGATGCGTCTCTGATGCGCCTGAAAGCATCCAAATGCCCCTGGAGTGCGGCCAGATGGCAAGGCCGCCTTTCCCCTGAGACTCGTAAGTGGCAGAAATGGATGTGCGGTTGTCGGGGGAAATTTTGAGGCGGCCGTGCGGTCCGCATCGTGGACGTTCATCGGCATGCGTACGCGTTGTATCTATGATGTGCGCATGCCTTCACCGCCCTCGCCCGCCCCCGCTCCCGAGAAGCCGTCGGTCAAGCAGCCGCCTGCCGCCGACCGTGTGTACGCCCACGTCAAGCAGGGTGTCCTCGGACGCCGTTACGAAGGTGGGACGCTGCTCACCGAGGGTGAGCTGGCCGACGAGGTCGGCGTCTCCCGGACGCCGGTGCGCGAGGCGCTGCTGCGGCTGGAGGCCGAAGGGCTGATCCGGCTCTACCCGAAGAAGGGAGCGCTCGTCCTGCCCGTCTCCGCCCAGGAGATCGCGGACGTGGTCGAGACGCGTCAGCTCGTGGAGGAGTATGCGGCCCGCAAGGCGGTGCCCGCCCCGCAGGCCTTGATCTCCCGTCTCGAGGAGCTTCTCGCCCGGCAGAAGGAGCAGGCCGCGGCCGGGGACCTGGCCGGGGCGGCGGTCACCGACCGCACCTTCCACGCCGAGATCGTGCGCAGTGGCGGCAACGAGATCCTCTCCCGCCTCTACGACCAGCTCAGGGACCGGCAACTGCGGATGGGCGTCGCGGTCATGCACTCGCATCCCGACCGGATCGCCAAGACGCTCACCGAACACGCGGAGATCCTGCAGGCCCTGCGGTCCGGCGACGCCGAGGCGGCGGTCGAGATCGTCCACCGGCACGTCAGCTGGTTCTCGCACCTGGCGCGGGGTGAGGTGCGATGAGTGCCGAGGCCCGTTCCGTGTCCCTGCCCGGTGATCCGCCCGGCGGCCGTCGCGCCGTCGCCGTGTGGGCCGTCGGCGTCTCGGTCTACTTCGTCGCCGTCATCTTCCGGACGTCCCTGGGTGTCGCCGGACTCGACGCCGCGGACCGCTTCCACGTCGGCGCGTCGGCGCTGTCCACCTTCGCCATCCTCCAGCTCCTCGTGTACGCGGGCATGCAGATACCCGTCGGTCTGCTGGTGGACCGCCTCGGCACCAAGAAGGTGCTGGCCATCGGAGTGGTCCTTTTCACAGCGGGTCAGCTGGGGTTCGCCTTCGCCTCCTCGTACGGCACGGCGCTCGCCTCGCGTGCGCTGCTCGGCTGCGGTGACGCGATGACGTTCATCAGCGTGCTGCGGCTCGGCACCCGCTGGTTCCCGGCCCGGCGCAGCCCGCTGGTCGCCCAGCTCGCCGGTCTGGTGGGCATGGCCGGCAACCTGATCTCGACGCTCGTGCTGGCCCGGCTGCTGCACGGGGTCGGCTGGACCGCGGCGTTCGGCGGCAGCTCGCTCGCCGGTGTCGTCGTGTTGCTCCTGCTCCTGTTCTTCCTGAAGGACCACCCCGAGGGGCACGAGCCCGAGCCGTTCCCGCACCACGGAGCGGCCTATGTGCGGCGGCAGATCGTGGCGTCCTGGAAGGAGCCCGGGACGCGGCTCGGCATGTGGGTGCACTTCACCACACAGTTCCCGGCGATGGTGTTCCTGCTGCTGTGGGGGCTTCCGTTCCTGGTGCAGGGGCAGGGCCTGTCGCGGGCGACGGCCGGTGAGCTCCTCACGCTCGTGGTGCTGTCGAACATGGTCGTCGGCCTGGTGTACGGGCAGATCGTCGCCCGCCACCACGCGGCGCGGCTGCCGCTGGCGCTCGGCACGGTCACGGCCACGGCGGTGGTGTGGGCGGCCACGCTCGTCTACCCGGGCGTGCACGCGCCGATGTGGCTGCTGATCGTGCTGTGCACGGTGCTCGGCGCCTGCGGTCCGGCCTCGATGATCGGCTTCGACTTCGCGCGTCCGGCGAACCCGCCCGAGCGTCAGGGCACCGCCTCGGGCATCACCAACATGGGCGGTTTCGTCGCTTCCATGACGACACTGCTGGCGACCGGCGTGCTCCTGGACGCGACGGGAGACGACTACACCGTGGCGTTCTGCGCGGTGTTCGTACTCCAGGCGCTGGGGCTGAGCCAGATCCTGCGCCTGCGCGAGCAGGCGGCGCGCAGGGAGCGGGAGCGGCTGGTCGCGAGCCGGGTGGAGACGGTGCACGTGCCGGCGGCGTAGGTGCCGGCGCCGTGTCCCGTGGCTTCGCCGTCGCCGGTTACGGACGGCGGCGCGGCCGCTCCAGGCCCAGTACACGGTCCTTCAGCGCCGGGAACTGCTCCCGGGTGGCCGCGACCCTCGCCGGATCGAACTCCACCGTGAGGACCTCCTCGTCGGCGCCCGCCTCGGCGAGGACGTCGCCCCAGGGATCTACCACGATCGAGTGACCCGCCTGCGGAACCCCGGCGTGCGTCCCGGCCGTTCCACAGGCAAGGACGTACGCCTGGTTCTCGACCGCCCGCGCCTGGGCCAGCAGCGTCCAGTGCGACCGGCGGCGCTCCGGCCAGCCCGCCGGGATCACGATCGTCTCGGCCCCCGCGTCCACGAGCGAGCGGAAGAGCTCGGGGAAGCGGAGGTCGTAGCAGGTGGCCACGCCGACGGTCGTCTCCGGCAGAGGCACCGTCACCGGCTCGGTCCCCGCGCCCATCAGGACGGCCTCGCCCTTGTCGAAGCCGAAGCGGTGGATCTTGCGGTAGAAGGCGGCCAGTTCACCGGAGGGGGAGAAGATGAGAGACGTGTTGTAGATCGGGCCTTCGGGGTCACGCTCGGGGATCGACCCGGCGTGCAGCCACACGCCCGCGTCGCTCGCCGCCTTGGCCATGACCTCGTAGGTCGGCCCGTCGAGCGGCTCCGCCTCGGACCCGAACTGCTCGTAGGCGAACGCCCCGGTCGTCCAGAGCTCGGGCAGCACCACCAGATCGACTTCGGCTTGATCCCGTACCAGTGAGGCCGCCCGTCGGCGGCGTGAATCAACCGATTCGTTGTCTTCTACCCGGAATTGGATGAGGGAGGCGCGCACACTACCACCGTCCTGGCATTCGAGCCGTCTTTTCAGGCCTACGATCGTCACACGAAAGCCCTGCCGGGGTGCCTCAGAGCAGCGTAACTTAACGTTCCAAGACACCCGCGACAGTCGCCGCCCATCGCCACTGCCGTCACAACCGCCCGTGCACCGACCGCCCGAGGGGCCCCGTTCCGTGAGCCTGCATCCCACTCTTCAGCCCTACGCCGACGCCTGGACCCACTCCATCGAAGCGATATCCGAGCTGGTGCAGCCGCTCGCGGACAGCGAGTGGAACCGGCGCACGCCCTGCCCCGGCTGGTCGCTGCGCGACGTGGTGTCCCACGTCATCGGCATGGACTGCGAAATGCTCGGGGATCCCCGGCCGATCCACACGCTCCCGCGCGACCTGTTCCACGTCACGACCGAGCATCAGCGCTACATGGAGATGCAGGTCGACGTCCGCCGCCACCACACGGCGCCCGAGATGACGTCCGAGCTGGAGTACACGATCATCCGCCGCAACCGCCAGCTGCGGAACGAGTCGCGGGACCCGGGCACCAAGATCCGCGGCCCGCTCGGTACCGAGCAGACCCTCGAAGAGGCCATGCGGTACCGCGCGTTCGACGTGTGGGTGCACGAGCAGGACCTCCGCACGACGCTGCGTCGGCCGGGGAACCTGGACTCGCCCGGCGCGTACATCGCGCGGGACGAGCTGGTGGCCGCGCTGCCGAAGGTCGTCGCCGAGGACGCGAAGGCGCCCGCCGGTTCGGCGATCGTCTTCGACGTGCACGGCCCCGTCGAGTTCATGCGCACGGTGCGGGTCGACGCGGAGGGCCGCGGTTCGGTCGACGGCACGCCCTCGCTGGGCCCGAGGGTGACGCTCACACTCGACTGGGAGACCTATGTGGGTCTCGCCTGCGGCCGGATCACAGCGGACCTGGTCGCGGACCGCATCAAGGCGGAGGGCGACCCGGAGCTGACGGCGGCGATCCTGATGGCGTTCGCCGTGACGAAGTAGACCCGGGCCCACGGGAGCGGGCCGCCCGGCGTCGGCCGGGCACGGGGAGAGCTGGGAACAGCCAGGGCCGGGCACGGAAAGGGACGTGCCGGGCCCTGACAACGCACGGGCCGGTACACCGTGGTGGCCCGCACATCAGGCGGGGCCGGACTTTGTGTCGCCCGATCGCTGTGTGAGGGCCTGATCGCTGTGTGGGCCCGGATACAGCGTGGGCCCGATATAGCGTGGGCCCGGACGCCGTGTGGGCGCGGCTCCGGGCCATGGGAGATCACGTGAGCTCAGGCGCCCACGGCCGAGCGGCTCAGTCCTCCTCCCGCTCCTTCTCCGCCAGGTGGATCACGCACACCGCCAC
Organism: Streptomyces sp. CA-106110; assembly: GCF_050936285.1. Lineage (NCBI taxonomy): Bacteria > Bacillati > Actinomycetota > Actinomycetes > Kitasatosporales > Streptomycetaceae > Streptomyces > Streptomyces sp. CA-106110. The sequence goes on along the minus strand of NZ_JBNJNB010000001.1, from coordinate 6,126,347 downwards.
CGCGACCATCAGGGCCGGGTCGGCGTCGTCGCGCACGATGTCGAGGCCGTACGTCTCGCGGACGTGCAGCCAGCGACGGGAGATCTGCGCGAGCAGTTCCCCGTCGTAGTCGATGGCGAACTCGCGGTCGAGGATCTTGCCGCTGACGTCGAGCTCCGTCCCGTCCACCAGCGAGACGCGGTAATGGTTCCGCAGCAGGGACAGGCGCTTGCGCTTGATCGTGGCCAGCGGGTCGCCGTTGCGTTCGATGATCATCGTGTCGCGCAGGGCGAACATCTTCTGATGGATGTCGATCAGGACCCGCCCCTGCGTGTCCTTGAGCTCGAAGGTGTCCCGCAGCCGCATCGCCTTGCCGTCGACCAGGAACACCTTGTTGCCGTGCTGATCCTCGATCCAGTAGTCGTCACCGAAGCCGAGGAGCCGGTCGCGTACCAGGAGTCTCATACGAGGAAAGGTTCCCCCGTGGCGGGCCCGAAACGCCGTCGGTAGGCCGATGGGCTGAGCCCGGTCTCGCGCCGCAGCCGTGCCCGCAGGTTGGCGGCCGTGCCGAGGCCACTGCGCGCGGCGACCACATCCAGCCGCTCCTCCCCGCGCTCGATCAGCCGGCACGCCAGAGCGACCCTCTCTCCGGTCGCCAGGCCAGCGGGGCGGTGCCCAGTTGCGCACGGAAGCGCCGGTGCAGGGTGGCGGGGCTCACCGCGGCGCGCGCCGCGAGGCCCGCGACGCTGAGCGGCTCACCCAGGCGCTCCTGCGCCCAGGCGAGCAACGGGGCGAGCGACTCGTCCGGCACCTCGGGCACCGGCCGCTCCACGAACTGCCGCTGCCCCCGTCGCGATGCGCCGCGAAGACCAGCCGCCGGGAGACGGCGTTCGCGATCTCGGCGCCGTGGTCGCGACGCACGACGTGCAGCCCGAGGTCGAGCGCCGAGGCGCTCCCGGAGTCGGTCAGGATGTCGCCGTCGTCCACGAACAGCACATCAGGCTCGAGCCTCACCTGCGGAAACCGCACCCGGAACGCATCCGCCCACATCCAGTGGCAGGCCGCCCTGCGTCCGTCGAGCAGCCCGGCCTCCGCGATGGTGAACGCCCCGGAACAGAAACCGATGAGCCGTGCGCCCCGCGCGTGCGCCCGGCGAACGGCGTCGAGGACCTCCGGGGAGCGCAGGGTGTCGGTGTCCGGCCGGTTCGGCACGATCAGGGTGTCCGCCTCCTCCACCGCGTCCAGCCCGGCGACATCGGTGAGCGTGAAGGAGCCGTCCCGCATCCGGGTCATGGGCGCGGCCGTGCACAGCCGGAAGTCGTACAGAGCGCGGCCCAGTTCGGGCCGGTCTAGCCCGAAGACCTCGATGGCGCAGCTCATTTCGAAGGGGTCGTGAGCTGCTGCTCGGTGAGGTCGTTTGGGTGGGTGCAAGCACGTATGAGTGAACACGTTTTTGGTCTCGGATCGGGTTGTCAGTGGAGACCGCTAGGTTCGTGGTGTTGGTGACCCACGGGATCGGCGAGGCAAAGGGGGGTGTCTGGTGCGTCAGCAGGGATTGCGCTTGATCGATCCGCCGTTCGTCGCCCCTGGCCCTGCCGGCGTGGCGGTCCGTACCCGGCTCAAGGACCTCACCGCGCAGGACGAGAAGGTGCTCACGTTGGTGGGCGCGCACCTGGGTTCGCTGGCTTCGAAGGATCTCAGGACGCGCTGCGCGGATGGTCTTCAGCACTCCACCGACACGTGGGCGGCTCGCAAGCGGGAGCTGACGGCGGTGTCGTCGTCGCGGTGGGCCGGGGCGATCGCGAAAGCGTCGCACGATCAATGGGCCCTGGCCCGGCGCGGTCAGGCTGCGCACATCCACAACCTCGAAGCCGGTGTCCGCACCATCACGCACCGGCTGTCCCTCCCCGTCGGGGAGAAGGGGAGCAAGGGGGCACCGGGCGGCTACCGCAGCAAGCGGGAGTGGTTCGCCAAGACGCGCCGCCTGCACCTGCTGCAGGACCGGCTGGATGCGGCGCGGTCCGACCGCGAGGCGGGGCGTGTGCGGGTGGCACGCGGCGGTCAACGCCTCCTCACCACCCGCCACAACCTTGACCGGACCCAGCTCACCGAGACCCAGTGGCGTCGGCGCTGGGAAGCACAACGCTGGTTCCTCGCCGCCGACGGCGAGGCCGGTAAACGGTACGGGAACGAGACCATCCGGGTCGCCCCGGGCGGCGAGGTGAGTATCAAGCTCCCCGTCCCGCTCGCCTGCCTGGCCAATGCTGAGCATGGCCGCTACGTCCTCGCCGCTCGTGTCGGGTTTGCGCACCGGGGGACCGAGTGGGCCGACCGGGTGGAGGTGAACCGGGCTGTGGCCTACCGCATTCACCTGGACGTGGACCGTGAACGCTGGTACTTGACCGCCTCGTGGCAGTATCCGCCCGCTCGGGCGATCCCGATCCAGGCCGCCCTCGCACACGGTGTGATCGGTGTCGACACGAACGCCGACCACCTGGCCGCCTGGCGCCTGGACACCCACGGCAACCCCATCGGCAATCCCCGCCGCTTCTTCTTCGACCTGTCCGGCACCGCTCAGCACCGGGACGCTCAAGTGCGGCACGCCCTCACGCGGCTGCTGAACTGGGCCAAGACCTGTGGCGTCAAAGCGGTCGCGGTCGAGGACCTGGACTTCAGCGCGGACAAGACCCGCGAGAAACACGGACGCAAGCGCCGATTCCGCCAGTTGATCTCCGGCATGCCCACCGGCAAACTCCGCGCCCGCCTCACCTCCATGGCCGACGCCACCGGCATCAGCATCATCGCCGTCGACCCGGCCTACACCAGTCGGTGGGGTGCCCAGCACTGGCAAAAACCCCTCACCGCGAACCACAGGAAGACCACCCGTCACGATGCCGCGAGCATCGCGATCGGACGACGCGCCCAAGGGCACCCGATCCGGCGACGGACGACACCGCCCCCGCACGACCAGAGTGATCGTGCGGGGCATCGGACCGTCCAGGCCGGACCGGGGGCCCTTGGGCGTGAGGAACCCCGCCCACCCACCACGGACCGGACACCACGAGTGCCGTCGCCGAGAGGGACGCGAACGCGGGAGACCAGCCGGGCATCCAAGACCGTTCGGGATGCCCGCAGTGACCAGGTATGAGTCCACGACCCACTCCTGCTCACTTAATTGGAACGGTTGGAGTTCTCGTCCACGACGAGGACGACACGGTGCACCGACGACACCTGAGAGGATCCTTGCGGCATATGTGATTTCTAGCACTCGTGCGGTGGTCGGGGTATCCGCACGATGGAGGCATGGAACCCAAGGAACCGATGGAAGCCCATGAACCCGTCTCCCTCCCCGCGGCCCTCGCCTCCTTCTCCGAGCTGTGGAGCCCGCGCATCGTCACCGCCGTCAACGACTATGACGTCCGCGTCGCCAAGGTCCGCGGCGAGCACCTCTGGCACACGCACGACCACACCGACGAGTTCTTCCTCGTTCTGGACGGCGAGCTGCGGATCGCGCTGCGTGAGGCGGCCGGCGAACGCACGGTCACGCTGACCAAGGGCTCGGTCTTCACGGTCCCGCGTGGCACGGAGCACAAGCCGTCCGCCCCCACCGGAGCGTCGATCCTGCTGTTCGAACTCACCGGCACCATGACGGTCGGCGACCGCCACGAGGACGTCCCGGACCACGTGGACGCGACGACGGGACATGCGCTGACCTGAGTGGGGCCGCGTCCGGGACCGGGGCTGGAGCCAAAGACCAGGGGCCAAGGCCCGGGTGGGGAAGGCGAACTGCTTTCGGGGCCCGGAACGCGTACAAACCCGGGAACGGGGCGGGGCCCAGGACGCATAAGGCCCCGGGAACGCGAGACGCGCCCGGAAGCGGCCTGCCGGGCGCCGAGAGTGGACGAGTGAGTCCCCCGCCGGAGCGGCGGGGGACTCGTGTGCGGGCCACTGTGGGGCCGCTGACGGTCCGCCGAGGGACCGGGGGCCGGGTCTACCGGTAGCCCTCCTGCATGTCGTCCTCGTCGTCGTCCCACGACGCGCGCCGGTCGTTGCGGTCACGGCGCATGTCGGGGTCCGACAGGTGGGACCCGTTCATCTCGGGGTCGCGCCGGTCCCGGTTGCGCTTCTCCTCGCCGGAGATCTCACCGTGCTCGCGTTCACGGTCGCGGCGGTGCGTCTGGTCGTCGGTGTCTCGTGGCATGGAACTGCTCCCTTGCAGTGGCCCCCCTGTATGCGTCGAGCATCTCTCGGTGATGGCGCGAACGCATCCCGTGATCCTGTGGCCACCGTACGTCACCGGAGTTATCCACAGGCTCCGCGGCTTAACCGGCGCGGATGGCACTCTTGACGCATGAACGACTCCACACCGCGTCGCGTCCGTGTCCGCGCCCCCGAGCTGATCGGCAAGGGTGGCTGGCTGAACACGGGCGGTGAACAGTACAGCCTCGCCGACCTGCGAGGACGCATCGTCATCCTCGATTTCTGGACGTCCATAACGGAGTAACGACCTAGGATGTCCGAATGCACCATCACACGTTGGCCGACCTCTACCTCCGGCTCTCGCTCGACCGGGACGGGAAGACGGCCATCGAGCGCCAGGAAGCCGACTGCCGAGCTTGGGCCGAACGGAACGGCCTCGAAGTCCGCAAGGTCCACATCGACCGGGGCGTGTCCGGCTACAAGAAGGTCGAGCGCAGGGGGTTCGAAGCCGCCCTAGCCGCCGTGACCTCCGGTGTCGTCGGAACGCTGATCGTTTGGAAGCTCGACCGACTCTCGCGTAAAGGCATGGCTGAGGTCGGCAACGCCCTCGAAGCCATCACCGCCGCCAAGGGCCGCCTCGTGTCCGTCATGGATGGGATGGACACCTCTAACGACAGCGCCCGGCTCGTCATCGCGATGCTGTCCGAACTCGCATACACGGAGTCGAAGAATCTCGGCACTCGCGTCGGTCACGCCAAGCAGTACCTCCGTGCACGCGGGCAGTGGGTCGGCGGACAGCCGCCGTTCGGCCTTGTGATCGAACCCGCCACCAAGAAACTTGTCCACGACCCCGAGGACGCCGTCTACGCCCGGCTCATCGCCGACGAAGCCCTCGACGGCAAGCCCATGGCGAAGATCGCCCGACTGCTCAACGAGCACGAAATCTTGTCCCCGCGCGGTGGCCAGTGGAACGCGGCTACGGTCATGCATCTGCTGCGATCGCCCGCGTTCGCCGGGCTCATGCCGGAGACCATCAAGAACAAAGAGACCGGCCGTTACACGTCCAAGGTCATCCCGTACCGGCACCCCGACACCGGCGACGTCGTCGAGGTCGGCGAAGGCATCATCACGGTCGCCGAACGGGAGAAGATCATCGCTCAGCTGGAGTCGCGTACGTTCCAGCACGCCGGTCGCCGACACCCGAAGCCGATCGGTACAGCTCTGCTAACGTCCATCGCTCGCTGCGCGCACGACGGCTGTGGCAAGGCCATGGCTATCTCGGGGAACTCGTACCGGTGCCTCGGCGCGCTGCAAGGCAACACATGCCCCGGTGCGTCAGCGATGGCTATCCGTGTCGACGAGTACGTGACCTTCCAGTTCCTCGCTCGGCTGCCGATGTTGGAGCCGGGAGACCCGCTGCTGGACGCCGTCGCGGATCGATGGATACACAAGGCCGACCCGGAACTGTTCGCGCAGCGAGACGCGATAACCGCCGAACTCGCCGACGCTGAAGCACGAATGGCCGACCTGGAAGACGCGCGCTACGTTCGCGGTGAGTTCACTGGCGCCGAAGCGATCGAGCGGTACAGCCGGCTCGCTGACCGGCTGCGTGGTCGCATCGACGGGCTGCGGTACGACCTTGCCAAGCTGCCGACGCCGGAGGCCGACATTTCCACTCTCCTCGACGGCGAGTTGCTGGCGGAGGCGTGGGAAGCCGCCGAGGTGCTGGAGCGGCGCGAGCTGCTGAAGCTGGCCATCGACCGCGTCGAGGTCACCAAGGGCCGACATGGCGCGCGGTTCGTCGCTGAAGACCGCGTCCGGATCGTGTGGGCGGGCAGCGGCGAATAGCGCCACCACTGACGGCCGACGGGCGGCGTCTCGGGCGATGACCCCGGGGCGCCGCCCTCGTGCGTTTACACGCCCAGCAGTGGCGTTGTGGCTGAGGTCACTATTTTGGCCTCCACTATATGGGACAATGCCGAGCCATTTCCGAGGTGCTGGCCCACTTAGTACATGTGGCGCGGCACTTCGGTGCTGCGGTGGGTGCCTGGGCATGGCACGGGTAACGACGGACTCGGAGCCGCCTTCGCGGGTGACGCGGGGTGCGACCTCGGGGCCGTCGGCATATCCGGCTAGGTGATGGAGTGACGAAGCGAATCGTCACTCTGACCAGCTGGAATACGTGGAGTGGAGCGAGGGCTTGGCCACGCCGGGCACGGCGCGGGGGATGACTGGGCCCTGCCCCATCCAAGGTGCCAAATCGCGTAGCAATGACGGCTGTAACCTCACTTACTTATTTCTTGTAGTAGTTGACGTCGTCGCTACTAACACGAATAAGTAAGTGGCCCGAAGAACGTCAGCGCTACGCGAAATGGCACCTTACCCAGCACCCCAAGGGCTTCCAACGTCAGCCTATATGTCGGTCACGAACCACTGCTTGGCCGACGAACCGCGTAGATACAGATGTCGTCCCCGTCCAACGGGGCGGGCGTACTGCTTGAGCGGTGCGCCGTCGGGGCGGGTGAGCTGCGCTTCTTCGGCCAGTAGGACTTCGTGCCCGGTCATGCGGCAGCGGTGGAGCCGGTCGGCCTGCCGGTTCCCGCCGAGCATCATGATTTCCTCCCCATGCACGGCCATTCCTCGGGGAGCGACCACGGGCGAAGTTCGGACGCAGGTCCGCCCGTTCGTGCGGACCTCCAGCAGCGGGAAGGTCGGGTAATAGCTGGCCCAGGCCACACCGTCGTCGACGTTCAGGGCGTAGACCGTATCGATGTATTCGATGCCCTCGGGAGCCGAGTACCGCCATTCCTGGCGGCCTCCACTGTCCCAGCGCACCAGGCCAGCGGCGCTGATGGGGTCGGCATAGACGCCTTCGTCGAAGTAGGCGCTCCAGACATGGTTCCGTCGGTCCGCCATCATGAACTCGATGGCATCCCCCATCTGGAATGCGCATCGGCGTCGGCCGTCTCGGCCGTATATCTGGGCGTTGCGCTCTCCCCGGGTCCACGTCCTTGCAGCAGGATGAACCGCCCGTTGGGCAGCGCGTCGACGTGACTGACCCACACGCTCACCTCGTGCAGGGTCTGTTCGTGTACGGTGCCGCCGTCGTCGGTGACGAGAAGCGCTTCATAGGGGTAGTTGCGGGGTCTGGGATACGGGCTTCCGTGCGATTGCGGTTTGAGTTCCGCATCGGGACAGATCAGCCAGAGAGCCCTGTCCCAGGCATCCACCGTGGTCGCTAGGACCCTCCGGTGGTCGTACTGCCGAGGCAACAGTGCGTGGGGACGCAGTGCCACCTTTCTCAAAGGATCACCTCACGGGCGAACGAACATGGCGCACCCATGTTCGCAGACACCCAGATCCATCATGTGCCGCCACCAGTTTCACGGTCCGCGGAGGTGAAAACTCAAGCTGAGCACACCTGCCGCACCTGGCCCACTTCATGTACGTCACCGCAAGGACGTAGGAGGTACCCCGATGAAGGCTCCCGCCTCATCGTCATCATCACCCGAGGTGGCCCACGCGGTCGCCGCCCTCGCCGCGCTCCGCGACGGTGGCCGCGCTACGAACGTCGCCACCCGCCGCCCCGTCCGAATGAAGCTGGACGCCGGGACATACGACGGGCTGTCCGTTGAGCTCCCCGGCCCGGACGTACTCGCCGAGGTGTGGGCCGCGCCGTTCTTGTCCGCGTCGCACAACGTGTTCAGCAGCGGCGCAGCCCTCCTGACGCGCCCAGCCGGCTCGGACGCCACGCCCTCGCCGGCGCCGGTGGCCGCGATGGTCGCCGTCCTCCGCGATGGGCTCGCCGCCCTGCCAGACCGCTCCGACGCGGGACGCCCGTATACCGACCTGCGACTGTTCGTCACCGTGGCCGACCCCGCGAACGTGTCGGGGTACCTGGTCGATGTCGTCCGCCGCGTCCGCATGGCTGCGCCGAAGTGGTCACCACCCAAGGCCGACCGGCTGCCCGCTAAGGCAGCCGCCGAACGTGCTGCCGACTCCCGCGCCAGCCGCAAGGCCCGCGAGGACGAGTCATCACGCACCTGGCTGCGATCGCTGTACGACGAAGACGCCGAGCTCGACATCGGCCCGGGTGACCGCGTCCCGGCGACCGAGCTCTACGCTCACGCGTCGGGCGGCATCGGCTCATGGGTCGAGTGGTACGAGGACGATCCGGAGGACTGGGCCGAGGAGGCCGAAGCCGAAGGTCTGCCCACCCGTCCGCGCATCCCGTCGACCCACACGTTCTACAGCGCCGCCGACGACGTCCTCGGACCCCGGCGACGCGTGCAAGGCATACGCACGTACACGATCCCGGAGGAGCCGTTGAACCTCAGCGAAACGAGCCGTGCGATCCTCGAGCGCGCTGCCGAGATGGTCGCCGACGAACTGTGCCTGCAGCTCGCTGCCGCAGCGACCAAGCCCAAGGTCACCTCCCGGCGCGACAACGTGATCCCACTCCGGCGGACCGCGTGACGACGTCCCCCGCCACGGCCCGCACGTCACCAGGACGCCACTGCTGACCCACCGACGGCCGAACGCGCCGCCACCGACCCAACCCCCGAACCGCCGCCCCGCCTCGTGCCAGGTGGCGGTTCTTTTCATGCCCTGGAGGAGGCCCCATGGCCGCACCCACGACCGTCTACACGACCGCCGAACTCGCGGCCGTGCTGGCGAACCCCCACTGCCCGCCGGTGCTGCGCTCGAACTGGGACCGACTCACCACAACCGCCGCGAATCACGCCGACGCCGTCCGGCGCTACGCCGACCCGTCCTGGCACGTCGGCGACGACGCCGAAGACGTCGACTACTGGTTCGCCCAGAACGTCGCCGCTCTCCGCCAACTGGACGGCACGCTCACGCACTTCGCCGCGCTCCTCCCGGCGCTCATTGCAGGTGCCGACCCGTACGCGTTCATAGCCGTCTGATCCCCGAGGACCGCCCATGCCCTCCATGACCCGCGCCGACCTGATCGCCATGTGCCGCTGGATCGCTGGCTCGTCGCTACTGCTGTACGTCGCCCTCGTCCTGCTGGCCATCTGACGCACATCGACAACCGAATACGCCCAACCACCCCGGGGCCGTGCTGCAACGCCGCAGTGCGGCCCCTGGCCATGCCTGGAGCCACCCATGCACCGTTCACACCTGCTCCCCCAAGACGTCCCGCACGCCGAGATGATCGCTGCCGCCGCTGCCCTCGTGTTGGCACCCGCCAAGGGCGAAACCGTCTTGCTCCTCGACGTCGCTCACGCCATTTCCGCCGAGGTCCGGCGCTCTGGCGGCGACAGCAGCGCATACCACCTCGGCACGGTCAAGCGCGTGCTGGAGGAGGCGGGCATCCGCACCCGCCGCGCCCCTGACTACATCGCCGGGGCGGTCTACCTCGACGGCGTACGCCTGTTGACCGTCTGACCCCGTTTACACGCACCCCGCAAGGAAGCCACCCCAATGTCTGAGATCTACGCCGACACCATGTCCGTCCCGCCTCGCGCCTTCCTGCCCAAGCCCGTTCACAAGTTCCTCGACGCCCGCGACGCGGCGTATGAACGGTTCGTCGACTACGAGTCGGAGCACGCCGAGCTGCTGATGTCCAACTGGGAGGCCGTCGCGATCGCCCGCGACGAGGCCGCCGGTGCTGCCGCCATGGCCGACGGCCGCAACCCCCTCGACGAGCCGTCGCACCTGGAGGCTGCCCAGCGGCAGCGTCCGCGTGTGCTCGGCGCCCTGCGCACGCTCGCCGCCGAGGTCCGCAAGGCCGACGCCGCGCTCAAGGCGGCTGTCCGCCGCGAGCTTCCCGCGATCGAGCAGCTGATCGAAGCCGACGTGTCCAAGGTCGCGAGCACGTACATCGACGCTCAGGCGGCCGCTGACGCCGCCCGGCAGGTGTACGGCGCTGCGCTCACCCGTCGTGCGTGGGTCACGAACTGGGCCAAGCTCGGCCTGTACACCGAATGCCCGGACGTCACCGAGGCCGCGCCGGTCACCGCGTCGGAGGGTCCCGCTGTCGACGTCTACGGCCGTCCGATCGATCGTGGCGCCGCCGAGGTCCGCGCTATCGACGAGTCGTACGGCCACATCCAGCCCAAGCCGACGCGAGCGATCCGCAGCCGGGTGAACGGGGCCGAGCTGGAGATCGACGCGCACCACGCCGCCGCGCTGGTCGGCAAGGGCCAGGCCGAGTACGTCGACGAGGTGGCCGCGTGACGCCGGAAGAGCTGGTCGAGCACTGGCAGGGCCAGCACGGGACACCGGTCGGCCAGACGCCACCGGCTGATCCGGCGGACGACGACGTGACCGAGTAACGACAGCCGGCTCGGGGCGGGTCCACTGTGGCTCGCCCCCGCCGGTTTCAAGGAGGACCGTGGACAACCCGATCTCCAAGCTGGCCAAGTACCTTCACGTACCGCGCGACTCCGAGAAGTTCGACGCAGCATCCCGCATCATCAGCGCTCGCGCGTCCGGCGACGAGCCCGCCGTCGTCGACCTGGTCATGTTCGACAAGCCCACCGACATCGTCGCTGCGATCGTGTCGTACCTCCGCGTCCCGCCGTCCGTCGGTATAGCCCCCTTCCGAGGCGAGCTCGCCGCAGTCCGTGCGCTGGCGTTCGGCGAACAGACCGCGTACGAGGCACCGCCGGTGATCGTGCCGACGGCTGCCGTCGCCCCGAACGCCGACGAGGGCGCATGCAACGAGTGCGACGAAGAGCCCCTCGCGGGACGGCGGTACGGCGTGTGCAGCACCCCCGGGTGCGGATGCCGGATCAACACGACACCCCGGGGTGACAACCGGTGTAAGGGCTGCCGGAGGGTAGCCCGTGCCAAGCGGGCCGACAAGGAGCGGCGCACCGGCCACGCCGACACCGAGTGGCGTGCGTTCTCAGCGCGCTACCTCGTGGGCAAGACGTGTGAGTGCGATGACTGCTTGCTGATGCCTTCGGTCATGCGTCCGGCCGCGACCGTGCTCAACCATCGCGACGGCCTCGGCCCGAATGGTCCGAAGGGCTACCTGCCGTCGAACCTCCAGCCGATGACAGCCGCGCATCACAACAAGCTGACCGCTCGCGAGCAGCCAGGCGGATGGAACGACCGCGAGGCGTGAGCCCTACCTGGGGGATGCCCCTTCGGACCGTGGGGACAGCAGGCGCGGGGGAGGGGCTTCCCAGGTGCGCCCAGTCCTAAAAACCCGATCGCTCACCGCATGTAACAGAAGGAGTGCCCCATGGTCAGAGGAGGCCCGCGTAGCCGCTCCGGTCCGGCGCCGTCGAGCACCGGCCGGTCGCACAAGGCCAAGGCCGAGCAGCAGGGGTGGACCACGCTCCCGGCTGCGGGTCGCGCCGGCGACGCTCCCGAGTTCCCGCTCGTGAGCCCGTCCGACCGCGAGTACGAGCTGTGGGAAGCGCTGTGGTCGCTCCCCCAGGCCGTCGCATGGGAAGCCGCGCGGCTGGAGTGGGAGGTGGCGGCGTACGTCCGCATCCTGGCTCGCGCCGAACAGCCCCAGTCGTCGTCGATGCTGTGGGCGCAGGTGAAGCAGGTCGGCGAGTCGCTGGGGCTCACGGCTTCGGGCATGGCCCGGAACCGATGGGTGATCGGTGAGGCCGAGGCCGACGACGAGCCGGCTGTCGCCGCGCCGGTCGCCGGTGTCGCGTCGTTGACCGACCGCCTCAAGACGGTCGGCCTTGACTGACACCTCCCGCACACGGGCACACAGCGGCCGCATAGTCAGAGGCCGTGTCACCGGCAGCGATCAGGAGATGCCTAGCGGGGCAGGCGGCCCAACACGGCACGGAACCTCTCCCGCCCGGCCGTGACGCTCGCGTCCCACAGGCCTGAGGCGTCACCGCTCAGCGAGAGGGACTGGAGCCGTTGTTCCTCGGCGAGAAAGCCGGCGCCCGCCACGTTTTGGTCCAGCATCCCCATCGCGGTGAGCGCGGCGTGGCCGCAGGACACCGCGTCATCAACGTCTCCCGGACCGTGAGCTAGCAGGGCATACCGCAGGCAGAGGACAGCGAAGAAGGCGTAGGTGTCGGCGACATCAGTGATCCCCTCCTCGTCCGGCTGAAGCTCCGGGAACCGCTCCAGCAGACGTACGCGCTCGGCGGCGTCGGCGAGGGGCCGGTCGATATACCAAAGATCGCGTACGGACTCCGCATAGAAGTCCAGGTCGGCTTCCCGCCCCGGCGCGCCCGCCCGCAGGCCCATGAACAGTGGCGCCATGCGTTCGGTGCAGGCGGAGACATACAGGCGAATCACCTCGCTGCCCCCGTCGCGACGAAGCGCATTCGCGACGGCCTCCTCCACCAACGTCTCCACTCTCACCCTCATCCCGTTCGAACAGATCGACAGGCTACACAGTGGGCTGACGACCGCAGCTTGACGAGTTAGGACCCTGAGGTGTCGGGATAGCCCCGTCACCGGGCTGAGCCCTCGCCTGTTCAGCGAGCTGGCTTCCGTACTGCGGTGCGGACGCGGTTCGCAAGGGCCACCGGCCGCACTCCCCCGCTGCGCATGCTGCAAGTCGAACTTGCCATCGGGCAGCGCCGCGCGTAGTGCGTCCAGGCTGGCCGGGTGGACGAATCCGTTAGGCCAGCTCCCATGTCGCGAAGATGTGTAGCGCCGCCTCAATCTGCGCCTTCGTGCGGTCGTCGGATACTCCTACGAATCGGACAAAGGCCACGGACGACCCTGGGTCCGCTGCGACGAATATCGTCAGCGGTACCCGGCCCAACAGCGGGTAGTCGTACCAGTCGGACTGTTCGACGTCTGTCGTCGGCAGAGCGGTTTCGATGGCCTGCCAGTCCGAGTCGCTGAACTCCGCCGCCCGCGCACTGAGCGAAGCCCTCCTGGGCGCGAACCACATCTGACCACTCTCCGAAGCGCCCCGTAGCCCTGACCGGCTGCGGGGCGTTTCTGCGTTTCCGCAGTTCACAGCCTTGAGATCGCTGGGAGCAGCGTCTGATCATCGACCCCGGCACCGCAACAGAGCGGAGCCGACCGACTGCGGAGGGGAACCGATGAACACGAACCACCAGCACCGCACGATGGGCAAGGGCGCGGCTGTGCACGTCGTCCTGGCTTCCGGATGGACCGCTTGCGGCAAGCAGGGCGTGTACGGGGAGCCGGTCGCCACCGGTGCCACGTGCGGAAATTGCGCACGCCGCGCACCTGAGCTCACGGCGCCGATCGCTCCCGCGCCGGTCCCGGCTGCGAAGCCCAAGGCCAAGCGGAAGGCCCCGAAGGGCCGCAAGCCCCGCGCCACGAAGGCGGCGGGTACGACGAAGCTGTTCGCCTCCGACAAGAACGTCGACGCCGCCTCGATCCCCGGCGCTCGCTGGGCGGCGGTCGTCCGTTCGACCGGTGCGCTCACGGCGTCCGTGAACTGCGCCGAGTACCGGCTCATCGACGCCGTCGACAAGTGGATGGCGCTCTGCGTGACCCACGACGAGCACGACTTCCACCCGACCCACCGCGACGCGTGGGAGGCCCGGCGTCGTCCGCAGGACTGGTGCGGTGGCTGCGCCGCGATCGTGGCGGGCGACGACGCCTGACGGCCCCACTTGAACGCGAACGCCCTTGCCCTCGATGGTGGGGGCGCTTTCGTCGTTTACGGGCACCAGTGCGACGCTGGACGAATGACGAAGCGCGTACGCGTCCGAGCCCCTGAGCTGGTCGGTAAGGGCGGATGGATTAACACCGGCGGGAAGAACCTCACCCTGGCGGACCTCCGAGGTCGTCTAGTCGTGGTAGATTTTTGGACGTTCTGCTGCATCAACTGCCTGCACGTCCTGGACGAGCTGCGCGAGCTGGAGGAGAAGCACCGTGACACGGTGGTGATCATCGGCGTGCACTCACCGAAGTTCGTCCACGAGGCGGAACACCAGGCGGTGGTGGACGCGGTCGAGCGGTACGGGGTCGAGCACCCGGTGCTCGACGACCCGGAGCTCGCCACCTGGAAGCAGTACGCCGTCCGTGCCTGGCCGACGCTCGTGGTCATCGACCCGGAGGGGTATGTGGTCGCCCAGCACGCGGGCGAGGGTCACGCGCACGCGATAGCGCGGCTCGTGGAGGAACTGGAGGAGGAGCACTCCGCGAAGGGCACCCTGCGCCGCGGCGACGGCCCCTACGTGGCGCCGGAGCCCGAGCCCACGACCCTCCGGTTCCCGGGCAAGGCGCTCCTGCTGCCGTCCGGGACCTTTCTGGTCAGCGACACCACCCGGCACCAGCTGGTGGAACTGGCGGCGGACGGCGAGACGGTCGTGCGCCGGATCGGTTCCGGTGTGCGGGGCTTCGCGGACGGCCCGGCGGACGCGGCGAGCTTCAGCGAGCCGCAGGGCCTGGCGCTGCTGGAGGAGGGCGCGGTGGTCGTGGCCGACACCGTGAACCACGCGATGCGCCGCCTGGACCTGGCGACCGGCGAGGTCACCACGCTCGCGGGCACCGGCAAGCAGTGGTGGCAGGGCTCGCCGACTTCCGGTCCCGCCCGGGAGGTGGATCTGTCCTCGCCGTGGGACGTGGCGGTCTTCGGGGACCAGGTATGGATCGCCATGGCGGGGGTGCACCAGCTGTGGACGTACGACCCGCGGACGGCCACGGTCGCGGTGGCGGCGGGCACCACCAACGAGGGGCTGGTGGACGGTCCCGGTGCCGAGGCCTGGTTCGCGCAGCCTTCGGGACTCGCGGCGTCCGTCGACGGGGAGCGCCTCTGGCTGGCCGACTCCGAGACGAGCGCCCTGCGCTGGGTGGACCGGGACGGCGCGGTGCACACGGCCGTCGGCACGGGGCTGTTCGACTTCGGGCACCGCGACGGCGCGGCCGGACAGGCGTTGCTCCAGCACCCGCTGGGTGTGACCGCCCTGCCGGACGGTTCGGTGGCGGTCAGCGACACCTACAACCACGCGCTGCGCCGCTACGATCCGGCGACGGGAGAGGTGAGCACGCTGGCGACGGATCTGCGGGAGCCGTCGGACGCCGTGCTGGTCGGCGAGGACATCGTGGTCGTGGAGTCGGCCCGCCACCGGCTGACCCGGCTGCGACTGCCCGAGGAGGCGGTCCAGGTCGCATCGGTGGCCCACCGCACCCAGCGCGCGGCGACCGAAGTCGCGCCCGGCAAGCTCCGGTTGGACGTGATCTTCCAGGCGCCGGCCGGTCAGAAGCTGGACACCCGCTACGGCCCCTCGACCCGCCTGCTGGTCTCCTCGACCCCGCCCGAGCTGCTGCTGAAGGGCGAGGGCGCGGACACGGACCTCGGGCGCGACCTCGAACTGGACCCGTCCATACCGGAGGGTGTCCTGCACATCTCGGCGATGGCCGCGTCCTGCGACGACGACCCGGCCAACGAGTACCCGGCGTGCCACGTCCACCAGCAGGACTGGGGCGTCCCGGTCCGCCTCACGGAAGGCGGGGCGACCCGGCTCCCGCTGGTGCTGGCGGGCATGGACGAGGAGTAGGCCGCGGGCGCACCCGGTTCAGGCCCCGCCGAGAACCGGGGTAGGCCGCCGGTACCCGCTACGGCCCCGCCGCGACGTGGCGCGGGCCAGCCGATACGCGGGGCCGGCCCGCCGGGACGGGCGGGCCGTCAACACGAGGGGCAGGCTCGCTGAAAAGTGGCCCGGGCCACCGACATGCAGGACTGAGCCGCCGGGATGTGGCACAGCCCGCCAACGCGCGGGGTTGGCCCGTCCGGACGCGGCGCAGTCCGTCGGCGCACCGGGTTCACGCCTGGCTGGGAAGTGGTGCAGGCCGCCGACATGCGGGTCTGGTGCCGACCGCCGACTGCGGGTCTGGCGCCCGCACGCGCTGCGGGCCGCCAACGCGGGGGCTGGCCCGCCCGGACGCGGCGTAGTCCGTCGGCGTACCGGGTTCACGCCTGGCTGGGAAGTGGTGCAGGCCGCCGACATGCGGGTCTGGCGCCGACCGCCGACTGCGGGTCTGGCACCCGCACGCGATGCGGGCCGCCAACACGCGGGGCCGGCCCGCCGGGACGTGGCGCAGGTCGCCAACACGTGCGGCGGGCCCGCCGGGACGTGGCGCAGGTCGCCAACACGTGCGGCGGGCCCGCCGGGAAGCGGCGCAGGCCGGGTGGGGCCGGCCTGGTCCGGGACTAGATTCCGTACCCGTCGCCGTACTCCCGGCGGTGCCGTTCCTCCTCGACCACCGGTGGGGACGGCACCACCACCCGCCGACGGCGGTAGATGCTGCTGAAGGTGGCGACTCCGATCAGTCCGGCGATCATGAAGATGACGCCGACCAGATGCAGATTGACCCCGTTCATGTGCCAGTCGGTCGCGAACGCGAGGATGGCCCCCACGGCGATCAGGATGATGCATCCGCCCAGGCCCATGAGTCCTGCCCTCCCTGTGGGTCCGGTCCTTCCGTCCCCGCACCCGGGTACCCGGGCGAGTGGAAGGCATGCCGGACCGATCGCTCGGGCGTGCGAGGGCCATCACCCGGAGTCCGGGCCGGGGCCGGGGTGGCTGCGGGGTGTCAGCCCTCCAGGAACGCCACCAGCGCGTTCGCGAGCAGGAACGGGTCGTCGGTGGCACACAGTTCGCGGGCGCTGTGCATCGAGATGATCGCCGCGCCGATGTCGACCGTCTTGATGCCGTGGCGGGCCGCCGTGATGGGGCCGATGGTCGTGCCGCAGGGCATCGAGTTGTTCGAGACGAACGACTGGAAGGGGACGCCGGCCTTGTCGCAGGCCGCGGCGAAGATGGCGCGTCCCGAACCGTCCGTGGCGTAGCGGTTGTTGACGTTCACCTTGAGGATGGGGCCGCCGCCCGCCCGCGGATGGTGCGTCGGGTCGTGCCGTTCCGCGTAGTTGGGGTGGACGGCGTGCCCGGTGTCGGAGGACAGACAGATCGAGCCGGCGAAGGCGCGCGCCCGGTCCTCGAACGAGCCGCCCCGGGCGAACACCGAGCGTTCCAGCACGGATCCGAGCAGCGGGCCGTCGGCGCCGGTGTCCGACTGGGAGCCGTTCTCCTCGTGGTCGAAGGCGACGAGGACCGGGATGTACGAGAGGGCGACGTCGGAGGTGGCGACGGCCGCCAGCGCCGCGGCGGCCGCGTGCACGGACAGCAGGTTGTCCATCCGCGGGCCGGCCACCAGCTCCTTGTCGCGGCCCAGGTAGGACGGCGGTTCCACGGAGTGGGTCATCAGGTCCCAGCCCGCCACCTCGCCGGCGGCGAGGCCGAGTTCCTCCTCCAGGAAGGCGATCAGATCGCCGTCCCGTACGTCGTCGCCCAGGCCCCAGATGGGCTGGAGGTGGCGCTGCTTGTCGAGCTTCAGGCCCTCGGTGGAGACCGAGCGGTCCAGATGGACGGCCAGCTGTGGTACGCGCAGCAGCGGTCTGTCGATGTTCACCAGGCGGGTCGAGCCGTCGCGCAGCGACAGCCGGCCCGCGAGGCCCAGGTCACGGTCCAGCCAGGAGTTGAGCAGCGGGCCGCCGTAGATCTCCACCGCGACCTGCCGCCAGCCGTGCGCGCCGCTGTCCGGTCGGGGCTTGACCCGCAGGTTCGGGGAGTCGGTGTGGGCGCCCAGGATCCGGAAGGGGGTGTGCGGGTCGGCGCCCTCGGGGACGTACCAGGCGACGATCGCGCCCCCGCGAAGCACGTATTTGCCGCCGCTGGTCCCGTCCCAGGCGTCCGTCTCGGCGACCTGCCGGAAGCCGGCCTTCTCCAGCCGCTCGGCGGTGTTCGCCACGGCGTGGTAGGGCGAGGGGCTCGCGGCCAGGAAGGACATGAGGTCGTCGGTGTGGGCGCGATCGAAGGTGAGAGATGCGCGAGAAGCGCCATGCGCCGGGGTGGCGGCGGGCGACGGGCGGGAGCTGCTACTCATGTCTTCACCTTAACGACGGACGAGGGCCCGCTCCCGGTGATCGGGAGCGGGCCCTCGTAAGGAGGATGTGGAGGGCCGGGACTGACCGGACGGTCAGTGTCCGGTCAGTTCCTCACCGGACGTCGGCGGTGCGGGGATCCGCGGCCGGCGGATGCGTCCTAGAACGCGGCCTCGTCCAGCTCCATCAGGTCCAGGTCGACGCCCTCGGCCACCTTGCGGGCCAGGGTGACGCCCGGCAGGACGTTGGCCGCGAAGAACTTCGCCGCCGCGATCTTGCCGGTGTAGAACGTCTTGTCCTTGGCGGAGGCCGTCCCGAGCTTCTCGGCGGCGACCGCGGCACCCTTCAGCAGCAGGTAGCCGACGACGACGTCACCGGAGGCCAGCAGCAGGCGGGTGGTGTTCAGACCGACCTTGTAGATGTTCTTGACGTCCTGCTCGGTGGCCGCGAGGTCGGTCAGCATCAGGCCGACGATGGCCTCCAGCTCGACGGCCGCCTTGGCGAGGTGCTCGCGCGCCGTGGCCAGCTCCTCGCCGCCGGTGCCGATCGCCAGGAACTTCTTGATGTCCTCGGCGAGCGAGTTCAGCGCGGCGCCCTGGTTGCGGACGATCTTCCGGAAGAAGAAGTCCTGGCCCTGGATCGCGGTGGTGCCCTCGTACAGGGTGTCGATCTTGGCGTCGCGGATGTACTGCTCGATCGGGTACTCCTGCAGGAAGCCGGAGCCGCCGAAGGTCTGGAGCGACTGGGCGAGCTGCTCGTAGCCCTTCTCGGAGCCGTAGCCCTTGACGATCGGCAGGAGCAGGTCGTTCAGGGCGTGCTCGGTGGCGGCGTCCTCGCCGTTCGCCTCCTTGACCGCGATCGCGTCCTGGACGGAGGCGGTGTAGAGGACGAGGGCGCGCATGCCCTCGGCGTACGCCTTCTGCGTCATCAGCGAGCGGCGGACGTCGGGGTGGTGCGTGATGGAGACCTTGGGGGCGGCCTTGTCCATGAAGTTGGCCAGATCCGGACCCTGGACGCGCTCCTTGGCGTACTCCAGCGCGTTCAGGTAGCCGGTGGACAGGGTGGAGATCGCCTTCGTGCCGACCATCATGCGGGCGAACTCGATGATGCGGAACATCTGGCGGATGCCGTCGTGCTTGTCGCCGATCAGCCAGCCCTTGGCGGGGTGGCGGTCGCCGAAGGTCATCTCGCAGGTGTTGGAGGCCTTCAGGCCCATCTTGTGCTCGACGTTGGTGGCGTAGACGCCGTTGCGCTCGCCCAGCTCGCCGGTCTCGAAGTCGAAGAGGTACTTCGGGACGAGGAAGAGGGACAGGCCCTTGGTGCCGGGGCCGGCGCCCTCGGGGCGGGCGAGGACGTAGTGGAGGATGTTCTCCTCCATGTCGTGCTCACCGGAGGTGATGAAGCGCTTCACGCCCTCGATGTGCCAGGAGCCGTCCTCCTGCTGGATCGCCTTGGTGCGCCCGGCGCCGACGTCCGAGCCGGCGTCCGGCTCGGTGAGCACCATGGTGGAGCCCCAGGTCTTCTCGACGGCTATCGACGCGACCTTCTTCTGGGCCTCGGTGCCCTCCTCGAAGAGGATGCGGGCGAACGCCGGGCCGGAGGAGTACATCCAGATCGCCGGGTTCGAGCCGAGGATCAGCTCCGCGTACGACCAGATCAGGGACGGCGGGGCGGTGGTGCCGCCGATCTCCTCCGGCAGGCCGAGGCGCCAGTACTCGGAGTCCATGAAGGCCTTGTAGCTCTTCTTGAAGGACGCGGGGACCGGGGCGGTGTTCGTCTCGGGGTCGAAGACGGGCGGGTTGCGGTCGGCGTCCGCGAAGGACTCCGCCAGCTCGTTCTCCGACAGGCGGGTGAGCTCCTCGAGGATGCTCTTCGCGGTGTCCGTGTCCATCTCGGCGAACGGGCCGGTGCCGTACAGCTTGTCGCGCCCGAGTACTTCGAAGAGGTTGAACTCGATGTCGCGGAGATTCGGCTTGTAGTGCCCCATGGCGACGGCTCCGTAGAGGGATCGGCGAGGCACTTGATCCTCGCATCTTGTTCACGTACCAACTAGTAGCACCGATGATGCTACCCGTCGGTAATAAGAATCAACCCCCGACGGCCTTATGTGGCCCACTACTCTTTGGGGCATGTACGGCTATCAGAACGCGGGTCAGCAGCAGTACGCTCCGCCGCAGCAGCAGATGCCCGGGCAGCAGATGCCGGGCGGGCAGATGCCCGGCGGATACGGCCAGCAGCCGCCGCTGTATCCGGAGCCGTCGCCGCCGTCGCTCGCGGACGCGGTCCGGGCGTTCACCACGGGGTCGATGGCCGCCGAGGACTTCCAGCAGATCTTCGCGACGTCCAAGGTGTACTGCCCGCGCGGTGACAACCCGGGATTCCTGGCGCTGCACAACACCCAGCAGCCCGTGATCCCGATGTTCACCACGCTCAAGGAGCTGCGCCGGTACGCGGGCAAGGAGTCCAAGTACTTCGTGATCACCGGCGCCGAGGTCATCGACCTGCTGCCGACCGGATACGGGTTCGTCCTCGACATGGAGGGGGAGCACCGGATGGTCTTCGACGCGAAGGCGGTCGAGCAGATGGTGGAGTTCGCGATGCGGCGCATGTACGGCTAGACGCTGCTATTGCTGCGCGGACCGCTTGGATGCCGCTACTGAGCAGACGTCCGCGCCGGGCCGAGCGGCTCGGGGCTCCCGATAATCCCCTCGGCGCTTGTCACAGCCATGCCATAGAGTTCCCTCCGGCAGCCGCGCCCCGCACGCCACCGCCCTCATGCGGTTACGTCCGGGTGCCGCGCGGCGCTCTCATCTCCCGGCGACCCCGGGATTTCATGTGGGGGGTTCCATCACTGTGCGTATGCGCAGCACCTCGGCCGCGACGGCGCTCGCGGTCCTCTTCAGCTCGGTAGCGCTGAGCGCTGTCGCGGCGGGCTCCGCCTCGGCCGCCGCCGCCACCGTCTCCTCGCCCGGCGGGATCGTCGTGGACGGAGCCCTCGGCCGGGTCTTCGTCGGCGACAGCGCGTCCGGGACCGTCGTGGCCGCCGACTTCTCCGGGACCGCCGTCGACTCGGTGAACGGCCTCGGCACGGTCTCCGATCTGGCGGTGTCTGACGACGGCGCCACCTTGTATGCGGCGGTGCCGAGCAGCCACGAGATCGTGGCCCTCGACGCGGCCACCCTCGACGTCAAGGCGCGGTACACCGTCGCCACCGACACGGGCCCGCGCCATGTCGCCTTCGCCGGCGGCAAGGTCTGGTTCACCTACGGCGACCAGTGGGACGGCGACCTCGGCTCGGTCGACCCGGCGGTGGACCCGGCGAGCGGAACGGACCCGGTGACGCTCGGGCAGTTCCCGCAGCCCTACCCCGGGGTCTGGGGCCAGGCACTCCTCGACACCGACCCGAACACGCCCGGGCTGCTGGCCGTCGGAGAGACCGGCCTCTCCACCGACTCGATGGCCGTCGTCGACGTCTCCGGCGGCACACCGCAGCTGACCGCCTGGTACCAGGGCGACTACACCTTGAACGACGGCATCGGGGACATCGACCTCGTTCCTGGCGCCCCGCAGGTGCTGGTCAACGGCACGCAGCGGGACGCCTACGCCGACGGGAAGTTCACCGCCGCCGGCGCTTACCCCTCGGGGCAGCGCGCCGATGTCTCCACGAGCGGCCTGGTTGCCCAGGTCGCCGGTGACAAGGTGGCGGTCTACCGCGCCAACGCCGCCCAGTCGGTGCGCACTTACAGCACCAGCAGCTCCGGCACGGCCGACCTTGCATGGGCCCCGGACTCCTCACGGATCTTCGCGCTCGTGGGGACGGGCAGCGGCTACAGCCTCAAGGTGCTCACCCAGCCGATGGTGAACAACCCGACGCTGACGGTGAACGCCCCGTCCACGGCGACCCGTGCCAAGCAGCTCACCGTGACCGGCAAGCTGTCGGCGACGGTGCCGCTGCCGAGCGGCGTGAAGCTCGCGGTGACCCGCACCGATCTGGAGAGCCCCAGCGGCAAGGCGCTCACGCCCGTCGCGGTGAAGGCGGACGGTACCTACTCCTTCACCGACACCCCGCCGGCCGGCGGCACCGTCACGTACAAGGTCACCTACGCGGGCGACGCCGAGCACTTCTCGGTCACGGCCTCCGACAAGGTCGCGGTCTCCCGTGCCACGCCGACGCTGACCCTGAACAACAACGGCAAGCTCTACAACTACGGCACCGACGTCACCTTCACCGCGCACCTCGGTTCGACGTACAAGAACCGCACGGTCGAGATCTGGGCCGACCCCTTCGGCGGCGACAAGCCGAAGAAGCTGCTGAAGACCGGCAAGGTCAACTCCAGCGGCAACATCTCGGCGATCGTGGACATGACGCGCGACACGGCCGTCACCGCG
Organism: Streptomyces sp. CA-106110; assembly: GCF_050936285.1. NCBI lineage: Bacteria > Bacillati > Actinomycetota > Actinomycetes > Kitasatosporales > Streptomycetaceae > Streptomyces > Streptomyces sp. CA-106110. The sequence goes on along the minus strand of NZ_JBNJNB010000001.1, from coordinate 6,103,951 downwards.
GTGTTCAAGGGTGATGCCCGCTTCGCGCCCAGGACGGTGAAGTCCACGGGGTACGCCAGGGTCAGGATCTCCACCGCCGTCTCCCGGCACTACAAGACGGCCAAGATCGGCTCGACGACGTACTACTGGTTCCACAAGAGCACCGACCCGCTGCTCACGACGACCATGACCTACTACCCGGGTCGCAAGCAGCGCTTCGACCTGCAGGTCTACTACCAGGGCTGGTGGTACTCGGCCGACTCCGAGTACTTCCCCCTCGGCACGAGCGGCAAGTCGGCCGTGCGGCTGGGGGCGCCCGGCGAGTCCGGGATCAGGGCGCGGATGCGGTCGGTGTACGTCAACGGCTCGTCCGGTGACACCGTGAACTCCACGACGTACGGCGCCTGGAAGTACCTGTACTTCAGCAACTGAAGCGACTGACGCACTCGCGTGACGACGGGAGCCCGGAGGGAATGCCCTCCGGGCTTTCGGCGTTGCGGGGTGGCAGAAAGTTCAATCGTCAACTAAAGTGGAAGCACAAAGGAGGTACCGACATGCCTGCAGTGACCGTCGAGAACCCGCTGACCCTGCCCCGTGTGGTCACGCCCGCCGACGCGGTGTCCCGTCCCGTGCTCGGTGTCACGACCGCGCCCAGCGGCTTCGAGGGCGAGGGTTTCCCGGTTCGCCGGGCGTTCGCCGGAATCCACTACCGCCACCTCGACCCCTTCATCATGATGGACCAGATGGGCGAGGTGGAGTACGCGCCCGGCGAGCCCAAGGGCACGCCGTGGCACCCCCACCGCGGCTTCGAAACCGTCACGTACATCATCGACGGAATCTTCGACCACCAGGACTCCCAAGGCGGTGGCGGCACCATCACCAACGGTGACACCCAGTGGATGACAGCCGGCTCCGGCCTCCTGCACATCGAAGCCCCGCCGGAGTCGCTCGTCGTGTCCGGCGGCCTGTTCCACGGCATCCAGCTCTGGGTCAACCTGCCCGCCAAGGACAAGATGATGGCCCCGCGCTACCAGGACATCCGTGGCGGCCAGGTCCAGTTGCTGACGACTCCCGACGGCGGCGCCCTCCTGCGCGTCATCGCCGGTGAGCTGGACGGTCACCAGGGCCCCGGTATCACGCACACGCCGATCAGCCTGATCCACGCGACCGTGGCGCCCGGCGCCGAGGTCACGCTGCCCTGGCGCGAGGACTTCAACGGCCTCGCGTACGTCCTGGCCGGACGCGGCAGCGTGGGCACCGAGCGGCGGCCGATCCACGTCGGGCAGACCGCCGTGTTCGGCGCGGGTTCCTCGATCACCGTCCGCGCGGACGAGAAGCAGGACTCCAACACGCCGGACCTCGAGGTCCTCCTGCTGGGCGGACAGCCGATCCGTGAGCCGATGGCGCACTACGGGCCGTTCGTGATGAACACCCGTGAGGAGCTCCAGCAGGCGTTCGAGGACTTCCAGAAGGGGCGCCTCGGCACGATCCCGGCGGTGCACGGGATGGACGAGAAGGGGCCGCAGGGCGCCTGACCTCTCCTACCCCCACTGGCCCTGACGTCGCGTCACCCGGGCGGGCCGTCCGCACAGGACAGCCCGCCCGTGCGCGTGGTCGGCTGGTGGGGTGCAGCTTCTCCCCGAGCCCGTACGCCGGCTGGCCGCCTGGTGCGCCGTCCTTCTGCTGGTCGCCGGGGTCGGCTGGGTCGTGATCAGGCTGTGCGGGGAGTTCCGTACGGCTGTCGTGCCCGTGCTGCTCGCGCTGCTCGGGACCGCGCTCCTCGGGCCGCTGCACCGGCAGCTCGTGCGGGTCGGCGTGCACCGGTCCCTGGCCGCCGTGATCACCTGCGTCGCCGTGGTGGCCGTGGTCGGCGGCGCGGTCTACATCGTCGTCACCGCGCTCATCGACACCGGCGGCCAGATCGTCGCCTCGCTCAAACGGGCCGGGAAGTCGGTCGCGCAGTACTTCGGAGCCGCCGGGACTTCGCTGGACGACCTGGCCTCCCACTCCAAGGAACTGCTGACCAAGTTCGGCGGGACCGCCGCCTCCAACGTCCTCAGCGGGGTCAGCGTGGTCGGCGAGGCCATCGCCATGGCCGTCCTCGCCCTGCTGCTCGTCTTCTTCTTCCTGCGCGACGGCCACCGGGCCGCCGGACTGCTGCGCTCGCTGACCCCGCGGGACGCCGGGGACACCGTCGAGGCGATGGCGCGGCGCGCCTACGAGGCGGTCGAGGGATTCATGCGCGGGACCACGCTCATCGCACTCATCGACGCCTTCTGCATCACCGTGGGGCTGCTGATCCTCCAAGTGCCCGGCGCGATCGGGCTGGGCGCGCTCGTCTTCGTCGGTGCGTACGTCCCGTATCTCGGCGCCTTTCTGTCCGGCGCCGTGGCGATCCTGGTCGCCCTCGCCGACCGCGGGTTCGTCATCGCACTGTGGGCGCTCGGCGTGGTCATCGCCGTGCAGATGCTGGAGGGACATGTGCTCCAGCCGGCGATCCAGAGCCGGACGGTGCAGATGCACCCTGCGGCGGTACTGCTGGCGATCACCGCGGGGGCCTCGGTCGCGGGGATCCTGGGGATGCTGCTCGCGGTGCCGCTGACGGCGGCGGCCTTCGGCGTGGCACACGAGCTGCGGACGCGGTACGGGCACGAGGAGACGGCCGTCGTGCCGCCGGAACCAGAGGGTGGAGAGGAACGGCCGCCGGCGACTTGACGCGAACGGGGTGCTTGGCGGCGGCGATGGTCCGGGGCCTCGACGCCTGCCGAGACCTGCGTGCCCCGGGGAGCGGCGGCCGGGGCCGGGCGCCGACCGCCGAGCTGCTGAGCCGACGGCCGGGTCGCCGCGCCCGTTGGGTCGCTGGGCCAGGGCCGACTCGCCGGGCCGCTGGGCCAGGGGCCGACCGCCGGGTCGCCGCGCCCAAGCCCAGCCCCGCGCCAAACCTTCGTCAGCGCACCCCGCCCGTCACCGCATTCACGTCACCGCATCCGCGCCCCCGTAGCCGCCGCCTAGACCTTGGCGGCGTCCTTCGTCGGCTCCTCGTGCAGTTCGAACCAGATGCTCTTGCCTTCGCCCCGGGGATCCACCCCCCAGGCGTCGGCGAGCAGTCCGACCAGGACCAGGCCGCGGCCTGAGGAGGCGAGCTCGCCGGGGCGGCGTTTGTGGGGAAGGTCGTCGCTGGCGTCCGTGACCTCGACGCGGACCCGGCGTCCGCTGCCGCCGTTCAGGCCGTCCCCGTCCTGGAAGACCTCGGCGACGAGGAGCGCGTCCGTGTCGGTGTGCACGAGGACGTTCGTCAGCACCTCGGAGACCAGGAGCACCGCCGAGTCCACCTGGTCCTCGGATGACCAGTCGTGCAGCAGTTCGCGCAGCTGGTGCCGGGCGCTCGCGATCCGCTCCGGTTCTGCCTGCGCGATCGTCAGCATCATGCGGCGCACGGGCTGCCGTATCTCTGTGGCCGGTTCGCAGCCGCACCCCGGGGCCACCCGGCACAGCAACACCACGGCTATGTCGTCCTCGCGCCGGTCGGTCAGCGGCCCGGTGGCGTGGTGGGAGGAGGGCCCGTGCACGGCCTGGACCAGCGCGTCGGCCAGCCCCTCCATGTCGCCTTGGTGCTCCTCGAGGATCCGCCGGATCCTCCGCCAGCCGGTGTCCAGGTCGTGCCCGCCGGTCTCGATCAGCCCGTCCGTGCAGAGCAGCAGGGTCTCGCCGGGTTCCAGGACGAGCCGGGTGGTCGGGTAGTCCGCGTCCGGGTCGATGCCGAGCGGCAGTCCGCCCGCCGTCGGCCGCATCAGCACGGTCCCGTCGGCCATGCGGATCGCCGGGTCGGGATGGCCGGCGCGGGCGAACTCCAGCGTGCCCGTCGCGGGGTCCACCTCGACGTACAGGCAGGTCGCGAAGCGCAGGTCGGCGCCGTCCTCGCCGTGGGTCATCCCGTGCAGGAAGCGCGAGGCGCGGGAGAGGACGGCGTCCGGACGATGGCCCTCGGCGGCATAGGCGCGCAGCGCTATCCGCAGCTGGCCCATGAGGCCCGCGGCGCGTACGTCGTGGCCCTGGACGTCGCCGATGGTCAGCGCGAACCGGCCTCCTGAGGAGTTCGTCCCGGAGGTGCCCCCGGGCAACTGGATCAGGTCGTACCAGTCGCCGCCCACCTGGAGCCCGCCGCCGGTCGGCACATAGCGCGCGGCCACCGTCATGCCGGGTATCCGGGGGCCCAGCGTGGGCAGCATCGAACGCTGCAGCCCGTCCGTGAGCTCCCGCTCCGTCTCGGCGGCGCCCGCGCGGAACAGTGCCTGGGCGAGCATGCGGGCGACCGTGGTGAGCACAGCGCGCTCGTCGGGCGTGAAGGTGACCGGGTGCTTGAACGCCGCCATCCAGGCGCCCATCGTCCGCCCCGACACGGTCAGCGGCAGGAACGCCCACGACTGGCGTCCGAAGTGAGCGGCGAGCGGCCAGGAGACGGGGTAGCGGGCCTTGTACTCCTCGGGTGAGGACAGATAGACGGCGCGGCCGGTACGGACGACCTCGGCGGCCGGGTAGTCCGTGTCCAGCAGCATCTGTGTGAAGGGGCCCTCGGCCCCCGGCTTGTGCCCGTGGTGCCCGACGACGGTCAGCCGGTCGCCCTCGACCCCGAACACGGCGAGCCCGTCCGGGGAGAAACCGGGCATGGCCAGCCCCGCCGCGACCCGCAGCACCTCCTCCGTCGACCGCGCCTCGGCCAGGGCGCGTCCCGCGTCCAGCAGGAACGCCTCGCGCGAGCGGCGCCAGTCGCCGGTGACGGGGGAACGCACGGCGCTCGGGGAGGGATCCGTGACCTCCTGGAGGGTGCCCACCAGTTCGTACGCACCTGTGTGCGGGTCGATCGAGGGCTTCGAGCGGCTGCGGACGGTGCGCACCACGCGTCCGTGCGCGTCCATGATGCGCATCCGCATCTCGGCGATGGTGCCCTCGGCCAGCGCGAGCTGGACGATTCCGTCGACCTCGTTCCAGTCGACGGGGTGGAAACGGGCACGGATACCGGCCTCGGTGAGGATCGCCGGCTCGGCGGGCAGCCCGACCAGCCGCGCGGCCTCCGCGTCCAGGGTGACGAGCCCCCCGGCGGCGTCGTAGCGCCATAGACCGGTCGCGAGAGCGGCCAGGACATCCCCCACGGCGGGCAGGGGCTCACCAGTACGCATTGCCCCACTGTAAGAAGCGGGGATCGACGGATGCCACCGAACGCGGGAACAGGGGATCTTGAAATGATTCGTGGTGATCTCCGACAGGTTCCATGCCCTCAAACTGGTTCGACGTGGTTCTGCGCGTCCGGACGCATCCGCGCCCCCGATCAGGGCGCGCCCGTAATCAAGGGGAGGCGATCTTGAGGCGGCCGGTACCCTTGGAAGGTCCCGGGCCGTGCCCGCCCGGAGGCGCCGGGGCGGCGGCCCCGGAAAGTCCCCGATCCGCGAAGACTGGATGAACGATGCATCGGTACAGGTCCCACACCTGCGGCGAGCTCCGCGCTTCTGACGTCGGCAGCGACGTCCGGCTGAGCGGCTGGCTGCACAATCGGCGCGACCTGGGCGGCATCCTCTTCATCGATCTGCGCGACCACTACGGCATCACGCAGCTCGTCGCCCGCCCCGGCACGCCCGCGTACGAGGCGCTCGACAAGCTCTCCAAGGAGACGGTCGTCCGCGCCGACGGCAAGGTCGTCTCCCGCGGCGCGGAGAACGTGAACCCGGACCTGCCGACCGGCGAGATCGAGATCGAGGTCGGCGAGGTGGAGGTGCTGGGCGAGGCCGCCCCGCTGCCCTTCACGATCAACACCGAGGACGGTGTGAACGAGGAGCGGCGCCTGGAGTACCGCTTCCTGGACCTGCGCCGCGAGCGCATGCACCGCAACATCATGCTGCGCACCGCGGTCATCTCCGCCATGCGCCAGAAGATGTCGGCGATGGGCTTCAACGAGATGGCGACGCCGATCCTCAGCGCTACCTCCCCCGAGGGCGCCCGCGACTACGTGGTCCCCTCGCGTGTGCACCCGGGTCGGTTCTATGCGCTGCCGCAGGCCCCGCAGCAGTTCAAGCAGCTGCTGATGATCTCCGGCTTCGACCGCTACTTCCAGATCGCGCCCTGCTTCCGTGACGAGGACGCCCGCGCGGACCGCTCGCCGGGCGAGTTCTACCAGCTCGACGTCGAGATGAGCTTCGTCGAGCAGGAGGACGTCTTCCAGCCGATCGAGAAGCTCATGACGGAGCTCTTCGAGGAGTTCGGCGGCGGGCGTCACGTCACCTCGCCCTTCCCCCGGATCCCGTTCCGCGAGGCGATGCTGAAGTACGGCTCCGACAAGCCGGACCTGCGCGCCAAGCTGGAGCTGGTGGACATCACCGATGTCTTCGAGGGCTCCGAGTTCAAGGCTTTTGCGGGCCGGCACGTGCGCGCGCTGCCGGTGCCGGACGTCTCCGCGCAGCCGCGGAAGTTCTTCGACCAGCTCGGTGAGTTCGCGGTCTCGCTGGGCGCCAAGGGCCTGGCCTGGGTGCGCGTCGCCGAGGACGGCTCGCTGACCGGCCCGATCGCGAAGTTCCTGACCGAGGGGAACGTCGCCGAGCTGACGAAGCGGCTGTCCCTGGCCTCCGGCCACGCGGTGTTCTTCGGCGCCGGCGACTTCGACGAGGTCTCGAAGATCATGGGCGCGGTGCGGGTGGAAGCCGCCAAGCGTGCCAGCCACTTCGAGGACGGCGTCTTCCGCTTCTGCTGGATCGTCGACTTCCCGATGTACGAGAAGGACGAGGAGACCGGCGCGATCGACTTCTCGCACAACCCGTTCTCGATGCCGCAGGGCGGCCTCGAGGCGCTTCAGACGCAGGACCCGCTGGACATCCTGGGCTGGCAGTACGACATCGTCTGCAACGGCGTCGAGCTGTCCTCCGGCGCGATCCGGAACCACGAGCCGGACATCATGCTCAAGGCCTTCGAGATCGCGGGCTACGACCGGGAGACCGTCGAGGAGAAGTTCGCGGGCATGCTCCGTGCCTTCCGCTTCGGCGCCCCGCCGCACGGCGGCATCGCCCCCGGCGTCGACCGCATCGTGATGCTGCTGGCCGACGAGCCGAACATCCGCGAGACGATCTCCTTCCCGCTCAACGGCAACGCCCAGGACCTGATGATGGGCGCGCCGACGGAGCTGGACGAGCCGCGGCTGCGCGAGCTGCACCTCTCCATCCGCAAGCCGCAGCCGAAGTAAGGCGCGACACGAGAGCGGGCCCGGAACCCCCGAGAAGGGGTTCCGGGCCCGTCCGTCTTTCCCGCGGGCATCCCCCGCGGACACGGCGTCAGGACAGGGCCTCGTACCCGCCCCGACCGGTCGCGATCTTCACCTGCGCGGCGAACGACCGCTTTGTTCACCGGGGATCTCGGAAATGCCGCGGGGCCCCGGGAACGCATCGTTCCCGGGGCCCCGCGGAGCGGCCGACGTGCTTACGCCGTCTCGCCGCCGAAGCGCTCCTTGTAGTTCTCCAGGTCCTCTTCCGTGAGCTTGGCGAAGAGGACCGGCGGGACGGTGAAGGGCGTGCCGGGGGCGACGGTGGCGAGGGACTTGGCCTCCTCCTGCGTGACCCAGATCGCCGTGTCGTCCTTCAGGTCGAAGGCGCCGCGCATGGCCGCGGACGACGTCGGGATGAACGGCTCCGAGATCACCGCGTACAGGTGGATCAGGTTCATCGCCGTGCGCAGGGTGAGGGCCGCGCCCTCCTTGTTCGTCTTGATCTCCAGCCAGGGGGCCTTCTCCTCCAGGTAGGAGTTGCCGGCCGACCACAGGGCGCGCAGCGAGGCCGCCGCCTTGCGGAACTGGATGGCCTCCATGTGCTCCTCGTACTCCGCGAGGAGGCGCCCGATCTCCTCGCCGAGCTTCGCCTCGGCCTCGCCCGGCTCACCGCCCTCCGGGACCGCGTCGCCGAAGCGCTTGCGGGAGAAGGACAGCACCCGGTTGACGAAGTTGCCGAGCGTGTCCGCCAGGTCCTTGTTCACCGTGGCCGTGAAGTGCTCCCAGGTGAAGGAGGAGTCGTCGGACTCCGGCGCGTTCGCCATCATGAAGTAGCGCCAGTAGTCGGCGGGCAGGATCTCCAGCGCGTCATGGGTGAAGACGCCGCGCTTCTGCGAGGTGGAGAACTTGCCGCCGTAGTAGTTGAGCCAGTTGAAGGCCTTGATGACGTCGACCTTCTTCCACGGCGAGCGGGTGCCCAGCAGGGTCGCCGGGAACATCACGCTGTGGAAGGGCACATTGTCCTTGCCCATGAACTGCGTGTAGTGGACGTCCGCGTCCGACTCCCACCACCACGAGCGCCAGTCCCGGTTCTCCGGGTCCTGGTCCGCCCACTCCTTTGTGGCGCCGATGTACTCGATCGGGGCGTCGAACCACACGTAGAAGACCTTGCCCTCGAGGGCCAGGTCCGGCCAGGTGTCGGCCGGTACCGGCACGCCCCAGTCCAGGTCACGGGTGATCGCACGGTCGTGCAGGCCCTCGGTGAGCCACTTGCGGGCGATCGAGGAGGCCAGGATCGGCCAGTTGTCGGCGCGCTCGTCGACCCACGCCTCGACCTCTCCGGCCAGTGCGGACTGGAGGAGGAAGAGGTGCTTGGTCTCGCGGACCTCCAGGTCGCTGCTGCCGCTGATCGCCGACCGCGGGTCGATCAGGTCCGTGGGGTCGAGGACACGCGTGCAGTTCTCGCACTGGTCGCCGCGGGCCTTGTCGTAGCCGCAGTGCGGGCAGGTGCCGATGATGTACCGGTCGGGCAGGAAGCGGCCGTCGGTGTTCGAGTACACCTGGCGGATGGCTCGCTCCTCGATGAACCCGTTCGCCTTCAGCTCGCGGGCGATCTCCTGGGTGATGTCCCGGTTCTGCGTGGAAGAGCTGCGGCCGAAGTAGTCGAAGGCCAGGTTGAAGCCGTCGTACACGGCCTTCTGCGCGTCATGGGCCTGGGCGCAGAACTCGTCGACCGGCAGGCCCAGCTCCTTCGCCGCCAGCTCGGCGGGGGTGCCGTGCTCGTCCGTGGCGCAGATGTAGAGCACGTCGTGGCCGCGCTGGCGCAGATACCGGGAGTACACGTCCGCCGGGAGCATGGACCCCACCATGTTGCCCAGGTGCTTGATCCCGTTGATGTACGGAAGGGCGCTGGTGATGAGGTGTCGAGCCATCGCGGGCTGCTCCCAAATTGTTGCGTGGAGTGACGGGCGTCGGCTTTTCGGGCCGTCTGCGTCGTCTGCGAACCTTGAAATCGTAGCCGAAACAGGCGGGCCGCCCGCTTCCCGTTTTATGACGTGGGAAGGGGCGGCCGGATGCCGTTGCGCCGGTCGGGCGTACCTTACGGGCGCCAGGCCGCCAGTACGCCCTCGTAGACCTCCGTGTCCGTGAGCTCGCGGGGGGTCTCGCCGGCCAGGAAGTGGGCGGTGTTGTCCGTCTTGAGCTTGCGGAGGTAGTCGAAGGCCTTGTTCTCCGGGTCGCCGAAGGCGATGAAGGAGAAGAAGAGGCCGGGGTGGCTCTTCGCGGCGTTCGTGAGGGACTGGGTGGCGGGGGTCTTGGCGTCCGGGGCGCCGTCCGTCTGGAAGATCACCAGGCCCGGCAGAGCGGGGTCCGAGGACTTCTCGTGCTGGGCGATCACCGCTTCCACGGCCGCGTGGTAGCTCGTGCGGCCCATGCGGCCGAGGCCCGCGTGGAGGTCGTCGATCCGGTTCTCGTGGTCGGCGAGGGTGATTTCGCCGGTGCCGTCCAGTTCCGTGGAGAAGAAGACGACGTGCACCGTCGCCTCGGAGTCCAGGTGGGCGGCGAGGGCGAGGGCCTGCTCGCCGAGGGCCTGGGCGGAACCGTCCTTGTAGTACGGGCGCATGGAGGCCGAGCGGTCGAGCACCAGGTAGACCTTGGCGCGGGTGCCGGTGAGGTCGAACTTCTCGAGGGAGGTCGCCGCGGCCTTGTAGGCGGTGGCCAGGCCGGGGGCGAGGGAGGTGAGCCCGTCGAGGGTCAGCGCGGGCAGGGCAGCCTGCGGCTCGGCCGCTTCGACCTGCGGCTCGGGCGTCTCGGCCTGCTCCTCGGGTGCTTCAGCCTGGGGCTCGGTTGCTTCGGCCTGGGGTTCGGGCGCTTCGGCCTGCGGTTCGGCCGTCTCGGCGGTGTCGTTCCCGTTCTGGGCTGCCTCGCTGTCGGCGGCCACGGGCTCGGAAGCGGGGGCTGCCTCCGGCTCCGGCTCCGATTCGGCTTCGGGGGTCGCTTCGGCGGCGGGCTCGCGCTCGGGGGTGGCTTCGGGCTCCGGCTCTGCCGTGACCTCGGCCGTCGGCTCCGGTTCGGGGGCCGCCTCCGGCTCCGGTTCGGCCTCGGGGGTGGCTTCGGCGGCGGGCTCCGGCTCGGGCTGCGCCTCTGCCGCGACCTCTTCGGCCGGTTCCGGCTCCGGTGCGACTTCCGCGGCAGGCTCCGGCGCCGTCTCGGCCTCCGGTCCTTCCGTCACCTCGGCGGCCTCGGCCTCCGGCTCCGCCGCAACTTCAGCCTCGGCCTCGGCGGCCTCGGCTTGGGCAACCTCAGCCTCCGCGTCGGGCGTCGCCGTGGGCTCCGCCTCTGCCTCGGCCGGCGTCTCGGCCTGAACCGGCTCCTCGGTCTCTCCCTCGGCCGACGTCTCCGTCTCTACCTCGGCGGGCGTCTCCGCTTCCGCCTCGGCCTGAACTGGCTCCTCGGCCTCGACCTCGGTCATCGCCGCAGCGTCAGTCTCCGCGTCGGGCGTCGCCGTAGGCTCGGCCTCCGCCTCAGCGGGCGCCTCTGCCTCGGCCGACGTCTCCGCCGTCGCCTCAGCCTCCGCCTGCACCAGCGTCTCCGCCTCCGCCTGCACCAGCGTCTTCGCCTCGGGCTGCACCGACGCCTCCGCAGGCGCGGAAGCCTCCTGTAGCGCGGAACCCTCCGCCGGCGCCGTAGCCTCCGCCAGCGCCGAAGCCTCCGGCTCCTCCGTCGGAGTCGCCTGCCTCGGGACCGTCACGTTGTCGAACGCGGCCGAGACCAGTTCGTGTTCGTCCACCCAGTCCGACGACTGCTGGGCCGGGATCCCGGGTGTCGCGGCCGGCGCGGTGGTCTCCGTGGCGGACGGTTCCGGCTGTGTCGCCGGTGCCGAAACCGCCGGTTCCGTGGGCGTCGCCGTCTCCCGCGAGGGCTCCTCCTCGGCGGAGCGACCCTTGCGTGAGCGGCCGAACGCGTTCCGCAGGAGAGTGAGAATGCCCATGTGCGCAACCCTTCGCATGAGTTGATGCCCGTCAATCCCTGGCCAGGACGGACACGTAAGGTTAGCGGTCACAGGTGGCGATCTTGGGCAGGGTCCGGCCATCGGAAGCGCCCGGTGTCAACGGCGCGATCCCGCCATCGCCTGCCGTCCGGCCAGGCGGTCTGACCGCCGTGCCCCCCCGCGCGGACCGCGCCTTGCCGACCGCTGCTCCAACCCCCGTACGGCTCCCACTGATTCACCCATCGTTCATCAGTCCGCCTGAATCTCGCACATCCACCCCCCTAAGGTCACGCCCACACCAAGAGATCGCATGGGGAGAGTAAAGTGCGCAAACCGCTGCCGCTGATCGGAACGCCGTCCGGCTCGCACCCCGGCGGCCGGTCCGCCCTGACCTGCCGTTTCCGGTGTGGTGACGCCTGTTTCCACGAGGTGCCCAACACCACCACCAACGAGTACGTCGGCGACGTCATCGCCGGAGCCCTCAGCCGCCGTTCCGCCCTGCGCGCCGCCGCCGTCGTCACGGTCGCCGCCGGCGCGGGAACGGCAGCCGTCGCCAAGGCCCCGCAGGCCTCGGCCGCCACCGACGCCCGGGGCAACGCCGCGAGCACCGCCGGCGGGGCCCGCGGTCTGCGGTTCGCGTCCGTCGCCCCCAACACCACCGACGCCGTGGTCGTGCCGGAGGGCTACCGGCAGAACGTGGTCATCCACTGGGGCGACCCGATCCTCCGTGGTGCCCCCGCCTTCGACCCGGAGAACCAGACCGCCGCCGCCCAGGCCGGCCAGTTCGGGTACAACAACGACTTCCTCGCCCTTCTGCCCCTCCCGGGCGAGTGCGACCGTCAGCTCCTCGTGGCGAACCACGAGTACACCGACGAAGTGATCATGTTCCGCGGGTACGACCCGGCGAACCCCACCCGGCAGCAGGTGGAGGTGGCCTGGGCCGCCCACGGGCTCGCCGCCGTGGTCGTCGAGGAGGACAAGAAGACGGGCCGCCTCACCGCGGTGCCCCGCCACCACCTCAACCGCCGTGTCACCGCCACCAGCGAGTTCCGTCTCACCGGCCCCGCCGCCGGATCGGACCTCCTGAAGACCTCCGCCGACCCGACCGGCCGCACGGTCCTCGGCACGCTCAACAACTGCTCCGGCGGCACCACCCCGTGGGGCACCACCCTGCACGGCGAGGAGAACTTCAACCAGTACTTCGCCAACGGGTCCAGCGCCACGGACAAGCGGTACGGCATCGGCACCTCCGCCACCGAGCGCAAGTGGGAGCGGTTCGACAAGCGCTTCGATTTGGCCCAGGAGCCCAACGAGGTCAACCGCTTCGGGTACGTCGTCGAGTTCGACCCGTACGACCCGACGTCCACGCCCCGCAAGCGCACCGCGCTCGGCCGCTTCAAGCACGAGGCCGCGACCGTGCGGCTGACCGAGGACGGGCGGCCCGTCGTCTACTCCGGTGACGACGAGCGGTTCGACTACTTCTACAAGTTCGTCAGCAGCAAGCGGATGCGGCACGGGAACTCCCGGTCCGCGCGTGAGCACAACCTCACGCTCCTCGACGAGGGGACGCTCTACGTCGCCAAGCTGACCGGCGACTCCCCGGCCGCCGACATCGACGGCAGCGGCAAGCTCCCGGGCGACGGGGAGTTCGACGGTTCCGGCACCTGGATCCCGCTCGCCACCGCCACCGCCGACGGCGCCGTGTCCCACGTCGAGGGCATGAGCGCTGACGAGGTCTTCGTGTTCACCCGGCTCGCCGGGGACAAGGCCGGTGCGACCAAGATGGACCGGCCCGAGGACATCCAGCCGTCCCCGCACACCGGCAAGGTGTACGTCGTCCTCACCAATAACACCAACCGAGGCAAGACCGGATCGCCGGCCGCCGACGAGGCCAACCCGCGCAACGGCAACAAGCACGGGCACATCCTGGAGCTGACCGAGGGCCGCAACCGGCCCGAGAGCACCGTGTTCGCCTGGTCGGTCTTCCTCGTCGCGGGTGACCCCGCCGACTCCTCCACGTACTTCGCCGGCTTCCCGAAGGACCGGGTCAGCCCGATCTCCTGCCCGGACAACGTGGCCTTCGACCCGCACGGCAACCTGTGGATCTCCACCGACGGCAACCAGCTCGGCTCCCACGACGGGCTCTTCGGCGTCGCCGTGCGCGGTGAGCGGCGCGGTGAGCTCAAGCAGTTCCTGACCGTGCCGAACGGCGCCGAGACCTGCGGCCCGATCGTTCAGAACCGGCGCGTGATCGTGGCCGTGCAGCACCCGGGCGAGATCGACGGTGCGAGCGTCGAGAAGCCGGCCAGCACCTGGCCCGACGGGCCGGGGAAGATCGTCCGCCCCGCCGTCGTGGCGGTGTGGCGCGCGGACGGCCGTGACGTAGGGGTCTGACCCTCGGGTCGGACCCCTGACGGGGGACGAGGGGGCGGCGCCCGGCTGGCACCGCCCCCTTTGCCGCGAGTGACGGGATGCCCTAGGGCAGCGACAGCTCCACCAGCGATTCCCTGTTGCCGCCGACCACTGGAGGCCACTCGCTGTGCTCTGGTGGCTTTCACCGCGCTCCCGCCACAGGTGTGGAAGCAGACCTGGGCCGGCCACTCGCCCTCAGCCGCACACCACATCCGTGGACGTGAGCTAGGCGCGGCGCGTGGCCACCGAGAGCACGTCCTCCAGCGCGTCAGTGACCGGCCGCAGGAACACAGCTAACTCATCGGCCGTGGGCTCGGTCTCGCTGTCCAGGACGGCCCGCACGAGGACCAACAGCGCAGCGACGGTTTCCAGCGAGGAAAGGTCGGTCGGCCTGTTCATGAGGTTGCGGTGGTTCGGCCGTGCGGATGCCTGCGAATCGTCCGCGCTGCGTCGAATCTTGCCCACGCTTTTCCGGCTCGCTTGGCGGCGGCCAGCGCGATGGACGCTTCTTCGCACGTTGCGCAACCGGCGATGGGACGCGCTTCGTACAGCCAATCGTCTAGGGGTAGCTCAACCGGCGCTTGCGGGTAGCGAGTCGGCTCGATCATGCAGCACCCCTGGCGTAGGTCTGGCCCATCCTCGCCAGTAAGGCCGCCCGTCGCCTCCCGCGCTGTCGACGCCGTTCTTGCTCCCGCTCCCATGCGATCACGTACGGCCAGATAACCGCAGCCTCTTCGCCCACCAGCTGGGCTGACTCATGGAGCCTGCGGCAGCGGATGGGTACGGATTCCAGCTGCCGAGTCTCCCGAATCGGTTCGCGCCGGTGCTTTCGGGCGGGCATGACCAATGCGAGGCGCAGCGCAAATAGAGTGCGCGTAGCGGAACCTCCTATGTTCCGTTAGCCCCTGGGAAGCGGCCCTTGCCCGGCCGTCCTGGGGGCGCTTTCTTTCCTTGGCCAACAGTACTCGTGGTTGTCCGCAGTTATCTACGGATGCATGGAAACCTGCGGTCACCCACGCTCGGATCATGGAACTTGATCGCACGCGCCCGCTGTGGAGGCAGATTGCGGCGGAGATCATCCGACGCATTGAAAGTGGCACTTATCCGCCCGGCAGTCGAGTACCCAGCACGCTGGAAATCGCACAAGAGTTCGGTGTAGTCAATGCCACAGCGGCCAAGGCCATGCGGCACGTGCGGGAGCAGGGGTACACGCGCGGGGAAGTCGGGTTGGGCACCTTCGTCGCTGACTCGCTGCCGACCGGCGGCAGCTGACCACATCAGATTTGCGAAACCCTGACAGCACGAGCATCGGTGGTAACTCGAGCCTCAACTTCGCAAGGGGTTTCGGCTGTTCATACCTGCCTCACTGCTTCTGGCTTGCGTCCGTCCTGCGCAATCCCGTGGCGGCGACTGCGCAGGACGGGGCGGTGGCTGCGCAATGCCTGCCCCCTGCGTACTTTGGGTGCGCAACGCCGTGACCTGCTGTGGTCGGGCCCATGGTCGGGTGTGCGCAGCCGCTGCGTGGGCTGGCTACTGCATCCAGCCGGCTCTCTGGTCGGGGTCCTGGACGGGGCGCCATACGGGCGCTGACGGGCCGTGTTGGAGGAGATCGGTTAGTGGTGCCGCCAGGGCGGGGACCTCGCGGAGGAAGGCAGACACCGCCCATTTCGCGGCGGCCGCGCGCAGGGCCCTGATGCGGGTCTCGACACCAGCGGGGCCGGTGCCGTCCAGGACGAACAGCAGCCGTGGGAAGAGCGGGTAGTGCCGCCGCCATTCCTCCTGCAGCGGCTCCGCAGGCTGGCGCCGTCCGAGGGGCGCGGGCGTGTAGCGGTGGAGGCGGGCGTAGGCAGCGAGCTTCGCAGCCAGGCGCTCCGGGCCCATGGTCGCCCGGTCCACCTCCACGAATGCCCGCAGCATTGCACCGTCGCCGCCTTCACTGCCGCGCCGGTAGAACAACAGTGCGTCGGGGATGACGGCCTCGCCGCTTCCGAGCGGGTGGTAGACCTCGGGCATCCAGTCCAGCGGTCGGCACACCTCGTCGTGGCGGCGGGCGTCCTGGACAAAGGAGAGCCCGGTCTCGGTCACCACGAGCGCGTGTGCGAGCCGCAACCGCGCGGCGGTTCGATCGGACACCGTCTTCGGCGGCCGCCGCCCTCGCAGCTCCGGCCACTCGGAGGCGACCTGCACGCCGTACTGGGTGGAGAACCACACTCTCAGCCGTCCGGCTCGCGGCAGCGTGATGCGGTCGACCAGCCCCTCGGCACACAGCTTGGCCAGCCGCCGCCGGGTCTGCTCGATGCGCACCTCGGGGGCGAGTATCCGGTGCATCTGCTCAGTGGTGGCCATCCGGTACTGCGTCAGCACCGCCAGCGCCAACCGGTCACCACTGCCCACATCCACGTTCGTCATCATCGGCTGCTCTACCTCCTCTACGGTGCGACGCCGTCCTGCCTGGCGCCGCGCGTACCGGATAGAGCAGCAGTCAGCCCCGACCAGACCACCGACCCGGAAGCCCCGACCACGGTCACAATGCGACAACAGCGCACCCGACCGGGCTGACATCCCGCCCGACAACCTCGCCGAGTGCCGCCCGCACCGTGCAGCGCCTGGGTTGCGAAGCCGCAGATCACCATGTCTGTCGGGCCATGGTCGGGAGCCCGACAACCCTCTTCCCTCTCCCCTTGCCTGTCTGTCTGTCTGTTGTGTGGGTGGGGGCGGCATGTGTGGCAGGGGAGCCGCGAGGGTTGGGGCGGCCGCATGTCGTGTTGCGCGTCGGCGTGGCCTCCGCGCTTCGCACCGGACGGCACCGGCGCGGCCCGACGAGCGCACGAAAGCCGTCGGTGCCGTCTCGGCTGCGTCCGGCTTGGGCCTGCCCTTCGGAAGAACGGCCTCACCGAATCCTCTCCCCGGCAACTGTCCTGCAGGTTCCGCGAGGACCTCGCTAAGGAAGCGGGCCCGCTACTTGGAGACTGTCGCCATGCTCACCCAGGGCCACCGAGCTCGCCGACGGGGACAGGCCGCCCGGATCAACTGCGGCGCACGCCTACACGATCCGCGACCGCGGCGCGAGGGCCTGCGGCATCGAGGAGGGTTTCCCACCGCTGTAGTACCTGCCGCTCGTTACCCGACAACAACAACTCGGCCCACTTCGGCTTCGGACACCCCATGACCCCATCAGGGACGAATCACGAACTCAGGACACTAGGCCGTGCGCCGGCGGAGGGTGATGTCCACGATCAGCGCCCGGTGGTCGGTGTCGGCGATGTCCAGGAAGCGGGCCGAGTTCACGGAGAAGTCCCGCGAGAGGAGGACATGGTCGATCTGGGCGCCGAACGGCGGGGCGGTCCTGGCGGGCCAGGAGGGGATGCGCGCGTCGTCGGCGAGACGGGCTCCGTCGTGCAGGCCTGTGCCGAGGATGCGGCGGAAGGCGGCGTGGTCCTGGGAGGCGTTGAAGTCTCCGGCCACGATGGTGGGTGTGTCGCCGCCGGCCGCCGCGTAGGCGCGCAGCTTTCCCAGTTCGTGGCGCCAGAGGGAGACCTGGCCGGGGAGCGGGGGCATGGGGTGGGCGAGCTGGACGCGTACAGCGCGGCCGTGCACGTCGGCGACGGCTCCGGGCATGCCCATGGTGCCGGGCACGCCGGGCGCGGCCTTCAGCGGGAACCGGCTGAGGATGAGCGACCCGTCCGAACCGGCGCCCTCCACGGCCTGCCGGTAGGGGTAGGGGCCGGCCGGGCCGCCGAAGGCGTGCTGCAGGGTGGCGGAGCAGCGGTACTCGCACTCCTCGACGAACACGAGGTCGGGGCGCTCGCGGCGGATGGCGGGCGCGAGGGAGTCGGTGCCGCGGCCGAACTCGACGTTGGAGGTCAGCACCCGCAGTTCGGCGAGCGGGGTGCCGGAGGACTCGTCCGCCCTGCCGTACGGCTCGCTGTACCAGGCGAGCGCGGCGAGGACGAGGACGGCCCAGAGCATGCCGGTGCGCCAGCGGGCGAGCAGCGCGAGCAGGAGGGCCAGGGCGGTGGGGGCGAGCAGCCAGGGCAGAAAGGCGAGCAGTTGCGGTACGGGCGTGACCGCGTCGGTGTCGGCGGCCCGGCAGCCGACCACGACGCTCACTCCGGCGAGGAGCAGTCCGGCCGCCCAGAATCCCGCGCCCCGTCCTCGGGACCGGTGCGGGACCTCGGTCTGCCCGATCCGCCTCGCGGTCGCAGTCTCCACGTACCGCCGCCTTCCCCTCGGTGGACCCCGGTGCCCGAATCCTCCCTCGAAGACGGGGGTGGCGTGGAGAGGGTCGCCGGTACGCCGCCGAAGGGGGGCGGCTGCGGCCCCGAACGGGCTACGGTGCCGGCTCGGCGCGGTCTCCCGTCACCAGGGACCAGATCACGAACCCGCCGATCGCGATGGCGATGAACGACCAGACCGGGGCGTACGGCAGGAACATGAAGTAAAGGATCATGTAGAGGGCGGCCAGGCCCACGCCCGTCCAGCGCGCCCATTCCATGCCCTGGAGCACTCCCCAGCCCGTGATCATGAGTAGGGCCCCGACGACCAGGTGGATCCAGCCCCAGGTGGTGAGGCTGAACTGGTAGACGTAGTTGCCGACGCGGACGTAGACGTTGTTGGTGGCGATGCCCGCGATGCCGTTCAGCACGCCCACCACTCCTCCGACCATCATCAGGACCCCGGCGAACGCCGTGCCGCCGGTCGCCCACGCCGTACGCTTCGGGGGCGGCGCGGTGCGTGTGGTGTGCTGGACCATGGGGTCGCCTCCTCGGGGACGGGACGTTCATCCGCAGGTTCGCCCGGGCGGAGGAGCCGCGCAGGGGGAACGGGGCCGAACGGGTGACGGCCGGCGCCCCGGTGCGTCAGGTGTCCACGCGCTTCAGGAACTCCTCCAGGGCCTGGTTGAACTCGGCCGGCCGTTCCAGGTTGGGCAGGTGCGCAGCGCCGGCGACCACCCGGAGCGTCGCGTCGGGGAGGGCCGCGTGCAGGGCGCGTGCGTCCGGGACGGGCGTGTAGGTGTCCTCCTCGCCGACCACCACCAGGGCCGGGACCGTGACCGTGGGGAGCAGGGGACGGTAGTCGGGGCGCAGCGCCCTGCCGCGCAGGGCCGCGGCCGCGCCCTCGGGGGGCGTCGACGTCATCATGCGGTGGACGTGCGCCACCGCCTCCGGGTCCGCGGACGGCGCGACCATCCGGTACAGCACCTCGTCGGCGTACCCGCGCATGCCCTCGCGCAGCAGCCGGTCGGCCATGTCGGACCGGGCCCGCCTGCCTTCCTCGGTCTCCGCCGCCGGGTAGGTGTCCGCGAACACGAGACCGGCGATCCGCTCCGGGAACCGCGACCAGCACTCCATGGCGATCTGGCCGCCCATGGACAGTCCGGCGAGCACGAAGCGGTCGACGCCCAGTGCGTCGAGGAGGTCCGCGAGGTCGTCGGCGAACACCGGCAACGGGGTCACACCGGGGACGACCGGGGAGGCGCCGTAGCCCCGCAGATCCGGCACGATGACGCGGCGCGTACGGGGGAACTCCGCAAGCTGCGGTGCCCACATCGTGCGGTCGAAGGGGTGGCCGTGGACGAGGACGAGCGGCATCCGGTCGGTACCGGCGCCTTTGTCCTCGTATGCGAGGAAGGGTGCCATGGCTCCGACCCTAGGGGCCGCCAACTTCTCGGTGCAATAAGGTCTTTGCTCTCGGTGCAATCGAAGGGGGAGCGGAATCGTGCAGGACTACCGGCGCATAGCCGACCGGATCGCCGCGGACATCGCCGCGGGACGGCTGCGACCCGGTCAACGTCTGCCTCCGCAACGGGCGTTCGCACGCCGGCACGGGTTGGCCCCGTCGACGGCGGGGCGGGTGTACGGCGAACTCGTACGGCGCGGCCTCGTGGTCGGCGAGGTCGGCCGGGGCACCTTCGTACGGGCCTCGCCGGTGCCGACGGGCCGCGCGCTCGCCGAGCCGGCGACCACGGCACCCGTCAACCTGGAGCTCAACTACCCTTCCGCGCCCGGCCAGTCGGAGCTGCTGTCGGCCGGGCTCGCACCGCTGCTGCGGCCGGACGTCCTCGCCGAGGCCACCCGCACGGCGGCCGCCGCCGGAACACCCGAGGCGCGCGAGGCCGCCGCGGGCCTCCTCGCCACCGCGAGCTGGCGTCCGGACCCGGACCGGCTGCTGTTCGCCGGCAACGCGCGGCAGGCCGTCGCGGGCGCCCTCGCCGCCCTGGTACCGCCCGGTGGCCGGGTCGGTGTGGAACGGCTGACGTATCCGCTGGTCAAGGAGATCGCGGCGCGCCTCGGCATCGTTCTGGTGCCGATCGCCACCGACGAGGAGGGCCTGCGCCCGGACGCGCTCGCGGCCGCGCACCGCTCGCTGCCCCTGTCCGCGGTGTACGTGCAACCGACCCTGCACAATCCGACGTCGGTCACGGCGGGACGGGAGCGGAGGGGACTGCTCGCCGGCGTCCTGCGCGAGGCGGGCCTTCCGGTCGTCGAGGACCGCATCTGGTCCTTCCTGTGCGGGGACGAGGGCGGCGAGCCGCTCGCGGCATACGCGCCCGAACGCACGTACGTCGTCGACGGGCTGTCCAAGCGCGTCGCGCCCGGCCTCACCGCCGGGTTCCTGGTGGTGCCCGAAGGCCACGGCGAGAAGGCGGCCGGGGCGCTGCGCTCGGGCGGGTGGACGGCCGGGCGGTTCGCGCTGGAGGCGGCGGTGTGGTGGATCGGGAACGGAACCGTGGCGCGGCTGGTGGCCGCCAAGCGCGAAGACGCCCGGGCGCGTCAGCGGCTGGTCGCCGAGCACCTCGACGGCTTCGCCGTACGGGCCGATCCGCGTGCGTACTTCGCCTGGTGGGAACTGCCGCGGCCGTGGCGCGCCGATGTCTTCACGGCCGCCGCGGCGCAGCGCGGGATAGCGGTGACACCGGGACCCGCCTTCGCGGTCGGCCGGAGCGGGTCGGAGGGCGAGGCCGCGGACTGCGTCAGGCTCGGACTTGCGTCGGTTCCTCCGTCGCTGCTTGCGGGGGCGCTTCGGACGCTCGCCGGCGTCGCGCGTACAGGCCTGTGAGCCAGGCGGCCAGCGCGACCGTGAGACCGAGCGCCATCAGCACCCAGGCGGCCATGCGCAGAGTCTCGGTGAGCGCGTCGTAGACCGCGCCCGCCGCCGGGTGGGAGACATCCGCGGGAAGGTCCCTCAGCGTCATCCGGCGGCCCACCGCGATCGCGATGGCGAGCAGTGCCGCACCCAGTGCCGTGCCGAGCCCGGTCGCCAGCACGGCGCGGCGGCGGCACACCGAGACCAGGATGCCGGCCACCGCGGAGACGACCGCCGCGACGGGCAGCCAGAAACCGGTGATCTCGAGCACGTGGAACCCCTTCCGGAGGTTCGTCAGGTCCTTCGACTGCAGCAGGGTGATCTCCGTGTGTGCGACCGGGATGCGGCCCGCGAACGGCACGTGCTGGTCGGCGAGTTGCCGCTTCATGCGCTCGGTGGCGGGTGCGAGGTCGATGGTGACTGGCATGTCGCCGTCGTCGCGCAGGGCGCGCATCACGGCGTCGTGGGCGGTGAGGTTCGCGGTGTCCCAGGCGGTGCGGAAGGCCTCGGTGGAGGTGAACGAGCGGACCGCGTCATGGACGAAGGAGTGGACCGAACCCTGAAGGGGCGGGCCGACGTGGACCTCGCGCATGATGCCTTCGGTGACGGCGGCGGCGATGGCGTCCTGCACCTGGGCGTCCGAGGCGAGCGGCGCGGTGGTGGCGGCGTAGCGGACGCCGTCCTCGATGCCGTACTTCGCCCACGTGGCAAGTACGCCCAGCGGCACGAGCAGGCACGCGAGGCCGACCAGGACGGCGGAGAGCACGCTCCGGGCATGTCGGGACACGTCACCAGAGAAGCGTGTCCTTCGGCGATCGGCGAGCGGCTTGCCTGCAAATGGGTGGATATGACAATCCGATGGGTGAATGCAGGGCGCTCCGAGTGGGTCGGGTCCGCGATCTTGTGATCGCGCCCTCCGGTGGAGGGTTCACCCGAAGGGGTGTTATCTGGTGGTGGTGGGGAGAGACGACTCGGGCTCCTCGACCGGCTCCCGGGAGCACATCCCGGGTGACGGGTGAGTGAGGGAGACGCATGAGGCCCCGGTGTCGGCGTGTGCCGACGGCCGGGGCCTCGTGCGCCGGAACGGGAGCCGGCCGGCGGTCAGACGGCCGGCCAGGGCTCTCTCACCTGTTCCTCGTGCGTGTAGTACCGGTAGTAGTCGAACACGAACGCCGCCACGGCGACCGCCAGCGAGATCCCGATGCTGCGCAGCACGGTGTGATCGGTCTGGCTGTACAGGAAGCCGAACGCGACGCCCGAGAACACCGCCCACAGCAGCGCCCGTGCCTCGCGCCGCAGATGGGGCGCCACCGTCAGAACGCCGATGCACAGCGCCGCGAACACGATCACGGACACGAAGCCGAACAGCACGTTCCATCCGGTGATCGGGCCCCCGTCGCGTCTGATCGCAGCGGCCCAGTAGCCGTAGATGAGTCCGACCGCGACGGGCCCCAGGATCCGCGCGATCCCGTGCGCACGCCTGTCGAGGACATCGGGCGGACGAGGGGCCGTCACCGGCCCCTCGGGCCTGGTGGCGGGTATGCGCCCGGTAGCCGGTATGGGTCCAACAGCCATGGGAACGCTCCTCTCTCCTCGCCCCGCATTCCAGCGCACACCTGGCCAGGACGGCTGGCAAGTCGGGATGCGCGGCCCACGGGGCCGTGTTTCGCTGGGGCTCATGAGGATCGTGCTGTTCGGGGCGACAGGGCTGGTGGGCACCCGGGTCACAGCCGTCAGCCGGTCCGGGCAGGCGCCCTTGCCCGCGGTGACCGCCACAGTGGCCGACGCCTCGGACCCGAGTGCGCACTTCCATGCCGTCAACCGCTCGCTCCGGCACGGCGCGTGTGAGGTCCGGACGGGTGCGGGCCGCCCGACGGCGCGCAGGCAGGAGCTGTGCGACCAGGCCGGATTCCCCGAGGCGTGCGCGCACCGGGGGGCGCCGGAGCGCCACCGCACGGTCGCCGCCCTCGGCCGGACGCGCAACTCCCCGGCCGCCGAGGTCGCCCCGGCCGACGGCTCAGGCCGGATCAGGGCCGAGGGCCACACCGTGGCGTCTCCCGACGAACGGGACCAGGGCATGCACGTGCGCGTCCGCATGCCGGCCGGGCACTGACCGGGAGACGGGCGGCGGCGCCGGTGCCCACCAGGCCATCACCCCAGAACCGGACCCGGCAGGGCCGGGAGGAGGACGGCGGAGCCGTCCGCCGGTGGTGGCGCGGCATCTCACGGCCCGGTATCCCCCGTACCGGCCCCGACCACGGGCACACCGCCCTCGGCGCCTCGCCCACGGGCCCCTCGGTCGCCGAGGAGTCCCCGCCGGCGGGCCCCGTCCGGGACAGATCCGCGCCGGCCGGTCGTTACGGTCCCGCCAAGAGTGCGGCTCCCCCTTCCGTCAGAGACGGGTCCGCCGGCCCGGAGGTGAAGGGATCCGGCCCCGCCGTCCGGGCCGAGCCCGCCGGACCCCTGGGCGGTGGACTCGCGCGACCCGAGCGCGGCCAGCCCGCCGGGCCCGAGCGCGACCAGCTCCTTCACCCCGGCGTCTCCGGTGCCCGGACCCCCAGGCAGTCGCTGCTGCGCGTGCGCGGGCGCAGTGTCGCCTGGGTGCCGCCGCTCGTGCTGCTCATCGCCATCGCCGGGATCGACTGGGCGACGAGCGGCGATTTCCGCACCATCTCCTGGGTCGTCCTGGTCCCCGGTATCGCGGCAGCGATCTGCGGGCTGCGGGGCACGGCCGTCGTCGCCGTGCTGGCCGTCATCACCTACGAGCTCGAGGACCACGCCTGGCCCCACCAGTACCGGACCGGGCTGCCCGATTTCATCCTGGTCGTCATGGGCAGCGCGCTCGCGGTGCTGGCCTGCGTGGTCAGGCTGCGCGGGGAACGGCTCATGCTGCACATGCAGGACGTCGCCGACACCACCCGACGGGCGGTGCTGCGCCCGCTGCCGGCCGCCTGGGGCGGTCTCGACCACGCCGCGATCTACCTCGCCGCGGACAGCGTCGCCCGGGTCGGCGGCGACTTCTACGACATCCAGCCCGGCCCGCAGGGCACCCGGGTCCTGCTCGGCGACGTCCAGGGCAAGGGACTGGGCGCGGTCGAGGCGGCGTCCGCCCTGCTCGGCACGTTCCGCGAGGCGGCGTACCACGATCCCCTGCTCACCACGGTCGCCGAGCGGCTGGAGACCCGGATGCAGCGGCATGTGCGCTATCGCATCGTGATCGGGCGGCACGACGACACCGAGCGTTTCGCCACGGCCCTGCTGGTCGGCTTCCCGCCGACCAACTCCCACTACGTGGACATCGTCAACTTCGGGCACGAACCGCCACTGGTCGTCGCCCTCGGCGGCGTACGGTCGCTGCCGCCGGGTCAGCAGCTGCCGCTCGGCCTCGCCGAGCTGGGCGCGGGACCGCCGGTGGCGCAGCGCGTGCCGCTCGCGGACGACGAGACATTGCTGCTGGTCACCGACGGGGTGAGCGAGGCGCGTGACGCCGAAGGGGAGTTCTTCCCGCTGCGGGACCAGGTGGCCCGCGCAGTCGCCGAGGACCCGCGTGTCGCCGACCCCGGGCGGCTGGTGAACTTCGTCAGGGACGGCACGCTGCGCCACAGCGGCGGGCACCTGGACGACGACACGACGATCTTCGCGGTGCGGCGGCGTCCGGTCGGCGCCGACTGAGCCCGAGCACCGGGGTGTTGGATCTCCTCCGTCGCACCTTTGCAGGCGCAGCGGTTACGGTGCTGACGTGGCTGATCGATCGGGGGAGGGAACCATGCCCGGAACCGCGCTGCTGATCGCGGCGTCACCGGCGGGCAAAGGGTGTCTGGTGGACGCGGCCTCCGTGCTTCCGGTGCTCGCGGCCGTCGCCCCACCGGTGCTGTCGGGCACGGACACGGCGAACGTGGTCGAACTCGCCGACCCCGTCGAGCCGCAGGCCGTCCTCACCCGGCTGCGGGCCGCGGCGGCCGCCACCGGCCCGCTGACGGTGTTCCTCACCGGGCAGCTCCAGCTCGACCGCCGCCAGCGCCTGCCCCACTTCGCGCTGGCGCGCACCACCCCGGCCACGGTCCGCTACACCGGTTTCCCCTGGCACTGGATCCGCGAGGAACTGCGGCTGCGCCCGCCGGGGACGACAGCGGTCTTCGCGGACCTGCACGCGGACCCGGAGATGTGGCGGCACCTGCCCACAGGGCCCCTCGACTGCGGCCCCGCCGTCTCCCTCTACGGCCGCGTGGCCCCGCCGCCGGGACGCCGGGCGCCAGCGTCCCCGGCGTACATGAAGGCCCTGGCGACCCTGCTGCGCAGCGGCCACCGCCCCGATCCGGCGGCCCTGCACGAGCAGGCGCTGACCCGGGCGCACACGGAAGCGGGTGCAGCGGGGGACGTCGTCCTGACGCCCGGGCAGCCCACGCACCACCGGATGTGGCTCACGCCTCCACCCTTCACTCCCGTACCGCCCCCGGCCGCCGCCCCGGCGCCCCCGGACCCGCACGCCGCGCTCACCGCCGCCGTCCAGGACGGCCGGCACGCGCAGGCGGACGCCCTCGCCGCGCAGTGGGAGCAGGCCGCCCTGCGGGAACACGGACCGGGTTCGGAGGAGGCGCTGCACTGGATGGAGGTCCGCGCGGACCTCGCGATGCTCGCGGGCGACGCAGGCCGTAGCTGCGAGACCTGGCTGGCGGTCGCCACCGCCCGGCTGTCGGCCGGCCGGAGCCCCGGGGATCCGGCGGTGGAGGCCGCCGTGGACCGCGCCCACCACCAGTGGGGCCGCATGCGGGACGCGGGCCGGGCCCGCGAGCTGGGACCGGCCCTGGCCGCGTTGCGCGAACGGGTGCCGGGACGGCGCGCAGGCGCCCTCGACCACGTCCGCGAACACCTTCGCCACCTTCAGCGTCAGCTTCAGAGCCAGCCGTGAGGGTGCGGGGCCGGGCGGGGCCTCAGCCCGTGTGCCGCGTGGAGTGAGCGGTCGCCGGCCAGGTCATGCCACGGACAGATGCGCCAGGGCACCCGACACGAGCGTCCGTACGCCGGGGACGAGCGTGGACGTGTCGGGCGCGAAGCGGGGGCTGTGGTTGCTCGGGACCGCCGTGAACTTCTCCATCAGGTCGGCGCCCGGAGCCGCCTCCCAGACGTCGGCCGGGGTGCTCGTCACGAACCAGTACGTGTACGGGACGCCGTCCGGCGCCAGGTGCGGGAAGTCCTCGCTGCCCATGGCCGGACCGGGGTCGAAGACCGCGCCCGCGCCGAACACCTCGCCGTGCACGGCGGCGACGCGGCGGTCGGTGCCGGCGTCGTTCACGGTGGCCGGGAAGTCGGCGCCGACGATCACCTCGGGCTCGCGCGGGCAGCCGGCGGCCAGGCACTCACCGGCCGCGATACGCCAGATCGCGGCGATCATGCGGTCGCGGACGGCCATCGACTGCGTGCGCAGGTTGAGGGCGATGCGGGCTTCGGAGGGGATGACGTTGTGCCGGGTGCCCGCCTCGATCCTGCCCACGGTCAGCACCGCGGAGTCGCGCGGGGCGACCTCCCGGCTGACGACGGTCTGCAGCCGGGTGACCAGGTAGGCGGCCGTGACCACGGGGTCCACGGTCGACTCGGGACGTGAGCCGTGGCCGCCCTGGCCGTGCACGACGATGTCCACGTCCGTCGACGCGGACAGGATCAGGCCGGGGGAGTGCGCGTAGAGCCCGGCCGGACCTGGTGCCGCGTGCTGGCCGAGCAGAACGTCGGGGCGCGGGAAGCGCTCGTAGAGCCCGTCCGTGACCATGGCCTGCGCGCCCTGCCCGGTCTCCTCGGCGGGCTGGCCCACCATCAGCAGGGTGCCCGACCAGGCGTCGCGCCCGGCGGCCAGCGCCCCGGCGGCGCCCGCCAGCCAGGCGACATGCAGATCGTGTCCGCAGGCGTGCATGACGCCCGGCACCTCGGAGGCGTACGGCAGACCCGTCTCCTCGGCGACCGGAAGGGCGTCCATGTCGGCGCGCAGCAGGACGGTGGGACCGTCGCCGTTGCGCAGCACCCCGACGACCCCGGTGCCGCCGACGCCCTCGACGGTCTCGTACCCGGCCTTGCGCAGCTGCTCCGCGAGCTTCCCGGCGGTCCGGTGCTCACGGAGGGAGAGTTCCGGATGGCGGTGCAGATCCCGGTAGCAGTCCTCCAGGCCGGCGACCCGGAGGTCGGCGGTGAGGTCCAGCGCGGTACGTGCGGCGGAGGAGGTCACGGGCCCAGAGTAGGCGCAGGGACCGCCCACCGGTACGGCGCCGCTCGGCTCAGCGCGGGGTGTGCGCGACGTGCTCGGCGGGCAGGGGTGTCGCCGCCCGGGCCGGTCCCGCGTTGGCCGCCGTGACCAGGGCGGCCACAGCGACGACCGCGGCGGCGAAGCCTCTGGCGTAACGCGGCGATATGCGTCCGTGGCGTACGGAAGGGCGTACGAGCACTGCAACCGACCTCGCAATTACAGCGATGGATTAAGCACGCTTAATGCGCTTCTAACGTAGGGGGTGAAGCGGCCTGACGGGAAGGCCGTCAGGGAAACTTCAGGCCCTGAAGGCAAAGATTGACGAAGGGTCAGGAGGGCAGCTTCATTACTGTGCTTACTGGCATGATTAATCCATGGCGGAGCGAGATGATCCGGAGACCATCGGGCGCAGGGTGCAGCAGTTGCGGCGCCAGCGGGGCATGACCCAGAAGCAGTTGGCCGAGCCCGCGTACACGCCTGCCTACATCTCCACCCTGGAGGCCGGACGCGTCCGGCCCTCCGACGACGCTCTGCGCCATCTCTCCGAGCGGCTCGGTGTCGCCTTCGACGAGCTGGCCACCGGGCGGCCCGCCCACCTCGGCACCGCTCTGCGGCTCAGACTGACCGACGCCCAGCGCACCCTGGCCACCGGTGAGGCCGAGGCCGCGGCCGAACAGTACGGCGCGCTGCTCGCCGAGGCCGAGGCGAACGAGCTCGGCGCCGAGGAGGCCGCCGCGCTGCTCGGGCTCGGCGAGTGCGCCCTGGACGTCGGCGATCTGGCGACGGCACGGCGCTACTTCGAACGGGCCGAGAAGCGTCTGGCCGACGCCCCGCTGCCCAGCCGGGCCCCGGCGCTGCGCGGCCGTGCCGTCTCCCACTACCTGGCCGGCGAACTCCGTTACGCCTGCTACCTGCTGGAGTCCACGCTCGACGAGCTCAACCGCTCCGGACTGCACGACCCCGACGCCCTGCTGCTGCTCTACGCGAGTGCCATAGGCCCGTACATGGACATGGGCGCGCACGTGCGGGCGGCGCAGGCGGCCGAGTTCGCCCTGGCCCTCGCACCCCAGGTCCAGGATCCCGCCCTGGTGGCCCGTATGCACCGGTCCGTGGCCCGCACGCTCCTCGCCGAGGGCCGTGTCGCCGAGGCGGACGCCTCCCTCGCCAAGGCCGCCGAGCTCTACCGCCAGCTGCAGATCCGCACCGAGCTGGCCAACTGCCACTGGATGCGCGGCTACCTCTACGCCCAGAACGGCGAACTGGGGCGGGCGGAGGGCGAGTTGCGCGAAGCCCTCGCCATGCTCTCGGAGAAGCGGGCCGCCCTCTACAGCAGCCAGGTCGCGGTGGAACTCGCGGACGTGCTGCACCGGCGCGGGAAGTCCGCCGAGGCCGCGGAACTGCTGCACGGTGTCCTCGGCGACATCGGCCCGGAGCGCGGCGCGGTGCACTCGGCCGCCGCGCACCGCCTGCTCGGCATCATCGCGGAGGACGCCCGTGACACGGAGGCCGCGGAGGAGCACTACGTGCGTGCGCTCAGCCTGCTGGAGCGGGCGGGCGCGGCGGGCGACCTCGCGGACCTGTGCCGGCTGCTCGGCGATCTGCTGCGCCGCACCGGCCGGGTGGAGGCGGCTCTGGACGCCTACCGCACGGGCCTCGGCCACCGCACCGCCCCGGGCACCACGACCCTGGGCCCGGCACCCGCCCAGCCGCCCCTCTGACCTGTGAACCGGCGGGCCGGGGAGCCCTCGGACCCCGCGGAACCCGTCAGGGCGTGACGACCGGGAACCGCCGGTCCGGCTGCGTCACATACGAGAACAGCCGCTTCAGCAGCCCCCGGTCGCCGTCCGTCTCGATGCCCGCGAGCCCCCGGCCCGCGAGCAGGCCGAGCAGTTCGGGACGGGTGAGCGTGAGCGTCAGGCCCGCATGCGGCTTCGGTGTGCGGTGCAGCGGCAGACTGCGGTGGGTGAGCGCGCCGTGCTCCAGGTTGATCCGGTACCGGCGCTCCTCGTCGATGATGATCAGATCGATGATCAGCCGCGGCTCGCGCGCCGCACGCGGCCCGTCGATGCGCACCGCGAGGGAGCCGAGCAGCATGCCGACGCCGAGCGCGGACGTGATGCCGGCCGTGTCCGTGGCGACGGCGGGGCCTCCCGCGTCGCCGACCAGCTCCCGGGCTCCGGTCAGGTAGATGTTCCGCCAGGTCCCGTTCTCGGCGCCGTGCCCGAGCTGCTTGTACACGACCGCGAGCGTACGTTTGGCCTCCTCGTCGTCCGGGTCGGCGAAGACAAGGTGGTTGAGGAGGGTCGCGGCGAAGCGCAGGTCCCCGGCGTCGGCGTACCGGCGCGCCGCCGCGAGCATCGGGTCGCGGCCGCCCGCGACCTCCACGTACCGCTCGGCGAGCTGGACCGGCGGGTGTTCCCACAGATGGGCGGGATTGCCGTCGTACCAGCCCAGGTAGCGCTGGTAGACCGCCTTGGCGTTGTGGCTGAGGGACCCGAAGTAACCGCGTGCGTGCCAGGCGCCCTCCAGCGCGGGCGGCAGCCGCAGCTCCTCGGCGATCTCCGCTCCCGTCAGACCGCTGTTCAGCAGGCGCAGGGTCTGGTCGTGCAGATAGGCGTACAGGTCCCGCTGCTCCGCTAGCAGCCGGACGACGTTCTCGTGCCCCCAGGTCGGCCAGTGGTGCGAGGCGAACGCCACGTCGTAGGCGTCGCCGAAGAAGTCGATGGCCTCGTCGAGGTAGCGGGACCAGACGCGGGCGTCGCGGACCAGGGCACCGCGCAGGGTCAGGATGTTGTGCAGGGTGTGGGTGGCGTTGTCGGCCAGGCACAGCGCGCGCCGATGGGTGACCAGGAAGTTCATCTCGGCCGGTGCCTCGGTGCCCGGTGTCAGCTGGAACAGGATCCGTACCCCGTCCACGATCTCCGTCTGCCCGCTGTGCGTGACGTCGACGGTCGGCGGGACGAGGCTGACCGTGCCGGTGGACATGGTCGTGCCGAGGCCGGTGCCGATCTGTGCGTCCGGCGCCTTCGGCAGCCGGGTGCCGTGCATGAACCCGGCGCGGCGGGCGACCGCGGGCCCGGCGAACACGTTCTCGCTGACCGCGTGCTCCAGGAACCCGACCGGTGCGATGACCGGCACGCCCGCCTCCGCCTCGCGCGGCAGCACACCGCGGGCACCACCGAAGTGGTCGACGTGGGAGTGGGTGTAGACCAGTCCGGTGACGGGCCGTTCCCCGCGGTGCCGCCGGTACAGGGCGAGGGCGGCCGCGGCGCACTCCGCGGAGATGAGCGGGTCGACGACGACCACCCCCCGGTCGCCCTCCAGGAGAGTCATGTTCGCCAGATCGAGCCCGCGCACCTGGTAGACGCCCTCGGTCACCTCGTACAGCCCCTGCCGTGCGCACAGTTGCGACTGCCGCCACAGACCGGGATGCGCGCTGTCGGGGCAGTCCCCGGCGAGAAAGGCGTACGCGTCCCCGTCCCACACCACCCGCCCGTCCCCGGCCGTCACCACGGCGGGCACGAGGGCGGCGACGAACCCTCGGTCGGCGTTCTCGAAGTCGGTCCGGTCCTCGAAGGGGGGAAGACCGTCGCGGGGCGCGGCGTCCATGGGGCCAGCCTCGGGGCAGGGGACACCGCGGGCCAGCGGTGGGGGCCGTTCGAGGACCGGGAACCGCGCCGCTGATCAGCCGGACGCGGACGCGAGGGCGCTGCCCGCTCGCCAGTCGGCCCAGCCGACGTTCCAGTCGCCGTAGCCGTTGCCCGGCGCGACCGTCTCCCGGGAGCCGACGACCGTCACCACGTCACCGGGGACGACCTCGTCGTAGAACCGCTTCGCGGTGCCGTCCGTGGCGAGTCCCACGCAGCCGTGGGTGACGTTCTGGTGGCCCGCGTATGTGTCCGCCTTCGGGTTCTGGTGCAGATACGTGCCCGAGGCGGTGAGGTGCACGGCGTAGAAGTAGTAGCCCGCGTAGGCGTCGCCGTAGCCGACCGTGCGCGAGTTCATGAAGACCCTGCGGGCCTTGTCGGACACGACCATCGTGCCGTTCCAGGTGTCCATGCCGGGCGCGCCCGCGGTGATCGGCACGGTCCGGGTGGAGCCGTCCGTGACGACCTTCATGGTGTGCGTGCGCACGTTCACCGTGGCCACGAGTGAGCGGCCGACGCTGAAGTGCCGGGTGATGCCGGAGCCCGCGTGCACGGTCACCCGCGTCCCGGGCAGCCAGTAGGTGCGCGGCCTGAAGTCGACGCGCTGACCGTCGAGCAGATTCCGGTCCCTGACCCAGCTCCAGGAGCCCTCCACCTGTGCGACGACCTTCAACTGCCGCTCTGTCTCGGCGCGTTGGTCCCGTGGTACGGGACGGCTGAAGGTGACGGATATCGGCATGCCGACGCCGACGGTCTGCCCGTCGGCGATGTTGATGTGCGCGCCGTGCAGTCGCTTCAGCGGCTTCGGCGTGGGCTTGGGCGTCGGGTCCGCCGTCGTGCCAGGCTGCCCCGTCGCCGCGTGCACCTGGGCGCCCGCGTGCGGTGCGGCCGTCTGCGCGCAGCCCGCGAGCGCCGCCAGCGCGCACACGGCAGCGGCCGTCCGGGAAAGCCCGCGGCGCCCGCTCCTGGTTCTGCTGCTCATCGTGTCCCCCTGTGGTGTGTTTCGATGTGCGGCGTACGGGACGTGTACGCACGGGGGAGACGACCGGGTTGCGAGCCGACTCCGGGAAAGACGCGAGACGTTGTGGCGGGGCGATGAGGGAGCACGTGGCGGGGGCATGACGGAGGAAGAGTTCGACGCGTTCTACGCCACCGCGTTCCCCAGGCTGACCGGGCAGCTCTACGCGTTCACCGGGGACCACGGCGAGGCGCAGGACGTGGTGCAGGAGGCGTTCGTACGCGCCTGGGACCGGCGTCGGGAGTTCCTCGCCGACGGGGCGCCCGAGGCCTGGGTGCGGACCGTGGCGATGCGGCTCGCGGTCAGCCGCTGGCGGCGGGCGCGACGCTGGGTGGAACTGGTGCGCCGTACTCCGCCGCCCGAGCACACACCGGGTCCGGACCCGGAACGGGCCGCGCTGGTGGCCGCGTTGCGCAAACTGCCCGAGCCGCAGCGGATGGCCCTGGTTCTGCACCATCTGTGCGACCTGAGTGTGGAGCAGGTAGCCTCCGAGACCGGCGCTCCGGTGGGGACGGTCAAGGCACGGCTGTCCCGGGGCCGGGCGGCCCTGGCGCGAGAACTGGCCGTCGGCGACGAGGAGAGGGAGGACGACCGTGTCCGATGACCTCGCCGCGGGGCTGCGCGAACTGGCCGCTTCCGGGCAGGCCCCGCCGTCCGTCCCCGGCCCCGAGATCCGCCTCCGGGCGGGCGCGCGCCGACGCCGCCGCCGTACGGTCGCCGCGGTCACCGGCGCCTCTGCCGCCGCGGCTCTGGGTGCCGTGCTGCTGCTGGGTCTCACCGGCCCGGGCACGGACGACCGCACCTCCCCGGCCGCGACCCCGGCGAGCGTGCCGAGCACCCGGGCGGCGGCCGTCGCGACGGTGGACCTCAGCCGGCGGATGCTCATCGTCGGCTCCCGCGCCGTGCCGGTCTCCGCGGGCGCACGGCGCACTCCCACGCCGACCGGACGGATGACGGTCACCGCCCTTTCGGACATCAGGACGCTGTCCGGCAAGGAGGTCGGCCTCACGGGCGCCTACGGCATCAAGGTGCCCTGGGTGGTCGAACTCAGCGCGGACGACGGCACGACAACCTACTTCGGCGGTCTGGCGTACGACGCCAAGGCGCCCGGTCGCTACGACACGACGAGCGGCTGGATCGGCCTGGGCCTCAGTGACGCGAAGTGGCTCTACAAGCGGTTGAGCGTGGGCGACGTGGTCGACATCGAGAGCGGCGAGGTCTCGCCCTCACCGGCAGGGACGTCCAAGGCGGCCGACCGCTCCTTTGCGGGAACGACGGCGACGGGACCCTCGTCCCCGCCGGCCGGGACGGGGGCCGGTACCGGCCGGCGCTAGGCGCGTCCGCCGTCTCGACACGCCCGGTTCCCGGCCACGGCGGATGCGGTGGCCGGGAAGGGCAGGAGCCGGGGCGTCCCCGCCGACGCGGGACGCGGGCCCGGAGTGGAAGGCCACCGCCGTGACTGGCCTTAATCGTCCTCCGGTTCCTCGGTCAGGCGGCGGAGCAGGGCGAGCAGGGCCGTCCGCTCGGATTCGGACAGCGGGGCGAAGCACTCCGCGAGGACCTCGTCGGCCACCCGGTGACCCGCCCGCAGCGTCTTCTCTCCGGCCGGTGTCAGGTGGTGCTCGAGGCGCCGGCCGTGACCCGGCCGCCGCTCGACCAGGCCCTGGCTCACCAGCCGGCCGGCGAGTGTGCCGAAGGCCTGCTCGCTCTGGAACGTCGCGGCGGCCAGCGATCTCGCGGTCGCCCCCGGCGAGCGGCTGATCGCCCGCAGTGCGTCCCACTGGGCGAGTGTCGTCCCGACGGCCGAGAGCCGGCTGTCCAGCGCCCGGTGCTGTCGGTACTGGACCTGTTTCACGGCTCTTCCGAGGATCTGCAGTTCAGCGGCCATGAGTGCAGGCTAGCACCTGACTAAGCTTGCTTATATAAAGATGTTTAGTTAGCGTGATGGCCATGACGACATCGCCGGCACTCGCCCAGCCCGAGCCCGTCCTCACCTTCACCGAGTCCGGTACGGGGCGACCCGTACTGATCCTGCACGGCGGCGGAGGCCCCGCCACGGTCGCCGGACTCGCCGCCCATATGGCGCGGAACGCCCACACCCTCGTCCCCACCCATCCCGGCTGGAACGGCACCCCGCGCCCCGACTGGTTCACCGGCGTCGACGATCTGGCCCTGACCTATCTGCACTTCCTCCAGGACAGGCGACTGCGCGACGTGCTCGTCGTCGGCTCCTCGCTCGGCGGCTGGATCGGCGCGGAGATGGCCGTGCGCGACCAGGCCGGAATCATCACCGGGCTCGTCCTGATCGACGCCGTCGGAGTCGTGGTCGAGGGAGAGCCGATCACGGACTTCTTCGCCCTGGACGCCCGCGGTGTCGCCCAGCACGCCTACCACGACCCCGACCGCTACTACGTCGACCCGGCCGACGTGCCCGAGACGCAACGCGTACTGCGTCAGGGCGACTTGGCGGCCCTGCGCACCTTCGCGGGCGACCCGTACATGCACGACCCGAAGCTCTCGCGCCGCCTCGGGCGCCTTCGTCTTCCCGCCCTTCTGCTGTGGGGCGAGAGCGACCGCATCGTCACGCCCGCCTACGGTGCCGCGTACGCCGCCGCGTTCGGCAACGGCCGCCTCGAGATCATCCCGGAGGCGGGCCATCTGCCCCAGATCGAGCGGCCGGAGGCCACGTTCGCCCTGATCGACGCCTTTCTCAAGGAGTGAGCCGCGGCGGGCCAAAGGGGTGATCAACCGCACGCGCACGGCCGGGCGCGCCGGACCGGGTCCGGACGGGACGCGCCCCTAGGATCGCCGCCCATGAACATATGGGGTCTTCTCGTCGTCTACGCCCTGCTCCTGGTCGGGTACACCGGTGTCGAAGCGAAGCTCAGGCGCAGCGACCGCCGAATCGACCGGGTCGAGCGGAAACTCGACCTGATTCTCGACCACTTGGGGCTCCGCCACGGCGACCCGGATCTGGCCCGGGTCGCCGCCCTGCTGAACGACGGCAAGAAGATCGCGGCGATCAAGGCGTACCGCGAGATCACGGATGCCGACCTGAAGGAGGCGAAGGAGGCCGTCGAGCGGATGGCTCAGCCCTAGTCCTCGTCGCCTTCGAAGAAGTCGCCGATCTCGTCCACCACCTCCGCCGCGACCAGCCCGCCGACGACTCCCATGGCCAGTCCCGCCGCACCCGCGGCGACCGCCGTGCCGAGGCCGGGGCCGGGGCGATGGCCGTCGTGGTGGTCGTCATGGTGCGGACCGTGGTGGCCGTGACCGGCGTACGGGTCATGTCCCGCGTAGTGGCCGTGTTCCGCATGAGCCCACTGCGTTCCGTACGCGGCCCGGTGCTCGACCAGCTGTCCGACCCAGCCCTCGACGGTGGCGTTCCAGTCGCGGGTCGGGACCTCGTGGTGGGTGGCCGTGAAGCGGGCGAGTGCGTCATGGCCCGACGAGAAGAGGCCGCCGCGCTTGTCGGCCTCCAGGACGACGTCGACGCCGTCGGGGGCGGCGAGGAAGGTCAGCTCGATTTCGTTGACCGCGTGCGCGTACTGCGGGGCCGGGGTCAGCTCGATCTCCTGGTAGAAGGGCAACAGCTGTCCCGTACCGCCGATGCGGCCGTACTCGAGGTCGGCCGAGCGGAAGCCGAAACCGAGTTGGCCGAGGGCTTCGAGGACGGCCTCCTGCACCGGTAGCGGCCTGACCGACAGCGGGTCCAGGTCGCCCTTGTCCTTCGCGCCGGCCACCGCGAGCTCGGTGCGCACGCCGAGCAGGACGCCCAGCTGCTGCCTGTACAGCTCGGTGATCGGTGTCTCCCACGGCAACGTCACCGCGAACGGCACGCTGAGCTGTTCCTCCACGTCCAGCCTGAAGCCGCCGCCGACCGTGAACCGGGCGAAGGTCGCCGTCCCGTGGCTCTCCCCCTCCCCGTGCTCCGCCTCCACGCGTGCGACCAGTTCGAGCCCGATGTGCTCGATCTCCACGGGTGAGTCGCCGCCGTGCAGGTGCACCTGGCCGGAGAGGGTGCCGCCGGGCAGTGCCACGACGGTGTCGAGGACCGTGTCCACCGAGGGGCCGCCTACGCCCATGGCCCCGAGCAGCCGTTTGAACACCATGCCGGTGTCGCTCCTTCACTGATCGCACTCGCCGTCCGTCCCCACGGTCGGCGACCGCCGGCACCGTACGCCGGTCCGATGCCAGTTGAACCGGCCGAAGCGGCGGCGGAGTTCCCGAGCAGCGAAGTCATGACGCAAGCCACCCGTACGGACGACGAATTCCCGCCGATGGCCGGAGCGCGGTGGCTCGTGAAGCCGTCCTGCTCCGCGGGATCAGCCCGTGGTCGGTACCGGTGAGGGAGTCGTCGAGGGCGGCGGGGTGAAGCCCGGCGGCGGGGAGAGGATCACGGTCGGCTCGCCGGGCGCGGGGGCCGGCGGAGTCATGCTGCTCTTGGGGAGCTTCGGCGGGGTCGTCTCCTGGAACAGCACCGAGTCGAAGTTCACCAGACCCGTCTGCTCCATCACCGTGATGTGGTCGAGCACCGTGTCGTTGGCCTGGTCGGCCAGCTGGCGGACCAGGGTGTTCTGCGTGGTGGCGCGGATGTTGGCGATGACCGGGAAGATCTGGCCGTGGGTCACGCGGAGGATGTTCGCGAGGTCGTGGTCGAACTGCTTGCCCTGGTCCGCGGTCAGCG
This sequence comes from Streptomyces sp. CA-106110, assembly GCF_050936285.1. Lineage (NCBI taxonomy): Bacteria > Bacillati > Actinomycetota > Actinomycetes > Kitasatosporales > Streptomycetaceae > Streptomyces > Streptomyces sp. CA-106110. The sequence continues at coordinate 6,067,659 of NZ_JBNJNB010000001.1, read as the reverse complement.
TCGCCACGAACCCCTGCTGCTGTGGGCTCGGCTGGTTCGGCAGCGCGATGCCCAGCTGCGCGGCCACCTTCCGGCACGTCGCGTCGAGATTGGCGTGCCCGTTGATGAGGTGCTGTCCCGCGGTGCGTACGGCCGGGGTCGTGCCCTTCTTCACGGCCAGCTCACCGGAGGGGAACTCCCACAGACCGGCCGCCCGCACCTTGACGACGAAGTCGCGGTCCGCCTCGGTCAGCGGTCCGGACGAGGTGTTGGCGATCACGCGCGTCGGAGCGCTCGACACGGTCTGCACGCCCAGCATCGAGGGATAGACAAGAGCCGTCAGAGTCAGCGTCAGAGCGCCGGCCACGAAGAGGGTTCCCGCCGCGTTCCGTGATATGCGCATGGCACCTCCTGGTTGTTCCTACGCCCAGGGATACGGGTGTGGCGGAGCTCGGCACCTTTTCGAGAGGCAAAATCGGCGGGGCCCGCACTGTGGCGGCCGTCACACAGTGAGCCGCGTCGGCCGAGGGGACGGCGGCGGGCCGGGGGAAACGCTCCAGGAAAACGGCTGTCGCTTCGGAAAAGTGAGCGCGTGGCGGTGGTGGGGAGCATGGTGGGGCGCCAGTTATGTTCGATCCGAACATCCGACATTCGGAGCCGGCATGCAGAAGACAGAAGAACTGGCCGAGGAGGCGAAGTCGGCCGTCGCGGTGCCCGCGGCGACCGTCGACGCCCCCGCCCGCGGCCGGCCCCTGCCCCTGCCGATCCTGTTCGCGGCGGCCATACTGACCGGCCCGATGCTCCTGCTCCTCGACCAGTGGCTCGACCAGCCGGTCATGCAGGCCTGGCGGACCGTCTGTCTCGCCATCACCGTCCAAGCGCTGCCCTTTCTGCTGCTCGGTACGGCGCTGTCCGGCGCCATCAACGCCTTCGTGCCGGCCCAGGTGTTCAGCCGGGTGCTGCCCCGCCGGCCCGTGCTCGCCGTTCCGGTCGCCGGAGTCGCCGGGGTCGTGCTGCCCGGCTGCGAATGCGCTTCGGTCCCCGTCGCGAACAGCCTGATCGGTCGGGGGGTCACTCCGGCCGCGGCCTTCGCGTTCCTGCTGTCGGCGCCCGCGGTCAATCCGGTGGTGCTGACCGCCACGGCGATCGCCTTTCCCGGCAACCCCGCCATGGTCGTGGCCCGGCTGCTGGCCTCGCTCGCGACAGCCGCCCTGATGGGCTGGCTGTGGCTCTGGCTGGGCCGCGAGGAATGGCTCCGGCCGACCGTACGGCACGCCGGTCACGAGCCGGGGCGCAGCCGCTGGCAGGAGTTCCGGCTCGGCTTCCAGCACGACTTCCTGCACGCGGGCGGTTTCCTGGTCCTGGGCGCCATGGCGGCGGCCACCTTCAACGTGGCCGTCCCCCGCTCCGTGCTCGACGTTTTCTCCGGCTCGCCCTGGCTCTCGGTGCTGTTCATGGCCGGGCTGGCGGTCCTCCTCGCGGTCTGCTCCGAGGCCGACGCGTTCGTGGCGGCCTCGCTCACCGGTTTCTCGCCGCTCGCCCGGCTGGTGTTCATGGTGGTCGGGCCGATGGTGGACCTGAAGCTGATCACCCTTCAGGCGGGGACGTTCGGCCGGGCCTTCGCGGCCCGCTTCTCCGCCGCCACGACGGTCGTCGCCGTGCTGTGCGGTGCGCTGATCGGAGGGGCGCTGCTGTGAAACGGCCCTTCCAGGCCATCCTGCTCGTCCTCGGCGGACTCGGTCTGCTGAACGCCTCGCTCTTCGGCGACCTGTACCTCAGATACGTCAAGCAGGGACTGCGTCCGCTGCTGATCGTCTCGGGCGTGCTGCTGCTCCTGCTGGGAGTCGCGGAAGTCGTGTCGCAGGTGCGCGGGCACGCGGGACGTCCCGAGCACGGCGGTCAGGACCACGACGACGTCCACGTCCATGACGACGACCGGGGCGCTCACGAGGGCGGCGGCCACGGTCACCATCACTCCGGCGCGCCCCGCGCGGCCTGGCTGCTGTTCCTGCCCGTGCTGAGCCTGCTCTTCTACGCACCGCCGGCCCTCGGCGCGTACACCGCCTCCCGCCAGCCGCCCAAGTCCGTGACGGAGCAGCAGGACTTCGAGCCGCTGCCCGCGACCTCGCCCCTCCCGATGACCCTCTCGGACTTCACCAGCCGTGTGCAGCAGGACCGGAAGCGGACCATCAAGGGACGCAGTATCCAGATGACCGGTTTCGTCACGCCCGACGAACGCAGCGGCAGCTGGTATCTGACCCGGATCATCTTCTCGTGCTGCGCGGCGGACGCCCAGACCGTGAAGGTGCGGATGTACGGGTTCCCGGCTCTCAGGGCCAACACCTGGGTGGCGGTCACCGGAACCTGGCACCCCGGCGGGATCCTGGGCACGGAGTCCGCTCCGGTGGCGCTCGACGCCCATGCCGTCGAGCGGATCACCCGCCCGGTGAACGCGTACACGGACGACCTTCCGCTCGCTCCTTCGCGCTGACGGGGTGTGCCTCTACGTCCAGGTGAACCGGCGCCCGGGCAAGGGCCGTTCGCGTAACCGGGAGTCAGGCCATCCAGAAGAAGACGGCCGTCATGCGCTTCTCCTCGAGGTCGCTGCCCCAGTAGCCGGTGGCGCTGTGCATGATGTTCGCCTTGTAGAGGAGCAGCCGGTTGTAGCGCTGCGGTACGCGGACGTCCTCGGTGAACGCGTCGGGAGTGACGTACCGGGTGCCCAGCGCCTCGACCAGGTTGTTGTGCGGGGCCTGCACCATGTTGCCGCCGAGGACCCCGCCCGGCAGGTTCTGGCGGTAGAAGCTCGTGCCGCAGTCCTTGGGGACGTTCGGGCTGAGGTAGAGCACCGCGGCGTAGCGGCACAGGGCCCGCGAGTCGGTGTGCGGGCGGGGTTCGCCCTCGTCCTTGCCGACGACCTGGACGCAGTTGTGGTTGAGGGTGCCGCCGCCGGGCGCGGTCTGCTGCCACAGCTTCTGCGCACCGGTCTCCTTGCGCACCAGCCCCTCGATCCGGTCGAGTTCGTCCGGTTCGAGCCCCGGCATCGTGCGCAGCCCCGGCCAGCTCTCCTGCGTGTACGGGAACCCCTTGGCCCAGTCGCCCTCGTCCTTGGCCAGACAACGGGACCGGACCTCGTCCACGTTCGGCAGGACGTCGTCCAGGACCCAGTAGTCCCGTCCCCTGGTCGGCTTGCGGTACGGGAGCACGGGCAGGCGTGGGGGCTGTGGGGGCATGCCGGTGAACATACAGTCGGCCGCCACCACTGTTCTCTTTTCGATCGGTCAACGTTTCGTCAACTCAATCGCCTGCTGCAGCAGGGAAGTTGAGCGGCTGACAGCCCAAATGCGCCGTGCCTGCCCGGCAATCAGGGTGTCGGCGTAGCAGGACCCGACTGTGTGCCCCCAGGTGTCTCCGCCGAGCTGCTGTCGGGCGAGAACACCGCCATACCCACGAACATCGCGATCAGGAACAGCGCCGCCGCTGCGATCAGCCCCACCGCGCGCGGCCGGCGGGTGAAGTGCACCCACAGCGACCGCAGGTCCCGAAGGCCCCCGCCCTGCGCCCGTTCACGGCGGGCCGCGGCCGGCGGACGCTCACGCCGGCCGCCCGCCGCGGGACGGTCCCGGTGGCTGCCCGCCGCGGGACGGTCCCGGTGGCTTCCCTGCACCGGTCGTTCGCGGTGACTTCCGGTCGCGGGCCGCTCGCGGTGTGCGGCAGCCGACGGCCACTGCCGGTTGGCCGCCCGATGGCCCGGGACACTGGGTGCGGACGGGAGTTTGTACGTCGTCGACGGGCCCGTCCCCGCGCGGGGGAGCGCCGGCGGTTCCATCGTCCTCGCCGGGGCATGACCGGGTTCCGGGGCTGCGGCCGGAAGCGGTTCGGGGTGGCCTCGCCAGGCGCCCGAGGCGAACCAGTCGGCGGTCTGCTGTGCGGTGGGCCGGTCCTCCGGCCGCTTGGCGAGCAGGCCGAGGAGGTAGTTCTCGAAGGCGGGCGGCAGACCGATGCCCAGCTCGCGCGGCGGCACCGGGGCGCTGTCGAGGTGGTGGTGGAGGATCGCGATCGGGGAGTCGGCGCGGAACGGCGGCTGGCCGGCGAGGAGCTGGTAGAGCACGCAGCCGAGCGAGTACACGTCGCTGGCCGGTCCGGCGGGCTTGCCCAGAGCGCGCTCGGGGGCGATGTACAGGCTCGTACCGACGATCTGCCCGGTCGCCGTGAGCGCGGCCGAGGGGTCGTCCATGAAGCGGGCGATACCGAAGTCGCCGATCTTGAGGGCACCGCTCGCGTCGAGGAGCAGGTTGCCCGGTTTGATGTCCCGGTGCACGATGCCCTGTTCGTGCGCCACCGCGAGCCCGGCAGCGGCCTGTGCCGCGATGTCCGCGACCCGCTCGGCCGGGAGCGGCCCCTCGTCGGACAGCACCCGGGCGAGGCTGTCGCCCTCCACCAGTTCCATCACCAGGAAGAGCTGGCCCTCGTGCTCGCCGAAGTCGAGGACGCCGACCACATGAGGGTGGTGCAGCCGTCCCGCGGTCTGGGCCTCCAGGCGGAAACGGGAGTCGGCGGTGGGATCGCTGTTCTGCGCGAGCAGGACCTTGACGGCGACGGGCAGGCCGAGCATCTGGTCGTGCGCGCGCCACACCTCTCCCATCGCGCCACGTCCGATGGTGGTGTTCAGCTGGTACCGGCCCGCGATCAGCACCTGTTGTTTCATCCTCATGCCGTGAGACGAAAAGCGGTGCGACGGCTCGACCGCCGCCGGCCGTGACTTCGCCAGGGCGAATGACGGTGGGGTGCCGCAGCGGGGCCCACCTTACTGGCACGGACATTAGAATCGATCACGAACTCCCCCCTGTGGTGGGTGAGGCGTGATGATCCGGCCGCACAATCCTCGCGTGTCCGACACTCCTGTCCCGAGGTTCTCCGCCACCTGGGCCGGTCGGCCGGTCGGCGGGCGAGGGGTGCTGCTCGGTGTGGCCCGTCACCTCACTGATCCAGGTGATGACGTGTGCGGCGTCCTCGTCGGCTCCGTGGCCGACGTCCCAGGAGCGCTCGATGTCGACGCCGTCGCCGAGGTTCTCCGGGCGTGCGGCGAGGTTGGACCCGACCGTCGGCGAGGTAGCCGTGCAGAATCAGGCGCTCAGGTGCCGCGTCGCGCACCGGGCCGGGGGTCGGGCGAGCACGTTGCTGATGCACCGCGTCGCCAGAGCCGTACGGCGCGCGGTGAATGGGTGCATGGACACGCTCGGGCGGCTCCGCGCGCTTGGAAGACGCGCGCGCGTGCCGATCAGCGCGATCGTGATCGGCGGCCGGCGAACGAGGAGAAGCCCGGCCCCTTGGTCACGACGAACCGGCGTGTGGGCCGCGTGGTGGTGTCGTACGACAGGGGCGGCCGCCGGACAAGATGTGGCGGCCCATGCCCACCGCGGTGCGGGTGCGGTGGGCTACACCATGACTCGGGTGGTAATCAGCCGAGGCACAGCACGAGCAGGCAGAGATGCGACGGCGATGTCGCCGTAGGCGCGGGCGTCGGCTGCGTCGCTCCCGAGCCCGTCCCGTGGGCGGGCGCCGTGGTGGTGGGCGTGCTCTGCGGCGCGGGGGTGTGGTCGGGGAGCGTGACCGTGGAACCCGAGGACTGCGACTGGGTGGTGGGCAGGGACGAGGGTGCCATCGTCGGCGTCGCCAGGATCGTACGAGGAACGGCGGCGGCGTCCGGCCGGATCCCCTGCGCCGTGGTGACGGGCTGGGGAGCCGCGGACCGATGAGCGGCGAGCCCGGCGGCGGGCGACGAGTGTGCGGGGGAGGTGGGCGCGGACCGGCGGGGCTCCACCTGGGTGGACGGCAGCTGCGCGCCGTCCGTCGCCTGTCCGTCCGTGCCGCCCATGCTCGTGACGTCCGGTGCCGGGGCGGCCTGGGCCCGGTCGCCGGAGTGCCGGTCCATCGAGGCGAGGGTCAGACCGCCCCCGACGAGCGCCACGGCGGTCGCGACCACGGCGCGGCGCTGGTTCTTCTTCCAGCGGGCCCGCTGGCGACGGCGCGCCGCCCGTCCCTGCGGCGCGCCCGTGTAACCGCCGTCCGCGGCGTCGTCCGGGGCGGCCTCGGACGCGTCCTCCTCATGAGGGTGCTCCCCGTACCCCGTCTCCAGGGCGGAGAGATCCCAGTTCACGGCTGGGGCTGCAGGCGCGGTGGTGGCTCGGGCGGGAACGGGGCGGTCGTAGCGGGTGACGGGCGCGATGTCCGGTGCGTAGGCACCGCATCCGGGACACACCAGGGCGCCATTGAGATGCCGACGACACGAGGAGCAGTAGTCCATCTGCGGTCTTCCTGGGTGCTGGGGTGATATGCCGTCGCCGCGGGGGCGGCGGCTGATCCCGTTCGCACGTGGGACCGAGCGGCCGCAACGCTAACGGGGCCATCGAAAGACTGTGTGCAGTCCGTGTGACACTCCTGGGCGGATTCTCCGAGGGCCTTGCGCGAGTGCGTACAGAAGGGCGCCGACCGACCCCGGACGCGCGTCCGCGGTCCTCGCCCGGGGATGCGATCCGCCTCCGGGCACGGCACCCGGCTCGGTCCGGGCGGGTCGGCACTTCGCTGTGGGTCCGGCGGGGCCGTCAGACGCATCAAGAGCGAGTGTGGCGCACGTCATGGGAAGCCGGTGTTAAAGGTGCCGGACAGCTCATTGAGGTGAGCACTCATATGCGTACCCGGGTACGGGCCGGGGATTCGAGCGCGTTCGCTGAGCTCTTCGACAGCTACGTCCGCGCGGTCTACCTCTAATCTTGCGCAGTGCGCCGCCGACACCCTTCAGGGCGGTGGTGAAGCGCATCTCAAGACTGCTCTGACCTCGGCTGTGGGCACGGGTCCGCGGTGTTGACCTCAGCTTACGGGGCGCTGCTGCCGCTCGATGTACTTCTTCACGACGGTGAGCGGCGCCCCTCCACATGAGCCTGCGAAGTAGGACCCGGACCAGAAGTGCCCGCCCCACAGGTACCGGCGGACGTGCGTGTCGTACTCCTTGCGCAGCAGCCGGGCGGAGACGCCCTTGAGGCTGTTGACCAGCTTGGAGAGCTGGACCTTCGGAGGGTAGTGCACCAGCAGGTGGACGTGATCGTGCTCGCCGTTGAACTGCTTCAACTCGGCCTCGAAGTCCTCGCACACCTCCCGCATGATCTCCTCGCACCTGTTCAACATGGCGTCGGTGAACACGCCGCGCCGGTACTTCGTGAGGAACACCAAATGGACATGCAGGTTGTAGACAACGTGACGGCCGGTGCGGACGTCGGGATTCGGATTCCATCGCGGCGACATAAACCAACTGTAGTATGGTGATCGCTATGAGTGAAAACACCCTGGTGAAGCGGCAGTTCGGGCACCGTGCCCGGCTTGCACTGTCGCCTGCCGAGGTGTCGAACGCCGATGCCCAGGCGCACGCGGCCCGCACGATGTGGAACCTGCTGCACGCCTGGTGGCAGATGATGCCGAAGGACAAGCGCACGCCTGCAAACGCCGATGCCGCGATACGGCAGGCCCGCAAGGACCTCGATTTCCTTGCCGTCCTGCCCGCGCAGGCCGCGCAGGCGGTGCTGAAGACGTACGTCCAGGCATGGAAGAACTGCTGGGAGGGCCGGGCCAACGCACCGAACTTCAAGGGCCGCTTCCGGTCCGCGATGAGCGTGGACGTCCCGCAGGGCCGCGACCTGAACATCAAGGGGGTGCACCGCGGTTGGGGCATGGTCAACCTGCCCAAGATCGGCCGGGTCCGATTCCGCTGGACCAAAAACCTCCCCGTCGGCAAGCACGCCACCACCGATAACCGGATCACCGGGGCCCGGCTCATCAAAGACGCGCTCGGCTGGCACATCGCCTTCCGTGTCATGACCCAGGAGTCCGCACCCGCGCCCCACACCGGCCCCGAGGTCGGTATCGACGTGGGCGTCACGGTGCCCCTCGCTCTCTCCGACGGCAACCATCAAGACCACGGCCGCCCCGCCAGACTCCCGGACGGCACCGCTGACCGGGACAAGTGGCTCACCCCGAAGGAGAAAGCCAAGCTGCTACGCCTGGAACGCGAAGCAGCGCACCGAAAAGGCTTCCGCAAACGCGGTGAGAAGACGTCCCGCCGCTTGCAGCACACGTACGACCAGATCAAGCAGCTCCGCGCAAAAGCCACGCGCCGCGCCCTTGACTGGCAGCATCAGACCACCACCTACCTCGCCCGCACGTACGGCACGGTTGTGGTCGAAGCACTCACCATCACGAACATGGTCTAGTCCGCGAAGGGCACTGTCGAAGAGCCAGGCAAGAACGTCAAGCAGAAGGCCGGTCTCAACCGCTCCATCAGCCAGGAGGCATGGGGGCGCACGGTCACGATGCTGGCGTACAAGGCCGCCCAGTACGGCGCCACACTGGTCAAAGTTCCAGCCCCCGGCACCTCCCAGCGCTGCTCTGCATGTGGCTTCACTACGCCAGGCAGCCGCAAGGACCAGGCCACGTTCGTATGCAAGAACCCGGACTGCGGCTTCGCGGCGAACGCCGACTGGAACGCAGCCCGGAACATCTTGCACCTGTACCGGATCGGCCTCGTGGCGATCCCGGCTGCCGGAAGGTGCAGTCGTCAGGCGCCAAAACGCGTCAAGCCCGCCGCCGCAAGGTAGGCAGGAATCTCCTTCCTGAGCTTGCGAAGGGAGGAGAGCACTTCAATCGGCACTGTTCAAGGCCGCCGAGAAGATCCGGTGTCGTCGTACGGGACGCGGTGGACGCGGTGGGCCGGCACGGGGTGGCGGTGGCCCAGCTCGACGAGACCGGCGGCCGGCGCAGGAATGGATCTTCGACCGGAAGACCCATGTCTTCCTCGGCCAGCGCAGCGTCCAGGTCCGGGAGACCAGCGGCGAGGACGCCCTGATCAAGCCCGGCACGGTGTTGTACACCAGCGCCATCATGAAGCGGGCCATCGTCGACGGCATGAAGCAGACCCGGTCGCAGACCGGCTGACGGGCCCGTACACCTCCGTCGCACCAGCCCTGTTCCGCCCGCCCGGGCGGAGCAGGGCCCCTGCCGTTCGAGGGGCAGTGCGCCGGACGTCCCACGAGCGCTCGGGCGGATGGAAGGAACGTTCTATATACTCGAGGTGTGTCGAACGTGATGGGTATGCCTGAGGCGGGTCGCCGTTCCGAGGCCCGTGAGCGGTTGCTGGGTACGGCGGGCAAGCTTTTCTACGCGGAGGGTATCCGTGCGGTCGGCGTGGACCGGGTCATGGCGGAAGCGGATGTCGCCCGGGGCACCTTCTACCGGCACTTCGCGGGCAAGGACGACCTTGTGCGCGCCTACCTCGAGGCGACGGACCAGCGCATCCGCGGGGAGATGACCTCGGCGCGGCAGGCGATCGGTGACACGTCCGCCTTCCTCGGGGCTGTGGCGCACGGCATCGGACAGGAGATGTGCGGACCGGGTTTCCGTGGATGCCCGTTCATCAACGCGGCCGCGGAGTATCCGGACCCGGACAGCGTGATCCACCAGGCGGTGCTGACACACCGGGACTGGTTCCACGGCGTCATCCAGGATGCGTTCCGGGAGGTCGGTGCCGCCGACCCCGCGCGCTCGGCGGATGTGATGGTGGCCTTGCGTGACGGTGCGATGGTCGCCGGGTACCTGGGCGATGCGCAGACCGCGAGCGCCACGCTGGCGCATGGGGTAGCCGCACTTCTCGCGGCCGAGTGAACCGACGGACGCTCCGCGCCTTCTTGATCCCTCGTGGCCTGCTTGCCCCCTCTTGCGGCCGGTTCCCGCCCCTGTTCGGGGCTCGTTCGATGTTCTCGGGTGTGCTGGGCGCACGCACCTTCCTCTGCTGGGGAAACGCGTCGGCCTCCGCCCGTTCAGGTGGGGCGGAGGCCGACGGCGGGCTGACTAGCGGTGGGTGGCGGCCCGTTCGATGAGCTTCGTGACTGCGCCCGGGTCGATCAGCTGGACGGCGTGCGGCGCGTTGACCTCGACCGTGTGCGAGTGTGCGCGCGCTGCCATGAACTTCTCGGCGGCCGGAGCTATGGCGTGGTCGTCGTGGGCGACGAGGTACCAGGAGGGGATGGTCTTCCAGGCCGGGGTGCCGGAGGGCTCGCCGAAGGTCTGCGCGGCGAGGGGGCGCTGGGTGGCCGCGAGTTCCGCGGCGGTGGCGCTGTTGAGCCGCCCGCTGAGGAAGATGTCCCGGTACTTGTCGGGCTTGATGTACAGGTCGATGTCGGTGTGGCCGTCGGGCTGGGTGAAGGGGACGGCGTTGAGCGCGGTGGGGATGGGGGCCTTCGGGTCGTCGCTGAGGTGGCTGCCGGGGAACTTGGCGGTGATGCCCGCGAGCGTTTCGTCCTTGTCGGGGGCGAAGGCGGCGACGTAGACGAGTGCCTTGACGTTGGGGTTGCCGGTGGCGGCGTTGGTGATGACACCGCCGCCGTAGGAGTGGCCCACCAGGATGACGGGGCCCTGGATCGTCTTGAGGTAGTCGGCCAGGTAGGTGGAGTCGCCGCTGAGGCTGCGCAGGGGGGTGGCCGGGGCGGTGACCCGGTAGCCGTCCGCCTGGAGGCGCTTGATGACGCCGCTCCAGCTGGCCGAGTCGGACCAGGCGCCGTGTACCAGTACGACGGTCGGCTTGACGGCGTGGGCCTTTTCACCGGGGACAGCCGATGCGTTCGTGGCGAGGCCGGCGGCGAGGGCGAGGCCTGCCGCTCCGACGACGGCGAGGCCGACTCGGCCGCGCGTGACGTGGCGGTGCTTGGACATCTGTTTTCTCCTTGTGAGTCGGCGGGACGGAATGGGTTACTCCGTCCGCGCGGAAAGGGGGTATGGGGGGCGTGGGGCCGCGTCAGCCGCGGCCGTACGCGTGATGAGCCGCCCACTCGAGTGCGTAGTCGGCGACTTCCTGCCGACCGTCCTGGCCGACGATGAAGTGGGAGCGGCCCGGAAACTCCCGGTACTTGGTGACGGCCGGAGAGTTGCGGTAGAGCCGCCGGTTGGCTCTGTTCAACGTCGGCGGCACGATGTGGTCGGCCCCGCCGGCGATGAAGAGCAGCGGAGCCCGCCGCCCGTTGCGGACGTCGACCTTGGTGGCGGCGCGGGGGTTGAAGTTGGCGAAGGCGCTCTGGAAGAGCACGCGCGCCGATCCGGGAACGTGGTAGCGCTCGTAGACGGCGGCGGACTCCTCTTCGCTGAGCGTGTTGGTGAAGCCGTAGTGGAACTGCCGCGGCGTCAGTGGGACGGCCTTGTTCCTCCTGGTGGGGTGGCCCGGCACCGGGAAGGCCGACTTGAGGGTGGAGTACGGCAGCGGCAGCACGCCCTTGACGGGGGCCGAGTCGATGGCGACGCCCGCACGGCCGAGACCGCGGTCCAGCAGGACCTGGGTGACGGCGCCGCCGAAGGAGTGCCCCATGATGACGGGCGCCTCGTCGAGATCCCGGATGGCCTCCTCGTAGCGGGCGATCACCTCGCGCAGACCCACTCCCGCTGTCCGTGACGGGTTGCGCCTGGTGTCTTCCACTTCTTCGTCGATCCCCGGCCAGGCAGGGGCGATGACCCTGTAGCCCTGCGCCCGGTAGCGCTCGGCCCACCCTTCCCAGCTGCGCGGCGTCATCCACAGCCCGTGGATGAGCACGACGGTGCCGCGGGACATCGGACCTCCGGTGAATAGAACGTTCTATCTTGTTGCAACGTAATGCCCCATCGATGGCCGAAGCAACCAGGTGTTCCGTGGCGTGCTTCACAGGCGAGGGCGGTACGTCTCGGCGGGGCAGGCGAGTCACCGCGGCGCGGCAGCGGGAGGAAGCGCGGTGACGTACGGATGGAGCGCAGCCCCGAGTGATCACCGCGGACAGCGGAAAGGCCCAGGTCTCCTGCCTGGGCCCCTCTTCGTGGAGCGGGTGACGAGAATCGAACTCGCGCTCCCGGCCTGGGAGGCGACTCGGCGCTTGCGCGCACCGAGGTGTCGGCGCCGTCCCCGGCGCTTGTGGCGGAAGCCACAGGACCTCGCCCGGACGCTGTACGCACCGATGCCGTCATGGGGCGCGCAGTCGTCGACCGGCACGCAAGGAACCCGCCGGGCCCGGCAGCTGACCTCCCCGAGCAAGGCCGGACGCACGCAAGCCCCAGGCGCTGACCTGGGGCTTGTCCGCCGGATCTACCGGGCGCCGATGGTTTCCAGCAGGCGGTGCAGGTCGTGGGCGGCTTCGGCGGTGGCGAGCGCTGAGGCCGTGACCACGGCTGCCGTCGCTGCGGTCAGGACCGGGTGGCGGCCCAGCGGCGGGGCGAGGAGTGCGGCCACGCGGCGGGGGACGGGACCGGCTGTGGCCAGGGGGCCGCGGCGGCCGAGGATGCCGAGGGCGGCGCCCGTGGCGCGGGCGAGGGCTGGGGCGCGATGGGTGGCGAGGGCGGCCTTGCCGACCGTGCGGGCGACACGGGTGCGGTCACCGGTGGCGGTGGCGGCGTTCTCGTCGGCCCAGCGTTCGATGGTGTAGTTCACGGCGGTGGCGAGCGGGCGCAGGAGCGGGTTGGCGGCGGCGCCGAGTTGGGCGAGGGCCACGAAGGCGTAGTGGTGGGCCCTCAGGTGCGCGCGTTCGTGGGCGAGCAGGATGTCGTGCTCGGCCTTGTCGAGCGTGTGCAGCATGCCGGTGGAGACGACGATGCGGCCGGGCAGTCCCGGAAGTGCGTACGCGTCCGGGGCGTCGTCCTCCACCACGACCAGGCCGTCGCGCGCGGGCATGCAGGCGGCCTCCAGCGCGGCGGCGGCCAGGGTGCGGGCGCGCCGCCAGAGCATGCGGGCGGCGGTGATCGCGGCGCCGCCGAGCAGCAGGCCGGCGACCAGGGCGACGGAGAGCCGGGCGGGGTCGTCGTGCTGGGCGGTCTGGGCCGACCAGTGGCCGAGGACGGCGAGTTGCGGGATGCGGATCAGGCCGGTGACGGCCAGCAGGCCCAAGGAGATGGTGCTCGCCGCGCCCAGGACCAGGGACGACGCTGCCAGCAGCCAGGTGGCCAGGCGCGGTTCGCAGCGCTCGGACAGCGGGCGCGCACCGAGCGGCGCGAGCAGCGAGAGCAGCAGCGGCAGGTAGACGGCAATGCGCATCCGGGCGGTCCCTTCTACTGTTCGGGGCCGAGCAGCTGGCGCAGTAGGTCGGCGTCCGCGTCGGACAAACTGTCGGCGAAGCGGGCCAGCACGGCCTCGCGGTCGGCGCGCTCTTCCAGGACGGTGCGCATGCGGCGGGCGGCGAAGCCGGCTTCGTCGGTGACGGGGGCGTAGGCGTAGGCTCGGCCGCGCGCGGTGCGGGTGAGCAGTTGTTTGGTGTGCATGCGGGTGAGGATCGTCACTACGCTGCTGTACGTCAGCTCGCTGCCGAGGCGCTCGGTGACCTCGCCCGGTGTCAGGGCGACGTCCGCCTGCTGCAGGAGCTGGAGGATTTCGGCCTCGCGTACGCCGTTGGCCCGCTTGGGGCCGCGCCCGTGGGTGTCGGCTGCCATGGAGTTTGTCGTTCTCCCGCTCGTCTTCTACAGTCGTGTAGAACTTTTACGGCCGTGTAAAAGCTGTCGTGCTCAGAGTCTGCCATGCGCCCGCGCCCGAAGAACACCGCGCGGAGCGGGAAAGGACCTCGCGGTGCCCCAGGCCGTCAATCCACTGGACGCCACGTCCCTGCTGACCGCGTTCGGCAGCGCGGGCATCTTCCTCGTGCTGTTCGCCGAGACCGGACTCCTGGTCGGCTTCTTCCTGCCCGGCGACTCGCTGCTCTTCACCGCGGGGCTGCTGTGCACCGGCACCGGCAGCGTACGCCTCGCCCTCCCCGGGGTGCTGATCTCGGCCGTGGCCGGGGCACTGCTCGGCGCACAGGCCGGCTATCTGATCGGCCGCCGCGCCGGCCGGTCTCTGCTGGCCCGCACCCGCAACCGGCACCTGGCCGAGGGCGTGGTCCGGGCCGAGGAACTGCTCGCACGCTACGGCCACGGAAAGGCCATCGTGCTCGCCCGGTTCATCCCGGTCGTGCGCACCGTGCTCAACCCGATCGCCGGGATCGCGCAGGTGCCGGCCCGCACGTTCACGCTCTGGCAGGCCGTCGGCGGGCTGGTGTGGACGGTCGGACTGGTGCTCGGCGGCTACGGCCTGGGCGCGAGCATCCCGAACGTCGACCACTATCTGCTGCCCCTGGTCGGCCTGATCGTCGCCGTCTCCCTGCTGCCGCTGGCCCTGGAAGTGCTGCGTGCCCGTCGCCGTGGGGCGGCCGGACCGAACCCGGAGACCCCCGCGTGAAGATCACCTTCTTGATCCATGACATCTACGGGATCGGCGGCACCAACCGCACCACCCTCAACCTGGCCGCCTCGCTCGCCGATCGCCACCAGGTGACGGTCGTCTCCGTCCGCCGCCACCGCACCAGCCCCCGCTTCGCCATCGATCCCCGGGTGGCCGTGGTGCCCCTGGTCGATGTGCGCAAGGACTCGGCCGATCTGGCCGATCCGCAGCTGCAGCAGCCGTCGCGGGCCTTCCCCGCAGCCGAGAAGCGGTCCCACCAGTACAGCCTCCTCACCGACCGGCGGGCCGAGGAGTATCTGCGTGACTGCGACGCGGACGTGATCATCGGCACCCGGCCGGGCCTCAACGTCTACCTGGCTCGCTTCGCCTCGACCCGCGCGGTGCGCATCGCCCAGGAACACCTCACCCACGACACCCACAGCAGGAAACTGCGAGCCCAGCTCGCCCGCCACTACCGCGACCTGGACGCCGTGGTCACCACGACCGAGGCGGATGCCGCCGTCTACCGGACCCGGATGCGGCTGCCGGGAGTCAGGGTCCTGGCCGTCCCCAACGGGGTGCCCGACCCCGGCCTCCCACCGTCCGACGGCACGTCCAAGACCATCGCCGCGGCCGGGCGCCTGGCCCGCACCAAGCGGTTCGACCTGCTCATCGAAGCCTTCACCGACGTCGCCGCCCGGCATCCGGACTGGACTCTTCGCATCTACGGCGCCGGCACCGAAAAGGAACGGCTGCAGGAACAGATCGACAAACAGGGCCTGGCCGGCCGGGCGGTGCTGATGGGCGTCGTCTCGCCGATCGAGCCCGAGTTCGCCCGCGCGGCGATCGTCGCCTCCGCCTCCGACGCCGAGTCCTTCGGCATGACCATCGTCGAAGCGATGCGCTGCGGCGTGCCGGTGGTCGCCACCGACTGCCCGCTCGGTCCCGCCGAGATCATCCACGACGGCGTCGACGGACGCCTGGTCCCCATGGGCGACCGCCAGGCGCTGGCCACCGCCCTGCTCGACCTCATCGCGGACGAGCCCGGCCGCCGCCGCATGGGCGAGACGGCCTTGATCGCCGCTCGCCGCTTCGATCCGGACCGCATTGCCGGCACCTACGAGGACCTGTTCGACGAACTCGCCGCCGCCCGGCACACACGCGACCGGCCGCACGGCACGGCCCGGTGGGGCGGCAGTGTCCGCCGCACCCTGAGCAGACTGCGCCCCTGAACCAGGCCCGCTTCGACACCGCCCGGTTGCACCGCAGCGCGTGCAGCCCTCACACCCGCCCACCGCAGAGATGGATCCCATGAGCGCTATCAGTATCGGCCAGTCCGTAGTCCTCGGAGTCGTCGAGGGGTTGACCGAGTTCCTGCCCGTCTCCTCCACCGGCCATCTGAAGATCACCGAGGGGCTGATGGGCATCCCCGTCGACAACACATCCGTGGTCGGCTTCACCGCCGTCATCCAGGTCGGCGCGATCGCCGCCGTACTCCTGTACTTCTTCAAGGACATCGTGCGGATCGTCTCCGCCTGGGGCCGAGGACTGGTCGACAAGAACGAGCGCTACCACCACGACTACAAGTTCGCCTGGTGGGTCATCTACGCCACGATCCCGATCGTGGCCGTCGGCCTGGTGGCCAAGCCGCTCATCGAGGGGCCGCTGGCCTCGCTGTGGGTGGTGGCAGCTTCGCTGATCGTCGGCTCCGGTGTGATGTGGGCGGCCGACCAGATGGGCCGGCACAAGCGCGGGGAGGACGACACCACATTCAAGGACGCGATGCTGGTGGGCAGTTCGCAGATCCTCGCGCTGCTCTTCCCCGGCTTCTCACGCTCCGGCGCCACCATGTCCACCGCGCTGGTCCTGGACCTGGACCGGGTCGCCGCCACCCGCCTCTCCTTCTTCCTCGGCATCCCGGCCCTCACCGGCGCGGGCCTGTACGAACTGAAGGACGCCGTCGGCACCGGGGTCGGCGCCGTACCGCTCGCCGTCGGCACCGCCGTCTCGTTCGTGGTCGCCTACGCCTCCATCGCCTGGCTGCTCAAGTTCGTCGCCAGGCACTCCTTCAACGCCTTCGTGATCTACCGCCTCATCATCGGCGTGGGACTCCTCGGACTGCTGGCCACGGGAGCGCTGACCGCCTGAGGACGGGGTCCAGGATGAGCCGCGAGGGGCTGGTGGACGCACTCGCCCGGGCCGGACGTCGCCGTAAGAAGAGCGCCACCTGACCACGCCCCCGGCTCACGCAGGACGTGGCAGGCGGCGCTCTCGCTCAGCACCGAGTGCGCTCCAGCGGATCACCAGAGAGGCGGCCGGCAGCCGTCTTGATGCGGTCAGCGGCCGAGGGCGTTCTCCAACTGCTCCTTGGTCATCGAGGAGCGACCGTGGATGTTGCGCTTCTTGGCCTCCTCGTACAACTGGTCCCTGGTGGGTCCTTCCGCGCCGCTGTGGGAGCGCTGCCCACCGCGCTCGGACGCCGACTTCGGGTCACGGGTGGAGGTCCTGCTGGCGGTATCCGACTCACCGGACCTGGCCCGCTCCTTGTCCACCGTCCGCGCGGCGATCTCCTTGGCCCGCTCCGACGACTCGCCGCGGTCCTCGGCGCTCTTCTTGATGTGCTCGTATTGCCGCTCGCGCTTGGAACTCGATCCGGCCGGCATGGCGCCTTTCCTTTCCTGCGTACTGAGGTGACGTTCAAGGTCCCTCTACGGCAGTGGGTGCTCGGTCCGGGCTCACGGATGCTCGGGCTGCTGATCCGGCGGCACACTGCCGCCCTCTCCTCCGCCCCTGTCGCCCTTGTCCGTGCCGTGGGGCTGTCCGCCTTTCGCCTGGGCCTCCCGCGCCGTGCGCTCGACGGCCGGCTGCGGTGTGGCGCCGCCCTTGCCACTGCCCCGCTGCTCGGGATGCTGTGGAGCGGACATCTGAGGAACCCCGCTCGTCCTCGTATCGGTGTTCGTTCGGACGACGAGTTCCCTGGAGCAGTCGTCCGACGCACATGTCAGGCGTCCATCACCCGTCCGGACGGCCCGGGGCACGCTGCCCGCGACCCGGATACCCCGCGACACCTGATTTCCCGGGCACGCAATGGCTCCCGCCCCGACGCTCATGGCGGGTGCGCCGCCGGGACGTCCCCCTGACCACGGCACTTGTCGACGGCATGCTCCGGCGAGACTCGGCCGACCGGCGTCCGGACTTCGTGCCGCGCTCCACCCGGGGAGCCCATCCGAGTGTGATCCGGGCGACGAGTGGTACCCGAGGCCAGTCCGCGCCGGGGACATGAGGCCCGGAGCCACCACCGGCCCCACAGGCACGGGCGAACACCGCCCGTCAGGCGCTGGAGAAGGTCTTCGTGCTGCCCCCTTGGGTCATCCCGTGCCGCGCAGACGTGCAAGGGGTGGCCCGGCGCCGTCGAACGCCAGCAAGGAGGAAGAGATGAGCACGGTCAAGGAATCAGTGGATGTCGAGGTCCCGGTCCGCATGGCGTACAACCAGTGGACCCAGTTCGCGGAGTTCCCGAACTTCATGGAAGGCGTCGAGGAAGTCCGGCAGCTCGACGCCCGGCACAACCACTGGATCACCAGCATGGGCGGGGCGCGGCGCGAGTTCGACACCGAGATCGTCGACCAGCTACCGGACGACAGGATCACCTGGCGGACCATCGGCGGCGACACCCGGCAACGGGGATCGGTCCGCTTCCAGCGCCTGGACGACGCACACACCCGGGTGGAACTCACCATGGACGTCGACCCCACCGGTGTCGCCGAGAAGGGCGCCGACATGCTGGGCGTGATCGACCGGCGGGTCAAGGGGGATCTGCACCGCTTCAAGGACTTCATCGAACGTCGCGGTGGCGAGAGCGGAGCCTGGCGCGGCCGCATCCGGCCCGAAGACCCCGGCTCTCTCGCCTGAGCGGTCGAGAAGCGACGTGTCCACGGGCACCGGTCGGTGTGCCCTCCGGCCAGTGCCCGCAACCGAGGACCGTGATCATCCACCCGCATCCCGCAACGACGGGCTCGCCCATGCCGCTGTGGGCCACCGGGCCCTTGGCGTTCCTGGTGGTCCGGACGAAGGACGTCCCGGTCGGCCACGACGTCGCAGGCCCGAGGCGAAGGTGCGGACGCTTGCCGACAGCGAAGGACATCAGTCATGACTTCCGGAACTCCACATCCCGAGCGGCGTGACCAGGACGAGAAGGACAGGCAGCTCGACCGCTTCCGCGCGGCACCCGAGTCCGACGCACTCACCACCGACCAGGGAGTACGGGTCGACGACACGGACAACGCACTACGCGTCGGTGAGCGCGGTCCGACCCTGCTGGAGGACTTCCACAACAGGGAGAAGCTCACCCATTTCGACCATGAACGCATTCCGGAACGCGTGGTGCACGCGCGTGGCGCGGGCGCGTACGGCTACTTCGAGCCGTACAACTCGCTGGCCGAGTACACCTGTGCGGACTTCCTCCAGGAGCCGGGGCGGCGCACCCCGGTGTTCGTACGCTTCTCCACGGTGCAGGGGCCGCGAGGCTCGGCGGACACCGTGCGTGACGTGCGCGGCTTCGCGACGAAGTTCTACACCCGCGAGGGCAACTACGACCTCGTGGGCAACAACTTCCCGGTGTTCTTCATCCAGGACGCCATCAAGTTCCCCGACTTCGTGCACGCGGTGAAGATGGAACCGCACAACGAGATGCCCACGGGCGCCTCGGCGCACGACACCTTCTGGGACTTCTGTTCGCTGCAGCCGGAGTCCACCCACATGCTGATGTGGTTGATGTCCGACCGGGCCATTCCGCGCAGTTTCCGGATGATGCAGGGCTTCGGCGTGCACACCTTCCGGTTCGTCGACGCCGCCGAACGCGGGACTTTCGTCAAGTTCCACTGGAAGCCTGTGCTCGGGGTGAACTCCCTAGTGTGGGACGAGGCGCAGATCGCCGCCGGCCGGGACCCCGACTTCAACCGCCGGGATCTGTGGGAAGCCATCGAGTCGGGCAACTACCCGCAGTACGAGCTGGGCGTGCAGTTGGTGGCCGAGGAGGACGAAGACGCCTTCGACTTCGATCTCCTGGACGCGACCAAGATCATCCCGGAGGAGCAGGTTCCCGTGCAGCCCATAGGGCGCATGGTCCTCGACCGCAACCCGCAGAACTTCTTCGCCGAGACCGAGCAGGTCGCCTTCCACACCGCCAACATCGTCCCCGGCATCGACTTCACCAACGACCCTCTGCTCCAAGGCCGCAACTTCTCATATCTGGACACCTAGTTGATCCGTCTGGGCGGGCCCAACTTCGCCCAACTGCCGGTCAACCGGCCCATCGCCGACGTCAACACGAACCACCGTGACGGCTATGGCCAGCAGGTCATACAGCCGGGCAACAGCTACTTCCCGAACTCGCTGAGCGGCGGCTGCCCGGCACACGCCGGCGCAGGGGTCGACAGCGGGGTGTTCCGTCACTACCAGGAACGGGTGGCGGGCGAAAAGATCCGGGTGCGCAGCGAGAGCTTCCGCGACCACTACAGCCAGGCCACGTTGTTCTGGAACAGCATGTCGGACTGGGAGAAGGCGCACATCGTCGAAGCGTTCCGCTTCGAACTCGGCAAGGTCGGTTCGGCCGAGGTACGCGAACGCATGGTGGCCAATCTGGCCAACGTCCACGGCGATCTGTGCGGCGCCGTGGCAGCGGGCCTCGGGCTGCCCGCGCCGCAGACAGCCTCCGGCATCGCCTCCACCTCGTCGCCGGCACTGGGCCAGGAGAACCTCGGCGGCAGCACCATCAGCACCCGCAAGGTCGCCGTACTGGCGGCCGACGGCACCGATGTCGAGCACGTCGAAGCGGTGCGCGGCAGGCTGACCGGGGACGGTGCCGTGGTCGAGGTACTCGCGGCCGGCGAGGGCACCGTGCGCGGCGCCGACAGCGCGGCACTCGACGTGGACCGAGCCCTGCCGACGATGGGGGCCGTGCTGTACGACGCCCTTCTGGTGCCCGGCGGCAAGCAAGCCGCGCAGACCCTGCTGGACGACCCGGCCGCGGTGCGTTTCGTGGAGGAGAGCTACCGCCACGGCAAGCCGATCGCCGTTCAGGGGGAAGGCGAGCAGCTGCTCGCCGCGGCCAGGCTGCCGGCCGAGGTGCTGAACGGCTCCGGGACGGAGCAGGGCGTGATCAGCGGCAACGGTGCCGATGACATCGCCGACGCCTTCGTGGCCGCGATCGAACAGCACCGCTTCATGCGTCGTCCCGGATTGCTCAATCCGGGGTCCATCGACTGAGTCTGCGCCTCGCGATGGGGCGCACGCCGATCGGCCTGGACAACAAAGAACCCCCGGGTCTCTGACCTGGGGGTTTGCACTGGAGCGGGTGACGAGAATCGAACTCGCGCTCTCAGCTTGGGAAGCTGAGAGGACCTAGGGCTCGTTGTGAGGCTGGCCTGACTCTATGAGGGCCGGGCCCCCTTCCCTGCACAGCCCGGTGGATTCTGGATCCGGGTCCCATACGTGCTCGGAAAGGAGGCCCTCAATGTCGGTCTACGTCGGCATCGACGTGCACCGCAAGCGCTCACAGATCGCGGTCGTTGATCACGATGGCGCGGTGCAGGTGAATCGGAACGTGCCCAACGGGGTCGAGACGGTGCTCTCGGTGATCGGGGATCTTCCGATCGGAGCCCCGGTGGCCTTCGAGGCCGCTTACGGCTGGGGCTGGCTGGTGGAACTGCTGGAGGACTACGGCTTCGAGCCGCACCTGGTGCACCCGCTGCGGTGCAAGGCCATCGCCTCCGCGCGGCTGAAGAACGACAAGGTCGACGCGGCGACCCTTGCCCAACTGCTCCGTGCGGATCTGCTGCCGGAGGCGTGGATCGCCCCGCTGGATGTGCGCCAGCAACGGGCTCTGCTGCGTCACCGCTGCCAGCTGGTGCGTCTGCGCACGCTGCTACGCAACCGTGTCCATGCCGTCCTGGCGGACTACGGCTGCGACCGCTCTGGCAGCTACTTCACCGCTCCGGGACGGGTCTGGCTCGACGGCTTGGACCTGCCGGACGCCTCGCACCGCGTGGTCGACGATCTTCTGGTCCTGATGGACGCGCTCAAAGAGCCGATCGACGCCCTGGACCAGCAGCTGGTCGCGCACGCCCGTGGTGATCCGCGGGTCAAATCCCTCACCCAGCTGCCGGGGGTGGGTACGCTCACCGCCCTGATCATCGTTGCCGAGATCGGTGACATCAGCCGTTTCCCCTCCGCCCGCAAGCTCACCGCGTGGGCGGGGCTCACCCCGACGGTCCGCGGCTCGGACATGACTGTCCGGCACGGCCACATCTCCAAACAGGGTTCGGACTGGCTGCGGTGGATCTTGTGTGAAGCCGCCCAGACCGCCAAGCGGTCGCCGGAGTTCGCCGCCTCCTACCAGCGCCTCGCCCGGCGCCGGGGCAAGAAGATCGCCACCACCGCGATCGCCCGCCGCCTGTTGGCCCGCGCCTACCATCTGCTGCGCGCAGTCCAGGCCCCACCCGACCGGCAGAGGACTCGATGACACCAGCCGACGACAACCGCCAGGGGCGGTCGCAGACCCCGGGTGAGCTCGCATTTGCCCATGAGACGGGCTGTCGCCCGTGCTCGATGACCTGACTGAGCAGCCCGGATCCCCCGAACCACGGTCATGGCGCCGGCCCGCCCGGCCAGACGCCGAATGGGTGGATGTGAGCTCACTCCGCCAAGGCCATCAGCGCATCGGGGGCGTCACGACCAAATCTCTGAATATTGGTGACGCTACCTCGCCTCCCGACTCAGGGCTCTGCACGGCAGCCGCCTGCCAGACGAGCACGAGGAAGACCCACAAGGAAAGCGCCTCGGCGAAGAACAAAAAGCCGCAGGCCGGGGCCACTTCTATGCTTGACAGGCCCGGCCCTCATGGGTGGGCGAATGGTCTACAGGGAGCCTTGGCAGACGATGCTGCTTTCCCCGTGGTTCCCCGCTGTTCCCCGCCCGATCTGGTGCGGCTGTGGTGCGCGCATTCGTCGTCGGCGCTCCAGGGGCGCCCTATCGCCTCTGCGCCCTGTAGCGCTTCATCAGCGCAGTGATCCGTGCGTGGTCCGCCTTGCCGTTGAGTTCGGCCACAAGATCGTCAGGGCACAACTCGTAGAGATCGCCCCACCATCGACGGCCTAGGTTGTCCCAGATTCGGTAACCACCCGGCACGCCCCTGGCAACGTAGCGTCTCCTGCTCACGGTCCTCCTGTTCCTGGCGTCGTTCGTGCCGTCCTTCGGCGAGTCGCCCCGACGCGTGACCATACGCGGGCTGCGGTCGACCGGAGAGGCAGTATGCAACTGTCGGCTCGCTCGCTTTCGAGTTCTGTTCCTGCTCGTCAGGGCAGCGTTCGGCCTTGTCCACGCTCGTTCACCACCGCGCTTCACTCGGCAGGCTCGTACGCCTGTGAACGGCTCTGGGCAGAGATGAATGAGACCAAAACTGAGACCACTTCCCGCGGGGCTTCGCGGCACGCCGGCGTCGTTCTCGGCTGGCTCACCGCGGAACGCGCACCGCCCGCTGCCCTGCGGGCCACCCCCAGCGCTCACCTGGGGGCGCGTGTAGGTAAGAGACATCAGCGAGCTTGTGCCCTTGGGCTGTACGTGTCGTGCCGGAGGGGAGCAGTCGCACAATCGGGCACGGATGCGGTACGGGCACTTTCTGATCCGTAGCTCTACATGCGACATCGCCGATGGTGCTGCCCGGTCGTCCCCAGGGGCCGTCTACCGGTCTCCCGGAAGCCCGCTAGGTGTGGGTCCCCACCCAGCATGGACCGCGCCTCCGGAACACCTTCGTGATCACGCGGCCGTAGGTGATCTCCGCCGAGAACAGGCGAGGCTCGTCGAGACCGGTCACAAGCCTTGCGCTGCCACACGCGGCGACGCGGTGACCTGCGATGACCTCTGTCGTTCGACACCTGCCGCGTACCCTGTCCGAGCTGCTGGGGGGCCGGCACAAAAATTCTTCGAACTCTCGCGTTGCACCGTCACGGGTGGTGGACACGTAGGGACGGAAGCAGCGAGAGGAAGCCATGGCCATCGACAGCGAGGACGAGTTCACCGATGTCTACCGCGCTCACTACGAGGACGTGCTGCGGTTCGTCCGCCGGCGTGCTCACCCGATGAACGTGGACGACATCGTCGGTGAGACGTTCCTCGCCGCGTGGCGTCGTCGCAGCGAGCTGCCGGAGGACCCACGTCCGTGGCTCTTCGGCACCGCGCGTAACGCGATGCTCAACGCCCACCGCGGGCAGCGCCGTCAGACGGCTGTCGCGGTGCGTGTCATGGAGAACGGTGGCGACGACAGCTACGACGGTTTGACCCAGGCCGAGGAGCGGATGGACCTGGTGGCCGCCTGGCGGCGGTTGTCGGCCGCCGACCAGGAAGTACTGGCGCTCCATGTCTGGGAGGGCCTCACGGACCGGGACGCTGCCACCGTGCTCGGCTGCTCACGCGCGGCCTACACGATGCGGCTTTCCCGCTCCAAACGTCGTTTGGCCAAGCTGTTCGGCCCGACCGGTCGAACCGTCCCCGCTCCGGCTCCGGCGCACTGAAGGAAGAGACGTGAACGATCACGAGAAGAACCTCCCCCGGTTGCTGGCCGCTCTGGACGCTGCTCCCGTCCGCGAGCTGACCGAAGCCGAAAGCAACCGTAAGGAACATCTGTTGCGTACCGTGATGAACAGTGCGGTGTCCACCTCGCAGCCTGCCTCCCCGCCTCGTCGTCGTCGCCCGTTGCTCTGGGTGGCGGCCGGAGCCGTCACCGCCACCGCGGTCGTGGCCGTCGTGAGTCAGGCCTCGCACAGCGCGTCCGGTTCGGGTGTGCTGCCCGCGGCGGAACTCGCGAGCTGGACCGGCACCCCGAGTCGTCTGCCGGCTGCCTCGCCCGTCGCCATCGCCGCCGAGAAGTGGTGTGTCAAGGCTCTGGGCAGCGACTACTCCGGCACGTCGGTCTCGTACGCCAACCTGGACGTGCGCGGTTCGATCACCTCTGTGGTCGTCACCGACGGGAAGACCATCTCCTACTGCCTCACCGACAAGGTCGGCCACGGCATGGCCGAGGTGATCGGCCCGGTGAAGAAGCTCGCGAGCAACGCGGTCGAGGTGGACTCGGCCGGCGGTCACGGTGAAGGGAGCACCGGCCTCAACTACATGGAGGGCTCGGTGGGATCCGATGTCAGGGCCGTGACCCTGCACGACGGCGACCGCACCATCGAGGCCACCATCCAGAACGGCCGGTTCACCGCCTGGTGGCCGTCCGCCGAACCGACCGGCAGCGCCGGCAAGGTCGACATCACCCTCAAGAACGGTTCCACCCGGACCGTCTCCGGCGACTCCATCTTCCCGAAGGACTGAGAAGCCGACACAGCCGGCCGCTCCGACCTCACGGAGCGGCCGCCCGGTTGAGCCCCGGAAGTCCTACCGCTCCGTCACCCGCATCGCCCAGTCCACCGGCCGCCACGTCATCCGGCTGCACGCTGCCCAGTACGGCACGGGCACGCTCCTCACGGCGGCAGAGGTCACGCCCCGGCTCGTGATGGAGATCCTTGGGCGTCGCGGCCGTCAGTGCCCGACCCGTCCGGAGGACACGCTCTGCGGCTCGGACTACTGATGCCCGGGGACCAGTTGCCGACGGCCCGCGAGGTCGTCTCCGTCAGTGCGGTCGCCGCGAACACAGTGCTCAAGACATACCGGGAATTGGAGCGTGAAGGACTGGTCACGCCGCCGCCCAGGCGGGGCACATTCGTCCAGCCCTCGGTCCTCACCCGCGCGCGTCTCATCCCGAGCGCCGCGCTCGTCCGCGATCTAGACGCATGGATGGACCGGGCGGCCACAGCCGGCCTCGAACGCGAGGAGGTCACCGCGCTGGCCGCCGTGCCGGTTCACGCACGCTTCTCGCGGGTGGCCGTCGACGCACACGCCATGAACCACAAGGAGATCAGTTGAACCAGGTCATCGACATGCCCCAGGACGCGGGCCCCCCCGCGCTCCTCGCCACCGGGCTCGGCCGCAAATACCGGCGCGGCTGGGCGCTGCGGGACTGCACCTTCCGCATCCCCGCGGGCACCGTGTGCGCCCTGGTGGGACCCAACGGTGCCGGGAAGACGACCTTGATGTCCATGGTCGCGGACCTGCTGTCCCCGACCACTGGCCAGGTAGCTGTCTCCGGGCGAACACCGCGGCAAGCCGCCGCCGAAGGACGCGTCGCTTTCCTCGCCCAGGACAAGCCCCTCTACCCGCGCTTTACGGTCGCGGAGATGCTGCGCATGGGGCGCGAGCTGAATCCGGGCTGGGACCAGGCCGGCGCCGAGCAGATCGTCGCGGCCGGTGACATTCCGCTGCCCGCGCGCGTCAACAGTCTCTCCGGAGGCCAGCGCACCCGGGTCGCGCTCGCCATGGCCTTCGGCAAACGGCCAGACCTACTGCTCCTGGACGAGCCGATGTCCGATCTCGACCCCCTGGTGCGCCACGAGATGATGCGCATGCTGTCGACCGAGGCGGCCGAACGCGGCACCACCGTGCTCATGTCCTCGCACATGGTCGCCGAGATGGAAGGCGTCTGCGACTGGGTCCTGACCATCACCGGCGGGCGGGTACGCCTGGCCGGTAAGGCGGACGAACTCATCGCCGCCCACGCCTACGCCATCGCCGCTCACGCTGGTGACGGCCCCTCCGACGAACTCGCCGCGCACACGGTAGTGGAGGCACGCACCGTCGGTCGTCAACTCACCGCGCTCATACGCCCCGAGGGCCCGCTGCCGCCGCATTGGAACGTGCGCCGGCCCACCCTGGAAGAGATGATCTTGTCGTATCTACGCTGTCCCGAAGCGCCACCGCTGCTGACCGCGGACGCCTGTGGCGGTCCCAAGGTGGTGGCCTCGTGAGCACTACCACCACCGCTCCCTCTCCGAAGCGCACCGCGGCCGCCGGCGGAGCACGGCAGCGGGGCATCCTGCACGGCGTCACATGGTTGGTGTGGCGCCAGCACCGAATCCCGATCATCGCCGGCGCCGTGCTCCTCGTGGCCGTCGCAGCCGCCGTGGCCGAGCAGCACTCGGGGATGGTCACCTTCATCCGGACCAACCACCTGGCCGGCTGTACGGCCTCCGACAGCTCCCCGCACTGTGCCGCGGTGGCCGCCAAGATCAGAGAGTTCAGCGGGCTCTACGAGAGCAACTTCAACCACGCCTCGGTCCTCGCTGGGCAGATCCCGCTGGTCATCGGCGTCTTCTTCGGTGCTCCGTTGCTCGCTCGCGAGTTGGAGAGCGGCACCTACCGCCTCGTCTGGACACAGTCGGTCACTCGCACTCGCTGGGTGCTGGCCAAGCTCTGCTTCCCTATGGCCTTGATCGCGATCGCCACGGCCACCCTCAGCCTTCTGTGGGACTGGTGGTGGCGCGCCGAGGGCTCCCTGTTCAACACGGTCCTCTGGCAGGACGGCGTCCCCTTCGACCTCATCGGAGCGGCACCCGTCGCGCTCTCCCTCCTGGCGCTGACAGTGGGGGCCGCGCTCGGCCTGCTCCTGCGCCGCACCGTGACCGCCATGCTCGGCACGTTCGTCACCACCGGCCTTCTGGAATTCGCCATCAGTCAACTCCGGCCCTACCTCGGGCCGACCTCCATGGCCGTATCCCGCAACCCGCTCGTCGCGCCCGAAACCAGCGCCAGTGCGTGGGTGACCCAGAGCGGCTACGTCACGAGTTCCGGAGCCTCCCTGCCCGACAGCACCTGCTCATTCCAGGGTGAAAAGGCACCGACCGGCTGTTATCAGGCACACGACATCACCGGACAGTTCGTCCGCTTCCATCCGGCCGGTCAGATGTGGTCGCTCAACTGGGCCGAAGCCGGAGTGTGCCTTGCGGCGGCCGCCGCGCTGGCGGCCTGGATGGTCTGGCGAGTCTCTCGCCGTCCCCTGGTGTGACCACGACGCTCCGTAGAGCCCCGGCGCTTGGCGGTGCCGGGCTGCCGGATCTCCCGAACGACCACCCCTGAGACATCAACGACGCAGTCCGGCAAGGCCGGCTGCCCCTCACAGCAAGGAGTTCGCCGTGAACACCCTTCCGTCCGCCCCGTTCCTTCTCGCCGTACAAGAGCAGCGGATCCCGCCCGTGCTGCTCGTCGTAGGCGCCCTCGTCATCGTCACAGCCGTCATCGCCGTCATCCGCGTGGTGAAACGTCAGCGCCAGCGGTAGAGGGCATGCCGGTCGGCACAGCGGGCCCGGACGTGGCTTAACGGTGGCCAGGACCGCGCGTCAGCCGCAGCGGACGAGCCGAGATCGCAAACGACCTTGAAAACCGTCGTGGCGCGAGTCACCGTGGGTTCAAATCCCACACCCACCGCGCAGGTGAGCGGCCCCTGATCAGGCAAGACGGTCAGGGGTCGTTGCGTTGTGCGGTGCCCGCTCGACACCGTGATTCCCCGCGGTTCCCCGTGCGATCGGGCACGGATGGGGCACGGGCACCTTCTGATCCGTAGCTCTATGTGGCTCGGTCGCTGACGGTCGTACCGGTCGCACCAAGGGCCTTCGAGGTCGCTACCAGACGGGATCGGTTCTTGTGGTTGCGGTATTTCGTTGCTGTACGCCTTCGGCGGCGACCGTGGCACTGCTTGTGGCCGGCCAGTCCATCACTCAGCTCTGGCCACTGCTCGCGCCATCGCGCTGCCTTCGTCTCATAGACCGACCGAGGGGCAAGTGCCGGGTTCGGGCGGAGGACGAGGTTGAACATGTCCGAAAGCCCGTGTGGTACATAGACGCGCCAACGGCCGTCCGTCTCCACACGAACTTCCAGACAGCACGTCGTTGCAGCGAAACTGTCGATCGCTGCCTCGCTGGAGTCGTACGGCGGACACGGCACTCCGAACTTGTCCTCATACCAGAGGTGGACCCGCGCCTCGTTCCTGATCTCAACGTCCGCAGGCAGATCGGCGAAGACCTCGCGTCCGGTCTTGATTACTGCGCCCTCTGCTTCCCAAGACAGCTCTCTGTCGTCGAAGTAGATGACGTCGTAGTCCTTGATGCCGCGGGCCGGAGGCCTCTCCGTGACTACGTTCCATACGGTCTGGAATAGACACCAGGCCGCCACATACCACCCAGGAAGGCCCAACGTCGCAGTTCGCGCCAACACTTCCGTCAACACCTTGTTACGCGAAAGCACCTCATGCAGAGAATCAAGTTGCTGGTCGAGAGGGAGTCGGCTGATCACCAGCCCTGCCTACCACAAGTCACCTGTGCCAGACCGGCTCTGCTTCTACAGGGCGGCCATACTTACGCACTACTATGCGAGGCTCGTCGGGGCAACCGTCGCGTCGCTCCCTCGTCGAGTGCGATCAGTAGCCGGTGTACTGATCACCGGTCTCGCTGACCAGCGGGACTGAAGAAGCCCACGGCTCTGACCAGCTCAGACGCCGTGGGCTTCTGTCGTTGTCGGTCGGCCTCGGTTTGCCTCGCACGGCCCACAGACGGCCCAGCGATCGGCCGCTAGAGAGGCCTGGCCTTGCCCAGTGAGTGACCCAGCATGCTGATCACCCGGGCCAGTCGTTCGTTGACCTCCCCAGGCAGGGCTGGGATGGGCGCGCCAGCAGCGAGGTGTCGGCACCTCGCCCATCCGAGGCTGTCGTTACTGTCGCGCTATCCGCTGCTCTACTGGATCAGCACTTGCCGGATCGTTGGACGAATCCCTGTCGTACACGGGTGTGCGAGGCCGCGTTGAGCGAACCGCCGGGACGGCGGCCCCCAACACCGCAGCCCCCGTGCGCGATGGGTCCTGGGTCTTCATGCTGTTCCTCACCGAAGACGGCAGCAGCCCGATCGCCTGCACCGGCGTGCGGCAGGCACGTGATCGATGACGGCCCATCGGTTCACCTCTGCGCCAGCAGCCGACTCAACAGACGCTCAAGACCATCAGCTTGGGAACAGGCGGCCCGTCCACCGCGGGGCTGGTGTGCGCGGGGCGGGCGTGCCCCCTTGCCGCCAGCACGCCGCACATCACCGCTAGCGGCAGCTCCGCGCAGAACGCCATCACCAGCGCGGAGACCCGATCCGCGCCCGGTGCCGCCGTCATCGTGTCGAACCAGGCATCGACCACCAGCAGTGTGGCGGCGGCGGTGGCCGTGAGCGGGTGCAGGTGGTGGCCACGTTTGGCCAGCAGCCCCGTGGCGATCAGGCCCAGGGCCTCCAAGGTGTCTAGGCCGATCCAGACAATGTGCCAGTTCCCGGTGATGGCAGTACCGGGCAGGTCGTTGGTCAACACGACCAGCCAGGGCACCAGGGCCAGCCCGCAGATGATCAGGATGTGCTCCATCCGGTACCAGCAGCGAGCCCCGCTGCCGGCCGACCGGTACGCGGCATCATGTGGTCGACGGTCACTCGGCACGCTCATCGGATCGGTCTCCTCACGTTTCGGGCTTTCCCTCACAGCCTCCAGCCTTCATCGCACTGCGATCACAGTCAGTAACGCGAGTGTCCGTTCCGGGGTGGCACTAGTTGCACCCCCAGGTCGGACACCTACGCCATGGATGGCCCCTGACCTCGACGCCTACCGTCTTCCCATGCATACAACTGCCCGCCTGCGGCGCGTAATCCTGCAGCCGTTCCAAGGAGTCGGACGCTCGGTCGCGTTTCTCGGCACGGGTGTCCTGATCCAGCTCGGCGTCCTGTTCGTCATGGCACTGCCCTGGATGCTCTTCGTGCCGGTCGCGATGTGGGCCATTCTTCTCGCGGTTCTCGTCCCGTTGGCCGCCGTCGTGCTAGCCGGGCCGCTGGTGACCGCGGCGCAGCACGGCCGCTTCCGTACCCGGCTCGGTGTGGACATTCCCTCGCCCTACGCGCGGCGGCGCCCCGGGCCGCGTGAATGGATGCGGACCCCGACGGGACGGCGGCAACTCACATACCACCTGCTGTACGGGCCGCTCCTGGCCCTCGCGGCGGCCCTCGTCCTCCTGATGTGGCTCGCCGCCGGCGCGGCCGTCTCGGTCTACGGGTGGCTCTGGCTGGTGCCCCTCGACTGGCGCGTCGATCACCCCGGGTACACCACCTGGGCGGCGTACGTCACCGCTTCCGGCATCGCCCTGCTCTATGAGGCGGCGTGGTTGTCCGGCGTCCTGTCCCGGCTCGACATCCGCATGGCGACTGTCCTGCTCGGGCCGAGCCGCGAGGAGCAGTTGGCGCGCCGGGTCGATGACCTGACCGAGAGCAGGGCGGGCTTGGTGGACGCCGTCGACGCCGAACGGCGGCGCATCGAGCGGGACCTGCACGACGGCGCTCAGCAGCGGCTGGTCTCCTTGGCGGTCAACCTCGGACTGGCCAAGGCGACGCTCGGCGACCTGCCCGAGGACGCCCGCCGCGTGATCGACGAGGCGCACCGGGAGGCGAAGGAGGCGATAGAAGAGCTGAGCGGTCTGGTGCGCGGGCTGCACCCGGCCGTTCTGGAGGACCGTGGCCTCGACGCCGCGATCTCGGGTGTCGCGGCCAGGGCACCCATTCCGGTACGGGTGAGGGTGGACCTGCCGTCACGGCCGTCGCCCACGATCGAGGCCGTCGCCTATTTCGTCGTGTCCGAAGCACTGACGAATGTGGTGAAGCACGCCGAGGCGTCCAGGGCCGAGGTCACCGTGGAGCGTTTCGGTCCGACCCTGCTGGTGGTCATCAGCGATGACGGTGTGGGCGGCGCCGATCCCGCCCGTGGCACCGGGCTGGTCGGGCTGGCCAAGCGGGTGGCTTCGGTGGATGGCACTCTGTCGGTCGACAGCCCCGTCGGGGGGCCGACCTTGATGACTGTGGAGTTGCCGTGCGTGCCGTGATCGCCGAGGATTCCGTGTTGCTCCGGATCGGCGTGGTCAAGGTCCTGGAGATGGCCGGGTTCGAAGTGGTCGCCGAAGCCGGTAACGCCGAGACGCTCTTGTCGGTGGTGGAGGAGCACCGTCCGGACATCGCGGTGGTAGACGTCCGCATGCCTCCCGGCTTCACGGACGAGGGGGTGCGGGCCGCGCTGGTCATCAAGCGGCAGTCGCCGAAGACGGCGGTCCTGCTCCTCTCGCAGTACGTGGAGGAGCGGTACGCGGCAGATCTGCTGTCCGCCCACACGTCAGGGATCGGCTATCTCCTCAAGCAACGGGTCGCGGACGTCGAGGAGTTCGCCGACGCCCTGCGGCGGGTGGCGGCGGGCGGCACCGTACTGGACCCACAGGTTGTCTCCCAGCTGCTGGTGCGCCGCCACAGCGATCCGCTGGACCGGCTCACCGCTCGGGAACGCGAGGTATTGGAGTCGATGGCGGGCGGCCGGTCCAACGCCGGGATAGCCGAACAGCTCGTGATCAGCGAGAGCGCGGTGGCCAAACACATCAACAGCATCTTCGCCAAGCTCGACCTGCCGAAGGCGGACGCGGACCACCGCCGGGTCCTTGCCGTACTGCGTTTCCTCGGCGTGTCCTGAGAAGCCGGGCCGGCGTTGCGGTGCGGGCGCCTTGACGTACTTGGCGCACACCGTCGTGCGACCGCCGCCTTACAAGTTCGATCCGCGACCGTTCGCGCTGCGGCCAGCTACGAGCACAGCGGTCATCCCTGGTGGCTCAGGTCTGCTGAAGTCCGCTGTCGTTGATGTCAGGTGTGGATGTCATCCGTCCACCAGATCCGGGTCGGGGCAGAATTCCAACGGGGCGGTCGGACGGTCGACCCACTTCCATCAGACGTGTTGGTTGGAGCAGCCCCAGACCATGCGGCAGGTTCGGCGGTCGCCCTCCTCTGGGAGTTGATCGAGCCACACCTGCCGCCGGAAGTGTTCGGACCGGCCCATATGATCGCGCCATGGCGATGACGGGCTTGGACGACCGGGTGACGACGGCGGAGAACTACCGCCGCTTCGCCGAGCACGAGGCGGCGGGACGATCCCCCGCCTACGAGACGCTGGCCCTCGCGGTGGCGTCCGACCCGGACGTGCTGGGTTTCCTGGGCACCCTGCCCGCCGACAAGCGCCAGCCGAACCTGCTGTTCGCCGCGGCCCGCCACATGCTGCGCACGGCGCCCGACGCGGACGCGCTGCGGGAGCTGGCTACCACGCGGGCCGGGGAGCTGCGGGCGATGATGCTGTCCCGGCGCACCCAGACCAACGAGCCGGGCCGCTGTGCAACGCTCCTGCCCGCGCTGGCTGCGCTCGATGGGCCGCTCGCCCTGATCGAGGTCGGCGCGAGCGCCGGACTGTGCCTGCACGTCGACCGGTACTCCTACGACTACGGCCACACGCACCTGACCGGCCGTGACCCACAGGCGCCGACACTCCGGTGCCGGGCGGAGGGACCGCACCCGGAACTGCGGATGCCTGAAGTGGCATGGGCGGCCGGCATCGACCTCAACCCGCTCGATCCGTCGGATCCCGAGGACCGGTCCTGGCTCGAGTGCCTGGTGTGGCCAGGGCAGACGGCCCGCCGCGAACGCCTCGTCTGCGCATTGGCAACCGCGCAGCGCCATCCGGTGCCTGTGCACGAGGGCGACCTGCTCGAAGCGCTGCCGGCCCTCGTCGGGCAGGCGCCCCGGGACGCGCGTGTTGTGGTGTTCCACTCGGCGGTGCTGGCATACGTCGAGCCGCAGCTCCGCGCCGACTTCGCCGGGCTGGCCCGCGAGCTTGACGTCGTATGGATCGCGAACGAGGCGCCGGGCGTGGTCGCCGACGTCACGCCGCCCCGGTTCGAGACCTCGCCGTTCGTCCTCACCGTCGACGGCGCACCTGCCGCCTTCACCCACCCGCACGGCGACTGGATCCGCTGGATGTAACACGTGCAGCCGGCATCGCGCATTCTCGCCTCCCGGTTTCCGGTCCCCGGTGTCCCGACATCCTGCTGCTCCGCTCTCTGGGGCCCGGATCGCCCCCACTAGGCACAACGAACACCCGACCGATCGCAGCTGGGGTTCGCTTGCTGTTCAGGGAAGGTGGGTGCAGCATCGGCAACGGCTGAATTCACCCGCTGTCGAGACGCAGACGGATTCGAACCTGCGACACCCGCTTTAGGAGCGAAGTGGGGCGATCGCCGGCCTGACCTGTGGATTCCCCATCTTGGATGGAGTGGGCGGCGTGCACCCCTGCGCACCGCGATTCTCCTTGGCTCCCCGCCCGTTCTGGCACGAGAGTGGCACGAGCTCCGTGCTGGTGACCTCTCGATGCGAAATATGGGCGCCACGGTCGCTGAATCTGCCGGGCACCTCGGCCGGTCGTTAAGTCAGTTGCCCGGAGTTCCCCGCGGGATGCCGCTGGCGCCGCATGGTTCGCCAACGGCTGGCCAGTGGCCCGACGGCCACGAACACTCACCAGGGTCGGCATGCTCGTCGATGACCGACCGTCCTCACTGGACCGGGCTTTCGACCGACAACTGCACAGCGGCGCTCCCGCAATCCGCGCCGATGCCGAGGACTGGCTCCGCCAACTGCTCAGCGGAACGCGCCGAAGTCACCCGCGCAGCCGCGAGACCGTCGGCGAATACCTGCGCACCGCAGCCCCGCTGCTCAGGGCTTGGTTCAGCTCCCACGATCACCTGGCAGAGCTACCCGCTGGCAGCGCGCGAACACAGGCGCTGATCTCGCTGCGCTCCCTGTTCCGCTACCTGCGCTCGCAACGGCAAATCTTCCGAAACCCCACCACCCGTCTCGCCCCAGGCAGTGTCTCTCTACCGGCGATCCTTCCGCTCTCGGAAACTGACTACCAGCAAGTCGTCGCCGCGGCGACCACACCCGAGCACCGTATGGCGCTCGCCCTGTCCGCAGTGCGCGCTGCTCGCCCCGGCGACATCCGCCGGCTGCAACTCGACGACGTGGACCTCGGCGACCGGCGCGTCACCATCGCCGGCCACGTCCGCCGGCTCGACGACCTATCCCTCAAGGTCATCAAGGAGTACCTCGTCCACCGCAGAGCACGCTGGCCGTCCACCGCCAACCCCCACCTGCTCGTCTCCAAACGCACCGTCTACGACACCCGGCCGGTCACCAGCTACTACATCAACAACCTGTTCCGCGGCCACAAGGCCACCCTCGACCGGCTCCGCGTGGACCGCTGGCTGGAGGAAGCCCTCAACCGCGGCCCCGATCCGCTGCACCTTGCTGCCGTCTTCGGCATCAGCACCGCCAGCGCCATCCGATACGCGCAAGCAGCCCGCCAGATCCTCGAAGACGACACGACACCACCATGAGCAACTTCCAATTCGGCTGACGGCCGGTCGCCAGAAGGGCGCCCGATATCCAGCCGCGGAAGGAGGTCTTTATCCCAGGAATGCCGCAGTGGTCGCCACGAACTGGTCGGCGTCGTCGAGCCAGGGGTAGTGGCCCGCTCCCGGCTGAACCACGAGCGTGGCATCGGAGAACAGCGCCGCGAACTCGGCCGCCGACTGAGGCGGGCTGTTCAAGTCGAACTCTCCGGCGAGCAGCAGCACGGGGGCCTCGCAGGCGGCGAGCGCCGCACGAGTGGTCTCCGGGTTGAAGGCGCCCTCGGCCGCGAAGAGAGCGACAGCTTCCTTGTTTTTCGGCTGGCTGGACGCATGGTGGTTCTGTGCCGCGGCGTCCCAGCGGCCCCAGAAGAAGGGAGCGAGGGCTTCCCAGTCGCTTCCCGTGCCCTCCGTGATCGCCTCCAGAGCGGCGAACGCCTTTGGGAACCACGGCTCGTTCTCACGAAGCTGCGCGAGCTCGCGTCGCATCTCCGCACTGATCGCGATGCCAACAGCTCGGGGACTGGGACCGATCAGGGCGAGCTTGCTGACGTTCTTCGGGTACCGGGCCACGTATTGCGTCGCAACGTTCGTGCCAGCGGAGTGGCCGAGCAAGTCCATCCGAGGGAGCGCGAAATGTTCACGCAGCGCCTCGACGTCGTTGACCAAGTGATCGCAGCGGTAGGAAGAGGTGTCTTCGGGAATCGCAGATCGGCCGGTGCCGCGAAGATCCAAAATGATCAGCTGACGGTGTACGGACAGGCCCCCCAGGTCGCCGAGGTAGAGGGAGTCCGTGGGACCTCCCGGGAGGCAGACGACCGGGTCGCCGTCTCCGATCACACGGTAGGCGAGCTGGGTTCCATCGGGTGCGGAGAAGGTAGGCATGACGCGGATCATGCCAGCTATAACCAGGTTATACAACCTGGTTATAGTGGCGGGATCGCTCGGGTATATAACCGAGCTATGGCAGGCGAAAAGGACACACACCAGAGCCCCGAGACGCTAACCGAGGAACAGGCCGAGCGGATGCTCGCCGGCATGAACGAGGTCATCCGCGCGGGCGAGGAGATGCGAAAGCTGCGCGCCGAAATGATCAAGCTGTTCGCCGACTTCGGTTGGACCCAGGACAGGATCGCCCAGCTCACCGACATGAGTCAGCCCGCCGTATCCAAGCAGGTGACGAAGTACAAGACGGGCGACCCACTACCCCCGACGAAGCTCTCCCTCGGCCAGCTCGATGTGCCCTGGCTCGAAGGACGCCTCTGGGGCCTGTCTGAGGAAATCTCCGAGAACTACGACACCGCCCGCTGCACGCGCTACGTCCACGCCATTGCCAGAGGGAAGAAGCGCTTCACACCTCAGAACGTCGACGAGCTGCGGCGCCTCGTCGAAGAGGACCTGATGCTGCACCAGGCAGAGATGCCCAGCAGCTACCGGAACGCATACGACGAGATCAGTCGCGGTCTCGACATCCCCGCGAAGGTCACCACCAACGCATCAGCCTCTGTGCGTCGTGCCCTCGCTTACCAGATCCAGCGCGACCAGCTCAGGGGCGACTCTTGAGCGGTTGTCACTACAACCGGAGCTCCACACATTGCACCCACCCCACAACGCCAACCTGCCCAACACAGCCACCCGCCGGCCCCGAATACGCCCTGCCCGCTTCCACCCGCCACTGCAGGCCGGAGGAACCGACGAACTTCCTCACCTATCCCCCGCCAGGCCCCACCACCGTCCGCAGTTCGCTGTGAAGAGACTTCAGTTCGCCTGAACCCCGGGCCCTCTTGGGACTGGTGGTGGTCGGGGTCGGTCGCGGGGCGCGGCGGTTGCTGTACATCGCTGCTGTACGCAATCAGCGACGAGGCATGCCGACAGCAGACACGTGCCTGGTGAGGACCTACACTCTCGCTGCACTGATCGGCGCAAGCATGGCGGACTCGTTGACCAGGCCGAGCGGGGGATGAGGCTGCGGCAGGTTGGACGGACAAGGAGTTGCGGTGGCAACGACCGGCGGGGCAACGACCCGATCCTGGCGCTGGTATGGCGCGGCCGCCCTGACCTCAACCGTGTTCTCTGCCGTGTTCGTGCAGGCGACTCTCCTCGCAAACTGGTACGTGGAACACCCGGTGATCGTCCCCGGTGACGATTCACCTGGCATCGCCGCAAACGCAGGGAACCTGATTGCCGTGCCGATTTTCGCCGTTGCTGCGATCGCCTGCCTGCTGTTCCCTCTGCTCTGGGGGATCGCGGCGTTCCGCAAGTGGACGGGCGCGGCAGTAAAGGGTCTGCCGGTGATTTCCACCGTTCTGCAGGGGGTCGCCTTGCTGGTGGCCCTTCCGGTCGCCACGACCCTGCCCTACAACTGGGCAGACGTCACAACTCTAGTCGCCGCAATCCTGATCGCACTGTGGGCCTCGTCCCGAGACCGCTCTGGGCGCGCCGGAGAGGCCCTGGGGTCGGCGTAGCGACTTTGGCCGGGAGTTTCAACGACCGAGTCAAGCCCGCCGCGCTCGGATCCTGGAGCACCAGTTTGGAAGACGGCGTATGCGGATCGGGGCTGACCTGCCAAGTCTCTGACCTTGGACAGAGCGCAGCCGGGCCCGGCGTTCCCCGTGGCTCCCCGCTGCGTCCCCTCGGAACGGGCACGCAGCGGGCACGGTGAGCCCCTCGATGCGAACTACGGGCGCGATGGTCGCTGAGGTTTGCTGGGCTGGCCAGACAGCCGCGTACGCGCAGGAATGGCCGACTGCGGTCGTGCCGGTTGCTGTACTTCGCTGCTGTACGGCAACCGGCTCCACCTCATCGGTCCTGCCGCCGTCGCCTACGACGCAACCCCTTGGCGCCGGCGACGGCGACGCAGAAAGTGCCGCCCACTGTCATAGGGAGGTTAGAAGCGAAGGGTCTCAGAGGAGGGTGTTCAAGGAAGGCTCGGTCGAACGCAATTCCGATCAGGGCGGCTGTCAGTCCGAACGCCCACAAGAGCAGTACCAGCAGCCATGTGCTCCGGGTGCTCAGCCAAGAAGTCATTGGATCACCATGCACCCGACATGCCGCTCGACCACAGTCCCCCTCGCTTCTACTACCCAGCTGCGCGAGGGCGACTGCCCGTTGATTCCGCTCAATCGGGCATACGGTGGATGCGACGGAGTCGCCAGGCGCGAATCTCGCCGTAGAGCACGGCTGCCGCAAGTATGAAGAGCACGTCCTCTATGCACGCTGACCACGGTTCAGACATCCACCGGTGACCTAGGACCGCCCACCCAGGGAGGAGCGCCACGGCGAGGAGGTAACCGCGCAGACGCTCACGCAGCCGACGCGCCTCGTGCCGTTGTTCAACTGCCATGATGGCCCCGTGTCATCGCAGGATGGTGCCTGGTCACAAGCGTATGCTGTCCACCTTTGCATGGTAGGTCAACGCTCGTGCGGGGACTGGGTGTTGGATCACGTATCGGCTCGTTCTTCTGGAAGTGTCGCGGCCGCGTTGGCTATGCCAGCGGACCACTGCCTTGTAAGGGCGGCGTGATCTGTAGCGGGAGCGACCAGGTCACCGCGGCTGCAGCGGCAGCCCAGGCCAACGGCACTTCTCGACTGTGGAGAGCCGTCGTTGACCGTGGCTGACCCTTGCATCTGGCACGCCTGTGGCACGGGCTGCCCCTAAAGCTCTTCAGTCCGTCGGGATCAGGTGCGCCCAGACGGTGCCGAGCCTCTTGAGCAGGGCACGCTGCTCGTCGATCCAGCCGCGGTCCACTTCGAGGGAGAGGGCCAGCCTGCTGGTCTGCTGGTCTGCGATGGTGACCGTGATCCCATCATGGTCGTCCTCCCGCCAATTCAGGCGGATGCCAATCTCGGCGACTCGCGCAGCCTCACGCCAGACGGCGTCGTGCCCCGCGGCGACCTCGTCCAATACGTGCGCCCAGCCGGCCAGGTCTCTTGGATCCACATAGGTATCGAGGACACCGGCCACGAAATCGTTGTGGACCAGGAGCTGCCCCTTCACGTCCGGGATGCCCGGGGCATAGGAGTCGTTCAACTCGACCACAACACTGCCGCCGTACTTACCGGTGATCCGCAGCAGTGCGAACCGCTCAGGCTCCTTCATGTCCCACCCTGGGTGTTCGGTCCAGTGCTGATGCCGCGCACTCTAAGCGGCACCACTGACGATGCCTGCTGCGCTCACCGTCTCAATGGGTGACTCAAGACCTGTCTTCTTGCCCTGGGTCTTGTCGGAGATCTTGAGACGCTGGAACTTTGCAGGTCGGGACACTAAGCGGCTTGCCTGAAGTTCTGCGCGTAACTCTTCGGCAGCCAGGGCGAGGCCCAGGGTGCGGCGGTGGTCAGCATCTGGGTGGGTGAGCGCTGCCGGAAGAAGGCGTGGACCTGGCGCAGGCGGCCCGGCCAGGTGACGGCGGTGTTGGCAATGTGGGCCTTCAGCGCGGCCCAGATGCGCTCGACCGGGTTGTCGTGCGGGCTGTAGCGGGCGCCGAACAGCAGGCGCAGGCGGGGCTGGTCGGCCAGGTAGGCGGTCACCGCCTTCGCGTGATGAATGCTGTCGTTGTCGCAGACCACCGCGACGACCGGGGCGGCGGGGTAGGCGGCCAGCAGTAGCTGGAGGAAGGCGGCGGCATTGCGGCGGCCCAGGGTGTAGACCCAGGCGCCGGTGGCCACTTCCAGGGCCCCGAAGACGGTGGCCTGCCGGTTCTTGCCTGGGGTGGCCACCTGCTGCCGCGTCCCGCGCAGGATCCAGCTCGCCCGCACGTGCGGCAGTAGGTGCAGGTGGGTCTCGTCCTCGGCCCAGACCACCGACCCGTGGGGCAGGGCGGCGAGTTGGCGGCGCAGGGCGGCGAGGGTGCGCCTGCGCTCGGGGTCACCCCTGGCCACCAGGCGGGGCCGCCGCCAGGCCGCCTGTTCGCGAGTGTGCCGGTACACGGTGCGCAGGCTCATCTTCGGCCGGCCCAGGCGGCGCCAGATCCGGCGGATGGTCCACGGCCCGGGGCGGGTCAGCAGGCGGCGGATGCGCTCGCCCAGCCTCGGCCCGCCGAGCCGGGGCCGCCCCGCGCGGGGGCGATCGGCCAGGCCCGCCAGGCCGGCGGTGTTGTAGCGATGGATCCAGCGGCGCACCGTGGCCGGGTGGTAGCCGAGCAGCTCGCCGATCTCTCCTGCGGTCATGCCGGCCGCGGACAGCAGCACGATCACCGCGCGGGAGGCCTCTCGCCACCGGTGATGCAGCAGGTGATACAGGTGCTGGTACGCCGGACCGGGGCGGTTGGCGAACACGGATGCCGGACGCATACTGGCCTTGACCTCGCCGGTTTTGTCGTAGTTTGGTCAACCTCGATACAACACCCGGCGAGGTCTTCTCGTCATCGAGGCCATCGCGCCAGGCCGCCGCTGCCGCTCCAGATTCCGCGCAGAACTTCAGGTCATCCGCTTAGTCCGCCGTGGCCCAGAGGTCGTCATTGGTCGTTGTTGGCCGCTGCCGATCGGCCTCGGACGGCCCATGGACGGCCCAGCCGTGGCCCACATGACCGGCGTCAGCCGGCGGAAACGGCCCGCCACTGAGCGGTGATGCACCCCTCTTCCATGTCCCACCACTCCTCGCCAACACCGCGTTTGAGCAACCTTTGCACCTTGGCGAGATCAGCGGTGGGCGGGACGTCCAGGGCCACCATGCCGAACCGCTCTATGCCCTCGCCTTCGACGCCGAGTTCCTGAAACGCGTTGATCACGCTCTGTCGCGCAGCTCCCGAGCCTCCGTCACGGAACACGATGAGGCGGATGGTGCAGTTCTCCGAACGCCGAACCACCTCGCCGGCCCATCGCACGCCGTCCTCGTCGGGTTCCGTGGCCACGATGTCCCCGCAGGCGATGCCTCGGACGAACCAGGGGATGTTGTCGAGCTGAACGGTGCCGTCTCCCTGGTCGATGGCCCACAGACTCTCCGCCGGGGCCGGAGGCCAGTCGTCCTCTGTCTCAAGCCGGAAGTGCACCTTCACGTACGGTCCGCCGGGATTCGTCATGCCGCCCAGGATGCACGCATCGGAGCGGCTGCCCGGAGGGGGCCCTCTTCCCCCGGCTGCACGTCACGGGGGCCAGCGTTCCAGGCCCGTGCCTCAGCCCCGTTCACGGCAGAGAGGTCCTCGGTGGATCGCCGGTGTGCGTGCCTGTTGATGTCACCCGCTGATGTCAGAGCCGCCGGCGCCATCCTGCAGGTAATCGTGCCATCCGGCAGGATCGGCGCGTTTGGCGGCCGACGAGGTCCCGTTCGTCGGCATGGATCGAACGGGACCTCGTGGCTTCCCAGGTGTGGTTCAGCTCGCTACGCGGTCTGCCGCATGGGCGTTGTCGTCCTTGGCCTGGGCGCGGGTACCGGAAGCGATGCAGACCAGGTCACCGGCTGCCGCCTCACGCCACACGCACCCCGACACGCAAGTGAGACCCGTGGCTCCCCAAGGTCGGACGCGCTAGCCCGCGTCGGGTGCGGGCCACTTACCGGGCACCCCTCCCCGTTCGGGTGACATCCGGACCGTCTCCCTATCACCCGACCCCAATCGGCACATAATCTGCGCACCGCTGGGGCGCTTCGGGGGGTGTGCGGGCACACCCGGGGAGGGATGAGCATGACGACGGACACAGCCACCGCCGAGACCACGACGGCGACGCACGGCGACGCGGGCCCTTTCCGATTCCGTCCCTCGGGCCGTCACCGCAAGCCGCGCCTGCGGCGACTGGTCTTCACCGTCGGCGGGTTCGCGCTCGCCGCCGGGGCCCTGAGCCTGGTGCACCTCGCACCCGAGTCGGCGACGGGCGGGGCCGGCACCGCGGAAGCCGAGCCCGGGATCAACACCCCCGACACGTCGGCCACGGTCGTAACCGAGCCCGCCACGGGTGCCGTGCGCCTCTCCGCGAGCGTCGTCACGGGGGCGGTAGCGCGCCCACCCGAGGTCGCGCCGGGCACCGCGCGCACGTCCGCGCACCCGTCCTCATCGGTCCCACGCGCCACCGACCCGGCGACCGGCATCCCCGAAGCGCCGTCGACCCCGACAGGCACGACCCCCGACGCGCCGTGGCCCACCCCGTCCGGTACCGCCACCACTCAGGAGCCCGAACCGGACCCGAGCCCCGCTCCTGCCCGCACGCACGGCGGCCCGCCGGAGGGCCACGGACGACGACCTGCCCAGGTCCCGGCGCACGACCCGTGGCGTACCGACTAGTACTCGGTGTGCGCAGCTGCCACATCCGCCTGGCCCCGGAGGAACCGAAAGTTCATCGCCCCGTTGATCCGGTGCCCGACCGGGGACCTTTCCGGCCGGGTGACGCTGCGCGCTAGCCGTGCGCTGTGTGAGTGCCGAGTCCCTGCTGAACCGATCACGGGCGACTGCCCGTCAGCGTCGGCACCGCGCGCTTCCCAGACCACTGCCCGTGCTGCGCTTGTCTCCCCCCGGTGCGGCATGGAGAGGGATAGGGGCGGCCGGGTCCCCGCCCACTGCACGGGGGTCCGGCCGCCCCCCATACGCATCGGACCGAGGCGGGCGGTCAGGCGCGACTCACGGACCTCACCGGGGCCACCGATCCCAGGGTCCGGGCGCGCTCGCCGGCGCATCGCGGCACAGCAGTCGCCGCGAGCCGTGTCCGGTGAAGCGACGGCGATTCCTCATGCCGTCGTCCTGCCGGCTCCGTCGTTGACCGACCTATCCCTTTCGGTCGATTCGCTCTCTGCTGGGAGGTCGAGGTGTAACACTTCCGGCCGAGTTCGCTCTGTCTAAGCGGACGACTGTGTCGGTCGGCCAGGACAAGGAGCACGACTCGTGCAGTGGACGGACGAAAGCGGCAGAGCATACGGCGAGGATCCGTACGGCGGCGCCGGGTACGCGTATGCCTATGGCTACGAGCACGGCGGCAGCGCCCCCACCGACACGGCCACGATGCCCTGGGCCCCGGAACAAGTCACGCAGCAGACGCATCCGGCGGGCCATGCCCATGTGGCGGGGACGGACCCCTACACCACCAGGCCGAATCTCTACGTCATCGCCACGGATCCCTACGCCGCCGGGCCAAACCCTGCCACTACGGGGTGGGACGCTCCCCACGGCGACATGCTCACCGTGCCGCCTCCAGAACTCGACCCGCCCGGCTCTTCCGCGCCAGGACCGGGTGCGCCGAAGAGCGAGTCGGTTCGGCCCGTCTTCGTCGACTCCTCGGGTCGACGCCAGCGTCGCGTGCTGCGCGCCGCCCGGCTGCTGGTGATCCCAGCCGGCGGCTACGTGGCCCTGTTGATCAGTACCCTGCTGGGCGGCCCCACCCTCAACGCCCCGTTCGTCCCGCAACCGGACTCCCCGCACCCGACCACGCCCCGGGCGACCGCTCCCGACGCCTCTTCCGGCACAGGCCACTCCGCAGGGAATGGGAGCCCTGCCGTGGCGCAGACGAACTCCCGCCTCACGCCGACGCAGAAGGTCTCCGGCTCCGCCGACCAGTCGACAGCCTCCGCCGCCTCTGCGGCGGCCGCACCCGGTCCTACCGCGGCCTCCACCGGTATCGCGTCCCCGACCGCAACCCCCACTGCCACTACCAATCCCCACTCCAAGGGCCGCGCGGTCGGCTCGTCCCACAACCCCGTGAAGTGAGCCA
Source organism: Streptomyces sp. CA-106110 (assembly GCF_050936285.1). NCBI lineage: Bacteria > Bacillati > Actinomycetota > Actinomycetes > Kitasatosporales > Streptomycetaceae > Streptomyces > Streptomyces sp. CA-106110. The sequence goes on along the minus strand of NZ_JBNJNB010000001.1, from coordinate 6,024,607 downwards.
AGGCCAACTGACGTGACCAATCGCCGACGCCGCAATGCGCCTCCTCGCATCGGCAGCCGCATCCGCCAGATCACACCTCGCGCCCATTGGCTGCTGCTCAGTGTGTTCGCGGTGACCTTGTCGACGGCTCTGCTGCTGCAGGGCTACACCCACCACATGTTCCGTATCACCTCGGACAGCGTGACCGGCGCCCGTGGCCGCAACGACACGGTGCCCAGTCAGGTGGTCCACGGTGGCCCGGTGATCGCGAACGCCGCCACCTCTCCGCATACCGCCCACGTCAAGACCCGCACCATCGCGCTGACCTTCGACGACGGCCCGGACCCCGTCTGGACGCCACGGATCCTGGAGGTGCTGCGCCGCAATCATGTGCACGCGACCTTCTTCGTCGTCGGGACCCAGGTTGTCGCCCATCCGGAGCTGGCCCGTCGGATCGTCGCCGACGGCCACCAGATCGGCATCCACACCTTCACCCACCCTGACCTGGCCCACCTCGCCCCTTGGCAGCGCTCCCTGGAGCTGCGCGAGACGCAGCTGGCAGTGGCCGGTGCCGCGGGGGTCACCACCGCACTGCTGAGGCCGCCGTACTCCTCCGAGAACGACGCGCTGGACAACGCCGACTGGTCAGTCCTCAAGCAGGCCGACGCGGCGGGCTACGTCACCGTGCTCACCACCCAGGATGCCGAGGACTGGCAGCGCCCCGGTGTGCAGCGCATCCTCGCGAATGCGACACCCCACGGCCATGCCGGGCAGATCCTGCTGATGCACGACGCCGGCGGTGACCGGTCCCAGACCGTCGCCGCACTGGAGTCCCTGATCCCACGGCTCAAGGCACAGGGCTTCAGGTTCGCGACGGTCTCCAATGCGGTCGGCATGGCCGCACCCGTCCAGCCCGCCGGGCTCGGCGACCATCTGCAGGGGCTAGCCCTCATCAAGATGCTGCAGGGCGGCGACTGGGCCGTGTGGCTGCTGGGCCTGCTGATGTACGCGGCCGGAGCGATCAGCGTGCTGCGCGCGGTGGTCGTGCTGATCGCCGCCCGGCGGCACCGGCGCCTGCAAACCCGTCGGGGCCGCTCCTGGGGGCCGCCGGTGACCGAGCCGGTCAGCGTCATCGTCCCCGCGTACAACGAGAGCGCCGGGATCGAGGCAGCCGTGCGCTCCCTGCTCGCCTCCAACCATCCGGTCGAGATCATCGTGGTGGACGACGGTTCCACCGACGGAACCGCCGATCTGGTGGAATCGCTCCACCTGCCGGTGCGGGTGATCCGCCAGCAAAACGCGGGCAAGCCCGCCGCACTCAACACCGGCCTCGCAGCCGCCACCTGGGACCTGGTGGTCATGGTCGACGGCGACACGGTCTTCGAACCGGACACCGTCCGCACGATCGTGCAGCCCTTCGCCGACCCGCGCGTGGGCGCCGTCTCGGGCAACGCCAAGGTCGTCAACCGCGGTGGCCTGCTGGGCCGCTGGCAGCACATCGAGTACGTGGTCGGGTTCAACCTCGACCGCCGCCTGTTCGACCTCGCCGAATGCATGCCGACCGTCCCCGGAGCGGTCGGCGCGTTCCGCCGCCGGGCCCTGCTGGACCTCGGCGGCGTCAGCGACGTCACCCTCGCCGAGGACACCGACCTGACCATGGCGCTGTGCCGCGCCGGCTGGCGCGTGGTGTACGAGGAAGACGCGAAAGCCTGGACCGAAGCGCCCGCGTCACTCAACGCCCTGTGGCGGCAACGGTACCGATGGTGCTACGGCACCCTGCAGGCGATGTGGAAGCACCGCGGCGCCCTGCTGCAGCGCGGCGCCGCCGGAAAACTGGGCCGCCGAGGCCTGGTCTATCTGCTGCTCTTCCAGGTACTGCTGCCCCTGCTCGCACCCGTCGTGGACATCTTCGCCGTGTACGGGCTGGTCTTCCTCGACCCGGTCCGGATCATCGGACTGTGGCTCGCCTTCCTGCTCCTGCAACTCCTGATGGGCCTGTACGCGTTCCGCCTGGACGGAGAACGCCCGGGCCCGCTGTGGAGCCTGCCGCTGCAGCAATTCGTCTACCGGCAGCTGATGTACCTGGTGGTGATCCAGTCCGTCTTCACCGCCGTGTCAGGCTCCCGCCTGCGGTGGCAGCGCATGGAACGGTACGGCAGCCTGCAAGCCCCAACGGGCGCTGGGACACCCCGCGTTGACCTCACCCCACAGGACCCCGGTTTCGCGCAGCCGGCACCGTACGAGGGCTATCCGCAGCCAGCACCGTACGACGCCCTCCAGCAACCGGCGCCCTACGACGGCCTTCCGCAGCCCCCACCCCACCACGGCTTCCGGCAGCCCGCACCGCACGAGACATCGCAGTTGTACTGAACCGAGAGAAGTGATGCGGCGGTCCCCTAACCTGCACCTGCCTACTCGATCAGAGCTGTGACCTGCTGCTGAGCTGCCGACAGTTGTCAACGCTGGTCATCGTTGAGCGCCCTTCTACGGCCCAGCGACGGCCCCGGGATCCATACCCGGGGCCGTCGCTAGTTTGGAAGACCACGTATGCACGTCTGTCCCCACCGGTGGTGCCGCTGACCTGCGCGGAAGTGGCGCCGACACCGCTGTTCCCCGTTGCGCCCCCTTCGTGACCGACCGGACGGGCACACAACGGGCATGGGCGCCATGCCGACAGAGGCAGTGGCTGAATGATCTGCCAGGAAGCCTTGCTGCGACAGCTGTAGCTGCCGATCATTCGAGCATGAGACCCGAAGTGCAGGCGTTTGTCGCCGACGGTCCACTCCCCGACTGGGACGCGAGTGAGGAAGAGGTCGACAGGCGCTACGAGCAGCTTCGGGCAATCTCCCGACCGGTTACGGCGGAGGAAGCGCAGGCGCTGGCCGGGTGTTTTGGGCCCGACGACTGCTACGGCGTCGCCTGGATGCTGGTACACCTCATCGAGACGGGCCCTGGACCGGTGCCCTCAGTGGCTCGTCCCGGTCCCGACGCCGACTACTGGCACGAGACGCTGTGGTGGCGGTGGGGGCGAATAGTACGGCGGAGCATCAATGACTGAGGCAAGCCAGCGGGGCGCCGCCCATCGGTTGTGGACGACGCCCAGTGCTTGACACAGGCTTTGGGGTCCGGCCTCATCCTTATCAGGTCGATCACGGGGGTCTGTCGACGTCGACCAACGGCCCCTGCGCCTTGGTCCATCGTCCACTGAGGTCCGTCGCTGACCGCTGCTGTTCGTGCTTGTTGGTGTCAGCCGCTGGTGTCAGCCGCCGCACATGGTCTTGACAAGGGCTGCCCCGCCTTTGGCCAACGGCAGCGCCTCCAGGTGACACCCTGGCCTGCTGGACTGCCACCCGCCCGCCCCCACTCCGCGCCGAGCCGAAGGGGGCCAAGCGTTCCACTCTCGCCGGACACATCAGCACGCCCGCTGGCCGCTGCCATCACGCGCGCAACGCCACCGGCCATTTGCCAGCCAGCATCACGTGATCAAACCGGACAGAGCGGTTGAACGACGCCGCCCTGGCCCCGGGCCTGAAGCACCAGACCGAGCACGACGAGCCCCAGAGCAATGGTGAAAAGAACCATCGCCAATGGCCCAGCCCACGGATCCTCCGTCGCGGTGGGTTTGAGTCCGAGCGCCAGCAACATCGCGCCTGCTGTCAAGCCCATCAGGTCGTGGTGGACGTCCATCCATCTCGTGACTTCCGAAAGGTTGACCAGGTTTGATCGTGACAGGGAACCTGCCCCGCTGCCAAGGGGGGAATTCCCTGCCACGACCTGTGCCTGGACCCGCGGTCGGTGGAGTCTTAACTCACTTGGGTGCGGATCCTCTCGGGGGACGGTTGAACTGGGGTTTTGCTGATCTGGGTGTGGGTGGGGTGTTGTCGTCTCTACCGTGCGGGTAGAGGAGGCGGTGCCGGATGGGCTCGTTGATCGGGGAACTGGAGGCTCGGCAGGCGGCGGTGCGGTCCCGGGTGGAGGAACTCGAGCGGGAGATCGCCGTGTTGACCGTGCGGTTGGAGGCTGAGCGGGACCGGCTGGAACGGTTGACCGTGACGCGGGAGACGCTGGAGGAACTCGCGGCTGAGGGAGTGGCCGTGGACGCGGTCGAGCCGGTGGGCGGGGGCCGGGTGGTGGGAGCGCAGACGGTGACCGTGTGGCGGGAGGGGATGAGCAGCGCGGATCTCCCTGCGGTCTACCGCGACATCGTGGGCGTGATCGACGACGGGCCCGAGCCGGTGCAGGCGAAGCAGGTCGTGCCGAGGATCGGCCTGCCCGCGCAGACGTCGAAGATCGAGGGGACGCGGTCGAAACTGAAGCGGCTGGTCGAGCGGGGCTGGCTGGACGAACAGACACCCGCACTGTTCACCGCGTCGGCCGGAAGGACGGCGACCGGTTCGGTGCGGTGAGCCAACTCCCGGTGGTCAAGGGGCTCTTCTTCCTACCGTCGTAGGTGCCAACCAGGAACGACGGCCGGAAGAAGAGCCCGGATGGAACGCTACGACACCCACGATGTCCCTGACCCGTTTGCCTGCTCGATGGAAGCGGTGGAGTCGCTGGCAGCACGGCTGTCGGCACCCGAGACCGCCGAGTTGGACCATGCCGCGGTGGAACAGCTGATCGAGACCGATGGCCGGGAGATCCTGCGCCGGTTCTTCCAGGACCACCTCGACCTGCGGGCGGCCCGTGAAGAGCAGGCGCCGCCGCCTCGGGCGGTCTTCGGTCCGGACCGCGAGGTGCGGCCGTACCGCGAGAGGGGGCATGCCCGGCAGCTGACCTGCTTGTTCGGCACGGTGAGTGTGACGCGGTGCGCCTGGCGGAGCCGGGGCCTGTCGAACGTGCACCCGGCCGACGCCCAGTTGTCGCTGCCACGCGGCCGGCACAGCCACGGCGTCAAACGCCTCGCCGTGCGCGAGGCGGTCCGTGGTTCCTACGCGCAGGCCGTCGCGGCGATCACCGACCGGTGCGGGCCGGTACTGGGCAAACGCCGGGCCGAGAGCCTGACCGTCGAGGCCGCCGGCGACATCGACGCCTTCTACCACCACAAGATCGCCTCCCCGTGCACGGCCGACATGCCGCTGGTCATCCAGGTCGACCAGAAGGGGGTGGTGATGCGGCCCGAAGCGTTACGCGAGGCCACCCGCCGCGCGGCCGAGGCAAAGAAGCGGCAGGGCAGGCAGGCGCGGCTCGCACCGGGCGAGAAACCGAACCGGAAACGCATGGCGACCATCGCCTGCGTCCACGACACCCACCCCGCCCAGCGCCGTCCGCACGACATCGTCCACCCACCCGGCGGCCGTACCCGCCTGCGGACGGTGCGGCCCGGCCCGAAAGCGGTCAACCGGTGGTGCACCGCCTCCCTGATCCACGACCCCGACGACGTGATCGCCGAGGCATTCACCCAGGCCACCGACCGTGACCCGGGCCATCACCGGCCCTGGCTCGTCCTCGTCGACGGCGCCCGCCACCAACTCGACCTCGTCGAAGCCGAAGCACAGCGCCGCAACGCCAAGATCCACATCTTGATCGACTTCGTCCATGTCGCCGAGTACGCGTGGACGGCCGCGCACGCCTTCCATCCTGTCGGCAGCCTGGAGGCCGAGACTTTCGCCGCCGAGACACTCACCGCGATCCTGCACGGACACGCCGCCCGCGTCGCCGACGAGATGACCGCCCGCGCCGAGAAGGAACAGCTCACCGGGGCGAAACGGGACAGCGTCGACACCTGCGTGCGCTACCTGTCCGGCCACCTCGACCAGCTCCGCTACGACACCGCACTGGACAAGGGCTGGCCCATCGCGACCGGATCGGTCGAAGGCGCGTGCCGGCACCTCGTGGGCGACCGCCTCGACATCACCGGAGCCCGCTGGGGCCTCGCCAGCGCCGAAGCCGTCCTCAAACTCCGCGCTGTCCACGCCAACGGCGACCTCGACACCTACCTCGCCTACCACCACACCCGCGAGCATCAGCGCACCTACCCCGACCAGCACCACAACCAACCCAGCACTTGATCAACAACCTTCCCTCAGAAGGATCCGCACCCGTCCCCGTTGGCGGGAGGTGCCTGGTGGTGGGTGCGGTCATGACGTCCTGCCAAGGTGCATGGCGGGCTACGGCGACAGCGGCTTGGTCTGGTTCAGGGCTTCGGCAGGCCTGGCCGTGTGCCCCGGAGGATGGCCAAGCGTCACTGATTCCTAATGCCGAAGCCGACCCGAAGCACACGCCATCGCTGTTTTTCTACGTCTCGTAGTAGCTTGAACGGGTCGAAGACGGAGCTTGCTGGAGCAGGCAGAGGGAGGTGCCGGATGGCCGGCGGTGCGGACGGCCGGAAGGAGTCCCGGCGCCGTGCGCGGGGAGAGCTGGAGGGGGAGGTGCTGGCGGCCCTGTGGGCGGCCGGCGGGCCGGCGACGGCTGTGATGGTGCACGAGAAACTGGGGGACGACACGGCCCACACCACCGTGCTGACGATCCTGACGCGGCTGTGTGACAAGGGTCTGGTGACCCGGCGGCGCGAGGGACGCAGTTTCCTGTACTCGCCCGTGAACGACCAGCCGGGGATGGCGGCGGCGGGGATGCACTCGCTGCTGGACGAGGGCGGGGACCGTCCGGCGGTACTGGCCCGGTTCGTGTCGGATCTGTCAGCGAAGGACGAGCAGCTGCTGGAGCAGCTGCTGCACGGCGACGGCCCCCTGCGGGGGTGAGGCGTGTTCTGGCCCATACCGATGTATCTGCCGCTGCTGGTGAGCGCGGCGCTGGCGCTGGTGGCGCCGTGGGCGGGCCGCAGGATGCCGCCGCGTGCCGGGACGTGGGCGATGGCGTGCGCGGCCGTCGTGGCAGCCGGCACATGGGTGACCGAGCTGGCGATCCTGGCGTTCACCGCGATCGGGCAGGTGCCTCTGGTGGCGGCACAGGGGCCGTGGTCGGTGAGTGTGCCGGCGGCGTAGGACCCGGTGACCGTAAGGTCGCCGCGGTGTGCGCAGGAGTGGTGCTGGTCGTCGTGGTCAGTGTCACGGTGGCGTCCTGGCGCCGGGGGCAGGCGCTGGTCGACGCCTGGCGGGAGTGCCGGGACATTGCGGCGGGCGAGGATCTGGCCGTCGTCGACGATCCGGTTCCGGCGGCCTTCGCCGTGCTCGGCCTGCCCGGACGCGTGGTGGTCTCCTCGGGGATGCTACGGCTGCTGGACATGCGAGAGGGGCGGGCGTTGCTCGCCCATGAGCGTGCGCACCTGCGGCGTCGGCATCGTGTGTTCTCGCTGGTGTTCCATCTGACGGCCGCGGTCGATCCGCTGCTGCGCCCGTTGGAGCGGGCCGGGGCGTTCGCGGTCGAGCGGTGGGCGGACGAGGAGGCGGGGGCCGAGGTGGCGGACCGGCGCCTGGTGGCTCGGGCGATCGCGCGGGCGGCCCTGGCGGCGAGCCGGGCCCGGCAGGCGGCTCTGGCCGCCACCGGTGGGCCGGTGCCCCAGCGTGTCCAGGCGCTGATGGCCCCACCGGTCTCGCGTCACAACGGTGCGACGGCGGTGTTCGCGGTGCTGATGTCGGCGTGCTGCGCGAGCCTGGCGCTGACCGCGCACGACACGGAGCGGCTGTTCGAGGCGGCGATGCACGCCCATGCCGCCGGAGCACACCTGCCTGCGAGGTGACCGGTTCGGTGCGAGCGGGACCCGCTGCCGTCCTGCGGGTACGGACCTCGTCATACCCGGCCGGTAGCCGAGGAGCCGATCCGGTATGGGTGCGTGACGCGAGGGGATCGTGACTGGCGTGAGTGGAAGTCATCTTCCGTGGCTGGGCCTGCCGCACCAGAACGGTCCCTGGGGTGCCGCGTTCACGGTGTTCGCCGTCCCGCCTGGTGGCCTGTGGCTGTTGGCGCTGGTGCTGGAGCGCCGTCTGATGGGTTTTCGCACCGGGTTCGTGGCGGTGCTCCTCGGCGATCCGCTGCTGGCCGTGGCGAGCGGGCTGGGGATATGGCGTATGGGTATCGCCCCGCCGACGGGCCGTGGTGGGGCTGGCGTCCGCTGGTAGTGGTGAGCGGGGATGCTGCGCCCGGGGCGGCAGCATCCCCGCCGGGCTCACCCGGTGAAGTAGCCGGCCAAGTCCGCGATCAGGTCGACGGTCCCGGCGTGGTTGTAGAAGTTGATCTTTCCGTTGGTGACGGGGACGACGACGAGGTTGGGGATGGTCTTGTCTGCCGTGAAGTTGAGGTTGGAGGCGGGGGTCGGCCTGGAGAGGCCGTTGGGGTAGACGGTGACGTAGCTGCCCGTTGTGGGGTTGGTGGCGGTCACGTTGAGCACGACGGCCGTGGCGTTCACCGGTACGCCGTTGTGGCCGCCGACGGTCAGGGTGACCGTGGCATCCGCCCCGACGGTGCCCTTGCGGACGCCGGTGCCGTTGCGGGTGTCCATGACCCGGACCGGTCCCGCGTTGTGCTCGACGGAGCCGGTGGCGCTGAAGTAGCCGCTGATGTCGGCGATCAGGTCGACGCTTCCGGCGTTGTTGTAGAAGTCGACCTTGCCGTTGGTGACGGGGACGATGACGAGGTTGGGGAACGTCTCGTTCGCCCAGAAGTTGAGGCTGGAGGCGCTCGTGCGGGTGGTCCCGTCGGGGTAGACGGTGACGTAACTGCTCTTCGTCGCTCTCGTCGCGGTCACGTTCATCACCACCGCGGTGACGCCGCTGGTGGGCAGCCCGGCCTTGCCGGTGACCTGGAGGGTGACCGTGCCGCCGGGGCCGACCTGGGCCTGCGGTACGCCGGTGCCGTTGCGGGTGTCCATGACCCGCGTCGGGGTGATGCTGGTCAGCTTGGAACCGCTTCCGTCACTGGTGTAGTAGCCGGTGATGTCGGCGATCAGGTCCACGCTTCCGGCGCGGTTGTAGAAGTTGGCCTTGCCGTTGACGACGGGCACCGTCACCAGGTTCGGAAACGTCTTGCCCGCAGGGAAGTTGAGGTTGGACGCGCTCGTGCGGGTGGTTCCGTTGGGGTAGACGGTGACATAGCTGGCGGCCGTCGCGTTCGTCGCCGTCACGTTCATGATGACGCCTGTGACGCCGCTGGTGGGCACTCCGGCCCTGCCGGTGACCTGGAGGGTGACCGTGCTGTCGGCGCCGACCTTGGCCTGCGGTACGCCGGTGCCGTTGCGGGTGTCCATGATCCGCGTCGGGGTGACGGGCTTGAGGGTGCCGGTCGGCGGAACGACCGGGTCGGTCACCGTGACGTCGCTCGCCTTCACGTAGGCGAGGCGGTGGTTGTAGCGGATCGGGTAGTAGGTCGTGTTCCCCGAGACCAGCAGGCAGTCCGGGCTGCCCGAGCAGTTGATGTCCTCGGCGTAGTAGAAGTCGCCGTTCACCTCCGACAGCGCACTGTAGGACTGGCCCGGCTGGACGGTCTCGTGGTCGAGCGGGGTCAGCTGCTGGTTCGAGCTCGAGGCCAGGGTGCTCAGGCCGGCGGGGTAGGCCGAGGTCTCCGGGTAGGCGCGGCCGTACACCGCGACGGCCGACGTTCCGGCGGCGGTGATCAGGTGCTGTGCCGTGCCGGTGTTCGCCATGGTGTAGGCGCCGCCCGGGTTGTAGAACCACGCCTTCTGGCCGTCGTACCAGATGGCCGTCCAGTCGCCCTGCACCGCCGCGACCACGAAGGTCTGGCCGAAGGCGGCCTTGTCCGTCCAGTCCCAGCCGAGCGTGGTGCCCGTGGGCTTGCTGTCCGCCGTGAACTTCGGGTCCGTGATCAGCGACGCCGTGGAGGACGGGCTGGTGCGCAGATAGACGAAGTTGGCGGGGTTGGCGGGGCAGGTGGTGGTGGACGAACCGCAGCCGGTGAGGGTCGGCTCGTAACTGGTGCTCCACGGCGGGGTGATGGTGACCTCGCCGCCGGCCACGGGCATGCCGTTGCCGTTGGGGTAGGCGCCCAGCAGCGTCAGGTAGTGGCTCCAGTTCCACCACGGTCCGGGGTCCCAGTGCATGCCCTCGTAGTAGGCACTGAGGGGGCCGGGCACGCCGTCGTGGCCGATGATGTGCTCGCGGTCGAGCGGGATGCCGAACTGCTTGGCGAGGTAGCCGACGAGTGCCACGGAGGACTGGTACTCCTGCTCGGTGTACCAGCTGCCGTAGTCCAGTGCGTAGCCCTCGTGCTCGATGCCGATCGAGTGGTCGTTCACGTACTTGTTGCCGGCGTGCCAGGCGATGTCCTTGGTCGGCACCATCTGGGTGACCGAGCCGTCGGCGCCGACGACGTAGTGGGCGCTGGCGTAGGTCGACGGCTGCTGGAACGAGTTGATCGCGGAGGCCGCGGTGCTCTCGGTGTCGTGGATGACGATGGTGTTGACGGCGTCGCCGTCCGTGGGACGGTTCGCGAGGTCGTAGTTGCCGTAGTCGCTCTGGTCGCTGCTGCTGTTGAGCGCGTACGCGGCGGGGGTGAACGTGCAGGCCAGCGTGGAGGGGCACTCGGGTGCCTGGGTGGCGGTGGCGCCGGTGGTGAACGAGGCCTGGCGTATCGCGGGCTTCAGGTCCGGGCTCACCGCGGTCGGCCTGTGCGCCGGCACGGACGGGTCGGCGGACAGCGTCACTTCCTGGTTGTCCGTGGTGACCCGGTGGGCGCCGACGCGGATGGTCGCGAACACGCGGTCGGCGAACTGCTCGGCGACCTGGGAGCGGGTGGACTGGCTGTAGCGGGTCACCGCCGGGTACCACTGCCCGGGGTCGGACGGCAGCGAACCGGCCGAGGCGCGCTCGTAGGAGGCGAGCAGCGCGGCGGCGCCGCGGATGTTCTGCCGCATGGAGGTGCGCAGCGACGCGTGGGAGGCCTTGACCATCGAGGCGGCGGTGTCGAGGGTGCGCATCGCCCGGGTGACCCGCTGCGACGGGGGCGTCTTGCTCGGCGTGGACGTGCCGGCCACCGCCGAGTGGTGGCGCAGCGCCCTGGGGTCGTCACCATAGCCGGGCGTCTCCGCTTCGCTGTCCCGCCCCGGCTTCAGGTCGGTCGCGCTGACCGAGGTCAGGCCCATGACGTTGTAGTTGCCGGTGACCGAGGGCCGACCGTGGTGCGACTCCCAGAGTGTCATCTGGTAAGAGACGGCCATCAGCACACTGGCCGGCACATGGAACTCGGCGGCGGCCGACTTGAAATCTGTCTGGAGGGCGTGCGAGGGGCGTCCGCTCGACGCGGCGGTGCCGGTCCGGTCGCTGCCCGCTCCCAGGGCCGTCGTTGCGATCACGCCTGCCACGAGCCCTCCGGTGGCGAGTCCGCTCGCCACGCCGAGCCACAGCCGCATCCGAGATCTTCGGTGTTTCGAAAGCAAGGAGCTACCTCAATCGGTCAATACGAGTCGTGAACCGGTGAAGGGGGCAGGCCAGTGGGGTAGGTCTGCCGGGGCAGCGTGACCTGTCACATCCGTGGAGCGAGCGGCCACGGAAGCGTTTTCGGCCCCCTGCGTGTACAGCGCCGACAGACAGGTAAACATCACGCCAACGGTGAATGGAGCGGGCCGTCGAGGTGTGGGCCGCCACCCGTCAGCGCGTCGTCGGCAACGCCGCCGTGAATCACGGTCCGTCCGCCCGGTGTTGCACCGGTAACGTCACCTTGAGGCCCGTCTCCTGGCCCGCCGCCGACAGCTGTGTGACGTACTGCAGCCCTGGCCTGCGACGCACCCGGCGCGCGTGAGGCGCGAAGTGCCGCGGCGCTACCGTCGGTACGGATTCCCCGTCGGCGGACGCGCCGCCATCACGCCGTACGCCTGCCGCGTCGGGGGACGCTTGTCGAACAGAGCGGCTTTATGGGCCCAACGCGGGTGGTGGTCGCTCACTGCCGGGGCGTAGTGGACCTTCAGCTCAGTGCCCGGACGATATGCCCCTGGCGCCGCTGAGGTTGGTCCCCAGCGAGCCGGGACCGACTGGTGATGCCCCGCCGACCAGGATGGTCGGCGGGGCATCACGGGTGCGGTGTCGGATCTCCTCAGCTGGTGTAGCCGGCCACGTCCACGATCACGTTGGTGGTGCTGTTGGTGTAGAAGTCCACCTTGCCGTCGGAGCCGACCGGCACCATCACCTGGTTGGCGATGGTCTTGCCCTTCACCCAGTTCAGGTTGGAGGCATTAGGGCGGCTGGTGCCATCGGCCCAGGCGGTGAGGTAACCGGTTCCGGTGGTGCCGGTGACCGTGACGGTCAGGACGACAGCCTTGACGCCGGTCGTCGGAATGGCGTCGCGACCGGAGATCTGCAGGGCCAGTGTCTTGCCGGAGCCGAGCGCCGTGGTGTTCCTGGTGTCCAGCAGACGCGAGGGGGTCACCGTCTTGAGAGTCGTACCGGAGGAGGAGAAGTAGCCGGAGACGTCGGCGATCACGTGGCTGCTGCCGCGGACGAAGATGCTGACGTTGCCGTCACTGCCGATCGGCACGATGGCCATGTTGGCGATGGTGGTCCCGGTGGCCGACCAGTTGAGGTTGGAGGCGGTCGGGCGGGTGGCGCCCTCCGGGTAGGCCTCCAGATAGCCGCTGCTGCTGGTCTGGGTAGCCGTCAGGTTGAGCACCACGGAGGTGGCGCCGCTCGGCACGCCCCCGTGGCCGCGGACCTTGAGGCTGATCGCCGCGTTGGAGATCTTGCTGGTGGTGGAGATCCCGATCGCGTGACGGGTGTCCAGCAGGCGGTACGGCTTCAGCGCCGAGTGCCTGGCGCCGGTGGTGTTGTTGGTGTAGTAGCCCTGGACATCGACGATCAGGTGGGTGGTGCTGCTGGTCGAGATGTCCACGATGCCGTCGCCGGCCACCTTGACCGTCGTGGAGGCGGCGATGGTCTGGCCTGCGGCGCTCCAGTTGAGGTTGCTGGTCGACGGCTGGGTGGTGCCGTCGGCCCAGGCGGTGAGGTGCCCACCGCCGGTGGTGCCGGTGACCGTGAGGTTGAGGACCACGGCGGTGACACCGCTGCTCGGTATGCCGGCCGCGCCCTCGATCCTGACCGGGGCGGTGCCACCGGTGACCAGAGCGTGCTTCGTCGGGACGGAGCTGAGGCCCCAGCCGGTGCCGTTGCGGGTGTCCAGCAGGCGTACGGGGCTGGCGAGCGGGTGGAAGGTGGAGGCTCCGGTCGCCGCTGTGCCCTTGGCCGCGCACACCGAGGTGATCAGGCCCGGCTCCCGGGGCGCGCCGAGACCGGTGACCTCGTCATAGCCCGCCGCCGCCGTGAAGCCGGTCGCGTACACGGAGTTGTTGCCACTGGTGACATCCCAGAAGTCACCGGGGTAGTCGGCGCGCCCTGCCGTGTAGAGGGCGTCGTTGAGGAAGCCGACGCGGCCGTTTGTCTGGCAGGCACTGGAGGCGTTGGCCTGGACGATGGCGGCGGCCCAGGTCGGGGCCGCGCCGCTGGTTCCGCCGAGAATGCCGGGGACGGGGCTGGAGGACTGGGAGTTGTCCAGGTAGTAGATCGGGTAGCCGGCGCTCGGGTCGGCCAGGGCGGCCACATCCGGGACCGCCCGCTTGGTCGTGGTGACCACGCCGCCCTGGTAGATGGCAGGCTTCCAACGCGCGGAGACGCCGCCGCCGCTGGCGCCGCCGTTCGAGTTCCACACCGCCTGGGTGGCCGTGCTGCCCGAACCGTTCATCGTGGTGCCGCCGACGCCCGTGACATAGGGCTGGCTCGCCGGGTCGTCGACGGCGGCGGCGGAGGAACCGGTCGCGGGTTCGCAGTCGCTGGAACCGCTGTCGCCCGAGGCGGCGACGACACTCTGGCCCTGGGCGGCGGCCTCCGCGAAGATCGTGTTCTCGGCGTTCGCGGTCGCGCTGCTCTCGACGGCCTCGCACAGACCCCAACTGGTCGAGATGACCTGCGCCCGGTCGTCGGTGACCATCTTCTGGTAGACGTCGAGCACGTTCTGGTCGGTGGCGGACGAGGCGTCCACGCCCTGGTAGTCGATGATGCTCGCGCCCGGCACCAGGCCGATCAGGTCCTCGATGTCGAGAGCCGACTCCACGCCGACCGGCGCCCCGTCCACCGTGCTGCCCGCCGCGGCGCCCGACCCGGACGTCGTGTCGACGTACACGTGGGAGACCGAGGTGCTGGTGCCCACACAGGACTGGTACGCGGCGATGCTGGCGCTGTCGACGTTCTCCGGCTCGAACACGGCCACCGTCTGCCCCGCACCGACGGTGGAGGAGCTCGTCATCCCGTAGTTGCCGGCCAGCTTCCCGGGGCTGTAGTAGTCGGTGCCGTCGGAGAGGCCCGAACCGGTGAAGTCGGCGCAGAGCCCCGGGCTGTACGTCCGGGGGGCCACCGTGCGGGGGCTGCTCCCGGCGACCGACCTGGGCGCGCTCACGTGCCGCACGGCGGAGTGGTGGCTGGTGAGGGTGTTGACGTTGCTCAGGCCGACGATCCCGGTCACGGACGCCGCCACGTCGGCGGGCAGTGCGGGGGCCGAGGCGTTGAGATAGTGGGTCGTGCCGTCCTTCAGCCGGACGTTCCTGAACTGGGTGCCGAAGGCGTGAGACGCCTGTGCGACGGTGGCGGTCACCGGGATGGCAAGGCCGTCGGAGCTGACCTCGCCCGGGCTGAGGCCGGCCGCTTTCAGCGCCTGTGAGACGCCGGCGATGGTGGCCCGGGTGGGGCCGAAGGCCGAGGCGAACTGCCCCTTGGCCAGGTAGTGGTGGTAGAGGTGATTGCCCGGGGTGGACACTGCCGTGATGAAGTCGGTCAGCCCCTTCGGGTCACGCGGGGACAGATGGACGCTGAGGTGCAGCGTGCTTCCCGGGGTGGTGGCGCCGACGGCCGTCGCGCCGGTCGGCACCCGCGGAGCCGTGCCTATTCGCTTGGGCGCATCCGGCCGCTCCGCGGCAGTGGCGCCGACCGCGGTGGCGAAGATGGCGGCCGCCGTGATGAGAGCGACGGCGAGAGTGGACGCCACCATCCCCCTGACCCTCGTGTCGATCTCGCCCGCCGCGCGTCTGCGACGTCCGGGCGCGGCCTGAACCTTTCTGGTCATGCAGTCCCTTCAAAACTGAGGCACCGTCAATGCGGTCAGCGCCGGCACCTTGAGCTCACTCTGGCGGGCTGGTTCAACCGGGCATGCGCGGGAACTATCCACCTTCGCCAGAAGTTTGAGCATTATTATCAGAATCGGTCAGTCCTGTCTCCTGTCGGACAGAACCATGCGGCTCGTCAGTAGGGCTGATGACTGCACTCCGAGCAGCAGCCACCACGCCAGTCAACACCCCTGCTTGGACCGGCGCCGTCGGCTGAACTCGACCAGGAAGAGCCCTGCTCCCGACGGCGTCAAGTCGACGAGTTCAAGCTCGGCATGGACAGCGACCGCATGTCCACAGTTACGGGCGCGCCCCGCGCGACTACGAACGTGGGGTGAACCGCCCGTCGCCCCGCTTGTGCAGCCAGCCGCGGTCGGCGAGCTTGACCATCTTCGCCCGCAAAGGTTCCAGCTTGCCGCGCACCGAGGCGTCCAGCCCCAGCCGCTCGCCGACCGCCCTGACCTGAACCGGGCCGTCGGCCTCCCGCACGATCGCCAGGATCTCGCGGTCCAGGCGGTTCAACACCCGCTCCGCGATCGCCAGTTCACCCCGCTCGACCTGGACCTCCTGGAGTTGCTTGGCCAACTCCTCGGCGAGGGCGTCCCGTTCGCTCCGGCGGACGGTGATCCACCGCCGCTCCTGCATCCCCCACGCCCTCCTGCGTTCTCACGGCGTGCCGACCGGCTGACGGTTCGTGGGCGGGAGCCGGTAGACAGCGAGCCAGACTTTGTTTCGATTTTCGAACTGGGCTGGCATTGACGGCGGCGTCACTTCGGGAGGAATGCAGGTCTCGCACGTGCGGCTGGACGGCAAGTGGACGCCCACGGCACTCAAGAGCAAGCGCGAGGAGATCCGCGCTCTCATCGGGGCCCGCACCGACCTGCCCATGGAGATCAAGGCGGGCTCCCACGGGGACCGGGCCACGATCACCCTGCGGACCCGCAGCGCTGCCGACGGCATCGACCTGAGCGGCTGGCAGCCCGGAGCCCCGTGGGGTGTCGACACCGTCACCGGCGAGCCGGTGTTCGTCCCCCTCGGTCGGCGCATGCTCGTCGCCGGTACGTCGGGCGCGGGCAAGAGCTGGTCGACGCGGGCCGTCCTCGCGGAAGCCTCGGAGACGCCGAATCACCGACTTGTGATCATCGATCCGAAGCGTGTGGAGGCCCTGAACTGGCAGCACCGCGCCCGCACGGCGGTGACTCCGGATGAGGTCCTGGACGTCACGGGCGAGCTGTACGCGGAGATGATCGAGCGTGAGGAGCTGATCCCCCGAGGCGAGGACGTCATCCAGATCAGCCCCGAAAGGCCCCGCATCACGGTGTTCGTCGACGAGGGCGCCGAGGTCATCGCCATGGCCAAGAAGACCCGCCGCAAGGGCACCGAGGACGACCCGGGCGACCCCGACTGGGGCGAGATCATCGAGAACCTTCGGTCCCTGGCGCGCCGTGCCCGCGCAGCCGAGATCATCGTCATCTGGGCAACACAGAAGCCCACGATGTCCGGCGAAGGCCACGGCATCGACTCCCAGATCGCGGGCCAGATCACCTACCGGGCCTCCCTCGCGCTCTCCAGCGCGGGCGAGTCACAGGTGGTCTTCGGACAGGACGCCCACGAGAAGGGCTGGCACGCCCACGAGCTGCCCATGCCGGGCTTCGCCCTGCTGCGCTCGCACCCCAAGGCCAAGCCCCACCACATCCGCACACGGGCCATGTCCCCCAAGGACGTGATCGCTCTGCCCGACCGGCCCATATGGCACCGCGCATCCACCAAGACAACCGGGAGCACGCTCCACCTTGTCAAGACACCGGCCACCCCGACAGAGTCCGCGCCCGTGCCGGCCGCGGCGGAGACGAACCGTGACCGGGTGCTGCGCGCCGTCCACGACGGCGCCCGGACCCTGCGGGACATCACCGACCGCACCGGCATCAACAAGGGCACCGTCTCCCGCGAAGTCAAAGCCCTCACCGCTGCAGGATCCCTCCGCAAGGCGGACGACGGCATGCTCCTGCCCCGCCGCGAGGCGGCATGAGCACCGCCGCCTGACCGACCCGACCAACGACAACGGCGGCCCCCCTTCCGCCAAGAACCGGGGCCGCCGCCAATCCACCAGTGCCTCACAGACCTGTGGAGGTCTCTAGCATGACCCAACCCACCGACATCCGGCGAGTGCTCGCCTTACCCGCCCTGGTCCGGCCCCTTCGGGTGCTGGACGCCTTCTGCTGCATCGGTGGCGCCACATGCGGCTACCAGCGGCTGGGCTGGCACGTCACCGGCGTGGACGTCCAGGCACAGCCGGACTACTGCGGCGACGCCTTCCACCAGGGCGACGCCATCGAGTACATCCGCACCCACGGCCACGAATTCGACTTCATCCACGCCTCTCCGCCCTGCCAGGGAGAGGGCGCCCCGACCAAGGGCACCAACGCCGCCCGCACCGCCGCGATCGGCCGAACCTACCCCCGCCTCATCGCCCCGACCCGGGCCGCGCTGGAAGCCACGGGGCGGCCGTACGTGATCGAGAACGTGGCTGGCTCCGAGGTCCGCAAGGACATCCGCCTGTGCGGGGAACAGTTCGGCCTCGCCGTGCTCATGCACCGCTACTTCGAACTCGGAGGGTGGACCACCATCAAACCGGCCCACCCCAAGCACCGTGGTTACGTGCCTGGTTGGCGCCACGGTGAGTACCGCGAGGGGCCCTACGTCGCCGCCTACGGCAAGGGCGGCGGCAAGGCCACCGTGGAGGAGATCCGCACAGCGAAGGGCATCGACTGGTCCACCGACCACTTCCGCCTGCGCGAGGCCCTGCCGCCCGCCTACACGGAATGGATCGGCCGCGCCTTCCTTGCCCCCGCGTTGGAGGTAGCGGCATGAGCGAGCATCTGCACGCCGCCCTCCGCCTCGCGGCCGGCGGGGTACCCGTGCTTCCCCTGCGGGAGGGGAAGGTGCCGTTCGGGAACTGCCCGGCCTGCGCCAAGAACGCGTGCGGTGGCCGTCCGAACATGAAGACCCCCGGCCCCTGCACCTGCCCGAACCCGTGCCACGGCTGGGCCGCCGCCACCACCGCCCTCCACGTCCTCAACTCACCGAATTGGGCGCGGGCGTGGCGCGAGGCGGCAGCGGTGGCCTATCACCCCGGTGGCGCCGGTCTCACCGTCGTCGACCTCGACAATCCGGCCGCCATCGCGTGGGCCCGTGCGAGCCTGCCCGTCACACGGAGCGTGCGGACGACCCGGGGTGAGCACTGGCTCTACCAGGGCGCCATGCAGTCAGCCAACGCCGTACGGCCCGGCGTGGACATCAAGTCGTCCATGCAGTACGCGCGGTGGCTCGGTCCCGGTACCGGCACCATCACGGCGCTGCCGGACGCCGTGCGCGCGCTGGTCGTGAAGGAGTCCCGCGCAGTGCGACCGGCGGCCGTTGGCGTGCCCGCGCCGGCCGGGGGCGGGCAGTGCCCTCACCGCACGCCCGTCTATTTGGATCGTGGCATCGCCATGGCCGTGCAGCGCATCAGTGAGGCTCGCGAGGCGGTGCACGCCACGGTGTACCGGACGTTCCTCGCGGTGCTGTCCGTCCACGGCCGGTGCGGCTGCCTTACCGACGCTCACATCAGCAGGCTGTTCACCGTCGCGCAGGCCAAGGGCGAAACGGCCCGGCACTGCACCGACGCGTGGACCAACGCCCGGACTAGGTTGGGACTGTAGCCATGTCTGAGGACGAGAAGACCCCTGCTCGCGAGGTCATCGCAGACTACGCGCAGGCGCACTTTCGGTACTTCCGCACCGCGGACGGGACTGTGTACGCACAGAGGAACAGCCACCCGGTGGCCTGTCCGATCCGCTCTCAGGGCACGACGGGGAGTCACCGGCAGGAACTCATGGTCGGCCTATTCAGGGACGGGCGCGGCGTGTTCAACGGGACCGCGCTGAAAGAGGCGTTGGACTTGATCGAGGCGCTTGCCCTTTCCGAGGACGTGCAGCCCGTCCACATCCGCGTTGCTCCCGGTTTCGACGGGGCGACGTGGCTGGACCTGGGCCGCAGCGATGGGCAGTCCGTCCGTATCCACCCCACCGGCTGGGACATCGCCATTCCCGACCCGCGCGAGGTGTGCTGGCGACGCACCCAGCTCACCGGGGAACTGCCCCTGCCGGCCAAAGACACCGACGGCAAGGGCATCGACCTTCTCCTACGGCTGTGCAACTTCGCCACCGCGGAGACTGAGTGCCTGGCCATCGCATGGCTCCTCGGCTGCCTGGAACCCTCCGTGCCGGTCCCCGCGCCGTTCCTCACCGGCCCGCAGGGCGCGGGTAAGTCCACCGGTGGGCGGATGCTCGTGCGGATCATCGAGGGCATG
The DNA here is from genome assembly GCF_050936285.1 of Streptomyces sp. CA-106110. Classification (NCBI taxonomy): domain Bacteria; kingdom Bacillati; phylum Actinomycetota; class Actinomycetes; order Kitasatosporales; family Streptomycetaceae; genus Streptomyces; species Streptomyces sp. CA-106110. The sequence continues at coordinate 6,005,288 of NZ_JBNJNB010000001.1, read as the reverse complement.
AGCGGTGACCTGCGCCGCGCTCCGAAGGATGAGGAGAATCTGATCGCGGCGGTGGCGGCCGGATGGGTCACCGCCCTGGACAACCTCTCCCACATGACCCCGGACCTGTCCGACGCGATGTGCTGCATCGTGACCGGCGTCGAGAACGTCAAGCGCGCCCTGTTCACCGACGGGGACGTGTTCCGCGTCGGCTACCGTCGGCCCCTGCTCCTGACCGGCATCGACGTCGGCGTCATCCGGCCCGACCTTGCGGAACGGCTCCTGCCGCTCCGTTTGGAGCGACCCCGCGTCCGGCGCACCGAGGCCGAACTGTGGGCGGAGTACGCAGAGGCTCTGCCCGTCGTTCTCGGCTCGCTCCTGGACCTTGCGGTCAAGGTCCGCGCGGTGGAGGCGGAGACCCCCACGGACCTGCGGATGGCGGACTTCGCCCGCCTGTGCGCGCAGCTCGATGCGGCAACCGGTCTCGGGGCGCTGACCGCGTACCGGGCCAGTCTGGACGACCTGAACGACGACGTGATCGAGGGCGATCTCCTCGCACAGACCGTTCTCAGGCACGCCGACGCCATCGAGCCGGGCGGCGCGCAGCGGATGACGTCCACCGAGTGGCTGCACTGCCTCAGTCGGCTCTACAGCGGTGAGGAACTGCGTTCCCTGCCCAAGGGGTGGCCGACCACGGGCAAAGTCCTCTCCGACCGGCTCAAGCGGCTCCAGCCGACGCTTGCCGCCCGCGGTGTCCTCATCGACACGGGCCGCACCAAAACGGGCCGCTACCTCGAAATGACCCGCCTGCACGCTGCGCCCCCACACGAGCAGGAGCAGGCGTTCTGAATCGGACTCCGCACGTCGCCCGGACAAGCAAGAAGAGCACCATCCCAGCGAGGCGTGCTCCTCTTGCTGTTCGGCGCCACTCGTCGCCCAAAGGTCGCGCCGCGAAGCGGCCCGTCATTGCCCGGCCGCGGCAACGCCGCCCAAGGGGCCCATTCTTCACGCTGTAAGGCGCACCGAACTACAACAGACACCCCTCTTTTGTCCTAAGAGCCCGTGAACAAACTGATCATTTCCGGTGCTTGGCGTCCTTCGTGCCCGCCAGGCGCCGGGACATCAGCATGATCATGGACCACTTGACCATGGCTTCATGGTGCTCGGGTAACCGTTCGTAGTCGCGTACGCAGCGGCGGCGCTGGAAGATCCACGACAGCGTGCGCTCAACCACCCACCTGCGTGGCAGTACCACGAAGCCCTTGACGTCGTCGTTGCGCTTGACGATCTCGATCGTGAGCTGGAGCTTCTTCTTGGCCCAGGTGACGAGTTTCCCGGCGTAGCCGCCGTCGGCCCAGACCAGGCTGATTGATTCGAAGAGGTCACGCAGGTGCGTCAGCGAGGGGCGGGCGCCGTCGCGGTCCTGCACGCTCGCGCTGGTGACCATGACGACGAGGAGCAAGCCGATCGTGTCCACGATCACGTGGCGCTTGCGGCCTGCCACCTTCTTGCCCGCGTCGTACCCGCGGCTGTCGGCGCCGACCGTCTCCGCAGCGCGTACCGACTGCGAGTCGATGATCGCGGCGGTCGGGTCGGTGTCCCGGCCCTCGGATCGGCGGACCTCGTCACGCAGGTCGTTGTGGATGGCGTCGACGCTTCCGTCCTGCCACCACCGGGTGAAGATGGTGTGCACCGTGCGCCAGTGCGGGAAGTCGCCTGGCAGGTTGCGCCACTTGTTGCCGTTGTCCGCGACGTAGAAGATCGCGTCCACGATCAGCCGACGGCAGTACTCCTCCGGCCGCCCGCCATTGCCGTCCAGCCATGCCGGCCACGGCAGTACCGAAGCGATGACCTGCCACTCCGCATCCGTGGTGTCTGAGGTGTAGCGGCGGGGCCGGGCCGGATGACGGCGACCGTGCCCGAACCGGCAGGCCAGGCAGGGGCAGTGACCTTGCCCGTCTGGGGTGACAGCGGTGGCGGCAGGGGCGTACAACGGCATGACAGGACCTCTTGGCGCGACTGGGCTTCGACACCGCAGTTGCTACCAAGAGGTCCTGGTCGTTCACGTCACTTCACCGATTCCCACCCGCCGACAACGATCAGTTTGTTCACGGGCTCTAAGAGGGAAGACGCTGCGTCACCTGCGTCACCCAGCCCGAAAAACGGCACCTACCTGCGCATACAGGGGTGACGCAGACGGCAGGCTCTGCGTCATCGTGCGTCACCTGCGTCACCGATGACGGACAGCCTGCGTCACCGATGACGCACCCCTGAGCCTCTGCGTCACCCGAAAGCCGCAGGTCAGAAGCACGGATGACGCAGATGACGCGGTGACGCAGAAATCCGAACCTCGGACACACGCGGGCTCCTGAGAAGCCCACGCCGCCGCTGGCCCGCCGCGACTGTCGACTCTGAAGAGGAGATAGCTACATGGACACGGCCCACCTCGCCGATGCCATCGATCCCACTCTCGTGCTGCTGACCGTTGAGGAGGCCGCCCGACGTCTCCAGATCGGTCGAACCGTTTGCTACCGACTCATCCGCTCTGGAGAGCTGGAATCCATCACCGTCGGCGCCCTCCGCAGGATCCCCGCCGACGCGCCAGCCAAGTACGTCGCAGGTCGACGAGACGCCTGACGACCCCCGAAACGGCGGGCAGTCCTTCGGGACTGCCCGCCGTCTTGGTTTCCATCTGACAGGGAGAAATCAGGAGTTTGCCTGTGGCAGAAGAGAAGAAGCGCACCCGGCGCGCCAACGGCGAATCCGCCATCTATTTCGGGAAGGACGGCCGTTGGCACGCCCGAGTGCCGATGGGGTACAAGGACAACGGGGAGGCGTACCGCCGACACGTGACGCGCCCGACGCGTGAGGAGCTGGTTGACGAAGTCCGGCGGCTTGAGAAGCAGCGCGATGAGGGTTCGGCGCGTCAGCCCGGTAAGGCGTGGACGGTTGAGAAGTGGCTTTGGCACTGGGTTGAGAACATCGCCAAGCCGACCGTCAGCGAGAACACGTACGACGGCTATGAGGTCGCCGTTCGCGTTCACCTCGCGCCTGGTGTAGGCAAGCACCGCCTTGACCGCTTGCAGCCCGAACACCTGGAAAGCCTGTATCGCCGTATGCAAGCGAACGGGGAGCGCAAGGCCGGGACGGCTCACCAGGCCCACCGCACCGCCCGAACCGCTCTGGGTGAGGCGGTACGGCGCGGCTACGCGGCGAAGAATGCCGCCGCGTTGGCGAAGCCGCCACGGATGGAAGAGGACGAATCCGAGGTAGAGCCCTACTCCGTGGAAGAGGTCCAGCGGCTACTGCTCGAAGCCAACAAGCGCCGGAACAGTGCCCGCTGGATGCTAGCGCTGGCGCTCGGACTGCGGCAGGGCGAGACGCTCGGGCTGCGCTGGTCTGACGTCGACCTGAGCAACGAGTACCTGAAGCTGCGGAGGAATCGTCTGCGCCCGAGGTACGAGCACGGGTGTCCGGAAGCATCGCCGTGCGGCAGGAAAGCCGGGTACTGCCCCGGCAAGGTGCAGGTCCGGCGCGAGACCAAGAACACGAAGCCTCGAGCGGGCCGGCGTGCCGTGCCCCTGCCGGGCCCGCTGGTCGCCATGCTCCGTGGACACGCCGAGACGCAAGAGCGCGAGCGCAAGGCGGCCGGTGATCTGTGGGCAGAGTCGGACTACGTATTCACCAAGCTGCTGGGTGGCCCACTGAGCCCGAACACGGACTACCACGACTGGAAGCGGCTGCTGGAAGACGCGGGGGTTCGGAACGGTCGGCTGCACGACGCCCGGCACACGGCCGCCACCGTGCTCATGCTGCTTGGTGTCCCGGACCGCGTCATTGATCAGATCATGGGGTGGGAGCCGGGCACCTCCGCAAGCATGCGGGCGCGGTACCTCCACGTGCCCGACGCCATGCTCAAGGACGTCGCCCGGAAGATCGCCGACGCCATCTGGGGAACGCCGGAAACACCCGCTGTGGACAAAAACCAGGACAACGAGGACTGAGGAATACGTCGAAGGGCCCCACCGTGAGGTGGGGCCCTTCGACGTATTGCCCGGTGAGAGCAATGGCGGAGGATACGAGATTCGAACTCGTGAGGGGTTGCCCCCAACACGCTTTCCAAGTGTGCTTGTGCTAGTCAAACGACCATACGGGGCCGTTCACCTGCGTCTATGTGTGTCCGTTGCCTTGGAGTTGGATGTGCCCTGGTACTCATCCGGACGGGGCGGTACGCGTGCGAATGAGACCAGAAGTGAGACCACGACTGGGACGGGCATGCTGGTCGGTTCAGCGAAACGAAGCGTCATCCGATTTCCGTGGACCCCTGCTGTTCCCTCGTGTGGGATTGGGCGGGATCCCGAGTGAGCCGCTGACACACTGGACCATGTGACCGAGTACGTCAGCCCGCCCCGTGACATTGCCTCCTCCGGCCAGGCCGATCTCACCGTCCAGGACAACTTCTACCTGCTGGAAGCAGGCGGTGAGCGCGACGGCCGCGACACCCCGAGCCAGGACGGGCTCGCCTTCGGCGGCCCGTCCTGGCTCGGCATCTTCACCGGCACCGACTTCAGCTCCCTGCCGTGCCGGGTCGAGATTCTGCGCCGCATGCCGCCGAAGGTGGACCGCACCTTCGAGATGGCCGCCGAGTACGACCTGCAGATCCTGCACGGCATCGTCACTGTCACCGGCCCGCAGGGCCAGCTGCCCCACTTGGTCCTCGGCACGGTCCCGGGCGCCTACCGCTGCCGGGTCCACGTCCGCGGCCGCTCCGCCGGCCTGCACCCTGCCCCGCTCGACGCACCCCAGATCAGCCGCATCAACCCCGAGCAGCACCTGATCCAGCTCTGGCCCATCATCAACGCCCGCGTGCCCGAGCTCGTCTACGGCCCGGATGCGTTCGCCCGCGCTTTCACCTGACCGCCACCCACCCCAGTCTCCGCAGGGAGTGCCTCCAGGGGCCTTGACCGCGGTGTGTCAGTGTCTCGAGGACACAGGCTCTGGAGGCGTTGCGTCAGCAGGTGCCGGCGTGCACGCACTGCTGTCCAGACACTGCCTTGGGGCTCCTGGAGCAGTGGGAGGGCGGCTGCCGCCGACACCCGCTTTAGGAGCGAGGTTGGGGAACCATAGGCGTGACCTGGGAATCCCTGCCTTGGGCAGCGTGGGGCGGTGCGCATCCTGACGAACCTCGATTCCCCGTGAGTCCCCGTCCGTTCTGGCACGGAAGTGGCACGCTCGCCGTATCGGGCACGGCCCTTCGGCTACTCGTAGACGACGGCCGCGCTGAGGGCCCGCGCAAAGAACGTCCAGTCGCCGTCCGGCGGCATCTCTTCGCCGAGGTACCGGTACGAGCCGGGCGAGTCCGTGATCCACGCGGCGAGCGCACCGAGGTAGTCCTCCACAGTGCGGTTCTCCCACTCCTCGCCCCGTCGGTGAAAGTCGTCACAAAGGCTGCGGATCACGGCGGCGAGGGACTCTCGCGTCATGAGTTCTTTGAAGGGATCGGGTGCATCGTTCGGCATTGCTGGACCGTAGCGTGATCGGCCTAGTGCCATCCGTCAATTTGTGACGGCTCCACGCCAGGCTTTGCAGTCTGGCCTCATCCTTATCAGGTCAATCATCGCGAGCTCTAGGCACTGGATCTTGGCCGCCATGCGGCGTGGGAGCGGTCGCCAGGGTTCGCCCTGATCCGCCTTCGTCCGCCGTTGTTGGTGTCAGCCGCTGGTGTCAGGCATCAGCGGCCCACTTGACGGTCGTCCTAGATAGGGAGTGGGGGCGCCACTCAGTCGCCGTCGCCAGCACGACGAGCCTTGGCGAACCCTCCGCGCCAGACCTGAAGCACCGCACCAAGCACGATCAGCCCCATAGCCACGGCGGAAAGAGCCGCCGCCGCTCCGGAAGAGAAGCCGAGGAGTTTGGGTCCTCCGTCCAAGACGAAGCCGCCACCCATCGCTATCCAACCCCAACCAGCCCAAGGCGACCGCGTATACGCCGCAGTCCCTCGGCCGCTCAAGGTGAACACGCCCATGACTACGAAAAAGCAGCCGGCACCCAACATGATCCACGCTGACATAGCACCCCTCCGCGGGAAGACTACGGCACGGGTGGAACGGCTTTGAGTGGCGGGCCTGGCGGTGTCGTAGAGCACCAGTTTGGAAGACGCCGTATGCGGATGGAGGCTGACCTGGCAACTCCCCGACCTGGGTCGGCGCGTGGTCGGCGCCGCTGTTCCCCGTGAGTCCCTGCTGCCTTCCGCCGGATCGGGCACGCAACGGGCACGACTGGGCACGGGACGACGCCGTTCCTCCGATGGGGAGGACGGCAGACCGTCTTAAGAGACAGGGCTTTTCGGATGACAATTCAGGCCACGGGGACGAAGCCACCGTGCACGCGCAGCGGTAGGCCAGGAATGATCAGCCTGCCTTCCACTTGGCGACAAAGCCAGACTGGGACGCTCTCCTCGTACTCCTCCCACTCGGCCCACTGGCGGAACCAGACCCCGATGCGCCATGTGCCCTCGGTTCCACGCACCAAGAAGCAGGCATCGCCCTCCGCCGTGACCGCCCACTGGACCATGCCACCATCCTCGGGAAACACGGCGTGGGGGATCGTGTCGGGGACGAGCTCTTGGTAGAGCGGAGCCATGCGCTCAATCGTTTCAAACATGTTGAGCGTGGCGGACTGCGGATGCAGCACGTTGAGGAAACGGCCGACGATGCCCGGCCCGAACCCGGCCACGAACTCCTTGTAGTCCATCGGTAGCGGCCCCGTCGCGGCTTCCATCTCCTCCCAGGCACCCACCTCGGAGTAGCCGCGAGGCGCACCGAAGCAAGCTTCAAGATCACTCGCAGGCAGCATGATCAATCTCTCTCCGCTGGCTCCTCACAAGCCGCACGCTACGGCAGCTCCTCGCGCTGGTAGCGCAGGGAATCGGTGCTGCTGGGTGGCCAGCGTACGACCGCGGTCGGCGTAGCGACTTTGGCCGGGAGCTGCTTTGGCGCGAGTGATCATGGCCCCGTAAGCTTCCGGCGCGTCGGGCAGTCTGTGGACCTGCCCGGTAAAGCACGACGTTGGGGCCATGATCTTCGAGGCTCGCGCCAAAGTGGCTGGCTAAAGTCGCGGAGCCGACCGCCCCGGCCACGACGTGTTCTCACCCCATGTCCCGTGTGCCTGCCTCTTGGGCGGGAGTGGGCGGCCGGCGGTGCCGAGCGGGGCGGAGACATGAGCGCGGGCGCCGCCGGCCGCCCGCGCCCGCCCGGAGGAGCGAAGCGACGACGGGTGCTTGATGAGGTAGAGAAACCTGTAACAGCTCGCGTGGGGTCACGCGTCGAAGTCGTACTCCAGGATGTAGGAGGCGGCATCGAGCGTCATCTCGTTGATCTCGACGGGGCGGCCTTCGTCGGCGAATGCGGTGCGGCAGATGAGGATGACGGGTGTGCCCGAGGAGATGCTCAGCTGTGCCGCTTCATGTTTCGAGGGCATGCGTGAGCGGATCTCTTCACGGAAGTGCACTGGCTTGTAGCCGAGTTCGGCAAGCCGTGCATACGTTCCGCCGGGGCCCGTGTCTTCTTGAGTGATTGCGGAGCCTGCGACCACGGACGTGGGCAGGTAGCTGGTGGCGAGCAGGACGGGCTTTCCGTCCAGGACGAACCGCCGGCGCCTCACGCAGACGCTGTCGTCCTCGGCTAGATCGAGGACCAGGCTGACGCGTTCGGGTGCGGCTTCCTCGGACACCGTCACCTGATCCACTACTAGTGCGCGGCTCTCGGTGTCGGCAGACCAGATAGAGCGGCCACTTCCCCACTGCTCCTGTGACAGTCGCTGGATGCCCCGGCGTCGCAGGGGCCGGAAGTCGCGTACGAACACGCCCGCGCCCTTGCGTGCCTCGGCGACGCCTTCGTCCTTGAGTACGCCGAGGGCCTGGCGGGCGGTCATGCGGGCCACGCCGTGTTCGGCCATCAGGTCGTTCTCTCCCGGAAGTCGATCACCGGGACGGTACTCGCCCGACTGGATCGCCTCACGTAGAGAGTCCGCGATCCGCTGGTACTTCGGCCGACGATCGTCATCGGTGTTCGTCATTCCGGGGCCCTCCTCTCTTCTCTAGACAGCCTAGGCCATGGGTGGGGGCACCCGCTCGGTGCGTGTAGCCGCAATCCTCCGCTTCGAACATCTCTATACATCCCTCTTGACGTCTCTAGAGATCTCAGCTCCAATGGAGATGTCTAGAGAGGTCGCGCCGGGCGGCCTCCAGAGCGAGGGATGTGCTCATGCCGTCTTTCAAGATCGACCTTTCGACCGCTGTGGTGTTCGTGGCGACTGCGCCCGTGCCGAAGCTGGTCAACCAGAAGACCGGTGAGCGGGCTGTGGACCGGGAGACCGGTGCGGGTCTGTCCACCGTGGGTCTGCTGGTCTCGGACGAGGGGGAGGGGAACCTCTACCAGGTCACCATCCCCGAGACGGGTATCCCGGAGAGCCTGGCGCCGGGAACGCCGGTCAAGGTCGTGGGACTGAAGGCTCGTGACTGGGAGAACGAGTTCAACGGGCAGAAGCGGCACGGGATCTCGTTCCGCGCGGTCGCGGTCACGTCGGCGGTCTGACCATGACCGACGTCTCGATGTGGCTGGAGGCCACGGGAGCCTTAGCAGGGGCCGGCGGTCTGGGCTACGCGAAGGTACGCGCTCCGCGCGTGTACTGGTCGCTGGTCGGACTACCGGTCACCTGGGGCCGGTTCACGATCACCTACCGCTCGACGATGGACGTGTGCGGGCTGACGGTTCAGCCGTCACGCCTGCGGGCCTTCCTCACGAAGAACGTGGCCCACCGTGAGGTACTGCCGGTCCCGCCAAAGGTCCGCCGGGTCCGGGGCACGTCGACGGGGCTGCGGGTCACTTTGCGGCTTCCCGCTGGTCTGGAACCGTCCGACCTGGTGGCCGCCTCCGAGCGACTGCGGCACGCCTGGGGCGTCCACTCGGTGACCATCGCCGAGACCAAGCCCGGGTATGTCGAGCTGCGCATGACCGGCTATGACGTGCTGCGCCGGGTGCAGATGCCGCGCGGAGCACGCCCCGAGGGCCTGACCGTTCCGGTGGCTTTGCGGGAGGACGGGACCGCGTTCGTCCGCGACTACCGGAAGGTGCCCATGGCGCTGACCCTGGGCGCGAACAACTCCGGCAAGTCCGTCTACCAGCGGAACCTGATCAAGGGCTTGGCGCGGTTGCCGGTGGCGCTGGTCGGGATCGACTGCAAGCGCGGGGTGGAACAGTCCGCGTACGCGCCTCGCCTGTCGGCCCTGGCCACTACCCCGGATGACTCCGCCGCGCTGCTGGATGTGCTGGTGGCGGAGATGGAGTCCCGGTTCGACTTGCTGAGCCTGCACGGCGTCTCCGACGTGTGGGATCTGCCCGAGGGCGTGCGGCCGGTGTCGGTCGTCGTCTTGGTGGACGAGGTGGCGGAGCTGTTCCTGATCGCCTCCCGTAAGGATGAGGTGCGGCGGGAGCGGATCGTCACCGCGTTGATCCGGCTGGCGCAGATGGCCCGCGCGGTCGGCATCCATCTGGAGATCTGCGGGCAGCGCTTCGGCTCCGAGCTGGGCAAGGGCGCGACCATGCTGCGCGCGCAGCTCACCGGCCGGGTGGTGCACCGGGTCAACGACAAGCAGACCGCCGAGATGGGGCTTGCCGACGTGGCGCCGGACGCGGTCCTGGCCGCCGGTCTGATACCGGCAGAGCGCCCCGGAACGGCGGTTGCGGCGGACTCCTCGGGGGGCTGGGCGAAGATCCGCACCCCGCACACCTCCCGCGCCGAGGCGATGGCGGTGTGCCGGGAGTTCGCCCATCTGGTCCCCGACTTCCCCGCCCTCGATCCCTTCCGTCCGCACGTGCCCGCCGACGCCCCGGCGTCCGGGTCGCCCGTGGTCAAGCCGCTGCCGGTCACGGACTGAGAGGAGTGACCCGCCGTGAGCCGTTCGATCCGCCCCGATGCTGTCCTGATCCAAGCCGTGATCGCCGGTGCCCTGTCCTTCGCGCACCTGCATGATCTGGCGGCGGCGGCCGGACAGTCCGGGTGGAAGGCGTGGGCCTATCCGGTCTCGGTCGACCTGCTGCTGGTCGCCGCCTGGCGCCGACTGCGCACCGGCCGGGACCGCTCGTCCTGGACCTGGTTCGCGATCGCCCTGTGCGCCTCGCTCGGCGCCAACGTCGCCACGGCCGGTCTGCTCGACATGGACCACGTGCCGGCCTGGCTGCGCATCCTCGTCGCCGGATGGCCCGCCCTCGCCTTCCTCGGCGGAACCCTCCTCGTCCACGCCCCCACCTCCGAGACCACCGATCCGGAGCCGAAGCCTGAACCGGCGTCACCGGAAGTCGAGATGCACCGCATCGACACACCCGAACCGGCACCGGCCCCGATCCCGGCGGCGGAACTCACCGCAGCATCCCCACCGCCTGCAACCGCCCCGGCCGTTCCGCCCGCTCTGCTCGATCACGCGCGGTCTATCGCCGACATCCACCGGAACACGACGGGCGAGCCGATCACCGCCGACGCGCTCACCGCCCGGCTCGGTCTGCCCGCCTCGACCTGCCGGGCAATCGCCGCCCAACTCCAACTCACCTGACCCGAAGGAGGCTCCGCTCCATGCGCCCGAATCGCTTCTACCAGGTGGTGCAGATCGGGCCGGTCAAGGTCGGCTCCTACAACAACGGCCGCGGCCAGACCCGGCACACCGCCGCCTGCACCGCCCCCGGCTGCGGCTTCTCCACCGAGCACCGCGACCGCTCGGCCGCCGAACTCGCCGCCCGCACCCACCGCTGCAACGCCTAACCGAGAGGAGAAGACCTGTGCTCACCCCGAAGTACCCGACCCCGGACACCGCCCCCACACCCACCATGGCGCAGCCGTCCACCGCGACACCCCAGGTTCCGGCCCCGCAGACCAGCCCGGCCCCGGTCGCCCCGGTATCGAACCGGCCCACTGTTCAGCTCACCCCGGGCAGCGCGCTCGCCCTCGCCGCCGGCGGCGGTGCCGTGGTTCTCGTTGTCGGCGCGGTCCTGGTCTCGCTGCTGCTGGCCGTGGCCATCACCGGCGTCTCCGTCGCGGTGGTTGCCGTCGTCCTGCGCCTGCTCGTCAAGGACCTCAACAACCACCGCTAAACGGCCCCGGGGCGGCTCTCTCGCCAAAGACCGCCGCCCCGGCGCCTGCAACCCACTTCCAGATCCAACGGACCCGAAAGGGAAGCCCCATCATGCCCCAGCACGCCCAGAACACGCCCGTCTGCCGCGACTGCGACGGCTTCTCCACCGCCGCGATCACCACCGGCACCCGCCACCGCGACGGCACCCGCGCCACCCTCCGCGTCGACTGCCCCGCCTGCAAGGGCACTGGCCACATCGTCCCGGTTCTCGCGCTCGCCCAGGGCCGGAGGTGACCACGTGAAGAGCCTCACCACCTCGGCCCACATCGAGCCGGACAGCCGCTTCCGCGTCACCGCCTTCGCGGACAGCGCCGCCCCCTTTGTCAGCCTCCGCATCGGGGGCGACCTCGTCGAAATCGCGCTGATCGCCGCGCCTGGTACCTCCGGGACCCTACGCAACCTGGCTGCCGCAGCACTCGAAGCCGCCGACGCTCTGGACGCTTTGAACACCAACGCGCCGGAGGTGTCCGCGTGACCGACACCGCCACCGCGGCGGGCCTGGATACGGCCACCCTCGCCGACGTGCTCAGGGTGGCCGCATCCGGCGACTTCGACCGCTGGCAAGAACAGATCCGACGCACCGGCGGCTGCGCCGACCCCATCCGCCTGATGGGCGCGACCAAGACGATCGACCCGGCCACCCGCACGGTCCTGCACCACTACACGACCGAGCACGAACCCGGCGGCACGCTCCGCGTGGCCTGCGGCAACCGCCGAGCCTCCCGCTGCCCGGCCTGCGCCTGGACCTACGCCGGCGACACCTACCACCTCATCCGCGCCGGACTGACCGGAGACCCCGACAAGGGCACCCCGCACACCGTGCGCGATCACCCCCGGGTCTTCGCCACCCTCACCGCCCCCTCGTTCGGCCCCGTCCACAACCGCCCCGGCACCCGGCACTGCGCCTGCGGCACCCACCACCCCGAGGACGCGCCCGAGCTGGGCACCCCGCTCGACTCGGAGACGTACGACTACGCGGGCGCCGTGCTGTGGAACAACCACGCCTCCGACCTGTGGCGCTACTTCACGATCTACCTGCGCCGCGAGATCGCCCGACACGTCGGGCTCACCCAGACAGCCGCCCACGAACAGTCCCGCCTGTCCTTCGGCAAGGTCGCCGAGTACCAAAAGCGCGGCGCCGTCCACTTCCACGCGGTGATCCGCTTCGACGGACCGGAGGGACCCGACACCCCGCCCCCCGTCTGGGCCACCCTCGATCTCCTGGCCGACGCCATCCATGCTGCTGCCGCCCGGGTAGCGGTCGACGTGCCGGCGGCCGGTGACCAACCAGCCCGCACGCTGCGGTGGGGGACGCAGCTCGATGTCCAGCCGATCGGCGCCTTCGGTGACGGCGAGGACATCACCGAACAGGCCGTGGCCTCCTACGTCGCCAAGTACGCCACCAAGGCAGCCGAGACCACCGGCACTGTCGACCGCCGGATCGGCAACAAGGAAGCTCTCACCCTGCTCGGGGTGCCTGACCACCCGCGTCGGTTGATTGAGGCGTGCCTGGACTTGCACCCGCTCTACCCCGAGCGGAAGTTACGGGACTGGGCTCACATGCTCGGCTTTCGCGGCCACTTCTCCACCAAGTCCCGCCGCTACTCCACCACCCTCGGCGCCCTGCGACAGGTCCGCGCCGACTACCGCGCCGCCCAGCAACGTGCCGCCCTCGGCCTGCCCGACCCCGATGACGACCCGGATGCAACCACGCTCACCCTGGCCCATTGGACCTATGCCGGACACGGCCACACCCCCGGCGAATCCTGGCTCGCCGCCACCATCCACCGCGACATCCAGCTCAACCGCGACACCGCCCGCGAAGTTCGGGCGGACCTGGACCAATACGAGATCACGGGGGAGTGGTGACCGTGGAACGTCTCCTCAGCGTGGAACAGGTCGCCGAACTGCTCGGTACCACCGTCCGATTCCCCCGGCGGCTCATCGAGGAGCGGCGCATCCGGTACGTGAAGGTCGGCCGTTACGTCCGCATCCCGCAGAGCTCTGTGGACGAGTACCTTGCCGCGCGCACCGTCGAGCCGATCAGGCTCCGTAGAGCTGGACTTCGGAGGGTCGCCTGATGGCCAACAAGAAGGGCAGGCGCCGGCGCTTTGGCGCGGTGCGGCAGTACCGGTCCGGCCGTTGGACGGCGTCGTACCTGGGGCCTGACGGTGAGCGCATCCGGGCGGAGGAGACCTTCGAAACCAAGAAGGACGCGGAGGTCTGGCTGTCTCAGGTTGAGGCGGATTTCAGCCGCGGGGACTGGCGTGCTCCCGACGCCGGGGCAGTCAACTTCCGGATCTACGCCGAGAAGTGGGTCGAGGAACGAGGGTTGGCCGTTCGCACTGAGGACCTGTACAAGCACCTCCTGCGGCTGTACATCCTTCCCACCTTCGGCGCCCTCGATCTCGACGAGATCACCGCTCCTCGCGTCCGTGAGTGGCGCGCCGAGCGGCTTCGCACCACCCAGGCCAAGACCACCGTTGCCAAGGCGTACCGCCTCCTCAAGGGCATCCTTGAGACGGCCGTCGATGACGACCTGATCAGCCGCAACCCGTGCCGGATCAAGGGCGCGGGCAAGGAGTCGGCCTCCGAACGCCGGATTGCCACCGTCGCCGAGGTCGACGGTCTCGCCGAGGCGATCGGTATTCGCTGGCGACTCATGGTCTACCTCGGCGCGTACGGTCCGATGCGGCCCGAAGAGCTGGCAGGCATCCGCCGCCGGGACGTCGACCTCGACAACCTGGTGATCCATGTCCGTGTCGCCGAGCCGGAGCGGACCAACGGCAAGCGGGCGCCTGGCGAGACCAAGTCGGACGCGGGCGTACGTGCCGTCGTCCTTCCGGCCTTTCTCCACAAGGAGGTGAAGCAGCATCTCGCCTGGTTCGCCGAGAAGGGGCCCGACGGCCTGGTCTTCGTCGGCGAGAAGGGTGCGCCGTTCCGCCGGACTTCCTTCGGTCGCAAGTGGCGGCGCGCCCGAGCGGCCCTCGGCCTTCCAGAGGGGTTCAGGTTCTACGACCGTAACTGGTTTGGTGGTCCTGGCGCACTGAGTTGATCTTGGCGTCCAACTCGTTGATCATTGGATCTCGTGTCCGACACCCCGCCGCTGCCGAGCTACGCGGAACTGATTGCACTCGTTGGCGAGTTGAGGGCCGAGCTGACGGCCGCCCGGGCCGAGATCGCTGAGCTGCGCGCGGAGAACGGTGAGCTGAAGCGGCGTCTGGGGATGAACTCGAAGAACTCCTCCAAGCCGCCGTCCAGCGACGGGCTGGCGAGGCCGACGTCGCTACGTAAGCCCTCGGGCCGAGGCCCGGGCAAGCCCCGCGGCGGCGCCGGGGGCGCGCTGATGCAGGTCGACGAGCCCGACGCGATCGAGGTCCATTCCCCGACCGCCTGCCTGGGCTGCGCGGGTGACCTGACCGGGGCCGAGGTAGTCTCCATCGAGCGGCGGCAGGTCTTCGACCTGCCCGAGATCCGCCTGCGGGTGACCGAGCACCGCATCGAACACCGCCGCTGCGCCTGCGGGCAGGTCAACGCTGCCGCCACCCCTTCCGACGCCCCCGCCGCCCCGGCCCAGTACGGGCCGCGGCTGAAGAGCCTGGCGGTCTACCTGCTCACTCGCCAGCACCTGCCCTATGAGCGGTGCGCCGAACTGCTGGCCGACTGCCTGGACGCGGATGTGGCCACCGCGACTCTGCTCGGGTGGGCCGGGCAGGCCGCCGAGGCAGTCGCCCCGCACACCGAGGCCGTGCGGCAGCAACTCATCGAGTGCGAGGTGGTCGGCTTCGACGAGACCGGCACCCGGATCGCGGGGCGCACCTGCTGGGTACACACCGCCTGCACCCGCTCGCTGACGCTCTACCAGGTCCACACGAAGCGCGGCGTGAAGGCGTTCGAAGCCATGGGCGTCCTACCGCACTTCACCGGCATCGCGGTCCACGACGGCTGGAAGCCCTACAAGACGTACACCGACGCGGTCCACGCCCTATGCAATGCCCACCACCTGCGCGAACTGGCCTCCGTCGTGGACAACGCGCCTGCCGGCCACCCCGAGGACTGGGCCGAAGAGCTGGCCGCGCTGCTGGTGGACACCTGGGACGAGATCAAGAACATCCAGACCGCGCACCCTCACGCCACCGGCTTCACCGTCGACGCCCTCGAACGCCTCACCGCCCGCTACGAGGAGATCATCGCCGCCGGACGGACCCTGCACCCGCCCCGCGCCCCCGGCGAACCACGCCGCAAACGGGACAAGGCCGCGAACCTGCTCGACCGCCTCGACACCGAAAGCCACCAGGTGCTCCGGTTCGCCTTCGACTGGCGGGTGCCCTTCGACAACAACACCAGCGAGCAGGCCATCCGGATGGCCAAGATCCAGCAGAAGATCTCCGGCGGCTGGCGCACGGCACCCGGAGCCGAGCGCTTCTTCGCCGTGCGCGGCTACCTATCTACCGCCGCCAAGCAGGGCCGCAACCTGCTCGACACCATCACCCGACTCTTCGACGGCCGAGGCGCCTGGATCCCCACCCCAGCCTGACCACCAAACCAGTCACCTACGACCTTCGTCACACCGGACACACTCTTTCGACGCGCTCGGGTGCCACCCTCAAGGACACGATGGTTCGCGCCGGCCAGTCCTCCGAGAAAGCCGCGTTGATCTATCAGCACTCCGACGAGGAGCGGCAGCGGGACGTGGCGGCCGGGCTCGACGACATGGTCCGCGCCGAGCGTGCGAAGAAGCACAACGGCGAAGGCGCGCACCACAAGGACAAGACCACCGGTAGCTGACAGCGGCCTTATGGTGCGGTTGTGGTGCGCCCGCCGCCCGCCGGTCTAGACAACAAGAAACCCCCAGGTCTCTGACCTGGGGGTTTCGCATGGAGCGGGTGACGAGAATCGAACTCGCGCTCTCAGCTTGGGAAGCTGATGTTCTACCATTAAACTACACCCGCGTAGGAGACCGGTTGATCCGGATCCGTAATGCTCGCTCACTGTACCTCATGTCGGACCCCCGGTGCTGATGCCGTGGGGTCCGAACGCTTTCCCGGGTGTGGATGCTGCTGCGGGGGACAGGAGTTGGGGCGTACGGTGGGGGTGGCGAAGAGGGGTCGTGGACGGCCGGAGTGCCGCCTGGAGGGCCGTCCTTTTCATCCCGTAATGTGGCTTTCGTCGGCCGTCACGCACGTGAGACGAAGGCTCTTGGGGAAGGGACTCAGAGGACTTGATGGAGCGCACCGTCGTCCGTTGTGCCGAGGGGCACGTGTTCAGCACCGCTTCGTTCCCGATGCAGCAGGCCGAGCGCCTCGGGCCCGGCCGGCTCGTCCGGTGCCCTCGCTGCGCCCGGCTGCGCAGTGTGGTGCCGGTGGCCTTGGAGAAGCAGTAGCGGCCTAATGCTGCGTTCCTCAAGATGGGTGTGGACCGCTGGGCGTCGGGGGGCGCATGATGCGTGGTGGAGGACTGTGCCATGTATCCGCCTCTGTACGCGCGTCCGGCGCGTGATCCGGACGAGGAGCGCAAGATCCGCAAGCTGGCCGGCGCTCGTCATGCCCCCGCTGATTGGATCCTGCGAGCCCGCATGATCAGCCTCAGCTGGGCCGGGAAGCAGGTCACCGCCATCGCCGCCGAACTGGGTTGCCATCCCAAGACCGTGCGGGAGCGGCTGCACCGGTTCAACGCCGAGGGCATCGACGGGCTCGGCGACCGGCCGATCAGCGGGCGCCCCCGCCGGCTGACCGAGGACGAGCGCTCGGTGGTCATCGCCCTGGCCCGCAGCGACCCTCCCGGGCGCCCGGTGCCCGGTCCCGGCGGCGCCCTTCAGGCCGCCGACGAGGCCGGAGCGCCGGCCTGGACGCTGGATACGCTCACCGAGACAGCCCGGGCCGGCGGTATCGACGTGCACCGCAGCCAGGTGCGCAGGATCCTGCTGGCCGAGGGGGTGCGCTGGCGCCGTACCCACTCCTGGGTGACCAGCAAGGACCCCGACTTCGCCCCAAAAGAACGGCGGTCGTCGGGCTCTACACCGACCCGCCGCCGCGCTCCACGGTGATCTGCGGCGACGAGCTCGGCCCGGTCATCCCGCGCACCTTCGCCCCCGCCCCGGGCTGGTCCCCCGACGGGCACAGGATCAAGGCGCCGCTGGAGTATGCCCGCGGCAGTCAGAAGACCTGGGTGTACGGGGGCCTGCGCATCCGCGACGGCCAGGAGGTGACCTTCTGCGCGCCGTCCCGCAACACCGCCGGCTGGCTGAAGCTGCTGCAGGAGATCGCCCGGACCAACCCGCGGGGCCAGGTCTACGTGGTCGCCGACAACCTCTCCAGCCACGCCAGCGGCCCCATCCGCAGGTGGCTGAGGAAGCATCCGAGGGTCCATCAGATCTTCATCCCCGTCGGCGCGTGCTGGCTGAACCTGGCCGAGGGCTGGTGGCGGATCTTCCGCAAGACCGCGCTGGCCGGGCAGACCTTCGCCGACCCCGACGAGATCGACCAGGCCACCCGCCTGGCCACCGCCCAGCTCAACGCCCACGCCAAACCCTGGGTTTGGGGACGACCCCCGCCACCGCACCGCCGACTACGCCGGAAGTTCGCCTACCTACTTTGAGGAACGCAGCACTAAGCGGCTTGCCTGAAGTTCTGCGCGTAACTCTTCGGCAGCCAGGGCGAGGCCCAGGGTGCGGCGGTGGTCAGCATCTGGGTGGGTGAGCGCTGCCGGAAGAAGGCGTGGACCTGGCGCAGGCGGCCCGGCCAGGTGACGGCGGTGTTGGCAATGTGGGCCTTCAGCGCGGCCCAGATGCGCTCGACCGGGTTGTCGTGCGGGCTGTAGCGGGCGCCGAACAGCAGGCGCAGGCGGGGCTGGTCGGCCAGGTAGGCGGTCACCGCCTTCGCGTGATGAATGCTGTCGTTGTCGCAGACCACCGCGACGACCGGGGCGGCGGGGTAGGCGGCCAGCAGTAGCTGGAGGAAGGCGACGAAGGCGGCGGCATTGCGGCGGCCCAGGGTGTAGACCCAGGCGCCGGTAGCCACTTCCAGGGCCCCGAAGACGGTGGCCTGCCGGTTCTTGCCTGGGGTGGCCACCTGCTGCCGCGTCCCGCGCAGGATCCAGCTCGCCCGCACGTGCGGCAGTAGGTGCAGGTGGGTCTCGTCCTCGGCCCAGACCACCGACCCGTGGGGCAGGGCGGCGAGTTGGCGGCGCAGGGCGGCGAGGGTGCGCCTGCGCTCGGGGTCACCCCTGGCCACCAGGCGGGGCCGCCGCCAGGCCGCCTGTTCGCGAGTGTGCCGGTACACGGTGCGCAGGCTCATCTTCGGCCGGCCCAGGCGGCGCCAGATCCGGCGGATGGTCCACGGCCCGGGGCGGGTCAGCAGGCGGCGGATGCGCTCGCCCAGCCTCGGCCCGCCGAGCCGGGGCCGCCCCGCGCGGGGGCGATCGGCCAGGCCCGCCAGGCCGGCGGTGTTGTAGCGATGGATCCAGCGGCGCACCGTGGCCGGGTGGTAACCGAGCAGCTCGCCGATCTCTCCTGCGGTCATGCCGGCCGCGGACAGCAGCACGATCACCGCGCGGGAGGCCTCTCGCCACCGGTGATGCAGCAGGTGATACAGGTGCTGGTACGCCGGACCGGGGCGGTTGGCGAACACGGATGCCGGACGCATACTGGCCTTGACCTCGCCGGTTTTGTCGTAGTTTGGTCAACCTCGATACAACACCCGGCGAGGTCTTCTCGTCATCGAGGCCATCGCGCCAGGCCGCCGCTGCCGCTCCAGATTCCGCGCAGAACTTCAGGTCATCCGCTTAGCAGTACAGGCGCGCGGGGACGCCATGATTGTGGTGGCTCCGCGCGCCTTGCGTATTCTCAGGACGTGCTTCTCTCAGACAAGGACCTCCGGACCGAGATCGACAAGGGGCGGGTCCGGATCGACCCGTTCGAACCGACCATGGTGCAGCCCTCGAGCATCGACGTGCGGCTCGACCGCTACTTCCGGGTGTTCGAGAACCACAAGTACCCCCACATCGATCCCTCCATCGAGCAGGTCGACCTCACGCGCCTCGTCGAGCCCGAGGGCGACGAGCCGTTCATCCTCCACCCCGGGGAGTTCGTCCTGGCCTCCACGTACGAGGTCATCACGCTGCCCGACGACCTCGCCTCCAGGCTCGAGGGCAAGAGCTCCCTCGGCAGGCTCGGGCTGGTCACCCACTCCACCGCCGGGTTCATCGACCCCGGCTTCTCCGGGCACGTGACGCTCGAGCTGTCCAACCTGGCCACGCTCCCGATCAAGCTCTGGCCGGGTATGAAGATCGGGCAGCTGTGCATGTTCCGGCTCACCTCGCCGGCCGAGTTCCCCTACGGCAGCGAGCGGTACGGATCCCGCTACCAGGGGCAGCGCGGGCCCACGGCCTCCCGCTCCTTCGTCAACTTCCACCGGACACAGGTGTGAGCGGGACATGACCGGGACAAGGGAGAACCTGACCTACGAGGAGTTCGGCCAGGCCGTCCGCGATCTCGCCCAGGCCATCGCCGACGACGGCTACCAGCCCGACATCGTGCTCAGCATCGCGCGCGGCGGCGTCTTCGTGGCGGGCGGTCTCGCGTACGCCCTGGACTGCAAGAACATCCACCTTGTGAACGTCGAGTTCTACACGGGTGTGGGCACCACGCTGGAGATGCCGGTGATGCTCGCGCCGGTACCCAACGCGATCGACTTCACCGACAAGAAGGTCCTGATCGCCGACGACGTGGCCGACACGGGCAAGACGCTCAAGCTGGTGCACGACTTCTGCCTGGAGACCGTCGCCGAGGTCCGCTCCGCCGTGATCTACGAGAAGTCCCACTCCCTCGTGAAGTGCGAGTACGTGTGGAAGCGGACGGACGACTGGATCAACTTCCCGTGGAGCGTCCTGCCCGTGGTACGCAAGTCCGGGGAGCCCGTCACGCCCTCGAAAGAGGCTCTCTGACCGCGTTCCTAGCGTGAGTGATCCAGAGCGCGGCCCAGGTGGGCAACGGGGCCTCGCTCATCCGCGCCCTCCGGGAACCGATCGATGAGAATCATGGCCACGTCATCCACCAGGGAATCGGCGGTGTGGCAGATCAATCGCCGATGGAGCTCTTCCAGGAACTGCTGCGGAGTCGCTGCGTGCACGGATTCCATGGCCTCGGGCAGCGGGAAGAAGTCGCCGGAGCCGTTGCGGGCTTCGGCCACGCCGTCCGTGTAGAGGAGAAGCCGGTCACCTGGCCCGAAGGTGTAGCTCTCGGTGGGAGTCGGAGGGCCGGTCATCAGGTCCTCCAGACCCAGGGGTGGCGTGGGCGCGCGAGGTCCGAGGGCGCGGACCGTGCCCTGGTGCAGCATCAGCGGAGCCGGATGGCCGCGGTTGACGAGCTGGACCACGGACCCGTTCGCCACTTGGCCGACGAGGGCGGAGGCGAAGCACTCCATCCGGTATTCCTCGTCGTGGTCGGCGGCTGCGCGTTCTCTCTGCATGGCCGCCGCGCAGTGATTGACGACCTCGGCCAGATCGCGCTCGTAGTGGACGGTCTCTCTGAACGCGCCCAGCACGGCTGCGGCCGCGCGTACGGCCGGTAGGCCCTTGCCCCTGACATCGCCCACGATCATCCGGACCCCGAACCGGGTCTGGACGGCTTCGTACAGGTCACCGCCGATCTGGGCCCCGGACTCGGCCGCCAGGTAGATGCTGGCGGCACGGAGCGGGCCCAGGCGGGGGCTCACGGGCCGCAGCAGGGCGTCCTGAGCCGCTTTGGAGACACGGCGGATCCGGTCCAGCTCCTGTTGCCTGCGGGTCCGCATGACGTTGCTGATCGTGACGCAGGCGACGGAAACCACGACGAGGCCGAGAAGGTTCCCGTAGACCTGCTCGTCGCCCCATGAATGATGGAGGGTGGCGGAGATGATGCTGACGGCCAGGGCGCCGACCGCTGCCGACAAGGTGCCCAGCGGGCCCGCGGTGAGTGCGGCGACCGCCGGCATTCCCGTGAGGAGCGGCCCCGTGTATATGGTGTGCAGGGGCGAGAGCTCGATGCCCAGCCCGATGAGCAGGACCGCGAAGGGCAGGCATTGCCCCAGCCTGAGGAGGCCTCGGTCGTGATCGCCCCCTCCTGACCGGGCAGAAGTGCGGAAGATCCACCGCATACCACCAGCGTCCCTCGTTGCCCCGCGATGTTCCACCCGCGTCACGAGCGATCCGCTCAGCCGCTCTCGACCGGGCGCGGCCAGGGCCCTGTATCTGCCTCGGATGTCACTGAGAGTGCCGAACCGGCCGGGTTGCCTGTCCCGAGTCCCGCAGGCCTCACCCCGGGCACGCGAAGGCCCCCGGCGGCACGGGGGCCGGTGGGGCCTTCGCGTACGAACGGGTACTAGAACGTGCCCAGCTTCACGATCGACAGGATCGCGATCAGCTGTATCGCCGACGCGCCGAGCGCCTTCGGCCACGGCAGATCGTGGGACTTGGAGACCATCTGGGTCAGCAGCGCGCCCGCCGCGACCCAGGTCACCCAGCCCAGGAGCTGGACGAAGGGTGCGTCGCCGCCCAGGAACATGGCGACGACCAGGCGCGGTGCGTCCGTGATGGACATGATCAGCATGGAGAGGCCGACCGTGGGCTGCCAGGCGCCGTCGCCGCCGAGCTGGCGGGCCAGGGTGTGGGTGACCACGCCCAGCACGAAGGAGCTGATCACCATCGCCACGGCCGTCGTCAGGACGATCGGGATGGCGCTCGAGAGCGTGGCGTGGATCGCGTCCTGGCGGGCGCCGTCGAAGCCGAAGACCGCGAGCAGGCCGTAGAGGAAGGTCACGATGAGGGCCGGGGCCCACATCGTGTAGTCCCTCATCTGCAGAAACGTCCGGGTCGGGGATATGACGATGCCCCGCAGCAGGTCCTTCCAGTGCAGTCGCGGACCGATGGGCGGCGCGGCGGCCTGGCCGGCACGGTAGGTCTCGCCGGCGTTGTAGGGGTCGTCGCCGACGGAGAAAGCCTGGGTGTGGCCCGGGTTGTTGGCCGCGTACGGATCCGGCCGGCCTGGATAGCCGTGGCCGTCGTCGCCGAAGTACTCCGGCTCACCCTGGCCCTGGGGCCTCCACGGTTGCCCGCGATGGGGCTGCGCGCCGCCGTACTGCTGCTGCGGCGGGGAGGGGTAGCCGTACGACGGGCCCTGCGGCGCCTGCTGTCCGTACGGGGGTTGCTGCGGTCGCGCTTGAGGTGCGCGGCCCGCCCGGTCGCGTCCGATCCTGAATCCAGCCACGTCTTCGAACGTACCTGCTCCTGAAGAGTGGCGTGGGGGCCCGGGGCGACGGGACCGGCATTGCTGCCGACCTGTGACATCCCCTAGGGGTCCGCCGGGCGCGTCATCAGGGACATATCAGCTGCCCACCCCCGGGGGCCTCGCGGCCGCACTCCGGCGTACCTGGCGGCCCGCTTGAGCTGCGGACTCTGCCGGAGTCCCGGCGCGGCCGAACGAGTGCCACCGCTCCGCCGTCTGTGGCGTGCCCGAGCGCGTCTGTTTTCGCCGCAAACGATTACTGCCTATGGATTTTCATGCCTGATGCCACTCGATGGTGGCGCTGTTCGGTGGTCCGCGGTTCCCGAACGGCTCGCATCGGTCGAACGGCGGCAGGGCGCATCGAGGCAGGGACGACGGACGCTACAGCGGTCAGGTGCAACCGAACGTGGAACAGCCCACGCACGCCACGAGACGCCCTTCGTGCGGCCGAGCGCCGATCGCCCGATACCGAAGCACCGGCGCGAGTGGGAGCTGAGGGCCGGGCATGCCGCCGATCACCGACACACTCCTGAGCAGTGCCGCCCCGGCAGTCCCGGAGAGCCCGGCGCGGCGGAAACGCCGACGTGTCCGGCTGCTGCTGTGGGTGCTCATGGGCCTTCTCCTCACAGGACTGGTGTGGATCCTCGTCACCGGCCTGATGGCCCGGGCCGAACTCGTGGGGAGCCGCAACGACTTGAGGACCTTGCGCAGTTCGATGACGGGGACCGGTGGGCCCGCCTCGACGGCCGAACGAGGGGCGAGTCGCAGCGAACTCGCCCTGCGGACGGCCCGTTCCGCTGCGGCGCACGCCGAACGCGCGCACTGGCTCACCACCGGCCCCGCGTGGTACGTGGCGGCCCGACTTCCCTTCGCCGGGGGCTCCTTCAAGACTGTGCGCGGGACGGCCGAAGTGGTCGATCGGCTGGCCGGAAAGGCGTTGCCCGCCGTGGTGCGCACCGTGGGCCGCCTCACCGCGAACGCGGGGGCAAGCACCTCAACCTCGCCGAACTGCGCAGGGCCGCACCGGATCTCGAGCATGCGGCGCACGAGGCGGCCCTGGCCCGGACGGAGGCGGACAGGCTGCCGCGACGCACCTGGTTGCCTCCGGTCGACCGGGTTCGCGGTCAACTCCTCGCCACCCTAGACCGGGTGGCACCCGCGATGGAGAACGCCGCCGTCGGCGCCCGTCTGCTGCCGCCCATGCTGGGAGAGGGCGGTCTGCGTCGTTACCTCCTGGTGTTCCAGAACCCCGCCGAGGCACGCGGTACGGGCGGGATGCCGGGTGCCTACGCCGTGCTGACGGCCGACAAGGGCTCCCTGGCGCTGCCGGAGTTCGGACGGGACACCGATATGGCGGGCACCCGGCCCAAGATCGACCTCGGTGCCGAGTTCGCGGCCATGTACGGGCAGTACGACTCGGTCATGACCTGGCCGAATTCCAACATGAGCCCGCACTTTCCCTACGCCGCGCGCATCTGGTCCGCTGCGTGGCACGCCAAGAGCGGGGAGCGCATGGACGGCGTGCTCTCACTGGATCCGGGTGCGCTGGCCGGACTGCTGGCCGCGGTCGGACCGGCGCGGATGGCCGACGGCACACTGGTCACCGCGGCCAACGTGGTGGACCTCACCGAGCGCACCAACTACGTGATGTATCCGGACCCGGTCAAACGAAAGGCCTTTCTGCTGAACGTGGCCCGTGCCGCTGCCGGGCGGCTGCTGACCGCCGCAGGGGACTCCCAGCGGCGCCCCGCCCTGCTCCGGGGCCTGTACGGGGTGCTGGGCAGCGGGCAGATGACCGCGTGGAGCGCTCATGCGAACGAGCAGCGGGAGCTGGCGGCGCGCCCGGTCGGCGGCTCCGTCCCGGAGGGACCCGAGCCCTATGCCGGGCTGGTCGTCAACAACGCCGCCGGCACGAAGCTGGACTACTACCTCGACCGCGCCCTGGAGTGGTCCCCCGGTCGCTGCACCCGCGACGGACGCGAGGTCACCGTCAAGGCGGTCCTCACGAACCGTGCCCCGGCCGGGGGCCTTCCCTCCTATGTCACCGACCGGCTGGACAAGCCCGCCCACGGGACCCGCAAGGGCGACAACCGCCTGATCGTCTCCTACTTCGCGACCGCCGAGGCACGACTGGTCGAGGCGAGCCTCGACGGCAAGCGACCGTTCTCGTCGCCGGGCACCGAACGGGGACACCCGGTGTACACATTCGACGTCGAGGTGCCCCGGGGCGAAAGCCGCACGCTGACGCTGCACTTGCTGGAACCGCCGTCCGATCGCGCGCCCACCGTCCTTCGCCAGCGACTGACCCGCCCGATGCAGGTCACGGTGCGTCCCGGGCCCCGATGCGCGGGACACGGGGCGTAGCCCGCACCGTTCGTCGACTGCGGCACGGCGAGGAGCGGTTCCGGCGCCGCCGGGGCCGTCACCCGATGGCACCACCCCCTTGCGGGTTGACAGATATGTGCCGATTGCACCGGTATGGTGCCATCGGTGTTGCGTTCGGTAGTTCGTTCACTTCTTACACCCAATGAGGGAGGGCCGATGTGCGGCGTAGCGGGGATGGTGTCGACGGCGTCACCCGATCCGGCGGCCGTGAGGACGATGTGCGATGTCCTCGCCCATCGCGGCCCGGACGGTGAGGGGTTCCACACCGATGACCATGTCGCCCTGGGCATGCGGCGACTGGCCGTCATCGACGTCAGCGGAGGCGACCAGCCCGTCTTCAACGAAGACCGCAGTGTGATCGCGGTCTTCAACGGAGAGATCTACAACTTCCCGGAACTGCGCAGGGACCTGCTGAGCCGCGGGCACAGATTCCGCACGAACGGCGACAGCGAATGCCTCGTCCATCTCTACGAGGAACACGGTGAGGACCTCGTCCATCATCTGCGCGGCATGTTCGCCTTCGCTGTGTGGGACGCAGGTAAGGGACGGCTGCTGCTCGCTCGCGACCGGGTCGGCAAGAAGCCGTTGTACTACCGGGATGCCGGTGGCTCGCTGGCCTTCGCCTCCGAACTCAAGGCACTGAGCGCGATCGCCCCCGGCCGCGGCGAGGTCGACCCGGTGGCCCTGCACCACTACTTGACCTACCAGTACGTACCCGCGCCCTGGTCGATCCTCCGCGACGTCCGCAAACTGCCGCCTGGTTGTCTGCTCACCTGGCAGGGCGGGCGGGTTCAGGTGCGGCGCTACTGGGAGCTCGACTTCACCCCGGGCGCCGTCACCAGCGAACAGGAGGCGGCCGAACAGGCCCGGGAGCTCCTCCTCGAGGCCACGGGCATCCGCATGCTGTCGGAGCGGCCCCTGGGCGCTTTTCTGTCCGGCGGCATCGACTCCTCCGCCGTCGTCGCGGCCATGGCGAGGCTGTCCCCGAAGCCCGTGAAGACCTTCTCCATCGGTTTCGAGGACGCCCAGTTCGACGAGCGGGCGCACGCCCGGGCGGTGGCGCGGCAGTACGGGACCGATCACCATGAATTCGTCGTGGACGCCTCGGCGTTGGAGATCCTGCCCACCCTCGCTTGGTACTTCGACGAGCCATTGAGCCTTTCTCGGTAACCGGCGGTCGCTGAGTGTGATCGCCTCCGGGTGTCTCGTGGTGCACTCCCAACTCCGGGCAGGCGTAAGGCCCCTGGTAGGAACGATCTTGCAACAGAAAGATCCGACCGAGGGGCCTCACGTGCCGACCAGTGTCACATACACCGCCGTGCTCGATGTCCGGCGCTCCACCGCCGAGCACCTGGCCCGGCTCCTGCGAAGCCATCGAACCGAGGTCGGCACCCGCCGCGGGCGCCGCGCCCTGGGCTGCTTCAAGCAGGCCGTGCTGATCCTGCGCTGGTTCATCGACGGCACCCGTCTGTCCCAACTCGCCCGCGACAACGCCCTGTCCACGTCCACCGCCTACCGATACCTGCACGAAGGACTGACGGTCCTGGCGGCCGGGGCACCGGACCTGGCCACCGCGCTGGAACGGGCGAAGGCGGCCGGCCTGACCCATCTCAATCTGGACGGCACGGTCATCCGCACCGACCGCGTCGCCGCCCCGGGGCCCAACGGGGCAGACCTCTGGTGGTCGGGCAAGCACAAGCATCACGGCGGCAACGTGCAGGTCATCTCCGCCCCGGACGGCTGGCCGATCTGGGTCTCGCCGGTGCGGCCCGGCCGCGAGCACGACACTACCTGCGCCCGCCACCACGGGCTGCTCGATGCTCTGAACCGGCTCGCCGACCAACTGGGCACACTGACCCTGGTCGACCTCGGCTACGAGAACGCCGGAGACGGCTTCCGTCACCCGGTCAAGAAGCCCGCGGGCGGTGAACTCACCGAAGCCCAGCAGACCTTCAACAGGGTCATCCGAGGCATCCACGGGATGTGCGAACGCGCGAATGCCCTGCTCAAGACCACCTTCAAGGCCCTGCGGCGGGTCAGCCTCGATCCCAGCCGCATCACCCAGATCGCCGCCGCAGCCCTCGTCCTACTCCAACTTGAATACGACCGCACCATCTGAACGTTCACACACAGGCATGATCGCTTACCGGGAAAGGTTCATTCGCCGACTCGTCCGCGATTCCCTCGTTCTACGTGGCCCAGTTGAGCCGCCGGCATGTGACTGTCGCCCTGAACGGCGACGGTGGTGACGAGTCGTTCGGCGGATATGCCCGCTATGCCCAAATGGCCCGCATGGAGAAGTTCCGGGTCCCCGGGGCCGCACAGCCGGTCGTCACACACCTGGGGCAGGCCCTTCTCGCGTCGGGCCCTCCCCGTTCGCAGCGGAGGAGGGCTGGCCTTGCCCTCACCGTGCTGGGCGAGACCCAGCAGCGTCGTTATGCCCGGATGATGTCGTATTTCTTGCCGGAGCAGAAGCAGGACGTCTACACGGAACAGCTGCGCGAGGCGACGTCCGGTATCGACAGTTACGCACTGCTGGACCAGGCCTTCCGCGCCTCGCACGCGGTCGGCGGCGTCAACCAGCTGATGGATGTCGACGTGAACACCTACCTTCCCGGTGACCTTCTGGTGAAGGTGGACATCTCCACCATGGCCAACTCCCTGGAAGCCCGGTCGCCGTTCCTCGACCACCAACTCATGGAGCGGGCGGCACGACTGCCCGCGGAGTTGAAGGTGCGTCGCGGAACCACCAAGTACCTGCTCAAGAAAGCGCTGCAGGACTGGCTCCCGCATGACGTGCTGCACCGGCCGAAACAGGGATTCGGAGTACCACTGGCTCACTGGCTACGCACTGATCTGAGGGACCTGGCATGGGACGTGCTGACCGACCGGACCACGAGGGCCCGGGGATTCTTCCGGCCGGAAGCGGTGCGGACCCTGCTGGACGAACACGCGGCCGGAGAGAACCACGCGCGGCGGCTGTGGGCGCTGATGCAGTTCGAACTGTGGCACCGCAGGTTCGTCGACCGGCCCGTGCCCGGCTCGGCCGAGGTTGCCGGGGAGCCGGTGCGGCACATCGGTTGACCCGGGCGAACGAGAGCCTCCTTGCGGCGGGGCCACGGAGGACGAGTTGATGGCCACCGGTAGAGCGAACATGAGATCCGTCTTCACCGTCGTGATCGGCCGGATGGGGCTGCTGGCCGCCGGGCCGGCCGCCGCTTACCTGGCGCTGTTCCACGGCGCCACGGCCGCCGTCGCCGCGGTGGTGATCTGCTTCGCCCTCGTGGTGTGGCCGCGACCGGACGTGGCCCTGCTGCTGTTGCTCGGTCTGGTCCCCTTGGCAGCGATCATCGATACCGGCGGCACGGTGATGACCGCGATGATCGGGGGTGCCGTAGCACTGTTCCTGTTGCGGACCGCGCTGAACGGAGCGCGTCTGCGGCTGGACCTGGTCCTGATCCTGCTTCTGGCCCTCGCCGTCGGCGTGAGCTGTGTGCTGCCGGAGGAGTCCTTTCCCGTCGTGGAGCCGTGGAAGGGCTGTGGCTTCCTGCTGATGGGACTCGGTCTGCTCGCGGCCTCCGTCCTGGCACCTCCCGACCCCCGACGGATCGCGCAGGTCGTGGCCGGTTCAGGGACGGGTGTCGCCGTGTACCTCATGGTCCGGGGGGAGTACGTCTCCGACCGGCTGACGGGTCTGGGCCTGAACGCCAATTACCTGGGAGCCTTCCTGGCGCTTTTCCTGGTCGCCACCGTGGGAATGGCACGGTTCCACCGCCCCTGGCCGTGGCTCCTGCCGGCTGTGGTCTGCGCCTCCGCGCTCCTGGAGACCCGCTCCCGAGGGGCTCTTGTGATGGCCGCGACGGGGCTGGCCTGTGTTCTGCTCGCCGGCCGTCCGCTGCGGTACAAGGTGCTGGCCGGGCTGGCGATGCTCGCCGTACTGACGCCGCTCACGGGCAGCCGGGACTCGGTCGAGCAGGACCTGATGGGCAGCCGGGCGTCGACCGAGCTGACCGCGAACACCGAGGTACGCAAGCAGGCCGCCCTCCTGGCACTGCGGGTGGCACTCGACCATCCGTTGCGCGGCATCGGATACGCGATGTTCCCCGAATACGCCCGGGCCGCGTCCTCCCTGGGGATCTACATCAACACCCACAACGACTTCCTGAGACTGGCAGCCGAGTGCGGACTGGTGACCTGCGTCCTGTTGGTGACCCTGCTGTGGCTCGGCCTGGCCCGCCGCTGCGCGACGCACCACGCCATTCTTCAGGCCCTGTGCGTGTCGTACGCGGTGGGGCTGTTCTTCGCCAACACCCTCACCTACCTGCTGGTTTCCACACCTTTCTGGATCTCTCTGGGCTGTCTGCTGGCCCGTTCCGCACGGCGGAAGGAAGATCCGGGAGGCGGACCGCTCACCGCTCCCTCCGCAACGTAAGGAAAGCCCAATGAGCAACTGCGAGACCGAAATCAACGAGGGCCGCCGTTTCGCCTTCGGCCGGAACTGGCTCCGATTCGGGCAGCTCATCGACGAGGAACGCATCACTCTCGCCAGAGGGTCGCTCGAGTCGGCTCTGGGCACCGCGGATCTCACCGGACGCACCTTTCTGGACGTCGGCTGCGGAAGCGGACTGTTCTCCCTGGCCGCCCTGCGGATGGGTGCGCGGGTGCGGTCGTTCGACTACGACCCCGACTCGGTGAGAGCGGCCGAGAAGGTGCGGCGGGAATTCGTCGGCCCCGACAGCGACTGGAGCATCGAGCGCGCCTCCATCCTCGACGCGCAGTTCGTGCAACAGCTGGACCAGGCCGACATCGTCTACTCGTGGGGCGTGCTGCACCACACCGGCGCCCTCTGGGCCGCGATGGAAGCGACGTGCGGCCTCGTCGCTCCCGGTGGGACCCTGTATGTGTCGATCTACAACGACCAGGGAGCCGAGAGCCGGGTCTGGACATCGGTGAAACGGCGTTACAACGAGTCCGGGGCCATGGGGCGACAGCTGCTGCTGACCGGCAGCCTGCTCTATCTCGGCCGGCACTACCCGCTTCGTGCCGCGGCGAAGCTGGCCAAGCGTGTGCGGGGTGCTTCGGGACCTGCTGTTCCCCGGCCCCGCGGCATGTCACGCAAGCACGACCTGGTCGACTGGGTCGGAGGCTATCCCTTCGAGGTGGCCACGCCCGAGGAGGTCTTCTTCTTCTGCCACGAACGCGGCTTCGGACTACGCCACATGAAGACCTGCAGGGGAGGCCTCGGCTGCAACGAGTTCGTGTTCACCCAGGGTGCCCCGACGGGCGGCTGACCCTCCCGGGCCCGAGCTCCGAGGCGCGTCGGTACATCTCCTGGTCATGGCACCCGGCTGATGTGCAGTTCGCGGTAACGACGCTTCACTTCGGTCGTGAACCGCGTCGCCTCGGCGCTCGTCGGCAGCAGACATCTCAAGCCGAGTCCGCTGATCCGTCTGAAGTACGTCATCTGGAAGGCCACCACCGCCGAGTAGGCCACGGTGGAGGCGAGCGCACAGCCGACCGCTCCGCAGACGGGAATCAGTGCGGCGTTCAGTGCGACGTTCACCACCAGGGCGGTCAGCGACGGCAGTACGACGAGATGTGACGACCGCTGGCGCAGCAGGAAGGTGGACAGCGGGCGGGCGGCCGACAGCAGCAGGACTCCGGGTACCAGCCAGGCGACCACGGTGGCCGTGTCCGCGTACGGACGGCCGTACAGCGGGGTGATGAGAGCCGACACTCCGGCCACCGTCGTCAGCGCGGACGCGACGCCCAGCAGCACGGTGAACCGGACCATCCGCGCCGCGACCAGCGCGGAGTCGTCGACGTCGTCGTTGAATTGGCGTGACAGGGTGACTTGTGCGAAGACGTCGACGGCCAGTCGGCTGAGCTCCGCCAGCGTCACGGCGAGCGTGTAGATCCCGACGTCTCTCGATCCGGCCAGGGCGTTGAGCAGGAAGACATCCGACCGCATCAGCAGGTACGAGGCCGCCGAACCCGCGTGCAAGCGGAGTCCCTTGGCGCATGTCGTGCCGGCGAGACGCAGGTCGGGGCGTCCTACGGTGACGCCGCGCGCGGCGATCAACACGATCAGGGAGACGGCGAACGAGACGACCCACGCGATCACCA
The DNA here is from genome assembly GCF_050936285.1 of Streptomyces sp. CA-106110. Lineage (NCBI taxonomy): Bacteria > Bacillati > Actinomycetota > Actinomycetes > Kitasatosporales > Streptomycetaceae > Streptomyces > Streptomyces sp. CA-106110. The sequence goes on along the minus strand of NZ_JBNJNB010000001.1, from coordinate 5,974,353 downwards.
CCGTCCGGACGGTCAGGTGCCCGGTGACCCCGAAGGCGACCAGACAGAGGCACTGGACGACGGCGCTCCCCAGCATCGACCACCCCGCCACACCGGCACGGTCGCGCAGGAGGGTGATGTTCGTCCCGTAGAGCACGGCCATGCCCATCGGCACGCCCGTACAGGCCAGGACCAGGAGCCGGATGTCCGGGAAATGGCCGTGCTCCTGGAACACCAGGCACAGCCCCGTCGCGACGACAGCCGCCGCGGTACCGATGAGCAGTCCGAGCGGCACACTGTTCCTGTCCAGGGAGGACCGTCGCCGCTTCTCCGTCCACATGGACGTCTGCGCCTGCTCGACGGACAGATGGCCCACAGCCATGGCGGTGGTGGCGACGGAGACGGCCATGTAGTAGGTGCCGCGCTCCTCGGGGGTCAGCGCCCGGGCCACGACGACACTGGCGAGCACGCCCGTGACGAGGGTGCCGGCGCGGGCCACCAGCATCCAGACGAATTGCGGTCTGCGGTCAGCCACTGTGTCGGGGAACCTCCCAGGCGGCGAACAGTCCGGTGGGGGCCGGTCGGAAGACGGTCGGACCACGCCGGCTCCCCGGGCCGGCCGGCAACGTCCGCTATGCAGTGCGGCGTGACCCCAGCAGCTGCTGGTAGAGAGTGATGTACCGGTCCACCATGACGTCGGCCGTGAGGTTGGCCATGGCCCACTCACGCGCCTTCCGCCCCAGGTCGGCGGCGGCTTCCGGGTCGCCGAGCACCTGGTCGAGTCCCTCGGCGATGGCCGCCGCGTCGGCAGGCGGGACCAGGACTCCGCGTCCCTCGAGGAGTTCCGGGGTGCCGCCGACCGCCGTGGCGACCAGCGGACGGCCGGCTGCCATGGCCTCCATCACGGCATTGCTCGAGCCCTCGTACAGGGACGGCAGGACGACCGCGTCGGCCCGGGCCAGGAAGCGGGCCACGTCGGTACGGGCCCCGAGGAAGCGGACGTCGAGGCCCAGCCGGTCGGTCAGCCGCTGAAGCTCGGGGCGCTCGGCACCGTCCCCGATGAGGACGAGGGTGCAGGGTCTTCCGGAGCGCTGGAGCATCCCACAGGCCTCCAGGAGGTACCGGTGCCCTTTGTGCGTGGCGAAGTTGGCGACGCACAGCACCACGGGCAGTGCGGTGTCGACATCGGCGGGTTCGGCGGACTCGAATTCGTTCGGCTCCATCCCATTGGGAATGACGGAGATCTTGGCCGACGGCACCCTCTCGTCACGGCGGACCTCGTCGGCGATCGCGGTCGCGTTGGCCACCAGGAAGTCCGTCCAGCGGGTGGCGACCCGCTCCACCGCGAGCGCCAAACGGTTGCCCCTCTTGAAGAAGCCGAGACTCCGCCGGCCTGCGATCAGCACCGGAACGCGTGCAAGCCGTGCGGCAGGCGCGGCCATGACGTAGGAATGGAACAGAAAGGCTTGGAGAACCCCCGGCCTTTCTTTGCGCAAGAAGGCCACGAAGCGGGCGAAGGCACGGATGTCACCGGCGAGTGACTCGAGGCCCTGGCAACGGAAGCCGAGTTCCACCACGGAGACACCGGAATCCCGAAGTTCCTGCTCCCGCGCCCCTTTCTCGAACATGACGGCCAAGTGGGTGCGAATACCACGGGCGCTCAGCCCCCGAGCGAGCAGCACGAGTTGTTTCTCGGCACCCCCGAGACCGAGTTGCCCGATCAACAGGCAGATCTGACCGGGGTGTTGCACCAGCTCTGTGTTCCGAGCGGCCGGAGCCAGGGGCGCTGGTGTTTCGTCAGTCAATGGCATGCGGCACACCCCTTTTTCCGTGAATCGTGGATCTTTTGACATAGTCTATGCCGCATATTGATCGGAGCCGTAGCTTTTGATGGCCGTACGTCCGCGTGTCAGAGCGGGATCGGTTTATCACGGCACGTCGGCTTGGTATCCGCGCAAGGCGGGGCCAAGCCGACGTGCCGTGATCCCTACACTTCCGGCACTCGGCATCACTGCGGTGCGGCCGGAGTGCCGGCGGTCCGGGACAGCGTGGTTGCCTCCCGGGCTCCTCGCGAATGCGGCACCGCTGTCGGCCGGAGCAGTCGGTGACGGCGCGCGAATGCGCCACCGGATCTCAACGGCCGTGGGCCGTGTACGAGTCCGCCCGTCGACGTCCCGGCCTGTCCGGTGAAGCTCGGTGAAGCCGGTGCCGTGGCAGGGACGTTGAGCAGCAACCGCACCGCCCCGGCACCCACCAGACAGGCGATGACGAGCGCGACTCCGGGAGGGAGCCACCCGTGCGCCACCAGTGTCGCCGACAAGCAGCCCGCAACCGCGAACGCGCTGAGGAATCGCACGACCTGACGTACCGTCAAGCCCATGCGCCGAAGCCGGTGGGCGACATGGTCCGTGCCACCCTGCAGCAGGGGCCTCGACTCCCGATAGCGCGACACCATCACCAGGGTGGTGTCCAAGGTCGGGACGAGGGTGGTGAGCAGAAGGACGGCGGGCCCGGAAAGGCCCTCGACGTCGTCGTGCACCACCATCATCGCGGAGGCCAGCGTGAAGCCGAGGAAGAGCGAGCCGGCGTCGCCCAGAAAGATCCGTGCCGGATGCCTGTTGTGAAAGAGGAAGCCGAGGCAGGACCCGGCAAGGGCCGCCATCACCACGCCCTGGCCGACCGAGCCGTCGGCCAGGGCGGCCAGGCAGAGGAATCCGCCGATGACGACGCCCACTGACGACGCCGCACCGTCCATGTTGTCGAGCAGATTGAACGCGTTGGTCACGAAGACGATCCATACGACGGCGAGCACCACGTCGATCCTGCCGCCGAGGATGGTGGGATGCCCCCCTGCCAGTACGACCACCGCGGCGGCCGACGTCTCGACGCACAGCCGGAGCCGTGGGCTGAGCTGGCGCAGATCGTCGACGAGTCCGAGGACGCACATGAGCGCGGAACCGCCGAGCAGGGCCCCGAGAACCGGGTCGAAGACGTCGGTGGCGAGTGCGGCGACCGCGGTCGCCGCCAGAGTGGCGGTCGCGATGGCGACACCACCGAGGTAGGGCGTCGGCGAGGCGTGCGCCTTGCGGGCGCTGGGACGGTCGGTGATCCCATGACGCAGGGCGAATCGTCTCAGGGGCTCCGTCAGCAGCAGGCCGAGCAGCAGGGCCGCGAGGCCCGCGCCCGTCGTCGCGAGCGCTGTGCTCATGCCTGTCACCGTCCTGCCAGAGCGGTCTCGGCAACGGGCCCGCAGGTCAGCGGGAGACGTTGCTCCGGGGTGCTCGGCACCCGCAGCGGCCGGCCGCCGCGCCAATCGGCCCGGGCGTCCGCGATCGCATCCGCGAGGACGTCGGCGAGGGTGCGCCGGGGCTGCCAGCCCGTCAGGGCACGGAGCTTCCCGGTGTCGGGGACGCGTCGTTCCATGTCCTCGAAGCCCGGGCCGTACGCGTCGGCGTACGACAGGTGCTCCAGCCGGGAGACGCTTTCGGCCTGAGCGATGATCCGGTCGGCCAGCTCGCGGATGCTGATCTCGTCGTCCGCGCCGATGTTGAAGGTCTCTCCCTCCGCCCCCGGGTGCTCCAGCAGGAGCAGCAGTGCCGCGACGGCGTCGTGGACGTGCAGGAAGCAGCGCCTCTGACGGCCGTCCGCATGGATGGTGAGGGGCTCCCCGTGCACCGCCTGCCGGGCGAACCGCGGGATGACCATCCCGTACGCCGGGCTCTGGCGGGGCCCCACGGTGTTGAAGAACCGGACGACCGTCGACCGCAGTCCGCGCTCCCGGTGGTAAAGGACGGCCATGATCTCGTCCACCGCCTTGGCCGTGCTGTACGACCACCGGGCCACGGACGGACTTCCCAGGATGCGGTCGGAGGTCTCGTTGAGCGGTCCGGACGAATTCTTTCCGTAGATTTCCGAGGTGCTGGCGATCAGAATCCTGCGCTCGTGCCGCTGCGCCGACTCGATGACGTTCTCGGTGCCTTTTGTGTTCGTGACGAACGACTTCAGCGGGTGCTCGACGATCAGTTTGACCCCGACGGCGGCGGCCAGATGGATGACCGCATCGCTTTCCTCCACGAGTTCGTCGACGAACGGCGCGTCAAGGACCGATCCGCGGAAGAACCGGAAACGCGGGTTGTTCTGGGCCTTGGCGAGGTTCTCCTGCCGCCCGGTGGTGAGGTCGTCGAGGACCACCACGTTGTGTCCGTTGGCTAGCAATGCGTCCACGAGATGGGAGCCGATGAAGCCGGCTCCACCCGTGACCAGGTACTTCGAACTGCGATCCATGTGCGGCTTCACTCCGGTTTCGGGGGTGGAGACTGGGGTCCGACACAGCTCGATCGATCGCCGAGCCGACGTTCACATATGCGATGAATAGCGGAAGTTGAAACCTCCCAGGTGAACGTCGGTCCCTTCGGCGCGTCTGTTTCGTTACGGAAACAGGGTGACGCGGGGCGGACACATTGCACAGGACCTCGAAAGGGCCGTCATACATGCGTGAATGAAGGCCGGCGTATGCCGATTCCTCTACAGCAACGGAGTGGTGACCGTGCGTCAGAGAAGTGATGTCGACAAGGGCAAGCTGATTGTGGTGGGCCTGGGCTACGTAGGCCTTCCCCTGGCGGTGCGGGCCGTCGAAGTGGGCTATTCGGTCGTCGGCGTGGACACGGACGAATTGCGTGTGAAGCGCCTGGGTGCTTGCGACTCCTACATCGAAGGCGTCGACGACGCACGTCTCGTGGCCGCCGCCGACAGCGGCCGTTTCCACGCCACGACCGAGTACAAGTACATCGACGGTTTCGACGTGTGCGTCATCACCGTTCCGACGCCGCTGCGTGAGGGCGTACCGGACCTGAGCTTCGTGGAGTGTGCCGGACGGAGCGTCGCCCCGCACCTCACCCCCGGCGCCACCGTGGTCCTGGAGTCCACCACGTATCCCGGGACGACCGAGAGCCTGCTGCGTCCGCTGCTGGAGGCGGGCAGCGGGCTGACGGCGGGCGACCACTTCCACCTGGGCTACAGCCCCGAGCGCATCGACCCCGGCAATCCCGACTGGCACCTGGAGAACACCCCCAAGGTGATCTCCGGAATCGACGCCGCGTCGCTGAGCCGCGTCGAGCGTTTCTACGGCGACATCGTGGAGCGCACCGTGTCCGTGAGTTCCTGCCGGACCGCCGAGCTGACCAAGCTGCTCGAGAACACCTACCGTCATGTCAACATCGCGCTGGTCAACGAAATGGCCATGGTGTCACGGCAGTTGGGTGCCGACATCTGGGAGGCCGTGGACGCCGCCAGCACCAAGCCGTTCGGCTTCATGCCGTTCAGGCCCGGCCCGGGCGTGGGCGGGCACTGTCTGCCGGTGGATCCCTCCTATCTGTCCTGGCAGGTCAAGAGGTTGCTGAAGCGGGATCTCCGGTTCATCTCGCTGGCCAACGAGATCAACGACCACATGCCCGACCACGTCGTCCGGCGGATCACCCGCGGGCTGAACGAACGCGGCAAATCGGTCAAGGGGTCGCGGGTACTCCAACTCGGCCTCGCCTACAAGAAGAACACCGGTGACATCCGTGAGTCGCCGGCGCTCGTCCTCGCCCGGTCGCTGCTCGCCCTCGGTGCCCGGCTGGTGGTGTCCGAGCCGCACACCGACGCGTATCTCGTTCCCCTGGACATCACACGGGTGGAATTCAACGAGGCGGAGATCCGGGCGGCCGACGTGGTCCTTGTGGCGACCGACCACGACGCCTTCGACTACGCGCTCGTCGAGCGTGCCGGGGCATACGTGCTCGACACCCGCAACCGATGCCGGGGAGAGAGGGTCGAGATCCTCTGACGGGGGGCTGCCCCGGTCCGAGCCGGCCGGTGCCCGCCATGTGCCGGCTGCGCGGCCGTGGCGGGCCCCGGTCGCTTTTCTGCTGCTCACGTACCGCGGTTCGCCGCGGCGCGCGCACCGCGGCGAACATCGCGGTCCAGACCGCGAAACGGGCCGCGATCAAGGACCGCGACCCGTTTCCTCAGCCTGTTGCGCGGCGCCCAGTGGCCGCTTCTGCCCCTGCCGCTGTCACGCGTACGCGGGCAGGGAGCGGAACCACCGGACGGTCTCGGCCAGACCCTGCTCCAGGGGAACCGCCTGGAGACCCGCGAAGAGACCGCGGAGCACCCCGTCGTCGGCCTGCGAGTCCCGCACATCACCGGGGCGCGGTGCCTCGTGGCGGATCTCCACTGCCAACTCCATTGCCTTGGCGAGGTGATGGGCCAGTTCCAGGACGCTGACCCGGGTACCGAAGGCCAGGTTGACGGGGCTCGCGCAGGTGACCTTCCGCAGGACGGCGTCGGCGAGCACCCGGACGACCGTTCCCACGTAGGTGAAGTCGCGGGTCTGGTGGCCGTCCCCGAAGACCGTGAGCGGGTGACCGCGCAGCGCCGCATCGATGAACGACGGAACGACCGCTGCGTACGCGTGTCCGGCGGGCTGCAGCGGGCCGTAGACGTTGAAGAAGCGGAACACGAGCGCCGGCAGACCGAAGGCCGGTCCGTAGGAGAGCACATAGGACTCGGTCGCGAGTTTGCTGGCGGCGTACGGGCTGAGCGGACGGGTCGGCAGGTCCTCGTGCTTGGGCAGGTCGGTGACCGAGCCGTACACCGAGGACGACGACGCGGCGACGAGGTGGGTGTGACGGCGGCGGCACGCTTCGAGCACGCGCACGGTGCCGGTGGCGTTGACGTCATGGGTGGCGAACGGATCCGCCAGGGAGCGCGGCACGGACGGCCGGGCGGCCAGGTGGACCACGGCGTCGGCGCTGTCCACCACGTCTTCGAGCAGGGCCTGGTCGAGGATGCTGCCATCGACCAACTCCACGTCCGTGCCTGCCAGATTGGCCGCCGAACCGGTGCTCAGGTCGTCCAGGGCGACGACCTTGCCGACGGAGGGGCGGGAGGCAAGCTCGCGGCAGAGGTTCGCTCCGATGAACCCGGCGCCGCCGGTCACTACGACGTTCAACGGTTGACACCTTTCGGTAGGGCTGAGGGCCACCAGCCGCGTTCCACAGCGATGGAGGCATAGAGGTCATGGGTGTCCTGGACCAGGCGCTCCGTCCCGAACTTCCGCGCCGTCCACGCGCGGGCCTGCTGCCCCATGCGCGAACGGAGCCCGTCGTCGTTGAGCAGCCTGATGGCGTGACGGGTGAGTTCCTGGGCGTCGGGGGGAGCCAGCAGGCCGGTCTGCCCGTCCTGCACCACCTCCGACACGCTGCCCACGTTCGTCGCCACGGTCGGCACACCGGCCAGGCCCGCCTCGATGAGACTGACCGGCATGCCCTCGTTGTCCGACGTCAGCAGCACCAGGTCCGCGGCCGCGTACACGGTCTCGACGTCGGCGCGCCAGCCCAGCAGGTGGAGCGACTCGCGCAGGTCGGCGGCCGTTTCCAGCTCGCTCTGCAGGTCTCCGCCACCGCACACCAGGAACCGGGCGTCCGGCACGGCGCGACGCACCTCCCGGGCCACCGACAGGAACCGGTCGGGCCGCTTGACCCTCGTCACCCGCCCGACGTAGGCCACGACGGGGCCGTCCGCCGGCAGGCCGAGCTGCCTGCGTGCCTCCGGGCGCGGGGAAGGCACGGCCGGGGTGGTGCCGGGCGGCACCACGGCGTACTGCCGGGGCTCGCCGATGCCGGCGGCCAGGAGGTCGTCGCGGACGGTGCGCCCCACTGCCACCAGCCGGTCGGTGACGGTCGCCAGGCCCCGCTCGGCCTGCACCAGCAGCCGGGTCTTCGCCGGTGAGAAATAGCCGTGCAGAAGGTGGCCGTGGTACGTGTGCACGCGTGCCGGCACCCGCGCGAGCACGGCCGCCGCACGTCCCAGGGTTCCGGCCTTGGCGGTGTGCGTGTGCACGATGTGCGGGCGGAACCGGCGCATGGCGGCGGTCAGTGCGGCCAGTGCGCGCAGGTCGTCGGTGGGCCGCACGGCCCGTCCCAGGGTGGGCACCCGGCACACCTGCACATCGGGCGCCCGTTGATCGACGTAGTCGGCCTCGTCCGGGCCCACGAAACCGGCGTACAGCCGATGGTCGAAGAACTCGTCGTCGAGGCCGCGCATCAGGGTGGAGACCTGGAGGGCCGGACCACCCACGTTCATCCTGGCGATGACCCTCATCACCCGGATACGGGAGCCATCGGGGCCGGCTGTGTCACGCCGGGCAGACACCATTCAGCTTCACCGCGTTCCTGGCCGACCGCTGAGGCGGCAGCGATTCATGATCACGACAGGCAGTCATGCTGGCAGCACAGGACAGAGCGGCGTGGGCGGCGTACCGCCCACCGGGAGAAGAGCACACCTACGGCCTACAGACCTGCGGACGTCGCCGAAGAGCCCTGGTGGAGCCCGGTGCAGCGGCGCTGGCCGTGAACGGCCGAGGGGCCGAGGTCGCAGTACGCGACCTCGGCCCCTCGGCCGTTGTTCGAGCACCGGCTACTTCACCGGCTGCGGCTCCGGCTCGCTCTCCGTCTCCGCCTCGCCCGCCGGGTCGACCGGCGTCCTGACGGAGTCCAGCAGCAGCTGGGCCACGTCCACGACCTGGATGGACTCCTTGGCCTTGCCCTCGTTCTTCTTGCCGTTGACCGAGTCGGTCAGCATGACCAGGCAGAACGGGCAGGCTGTGGAGACGATGTCCGGGTTCAGGGAGAGGGCCTCGTCCACGCGCTCGTTGTTGATGCGCTTGCCGATGCGCTCCTCCATCCACATCCGGGCGCCGCCGGCGCCGCAGCAGAAGCCGCGCTCCTTGTGGCGGTGCATCTCCTCGTTGCGCAGGCCCGGGACCTTGCCGATGATCTCGCGCGGCGGCGTGTAGATCTTGTTGTGGCGGCCCAGGTAGCACGGGTCGTGGTAGGTGATGATGCCCTCGACCGGGGTGACCGGGATCAGCTTGCCCTCGTCCACCAGGTGCTGGAGCAGCTGGGTGTGGTGGACGACCTCGTAGTCGCCGCCGATCTGCGGGTACTCGTTGCCGATCGTGTTGAGGCAGTGGGGGCAGGTCGCGACGATCTTCTTGGCCGACCGCGGCTTCTTCGTCGCCGGGTCCTCGTCGTCCTCACCGAAGGCCATGTTCAACGCGGCCACGTTCTCCATGCCGAGCTCCTGGAACAGGGGCTCGTTGCCGAGGCGGCGGGCGGAGTCACCGGTGCACTTCTCGTCGCCGCCCATGATCGCGAACTTGACGCCCGCGATGTGGAGGAGTTCGGCGAACGCCTTCGTGGTCTTCTTGGCGCGGTCCTCGAGGGCGCCCGCGCAGCCGACCCAGTACAGGTACTCGACCTCGGACAGGTCCTCGATGTCCTGGCCCACGACCGGCACCTCGAAGTCGACCTCCTTGGTCCACTCCAGGCGCTGCTTCTTGGCCAGGCCCCAGGGGTTGCCCTTCTTCTCCAGGTTCTTGAGCATCGTGCCCGCCTCGGACGGGAACGAGGACTCGATCATGACCTGGTAGCGGCGCATGTCGACGATGTGGTCGACGTGCTCGATGTCCACCGGGCACTGCTCCACGCACGCACCGCAGGTGGTGCAGGACCACAGCACGTCCGGGTCGATGACGCCGTTCTCCTCGGCGGTGCCGATCAGCGGGCGCTCGGCCTCGGCGAGGGCGGCGGCCGGAACGTCCTTGAGCTGCTCGGCGGACGCCTTCTCCTCGCCCTCCATGGTCTTGCCGCCGCCGGCCAGCAGGTACGGAGCCTTGGCGTGGGCGTGGTCCCTCAGGGACATGATCAGGAGCTTGGGGGAGAGCGGCTTGCCCGTGTTCCAGGCCGGGCACTGCGACTGGCAGCGGCCGCACTCGGTGCAGGTGGAGAAGTCCAGCAGACCCTTCCAGGAGAACTGCTCGACCTGGGAGACGCCGAAGACGTCGTCCTCGCCCGGGTCGGTGAAGTCGATCGGCTTGCCGCCGCTCGTCATCGGCTGGAGGGCGCCGAGGGCCGTACCGCCGTCGCTCTCCCGCTTGAACCAGATGTTGGGGAAGGCGAGGAAGCGGTGCCAGGCCACGCCCATGTCCGTCTTCAGCGAGACGGTGATCATCCAGATGAAGGACGTCGCGATCTTGATCATTGCGACCAGGTAGACCACGTTCTGCAGCGTGCCCACGCTCAGGCCCTTGAAGGCCGCGACCAGCGGGTACGAGATCAGGTACGACGCCTCGTAGCCCGTCACGTGGTGGAGGGCACCCTCCAGGCCGCGCAGCGTGAGGATCGCCAGGCCGATGATGAGGATGACGGCCTCGACGAAGTACGCCTGCCCGGTGTTGGAGCCCGCGAAGCGGGACTTGCGGCCCGGGCGGCCCGGGCGCGACAGCTGGCGGATCGCGATGAGCGTCAGGATGCCGAGCGTGGTGAGCAGGCCCACGAGCTCGGTGAAGACCTCGTACGGCGGCCAGTCGCCGATGACGGGGATGTACCAGTCGGCCTGGAAGAGCTGGCCGAAGGCGTTGACCAGGGTCAGGACCAGGGTGAAGAAGCCCACCGCCACGAACCAGTGCGCGACGCCGACGATGCCCCAGCGGTTCATACGGGTGTGGCCGAGGAACTCCTTGACCACGGTGACGGTGCGCTGCTTGGGGTCGTTGGTGCGGGTGCCGGCGGGCACGTTCTGTCCGAGCCGCACGAAGCGGTAGATCTGGCCGATGGCTCGGGCGAACAACGCCACGCCGACCACAGCCAGGACCAGCGACACGATGATCGCGGCGAGTTGCATTTGGGGGCTCCTCGGGCCTGCGAGGGGGGTCACCTCCGTTGTACGTCCGTGTACTCCGAAGATGCGATTACTAAGCGGTAACTTATGCAGTCCGTCTGAGACTACCCACTTATCCCGCCGCACTGTAGTGGCGCAAGCGGTGATCTGCGTCGCTGTGGGGCCGGCGCCGGTCCCGGCTCGGCCGCTGGTCCGGCCCGTCCGCGGGATCAGGCCGGAACGAACTCGACACGGAACATTCTGGGCCAGAACTTCCCGGTGATGAGGAACTGATCCGTTCCGGGGACGGCCGCGATGCCGTTCAGTACGGCCCCGGGGGCGAGATCCTCACCGGACATCAGGCCCGAGGCGTCGATGGTCGCCGTCACCGCGCCGGTGGCGGGATCGATGCGCACGATCCGGTCGGTGGGCAGCACATTCGCGTACACGGTGGAGCCGACGCACTCCAGCTCGTTCAGCTCGGTGACCGGCCGCCCCGACTCCGTCACCGTGACGCCGCCCGTCCTCGCGAGCCTGACAGGGCTGCGGAACGTCAGGCGCGCCGAGCCGTCGCTGGTGATCAGCCGCTGTGTCCCCCGCTGGAGGCAGATGCCCCAGCCCTCGTCCGGATACGGGACGCGGCGCAGCTCCCTGAGCGTCGTGGCGTCCCGCTCGATGGCGATCCCGTCACGCCAGGTGAGCTGCCACAGGGTCCGGCCCAGCACGGTGATCCCCTCCCCGAACAAGGGGGAGGGCAGCTTCACCCGGGCCTTGGGCGGTTTGCCGGGAGGGCCTGCCTGCACCGAGGACCCGCCCGCCAGACCGGTGCCCTCGTAGAGGGTGCCGCCGGCCATCTCCAGGCCCTCGGTGAACGCGCGCCGGTCGTGCGGCAGGACCTCGAGCACCTTGACCCGCAATCGCTCGACCCGGTGGGCGGAGGCCCGCCGCCCACTGACAGCCGGGTCCGCCGCGACGCCGGGGGTGCGGTCCCCCGCGGGACGGAACGCGAGCAGCAGCACGGAGGCGAGCACGGCTGCCGCGGCGCAGCGCACAGGCCGCGCCGCCCCGGGGCGCACGCGCTCGGCCGTCGCACGGCGTACGCGCTCAGACATAGCAGCCGACTCCCGGCTTCAGCGTGGCCCGCAGCGGTGTCGCCAGCGGCTGCCGCAGCAGGGTGGGGGTGCCCTCGGCGCTCGGCTCCCGCAAGTGGAGCACGAGGGTGCGCTGCGAGCCGGCCGGCAGCTCCAGGTCCAGTGTGAAGACCGAGTGGCCGCGCTCGATGCCCGGCGCGAGCAGCGCGGGCCGGCCGTCCAGGGTGGCACTGCTCAAGGTGGCTCCGACCCCGGCGTAGTAGGAGACCAGGAGCCGGTTGTCCCCGGGCCGGGTGCGGTAGAGCGGGTAGTCGGACCTCATCGTGACGGAGGTGGGCAAACCTGCGGTCGGCGCCCGGTTGGCCAGGGTCACGGTCACCGTCACCGGACGGCCGCCGGCGGCGCAGCCGCCCGCTTCCCAGACCAGGCTCCGGTCGAGGTAGTAGTCCAGCTTGCCGCCGGCCTTGTTGTTCACCACCAGTCCGGCGAAGGGGCCGGCGGTTTCCGGGAGCGTCCCCGCCAGAGGGCGGGACTGGATGAGGCTCTGCTCTTCCTCGTGGGCGCTCCACACCTTCAGCCGTCCGTCCCGCTGGACGTCGTCCACGGCGACGAGCAGCGCGGGCAGCCGGCGTGCGTCGTCGAGCGCCCCCAGCACCCCGCCGGCAGCGACACGGGCCGCGTCGACGAAGAAGTCCCTGCGCTTGATGACGTCGTGGTACTCCGCGTAGCCGGACCTCTCGGTGAGGTCCACCACGTTGTCGGCGGTGAGCTTGGTGCCGTCGGCCATGCGGACCGGGCCGGTGACCCGCAGGAGGCGGCTCAGCACCACCGGGTCGACGGCGATCGCCCCGTCCACGTCTTCGCCGGTGTGTTTCTGCCAAGCCGCTGCCCAGATGCGGGCCGCGTAGGGGAAGTGCGGGCTCATGTTGGAGTTGGCCCACACCTTGGTGGGGTTGCTGGCCCGGTACTGGGTCTTGAATTCCGATCCGAGGTCGACGGCCGACTTCACCTTGGCCATCTCGGTGCTGCCGAACCGTTCGAACGACAGCCGGCCCCGGTCGGCCCGCAGCACGGCGAAGGCGCCCGGAAGACCTCCGGTGCCGCGTGCCTCGGCCGGGTTCTGGAACGCGAGGAAGTAACGTCTCTCCCCTTGCATGCCGAGCATGGGCGGCAGGACACGGGCGGCCAGGGAGACGTCGGTCATCACGGGGGCGAGATGGTCGAGCTGCTGTTTCAGATCGGCACGGGCCCGGTCGGCCTCGGGCAGCCAGGTGGAGTGGGGCAGGGCGTCCACCTGAGCCCGCACCCCGGCGGTGACGTCCGCGGCCCGGGCGAGGTACGGCGTGTACAGCTGCAGCGCCGCCACGGCCTGGGCCATCCCGCCGCCGCTTCCGCCCGGGGCGGACGCCGGAAGGACACCGATCAGCGGGGTCAGCACCCTGCGGGTCAGCCGGTCCACCGCATGGGCGGTACCACTCATGCTGGTGACCGGGCTGCCGAAGTAGGGGACCTCGGCGGCCGCGTCCCAGGCCGGTCCGGAGGTGAGACGGCGCGCCCGAGCCGCGTGGACGGCGGCGGACTGCACCAGCCGCAGCCGTTGTGAGGGGGACGCGGTCGCCGCGCCGGAGGCGGCTCTGGGCGACAGCGAGTGCCGCAGCGCGTCGAGGTCCCGCTGGGCGGCGAGGAGTTCCTGGCGGGCGAACAGTCCGGTGATGCCGATCCAGACGGCGCAGGCCAGCGGGATCAGCGCAGCGGTCAGCAGAACAATCCTGAGTGCTCGAGGGCGGTGTGGTGCCCGGTCGCCGGAACCGCCGGATCCGGGCATGGCGACGGCGTCCCGGCCGGTGCCGGGACGCCGTGCTTCCGCCATACGGATGTCTTGCTCCGTCATCGACTGTCCGTCATGAGCCGTGGCGGCGACGCACGGCCAGGAGCGTGCCACCACCCGCCAGGAGCAGTGCCGCCGCGGTGCCGCCGAGTGCCAGGGCCTGGTCGTCGCCCGTCGCTGCGAGGCTGCTGCGGTTCTGGTTCACGTGCTGGTTCTGGTGCCGGTAGCTCACCGTGCCGCCGGTCGCGCCGCGTCCCTGGGACCCGTTGCGTCCTCCGCCGGTTGCGTTGTGCCCGCCCGGGGGGGTGGTCGCCGTCCCGCCCAGGACGTAGATGGTGGCGCCCAGGCTGATGTCGGGATGGTCCGCGGCGAGCCGGAAGACGTGCCAGCCGGCCGGGGCCCTCCTCGGGATGGTCACGGTCCCGGACACGGATCCGTCGTGGTGGGCATGGAACCGGCCAAGGATGATCGGCGTCGACTCCAGGATCGCCAGGACCCTCTGCCGGAAACGGAACAGTCCCGCGGCGGTGTGGAAGTGCAGCTGCTGTCCCCGCGCCATCGTGGTGAGGTCGAGGCCCAGGGCCGAGGACGGCGGGTACGGCTGCGCGTGAGCGGCCTGCGCCCCTGCCAGCGGTGCGGCGATGAGCATGGCAACCGATGCTGCCGATGCCAACGCGACCCGCCATCTGGGCGATGTCGTCATTTTCTTCACTCTCCTTCTTCGCTCTTCTCGACTTCAGTCCGGGCCAGGCGGCTGCGCGTCGGCCGTCATCAAGATCTAGATACATCGAATAAATGGGACATATCTACATCGGCTGACGGGGCGTCGCTCAGGAGTGACCGGATGGGGTAGCGCTCGCTTCTCGATGGCCCAAGCGGTCGCGCCGACGGGGTGACGCGGCGATGTGCGTCGACAGGGGCGTTCGACGGGCCCGTGCGGGGGTGGCTCCCCCCTTCGCTGTGGATGAGTCCCTATCGTCGGCGGTGCGAAACGGGAAGTAAGACGGCATTTCAACTGATTTCGTCAGTTCTATGATGGGTGCAGTTTGGATCTCCACGGTTTCCTGAAGGCCCTTGCCAGACGCTGGCCGACCGTCACGGTCTGTCTGGTTCTCGCAATCGGGGCGGCGATCGCCGCAACGGCCTTGAGCACCCCGGTCTATGAGGCCAGGACCCAGCTCTTCGTCGCGACCCGCACCGGCGAGGACACCACCCAGCTCAACCAGGGGCAGAGCTTCTCGCAGGCGCGAGTGCAGTCGTACGCCGCGATCGTGACGACCCGTCAGGTGACGGAGTTCGTCGTGCAGAAGCTGCGGCTGCGCACCACGCCCGAGGAGCTCGCGTCCCGGATCACGGCCGTCGCCCCGCTCAACACCGTGCTCATCGACATCACCGTGCGGGACACCGCTCCCCGGCGGGCGGCGCGCATCGCCAACGCCGTGGCGACGCGATTCAGTGCGGTCGTCGAGCGGCTGGAGACGCCCAAGCGTGCGGTGACCTCCGAACGGCCCGTCAGGAGCCGCACCGCTGCGGGCACTTCCCCCGTCTCCCTGGGCATCACCCAGGAGGCCGTGGCCCCCACCGTTCCGGTCTCGCCGCGGCCCATGGTGAACCTGGCCGCGGGCGTGCTCGGCGGCCTGCTGCTCGGTGCCGGGATCGTCGCCCTGCGCGAGACGCTCGACACCACGTTCAAGGCGAGCGAGGCGCTCGGCGAGTTCACCGCACTGCCCGGCCTCGGCACGATCCCGTACGACAGGAACGCCCCCAAGCGGCCGCTCGTCACGGTGGACGCGCACTCGAGGCGCGCCGAGGCCTTCCGCAAGCTGCGCACCAACCTGCAGTTCTCACAGGTCGACGACCCGCCCCGGATCATCGTGGTGACGAGTTCCATGCCGGGCGAGGGCAAGACCAACACCGCCGTGAACCTCGCGCTGTCGCTCGCCGAGGCGGGCGTGTCCACCTGTCTGGTCGACGGCGACCTGCGCCGGCCGTGTGTGGCCCCGGCCTTCGGCCTCGTCCAGGACGCCGGTCTGACCACGGTGCTCATCGGGCAGGCCCGTATCGAGGAGGTGATGCAGCAGGCCGGCCGGCTCTCCGTGCTCGCCGCCGGCGCCGTACCGCCGAACCCCACGGAACTGCTGGCCTCGGCACGCATGGAGGAGGTGCTGCGCGAGCTGGCCGGCACCTACGAGGTCGTGATCGTCGACACCGCGCCGCTGCTGCCGGTCGCCGACACCGTCGGCCTCGCCTCGCTCGCTCAAGGTGCGTTGCTCGTCGTCCGCGCGGCCAAGACCAGCCGGGACCAGGTGCGCACCGCCGCCCAGTCGCTGGAGCGCGTGGGTGTCCGCGTCCTCGGCACGGTTTTCAGCATGGCGCCTGTTCCCAAGGGGGGGCGCTACGGCTACGGCCGCTACGGCGCCTACGGGCGGTACGGCGAGCTGCCCGCACCTCGTGCGTCTGCCCCCGGGGAGGAGGCCGTCGCGCCCGCGGCGACGCGGCGCACGGGTGAGAAATGACCCGGGTCCTGTTCGTCTGCACGGGCAACGTGCACCGCTCGGTGTTCGCCGAGCGGTTGCTGGCCGCGCGGCTCCCGCCCGGGTCGGCCGTGCGGCCGGAGAGCGCGGGCACCGAGGCGCGGCCCCGGCCCGGTATGGAGAACTCCACGAGGGCCGTGCTGGAGAGGCTGGGCGGGGACGGATCCGGGTTCTCGGCCCGCCCGCTCACCGCGCAACTCGTCGCTGAGGCGGCTCTGGTGCTCGGGCTCGCGCGCGAGCACCGGGAGGCGGCCGTGCGGCTCGCGCCGTCGGCGATGCGCCGCTGCTTCACGCTGAAGGAGTTCGTCCGTCTCGCCGCCGGGGGAGTGGACGGCGCGCGGGCCCGGGACGCCGCGGTCGCCGTGGACGACTCCGTCGCCACGGGTGCCGTGGACGGCCTGCGCACGGCGGCTGGCAGTGCTGCGGGCGGTGCGGGGCGGTGGGCGGTGTCCGGCGGGATGATGGACGGGGAAGACCTCGGGGTTGCGGGTGGTTTCGATGGAGTGGTGGCAGTCGTGGCCGCCCGCAGAGGTGCCACCGCCCCGGTCGCCGCCGCCGAGGACGACGTCCCCGACCCCTGGGCGCAGCCGCACGACGTGCTGTACGACTGCGCCCGCGAGATCGACCGGGCGGTGAGCCGGCTGGCCCTGCTGCTGGGCAGCGGTGGCGCGAGCGCTTGAGGGCGCGGGTCCGGTGCGTGCGGCGGTCCTGCTGGTCGCGGTGTCCGGGCCCCTGGCGTGGTCCCCGGAGGGCTGCCACGCAGGGTGTTTCCCTGGTTGCCGAGCGGCCCCGGACCAAAGTTGAGTCTGCTCGACTCAGGTCTGTTGACGCCGCACCGATCCCTCGTGCATCCTTGAGCCTGTTCCACTCAAGTCAGCTGGAGGAATCGAAATGGCACGTGCGGTCGGCATCGACCTGGGCACGACTAACTCCGTCGTCAGCGTTCTGGAAGGCGGCGAGCCCACCGTCATCACCAACGCCGAGGGTGCCAGGACCACGCCGTCCGTCGTCGCCTTCGCCAAGAACGGTGAGGTGCTCGTCGGAGAGGTGGCCAAGCGTCAGGCGGTCACCAACGTGGACCGGACCATCCGCTCCGTGAAGCGTCACATGGGCACGGACTGGAAGATCCAGCTCGACGGCAAGGACTTCAACCCGCAGCAGATCTCCGCGTTCATCCTGCAGAAGCTGAAGCGGGACGCGGAGGCCTACCTGGGCGAGAAGGTGACCGACGCGGTCATCACCGTCCCGGCCTACTTCAACGACTCCGAGCGGCAGGCCACCAAGGAGGCCGGTGAGATCGCGGGCCTCAACGTCCTGCGCATCGTCAACGAGCCGACCGCGGCCGCCCTCGCCTACGGCCTCGACAAGGACGACCAGACCATCCTCGTCTTCGACCTCGGTGGCGGCACCTTCGACGTGTCCCTCCTGGAGATCGGTGACGGCGTCGTCGAGGTGAAGGCCACCAACGGTGACAACCACCTCGGTGGTGACGACTGGGACCAGCGCGTCGTCGACTACCTGGTCAAGCAGTTCGCCGCCGGCCACGGCGTCGACCTCGGCAAGGACAAGATGGCCCTCCAGCGCCTGCGTGAGGCTGCGGAGAAGGCCAAGATCGAGCTGTCCTCGTCCACCGAGACCTCGATCAACCTGCCGTACATCACCGCGTCCGCCGAGGGCCCGCTGCACCTGGACGAGAAGCTCACCCGGGCTCAGTTCCAGCAGCTGACGGCCGACCTGCTCGAGCGCTGCAAGACGCCGTTCCACAACGTCATCAAGGACGCCGGCATCTCCATCGGTGAGATCGACCACGTCGTCCTCGTGGGTGGCTCCACCCGTATGCCCGCCGTCGCCGAGCTCGTCAAGGAGCTGACCGGCGGCAAGGAGGCCAACAAGGGCGTGAACCCGGACGAGGTCGTCGCCATCGGCGCCTCGCTCCAGGCCGGTGTCCTCAAGGGCGAGGTCAAGGATGTCCTGCTCCTCGACGTCACCCCGCTGTCCCTCGGTATCGAGACCAAGGGCGGCATCATGACCAAGCTCATCGAGCGCAACACCACGATCCCGACCAAGCGGTCCGAGATCTTCACCACGGCCGAGGACAACCAGCCGTCCGTGCAGATCCAGGTCTACCAGGGCGAGCGTGAGATCGCGGCGTACAACAAGAAGCTCGGCATGTTCGAGCTGACCGGTCTGCCGCCGGCCCCGCGCGGTGTCCCGCAGATCGAGGTGTCCTTCGACATCGACGCCAACGGCATCATGCACGTCACGGCGAAGGACCTCGGCACCGGCAAGGAGCAGAAGATGACCGTCACCGGCGGCTCCTCGCTGCCGAAGGACGAGGTCGACCGGATGCGCCAGGAGGCCGAGCAGTACGCGGAGGAGGACCACCGCCGCCGCGAGGCCGCCGAGACCCGCAACCAGGGCGAGCAGCTCGTCTACCAGACGGAGAAGTTCCTCAAGGACAACGAGGACAAGGTCCCGGGCGAGATCAAGACCGAGGTCGAGGCCGCCGTCGCCGAGCTGAAGGAGACGCTCAAGGGCGAGGACACGGCCGAGATCCGCAGCGCCACGGAGAAGGTCGCGGCCGTCTCCCAGAAGCTCGGCCAGGCCATGTACGCCGACGCCCAGGCCGCGCAGGCCGCGGGCGGTGCCGGTGACGCCGGTGCCGGCCAGGCGAAGGCCGACGACGATGTCGTCGACGCCGAGATCGTCGACGAGGACCGTAAGGACGGTGCCGCGTGACGGAGGAGACCCCGGGCTTCGAGGAGAAGCCCGACGTCCCCTCCGGCGCCACCCCTGATGACGCCGAGCCGCAGGCCGCCTCTTCCTCTCCGAAGGAGGCGGCGGCCCCGGCAGGGGACGCGAACACACAGACCGCCGGTCTGATGGCACAGCTGGACCAGGTGCGCACTGCGCTCAACGAGCGCACCCTGGACCTCCAGCGCCTCCAGGCCGAATACCAGAACTACCGTCGCCGCGTCGAGCGCGACCGGATCACGGTCAAGGAGATCGCGATCGCGAACCTCCTGACCGAGCTCCTGCCGGTGCTCGACGACATCGGCCGCGCGCGGGACCACGGCGAGCTCGTCGGCGGATTCAAGTCCGTCGCCGAGTCGCTGGAGACCGTCGCGGCGAAGATGGGTCTGCAGCAGTTCGGCAAGGAGGGCGAGCCCTTCGACCCGACGATCCACGAGGCCCTGATGCACTCGTACGCGCCGGACGTCACGGAGACGACGTGCGTGGCGATTCTGCAGCCCGGGTATCGCTTCGGCGAGCGCACCATCCGCCCCGCGCGGGTGGCCGTCGCCGAGCCGCAGCCGGGGGCGCAGACGGTCAAGGCCGGGGAGACGGGCGAGGCGGGCGACGACAAGGAGAGCGGTGGCCCGGACGAGGGCTGACGTACACCCATGCGGCGTAGGGAAGGAGGGACGTCGGGGATGAGCACCAAGGACTTCATCGAGAAGGACTACTACAAGGTCCTCGGCGTCCCCAAGGACGCCACTGAGGCCGAGATCAAGAAGGCGTACCGGAAGCTCGCCCGCGAGTTCCACCCGGACGCCAACAAGGGCAACGCCAAGGCGGAGGAACGTTTCAAGGAGATCTCCGAGGCGAACGACGTCCTCGGCGACCCCAAGAAGCGCAAGGAGTACGACGAGGCCCGCACCCTCTTCGGGAACGGCGGCTTCCGCCCCGGTCCCGGAGCGGGTGGCTCGTTCAACTTCGACCTCGGCGACCTCTTCGGCGGCCAGGGGAGCGCCGGCGGAGGGAATTTCGGCGGCGGCATCGGTGACGTCTTCGGGGGCCTGTTCAACCGCGGCGGCGGCGCGGGCACGCGTACGCAGCCGAGGCGCGGCCAGGACATCGAGTCCGAGGTCACGCTGAGCTTCATGGAGGCGGTGGACGGCGCGACGGTACCGCTGCGCATGTCCTCGCAGGCGCCGTGCAAGGCCTGTTCGGGAACCGGCGACAAGAACGGCACACCGCGTGTGTGCCCGACCTGCGTCGGCACCGGCCAGGTGGCGCGCGGCTCCGGCGGCGGCTTCTCGCTGACCGACCCCTGCCCGGACTGCAAGGGCCGCGGACTCATCGCCGAGCACCCCTGCCTGGAGTGCAAGGGCAGCGGCCGGGCGAAGTCGTCCCGGACGATGCAGGTCCGCATCCCGGCGGGCGTCACGGACGGGCAGCGCATCCGGCTGCGCGGCAAGGGCGGTCCCGGCGAGCGGGGCGGCCCGGCCGGCGATCTGTACGTCGTCGTGCACGTGGACGCGCACCCCGTCTTCGGCCGCAAGGGCGACAACCTGACGGTGACCGTGCCCGTGACGTTCGCGGAGGCGGCGCTCGGCGCCGACATCCGGGTGCCCACCCTCGGCGGGCCCCCGGTGACGCTGAAGCTGCCCCCGGGCACGCCCAACGGGCGCACCATGCGTGCCCGTGGCAAGGGCGCGGTCCGCAAGGACGGCACCCGCGGCGATCTGCTGGTCACCGTCGAGGTGAGTGTCCCGAAGGACCTGTCGGGGAAAGCTCGTGACGCGCTTGAGGCGTATCGCGAGGCGACCGCGGGCGAGGATCCGCGGGCGGAGCTGTTCCAGGCGGCGAAGGGAGCATGACGAGATGGACGGCCGTCGACGCAACCCGTACGAACTGACCGAGGACAGCCCGGTCTACGTCATCTCGGTGGCGGCCCAGCTCTCCGGACTGCACCCGCAGACGCTGCGCCAGTACGACCGCCTGGGACTCGTGTCCCCCGGCCGCACGGCCGGCCGGGGCCGGCGCTACTCGGCCCGCGACATCGAACTGCTCCGTCAGGTGCAGCAGTTGTCGCAGGACGAGGGCATCAACCTGGCCGGCATCAAGCGCATCATCGAACTGGAGAACCAGGTCATCGCGCTCCAGGCCCGCGTCGCCGAGCTCCAGTCCGCGCTGGACGGCGCGGCGGCGACGATGCGCCAGCGCGAGGCCGCGGTACACGCCTCGTACCGCCGTGACCTGGTGCCGTACCAGGAGGTGCAGCAGACCAGCGCGCTGGTGGTGTGGCGGCCCAAGCGGCAGCAGCAGACCGACTGAGGTCATACCGAAGGGGCGGCACCGGAACTCTTCCGGTGCCGCCCCTTCGCGTGCGGCAAGGGCCAGAAGCCGGAGCCAGGAGCCGGTCCCGGATGCCGTAGGCCGAGGTCCTCACGGCCTTCCCGGCTTCCGTTTCGATCGCGCGGCAGTGGTCCGTCTTCTTCGATATGCCCGGAAACGTGCCGTTGATGGCGAACTGCCGCATGCGGCCCGGAGGATGCGCGGTTCGACTCCTCCTGGCGCACGGCGACTGCGGCAGGCGGTGACTCGGCCGACGGAACGTGAGGTAGATCACGTTTGCAGTGAGGTGGTGAACCACACTCCGTGGTCAACAAGTTGACGGTTCGTCGGTTTCCGGATCCCCGCAGGTGGCGGGCGAAATCTTCATCACACGGAGGTTTGGGAACCGTCCTCGCACCGTTATGCCTTGGTCTTCACTTGACTTCCACCCGAGTGCTGTTGCCATCTCGTTAACCGGTAGTTCTTGACGTTGCATACCGTCCCCGCGTTGGCTTTCAGCCACCTGGGTCGCAACGCTGCTCCCACGCCCGGAAGGCTTCTGATGTGAACGCTCGTACCACCCGTAGGACCGCTGTGCGTCGTACCGCGATAGCTCTGGCCGCCGCGGCGTCGGCCATCTCGCTCGCCGCATGCGGCGTCATCGACGGAGTCGGCGGGGGCAGCAGCTCCGCGAGCCCCAAGAAGGGCAACGACATCACAGTGGGTCTCCTTCTGCCCGAGAAGGAGAACCCCCGGTACGACAAGTTCGACTACCCCATCATCGAGAAGCAGGTCCGTTCCCTTACCGACGACAAGGGCAAGGTCGTCTACGAGAACGCCGACGCGGACGCGGCCAAGCAGAACCAGCAGCTCGACCAGATGATCGCCGACAAGGTGGACGTGCTCCTGGTGGACGCGGTGGACGCCAAGGCCATCGCTCCCGGTGTGCAGAAGGCGAAGGACGCGGGCATTCCGGTCATCGCCTACGACCGGCTCGCGCAGGGCCCGATCGACGCGTACATCTCCTTCGACAACGAGCTGGTCGGCCAGGTGCAGGGGCGCGCCCTCGTCGACAAGTTGGGCTCCAACGCCTCCAGCAGCACGATCGTCATGATGAACGGCTCGCCCACCGACCCGAACGCCGCGCAGTTCAAGGCGGGTGCGCTGAGCGAGCTCAAGGACAAGGTGAAGATCCCCAAGGCGGGGGAGTTCGACACCAAGGACTGGAAGCCGGAGAACGCCAAGGCGAACATGCAGGCGGCGATCCGGGCCATCGGGCTGAGCAACATCACCGGTGTCTACTCCGCGAACGACGGCATGGCGGGCGCCATCATCGACGCGCTGAAGGAGGCCGGCGCCACCAAGATCCCGCCGGTGACCGGACAGGACGCGGCGCTGGACGCGGTGCAGCGGATCCTTTCGGGCGAGCAGTACATGAGTGTGTACAAGTCGTACCCCGAAGAGGCCAACAACGCCGCGGAGATGGCGGTGTCCAAGGTCCAGGGCCGCTCGATCGAGTTCGACGCGCTGACCCGCGACAAGGTCGACAGCCCGACGCAGAAGCAGATCCCGTCGATGCTGGTGCCGGTGGTCGCGCTCACCAAGGGCAACATCAAGGACACGGTGCTCCAGGACAGCATCTACACCGTCCAGGAGATCTGCACCCCCAAGTACAAGACGTACTGCGACGCCAACGGCATCAAGTGACCCACGCGGTGGGCGGGCGACGGCGCCCGTCCACCGGCGGTCCGGGCGTTCTCACATCGCCCGGGTGAACTCCACCGCCGCTGCCGGCGGTCCTCCCGCCGTCCCTTCGGCCACCCACCACGCGTCGGTCAACGTGTGAACGTCGAACATGTCTGCCATGCCCGGACGCCGAGTGCCTCACTCGGCGCGCCGATTTCCCGGTGGTTTCCGGAAGCGCACACGATCGTGCGCCGCGGCGCCTGCCGCGACTCCGTCAGCTTGCTGCAGTGAAAGTTCCTGAGGCCCGGATGATCAGGGATACATCAGGTCATTCCTGGGTGCTCCGGTGAGGGACCTGTGTTGCGGAGGCGGGCGGCTCCGCGCATAGTTGCGCTGCGAAGGCGTTCGGACACGGTGCAAACGGCCGTGTCCGGACGCGCGCGAGGACGTCGCTGGTGAGCTGAGCAGCTCAGGACGCCGGAGCCAGGAGTCGGAGCCAGGGGTGGAAGATGGCCGGGGATGGGACGGAGACGCATCCGCACGGCGCTGACCGGCTCTGCGGGGCCGGCAACCGCGTGTACTCCCGGGCCGTACGCCGGGGCCGGTTGCCCCGCGCGGACGCCGAGCCGGTGCCCTGCCTGCTGGAACTCGCGCTGCTGCACCCGGACCCCGACGACATGGACTGGCTGGTGCCGACCTCCCCGCAGGAGGTCATGACCCGGCTGCTGCGCGGCGTGTACGAGGAGGTCGGCGCGAGTCAGGCGCGGCTCGGGACCGCGGTGGCCGCGGTCGAGTGGTACGGAGGGCTCGGCGGCCGCGAACAGGGTCCCGGGGAGGGCGTGGCGATCAGGGTCCTGGACGGGCTGTCGCGGATCCGCGCCGCCATGGACGAGGCGACGGAGCAGTGCGCGTCCGAGGTGCTGACGGTGCAGCCGGGCGGTATCCGCCGCGAGGACGAGCTCTCCGAGGGCCTGCACCGGGCCATGGAGATGCGCCGCAGGGGCGTGCGCATGCGCGACCTGTACACGCATGTCGCCCGGCACGGCCAGGGCCTGCACAACTACATGGAGCTGATGGGTGACGCGGCCGAGGCGCGCACCCTCGACGAGGTGCCCGAGCGCCTGATCCTCTTCGACCGCAAGGTCGCCTTCATCCCGGCGAACGCGGACCGCACGATCGCGCTCGAACTGCGCCATCCGGCGCTGGTCGACTACCTGATGACCGTCTTCGAGCGCCTGTGGCGCCTCGCGATCCCGCTCACCTCGCCGCTCCCCGAGACGGGCATCGACGGCATCACCCACCGGGAGCGCTCGATCGCGGCGCTGCTCGCGGAGGGCCACCAGGACGCCGTGGTCGCCGAGCGCCTGGGCATCAGTGTCCGTACCTGCCGCGCGCACATCGCCCGGCTCTCGGAGACCCTGGGAGCGGCAAGCCGGACGCAGCTCGGGGTCCGTATCGCCCAGGCGGGCCTGGACGGCCCCGTGCGCGCGACGGAGCTGCTCCCGGCCACCGCTCCCGCCGTTCCGGGATCCCCGGCCGATCTGTGAGCGATACGGGGTGCGCCGGGCGCCCGCTGCCGACTGCGGCGGCGATGCCTCCTTGCGGGGATCCCCAGGGTGACTCGAGAAGCAGAGTGACCCACGGGGGCGCGTGGCCGACCGAGTTGCGTCGTAGTGCCGTATCGACACCGCCGTGAGGCCGATCTGCCCGTCCTGGTTCGAGGCGTTGGGTGATGGCAAGGCCGCACTGCGCTCTCTGGTCGAGGCGTTGTGCCCCGTGCGGCCGCCAAGGCCGAACCGGCCACGCTCGGCAGCGACTTCGACATCCATGGCTCAGGGCCGGAGCCGGAGCCGCGGGCTCCCGATTCCGCGTCGGCCCCCCGGATCGGTGTGGTTCGGCCCTGGCGGCCCCGCGATCCGTCGCGCGGGCGCGGCCGCGTCACTGCGCCCGGTCGTCGCCCGGTTCGTCCCGGCTCAGGATCCCCGACTGCGCTATGAGGTAGCCGAGTTGGGCCCTGCTGCCGCTGCCCAGGACTGTGGCCAGCTTGGCTATGTGAGCGCGGCAGGTGCGCACGTTCATGCCCAGCCGGCGGGCGATGGCCTCGTCGACGTGGCCCTCCACGAGGAGTTTCGCGATGGAGTGCTGGATGTTCGTGATGCCGCCGGCGGCGGTTTCGTAGGGGGCGCCCGCACTCAGCGGGACCGCCCGGTCCCACATGAACTCGAACACCTTGATCAGATAGCGGACGAGTCCCGGCTGCCGCAGCTCCAGCGCGACCTGCTGGTCGTCCCGGGTGGGGATGAAGGCCACGGTCTCGTCGCAGATGATGAGGCGTTCGACCAGTTCGTCGATGGTGCGGTACTCCACCTTGCCGGCGGCCAGCTGGGCGACGTACGCCAGCTTCTCCGGGTTGTGCCTGGCCGTGTGCTGGTACAGGGTCCGGATCCGCACCCCGCGGTCGACCAGCGGCCGGTCGCGTTCCAGCCCGCGCAGCAGGCTGCGTTCGGTGTAGCGGTCGCTGGGCTGGATCGTGAGCACCTCGGTCTGGCACTGTGAAGTGGCCAGGTTGAGCGCCGCGTTGATGCGTTCGCCGCCCTCCAGGACGGTGAGGGAGTCGCCGGCGGAGCCCCTGTGCGCGCTCAGGGCCATGAACGGCTGGAACGCGTCGGCGAGTTCGATCGACTGCCGTCGGCGGTCACTGATCTCGCGCTCTATGGGATTGAGACGCTGAGCCAGGGCCACCGACGCGGGGACGGGGCGCAGCCAGTCCGAGTCGTCGGGGTCGGGGTGGAGAAGCGCGAACTCCATGAGGCAGGGAGCCGGCTCCACCTCGGCGCGGGCGATCCGTCCCGTGCGGAGGGCAATCGCGTAGAGGCGACCCCCTTCCTCGCACATCTCGGTCACTGGATGGGGATGTGCAACTTCAGTCCGATTCGTTGCCAAATCTCCACCCCCCAGGGTCCTGAACATGCAGGAACATGATGCATCGATTATGTGGCCACCATGTGCCCGAATGAGCCATCGTCGTACCGGACGGGGGAAGAGGGGACCTTCACGTGAGGACGAGGCCGACTATGGGTAAGAAAATGCTTCGCTCGGTGCTTGCCGTCGCCTTCACCGCCGTTGTGGCCTTGGGCGCGCTGAGCGGCCTCACCGGCGAGAAGGGTGACAGTCGAGCTGACACCAGCTGGCCGGCGGTGGTCAAGTCCACTGCACACGTCAACGACACCAGCTGGCCCGTGATGCCCGCGGACGGCCGTGTGAGGGGCTGACGTGACCAATCCTCCCGACGACCGCTCGTTCCGGCGGGAAATGGCCACCGCCTACCGTTCCGGCTGGCACTTCATCGACCTGGTCACAGCGATTCCCCACAGTGGCGACTCGTTGATGGTGACGGTGTTCGGAGAACCTGTGGTCGTCACCCGGGACGATGAAGAGGACGTGCGGGCATACCGTCTTCTGCGGCGGCCTCGGGGGGCGCCACAGCCGGTGCGGTGTGCCATACGGTACGGAATGATCTTTGTGAACCTCGACCGGGGTGACCACCGGCTGGCCGAGCCGGACACTCCGGAAGTGAGGGCCATCTCAGCCACCCCCCGCAGTGCCTGACGCGATTCCCCCGTCGTAACAGATCGCTCAGGTGCTTCCCCCCGCAGCGGCGTCACCGTGACCTGAACACGGTGACGCCGCTGCAGTTTTCCGGGACATCTCCGGATATCCACCGAAGCCATAGATGGCCGGAATCAGCCGCGCCCCGACGCCCGGGTCAGGGTGATCTCGATCACCACTCGTGAAGGGTTGGGCGACGGCACCCGTCCGTAGCGCTCGGCGTAGCGCCGCTCCGCGTCGGCGATCCGCTCCGGGTCCGCCGAGATCCGGGCGCGGCCCTCCAGCGTCGCCCAGCGCCGTCCGTCCACCTGGCAGACCGCGACCTGCGCCCCGTCCGGGCCCGCGGCCGCCACGTGCCCCACCTTCGCGCTCGCCTTGTTGGTGATCACCCGCGCCAGCCCCGCCTCGGGGTCGTAGGTCACTCCGACCGGAACGACGTGCGGGCTGCCGTCCGGGCGCAGGGTGGTCAGCGTGCACAGGTGCCGCTCCCGCCAGAACCTGAGGTACGAGGTGCCGGGCGCGCCCGGGTCTACGGAGTACGTGGCCATGGTTCGGAACTTAGTGGGTGTCCCTCCCGTTCACCGCCTTGAGTGGAATAGACTCAACTTTGTGCAGGTTGCTTCAGTCACACTGGAAGACCTGAAAGACCTGGAAGAGAACGTCTGAGCGCGGCCGACGCAAGGAGGAGAAGGCGAACGTGGACGCGGAGCTGACCAACAGGAGCCGGGACGCGATCAATGCGGCCAGTAACCGGGCCGTGTCCGAGGGCCACCCGGACCTCACCCCCGCCCATCTGCTCCTCGCGCTGCTCGAGGGGCAGGACAACGAGAACATCATCGACCTGCTGGCCGCCGTGGACGCCGACCAGGCCTCCGTGCGGGCCGGTGCGGAGCGCGTGCTCGCCGGTCTGCCCAGCGTGACCGGCTCGACCGTCGCGCCGCCCCAGCCCAACCGCGAGCTGCTGGCCGTGATCGCCGATGCGACCCAGCGCGCCAAGGACCTCGGTGATGACTACCTTTCCACCGAGCACCTGCTCATCGGCATCGCCGCGAAGGGCGGCGCCGCCGGGGACGTACTGTTCCGGCAGGGAGCGAACGCCAAGAAGCTCCTGGACGCATTCCAGAAGACCAGGGGAGGACGCCGGGTGATGACCCCGGACCCGGAGGGTCAGTACAAGGCGCTCGAGAAGTTCGGCACCGACTTCACCGCCGCCGCGCGCGACGGCAAGCTGGACCCGGTCATCGGCCGGGACCAGGAGATCCGCCGCGTGGTGCAGGTGCTCTCCCGCCGCACGAAGAACAACCCGGTGCTGATCGGTGAGCCCGGCGTCGGCAAGACCGCCGTCGTGGAGGGGCTCGCCCAGCGGATCGTGAAGGGCGACGTGCCCGAGTCCCTGAAGGACAAGCGGCTGGTCGCGCTGGACCTCGGCGCCATGGTCGCGGGTGCCAAGTACCGCGGCGAGTTCGAGGAGCGCCTGAAGACGGTCCTCGCCGAGATCAAGGACTCCGACGGCCAGATCATCACCTTCATCGACGAACTGCACACCGTCGTGGGCACCGGCGCCGGCGGCGACTCCGCCATGGACGCCGGCAACATGCTCAAGCCGATGCTGGCCCGCGGTGAGCTGCGCATGGTCGGTGCCACGACCCTGGACGAGTACCGCGAGCGGATCGAGAAGGACCCCGCGCTGGAGCGGCGCTTCCAGCAGGTGCTGGTCGCCGAGCCGACCGTCGAGGACACCATCGCGATCCTGCGCGGGCTCAAGGGCCGGTACGAGGCGCACCACAAGGTGCAGATCGCGGACAGCGCGCTGGTCGCGGCCGCCACCCTCTCGGACCGGTACATCACCTCCCGTTTCCTGCCCGACAAGGCCATCGACCTGGTCGACGAGTCGGCCTCGCGGCTGCGTATGGAGATCGACTCGTCCCCAGTCGAGATCGACGAGCTCCAGCGCGCCGTGGACCGGCTGCGCATGGAGGACCTGGCCCTGAGCAAGGAGACCGACCAGGCCTCCAAGGAGCGGCTGGAGAAGCTGCGCCGCGACCTCGCCGACAAGGAGGAGGAGCTGCGCGGCCTGACCGCCCGCTGGGAGAAGGAGAAGCAGTCCCTCAACCGCGTCGGTGAGCTGAAGGAGAAGCTCGACGAGCTGCGCGGCCAGGCCGAACGCGCCCAGCGCGACGGCGACTTCGACAGCGCGTCCAAGCTGCTGTACGGCGAGATCCCGGCCGTCGAGAAGGAGCTGGAGGCGGCCTCGGAGGCCGAGGAGGAGGCGTCCAAGGGCACGATGGTCAAGGACGAGGTCGGCCCCGACGACATCGCGGACGTCGTGGCCTCCTGGACCGGTATCCCTGCCGGACGGCTCCTCGAGGGCGAGACGCAGAAGCTGCTGCGCATGGAGGACGAGATCGGCAAGCGGCTCATCGGCCAGGGCGAGGCCGTGCGCGCGGTGTCCGACGCCGTGCGCCGCAGCCGGGCCGGTATCGCCGACCCGGACCGCCCGACCGGCTCGTTCCTCTTCCTCGGCCCCACCGGTGTCGGCAAGACCGAACTGGCCAAGGCGCTGGCCGACTTCCTCTTCGACGACGAGCGGGCGATGGTACGCATCGACATGTCGGAGTACGGCGAGAAGCACAGCGTCGCCCGGCTGGTCGGCGCGCCCCCCGGGTACGTCGGCTACGGGGAGGGCGGACAGCTCACCGAGGCCGTGCGCCGGCGCCCGTACAGCGTGGTGCTGCTGGACGAGGTGGAGAAGGCCCACCCCGAGGTCTTCGACATCCTTCTCCAGGTGCTGGACGACGGCCGTCTGACGGACGGTCAGGGCCGCACAGTCGACTTCCGCAACACCATCCTGGTGCTGACCTCCAACCTCGGCAGCCAGTTCCTGGTGGACCCGCTGACCAGCGAGGAGGAGAAGAAGGAGCAGGTCCTCGAGGTGGTCCGGGCCTCCTTCAAGCCCGAGTTCCTCAACCGGCTCGACGACTTCGTGGTCTTCTCGGCGCTGTCGAAGGCCGAGCTGAGCCGGATCGCGCAGCTCCAGCTCGACCGCCTGGCCAAGCGCCTGGCCGAGCGGCGCCTGACGCTGGAGATCACGCCCGAGGCGCTGGCCTGGCTGGCGGACGAGGGCAACGACCCGGCGTACGGCGCCCGCCCGCTGCGCCGCCTGGTCCAGACGGCCATCGGCGACCGGCTGGCCAAGGAGATCCTGGCCGGCGAGATCAAGGACGGCGACACGGTCCGGGTGGACACCTTCGGTGACGGGCTGATCGTGGGCCAGGCGTCCGGCAAGACGCTCTGAGCGCGGGCGCCGGTCCCCGGCGCGGGCCTGTGGACGGACGAGGGCGGTGCCTCCGACCTCGTCCATCCGCCGCGATCTCCCATCTCGCCGACGTGGGGCAAGGCGTCGTGAACGGGTCGTCCCGGTCCTCCGTGTACGCGTACACGGAGGATGACCACAGCGGACACACCGTCGCGAAAGCCGCGCACAGTCGCCGACGGATCGTGCGGACATGCTCCGCCTCCACGCCGCCGGGCGGCGGCGAGCGGCCGGATCCTGTCCGCCCCCGGCGGACACACCGTGCCCGGGGTTGCCACCCCCCTCCCCGCATGGGGGAGGATGGCGGAATCCGTACGAAGGGAAGAACACGGTGAGCATCGACCCGTCCTCGATTCCGAACTTCGGGGGCCAGCCCGAGCCGCAGCCGCAAGGACCGGCGGGCCCCGTGGTTCCGGATCAGGACCTCGTGAAGCAGCTCCTGGACCAGATGGAGCTCAAGCACCTCGTCGACGAAGAGGGAGACCTCGTCGCGCCGTGGGAGCAGTTCCGGACGTACTTCATGTTCCGCGGCGAGGCCGACCAGCAGGTCTTCTCGGTACGCACGTTCTACGACCGGCCGCACAAGATCGATGAGAAGCCGCAGTTGCTGGAGTCCATCGACGACTGGAACCGGCGCACCCTGTGGCCCAAGGTCTACACCCACACGCACGACGACGGCACCGTCCGCCTCATCGGTGAGGCGCAGATGCTGATCGGCACGGGCGTCAGCCTCGAGCACTTCGTCTCGTCGACCGTCAGCTGGGTGCGGGCCGCCATCGAGTTCGACCGGTGGCTCGTCGAGCAGCTCGGTCTCGCGGAGGACGTCGACGACTCGGAGAAGCCCGAGGACGACGAGGAGTAGATCCGGCCGGCAGACCAGACCCGGCTAGAGGGGCGACCGGGCCAGCACCACGACATACGCCCCATAGATGAACGAGAGCCCGGCCAGGGCGCTCGCCACCACGGTGGCGTGCCACGGCCGGGCTCTCGCCGTCCGCACCAGTGCCCGCGCCACCACGATCAGCAGCGGGAACGCCGGCAGCAGGAAACGCGGCTTGCACTCGAAGAACCCGGAACCGCCGAGCGCGACGACCAGCAGCACGCCGCTGTAGACGACCAGTGGCAGCGGGGCCCGGTCGGCGAGGAGCAGCGCGAACAGCACCGTGCTCACGGCGACGATCGCCAGCGCCATCGGGAAGAGCACACGGCTGCCGTGCAGCATCATGTGCTCGGCGAACCGCAGCGATCCCTGGCCGAAGTCGAAGCGCGACCCCCACAATCGCTGCACGGTGAAGTAGCCGCCGAACAGGTCGTGCCTGCGGTGGCCCACCCACAGCACGTAGCCGGCCCAGCCGAGGGGTGCGAGCGCCGCGCCCATCCACAGCCTGTGGGAAACGCCCCGTCCGCGTCTGAGCCACACCTCCTGGGCGGCCGCCGCGAGGATCGCCGCCGCGACCGCGAAACCGTTGGGCCGGGACAGTCCGGCGAGCGCCGAGAGCGTCCCCGCCCAGATCCAGCGGCCGGTGAGGGCCGAGTACAGCGACCAGGCGGCGAACGCGGTCAGCAACGGCTCCGTGTAGGCCATCGACAGCACCACGGAGTGCGGGAGGAGCCCCCAGAGGGCGACGAGGACGATGGCCACGGCGGGGCCGTACAGCCGCAGGCCGAGCTGGTGGATGCCGTACGCGGCGACCGCGGCGGCCGTCCAGGACACCAGAAGTCCGGCCGTGATCCGGTCGAGCGGGCCGAGCGTGGTCAGGGCGCGGATCAGCGCGGGGTACAGCGGGAAGAACGCCAGGTCGCTGTGGATGCCGTGGCGGGTGTGCTGGGTGAGCCCGTAGCCGTGCGTCGTGATGTGCAGGTACCAGACGGAGTCCCAGGAGCGTCCGAACAGGAGCAGGGGCCGCTTGCCCGTGGCCCGGGCGACGACCACGAGCACGAGGCCGCCGCACAGCCGGGCGGCCACGAAGAGCCCCAGGGCGGTGAGGGCCGAGGCCGGCACTCGCCGCCGTCTCCGCTCGGCCGGCCGGACACGGTCGCGGTTGTCCGGGCCCCTTACGGCAGGGGCCGGAATGGTGCTGGCGTGGGTCACGCCCGCACCATGCGTCGGTCACGACCGTTTTGCGAACCTTGCACGGCCGTGCGGACGGGAATTCCCACGCCTGGGGGTGCACTCGGTTGACGGCCAGAGGTGCCAGGGGCTACGGGGCGGCGAGCCGTGTTTCCGGCATGCGGCCGACGGTCTCAGCCCGCGAGGGCCTTGAGTCGCTGGGCGGCCTCCTCCAGGACCTCCACGCGCTTGCAGAAGGCGAAGCGGACGAACGGGGCCCCGGCCTCGCGGTGGTCGTAGAAGACCGCGTTGGGGATGGCGACGACGCCCGCCCGCTCCGGCAGGGTGCGGCAGAAGGCGAAGCCGTCGCTCTCGCCGAGGGGCCGGATGTCGGTGGTGACGAAATACGTGCCGGCCGTCCTGAAGACGTGGAAGCCCGCCTCCGCGAGCCCGGCGGCGAGCAGGTCCCGCTTGGCCCGCATGTCCTCCCGGAAGTTCTCGAAGTAGGTCTCGGGCAGGGCGAGGGCCTCGGCGACGGCGTACTGGAACGGGCCGGAGGACACATAGGTCAGGAACTGCTTGGCCGAGCGCACCGCCGTGACGAGCCCGGGCGCGGCGGTCACCCAGCCGACCTTCCAGCCCGTGAAGGAGAAGGTCTTCCCGGCCGAGCCGATCGTGACGGTCCGCTCGCGCATGCCCGGGAACGTGGCGAGCGGCACGTGCTCGGCGTCGTCGAAGACCAGGT
The DNA here is from genome assembly GCF_050936285.1 of Streptomyces sp. CA-106110. NCBI lineage: Bacteria > Bacillati > Actinomycetota > Actinomycetes > Kitasatosporales > Streptomycetaceae > Streptomyces > Streptomyces sp. CA-106110. Next base: position 5,941,753 of record NZ_JBNJNB010000001.1, on the reverse strand, counting down.
GCTCGTACACCTCGTCGGTGACCACGAGCAGATCGCGTTCGACGGCGAGGGCGGCGATCGCGCGCAGTTCCTCGCGAGTGAGCACGGTGCCGGTCGGGTTGTGCGGGGTGTTGATCAGCAGCAGGCGGGTGCGGTCGGTGACGGCGTCGCGCAGTTCGTCGAGGTCGAGCCGGAAGCCGCCGCCCTCCTCGTGGTGCGGCCGCAGGGTGACCGGTACGCGCCTGCCTCCCGCCATCGCGATACAGGCGGCGTAGGAGTCGTAGTACGGCTCCAGGGCGATCACCTCGTCGCCGGGTTCCAGGAGCGCCAGCAGGGTCGCGGCGATGGCCTCGGTGGCGCCCGCGGTGACCAGCACCTCGGTGCCGGGGTCGTACGACAGGCCGTAGCGGCGCTGCTGGTGCGCGGCGATCGCCTCGCGCAGCTCGGGGATGCCGGGGCCCGGCGGGTACTGGTTGCCGCGCCCGTCGCGCAGCGCCCGTACGGCGGCCTCGCGGACCTCCTCGGGGCCGTCGGTGTCGGGGAAGCCCTGTCCGAGGTTGATGGACCCCGTGCTCACCGCGAGGGCCGACATCTCGGCGAAGATCGTCGTCCCGAACTCGGCGAGCCGGCGGTTGAGGAGGGGGCGTGCGCTCGAGGTCATGGCCGCCATCCTGCGCCCAAGCTCTGGACTTCCTCAACTCACCTCCCCGGACGGCCGTCTGCGCCGGAACCCGAAGCACCGCCTCCGAGGAGGGGAGAGTCGTCGTGGACTGCCGTCATCCGTCGTCGTCGGCCACCCCCCGGACGGCCCACAGACGGCCTGGCGCGTACACGTCTACGGAGGCCGGTGCCGGGGTGCTGTACTCCCCTCCTGTACCGCAGGCCGCCGCCAACCGTTTTCTGCGGTTCCCCGTCGTCGCCACTCGTCGCAGGGCGGTCAGACGTATCCCTCACCGAGAAATCGCCATAAAATGCGCGAACATAAGGGAAGAGGCTGTTTCGGTATGTGCCAGGGAGCCACTGGATGGACGCCTCGGACGAACTTCTTCACAGGGATGACCCGTCGGCTCTCTTGACGATGGGCGGTGCCATCCACAGCCTCAACGCGGCGATGGCCACGGCGCTGGGCAGGCCGGCGGAGCAGTGCCTGGGACGCGACTTCGGCGATCTGTGTCCCGCGAGCCAGCGGATGTCGGCCGGGATTCTCGTGGCGACCGCCGCCAGGACGGAGACGGTCGCGATGCGGGTGCTGGAGTTCACCGGGCCGGGCGGAGCATCCGTCGCCTGCTTGCTCCAGGCGCAGCCGGTGACGGATCCCTCCACTGACGAGCATCTGGTCTGGGTGCATGCCCTGGACGCGCGCAACGACCTGGCCAGCCTGCTGATCCCGTTCCGGCTGGCCACCGAGGCCTGCGACCTCGGCCTGTGGATGTACTCGCCCGGTGAGCAGCAGATGGAGTGGCTCAGTGGCCTGCCCGCCCTGGTCGCGCTCTACCCGGATCCCACCGCGCCGCTCTCCCGAGTGATCTCGGCGGTGCACGCCGACGACCGGGAGGCCTTCCGGCGGCTGCTGCGCTCGGCCCCCGCCCAGTCCCTTTGGGTGAGGCTGCGGTATCTCACCCCGCACGACGGCTGGCACCACCTGGCCGTTCAGACCCGCCGGATCCAGCTGGGGTACGGCGGCCCCGAACGGATCTTCGGGCTGGTCCGCGACGACACCAAGCAGGAGGAGCGCAAGAAGAAGGCGCAGGCCGCACTGACCGCCGAGCGGCAGCGCGCCAAGGAGGTCGCGGACTTCTCCTCCGCCTTGATCACCGCGGCCACGGAGCAGGAACTGCGGCAGGTCGTCCTGACCCGGCTCGCCGCGACCTTCGGCGCCAGGGGTGCCCTGCTCGCACTCGTCGACGACGGCCGCCTGAACGTCTCCTCCGACGCCGGGATATCCATGCGGGAGGCCCAGGCCCGGCAGGGCATGCCGCTGGACCATCCCAGCGCGCTGCCCGAGGCGATCCGCACCGGCAAGCAGCTCTTCATCACCGGGCGTGAGGACTACATCCGCCGCTGGCCGCACGGGGTCGGATATCCGCGGCTCGGCCGGCTCGGCTCCGACTACACGGTCTCCGTCACGCCCCTCAGTGAGACCGGCGATCCGCCACTGGGGGCGTGGATGGTGTTCTACGGCAGCGGACACCGCCCCTCGCTGGAGGAGCGGACTCTCATGGACACGCTGGCCGACCTGGCAGGCCAGGCGCTGCGGCGCATCAGACTGCAGCAGACACGCGTCGAGCTGGCCACGGCCTTGCAGCAGACCATGCTTCCCATGCTGCCCGAGCACCTCCCGGGCCTGGAGGTCGCCGCCGGCTACCGGCCGAGCCGGGACGGGCTGGACATCGGCGGGGACTGGTACGACGCCTTCGTCATGCCCGACGGCGCGATCGCGCTGGAGATCGGCGATGTCCAGGGGCACGACGTGGACGCCGCCGCCTTCATGGGGCAGGTCCGTTTGTCCATCCGTGCGATCGCCGCCCAGGAACCGGATCCGGCAGCCGTGCTGACCCGTACCAACAAGCTGCTGACCACGATGGATCCCACACGATTCGCCAGCTGCACCATGCTGCAGGTCGATCCGCACGACGGACAGGTCACCGGCACCAGCGCGGGCCATGTGCCGGTGCTGTGCGCGCACAGGGACGGCAGCCACGAGGTCCGTGAGCTGCCGGGCGGGCCGGTCCTGGGAGTCGTGCCCGGTACCGAGTACCGCGAGGGGACCTTCACCCTGGGCGAGGACAGTGCGCTGGTCATGGTCACCGACGGGGTGGTCGAGGGACCGGGCCTGACGCTGGAGGCCGGACTGGAGCGGGTCGGAACACTGGCCGCCCAGGCTGTCCACGAAGGGCTGAGCGCTGAAGAGACCGCCGACCGCATCCTCGACGCGGCGGTCGCTGTCGACCACCTCGACGACGTGGCCGTGCTGGTCATCCGACGCACCTGACGACGCCTGCGTCCTCACGCACCCTCTCTGCGGCCCCCCTGCAAGGTCCCCTCTTCGGTGCAGGTCAGGGGCCTTTTTCGCGGCGTGACCCTCAGAATTTCCTCAACTCTGCTTTGGCGTGGGGAGCGTGGGGGCATCCCCCGTGCACCCAGGAACACACAGGGGCCCACGGGGGGCCGGTCCGGGGGTTCGAAAGGGGGACGGTGCCATGGTCTTCGGTATCGGTCTGGCGATCATCTGCATCGCTTTGGTCGCGCTCATCGTGGCCGGCCGCAGGAACGGGAAGGCCCGTTCGTTGCGCGGGACGCGGGGGGCGTCCTGGCGCCGCGGCGGCAGCGACAGCAGCTGGTGGGCGGCCGGGGCGGCCTCGGCGGGCAGCGAGTCCTCCTCGGGCGGACACCACTCGGGCGGACACCACTCGGGCGGACACCACTCGGGCGGCCATCACTCCTGCGGCGGTGGCCACTCTTCGTGCGGCGGCCACTCGTCCTGCGGGTCGTCGTGCGGCGGGGGCGGATGCGGCGGAGGCAGCTGACACGGGGCAGCCCGGCTCCGCGGGGGAGACGCGTCCGCGGTACGCCGAGTGCCCGCCGGGGGTAGTGCGGCGGGCACTCGGCATATCACCCGACCAGGGGGCGTGACGGCGCACGTCATCGGCGCTTTGCCTTGGGCGCGCGCTCACGGCCTCCCGGCGGAAACGCCTCCGACCTGCGGATCAACGCTCCAGGCGCACGCCATAGTTGAACAATTGCGCTGCTGAGCCCCCGGTGGGATGGAAACCCTACGAACTTGGGTAAAAACGCTGTTGCGGCGCCCCAGTTCATGATTCCCTTTCAACTATCAACGCAGCCCCTGGACGCCCGTCCTGAAGGCGTTCTGCCCGTCCGGGCCGACCCGGACGGCGCGCCGACCGGCTGAGCCGGCCGAACCTCCGGTGCCGACCGGGGAGCGCCGGAACCCCTCCCCGTTTTTCTGCGTGCTAGCGGAGCCGATCCATGCTCACGACCCTGAACACCTCCTATACCGACACGCGCGCGGCCGACCTCGCCTGGACCCTGGGGCGCGAGCCGCTCCCGGCGCTGGCCACGCTCGACCTGGAATTCGAGGGCACACAGCTTCAGTTGAGACTGCTCGGCGCGTCCCACCAGGTACTTCTGGAGGAGGAGCGTGGCACGTGCTCGGAGACGGTGGCGTGCATCCCGGGCTCCAGCACACCCCTGCCCCTGGGCGTCGCCAAGCGGGTCGGCGACTGGGAGTACGAGTTCGCGGCACGGGTCGAGGTGCTGTCCCCCGGCTCCTTCGCGGGTCGCGCCCAGGAGCTGCTGGCCCTGGTCTCCGACCATCCCCACGGCCTGGCAGGCGTCTTCCCGGGCAGCCCGCACGCGTTCACGGCGATGCTGGCCCAGCACCACGAGGGCCAGGTCCACTGGCGCACCTGGCACGCGTACCCGCAGGACGGGCAGTTGGTGGCGACGCGGACCCGGGTCGGGGTGAAGGTGCCGGCCCGGCCGGGTCCCGCCCGGTCCCGGCTGAGCCCCTCCGGAGTGTGAGGAGAGGTCACGTCGTGCCGGGCATTTCCACACGTGTGGGTGACGAGGCCCAGCGCAGGTGTGACGTAGCGTTCCGACCGTGATCGAACCGCACGCGCCCGCACCCCCCGGGGTGCCACGGCCCAGGGGCGAGGGCGGCCAGAACCGGTCGCGGCTGCCCGTACGCCCCGGCACCGGACGGTTCCTGGTGCTCGCCGGCGTGTTCGTCTGTGCGGCCTGCGGTCTCGTGTACGAACTCGAACTGGTCGCCCTGGCCTCGTACTTGATCGGAGACTCGGTCACCCAGGCCTCGGTCGTGCTCTCGGTGATGGTCTTCGCGATGGGCGTCGGCTCACTGGCCGCGAAACGGCTCCGCTGCCGTGCCGCGGCCGGATTCGGCGCGGTGGAGGCGGCGCTCGCCCTCGTCGGCGGCTGCAGTGCGATGGCCCTGTACGCGGTCTTCGCCTGGACCGGCGACTGGGGTGGCGTCTGGTCCGGCGGGCCGCGCTGCCTGCTGGTCGCCTTCTCGCTGGCCATCGGCCTGCTCATCGGTGCCGAGGTCCCCCTGCTGATGGAGCTGATCCAGCGGATCCGCCGCCAGGACGCGGGCGGGGCGGTGGCCGATCTGTTCGCGGCGGACTACGTGGGGGCGCTGGTCGGCGGGCTCGCCTTCCCCTTCCTGCTGCTCCCGCAGCTCGGTCAGCTGACCGGCGCCCTGCTCACCGGCGCGATCAACGCGGTCGCGGGCGGCGCCCTCGTCCTCGGCCTGTTCCGCCGCGACCTCTCCCGCCGCGGCCGCAGGCTGCTCCTGGTCGCCAACCTCGTGGTGCTGGGCGTGCTCGCCGCGGCGGCCGTCCTGGTCGACGACTTCGAACAAGCGGCCCGTCAGGCGGTGTACGGCGGCCATGTACGGGTCGCAGTGCACAGCGACCTGCACGAGGTCGTGCTGAGCGGTGGCACCCACGGCCGCCCGCTGGCCCTGTTCCTCGACGGACGGCTGCGGGTGAGCGGCCGTGACGAGCGCCTCTACCACGAGGCGCTGGTGCACCCGGCGATGAGCGGCGGCCCGCAGGCGCGCGTGCTCGTCCTCGGCGGCGGCGACGGCCTCGCGGCGCGCGAGGTGCTGCGCCATCCGGGAGTCTCACGGGTCGACGTGATCGAGCCCGATCCAGCGGTGGTCCGGCTCGCCCGCCGCGACCCGGCGCTGTCCGCACTGAACGGCCACGCCCTCGCCGACCCGCGTGTCCATGTGTGCACGGCGGACGTGTTCCGCTGGCTCAGACACACCCGGCGCACCTACGACGTGGTGATCGCCGACCTCCCCGACCCGGGCAGCACGGCGAGCACGAAGCTGTACTCGCAGGAGTTCTACGGCCTGTCCCTCCGCGTGCTCGCGCCCGGTGGCCGGCTGGTGGTGCACGCGGGCCCGGTGACCTCCCGCCCACGCGTCTTCTGGACGGTCGAGGCGACGATACGGGCGGCCGGGCTGCGCACGGCCCCGTACCGCGTCGGAGGACGCGCCTCCGGTCCTGCGAAGGACCCCGGCCGCTCGCCCCGCGCGGCCGCCGCACCGGGCGACTGGGGCTTCGTGCTCGCCGCCCGTACCCGTCCCGTCCTGGGCCTCGACCCGGACGCCCCCCGCCCGCGCACGCTGACCGAGGCGTCCCTGCGGGCGGACGCACGGGGGGCGGCCCGTAGCCGGGTGCCGGGACTGCCCCCGTCGACGCTGGTGCACCCCAGGTACGCCGGCTGAGCCCGCCCGGTTCCCCGGCCGGGACAAAACCCGTGATGCAGGGGTGCGGTTCGGGCCCTGCTGGGTAGGCTCGGCTGGTATGGAGTACGAGGTGTTCGTTCCGGTTCCTGCCGAGCGGCTCAGTGAGACGCTGGCCGATCCCGCGCGGCTGGCCCGTGCGATCCCCGGGCTCCAGCGGGACGCGGACACCGAGCCGGTCGCGGGCCGGCTGAAGGTGCGCGTCGCCGGCCACACGATCACCTACCGCGGCGCTCTGCGGGTCACCGGACAGGACGACGGCTCGTACGCCGTGGAGGCCGAGGCGACGGAGGCCCGGGGCACCGGCACGGTGAAGCTGTCCCTGACCGTGCGCCTGCTCCCGGCCGAGGGCGGCACGACGGTCGCGTTCTCGGGCACGGCGGCCGCCGACGGCCGGATCGCGGAACTGCCCGGCGATGCGGTGGCCTCCGCGGGGACCCGGCTGCTGGGGCGGTTCGCGGAGGGCCTGGCGGCGGAGGAGGCCGATACGGCCTCGGAGTCCGCCGGGGGCAAGGAAACTGACGGGCCGTCGGGGAAGCCGGTGGCCGAGGGGCCGCAGGACACAGCGGGTCAGGCGCCCGCCGGGAAACCGGAGGCCGCGTCGCGGGAGACGCCCCCCGCCTCGCAGGACACCCCGGAGGCGGCCGCGGAACCCCCTGCCGTCGCCCCGTCGGTCCACGACGCCGAGATCCCCCCGTCGTCCCTCGATCCCTTCGCCGACGACGACTTCGCCGCCGAGGACGACTTCGTGGACGAGGACGAGCCCGAGGACGAGCCCGAGGACGAGCCCGAGGAGGGGCTCGTGGTCGACGGCTTCGATGTGGAGGGCGAGCCGCCCGCGGAGGCGGCACACGCCCGGCGCACCATGATCGGCCGTAGCGCGGAAGAGGTCGACCACGCGCCCCCGCGCGGCCGCTATGCCCCCGTCCCCGCCCCCGAGGCCATGTCGGCCGGTACGACCCTGCGCTGGGCGGCCCCGGCGGCGGCCCTGATCGTGGCCTCCGCCATCGTGGCCGGCCGGATGCTCCGGCGCCGCCGCTGACCCGCGGGCCACGGCACACCGGCGCCGTCGCACGCGCTCTGGATCGGCCCAGTAGGGTCGCCTCGTGAGTAACGACGAGATCACGTTGACCGCGGGAGACGCGGAGGTCGCGCTGGCACCCGGGAACGGCGGACGCGTGCGGAGTCTGCGCGTCGGCGGTACGGAACTGCTGCGGCAAGGCGAGAGGTTCGGGTGCTTCCCCATGGTCCCCTGGTGCGGCCGGATCCGGGACGGCATGTTCCGCGACGGCGGCACGGTCCACCGGATGCCCCTCAACTCGCCGCCGCACGCCATCCACGGCACCGCGCGCGACGGCGCCTGGCGCGTGGCGCGCGCCGACCCCGCCGAGGCCGTCCTCACCTACGACCTGGTCGCTCCCTGGCCCTATCCGGGCCGCGTCACCCAGCTCGTCACGCTCGCCGAGGACTCACTCACGCTGACCATGTCCGTGGAGACGTACGACTCCTCGTTCCCGGCCCAGATCGGCTGGCACCCCTGGTTCAACCGCACCCTCGACGGCCAGGACGCGCGCATCGACTTCAGCCCCGCCTGGCAGGAGGAGCGCGGTGAGGACCATCTGCCCACCGGCAACCGCATCGACCCGCGGCCCGGCCCCTGGGACGACTGCTTCGGGATGCCCGGCGGCGTCGACGTCACCCTCACCTGGCCGGAGCGGCTGGAACTGAGGGTCACCAGCCGTGAGGAGTGGGTGGTGGTCTACGACGAGCAGTCCGAGGCGGTGTGCGTGGAGCCGCAGACGGGTCCGCCGAACGGCCTCAACACCCTTCCGCGGCTGGTCACCCCCATCGAGCCGCTGGAGGCCACGACGACGTGGACCTGGCGCCGTCCGTAGGCGCGGGGGAGTCCGGGGGGGCGCGCTTAAGCTGACTCGTATGAGTGACGTCTACGCAGGAACGCCGTCAGGTGCGCGCACCGCGCTGCTGCAGCAGATCAAGGACAAGGCCGTGGTGCACGGCAAGGTGACCCTCTCCTCGGGCCTGGAAGCCGACTACTACGTCGACCTGCGCCGCATCACCCTCGACGGCGAGGCCGCCCCGCTGGTGGGCCAGGTGCTGCTGGACCTGACCGCCGACCTGGACTTCGACGCGGTGGGCGGGCTGACCATGGGCGCGGACCCGGTCGCGGCCGCCATGCTGCACGCGGCGGCGGCACGCGGCCGGAAGCTGGACGCCTTCGTCGTGCGCAAGGCCGCCAAGGCCCACGGGCTGCAGCGGCGGGTGGAGGGCCCGGAGATCGAGGGGCGCCGCGTCCTGGTCGTCGAGGACACCTCCACCACCGGCGGGTCCCCGCTCACCGCGGTGGAGGCGGTGCGCGAGGCGGGGGCCGAGGTGGTTGCCGTCGCGACGATCGTCGACCGGGCCACGGGCGCGGCCGAGAAGATCGAGGCGGGAGCCGGGGTCCCGTACCGGTTCGCGTACTCGAAGGACGAACTGGGGCTGGACTGACGACGCGGTCATCCACAGGCTGGACAGGGTGTCCGAAGCATCCGGTCCCGTCTGGAAAGATGGGCCCGACGATGACGTCGCACCCTAGGTCAGGGCCGTAAGTACGCAGAACGCACCCGCACATACAAGGAGCGGACCATGCCCATCGCAACCCCCGAGGTCTACAACGAGATGCTCGACCGGGCGAAGGCAGGCAAGTTCGCCTACCCGGCCATCAACGTGACCTCGTCCCAGACCCTGCACGCTGCTCTGCGCGGCTTCGCGGAGGCCGAGAGCGACGGCATCGTCCAGATCTCGACGGGCGGCGCCGAGTTCCTGGGCGGCCAGTACCAGAAGGACATGGTCACCGGCGCCGTGGCCCTGGCCGAGTTCGCGCACATCGTTGCCGAGAAGTACCCGGTCAACATCGCCCTGCACACGGACCACTGCCCGAAGGACAAGCTCGACGGGTACGTACGTCCGCTGCTCGCGATCTCCGAGGAGCGCGTCGCCCGCGGCGAGAACCCGCTCTTCCAGTCCCACATGTGGGACGGATCGGCGGAGACCCTCTCCGACAACCTGAAGATCGCTCAGGAGCTGCTGGAGCGCGCCCGCGCCGCCAAGATCATCCTCGAGGTCGAGATCACCCCCACCGGCGGTGAGGAGGACGGCGTCTCGCACGAGATCAACGACTCCCTCTACACCACGGCCGAGGACGCGATCCGCACGGCGGAGGCGCTGGGCCTCGGCGACAAGGGCCGCTACCTGCTGGCCGCCTCGTTCGGCAATGTCCACGGCGTGTACAAGCCGGGCAACGTGGTGCTGCGCCCCGACCTGCTGAAGGAGCTGACCGACGGCGTGGTCGCCAAGTTCGGCCTGCCGGCCGAGAGCAAGCCGTTCAACTTCGTCTTCCACGGCGGTTCGGGCTCCAGCAAGGAGGAGATCCTGACGGCGCTGGAGAACGGCGTGGTCAAGATGAACATCGACACGGACACCCAGTACGCCTTCACGCGTCCGGTCGCCGACCACATGCTGAAGAACTACGACGGCGTCCTGAAGGTCGACGGCGAGGTCGGCTCCAAGAAGGCCTATGACCCGCGTACCTGGGGCAAGCTGGCGGAGGTGTCGATGTCCAAGCGCGTCATCGAGGCCTGCGACAACCTCCGTTCCGCGGGCACGAAGATCAAGTAAGACCGATCGCCCGGGTGCGCGCCCGGCGGCCCTCCGCCGCCGGGTCGCGCGCCCGTCCCGTGGCCGACGACAGGGCGGGTCTGGTCCGGCGGCAGCGGACGCGGGATGATCCGAACATGGCCGCCACCGCACAGCAGGTACCCGCCATCAGGATCGGCTCCGCGCAGGGGAAATGGATTCTCCTGACGACCGTCCTCGGCTCCAGCATGGCCCTGCTGGACTCCACCGTCGTCAATGTCGCCCTGCCCCGCATCGGCAAGGATCTTCATACGAACCTCGCCGCCCTGCAGTGGACCGTCAACGCGTACCTGGTCACGCTCGCGGGTCTGATCCTGCTGGGCGGGGCCCTCGGAGACCGCTTCGGCCGCCGCAAGGTCTTCGTCGTCGGAGTCGTCTGGTTCGCGAGCGCCTCCCTCCTGTGCGGCCTCGCCCCCCATCCGGGTGTCCTCATCGCCGCCCGCGCCCTGCAGGGCATCGGCGGCGCCCTTCTGACCCCCGGCTCGCTCGCGCTGATCCAAGGCTCCTTCCACCCCGACGACCGCGCACGCGCGGTGGGACTGTGGTCCGGGTTCGGCGGTATCGGCGCCGCCGTCGGTCCCTTCCTCGGCGGCTGGCTCGTCGACGGGCCGGGCTGGCGCTGGGTCTTCCTCCTCAACGTCCCGCTCGCCCTGCTCTGCGCGCCCATCGCCGTCAAGCACGTACCGGAATCCGCGGATCCGCGCGCCCACGGCCGTTTCGACGTCCTCGGTGCCGCCCTCGGCGCCCTGGCCCTCGCCCTCGTCACCTACGCCCTGATCGAGGCCCGCGGCGGCTCCGTGGCCGTGCCCCTCACGGCGATCGCGGGCGTGGCCGCCGGAGTCGCCTTCGTGTACGTCGAAAGGCACCGTGCCAATCCGATGATGCCGCTCGACATCTTCGCGTCCCGCCAGTTCACGGCCGTCAACCTGGTCACCTTCTGCGTCTATGCAGCGTTCGGCGGCTTCTTCTTCCTCACCGCGCTCCAGCTTCAGGTGGTGGCGGGCTACTCGCCGCTGCGGGCCGGTACGGCCCTGCTGCCCACGACCGTCCTGATGCTGCTCCTCTCCTCCCGCTCGGGCGCCCTCGCCGAGCGCATCGGGCCGCGTATCCCGCTCACCGTCGGCCCCCTGCTCTGCGCGGGCGGCATGCTGCTCATGCTGCGCATCGGCAAGGACGCCTCGTACGTCGCCGACGTACTGCCCGCCGTGCTCGTCATGGGCGCGGGCATGGTCACCCTGGTCGCCCCGCTCACCGCCACCGTGCTCGCCTCCGTGGACACCGGCCGGGCGGGCCTGGCCAGCGGCATCAACAACGCGGCGGCCCGCGCGGCCGGTCTGATCGCCGTGGCCGCGTTGCCGCTCCTGACCGGAATGGGCCCGGAGGCGTACCGCTCGGCAGACGCGTTCGACGCCGCCTTCCGCCGGGCCATGCCGCTGTGCGCGGGCGTCCTGGCGGCCGGTGCGGTCCTCGCCTTCGCGACCGTCCGCCGCCCGGTGCCGCACTGCTGCCGTCCCGAATGCCACACCCACGGCTCCGTGACGGCGCCGCCGCTGGAGCCGCAGCACAGGGCCACGGACCCCGGCGAGAAGCCGGCTTGATCGTCCGCCCGCCTCACCCGGTGCGCCCTGGGCGGCGGCGCGGGGGCCGACGACGCCGGCCGGCGGCCGGACGGCGCACCGTCTGAGGAACCTCCCGGACCTGGCGGAACCTTCCGTTCCTGAGGGACCTGCGCAACCGTCACCGATCAAGGCCGATGCCTCACACTGGACCCCATGACCGTTCACGAGAACCTCCTCGGGGGCCCGCCCCCGACCCACCTGCCGGACGACCCGGGGCCGCGCGAGCTCCTTGCGAGCGGCACGGCGCCCGCCGACGTCGCCGCCAAGCACCCCTCCTCCTCGCTCGCCTGGGCCCAGCTGGCCGACGACGCGTTCGAGCGGGGCTCGGTCGTCGAGTCGTACGCCTATGCGCGTACGGGCTACCACCGCGGCCTGGACGCCCTGCGCCGCAACGGCTGGAAGGGCCATGGCCCCGTGCCCTGGGAGCACGAGCCGAACCGCGGCTTCCTGCGCGCCCTGCACGCCCTCGCGCGCGCCGCGCAGACGATCGGCGAGCAGGAGGAGTACGAGCGCTGCACGCAGTTCCTGAAGGACTCCTCCCCGACGGCGGCCCAGACGCTCGGCTAGCCCCGAAGAGTGCCAAGGCCCGCCTGTGACCAGGCGGGCCTTGCGATGTCCGGGTGTGTTGCGCAGGATGCGGGTGGGGACCGGGGCCCCCGTGCCGGCATCGGCAGGGGCGGACCGCTACCCAGAGCACACATCAGGAGACAGGGATGTCCCACAAGGCTCATCAGTCCGAGGAGACTCAGGAGCCCGAGACCCCGCATCTCGACTTCCAGGGCACGACACCGTACGAGGACTACGTCAAGGCGGATGTGCTCACCCATCTCCAGCACACCCTCTCCGAAGATCCCGGGGAGATGGTCTTCCTGGTCACGACCCAGGTGATGGAGCTGTGGTTCACGGTCATCGTCCACGAGTGGGAGACCGCGGCGCGGGCTCTGCGCGAGGACCGGGTGCCGGTGGCGATCGACGCGCTGAAGAGGTCCGTACGGGAGCTGGAGGCGCTGAACGCGTCCTGGCGGCCGCTCGGCCAGTTGACCCCGGCCCAGTTCAACTCCTACCGCTCCGCCCTCGGCGAGGGCTCAGGCTTCCAGTCCGCCATGTACCGCCGTATGGAGTTCCTGCTCGGCGAGAAGTCCGCCTCCATGCTGGTCCCGCACCGGGGCGCGCCGCGCGTCCACGCGGAGCTGGAGAAGGCCCTGCACGAGCCGAGCCTGTACGACGAGGTGCTGCGACTGCTCGCACGGCGCGGCCACGCGATCCCGGACACCGTGCTGCGACGTGACGTCTCCCAGCGCTACGAGCCGTCGGCCGAGGTCGAGGCGGCATGGGTCGCCCTCTACTCCGGGGATCCGATGGACGAGCTCGCGCGGCTGGGCGAGACGATGACCGATGTGGCCGAGCTGGTCTGGCGCTGGCGCAACGACCACCTGGTGGCCACCCGCCGCGCGATGGGCGCCAAGTCCGGCACGGGCGGTTCGGCCGGCGTGGCCTGGCTGGAGAAGCGGACGCAGAAGAACGTGTTTCCCGAGCTGTGGACGGCGCGGTCTTATGTCTGAATCCATCCTGAGAGCGCAGAAGCTGGACGCGGCCGACGAACTGGCCGGACTGCGCGCCAAGTTCGTGCTCGACGACACCGTCTACCTGGACGGGAACTCGCTGGGCGCGCTGCCGGCCGCCGTGCCGGAGCGCATGCAGGACGTGGTCCGCAGGCAGTGGGGGTCACTGCGGATCCGGTCCTGGGACGAGAGCGGCTGGTGGACGGCGCCGGAGCGGATCGGCGACCTGATCGCGCCGCTGGTCGGGGCGGCGCCCGGGCAGATCGTGGTGGGCGACTCGACCAGCGTCAACGTCTTCAAGGCACTGGTGGCGGCCGTACGGCTGGCCGCGGAGGGCGGCGAGGGCCGGGACGAGATCGTGGTCGACGCGACCACGTTCCCCACGGACGGGTACATCGCCGAGTCGGCGGCCCGGATGACCGGCTGCACCCTGCGCCCGGTGCCCCCGGCCGAGGTGCCCGGAGCCCTCACCGGACGTACCGCGGCGGTGCTGCTGAACCACGTCGACTACCGCACGGGCCGGCTGCACGACCTGCCCGGGCTGACGGCCGCCGTACACGCGGCGGGCGCCGTCGCGGTCTGGGACCTGTGCCACAGCGCGGGTGCGCTGCCGGTGGGCCTGGACGAGCACGGGGTCGACCTGGCGGTCGGCTGCACCTACAAGTACCTGAACGGGGGCCCCGGCTCGCCCGCGTACCTGTATGTACGCCAGGACCTGCAGGAACGCTTCGACTCCCCGCTGCCGGGCTGGAACTCGCACACGGAACCCTTCGGCATGCGGCCGGCCTACGAACCGGCGGCGGGCGCCCTGCGCGGTCGTGTCGGCACCCCGGACATCCTCTCCATGCTCGCCCTGGAGGCGGCGCTGGAGGTGTGGGACGGCGTCTCGATCGACGCGGTGCGCGCCAAGTCGCTGGCGCTCACGGACTTCTTCCTGGAGTGCGTGGCGGCCTACGTCCCCGAGGGCGCGGTGGAGTCACTGACCCCGGCCGGGCACGCCGAGCGGGGCAGTCAGGTGGCGCTGCGGTGCCGGGACGCCGGGACCGTGATGAAGCGGCTGATCGACAACGGCGTGGTCGGCGACTTCCGGCCGCCGGACGTGCTGCGCTTCGGTTTCACACCGCTGTACGTGGGATTCGCGGACGCCGAGCGTGCGGCCAGGATCCTGGCGGAGACGCTGTCCTGAGAGAGGGACGGCTCCGCCGGGCCCGTCCTGCTGATCCTGAGGGGTCGTGTCCTGATTGCGGGACGCGCCCGTCCTCACAGACGGCGTCGTCCGTGACCGACCCCTGTCGTCCGTGACCGGCCTCCCCGGCTGCCCAGTGGTACGCCGGGGAGACCGTGCGGCGCAGCTCGGTGGCGCCAGGCGTGACAGTCGGGCGGGCGGGGGCGAGCATGGAAGCACCGGCGGGTCTCCGCCGGGGGGACCGGTCGGCGTGTGGTCCCGGCACCCGTGCCCGGCATGGCAACGGGTCCGCCGGATCCGTGCAAGGCCACGGCCCATGCCGACTCCGCAGATGTCACGCGGAGATCGCAGAAGCGTTTGCTCCTCACCGAGCGTGACCACCCCCCGCCGATGCATGCCGGACGCCTGATACCGTCCCCGCCAACGGCCGATCACCTTCCGGCCACCGCGCACGAATCTCGTTTCGCCGCTGAGAGGTTGGAGCATGTCCGACGCCGCCCCCCGCGATGCCGCAGAACCGGACGACGCGTCCACCGGAGCCGGCGCGACCGCAGGGGACGCGACCGGCCGGGGAGACGCCCTGGACGGGCAGGCCGCCGCTCGTGCCGCCGCAGCCCGGGACGCCGCGGCACGCGACGCCGCCGAGGAGGCGTCCGCCTTCTCCCATCCGCCGGTGGAGCCGGACGCCACCGCCGCCTACGGCGCCCATCCCGACCAGGTGATCGACTTCTACGCACCGCGCGGGACGGAGCCGGGCGAGGCGCCGGACCAGGCCCCCCTCGTCGTCGTTCTGCACGGCGGCGCGTGGCGGTCGGCCTACGACCGGCGGCACATCACCCCCTTCGCGGACTTCCTGGCCCGCCGGGGCTTCGCCGTGGCCAACGTCGAGTACCGCAGGGGCGCGCTCATCCCGTCCCAGACCGACGGATCGTCGGCCCCGGACGCGGGCGCGGGCGGTGCCACGGGAGCGGTCGCGGGCCGCTGGCCCGACACGCTCGACGATGTCGCGGCCGCTTTCGACGCGCTTCCGGCGCTGGTCCGCGAGGCGCTGCCGCAGGCCGATCCGCGCCGCATGGTGATCACCGGGCACTCGGCGGGCGGCCACCTCGCGCTGTGGGCGGCGGCCCGCCATGTCCTCCCGTCCGGCTCCCCGTGGCGCACGGACCGTCCGGCACCGCTGCGCGGTGTGGTGGCGCTGGCCCCGATCGCGGACTTCCACGCCGCCGAGAAGCTGGACGTGTGCGGCGGGGCGGTGACCCAGTTCCTGGGCGGCCAGGCGCAGTTCGCGGAGCGGCGTCCGCATGTGGACCCGGCGTTGCTGCTGCCCACCGGTATCGCCACCACCCTCGTCCAGGGACGCGCGGATGTCGTGGTCCCGCATGTGGTCGCCGAGGCGTACGCGGATGCGGCGGCGAAGGCGGGCGAGGTCGTCGGCTTCACGCTGCTCGAGGACGTCGGTCACTTCCCGCTGATCGACCCGGCGGCGGACGCGTGCGCCGTGGTGGCGGAGGAGATCGCCCAGTTGGCGTGGTAGCTCCCGAGCCGACGATGAAAGAGGCGGGTCGAGGGATGCCCGGGAGTCCCCGGTCGTACCCGTAGTACCTGGGAGCTACCCCGGATGTGAGCTCCACAGCGTGACGCCGACGACGTGTGACGCTCCGTAACTTCCCTTCCGTGACGGTCCGATGTGCGGGCCGAGCGGGAGGGAAGGACACCATGGGGTTGCGGCGGAGGCACGAGGCCGCGGTCACGGACGCGGACGGGCGGACCGGAGGCGGCCGCAGCGCCGGGGACGTCCAGCGGCACCGGCAGGACGCCGGGGCGCGGGGCGCTCCCGGGAGCGAGGGAGACGATCGGGCCGAAGGCGGGGAGCCTCGGCGTCGGAGGCGGTCCGCCGGGGACCCGGTGCGGGAGCGTCGGGGGCGGCTCGGACGGCCGCTCGGCCGCCTGTGCCGCGCCCTGTTGGCCGCGCTGGTCACCGGCGCGGTCGTCGTTCCCCTCTCGGCCGCCGCGCGCCCCCGGATTCCGGCCCCGCCCCCGGCGGCGCTCGCCCCTCTCTCGACGGCCACGCTCACCGGGACGTACGAGGCGAACCGCGCCGACGCCGCCGAGGCGTCCCGTATGGCCGCGGCCCACGGCGACCAGGACCGCGCCGCGGCGGACCGCGCCATGGCCGCCCCGGACCGCCACCTCCTGGCCTTCGACGGCCGGGGCACGGGCCGGACCACCGAGGTCCTCGGCGACCTGGCCACGGCGGAACACATCGCGATCCTGGTCCCGGAGTCGGACACGACGCTGGACACCTACGACCGCTTCCGCGCCACCGCGCTCGCCCTGCACCGCGCGGCCGGGCCCCGTACCGCGGTCATCGCCTGGCTCGGTTACGACACACCGCGCATGCTCAGCACGGCCGCGCTCACCACGACCAGGGCCGAGCAGGCCGCACCGGGGCTCGAGGCCTTTGTCCGCCGACTGCGGGCCGCCTTCGGGCCGTTGCCCGGCATCTCCCTCCTCTGCCACTCCTACGGCACGGCGGTGTGCGCCCGCGCGGCCGGCACCGACGTCCAGGACATCGCCCTGGTCGGCAGCCCCGGCACGGGCCTGGACTCCGTCGCCGGCCTGCACACCCGTGCCCGCGTCTGGGCCGCCCGCGGCGCCGGCGACTGGATCGCGGACGTACCCCATGTCCGCACGGACCTGTTCGGCACGCGCGTCGGCTTCGGCACGGACCCGGTGTCCCCGGCCTACGGCGCCCGGGTGTTCGCCGCGGGCGACGGCGGCCACAGCGACTACTTCAAGCCGGGCTCGGTTCCCCTGGCCAACCTCGCCCGGATCGTCCTCGGCAGGACATCGGAGGTGACCCATGCGTGAACGCGGCGCAGTCAGGCGGCAGTCCCCGAACGGCATACGCGCCACGGCACACCGCATCGACGCGGCCACCCCCGCGGAACGGGACCGCGCGGTGGACGCCCTGCGCGCCTTCGCGATCCTCGGCGTCGTGCTGGGGCACTGGCTGGTGACCGCGCTCGTCGCGGACGGGGGCGCCCTGCACACGGCCTGCCCGCTGCACTTCATGCCCTGGCTCGCCCCGATCTCCTGGGCGTTCCAGACGCTCGCCGTGTTCTTCCTGGTGGGCGGCCATGTGGCGACGAGGAGTCATTCCTCGGCCCGTGCGCGAGGAGTCCCCTACGGACAGTGGCTGCGCGCCCGTCTGAGCCGGCTGTTCAGACCGGTGGCGGCGCTCGTGGCCCTGTGGGCGGTGGCCGCGTGCTGCCTGCTCGGGGCCGGCGCGGACGTCGGTACGGTGCACACCCTCGTGAAGCTCGCCCTCTCACCCCTGTGGTTCCTGCTGGTCTTCGCGGCCCTCACAGCGGCGACACCGCTGCTGACCCGGCTCAACCCGCTGTGGCCGCTGGCCGTCGTTCTCCATGTGGACCTCATTCGCTTCGGACTCGGCGGCCCGTCCTGGCTCGGCTGGGTGAATCTGGCGGCGGGCTGGCTCGTCCCGTTCTCGCTGGGCGCGGCCTGGACGCGCGGGGAGCTGGAAGGCCGCCGGGCCGGCCTGGTGCTGCTCTCGGCCGGGGCCGCGGCGACGGCGGGGCTGGTCGCATGGGCGGGTTACCCGGCGTCGATGGTCGGCGTTCCGGGCGCTCCGGTCTCCAATCTGAACCCGCCGACCCTGGCCGCCGTCACCTTCGGTCTGGCCCAGTGCGGACTCGCGCTTGCGCTGCGTGAACCGCTGCACCGGTGGATGCGCCGCCCCCTGGCCTGGGCGGCGGTGGCGCTGGTGAACCTCTCCGCGATGACGATCTTCCTGTGGCACCAGACGGCTCTGATGGCGACCACGGCGGCGGGACTCCTCGCGGGCCGTCTGCCAGGCCTGCACACCGTCCCGGACGATCTGGCCTGGGTGGCGTTCCGCCTTGCCTGGCTCCCGGTCTTCGGCCTGGCGCTCGCCGTGTGCTGGTTCGGCTTCCGCACCTGCGAGCAGGGCGGCCGGCGCCGCACCGGGGCCGGCCGGTCCCGCGTGGTCCGCGTCCACCGGCGCTCCGGTTCCACCACGAGGACGCCTCATGGTGCCTAGGCTCGAACCCGTGAGGGGAGGGGAGTTCAGCGGCATGGCGGACGGCGGCGATGCGGCCGGGTCCCGTGGTCCGGGGGGCGCGACATCGCCCGGCGGCCCCGGAGTCCCGGCCGGCCCGGCGACCGCCGCCACCCGCCGGCAGTCACCCGTCCGCCCACTGCTGCTGCGCCTGCCCGGTCCGCTCCGCACGCTCCGCGACGACCTGTGGACAGTGGCCCTGCACCCGCTGCCGCCGCTCTCCCGACCCCGGTTCCTGCGGTGGCTGCCGCACGTGGTGGTCCTGCTCCTCGCCGTGGAGGTGACCGGCCTCAACGCGTTCCTGCTGCAGAGCGAGTACGGGCTGGGCGTCGCGCCCTCCTTGACCGTGGCGCTGGCGCTGGGCCTCGCCATGGGGCTCGCGCTGTGGCGTCCCGTGCCGGCGTGGTGGCTCTCGTCGGCCGTCGCCCTCATGGCCGCCGAGGTGATACGGCCGACGCTGAGCCCCGGTGTGCCCCTGGGCGTCCCCCACGGTCCTGGCGGCCCTTGGCCTGCCGGCACCGAGGGGCTCGCCTGGCCGTGGACCCCGGTGGCCATCGCCGCGCAGGCACTCGTGCTGTTCCTGCTCGCCCTGCGTGTGCCCACCCGGGTCGCGGCCGAGGCCCTGGCCGTCACCGCCGCCGCGACCTTCGTCGTCCAGGGACTCGTGGGCGACGCCGTGTACTCCTCGACGGGCGTGCTCGCGGTGGTCGTCTTCGGCTGCGTCGTCCTTCTCGGCATGGCACTGCGCGGTCGTCGCGAGGCCCGTTCCCAGCTGGTCGAACTGACCACCGTCACGGCCGAGGAGCGGGCCCGCCGCACCCTTCTGGAGGAGCGGAACCGCATCGCCCGGGAGCTGCACGACGTGGTCGCGCACCATATGTCGGTCATCTCCATCCAGGCCCAGGTCGCCCCGCACCTCGTGGAGAACCCCTCCGGCGAGCTGAGGGAGAACCTGGAGGGCATCCGCGAGAACGCCCTGGAGGCCCTGACCGAACTGCGCCGCGTGCTCGGCGTGCTGAGGTCGGAGAACCCCGGGGACCCCTACGGCATCGGCGGCGGCACCGGTGCCGCGCCCGACGCTCCGCAGCCCACCCTCGACCGGCTCGACGCCCTGGTGGAGAACACCCGCGCGGCCGGACTGGGGGTACTGACGGAGATCACCGGGGAGGTGCGCCCGCTGTCGCCCGGCGTGGAGCTGTCCGCGTACCGGATCATCCAGGAGGCCCTCAGCAACGCGCTGCGGCACGCTCCCGGATCCGCCGTCCGGGTCGGACTCGCCTACTCCCCGCAGGGCCTGCAGGTCCGGGTCGTCAACTCCCGGCCCACGCACCCGACCCCGCCCTCCCCGGGAGCGGGCCACGGACTGCTCGGCATGCGGGAGCGCGCCGCGATGCTCGGCGGCACGCTCACCACGTCCAAGACGTCCGACGGCGGATACGCCGTGGCCTGCTTCCTCCCCGGTCCCGTGGACCCCCGGCCCGACGACGACCCGACCGGCCCGACAGGAGAAGAGAACCGATGACGAGCGGCACCATCCGTGTACTGATCGCCGACGACCAGATGATGGTCCGGCAGGGCTTCACCGTGCTGCTCAACGCCCGGCCCGGCATCGAGGTCGTCGGCCAGGCCGTCGACGGCAAGAACGCGATCGCCAAGGTCGCCGAACTGACCCCGGACGTCGTCCTGATGGACATACGCATGCCGGAACTGGGCGGCATCGAGGCGACCCGGCGCATCACCGCGGACACCCCGCACCCCAGGGTCCTGGTGCTCACCACCTTCGACCTGGACGAGTACGTGTACGAGGCACTGCGGGCGGGTGCCTCCGGCTTCCTGCTCAAGGACGCCTCGGCCGATCAGCTCGCCGAGGCCGTCAGGGTGGTGGCCGCGGGCGACGCGCTGCTGGCGCCCGGTATCACCCGGCGGCTGATCGCGGAGTTCTCGCGCCTGGACAGTGCCCCCCGGATCCCGCTGAAGACACGCGTCGGCGACCTCACCGAGCGGGAGACGGAGGTCCTCTCGCTCATCGCCCAGGGCCTGTCGAACGCGGAGATCGCCGGACGGCTCGTGGTGGCCGAGCAGACCGTGAAGACCCATGTGGGCCGCATCCTGGTGAAGCTGGGGCTGCGGGACCGGACGCAGGCGGCGGTGTTCGCCTACGAGTCGGGGCTGGTCCGGCCGGCGGGGTACTGAGCCCGGCGGGGAGACCCCGGCCCGTAGTACTTGAGACGGATGCCCAAGGCCCCCCTCACTGGTGACGACCGCCGGCCCCGCCTCCGCCTACCGTGTCAAGCGTGACCGAGACGACCCAGGGGCAGACGGCACCGGACGGTGCGTCCGGCCCGTACATACCGCGCAGCCCGGAGTACCGGGCGGCCGTGGAGGCCCTGCGCGGGCTGCGACAGGACCTCTTCCACGACGCGTTCGCCTACCGTCCGCTGCCTCGCAGGAGCGTCGACGGCGTGCTGAGCCGGCGGATGTCCGGCCGCGCGCGGGAGTACGCGGCCTGGCGGCCGCACGCCCTGGTGGTCGCGGCCGGACTGCTGGCGATGTTCGCCGGCTGGGCGAGTGAGGGCAGCGGCCCCGCGGCCTCGGTGTCCGGCCTGCTGGCCCTGGTGCCAGTGCTGCTCACTCTGGTCCGCCCGGTCGGGGCCTTCTGGGTGTCCCTGATGGCGACCGCGGCCTCCTCGGTGGTCGCCGGCGTCTTCGGCGACTGGCCCTGGCAGCCCGGCAGCTTCATCTCGCATCTGACGGTGCTCACCGTGGTGGCGATACGCACCCGGCCGCGCACGGCGGCCTGGATGTGGGTGATCACCGCGGTCTACGCCTTCGTCGTCGAGGCCGCGTTCGGCTACCACTTCAGCAACAACTCGGCGCCCATGCTCGTCCTGTCCGCCCTGGCGCTGCTGGCCGTCACCATCTGGCACACCCGCCGCAGCGCCGAGCAGGAGGTGACCGCCCAGCAGACGGTGACCGCGCACGAGCGCTCCCGGCGCACGCTGCTCGAGGAGCGCACCACGATCGCCCGCGAGCTGCACGACGTGGTCGCCCACCACATGTCGGTGGTCGCCATCCAGGCGGAGGCCGCGCCCTACCGGGTGGAGAACCCGCCGCCGGAGCTGGAGAAGGCGTTCGCCACGATCCGGGAGAACGCGGTGGCGGCCCTGACCGAGCTCCGCCGGGTGCTCGGTGTCGTACGGGCGGAGGACTACGAGGCCCCGGACGCCCCGCAGCCCACCCTCGCCGACCTGGACGCCCTGCTGGCGAACGTGCGTGAGGCAGGCCTGGACGTGGAAAAGGTGGTCACGGGCGCGGTGCGGGAACTTCCGCAGGGCGTCGAGCTGTCGGCGTACCGCATCGTCCAGGAGGCCCTCAGCAATGCGCTGCGGCACGCCCCGGGGGCGCCTGCCCGCGTGGAGATCGGCTATGTGCTCGGCGGGCTCGGCCTGCGCGTGGTCAACGGACCGGCGCCGCAGGACACCCTGAAGAAGTCGACGCACGGTGCGGGACACGGCATCACGGGCATGCGTGAGCGGGTCTCGATGCTGAACGGGGAGATGACGGCGGGGTGGACGGACGACGGAGGGTATGAGGTGACGGTGTACCTGCCGGTGGCCACGGCGGAGGACTCCGCGTGACGACGGGCGCCATCCGTGTACTGATCGCCGACGACCAGATGATGGTCCGGGAGGGCTTCTCGGTGCTCCTCGGGGCGATGCCGGACATCGAGGTCGTCGGGGAGGCGGTCAACGGCAGGGAAGCGGTCGAGCGGGTCCGTGAACTGTCCCCGGACGTCGTGCTGATGGACATCCGCATGCCGGAGATGAACGGCATCGAGGCGACCCGGGAGATCGTCGCCGCGGACGGGTCGGCGAAGGTGCTGGTGCTGACGACGTTCGACCTCGACGAGTACGTGTACCAGGCGCTGCGGGCGGGGGCCTCGGGCTTTCTGCTCAAGGACGCCTCCGCACGGCAGCTGGCCGACGGAGTGCGGATCGTGGCGGCCGGCGAGGCGCTGCTCGCCCCCTCGGTCACGAAACGGCTGATCACGGAGTTCTCCAAGCTGTCCGAGGGTCCGCGCCTCGCCCCCTCCGCGCACGCGGCGTACGGGGAGCTGACCGAGCGGGAGACGGAGGTGCTGGTCCTCATCGCGCAGGGTCTGTCGAACATGGAGATCGCCGGGCGCCTGGTGGTCGCCGAGTCGACGATCAAGACGCATGTGAGCCGGATCCTGGTGAAGCTGGGGCTGCGGGACCGGACGCAGGCGGCGGTGTTCGCGTACGAGGCACGTCTGGTGACGCCTGGCTGACCCCGCGCCGGTGCCACGGCCGGTGGAACGCCTCTGGTCAGAGAGGGGCAGACCGGGCTAGCGTCCGGACATGGCAGCCCGATCCGACCTCGCGTTCGACCCCTGGGACCCGGCGTTCGTCGCCGATCCCTACCCCGCCTATGCCGAGCTGCGCGCCCGGGGGCGGGTGCACTACTACGAGCCCACCGACCAGTGGCTGGTCCCGCACCACGCGGATGTGTCGGCGCTGCTGCGCGACCGGCGTCTGGGCCGGACGTACCAGCACCGGTTCACCCATGAGGACTTCGGCCGGACGGCGCCAATGCCCGAGCACGAGCCGTTCCACACGCTCAACGACCACGGCATGCTCGACCTGGAGCCGCCGGACCACACCCGTATCCGGCGGCTGGTCTCGAAGGCGTTCACACCGCGCACGGTGGAGCGGCTCAAGCCGTATGTGCACGGGCTGGCCGGCGAACTGGTGACCCGGCTGGTGGAGGCGGGCGGGGGCGACCTGCTGAGGGACGTCGCCGAGCCGCTGCCGGTCGCGGTGATCGCCGAGATGCTGGGCATCCCGGAGGCGGACCGCGGGCAGCTGCGGCCCTGGTCGGCGGACATCTGCGGGATGTACGAGCTGGGTCCGTCGGAGGAGACGGCGCGGAAGGCGGTACGGGCGTCGGTCGAGTTCTCGGACTACCTCCGGGAGCTGATCGCGACGCGTCGCAAGGAGCCCGGGGAGGACCTGATCTCGGGTCTGATCGCGGCGTACGACGAGGGCGACCGGCTCAGCGAGCAGGAGATGATCTCGACCTGCGTGCTGCTGCTGAACGCGGGGCACGAGGCGACGGTGAACGCGACGGTCAACGGCTGGTGGGCGCTGTTCCGCAACCCGGACCAGCTGGCCGCTCTCCGCGCCGACCACTCACTCGTCCCGTCCGCCGTCGAGGAGCTGATGCGCTACGACACCCCGCTCCAGCTGTTCGAGCGCTGGGTGCTGGACGAGATCGAGATCGACGGCACGACCGTCCCCCGGGGCGCGGAGATCGCCATGCTGTTCGGCTCGGCCAACCACGACCCGGCGGTCTTCACCGCCCCCGAGAAGCTGGACCTGACCCGCGAGGACAACCCGCACATCTCCTTCAGCGCGGGCATCCACTACTGCATCGGCGCCCCGCTCGCCCGCATCGAACTGGCGGCGTCGATGACGGCTCTGCTGGAGAAGGCGCCGACGCTGCGGCCTGCGGCGGAGCCGGAGCGCAAGCCGAACTTCGTGATCCGGGGGCTGGAAGGGCTGAGCGTGGAGATCGGCTGATCACCCGTTTGGATGATCATGCAGGTGATCCGGGCCGGTGGTCATCGCCGGCTCGGCAAGCTGGTGTGTGCCTGTGGAGGGAGGCACCATGACGGTTATGGCAGAGCACGCGTTGTCCCGGATGCCGGTGGGCTTGTTCGAGCGCATTGCCGAATTCGCCGCCCGTGAGGACGAGACCGTCAGGTTCGAGCTCATCGACGGACGGATCGGACTCAAGAAGGTGACGAACGGCAACCACGGCGAGATCATCATGTGGCTGATCCGCCAGTGCATGCAGTCCCGGCCCGAGCTCAACCTCAACCCGACTCAGGGGTTGCAGGTCGAGGCCTATCGCAAGGGCCGGGCGTTGCCCGACGCGGTATTGACACCGGTGGGGCACTTCACGGGGCAGGGCGACTGGGCGGACCCCGAAGGCGTACTGATGGCGGTCGAGGTCACCTCGTACGACTCGGACACGCACAATCGCGACCGTGTGGAGAAGCCTCGCGCCTACGCGGAGGTGGGTATCCCCGTCTATCTGCTGATCGATCGGGACTACCTCTCGGTTGTCGTGCACAGTCACCCCGACCCGGAGGACGGGTACCGGGTCACTCACACGGTGAAGTTCGGCGAGAAAGTCGCCCTCCCCGCCCCGGTCGGCATCGACCTCGACACCGAGGAACTGAAGCGCTGGGCCGACTGAGGCGCCCTCAGCTGCTCACGTCCCGCCTCCGCAACCCCACCAGCCCCCCGGCCACCAGCACCACCGCGAGCCCCGTCAGGATGAGCACCGGCGGCCAGTCCATCTCCCCGCCCGGCAGCTTCGGCAGATGCCCGAAGGGCGACAGGTCCAGCACCACCTGCGGAAGGTTCAGCGCCGGTCCCACCCAGCCGATGAGCAGTGCCGCGCCAGCCACGCCCCACGCCGCCATCGCACCCTGCGGCAGCACCCCGTACAGCAGGACCGCCAGGCCGCCGATCACCCACACCGCCGGGAGCTGCACCAGGCAGGCACCCAGGATCGGGCCGATCTCCTTGCCGTAGCCCGCCGCGAAGCCGAGGCCCGCCAGGAGCATGATCAGCGCGGCTCCGCCGAAGGCGATCACCAGATGGCCGGCGGCCCAGCGCAGCCGTCCCACCGCGTTCGCCAGCACCGGTTCCGCCCGCCCCGAGGACTCCTCGCCGCCCAGACGCAGGACCGACGCGACGATGTACAGGGCGGCGACCAGGCCCATGACGCCGACCATCGCGGAGAGGAACGTGTCCGTCAGCCCGGACTGCCCGCCCATCCGCTCGAAGATCTCCCGGGCCTTGTCGTTGTCGCTGACGAGCTTCGTCGCGCCGTCCGTCATCCCGCCGTAGACGACTCCGGCGAGGAAGAAGCCGAGACTCCAGCCGAGCACACCGCCGCGCTGCAGCCGCCAGGCCAGCGCGCCCGCCGAGCCCAGACGGCCGGAGGCGGGTCCGGGCCGGGTGGGCAGGAAGCTCATGCCGATGTCGCGCCGTCCGGCAAGCGCGTACGCCACCGCTCCCTGGACGAGCGCCGCCGCCGCGAACAGCAGCAGCACCCACCAGCGTTCACCGGCGTACGGGCGCTCGTTCTCCAGCCAGCCGAGCGGGGAGAGCCAGGTCAGCACGGACGAGCCGTCGTTCGCCCCGGCGTCCCCCGCCGCGCGCAGCACGAAGGCGGCGCCCAGCACCGCGCCCGTGAGCCCGCGCGCCAGCCGTGCGCTCTCCGTCAGTTGCGCGACGATCGCCGCCATCGTGGCGAAGACCATCCCGACCCCGCCGATGCCCAGGCCCAGCGCCAGTGACCCCGCGGCGCCCTGCCCGGCCAGACCGACCGTGATCACCAGCGCCAGTACGGCGTTCGCGACCGCGGCAGCGAGCAGCGCCGCCGTCAGCGGGGCGCGCCGTCCCACCATCGCCGAGGAGATCAGCTCCTGCCGTCCGCTCTCCTCCTCGTCGCGGGTGTGCCGTACGACGACGAGCAGGCTCATCACGGCGGCCAGCAGTCCGGCGTAGACGCCGATGCGCCAGGCGGTGAGCGCGCCGAGCGACTCGCCGAAGACCGGGCCGACCATCGCGCGCAGTGAGGTGTTGGTGGCCATCTGGTCGGCCAGGTCCGCGCGTTGGGCCGCCGTGCCGTACAGGCCCTTGAGCGTGCCCGGCATGGACAGCACCATCAGGGCGTTGACCGCGATCCAGAGGGGGATCATCAGCCGGTCCCGGCGCAGTGCGAACCGCAACAGCGTCCCGGTGCCGGCGAGTTGACGGGACCCCCCGGTCCGTACGGTCAAGGCCGGTGCCGCGGCGGTCATCGGGTCCCCTCTTCCTGGTAATGCCGCAGGAACAGCTCCTCCAGCGTGGGCGGTGTCGACGTCAGCGAGCGCACCCCCGACTCGCTCAGTGACCTGAGCACCGCGTTCAGCTTGTCGGTGTCGACCTGGAGCCTGACCCGCCGGCCCTGTATGTCGAGGTCGTGGACGCCGGGCAGGCCGGCCAGCCCGTTGGGCGCCCCGGCGAGTTCGGCGGTGACGCTCGTCCGGGTCAGATGGCGCAGTTCGGCGAGCGAGCCGCTCTCGACCGTCCGCCCCTTGCGGATGATGCTGACCCGGTCGCAGAGCTCCTCGACCTCGCTCAGGATGTGCGAGGACAGCAGGATCGTCCGGCCGCGCTCCCGCTCCTCCTCGACGCAGCGCTGGAAGACCTCCTCCATCAGCGGGTCGAGCCCGGACGTCGGCTCGTCGAGGATCAGCAGGTCGACGTCCGATGAGAAGGCGGCGACGAGGGCGACCTTCTGCCGGTTGCCCTTCGAGTACGTCCGCCCCTTCTTGGTGGGGTCCAGTTCGAACCGCTCGATCAGCTCCGCCCGGCGCGCCCGGTCGAGGCCACCGCGCAGCCGGCCGTACAGGTCGATGACCTCGCCTCCGGACAGGTTGCGCCACAGGGTGACGTCGCCGGGGACGTACGCGACCCGGCGGTGGAGTTCCACCGCGTCCGACCACGGATCGCGGCCGAGCACCTGCGTGGTGCCCGAGTCGGCGCGCAGCAGGCCCAGCAGGACCCGGATGGTGGTGGACTTGCCGGCGCCGTTCGGGCCCAGGAACCCGTGGACCTCACCGGCCTCGACGTGCAGGTCGAGTCCGTCCAGCGCATGCGTCCTGCCGAACGACTTGTGCAGTCCGGAAACATCGATGGCGGGGTTGGCCTTCGTCATGATTCGGAAGGTACGCTGTTTTCAGAAAATTGTGAAGTTAAGGAAGCGTAGAAAACGTGGGTAGACTCGACGAGGTGTCTGACCAGGGGAGATGATCCAGGGATGACGGAGCCGCAGGCCGCAGAGCGGGATCCGGAGTCGGTCTCGCGGTTCGTGGAGCACTTCGCCGCACAGCTTGTCGAGGCGGGCGTGCCGCGCATGCCGGCCCGGGTCTTCGGTGCGCTGCTCGCCTCCGACACCGGCACCCTCACCTCCGCCGAACTGGGCGAGCAGTTGCAGATCAGCCCGGCCGCGGTGTCCGGGGCGGTGCGCTATCTGGCGCAGGTGCACCTGGTGTCACGGGAGCGGGAGCCGGGGTCGCGCCGGGAGCGCTACCGGGTGCACAGCGACCAGTGGTACGAGGCGCTCACCAATCGCGAGGCGATCATCAAGCGGTGGGAGGAAGCCCTGCGGGAAGGGGTCACCAGCCTGGGCGCCGACACCCCGGCGGGCCGCAGGCTCGAGGAGACCCTCGCCTTCTTCGAGTTCGTCGAGGGTGAGGTCGTGGCCATGATGGAGCGCTGGCGCGTGCACCGGGACAGGACGTTCCGCCAGGGCTGAGCATCCCGTCCGGAAGCCGGTGGCACCCCAGGCTTCCGGGCTCCCGAGTCACGAGCTATGGCGAAGCCGGCACCGTGAGCCCCCAGGCCCCCGCCCACACCGTCCACGTCCGGCTGCGCACCGGTCCGGCCACCACCGCGTCCGCCCGGTACCGGAAGTCCGCTCCGCTCACGGTCACGGCCCGTCCGCGCGCCTCCAGCGGCGACGCCGCCGCCCCCACCGACACCGGCCGCACCTCCACGACCGCGGTACCGGAGGAACCCGGCGTCACCGACACCCCTTGAACGGGCTCGTCCAGGTCCACCAGCAGCACTCCGTCCACCTCCACCCGCAGCCGGGAGGGTCCGGGCGGGGGTGGCGTCGTGAGCCGGGGCGGGCGCACCGCCAGCGTCCGCACCAGGGACCGCCCCACCCGCAGCCAGGGCCGTCCCGAAGAGATCCGCTCGTCGTCCGGCGTCCCGTCCCGCTGGGCCGGCACGGCCGGTACCGACGGGATCCGCAGATCGCCGAGGACCACACCGTCACTGTCGTCCACCAGCAGATCCAGCCGCCGCTCCACCCCGTCCAGTACGGCCCGGGCCGCCGCCACCGCCCCCTCGGGTACCCCCAGCGAGCGCGCCAGGGACTGCGCGGTGCCCACCGGCACCAGCGACAGCGCCGTCGTCTGCAGCTCACGTCTGCGGTGCAGCAGGGTCACCGCACGGAGCAGGGCCCGGTCGTCGCCCACGACCACGGGGCGCCGTGCCCCTCGGCGGTCCAGTGCCCGGGCGAATTCCTCCGGGTTCTCCGGGAGGCACACCTTGGTCGCCGCACCCGCGCTGAGCACGTCTTTTGCAATCAGTACCGACTCACCGTCACTGAGACGGGCAACCGGGTCGATCACCACGAGGAGCTGGTCGGAAGTCGCCACCTCGGTCCTGCCTCGCTTCCTCGGGTAGCATCTTTGTGCAAGAGCCCCTTGCGCTATTGCGCCAGGGGCTTCGTCTATTCCGGGGCATCCGGTCCGACGGTTTGCGGCCAATGACGGCCGCGGTGCACGCGGCGGTGGAACCGCCGCGTACGCCCCCGACCCTGGACATGCCCCGCCCGGAAGGGGTGTACGCGCGTGCCAGCACTTGTGCTGCTCGGTGCTCAGTGGGGTGACGAGGGCAAGGGAAAGGCCACCGACCTGCTCGGTGGCTCCGTGGACTATGTGGTGCGCTACCAGGGCGGCAACAACGCCGGTCACACGGTGGTCGTGGGTGACCAGAAGTATGCCCTCCACCTCCTCCCTTCCGGAATCCTCTCGCCCGGATGCACGCCCGTCATCGGCAACGGAGTCGTCGTCGACCCCTCGGTCCTGCTCTCCGAGCTGAGCGGTCTGAACGAGCGCGGCGTCGACACGTCGAAGCTGATGATCAGCGGGAACGCGCACATCATCACGCCGTACAACGTCACCATGGACAAGGTGACGGAGCGCTTCCTCGGCAAGCGCAAGATCGGCACCACCGGCCGCGGCATCGGCCCGACCTACTCCGACAAGATCAACCGCGTCGGCATCCGGGTCCAGGACCTGTACGACGAGTCGATCCTGACCCAGAAGGTCGAGGCGGCCCTCGACGTCAAGAACCAGATCCTCACCAAGCTGTACAACCGGCGCGCGATCGTCGTCGACCAGGTGGTCGAGGAACTGCTGGGCTACGCCGAGAAGATCGAGCCGTATGTCGCCGACACCGTCCTGGTCCTCAACCAGGCGCTCGACGACGACAAGGTCGTCCTCTTCGAGGGCGGCCAGGGCACGCTCCTCGACATCGACCACGGGACGTACCCCTTCGTCACCTCGTCGAACCCGACCGCGGGCGGCGCCTGCACCGGCTCCGGTGTCGGTCCCACGAAGATCAGCCGCGTCATCGGCATCCTGAAGGCGTACACGACCCGCGTCGGCTCCGGTCCCTTCCCGACCGAGCTGTTCGACGAGGACGGCGAGGCGCTGCGCCGCATCGGCGGCGAGCGGGGCGTGACCACCGGACGTGACCGCCGCTGCGGCTGGTTCGACGCGGTGATCGCCCGTTACGCGACCCGGGTCAACGGGCTGACGGACTTCTTCCTCACCAAGCTCGACGTGCTGGACGGCTGGGAGCAGATCCCGGTCTGCGTCGCCTACGAGATCGACGGCAAGCGGGTCGAGGAACTCCCCTACTCCCAGACCGACTTCCACCACGCGAAGCCGATCTACGAGTACCTGCCGGGCTGGCAGGAGGACATCACGAAGGCGAAGACCTTCAGCGATCTCCCCAAGAACGCCCAGAACTACGTCAAAGCCCTGGAGGAGATGTCGGGTGCGCCGATCTCGGCGATCGGCGTCGGCCCTGGCCGCGACGAGACGATCGAGATCAACTCGTTCCTGTAGGCCGCTAGTCCGCGGTTTCCCCCTCTCTCACGCCCCCGGTGAGGCTCCGGCCGACCCGGGGGCGTGGTCGTTTCATGGGCCATCCTTGACCTGTACATGAACCATTGGAGGTTCCGTACACAACTGGGGTGACGCAACCTTCTACGCGTGTAGTCCCCGTACTGCCCGCTCAGCAAGCGCAGTTGACCTCCGTCACCTCAGCTCCAGGAGCCTCGAATGCCCGTCAGTCCCATGAACCGCCGGGAGTTCATGCAGAAGTCGGCCGTCACCGGAGCGGCCGTGGCCGCGGCGGGAAGCATCGCCGCCGCGCCCGCCGAGGCGGCCGGCCGCACGCCCGAACACGCGCCCCGCACCTGGTCGTTCTCCATCCTGGGCACCACCGACCTGCACAGCCACGTCTTCGACTGGGACTACTACCTGGACGCGGCCTACAGCGACAAGGCGGGCAACTCCATCGGTGTCGCACGCGTCGCCACGCTCATCAAGCAGCAGCGGGAGGCGAAGGGCGAGGAGCGCGTCCTGCTGATCGACGCGGGCGACATCATCCAGGGGACCTCGCTCGCGTACTACTACGCCCGCGTCGACCCGATCACGGGCAAGGACGCCCCCAAGCACCCCATGGCCGTCGCCATGAACCACATGCGCTACGACGCCGCCGCGCTCGGCAACCACGAGTTCAACTACGGCATCGACGTGCTGCGCAAGTTCGAGAGCCAGTGCCGCTTCCCGCTGCTCGGCGCCAACGCCCTCGACGCCAGGACCCTGCGTCCCGCCTTCCAGCCGTACACGGTGAAGCGCATCTGCGTGCCGGGCGCGCCCGACATCAAGGTCGGCATCCTCGGACTCACCAACCCCGGTATCGCGCTGTGGGACAAGGACAACGTCAGCGGCAAGATGGTCTTCCCCGGGCTGGTGGAGCAGGCGAAGAAGTACGTGCCGCGACTGCGCGCCCTCGGCTGCGACATCGTCTTCCTGACCGACCACTCCGGCCTCGACGGCTCATCCTCGTACGGCAGTGAACTCCCGTACGTCGAGAACGCCTCCAACCTCGTCGCCGAGCAGGTCCCCGGCATCGACGCCATCCTCGTCGGCCACACCCACGTCGAGGTCCCCTCCTACACCGTCAAGAACGAGGAGACCGGCGAGGACGTCCTGCTGTCCGAGCCGTACTGCTGGGGCATGCGGCTGACCGTCTTCGACTTCGAGGTCGAACTGCACCACGGCCAGTGGAAGGTCACGAGCAAGAAGGCCCAGACCCTCAACCCCAACGGCGTCGAGGAGGACCCGGAGATCACCCGGCTCCTCAAGGCCGACCACGACCTCGTCGTGAAGTACGTCAACACGCCCGTCGGCACCTGCACCCAGGACCTCTCGGCGGCCGAGTCCTGCTGGCAGGACGTCCCCATCATGGACTTCATCCACCAGGTCCAGATGGCGGCGGTCGCCACCGGCCTCTCCACCGCCGACGCCGCCCTCCCGCTCATCTCGGTCGCCGCGCCCTTCAGCCGCACCGCCGACATCCCGGCCGGGAACGTGACGATCAAGGACATCGCCGGGCTCTACATCTACGACAACACCCTGTACGGCAAGAAGCTCACCGGCGCCCAGCTCAAGGACTACCTGGAGTACGCGGCGAAGTACTACCACCAGGTCCCGTCCGGCACGAAGGTCGACACCGCGACCCTCACCAACGCCAACAACTTCTGGGACTACATGTACGACACCGCCGCCGGCGTCGACTACGAGATCGACATCGCCCAGCCCGAGGGCTCGCGGATCAAAAACCTCACCTACAAGGGCGCCGCGGTCGCCGACGACCAGGTCTTCGTCGTCGCCGTGAACAACTACCGCGCCAACGGCGGCAGCGGCTACCCGCACATCGCCGCCGCGGACATCGCGTACAGCTCCACCAACGAGATCCGCCAGCTGATGATCGACTACGTCACGTCGAAGGGCACCCTGAACCCGGCGGACTTCGCGGTCACCAACTGGAAGCTGACCCAGAACGGCACGCCCGTCTTCTAGACGGCCGCTTTCCCCGGGGCGCCCTCCAGCCGCTCCGCCAGGAAGTCCTCCCAGGTCCGGGTGCCCGTCTCGGCCCCTTCGAGGGTCAGGTTGGCCCCGGCCCGGTAGGCGCGGCCCGCCTTGCCGGGCATACGGACCGGCAGCATCGGGCGGCGCCTGCCGCGCGCGGTCAGGTAGGTGCGGAGCAGGTCCGCCAGGCCGTACACCGTCGGCCCGGCCAGATCGGGGACCAGGCCGGCCGGCTCACCGAGCGTCAGCTCCACGAGCCGGGCGGCCACGTCCCGCGCGTCGACCGGCTGCAGCCGCAGGCCGCCCGGGACCGGGACGACCGGCAGCTTCGCCATCTTCTCGGCCATCAGCAGCGCCAGGTCGTGGAACTGGGCGGCCCGCAGCGTCGTCCACGGCAGGCCCGACGCGGCGACGGCCCGCTCGGCCTCCAGCTTGGAGCGCAGCCACGCCAGCGGGACCCGATCCGCACCGATGACCGAGATGTACACCAGGTGCCGCACCCCGGCCGCCTGCGCGGCCCGCACCAGATTCCGGGTCGCCTCGTCGTCGCCCTTGGGGCCGCCCGCGAGGTGCAGCACGGTCCCGGCGCCCGCCACCGCCGCGTCGAGACCCTCACCCGTGCGCAGGTCGACGGCCACGTGAGTGACGCCGGCCGCGGGCTCGTGCGCGTGCCTGCTCAGCACCCGCACCTCGCGGCCCGCCTCCCGCAGGAGCGGTACGACGTGGCGGCCGAGCGTGCCGGTGCCGCCGGTGACGAGGACGGGCGCGGTCGTCGAGTTCATGATCTTCCTCCCAAGCGGTCGGTTCTCACCCGTGCGGGTGATCTACTGGGACGACCCGCCGTCCGGAAGGAATGTGACACGGTGTCCGAACGCCAGCTGATGACCGAGCGGTTCGAGGAGCAGCGGCCCAGGCTGCGGGCGGTGGCCCACCGGATGCTCGGCTCGCTCAGCGAGGCCGACGACGCCCTCCAGGACGCGTGGCTGCGCGTCGACCGCGCCGACACGAAGGACATCCAGAACCCGGCCGCGTGGCTGACCACGGTGGTGGCCCGGGTGTGCCTGAACATGCTGCGCTCGCGCGAGACGCGGCGCGAGGAGCCGCTGGACGCGGGAGGGAACCCGGTCGCGGACACGGTGGTCGACCCCGAGGAGGAGGCGCTGCTGGCCGAATCGGTCGGACTCGCGCTGCTGGTCGTCCTCGACACGCTGACGCCCGCCGAGCGGCTCGCGTTCGTACTGCACGACATGTTCGCCGTGCCGTTCGACGAGATCGGCCCGATGATCGACAAGACCCCGGCCGCGACCCGCCAGCTGGCGAGCCGGGCGCGCCGCCGGGTACGGGGGACCGCGGCGCCCGAGGCCGATCCGCCCCGCCGGCGCCGGGTCGTGGACGCGTATCTGGCCGCGACGCGCGACGGAGACTTCGAGGCGCTCCTCGCCCTGCTCCATCCGGATGTGGTGCTCCGGGCCGACCGGGCGGTCGTCCCGACCCCCGAGCCCTTCCGCATCACCGGCGCCCACCCGGTGGCCAAGGGCGCGATGGCCTCCATGGGCCGGGCCCGGTTCAGCACGCGCGTCCTGGTCGACGGCCGGGCCGGCCTGGCGATGCTCCGGGCCGGCCGGCTGCGCCTGGTGCTGAGCTTCACCCTCTCCGACGCCGACGGTCTGATCACCGCGATCGACGTGATCGCCGACCCGGAGCGTCTGCGAGAGGTGGAGGTCGCGGTGCCCGACGACCGGGCCTAGCGGTCCCCCACCTGCCGCCTCAGCTAAAGATGATCATCGATCCCTGGGCCAGGCTCCGCGTCGCCGCCGAGTGCAGTCCGAGCCACACGTGCCGCTCGCGGGCGAAGGGGCTCGGGTCGTACGGGGCCGGGAGCGCCGGTTCCTCCAACGCCGTGGGCGCGAGCGGGGGATCCGGCGCGGCGGGCGGGTTCGCCGGGTCGATGCCGATCGCCTGCCCCACCGCCTCCAGCTCCCGCAGCAAGGCCTGGGAGGACCCCAGCGGACCGCCGCCCGCGAGGAGTTCGTCGTTCGACAGCGGCTGCGGGAAGTCCACCGGGACGTACGCGCCCGCGTGGTCGTAGTGCCACACCAGATGCGACTGCTGGGCCGTCGACTCGAACATCTCGAGCAGCTGCTCGTAGTCGCCGCCCAGCTCGTCGACCGGCGTCACCGCCAGACCGCACACCTGGAGCAGATAGGCGCGGCGCAGGAAGTGCAGCGCGTCGTAGTCGAAGCCCGCGACCGGCGCCACCTCACCCGTCAGCCCCGGCATGTACTGGTACACCGGCACCGGCGGCAGTCCTGCCTCGCCCAGCACCTTGTCGTAGAGGGCGAGTTCTTCCGCGAACGGATTGTCGGGCGTGTGGCACAACACGTCGACGAGCGGGACCAGCCACAGGTCACAGGCCAACAGTAAGCTCCTCGGGTTATCGGAGTGGTGCAGGCGTGGTTCAGGCAGCGTAATGGGCGCGAAGCCGGGGTGTCTCAACCGTGCAGGTCCCATACCCATACGCCGCCCACCCACTTACCCGGCCGCCCCACGAGCGCGTCCACGGCCCGGCGCAGCTGGTCCTGGTACGGCTGCGGGGCCAGCACCAGAGCACCCGCCTTCCAGTACGCGAAGTCGACGCGCGCCTGTGCCCGCCAGTTCTTGCCGATGGTGGGGGCCACTCCGGTGAAGCTGACGTCCCGCAGCATGCTGGACGTGTAGCGGGGCTGCGCGGTGTAGATGCCGATGCGGTCGCTGCCGTAGGGGCCGTTGAAGTAGCCGCCCGGCACACTGAACTTCAGGCCGGTCGCGGTCTGCCAGTGCAGGGCCTCCGCGTTGCCCGAGTCCGGCAGCGGGATCGGCACGAGCGTCTCGTCCTTGCCGACGTAGGACTTCCACGTCCCGTCCGCGATGAACGCCGGCACCTTGGCGCGCTCCACCGTCTTCAGCGGGGCGGGCAGGATCGGGATGAGCGCCGCCGCGACCGCGGTCAGGCCGATGAACTGGTTCGCGATGTTCGGCGTGCGCAGCAGCCGCTCGATCGCCACGGCCAGCAGCATGCCCAGTGCCGGCGCGCAGATCATCGCGACCCGGCCCTCGATGACCGACTCGAACAGGGGCTTGTCCGCGAGCAGGGCCCAGGGGCCCGGGAGAGTGGTCTGGCTGAGCGGGATCCGGAATCGGGGACCCAGGGACAGGAAGGCGGCGGCCACCGCCGTGAACGCGAGCGCCTTGACGAGGGCGCGGTCCCACAGCCGCACGGTGATCGCGAAGGCGAGGCCCACCAGCGGCCAGCCGTAGAAGGCGTTCTGCTCCGTGGGGTTCAGCGACAGGGCGTTCGCGGTCACCTCGTTGCCCGCGACCAGCGAGCGCTCGGCGAAGGAGAGCAGGGCGAGCGGACTGTTGCCCGCGTTGTCGCCGTGCAGAACGCTCTTGTAGCTCTGCGGACCGAAGAACTGCCAGTACAGGGGGAGCGCCACCAGGGGCAGGCACACCGCCGCGCCGATCGCCAGCCCCTTCAGCAGCGGCTGCCAGGCCTTCTTCGCCACGTCCCGGCGCACGACCCCGTACGCGGCGGCGAACAGCGCCATGCCGAGGGACGCCAGCAGCAGCGGCTCCTCGCCGAGGAAGACCTGATACGCCGCCATCAGCCCGAGGACGACCCCGTCCCGGACGACCCTTGTACCCGAACACAGGCGCAGGGCGCGCTCGATGAGCAGCGGGATCATGAACAGGACGGTGAAGTTCGGGTGCGCGTTGGCGTGGCTGACCATCGGGGGCGCGAAGGCCGCGAGCGCCGCACCGGTGAAGGCGGCACCCCGGTGCCGTACGACCCGTTTCACGATCAGCCGGTACCAGACGGCGGCCGTCGCGGCGAGGCCCAGCGTCATCACCAGCGCGAGGGTGACCGCGGGACCGAGGAGCAGCGTGACCGGCGTCAGGGGGACGGTCAGGCCCAGCATCACCGTGTTGGCCATGAGGTTCACGCCGTCGGGGAAGCCCTGCAGCGTGGTGAAGAGGGGGTTGCGGAGATGGGCCACGTTGTCGGCCGTCACCGCGAAGAACCACTCCCACTGGTTCTGGTCCTGGAGCGAGTCCGGGAGGTAGCGGTGGCCCGGGTCGGCCCAGCGGCCCGAGTACAGGCCCACCGACATCAGCAGGAACACGGCGACGGCGACGAGGTCCGCGGGGCGCACGGAGCGGATCTTCAGGCCGGCCAGTTCGGCCAGCACACGGAGGTAGTCGAGGGGGCGGACCTTGGAACCCGGCTGGTGGGCCCAGCGCACCGGCACCTCGGTGACCGGCCAGCCCGAGCGCCGGAAGTGCTGGAGTATCTCCACGTCGATGCCCCAGCCACTGAGCCGGGACCCGGTGAACGCCTCGCGGGCGCGGTCGCCGTCGAAGAGTTTGAAGCCGCACTGGGTGTCGCGTATGCCCGGCACGGCGATCCCGCGTATCAGGAGATTGCCCGCGCGCCCGAGCAGTTCGCGCAGAAGGCTCTGGTGCCGCTCTATGGTCGCCCCCGGTGCCGAGCGGGAGCCGATCGCCGCCGAGTGCCCGTCGGCCAGCGCCTTCTCCAGGGCCTCCAGCTCCTCGATCGGCGCCGCCAGGTCGGCGTCCGTGATCAGGACCCGGCGGCCGTAGGAGGCGAGGACGCCCAGACGCAGGGCGTGGCCCTTGCCGCGGTTGCGGGGGCTGGTGAGGAGCTGCACGCGCCGGTCGCGGACCGTGACCGCGGCGACGATGTCCCGTGTGCCGTCGGTGGACCCGTCGTCGACGACGACGACCTCCCACTCGCCGAAGCGGCCCTCGTGCTCGCGCAGATACCCCTCGATCGCGTCGAGGGTGGGTCCGAGGCGTTCCTCCTCGTTGTAGGCGGGGACGACGACGGACAGGTCGATGGAGGTGGCCCGCATGTCCTGTATGACGTCGGTGGCCTGCGTCGCGCTCATCCGGCAGCGCGTCTTTCGAGCAGCGCGAGGGAGTGCGCGTTGTACGCGGCGACCACGGACTGCGCCGTGGCGGGGTCGCGGCGCGCCAGCGCGTCCACGAGCTCGGTGTGCCCGGCCCAGAGCCGGCCCCTGAGGTCGGTGGCCTTGCGCAGGTGCTGGACCGTGCAGACCCAGGTCTGCACGCGCAGCCGGTGCAGGAAGTCGCCGAGGTAGGAATTGCCGTACAGGGAGCTGAGCTCCCGCCAGAAGCGCAGGTCGTAGCCGATCAGGATGTTCAGTTCGCCGGCCGCCGCGGCGCGCTGGGCCTCCTCGCCGCGCCGCCGCACCGCCCCGAGGGCGGCCGGCAGGCCCGGGAGGTCCACCGCGATGCGCCCGCCGCCCTCGATGAGGTGGCGGAAGATTCCGTCGGTCACGAGGCTGCGGGCCTCGATCATCTCGCGATAGTCGTCGAGGGAGTAGGCGTGCACCTCGAAACCGCGGTGCTGCACGGCGTCCAGGAGACCCTGGGCCGACAGGTCGACCAGCGCCTCGCGGACGGGGGTCGCGGAGACGCCGTACTGCTCGGCGATCTCCTTCACCGTGAACTCCTGGCCCGGCTGCAGCCGGCCGGCCAGCACCTCGTCGCGGAGCGCGTCCGCGATCTGCTGCCGCAGGGTGCTACGGGTAACGGTGCCATTGCCGGGCATCGTGGTCTGGATCCCCCATCCGCGTACGGTTCCGTGTTCCTCATCGAGCACGTCACCTTACGCGGTGGGGGTTGCACGAGTGCCGTATGCGGCGCCTGTGGCGGGGGCCGGCGCGATGGCTCCCCGCCGGACCGGCTACGCGGTGTACTCGTCCGCGACGGCCAGCGCCGCGTCCAGGGCCGCGAGGCCCTCCTTGGCCTCCGCCTCCGTGACGGTGCAGGGCGGAACGACGTGCGTGCGGTTCATGTTCACGAAGGGCCACAGACCGTTGGCCTTCGCGGCGGCGGCGAACGCGGCCATCGGCGCGTTCGCCTCACCGGCCGCGTTGTACGGCACGAGCGGCTCCCGGGTCTCCCGGTTCCGCACCAGTTCCAGGGCCCAGAACATGCCCACACCGCGCACGTCGCCCACCGACGGGTGCCGTTCGGCCAGCTCGCGCAGCCCGGGTTCGATGACCTGCGCACCGACGACCGCCGCGTTCGCGACGACGCCCTCTTCGGCCATCACGTTGATCGTGGCCACGGCCGCGGCACAGGCCAGCGGGTGCCCGGAGTAGGTCAGACCGCCCGGATAGGGCTGCTTGCCGAAGGTCTCCGCGATCTTGCCGGAGATGGCGACGCCGCCGAGCGGCACATAGCCGGAGTTCACGCCCTTCGCGAAGGTCATCAGGTCCGGGGTCACCTCGAAGAGGTCAGCGGCGAACCACTCGCCGGTGCGCCCGAACCCGGCCATGACCTCGTCGAGGACGAAGACGATGCCGTACTTGTCGCACAGATCGCGGACACCCGTGAGATAGCCGCGCGGCGGGACCATGATCCCGGCCGTCCCGGGGATGGTCTCCAGGACGATGGCGGCGATGGTCCCCGGCCCCTCGAAGGCGATGGTCGTCTCCAGGTGCTCGAGCGCCCGCTCGCACTCCTGCTGCTCGGTCTCGGCGTAGAAGCGCGAGCGGTACAGGAACGGCGCCCAGAAGTGCACCACCCCGGCGGAGCCGCTGTCGGAGGCCCAGCGGCGCGGGTCGCCGGTGATGTTCACGGCCTGCTGGGTGCCACCGTGGTACGAGCGGTAGGCGGACAGCACCTTGGGCCGGCCGGTGTGCAGGCGCGCCATGCGCACCGCGTGCTCGTTCGCGTCGGCACCGCCGTTGGTGAAGAAGATCTTGTCGAGGTCGCCGGGGGTGCGTTCGGCGATCAGCCGGGCGGCCTCCGAGCGGGCCTCGACGGCGAAGGCCGGCGCGAACGTGGTCAGGGTGGCGGCCTGCTCCTGTATCGCGGCGACGACCTTCGGGTGCTGGTAGCCGATGTTCGTGAAGACGAGGCCGCTGGTGAAGTCCAGGTAGCGGTTGCCGTCGTAGTCCCAGAAGTACGACCCCTCCGCACCGGCGACGGCGAGCGGGTCGATGAGATCCTGCGCTGACCAGGAGTGGAAGACGTGCGCACGGTCCGCGGCCTTGACGGCGGCACCGGCCTGAGGGTCGGTCTGAGGGGTCATGCGCCGAAGCGTAGGTGTCCGCGGTGCGGGCGCGACATCGGCGTCCTGTCTGCGGTCGGGGACTTTCCGCGACAGGTTGTCGTATGGATGCCGCCCGGGGCAGGCCTGCCCCGCGCCGGGTACCGGATCCGGGCGGGCCACGCCCCGCACTGCCCGCCACCAGGTGTTCGCCGAGGTCCGCCGCGTACGGACGCCTTCTGCGGACCGGAAGCCGTCCGCCCGGCCTGTTACGGAACCGTAGACACCACCCTGACAGACTCCCCGTACGGCGGCATTATCCTCGGGCTGTCGCACGCAGGGGGAATCAGGGGGGTAGGTGACACGGCGATGGACAAGCCGAAGGCGGGGGATCCGGTGGGGACGGCTCCCGGAACGGACCTCCGGGGGAGTGCCGGGTCCTATCGGCTGCTCAGGCGGCTCGGGGCCGGCGGTATGGGAAACGTGTATCTGGCCCGCTCCGACCGGGGCCGCACCGTCGCGGTGAAGCTCGTCCGGCGGGAGCTGGCCGAGCAGGAGGAGTTCCGGGCGCGTTTCCGGCACGAGGTGCAGGTCGCCCGGCGGGTCGGCGGGCACTGGACGGCGCCCGTCCTGGACGCCGACACCGAGGCCGACATCCCCTGGGTCGCCACCGGGTACGTGGCGGGCCTGACCCTGCACACCGTCGTCTCGCAGGACCACGGCGCCCTGCCGGAGCGCTCCGTGCGCGTGCTGGCCGCCGGTCTCGCCCACGCCCTTCAGGACATCCACGCGGCGGGGCTGATCCACCGCGACCTCAAGCCCTCCAACGTCCTCGTCACCATCGACGGGCCGCGGGTCATCGACTTCGGCATCGCCCGCGCCATGGAGACGCTCACCGGCGCCTGGCTCACGCGTACCGGGGCGCTCGTCGGATCGCCCGGGTTCATGTCGCCGGAGCAGGTGCGCGGCGACCGCATCACACCCGCGTGCGACGTCTTCTGCCTCGGGTCCGTCCTCACCTACGCCGCCACGGGCGCCTTTCCCTTCGGCACCGTCGACAGCGGCGTGCACGCCCTGATGTTCCGCATCGCGCAGCAGGAACCGGAACTGAGCGGCATGCCCGAGGAACTCGCCGCTCTCGTACGGGACTGTCTGCGCAAGGACCCAGCAGCCCGGCCCACGCCCGCGCAGATCCTGGAGCGGATCGGCGCGGAGGACACGGTCTCGGACGGCCGGAGCCGGGAACCCTGGCTGCCCGGTTCCCTGGTCGCCCAGCTCGGCCGCCATGCCGTGCGGCTGCTGGACGCGGAGGATCCGCAGGACGCGGTGAAGGCCACCCTTCCGGGGCCCAGGACGGGCGATTCCGGCGCCCCGCAGGACCCCGTCGACCTGACCAAGCGGCTCCCGGACCCGCAGGTCGCTCCCGAGCACGCCGCCGCGGCCGACGCGGCGCCCGCGCCGGGTGCGCCCGCCGTCCCCGACCGGCTGCCCGTCCAGGCCGCCGGTCCCGACCACACGCCCGCGCCGGGTGCCCCACCCGCCTACGGTCACCCGCAGCAGCACCCTCAGCCCCCGGTGCACGGCGACCCGCAGAACGCCGGCGGCTGGACCGGTACGCCGGCCCCCGGCCCGGTCCCGCCGTACCGGTCCGTGCCGTACGGCGACCTGGAACCGCAGTCCCGACGCGGGAACCGCCGCTCCACCGCCGTGCTGGTCGCCGTCGCCCTGGTCGTCGCACTCGGCGCGGGCGGATCGGTGTACGCGCTGATGCGGGGCAACGGGCACGGTACGAAGGGCGCCGCGGGCCCCTCGCACACCGCCGGGGCGCCCACGACCCAGCACCCGACCATGCCGGCGCCCTCGGCCTCGAAGAGCGCGAGCCCCGGCTCGCAGTCACAGGCCGCCGGCACCGTCCCCTCGGCCTACCTCGGCACCTGGAACGCCGCCATCGACAACGCCGGTGGGCACAGCACCCGCCAACTGGTCGTCCAGCAGGGCAAGGTGGGCGACACGGTGCTCTCCCTGACGGCGGACGGCCCGCCCGGCAGCGGCACGTACCACTGCGTCTTCCAGGCGAAGCTGGCCGAAAAGCCCACCGCAGGGAGCCCGTTGGAGATCGGCCCGTCCACGGTCACGGTCGGCAGGCCGGCTTCGTCCTGCACCCCGGGCCAGGCCACCGAGCTGACGATCCTCCCGGACGGCCGCCTCAAACGCCTGAACACCAGCACCGGAGAGTCCCTGACGTACGCGAAGGGGGGGGCAACTGCCCGTCGCTGAAGCGACAGGGCTTGCACAACGGTCGCCACTGGCTGTGGCGCTGTGTTTGCGTCCTACTCCACCCGGTTGTCTCGGGGGTGGGGCTGGGGTGGTTGACTGCACCCCGCGTCGCCACAACTGCCGTGCGCGGGCGCGGATGTTGCGGGAGGCGTTGTGGTCCGCGTGCGCAACGACGCCGCAGGACCGGCATGCGAACCAGGCCTGCGAGACCCGGTTCGCTCTGTCGAGGTGGCCGCACTCGGCGCAGGTGCGGGAGGTGTACGCCGGATCGACGTACACCACCGGCACCCCGGCCCGGCGGGCCTTGTACGCGATGAACTGCCCGAGCTGGTGAAAGGCCCAGCTGTGCAGGGTGGCCCGTTGGGGCTTGCGAAGCCGTACCCGCTCGCGGATGCCCGTCAGATCTTCCAGGGCGATCCCGCGACCGGTGCGTTCTGCCTCGGCCACCACATGTTTCGGGCTCTCCGGGTATGGGTGTGGGTGACTGGGTGTGATCTCGGCGTCAATGTGTTGACCGGGTTGGATGGTTCCGTCCCAGGGCGGTGGAATGCAGGACGCGCACGGGGTGGACCGTAGGTTTGGAGGTTGTCGAAGACCGTCCTGACCTGCCGGAGAGCCAGCGCCGTGCGCGTTACCACTGCATTCAACCGCCTTCTGGACCTTCCCGGCGCGAGCGTCACCGACGTGTCGTTCGGCGAGGACCGCGTGATCGTGGACGTGGTGCTGACCCGTCGGCGTCTGGTCTGCCCGGAGGCTGGCTGTGACTTCACCGCTGCGTCGCGGTACGACAC
Organism: Streptomyces sp. CA-106110; assembly: GCF_050936285.1. Lineage (NCBI taxonomy): Bacteria > Bacillati > Actinomycetota > Actinomycetes > Kitasatosporales > Streptomycetaceae > Streptomyces > Streptomyces sp. CA-106110. The sequence continues at coordinate 5,899,343 of NZ_JBNJNB010000001.1, read as the reverse complement.
CCGGCCGGTCTCCTCCTGCTGGCGGCATCTGGACCTGGGCCGCTGGGGCCTGGTCCTGCGTGCAAACCTTCGCCGCCTGGACTGTCCCCAGCACGGTGTCAAGATCGAGGCCGTCCCCTTCGCCAGGCACCGCTCCGGCTTCACCCGAGACTTCGAGGACGTCGTCGCCTACCTGGCCACCCGCACCGACAAGACCACCATCACCCGCCTGCAGCGCGTCGACTGGGACACTGTGGGCCGCATCTGCGCCCGCGTGGTCACCGACGGCCTGGACACCGACCGGCTCGACGGCCTGGTCGCCATCGGCGTCGACGAAGTGAGCTGGAAGAAGCACCACAACTACCTCACCTTGGTCGCCGACCACACCGGGAAGAAGATCGTCTGGGGCGCCGAGGGCAAGGACAGCGAGACGCTCGACCGGTTCTTCGCCGAGCTCGGCCCCGAGCGTGCCGCACGACTGGCCGCGGTGAGCATGGACATGGGCCCGGCCTTCGCCAAGAGCGTCCGCGAGAAGGGCCACGCCCCGCAGGCCGCGATCTGCATCGACCCCTTCCACGCCGTCAAGCTCGTCGGCGACGCCCTGGACACTGTGCGCCGCGAAGCCTGGAACGAGATGCGCGGGCTCGGCGACCAGGAAGGAGCGAAGAAGTTCAAGGGCGCCCGCTGGTCGCTGCTCAAGAACCCGGAGAACCTCACCGACGAACAGGCATCCACACTCCGCAAGCTCCGCCGCAAAGGCGGCGGCATCTGGCGGGCCTACCGCCTCAAGGAGTCCTTCCGGGCCATCTTCGCCGGCGACCTGAACGCCGACGAGGCCGCCGAGTTGATCGACCGCTGGACCTCCCAGGCCCAGCGTTCCCAGCTCCCCGCCTTCATCAAGGTCGCCAAGACCATCCGCAAGTTCCGCGACGGGATCCTCGCCTCGATCCGCATGAAGATCAACAATGGGCGGGCGGAGGGCCTCAACAACCACGTCCGCCTACTGGTCCGACGCGCCTACGGCTTCCACACCGCCACAGCCGCACTCTCCCTGGTCATGCTCACCTGCGGACCCATCACCCTCGTCCTACCCTGGGAGCGCCCCCCAACTCGCACCGGCTGACCCACACCGATGCCGGGAGAGCCATGTTTCGCGATCTTGTGGTTGATGTCCCGCGCCCGCCGTGCCTCCTTGCGTCGCCGCTTCTTCAGCCGGCGCCTGGCGGACGGGGTGTTCTTCTTCTGCAGCTTGGCCCGCAGTGTGCGTTCCCGGACCCGGATCCGGTTGAGCGCCCGCCCGGCCATGAGCTGGCCGTCGGACGTGGTGGCGATGTTGACGATGCCCAGGTCGATGCCGAGGAAGTCCACCGGATCGCTGTTCGGCGCGGCTTCGGGGACCTCGCAGGTGGCCTGCAGGAACCACATGCCGTCCCGCACCAGCAGGTCGGATTCGCCTTTGCGGTATCGGGCCGGGGCGGCCAACTGCTCCCCACCGGCGGTGAACGCCACGTCCCGCATCCGCCCGTGCACGGTCCAGATCGAGATCCGCCGCTCGGCCATCTGCCAGGACAGCATCCGGTCGTCATACGGCTGCGCGCTGTCCGGCCGGAAGGTGATCGGCTTCCCGGTGGCCTTCCGATAGCGCTTCGAGCCGGGCTTGCCCAGATTCCCAGCCTTCAGGTTCGCCCTCAACGCGGCGTACGCATCGCACGTCTTCTTGATCACGTGCTGGGCGGCCTGCGCACCCAGCCTCCACCGAGCCTTGATCTCACCGTAGGTGTGCTCGCGCAGCGCGAAGTTCCGCTTCACATCCTTTTCGAACGCCACGCCGCCGGCCCAGCTGGCGGCCTCATTGCAGGCGCGCAGGGTCGCCTCAAGCGCCGCCGCCTGCAGGGGCGTCGGCAGCAGTTTCACCTGCACCACCAGCTTCACACCCGCGACGCTACCCAGCCCCACCGAGCCCGCGCATTCGAACACCGGAACTTCCCTCATCCCGGACCCAGCCGTACAGCGCTCCGCGACGACGAAGGCTGCGGCACTCCGTGCCGCCCGCTTGAGGATGCGACTCCTCCCGGGCGTAAACCCCGGGGCTCCTCGCAGGAAGCATGCTGAACTCCCACGTACGCCCACCCGTTGAACGTCACATGAACTTCGGCGGAGGGCCCCTGCGGGTTTTCGCCGACGGGCCGTACGGTGACCGCACGATCGGCTCCGGTGAGTAGCGGGGGACCCACGGTGGAGTGGTTGAGCGCAGAGAACGTCGTGGCCGTGGGGACCGCGGTGCTCGGCATCGTCGCTTCCGGTGTCATGGTCTGGTACGAACGCCGGGTGCCGCGCCGCAAGCGCATCGGCTATCGCGTCCAGATGGACAACCCGATAGGCGACGACGTCCGCTCGGGCCGTGCGAACAGACGCCTCGGCCTCTTCGACGAGGACCCGGGCATGGTGGACGCGACGCTCGTCCTCCTGCGCATCGAGAACGACGGCTCGCAGGGCATCGACCGCGACGACTACACCGGCCCCGAAATCCACGGTCTGACCGCGGTGTTCACCGACCGCACCATCCGCGGTGTCTCGGTCACGCAGCCGACTGACGCCGACCACCTCATGGACCACTTCATCCCGGATCGCGGCTTCGGGTACGAGGGCAACACGCTGCGCATCCCGCGGGTCCCGCTCAACCGCGGCGACCACTTCAAGCTGCTCGTGCTGCTGTCGGGCGGCGATGTGGGCCGCGAGATACGGCTCATCGGCGGCATCCGGGAAGGCGAGGTGCACCCGAACCGCAGCGCCACCCCGGACGAGAAGCCGCCGCTGTTCAGCCGCGCCGCCCGGCTGATCAGCATCACGCTCACGCTCAGCGTCGTCACGCTCGCCGGCATCGTCATCGCCCGGGACGACAACCCGCCCCCCATCGAATGTGCCAGCGGCTCCCTGGCGATCACGGGTTCGACGGCCTTTGCCCCTGTGGTGCGGGAAGTGGCGAAGCAGTACGAGAAGAAGTGCGAGGGCTCCGACATCAAAGTGGACGCGCGGGGCAGCGAGGCGGGTGTGGGTGAACTCGCCGCCCGGGGCGCCCAGTCGAAGAGGTCCCCGTCCATGATCGCGTTCTCCGACGGGCCCACCGCCGGCGAGTCCCGTGACCTCGAGGGGAACAGGGTCGCGGTGCTGGCCTTCACCCTGGTCGTCAACCAGGGCCTCGATCTCGGGCGCGGGCTGTCGCTGACCGACGTACGCCGCATCTACCGCGGGCAGATCACCCGCTGGAGGCAACTCGACCCGCATCTGCCGAATCTGCCCGTGGTGCTCGTCAGTCGCAACGCCGACTCCGGCACGCGGCAGATCTTCCAGCGGCGGGTGCTGGGCAGCTGGGAGCGGGTCCCCAGCACGTCGCTGGACTGCCTCCACAAGGACGACAGGACAGCCCCGGTCATGCGCTGCGAACTCGACTCCACGCAGGAGGTGCTGGACAAGGTGGCCGCGATCCCGGGCGCCATCGGCTACAGCGAGCTCAACTTCGCCCTGGGCCACAAGGGGCTGCGCCGGGTCCCCCTGGGCGGCGCCGTGGCCTCCGTCCAGGACATCGAGTACGGCAGGAGCGACTACCCGTACCGCGGGGTCGAGTACGCCTATACCTACGGTCACCCGCCCGCTGGTTCCCTGGCCGCCGGCTTCCTCGCCTATCTCGGCCAGAGCGTCGGCGAGACCGTGATCCGCAGCCACGGCAACCTGCCGTGCTCCGCGCCGGCCGTGCTGCCGCTGTGCGACGACGACGGCGGAAGCTGACCCGTACGAGGGACTGCGCCAGGGTGTTGCCGGGCCGATGCGGAGGCGTGTTGCCGGCGGGCGTCGGGCCTCTGCGGTACGCGCCTGGTTCTGGTGGGGCGTTGGGCCCGTGTCGGCGCGCTCACCTCGGCTCGGGTGGCCGCTGCCGGGGCATGTTCGGGCGGGTCCCGTTCGGCGGCGCCAACCTCCCCAGCGCCAGTACGTCCCCCCGCGGCGCGGCCGCCCCCACCGACTGGATGCCCAGGGGGCCCGACCTCGTCCGGAATTCCACCATCCAGTCCGCCGTCTCCGCCCGTACCAGTTCCGTCAGGTCCTCCGAGAACCGCCGCAGGACCGACAGGCACCGCTCCGCCGCCTCCCCGGCGGTCCCCTCCGTCGGCCCCAGCACCTCCCGCACGCTCTCGGTCGCCCAGTCAAACTGCAGGGCCTGGAGCCGCCGTTGCACGGCCTGAGCGGTCGCCACGTCCCTTATCCAGCCGGACGTCACTCCGAAGAACCGGTCCCCGGCCACACAGGACACCCCGAGCAGCAGCGACAGATAAGCCCAGGGTGCGACCCCGTCGACCGCCCCGGTCAGCTCGAGCAGCGGCAGCGCGGCCCCGCACACGGCACCGGACGCCGCACCCACACGCAGCGCGAGCGCCCCCCGCCGCTTCCACACCCGGTTCGCGAGATACCAGGCCACCGTCTCCAGCGCCCGGTCCTCCACCCACCGGTACAGCTCGTCGAGCCGCTGCGCGGGCTCCCCCCAGTCGCCGTGCGGGAACGGCCCTCCCGTGAGGTCGTCCGGCCGCAGCCCCGCCGCACCCTCGCCCCGCCCGTCCTGGAGCGGACTCTCGGGCTGCATCTCCGGCTGGCTCACCCGGCACTCCCTACATACGGCATGACTTCCGCGATGCACCCTCCGCAGTGCGCGCGTCCCCCGCTCCGTGCACGCTTCGCACTGCTCAGGTGACGCATGGTGCTGAGGCGGCGGACCCTTCCTACCGCCCATGGGTGGCGAGCACCCGGGTTTCAGCGCTTTTCCGCCCGGAAGTGGGTCCTGGTCGGGTAGAGGATGGCTGACAATCTCACTCGAAAGAGTGTCGCCACGGTCCAGGTCAGGGTCCGGTCGGACTACCGGAGCGCGCGTGACGGTGACCACGTAGGCTCGTGCCAGGCGGCGAAAACCCGCCCGGAAAGCCGTACGAAACCCTGACAGCCGTACCGTACGAGACCAGGAGCTGATCGTGATTCCCGGTGGTGGCCAGCCCAACATGCAGCAGTTGCTCCAGCAGGCCCAGAAGATGCAGCAGGACCTCGCGCAGGCGCAGGAGGAGCTGGCTCGGACCGAGGTCGAGGGCCAGGCGGGCGGTGGTCTGGTGAAGGCCACGGTCACCGGCGCCGGCGAACTGCGGGCCCTGGCCATCGATCCCAAGGCGGTGGACCCGGAGGACACGGAGACCCTCGCCGACTTGATCGTCGCGGCCGTCCAGGCGGCCAACGAGAACGCGCAGACCCTCCAGCAGCAGAAGCTCGGTCCGCTGGCCCAGGGGCTGGGCGGCGGCATCCCCGGCTTGCCGTTCTGAGTCCACCGGTCCGTCCCTTCTCAGTGGGGCAAGGGCCAACTACCGTACGTACCAAGAAACCGAGCCCGGCTACGGTACGTACCGAAGCTCTCCAGGAAAGGCAGTCCGTTGTACGAAGGCGTGGTCCAGGACCTCATCGACGAGCTGGGGCGGCTGCCCGGCGTCGGTCCCAAGAGCGCGCAGCGGATCGCCTTCCACATCCTGCAGGCCGAGCCGACGGATGTGCGTCGGCTCGCCCAGGCACTGCTCGAGGTGAAGGCCAAGGTCCGCTTCTGCGCGACCTGTGGCAACGTCGCGCAGGAGGAGTTGTGCGGCATCTGCCGTGACGCCCGCCGCGACCCGTCGGTGATCTGTGTGGTGGAGGAGCCGAAGGACGTCGTCGCGATCGAGCGGACTCGTGAGTTCCGGGGCCGCTACCACGTTCTGGGCGGAGCGATCAGCCCGATCGAGGGCGTGGGCCCGGACGACCTGAGGATCAGGGAACTGCTCGCGAGGCTGGCCGACGGCACGGTCACCGAGCTCATCCTGGCCACGGATCCCAACCTGGAGGGCGAGGCCACGGCCACGTACCTCGCCCGGATGATCAAGCCCATGGGCCTCAAGGTCACCCGCCTGGCCAGCGGCCTCCCGGTGGGTGGCGACCTGGAATACGCGGACGAGGTCACGCTCGGCCGCGCCTTCGAGGGGAGACGACTCCTAGATGTCTGACGCCACGCTGCACTCCACGACGATGGACCCCGACGACTTCGCGGTGCAGATCGCGGACCAGATCGAGAGTTTCCTGGTCGCCGTCACGGAGGTCGCGAAGGGTGACGAGCCGGACTCTGCTATTCCGTTCCTCTTGCTGGAGGTCTCCCAGCTGCTCCTCGCGGGCGGCCGCCTCGGCGCACACGAGGACATCGTGCCGGACGAGCGCTACGAGCCGGACTCGGGCCCGGACGCGGATGCGGACGAGCTGCGCGAACGCCTTGCCACCATGCTGGACCCGGTCGACGTGTACTCGGAGGTCTTCGACCCGTACGAGCCGCGCAGGGCGCCGGTTCCGGCCCGTATCTCCGACGACCTGGCGGACGTCATCACGGACCTGCGCCACGGCATGGCCCACTACCGGGCCGGCCGCACCACGGAAGCCCTGTGGTGGTGGCAGTTCTCGTACTTCTCCAACTGGGGTTCGACGGCGTCGGCGGCGCTCCGCGCGCTCCAGTCGCTGGTCGCCCATGTGCGGCTGAACCAGCCGCTGGAGGAGCTCGACGGCCTCGACACCGACCAGGGCCTCGGCGACGAGGTCCTCGCCGAGGAGGCGGGCCGGGTCATGGTCCGGGAGATCGCCCGGCCGCTGGGGCTGCGACCGGTCAAGTAGGCCCGGTCGCCCCCTTCCCCGGCGGATCGGCGGACCGGTCCCCGACTCGTCCGGAACGTGTGCACGGCCCGCGTCTGCATGCCCGGAACCCGGTGCACACCGGTCTCCTGTGACACGCGGCACTTTTCGAGTACCTCTTGTCGCACCGGGGCAGATGCGCTCCTGGAGCGGCCGAGTCGCACGCCGGAAACCTTCGGTGAAAACCGTCGTACGCCTGTCGTACGTACGAAGAAAACCGGGGTGATCCCGGCGTGAGCGGGACATCTCACCATGCGATATCCCGGAAGGGAAATTCGGTCGCTCGATAGACTGAGCCGACCGCACGTGCAGATACGCGGGTGCGGAAAGAGACGGACTGAGCGAGGAGCGCACGTGGGCCTTGTCGTGCAGAAGTACGGAGGCTCCTCCGTAGCCGATGCCGAGGGCATCAAGCGCGTCGCCAAGCGGATCGTGGAAGCCAAGAAGAACGGCAACCAGGTGGTTGTCGTGGTCTCCGCGATGGGCGACACGACGGACGAGTTGATCGATCTCGCCGAGCAGGTTTCCCCCATGCCTGCCGGGCGTGAGTTCGACATGCTGCTGACCGCCGGAGAGCGGATCTCCATGGCCCTGCTGGCCATGGCGATCAAAAACCTGGGTCACGAGGCTCAGAGTTTCACCGGCAGCCAGGCAGGCGTCATCACCGACTCGGTCCACAACAAAGCCCGGATCATCGACGTCACGCCGGGCCGCATCCGCACCGCGCTGGACGAGGGCAACATCGCCATCGTCGCCGGTTTCCAGGGCGTCAGCCAGGACAAGAAGGACATCACGACCCTGGGTCGCGGTGGTTCCGACACGACCGCGGTCGCGCTGGCCGCGGCCCTCGACGCCGAGGTGTGCGAGATCTACACCGACGTCGACGGCGTGTTCACCGCCGACCCGCGTGTGGTGAAGAAGGCCCGGAAGATCGACTGGATCTCCTTCGAGGACATGCTGGAACTGGCCGCGTCCGGGTCCAAGGTGCTGCTCCACCGCTGTGTGGAGTACGCACGCCGTTACAACATCCCGATCCACGTCCGCTCGTCCTTCAGCGGGCTGCAGGGCACGTGGGTCAGCAGCGAACCGATTCAGCAAGGGGACGTGAAGGTGGAGCAGGCCATCATCTCCGGTGTCGCCCACGACACCTCCGAGGCCAAGATCACGGTCGTCGGCGTGCCGGACAAGCCGGGCGAGGCCGCCTCGATCTTCCGTGCCATCGCCGACGCCGAGATCAACATCGACATGGTCGTGCAGAACGTGTCCGCCGCGGCGACCGGTCTCACGGACATCTCCTTCACCCTTCCGAAGACCGAGGGGCGCAAGGCGATCGACGCCCTGGAGAAGGGCAGGACCGCGATCGGCTTCGACTCGCTGCGCTACGACGACCAGATCGGCAAGATCTCGCTGGTCGGCGCGGGCATGAAGACGAACCCGGGTGTCACGGCGGCCTTCTTCGAGGCGCTGAGCGACGCCGGTGTGAACATCGAGCTGATCTCGACCTCCGAGATCCGTATCTCGGTGGTCACACGTGCGGACGACGTGGCGGAGGCCGTCCGTGCGGTGCACAGCGCGTTCGGCCTGGACTCCGAGACCGACGAGGCCGTTGTCTACGGAGGCACCGGGCGATGACCGGCCTCCCCCGCGGGGGCACGGGCCGTATGGGGCGTCGATGACAACGCGAACCGAGAAGCCGACGCTCGCGGTCGTGGGCGCGACCGGGGCCGTCGGCAGGGTCATGCTCCAGATCCTGTCCCAGCACGCGGACATCTGGGGCGAGATCCGTCTGATCGCCTCGCCGCGCTCCGCCGGCCGCAAGCTGGCCGTGCGCGGCGAGGAGGTCGAGGTCATGGCGCTCGGCGAGGAAGCGCTGACCGGCGTCGACGTGGCGATGTTCGACGTCCCGGACGAGATCGCCGCGCAGTGGGCACCGATCGCCGCGAGCCTGGGCGCGGTCGTGGTGGACAACTCGGGCGCGTTCCGGATGGACCCCGAGGTTCCCCTGGTCGTGCCGGAGGTCAATCCGCATGCCGCCCGGCTGCGTCCGCGCGGCATCATCGCCAACCCCAACTGCACGACCCTCTCGATGATCGTGGCGCTCGGCGCGCTGCACGCCGAGTTCGGGCTGCGGGAGCTGGTCGTCTCCTCGTACCAGGCCGTCAGCGGCGCCGGCCGCGCGGGCATCGACACCCTGCGGCAGCAGCTGTCGCTGGTCGCCGGCACGGAGCTGGGGACCAACCCGGGTGACGTACGGCGCGCGGTGGGCGACAGCACGGGGCCCTTCCCGGAGCCGGTCGCGCTCAATGTGGTGCCGTGGGCCGGGTCGCTGCGCGAGGACGGGTGGTCCTCGGAGGAGATGAAGGTCCGCGACGAGTCCCGCAAGATCCTCGGGCTGCCGGAACTGCGGGTGGCCGTCACCTGTGTCCGCGTACCCGTGGTCACGGTGCACTCGCTGACGGTCCACGCCCGCTTCGAGGGCGATGTGACGGTCGACCACGCCCGCGAGATCCTCGACACGGCGCCCGGCGTGGTCCTCTTCGACAACCCGGCGGCGGGCGAATTCCCCACGCCCGCGGACGTGGTGGGCACGGACCCGACCTGGGTGGGCCGGGTGCGCCGCGCCCTGGACGATCCGACCGCGCTGGAACTGTTCGTGTGCGGTGACAACCTGCGCAAGGGCGCGGCGCTGAACACGGCGCAGATCGCGGAGCTGGTGGCGGCGGAACTCGGGGCGTCCTAGGGCCGCCGCGACGGCCGGGGTCGCCGGACCCCGGCCGGCACAGACGCCGGGGACCGGCGTTCGCGCGTGGTCGACGGGGTGCCGCCCGGTGCGTTCGGTGCCCGTACGCGTACGTTTTCCGGTGCCGGCTGTCCGATGGCCGGAATCCCCCATGGCCGCTGGCTGAATCGTTTGTAGGATCTCTTTCGGTTCAGCGGGTCGGCCTGTGGTCCAAACCACTTGAATCGAAGCCTCTCGGCGTTCGAAGATTTCCCCTCCCGCCCTGCAACCGCGCACAGGGCTGGGAGCGTCTTTGCGGTCGCCCTCTGGGGGGCGGGCACGACACACACGGGGCATAGGGGAAGAGCTGGTACGCATGAGGGCACTTGACGCACGGTCCGATGTGCTGGGGGGCACATGGCAGGACGTGCAGACGGATGCGAAGCCTGTCGCAAAAGTGATGCCTGTCGCGTACAACCCTGGCGCGTGGAGACGTGTCCAACTGGCGTGGCAGAGGTACTCGAATTCACCGCGGTACGGACGAGGGGCGCGGCCCTGCGTCCACCCAGTCGTCCCCGCTTGCCCGGCGGCATGCCGGTGATCGCCCCCATGCCCACAGCGCGGCCTACCCGCATCCCCAATCAGCGCGAGAGCGCGGACGAGTCGGCGGTGGCCGGCACCACGGTCGACCATCTCACCGAGACCTACCGCGCCCACTACCGCTCCCTCCTCGGCCTGGCGGCGCTCCTCCTCGACGACACCGCGTCCTGCGAGGACGTCGTCCAGGAGGCGTTCATCCGCGTCCACTCGGCACGCAAGCGCGTCCGTGACCCGGAGAAGACGCTCGCGTACCTGCGTCAGACCGTGGTCAATCTGTCGCGTTCGGCACTGCGCCGCCGCATCATCGGTCTCAAGCTGCTCTCCAAGCCCATGCCGGACATGGCGAGCGCCGAGGAAGGCGCGTACGACCAGCTGGAGCGCGACTCGCTGATCAAGGCGATGAAGGGCCTCCAGCGCCGTCAGCGCGAGGTCCTGGTGCTGCGCTACTTCGCGGACATGACCGAGGCCCAGGTCGCGGCGACACTGGGGATCTCGCTGGGGTCGGTGAAGGCCTACGGCTCGCGCGGCATAGCGGCGCTCCGTATCGCCATGGGGGCACCGGCATGAGCGGCCACGAGGAGCGTCGCGCCGCCTCCTGGGGCAGCGACGCCCATCAGCAACACCAACACGAGCCCTATGAGTGGCATGAGCCGACAGACCGGCCCGAGCTCCCCGAGGACGAACACAAGCAGCATGCTGGGAACGGAACTGTGAGCCACCGACCCGACGACCAAGGCCAGTACGAAGCCGGACCGGACCACGCCGCCCCCGACGCGACCGAATCCGACCGCTTGGCACGGGGACGCGGTGACGTCGAGGGCCGGGGCGACTCGGGTGCCGGTTCTGGCGCTGCGGGAGGCTTCGGCACCGGGGCGGACCCGGACGACGGGCGCGGTCCTTTCGGCGACGCCGTCGAGGGGCTGGACGCGGGGCGGGACCGGCTCATGGCGGCGCTCGCAGGACTCGACCGCGGTGACTCCCCGACCGAGGGGAGCGCGGCCGGTCCCGACGAGCCGGAAGCGGCACCCGAGGATCTCGGTTCGGACGAGTTGGCGCTGCGCCGGATGCTGCATCAGGCAGTGCTCGAGATCGAGCCGCGCGACGGCGCTCTGGAGCATCTGCGGCGCGCGGTTCCGGCCCGCCGCGCGCGGAAGCGGCAGGCGCTGGTCGGCATGGCGGCCGCCGCCCTGTTCATCGGTACGGCGATCCCCGCTCTCGTGCACGTCTCGAACGCCACCGGCTCTGACGCCGACCCCTCCATGGCCGCACAGGCCTCACAGGCCCAGGGCGGCACCAACCAGGGCAAGGGCCCGGACGGTGGATCCAACGGCGCCGTCGGCTCCTCGGACACCACCAAGGGTGCGGGGGGCAAGGAAGGCGAGAAGGGCAAGGACGACAAGGGCAAGGGCGTCGGCAGCGGGCCCACCGACGGGGTCGGGCCGACCGCCTCGACGGAGAGCGCACCCACCTGCACGGCGGTACAGCTCGGCGGTGCGACCGGCACCGCGGGCGCCCCGGACGCCACCGGTGTGGTCTACGGCACCTTCCGCGTGACCAACATCTCCACCACGACCTGTACCGTCTCCGGCGCCGGCAACGTGTCCACCGCCGCCCAGGGTGCCGCGGACGCGTCCAAGATCAGCGTGGTGAACCACACCGCGGGCGACCCGGCCACCGGACTGCCCGCCCCGTCCCAGGAAGTCACCTCCCTGGTGCTCAAGCCCGGGGCGGCGTACGAGGTCAAGTTCGCCTGGGTCCCGTCCGAGACCTGTCCCACCACGGGCGGCAACACCGGCGGCCCGACCCCGGACCCGTCCCCCTCGACCAGCGCGCCGAGCGGCAGCACGGGCTCGGGCAGCAGCGGCACAGCACCGCAGCTGATGCTGGAGGACGGCGTGGCCGACGGCAGTGTGGTGGTCTCCCACACGCCGGAGATCGGCTCCGCCTCGGCCACGGCGACGGTCACCAACGCGTGCGCCGGCACGGTCTACCGCACGGGAATGCTTTCGCCGACGCCCTGAAGCCTGGGCACGGCCCGGCTCCCTCCCATTCGGGGGGCAAGCCGCCTCGGGCCGGGGGCCGGGGGGCCAGCGGCCGGGCAGAGGCCTGGCGCGGGGGCTGAGCGGGGTCCGGGTGTGGGCGTGCGCGTGCGGTGGAGCGGGTGCCGGTCGTGGCGTGCGGGGCTGGGAGCGGGTGCCAGCGGGTGCCAGTGTCGTGGCGTACGGGGGCTCAGCAGGGCCCGGTAGCGGCGTGAGGGCGCGTGCCAGCGGTGGTGTAGGGCCGGACAGGCCAGGGCCGCGGTGTGAGCTTGGGGCGGGCGCCAGCCGTGGCCGTCGGGCCAGGCGAGTCCCGTGTGTGGCGTCAGCGTCCTCTGGAGCGGGTTCAGGCCGTCGCGGTGGGGGCCTGGCTCTCGGCGGTGGCTTCTTCGCCCTCGGCCGTCTTGCCTCCGGTCTCCTCGGCCCCGGTCCGCCCCACAGGGCCGTCCTCCGGACCGTCGTCCCCGGCGGTCCTCGCCCCGGAGCCCGTTCCTTCCGTTCCCTCCGCCACGAGCCCCAGCTCAGCGTCCCGGGCGTACTCGACCTCGCGTCGCAACAGCCTGAACCACATGAAGACCGTGAAGCCCGCGAAGACGAACCACTCGCCGGTGTAGCCCAGGTTCTGGAACGCCTTCAGATCAAGTCCGGACCCCTGGGGTGCCGTCGCCGGCACGGCCTTCATACCGCTGTCCGCCCTGTCGAGGGTGATCCAGGCGTCGTAGAGGTCGTACGGCACCAGATTGACCAGCGAGGCCGCGCTGATCGCCGCGGTCTGACCGGTGGGCAGCCCGCCGGCCGCGCCCACCCCGTTCGCGCCGGGGCTCTCGGACGCCTGCAGGGCTCCGGTGACCGTGACCTCGCCGGTAGGCGCGGCCGGCGCCTTGGCGGGGTTCGCGTCACCCGGCAGCCAGCCCCGTACGACCGGCAGCGCCTTGCCCGAGTCGGTCTGCAGCATGGTCAGCACGTAGAAGCCGCGCCTGCCGTCCAGCTCACGCTCCGGTACCAGCAGCTGCTTCCCGTACCGCCCCTTCGCCGTGGCCTTCATCCCGGATGTCCGCTGGTCCACCGGCAGCAGCTCGCCGAGCGGCCGGGCCGCCTCCTTCTGGTCCGCGGCGGCCCGCTCTGTCTGGGTCCTGTGGTCCTGGACCCGGGCCTCGAACCGGCTCAGCTGCCATGACCCCATGAAGATGCAGAAGGGGATGGCCAGCAGCACGAAGACGTTGATCCCCCACCAGCGGGACGTCAGCAGAAACCGGTACACGCCTTAAACGGTACGGGGCCGCCCTGGCGGATCACCCCGTGGGGGGTCTGTGGCCCGCCGGTGTGCCCCGTTGGACGAGGCGCCGGAGGGCGGAGGTCGGCCCGTCTGCAAGAGGTGGCTACGTGGCTACGGTGCACGTGTGCATGCCCCGTACTCCCCCGCTCGGCCACACCTACCCGTTCGCCACCTGGCCGGCCGACCGCCGCCCTCGGACAGGTGACGTCGAGGCGTCACCTGTCCGAGGGCCACTTCCCGGTCACCGCACTCCGGCGTCACACCGCCCTGTGCCGTCCGCCTCTATGCCACGGTCGCCGCTCCCTTCACCTCCTCCGCTGCCGTCCCCAGGTTCCGCGCGGCGAAGTCCAGCTCCAGCCGTACCTGCTTGATCCGCTCGTCCACCACCAGCGAGCCGTGTCCGGCGTCGTACCTGTAGACCTCGTGCACCGCATCGCGTGCCGTCAGCCGGTCCACATAGTTCTCGACCTGGCGGATCGGGCACCGCGGGTCGTTCACCCCGGCAGAGATGTACACCGGTGCCTTCACCGCGTCGACGTACGTCAGCGGCGACGAGGCCTCGAACCGCTCCGGCACCTCCTCGGGTGTGCCCCCGAGCAGTGTCCGGTCCATCGCCTTCAGCGCCTCCATCTCGTCGTGGTACGCCGTGACGTAGTCCGCGACCGGGACCGCCGCGATACCGATGGTCCACGCGTCCGGCTGCGTACCGAGCCCGAGCAGCGTCAGATACCCGCCCCACGAACCACCCGTCAGGATGAGCCGCTCCGGATCCGCGAGCCCGGACGACACCGCCCACTCCCGGACCGCCGCGATGTCCTCCAGCTCGATCAGCCCGACCCGGTGCTTGAGCGCGTCCGTCCACTCACGCCCGTATCCCGTCGAGCCGCGGTAGTTGACCCGCACGACCGCATACCCGTGATCCACCCAGGCCGCCGGACCCGCCGCGAACGAGTCGCTGTCGTGCCAGGTCGGGCCGCCGTGGATGTCGAACACCGTCGGCAGCGGCCCGCTCGCCCCGGCCGGTCTCTGCACCAGCGCGTGGATACGGCCGCCCGGCCCTTCCACCCACAGGTCCTCGACGGGCACCGACTCCGGTGACTTCATCCCCGGCGGATCCAGCACGACGTCGCCCGACGTCGACCGCACCACCGGCGGCTCGGCCGCCGACGACCACAGGTACTCCACGCTCCCGTCGGGGCGCGCGGTGGCCCCCGACACCGAGCCCGGGGGAGTCGGCACCCGTGTTAGCTCCCGTGCCGCCAGGTCGTAGCGGAACAGCTCGCTGCGCGCCTCGAAGCTGTGCACGATCAGCAGCGCGGAGCCGTCGGGATACCACTCCGCGGCCACGTCACCCGGCAGCTCGAGCGCCAGGTCCGTCTCCTCGCCCGAGGCGACGTCCCACACCATCGGCTCCCACCGGCCGCGCCGCTGGTGCCCGACCAGCAGCCGTGTGTCGCCGTCGACCGGTGCGAAGCCCAGCACCTCCAGGCCCAGCTCGGCCGTACCACCCTTGGTGTCGTCCAGCTCCGCCACCGTCGAGCCGTCCGGCCGCAGCACACGCAGCGCGGAGTGCATCGCGTCGCCGTGCTCGGTGTGCTCGAGGGCGATCAGCGAGCCGTCCCGCGAGAAGTCGCCCACGCCGGCCGACTCCCGGTGCCGGTAGATCTCCACCGGGTCCCCATCGTTTCGCACGAGGTGGATCGTGGACCCGTCCTGGTCGGTCGAACGGCCCACGACCGCCGTCTGCCCGTCGCGCCCGATCGCGAGCCCGGCCGGGTATGAGGGCTCGAGCCCGGGAGCCGCCGGCTCGTCGGTCCCGGAGTCCTTGCCGGATGCGCCGGGCGCGAACCGCTGGCGTCTCCAGATCCCGAACTCGTCGCCGTCCGTGTCGTCGAACCACCAGATCCACTCGCCGTCCGGCGAGAGCAGGCCGTCCGTCGTGCCGTTCGGCCGGTCCGTGACCTGGCGCTGCGCGCCCGTGACCCGGTCCCACGCGTACAGCTCGTACGTCCCCGTCGCGTTGGAGACGAACAGCGAGCGGTGCGGCGCGTCCTCCGCCCAGTCGGGCAGCGACACCCTCGGCGCCCGGAAGCGCTTCTCCCAGTCCGGCATGTCCGCGTCGCGCTTCGGCGAGCTGGACCCGTTGCTCTCAGTCATGGCCCCATAGTGCCTGGCCCCGCCGACTTTCCGCGGGCAAGGTCCCGAGCCTGTGGACAACTCCTCGGCAAACCGCCTTGACCAGGCGTGATCACGGAGTCCGTAAGGACTGGCGACGTGCGTGGCCCATGTGGCGTGGTTCGGCGTGCGTGACGGTGTTCGGCGTCCGCGGTGTGGCCTCTGCGGCGCCCTCGGCATCCGAGGCGCTCGTCTCTGTGGCTCGTGTGCCTTGCGTCACCTGAGGCGCTCGCCACTGCAGCGTGCGTGGCTTGCGCGGGTTCCGTGGCGTGGGTGGCTTGCGCGCCCTGCGTGAGGAGGGCCGTCCGCGTGGCAGGGGCGTGGACGACTCGGGCCCGAGGCCCGCACCCGACGGCTCCGCAACCCCGCCGAGATCCGATGTGCGCAGGTCAGAACCGATTGTCAGTGGCGGGATGCACACTCGCGACATGACCTCGATGACCGATCTGCGTAAGACCGTGGAGAGCTTCTGGGCCGCCGCGGAGGCCCGTGAATGGGACGCGTTCGCTGCCACGCTGGCCGAGGACGTCGTCTACACCCTGCCGCAGACGCGCGAGCGCATCCGCGGGCGGGAGAGGTACGTCCAGTTCAACCGCGAGTACCCGGGCGACTGGCACCTGCGCGTCGAGCGCGTCGTCGCCGAGCCCGACCAGGTCGTCACCTGGCTGTACGTCACGGTGGGCCTGGACGAGATGTACGGCATCACGTTCTTCACGGCCGACCGGGAGGGACATATAGCCACGGTGACGGACTTCTGGCCCGAGCCGTACGAGCCGCCGAAGGGCCGCGAGCACTTGGCCGAGCGTTTCTGACGGCCGCGGGGCGGCTGCTCGCCCTTGGTCGCGCGCTCCGTTTCCTACGCGCCGGCCGGCTCGCGGCGCCTGCGGCCGAGGAGTTCGGCCAGGCCACGGCGGGTCGCCGCCAGGACCACCCGGTCCTCGGGGCGCAGGACATAGGTGGCCGGCAGGTCCCAGACCAGACCCGAGGCCTGGGTGGGGGAGTCCGTCTCGGGGTCCGGCGTCTGGTTCCATTCATCGGGCGCCGCGGTGTCCAGGGCCAGCACACGCCACGCTCCCGCACGGAACGCCTCGGCGACCGTCTGTCCCTCCAACTGGGGATGGCCGCCCACGTCCACGGAGGCGAACAGCAGCACCCGCCGCTCCACCGGGATCGCACCGAGGATCTGCCGCCCCAGCATGGCTCCGGCGAACGCGGGCGCGGCCAGGTGGGACACGCTGCGGCTGCGGGTCACCGCGTGCGGGTACGCGACACGCAACGTGCGGTAGACCGCGGTCGCGAAGTCGTCGTCGTACAGACGCAGGACCACCTGCAGGTCGGGCCGTACGGACCGTGCGTACAGAACGGCCTCGAGGTTCGTGGTGTCGGCGCTGGTCAGCGCGAGCAGCGCATGGGCTCGATGGATCTTGGCGGCCTCCAGGACGCCTTCCTGCGTCACGTCCCCGAGTACGACGGGCACCCCCAGCCGGCGTGCCGTGGCGAGTCCGCGTGCCTCGGGATCGCCCTCGACGCACACCACGGGAATCCTCAGTTCGCGCAGCCGGGTCATGACCCGTGTGCCGATCTTTCCGACGCCGAGCAGCACGACGTGCCCGGACAGGCCGCGTGCCGGTTTCCGCAGCGCGGACCCGCTGCGGAACGTGCCGAGCGCCTCAAGCACGGCGGCCAGCAATACGGGCAGCAGCAACAACCCCATCAGCCCGGACAGCAACTGCAGAATCTGCCGTCCGAGAGGTTCACCGATGGCCGGGTTGTTGATGGCGAACAGGTCGAGCAGCGTCAAGTACGTGGCTTGCAGCGGGGGTTCGCCGGTCACTGCCATCGACGCGACGGCGAGTGCGACGACACACCCCACGACACCGGCGACCGACCAGCGCAGCCGCCGCGACAGCAGCGAGGCGAGCGGGACGACGCTGCGCCCGGCCGGCAGCGCGGGTCCCGCGTAGGAGACGGTCTCCAGGACGATGGTGCCGCGTCCGGTGGCCGCCGCGACCGCCCTTTCGTCGGGCAGGAGTTGGGGCCCCTGCTCACCGCTTCCCTCCGGGCCGTAGGCTCCGGCCGGATCGTTGGTCGTCGCGGACAGCAGCGCCAGTGTGCACAGTCCGGGGTCGGCGACCTGGCCCGGTCCCGGTGGCGGTCGCTCGGCGGCCCGCAGGATCAGCCCGTCGGTCTGTACGACCTTGGTGGTGCCGGCGACGGCGGTCGCGGCCAGCGCCGGCGCCGCGGTGTCGGCGTCGGACAGGACGGTCGTGGAGGCGTCGAAGCCCTCGGACTCCACGTCGGGCTCGCCGGAGGCCAGCGCGGCGGCCTGGTCGAGGAGCGCCTCGATGTGCTGCCCGAGTCGCCGGTTGTAGAGGCGCAGGACAAGCCGGAGTCGCGGGTTGAGGCGACGGGCGGTGAGCGCGGCGCGGATGTTGGTCTCGTCGTCGTCATAGACGAGTGCCAGCGCCGTCGCCCGTTCCACTCCTGCCTCGGCGAGGACGGCCTCGGACGCTTCGAAAGCCTCCAACGTCGTTATGTCGGAAGGCGTTCCGGCGGTGCGGTTCGTCGTTCCCGTCGTGCGGCTCCCCGCTCCCGGGACGCGTCCGTCCGCACCGCTGCCGTGACCGTTTCCCCCGTTGCCGTTGCCTGCCGCCCGTGTGACCGCGGCGGAGACCCGGTCCAGCAGTCCCGAGGCGCGAGCGCGGCCCACCACCGGCTGCCGTGCGAGCCGTTGGGAGGGCGGCACGACGAGCGTCACCTGCTCGTCGTACACCCCGCGCAACTCGGCGGCGAGCCGGTGCGCGAGCCCGTCGTCGCCGCACACCACCATGTGCGCGACGGGGTCGCTCGAACCATTCTGTTGCGGAACGCCTGCCACGGGGAGAAAGACTGCCTTACTGATGGTGCTGGTTCCATAGGGGTGCGGGGCGTGACGGGCGCCGGGCCGGGACCGGCCGCAGGGCACCGTGGGTGCCGCCGCCCGCCGGCTGAGAGCGTCCGGCCCAAAGCGGGACTTGTGGGTCGCTCCCCACCGGGAGAGACTTCCACAGCCTTGTGGATCCACACACCTGTCCTGGGAGCAAGCCTGATGTTCGGCATGAGTGAGCTGGCCGTGGTCCTCCTGGTGGTGGTCGTGGTCCTCGGGATCAAGAAGCTGCCGGAACTGGCGCGTTCGGCGGGAAAGGCGACGCGGATCTTCAAGAGCGAGGCGAAAGCACTGAGGGAACAGGACGACGGAGCGCCCGGCGAGGGCCGTGTCATCCAGGGCACAGTGGTGGGTCGGGAGGACCCGGCAAAGCGCCCCTGAACGGCTCGCCTTCCTGAGCAAAGTGGTCGACTCGCCCATACGGCGCAGGAGCCCGTTCGGTGAAGCGCGCGGCTGCATGCCGTGAGCCATACTCGTGTGTATGCCTCGACCGCGGCCACGGATGGGAGCGCACGTCCCAGATCCGGCACCTGGCTCGGAATGCGGAGGTCGTTCCATTCGAATAGTCAGGCCCGGACGAGTGGCATCGGCTTGCCCCGCCACAGGGAGCGAGGCGGCCGGATCGCGGAGTGCTCGGCGAGGGGAGGGGCCGCCACTGGCCGGATTAGTCCCTTAGGGGGCCTTTCATGGCTGTGGAAAATCCGCCCTTGGTAAGACCCTCCCGTCTCAGGAGCCGAGGTGGCCTCTTCGGTGAATGCCTCGCAGAATTCCTGGGGACGTTCGTGCTCGTCTCCTTCGGGTGCGGCTCGGTGGCCACGGCGGTTGCGGCACTGCCGGGATCGGGCCGGACCGCGGGACCCACCACCATCTTCGTCGCCGCAGGTGACTGGCTCCTCATCACCTGGGGCTGGGCCCTGGCCGTGGCCTTCGGCATCTACGTGGCCGGCGGGGTCAGCGGCGCACACCTGAATCCGGCGGTCACGCTCGCTTTCGCGGTGCGTCGCCGATTCCCCTGGCCCAAGGTCCCGTCGTACATGTTGTCGCAGCTGGTGGGTGCGTTCGCCGGGGCTGCGCTGGTGTATGCCGTGTACCACGACGCGATCAACACCTTCGACCGTGCCATGACGGGACCGAAGACGAACGGTCACACCCTCGCCACCTTCTCGATCTTCGGAACTTTCCCCGCGCAGTACTTCCACGGCGGCGTCTGGGGACCGCTGGTGGATCAGATCGTCGGCACGGCGTTCCTGGTCATGTTCGTGGTGGCGGTGGTCGATCTGCGCAACACGGCGGTGAAGGCCAACCTCGGGCCACTGGTGATCGGCTTCGTCGTCGCGGCCGTGGGGATGTCGTACGGCGCGAACGCCGGCTACGCCATCAACCCGGCCCGCGACTTCGGGCCGCGTCTGTTCACCTGGCTGGCGGGGTGGCAGGAACTTGCGCTGCCCGGCACGCTGGCCGGTTCCTTCCACGACTACTTCTGGATCCCCATCGTCGGACCTCTTGTCGGCGGCGTGATCGGCGTTCTGGTCTATGACCTGTTCATCGGTGACGTCCTGCACATCCGGGCGCAGTCGAACGCGCCCCCCGAGCCCGGCCAGGCCGGTCCGGTGCGGACCTCGGACGAGGAGTGACCGGAGGGGTCAGGCGTGATCGGTGAATCGCTCAGGGACGCGTCCGGTGTAGTGGCTCGATGCGGCTTCGGAGCTGGTCGATGCGGCATCGAAGCTGGTCAGTGGCCTGTTGTGGACCCGGCCGAAAACACCTGCCGCAGGTAAAGTGGAACAAGTCCGGCAGCCGCACAGGCGCAGGCGGCTGCGCGCTGGGAACGCGACGGTACTGGATGGCGGGCATGGGTGCTCCCTTGAGAACTCGTTCCACAGCAGCGGACACCCCTTTGGGCACCTCGACCGCCGTGGCCGTGGCCGACGGCGCGGGGGTGGTGCGGGGATGGAGCGAGGGAGCTGCGAAACTTCTCGGCCACTCGATCCCGGAGGCGCTGGGCAGACCCCTGTCGGACCTGATCCGACCCGTGGAAAGTGCGGCGCATCAGGCGGACACCCCTGACCTTGCCGCGCGGCTCGGATCACCACAGGGCTGGGAGGGCCGGCAGACCGTACGCCATCGCGACGGCCATCATCTCGACCTGGAGATCAAGATCCTGCCCCTCCAGGACTCCGGCGACTGCTCACTACGCCTTGTCCTCGCCTCCGACGCGACTCGGACCTGGTGGTCGAGCGCCAGCCGGTCCCTGCTGGAAGGGATCACCCACACCGCGCCGGTAGGCATGATCATGCTCGACACCGAGCTGCGGCCCACCTGGGTGAACGACGCCATGGAGCACCTGTGCGGCATCCCCCGCGAGCGTTTCCTCGGGCGGCGCCTGGGAGACGTCCTGCCAGGCCTGGACATAGAGCACACCGAAGCGGAGATACGCCAGGTTCTGGAGACCGGCCGCCCCTCGATGGGCTGTGAATACTTCGGCCACGTCCTGTCCGATCCGGACCAGGTCAGCTACTCCACCTCGTGCTTCCGCCTGGAGAGCGAGGACGGCGAGCCGCTGGGCGCCTGCTACATCGTCCTGTCCACCACCGAGCACTACCGCGCCCGGGAGAAGCTCACGCTCCTGAACGAGGCCCGCAAGCGCATGGGCAGCACGCTGGACATCCCGCGCACAGCACAGGAACTGGCCGACGTCGCCGTCCCTGGACTCGCCGACCACGTCACGGTCGACCTCCTCGACTCGGTGCTCCGCGGCGAAGAGCCCCCACCCGGCCCCACCGACGCCACCACCGCGGCCTCCCTCCGCTGTGCCGGACACCGCTCCCTCCGGAGAGGCGCTTCGCCGCCCGTCCCGTTGGGTCAGCCATGCGGCTACCCCTCGTCATCGCCCATCGCACGAGCTCTGATCGACGGCGCCGCCGCACTGATCCCGGCACTGGACCCCATGGACCGCCACCTGGCCGCCGAGGACCCCGCCCGCAGCGCCCACCTGCGCGACCTCGACTTCGGCACCCACTCCCTGATGATCGTGCCCATCTGCGCACGCGGCACCACTCTCGGAGCGGTCACCATCGGCCGCTGGCAGCCCAAAGGGCCGTTCCAGCCCGACGACCTGGTCCTCGCGGAAGAGCTGGTCGGACACGCCGCGGTCTGCATCGACAACGCCCGCCGCTACACCCATGAGCACGCTGCCGCACTGGCCCTCCAGCGCAGCCTCCTGCCCCGGGAACTGCCCGAACAGAGCGCCGTCGACGCCGCCTACCGCTACCTGCCGGCCGACATGGAAGCCGGCGTGGGCGGCGACTGGTTCGACGTCATCCCGCTCTCCGGAGCCCGCGTCGCCCTGGTCGTCGGCGACGTCGTCGGACACGGCATGCACGCCGCCGCCACCATGGGACGCTTCCGCGCGGCCGTACAGACCCTTGCCGACATCGACCTCGCCCCCGACGAAGTACTGGCCCACCTGGACGACATGGTCAGCCGGATCGCCGAGGAGGCCGGCGACGAATCCGGCGTGACCGGAGCGACCTGCCTCTACGCGGTCTACGACCCGGTGAGCCGCCTGTGCACCCTCGCCCGCGCGGGCCACCCCTCGCCGGTACTCGTCGCTCCCTCCGGCGCCGCCCGGCTCATGGACCTTCCGAGCGGCCCTCCCTTGGGCCTCGGCGGTCTGCCGTTCGAATCCACTCAGATGACGGTCCCCGAAGGCAGCATCCTCGTCCTCTACACCGACGGCCTCATCCACAGCCCTTCCCTCGACGCCGACCAAGGCGTCCAGCAGCTACTGGACGCCCTGTCCGCGCCACAGACCCAGCTGGAGGACGTCTGCGACGCAGCGGTCGGAAAGCTCTGGGCCAACCGGCCGGGAGACGACGCGGCACTGCTCCTGGCGCGCACCCACGCCCTGGGCGAGGACAACGTCGCCTCCTGGGACATCCCCAAGGATTCCGTCGCCGTCGCTCCGGCCCGCACCGAGGCAGACCGGCAACTCGCGGCCTGGGGGTTGGAGGACCTCGCCTTCACCACGGAACTGGTGGTCAGCGAACTCGTCACCAACGCCATCCGCTACGCCTCGGAACCCATCCGGCTGCGTATGATCCGCGACCGCACCCTCATCTGCGAGGTCTCCGACGGCAGCAGCACCTCACCTCACCTGCGGCACGCCCGGACGACCGACGAGGGCGGCCGCGGCCTCTTCCTGATCGCCCAATTCGCCCAGCGCTGGGGCACCCGATACGACAGGAACGGCAAGACCATCTGGTCCGAACAACCCCTCCAGCCCACCGGGCCCGCATACGACTCCAGCTTCGACGCCTTCGCGGACCTCGACGCTCTCGGAGACCTCGGCGCCCACGACGTCGAAGACCCAAGTGGAGAGAGCCGGCGCAAACCAGCAGAAACCAGACCCATCTGATGGGATTCAGCCACGCCGCGCTACGACTGGGCGCCGACGCCCGACGGCGGCTGTCCCTTCGTCCAGATCGGCCGGACCACCACGCGGCTGAAGCGCCAGCCGTCGGGGGTGCGGCGGAGATCAGCCTCGAAGCGGCCGCCCACTGTGAACAGAGGGTCGGCGTCACCGCCGCGCTCCTGGAGCGTGGCGTCATGATGGACGTGGGTCATCAGGGCATTCCACGAGGCGGTGGCCCGCTCCGCCCCGGCGTCTGCATCGGTGATGATCCCGGAGGCGATGTGCTGAGTGCGGTCGTAGCGCTCGAGCGCCTCCTCTGCGGCGCGGATGGCCTCGGCACCCTGGGACGTCCCTAAGGGTGTTTCCATACGCGCGTCGTCCGTGAGGAAGTCGCGGGTCCAGTCCGCCGCGAACTTCCGTTCGTCCAGAACCCGGAAGAACCGGTCGACGAGCATGCTGATCTCCGCGTGATCCGTCTGCGTAGTCATGATCAGAGCCTCTTACCTCAAGGGGACTTGAGGTCAAGCTCGCCTGTGGCCGATTCGCAGAAGGAGAATCCGCGCGGTGGTACGGAGCCGCGGAACGGCACTTGCGAGTTCGAGCAGCGACCGGGCCGGGGTTCGCCGGATCCGCGTACATAACCTCCGTGATTCCAGGCCCCATCCGGCGGCTCTTCCTGCTTGTGTTTGCCCTCCTTGCCGCCGATCAGGTCGGCCGACGAGAATCAGAGGTCGCTGTAGTCCGCTTCTGTACAGCAACTTCCGCCGCCGGCGTTCAACTTGCGAAGATCGAACGAGCGGTGCTTCCCCAGCCGCCGTCGACACCAGACGGATGCCCGCACAGGTGGCATTAGACTCCCGGCCGACGTCGAACGCGGCCGAGTCGGCCGAGGGGTTTCCAGGGGGCGCATGGTCTGGTCATTGCTGCGCCGGCGTCGGGAGCGCCCTACGCCCAAGCTCCCGCTACCCGGCCCATGCTGGCAACGGCGGCACACCCTGTACATGGCGCGCCTCCTCTTCTACACCCCGGAGACGTCGCTGGACCTTGCCGCCGCCGCGGCCGCCGGCTCGGACCCTGAGGCCCAGCGATGGCTCGGGTGGGACAAGGGCATCGTGACCGACGCGCACGTCCGCGAGGCAGTGCTCCAGCTACGTCCCGGTGACACCAACTCCCTTCGTTCGTCCCCGGTGGCCCAGCGCCTGCTGGCCCATCCCTTCGAACCCCGCCCCGACCAGGGAGAGATACTGATCGGCGTGCGCCTGGACGATGGCAGATACGCCGGGGTCACAGGGCTGGATGTCAGCACCGGGGAGATCGGCGGGTGGCTGGCCCCGCATGCGCGTGGCCAGGGGTTCGGCGCGGAGTTGTTCGGGGCCGCTGCGATCCTCGGCCATGCTCACCTGGGACTTCAGACGGTGCGGGCAGGACACGAGACGACGAACACCGCGTCCGCGCGGGCGCTGGCGGGCGCCGGCTTCGTCGCGGACGACGGGCCGCCACGCCACACCCTGGCGGACGGCCGCGAGATCGACTCTCGCTGGCTGCGGCATACGGCCGCGGAGCCGACCTCCCGCTGCCGCGGCACCGTACCCGCAGCACCCCGCGGGTGAAGATCGGCACCGGCTGGCAGGGCTACAAGGCCCTCTACTGACGGCCTCGCCCGAGACCGCGCGGCCGGGGGCGCCGCGTCCCAGGGCATGGGCCTGGCGGCCATGCAGGAGCGCGCGGACCTGCTGGACGCGTATCTCGCCTTCTCCAGCGTGCCCGGCGCGGGGACCCGGGTGAGGCTGCGGGTGCCGTACGACCGGTGACGTGGCGGGCCCGGCGCCGAGCGGACCCGCTGGACGGAACCTGCCAAGTGTGGCCCACATCCGGCCTGCCGGGCGACGGCACCACGTCGACGACGCCCCGCCTCACCCGAGGCGGGGCGTGCGCCGGAGCACTCTGGCGGCAGTCAGCTACAGCGTGTCCACAGGCGCGCTACTCCGACATCACGCGGGAGATGCGCGAGGGCCTGTTGGCGGACCTCACCGCCGAGAGGAAAGCGACTCTCGATGCTCGGCTCGCGTTGGGTCCTGGCGCGTCATCGTCCTCATCGACAGGCACAACTCCATCGTGCTCCGGAGTGATGATGTGGCGTGGGCCGTCAGACGGGACAGCCGGGCCCGGTGGCGGGGCTGGCGCATGTGTTGTTGCCAGGACCACCGTCATTGAAGTTGTTGCCAGGACCACCGTCGAGGGTGTCGTTGGCTTCGCCGCCGAAGACGGTGTCATTGCCGTCGTCGCCGTGGAGGTTGTCGTCGCCGTCGCCGCCGTTGAGGCTGTCGTCGCCTTTGCCACCGGAGAGGCTGTCGTTTGCGGCGCCGCCGTTGAGGCTGTCGTTGCCGCTGCCGCCGTCGAGGTTGTCGTTGCCAGTGCCGCCGAAGATGACATGTTCGTGCCTGATGATCAGCAGGACGGCGAGGGTGGGCTCGTCACCTCACCGCCAGGCGCCCACGGTCGTCAGGAGCCGATGGAGGTCGTGGGCGGCTTCGGCGGTGGCGAGGGTGGCGGCCGCCAGGACGGCCGCGGTCGTGATGGTGAGGGCTGGGTGGCGCCTTAGGGGCGGTGCCAGGAGCGCGGCGACGCGGCGCGGCACCGGGCCCGCCTTGGCCAGCGGACCGCGGCGGCCCAGGATGCCGAGGGTGGCGCTCGTTGCTCGGGTAAGTGCTGGGAGTTGGTGGGCGGCGAGGGCGGCCTTGCCGACGGTGCGGGCGACGCGCTTGCGGTCGCCGGTGGCGGTGGCGGCGTTCTCGTCGGCCCAGCGTTCGATGGTGTAGGTGACAGCGGTGGCAAGCGGGCGCAGTAGGGGGTTGGCGGCGGCGCCGAACTGGGCGAGGGCGACGAAGGCGTAGTGATGGGCGGTCAGGTGGGCGCGTTCGTGGGCGAGCAGGATGTCGTGCTCGGCTTCGTCCAGGGTGTCCAGCATGCCGGTGGAGACAACGACCCGGCCGGGGAGTCCGGGGAGGGCGTAGGCATCCGGGGCATCGTCGTCGAGGACGACGATGCCATCGCGCGCAGGCATGCAGGCGGCATCCACCGCGGCGACCGCCAGCGTGTGTGCGCGCCGCCAGAGCATCCGGACGGCAGTCAGCAGGGCACCGCCGAGCAGCAGGCCGGCAACGAGCGCGACAGAGAGCTGGGCGGGGTCATCCCGCTGCGCGGAGTGGGTCGACCAGTGTCCGAGACCTGCGAGGAGAGGGATGCGGATCAGGCCGGTGATCGCCAACAGGCCGAGGGAGATCGTGCTCGCCGTTCCCAGCACGAGCGCCGAGACGGTGAGCAGCCACGTGGCGAGGCGGGGTTCGCAGCGCTCGGAAAGGGGCCGTGCGCCCAGAGGGGCGACAAGGGAGAGCAGCAGCGGCAAATAGACGGCGATGTGCATCCGGGCGGGTGCCTCTACCGGTCAGGGTCCTGTTCGGTGCCGAGCACCTGGCGCAGCAGATCAGCATCGGTGTCGGACAAGGTGTCGGCAAAACGGGCGAGCACGGCCTCGCGGTCGGGGCGTTCCTCCAGCACGGTGTGCATCCGCTGGGCGGCGAAGCCGGCGTCGTCGGTGACGGGGGCGTAGGCGTAGGCCCTCCCGCGCGCCGTGCGGGTCAGTACGCCCTTGACGTACATGCGGGTGAGGATCGTGACCACGCTGTTGTAGGTCAGCTCGCCGCCGAGGCGTTCGGTGACCTCGCCAGGGGTCAACGCGGTGTCTGACTGCTGGAGGTGGTCGAGGATCTCGGCCTCGCGAACGCCGTTGGCCCGCCTGTGCCTCCGGTCCCGTGTGATGTCGCCCATGGGATGTGTTGTCCCCTCCCGGTCTTCGTCAGTCAGGCAGAACTTTTACGGCCGTGTAGAAGGCCGATCATGTCCCGAGTGTGCCATGTGTTCGGACCTGGCGGCAGCCCCGCTTGGGTGCCGTGCGGCGGAGAAGCGCAGTGGCGGCATGTGTCCAGGGTGGCGCGGCGCTGTCGTCACGGGGCGCCCTCGGGCCCTCACAAGCATGGCTTGCGGCCCATCCACCTCATCTCCTGCATTCGCGTAGAACTTCTACAGCAGTGTAAAAGCAACCCCGCTCCAGGCGAGGGTGGCCTTCGACGCCCTGCCTTCCCCTCAGTGCTCGACGACGAGGAGGCGGCCTCGGCTTGTCGGACTCTGTCTGCGCGTGGCGCCTGCCATGGGGTTTGCCGTTCCCTGTTTTATCTTTTACAGTCGCGTAGAACTTTTATTGCCGTGTAAAAGCTTTCGTGTTCCGAGTCTGTCATGCGTCTGCTCCCCGAAGGACGGCGCGAGCGGGAAAGGACCTGTGGTGCCCCAGGCCATCAACCCATTGGACGCCACGTCCCTGCTGACCGCGTTCGGCAGCGCGGGCATCTTCCTGGTGCTGTTCGCCGAGACCGGGCTGCTGGTCGGCTTCTTCCTGCCGGGCGACTCCCTACTGTTCACCGCCGGACTGCTGTGCACCGGTACAGGCAGTGTGCGACTCGCCCTTCCCGGTGTGCTGGTCTCCGCCGTGGCCGGAGCGTTGCTCGGAGCCCAGGCCGGATACCTGATCGGCCGCCGTGCCGGTCGCACGCTGCTGGGCCGCACTCGTAACCGGCACTTGGCCGAGGGCGTGGCCCGCGCCGAAGACCTGCTCGCCCGCTATGGCCATCGAAAGGCCATTGTGCTCGCCCGCTTCATTCCCGTGGTGCGCACGGTGCTCAATCCGCTCGCCGGCATCGTCCGGATACCCGCGCGCACGTTCACGCTCTGGCAGGCCGTCGGCGGGCTGGTGTGGACGGTCGGACTGGTGCTCGGCGGCTACGGCCTGGGCGCGACCATCCCGAACGTCGACCACTACCTGCTTCCCCTGGTCGGAGTGATCGTCGCCGTCTCCCTGCTGCCGCTCGTCTTGGAGGTACTGCGGGGTCGCCGCCGTGCCCGTACAGCCGAACAGCCGCCACGGGGGACCGCCCTGTGAAGATCACCTTCCTGATCCACGACATCTACGGGATCGGAGGCACCAACCGCACCACTCTCAATCTCGCCTCCGCGTTCGCCGACCGCCGCCACGAGGTGACGATCGTGTCCCTGCGGCGGCACCGCACCCGCCCCCGCTTCCCCGTAGATCCCCGGGTAACGCTGGTGCCCCTGGTCGACGTACGCAAGGACTCCGCCGACCTGGCGGACCCACTGCTGCACGATCCCGCCCGGGCTTTCCCCACAGCCGAGAAGCGCCATCACCAGTACAGCCGCCTCACCGACCGGCGGGCCGAGGAGTACTTGCGCGACTGCGACGCGGACGTGGTCGTCGGCACCCGGCCGGGCCTCAACGTCTACCTGGCCCGCTTCGCCCCCACCCACGCGCTGCGCATCGCCCAGGAACACCTCACCCACGACACTCACAGCCCCAAACTCCGCGCCCAGTTCGCCCGCCACTACCGTCGCTTGGACGCCCTGGTCACCACGACCGAGGCCGACGCCGCTGTCTACCCGGGCCCGGACGCGGTTGCTGGGCGTCAGGGTCGTGGCCATCCCCAACGGCGTACCCAAACCGGTCCTCCCGCCCGCCGACGGCACGTCCAAGGTCATCGCCGCGGCCGGGCGCCTGGCCCGCACCAAGCGGTTCGACCTGCTCATCGAGGCGTTCACCGACGTCGCGGCCAAGCATGCCGACTGGACCCTGCGCATCTACGGGTCCGGGACCGAGCAGGAGCGGTTGCAGCAGCTGATCGACGAACAGGGCCTGGCCGGCCGGGCGGTGCTGATGGGCGTCGTCTCGCCGATCGAAGCCGAGTTCGCTCGCGCGGCGATCGTCGCCTCCGCCTCCGACGCCGAGTCCTTCGGGATGACCATCGTCGAAGCGATGCGCTGCGGGGTGCCGGTGGTCGCCACCGACTGCCGCTCGGTCCTGCCGAGATCATCCACGACGGCGTCGACGGACGTCTGGTCCCCATGGGCGACCGCCAGGCGCTGGCCACCGCCCTGCTCGACCTCATCGCGGACGAGCCCGGCCGCCGCCGCATGGGGGAGGCTGCCCGCACAGCCGCCCGCCGCTTCGATCCTGCCCGCGTCGCGACCGCTTACGAGGAGCTCTTCGCCGAGCTCGCCGCCACCCGGCGCGCCCGAGCCTGGCAGCGCGGCACGGCCCGGTGGCGCATCAGAATCGGCCGAGCCCCGCGCAGACTGCGCCCCTGAACCAGGCGCCCACGCCTTCATTACCCTGCCGCACCACCGTGTGCGCTCCCGTCACGTCCGCCAAACGACATCCGCCCACCGCAGAGTTGGATCCCATGAGCGCAATAAGCATCGGCCAAGCCGTCATCCTCGGAGTGGTCGAGGGAATCACGGAATTCCTGCCGGTCTCCTCCACCGGCCACCTGAAGATCACCGAAGGGCTGATGGGTATACCGGTCGACGACACATCCGTGGTCGGCTTCACTGCCGTCATCCAGGTCGGCGCCATCGCCGCCGTGCTGGTGTACTTCTTCAAGGACATCGTGCGGATCGTGTCCGCTTGGAGCCGTGGCCTGCGCAACCGTGAGGAGCGGTACCACCACGACTACAAGTTCGCCTGGTGGGTCATCTACGCCACGATCCCGATCGTGGTCGTCGGCCTGGCCGCGAAGAAGCTCGTCGAAGGGCCGCTGGGCTCACTGTGGGTGGTGGCAGCTTCGCTGATCGTCGGCTCCGGTGTGATGTGGGCGGCCGACCAGATGGGCCGGCACAAGCGCGGGGAGGACGACACCACATTCAAGGACGCGATGCTGGTGGGCAGTTCGCAGATCCTCGCGCTGCTCTTCCCCGGCTTCTCCCGCTCCGGCGCCACCATGTCCACCGCGCTGGTCCTCGACCTGGACCGGGTGGCGGCCACACGTCTGTCGTTCTTCCTCGGCATTCCGGCCCTCACCGGCGCGGGCCTGTACGAGCTGAAGGACGCCGTCGGTGCCGGAGTCGGCGCCGTGCCGCTTGCCGTCGGCACCGCCGTCTCCTTCGTGGTCGCCTACGCCTCCATCGCGTGGCTGCTGAAGTTCGTCGCCCGGCACTCGTTCAACGCTTTCGTGATCTATCGGATCGTCATCGGGGTGGGACTGCTGGGGCTGCTGGCCACCGGGGTGCTGAACGCCTGACGATGCCGAGCCGGCCACGGACGCAGAACCACCAGACGGCTGGCTCATCCTGTGATCAAGCTGGCCCCGGAGCCGTTCGGCACCGGGGCGCAGTCTGGCCTGAACTGCGGGAGTGCTCCGCGCAGTACTCACCCACACGCTTTGCGCGGGCACCATCACCCTGTCCTCCGCCCGCAGCGCCATCAAGAACAACTGGACCACGAGCCCTGCAGGTCACCCGAATCGGCTGACCCTGCCAACTGCCGGGACATCCAGGCCACGCGGGCTGGATGTCCCGGCAACAAGCGTCGAGTCCATTGATCGCTCCACGAACCGCACCGCGGCTGCGTCGCATCAGGGGGTCGAATCCTGTCTGTGCCGGCCTCTTGGAACGGGCCTTCCTGGATGCCCGACGCTGCCGCAGGGGCGTAGTTGTCTGCGCGTCGGCTCACTGACCGCTCTGGGTGAGTGCGCGGCGCCAGGTGGCGTCGGCCAGCAGGCGCAGGCCGTTGAGGCCCACGATGACGGTGGATCCCTCGTGCCCGGCGACACCCAGCGGGAGCGGCAGGGTTCCGGCCAGGTCCCAGATGACCAGGCCGGTGATGAACAGCGCGGCGATGAGAAGGTTCTGCACCACCAGGCGCCGTGCCTGCCGGGACAGGCTGACCACGGTGGGAATGGTGGCGAGTTCGTCGCGCACGATCACGGCGTCGGCGGTCTCCAGCGCGAGATGGGAACCGGCGTGGCCCATGGCGATGCCGGTGTGGGCGGCGGCCAGGGCGGGGGCGTCGTTGACTCCGTCCCCGACCACGAGGACCTTGCGCCCGGAGCTCTCCAGCTCCTTCACGGTGGTGACCTTGTCCTGTGGCAGCAGGCCGGCGCGCACCTCCGTGATGCCGACCTCGGCAGCGAGGTGGTGGGCGGCGCGCAGGTTGTCCCCGGTGACCAGTACCGGCGCGGCGCCGGTGAGCGTGGTCAGGGCGCTGACGGTGGCGGCAGCGTCAGGGCGGAGCCGGTCGGACACACCGAGCAGGCCGACCGATGTGTTCTCGACCTTGACCAGCACGGCGGTGCGGCCCTCGGTCTCCAACTGCGCCGCCACAGCGGCGGCCGGGAGTTCGGTGCGCCCGTTCAGCAGCCGGGCGGGGCTGCCGACCGCAACGGTCTTGCCGTCAACGATGGCGCTCACCCCGGTACCGGGGGCAGAGGTGAACTCTTCGGCCCGCGGGATGGTGAGGTCGCGGGTGCGGGCGGCGTCCACGATGGCGCGGGCCAGCGGGTGTTCGCTGGGGTGCTCGGCCGCGGCCGCGAGTCGCAGCAACTCCTCCTCGCTCAGGCCGGGGTCGGCCAGCGGCAGGAGGTCGGTCACCTTGGGGGTGCCCTCGGTGAGGGTGCCGGTCTTGTCCAGTGCCACGGCGTCGACCTGCCCGAGCCGCTCCATCACTACGGCCGACTTCACCAGTACGCCGTGGCGGCCGGCGTTGGCGATCGCGGACAGCAGCGGCGGCATGGTGGCGAGTACCACCGCACACGGCGAGGCGACGATCATGAACGTCATGGCCCGCAGCAGCGTGGGCTGCATTGCGGCTCCGAAGAGCAGCGGGATGACGAACAGGGCGATCGTTGCGACGACCATGCCGAGGCTGTAGCGCTGTTCAACCTTC
The DNA here is from genome assembly GCF_050936285.1 of Streptomyces sp. CA-106110. NCBI lineage: Bacteria > Bacillati > Actinomycetota > Actinomycetes > Kitasatosporales > Streptomycetaceae > Streptomyces > Streptomyces sp. CA-106110. The sequence continues at coordinate 5,867,701 of NZ_JBNJNB010000001.1, read as the reverse complement.
TCGATGAACAACTGGGTCGGCGCCTTGGTCTGGGATGCTTCCTCGACCATGGTGACGATCCGGGCGATGACGGAATCCGACGGGTCGCGTTCGACCTTGACTCGCAGCGCGCCGGTGCCGTTGAGGGTCCCGGCGAACACCTCGTCCCCGGCATGCTTGGGCACCGGTAGCGGTTCGCCGGTGATGGTGGCCTGGTCGACCTCGCTGGCGCCGTCCAGGACGCGGCCGTCTGCGCCGATCCGGTCGCCTGGCCGGACCAGGATCGTGTCGCCGACGGTGAGCCGTTCGGTCGCGACGGTCTCCTCCGTGCCGTCGTCGGCGAGCCGGGTGGCGGTGACCGGGGCGAGGTCGAGCAGGCCGCGGACCGAGTCTGCGGTGCGGGCGGTGGCGATCGCCTCCAGGGCACCGGAGGTGGCGAAGATGACGATCAGGAGGGCGCCGTCCAGCACCTGCCCGATCGCTGCCGCACCGATGGCGGCCACGACCATCAGCAGGTCGACGTCCAGGGTCTTGTCCCTCAATGCCTGCAGTCCGGCCCAGCCGGGTTCCCAGCCGCCGGTGATGTAGGTCAGCGCATACAGGGGCCCCCAGGTCCATGCGGGCGCACTGGTCAGGTGCAGAGGCAGCGCGATGAGGAACAGCATCAGCGCGGCTGTCGCCCAGCGGGCTTCGGGTAGGGCGAAGACCTGCGTGCGGCGCCTGGGCGCCACCCCGTCACGGACGGGGTCGGCAGCGGGGGCAGGACGGGTCATGGCGGAAGACATGCGGGCGGTGTTCCTTAGCGCGCGCGAGAGCTCGATACGGTCTGACCCGGCCACCATACAGGAATACATGAACATCCATTCATCCATCGATGATGGGCCGTATCATGGGCGCCATGGGTCATGGAGCAGCCACGTCCGCAGGTTCCGTCCCGCACGCGCGCCTGGATGCCGACACCGCGGCGAAGGTCGCCACCACGCTGCAGGCGTTGGCGACCCCCTCACGGCTGCTGATCCTGGCCCGGTTGCGCGAGGGCCCACTGCCGGCGACCGAGTTGGCCGCCGAAGTCGGCATGGAGCAGTCCGCCTGCTCCCACCAGCTCCGCCTGCTACGCAATCTGGGCCTGGTGACCGGCACCCGCAAGGGCCGCTCCGTGGTCTACGCGTTGTACGACCACCACGTTGCCGAACTACTCGACCAGGCCCTCTACCACGTCGAACACCTGCGACTCGGCATCACCGACGAGACCGTGGCAGACACTGCTCAGACCCTCACCCCTGCCGGCCCCTGAGCGGGTCAGGGGCTCGCTCTTTGATCCGTGGCTCTATCCGGATCGATGAGGGGCGACTATTCCGATCGCTGCACGGCTCCGGAAGGATCGCCTGTGGCTGGGTCACACGTCCGCCGGCGTGTCACGGTCGGCGCGCTCGGTGCGGCGTCCACGCAACACTTCCAGGGCCACCGGGACCAAGGAGGCGACGACAACCGTGGCCACCGCGGGCACAAGGTAGGCGTCCGGATGCCGTACGGAGTCGCCCAGCCAGTACCCACCCAGTACGAGCGACTGCGACCATGCCAGGCCGCCGATCGCTTGCCACAGGGTGAAGGCTCGCACCGGCACGCCGAGCGCCCCGGCCACTGGATTGAGAACGGTGCGCACCACTGGGATGAACCGTCCGAGCACCGCCGCCTTCGCATAGCCGTAGCGAGCCAGCAGCCGCTCAGCGCGATCCGCTCCCGCGCGTAGGCGCTGATTGCCGACCCTGGCGAGAGCGGCGCGGCCGGCTCGCCGTCCGGTCCAGAACCCGACCTGCGCACCGGCGATGGTGCCCGCCGCGGCGCAGGCCAGAACCGGGAGCAAGGGCAGGTGCGGCCCGCTGCGGGCGGTGGAGGCGCACAACAGCCCGGCCGGCACCAGCAATGTGTCGCCTGGCAGGAAAAAGCCGACCACCAGCAGCCCGGTCTCGGCAAAGATGCAGACCAGAACCCCGAACGCGCCGAACGTGGACAGCAGCCAGGTGGCGTTCACCATGGCCACCGCGCGCAGCTACCAGGACGCAGCAACCCCAGGGACATGGGTTTCGGATTCCTTCCGCCGCTTCTCACCACACCGGTCGCCCACCGCCCATGCGCGGGCAAGGCCGAAGGTTCGTGCATGCGCGAGGAGCCGCTTCCGCAACCGGATTAGCTCCAGTTCTACATCATGTAGTAGTTTGCGGCATGCCCGCCCAGCCCACTCCCGAGTCGGAGCACGTCGGATGAGCCCCTCGATTCCCCACACCGCTGCCTTCGACGCGGCGATCCTGCTGGATCTGAGCGTCGAGTTGATACTGCCGTCCGTCATGCTGCTCGGGGTCGTGGCGTTCGTCTCGGAGAAGGTGCGCGAGAGGCTCGCGACCCGCGCTGGACTGATGGCCGCCACCGTCCTGGCACTTGGACCGGCTGCCGCCTATGTGGCATACCGACTCATCGCCCTGACCGGGTGACCAACCGACCGCAACCTCTGAGGCGCACACCCCTCCCACACCGAGGTTCGCAACTTCACTGCGCCCGGTGTCCGTGCTCGCGCAGGGGACCGACCTGCCAACCGTGAGCCTGGCACGTGTCGAGGATGCGGGGCAGTGCCTGCAGGGTGGTGCGCCAGGAGCCGGTGGCGGAAGTGCAGTCGGAGTCGTGCAGCAGGATGGTGCCGCCGCCGCGCAGGTCCCTCAGGACGGTGTCCGCGACGGAACGGGGGGTGGCCCGCTTGCGCCAGTCCTCGCCCCAGCAGGTCCACAGCACAGGGGTCAAGCCGAGGCGGCGGCAGGCCAGATGGGCGGCGGTGGTCATCACCCCGTACGGCGGCCGGAAGAGCACCGGTGGCCGGCCGGTGACGTCGGCTACCGCGTCGCGGGCGCGGGCGAGGTCGTCGTAGGTGGTACGGGGGCCGCGCACCAGCAGGGGGCGGTGGTGCCAGCCGTGGACGGCGATTTCGTGCCCGGCGGCGGCCATCTCCTTCGCGAGCCCGGGAGAGCGGGCGAGCATCGAGCCGAGCAGGAAGAAGGTGGCATGGATCCCGCGTGCTTCGAGGAAGCGGAGGAAGAGCGGGGTGGACAGGTGGTCGGGGCCGTCGTCGAAGGTGAGGGCGACGTGGTCCGGGCGGCCCTGGCCGGCCAGACGCGGCATGGCCGTGTTGCGGAGCGGACCGAACGTGGAGATCACGGGTGCGGCGTGCAGGGCGGCGAGCGCGGGCAGAGCCGCGGCCGCGGCGAACAGGGCAGGGCGTGCCTGGGTCATCGCCTGTCTCCGTGCAGGTAGTGGGTGACGGCGATGAAGCGGGTGGGGGCTTCGGCGTAGGCATAGGCCAGCGGGGCGGCGACACCCAGCGACACGGTCGCCGCCGCGATGGTGGCGGTCAGAGCCAGCCGCCGCCTGCCGGTGTGACGCACCGCTGCGGACGGTGCGGTTGGCGTGAGCCCATGTCCGGTTCGTTCAGTGATGGCGGGCACCGGGCCGGGGGCGGATTCGTGCAGGGCGATCCCCGCCGCGCGTTGGGCCTGGCCGCGCGGCCCGTGCAGGAGTTCGGTGAGCACGGGGCCGAGTTGTGCCGGTTCGCGGATCCAGGCCGCGAGACCCGCCTCCTCCAGCGCTTGGGCGTTGGTCTGGCCATGGCCGGGGATGCAGCGGTAGCTGGCCACCGGCAGACCAGCGGCCAAAGCCTCCAGTGAGGTCAGCCCGCCGGCATTCTGGACCAGCACGTCGCAGGCGTGCATCAAGCCCGGCATGTCGTCGACCCAGCCGAAGGCGTGCTCGATGCCGTCCCGTCGCAACTCCTCGGCGAGGGCCTGGTTTCGTCCGCACACCACCACCGGGACGGCGACGCCCGTCTTTTGTATCTCGACGGCCGCCTGCCTCACCGGGCCGACGCCCCAAGAGCCCGCGACCAGCAAGGCCAGCGGCGCGTGCGCCGGAAGACCGAACCGGGTACGTGCGGCGGGCCGTTGCTCCGCGGTGGCGGGAGTGAAGCACGGGTCGGTGACAGGACCGGCGACCGTGACGCCGGCCGCACCTTGTGCGTGGGCCTGGGCTGCCGGAACCGGGTGCACGGCCAAATGCGCGTCGACGCCGGGGGCGACCCACATGGCATGAACGGAGAAGTCGGTCAGGTAGGTGAAGGCGGGTACCCTCAGCAGGCCGCGCCGCCGCAGTGCGCCGAGGACCTGGCCGGCCCCCGGGTACGTCGAGATCACCGCGCACGTGTCCGGTGGCAGCACCGCGAGGGTGCGGTGTTCGGCGCTGCGGAACAGCGCCCGCCAGAGCGCGCCGGGGCGTGACGCCTGATCGGTGGCCTTGTAGAGGCGCTGGTAACCCTCCGGCGCCCAGGTCAGCAGGCGGTGGTAGCCGCTGCACAGCAACCTGCCGGCTCGCGCGGGCAGGAGGTCGAGGAAGTCGTGACGGTCGACCAGAAACCCGTGCGCGGTCAGCCGGTCGGCGAGCCCGGCGGCGGCCCCGTCGTGTCCTGCGCCGACACTCGCGGAGATGAGGACGATCCGCCTGGGGCCCGAGCCCAGCTGGAGCGCAGAGGGTGCCGGCTGGGATGCCAGGTCATCACGGTGGGGCACGTTTGTTCAGCCTCCTGACGGAACAGCGCACGGCCGGAGATGCTCGAAGCCTCGACGGTGCCGTGCGCAGGGCGGGGCGCACACCTTCACGGCCGAGTGCGGCTACTCGGTCTCGGCGGACATCGAAGGCCGAAGCTACTACATGATGTAGAAATTTGGCAGCCATAGCCCGAACTCATCGGGACCTTGCGTCGCCCACCCCGCCGCACGAATCGCCACCGGGGCCAAGGCATACAGGGCCAGCGTGAACAGATATCCAGCACAGCCGAACTGGCGGCGCACTCTGGCCGAACTCATGGCGGCGGTGGCCAGGAGCGCGACGAGCGGGATGAGCACAGCGACGACCTGCACTCCGACCTCAATGGCGACGGTAAATGTGCACAGGAGGGCGGCGATCACAGGGGCGAGCTCCAACGGTACGGCCGACGGAGGGCTGGATACGGCAAAACTACTACATGATGTAGAAGCGTGGTGAGGGTGCGCCGAAGAGAGGCGGAGGGCCCGTCAATGACACGCCACCACCCCGCTTCTGCAGGCTGCCGCGGCGACGCGCGGCAGGCCCGGACGCCGGAATGCGCACAAGGGCCTGAAGGCATTCACGGATGGAAGCCGGCAGTGATCCGGCGACTGAGTCGCTCGGGCTGCAGACCACAATATTCTACAACATGTAGTAGGTTGGCTTTACGGCCACCACTGATTCACCGTGATGTCACCAGCATGCCATCGCGGGCGTGGGGATCGGCCGACGGCGCCGGGCCGTTCCACGGCGCCTCCTGCTCACATGGAAGGACGTGCCCATGACCGCGGCCGCCACCGCGCAGCTGGCCTTCGACGGATCCGGCATCGACGGTTCGTTGTTCACCACCGTCACCGACTTCGCCCGCGACACCAAGTGGCTCAACACCCCGATGGAGGTATGGACCAACCTCGGCCTGGGCGTCTTCGCGGTCCTCATGGTCATGGGCTGGTGGCATGCGCGCCGCCGCGGCACACAGGCGATGACTGTCGCGCTTGCCGCACCGGTCGCGGTGGTGATTGCCTTCGCGGCCGCCGAGGTGGTCAAGAAGATCGTTGCCGAGGTACGGCCCTGCCGGTCGATGCCCCACGCCTACCTGGTCGACTCCTGCCCGGCACCGTCGGACTACGCCTTTCCCAGCGGCCACGCCACTGTGGCCGCCGCGACCGTGGCCGCGCTGTTCCTGCTGGACCGCCGCCTGAGCGCCATCGCCGCGGTGTTCGCCGTCGTGGAGGGCTTCTCCCGGGTCTACGTCGGCGACCACTACCTCCACGACGTCCTCGGTTCCGCGATCCTCGCCCTTCCTGTCGCCTACCTCACCAGCCTCGCGCTGCGCCGCTGGGCCACCCCACTGGTCGCGGCCCTGAACCGTGGCGCGCTCCGTCCGGTGCTGACCGCCGAACCCCCTGCCGTCGCTCAGCACGCACAGTGATCGGCGCCCGAAGGGGACCCGCGCCGAGCACTCCTCAACTGCCCGGCGCCTGCACCGACCTTCCGGCTGTCCTGGACCAGCCGCTCAGGCCATCCGGCGCTCCGAGCCGTACCAGTTCGCGCTGACGGAGATCGTGTTCGCCGTCGCTTCCACGCCCCGGCCTTCCGTGGGCACTGGCTGGAACGCGGACGGTTTCCCTCAGCGACGGCCGACCCGCTCCTCGGCGCCGATCTCGGTCCGGTAGGCGCTCAGTGTGCGGGACGAAGCCGACCAGGGCTGCGGGAAGGGGCGAAGCCTTCGCCAGTCGTACGGAGGATGTCCGAGCTTCGGACGGCGCCGGTCGTAGCCGTTGATCAGCATCCAGCCCGCGACACACGCCGTGATCAGTACGCGCCCGGCGATATCGCTCAGACGCGCACCGGGCGCCAGCAGGCCACCCACGCCGGCCGTCCACAGCCAGTACCCGAGCAGCGGATAGACCACCAACTGGTGCCAGATCTTGGTCGGCGCCATCGCCTGCTCACAGGTGAAGAATCCTGCCCGCAGCTCTCCCCACCACTGCGCCAGGCCGAAGCACAGCCAGACCCCGCCGCAGGCCAGCCCCACCACCGCCCCGCCGGCCCGCCCGGCGCCGCCGCCCCCATTCGCCATACGCCCAGCGCGACGGCCACGGCCAGCAGCGGATCGCCGAGCAGCACCGCCATGAACCCGGTACGAACACCCATCAGCCGGCGCTCCAGCACGAGCGCCAACAGCCACAGACCACCCGGCGTGACAGCGAAGGCCGCGAACGCGGCGACCCAGGGGCCGTGCTGCAACGGCACGCCCAGCCACGGTAGATAGCGTCCGCTCACATCGGACACGATCCCCCGGCAGGCCGGCACTCATGCCCGACCGCCAGGAGTCTGGTGCCGAAGGCCCCTGGGAGAGCGGTCAGCGCGTGCGCAGCTGCGCTGCGGTGGTGTGAGCGTGCATCGCGGCCTCGAACAACCGCTCTGTGTCGTGTGCCGTGACGGCCAGGCTTGCGCAGCAGGTCCCCATCAGGACGACGAACGCCGCCATCATCATGTTGGAGCGGCGGAGCGGCGGAGCCAGCAGCGCCTGGACACGTTGGGGCACCGGCCCGCCGGTCGCGGACAGTGCCGCCGGCTTGGCCCGGCTCGATGCCAGTGCTGCCCGCGCGATGGCCCTGGCGACCAGCCGCCGGTCCCCCACCACAGCCCCGGCCTCCTCATCCGCCCAGCGCTCCACGGCAAACGCCCCTGCCCGCTCCGAGGGCCGCAACAGCGGGTTCACTACCGCTGTCAGATGCAGCACCAGCGAAAACAGATGGTGCCGATGCCGCAGATGCGCCCGTTCATGGGCGAGCAGAGCGCGCCGCTCCAGGCCGTCCAGCAGCCGCAGCATCCCGGAGGAGACGACCACCCGCCCCGGCATGCCGAGCACAGCGAACGCCGCCGGCATCGGATCGTCGAGCACGGCCAAATCCCCGCCTGATGCGATGTGCCGACATTCCCGCCAGGCATCGACCAAGGCACGTCCACGACGCCAGGACGCCACGGTCAGGCTCACCACTACGAGCAGGACCACCCCGGCACACACCGCGGCTGTCTTCCGGCTCACCGGATCCTCCGCCGCCAGCACACTCACCGACCACGGCCCCTGTTCCGCCACCAGCGGCACCTGGCCCACCGCGGTGAAGGCCAGAATCGCCAGCTCGGTCACCCAGGTTCCGGCCGCCACTACTGCCGCGCACAACATCGCCCACGCGCCCACGCGCGGGGGCATCCGGCGCCCCACCCATGGCGCAACCAACGCCAGCGCCGCGCTCACCAGCAACGGCAGATACATCGGCACCGGCCAGAACACGACTCACCCCCGGTCAGGAAAATCGCCGTGCAACAACTGCTCCAGCAGTTGCTCGTCCTCCGACGACAGATCCGAAACGAACCGGGCCAGCACCGCCGCACGGTCTCCACCCTCGTCCAGCAGCGAGTGCATTCCCGCAGCCGCATGTCCGGCCTGGTCATCCACGGGGGCGTAGACATGGCTGCGCCCCTCCCGTTGCCGGGTCACCATCCCCTTGTCGCACAGCCGAGTCAGGATGGTCAGCACCGTCGTATACGCGGCACCGGGCACCTGTTCCTGGACCACAGCCGCGGGCACCGGGCCGCCGACGGACCACAAGGCAGCCAGCACCTCTGCTTCCAGCTCACCCCGCGCACGTCGTCGGGCCTCGCCCCGGTCGTCCTTACCGCCCGTCATCTGGAACCTCCCTCGCTGCTTCTGCCAGGTCATTGTCGACCGCTCAAGCTACTACGAGACGTAGAAAAACGGCTATCTCGATCACGAGGACGTCTCCAACGGCCGCGCGAGCGGCTGGCTCCGGAGATCGCGCGCAGCGTGCTCGCCACGGGACTAGCCGAACCGTCACAGGAAGCGGACATCTACGCCCTCGGAGCTTTCCTGCTCATCTCCGCCACCGGCTGGCGCGCGGTCGCATTCCCGGGGACATTCCCCGGGGCGAGGGCGGTTGTTGGCCCATCCGGCCCCCTCGCGGGGAAGGATGGCCCCACTCCTGAGATGCCTCCGCTGGCCATCCTGGAATTCACACAGCCACCAGCCGAGGGAAGTGGTCGGCATGATGTGGTACGACGGCGGATGGGGCTGGGGCGGCTGGTTCGCCATGATCGTGTTTATGGTGCTGTTCTGGGCTCTGATCATCGTTGGAGTCATCGCGCTCGTGCGCTACCTCACCGGAACCCATCACCACCAGTCCGGCCCGCATCCGGCTTCGGGCGGACCCCGAGGGGGAAGCCGGCAGGCTGAGGACCTGCTTGCCGAGCGGTTCGCCCGCGGAGAGATCGACGAGGACGAGTACAAACGCCGTCTCACACTGCTGCGGGAGCGCTGGTGAGCGCGAACCGCCGTCGAGGGAAGCGACTCCCACGCCTCGCACAGCCCAGAGACAGCCCAGGGATCAGCCGAGGGATCAGCCGCCTGGGCCTGAGGCGGAGCAGCAAGCACCAGGACTTTGATCGCCGGATTGCCGGGAACCTCCGGCAATCCGCCATTGGCTCACCCCCTGCGCCGGTGGGATCAGTGGACGGCGGGCTCGCTTACGGTTGGTTCTCCGGTGCGCATGAGGGCGTTGGGGCCGGCGCTCTCGCCGGGAGTGTCGGGTGCTGGAGGATCCAGTTACCGCTGGGTTCGCCGAAAAAATGGCATTTCGGGAGTTTCACCCGACTTTATTAGCGATATCATGGCGTCGTGGGACTGGATCACACCTCGTTGACCACTCTTGCCGCCCTTGGCGACGATCTGCGCCGCCGCATGTTCGACTTCATCCGGCAGGAGCGGCGTCCGGTCACGCGCGAGGAGGTGGCCGCGAGCCTCGGGATCTCCCGCAAGCTGGCGGCGTTCCACCTGGACAAGATGGTGGCAGTCGGTCTGCTCCGATCTCACAGCCAAACGCCTGCGGGAATGATCCACAAGGTCGGCCGCAGGCCCAAGGTCTATGAGCCGGTGGCGGAGGCCATCGCGGTGAGCATCCCCGAGCGCCGCTACGGCATGCTCGCCGACGTCCTGACCGAGGCCGTCGTGACCGAGGCCGGGGGCGAATCGGCCCGCGACACCGCGCTCCGCGTGGCGTATCGGCGCGGTGAGACCCTGGGCGGCGCCGAACGGGAACAGGTACGTCCCGGCCGGCTCGACGCCGAGCAGGGGCTCAGCCTGGCTGCCGACACGCTGGAGGGGCTCGGGTATGAGCCGGAGCGTTCCGCGCCGACCCTGCTCCGGCTGCGCAACTGCCCCTTCCATCCCTTGGCGGCCAAAGCCCCCACCCTGGTCTGCGCCGTCAACCAGGCTTTCCTGGCCGGCTATCTGCACGGCCTGGGAAGTGACAAGACCACAGCGGTGCTCGCCCCGCGGCCCGACGCATGCTGCGTCGAACTCCGCGCCGACGGCGAGGCTCAAGGCCCCTCGGAACCCGGTACCGCCTGCGGGCGGTGAACCGGCGCAGAGGCTGCGGCCGGGAAGCATCCGCCAACGGTGTGGCGTGAATGCCCGCCGCCGATGGCTCGGCGCGGGCCGGGCTGAGGAAGCGCCCTAGTTCACATGCTCGCCGGAGCATGCCATGGCTACGAAGATTTATATGCACCAGACCTCGGCTCCCCTGGAACCGGCAGCGCGGCACACCGTGACGCCGAGGTCGTCCGCCTCCGACTGGGGGCTTTTGCTGATCAGGCTGACCTTCGGATTGTTGATGGCCGGCCACGGCGCTCAGAAGCTGTTCGGGCTTTTCGGGGGCAAGGGGCTGACGGCGACCGGTCAGGGGTTCGCAGCCCTTGGTTACCACCCGGGAAAGGTCTACGCCCTGGTCGGCGGTCTGTCCGAGTTCCTCGGTGGCCTTGGTCTGGCTGTGGGGCTGCTCACCCCGCTCGCGGCCGCCGCCCTCGTCGGCGTGATGATCAATGCCATGGTCACCGTGACCGGCTCCCACGGTCTGTGGGAGACCCGCGGCGGCGTGGAGTACAGCGTCTGCATCGCCGTCGTCGCCCTGGCCGTCGCCCTGATGGGTCCCGGCCGGCTGGCCGTTGACCGGATCTTCCGCTGGGGTGCCGGTGGCTGGGTCGCGGGCGCCTTCGCCTTGAGCCTGGGAGGGATTGCTGCCGCCGTCGTGCTGAGTCTTTGAACCCTCCAATGCCAGCGAACGGTTGGAGTCGCCATGAACTCCACGCACTCCGCCGAAGCCCGCCTGAGAGGACTGGGAGTGTGCTGTGCGGTCGGCAACACGGTGCTGCACACCCTGCTCGTCCCTGATCACCTCAAGGAGAAGTTCTACATCGGCGTTCTGTTCGCCGTGGGAAGTGTCGTCATGCTGGTCGTGGCGGTGGGGCTCGTCACCTTGAAGCGTTCCCTGGCCGCGTGGCTGGTCGGGGCCCTCGTGAGTCTCGGCATGATCACCGGTTTTGCGCTGTCGCGCACCGTCGGCCTGCCGGGCGGTTACTACGAACCCGGATGGGAGCCGCCCTACGGCGCCCTTTCCTTGATCGTCGAGGGAATCTTCGTTCTCGCTTTCCTCGCCTGGCTCGGGGAGGGGACAGCCGTGGGTACCGCTGAGCCCAAGATCCGAAACAAGGCAATCCGCGAACGGAGCGCACCGGGGCCGGGCCCATCGAAGCCCCGGTAGGCGTCGTCATGTGCCGGTGAGGTGGCGCGCGTTACTCGTGCGCAACGCGCCCTGCGGGAGGCAGTCCGTGATCTGTCATTCGGTGCCGCATGCCGCTGGCTGTCACCGACAGCCAGGTGTGCAGAGTCAGACCGTCCTCTCCGTGCCAGGCCGCTTCCGCGACGGTCTGGACGACCGCGCAGATCCAGCAGTCCGGCACGGGCATGAAGCCGTTCGATGGCGGATCCATGCCCGGGCCGGGCGGTGTGATGTCGTCCACGGCCACGGTTCTCCAGACGAAGTAGGCCTCTTGGCGTTGTGGGTGTGCTGACATCCGCGCCCGGGCCCGGAATGCGCGGGGTGTTCGGCTTGGTCCTTCGATCTGCGGGGCGGGTTAGCCGCTGAGGGCGGGCAGGTCGGGGCCTATGGTCAACGTGACCGCTCCAGCGGCGGCCTGCCTTGACAGGGTGGGCGTGAGGCCGGGCAGGTGGGCGGCGAGTGCCTGGGCCTGCTCCGACTGGCCCTGGGCGTAGGTGAGCGTGGTCTTGCCGGCCGTGGCGGGTGCGTTGCCGGTGGAGGTGATCTGGAAGCCGAGGGCGCGGAGTTGGTCGGCGACCTTCAATGCTTCGCCCTTGGTGTCGGTGCCGTTGAGGACGGTGACGTGCACCGTGCTCGCCGGCGCGGGTAGGTGGACGGCTTTTTTCAGGTCGGCCTTGGTCATTTCCCGGTCGTGGTTGAGAGCGGTGAACAGGTCTTGGGCTGCGGGCAGTTGCCAGGCGACGTTGGCCTTGTCGGTGGGCACGTCCCGCTCGCGCGGGTAGTTGGGGACGGTCAGGAACGAGATGCGATCGGTGGGTATGCCTTTGACGCTGGTGGCCAGGCTGTAGAGCTGCTTGAGGCCGGCCAGGCCGGGGTCTGCGGTCAAGGACTTGGTGGCGGAGTTCAGAAACCCGTAGAGGGCGGTGGGGTTGTAGAGCTTGGACTTGGCGCGGGTGGCCAGGGACTGCATGAATTCCTGCTGGCGGCCGATGCGGCCGATGTCGGAGCCGTCGCCGATGCTGTAGCGGGCGCGGACATAGCCCAGGGCCTTCTCGTCCTTGACGATCTGGCATCCGGCCTTCAGATCGAGGTGAGCCTTCTTGTCATGGATGGCCTGCTTCGGGCAGACCTGGACGCCGCCGAGCGCGTTGACCATGCCGGTGAAGCCACGGAAGTCGACGATCAGGAAGTGGTCGATCCGCACGTGGGTGTTCGTCTCGACGGTCTTGATGGCGCAGGCGGCGGCCTTCGCGGTGTCGCCGGTCGAGCCGCCGATCGCGAACGCCTCGTTGATCTTGAAGTGGTGGGCGGTGGACCGGGTGCCGTTGCCCCGGTCGCAGGCGGGGATCTGCACCCAGGAGTCGCGGGGGAAGGAGACGACCGTGGCCCATTTCCCGTCGCCGCCGGTGTGCAGCAGCATCAGGGTGTCGGATTGCATGGTGGTGAGGTTCTTGCCGTAGGCGTCCCCGAGCCCTTTGCGGCTGTCGGATCCGATGACCAGGATGTTCTGGCCCCCGACGGCGGCCTTGGGCCGGTTGTCGCCGAGCGAATTGCCCACGTCGGCGCCCGTGATGTTGCCGTTGAGGTGCGTATACACCCAGCCACCCACGGCAGCGGTCCCCAGGATCAGGACCGAGACGGTCAACGCGATCCACCGGCCAATGCGTCGTTTGGGGCGCCGGCGCCGCCTGCTCGTGGGTTCCTGGAAGCCGGATGTGCTGCGCGCGTGTCCTGCCATGACAGGGAGAGGCTCCTTCGCTGTGGCGAGTGCTGATTCGCGCGGACGGGAGGTGGCCCGGCCGTCGGCGGCAAGTCCGACCGACAGCACCGTCCCGTGCGGCCACGCGGGCCCAGGTGGCAGCACGGGGCACCCGCTCAGCGCAGGATGGGTATCAGGCCGAGAGCGAAGAGCACGTAGAAGCCGGCCGCGACCGTGAGACGCGCAGGGGTGAGCTTGTGGGCGCGCATGGTCAGCAGCAGGTAGACGATCGCCGCCATGGTGATCAGGCCCGACCACAGCAGCGCGCCGTCGAAATGCCACGTCGTGAACAGCAGACCCAGGCCGGAGGGCACGGTGGCCTGGATGATCATGGCGCCGGAGATATTGGCGAGCGCCAGCTTGGTCTTGCCCTGCCGCACCCAGATGATCGCGTTCATGATCTCCGGGAGTTCCGTGGCGATCGGGGAGAGCAACAGGGCGGTGACCGAGGCGGACAGGCCCAGCATCGGACCGATGGCGTCCAGCTGCTTCACGAACAACTGCGAGGCGAAGAAGATCACGACGAGGGTGACGAGCGTCTGCGCGATGACGGCCCAGGTGGCGGGGGAGGCGGCCTTGGGCTGGAACTTCAGCGGCTCCAGCTCTTCCTCTTCGCCGTCCTCGTCTTGGCCACCGCGGATCTCCCGCCAGAAGTAGACCGCGTATGCGGCGAAGAACAGCAGACCGAGCGCGGGCTTGAAAGCGAAGGCGACCAGGCCGAGTGCCACCTTGACGATGAAGATCGGCAGGAACCACTTCTGGTCCTTGGCCAGCCGCTTCATGTCCTTTTCGCTGCCGAGCGCTTGCTCAGTGTGAGGCGCCTGCGGATCGAAGCGGTCCGGCCCCACACCGCCCGCGGCGACCAACGCGGAGGTGCGCTCCTTGCGGCGCTTGAGCAGCAGCACTGCGCCGGTCACGCCGTAGGCGACGGTGGCCAGTGCCAGCGGGCCGCCCATCGCGGCACCCACGCCGATGTTCTTGGCCTCTTCGGTGCCACCGGTGGTGACCGCGACGAGAGTGACCACGGACTCGGGCAGCGCGGTACCAAAGGCGGCCAGGATCGTACCGACCGCCATCTTCCCCACGTTCAAGCGCTCGCCCAGCCACTCCACGGCATTGACGAACCACTCGCAGGACAGATAGATCGCCACCGCGCAGACGATCAACAGAACGAAATGAATCACGGGTCTCGTCCAAGCCTTCCCGCACCGGCGGGGGCTTCGAGAACGACCGCGCGAGGAGAGATGGCGGCAGCTTCGACCCCGCCAACGCGCATACGTCGTCGACAAAGGGCCGAAGGTCTCGCCCACCCGCACACGAACCGTGCGGGCCCGGTCACCGGGAACCCGGCGCTGGGCTCCAGTGTGTCGACGACCGGTATTGCGGGGCTACTCCCCTTCGCAGCCGCCGAGCATACAGGGTGCTCGTCGACGTCCCAAAAGCCATGTGTATACCCGGTCTGCATACCCACCCGCGCTGATCAGGTCGGCCGGAACTCCTGCGAGCGGGTTCTGGAAGTGCGCCCCCTCCTACGGAACGGCGGAGGTGGCGGCCGGGATGTGGGCGGTGGTGATCGTCATCGGTGTGCCGGTGACGGCGATGAGATAGCTTCCCGGCCCGTGACCACCGGGCATCGCACGGAAACCCCCCTCGGGCTCCACGCGATAGTCCGCGGAGGTGTGCGGGGCCAGCACGGCGGGACCTGAGGCGATCGTCCACCAGTTGGAGGCGCCCTGGCCGGTACGGCTCGCGAAGTGCGGCTCAAGCGCCGTACCGGTGGTGTTGACGGCCCTGACCTCGATGGCGGTGACACCGACACGTGACCCGTGCTTGGCGAAGTGCGGCGTGAGGCTCATGCGCAGAGGAGGGGTACTCACCGCAGCGATCACGACGCATGCGAAGGCGGGGGCGAGCAACCCGGCCGCGACGACGGCCTTCGCGCGTCGGCCGGTGAGGCGGGGCAGGCGTGGCTGCCAGGCGGTGGCGAACGCGGCGGCCGGGACGGTCGCGGCGGCTGCCAGCCACAGCGGGGTCATCATCAGGAAGTAGCCGTCCTGGGAGCGCGTGGCCAGGTAGAACGCGATCCAGGGCAGGACGGTGAGGGCGGGGCCCAGCCGCCGGACGAACAGCAGCGTGGCTGCGAGCAGGCCGAACAGGAGCAGTTGGCTGCCGTAGGAGTAGTAGTCGAGGCGGCTGCTGCCCGCGGTGAAGTAGTAGGAGATGCCCATCACGCCCTGCCCGTGCAGGATCGCCTTCTGTTCCAGTGGCAGCAGGATTCCGTGCAGCCAGGCCGGGAAGTCCTGGACGGCGAAGTACGCGTTGACCGCGGACCAGGTGAGGGCGGCGGTGGCGGTGTACCGGGTGGTGACTGCCAGGGCGCGCCGGGGGCCGAGTTCGCTGCGCCGGACGGCGTACAGGCCGATCAGGAGGAACGGGGCGAGGAACCAGGCCAGTTGCTGGGCGGCGCAGGCGGCCCCCAGGCAGGCTGCCCGCAGTACGCCCGCCGGCCCGAGGTGGCCGCCCTCGCCCGTGCCGGGCCAGCGGACGACGACGGGGATGAGCAGGGCGAGGGCCGTGATGGCCGGGTAGCCGGCGTAGGCGTAGTGGGGCAGGAGGCCGAAGCCGAGGCACACGGCCGTGGCGGCGGATCGCCAGGGTGCCGGGAGCAGGATCCACAGCAGGATGGAGGAAAGCAGGAGCGCGCCTGTGGGGACCAGGGTGGCGGCCGTCGTCGAGTGGACGATGGCGTGTACCGGGGCGGCGAGCAGGGCGGTCAGCGGGGGATAGCCGTAGGTGTAGTCGGCGCCGCCGGACATGGTCTTGGTGATCCCGACGCCGTGCCTGGCGAACAACCAGGGCCATGGCTGGCCGTAGACCGGCTGGCTGTGCAGGATCTGGTGCGCGGCCTGGGCGGTCAGCGCGCCTTCGTCGTTGCCGGCGTGGTCGAGCAGGTAGCCGCAGATCACCAGCGCGACGGCGGTGATCAGTACGGCCGCGTCGACCCGGATCAGTGCCCGGCGGGTGCGCACGAGGAGGCTGAGGACGGCGCAGACGAGGATCGAGGCGTAGCAGACGGAGATGGCGGCGGCGACCGGCGGGCTCGACGCCATCGCGGTGGTCCAGGCGGCGCGCGTGCCGATGAACAGGCTGACCGTGGCCAGCAGGGTCAGTCCGCGGTGCAGCTGCTGGGGCCCGGCGTCCGGGACACCGACGGTGGAGGTCGGGGGCGGTGCCGTACGGTGCGTCGCGGCACGACGACGGATTTCGACGCCCATTCCGCCACGATGGGTGTCAACCAAGGACTGTCTCCTCTGCCTCGCCTCCGTTGGGCGGCAACCACATGTGGCGAGGTCCCGCCGGGCCGGAGGTTCATCCGACCGCCCCGGCAAGGGATGCGCGCATCCACCGTTCAGGGCAGGGACGAATGGACGCCCCTGTTCGATCATCTACAGTTCACCTGGTGTCTACAAGGCTGTAGCCGGTAAGCAGTTTGTGCGAAATCGTCCGCCCGGGAAGGCCCGGGAGGCGTCCGTTTCTGCCGCCGCCTCGCGGGCGCGAGCTGTCAGGCTCCGCGCGCTGCAGGATTCGAACCTGCGACACCCGCTTTAAGAGTTCGATCCGACCTCGCTCCGGCCCCTGCTGTGTTTGACCTGCATGCCGGATGCTCGCGGTGGAGGGGGATGGCTCGGTTACTCCTTGCGCGGGGGTGGTGTGCCGGAGGCCCGTGTGTGTGAGGGTGCGGAGTCCAGGTCTTGTTCGGCCCAGATGACTTTGCCGCCCGATGCTGGGCGGGTGCCCCATCTGCGGGACAGCTGGGTGACCAGGGAAAGGCCGCGGCCGTTTTCGTCGATGGCGCGTGCGTCACGCAGACGCGGGGAGTTGGCGTCGGTGTCGAATACTTCGCAGGTCAGGGCTTGGTGGTGGATCAGGCACAGTCCGATTGGGCCGGTGCTGTGGCGGATGGCGTTGGTGACCAGTTCACTGACGATCAGTTGCGTGGGGTCCTGGAGACCTTCCAGGCCCCATTCGGTCAGCTGGCGGGCCGCCATGTGCCGGGCGCTGCGGACAGCGGTCCGGTCGTTCGGCAGCGTCCAGGAGGCGACCTGGGCGGGGCTGAGTGAGAGCGTCCGCACCAGGAGCAGGGTGACGTCGTCGGACGGTGCCTGGCCCGGGAAGGTCTCCACCGCGCGGGTGCACAGGTCTTCCAGGCAGCGACTTGGGTGTGCCAGGGCGGTGCCCAGGCGGCGCATTCCCACGTCGGGCACCGCAGATCCGGCAGGGCAGCGGCCCGACTCCCCTGGATGCACAGACCACAACCGCGCACCCCCTGCATCCCAGACTCGGTCGCGTACATGACTGCTACCTCGTCCCAGGGCACACGGTCACCGGCGTCTTCACGCGGACTGACCGGCCTCGTCACTCGTAGCCGCTGCCCTGTGCCGGCCGGGACCGGCTGTCTGCTCGCCACCGGACAGAGGGCGGTGGAGTCTCAATGACCAGGCAAGCGCCGCTGCCCGAGTCCTGGAGCACTAGTTGGAAGACGCCGTATGCGGATTCCGGCCGACCTGCGAAGTCTCTGACCTGGTCCGGAGCGTGGTCGCCGCCGCTGTTCCCCGCGAGTCCTCGCTACGTCCCGCCGGAACGGGCACGCAACGGGCATGCGCGTCGCTCTGGCGCTTGGGCGGCCGGTCGCCGGGCGTCCCGCGGGTCGCCTTCTATTCGGCGCTCAGGCGGCGGTTCAAGGCTCTACCTGTTTGGGCCTGGGTCAGGTGGTGGGCTTCGTGAGGTTGGTGACATCGAGGGCGGGGCGGATGGCCTGCGCCAGGCGCGCGCCGTCGCCGGTCGCCCAGAAGTGCAGGAAGAACAGGCGGGGTTGCTCGTCCAGCATGTGGTTGTGCACCTCGACGATGTTGATGCCGCCGCGCCGCAGGGCCCTGATGACCTTGTTCACCTCGTCGGCGGTCATGACGAAGTCGCCGTTGATCGCGGCCTTGCCGCCGCCGAGGGGCTGGAAGTTCACTGCCGTGGTGATGCCCAGGGCCGGGGGCAGGATGTGCCGGCCTTCGGTGACGGTGTTCCGGCGGGCGATGGAGAATTTGTAGATGCCGCCGTCGGCGGTGCCCTTGCGGCCCAGGGCCTTGTCAATGGCGGTGGTGTCCAGGTCGATGGGCGGCTGGGTCGGCTTGGACGGCGACGCGGCGGGAATGCTCGTGGCCGCGAGGGCTTGCTTGACGCCGCGGGCGAGGGTGATCGGATCACCCGTCCCGTGGATGTGGATCCACCAGACAGCGGGGGACTGCTGCGGGAGGTGCTTGTGGATTCCTGTCTGCTCGATGCCTGCCGTCTGTAGGGCGTCTATGACCTTGGGTGACTCGTCCTCGGTGACCACCAGGTCGCCCATCACCAGGGTGTCGTCGTGGTACTTGGCGAAGTTCACGTACCCGCCGAGCGCGAACCCGGGCTTGATGGCCACGCCCTTGCTGGTCACCTTCAGGTCCTTGCGGTGAAGGGCAACGTGGTAGACCGTCCCGCCCATCACTGATCCGGTACGGCCGAGAGTGTCGGCGACCGGCTTCCAGTCGGATTCCGTGGTGGGCAGCGGAGGCATTGCCTGTGGGGCGGGGTCGCTTCCGTTGGATATCGCTGTCTGCGGAGTGGCTGGGGTGGGCGATGCCCACGTGGGGCTGGTGCCGGCCGTGATCAGGGTGGATGTCGTGAGCAGGGTCAGTGCCAGCGTGCCGAGGTTCGGTGCATTCCGTGCGCGGGGCATGGGGTCTCCTCTGGTCGAGAATTTCCCCTTACTCAAGGTATTTGCGACCCTACAGAGGGTCCTCGGCGTGTGTGGTGTTCGGGTGAATGGGGGATGTTCCGCCGACCTCAGCCACAGCGCGGCAGCAGCCAGCTCCCCGCCAGCCGATTCCTCGAGGTCAGGTCCGCTCACGCTGCCGCATCCGTGACGGCGGCGGTACGGCGCCAGGCCTCGCCGGCCTTTCTGCTCGATGGCCTACGCCCCACCCGGATGCCGCCCCCTCCGCAGCCAGTCTGTCCGACAGCACTACGGCTATGGCCGCAGACGGCCGTGCTCGTGTCACCTGAACCGCTCAGCGATGCCGTCGCGTTGTTCGGCCGGTGTGGGCCTTCTCGTGCTTGCCCGCTGCACGCGGCGCGCCGCCGGACGCGGCCAGCCGGGGCGCAGACAGGAGGCAGGCCGCGCCGCAGAGGCGGCGCGTGCCCGCGCCGTGCGCGGGCCTGGACGTCCATCCCCGGATCGCCATGCAGATCCTCCGCCACTCCGAGATCGCAGTGACCATGGAGGTCTGTACCCACGTTCCCTCGGCGGAGACCCGCCGGGCGCTCCGGAAGCTTGGCAAGGCTCTGGGCGGCGGCAGAAAGCAGAAGAGGGGCAAGCGCAAGCAGCAAGAGGAGCCGTGCAGGGACGGCCAGCAAGAGCCACAGCGGTTGCTGTACTCCGCTGCTGTACGGGAAACACTCAGGCCACCTACTAGCGACTAGTAGGTGGCCTGACCTGTGTCGGGGTGGCGGGATTTGAACCCACGACCTCTTCGTCCCGAATAATGTGCGGAAAGATCGCTGACCAGGACTACTTGACTCCTGTGCAGGTCAGGGCGTTGGTACGAGTTGGTTCCTGTGGGTGGCGATCCGCGCGGCTTTCTTGATCCACTCCCCGTTCACTCCCCAGGGCCGGCGCGTTACCCGGCCTTCCGCTTTTCAGGCGAGCCCTGGCCCCACCGGGTGGGGCATTGAGCGACACTACCGCCACACGCCCCCTGCCCATCTCAGGGTTTACGCATTCGAGCGAGGGCTAGCGCACAGTCGGTGCAGCGGCCTCCACGAACGCGCTCAGCGTCGCCTTGCAGCGCTGCGAGCGGCGGTACCGTTCGACTGCGTCAGGAGCCTCGTGCAGGCAGTTCGCCAGTTCGAATGCGGTGTCGGCTTGACGTAGCCGCATGTTGTCGCAGACGAGCTGGACGCGAACCAGCGCCTGCCGGGCGGCGACATGGGACTGGTACGAGGCGAAGCGCGCCTCCTCCACCTCGGACGCCGACGCCACAAGAGCAGCACCAGCTACCTGGGCGGCTACTCCTACAGCTCCTCGTCCGCCGGGGCGTCGATCAGCTGGACCTTCACCGGACGTTCGGTGGCCTGGATCGTCTCGCGGGCCTCCACCTCCGGTCAGGCCTACGTCTACGTCGACGGCACCAAGGTCACCACGGTGGACCTGAAGTCCTCCACGACCCTCTACCGCCAGGCGAGCTGGACCAAGACCTGGTCCAGCTCCGCCAAACACACCCTGAAGATCGTCGTAGTCGGCACCTCGGGCCGCCCGACCATCACCACCGACGGCATCGCAACCATCGGCTGACCAGCCACCACGCCGGTCCGGCCCGCGGCACCACCGCGCGGGCCGGACCGGCGGGCGAGACCTCCTGGTGGCCCTGAAGGTGCACCCAAAGGTGGCATAGCCCCCGAAACGTCAAGGGCCCCGGATCTCTCCGGGGCAACGAGGGTCGGGCAGCCTGACGACCCCGCTGACGATCAGCGGGGCCCTTCTTTTTGGGCTCTCCTGCCGTATGCGTGGGTGCTGTGGCCTGGGCTGATACGTGAAACACGCCGCTTCCTGTGATCCTTGAGGTGTCTAGGCTCAAGTTTGATCAAGCAGAGAAACGGCGTGTCTGTCTTCAGCATATGGAAGCGGTCCCTGACGGCGGAAAACACCGTGGTCGAGGGCGTCCGGATCGATGAGAACGAACAATGTGTGGTCGTGTCGGTACGGCCCGATGCCCGCCGTCGGCAGCGGTGCGGCCGGTGCGGACGGCTGGCGCCCTGGTTCGACGCGGGGCGGGGCCGGCGTCGGTGGCGAGACCTCGACCACGGCGTGATGCGGGTCTTCCTGGAGGCCGACGCGCCGCGGGTGGACTGCCGCCGACACGGGGTGACGGTGACGGCGGTGCCCTGGGCCCGTCACGGTGCCAGACACACCTACGCCTTCGATCAGCAGGCCGCCTGGATGGCCTCGGAGTGCTCCAAGAGCGCGGCCGCGCAGTTGATGCGGACTTCCTGGCGCACGGTCGGGGCGATCGTGGAGCGGGTGGTCGCCGACCGTGACCGGGCCGTCGACCGGCTGGCGGGGCTGACCCGGATCGGCATCGACGAGATCAGCCACCGCAAGGGGCAGAAGTACATGACCGTCGTGGTGGACCACGAGACCGCGAAGGTGGTGTGGATGGCCGACGGACACGGCAAGGACGTCCTCGACCGCTTCTTCGACGCCCTCGGGGAGCGGCGCACCGCCAAACTCACGCACATCAGCGCCGACGGCGCCGCCTGGATCGCTGAGGTCCTGGCCGACCGGGTCGCCTCGGCGGTGCGCGTGATGGATCCCTTTCACGTGATCGCGTGGGCCACCGACGCCCTGGATGTCGAACGCCGTGCCTCGTGGAACCGCGCCCGCCGCCAGGCCGCCGACCCGGACACCGCCCGGGCGCTGAAAGACTCCCGCTTCGCGCTGTGGAAGAACGAGGCAGACCTCACCGATCGGCAGGCCGCGAAACTCACCTGGATCGCCGCCACCGATCCCCGCCTGCACCGCGCCTGGCGCCTGAAGGAAGCCCTCCGCGCGGTATTCACCCTGGCCAAGACCCGGCCTACCGCCGCCCTGTCCGCTCTGGACCGCTGGATCGGCTGGGCCCGCCGCTGCCGCATCGACAGCTTCATCGACCTCCAGCGCCGCATCCGCCGCCACCATCAGGCGATCCGCGCCGCCTTGACCACCGGCATGAGCAACGGACTGATCGAGAGCACGAACACCAAGACCCGCCTGATCATCCGACGCGGCTTCGGCTTCCACACCGCCGACGCCATCATCGCCCTCGTCATGCTCACCCTCGTCGGCGACCGCCCCACCCTCCCCGGCCGCCAACCCACCACAGAATGACCCACACATACGGCTCGACTTTCGCAGTTTGCTTGGTCGGTAGTGACGACTGGGGCGGCGATCGGTTCTCTTGCGGCGGGTGTCGCCGTCGGCCGGGACGCGAGGAAGCATCGACGGTAGAAGAAGTTCCGCTCCCGGAGAGGAGGGATTCGTCGATGCTTCCGCCTTCGACTGTACTGCCGTCCCTGGCCGGGCTACTGGAGGTCTTCCGGCCCTGCTTCCGGGCGCCGACTTACCGGGTGTTCGCCGCCCTGGTCGTGGGGATGATCGCGCAGACCGGCCGCCGCACCGTGTGCGGCATGCTCCTGGGCGCCGGGCTGGGCGGGGTGTGGCACCACGCCCGCGCCCACCGCTTCTTCTCCACCGCCCGCTGGTCGGCCGACCGGGTCGGCCTCGCGCTGGCCCAGCTGATCGTCGACCTGCTCGTGCCACCTGCCGCGGCCCTGGAAGTGGCGGTGGACGAGACGTTCTTCCGCCGCCGCGGCAAGAAGATCTTCGGCGTGCTGTGGGGACACGACGGCTCGGTCAACGCCCCCCAACCCCTACAGGTGGGCTGGGGACACTGCTGGGTGATCGCCGGCCTGGTGGCGCACCTGCCCGGCTTCCCGCGCCCAATCTGCCTGCCGGTGCTCTTGCGCCTGTGGGGCGGCAAGGGCACCGCCAGCCGGGTCCAGCTCGCCCGCACCCTGGTAGAACTGCTGGCCCGCGCCTTTCCCGACCGCGACCTCCACGTCGTCGCCGACGGCGCCTATGCCACCCACGTGCTGCGCGGCCTGCCGGACCGGATCACCTGGACCACCCGGGCCGCCGGTCGGTCCGTCTTCTACCGCCTGCCGCCCGCGCCGACCGGCAGGCGCGGACGCCCCCGGCTCAAGGGCGACCGGCTGGGCACCAGCGCCGACCTCGCGGCCCGGGCCCGCTTCCGCCCCTGCCGCACCACCTGCTACGGACACACCGCCACTGTGCGGGTGGCCGAGACCCTCTGCCTGTGGTACGGCGTCTTCGGCCCCCGCGCCGCACGGGTGCTGACCGTGCGCGACCCCGCCGCCCGGGGCAAGGACCTGACCCTGGTCACCACCGACCTCGCCAGCACGGCCGCCGCCCTGGTCTCCCGCTACGCGGGACGCTGGTCCATCGAGGTCGCCGTCTTCGACGGCAAGCAGTTCGTCGGTGCGGGGCAGGCCCGCAACCGCACCCGGGCCGCCGTCGAGCGCACCGTGCCGTTCGCCGTGATCTGCACCAGCCTGATCCCGCTGTGGTACAGCCAGTTCGGCGACCGGACCGCCGACGTGGCCGACCATCGGCGCGCGGCCCCCTGGTACACCACCAAGAAGGACCCCTCGTTCGAGGACATGCTCGCCGCGCTCCGACGTGCCGTCATTGCCGCCCGATTTAACCCTCTTCGAGCCGAAGCCCCAACAGCCACCGAAATCCTGCAAGTCCAGCACGCCTGGGCCTCCGCCGCTGCCTGACTGCGAAAGTCGAGATACGGCAGGAGAGCCTCTTTTTGCCTGTTCAGGCGGCTGCGGAGGATACGAGATTCGAACTCGTGAGAGGTTGCTCCCAACACGCTTTCCAAGTGTGCTTGTATTGGCCGGGCGGCCGTGTGGAGTCGTTCACCCGCGTGCATGTGCGGCCGTCGCCTTCGAACTCGACTTGCCCTGGTACTCATCCGGACGGGGCGGTACGTGTGTGAATGAGACCAGAAGTGAGACCACGACCGGTGCTGGCCGGCTGGGCGGCACGCCAGTGGCTCGGTCGCGTCCAGAGAAGTGGTGTACGGGTTCGAGACAGGCGAGAAGGGTGCCGGGGGACGGCCATCGGCTGTGCATCGCTTCCGGCTACGG
Organism: Streptomyces sp. CA-106110; assembly: GCF_050936285.1. Taxonomy (NCBI): domain Bacteria; kingdom Bacillati; phylum Actinomycetota; class Actinomycetes; order Kitasatosporales; family Streptomycetaceae; genus Streptomyces; species Streptomyces sp. CA-106110. The sequence continues at coordinate 5,843,899 of NZ_JBNJNB010000001.1, read as the reverse complement.
TGCGTTGGCCTCGATCTCGAACCACACCGTCTTCCCCCTGCCGCTCGGCGAGTTGCCCCAGGAGGAGGCCAGCGCGGAGACGATCAGCATCCCGCGTCCTCCCTCGGCCTTGTCCTCATCCGGCCCCAGGTCCACGAGCATCGCCGGGTGGGAATCGGTGTCCCGTACCTCCACCCGGAGATGGTCCGGGTACCTGCGCAGGCACACGTCGACGTCGCTGTCCCCGTGGACAAGCGCGTTGGTGACGACCTCCGACGCCAGCACCTCGGCAGAATCGGAGATTTGATCCAGGTGCCACCCCTCCAGGCATGTGTCGAGGAACTGCCGCGTGCGACGCACCCCCTGGAAGTCATGGCGCTGTACGTGCAGCCCTCTGACGGACTCCTTCGCCTCCGTTGATGGGCCTTCGTACCGCAGCAGCAGGAGTGCGGCATCGTCCGTTCGAGTAGCCCGTGTGGCAGCACGACCCATGAGCTGGTCGCCGAGCGTCTCGAGTTCATCACCGGAGTCCGCGATAGCGGCTTCCAAAGTCTCCCGGGACAGCTCGCCCTCCCGGCCGGACAGCCCGTCTGTGTAGAGAACCAGCAGCGTTGCGGGTTCCAGGGCGTGGACGCCGGCCTGATACGACGGGTTCTCCTCGACTCCCAGCGGGACGCCGATGTCGGCGGCTGCCTCCAGGTAAGCACCGTCCGCGGTGCGGATCAAAGGGCGCGGATGACCGGCACTGACGACCTGGGCCGTGCCCGTGTCGGGGTCCAGCCAGACGCAGCAGCAGGTAGCGAAGAGATCCGTCTCCAAGTCGATCAGCACGCGATTCGTGCGGTACAGGACCGTGCTCGGATCATGGCCCTCCAGCGCATAGCCGCGCACCGCACTTCGCAGCTGTCCCATCAGCACGGCCGCTGGGGTGCTGTGGCCCTGGACGTCGCCGATCACCGCGGCCACGCCGCCGGCGGGGAGCTTGATCAGGTCGTACCAGTCGCCTCCGAGCTCGATCGCGCCGGGGGGCGGCTCATACCTGCTCGTGGTGAGCACACCGGCGAGCTGGGGAAGTATCCGGGGCAGCAGGGCTTGTTGCAACTTCTGCGCCAATGCGTGCTCTGCGTCGTACAGTTGCGTGCGTTCGAAGGTCTGGCCGAGCAGTGCCGATAGGGCGTACAGAAGTGACTGCTCGGCGGCGATCACGAGTTGCTCCGGGGAGAATCCGATTGAGCACGCGCCCAGTGCGCGGCCGCGGGAAATCAGCGGGAGCACGATCCACGCATTCTCGTCACGACCGTCCGCCGTGAGCCGGCCCTCCCCGTGGGGCAGACTTCGCTCCGCAGCCTCGGAGACGACCAACTTCTGGTGCGCGATGGCTTCGGTTTCTGGCGAGCTTTTGCTGACTGAGATTCCGTTAAGCGATTTGAGGTACTCCTTCGAGCACCCCGATGCGGCCACCACCTGGAGTCGGTCGGCTTCTATCAGGCTGATGGCCACTGCTTGGGCCTGGAATCCCGACATCAGTCGCTCGATTGTCAGTGCGGCAGCGTCCTTTGTGTTCGCTATCAACGTCAGGTGGACGGCCAGTGTTTCCAGGTGGAAAACGAGGGGAGCACTCCAGAGGGCCGGCGATCCCTGCTCTTCCCGAGGCGCGGCGGGGCTGGTCTCCGCAACGGAACTACCCTCGGGGGAGACTACGAACGGATGCTCCGGAGGGGACAAAGAGACACCGTTTGCGGCAAGGCGCTCCAACTCGGCCGAAAGGCTTTGCGCCGTTTCCCGCAGGTAATCCGTCTCGCTTTTGAATAGCTCATCGGGGATTCGCGGCGAGAACACCGATAGTGTGCCGAATTTTCGCTCCCCGGCTATGAGTGGCACCGAGATCCCGAAATGCACAAGAAAAGAAAGAAAAAATAGGCTGGTCTCGGGATATCTTTCGAGGTATTTGTCGATTACTTCGTTGAGCTCGGCCGTGCAGATCTGCCCCGTTCGATAGGCCCGGCTGGACGGAAATGTCGGGTCGTCGAGCGGTATGCGCTCGGGTGCGGCAAGCATCACCGGCGTCGAAACGGCGATCACCGCGGCCGCCAGTACGGGCTCCTCAGGCACACGCAGATACACCACGAGGGCCGATGCGGGCAGGTCTCGCATGCAGCGGCGTGCCACCGAGACGAATAGACCGTCTCGGTCAGCGACATCGGGTGCGTGACCGACGCCGGACGGCCACTGAGAGTGGAGTGGCTGCGACCGCATGTCATCGCCCCAGTGGTTCGAAGGGACTGTCCTCAACTTTACTGCGGGCACACCGTCCGGGCCCTTCCCCCAGAGCGGACATCGACCGCGGGTGCACCGTCCATGCCTGTCCCGCGCGAAAACCCCGGTTCGGACGCTTGACCAGGGTGACTGGCGAGTGCCCCCGGCAAGATTCGAACCTGCGCACACGGCTCCGGAGGCCCCTTTGCCTCCCGGGCAACATGCTGGTCAGGGGTCCCGTCGAGACAAACCAGCTGGTGTCCGTCCACGGATAGTCCACGGAGGTAGCGCTTCCGCGCCGGACCGCGGTAGGGCCGATGCGGGGTTGGAGACCCCGCCGCTCAATGCAACCACCCACCCGGTACCCTCACCGAATCTACACATGTCAGGGGAGGGCATGCCGTGAGCGGTACCTGGGTTGCTATCGACTTTGAGACTGCCAATGCGTACCGCGGGAGCCCGTGCGTGGTTGGTCTTACCGCGGTTGAGGATGGCCACATCACCGACCGGATGTACACCCTCATCCGCCCCCCTGCTGCGCACAGGCATTTCGATTCATACAACACCCTCGTCCACGGCATCAGGGCCGCTGACGTCGAAAGCGCACCAGGCTGGGCGGAAGCCCTCCAGCAGATACTGGAGTTCACTGCGGGCAGGACCCTCGTCGCCCACAACGCGGCCTTTGACTTGGGGGTGCTTCGCGATGCCGGGTCTTCGAATTTAGTGGGGGTGCGCCTCCCGGCGGCTCCGGCGTGTGGTTGCACAGCGTGACCGGAGTCGTTGGTTGGCTCGGTTCCGGAAGCCGAAGGCGTTACGCGCTTCGAGTTTGATGAGGCGGTTGTTGCCTTCGGAGGCGGCGTTGGTGATTCCAGTGGTCAGGTAGGTCTCGATGCCGTCCCACCACTGCTCGATGGTCTCGGCGAGGGTGACGAGTTCGGGCAGGTGGGCGTGGTCGGGGGTGGTGTGGGCGCGGCTGACGGCGAGGTGCAGGAGGTCGCGCAGGAGTTCTTTGGCCTGCCAGGCGGTGTAGATCTGTCGGCCGTAGGTGCCCATGTGGTCCAACTCGACCTTAAAGAGGGTGTGTTGGTCCTCGGTGAGGTCTTCTTTGTTTCGGCGCAGGAGTTTGCGGACGGTGTAGATGCTGTCGCCTTTGCGGGCTCGGCGGCCGTGCTGCTTCCAGGTGAGGCGGCGGCGCAGGTCGGCGAGGTGGCGCTGGGCGAGTTGGACGATGTGGAAGCAGTCGACGACCACGGCCGCATGCGGCAGGGCACGCTGGACGGCGGCACGGAAGGTGGAGCACAGGTCGATGGCGACGTAGCGGACCTGCTCGCGCCAGGAGGCGGGCTGGGCGGTGAGCCAGTCGGCGACCGAGGCCGCGTTACGGCCCTCGACCTGGCCGAACAGCCCTTGTCCGCCGATCGCGTCGACGAAACCGATGTGCCAGGCGTCCGCGACGAGTTCCCACTTCTCCGTGGCCGGGTTCTGCTTCCACACCGGCTTGCCCCGCCGGGTCTCGTCGATCCCTATCGCCGAGGTCGCGGGCGGGGTCTCGGGCAGGACCTGGGCGGCGTAGTCCTCGAAGCATTGCTGCACGATCGGCCAGCTCAGGTGCAGGTCGCGGCCGGCCTGCACGACGGTGCGGCCGCCGTCGCAGACCGCGGCCCCCGCCGCCTGGCGCAGGGCGGTGGTGGTGCGCATCCCCGCGGGCACCGCGCGTATCGCCTCGGTGAACGAGCCGCGTGGGCACGCGGGGTCGGTGCAGTGCCAGCGTGCCTTGCGCCATCGGATGCTCACCGGGCGCCCACCGCTGGGCAGGTGTCTGGGCCGGGTGGTGCGGTAGTCCTTCAGCCGGGTGGCGAAGACCCCGCAGGCGGGGCAGGCCCGGGCGGAGTCCTCGTTCGTGACCACGTACACCGTCGAACCGCCCGCCCCATCGTCCTTGACCTGCGTCACACTCACCCCCTCCAGCCCCAGAAGTCGCGTTGCCGCCTCGTTGATCCCGGTATCGTCGATGTTCAAGCCCGTGGGGTTTCATGATCGGTTGCCTAGACAACAACCATGATCACGAAGGCCCGCGGGCTCCTTGCATCTGGGCCACCCGCACCCCAACCACCTCACACAGAGTGACCGGCCAGCCCGCCCGTCACCGCCGCACCTCCATCAAGTTCGAAGACCCGCGATGCCTGTACGGCGGAGGGCAGTCCGTGGCCGACGTTGCGCTATGCCTGCTCCCTTGTTGTCGCCCGCAAGACCTGGCGGTTGATCTCCTACACGCTGCCCGAGGTCGCCCGACATGTGGATGCGCCCCTGAACGAGCATCACCAGGCCGGCGCCGACGCAGATGCCGCTGCGCACATCATGCTCGCAGCTATGCAACACCACGAAGCCACGACCCTTGATCAACTCCTAAAGGGATTGGGCATAGTTCATGGCATCGTGGCTCCCAACGAGTGGTCCGGCTCGCACAGCAAGGGAAAGCACACGGGAAAGCCTTCGGCTCCGTTGCCAGGTGCGAATCCGGATGCTGACCCCAACGGCGCCTTGTACGGCAAGACCGTATGCATTACTGGAACCCTCAGCAGGATGAAGCGGGCTGAAGCGCAGGCTGCGCTCGCCAATGTCGGCGGCACCCCTGTCCCTAAGGTCAGCGGTAAGACGGATATCCTCGTGGTGGCTACGCCCGACCCACGACGGTTCGCTATTGGCTCGGACAAGAGCGACAAGCAGAAGACGGCCGAGAGATTGTTGGAAGCCGGACGCGACATCGAGATCATTGGTGAGGCGGATTTCTTCGAACGACTGAACAGCTAACCTTGCGAGGTGACCTGGCGGCTGTGACCTGTACGCCTCGACATGGGTGATCTCTGCTCCTGTTGACCTGTGACTCTTCCTCAACTGAGCGGTGCGCCGGTAGAACTTCGACACGGATTCGACACGCACCGTACTGGCGGCTCTGTATGGCGCGAACGTTATGCACACTGGTCGATGGCATGGGGCGTCGGAGGCGAGGCGGGTCAGGGAGCGTAGCAGTCCCAGGGCGCGCTGGGATCGTGGCGGAGTGATGGCGCTCAATAACGGTATGTGGGGGCGGATGTGACGATTTATCTGACTGAAGTTCATTCGCGGTGGGCTGAGCATTCTGGTGAAGAGGGGCACTACGGTGACCCGGAATGGGGCCCGGAGGACTTGGAGCGCGCCGCGGTGTTCCTGGCTGAACTCGCGCCGCAGGCCCGGCGCGTGTTCGAGTACATGCTGCGCAACCCTGGCCGGGTGATCCACTGCACGGAGCTGGTGGATAGGGTCCTGGGCGGGCCAAATGAGGGCGATCCGGCGCGGCGCGTGGCGGGTGTGCTGTCCGGGATGAGCAAGGGGCACAGCAACAGTGGGCGGCGGTTTCCGTTCTACTGGTGGGAGGCCCCTGAGGGGAGCGCGGGCGCAACGTACGCAGTCCGCCCCTCGGTGGCAGCGGTTTTCCTGGCCGCTCAGCTCGGCCAGTGACTCCACCGCCCGTGGCCTCGGGATCGCTGGTCTCGGCGTGGGCGTTCTAGGCCTGGCCGCAGTGGTGTGCGTCATCCTCCGCGGTGGCACAGCCGGAGTCGGCCCGAGTAGTCCGCCGAATCTCGGTGCCATGGGCACCGAGCAAGTAGGCGCGGACCCGCGCTTAGAAGAGGGTGTGTGTCTTCAGGATGGTCGCCGGGCGCTGCGGTTGGGGTCGTCAGAACAGAGAAGTGCCCTGGCTCAAGGAGTCAGGGCACTTCTCTACTCGGTTTCCTTTGGGTGGCCGAGGCTGGCTTTCACTAGCCACACGATCTGGCGTCTGTGGTCTACCAGGTACCAGATTCGTCCGCCGCCCGTGACTTCGATCTGCCACTGCGGCAAGCGTTCACCCCGGAAGTCTCGGTAGGCCAAGTCGAACTTGAGCTGGTGATGCCGCTCAGTCTGCTCCTGCGGGCACGGTTCCGTCCGCATCTGCTCCCATGCCTTATAGGCATTGCCGGGAGCCTTGTTTCCGACCTCTCGCCAGCCCTCGACCGTGGAGGTCTCCCCGTAGCGTATGTCGTACTCGTCCTTACCCGGCCGCGGCGCGACAGGGTCCCCCTTCTTCGGGCTCACTCGCTGGGAACCTCCGGCGGTTCGACAGGCCCGAAATCCTCACCGACTGGGGCGGTGAGCTCGTGGTGCAGGCCCTTGTCAGCGTGAATGAGAGCGGTCGACTTCCACGCGGCAATGACAGGGGCGAGCAGACTCACGTTGTCGAGGTCGACAGCTGCCCGAGCAGTCTCGACAAACTCGACAAGGAATTCTCGGACAGCCGCCTCCGGCAGGAAGCGCACCCATGGGAACGCCTCGGGGAAGACATGCGTGAGGATCTTCACCGCCTGAGGGTCGTTCTTCATCATCGCCACGAAGATGCGGGTGGTGGAGTCGACGACCTGAACCGCCTCCGCAGCCTGAGCGGCGGTGGTGAGGTACAGATCTTCGTCGTCGCGCCGGTGCAGACGGATGCCTCGGTGCGTGCTGCCCTGCATCAGGGCAACGGTGTCCTTCGGCTTCTGGAGCAACTCGGAGAAGTTGGCTTCCGCGTGCATAGTGGTCATGACTTCAAAACTACTTCAAAGGTGCTGCGTACGCAATAGCGTATGGAGAGTGCCGCGGCGGCAGTATGTCGCATTTTGGGAGGCTGTCGATGCAGAGCTGTGCATCCCAGTTAGCGTGTAGCAGCCCGACGGCTGGACGCTTGGGCACGGCATCTTTGAGGATGTCCTGTGCATTCCCCCCACCCATGAGGGCCGGGCTTGTCAAGCGTAGAAGTGCCCCCCGACCTGCGGCTTTTTGCGGTTCGCCGAGGTGCTTTCCTTTGTGGGTCTTCCTCGTGCTCGTCTGGCAGGGCTGCCGTGCAGGGCCCTGGACCGGGAGCGAGGAAGCGTCACCAATGTTCAGGGGTCTGGTCGTTGACGTCCCCGATGCGCGGATGGTCTGGCGGAGTGGGCTCACATCCACCCATTCGGCGTCTGGCCGGGCGGGCCGGCGCCATGACCGTGGTTCGGGGATCCGGGCTGCTCAGTCAGGTCAACGAGCGCGGGCGACAGCCCGTCTCATGGGAAGATGCGAGCTCACCCGGGGTCTGCGACCGCCCCTGGGCAGACATCAGCGCCACGATCGCCCGCCGCAGCCGCACCGGATCTTTAGCGGTCCGGCTGATCCGCTGCGGCCTGCGGCCGGCCCTCCTCCATGCTGACCGGCCGGACGAACACACTCGGTCGACGCCCACGACCACCTCCAAGATCAGGTTCTGGAGCCAGTCTGCTAGTCGTCCGAGTCGACGCGGCGATGACCTGCGGATTCCTGCGCCTTGATCCCCTACACCACCTGGCGGGACGCCACCTTCGAGGCGCTCACGACCTCCTCCGAGAACCTTGTGCGGCTGGGCTTCGGGGGGCTCTTCCAGGGCCTGAGACTTTCAGCGGAGGCCCGGCGGGGCGGGTGTCGCCCACGCCTTCACGGAGCCGCGGGTTGTGACGGGGGGCCTGGTCGGATGGGTACGGACTTCCGAACCAGTCGGAAGTCCGTGGTGTCCCCGGTCGGCGATCGCTTCGCCGCGTGTGCTGTCCGGTACGTCAGGTTGCGGGTACCGCTTCGATAACGGCGAAGGAACCTGCGGGGCTCACCTTGACGCGACGCAGACCAGCCGCAGCGAACAACGCGTCGAACTCGCTCATCTCCCGTTCCCGGCCACCGGTCATGTCGAGCATGGCCATATCCATCAGAGGGGCAAGTCCGGGTTCCCCGATCGTGCTGACGAGGAGATCCACCACGGCGACGCGGCCGCCTTCCAGCAACGAGGACCGGCAGTTCTTCAGAATGCGCACGCAGCTGTCGTCGTCCCAGTCGTGAAGGATGTACTTCAGCACGTACAGGTCCGCCGGCGGAATCTGCTCGAAGAAGTCACCGCCGACGACGGTGAATCGCTCCGCCAGCCCGTCCGCCTGGGCGGCCTCCGTCGCGGCGGGGACAATGTGCGGCAGGTCGAAGACCCCACCGCGCAGTTCCGGGTTGGCCTTCATCAACGCCCGGACGACGTGGCCGGCTGCGCCGCCGATGTCCATGGCGAGCTTGACGCCTTCAGTGTCAAGAACGGCGGCTACATCCCTGGCCGCGGCAACCGACAGGTTGGTCATGGACTTGGTGAAGAAGGAGGCCTCGTCGGGGTGGCCAGCGAAGTAGTCGAAGATGTTTGCGTCTCCGTGGGCGGCCTTCACCTGGTGCTCACCGGTGCGCACGGCCTCCGGGAACCGGCCAAACGGCAGCCAGTGCCCTGGTGCGGCCTGCGAAACCGCGAAGTAGCGCAGCGAGTTGGGGGCATCCTCACGCAACGTGTCGAGCAGGGACGTGCCCGTGTAGTGCACACCGTCGTCCGAGGTCATCAGACCCAGCGACGCACACGTGCGCATGAGACGACCAGTGGCGTCAAGGTCGGTCGACTCCGCCTCGGCGATCTCCTCGGCGGTGCTCCTCCCTGACGCGAGGTGACCTGCAAGGTCGTACACGGCCGCAGCGCGGACGATCTGAGTCACCCAGAACCCGGTGACCATGCCCATCATTCGCTCGTAGTCTTGCGTCTGGGCGGGAACAAGGTTTATCAAGTTATTTTTTTCCTTGACGGGGACAGTTGTTGGCGTCGGTTGAATGAGTGTGGGCGACGGCCCGGTCGCTGACCGAGCGGCGGGGCCGCTGTCGAGGCGTCGACCGCTCGCGTCACCGATTCACTGAACGGCGCCACTTCTCGGCGGAGGTGTTGGGGGGGTAAAGAGCGTGATCGATTTTTGCAGTCAGAGTCGACTCTGACACGATCAGGTCTACAACAGCTCTACAGCGTGTCTACGATGCACACCACGACGGCAGGCGCTGTTCATGAGAGCGTCATTGCCATGCCCCATTACGCGCGGCCAGCAGAGCATTTAGTCGCATGCCCAGGCCCCTTCGGTAGTGGTGCGTCGAAAATGAGCACGCCGCCGGACCGCTTCTGCACGCTGTACCGTCTACTTTCCGAGAGCGCCAGCAGGAATCGCCGAGGCGCCTTCTACCGGACGCTGCTAACGGGTCAGGCAGCACCTCCGCCGCACGTGTTCACCGAGCTGAAGAACCGTGGCCTGGACGACGCGCTGATGCTGGTCTGCGATGGCCTGAAGGGACTGCCCGAGGCCGTCGAGGCCGTCTGGCCTCGCACGATTGTTCAAACGTGTGTCGTTCACCTGCTGCGCAACAGTTTCCGCTACGCGGCCCGGCAGGACTGGGACAAGATCGCTAAAGCTCTCAAGCCCGTCTACACCGCACCCAGCGAGGATGCCGCGACGGAGCGATTCCTGGAGTTCCAGGAAGCCTGGGGCAAGAAGTACCCGGCGATCGTGAAGCTGTGGTCCGACGCCTGGGCAGAGTTCGTGCCTTTCCTCTCTTTCGACGTGGAGATCCGCAAGGTGATCTGCTCGACGAACGCCATCGAAAGCGTCAACGCGCGGATACGCAAGGCCGTCCGGGCCCGCGGGCACTTCCCGAACGAGACAGCAGCCCTCAAGTGCGTCTACATGGCGCTGATGAGCCTGGACCCCACCGGCAAGGGCCGCAAGAGGTGGACCCAGCGATGGAAAGCGCCCCTGAACGCCTTCCAGATCGCCTTCGAGGGCCGGCTGACCCCGGCCAACAACTGACCCCCTATAAACCAAGATCAGCCGTTAAGTTGACACTCCCGCACCTGGGCGACGGTTCCTCGCGCGCTCCGTGCCCGCCAACCATGCGAAGGCGGAAGTTGCGGTGGGGTGCACGGCGTGGGGCAGTCCCGCGGTGATCACTCGGGCAGGCAACGTAAACCGCCCACCGTGGTCGTGCCCTGGCAGCGTTCAAGAACCGATCGGTTGTTGAACGCAGCGGGCCAGGGTGGCATTTCACCGCTCTGACCCGGTAGTTCATGTTCAGGAAGGGCGTTCATCCCACGTCGGCCTGGCCCCGGAGCTGTGCGGCTCGGGCGCGAGCGTCGGCGGCCTGTTCGACGGCTTCGGGTCGGTCGTCCTCGGCGGCGATGCGCTCCAGCCGAGGTGTGTGACGGGGTCGATGGAGTCGGCTTCGTAGGCCACCACGACGCCCTGTCCGTCGGCCTCCCCGGCACGCGCGGTCAGGGCCGCGCCCTCATGGGTGCGGATGACGATGTGGCCGTTGTCCAGGACGTGGTTGACCGGGCGGACGGTCGGCAGCGCATGGCGGGTGAAGACGATCCGTCCGAAGGACACGCTGCCCAGCAGTCGCAGGGCCTCACGGCTGTCCAGTTCGATGCTGCGGCGCGGCCCCGCGGGGCGTGCCTGAGCGGTGTCGGTGGTCACGGGAGGCTTCCGTGCGGGTTCGTTGCTCACCGCTGTGGGTCTCCGGCCGGGGCGGCGAGTGGCTGCACGGTCTGTCGCCGTGGCCGCGGCCGGTGGGCCGGTACAGCATGTACGCCGTCCCCTCACGAGTTGGTGGTTGCCTGTCCGTGACACCCGGGTGGGAGCCACGGACACGCGTGATCAGCTCATTGGAACGGCAGTGGTACTCCTCACGCCAGGGCCGTTCGGCCCTGGTCCGCGTGCGTTCGGCCCTGCGCACGCCAGTAGTAGGCGGTGCGCATGATCTCCTGCATGTCGTCGAGCATCGGCATGCGCGGGTTCGCCGGCGCGCACTGGTTCATCGCGGCCACCGTGCTCGACGCGACGCCGCGCGCCGCGCGATTCGTGCGCCTTCGCGCGTCGCCCTCGGCCACATCCGTCGACACAGCTCGCACTCCCACCCCGTTGCCGGCTCCGCCGCCGGAGGATATCGCCGGCTCGTACGGCAATTCGTTCCCGTTCTCCGTTCCGATGAGTGGCGTCAATGGTGCAGATCGCGCTCCTGGAGCCCGTTCTCGGTGCAGAACTTCGCGTAGGCCCGCCGCTTCGACTGCTGATCGTCGACGTGCACCACGCTTCCGTCGTCGCCGAGGTACTCGACGCGTGGCCCCGCCACGATGAAGAGGATCTCGGCCCCCGCCTCGGGGCAGGCGAGGACCTCGTCCTCGGCCCCGTCGGCCTCGTGCAGGTACGCGCCGGCCTCCAGCCACGGGTCGTCGGGCGAGTAGCGGCACCGCCCGCGCAGGACGACGCCCTGCACGTCGCCCGTGTGCCGGTGCCGGGGCACCCGGGATCCCGGATCGATACGCACCACGCTGGCCCACCCTTGTCCGTCGGCGGTGAACCGCAGCGGCTTGGCCGACACACCGTCGACGACGGGGATCCACGGCATGGTTCCGGGATGGTGGGAGTAGATGGCGGTCATTCGTGTCCTCTCGGGTGGTGGGATCCGCTCATTGGCGCGCGCGGCCGCGCGGTTCTGAACTGTCCTGTCTGCGTGCATCTTGGCCTCATCGAGGTCGGTAGAGGTCGACTGTCCGGCGTCCGTCGAGCAGAGGTGCGGGCGCCGGACAGTCGAGTCCCCCGGAACTGAGCAGGCGTGCCGATCGCGCGCCCGCTCAGTTCGTTATATGTGGGTGAAGATCTTCTCGGCGTCGAAGCGCGAGACCGGCTGGCGAGAGACGCGCGTCTCGTCCGGGTATCCGAGCGCCATGATCAGCGTTGTGGTGAAGTCGGTGTCGGTGAGGCCGAACGCTTCGTCGATCGCCGCGCGGTCGAACCCTTCGAACGGGGTGGCGTCGACTCCGAGAGAAGCGGCGGCCATCATGGTCGCGCCGACGACGAGGTAGGTGTTCTTCTCCAGCCAGTGGAGCACGTCGCCGTCATAGTTCTTCGACTGGATCTCCACGAAGTGGGACGCTCCAGCCTCCCATCCCTTCTGGATCTCCGGGTCCGCGAAGCGATGGTCCGCGCGCTCCTTGGCGAAGATCTCCTGCAAGTGCTCGTCGGGAATCGTCTTGCGGGTCGTGAACACGATCGCGTGCGAGGCGTTGCGCACCTTCTCCTGGTTGTCCTCGAAGCGGCCGACGAGAGCGTCCGCAAGCTTGTCCTTGCCGGCCTGCGACTCCAGCACATGGAAGTGGTTCGGCTGGATGTTGATCGTCGTCGGCGAGGTGCGCAGGTAGCGCAGCAGGAGCTGGAAGGTCTCCTCGGGGATCTTCTTGTTCGGGTCGAAGTAGCGGGTGAGGTGCTTGGTGATCAGGTTATTGAGATCCATGCCTGGTTTTCGTTTCGTTGTCGGAGAGATCGGGTCGGGAGGTGGTTTCTGGGCGTTGGAGTCACGTCAGTACGTGGTGAGCGTCGCTGTCATGGGGGTGCCTTACGTGCCGGTCGACGCGGTTTCGACGTCGCTGGTTACGCGCCCGCACCGGGGATGTCGACGACGGTGTCGTTGACGTTGTTGAGGTAGTTCGTGAGCAGCGTGACGACCACGACGGTGACGATCGCCTGGATCTCGGGGTCCGTGTAGCCGGCCTCGCGGACCGCGGCGATGTCCTCGTCGCGCACCTGACCGCGGGTCTCGATCACCTGCTGGGAGAAGCGAGCGACGGCGGCACGCTTGGGATCGGTGGAGGCGCCGGTGCGGGCCAGCTCGATCTCCTCGGTGGACATGCCTCCGAGGTTCGCGGAGATGTGTCCGTGCAGCGCCGAGCAGTAGTCGCAGTTGTTGGAGTGGGACGTGGCCAGCGCGATCGTGTGGCGGGTCTTCGCGTCGAGGAGCTTCGCGATGCTGCCCTGCAGGCCCATCACGATCTCGAGGACGGCCGGGTTGGCGGCGAGCGTGGTGAACATGCCCGGAGCGAAGCCGAACTGCTTGGCGATGGCGTCGAGCGTGCCCTGCGTCTTGGCGTCGATGTCGGTGAGCTCGGGCGTGCTGAGACGAGACATGGTGGCGGTCCTCGGGTCGGTATCAGTCTGGGCTGCTTGGCCCACTCACAGTGAACGCGACGCGGAATGGGCTGTCAAGCCCAATCCGCGTTCATATTGGGCCGCTGAGCCCAATCTGCGGGATAGGGTGGTGACATGCAGATGAACGATGGATCGCGTGATCTTCGCGGGCGCACGGGCAAGGGGCTGGCGACGCGAGGTCGCATCCTCGAGCACGCCGCGGACTTGATCTACACGCGGGGGGTCCACGCGACGAACAACGAGCTGGTACGAAGAGCAGCGGGGGTCAGCGGCTCGCAGCTGAGCCACTACTTCGCGAACAAGGAGAGCCTGGTGCGCGCCGTCATCGACTGGCAGGCCGAGAGCGTGCTCGGCTTCCACCGAAGCGAACGGTTCGCCGGCTTCGACACGATCGAGGCGTACCAGGAGTGGGCGGACTTCTTCGTCGTCTCCGGTCGCCCGTTCGAGAACGGCTGCAGCCTCGGATCCCTCGCGAGCGAGATCGTCAAGGCCCAATGCCGCGTAGCGTAAGTTGATCAAGGGCATGGGGTCGCCCTTCGGCTGGGGCGGTAGGTTGCTGATCGTGAGTCAGGGTGGGGGTGCAGGCGGGCGGTTGCCCGAGTGGATCTCGATCGGGCTGCTGGCGGGTTCGGTCCCGCGTGATGTGATCGACGACGCGGTGCGGGCGTTCGGACGGCAGGCCAGACGGTCGGACGGGAAGCTCCCGCCGCATGTGGTGGTGTACCTGGTGATGGCGTTGGCGCTGTTCGCGGACGACGACTACGAAGAGGCCATCACCCGTCTTTCGGAGCCGCTGGAGCGGTGGGGCTGCTGGGACCGGGCCTGGGAGGTGCCCACGACCAGCGCGATCACCCAGGCCCGCAAGCGCCTGGGCTCCGAACCGCTCGCGGAGATCTTCGACCGCATCACCGAGCCGGTCGCGGAGCAGCTCACCCGCGGGGCCTGGCTCGGGCCCCGCCGCCTGGTCTCCATCGACGGCATGGAGTGGGACCTGCCCGACACCGAATCCAACGCCGAGGCGTTCGGCCGCTCCGGGACCGCCGCCAATCCCTCCGCCTTCCCCAAGGCGCGGGTGCTCACCCTGGTCGAGACCGGCTCCCGCGCCCCGATCGGGGCAGCGATCGGGCCGATCGCCGGCAAGCGCGCCGGCGAGCAGACCCTGGCCTTCCATCTGTTCGAGCGCCTGGAAGAGGACATGCTGCTGCTGGCCGACCGGGGCTTTTTCGGCTTCGAGCAGTGGTGCGCTGCCGCCGGGACCGGCGCGGACCTGCTCTGGCGCGTCGGCGACACGCTCACCCTCCCGCTGGTCGCGGACCTGCCCGACGGCTCCTACCTCTCCCTGGTCTACTCCCCCCGCCTCAACACGGCGGCGCGGGGCCGACTGCTGGAAGACGCCCGCGCCGGGCGGGAGGTCGATCCCGCAGCCGCCCGAGTGGTGCGCGTGGTCGAGTACGAGGTCCCCGACCGCGGCACCGACGCCGAGCGGGAGCTGATCTGCCTGATCACCACGATCACCGACCACACGAACGCCCCCGCCCCCCTGCTCGCTCACGCGTACCACCAGCGCTGGGAGCACGAGCAGTCCAACGATGACCTGAAGACCGCCCTACGCGGCCCAGGCCGCATCCTGCGTTCCAAGAGCCCGGACCTCGTCCGGCAGGAGCTGTACGGCTACCTGCTCACCCACTACGCGATCTCCGCCCTGATCTGCCGGGCCGCCACCGAGGCCGACATCGACCCCGACCGGGTCAAATTCACCCGCACCCTGCGCATCGTCCGCCGCCGCGTCGCCGACCCGGCGGCTATTTCCCCTGAGGACCTGGACGCCGTCCTGGCCAGGGTCCGCGCCGACATCACCCGCAAGAAGAACCTCAACCCCCGCCGCCGCCATCGCAGTTACCCCCGTGTCGTCAAGCGCGCCCGGCACAACAGCTACCGCGTCAAGCGTCCTGCCGACACCGGCACCCGCCATCCGGCGCCGCCCACAATCCACCTCGTCAACGCCCGAGCACTCACTCTCACAGCATGATCAACTTACGCTACGTGGCATTGCGTCAAGACCGATCTGGATGTCCGCGACGACCTCACCCGTGTCTTCGCCGAATGGCGGGACATCTTCCGAGCGGGACTCGAGCGGATGCAATATGACGGACGACTCGACGCGTCGGCGGATCCGGCGCGACTCGCACACATGCTGATCGCCGCCTACCAGGGAGGCAGCCTGCTCGCGCAGATCGCCCGCGACGTAGCGCCATTGCGTGACGCGCTGTATGCCGCGGTCGAGCAACTTCGCGCGTACACAACGTCAGACGACGTCGTGTGAACCTGATACGAAGCCCGGGCCTCTTGTTCCAGAGTGTGAACGTCTCGTGACGAGATCGGTAAGACCGTGGCGTCGGTAGACGCTAACCAACTCGCGTGGCAGCGTAGCGAGCCTGACGACCCGTCGTCGGTTGTCAGGCCGTTGATCCCGTGTGGATTACCGGCTCTTCGCCGATCCGGTGGGGATCATGGCGTGAGTCCGCTGGCGGCTAGTGCAGCAGCGTATGTGTTGGGCGCCGATTTGAGGGTGCAACGCCCGTGGCACGCTTTCCAACTGTCCGCGTGACCGTACGGGGGCGTCCGTGGAGGTTCACACAGCAGGTGGGACCAGGTGCGCGTACGGAAATGAACCATGGCGTCCGTCTGCGCATTGGACAAAGACCAGGACAACGAACGCCGCGCAGACGAGTCAAGATCAAGAAACGCCTTCAAGCGCGCATGGATATCACCAAAGTCCCCGAAAGGAGTAACGCCTTAGTCCGGCATGTGTACGGTCGCACGCCGATACCTGGTCACAGATTTACGTAGAGTGACCAGAATGTGCCTGACGCGTGTTTGAGCTGAAGGAAGGCCCCACCCATCCGCCCTCGGGAGGACACCCAACCCTTATCGGCGGGGCGAGTGAATCAAAGGCGGGATGGCTCGGGGGGGTGTGGCACTGGTTTCCGCAGGACAGCGGAGCTCGGAGTCAATAACTCTTGAATCGCGGCCCACCTGCCGCACATCCCCCGTTCAGGGCTTGATCCGGCGTTCGGTGACGTACGAGCCGGTGATCCCGGGAAAGCGAGGCTTTCAGATGCGCAAGGCAATATCCTCCCTGGCAGCGGCCGGTGTGCTGGGCCTGTCGATGGGCGTCCCGACAACGGCAGCCGCAGCCTCAGACTCCGGCTCGCACAGCTTCCGGGCCGACTTGACTCCGATCCCGACGAACAACGTGACCGGCTCGGGCACCGCGACCGTGTCCGTGTCCGGTCACAAGGTCACCGTGAGGATGACCGTGAAGGGGCTCCTGGCCGGGGTTCCGCACGCGGCCCACATCCACATCGACGGCATGGGCACGTGCCCCACTGCGGCCGCGGCCACCAACCTCAACGGGCACATCGCGATCAGCACCACCGACGGCATGAAGTCCTACGGCATGATCGGCACCTCCCTGACCACCAGCGGCGACACTTCCCCGGCCAGCGCACTGGCGGTGACCCGCTTCCCCGTGGGCAGCTCCTACCAGTACTCGCGCACCATCACCGTCAACAACGATGTGGCCGGCAACATCCGCGCCGGCAAGGCCGTCATCGTCGTGCACGGCATCGACTACGACGGCAGCGGCAAGTTCACCAACGTGCTGGGCCCCAGCGAGCTGGACCCCAAGCTCCCCCAGACCGCCACCGCCCCCGCGCTGTGCGGCACGCTGAAGGCCATGCCCTCCAAGGGCGCCACGACCGGCTAGCCTACGGCTAGCCTCGACGTGTCATGACGGCTCGTCAGTGCAACTGGCGGGCCGTCTCGGCGTGTTGGGCTGCTGGTGGGCAGCGTGAGGGCCCGGCTGTCGCGTCGGGTAGACGCCGGGTTCCACGGCTCCGGCGTAGTGCTTCCCGATCGGGCACATCCGGACCGGAGCACCGTGCGTGATGGCCAGCGGCGTTCGGCTGTGTACGGCCTCGTTGCCGTCATCCGTGGCCGTCACTGTCGTGGGTTCGAGGTCTGGCGCTTGATTGCGATGATGGCGGCGTCGTCGCCGAGCGGCCCGCCCCACGGCTGCGGGAATGGACCACAGCCGTACGACGCCCCAGGCCAGGACGAACAACCCGATGCAGGTGGCCATCATGGCGAAGTAGACGTGACGCCGTCGTGCGTACATACCTCCAGGCTATGCCCGCACATGCCGAAGGGCCGCACCCCTGCCGGCGATCGTCCAACCCCCGGGGGATGCGGCCCTTCAGCCGTGCACGCACGGTCCCTCGGACCGTCGTGGAGTGCCGTCAGACGGCGATGGCGACCTCCGCGAGGCCGCCCGTCCGGGCGACGACCGTGCGGTCCGCGGTGCCGCCCGGCACCAGGGCGCGTACGGTCCAGGTGCCCTCGGCCGCGTAGAAGCGGAACTGTCCGGTCGCCGAGGTCGGGACCTCGGCGGTGAACTCGCCGGTCGAGTCCAGCAGGCGCACGTACCCGACGACCGGCTCGCCGTCGCGGGTCACCTGGCCCTGGATCGTGGTCTCACCCGGCTTGATCGTCGAGGCGTCGGGGCCGCCGGCCTTCGCTCCACACATGTGTACTTCCTTCGGTAGGTCGGTAGGTCCGGGGGTCCCGGGTTACTTGGCGGCGCCGAGCTCGATCGGGACGCCGACGAGGGAGCCGTACTCGGTCCAGGAGCCGTCGTAGTTCTTGACGTTCGGGACCTCGAGCAGCTCGTGCAGGACGAACCAGGTCAGCGCCGAGCGCTCACCGATGCGGCAGTACGCGATGGTGTCCTTGGACAGGTCGACGCTCTCCTCGGAGTAGAGCTCCTTGAGCTCGTCGTCCGACTTGAAGGTGCCGTCGTCGTTGGCGTTCTTCGACCACGGGATGTTGCGGGCGGTCGGGACGTGGCCCGGACGCTGCGACTGCTCCTGCGGCAGGTGCGCGGGAGCCAGCAGCTTGCCGGAGAACTCGTCGGGCGAGCGGACGTCCACCAGGTTCTGCACGCCGATCGCGGTGAGCACGTCGTCACGGAAGGCGCGGATGGACGCGTCCTGCGGCTTGGCCTTGTACTCGGTGGCCGGACGCGCGGGCACCTCGGTGCCGTCGACCAGCTCGCGGGCGTCCAGCTCCCACTTCTTGCGGCCGCCGTCCAGGAGCTTCACGTTCTCGTGGCCGTACAGCTTGAAGTACCAGTAGGCGTAGGAAGCGAACCAGTTGTTGTTGCCGCCGTAGAGGATCACCAGGGTGTCGTTGGCGATGCCCTTCTCCGACAGCAGCTTCTCGAAGCCGGCCTGGTCGATGAAGTCGCGGCGGACCGGGTCCTGCAGGTCCTTCGTCCAGTCGATCCGGACGGCGTTCTTGATGTGGTTCTTGTCGTAGGCCGACGTGTCCTCGTCGACCTCGACGACGGCGATGTCGGAGTCGTCCAGGTGCTCCTGCAGCCAATCGGCGTCGACCAGGACGTCGCTGCGGCTCATGCTCTTTCTCCTCCGGGGCAGTTGCGGCGGGGTGTGCGAGTCGGAAAGGGTGTGGTCGCGCATTCTCAAGCTCGTGTTCCGTGTCGGAAATTTATGGCAGTCTGCACGTGCCTGCTGTGTGATTTGCAGTCCTTCGACCGTTGTGTCGTCGGGTCGCGCCGGTGGAGATCTTCGTCACCACCAGCGCGACCCTGTCTACGGAAATACTCCCTACCGTCTGTAGGGATCGTCGTTGCTCATCCCTTGACGGTGAAAGCTACTTCTGCAGGAAGGAGCGCAGCTGAGCCGTCACTTCCTTCGGCCTCTCCTCGTTCACGAAGTGGCCCGTATTCTTCAGGACTCGTCCCTGGACGTTCACGGCGTACTCACGCCACTGGTTGGGGACCCCTGAACCGAAGGAATACTGACCACCGATCGCGAGGATGGGCATCTTCAACTTGCCCTGGGCCAGGAACTCCTTGTTCTGCTGAACATCTGTGCGAAGCCCACGGTAGACATTCATCCAGGCCGTCGCGCGGCCGGGCTCCTTCAGGAAGTGGGCGTAGTAGTCAAAGTCCGACGCCGTGAACGGCGACTTGTCGCCCGCCACGTACTCAAGCATCATGTCGTGGACGAGGACGCGTTCGTGACCGGCCATGAGCTTTTCAGCGAGGGGCAGCTGGAACAAGCCGAAGTGCCACGGCGAGGGCTTGTTCGGGTCGGCATTGAGCGCGGGGTAACTGTAGATGCTCTTATCCGGGATGGGAGCCTCCATCACAGCCATGCTCCGCACTTCCGACCTGAACTGCGCCGCATAGCCGTAGGCGACCCACATACCAATATCGTGGGCGACAACCTGCACGCCGTTGTTGAGCTTCAGCTGCGTCAGCAGCTGATGCACGTCCTTCGCCAACTGTGCTGCGTCGTAACCACCCTCGGTGACCTGGGACTCACCAGCACCACGCAGGTCGACGGCGATCACGGTGTGGGTCTTGGAGAGCGGAACCATCTCCTGCCGCCACTCAGACCAATCCTCCGGGAACCCGTGGATCATCACCACAGGCGAACCTTTACCACCCCGAACGTAGTGCATGCGAAAGTCATTTACTTCCGCGAACTTGGACTGAAAACCAGCGGGTGGCTGAGACTGCGGGAAGGACGACGTTGACTGCGCCGCCACGGAGTCATGCTCGCGACTCTCGCCCCATGCTCCGACGCTCGAGACCACGGAGCCCACCAGGATAGTCACCACAGCCGTGATGAGCGCGATGAGCCTGATGGTCTTTCCTATTCCAATGTGTGAATCTTCGCTGGACAGCTTGCCGTCGTTCACTTTCTTGTTCTTTCTCTATGCGTTTCGGCGTTCATCGCAGGCGCCGTGTACGCGGTGCTGACGTGCAAGGTTGCGGTCTGTCGATCAGGTGAGGATCGGCGCGGCCAACGAGGCCATTGGGGAGACCACTTCAGATGAACATGCCTGCCGGAGCGTTCTGCCCCGGCAAGCCAGGTTGATCACCGGTGCCACGTCTGGCATCGAGCCGTGCCTTTCTATTCCTCTGAACCACCCCGGAGTTTCTGGAGGCCCCGGGCTGTGTCTCTGCCCAAGGGACCGACGCCGGGCAGAGACAGGCCGGCGCACCCGGGCCAGACCGCGCACCACACGACAAACGTAACTTCATTCTCCGGCGCGCCCATCATGCAGCGCAGAGGACTATTTAGTCCACTCAGATGATCGACAAGCCTACAGCGATACACGCCCAGACCGGAGCTGCGCTCCTCGCCGCGACCGGCAATGAGCGGCGTGATCCCGACCTCGCAGGCCTGCCTGCGGTACTTGTCGTGGTCGTAGCCGCGGTTGGCGTAGAGTGTCTGGTCGCTGGCGGGGCCGGCCGCGACGGCCCCGCACTGGTGGGATCGCGTGGATGAGCAGCATCAACTGAGTCAGGACCAAGCGCACACGCTTGCCGAAGCCGCGATAGCATAATTTGGACGAAATAGTCCTATTGTCTCTTGGCCGACGGATCGACCGAACTCATCGGGCCACCCACCCGCCGCAAGTCGTGGACGTAGCACCCAGGAGCCAACAGCCGGGGAACCGACTACGCCGATGCTGAAGTAAGACGGCGCGGCGGATCTGACGCTAACCAGGCTCACCGAAGCCCGGCGGCCGCTGCCCTGACCCGGCTGCGCGCCGCCAGGATCGCCCTTTCCGTCCCGTACCGCCCGGCCGACCGACCGACCGAGGAGCGCCCATGCCCCCACCCGAAGCTCTAGACACGTACGACACCGACGTTATCGTCGTCGGCAGCGGCCCCGCGGGCGCCTCCGCGGCCCTGCTTCTGGCCACCTTCGGGGTGCGCACCCTGCTCGTGACGAAGTACGGCTGGCTCGCCAATACGCCGCGTTCCCACATCACCAACCAGCGCACCATGGAGGTCCTGCGCGACCTGGGCGTCGAGTCCGAGGCGCTCGCGGCCGGCACGCCGAACGAGCTGATGGGCGACACGGTCCTGTGCACCTCGCTGTTGGGGGACGAGATAGGCCGCATCCGCGCCTGGGGCAGCGGGCCGGGCTCGGCCACCGAGTTCGGCGCGTCGAGCCCCTGCCGCCACGTCGACCTGCCGCAGAACTACCTCGAGCCCATCCTGGTCAGCAACGCGGCGGCCCGCGGCGCCAAGGTGCGCTTCGACACGGAGTTCCTCAGCCTGACCCAGGACGACGACGGCGTCACCGCACTACTCAAGGACCGTGTCCGAGGCGACGAGTTCACCGTGCGCGCCCGCTACCTGATTGGTGCGGACGGCGGCCGCAGCGCCGTCGTCGAGCAGCTCGGCCTGCCCCTCGACGGGCAGATGGACAAGGCCGGCAGCATGAACGTCGTCTTCAAGGCCGACCTCTCCCGCTACGTCGCCCACCGGCCGAGCGTCCTGTACTGGGTGCTGCAGCCGGGCGCCGAGACTGGCGGCATCGGCATGGGGCTCGTCCGGATGGTCAGGCCCTGGAACGAGTGGCTGCTCGTGTGGGGGTACGACATCGAGCAGCCGCCGCCGGAGGTGGACGACGCGACCGCCCGCGCCATCGTGCGCGACCTCGTCGGCGTCCCCGACCTGCCGGTGGAGATCACTTCAACGTCGCTGTGGACGGTGAACCACAGCTACGCCACGACGTACTCCTCGGGGCGCGTGTATTGCGCGGGCGACGCCGTGCACCGGCACCCGCCGTCGAACGGGCTCGGCTCCAACACCTCGGTCCAGGACGCTTACAACCTCGCCTGGAAACTCGCCATGGTCGTCAAGGGCGAGGCGGGCCCCGGCCTCCTGGACACCTATTCGGCGGAGCGCGCCCCGGTCGGCAGGCAGATCGTGGAGCGGGCGAACCTCAGCCGCGACCAGTTCGGGCCCGTCTTCCAGGCGCTCGGCGTCGCCGAGACGTTCAACGAGGAGACTCTCAAGAAGGGCCTCGAGACCATCCGCGCGACCACGCCCGAGGGAGCCGGCCTGCGCCGCGAGCTGGAGGAGGCGGTGCAGCTCAAGAACTACGAGTTCAACGCGCACGGCGTCGAGATGAACCAGCGTTACGCCTCCGACGCGGTGATTCCCGACGGCAGCCCCGACGAGGTCTTCGAGCAGGACGCGGAGCTGTTCCACCGGCCGACCACCCGGCCCGGCGCGAAACTGCCGCACGCGTGGCTGGTCGACCGGGACGGGCGGCGTATCTCCACCCTGGACGTCGTCGGCAAGGGGGCATTCACACTGCTCACCGGTCTGTCCGGGGCCGTATGGGCGGAGGCGGCCGACGCGTGCGCTAAGAGCCTGGGCATCCGGCTCGGCGCCGTCCGCATCGGCGACGAGGGAGCCCGCGACGCCTACGGCGAGTGGAGCCGCGTGTCGGGTGTCGCCGAGGACGGCGCTCTGCTCGTGCGCCCGGATGGCCACATCGCCTGGCGCGCCCCGGCTGCCGCGACGTCCTCCGAGGCCGCACGCGAGGAACTGCTCGGCGCGCTGCGCGCCGTCCTCGACCGCTGACCGTGAACGGCGGCGGCCGCCCGGGAGAGTCTCCCGGGCGGCCGCCGCCGTCGCCGTGCGGGTCAGTGCCGCGCGTCGGAGCGCTTGCGGTGCAGGGTGAGCTGCTCGAACACGGACACCTCGCCGTTCGGCTTGTTCGCGTTGTAGTACGTCACGTGCATCGTGGTCGTGTCACCCGCGAAGCGGCCCGGGTCGACGTTGAAGGCTCCCCTCCCTGAAGGGAGGGGATTCTCCACCCTCCAGGGCTGCGTGGGGATTCACGGCTCAGGCCGCCACCGGAGCCGGCGGCTCAGGTGGTCTTACGCCCTCGGCACCGTCCGGGTTCCAACCTGCCCGGACCAGCATCACGCGGGCGGAGTTCTTGTCCCTGGGGGACACGGCTGCGCACACGGTGCAGGCATAGGTTCTCATCGAGAGAGGGAGTGCGTGCTTGGTTCTCGCTCCGCACGTTGCGCAGTCCATCGTGGTGTGCGCCGGGTGCACGAGGCGGACGTCCCGTGCGTGCTTGCGCCCCATCTCGACCAGAGCGCGTTTGGTGGCGGCGATGGCGGCATCGGCTGCCTTGCGGGCCATGGTGGTTTTCGCGAGGAACTTCGGGCGGAAGTCCTCCACCGCCACTCCGTCATGATCGCGCATGACGGCCTTGGCCCACTTGCGGCCGGTGTCCTCACGCTGCCGCGCGACCTTCTTGTGCAGCTTCGCGGCCTGTGCCTGCGCCTTCCGGTAGCCCTTGGATGCGGGCCGGCCCTTCGGACGCCGGCGCCGGGCCATCATCCGCTGGTAGCGGGCGAGCCCCTGCGCGGCCCGCTTGCCGTGCTCGGCATGCGGGAGATCGTAGGCGCCATCCGTGGTGGTGGCGGTCTCCTTCACACCCCAGTCCACCCCGGGCACCCGCCCCGTGAGGGCAAGCGGTTCGCTCTGCGCGGGGGCGACGAAGGACACATACCAGTGCCCGAGCGTGTCCTGGTACACGCGCACACTCGACGGGTCGGCCGGAAGAGCCCGCGACCACACCACGCTCAGCACGATCTGGCCCGCAAGGTGCAGACGACCGTCCTTCAGACGGAAACCGCGCCGCGTGTAGTTCAGGCTCGGGCGGCTGTCCCGCTTGCGCTTGAAGCGGGGCATCCCGGCCCGGCGGTGCTGCGCAAGCCCGTCCTTGACGTCCTTCAGCGCCTTCGCCCGCGACTTGGCGAAGTCCCGAATCACCTGCTGCTGCGGCACCGAGGCACCCTCGGCCAGCCACGGCATCACCCTGCGGGCCTCGGTCAGCATCCTGTCGAGCTGGGCCGGACCACACGTCAGCTTCTCTCCGGACTCCTTGGCTCGCTGGTGGACCTGCTTGGACTTGGCGACGCATTCATTCCAGAGCCACCGGCAGCGGTCCCACTCCGCTTCAAGTGCGCGCCGCGCGGTAGCCGACAGGCGCACACGGAAGGAGTACCGGGCATGCCCGGCCCCCTCCGTGGTCGCGTCTGTCGTCATGCATCCGAACCTACCCGGGGGGACTGACAGTTGAGACCTCTTGATCGCCACGGCTCGCTCACCTCGTCGCGGGTGGACGGTCTTTCGCCCTGGAGGCGAAACCCCTATTTCCTGTCCTGCTCCGCAGGAGTCCGATTCCTCCCCGGCCTGAAGGCCGGGGCATCCTCGGAGGAACCCGGTGAACGCCTCGAAGCCGTAGGGGTGATCCACGTCGCGCACGCCCGGGCCTTGACCCCGGATCTTGAACACGTCTATGCGGCTCGGGCCAGGGTAATTGATGGTGATTGGAAGGTGTTCTCGAAGGCGATCGGAGATCGCTGACCGAGCCGGGAATGCCGGCGCCGGGTGTTGTAGCGGTGCAGCCAGCGGAAGGCATCGAGTCGCGCCTCGCGCTCGTTCGACCAGCCTTTCCGGCCCTTGAGCGTTTCTCTTTTGAAGGTCGCGTTGAACGACTCGGCAGCGGCGTTGTCCGCGCTGGACCCGATCGCACTCATGCTCTGCCGCACCCCTGCTGACCTGCATGCTTCGGCGAATGCCCGACTCGTGTACTGCGATCCGTGATCGGTGTGCATCACAGCCCCGGCCAGGCTCCCGCGAGTGCGCTCGGCTGCTGTGAGGGCGTCGATGACGAGCTCGGTGCGCATGTGATCGGCGATCGCCCATCCGGCCAGACGGCGTGAGGCGAGGTCGATCACGGTCGCGAGGTAGCAGAACTTCCCGCCGTCGACGGGCAGGTAGGCAATGTCCCCGACGTACTTCGTGTTGACCGCGGCCGCGGTGAAGTCACGGCCGACCAGGTCCGGCGCCTTCGCCGCGGCCGGGTCCGCGACGGTGGTGCGGTGCCGGCGACGCAGACGGACCCCTCGAGTCCGATGGTCTGCATGATCCTCGCGACCCGCTTGTGATTGACCGCCAGGCCACCCTCGTCGCGGAGCTCGGCGGTGATCCTGGGGGCGCCGTAGGTGCCGTCGGAATCCTGGTGAACCTTGCGTATCGGGGCCGAGAGGGAGCAGGCCAAAGTTGAGGAGCTGACCGTGCTGGGCTTCGGCCGAGTCTCGCGCACCACGGTGCAGCGCATGCGCCTGGCCTACCGCAAGCAGGGCCTGTGGGGGCTTCGAGGTCATCGACCCGGAACGGGCAGCGCCCCGCGGCCATCACAACGAAACGGATCGACGGGATCGATATTCGTCCAGGCCGCAGGCAGCGAGACCACCTCGCCGTTCTCGTCGGCGAGGGCGACACGGTCCTCGTCCCAGGCCAGACGCCGGTCAACGAAGGTGAGCTCCCGCCCGGCCCACGGGTGGAACGGGTGTGTGACCCGCACAACTCCGGGCCGAGCGTGCTGATCGGGTGCAGTCGACGACTCGTGACAAAGGCATCGTCGAGCGCACCTTCGGCACCATCAACGCCCTGTTCTGCCAGCACCTGCCCGGCTACACCGGATCCGACGTCACCCGCCGCCGCCCCGACACCGAACAAGAAGCCTGCTACAGCGTCCCCCAGCTCCAGGACCTGCTTGATGAGAGGCTGGTGCATTACCACCACCGCCCCCATGAAGGCCTGCGCCACCCGATGATTCCCCGCAAGGCCCTCACCCCGAACCAGGTGTGGGCCGCGCTGGTCGCCGTCGCCGGGTACGTCCCCGTCCCGTTGACCGGCCACGACTACCTGGAGCTGCTGCCCGTGCGCTGGCAGGCCATCACCGCCTCCGGCATCCGCATCCACCACCGCACCTACGACCACGACCTCCTCGCCCCCTGCCGCGGCCAGCCCTCCCCGGTCGCCGGCCGAGACGGCAAATGGGAGATCCACTACAACCCCCACGACGTCCGCCAGATCTGGATCCGCCTCCCAGACGGCCACCTCACGGAGATCCCCTGGATCCACCGCGACCACGTCCACCAGCCGTTCAACGACCACACCTGGCAGCACATCAAAACGCTCGCCCTGCACAGCAGCCACGGCGACACCGAGCAATACGAAGCCGACCTCGCCGACGCCCTCGACCAGCTCATGCGCCGCGTCCACAGCTGCGCGAAGCCGGCCCGGCACCACCCGACGGCTCTTGAGCAGCAGCTCCGTGTCCGAGCGCAGCGGCAATCAACTCTTCTTGCCGACTGAGAACGCATCAGCCCTGCAACCGTCGCGTTGCCGATAAGGTTTCAATAGGGCTCTTGCGTATGTCAGTTGGTGTGCTGGAGGCTGCGAGATGGGGTGGTCCCAGGCCGCTGGATCTCATGCCCCGCCCTGGGCACGGGACCGCATGTCCCGGCCTGGCCGGGGTCGCTCCCCGGCCGGTGAGGACTACCGCACGCGGACGCCGGCCCGGAAGACGGCTTCGACGTCGAGCAGGGCGGCGGGGTCCTCCGTGGGGTTGCCGCTCACGGCCAGGAGGTCGGCGTCGGCACCGGCGGCGATGCGCCCCTTGCGGCCCTCGACCCGGCACAGCCGGGCCGCCAGGCTGGTCACGGAGACCAGTGCGTCGGCGGGGTCGGCGCCCAGGCGGACGAGATCGCCGACGCCGTGGGGGAGGACGTTGTGGGGCTTGCGGGGTGAGATACCGGCGTCCGAGCCGATGACGACCTTGACGCCGAGCTTGTACAGCTGGGCGAAAGTGTCGTAGAGGGCGGTGACATGGGCTGCCAAGGCCTTGGGCAGCTCGAAGTCCATGTCGGGCTTCCAGCCGAGCGTCAGGCTGGCGAAGCTCGCGCTCTTCACGAAGGCGTCCAGGACGACCGGGTCGGGATAAACGCTGTCCTCGGTCAGGAAGGAGACGTGCTCCAGGCTGTCGACGCCCGCTTCGAGGGCGTCGCGGATCGCCTGGACACCATGGGCGTGGGCGGCCACAGGCAGCCCAAGGCGGTGTGCCTCCTCGACGACCGTGCGCAGGTCTTCCAGGCCGTACTGCGAGGCGTGTGGAGGCACGGAGTTGGGCGTCATGTTGCCGCCGCTGGCCATGATCTTGACGACGGCGCAGCCGCGAGCGTGGCGCTCGCGTACCGCGGCGCGCAGCGCCTCGGTGCCTTCGACCTCGCCACCGAAGAAGTGGCAGTGGCCGCCCGGCGTGGTCAGCGGGGGGCCGGCGGCCAGGATCTCCGGGCCCAGTTCCGGGCTGCTGGCGAACTCCTCGACGAGCTTGAGCGAGAGGAAGTCGCGGTCGCCGAGGTCGCGCACGGTCGTGATACCGGCCTGCAGGGCCGACCGGGCCGCCGAGCGCATGTGCTCCAGCAGGTCCTCGTCGCCGGTGGCGGCTAGCGAGGCGACGGGGTCCGTGCTGGCGTCGAAGGCGAGGTGGACATGGCTGTCGATCAGGCCCGGCAGCAGACAGGCATGCGGGCCGAGGTCGATCACCTCGGTGCCGTCGGCGGGCAGCGCGCCGGTACGGTCCACACGCGCGATGCGCTCGCCCCTGACGTGAACCGTGGCGGGTCCGGAAAGGGTGAACCCGTCGAACATCGAACCGGCGTGTATAGCAAAGGAATTCATCAGAGTCATTCCAATCCGAAAGCAAATGTCAAGGCGAACTGGCCCGGGAGGCTGTCTGAAAGACTCGGCCCAGAGTCAGGTTGCGTATCCGCTCGCCGGGACGCTGGTCAACGGTCAGTCAGCGGAAGTCGATGCGATTGCACTGAAGACGCCCGCCCATGTCCGGAGTGGACGGCCGGGACGGGCCCAGGACGCTCGTGTTTGTGTGGTAGGTGTTGGTGGGTCGGGGCTAGTTTTCGGCGCTACCGGTGGCGTGGCCGGTCATGGAGGAGCGTCGACCGTGTCGGTTGGCCTTGCGGAGTATCCAGGCGATGAGAGCGGCTGAGTCCCTCTCGTAGACGCCGCTGCGGAAGTCGGCGCTGTCCTCGGCCGATTCGCTTGCCCAGTACGCGCTGAGGTAGGCGTTTTCACTGATGGGGTGGCCGACTGTGCCTTCCTCGCCGTAGCAGTCGTAGGCGCTCCAC
Source organism: Streptomyces sp. CA-106110 (assembly GCF_050936285.1). Classification (NCBI taxonomy): domain Bacteria; kingdom Bacillati; phylum Actinomycetota; class Actinomycetes; order Kitasatosporales; family Streptomycetaceae; genus Streptomyces; species Streptomyces sp. CA-106110. The sequence goes on along the minus strand of NZ_JBNJNB010000001.1, from coordinate 5,815,868 downwards.
TGGAGGTACGAGCCGTCGGCGAAGTCGGTGAGGTGGTGGGAGCCGCCAAGGTCGTTGACGACGCTGCAATGGATTCCGGCTGCCTCGAGGCGGGAGAGGATGGACCGGTCGACGCGGTGGCCAGGGTCCTGATCGTCACTGGTGACAGGGATTTTGGTGCATTCTGCACTGGTGTAACGGGCGGTGCGGACACTTCGAGCAGGGTCGTAGGTCACCCAGGGCTGCTGGTCACGGTTTCCACACGGCGCGAACGCCACGGGCACCCGGGTGTTAGCGGTAACGATGCGCACGCGTCGGCCTTGATCGTCCTATTGTGCCCTCGCCGCAGCAGCCCGGGATGTTGAGCAGGTCACGCGTGGCGGGATTTTTATGGGTGGGGGTTTCCATGGCCCATGCTGTCGACTTGGGTGTGGGAAGCCGGCTGCGGATGGAGAGGTTGCGGAGCGGGAGTGCCGCCGGGGTGAGCAAGGTTGCGGGAAGGACGTACCAGCCGAGGCTCATCACCAGGAGGATGGTCCCGGCGGCGACGAAGGTTGTGACGGTTCCCGTGCGGAGCCGTCGATGCCTGTACTGGGCTTTCCTGACTGCGGCCAGGGGGAGGGCGCAGAAGAGAGCACCGAGCCCGGCCAAAATCCAGGCCAGAGTCTGCATGTCAGCAGTCCGTTTCTTGGGGGGGCATGCGTGGCCGAGTTGCCACCGCGGATGCGGAGCGGCCGGTGCCACCGTGCTCGAGGGGATGGCTAGGACCGCAACAGGGCCTGTCACGTGTCCTACTGCGCACGGCGTGGCGGGCAGCAGGGTGGGAACGCCTGCGTGGGCAGCTGATGCGTGACGGAGACGCCCCCCTGCGCCGCGGGGCGGTGGGGTTGTCTCGGGTGTCAGGGTGGCGTGCCGCGGTCGATCAATCGTCCAGGGTCTTTGCCGCTTCGACGGCGTGGACCTGGTGGTGGGTGCACGTGGCCATGGTGGCTCCTTGGTGGGAGACCATGCGGTTGGCTTCGTGGCAGCGTCCCTCGTGGCTGGCGCGGCACCACAGGCGGTTGGCGATCAGGTAGCTCAGGGTCGGCCCGAACTCCGCGCGTGCCAGTGCCAGTTCGGTCGGCGTGGTCGGGATCGGGGTCTCGGGGACTGGGGTCGGAGAGATCGTGCCGGGGTGGCACTGTCTGCGCGGACCTGCTCGGTGCGCCGCATCAGCTAGCGGTGTAGGTGGAGCACGATTTCGAGCCACAGGTCGGGGTGGTTGGTGCGTCGGGCCGCAGCCAGTTGCTCACATCCACCGCGAGCACGATCCGTCCGTCGGCGGCACGCGAAAGCGGCGTGGAAGCAAGCAGCCTGCGAAGGCGGCGCGGCTCCAGCCAGCCGTGATTGACCGCGTCGTACATCGCTCCGTGCCCACGCCGGTGCTCGGCTGCGAGCGTCAACTCGACCAGCGACGTCACTGAGCCGTCCGAGCACAGCACTGGTGAGGTAGACCCGAGGCGCGGAACCGATGTTGTCACCGGCCCGTTTCCCGGAGCCCCCTCCCGAACCCGGCGTATGCGTCTCCACATACCGGGCTCTCTGCGTGCCTTCCCCGCTGGTCAGCCGCTTGCCGCAGCTGCCGGTTTCGGTGTCCATGGGGTTGCGATGACGCTGCCGCGGTAGCGGTAGCGGGTCACTGCGACGCTGGAGGCGCCGGTGAACACGACCCCGTTGTGGGCGAACCTCGACCCGGTGTCGCAGAAGCGACGACGGAGTTCTTTCATGGGCAAGCCGGTCTTGCCTGCGTACTTGGCCCTCGTCCAGCACATCAGCTGATTCCAAACATGGAAAACGATTGCGTTGAAGGTGGCCTTGGACGCTCCGTGACTGAAGTAGTTCGCCCACCCCGCCAGAGATCTGTTCAAGCCAAGGATCAGCTCGTCGAGGTCCATGTGGAGGGTTGACCTGTATGTCTTCACGTTCACCTTGCCCTCGACCGACTTGATCGCCTTCTTGGACGGCTTGGTGTAGACGCAGTATTTCGACGTCTCCCGCTTCCGCTGGCGGCGGATGTGGTGGCCGAGGAAGTCAAAGCCAGGAGGGTCGCGTCGGGGTGGTCCTCTGCTAGCTGCATCTGCGCTTCGACGACCTGGTCCGGGTCCGTCAGGTCTGCGGCGACCGACCATGCAGCGCCGGATTGCGAGAGGCTCGACACGGCCTCGTCAAGCTTCTGGCCCGTGCGGCCGACGAGCACTGCACTGCCGCTTGCCACGACCACGTTCTCGGCAGTCTTGAAACCCATGCCGCTGGCACCGTCGATCACAACGATTTTCTTGCCTTCGAAGTCCATGGCCACGCGAATCACTCCGTATTAAGCAGCGAACATTTCTTCTTGTTTTGCAGTCACAGTCGACTCTGACACGATCATGTCTACAACAGCTCTACAGCGTGTCTACGATGCACACCACGACGGCAGGCGCTGTTCATGAGAGCGTCATTGCCATGCCCCATTACGCGCGGCCAGCAGAGCATTTAGTCGCATGCCCAGGCCCCTTCGGTAGTGGTGCGTCGAAAATGAGCACGCCGCCGGACCGCTTCTGCACGCTGTACCGTCTACTTTCCGAGAGCGCCAGCAGGAATCGCCGAGGCGCCTTCTACCGGACGCTGCTAACGGGTCGGGCAGCACCTCCGCCGACCCGACGGCCTGAAAAGCGGAACGGACCCCCGGCGAGTTCTTCCCGCAGGACTTCGGCGTGTGCCTTGGTGCCCGACACGAGCAGGCACCGGTGAGTCGGCGGCGGGAATCTCACCTGCCGCCGCTCGCAGAACCGTGCGGGAACCTCTCGGCTCACACGGCTCACATCGCCCAGCCATCACGCTTGAGACCGAACCGCCAGTGGGCGAAAAGGTTCGGGTACCGGCGGGCGGTGCCCGCCAGCAGTTCCCTCGCCTTCCGCTCCCTGCGGTGAAGCCGTTTGTACTTCCGGCAAGCCCAGCGCACCAGATACTCGTTGAGGCGCCGGAGGAGGGGATACAACATGGACTTGTAGAAGCGCCCGTAATAGTTGACCCACCCTTGCACGACGCTGTTGAACATCCGCGCAAGGTCGTTGAGAGACTTGTCACTGCGGGCGGCAATGCGCCAGGAGCGGATCTCCTTGCCCATCGCCTTGATCGCCTCCTTGCTGACCGCGGACAGGAAGTTCACAAAGTGCTTCCCATACCGGTTCTTGGCCAGCCTCGGACGGAACGTGTACCCGAGGAACGTGAACGACGTGTGCTCGTACGAGCCGCGCCGGTCGGCGTCCTTGCAGTAGACGATGCGCGTCTTGTCCGGATGCAATTCCAGACCGACCTGCGATAGGTCTGCCGATGCCCGTTGCTGCTGTTCAGCGGCTTGAGGGGATGGCTGCGGACACGAGGACGGCCGCCTTGATCATGATGTGGTGTGACGCAACATCAGAACGAGACGGCCGCTTCGACGACGGTAGACCACGAAGGCCACGACATCACGTTCGGGGGCCTGTTGGCTTCGGTGGCCGACTGCTTCGCCCGCTCCGAGACCCGGGAGACGTTCGCACGGATGACCCGGGGCATGCTGATGGAACTCGAAGACGTCAACTGCTGGAGCCTGGCCGAAGCGATCGGTGAGCGGGGCCCGCACCGCCTGCACCATCTGCTGTCCCGCGCGGTGTGGGACGAACAAGCGGTGCTCAAGCGGACGGTGGCCTGGGCCGTGGACCTGCTCGACGACGGCGGCGGGATCCTGATCGCGGACGAGACGGGAGACGCGAAGTCCTCCACCGACGCGGTGGCCGCGGCCCGCCAGTACTCCGGCTCGGTCGGCGGAGTCGCCCTGTGCCAGGTCGCGGTGCACCTCACCTTCGCCACGTCCGCCGGGCACTGCCTGATCGACCGGCGCTTGTACTTCACCAAGGAGTGGGCCGCAGACGAGGAACGCCGTGAGCTGACCGGTGTCCCCGACGAGCTGTGCTTCGCCACCAAGCCGCACCTCGCGCAGGACATGCTCCGCACCGCCGGCCGGCAGGGCATACCCGCTTCGTACTTCCTGGGCGACGAGGTCTACGGAGGGCGGGAGCTGCGTAGCGCCTGCCGTGAGCTGGGCCTGGGCTACGTCGTAGGAGTGCGCTCCAACCACCAGGTCACCACCCCGGCCGCGAAGCTGAGCGTGACCCAGGCCGCTAGCCGGCTGCCGAAGCGGGCCTGGCAGCGGATGCGGACCGGCGCGGGGCAGAAGGGCATACGCGACTACGACTGGGCGATGATCGAGGTCACTGCCGACGACACCCCCGACGGACACGACCGCGACGCGGGGACGTCCGTGCTGCTGGTCCGCCGACACCGCTATACCCGCACCGTGTCCTACTACCGCTGCTTCGCCCCCGGGCCGGCGACGCTGGCAAGACTGGTGTCACTGGTGTGCCGCAGGTGGCGGGTAGAGGACGACTTCCAGGACGCGAAGGAGGTCTGCCACCTCGACAAAGGCCAGGTCACCTGCTGGAACTCCTGGCACCGCTGGAGCGTGATCGCCCTGGTCGCCTACGCCTTCCTGGCCGTCGCCGCTGCCCTCGAACGTGCCGCCCAGACCGGCCGGAACGATCCTGCCGAGGCCGACCTCGTCCCCCTCAGCAGCCACGAACTTCTCCGCCTGCTACGGGCCTTGATCCTTCCGTCGCCCCGACGAGGCCCCGAACACCTGCTGTGGTGGTCCATCTGGCGCCGCCGCCATCAACACCGCGCCCGCCTCTGCCACCGCCGTTGGCACGCGTACGCCGACACCACACCATGAACAGACAGCGCGCCGGCAGCTATCTACAGCTGCCGTATTAGCGGAGATCATTTCTCAGTGACGAGGTCTGGGATTGCCCTGACTTCACGCCCACGCTGGCTCCAAGATGTACGCAACCGTTTCCAGAAGATGCACGCTACTGTTTCCAGCATTTGACACCACCGCCGAAGATGGCCGCGGCGCTGGCAACGGTTCCCGGATGTCTGGCCCAATTTCCTGCGCGAAGTATGGACTGGAGGTTCCGGGCGGCGGCGGAGGCCCAACACTAATGATCACCGGAGTCACCAGGGAGCCCGCAGCATGACCGGCACCACGGAGGCCCTTAGCGGGTCGGCTGCAGTCGACAACGCAGCACGAAGTATCACGTGCCCATTCTACGTATACGCCGTGCTCACCAACTCGCTATTCCAGCGCGGCGTATTCGTGATCTTCCTTTATCAGCGCGGCTTCTCCGCCGCGCAAGTGGCCCTACTGCAGACACTGCTCTACCTGGTCAGCGGACTTGCGGAGTTGCCGACGGGAGTCATCGCCGACCGAATCGGCAGGCGTGCCAGCATCGTGATCGGCCAGATGCTGATAGCTGGATGTCTGCTCGGTCAGGTGTCGTTCTCCAACTACTGGGTGTTCCTGGCGCTGTTCATCGGGCAGGGTGTAGGCATGGCATGTGTGTCCGGTTCGGACACCGCCCTGCTGTACGACCTGCTCGTGCGTCGTGGCGCAACGGCCAGCTACGTCAGGATCAAGTCCCGGTTCACCATGCTCGGGACGGTCACCTCGGGAGCCGCCATCGTCCTCGGCGGCCAACTGCAGCAGATTTCCTGGGGAGTCGTCTACGTCGGTTCGGCGGCGTGGCTCGTCCTGGCCGTGGTGGTGCTGATGTCAGAGGTGCCCGAGATCCGCGGCGCGGACGCGGTGGACGAGCAGGAGGGAGCCGAGGAGGAGCACGGCGACGTCACAGCATGGCGGCGATGCTTCGGGTCGCCACGCCGGCGCTCGTGACGCTTGTCGTGGTGTCCGGATTGATGCATGCGACTTTGACGCCGTACATCATTTTTACGCAGAAGACCCTCTCCGATCAGGGAGCGGGCACCGCATTGGTCAGCGTGGTCATATCGGCGGGATTCATCGCCGGCGGGCTCACTCCGCTGCTGTCGGACCGCGCGGACCGGCGCATCGGGTATCGGGTCATAGCCCCGGTGTCTCTCCTGACGCTCGCCGCGGCACTTGGCCTGAGCGGCCTCGGCCTTGTCTGGGTCACCATCGCCGCGTTCCTGGCCCTGGTCGGGATTCCCGAGATCACCGCCGTGATCGTGGACAACGTGTTCAACGAGGCCGTGCCGTCGCGCCACCGGGCGAGCCTGCTGTCGATGATCGCATTCGTGGAGTCGGCGCTCATCGGCATCGGCTATCTCGTCCTCGGCGCGCTCATGGACGGGATGGGCTCCAGTGTGGGCATGGCCACCTACGCCGCAGTCCCCCTGCCAACGTCGCTTGGATAGTCTAAGATCGCCTATCATCTCGCTCTTGTGTCGAGGGGTCACATAGCTGGTGAGACGTACCCGGAGCGGATCCGGATGGGGCTGCTGTCGCGGACCTTTACGCCCGAGTTGGTTGACTTTGTGGTTGACGAGGCTGGGGCGCGGGAGGAGCGGACTCGGTCCTTGCCGTCGCGGCTGGTGGTGTACTTCGTGCTCACGATGTGGCTGTTCACGGGAAACGGATACGGGCTGGTGCTGCGGGAGTTGGTGGAGCATTGGCCGCGTCGACGGGGTGAGGAGTGGCGGCCGGCCGGCACGGGCTCACTGACGTTGGCCCGCCAGCGAGTGGGGCCCGGTCCGCTCCGGTTGTTGTTCGACCGGGTCGCAGGGGCGAGCGGGAGTCCGGCCACCCCCGGTGCCTTCTGGCGTGGCCTGCGCCTGGCTTCCCTGGATGGCTCCCTGCTCGACGTGCCGGACAGCGAGGCGAACGCCGCCGCCTACACCCGCGCCTCCAACGGAGGCCGGCCCGGTCCGTATCCGCAGGTACGGCTGCTGGCACTGGTGGAGTGCGGCACCAAGGCGATGATCGGCGCGGTCTTCGACTCCTTCGCGGTGGGTGAGCGGACCCTGGCACGGCGCCTGCTGGTGCACCTGCACACGGGGATGCTCGTGATGGCCGACCGAGGCTTTCCCGCCTTCGGCCTGTGGCAGGCCGCCGCGGACAGGGGCGCCCAACTCCTTTGGCGCGTCTCGGACTCCTTCACCTTGCCGGTGGATCACGTCCTGTCGGACGGCACCTACCTCTCCCACCTCAACGGCCCGCGCGGGGCGCGGATCACGGTGCGGGTGATCGAGTACACGGTGCTGACCACCACCCTCGATAAGGACGGGGCGAGCGGGGAGACCTCCGAGCTGTTCTGTCTGATCACCACGCTGCTCGACCCGGCCTCGGCGCCCGCCCGCGAGCTGGCGGAGCTGTACACGGCGCGCTGGACCAGCGAAACGATCTTCAAACACATCAAAATCGAGCAGCGCGGCGGGCGAACCGCCACCCTCCGCTCGAACAGCCCCGCCATGGTCGAGCAGGAACTGTGGGCCATGCTGTGCGTCTACCAGGCCCTCCACCAGCTGGCCGCCGATTCCGCCCACCGCGCCCACCTCCCCGTCTCGCACATCAGCTTCAAGCAGACCCTCGCCGCCGCCCGACGCTCCGTCGGCGCGGACTTTTCCCCTCGCCAGCTGACCGCCAAGGTCCGTGACGTCCAGGACGACCTGATCCGCGAGGCCGTCAAGCCCCGCCCCGGACGCGCCGCACCCCGCGCCACCAAGCGCAGCGGCACCGGCTACCGCAGCCTGCGACCCGACGAACCGGCCACCACCCACGTCACCCACACCATCGAGCTCCAGCTCTTCCCCCAAGACCAACGCCCCGCACCACCGAACAGCCCAGCCATCCCGCAGATCACCACATATGACGAGACGTCGCCTCCGCCTCGACAGATGGCATCAGCTGCCTAAATCAAGCGACGTTGGTCCCCCTGCTGGCATGTCTCCTGTGGCTCCCGGTGCTCTTCCGAGGGGCACGGGTGACCACCGAGATCAAGAAGCCCGCCGACCAAAAGGCATCCTGAAACAGACCATCTCGCGCAACGTTCTGCCCGATGGCAGAGGCGCTGCTCGTTGACATGTCGCTCCCAGTCAGCGACGGAGCTGTCATCGCGACGATCAGCGCCAAACGGGATGGGAAGAATCGCGCCACTGAGAAAACCTCATTGGATCACTGCCCAGTTGGGCAGGCTGCCGTGTGGAGAGAAGCTGCCTTAAGCGCCATGTCGCACTGAACCAGCGGGACTTGTGATCGTCCGGCGTTACCTAGACGAAGATGACGAGCTGGCCCAGCACCTCACCCACCAACTCAACAGTCCACCGGACTGGCCAGAAGGTGGAGGTCTGAACACCGGGCACGTCGCCAAGATTGCTTCCGCGGCAGCCTGCGACGTCTCATACAACCAAGCGGCCAACGGCCATCTGGTCGACCTCTTCGCCGCGCTCCCTCTGCCAGGCACTCCCGAAGGGCGTGAGTTCTGGGATTCGCTGAGGGATGTGGGAGGTGAAGCCACCTGGAACATTGTTCCTGCTAACGCGGGCGGTCCCTTCTTCGATCGCGTGATCAACGGAAACGAAGGGGGCATCGCCGGCCGCGTGCTCAGCTTTCTGGAGGAGCTCGACCAGCAACAGCGCGACGCCGTGGCCGAAGTGATCGGCGGCGCATTGGATCACAACACGTTCGGAGTCGGTGGCCGATACCTCGGGAAACTGTGGCTGCGTGACGCCGAGACCGCCGCCTGGCACGTCCTGCTCGCCAGTCGCCAGTCGCCAGTCGCCGGACGTACGAGACGTCAGACGACCGCAAGCGATTCCTTGAAGCGTGGGGCAGCGCCTAAACGGTGCGATAGAGTGTCAAATGTGCACCATGAAGGCCCTGGTCGCGAGCGGTTTCCGCATCCGGAGGGGCTGCCTGGCCCACGCATGCCCCATGGGCCCTCGGAAACGGGGCCCATGCCATCACCTCTTGCGGGAGGCCATCTGCTCAGGCGTCGCCACACAGCGGAACCCGGTCCGACTGTGATGGAGAGCGCAGCCTGCTGCCCGAGCGGGTGGCAGGGCTCCATCTAGTCCTTCGTGATTCCGAGGGCCTTGTCTGGTCGGCAGTGCTCGCAGGGGTGGTGGAAGCCACCGTCCTTGACGAGTGCGTACTGGGCTGTGGTGGCGTCGAGGGTGGCGACTGGGTGGTCGATCTTGGCGCAGTCGGCGACATGGATTGTCGTTCCCGTGGGTCGGCCGGCGCGGCGCTCTCGCTCACTGACGTAGCCGTCGGTCGTCCGTACCCGCTGCTCAAGGTCACCGATCTTCCGCCGGGTGTGCTCGAGCTGCCAGGCCAGCCACTCTTCAAGGACACACAACTTGGCCAGGCGCTCGACGGAAGACAGTTCGGTCATGTGTTCGATTCTAGGATCGCGGGCTACCTGCCGGAAGCGGAGCACTGGAACGAGGATTCCCTCGTGACTCTGAGGCACGCTTCCCTCCAAACGGGTTCGGTCCGTTCCATGGCAGCCGAGGGGTGAGCCCCGTGCATGGCTTTCCAAGATCTGGCTCAGCAGTCGTCGCGTAGCGTCCCCCTGTGCTCGCACTATTCGACCTCGACAACACCCTGATCGACCGGCAAGGCGGCTTGGAGGCATGGGCGGGCGCCTTCGCTCGTTCGCGCAGACTGCCAGATCAGGCCGCGGCGCTGGTGACTTCCAGGCTGCGAGACCGGGCGTACCCCGAGGACTTCGTCTACTTGCGAAACGTTCTACGGCTCACCGACGGCGCCGAGGACCTGTGGTGTGAGTACGTCGACGGAGTGGCTCGGTCGGTGCACTGCTTTCCTGGGGTCCTGGAGGTCTCCAAGCGCTCCGGAGCGATGGGTGGAAGCTGGGGATTGCAACAAATGGGGCGGTCGATATCCAGCGGGCCAAGCTCGACAGGGCGGGGCTCGCCGCGCTCTTCGACGGAGTCGCCATCTCGGAAGGCATCGGAGCACGGAAGCCAGAACGTGCCCTCTTTGAGGCCGCCGCCGCGGCTTGTGGCGTCCCGCTAAGCGGGGTCTTCGAAGTTAGGCGGGGGTGCGATGTCCGTCGTTGCTCGTGCCTGTCACGCAGCGTGAGTGATTGGCTGTCCGGGCCCCTGGACGCAAGGCGCCCGTGGCCATCGATCATGACTGTTCTTTACGCAGCTTGATCACATGGAACCACGGGCTTGGACAACGATACGACGAAGCTGTTGGACCTCGACGGCCTGGCCGTGGAGCGGGTCGAGCGCCTGGCGGACGGCACCCGGCGGACGGCACCCGGCGGGTGCACCTGGTCACCGCGGACGAGACCGCGCGGGCCTGCCCGTCCTGCGGGACGTTCGCTTTACGGGTGAAGGGCCTGGTCCGCACCCGTCCACGTGATCTCTCCTACGGGGAACGGGGATTGGAGCTGGCATGGCTCAAACGCCGCTGGTACTGCCACGAGCCGGACTGCGTCCGAAAGTCCTTCACCGAGCAGGTGCCCCAGATTCCGGCGGGTGCCCGGATCACTGCCCGGCTTCGTCGCGCCGCGGCCCTGCGGGTGCGTGATGCCGGCTCCACCGTCGTCCAGGCCGCCCGCGACCTGCACGTCTCCTGGCCAACGGTGATGTCCGCATTCCGCACGGCCTCCCGTGAGGTGACCGACGCCGAGCTGCCCGAGGTGGAAGTGCTGGGCGTGGACGAGCTTCGCGAGCTGGGCGGAGGTGGCTTCCTCGGCGGTCAGGCTGGTGACGGCGTAGACGGTCTTGACGGTGGTCCTGCCGGTTTTGCGGTCGGTGCGCACACTTCTACAACTGGCATCGACCACACCGAACACTGAGACAAGCCGCGCCGCTTCGCCCACTACCCCAACCGATCACCGTGCCAGCGCACGTGAAGCATCTTGAGGTCCGTCAACGAGACCGACTCGGAGGAACCCTGCACGAGTACCAACATGCCGCCTGAACAGGCCGGATGATTAATCGGCACCCGCAGGGCCGGCCGTGGCCTGGGTCGGTACCGATTCGAGGAGGCCGAAGCGTGGGTAGAGGGCGTCGAGGTGGAAGCGGGTGATCGCGCGGATCTGCTCGCCGGAGATGTCGAGCACGATGAGCCCGCCCGGCGTGGCCACCGGCTTGCCCGGTTGGCTGACATAGCTACCGAGCGCGGGCTGCGTGTTGGCATACGTGGGCAGCAGAAATACCTCGCGCTCGCCCCGGTAGTCGAATGCCGCCCGGAAGAATTCGGCGATCGCGTCGTGGCCGTGGTACTGGTGGGGCACCGGCGGCATGGAGAGCCATGCGTCGTCGGTGAGCAGCGCGATCAGGCCGTCGACGTCGGCGGCGACGAAGGCGTCGGCGAAGCGACGGGCCACCTTGTCGCGCTCCCCCGCTGACCCGCGCCGGTCCGCTGGTCCCTCCCGCCCGGACGCCGCGTCCACCGCGGCGCGGGCACGTTGCAGGGCGCCCTTGATCGCCGTCTGGCTGGTGCCGAGCATGTCGGCCACTTCATTGGTGTCGAAGCCGAGCACGTCGCGCAGTACGAGTGTGGCGGCCTGGCGTGGTGGCATCCGCTGCAAGGCGGACACGAACGCCAGTTCCACCGCTTCGCTGGCCTGGTACCGCACGTCCGGTCCGGGCGCGGTGTCGGCGATTCCGTCCAGCAGGGTGTCCGGGAACGGTTGCAGCCAGGCGATCTCGTCCCGGCTGGTCGGCTCGGGTGGCTGGAACGGCGGCACCGGTTCGGGCACGACTCGCCGGCTGGCGGCGCGTAGCGCGTTGAGGCACTGGTTGGTGGCAATCCGGTACAGCCACGAGCGCAGTGACGACCGCTGCTGGAAACCGCCCATTCCACGCCACGCCGCGACCAAGGTCTCCTGCAGTACGTCCTCGGCGTCGGTCAGCGAGCCGAGCATCCGGTAGCAGTGCACCAGCAGTTCCCGCCGGTGCGGTTCGGTCAGCTCGCGGAACGCCTGCTCGTCTCCGGCGCGGGCCCGGTCCAGGGTGGCCTGTTGCACGACCACAGCCTGCCATGCCCCACCGACATTTTTCGAGAAATTCCGCGCGCACCGTTCCGTTCGCGACCGGGCCGGTGTCTGCACGAGTGACAGACACACCGAGAGCGAGGGAGTTGAGTTCGATGAACCAGGCACACCGTTCAGGTTGGACGTTGGCGATCACGTCGGTGGCGTTCTTCATGGTCGCGCTGGACGCGCTGGTGGTCACCACCGCGCTGCCGGTGATCGGGCGGGACCTGCACGCCGGGATGACGACGCTGCAATGGACGGTCAACACCTACGGCCTGACCTACGCGGCGGTCATCATCACCGCGGCCGCGCTGGGCGACCGCTACGGACGCCGGGCGGTGTTCATGGCCGGTCTCGCGGTTTTCACGGTGGCGTCGGCCGGCTGCGCGCTCGCGCCGAGCGTGGCGGCGTTGCTGGCTGCGCGCACCGTGCAGGGGGTCGGTGCTGCCGCGGTGATGCCGCTGAGCCTCACCATCCTGACCCGGGCGTTCCCGCCGCAGCGGCGGGGCGCGATTGTCGGTATCTGGGGCGGCCTCGGCGGGCTGGCGGTGGCCGCTGGTCCCTTGGTCGGCGGCGCCGTGACTCAAGGCCTGGACTGGCACTGGATTTTCTGGGTGAACGTGCCGATCGGGCTCGCCGCGCTCGCGCTGTCCGGTGCCCGGCTGCCGGAGTCGCGGGGGCAGGCAGTTCGGCTGGACGTGCCCGGCGTTGCCCTGCTGACCGGGGGCGTGTTCGCGCTGGTCTGGGGCCTGGTGAGGGCCGGCGAGGTCGGTTGGGGCGCTGCGCAGACCGTGGTCGTGCTGGCGCTCGGGCTCGCGCTGGTGGCCGGGTTCGTCGCCTGGGAACGGCGCACGGCCACGCCGTTGCTGCCGCCGCGGTTGTTCCGGGTGCGTGACGTCGCCGCGGCTAACGCCAGTGCCTTCCTGATGAGCGGCGCGGTGACCGCGTCGGCGTTCCTGATCGCGCAGTACTGCCAGCTGGTGCTGGGCTACTCGCCGCTGGGCACCGGGCTGCACCTCCTGCCGTGGACGGCCACCCCGCTGCTGATCGCCCCGGTCGCCGGGCGGTTGTCCGACCGGATCGGGCGGCGCCCGGTGCTGGCCACCGGTCTGCTGTTGCAGGCCGTGGGGCTGGGTTGGTTCGCTCTGCTCGCCGACGGCCGACCGCACTATGCCACGCTGGTGGCGCCGTTGGTGGTGGCCGGTATCGGCATCTCGATGGCGCTGCCCACCGCGGCCACCGCGGCGATCAATGCGGTGCGACCGGAGGAGATGGGCAAGGCATCGGGCACCAACAGCACTCTGCAACGGCTGGGCGCCGTGTTCTGTGTCGCGATCGCGACCACCGTGTTCACCGCCGCCGGCGGCACGGCCACCACGTTCGCCGCGGGCTTCCGTCCCGCGCTGGAGATCGTCGCCGCGATGTCCCTGCTCGGGGTGGGCACCGCTTCGGCACTGCACGGCCGCCACGCCAGCCGGTCCGCGTCGGCCCCGGCCGCGCGGCTTGTCGACGCGGGCAGCCCCACCGCCTGACCACCCTGTCCGAACACAACAACCAACAGGGCTTGTATTTCAATTAGTGCTTGTTCAGGCGAAGTTGGTGGGACGGTGGACCATGACTGTGCGTCCGCCCGTCACCGCCTTACGGGCCAAGTTCGATCGGATCCTGCCGCATCTCGACGAGCGCCGCCGTCGGCTCTACCTGGCTAGCGAGGCCGCGGCCATCGGCCACGGCGGGATCGCTCTGGTTGCTGCCGCCTCCGGGACCAGTCCCGCCACCATTGCGCGTGGCGTCACCGAGCTGGCCGGGGACCCGGTGCCGACGCGGCGGGTCCGGGCTGCGGGAGCTGGCCGCAAGCCGTTGACCGTCGCCGACCCCGGCCTGCTAGCGGCGCTGGAGTCGTTGATCGAGCCGCACACCCGGGGTGATCCCGTCTCCCCGTTGCGATGGACCACCTTGTCGCTGCGGGCCCTGGCCTCGACTTTGACGTCACAGGGCCATCCGGTCAGTGCCGCAACCGTCGGGCGCCTGCTGCACGGCCTGGGTTATAGCCTGCAGGGCACCGTCAAGACCACCGAGGGTGCCAGCCATCCGGACCGCGACGCCCAGTTCGCCCACCTGAACGCCACGGCCACCGCCTTCCTCGACGACGGACAGCCGGTGATCAGTGTCGACACGAAGGCCAAGGAATGGCTTGGCAACCGTGACCGGCCCGGTCGCACCTGGCGGCCGGGCATGGACCCGATCAAAGTCGACTGCCACACCTTCACTACCAGCGACCAGCCCGTCGCCATCCCGTATGGGATCTACGACATCGCCACCAACACCGGCTGGGTCAACGTCGGGACCGACCACGACACCGCCGAGTTCGCGGTGCAGTCCATACGCCGCTGGTGGCAGCGCCGCGGACAGGTGCACCACCCGGACGCCACCCGGTTGTTGATCACCGCCGACGCCGGCTCGAACGATCCCCGTCGCTGGACGTGGAAGAAGCACCTGGCCGCCTTCGCCCTGGAGAGCGGCTTGGAGATCACGGTCTGCCACTTTCCGCCGGGCACGTCGAAATGGAACAAAATCGAAGTGCGCCACGAGGCGCCGGTGCGCCGTGAGGCGCGGTGAATCGAAGGAGGTGCGAGACCTCCTCGCCAGGTTGTCGCAGCAGCCTGGTGGGAGCTGAGCGCAGTCCGATCCGGGAGACGCCGGGGAGGGCGGGAAGCAGCGCTGACAAAGCCGGGACTGCTCGGAACTACCAGACGGGCCGGGTCCGGCGAGCGAGATCAGAGGGCGTACGAGAGGAACCAGTGGTAAAGCTCCGTAAGCGTGGCACCGGCTCAAATCTGGTGGATATGGGCCGGGTTGTAGCGCACAGTTCGCTCGTTGAGCGGGCTGACTCCGTAGCCGACTTGGCGTGTCGGTGGGGAGGCCACGGCGAAAGCCTGCGGCGTAACCGTGGCGATGCTGCCGGGGCAAAGCTGGGCGCCGGACTGACCGATCGATTCACCGTGAACACGGGAACCATCTCGCGTTGTTCCCCGGGCCCGGAATCCATCCGGGTTCTTGGGATAGATACGTCGTCTGTCGAAGGCGCGGGATGGGGCGGAGGCCCCGTAGTAGTCCGAGCGGACGAGAGGTCCGCGCATGGCGAAGGGGGCCAGCAAGTCGGCAATAAGGATGCTGGAATGCCGGGAGGCCGTTGGTGAATACCGACGAACTGGAATACGTCTTACTCAAGGCGGAACGCCGGGTACTGGAAATCCAGACCAAGCTGCACCGTTGGGCCAGTGATGACCCTCATCGCAGGTTCGATGATCTGTACAACCTCGCCGCGGACCCGGGCTTCCTGCTGGTGGCCTGGGATCGGGTGCGGAATAACAAGGGCGCGCGCACGGCGGGAGTGGACGGCGAGACCGCCTACTACATCGAGTCCGTGCGGGGGCTGGAGGGGTTCCTTTCGGAACTGCGAGATGATCTCAAAGCCCGCACCTTCCGGCCCCTCCCGGCTCGGCGACGCGCGATTCCCAAGGCTGGCGGCAAGGTCCGCTACTTGGGGGTCGCGACCATCCGAGACCGGGTAGTCCAGGCGTCCGTGAAACTGGTGTTGGAGCCGATTTTCGAGGCGAATTTCCTCCCGTGTTCCTACGGATTCCGTCCGAATCGCCGGGCTCACGACGCAGTGGCCGAGGTGCACCATTTCGCATCCCGCTCGTATGAGTGGATTGTTGAAGGTGACATCAAAGCCTGCTTCGACGAAATCTCGCACACTGCTCTTATGGGCCGGGTGCGGGAACGGGTCGGAGACAAACGTGTCTTGGATCTGGTGAAGGCATTTCTGAAGGCTGGCATCCTCGATGAGGACGGCACGCTGGTGGATACCAACGCTGGGACTCCGCAAGGGTCGATTCTTTCGCCGTTGCTGAGCAATGTGGCTCTCTCGGTCCTGGACGAGCATATCGCCCAAGGGCCGGGCGGCCCCGGAGCCAGCCCGTATGGAAGGGCCAAGCGACGCCGTCAAGGTCTGCCCAACTACCGTCTCGTGCGGTATGCGGACGACTGGTGCCTGCTCGTGTCGGGCACCAAGGCACACGCTGAAGCCCTGCGGGAAGAAATCGCCGGGGTCCTGTCCACGATGGGCTTACGCCTGTCGCCGGAGAAGACCCTGATTACCCATATCGACGAGGGCCTCGTCTTCCTCGGCTGGCGCATCCAGCGCCACCAGAAGCGAGGCACCGGCAAACAGTACGTCTACGTCTATCCAGCCAAGAAGGCCCTGGTGGCCGTCATGGCCAAGGTGAAGACGATATGCCGGCGGAGCACGAACCTGTCGCTCGAAGACCTGCTGCGTCAGCTCAACCGGATGCTGCGGGGCTGGACCGCGTACTTCAAGTACGGGTGCTCGAACGCGACTTTCAGCTATCTGAGGGCCTATCTCTGGAAGGAGATCATCAGATGGCAGGAGCGCAAGCATCGGCGCGTTCCTTGGAAGGTACTACGCCGACGCTACGGCATCTGGCCCGCCGAGGGCGGGAAGGAATTGTTCGATCCGGCAAGAGTGAGCGCAAAGCGCTACTACTACCGGGGAACACGCATCCCGACACTGTGGCCGAGCACAGCATGAAGTGAACACCGACCCACGGGACTTGTGGAGAGCCCGGTGCGCTTAGCGGTGCACGCCGGGTTCGGGAGGCGACCCGGAGAAACGGGCTGGTCGTGAGGCCAGTACCGCGCTCCGGGTCGACCTCACCTGTTACCGGGCAGGGGTGAAAGGCCCCTGCCGCCGGACTGTCGCAGCAGTCCGGTGAAGCTGAGGGCAGCCGATCCGTGGAGACGCGCGGGGAGGTAGGAGCAGCCCTGACAACGACGGAGCGCGTCGGTACTTCCAGACGGCGCGTGTCCGGCAAGCAAGACGAGACGCCGTACGAGAGGAACCAGTGCCTGACGTCCCGTAAGTGTTCCACCGGCTCCAATCTGGAGGATATGGGCTGGGTGCAGCGCACGTCGCCCGTCGGGTGACGACTTCGAAGCCGGTCTTTCGATGCTGGTGAGAAGGCCACGCTGAATGCCTGCGGCGTAGGCGTGGCGATGCTGTCGGGGTAGAGCTGGGCGGCTCGCTCGTCGACCGGAGAGTGGTGAACGTGGGAAGCGTGCTGGAATCGCCCTTCCCGGCTGGCACCCAGTCAGCCGGTGGGCAGGCCCGTCGTCGGCTGACGGCTCCAGTGCGTGGCGGAGGTCCCGTAGTAGTCCGAGCGCACGAGAGGTGCGTGCATGGCGAAGGGGGCCAGCAAGTCTGTGGCCGAAGTGCTGGAAGACCAGGAGGTTTTCGCCGGTGAATACCGACGAACTTGAGGCCGTCACGTATGTGGCGGAGCGACGGGTACTGGAGATCCAGACCAAGCTGCACCGTTGGGCCCGTGATGATCCTCATCGCAGGTTTGATGATCTGTTCAACCTTGTCGCCGATCCCGCGTTCCTGCTGGTCGCGTGGGATCGGGTGCGGGGTAACAAGGGTGCGAAGACCGCCGGGGTGGATGGCCGCACTGCGGCGTCCATCGTGGCGCGGACGGGAGTCGAGGAGTTCCTCGGCGGGCTGCGGGACAGCATCAAGGACCGCAGATTCCGTCCGCTGCCGGTGCGGGAGCGGATGATCCCCAAGCCAGGTGGCAAGTTGCGCCGGCTGGGGATCGCCACGATCGCGGACCGGGTGGTGCAGGCATCCTTGAAGCTGGTGCTGGAGCCGATCTTCGAGACGGAGTTCCTCCCGTGTTCCTACGGGTTCCGTCCGAACCGCCGGGCTCATGACGCGGTGGCCGAGGTGCGTTTCTTCACGTCCAAGTCGTATGAGTGGATCGTGGAGGGCGACATCAAAGCCTGCTTCGACGAGATCTCGCACTCCGCTCTGATGGATCGGGTGTGTAAGCGCGTCGGAGACAAACGCGTTCTGGCCTTGGTGAAGGCGTTCTTGAAGTCGGGCATCCTCGGCGAGGACCGTGTGCTTCGGGAGACCACCGCCGGGACCCCGCAGGGTTCGATTCTCTCGCCGTTGATGAGCAACGTGGCTCTGTCGGTCCTGGACGAGTACATCGCCCAGTCGCCGGGAGGCCCGGGGTCTACGCCCTGGGCGCGGGCCAAGCGGCGTCGTCAAGGTCACCCCAACTACCGGCTGTCCAGGTACGCGGATGACTGGTGCCTGATGGTCCACGGCACCAAGGACGACGCCGAAGCTCTGCGCGAAGAGATCGCGGAGGTGTTGTCCACGATGGGTTTGCGCCTGTCCGTGGAGAAGACCCTGATCACCCATATCGACGAGGGACTGGATTTCCTCGGGTGGCACATCCAGCGCCACCGCAAACGGGGGTCCAGCCGCTGCTACGTCTACACCTATCCCTCGCGCAAGGCCCTCAAGGCCGCGATGGACAAGGTCAAGGCGATCCGCCGCGGAACGGCCACCGGCCTGCCACTGGACGAACTGCTCATCCAGATCAACAAGATGCTGTTCGGCTGGTGCATGTACTTCCGCCCCGGAGTGTCCAGCGCGACCTTCCAGTACCTGAGCTCGTACACGTGGGGCCAGGTCATGAAGTGGCTGCGCCGCAAGCACCACCGGATCAACCGGAGGGACCTCCGCCGCCGCTACTGCGGCGGGGGGTGGTGGCCAGCAGGGGAGGAACGGACGCTGTTCGATCCCGGCAAGGTACGCACCACGCGTTACCGATACCGAGGATCAGCCATCCCTTCTCCCTGGCCATCCGGATGAGGGCAATCACCAACAATCTGACGGGACTTGTGGAGCGCCCGGTGCCGTGAGAGCGGCACGCCGGGTGCGGGAAGCGGCCCAGAGAAACGGCTCGATCGAAAGACGAGACCGCGCTCTGGGCCGACTTCACCACCGAATGTTCTGCCACATCACCGCGAACTGGCGCGGCCGACCACTGACCAGCTACCAGGTCGTCATCGAAACCATCGCCGCGACGACCACCCGCACCGGGCTGACCATCGACGCCGAGCTGGACACCGGCAGCTACCGCCTGGGCACTACGGTGACCGCCGCCGAGTTCCAGGCCCTGCCAATCACGCCCGACGCGTTCCACGGCGACTGGAACTACACCCTGGCGCCAGTCCCGCCCCGAACGCCACAGACGCCGGCGACCGCCCGGCGGATCGACCCCGACCTGACCACGATGCTCAGCAATCCGGCCCTGACCGGCATGCCACGGTCCGACTTCGAACGCCTGGTGGCAGTCTCCGAGCCGTACTGGGACGCCCTGGCCGAAGCGGCCTTCCAGCGACGCTTCCACCGTCCGCGCAGTTACCTCCACCCGCAGACCAGCAGCCTGGACCACTACCACCGCCTCCTGGCAGCGCTCTTACGCCGACGCAGGGCGATCACCAGCACCCTCCTGGCCCAGCTGCTGGGCGTTACCCGCACCAACCTCTCCAACCAGTTCCAAGACGGGCACCGGCTCCTGGACCTGCATCGCATCGCCGTTACACCGCTGCCTGGGTCGCCCGCCCGGACCCTCGAACAGCTTCGAGTTCGCTTGCCTGACGAGGACCATCCGGAAGATCAACCCTGACAGTTATTCAGAAACAAGCCCACAATGGACAGGAAAACTGTCATGACCGACACCACCAGTCCCGCGCTGTGCACCGCATTGGCCTACTTCGAAGCGTGGACCGGCCACGACATCGACAAAGCTTTGAGCTACCTGTCGGAGGATTTCGTGTGCGACGCGCCGGCCGGTCGCCTGGCAGGTCCCGCGGCGTTCCGGGATTTCATGGCCCCGTTCCTGCAAATCCTCACCGGTTCCCGCCTGATCGCCGCGTTCGGCGACGAGGACACCGCGCTGATCATGTATGACACGCAGACCATTCCGGTGCCCAGCGCTCCCGCCGCCGAGCACCTCACTGTCCGCAACGGCAAGATCATTCACGACCGGTTCGTCTTCGACCGGACCCCGTTCCAGGCCGCGAGCTGACCGATCAGCGTCGCCGGGGAGCCCGCCAGCTGGTGGGCTCCCCGCACCGTTACGGGACAGCCTTCAGGAACGTCAATACCTCGTTCGCGACGACGTTGGGGCAATGTAGGACACACAGGTGGCCGAGATCGCTCAGCAGGACCGCGCGGCCACCGGGACGCTACCGTCCATCCGACACCGTCATGGCGTTCCTCGAAGCACTGTGACTATGCCGACCTGCTGTCCGGGGATGCCGCTGCCAGCACCGCCACCGGACAGCAGGTCGGCATAACCCGCAGGTCTTCATAGACGCCTTATGCCGACGTTGGCATAAGGCGTCGCTGGTGACGACTGCTCTGGCCAGTTCGGCGACGGTGTCCAGCAGTGAGGACTTTCCAGTAAGCGCCCGTCGCTCGCTGTGATCGCGATGCCGACGGTGCGGTCCATGCGTTCCCCAAGTCCGGGCAGGCGTAAGGCCGGGTCTTCGAAGTTAGGCGGGGTAGAGGTG
The DNA here is from genome assembly GCF_050936285.1 of Streptomyces sp. CA-106110. NCBI lineage: Bacteria > Bacillati > Actinomycetota > Actinomycetes > Kitasatosporales > Streptomycetaceae > Streptomyces > Streptomyces sp. CA-106110. Next base: position 5,795,538 of record NZ_JBNJNB010000001.1, on the reverse strand, counting down.
TCCTCGGGCTCGCCGGGTGGTGACGCAGCGTGTCCGTAGGCGTTGGTTGTCGGCGTTGCGGAACCCTTGCATTTTGAGTTCCCGGTCACTCCGGGTGATGCGGGCTGGTCGGGGGCGGGACGGATTCCGCGGTTCTTATGACAACAGGGCGGCCTTTGCATGATCGTGTCTTCTCGCCACGAGTTGACAGTCGATCAGGCAAAGGCCGTGATGCACACTCTTCCTTCTCCCACGCCCGGTGTCGATGCCCTGCATGAACTGGCCGCGTTTCGAAGTCAGTTGCGCTCCTGTTTGTACCGTCGGGGCGATGCGCTGTTCGAACTCGCCGATGCGATGCTGTGCACCGCTGGTCCGGTGCAGTCGCCGGTGGAGCTGTCGCTGGAGCCGGAGTTCCTCCGGCGGCACAGTTCGGTGTACGACGCGCTGCACCACGGAGGGGTCTCGGCCGACCGGCTGCGGCAGGCCCTGGTCCAGCGCCTGTCCCCGGCCCGGGCGGGCGAGCCGCTGATGTTCGCCATCGACACCACCCCGCTGGCCCGTCCCGACGCGCGCTTCGCCGACCAGCGGACCATGGTGATGGTCCGCACCAAGGGGCCGGACATGTTCCTGCCCGGCTGGGACTACAGCATCCTGGTCGGCATCGGCTGGGGCGCCACCTCCTGGGTGCAGCCGCTGGAGGCGCGGCGGGTGCGCCCCACCGAGCAAGCCGGCGAGGTCGCCCTGCGGCAGATCCGCACCCTGCTGGCAGACCTGCAGGCCACCCGCCGCTGGCAGCTGGGCGACCCGCCCCCGTTGATCCTGCTGGACGCCGGCTACCGGGGCGCGGAACTGGCCACCGAGCTGGACTGCCTGCCCGTCCAGCTCCTGGTGCGACTGCGCGGCAACCGGCGCTTCCACTTCGACCCGCCGCCAAGGCTGCCCGGCACCAACGGGCGCCCCCAGCGGCACGGCGCGGAGTTCTCCTGCGCCCGCCCCGACACCCGCCCGGCCCCCGACAGCGAAGTCAGCCTTGACAGCGACCGGTACGGGAAGGTGACCATCCGCGCCTGGCACAACCTGCACCAGCAGCTGACCCGCCGCTCCAGTTGGTGGAGCGACTGGCCCGAGGACGAGTCCCTACCCATCGTGCGCGGCACCGTCCTGCAGGTGCAGGTCGAGCGGCTGCCGCACGGCGGCGGCACGGAGAAGGACTTGTGGCTGTGGCACCTTGGCCCCCAGCCCGCCGACCCCGTTCTGATGTGGATGGCGTACATGCGCCGCTTCGACCAGGAACACTTCCACCGGTTCGTCAAGGGCCACCTCGGCCTGGGCGCCGCGCGCCTGGACGCAGCCGAAGCCGTCGACCGGTGGATAGCGCTCGTCCTGGCCGCATACGCGCAGCTGTATCTCGCCCGGGACCTCGTCGACGATCTCCGCCGCCCCTGGCAGGCCCGTCCGCCCGTCGACGCCACCTTGAGCCCCTACCGGGTCCGGTTGGGGTTTCGCCGCCTCCGCGCGAAACTGCCCGCGATCACCAGGGCGCCGAAACCCCGGCCCGCAGGGCCCGGCCGCCCCAAAGGCTCACGGAACAGGCCGAAACTTCCCCGCCCTACCTACAGACCCCCGACCAGCCCGCATCACCCGGAGTGACCGGGAACTCAAAATGCAAGGAACCCGAAGGCGTTGCGGGCGACGAGCTTGATCACGCGGTTGATCCCTTCGCTTTTGGCGTTGTGGTGGCCGGTGTCGATGAAGGCGGCGATCTCGGGCCACCAGCGGTCGACGGTGGCGGCGAGCTTGGTGACCTCGGGGATGTCGCTGTTTGCGCACCAGGTCAGGAACTTCCATCTGGCATGGCCGATTTGTTCGCGGACGGCGCTGGTGCGGGCCAGCGCGAGCAGGGTGCGCAGGCTCTCCTTGGCGATCCACGCGGTCAGCAGTCGCTGTCCGATCGATCCTTGGTCCAGGAGCGGGTTCCACATCCGTTCGAACTGCTCGTGGGTGAGGTCCTCGCGGTTGCGCAGGAGGCGGTTGCGGGCCTTCCACTCCGGGTCGGTGGCGCGTCCGCGTCGGCCCCGGATCTCGGCGGTGGTGCGGCGCCGGACGGTGGAGAGCATCTTGTTGGCGAGCTGGACGACATGGAAGTGGTCGACCACGATCACCGCGTGGGGAAGGCCGGTGCGGAGGGCGGCGCGGTAGGTGGCCGACATGTCGATGGCGACATGCCGGATGTTCGTGCGCCAGGTCAGTGGGGTGGTGGACAGCCAGGCCAGGACGTCGGCGGCGCTGCGTCCCTCGACCTGGCCGAGGAGCCCGCCGGTGCCAAGGGCGTCGACGAAGCCGGTGTGCCAGCGGTCCCGGGTCAGCTGCCACTTTCCGGTGTCGGGGTCCTGTTCCCAGCGGGGCCGTCCGCGTCTGGTCTCGTCCACGCCCAGCACTTCCACCTCGGGCAGTTCGGCGTCGGTCACCTCACGGGCGGCCGTGCGGAATGCGGACATCACCGTTGGCCAGGAGATGCGCAGGTCGCGGGCGGCCTGGACGACGGTGGAGCCGGCATCACGCACCCGCAGGGCCGCGGCGCGACGCAGCCCGCCAGTGATCCGGGCACCTGCCAGAATCTGGGGCACCTGCTCGGTGAAGGACTTTCGGGCGCAGTCCGGCTCGTGGCAGTACCAGCGGCGTTTGAGCCATGCCAGCTCCAATCCCCGTTCACCGTAGGGGAGATCACGTGGCCGGGTGCGGACCAGGCCCTTCACCCGTAAAGCGAACGTCCCGCAGGACGGGCAGGCCCGCGCGGTCTCGTCCGCGGTGACCAGGTGCACTCGCCGGGTGCCGTCCGTCAGGCGCTCGACTCGCTCCAGGGCCAGGCCGTCGAGGTCCAACAGCGTCGTCGTATTGTTGTCCAAGCCCGTGGTTCCATGTGATCAAGCTGCGTAAAGAACAGTCATGATCGATGGCCACGGGCGCCTTGCGTCCAGGGGCCCGGACAGCCAATCACTCACACTGCGTGACAGGCACGAGCAACGACGGACATCGCACCCCCGCCTAACTTCGAAGACCCGTCAAAGCCTGTTCGAGCGCGTCGGCTCACCGATGAGGAAGGCCGGATCCTGCTAAGGATCGTGCGGCGGGGCTGGCACCAGACGGTCAAGGTCCGCCGGGCGATGATGGTCCTTGCGTCGGTCTCGGGGAACACCAACGAGGTCATCGCGCGGCTGGTGGCCGCGGATCCGGACACGGTCCGTGATGTTATCCACGCCTTCAACGACCGCGGGCTGGAGTGCCTGGACTGCGCTGGGCGGGCGGGGCACCGCGGCGGATCACCGAGCAGGACGAGGCGTACATCGTCCAGGTGGCCACCGCCCGGCCCAGGTCGCTGGGCCGGCCGTTCACCCACTGGAGCCTGCGCAAGCTGGCCGACTACCTCTCCCACCCACCCGCCGGGGCCAGCCGGGTGGTCATCGGCCGCACCAGGCTGGGCGAGACCCTGCGCCGGCACCAGATCTCCTTCCAGCGCACCCGCACCTGGAAGGAGACCACCGACCCGGACGCCGACGCCAAACTCGACTGCATCGAGGAGGTCACCCGCCGCTTTCCCGACCGGTGCTTTCGCCTTCGACCAGTTCGGGCCGCTGCCCATCCGCCCCTGCCCCGGCACCTGCTGGGCCAGACGCAAGCACCCTGACCGGCTGCGCGCGACCTACCACCGCCACCACGGCATCGGCTACTTCCACGGCTGCTACAGCCTGGGCGACGACACCCTGTGGGGCACCACCCGCCGGCGCAAGGGCGCCGACCACACGCTGACCGCGCTGAAGAGCATCCGAGCCGCCCGGCCGGACGGCGCCCCGATCTACGTGATCGCCGACAACTGGTCCGGGAACAAGACCCCCGCCATCCGGGCCTGGGCCACAGCCCACAAGGTGCACCTGTGCTTCACCCCGACCGACGCCTCCTGGGCCAACCCCATCGAGCCGCACTTTGGACCACTGCGCAGCTTCGTGATCGGCAACAACGACCCGCCCAACCACCCAGCACTCGCCCGGCAGATGCAGGACTACCTGCGCTGGCGCAACGACCATCGCCGCCACCCGACCGTCCTGCAAGCCCAGCGCCGCGAACGCGCCCGCATCCGCAGCGAGAAAGGCATCCGCTGGGGCCGCCCCCATCCGAAAGCCGCATGAACAACCAAACTGGCGCCCCATCACGGACAACGCACAAGCTGCAAGGGGCTGCCCGCTCCCATCGCGATACGGTGCTGCCATGTCACGATCAGTCGAAACCGGCTCAGTGTTGTCTCCCGTCACCGCGGACGACGTCGACCTTGCTGTGCGACTCGCCGTGGGCGTCCTTCGTGAGGCACCCGCGGCGGGGTGGGACGGCAAGGCCGGTTCGCTGGAGTGGGACTGCTGGGAGACCGTCGAGCACCTCGCCCACGACCTGTTCCACTACGCCGTCCAACTGGGGCCGCAGAGCCCGCCGCTGGACACCCATGTCCCCTTCGCCTTGAGACAGAAGAGGCCGGGCGGACCTGCGACCTTCGTTTTCGCGGACCATGATGCCGGTCCGGCCGGCCTGCTACAGGTGCTGGAGGCGAGCGGTGCCCTGCTGGTCGCTATGGTGCGAACGACGCCGCAGCGGGTCCGCGCCTACCACGTTTACGGGGTGTCGGACCCCGAGGGCTTCGCGGCAATGGGGGTGGTGGAGACGCTGGTGCACACGCACGATGTGGCGGAAGGCTTCGGGCTTGCCTGGACCCCGCCGCCCGCTCTCTGCTCGCGAGTGCTCACCCGTCTGTTCCCAGAAGCCCCGGCCAGCGCGGATCCCTGGCTCACCCTGTTGTGGGCCACCGGGCGCGCCGAACTGCCCGGGCACCCTCGTCTCACCACATGGCACTGGGACAGCACGCTGCGGTCATAGGCGCGGATCGACTTGAGCCGAGGTCAGTCTGAATACCGTGCCCGTACCGCGGTGAGAGCGCACCGAGCCAACCGTCCCGCCGGCAACCCGGCGAACCTATGCGGTCACAGCACTATGACCACATCACTCCTGGCATGCGGCGGAGGCTGATGACCGCGCTCACCGAGATGTGGGAGGAAGGGTTGGGCGCGCGCCGGGCCATGAGCCAAGGCCCGCCGGTGGCTGTCCTGGGCGCGCTGCTGAGGGCCCGCCAGTAGAGCGCGGCTCTGGAGACAGATTCCAAGATCTTCTCCAGGATTTCTCCAGAGGCGCCCTGGAAACCAGTCAGGGACCTGACCCGCGATGCGGATCAGGTCCCTGACCTGGTGTTTCACTGTCGGGGTGGCGGGATTTGAACCCACGACCTCTTCGTCCCGAATAAGGTCCGGGCAAGATCCAGACCTCTCCTCCGGGGCATTCACCCAGTTCAAGGCCTCGGCATGAGTTGGTCCACCGAGGTGTCTGGGAGGCACTGGGAGAAGATCTTCTCCCAGATTTCTCCCACACTCGGAACAGATGACTGCGGGCAGCCAGCACCTGGCGCAGGGCCGCATCGGCAGCGCCCGGATCCTCGGGCGGCGGCCCCGCAAGGCCAATGCGGCGCCACGTACGCGCAGCAGGCACAGGCCTCCGGTGACACCACCACCGCCCAGGCGTTCACCAGCATCAAGGGCGACGAGATGGGCCCCAAGGCCACCTACACCGCGGAGTGACTCCGGGGCGAACGTCGCCTGGCACATGAACTGCGGGCCGGGACGGTTTCCCAGGCGGATCACCGCCGCGATCGTGGCTCGTGCGCTGTGCGGTGTCGATAGCCTGACCCAGTGGAGGGCATTCAGCGGGCCGCCGGGGCGGTCATCGGCTCGGCGGTGGGCGACGCGCTGGGGGCCCCTTTCGAGTTCGGCCCCGCCGGGGCGTTCTCTGCACGGTTCCCTGCGCCTGGTGCCGGTGGTGAGATGTGCGGAGGCGGTGGCTGGGATCCGGGTGAGGCCACGGATGACACCCAGATGGCCGTCCTGGTCGCCGAGTCGTTGCTGGAGTGCGGCGGGCTGAACCTGCCAGACATGTTCGCCCGCTTTCAGCATTGGGCGGTGTCTGATCCCAAGGACATCGGGCTGCAGACCGAGGACGTCCTGACCAACGGCATGCCCTGGGATCTGGCCGCCGGGATTCACTTCCAGATCAACCAGCGTGCCGCGGGCAACGGCTCCTTGATGCGGGCCTCCACCTCCGCGGTCCACTTCGCCCGCGACGGCCAGCAAGCAACGATGGATGCTGCCCGCCGCATTGCCGCTCTAACCCACGGCGACGGGGCCGCCTGGGAAGGCACGGCCATTTTCCATGAGCTCGTCCGGGTCACCCTGTACGGCGCCGATCCCCTCGCCGCGCTCCCGGCCACCGTGGCCCTTGTGCACCCGGACCATCGCGATCGGTACGCCACTGTCCTTGCCCCGGACTGGCACCCTGATCAGGCCACGGAGTTCAACGGCGCCGTCTGGCCATGCCTGGGCTCGGCGATCTGGGCCTTGCGCACCACTGCCACGTTCGAGGACGCGATACGTGCCGCGATCGACCTCGGCGGAGACACCGACACAGTCGCCGCCGTCACCGGCGGCCTCGCCGGCGCGGCCTACGGGCTGGCCGGGATTCCGCACCGATGGACCGAAACGCTGCACGTCCCCCTCCCAGGTTCCGGCGGGCGGGTCCTCAGGCTCGGAGAGCTACTGGATCTCGCACACCGCCTCGCGACCTGAATATCCTCAGGGGGAACGTGAGTCACCCGAGCCCTGAGCTTGGGAATCACCGACCTCGTCGACGGCATGAGCCCGTGACCAGGGCGTACGTGCCTGTCGGCCTCCATGGTGCTATGCCCCCTCACTCCGTGGTTGTCCGTGGTTGACCGCCCCTTCTGGTGCGCATCTGGTGCGGGCTCCCCGCGACGGTCGCGCCAGCCGGCATGCCCGGACACGGCTCCGGAGGCCGCTTTGCTCTCGGGCAATGCAGCAGGTCCGAAGCTCACGCGCGATTGATCGGGCGGAGCGTGTCCACGCATGGTCCGCGGCTTCTTGACGATCGACCGGGCGCCGACACTCGTTTTGCAACCGTCGCTTGCCTTCGAGCCCCGGACCAACACGCTTTCCAACTGTGGTGGTGGGGGCGCGGGGCTCGTACAGGGTTGTTCACCTGCGTTCACGGCTGGCCGGTCCATGAGTCGATTGCCATGTGTGGTCCGGGCTGAACAGCCATGTACGGCGCTGAATGAGACGGAAACTGAGACGGCCCGACCTGTGACTGGGCTGCCGCAGGGGACGCGCAACCTTCTGATCCGTAGCTCTACAGAGATCGGTCAACCAGGGCCATAGAGGTTGCTATTCGGTCCCTGAGGGCGGTTGTCGTTCGTAGCCGGTTGCTGAGATTGCTGTATTTCTCTGCAGTACAGCGCGGGCGGCGGCGAGGCGGCTGGTTAGGGTGTGCGGGTGGGTGTCGCCCTGGACCTGCTCGAACTGGGCAAGTTCGGCTTCCAGTCGGATTGAGGTCTTCGGCGAGGTATGGCCGTGTTAATCCCGTGCGCGCGCTCCCTCGGGCCTGGCAGTATCGGGCCATGTCGAGGGATCCTTTGCTGGTCAGTGCTCAGGGCGTGTGGCAGGAGCTGGCATCGGTGCCAATCCCATTCGATGCGGCGGGCGAGGTCAGCGTCGTCCTCTCGCCTGGGTCGAGGATCGGCCCACATGGGTGGGTAGGCATCGTGCTCCTGGGAGGCGCCGCCATCGTGACGGCTCCGAGCGAGGAAACCGCCGGCCGCATTCGTAGGGTGTTTGCCGAGCTGCCCGATGACAAGCTGACAGATCCCGAGGAGATCGGGAAAGTGCTTCCGATCGGTGAGGTTCTTGGGCCCTTCGCGCTTGCGTATGTCACGAACGACGGCTTCCGAGCGGCAGCACCCCCGGCGGGACTGCGCGTGGAAGAAGTGCCCGGCTACTTCGATCTGGGCGATCTGGAACAGGTTGCCGGGCCGGAGGACGCCTTGGAGGCCGGCCTGGACGAGTTGTCCTCTCCTGCGTTTGTCGTCCGAGTGGACGGCCAGGTTGTCGCTGCGGCCGTCTATTACGAATGGCCGGACGGGGTGGCCAGCGTGTCTGTGCTGACTGCACCCGCTTGGCGTCGGAAGGGCCTTTCCCGTGCGACTGGATCTGCCGCGGTGAAGCACGCGCTCGCGCAAGGCATGCTCCCGCAGTGGCGGACTCGGAGCGCGGCGGCGAAGAAGGTCGCGCTCGGGCTCGGGTTCACCGAGCTCGGGACTCACCTCAGCGTCGAACTGCTCTGATCACCGGGACTGCCCAGCGAAGGGGGGCGCACGGCATCTCCTGGTGCTCCGTTGAAGGAGGAGCAGCCCATCACCCGAAGTCCCTAGTTTGGAAGACCACGTATGCGGGTGAGCGTTGACCTGGTAACTCCCTGACCTGGGCCGGAGCGCGCTCGGCGCCGCTGTTCCCCGTGAGTCCCCGCTGCGTCCCGCCGGACCGGGCACGCAACGGGCACGGGGCACAGCCGACCCTCTGCTTTTCAAGCGAGTTGATCGTGCGGAGTTCATCAGTTTCGGTCCCGATGACGACCAAGGTCGACAGTCCGCGACATACCGCTGCGTGCCGTGGCGTCCGTCCTCGTTGCCGTCAGCCCGGCGGTCTGGCTGTCGTAGTCGGGTGCCGTTGAGCGGCTTCGGATGGCCCAGAGACGGTCCAGCTGCCGGGTCGTACGCTCTTGGCCATGATGATGACCTGGGCCGACTTCTGGGCATTGATAGGCACTCTGGACGGCAAGACCGATGAAGCTGGTTGCCGCCGTCTTGCTGTAGAGCTCAGCAATCGCCCGGTTTCCGACATCCAAGGCTTCGCCGAGCGCCTAGCGGAGGCTTTGTACCGTCTGGATCAAGAGAAGTTCGGCACCCTGCCGGTCGCCGACCTGACGCTGCGGGACGGTGAGCCCTTCCCGCAATCTGCAGACAGCTTCCTGTACTCACGCTGCGCCGTGGTGGCCGCCGGCCGATCCGTCTGGGAGTCCGTGTTCTTCGACGTCGACCAGTTCGCCCCGTACACCGCCTCTACGCGTGACGGCAAGTCACTTCTCTATGTGCCTGATCAGGCCTACGAGATGGCAACCGGCAAGGAGCGGGACCGGTCCACTCGCTACTGCTTCGAGACCTTCTCGAACCGGGACGGCTGGCCACATCTACAAGCTTGAGGCGGAGTTTCAATGGCTGAGTCAAGCTGATCACGAGGCTTTGATGTCCACCCTCATCCTTATCAGGTCGATCACGTGGGGTTGCTGATGTCGCATACCGCGTGCAGTGTCTCGACCGGCATTCCGCTGAGGTTCAGCGTCAATCGCTCGTGTTCGCGCTTGTTGGTGTCAGCCGCAGATGTCAGAACAGCGAGGGGGGCTTGACAAGCTCGGTGGGCAGGGCACCCCTGATCACGCAAACTCCGCCTGCATGTTGGCGACTCTCCAGGACTGAATCAACCCGTCGGTCGCCGTCCTCAGGGGTACGGCGACCGTGCGCGAAATGCCGACCAGGTCGGTGTGGCGGCAGGGTCTTTTAGCGGGAGCCGTGTGCTGCTCGACGGCGCAGCGCGACGACAATGCCTCCGCCGGCCACGACCAGGGCTGCGGCGACGCCAGCGATCACGGTGGTACCGCTGCCCGCGCCGGTCTCGGCAAGGTTGCTGCTACCGCCTGCGGGGGACGGGGCGCTGCTCGCCCCAGGCGCGGCGGCCGCGCTGCTGCTCTGTGCCGGGCTCGGCAGGGCGGTTGGGGCGGCGGAGGATGTCGAGGAGGGATGCGCGGAGGGAGTGGCAGGCGTCGAGGAGGTGGAGCCGGAGGGCGCGCAGGTTTCATTCGCTACGACGGTCAGCGGCTGGACGTCAGCGTCGACCTGGTCGCCTGCCTTGACGTGAACCCGGAAGGTCTCCCCTGCGTACCAATCCAGGGGGGTGAGATCGACGGATACGCCCTGTGCGGTCGGGTGCTCGATCGTCTTGGTGGCGACGAGCCTTTCGCCCCCGGGCATACTCAGCTGCACGTACAGGCTGACAGTAGCCGGGGTCCCGGAGGCGTCCTTGTCGGTGACGCGGATGACGCCGTTGCCGCCTGCGTCGCATACGGCCACTGCCGAGAAGTCGCTGATGCTGCAAGCCAACGCCGTGTCAGCGATACCGATGGAGAGTGCGGCCGCGGCGCCGAAAGTGCCTATGACTCGTGCCGCTTTGGCGGTGCGATGAGAAAGGAACACTTTTGTCCTTTGAAGTCGATGAGGATGCGATGGAAATCCGCTGGGTCGGCAGGCGAGCCCGGGGGTCCGAAACTCCCAACATTTACAATCCTATTGACCCTCCTGTCAAAGATGCGTCACTACTGATCATGATGCGATGAATAGCTGGTCATGACCGAGCCTGGGATCGGTCAACTGATGGTCATGGGTGGACCTGATCCCGACCGCACTCGGCGTGGCCGTGGTGCGCCAGCGCCCACGGGTTCATATCTGTGGCGGCATCATTCTCCTCAACCCACCACCCACCCCAGCTCCCATCCCGTCCGCCGTCGACCCACACACCGTGGAGCAGGCGTGGTTCAAGGGCGTCAAGGTGGAGCGCGCCACTGTACGAACGACCTTGACGCCCCTGGGCCGCGTCTGCTCGGCTCTGCCTGGGTCGACGGTGGACGGGATGGGAGCTCCCCACGCACGCCCTCTACGTGCCCGCAGTCGGGAACGGCGCCCCCTCCATCCCGGTGCCGGCCGATCCCCCGCCGGAGGCATTGTCTTGACTGTGGCCCGCTCTATGCGGTGATCGACTCATGGCCACCGGCCCTATCCACACATGGGCGCGCGGAGGCGCAGCCGGGGCGGAGCGGGCCGGAGGCAGGAGCGGCGCCCCGAGCGGAGCAGGTAGCGCGCCCGGCGGAGCGGAGCGCAGCCGGGGCTTGATGGAAGTAGGGAAAGTTCTACCGCTCGTGCGGCGTTGGTTTTCAAGGGGGTCGCGCCGAGCAGGTCCGCAGCGCTCTGACCTGCCGAATGGGACTAGCAGCCATTGAGCTGTGCTATCTGGCCCACACATGACCCACGGCCACCCAAATGACTCTGACCTCAAGCCAGGAGTTCCGGGGGGGGGCCGTTTCGTCAGTGAACCCATGATTTGCGGGGTGTGTAGCTCGCTGCGCGAGCCAACCGGAGACGCGGGGGCCACCGTTGACCGCACCTCCTTCGGTGACTGTTCTGACATGCTCGAATCCCTGGCCTAGGTAGTAGCGCTGAAGCCCTTCGTTCGTCGTCCACGCGTCCAGGCGTAGCCACTTGGCCGACGCTCGATAGGCGCGGTCCCCTGCCCAATTGAGTAGTCGGGCCCCAAGGTTCCGCCCGGCATGGCTGCGGGCCACGGTGAGCTTGTTGACGAACAGGGATGATTCGCTCAGCTCCTTCGCTGTCCACAGACCGTCTTCGGCTTCCGGTGTGAGCGTGATGGTGCCGGCAGTCGTGTGCCCGTCGCGGAGCATGAACACGGTGCCCGCTTCGATCGTGGCCAGCAACTTCTCAGCCGGATACGGGCGGCTCCACTGGTCAGAGCCAAGTCCACGCAGCCAAGCTGCGGCTTCCTCACGGAAGGCCAGCAGCTTGGCCAGGTCATGGGGTTCTGCGGGCGCGATAATCACGTGTTCTCGCTTCGGGCGGCAAGGTCGCCGATCTCGTAGTTCATGCGGTTGAGGTCGCCCCGGAAGGTCGTGATGGTGCAGCGGATGGGTTTCCGCTCGGAATAGCCCGTGCGCGTCCACAGCATCACCGGAACGCCGGCGCCGATTTCGAGCAACCGCGCCTCCTCGGGCGTGGGCATACGCGCAGCGATCTCGTCGAAATACCCGACTTGCTCAGTCCCCAGCCTGGTGAGGTACCGCGTGGTCCCCTCCTCAATGTCTCCGGGCTCAGCCAGGCGCGGCGCCTCCTCGACAAGCCATCCGGGGTAGTAGGTCGCCTGTGTGGACCACGGCGTGTCGTCCACGTACCGGTGGCAGAAGCGCAGCACGGTCGTTGAGCCCGGCTCGACCTTGAGGCGTTCGGCGATCTCCTTCGGCGCGGGCGTCATCTCCACGCGGAAGGTCTGATGCGGTCGACGGCCGGCGTTCGTCACGTCCGTGTTGTAGGCGTCGCCGTTCTGCGGGAAGGTCAGGTTCTCGAACTTCGAGGCGTTCAGCGTGAAGACCTCATGTGATCGGACCTCGTAGCCGAGTCCCTGACTAGACGTCACGAGACCTTCGCTGACCAGCAGCTTTAGCCCGTTCCGCACGGTGTTCCGCGACGCCGTGAATCGCTTGGAGAGCTCACTCTCCGACGGAAGGCGTGACCCCGGCGGGTAGGTGCCATCGCCGATCCCCCGGCGAAGGGCGTCGGCCAGTTGCCTGTACCTCGGTTGCTCGCTCATGGCCCCATCATGATGCACTCGGTCAACTCATTGGTACATGTTGCCCCCAATCCCTTGACGACTCACCGTCGGCCAGTGCAGCATCACAGTCAGCAGCTTGTACCTACAAGCTGCGCAGGGGGTCCAACTAGTCCAGGGATCTCCGCCTGCGCAGACAACGCCCGAAGGAAAGCCCGCAGGGGTGAGTACGGAGGAAGCGTCCGTTGCTTGTGAACTGAACAGTGATCGTGCGGGGCTGACGCGAGTCGGCGGTCGCGGTAGGTGCCTAGGGCGAGGGTCCGGGGGCAAACCGCCGTGATGAACGTCGTCTCTCCCCTACGCGCTTGGCAGGCGCCACCCGGCCTTTCCGGGTGTGGGGAAGTACAGCGGGGCCCCAATGCACGTGGCGGCAAGAGTGAGACCGCCCCCGCAGCGACCGGGTGATGTCGTCGGCGGCACGCCAACCTGCACCAAATCCGTGCAGGCCGCCCTGCTGGCGTCAGAGCAGTGACGATGACGCGCCCGATTCCCGGCTCGGGACCGGTCCGCCTGGCAACGGCGAACCGGTGAAGACGGGTCCCTACATCCCCACAATCGCCCCGGCATCCAGCCGTGAAGGGCGCGGGATCAAATCCCGCCCGGGGCACTCCGGCCGCGCGTGGCGTGCGGCTGAGCACCCCAGAGCGGCGCGCACCCCCGGAGATTAGGCCCTCCGGGGGTGCTGTTCGGGCCGTTCCAGAGCTGAGGAGTTACGACCCATGGAGTACATCGGTGCTGTTCAGATGGTTGTTACCGCCATCGAGTACGACCGCGAGCCGACGGCTGCGGAGCTGGACGCCATCGAGCGGGAGCTCCCGCTCATCTCCGCCGAGGTGGAGTTGCTGGACGTGCAGATCGCGCTACTGGACCGCACACCGTCGCCGTTGGACGCCCGGCGCCTGCGCCGAGCGCAGAACAGGGTCCTGGCTGAGTGGGCAGCGCTGGCCAACCGCGTCCCCTCGGGGGAGGCGGCCTAATGCCGGAAGAGTTCACGGCGCAGATGTCGATGCGTCGGGGGTGGTGGCGTCTGTACGTGGTGCTGCTGAACACCTCCGAGCGGTGGCCGGAGTACGGCTTCGGCGCCACGGTGCCAACGTTCACGCAACGCACGGAAGCGCTCAGCGTGCTCGGTTTCGAGCCGGTACCGGGCGCTGAGTGGACGTGGACGGAGGACAGCGAGACCCCCGACGTTCCCACCTCCCCGGTCGTTCTCATCGCCGCCGTCCGGGTGTGTTCACGGGCGGGGGTGGGCGCGTGAACGCCGATCAGATCCGTTCAGCGGAGCGGGCGCTGTCGGCCGGCACATGGCTGATCGTCGCAGGCGCGATGCTCTATTCGATCCTCACCGTCACCCCGCTTGCAGCCGCTCACACCCCTGACCGGTGGCGCTGGACCGCCCCGATTCTGCCCCTGGTGGTGGATGCCGCGGTGGTCATCGTGGTCCGCCTGGATGCGGTGCTGGCCCGGCTCGGGGGTAACGGCGGCAAGTGGCCCATCGCGCTGCGGTGGATGACCGGCTGCATGACCCTCGCGCTCAACGTCGCCGACTCCGCCCTGAAAAACGACCTGGTGGGCGTGGCTGTGCACGCGGTCGCGCCGCTGCTGCTGATCGTCACCGCGGAAACCGGGCTTGCCTACCGGCGCGCCATCGCCAAGGCAGTGAACGCGCTGGAGGAAAGGCAACAGGCAGAGCGGGAAGCGCGCGAGCGTGCCGCGGCGCAGCGGCGTGAGGATGCCGCGCGTCGGGCGCGGGAGGAGCGCGAGCACACGGCCGCTTTGGCCCGTGAACAGCGTGAGCACGAAGCCCGCATGGCGCGTGAACAAGCCGAGCGGGAAGAGCGCGCGCGGCGGGAGGAACGCGAGCGCGAGCAGGCCCGCGAGCGCGTGGATCGGGAGGAGCGTGAACGCGCCGAGCGTGAGCGTGAACAACTCCAGCGCGAGCATGAACGCCGTGAACGGGAAGCCGCCGAGCGTGCCGAGCAGGAGCGGCGAGAGCGCCTTGAGCGGGAGCGCCGCGACCGACAGCAGCGGGAGGAGCAGGCCGCGCGTGAACGCGCCGCGCTCCTGTCGGCCGGCCCCGCCACGGAGAAGCTGACCGAGGACCGGGCCCGCGCCGTCGCCCACGCCGCCTACGTCGAGGGCCTGCCAGTGCGGGCCGCGGCAGAGCTGTGCGGCTGGTCGGTGGGCTGGGTTTCTGCCCGCTACAGCGACCTGCGTGAGTCGGCGGTCGGCGTATCCGCTGACCTCGCCATTTCGGGCCGCTGATGGCTGCCAAGTCTGACGGGACTCTGCCTGTGTACCGGTGGCGGCTGGCCCCGGAAGGGCTGGCCACGGTCCGCCAACTCCGAGCGATGGACCTGCGGCCCGGTGGACAGGACGTGGCCGCCCAGATCGAGCGTCCGCGGCGGCGCCGCGGTCCGCTGGTCGCCTACCTCTACCGCATCGACGCAGCCAAGCCCGTACGGCCGATGACGCCCGCGAAATGGGCGGCGCTGGCCAAGGCGAACGCCACCCGGCGCAGGTGCCCGCAGTGCGGTCGGGATGCCGGATACGTCATCCCGCCCTCGCTCGGCATGTGCGCCCCTTGCGCCTACCCGGAAGAACAGCGCGTCGCATAAGCCCTGTTGGCAGGCCCGGCCGACCACCTTCCACAGTCCCGGCCGGGCCCTACTCCGTGAAGGAGTGCTCACAGCATGACGGAACTCAGCACTGAGCCGGTAGCCGTCGAGGATGCCCCGACCACATCGCCCCCGCCTCCCGAGCCGCAGACCACCGCAGCCCTGGCCGGGAAGGAGGTGGAGCACACGCCCGGCGGCTGGCCGGTCGTCCCGCTCGCCCTGACGGGGGCGAACACGACCGTGGGCGCGGTCGCCGCCGCTTCCCTGGCCGGGGGCCCGATCGCTGCGATCGTGGCTGCAACCGGTGCGGTCGTGCTCGGAACGTTTGCCGCCAAGCGCTCCCGCAAGCCCAGCACCCGTCGCGAGGCCCGCCGGGCCGCGGCCCGCGCCGCTGGTCGTACAGCTGCCCGCAGCGCGGGCCTGCGCCGCGGCGGCACGGGAGCAGGCGGCAGCCGAAACGCTGGTGCCCGGTCCGGTCGCGTGCCGGGCCAGCACCGCCGCGGCAGCACCGGAGCCGGTAGCAAGCCCCGCAGCACGGCTGGTCACGGCGCGTCCACACACCCGACCGGCAGGGCGGGTAAGGCTGCTGGCCGGGTGGGGCAGATACGGGCCCTGCGAGCGTCGCAGCAGGCCGCGGCCGGGTCCCGCGCCGACAAGCGGGCACAGACCACCGCAGCCCGCCGCGCGGTCGCCGACGCCCGCCGCAACGCCAAAACCGCCGTCGGCAAAGCCCAGTTGGGCAAGCGCGAAAACGGCGGGGGTCGCCTGCTGGGCGGTGCCGCCCGCAAGGCCCGCGCAGTGCGGGACGCGGCCATCGCCAAGCACCGCGCCAAGCGCGACACCAAGACGGCCGACACGGTCGCCGCGCAGCGGGCCGCGGTCCGCAAGGCACCCGCCCGCAAGGCGGCCCGGCAGGCGCTGCGCAGGTCCGCGGCCTGCTTCCACGGCCGCCGCCTGCTCGCCGCCCTGCTCGCCCTCCCGATCGGCCTGCTCGGCTGCCTGACCACCCCGCTCGGACGCAAGCTCGGCATTCCGTGGCTGATGCACCCCGGGCGCCGCCTGTACCGGCGTCTGGTCCTGGCGGCTGCCGAGCAGCGCGCCGAGCGGGATGAAGCCGCCCGCAGCACGCTGCGCGAGCAGGAGGCCGCCGCGGATGCGGAGGCTGCCAAGGACGGCACGGAAGGCATCGCGGACGACGTTCAGCGGCCCGCGGTCAAGGTCCCCGCCCACACCACACCCGAGGTGAGTGAAGGAGAGCACGTGTCCGGATTCCGATTCGAAGAGGCCGCCTCCGAGATGGAGCAGGCCGCCACCCAGTACGACCCCGAGAACGCCATGGAGATCCTCGCCATGGTCGAGGGACTCCCGGCCGCGCTGACCAGCGTGGCAAACGTGATGAAGATCCTCGCCGAGCGCTCCGACGGCGAGTTCCCGCTGGAGAAGGAAGTCGCGGACGGCTTCAACGACATCTTCGGCGCCCTGATGAGCGCCGTCGCCGTCGCCGAGGACATGGGCCCGCTGTTCCGCCAGGCGCACGAGCAGGACATCGCCCGGCACGAGGACCCCCGCAACGGCCACGACGCTGAGAAGGGCTGGAACGTCTGAGATGAGCAGCACCGCCACCGCCAACAAGAGCAGTGGCCCGGTGCTGGACTGGGCTGCCGGGCACGGACCCGTGACCGGTGCCCTGTCCGCCACCACCGGAGCCTTCGCCGTCGCCGCCACCGGCGCCGCCACCGCCATGCCCCCTGGCTGGGCCCTCGCCGTCGGCGCCGCCGGCGCCCTTGGCCACACCGTCGTCGGCCTGCGCGTACGCAACGCCGGCCGCACCCTCGCCACCCGCGCCGCCTCCTGGCTCATCGGCGCCGGATGGACCACCTGGGCCATGACCCACGGCCCCCTCACCTGGGCCGCCCTCGGATCCCTCGCCACCATCGGCGTTGGCATCGGCGCCGCCGCCCGCTCCACCGCCCTGTACGAAGAGGCTCGAGAAGAGGAGGCCGTCGCAGCCGAGCAGCGGCAGATCGCCGCGGAGCTGTCCGCGGAGCGCCGGGCCATCGCCGCGGAATGGGTGGACCGCATCCAGCGGGTGTGTTCCATCACCGTGCGCGTCCTGGGCGTGGAGAAGTGGGAAACCGGCGCCGGGTTCTCCATCGACGCGGAGCTGCCCCCGGGCGGCGCCACCTGGAACAAGATCGCTGCCGAGTCGGCCCGCCTGTCCGCCGATGCGCGGCTGCCGCACGGCTGCACCGCCACCGCCTCCCCGGGCATCCACCAGGGGAGGGTCATCATCGACGTGACCACCGTCAACGTCCTGGAAGAGGAGCGCACCTACCCGGCCGACTACGGGCCGCTCTCCCTACACACCGGCATCCCGTGGGGCTACCGAACCAACGCGGAAAGCATCCTCGCCTACCTGCGCGAGCAGTGCGCGCTGATCGTCGGCCCGACCGGATCGGGCAAGACCAACATGGTCCACACGATCCTCGCCGGGTTCGCCCGCGCCGAAGACGTGCTCACGTGGGTGATCGACCTCAACGCCGGATCCGCCGGCCTGCCCTGGGTGCTGCCGGCCCTCAACGGGGAGATCACGGCAGAGGATGGCAAGCCCGTGCGTCCCGGTGTGGACTGGCTCGCCGGAACGTATGACGAGGCCCTGCTCATGCTGGAGACCGCGGTGCGGGTGGCCAAGCAGCGCAAGATGGGCTACCAAGACGTGCTGGCCAAGGCCAACGCCGACCTGCTGCCCATCGGCCGGACGATCCCGCAGATCATGCTGGTGATCGATGAGGGGGCGGAGATCCTGGCCAGCCCCGACCGCAGCATGCGCAAACTCGCGGAGAAGATCCTCGAAGTGATCCGGATCGCCCGCGCCATGGGCATCCGCACCGTCCTCACCGCCCTGGGCGCCACCGGCAGCGTGCTCAGCAACCTCATGATCCGCCGCGAAGCCAAGGTCCGCGTCGCGCTGACCGGGGGTGAGACGGAGGGGATGGACCTGGGCAAGATGTTCCCCGGCACCCGCGGCCTGCGCGTCGACCAAGCCCCCTACAAGGGTGCGGGATTCATGGGGACCCCGGAGTCTCCGGCCGCGCTGTTCAAGGCGTGGCGGATCCTCCCGAACCAGATCCGGGAGATCATCGCCGCCACCTCCGACCGCCACCCCCGGCTGGACAACGTGTCCGCCAAGGCGGCCGGGCCCGCCTACGCCCGCCGCTGGGACGCCGACCGCATCGCGTGGATGCGCGACCACACCCCCGGCGACGACAACACCGACGCCGCACCGTCCGGGGCGGGGTCGGGGCTGAAGCTGTCCGCGCTGACCAGACGGGAGACGGAGCAAGTCTCGCCGGAAGACGAGATGCTGCGCCGCTTCCGGGCGGAGATCGACGCCCAGTTCGGCACCGCGCCCGACCCGCACACCCCGATCGCGGATGTTCCGCCGCCGGCTTCGGGTGGGCTGAACCTATCGGCGCTGCGGGGCGAGCAGGATAGCCCCGCGCAACAGGAGGCACTGGCGCTGCTGCTGACCGCCGGGCGGGAGGGCACCGGGGCATCCGCGATCGCCCGCGCGCTCGCCGACGCCCACGGCACGACCCGTCAGACGGTCGTCGGCTGGCTCAAGGCATGGGTGAAGGACGGCACCGCCGTCCGTGTTGGGGAGGGCACCAAGGCCCGCTACGTCCACCGTCAGCACGCCTCCGAACCGCCTTCCGAGTGCTGATCGCTTGTCGCTTGTCGCCTCGCCAAAACACATGCCCCCTGACGGGTCCTTGGAGGCCCGGAAACGGCTTGTGACCTGCAAGGCGACAAGCGACAAGACAAGACAAGCGACAAGCCAGACGACAAGTAACGCGACAAGCCACAGCGCGGGCAGTACCCCACGGGTGCTGCCCGCCGCACGTTCCCCGGGAGGCCGCTCGTGATCGTGACCCTGTCCGCCGTCGCACTCTTCGGGGTGCTGGCCTTTGTCCTGCTACGGGGCCGCTACGTCGGCCCGTTCAGCGCTCTCGTGCTGTTCCTGTTCGGCTTCTTCACCGCCAGCACCGGCGCCGCCGGTCCCGTCCGCGCCATATGCCTCGCGCTCGCCGACGCCGCCCGCCACCTCACCTGACTCCTGGCAGGAGCCCCACCATGCCCGACCACGACCAGCCCACCCCCGCGTGGCAGCCACGCATGACCGACGCCGACGCCACCGCCGAAGCCCGCCGGATCATCGCCGACGCCTACCGGCCCGTCCCGCAGATGCCGACCTCCTACCGCGACACCACCCCGCTGCCCGCCTACGGCACGACCCCGCCCGTGCCGTAGGCGGACCGCCGGATCGTCCCCGCCTGGGCCGCGGGCACCGCCGTGGCCGGCATCGGCGTCGGCGCTACCTGCGTCGGCCTCGGGTGCGGGATCTGGCTCGCCTGCCAGGGCTTCGCCGCCGTGACCCTCACCAGCGTCCTGTTCCTCACGCTGCCGATCGCGGCCGTAGCCGCCGTCGCCGCCACCATCGGATCCGCCGCGCGCTCCCTCAAAGCCACCCGCACCGAAACCCACCACCACTACGCCGGCCCCGTCCGGCAGGAGACCAACACGATCACCGCACCCGCCTACGGGCTGATCGCCCGCAACCGCAACGAACTGAACCGCTGAACTGGAGAGGAACCACATGTCGTTCGGAGAGACCCCGATCACCCTCGTCGGCAACCTGACCGACGACCCCGAACTGAAGTTCACCGAGGGCGGCGCCGCGCTCGCGAAGTTCACCATCGCCGTCACCCCGCGCAGCTTCGACCGCGCCTCGAACCAGTGGAAGGACGGCACCACCGCCTTCTACCGCTGCGCCGCCTGGCGCACCCTCGCAGAACACATCGCGGAGAGCTTCCAGAAGGGTTCCCGCGTCGTCGCGGTCGGCCGGATGCGCCAGCACGACTGGACGACCGAGCAGGGCGAGAAGCGTTCCATGCTCGCCGTCGAGGTCGACGACATCGGCGCCTCGGTGCGCTTCACCACCGTCCAGATCAACGCCAAGCGCGCCACACCGTCCGGCCCGGCCGGTGACGACCCGTGGGCCGTGGCCAACAGCGGCGCCGGGGCCACGACGGACGCCGAACCCCCGTTCTAGCTACGCCAAGGGCGGCCCCCGCATCTCGCCAAAGAACTGGGGCCGCCCTTGTCCACCTGTCCCTCATCAGACCTGTGGAGGTCTTCCAGCATGACCCACGCCATCCCCATCCGGCGAGCCTTACTGCCAGCCAGCCCCGCCCCCGAGTCGGGATCTCCCGCCGCGGGTGGGATGCGGTTCTACCTGACCACCCACAAGCGGCACTGGATCAAGCGCACCGATGTGCCGCTGTTCCTGAAGTCCGAGCACTTCGCCGCGGCGGCCACCCTCTACCCCGCCAAGGGCCCGTACGCGGTCGACTCCGGCGGGTTCTCGGAGCTCCAGCGTCACGGCTACTGGACCCGCACTCCCCGCCAGTACGTCGAGGACCTGCGCCGCATCTGGGAATGCGTCGGACCCTACGACTGGGCCGCACAGCAGGACTGGATGTGCGAAGACCTCATCATCCACGGCGGCAAGGTCGGGAAGAACGTGTTCGTCGGCACGCACCTGAGCGTCGCCGAGCACCAGCGCCGGACCGTGGCCAACTTCCTCGAACTGCGCTCCCTCGCCCGGGACCTGCGCATCGCCCCCGTCATTCAGGGGCGCACGGTCCCGGACTATGAGCGGTGCGTAGATCTGTACGAGAAGGCCGGTGTCGACCTGCGGGCAGAGCCCGTCGTCGGGCTGGGGTCGGTGTGCCGCCTGCAGTCCACCCGCGAAGGGGCCGCGATCGTCACCGCGATGGCCGCGCACGGCTTCAAGCTGCACGGCTTCGGCTTCAAGATTCTCGGCCTGGAACGCGTCGGCCACCTGCTCGCCTCCGCGGACTCCGCCGCCTGGAGCGCGCACGCCCGCCGCCGCCCCTCGCTGCCCGGCCACACCACGCACAAGAACTGCGCCAACTGCCTGGAGTACGCCCTGCGCTGGCGCACCCGCGTCATCAACGCCATCCCCACCCAGCACCAAATGCTGCTCACCAACAGGAGCGCAGCATGAGCCTTCTCGACGCCATCGAGGCCTCTACCGTCGACCTCGGCAACCTGCATCTGCTGGCCGCCGCGCTGTGCGCTGCGGAGCGTGGCTGGCCCGTCATCCCTCTGCAGCCCGGCACCAAGCGTCCGGCCGGACACCCGGAACGCTCCTGCCCCGGCACGGGCCGCTGCACCGGCGGGCACCGCACCCCCGAGCAGCGCGCCACCACCGACCCGGAACTGATCCAAGCCGCGTGGAAGCGCACCCCGTACAACGTCGGGATCGCCACCGGCCCGGCCGGGTTGCTGGTGATCGATCTGGACCTGTGCAAGCCGGGAGATGAAGAAGGAGCGCCTGACGGCGCCGCTTCTTTGCAGGCGCTCTGCGAGCGCGCCGGCGAGCAGATCCCGCCCACCTACCAGGTGCGGACTCCCAGCAGGGGCCGCCACCTGTACTTCACCGCCCCACCAGGCGGGAGGCTGTCCAGCAGCGTCAACCGGCTCGGCCCGCACATCGACACCCGCGCCTGGGGCGGCTACGTCGTCGCCCCCGGCAGCACCATCCCAGAGGGCGCCTACGAGGTACTGGAAGACGCCTCCGTCGCGGCGCTGCCGCACTGGCTGACTCCCCTGTTGGCCGAGCCGTGCCGGCCCGCTATGACGCCCGCGCCGCTGCTCATCCCTGGCCAGACCACCCGGCGGGCTGCCGTGGCGTTGGAGCGCGAGACGGCCAGCGTCAGGGGCACCCCAGAGGGCGGAGGCCCGGAGGGCGGCCGGAACAAGCAACTCTTGGTGAGCGCCCGCGCTCTGGGGCGCTTCGTGGCCTGGGGCGAGATCCCCCGCGACGTGTTGGAGGAGGCTTTTCAGGGGGCGGGAGAGGCGGCCGGACTGCCCGCAGCCGAGTGCCGGGCCACGATCCGCAGTGCCCTGGACTGGTCCATCCGCACCTGCCGGCCCAGGGACGCCGCATGAGCCCCCGCCCTGAAAAGCCCACCCGACCCGACTCCCCGCGCTCGCGCCCGGCCAGCGGTGGCACCGCGGGAGGCCGTGGCACGAAGAGCGACGGCCGACAGGCCGTCCTTTCGGCCTTTCGTTCTGACCCGCACCCGGCCGACCACGCGCACCACCGCACCGGCGACCCGACACCGGACCGGACCGGCATCCGTATCTACGCCCCGCCGGTCTACCGCTCCCATGGGGACGGCGCTCGCTGGTCCAAGCGCTACGCCGACACCCCCACCGCCGCCTACGCCTGCCCCTGCGGGCAGACCGGTTCCGCCCGCGGACAGCAAGCGGTGGCCGACCTGGTCACCGAGTACGAGGCCCACAAGCACTTCTGCACGGGAGTTCCCGCCCCGCACTCCGAAAGGAGGAACGCCGCATGACCGAGACCACCACGCCTGCGCCCATCGACGGCGCCGCCCTGCTCGATGAAGTCGAAGCGTTCCACCGCCGCTTCAACATCTTCCCCACCGAAGCCGCCTACGTCGCCGTCACCCTGTGGGACGCGCACGCGCACCTGATCGACGCGTTCGACGGCACCGCCCGCCTGGCTTTCCTGAGCCCCGAGCCGGGGTCGGGCAAATCCCGCGCCCTGGAGATCGTGGAGACCCTCACCCCGCGCGCGGCCACCACCGTCAACGCCTCCGCCAACGCACTCTTCCGGCTCGTGGAGGCCGAAGGCGGAACGCCGACGCTCCTCTTCGATGAGATCGACACCGTCTTCGGCCCCAAAGCCGGAGGCAACGAAGAGGTCCGCGGGTTCCTGAACTCCGGTTATCGGCGTGGTGCCAAGTCCCTGCGCTGCGTCGGGGACGGCTCGAACCAGAGCACCGAGTGGTTCTCCTCGTTCTGCGCGGTCGCCATGGCCGGGCTCGGCTCGCTGCCGGACACGATCCTGACCCGCTCGGTCATCATCCGGATGCGTAAGAAGGCCCCCAACGAGAAGGCCGAGCCCTATCGTCGGCGCGTCCACGAAAGGCAGGGCCACGCCCTGCGTGACCGGCTCGCTGACTGGGCTGCCACTGTGCACGACGAGGTCGCTCAAGCGTGGCCGGAGATGCCCGACGGTGTCTCCGACCGGCCCGCCGACGTGTGGGAGCCGCTCCTCGCGGTCGCCGACGCGGCCGGCGGCTTCTGGCCCGAGCGCGCCCGTGCCGCCTGCGTCGAACTCATCAAGGCCGCCCAGGAAGGCGACGAAGCCTCCCTCGGGGTCCGCTTGTTGACCGACCTGCGCGACCGCGTGTTCTGCGGCGCTGACCGCATGCCCACCGCCGCCATCCTCGAAGTCCTCCATGGGCTCGATGACGCGCCCTGGGCCGACCTGAACGACGACGGCAAGCCGCTCACGGCTCGCGGCCTGTCCAAGCTCCTGAGCCAGTACGTCCGCCCCGACAACACCCCCATCCGGCCCCGCGGAATCCGCGTCGGCAGCGGCACCCCGAAGGGCTACTACGCAGAGGATCTGACCGACGCCTGGGCCCGCTACTGCCCCCCGCCCCCCGAAAAGTCCGCAACAGCCGCAACAGCCGCAACACCGCAGGTCAACGGGGATGAATCCGTGGCGGAAGCCCCTGCCGAGAGCCGCCACATGTTCGCGGAAACCGACACACGCCCACTGCGCATCGCAGGCTGACCACCCCCACCCCGACAGTGCCACCGCGCCCCGGTGCGGCGGCAGCTATCCGCAACACAACCGGCATCCGCAACAGATCCAAGCCGCTGACCTGCAATGTTGCGGCGTGGCGGATGTTGCGGATTCCCCAGAGGGGAGCGCGGTCGACGCAGGCCGTGCCCCACACAGGAAGAGGAGTCATGACCTCCGGCCAGAAGAATCAGAGCCTGCCCTTGACGTACTCGCCTGCTGAAGTCGCCGATGCGTTGGACTGCTCGGAGTGGTGGGTGAAGGAACAGGCGCGTCGTCGCCGTATCCCGTTCCTACGGAGCGGCAGTGGCTACCGCTTCACCCGGACGCACATCGAGGAGATCTTCCACATCCTTGAGGAGCGTCCGGACCAGGTGAATACGTCCGAGAGTAAGAGCACTCCAGCCCGTCGCCGAACGGTCGTCTCCTTCGACGCCCCTGCGGTGCAGCTAAGGGCGCGACGTCCACGACGCGCCCAGAACGCCGCCTGACAACGAGACCTCGACGGGTGGGAGCCGAACCACCGACTCCCACCCGTCGTTTGTGATGAGAGGGAGCATGGGGTTCGCCGAGAACCGCGACACGTACTGGCGTGGCCGCTACAAGATCTCGCCGGGCAAGTACGGCACCGTGGCCGATGAGAAAGGCAACGTCATTCGCTTCCGCACGAAGCGCGAAGCCAAGCAAGCTGCCGACGCAGAAGAGGTCAAGGTGCGGCGCGGCACATGGAAGGACCCGGCGGCCGGACAGACCACCTTCGGTGAGTACGCCTCGAAGTGGTACGCGGCGCAAGATCTAGCCGCGTCGACCATGCAGAACTACCGGCGTCACCTGGAAGAACACCTACTGCCGGAGTTCGAGGACCGGTCACTGGCGTCCATCCAACGCGCGGACGTCGACGCCTGGGAGAAGAAAGAAAAGGCGCTCTACGCCGCATCCAGCGTGAAGACCTGGCGCGGCACGCTCCACCTGCTCCTGGAAGACGCGGTGGACGACGAACTCATCAGCTCCAACCCTGCCACGAAGCGCCGTGGTAGGGGGAAACGCGCTGGACGCTCACGTGATCGCGGGCCGGAAAAGGTCGTCGCGGATCCGCTCGGCATCCTGCTGTGCGCCGAGCGTGCCTCGCTCCTCTCCGGGCGCGATGACGAGTTCGTAGCCCTTGTAACCAAGGGCTACACGGGCATGCGGTGGGCCGAAATCGTGGGCCTTGAGACGGAGTTCATCCGCCCCTCAGCCGTGCGTGTGGAATGGCAGCTCTACGAACTCGACTCCGGAGAGTTCGAGCGCTGCCCGCCCAAGGACGACAGCTACCGCACCATCGACGCCCCCGCGTGGCTCGCTCGCTTGTGGACTAGGCACATAGCGCGTACGCAGCCGAAGCCCTGCATCTGCCACGGCAAGACGTACGTATTCCGAGGACAGGGCGTGTCCCGCACAGGGGAGACCGGCGCGAAGGTGGTGGACGTGGCGAGACGCGCAGGCGTCTCCACCGGCACCGTGTCCAACGTCCTGAACCGGCCGGACGCGGTAGCCGAAGCCACCAGGGCGCGCGTGCAGGAGGCCATCGAGGCTCTCGGGTTCACCCGCGGTGGGGGCGCTGTCGACCAAGCGGAGCACTGGCGCCGGAACGGGTTCGCCACGTGGCTCTTCACGCCGGCAGTCTCCGGCTGGTACCCGAAGAAGGCGCCGCAGGAGGCGCGGCCCGTACCCGTGCTCGCCCACCCCTGGCCCGGTGTGCCGGCGCGGGGGAGAGGGGCCCAAGCGCGGGCGGATTCCTGCTGGGTGCCGATCGCGAGGGGGCTCACGCCTCATGGGCTGCGGCACACGCACAAGACGCGCATGGAGGGGTTCCGGACCCCGCCGAAGCTGATGGATGAGCGCATGGGGCACATTGACGGATCGGTGCAGGCGCGCTACTCGCACATCACCCGAGAGATGCGCGCGGAGCTCTTGGCTCACCTCTCTGACGAGTGGGAAGCGTCCCTCGATGCTCGGATGGCTATGTGTCCCACGTCACCGGTTGTCGTGCTCGACGACCTCTTGCAGGAGCGTCTGAGAGCACGTCGGTAGGCCCCGTCTGGGCGCCGAATTCCAAGATCTTCTCCCAGATTTCTCCCAGGAGGCTCGGAAACCACTCAGGGGCCTGATCCGCTCTCGCGGATCAGGCCCCTGACCTGGTACTTCACTGTCGGGGTGGCGGGATTTGAACCCACGACCTCTTCGTCCCGAACGAAGCGCGCTGCCAAGCTGCGCTACACCCCGATGTCGCTGCTTGTCGCTGCGACGACGTTTACTTTAGCCCACCGGGGGCTGGAGACGAAATCCGGTTTTCGAGCTGCAGCGGGTCGGGTCCGGGCGGACGTGGTCGAGGGCGACCAGGAGCACGGCCAGGGCGAAGCACGCCAGGCCGATCAGGAGCGCGTTGGCGAGCACGCTCCGGTAGCCGAGCCGGTCCACGTCCAGGAACGCGTAGAGGTAGCGGCCCTCTGTTCCCGGCAGGAGCAGCCCGCCGCGCGTCAGGGAGAAGACCAGGTACGCCATGGGGTAGAGCAGCCATTTCCGCGCGTGCCGCAGGGTCAGCGCGGACGGGCGCGTCAGCAGGAGCCAGTCCAGCAGTGCCGCGACCGGCGTCAGCGTGTGCATCACCTGGTTGGCGAGCCACGACCAGCCGGGGTGTGGGCTGGTCTGGCCCGTCATGGAGAAGCGGCCGGGTTCGTTCACGATCAGCACGTGGTAGACCAGGCCGGCGATCAAGGCGTACAACAGCGTGCCGCCGGTCACCAGCGGGGGCAGCGGGCGGTGAGCCGTCCACGCTCGCCAGGCCGACACCGCGAAGACGAGCGCGACGAGTATGTTCGCCTGGATCGTGAAGTAGCTCAGCACCTGGACCGGGCTGCCCAGGAGGAGGTCGACGGCCACCGCCGCCCCGGCCGCTGCCGCGAGCAGCATGCGGTAGGAGGCCGCCATCGGGCGGAACACGGGAGCCACCACGGCGGCTACGGGCACGACGGACGGCCGCAGCCCTCGCCTGCCCGGCACCGCCGGGAGGTCCGGGATCTCCTTGGGTATCGGCGAGGTCATGTCCTCACGCTAAGCGGGGAGGGCAAAACGGGCGATACGGGCAGTCCGGGCAGGTGACATCCCCGGTCGGCGCCCGGCCCTGCCGCGCCTCCTTCGGCCGCTACTGCTTGGCGATCAGCGTCAGCAGCGACGCCTCCGGCGGGCACGCGAACCGTACGGGCGTATAGCGGCTCGTCCCGCAGCCCGCCGACACGTGCAGGTAGGACGACTGACCCTCCGCCGCGTGCCGGGACAGGCCCTTCACCCGGTCGGTGTCCAGGTCGCAGTTGGTGACCAGGGCGCCGTAGAAGGGGATGCACAACTGGCCGCCGTGGGTGTGGCCCGCCAGGATCAGCGGGTAGCCGTCGGCCGTGAACGCGTCGAGGCTGCGCAGATACGGCGCGTGGACCACGCCCATGGAGAAGTCCGCCGACGAGGACGGGCCCCCCGCGACACGCGCGTACCGGTCGCGCTTGATGTGCGGGTCGTCCAGGCCTGTCAGCTCGATGTCCAGGTCGTCGATCTTGAGCATGCCCCGGGTGTTCGTCAGGTTCACCCAGCCCGCCGCGTCGAAGCCGTCGCGCAGGTCCTCCCAGGGGTTGTGGATCACGCCGACCACGGGCGCATTGCCGTTCAGGCCGTGCTGGCCCCTCGCCTTCTCCACCAAGTAGCGTCCGGGGTTGCGCAGTGTGGGGCCGTAGTAGTCGTTCGAACCGAAGACGTACGCCCCCGGGAACTCCATCAGCGGGCCCAGTGCGTCCAGCACCTCCGGAACGCCCTCAGGGTCGGAGAGGTTGTCTCCGGTGTTGATCACGAAGTCCGGGGCCAGGCCCGCCAGCGAACGCAGCCAGCGCTGCTTCTTGCGCTGCCCGCTCACCATGTGGATGTCGGAGATCTGGAGTACGCGCAAGGGACGGGCCCCCGGTGGCAGCACCGGGACCGTCACCCGGCGCAGCCGGAAGGAACGGGCCTCGAACCCGGCCGAGTACAGCAGTCCGGCGGCGGCAACCGCCGTGATTCCCAGGGGTACTCCGTATCGCGCGCGCATAGGACCATCGTGTCAGAACACGAGGGCACCTCGACTCACCTGTGGACAACCGTGCATCGCCCGCGCAGGCGCGTGTGCAGAACGGGAGCCGATGCGGGTCCGGACGTGCGGACAACGGCCGCGCCTGTGGAAATCGACGGGCAGCCGCCATGTCGCACCTGCCACAATCGGAGCCATGACCACGCTCAAGTCGAAGCTGCACGAAGACCTCAACGCCGCGATCAAGAAGCGCGACGAGCTCCGCTCCTCGACGCTCCGGCTGACACTCGCCGCCATCACCAAGGAGGAGGTCGCGGGCAAGGAGAAGCGCGAGCTCTCCGACGACGAGGTCACCAAGGTGATCACCCGCGAGGCGAAGAAGCGCCGCGAGGCCGCCGATGCCTTCGCGCAGGGTGGGCGCCCCGAGCAGGCCGAGCGGGAGAAGGCGGAGGGAGAGGTGCTCGCCGAGTACCTGCCCAAGCCGATGTCCGACGACGAGCTGCGGCAGATCGTCGCCCAGGCCGTGGAAGAGGCGAAGGCGGCCGGTGCAGAGGGCCCGCGCGCCATGGGCCAGGTCATGAAGATCGTGAACCCGAAGGTGGCGGGCCAGGCGGAGGGTGGCCGGGTCGCCGCCGTGGTCAAGGAGCTCCTCGCGGGCGGCTGACCGACCCGGCCTCGCGCCGGCGCCTACGGGTGCGTACGACAGCGGGGGCGTCCCTTCACAGGAGAGACGCCCCCGTCGTCGTACAAGGAGGGGAAACGCGGAACTCGGGCTGGTCAGCCCCTCCGGCCGCCGGTTCCGTTCCCGTTCCCCTGGAGGAATCCCTCAGGGATGGAGAAGGACGGTTGCGGGTTCGCGCCGCCGTTGGTCGATCCGTTGGTGGCTCCGGTGGTCCCGCCGATGGTCAGCCCGCCGTCGATCAGACCGCCGATCTGTCCACCGTTCTGGTTCCCGTTGGTGTCGCCGTTGCCGTGCCCGTCTCCGCCGTCCCTCCGGTCGGGGCTGTCGGGGATGTTGACCAGGTTGAAGTCCTCGACCGGCTTGCCCGACAGTGCGCCCGACATCATGTCGCGCCAGATCGGGCCCGGGACCTGACCGCCGTAGACCTTGTCGTAGGTGACGCCGCCGATGGTGATGTGGGTCATCTGCCGCTTGTGCGCCGGGTCGCCGACCCAGACCGCGCCCGCCATGTTCGGCGTGTAGCCGACGAACCAGGCCGCGTAGCGGAAGTCCGTCGTACCGGTCTTGCCCGCGCTGGGGCGGTCGCCGAGGCCGGCCTGCGTGCCCGTGCCGTCCTCGACCACGCCCTTCAGGATGGTGTTGATCGTGTCCGCGGTGGTCTCCGACATCGCGCGCGAGCACGTCGTCTTCGGAACGGGCAGCGACTTCTTCTGGTTGCCGACGGTCTGTGTGATCGACTCGATGGCGACCGGGGTGCAGTACGTGCCGCGGTCGGCGAAGGTCGCGTACGCGCTCGCCATGGTCAGCGGGGACATCTCCTGGGTGCCGAGCGCGATCGACGGGGCCTGGTTGATCTGCCCGCCGTCCGCGCGGTTCACGCCCATCTTCTTGGCCATCTGCGTCACCGGGCAGATGCCGATGTCACTGATCAACTGCACGTAGTAGGTGTTGACCGACTTGGCGGTCGCTTCCTTCATGCCGTACGGACCGTGCTCCGACTCGTTCTCGTTGGTGAGCTTGGTGCCGTCGGTGTTCACCCACTGCTTGCCGTCGCAGGCCGACACCGGGCTCGGGTACGCCATCTCGTAGGGCGACGGGTACTCCTGGGTGGCGGGCATGCCGCCCTCGATGGCGGCGGCGGCAACGATCGGCTTGAACGTCGAACCGGGCTGGTAGCCCGCGCCACCGCCCATCGCCTTGTCCACCGAGAGGTTGATCTGCGTCTCGTTCTTGCCGAAGCCGTACGGGCGGGACTGGCCCATCCCGAGGATCTTGCCGGTGCCGGGCTCGACGATGGTCGCGGCCGTGGCCACGTCGTCGCTCTGGTTGACGTGCTCCTTGATGGACTTCTGCACCGAGTCCTGCGCCTGCGGGTCCAGCGTCGTGCGGATCGTGAGGCCGCCTCGGTTCCAGATCTTCGCCCGGTCCGTCTGGGTCTTGCCGAAGACCGGGTTGTTCAGGAACACCTCGCGGACGTAGTCGCAGAAGAAGCCCGCGCCCTTGACCGCGGTGATGCAGCCGTTCTTCGGCTGGCTGACGTGCAGCCCGAGGGGGGTCGCCTTGGCCTTGTCGGCTTCGCCCTGCGTGATGTCGTGCACCTCGGCCATGCGCTGCAGCACCACGTTGCGCCGCTTCTTGGCCTCCGCCTCGTCGCTCACCGGGTCGTACCGGGTGGGCGACTGGACGAGACCCGCGAGCAGCGCGGACTCCTGAAGGTTCAGGTCCTTGGCGTGCTTGGAGAAGTAGCGCTGGGAGGCGGCCTCGACGCCGTACGCCTGCTGACCGAAGAACGTGATGTTCAGGTAGTTCTCGAGGATCTTCTTCTTGCCGAGCTTCTGCTCGATCTGGATCGCGTACTTCAGCTCGCGGATCTTCCGGCCGAACGTCTGCTGGGTGGCCTGGGCGACCTTCGTCGGGTCGTCGCCGGCCTCCTCCACGAAGTAGTTCTTCACCAGCTGCTGGGTGAGCGTGGAGGCGCCCTGGGCCACTCCGCCGTTCTGCGCGTTCTGGTTCAGCGCGCGCAGAACGCCCTTCAGGTCGATCGCGCCGTGCTGGTAGAACCGCGAGTCCTCGATCGCGACGATCGCCTTCTGCATGTACGGCGAGATGTCCTTGAGTTCCACCACCGTGCGGTCGCGCGAGTAGACCGTGGCGATCGCGCTCCCCTGGTTGTCGAGGATGGTGGTGCGCTGGCTCAGCTGCGGGCTCTTGAGATTGGCCGGGATGTCGTCGAATCCCTTGACCGACCCCTTGGCGGCAAGCCCGAGCGCGCCTGCGGCGGGCAGCGCGATGCCGGCCATCACCGCCCCCGCGAGCACACTCACTCCGAGGAACTTGGCGGCCTGCTGCACGAGGGACAGCCCCCCGCCCGAGCGCTTCTTTGGCATGAGGGAAGCCTACGTTCTCATTCGCCGGACACGCGTCTAGGCCTTGGCCTAAGCTGATCTCAACTGTCACAGCAGTAGGGCCACGTATCAAATACGTCCGGCGAACCCGAATCGTTCCGGTGTTCCCCAACATTTTTGTTGGGTACGTGCCCGAATCCGCCTTGTGTGTCACCAGGCATCCGTTGTGGCGCAGCTGAACCGTCCGGTTTTTCCGGGAAGTCGTGTATGTCGTCAGCTCACTCCCCCGGGTGATCTGCCGTTTACCCATAGTCCGTTCGGGCCATTCAAGATTGGGCCCGAAGGGGGTGTTGCGCTGTGCCCACCTTCCGTAACGTCCTCAACTGGCGGCGGTGAATATGCCGCTGCCGCCGTGGGGGAGCCTCGATTCGGGAGAGGACGGCGCCGGTATGGGCTGGGTAACCGACTGGAGTCGGCAGGCGGCCTGCCGCACTACCGATCCAGATGAACTGTTTGTGCAAGGAGCAGCGCAGAACAGGGCCAAGGCAGTGTGCACCGGATGTCCGGTACGCACAGAATGTCTGGCCGATGCTTTGGACAACCGCGTCGAGTTCGGCGTGTGGGGAGGCATGACGGAGCGGGAGCGCCGCGCACTGCTGCGCAGGCGGCCGACCGTCACCTCGTGGCGCCACCTACTGGAGACCGCGCGCACCGAGTACGAGCGCGGAGCGGGTCTGCTGCCACTTGACGAGGAAGAGGTCTACGAGAACTACGCCGCTGTGGGCTGACGGGCAGAGTCGCTTCCGGGTGCGGAGTTCGCCGCCGGAGGGGGCCGTTGGTCACCCCGGCGCATGGCTGTCCGCGGCCGGCGCGCCTGGCCATTGCTGGATGTTCGGCATGCCCGTCCATGGCCGGATGCGGGGCGCCCTCGGGCGCCCCGGCCTGCCCTTGGTGGCATTCGCGGAACCCGTGGTGTTCGCGGGATCCATGGGAGCTGATTCGCCGAGGCGGTGACGTCTTGGGGGTCTGCCTGGTGAGGCGGTTGTCGCCGCCGTGAACGGGCTTGGCCTGTGTTGCGGTCGTCACAAACATGCCTTTATAACAGGCATTTCGGTCATTGGGATGCACGTTGGGCCTGCGGGACGCTCCCCGCAGCCTCTTGCGGCTCTCTGGCCACGAGGGTTCGAGGCCGGCTCGCTGTTGAGTTGTGCGCCGGCATAGCGCATCCGCGCACAGGTCCCGTTCCTACGACCGCCTTGGTGTGGGGCGGACGGGACTTCGGCGGATGCCGCCGACCTGGTCGCAGCCATGGCAGGGTGCCGTCGGCACCCTCGCGTGTGCCCGGCGTACAGAAGGACACGGCGCCACAGGGCCCGGCGCGCCCAGGGCAGGCGCCCAAGGCTCCCTACGCGTACGCCTCATCCTCCTCAGTGCCACCGAGTTGGTTGGCCGCGAGCCGGTCCCCGATGTCCCGCAGCCCCGTCAGGTCGTGGACGTCCCCGGGCAGCGCGGCCACTTCCGCCACAGGCACCTCCGGGTGACGTGCGGTGAAACGATCACGGGTGCGCTGCTCGCGGGAGAGCAGCTGCATACGCTCCGCATGCAGCCTCAACAGGCCTGCGGTGAGTTGCTCGACGCTCCGGTCCTGGTCCGCGACGGCGGGGGAGCCTGCGTCACGGTCCGGTGCTCCGGATGAAGAAGCTTCTGAACTGCCATGCGTGTCGGGAGAGTTACGAATTCCAGCCTTCCCGCCCCGCTGATCCACAATGCGGGACTCTTCAAGATTTTCGGCGGCGCCGAGCGCTCGCTCGGCGGAGAGCTGGGCGGCGCCGCTGCCGTGGACACGGTTCAGCACCAGGCCGGCCAGCGGCATGTCCTCGGCGGCCAGGCGCTGCACGAAGTACGCCGCCTCCCGCAGTGCGTCCCGCTCGGGCGCCGCCACCACCAGAAACGCCGTACCGGGCGCCTGCAGCAGCTTGTACGTGGCGTCCGCGCGCGTGCGGAACCCCCCGAACATGGTGTCCATGGCGGCCACGAACGTCTGGACGTCCTTCAGGAGCTGACCCCCGAGCAGCTTGCCCAGGGCGCCCGTCATCATCGACATCCCGACGTTCAGGAACTTCATCCCCGCACGGCCACCCACCTTCGCCGGGGCCATCAGGACCCGGATCAGCTTGCCGTCGAGGAAGGACCCGAGGCGCTTGGGGGCATCCAGGAAGTCCAGTGCGGACCGAGAGGGCGGGGTGTCGACGACGATGAGGTCCCATTCGTCCCGCGCCCGCAGCTGCCCCAGCTTCTCCATCGCCATGTACTCCTGCGTGCCCGCGAAGCCCGCCGAGAGCGACTGGTAGAAGGGGTTGCCCAGAATGGCGGCGGCCCGCTCGCGATCCGCGTGCGCCTCGACGATCTCGTCGAAGGTGCGCTTCATGTCGAGCATCATGGCGTGCAGTTCGCCGCCCGCGCTCTCGTCGATGCCCTTCACCCGCCGGGGGGTGTTGTCGAGCGCGTCGATACCCATGGACTGGGCGAGCCGGCGAGCCGGGTCGATGGTCAGCACGACCACCTTGCGGCCGCGCTCGGCGGCGCGCAGCCCCAGGGCGGCCGCCGTCGTCGTCTTGCCGACGCCACCGGAGCCGCAGCACACGACGATGCGGGTGTTCGGGTCGTCGAGGAGCGGGTCGACCTCCAGGACGGGGCCCGGGTTCAACGCGCGCGTGGAATTCGTCTCGAGGGGATTGGCCACGTCCTGGGCGGAGGCCGTGTCGTCGCTCGCGGGGGCGGGGTCCGATGTCATGAGATCCCTTGCTGACGCAGTTCCGTGGCAAGTTCGTACAAGCCCGCCAGGTCCATTCCTTCGGCGAGCAGCGGCAGTTCGTGCAGGGGCAGGCCCAGTTCCATGAGCGCGCTCCGCTGCTCGCGCTCCAGGGCGAACCGCTCCGCGTACTCGTCGGCCTGCTCGAGCAGCGGGTCCACCAGACGCTCCGCGAGCCCGCCACGGCGCGCCCCGCCGAGGCCGGCGGCCGACAGGGACTTGGCGACAGCCGTTCGCGGCACGGCCCGCGCGAGGTCGAGGTCCGACTCGTCCAGCACCACGGGCCGCACCATGTTCACGACGATCCGGCCCACCTGCAGCTTCGCGGCACGCAGTTCGGTGATCCCGTCCGCCGTCTCCTGCACGGGCATCTCCTCCAGGAGCGCCACCAGATGCACGGCCGTCTCCCGGGACTTGAGCACCCGCATCACGGCCTGGGCCTGATTGTGTATCGGGCCGATCTTGGCGAGGCCCGCCACCTCGTCGTTCACGTTCAGGAAGCGGGCGATGCGTCCGGTGGGCGGCGCGTCCATCACCACGTAGTCGTACACGAACCGGCCGTCGCGGTCCTTCCTGCGGACGGCCTCGCACGCCTTGCCGGTCAGGAGCACATCCCTCAGGCCGGGCGCGATGGTGGTGGCGAAGTCGATGGCACCGAGCTTCCTCAGCGCCCGCCCGGCGCCCCCCAGTTTGTAGAACATCTGGAGGTAGTCCAGCAGAGCGAGCTCGGGGTCGATGGCCAGCGCGTACACCTCGCCGCCGCCCGGGGCGACGGCGATCTTGCGCTCCTCGTACGGCAGCGCCTCCGTCTCGAAGAGTTGTGCGATGCCTTGTCTGCCCTCCACCTCGACGAGGAGAGTGCGCTTGCCCTCGGTCGCGAGGGCGAGCGCCAGTGCGGCGGCCACCGTGGTCTTACCGGTGCCGCCCTTGCCGCTTACGACCTGGAGCCTGCTCACGTCTTCGAGCCTAATTCCTTTCCAACGGCCCCGGGGCGTCAGGTCGAGTCACCGGGGTGTTCGAGCAGTGAGGGCTGTCACGCCTACTTCGAGCTGGGCCTGTGAGGCCTCTGGTTAGAGCGTGCGGACGGTTCTCCTGCTTGTGGTGGTGGCGGTCGCGTGGGCGTCGAGCGGATGTCTTCACGCGACCTGGTCAGCAAGACCTCCTCAGAGAACGGCGGCGCTCGACGTCTTCGCGGCCGTCACCACCCAAAGCATTGGCGAGACTGCGAGTGCTGCGCGGACGCCCATAAAGGGCCTGGCCTTGATGCCTCCTACCAGAGCGGCGACGCGCAGGACTCGCAGCCCGTCAACAACCGACCACTTGATCACTCGTTGGTGTTGGTGGGACGAGCCCGCCGCACGGTGACCTCTTGTTGCACCCGAGCCCTGTGAGCTCCCGCATAGACCGAGGCCCGCGCGGCGCGCTGGTGCCACGAACACGGCTAGTGAGGTGTCGGACCGGCCCCGGTGGCCGAGTCCTGGAATTAGGTCGCTGCGTGGCCCGCATGCGCTCGTGACCAGCGCAAACACCCGTGCCATGGGAGGAAACAACCTTGATCTTCTGCGGAATCGACTGGGCGGAACGGCGTCACGACGTCGCCCTGGTCGACGACACCGGCGAGTTACGCGCCAAGCGCCGCATCACCGACGACGCGGCCGGTTACCAGCTCCTCCTGGACCTGCTCGCCGAGCACGGCGATACCGAGGACACCCCGATCCCGGTCGCCATCGAGACCTCCAGGGGTCTGCTGGTCGCCGTGCTGCGCCAGGGCAAGCGCCAGGTCTTCGCCATCAACCCGATGGCCGCCGCCCGTTACCGCGACCGCCACAGCGTCTCGCG
This sequence comes from Streptomyces sp. CA-106110, assembly GCF_050936285.1. Lineage (NCBI taxonomy): Bacteria > Bacillati > Actinomycetota > Actinomycetes > Kitasatosporales > Streptomycetaceae > Streptomyces > Streptomyces sp. CA-106110. Next base: position 5,760,020 of record NZ_JBNJNB010000001.1, on the reverse strand, counting down.
CAAGAAGTCCGACCCCGGCGACGCCCTGGTCCTGGCCAACATCCTGCGCACCGACATGCACGCCCACCGGCCGCTACCGCAGGACACCGATCTGGGCCGCGCCATCGCCGTCCTGGCCAGGGCCCACCGGCCGCACCTGGAACCGGCAGCAGAACTCCAACCAGCTCCGCTCCCTGCTGCGCGAGTACTACCCATCCGCCCTGGACGCCTTCGCACCCTGGCAGAACGGCCTCTGCCGTCCCGAGGCACGCGAACTACTCAGGCTCGCTCCCACTCCCTCCCGGGCCGCAAGGCTGAGCCGCACGCAGATCCAGGCCGCGCTCAAGCGCGCCGGCCGCAAGCGCGGCATCGAGGCCGAGGCCGACCGGATCCGCGAAGTCTTCCGCGCAGAGTGGGCTCACCAGCCGCTGCTGGTCGAGGACGCGCTCGGCAAGCAGATGCTCGCCCTCCTGGGTCAGCTGGAGGCCGCGTGCACCGCGGCCGACGACCTCGCCAAGGCGGTGGAGGAGGCGTTCTCTCAGCACCCGGACGCTGACGTGATCCTCAGCTTCCCCGGGCTCGGCGTCCAGCTCGGCGCCCGGGTGCTGGCCGAGATCGGGGACGACCGCAGCCGGTTCGCCGACGCCCGCGGACTGAAGGCGTACGCCGGCTCCTCGCCCATCACCAGGGCCTCCGGCAAGAAGTCGAGCATCACCCGGCGGCGAGTGAAGAACGACCGCCTCAACCACGCCGGCTACCTCTGGGCCTTCGCGGCCCCCAACGGATCACCCGGAGCCAAGGCCCACTACCGACGTCGACGTGACGTTCACGGAGACTGGCACGCGGCCGCCCTGCGAAATCTCTTCAACCGGATGCTCGGTCAGCTCTACCGCTGCCTGTGGGAGCACGAGGTGTTCGAAGAACAGACGGCTTTCCCCGCCACGATGGCCGCCGCGGCTTGACTCTTAGATTCGTGAGGTGTCTAACCAGTCTGTGTGCGCCCTACGCGGGAGGCTGTGGACAACTCCCTCCGCCGTCGGCCACATGTCCCCTCGAACCGACGCGCCGGACGGCCGGATACCGCCGGTCACATCGGGGTCGCGGTCGAACGGATGCCGCTGGTCCCACCAGGACCGTGGTCGGCCACATGACCCGGTCGCCGCGACGGCTACAGTCGGCCCATGACCAAGTAAGAATATGCGAAAGGCTACGTCATGCACCATGGCGTGAATCAGTAGTCGTCTGACCTGCGGCTATGCGTGCTCCTCCAGCCTCAGCGGGGCTGCCATCTCTCCAGCGATCCACCTGCGCACGAGGGGCATGGAACCTGTCCGGTTGTGTGACAGATACGACAGCCGTCGAAGCCCCCGCAGTGCGGGCACCACACAGATCAGGACTGATCTGGGATGACCCCCCGGTTGAACAATTTCGCAGCGATATGTGCGGAGCTGGGGGTCGGGTCCATGGGGCGCGCTCGCCCAGAGATTGACCCACCCCCATGCCCAGACATGCGAAAGACCGTCCACCACGATGGGTAGATGCTCTCTCAAACGGGCGGGGTCACTCCGCGTCGGCAAGCGCCCGATACAGCGTCGCGCGGGACACATTGAGTGCCTTGGCAATGGCCGTGACGCTCTCTCCCTTCGCCTTACGCACCTTGGCCGCAGCGAGCTTGTCAGCATGGGGTTCCCAGCTCTCTCGGGGCGCAAGGGCTCCCAGTGCGCTTTACGGCCCGTCTGTGGGCATGAGAAAGCCCCGCCCGACCACTGGGACCGAACGTGGCTGAGGGGGAGGCTCAGGGGCGCCTACACCCACTCGATGGACACGCGCCCCTCGATCACGGCAGATGCCTTACTGCCTCGGCTCTTTTCGCTGGGCAGCGCCTTTCGCACGGTCACCCGCTTGCAGAACAGCGCCACGAAGCTACGCCGGTCGGTCAGCGTCGCCGACTCCCACCAGGACCCCGGACCCAGCGGGTCACCGTTGTCTGACTCGGTCCACGCGCCGATGGGCAGCACCAGCGAACCAGCCTGCCCGAGTGCCTCCAGCCTGCTGTCAGCGGCGCGTAGCCGCTCCTGCTGCGTCCGGATGTCCTCCTGCCAGCGTGCCCGGCCGACGGGGTCACCGGCGTACAGGTCACGGTCGTCGTACAACTGCGTCAGAGCCCGCGTAGCGTCTGCCCGCTCCTGCACGACCGCTTGCCGCTCCTGCGCTGCCTCGGGCGTCTCGTTCACCTCGGCGTAGTGCGCGCTGACGCGAGTGAGGGTTTCCCGCGACTCCTCATCCCATTCCGCTGCCGCAATCACCGCGAAAATGCTCCGGACCACATGATCGTCGAGGGCGGCGCGCGAAATGTAGCTGCGCCCCTCATGGTCACCAGGCGCAGCGCTTACCGGCTTCCCTGCCGGGCGGTTGCAGAAGTAGCTGGGGCGCGCTGAGTTGTTGGCCGACATCGAGCAGCCACACGCGCAGACCAGTACGCCCATGGATGAGAGCAGCGCCGTAGTCCGGTGCTCATTCATGCGGACCGGCCGGGCGTCGAGCCATTCCTGCACGGCGAACCAATCAGCTTCGCTGAGGATCGGTTCCCATGCGCGGACCGGCTTACCCTCGGCGTCCCGCTGTATCCGGTGGCCGGTCACGCGCCCATTGGTGCCGTAGGTGGCCTCAGTGTGGAAGCCAGCGATATGCGGGTGGCGAAGCATGCGGATGAGCGTCTTGGGGTGCCATGAGCTACCGGCCGTGCGCTTCCCGCGCGAGGCACCCAGGGTCGGGACCCCTTCGGTATTCAGCGTCGAGCAGATTGAGTGCACAGAGTCAGTGCCAGCGAGCAGGGCCTTCACAACGCGCCGGATAACTTCCGCCTCATCCGGATGAGTTACGAGGGTCTGCACGGCAACAGGTTTGCCGCCGGGAGCAGTCCGGTTCTCCTGCTGAAGCCTGCGACCGTATGGCGCCTTGCCGCCCACATAACCTCCCAGCGAACGGGCCAGTGCAGCAGCGTCACGGACGGCCGTCGACTTGTTCTTGGACTCCTGGTGCGCTGCGTCGAGGCGGAAGATCAGGTGAATCAGGTCCATGGTGTCGCCGGGCCAGAATACGCCCTCCATGGTCGACACGATGGTTACGCCCAGCGAGAGCAATTCGTTGACGATTGGGATTGCGTCGCGCGGCTCTAGGCGGGAAAGCCTTGAAATGTTGTAGACGACGACCACGTTGACCCGGCCCATGCGACAGCCGCGCAACAGCCGCTCAAAATCCGGCCGCTCCGTCCCGCTGTAGGCAGAGATGCCGACGTCCTCATAGTGTCCACACCAGGTGGCTTCACGGCCCTGCCGCGCGGCCTTAGTGGCGAACGACTCGAACCGTGCCCGGTTGGCGTCGCGCTGGCTCGCGGGGCTTGCCTCGCTGCCGTTGACCCGTCCGTAGGACTGCCGTGTGTAGCCTGCGACGTGAAGGTTCATACCGCTGACCACCTGGGGTGTTGTCATGGCAGATTCTCGCCATCGTTCATGGGAATACGCAACCGTGCCGCTGCTCGTCCACGCCACGAAGCAGATTCTGGACACCTGGGGCGAGGACGGCTGGGAGCTCGTCCAGGTCGTGCCCGGGCCGAACAACCCCGAGCAGCTGGTGGCCTACCTGAAGCGGGAGAAGCAGGCATGAGCGCGGTCGAGTCACGGCTTGCCGAACTGGGGCTGACGCTGCCGGAGGTCGTGCCGCCGCTCGCCGCCTACCAGCCGGCCGTGCGGTCCGGGGCGTATGTGTACACCGCCGGCCAGCTCCCGATGGTCGAGGGCAAGCTTCCGGTGACCGGCAAGGTGGGCGCCGAGGTCACCGCCGAGGAGGCCAAGGACCTGGCCCGCACCTGCGCGTTGAACGCTCTGGCCGCGGTCAAGTCCGTGACGGGCGACCTCGACCGTATCGCGCGTGTCGTGAAGGTCGTCGGCTTCGTGGCGTCGGCATCGGACTTCACGGGCCAGCCGGGCGTCGTCAATGGTGCCAGTGAGCTGCTCGCCGAGGTGCTCGGCGACAAGGGCGTGCACGCCCGCAGCGCGGTCGGTGTGGCGGTGCTTCCGCTGGACGCGCCGGTCGAGGTGGAGATCCAGGTGGAGCTGACCGAGGCGTGATCGACCCCCCAGGGTGACGGCCGTCCCGCCCGGATACGGGTGCTGGAGAGGCGCTGGTCCCCTGGAGGAGACGATCATTGCCTCTCGAACATCAGCTCACTACGGGATAGCCTCCGCTCATGGGGAATGGGCAGTGGTTTCCACCGGAGTGGCCAGAGCGGATCCGCGCACTCGCAGAGGGCACGCTCACTCCGGTCGTGCCGAAGCGCGCGGCCACCGTGATGCTCCTCCGGGACACCGACGGGTTCCCCGCCGTCCACATGTTGCGCAGACGCGCCTCCATGGCCTTCGCCGGAGGCGCGTACGCCTACCCGGGGGGCGGTGTCGACCCGCGCGACCACGACCGTACGATCCGCTGGGCGGGTCCCACGCGCGCGTGGTGGGCGGACCGCCTCGGTGTCGACGAGACGTCCGCCCAGGCCATCGTCTGCGCCGCCGTACGGGAGACGTACGAGGAGGCCGGTGTCCTGCTGGCCGGGCCCACCGCGGAGACCGTCGTGGGGGACACCACGGGCACGGACTGGGAGGTGGACCGCGCCTCGCTGGTCGCCCGTGACCTCTCCTTCGCCGAGTTCCTCGACCGCCGGGGGCTCGTCCTGCGCTCGGACCTGCTGGGGGCGTGGACGCGCTGGATCACCCCCGAGTTCGAGCCCCGCCGCTACGACACTTGGTTCTTCGTGGCCGCGCTCCCCGAGGGGCAGCGCACCCGGAACGCCTCCACGGAGGCCGACCGCACGGTGTGGATCCGTCCGTCGGAGGCGGCGACCGCGTACGACAAGGGCGAACTGCTCATGATGCCGCCGACCGTCGCGACCCTGCGCCAACTGGTGCCCTATGCCACCGCGGCCGACGCCCTGCGGGCCGCGCCGGACCGCGATCTGACCCCGGTTCTGGCCCGGGCCCGCCTGGAGGGCGGCGAGGTGGTGCTGAGCTGGCCCGGCCACGACGAGTTCACCAAGCACATCCCGACGGGTGGAGCGCCCGCATGAACCACGCCACGGAAGGTGCCTCCGCATGACGGACGCTGCAGCTCTCCCCGGACAGCCGCGCGGCGGGGTCCTCTCGGGTCCCGCCACCGAGCGTGCCGTCAATGTCCTCGCCCCCAACGCGTCGGCGATGACCCTCGACGGCACCAACACCTGGATCGTCTCCGAGCCCGACTCCGAGCTCGCGGTCGTGATCGATCCCGGGCCGCTCGACGACGGACACCTGAGCAATGTGATCGACACGGCGGAGAAGGCCGGCAAACAGGTCGCGCTCACGCTGCTCACGCACGGCCACCCGGACCACGCGGAGGGCGCCGTACGGTTCGCCGAGCTGACCCGCACCCCTGTGCGGGCCCTGGACCCGGCGCTCCGGCTCGGCGACGAGGGACTCGGCCACGGCGATGTCGTCACGGTCGGCGGCCTGGAACTGCGCGTCGTGTCGACGCCGGGCCATACCGCGGACTCGCTGAGCTTCCACCTCCCGGCCGATCGCGCCGTCCTGACAGGTGACACCATCCTCGGCCGCGGTACGACCGTCGTGGCGCACCCCGACGGCCGGCTCGGGGACTATCTGGACTCCCTGCGCCGCCTGAGGTCGCTGACCGTCGACGACGGCGTCCACACCGTGCTGCCCGGCCACGGGCCCGTCCTGGAGGACGCCCAGGGCGCCGTCGAGTTCTACCTCGCCCACCGCGCCCACCGACTCGCCCAGGTCGAGACCGCGGTCGAGAACGGTCACCGCACACCCGACGAGGTCGTGGCACACGTCTACGCCGACGTGGACCGTTCCCTGTGGCCGGCGGCCGAGCTGTCCGTACGGGCGCAACTGGACTACCTGCGGGAACACGGGCTGATCTGAGGCGCCCGGAAGCCGCTCACGGACCTGGTCGACGACGGGCCGCAAGAGGCCGCTCGGCGGCGAGGCCCTTCAGGCCAGGGTGAGGATGCGCGGGCGAAGGCCCTGACGGCGACGACAACGGGCCCCGCCTCCTCGGAGGACGGGGCCCAGGGTCGTACCGGCCGGGACCAGGCGTCAGCGGGAGCGCTTGGCCAGCCGCTCCACGTCCAGCAGGATCACCGCGCGGGCCTCCAGACGGAGCCAGCCGCGCCCGGCGAAGTCCGCCAGCGCCTTGTTGACCGTCTCCCGGGACGCGCCGACCAGCTGGGCCAGCTCCTCCTGGGTGAGGTCGTGCACGACGTGGATGCCCTCCTCGGACTGCACGCCGAACCGTCGCGAGAGGTCCAGCAGCGCGCGGGCCACACGGCCGGGCACGTCCGAGAAGACCAGGTCGGACATCTGGTCGTTGGTCTTGCGCAGCCGTCGTGCGACGGCGCGCAGCAGAGCCGCGGCCACCTCGGGCCGCGCGTTCAGCCACGGCTGAAGGTCGCCGTGGCCCAGGCCCAGCAGCTTGACCTCGGTCAGCGCGGTGGCCGTCGCCGTACGCGGACCGGGGTCGAACAGCGACAGCTCGCCGATCAGCTCACCGGGGCCGAGGACCGCGAGCATGTTCTCGCGCCCGTCGGGCGAGGTGCGGTGAAGCTTGACCTTGCCCTCCATGACCACGTACAGGCGGTCACCGGGGTCGCCCTCGTGGAACAGCGAGTCGCCGCGGGCGAGGGTCACCTCACTCATGGAGGCGCGGAGCTCCGCGGCCTGCTCGTCATCGAGCGCCGCGAAGAGCGGGGCGCGCCGCAGAACGTCGTCCACGAGTTCTCTCCTTGTCGACCTGCTCAGGGGATCTTGCTCCCCCGTATACCAGGGGACCGTGTTCCCCATTTTGCCGGGCGGTCCAAACAGTGTGATCTGTCACAAGGATGCCGCACGGATGTGCCGGGGTATGCGGCAGGGGTCCAATCGGGGGCCGATCTTCTGGCTCCAGGGCGGATGTCGGTGCCGGGCTTTAGGCTGGCCGGGTGTCCAAATACCGGTGAGAGCACAGGCCAAGGGGGCTGGGCGGGTGGTTGTACGTCGCGATTCTGCTGTGGGCGAACAGGGCTCCGGCGGCGGCAGGAAAACGGCAAAGACGGCGAAGGCGACGCCTGAGCAGGCGCCGTCGAAGCGGCCTGCCAACAAGGCGACCGCCAAGAAGGCCACCACGGGGACGGCCTTCGCCGCTTCCGAGACGGCCACATCGGCGAAGTCGGCCACGCCCGCGAAGTCGGCATCGGCGAAGAAGTCGGCGCCAGCGAAAAAGACGGCCGCCAAGAAGACCCCGGCGGCGAAGGCCGCGGTCAAGAAGGCCACCTCGGCGAAGAAGGCCGCCACGCCGGAGGCCGTCTACGAGAAGGGCACGGTCGCCGTGAAGGCCGCCGCCCCGGCCAGGACGATCGCAGCGAAGCCCCCCGGCAACGAGTCACGCGCAGCTCTCGTCCGCCGCGCCCGCCGTATCAACCGCGAACTCGCCGAGGTGTACCCCTACGCCCACCCGGAGCTGGACTTCGAGAACCCCTTCCAGCTGATCGTCGCGACGGTCCTGTCCGCGCAGACCACCGACCTGCGAGTGAACCAGACCACCCCGGGGCTCTTCGCCAGGTACCCGACTCCCGAGGACCTCGCGGCCGCCAATCCGGAGGACGTCGAGGAGATCCTGCGCCCGACCGGCTTCTTCCGGGCCAAGACCAAGTCCGTGATCGGTCTCTCCAAGGCGCTGGTGGAGCAGTTCGGCGGCGAGGTGCCCGACATCGTGGAGGACCTCGTCAAGCTGCCCGGCGTGGGCCGCAAGACCGCTTTCGTGGTGCTGGGGAACGCCTTCGGCCACCCCGGCATCACCGTCGACACGCATTTCCAGCGGCTTGTACGGCGGTGGCAGTGGACCGACCAGACCGACCCCGACAAGATCGAGGCGGCGGTCGGTGCGCTCTTCCCGAAGAGCGAGTGGACGATGCTGTCGCACCATGTGATCTTCCACGGCCGCCGGATCTGCCATGCCCGCAAGCCGGCCTGCGGCGCCTGCCCGATCGCCCCGCTGTGCCCGGCGTACGGGGAGGGCGAGACCGATCCCGAGAAGGCGAAGAAGCTCCTGAAGTACGAGAAGGGCGGCTTCCCGGGCCAGCGGCTCAAGCCTCCGCAGGCCTATCTGGACGCAGGCGGAAAGCCTGCGCCGCCGCTGGGGGCCGGGTGAGGCGCCGGGGCAGGAGCGCGCGCCGGTCAGGCGAGGGAGGGCGCATGGGGGCCGGTCCCCAGGACACCCACACGGGGGACGTGCGGAACGATTCACGCTTCCGCGGGCGTTGGGATCGGCAGAACGGGGGTGGCGATGACACACGCGAGTAATACGGATCGCATGAGCGACACGGACGGCGAACGGCTGCGTCTGAACACGGAGGGACTGCCCGACTGGCTGGACCCGGTCGTGCGGGCGGTGCAGACCGTCGAGCCGCTCCAGCTCAGCCGATTTCTGCCGCCGGAGGACGGCGCGGGGCGCCAGTCGGCCGTGCTGATCCTGTTCGGCGAGGGCGATCACGGCCCCGAGATGCTGCTGATGGAGCGCGCCGGTTCGCTGCGCTCGCACGCGGGCCAGCCCTCGTTCCCCGGTGGTGCTCTCGACCCCGAGGACGGCGACCCGAGGGCCGACGGCCCGCTGCGGGCCGCTCTCCGCGAGGCCGAGGAGGAGACCGGGCTCGATCCGAGCGGTGTCCAGCTCTTCGGTGTGCTGCCCAAGCTGTACATCCCGGTCAGTGGTTTCGTCGTGACCCCCGTCCTCGGCTGGTGGCGCGAGAGGAGCCCGGTGGGTGTCGTCGATCCCAATGAGACCGCGCGGGTCTTTACCGTGCCCGTGGCGGATCTCACGGATCCGGCCAACAGAGCCACCACCGTCCACCCGAGTGGCCATCGGGGTCCGGCATTCCTGGTCGAATCCGCCCTTGTCTGGGGTTTCACGGCGGGCGTCATCGACCGCCTGCTTCACTACGCGGGCTGGGAGCGCCCCTGGGACCGCGACAAGCAGGTCCCGCTGGACTGGCGCGCATGACAAGGTGACCCCCGTGCTGTCTTTTTCCGGGGGACGTCGTGCCCTCTTGCCGTTGTGTGACGGGCCGGGTCCCCGGCCGGACGAAGACGGCCCGAATGTGACGAGGCGAGGCTCGAATCAGTGAACGTGCTGGACATCCTGTTGCTGGTCGCCGCCGTGTGGTTCGCGATCGTCGGCTACCGCCAGGGTTTCGTCGTCGGCATCCTGTCGGTGATCGGCTTCTTGGGGGGTGGGCTGCTTGCGGTCTATCTGCTGCCCTTCCTCTGGGACAGGGCGACGAGTGACCACAAGGTGAGCACGACCGCCGCCGTCGTCGCTGTCGTCGTCGTGATCGTCTGCGCTTCCGTCGGCCAGGCTCTGACCACGCACCTCGGCAACAAGCTGCGCCGGTACATCACCTGGTCCCCGGCGCGCGCCCTGGACGCCACGGGCGGCGCCCTCGTCAACGTGGTGGCGATGCTTCTGGTCGCCTGGCTGATCGGCTCGGCCCTCGCCGGTACGACGCTGCCGACGCTCGGGAAGGAGGTCCGCAGCTCCAAGGTGCTCCTCGGGGTCTCCCGTGCCCTGCCCGAGCAGGCGGACACCTGGTTCGCCGACTTCTCCACGGTCCTCGCGCAGAACGGCTTCCCGCAGGTCTTCAGCCCGTTCGCGAACGAGCCCATCACCGAGGTGCGGCCCCCCGACCCGGCCCTCGCGAAGAGTGAGGTCGCCACGCGCGCGCAGCGGTCCATCGTCAAGGTCATGGGTACGGCGCAGCGCTGCGGCAAGGTCCTCGAAGGAACCGGCTTCGTCTTCGGCAACCGCCGCGTGATGACCAACGCGCACGTGGTCGGCGGGGTCGACGAGCCCACCGTCCAGATAGGCGGCGAGGGCAGGAGGTACGACGCGAAGGTCGTGCTCTACGACTGGCACCGCGACATCGCCGTACTCGACGTGCCCGACCTGAATGCGCCGGCGCTGCAGTTCACGTCCAAGGACGCGGCCGGCGGCAGCAACGCGATCGTCGCCGGATTCCCGGAGAACGGCTCGTACAACGTCCAGCCCGCGCGCGTCCGTGGCCGCATCACGGCCAACGGCCCGGACATCTACCACCGCGGCACGGTCCGCCGCGATGTGTACTCGCTGTTCGCGACCGTCCGCCAGGGCAACTCCGGAGGCCCCTTGCTCACACCCGAGGGCAGGGTCTACGGAGTGGTCTTCGCCAAGTCCCTCGACGACCCCGACACGGGGTACGCGCTCAGCGCGGACGAGGTCCGGGAGGACATCTCCAAGGGGCGTACGGCAAATCAGCAGGTGGACAGCGACAGCTGTGCGCTCTGACTGCGGAGAGCGGGGGCACCCGCTTTCCGGAAGACCGGGTCAGCCGCGTTGGTGACGCAGACGTACCGAGACCCAGCGGGCCCGGCGGCGCAGAATGTGGTGGATGCTGACGCGGGGGTCGGTGCCCGCCAGCTGCGGGGCGCCCCCCTCGTGGGAGCCCGGCCCTGCGGCCGAGCTGCGGTTGCGTGCTACGTCACTGTAGTCGTGCGTCCAGCCCATACCCCGACGTCTGCCCCCGCCCCAAGGTCGATAACCGCTCCTGCACCCCCCAATTGGCTTATGCGGCGGGCATGTGGCCGGTCGGGGAACGGGCGTTCCCGTCCGGCCACCGAGTGCATCCGCGAGGTCACCGAACGGGGTCGCATGCGATCTCCCCGGGGCCCGATCCGGCGGGGGCGGGACGTGGCTCGGACGTGGGTCAGCGGTCGGGTTCGGGATCCCGGAGCCAGTTGATCAGCTCGGCGGAGAACGCCACCGGGTCCTCCTCGTGCGGGAAGTGGCCCAGCCCGTCGAACAGCCGCCAGCGGTACGGCGCCTCGACGTACTCGCCCGATCCTGCTGCGCTCCTCGTGCGCATCACGGGGTCCAGGGAGCCGTGCAGATGCAGCATGGGCACCCGCACCGGCCGCTTCATGCGGCGGTTGAACTGGATGCCGTCAGGGCGGGCCAGCGAGCGCACCATCCAGCGGTACGGCTCGATCGAGCAGTGTGCCGTCGACGGGATGGACATGGCGCGCCGGTACACCTCCACGGCCTCGTCGTCGGGCAGTCGCGGGCCCGACCAGTCCCGGATGAGCCGTCCGACCAGGGCGGCGTTGTCGGCGGTGAGGTGGCGCTCAGGGATCCAGGGCCGCTGGAACCCCCATATGTAGGAGCCCGCGGCCGTCTGCCTGAAGTCGCCGAGCATCGCCGAGCGCCAGCGTCGCGGGTGCGGCATCGAGGCGACCACGAGCCGCCGCACGAGCTTGGGGCGCATGGCCGCCGCCGTCCAGGCGAGGTACCCGCCCAGATCGTGACCGACGAGTGCGGCGTCGGGCTCGCCCAGGGACCGGACGACCCCGGTGATGTCGAGCGCCAGATTCGCCGGGTCGTAACCGCGCGGCGTACGGTCGCTGCCGCCCACCCCCCGCAGATCCATCGCCACGGCCCTGAAGCCGGCGTCGGCGAGAGCGACCAGCTGATGCCGCCAGGCCCACCAGAACTGCGGGAAACCGTGCAGCAGGAGCACCAGCGGGCCGTCGCCCAGTTCCGCGATGTGGAAGCGTGCGCCGTTGGCCGCGACGTCCCGGTGCGTCACCTGCTTTTCGCCGGGTACGTCGAGCCGCACGACCGAGGTGGGTTGCGCCGAAGGAGTGGCGGGGTCCGTCATGAGGACGAGCGTGCCACAGCCTCGGCAGCCTTGTCGGTCGAGTTCGGCTGACGAGGGTGCGGCTTGGCGTGCTGCAGCACGCCCGCGGTCTCCTTCATCGAAGCGGCGACCTTCTGCGGGCCCTTGCTCTTCTTGGCCTTCTTCGCGAAGACCGTGCCGATGAGCGCGAGCAGCGCGGCGACGAGCACGTTGGCGGCGAAGGACAGCAGGAAGCAGACGGCCATGTTCCAGCCGCTCCAGGTCCGGATCCCGTACGCCAGCGCGAAGTTGAGCATGGGCAGGGAGAACAGCAGTACGGCGCCCGCGGCCGAGAACGCGCCGCCGCTCGTCGCGCCGCGCTTGACGTCCTGCCGGAGCTGGGCCTTGGCCAGCGCGATCTCGTCGTGCACCAGCGCGGACATTTCGGTCGTCGCCGAGGCGAACAGCTGGCCGATGCTGCGTTCGGCGCCGACCGGGCTGCCGTCGGGTGCGCTCATCGCGGTCTCCCTGCTCTCTGCGTGTCTGCTCCGCGCCGCTGCGGAGTTGTGTGGATGTGTCAGATCATGCCGGACGGTCGTTCTCCTCGCTTGGCCCGCCCGCTACTTCGGCAAGTGTGCCGCTGTCCGCGTCCGGACGGCGGGCGGCGCCCGCTCAGCCGGACGCGGCGTCTCAGCGACCGGAGGACGGCTGCTTCCCGGCGTCGGACGGCGACCCGCTCACCGCTCCCTTGAGTGCGGCGAGCCTGCGGTGCTCGGCGGCCCTGCGTTCGAGGATCTCGGCCATCCGCAGGTGGTAGGCCGGATCGTCGTCCGCGTAGACGTCCGGAATGCCGTCGAGGTCCTCGTCGCGCTCCTCGTCCGCGCAGAGTGCGCGGTACTTGGCGTTCCGTATCTTCAGCAGCATGGTGGCGCACAGGGCTGCGATCAGGGACCCGACGAGGACCGCCGTCTTGACCTCGTCGGTGAGCACGGCGTCGCCCGCGAAGGCGAGTTCGCCTATGAGCAGGGAGACGGTGAATCCGATCCCCGCCAGAGTGGCGACCGCGAACACGTCCGCCCAGGCGAGCCCTTCGCTGAGCGTGGCGCGCGTGAAGCGGACCGCCAGCCATGTACCGCCGAAGATGCCGACCGTCTTCCCTACGACGAGGCCGAGTACGACGCCGAGGGTCTCCGGCCTGGTGAAGACGTCCCCGAGGGCCCCGCCCGAGATCACGACGCCCGCGTTGAACAGGGCGAACAGCGGCACAGCGAGCCCCGCTGACAGGGGCCGTACGAGATGTTCGATGTACTCGCCGGGGGAGTGCTCCTCGTCCCCGTGGCGGTGGCAGCGCAGCATCAGCCCCATGGCCACGCCGGCGATGGTGGCGTGGACACCGCTGTTGTGCATCAGGCCCCAGATGACCAGCGCGAGCGGGACGTACACGTACCAGCCGCGTACGCCCTTGCGTAGCAGCACCCAGAACGCGACGAGCCCGACCATGGCGCCGCCGAGGGCCACGAAGTCGAGACGGTTCGTGAAGAAGACGGCGATGATCAGGATCGCGAACAGGTCGTCGACGACGGCGAGGGTGAGCAGGAAGGCGCGCAGGGCCGAGGGCAGGGAGGTGCCGATGACCGCGAGGACCGCGAGCGCGAACGCGATGTCGGTGGCCGTGGGGACCGCCCAGCCGGCGAAGGAGCCGCCGTAGGCAGCGTTGGTGAGGGCGTAGACGACCGCGGGTACGGCCATACCGCAGAGCGCGGCGATCACGGGGAGTACCGCGGCGCGCGGGTCCCGGAGATCGCCTGCGACCAGTTCGCGCTTGAGTTCGATGCCGGCGACGAAGAAGAAGATCGCGAGGAGGCCGTCGGCAGCCCAGTGCTGGACGGACAGATGCAGTCCGAGGGTGGCGGGCCCGAAGCTGAAGTGGCCGATGTTCTCGTAGGCGCTGTGCAGCACGCCTGTGTTGGACCAGATCAGGGCCACGACCGCGGCGAGCAGAAGCAGCACACCACCGACGGTCTCGGCGCGCAGCGCATTCGTGACGATCGTCCGCTCGGGAAGGGAGAGACGTCCGAGGAACGTGCGGTCACGGGTGCGGGGCGTGGCCACGGTGAAGACCTCCGGGTCGGTACGACGGCTGACCACCGTCCGGGATCGCGGACGGCTCGCCGACCAGACTTCCCGGCACACCCATCAATCATTTTACCTGACCCATACGAATTAAATATGTGCTTATCGTGCGGAAGCGGGGTCAGGCGGACGGCGAACGGGAACGCGTGAGCGGGAGGTGGGGGAGGGTTCGGGCATGAAGAACAGAAAAACGGGGCGCCCGGCTGCTGCCGGGCGCCCCGTCGCGAACCAGGGGACTGCTCAGTCCTCGCCGGGCGCCGCCGGCAGCTTCGCCTGGATCAGGTCCATCACGGTCGAGTCCGTCAGCGTGGTGACGTCACCCAGCTGACGGTTCTCGGCGACATCGCGCAGCAGACGCCGCATGATCTTGCCCGACCGCGTCTTCGGCAGCTCCCCCACCGGAAGGATCCGCTTCGGCTTGGCGATGGGGCCGAGCGTCGCGCCGACGTGGTTGCGCAGCTCGGCGACGAGACCGTCGTCCTCGGACGCCGTGCCCCGCAGGATCACGAACGCCACGATCGCCTGCCCGGTGGTCTCGTCCGCGGCACCCACGACCGCCGCCTCGGCGACCGCGGGGTGCGACACCAGTGCCGACTCGACCTCCGTGGTGGAGATGTTGTGCCCGGACACGAGCATCACGTCGTCGACCCGCCCGAGCAGCCAGATGTCGCCGTCGTCGTCCTTCTTCGCGCCGTCCCCAGCGAAGTACTTGCCTTCGAAGCGCGACCAGTACGTGTCGATGAACCGCTGGTCGTCACCCCAGATGGTGCGCAGCATCGACGGCCACGGCTCGGTGAGCACCAGATAGCCGCCGCCTCCGTTCGACACCTCGTTCGCTTCGTCGTCGACCACGGTCGCGGAGATGCCCGGCAGGGGCCGCTGCGCCGAACCCGGCTTGGTCTCGGTCACGCCCGGGAGCGGCGAGATCATCATCGCGCCGGTCTCGGTCTGCCACCAGGTGTCCACGATCGGCGTGCGGTCGGCACCGATGTTCTTGCGGTACCAGATCCAGGCCTCGGGGTTGATGGGCTCGCCCACGGACCCGAGGACCCGCAGGGTGCTCAGATCGAACTTGGCGGGGATGTCGTCGCCCCACTTCATGAACGTGCGGATGGCCGTCGGCGCCGTGTACAGGATGGTCACCCCGTACTTCTGCACGATCTCCCAGAACCGGCCCTGGTGCGGGGTGTCCGGCGTGCCCTCGTACATGACCTGGGTCGCGCCGTTGGCCAGCGGCCCGTACACGATGTACGAGTGCCCGGTGACCCAGCCGACGTCCGCGGTGCACCAGTAGACGTCGCTCTCCGGCTTGAGGTCGAAGACCGCCCAGTGCGTGTACGAGGTCTGCGTGAGGTAGCCGCCCGAGGTGTGCAGGATGCCCTTGGGCTTACCCGTCGTACCGGACGTGTAGAGGATGAACAGCGGGTGCTCCGCGTCGAACGCCTCGGGCGTGTGCTCCGCGGACTGCCGCTCGACGATCTCGTGCCACCACACGTCCCGGCCCTCGGTCCAGGCGATCTCCTGGCCCGTGCGCCGTACGACGAGTACGTGCTCGACGTTGTCCACGCGCTCGATCGCGTCGTCGACGGCCGGCTTGAGCGCGGACGGCTTGCCCCGGCGGTAGCCCCCGTCGGAGGTGATGACGACCTTGGCGTCGGCGTCCTGGATGCGGGTGGCGAGGGCGTCGGCCGAGAAGCCGCCGAAGACGACGGAGTGCGCGGCTCCGATGCGGGCGCAGGCCAGCATCGCGATCGCGGTCTCCGGGATCATCGGCATGTACACCGCGACCCGGTCGCCCTTGCGGACACCGAGTTCGAGCAGGGCGTTGGCGGTCTTGGAGACCTCGTCCTTGAGCTCGGCGTAGGTGATGGCGCGGCTGTCGCCGGGCTCGCCCTCGAAGTGGATGGCGACGCGGTCACCGTGACCGGCCTCCACATGCCGGTCGACGCAGTTGTACGCGACGTTGAGCTTGCCGTCCTTGAACCACTTGGCGAAGGGCGGATTCGACCAGTCGAGGGTCTCGGTGGGCTCCACGGCCCAGGTCAGCCGACGGGCCTGCTCGGCCCAGAAGCCCAGCCTGTCAGCCTTGGCCTGTTCGTACGCCTCGGCCGTGACGTTGGCGCCCGCGGCCAGGTCGGCAGGGGGCGCGAACCTGCGCTCTTCCTTGAGCAGGTTGGATAGAGACGAACGCTCGTTGCTCATTCCTTGCGACTCCCAACGCGCTGACGCTGTCGACATGTGGTGTAGACCAATCTGCCTACGGGCGGCATCCGGGTCAACCCTCCCTGATCCTGGCACCTCCCCCAGACAACAGAAACCCCCGACCGGACAACGCCGGCCGGGGGTTTCCGCGGTGACGGATCAGGCGCCGAGCTCGCCCGTCTTCACCGCGCCAAGGAACGCGCCCCATGCCGCGGGCGCGACGAACGCGGCGCCGCGGGGGCGATCCTTGGTGTCCCGGAAGTGCGCGCCGTCGCCGGTCTTGGCGACCTCGACGCACGCACCGTTACCGCCGGAGTAGGACGACGTACGCCAGGTCAGATTGTCGAACATGGTTTTCAGTGCCTCTCAGTAGCGTTGTTGATCTTGCTTGGGGTAGGTCCGAGGGCGCGCCACTGCGGGCGGGCGCGCGCAGCGTCGCTTGTGCATGTGGATGTCCGCCCCGCCAGCGCTCGCCCCGGCGATGGCTTCCGTCGTGTACTCCTCGCCGGGCCGGATCGGCTTGTCGCAGCGGGCGCAGATCATTGCTGCGCCGCAGCTCGCTCGGCTCGCATCTCCGCTCGTGCCGCGTGCATCTCGACCCGCAGCTCGGCGCCCGTCGCGCACTGCTCGTACGCGTTGCACGGCTCGCACGGTGTCTTGTTGTCCGCCCCGGCGAGGTGATCGATAAGGACGGCCCACGCTGCCCGGTAGCGGGGCGTGAATCCGCGGGGCTCCCACGCGGTGCCCGTTCCGTCGCCCGCGGTGCGCTCGGTAGTCTCGCTCATGTCGTTCGCTCCTTCGCAGCGTCGACACGGCCCTCGGACCTTGCCCGGTCCGGGGGTCCCTTTGTTTGCTCACGGTATCGCTATCTACTGCTATACGCAGCAATACAGCGCATCCTCGATCTGCATGCGGCCGAGCAGTGCAGCAGGCTCGACGATATGGAGCGTGACCGTAGCGGCCGGATCGATCCGGCGCGGCCCGTGTACGTCTACGTACAGGTAGCCGACGACCTCGCCGCACAGATCAACGCGGGCACTATCCCGCCGGGGGCGATGCTGCCCGCCGAGCGGGATCTCGCCGAGGTGTACGGCGTCGCGTACCTGACTGCCCGCCGGGCCGTGCGCGAGCTGCGTGAGCGCGGTCTCGTCGTCACGCTGCCCGCCCGCGGCACGTTCGTCGTCGAGGACACCAACGACGAAACGCCCCCCGCGCGACCCTAGGGGCCGTGCGGGGGCGAGGCTTGGCGGTCACTTGCCGAGGAACTGCACGGCGTATCCGGCGATGGTCCCCAGCACTGCGGCGCCGCCCGAGGCGGCCCACATGCGGCGCTCGACGGACGTGAGGCGGACCTCGACTGCGTCGAGGTCCTCGCGCTGGCCGGCGATGGTCTGGTCGGTCTGTCCTGCGCGCTGCACCAGCAGGGCGAGGCTGCCTTTGATCTCGGCGACGCCGGTACCGAGGTCGCCGCGGAGCTCGGCGAGGGCGACGGCGACGGATACCGGGTCGGAGGGCGGGGGCGCGGTCACTTGTTGGCGTGTCCGTCCTGGATGAGGCCGAGGCCGAACCGGTCGAGGAACGCCTCGACGGCGGGGATCGCCATCACGCGAGTGACGCCGGCGGCGACGCCGAGAGAGACGGCGACGCCGGGCAGTGCCTCGGAGACTCCCGTCACGTGGACGATGGCGGGCAGGGCGGCGGCGATGCCGACGGCGGTCTGTATGACGGTGCGGCGGGTGGCGGCGCTCATGGCGGGTGCCTCTCGTGAGGTGGTGGTGATGCCTCCGCAGCCTCCCGAGCCGTGGCGGCATCGCCCGGTAGGCGGTGCGCGTCTACGACGGGCCGGCTCGACCGGAGCCCGGCCTCCTCGGCCATGGGTGCGCGGCCCGGGTCGCCCGGACCGCGCACCCCCGTGGTGTCACGCCGGGCTGCGCAGTTCCCCGGCCGCACCCACCCGCCCGAAGACAACACCCTCGTCGGACGCGTCGAGCAGATACGCCTGTGCCTCGCCGACGTGGAAGTACATCCCGTGCAGCTCGAGATCCCCCTCGCCCAGGACCCGGGCCACGGACTCATGGGCCCCTAGATGCTCCAGCTGCTGCACCACATTGGTCAGACACAACTGTTCGATCGCGTCGGCAGGCTCCCGTCCGGTGATCCGGGGCCGGCGCCGGTCGTGTCCGGCCATCCGCTCCAGACTCGGCAGCCCGTGCCGCAGCCACCGCCTGAGCGGGGTCTGCACGCCGCCGGGCTCCGAAGTGAGCAGGGCCTGCATCGCGCCGCACCCGGAATGTCCGCACACGGTGATGGACCGCACCTTCAGGACCTCCACCGCGTACTCGATGGCGGCGGCCACCGAATCGTCCCCACTCTCCGCCCCCGGCAGCGGCACCAGATTGCCGACATTGCGGACCACGAAGAGATCACCGGGACCACTGGAGGTCAACACCGTTGCGTTTGGCCCCTGCGCTGTACGTCAAGTCCTGCTGAACAGCGCAACGGGACCACCTGATAGATCAACGATCGGCGAAGAAAGTCGATCAAGGTCAGGGGTCCCGTTGCAGGAGAAGTCTGTCATCACGTCTACGATCGAGACAGCCCGGGGTGTATTCGCGCCTGGTCATCTGGGGGAGTTGACCCAGGTCGTGGACTTCGCGCTGGTGGACGCGGTGCTGGAGGAGACCGGCCGGCGCGAGAAGCGTCTGCGACTGCTGCCTTCGCGGGTGGCGGTGTATTTCGTGCTCGCTCTCGCGTTGTTCGAGCACTGCTCTTACCGCACGGTGTGGTCCAAGCTGACCGCGGCCCTGACTCCGCTGGCCCTGGTGCGTCCTGCGGTCTCCTCCCTGACGCGGGCCAGGCGCAGGGTGGGGGCTGCACCTGTGCGGCGTCTGTTCGAGACGCTTGCCGGGCCCGTCGCCCGCCGCGGGCAGGCCGGGTCCTTCTACCGGGGCCTGCGCACCGTGGCCGTCGACGGGACCCTGCTGCACACTCCCGACGACGAGACGCTCACCTGGCGCTTCCCCAAGCGGGCCGGGGAGGGGCTGGAGTTCGGCTATCCGCTCCTGCGGCTGCTGGCCCTGGTCGAGTGCGGCACCCGCGCGCTCATAGCAGCCGCCTTCGGACCAGAGTCCGAGGGTGAACTCCCCTATGCCAAGCGGCTTCTGACCGCCCTGGACAAGACGATGCTCCTGCTGGCCGACGCGGCCTTCGACGGCAACGAGTTCCTTGACGCGGTCCATCAGAGCGGGGCGCGGTTCCTGGTGCGCTCCGGGGCCCGCCGCGTCCCCACCCCCGCCGAGCACCTGGGCGACGGCTCCTACATCGCCCGCATCGGCTACGGCGTCCTGCGGGTACTGCTGCCGGTACGTGTGATCGAGGCGACCCTCACCGTCACCTTGGCCGATGGCACCGTCCGCACCGAGCAATGGCGGCTGATCACAAACCTGCTGGACCCCGTCCGTTATCCGGCCATCGAGCTCGTTGAGCTCTATCACCGCAGGTGGCAGGCGGAAACCACGTATTTTTCGATCAAGGCCACGATGCTCGACGGCCGCGTCCTACGCTCCCGCAGCATCGATGGCCTCGATCAGGAGGTCTACGCTTTGCTCACCGTCTACCAGGCTCTGATCCGCGCCGGCGACGACGCCCTGACCGGACGGCCGGAAGTACCCATGGAACGGATCAGTTTCACCGTCCTGCTGGCCGCCGCAACCGACACAGTCACCGCCGGCCATGGAATCTTCCCCGGCACCCTCGTCGACCTGGTCGGCACGATCGGCCACGCCGCCCTGGGCAATCTCCTGCCCGCCCATCGACGGCAACGAGTGAAGGCCCGTACCCGGAAGAACCCCACCAGCAAGTACGGACCGAACGCCGGACAGCACCCTCAGAAGGCCCAGAACTACACCGTTCGCACCACAATCGCGTTCTTCGACCACGGCCTCAATAGCCGCTCACAGCGCTAACGCAACAGTGTTGCACTGGAGGTGATCATCGACGTGATGAGCCGCGAGTCGGCGCAGGTCAGGAAGAGCTGAGACGGCTGCTGCCCCTCGCGTGCCAGCCGGGCCAGCTCGCCGCGCACCAGCGGGGCGGTGTTCCGCTGGAAGGCGCTGATCCCGCGCGCGAGCTGCTGCGCGCTCGGTCCGGCCCCGGCCTCCGACGTGCCCGGCCGGCCGCCGGGCTGTGCGGTCGGCGGACGCTCGCACTGGTGGTTGCGCCACGGCGTCCAGGGCCGGCACCGGCACGTGGACGCCTCCGCCGGCTCCTGGCCTTCCGCGACGGCGGGCGAGCTGAGCGAGGGCATGGTGATGGGCGTTCCGGCGCGGCCGGCGAGGGCGACCGTGCCGCTGCGCGCGAGATGGCTCCGCTGCCAGTCGTGCAGGGTCTCGTACGCCGCGTGGTCCATGAACGACCCGTCCAGCTCCACGACGGCGTCCGCACCCGCGGGCACCAGGTGGAGGGCCCGGCTGAGCCGGGGTACCGCGAGGAACGTCAACTGGCCGCGAACGCGTACGTGATGAACCCCGTTTCTCTCCTCGTGCGTGATACGGGTGCGGGCGAGGCGAGGCGGTGCAGGGCGACGGCGACGGCCGCGGCGATCCCGAACGCCACGCCCTGCAGGACGCCCAGGAAGACGACGCCGAGCGTGGTGACGGCGTACACCAGCACCTCTCGGTGACGGGTGACCGTGCGGATGTGGTGCAGGGACACCATCTGGATGCCGATGGCCATCACCAGAGCGGCGAGTGAGGCGAGGGGGATCAGCTCGAGCACCGGGACCATCAGCAGCGCGGCTACCACTACCCAAACGCCGTGGAGCATCGTGGAGTTCCGGCTGACGGCGCCGGCTTGCACATTGGCCGAGCTCCGGACGGCGACGCCCGCGAGCGGCAGTCCCCCGAGGGCTCCTGAGGCGATGTTCGCGGCGCCCTGCCCCAGCAGCTCGCGGTCCAGGTCGGAGCGGCCGAGATGCGGGTGCCGCCCGGCCGCCAGCTTGTCCACGGCGACGGCGCCGAGCAGCGACTGCACGCTGCAGACAAGAGTGATGGTGAGGACGGCGGCGGCGATGCCGAGCACAGGGCCCTCGGGCAGCCCGGCCAACGCATGGCTGCGCCAGGACGGCAGATCGACCCTGGGCAGGGTGAGCCCGGCGAGCGAGGCGGCCCCGGTGGCGCCGGTGACGGCGACGAGCGCGGCCGGGATCCTGCGCAGCAGGTCTCCCGCACGTCCGGGAATCCGTGGCCAGGCGAAGAGCAGGGCCAGGGTCAGCGCGCTCACCGACACGGCGGCCGGTTGCAGACGCGCCAACTGGGCAGGTAGCGCGCGGAGGTTGTCGAGGACGGCACTCTGGGGGGTGCCGCCGAGCACGATGTGCAGCTGGGCGACGGCGATGGTGACGCCGATGCCGGCGAGCATGCCGTGCACGATGGCCGGGCTGACGGCGAGCGCCGTACGCGCCACGCGCAGGCAGCCGAGGCCCAGTTGCGTGAGGCCGGCGAGGACGGTGATGGCGCACGTGGTACGCCATCCGTAGCGGTGGATGAGGTCGGCGGTGACCACGGTGAGTCCGGCGGCCGGGCCGCTGACCTGGAGCGGGGAGCCGCCGAGCCGGCCGGCGACGATACCGCCGACGGCTGCGGCGACGAGGCCGGACTGGAGCGGGGCACCGGTGGCCAGTGCGATGCCGAGGGAGAGTGGGAGAGCGATCAGGAAGACCGCGATGGAGGCCGAGAGATCGGCGCCCGCGATGTGGAAGCGGCGGGGGCGGTTCGGCGGTGGGCTGTGGGGCTGGTGCATGCGCTTGGTCCGAGTCGATTCGGCGGCGCGGGCGGGTACGCAGGCGGGCATGGTTCCCGTCTCCTCCGGTGCGGCGCGGTCGCGGAACTGGGGCTCCCCGGCTGGGGCCGGGGTCTGACGCGGCCGTGGGTCACGGCGTACAGCGGCGGGATCTCAAATACTCGGCAAATGAATCGTAATGCCGAGTAAAGGCAATGTATTCGACACCGGATCAAATAGGGCAATAAATCGCCTGATGGGGTGAATAACTCATTTCATCGGCTCGTCTCACAAAATCCTGTCGGCCTCGCGTGCGATCTTGACGGGGCTGCGCGTGACTGTGGGCTCCGCCCGCACGGCGGCGCACATCACCTGATCGGCGTGGCCCCGACTGAAGGAAGAAGGTGGGCCGAAATGGCCGCCACCCAGAGGATCACCGCGGGCGTCGCCCTGGCCGCGGTCTGCGCCACCGTGCTCTGCAGCTGTTCGAGCGGCCGCAACGGCTCCGAGGAGGGCCCGAGGAGGCCGGCCGCCGGTCCCCTGGCGGGGAGTGCGGTCCGCCTGATCGGCGACGGCTCCACGGCGTACACCGGCTCCCAGCCCCATCTGCCCAGGCCCCAGCGGCTGAAGCCCGGTCAGCGGCCACCTCAGTTCGTGGTCTTCTCCTGGGACGGGGCCGCCGAGGACAGTCAGAAGCTGTTCTCGCACTTCCGCAAGGTCGCCAAGGCCAACAACGCGACGATGACGTACTTCCTCAGTGGTCTGTACATGCTGCCCGAGGAGAAGCGCGAGCTCTACCGGCCGCCGGAGCACTCGCCGGGCCGTTCGGACATCGGCTTCAACGACCAGAAGGGCGTCAAGGACACCGCCGAGCAGTTGCGCATGGCCTGGTTGGAGGGGAACGAGATCGGCACCCACTTCAACGGCCACTTCTGCGGCGACGAGGGCGGGGTCGGCCAGTGGTCGGTCGAGGAGTGGAAGGACGAGGTCGTCCAGGCGAAGGCCTTCGTCAAGTCCTGGAAGACGAACTCCGGCCTCAAGGAGGAGCCCCCGCTGCCCTTCGACTACGACAAGGAGCTCATCGGCGCCCGCACGCCTTGTCTGGAGGGACAGGAGAACTTTGTGAAGGCGGCCCGGGACCTGGGCTTCCGGTACGACAGCTCCGGTACAGGCAAGCAGGTCTGGCCGACGAAGGACGGCGTGTGGGACCTGTCGATGCAGCTCGTGCCCTTTCCCGGGCACAGCGACGAGCAGTTGAGCAATGACTACAGCTTCATGATCAGCCAGTCGGGCAACCGGACGCAGGGCGACCCCGACAAGTTCGAGGAGTGGGGCGCCCAGTTCCGTGACGGCCTGCTCCAGGGGTTCCAGCGGGCTTACAACGGAAACAGGGCACCTTTGATCATCGGCAATCACTTCGAGTCCTGGAACGGCGGCGCCTACATGCGTGCCGTGCAGGAGGTGATCGAACGCGTCTGCACCCAGCCCGAGGTGCGCTGCGTCTCCTTCCACCAGCTCGTCAACTGGCTGGACGCGCAGGACCCGCAGGTCCTGGAGAAGCTGCGCACACTCGATGTCGGGCAGGCCCCGGCCGAGGGCTGGGAGGCCTTCCTGGGGCGTTCGCCCGCCCCGTCTCCGAACAGTGCACCCAAGGTGTCGGCGGCCAAGCGGTAGTCGCCGGGCGGCTCTCGGTCACACGGTGGCCGCCAGACCCTCGCCGAGGACGAATCCGGGGTCGATCTGCGCCGCCAGATCGGTCCCGGTGCGTTCGTTGCCCCAACTGGCCGCGTTCTTCAGGTGGAAGTGCACCATCTGGCGCATGTAGCGCTCCGGGTCGCGCAGTTCGTAGGTGGCGTCGGCGGCTACCTGAAGAGCGTGCAGGCAGCGGCGGTTGGCGTTCTCGAGGACCTCGAACCTGGGCGGGCGGCCCTTCTCCATGGCGCGCACCCAGTCCGAGTGCCCGACTGAGACCAGCAGGTCGTCACCGACCTCGGCACGGAGGAAGTCGAGGTCGTCCGGACCCTGCACCTTGTTGCCGACGACCTTCAGGGCGATGCCGAAGTCGCGGGCGTACTCCTTGTACTGCCGGTAGACGGAGACCCCCTTCCGGGTCGGCTCGGCGACGAGGAACGTGATGTCGAAGCGAGTGAACATGCCGGAGGCGAACGAGTCCGAGCCCGCCGTCATGTCGACCACCACATACTCGCCGCGGCCGTCCACCAGATGGTTCAGGCACAGCTCCACCGCTCCCGTCTTGGAGTGGTAGCAGGAGACTCCCAGGTCGGCATCGGTGAAGGGGCCGGTGACCATCAAACGGGCGGTGCCGCCGTCGAGTTCCACCGGGCGGGCGCACGCGTCGTAGACCGGGTTGTCCTCCCGCACCCGCAACAGCCGCGAGCCCTCGCCGGGCGGCGTGGTCTTGATCATGGTCTCCGCTGATGCGATCCGCGGGTTGGAGCCACGCAGGCAGTCCTTGATCAGCCCCAGCCGCTCGCCCATGGAGGGCAGCGCGGCGGCCTCGTCCTCATCGAGGCCCAGCGCGGCCCCGAGGTGCTGGTTGATGTCGGCGTCGATGGCGACCACGGGCGCACCGACGGCGGTGAGGTGGCGGATGAACAGGGAGGACAGGGTCGTCTTGCCGCTGCCGCCCTTCCCTACGAAAGCAATTTTCATGTTCACCAACGGTAGTCTTGATATAGCTATGAGTGACAGTCATAGGTGAGGAAGACCACTCCATCGAAGGAGCGGGCGTGGAGGTGCGTAGTGTCGTACTCATGAGTACGACAGGTGCGACAGCCGATCCGCTCGCGGCCCTGGGGGCGCTGCCCGGTGTGGCCGAGTCCGTGGAGTCCGTGCGCAAAGCCGTGGACCGGGTCTACGGGCACCGGATCATGCGACGCCGCGGCAACGAGATCACCTCCGAGGCGGCGCTGCGCGGCGCACGCGGTTCGGCGGCACTGTCCGGCGCCGACTGGGCACTGGAGGAGGTGCGCCGGCGTACGGACTTCAGTGGCGACGACGGAGCCCGTACGGTCGGTGCGGCTCTCAGGCTGACCGCCGAGGCGGGGCAACTGCTGTCCATCTGGCGGCAGTCACCGCTGCGGGTGCTGGCGCGGCTGCACCTGGTGGCGGCCGCGGAGTCCGACCCGCGGGTGGGACGCCCGCGCCAGGACGGCGAACCGGTCGACGAGCCGCTCATCGAACTGCCGTTGCCGGGCGCCGCCGAGGTCTCCGGCCGCCTCGAGGGGCTCTCCGAGCTGATCGTCGCCGGTGGTTCGGCCCCGGCTCTCGTGACCGCGGCCGTCGTGCACGGCGAACTGCTCGCCCTGCGTCCCTTCGGCTCTCACAACGGCCTCGTCGCGCGTGCGGCGCAGCGCATCGTGCTGGTCGGCAGCGGGCTCGACCCGAAGGCGATCTGTGCGGCCGAAGTCGGCCACGCCGAACTGGGCCGCGCAGCCTATGTGGCCGCACTCGACGGTTATGTGTCGGGGACCCCGGACGGCATGGCGGCGTGGATCGCCCACTGCGCCAAGGCAGTCGAACTGGGGGCGCGCGAGTCGACCGCGGTCTGCGAGGCCTTGCAGCGCGGAGCGGCGTAGCTCTCGGACGGCCACGGCCGGACATGGGAAAGGGCCCCTAGGGGCCCAGCGCATGGTTGCGGCGGTACGAGGGCTCGTACCGCCGCTGGCACGCTCACAGAGTTACCAAGCGTCCTCGATATGTCGCCCATCAGGTCGGGAACTCTTGCCCGTCACCTGGTGCGGCTGGCCCGTAATCGACGGGTCGACGTCGCGTGGGTGCCCTGCGTTCATGCTCGGTCCGTGGGGCCAATTGCGTGTATTAAAGGTGATCCTTTCGGATGTCCTTTGGTCTCGCGGGCCGCTAACCCCTTTTGTACTCCTGGGGTCGGCCAAGCGGAAGTCCTCGATGCACTTCTTTACTTTTAGGTTCAAAGAGGAGTGAATCGGACGGGCGTGTCCGTGGCGGTACGCGGTTCACACGGCCGATGCCCGTCGTCGGCTCGAGTACCAGACGAACCCCGCGGTGGCCGCCGCCGCGCCTATCGCCGCCATCGCGAGAAGCGCCGGCCTGGGCGGCACGGACAGCCGCTGCTTCAGCCGGACCGGGCGGTGGAAGTCCAGAATCGGCCAGCCTTGCGCGAGCGCCTCGCGTCGTAGGGTCCGGTCCGGATTCACGGCGTGCGGATGGCCGACCGACCGCAGCATCGGCAGATCGGTGGCGGAGTCGCTGTACGCGTAGCAGCGTGCGAGGTCGTATCCCTCGGACTCCGCGAGTTCCTTGATCGCCTCGGCCTTCGTCGGGCCGTACGCGTAGTACTCCACCTCGCCGGTGAAGCAGCCGTCGTCGCCCACGACCATGCGGGTGGCCACCACCCGATCCGCGCCGAGCAGTTCGCCGATCGGCTCGACCACCTCCGCGCCGGACGTGGACACGATCACGACATCGCGTCCGGCGGTGTGGTGCTCCTCGATCAGGGAGGCCGCCTCGTCGTAGATGATCGGGTCGATCAGGTCGTGGAGCGTCTCGGCGACGATCTCCTTGACCTGCTGGACGTTCCAGCCGCGGCACATCGCGGACAGGTACTCGCGCATCCGCTCCATCTGGTCGTGGTCCGCGCCGCCCGCCAGGAACACGAACTGGACATAGGCGGTACGCAACGCGGCCCTGCGATTGATCAGTCCTCCTTGGTAGAAGGACCTGCTGAAGGTGAGCGTGCTTGACTTCGCAATGACCGTCTTGTCCAGGTCAAAGAAGGCCGCTGTGCGGGGCAAGGAGTGGTTTTCCACGGGCCTGAGCATAGGCGCCCACCATTCGGCGTAAGGTGGGGCGCGTGGGTTTGCCTGAGAGGCCTCTCGGGTACACCATGGAAGTCACGGATCGTTCGCGACCGTGCTAACCCGGCCCGACTCCTCCCCCCCCGAGTCGGCCGTGGGGACGACCCCCGCTCTCCCCCCCGGCGGGGGTCGTCGCATGTCCGGATGCATTTTCCCCGTTTCCTGTGCGGTCTCGCGGCCGTGGCGCGGCCTCGCGGGCGCGGCATCGGCATGCCCATGATCCGACACGCTCAGTAGTCACATCGCTGCTCTGTGAAAGTCGCCCAGGCCGGCGCTGTAGGGGTGAAGGCGATATTCACATCCACTGAGTTGTCCACAGTTTTCGACCAAGATCCACATGATTTTCCGGAACGCCGCACCGTGATTCCAACGCATCCGGCGGCGGCGAGTTCATGACCGTTCCGTTTCCCCGAGGCGTATGGCCGGTTCCTATCGGCCTCTCATAAGGAGACCGGTTACCGGTTCTTCACCTTAACGGGAAGCGCGGGGTCCAAGTGGGCCCCGCGGACGAAGCAGTGAAGGGGGCTGGAGATCGTGGCGGGAGCCATCACACGCGACGGGTCGGCCGTCGCAGAGGGGCGTCGGAGCGGACCTCTGATCGTCACCGAGGACGCGGAACTCCTCGACGACCTGCTCCGCCTGTGCGCGGCCGCGGGTGCCAGACCGGAGGTGCACCCCGGCGTCCCGCGACATCGCGACAGCTGGGAGGCGGCGCCGCTGGTCCTGGTCGGCGACGATGCGGCGCGCCGCGTGCGAGGAGCCGTGCGCAGGCGAGGGGTCGTGCTGGTGGGGCGGGATCAGGACGATTCCGGCGTGTGGCGGCATGCCGTGGAAATCGGCGCCGACCATGTCCTGCTGCTGTCGGACGGCGAGCGGTGGCTCGTCGACCGTATCGCCGACGTGGCGGAGGGCGTCGGCCGTCCGGCGCTCACCGTGGGCGTGATCGGCGGCCGTGGCGGGGCCGGTGCGTCCACGCTCGCCTGCGCGCTGGCCGTCACCTCCGCGCGTGAGGGCAGGCGCACCCTGCTCGTGGACGCGGATCCCCTGGGCGGCGGACTCGACGTGCTCCTCGGCGGCGAGACCACCGCAGGATTGCGCTGGCCGGCGTTCGCCGCCTCCCGTGGCCGGGTCGGCGGAGGCGCTCTGGAGGAATCCCTGCCCGAGCTGCACGCGCTGCGGGTGCTCAGGACCGTGGCGACACCGTGGCGGTCCCGCCGCAGGCGGTGCGCGCGGTTCTGGCCGCGGCCCGGCGACGCGGCGGTGCGGTCGTCGTCGATCTACCGCGCCGTGTCGACGAGGGGGTCGCCGAAGTCCTCGCCCAGGTGGACGTCGGGATCCTGGTCCTTCCCGCCGAGCTGCGAGCCGTCGCGGCCGCACGGCGGGTGGCCTCGGCCGTCGGCATGGTCCTCGGCGACCTGCGGATCGCGGTCAGCGGGCCGTACGCGCCGGGGCTCGACGACCGCGAGGTGGCTCGCCTGCTGGGGCTGCCGCTGGTCGGTGAAGTGCCCTTCGACACGCCGCCGCAGGACGGTTCCGCGCCGCCCGGGGGAGCGGGCGCGAGGGCCGCTCGCCCGGTTCTGCTCCGCCTTCTGGGAGCGGGCGCTGGCCGAGGCGGGTGACTGACGTATGAACACGGGCTGGGGCGTGACGGCGAGAGCGGAACGGGGCGCGGCAGGCGGTTCCGGGGGAGCAGAAGCCGTGAGCAGGCGGCCGGACTCAGCGAGGGCACGCGGCTGCTGGACGGAGTACGCCAGTGGCTGGCCGAGAGCGGGGCCGAGCCGACCCCCGCGCGCGTGGCACAGGCGCTGCGCGAGCAGGGGCGGGTGCTCGGGGACGCCGAGGTGCTGGGCGCGGTACGGCAGCTGCGCTCGGAGCCGGTCGGCAGCGGACCGCTGGAACCGCTGCTCGCCGATCCCTCCGTGACCGATGTCCTGGTCTCGGCACCCGATCGCGTGTGGGTGGACCGGGGCGGCGGACTCGAGCTGACCACGGTGTCCTTCGCCGACGCGGCGGCCGTACGACGCTTCGCGCAGCGGCTGGCGACGGTGGCCGGGCGACGGCTGGACGACGCCAGACCGTGGGTCGACGCCCGTCTGCCGGACGGCACCCGGCTGCACGCGGTGCTGCCGCCGGTCGCGGTCCGCTCCACGTGCCTGTCCCTGCGGGTCGTCCGGCCGCAGGCCTTCACCCTCGACGAGCTGGTGGCCGCGAGGACGGTGCCGCCGGGCGGGGACCGGGTGCTGCGGGCACTGATCGCCTCGCGGCTCTCCTACGTCATCAGCGGCGGCACCGGTTCGGGCAAGACCACGCTCCTGAGCGCGCTGCTCGGGGTGGTGAGGCCCACGGAACGGATCGTGCTGGCCGAGGACTCGGCGGAACTGTGGCCCGACCACCCCCATGCGGTGCGCCTCGAAGGACGGCCCGCGAACCAGGAAGGCGTGGGGCTCGTCGAGCTCCAGGATCTGGTGCGGCAGGCGCTGCGGATGAGACCCGACCGGCTCGTCGTCGGCGAGGTACGCGGCCGTGAGGTGGTCTCCCTGCTGGTAGCGCTCAACACCGGTCGCGAGGGCGGCTGATCGGGACAACCGTTACAGGAGTCAGTCGTTAACGGGAGGCTCCCCGCCGCTGCCCTCCCCGCTCCCCGCGGTCACGAAGCTGCCCTTGTGCGGCAGCGTTTCGATGAGTCCCCGCTCACGTAGGTCCCGGAGCGCACGCCTGATCGTGTGATCGGCTACGCCGTACTGCGAGGCCAGGCGGATGATGCTGGGCAAGGCTGCGCCTGCCGGGATACGCCCTGAGCTGATGTCTTGGGCAATCTCGCGTGCTACGCGCTCCCAGGTGTATTCGGCCATGGCTTCAGCGTCGCGTGGCCTACCGGGGTCCGCATTGACGGACCATGGTGCACCATGGCTCACCGTGGCGTATGGTGAGCGACGAAGAGCCCCGGCGACGCGGCGAACGTCCCGGGGCATGGCCAGCGCTACGAAGGAGCGACTGACAATGCGAACCCTACTGGAATGGCTTCTGAGCCTCCTCCTCCCCGCCCAGGGGAAGCGCCGGGCCGAATCTGAGCCGGCAGCGCCGATCCTGCGCGCACCTGCCCAGCGTCCGGCCGGAGACGTCATCGACGCTGACACTCTGCCGCTGGTCCGCCCCTACCTGGTCGCCTGGGAGCGGCGGCAGGATCGGGAAGCACAGCGGGAAAGGCGTACGGCGGCAGCGCTGGCCTCGTTCGGCGTGGACTACCCGTACGGCCCCCAGGCAGGTGTGGCATGAAGTTCCTGATCGCAGACAAAATAAGCCAGCGTCCCCGATGCCTGGACCGGGGCCACATTCCCAGCCTGCCGTGCCTCCGCGGCGAAGGGCATGACGGGGACCACAGGGACGTGCTGGGCATGCCCTGGGCGTCAGCGGACAGCACGTTGGACAACACATGCGACGCGGCCGTACCCACGGACCTGGCGGAGGGCCTGACACGAGACGGCCTGGAGCCTTGCTTCCTGGCCCAGGGACACGACCAGTGGACGGAGCACGCGAACGCCTACGTGACTTGGCCTCGCAGCGCTGGCCTCGCAGCGTCGGCCGCGGAAGCCGTGGAGGGGGCAGCAGCATGAGCAATCTTCGACGCCTTCCCTGGGAAGACAACGGCAAGCCGGCCTACGTCACGCCCTGCGACGGTCCCGTGAACGCCATCGCGGACGCCATGGAGGCCAGCATCCTGGTCACGGCACGCAACGACGTCCGGCGGGCCCAGGCCCTCGCAGCGGACTCGGCAGCGTCGCGCGCTGAACTCCGCATGGTCGTCCAGTACCTCGCACGCGCTGTGGAAGACGCGGCCCTGGTCGCAGACCTCCGCGGGGAGCGTCTGGGCCTGGACCAGGAGCCGCTGGAAGCCCTCACCGAATCAACCTGGTGACAGGCAGCCGTTGACGACAGAAAGGCCCCTGGCCACCTCCCACGTGGGAAGCGGTCAGGGGCCTCGGGCGCTCGATGTCCGGATGTGAAGGGGCGCGGGGCCGCCGGGGGAGGGCGCCTGCCCGGGACCGCGGCTTCGTGACGGCGGAGACAGCCGTCGTCCTGGCGGCCCTGGTGCTCTTCGCGACGGCCCTCGTCTGGGCCCTGCTGGCCGCGTCCGCGCAGATCCAGTGCGTGGACGCGGCCCGGGCAGGGGCCCGGGCGGCGGCCCGGCAGGAGCCGCCGGGTGTGGTGCAAGAGGTCGCCCGGCAGGCGGCGCCCGACGGCGCGAGGGTCACGGTGAGCCGTCAGAGCGACCTGGTTCATGTGCTGGTGATTGTCCGCCCGCCGGGCCCGGACGCGCTGCCGCTCGAACTGCGTCACGAGGCGGTGGCTTTGGCCGAGGACACCGTGGGAGTGAATCGGTGACGGGACGTGAACCGGTGGCGGGAGCCGGACGGATGAAGGGGTGTGGCCCGCAGAGGGCGCTGGGAGCGGAGGAGGTACGCGGGGTGAGGAAGGGGTGGAGTGGTGAGGTTCCGTCAGCTGAGGAGAGGGACGGTGGGCCGTCGTCAGCCGGCCGGGGACCGGGGCTCGGCCACGGTCTGGGGCGTGTGCGTGATCGGCGCGCTGTGTGCCGTGTTCGGGGTGCTGCTGGCCCAGGGCGAGGCCGTGCTGGTCCGGCATCGTGCGGCCGGAGCGGCCGACCTGGCGGCCCTCGCGGCCGCCGACCACTGGATGGAGGGTGACAAGCAGGCTTGCGACACGGCGGTGCGCGTCGCAGCGGCTCAGGGCAGCCGGCTTGTGCGGTGCGCCGTTGTGGGCCAGGTCTCCGATGTCACGACGGCGTCGGTCGCGGGGCCGTTCGCGGCCGAGGTCAGGGCGAGGGTCGGCCCGGCGGAACCGACGGCGCCGCGGGGATTTGCGGGGCCCCCGCCTCGGTCTCCTTCTCGTCCATAGCCACTGCGGCCACCGCCTCCTCCTCGGCCCCGTCCCTACGGTCCGTCGTGTTCCCTGCCGTTAGCGGGCCGTGCGTCTGGGTCTCCGTCTCCTCCGGAGCCCCGCGCAAGAGCACCGTGAGGAGCCGGACGGCGCCCCGCTTGTGCAGCGGATCGTTGCCGTTGCCGCACTTGGGGGACTGGATGCAGGACGGGCAGCCCGCATCGCACTCGCAGGACGCGATGGCCTGGCGGGTGGCGGTCAGCCAGGCACGGGCCGTGTGGAAGGCGCGCTCCGCGAAGCCCGCGCCGCCGGGATGGCCGTCGTAGACGAAGACCGTGGGGAGGAGGGTGTCGGGATGGAGCGGGACGGAGACGCCACCGATGTCCCAGCGGTCACAGGTGGCGAAGAGCGGGAGCATGCCGATCGAGGCGTGTTCGGCGGCGTGCAGGGCGCCGCCGAGGATCTCGGGGTTGATCCGGGCCTCGTCCAGCTGGTCCTCGGTGACCGTCCACCACACCGCGCGCGTGCGCAGCGTACGAGGAGGGAGATCGAGTTTCGACTCGCCCAGCACCTCACCGGTGATCAGACGCCGGCGCAGAAAGGAGACGACCTGATTGGTGACCTCGACGGAGCCGTAGCAGAGCCGGCCCTCGCCCCAGGGGATCTCGGTGTCCGTCTCCAGGACGGAGATGGAGGTCGTGTCGCGGGCGACCGTCGAATACGGCGGGTTGGCCTCCTCGACCAGGGCAACGGAGTCCTCCAGGTCGAGCGTCCGCACCAGATACGTACGGCCCTGATGCAGGTGGACAGCCCCCTCGTGCACCGTCGTGTGGGCGGAGCCCGCGTCGACCGTGCCGAGCAGCCGTCCGGTTCCGGCCTCGACGATCTGCACGGGGCGCCCGCCCTCCCCACGGATGTCCGTCAGGTCGGCGGCCCGTTCCCGGCGGGTCCAGTGCCAGGTCTTCGTCCGGCGGCGCAGCAGCTTCGCGGTCTCCAGCTGCGGCAGCAGCTCCGCGCTGGCCGGGCCGAACAGCTCCAGGTCCTCCTCCGCCAGCGGGAGCTCGGCGGCCGCCGCACACAGGTGCGGGGCGAGGACGTACGGGTTGTCCGGGTCGAGGACGGTGGATTCCACCGGCTGGTCGAAGAGGGCCTCGGGATGGTGGACGAGGAAGGTGTCCAGCGGGTCGTCCCGGGCGACCAGCACCGCCAGGGCACCCTGCCCGGACCGGCCGGCGCGCCCCGCCTGCTGCCACAGCGACGCCCGGGTCCCCGGGTATCCGGCGATCAGCACGGCGTCCAGGCCCGAGACGTCGACGCCGAGCTCCAGGGCGGTGGTGGCGGCGAGGCCGAGGAGTTCTCCGGAGTGGAGGGCCCGCTCCAGGGCGCGGCGCTCCTCGGGAAGGTAGCCGCCGCGGTAGGCGGCCACACGACGGGCGAGGGAGCGGTCCACCTCCGCCAGGCGTTCCTGGGCGATGACCGAGATCAGCTCGGCGCCGCGCCGGGAGCGGACGAAGGCGACCGAGCGCACGCCCTGCACGGCCAGGTCGGTCAGCAGGTCGGCGGTCTCGGCGGTGGCCGTGCGCCGGACGGGCGCGCCCTTCTCGCCGTGCAGCTCGGTGAGCGGGGGCTCCCACAGGGCGAACACCAGTTCCCCGCGCGGGGAGGCGTCGTCGGCGACCTCCACGACCGGGAGGCCGGTGAGGCGCCGTGCGGCCACCGCGGGGTCGGCGGCGGTCGCGGAGGCCAGCAGGAAGACGGGAGAGGCGCCGTAGCGGGCGCAGAGGCGGCGCAGGCGGCGCAGGACCTGGGCGACGTGCGAGCCGAAGACCCCGCGGTAGGTGTGGCACTCGTCGATGACGACGTACTTCAGGGCACGCAGGAAGGAGGACCAGCGCGGGTGTGAGGGCAAAATGCCCCGGTGCAGCATGTCGGGGTTGGTCAGGACGTAGTTGGCGTACTGGCGCACCCATTCGCGTTCTTCGGGCGGCGTGTCGCCGTCGTACACCGCGGGGCGCACAGCCGGCCCCAGGGGTTGTGAAAGTTCCTTCACGGATCGGCACTGGTCCGCCGCCAGGGCCTTCGTCGGGGCGAGGTAGAGGGCGGTCGCGCCGCGCCCGTTCGGGGCCTGTGCGCCATCCAGCAGACGCGAGAGGACCGGCACCAGATAGGCGAGCGACTTGCCCGACGCCGTGCCCGTGGCGACGACCACCGAGTCGCCGTCGAGGGCGTGCTCGGCGGCGAGCGCCTGATGGGCCCAGGGGTGCTCGATGCCCGCGGCTTGCACGGCGGCGATGACCTCGGCGCGGATCCGGTCCGGCCAGACGGCATGGCGGCCCTCTCGCGGGGGCAAGTGCTCCGTATGAGTGATGCGCGCAGCCCGGCTTGGTCCTGCGGCGAGCCGGTCCAGGACTGTGCTCGGCGACGGGCGGGACACGGGGCCCGTCGAGGGTCGATCGGATCGGTGATTCTTGGCCATCGGCACCGAGTGTGTCACTGGCGTGACGGACAATGGGACCAAGGCGTCGTGCACGCCTGCCGGTAAGTGATTGAATGCCATCGCGGCTGGCGAACCGTCCCGGGGCTCTGCCGAGGTGTCCCAAGGGGCGACCGCTCGATAGCAAGGTGCTGGAGGATCCGTGGACCTGTCCCTGTCGACCCGTACCGTCGGCGATCGTACGGTCGTCGAGGTCGGTGGCGAAATCGACGTATATACCGCGCCCAAGCTGCGCGAGCAGCTGGTCGAGCTGGTGAACGACGGGAATTTCCACCTCGTCGTCGACATGGAGGGCGTGGACTTCCTCGACTCCACCGGGCTCGGAGTTCTGGTGGGCGGCTTGAAGCGTGTCCGGGCCCATGAGGGCTCCCTGCGCCTGGTGTGCAACCAGGAGCGCATTCTCAAGATCTTCCGCATTACCGGCCTCACCAAGGTGTTCCCGATTCACACCTCGGTCGAGGAAGCGGTGGCGGCCACCGACTGACCCGTGCCGGGCCGCTTGGCCCGGACGGCAGAAGCAAGGCGGGGGGCCGGGCTTTTTTTGCGGTCCGGCCCCCTGACCGCACGCCCGAAGTACCGAGGGGGATGCATGGCCACCGTTGAACTCCTCTTCAGCGCGCTGCCCGAGCATGTCAGGACCGCCCGACTCGTGGCGGCAGCGGTGGCGCGCCGGGCTGGAGTGGAGGAGGCCGTACTCGACGAGGTCAGGCTCGCCGTAGGCGAGGCCTGCACTCGAGCCGTCGGACTGCACCAGAGCAACGGCATCTCGGCGCCGGTGCGGGTGCTGCTGACCGAGGAGGAGAAGCAGTTCTCCATCGAGGTCGGCGACGAGGCGCCGCACGCGGTGCCCGGCGAGAGGTCGCCGGGTCCCGGGGGCGCCCACGAGACGGACGCCGAGGCCGAAGAGGACGAAATGGGCCTCGCGGTCATCAGCGGTCTCGTCGATGACGTCGAGGTCACCGTCGGGGAGAGCGGCGGACAGATCAGGATGAGCTGGCCGACCCTGCCGCCCGCCACGCTCCCGGCCTGACCTTTCCGTAGGCTCACCAGTTGGATTAGCGAAGCGTAGTGGACCTGTGGCAGAGTGCTACGCACGCGCCCGGCGCCCAGGCGACGTCGGGCACCCTTCTCGGTCGGGTCTTGCGGCTCGGTCGACCAGCGTCCGGAGGGACGTGCCACGCGGGCTGGCGGCTCCTGTCGTTCAGCACAGGGCACGAAGGCGATTGGCTCCCAAGGCTGAGCAACGCTCAGCCTTGCTAAGGCAATCAGAGACGCTTCCCTGCCTCGTACCTCTCGTACGGTTTCGAAGAGCCCTGCCTGTGCAGGGCTCTTCTTTTTGTACAGTCGCACCGTGGTCGTGAATTGCTTCACGATCGATTGTGCCATAATTGGATCAAGGGCCAACCCAGTCAATGGTTTTGAGGCATTACCACTTTCGGGTTCAGTAACTGCCCTGCGATCTTTAGCTGAAGAGCACGTGAAGGCCAATTCCGTTTGCCAAGCACTGTTTTGATCACGTTCCGCTACCTACAATCCGTCCACATCTCTTGAGCTCAGCCCAAGCGTCAAGGAGGACGAATGGCGGGGCTTTCTACCCCTCAACAGTTTGATCACCCCACAACCCTCGCAGCCGCTGTCCTGACCGACAGCAACCGCCTGATCATCGTGGTCATCGGGGCCGTGGCCCTCGCGGCCCTGGTGGTCGCCGGGATCCTGGTGCGCCAGGTGCTCGCGGCGGGCGAGGGCACCGAAAGCATGAAGAAGATCGCGGCGGCGGTCCAGGAAGGCGCCAACGCCTATCTGGCCCGGCAGCTGCGCACGCTCGGCGTATTCGCCGTGGTCGTGTTCTTCCTGCTCATGCTGCTGCCCGCGGACGACTGGAGTCAGCGCGCCGGACGGTCGGTGTTCTTCCTGATCGGTGCGGCGTTCTCCGCGGCCACCGGTTATATCGGCATGTGGCTTGCCGTACGGAGCAATGTGCGGGTCGCCGCGGCGGCGCGTGAGGCCACACCGGCGAAGGGTGAGCCGGAAAAGGATCTCACCGCTGTCTCGCACAAGGCGATGAAGATCGCGTTCCGCACGGGTGGCGTCGTCGGCATGTTCACGGTGGGGCTCGGTCTGCTGGGCGCCTCCTGCGTGGTGCTGGTGTACGCGGCGAACGCACCGAAGGTCCTGGAGGGCTTCGGTCTCGGCGCGGCACTGATCGCCATGTTCATGCGTGTCGGTGGCGGCATCTTCACCAAGGCCGCCGACGTCGGCGCCGACCTGGTCGGCAAGGTCGAGCAGGGCATTCCGGAGGACGACCCGCGCAATGCCGCGACCATCGCCGACAATGTGGGCGACAACGTCGGCGACTGCGCGGGCATGGCAGCCGACCTCTTCGAGTCGTACGCCGTGACGCTCGTCGCCGCGCTGATCCTCGGCAAGGTGGCGTTCGGCGACTCGGGGCTGGCGTTCCCGCTGATCGTGCCCGCGATCGGGGTCCTGACCGCGATGATCGGCATCTTCGCGGTGGCTCCGCGCCGCTCCGACCGCAGCGGCATGTCCGCGATCAACCGGGGCTTCTTCATCTCCGCGGTGATCTCGCTGGCACTGGTCGCGGCGGCGGTCTACAGCTATCTGCCGTCCTCGTACGCCGACCTCAAGGGCGTCACCGACTCGGCGATCCGGCTCAAGGACGGGGATCCGCGGATCCTCGCGCTCGTCGCGGTGGCCATCGGCATCGTGCTCGCCGCCCTGATCCAGCAGCTGACGGGCTACTTCACCGAGACCGCCCGGCGGCCGGTGCGGGACATCGGCAAGACGTCGCTGACCGGCCCCGCCACCGTGGTGCTCGCCGGTATCTCCGTGGGTCTCGAGTCGGCCGTCTACACGGCGCTGCTCATCGGACTCGCGGTGTACGGCGCGTTCCTGCTCGGTGGCACGTCGATCATGCTCGCACTGTTCGCGGTGGCGCTGGCCGGCACGGGTCTGCTCACCACGGTCGGGGTGATCGTCGCCATGGACACGTTCGGGCCGGTCTCGGACAACGCACAGGGCATCGCCGAGATGTCCGGTGACGTCCAGGGCGCGGGCGCTCAGGTCCTCACCGATCTGGACGCGGTGGGCAACACCACCAAGGCGATCACCAAGGGCATCGCCATCGCCACCGCCGTACTCGCGGCGTCGGCGCTCTTCGGTTCGTATCGCGACGCCATCACTACGGCCGCGCAGGACGTGGGCGTGCAGGTCGGCGACGGCGGCCCGCTGAGCCTCGTCATGGACATCTCCCAGCCCAACAACCTGGTCGGCCTCATCGTGGGCGCGGCGGTCGTCTTCCTCTTCTCGGGGCTGGCGATCAACGCGGTGTCCAGGTCGGCGGGCGCGGTGGTCTTCGAGGTGCGCCGGCAATTCCGGGAGAAGCCCGGGATCATGACCTACACGGAGACGCCGGAGTACGGCAGGGTCGTCGACATCTGCACCAAGGACGCCCTCAGGGAGCTGGCCACGCCCGGTCTGCTCGCTGTCCTGGCGCCCATCGCACTCGGGTTCACCTTCGGTGTCGGCGCGCTCGGCGCGTACCTGGCGGGCGCGATCGGCACGGGCACGCTGATGGCGGTCTTCCTCGCCAACTCCGGCGGTGCCTGGGACAACGCCAAGAAGCTCGTCGAGGACGGCCATCACGGCGGCAAGGGCAGCGAGGCGCACGCGGCGACGGTGATCGGCGACACGGTCGGCGATCCCTTCAAGGACACCGCGGGGCCCGCGATCAACCCGCTGCTGAAGGTGATGAACCTGGTGTCGCTGCTCATCGCGCCCGCGATCGTCAGGTTCTCGTACGGCAGCGACAAGAGTCTCGGCGTGCGGATCCTGATCGCCGTACTCGCGATCGTCGTGATCGTGCTCGCGGTGTATGTCTCCAAGCGGCGCGGGATCGCCGTGGGTGACGAAGACAACGCCGAGCGGGTGTCCAATTCGGCGGATCCGGCGGTGGTTTCCTAGCCGGTTCCTCCGGCCTCCGGGCTTCCGGCTGGTCGGACAAGGATCAAGGGGCGGGCGTACGGCGTCTTCGGGAGCCGTACGCCCGCCCCGTCCGTGCCCTGTGCCTCTGCGTGAGCCTTCTCTCGCATGGTGCTTATGGTCGCAATGGCTGACATAAGTAATATTCAGCGTGCGGCTGTCACCCGGTTGGCGTGTATGTTCCGGGGCCGAGAGAGCCATGGAAGGGACCAATCCGGTGAACAAGAAGCTCGCGGCCGCGCTGTCCGGCGGTGCGGTACTGGTACTGGCGCTGTCGGGATGCTCCAGCAGCAGCAGCAGTGGCGCAGTCGACGACAAGCTGAGCACCTGGGCCAAGCAGGTGTGCGACGCGGTGCAGCCGCAGGCCAAGAAGATCGCGTCCGCCAGCACCGCGATCCAGAAGGAGACCTCGGACAACAGCACGCCGGATCAGGTCCAGAAGACCGACTCGCAGGCTTTCCAGGACATGTCCGACGCCTACAAGGCGATCGGCGCCGCCGTCCAGGGGGCGGGCGCGCCCGAGGTCGACAACGGCGCGGCGAAGCAGAAGAACGCGGTCAAGGAGCTCAACGACATCTCCACCGCCTACGCCGACCTGAAGAAGCAGGTGGACGGGCTCGACACGAAGGACCAGGGGAAGTTCGCCGAGGGCCTGAAGAACATCGCGACCCGGCTCGACAAGCTCAGCCAGAGCGGCAACGACGCGCTGAAGGAGCTGGAGGCCGGCGACGTCGGCAAGGCCATGGCGCAGCAGGCGAGCTGCAAGTCCACCTCGGCCTCTGCCTCGGCTTCGGCTACGGCCGGCTGAGCGGCGCGTCGCGGGGGCGCCCGCGCCACAATGGGGGCGTGAGTAACTCCAGTCCAGCCACCCTGCCCTCCAACGACCGCACCGACGTGATCGCGTGGCTGCGGGATGCCCTGCTCGCAGCCTCGTTCACCGCGGACGGGCTGCTCGACCTGCTCGGTGCGCCCGCGTACGCGGCGCTCGCCCGGAGCGAAACAGTGCCTGCGCTCCGGGCGACACGCGGTGACACGCCGCTGGAAACGCTCGTACGGCTCTTCCTGCTGCAACAGCCCGTGCCGTACGCGCGCGTGGCGGACGTGCTGCCTGTCGACGCATGCCTGGACGCCGGCTGGCTGGTCCGCACCGCCGGCGACGAGGTGGCCGCGACGGTCGACGTCCGGCCGTTCGGCGGGCCTGGGGGCGAGGACTGGTTCATCGTCTCCGACCTGGGATGCGCGGTGGGCGGAGCCGGCGGCATCGGCAGCCGGGACGAGGATGTCGTCCTCGGAGTCGGCGGCGCCTCCACCACCCTCGCCGGGATCACCGTGCGGACCCCCATCGGTTCCGCCCTCGACCTCGGTACCGGCTCCGGGATCCAGGCGCTGCACGCCGCCCGGCACGCCACCCGCGTGACCGCGACCGACGTCAATCCGCGTGCCCTGCACATCGCGGGGCTCACCCTGGCCCTGTCCGCTGTCCCGGCCGCGGACCTGCGCCAGGGTTCCCTCTTCGAGCCGGTCCGGGACGACGAGACGTTCGACCTGATCGTGTCGAACCCGCCCTTCGTGATCTCGCCCGGCGCCCGCCTCACCTACCGGGACGGCGGGATGGGCGGGGACGATCTGTGCCGGACGCTCGTTCAGCAGGCGGGGGAGCGGCTGAACGAGGGCGGGTTCGCGCAGTTCCTCGCCAACTGGCAGCACGTGGAGGGGGAGGACTGGCAGGACCGGCTGCGCTCGTGGGTGCCGCGCGGATGCGACGCCTGGATCGTGCAGCGGGAGGTCCAGGACATCACGCAGTACACCGAGTTGTGGTTGCGGGACGCGGGCGACCACCGCGACGAGACGGCCCAGTACCAGGCGCGGTACGACGCATGGCTGGACGAGTTCGAGGCGCGCAAGGTGCGGGCGGTCGGCTTTGGCTGGATCGCACTGCACCGGACGGACGCCGTCGAGCCCTCGATCACCGTCGAGGAGTGGCCGCACCCCGTCGAGCAGCCGCTCGGCGACACGGTGCGCGCGCACTTCGACCGCGTCGACTACCTGCGGACGCACGATGACGCGGCCCTGCTCGCCGGGCACTTCAAGCTCGCCGCCGAGGTCGTCCAGGAGCAGGTCGGGCTGCCCGGTGCCGAGGACCCCGAGCACGTCGTGCTGCGCCAGAACCGCGGAATGCGCCGGGCCACCAAGGTGGACACGGTCGGTGCGGGCTTCGCCGGCGTCTGCGACGGCACGCTGAGCGCGGGACGCATCCTCGACGCCATCGCCCAACTGGTCGGCGAGGACCCCGTCTTGCTGCGCGACCGGACGCCTGCTCAGATCCGGCTGCTGGTCGAACAGGGGTTCCTGGAGCCCGCGCGGTAACCGGCGCGGAAGGGAGCGCGGGGGCACACCCCGGGGCCCCGGCGGTTTCGTCCGCCGCCCGGCTGCGTCCCGGGCTGGGCTTCGTACGCGAATCTGTGGGTGAGTCAGATGATCGTGCGGAGCGCGGGATCCACGGGAGCGAGGGCTCCTGCGACGGCAACCGGGTGTCACCGGACACCTGGATCCTCCGGAGGGCGCTGGAACCGGCCCCGCAGCGACCAGTTCGAGCCGAGTCGGGAGCGCGAACCCGCCCCGCGCCCCCGCCTCGGCGGATACGGTCGGTCGCGCGTCAGGGACTCCCGGCATCACCCTCCGGCGCGACCCGAACCCCGTCCCGGATGTCCAGGGCGGCGACGGACGGACTCGCGCCGCCCGCTCTCTCCGAGGTCGCCGGGGTGCTGCGGGCGCGGGTCAGCCTCCTGTCGCGGGTGGCTAGGGTCGGGAGGAATCGGAAGGAATCGGAAGGAACAGGACATGGAGAGCGGACCGGCGGCCTACGCGGGGACAGTGTTCAGCGTGTTCGGTATCGGGCTGCTGACCTGGACCGCGGCCCGGCTGCGACGTCGCGAGCCCGTCGCCGAGGGTGTGAACCGCGTCGCATCGGCCGCCCTCACAAGCCTCGCCGCGATGGCCGCGCTCGCACTCGGTGCATGGTGCTTCACGCTGCTGTGACATCGCGATTCCCGTCCGCAGCACGACGGGGCCCCGGTAACCGGCGGATTACCCTCCGGATAGAGCCGATGGGGCTGCCGGCCACTCCGGGCGGCAGGAATGCCGGTAGTCGGGTTACCGTTCGAGTGGCCGTTGCGGGCTTTTCCCGTTTGACACGCGGGCGGGCTGTACCGTCACACTCCGCAGCGTCACCATGACCCGACCCCGGGACGAAGGCCTGGGGAGGCCGCAGTCGACCGGAGAGAAGAGCGAAGTTGTCCCCGACCAGCGAGACCGCACAGGGCGGCCGCCGACTCGTCATCGTCGAGTCGCCTGCCAAGGCGAAGACGATCAAGGGCTACCTCGGCCCCGGCTACATCGTCGAGGCGAGCGTCGGGCACATCCGCGACCTTCCGAACGGCGCCGCCGAGGTGCCGGACAAGTACACGGGTGAGGTCCGCCGCCTCGGTGTGGACGTCGAACACGACTTCCAGCCGATCTATGTCGTCAACGCCGACAAGCGGGCGCAGGTCAAGAAGCTCAAGGACCTGCTGCGGGATTCCGACGAGCTCTTCCTCGCCACCGATGAGGACCGCGAGGGCGAGGCCATCGCCTGGCACCTCCAGGAGGTGCTCAAGCCCAAGGTCCCGGTCAAGCGGATGGTGTTCCACGAGATCACCAAGGACGCGATCCAGCAGGCCGTGCGCAATCCGCGCGAGCTGAACCAGAAGCTCGTCGACGCCCAGGAGACCCGCCGCATCCTCGACCGCCTCTACGGCTACGAGGTCTCGCCGGTCCTGTGGAAGAAGGTCATGCCGCGCCTGTCGGCGGGCCGTGTGCAGTCCGTGGCGACCCGGCTCGTCGTGGAGCGGGAGCGCGAGCGCATCGCGTTCCGCTCCGCCGAGTACTGGGACCTGACGGGTGTCTTCGGCACCGGCCGCGCGGGCGACCCGTCCGACCCGTCGACGCTGTTGGCACGGCTGGCGACGGTCGACGGCAAGCGCGTGGCGCAGGGCCGTGACTTCGACTCGCTGGGCCGGCTGAAGGGCGCGAACACCCTCCATCTCGACGAGGCGAACGCCCGTGCGCTCGCCGCCGCCCTTCAGGACACGCGGTTCTCGGTCCGGGCGGTCGAGTCGAAGCCCTATCGCCGCTCGCCGTACGCGCCGTTCCGTACGACGACGCTGCAGCAGGAGGCCAGCCGCAAGCTCGGCTACGGCGCGAAGGCGACCATGCAGATCGCGCAGAAGCTGTACGAGAACGGCTTCATCACGTATATGCGTACGGACTCCACGACCCTGTCGGACACGGCGATCACCGCCGCCCGCGCGCAGGTCACGCAGCTGTACGGCGCCGATTACCTGCCCGAGCAGCCGCGCACCTACGCGGCCAAGGTCAAGAACGCGCAGGAGGCGCACGAGGCGATCCGGCCCTCGGGCGATCGTTTCCGCACCCCGGCGCAGACGGGACTGACCGGTGACCAGTTCAAGCTCTACGAGCTGATCTGGAAGCGGACCGTCGCCTCCCAGATGAAGGACGCGATCGGCAACTCGGTCACCGTCAGGATCGGCGGCATCGCCGCCGACGGGCGGGACGCCGAGTTCACGGCGTCCGGCAAGACGATCACCTTCCACGGCTTCCTGAAGGCGTACGTCGAGGGCGCCGACGACCCGAACGCCGAGCTGGACGACCGCGAGCGCCGGCTGCCGCAGGTCACCGAGGGCGACGCGCTGACCGCCGAGGAGATCACCGCCGACGGCCACTCGACCAAGCCCCCGGCCCGTTACACCGAGGCCTCGCTGGTCAAGGAGCTGGAAGAGCGCGAGATCGGCCGCCCGTCGACGTACGCGTCGATCATCGGCACGATCCTGGACCGCGGCTATGTGTTCAAGAAGGGCACGGCCCTCGTGCCGTCCTTCCTGTCCTTCGCCGTGGTCAACCTCCTGGAGAAGCACTTCGGGCGGCTCGTCGACTACGATTTCACCGCCAAGATGGAGGACGATCTCGACCGCATCGCGCGCGGCGAGGCGCAGGCCGTGCCGTGGCTGAAGCGGTTCTACTTCGGTGAGGGCACGGTCGAGGGAGTCGCCGCGGACGCCGGGAACGGCGACGGCGACCACCTCGGCGGCCTCAAGGAACTGGTGACCGACCTGGGCGCGATCGACGCGCGCGAGGTGTCGTCGTTCCCCGTCGGCAACGACATCGTGCTGCGGGTCGGCCGCTACGGCCCGTACATCGAACGCGGCGAGAAGGACACCGAGGAGCACCAGCGCGCCGACATCCCGACCGACCTGGCGCCGGACGAGCTGACCGTCGAGCTGGCCGAGGAACTGCTCGCCAAGCCCAGCGGCGAGCGCCCGCTGGGCACCGACCCGGACACGGGACGGCCGATCGTCGCCAAGGCCGGCCGCTACGGCCCGTACGTCACGGAGATCCTCCCCGAGGGCACCCCGAAGACGGGCAAGAACGCGATCAAGCCGCGTACGGCCTCGCTGTTCGCGTCGATGTCCCTGGACACGGTGACCCTCGAGGACGCGCTGAAGCTGATGTCGCTGCCCCGGGTCGTCGGCACCGACGCGGAAGGCGTCGAGATCACGGCGCAGAACGGGCGCTACGGGCCGTACCTGAAGAAGGGCACGGACTCGCGTTCCCTGCAGTCCGAGGACCAGCTCTTCACGATCACGCTGGAGGAGGCGCACGCGATCTACGCCCAGCCCAAGCAGCGTGGCCGGGCGGCCGCCAAGCCGCCGCTGAAGGAGCTGGGCGAGGACCCGGTCAGCGGCAAGCCGGTCGTCGTCAAGGACGGCCGCTTCGGGCCGTACGTCACCGACGGCGAGACCAACGCGACCCTGCGCTCCGCCGACAGCGTCGAGACGATCACCCCGGAGCGGGGCTTCGAACTGCTCGCGGAGAAGCGCGCCAAGGGACCGGCCAAGAAGACGGCGAAGAAGGCTCCGGCCAAGAAGACGGCGGCGACGGCGGCGAAGAAGACCGCTGCCAAGAAGACGACCGCGAAGAAGACGGCCGCCAAGAAGACGACGGCGAAGAAGACCGCTGCCGCGAAGACGGCGGCGTCGAAGGACAGCGCCGAGGGCTGAGGACACGGCTGGGCCGCGCGTCCGGGTGAGAGAGCCGGGCACGCGGGCCGAACAACCGACGCGAGTTCTTCACAACCCGTTCGCGAAACGTGCGCCCCGGCATCATTTTGGTGTCGGGGCGTGCGCACGTTCGGGCGGCGGCCCCGGGCTGTCGGCGGCTGCCGATAGGCTGAACGCATGACGCGAGCCGAGCAGCCAACGGCCCAGAATCCGGCCCCCGACGACGCCCTGGTCGCAGATTCCCGAGAGCGCGCCGTCCGCGCCCTGCTGCGCCGGCCGCAGCTGAAGCGGTTGTGGAGCGCCCAGCTCGTGGGCGGTATCGGAGACTCCCTCGCCCTGCTCGTCCTGGTCGCGCTCGCCCTCCAGGCGGCCATCGCCCAGGGTTCCTTCGGCGGCGGTTACCGCGGCGTGGCGTTCGCGATCGCGACTGTCTTCGGCGCGCGGATCCTCGCGGTCCTGCTGTTCGGAGCCGTCCTGCTGGGTCCGCTCAACGCGCTGACCTCCAAGGAAGGGCCGCTCGACCGTCGCTGGAGCATGATCGGCGCGGACGGGCTGCGGGCCGCCCTGCTGATCGTCGCCCCCCTGTGGATCGAGTGGACGCCGGACACCGCGCTCGCGCTCG
The DNA here is from genome assembly GCF_050936285.1 of Streptomyces sp. CA-106110. Classification (NCBI taxonomy): domain Bacteria; kingdom Bacillati; phylum Actinomycetota; class Actinomycetes; order Kitasatosporales; family Streptomycetaceae; genus Streptomyces; species Streptomyces sp. CA-106110. Next base: position 5,715,211 of record NZ_JBNJNB010000001.1, on the reverse strand, counting down.
TGCTCGTCACCGCGTTCGTGACCGGTGTGGCCGAGCGTCTGTGGGCGGTGTGCCGCGAGAGCGCGGCCCCCGCCCTGCTGCCCGCGCCGCCACTGGAGGGCGCGACGGTGCGGCCGCTGCCGGACCACATGGACGCGCTGCGGCGCCTGACGTTGCGTACCGGATTCATGGCGGTCCCGCTGGCCGCCGCCGGGCTCGCCGTCGTGTCGCTGCTGAACAACCTGCTGGGGACGGGCGTCGCCTGGTTCGACCAGCACCAGGTGGCCCTGGCCTCGTACGTGGCCGCCGGGCTGTTCGCCGCCTCGCTGTCGGTGATCACCTCCCTCGAACTGCCCGCCACCCGCACCCCCCGGGCGCGGTCCCCGCTGGAGGGGCTGCGCCGCCCCAGGACGGGTACGGGCGTCGACAAGGGCCGTACGGGCGCGATCCCGCTGCTGGTGCCGGCCTGCGCGGCCGTCGCGGGGGCGGTTTCGGCCTCCGTCGCCGTCGCCGTGCTGCAGGCCAAGGACCTGGGCGGCGGCCCGGTGCTCTACGGCCTGCTGGTTCTCGCGGTGACCGGCGGCATCGGCGTCGGCATCCGTACGGCGCCCCGGATGCTGCCGTCGCTGTCCCGGCGCCGGCTGCTCGCGCTGGCGATCGCCTTCACCGGCGTCGCGCTGCTCGCCGCCGGGCTCGTCCCGGACGTCACCACCGTGCTGCTCGTCCTGGCTCTCGCGGGCATCGGTGCCGGTGTCGCGGCCAACACCGGGCACACGCTGCTCGACCAGGAGGCCGAGGACCACCGGCGGGTGCGCACGACCGAGCATCTGCACGCGGTCGTCCGGGTCTTCATCGCCGTGGGTGCGCTGGTGGCCCCGGTGGTCGCCGGAGGCATCGGGCCGCACCGGCTGGACAACGGCAAGTTCGTGTTCGCGCACGGGGGCGCCGCTTTCACGCTGATGCTGGTCGGCGCGTTGCTGCTGCCCGTGGCGGCGCTCGTCCTCGCGAAGGCCGACGACCGCTCCGGCGTGCCGCTGCGGCACGACCTGCGCGATGCGCTGCGCGGCGGCGACGAACCCGTGGAAGTGCCCGCGGCGAGCGGATTCTTCATCGTCCTGGAGGGCGGCGACGGCGCCGGGAAGTCCACCCAGGCGGAGGCGCTCGCCGAGTGGATCCGCGCCAAGGGGCACGAGGTCGTGCTGACCCGCGAGCCGGGTGCGACGCCGGTCGGCAAGAGGCTGCGGTCGATCCTGCTGGACGTCTCGAGCGCCGGGCTGTCGCACCGCGCGGAGGCGCTGCTGTACGCGGCGGATCGCGCGGAGCACGTGGACACGGTCGTACGGCCGGCCCTGGAGCGGGGCGCGGTCGTGATCTCGGACCGCTACATCGACTCCTCCGTCGCCTATCAGGGAGCCGGGCGCGACCTGTCCCCGACGGAGATCGCCCGCATCAACCGGTGGGCGACCAATGGCCTCGTGCCGCATCTGACGGTTCTGCTCGACGTGGCACCGGAGACGGCGCGCGAGCGGTTCACCGAAGCACCGGACCGGCTGGAGTCGGAGCCGGCCGAGTTCCACGCGCGCGTGCGGTCCGGTTTCCTCACGCTGGCCGCCGCCGATCCCGGGCGCTATCTCGTCGTCGACGCCGCACAGGAGCCCGAGGCGGTCACGACCGTGATCCGGCACCGGCTCGACCAGATGCTTCCGCTCTCCGAGGCCGAGGTGAAGGCCCAGGAGGAGGCACGCAGGAAGGCCGAGGAGGAGGCCCGGCGCAAGGCCGAGGAAGAGGCCGCGCGCAAGGCCGAGGAGGAGCGGCTGGAGCGAGAGCGCCAGGAGCAGCTCGCCAGGCTGCGGGCCGAGGAAGAGGAGCGCGAACGGCGCGAGCTCGAGGAGGCCCAGCGCCGCGAGGCCGAGCGCCAGGCGGAGGAGGCCCGGCAGAGGGCCGAGGAAGCCCGTCGGCGTGCCGAGGAGGAGCAGGCACGGCTGCTTGCGGAGGAGCAGGCGCGGGCGGCCGAGGAGGCGCGCAGGAAGGCTGAGGAGGAACGGCGCCGCAAGCAGGCCGAGGAGGAGGCCCGGCTGCGGGCCGAGGCCGAGGCGCGCCGGATAGAGAAGCAGCGGAAGGCCGAGGAGGCGCTGCTGCGGGCCGAGGAGGCACGCCAGGCAGCGGCCGAGGCGGCGGCGTCGGCCGCCGTGGCGGCCTCGGACACGGCGGGTCCCGGCGCCACGGTGTCCGGTTCCGGTGCGGCGAGCGGTGCTTCCGCGTCCGCTGCCGGTGAGGCGGGGGGCGCTGCCCCGAAGAGCTCCTCGCCGGACAACGAGATCACCGTCCCCACCCCGTTCGTGACGCCGACGAACGCGTCGGGCGGTCCGGTGGACGAGACCGCCGTCCTGCCTCAGGTTCGCGGGCGGGAGACCGAGGCGGAGACCACGGCGAAGCTGCCGAAGCCGCCCGAGCCGAAGGGCGCGGCCGACGAGACGGCGGTGCTCCCGCCGGTGGTGCCGGGTGCCGCCGACGAGACGGCCGTGCTGCCTGCGGTACGGGACGGCGGTGCCGGTGCTCCCGAGGACCGGGTGCCGCCGGGCTTCTTCCGCGACGAGCGCCCCGCGGCGCGTCCCGACGGAGCAGAGGAGCGCACGCGCGAGCTGCCGCAGCTGGACGCGGAGGGCCGCCCCCAGCGCCGGTCTCGCCCGGAGTGGGCGGAGGAGACCCCGCTGGACGACGTCCCGAGCCTGGCGGACGAGCTGCTCGGCCCCCGGGACGAGGAGGAGCGGGACGACGACGGCCCGCGGCGCGGTCGGCGCCGCTGAGCCCGGCGCGACACGGGTCGCCCGCTGAGCCGCGCACGCGGTGCGGTGCGGCGCTGAGCCGGTCGCGCCCTGGGGTGCCTCGTGGCCACAAGGGGTGCCTCGCGTGGCGGAGGGGCCCGGGGCCGTGCGGGTGCCTCGTTCGTTGTCAGTGGTCACCCGCACAATGGATCGCGTTGGGCGGAGTGCGACGGAAGGGCGGTGTCCCATGACCGTGTGGGACGACCTGGTGGGCCAGGAGAAGGTGAGCGAGCAGCTCGGCGCGGCTGCCCGTGACGCCGACGCCCTGGTCACCGCTGCCGCCGACGGAGCCCCGCCGCCCGAGGCGTCCAAGATGACGCACGCGTGGCTGTTCACGGGACCGCCCGGTGCGGGGCATACACAGGTGGCGCGGGCCTTCGCGGCCGCGTTGCAGTGCGTGAGCCCCGACCGCGCGCTCGGCGGCGCCCCGGGCTGCGGCTTCTGCGACGGCTGCCACACCGCTCTGGTCGGTACGCACGCGGACGTGTCCACGGTCGCCGCCGTGGGCACCCAGATCCTCGTCGCCGACATGCGCGACACGGTCCGCAAGTCGTTCACCGCGCCGGCGAACGGCCGCTGGCAGGTGATCCTCGTGGAGGACGCCGAGCGGCTGAACGAGAGATCGGCCAACGCGGTCCTAAAGGCCGTGGAGGAGCCCGCTCCCCGTACGGTCTGGCTGCTGTGCGCCCCGTCCCTGGAGGACGTCCTGCCGACGATCCGCTCCCGCTGCCGCCACCTGAGCCTGCGCACGCCCTCGGCTGACGCGGTGGCGGACATGCTCGTCCGGCGCGACGGCATCGAGCCGGACATCGCCCTCGCCGCCGCCCGCGCCACGCAGGGGCACGTCGAGCGCGCCCGCAGGCTGGCCACGGACGAGGGCGCCCGGGCCCGCCGCGCCGCCGTACTGAAGCTTCCGCTCAGGACGGACGACATCGGTGACTGCCTCAGGGCGGCCCAGGAGCTGGTCGACGCGGCCACGGAGGACTCCAAGCAGCTCGCGGAGGAGGTCGACGCCAAGGAGACCGAGGAGCTGAAGGCGGCGCTCGGCGCGGTGCAGGGCGGCCGGATGCCGCGCGGCACCGCGGGCGTGATGAAGGAGCTGGAGGAGCGGCAGAAGCGCAGGAGGACGCGTACCCAGCGGGACAGCCTGGACCAGGCGCTCTCCGACCTCACGGGCTTCTACCGTGACGTCCTCGCCCTGCAGCTCGGCTCCCGCCTCGCCCTGGCTACCGCGGACACGGAGGTGCTGGAGCGCCTGGCCCGCGGCGGCACGCCCGAGTCCACGCTCCGCCGTATCGAGGCGATCGCCGCGTGCCGGGACACCCTGGACCGCAATGTGGCCCCCCTGCTGGCGGTCGAAGCGATGACCATGGCCCTGCGGGCAGGCTGATACCGCCTGCGGGGGATTGACTTCGTCACTCGTACGAAGCGCCCTGGCCACCTGTCGTGATCAATCCATTGCGCAGGGTTACGCTCACCAGATGCACATCAGGCGCATTCCTGGACCATCTCGCCGTCCCCGCCGGACCCGCTCTCTCCCTTCCGCCCGCCCGCATCAGGTGAGGCGGGCGGGCGGCACGCTGCTGGCCGCCGCCGCGCTCTTCATGTCGGCCTGCTCAGCCGGGAGTTCGACATCCGCGACGGTGGATGTGGCGCTGCCCGCGCTGCCCCGGTCCACACCGTCGGCGCTGTCTCCCTACTACGCACAGAGGCTGAACTGGCGCTCCTGCGGAGCCTCCGGCTTCGAGTGCGCCACGATGAAGGTGCCGCTCGACTACGACAAGCCGCTCTCCGGCGACGTCAGCCTGGCCGTCTCCCGCAAGAGAGCCACGGACAGTCAGGGCCCGTCCCTCGGCTCGCTGCTGGTGAACCCGGGTGGCCCGGGCGGGTCGGCCATCGGCTATCTGCAGCAGTACGCGGCCGTCAGCTACCCGGCGGAGGTCCGCGCCCGCTACGACATGATCGCCGTCGACCCGCGCGGCGTGGGGCGCAGCGATCCGGTCGAATGCCTGGGCGGCCGCGCGATGGACGCGTTCACACAGACCGACATGACTCCCGACGACCAGCGGGAGACGAACCAGCTGGTCGACGCGTACCGGCAGTTCGCCGAGGGCTGCGGGCAGCGGTCAGGGGACCTGCTCCGTCATGTCTCCACGGTGGAAGCCGCCCGGGACATGGACGTCCTGCGCGCGGTGCTGGGCGACCGGAAGCTGAACTTCGTGGGGGCCTCGTACGGGACGTTCCTCGGGGCGACGTACGCGGGACTGTACCCGGAGCGCGTGGGCCGGATGGTGCTGGACGGGGCGATGGACCCCTCCCTGTCCGCCCGCCAACTGAACGAGGACCAGACCGCGGGCTTCGACACGGCGTTCCGGTCCTTCGCGAAGGACTGCGTCAAGCACGCGGACTGCCCGCTGGGCGGCCCGGGCACGACACCAGCGCAGGTCGGCGAGAACCTCGAGGCCTTCTTCACGAAGCTGGACGCGTCCCCCATCCCGGCCGGCGACGCAGACGGACGCAAGCTCGGCGAGGCCCTGGCCACCAGCGGGGTGATCGCCGCGATGTACGACCAGGCGACATGGCCGCAGCTGCGGGAGGCACTGACCTCGGCGATGAAGAGCAACGACGGCGCGGGACTGCTCGTCCTGTCCGACACCTACTACGAGCGGGACGCGAACGGCAGGTACTCCAACCTGATGTTCGCGAACGCGGCCGTGAACTGCCTGGATCTGCCTTCGGCGTTCTCGAGTCCCGAGGATGTGGAGAAGGCGCTCCCGGAGTTCCAGAAGGCGTCACCGGTGTTCGGAAAGGGGCTCGCCTGGTCGGCACTGAACTGCGCCTACTGGCCGGTCAGGGCGACGGGTCAGGCGCACCGGATCCAAGCGAAGGGAGCGCCGCCGATCGTGGTGGTGGGCACGACCCGAGACCCCGCGACTCCGTACCGCTGGGCGCAGTCCCTCGCCGCCCAGCTCACCTCCGGCAGGCTGCTCACCTTCGACGGCGACGGCCACACCGCCTACGGCCGGGGCAGCAAGTGCATCGAGGGGGCGGTCGACACCTATCTGCTCCAGGGCACGCCTCCGGCGAAGGGGAAGCGCTGCTCGTAGCCGCCCTCGCGCCCCCGGAGCCGACGCCTCCGGGGGCCTGGTCGGAGCACCCCGGGAAACTGTGTAGACTTACCGACGTTGCTGATCGCACCATAGTGCTGGCAGCGTGCCGCTTTAGCTCAGATGGCCAGAGCAACGCACTCGTAATGCGTAGGTCTCGGGTTCGAATCCCGAAAGCGGCTCCACCACGAAAGCCCAAGTCACTTACTCTGACCTGGGCTTTTATCGTTTCCTTGATCGCCATGTGGTCTGAACCACTAGCTACTTAGGGCTCAGAAACCCCCCGGTGTGGCCGTGGTGTGGCCCGGGTGCGGAGGAGCCGGGCCACACGCCTGTCAGGACACCCGCCTGCGCTGCCTCTTCGCCCTCAGTTCCCTCTTCACGGCTTGCTTCCCCGCCTGCTCGGGCAGCGCCTTCTGGTAGGCGTCGGTGGTCGTCTCCACCGAGGCGTGCCCGACCGTCGCCTTTGCCTCCTCCGCCTTGCGGTAGGCGGTGATGAGGTCCAGGGATGCCGAGGCGGTCGCGGCGTGCATCTCGGGCAGCACCGTCTGGTAGGTGTCGGTCGTCATCCGCATGGACGAGTGCCCGAGCATCGCCTGCACGGCCTTCGGGGCGACGCCTGCCGCCAGAGCGAGGCTCGCCGCCTCGTGCCGGCCGTCGTGGAGCCGGATCGGTGGCAGCCCGGACAGTTCCACCAGGCGCTCCCAGCGGTCGGTGAAGAACTGCGGATGGTACGCGGAGCCGTCCTCCCTGGTGAAGACCCGGTTGCCCGAGTCCTGCCAGGCGTTGAGGGCCTTCCACTCCTCCTGCTCGGCGTGCTGCCGCTCGCGCCACGCCTTGAGCAGCATCACCGAGTCGCGGTTGAGCTTGATGTCGCGGACGCTGTCGGCCTTCGGAGTGTCCTCGTGGATCTCGTAGGAGATCGACACCAGCTGCTCGGTGATGTGGATGACTTCCTCGCCCAGGTCGACCTCGTCCCAGGTGAGGGCGGCCAGCTCGCCGCGGCGCAGGCCGTGGAAGAGGACCAGGTGCCAGCCGACGAAGTGCCGGTCGTCGACGATGAAGTCCAGGAACTCCGCTGTCTGCTGCAGCGTCCAGACCATGACCGGGGACGGCTTCTCGCCGGTGCGCTTCCAGCGGGCCACCCGTGGGGCAGTCCAGCCCAGCGCGCGGGGCTTGGTCACCTTGGGCAGGCTCAGCAGCGCCGCATAGTTCTTGGCGATCAGCTCCTCCTTCACCGCGTCGCTGAGCGCGGACGACAGGGTGGCTTTGATGCTGAGCATCGTGGCGGGGCCGGTGGTCCGCTGCAGATTCTTGCGCTCGGCCAGGTACTCGTCGCGGGCCTCCGTCCAGATGCCGCGCAGGCGGGCTCGTTCCTTTTTCTCCGCAAGCGCACCCCCGCCAAGCCGGCCGCCACCAAGACCGACACCACGGCCAAGGCCGAGCCCAAGCCGCGCGCCCCCCGCAAGCGCACTCCCGCCAAGCCCGCCACCTCCTGACCCCCGCACCCACGCCGGGCCGCCCACCCCACCAGGTGGGCGGCCCGGCCCGCACCCCAAGGAGAAGACCCGTGCCCAAGCTCGGCGAACTCACCGTCGAAGAACTGATCAACGGCGCAGACAGAGAAGCGGCCTACCTGGCCGAGCGCCTGAACAAGCAGGCACGCGAGCGCGGCGCGAACCCCGACGACATCGAGGAGGTCATCACCAGCGCCACCATCGCCTCGGTCCGCAGCCACCTGATCGTGGCCCAGGGCCGAATCCGTGAGCAGCACCAGGCCGGCCCGCGACCCACGGCCACCGCACCCGACACCAACACCAAGCCCGACCCCGCGCGTAGCGAGCACCAGTCGGCCGAAGCGATGACGGTCCTGCTCGTCGCCCTCGGCGTCCCCGCCCAAACCATCAACACCGGCGGCAGCTGCTGGGCCTCCTCCATCACCCTCACCCAGACCGTCCGCCTGGAACTCAACGACTTCCCCGGCGAGATGTGGTCCTGGTCCCTCTACCAGCACGGCGGCGACCAGGTCATGGGAGGCCACTGGGACAGCGCCGACGACAACACCGTGGCCACCAAAGCCAAAGCCCTCATCGACGCCATGGGCTCGATCGTCGCCTAACCCAGCACCGCACACCCCCCGCGGCCCGGCCAACCGGCCGGGCCGCACCCATCCGGAAGGAACCCCACCCGTGACCCGCGAGACCTGGACCCCCGTCACCGCCCTGGAGCACAACGCAGGCTGGTACGTCGCCTACAGCGGCGAGCACACCACCGCCTACGGCAACCACACCGCCCCCACCGGCGAGTTCTTCTACTACTCCCTCGCCCTGCACCTCGACCCCGACCAGGCCGCCGCCATCGCCGACCTGCCCGTGGCCCTCATCCTCACCGGCGACATGGAACACGGCCTCCTGCCCCTCACCACCGACACCAACTGCTGGCACATCACCGAAGCCTTCAGCCGGCTCCGCATCCTCCCGCCCGCCGCCGAGCTGCACCCCAACCCCGCCATCGCCCCCGCCGACCTCACAGCCGCCCGCAAGCGGTACCTCCTCGACGCCCTCCTCCACTCCCGCCGCAACGACGTCGCCCGCGCCCAGCAGTACATCGCCGACATGGAGGCCATCCGCACCGGCCTCACCGACCACCACTGACCGCCATACTGAAAGGAATCCACATGCCCGTGATCCCGCTCGACGGAATCCCGCAGAAGCACATCCCCATCGTCCGCACCGACACCATGCGGGACATGCTCGACCTGCCGCGCACCGGCACCCTCCGCGAAGGCCTCAGGGGCAACCAGCACCCCTACCCCTTCAACATCGCCGAGGCGTACAGCACCTTCGGCGGATGCTGGCCGACGGCCACCTCGTACTCTTACTCCTGGAAACGCAACGGCAAGGCCGTCACCGCTGCCACCAAGTCCACCTACGTCCTGGTGAAGGCCGACAAGGGCCAGAAGGTTACCGTGACGGTGACCGCCCACCGCTACGGCTGGACCAGCGGATCGGCAACCATCGCACCGGTCACGGTGCACTGAGGGAACCTGTGCCCTCCCAGGTGTGGTGCAGCGGTGGACAGCAGGACGGGTTCGAATCCTGTCCATAACTTCGGCTCGTAGGCCAGGCCGCCGGGCAGCGTGTCGCGCGCTTGGGCGAGCATCGGCTCGACCGGCGGCCGCAACACCATCCCGCTACGCCGTCGCGACGCTCAGGCGCCAGGATGCGCTGGTGCCTTGAGTCGCCAGCCGCTGCCGCTGCACGCCTGGTGCAGAGGTGGGAAGCGATGGCCCTTCACATCGGTGCTGTACTCGTGGTCCCGTCCGCAGTCGCACTCGTAGATCCCGGAGACGGAAACGATCTCGCCGGGATGATGGACTTGCTCGGTTTCTTCACCCATAGAGCCTGTCTATGCCACCCCCCGGGATGCCGCACGCCACTAGGCGGCGATCGGGTGGAGCTCGCCAGCCGCGACGTACATTCGAATACGTGAACGAGATGCCCAGACGCATCGACCCCGCCACGGACCGAGTGTCCGTCGCGATCATGCTGGGCTGCACACCCGCACAGGTCGGCCCGTGCGCTGCTGCCAGGCACTGACCTGCCGCTACGGGCGCGGCGCCCAACTGCTGTGCCCCGACTGCCGGGCTATCGAGCGGAGCACTCAGTTCGTGAGGTGATGGAAAGCCGGTCGAGGGTACCCGGAACCACGGAATCTGCCGTTTCCGCTGGCTTTCCAGAAGAAGGCGATCCCCATGAACTTCGTATGCGGAAAGCTCCCCTGCGTAGCGGACGGAGCGGAAGCACTCTTCCCGTGGTACGCGATCATGTTCGCGATCCTGGTTGTGGCCGTCGTGGTCATGCTGCTGAAGACCAGGCACCATTGACCTTCGCGGGACCCTGCAGGAGCTGCTGTTTTGGTGTGTCCGCGCGCGGAGGCATGCGAATAAGCCCCCGCCACGGACCGCGTGTCCGCCGCGATCATGCTGGGCTGCACACCCGCACAGGTCGGCCCGTGCGCCCGCTGCCAGGGGCTCACCTGCCGCTCCGGGCAAGGCGCCCAGCTCATTTTTCCCCCACTGCCCGGCAATCGAACGAAACACCAGACCGGCGGACGAGTAGACACGGCCCCGTCACGACACGGCGGGGACGTAACCTCACAAGCTCACCCAATAGGGCCATCCGCGTGGGGGTACTCGGGCCGAAACCCCCACAGAAGGGAGCCCCTTATGATCATCAAGAGCATGCACGAAATGGGCATTCGCAGTGAACACGCCTACCTCGCGGGCATGGCATCCATCGGCCTCAGCATCGCCTCCTGGATAACCAGCCTCCAAACCGAACGCGGCGCCGGCATAGACCGCGCCGACCGGTGGGGCATCTTCGTCGGTGAGTGGGCTCCCACCTTCTTCGGCCTCGGTCTGGCCCTCTCTCACTACGAGCAGCAAGACGGCACCATCACCGCCGGTAGCATCCACGAACTCCGGGAACGGCAGAAGACCGGCTGACCACCCCGCTCCCGCTCCAACGGGGCTCCCGCCGTGGAGTCGGCAGGGGCCTCCGCGCACGATGTCCATCATTCAGCCGGCGCTCCGGGGCATCTGATCAGACGAGCACGCCTCCCACCCAGGTGCCAGAAAGGGCGGGAGGCGTGCCCTGCGCGGACTTCCGGCAGCCTGAGCTGAGGACCCCAGGCCGCGCGGCGCCACGCCCAGCCTGGCCCGGCAGCAGCACGGCGGCCACCCGGCGCTGCCATACGGATGGGCAACCATGACGGAAGCCGCCTTGCATCGCGCTGGGGAGGAGCATGCGCATCCGGTGCCCGAGGGCGAGGCTGGAGCTATGGCGAAGGGCCGCGTGATCGTTTACCCGCCGTCCGAGACCGGCGGTCGACGCGTGCGCGTCGACGGCGTGATCCTCGGGACGGCGTACAGCCTGCAAGATCTCAGCGTGTTCCTCTGCCGTGCGGGCATTGAGGGCTGGACCGAGGTCAACCCGCTGGTCGAGGACATCGTCGAGTCGTACGCGGACCTCATCGAGTGGCGGGGCGGCGGGCCGGACGTGTGGGGGCGTTGAGGCGCTGTCAGTGTGCCTGGTTATGGCCCAGTAATGAACTGGGGAGACGTGCCCGCGTGGGCTGCATTCGTCCTGCTGGCGGGGTCTTGTGGGTCAGTATCAAGGCGCGTGGCGATGGCAAGAGGTCGGCGGACGCTTCACCTACATCGGCCGCAGCGTCTGTCCGCTCCGCCGTTGCGGCTGAGGGAGCACTGGCTCTCCAGCGTCAGGAGGCCGCTGAGCGGTCGCCCCTCAGGAACGTCGTAGAGACCACGGCAGCACGAACCACAGGCACGCGAACATCGCAGTGGTCGCGGCTGTGATGGCGATGGCTGTGATACGGCCAAAGACGACATCCATGAGCAGGAGAACAGCACTGTTGATCGCCAGTGCGAGGAACATCAGGCCGACTTCCGTATACCGGGCAGAGAGTGCCACGATGCGGGGCTTGGCGCCGCGCTGAAACAGCCCGCGATGCAGGGCCACCGGCGTAGCGAGAACTGCGGCGGTAATGACGGTTAGCAGGAGCGTGGCGGCATAGATGCCACGCTGGAAGGCGCTGAGTTGCGGAAAACGGCTGGTGAAGGCTACGCCGAGCAGGAAGGCGAAGAGAATCTGCACACCGGTCTGGGCGACGCGCAGTTCCTGGAGCAGCTCGACCAGATTGCGGTCGGCCCGCTGCTCGGGTGTTTCGTATCGCGGCGGCTGTGGCTTCGGCCTTGGCTCGATCGGCATGAGCCTCACTGTCCGCGCGACCATCGCGACACGCGAGTAGGAGCAGGCACACGAATTACCTGCTTCCCTGTGACCGGGAGGAGTCAGTGGCGAGCGACCTGGAGTCACCGCCGAGCCGTGCTCACAAGCTGCGCCATGAGGTGGACTGCCGCGCCAGCGCCTCGGGTCCTGGGGCTTGCTGGCGCGCGTTCTGCAGGGGGGAGTCCGTCATGCTTCCCCACTTACGTAGTGCTGTGCTTGGCTCCGTAGCGGAGAGGTTTTGTCCCAGACGTGCCAGCGCCCCTCCGCAGACTGGATCTTCGCCGTAGGCTACATCTTCCGGAAATCCCGGTACGGGCGGCCTGACAGGTTTCGGGGCTTCTTTGAGGTTGCGCCTGCACTTGGGGCAGTTCGTTCTCCGTCGATCGCACGCTCAACGCTGCAGTGCCAGGGCTCGCTGACACCACTACTCGGGCCAAGATGCTCTGCCTGCGCTGCTACACCCCGCCGAAGACCGCCCGCCGGGTCAACGCCGTCTGGTCGCACCTCTACCTGGGGTGCCACTACCACCCGGGTTGTGACATGGCTATGACCCATCTAAGTGCGGGTCGCCACAAGGGCGTTGACCTCGCAACCAAGATCTGTCACCCGTGACACTCTGGCCGTAAGCGGCGCTGGAGACAGTGACCCGATGGGGTCAAGGCGCCTGCTCTCAAGGGGAGGCATACGGGCGCCAGCGTGCAGCGGCAGGCTCGTTTACCCCCGTGACGGGTCTGCCCCTACTCGCAAAACGAAAGCTGGCCTGGGCGCCATACACGTGGCAAGGCGCCCAGGCCATTCTCACGGGGACGCCGGCCACACTTCAGGCCCTCCGCCGCGCCACTCGATCAAGTTCGAGTGGGCCACATCGACCTCGTCCCACCCGACCAGTCCTGCGTGCTGGAGGAACACGGTGAGGTTCAACATCGAGTAGGCAGTGCCGACTGTCGTTCCCTCGACCCGCACCCTCCGGCCGCCATGCTCATCAGGCGGGTACACGATCACGGAGTGCTCGGCCATGTCACCAGCCTCGCCCCGGGTATGGTCGCGCGCATGGAGTACGCAGCCGTCTGGGCGTCGCTGCTGTTCGCACATTGGCCCGCCTCGCCGGTGAGGGGTGAGCGAGGCGGGCCTGATGAGCGACCGCTGTCCGGTCGGCGGGTATGGGATCCACTCTGACACAGGCGCCGTCGATGGTGAGGTACCTGCAGCCGGGATGAGCCTTTTCAGGTGATGTGCCGGTCACCCGTTCGGGCGCCGGGTGCTGTCGTCACGCTGCACGGGCATCTACGCCCTGGCAGGTGTTCCACTGCTGGAGGTCGAGGTCCTCGGCGGACTGGGCGGTGAGCCGCGCCATCACCCACAATTGCGTTTCGGGCAAATGCTGGCGCAGCTTGCCGACCGCCGCCTCGATGATCGCCGTGTCGACGGGAGCCAGGATTTGGCCGCGGTACCAGTCCTCGATGGATACGAGCGTCACGGTATTCCCGGCGCGTACCACCGTGGCGCGGGTCTGCACATGGCCCTTCAGACTCAAACCGCCCCCTCTGTGTACGTCGTCGTGCGTGGGGGGCATGAAAGGATCATGCACGCCATTCACGCCCAGCGGTAGGGGTGCGACCGGCTCAGTCTTCCGTGGTGGAAGAGACGCAGCCGCGGCGTAGCAGCAAGTCCAGCCCGGCGGAACCTGATCACGGCCCCGCCGGCGGGCGTTCCGGGGGAGAGACCTGGATGATCAGTCCAGGACCCGGGCGCAGCCGACCAAGCCGGAGAGGAAGGTCGGCCACGCCATGATGGCAGCGGACAGCGCCCTGCGTAAGTCCGCGCGCGAGAGCGCGCAACATCGCCGAGGCGTACACCCCCTTCGGCGGACGCTGCTGGATCCTCACCCGCCAAACCCTCCCACCGACCACCACGGCCACACGATCCGCAACGTCCGCCACGTCTTCACCACCACCCCCGGACAGCCCTGGTGAAGTCCCTGCCCGTCCGCCCCGGCGAGCGCGCCTACCAGTTCGACCCCGCCACCGGCGGGCCCGCCAACGGCAGCGGACGCCCCTACCCGCACCCCGTCCTGCCGCGCGAGATCGCCGCCCTGGAGGAGGAACGCTGCGGCCACTACCGCGACGCCTTCGGCCTCTGCTCGGGCTGCGGCCTGCGAGGCCGCGTCGAACGCCGCTGCGCCGCAGACGACCCCGGCCGCGCGGCCGAGTCCAACCAGGCACCGCGCGCCCAGCCGTGGAAGTGGGTGCCCTGCCCGCACGGCTGCGGCCACGTCGGCCAGCCGGAGATCCGGTGCAGCGTGCGGTGAGAATTGAGTCGGCTGGAGCGCGGTACTGACGTTGCCGCCAGCCCGTTTCTCCAGGCCGCTCGCCGAATAGTGAGACCTAAATGCCTCTCAGGGTCGGTGGGATGTCCGGTCCGGTGGTGCGGCCGCGCACCACCGGACCGGTCCCGAGTCAGCCGGTGGCTGCCGCCTTCAGCTTCTCGACCTGCTTGACCATCAGCAGCTGCGGAACCGCAGGCACCTTGGCGGCCTTCAAGTCGAAGCTCGCAAAGACGGCCATGGACGAGCCGATACGGATGTCGACCAGGCGTATCGTGAGGGCGTGGCCCTGGACGTCGCCCGTCGCGTCCAAGGTGACGGCGTCGTCGCCCAGCGCGGGACCCGACTGGACGGCGAGCCGCACCCGGGTGAGGCTCCCGTCGTCCGGGCTCTTGCTCTTGTAGGTGGCGCAGGACTTCACAGCCACCTTGAGGGCGGTCATGGCCTTCTCGGCGTCGCCCGCCGGGTAAGAGACGAGACGGCTGAAGATCATCGCTGATGCCTTCGCAGGCTGCGGATAGTCCTGGTCCACCGCGGCGGACGGCCTGATGGCCGCGTCGTTGGCCGCGATGTCGGCGATGGGCTGACAACTGGCGGGCATTGTGGTCTCGGACTTACCGAACATGTCCTCACCCTTGTCGGGCTTGGACGCCTTGAAGCCGGCCGGTACCTCCGCACTGGTCAGCAGGGCCTGCTGCAGCGCAGCCTTGGTCAGCGTGTGGTCGACAGGTGACGCAGAAGCCGGCGCCGAGGCGGCGGGGGCCGGAGTGGAGGCGGCGGGGGAGGCAGCAGCACCGCCAGTCGCCGTGCCGCTGCTGGAGCAGCCCGAGACGGCCAGCGCCAGGCCGGCAACCAGCGCGGCACCGGCAAGACGGGTGGTACGGGACATGAACCATCCTCTGTTGTGGGTAAATGAGGAGCGGTCAGATTAGTACGCCGTTCGGATGCCCCGGGAGGGGGCCGGTCAGAACCGCACGTGCAGCCGTGGAAGTAGGTGCCCTGCCCGCACGGCTGCGGCTACGTCGGCCAGCCGGAGATCCGGCCGAGCCTCCTTTACGGGCTCTTCGCAGTTGAGGGTGGCCGGGCTGTGCACGTGGCTGACGGTCGGCGCCCACTCAGCTTTCCTCGTCGCGTTCCTCATCGTCCCCGAGCAGACGGCGCGCTCGCTCGGCGATCCCGCTGGAGAGCTTGCCCGTTACCGAGCTGGCCCAGTCGAGGGTCTCGTTGCCGAGGCTTATGGCGGCATCGACGCCCTCTGCTCCTGCCTCGAGCGCCTTGCCGGCCCAGTCGAGGGTCTCGTTGCCGAGGCTTATGGCGGCATCGACGCCCTCTGCTCCTGCCTCGAGCGCCTTGCCGGCCCAGTCGAGGGTCTCGTTGCCGAAGCTTATGGCGGCATCGACGCCCTTTGCTCCTGCCTCGAGCGCCTCGTCCCTCACCTCCGCGGCCGCGTCCACCCATCGTCTCGCCTCCGATGACTGGCGACCAGACTCAATCCCGAGCCGCCCGTGGAAGTCATAGACGCCGGTCGCGACATGGTTGCTCGACTGGACTACAGCCGGGGACGCGGTCGGGTGCAGCAGCACCTGCGCGTTGGCCGAGTCGGCAGCCGCATTCATCCGGGCCACCAGACGCTCAGTGCTCCGCGAGATGTGTTCCAGCCGGTCCTGCCGGGCAGCCTTCAGTCCGAGGCGATGCCCGTCCAGCTCCTCCGGAGACGCATCCAGTACCCGGTCGAGTTCGAGTACGGCGATCGCGTCCTGCAGTTGGAAGCAGCGAGCCAGCACAGCGAGCCACTCCCGAACTATCGACTCGCCTTCCTTGGCCGTCGTGGCGAGATCACCGATCTCGGTCTTGCGCTCCATCTTCTCTGCGAGCGCGTCGAGTTGACGCAATGCGTAGGCTTGGGTTTCTGCGATCGTCGTCGGCGCGGTCTGCACCTTCGACCACATGATCTCGTCGACCCTGCCCCTCTTCTCCCGGATGGTCATGGTTTCCTCGATGACGAAGCCCACTCCGATCATGCGGGCCAACGCAGTGTCCTTCTGGGCGCGCAGCACGTCTCCGACCTTCTCGTCGATCGCGGCGAGATAGTCGGTGATCTCGACCATGGCCTGTTGCATCGCAACCTGCGCCATGATCCCCGCAGCACCGGCAAGAAGCGCCGGGTTGGTCAGAAGCGATCGGGGCGCCTTCACAACTTCGATGAATCCCCTGATCTGGCCCTTGTTCCCCTTCACCACACCTGTGCTGAGACCCGTCTTCGAGCTTTCCCTCAGCCCGTACTTCTTGACGAGCTTTGCCGACTTCCCGCTCAGCTTCACCCAGCGACCGGAGTTGGCGGCGATCTCCGAACCTGCCTGCGCGACCGCGGCCCCGGTACCGGCGACGGACTTGAGCCGTTGCAGTCCGAGGTCCTTCGATGACAGTCCCTCTGAGGCGAGGAAGCGGTCGACATCCGTCGGGTTCCCGATGACCGCAAGTCCATCGCCGTCACTGATCAGCTGAATCTCGTTATCCATCGCCCGCTCCTGTAGTGGCTCCTCGCAGTTGAAGGTAGTGGGGGTGAGCGGCGCAAGAGCCTCCATCATCGGAAGCCGTTGACCCTGCCCGGCTACCAACGCGCGCACTGCTGCTACACCCTCAACTGCGAAGAGCCGTTGAAGCCCAACACCTGTCAGACGTGCGAATCCTTGGCCTCTTCGACCCGGCGAACCTGCCCGGTCAAAGCACTAGCTTGTCGTCCCCGTGAACACCTAAGCGTTCATCAGATCCTTCGTATCGACGCAGTGCCGGTTCTTCGGCAGAGCCGTCTTGGCCGTCAGCCCCCGCGACTGCCAAGCGTTGTCGCGGAGCTTGAACAGAGCCCAGTAGCGAGTGGGGCTTAGAGGCCGCGCGGATAGGGGTGCAGTCATGGTCGGCGGCTGGGGCGTTCGCCCCAGCGGTGAGTCGTCCATGCTCGTCGGATCAGACTACGCACGGTGATGACAGTGTCGGTGAGGTCGAAGAATGCGTCGATGACGGTCGTGCGCCGCTCGTAGCAGCGGGCGAGCCGACAGAAGGCGTTCTGCCATGCGTGGGTGCGTTCGACATGCCAGCGTTGACTGGCCTGGATGGGTGCCTTCTCGCCTTTGTGTGCTATGCGTCCGTGCAGGCCGCGTTCGTTAAGTAGCGTGCGGGTCTTGTCCGAGTCGTATCCGGCGTCCAGGTGCACGGTGATGTCGTCGGGTAACGGCCCCAGGTCGTCCAGACGTTCCAGGGTGGGGGCGAGTAACGGGGAGTCGTGGCGGTTGGCGCCAGCCAGGACACGACCCAGGGGAATCCCGTACCCATCCGTCATACCCGAGCGTTTCAGGCCCTGTTTGCCGCGATCGACCGGGGAACGACCGGCGACCTCGCCGCCTCCGGGCGCCTTGGTGATGGAGCCGTCCACGGCGATCTGATCGAGAACGAGGCCGACGATCCGGTCATAGGAGTCCAGCGCGATCTGCTTGAGGCGGGCGAACACGCCGAGTCGTATCCACTCGTCGCGACGGCTGCGGATCGTGGTGGCCGAGCAGGTCGTGTCGGCGATCGCCTGGTAAGAACAGCCGAAGCGCAGCAGTTGCAGCAGTTTGTCGAAGACGATCCGATCGCTGATGCGTCGGCGGTGGCAGCCGAGTGGATGGTCTGGGTGGAACTCCGTCCGCCTGGGCAGCAGGGCCATGAATTGGTCCCAGAGCGGTTCGGTGAGCCATGATGGCAGCGCGGGCACAGGTCTCCTCAGTGATCACAGAGCGTCGCAACTCCATGATCACTGGGACCTGTGCCCGTTCGCTGTCGGGGTCCCCCAACCGCACCTATCCGCGCGGCCTCTTAGCAGCACGATGTTCATGAACACGGACGCCGGCGTTCCGACAAGCCACGAGCGCCACCGCTGGCGTGTGGTCATGTCCGGCCGCATAAGCGGGTCTTCGAATTTAGTGGGGGTGCGCCTCCCGGCGGCTCCGGCGTGTGGTTGCACAGCGTGACCGGAGTCGTTGGTTGGCTCGGTTCCGGAAGCCGAAGGCGTTACGCGCTTCGAGTTTGATGAGGCGGTTGTTGCCTTCGGAGGCGGCGTTGGTGATTCCAGTGGTCAGGTAGGTCTCGATGCCGTCCCACCACTGCTCGATGGTCTCGGCGAGGGTGACGAGTTCGGGCAGGTGGGCGTGGTCGGCGACGTGGGCGAGGAAGCGGTGGCGGGCGGCGGAGATCGCGGAGTGGTCGGGGGTGGTGTGGGCGCGGCTGACGGCGAGGTGCAGGAGGTCGCGCAGGAGTTCTTTGGCCTGCCAGGCGGTGTAGATCTGTCGGCCGTAGGTGCCCATGTGGTCCAACTCGACCTTAAAGAGGGTGTGTTGGTCCTCGGTGAGGTCTTCTTTGTTTCGGCGCAGGAGTTTGCGGACGGTGTAGATGCTGTCGCCTTTGCGGGCTCGGCGGCCGTGCTGCTTCCAGGTGAGGCGGCGGCGCAGGTCGGCGAGGTGGCGCTGGGCGAGTTGGACGATGTGGAAGCAGTCGACGACCACGGCCGCATGCGGCAGGGCACGCTGGACGGCGGCACGGAAGGTGGAGCACAGGTCGATGGCGACGTAGCGGACCTGCTCGCGCCAGGAGGCGGGCTGGGCGGTGAGCCAGTCGGCGACCGAGGCCGCGTTACGGCCCTCGACCTGGCCGAACAGCCCTTGTCCGCCGATCGCGTCGACGAAACCGATGTGCCAGGCGTCCGCGACGAGTTCCCACTTCTCCGTGGCCGGGTTCTGCTTCCACACCGGCTTGCCCCGCCGGGTCTCGTCGATCCCTATCGCCGAGGTCGCGGGCGGGGTCTCGGGCAGGACCTGGGCGGCGTAGTCCTCGAAGCATTGCTGCACGATCGGCCAGCTCAGGTGCAGGTCGCGGCCGGCCTGCACGACGGTGCGGCCGCCGTCGCAGACCGCGGCCCCCGCCGCCTGGCGCAGGGCGGTGGTGGTGCGCATCCCCGCGGGCACCGCGCGTATCGCCTCGGTGAACGAGCCGCGTGGGCACGCGGGGTCGGTGCAGTGCCAGCGTGCCTTGCGCCATCGGATGCTCACCGGGCGCCCACCGCTGGGCAGGTGTCTGGGCCGGGTGGTGCGGTAGTCCTTCAGCCGGGTGGCGAAGACCCCGCAGGCGGGGCAGGCCCGGGCGGAGTCCTCGTTCGTGACCACGTACACCGTCGAACCGCCCGCCCCATCGTCCTTGACCTGCGTCACACTCACCCCCTCCAGCCCCAGAAGTCGCGTTGCCGCCTCGTTGATCCCGGTATCGTCGATGTTCAAGCCCGTGGGGTTTCATGATCGGTTGCCTAGACAACAACCATGATCACGAAGGCCCGCGGGCTCCTTGCATCTGGGCCACCCGCACCCCAACCACCTCACACAGAGTGACCGGCCAGCCCGCCCGTCACCGCCGCACCCCCATCAAGTTCGAAGACCCGCATAAGCACGGACCCCACCGACCTGGCGTTCTTCTACGCCTACGTGCCCGAGGGCCGGTCGATGGCCCTGGCCGACCTGGTCAAGATCGCCGGAATCAGGTGGGCGGTGGAGGAGGACTTCGCCAACGCCAAGGACGCCGTCGGCTTGGACCACACCCAGGCCCGCCGCTACCGCTCCTGGCATCGGCACATCGTGCTGGCCATGGCCGCGCTCGCCCTGCTCGCGGTGATCGCCGCTGTGGACCGGCGCGACCATCCGGCACCGGTCCTGCCCGCCGACGCAGCCGCCGAGCCTCCCGAGGACTTCGGCCAGATCGCGCTGACCGTCACCGAGGCCCGCCGCTTGTTCCAGCTGTTCACCGCGCTACTGCAGGACCTGCCCGCACACCTCGCGGCCCGCCGCATGGCCTTCCACCTGCACTGGTCCACCTGGCGACGCCGCCACCAGGCCCGCTCCCGCTGGCACCACTACAAGCGACGTCTTGCCGCCCTCACCTGAACCGTCCGACCAGACCACCCGTCAGATCACGAAGTGCGACTGGAGTACGAGGCTGAGGTGCGCAAGAACCTCACCGCCATTGAAGCCCAGCACCAGCGGGCCGCTGAGGGGCCGAGCCGGGAGCGGAGGAGGGGTTGTCGAGGTGACGCGACGTCACCAATGCCCGCCGAGACGTAGCTTCTTAACACCGAATGGGGGAGAAGATCGTGTGGGCAGCCCAGCCATGGTGGATGCATGTGAGCTGGGAGGCACTCCCGTCACCGGGTAGAGGGCCTTGCCCCGCGACCAGTTCGCGAGCAGACCCTCGGTGGTGTCGACTGCGGAGATCACCACCGTGACCTTGAGTTTCCCGTCGTCGCCCCATGTGTAGGCTCAGGCCTCACCTGCGTACCGGTCAGTGGAGTCCGGCCTCTGTTCTGCTGAGGCCGGCTCCTGCGTTGTGTCTGCGTGACTACTGGGACCTCTCCTGCGCGGCAAGCCAGGAACGGATCTCCTGGTTGACCTTCTGAGGCGCGTCCTGGTGGAGCCAGTGGCCCGCACCCGGAACCGAGACGAAGCGATAGGACTCAGTGAACCAGTCCCACAGATCGTTGAGATGCTTCAGGGAGAAGTACGGATCCTCAAGACCCCACACGATCAGAGTCGGAACGCGGTAGACGAATCCCGACACATCGTCGGGGACGGTCCCGCCGTACGGCGGAGCCGGATAGCCCATCTTGTAGTAACTCAGCATCCCGTTGATGGGTGAGTCCTGGAGGTACGCGGAGATCCGTTCGCGCCACTCGGGGTTGCGAATGAATCGCACAACGTACTCGATGTTCTTGTCATCCCCATTCTCGTACTCGATGTACGGGATGGTGTACTCCGACAGGCGTTGCTGCTCCGGATCGCTGTTCACCAGATTGAGAAAGGGTTGGAGGATAGGAGTGTTCAGCAGGATGAGGCTCTCGACACGTTCCGGGTTCAACAGTGCGAAGGCTTGGATGATCACGCCGCCCCAGTCGTGGCCGGCGACGACAGCGCGTTCGACGCCGAGATGGTCGAGCACTGTGCGGATGTCGGTACTCAGTTCGGGGATCGTGTAGCGCTCAGGGTCGTCGAGGACCGTGCTCGGCGGATAGCCCCGGAGGGTTGGCGTGATCACCAGATGGTCTTTGGCGAACTCGACCACCTGGTGCATGTAGCTGAGTTCGTTGTCCGGGAAACCGTGTTGGAAAACGATTGCCGGGCCAGCACCGTAGGTGCGGTAGTGAATTTGGACGTCGCCGTTAGAGGCGAACCCCTCGTCCACTTGGAGCTCACTGATTTGCTTCAGCAGGGTTTCGGTGTCGGCTACTTCCATGCTCATGTTTCACTCCTTCGGGAAACGCTGGCTCACTCGGGCTGTTCGTCCGGCAATGTCAGGAGAAGATCATCCCTCCGTCCATGATCACGGTCTGGCCGGTCATGTAGTCGGAGTTCGGCGAGGCGAAGAAGGACACGAGGTCGGCGACGTCCGCGGGCTCTTGAGCGCGCCCCAGCGGAATGGTCTTCACCAGTGCCTCGAACGCTTCGGGAGTGTCCTTCCAGAGCGGCGTGTTCACGATGCCAGGAGCGTAGGAGTTGGCTGTGATCCCGTGCGGTGCGAACTCCTGTGCAGCGGCTTGTGTGAGGCCCCGGACTGCCCACTTGCTCGCGGAGTAGGCGGGCAGCCCGGCCGCCGATCGGTACGCCGCTTGGGAGGCTGCCGCGATGAGCTTTCCTCCGCCGCCCTGTGCGATGTACTGCTTCGCAGCAGCCTGCCAAGTGAGGAAGACTCCCTTGGCGTTGATTGCAAACGTCAGATCCCATGATTCCGGAGTGGTTTCAAGAATGCTCTCGATCCGCGCTATTCCGGCGTTTGCGACGGTCACGTCGAGACGGCCGAGTTCGCTCACCGCCCGGTCGATCATGGAAGAGACGGCTGCCGGCTCTGTCACGTCGCCAAGGACCAGGGAGGCGCGGCGGCCGAGCGCCTCGATCTCCGCCTTCACGGATTCCGCAGCGTCAGCCGAATGCGGGATGTCATTGATGGCGACGTTGAAGCCGTCCTGGGCAAGTCGCAACGCAATACCGCGACCGATTCCCTGCCCTCCACCGGTGACCAGCGCGACTCGTGTCACATCAATAGCGTTCATGGTGAGACTCCTTTGTTTCATAGTTTCTTTCCACACACGGACCCGTGAGGACTTGAGGGTGCGGGACACTGCACCTCCTGAGCTACGACTCAGGGCATAACAAGTACTGACTCGCTGACGAGGCGAGCCGTGAGTCGCCGCAGTACTGCTTCCGCGTCGACGAACGGGTCTTCACCGGGCCGAAGATCCGACATGACTTGACCGACCTTGTCGAAGATCCCGGTGGGGTCGATTTCTGTGCGCCCGGAGACGGCAAACACTGGTACGGCGTTGGCGTGAGCGATCTCTGCTATACGCAGCGGAAGTTTCCCGTTGAGGCTCTGCTCGTCCAGGGATCCCTCTCCGGTGATGACAAGATCAGCGGTCTGAATCTTCGACTGCAGTTCCAGGGTGTCGATCACTAGGGACGCGCCTGAGGTGACCTGTGCGTTGAGCAGGGCCACGAGTGCTGCGCCGATACCGCCAGCGGCCCCGGCTCCTTCGGCGCTGCCGATGTCACGGCCGGAGCTTCGCCGGAGAGCGTCAGACCAGGCGGACAGACGCCTTTCCAGAACGCCCATGGCGTCTTCGTCGGCGCCCTTTTGCGGCGCGTAGGTCGCAACGGCACCGGTGGTACCGAGCAATGGACTCTGCACGTCGGTCGCCGCCGTGAACTTCACGCCATTCAGCAGGGCGGTGCTGCGGGAGGGGTGTATATCCCAGGCCCGGTGCATGCTGCTGGTGTCAGCGCTGAGTACGCGTCCTTCAGAGTCGAGGACCGTGAAGCCCAGGGCATTCGCCATCCCGTACCCGCCGTCGGTCGTGGCTGATCCTCCGAGGCAGACCACTACTTCGCGAGCGCCCAGGACGATCGCCGTCCGGATGGCCTGCCCCACCCCGTAGCTACTCGCATCCAGAGCCGTTCGCGGAGTCGGGGTCAGAAGAGCCAGCCCGCATATCTCCGCCACCTCGACGAAGCAGACACCCTCCGAACAGCAGAGGGTTGCCTCCACCGTCTCGCCGAGTGAGCCGGCGACCTGGACCGGGACACGTGTCGCGCCGTGTGCGGCCAGAATCTCGACCGTGCCCTCGCCGCCGTCTGCGACAGGCGCCTCGATGATCCGCGCTGACGGAACAACGTCGTGAACGCCCGCAGCGATGGCCGAGGCCGCCTGGCTGGCGGTGAGACTGCCGCGGAACTTGTCCGGGGCTACCACCACAGTTGGTGAATGTGGCGAAGACATACGAGTCACCGGTTCAGGAAGTCCAGGACGACCCGGCCGAACTCGTCCGGGTGCTGGAACAGGAAGGCGTGTCCGGAGTCGCTGTAGATCACGGTGGTGGCGTCAGTCAGCCGCGTGGCCATGGCGAAGGAGTCTCCGGAATCGACCATGACGTCGTGCGCCCCGTTCGCGACGAGTACGGGGATCGTCAGCTCCTCAAGCCGGGACCATGCCGATCCATCCCCGGAGCCCCAGCGAAGGATGGCTTTCAGCTGGTTTCCCCATGCCGACGCGGGAACGTCCGCCTTGGAGATGCCCAAGCGGGGCTCGAGACGTGCCAGGGATTCCTTGCCGATCCGCCGCCCCTCCTCGTGGAGGCCGAAGAACAGATAGAGGAAGTGTTCCTCCGTGTTGTCGTCCGCGGTCATCATGGCCGGCACACGCGGGTCGAGTTCCGGGGTACCGGGAACCCCGCCGGGCCCGCTGCCGGCGATGACGAGCCGGCGCACGAGTCCGGGGTGGTCCAAGGCGACGATCTGCGCGACAAATCCCCCGAGCGACCAGCCCAGCAGGTCCACCTTGGGCAGCCCGAGTGCCGTCAGGAAGTCGGCGGCCGATTCGGCCATGCCTTCAACGGTGGGCGGAACGGTGCCGGTGCTCTCACCGACGCCCGAGCTGTCGAAGAGGATCACGCGCCGCTCCGCTGCGAGCGGCTCGAGAAACGCCGGGTCCCAGTGGTCGAGAGTGCCCCGGAAACGCTGCAGAAGAACCAGCGGCGGGGTTGCTGTCGCCTGGCCGAAGTCGCGGTACGCGTAGCGCGCCAGCTTGCCGTCGACGTGCCGGGTCTCCGCGGTGTCGGACTGGTATGTCATGGAACCCTCCAAGTGGATTTGATTTCCCAACCCGCGTCACTGTTGCGCTTCCGGATTTCGATGTCAAGCAACTGGCCTGCAGGGTTTGGATTGCCAATCCACCTCGAGGCTGACTACAGTGCCGCCATGAGATCTGCTAGGACGCCAGACCCTCGAGTGTGCTCCATCGACGCGGCCATGAAGGTCCTCGGCGAGAAGTGGTCACTCTTGGCGCTTCGGGAGATCACATTCGGCAACCGCCGCTTCGATGACATCGTCCTCAACACCGGCGCCCCAAGGGATGTGCTGGCGGCGCGTCTCAAGTCGCTCATCGCGTCCGGCGTCATCACCAAGGAGTTGTACGACGACAAGCCGGCACGATACGAGTACCGCCTCGCCGAAGCTGGCCAGGAGCTCTTCGCTCTCCTGCATGCGATCCGCGACTGGGGTGACAACTACGCCCGGGACGACCCGGAGAACGTCGTCATCTTCAGGCACTCCTGTGGCGAGGTCCTCCGAACGGAGGTCCACTGCGCCGCCTGCGGGGAAACGCTCGGTCCGTCAGCAGTCATCACGTCAGACCGTGATGTGCACCAGTCGGACTTGGCAGGTCTGTAACCCTCGAGGAGCGGTCGAAATGCATTGCCGTACCGCGAAGTGTCGCGAGCAATCGAGAGCAGCAGCCGCACTGGGCCCGCGCCGTGACGGCGCGCCTACTGCCTCGACGGATCGGGTGAAAGATGAGCCCGACCGCCGTCTTACCCGTTGAGCTCAGACCATTCGCGCACCGCAGCTGCGACTAGCGCATCCAGCAGGCCGGGTACCGCTGATCCAAGTCTTCCCGGCGCAATTTGTTCAACTTTCCTGCTCGTCGTCCTCGGGCAGGACGAACACGTTGCGTTCGCGGAAGCGGGACCCCAGGGCGGGCGGCGGGGCGGGAGTGACGGGGCCTGCGGCCTCGCGTCGGCGGCGACGGTCGGCATCAAGGGTGTCCCTGGTCTGCCGACCACGCTGCGGCCACCGCAGCACGGATGCTTCCGGCTCCGGCTGTGTGGCGATATCGGCCGCGGCTGCTGGTTCGGCAGGGGCTGGTCGGGGCCGGTCGGCGGCAGCGCTCTCGGCCTGCAGGACCTCGCGGGCGTGTTCGATGCGCTGGGACTTCTTCATCTGGGTCGGCCAGCGGGTGACCGGGATCGCGGACCCGATCAGTTCGAGGAGGACCGGGAGCAGTTCGTCGTCGCTCTTCGGCTTTAGCCCGCCGGCGTCGGCCTTCTTCAGCAGGTCACGGACCCGGGCGTCGCCGAAGGCCGGCATCTGCCCCACCGACGGCATGCCGGTCCAGGCCAGAGCATGCCAGGCGTGGGTGATCGGGTCCTGGAAGAAGACGCTGCGGCGGTCCCGGGGGTCACGCCGGATGACCCACTTGCCCTTGTGTTTCCCGCCCCGGGTGGACCGCTGGCCGCGGTAGTTGCGCAGGACTTCTTCGTCGTCGTACCAAAGTCCGCGGATCTTCACCCCGCGCCGGGCGTCGATCGCCACGTAATGGACTGGCAGCAGTTCGTAGAACAGTTCCGGTGCGGGGATCTCCATCGCGAACCCGGCCTGCGCGAACGAGGCCGCGAACAGCGAGTTCGGGCTGTGGACGCTGTCCGGGTCCCAGTGCGGCGCATAGTCGCCCAACTGCCTCGTCTGCCACACCGACACGATCCAGGTGGCGATCAGGTGCTCCAACTCGTCGACCGTCAGGACCGCGTCGGTCGCCGGGTCGGCCCCACGGTCCGCGATGTCGATGCCGGTGTAACCGGTCAGCAGCTCGAACAGCAGCTGTCTGCAGGTGCCGAACGCCCGCTCGCAGGCGGCCTTGTCCTGTGGGCGAAGGACGCGTGAGGGAAGGATGTTGCAGCCGAGTACGCGTTGCACCTCGACCAGGTGATGGTTCCGGTAGACCGACCCGTGGTCGGTGGTCACCGTCTCCGGGGTGAAGAACGGCAGGCCCGCGACCTTGTGTCCGGCGAACTGCGAGACGACGGCCGCAGGCAGGCCCGGGTAGGGCCACTCCAATTCCTCGCCCCAGTCCGCGCGCATCGGCAGCGGCATCATCACGTCCCGCAGGAGCATCGCGACGTCCACCGCGGTGTCGGACACCAGGGTGAGCCGGAACGCGACCAGCGAATGCGTGTAGGTATCGAGGGCGATCGTCAGGTGGGGCTTGACCGGGTCGTCGAAGACCCCGTCGCGGACCATGACCGGCAGGACGGTGGTGTCCAGTGCGACCACCTGGCCCGGCCGGTGGACCACCACGTGCCCGTTCTTCATCGGCAGCTCGGCCGAACGCGCATAGCGCTGACGTGCGCCTCCCGAGCCGAACCATTCCTTCCAGACCCGGCAGAGCGTGCGGTAGCTGGGGACCGCAGTCGCCGCCTTGGTCTCCTCGCCGGCATCCGGGTCCTTCGCGTCGAAGGTCTCGCGGATGTACTGCCGGATCATGCGGTCCTTCGTGCGCATCGAGACCTTCGCCCCGCGCAGGGTCTCCTCACGGACCGCCAGGATCGCCTCCCGCACTTCCTCCGACACCGTTCGAGGTCCGCCGCTTTCCCTCAGCCAGCGGTCGTCGGCGCACCCGATCAGCCCGAACTTCCGGCGCTTGGTCTCCCACCGGATCAGGGTGTGGACGCTGACGGCGTCCAGCCCCAGCAGCTTCGCCTGCTGGCGGTCCAAGGCGGCGAGCTCGGCCGCTTTCGCCCGGCGACGGCCCGTCAGCGTGGTGGTGTCCGGGTCGTACTCGGGCTTGGGCTCGCCCGGCACCGGCCGCAGCGGATCACCGCTGCGGAACCCGGTCGCTACCTCCAGGAGGTGGGCCATCCTCAGTTCAACGAGTTCCAGCCGCCCCTTCTTCAGGTCCTCGACGGTCCTGGACTGGCGCCCCCGGTCGCCACCGGTCGACGTCGTCCGCGAAGATGGCCGGCAACCGGGATGGTTGGCCAGGAACCGGAAGCTCACCTGCTGGCGGACGCCGTCGCGGGCGACGAGCTGAACCCGGCCCAGGTGCGGCTCCCGCCGCTCAACCGTCCACTCGGTGCCGTCCAGCACCACCCCGGCCCCTGGCGAGAGGTCCAGCACCGCCCCGGCCGGCCTCATACCGCCACTCCCGACGCTGCCACCACAGGGGAACGGTCGGCCAGCGGCTGTGCCAGGTCGACTCCGAGCTTGCGGTGCCAGAGCAGGTGCAGCAACTGGGCCCGGGCCAGCGGCTCGTAGGCTGCCGTGGCGGCGAGTTCGCCGAATGTCAGCCCCGGCCGCGCGGCCCCAAGAAGCGCAGGCCGCAGCCCGAGCGGGTCGGACAGCCGCCGTCGTCGGGAGGAGAACGCATCCAGGGACGACCACACGTGGTCACGCCAGCCGGCGGCCACCACGTAGTGCCAGCCGCAAGCCAGGGCGACCTCGGCCGCCGCGGCGAACGACTCCCGGTCCTTCTCCTTGATCAGCGGTTCCGGGCGCACATCGATCAGCCAGACCCCCGAACGGGTCACCGCGAGGAAATCCGGCGTATGACTCCGGCGCTTGTCCGCGGTGTCGAACCGCAGCCTCATAGGCTGCGAGACGACATCAACCAGGCCCCCGGCGAAGTCCAGCGCCAGCAGCAACCGGGCCTCCTCCAGGCTCTCCGCGCCGTGGTGACGGCCGGTGCTGACCAGGAACTGCAGGCCGGGCCGGTGACACTGTTCACGCTGCCAGGAGAAACAGCGAATCGGATCGCCATCCACCATCGGTGTCCGGACGAGATCCCGTACCAGACAGGACACCTGGTCACCGCGGGTCCTCCACGTCACCGTCCACCGCCCGGTCCAGCCCTCGTCCAGGTCCAGGCCGTCCCTGCCGCCCTCCACCGAGACCGGGACGAGAAGCTCATCCCAAGCGGCGAGGTGCGACCACAACGGCCCACCCGCCGTCGCCACCACCCCACCCGCGGCCCTGCGTACGCACTCGCTCGGTTCCATGCCTCCCAGGAAAACGACCACGGACGCCGCAGGCCCGAGATGTTCGGAACTGGTTCCAGCATGAATGGCAATTCGCCGGACGTTGCAAGAAGCGTGACCAGATGGTTCCAACAAGCGCGTCCGAGCAGGTCAAGACCACCAGGTCACCTCACCGCACCGGTTCCAACTATCGTGTCCCGGCTCATGGGCCGGCCACCGGGGCGCGGGGAGCTCCGGCGACTGGTGGAGCGCCGGAGCTGGTGACACCGGTCCTGCTTTGCGGGCTGCTGGTGACAAGACGAGCACCGCCGGGCGCCGGGCCAGCCGAGAGCGCGTGTGTGAACCGGCGACCTGCCACGGGCCACGCCGCTACCGTGGGAGACGCCGGATGAGCAGCTGCTCCGCCAAGACCTCTACTGCTCCGCCGCCGCACCTGCCCTGCCAGCTCCCCGAACCAGGAGGAGAGACGTCATGAACGCTCAGGATTTGGGCGCGGCCCGACACGAACTGCGCATCAATGTGCCGGATGACGTCTACGAGCAGCTGCACCCTGGACCCCGGGGGCCGTTCTTCCCCTGGCGAGAACAGGTCGGCCCACACGCGGATCATCGCGGCATTGGATGTGCCTGTCCGGTCATTGCTTGCTGCCCGCCCGTACCTTGCGCCAGCGGCTCCCCGCCACGTAGCCAAGGAAGTTGACGATCTCACGCCAGAAGAGGGGTTCCCGTGCACGATCACGAGAAGGCCGGCTCCCACACCGGGGCGGGCAACAGCCGTATCCCTGCCCGTCGGCCCGCATCCGCCCCGCCCGCGCAGCATGGCCTGCTCGGCCTACAAGCCGCTGCGGGCAACGCCGGGGTCGTCCAGATGCTCCGCGGCGCCGACCACCCCTGGGCCCGGGAACAGCACGAGCACGGCGCCGGCTGCGGCCACCAGGAGATCGCGACCTCGCCCGCACCGGTGCAGCGCTCCGCCGTCCACGACGTGCTCCGCAGCGCCGGAAAGCCCCTCGACGAGCCAGTGCGCCAGGAAATGGAGGCGCGGCTCGGCGCGGACTTCTCCGACGTGCGCGTCCACGACGACAACGCCGCCCGTGCGTCGGCCACCGAGGTCGGCGCCCGCGCCTACACGTCCGGCAGCCATGTCGTCATCGGCGCCGACGGTGGGGACAAGCACACCCTCGCCCATGAACTGACCCATGTAATCCAGCAGCGTCAGGGCCCTGTGGCCGGTACGGACATGGGCAACGGACTCCGCGTCTCCGACGCTTCCGACAAGTTCGAACGCGCCGCGGAGGTCAACGCGCAGCGCGTCATGCAGGCACCGCTCGATGTGCAACGCGCCGTGGAGCCACGGACCGCCCCCGCCGCCGGTGCCGCCCACGAGGGGGTCGGCGGCCCGGTCGCCGTACAGACCGCGCCCACCGATGGGAAAAGGAAGCCGCCGCCCGTACCGGACAAGCCCGACAAGCTGAGGCTCGGCGGGGCCGCGCAGACCTCCAGCGCTGACCAGACCCACTCGACCGGGCATACGTCGGCCGCCGCGGAGCCCGCGCAGGCGCAGTCCGACACCCCCGCTGGGAAAAGGAAGCCGCCGCCCGTACCGGACAAGCCCGACAAGCTGAGGCTCGGCGGGGCCGCGCAGACCTCCAGCGCCGACCAGACCCACTCGGCCGGGCATACGTCGGCCGCCGCGGAGCCCGCGCAGGCGCAGTCCGACACTCCCGCGCACGGGTATACGCTCGCCGGATCGGCCAGCCTGGTCTGCTTCCGAGCCGATGGGCGCTCCCCCGAGGTCATCCGGCAGGCGAACGGGATGAGGTCCCGCAACAACACGTCCGTCGCGACCGAACTCGCCATGTTCCTTGAGGACCCGATCGCCTACGCCCGGGCCCATGTCAGCAGCCCCAAGCCGACCTTGGTCTCCACGGCGCTGGACGAGGACTGCGGCGGGTACGCCAGCAACGACCGGCACCTCTACCAGATCCAGGTCAGCGGCTGGCACAAATTCGCCGCGCCGCCCGCGCGGAGCAAGATCCTGACCAAGCCGACGGTCTACGCCAACAGCACGTCCCTGGAGACCGCGACCGCGGCCGTCATCGGTCCCGTCGGCCCCACCCAGGAAATGGATTTCATCGGGGGAATCCCCCTGGCGGCCATCACTGACTGCCGCCGACCGGGGGAGAGCGGCTTCAGCGCGCTCTGACGCCCGCGACGGGGGGCGGTGCCTGCCCGGGGGCGGGCCCGTCACCGCCCCCGTCATGCCCCCGCCGCCCTCAGCAGACGGGCAGTCCCGGGCCGGGCTGGTCGTTGTCGGTCCGGGCCCAGCAGACGTTCGTTCAGCACTCGTGGAGCCGACGCGCGAGATGGACGGTGATGTCGGCGTCAATCGCCGCGGCGAACGACTCCCGGTCCGCCTCCTTGATCAGGGGCTCGGGGCGTACGTCGATCAGCCAGACGCCGCGGCGGGTCACCGCGAGGTAGTCAGGGGTGCGGGTGCGGCGTTTCCCGCAGGTTGTGAAGGAGATCTTCAGCGGCTGCGAGACGACGTCGACCACGTCGCCGGCGAAGTCCAGGGCCAGCAGCAACCGGCTCTCCTCCAGGCTCTCCGCGCCGTGGTGACGGCCGGTGCTGACCAGGAACTGCAGGCCGGGCCGGTGACACTGTTCACGCTGCCAGGAGAAACAGCGAATCGGATCGCCATCCACCATCGGTGTCCGGACGAGATCCCGTACCAGACAGGACACCTGGTCACCGCGGGTCCTCCACGTCACCGTCCACCGCCCGGTCCAGCCCTCGTCCAGGTCCAGGCCGTCCCTGCCGCCCTCCACCGAGACCGGGACGAGAAGCTCATCCCAAGCGGCGAGGTGCGACCACAACGGCCCACCCGCCGTCGCCACCACCCCACCCGCGGCCCTGCGTACGCACTCGCTCGGTTCCATGCCTCCCAGGAAAACGACCACGGACGCCGCAGGCCCGAGATGTTCGGAACTGGTTCCAACATGAATGGCAATTCACCGAACGTTGCAAGAAGCGTGACCAGATGGTTCCAACAAGCGCGTCCGAGCAGGTCAAGACCACCAGGTCACCTCACCGCACCGGTTCCAACTATCGTGTCCCGGCTCACTTGAGCGGGTGAGCCGAGGCACGATAGCTGTCACCAAGGCAGGTGGGTTGTCACCAGACCGCCGGAGGGAGCACACCGGGCTGACCGTGTGGGGACGCAGTGCAGCTCAGGCGGACGGTACAACGCCGGAGCCGGTGACACCCACCGTGCTTCGCGTGCCCTTGGTGACAGGTAGTGCGCCGACCTGGTGACAATTTGGTACAGGGCCCGCAGAGCTTCCGGAGGGAGCTACGCCGTCGGCGTGGTCGTGGCCCGGTAGTGCTCCAACAGCGATTCCATGCCGGTCAGGCCAGCGTCCAGACCGAGCTGGCGGAGCCAGTCGTCCACCTGATCCTGGCGCTCGGCGGCGACACGCAAGTCCAGGGTGGGGGTGGCGCGGAAGATGCCCCCGGTCGACGCGCCGGCATCCGGGATCTCCCGCAGCCCTTCGTCGCGGAGGAGATGGGCCACCCACCGGTCCGCGACGAGGTGGAGTTCACGCGGCTGCGCTACCAGGGCGGTGTCGATGTCCGTGATGCGGGCGAGTTCCGTGGTGACATCGTGGTTGACGGCGGTCTCCAGGAGGCCGTTGAACAGGACCGCCAGGTCCGGCACGGGGTACCGGTACTCCCACTGCATGTGCCCGAGGCTCTCGGCGTATCGCCGGACTCGGGAGATGACGTCCATAGTGACGTTCGCCATCGGAGCTGTGGGAGTGGGGCCGTAGACCTCGGGGAGCTTGACCGTCACGATTGCCTCGACTGGGTGCGCCACTGAGGCTTTGCTGACGGCCTGCCACACCAGCCGTGCCGTCCGGGACCTGTTGTGCCCGAGCGGGCGGAAGCCGATGCTGTCGGTGACCGCCCCCTGCATGAGGTTGAGCAGAGCACTGGGGAAAGGTGAGGCGTTCAAGGCCCGCGCGAGCGAGGCGACGGATCGCTCCGATAGCGGGCGCCAGATGCCAGCCTCTCCCATCGGGAGGTTAACGCCGGTGCGGAGGATGAAGTCCTCGGTGCAATGGCCGTCGCTGTCCTGGTTCAGCCGCGGGGCCATGAGGCTCTGACCCATGGGCAGCACCCCTGCGGCCGGCTCCTCACGGGCGAGCTGAAGGAGCTTGTCGCGGTCTGCGGTGGAGTTCTGCCCGCTCAGCCGGATCGGGGCGCGCAGGTCAATCAGCAGGGGTCGAGGGGCGACGTTGGCGTCAACGCGTATGACCACCACGCTGCGCCCGGACTCGTCGTCCAGCGGGACGGGAATGAAGGTCGGCTCCCAGGGCGGGTCGAACTTCTCACGGCAGCCACTGGCAATCTTGTCGATCGTCTCCTGCGCGTCGACACCGACGACGCGCTCGCAGCCCTTTTTGTCGGCCTCGGCTTTATCGATGATGCCGACCATGATCAGGCCGCCGTAGGTGTTGGCCATAGCCGCGATGGTCTTCAGCAGGCTGGTGGAGTACTCGCGCTTGAACTCCAGCGTCAGGCTTTCTACCTGCTCCGGCCGTGCAGCGAAGGCGCGTATACGCTCGATCGTCAGGTCCGCCGCCGACGCGGCGAACAAGGAGGTAGTCATCCCCTCATGATCCACCAACAGCCGTAAGCCCACATCGAATTACCGCCTCAGCCCGGCTCTGCCGCCAGCCTTTTCGCTCCCTCGGTGACAACTATCGTGCCCTCGGCACAGCGGTATGTCGTTTCTTCCTGCTGAGCAACTGCCTTGCGGAAGTGCTCCGCTGGTACGGTCCGATCATGCCGCGCTTGGTGGATGTTCCGGGGTACATGCCCTTTTGGACCGCCTCCGCGTTCTCTGCCTCCGGTTCGCAGGTGACTGGGCTTGCCCTGCAGATCCTCCGCGAGCTCGGAAAGGCGCGCGACATCCGGTTCGCCCGCTGACACGCGCCGCTCCCGCGAGTCCCTGCGCGCCCCGTACGCCCAGCCCTGGAATTAGGTGCCCTGCCCGCACGAGTGCGGCTACGTCGGCCGGCCCGAGATCCGCCCGAGCGTCCTGTACGGACTAGGTCGAGCCTCTTCGGAGACATGGCCACGAGGTCGGCGAGAGCGGCTGCTCATCGGTCGACGTGGCATCCCTCGCCGGTTTGACTGGGTGTGTTCGCCGCACGAGTACTGCTGTGAACCCCTTTGCTGCCCGTCCTGACAAGCACTCACTATCGTCTCCTTGACGATAACTGAGGTGTCGTGCCAATCTGGCGCAGCATCAAGCCGCCGATGAACCGACTTCTTCAGCCTGCCAGTTGCGGCTGTGTCACCCCGACTTCTCACGCCTGGGATCGCTGCCCGCCCGCCACTGCTCGGCTCACAAACGTGCGCCGCCGCACCACATGGAGGCCCCATGGTCCACGCCCGTAAACCCCAGCCCTACTTGGACTCCCTGGGCGCCGATCGGGTCGCCGGCGTACTGCTCGGGGCAGCCGTGGGCGACGCGTTGGGCGTGCCCTACGAGTTCGCGGCAAGGCTGCGCGAGGACCAGCAGCCGCAGATGATCGGCGGTGGTCTGGGGCCGTACGAGCCCGGCGAGTACTCCGACGACACCCAGATGCAGGTGTGCATTGCCGACGTCGCGGCCGCCGGGGCGGACCTGCGCACCCCCGAGGCCCTCGACCAGATTGCCGCCAACTTCCAGCAATGGCTGAGCGGCGGCGCCACCGATGTCGGCTCGCAGACCCGCACTGTCCTGGGCGTCGCCCGCCGGGCCGGCGGAGCGCCGGGCGCGGCGCTGTTGGAGGCCGCACGAGGCTTCACCTCCGGCAACGATCGCGCCGCCGGGAACGGCTCGCTGATGCGCACCGGGATCGTCGCTCTCGCTCACCTGGGCGACGCCGCGGAGATGGCCGAGGCCGCCACCGCCGTCAGCGCGCTCACCCACCCCGATCCCGACTGCGCCGACGCCTGCGTGCTGTGGTGCTCCGGTATCCGTACCGCGGTTCTCGAGGGGACGTTCGACGGCGTCCGCGCTGGCCTGGACCTTCTCCCCGAGGAGCGCCGGGGCGTTTGGGCGCGGCGCCTGGACGAGGCGGAGGCCCACCCGCCGCACCACTTCGGCAACAACGGCTGGGTGGTCCACGCGCTCCAGGCGGCCTGGTCGGCGATCACCCGCACCGCCGTTCCCGAATTGCTGCCCGTCAAGGGCAGCTTCCCCGCCCAGCACTTTCACCTCGCCCTGGAGGCGGCGGTGCGCGCCGGGACGGACACCGACACCGTCGCGGCGATCGCCGGCGCCCTGCTCGGCGCGCGCTGGGGCTGCTCCGGCATCCCGCTTCAGTGGCAGCAGGCCGTCCACGGCTGGCCCGGCCACAGGCAGGCCGACCTGGTCCGGCTGGCAGTGCTCACCGCCCGCGGCGGGAGCAACGACGACGCAGGCTGGCCCTTGGCGCAGCGGATGCCGATCCCGCCGCAGTCCAGCCGGGCCTTCGCGATACACCACCCGCACGACCCTGGGGTGGTACTGGGCAACCTGGCCCTGACTCAGCGTGCCGAGCCGGTCCCCGTCGATGCCGTGGTCTCGCTGTGCCGGGTCGGGACGGACCCGATCCTCCCCGGCAGCGACATCGAGCATGTCCGCGTCTGGCTAGTGGACAGCCAGGGACACAACGCCAACCTCCACTACGTCCTGGACCAGGCAGCCCGCCAGGTACTGCGGCTCCGCCACGCCGGCAAGCGGGTCCTACTGCACTGCGCGGCCGGGCAGAGCCGCACCCCAGCCGTCGCAGCCCTCTACAGCCACCTGGCCACCGGAACCGACGCCGAGACCGCACTGAACGACCTGCGCCGGGTGTTGACCGGCGGCTGGCATCTCGACAAGCACCCAGAGATGCAGGACGCGGTGCACGCGTTGGCCACCCCGGCGGCCAGCGATGGCACCTCTCCCGTAAGCCGGCCGCGAGAGGTCGAGGAAGTACGGGAGGAGTGCGACGCGGAGCCGGAGCGGCAGATTGAGTTCTTGAAGCAGAAGTGGACATCCTCGCGGGTGCGCGGGTTGCTGCTCGGGCTGGCGGTGGGCGACACGCTGGGTGCGGCGCGGGGCAAGCTGCCGGCCGAGGGCACCTTGCGGGCCGGGGTCACCACTCAATTGGCCTGTTTCACCACCGAGGGCACGATCCGCGCTTGCGTGCGCGGTGACCACAGGGGCCTGTGCCATCCCCCGTCGGTGGTGTGGCACGCCTACTGCCGGTGGGCCGCCCTGCAGGGCATAGAGGTGGAGCGGATGCGGCGCCGCTGGGTCACAGCTGGTGACGAGGAGTGGCCCGACGGCTGGCTCGCCCAGGTGCCCGTGCTGGCACACCGGCGGGGTTCGGCGCCGGCGACCGTGGCCGCACTGTCCAAGATCGAGCAGGGCACCGTGGAGAAGCCGACGACGACCAGCCGCGGCTGCCATGCGCTCACCCGTACCCTCCCCGTCGCCGTGGCCGTTGCGGGGCACGACCCGGAGTACTGGGTGCGGCAGGCTCGCGAGATCGCCGCCCTCACCCACGGCGACCCGGCCGCCCAGTCCGCCGCGGCCCACGCGACCGTGCTGCTCAGCCACTGCCTGACCAGCACTCCCGAGGTGCAGGAGTCCCTGTTCGTCGCGCAGTCGCAGGTGCGCCAAACCCTGATGGACGCCATCCACGCGCTTCCTGATATCGACCCCGACCTGTCCAGCAGGGAACGCGTACAGCTCATCAAGGCACTTGAGCAGGCCGACCAGCATCCTGCCGACCCGAAGCGGCTCGCGCACCTCGCTCCGGACGCCACCGCGCCCTCGGCGCTGTTCGGTGGCCTGTATGTCGCCGCCTCCTTCCCGGAGCGGGACCAGGTGGGCGCCGCACTGCGCTTCGCCGCCGGAGCGCCCGACGGCGACTCGGTGGCCTGCATGACCGGGGCGCTGCTCGGAGCCGCGCACGGCGCGGAGGCGCTGCCCGTCGATCTGGTGAGTCGGCATGAACTGGCCTGGGTGCTCGACACCCTGGCCCGCGACCTCGTCGCCCAGATCGTCGACCGCCCCAGCGGCGGCGAGTACCTCGGAGGCTGGGACCCGCACTGGCAGGGCCGCTACCCCGGCTAGTGATCCGCTGAGCGCCCTGAGGGCTTCCCCGATGCGCGCGCTGCCAGGGCCTGACAGCGCGCTACGGGCCCAACGCCCAAGTCGTGTGTGCCTACTGCCAGGCGAACGAGCGCCAGAGCCGCTAGCCTGTGCTCAGCGGCCACGAGCTGGCCCGCGCAGACGGCCAAAGAGGCCCTACCCTCAGCGGGGTAGGGCCTCTTTGCGTCGCAAGGGGGATGCGCTGTACGGGCTTTCCCGCGCGGCGCTGAACTGGCGGGCCGCCCAGCTGGTGTCCCGTGTGGCCGCCAACAGGGCCTCCGTGTGGCCAGGGTGTGGCCGGAAGGACAGTGAAACCCGGTGATCGATCATGGAGCCTCGGAGAGGTGTGCGGCCGCTGACCTGCTGGAACGAGGAAAGCGGGGACGGGCAGGGAAGCATAGGGGAACGTTCTTGCGAGCTCGTAATGCGTAGGTCTCGGGTTCGAATCCCGAAAGCGGCTCATCCACAAAGGCCCAGGTCACCTACTCTGACCTGGGCCTTTACTGTTTCCTTGATCGGCTCGTGGTCTAGCCCACTGCCCTGTGAGACCCGGAAAGCGGCCCGATGGGGCCAAGATGGGGCCCGCGCGGGACCCAGTGGGGCCCCGCGGCCTGTCAGGCCACCCGCCTGCGCTGCCTCTTCGCCCTCTTCACGGCCGCCTTCCCTGGCTGCGCGGGCTGCACCTGGTAGCCGTCGGTCGTTTCCACCGCGGCGTGCCCGAGCTGCGCCGCTTCCGCCTGCTCGGCCTTCCGGTAGGCGGTGATGAGGTCCAGGGACGCCGACGCGGTCTGGGCGTGCATCTCGGGCAGCACCGTCTGGTAGGTGTCGGTCGTCATCCGCATCGACGCGTGCCCGAGCATCGCCTGCACGGCCTTCGGGGCGACGCCAGCGGCCAGCGCCAGGCTTGCCGCCTCGTGGCGGCCGTCGTGGAGCCGGATCGGCGGCAGCCCGGACAGTTCCACCAGCCGGTCCCAGCGGTCGGTGAAGAACTGCGGGTGGTAGGCCGCACCGTCGTCCCTGGTGAAGACCCGGTTGCCGGACTGTGCGGGCACGCCGGCCGACGCCCACTCCTCGCGTTCGGCGGCCTGCTTCTTGCGCCACGCCTTCAGCAGCATCACCGAGTCCCCACCGACCACCACGGCCACACGATCCGCAACGTCCGGCACGTCTTCACTACCCCCCCGGGCAGTCCTGGTGGTCCCTGCCCGTCCGCCCCGGCGAGCGCGCCTACGAGTTCGACCCCGCCACCAGCGAGCCCGCCGCCGGCAGCGGACGCCCCTACCCGCACCCCGTCCTGCCGCACGAGATCGCCGCGCTGGAGGAGGAACGCTGCGGCCCCTACCGCGACGCCTTCGGCCTGTGCTCGGGCTGCGGCCTCCGAGGCCGCGTCGAGCGCCGCTGCGCCTCCGACGACCCCGACCGCTCCCGCGAGTCCTTGCGCGCCCCGTACGCCCAGCCCAGGAAGCGGGTGCCCTGCCCGCACAAGTGCGGCTACGTCGGCCAGCCCGAGATCCGCCCGAGCATCCTGTACGGACTCATCCCGCCTAAGGCGATGATTTACCCGAACGAGTGAAGACCGGTTTGCGACTCCTCATCAGTCCTCATTCGGCGCCTCCCAGCGGTCGTACTCCGGTCCCGGGCAGACAGAGCGGGGTACCTCTATGACCTTCGTCAAGCGAGGCGAGTGTGTGCACCGGGCCTCTTGGTCTTGCGGCACGGATCTCCTTGTGTGCGTTTCCGAACGCGGGCGGGGCCGCAGTTTCCCGCGGCCCCGCCTTGAATGCGACGTGGGTCAGGAGGTGGTCATCGAGCCGTCGTCGTGGTGCCGGTGGCCCATAGGGCACCGCCCTTGCCGGTGCCGCCGGTGCTCTTGTAGACGACCAGGTTGCCGTCGTTCTGCATCACTGCGTATGCGCCGGAGTTGTGGGAGGTGCCGCTGGACCACAGGGCGCCGCCCTTGCCGGTGCCGCCGCCGCTCTTGTAGACGACGAAGTTGCCGTCCGTCTGCATCACCGCGTATGCGCCCGGGTGGCCGGAGCTCCGGCTTGACCAGATGGCGGCGCCGTCGCGTCGGCGGTACATCACCAGGTTGCCGTCCGTCTGCATGACCAGGCGGGTGTAGGTGCCTTGCGTCCACCAGCCGGGCTTGAGGGTGGTGCCGGAGCGGATGGTCTGCGGCCGGGCGTAGGTGCCGCTTGACCACAGGGGTGCGGTGCTCGCGTTCGCGTAGACGACGACGTTGCCGTCGTCCTGCACGGTGGCGTACGCGCCCGGGTTGTCGTAGGTGCCGGTCGACCACAGGGCGCCGCCCGTGTCGGGGCCGCCGCCGCTCTTGTAGACGACGAGGTTGTCGTCCGTCTGCATCACCGCGTACGCACCGGGGTTGCCACGTGTCCGGCTCGACCAGATCGCCTGGCCGGTGCCCTTGCCGGTCTTCAGGTACGCCACGAGGTTGCCGTCCATCTCCAGCCCGGCGAGACCTGATCAGGGCCCCGCCGGGGGGCGCTCCGGGGGGAGAGACCTGGATGATCAGTCCAGGACCCGGGCGCGGCCGACCAAGCCGGAGAGGAAGGTCGACCACGCCATGATGGCAGCGGACAGCGCGCTGCGTAAGTCCGCGCGCGAGGGGGTCGGGGACGGGCGGGTCCTCTACTTGGCAACGGAGCTGGGCCACCTGCGCGGCCCTCTCGTTCAGCATTGGCAACACCAGTGCCGGTGCTTCCCGGATCCTGACGGCAGAGGATGACGGCAACCAAGTCGTACACACAAGGACCTTGGGAGGCCCGGGCTTCGTATCAGGTTCACACGACGTCGTCTGACGTTGTGTACGCGCGAAGATGCTCGACCGCGGCATACAGCGCGTCACGCAATGGCGCTACGTCGCGGGCGATCTGCGCGAGCAGGCTGCCTCCCTGGTAGGCGGCGATCAGCATGTGTGCGAGTCGCGCCGGATCCGCCGACGCGTCGAGTCGTCCGTCATATTGCATCCGCTCGAGTCCCGCTCGGAAGATGTCCCGCCATTCGGCGAAGACACGGGTGAGGTCGTCGCGGACATCCAGATCGGTCTTGACGATCTCGCTCGCGAGGGATCCGAGGCTGCAGCCGTTCTCGAACGGGCGACCGGAGACGACGAAGAAGTCCGCCCACTCCTGGTACGCCTCGATCGTGTCGAAGCCGGCGAACCGTTCGCTTCGGTGGAAGCCGAGCACGCTCTCGGCCTGCCAGTCGATGACGGCGCGCACCAGGCTCTCCTTGTTCGCGAAGTAGTGGCTCAGCTGCGAGCCGCTGACCCCCGCTGCTCTTCGTACCAGCTCGTTGTTCGTCGCGTGGACCCCCCGCGTGTAGATCAAGTCCGCGGCGTGCTCGAGGATGCGACCTCGCGTCGCCAGCCCCTTGCCCGTGCGCCCGCGAAGATCACGCGATCCATCGTTCATCTGCATGTCACCACCCTATCCCGCAGATTGGGCTCAGCGGCCCAATATGAACGCGGATTGGGCTTGACAGCCCATTCCGCGTCGCGTTCACTGTGAGTGGGCCAAGCAGCCCAGACTGATACCGACCCGAGGACCGCCACCATGTCTCGTCTCAGCACGCCCGAGCTCACCGACATCGACGCCAAGACGCAGGGCACGCTCGACGCCATCGCCAAGCAGTTCGGCTTCGCTCCGGGCATGTTCACCACGCTCGCCGCCAACCCGGCCGTCCTCGAGATCGTGATGGGCCTGCAGGGCAGCATCGCGAAGCTCCTCGACGCGAAGACCCGCCACACGATCGCGCTGGCCACGTCCCACTCCAACAACTGCGACTACTGCTCGGCGCTGCACGGACACATCTCCGCGAACCTCGGAGGCATGTCCACCGAGGAGATCGAGCTGGCCCGCACCGGCGCCTCCACCGATCCCAAGCGTGCCGCCGTCGCTCGCTTCTCCCAGCAGGTGATCGAGACCCGCGGTCAGGTGCGCGACGAGGACATCGCCGCGGTCCGCGAGGCCGGCTACACGGACCCCGAGATCCAGGCGATCGTCACCGTCGTGGTCGTCACGCTGCTCACGAACTACCTCAACAACGTCAACGACACCGTCGTCGACATCCCCGGTGCGGGCGCGTAACCAGCGACGTCGAAACCGCGTCGACCGGCACGTAAGGCACCCCCATGACAGCGACGCTCACCACGTACTGACGTGACTCCAACGCCCAGAAACCACCTCCCGACCCGATCTCTCCGACAACGAAACGAAAACCAGGCATGGATCTCAATAACCTGATCACCAAGCACCTCACCCGCTACTTCGACCCGAACAAGAAGATCCCCGAGGAGACCTTCCAGCTCCTGCTGCGCTACCTGCGCACCTCGCCGACGACGATCAACATCCAGCCGAACCACTTCCATGTGCTGGAGTCGCAGGCCGGCAAGGACAAGCTTGCGGACGCTCTCGTCGGCCGCTTCGAGGACAACCAGGAGAAGGTGCGCAACGCCTCGCACGCGATCGTCTTCACGACCCGCAAGACGATTCCCGACGAGCACTTGCAGGAGATCTTCGCCAAGGAGCGCGCGGACCATCGCTTCGCGGACCCGGAGATCCAGAAGGGATGGGAGGCTGGAGCGTCCCACTTCGTGGAGATCCAGTCGAAGAACTATGACGGCGACGTGCTCCACTGGCTGGAGAAGAACACCTACCTCGTCGTCGGCGCGACCATGATGGCCGCCGCTTCTCTCGGAGTCGACGCCACCCCGTTCGAAGGGTTCGACCGCGCGGCGATCGACGAAGCGTTCGGCCTCACCGACACCGACTTCACCACAACGCTGATCATGGCGCTCGGATACCCGGACGAGACGCGCGTCTCTCACCAGCCGGTCTCGCGCTTCGACGCCGAGAAGATCTTCACCCACATATAACGAACTGAGCGGGCGCGCGATCGGCACGCCCGCTCAGTTCCGGGGGACTCGACTGTCCGGCGCCCGCACCTCTGCTCGACGGACGCCGGACAGTCGACCTCCACCGACCTCGAGGAGGCCAAGATGCACGCAGACAGGACAGTTCAGAACCGCGCGGCCGCGCGCGCCGCAGAGCTCCCGGGTTCAGAGCACACGCACCAGTTCACCGGCGACTGGGAGGTGTGGAAAGTCGGCGGCAAGGTGTTCATGCTGCAGACATCGATGCCTGGGGAGCCGGTCGTGATCCTCAAGGCCGATCCCTCAGATGCGGAGACGCTCCGCGCGTCGCACACGAGCATCTCTCGCGGCTACCACATGAATAAGAAGCACTGGATCACCGTCAGACCTGGTGCGGATATCGAGCAGGCGTTGGTGGACGACCTCGTGACCGAGTCGTACCTGCTCGTCGTCGCGGGCCTTCCCAGACAGAGCCGCCCGGTCGACCCCGACACTTTCAGCTTTCTGCCGTCCGCCGACTGACCGACGCGGCGCCAGACAAAAACAAAACCGGCTCTTCGCCGATCCGGTGGGGATCATGGCGTGAGTCCGCTGGCGGCTAGTGCAGCAGCGTATTGATCTTGCGAGGATCGTGCGGCTTTGAGTGGGGTTCCGTCGTAGGTCCAGCGGAACGGTCGGGCCTCATCGTCGTAGGCGAGAGTGAACTCGCGGATCTGGTCGATGAGGTCCTGGCGCGAGGTGAACTCACCGCGCCGCAGCAGTCGGCGGGCCAGGATCGAGAAGAAGATCTCGACTTGGTTGAGCCACGAGGCGTGTTTGGGTGTGTGGTGGACGGCGAACCTCGGGTGTGCTGCCAGCCAGGCCCGGGTCGCCTTCGAGACATGGGACGACCCGTTGTCAAGGACCAGGTGGATCGTGAGCTTCGGGTCGATGGACTGGTCGAGCATCCGCAGGAAGCGGATGAAGGTGGACGAGTCGTTGCGGACGATGTCTTCGACCAGGACCTGACCGGTGTGCACGTCCAGGGCCGCGATGATGGAGGCGGTGCCGTGGCGTCGGTACTCGAACTCGCGCTGCTCGATCTGGCCGGGCTTCACCGGGCGGGTCGGATGGCGGCGCTTCGGCGACGACTGGGAACACGACATCCTCATCGAGGACGTCACCGCCCCGGAGGCCGGGCACCGCCTACTCCCGATGCCTCACCGGCCGCCGAGCCTGCCCGCCCGAGGACTGCGGCGGCATCTGGGGATACGACTACCTTGTCGAGATTCTCGCCGACTTCCGCCACGAAGAACACAAAGACCGCCTGGAATGGCTGGGCCTCGACTCTGCCGACCAGTTCGACCCCGCAGCCTTCGACGCAGCCCAGGTCAACTCCGCGCTATCCCCTCTCGCGACCGTGCTCATCAAGAACTGACGCCTCACCGCCCGACGTCAGCAGCCCCGTCGCCGCTGACGGC
Organism: Streptomyces sp. CA-106110; assembly: GCF_050936285.1. NCBI lineage: Bacteria > Bacillati > Actinomycetota > Actinomycetes > Kitasatosporales > Streptomycetaceae > Streptomyces > Streptomyces sp. CA-106110. The sequence continues at coordinate 5,672,483 of NZ_JBNJNB010000001.1, read as the reverse complement.
GGGCACCTACCCCCGCAAGATCAATGCGGCGCTGCACTAGTAGGGCTTGGTTATCTTGGGGGAAGGAGGGCGTGTTGGCCTCGCGGAGGTGAGGGCCATGGCTCCGCAGGAGCTCGTGGAGGCCCAGGACCGGTTGGCGGCGTTCGCGGCCGAGGTGTTCGCCCCGTTGGGACGGTCCGACCAGCGGCGGTGGGGCGAGCGGTATGTGCGCGGGCTGCTCGGTGCGGGCCGCCGCAAGTCGATGGAGCCGATGGCGGCCCGGCTGGGGGTGGACCGGCAGGGCCTGCAGCAGTTCCTGGCCGACGCCCCGTGGTCCCATCAGATGGTGCTGGCCGAGCTGGCCTGGCGCATGGAGCCGGTCATCCGCCCGGCCGCCTGGGTGATCGACGATGTGTCCTTTCCCAAGGACGGCCACGCCTCGCCCGGCGTGGCCGCGCAGTACTGCGGGGCGCTGGGCAAGACCGCCAACTGCCAGGTCGCCCCGAGCGTGCACCTGGTCACCGACGCGGCCTCCTGTCCGGTGAACTGGCGGCTGTTCCTGCCCGAGCAGTGGGACGTGACCGCCGCGTCCGCCGAGGACGCCGACCAGGTGGCCAAGCGCCGCCGCCGGGCCCACATCCCCGACGAGGTCTGGCATGTCGCCAAGTGGCAGCTGGCCGTCGACATGGTCGACGAGCTGCGGTGCTGGGGGCTGGACCCGCCGCTGATCGTGGCCGACGAGGGCTACGGTCAAGACGGTGCCTTCCGGCTGGCGTTGGAAGAGCGCGGCATCGACTACGTGGTCGGGGTGCGTTCGGACACTGCGGTGCTGCCCGAGACCGCCACGCGTACCGCTCCGGCCTGGTCGGGCACCGGCCGGCCCCCGGTGCCCCGCTACCGGCAGGCACCCACCTCGGTGCGCACGCTGGTGCAGGACGCCGGGCACGGCGCCCTGCACCGGGTGACCTGGCGGCAGGGCTCCAAGGGCCCGTTGCGCTCGCGGTTCGCCGCACTGCGGGTGCGCCCCGCCGGAGTGCGGCTGCGCCGGGCGCACCCCGGCGAGGACCTGCCGGTGTGCTGGCTGCTGGCCGAGTGGCCCGCCGGCGAGAAGGAGCCGACCAAGTACTGGCTCTCCACGCTGCCCGCGGACACCCCCCTGCGGCACCTGGTGCGCTCGGCGAAGCTCCGCTGGCGGGTCGAGCACGACTACCGCGAGCTGAAGACCGCCTTGGGGCTGGGTCACTTCGAGGGCCGCACCTGGAACGGCTTCCACCGGCACCTCACCCTGGCCTCGGTCGCCCAGGCGTTTTGCACCCTGGAGCGACTGTCCCCGAAAGCGGCGGCCACGGCCTGACGACCTACCAGGTCGTGGCCGGACTGCAGGTCCTGCTGGCCTGCTGGGCCGGGCGCTGCCCGCTGTGCCGGACGCCGCTGCCCCCACCCAGACACACCAAGCCCATCCCAACCTAACCAAGCCCTACTAGGAGCAACGCGGCAACCCGTATGTAGCTAAGGATGAACTCCTAATGCGGTGCTCACTACGGGTGTCTTCCCTCGACGCATGAGCGCCCTCCCGAAGCCCTTGCAGAGCCGCGAAAGGGCGCTCAAATGTGAGCCACGGCGACAACCGTCGACAGCTCAGCTGCGCGAGGCTACCGATCAGAAGGAGACGAAGACACCGGCCTGGTGGTACTGGCTGGCGGCTCCCACGACCTCGCTCTTGACTGCGTCAACCTGCGCCAGGACATCAGAGTCGCTGACTGTCATGGGTCCGGCGATGACGCTGGCGTGCGGGCTGAGGCCGCCGGAGACGTTGTCGAGCTCAGCGTCGGAGATTTCAACGGTCTGAACCTGAGGAGCGGAGTTCATAGTGAGACTGCCCTTCGTGTGAATGTTCTGCAAGGGGAGCGGCCCATGTGGGGACAAACCGCGAGCCGCGGCTGCAGGCGCGCTACGTCCAGTTTCGGGAACCGTCGTGGGACCCCGGCAGCGCAAAGGATGAAATCACGGAGCGTGCCGAGCATCCAGTTAAACCGCGCTTCTACCCGGCTGGTTAAGGGCGCGGTCTACACATCTGTGCAGGCACAGCCGTGATTTGAGGACAACATCTCTACAAGATGCCTGGGCCTGAAGTCGGTTGGCGACGCCGCAGTAGTTCCCAACTTGACGCTCCGCACCAACCGAGCGTCGTCTGGCGTGTTCGTGTGCAGATTCCGCAACCGCTGTGTTGCGGTTGGGGCATTCGATGTGCAGATTCACGGCGTGGGGGCGTTCGGGGACGCGCTGCATGACCTGTCCTATCGGCGCCAGCGAAGGTCACAGGCCCCAGGACGCCACGGGTCAAGGACCGTCCAGACCCCCGAAGTGATCAAGTGCAGCGCAGAGAGACCGCGTAGAACTCCGGCGCCCACGACGGACGCGCCAAGGTCTATTGCGTACTTCGTGGTCGATTTGTGACGCTGCCAAGTGCTCTTTTCGCAAAGGTGTTGATCTCGCAACCATCGGCCGTCACCTGTGACACTCCAGTCCCAGGCCGCGCTGGACGTAGTGACCCCGGGCGGGGTCAAGGCGCCTGCACTCCGGGGGGAGGTTCGCGGGCGCCAGCGTGCAGGGGCAGACTCGTTTCCCCCCGTGACGGGTGTGCCCCCTGCTCGCAAAACCAAAGCTGGCCTGGACGTCATACGAGCGGTTCCAGCACGGCACCGGTGACACCGCCCGGCGCCGAAAGCTGCTAGCTCTCAGCCCGGCAAGTGCACATTGTCCACCAAGATCAGGCACCTCTCTCGCGGAGATTGCGGAGGTCTACGAGTCAGCCGACGTGGAGCGCACGCTGCGCGAGAAGCTGCCCGAGTACTTCGGCGGCCGGACCGACCTTTAGCTGAACCGGGGGGAAGCGTTAACGCAGACCAGGAGTTCCGGCCGCGGCATTACATGCTGCTGCCGTCCTGTAGGGGCAGATGTCGAGCGGCACGGCCGCCACTACGGGCGATCCGAAGATCATGCAGGGTGCGGCGATAAACGTCGCGATCCTTGCAGACCCGTTTGCGCAGTACATCAAGCGCGAGGATTCACACCGCCGAGGCTCCGCTATCCGCACGCGTGGAGAGGACGACAGCCTTACGCTAGAGCCCCCTGTGCGGTCTCCACGGCGAGCAGGGGCATCCACATGCCGCACCGCAACCAGAGCCGAGATGGCGCCACCAGCTGGAGCGCATTGTGCGCGCCTGCGCCATCGGTGTGACGGTGAAGACAGTAGGCCCGCGGACCAAGCCGGGCTTACGTTGCGCAAGGCAGGGCAGCCCAGCCATGGAGTGCTGACCACCACCACACCACGGAGGCGACGTGGACACCCACGCCGACGAGCTCCCCGGCGCGGTACAGGAGCTCGACACTCCCGATCGGATCAGACGGTTGGAGACCCAGGTTGCTCAGCTTCAGCAGGCGGTGACCTCCCATGCAGTGATCGACCAGGCGATGGGCGTCATCGTGGCCGTGGGCCGGATGACCCCTGACGAGGCCTGGGACGCGCTCCGCAAGACTTCGATGTGTACGAACATCAAGCTGCGCCATGTGGCGGAGCTGGTCGTCGTTTGGGTCGAGACGGAGTCCTTGCGGCAGAGATTCGGGAGGAGCTCTCGGTGCGGCTGAAGCGCCGGATCCCCGGATGAGCTGCTGGGAGCGCCGTACGTGCCCTCGCTCGATCGTTATGGCCGGGCGGGGGCTTTCGTTTGTCCGCCGTTCCGGCTCGGCTCGGGGTTCAGCCCCGACCTCCACTCGGAGGTTGTTCACTCGCAGCCCTGCAGCACGGGCTCTGGTGGACTGCCCGGTGTCGTATGTCACGCGCGTCACGGGCGCGCCAGCCAGGACCTGGGCGACCACGCACGGTCGACGATCCCATCGTCGTTGATGGACAGTCGCGTGTGCCCGGCGGACAGTGCACAAGGCTTTCAACGTGTCAGGCTGGCCCTTTCGAGCAGGGGCAGACCCGTCACGGGGGGTACGAGCCTGCCCCTGCACGACGGCGCCCGCGAACCTCCCCCAAGAGGGACAGGCGCCTGAACCCCACCCGGGGTCGCTCTCTCCAGCGCCCCGTCCCAGTGGAGTGTCACGGGTGACGGCGGATCGGCGCGAGATCAACCTCCATGTGGACGCAGCCACTTGAACACGTCACAATCCCGCCGCACTTCCTCCGCCTGGTCTGCGCGCTCGGCACACTGCAGGGATTGCCCCGCCAGGACCACCCCACCGAACGTATCGGGACCGGGCACCCGCGTGCCGTGCCCGCAGTGGACGGGGCCGGGAATACGTCCCGCAGTGATCCAGGAACGCGCCCGGGCCCAACCCGACAACCTCAGTGAGGCCGCCGAGCGAGGCGTTGCCCAGCATCACCGCTGCCCTGCACGTCTTCGCCCTCGAACCACCCCAGTCCGAGCCGCAGCCCGCCCCGGCCGCTGAGCTGCCCGAATCACCATGGCCGACCGACACCGGCTCGCCGACCGCACCCGGGCCGGCACGCCACCGTCTATCGGCGGAGCAACTGTTCCGCGGCCTGTCCCATTTCTGGGTACGAAGCTGCGTTGCCGCTCAAAGCCAGCGGTTGATGAACTGGCAGGGGGCACGAGTTGGAGACAAGCATGCAACCGTACGCAGCTTCTTGATCGGGTTCGTGAGCCGCCGATCGAGGTCGGCCCCCGCGCGCTGTGGAAACCGTTTCGAAAAGAGTTCGGGTTCCTTGCGACGGACGCCGCCTACCTCTCCGTAGAGCAGACGAAGGCCTGACCAGTACCGCCACGCACCACCCGTCCTCGTCCGACTCACGAACTCACGAGGTATCTGTGGCTCTCTTCTCCGCACTACGTCTCCAGCGCAATCCTCGGTTGCGGGGGCGCATTACTGTCGGGTTGATGGCGCTCGTTGCCGGCGCCCTGCCGAATGTGTCGGCCGACGCCGCCGCTTCGCCCTCCGGATCGGTCAGCGACGCAGCGCCCACGACCATGTGGAGCGCCGGCCCCTTCGTCGTGCCCAACGTCTCGGGCACCTCTGGGACGGTGAGTTGCGGGAATCCGCAACTCTGCGACGACTACGCCCTGAAGGTGTCCGTGCCTGCGGGCTACGACGCTGGTCACAGCCTGCGCATCGACATCAAGTGGCCTGACAGCGCAGCTGACTTCGATGTCTACGTCCTCGACGCGAACGGCCGCGAGGTGGCTGCCTCGGCGTCCTCCAGCGACCCCGAGACCGTGCTGCTTCCGGCGCTGACGGCGTCGTACACCGTGCGCGTGGTGCCGTACGCACCGCTCGGCGACAGCTTCACCGGCACGGCGAGCCTGGTCGCCGACCCGGTCGATCCGCCGCCGAGCACAGCCGTCCCACCGACGTACGCCAACTCCTCAGCGCCCGACACCATCAAGGACGCGCACAATGCCGGTGAACCCTCGATCGGCGTGAACCGCGCGAGTGGCGCCGCGATGTTCCAGGCATACACCTCGACACTCAAGGTCACCTACGACAGCGCCGGCACCGCCGCTTGGCAGGACAAGAGCGCGAACGCGGCCAGCGGATGTCCCCAGGGCAGCACCACCAGCCTCGACCCCATCCTGTTCACCGACCCGGCCACCCACCGCACCTTCGAGTCGCAGCTCGCCGGCAAGACCGCTCTGACCTGCTACACCGACGACGACGGCGAGACATGGACGCCGACGAGCGGCTCCGGCATCAACTCCGGTGTGGACCACCAGACCATCGGCGGCGGCCCCTTCGCCCCGGGCGGACCTGGCGCCCTCACGTCCTACCCGAACGCCGTCTACTACTGCTCGCAGGACATCGCCGACGCCTCCTGCGCGGTCAGCCGGGACGGCGGTCTGACTTACGGGCCCGCCGTCCCGATGTACTCGCTCCTGGACTGCGGCGGTCTGCACGGGCACGTCAAGGTCGCGCCGGACGGCACGGCATATGTGCCTAACAAGGGCTGCGGCGGCAACCAGGCCGTGGCCGTCTCCGAGGACAACGGGCTGACGTGGACGGTCCGCAAGAACCCGTCCAGCACCCCCGGCGACTCCGACCCGAGCCTGGGGATCGGGGCCGGCGGGACCGTCTACATGGGCTACCAGAACAGCGACGGCACCGCGCGTATCGCCGTCAGCCACGACAAGGGCAAGACGTGGCTGTACGACCAGAACGTCGGCGCTGCCCTCGGCATCAAGAACATCGTCTTCCCGGCCGTGACCGCAGGCGACGACGACCGCGCCGCCTTCGCCTTCCTGGGCACCACCACGGGCGGCAACTACCAGGACACGGCCAACTTCAAGGGCGTCTGGCACCTGTACGTGTCCACCACCTACGACGGCGGCCAGTCCTGGGTCACCGTCGACGCCACCCCCACTGACCCGGTCCAGAAGGGCTCGATCTGCACCGGCGGCACCACCTGCGGCCAGGACCGCAATCTCCTGGACTTCAACGACGTCACCCTCGACGCCCAGGGCCGCGTGCTCGCCGCCTACGCCGACGGCTGCACCGGCGCCTGTGCCACCGGCGGCGCGCAGAACTACGACGCACTGGCCTCCATCGCCCGCCAAACCACCGGCAACACGCTGTACGGCGCGTATGACGCTGTGGTCCGCGGCGCACACAAGAAGCCCAAAGGAGGCCAGTAAGTGAAGTCTCTCCTCCCCGCTGCCGCATTGGTCGGCGCCCTCCTCAGCCTGGCGGCTGTCACCGGATGCTCGGCGACGACCAAGCACGCCGAACCCGAGAGACAGACGCGGTATGCGGCCGTGCAAGGAGAAGACCCGTCTGCCACGAAGGCCGCCGACACCGCGCCCCGCAGCTGTCCCACCGCCGCCTCACTGCCGCTTCCCAAGGACTTCCCGGCGACCCTGCCGGTGCCCGACGGCGCGGTCGTCACCTCGGTGCAGCATCGCACCAGTAACCGGCTCGTCGTTGCCACATTCGTAAGGGGCAGCTTCGACTCCGCGCTGGCCTTCCTGCACAAGCAGCTCCCCAAGGCTGGATACGCCCCGAAGGAGGGCGAAGTGGAAGAGGACGACGCCGAGTCGAACTTCTCCTCCGCGACCGTCAACGGCCGTTGGACCCTGCAAAAGATGCCTGCTTGCGAGGGAGGGGTCTACCTGACGTACCTGACGTCCGCCGTCTCCTGAGTTTGGTCAGACCGACGCCGCTTGTTGACCAGGTGGAACTGCGAGTGGCCACCTGCACGCGGGCTGCGGAGGACGACGGTGAAGCGCTGATGCAGCGTGCCGTCGACCATGACGGCGCCGACGACAGCGCTGAATCGTACGACGAGGTCACCGACCCGTGCACGGGCACCGTCCGGCTAGGCGCCCGGCTATGCGATACGTGCGTCTTCCGCCCGGGCAACCTCATGGACCTGCAGCCCGGCCGGGTCGCAAACATGGTCACCACCCGGGCGCGGTGTGCCACGCAACCCTGGGAACCGACGCCCCGGCGATCTGCCGGGGCGTCGCCGACAGCCCCGATCGGGGCCACAGCCTTGCCCTCCGCCTGGCCCGCGCGCTCGGCACACTGTGGTCAGCGTCTCGCCGCCTCAGCCCCGATCCGCATACGACGGTGCCCCCGTACCCGTCACCAGGACGAGCACGGGGGCACCGTCATGCCCGGCGGACGTCAGCCCCGGGATGCCTTGCGGCGCCGCAGCACCAGGTAGCCGCCCGCGGCCACCAGCGCCGCCGCGGTGCCCGACAGCAGGCCCACCGGGGCGCTGCTGCCGGTCTCGGCCAGATTGCCGCTGCCGCCCTGCGCGGACGGGGATGCGGCGGCCGACGGGGCGGCCCCGCCCTCGCCGGACGACGCACTCGGCGCGGCGGTCGCACCGGCCGAGCCCGAAGGCGAGGGCGACGCCGACGAGGAGGGCGCCGACGACGAGGGCGACGTGGAGGCGGACGGCGTCGTACCGCCGCCACCGCCCTGTGAATCCTTGCAGTCGGTCCAGAACACCTTGTGCTTGGCGGCGCCCTTCTCGCCGTCGAAGTTCCAGAACAGTTTGTAGTGCCCGTCGGGAAGCGACAGGTCCGCCGTACGGCCGTGACCCTGGCCGTCCAGGGTGATGGCCCCGGCCTTGACGGTCTCGCCCTTGGTGGCGGCGGTCGGGGCCCAGGCCTCGATGTGCCAGTCGACCTTCTGGACCGCGTCGAAGCCGAAGGCGTCGAGGTAGAAGGTGCAGACGTGGGGCTCGTTGCGGCGCAGCTCCTCGCCTGTTTTGGCGTCGTGGATCTTCACTGTGCCGTTGTCACCGGGAGCGGTGGCGTGCGCGGCCGGCGCAAGGAGCAGCACGGCCGAGACGCCGGCGGTCAGCGCGCCGGCGCGGATGTGGGTACGCATGGGGCAGGTCCATCTTCGAGATGAGAACGGGAAGACGTGGAGGGGGCGGCTCAGCTTTTAGCCAGACTTGACGATAGGTCAAGCACGGACAGACAACGAACGGACCTATCACCGACGTGGGAGCCATCCCCGGGACCCCGCAGGCGTCCCGCCGGGTGTGGAGGTGCCATCTCAGCGCCCCTCTCGCTTAACTGGGCATGCCGGCGGCTATGCCCGTCTAGCCGGCATCGCCGTCTTTCACCAGGACGATGATGTCGCCGTTGGGCCTGCCCATGACCGGGTATCCCAGGGAGGTCATCAAACAGGAGACGGCAGCCTGCACCGCAACCCGCATACTGTCCCGGCAAGCACCGCCAGGTTGGTCAGCAGCCAGCGCGGCGAATCCGTCAGACGTCGCCCAGGCGACCAGCACGCCGGCAGGGGTCTCGCTGACCTGGAGACCGGTCATCCGGCGATCTATTCCGCCGACCACCTGAAATCCCGCCTGGTTCAGGGCATGCCGGATCCGCGCGACAAGCTCATCCACCTCACATGACACATTCCTCGCTTGCCCGCCGTCGGGCCCTCCATGCCCATTTGTGCGGGGGGCTTCGTGGGCGATCTGTAAGGCTCGCGAGGTCAGCACCACCCAGATGTGTTGATCTCATGGCTACGGGCGATCACTCGTGACACTTGAAACCCGCGCGGCGCTGGAGAAAGTGACCCCCGGTGGTGGGTCGGGCCGCCTGCCCTCCAGGGGAGGTGCGCGGGCGGCATCGTGCAGGGGTAGGGCCGTTTCCCCCCGTGACGGGTCTGCCCCTGCACGTGTCTTCCGGAGAACGGGGCAACTTACCAAGCCGTGCCGATCAAGTGCTGAAGGTGCCGGGCCTGCCGACGAGGTCGACCGCCTCATCGGTCCCGTCGCTTCCCCCGGCCTCGGCCGTACCGACCGCTCCGCTCTCCTTCCCCGCCCCGACGCCTTCTCGCACGCCCTCGCCGAAGCTGCCGTAGCGCCCGTACACGCGTCCGCAAAAAATTCTTCGCCTGGCGCGACGGACGTCCCTCCCGTAGAGAAGACGTCGGAGCTGCTCCACGGGCGAAGGGCGGAACCGGATGGTTGTGGAGATCTGTGTGGAAGGGCTGACCAAGTCGTCGCCCCGGGCTTGAACGCCCTCCCATAGCAACCTGCCTGTGCTGACAGTGCCACCGCTCTGACCGCAGACGGCCACGCTTGAGCCACGTAAGCCACCCAGCGATACCGATGTGGTCACCCGCCGGGCAGTTCGGCCTACCGCGCGGCTGCCAGCATCCTTCGTGCACCCTCCCGGACGATCTCGTCGATCAGGGCGGAGCCGTGAGCGGTGGTGCCGTCGTCGTTCACAACGCTGAGCACGGACGTGCCTTCCTGGCCGGTGCTGCGAACACCGGTCTTGCTCGGTGACCTATCGATCAATTACCCAGGAAGGTACGTCCTCCCCGAGCCGATCCACAGGTCTTGAGAATGGCTCCCAAGGAGTCGAACTCCCTATCTGCACACGTGACTTCAACCCCACACTTCAGCAGGTTGGATGACACGCGAGGTTAAACGCCAAGCTTAGTGATGGTGAGGCACTCAACGGTCAATGACCGGGGCCTAAGGCGGAATTGTGGAGGTAGTGCGCCGATGAGTTCACTGTACACCCACCCTTCCCATTGATTGAACATGAAACGATAGAGCCTTTCCAAACCCTCCGCTCAAAAAGGACGACCGTCATGCTCTTCTCGCTCCGCCGGAAGCATAGGGACACGACTTCGACAGCCCTACTCCCAACGCTTCCTCAGGGTGCTGGAGTTCTCAGTTGCGAGGTCGTGGACCCGGTAGGGCTGCCGCTGCACCGTGCGACAGTCACAGTGACCAACGGCGCCACGCACTCCATGGTGGTCACCTCCCTCACCGACCCCTACGGGCGGTTTGTCACTATGCTGCCGCCTGGCGAATACACAGTCCTGGTGACTGCTGACAGCCTGGAGCCCGTCCGCAGGTCCGCCACGGTATCCGCCGGATCACTTCGCGACTTGGGGCAGATCCAACTGCGCCCCTCCCCCATTAAAGAGCTTCCCATACCTGGCAGTTGGGTATTCGACCCGCCGCACACCGCCATCCGCTTTATCGCGCAGCACGTGGGCATGGCGCACGTACACGGCCGCTTCACCCGGTTCGACGGTGACATCAAGATTGGCGAGCGGATGGAGGACTCGTACGTCGAGGTCTCCATCGAGACAGCCAGCATCACCACCGGCAACAAAACCCGCGACAGCCATCTGTGTTCGCCCGACTTTCTCGACGTGCGCAGTTACCCCTACATCCATTTCGCCAGCGAGGCCTTCGTGCACCGGCACGGCGCCCAGTGGACCGTACAGGGCGTACTCACCATGCACGGTGTCAGTCGTTCCGTACAGCTGGATACCACCTACCTGGGCATGGTCAACGGAGGCTACGAACAGGAGTTGCGCTGCGCTGCGCTGGCCACTGCCGAGTTGCACCGAGAGGACTTCACTCTCAACTGGCGCTCGATGCTGGCTCGTGGCATCGCTGTGGTAGGACCGCGGATCAAGTTGGAACTGGATCTCCAGGCAATGTTCCAGGGTCCGGATACTCCGACGCCGCCACAGTAGCGCCCCATGATTCTCGAGGAGCCGGACTCATACATCCGAGCCCCGGGTTCATGACCCCGGATCGTTGTCGCCTTCATCGACAGCTACGTGATCGGCTCCGGAAGGGGCTCCCGTCCCCGAACCGCCCCTCACGCTGCCCGGCGGCGGTGTGCTACCCGACGCGGGGCCGCTGACCACCGGCAACGGCTGGAACGCAATGGGCGTCTCCCCCTCCACAACTGCCGCTACTCGGCGGTAATGTCGCCACCCGTCGGAACCACAGGACCGGCGGGTGAGCGCGAAGGGGCCCTCATGGCGACGGACATGCCTGCGGACACAGCAGCCGCCGACGAGCGTTGGCAGCGCATGTGGAGCCATCGCGAGCAGCTGCTCAAGGTGGCCCGGCGGCGATCCATGAACCAGGAGGACGCCGAGGACGCCGTTCACGAGGCGATGCTGCGGGCCGCGGAGCGCCCGGACCTCGACGACGAGCGGCTCGGCGCCTGGCTGACGACGGTGACGATGCGGCTGTGCGTCGACCGGCACCGGCAGGTCAACCGCGAGGCCGAGGTGGGCAGCCGCCCCACACTCGTCGCGCCGGGCCCGATACCCGTCGAGGAGGCGGTGTGCGACCGGGCCGAGGCAAAGTGGCTCGCAGTGCGCAGCGGTGAGCTGCCCGCCCGGCAGGCGGAGGCGCTTCGGCTGAGGTCCGAGGACCTGGAGGTGAGCCAGGTCGCGGTGCGGATGGGGCTCAGCTACCGGACCGTCGAGTCGCTGCTCGCCCGAGCCCGGCGGACGCTGCGCGCCTCGCTGGCCGGGACGCTCGGGCTGGTGCTGTTCCTGGTCGGGCGCGGGCGGCTGCGCGGGGGCGGCAATGCCCAGGCGGTCGCGGTCACCTCGACGGCGGCGACCCTGGTGGTGGCGGGGTTCGTGCTGCCGTACGCGCTCGACACCGGCGGAAACGGGAACGGTCCGGCGCCGCGGCCGGCCGTGTCCAGCGACGCGCAGGTCCTGGGCAGCGAGGTCACGGGCCGGGGGCACGCCCCCAGGATGCCCACCTCCTCGCCCCCGCCGCCCGGAGCCTGGGGCCGGACGCCCTCACCCACCGGGGGAACGTCCCTGCCGGTGCCCGTGCCGTCCCTGCTGGACGTGTCCGCGTCCCCGCTTCCGATGCTGTCGGCGCCGCGGGTCCCGCAGGCGCCCGAGGTTCGGAAGGTGCCGGGCCTGCCGACGAGGTCGGCCGCCTCGTCGGTCCCGACGCTTCCCCCGGCCTCGGCCGTACCGGCCGCTCCGCTCTCCGTTCCCGCCCCGACGCCTTCGCGCACGCCGTCGCCGAAGCTGCCATAGCGCCCCGTACACGCGTCCGCAAATGCCCGTCAGCACGCCCTCGCACGCCGCGCCCTCGCGGTCCGCGACAAGTACGACGACCTGTGAAATGCCGACCCGGCGGAACACGGCGCCAGCCCGGCCGGTATAACCCGGGCCCGCAGGCACGCGGTGGCGAACGGCTGGGCGCCCGTGGGCGCCTGGGACGACGACACGATCGACGACTCTGAGGCGGTCCCCAACTGGACCGGCCAGTGCGGCACGCCCGAGGGGTTCTGGCGCACCGCTACATCAATGTCCCCGCCTGCCCGCCGTGTCGAAGGTCTGCCCGCCACAGATGGACTGCCAGGGCGGAACGCTCGCCTATGCCGACGTCTGGCACCTCCGCCAGGGCCGCAGCCTGCGCGGCGCCAGCGGCGAGACCATCACCCCCAGACGTCCTCGCCGAGCCTCAGCCTGCCCCGGGGGTACAGAGGTGAGCGCACTCCTTCAGGTCCGGCCGGCCGCGTTCCCGCCCGTCGGGTTCAGCGCTGCGCCGCCCGTGCGTGCCCGGGCGGCGTGGTGCGGCCCGTGCGGGCGGGACGGCCTGGCCCTGCTGATATGCCGGTCCTCAAGGCTCGACCGGCCCGGCTGGGACACCTTCATGGCGGCCGGGTTCGCGCACATATCCGATCAAAGACGGGAGGCCGACTGTGATCCAGCCTGGCGACCGAATCGACGTCGTCCTCGACGTCTTCGTAGAGGACGACGCGTACAAGGTGGTCATGTCCGGCGTGCTCCGGCCCGGCCAGCCCGTGCCGAGCCTCCCTGTGGGGGCGACCCGCAACATCGTTCAGACGTGGCTGGACGTGCGCCACAGCGTGAGCGCCTTCGCTATCCAGCGCACGGGAGAGGAAGAGATCCATGGCTGACGAACTGGTGACGTTTCTACGCGACCGGCTCGACGAGGACGACGAGACCGCCCGCAAGGCCACCGTCCGCCGCAGGGGTGGAGAAGCCTGGTCGTACGACCCACCCGCCGTGCGCGCGCAGAGCGGCGTGGTCATCGCCGAGCGCATCGTGCCGGTCCTTGGCGAGCACATCGCCGGCCACGACCCGGCCCGCGCTCTCGCCGAAGTGGAAGCCAAGCGGCGGATCATCCGGGCCCACGACAAGTGGTGCCAGGGCGAGTGCGAGGCCAAGTACCCAGACGGTGGCTTCGACGCCGCGTACTACTGGTCGATCAAGTCGCTCGCCGCCGCATACGGCGACCACCCCGCCTACCGAGAAGAATGGAGACCATGACCGCTGAGCGTGTCCGTGTCCTTGTCCTGCTGCTGTTCGGCGACCAGGCCGAGATCGTCGCCGACGTCCCGCCGGCGGAGCAGGCCGAGCCGGAGTGCTACCCGGCCACCGAGATCGCCGACGCTATCGGCGTCCGGGTCCATGATCTGCCGGGCGTGCGGCTGACCGCCGAGGTCGGTGAGGATGGCCGGCTGTCCGGCTGGTGGTTCGCCTGACCAGCTGACGAGCACATCACCTGAAAGAGGTCGGCGCAGCTGCAGCACTTTCGTTCTGCATATGCATGAACGACTGGCCAAAGGATCATCGATGGGCGAACGGTTGGCCAACGGTCCACCCGCCCGGCCGAGCTACGGCCCTGCCGCGTGCGGGTACGTCTCTCTACACCTCGGCTCAGTCGCCCCCTCAGCAGGAGTCGAGGCTCACCGCCCCTGCCTCCCACGGCGTGGCGCCGGGAGGCAGGGGACGCGCCGTCCGTCAGGCGGCTTGGCTCGCACGGGAACGAGCGACCGGTGCATCGCTCGAAAGGTTTGCCGCGCGGCGACGCTGGCCCCTCGGCTCGTCTCCGGTGCAACAGTGAACCCGGGCGCCTCACGTGGTCGGGCTCCCATCCGGCCCGCCTCGTCTCCCTCACACCAGCGAGGCGGGCCCGCCCGGGGCCGCCCAGCCGTCCGGGCAGACGTGGCGCGGCCACACTTCCGGACCGCCGCCGTGCCACTCGATGGCGTCCGATTCGGCCACGTCCAGCTCATCCCATCCCGCCAGCCCGGCGCGTCGCAGGAACACTGCCAAATCGTGCAGCGAGTACGCCGTGCCCAGGACCTCGTCATCGATGCGTATGCGGCGGCCGCCAGGCCCGCAAGGCGCATCCACGCTCACGCAACGCAGGGCCATGGCCATGGCCCTAGTTTTCCGTAGGCGAGGGCCAACCGCATTCCGAGAATGTGTGATCTTGGAGGTGCCGGGTAGGCGGCCCCGGTGTCGCCCGCGCTGCCTGAATTCGTGTCCGAGGTCAAGCACGCTCTGACGCAGGCTGGCTTTCACCTGGCCGAGGATGCCGACAACCGTCACCCGGGCCTGCGGGTGATGCCCGCCCCGTCTGGCGTCTTGATCAAGTGGACAGCTTCGGACGGCTTCACCGCCTTGGCTGCTGACCAGTCGAGATCCTCCGGCGACGCCATGAAAGCCATCGTGCAGGCTGCGGTCTCGGGGCTGCTTATCCAGCTCGGCCACACGGTGACGGAAACCCCGGCCGGAGCCCACCTGCTCGTGATGGGCAACATTTCCCAGCCCTCCGACCAGTAACGGTGCGCCTCGCCCGGCCGCCTTGAAGGCCTGGGCACAGTTGGAGGGTTTCGAGCGGGCGTTATGGGGGCGGGGCAACTGTCCAACGAGGCTGCCAGGAGTGCCACATGGCTTCACAGGAACTTCACAGGCCTGCACACTGACACCCGGCCCCCCACGCCGGTCTCGACCTAGGGATCACTATGACCCTCACCGAACCGCGCCCTCACCATCCTCGCCGGCCTCGCGGCAGCCGCGAGGGGATGGGGCCAACGGCCCCTCGCTCCGAAGCTGTGGCCGCCGCCGCCTGGTGGGCCGAGCAGCTCGCCACGCCCTCGCACCATGATGTCGGCGCGCCGCTACGTACGGCCTCGGCGAACGTCACAACGGCCCACGGCAGGCGGCAGCGCACCCGCGAACAGATCGACGCGTTCCGCACCGCCCTCGCCGACAGGATCGAACAGCACCTCGCGAAGTACTGCTGGCTGCCCGACGAGCCTGACTTCGGCTCCTACATGCGCGCCGTCGTGGTCGACCCTGTGCCGGACGACGTGCTCGCGGACGCCGCCGCGCGCGCCGGCTTCAGGCTCACCTCGTTCGACCTGCCGATGAGAACCGTGATGTGGATCGACCCCGGCATCGTGAAGGTGGCTGCGGGCCACGGTGCCGGGTCCGTCGTCATCTGGGCGACACCCACCACTGCAACTCCTGGGAAGATGTTCCCTGACCACTGAGCGCATGACGGCCCGACGCGAAAGATGTGTAGAGCAGGCGGGCCCTCGTGTCTGGGAACGCTCCGTCGAGTACGTCTGCCTGCGATGTTGGGTCGCGGCGACCGGCTGGTGGTTGTGGACGGGCACGATGCACACGCCACCACGGAGCTCCTCAGGTGATTCCCGGGAAGGAGCTTGCTGGGGGCTGTGCAGGCGGCACCTCAGCCCCCATCATGGCAACTGCCCAATGTGGGATGCCTCGAGGCTGCCCCTTTTGACCCGGCCTTCTCCTCCTCGGCCGCGGCCTTCTCCAGGGCGGTGAGGACGTCCTGGTCCAAGTGCATCCCGGCGACGTCATGGTGAGCGCGCGCGGTGGTGAAGTCGATGCTGACCAGGGACAGGTCGCCCCGCTTCGATGCTTCTGCGATCAGGCCCTCCAGCAGGGCCTCGAAGAGGCCGGCGTCACGCCACTGCCGGAAACGGTTGTGGACGGTCGACCAGGCGCCGAACTCCTGCGGCATCTCCCGCCACTGCCCGCCGGTCTTGAACCGCCAGATCACGTCTTCGAACTGCTGCCGCAGCCGCTCGGGGTAGGGGCCGTACTCGCCGATTGGCAGGTACGGCTCGATGAACGCCCATTCCGCGTCGGTCAGTTGCACTCGCATCACTACCGGTCCAGGACCTGCCGCGAGGGCGAATCCCGCAGATTGATTACGACTCGATACGGGCCCTAATGCGCTTGGGGGCGTGGGGACAGTGGTCAGCTGTCTTGTGGTGATCGACGGCTCGGTCGGGTCATGCCTGGAACTCGGTGAGATCGATGGCGTGAACGCGCAGCGGGTAGCCGTACACCGGGTGTGCCGTCTCCCGCTCGGGCACCATGCCGAGCTTGCGGATGACGTTCTCGGAGGCGTTGTCACCCACCCGGTTGATGCTGATGACCCGGTCCAGGCCACGGTCCTGGAGCGCGAACTCCAGCGTGGCGTGGGCGGCTTCGGACGCGTATCCCTGGCCCCAGAACTGTGAGCCGATCCGCCAGCTGATCGCCACGGCGGGCATCACCTCCGGCAGGAACTCGGGCACGGACAGTCCCGTGAAGCCGATCAGTTCGCCCGAGGCCAGCAGCTCGACGGCGAAGAGTCCGAAGCCCTCCTCGTCCCACTCCTCCTCCCACCGCTCGATGTCCTCGACCGTGTGGTCCAGGTCGCGCACCGAGCCGTCGTCGATCCAGCGCATGACCCGTGGGTCCGCGTTGATGTCCGCCATCGGCGCGAGGTCGTCGTCGTGCCAGCTACGGAGGAGGAGGCGGGGTGTGCGGATCTCGGTCATGCGCCCATCCTGCCGAAGGCAAAGGCCTCATCGGTAATCCGGCGCTCGCCCGCGCTGCCGCTGCGGAACCATAAGGCGTCAAGCCGCCTGCACCGCACGGCGTGACGGGTGAAACATCGGGCCGACGGCCGGACAGACGACGTGCCACTTCGGCGGCGCGGCCGAGAGGTGAGATCGATTCGGCGGCAGCCTGCCGCAGCAGCAGCAAGATCATTCACGGAATCGCGGGCAGAGCCAAATTCAAAGATCCCCATCAATACGAACCTGACCAAGCCCTACTAAGCGGCTTGCCTGAAGTTCTGCGCGTAACTCTTCGGCAGCCAGGGCGAGGCCCAGGGTGCGGCGGTGGTCAGCATCTGGGTGGGTGAGCGCTGCCGGAAGAAGGCGTGGACCTGGCGCAGGCGGCCCGGCCAGGTGACGGCGGTGTTGGCAATGTGGGCCTTCAGCGCGGCCCAGATGCGCTCGACCGGGTTGTCGTGCGGGCTGTAGCGGGCGCCGAACAGCAGGCGCAGGCGGGGCTGGTCGGCCAGGTAGGCGGTCACCGCCTTCGCGTGATGAATGCTGTCGTTGTCGCAGACCACCGCGACGACCGGGGCGGCGGGGTAGGCGGCCAGCAGTAGCTGGAGGAAGGCGACGAAGGCGGCGGCATTGCGGCGGCCCAGGGTGTAGACCCAGGCGCCGGTGGCCACTTCCAGGGCCCCGAAGACGGTGGCCTGCCGGTTCTTGCCTGGGGTGGCCACCTGCTGCCGCGTCCCGCGCAGGATCCAGCTCGCCCGCACGTGCGGCAGTAGGTGCAGGTGGGTCTCGTCCTCGGCCCAGACCACCGACCCGTGGGGCAGGGCGGCGAGTTGGCGGCGCAGGGCGGCGAGGGTGCGCCTGCGCTCGGGGTCACCCCTGGCCACCAGGCGGGGCCGCCGCCAGGCCGCCTGTTCGCGAGTGTGCCGGTACACGGTGCGCAGGCTCATCTTCGGCCGGCCCAGGCGGCGCCAGATCCGGCGGATGGTCCACGGCCCGGGGCGGGTCAGCAGGCGGCGGATGCGCTCGCCCAGCCTCGGCCCGCCGAGCCGGGGCCGCCCCGCGCGGGGGCGATCGGCCAGGCCCGCCAGGCCGGCGGTGTTGTAGCGATGGATCCAGCGGCGCACCGTGGCCGGGTGGTAGCCGAGCAGCTCGCCGATCTCTCCTGCGGTCATGCCAGCCGCGGACAGCAGCACGATCACCGCGCGGGAGGCCTCTCGCCACCGGTGATGCAGCAGGTGATACAGGTGCTGGTACGCCGGACCGGGGCGGTTGGCGAACCCGGATGCCGGACGCATACTGGCCTTGACCTCGCCGGTTTTGTCGTAGTTTGGTCAACCTCGATACAACACCCGGCGAGGTCTTCTCGTCATCGAGGCCATCGCGCCAGGCCGCCGCTGCCGCTCCAGATTCCGCGCAGAACTTCAGGTCATCCGCTTAGTAGCTAGGGCTTACCCATCCGCCCGTGGAATGGCCGCACAGCGTCTTTCGTGCGGATGCGGCGAGCTATGTGGGGCCGCCGACGGAGCTGGATAGGGCAGAGTGGATCGCGGCGCGACGGGCGCCGAAGCCTGATTACTCAGGGCGCCGACCCTGGCTGGGGTCGGCGCCCTGTGCCGCGTACGAGAGGCGTCAGGGGATGTTGTGCGTGGTGTTGCTGGCCCACAGAGCGCCGCCCTTGCCGGGGCCGCCAGTGCGTTTGTAAACGACGAGGTTGCCGTCGTCCTGCATGACCGCGTACGCCCCGGGGTTGCCGTAGGTTCTGGTGGACCACAGGGCGCCGCCCTTACCGGGCCCGCCGCTGCTCTTGTAGAGGACGAGGTTCCCATCGGTCTGCGTGATCGCGTACGCCCCCGGGTGTCCGGAGGTCTTGCTGGACCAGATGGCGGCGCCGTCGCGCTTGCGGTACATCACCAGGTTGCCGTCGGTTTGCATCACCAGCCGGGTGTATCGGCTCTGTGTCCACCATCCGGCCTTCATAGTCTGGCCGGAGGCGATGGTCTGGGGGCGCGCGTACGAGCCGCTGGACCACAGGGCACTGCCGGGGGCGGTGCTCCCGGCCCGGTAGACGACGAGGTTTCCGTCGTCCTGCAGGGCCGTGTGCGCGCCGGGGTTGCCGTAGGTCTTGGTGGACCACAGGGCGCCGCCCTTACCGGGGCCGCCAGTGCCTGTGTAAATGACGAGGTTGCCGTCGGTCTGCATGATCGCGTACGCGCCGGGGTGGCCGGAGGTCCTGCTGGACCAGATGGCCTGGCCGGTGCCGCTGCCGCCTGTCTTGAGGTAGGCGACGAGGTTGCCGTCTGTCTGCATCACCAGCGTCACGCTGCTGCTGCTCAGATGGTGTCCCGGCGGAAGCACCTGTCCGGACAGCATGGCGGTGCCGGCGGCCGGCGCGGGGGCGGATGCGGGAATCTGCGGGTCGACGACGTGGATGTTCTCGTGCGCGTCGAGGAAGGCGATCCCTCCGTGGTACTTGTCCACCGCCCAGGTCATGCGGCGGTCGTCGGTAAGCGGCCCGGCCGGAAGATCGGCTAGGTCGCTGGTGGCCGCGGTGTCGGTGTGGACGTCGGTGAGCACCAGTTTTCCGGCAGCCTCGTCATGTTCGACGAGATAGCCGTCGCCGAGCTGGGCGGGCCCTGCGGACGGCAGGGGTATGTCCTTGCCCGTGGTGAGGTCCCACACACCGCCTGGTGCGTTGTTCCCGCAGGACCAGTAGACCCATCGGCGGGCCGCGGCCTGCAGTTCGCTTGGCACGCACGGGGCACCGGTGGCGACGGTCTGCACGGTCTTCTGCGTGGTGAGGTCGACCTGGCTGATGGTGCCCGCAGTCGGGCCGGCCTCCCACAGCGTGGAGCCCGACAACGCCGCCCCGGTGACCGGGCGGGTGAACAGTACCCGGCCGGGGTTGGCCGAATCGGTGTCGCCGATGTACTGCTTGTGCGTGGAGACGCCGTCGTAGACCACATAGCGACCATCAGCGTCGATGAGCGTGCCGCCGGTCGCGGAAGGTTCGATGAAGTAGCCGGTCTCGCCTTGTTGAACGGTGACCTTGTCGTCTCCGGAGCCGGCCCACAGTTGCGAGATGCGGCCGTCACCGGTCCCGATCGGCGGTGCGCACGTGGCCGCTGCGTCGCAGTTGCTGGGTGCCCAGGTCTGGCCGAACGTCGTGTGGGCACCGTAGGAGGGCGTGGTGCCCAGCGTGATGGTGCGGGTGAAGCCGTTCACGGCGGGCGTGCTGCTGCGTTCGACGGTGAACAGGGTGCCACCGGCGAGCGAGAGTCCGTCGATCGGTGATGGCGTCGCCGGGTCGGAGTCCACTGCGGTCACGGTGGGGGTGCCATCGGGGCCGGGGGTCACCCTGCGTGCTGCCCAGTCGGTGACCGACGCCCCGCCGACGACCAGAACGCCGCCCGGTCCGGTGCGTATCTCGTCCGGGGTGGCGTGGGGGAGGAGGGTTTGCGTGTCGCCGCTGGTCAAGGGTGTGGCGGTCAGCGGACCGCCTAGTGCCGCGTTCCTCAAAGCAGGTAGACGAACTTCCGGCGCAGTCGGCGGTGCGGTGGTGGTGGTCGTCCCCAAACCCACGGGTGGGCACGGGTGTTGAGTTGGGCGGTGGCCACCCTCATGGCGTAGGCGATCTCGCCGGGGTCGGCGAAGGTCTGCCCGGCCAGCGCGGCCTTGCGCAGCAGCCGCCACCAGCCCTCGGCCAGGTTCAGCCAGCACGCGCCGACGGGGATGAAGACCTGATGGACCCTCGGGTGCTTCCGCAGCCACCTGCGGACGGGGCCGCTGGTGTGGCTGGAGAGGTTGTCTGCGATCACGTAGAGCCGGCCGCGCGGGTTGGCCCGGGCGATCTCCTGCAGTAGCCGGAGCCAGCCGGCGGTATTGCGGGACGGCGCGCAGAGGGTCACCTCCTGGCCGTCCGCCGGTCGCAGGGCCCCGTACACCCAGGTCTTCTCCCGCCCGCGGGAGTATTCCAGCGGCGCCTTGATCCGGTGCCCGCCGGGAGACCAGCCTGGGGCGGGGGCGAAGGTCCGCGGGATCACCGGGCCGAGCTCGTCCGCGCAGATCACCGTGGAGCGCGGCGGCGGGTCGGTGTACAGCCCGACGACCCGCGCCCTTTTGGGGCGAACTCCGCATCGGTGCTGTGCGCCCAGGACCGCGGGTGCCGCCAGTGCACCCCCTCTGCCCGCAGGATCCGGCGCACCTGGCTGCGGTGGACGTCGATGCCCCGCTCGCGGGCGACTTCGGTGAGCGCATCCAGCGTCCACTCGCCCGGCCCGGCCTCGTCGGCAGCCTTCAGGACGCCGCCGGGACCGGGCACCGGGCGCCCGGGCGGGTCACTTTCGGCCAGAGCGATGATCACCGAGCGCTCGGCCTCGGTCAGCCGGCGGGGGCGTCCGGGGACCGGCCGGTCGCCGAGCCCGTCGATGCCCTCGGCGTTGAACCGGTGCAGCCGCTCCCGCACGGTCTTGGGATGGCAACCCAGTTCGGCGGCGATGGCGGTGACCTGCTTCCCGGCCCAGCTGAGGCTGATCATGCGGGCTCGCAGGATCCAATCAGCGGGGGCATGACGAGCGCCGGCCAGCTTGCGGATCTTGCGCTCCTCGTCCGGATCACGCGCCGGACGCGCGTACAGAGGCGGATACATGGCACAGTCCTTCACCACGCATCATGCGCCCCCTGACGCCCAGCGGTCCACACCCACTTTGAGGAACGCAGCACTAGGCCGTAGGTTGGGGTGCTGGAGGGGCTGTGGATCGCTATGAGCCAGTCGCCTGCGATGCCGAATCCGGTGGCCACCATGCCGGCGACAGCGGGCACGGTGACGGTCGTCTGCGGGTCGCCGGGGGAGGACCGCGGTACCAGGTGGATGGCTGAGGTGTCCTGCTGGGAGTACCAGGCGATGTACTTGTCCGTCAGGAGGACGGAGACGTTTGCCTGCGGCACGGTGCCGGATATCGGAGTTATCTGGCCGGTGTTGAGGTCTACCAGGGCGAGCCGTGTACCCGTGGTGTCGGTGTAGTGCACGACCGTGGAGTCGGCGTCGCCCGCTCCCGTGCCGCCGGTGATGGTCGCGTCTGCGGGCCAGCCCGTCATCTGGGTGTCGGTGACCTGGCCGTCAGCCGACGTGAGGATGTGCAGTGAGGCAATCCCCCGGCCTGAGGACCCTGGCACCATCGTCACAACGTGCGATCCGTACGTGCCCACGTAACGCTGACCGGCAGGGATGGGGATGCTCATCGTGGTACCGGCGTCCATGTCGTGGAGTTCGATACCGGTCGTGTCCACGGTAGCCACGACATCCGCGCCCGCGCCGTCAGGGTGTCCGGCGAGAGATCCCTTCACGGCGATATCCGGGCCGCCGGGGTAAGCAGTCCAGACCGCCCCGGAGTTGCTGCCGCTCTGCTGGTGCAGGAACCCGCCGGGACCAGCGAAGTCCAACACGTCAGGGCTCGGAAGGTAGTCCGGGGCGGCGGGAATGACGGTCTCGGTGGGGCTGTCGGCCTGGGCGGCCGGTGCGGCGATCGCGGCGAGGCCTGAGACCAGGGTGAATGATGCGGCTACGGCGATCGAGCCGCGTACGAGGGCGCGATGGGCCACCCGTTCCTCCTAATGAAGGTGAGAAGACATGGGTGGGACGCGGTAGATGGCGCCTCGCCATCCTGATGGTCCTGTTAGAAGCTCCCGGCTCGCTGTACTCCCCATGCAAACGGCGAAGCTAGCGCAGTCTCACGAGGATGGGGAAGCTCCAGCAGGCCAGTCTTGCCGGGTTCACAACTTCGAACTCCCCTCATGCGCCTGCCACGAGGCTTGAGTTGACGTGGAACGAGAGGCGCCTACACGGGAAAGGCCAGCGTCGCGTCTGTCGGCAAACGATTGCCCATCCAGCGGCTGAAGGCACCCGCGGCACATCGATGGGAGGGACGCACTTGGTCGGTGCAGCCTGCTGAGTGACGCAGCCCCAGTTGGCGGAGGGCGACGGGGTGTGGCTCGCCGAGGAACGCTCGATGGCGTTCGACCCGTCGTATCCGGTACCGACCCGACCACGGACCGCGCCGCAGCGGCGCTCACCCTTGGCTGCTCCCCGAACCAGGTCGGCTGCTGCGGACGCTGCCAGGGCCTGCCGGCGCGCTACGAGCCCAACGCCCAGGTCGTGTGTCCCTACTGCCGGGCGAGGGAGCGCCAGAACCGCTAGCCTCTCCTCAGCGGCCCGGACAGGGCGCGCGCAGACGGCCAGAGGCCCTACCCCAAGCGGGGTAGGGCCTCTTTGCGTCGCAAGGTCTCTGCGCTGGACGCCACTTTGCCGCCCGGCCCTCAACTGCGGGCCTGCCCGACTGGGGCCCGGCCCACCCGCCGGCGGGGCCCCTGTGGGGCCAGGATGGGGCCGGAAGGACCGTGAAACCCCGTGAACGATCATGGCGCCCCGCATACACCCACTGCTACTGACCTGCACAGACGAGGAAAACGGGGACTCTCGGGGAACGGTGGTGCAACGCTCTGGTGAGCTCGTAATGCGTAGGTCTCGGGTTCGAATCCCGAAAGCGGCTCCACCAAAACCCCAGCTCAGAGTGGATTTGAGCTGGGGTTTTTCGTTCAGTGGACCCGACGGCGGGGCGGGCCCGTGTCATGAGGCTGTCCCTGGTCTCGGTTCTGGTCTCAGCCGTGGGTTCCCGACGAGGCATGAAGGCGACCCCCAGGCGTCGTGTCGCGCCCTTGGGCGGGTGGGACTGTTCCGGATTGTGCCGGCCGTGTGGCGACTGCCGTCGTACAGGCGACGGTCGCCGACGGGCAGGGCTCCGGCCCCTCTTGGTCTTGGGACGGGTGAACACCAGGCCGCCCGCCTTCCGCTCCGGGCAGGGCTTGGGCCCCGCGCTTTCACGAGGAGGACGCTCGGACGAGATAAACCGTGTAGTCGCTCTTCTCCCCGTTGACAAGAATATAGCCGCGGGCATTTGTGTACTCCCCCGTGCCGCCGGTGATGGCCGTTTTCCACGGCGGTGGAGTGCCCTGGCGCGAAACGGAGAGTGTGTTTTGCCAGGTAATCTGCCCCTTATCAAGGTTGTAAACGCCCGAACACAGCTGAGTGGCCGGATTCGCCTGGGTGGGATTCGAGGGGCCACCGACCTGGGTGCACATAACTGCGGAGAAGCCGGACTTGTGTCCGTTGCGCATGAGGTTCTCGGTGATCAGGACCTGATTGCCTACTCCGGTTGTGTGATCCCCATTGCTGAGCCTCTTGTTCTTCTGCATCTCGCCGTGCAGATGGATTACATCGTAGCTGCCCGATTCCTTATCGCTCTTGGGCTGGGAGACCGACGACATGGAGGCGTGGCATCCGATATCCGTCAGTGCGAGGACCGAAGCGGCCATGAGGCACCATCTTGAAACGCGCATGACTGTTTCCTTTTCTGGCGGTGATTGCTTACTGCGTGACGAGCGAGCATCGCGGTATACGGTGGGTCAATTCGTAAACGCAATGCGTGAGGGGGAGCTCTTCGTGTCGTAGTGGGCCGACGGCACATCATGCACCGCGGTATCACGCCGGGGTCGTGCGCTGTCCGCAAGAGAGGCGGGCTGGCTGGTGAGGCGACAGCCTGTGCTTCAACACCAGAACCGGTCTCGGACGGAGTAATGACGTGACATCAACGTCCGCAGACAACGGACGTGCGCTGTTTTCCCCTCCGCGCCGGTGCTCGAACCGGACGGGGCCGGAGATCGCCTGAAAAGCGGAGGGTCGCTGCGTCCAATCGGGGGCTCGACACGGAATTCTCGCGGAGGCGCGAACCTCGAAAGCGCCTCCACCCGGAACCCGGCTCGATATTTCTGGACTCTTTTCGGCTGGGGTGGGGCTCCGGTGGTCGCGGTGGCGGTGGATGCGCGCCTGAGTCAGGCTGAGAGGGTTACAGCCTCGCGGGACCGTCGGTACGCCTGAGAGCGGTCCGGTGCCATGCCACCGACCTTTGAATCCTGCGGGGCAAATCCGGCGAAGAACGGGGGTAGTAGCTCATGCCCGCCCCAGAATCCCGATCCACCGGTGAGGAGATCACGCCCGGGGCGCCCGCCTGGAAGACGGCGCTCACGTCCCTGTTGGACATCCAGCCGCCGTCCGTCCCGGAGCGGCCCCAGGTGATGACCGCGCTCGTGCAGTTCCCGCCGGGTGATCCCGGAACCCCTCCGCACCGGCATTCGGGGCCGGTGTTCGGCTACATGGTGGAGGGGGAGATGCTTTTCGAACTGGAGGGTGAGCCCGAGCGCGTCATTCGCGCGGGGGAGGCGTTCTGGGAGCCTGGTGGCGACGTGATCCACTACCAGGACGGCAACAACCGCGAGGACATCTGGAGCCGCTTCGTGGTCGTGATGATGATGGTTCCGGGCCAGCCCATGCTCACGCTCGTGGACGAGGAGGAGCTGGCCGGCCGACGGCATCTGCGCGCGCCCCGTTCCGGCTGATGCCGACTCCCCTCACGCGTTGGTGTCCCTCGCGTGGCGAAGGAGCCACTTCATGAAGATCGCGGTCATCGGTGGCACTGGTTTCGTGGGGTCCCGGCTCGTGGACAGGCTGAGGGCCGCCGACCACGAGGTCGCCGCGCACGGCAGGTCCAGCGGACTCGACCTCCAGTCGGGAGAAGGACTGCAGGAGGCGCTCGGGTCGGCCGACGTCGTCGTGGACACCATTGACGCGCCCGGCTTCGACGAGACGGCGTCCGAGTTCTTCCATGTCACCATGGAAAATCTCCTTCAAGCCGCCGAGCGGGCAGGCATCGGGCACATCGTCCTGCTGTCGATCGTCGGCATCGACCGTGTCCCCGACGTCGCGTACTACAGGGCCAAGGTCCTTCAGGAGGTCCTTGTGGTGGAAGGCCCCATTCCGTACTCGATCGTGCGCGCCACCCAGTTCATGGAGTTCATCGACAAGATCGTGGGGTGGACCAGCGACGGCAGCACCGTCCGTCTGCCCACCACCCGGCTGCAACCGGTCGCGGTGGCGGAGGCCGTCGACACGCTCGCCGATGTCGCCACCGGGCCGCCGCTGAACGGCACGATCAGCGTCGCCGGCCCCGACGTCTTTCCCCTCGACGAGCTCGGTCGACTGACCTTGCGAGTGCGAGACGACCGTCGCAGCGTCGTCACCGACGAGTCCGCGGGCCTGTTCGCAGCCGTCCCGACGGAAGCGATCATCGCTCCTGCCGATGCGCGCATCGGCAGCATCCGCTACACGGACTGGCTGGGATGACGCCGCACGGAACAGGACTCAAGAAGAGCGGTTCTCAGCGCTGCCCGGTCGCCATGCGCTGCCGCACGGCCTCGTAGGTGAAGAGGGCGGCCGACACCGCCACGTTGAGCGAGTCCACCTGACCGAACATCGGGATCTTGGCCTTGGTGTGACGGCCGGCGAGCCACTGGTCCGACAGTCCGTACTTCTCGCTGCCCATCAGGATCGCCGTGGGCCCGGTCATGTCGACGTCCGCCATCAGGACGTCGGTGTCCGGCGTCGTCGCGACGACGTTCACCGAGTGCTCGGCCAGCCAGTGCACGACCTCCTCGGAGTCGGCCGAGGCGATCGGGACGGCGAACACCGTGCCCTTGCTGGCCCGGATCACATTGGGATTGCCCCAGTCGGTCACGGGGTTGGCGGAGATGACGGCGGTCACTCCCGCCGCGTCCGCGGTGCGCAGCATCGAGCCCAGGTTGCCGGGCTTCTCGACGCTCTCGCAGATGAGGAACAGGGCCCGTTCGTCGACCGCGATGCGGGAGAGATCGGTCTCGATGTCCGGGACCACGGCGAGCCAGCCGTCCGGGCCCTCCCGGTAGGCGGCCTTGTCGAAGGCCTGCCGGCTCAGGCTGAACAGGGCGGCCCCGCGTTCGGCCGCGCGAGCAAGGACGTTCCGCGGGTCGGATCCGCCGGTCAGTGCCGGGCAGTAGTACAGCTCGCGGGGACGGACGCCGGCCCGCAGGGCGAGATCCAGTTCCTCATAGCCCTCGACGAGGGTCACTCCGGAGCTCTGCCTGTTCCGTCGGCGACGGAGGGCGGCGAGTTCCTTCACATGAGGGTTGCTCGGGCTGGAGATTTCCTTGGGCGAACCAACCCGCGGGATGGACGGCATCGGCGGTGGGAATCACGGCGCCTTTCCGGCCCCGATCCTCCGCCCCCTTTCTCGTGTTTCTGTGCATTGCGCGCGGTCGTGGCCAGGTTACCCGGTCCGGGACGGCCGGCCGGGGGAGGAAGCGGGGGGCAGGGGTGCGCGTGACGGGGCCTGGTGGGTGGTGTGGGGACCGGCGGTGGGCGTGGGTGGCACGTCGGGGCAACCAGTCGGTAAATCATCCAGAGCACTGAGAACCAGAGACCCTCAGGCGTCCTCTTAGTGAACGGTTAGCATCGCGTCACTGTCGTCGGCCGGGATGGGGTGGGTGTCGTGTCGCAGGCGGAGCAGGAGCCCGGCCTCCGTATCGCTGTCGCCGTCGTGACCATGGGGAACCGGCCCGCCGAGATCGACGCCCTCCTCACCTCGGTCGCCAAGCAGGACCTCGCCCCCTCCCGCATCGTCGTCGTCGGGAACGGCTGCCCCCTGCCCGAGTTCGCCGAGCGTCTCGGACTGCCGGGGGAGGTGACGTGCGTCGAGGAGGAGGAGAACCTCGGCTGCCCGGGCGGCCGCAATGTGGCCCTCGCCCGGCTGCGGGAGTTCGGGGACGTCGACGTCGTGGTGGAACTCGACGACGACGGGCTGCTGATCGACGCCGACGTGCTGCGGCGGGTGCGGGATCTGTACGCCGCCGATCCGGGGCTCGGCATCGTCGGATTCCGTATCGCCGACGAGCACGGCGAGACCCAGCAGCGCCACGTGCCAAGGGTCGGTGCGGCCGATCCGTTGCGCGGTGGACCGGTGACCGCCTTCCTCGGCGGCGCGCACGCGCTGTCCATGGCGATGCTCGCCGAGACCGGCGACTGGCCCGCGGAGTTCTTCTTCGCCCACGAGGAGACGGATCTCGCGTGGCGGGCCCTCGACTCCGGCTGGACCGTGCTCTACGCACCGCAGTTGCTGCTCCGGCACCCGAGGACCTCACCCGCCCGGCACGCCATCTACTACCGGGTGACGGCGCGCAACCGCGTGTGGCTCGTACGACGCAGGCTGCCCCTCCCGCTCATCCCCGTCCACCTGGGCGTGTGGATCGCCGTCACCCTCCTGCGGACGCGATCGGTCGGCGGGCTGAAGGCCTGGTTCGGCGGGTTCCTCGAAGGGCTGCGCACCTCGCCCGGGGAGCGGCGGCCCATGCGGTGGCACACGGTGTGGCGACTGACCAGGCTCGGCCGACCGCCGGTCATCTAGCCCACGGCGCGGTCGGACGACGGGGCGACCGGTCCATGGGGCGGTCGGACGGCGGGGCCGTGAATGTGCTGGACGGCTGATTCGCGCACCCTTCGCGCATCCGGCCAACGACCGGTCATGAATGCGGCGTTCGCCGCGCTCGCGCTGTGGCGCGGAGCTCCGCTCAGCGGTCTGCCCTTGGAGACCGGCGGGCGCGCTCTTGTGCAGCGGCTGGAGGAGACGCGGCTGCTTGTCCTGGAGTGGCGGTACGACGCCGAACTGCACCTCGGCGGCTCCCGACTGGACGGACTCGCAGCGGAGTTGGCCGCGTTGGTCGCCGAACGCTCGTCGTGGGAGGGCTTCCACCGTCTGCTGATGCTCGTGCTGCAAAGAACCGCACCGCACGCCCGGCCGAGGCCCTGGCCGTCCACCGTGACCTGCGCGAACGCCTCATCGAGGAACTCGGCACCGACGGCGCGGCGCAGGCTCGGGCTGGTGCGGGCGCTGCCGGGCCGGGGCGACGCCCGTCGGGTCGCGCAGGAGTGCGAACTACTGCTGTGCCTCGCCGTCCGTCGCGGTGACCGGTACACCGAGGGTCTCGCCCGTCACCAGCTGGGGCTGCTCCACCGGGCGGACGGCGACATCGAGGAGGCCCGTCGGCAGTGGGAGTCCGCCCTCTCGGCCCCGAAGGACCGGACAGCCCAGTGGCCGGTGAGCTGAGGGAACTGCCGGCGCGGGGGGTGAGCCGGGGACTGCGTCAGGAGTGCGGCGCGGGTCTCGTGCCCGCCCGACGGCCGCGTACGCACCGTCACTTGGCGTCCGCGTAGCACTCGACCACGGCCGTCGTGAACGGAATGCGCACCGGTGTCTCGCCGAACGTCAGCCGCATCGCCAGGTCCGAGGCCTCCTGGATCGCGCCGACCACCGTGTCCGCCTCCTGTGCCGGGCAGTGCACGATCACTTCGTCGTGCTGGAAGAAGACCAGCTCGGCGGCGAGACCCGCACAGGAGCGGCGCAGCGCGGCGAGCATCAGCAGGGCCCAGTCGGCCGCGCTGCCCTGCACGACGAAGTTGCGCGCGAAACGGCCCCGGGCGCGGGAGTTGGTGGAGGCGTAGCCGGGCATCCACTGGTGTCCTTCCCCGGACGTCTCCACCGGGCCGTCCTCCTGCGGAATGCCCGCCTCCTCCGTCGCGTCGTCCGACGTCCCGGCGGCGGGCGGGGACGTACGCCCGAGCCAGGTCCGCACCAGCCGGCCCTCCTCGCCCGCACGGGCCGCGTCGTCCACGTACGCCACGGCTTTGGGGAAGCGGCGGCGCAGCGCGGCCAGGTTCTTCAGGCCGTCGCCGGACGTCTGGCCGTAGATCGCGCCGAGCACGGCCAGCTTGGCCTGGCCCCGGTCGCCGGAGAACGCCCGGTCCGACACCGACTGGTAGAGGTCGGCCTCGCGACCGGCGACCTCCATGAACGCCGGGTCGCGCGAGATCGCGGCCAGGATGCGCGGTTCCATCTGGGCGGCGTCGGCGACGACCAGTCGCCAGCCAGGGTCGGCGACGACGGCACGCCGGATGACCTTGGGGATCTGCAGGGCCCCGCCGCCGTTGGTGACCCAGCGGCCGGTGACCGTGCCGCCCGGCAGGTACTCGGGCCGGAAGCGGCCGTCGCGTACCCAGTCCTGCAGCCAGGACCAGCCGTGGGCGACCCAGATGCGGTACAGCTTCTTGTACTCCAGCAGGGGCTTCACGGCGGGATGGTCGACGGACTCGATCTCCCATCGGCGGGTGGAGCGCACCTTGATCCCGGCCTGTGCGAACGCCTTGACGACGTCGGCGGGCAGGTCGGGTCTGACACGGCGGCCGAAGGCGGCCGACACCTCGTCGGCCAGCTCGGCCAGCCGCCGGGGTTCGCCGCCGCCCGCGTACCGCTCGCCGAGCAGTTCGTGCAGCAGGTCGCGGTGGACGTCCGCGCTCCAGGGCAGCCCCGACCGGTTCATCTCGGAGGCCACCAGCATTCCGGCCGACTCGGCGGCGGTGAGCAGGCGCATCCGGTCCGGGTGCGCGGTGGCCTCGTGCCGGCGCTGCTGGTCCGCGTACACCTCGACGAGGTCGCGGAGCGGAACGTGGACGGGTCTCGGCTCGAACAGGGAGGACTGCGAGCCGGGCTCGGCGGAGCGCGACGGGGGATCGGGCGGTACGGGGCCGCCGCGCAACCGGGCCAGTGCGGCGGCGGTGGACCGGGGCTCACCGAGGCGTCCCTCGTGGCCCAGGAGGAGGGCCTCGGCGGCCTCGACGTCGTAACACCGGTCGACCCGCACCCCCGTGGCGAGCAGACGCGGCTGGACGTCGGCGGTGGACCGCCACACCCACCGGGTGACCTCGGGCCGTGCCCGGACGGCCTCCCCGAGATCCTCCTCCCTGACCACGGGCCCGGCGAGCAGCCCGTCCGGGCCGAGAGCGGCGACCTCCACGCCACCGTCCTCGGCCGGAGCGAGAGCCCAGCGCCCGGTCATACTGCGAGTCTGGCAGGGGGGTCTGACAACGGGCCGGGACGAGCTGTCCGAGCGGCTCAGCTGTTCTCTTCGAGCTTCTTGCGGATCTTGTCGAGCTCCTTCACCACATGCGCTTCGGTCGCCGCCTTACCGACGCCGAGGCCGCTCAGCGGGCCCACGCCGTTCTCCTGCTCGAGGAGCGCGAGGAGGATGTGCTCGGTGCCGATGTAGTTGTGGCCGAGGCGGAGCGCCTCGCGGAAGGTGAGCTCGAGGGCCTTCTTCGCGGCGGGGGAGTAGGGCAGGAGCTCCGGCGCGTTCTCGTGACGGGGCGGGAGCGCCGCGGCCGCCGCCTCGCGCACCGATTCCAGGGAGACGCCCTGCGCGGTGATCGCCTTGGCCGCGAGCGCCTCCGGCTCGGTGAGCAGCCCGAGGACGATGTGGTCGGGGACGGTCTCCGCGTTGCCCGCGGCCTTCGCCGCGTTGTGCGCGGCCATCACCACATTGCGGGCGCGCGGGGTGTAGCGGCTGAACCCCTGGCTGGGGTCGAGGTCCGCGGACTCCTTGGGCACGAAGCGCTTCTGGGCCGCCTGCCGGGTCACGCCCATGCTCTTGCCGATGTCGGTCCAGGACGCGCCCGAACGCCGGGCCTGGTCCACGAAGTGGCCGATCAGATGGTCGGCCACGTCGCCGAGGTGCTCCGCCGCGATCACCGCGTCCTGGAGCTGGTCGAGTGCGTCGGTGTGGACCTTCTTGATGGCTTCGATCAGGTCGTCGAGACGCAGGTTCGCTGTGTAGGGCTTCTCCGTCATGTGTCAACCGTAAGTTGACGCTCAGGCACTGTCAACCCGAAGTTGACACCTTGCATCCGTGTCCGTGCCACGATCGGACGCGTGAGTACGACGACCACCGTGGACCGCGCCTTCCGGGCCGCCCTCTACGAAGACACCGACGCGGCGCTCGACACCGGCGCCTCGCTGCTCGCCGCTGACCCCGCGGCCGACGCCGAACTCGCCCGGCGAGGCGAGCAGTTCGTCGCCGCGGCCTGGCGCCGCGGCTGGCAGCCCGCCGACGTCGTACGCATCGTGCGCCGTGAACTGGACGACCTCCATGTGCGCCTGGTGTCCGCGCTGATCGTCGAGGAGGCGGGTGAGCGGCCGGCCCCCGGTCCCCGCTGGGCCGCCCAGCTCCAGGACCTCGACCCGGAACGTCCACGGGCCGCCGACCGCTTCTCGTACGCCACCGCCGTCCTGAAGCTCTACCGCCTGCTCCTGCGGCTGCCGGCCCTCGAATCCCTCGACCTGCCGCGGCAGCAGGCCGGACCGCAGCAGCCGGAGTCCCGCATGCTCACCCGGATCCGCGCCCTGCTCGCCAAGGCCGAGGCGACCGGCTATCCCGAGGAGGCGGAGGCGCTCAGTGCCAAGGCGCAGGAGCTGATGGCGCGGTACAGCATCGACGAGGCGCTGCTCGCCGCCCGTACGCACACCGGGGACGCGCCCGGCGCCTGCCGGATCGGCGTCGACGCGCCGTACGAGACGGCCAAGGCGGTCCTCCTGGACGCGGTGGCGACCGCGAACCGCTGCCGCGCGGTGTGGCACGAGGCCCTGGGCTTCTCCACGGTCATCGGCTTCGAACCCGACCTCGGGGCGGTCGAGCTCCTCTACACCTCGCTGCTGGTGCAGGCCACCACGGCGATGACGAAGGCCGAGGCGGCGCAGCGCAAGGGCGGGCGGAAGCGTACGAAGACGTTCCGGCAGTCGTTCCTGACCGCGTACGCGCACCGCATCGGCGACCGCCTGCGGACCGTGGCCGAGGGGCAGGTCGCGCAGAGCGAGGGCGACCTGCTGCCGGTGCTCGCGGCCCGGGACGTGGCCGTCGCGGACCGCATGGAGCAGATGTTCCCCGCCACGGTCACCACCCGGCTGCGCGGGGCCGGTGACGTGGCCGGATGGGAGCAGGGGACCGCGGCCGCCGACCGCGCCCAGGTCACAGGGCGGCCCCGGCTCCCCTGAGCGAGGGGATCAGTCCCCCGCGACCTGGACGGGGCTCACGGAGGCGTCCGGGGTGTTCGGGCTCTTGAGCGCCACATCGCCGTACGACCACGGGTAGCTCCCGGCATCGGCGGCGCCCGGCACGGTGATCTTCACCGTCCTCATCGGAGCGCTGAGCGAGCCGCCGTCGCCGCGGACGTACGTGATGGTGAAGGTCGCCGCCTCACCCTTCTGCAGCGTCACCTTGGCCGGCTTGGCGCCCTGCTCCTCCGCGACGTCCCAGGCGGACTTGCCGTCCTTGAGCTCGATACCCGGGAAGCCCTCGAAGGTGCACTTCTCCGAGTCGTTGTTGGTGATGGTGACCGGGACGTTGCCGGTGTCGCCGGCGCTGGTGGCCGCGTTGCCGGGGCCGACCTTGACGGCGATCCGGCAGCCCGCGGTGTCCTTGCCGCCGTCGCCGCTCGCGCTGTCGCAGGCGGTCAGGGCGAGGGCCGCGGTGAGGGCGGTGAGGGCGAGGGGGACGTGGAACGTGCGCATCAGGGTCCTCTGGCTCGTGACGGTGTCCATGGATCATCACGCAAGTGCGCGGCGGTGCGTCGCGCGCCCCCGTAATACCCCGGGCGCCATGGCCGCGGATGTCATGATCATCCGGTTTTATCCCATGTGTGAAGGAGGGATGTGCCGGCTGCCGGCGCCGCAGGAGTCCTGTCGGGGTGCGGACACCGTGCGGCGTTCAGAGGAACGGAGGGGCGTACGGACCACGGGGGCGGGGCGTGCGTCGTGCGAGGGGTCCCAGGGCTGCCGGGCGAGGTCAGGAGCCCAGGCCCGCCGTCGGCAGTCCGCTCGGGAGGCTGCCGCCCTCGGCCTTGGCGTAGGTCTCCGTCCCGACGCCGCCCTCCCAGGTCACCTTCATACTCGCGGAGTTCACGGAGTCGACCGTCCCGGTCCGGCGGTTCTTGCTGCCGTCCGTGCACGAGAGGTGGATCATCTGCGTTCCCGCCTTCTCGCCCGCGGTCCCGCTGCACACGGTGCCGCCCGTGGCGAAAAGCCCGGCCTGCTTGCCGGTGATCACCAGTGCCACCGCCTTGCCGCCGGTCGTGGCGAGCCAGCTGCCCTCCAGCTTGCCGGCCTTGGCGCCCGGCGTACCGGCGCTGCCGGTGTCCGCCGGGGACGCGGACGCGTTCGGCGTGGAGGTCGCACCGTTCGCCGAGTCGCTGCCCCCGGAGTCGCTGCTGCAGCCCGTCAGTGCGAGCGCGGCCACAAGACCCGCGGCGGCCACCGCGATGCGCGCCTGCGGACGCGTGACATGGGTCGCTGTCACTGAAGTCTCCCAAGGTTGCCGATGAGGTCGTCATGGAGACGGCCGCAGCAAGTTACCAGGAGGTCTTGTGAAGGCCCGGGAGGCGAGCGGCGTGCGCTTGCTCACGCGGACCGGCGCGCAAGAGGCCGAAGGTACGGAAGTGACCGTGCGCCGGGCAGCCCACGCTGTCCCGGTCGCGGACACGGGTGGCACTCGGGTCGTGCGGCTGCCTGCGCAGTTCCCGCCGGGCGGCGGATGATCTTCTCCGGTTTCGGTTCGCCGCTCCGGGCACCGCGTGATGACCTCTCGGCGCCTCTCGTTCTTCGCGATCTCTGCCTTTCTTCGCCGAATCGACCCCTCGCCCCCCTCGGGTCTTCACGTCACGGGTGCGCACGCTCCGCAATACACGTAGGAGATCCCCTACGCTTGACGAGTAGGGAATCTCCTACCTATCGTGGCCGCATGACCGTCACACACGCCTCATTCGTCACCCTTCCCGTCACCGACCAGGACCGTGCGCTGCGCTTCTACACGGACGTCCTCGGCTTCGAGGTCACCGCGGATCTGGACCTGCCGCAGGGGCGGTGGCTCCAGGTCGCGCCCAAGGGCGCACAGACCGTCTTCACGCTCTCCGGCCCCGGGATGGGCGATTTCGAACCCGGCTCGACCCGGGGGATCATGTTGGTCACGACCGATGTCGATGCCGACTGCGCGCGGCTGGCCGAGGCGGGGGTGTCCGTGCAGGGCCCGGACGACCTCCCCTGGGGCCGGATGGCGTCCTTCCAGGACCCCGACGGCAACGGTCTGATGCTGCTGACGGAGGCTCACGGATAGGAAGAACCGGTATGACCACGACCGGGGCCGGGGCGGACACCGCCGCCGAGGACCGCGTCTTCGCCGCGCTCGCCAACGGCACGCGCCGCGAGGTGCTGCGCCTGCTGCGTGAGGACGGGCCGCAGCCGGTCCAGGCTCTGGCCGACCGTTTCGACATGCGCCGCCCGAGCCTCTCGGAGCACCTCAGGGTGCTCCGAGAGGCCGGACTCGTCTCGGAGCAGCGTTCCGGCCGGCAGCGCATCTACCGCCTCGAGGCGGCGCCGCTGGCCGAGGTGCAGGACTGGCTCCATCCGTACGAGCGGTTCTGGCGGCAGCGACTGCGCGGGCTCGGCGAGCTGCTCGACCGCATGCCCGACGATGACCGGCCATGAGCACCGCACCCGACGACGACCTCACCACGATCCGCGTCGACCAGTTCCTGCCGCATCCGCCGGGCAAGGTCTGGCGCGCCCTGACCGAGCCCGAGTTGCTCGCCCAGTGGCAGATGCCCGGCTCCGAGAACTTCCGGCTCGAGGTCGGCCACCGCTACACGATGACCTCGGTTCCCCGGCCGAACACCAACTTCTCCGGCACCGTCGACGTGCAGGTTCTCGCGTTCGAGCCCGAGCGGATGCTGCGCGTCCGGTGGGCCGACGCCGATCCCGCCAATCCCGCGGACTGGACCATCACATGGACGTTGGAACAGGAAGGCCGCGGTACGCGTCTCTTCCTAGTGCATGAAGGGTTCGACCCGGACGACCCGGCACAGATGAGGGCGCGGACGATCATGGACGGGGGCTGGAGGTCGCATGTTGTGCGAGCTCTGGGGCAGACGCTTGACCGGCTGTAGTCAGTCGGCGGTCAGGCTGTAGTCAAGGGACTGTAAAAGCTGTAATCGCAGGAACACCCCGCGTGCACGTGCATCTGCCCAAGCATCTGCATGTGAACGGAGTTATGATCCGGAGCAGTTGACCACTGCATCAATGGCCACATCAGCCAATGCACGACCGGGGAGCGACCTGTGGACCACGACGTGTACGACGTGGACGACGTGTACAACGGCATGGCTGCGACCGAGCTGCATCATGTGGCCTGGCAGAAGAGCCGGCACAGCAACTCGCAGGGGTCATGCGTGGAGTTCGCCCGACTTCCGGGCGGGGAAGTGGCGGTGCGCAACTCCCGCTTCCCCGACGGGCCCGCGCTGGTCTACACCCGCGCGGAGATCGAGGCGATGCTCCTGGGCATCAAGGACGGCGAGTTCGACCATCTGATCGCCTGACCCACGCGGTCGGGGCCCTGGTCGGGCTCCGCCGGCCACCGACTACCCGCGGCCCGCGGTGCGTTGACGCACCGCGGGTTGCGACACGCGTAGATCGGTGACC
The DNA here is from genome assembly GCF_050936285.1 of Streptomyces sp. CA-106110. NCBI lineage: Bacteria > Bacillati > Actinomycetota > Actinomycetes > Kitasatosporales > Streptomycetaceae > Streptomyces > Streptomyces sp. CA-106110. The sequence goes on along the minus strand of NZ_JBNJNB010000001.1, from coordinate 5,636,311 downwards.
CAAAAAAAGCCGTACGGTGTCATTCCGCGCGCGCGGACATGGACGGCAGCCGGAACAGCGCCCAGACCACCTTCCCGCTCAACGTGCCCGCCAGCGGGTGCCAGCCCCAGCTGTCGGCGAACGAGTCGACCAGGAACAGCCCGCGGCCCGACTCCGCCGAGAAGTCCTCGGAGTCACCCGCGACCGGGCTGTCGTGGCTGGGGTCGCGCACGGCGCAGACCAGGCGGGAGGTCCAGCGCATCAGATGCAGCCGCACGGCCGCTTCCTGGTCGCACGTGCGCGAGGCGGGCGAGGGCAGCGCATGCCGCAGGGCGTTGGTCACGAGCTCGGAGACCACCAGGCAGACGTCGTCGAGGCGTTCGGCGACATCCCACTGGCCGAGAGTTCTGCGGGTGAACTGCCGTGCCTCACGGACCGCTTCGAGACGGGCCGGCAGGGCGCAGGAGGCGGCGCTGGACACGGCCGCGGGGTCGAGCGGCGGAAGTCCCTGCCGTAAGGGCTCGAGCATGGTCGATCCATTCGTCCCCATGCGAGGCACTCCCGGGTGTTCGCGGTCGTGGCAATGCAGCGGTGGCGCGGGACCATGGTTTCGGATGAGCCAGGCAGATGCAAGGGCAGATGCACGTGCACGCGCCGGAATTGGACGTCCCCGTACCGCTTTCTGCTTATTTCTTCTGTCACTTTCTTCCCGCTTGCTTGCCTTTCCTTATCTCTCTCGGTGTCTCAGCTTTGACTGCTTTCCATTTCTGTAACCGTACGAGTACTGCTCGAAGTGTTTTAGTGGCAGACTGCGCGGTCGGAAGGACGGTTGGGGAGGCTGACGAACGTGAGCGCTGGGGACTCGAGTGGGTCGGTGGTGCGGCGCATTCTGCTGGGATCCCATCTCAGGCGCCTGCGGGAGGCGCGCGGCATCACCAGGGAGCAAGCCGGCTACTCGATCCGGGCCTCGGAGTCGAAGATCAGCCGCATGGAGTTGGGACGGGTGAGCTTCAAGACACGGGATGTCGAGGATCTGCTGACGTTGTACGGGATCACCGACGAGGCCGAGCGCACATCCCTGCTCTCCCTGGCGAAGGAGGCCAATGTCGCCGGGTGGTGGCACAGCTACTCCGACGTCCTGCCCAGCTGGTTCCCCACCTACGTCGGGCTGGAGGGGGCGGCGCACCTGATCCGCTCGTACGAGGTCCAGTTCGTGCACGGGCTGCTGCAGACCGAGGCGTACGCGCACGCGGTCGTCGCCCGGGGCATGAAGGGTGCGAGCGCCGCGGACATCGACCGGCGGGTGGCGCTGCGCCTGGAGCGGCAGAAGTACCTCGTGGCGGAGAACGCCCCGGAGTTCCATGTCGTGCTCGACGAGGCGGCCCTGCGGCGCCCGTACGGGAACCGGCAGGTGATGCGCGACCAGCTCCAGCATCTGATCGAGATCTCGGAGCGCCCCAACGTACGGCTTCAGGTCATGCCGTTCAGCTTCGGCGGGCACTCCGGCGAGAGCGGTTCGTTCACCATCTTGAGCTTCCCCGAGTCCGACCTGTCGGACGTCGTGTATCTGGAGCAGCTCACCAGCGCCCTGTACCTGGACAAACGCGAGGACGTCGCCCAGTACGAGGGCGCGATGAAGCAGCTGCAGCAGGACAGCCCGGGACCCGACGAGAGCCGCGATCTGCTGCGGGGGCTGCTCCAGCTTTCCTGAGAGTCCTTGTGGAGTATCCCGAGGCGTTCCCCAACTCCCTTTAAACACAAGTACGATGACGCGTGATCAAAGAACGACGTGATCGCACGTGCGAACGGGTGTCTGCTTCGGCTGCAAGGGATTGAGGGGTCACATGTCGTCCTACTTCACCGATCTGTCCCAGCAGTACATCGGCGGGGAGTGGCGTCCGGGCACCGGCTCCTGGGACATCATCGACTTCGACCCGTACGACGGCGAGAAGCTGGCGTCGATCACGATCGCCACGGTCGACGAGGTGGACGAGGCCTACCGGGCCGCCGCGGCCGCCCAGCGGGAGTGGGCCGCCACCAACCCCTACACCCGCCGCGCGGTGTTCGAGAAGGCGCTCAGGCGCATAGAGGACCGCGAGACCGAGATCAGCGACGCGATCATCGCGGAGCTGGGCGGCACGCGCCTGAAGGCCGCCTTCGAGCTGCACCTCGCCAAGGAGTTCCTGCGCGAGTCGATCCAGCTGGCGCTGCGTCCCGAGGGCAAGATCCTGCCGTCGCCGATCGACGGCAAGGAGAACCGGCTCTACCGCGTGCCGGTCGGCGTCGTCGGTGTGATCAGCCCCTTCAACTTCCCGTTCCTGCTGTCGATCAAGTCCGTCGCCCCGGCGCTCGCGCTCGGCAACGGTGTCGTTCTCAAGCCGCACCAGAACACACCGATCGTCGGTGGCTCCCTGGTCGCGAAGATCTTCGAGGAGGCGGGCCTCCCGGGTGGCCTGCTGAACGTCGTGATCACGGACATAGCGGAGATAGGCGACGCCTTCATCGAGCACCCGATCCCGAAGGTCATCTCCTTCACCGGTTCCGACAAGGTGGGCCGGCACGTCGCGACCGTCTGTGCGTCGCGGTTCAAGCGCTCCGTCCTCGAACTCGGCGGCAACAGCGCGCTCGTGGTCCTGGACGACGCGGACGTCGACTACGCCGTCGACGCGGCCGTCTTCAGCCGGTACGTGCACCAGGGCCAGGTCTGCATGGCCGCCAACCGCGTCCTGGTGGACCGCTCGCTGCAGGCGGAGTTCACCGAGAAGTTCGTCGCCAAGGTGAAGTCCCTCAAGGTCGGCGACCCGCGCGACCCGCAGACCGTCATCGGCCCGGTGATCAACTCCTCTCAGGCGGAGGCCCTCTCGAGCGCGGTCGAGCAGGCCATCGCCGAGGGCGCGACCGCGCTGGTGCACGGCGCGACCACCGACAACCTCGTCGAGCCCTCCGTCCTGACGGATGTCCCCGCCGACTCGGCCCTCCTCCAGCAGGAGATCTTCGGCCCGGTCGCCTTCCTGATCCCGTTCGACGGTGAGGAGGAGGCCGTGCGCGTGGTCAACGACACCCCGTACGGCCTGAGTGGCGCGGTCCACACCGGCGACATCGAGCGCGGCGTCAACTTCGCCAAGCAGATCGACACGGGCATGTTCCATGTGAACGACGGCACCGTCCACGACGAGCCGCTCGTCCCGTTCGGCGGCGAGAAGCACTCGGGCATCGGCCGCCTGAACGGCGAGACGACCCTGGAGTCGTTCACCACGCTGAAGTGGATCTCGGTCCAGCACGGCCGCAGCGGTTTCCCGTTCTGATTTTCGTCCGCTCCTCCCGGCCCTTGCGGACAGAAACTGACCGCAAGGGTCCGTAGCTTCGTGGGTGTCAGGCAGGGACGAACTGCCGGAACCCACGAAAGGCGGACGGTCATGGTCACTCACGTGCGCGCCGAGGCGCAGGGCGACGAGCGCGGAGCGCTGCTCTCCTTCCTCGAGGAGCAGCGCGGCGGCATCCGCCGGGCCCTGCTCGGTCTGACCGAGGAACAGGCGGCGAGCCGGCCGAGCGCCAGTGAGCTGTCGCTCTCGGGCCTGCTCAAACATGTCGCCGAGGTCGAGCAGAGCTGGATCGCGCGGGCCAAGGGCGAGGAGCCGGCGGTCAAGCGGACGGAGGCCAACTGGCACGAGTGCTTCCGCCTCATCGGTGACGAGACGGTCGAGTCGCAGCTCGCGTACTGGCAGAAGGTCGCGGACGAGACCGAGGCCTTCGTCCGTTCGGCGCCGAGCCTCGACGACACGTTCCCGCTGCCGAACGAACCGTGGTTCCCGCCGGACGAGCGGGTCTCGACACGCTGGGTACTGCTCCACCTGATCCGCGAGACCGCCCGGCACGCCGGCCACGCCGACATCATCCGGGAGTCCCTGGACGGCAAGACGGCCTTCGAGCTGGTGGCCGTGGAACGGGGCACGTCCTGGGGCTGACCCCGAACGCCGTGCGCCGTGTCCCCGTCCCATGACACCACCGGCCGTCCTCGCCCCGCGCAGGGACGGCCGGTGCCGGACGTCAGTGGTGGAAGCTGGTGGCCTTCTGCTTGTCCCGGGTCAACGGGTGCGGCTGCCGCCGCAGCCCGGGCAGCAGGCGGCTGAGGTCCTCCAGGAACAGATCGGCGAGGTCCGTCGAGAAGCCGTTGCGGCACACGATCCGCAGTACGGAGAGGTCCTCGCGGTTGGCGGGGAAGGTGTACGCGGGCACCAGCCAGCCGGACTCACGCAGGCGCCGGGAGACGTCGAAGACGTCGTACTCCTGCACATCCGGCGCGGTGGTGAAGGCGAAGACCGGCAACTGGTTTCCCCGGGTGAGGAGGCGGAAGTCGCCGAGCGCCTCCACCCGCTCGGCAAGTCCCTCGGCCACGGTCCGGGTGGCCTGCTGGACCGCTCGGTATCCGTCCTGGCCGAGCCGCAGGAACGTGTAGTACTGGGCGACGACCTGGGCCCCGGGCCGGGAGAAGTTGAGCGCGAAGGTCGGCATGTCGCCGCCCAGGTAGTTGACCCGGAAGACGAGTTCCTCGGGGAGCGCGTCCGTGTCGCGCCACAGCGCCCAGCCCACGCCCGGGTAGACCAGCCCGTACTTGTGCCCGGAGGTGTTGATCGACGCCACCCGCGGCAGCCGGAAGTCCCACACCAGATCCTCGTCGAGGAAGGGCGCGATCATCCCCCCGGACGCGCCGTCCACGTGCACCGGGATGTCCAGTCCCGTGCGCTCCTGAAGGTCGTCCAGAGCCGCGCACAGCTCGGCGATCGGCTCGTAGGACCCGTCGAAGGTGGACCCGAGGATGCCCACGACCCCGATCGTGTTCTCGTCGCACAGCTCGGCGGCCGCCTGCGGGTCCAGGTGATACCGGTCGCCCTCCATGGGCACCTGGCGTGCCTCGACCTCCCAGAAGTTGCAGAACTTCTCCCAGCAGACCTGCACGTTCACGCCCATGACCAGGTTCGGCCGCGCGTCCCTGGAGGGGTAGCGGTCCGCGTTGCGCTGGGCCCAGCGCCGCTTCAGGGCCATTCCGGCGAGCATGCATGCCTCGCTCGAACCGGTCGTCGAACAGCCCACAGCGGACTCCGGGTTCGGCGCGTGCCACAGCTGGGCGAGCATGGCCACGCAGCGGCGCTCCAGCTCCGCGGTCCGCGGGTACTCGTCCTTGTCGATCATGTTCTTGTCGCGGCACTCCGCCATCAGCCGGTCGGCCTGGTCCTCCATCCACGTGGTGACGAACGTGGCGAGGTTCAGCCGGGAGTTGCCGTCCAGCATCAGTTCGTCGTGGACCAGTTGATAGGCGACCGAGGGCGGCAGGGGCCCGTCGGGCAGCCGGTGCCGGGGCGGTGCCTGGGTCATCTCGACGACCGGGTTCGCCTCCCCGAAGAAGGGGTTCAACGACATGGGGCGTTCGTCGGGCTTCCCCGGGCCGGTGTGGAGCGGCATGGTGTCTCGTCTCCCATCGCGAAGTTGGCGCGCGTCTACTGGTTCATCGGGTGTGGAGGTGCTGCTGGTTCCTCGGAACGGCGAAGTTTGCCGATCCATGGGTTCCCCGGCCCGGGCCGCTTCATGGATCACCTCGCCCGTTCATCGGATCGGACCGGCTCGACGGTTCACCGGATCGCGGTCCCGTCCGCCCGCCCGCGGCGGCCGCGATCAGCGGTCCGAACACGTTGTCCCACGGCAGCCCCTTGATCTGCTGCCCGGCCGGCGCCTCGGAGAGCAGCAGCGCGCGCCGCCACCGGCGTACCGAACAGCGCGCCGATGGTGGCAGCCTCGGCCGGCGCCACCCACAGTCCGCTCGGCAGCCGGGGCGCCGGCCTGCGGCCCAGCCAGAACGCCGGCGCGGCGTTCGTCGCGACGACCGGGTTCTCCGGACCGAGGCTCGGGCCGCCGGCCGGCATCAGCATGGCTGCCACCAGCAGACCGGGCACGACGCCGGGCGGCAGCGGCGTGGTCATGGCCGGCCCCAGAGGTCGCCGGGTCGGGACCGGCGTGCCCCGGTGCCTTCCGGACGACCAGACCGACCAGGACGCCGGTCGCGGTGAGCGCGACGAGCATCCAGAGTGCCGAGCAGCGGCCGATGCCCGGCGCCTCCGGCAGGTTCCGCCACAGGAGGTGCTGGAGTCCTACGGCGAGCCCGCTCACCCCCAGGTAGAGCAGACTGGCGCCGATACCGACGGCCGGCGCCGGGAGGACCAGCGGCAGCAGGCCCCGCGCGGGGGTCGCCGGCGTGCCGGGCTCCTGCTGCGCGGTGTGCTGGGCCACGGACTCACCATAAGCGGGCAAAACCGGCACGACGTCCCTGGCGCGCGGACATCCGGAGGCACGCCGCGGCCCGCGGAGGAATGCCGCTTGCACCTCACGCGACGTGAGGCCGCAGTCTGAGGTGCGTACCCAGAAGGGAGCGGAAGTGAGCTACTCGGTGGGCCAGGTGGCCGGTTTCGCCGGCGTGACCGTGCGCACGCTGCACCACTACGACGAGATCGGGCTGCTCGTGCCCAGTGAGCGCACGCATGCCGGTCACCGGCGCTACGGCGACGCGGACCTCGACCGGCTGCAGCAGATCCTGTTCTACCGGGAACTCGGCTTTCCGCTCGACGAGGTCGCCGCCCTGCTCGACGACCCGGACGCGGACCCGCGTGCGCATCTGCGCCGCCAGCACGAACTGCTGACCGCCCGGATCGAGAAGCTGCAGAAGATGGCGGCGGCCGTGGAGCACGCCATGGAGGCACGAAAGATGGGCATCAACCTCACGCCCGAGGAGAGGTTCGAGGTGTTCGGGGACAAGGACCCCGAGCAGTACGCCGAGGAGGCGGAGCAGCGCTGGGGCGGCACCGAGGCGTACGCCGAGTCGCAGCGTCGCGCCGCCCGCTACACCAAGGACGACTGGAAGCGCATGCAGGCCGAGGTCACCGCCTGGGGCGAGCGCTACGGCGCCCTGATGGCCGCCGGTGAACCGCCGACCGGGGAGGCGGCCATGGACCTGGCCGAGGAGCACCGGCAGCACATCTGCACGTGGTTCTACGAGTGCCCGTACGAGATGCACCGGGGTCTCGCCGAGATGTACGTGGCCGACGAGCGTTTCAAGGCGTTCTACGAATCCATGCGTCCGGGGCTCGCCGAGCACCTCAAGGAGGCGATTCTCGCGAACGCCGCCCGGCACTCCTCCTAGGGTCCTGGCCCGGGCGCGCTACACCCGGGCCAGGACCACCGCGGTCCCGTAGGCGCACACCTCGGTGCCGGCGTCTGCGGCCTCCGTCACGTCGAAGCGGAAGGCCAGGACACCGTTCGCGCCACGCGCGCGTGCCTGCTCGATGAGCCGTTCCATGGCCTGGTTGCGGGTCTGTACCAGCGTCTTGGTGAGCCCTTTCAGCTCGCCGCCGATCATGGACTTCAGGCCCGCGCCGATCTGGCTGCCCAGATGGCGCGAGCGGACGGTGAGGCCGAAGACCTCGCCGACCACCCGCTCGACGCGGTAGCCGGGTACGTCGTTCGTCGTCACGACCAGCACGTCGGGCTCGGGGCCCTGGCCGCCGCCGTACTCTTCGATGCCCATGGCTCACAGCTTCGCCCCGGTCCACGCACCGTGCACCCCGGGGGCACCGGTGGAACCCGATGAGGACATCGTGCGTTGATAGCTTTGTCCGGCCCATGCCGTGAGGGCCGCCCCACAGGACGCCGCACGCCGCACCCCTCTCACCTCTCAGGAGCCCGGAACCGTGACGACGCTTGCCATCGGACCGAGCTGGATGGATCCGAATCAGCTGCTGGACACCTTCGGGATCTGGGGCCTGCTCTGCGTCGTCTTCGCGGAGTCGGGCCTGCTCATCGGCTTCTTCCTGCCGGGTGACTCGCTGCTGTTCACCTGCGGCCTGCTGATCACGTCGAACCAGCTGGACTTCCCCCTGTGGGACGCCATCGCCCTGATCTGCCTCGCCGCGGTCGTGGGCGACCAGGTGGGCTACATGTTCGGCAAGAAGGTCGGTCCCTCGCTCTTCAACCGCCCCGACTCCCGCCTCTTCAAGCAGGAGAACGTCACCAAGGCACACGAGTTCTTCGAGAAGTACGGCCCGAAGTCCCTGGTCCTGGCCCGCTTCGTGCCGGTCGTGCGTACCTTCACGCCGATCATCGCCGGCGTCAGCGGGATGAAGTACCGCTCGTTCGTCGTCTTCAACGTCATCGGCGGCGTCCTGTGGGGCGCGGGTGTCACGCTGCTCGGCTCCTGGCTGGGCAACATCGACTTCGTCAAGAAGAACATCGAGGCGATCCTCATCCTGATCGTCCTCGTCTCGGTGATCCCGATCGCCATCGAGTTCCTGCGGGCGCGTTCCAAGGCCAGGAAGAACCCCGCGCAGGACATGGACGCCCAGTTCCAGCAGCAGCCCCCGGTCATGGACGACGCGACGACGCGGCTGCGGCCCGTGGCTCCCGCGTACCAGGATCGGAACCAGAACCAGGCCTACGGCAGTCAGGGCCAGCCTTACGGCGACCAGGGCCAGCCTTACGGCGACCAAGGCCAGGCCTACGGCGGCAACCAGAACCAGGCGTACGGCAACCAGGGTCAGGGCTACCCGCAGGGTCAGGGCTACCCGCAGGGCCAGGGGTACCCCCAGGCCCAGGGGTATCCGCAGGGTCAGGGCTACCCGCAGGGCCAGGGGTACCCCCAGGCCCAGGGGTATCCGCAGGGTCAGGGCTACCCGCAGGGCCAGGGGTACCCCCAGGCCCAGGGGTATCCGCAGGGTCAGGGCTACCCGCAGGGTCAGGGGTATCCGCAGGGTCAGGGGTATCCGCAGGGTCAGGGATACCCCCAGGGTCAGGGCTACCCGCAGGGCCGGCCGCAGCAGCGGCCTCACGGAACGGACCAGGGCCACGACGGCCAGTACTACGGCCAGGCCCCGCAGCAGCAGCCCCAGGAGTACCCGCAGCAGTCGTACGGCTCGCCGCAGGGTTATCAGCAGGGCGAGCAGCCCTACGACCAGGGCTACCGCGCCCAGTAAGGGCTCAGAAACCGCGCGTCCGCTTGGCCGCCCGCCGCCCCTTCGCGGAGCCCACCCGCAGGAACAGCCGGGAGATCTCCGACCCCAGGTTCACGCCGATGGCGATGGCCATGGCGAGCGAGGCGGCCTTGGCCAGCGACACCAGGCCTTTGTCGACGTGGGCCTGGGCGATCGACAGCAGCCCGAAGTACGTCGCGGAGCCGGGCAGCAGCGGCCCGATCGCGGCCGTCGTGTACGGCAGCGCGGAGGCGAACCGGTACCGGGCCAGCAACTGCCCGAACAGGCCCACCAGACCCGCGGCCACGGCCGTGGAGGCGACCGGCGAGAGGCCGCCCGGGTAGTGCATGGCGCCGTACACGCTCCAGGCGACGCCCCCGTTGAGGGTCACCCACAGCACGGTGGACCGCTCCTGCTGGAGCAGTACCGCGAAGGTCAGGCACAGCAGCATGGACGCGAGGATCTGCACGACCGGCCGCTCGGAGACGTTCAGCGCCGCGTCCGGGTTCAGCTGGGCGCCCAGCTTGACGCCGAAATAGAGCACCACCAGGACGCCGATCACGATGCCCACGAAGAAGTACATGACCTCCAGCAGGCGCGCGGCCGCGGTGATGTAGAAACCGGTCAGCCCGTCCTGCACGCCCGCCACCAGGGCCCGTCCGGGCAGCAGCGCGAACAGACCACCGGTGACCACCGCGGATGCGTTCACGTGCACCTGGGCGACCGTGAGCGCCACGCCGATCGCGGCCGGGGGCGTCGCGGCCACCGTGAACTGGTAGAACTCCGGCAGTCCGCGCCCGGCGCACAGCCAGGCTAGCCGGTCGCCGAGCATCGCGCCGAGCGCGGCCGCGATGAACACGATCACGTCGCCGCCGACGAGTACGGAGGCCGCACCGGCGAGCAGCCCGCTCGCCCCGGTCAGCGCCCACCCGGGGTAGGGGTGCCGGTTGCGCCGGAGCTCAGCGAGGCGGCGGTAGGCCTCCTCCAGGGAGATCGTCGTGTCCGGGTCGCTGAGGTCCGCCACGAGCCGGAACACGGCCGACAGGCGGGTGTAGTCGGTGCCGCGGCGGCGTACGGTGCGCGAGGCCGTCACCGGGTCGTCGACCAGGGACGGCTGGTACGAGATCGACAGCAGCGTGAAGGTGACGGTCGGCTCGCAGCGGTCCAGGCCGTAGGACCGGCAGACCGCGAACATCGCCGCCTCCACGTCCTCGGCGCCCTCGCCGCCCGCCAGCAGCAGTTCGCCGATACGCAGGGTCAGGTCGAGTACACGCGGCACGGCGGGGGCGGACTCGCCGGTCTTGTGCACGGGTTCCGGCGCGGGCCGCTCGGCCACCGGCATGCGCAGCATCGTGCGCATCCGGTCCTGCCAGGGCGCCTCCTTGGTCAGACGCACCGCGGGGATCCCGGAGGGCGGGGTGAACGCGGGTGGTGCCTGCCCGGCGGTGTACGTGCTCGGCGGGCTGAACGCCGACCCCTCCGGTTCGGCGGCGTGCGGCCGACGGGCCTCGAGCCCCTGCGGGAGGGCGAACTCGGACGTCGTCTCCGGTTCGGCAGCCGGCGCCGACGGCACATCGAGCCCCGCCGGGACGGCGAACTCGGACGTTGTGGACGAGTCGGTGCCGGACACCGGGGGAACGCGAACGGCCGTGGGACTCAAGAACTCGGACGTCGCGGCGGAATCGCCCTCGTCCCGCCCCGGGGGCGCGAACGCGCTCCTCGCCTCGTCCGACTGCGGCTTGCGGTCCTCCGCGTCAGGCTCCGCCACCAGTTCCCGCCTCCGCCTTTCGTACTCGTGCTTCCCTCGCATACCTCCCGTACGTCTCAGTATGCGTATGAACACCGGCGTACGAACGGGCCGCGTCACCCCGAAAGGGGTCACGCGGCCCGCAGGACGACAGGAGGTCAGTGACCGCCGTGCTCCTTGAACCGCTTGTACGAACGCTCGATCTCGGCCTCCGCGTCGGAACGGCCCACCCAGTTGGCGCCCTCGACCGACTTGCCGGGCTCCAGGTCCTTGTAGACCTCGAAGAAGTGCTGGATCTCCAGGCGGTCGAACTCGGAGACGTGGTGGATGTCCCGGAGGTGCTCCACGCGCGGGTCGGACGCCGGCACGCACAGCAGCTTGTCGTCGCCGCCGGCCTCGTCCGTCATGCGGAACATGCCGATGGCGCGGCACTTGATGAGGCAGCCGGGGAAGGTCGGCTCCTCCAGGATGACCAGGGCGTCCAGCGGGTCGCCGTCCTCGCCGAGGGTGTTCTCGACGAAGCCGTAGTCGGCCGGGTAGCTGGTCGAGGTGAAGAGTCGACGGTCCAGGCGGATACGACCGGTCTCGTGGTCCACCTCGTACTTGTTCCGCGAACCCTTCGGAATCTCGATCGTGACGTCGAACTCCACCGGTGGCTCCTCCATGATCAACACATAGTTCTGGTGATTAAGTGTCCCTCACGCAGGTGTGTGATCGCGAAAGGGGCTGGTGGTCGTGCCGGAGCTGAGGGCTTGGCGGGCCGCGCGACCGCATCTCGCGCGGGTCGCCCGGGCCGTGAGACCGCGCCTCGCGCGCATGGGCCAGGTCGTGGGACCCCGTGCGCAGCGGATCGGCGAGGCCGTGCGGCCGCGTGCTACCCGGCTCCCCGGGGCGGTGAAACCGCACGTCACGCGGGTCGCGCGCGCCGTGGGCCCGGGCTCTGGGGGGCTTACGGCCCCACAGCTGACGGCCGTCGCCGCCACCGTGGGCCTCGCGCTCGCGGCCGGGGCCGCGACCGCTGCCGGTCCCTGGGACTCCTCGGGTCAGCGTACGGCCGAGCGTGACCGCGCCGCGGCGTGGGGTCGCCAGGGTGGTGCAGATCACGCACGTAATTCCGGTACGGCGGCCGACGCACCCCCTCCCGCGCCGAGTGCCGCGCCCGTGCTTGCCGGTCTCGGCACCGCCGCGAACACCACCAAGTCCGCCCCGTTCGCGACGAGCCTGACCGCGGTCCTCGACAAGCTCCTTGACGACCACTCCCTCGGCAGCCGGCGCACCGCCGTCGTGGTCGACGTGGCCACCGGCAAACGCCTGTACGGCAAGGGCGCGGACGACGCGCTGACCCCCGCGTCCACCACGAAGATCGCCACGGCCGTCGCCGTCCTCTCCGCGGCGGGCCCCGACCACCGTCTGACCACCCGCACCGTGCTGGAGCCGGGCAAGGACACCGTGGTGCTGGTGGGCGGTGGCGATCCGACCCTGACCGCCCGCAAGGACGACGCGGGCGGCTGGGCGAGCCTGCGCACGCTCGCCGACGCGACGGCCGCCGCGCTGAAGAAGCGCCACCTGGCCTCGGTGACCCTCTCCTACGACGCCTCCCTGTTCACCGGCGAGGCGGTGCACGAGATCGGGGCCAACCCCAATCTCGCGCCGGTCACCGCCCTGACGGCGGACGAGGGCCGCGCGGACAACTCCACCAGCGGGCCGGCGCCGCGAGGCACGGACCCGGCGGGTGACGCGGCTCGCACGTTCGCCGGTCTGCTGCGCGACCGTGGCATTCGCACGTCTGGCCCCGGTGCCTCCCAGGCGAAGGCCACGTCCCGCGCGCAGCCCCTCGCCTCGGTGCAGTCGCCCCCGCTGTCGGCCGTGGTCGAGCGGATGCTCACCAACAGCGACAACGACATCGCCGAGGCCCTCGCCCGGCAGACTGCCCTCGCCACCGGGGGCAGGCCGAGCTTCGACGGGGGCGCGGCCGCGATCGCCGCCCAGCTGAAGAAGCTGGCGCTGCCACTCAAGGGTGGGCAGTTCCACGACGGCAGCGGCCTGAATCGCGCGGACAAGCTCTCGGCGGACCTGCTGACGGCCCTTTTGGCGACCGCCGGCTCCACCTCCCACCCCGAGCTGCGCACGGTCCTGACGGGGCTGCCGGTGGCCGGCTTCACGGGCACCCTGAGCGACCGCTACGAGGACGCCGCGCAACGGTCGGGAATCGGCGTCGTACGCGCCAAGACGGGCTCCCTGACCGGCGTCAACACGCTTGCCGGGACGCTGGTCGACGTCGACGGCCGACTGCTGGCGTTCGCGTTCCTGACGGACGGCTCGATGGACCAGACGGCGGCGAGGGCGGCACTCGACCGCGTGGCCGCTGCACTGGCGGGTTGCGGCTGCCGGTAACAGCGGCATCAGCGGTCCCACCGACCCCGCACCGGACCTGCGTCGGTGCCGTGGCCTCACCGCACTCGCGCACGAGCACGTACCGTTGACGCATGACGAGCATCGGTGGTGCCGAGATGGTCGACTGGAATCTCGCGGTGGCGACCGCGACCCGGCTCGTGCGGCCGGGCCCCGAGGTGAGCCGTGACGAGGCCCGTGCCGTCGTCGCGGAGCTGCGCCGACATGCGAAGGCCTCGGAGGAACATGTCCGGGGCTTTACTCGTATGGGCGAGGAGGGCACGCACGACACTCCCGTCCTCGTCGTCGACCGCCCCGGGTGGGTCCGGGCGAACGTCGCCGGGTTCAGGGAGATCCTCAAACCCCTTCTGGACAAGATGCAGGAGCGCCGCGGCAACACCCCCGGTGGAGCCGTCCTGGGCGCCGTCGGAGGCAAGGTCACCGGCGTGGAGCTGGGCATGCTCCTGTCGTTCCTGTCCTCCCGTGTCCTCGGCCAGTACGAGACGTTCGCCCCCGACACCCGCGATCTGCCCGCGGGTGAGAACGGCGGCGGCCGCCTCCTGCTGGTCGCGCCGAACATCGTGCACGTGGAGCGCGAACTCGACGTGCACCCCCACGACTTCCGGCTCTGGGTCTGCCTGCACGAGGAGACGCACCGCACGCAGTTCACCGCGGTGCCCTGGCTGCGCGATCACCTCGAGGGTGAAATCCAGTCCTTCCTGGAGCAGACCGAGATCGACCCCATGACGGTCCTGGAGCGCATCAGGGAGGCCGCCCAGTCCCTCGCCGGGGGCCGCCCGGAGGGCGAGGAGGACGACGACGGGCATTCCTTCGTGGAGCTCGTGCAGACGCCCGCCCAGCGGGAGATCCTCGGCCGGCTGACCGCCGTCATGTCCCTCCTGGAGGGTCACGCCGACTTCGTGATGGACGGCGTCGGCCCGGACGTCGTCCCGTCCGTCGCCGAGATCCGCGAGAAGTTCCAGCAGCGCCGCGCCAAAGGCGCCTCCCGTCTCGACCTGGCCCTGCGCAAACTCCTGGGCCTCGACGCCAAGTTGAGGCAGTACCGCGACGGCGAGCGGTTCGTGCGGGCGGTCGTCGAGCAGGTCGGCATGGACGGGTTCAACCGTGTGTGGACCTCTCCGAACACGCTTCCGACCAAGGCGGAGATCTCCACACCGGCGGACTGGGTCGCGCGGGTGCACCGCAAGGCGGAGTCGTGAGGCCGACACGAGGGTAGTGAGACGAATCCGGCCTTCGGCAGGTGAACGCCTCGCCAATCACCCGTCCGAGGGACCGTGAGGCATGCGTAGGCGTGCAATGCTCGGGGAACCGCCCGTTTCTGTCACCATCGACACACTCTGAGTGACCGGCTCGGGCTCATCCCCCGAAAATTTCAGAAGGGAACCGGACATGGGTCCCCATCCTGCGGTCGCGGCGATACGCCTGGCGGTCCGCCGCGTCCTACACGACGTCCTCACCGAACTGAACAGCGGCGACCGGCCGCACCACGAGCGCCGTGCGCCGCTCGTGCTCGTCGCGTGCTCGGGCGGCGCCGACTCCATGGCGCTCGCCTCCGCCCTCGCCTTCGAGGCCCCCAAGCTCGGCGTCCGCGCCGGTGGCATCACCGTCGACCACGGTCTGCAGCCGGGCTCCGACCTACGCGCGGACGAGGTCGTCCTGCGCCTGCGTGAACTCGGTCTGGCCCCGGTCGAGTCCATCGCCGTCAGCGTCGGCCGCGAAGGCGGCCCCGAAGCGGCCGCCCGCGACGCCCGCTACGCCGCCCTGGACGCCGCCGCCGCGCGCCACCGCGCCGCCGCGATCCTCCTCGGACACACCCGCGACGACCAGGCCGAGACCGTGCTGCTCGGCCTCGCGCGGGGCTCCGGCATCCGTTCGCTGTCCGGAATGGCTGCGGTCTCGGGGGCCGGCGGCCGCTACCGCCGCCCCTTCCTGCACCTCGACCGGCAGACCGCCCGCAAGGCCTGCATGGCCCAGTCGCTGCCCGTGTGGGACGACCCGCACAACACCGACCCCGCGTACACGCGCTCCCGCCTCCGCCACGAAGGCCTGCCGGCTCTCGAGAAGGCGCTCGGCAAGGGTGTCGTCGAAGCTCTCGCCCGGACGGCTCAGCTCTCCCGCGACGACGCCGACGCCCTCGACGCCTGGGCCCGCCAGGTCGAGACCTCCGTGCGCGACGCCTCCGGCCTCCTGGAGTGCGCCAAGCTCTACGCGCTGCCCCCCGCCGTGCGCCGCCGGATCCTGCGCCGCGCCGCCATCGAGGCAGGCGCGCCGGCCGGCTCCCTCTTCGCCCGCCACATCGAGGAGGTCGACCGCCTGATCACCGGCTGGCGCGGCCAAGGGGCCATCAATCTCCCGGGCAAAGTGGTCGCTCAGCGGCAGGGTGGCAGACTGGTGATTCGGCAAGGCTGAGAACACGCCTCCTGCGGGAGGCGCCCGGTCGCCCCTTCGGGGCGGTTCCGGTCAGCCGCGCGAGCGAGCCGAAGGGGCGCGCCGCTGTCGAATGGGAGAGCTCGCCCAGACCGCGCGGGCCGCAGCCGACAGGCTGCTGCTGCGGCGCGGACGCCCGGATAACGGCCGGCCGCCGACGGCGGCAGCCGCACCCCGGAGGCGAGCGGGCGACAAGTGCGGGACGACCGAAAGTGATGCGGGTGGACGCGAAAGACATGGGTGCCGACCTCCAGCAGGTGCTCATCACCAAGGAAGAGATCGACGCGAAGCTGGCCGAGCTGGCCGCGAAGATCGACGCGGAGTACGCGGGCAAGGACCTGTTGATCGTCGGTGTCCTCAAGGGCGCGGTGATGGTCATGGCCGACCTCGCCCGGGCGCTGTCCACCCCCCTCACCATGGACTGGATGGCGGTGTCCTCCTACGGCGCGGGCACCCAGTCCTCCGGCGTCGTACGGATCCTCAAGGACCTCGACACCGACATCAAGGGCAGGCACGTCCTGATCGTCGAGGACATCATCGACTCCGGTCTGACCCTGTCCTGGCTGATCTCCAACCTCGGCTCGCGCGAGCCCGCCTCCCTCAAGGTGTGCACGCTGCTGCGCAAGCCGGATGCCGCCAAGGTCGCCATCGAAGTCGAGTGGGTCGGATTCGACATCCCGAACGAATTCGTCGTGGGATACGGACTCGACTACGCCGAGAAGTACCGCAATCTTCCATTCGTCGGTACGCTCGCGCCCCACGTATACGGCGGCTGAGCTTCCGGGGCCCGGCCTCCTCGCGGTGACCGCGACCCCCGGGTCGCGGTCGTTCGTGGACGTTCGGGAACCCCAGCGGCTCTCTCGCCGTTGGAGCATGCGTGGACGGTATGCCAGAGGTCCCCTGCGGCTTCGGGTGACAATCCTGGGGTACCGTCAGAAGAACTGTCTTTATCAAACTCACTATGGCAGGAGGGACGGGGCGGCACCGCTCCGTATGGATGGACGTGAAGCGATACTTCCGTGGGCCGGTCATGTGGATCGTGCTGGCCGTCCTTGCCGTGGTCGTGTTGATGCAGGTCGTCGGCTCCTCTGGCGGCTACAAGACGGTGGACACCGGCCAAGTTGTGGCGGCGATCAATCAGAACAAGGTCCAGTCGGCCAAGCTGACCACCGGCGACGAGCAGATCGTCAAGGTCTCGCTCAAGGACGGCGTGAAAGTCGATGGCAGCTCCAAGATCCAGTCGAGCTACATCGGCGACCAGGGCGTGAACCTGGCCAACTCCCTGCAGGACAAGTACGAGCACAAGCAGATCCCGGACGGCTACACGGTCGCTCCGTCCAAGCAGAACCCCTTCGTCGGGATCCTGCTCTCCCTGCTGCCCTTCGTCCTCATCGTGGTCGTCTTCCTGTTCCTGATGAACCAGATGCAGGGCGGCGGCTCCCGGGTCATGAACTTCGGGAAGTCCAAGGCGAAGCTCATCACCAAGGACACCCCGAAGACGACCTTCGCGGACGTCGCGGGCGCGGACGAGGCTGTCGAGGAGCTCCAGGAGATCAAGGAGTTCCTCCAGGAGCCGGCCAAGTTCCAGGCCGTCGGCGCCAAGATCCCCAAGGGTGTGCTCCTGTACGGGCCTCCCGGTACCGGTAAGACGCTGCTCGCACGTGCCGTGGCAGGCGAGGCGGGCGTCCCCTTCTACTCGATCTCGGGTTCCGACTTCGTCGAGATGTTCGTCGGTGTCGGTGCCTCCCGGGTCCGTGACCTGTTCGAGCAGGCCAAGGCGAACGCCCCGGCGATCGTCTTCGTCGACGAGATCGACGCGGTCGGCCGCCACCGCGGCGCCGGCCTCGGCGGCGGTCACGACGAGCGCGAGCAGACCCTGAACCAGCTGCTCGTCGAGATGGACGGCTTCGACGTGAAGGGCGGCGTGATCCTCATCGCCGCCACGAACCGCCCCGACATCCTCGACCCGGCGCTGCTGCGCCCTGGCCGCTTCGACCGGCAGATCGCCGTCGACCGCCCGGACATGCAGGGTCGGCTGGAGATCCTCAAGGTCCACCAGAAGGGCAAGCCGGTCGCTCCGGACGTCGACCTGTCGGCCGTCTCCCGCCGCACCCCGGGCTTCACCGGCGCGGACCTGTCGAACGTGCTGAACGAGGCGGCGCTGCTGACGGCCCGCAGCGACCGCAAGCTGATCGACAACCAGATGCTGGACGAGGCGATCGACCGCGTGGTCGCGGGCCCGCAGAAGCGGACCCGGATCATGTCGGACAAGGAGAAGAAGATCACCGCGTACCACGAGGGCGGCCACGCCCTGGTCGCGGCGGCCTCGCCGAACTCCGACCCGGTCCACAAGATCACGATCCTGTCCCGGGGCCGTGCGCTCGGCTACACGATGGTGCTCCCGGACGAGGACAAGTACTCCACGACCCGCAACGAGATGCTGGACCAGCTGGCCTACATGCTGGGCGGCCGCGCGGCCGAGGAACTCGTCTTCCACGACCCCACCACCGGTGCCGCGAACGACATCGAGAAGGCCACGTCCACGGCCCGCTCGATGGTCACGCAGTACGGCATGACCGAGCGTCTCGGCGCGATCAAGTTCGGTGGCGACAACACCGAGCCGTTCCTGGGACGTGAGATGGCTCACCAGCGCGACTACTCGGAAGAGGTCGCCGCGCTGGTGGACGAGGAAGTCAAGAAGCTCATCGAGAACGCGCACAACGAGGCCTGGGAGATCCTGGTCGAGAACCGCGACGTCCTCGACAACCTCGTCCTCGCCCTGCTGGAGAAGGAGACGCTGGGCAAGGAGGAGATCGCCGAGATCTTCGCCCCGATCGTCAAGCGCCCGCCGCGGCCTGCCTGGACGGGTTCCTCGCGCCGCACGCCGTCCACCCGCCCGCCGGTGCTCTCCCCGAGGGAGCTCGCACTGACGAACGGGGCCAACGGCGCCAGCCCGGCGATCACCGCGTCGGAGCCGCTCTCCACGGAGAAGGCCCCGGAAGACCGCCGAGAGAGCTGACTCACAGCCCTCCGACGGGCTCACAGGCCCGGAATTTCAGCCGCGCCCCCCAGGGTTCTAGCCTGGGGGGCGCGGCATTTCCCCAAGGTCGCACATGAGACGCGTGATCCGTGCGCGTCACAGTCGCAGGAACGAGGCACCACATGACCGACCCGGTGACGCTGGACGGCGAAGGCACGATCGGCGAGTTCGACGAGAAGCGCGCGGAGAACGCCGTCCGCGAATTGCTCATCGCGGTCGGGGAGGACCCGGACCGAGAGGGACTGCGGGAGACGCCGGGCAGGGTGGCCCGGGCGTACCGGGAGATATTCGCGGGACTGTGGCAGAAGCCCGAGGACGTCCTGACGACGACGTTCGACCTCGGTCACGACGAGATGGTGCTCGTGAAGGACATTGAGGTGTTCTCCACGTGTGAGCACCATCTCGTGCCGTTCAGGGGCGTCGCGCATGTCGGGTACATCCCGGCCACCAGCGGCAAGATCACGGGTCTGTCCAAGCTGGCCCGGCTCGTGGACGTGTTCGCGCGCCGGCCCCAGGTGCAGGAGCGGCTGACGACGCAGATCGCCGACTCCCTGATGGAGATACTCGAGCCGCGCGGTGTGATCGTCGTGGTCGAGTGCGAGCACATGTGCATGTCGATGCGCGGCATCCGCAAGCCCGGTGCGAAGACGATCACTTCGGCCGTACGCGGTCAGCTCCGCGATGCGGCGACCCGGAACGAGGCGATGAGCCTCATCATGGCGCGCTGACCGTCGCCGTCGCGCCGCGGCTCAGGTGACCGACGCCGTTCCTCCGTCGTGTTCGTCGTCCTCCGGGAGTTTGCAGACCCGTTCGAGGAAGAAGGCCGCCGCTATGACGGCGATTCCGGCCACGACCGAGAGGCCGGCGTAGATGGCCTGGTCGCGGCGGGTGGGGAGGTCGAGGGACTCCAGCAGGAAGACGCCCGTACCGCCGTACATGCCGGCGACCAGGGACGCCACGAGGGCGCTCGCCTGACCGAAGACGACGGCCCGGGCCGCCATCAGCGGCTCGACGCCCTTGGCTCCCGGGCGGCGTTCCCGCTGGGCCTTGAGGCGGCTGCGGAGCGAAAGCGCCGTGGCCAGCAGGACCACGGCGATCAGGGCGAGGACGATGGGCGCGGCCAGGGGGACCCGGGGCAGCGTTCCCACCGCGTTCCACAGGCGGGCGGCCGCCCAGGACAGCACTCCGGCCACCACGAACACCGCTGCCAGCGTCCTGATGCGCAGCTCTCTCACGATGTCCCTTCGTCAGCCCGGCACTCGGCCGTACTCGGTCGGGGCGCGGAGAGATATCCCCGCCCGGTAGACCTTAACGACTACTCGGGCAGCCGGAGTTCCAGGTCGGCGCGGGGGATGACGCTCTCGCGGGTGACGACGGCGAGCAGGTCGGCCACCGGGCCGCGGCCGGGCAGCTGCGCCCCGGGGTCGAGGTCGTGCCAGGGGGCGAGGACGAACGCCCGCTCGTGGGCGCGCGGGTGGGGGAGCGTCAGCACCGGGTTGTCGGAGACGTGCTCCGCGTACGCGATGATGTCCACGTCCAGGGTCCGTGCGCCCCAGCGCTCGTCGCGGACCCGGTGGAACGCCTCCTCCACGGCGTGTGCGCGCTCGAGGAGGGAGGAGGGCGGCAGGGTCGTCTTCACGACGACCACCGCGTTGAAGTACGCTGGCTGGCTGCCCGGCGCCACGCCCCACGGCTCCGTCTCGTACACCGGCGAGACCGCCTTGACGCGGACGCCCGGGGTGTCCTCGAAGGCGTCGATGGCGCCTTGGAGGGTCTCCAGGCGGTTGCCCAGGTTGGACCCCAGCGAGATCACGGCGCGCTTGGGGTTCTGCAGGGTGGTGTCGGCGGCGTCCACGCGCTGCACCACGGAGGCGGGTACCGGCTGGACTGTCGGGTCGCTCTGACCCCAGGTGATGAATGCGGTCATACTCGGCTCCTGGTGATGGTCACGGTCACGTCGTCGAAGGGGACCGCGATCGGTGCGTCCGGTTTGTGGACGCAGACCTCGACCTCCAGTACCGGGGCGTGCTTGAGGCAGGAGAAGGCGATGCGCTCGGCCAGCGTCTCGAGCAGGTCGACGGGCTCTCCCTCGACCAGGGCGACGACCTCTTCCGCCACGACACCGTAGTGCACGGTCTTGGTCAGGTCGTCGTCGGCCGCTGCCGGCCGGGTGTCCAGGCCGAGGATGAGGTCCACGATGAAGGTCTGGCCTTCCTCGCGTTCCTTGGGGAAGACGCCGTGGTGCCCGCGGGCCTTCAGGCCGCGCAGCGCGACACGATCCACGCGAATCACTCCTGCAATCGTCGGTAGCGGCAGGTGCTCACCGGGTGGGGTCGGAACACCGGCCTGGAAGGAATCTACCTGCGGACACGGTCAGCTCCGGCTCCCGGAGCGCGCGCCCCGGTGACTGGGAGGAGGGTTCATCCGGTGTTTCCCCTGGGGAACGCGGTGGCTTACGGGTTGGTAGCCACGAATACCCAGGAGTAGGTGATTCCCGCCACTATCTGCCGCCTACCCACTCCGGCGTGGCAGCCACCCCCTCAGGAAGGGGACTCGTCCTCTTCTTCCTCGGCGGATTCGGTCAGGACGGGCGAGGCGTGGTGCGACCAGAGTTTCCAGCCGTCGGGTGTGCGGTGGAACACATTGGTCGCGACGACCAGCTGGCCGACGAGCGGTCCGAGCTCGTCGCCGTCCTCCGGGGCCGGGCCTCCGCTGAGGATGTTCTCGGTGCAGGTCACCAGGGCGGTGTCGCCGGTGACGGAGACATGGACGTCCGTGAGGAAGAACTGGATGTAGTCGGTGTTCGCCATGATCAGCGCGTACGACCTCAGGACCTCGCCGCGACCGGTCAGAACCGGCCAGCCGGGGTGTACACAGGAGATCACTCCGGTGTCCGCCGGATCGTGGTACGCCTCGTCGACTCCCAGGTCGGAGGGCGAGAGCCAGAGCGAGGACACCTCTTCGAAGTCGCCTCGCTCCATCGCCTCGTAGAAGGCGGTGTTGGCCTGCTCGACCTGCTCGATATCCGTGTGGGCTGTGCTCACCGGGCTCCTTCGATGGCGCGTGCGACGCGCACGGCGTCCGCCGTCGCGCGCACCTCGTGCACGCGCACGGCCCATGCGCCGGCGTGTGCGGCGAGCGCGGAGACCGCGGCCGTGGCGGCGTCGCGCTCGCGCGCAGGTGGCGGGGCGCCCTCGGGGCCGGCCAGTACCCGGCCGAGGAAGCGCTTGCGGGACGCGGCCACCAGCAGGGGGTGGCCGAGGCCGTGCAGACGGTCCAGGTGGGCGATCAGGGTCAGGTCGTGCCCGGCGTCCTTGGAGAAGCCGAGGCCGGGGTCGACGACGATCCGGTCGGGGGCGATGCCGCCCTCCAGGACTGCCTCCACGCGCGCGTGCAGCTCGTCGACGACTTCGGCGACCACGTCCTCGTAGACGCCCTTGACGTTGCCGCCCTCCAGGAAGCCGCGCCAGTGCATGACCACGAAGGGGGCGCGGGCGGCGGCGACGACCTCGATCATGGCGGGGTCGGCGAGGCCGCCGCTGACGTCGTTGACGAGTGCGGCACCGGCGGCGAGGGCCTTTTCGGCGACCGAGGCACGCATGGTGTCGACGGAGACCGTGACGCCCTCGGAGGCGAGTCCGCGGACGACGGGGATGACGCGCCTGAGCTCCTCGGCCTCGTCGACGCGGGTGGCGCCCGGGCGGGTGGACTCGCCGCCTACGTCTATGAGGTCTGCCCCCTCGGTGACCAGGTCGAGGCCGCGCTTGACGGCGGCGGTGGTGTCGAACCAGCGTCCGCCGTCGGAGAAGGAGTCGGGGGTGACGTTGACGACCCCCATGACCGCGCAGCGGTCCCATGTCGGAAGGCCCGCCACGTGGCCCCGCCCGGTCTTCGTGCTCATACGTTCAGCGTAGGCCCCCGGGGCCTCCCGCTCGGCTCACCGACCGGTCACGGGCCCCGCGGACCGGCGGGGGAGCACGGGCGGGTCCGTCGGACGGAGGGCCTGGCGGGGCGGGCCGGGGTCGAGATGCCGCTGCCCGAGCGGGGGACTCCGGCCTGGGGGTTGAGGACTTGGCTCGAACTGGTCGGCCTTGGCGACCGGACGGGACGGACCGGGACGGGGGTCGCTCGGTGAGCGGGTTCCGTCAGGGGCGGCTTGCGGAGGCGACTCGGTGCGGTGGGGCCGGGCCTGCTTGTGGCGGTGTCTCTGCTCGGTTCGGCCGGGTGTTGCTCGCGGGGACGGTTCGGTCAAGTCCGGCTGCGGTGGCGGCTCCGCCTGGTTCGGTCAGGCGCGGGCAGCGGTGGCGGTTTCTGCCTGGTTCGGTCAGGTGCCGCTTGTGGCGGCCGGCTTTACCCGTCTCGGCTGGAGGCTTGAGCGAGATGGGGGCCGCCGCTCGTGGCCCGGTTGGGCCGGGTGTTGCTCGTGGCGCCGAATCGGCCCGCTTCGGCCAGGCGCGGCTCGCGGTGACGGCTTCTGCCTGGTTCGGTCGGGCGCCGCCTGCGGTGGCGGCTTGGCCAGTCCCGCTGGGAGGCCGGACCCGGACGGGGCCGGTCGGTGGGCAGGTTCCGTCAGGGCTGGCGACACCTCTGCCGGTTCGGGGCCGCCTCCGATTGCGGCGCCCGGTCGGTGCGGTTCCGTCAGGCGCGGCTTGCGGCGCCGACTCCGTGTTCGGCGACGTGGTGGTGGGCGCAGGGGCGCGGAGCCGGGGTCGTACGGCGCAGGAGGCGGGGCAGGGCCAGGTTCACGAAGCCCTCCGCCTGCATGGCCGCGAGGCCGATGCGCGGCAGGTCGCTGGAGGAGGCGTACACCACGAAACGCGGCTCCCAGCGGGGCTGGAACTTGGCGTTGAACTTGTACAGGGACTCGATCTGGAACCAGCGGGAGAGGAAGACCAGCAGCCCCCGCCACGCCCGCAGCACCGGACCCGCGCCGATCTTCTCGCCGCGGGCCAGTGCCGAGCGGAACATCGCGAAGTTGAGGGAGACACGGGCGATGCCCAGCTTGGGGGCGGCGTGGAGCGCGGCCACGATCAGCAGTTCGTTCATGCCCGGGTCCGCCGAGCGGTCGCGGCGCATCAGGTCCAGGGAGACCCCGTCCGTGCCCCACGGGACGAAGTGCAGGACGGCCTTCAGATCACCGTACGGGCCCGCCTCCGCGTCGGCCTTGTGGGCCGTGGCGATCAGGCAGTCGCCGTCGGACGGGTCGCCGATGCGGCCGAGTGCCATCGAGAAGCCGCGCTCGGTGTCCGTGCCGCGCCAGTCCTCGGCGGCCCGCCGTATGCGCTCCAGTTCGCCCTCGCCGAGGTCACGGATGCGCCGTACCCGGGTTTCGTAACCGGCGCGCTCGATGCGCTTCACCATCTGGCGCACGTTGCGCATCGCGCGGCCGGAGAGGGAGAAATCCGCGACGTCCACCACCGCCTCGTCACCCAGTTCGAGGGCGTCCAGGCCGGTCTCGCGGGTCCACACCTCGCCGCCTGTCTCCGAGCAGCCCATGACGGCCGGGGTCCAGGAGTGGGCCTTGGCCTCGTCCATGAAGCGCTCGATGGCTCCGGGCCATGCCTCCACGTCGCCGATCGGGTCGCCGCTGGCCAGCATCACGCCCGACACGACCCGGTAGGTCACCGCCGCCTTGCCGCTCGGCGAGAAGACGACCGCCTTGTCGCGGCGGAGCGCGAAGTGGCCGAGCGAGTCGCGTCCGCCGTGCTTCTCGAGCAGGGCGCGCAGCTGTACCTCGTCCTCCTCGGTGAGCCGGGCGGCCGGATGCTCGGGACGGAAGGCCAGGTAGATCGTGGTGACCGCGGTCAGCAGTCCCAGCGCGCCGAGCGAGAAGCCCACCGTCCAGGAGGTGTTGCCGGTGTAGTCGACCGGGCCCTCGAAGCCGAACATGCCGTACAGGACGTGCTCGATGCGGTCGGCCAGGCTGGGGTTGCCCACCATGCGGTGCGGGTGGGCGCTGACGATGATCAGGCCGAGGCTCAGGGAACCGGCGCCCATGAGGACGAAGTTGGCGAGCGCCCGCCAGCGGCTGCGCGGGTCGGGCAGCGCCGCGAACTCGTCCCGGTGGCGCACCAGCGGCAGCAACAGCAACAGCGAGATGACCACGCCGATGACCGAGTGGCGGTAGACGTACTCGGCCACGGCACCCGCCGGAAGGAGCCCCACGGCCGCACGCCAGGCGCGGCGTTTGCGGCGCCGCAGTCCGTGTGCGAGGAGCAGCAGGAGGACTCCGGCGCTCAGCGACAGGGCAGCGGCGAAGGGACCGAGCGAGCCCGGCAGGACCTCGGCCATGCGGTGCATGCGGCTGTGCCGGAAGCGCGGGAAGACGCCCGCGGCGACGTCCAGGACTCCCACGAGTGCGCAGGCCCTGGCGATCAGCGCGGGAACGGCTTCCGGGCGAGGGCCACGCACTATGCGCCGCACCAGGGACCGCTTCGGAACCTCACCCGACTTTTCCCCATCTATCCTGACAGACATCGCATCCCGTAGTTCTGCGAGAGACCTTGAGTCCGGTGCCGATCGGGGCATCCGGCGACATTGCGCCCTCTAGGACGGTGTCTTGGGGAGAGAGGTTCACTCCCCATCGCAAAGCCGGTTCAAAGCCGAAGGAAAGTCCCGGGCAAGCCCGCGCGAAGGCGTAGCGAAACCCGAGCGGACGGAAAGCGCGGGCAAGGAAAGGCTCATGGGTCTCACGAGCAACAAAGTGCTGGCACTGGCGGTCGTACTCGCCGTGCTGCTGTTCGCCGGCACGGTCTGGTACTGGCCGCGGCTGGCGCACCGGAACTGGCGGGCCGTCACCGGACGGGTCGGTCTGCTGTTCGCCACCCAGCTGATGGTCTTCGCGTCGGTCGGGCTGGGCGCCAATCAGGCCTTCGGGTTCTACGCGGGCTGGGCGGATCTGTTCGGGCAGGAGAACGAGCAGGGTGTGGTGGTCGACCACGGCGCGTCGGGGGCGAGCGGTGGTCCTCTCCGGGTGATCGACACACGGCAGGTGGCCGTGCCGGGCGGGGCGCGGACGCAGGACGGCGGTGAGGTCCAGCAGGTGGACATCGTGGGCCGTACGACCCATATCGCCTCGCCTGCCTTCGTGTACCTGCCGCCCGAGTACTTCCAGCCGCAGTACCGCACCCGGACCTTTCCCGCCGCGGTGGTGCTCACCGGTTACCCGGGTACGGCGGAGGCGCTCATCAAGGGGCTGCACTACCCGCAGACGGCGCACGAGCTGGCCAAGAACGGCAGGATGCAGCCGATGATCCTGGTGATGATGCGGCCGACGGTGGCGCCGCCCAGGGACACGGAGTGCGTGGACGTCCCGGGGGGACCGCAGACCGAGACCTTCTTCGCCAAGGACCTCCCCGACGCGGTCGCGGCCCACTACAGGGTGGGCAGGCGGCCCGGCAGTTGGGGCGTCATCGGCGACTCCACGGGCGGCTACTGCGCGCTGAAGCTCGCGATGCACCACCCGGACGCGTACGCCGCCGGGGCGGGGCTGTCGCCGTACTACAAGGCCCCGATCGACCCGACCACGGGCGACCTCTTCCACGGCAACGACGACCTGCGCAACCGCGCCGACCTGTTCTGGTGCCTCAAGCACCTGCCGGCCCCCGACACCTCACTGCTCGTCACCAGCAGCAAGGCCGGGGAGAAGGACTACAGGTCCACGGTCAGGTTCATACAGCAGGTGCAGGCCAGGAAGCTGACCCGGATCTCGTCGATCATCCTCGACAGCGGCGGCCACAACTTCAACACTTGGCGGCGGGAGATCCCGGCGGCGCTGCAGTGGCTGAGCGGGCGGCTCAGCGACCGGTAGCAGCTGAACGGCCCGGCCGCGCCGCCCGGATTTCGCGGCAATCCGAAGGGGACCGGTACCGCCGGGGAGCGGTGCCCTTCGATGTCGCCCAGGGCGGGCGCTTTTCCGGGCGGGGGCCGTCGAGTTCCTTTACCCGGCGGCGGAAGCCGGGACGGAGATCGTGATAAGCGTCCGGCAAGAAATGATCTTGCAAGGCCGCTTCCCCGTATCAGGGCCGCTTCCCCGTATTCGGAGGGCACGACCAGAGTGCCGAAGGGGGCCCGGCGGGCCTGGCAGGGCGGGCGGTGCCGGTCGCCGGCCGTCCCGTGCCCGGGCCCGAAGGGGATGCGCGGGATTGGCTTTCTGCCGGATTCGGCGGCCGCCGATGCCTTTCCGGAGGCCGTGGGACGGCGTGAAGAGTTCGCAGTGGCCGTGTTTTTACCACGCGGGCCACCATCATTCGCCTACGCGCGGTAAGTTTCTGGCCATGCCACGTGGACGTCACCGCCATTCTCCGCCCTTGCACAGGCTCCTGCCTCCTTCGGTGATCGCCGGTGTCTCGGTC
Source organism: Streptomyces sp. CA-106110 (assembly GCF_050936285.1). Classification (NCBI taxonomy): domain Bacteria; kingdom Bacillati; phylum Actinomycetota; class Actinomycetes; order Kitasatosporales; family Streptomycetaceae; genus Streptomyces; species Streptomyces sp. CA-106110. Next base: position 5,609,341 of record NZ_JBNJNB010000001.1, on the reverse strand, counting down.
GTCTGCGCCGTCGGGCCCTGGCTGTTCACGGAGCCGCTGGTGCTCCGTGGGCTGGCCGCGGGTGCCGCGGCGACGACGGCCGTGGGCTCGGTCGTCATGCGCCGCTGGGATCTGGCCGCGGGCAAACGCGTCGCCGACCTCACGCGCGCGCGGGCGAGCGACGAGTGGCGCCATGAGGAGCGGGTCGCCGAACTGGAGACCGACCTCGACGAATCGCGTGAGCTGCGCACCAAGCTGGAGCAGAAGCTGCGGGCCAAGCGCACGGAACTGGCCAATCTGCGCAACGAGCACGCCTCACTGCTGCGCCGGTACGCCACCGCGGAGACGGAGCGCGCCAGCGCCCTGGAGGGCCGCCGGCTGCTGGCCATCGAGACGACGAGCCCCGCGAAGGCGCTGCCCGCGGCGGAGCCGAAGCCCCCTGCCGAGCAGGAGACGCCCGACGAAGCCGAGGACCTGGTCGCCGCGGGTGCCGGGGACGCCGCCGCGGTGGACGCCGAACCGTCGGCCGCGGTGGCCGAGGACGCCGAGCCGTCGGCCGCCCGGGTGTTCTCGCCGGAGGGCTCCTCGCTCTTCATGCGGGCCGACTCGGCGCTGGTGCGTCTGATCAAGGGCAAGGCCGAGGCGCAGGAGGAGTCCGGCGCTTCCGAGCCCGACGCCTCCGGGTCCGACGCCGAAGAGGACGAGACGCAGGCTGCCGGCACCGATCCGGCGGGCGACGACGAGGCACAGGCGGACGGCGCCGCGCAGGACGGCGAAGCAGCCGAGCCGGCCGTCGTCACCGGCGACGCCCAGCCCGGCCGGACGCCGGAGTCCGCCCCGCGCAGTGCCGGCCGCAAGGCGACCGCCAAGGCATCTCCCCCGGAGGACGGGCCCGGCAACGGAGGCGGCAGGAAGCCGAACGCCGCGCCCGAGGCCCCCGCGTCCGCCGCCAAGGAGGGCGGTTCCGCGGAGGCGGTCGAGGCCGAGGGGAAGCCCGCGGCCGTCGCCGGCCCGGAGCACGCCGCCGCCCCGACCGCGCAGCAGCCCCAGCCTGCCAGGCCCCCGCACGCCTCCGGCCACTTCACGGTGCCGACCGCCGTGGCCGTCGTACCGGCAGCCCCGCGGCGGCGCCCGGCCGTCGAGGGCGGATTCGACTTCTTCGGCACGCAGAAGTCGCGGGAGTCGCTGGAGTCCGTGCAGAACGAGGACCTGGCGGACGTGGTCGGCCAGGAGGCGCTCGCGATGCACAAGGCGGAGTCCGAGTCCGGCTTCAAGGCCATGGACCCGCAGGCCCGCGGCATCGGCCAGGTCATCGATCTGACGGCGCACGACGAGACGGAGCAGATCGACGTCCAGGGGCTGCGCACCGCGGCTTCCTGACACCGGTCTCACACACGCCAGGGGCGGTGGCACACCATGTGCCGCCGCCCCTCGTCGTGCGAGCCCTCGCCTACGAGGCCATCCACCGGTCCGGCCGGGCGTCACGGCGCCCCGTGCGCGACCGGTCGGCCTGCGCGGACAGCAGCGCCGCGGCCTCCCCGGCGTCCCGCAGACGGGCCGTGACCGTCTGGCCGGCGCCGGTGTCCACATGGATGTCGGCGACCCTCCTGAGCCGTTCCCACGGCCCCTGGGTGAGCCGCACGCTCTGCACCTTGGCATGCGGTACGAGGGCAAGATGCCGGCGCAGTAGTCCGTGCCGGGCGGCGAAGACCGTGTCGGTGACGGCGAGCCCGTGGCCCCGCCACCACAGCGGAACGCACCAGCGCGCCCGGCGCGGCGGCCGGGACAGCGACGCGGGCACGGTCACCCCGGGCAGCACCTGGGCGATCACCGCCTCCGCGATCGGGCGCGGGGCCACCGGCACGAGAACCGAGTTGGAGGAGCCCGCCACGTCCAGCCTGACCTCGACCCAGCCGCGCCGCCGCCACAGCAGCGGCTCCACGATGCGTACGGTCTGCACCCGTCCCGGTGGCACGGTCTCATGGGCGCGGTCGAGCAGACCGTGGTCGATACGGAGCCCGTCCGGCGATTCGCTCACCGTCCAGTCGTAGGCCTGGGCGAACCGTCCCGCGCTTCGGGTGGCCGCCGTGCCGAGCAGCGGCAGCCCGACGGCGAACACCGTCCACAGGCTGTGGGTGACGAACCACAGCACCGGAGGCACGACGAGCGCGGCGAACAGCGATACCCAGGTCGCACCGGAGAGCACCAGGGAGACGGCCAGCACGCGCGGTGGTACGTGCACCAGCACCCGGGACGGCGCCTCGCCGACCTCGTGTGCCGTCTCGGGTGCGAAACCGGCAGCGCGGGCGAGGAGTTCGGCCCGCAGTGCACGCGCCTCGCCCTGACTGAGATATGCCAGTTCGTCCTTCTTGTCCGTGCCGATGACGTCGAGCTTGAGCTTGGCGACGCCCGCGATGCGGGCCAGCAGCGGCTGTGTGACGTCGATGGCCTGCAGCCGCTCCAGCCGGATATGGGCCGTGCGGCGGAACAACAGGCCCGTGCGGATGCGCAGTTCGGTCTCGGTCACCGCGAAGTGGGTGAACCACCAGCTCAGGAAGCCGTAAAGGGCGGCGGCCAGGACGAGTGTCGCGAGGCCTATGAGGACGGTGGTCCCGGTCAGCCTCGTCAGCTGCTGCCGGGTCTGGCCGGGATCGTGCGCGGCCCAGCCGGCGACCACGGTGACCGGCGCCCAGGCGCGCCGCAGCGGGGTCACCGGGTGCAGCCGCCGCTCCGCGACTTCCCGGCCGCCGGGTATGGCGGGGCCGGCCGCGGTCCCGCTCACAGCCCGGCCGATCGGGCCTCGCCCAGCTCGGTCAGCCGGTCCCGCAGCCGTTCCGCCTCCGCCGGGTCGAGACCCGGGATGCTGGCGTCCGTCGCGGCGGCGGCCGTGTGCAGCTGCACGCTCGCCAGCCCGAAGTGGCGCTCCACCGGCCCGGAGGTGACCTCGACCAGCTGCATGCGGCCGTACGGCACCACGGTCTGCTCGCGCCACAGCACGCCCCGGCTGATCAGCAGGTCGTCGGCCCGCTCGGCGTAGCGCCAGGAGCGCCAGTTGCGGCCCAGCAGCACCCAGCCCCAGCACAGCGCGGCGAGCGGCACGAGCGCGAACAGCGCCCAGAGGGGCCCGGCGAGCAGACCGAGGAGCAGCCCCACGGCCGGCGTCAGCAGTCCCAGCCACACCACCAGCAGCAGTCGCCGCATCCGCAGCAGTCCCGGCGGCAGCCCCGTCCAGACGGGCTCGCCGCCCCTCCCCGCAGTCCCCGTTTCCATGCCGCAAGCGTACGTACGAGAGACTGTGTCCATGACTCCTACGACGGAGACCATGGTCGGGATCGGCGGTGCCGCGGAGAGCACCGACATGGTGCTCAACATCGGGCCCCAGCATCCGTCCACACACGGGGTGCTGCGGCTGAAGCTCGTGCTGGACGGTGAGCGCATCCTGCGCGCGGAGCCGGTCGTCGGCTATATGCACCGCGGTGCGGAGAAGCTGTTCGAGGCGCGTGACTACCGCCAGATCATCGTCCTCGCCAACCGCCACGACTGGCTCTCCGCCTTCTCGAACGAGCTGGGCGTGGTCCTCGCCGTCGAGCGGATGCTCGGGATGGAGGTCCCCGAGCGCGCGGTGTGGATGCGCACGCTCCTCGCGGAGCTGAACCGGGTCCTGAACCATCTGATGTTCCTCGGCTCGTACCCGCTGGAGCTGGGCGGCATCACACCGGTGTTCTACGCCTTCCAGGAGCGCGAGGAACTCCAGGGCGTCATGGAGGAGATCTCCGGCGGGCGCATGCACTACATGTTCAACCGCGTGGGCGGCCTCAAGGAGGACCTGCCCGCGGGCTGGACGGCACGCGCGCGTGCCGCCGTCTCGGCGGTGCGCTCGCGCATGGACCGGTTCGACGACCTGGTGCTCGGCAACGAGATCTTCCGGGGGCGCACCCGGGGCGTGGGTGTCCTGTCGCCTCGGGCCGTGCACGCGTACGGCGTGAGCGGTCCGATCGCACGAGCCTCCGGTGTGGACTTCGACCTGCGCCGCGACGAGCCGTACCTGGCCTATCCGGAGCTCCAGGACACGCTGAAGGTCGTCACCCGCCAGGAGGGGGACTGCCTGGCCCGCTTCGAGTGCCTCCTGGAGCAGACGCACAACGCGCTCGACCTGGCCGACGCCTGCCTGGACCGGCTGGCGGACCTGCCGCCCGGGCCGGTCAACCAGCGTCTGCCGAAGGTGCTCAAGGCGCCCGAGGGCCACACCTACGCCTGGACCGAGAACCCGCTCGGCATCAACGGCTACTACCTGGTCAGCAAGGGCGACAAGACCCCGTACCGGCTCAAGCTGCGCTCCGCCTCGTACAACAACATCCAGGTGCTGACCGAGCTGCTGCCGGGGACGCTGGTGGCCGACATGGTGGCCATCCTCGGCTCAATGTTCTTCGTGGTCGGGGACATCGACAAATAGCTCCCCGAGACGGGCGGCCGGGACGCCGGCCGGCTGGAGCAGCCAGCCGAAGTCGCCGAGGCCTCCGGGCGCGATCAGTTCCGCGGCGGTTCCGGCCTGTGCGAGGGCGTGCACATAGGCCGTCGGGTGGGTGGACGCGAGGGCCAGCGGGGGACGTGCGCCACTGACACCGAGAGCGCGCAGGGCGGCGCGCTGGGTCATGAGGCGTGCGCCCGGCAGGGCGCACGCGTCCAGTGCCACATGCGCGGTGATGTCGCAGGATCCATCGGGTACGGGCGCGCACGCCCGGCCGGCGCGGAATCCGGTGAGCGTCCCGAAGGGCGGCCGGGCGTCCGTGCGGTGCGCGTAGTCGACGGCGACGGCGAGCCCTCGGTTCAGGGTGGCGACGGCCTCGGCCCAGACGGTGTCCCTGGGGAGGCCGATCTCGGCGCGGCACCCCTCGGCGGACAGCGGCCACCAGCGCTCCAGCCACTGCGCCTCCGCGCCCGCGACCGGCTCCCCGAGGCGCTCGCTACCGTCCTGGCGTACCAGGACCAGCCGGGGCACGCCGTCGGCGCCGGCCTCCGCGACCTCGACCGGCACGTTGTCCAGCCACTCGTTCGCGAACAGCAGCCCCTCGATCCGCGCCGGGGGCTCGCCGAGCCATTCGATGCGGGAATCGAGGCCCTCGGGGCGCTCGGCGATCTCGACGGCACACGCGCGAGTGCGGTCCGCGACCTCGCGGGGCAGCGCGTCGAGGACGCCGGTGACCAGCTCGCCCCGGCCGGCCGCCATGTCCACGAAGGCGAGCTCCTCGGGCCGTCCCAGCGCCTCGTCGACCCGGCACAGCAGCCGGGCCACGGCGGCGGCGAAGAGCGGTGAGGCGTGCACGGAGGTACGGAAGTGCCCCGCGGGTCCCTCGGGCCGCCGGTAGAACCCGTCCGCCCCGTACAGCGCCTCCTCGGCCGCCGCCCGCCATCCGCGCCACTCGCCGTCGCCTCTGTCTGCCACGCGTTCAGGCTAGGCGGGGTGCGGACGGGCCATGCGCGGGGAGCGTGCGGTCCGGGCACGCGCCGGGAGCCCGGGAGGCATGCCGCGCGCCCGGAGCGTGCGGCACGCGTCCCGAGCGCACCCCGCGCGCCCGGCGCCCAAAGCCGTTCCTAAGCGACCGGAATCACAAGACATCCACCTTGCGGAGTACGCGTGTCCGCCCCGGATCGGCCCTCCGGTTGACCCCGCACACGCTGGGCTTCCCTACGCTGGGTTACGTGCAGGGCCTCTATGACTTCCTCCGCAGACACCCCACGTGGGTCGACGGCTTCTGGGCCGTGGTCCTGTTCGGGCTTTCCTGCGTGAGCCTGACGAACCTCGACGGGGCGCGGAACCACCACGGGTCGCTCCCGGTGGGGCTCGCGATCTCGGCCGTCCTGTGCGTGGTCGTCGCGCTCCGCCGCCGGATGCCCGAGAAGATGCTCATCGTGGCGGCGGCCATGGGGGTGGCCCAGCTGGCCCTGGACCAGGAGTCGATGGTCGCCGACTTCGCCATGCTCGTGATCATCTACACGGTCGCCGCGGACGGCGCCGGCTGGGCCTCGCGCGTCGGACTGATCGGCGGTCTGCTCGCCGGGCCCCTGGCACAGGCACGCTGGGCGCAGCACCACTCCAGTCCCCTGAGCAATGTGGCGATCGCCGTCTTCCAGAGCGTGCCGTTCGCGCTCGCCTGGGTCCTCGGCGACTCCGTGCGCACCCGCCGTGCCTATCTCGCCCAGCTGGAGGAGCGCGCCGCCCGGCTGGAGAAGGAGCGCGAGGCGCAGGCCAAGGTGGCCGTCGCCGCCGAGCGCGCGCGGATCGCCCGCGAGCTGCACGACGTGGTCGCCCACAACGTCTCGGTGATGGTGGTCCAGGCGGACGGCGCCGCCTACGTGCTCGACACCGCCCCCGAGCAGGCGAAGAAGGCCCTGGAGACGATCTCGGGAACGGGCCGCCAGGCTCTCGCGGAGATGCGCCGCCTGCTCGGCGTGCTGCGCACCGGCGAGCACAAGGAAGCCGGCGAGTACGTTCCCCAGCCCGACGTCGGGCAGATCGACGAGCTCGTCGAGCAGTGCCGCAGCGCGGGGCTGCCCGTCGACTTCAAGGTGGAGGGGACCCCGCGCCCGCTGCCCAGCGGCGTGGAGCTCACGGCGTACCGCATCGTCCAGGAGGCGCTCACCAACACGCGCAAGCACGGGGGCCCCAACACGGGTGCGAGCGTGCGCCTGGTGTACTTCGACGACGGCCTCGGCCTGCTCGTCGAGGACGACGGCAAGGGCGCCCCGCACGAGCTGTACGAGGAGGGCGGCATCGACGGCCAGGGCCATGGACTGATCGGCATGCGCGAGCGTGTGGGCATGGTCGGCGGCACCCTGGACGCGGGCCCCCGCCCCGGAGGAGGCTTCCGCATCAGCGCCCTGCTGCCGCTGAAACCGGCTCACTGACACGTGCGCGCCAGACCGCCAGCCGCCCGCCACACGATCCAGCCCATCGACCGAAGGCCGACCGGAGGACCCCCATGCCGATCCGAGTGATGCTCGTCGACGACCAGGTGCTGCTGCGCACCGGGTTCCGGATGGTGCTCGCCGCCCAGCCGGACATGGAGGTCGTCGCGGAGGCGGGCGACGGCGTCGAGGCCCTTCAGGTGCTGCGCTCCACCGAGGTGGACGTGGTCCTCATGGACGTCCGTATGCCGAAGCTGGACGGGGTGGAGACCACCCGCCGCATCTGCTCCGAGCCCAACCCGCCGAAGGTGCTGATCCTGACCACCTTTGACCTCGACGAGTACGCGTTCTCCGGGCTGAAGGCGGGCGCCTCCGGCTTCATGCTCAAGGACGTACCGCCCGGTGAACTGCTCGCCGCCATCCGCTCCGTGCACAGCGGCGACGCCGTGGTCGCGCCGTCCACCACCCGCCGGCTCCTGGACCGGTTCGCGCCGATGCTGCCGGGCGCCACGACGGAACCACGGCACAAGGAGCTCGAACGGCTCACCGACCGCGAGCGCGAGGTCATGGTGCTGGTCGCCCAGGGGCTCTCGAACGGCGAGATCGCGGCGCGACTGGTGCTCTCCGAGGCGACCGTGAAGACCCACGTCGGCCGCATCCTGACGAAACTGGGCCTCCGGGACCGCGTACAGGTGGTCGTCCTCGCCTACGAGACCGGTCTCGTACGGGCGGGCGGACACGGTTGAGCCACCGCGTTCCCCGGAGGTGAAGGTCACCCACTAGGGTCGGCGCATGCTCCTGTGGATCAACGGCCCCTTCGGGGGCGGCAAGACACAGACCGCACACGAGATACAGCGTCGCCTGCCCGGCAGCGTCATCTGCGATCCGGAACACGCCGGCTTCGGGCTGCGCCGTATGCTGCCGCCCGATCTGCGTGGGGACTTCCAGGATTTGGCGTCCTGGCGGCAGGGCGTGGTGGAGGTCCTCGACCTGACGCTGAGCAAGCACGACGGCGATGTCATCGTCCCCATGACCGTCACGGATCCCGACTACTTCGCGCAGATGATCGGCCGACTGCGCGAACTGGGCCATGACGTACGGCACTTCGCGCTGCTCGCCGACCGCGAGACCGTACTGCGCAGGCTGCGGGAGCGCGGTCTCGGCCACCTCATGCAGTACGTCGGCGGCAAGGACGCCCCGCTGCGCAGTGAGAGCTGGGCCGTCCAGCAGCTCGACCACTGTCTGGAGCGGCTGCGCGAGCCCGAGTTCGCCGAACACCTGTGGACGGACCACTCCACGGTGCCCAAGACGGCGGACCGGATCGCGGTGCTCGTCGGACTGACCCTCACACCCAACACGGGCGGCGCCCTACGGACCCGGCTGCGGCAGGCGAAGGTGGGGCTGAAGCACATCCGGTTCGACTGACAGGGGCCGACTACCAGGGCCGGTGCACCGAGGGACGGGAGGCCGTTGCGGCCAGGAGCCGGGTGCCGGCGAGGTCCGGTCGCGGACGGGAGCCCGTCGCGGACGAGGGGCCGATCGGAGCCGGGAGCCGGGAGCCGCGAGGGCCCATCGCCCACGGGAGTCCGATCGGCCGGTGGCCGTCCACGGATCCGTGACCGCCCAGGGACCGGTGGGTCCCACTGGTGCCACGTCTACCGGAGGATGCCCTCCAGGAAGTCGCTGCCCAGCCGGGCCACCGCCGTCACGTCCAGCTGGTGCAGGACGTACCGGCCGCGGCGCCGGGTGGCGAGCAGGCCCGCCTTCTTCAGGACGCTCAGATGCCGGGATATCTCCGGTGCCGTCATCCCGTGGACCTGGGCCAGCTCCCCGGTGGTGAAGGCGCTGCGGGCCAGGCTGCGGCACATGCGCATCCGCACCGGGTGGGACAGGGCCGCCATCCGCAGCGTCAGCTGCTCCAGCGAAGGCGGAGCCGCCGGTTCCGGAGAGCTCACCGGATAGTGCAGCACCGGCTGCCAGCCGTACCGGTGCAGCACCATCAGATGCGGCCGGCCCAGGCTGGTCGGGACGAGCAGCAGTCCTCCGCCCACCGTGGCGGTGCGGCCGTCACCGAGTTTGTCGACGGTGATCCGGGCCGCCTCCTCGTCGAGCGTCACCACGGGCGACACCGATGCGAGGGCCTCGGCAAGACCCTTGCGCCGCAGGAGGTCCGTCTTGTGGCGGGCGTCCGCCGCGAGCTGGTGGCGCAGCCGGGACCAGGTGTCCGCGAAGAACGCGGCGTCGCAGTCCTCCAGGAACTGCCGCAGCCAGGCCCGGATCCGCGGCGGGTCGGCCAGCAGCCGCTCGCTGAACCGCAGCTGCCGGGGCCCGCGCGCGGCGGCCAGCTCCAGGGCGCGCCGGCGCACCTCGGTGTCCGAGAGCACGCTCGGCCCGCGCGTGCTGTAGCAGACGGCGCAGGTGAACTCCAGGGCCGCGTCCACGAACTGCTCGTCGCTGAGCTTGTCCAGAATGTCGAGGTCCTCGGCGAGCGTCGCGCCGGGCAGCGTCGCGCCGCCAGGGACGCCCGCGTAGGGGAGGAAGAGGTCCGAGAACGTCGACCGCCACAGGAAGTCGGCGTCGCACATCCGGTCCGCCAGATGGGGGTCGAGTCCGGCGGTGATGCTCGTCACCCAGCCCTGCAGGCCCGGGTGGTGTCCCGGCTCGGACAGCGCGTGCAGCGCCATGCTGAGCTCGGCCAGAGGCGAGGGCACGACGGAGACCCTCTCCGGCCGCAGCCCGGTGATGTCGATGTCCACGCTCATGACCACATGGTGCACCGGACCACCGGCAACGCGGGCATCGGTTGACGGCGGCCGTCAATCGGGGCGGAACGTGCCCTGAGCGGCGGCCCTCCCCGCCCGTGCCCGGAGCCGGGGCTTCCCGGCACGCAGAACGCGACGCCGGCGGCCACCTCCGCGTCCGGGGTGCCCGCCGGCGGACGGGCTCAGTTCACGCCGTCGAGCTTGGCGCGCTGCTCGGAGGTCAGCGTGAGGTCGACGGCGGCCAGGCTGTCGTCGAGCTGCTCGACCGAGGACGCACCGACCAGCGGCAGGATCGGGATGTCGCCGCCCATCAGCCAGGACAGGACGACCTGGTTCACGCTCGCACCGGTCTCGTCGGCCACCTCGCGTACGACCTGGAGGCGGGCGGGTGTGGCCGCGTGCTCGAAGCCCGGGCCCAGCGGCTTGTCGTCGCGCACATACGCCCCGGACAGCAGCGGGGAGTAGGCGACCTGGGTGAGGGACGGGTTGGCCCGTACGTAGCTGAGCAGGTCCGCGCTGACCAGGCCCTGGTTGCCGTCGGGCGAGCGCAGGCTCGGGATGTCGGTGCGCTGGCGCAGGTAGCTGTGGTGATGCTGGAGGACCTCGTAGCCGGGCAGCCCGGCGGCCTTGGCGATGCCGCGGGCGGCCTCCACCCGCCAGGCCCAGTGGTTGCTCGCGCCGAGCAGGCCCGCGACGCCGTCGGCCACGACCTCGGCGAAGCCGGTGACGGTCTCCTCGAGGGGGGTCTTCTCGTCCATGATGTGCGCGTACAGGAGGTGGATGCGCTCGACACCGAGGCGCTCCCTGCTGCGCTCGGCGGATTCCCGAATGGTTTTGGCCGAAAGTCCCTCGACGTCGAGGCTGAAACCGGTCGCCGGTGCGTTCGGGCGGGCGCCGAGTTTGGTGGCGATGGTGATCTCGTCGCCGATGCCCCGGCTGCGGATCCAGCGGCCGAGCAGTTCCTCGCTTTCCCCGCCCTGCGTTCCGTTGACCCAGAACGCATAGTTGTTTGACGTGTCGATGAAGGTTCCGCCCGCCTCGACGAAACGATCGAGAATGGCCAAAGACGTCGCTTCGTCGGTCACCGTCCCGAAGAGCATCGAGCCGAGGCTCAGGACGCTCACCTCGCGGCGGGTTGCCGGGTCGCTACCGATGACGCGGTATTTCATGGAGAATCCTCTTCAGGGCTTCGGACGTTCATGGCGGAGGCCGGAATCATTAACTCCGGGTGAATGCTTGAGGGTCGCCTGTCGTGTCGAGAACCGTTGCGACACTCTCCACGACGGAAGCGAGATGCGGTACGAGAAAGAAGTGACCCCCGCCGAATACACGCAGCTGGAACTCTTCCGTCGTGTGGGTGGCCCAGGCCCGGGCCATGGGGGCGTCCACGCGGGGATCGGCATCCCCGATGAACGCGGTGACGGGGCAGTCGAGCCGGGGTGCCCCCCGGTAGCGGTACGTCTCCGTGGCGACGTAGTCGCTGCGTATCGCGGGCAGGATCGCCGCGAGCAGCTCGGGGTTGTCCAGCATCCGCGTGTCCGTGCCGCCCAGGAGCTTCATGTCGGCGATCAGCTCGTCGTCGCTCGCCCGGTGCACCGAGCCGGGCGCGGGCACCGAGGGGGCGCGCCGCCCGGACACGAACAGGGTGCTCGGACGGGCCCCGGCGGCGTGCAGCCGGCTGCCCACCTCGAACGCCAGCGTGGCTCCCATGCTGTGTCCGAACAGGGCGAACGGCTCGCCGGCCCACGTGGTGAGCTCCGCGGCCACGGTGTCGGCCAGGACGTGCAGGTCCTCGATGCAGGGCTCGTCGAACCGCTCCTGACGTCCCGGATACTGCACGACCAGCACCTCGGCCCGCGGTGCGAGCCGCGCCGAGAACGGGTGGAAGAACGAGGCGTTGCCACCGGCGTGCGGGAAGCAGAACAACCGCATCGCGCCGGGTTCGGAGGTGTGGAAGCGGCGCAGCCACGGGGTGGACGGCGCGGTCACGGCCATCGTCGCGTCACCCGGCCTTGCCGGCGCCGCGGCGCGGCCGGGCGGTGATGGGCACGTGCTTCCAGCCGGAGACGAAGTTCGAGGCGAGGCGTTCCGGCTTGCCAGCCGGCTGGAAGTCCTCGAAGCGGGTGAGCAGTTCCTCGAAGAGGATGCGTAAGGTGACACGGGCCACACTGTGCCCGATGCAGTAGTGCGGGCCGATGCCGAAGGCCACGTGCTTGTTGGGCTTGCGGCGGATGTCGAAGGTCTGCGCGTCGGGGAACACGGCCTCGTCGCGGTTGGCCGAACCGAGCCAGACGACCACCGCGTCGCCCGCGCCGACCTTGGTGTTCCTGACCTCCACGTCGCGGGTGGCGTAGCGCAGGAAGTGGTTGACGGGCGAGGCCCAGCGCAGCGCCTCCTCGGTGGCCGAGGTGGTGACGTCCGGGTGCGCGGCCCAGTCCTGGAGCACGCCCTTGTCGATGAACTCCGCCATCACGTAGTTGGGGGAGTGCGGGGTGGTGACGTTCGCGCCGAGCAGCAGGCTGTAGCAGTTGGCCACGATCTCACCGGGGTCCATGTGGCGGCCCTCGAACTCGGTGGAGATCAGCACGCTCAGCAGGTCGTCGCCGAGGTTGTGGCGGCGGAAGCGCATCAGGTCCTGGAAGTACGCGAACAGGTCCCGGTGGGCCCGCGCCAGGGTGGCCGCCTTGCCGCCGGGGTCCTGGTACTCCGGGTCGTCCGCGGCGATGCAGATGGTCGTCAGAAGGCTCAGCCAGGGCCAGTCCGCCTTGGGCAGCCCCATCATGGTGCCGGTCACGGACATCGGCATCGCCAGCATCGCCTCGGCGAAGTCGAAGGTGCCGCCGTCGCCGAGCGGTGCGATCAGGTCGACGACCAGCGGTCTGATCATGTCCTTCTGGCGCTCGACGGCCTTGACCGCAAGTGCTTTCTTCAGGCGCGTCTGCATCTCGGTGTGGCGCGGCGGGTCGGTGACGGCGAGCTGCTTGCCGCCGGCCGGGTCGTCCGTGCCGAGGAGGTCGAGCATGGTGCCGCGCTCCGAGGTGAAGGTCTCGGTGTCGCGCAGGACGCGTTCGGCGTCGTCGAACCCCACGATGTTCCAGAAGCCGCGCTCCGCGTCCACCTCCTGGCGCGTGAGGGTCTCCTGTGCGCGCATCCAGCGCCATACGGCGTGTGCGTCGCCGCCGCTGTACAGCCAGGGGACGACGAGATCGGCCGTCGCACCAGGGTGCACGGGGCATCCGGAAATCGCGGCGTTGGATATGGCGGCGTCATGGACTTTCAAGGCGGTTGTCCTTTCGTCCGGGCGCGGAGCCCCTCCTCCTGGTGCGGTGGAAGCCAGCGGGGGCGGGGACGCCGCGAGACAACGTACACGATCGGTGTCGGTCAAAGCTCAATGATTTGACCATGTACTCTCGGGTCACCCGAGCGTGCAATGAATTGGACATGTTCCGCGTGTCGGAATTGCTTTGAGCCAGGTGGCCGAAAAGCAATGCATAACGGTTGATCGGCAGGTCCGGGGGCGTTGAATTCCGCCGAGTCCGACCGCCCTTGACATGTTCATCGGGCGCTGCCTAGGGTCATTCAGCCATTGGACGTCGGTGCTGCCCTGCTTAGATTCACACCCCCTTCTGCGCCTTGCGGTGAAAACATGCCGCGCGGGGGTCGTTGTGTTCCGTGTGTCGTCGACTGTATTTGCGCTTCCAGTAAGCGGTTCCATTGCTGTATGAGTTTCGGGGGAATCTCACTTGTTGTCCGATTCGTCGTTACACGTGCCGGAAGAGTTCCTTTGGTACCCAGCCACTCGGATGCAGCAGGGTCTGTGGGTCCTCGATCGCGACGAACTGCAGAGACCCACCCAACTCGTCCCGACCGTCGTCGAGTTCACCGGTGAGGTGGACCACGGGCAGCTCGTCGAGGCCGCCCGGCTGACCATCGCCCGGCATCCGTCGCTCCGGACCCGCTTCCGGTTCAACACCAGGCTCCGTCGCGTCGAGTACAGCACCCACGGTGAACCGGGCGAGGCGGTGCTGCGCGACGCCGAGGCCGAGGGGCTCGGCGCCCCGGAGGTCGACGCGTTCGTGCGGCAGCTGTGCAGCACCCCGTTCGACCTGGGTGCCGACGCGCCCGCGCGGGCCGTGGTCGTCCGACTCGACGCCCGGCGCACCCTGCTGGTCCTCGTCTCGCACCACATCGTGGTCGACGGCCTGTCGCGCACGATGCTCCTGGAGGAGACCTTCGCCGTCTACCGGGCCCGGCTCGCCGGCACCCGGCCGCAGCTGAGCGATCCCCCGCACCCCGCCTCGGTCGTCGCCGACCGCTCGCCCGAGGAGGTGGCCGCCCAGGTCGCCGAGGTCGTCGAGCGGCTGCGCGGCGCACCCGTCGACGTACGCCTTCCCTTCGAGCGCGGCGCCGGAGACGACCTGGAGGCCGCCCGGCTCGGCGCCACCGTCACCACCCGCCTGGATGCCGAGCACACCGCGAAGGCCCTGGCGGTCGCCTCCGAGGAGGGGTGCACCACCTTCATGCTCGGCGTCGCCCTGCTCGCCGGCACGCTGGCCCGCGGCAGCGGACAGCGGGACTTCCTGATCGCCTTCGCCTGGCCGGGCCGCGACCATCCGGACGCCGCCGACGTCATCGGCATGTTCATCACCACCGTGGTGCTGCGTATCTCCCTGGAACCGGACACCGGCTGGCGGGAACTGCTGCGCGCCGCCCGGGTCGCGAGCATGGAGGCGTTCATGGACGCCGATGTGCCGCTGGACGCGCTCGCCGCCGAACTCAACCCCGACCGGACCCGGCTCTGGCCGCCCCTGACCCCGGTCCTGCTCAATCTCGACGACGCCCCGCACACTCCCGTGCTCGCCCCCGGCGTCACCGGCCGGCTGCGCCCGCTCGACCCCCTCTACGTCAAGTACGACCTCGCGGTGTTCGTCCGGATCGCCGACGACGTCGACGGCCGGCAACTGGAGCTGTCCCTCGACCACCCGACGGACGTCACCGATCGCTCCGCCGTGTCCGCCTTCCTGACAGATCTGCGGCGCAGCGCCGCGGACCTTGCCACCTCACCGGAGGAACCCGTGCTCGAACAGCCCGTCGAGACGATCAACCTGGACGACTCCGAGGAGCGGCTCGAACTCGTACGGTCCATCTGGCGGGAGATCCTCGGCATCGACGCCGCCGACGACATCGACGACGACGTCAGCTTCTTCGAGGCCGGCGGCGACTCGCTGCTTCTCGTGGTCCTGGTGGAGCGCCTCAGCCAGACCTCCGGGCGGACCCTGCGCACCATCGACCTGTTCCGCTCCGCCACCGTCAGCGGCCAGGCCGATCTCCTCGCGAGCCCCGCCGAGGCCGTCTGATGGCGCCGACCCGCGAAGCGCTGGCCGCCGCCGTCCTCGGCGGGGCGGACCCGGCGAGCTTCGCCACGGAGACGTTCCTCTCCCTCGGCGGCGACTCGCTGCGGGCCATGCGTCTGGCCGCCCAGGTCCAGGAGCGGCTCGGCCTGCGCATCGCCGTGAAGGAGCTGCTCGGCGGCCGGCCGCTCGCCGAGGTCCTCGCCGGGGCGCGGGCCGAGGAGACGACCGAGGTCACCGCCGAGGTGGGCCCCCGCGGGGACACGGCCCTCTCGCCGGCCCAGCGCGGTATGTGGCTCATCGAACGCGTGGCCGGTGGATCCCCGTACAACCTCGTCTTCACCTGCCACGCCGAGGACGGCGGTCGCATCGACCGCGGCGCCCTCGCCAAGGCGCTCGCCGAGACCGCCGCCCGCCACGAGGGGCTGCGCACGGTCTTCCGGGAGAGCCCGGGCGACGGCGAGGACGACGTCGTACGGGAGGTACTGCCCTCCCACGCACCGCAGCTGACGGAGATCGTGCACGAGGGGCCCGTCGAGGGCTTCGACGCGTTCGTCCGCCGTGAGGGCGCCGAACAGGGGCGCCGTCCCTTCGACCTGTCGGCCGCGCCCGCCTGGCGGCTGCTGTACTTCTCGCACCCGGCGGGCCGCGATGCCGTCGTCCTGTCCGCGCACCACATGGTGCTCGACGGCTGGGCGGTCGGGCTGCTGTTACGTGAGCTGTTCGCACGGCACGCCGCGCTCACCGGCACCGGCACCGGCCTCGAGCCGGAGGCCGGACCCGCCGTCCCGGTAAGGGTGCTGAGCGAGCGTCAGGAAGCCCTGCGGGCACGTGGCGTGTGGGACGCCCAGGCCGCGTTCTGGAAGAGCCACCTCGACGGCGCGCCCACGGCCCTGGAACTGCCCGCGGACCGGCAGCGCCCCGCCGTCCAGGACGCCGAGGGCGAGCGCACCGCACTGGACCTCGGGCCCGCCGTGACCGCCGCCGTCACCGAGCGGGCCCGCGTGCTCGGCATCACCCCGTACGCCTTCCTGCTCGGCGCCTTCGCCCTGGCCGTCGGCCGCCGTACCGGGGCCCGCAGCCTGCTCGTCGGTGTGCCGCTGCTCGGGCGCGGGAGCAGCGACCTGGAGCGGCTGATCGCCGTCGCGGGCAATCTCGTCCCGGTCCGCGTCGACATCGACGACGAGCTGAGCCCTGCCGCCTATCTGCTCTCCGTGCACTCCTCGCTCGCACAGAGCATCGACGCGGGAGACCTGCCCTTCGAGGAACTGGTCTCCCGGCTCGGGGACGAACGCAGCCTCGGCTGCCACCCGCTGGTCCAGGTCTGCTTCGGCATGCACGACCAGTTGGTGCCGCAGTCCCTCGACGCGGGTACCGCGCGGCTACGGGTCGAGGAGGGCCACGGGGGCGGCTCGCAGTTCGACCTGACGATGCTCATCGGGCACTCCGACCCGGCCTACGCGGGCCACGTCGAATACGCCACCGGCGTCTGGACCGAGGCCGAGACCCGGGCCTTCGTCGCCGACTTCGTGGCCGGCGCCGGGGAACTGGCCACCGGTGCCGCCGAGCGCCTGGAGGACGTGCGCTGCATGTCCGCCGACGCCCACGCCCGGCTCGCCGAACTCAACGACACCCGCCGGGAGTTCCCCGGCACCTCCCTCGACGCGCTCTTCCGCGCGGCCGCCGCCCGCACTCCGGACGCCGTCGCCGTACGCGACGGGTCCGCCCGGCTCACGTACGCCGAACTGGCGGGTGCCGCACGCGAACAAGCGCGGCTGCTGCGCGCCGCCGGGGTCCGTCCCGGCGACCGGGTGCTGGTCGGTGTCGAGCGTTCGGTCGCCGAGGCCGTCGCCGTCCTGGGAGTGCTGTGGTCCGGCGCCGCTTACGTGGGCGTGGAGCAGAGCGCCACGGACGCCCATCTGGCGAGGATCGTGGCCCGCGCCCGGCCGTCCGCCGCGCTCGTCGGACCGGTCGCCGGGGACGCCGCGCGCCGTTTCCGCGCGCTGGGCACCGAGCCGGTCGCGGTATGGGAGCCCAGCTGGCGGCCGACGGACGCCGACGGTGAGGAGCTCGCGCCCGAGGACCCCGCCCGGCTCGCCTACGTCGCCTTCACCTCCGGTTCCACCGGCGAGCCCAAGGGCGTCGCCGTGCCCCACCGCGCCGTGATCCGTCTTGTGCACGAGGCGGGGTTCGTGCGCCTGGGCCCGGGCGAGCGGATGCTGCGCCTGTCCCCCCTGGCGTTCGACGCCTCGACCCTCGAAGTGTGGGGCGCCCTGCTCACCGGGACGACCCTGGAGGTGCATCCGGCGGGCCTTGCCTCGCCCACCGAACTCGGCGCCTTCCTGCGCGAGCGCGAGATCACCGTGGCCTGGCTCACCGCGGGCCTGTTCCGGCTCGTGGAGGAGTTCGCGCCCGACTCGCTCGGCGGCCTGAGGCAGTTGCTGACCGGCGGCGACGTGGTGCCGCACGAACACACCGCCAGGGTGCTGGCCCGCCACCCCGGCATCGTCGTCACCAACGGCTACGGCCCCACCGAGAACACCACCTTCACCACCACGCACTCGGTCTCCTCGCCCGACGAGGTCGACGGCCCGCTGCCCATCGGCCGGCCCGTGCCCGGCACCCGGGTCTACGTCCTGGACGGGCGGCGCAGGCTGCTGCCGCCCGGCGCGATCGGCGAGCTGTACGCGGCGGGAGCGGGCCTCGCCGACGGATACCTCGGGGACGCGGACGAGACGGCGCGCTCCTTCGGGGAGTTCTCGCCCGACGTGCCCGAGCGGCTCTACCGCACCGGCGACATCGTGCGCATCGACTCCCGCGGCAGGCTCCGCTTCCTCGGGCGCGTCGACGACCAGGTCAAACTGCGCGGCTACCGGGTCGAACTCAGCGCCATCAGCGATGTGCTGACCGAGCACCCCGCCGTCCAGGACGCCGTCGTACAGGTCACCGACGGGGACAGCGCCGACAAACGGCTGGTCGCCGCGGTGGTTCCGGCCGCGGGCGCCGCCCTCGCCGCCACGGACCTGCGTGCCCTGCTCCAGCAGAGGCTGCCCGCCTACATGGTCCCCACCCTGTGGACGATCGTGGACCGCATCCCGGTCACCGCCAACGGCAAGGTCGACCGGCGTGCCCTTGCCGCCCGCGCCGTACCCGCGGGGCAGGCGACCCGGGCCGCGGAGACCGAGGACGCGGCCACGACCGCCCGCATCATCGAGCTGTTCGCCGAGCTCACCGAGGAAGCCGAGCCGGGGGCCGTGATCGACGCCGACACCGATTTCTTCATGGTGGGCGGCAACTCCCTCGGCGCGGTGCGCCTCATGCGCAAGGTGAAGGAGCGCCTCGGTGTGAGCGTGCGGCTGCGCGACTTCCTGCTCTCCCCGACCCCGGCCGGTCTGCGGGCGCTCGTCGAGAAGGAGGCCGGCGGCGCGTGAACGGTACGCCCCCGCTCGCGTGGGACGAGGGCCTCGAATGCTGGGTCGTCGCGGATCCGCGGCTCGCCCGGCAGGTCCTCAACCACCCCGGCTTCACATCCGGGACCTTCGAGCGCTCCTTCCAGCTGTACATGACCGGCGCCGCGCGCGAGGAGTACCGCGAGCTCACCGAGTTCCTGCGGTTGTGGTTCGTGCAGGCCGACGCCCCCGAGCACACGGCGCTGCGCCGCCCGGTGCAGCGGGTGATGTCGGCCTCGTACGCACGCTCTCTCGCGTCCCGCGTCGAGGAGTTCACCGACGAGTGCCTCGACGCGCTGGCCGGGGCCGTGCCGCACGACGTCGTGTCGGCCGTCGCCGACGGGCTCTCCGGCAAGGTGATGGCGCACGTCGTCGGAGTCGCCGAACCGCCCGGGGTGCTGCACCGCTGGGCGCGCACCCTCTCGCTGTTCATCGGTGCGATGTACCGCCGGGACTACGCCGAGGCGGCCCACCGCACGATGGTGGAGATGACCGAGGCCCTGTCCCGGGCCACCGCCCCGAAGGCCTTCCCGCAGGAGACCCCCGAGGACCGGGCGCGCACGACGGCGACCTGGGCGATGAACCTCTTCGGCGGCCTGGAGACCACGTCGTCGCTGCTCGCGGCAACAGTCCTGGACGTCCTGGGCGAGCCGCGGGTGTGGGACGCCGTGCGCGAGCAGCGGCCCGGCGTCGCGGAGGCGTTCGTGGAGCGGGTGCTGCAACGCCGCCCGCCGCTACGGCACTTGGGCCGCGTCGTCGCCCACGACCAGGAGCTCGCCGGAGAGCACATGAAGGAGGGGGACCTCGTCCTCGTCAGCCTCACCGGTGAGGGCCTGCTCGCCGACGGCGGCGCACCGGCCGCGGCCTGCCCGGTCACCGGCGAAGCGGCAGGCACCGCCGAGGGCGGCGCGTCCGAGCAGCATCTGGTCTTCGGGTTCGGGCCGCACTACTGCGTCGGCGCACCGCTCGCCCGGCTGGAGGCGGCCGTGCTGCTGCGCCGCTTCGCCGCACGTTTCCCGGCCGCCCGGCTCGCACCCGAGGCCGCGGTGTGGGGCCCCAACCTCTCGTACGTGGGCCTCGACCACCTCTACGTCGACCTGGGGGTATGACCGTGCCGAGTGCAGGCGAGTACGGGGACGGCGCCGTGGCGGTCGTGGGCATGGCCTGCCGGCTGCCCGGGGCCGACGACGTGGACCAGTACTGGGCGGCGCTGACGGCCGGCGCGGACGGCATCAGCCGCTTCGACCCCGAACGGCTGATCGCCCGGGGCGCCGACCCCTCCTACGTCCGCCGGGACAACTTCGTCCCCGCCATGGGTGTCATCGCAGGCTCCCGCCGGTTCGACCGGGCGTACTTCTCCTACAGCCGGGCCGAGGCGGCGGCGACGGACCCGCAGCAGCGCGTGTTCCTGGAGTGCGCGGTCACCGCCTTCGACGACGCGGGCCTCGACCCGACCCGCTTCAAAGGCCGGATCGGGGTGTACGCGGGTGCCGACCGGGTGGGCGAGCACACCGACCCCGACCTGGGTGAACTCGCCCGCTACATCGGGCGGGAGAAGGACTTCCTCGCCACCCGCGCCGCCTACAAGCTCGGGCTGCGCGGCCCCGCGCTCACCGTCCAGACGGCCTGCTCCACCTCGCTGACCGCCACCCATCTCGCCGTACGCGCCCTCGTCGGCGGCGAGTGCGACGCGGCCCTCGCCGGAGGCGTCACCGTCATGCCCGACGGGGAGTGGGGCTATCTGTACGAGCCGGGCGGCATCCTCTCGCCCGACGGCCGCTGCCGGCCCTTCGACGAGGAGGCGGCGGGCACGGTGCCCAGCGAGGGTGTCGCCGTGGTGGTGCTGAAGCGGCTCGCGGACGCGGTGCGCGACGGCGACCGGATCGCCGCGGTGATCACCGGTACCGCCGTCAACAACGACGGCTCCGACAAAATGGCGTACACCGCGCCGTCCCTGACCGGGCAGAGCGAGGTGATCCGCGCCGCGCAGCGCATCGCGGGAGTGGACCCGGCGGACATCGACTACGTCGAGGCGCACGGCACCGCGACCCGGCTCGGCGACCCGGTCGAGGTGCAGGCCCTCGCCGATGTCTTCGGGGGCGCGGCGGCGAGCCGCGAGCGGTGCGCGCTCGGCGCCGCGAAGGGGAACATCGGTCACACCGGTGTGGCCTCCGGAGTCGCCGGGCTGATCAAGACCGCGCTGATGCTGGAGCACGGCCGGCTCGTGCCCACCGCGCACTTCACCAGCCCCAACCCGCTTCTGGAACTGGACAGTTCGCCGTTCCGGATCGTCGAGCGGTGCGAGCCGTGGACGCCCCGCCGGGACGACGGGGCCTGGGTCGCCGCCGTCAGCTCCTTCGGCGTGGGCGGCACCAACGCCCATGTGGTCCTTCGGTCCGCGCCCCGCCGCGCCCCGCTCCCGGACCGGGGCGGGCCACGGCCGCTGCTGGTGTCCGCGGCCGCGCCCCACGCCCTCGGCCGGATGGCCGGGGCGCTCGCCGACCGGCTCGAGCCGGATCCGGCCGCGCCGTCCGTCGCCGAGGTCTCCCGCACCCTCGCCGGGCGGCGCGCGCACCGGCACCGGGCAGCCGTCGTGGCGCGCGACACCCGGCAGGCGGCCCGGCTGCTGCGCGGGGTCGCCGAGCGGGAGGGCGCCCGGGACGCCGCCGCCAAGCCGCGCAGGATCGGCAAGGTCGCATTCGTCCTCCCGGGCCAGGGCACCCTGCGGCACGCCGCGGGCGCGGCGGCCCATCGCCTGCTCCCCGGATTCCGGACGGCGTTCGACGCGATACACAAGACCGTGCTCGACGCTCACGGCATCGATCTGACGCCCGTCGTCGCGGAGGGGGACGGCACGCCGCAGGAGTGGTTCGCCGACACCGTGCACCAGCAACTCGCCCTGTTCGCCCTCGGATACGCCTTCGGCAGCCAGCTCCAGCAGTGGGGCGTACGGCCCGCCGCCCTGCTCGGCAACAGCGTCGGCGAATACACGGCCGCCGCCCTCGCCGGGGTCTGGTCGCCGCAGGACGCGGCCGGCCTGGTGTGCCGCCGGGCCCGCGCCATGTGGGACACCGAACCCGGCCGCATGGTGAGCGTCACCGCCGACGCCGGCGAGATCGCCACCAGGCTCCCCGTGGACGGCGAGGTCACCGTCGCGGTCGAGGGCGCGGGCTCCGTCGTCCTGTCCGGGCCAGAGGCCGCCGTCGCCGACCTGCTCGCGGCCGATACGCTCGCGGGCCTGCCCGTCACGCCGGTGCACACCCGGCGAGCCTTCCACTCGAAGGCCATGGAACCGGCAGCCGAGGCGGTGCGTGCGTCCCTGTCGTCGGTGCCCGCCCGCACGCCCCGGCTGCCACTCGTCTCCAACGCCACCGGCGACTGGGCCGATCCGGCACAGGTGGCCCGCCCCGACTACTGGGCCACCCAGTTGCGCAGCCCCGTGCTGCTGGCCCGGGCCATGGAGACGCTGCTCGCCTCGGGCTGCACGACGTACGTCGAACTCGGCCCGGGCAGTTCGATGCTCGGCGGACTGCGCCGCAGCCCCGGCTGGGACACCGCGTTCACTGCTGTGCGGCTGACCGGGCGCCCCGGGGAACCCGCCGCCGACGCCCTGCTGTCGGCGCTCTGCACCCCGTGGGAGCTGGGCGGCGACCGCGCGATCGACGACGTACTGGAACCCGCCGGACCCGGGGCGGTGCGCGTCTCGCTGCCCGGCTACCGGTTCCTGGGCGAGGACCCGCGCGGCGAACGGGAGCCGCGGCCGCCCGCACCGGCGCCGGCCGCGCCCCGGTCCGTCCCCGGCCCGGACGGCGTCCGGGCCGTGCTCGAGAAGCTCTGGTGCCGCACCCTCGGGGTGAGCGCCGCGCGCGACGACGACGACTTCTTCGCCCTGGGCGGCGAGTCCCTCATGGCCGTCACCCTCATGTCCGCGGTCAGAGAGCACACCGGGTGCGCGCTGTCCGTCACCGACTTCTCACGCCACCCCGCCTTTGGTGACCTGGTGGCGGCCGTCACGAGCCGGTTGCCGGCATCCGGCGGGGGGCCGGCGACCACGTCCGGCGGCGGCCCTGTTCCCGGCGTGGCCGTCCTCGCCGAGGGACGGCCGGGGCAGCGGCCGCTGTTTCTCGTCAGCGACGCCGTCGGCAACGCGCTGCCCTACCGGGAACTCGCCGACGAACTGGCGGCCGCCGGCGGCAGACCGGTGCTGGGGCTGGAGGACACCGACGACCCGCGGGGCACACCGCGCACGGTCGGTGCCGTCGCCGCGGCACACCTCGCGGCCCTGCTGCGGGCGCAGCCCGAAGGCCCGTACACGATCGGCGGCTGGTCCTACGGTGCCGTCGTCGCCCATGAGCTGGCCCGGCTGCTGATCCGGCGCGGCGAGCACGTCGACCTGCTCGTGTGCCTGGACGGATTCGTGCCCGACACCGGCGGCCTGCCCGTGGGCTTCGCCCCGGAGTTCCTCCGCGCGGGCCTGCGCGCCCAGGCCGAGGCGGCCCTCGGCGTCGGCCCGCTCGCCCGGCGGCTGCGCCGGGACCCGGCCCAGCGCCGGCGGTTCGCGGCCCGCCAGGCGGGGCTGTTGCGCTACCGGCCGCGGCCGCTGCCCTGTCGCGCGGTGCTGTTCCAGGCCTCCGGTGAACCGGCGCGGGCCGGCGGGCCGGACGGCACGGACCGGCTGCGCGATCGCCTGGCCGGCCTGTACTGGGGCGGGCTGCGCATCGAGCCGGTGCCCGGCGACCACTGGTCGATGCTCGTCCCGCCGCACGCGGGCCCGCTGGCGCTCAGGCTCCTCGCCGTGCTGGACGCGGGGGAAGCGCCGCACCCCAGGGACGACGTCAGCGAAGCCCGGCAAGGAATGGAGTGACCATGGCTGACAAACCGGCTGACATCGACCTGGAGAAGGGACCGGGTGCGGCTCCGGCGGACGACGCGATCACCGACAGCGTCCCCGCGACGGCGCTCCCGGCGCAGGCCCAGGAGCAGCCGCGGGAGCCCAAACCCCTGCTGCGCAACGCCGACTTCCAGGCACTGTGGACCAGTGAGGCGTTCGCCGCGCTGGCCAAGGAGACCGCAGAGGTCGCGTACCCGCTGCTGATCCTCGCCACGAACGGCTCCGCGCTCTACGCGGGCGCCGTCGGGTCCGCGCAGCTGGTCACCGCCAGTCTGATGTCGATCCCGGGCGGCACCCTCGCCGACCGGCTCGACCGGCGGCTGCTGCTCATCGCCTGCAACATGGTGCGCGTCGTCCTCCTCGGCCTGCTGGCGCTGCTCGTCTCCACGGGGCACACCCACCCCGCCGTCATCTTCGGCGTCGCCATCGGCTCGGCGGCCTGCCTCGGCATCTCCAACCCGACCGGCCTCGCCGTCATCAAGCAGTTGGTGCCGCCCTCGCAGCTGACGCAGGCCACCGCGCAGAACCAGGTCCGCTACTTCGCGGCCACCATGGGCGGACCTCCCGCGGGCGGTTCGCTGTTCGCCGTCGCGCGTGCCTTCCCGTTCCTGACCGCGGCCGTCTCGTTCCTTGTCTCGTCCGTGCTGTTGCTGTTCATCCGCAAGCCGCTGAAGGTGGAGAACGCGGCGCCCGGGGAGAAGCGCAACGCCGCCGAGGGCTTCCGCTTCCTGGCCCGGCAGCCCGTACTGCGGCTGCTGATCATCTGGATCATGGGCTCGAACATGGCGTTCACCCACACCGGTGTCTTCCTGGCGCTGATCGCCACCGCCGAGAGCCGGGGCGCCTCGGCCACCTTCACCGGCCTGCTCCTGTCGATCGCCGGCATCGGCGGCGTGGTCGGCTCGCTCTTCGCGAGCCCGATCATCAAGCGTGTGCCGCCGCCGGTGGTGTTCCTGTGCGCCGCCTGGATCGGGCCCGTCGCCGCCGTGCTGCTCGCCACCGTCTCCGGCCTCGTCCCGCTCGGCATCATCGTCGCCTGCGTCTTCCTGCGCGGGCCGATCACCAGCGCCCTGTTCCTCGCCTATCTGGCGGCCATGGCACCGGACAAGACGCAGGGCCGGGTGCTCGGTGCCGTGATGTTCATGTCGATGGTCGCCGCCCCGCTCGGTGTGTTCGGCGTCGGCACCATCTTCGATCTGGCCGGACCCACCTGGGTGTTCACGGCCATGGGCATCGTCTCGGGCCTCGCCGCCCTGCCCACGCTCAGCCCTCGCATCCGCAAGCTCGCCCCGCCGGAGGCGTACGCCGTCACCACGGCGGACCCGTCCGGGGACCCGACCTCCAAGGAGACGTGATGCCCGCCGACACCTCACGGCCCACCTCCGCCCCCGCGACCGCCCGGGCTGCCGTCCCGGCGCAGCCCGACGGCCGGGGTGCCCCGGCACACGACGGCGACCCGGCCGTCACGGCCCTGGCCGCCGCGACGGGCGGCGGCGACCGGTTGCCGCCGGAGTTCTTCACCGACCCCGACCCGGCGCCCGGCGCCACCCACGCCGCCAACGCCGGGCTGCGGGCGACCGGTTGCCCCGTGCACCCCATCAACTACCCCCCGGGTGGGGACGCCTACGTGGTCGCCGACTACGAGACCGCGCTCAAGGGGTTCTCCGACCCGCGGCTGTCCAAGTCCGTCGACAACGCGCCCGCCTGGTTCCGCGACCTCCTCAAGGACAGCAGCCCGGTCCTGATCCGCAACATGATCACCGCGGACGCGCCCGAGCACACCCGGCTGCGCCGTCTGGTCAGCCGGGCCTTCGTACCGCGCCGGATGGCCCTGCTGCGTCCCCGCATTCAGGAGATCACCGACGAACTCATCGACGCGCTGCCCGAGTCGGGCGAGGTCGACCTGATGGAGTTCGCCTTCACCCTGCCGATGCGGGTCATCTGCGAGTTCCTCGGCGTCCCCATCGAGGACCGCCCGGACCTGCACGCCTGGGGCTACTGGCTGAGCGGTGCGCCCTTCGCGGACGAGGAGTCGAACCGCAAGCTGAAGGTGGCCAGCGACAGCATCGAGCAGTACCTCATCGGGCTGCTCGACCGGCGCCGGGCCGAAGGACTCGGCGACGACCTGGTCTCCATCCTGCTGCGGGCCGCCGACGAGGAGGACGTCTTCACCAACGACGAACTCGTCTCGACCCTCGTCCTGCTGATCATCGCCGGCCACAAGACCACCGCGAACCTCATCGGCAACGGCATGCAGGCCCTGTTCCGGTTCCCGGACCAGCTGGAACTCCTGCGGTCCGAGCCGGAGCTGGCGGAGCCGGCGGTCGAGGAGTTCCTCCGCTTCGAGCCGCCCGTCTACCGCGGCACCCTGCGCGTGGCCACCGAGGACATGGAACTGGGCGGCTGCCCCATACCGCGCGAAGGCTTCGTCCACATACTCATGGACTCGGCCAACCGCGACCCGCAGGCTTTCGAGGATCCCGACCGCCTCGACATCACCCGCACCGCCAACCGCCACTTCGCCTTCGGCCATGGCGCGCACTTCTGCGTCGGCGCCCCGCTCTCGCGCGTCGAGGGCTCGGTCGCCTTCCCGACACTGCTGCGCCGGCTGTCCGGGCTCGAACTCGCCGTCCCCCACGACCGGTTGGAGTGGGTCTTCGACAACTCCACCAGCCGGGGCCTGAAGAGGCTGCCGGTGCGGTACACGGCCCGGCTCGCCGCCGACGCGGAACAAGCGCACTGAGATGACGAGAACCGACGGCACGGGAGAGGCGCACTGAGATGACGACGAGCA
The DNA here is from genome assembly GCF_050936285.1 of Streptomyces sp. CA-106110. Classification (NCBI taxonomy): domain Bacteria; kingdom Bacillati; phylum Actinomycetota; class Actinomycetes; order Kitasatosporales; family Streptomycetaceae; genus Streptomyces; species Streptomyces sp. CA-106110. The sequence continues at coordinate 5,583,209 of NZ_JBNJNB010000001.1, read as the reverse complement.
CCACCGCCACGACCCTGGTCTGCCTGCCCTTCGCCGGCGCGGGCGCCTCCTTCTTCCGCCCGTGGCAGCGCGTCGCGGGTGAGCGTCTGGCGATCCTGCCGCTCCAGCTTCCCGGTCGCGAGCGCCGTATCGACGAGGAGCCGTACACCGACGCCCGCACGGCGACCGAGGGCCTGCTCGGCGACCTGCGCGCCGCGCTCGCCGCCGACCCCGGACTGCCGCGCAGAATCGCCCTGTTCGGCCACAGCCTGGGGGCCGTCCTCGCCTACGAGCTCGCCCACCGTCTGGCCGCCGAGCCGTGCGGCACCGAACTCGCCCGCCTCTTCGTCAGCAGCTCCCCGCACCCGGCCGAACAGCGGACCCGGCGCGCCACAGGCCTGCCCGACGACGCGTTCCTCGCCCGCGTCCACGAGTTCGCCGGCTACACGCACGAGGCGCTCGACGACCCGGAGATGCGTGAGCTGATCCTGCCGACGCTGCGTGCCGACGTGGAGATGCACGAGAACTACACGCCCGCTGCCGACCTGCCGCTGCCCGCGCCGCTCACCGTGCTGCGTGGCAGCCACGACGAACTCGTCAGCCGCGACGAGGCGGCGGCCTGGGCGAAGGTCGCGGGCGCCGGCTTCCGCTCCGTCGAACTGCCCGGCGGCCATATGTACCTGACCGAGTCCGCGGGGGACCTGCTCGACGTCGTCTCCGCCGACCTCGACGCCAGGTGAACCGGACACCGAGCCGCGGGGGGAGCGAGCCATGCGCTTGAAAGGGAAGACCGTCGTCGTCACCGGGGCGTCCCGCGGCCTGGGCCGCGCCACGGCGGTGGCGTGCGCGGCCGAGGGCGCCGACGTCGCGCTGCTCGACCTCTGCGACGACCTGCCGGGAGTTCCGTATCCGCTGGGCACCGCCGGCCAGTTGGAGCACACCGCGGCGCTGTGCCGCAAGGCCGGTGCCGGGGTGCTCACGGCCCGCTGCGACGTGCGCGACCTGGCGTCCGTCGAGGAGGCGGTCGCGCTTGCCGAGGACCGGTTCGGCCCGCTCGACGGTGTGGTCAACAACGCGGGGATCGCGGCGCCCTCGGGCAGGCCCGTGCACGAGATCGGCGAGGACGAGTGGGCGCTGATGATCGACGTCGACCTCTCCGGGGCGTGGCGGATGATCCGTACGGTCGGCAAGGCGATGAGCGCCCGCCGGGCCGGCAGCATCGTCAACATCGCCTCCACGGCGGGCCTGGTGGGATACCGGCACTTCGCCGGATACGTCGCCGCCAAGCACGGCCTGATCGGGCTCACCAAGGCGGCGGCGCTCGACTACGCGCCCAGGAAGGTGCGGGTCAACGCCGTCTGCCCCGGCTCGGTCCGCGACGACCCGACCGCCGAGGGCCGGATGCTCGCCGAGATCGCGCGGGCCCTCGAGGTGCCGGTGAGTGAGCACGAGGAGACGTTCGTCGCGGCGCAGCCGATGAATGCGCTGATCGAGCCGGAGGACGTGGCGGCGGCCGTGGTCTACCTGCTGTCGGACGACGCCCGGCAGGTGACGGGGACGACCCTGACAGTGGACGGCGGGTTCACGGCCCGCTGAGCGGTGCGGCGGCACACGGAAGCCGGAAGTCGGACAGCAAGGAACACGACAGGGAGGACACCCCGTGCCAGGTGCACAGTGCCATGCGGTCCGCGTCTCGGTGACCGGGATCGGCGTACAGCGGCTGGAGGAGACGCTGGCCGTCGCGGGCCCATGGCGGCTGTGGGCGGCCGACGTGCCGGCCGCACCGGCCCAGCCGCTCGCCGTACGTCGCCGCGACGCCGAACTGCACCGCCCGGTGACCCGGGGCGTGCGGTGCGTCCTGCTGCGCTATGCCGACGGCACGGCGGATCTGGTCGTCGTGGCACACCGGGACCGACTGGACGGGGCCGGTCTGCGCCACCTGGCGGAGGTGCTGACGGGGGAGCGCCCGCCGTCGCCCTGCCCGCGACCGGCCGGATTCCGCGCCGAGCCGCCGCCCATGGCCGACGCCCCGGACTGGGGTGGGGGCGATCCGTCCGCCACGGCCCACGGCACGCACCACCTCGACCTGTTGGTCCCGTACGCCACCACACCTGCGTTCCTCCGCCTGCCCGCACTGGCCCTGACCCTCGCCCGCTACGACGGCCACGGCTCGACGGGCTCGGCCACGGTCGCGATCACCGGGGCGGCGGGAGCACTGGAGTACGCCGTGCCCCCGTCGACCACGCTGCGGGAGCTGGGCACCGCGGAACCGGCGCGGGTGACACGGGCCGTCCTCGCGGGCGTCCTCCAGGAGGCCGAGCCCGACCCGGCCCCGCCGCACGAAGCCGGGGCGCCCGCGGCACAGGCCCGGGGGGCGGTGCCGGACCCGGACGGCCGGGTCCCCGGCGTTCCGTCCGGTGGTGGCCCCGTGCCGGGCGTCAGCGGCGCCGGGCTGCGCGAACGGCTGCCCTGCCTCGCCCCGCCCTTCCCCCTCACGTTCGCCTTCTCGGCCCTTCCCGACGGCGGCACCCGACTGTCCTGCTTCTTCTGGCACAGCCATGTCTCGCCGGCGGTCGCCGAGGGCTTCACTCGGCACTTCGGTGAGGTGTACCGGCAGTCGGCGCTCGCACCGGGGACGGCGGTCGCGGACGTGGATCCGCTCGACGCCGACGAGCGGGACCGCGTGGCCCGGCTCGGGCGGCCCGCCACCGCCCTCGTGCCCGAACCGGACACCCTGGCCGGGGCATTCGCGAGGGTTGCGGCCGCCACGCCTGATGCCGTGGCCGTCTGCGACGGCGAAGTGGAGTTCACCTACCGGGAGTTGGACGAAGGCTCCGCCCGTATGGCCGCCGGGCTGCGGGCCCGCGGAGTGCGCCGCGGCGACCGCGTGGGCGTCTGCCTGGAGCGGACCGCGGAACTCGTCGTCACCCTGCTCGCCGTCGTCAGGGCGGGGGCCGCCTATGTGCCGACCGACCCGGCCTACCCCACCGAGCGTCTGGCCCGCACCCTCTCGGACGCCGGGCCGCGCGTCGTGGTGACCCGCCTCGGCGGGTTCCCGTGCGACGGCGGGGTCGCGCTGCTGACCCCCGACGAACTGGCCGACGTCGCCCCCGCCGAGGGAGGGGAGCTTCCCGGCGCGGGTCCCGACGACCCGGCGTACGTCATCTACACCTCCGGTTCCACGGGCCGCCCCAAGGGCGTGATCGTGCCGCACCGCAACGTCGTCTCCCTGATCGACGCCACCCGGGACGAGTACCGGCTCGGCGCCGACGACACCTGGACGCTGTTCCACTCGGCCGCCTTCGACTTCTCGGTGTGGGAGATCTGGGGCTGCCTGCTGACCGGCGGACGGCTCGTCGTCGTCCCGTACTTCGTCACCCGCGACCCGGAGGACTTCCGCGACCTGCTCCTCGCCCGGCGCGTCACCGTGCTCAGCCAGACCCCGTCCGCGTTCTCCCAGCTCCTCCAGGTCGACCACACCCGGCTGCCGGTCCGGCTGGTGGTGTTCGGCGGCGAGCCGCTGGACAGCCGCATGCTGCTCCCCTGGCTCGACCGGCATCCCGAGAACACCTGCCGCATGGTCAACATGTTCGGCATCACCGAGACGACCGTGCACGTCACCGCCCAGACCGTGACCCGCGAACTCGCCCTCGCCGGCTCCCGCTCCGTGGGCCCCGCCCTGCCGGGCTGGCATCTGTACGTCACCGACGAGCGGGGCCGCCTCGTGCCCCCGGGCGTCACCGGCGAGATCCGCGTGGGCGGCGCGGGCGTCGCCGCCGGATACCTCGACCGGCCCGATCTGACCGCGGAGCGCTTCCTGCCCGACCCGTACGCCCCCGGTCCCTCGGCCCGCGTGTACCGCAGCGGAGACCTGGGCCGGCTGCGCCCCGACGGACGGCTGGAGCACCTCGGCCGGATCGACAGCCAGGTCAAGATCCGCGGCTTCCGCATCGAACTCGACGAGATCCGCGCGGTCCTCCTGGAGGACCCGGACGTCGCCGCCGCGGCCGTCGTGGTGCGCCGCGACGACCCCGCCGACCCGGCCACGGCCCGACTCGACGCCTATGTCGTACCGGCCGCCGACGCGCCGGCCGCCGATCCGCAGGGCATCCGCAAGCGCGCCGCCCGCATCCTGCCCGAGCACATGGTCCCGGCCACGGTCACGGCCCTCGGCCTCCTCCCGCTGACGACCAACGGCAAGCTGGACCCGGCCCGGCTGCCCGCCCCGGTCCGCTCGACGGCGTCCGTCCGGCCCGGACCCGGACCTTCCGGCGACAGACCCGATGTCGGGGGTGACACCGGTCTCGCCGAGTCCCTCCAGGAGATCTGGGAGGCGGTCCTCGGTACCCCCGTGGGTCTCGACGACGACTTCTTCGAGCTCGGCGGCAACTCCCTGTTCGCCGTGCGTGTCAGCGCCGCCCTGCGCGCCCGTGGGCTGCCGTCACTGCCGCTGCGCGACCTCTACCGGACCCCGACGATCCGGGCCCTCACCACCGCACGCTGAACGGCGATCCGGCCCTCCCCAAACCGCCCCGAACCCCAATCGCGTTAACATGACGAGAAATCGTCCGGTACCCAGCGCGGACTGGAACGGGAAGGCCACCGTCGAGTGAGTACATTCCAGCAGCCAGACCCCAAGGACCGCCCCGCGCGGCTCACCGTGGGCGTGGTCGGAGCGGGCCGGGTGGGGCCCGCGCTCGCCGCGTCGCTGCAGCTGGCCGGGCACCGGCCGGTCGCCGTCTCCGGGGTCTCCGACACCTCCAGACGACGGGCGGCGCTGATGCTCCCGGACGTGCCGGTCGTCCCGCCCGCCGAAGTCCTGGACCGTGCCGACCTGGTCCTGCTGACCGTCCCCGACGACGTCCTGCCGGGCCTGGTGGAGGGCCTGGCCGAGACCGGGGCCGTACGCCCGGGGCAGCTGCTGGTGCACACCTCCGGGCGGTACGGGGCCAAGGTGCTCGACCCCGCCCTGCGCGCCGGGGCGCTGCCGCTCGCCCTGCACCCCGCGATGACATTCACCGGCACCCCGGTCGACGTCCAGCGCCTGGCCGGGTGCTCCTTCGGCGTCACCGCGCCCGAGGAGCTGCGGCTGGCCGCCGAGGCGCTCGTGATCGAGATGGGCGGCGAGCCCGAGTGGATCGCCGAGGAGCGGCGCCCGCTCTACCACGCGGCCCTCGCGCTCGGCGCGAACCACCTCGTCACCCTGGTCGCCCAGTCCATGGAGCTGCTGCGCGCGGCGGGCGTCGAGGCTCCCGACCGGATGCTCGGCCCGCTGCTCGGCGCCGCCCTGGACAACGCCCTGCGCTCCGGCGACGCGGCCCTGACCGGCCCCGTCGCGCGCGGCGACGCGGGCACGGTCGCCGCGCACATCGCCGAGCTGCGCGAGCACGCCCCCCAGGCCGTGGCCGGCTATCTGGCGATGGCCCGCGCGACCGCCGACCGGGCTCTTGCCCATGGACTGCTCAAGCCCGAGCTCGCGGAGGACCTCCTCGGGGTACTCGCCAACGGCACCGACCTGCCCGGGAGCCCGGAGCAGTCCGGGACGCCGGAGAACCCCGAGGACCCCGAGAACCCTGCGAACGGGGAAGACCGATGAGCCGACGTCCCTTCGAACTCGTCCCCACGGTGGACGACCTGCGGTACATCCAGGACCACTACGCGGTGCCGGGGCGCACCGCCGTCGTGATGACCATGGGCGCCCTGCACGAGGGCCACGCCAGCCTGATCCGGGCGGCCAGGAGGCACGTCGGCGGCAAGGGCTTCGTGATCGTCACCGTCTTCGTCAATCCGCTGCAGTTCGGCAAGGGTGAGGACCTCGAGCGCTATCCGCGCACCCTGGACGTCGACCTCAAGGTCGCGGAACAGGCCGGGGCGGACGCCGTGTTCGCCCCCTCCGTCGACGAGGTCTACCCCGGCGGCGAGCCCCAGGTCCGGATGTCCGCGGGATCCATGGGCGAGCGCCTCGAAGGGGCCTCCCGCCCCGGCCACTTCGACGGCATGCTCACCGTCGTCGCCAAGCTGCTGCACCTCACCCGCCCCGACGTGGCCCTGTTCGGGCAGAAGGACGCCCAGCAGCTCGCTCTCATCCGCCGGATGGTGCGCGACCTGAACTTCGGTGTGGACATCGTCGGCGTGCCCACCGTGCGCGAGCCCGACGGCCTGGCCCTCTCCAGCCGCAACCGCTACCTCTCGCCCGCCGAGCGGTACACCGCGCTCGCCCTGTCCCGCGCCCTGTTCGCGGGCCGCGACCGGCACGCCGCCCAGGAGGCCCTGCGCGCGCGTGCCCGTGAGGTGCCCGCCACGCGCGCGCGTGCCGAGGCCCTCAGCGCGATAGGCGAGTCGCGCGCCGCAGCCGACGCGCACGCCGTCGCCAAGGCCGCACCCGGCGGTCCGGCCGCCGTCCGCGCGGCCGCCCGTCTCGTCCTCGACGAGGCGGCGCAGCTGGACCCGCCGCTGGTCCTGGACTACCTGGCCCTGGTCGATCCGTCCGACTTCACCGAGATCCCCGACGACTTCGCCGGTGACGCGGTCCTCGCCGTGGCCGCCCGGGTCGGGACGACCCGGCTGATCGACAACATCCCCCTCTCCTTCGGAGCCCCCGAGCCCGTCGACCCTCACGGAGCCGCCTCGTGACCAGCACAGGCATACGACTGCACGCGCCCGCACCGGGCTGGTCCATCTCCGCGGACGTGGTGGTCGTCGGTTCCGGTGTCGCCGGCCTCACCGCGGCCCTGCGCTGCGAGGCGGCGGGCCTGAGGACGGTCGTCGTCACCAAGGCACGTCTCGACGACGGTTCCACCCGCTGGGCACAGGGCGGTATCGCGGCGGCGCTGGGCGAGGGCGACACCCCCGAGCAGCACCTGGACGACACACTGGTCGCGGGTGCGGGGCTGTGCGACGAGGAGGCGGTGCGCATCCTGGTCACCGAGGGCCCCGACGCCGTACGCCGGCTCATGTCCACCGGCGCCCACTTCGACACGGACGACGAGGGCGGCATCCAGCTCACCCGTGAGGGCGGCCACCACCGCCGCCGTATCGCGCACGCCGGCGGTGACGCGACCGGCGCCGAGATCTCCCGGGCGCTCGTCGAGGCGGTACGCGCGCGTGGGCTGCGCACGATCGAGAACGCGCTGGTCCTGGACCTGCTGACGGACGCCGAGGGGCGTACCGCGGGCGTGAGCCTGCACGTCATGGGCGAGGGCCAGCACGACGGCGTGGGCGCCGTGCACGCGCCCGCCGTGGTCCTCGCCACGGGAGGCATGGGCCAGGTCTTCTCCGCGACCACCAACCCGTCGGTGTCCACAGGCGACGGAGTGGCGCTCGCCCTGCGCGCCGGCGCCGAGGTCAGCGATCTGGAGTTCGTGCAGTTCCACCCGACCGTGCTCTTCCTCGGCCCGGACGCGGAGGGCCAGCAGCCGCTGGTCTCCGAGGCGGTCCGCGGGGAGGGCGCCCACCTCGTGGACGCGGACGGCGTGCGCTTCATGGTCGGACAGCACGAGCTGGCCGAACTGGCGCCCCGGGACATCGTCGCCAAGGGCATCATGCGCCGCATGCAGGAGCAGGGCGCCGAGCACATGTTCCTCGACGCCCGCCACTTCGGCGCCGAGATGTGGGAGCACCGCTTCCCGACGATCCTCGCCGCCTGCCGCGCCCACGGCATCGACCCGGTCACCGAGCCCATCCCGGTCGCCCCGGCGGCCCACTACGCCTCCGGCGGGGTGCGCACCGACGCCCGGGGCAGGACGACCGTGCCGGGCCTGTACGCCTGCGGCGAGGTCGCCTGCACGGGCGTCCACGGCGCGAACCGGCTCGCCTCCAACTCCCTCCTGGAGGGCCTCGTCTACGCCGAGCGCATCGCGGCGGACATCGCGCGGGAACGAGCCGAGGAGGGCCTGCACGCGCGCGTGCCCGAGCCCGTGCCGCATCCCGACCGGCCGGCGCACCCGCTGCTGGCCCCGGAGGACCGCTTCGCGATCCAGCGGATCATGACGGACGGCGCCGGGGTGCTGAGGTCCGAGCAGTCGCTCCGGACGGCCGCCGACCGCCTCCAGCGGCTGCACTCCGACGCCCGGGACGCTCTGGACGAGAACGGCAAGACCTCGGAGCCCGGCGTCGACACCTGGGAGGCCACCAACCTCCTGTGCGTGGCCCGGGTACTGGTCGCGGCCGCCCTCCTGCGCGCGGAGACCCGCGGCTGCCACTGGCGCGAGGACCACGCGGACCGCGACGACACCGCCTGGCGCCGCCATATCGTCGTACGGCTCAATCCGGACCGGACGCTGGCCGTCCGCACCACCGACACCGCAGACTTCCCCCCTACCCGGCAGCACCGTCCCCAGGAGCAGTGACAGAAGTGAGCACCCCCGACCTTCCCCTCGTCCCGAGCGACGGCTGCGGCGACGGCTGCGGCTGCGGAGCGGACGCCGACGAGGAATACCTGGAGTGCGGGCTCGACCCCGCGCTCGCCCAGCTCCTGACCGACGCCGGACTCGACCCGGTGGAGGTCGAGGACATCGCCAACGTCGCCATCCAGGAGGACCTGGTCCACGGCGTGGACGTCACGACGGTCGCGACGATCCCCGAGGACGCCGTCGCGACGGGCGACTTCACCGCGCGCCAGGCCGGTGTGGCGGCCGGCCTCAGGGTCGCCGAGGCGGTCATCTCGGTGGTCTGCTCGGACGAGTTCGAGGTCGAGCGGCACGTGGAGGACGGGGACCGGGTGGAGGCCGGTCAGACGCTCCTGACCGTCACCACCCGCACCCGTGACCTGCTGACCGCCGAGCGCAGCGCGCTGAACGTGCTGTGCCGTCTGTCGGGCATCGCGACCGCCACGCGCGCGTGGGCGGACGCCCTGGAAGGCACCGGGACGCGGGTGCGGGACACCCGCAAGACGACACCGGGCCTGCGGTCCCTGGAGAAGTTCGCCGTCCGCTGCGGCGGCGGCGTCAACCACCGGATGTCCCTGTCGGACGCGGCGCTGGTCAAGGACAACCACGTGGTGGCGGCGGGCGGCGTCTCGCAGGCCTTCAAGGCGGTCCGCGAGATGTTCCCCGACGTGGCGATCGAGGTCGAGGTCGACACCCTGCACCAGCTGCGCGAGGTCGTGGACGCGGGTGCCGACCTGATCCTCCTGGACAACTTCACGCCGGGCGAGTGCGAGGAGGCGGTGGCCATCGTCGCCGGCCGCGCGCTGCTGGAGGCGTCGGGCCGCCTGACCCTCGAGAACGCGAGGGCCTACGCGGACACGGGCGTCGACTTCCTGGCGGTGGGGGCACTGACGCACTCCTCCCCGATCCTGGACATCGGCCTGGACCTGCGAGCGGCGGAGTAGGTAGGGCCATGCTGCTGACCATCGACGTAGGCAACACGCACACGGTCCTGGGCCTGTTCGACGGCGAGGACATCGTCGAGCACTGGCGCATCTCCACGGACGCGCGCCGCACGGCGGACGAACTGGCGGTGCTCCTCCAGGGCCTGATGGGCATGCACCCGCTGCTCGGCGAGGAGCTGGGCGACGGCATCGACGGCATCGCCATCTGCTCGACCGTCCCCTCCGTGCTGCACGAACTGCGCGAGGTCACCCGCCGCTACTACGGCGACGTCCCCGCGGTCCTGGTGGAACCCGGCATCAAGACGGGCGTCCCGATCCTGATGGACAACCCGAAGGAGGTCGGCGCCGACCGCATCATCAACGCGGCGGCGGCGGTCGAGCTCTACGGCGGTCCGGCGATCGTCGTGGACTTCGGTACGGCGACCACGTTCGACGCGGTCTCGGCGCGCGGCGAGTACACGGGAGGCGTCATCGCGCCCGGTATCGAGATCTCCGTCGAGGCCCTCGGCGTCCGCGGCGCCCAGCTCCGCAAGATCGAACTGGTCCGGCCGCGCGCAGTGATCGGCAAGAACACGGTCGAGGCGATGCAGGCCGGCATCGTCTACGGGTTCGCCGGACAGGTGGACGGCGTGGTGAACCGGATGGCCCGCGAGCTGGCGGAGAACCCGGACGACGTCACGGTCATCGCGACCGGCGGCCTGGCCCCGATGGTCCTGGGCGAGGCCTCGGTGATCGACGAACACGAGCCGTGGCTGACCCTGATCGGTCTGCGGTTGGTGTACGAACGGAACGTCTCCCGTATGTGAGCGCCCCGCGCCCGGCAGGGGCGCGGGGACCGCGGCATCGCACGGCTCCGCCGCCGACCGCACACGACGCGCAGTCGCGTGCGGCCGGCACCGCCGACGGCGAACGGACGCGCCTCGCCCCCACCTGAGGGAAACCGGAAGCGACACGACAGCCTGGTAGGCCGGTTTTGTCCGATTAGCGGTAGCGTCCCCGCATGCCCACGCCATACGGATCCCGCGGCGGCCTGGCGTTCGGCACGGAGGAGCTGTACGTGCTCCGCCGTGCCCTCGCCCTCGCCCTCCAACCCCGCACCGCTTCCGCAGAGGACGTCCAGGACTGCCTCCGCCTCGCCGCGTCCGTCGACGAGGCGGTGCGGGAGGGTGCCCGCCTGAGGACCTTCCTGGTGGCGGACCTCGCGCGCTACCGTGCCGCCCTCCCCGGTGCCGCCGTCGGCTACCTCACCCTCCTGGACGACGCCCTCCGCGCCGGCCACCGCCCGGCCCCCGACGACCTCGCCGCCTTGCGCGCCCTGCGCGGCACGCCGGCCGCCGCCGCCCTCCTGGAGCGCTGCCGAGCCGTGGCCGAACTCGACGCACGCGCCCAGCCGACGCCCCGCAGGGCGGTCATCCCCGCCTCCCGTGCCCGGCTCACGGCCCTTCCGGGCGGCCGCGCGAGCGGAGAGGAGCCGGCCGAGGAGCCGGCCGCCAAACCCGGTGACAAGCCCGCCGAGAAGCCGGAGAAACCCGGTCCGCGTCCCGAGCCCGGGACCCCGCGCCCGTCGCGCCCCATCCCCACCCCCGGCGAGGTCTTCCCGCCGAAGCGCAAACCCGGGCCGCCGCACGCGCAGCGGGAGCTCGCCGTCGGCTGACCCGCAGCGAGGCGCCGCGCCCGTACCCGCCCCACCTGCCGCAATCCGGTAACGCCGACCCGACCGGGGCCGATCGGACAGGCCCTGGCTACTCTGGTCGCATGGACTACGTCTCCGCGCTCGTACCCCCGGTCGTCATGGCCGTGTTCTTCATCGGACTCATCAGGGTGATCGTGAAGACCCAGGGCGGCGCCAACAAGGCCAAGGAGGACGCGGCCGTCGACGCGGCCCTCGCCCATGCCGAGCATGCCCACAAGGGCGCTCAGGACGCCGAGGTCTGACCCGGCCGGCGCGCATCGGCGGGCCGCCGCGTTCCAGGTGTCTCCAGCCCACCCTGGCGTACGACCCGTGGATCTTTCGAGTCGTACGCCCTTTTTGCTGGGGTTCGCCGCGTAAGCGCACGTCCGGTAGGCCATGGATGACTTCTGCCACTATTGTGCTGAACGTGCCTCGCCCATTGGGAGAACTCGAAGACGCGGTCATGACGCGGGTGTGGAAGTGGAACCGCCCGGTGACCGTTCGAGAAGTCCTGGAAGACCTTCAACAGGAACGGTCCATCGCGTACACCACCGTGATGACCGTCTTGGACAACCTCCATCAGAAGGGCTGGGTCCGCCGAGAGGCGGAAGGCCGTGCCTATCGATATGAGGCGGTCTCCACCCGTGCCGCCTACGCGGCGGCCCTGATGAACGACGCCTGGTCGCAGAGCGACAACGCGGCCGCCGCACTGGTCGCCTTCTTCGGCATGATGAGCGACGAACAGCGGCAGGCCCTGAACGACGCCGTACGCATCGTGCAGGGCCCGGAGAGCCGGGAGTCGTCGAGTACGAAAACGCCGGGCGCCGAGGATGCCGAATCCCCCGAATCGAGCGCACGTCCGGGTGGTGCCGAGGGGAGCGGCGGCGAGAACCCCGCCGGGAACCCCGGGGAGAACCCCGCCGGGAACCCCGGGGAGAACCCCGCCGGGAACCCCGGGGAGAACCCCGCGGAGATGCCTGACGAGAACAACCCCGCCGCTGCCGAGGACGACACCGGGCGATAGCGTCCGCCCATGCCGGCAGAGAGCACCGAAGCCACCACGAAAGCCATCACTGTCCGACGGGCCAGGACGAGCGATGTCCCCGCGGTGCGCCGACTGCTCGACGCCTACGTCCGGCGCGGCATCCTGCTCGACAAAGCGACGGTGACGCTTTACGAGGACATCCAGGAGTTCTGGGTGGCGGAACGCGACGACAACGGCGAGGTCGTGGGCTGCGGCGCCCTGCACGTCATGTGGGAAGACCTGGCGGAAGTGCGCACTCTGGCGGTGAACCCCGGGGCCAGGGGGCTCGGTGTCGGGCATCAGTTGCTGGAGAAGTTGCTGCAGACCGCCCGCTGGCTCGGGGTTCGCCGTGTTTTCTGCCTGACCTTCGAAGTGGACTTCTTCGGGAAGCACGGCTTCGTGGAGATCGGGGAGACACCGGTGGACAGGGATGTCTACGCGGAGCTGATGCGTTCCTATGACGAGGGTGTGGCGGAGTTCCTCGGTCTCGAACGAGTGAAACCGAACACCTTGGGCAACAGCCGGATGCTTCTGCATCTGTGATCGCCCGCGACTATTCAGCCGTGCTTCAGCCGGACGACCTTGCCCGGGTTCCCTATGTCCGAAACGCGTATCTTTCCGCTCTCAGGGTCGTCCACTGACCTCTCCCAGAGGGTTTGTGTTTTTCCAGCAAAAGCGGTTTGCTTTCCGACGTACTGCAGTACTGCATATAACAGGGGACGCGAAACGGGCGGCACAGGCCGCAGACCCTCGGCCCTGAAGATATCGATGAAAGGAAATCCGGTGGCACAGAAGGTTCAGGTCCTTCTTGTCGACGACCTCGACGGTGGCGAGGCGGACGAGACCGTCACGTTCGCGGTGGACGGCAAGACGTACGAGATCGACCTCACGACCGCCAATGCGGACAAGCTCCGTGGCCTTCTCGACCCCTATGTGAAGGGTGGTCGTCGTACCGGTGGCCGTGCGTCGGGCGGACGCGGCAAGACCCGTGCCGCGGCTTCCGGCGGCAGCCAGGACACCGCGCAGATCCGTGCCTGGGCGAAGGAGAACGGTTACGAGGTCAACGACCGCGGCCGTGTGCCGGCGTCCATCCGCGAGGCCTACGAGAAGGCGAACGGCTGAGCGCTCGCGCTCCTCAGCCGGACCCGGTGGCACTGCGTTGCCATCGTGTCGACCAGACGTACCAGATCGGGGGCGCCCCCACCGCCCCGCACGGCCGACAGCGCCGGCAACAGCAGTTCGACGTCGCATCCCGGCTCGGGGGGCCGCAGCCAGACGGCGGCCCCCTGTGAATCGTTCCGGTCCAGGGGAAGCGGCCGGGATTCCGGGATGCCGTCCGGATCCGACGGCACCTTCGCCAGGGGGCGTCCCGGCGGCAGCGGAGCCTCGATGTGCCCGCCCTCCCCGGTCGCCATGAGATCCAGGGCCACAGCGCCCCACTCCAGCCAGTCGAGCAGCCCAGGCACCTCCTCCGCGCTGCCCGCGGCCACCAGCAGCCGCATCCGCCGTCCGCACAGTGCCACCGGCGACGAGGGCCCCAGATGCCGCAGTGCGGCGAAACCGGCCTCCGCGGGGACTTCCAGGACATCGAAGCGCACCCCCGTCACCAGCCGCACCGGCTCTCCGGGCAGGGTCTCCCAGCCCAGTTCCCGCTCGTACCAGTGACGCACCGCACCGCTCGCGCCGGGCGCCGTCCCGGGCGGCGGCATGGCGACGGGCGGGGGTGGCGCTGAACGCCCCGACGAGAGGTGGCGGTCGGGCGACGGGCGGGCCATGTCAGGAGCAACAGCGGAAGTCCGTTCGGGGTTACTCTATGTGCCGAGCTCGTTGCACACAGTGCCGAAAATGGGGACGTCAAGGGGTGTTCGGCGGCGCAAGGATGTTCGCCCGTAGCGGAGGGAACCGGTGTGCACGGCATGGAGTGTCAATGCGTGCGGGTAAGACATCCCTAGTGGGAGGGGGCGTCGCGGAGGAAAGGCGGTCTCACGTTCGCCAACGGCGTACTGGCGAGTGGGGTATCTGCCTGGCCTGCGGGAACATCGTCTCGCACCATCGAGTTGGAGCAGATGTCGGCGTTCGGGGTCAGGAGGCCAAGAACGGTGTCGGCAGTTGGAATGAGCGGTCCCCGCTTGCGGGACTAAGCTGCGGAAGGACAGCGAGGGGAGAGTCCCCTCACTGCCTGACCGCTCTGAGGAGCGATTAACGATGTTCGAGAGGTTCACCGACCGCGCGCGGCGGGTTGTCGTCCTGGCTCAGGAAGAAGCCCGGATGCTCAACCACAACTACATCGGCACCGAGCACATCCTCCTGGGCCTGATCCACGAGGGTGAGGGTGTCGCCGCTAAGGCCCTGGAGAGCCTCGGGATTTCGCTCGAGGCGGTCCGCCAGCAGGTGGAGGAAATCATCGGCCAGGGCCAGCAGGCGCCCTCAGGCCACATTCCCTTCACTCCCCGTGCCAAGAAGGTCCTAGAGCTGTCGCTCCGCGAGGCCCTCCAGCTCGGCCACAACTACATCGGCACGGAGCACATCCTGCTCGGCCTGATCCGTGAGGGCGAGGGCGTCGCCGCCCAGGTCCTGGTCAAGCTGGGCGCAGACCTCAACCGTGTCCGCCAGCAGGTCATCCAGCTGCTGTCGGGCTACCAGGGCAAGGAGACCGCCACCGCCGGCGGCCCGGCCGAGGGCACCCCCTCGACCTCCCTCGTCCTGGACCAGTTCGGCCGGAACCTCACCCAGGCCGCTCGTGAGTCCAAGCTCGACCCGGTCATCGGGCGCGAGAAGGAGATCGAGCGGGTCATGCAGGTGCTGTCCCGCCGGACCAAGAACAACCCGGTCCTCATCGGCGAGCCCGGCGTCGGCAAGACGGCGGTCGTCGAGGGCCTGGCCCAGGCCATCGTCAAGGGCGAGGTGCCCGAGACCCTCAAGGACAAGCACCTCTACACCCTCGACCTGGGCGCGCTGGTCGCCGGCTCCCGCTACCGCGGTGACTTCGAGGAGCGCCTGAAGAAGGTGCTCAAGGAGATCCGCACCCGCGGCGACATCATCCTGTTCATCGACGAGCTGCACACGCTGGTCGGTGCGGGTGCCGCCGAGGGCGCCATCGACGCGGCTTCCATCCTGAAGCCGATGCTGGCCCGCGGTGAGCTGCAGACCATCGGTGCGACCACGCTGGACGAGTACCGCAAGCACCTGGAGAAGGACGCGGCCCTCGAGCGCCGCTTCCAGCCCATCCAGGTCGCGGAGCCGTCCCTGCCGCACACCATCGAGATCCTCAAGGGTCTGCGCGACCGTTACGAGGCGCACCACCGCGTCTCCATCACGGACGAGGCCCTGGTCCAGGCGGCCACCCTCGCCGACCGCTACATCTCGGACCGCTTCCTGCCGGACAAGGCGATCGACCTCATCGACGAGGCCGGTTCCCGGATGCGCATCCGCCGGATGACCGCTCCGCCGGACCTGCGCGAGTTC
This sequence comes from Streptomyces sp. CA-106110, assembly GCF_050936285.1. Lineage (NCBI taxonomy): Bacteria > Bacillati > Actinomycetota > Actinomycetes > Kitasatosporales > Streptomycetaceae > Streptomyces > Streptomyces sp. CA-106110. Next base: position 5,567,738 of record NZ_JBNJNB010000001.1, on the reverse strand, counting down.
GACGAGAAGATCGCGGCCGTCCGCCGGGACAAGGAGTCCGCGATCGACTCCCAGGACTTCGAGAAGGCGGCGTCTCTCCGTGACAAGGAGAAGCAGCTGCTCGCCGCGAAGGCCAAGCGGGAGAAGGAGTGGAAGGCCGGCGACATGGACGTCGTCGCCGAGGTCGACGGCGAGCTGATCGCCGAGGTGTTGGCCACCGCCACGGGCATCCCGGTCTTCAAGCTCACCGAGGAGGAGTCCAGCCGACTGCTCCGCATGGAGGACGAGCTCCACAAGCGGGTCATCGGCCAGGTGGACGCCGTCAAGGCGCTCTCGAAGGCGATCCGCCGTACGCGTGCGGGTCTGAAGGACCCGAAGCGTCCGGGTGGTTCGTTCATCTTCGCGGGCCCGTCCGGTGTCGGTAAGACCGAGCTGTCCAAGGCGCTCGCCGAGTTCCTCTTCGGTGACGAGGACGCGCTGATCTCCCTCGACATGTCGGAGTTCAGCGAGAAGCACACGGTCTCGCGTCTCTTCGGTTCGCCCCCCGGCTACGTGGGCTACGAGGAGGGCGGCCAGCTGACGGAGAAGGTGCGGCGCAAGCCGTTCTCGGTGGTTCTCTTCGACGAGGTCGAGAAGGCCCACCCGGACATCTTCAACTCGCTGCTGCAGATCCTGGAGGACGGTCGTCTGACCGACTCCCAGGGCCGGGTCGTGGACTTCAAGAACACGGTCATCATCATGACGACCAACCTCGGCACCCGGGACATCTCCAAGGGCTTCAACCTGGGCTTCGCCGCCGCGGGCGACACGAAGAGCAACTACGAGCGCATGAAGAACAAGGTGTCGGACGAGCTGAAGCAGCACTTCCGGCCCGAGTTCCTCAACCGCGTCGACGACGTGGTCGTCTTCCCGCAGCTGACCCAGACCGACATCCTGGCGATCGTCGACCTGATGATCGGCAAGGTCGACGAGCGGCTCAAGGACCGGGACATGGGCCTCGAGCTCGCCCAGTCCGCCAAGGAGCTGCTGGCGAAGAAGGGCTACGACCCCGTGCTGGGCGCCCGGCCACTGCGCCGCACGATCCAGCGCGAGATCGAGGACACGCTGTCCGAGAAGATCCTCTTCGGAGAGCTGCGTCCGGGCCACATCGTGGTCGTCGACACGGAGGGCGAGGGCGACGCCAAGACCTTCACCTACCGCGGTGAGGAGAAGTCGGCACTGCCGGACGTCCCGCCGATCGAGCAGGCGGCCGGTGGCGCCGGACCCAACCTGAGCAAGGAGGCGTAAACCCTCCGAGGGTTTCGCCGAAGGGGCTGCCCCGGGACTTCGGTCCCGGGGCAGCCCCTTTTTCCATTCCTTCGTTTCCCCATGGATCTCCCGGTCCTCAGTGACCGATCCATGACGGAAGGCAGGCCCGGCAAACGGCGGCGGTGACATGCCGCACACGCGAACCGGGTGGTACTAGGCGCACTAGTCGAGCATCCCGGCGAATAAAAGGGACATTTCCTTCTCCGAACCGAGGTGAGGGCCCGAAGCGCACCTTGTCAGATGTTTGCCCGATATCGATGTCTGGTGTCAAGTGTTCTGAATCATCCGCACTGATTACGAACTATCACCGTAGATCGTGAATTTTGGCGTCAGTCGACCCAGCGGTTACCAAGAGATGGTCAAGTCCCCGACCTCCGAGGTTCCGCATGTCGAAGCGCACCCTGTCTCTTCTGACCCGTACGTTCCGATTCCGCACCCGCGTCGCCGCTCTGGCCGCCGGTGTGGGCGCCTCGGCCGTGCTGGGAGTCGGGGTCGCGGCCGCCACCGGTGCCACCGAGGACAAGGCCCCCACCGAGGCCGTCGCCGCGAAGGTTCCTGTCCAGGCGAAGGCGCCCGCCAAGCCCGCCGAGGCGAAGCCGAAGGCTCCCGCGCGCAAGGCGCCGGCGAAGCCGCCCTCCTGGGTGGGCCCGGTCGGCCACTACACGCTCTCCGCGAGCTTCAACCAGTCCGGCGGCATGTGGAACTCCACCCACAGCGGTCAGGACTTCGCGGTCCCGAGCGGGACGGACGTCGTCGCCGCGCACGGCGGCACGGTCGTCAAGGCCGGCGGCTACGGCGCGGGCGACGGACCCGCGTACGGCAAGGCCGTCGTCGTCAAGCATGCGAACGGCATGTACTCCCAGTACGCCCACCTCTCCCGGGTCGACGTCAGGGTCGGCCAGGCGGTCGGCACCGGGCAGCACATCGCGCTCTCCGGCAACACCGGGAACTCCAGCGGGCCGCATCTGCACTTCGAGATCCGTACGAGCCCCGACTACGGGTCCGCCGTCGACCCCGTCGCCTTCCTGCGGTCCCAGGGCGTGTCGCTCTGAGCCGCCGCTACTGGGCCTGCGTGCCCGAATGAGCCTGCGTGACGAGGTCTATGGCCACCTCGAGGACCGCCTTGCGCTTGTCCTCGGGATCGCCCTCGACCTCCTGGAGGACGAACATCCCCGCGTGCATCGTGAAGAGCGCGCTGATGCAGCGGACCTGGTCGGTCAGTGACGCGTCCGGGTCCCTGATGATGTCGCGCATCTGCAGCATGCGGTCCTTGAACTGGTTGCCGATGCTCAGTTCCCGGATGGCGGCCTGGTTCTCCTGCATGAAGCGGAAGAGCGGGGCCGCGCCGGCCAGCGCCTCGCTGTAGCGGCGCAGCACCTCCTCCTTGGTCCGCAGGCTGTGCGGCTGCGCCTTGGCCCACTCGATCAGCTCGTCCATCGGCCGGGAGAGGTCCTCGAAGATGCTGACCAGGATCTCTTCCTTGGTCTTGAAGTGGTAGTAGAGCGCAGCCTTGGTGACGTCCAGCTGCTCGGCGATCTCCCGCAGCGAGGTCTTCTCGTAGCCCTGCTCGGCAAAGAGTTCGAGCGCCACGTCCTGGATGCGCTGGCGCGTGTCCCCGCGCCGCTGCCGCTTGGTGCCCTCCATGGTGGTGCCGCCCATCGCCGTACTCCTCGCACTTCCGATACCGACTTGCCTGCCCGACCGGCAGGCGCGCCGAAACTTACTTGACGCCCGGCTAGTTACGGGACTACCTTCCCTTAGTGTAGTCAACTAGCCGGTCGGCAAGTAAGTGCCCGAGCGGCACGCGGTACCAGGGGAGTGGGAGCATGGCGGACAACGCGGCACCGGCGGAAACCGGGAAACAACCACGGAGCGTGCGGGTCGTCCTGCTCGCTCTCATGGTCACCATGATGCTCGCCATGCTCGACAACATGATCGTGGGCACCGCGATGCCGACGATCGTGGGCGAGCTCGGTGGGCTTCAGCACCTGTCGTGGGTGGTGACCGCGTACACGCTCGCGACCGCCGCCTCCACCCCCCTGTGGGGCAAGCTCGGCGACATGTACGGGCGCAAGGGCTCCTTCATGTCCTCGATCGTGATCTTCCTGATCGGATCGGCGCTCAGCGGCATGGCGCAAGACATGGGCCAGCTCATCGGCTTCCGTGCCATCCAGGGCCTCGGCGCCGGTGGCCTGATGGTCGGCGTCATGGCCATCATCGGCGATCTCATCCCGCCGCGAGAGCGCGGCAAGTACCAGGGCATGATGGCCGGCGTCATGGCGCTCGCGATGATCGGCGGCCCGCTGATCGGCGGCACCATCACCGACCACTGGGGCTGGCGCTGGGCGTTCTACATCAACCTGCCGCTCGGCGTCGTCTCCCTGGCCGCCATCAGTGTCGTACTGCACCTGCCCAGGAAGCGCTCCAAGACGCGGATCGACTACCTCGGCGCCCTGCTGCTGACCGTCGGCATCACCTCGATCGTGCTGGTCACCACCTGGGGCGGCACCGAGTACGCGTGGACCTCCGCGCGGATCATGGAGCTGATCGGGATCGGCGTCGCGGCGCTCATCGGATTCGTGTTCTGGCAGACCAAGGCCGCCGCGCCGGTCGTGCCGCTGCACATCTTCCGCAGCCGCAACTTCTCGCTGATGTCGGTGATCGGCTTCATCACCGGTTTCGTGATGTTCGGTGCGGTGCTGTTCCTGCCGCTGTACCAGCAGTCGGTGCAGGGCGCGTCCGCCACCAACTCCGGTCTGCTGCTCCTGCCGATGCTGGGCGCGATGCTCGTCGTGTCGATGATCGCCGGACGGGTGACCACCAACAGCGGGCGCTACAAGATCTTCCCGGTGGCCGGCAGCGCGCTGATGATCACGGGTCTGTTCCTGCTCTCCCAGATGGACACCGGGACGAGCCGGTTCACCTCGGGCGTCTACATGGCCGTCCTGGGCGCCGGCATGGGCTGCCTGATGCAGATCACCATGCTGGTGGCGCAGAACAGCGTCGAGATGCGGGACATGGGTGTGGCCTCGTCGACCACCACCCTTGCCCGGACCCTCGGCTCCTCCTTCGGTGTCGCGATCATGGGCGCCCTCTTCAACAACCGGGTGCAGCACGTGATGGCCGAGCGGGCCGGCGCCCTCGGGTCGAAGATCACCGAGCAGTCCGCGCAGCTGGACGCCAAGAGCCTGGAGAAGCTGCCGGCGGCGGCCCGTGAGGCCTACCAGTACGCGGTGTCGACGGGTACGCACTCCGCGTTCCTGCTGGGTTCGGTGGTGGCCGTGGTGGCGCTGCTGGCCGCGGTGTTCGTGAAGGAGGTCCCGCTGCGCGGTGCGGGGCCGAACAAGCAGGCCGAGACCACGGCAGGGGACGCCGTGGACGCGCAGCCGACGGTTGCAGAGGCCGTCTGACCAGCGCGATTCTCGGCTCCTGAAGGCCCCCGGTGTCGTCCGCCCCGGGGGCCTTCCCCTGTGCGCGTCGAGGCGCGTTGTCAGGGCTCCGTGGCAGCATCGAAACCGTGGACAAGATGCGGCAGCTGCGGCTCGCCAAGGACGCGATGGACCGGGACTGGGCCGACCCGGACCTCGATCTCGACGCCGTCGCCGCACATGCCGGGTACTCGCGCTACCACTTCATACGGGCCTTCAAGGCGGCCTACGGCGAGACACCCGGCCAGTACCTGACCCACCGGCGGATCGAGCGGGCCGAGGACCTCCTGCGCACCGCGAACCTCACCGTGACCGAGATCTGCCACCTCGTGGGATTCAGCAGCGTCGGCACGTTCTCCGCCCGGTTCAAGGCCTGGACCGGCCTGACCCCCAGCGAATACCGGACCAAGCACGTCGGTCGCGGGGCCGCGCTCATCCCCGGGTGCTACGCGATGCTCTGGGCCGGTGGCTTCCGCCCCGGGTCCGCCGCGCAGGACCGCAATTCCGGAGAAGCGCCCTGAGACCCGTGCTGCCTACCGTGGCAGCGCAAGCAACCCCCGCGCATCCGGGAGAACGACCATGATCAAAGGCCTTGCCATCACGACCGTCTGGGTCCTCGACCAGGACCGGGCCAAGGAGTTCTACACACAGAAGCTCGGCCTCGAGGTCCGTACGGACATGACCATGGGGGAGGGCGGAATGCGCTGGCTCACCGTCGGTGCCCCCGACCAGCCCGATGTCGAGCTGACGCTCATGGTGCCGGGGCCGCCCGCGATGGATCCCGAGTCCGCCGAGATGATGAAGAAGCTCGTGGCCAAGGGCGCCCTGGGCGCCGGTGTGCTGGCCACCGACGACATCCACGGGGACTACAAGAAGCTCAAGGACCGCGGGGTGGAGTTCCTCCAGGAGCCCCAGGAGCGCCCGTACGGCACCGAGGCGCTCTTCCGGGACGACTCCGGGAACTGGTTCTCCTTCACCCAGCGCCGGGAGGACGGCGGCCTGGACCTCGACAAGGAGTGGGCCTCCTAGGCTCACCAGTTGGATTAGCGAGCCGTAGTGAACCTGTGGCAGAGTGCTACGCGCACGCCCGGCGCCCAGGCGACGTCGGGCACCCTCCTCGGTCGGGTCTTGCGGCCCGGTCGACCAGCGTCCGGAGGGACGTGCCACGCGGGCTGGCGGCTTCTGTCGTTCAGTACCAGGGCACGAAGGCGATTGGGCTCCCAAGGCTGAGCAACGCTCAGGCTCGCTAAGCCAATCAGAGACGCTCTGCGATCCCTCCGGCGGCGGGTCCGCGCGGGTTCGCGCGGCTCAGCCGCCGGAGAGCGGCAGGATCGGGAAGCTCCCGGTGTTCGTCGGTGCGTGCTCGGGCAGCCACAGCACGGCGACCGCACCTTCGGCTGGTACCTCCTCCGGTGCCCCGCCGGGGCGGATGTTGCGGAACGTCAGGCGCGCGCCCAGCACGCGCGCCTGGCCCGCCGCGATCGTCAGTCCCAGGCCGTGGCCGACGCCCGAGCGGTCGGAGCGGCCCGTGCGGAACCGCTGCGGGCCGTCCGACAGCAGCTCCTCCGGGAAGCCGGGACCGTGGTCCCGGACCCGGATCACCCGGCCCTCGACCGACACCTCGATCGGCGGTTTGCCGTGCCGCGCGGCGTTCGCCAGCAGGTTGAACAGCACGCGTTCCAGCCGGCGCGGGTCGGTGGTGACCTCCGACTCGTGGATCACCCGGACCTTGGTGTCGGGATCCCTCGCGGCCACCCGCCGGCTGACGAACTCACCGAGCATGATGTCCTGCAGTTCGGCGCGCTCGGACGCGCCGTCCAGGCGGGCGACCTCCAGGACGTCCTCCACCAGCGTCCGCATGGCCTTGGCGCGGTCCAGCACGAGTTCGGTGGGGCGGCCGGGCGGAAGGAGCTCCGCCGCGGTGAGCAGGCCCGTGACGGGGGTGCGCAGCTCGTGGGCGATGTCCGCGGTCACCCGGCGCTCCGCCTCCAGACGCTGTTGCAGCGCGTCCGCCATCGCGTCCACCGCGCGTGCCAGATCGTCGGTCTCGTCGCGCACGACCCCGCCGATCGCCTCCCGTACCCGGACGTGGGCGTCGCCGGCCGCGACCCGGTTCGCCGCGGCCGCCGCCTTGCGCAGCCGCCCCGAGAGCTGGCCGCCGATGAGGACCCCGAGCGCCGACCCGCCCAGCACGACCGCGATCGAACCGATGAGCAGCGCCTGGTCGAGGTCCTTCATCACCTCGGCGCCGCGGTCCGTGAACCGGGTGTGCAGGGACAGCACCCGGCCGTTCTTGAGCGGCAGGGCGGCCCAGATGTCCGGCACGCCGTGCGCGCCCTCCGACACATAGGTGGCCCGCCGGCCCTCCGCGACCTTGTCCAGCAGGTCCTGCGGGATGGTCGGGTCGTCGACCTTGACCCCGAAGGCCAGGGTGCGCCCCGACTCGTACATGCGCTGGGCCACCTGGATCCGCTCGTCCGCGAGGTCGCGCGAGTTGTTGAGCATCGAGACGCTCGCCGCGTTGTGCACGACGAGGCTCAGCGCGATCGCGACCATCGCGCCGACCAGGGCGATGGCCGCGCTGAGCTTCCAGCGCAGGCCCGTGCGTATGGCGTCGTCCGGGATCAAGCGTCGAAGGAACCGGCGCATACTCCCGCTCAGGCCTTCAACTTGTAGCCGAAGCCGCGGACCGTCTCGATCCGGTCCTGGCCGATCTTGGTGCGCAGTCGCTGCACATGGACGTCGACGACCCGGGTGTCCCCGCCCCAGCCGTAGTCCCACACGCGTTCCAGCAGCTTGTCGCGCGACAGCACGCTGCCGGGCGCCGAGGAGAACTCCAGCAGCAGCCGCATCTCGGTCGGGGTGAGCGCCACCGTCTGACCCGAGCGCCGGACCTCCATACCGTCGGTGTCGATCTCCAGGTCGCCGAAGGCGAGCACACCGCCGTCCGCCGTCGAGGTGTCCTCGGCTGCCCGGTCGGCGCCGCTCGCGTGCCCGAAGCGGCGCAGCACCGCGCGGATGCGGGCGACCAGTACGGCACCGTCGAACGGCTTGGTCACGTAGTCGTCGGCGCCCGCCTCCAGGCCCAGTACGACGTCGATGGAGTCCGCTCGCGCGGACACCATGATCACCGGCACGGTCGACTCGTCACGGATACGGCGGCACAGACTGACCCCGTCCAGGCCGGGGACCATCACGTCCAGCAGGGCGATGTCGGGACGGCGGGCGCGGAACGCCTCGAGGCCCGACAGGCCGTCGGGCATGGCCGTGACCGCGAAGCCGTCCCGCTCCAGCGCGAGCTGGGTGGCCTCGCGGATGACATCGTCGTCCTCGACGAACAGGACGTGGGTCTGCTCTGCCATCCGGTGCTCTCAGTTTTTGGTCGGGGCGGCCGAGCCGCCGTTGCCCACCGCGTTGCTGTATTCGTTGTGCGTCCGGGACACCTCGGTGAAGTGGTTCGTCCGCCAGTTGTAGGTGATCACTTCCTCGATGGAGGGGTATGACACCGGGTCGCCCTTCTCGTACATCTGCTGGGTCACCACCAGGTCGCCGCGGTCTATCTCCGCGTAGACCGGGGGTTCCTCCGCCTTGAACACATTCTGGTACCTGTGGTTCTTCATCTGGTACACGTACGACCCCATGCCGACGGCGTCATGGCAGGTCATCACGTTGACCACGATGTCGCTGAACGTCCCGTGGGTCAGATTGCCGTAGGACACGTCGACCGGGTACTCGTCGGCCACGCAGGGCTTCAGATCCTCCTTGACCGCCCTCGCGACCCGGGGATCGTCCTTCACGAGTTGCACCACGTCCAGCCGTGTGGGCTCTGCGGTGGTCGGCGAGGCCGAGGGCTTCGCGGCGGGGCCCGGGACCACCGAGTCGCTGCGCGCCGGGCCCTCGTCCCGTGCTCCGGTGCCGCCGGTGGCGCAGGCGGAGAGGAGAAGCCCGAGGGCGGCGATCGCGGTCATCGCCGCGGTCGCCGCCTTGAGGGCTCCGATGGGCCTCAAGGCCCTCGTGCCTAGGCCGCGCAACGCTCCTGCTCCTCACGCTCCAGCGCACGTGCGTCCAGGTCGCGGGCCTCCAGCTCCTCCCGGAGCCGGGCGAGCGCCCGGTGCAGCGTGCTCTTGACCGTACCGGCCGACATGCCGAGGGCGGCGGCCGTCTCCTCCGTGGACATCTGTTCCCAGTGTCGCAGGACGACGACACTGCGCTGCTTCGGAGCGAGAACATTCAGCACGTCCATCAGCAGGGCGCGGTCCGCGTGCTGCTCGGTGGTGTCCTCGACGGGTGCCTCCGGAAGCTGTTCGGTGGGGACCTCCTCGAGCCTGCGGGCCCGCCACCACTCGGTGCGCGTGTTGATCATCACGCGGCGGAGGTAGGCGTCCGCCAGCCGCTTGTCCGCGATACCGTCCCAGCGGCCGTAGGTGCGCACCAGCGCCGTCTGCAGCAGGTCCTGGGCGTCGGTCGGGTCCGGCACCAGCCGGCGGGCGCTGCGCAGCAGCGCGTCCTGTCGGGTGCGGACATACTCCTCGAACTCGAGCACCTCGCCCTGCGCCATTCCAACCGCCTCCGTTCCCCGTTTCCGACCTCTCCTCGGGCTGCGTCCCGCAGCCGGGTGCCGGTTCTCCAAAGCCTGTGCAGGTCGTGTGCCGCGGTCTTCCGCGGTACGGACATGAAGCTACTGAGGAGTTGTCACGGGGTTGTCTGAGGCAGCCTGCGGAGAGCCCTCGGCTGTCCGTCGGTTGTGTAACGGATGTAGGAACGGGGTAACGGGGGAAGGGAGTTGGGGTGGATGTGAGGTGATTTGTCCGGTAGGTGGACGGAGAACTTCATGACGGACACCGCGATGGCTGTGACACGGCGAGCCGCGGGCTGTGCGACGGCTGAGCGCCGGATGTGTGCGCCGGCGTCCGGGCGCGGCCGGTGGCACGCGTCCGGACTCCGGCGGGGTCAGGAGAGCGGGAGGCGGTAGAGGCCGCCGGGCAGGGGTTCCACCAGGCCGTCGGAGACCAGGCCGTCCAAGGCTCGGGCGCGTTGCACCGGCTCTTCCCAGACCCGGTCGAGCACCGACTGGGGAACCGGGGTCATGGCCTCCCGCAGCACGGCCAGCAGCCGGCCACGCACCTGACGGTCCGTGCCCGCGTACGTCTGACCGCGCCGTGGCGGGCCCTCGTGCTCCGGCTTCCCGGCCGACTGCCAGGCGCACAGGGCGGCGATCGGGCAGCGGTGACAGGACTCGTTCTTCGCGGTGCAGATGAGCGCGCCCAGCTCCATGGAGGCGGCGGCCCAGCGCGACGCCGTGCGCTCGTCCGCGGGCAGCAGCTCACGGGCGAGCTTGCGCTCGGCGGCGGTGGTGGCGTTCGGCGGGTACTGCACACCGGTGACCGCACGGGCCAGGACCCGGCGCACATTGGTGTCCAGGACCGGGTGCCGCTGGCCGTACGCGAAGGAGGCCACGGCCGCGGCCGTGTACTCGCCGATACCGGGCAGCGCCAGCAGCTGGGCGTGCTCGGTGGGTACGTCGCCGCCGTGCCGCTCCGTTATGGCCACGGCGGCGCCGTGCAGACGCAGTGCGCGGCGCGGGTAGCCCAGGCGGCCCCAGGCGCGGACGGCCTCGCCGGGGGGCTCCTTGGCCAGGTCGGCCGGGCGCGGCCAGCGGGCGAGCCACTGCTCGTAGACGGGCAGGACGCGGTTGACCGGCGTCTGCTGCAGCATGAACTCACTGACCATCACGCCCCACGGACCGGCCTCCGGGCGCCGCCAGGGGAGATCGCGGGCGTGCTCGTCGAACCAGGCGATGACCAGGCCGTGCAATGCCGTGCCCGGGGCCTGCCCGGTGGGGGCGTCGGAGGTGCCGTCGCTCTGGACGGAGGTGCGAGTGGGGGTGGTGGGTGCAGTCATGACGCGTTCGATCCTGCCATGTGAGAGGGCACAGGGTGGGGGACCGGCTCGGGTCGGAGTGGTGTGTCGGTCCGGGCGGCATCCGGACGGGCGGTGCGCCGGAGCCCGGGCGGGCAGGGCGCGGACCACGGCGGACGGAGCGCCGGCGTCCGCCGTCCGGCCGTCTGCCGGGGAGCGTTCGGCGGTCGCCTGTCTGGAGGAGGGGAACGGGGGCGGGCGGACGGCCGCGGTCCTGTCCCATCCGGTCCGGCCGGATTCCGTCCCGCGTGAAGGCGGCTCGGTGGAGCGGACATCGCAGGATGTGCGCCGGCCGATGCGGCTGCCGAGCCCCCGCCTTGTCCGTGTCCGTGTCCGCGCCGCCGCGGCGCCGCGGACGGCTGGTGGGATCCCGGTATCCCAGCGCTCCGGCGCTTCGTTCGACGGCTGCCCGCCGAGCAGACCTCGACCGGTCGACGGATTCCCCTTGAGCAGGCTCCGACCGCTCGGCGCTCCGGAGCCCAGGGCGATGCCATGGTTCCCGCCGAGGGCTCCACCGGGCCGGTGCGCATGGGGGTTCGCCACCGGGCGGGTCCTGCTCGCGCCGCGGGCTCTCGTCGATGGGTCCACGCCATCTGTCGTACGAGCCGGGCGCACGGTGCTCGCCGCAGGTCCTCAACCGTTCCTAGTCAGTGAGCAGGAGTGAGTCTTGTACCCAATCCTGGTCAACTGGCGCATCCCGAACGGTGGTGGATGCACTGGTCTCCCGCGTTCGCGCCGCGTCCGGCGACACGGATCGTGTCCGTGGTCCGGGGATGCGGGGGCGGGATTCCTCACGCCCTGGGGTGCCGTGTGCGGCCTGGGCGGTCCGATGCCCCATACGATCGCTCTGGTCGTGTGGGGGCGGTGCCGTCCGTCGCCGGATGCGGTGCCCCAGGGCGCGCCTGCCGATCGCGATGCCCGCGGCATCGTGACGGCTGGTTTTCCTGGTCGTGTGGGTGAGGGGTTTTTGCCAGTGCTGGGCGCCCCACCTGCTGGTGTAGGCGGGGTCGACGGCGATGATGGTGATGCCGAGTTCGGCCGCCATGCTGACGAGCCGGGCCCGCAGCCTGGATACGGGCATGCCGGAGATCACCTGCCGAAACCGCTTCTGGCGCCCGTGCTTCTCCCGGGTCTTCTCCGCGCTGAAGTCGAGGTCTTCGACCGCGATCGACAGGCTGTGGCGTTTCGCCCAGTGCAGGAGCCGGATCAGCGCATGCCGTACCTGGGCGTCACGATGGTCCGCGGTGCCGGACAGGTCGTAGAAGAACCGGCGCGGTTCGCCGACCGGATTGCCGTGCTGATCGAGCCGCCAGGCGGCGAGGTGGTCGGCATTCGTATCGACACTGATTAGACCGCCTGCGCGGGCGTGGGACAGGGGGACGGTTGTGACCGGTGGGATGGTCCAGGACGCGGTGAGGTACCAGCGCCCGCGCTGCACGTCGTAGTGGATGCGGTAGGCCACGGCCCGGTTCGTGGTGATGCGGTCGGCCCATTCCTCGCTGCGGTGGTGGAAGACCGCGGTTGCGGCGAGGACGTACCGGCCGTGTGGGGCGTTCGCCAGGTGGGCGAGCGGGGCGGGGAGCTTGAGGGAGATTTCGCCGTCCGGGGTGACGCGGATCGTCTCGTTCCCGAACCGCTTGCCTGACTCGCCGTCCGCCTGGAGGAACCAGCGCTCCGCTTCCCACCGCCGGCGCCATGCGTGCTCGGTGAGCTGCGCCGCGTCGAGGTGGTGTCGGGTGTTGAGCAGGCGTTTGCCGCCTCGCACCACCCGCACCCGTCCCCTGTCGTGATCGGCCCGCTCCCGCTCCAGCCGGTCCTTCAGCAGACGCAGTCGCCGGGACTTTTGGAACCACTCCTGCCGGGTGCGGTATCCGCCCGGCGCCCGCTTCGAGCCCTTCTCACCCACCGGCAGCGACAACCGGCTGGTGATCGTCTTGATACCGGCCTCAAGGCTGTGGATGTGCGCGAGTTGGGCACGCCTGGACAGCGCCCACTGATCGTGGCTGGCCTTCGTGATCGAACCGGCCCACCGCGAGGACGACGTGTCGGTCAGGGCCCGCTTGCGCCCCGCCCATGTATCCGTGGAGTGCTCCAGGCCCTCGGCGCACCGGCGTTTGAGATCCTTCGAGGCCAGCGACCCCAGATGCGCGCCGACCAGACGTAACACCGTGTCATCGTCCGGCGTGAGGTCCTTGATGCGGGTGCGGATCGCCACGCCGGCCGGGCCGAGGGCCACGAAGGGGGCAGCGATCGTGCGCAGCGACTCACCTCGCATCGATGTGCCCCCTCCACAACGCTTGATCAGCAACAGGAAGAACGCTACCGGCCGACACTGACATTCAGTGCCCGCCAGCGTCGTGCGCGCGCTGCAACACCACGAACCAGTGCACACTCACGCACACTCCTGCACATCCGAAACCGAACAGCTCCCAACCCCTCGTGAACGGCACCCGATCTGTGATGATGATCCGGAAAAACCGGGCCCAGAGCGGCGGGTGGGGCAAGGCACGGCGCAGTTCTCTCGTACAGTTTGCGCCGTGGGATCTCTGCGCAATCCGGTCGGGCCGCTTCCCTCCTCCATCTACTGGCGACGGAGGGCCGTACTGCTGTCCATGGTCGCCCTGTTGGCGCTGCTGATCGCGTGGGTGGTGACCGCCACCGGCGGCGGTGGCGGGAAGAACGGCGCCGACGGCTCGAACGGCAAGCACCCCACCTCCTCGATCACTCCGGGTCCGTCGGGCACCGGGCCTGCGATCAGCCAACACCCGGGCGGGCGCGACGAGTCGAGCGGCGGCGGTTCGGGGTCTTCGCCCGGATCGTCGGGGTCCGGCGGGTCCGGTGACACGGGCAGCGGCTCAGGTGGCGCGGACGGCGGGGCCTCCGGCGGTGGCGACGGCGGGTCCTCCGGCGGTCAGCTGTCGGCCGGTGCTGGGTCCTCGCTGCCCAACTGCACGTCAGGCGCGGTGACGTTGACGCTGAAGTCCGTGCACAACTCGTACGCCCCCGGAGACACGCCTACGTTCGAGCTGACCGCCAAGAATTCGTCCGGTGGCGACTGCAAGGTCGATCTCGGGCCCAAGACCGCGGTGTTGACGATCACGCAGACGGGCAGCGACGACGACATCTGGTCCTCGTCCGACTGCCCGAGCGGCTCCGGAAGCCTGCTGTTCCGCGTGCCGGCCAACAGCGAGGCCACCTACACGGTGAAGTGGGACCGCAAGCAGAGCGCGCCCAACTGCGCGACTCCTCCGGCTGGTTCGGCGTCGGCGGGTACCTACCTGGTCGAGGTGCAGGCCCCCGGCTTCCCGAAGGTCCAGACGTCGTTCGTGCTGTCGCAGGACTGAGCCGGTCAGGAGGACGACTCCGCGATCGCCCGGCGCCGGCGCTTGCCGAGCGGCGCCTGGGAGAGGTCCTCGGCCTTGGAGCGGAGGTTCTTGTAGCCGTAGCCGTGGTCGTCGAGCCAGGCCTTCGCGGCCTCCTCGGCGCGTTCCGTGGCCTCCAGGATGTCCTCCTCGGCCTCACCGGAGTCCAGGAAGCGGAAGGTGAACGTGGTGCGGGCGGCGAGGTCGTAGCTGAGATGGCCCTCCGGGGTGAAGGCCGCGCGCAGCACGTCGTGCTCCGCGGCCCGGGCCAGTAGCTCGGCGCGCTGTCCGTCGTCGAGGCCGTCGAAGACGCCACGGACCGTGATGCGGAAGGTGCGGATGCTCATCCCTCGAACGTAGACGCGAGGAGAGGCATCCCTCTACGGGATTTTCCGCGCTCGGTACGGCCGACGGCTAGACGTAGCGTTCGAGGATGGAGGACTCCGCGAGGCGCGACAGCCCTTCCCGCACGCTGCGGGCCCGGGCCTCGCCGACGCCGTCCACCGTCTGGAGGTCGTCCACGCTGGCCGCGAGCAGCTTCTGCAGGCCGCCGAAGTGGTCGACCAGGCGGTCGATGATGGCGCCGGGCAGCCGGGGAACCTTCGCCAGCAGCCGGAAGCCGCGCGGGGACACCGCCGAGTCGAGGTTCTCAGGGGAGCCGGTGTAGCCCAAGGCGCGGGCTACCGTGGGAAGTTCGAGGAGCTCGAGGTGGCTCAGCGCATCCAGTTCGGACAGGGCCTCGTCGACCGTGCGGGAGCGCTTCGCGGTCGGCTCGGGCACGTAGTCGCGTACCACCAGTTCCCGCTCGGGCTCCACGCCCGCGATCAACTCGTCCAGCTGCAGGGCGAGCAGACGACCGTCCGTGCCCAGTTCGACCACGTATTCCGCGATTTCGGTGGCAATGCGGCGGACCATCTCGAGTCGCTGGGACACCGCCGAGACGTCCCGGACCGTCACCAGGTCCTCGATCTCCAGCGCGGAGAGCGTGCCCGCCACCTCGTCCAGGCGGAGCTTGTACCGCTCCAGGGTGGCCAGGGCCTGGTTGGCGCGGGACAGGATCGCCGCGGAGTCCTCCAGGACCCGGCGCTGTCCGTCGACGTACAGCGCGATCAGGCGCATCGACTGCGAGACGGAGACCACCGGGAAACCGACCTGCTTGCTCACCCGATCCGCCGTCCGGTGACGTGTGCCCGTCTCCTCCGTCGGGATCGTGGGGTCCGGGACCAGCTGCACGCCGGCCCGCAGGATCTTCGACAGGTCCGAAGAGAGAACGAGGGCGCCGTCCAGCTTGCAGAGCTCACGCAGCCGCGTTGCCGTGAACTCGACATCCAGGACGAAACCACCCGTGCACATCGTCTCGACGGTCTTGTCGGAGCCGAGCACGATGAGACCGCCGGTGTTGCCGCGCAGGACGCGCTCGAGGCCGTCGCGCAGGGGCGTGCCGGGTGCCACGGCGCTCAATGAGGCGCGCATCAGGCCATCGGCGCCGGAACTCCCACCGTACTTTCCGGGAGCTGCTGCCCGGTCGTTGGCTGCCACTGCACTCCTCCGGTCGCAGGTTCTTGGGCGCTCCCGTGTCGCACAGTCGGTTCGTACGGACGGGCAAGACCAGGGCAAAGTCTACCGGCGGTCCTCGTCGTCCCGTGGGGCCTCTCGGCGACGGGAGCGTGGGAGGACCCGCAGGGCGTCCCCTATGTCCGCCACTTCCAGCACCTTCATCCCGGACGGGACCTTGCCCGGGTCGGTCGGTACGAGCGCGTGCGTGAAGCCCAGACGGTGCGCCTCGGCCAGCCGGCGCTGAACACCCGTGACCCTTCTGACCTCGCCCGCGAGCCCCACTTCGCCGATCGCCACCAGGTTCTTCGGGAGCGGGGTGTCGCTCGCGGCGCTCGCCAGCGCCAGCGCGACCGCCAGGTCGGCGGCCGGCTCCGACAGCTTCACTCCGCCGACGGTCGCGGAGTAGATGTCCCGTTTGCCCAGGGCGCTGATCCGGCCGCGCTGCTCCAGGACGGCGAGCATCATCGAGACCCGCGAGGTCTCCAGCCCCGACGTGGTGCGGCGGGGGGAGGGGATCTGCGAGTCCACGGTGAGCGCCTGGACCTCGGCCACCAGGGGACGGCGGCCCTCCAGGGTCACGGTCAGGCAGGTGCCGGGCACCGGCTCGGCACGGCGGGTCAGGAACAGGCCGCTCGGGTCGGCGAGACCCGTGATGCCCTCGTCGTGCAGCTCGAAGCAGCCGACCTCGTCCGTCGCGCCGTAGCGGTTCTTGACCCCGCGTACCAGACGCAGGCGCGCGTGCCGGTCGCCCTCGAAGTGCAGGACGACGTCCACGAGGTGCTCGAGCAGGCGCGGGCCCGCGATCGCGCCGTCCTTGGTGACATGGCCCACGAGGAGGGTGGACATGCCGCGCTCCTTGGAGGCGCGGATGAGTGCCCCGGCGACCTCCCGCACCTGGGCCATGCCGCCGGGCGCACCGTCGATCTCGGGGGAGGCGACGGTCTGCACGGAGTCGAGGACGAGGAGTGAGGGCTTGACCGCGTCCAAGTGGCCCAGGACGGCCGCGAGATCGGTCTCCGCGGCGAGGTAGAGATGATCGTCGATGGCCCCGATGCGGTCGGCGCGCAGCCGCACCTGGCTCGCCGACTCCTCGCCCGTCACATACAGCGTGCGGTGCTCGTCACTCGCCGCCTTGGCCGCGACGTCCAGCAGGAGCGTCGACTTGCCGACGCCGGGTTCCCCGGCGAGCAGCACCACCGCGCCGGGGACCAGCCCGCCGCCGAGGACGCGGTCCAGCTCGGCGACGCCGGTGGAGCGGGCGGTGGCCTGGCGTCCGTCGACCTGCCCGATGGGCAGGGCGGAACTCGTCACCCGGCCCGGCGCCGTGGTCCGCACCGCGGGCGCGCCGTACTCCTCGATCGTCCCCCAGGCCTGGCACTCGGGGCAGCGGCCGAGCCATTTGGCCGTCTGCCAGCCGCACTCGGTGCAGCGGTAGGACGGCCGGTCCTTGGTGATCTTCGTACGGGCAGCCATGGACGAAACCGTAGCGGGGCCCACTGACACGGGGGCACACGCCCGGGCAGGAGGAGCGCCCCCGAGGGCGCGCGGGCCGCGCGCGTCACGTCCGTCCCTGCGCCGCCGCGGCCGACGGCGCGCCCGGGCCGGCCAGGGAGTGCGCCGTTCCCGCCCCCCTTATGAGGGATCGTTTCACCCGTACGGAGTAAAAGTCCGCAAGGGGGCAGAAGGCGCCATGGATGGGCGCCTACGGTCGCACAGGTGATGAGCAGCAGGCCGGAGACGTCCCCACACGCCAGCGGCGCACACCCGGCGCGAAGGAACGCGCGCAATCGGGGCAGGGTGCCTCGTGGCGCGCACCTCAGCACCACGGCGCAGCAGCCGCCCACGAGGTACGACCCCTACCTGGACGGTCTCTTCACCTACTGCCTGTCCGTGCTGTGCGACCACGACGAGGCGACCGCAGCCCTGGCGGACGCCCTGGTGCTCGCCGAGCGCCGTGGCTCGCGCGGCTCACAGGCCCCCGGCGGCCGCCGCGCCTGGCTGTACGCCCTCGCCCGCTGGTCCTGTCTGCGCCGGCTCGCCGAGGCCAGGCGCCGCCGTCAACCCGGCGGCCATGCCGCCGGGCGGGACCGGGGCCCCCGCGCGCACAAGGAAGCCGC
Organism: Streptomyces sp. CA-106110; assembly: GCF_050936285.1. Taxonomy (NCBI): domain Bacteria; kingdom Bacillati; phylum Actinomycetota; class Actinomycetes; order Kitasatosporales; family Streptomycetaceae; genus Streptomyces; species Streptomyces sp. CA-106110. Next base: position 5,550,068 of record NZ_JBNJNB010000001.1, on the reverse strand, counting down.
CGACCGGCGCGCCGCCGAGGCGGCCGCCGCCGTGCCCCTCTCCGAGGAGACCCAGGAGGAGCGCCGCCGGGAGCTCGCCCGGCTCGCCTGGCCGGAGGCCGCCGGCACCACCCCCGAGCAGCGCGAGGCGCTCGAGCTCGCGGTGCGCCACCAGCTCTCCGCCTCCGAGGTCGCCGCGGTGCTGGGCATGGAGCCCGCCGCCGCCCGTGAGCTCCTCGCCTCCGCCGCCTGTGAGGTCGAGCGCACCCGCGCCGCCCTCGCCGTCGTGGAGACCGGCGTGTGCCCGAGCGCCGCCCGTCTCACCGGCGACCACCAGCTGGTCCTGAGCGCCACACTGCGCCGCGAGCTCGTCCGGCACGTCGACGACTGCCCCCGGTGCCGCCGTGCCGCGGAGCGCGCGGTTCCCGGCAGCTGGCCCGGCACCAGCGTCACTCCCGCCGAACTCCCCGTTCTCAAGGTGCCCCGCAAGGTTCTGCAGAGCGCGATGGCGCATGCCGCACCCACCCGTGGCGGCGTCCCCCGCTTCGACCGCCGGGGTTTCCCGGTGGACCCGAAGGACCACGCAGCCCGCAGGGACCGTCTGCGCGCGCGTGCCGTCACCACGACGGTGGTCGCCGCCGTGATCGCGGCCCCGGTCCTCGCCCTGTGGGCCGCCTACCGAGGTCCCCTGGCCGGCGACAGCGCCGAGGGACCCAGCGCCACCGCACGCGAGGCGCACGGCTCCGAGACGCTCGGCGGCGACGGCGCCGGCGGCTACGAGAACGCGGGCAACGCCAGTGCGAAGCCCGGCGGGCACTTCGGCAAGGACGGCCGCTCGCCTGACGTCTCCGTCGAGGTCATCGGTGTGAAGACCGGGAACCCGGGGTCGGGACACCTGGGGGTGGTGGCCCGCAACGACGGCACCACGACCCTCATCACGCTCACCGCGTCGGGAGACGGACCGGTCCACTGGTCGGTGTCCACCCGGGCCTCCTGGCTCTACATGAACCAGTCCTCGGGGACGCTCGCACCCGGAGAATCGTTCACGGTGCGGGTGTACGTCGACCACCTCCGCGAACCGTCGGGCTCCTGGCACGCGAGCGTGGCGGTGGCTCCCGCGGGCGCGGTCGTCACCATCGACGGATATGGGGCGGTGCGCCCGACCGAACCGCACCCCACCCCTGACCAGTCCGGTCCGTCCGACCCCGCGCCGAGCGGTTCGCCCTCGGCCGACCCGGACCCCACACCCAGCGACCCGACTCCGACCGACCCGCCGTCCACGAGCGGGCCTCCCTCCGACCCGCCGTCGCCGACCCCGACGCTCACCGACAGCTTCACCGCGAGCCCGTCCCCGTAGGCACCCGTCGATCCGGGCCGGCACGGGTCCACGGTCGGCGGCGAACGGGACGCGAAGGGGCGGGACGAGCCGCAGCTCGGCCCGCCGGATCAGCGGGGTCCGATGCCCAGTGCGCCGGATGCGCGGGGGCCGGGCTAGGGGAGCGCCGGATCAGCGGGGTGCGGTGCCACCAGCGGGAGCTGCGAGGCCAGGCGCTGCTCGCACAGCTCCGCCAGGCGGTCGTACCCCGCCTTGCCCATCAGCTCGGTCAGCTCGGCCCGGTACGAGACGTACACCGGCTCGCCCGCGCCGTGCGCCGACGTGGCCGACGTGCACCACCAGTGCAGGTCGTGGCCGCCCGGCCCCCAGCCACGGCGGTCGTACTCACCGATGGACACCTGCAGCACCCGGGTGTCGTCGGGCCGGTCGATCCAGTCGAAGGTCCGCCGGATCGGCAGCTGCCAGCAGACGTCGGGTTTGGTCTCCAGCGGCTCGCGGCCCTCGCGCAGCGCCAGGATGTGCAGCGAGCAGCCGGCGCCGCCCGGGAATCCGGGCCGGTTCTGGAAGATGCAGGAGCCCTGGTAGGGGCGGGTCTGCCGGGAGCCCTCGTCGTCCTCCGCGACCCAGCCGGTCTCCATGCCCACGTCATGGTTCTGCCAGATCTCCGGCGTGAGTCGTGCCACATGCCCGGCCACCCGCTTCTCGTCGTCCTCGTCCGAGAAGTGCGCACCCAGCGTGCAGCACCCGTCGTCCGCGCGGCCCGCCTGAATGCCCTGGCAGCCGCTTCCGAAGATGCAGCTCCAGCGCGAGGTCAGCCAGGTCAGATCGCAGCGGAAGACCTGCTCGTCGTCGGCCGGATCCGGGAACTCCACCCACGCGCGCGCGAAGTCGAGCCCCTTCTCGTCGTTCGCCTTCGGGGCCTTCCTGGGCGCGGGCGCCTTCGCCTGCGAGGAATCCTTCGACCCCTTGGAGGATTTGTCGGACTTCGCCTTTTTCGTCTTTGGCACGCATCCAGGGTAAGTGGCCCCGGACCTCATCCGGGACTGAGCACCGTCGTCGTGGCAGTAGCGTTCCGTACATGAGACTCGGTGTCCTCGATGTGGGTTCGAACACGGTGCATCTGCTGGTGGTGGATGCGCACCCCGGCGCGCGTCCGCTTCCCGCGCATTCGCACAAGGCGGAGCTGCGGCTCGCCGAACTCCTCGACGGCAGCGGCGCCATCGGCGCCCACGGGGTCGACAAGCTGATCGCCGTCGTACGGGACGCCCTCGAGGCGGCCGAGGACAAGGGAGTCGAGGACCTGCTGCCGTTCGCCACCTCCGCGGTGCGCGAGGCGACCAACGCGGACGACGTCCTGGCCCGGGTGAAGGAGGCCACCGGCGTCGAGCTCCAGGTGCTGACCGGCGCGGAGGAGGCACGGCTGACCTTCCTCGCGGCCCGCCGCTGGTTCGGCTGGTCGGCGGGCAAGCTGCTCGTCCTGGACATCGGCGGCGGCTCGCTGGAGATCGCCTACGGCATCGACGAGGAACCCGACGCCGCGGTGTCGCTGCCGCTCGGCGCCGGCCGGCTCACCGCGGGCTGGCTGCCGGGCGATCCGCCGGACCCGGCCGACGTGAAGGCGCTGCGCCGCCATGTCCGCGCGCAGATCGCCCGCACCGTCGGCGAGTTCAGCCGTTTCGGGGCGCCCGACCATGTGGTCGCCACGTCCAAGACCTTCAGGCAGCTCGCCCGCATCGCCGGGGCGGCGCGGTCCGCGGAGGGGCTGTACGTGCAGCGCGATCTGAAACGGCAGTCCCTGGAGGCGTGGGTGCCGCGGCTCTCCGGGATGACGGCCGTGGAGCGCTCGACTCTGCCGGGCGTCTCCGACGGCCGTGCGGGCCAGCTCCTCGCCGGGGCGCTGGTCGCCGAGGGCGCGATGGACCTGTTCGGGGTGGAGACCCTGGAAATATGCCCGTGGGCGCTGCGCGAGGGCGTCATCCTGCGGCGCCTCGACCACATGCCCTAGGTGCGCGCAGGCGAGTGGTGACGGCGGAGGAGATCCCGCCATCCCCCTCGCCCGCGCCGTGCGGCAGCCCGGTCCACGGGTGCCGCGAGGGCCCGGGCGGAGCGGGCACCGGCCCGGCCGCGCGGCGGCGGCGACTTCCGGCCGCTGTGCCACTTCCCACACCCCGCGCCCCGCTTCCCGCCCTCCATGTCAATGCGGCGCCCCGTACCCTGTCCCTCGTGGCAGAACCAGCGGTGCGCATCCCGGATGCGAAGGTCGCGCTGTCGACGGCCTCCGTCTATCCGGAGTCGACGGCAACGGCCTTCGAGATCGCAGCGCGCCTCGGTTACGACGGGGTCGAGGTCATGGTGTGGACCGATCCGGTCAGCCAGGACATCGAGGCGCTGCGCCGGCTCAGCGACTACCACCGGGTCCCCGTTCTCGCCATCCACGCCCCCTGTCTGCTCATCACCCAGCGCGTCTGGTCCACCGATCCCTGGGTCAAGCTGCAGCGGGCCCGCGCGGCCGCCGAGAAGCTCGGCGCCGGCACCGTCGTGGTCCACCCGCCCTTCCGGTGGCAGCGTCAGTACGCCCGCGACTTCGTCGACGGCGTATGGCGCATGGCGGACGAGACGGATGTGCGGTTCGCCGTCGAGAACATGTACCCGTGGCGCTACCGGGACCGCGAGATGCTCGCGTACGCCCCCGACTGGGACGTCACGCGCCACGACTACCGCCATTTCACGATAGATCTCAGCCACACCGCGACGGCTCGTACGGACGCCCTGCAGATGCTCGACCGCATGGGCGACCGCCTCGGCCACGTCCACCTCGCCGACGGCAACGGCTCCAACAAGGACGAGCACCTCGTCCCCGGCCGCGGCGTGCAGCCCTGCGCCGAGGTGCTCGAGCGGCTCGCGCTCACCGGCTTCGACGGGTACGTCGTCATCGAGGTCAACACCCGCCGTGCCATGTCGGGTGCCGAGCGCGAGGCCGACCTCGCGGAGGCCCTCGCCTTCACCCGGCTGCACCTCGCGTCGGCCGTGAAGGTGTCCCGCGGGTGAGTGGGATGCTGTGCCCATGACCAGGGCGACCGGAACGGGTCCCGTCCGTCGCGGCCGGGGACGGCCCAGCCGTACGGAGACGGCGGCGGCCCCCGCCACCCGCGACAGCATCCTGGAGGCGGCCCGCGAGGAGTTCTCCGAGCGCGGCTACGAGAAGACGTCGGTGCGCGGCATCGCCAAGGCCGCCGGTGTGGACTCCGCGCTGGTGCACCACTACTTCGGCACCAAGGAACAGGTCTTCGAGGCCGCCATCGAGGTGGCCTTCGCCCCCGCGATGAGCGCGCCGGACGCGATCGCCCAGGGGCCCGAGGAGGGCGTCGGCGAGCGCCTGACCCGGTTCGTCCTCGGCATCTGGGAGAACCCCACGACCCGTACGCCGCTGCTGGCGATTCTCCGGTCCGCCGTGAACAACGAGTCCGCGGCCGCCGTCTTCCGCCGCCTGGTGGCCACGCAGCTGCTGCGCCGCGTCGCCGGCCAGCTGGACATGCCGGAGCCCGAACTGCGCGCCGAGCTGGCAGCCGCCCAGCTCGTCGGGGTGGCGATGCTGCGCTACGTGGTCAAGGTGGAGCCGCTGGCCTCGGCGGACCTGGAACAGCTCGTGGCGCGGCTGGCCCCCGTGGTGCAGGGGCACCTGACCAACCCCTGAAGGGGGCCCGGCGCGCTCCGGGCGAAGGGCCGGGCGGACCGGTTCGACCGAGACCCGCGTCCCGGGATCCGGACAGTTGTGTCCGGTCCTTGGAGCACCGGCGTAGGCTCGAGGGAAGTCATGACTCTCCGAAGGAGCGAGCGACGATGCCCGAGCTGAGGTCCCGCACAGTCACCCACGGCCGCAACATGGCGGGCGCCCGCGCCCTCATGCGTGCCTCAGGTGTACCCGGTGCGGACATCGGACGGAAGCCGATCATCGCCGTCGCCAACTCCTTCACGGAGTTCGTGCCGGGACACACCCACCTCCAGCCGGTCGGCCGGATCGTCAGCGAGGCGATCACGGAGGCGGGCGGCATCCCCCGCGAGTTCAACACGATCGCCGTCGACGACGGCATCGCGATGGGGCACGGCGGCATGCTCTACAGCCTGCCCTCCCGCGACCTGATCGCGGACAGCGTGGAGTACATGGTCGAGGCGCACTGCGCCGACGCCCTGGTCTGCATCTCCAACTGCGACAAGATCACCCCGGGCATGCTGATGGCCGCCCTGCGCCTGAACATCCCGACGGTCTTCGTCTCCGGCGGGCCGATGGAGTCCGGCCGCGCCACCCTGGTCGACGGCACGGTCCGCACACTCGACCTGGTCGACGCGATCTCCGACGCCGTGAACGACAAGATCTCGGACGAGGACATCCTCCGCATCGAGGAGAACGCCTGCCCGACCTGCGGCTCCTGTTCCGGCATGTTCACGGCCAACTCGATGAACTGCCTGACCGAGGCGATCGGCCTCTCCCTCCCCGGCAACGGCTCGGTGCTGGCCACCCACACGGCCCGCCGTGCGCTGTACGAGGACGCGGCCCGTACGGTCATGGATCTCACCCGCCGTTACTACGAGCAGGACGACGAGACGGTCCTGCCCCGCTCCATCGCCACCTTCCCGGCCTTCGAGAACGCGATGGCACTCGACATCGCGATGGGCGGCTCCACCAACACGATCCTGCACCTGCTGGCGGCGGCCCAGGAGGCGGGCGTCCCCTTCGGGCTGGCGGAGATCGACCAGGTGTCGCGCCGCGTCCCGTGCCTGGCGAAGGTCGCCCCGAACGTCGCCAAGGACCGTACGTACTACATGGAGGACGTGCACCGCGCCGGCGGCATCCCGGCCCTCCTCGGCGAACTGCACCGCGCGGGCCTGCTGAACGAGGACGTCCACGCCGTCCACAGCCCGTCCCTGGCCGACTGGCTCAAGACCTGGGACGTCCGCGGCGGCTCGCCCTCGCAGGAGGCCGTGGAGCTGTGGCACGCGGCCCCGGGCTGTGTGCGCTCGGCCGAGGCCTTCTCCCAGTCCGAGCGCTGGGCGTCGCTGGACGAGGACGCGGAGAGCGGGTGCATCCGCTCCGCCGAGCACGCGTACTCCAAGGACGGCGGTCTGGCCGTCCTCAAGGGCAACCTGGCCGTGGACGGCTGCGTGGTGAAGACGGCGGGCGTCGACGCGTCCATCTGGACGTTCGAGGGGCCCGCGGTCGTCTGTGAGTCGCAGGAGGAGGCCGTCCAGAAGATCCTGACCCAGGAGATCAAGGAGGGCGACGTCGTCGTCATCCGGTACGAGGGTCCCAAGGGCGGCCCCGGCATGCAGGAGATGCTCTACCCGACCTCGTACCTCAAGGGCCGGGGCCTCGGGAAGAGCTGCGCCCTGGTCACGGACGGCCGTTTCTCCGGCGGCACGTCGGGCCTGTCCATCGGCCACGCGTCCCCGGAGGCGGCCTCGGGCGGCACCATCGCGCTGGTCCAGGACGGCGACCGGATCCGGATCGACATCCCGGACCGCACGATCGAGCTCCTGGTCTCCGACGAGGAACTGGCCGCCCGCCGCGAGGCCCTGAACGGCGTGTACGCTCCGGCCAACCGCGACCGCAAGGTCTCGGCGGCCCTGCGCGCCTACGCCGCGATGGCGACGAGCGCGGACAAGGGCGCGGTGCGCGACGTCAGCAAGCTGGGCTGAGGCTCCGCCGACAGCACTGGGCCGTCCCTGCGGGGGGCGGCCCTTTCGCCTGTCACCAACTCGACGGGTCATGCCCGTCCACGGCGAAGACGGTGCCGTCGGGGGCGGAGGCGTAGACGTGGCCGTTGAGGAGGAGGGGCTCCGGGAGCGAGGCCGCGACGTGCTCCGCGCGCGTGCCGAGGCGCGGCCGGGTCTGGCCGATGAGACCTCCCTTGTCGGCGTCGAAGGCGAGCAGCCGTCCGTCGGCCGCGGTGAAGTAGACGTGACCGCCGTCCGCGACCGGCGCCGAGCCGCGCGTCACCGACGTCTCGACATGCCAGAGCCGCTTTCCCGCGACCATGTCGACGGCTTCCAGTGAGCCGCCGGCGGCCAGGAGGTACACGACGTGGCCGTGCACGGTGGCGTGGGCGCGCTCCAGCGGTACCGGCAGCGCCACTCTCCGCGTCGAAGCGGAGCCAGGGGTGTAGCGGACCACGGCCGTCGTGCGTTCGTAGACCTGGTCGACGGAGAGGAAGAAGACGGACCCGCCCGCGGTGCCGAACGGTTTCAGCACACCCTTCAGCCGCGCGTCCCACCGCACATCACCCGTGTGCGGATCCACTGCGGTGACGTGCGTGCTCGACCCGTCGTCAGATGCGCTCGCCGCGTACGCCAGCGGGTTGCCTGCGAACGAGGTGAAGTACGGCATGCCCTGGCCCGGGATGGCGTGACTCCACTCCGTCTTGCCCGTGGCGCTGTTCACGCCGGTGACCGTCCCGTCGGCACCGGTGAGCAGCAGCATGTCTCCCGCCTGACGCGGTGCGTCGTACCCGGACGAGGCCCGCTGCCAACGCGTCCTTCCCGACGCGGGGTCGAGTGCCTGCAGAGCGCCGCGCTGGTCGGTCAGAGGCTGAACGAGACCGCCCGACACGAGCGGCGGCCCGCTCCTGATCGTCCTCGCGACCGCGTGCCGCCAGAGCTGGGTGCCGTCGGACGGATTGAGGGCGAAGATCAGCCCTGGCTGTCCGCAGAACAACTTGCCCGCGCCGTGGGAGCACTGCGCAGCGTTCCCGTCCTCGGACACGGGCGTCGTCTCCCAGGCGCGGAACGCGTCCCCCGTGGTCCGGGGCGTGTCACCCGTCGGCGTGGTGGCGGGCCCTCCTTGGGACAGGACCGAAAGGAGCACGCCGCCCACGGCCAGGACGAGCGCTGCACCGGCGAACACCACACGCCTGCGCGGGCGCTTCCCAGGCGGAGCCTCCGGCTTCTCGACGCCGGGTTGCGGCGCCGGCGCATCGACGGTCCGCTGTCCCGGTATGAACGCCCGGGTGTCGTACGACGCCGCCACCGACCGCAACTCGCGCATCAGTTCGTCCGGTGTGGGCCGGTCTTCGGGCTCCTTGGCGAGGCAGCGCAGCACCAGCGGCGCGAGATCCTCCGGCACCCCGGCCAGGTCGGGCTCGTCGTGCACCACCTGGTAGGCGACGACATACGGGCTGTCCGAGTCGAACGGCCCGCGCCCGGTCGCCGCGTGCACCATCACGGACCCGAGGGCGAAGATGTCGGCGGCCGGCCCGACCTCTCTCGGACGCCGGAACTGCTCGGGCGCCATGAAGGGCGGCGTTCCGATCAACTTTCCGGTCTCGGTCCGCAGTTCGCTGTCCTTCGGCCGGGAGATGCCGAAGTCGATGACCTTCGGCCCGTCCTCGGCGAGCAGGACGTTGCTCGGCTTCAGGTCCCGGTGCACGACCCCGACGCGGTGGATGTCGCGCAGCGCCTCCGCGAGACCGGCCATCATCCGGCGCAACTGGGACGGCGCCATGGGCCCGTTCTGCTTCACCTGGTCGGACAGGGTCGGACCGGGAATGAACAAAGTGGCCATCCAGGGCCGTTCGGCCTCCGGGTCGGCGTCGACCACGGGCGCGGTGAAGGCACCACTCACCCTTCGGGCGGCGGCCACCTCCTGCCGGAAACGGCCCCTGAACTCGGGATCCTTGGCGAACGCGGCGTGCACGACCTTCACCGCGAGCTTCAGCCCCGAGGCGCTCCTGGCCAGATGTACGACACCCATGCCGCCCGAGCCCAGGCATGACTCCAGCCGGTACTGGCCGTCGTACTCGGGACGTTCCGCTTCCGCGCCCCCTCCGGTGTTCTGCTGCGGCGCCATGGACCACCCCCGTGCTGTTCGTCCGCGCGCGATTTGGGAGCCTAGTCGATGAAACTTACGAGACCGAGGCGGCTTGCCAGCCTCCTCATGCCAGTCGCCGAAGTGCGTTTCAGTACGTGGCTGGAGGGAATCAACGGGTCCCCATGACACTCATGGGGCCAACGGGGGAGGTTTTTCATGACAGTTGACCGTGCCGAAGGAGCCGGGGGCGACGGCGTGGCGGCGGCCGTGGCGACGGCCGCCGCCCTGCACTACTACTCGGTGGCACCGGGCGTCCGGCTGAATGTCCGTAGTGGTCCCGGGACCGGCTACAGCATCGTCCGGGTCCTGCCCGAGGGCGCCAAGGTCGCGATCTTCTGCCAGACGCCGGGTACCAAGGTCACCGGCCCGTACGGCACCAGCGCCATCTGGGACAACATCGACGACGGCGAGTACGTCGCGGACGCGTATGTGAACACGGGCAGCGACGGGTACGTCACCTCGCGCTGCGGCTGATCCCACCAAGGAGAGACAGTCATGACATCCAGGAAGCGCAGATCCGTCCTTCTGGCCGGATCAGCCGCCGGAGCACTTCTCATGGTGCTGGGCTCGTCGGTGAGCGCATCGGCAGCTCCGTACTACTCGGTGGCACCGGGCGTCCGGCTGAATGTCCGTAGTGGTCCCGGCACCAGCTACAGCATCGTCCAGGTACTGCCCGAGGGGGTCAGCGTCCCGATCTTCTGCCAGACGCCGGGGTCGACCGTGACGGGTTATTACGGCACGAGCAACATCTGGGACAACATCGGCAACGGTGAGTACGTGTCCGACACCTATGTGCATACGGAGAGCGACGGATACGTCACGTCACGCTGCGCATGACGACAGCGGCGGGGACCCCCGGTCGTCCGGAGTGATAATCGACCCGTGAGCGACGCGAACGGCACTCCGGGCACCCCCACGGGTCCCCGCCCCGAACCCCTCCGCTTCTTCGGCACGACGTGGGTGGACCACGACGGCGGATACGCGGGACGCCGCGTCGGCGTGGCCGTCGGCTCGCTCGTGGCCGCCGCCGTCTCCTGCCTGGTGCTGCGCTTCGCCTACCAGGGCCTGGAGGTCGCCAACGTCGGCAAGGGGGTGACCCTGCTGGTCGTGGTGATGTTCGCGGTGTGCAGCGCGATGGCCTTCAACCACACCTGGGGGAGCTTCACCAAGCGCCCCGACCCGGAGCGGCAGGCATCGCTCCGCGGCCTTCTGGCGATCGGCTTCGTCGGCTCGCTGCTCGCGTACTTCTTCCGCTCGCTGCGCGAGGCCCCCGGTGAGAAGCTCCACCGCGAGGACTACGAAGAAGCCCGCGCCGCCTACGAGAAGCGCACGACCCGACGTTCGGGCAACCCGGCCCGCAAACGCCGCCCCTGACCCGGCGGCCCCGCGGCGCCGCCGGCCGGCCGTGGGCCGGGACCGGCTCCCTTCCCGGTCTCACCGTCCCTCGGCCCGGCAAACCCGCTGTCCCCCGGTGTCCGGCCCCCGCCACCATGGGCGTATGAACGCGTCGCTCCGCTCCACCCGCGCCCACTCCTTCAACGCCGCCGCAGCCCAGTACGCCGCGAACCGCCCGACCTACCCGCCCGCCCTCTTCGACGCCCTGGAAGACCTCGCGGGCCGCCCGCTCGCCGGCGCCCGAGTGGCGGACATCGGCGCCGGCACCGGGATCGCCACCGCCCTTCTCAAGTCCCGTGGGGCCCATGTTCTCGCGGTGGAGCCCGGCGAGGGCATGGCGGCCCAGTTCCGCCGAAGCGTCCCCGGCGTCCCCGTCCTCCGCGGCGACGGCAACGCCCTGCCCCTCGCCACCGCCTCCACCGACTTCCTCACCTACGCCCAGGCCTGGCACTGGACCGACCCCGCCCGTTCGGTCCCGGAAGCACTGCGGGTGCTGCGCCCCGGCGGCGCCCTCGCGCTGTGGTGGAACATGGACGCGCAGGACGTTCCGTGGATCGCCGCACAGGCCGACCGCATCAAGCGGCACTTCGGCGCCGAGCACGCCTCCAAGTCCGGCGCGGGGGGCACCCGTACCGAACTGGCCTTCGCAGGCGCACCCGACGTCCCGGCCCACACCCACCGAGTCGTCCGCTGGAGCCGCACGGTCTCCGTGGACACCCACCTCGCCAACGTCGGCAGCCACTCGATCTTCCTCGTCCTCGGTGAGGAGGATGCGCGCGCCTTCTTCGCCGAGGAGCGCCAGCACCTCCTCGAGGTCTTTCCGGACGGCCTGGTCGAGGAGGTCTACGACGTCGAGTTGATCGTGGCGACGCGACCGTAGGCGCCATGGCGGCCCGGCCCCACCGGCTTGACGGCCGGTCCGTCGCGCGCCATATTCATCACATGATGAATATCAGTCGGACGCATCCGCCCGGCCTCCCGGAGCAGGGGCCCGCCGCCCCCGCCATCCGAGCCGCAGACCTCACCGCCGTACGCGGCCCCCGCACGGTCCTACGGGGTCTCGACTTCACCGTCCCCCGCGGCCGCATCACCGGACTGCTCGGTCCCTCCGGGTGCGGCAAGTCGACCCTCATGCGCGCGATCGTCGGCACCCAGGCCAAGGTGAGCGGCACCCTCGAAGTCCTCGGGCGCCCCGCCGGCGACGCCTCCCTGCGCTCCCGCATCGGCTACGTCACCCAGGCGCCCTCCGTCTACGACGACCTCACGATCCGCCAGAACCTCGAGTACTTCGCCGCGATCCTCGACCCCGGCCGCGCCGCCGCCGACCGCCGCCACGAGGACGTCACCCGGGCCATAGCCGACGTCGACCTCACCACGCACGCCGACGCCCTCGCCGGCAACCTGTCCGGCGGCCAGCGCAGCCGCGTCTCCCTCGCGGTCGCCCTGCTCGGCACCCCCGAACTCCTGGTCCTGGACGAACCGACAGTCGGCCTCGACCCCGTTCTGCGCCGCGACCTGTGGGCCCTCTTCCACACCATCGCGGCGGACCGCGGCGCCACGCTCCTCGTCTCGTCCCATGTCATGGACGAGGCCGAGCGCTGCCACCGCCTCCTGCTGATGCGCGAGGGCGAGATCCTCGCCGAGGACACACCCGAGGCACTGCGCACCCGTACGGGCGCGGAGACGGTCGAGGAGGCCTTCCTGCACCTGGTGGACGAGGCAGCGGCCGGGAACAAGGCCGGAGAACCGAAGAACACCGCCGAGGAGACGGTCCGATGACCACGACGACCCCGCGCGCCACCACGAGCCCTCTGACCCTCTCCCGCACCACGGCGACGGCCGTACGCGTCCTGCGCCAACTCCGCCACGACCCGCGCACGATCGCGCTGATGATCGTCATCCCGTGCGTGATGCTGCTCCTGCTGCGCTACGTCTTCGACGGCAGCCCGCGCACGTTCGACTCGATCGGCGCCTCGCTGCTCGGTATCTTCCCGCTGATCACGATGTTCCTGGTGACGTCGATCGCGACCCTGCGCGAACGCACCTCCGGCACCCTGGAGCGCCTGCTCGCGATGCCGCTCGGCAAGGGCGACCTGATCGCGGGCTACGCCCTCGCCTTCGGAGCTCTGGCGATCATCCAGTCGGCCCTCGCGACCGGTCTCGCGGTCTGGTTCCTGGGCCTCGACGTCACCGGCTCGCCCTGGCTGCTGCTTCTGGTGGCCCTCCTCGACGCGCTGCTCGGCACGGCGCTCGGTCTGTTCGTCTCGGCCTTCGCGGCCTCGGAGTTCCAGGCGGTCCAGTTCATGCCCGCGGTGATCTTCCCGCAACTCCTCCTCTGCGGACTGTTCACCCCTCGCTCCGACATGCACCCGGTCCTGGAGGCCATCTCCGACGTCCTTCCCATGTCGTACGCGGTGGACGGCATGAACGAGGTCCTCAAGCACACGGACATGACGGCGACGTTCCTGCGGGACGCACTGATCGTGGCGGGCTGCGCCCTCCTGGTCCTGGGGCTGGGGGCGGCGACGCTACGGCGCAGGACGGCTTGACGCGGTCGCGAGCCGCACCGGGAAGGCCCATCCCGCCCACCGGACAAGGACCCCCCGCACGTACCCCCGGTGCGAGGATGAATCCGGACGACGCAAACCCTCCGGAGGGCACCCGCACCATGAGCCAGAAAGTCGCAGTCCTCGGCACCGGAAAGATCGGCGAAGCCCTGCTCAGCGGAATGATCCGGGCCGGCTGGGCTCCCGCCGATCTCCTGGTCACCGCCCGCCGCCGGGAACGGGCCGAGGAACTCCGCGCCCGTCACGGCGTCACCCCGGTCACCAACGCCGAGGCAGCCAAGACCGCGGACACGCTCATCCTCACGGTGAAGCCCCAGGACATGGGCACGCTTCTCGACGAGCTCGCCCCGCACATCCCGGCCGACCGCCTGGTCATCAGTGGCGCCGCCGGCATTCCCACCTCGTTCTTCGAGGCCCGGCTCGCCGCCGGCACCCCGGTCGTCCGCGTCATGACGAACACCCCCGCCCTCGTCGACGAGGCCATGTCCGTCATCTCCGCCGGGAGCCACGCCACCGAGGCCCACCTCGCCCACGCGGAGGAGATCTTCGGCGCCGTCGGCAAGACGCTGCGCGTCCCCGAGTCGCAGCAGGACGCCTGCACCGCCCTCTCCGGCTCCGGTCCGGCGTACTTCTTCTACCTGGTCGAGGCCATGACCGACGCCGGCATCCTGCTCGGACTGCCCCGCGACAAGGCCCATGAACTGATCGTCCAGTCCGCGATCGGCGCTGCGGTGATGCTCCGCGACAGTGGCGAGCACCCGGTGAAGCTCCGCGAGAACGTCACCTCGCCCGCGGGTACGACCATCAACGCGATCCGGGAACTGGAGAACCACGGGGTGCGTGCCGCGCTCATCGCCGCGCTGGAAGCCGCCCGTGACCGTAGCCGCGAACTGGCGTCCGGCAACAACTGACCTTCGTGCCCACCGCCGGGCGTCCGGCGGTGGGCACGGGACCTTCAGGCGGGCAGCAGACCGATCGCGCGGTACGCCGCGTCCACCCGAGGAGCGGCCATCTCTCTGGCCCGCTCCGCTCCGGCCCGCAGCACCTCGTCCACCCGACCGGGATCCGCGCACAACGCCCGGTGCCGCTCCTGAACCGGCCGCAGCAGTTCGACGACGGCCTCCGCGGTGTCCTTCTTCAGGGCGCCGTAGGTGTCATAGGCACCGCTCAGCTCCTCGGGGCTCCGCCCCTCGCACGCGGCCAGGATCTCCAGCAGGTTCGACACACCCGGCCGCGCCTCCCGGTCGTAGACGACGTCCGACCCGCTGTCGGTCACGGCCCGCATGACCTTCTTCCGCACCACGTCCGGCTCGTCGAGCAGATAGACGATGCCCGGCCCGGAGTCGTCGGACTTCCCCATCTTCGACGTCGGTTCCTGAAGGTTCATGACCCGGGTCGCGACCTCCGGATGGGTCGCCCGGGGCACCACGAACGTATGCCCGTACCGCTGGTTGAACCGCACCGCCAGATCCCGGCTCAGTTCCACGTGCTGCGTCTGGTCGTCCCCCACCGGCACCTCGTCGGTCCCGTACGCCAGGATGTCCGCCGCCATCAGCACCGGATACGTCAGCAGCGACAGCCGCACGCTCCCGCCTCGCTCGCGCTCACGGGCGGCTTTCTCCTTGTACTGGATCATCCGCCGCATCTCGCCGTCCGTGGCGACGCACTCGAGCACATACGAGAGCCGGGTGTGGGCGTCCACATGGCTCTGTACGAACACCGTGCACAGCTCCGGATCGAGCCCCGCGGCCAGCAGCAGCGTCGCCGCCTGCCGCGTGAGCCTGCGTACCCGCGCCGGATCGTGGTCCACGGTCAGGGCGTGCAGGTCGACCACGCAGAACAGCGCGTCGGCCTGGTGCTGGTCCACCTCGGCCCACCGCCGCATGGCTCCGAGGTAGTTCCCCAGCGTCAGGTGCCCGGTCGGCTTGATCCCGCTGAATACCCGTGTCATCTCTCCACCTGTAGGTCAGGGCCGCCTGTCCGGCCGGCCGCCCCTCCGGAGGGAGATACAAGAACGGCCGCCGGGGCGGCGGCCGTTGTGCGCATACGTGAGTCGGCCGCCGTCAGGCGGCCCACCACTGCTGGTTGCACGTACGCGAAGTCATGAGAAGAGAGTACGCCTCCTCCGGCCCCGCGGGAGGAAGTTGACACGCCTCTGCCCGATGCGTAATGTTCTCCAGGTTGTCCGACGTGAGCGCCGACCACGGTCGGTCCCCGGACAGCCATTCCGCAGGTACCCACCGATACTCGGCGCTGCTTTGCCGTGTGTATGGGCGCGCGTATTTTCGGAATGAGGAATCCGCGTTCGAGCTTTTGCGAGGACGCAGCCCCCGATTAGCTCGGACGGCAGGAATCCGCTAAAGTCTCACTCGTCGGAACGGTCCAACGGCCGGGAAGACAACCCGCTCCGGCCGGGAATCGGATCGAGAAAAGGTCTGATAGAGTCGGAAACACCGAAGGGAAGCCCGGAGGAAAGCCCGAGAGGGTGAGTACAAAGGAAGCGACCGTTCCTTGAGAACTCAACAGCGTGCCAAAAATCAACGCCAGATATGTTGATACCCCGTCTCCGGTCATCATGACTGGGACGAGGTTCCTTTGAAATAACACAGCGAGGACGCTGTGTGCGAGGGGACTATTCCTCCTCTCGCACCGCTCTCGTGGTGTTTATCCCGATTACGGGAAAACATTCACGGAGAGTTTGATCCTGGCTCAGGACGAACGCTGGCGGCGTGCTTAACACATGCAAGTCGAACGATGAAGCCCTTCGGGGTGGATTAGTGGCGAACGGGTGAGTAACACGTGGGCAATCTGCCCTTCACTCTGGGACAAGCCCTGGAAACGGGGTCTAATACCGGATATTACTCTCGCAGGCATCTGTGAGGGTCGAAAGCTCCGGCGGTGAAGGATGAGCCCGCGGCCTATCAGCTTGTTGGTGAGGTAATGGCTCACCAAGGCGACGACGGGTAGCCGGCCTGAGAGGGCGACCGGCCACACTGGGACTGAGACACGGCCCAGACTCCTACGGGAGGCAGCAGTGGGGAATATTGCACAATGGGCGAAAGCCTGATGCAGCGACGCCGCGTGAGGGATGACGGCCTTCGGGTTGTAAACCTCTTTCAGCAGGGAAGAAGCGAAAGTGACGGTACCTGCAGAAGAAGCGCCGGCTAACTACGTGCCAGCAGCCGCGGTAATACGTAGGGCGCAAGCGTTGTCCGGAATTATTGGGCGTAAAGAGCTCGTAGGCGGCTTGTCACGTCGGGTGTGAAAGCCCGGGGCTTAACCCCGGGTCTGCATTCGATACGGGCTAGCTAGAGTGTGGTAGGGGAGATCGGAATTCCTGGTGTAGCGGTGAAATGCGCAGATATCAGGAGGAACACCGGTGGCGAAGGCGGATCTCTGGGCCATTACTGACGCTGAGGAGCGAAAGCGTGGGGAGCGAACAGGATTAGATACCCTGGTAGTCCACGCCGTAAACGGTGGGAACTAGGTGTTGGCGACATTCCACGTCGTCGGTGCCGCAGCTAACGCATTAAGTTCCCCGCCTGGGGAGTACGGCCGCAAGGCTAAAACTCAAAGGAATTGACGGGGGCCCGCACAAGCAGCGGAGCATGTGGCTTAATTCGACGCAACGCGAAGAACCTTACCAAGGCTTGACATACACCGGAAAGCATTAGAGATAGTGCCCCCCTTGTGGTCGGTGTACAGGTGGTGCATGGCTGTCGTCAGCTCGTGTCGTGAGATGTTGGGTTAAGTCCCGCAACGAGCGCAACCCTTGTTCTGTGTTGCCAGCATGCCCTTCGGGGTGATGGGGACTCACAGGAGACCGCCGGGGTCAACTCGGAGGAAGGTGGGGACGACGTCAAGTCATCATGCCCCTTATGTCTTGGGCTGCACACGTGCTACAATGGCCGGTACAATGAGCTGCGATACCGTGAGGTGGAGCGAATCTCAAAAAGCCGGTCTCAGTTCGGATTGGGGTCTGCAACTCGACCCCATGAAGTCGGAGTTGCTAGTAATCGCAGATCAGCATTGCTGCGGTGAATACGTTCCCGGGCCTTGTACACACCGCCCGTCACGTCACGAAAGTTGGTAACACCCGAAGCCGGTGGCCCAACCCCTTGTGGGAGGGAGCTGTCGAAGGTGGGACTAGCGATTGGGACGAAGTCGTAACAAGGTAGCCGTACCGGAAGGTGCGGCTGGATCACCTCCTTTCTAAGGAGCACTTCTTACCGGGCTTGCTCGGTCAGAGGCCAGTACATCGGCGAATGTTCGATGCTGGTTGCTCATGGGTGGAACGTTGATTATTCGGCACGGTCCAGGATGGACCAGGCGCTAGTACTGCTCTTCGGGGCGTGGAACGCTGATCTGGTCGGCTGATCGTGTCGGGCACGCTGTTGGGTGTCTGAGGGTATGGCCGTTCGGCTGCCTTCAGTCGCCGGCCCCAGTGAACTCGCCGCGTAAGTGGTGGGGTGATGGGTGGCTGGTCGTTGTTTGAGAACTGCACAGTGGACGCGAGCATCTGTGGCCAAGTTTTTAAGGGCGCACGGTGGATGCCTTGGCACCAGGAACCGATGAAGGACGTGGGAGGCCACGATAGTCCCCGGGGAGTCGTCAACCAGACTTTGATCCGGGGGTTTCCGAATGGGGAAACCCGGCAGTCGTCATGGGCTGTCACCCACTGCTGAACACATAGGCAGTGTGGAGGGAACGAGGGGAAGTGAAACATCTCAGTACCCTCAGGAAGAGAAAACAACCGTGATTCCGGGAGTAGTGGCGAGCGAAACCGGATGAGGCCAAACCGTATGCGTGTGAGACCCGGCAGGGGTTGCGCATGCGGGGTTGTGGGATCTCTCTTCTGTTGTCTGCCGGCAACAGGACGAGTCAGAAACCGTTGATGTAGGCGAAGGACATGCGAAAGGTCCGGCGTAGAGGGTAAGACCCCCGTAGTCGAAACGTCAGCGGCTCGTTTGAGAGACACCCAAGTAGCACGGGGCCCGAGAAATCCCGTGTGAATCTGGCGGGACCACCCGCTAAGCCTAAATATTCCCTGGTGACCGATAGCGGATAGTACCGTGAGGGAATGGTGAAAAGTACCGCGGGAGCGGAGTGAAATAGTACCTGAAACCGTGTGCCTACAAGCCGTGGGAGCGTCGGAAGCACTTCGGTGCTTCTCGTGACTGCGTGCCTTTTGAAGAATGAGCCTGCGAGTTTGCGGTGTGTTGCGAGGTTAACCCGGGTGGGGAAGCCGTAGCGAAAGCGAGTCCGAATAGGGCGATTCAGTAGCACGCTCAAGACCCGAAGCGGAGTGATCTAGCCATGGGCAGGTTGAAGCGGAGGTAAGACTTCGTGGAGGACCGAACCCACCAGGGTTGAAAACCTGGGGGATGACCTGTGGTTAGGGGTGAAAGGCCAATCAAACTCCGTGATAGCTGGTTCTCCCCGAAATGCATTTAGGTGCAGCGTCGTGTGTTTCTTGCCGGAGGTAGAGCACTGGATAGGCGATGGGCCCTACCGGGTTACTGACCTTAGCCAAACTCCGAATGCCGGTAAGTGAGAGCGCGGCAGTGAGACTGTGGGGGATAAGCTCCATGGTCGAGAGGGAAACAGCCCAGAGCATCGACTAAGGCCCCTAAGCGTACGCTAAGTGGGAAAGGATGTGGAGTCGCACAGACAACCAGGAGGTTGGCTTAGAAGCAGCCACCCTTGAAAGAGTGCGTAATAGCTCACTGGTCTAGTGATTCCGCGCCGACAATGTAGCGGGGCTCAAGCGTACCGCCGAAGTCGTGTCATTCATATATAAGCCCCAACGGGTGTATGGATGGGTAGGGGAGCGTCGTCTGCCGGGTGAAGCGGCACTGGAAGGTAGTCGTGGACGGTTGACGAGTGAGAATGCAGGCATGAGTAGCGATTCACACGTGAGAAACGTGTGCGCCGATTGACTAAGGGTTCCTGGGTCAAGCTGATCTGCCCAGGGTAAGTCGGGACCTAAGGCGAGGCCGACAGGCGTAGTCGATGGATAACCGGTTGATATTCCGGTACCCGCTGTGAAGCGTCAAACATCGAGCATCGTGATGCTAAGGCCGTGAAGCCGTTCCGGACCCTTCGGGGAAAGGAAAGTGGTGGAGCCGCCGAACCAAGCGGTTAGTAGGTGAGTGATGGGGTGACGCAGGAAGGTAGTCCATCCCGGGCGGTGGTTGTCCCGGGGTAAGGGTGTAGGCCGTGCGATAGGTAAATCCGTCGTACATGGGGCTGAGACCTGATGCCGAGCCGATTGTGGTGAAGTGGATGATCCTATGCTGTCGAGAAAAGCCTCTAGCGAGTTTCATGGCGGCCCGTACCCTAAACCGACTCAGGTGGTCAGGTAGAGAATACCGAGGCGTTCGGGTGAACTATGGTTAAGGAATTCGGCAAAATGCCCCCGTAACTTCGGGAGAAGGGGGGCCATGCCTGGTGAGAGCACTTGCTGCTTGAGCTGGGGGTGGCCGCAGAGACCAGCGAGAAGCGACTGTTTACTAAAAACACAGGTCCGTGCGAAGCCGTAAGGCGATGTATACGGACTGACGCCTGCCCGGTGCTGGAACGTTAAGGGGACCGGTTAGCTCCATTTCGGTGGGGCGAAGCTGAGAACTTAAGCGCCAGTAAACGGCGGTGGTAACTATAACCATCCTAAGGTAGCGAAATTCCTTGTCGGGTAAGTTCCGACCTGCACGAATGGCGTAACGACTTCTCGACTGTCTCAACCATAGGCCCGGTGAAATTGCACTACGAGTAAAGATGCTCGTTTCGCGCAGCAGGACGGAAAGACCCCGGGACCTTTACTACAGTTTGATATTGGTGTTCGGTTCGGCTTGTGTAGGATAGCTGGGAGACTTTGAAGCAGCCACGCCAGTGGTTGTGGAGTCGTCGTTGAAATACCAGTCTGGTCGTGCTGGATGTCTAACCCGGGTCCGTGATCCGGATCGGGGACAGTGTCTGATGGGTAGTTTAACTGGGGCGGTTGCCTCCTAAAGAGTAACGGAGGCGCCCAAAGGTTCCCTCAGCCTGGTTGGCAATCAGGTGTTGAGTGTAAGTGCACAAGGGAGCTTGACTGTGAGACCGACGGGTCGAGCAGGGACGAAAGTCGGGACTAGTGATCCGGCGGTGGCTTGTGGAAGCGCCGTCGCTCAACGGATAAAAGGTACCCCGGGGATAACAGGCTGATCTTCCCCAAGAGTCCATATCGACGGGATGGTTTGGCACCTCGATGTCGGCTCGTCGCATCCTGGGGCTGGAGTCGGTCCCAAGGGTTGGGCTGTTCGCCCATTAAAGCGGTACGCGAGCTGGGTTTAGAACGTCGTGAGACA
Organism: Streptomyces sp. CA-106110; assembly: GCF_050936285.1. Taxonomy (NCBI): domain Bacteria; kingdom Bacillati; phylum Actinomycetota; class Actinomycetes; order Kitasatosporales; family Streptomycetaceae; genus Streptomyces; species Streptomyces sp. CA-106110. The sequence continues at coordinate 5,529,587 of NZ_JBNJNB010000001.1, read as the reverse complement.
GTTCGGTCCCTATCCGCTGTGCGCGTAGGAGTCTTGAGAAGGGCTGTCCCTAGTACGAGAGGACCGGGACGGACGAACCTCTGGTGTGCCAGTTGTTCTGCCAAGGGCATGGCTGGTTGGCTACGTTCGGGAGGGATAACCGCTGAAAGCATCTAAGCGGGAAGCCTGCTTCGAGATGAGGACTCCCACCCACTTGATGGGGTAAGGCTCCCAGTAGACGACTGGGTTGATAGGCCGGATCTGGAAGCACGGTAACGTGTGGAGGTGACCGGTACTAATAGGCCGAGGGCTTGTCCTCAGTTGCTCGCGTCCACTGTGTTGGTTCTGAAACCACGAACAGCCCCACGTTGTCATGACGTGGTGTGGCGTTCACAGTTTCATAGTGTTTCGGTGGTCATAGCGTGAGGGAAACGCCCGGTTACATTCCGAACCCGGAAGCTAAGCCTCACAGCGCCGATGGTACTGCAGGGGGGACCCTGTGGGAGAGTAGGACGCCGCCGAACAAATCTTGGGAAAACCCCGCACCCACGGTGCGGGGTTTTTCGTTTTTCGGGCTCGTCTACGCTCGTACCCATGCGCTATGACCTCGTCATCTTCGACAACGACGGCGTCCTTGTCGACAGCGAGCCCATCTCCAACCGGCTGCTGGCCGCCTACCTCACCGAGCTCGGACACCCGACGACGTACGAGGACTCCATCCGCGACTACATGGGGTCCGCGATGCATCGAGTCCACGACCTCGTCCAGGAGCGCACGGGACGGCTGCTGCCGGCCGACTTCGACGACGTCTTCCACGGACGGGTCTTCGCCGCCTTCGAACGGGAGTTGAAGCCCGTGGCGGGAGTCGTGGACGTACTGGAGAAACTGTCCGCCGACGGGACCCTGTACTGCATGGCGTCGTCCGGGAGTCATGAGCGCATCCGGGTGGGTCACCGTACGACGGGGCTGACCCGGTGGTTCGACGACGGGCGGATCTTCAGTTCCCAGGACGTCGGACGAGGGAAGCCGGCGCCGGATCTGTTTCTCCACGCCGCCGAGCGGATGGGGGTCGCGCCGGGCAACTGCGTTGTCGTGGAGGACAGTCCACTGGGTGTGCAGGCCGCCGTCGCCGCCGGGATGGACGTGTTCGGGTTCACCGCGATGACGCCCGCGGCCAAGCTCGCGGCTGCCACACAGCTCTTCTCCACCATGGGGGAGTTGACCGACCTGCTGGTATGACCCGGGCCACCGGCCCGGCGCTGACATTTGTCATGCCGAGCTGCGGACGATCGTTCCTACCGGCGGACCCGCCCCGGCGGCGAAGCTGAGGGCATGACGACGAACACGGTTTCCCAGGGTGAGAGCAAGAAGCAGAACTTCCTGCCGCTGATCATCGACGTCGCGGTGCCGATCGGTTCCTACTACCTGTTCAAGGACGGGTTCGGGACGAGCACGCTGATGGCCCTCGGCCTCAGCAGCGTCGTGCCGGCCGTGCGGACCGTATGGGGCGTGGTCAAGGAGCGGACGCTCAACGCCTTCGCCGCGCTCATCCTCTTCGTGAACGTCGCCGGGCTGCTTCTCAGCTTCGTCGCCGGTGACCCGCGGCTGATGCTCGCCAAGGACAGTGGGATCAGCAGCGTGATCGGAGTCGGGATCCTGACCTCTGTGGTCATGGGGAAGCCGATGATGACGGCGGGCATGAAGCCCTGGCTGGTGAAGGGCGTTGCGGCCAGGGAGGCCGCCTGGACGCGGCTGCAGGACCGGTCCTCCGCCTTCCGGCGGGCAGAGCGGGTGTTCTCGGGCGTGTGGGGTGTGGTGCTGCTCGCGGAGTGCGTGGTGCGGGTCGTGGGCGCCTACACGCTGCCGGTCGACACGATGGTCTGGATGGGCTCGGTGGTCCTCGCGGTCGCGATGACGCTCGGGTTCGTCCTCAGCGGCGCCCTGGCCGCCCGTCCGATGGCGCAGCTGCTGATCGCCGAGGTGAAGGCCCAGAGCGCCGACGAGCCCGCCCTGGCGCTCGCTTCCGCCCGGTAAAGCTGAACAAAATTCGTCTTCGACGGGATCTACCCACCGGTAGCCCGGGGTCCTACTCTCGCCGGCATGACAGATGTGCTGCGGCGCGGTAGGGCCTCGCTGGCGTTCGGCTTCCTCGCCCAGGGCGCCACCTTCGCCCTGCTGGTGACCCGTATCCCGGCCATCCAGGACCGGTACGGCGTCTCCGACGCGCTGCTCCCCGTCTTCCTCGCCGCCGTGCCGATCCTCGCCGGCGTCGGCAGCGTGACGACCGAGCAGCTGGTCAAGCGCGTGCGGCCCAGCAGGCTGCTGCGGTGGTCGCAGCCCGTCGTGCTGCTCGCCCTCCTCGGCGTGGGCCTCGGCGAGAACATGGCCGAACTGGCTGTGGCCCTGGCGGCGTTGGGGCTTTCCGTGGGCGCCCTGGACGCCTCGATGAACATGCTCGGGGTGAGCCTTCAGCGGACGTACGGGCGCAGCATCATGCTCGGTTTCCATGCCGCGTACAGCCTCGGCGGGATCGTCGGCGCCTCGCTCGCCTGGGTGGGCGCGCACGGGCATCTGGCACTGTGGGTGTCGTACCTGCCGTTGGTCGCGGTGCTGCTGCCGGCCACGCTCATCGGCAGCCGATGGTACGTCGACGGGAGCGGGCCGGAGCCGGACGCGAAGGGCGCCGAGTCCGGCCCGCTCGTCTTCCGGCTGCTGCTGCCGCTCTGCCTGGTGATGACGTTCGCGTACATCGGGGACTCGACCGTCTCCAACTGGAGCGCCAAGTATCTGCAGGACACGCTGGGCAGCTCGGAGCAGCTGGCGACGGTCCCGTACAACGTCTACATGGTCACCACGCTGCTCGGGCGGTCCATCGGTGACTTCGGGGTGCGGCGGTTCGGGGCCGTGGCGGTCGTACGGCTCGGCGCGCTGGTGGCGGCGCTCGGGTTCGCGGTGGTGGCGGGGGCGCCCGGGGCGTGGGTCGGGATGCTGGGATTCACCCTGCTGGGCCTGGGGCTGTGCGTTCTCGTACCGCAGACCTTCGCGGCCGCCGGGCGGCTGTTCCCCGGGGCTTCGGACACGGCCGTCGCACGCCTCAACATCTTCAACTACGTGGGCTTTCTGATCGGTTCGCCCTTGGTGGGTGCGCTCGGGGACGCCTGGAGCTACCGGGGCGCCATGCTGGTGCCGATGGCGTTGGTGCTGGTGACACTGGTGTACGCCCGCTCGTTCGCGCCGGGAGCGGACCGATACGGTGACGGGCATGAGCGGCCGCGCACAGCTGATGTGGGACGAGGCAGTAACGGGCTATGACTTCGGTCCGGACCATCCGATGGACCCGGTCCGCCTCGCGCTGACCAGAAAACTCGTCGACGCCTTCGGGCTCGACCGGGCGGTCGAGGTGGTCGCGGCGAAGCCCGCGGGCGACTCGACGCTGCGGCTCGTGCACCGGGAGGACTACGTGGAGGCCGTGAAGGCCGCGTCCGCGCACCCGGCGTCGGCGGACGGATCGTACGGACTCGGGACCGTGGACGATCCGGCCTTCGCCGGGATGCACGAGGTGTCCGCGCTGATCGCCGGGCAGTCGGTCGGGGCGGCGGAGGCCGTGTGGCGCGGGGACGTCCTGCACGCCGTGAACTTCGCCGGCGGGCTGCACCATGCGATGCCGGGCGGTGCCTCCGGGTTCTGCATCTACAACGACGCCTCCCTCGCCATCGCCCGGCTGCTGGAGCTGGGCGCCGAGCGGATCGCCTATGTGGACGTGGACGTGCACCACGGGGACGGCGTGCAGGCGGCGTTCTGGGACGATCCGCGGGTCCTGACCATCTCGCTGCACGAGCATCCGCGCACTCTGTTCCCGCAGACCGGGTGGCCGGAGGAGACGGGCGCGCCGGACGCGGAGGGCAGCGCGGTGAACGTGGCGCTGCCCGCCGGCACCGGGGACGCGGGCTGGGTGCGTGCCTTCCACGCCGTGGTGCCGGAGCTGGTCGCCGACTTCCGTCCGCAGGTGCTGGTCTCCCAGCACGGTGCCGACACCCACTTCGAGGACCCGCTTGCCCATCTCGCCGTGTCGCTGGACGCGCAGCGTGCCGTGCAGGTGGCGTGTCACGACCTGGCGCACGAGTACGCCGACGGCCGCTGGGTGGCGCTGGGCGGCGGCGGATACGCGGTCGTGGAGGTGGTACCGCGGTCGTGGACGCACCTGGTCGCGATCGCGGCGGGGCGGCCGATCGAGCCGGTGACCGTGATCCCCGAGAGCTGGCGGCAGGAGGTGTTCGCGCGGACCCGGCAGTTGGCGCCGGGGCGGATGACGGACGGCCGGTGGCCCGTGTCGTACGCGGACTGGGACGCGGGATACGACCCGGCCGACCGGCTCGACCAGGCGGTGCTGGCGGCGCGGAAGGCGGTGTTCCCGCTGCGCGGGCTGCTGGCGTAGCCGGCCGCCGGGTGCCCGGCATGTGCGGCGAAGTGGCGTACCTGGACGCACGGTTACGCCGACTGTGGGGTGTTTCCCGTATTCCGGGCGCAGGGCGGGCGCGATTGGGCCAGCATCGCTGTCGTGTTGAGCACCGGTGCACTGCGTGCACATCTGCTGGCCGCCCGGCTGGCCGGGCCTGTGGCCACCTCACGCGAGGAGAGCCTGCGCAGCTATCGGCTGTTCGCCGCCCGCGACCCCCGCGTGCTGATCGGCCTCGATCCCGAATGGACATGGGGTCATCGGGATCTGATCGAGCTGATGGCGGACAAGTGCGGGGGCTCGGCCGATCCCCAGCGGATCTCCGGGCACGATGTGATCGACCCGCAGCGCACGCTGGAGGGTCTCGAGGCCTTCGCCCAGCGGATCGGCCAGGCTGCGCAGGACGGGGCGACGGTCCTTCTCGGCACCGGTCACCCGCACCGGTTGCTTGGCTTCTACGCCGAACTCGCGGACGCCTTGTCGACGGCGGGATGTACTGTCCTCACCCCGGCGCAGGGTCGTCGTGTCGACATAACGACCCGGTTCGGTCTACGCACGTACGACCTTGATTACGTACGGGGAGTGGCTTTCGTAAGGAACCCGGAGCCCGGAGGGGCCGGTTGTGAGCCCGGCGCACACACGCATTCGCCGCTGCCGGTGCGCACCGTGCTGGCCGCGGCCGCCGAGTCCGGCGGGCCGCTGCCGCAACTCGTCATCGGGGATCATGGTTGGGTCTGCGGAGCAGGTCAACTGGGCTTCGACGCGATCGGCCTGGCCGACACCGACGATCCCGCTCTCTTCGTTGGTGAGGCCGAGGGGCGCGTGTCAGTCGTCGTTCCCCTCGATGACGCTGTGCGGTCTCATTACTACCGACCGCTTACTCGCTATGTACTCAATCGAGCGTGTCTGTCACAGTAGGCCGCCGATGGCATCCCCTCTTCCCCACTTGCATCATCCGCACCTACATTGGGGAGTGAGCACGCAGCGACGAAGAGTCACCGGAAGGGGAAGCCGGTGGCCGTCGAGTGCGGAAGGTTCAGGTGTGTCATGGCTGCAGCTGACGAGAGGCCTCTGAACGAGGTTCAGTTCCTGACCGTGGCGGAAGTCGCCTCGGTGATGCGAGTGTCGAAGATGACCGTGTACCGGCTGGTGCACAGCGGTCATCTGCCGGCGATCCGGGTGGGGAGGTCCTTCCGGGTACCGGAGCAAGCGGTCCACGAGTACCTCCGCGAGAGCTATGTGGGGGTGGAGACGGCCTGACGGCTGCCCGATGGGGTCGGCCCGGCGAGGTCTCCGTACGGCCTCCCGGGTCACCTCGATTACGAGCTCAGCGCTCGGGCGGGTAGGCTAGGCCCCTCGTAGGTCGTGTGGGCCCATGGCGCCCAGCACCGAGTGAAGAAGTGAGCGAGGGTAGTCGTGGGCTCTGTTATCAAGAAGCGGCGTAAGCGGATGGCCAAGAAGAAGCACCGCAAGCTGCTCAAGCGCACCCGCGTTCAGCGTCGCAACAAGAAGTAAGGAGCGGCCCCCGCGAGGGCGCCCTTGCTGCTGTGCGCCGGTGCGCGCGTCGGCCCCCCACTGCTGGTGGGGGGCCTTTGTCTTGCCTGGCGGGCGGCTTCAGCCGGAGCGCGGTGGGGGTCGTCTCGGGTCCGCCCGGCCGCGGCGATCCGTGCGGACGTCCGTCAGTCATATGACTTGTTCTGATCGCACGTTCGTGCGTGTCGTCACTTCGTGCATCGGGTGGTCATCACAGCGCAACATCAACCGGCTAAGTTGGCGGCATACGGGGAACGCGGCAGGCTGTCGGGCAGAAGCGCGCCCCAGTGGACGCGACGGGAAGAGAGGCGCTGAACTTGGGCAAGGTCGTGCTTGTGACCGGGGTGGCCCGCCGACTCGGTGGCCGGTTCGTACGACGGATCCAGCGTGACCCGGAGGTCGACCGCGTCATCGCGGTGGACGCGGTCCCGCCCGAGCACCATCTGGGCAGTGCCGACTTCATCCGGGCCGATATCCGCCAGCCCACCATCGCCCGGGTGCTCGCCGAGTACTCCGTCGACACGGTCGTCCACATGGACGTGACCGGCACCCCGCTGGGCAGCGGCAGCCGGGCCACGGTCAAGGAGACCAACGTCATCGGCACCATGCAGCTGCTCGGGGCCTGCCAGAAGTCCCCGACGGTCAAGCGGCTGGTCGTGAAGTCCAGTACGAACGTGTACGGATCCGCGCCCCGCGACCCGGCCGTCTTCACCGAGACGACCCCGCCCAAGTCGCTGCCCAGCGGTGGCTTCGCCAAGGACACCGTCGAGGTCGAGGGGTATGTACGGGGCTTCGCCCGGCGCAGGCCCGATGTCGCGGTCTGTGTGCTGCGCTTCGCCAACATCCTGGGCCCGAACGCCGACTCGCCCCTCGCGTCGTACTTCTCGCTGCCCGTGCTGCCGACCGTCCTCGGCTACGACCCGCGGCTGCAGTTCGTGCACGAGGACGATGTGATCGAGGTGCTGAGGATCGGCTCGCACGAGCCGCAGCGGGGCACCCTCAACAGCGGCACGTTCAATGTGGCCGGGGACGGGGTGCTGCTGCTGTCGCAGTGTGCGCGTCGCCTGGGGCGGCCCACCGCCCCGCTGCTGCTGCCCGCGGTCACCTGGGTAGGCTCCGCGATGCGTACTCTGGGCATGACGGACTTTTCTCCCGAGCAGATCCGGCTGCTCACCCACGGGCGGGTGGTGGAGACGGAACAGATGCGTGTGACGCTCGGATACGAGCCGAAATACACGACCGCGGAGACGTTCGCGGACTTCGCGCGCAGCCGCGGCCCCGGACTCCTGCCGCCGGAGGCCCTCGCGGGGGCCATCGACAGGATCGCCGCGCTGCCCGTCCTGGGCGGTGGCCACCCCCCGACGCAGAGCGCCAACTGAGGAGCGCATCAACAATGGCGGATGCCAAGGTCATTCCGTTCGACGACGACCGGTCCCGCGGGGCTGCCGCGCAGCGGCCGCAGCGGCGCCGGGGCGCGGGGAGCCGGAGGGGGAGCGAGCCCGCGGCGGTCCGTGAGGTGCAGCCCCTGCCGGGCAGGGCGATCCCGCAGGATGATGTTCCCGTGACGCGCGAGGAAGAGCCGCCCGCCGGCGCCCAGGAAGGGAGCCTGGAGCGACGCATCGCCGGGGGTCTGGCCTTTCTGCGCCGCCGTCTGACCGGCGACTACGAGGTGGACGACTTCGGTTACGACGAGGAGCTCACCGACCAGGTCCTGATGTCGCTGCTGCGGCCGATGTACGAGAAGTACTTCCGGGTCGAGGTGAAGGGCGTCGAGAACATCCCGGACAAGGGCGGCGCGCTGATCGTCGCCAACCACTCGGGCACCCTGCCCCTGGACGGCCTGATGCTGCAGGTCGCCGTGCACGACAACCACCCGGCGGGTCGGCATCTGCGGCTTCTCGCGGCGGACTTGGTCTTCGTGCTGCCGGTGGTCAACGAACTGGCCCGCAAGGCCGGTCACACCCTGGCCTGTGCCGAGGACGCCGAGCGACTGCTCGAGCGCGGCGAGGTGGTCGGTGTGATGCCGGAGGGCTTCAAGGGCATCGGCAAGCCGTTCAGCGAGCGCTACAAGCTGCAGCGCTTCGGCCGTGGCGGCTTCGTCTCCACGGCGCTGCGCACCGGGACGCCGATCATTCCGTGCTCGATCGTCGGGGCGGAGGAGATCTACCCGATGATCGGCAACGCGAAGACCCTGGCCCGGGTGCTGGGCTTCCCGTACTTCCCGATCACTCCGACGTTCCCGTGGCTCGGTCCGCTGGGGGCGATCCCGCTGCCGACGAAGTGGACGATCCAGTTCGGCGAGCCGATCCCCACGGACGGCTATCCGCCGGAGGCCGCGGAGGACCCGATGCTGATGTTCAACCTGACGGACCAGGTCAGGGAGCAGATCCAGCACACGCTGTACAAGCTGCTGGTGCAGCGGCGTTCGGTGTTCTTCTGACCGCGGGATCCTCCCGCGTCTCGCACCTTCCCGCTGCTGCGGATACGACGACGGGGGCGCCCCTGCGACCAGGGGCGCCCCCGCTCTCGTCGGAGCCGCGGTGGCCCTACTTTCTCTCCTCGTTGTTGAGGCCTAGTCCCGGCAGCCACCAGGGAAGCAGCGGCGGCAGTGTCATATTCGGTCCGGACGACGGGCTCTTGCTCGACGACGGCGAACTGCTGCCGCTGTCCTTCGGCGGATCCAGCAAACCGCCCGTGTTGCCGCCGAGCAGACCGTCGCTGCCGCTCTTGGACGAGGACGGCTGGGGCTTGCCGCTGTCGTCGCTGCTGGTCGCGGAGCCGCTGGTGGTGCTGGGGGCGGGTCCGTCCGAGCCGGTCGAGTCGGTGGCGCTCGGAGCGGAGCTCCGGTGCCGGCCGGTGCCGTCCGAGGACGGGGGATTCGGCAGGAGCGACTGCAGCGGGGCGACCTCCTGGTCCAGGGCTTCGAAGACCGACGTCACCTGCTGACTGACGTCGCCGAGCTGGACGGGCAGCCGGTCGCGCAGGGCGCCCCAGGCCTCGCGGTGGGACTGGGTGAAGGCGGAGAGCGCCTGGATGGCGGCGAGTGAGCCGTTGCGCTCGTAGACCTCGTGCAGCAGGCGGTGTCCTTCGGACGCGTCGTGCTGCATGCCGGACAGCGTGCGGCGGATCTCGCCGAGGGACTCGTGGTCGAGCTGGCCGCCGTCACGGCCGCGCTCCATCAGCCGGCGGGCCTCGTTCAGCCGGGTGGAGGCCTGGTCGAGGTAGAGCCGCCCGCGGTCGTTGTCCCCCTCGGTCATGCCGAGTTTGACGTCCTCGATGCCGCGTTTGAGGCCGTAGAGTGAGTCACCGGGCAGCGCGTCGTTACTGGCAGCGGCCACTCCACCGAAGGAGGCCGCCGCCACGCCGACGCTAAGTCCGCCCGCGGCGAGGCCCTTGGTGAGCCGCGTCCGGGGACGCAACTTCCCCAGCGGGCTTGCCCGGTGCGCCCCCCGGGCCCGGTGGGAGTGCGCTCCTGTCTCCCGCCGGCCTTCCGCGGAAGCCGCGCCCCTCTTCTGACCGGGCACCGATGGGTCCGCCGCCTCGCCTCCGGGAGCCGTGCCCTCCCGCAGCATGGCCTCCATCGCGGCCACAAGCCGCGCGCGGTGGACGACCTTCACCTCGGGATCGAGCGTCGGCCTCGGCAGCTCGTCGAGACGGATCGCGAGGCCCAACAGGTGGGCCTGCTCCGTCCGTTCCGCATCAGCCGGGGCCGGAGCCGATCCTCCGGACTGCTCGGCCGCCGTGCCCCGGTCGTCGGACTGGAACTCCAGGGCCTGGGCGAAGGCGTTCGCCCGCCGGTGCGCCGATACGTTCGCGATCACTGGCGGCACCTCCTCTCGTCATGACGGTCGACTCCCCAGGGGATCCTGAGGGTTGCACGCCCTGTCCGCATCCACACGAACGAGTGGAGGGGGACGGTCAGGGGGTGACCACAGGGAGCCTCTATCCCGCACAACGAGCGGCTCGGCACTTGGGTTACGGACGATAGATGATCGGACCGCGAATCCAACATGCCTGCACGGAAGATAAGTTGAAGGTGGCGGAACGTGTGCGGCCGGGCACGGCGGACATGGGTGGCGCCTGTGCCCGGCGGGGACGGAGGAACGGCTCGATGTGGTCGGCGGGGTTCAGCGGGCGTCTTCGGGCAGGAGCCGGGCGAGGGTGCGGACGGCCCGGTACTGGAGGGTCTTGATCGCGCCCTCGTTCTTGCCCATCACGCGGGCGGTCTCGGCGACGGAGAGGCCCTGGAGGAAGCGGAGTGTCACGCACTCCAGCTGCTGGGGGTTGAGTCGCCGCACGGCGTCGAGCAGGGCGGCGTTCGAGAGGGATTCGAGGACGGAGTCCTCGGGCGACCGCTCGACCTCGTTGGCGTCGAGCATCTCCCCGGTGGTGACCTCGAGGCGGAACCGGCTCGACTTGAAGTGGTCCGCCACCAGGTTGCGGGCGATGGTGACGAGCCAGGCGCCGAAGTCGCGCCCCTGCCAGGTGAAGGTGCCGATCCGGCGCAGGGCGCGCAGAAAGGTCTCACTGGTGAGGTCCTCGGCGGTCGCTCTGCCGCCCACCCGGTAGTAGATGTAGCGATAGACGGTGTCGCTGTACTGGTCGTACAGGCGCCCGAACGCATCGGCCTCGCCGGCCTGGGCGCGCTCTACGAGGTCCATCATGCGTGCGCTGTCACTGTCCGCAGTCGGTCGGCGTGCGGTGGTGGCCGCCGAGCCGGAGCGGCCCCGTCTGCCGCCGACCGCGGCGCTGCCGTCGGCCAGTGCGTAGCACAGACCGATCGGCGCGGCGGTGGCAAAGGCGGGGACGGCGTACGCGGTGGGGACGAAGCCGCGCAACAGGTCGAGGACCGTTGCGCGCAGCGTAGCCAGGCCCGAGGCGTCAACCCCGACGTGTGGGTACACGGGACTCCCAGAGGCAGAGCTTCCATCACGTGCAGTGCGGAATCGTTCACCCTTCGTAGCGACGGAGGGGTACCGGTTTGCGTCTGAGGAGAATAACGCTTAGTACAGGCAGTGCTACACCCAGTTGCTCAAATCATCGATTACGTTGCTTCTGTAACCGATTGATGCTCGCTCAAGTACCGCAGGGTGACCGATTGTTGACCGGTTCGATCCGACTTTCGACTCAGTACGGGGCGTGTTGTGGCCGGGTCGGTATGGGGGGAGTGGTGGGGGCGGCGCGGGGGTAAGACGGTCGGAATGCGATCGCTCTCGGAGCGACGCACAGACGGGTAGTGGCCCCCGCCCATGACCCGTCGCCGTGAGATCGACCGACTGCCGGCGCTCACTCCAACCAGTGAAACGTGCGACGGGTGCGCGAAGCCCTGGTCTCCGCCCGTCACGGCCGCGAACGGGGCGCGGTGCCGCAACAGCCCCGTCGGACGGCCGGGCCGGCGGCCCCCCGCCTGCCCGGGCGTCCGACGGTGGCGGGCCGCCAAGACGGCGGCGCCCCGACCGCCCCGGTTTCAGCGGTCGCCGGGTGGGTGTCCGGCACCGTCGCCGGGCAGGCCCGGGCCGTGGTGGCCGTGGGTGCCCGTTCCAGCGTCGGCCGTGGAGGCGTTCAGCGGCGGCGGCGGTGCAGCGCGATGGCCGCTGCCGTGCCGCCCGCCACCGCGCCGAAGCCGGCTGCCGCCGGGAGGCCGACCTTCGCCGCCTTGCGGGCCGTGCGGTAGTCGCGCAGGCGCCAGTCGTAGGTGCGGGCGTGCTTGCGGAGCTTGGTGTCGGGGTTGATCGCGTACGGGTGGCCCACCAGCGAGAGCATCGGGATGTCGTTGTGCGAGTCGCTGTACGCGGCGCAGCGCGAGAGGTCCAGCCCCTCCGCCACCGCGAGCGCGCGCACCGCTTCGGCTTTCGCCGGTCCGTGCAGCGGCTCGCCCACCAGCCTGCCCGTGTAGACGCCGTCGACCGATTCCGCGACCGTGCCGAGAGCACCGGTGAGGCCGAGGCGGCGAGCGATCACCGTCGCGATCTCCACCGGGGCAGCCGTGACCAGCCACACCTTCTGGCCCGCGTCCAGGTGCGCCTGCGCCAGCGCCCGCGTACCGGGCCAGATCCGCTCGGCCATGTACTCGTCGTAGATTTCCTCGCCGATCGACATCAGCTCGGCGACGCGGTGGCCCTTGACGATCGAGAGGGCGGAGTCGCGGGCGTCCTGCATGTGCTCGGGGTCCTCGACCCCGGCCAGCCGGAACCACGCCTGCTGCCAGGCGAACTTCGCCAGGTCGCGCGTCTCGAAGAACTTCCGCTTGTACAGGCCCCGCCCGAAGTGGAACAACGCGGCGCCCTGCATCACGGTGTTGTCCAGGTCGAAGAACGCCGCGGCCTTGTCGTCGCCGAGGACCGGGAAGTCCGGTTCCCGGTCGGAGACGTCCTTGTCCTGTGCGGCGACGTCCTGCGAGGACTTGCGCGCGGCCTCCGCCGAGGCCTCGCCTGCCAAAACACTCCTCGCCGTGGCGGAGCGCCTACGGGGAGTGAGCCATCCGAGAGCGGCCATGACGCGAGCATAGCCAGTCTGTTCAGTGGTTCCGGAGTCGTCAGGTTTGGAGGCTGTGAACTCTCCACGACCGTGTCGTTAAAGAATCGGTTACATCGGCGTGGCGTCGAGGCGCCGGCCGGTGCGTCGGGTTGTGGTGCTCCGGCTCCCTCTTCGTCCCGGCGGGGCGAGAATGGCCGACATGAGGCCCATCTTTCGGCGCAAGAGCGATCAGGAACCCGGTGACCGGCTCGTCACTCTCATCCGCAAGCCCGGGTGCCATCTGTGCGACGACGCGCAGACCGTCATCGAGAAGGTGTGCGGCGAGCTCGGCGTGGCCTGGGAGCAGAAGGACATCACTCAGGACGAGGAGCTCAACCGCCAGTACTGGGAGCAGATTCCGGTAGTGCTGGTCGACGGCGCGCAGCACACCTTCTGGCGTGTGAACGAGGAGCGGCTGCGCAAGGCCCTGACCTAGGGCCGCCGGTGCCCGCGTGACCTGACCGACCAGTCCAACTGGCCGGGAAAGTCGCTTAGGATCGTCGGCGACTGGTCTCGGGGGGCGTGGATCGTAGAGGAGAGTGGGCGGTTTTGCCCCCAGAAGAAAAGGAACAGCGGCACCCCCGCGGCGGTTCCCCATCCATGCGGCGGGGGTGCGTGACCCCGGTCACGTTGGCCGGGCAAATCGGACACAATCTTTGTGCACGCGTTCACAAAGACATAGCCTGCATTCGACGGGGCGGTCCAGGGACGTGTGACCGCCTGCAGCCCCGCTCTACCCGCAGGAGCACCGTGGCAACTGGCCGAACTCACCGACCGGCGACCCGCAGCCGAGGGATTCCCGAGGCCACCGTCGCCCGGCTTCCGCTGTACCTCCGAGCCCTGACCGCACTGTCGGAGCGCTCGGTACCCACGGTCTCCTCCGAGGAGCTGGCCGCGGCCGCGGGGGTCAACTCCGCGAAGCTGCGCAAGGACTTCTCCTACCTCGGCTCCTACGGGACCCGGGGCGTGGGTTACGACGTCGAGTATCTCGTGTACCAGATCTCCCGTGAGCTGGGGCTGACCCAGGACTGGCCGGTTGTGATCGTCGGTATCGGTAATCTGGGCGCGGCGCTGGCCAATTACGGAGGGTTCGCCTCCCGGGGCTTCCGGGTCGCCGCGCTCATCGACGCCGACCCGTCGATGGCCGGAAAGCCGGTCGCCGGCATTCCGGTGCAGCACGCCGACGACCTGGAAAAGATCATCGAGGAGAACGGCGTCTCTATCGGCGTCATCGCCACCCCTGCGGGGGCCGCCCAGCAGGTCTGCGACCGTCTGGTGGCCGCGGGTGTGACCTCCATCCTGAACTTCGCGCCGACCGTGCTGTCCGTCCCGGACGGCGTCGACGTGCGCAAGGTCGATCTCTCCATCGAGCTGCAGATCCTCGCCTTCCACGAGCAGCGCAAGGCCGGCGAGGAGGCCCTTCCCGACGGCCTGCCGGCCACCGCCGCGGACTCCGCCGACCAGGGACCCGACGGGGACTTTCCCGCCGTGATGCCGGCATGAGTCTCCTCGTCGTCGGGCTGAGCCACCGCAGCGCTCCGGTCAGCGTCCTCGAGCGGGCCGCGCTGGCCTCGGACGCCCAGGCCAAGCTGCTTCAGGACACGGTCGCCGCCGAGCCGGCGGACGAGGCCGCGGTGCTCGCCACCTGCAACCGCATCGAGCTGTACGCCGACGTGGACAAGTTCCACGCGGGTGTCGCCGAGCTGTCCACCCTGCTCGCCCAGCACAGCGGGGTCGGTCTCGACGAGCTGACCCCCCACCTCTACGTGCACTACGAGGACCGGGCCGTCCACCACCTGTTCTCGGTGGCCTGCGGGCTGGACTCGATGGTCGTCGGCGAGGGCCAGATCCTCGGCCAGATCAAGGACTCCCTGGCCACCTCGCAGGAGCTGCACACCGCCGGACGGCTGCTGAACGATCTGTTCCAGCAGTCGCTGCGGGTCGGCAAGCGCGCCCACTCCGAGACCGGGATCGACCGCGCCGGTCAGTCGCTGGTGACCTTCGGCCTGGAGCAGCTCTCGTCCGGTGCGCCGGTCGAGACCTGGGCCGCGGGCAAGCGCGCCCTCGTGATCGGCGCGGGCTCGATGTCCTCGCTGGCCGCCGCGACCCTCGCACGCGCCGGGGTCGCCGAGATCGTGATCGCCAACCGCACGCTGGAGCGTGCCGAGCGTCTGGCGAAGATCCTGACGGAGGACGACGACACGGACGTGTCGGCACGTGCGGTACCGATGGACACGGTGCCGGACGAGCTGACACGTGCCGATGTCGTGGTCTCCTGCACCGGCGCGACGGGTCTGGTCCTGACGGCCCAGGCGGTCGCTGAGGCGCTCGAGAGACGCGTGGACGGCCCCTCAGACCCTCTCGCCCCTGCCACCCCGGCCGCCCCGGCACAGGGCGCCCAGGCCGCGCGTACGGCCGTGGCGTCGATGCCCGGCCAGGCCGCCGCACGGGACGAACTCGCCCCCACCAGCCTGGGCACCGAGGACGGCTGCCCGCTCGACCTGTCCGCCGTGCAGGGCACGGCCGGCTTCTCGGTGCTCGGCGAGGCCGCCGTCGCCGGGATGCGAGCCGCCGAGCTGGAGCAGCACGCGGCCTGGGTCGACAAGGGCGACAAGGAGCGCAGCGGCCGTCCGACCGGCAGCGCAGTGCTCGACCCGGAGACCGAGGCCGAGGTCATCACCGCGCTGGCCGCGACCGCGGCCACCGTCGGCCGGATCCCCGAGCGCCGCCGCCCCGAACCCGTCGTGCCGGCCCCCCGCCCCGCGCCCGTGCTGTCCATCCTCGACCTCGCGATGCCGCGGGACGTCGACGCGGCCGTGCACCGGCTGCCCGGGGTACGGCTGGTCGACATCGAGTCCCTCGCCGAGGCCTCCGCCGACGCGCCGATGGCCGCCGACGTCGATCAGGTGCGGCGGATCGTCTCCGACGAGGTCACCGCGTTCGGCGCCGCCCAGCGCGCGGCGCACATCACGCCAACCGTGGTCGCGCTGCGCTCGATGGCCGCCGACGTGGTGGCGAACGAGATCGCGCGCCTGGAGGGGCGGCTGCCGGGCCTGGACGACAAGCACCGGGCCGAGATCACCCAGACCGTGCGGCGCGTCGTCGACAAGCTGCTGCACGCGCCGACCGTACGGGTCAAGCAGCTGGCCGCCGAGCCCGGCGGCGCCGGATACGCGGACGCGCTGCGCACCCTGTTCGACCTGGACCCCGAGACGGTCGCCTCCGTCTCCCGGGCCGAGGACGCCGACAGCACCGAGAACACCGAGAACGCCAAGAACCGAGGGCGAGCATGAGTGAGCCACGTGAGCCGCAGGCGCACGTCACACACCGAGAAGAGGCACTGAGGCTCGGGACCAGGCGCAGCAAACTCGCCATGGCCCAGTCCGGACAGGTCGCGGACGCCGTGCGCCGGGTCACCGGACGGCCGGTGGAGCTCGTGGAGATTACGACGTACGGCGACACCTCCCGTGAGCACCTCGCCCAGATCGGCGGCACCGGTGTGTTCGTGACCGCGCTGCGCGACGCCCTGATCAGGGGCGAGGTCGACCTCGCGGTGCACTCCCTCAAGGACCTGCCGACCACGCAGCCGCAGGAGCTGGCGCTGGCCGCGGTGCCCGTACGCGAGGACCCGCGTGACGTGGTGGTGGCGCGCGACGCCCTGAAGTTCACCGACCTGCCCCGCGGCGCGCGCATCGGCACCGGTTCGCCGCGCCGTATGGCGCAGCTGAACGCGTACGCGCGCGGCCACGACCTCGACATCGAGACGGTCCCGATCCGCGGCAACATCGACACGCGGATCGGCTACGTCCGCAGCGGCGAGCTGGACGCCGTGGTCCTCGCCGCGGCCGGACTGAACCGCATCGGCCGGATCGACGAAGCGACCGACTTCCTGTCGGTCGACACGGTTTTGCCCGCCCCCGGCCAGGGGGCACTGGCGATCGAGTGCACCGCGGACAACGCGGACCTGATCGCGGCGCTCGCCGAGCTCGACGACCCGTTCACCCGGGCCGCCGTGACCGCCGAGCGGTCCCTGCTCGCCGCCCTGGAGGCCGGTTGCAGCGCCCCTGTGGGCGCGCTGGCCGACCTGTTGGCCGACGGGCAGATTGTCCAAGAAATGCGCCTGCGCGGCGTCGTCGGCACCCCCGACGGCCAGGCGCTGGTGCAGCTGTCCACCACCGGTCCCGTGCCCGAGACGCACGACCAGGCAATGGCGCTCGGTCGCGAACTCGCCGCCGAGATGCTTGCCAAGGGCGCGGCCGGTCTGATGGGGGAGCGAGCACATTGAGCCCCACCACCCTTCCCGCCGGCCTTGAACACGGGTACGTCACCTTCCTCGGTGCCGGACCCGGGGATCCGGGACTACTCACCCTGCGCGCCGTGGAGGCGCTGGCGAACGCGGACGTGCTCGTCGGCGAGCACGAGGCGCTCGACGTGGTGCGCACACATGCCAGAGCAGGCGTCGCCGTCGTGAACACGGACCCGGACCCCGCCACGGGTACGTATCCGGGCACGGGCACGCCTCAGCTAGCGGTCGTTGACGGCGAGTCAACAGCCGCTGGCGTCCCCGCGTTCAGGGATGCGGCACATCTTGTCATGGAGGCTGCGCGGGGCGGCAGGCGGGTCGTCCGTGCGGTGACCGGCGACCCCGGCATGGACTCGTACGCCACCGGAGAGATGCTGGCGTGCGCCGCCGCGGGCGTCCCGTTCGAGGTCGTGCCCGGCGTCGCGACCGCCGTCGGCGTGCCCGCGTACGCGGGTGTGCCGCTGCGGGACGCGCAGGGCACCGACGTACGGTTCGTGGACGCGCGGACCGCTACGGACCGCTGCTGGACCGAGATCGGCGCCTCCGACGGCACCGTCGTGGTCTCCACGACGCTGGACTCGGTGGCCGCCGCCGCGGGTGAGCTGGTGGCCGCGGGCCGCAAGCCGGACACGCCGCTGACGGTGACCGTCGCCGGTACGACGACCCGGCAGCGCACCTGGACCGCGACACTCGGCTCGATCGCGCAGACGCTCAAGCAGGCGAAGGTCCTGCCGTCCCCCGAGGGCGGGCGTCCGGTGATAGCCGTGGTCGGTGAGCGTTCCTCCGCGGCCCAGCGCGACCAGCTGTCGTGGTTCGAGAACAAGCCGCTGTTCGGCTGGAAGGTCCTCGTCCCGCGTACGAAGGAGCAGGCGGTCTCGCTCTCCAACCAGCTGCGGTCGTACGGGGCAGTGCCGCACGAGGTGCCGACGATCGCCGTCGAGCCGCCGCGCACGCCCCAGCAGATGGAGCGCGCGGTCAAGGGTCTGGTGACAGGCCGCTACGAGTGGATCGCGTTCACGTCGGTCAACGCGGTGAAGGCGGTCCGCGAGAAGTTCGAGGAGTACGGCCTCGACGCGCGCGCCTTCGCGGGCATCAAGGTGGCCGCGGTCGGCGAGCAGACGGCGAAGGCGCTGGTGGCCTTCGGCGTGAAGCCGGACCTGATCCCGAGCGGCGAGCAGTCCGCGGCCGGCCTTCTGGAGGACTGGCCGCCGTACGACCCGGTGTTCGACCCGATCGACCGTGTGTTCCTCCCGCGCGCCGACATCGCCACGGAGACCCTGGTGGCCGGGCTGATCGAGCTGGGCTGGGAGGTCGACGACGTCACCGCGTACCGGACGGTCCGCGCCTCGCCGCCGCCGGTCGAGACCCGCGAGGCGATCAAGGGCGGCGGCTTCGACGCGGTCCTGTTCACGTCCTCCTCGACGGTCCGGAACCTGGTGGGCATCGCGGGCAAGCCGCACAACGTGACGGTGATCGCCTGCATCGGCCCCGCCACGGCGAAGACGGCGGAGGAACACGGCCTGCGCGTCGACGTCATGGCTCCGGAGCCCTCCGTACACGCGCTGGCGGAGGCGCTCGCGGACTTCGGCCTGAGGCGGCGCACCGCCGCCCACGAGGCCGGGGATCCGGTGACGCGGCCGAGCGAGCGGCGGCCGGGTGCGCGGCGGCGTCGTACGACGACCTGAGCCACTGCCGGGCCGAAAGCGACCGGACGCGAAAGAACCGTTCTTAATCAGTGAGCAGGAGTGAGTCTTGTACCCAATCCTGGTCAACTGGCGCATCCCGAACGGTGGTGGATGCACTGGTCGCCCGCGTTCGCGCCGCGTCCGGCGACACGGATCGTGTCCGTGGTCCGGGGATGCGGGGGCGGGTTCCCTCACGCCCTGGGGTGCCGTGTCCGGCCTGGGCGGTCCGATGCCCCACACGATCGCTCTGGTCGTGTGGGGGCGGTGCCGTCCGTCGCCGGATGCGGTGCCCCAGGGCGCGCCTGCCGATCGCGATGCTCGCGGCATCGTGACGGGTGGTTTTCCTGGTCGTGTGGGTGAGGGGTTTTTGCCAGTGCTGGGCGCCCCACCTGCTGGTGTAGGCGGGGTCCACGGCGATGATGGTGATGCCGAGTTCGGCCGCCATGCTGACGAGCCGGGCCCGCAGCTTGGATACCGGCATGCCGGAGATCACCTGCCTGAACCGCTTCTGGCGCCCGTGCCTCTCCCGGGTCTTGTCCGCGGTGAAGTCGAGGTCTTCGATCGCGATCGACAGGCCGTGGCGTTGGGCCCAGTGCAGGAGCCGGATCAGTGCATGCCGTACCTGGGCATCACGATGGTCCGCGGTGCCGGACAGGTCGTAGACGAACCGGCGCGGTCGACCGCATGGATTGCCGTGCTCGTCCAGCCGCCAGGCGGCCAGATGGTCGGCGTTCGTATCGGCACCGATCAGGCCGCCTGTGCGGGCGTGGGACAGGGGGACGGTCTTGATGGGTGGGATGGTCCAGGAGGCGGTGAGGTACCAGCGGGAGCGGTCTGTGTCGTAGTGGATGCGGTAGGCCACGGCCCGGTTCGTGGTGATGCGGTCGGCCCACTCGTCACTGCGGTGGTGGAAGAGGGCAGCGCCGGTGAGCGTATACCGGCCATGCGGGGCGTTGGCCAGGTGGGCGAGCGGAGCAGGCAGTTTCAGGGACACGTCGCCCTCGGGCGTGACGCGGATCGTCTCGTTGCCGAACCGCTTGCCCGATTCCCCGTCCGCTTGGAGGAACCAGCGCGATGCTTCCCAACGTTGCCGCCACTGGGCCTGCGTGAGCTGGGCGGCGTGCAGGTGGTGCCGGTTGCGCGCGAGCCGCTTCCCGCCGCGCACAACCCGGACCCGGCCCACGGCGTGGTCGGCCTGCTCGGCACCCAGCCGGTCGCGAAGGACCCGCAGGCGCCGGGACTTGGCGAACCACTCTCGTGCGCTGCGGTAGCCGCCAGGCGCCCGCCCCTTTCCCTTCCCGCCGATCGGAAGGGACAGGCGGTGCGCGATCGTCCGCACGCCCGCCTGAAGGTTTTGAATGTGCGCGCTTTGGGCACGCCTTGCCAGCGCCCACTGATCGTGCGTGGCCTTGGTGATACTCCCGGCCCAACGCGACGAAGACTCCTCCGTCAGGGCCCGCTTGCGCCCCGCCCACGTATGAGTGGAGTGCTCCAGACCGTCGGCGCACCGGCGTTTGAGATCTCTTGCGGCCAGCGAGCCCAGATGCGCGCCCACCAGGCGCAACACCTCCTCGTCGGTGGCGCTCAAGTGGCCCAGACGGGTCCGGATCGTCACGCCCGACGGGCCGACGGCCACGAAGGGAGCAGCGATCGTGCGCAACGACTCACCACGCATCGATGTACTCCCTCCATCACGCTTGATCGGCAACAGGAAGAACGGTACGGCCGGGCACTGACATCAGTGCCCGCCATACGACGTGTGCGCGCTGCAACACCACCAGCCAGTACATGCTCCTGCACACCCACGCACGCTCCTGTACATCCGAAAACGAACAGTTCCCCACCCCTCCGACCGCGACATGCGGTCGGAGGGGTTTTTCGCGCTGGACCGGCGTTCAGTCCTCACAGCCGGGTGCCGGGCCGGCGCAGTTCGTGTCGTCATCGCTCTGCACGGTGCTGCAGACGAGGGCCTGGGCACCCGGAAACTGCGAGAGTTCCGCTCGATGGCTCATGCCTCCGATACGTCCGCACCGGTCGACACCACGTCGGCAAAAGGACCCCTGGGCCGGGCGTAGCGTAGAGAGCATGACGAAGTACGGATCCTTCCCCGGTTCCCGTCCCCGGCGGCTGCGTGCCACACCCACCATGCGTCGCATGGTCGCCGAGACGCGGCTGCACCCGGCCGACTTCATCCTCCCGGCGTTCGTGCGGGAGGGTGTGAGTGAGCCGGTGCCGGTCGCGTCCATGCCCGGCGTCGTGCAGCACACCCGGGACAGCCTGAAGAAGGCCGCCGCGGAGGCGGTGGAGGCCGGGATCTCCGGGATCATGCTCTTCGGCGTGCCCGAGGAGTCGAAGAAGGACGCCGTCGGGACGACGGGCACCGACCCGGACGGGATTCTGCAGGTCGCCCTGCGCGATGTCCGGGCCGAGGTCGGCGACGACCTGCTCGTCATGTCCGATCTGTGCCTGGACGAGTTCACCGACCACGGGCACTGCGGTGTGCTCGACGCCGAGGGGCGCGTGGACAACGACGCCACCCTGGAGCGGTACGCCGAGATGGCGCAGGTGCAGGCCGACGCCGGTGCCCATGTCGTCGGGCCCAGCGGCATGATGGACGGCCAGATCGGCGTCGTCCGGGACGCGCTCGACCAGATCGGGCGCGAGGACGTCGCGATCCTCGCCTACACCGCCAAGTACTCCTCCGCCTTCTACGGGCCGTTCCGGGAGGCCGTCGCCTCGTCCCTGGAGGGCGACCGCAAGACGTACCAGCAGGACCCCGCCAACTGGCGCGAGTCCCTGCGGGAACTCGCTCTCGACCTGGAGGAGGGCGCCGACATGGTGATGGTCAAGCCGGCCGGGCCCTACCTCGACATCCTGGCGAGGGTCGCGGACGCGGTCGACGTGCCGGTGGCCGCGTACCAGATCTCCGGTGAGTACGCGATGATCGAGGCCGCGGCCGAGAAGGGCTGGATCGACCGCGACCGGGCAATCATCGAGTCCCTGACCGGCATCAAGCGGGCCGGTGCCCGCAACATCCTGACCTACTGGGCCACCGAGGTCGCCCGCACCCTGCGCTGACGCCCGCCGGTCAGTACGTCAGGGCCGCCTCTCGGTTCGAGAGCCAGTACGTGACGGTCACCTTGTCGTCGACGTGCACGCCCTCGCCCGGGAGCGCCGGGTGGACGGTGTGGCCGTCGGGAAGGGCGACCGTGAGGGTCTTCACCGTGCGGCCGTGTCCGCCGGTGCCGTCCGCCGCCGACAGGAGCACGCCCGCGTAGGCCGATGCGCCGGGAGAGAGCGTGACGGCGGAGCGCGGTCGCGTCTCCCGCGCGGGCGGCGCCGAGGAGTCCGCTCCGCCGAAGCGGGCCTTCGGGTAGCCGGTCAACGTGCAGTTCGTGGCGCCCGTGTTGGTGACCGTCAGAAGCAGATGGTCCGTGGGGCGGGAGACCGGGGTCGCCGTCGTCCTGGTGTGGCCGCCCGAGCAGGGGGCCGCCGTGCCGGGGCCCCCGGCGCCGCGGACCGGGCCGTCGGAGAGGGTCGACTCCGAGGACGGTCCCTCGTCCCGTACGCCCTCCCCGTTCTGGCATGCCGTGAGTCCCAGGGCGGCGAGCACGGCCGTGGCGGCGAGCAGACGAGTTCGGAAGGCACGGGCGGTACCGGTGGTGCGAGCAGACATGGGTCGGCCCTTCGACGTCAGGAACTGGGGGGGTGGCGCGGCCGCTCGACCGGTCACCGGGAGCGGAAGCCTCGCTACCGGACAGCTTGGCCGCTGCGGGAGCCCGGCCGCCACATCCGCCGCGGTTTTCGGGACGCCCGGATCGCGATGTGCGCCCTGACGTGGGGAAACGCCGTCCGCCGGGAAACCGGGACGGGACGCAGGAGGCGTCCCGAGTCTCCGTCCCCGGCGGTCCGGGCACTTCCAACTCGCCACAGGAGTTAGGTTGTTGACCACATCTTTGGTTGCCCCTTCAATGACCGAGTCCTACGCCGACCACCAGGGAGACGTCCATGCCCGGCGATGCCCTCAGCCGTGACCCGGCCGAGCTGCGTAAGCGGATCGACACCACCAAGGCCCACCCGGCACGCGTCTACGACGTCTTCCTCGGGGGCAAGGACAACTACCCGGTGGACCGCGCGGCGGCCGCCGCCGCACTCGCCGCCAACCCGCGCGGCTACCTCGACGTCCGGCACAACCGTGACTTCCTGCGCCGCGCGGTGACCCGGCTCGCCGAGCAGGATGGCATCCGGCAGTTCCTCGACATCGGCACCGGCCTGCCGACCGCGCAGAACGTCCACCAGATCGCCCAGCACATCACCCCCGACTCGCGGGTCGTCTACGTGGACAACGACCCGGTCGTCCTCGCGCACGCCCGCGCCCTGCTCACCAGCGGGCCCGAGGGGCGTACGGACTACGTCGACGCCGACCTCGCCGCACCCGCCGAGATCCTCGAACAGGCCGCGAAGACCCTGGACTTCGACCAGCCCGTCGCGCTGGTGCTGGTGGCGGTCCTGCACTTCGTCGAGGACGAGCAGGCCTACCCGATCGTGCGCGAACTGGTGGAGGCGCTGCCCTCCGGCAGCCGGCTCGTGCTCAGCCACCTCACCGAGGACCTCAACCCGGAGAACATCCGCGCGGTCCAGCGCACCTACACCGAGCGCGGCTTCACCTTCGTCCTGCGCTCCAAGGACAAGGTCGCGCGGTTCTTCACCGAGACTCCCGGCGTCACCCTGGACGAGCCGGGCGTCGTCCCGGTCCACCACTGGCACCAGGACGGCGCGGCGCCCCAGCCCGAGCATGTCGACCCGGCGCAGCTCGCCACCCTCGACGACATCGAGAAGGTCCGCTACCGCGACATCAGCGACGTCACCGACGCGGACATCAACGTGTACGTGGCCACCGCCCGGAAGGTCTAGCCGGGCCGGGCCGCGCTCACCCCTCCGTGCCGAACCACCTCTCGGCGAGTGCGTCCAGGTGTGGTTCGGCCGGAGACGGGAGCTCGTGCAGATACAGGGGCAAGTCGCTGTACACGTGCAGCAGCGTGTACGCGAGCAGCTGCCGGGGGTCGTACGGGGCGCGTCCGTAGGCCGCGTGGAAACGGCGGAACTGGCGCGGGTCGGCACGGGTGACGAACAGGCCCACGCTCGCGAAGTCGTAGGCCGGATCGCCGATCATCGCCGGCTCGAAGTCGAACAGCCCGGTCAGCCTGCGGCCGTCGCGCATGTCGATGGTCAGGTGCTCGCGCATGAACTCGGTGTGCAGCAGCGCGAGTCCGGTGGTGGCGGGCAGCGGGACGGAGTCCAGGAACTCGGGGATCCGGTCGAGCCAGGGCTCGGTCACCCCCTTGGCCCGGTGGTGCTCGAGCGTCCCGGCGCGCCGGCGGCGCAGGAACGAGGCCCAGTCCGTCGGTCCCACGACATCCGTCAGCGGCTTGAAGTCCATCGCGTGCAGCGAGGCCAGCGTCCGGGCCGACTCCGACACGATCCGGTCCTGCTCCGCCGCCGTGAGCCTCGGCCAGGCCTCGGCGACACTCAGCCCGGGCAGCCGGGACATCAGCACGAACCGCCAGCCGTTGCCGTACTCGTCGGTCGCGTGCAACCGGGGTGTGGGAAGCGACAGTTGCCCCCAGAGGTGGGACAGCACCCGTGCCTCTCGGATGGCTTTCGTCGTCTCGAAGCGCGGATACAGCTTCAGGACCAGGTCGCCCCCGACCGCGTACACGGGCAGGGAGCCCTCGTCGAAGCGCCGCACCGGCAGTCCGACGAGCCCCAGTCGGTCGAGCAGGTCCAGGGCGGCCGGGCGCAGCACCGCCTCGTCCGAGAGCATCGCGTCCAACTCGTCGATCATGTCCACGCTCGGCAGCATGGGCCGCATGCTAGGACCCGGCGACGGTCGTCCGCAGGGCCAAACAGGGTTGTTGTATGAGGCAGTTATATCCCGGAAGTGCCCGAAAGAGCTGTTTTCGAGCGGCGTACCCATGGGACCCCGGGCCGCGTAGGCGGACTGACGGCTTCCGGGGCCCTTCGACGCCGACGGGGTCGCCGCCGCGCACCGCGGCCGCCGGGGACGCCGTGCTCGACGGCCCCCGGCGGGCCTGACCGGAACGCTTCGTCGCCTACAGCCCGGAGGGGATACGGCGGGGCAGGCGGCTCAGTCCCACCAGAAGGACCAGATCCGCCGGCCCACGATCTCGTGCGCGGCGTACTCCTGGAGCGTCTCGTGGTGCCCCTGGGCGATGTTGTCCGGGCAGAAGGCGAAGTGCTCGGCGGCCACCGCCTCGGCTTCGGCCTGCGTGGTCGGCGGGGCGGCGACGGACAGGACGAGCTGGTCGAAGGTGAGCGCGACGACCCGTATGCCGAAGCGGTCCTCCCAGGAGCGGAGGACGGAACAGATGCGGGCCGTGTCGTTCTCGTGGTTCAGGGGCCCGCTCCAGCCGATCGCCGCGGGTATGTCGGCCGAGCGACGGGCCGGAACCAGGGCGAGGCGCGCCTCCTTGAACCAGGAACCCTCGTCCAGGAGGGAGTCCGCGACCTCCGCCGCGCGTGCGTCGGGGTCGGCTTCCAGCCGGGGCGCGGCGGCGAGACCGGGCCACTCCGGGCCGAAGGGGGCGAGCATCTCGTCGAATTCGCCGTTGGTGTCGTCGTCGCCCCAGAAGTCGGCCAGCACCTCCTCGGCGTCATGATCCCCGGGGTACGACATCTCGCCCGGCATCAACTCCCATTCCTCGGGGCCGCCCTGGGTGCCGCCGACGTCGACGAGCACCGGAAGGAGCCCCGCCCGCGCCCCGGGTGAGCCCAGCCGGGCCCAGTTGCCGGAGGACGCGGTGCGTCCGGCATGCCACAGCAGCGGCTCGTGCCACGGACCCTCGTCCGTGGCGTCGATCAGTCTCCCGGGCGGGAGTTCAAGCCCGAGCGCGCGCCCGCTCGGATCGGCCGCCAGCTGGGGCAGCGGATTGGGAAGTGTCGCCATGCCAGTGACTGTAGGGCCAGCCTCTGACAGCGCCCCTAGCGGGCCGCGTAGTCGGTGAACGCGGCCCAGGCCTCCGGAGAGACGGTGAAGACGGGGCCGGTGGGGTTCTTGGAGTCGCGGATGTGAACGGTGTGCGGACAGGCGGCGACTTCTACGCACTGGCCGCCTTCACTGCCGCTGTAGCTGGACTTGCGCCACGCGTGGGCGACTTCGAGGCAGGCGCCGCCTTCGCTACCGCTGTAGGACGACTTGAACCACTGAAGAGCTTCGGTGCTCATTTCTCTCCTAGTAGGCGGTCGAGCAGGTCCCGGGAATCCTGAGTGGTCAGGGCCTGTGTCCGCAGCATCGCATATTTGCGCGCCAGGAAGGACACCTCATCCGGACCGGAGACCCACTGGCTGCCGCGTTGGGACTCGGTGTACGCGAGGTGCTGGTGATCCGGGGTCTCCAGGAGGGTGAAGGGGCCGTCGAGCCCTGCGTGGTGGGGGCTGCGCATCGGGAGGAACTGGATTGCAAGGCCCGGCAGTTCCGCGACCGTCCGGAGGTGGCGAAGCTGCTCCAGTTGCACCCTCCGGCCGCCGATTCCCAGGTACAGCACCGGCTCCCAAACGATGAAGCTCAGCGTCGGCGGAACCTTGCGGTGCAGGATCTCCTGACGCTCGATGCGGGCCGCCGTGCGGGTCTCGACCTCGTCCTCGTTGTACGCGGGTACGCGTTCGCGTAATACGGCCCGGGCGTACGCCTCGGTTTGCAGGAGGCCCGGCAGAACGGTCGCGTCGAACCAGGAGAGAGCGATGGCCTCACGCTCGTGCTGGACGTACAGCTCGGCCCACATCGGAAACTGGTCGATCTCCGGCAGGTTCTCCACTCCGACCGATAACAACCCTTTTGTCCCCAGAAGTTCATCCAGCAACGCCGCCAGGTCCGGCTTCAGCGGACGCCTCCCCTGTTCGATCGAGGCGATCGTCTCCTCGTCGAGCATCAGCCGTTCCCCGAGGGCTCGTTGAGTGAGGCCCGCCGCACGGCGTGCGGTGCCCAGCTGGACCCCCAGCATCTTCATGGCCGAGAGGTTCTTCTTCTGTGGAAGCTTCCTGGAGTTCATGCTGGACCAACTCCCCACGCCCGCCCGTACGCGACCCCGAACGAACCCGTACAAAAAATCTGTACGGGCTCACTCAGTGATCCACGGTAGTCACTCTCCGCGACACTCGTCCTGTGAACGAGACGATCCAACTCCCGCCCCTGCGCGAGAGGTTCTTCCGGCGCGAACGCCGAGCCGTCCCCGCCGCCCGGCGGTTCGCCCAGGAGACGCTGGCGGGCTGGGGCCTCGCCGAAGCCGGGCGCAGCGAGGACGTGCTGCTGTGCGTGAGCGAGCTGGCGACCAACGCGCTGCTGCACGGGGTGCCGCCCGGCCGCCACTTCCGCCTCTTCCTGCGGTACGACGGTGCCTTGCTGCGGGTGGAGGTGCACGACAGCGGGGGTGGCGTCCCACACCTCGTCGACAAGGCCGACGACGGTGACGAGGGCGGGCGCGGGCTGCTGCTGGTCTCCGCGCTCGCCGACAAGTGGGGTGTCGGCGAGCGGGAGCTCGGCAAGGTGGTGTGGTGCGAGTTCGCTTCCGCACCACCTGGGGACGTCACCTGAGGGCGTCGGTCGCGCTGGACTGCCAGTACGTCGCGGTCAGCTTGCTGTCGTAGTACACGCCCTTGGCGGGCAGCTTCACGGTGGCCGTGGGGCCCGCGTCGCTGCGCGGGGTGCGCCCCTGGAAGATGACGGTCAGTTTGTGGCCCGTGGTTCCGTTCTCTCCGCTGCCGTCGGCGGCGGAGAGTCGCACGCCCGCGTAGCCGGACCCGCCCCGGGCGCCCACTGCATCTCGTCGAACCGCAGGAAGGGGAAGTACGTCAGGTCGCACGGCCGGGAGCCGGTGTTCTTGACGGTGATCAGCATGTGGTCGAGGGGGCGGGACACCACCTGGGCGGTGACCTGGGTGTTGGCGCCGTTGCAGAGGACGGGCGTCGTGCTCGTGGTCCCGTGGCCCGTACCCGAGCCGGACGCGCGGCCCGTGGTGTCCTTGCCGGTCCCCGTACCCGTGCGGGACGCGGTGTGCGAGCCCTTCGCCGCCGACGAGCCGGAGCCCGAGCCGGTGTTCGCGGCCGGGGCGCCCTGTGCGGCGGGACTCTGGTGCCGTAGGCGGCCCGGAAACGAACGCGGCCCCGCCGGGAGTGTCCGGCGGGGCCGCGTCACGCAACGGGATCAGAGCCGCTCGGGCGTCCTGATGCCCAGCAGCGTCATGCCCGCGTGCAGGGTGCGGGCCGTGACGTCGCACAGGAAGAGTCGGTTCTCCACCTGCTCCGGCGTCTCGGCCTTCAGGACCGGGCACTTGTCGTAGAAGGACGTGTACAGCGACGCCAACTGGTACAGGTACGCGGTCATCTTGTGCGGGGCGTACTCCCGCGCGGCCTCGGCCACGTTCTCCGCGAACTGGTCGGCGTGCAGGCCCAGGGCGCGCTCGGCCTCGGTCAGTTCGAGCTCGGGGTGCGCGGCCGGGCGTACCTCGCCGGCCTTGCGCAGGATCGACTGGATACGGGCGTAGGCGTACTGGAGGTAGACGGACGTGTCGCCGTTCAGCGACACCATCTGGTCGAGGTCGAACTTGTAGTCACGGCTCGCCGATGTCGACAGGTCCGCGTACTTCACCGCGCCGATGCCCACCTGGGCCCCGCGCTCGGCGATCTCCTCCGCGGACAGGTCCTGTGCCTTCTCCCGAACGACCGCGGAGGCCCGGTCGATCGCCTCGTCCAGCAGGTCGACCAGGCGGACCGTCTCGCCCTCACGGGTCTTGAACGGCTTGCCGTCCTTGCCGAGGACCGTGCCGAAGGCGAGCTGGTACGCCTTCACGTCGTCGTTCAGCCAGCCGGCCCGCCGCGCGGTCTCGAAGACCATCTTGAAGTGCAGCGACTGACGGGCGTCCACGACGTAGATGATCGAGTTCGCCTTCAGGTTGAAGACACGGTCGCGGATCGCGGACAGGTCCGTGGCCGCGTAGCCGTAGCCGCCGTCCGACTTCTGGACGATGAGCGGGACCGGATTGCCGTCAGGGCCCTTGACGTCGTCGAAGAAGACGCACAGCGCACCCTCGGAGCGGACCGCGACACCGGAGTCCTCCAGGAGGCGGCACGTCTCCGCGAGCATGTCGTTGTAGCCCGACTCGCCGACGATGTCGGGGTCCCGGATCTCCATGTCCAGCTTCTCGAAGACCGAGAAGAAGTAGATCTTCGACTCGTCGACGAACTTCTGCCACATGGCGACGGTGTGCGGGTCCCCGGCCTGGAGGTCGACCACCCGGCGGCGGGCACGCGTCTTGAACTCCTCGTCGGAGTCGAAGAGCCTGCGGGCCGCCTTGTAGAGCCGGTCGAGGTTCGACATCGCCTCTTCGCCGGTGACCTCGGCGGCCCTGTGGTCCAGCTCGTGCGGGTGCTCGTCCAGGTACTGGATGAGCATGCCGAACTGGGTGCCCCAGTCGCCGATGTGATGGCGGCGGATCACCGTCTCGCCGGTGAACTCCAGGAGCTTGAGCACGGAGTCGCCGATCACCGCCGAGCGCAGATGGCCGACGTGCATCTCCTTGGCCACGTTCGGCTGGGCGTAGTCGATGACCGTGGTGCCCGGGTTCTCCGCGTACGGCACGCCGAGGCGGCCCTCGGTGTCGGAGGCGCGGGCGGCGAGGTTCTCGGTGATCGCCTTGTCGGTGACCGTGATGTTGAGGAAGCCGGGGCCGGAGACCTCGACGTCCTTGATCACGTCACCGGTGACGACCTTGTCCACGACCTGGGTCGCCAGCTCGCGCGGGTTCGCCTTCGCCTTCTTCGCGAGCGCCAGGATCCCGTTGGCCTGGAAGTCCGCCCGGTCGCTTCGTCGCAGCAGCGGGTCCGCGTCGGCGGCCTCCGGCAGGGTGGCCGAGAGGGCGTTCGCGAGGCGCTGGTGGACGGAAGCGGTGAGGGACGTGACCGAGGCCATGGATGTGGGTGCCGTTCTCCTCGTGCGAATAGTTCAGACGCAGCCAGTATCCCATGCGGGGTAAAGCGATTTTTTCGTTCGCCGACTGAACTGCGGCCCGCGTCCCCTCGTCCCTGAGGGTGCGGCACGGGCGTGAAAAGGCGTTTTCGCGGATGTGGCCCTGCCTGGGACAATGGAGTGGTCAGCCGTCTGACCGTGCCGGCTGCTTCGAGAAAGAAGGACGTGCCGATCGTGGCTCAGAGCACCGAGACCACCGACTGGGTCTCCCGTTTCGCGGATGAGGTCATCGAGGAGTCGGAGCGTCGGGCCCCGGGCAAACCGGTCGTCGTCGCGTCCGGGTTGTCGCCTTCGGGCCCCATCCACCTGGGCAATCTCCGGGAGGTCATGACGCCGCACCTCGTCGCCGACGAGCTCCGGCGGCGCGGGTACACGGTGCGCCACGTGCTGTCCTGGGATGACTACGACCGGTACCGGAAGGTCCCGTTCGGCGTACCGGGCGTGGACGACTCCTGGGCCGAGCACATCGGCAAGCCGTTGACCTCCGTGCCCGCCCCGAAGGGCTCCGCTCACCCGAACTGGGCCGAGCACTTCAAGGCCGCGATGGTCGAGTCGCTGGCGGAGCTGGGCGTCGAGTACGACGGGATCAGCCAGACGGAGCAGTACACCTCGGGCACCTACCGCGAGCAGGTCCTGTTCGCGATGAAGCACCGGGCGGAGATCGACGCGGTGCTCGCCCAGTACCGGACCAAGCCGAAGGCCGCCGCGAAGAAGCAGCAGCAGAAGCCCGTCGACGAGGCCGAGCTGGAGGCCGAGGAGGGCTCCGGCGCCGCCGCCGAGGACGACGGCAGCTCCGGCTCCGCCGGGTACTTCCCGTACAAGCCCTACTGCGGCCGGTGCGGCAAGGACTTCACCACCGTGACGGCGTACGACGACGACACCACCGAGTTGACGTACACCTGCTCGGCCTGCGGGTTCGCCGAGACGGTGCGGCTGAGCGAGTTCAACCGCGGCAAGCTGGTCTGGAAGGTCGACTGGCCGATGCGGTGGGCCTACGAGGGCGTCGTCTTCGAGCCCTCCGGTGTCGACCACTCCTCCCCGGGCTCCAGCTTCCAGGTCGGCGGGCAGATTGTCGGGATCTTCGGCGGCAAGCAGCCCATTGGTCCCATGTACGCCTTCGTGGGCATCAGCGGCATGGCCAAGATGTCCAGCAGCAAGGGCGGGGTCCCGACCCCGGCCGACGCGCTGCAGATCATGGAACCGCAGCTGCTGCGCTGGCTCTACGCCCGCCGCAGGCCCAACCAGTCCTTCAAGATCGCCTTCGACCAGGAGATCCAGCGGCTCTACGACGAGTGGGACAAGCTGGTCGGCAAGGTCGCCGACGACTCGGCGCTGCCCGGCGACGTCGCCGGGTACATGCGGGCGACCGGCACGGCCGCAGGCCCGCTGCCCGCCACCCTGCGCCCGCTGCCCTACCGCACGCTGGCGTCCGTCGCCGACATCACCGCCGGCCACCAGGACCAGGCACTGCGCATCCTGTCCGACCTCGACCCGGCCAACCCGCTGACCTCGCTCGACGTGGTCCGGCCGCGGTACGACAAGGCCGAGGCCTGGATCAACACGCAGGTGCCCGAGGACCAGCGCACCATCGTCCGCGGCGAGCCGGACGCCGACCTGCTGAAGTCCCTCGACGAGCAGTCGCAGCAGTCGCTGCGGCTGCTGCTCGACGGCCTGGAGGAGCACTGGTCGCTGGACGGGCTCACCCACCTCGTGTACGGCGTGCCCAAGGTGCAGGCCGGGTTCTCGCCCGACGCCACCCCCAAGGAGCTGCCGCCGGAGATCAAGACCGCCCAGCGGTCGTTCTTCGCGCTCCTGTACCACCTGCTCGTCGGCCGTGACACCGGTCCGCGGCTGCCCACCCTGCTGCTCGCGGTGGGGCAGGACCGGGTGCGCACGCTGCTCGGCGCGTAGTCCCAGGTACGCGGAGGGGCGCCCGGTGAACACCGGGCGCCCCTCCGCGTCTTCACGCTGTGCGATGCCGCCGGGTCAGGCGATGTGGTCCTCTTCCAGCTCCGCGTTGAAGCGGTTGGAGAAGCGGTTCACCATGCGCTTGGCGGCGGCGTCGGTGAGGGAGATGCCGTACGTGGCCTCGACGCTGTCACCGAACTCGCGCGGCGTGGGCAGACTGCCGTTGATGGACTGGCGGAAGACCGAGTAGTAGCCCTCCTCGTCGGGTTCCGTGCCGCCGCCTTCGCCGAGCTGGCGGGTGCGGTTCGGGCCCGCCGGGATGGGGAAGCTGCCCGTCTCCTCACCGGAGGACTCCTCGGGCTGCTCCGGGTTCGGGGCCTGGTACTGCTCCGGGGCGGGGCCCTGGTACTGCCGCGGATTCGGGACCTGGAACTGCTCCGGGCCGGCGCCCTGGTACTGCTGCGCGTTCTGGGCCTGGTACTGCTCAGACTGCTGGTTCTCGTACCACTGCCACTGGTCTTCCTCGGGATCGTAGGAAGGCTCCGGCTGGTACGTCGGGTCGTAGGTGCCCTGGTACTGGATCTCCTGCTGGGCGTTGAACCACGGGCTCTGGTCGCCCTCCGGTGCGGAGCCCGGCTGCCCTGAGGCCGCATCGGCCTCGAGCCGGGGGCGCTGCCCGGCGGGAGGCGCCGCCTTCTGCGGGACGGAAGCCGCCGCGGCGGCCCCGGTGCCCCCGGCCGCTTCCAGCTGCGGCGCCGGAGGTATCAGGGCCGGTTCTATGCCGGCCGCCGCCAGGCCGGCCGGGGCGGTGTCCACCAGGGGGACGCCGAACTTCGCCAGCCTCAGGGGCATCAGCGACTCCACCGGGGCCTTGCGGCGCCAGGCGCGGCCGAAACGGGAACGCAGGCGGGCCTGATAGACGAGACGTTCCTGCTCAAGCTTGATGACCTGGTCGTAGGAGCGCAGCTCCCACAGCTTCATGCGGCGCCAGAGCAGGAAGGTGGGTATGGGGGAGAGCAGCCAGCGGGTCATGCGGACGCCCTCCATGTGCTTGTCCGCAGTGATGTCCGCGATCCGGCCGATGGCGTGGCGGGCCGCCTCCACGGCGACCACGAACAGCACCGGGATGACCGCGTGCATGCCCACGCCCAGCGGGTCCGGCCAGGCCGCCGCGCCGTTGAACGCGATCGTCGCCGCCGTCAGCAGCCACGCCGTCTGGCGCAGGAGGGGGAAGGGTATGCGGATCCAGGTCAGCAGCAGATCCAGCGCCAGCAGGACGCAGATACCCGCGTCGATGCCGATCGGGAACACATAACTGAAGTCCCCGAACCCCTTCTTGAGGGCCAGCGCGCGGACGGCCGCGTACGAACCCGCGAAGCCGATCCCGGCGATGATGACGGCACCGGAGACGACCACGCCGACGAGAATCCGGTGTGTCCGTGTCAGCTGCAGTGGCGCGGCCACCTGTACTCCCCTCCCATAGCGTGTGGTTGCGCGCAACAGGGTGGCACACGCGCGGGGCCGACGGGTGACCGGAGTGGGACGAGCCCGGTCCGCGCGGGACCGGGCTCCGGCAACTGTCCTGGTGGCGCCAAGGATTCAGCGGCAGACGAGTTCGTACTTAACGATCCGGTCAGCCCTTCGTGGCGGCCGAAGCCGACGGGGAGGCGCTCTTGGACGCTCCCTGCGACGGGGAGGTGCCCGCCTTGCTGCCGTCCTTGTTAGCCGCCGTCACCGCGGCCACGGCCTCCTTGGCCGCGTTCTCGGCCGCCTTCGCCAGGTCGTCGGCGTCCGGCGTCTTGTCGCCCGCCAGGCCCGCTCCGTTGTAGTCGAGGGTGACGACGACGTTCTCCACGCGCGCCACGACCGTCTGCTGTTTGAAGGATCCTTCCTTCTTCTTGAGGTCGTAGCGCACCGCGGTGGTCTCGTCGCCCACCCCGGCGACCGGCTGCGCCTTGGTGTTCTTCGCGCCTTCGACGGACTGGGCGTCGTGCACCTGCTTGGTGAAGTAGTCCTTGGCGAGCTTGTCGCCCTCGCCGCGCGTGGCGTTGGACTCGAAGCGCAGCAGGGAGACGTTGAGCCAGCGGAACTGGGAGCCCTTGACGCCGTTGTTCTCCAGGCTGCTCCAGGAGCAGCTGGAACGCGACGCCGAGTCGTCCGTCGTGCCCTTCTTGCCGGACTTGGCCCCCTTGGGTACCAAATCGCCCAGGGTCTTCTGGGACAGGACGCCGCAGGGCTCGGGCAGCGTGGAGTACGCGGCCGGCTGGACGGCGTTCGCCGAGGCGCTCTGCGAGGGCCGCGCGCTCGAGGTCTGCTGCTTGGCGTCGCCGCCGGAGGCGGAACCGGAGTCCGAGGAGGAGCAGCCGGCGGCGACGAGCACCGCCGGAACGGCGGCCGCGCAGACGAGGAGTCGGCGAAGGCGGGGGCCCCGGCGGTTCGGCCGGCCCTTGCCCTGATCGTGCTGATCTCGCTGGTCTCGCTGTGCAGGTCGGTGCATGGTTCCTTCACTCATGACGCTCGTGGATCGTGCGGTCGGATCGGGTCCGAGGGGCCACGGTACGCGGTGGGAACACATGCGGTGCGAGGTTCGGCATCCTTCACGGGGCCGGCCCGGGGGTTCGTCAGCCGAGCGAACCGGCCAGCTGCTGAGCCAGTTTCCTGGCCTTGTCCTGCATGTCCTTGCTGTCGGGGGCCTGTGTGGTGGTGGCCGGCTGCTCGTCGTACTCGATGGTCACGATCACGTTGGACGTGCGGAACACCACAGTCACGGTGCGCTGCTCGGCGGTGCTCAGCTGGTCGTCGAGGAACGCCTCGTCGCCGAGGCCGTCGAGCGTGCGCGGCTCCAGGCCGGTCGGGGTCTCGGTGGCGGACGGGTTCGCTGAGTCCGAGGCGGAGGCCGAGCCGGAAGTCGAGGCGGAAGCCGACGCGGAGGGCGAGGGGGGCGCGCTCGCCGTCGCGGTGCCACTGGCCGCGGAGGACGCGCCGGTCGCGGAAGCTGAAGGCGGCTCGGGAAGGTTCGCGGCCTTCTCCTTGGTGGCGTACACCTCTTGGGCCCGGCTGTCGTCGGAGACCGTGTTGTCGTACGACACCACGCGCTCGAGGTCGACGAACAGGTGGTCCGTGGCGCCGGGCGACTCGGCCTTCCAGCGGCAGCCGGAGCGCCGGTCGTTGTTGTAGGTGGCCGCGGCCTCGCCCGCGTAGGCCCTGTCGCGCTGCTCCTGGTCCGCTATCTGCTTGATGCCGGGCAGCAGCGAGTCGAGGGTGTCGTGGCTCACCGCGCCGCAGGCGTCGGAGAGCGTGCGGTACTTGCCGGGCTGGGCGGCCGGAGCGCTCGTGGTGGCGCTGCCGGCCTTGGAGTCCTCCGCCGCGCCGCCGCTGCCGGAACTGCCGGTGCAGGCGGCCAGCAGAGCCGCGAGGAGTACGACGGCGCCCGGTACGTACGCCTTCCGCTGCACGGTGAGGCTCCTCTCGACGGTTCCACGGGGCCTGTGTCCGCTGGTTATTCGGTTGCCGCGTGAGGCGGGCCCCTGGAGACAATGTCTATCGCACGCACGGCCGTGGACGCCGGTCCGTTGTCCCTTACGTCGACCGTGGCGCCGGTTTTGCGATTAACGACTTGTGACACGTTTCCGGGGGGATGGGGAAGAAATGTCGTACGTAGAAGTGCCGGGGGCCCAGGTCCCGATCCGGCTGTGGACGGACCCCGCGACGGTCGAGGGCGCCGCGATGCAGCAGCTGCAGAACGTGGCGACGCTGCCGTGGATCAAGGGCCTCGCGGTCATGCCGGACGTCCATTACGGCAAGGGCGCGACGGTCGGCTCGGTCATCGCCATGCGGGACGCGGTGTGTCCGGCGGCGGTGGGCGTGGACATCGGCTGCGGGATGTCGGCGGTGAAGACGTCCCTGACGGCGAACGACCTTCCGGGCGACCTGTCGCGGCTGCGCTCGAAGATCGAGCAGGCGATCCCGGTCGGCCGGGGGATGCACGACGAGCCCGTCGACCCCGGGCGGTTCCACGGTATGGCCACCTCCGGGTGGGACGATTTCTGGGGCCGGTTCGGCGGCGTCGCCGAGGCGGTGAAGTTCCGCGAGGAGCGCGCCACCAAGCAGATGGGCACGCTCGGTTCGGGCAACCACTTCGTCGAGGTGTGCACGGACACGACCGGTGCCGTGTGGCTGATGCTCCACTCTGGTTCCCGCAACATCGGCAAGGAACTGGCCGAGCACCACATCGGCGTGGCCCAGAAGCTCCCGCACAACCAGGACCTCGTCGACCGCGACCTCGCCGTCTTCGTGGCGGACACCCCGCAGATGGCGGCGTACCGCAACGACCTGTACTGGGCGCAGGAGTACGCGAAGTACAACCGCTCGCTGATGATGGCGCTCCTGAAGGACGTGGTCCGCAAGGAGTTCAAGAAGGCGAAGCCGACCTTCGAGCAGGAGATCTCCTGCCACCACAACTACGTGGCGGAGGAGCGGTACGAGGGCATGGACCTGCTCGTGACCCGCAAGGGCGCGATCCGGGCGGGCTCCGGTGACTTCGGGATCATCCCGGGGTCGATGGGCACGGGCTCCTACATCGTGAAGGGCCTCGGCAACGAGAAGTCGTTCAACTCGGCGTCGCACGGCGCGGGTCGGCGCATGAGCCGCAACGCGGCCAAGCGCCGCTTCACGGCGCAGGACCTGGAGGAGCAGACGCGGGGCGTGGAGTGCCGCAAGGACTCCGGAGTCGTGGACGAGATCCCCGGCGCCTACAAGCCCATCGAGCAGGTCATCGAGCAGCAGAGCGACCTGGTGCAGGTCGTGGCGAAGCTGAAGCAGGTCGTCTGCGTGAAGGGCTGACGCGGCGAGGTGCTGACGCACGGGGCCCCCGGCGGATGCCGGGGGCCTTGCTCACGCCGGCCCCCGCGGCCGTCCGCCCGTGGATTCACTTCGCGTGCCTCACCGCGTAGATCATCACGAACGCCACGATGTGGATACCGAAGAGGAAGTACGCGAGGTAGTACCAGACAAAGCGCTGGCGTTTCTTCTCCAGGGACAGGCGTTCCTCGTCCCCGGTGCCCGCGGGTTCGTCGGCCGGCGCCGGTTCGGGCATCACAGCTCCCGGTGGACCTTGGTGTTCGACGCCTGGGCACGCGGGCGGACCACCAGGAGGTCGACGTTGACGTGGCTGGGGCGGGTGATCGCCCAGGTGATCGTGTCGGCCACGTCGTCTGCGGTGAGCGGCTCGGCGACGCCCTGGTACACCTTCGCCGCCTTCTCCGTGTCGCCGCCGAAGCGGGTCAGCGCGAACTCCTCCGTCCGCACCATGCCGGGCGCGACCTCGATCACCCGGACCGGGGTGCCCACGATCTCCAGCCGGAGGGTCTCGGCGAGGACGTGCTCGGCGTGCTTGGCGGCGACATAACCGGCGCCGCCCTCGTACGTGCCGTGGCCGGCGGTGGAGGACAGGACCACCACCGTGCCGTCGCCGCTCGCCGTCAGCGCGGGGAGCAGGGCCTGGGTGACGTTCAGGGTGCCGAGCACGTTCGTCTCGTACATCCGGCGCCAGTCCTCGGGGTCGCCGGTGGCGACCGGGTCGGCGCCGAGCGCGCCGCCCGCGTTGTTCACCAGGACGCCGATCGTCCTGAAGGCCGTCGCGAACTCGTCGACCGCCGCACGGTCCGTGACGTCCAGCGCGTACGCCGTCGCCGAGTGGCCGGCCGCGGTGAGCTCCTCCGCGAGCGCCTCGATGCGGTCCTTGCGCCGGGCGGTGACGACGACGCGGTAGCCCGCCTCGGCGAGCTGCCGGGCCGTCGCGGCCCCGATGCCGCTGCTCGCCCCGGTGATGACGGCGATGCGGGAGGCGGCGGCAGGTGCGGCGGCGGTCATGGGGCGGCTCCTCGGGCTGCGGGCTCGGTCCGGCGGTCGCGCGTACGGTCGTACGGGCCACCTCCGCCCAGGATAGGTGGCGGGGCCGGGCGGCCGACGGGAGTGCCCAAGTGGTGGCCGGCCGGCTGCCGCACGGGGGTCAGTGGCCTCGCGGCGCCCACATGATCACTGCCATCCCGGCGAGGCAGATCAGGGCGCCGGTCACATCCCAGCGGTCCGGCCGGTAGCCGTCCGCGACCATGCCCCAGGCCAGGGAGCCGGCCACGAAGATTCCGCCGTACGCGGCGAGGATGCGGCCGAAGTGGGCGTCCGGCTGGAAGGTGGCGACGAAACCGTAGACACCGAGGGCCATGACACCCGCGCCGATCCACACCCAGCCGCGATGTTCGCGCACGCCCTGCCACACGAGCCAGGCGCCGCCGATCTCGAAGAAAGCGGCCACGACGAACAGGGCGGCGGACCTGAGGATGAGCATGCCGCCACCTTCGCACGAGGCGCCCGGCACCCGGATCGAGGCCCCGTCTCGTCCGGCCGCGCGCGGGTCACCTGCCCGGCGGCGCCTGCCGTGCCGCACAAGTGGGATACATGCGGTGATGTCCGGGCCGATGCGGAGGAACCGACGATGAGGAAGTGGATGTCCGGCGCGCTGGGCGCGGCCGTGGTGGTGGGTGCGGCCGTTCCCGCCGCGGCCGTGGGTGCCGAGGCCGGCCTCACCTATCACGGGTATGTGGACATGGGCCTCGGCGAGGTCAATGTGCGCCTGACCCCGACGAACCGCGGGGCCTCCAGCATCGAGGACGCCACCGTGCGGCTCCACTGGTCCAAGCCGCTGACGGACCAGCAGCAGCTGGCCGAGGGCTGCGCCCGGTACGACGCGAGCACGGTGCTGTGCCGCACGGGGGCGATCGCCGCGAACGGCGAGGGCAAGGAGATCCATCTGCGGTTGCGCCTCGCGGACGCCACGACCGACGAGGTGCGGCTGGACATCGACTCCGTGTGGTGCGGCGGCGCGGTGGACCGCGACCCGAGCAGCGGCCGCCAGCAGGTTGTGGCGCTGGGCACGGGGGACCGGTACGCCTTCTGAGCGGTCAGGAGCCCGCCCGGCTCCCCTCGTCGTACAGCTCCCGCGCCTCGTGGACCTCCTCGATATGGGCCTCCGCCCAGCCCTTCACGGCGGACAGCAGGTCGCTGAGGCTGCGGCCGAGCGGGGTGAGTTCGTAGTCCACGCGCACCGGCACGGACGGGGTGACGGTCCGGCTCACGATGCCGTCGCGCTCCAGCGAACGCAGCGTCTGCGTCAGCATCTTGGGGCTCACCCCCGCGATCTTGCGGCCCAGGTCGCTGTAGCGCATCGAACCGGCGGACAGCGCGCTGACGACCAGGCCGACCCACTTGTCGCTGATGTTGCCGAGGAGCTGGTGCGTCGGGCAGCTCTTGATGAACGCGTCGTACTCGATCCGCGCCTGCTCGCGCCGCTGCGCCGCGGTCATGGTGGCCATGCGTGCACCTCCTGGTGAGGTACGCACCTTCAGGTGCCTACTTTCTTTCAGATAGTAGCTGTTCCTAGGGTTGTGACAGCAGCGTAGATACCGGAACTTTCTGCGCATATCCCCTACGTAATCCTGGAGAACAGTCATGCGTGCTGCTGTGGTGACGACGTTCGGCGGGCCCGAGGCCGTGGAGATCGTGGAGGTGGAGACGCCGGAGCCGGCCGCGCGTCAGGTGCGGATCAAGGTCGCGGCGGCCGCGCTGAACCCGGTGGACGCCGGGGTGCGCGCCGGGATCTTCGGCCCTGCCGATGGACGGATCGGCCTCGGCTGGGATGTCGCCGGGACCGTCGACGCGACGGGCGAGGGCACGGCCTGGAACGTCGGTGACGAGGTGGTGGCCCTCCAGTACGGGATGGTGAAGCCGCTGGGCACGCACGCGGACTACGTCGTCGTGGACGCGGACGCGGTGGCGAAGGCCCCGGCGACGGTGGACTCCGTGCTCGCCGCGACGCTGCCGCTGAACGCGCTGACCGCCGCTCAGGCGCTGGACCTGCTGGATCTCGGCCCGGGACGGTCGCTGCTGGTGACCGGTGCCGCGGGCGCGGTCGGCGGGTACGCCGTCCAGCTCGCCGTCCGCCGGGGGATCGAGGTGACCGCGCTCGCCCGTGAGAGCGACGAGCGGTTCGTACGGTCGCTGGGGGCGGGACGGCTGGTGACCGGGGGCGCCGACGCGGGGAGCTTCGACGCGGTGTTGGACGCGGCGGTTCTCGGGGAGACGGCGCTGGAGTGGGTGCGGGACGGCGGGGCGTACATGGGGGTCATTCCGCATGCGCAGCCGGGTCCCGTGCGAGGCATCGAGACGGCCGCCATCCAGGTGGGTGCCGACGGGGCCCGGCTCGCGGAGCTGGTCGGGCTGGTCGAGGAAGGAGCGCTGACGCTGCGGCTGGCCGCGACGTTCTCGCTGGCAGACGCCGCCAAGGCGCATGCGTGGCTGGCCGAGGGCGGGGTGCGGGGACGGGTCGTGCTCGTTCCCTAGAGCGGGTGCGGTGCGGCCGGTCGCGCCCGCGCGGCGAAGCCGCTCAGAGATCCGGTACCGCGTCCCTCACGGGGCGCGGTGCTGCACGTATGCCGTCGGCGGCACCCCCACCGTCGCCGTGAAGTCCCTGACCAGATGGGCCTGGTCCGCGTAGCCGAGCTCGGCCGCCAGACCCGCCCAGTCCACCGCCCGCTCGGTCTCCGCGCGCTCCAGGGCCTCATGGATGCGGTAGCGCAGGACGACCCACTTGGGACCCACGCCCACATAGGCCGCGAAGAGGCGCTGCAGGACCCGTACGGACACGCCCTCCGTCCGTGCGAAGTCGGCGACGCGACGGATCGTGCGGTCGGTGCGGATGCGGTCGACGAGGGTCATCGCCAGGTCGGCCTGCGGGTCCGGGTGCGGGCCGAGCCCCAGCAGGAAGGCGTCCAGGGCCGCCACGCGCTCGTGCGCGTCGCCGGGAGTGACGATGCTCACGGGGTCGGCGCCGGGGAGGACGTCGGCCACCGGAACGCGGCGGCCGGTCCAGTCCGCCACCGGACGGCCGGGCGCGAAGGGGCGGAAGCCGCCGGGGCGGAACTGGATCCCGCACACCCGGCCCCGGCCCTGGAGCTTCTGCGTGAACAGCTCCAGCCCGATGCCCGCCACCTCGCCCCACGGGGCCTGGTCGCCGTACTGCTGGAAGACCACGTTCACCGACGGGTGCGGTACGACATGGGACGCGTACGGCTCCGGGAGGTCCCAGTCGATCAGCCAGTAGTGCTCGAGATACGGGCGCAGGGGCTCGGCCGGTTCGAAGCGCCGGAAGGCCACGCGCGAGAAGAGCTCCGCGGCGTCGACGATGCCTCGTGTGTCACGGCGAGGGGCGGCCATGCCCGGATCCTACGAGCGGGCAGTGACATCGAGCACTGTCAGCGGGCGGAATACACGGACGGGCCGCTTCGTTCTGCGAGTATAGTTGAATCGTAAACAACCTGGAGGGTGTGAGCGGGCATGCAGTTCGGGATCTTCAGCGTCGGAGACGTCACCATGGACCCGACGACGGGACGGACGCCGACCGAGCGCGAGCGGATCAAGGCCATGGTCGCCATCGCGCTCAAGGCCGAGGAGGTCGGCCTCGACGTCTTCGCGACGGGTGAGCACCACAACCCGCCCTTCGTGCCGTCGTCGCCGACCACGATGCTCGGCTACATAGCGGCCAAGACGGAGAGGCTGGTCCTGTCCACCTCCACCACCCTCATCACCACCAACGACCCGGTGAAGATCGCCGAGGACTTCGCGATGCTCCAGCAGCTCGCGGACGGCCGGGTGGACGTGATGATGGGGCGCGGCAACACCGGCCCGGTCTACCCCTGGTTCGGGCAGGACATCCGCCAGGGCATCAACCTTGCCATCGAGAACTACGCGCTGCTGCACCGGCTGTGGCGCGAGGACGTGGTGGACTGGGAAGGCCGCTTCCGCACCCCGTTGCAGAGCTTCACCTCCACGCCGCGCCCGCTGGACGACGTGCCGCCGTTCGTCTGGCACGGCTCCATCCGCTCGCCGGAGATCGCCGAGCAGGCCGCCTACTACGGTGACGGCTTCTTCCACAACAACATCTTCTGGCCCGCCGACCACACCAAGCGGATGGTCGAGCTGTACCGGGAGCGCTACGCGCACTACGGGCACGGCACGCCCGAGCAGGCGATCGTCGGCCTGGGCGGACAGGTGTTCATGCGGAAGAACTCCCAGGACGCGGTACGCGAGTTCCGGCCGTACTTCGACAACGCGCCGGTGTACGGGCACGGCCCGTCCCTGGAGGACTTCACCGACCAGACCCCGCTGACCGTCGGCTCCCCGCAGCAGGTCATCGAGAAGACGCTGTCCTTCCGCGACTACGCCGGCGACTACCAGCGCCAGCTGTTCCTGATGGACCACGCGGGGCTGCCGCTGAAGACCGTCCTCGAGCAGCTCGACATGCTCGGCGAGGAGGTCGTGCCGGTGCTGCGCAAGGAGTTCGCGAAGGACCGTCCGGCGAACGTGCCGGACGCGCCGACGCACCAGTCGCTGCTCGCCGCCAAGCAGTCCGAGCAGGCCCCGGAAGGGGCTGAGGAGGTGACCGCCGTATGAAACTCGTCGTCGTCTCGGCGGGGCTGAGCGTCCCGTCCTCCACCCGGCTGCTCGCCGACCGGCTGGCCGCCGCCGTGGACCGGCGCACCCCCGCCGACCTCCGGGTCGTCGAACTGCGCGACCTCGCCGTGGAGATCGCGCACAACTTCACCAACGGCTTCCCCGGGCGTGCGCTCGAGGAGGCGCTCGACGCGGTGACGCAGGCCGACGGACTGATCGTCGTCACGCCGGTGTTCTCCGCGTCGTACAGCGGCCTGTTCAAGTCGTTCTTCGACGTGCTGGACAAGGACGCCCTGGTGGGCAAGCCGGTCCTGATCGCGGCGACCGGTGGCACCGCCCGGCACTCCCTCGTCCTGGACTACGCCCTGCGCCCGCTCTTCACCTACCTGCGGGCCGTGGTCGTCCCGACCGGGGTCTACACGGCGTCGGAGG
The DNA here is from genome assembly GCF_050936285.1 of Streptomyces sp. CA-106110. Classification (NCBI taxonomy): domain Bacteria; kingdom Bacillati; phylum Actinomycetota; class Actinomycetes; order Kitasatosporales; family Streptomycetaceae; genus Streptomyces; species Streptomyces sp. CA-106110. Next base: position 5,487,228 of record NZ_JBNJNB010000001.1, on the reverse strand, counting down.
ACTGGGGCGCCGAGGGTCTCGCCGAGCGGATCGACCGGGCGGCGCAGGAGCTGGCCGGTCTGATGGCCGCGGGGTCCCTTCGGCAGACCGGCACCGGAGCGGAACGCGCCTGGTCCGTGCCGGAGCCCGCTCATCCGGTGGCCGCTCCCGTCGTGCCCCTGCCCGGGCCGGCCGCGGGCGACCGGGCGAGCGGCACGGACGGGGACCGCACGTCCGCGGCGGAGGCCGGCGCGACGCACGCGCACGGCTTCCGGGTGATCCCCTTCGAGGAGCAGCTCGCCGCGCTGCGGAACTAGGCGCCGCCCGGTCCCGTCCGGGCGCGGCGCCGGGCGGCGGTTCGCGATGACCTGTCGTCGGACATGGGTCGGGGTGGGCCGCCGCCGTCCTGCGTTCGGCCCACCCCTGGCCGCACCGGCCGGTCCCCGACCGGGGGGCTCCGGGCCCGGCCGGGCGGGTCTCCTCACCTGGCGCGCCCTGGGATGGCGGGCCGGGCGAACCTCTCGGGCGGCGGGTCCGGCGGCGTGCGCGCCGCGCGGACCCGTTCGCCGTTCCACGGCTTCGGTGTCGTCGTCTTCAGGTGTTCGTCCGTCGCGACGGCGGAGATACGGCGGGACCGGAGGGCGGTCGGTACCACCCGGCGACGAGCCCCAACTTGTCGGCCGGTGCCTTCGACCGCTTCGTCCCGGCCCGCCTCCATGGCTCCGCCCCGGCGCACCCACTCGGGGAACGCGCCGACGTGACGTACCCAACACACTGGCCCGACCAGGTAAGTCACCGCGCGCGCAGCGGTGAGAGGCGGGTAAGAAGCCCGCCCCCCGTCCGGCTCAGCCGGTGGTGCACCACTGTGACCTTGGCAGACTGGTGGGGTGACCCAGACAGTGCTGCTCGCCGAGGACGACCGTGCCATCCGCCATGCCCTGGAACGAGCACTGACACTGGAGGGCTACCGGGTGACCGCTGTGGCTGACGGGGTCGAGGCCCTCGCACAGGCCCACCGCACCCAGCCCGACGTGCTCGTTCTCGATGTGATGATGCCCGGCATCGACGGCCTGCAGGTGTGCCGGGTGCTGCGCGCCGAGGGCGACCGCACCCCGATCCTGATGCTCACCGCACTGGTGGAGACCGCCGACCGAATCGCCGGCCTGGACGCGGGCGCCGACGACTACGTCGTCAAACCGTTCGACGTCGAGGAGGTCTTCGCCCGGCTGCGGGCCCTGCTGCGGCGCACCAACGGCTCCGCTCCCGAGCTGCCGAAGGAGGAGGAGAAGATCCCGACCGGCCAGGTGTCCGTCGCCGGGCTGCGCATGGATGTACAGGCGCGCCGCGCCTGGCGCGGCGCGCGCGAGCTGGAGCTCACGAGGACCGAGTTCGATCTGCTGGAGCTGCTGGCCCGCAACGCGGGCATCGTCCTCGACCACGCCACCATCTACGACCGCATCTGGGGCTACGACTTCGGCCCCGGATCCAAGAACCTCGCCGTCTATGTGGGCTATCTACGACGCAAGCTGGACGAGCCGGGGGCCCCGGCGCTCATCCACACGGTGCGCGGCGTGGGGTATGTGCTGAGGGAGGACTAGTGCCTCCACCAGTGGATTCCGGCGCCGAGGCGGACGCCGGAGTGGGAATGCGGCTGTGGCGGAGGCTGCCGAGAGGGCTGCGCCGCCGGCTGCGGCTGCGGTCCAGGCTGCGGCGGATCTCCTCGCTGCGGACCACCTTCACGGTGTCGTTCGCGGCGGTGGCCGCCGGCGTCACCGTCCTCGTCGGCTTTCTGAGCTACGACGCCGCGGCCCGGCTGGTCCGCGTCGACCAGCAGACCGTCTTCGCCCAGGTCGTCGCCGACCTGCGGGACCAGGTCCGCCAGAAGCAGCTCATGCCGGACGACTTCGCCATCTCCGACAAGGACCACGACACCCCGCGCGACGACATCATCCGGCCCAGCCGCACGGTCGTGCAGGTGCTCGGCCCGGGCGGCGCGGTCGTCGACCACTCCAATCCGGCGCTGCCCGTGGGCGGCGACGACCGCAGGATCGCCGAGAGCGGCACCGCGGCCAGGCTCCTGGAGCACAAGAGCGTCGACGTCGACGGCGATGTCTACCGGGTCGCGACCGTCGCGCTCGGGCACGGTCAGGGCGCCGTGCAGGTCGCCCAGGAGCTCAGCAGCACCGAGGACCTGCTGCGCAGCCTGCAGCAGCGGACGGCCCTGCTGATGGGCGCGGTGGTGATAGCGGCCGGGCTGTTCGGCTGGTGGCTGGCGCGGCGCATCACTGGGCGACTGGTGCGGCTCGCCGGTGCCGCCGAGGACGTGGCGCGCACCCGCAGGGTCGGCATCCAGGTCCCGGTCACCGGGAACGACGAGGTCGGCCGCCTCGGGCGCTCCTTCGACCGTATGCTGGGGCGCCTGGCCCAGTCCGAGGAGGACCAGCGGCGCCTGGTGCAGGACGCGGGCCATGAACTGCGTACGCCGCTGACGTCCCTGCGGACGAACATCTCGCTGCTGCGCCGCATCGACGAACTGCCGCCCGCCGCACGCGAGGAACTGGTCGCCGACCTCGCCCAGGAGTCCCGTGAACTCACCGACCTGGTCAACGAGCTGGTCGATCTGGCGGCCGGGCAGTCGGACACGGAGCCGTTGCAGCGGGTGAGGCTCGCCGACATCGCCGAGGACGCGGCGACGATCGTGCGCCGCCGCACGGGCCGCGAGATCGTCGTCCGTGTCACCGGTGACACGACGGTCGATGGACGGGTCTCGGCGTTGCAGCGCGCGGTGTCCAACCTGCTGGAGAACGCGGCCAAGTTCGACCGTGACGGCACGTCGCCGATCGAGATCGTCGTCACAGGTCCCGAGCACCCGTTCCAGCTGGAGGACTCCGACGCACCGCGAACCGGCCTGCCGCTGGGCAGCGTGCGCGTGGAGGTGCTCGACCGCGGACCCGGCGTCGAGGAGAGCGACCTCATGCGCATCTTCGACCGCTTCTACCGTGCCGCCGACGCCAGGAGCCTGCCCGGCTCGGGGCTCGGCCTCTCGATCGTGCAGGACGTGGCCACGTCGCACGGGGGAGCGGCGTTCGCGTACCGGCGTCCGGGCGGAGGATCGGTCATCGGGTTCACGATCGGCGGTGGCGGGCGAGCGGGGCGCCAGTGACAGGGCGGGCGGGGGACGTCGCCACGCACCTCGTGTGGGCCGCACAGGGCCGGCCCGACCTGGTGCGGCGGTGCGGTTCCGCCCTCGCCGTCGCCGCGCCGGGGCTCTCCGGACGGGACCGGATCGCCCTCTCTGGGGACGCCGACGACGCCGTTCGTCTCGTACGCGATCTGCTCGCCGAGCTGGGGCCCGGCTACCGGCCCTTCGGGGACGCCGGCCTGATCGCCGCTCTCGCGCGGCGGATCCCCGGGCTCGCCTCGACCGAACCCTTCTACTGGATGGAGACCGCGGCCCCGGGCCGCCCGCCCCGGACGGAGACCGCGGCCCCGTCTGGCGCGTCCGGCGTCTTTGGAGTGCGGTGGCTGGACGCGGCCGAGGAGCGGATGTCGGAACCCCTCTTCGAGCGCTGGTTCCCCCCGGTCCCACGCCCGGCCGGGACGCTCGGGGGTGAGTCGCTGGGCCGGAGTGCACGGCGGGAGCGGGCTGCTCGCCGTCGCCGCCGACGCCTGGTCCGCCGCCGGGTGCGGCTTCGTCGCCGGAGTGGTCACCGCCCCCGAGGCCCGGGGGCGCGGCCTCGGCACCGCCGTGTGCCGGTTCGTGGTCGACGCCCTTGTCCGGGAGCACGGCCGCGCGGCCCTCATGGTGGACGCGGGCAACATGCCTGCCCTCGCCGCCTACGAGCGCATCGGCATGACGAAGCGGCTGTTCGACGCGGCTGCCGTGGTGGCCTGAACTCAGCCCACGTGCACGCGCGGCCGCCGCTTCCGGTCGTGCTCCGCCTCCCGCAGCACCTCCCGGGTCACGGGTGCCACCTCTCCCTGACCGAAGAGGAAGAAGCGCAGGAAGTTGGCGAACGGGGTCCCCTCGGTCCACTCGAAGTACATGTGCGGGATGCAGCCGGTCATGTCCCGGGCGTGCAGCAGCAGAGCGGCGAGGGCGTTGGGGATGGAGGACGACTCCAGGGTGAGCACGCGGTAGCGGCCGTGCAGCACCTCGCCGTGGACGGTCAGACCGGCCTCGAACTCCGACGGGTCGCGGACCGTCACCTCCACGAAGACGAAGTCCTCCTGCGGGGGCAGATCGTTGTCGTTCCGGATCTGCTCGATCTTGTCGCGGTACTCGGCGACGTCCCGGTTGTTCGGCTCGTTGGCGATGAACCGGATCTTGCGGCTGGCGATGTCCCGGACGAAGCGCTCGGCCAGGGTGTCCAGGGTCACGCTGGTCACCCGCAGCTCGAAGGCGCGGGCGAGGCGGGAGAGCAGCGAGAGCAGGATGATCCCGGCGATGAAGCAGGCGCCGATCTTCACACCGTCGGGCCGCTCGATCACGTTGACGACCGTCGTGTAGAGGAAGACGGCCGAGATGATCGCGAACACGATGGTCCATCTGCGCTGTGCGGCCTTGCGGGCGGCGATGGTCACCGCGATCGCCGCGGAGCTGATCAGGACCAGCACACCGGTGGCGTAGGCGCCGCCCTGGGCGTCCACATTGGCGTCGAAGATCCACGTGACCAGGAAGGCGACCAGCGTGAAGACGATGACCATGGGCCGCACGGCGCGCGCCCAGTGCGGGGCCATGCCGTAGCGGGGCAGGTAGCGCGGCATTAGGTTGAGCAGGCCGGCCATCGCGGAGGCCCCCGCGAACCACAGGATCGCGATGGTGGAGACGTCGTAGACCGTGCCGAAGGCGTTCCCCAGGTACTCGTGCGCCAGGTAGGCCAGCGCACGGCCGTTGGCCCGGCCGCCCGCCCGGAACTCCTTCTCCGGGATCAGCAGCGTGGTGATGAAGCTGGTGGTGATGAGGTAGCCGCTCATGATGACCGCCGCGGTGGTCAGCAGCTTCTTGGTCTCCCGGATCCGGCCGGTCGGCCGCTCCTCCGTGTCGCCGGGGTCGCCCTGCACATGGGGCATGACGGCGACACCCGTCTCGAAGCCGGACAGACCAAGCGCCAGCTTCGGGAAGACGATCAGCGCCACACCGATCATGACGAAGACGTTCCCGTGCTCGGTGGTCAGGGCCCCCGTCCAGTTGGTGACCACGTGCACGGCCGTCAGCACATGCCACAGCCCGACGGCCACGACCACGGCGTTCAGCACGAGATAGATACCGACCAGGGCGAAGGCGACGCCGATCGCCTCCAGGAACCCCTTGAGGAACACCGCGCCCAGCAAGGTGATGAGCAGCAGGGTGATGATCATCTGGTGGCCGTGGAGGGTGCCGGTCAGATGCGGGTTCTCGATCAGGTGGGTGGAGGCGTCGGCGGCCGAGAGCGTGATGGTGATCAGGAAGTCGGTGGCGGCGAAGCCCAGCAGGGTCAGGACGAAGAGCTTGCCCTTCCAGAAGGTGAGGAGCCGTTCCAGCATGGCGATGGAGCCCTGGCCGTGCGGGCTCTCCTGTGACACCCGCCGGTAGACCGGCAGGGCGCCGGCCAGGGTGACGATCACGAGGACGATGGTGGCGATGGGGGAGAGCAGTCCGGCGGCGAGGGCGGCGATGCCGGGCTGGTAGCCGAGGGTGGAGAAGTAGTCGACGCCGGTCAGGCACATCACCCGCCACCAGGGCTGGCCCTTGTGCGCTGACTCGGGCTGGGCTTGCGGAGCCGCGGAGCCCTTGCCCATGTCGGACAGCCCCTCCAGCATCCACGCCCGCAAGCGGCTCGGACGTGTGTGCTCCGTAGCGGCCATCGGCGTGCTCTCCTGGCATATGGCTCTGCGAGCGGTTCCGGCCATCGAGGAGACCGGGTTCCAGCGTAGGCAGAGACCGAATCCGGTGGCCCGTGGACGGCGACCGGATGGTGTCGCGCCGCCCGGAGGAGACAGGTGGTGCCTGGCCGGTGAGGGTGCGCCGAGGGCCGGGCCGCTGAGACCGCGGGGAGTGGCCGGGCACGTGCAGGGCCTAGGGTGGCGCACCCAGGGCCGTCGGCTGCCGGAAGCCGTGGCGTGTCGTGACAGGAGCAACCGTCCATGACCGCACCCGAGTTCGCAACCGAGGAGGCCGCCGCGCTGGCGGCCGTCGACGAGGTGTCCATCGCCCGGACGCTGCGGGAGCTGATCGCGATCCCGAGCGTGACTGGGACCCCGGTCGAGTCGGAGATCCAGCACGAGCTGGCCCGGCGGCTCGACCGGCTCGGGCTCGACGTCGACCTGTGGTCCATGAACCTGCCCGAACTGCTGGCCGACCCCGGCTTCCCCGGCGCCGAGGCGCCCAGGGACGAGGCCTGGGGCCTGGTCGCCTCGACCCCGGACGGGGACGACGGACCGGCACTGATTCTCCAGGGGCATGTGGACGTCGTACCGCCGGGGGATCCGGCGAGCTGGGAGGGCGACCCGTTCGTGGCGAGGACCGCCGGGGACTTCGTGTACGGCCGCGGCGCCTGCGACATGAAGGCCGGACTCGTGGCGCACCTGGCCGCGCTGGAAGCGGTGCGCGCGAGCGGGGCCCGGCTGCGCGGCCGCGTCGCCGTGCACTTCGTCGTCGGCGAGGAGGACGGCGGGCTCGGCGCCTTCGGCACACTGCGGCGCGGGCACACCGGCGACGCGTGCGTCATTACCGAGCCGACCGGCGGCACTCTGGTGACGGCCAACGCGGGTGCCCTGACCTTCCGGGTCTCCGTACCCGGCCGGGCGGCCCACGCGAGCTCCCGTGACGAGGGGGTGAGCGCCGTCGACGCGTACATACCGGTCCACCGGGCCCTGGCCGCACTGGAGGGGGACCGCAACACCGACCCGGACCCCTTGATGAAGGAGTACCCCATCCCCTACGCGCTGTCGGTCGGCACCGTCCGCTCCGGCGACTGGGCGAGTAGCGTGCCCGATCTGCTGGTCGCCGAGGGCCGGCTGGGCGTGCGGCTCGGCGAGGACCCGGCCGCGGCCCGGGCCGAACTGGAGGAGTGCGTGGCCCGGGCCTGCGCCGCCGACCCCTGGCTCAGCGCGCACCCGGCCGTCGTCACCTGGCCGGGCGGCCAGTTCGCGAGCGGCCGGCTGCCCGCAAGCCACCCGCTGCGGGACGCCGTGGCAATGGCGCACGCCGACGCGACGGGCGGTCCCGGGCCGCGGGAGCGCGGGGCGCCGTACGGCAGCGATCTGCGGCTGTACGCGGCGGAGGGCATCCCGACCCTGCAGTACGGGCCCGGTGACGTACGCCTCGCGCACAGCCCACGGGAGCGGGTTTCGCCCGCCGAAGTCACGAACGTGGCACGCGCACTCGCGTTGACGATCTTGCGCACGGTCGGAATCAAATGAAGGGAAGGTAAGAAGTCAACTCTTACGATTACCCGCTGTACCTGCTGTTACTACAGAGAGTGGCCGACTTTTCATCGTCCTCGTTGCTGCATTCCAGTGACGGCCGGGTCGCAGCCCGTTCGGCTCCATGGAAGCCTCGAAGGTGCGCGCAAGTGGGGGATCCGTCCAGTGGGGGATCTGTCACAGCACAGGAGACAAACGTGAAATCCACGCTTCGTACCCGCTCTGCCCGTGTCCTCGCCGTCGGTGCCGTCGCCGTCACCCTGGTGGCGGTCGGGGCCGTAGGTGCCTTCGCCGCCGCGCCGGCCTCGACGGCCCAGAACACGACCGTGACGGCGGCCTCGATCACCGTCCAGCCGTCGCACACCGAGCTGAAGCCGGGTCAGTCCGTGACGTTCGCCGGCCACACCGAGGGCCTGAGGGCCGGCGACACGCTGACGCTTCAGCGGTACATCGGCAGCCAGTGGGTCACCGTGAAGAGCCTCAAGGTGCAGGGCGACACCTTCACCTTCTCCGCCGTCAAGCTCCCCAATCGGGGCATGGAGAAGTTCCGGGTGATCCACGCCAAGGCGATGTCGCCGACGGTGACGATCAACGTGCGGTGACGCCGCGAGCCTGACACCACAAGGCTGAGGGGCGCCCCGGATCCCGGGGCGCCCCTTCCCTCTGTCCGGCCGTGCGCGACAAACGTCCGGAATTCCGTCGCCATGACCACTGCGGAGACGAGTGCGGCGCTCCATAGGGAATTCGGCGCGCATTTCCCTTTACGCGGTCACGATGTCATTCGGTCACGATGTCACGTGCGTCACAACGCAGTCGGAGTTCCCCTGTCGAACGGTCCGGTGACGCCGGTTCAGGGCCACACCAGGCAATAGGGCTGATGCCCCGCCTCATGCAGGCGATGGCTGAAATCCTGCCATTCGTGGAGCAGCTGGTACACGTTGAAGGCGTCACGCGGCCCGCCCCGGTCCGGCACCGTGGACCAGATGAACGCCGCGGCGCCCACCGCCTCCTCGCCGATGCCTCGCAGGGGGTCGACGACCGTCATGGGGAGCTTGACCACCGCGTAGTCGGGGTGCAGGACGACCAGTTCCAGCGGCGGGACCTTGTGCAGCGGGACGCCCTCGATGCCCGTGAGGACCATCGCCGCCATCGTCTCCGGCTTGATCTTGGTGAACATGCCGCCCATGCCCAGCTCGTCGCCGCCGAGTTCCTCGGGACGCATCGAGATCGGGACCCGGGCCGCGGTGGCGCCGTCGGGCGCACCGAAGTACTTGTACGTCACCCCCACCCGGCCACCATTCCCGCTTCCTGCCCCGAGTCCGTCCAACCTACGGTTCGCGTGGTCCATGCCATCCATACGCGACAGCCGGTCGATCCGCTCAGGTCCACCCTGCGCACCCTGCGCCTGACGTCTCTCGCTCGTCTCCTCCGCGTCGCGTCGGTGCCTTCCCCGCCGGGCACGCCGAGGACCGAGGTCATCGGTCCCCTCGCCCAGTCCGCCACCGCGATGCATATCTCCACCCGACTGCTTTTCTAGGATGCGAAGGCCCCGCTGCGCAACCCGATCATCGTGTCAGTGACCTCCCCCACGTTCGTCCGCCGAAACGTGCGGTGAAACACCTGTCCGCAGGATCTTCGCGGCCTCTGACACCATGGCTTGTGTGAGCTATCCGTACGAAGCCCCAGTTTCGCAGACTCTTTTCGAGCGCGCGGCGGCCGTCACGCCCGGCGGCGTGAACTCTCCGGTACGCGCCTTCCGCGCCGTGGGCGGTACGCCCCGGTTCATGGTGTCCGGTGACGGTCCCTATTTGACCGATGCCGACGGACGCGAATATGTCGATCTTGTTTGTTCGTGGGGGCCCATGATCCTCGGGCATTCCCACCCCGAGGTGATCGCCGCCGTCCAGGAGGCCGTCTCCCGCGGCACCTCCTTCGGTACGCCCGGTGAGGGCGAGGTCGCGCTCGCCGAGGAGATCGTCGCCCGGGTCCGGCCCGTCGAGCAGGTGCGCCTCGTCTCCAGCGGGACGGAAGCCACCATGTCGGCGATCCGGCTCGCCCGCGGGTTCACCCGGCGGTCCAAGGTGATCAAGTTCGCCGGGTGCTATCACGGGCACGTCGACTCCCTCCTCGCCGCCGCCGGCTCCGGGGTCGCGACGTTCGCACTGCCCGACACCCCCGGAGTCACCGGTGCCCAGGCCGGCGACACCGTCGTCCTGCCCTATAACGATCTGGACGCCGTCCGCACCGCGTTCGCCGCCCACCCCGGCGAGATCGCCTGCGTGATCACCGAGGCCTCGCCCGGGAACATGGGGGTCGTGCCGCCGCTGCCGGGGTTCAACCAGGGACTCAAGGATCTCTGCGAGGAGAACGGCGCTCTCTACATCTCCGACGAGGTGATGACCGGCTTCCGCACCAGCAAGGCCGGCTGGTACGGGATCGACGGTGTCGAGCCCGACCTCATGACGTTCGGCAAGGTGATGGGTGGCGGCTTCCCCGCCGCCGCGTTCGGCGGACGTGCGGACGTCATGGCGCATCTCGCTCCGGCCGGCCCCGTCTACCAGGCCGGCACCCTCTCCGGTAACCCGGTCGCCACCGCCGCCGGTCTGGCCCAACTGCGGCTGCTCGACGACGCCGCGTACGAGAAGGTCGACGCGGTCTCCGCCGAGATCCGTACGCTCGTCACGGACGCGCTGACCAAGGAGGGCGTGGCGCACCGGCTGCAGAACGCCTCCAACATGTTCTCCGTGTTCTTCACCGACCGGCCGGTGCACAATTACGAGGACGCCAAGAGCCAGGAGTCCTTCCGGTTCACGGCGTTCTTCCACTCCCTTCTCTCCCAGGGCGTCTACCTGCCGCCCTCTTCTTTCGAATCCTGGTTCGTCTCCACCGCCCACGACGAGCGGGCGATCCAGCAGATCGCCGACGCCCTTCCGGCGGCGGCCCGTGCAGCAGCGGAGGCCACGGCAGCATGAGTGACATCACCGTCGTCCACCTGATGCGGCACGGCGAGGTCGCCAACCCCGACGGGGTGCTGTACGGGCGGCTGCCCGGCTACCACCTGTCCGAGCTGGGCCGGCAGATGGCCGAGCGGGTCGCCGAGCACCTCTCCTCCCGGGACATCACCCACGTCGTCGCCTCCCCGCTGGAGCGGGCGCAGGAGACGGCCACCCCGATCGCCAAGGCGCACGGTCTCGACCTCGCGGTCGACGAGCGGCTGATCGAGGCCGAGAACGTCTTCCAGGGCAAGACCTTCGGGGTCGGGGACGGCGCGCTGCGGCGCCCCGAGAACTGGAAGCACCTCGTCAACCCGTTCAAGCCGTCCTGGGGCGAGCCGTACGTGGAGCAGGTCGTCCGGATGATGGGGGCGCTGGACGCCGCCAAGGACGCGGCGCGCGGCCACGAGGCCGTGTGCGTCAGCCACCAGCTGCCGATCTGGATCGTGCGCAGCTTCGTGGAGAAGCGCCGGCTGTGGCACGACCCGCGCAAGCGGCAGTGCACGCTGGCGTCCCTGACCACCTTCACGTATCAGGGCGACAGGATCGTGTCGGTGGGGTACACCGAGCCGGCCCGGGACCTGGTGCCGGCCCATCTGCTCGCGGGTGCCAAGCCGATCAAGGGCAAGGACAAGGCGTTCGGGGCCTGAGGACCGGCGCCCCGGTGACGGCGTACGCCTTGAATCAAGGCGTATGCCTCGTCACAAGATGTACGCAGTCCTGCCATGTAATCGTTTCTTCGTAAAGTCCGCTCCACGTAGTCGAGTTCGGCGGAACCTTCGTCTTCATCGCGCCCTCTCATTGTGTGACCACTGAGAGGGCGCAATGAGATGGGGACGGAATGCGGGAGATCAGCCGACGGGGACTGATGGGGCTCGGGGCGGGTGCGGCTGCCGCGATGGGGCTGGCCGGATGCGGTACCCAGCAGCACGACGACGCGAAGCCCGGCCGTGGTTCCGGCAAGAGCACTCCCCGTGCCTCCAGCAGCCCCACGGCCACCGCACGCCCCCTCGGTGACGGCTCGACCTCGGCCGCCGGCAAGCAGCCGAACCAGCCGGACAAGCCGGTGCCCCTGGAGCCCGGCCAGACGCCGCCGCAATTCGTCGTCTTCTCCTGGGACGGCGCCGGAGAGGTCGGCAACGGGCTCTTCCCGCGCTTTCTCGACCTCGCCAAGGAGCACGGCGCGCACATGACCTTCTTCCTCTCCGGGCTCTATCTGCTGCCGGAGTCGAAGAAGCGCACCTACCTCCCGCCGAACAACGCGCCGGGTGCCTCCGACATCGGATATCTGACGGACGCGCACATCCGTTCCACCCTGCAGAACGTGCGCCGTGCCTGGCTCGAGGGCCATGAGATAGGCACCCACTTCAACGGGCACTTCTGCTCCGGTTTCGGCACCGTCGCGCACTGGACGCCCAAGCAGTGGCGCAGCGAGATCGACCAGGCCAAGTCCTTCGTCAAGGAGTGGCGGACCAACACCGGGTTCACCGATCTGCCGTCGCTGCCCTTCGACTACGACAAGGAACTGATCGGCGGCCGGACCCCCTGCCTCCTCGGCCAGGACAACCTGCTGCCCACGGCCCGCGAACTCGGCTGGCGCTACGACGCCTCCTCGCCCGGCGGCCGGCAGCGCTGGCCGGAGAAGCGCCAGGGCCTGTGGGACTTCCCGCTCCAGCTGGTCCCGTTCCCCGGGCGCAGCTTCGAGGTCCTGTCGATGGACTACAACATGCTCGCCAACCAGTCGATCCGGACGACGCAGGCTCCCTCGTCCAACTACCCGGGCTGGCGCACCCAGGCGGCGAACGCCTACATATCCGGATTCAGGCGGGCATATGAGACCAATCGTGCACCGTTCTTCATAGGCAACCACTTCGAGCACTGGAACGGCGGCATCTACATGGACGCCGTCGAAGAGGCGTTCAAGCACATAGCCCGTGAGAAGGAAAAGGGCGCCGACGTACGGCTCGTCTCCTTCCGGCAGTTCACGGACTGGCTCGATGTGCAGCGGCCCGAGGTCGTGCGCAAGCTGCAGTCGCTGGACGTGGGACAGAAGCCGGCCGGGGGCTGGACGACGTTTCTCGCGGCAGCCGGCAAGGAGGCTTCGGATACCCCGTCGAAAGCCGCCTGAAACGCGGTTTTCCACCCACAAGGGGGGTGCGCAAGATCCCCGGAACGGACATGCGAAACTTTTCACATGAGTGCCGCCTGCCGCACCCCCCAGCGCCTGAACCGGACCCGCAGCCGCAGCCGCAGCCGCCGACGCGCCGCCCTGGCCACCGCCGGGGCCGCCGTGGCGGCGCTGGTGCTGTCCGCCTGCTCCTCCGGGGGCACCTCAGGGGGCTCCGGCAACACCAACTTCATCACTGGCAAGGACGGCATCGCGACCGTCAAGAAGGGCGAGCGGGCCGCCGCTCCCGACCTGTCCGGGCCGACGATCGACGGCAAGCAGCTGGACGTCGCCGCCTACAAGGGCAAGGTCGTCGTCATCAACGTCTGGGGCTCCTGGTGCCCGCCGTGCCGCGCCGAGGCGTCGAACTTCGTCAAGGTCGCCCAGGACACGGCCGGCAAGGGCGTCCAGTTCGTCGGCATCAACACCCGTGACACCAGCACCCAGCCGGCCCGCGCCTTCGAGAAGCAGTACGGGGTGCCGTACCCGAGTCTGTACGACCCGACCGGAAAGCTGATGCTCCGCTTCAAGCAGGGCACACTCAACCCGCAGGCGATCCCCTCCACGCTGGTCATCGACCGGGACGGGAAGATCGCCGCGCGCACGCTGCAGGCGCTCAGCGAGGACAAGCTGCGCGCGATGCTCGCCCCGGTACTCGCGGAGAAGTGACGTGACCGGAGTGTCCACTCTCGCCGCAGCCACCGATCCCAACCAGACGGTACTCAACGGGGCCCTGCTGCTCGCCGTGCCGGTGGCGGTGCTCGGGGGTCTCGTCTCCTTCTTCTCCCCGTGCGTTCTGCCGCTCGTCCCCGGTTACCTCTCGTATGTGACCGGGGTCACCGGCAGCGATCTGGCGGAGGCGCGGCGCGGGCGGATGGTCACCGGCGCCTCCCTGTTCGTGATCGGGTTCACCGTCGTCTTCGTCTCCGGCGGGGCGCTGTTCGGGTACTTCGGGCAGACGCTGCAGGAGTACAGGGACACCGTGTCCAAGGTGCTCGGCGTCCTCATGATCCTGCTGGGCGTCTTCTTCATGGGGCTGATGCCCTGGCTGACCCAGCGGGAGTTCCGTTTCCACAAGCGGCCGATGGCCGGGCTGATCGGCGCGCCGCTGCTGGGCGCGCTGTTCGGGATCGGCTGGACCCCATGCATCGGCCCGACCCTCGCCTCCGTGCTGGCGCTCTCCTCCAACCAGGCGAGCGCGGGCCGCGGGGCCCTGCTGACCGTCGCCTACTGCCTCGGTCTCGGTGTGCCCTTCGTGCTCGCCGCGGTCGCCTTCCGCAAGGCGCTCGGTGCCTTCGGCTGGGTCAAGCGCCACTATGTCTGGGTGATGCGCATCGGCGGCACGATGATGATCGTGACCGGTGTGCTGCTGCTGACCGGCGCCTGGGACAGCCTCGTGCAGGACATGCAGACCTGGTCCAACGGCTTCACGGTGGGGATCTGACCCATGAGCGACACACGGAGCACCGACGTGCACAGCGACGGAACCCCTGGAACATCCGCGCGGACCAGCGAGCCCGAGACTCCCGCGAACGCCACCGAGCCCGACCTCGGCGAGGCCGCCTCGCAGCTGTCCACCGCCCCCGTCGAGACGGCCGTGCCCGGCTCCTTCGGCGGTTCCCGGGCGCCCGGCGCCAAGGGGTGGATCACCTGGATCCTGCGGGAGACCGTCGGCTGGGCCCGCTGGTTCTGGCGGCAGTTGACCTCCATGCGGGTCGCGCTGCTTCTGCTGTTCCTGCTCTCGCTCGGGGCGATCCCCGGTTCGCTCATCCCGCAGTCCGGCACCGACGTGCTGAAGGTGCAGGACTTCATGACCGCCCACAGGACGCTGGGCCCGGTCTACGAGAAGCTCGGGCTGTTCCATGTGTACAGCTCGGTCTGGTTCTCGGCGATCTACATCCTGCTGTTCGTCTCCCTCATCGGCTGCATCGTGCCGCGCAGCTGGCAGTTCGTCGGGCAGCTCAGGGGCCGCCCGCCGGCCGCGCCCAAGCGGCTGACCCGGCTGCCCGCGTACGCGACCTGGCGCACCGACGCCGACCCCGAGCAGGTCCGCGAGGTCGCGCTGAAGGTGCTCAAGCGGCGCCGCTTCCGCGCCCATGTCGCCGGTGACGCCGTCGCCGCCGAGAAGGGCTATCTGCGCGAGGCCGGGAACCTGGCCTTCCATGTCGCCCTCGTGGTGATGCTGGTCGCCTTCGCCTGGGGCCAGCTCTACAAGTCCGAGGGCAACAAGCTGGTCGTCGAGGGCGACGGGTTCTCCAACACGCTCACGCAGTACGACGACTTCAAGTCGGGCAACCTCTTCACCGACGACGACCTCGTGCCGTTCAGCTTCAAGCTGGACAAGTTCGCCGCCACGTACGAGCGCACCGGCCCCAACAAGGGCACCCCGCGCACCTACCAGGCCGGCATCACCTACAGCGTGGGCGCCTACGGCAAGGACAAGAAGACCACCATCAAGGTCAACGAGCCGCTGAACATCGGCGACGCCAAGGTCTACCTCGTCAGCCACGGGTACGCCCCCACGGTCACCGTCCGCGACGGCAAGGGCAACGTCGTCTTCCACGACGCCGTGCCGCTGCTGCCCCTCGACCCCAACGTGACCTCGCAGGGCGCGATCAAGGTGCTGGACGGCTACCGGAACGCCCAGGGTCAGCCGGAGCAACTCGGCTTCCTCGCGGTCTTCGTGCCGACCTTCGCCGGAGCCGGCAAGGGCACGATGTCCTCGCAGTTCCCGGCGCTCGACTACCCGGTGCTGGCGCTGAACGCGTACCACGGAGACCTGGGCGTCAACGCGGGCCTCCCGCAGAACGTGTACCAGCTGGACACCAAGAACCTGAAGCAGTTCAAGGACGCGAGCGGTGCCATCCTCAAGTCCAGCCTGCTGCCCGGTGAGACCATGACGCTGCCCGGCGGCAACGGCTCGATCACCTTCGACAAGGACATCAAGGCGTGGGCCGGCTTCCAGATCGTCCAGCAGACCGGCACCGGCTGGGCGCTCGGCGCCGCGATCACCGCGATCTTCGGCCTGGCCGCCTCGCTGTTCATCCACCGCCGCCGCGTCTGGGTGCGCGCGACGACCGGAGCCGACGGCGTGACCGTCGTCGAGATGGCGGGTCTCGGCCGCAGCGAGTCCACGAGGCTGCCCGAGGAACTCGGCGACCTGGCCGCGCTCGTCCACGACCAGGCACCCACGACAATCGACGACGAACCGTCCCCGGACGCCGACCCCGATCAGGAGCCGGGCGCCGCAACCTCCGTACCCGTCGCTGAAGGGGCTCAGAAGAAGTGACCCTCGCCACCGCCACCAACGAACACCTCGCGAACATCAGCAACACGCTGATCTACTCCGCGATGACCGTCTACACCCTGGCGTTCTTCACCTACATCGCCGAATGGATCTTCGGCAGCCGCAGCAGGGTCGCCCGTACGGCGAACGCGCTCACCGCCGACGGCGCGAAGAAGGCGGAGGGACCCGCCGTCACGGTCCGGAAGGCCGGGGGCACCGCGGTGCTCGAGCGGCCGAAGGTCGTCACCCGCGCCGCGACCGGCGCCCGTGACGTGCCGGACGGCCCCGGCGCCCACGGCGGCGACGAGCAGGGCGACCTCTACGGCCGGATCGCCGTCTCGCTCACGGCGCTGGCCTTCCTCGTCGAACTCGTCGGCGTCATCGCCCGCGCGGCGTCCGTACAGCGGGCGCCGTGGGGCAATATGTACGAGTTCAACATCACCTTCTCCACGGTCGCCGTCGGTGTGTACCTCGTCCTGCTCGCCCTGAAGAAGAACGTGCGCTGGCTGGGCCTCTTCCTCACCACCACGGTCCTGCTCGACCTCGGTCTCGCCGTCACCGTCCTGTACACGGCCAGCGACCAGCTCGTCCCGGCCCTCCACTCGTACTGGCTGTACATCCACGTCTCCACCGCCATCATCTGCGGTGCGGTCTTCTACGTCGGCGCGGTCGGCACGCTCCTCTATCTCTTCAAGGACTCGTACGAGAACAAGCTGCAGAACGGCGGCAAGCCCGGCACGTTCGCCACGTCCGTCCTGGAGCGGCTTCCCGCCTCCGCCTCCCTCGACAAGTTCGCCTACCGCGTGAACGCCGCGGTCTTCCCCCTGTGGACGTTCACGATCATCGCGGGCTCCATCTGGGCGGAGTCCGCCTGGGGCCGCTACTGGGGCTGGGACCCCAAGGAGACCTGGGCCTTCATCACCTGGGTCGCGTACGCCTGCTATCTGCACGCCCGTTCCACGGCCGGCTGGAAGGGCCGCAAGGCGGCCTACATCGCGCTCATCGCCTTCGGCTGCTGGCTGTTCAACTACTACGGCGTCAACATCTTCGTGACCGGCAAGCACTCCTACGCGGGCGTCTAGTCCTCCTGCCGCACAGGCCGGTTCCGTGGCGTGAGCCACGGAACCGGCCTGTGCCGTTCGCACGCGGCCCCGGCCGCCAGGACGGCCCGGCACCTGCAACACGTGCGGAACATCCGCTCGCGGGCGAGGCTGGTGTCATGACCGATCCCATCGAAGAGGGCACCGCCGAGCACCGTGGGGATGTGCGCGTACGGCACTACCTGCTGCACCTGCCCCGGCCCGTGGAGGAGGTCTGGCCCGCCCTGGCAACCGCCGCGGGTCTTGGCTGCTGGCTGGCCGCCGCCGAGCCGTTCGAACCACGGCTCGGCGGCGAGGTGGGACTGAGCCTGCCCGGTGGAACGGCCCGGGGCCGCGTCACCGCGTGGGACGTGGAACGGGTCGCCGAGTACACCGTGGAGCGCCGCGGCCGTATCCGCTTCCATCTGGAACGGGGCCGTCCCGAGGGCACCACGGTGCGCTTCACGCACGAGTCCGAGGAGGACACGGACCCGGGCTGGAGGGAACGCTTCGAGCGCCTGCTCGCGTATGTGGGAGGCCGCGGCGGCTGAGCCGTCGCACGCTCCTCGGCCCGGTGTTTCGGCCGACGGAGAGCGGAGGCATGGATCAGGCACAGGCGCACGAGACGCTCGCCACCGCGGTCGCGGAGGCTCTGTGGAATGAGGACTTCGGAACGTGACTGAGCCCCGTATCCCCACCATCGATCTGCGACCCTGGCTGGACGGCGCCCCGGACGCCCGCGCCCGTACCGCGCGCACCGTCGACGACGCCCTGCGCAGCGCCGGTTTCCTGCTGGTCACCGGGCACGGCGTGGCCGCGTCCCTGCGCGCCCGGATCCGTGCCGCGGCGCGGACGTTCTTCGTGCTGCCCGCCGAGATCAAGGAGAAGTACGCGGCCCGGGTCGGCGGTCGCGGCTGGCTCGGCCCCGGCACCGAGGCCAACGGCTACTCCGAGGGCACCGAGACCCCGCCCGACCTCAAGGAGTCGCTGACCTTCGCCACGCACGAGCCGTTCGAGGATCCGGAGATCAACGCGCAGTGGTACGCGCCCAACGTCTGGCCGCGCGAGGTGCCGGAGTTGCGGGTGCTGTGCGAGGAGTACCTGGCGCGGATGGGCGAGCTGGAGAACCGGCTGCTGTCGCTGCTCGGCGAGGCCCTGGGGCTCGAACAGGACTTCTTCACGCGCCACATGGCACATCCGACGTACGGGTTCAACATCAACTGGTACCCGGGTACGGAGCTCGTCGGCGAGCCCGAGCCCGGCCAGTTCCGCATCGGCCCGCACACCGACTTCGGAACCGTCACGATCCTCGACCGGCAGGCCGGCAAGGGAGGACTCCAGGTCCACACGGACGACGGCGGCTGGCAGGACGCGCCCTACGACCCGGCGGCCTTCACCATCAGCATCGGCGACCTGATGGCCCGTTGGACGGGCGACCGCTGGCGTTCGGGCCGGCACCGGGTTCTGCCGCCGCCGGCCGACGCACCAGCCGAGGAGCTGATGTCCCTCGTCTACTTCGGCGAGTGCACCCCGGGCACCGTCGTCGAGTCGGTACCGGCGCCGGTGGGGCGGGTGGCGTACGAGCCGGTCGACTCGCATGTGTATCTGCGGGAGAAGCTCGACTCGATCACGGTCCGCTGAGCCCGGCGCCGGCCCGTGCCGGACCGCGGACGGATCCAGGGCCGGGGCGGCACCCCGGTTCCAGGGTCAGGGCCTCGCCCTCAGCCCTGGGGCTCCTCGCCGCGTTCCCGGCGCCGCAGTTCCTCCTCGCGCCGGCGCAGGTCGGCCTCCCAGTCCTTCAGGAGCGCCTCGTCCTTCTTGTTCTCTTCCTTCAACGTCTTCAGGAAGGCGGGGTTGTCGTCGGGCGCGACCCACTCCATGCGGTGGTTGCGGTGCCACTCGGAGGGCGTGGCTCCGTTCGCCGGGGCCTCGCGCACCTTGCCCACCACGAGCCAGGCGATCGGGCCGACCAGCACTTCCCCGAAGAGCAGGATGATGATGACCCAGACCACCTTGGGCAGCCCCCGGATCTGCGCCTCGGGGGTGTTGAGGCAGTCGATGAAGGCGTATATCCACAGCGCCAGGACCAGCAGGTAGGGCAGATACCTGAACATGGTGGTGCGATCCCCCAGGAGTCGGCGACGGGGCATGAGAGGGCCCCGGTGACGGGGCAAGGTTAGCCGGTACCGGATACTGGGACGCATGGCCTACGACGATCTTCGGTCCCTGCTCCGGGCGCTGGACCGCGAGGGGGACCTCAAGCGCATCAAAGCCGAGGTCGACCCCTATCTGGAGGTCGGGGAGATCGTCGACCGGGTGCAGAAGTCCGGCGGCCCCGCGCTGCTCTTCGAGAACGTGCGCGGCTCGAGCATGCCCCTCGCCATGAACGTGTTCGGTACCGACCGGCGTCTACTCAAGGCCCTCGGCCTGAAGTCGTACGGCGAGATCTCCGACCGGATCGGCGGACTGCTGAAGCCGGAACTGCCGCACGGATTCGTCGGGGTGCGCGAGGCGTTCGGGAAACTCGGGGTGATGGCCCACGTACCGCCCAAGAAGGTCAAGTCCGACAACGCCCTCGTGCAGGAAGTCGTCCTGCGCGGCGACGAGGTGGACCTCGACACCCTGCCGGCCCTCTTCACCTGGCCCCAGGACGGCGGCTCCTTCTTCAACCTCGGGCTCACCCACACCAAGGACCCGGAGACCGGGATCCGCAACCTCGGTCTGTACCGCCTCCAGCGCCACGACAAGCGGACCATCGGTATGCACTGGCAGATCCACAAGGACAGCCGCAACCACTACCAGGTGGCGGCCAGGCGCGGCGAGAAGCTCCCCGTCGCGATCGCCTTCGGATGTCCGCCGGCCGTGACGTACGCCTCCACCGCGCCGCTGCCCGGCGACATCGACGAGTACCTCTTCGCCGGGTTCATCGCGGGCAAGCGGATCGAGATGGTCGACTGCAAGACGGTCCCGCTCCAGGTGCCCGCCAACGCCGAGGTCGTGCTGGAGGGCTGGCTGGAGCCCGGCGAGATGCTGCCCGAGGGGCCGTTCGGCGACCACACCGGCTTCTACACGCCGCAGGAGCCCTTCCCCGCCCTGACGATCGACTGCGTGACGATGCGCCGCCGCCCTCTGCTCCAGTCGATCGTGGTGGGCCGCCCCCCGACGGAGGACGGTCCCCTCGGCCGGGCGACCGAGCGGTTCTTCCTGCCGCTGCTGAAGATCATCGTGCCGGACATCGTGGACTACCACCTCCCCGAGGCGGGCGGTTTCCACAACTGTGCGATCGTCTCGATCGACAAGAAGTACCCCAAGCACGCCCAGAAGGTGATGCACGCCGTCTGGGGTGCGCACATGATGTCCCTCACCAAGCTGATCGTGGTCGTGGACGCCGACTGCGACGTCCACGATCTGCACGAGGTCGCCTGGCGTGCCCTCGGCAACACGGACTACGCCCGTGACCTCACGGTCGTCGAAGGCCCGGTCGACCACCTCGACCACGCCTCCTACCAGCAGTTCTGGGGTGGGAAGGCAGGCATCGACGCCACGAAGAAGTGGCCCGAGGAGGGTTACACGAGGGACGGGGGCTGGCCCGACATGGTCCTGTCCGACCCGGAGACGGCGGCGAAGGTGACCCGCCGCTGGAAGGAGTACGGCCTGTGAGCAGCGCCTCCGCCGCGATCCCGCAGCCGGGACGCACCAAGGCATTCCTGCGCCTGGTGATGATCGAGCACTCCGTCTTCGCGCTCCCCTTCGCGTACATCGCCGCGCTGACCGCGATGTACCAGTGGGACCGGAACATCCACTGGGGCCGGCTGTTCCTGGTCACCGTCGCCATGGTGGGCCTGCGCACCTTCGCCATGGCCGCGAACCGGATCATCGACCGGGAGATCGACGCCCGCAATCCGCGCACGGCCCACCGCGAACTGGTCACCGGCGCGATGTCGGTGCGGCACGCCTGGACCGGCGCACTGATCGCGCTGGTTTTCTTCCTGGGCTCCGCGGCGCTGCTCAACCCGCTGTGCCTGGCGCTCGCCCCCATCGCGGTGATCCCGATGGTGGTGTATCCGTACGGCAAGAGGTTCACCAACTTCCCGCAGGCCATCCTCGGGCTCGCCCAGGCGATGGGACCGGTCGGCGCCTGGCTGGCGATCACCGGCAGGTGGGACTGGGACGCGGTCATCCTCGGGCTCGCGGTCGGGATCTGGATCGGCGGCTTCGACCTGATCTACGCCTGCCAGGACGTGCAGACGGACCGCGAGATCGGGGTCATGTCGGTGCCGGCCCGCTTCGGCGTGCCGGCGGCGATCTGGGGCGCCCGGGTGTGCCACACGGTCGTGACGGTCCTGTTCGTCTGGTACGCGGTCGTCACCAGCGCCGGTTTCTTCTTCTGGCTCGGTCTGGTGATCGTGGCGGGGGCCTTCGTCTACGAGCACTCGATCGTGCGGCCCCATGACCTGAGCCGAGTGAACCGGGCGTTCTTCAGCGTCAACGGATTCATCGGCATCGCCCTGTTCGTGTGTGCGCTTCTTGACCTTCTGGTGCGGGGTCTGAGCATGTGAGTACGGGGGGGCCTACCAAGGGGTGCAGGGCCCCAGGGAGTCGACCGTGACCGTCCCGGGCATCGACCGCCTGCACGCGCGGCTCAGCAAGCCGGCGGACATCTTCCCCGGCTGTCTGACGGAGATGGTCGAGGGCGGCATTGGAAGGCCGACGCTCACCACCGGCCGCCTTCCGGTGGACCCGAAAGCGCGCGACCGGTCCTGACCCCGGCCCCAACCCCCCGCCGGAACAGGAACGCCGCCGCCACCCCCGCCACCAGTCCGATCAGATGGCCCTGCCAGCTGACATTCGTCTGCGCGGGCGAGAGGCCCATCAGGATCGAGCCGCCCCACACCGCGCCGACCAGCAGGCCGACCAGGATGCCGAGCGGGCGGCGCTCGACGAGGCCGCCGGCCACGAGGAAGCCGAAGAGTCCGAAGATGAGGCCGGAGGCGCCCGCGGTGTTGGTGTGCGCCGGGGCGATGAGCCATACGCCCAGGCCGTCCGCCACGATGATCAGCAGACAGACCGCGGCGAACCGGCGCAGTCCGCCGAGGGCCGCCAGGAAGCCGAGGACCAGCAGCGGAACGCTGTTGGCCGCGACATGGGCGAAGCCGAAGTGGATGAAGGCGGCGGGAACGACGTCGACCAGCTCGGAGGCGGTGCGCGGCATGATGCCGAGCCCGTCCAGGGCGTGGCCGCTCACCACGTCCACCACTTCGAGCAGCCACAGCAGCGCCACCCACCCCACCATCAGCTTGGCCGCCGCCTTGGCGCGGTCGCTCTGCGACCACTCGGGCTCCGCACCCCGCATTGCACCCCCCACCCCTCGCTGATCCCCTCCGGTGAACGGCGGGGCCCCCTTGGCCGGTTCCCGCCCCGCGGTGCCGGATAGGCTCGGTGTCGTGAACCCAGTCAAGCCAGGAGAGACGTCGCGTACGCCTTGGATCGTAGGGGTGTCCGGCGCCTCCGGCACCCCGTATGCCGCTGCCGTGCTGCGCGCACTGCTCGCCGCGGGCGAGAGTGTCGATCTGGTCGTCTCCCGCGCCTCGCGGCTCACCCTGCTGGACGAGACGGGGATCGCCTTCCGTGACGCGCACTGGCGGGACGACCTGAGGGAATGGCTGGGGCGGGGCGCCGACGGCAAGCCCGGGACGTTCACGGTCGACGTCGACGGGGACCGCGTACGGCACTGGAGCGCCGGCGACCTGGCGGCCGGGCCGGCTTCCGGGTCGTACCCCGCCAAGGGGATGCTGATCGTGCCCGCGTCGACGGCGTGTGTGGCCGGTGTCGCGCTCGGGCTCTCGAAGGACCTGTTGCAGCGGGCCGCGAGCGTGACGCTCAAGGAGCGGCGGCCGCTGGTCGTCGCCGTGCGGGAGACCCCGCTCGGCGGGCAGACCCTCAGGCATCTGGTGGCCCTGGACGAGGCGGGCGCGGTCGTGCTGCCCGCGTCGCCGGCGTTCTACGCCGGGGCGACGCACATCCAGGACCTCGTCGACTTCGTCGCCGGGCGGGTGCTGGACGCGGCAGAGGTGCCGCACCGGCTGTACCGCCGCTGGAAGGGAGAGCTCGGGGGAGGCTCGCGGCCCGACGAGTAGGGGCCGGCGGATTCTGCGCAGCGTCCTCCGATGACGCGCCGGGACAGTGGCCCACCACTGATCGTATAAATGATTCTCAGGGCTCCGGCTCTGCACGCCTTGATTTCTATACGTAAACTTTCGGTAACGCCGAACAATGAAAGGCTTAGGACCTATGGATGCCGTTGACAGGCAGCTCATTCAGGCCCTGCGCGAGAACGGCAGGGCCTCTTATGCCGAGCTCGGCCGACTCGTGGGCCTCTCCGGGCCCAGCGTCACCGACCGCATCAACCGCCTGGAGGCGGCCGGCGTCATCACCGGCTACCGCGCCACCGTGGACGCCGCCTCCCTCGGTCTCGGCGTCACGGCCCTGATCGGCATCTCGCTGTCCGACGCCGCCGACCACGAGGACGTGGCGCGCCGTCTGAGGGACCTTCACGAGATCGAGGACTGCTGGTTCATCGCCGGCGACGACTCCTTCATGCTCAAGGTGCGCGCGAGCGACGTGGACGGCCTGGAGAAGACCATCCGCCGGCTGTCCGGCACCAAGGGCGTCTCCCGTACGCGCACCACGATCGTGCTGTCCACGAAGTGGGAGAACCGGGTGGGCGAGCTTCCCGAACAGAGCTAGGCGCACGGCGCCGTATGGGGGCGCCGTCCGTCCGGAGGGCGGGGGGTACGGTTGGCAGGATTCGTCCAAGGGAGAGGCAGAAGCATGGATGTCGGGCTCAAGCGCGAGCTGGAGGACAAGGTCCGGGCCGGTGAGCGGCTGACCCGCGAGGACGGCATCGCGCTGTACGAGTCGGATGACCTGGCCTGGCTCGGCGGTCTCGCGCACGAGGTGCGGACCCGCAAGAACGGTGACGTGGTCCACTTCAACGTCAACCGCCACCTCAACATGACGAACGTGTGCACCGCCTCCTGCGCCTACTGCTCCTTCCAGCGCAAGCCGGGCGAGAAGGACGCGTACACGATGCGCATCGAGGAGGCGGTCAAGCTCGCCAAGGCGATGGAGTCGGACAACCTCACCGAGCTGCACATCGTCAACGGCCTGCACCCGAACCTGCCGTGGCGCTACTACCCGCGCTCGCTGCGCGAGCTGAAGGCGGCGCTGCCGAACGTCTCGCTGAAGGCGTTCACTGCGACGGAGATCCACCACTTCGAGACGATCTCCGGTCTGACGGCCTCCGAGATCCTGGACGAGCTGATCGACGCCGGTCTGGAGTCGCTGACCGGCGGCGGCGCCGAGATCTTCGACTGGGAGGTCCGGCAGCACATCGTCGACCACAGGACTCACTGGGAGGACTGGTCGCGCATCCACCGCCTGGCGCACGAGAAGGGTCTGAAGACCCCGTGCACCATGCTGTACGGCCACATCGAGGAGCCGCGCCACCGCGTGGACCACGTGCTGCGGCTGCGTGAACTCCAGGACGAGACCGGCGGCTTCCAGGTCTTCATCCCGCTGCGCTACCAGCACGACTTCGTGGACATGAAGGACGGCAAGATTCGCAACCGCCTTCAGGAGCGCACCCAGATGGCGACGGGGGCCGAGGCCCTGAAGACCTTCGCGGTCTCGCGTCTGCTGTTCGACAACGTCCAGCACGTCAAGGTGTTCTGGGTCATGCACGGTGTGCAGACCGCGCAGCTGGCCCTCCAGCACGGCGCCGACGACATGGACGGTTCGGTCGTCGAGTACAAGATCACGCACGATGCGGACAACTTCGGCACGCCGAACAAGCTGACCCGCGAGGACCTGCTCGACCTGATCCGTGACGCGGGCTTCCGGCCGGTGGAGCGGAACACCCGGTACGAGATCATCCGCGAGTACGAGGGCTCGGACCCGGCGCGCCGGGACGAGCCGCAGCCCATGCGCCTCTGAGCGCCCACGCACCCTGGTGCAAGCCCCGGCTCCGCCGGGGCTTTGGCGTGCGCGCCGGCGGCGCGGAAGGGGCTTGAGTCCCGGCCGGAGTAATAGGTACCCTCGCGGCATGCCCCTTACTTTCGTCTTCGATCCCGCCATGACCCCCGAGCTCCGTGACGGCGTCCTCGACCTGTGGACGGACGTGTCCAACGCCGGCGGCGCCGTGGGTTTCGTGGCTCCGGTCACCCGCGAGGAGATACGCCCGGAATCCCTGAAGCACCTGGCGGCGATGAGTGAGGGGCGCACCCGGCTGCTGGTGGGACACGACGAGGATGGGCGGGTGGCGGCGACCACGTTCCTCACCTTCAACACCCACCGGCTGATGAAGCACTGGCTGTGGCTCTACACGGTGATGGTGCATCCGCGGCACCAGGGCAAGGGCTACGGCCGTGACCTGCTGGCCGCCGCCGCGGACGCGGCGCGCGGCATCGAGGGCATCGAGG
Source organism: Streptomyces sp. CA-106110 (assembly GCF_050936285.1). Lineage (NCBI taxonomy): Bacteria > Bacillati > Actinomycetota > Actinomycetes > Kitasatosporales > Streptomycetaceae > Streptomyces > Streptomyces sp. CA-106110. The sequence continues at coordinate 5,461,837 of NZ_JBNJNB010000001.1, read as the reverse complement.
CGGTACGGCTCACCTGCCGGGGCGGTCTCGGTCTCGAGAACTTCTACGGGTCCTGCGGCTACAAGGAGGTCGGCCGGGTGCCCGATGCCATCCGGGTGGCTCCGGGGGACGACCGCGACGACATCACGATGCTGCTGCACCTGGGGTGAACCGGGGCGTACCCCGGTGCAAGATCAGGTGTTCGGCGTGCTTCACTGGAGGGTGCCTTTTGGGAACCCTTTGGGAAGATCGCCGGGTTCTCGGCTTGGCTCGCACAGGGGAACCCCCACGGAACGGAAGAGTGGATTGAGATGCTCCGCTACACGCTGATGCGCCTCGGTATTCTCGCGGGCTGCCTCGTGGTCGTCTGGGGCCTCGTCTACTCGGGCATCGTCCCGCGCGGCCTCGGCGACTCCAACGGCATCTGGATCGTCCTGCTGGCCCTGGTGATCTCGGCCCCGATCAGCTTCGTCGTCCTGCGCAAGGAACGCGACCGGGCGTCCATGCAGGTCGTCGGTCGGGTGGACCGTATGAAGGCCAACATCGAGGCGAACCGTGCGCAGGAGGACGTGGCGGACGACGCCGCCAGGACTCAGGGTCAGACCTCCTGAGGCGGCCCATACGGCGGGCCGCCCGACCGTAGTCTTGCCGGTATGGGTGCCGTGAAGACCAAGCGGATGCCGCGGGCGGTCCGGGAGCAGCAGATGCTGGACGCCGCCGTGAAGACCTTCGGGCAACGCGGCTACATGGCCGCGTCCATGGACGAGATCGCCGAACTCGCCGGTGTGTCCAAGCCCTTGGTTTATCTGTACCTGAACTCCAAGGAAGACCTCTTCACCGCCTGCATCCGCCGGGAGGCCGCCGCGCTCATCGAGGCGGTGCGCTCCGCCGTGGGGCCCGGACTCGCTGCCGACCGCCAACTCTGGGACGGGCTGCGAGCGTTCTTCACGCACACCGCGCAGCACCCGGAGGGCTGGTCGATCCTGCACCTGCAGGCCCGTACGCAGGGCGAACCCTTCGCCGCCGAGGTCACCGCGATGCGCGAGGAGATCGTCGCGTTCGTGACGCAGCTCATCGCCGTCGCCGCCCGGGAGGCCCGCCCCCGGCCTCTCGGCTGCGCTCGAGCGGAGAGGTACCCCGAGGACCCCGACCTCCCTGAGCGCGAGGTCGCAGGGCTCGCCGAGGCCCTGGTCGGTGCCGCCGAGTCGCTCGCGGCCTGGGCCAACGCCACACCCGGTGTCTCGGCCAGGCAGGCGGCGGCCACCCTGATGAACTTCGCCTGGGCGGGCCTCGGCAACCTCATGGTCGGGCGCCCCTGGTCGCCGCCCGACCAGGGCCAGACGACCCGGCCGGATCCGGCCGTGGGCGGGAACGGCTCCTGAGCCCGCGCGCCTACTGATCGTGTGAGGTGTCCCGGGCAGGGAGCCGGCGCGTCTCACCGGTGAGGTGGAGCCGGTGCCCGCCCCGCAGTTCGAACCGCCCGCCGGCGGCGGCGTACGTCGCGGAACCCGGGAGCAGGACCGGAGTCCTGAACTCGGCGCGCACCTGCACCGCGGCGTGGGCCGGCTGTTCGGCGAGGCACCGGGCGACCGTCCACATGCCGTGTGCGATGGCACGCGGAAAGCCGAAGAGGCGGGCGGTGAGGGCGTGCAGATGAATGGGGTTCCGGTCTCCCGAGGCGGCCGCGTACCGCCGGCCGAGGTCTGCGGCGAGCCGCCACTCGGCCAGCGCGGGAAGGGGTTCGCTCTCGGGCGCCGGAGCCGCGGCCGGGGCCGGGGTGCCGTGCCGGGCGAGATAGGCGCTGGTCGATTCCCACAGGAACCGGTCACCGGCGCGGACCTCCGTGACGACCACTGCCTGGGTGCCGCGCCGATGGGGCGCCAACTCCCTGATACGCACGCTGACGTCGTACTCCCCGTCCGGGACGAGCGGCTCCCGCTGGGTGATCTCGATGCCCGTGTGCACCAGCCCGAGGAGGGGGAGGGGGAACTCCCGGCTCGCCATGATCCGCATGGCCAGGGGAAAGCCGAGGAGGTGGGGGTAGGTCACGGGCACCGTGACGACGCCCGTGGGAAACCCGCAGACGCGTTCGTAGGCGGCGAGATGTGCCGGATCGATCCGGACGCCGGGCAGAGCGAGCGGCGCCCGGGGGAAGCCGGCTCCGGGGTGCGGGCGCTTGAGCGGGGAGAGGAGAGCGCCGCGGGCGAGAACGGGAAGCAGCGAAGACATGAGGGAGGCTCCAGGACGGGGACGCAGCGAGGGGGAGCAGCCCTTGAAGGGCGCAAGGGGGAAAACCTGTTGAGGGCCGCGAGGGGCTGCGAGCGGCCACGGACGGTCCGCGGTCGGGGCACGGGGATCCGCGCGGAGCGCTACGCACCGAGCAGGCTCTGTCCGCACACGCGCACCACCTGCCCGTTCACCGCCCCCGATCCCGGACCGGCCAGCCAGGCGATCGTCTCCGCCACATCCACCGGAAGCCCGCCCTGCCCCAGCGAGTTCATCCGCCGTCCCGCCTCCCGGACGACCAGGGGAATCGCCGCCGTCATCCGGGTCTCGACGAACCCCGGCGCGACCGCGTTCACCGTCACCCCGTGCTCCGCCAGGGCCCGGGGCGCCAGCGCCCGCACGAGGCCGATCACGCCCGCCTTGCTCGCGGCGTAGTTCGTCTGTCCCACGTTCCCGGCGATCCCGGCGATCGACGCGGTCGCCACGATCCGCCCCCCGTCCCGCAGCAGACCGCGCGACAGCAGAACGTCCGTCGTGCGCAGCACACTCGCCAGGTTCACCTCGAGCACCGGGCTCCACCGCTCGGCCGCCATGTTCGCGAGCCGCCGGTCCCGGGTGATCCCCGCGTTGTGGACGAGGACGTCCAGGCCGCCCGGCAGCGCCTCGGCGATCCGCGTACCCGCGTCGCCGGCGGTGATGTCGAGCGTCAGCGCGGTCCCGCCGATCCGCTCGGCGACCCGCCGTACGTCCGCCTCCGCGGCCGGCACGTCGAGGCACAGCACGTGCGCCCCGTCCCGGGCCAGCGTCCCGGCGACCGCCTCGCCGATGCCGCGGGCGGCCCCGGTCACCAGCGCGGTCCGCCCGGCGAGCGGCCGCGACCAGTCCTCCGGAGCGGCCGTCTTCCCGTCCCCGACCTCGATGACCTGCCCGCTGACGTACGCGGACCTCGGCGAGAGCAGGAACCGCAGCGTCGACTCGGCGGCCTCGGCGTCCGTCAGCCGCACGAGCGTGACGGTCCGGCCCCGCCCGATCTCCTTGCCGAGCGATCGCACGAACCCCTCCAGGCCCTGCTGCGCCGCCGCCTGGTGGTGGTCGTCCGGGTCGAGCGGGGAGCCCAGCACCACCACGCGTCCGCTCTCGGCGACCGACCGCACGACGGGGTGCAGCGCGGCGTGGACCTCGGCGAGCGCGGCGACGTCCCGTACACCGGTGGCGTCCAGGACGACGGCGGCGGGCCGCTCGGTGCCGGGCACAAGACCGGTACGGCTCAGCACCGGGGCGAGGTCCAGCTCCGACCTGCCCGCCGTCAGGTGCAGCAACGGCCCGTCCAGCACGGGTCGTTCGGCCGACCAGCGGTGCAGTGCCACGGGCTGCGGCAGCCCGAGCCGCCTGGTGAGGAAGCGGCCCGGTGCGGTCCCCGTGAAGCGCAGATAACGGTCGGCCATGGTCCGGCTCCCAGCTCGCTCGACTGTCCACATCTCTTTACTCTGGAGTAAGGTTACCCGGGGTAAGGCTAGCCGGGCGCGCGAGGAGCGGGTCGAGATGAGCAGTTCCCTCCACATCGGTGAGGTGCGGCGGATCGCCGTGGTCGGCGGCAGGCGCATCCCCTTCGCCCGCTCCGACGGTCCGTACGCCACCGCTTCCAACCAGGAGATGCTGACCGCGGTGGTGGACGCGCTGGTCGAGCGGTACGGGCTCGACGGCCCGGGCGCCGTGGGCGAGTTGGTCGCCGGAGCAGTGCTCAAGCACAGCCGCGACTTCAACCTCGCCCGCGAGACCGTGCTGGGCTCGCGTCTGGACGCCCGCACGCCCGCGTACGACATTCAGCAGGCCTGCGGCACCGGCCTCCAGGCAGTGATCGCCGCCGCCAACAAGATCGCCCTGGGGCAGACCGAGTCCGCGATCGCCGGCGGGGCGGACACGACCAGCGACGCGCCCCTCGGGGTGAACGACGCGCTGCGCCGCATCCTGCTGGAGGTCCGCCGGGCCCCGTCGCCCGGTGCCCGGCTGAAGGCGCTGGCCAGGATCCGCCCCGGTCATCTGGTTCCGGACATCCCCCGCAACGCCGAGCCGCGCACCGGCCTGTCTATGGGGGAGCACGCGGCCGTCACCGCCCGCGCGTGGGGCATCACCCGCGAGACCCAGGACGCGTTGGCGGCCACGAGCCACCGGCGGCTTGCGGCGGCGTACGAGCGGGGCTTCCTGGCCGACCTGGTGGTTCCCTTCCGCGGCCTGGAGCGGGACCAGAACCTCCGCCCCGACTCAACACCGGAGAAACTCGCCCGTCTGGCACCGGTGTTCGGCACCGGCGGCCCGAACCCGACGATGACGGCGGGCAATTCGACACCGCTCACGGACGGCGCCGCCGTCGTACTGCTCGCGAGCGAGGAGTGGGCGCGGGAGCGGGGCCTTGAGCCGCGGGCGTATCTGACCGCGTACGAGACCGCTGCCGTCGACTTCGTCGGCGGGGACGTGGCGGGCGGCCCGGACGGGCTGCTGATGGCACCGGCCCACGCCGTGCCCCGCATGCTCGACAAGGCCGGCTACGGCATCGAGGACTTCGACTTCGTCGAGATCCACGAGGCGTTCGCCTCCCAGGTGCTGGCGACGCTGGCCGCCTGGGAGAAGCGGGGTCTCGCCCCGGTGGACCGCGCCCGGCTGAACGTCACAGGGTCATCCCTGGCCACCGGGCACCCCTTCGCCGCGACCGGCGCCCGGATCGTGGCGACGCTCGCCGAACTCCTCGCCGAGCGCGACGCCCCGGGCCGCGGTCTGATCTCGATCTGCGCGGCCGGCGGACAGGGGGTCACGGCGATCCTCGAACGCCCCTGACGGCCAAGGGGGAGGAGGCTGCACAGCCCCGGCCCCAGACCATCCCGGAACCCGCACAAAGTCCCCACGTGCGGGCCGTACGATCGCGGTTCTGACCGGCGGTAACAGCGACTCGCTCCGCCGATGAACGGATCGGTGCGCGCTGTGCGTACCCGATACGGCAGAGCAGTGCACAGCCGCAGTCCCCAGGAGCTGCCCCATGCCCATCTCGTACTCGTCCGCACCCGTCGCCGTCGCTCCCCTCGATCTCGACCACGACGGCGGCCCGGTGCTCGTCGAGCCGCAGACACGGCGGCTGAACGGCGAGGTGCGGGAGGTGTACGTACCTCCGCTGGTGCCGCCGGTGAGCCATGGCTCGCTCGCCGACCTGCCGTTCGAGAACGCGACCGAGATGCCCGGCCACCATGTCCTCAGCCGCCGGGACCCGGACGGCGGCTGGACGGAGGTGACGGCGGTTCAGTTCGCCGACCAGGTACTGGCCGTGGCGAAGGGGCTGATCGCCGAGGGCCTGATGCCGGGCGACCGGATCGCGATCATGGCCCGCACCACCTACGAGTGGACGCTGCTCGACTTCGCGGCCTGGGCGGCGGGCCTGGTCACGGTTCCCGTCTACCCCACCTCGTCGGTCTTCCAGACCCGCTGGATCCTCCAGGACTCCGGCGCGGTGGCCCTGGTGACGGAGACGGTCGGCCAGGCGGCGGCCCTCGGCCCGGAACTCAGCCGGCTGCCCGATCTGCACCATGTGTGGGTGATGGAGAAGGGGCACGTCGAGCGCCTCGCGGAGCAGGGCGCGCCGGTGCCGGACCAGGAGGTGGTCGTACGCCGGGGCGTCCTCGGCCCGGACACCCTGGCCACGATCATCTACACCTCGGGCACGACGGGCCGCCCGAAGGGCTGTGCGCTGTCGCACGGCAACTTCCTGGCGGAGGTGGACAACGCGATCGAACTGCTCCACCCGGTCTTCAAGGCGACGACGACCGGTGACGAGCCCTCCACCCTGCTGTTCCTGCCGCTGTCGCATGTCTTCGGCCGGATGGTGGCGGTCGCCTGCATCCGCGCACGGGTGCGCCTCGGGCACGCGCCGAGCCTGCAGGCGGAAGACCTGCTGGCGGACCTGGCGAGCTTCCGCCCGACCTTCCTGCTGGTCATCCCGTACATGCTGGAGAAGGTCTTCAACAATGCGCGGGCCACGGCCGAACGCAGCGGCCGCCCGGCCCTGTTCGACCGGGCGGCGAGCGTGGCCCGCCGCTACGGCGAGGCGCTGGAGGCCCGTCAGCACGGCACGGGCTCCGGACCCAGCCGCTCCCTGAAGGCGGCCCGCGTTCTGTACGACCCCCTGGTCTACCGCCGTATCCGGAACGCCCTGGGCGGCCGCGTACGCCATGTCATCTGCGGTGGCTCCCCTCTGGGACAGCGGCTGGCGGCGTTCTACACGGGCACGGGCATCGAGATCTTCGAGGGCTACGGCCTGACCGAGACGACCGGCGCGGCGACGGTGACGCCCCCGCTCAGGCCCCGCCTCGGAACGGTGGGCTGGCCGCTGCCCGGCACCAGGGTCCGGATCGCCGCGGACGGCGAGATCCTGCTCGCCGGCGGACAGGTGTTCCGGGGCTACTGGGACCCCCATGGCGGCGGGGTGGTCCCTGCCAGCCCGGACGGCTGGCTCCCCACGGGAGACATCGGCCGTCTGGACGACGAGGGCTATCTGACGATCACCGGCCGGAAGAAGGAGATCCTGATCACCGCCGGGGGCAAGAACGTGGCCCCCGCCCCGCTGGAGAACTGGCTGCGCTCCCACCCCCTGATCTCCCAGTGCATGGTCCTCGGCGACGGCCGCCCGTATGTGAGCGCGCTGATCACGCTGGACCCGGAGGGCATCGTGCACTGGCGCCAGATGCGCGGCAAGCATCCGGTGCCGCCGGAACTCCTCCTGGACGACGAGGAGTTGCACGCGGTCCTGCAGCGCGCTGTGGACGAGACCAACAAGCTGGTCTCGCGCCCCGAGTCGATCCGCCGCTTTGCCGTCCTGCCGGTGGACTTCACGCAGGAGGCCGGCCATCTGACTCCGTCGATGAAGCTGCGCCGGATGGCGGTCATGCGGGACTTCGCCGCAGAGGTGGAGCAGTTGTACGCGCGGTAGGTCCGTCGCTGCCCGCTGACCGGGTGCCGGAGGTGTCACCCGATCGCCGACGAGCGGTTCACCCGCCCGGCCGCAGGGATGGCGGCGCTGGCGGCCGTCCGCAGCCCCCCGTGGTTCCATCCGGTCAGGGAGGATCACATGATGGCTGAGGACCGACGGCAGGACACCCGAACGTCGCGGCGGCGGATGCTCGCCGCGGCTGCCCTGGCGCCCTTGCTGGGCGGGGCGACCCCCGCGTGCGCCCTGTCCGCCGGAACGACTGAGGGCAGACACGAGGGGCCGGTCGCACCGGCGCGCACCGCCCTGTCGGACTGGCGGGACGTGGCCCACGTGCTGGGCCGGCAGGGCGACATGAAGCGCGACCTGATGTACCACACGGGCCTGCCGCGCCGGGACCTCTCGGTGGTCTCGCACGGCGTCGTCGTCAAGCCGGCACTCGCCCTCGGGTCGCACGTGTCCTTCGTCCGGTACACCGACGGGGGAACGCTGCTGATGGGCGACGTGGTGGTCACCGAGGACGAGCTGCGGCCCTACAGCGACGTCCTGTACGAGCACGGGATCGAACAGACCGCCATCCACAAGCACCTGCTCTCCCAGTCCCCGGACATCTGGTGGATCCACGTCCATGCGCACGGCCGGGACCCGGTGTCCATCGCCCGGGGCCTGCGCGCGGCGTTCGACCGCACCGGCACTCCGCCCCCGGCGCGGCCGCAGGCCGTCCCGCCGCGGCCCGTCGACCTGGACACCGCGGGCATCGATGCCGCACTGGGCGTCAAGGGCGCACACGACGACGGGATCTACAAGAACACGTTCATCCGCCGAGAGGTCATCACCGACGGCCATATGATCCTGCCGCCGGGTCTCGGGTCGACCACGGCGCTCAACTTCCAGCCGCTGGGTGGCGGCCGGGCGGCGATTAGCGGCGACTGCGCCATGATCGCCGGGGAGGTGCAGGACGTTCTCGTGGCCCTAAGGCGGGCCGGCGCCGAGCTCGTCGAACTGCACAACCACGGCCTGACCGACGAGCCCCGGCTGTTCTTCGTCCACTTCTGGGCGGTGGGCGACGCGGTCCGCCTCGCCCGGGGGCTGCGCACCGCCGTGAACGCCACCAACGTCCTGCCGGTGCCCGTCTCGGTCGACTGACGACCCGAACGGGGGAACGGTCCGCCATCCGCTTCCGGCCTTCGTCGTCCTTGGCATCCCTGCGCTCCGACTGGCACATCCGGAGGAATCCGGACAGCCGTACGGGGTGAAAAGGGCTTATGCATGAAGAAGCGACGAAGGCGGAGGGAAACGGAGAACAGCGCGATGACCGCAAGCGGCGAAGCAATCACCTGTCCGTTCGACTTCAGCGAGGGTCTGGAATTCGACCCCGCGCTCGCGGCTCTCATGGCCCGCGACTCCATCACCCGCATCAGGCTTCCGTACGGTGACGCCGAGGCCTGGCTGGTCACCGGGTTCGAGGGCGTACGGCAGGTGACCACGGACCACCGGTTCAGCCGGGCGGGGATCATGGGATCCGACTATCCGAGGCTGACACCGGAGCCCATCGTCTCCCCCGAGTCGATCAACGTGATCGATCCGCCGCACAGCACCCGGCTGCGCCGGCTGGCATCGCAGGGCTTCGCCAAGCGGCATGTGGAGCTGATGCGGCAGAGGATCGTCCGGCTCGCGGACACCCTGCTCGACGAGATGGCCGAGCAGGGGCCGCCGGCGGACCTGGTCCACCATCTGTCGAACCAGCTTCCTCAGCAGACCATCTACGACGTCCTCGGGATCGCCCGCGAGGACTGGCCCCGGATGCAGAAGTACGCGCACCAGCTGCTCGCCACCGGCCCGGACGGCCGTGAGACCGCGGCGAGAGCCAAGGCCGCGCTGCGGGAGTACTTCGGCGAACTGGTCGAACAGCGGCGGCGCACCCCGGGCCCCGACCTGATCAGCGCGCTCGCCGCCGCCAAGGACGGCGACGACGTGCTCGACGACCAGGAACTGGCGGTCATGGCGCTGACCCTTGTGCTCAGCGGTCAGGACACGGCCACCTGCCAGATCAGCAACATCTCCTATCTCCTGCTGACCCGCCCCGAACTGTTGCAGCACCTCAGCGACCGGCCGGAGACCCTGACGGATGTCCTGAACGAGCTGCTGCGGGTCATCCCCTTCCGCAAGGGGGTCGGCATTCCCCGGGTGGCACTGGAGGACGTGGAGATCGAGGGGGTGCGGATCCGGGCGGGTGAGTTCGTGCATGTGTCGTACCTGACGGCGAACCGCGACCCCAAGCGCTACACGGACCCGGACGTCATCGACCCGGAGCGTCCCCTGGCGCCGCACATGACCTTCGGCTGGGGCGGGCACCGGTGCATCGCCGTCCCGCTGGCTATGGCGGAGCTGGAGGTGGCCATCGGGCGGCTGGTGGAGCGGTTCCCGGGTCTGCGGCTCGCGGTGGCCCCGGAGGACGTGCGCTGGGACACGGAGACGATCCGGCGCTTCCCGCTCGAGCTGCCCGTGGCCTGGTAGGGCGGCGGCCGGGCTCACGGTCCGGCGCTCGTCCTGTGTCCGCCGCCGCGCTCGGCGGCTCCGGAAGGGCACCGGTTCCGTATGGGTGTCCGCGCAACGCCGCAGTGTGGCCGGCCGGGCAGCGTCACCGCTCCTGGCGGAAGTGACCCACCGGCGGTGGTCTGTCCGGGTGAACCACGCCGTCCGGCGTACCAAGAAAGTGGACCGGCGCAAAAAAGCAGGAGCCCCCTGCGCCGGATGGCGCGCGGGGCTCCTTGGGTACTGCTGTCCGTTCCGGATCAAAGCACTCGGGCTCAGTGAGCCGAAGGCCTGGAACCGAAGACCGAAACTCCGAGACCGGAGACTCAGATGGCCGTGACGTTCTCCGCCTGCGGGCCCTTCGGGCCCTGGGTCACGTCAAAGCTGACCTGCTGGTTCTCCTCGAGCGAACGGAAGCCGTTCGCGTTGATCGCGGAGTAGTGGACGAAGACGTCGGGGCCGCCGCCTTCCTGGGCGATGAAGCCAAAGCCCTTTTCGGCGTTGAACCACTTCACGGTTCCGGTAGCCATAAGCCCTCCTTGGGCCCAAAGGGTTGCCCTGCTCCAGAACCTGCAAGTGTGAAAACTGAAGCGCCGCACAACTGCATATGTCTGAAAACGACGAGAGCCCGCGGTTACATGCTCCGCAGGCTCTGTACTGCAAGGAAACCAAACTGCAACTTGCGGCGAGCCTAGCACGCAGGCAGCCGAGAGCAATAGAGGTCAAGATCACTTCACCCGAAGGTTTCAGCGGGTGGTGAGCGGGGTTGACGTCGCCGTGGCTCATCGTAGTCGCTGAGGTGGACACCAGGAGACCGGGGCGTTTCCGAAGCCACTCGCGGACCCTGGGCCCAGCACGCTACCGCACGGGGTCTAGTCTCGCGATGTGGACAATTCTCGCACCCGGCCGCGCGTCGGCCACATCCAGTTCCTGAACTGCCTGCCCCTGTACTGGGGGCTCGCGAGAACCGGCACCCTGCTGGACTTCGAGCTGACCAAGGACACCCCGGAGAAGCTCAGCGAGCGGCTGGTGCGGGGCGACCTCGACATCGGCCCCATCACCCTCGTCGAGTTCCTCAAGAACGCCGACGACCTGATCGCCTTCCCGGATATCGCGGTCGGCTGCGACGGCCCCGTGATGTCCTGCGTGATCGTCTCCCAGGTCCCGCTGGACCAGCTCGACGGCGCCCGCGTCGCCCTCGGCTCCACCTCGCGCACCTCCGTACGCCTCGCCCAGCTGCTGCTCGCCGAGCGGTACGGGGTGACGCCGGACTACTACACCTGCCCGCCCGACCTCAGCCTGATGATGCAGGAGGCCGACGCCGCGGTGCTGATCGGCGACGCCGCCCTGCGCGCCAACCTCCACGACGGGCCGCGCTTCGGCCTCGCCGTGCACGACCTCGGCACCCTGTGGAAGGAGTGGACGGGCCTGCCGTTCGTCTTCGCGGTGTGGGCGGCGCGGCGCGACTACCTGGAGCGTGAGCCGGTCATCACCCGTCAGGTGCACGAGGCCTTCCTGTCCTCGCGCAACCTGTCGCTCGAGGAGGTCGGCAAGGTCGCGGAGCAGGCGGCCCGTTGGGAGGCCTTCGACGAGAAGGTGCTGGAGAAGTACTTCACGACGCTGGACTTCCGCTTCGGCGACCCTCAGCTGGCGGCGGTCGCCGAGTTCGCGCGCCGGGTCGGGCCGACGACGGGCTTCCCGGCCGATGTTCAGGTCAAGCTCCTCCAGTCGTAGGGAAGTTGTCACCGGGCCCGGTGCCGCCGGACCCGGTCTGCGGACCCGGCGAGAGCTACCCTGCTGGGAGTCATAGGGGGAGGGGGGCCGCCATGCAGTCGCTGGAGGCCGGTGAACCCGCCGTCGTGGGGCCGTACCGGCTGCTCGGCAGGCTGGGCTCCGGCGGGATGGGTCGCGTCTACCTGGGACGCAGTACGGGCGGGCGCACCGTCGCGGTCAAGGTGGTGCATCCGCACTTCGCCCTGGACGAGGAGTTCCGCGCCCGTTTCCGCCGGGAGGTGGACGCCGCGCGACGGGTCGGGGGCGCCTGGACCGCACCGGTTCTGGACGCGGACCCGGAGGCCCCGGTGCCCTGGGTCGCGACCGGGTACGCGGCGGGTCCGTCCCTGACCGCGACGGTGACGGACGGCGGACCGCTTCCCCTCGCCTCGGTACGGGCCCTGGGCGCGGGGCTCGCGGAGGCCCTGACGGCGGTCCACGGCCTGGGCCTGGTCCACCGGGACGTGAAACCGTCGAACGTCCTGCTGACCCTGGACGGCCCGGTCCTCATCGACTTCGGTATCGCGCGCGCCATCGACGGCACGGCATCGCTCACCTCCACGGGGGTCTCCATCGGCTCGCCCGGCTACATGTCGCCCGAGCAGATCCTCGGCAAGGGCGTCACGGGCGCGGCGGACGTCTTCTCGTTGGGCGCGGTCCTGGCATACGCGGCCACCGGGCAGTCCCCCTTCTCCGGCGACTCCTCCGCGGCGCTGCTGTACAAGGTCGTGCACGAGGAGCCGGAACTGGACGGCCTCGAAGGCGCATTGCGGGAACTGGTGGCCGCGTGCCTCGCCAAGGACCCGGCGGCGCGCCCCGCACCGGAACAGGTGGCCGGGCGGCTCGCCCCCGAGGGCGCGGCACGTCTGGTGGCGGCCGGCTGGCTGCCGGGCCCGCTGGTGGAGCAGGTCAGCCGCAAGGCCGTACAGCTGCTGAACCTGGAGGCGGGGGAGGCGGCACCCTCGGGGCCGGTGGGGTTCAGCAAGGCCGCGGTGGCCGAGTCGTCGGTGGCCGCGGCGGTGGCGGACAGTGCTCCGGCCGGGCCCCGGGCGCCTCTGACGGACGGGTCGTCCGGGCCGCGGCCCGCCGGGATCTTCGGCCCGCCGCCCGAGATGACCGCTCCTCCGATACCTCACCCCCGCGAGGCACAGCCGCAGCCGCAGGACGCCGTGCCCCCCACGGACGCTGGCGGGAAGGTCTCCATGAGCGTCGCCGCGACCTCGGTGCCGGGAACCGCCGGCCGCGGCCGGCGCGTGAGCTGCACGGTCGCGCTGGCGGTGGCGGGAGCACTGGCCGTGGTCACGGTCGGATCGGTCCTGCTGCCCGGGCTGCTCCACAAGGCCGATTCGGGCAAGGACGGGGCGGTCGGCAAGGGCGCCCCCACGGCCGGTCAGGGGACGGGACCCGGGGCCGTGCCCGCCGCGTATCTGGGCACCTGGGAGGGCGATGCCCTCGCGCTCGGCGGCGCGCTGCCGGCGGGCACCTTCCGCGTCACCCTCCGGCAGGCGGGTGTCGGCGAGGAGATCGGCACGTTCCGCTCCACCGACCAGCTCGGCGGCATCTGCGACGACGTACTGCTGCTGAAGCGGGCCTCGGCCCGGCAGCTCGTCGCCACGAGCGTGGCCCAGAAGTCCAACCCGTCGACGTGCACGACCGGACGGCACGAGGTGCGGCTCACCCTGGTCGGCACCGGCCTCGACTTCGAGACGGACAACTCGGACGCCGGCAACCCGACATCGCGCATGGCGAAGGTCAAGTAGTCCGCCGCTTCCCCGAGTCGGGCCCGGGCGGCGGCGCTTACCCTGTCGGCGTGGATCTGGACCTCTGGCTGGCCCCCGGTGCCGCGCTGTGGGGCGCGGCGGCCGGCGCGCTGCTGCCCCGGGCCGCCTACCGGCTCTCCGTCGAGCCGGAGCAGCCGTGGCGGGACCGGTGCCCGGACGGGCATCCCATCGGCGGATGGGTCGGCCGGGCGCGCTGTGCGGACGGGCGGTCCTACGGCCCCGCGACCGTACTCGTCTGTGCGGTCACCGCGCTGGTCTGCGCCGGGCTCGCGCTCGCCACGGGCACCCGCCCCGAACTGTTCGTCTGGCTGCTGCTCGCTCCCCTCGGCGTGCTGCTGACGATCGTGGACTTCCGGGTGCAGCGGCTGCCGGATGTGCTCACCCTGCCGCTGGCGGTCCTCGCCCTGTGCCTGCTCGCCGCCGCGGCGGCCCTGCCCGAGCACGCGGGGCGCTGGCTCACCGCGCTCCTCGGCGCGTTGGTGCTCGGCGGCGCCTACTTCCTGCTGTTCCTCGTCAACCCGAACGGCATGGGTTTCGGCGACGTCAAGCTCGCGCTCGGGCTCGGTGCGGTGCTCGGCTGGTACGGCTGGCCCACCGTGGTGCTCGGGACCTTCGCCGGGTTCTTCTTCGGAGGGCTGTACGGACTCGGGCTGGTCGTGGTGCGGGGCGCGGGGCGGCGCACGGCGATCCCGTTCGGGCCGTTCCTCATCGCGGGCGCCCTGGTCGGGCTGCTGACCGGCGCGTACTCGGCCTGACGCAGGTCCCGGAAAACCTCTGGCGTAGGCTGGTTCGGTCCGTCCACGACCCTTGGGTCCGTCCACAACCCTTACGAAAGGGACGCCCGGTGACCGAGAAGGCCGACCTCACGCCCATTGATGTCACAGCCGTCCTCGACCGCGCCGCCGCCGGTGGTCGGATCACTCCCGAAGAAGCGCTCGTCCTCTACCGGGACGCCCCGTTGCACGCGCTGGGCGCCGCGGCCGACGCCGTACGCCGCCGCAACTACGCCGGTGTCGAGCACATCGCGACGTACATCATCGAGCGCAACATCAACTACACGAACGTCTGCGTGACGGCGTGCAAGTTCTGCGCCTTCTACGCGGCTCCGAAGGACACCGCCAAGGGCTGGACCCGCGACCTCGACGACATCCTGCGCCGGTGCGCGGAGACGGTCGAACTCGGCGGCACACAGATCATGTTCCAGGGCGGCCACCACCCGGACTACGGCGTCGAGTACTACGAGAAGCACTTCCGGGCCATCAAGGACGCCTTCCCGCAGCTGGTCATCCACAGCCTGGGGGCCTCCGAGGTCGAGCACATGGCGCGGATCTCCGGCGTGACGGTGGAAGAGGCCATCACCCGCATCCACACCGCGGGCCTGGACTCCTTCGCCGGCGCCGGTGCCGAACTCCTCCCGGCGCGGCCGCGCAAGGCCATCGCCCCGCTGAAGGAGAGCGGCGAGCGCTGGCTGGAGATCATGGAGACCGCGCACAACCTGGGCGTCGAGTCGACCTCCACCATGCTCATGGGCACGGGCGAGACCAACGCCGAACGCATCGAGCACCTGCGGATGATCCGCGACGTGCAGGACCGCACGGGCGGCTTCCGGGCCTTCATCCCGTACACCTACCAGCCCGAGAACAACCACCTGAAGGGCCGCACCCAGGCGACCCTCTTCGAGTACCTGCGGATGATCGCGATCGCCCGCCTCTTCCTCGACAACGTCCGGCACATCCAGGGCTCGTGGCTGACCACCGGCAAGGAGGTCGGCCAGCTGTCCCTGCACTACGGCGCGGACGACCTCGGCTCGATCATGCTCGAGGAGAACGTGGTCTCGTCCGCCGGTGCCAAGCACCGCTCCAACCGGCTGGAGATCATCGATCTGATCCGCAAGGCGGGCCGGGTCCCGGCACAGCGCTCCACGACCTATGAGCACCTTGTCGTGCACGACGACCCGGCGCACGACCCGGTCGACGAGCGAGTCATGTCCCACATCTCGTCGACGGCGATCGAGGGCGGTACGGCCCACCCGGAGCTGAAGCTGCTCGCGTCCAACTAGGGTGCGCGTGCTGACGATCCACACCGCCGGCCTTCTGGTCACGAGGGACCGGCGGCCCGCCCTGGCGGGCGGCGCGATCCTCGTCGACGGCAGGACGTGCGCGGCCGTCGGCCCGTACGAGGAACTGGCGGCGGCGCATCCGGCGGCCCGGGTGCGGCGCTGGCCGGGGCTCATCGCCCCGGGCCTGGTGAATCCGTACGGCCCCGAACTGCTGGAGCACGCCTACCATCCCGATCCCCGCGAGGCCGGCGAACTGGGCACCGAACCGATCGCCGGCGAGGCCCTCGTGGCACTGGCGTTGAGCGACGCCCGGTGGGGTGCGAGCGCGCGGCGCGGTGTGCAGCGGATGCTCGCCCACGGGACGGTCGCCGTGGCCGGGCAGCTGTCCTGGCCCGCAGTGGTGGACGCCGTGCAGCGAGCGGGGCTGGCGCAGGAGGGGCGCTTCGAGCGTCCCGCCGGGCCGCCGTCCCTCGACCCGCTGGCCGGGCGGAGCCTGGCACAGGCGATGGTGCGTCCGCTTCCGTCCGACGCCCCGCACGGCCAGGACGCCACGTTCGCCGTCTTCGACGTCCCGGACGAGGCCGCGCTCACCGCACGGGGAGCCGGCACCTGCGTGGCGACGGTCGTCGCCGGGCGGCTCGTGCACCGGCGCCGCTGACGTCGAGCCCGGCCGCCGGCGTCGGAAAACCCCTCATCGCGCATGGCACGCTGATCGACCGGCTCTGGAACGTGCCCGCCTTCGAGAAGTGGCCGCCACTGGACAGCCGATGGCTCCTGTACGGCGTCGGCTGGGTGCTGATCCGGAGGGCGATCCCGCTCGTGGGCCGGGCCGAGGACGTGGCCGCGAGGGGGAGACCGGGGCTGCTCCCGTAGGTCCCTCCGAGGGCCGCGAGACCCGCTTACGGGCCGGGCGCCTGAGTCGCGCCCGGCCCCTACTGCCACAATGGGCCCGTGACCCGCGCATCCCTGGACAAGCAGCCGCACGAAGTCGCCTCGATGTTCGACGACGTGGCGGAACGGTACGACCTGACCAACGACCTGCTGTCGCTCGGCCAGGACCGGGTGTGGCGCAAGGAGGTCGCGAAGGCCGTCGACGCCCGCCCCGCGCAGCGGGTCCTCGACCTCGCGGCGGGTACGGCGACCTCGTCGCTCCCCTTCACGCGCACCGGCGCATACGTGGTCCCCTGCGACTTCTCGCTGGGGATGCTCCAGGTCGGCAAGAAGCGGCACCCCTGGCTGCCGTTCACGGCGGGTGACGCGACCCGGCTGCCGTTCCAGGACGACGTGTTCGACGCGGTGACGATCTCCTTCGGGCTGCGCAACGTGCAGGACACCGACGGCGCGCTGCGCGAGCTGTACCGGGTGACCAAGCCCGGCGGGCGGGTCGTCATCTGCGAGTTCTCGCACCCGACCTGGGCGCCCTTCCGCACGGTCTACACCGAGTACCTGATGCGCGCGCTGCCGCCGGTGGCCCGCGCGGTGTCGTCCAACCCCGACGCGTACGTCTACCTCGCCGAGTCCATCCGCGCCTGGCCCGACCAGCCGGCCCTCGCGGAGCGACTGCGCACGGCGGGCTGGTCGAAGGTGGCCTGGCGGAACCTCTCGGGCGGGATCGTCGCCCTGCACCGCGGCTTCAAGGCGGACTGACGGGACCAGGCGGCGCGGACCCGGCGGGCACCGCGCCACCGGGTCCATCAGTTCACCGGAGCACCTCGAACGCGTCGCCCGGTTCACTGAGTTCGCGGCGCACCCCGCCCGGTGGCGGGATGGGCAGCCGTGGCTCGCGGACCCCGGCGCCTCCCCCGCCCTCGCCCTCACTGAGGTCGAACCACACGGTGACCACCGCACCGCGCGGCACCTCGACGCCGGGCAGGGGATATTGGCGTACGACGTAGTCGAGGACGGTTCGGTGGAAGTCCGGCCGGTCGGGCGCGGCAAGCATGACGCCCTGCTTGGCGGCGGCCTCGCGCGCGTCCATCGCCATCAGGCCGACCAGCCGCGGTACGCGCACTTCGGGTGTTTTGGGTGTTATAGGCACAGATGTCACCCCCAGCGGTACTGGAAGGGTAACCGGCCGAGGGTGCTACCCGGAAGCGCCACGTGTCTTTCTGTAACAGTCGGCTACCGGGCGTCACAGGGTAAGTCGGTAGCAGTGCGCGGGATCGCCGAGCCGCGGGTGCGGGAAGACCTCGGCCAGTTCCATGCCGAGGCGCTGGGTGACGGCGATCGACCGCTGGTTGGCGGCCATGACCATCGCCACGACCCCGGGAACGCCCGCCGCGCGCACCCGCTCCAGCGTGGCGAGCGCGGCCGCGGTGACGTACCCCTTGCCCCAGTGCTCCCGCCCGAGCCGCCAGCCGATCTCGATCTCGCCCTTCGGCCCCCACTCGCCCGGCCAGGGCTGTGCGCCCGTGAAGCCGACGACGTCGCCCGTGCCGTCGAGCACGGTCCACAGGCAGAAGCCGTGCTCGGCGTCGTGTCTGCGCTGCCGGGCGGTGAGCTCCTCGTAGACGGACAGCTCGGCGGCCCGGCCGCCGTGGAACTCCATGACCTCGGGGTGGGCGAAGACCCGGTGCCAGGCGAAGGCGTCCTCGTCGGTGGGAACGCGCAGCCGTACGTCGGGGAGAGCTCGGTTCACGGGGGGCAGCCCTTCAGCCGGGGGATCGGTACCGCTGAATAGACTGCCCATGTCCAGTGCCCGTCAGCACGCCGTTTTCACCATGGATTTCGGCGCTGTCGGTGCCGGCGTCGTCCGTGCCGTCGTCAAGTCTTGGGGAGAACCCGCCGTGACCGAGCCCCAGCCCCTTACCGAACACACTGCCGATGTGATCGTCGTCGGGGCCGGGCCAGCCGGTTCCACCACCGCGTACTACCTGGCGAAGGCCGGGCTCGATGTCCTGCTGCTGGAGAAGACCGCCTTCCCGCGCGAGAAGGTGTGCGGCGACGGCCTCACGCCCCGCGCCACCAAGCAGCTCGTCGCGATGGGCATCGACATCTCCGAGGAGGCCGGCTGGCTGCGCAACAAGGGTCTGCGCATCGTCGGCGGCGGAGTGCGGCTCGAGCTGGACTGGCCGGATCTCGCCTCGTACCCGGACTACGGCCTCGTCCGCAAGCGCGACGACTTCGACGAGCAGCTGGCCCGCCAGGCGCAGAAGGCCGGCGCGCGCCTGTACGAGCTGTGCAACGTGGGCGCGCCGATCGTCGACAAGCGCACCGGACGCATCACCGGCGTGCACGCCAAGCTGGGCGACGAGAAGCGCGAGGTCACCTTCCACGCGCCGCTCGTGGTGGCCGCGGACGGCAACTCCTCGCGCCTGTCGCTGGCCATGGGCCTGCACCGCCGCGAGGACCGCCCGATGGGCGTCGCGGTCCGTACGTACTTCACCTCCCCGCGCCACGACGACGACTACCTGGAGTCCTGGCTGGAGCTCTGGGACCGGCGCGGCGGCCAGGAGCGGCTGCTGCCGGGCTACGGCTGGATCTTCGGCATGGGGGACGGCACCTCCAACGTCGGCCTCGGCGTCCTGAACACCTCGGCCT
Organism: Streptomyces sp. CA-106110; assembly: GCF_050936285.1. Taxonomy (NCBI): domain Bacteria; kingdom Bacillati; phylum Actinomycetota; class Actinomycetes; order Kitasatosporales; family Streptomycetaceae; genus Streptomyces; species Streptomyces sp. CA-106110. The sequence continues at coordinate 5,442,975 of NZ_JBNJNB010000001.1, read as the reverse complement.
CCTTCAAGGAGCTGGACTGGCGCGAGGTGCTCAAGACCTGGTGCGCCTCGATGCCCGAGGACTGGGGCTACACCCCCGAGAACATGACCGGACCGATCCGCGGCGCCGCCCTCCCCATGGCCTTCAACCGCCAGCCGCACTACACGAAGGGCCTGCTCCTCGTCGGCGACGCGGGCGGGCTGGTGAACCCCTTCAACGGCGAAGGCATCGCCTACGCCATGGAGTCGGGACAGATCGTGGCGGACGTCATCGTCCAGGCGCTGGCCCGGACGACCCCCGGCCAGCGCGAACTGGTCCTGCACAACTACCCGAAGGTCCTCAAGGAGACCTACGGCGGCTACTACACTCTCGGCCGCGGCTTCGTGAAGCTGATCGGCAACCCGAAGGTGATGAAGGTCGCGGCGCAGCGGGGCCTGACCCATCCGCTGCTGATGAAGTTCACGCTGAAGCTCCTCGCCAACCTGACGGATCCGACGGGTGGCGACGCGATGGACCGGATCATCAACGGTCTGAGCAAGGTGGCGCCGAAGGCGTGAAGGTTCGGCGAGTGTCGGGCCGCTTAAAGGACCGGCTCCCTACGGTGACGTGCACATGATGCATTCGTGGCCGAAGGGGGCCGAGCCATGCGTACGGGACACAGTCGAAGAACCCTTCTGAAAGGTGCGGCGGCCGGTGCGGCAGGGGGCGCGGTCGGGGTCACGCTGCCCGCGGGCCCGGCGGCGGCCGCCCCCAGCGGCCAGGGCCACGTCGCCGTCCTGGGCGGCGGCGTGTCGGGTCTGACCGCCGCCCACGAGCTCGCCGAACGCGGCTACCGCGTCACCGTCTACGAGTACTACGACGTCCTCGGCGGCAAGGCCCGCTCCATCCCCGTCCCGGGATCGGCGGCCGCCGGCCGCAAACCGCTGCCCGGTGAACACGGCTTCCGCTTCATCCCCGGCTTCTACCGCAACCTCCCCGACACCCTGCGCCGCATTCCGTACCCGGGCAACGCGGACGGCGTCCACGACAACCTGCGCTCCGGCACCGAGACCCTGTTCGCCCGCGCCGGCGGCCGGGCCGATCTGCACTTCCCGCTGCGCCGGGTCACCACACCCCCGCACCTGGGCGACCTAACTCCGGCCTGGATCCGCGATCAGCTGCTGTCCGTACTCGGTCTCGCGACCCGGATGCCCGCGTACGAACTGAGCTATTTCGTCAACCGGCTGCTCGTCTTCCTCACCAGCTGCGAGGTCCGCCGCGACCAGCAGTGGGAGCGGGTGCCCTGGTGGGACTTCATCAGGGCCGAGGACTTCAGCGAGGAGTACCGCCGGTTGTTCGCCATCGGCCAGAGCCGCAACCTCACGGCCACCAAGGCCGAGGAGTCCTCCACTCGCACGGTCGCCGGCGTCTACATGGAGAACTTCCTCGTCTTCGGCCTGCTCGGGCTCGGCCAGGACGGCGACATCGACCGCGTCCTCAACGGCCCCACGACCGAGGCGTGGCTCGACCCGTGGGTCGACCATCTGCGCTCGCTCGGCGTGGAGTTCGTGCTCTCCACGTCCATACGGGACGTTGTGTATAAAAACGGGCGGATCGCCGGAGTCCGCGTCACCGCCCCGGACGGCACCGGCGCACGCACGGTCACCGCCGACCACTACGTCTCCGCCCTCCCCGTCGAACACGCTCGTCCGACGTGGGGCCCCGCGCTGCGTGCCGCCGATCCGCAGCTCGGCCGGTGCGACGCGCTGCGCACCGACTGGATGGTGGGCGTCCAGTACTACATGCGCACGCAGACCCCGATGGTGAACGGGCACGTCAACTGCCTCGACTCGCCCTGGTCGGTGACGGCGGTCGGGCAGGCGCAGTTCTGGGACGCGCACGACTTCCCCGCCGAGTACGGGGACGGGCGCGCCGTGGACTGCGTCTCCGCCATCGCCTCCGAGTGGGACAAGCCCGGCATTCTGTACGGGAAGACGGCACGCCAGTGCACCCGTGAGGAGTTCGTGGCCGAGGTCTGGGCCCAGCTCCAGGACGCGGTCGGCGTCGCGGGGGATCCCGTGCTGAAGGACGAGGACCGGCTGGCGTGGTTCCTGGACCCCGCCGTGACGGGCATGGGTGGGCCGGATCCGGCCAACCGGGAGCAACTGCTCATCCATCCCGTCGGCTCGCTCTACAACCGCCCCTCGGCGAAGACCGCCGTGCCGAACTTCTTCCTCGCCGGCGACTACGTCCGCACGGGTATGAACCTGGCCTCCATGGAGGGCGCCAACGAGGCCGCCCGGCACGCCGTCAACGCCCTGCTCGACGCCGACGGGTCGGCCGCGGCGCGCTGCGTCACCTGGGGCCACTACCAGCCGCCGGAGCTGGAGCCCCTCAAGCGGGTCGACGAACTGCGCTATCGGCTCGGCCTGCCGAACACCTTCGACCTCGGGTGAGCACGGGCGGGTGAAGGCGCGGCGTCGGGCGGCGCGTCCTCACTTCGGGGGAGTCCGTGGGACGGCATGCGGGTGTGCCGGAAGGGCCGCTGCCCCCGAGCGGCTGCGGCCCTTCACCCGTGCGGCTGCTGGATGCGGTCAGAGCACCCGGACCGCACCGCTCGGCGGGTCGTACGACAGCGGCTTCTCGACGACGCCGGTCGAGGGGTTCTGCGCACCGACGAACATGCCGTCGCCGACGTACACCGCCACGTGGTACGCGCTGCCCGCGCCGCCCCAGTAGAGGATGTCGCCCGGCTGCAGATTGCTCAGCGAGACCTGCGTGCCGGCGGTCGACTGGCCCTGCGAGACGCGCGGCAGGCTCACGCCGACCTGCTTGAACGCGGCCTGCACAAGACCGGAGCAGTCCCACGAGTTGGGGCCGGTACCGCCCATGACGTACGAGTCACCGATCTGCGCCTTGACGAAGGCGACGATCGCCGCGGCCGAACCGGTGGCCGTGGACGTCGAGGCGGTGCTCGTCGCCGCGGAGAGGACGGTCCGCGCGGTGCTGCGCGAGGCGGCCTCGGCCTGGCGGGCGGCCTCGGCCTTGCGCTTGGCCTCCGCCGCCTTCTTCTTGGCCGCTGCGAGGTCCGCATTGGCCTGCTTTGCGGCATGTGCGGCGGCCGCGTCACGCTCGGCCTGCAACTGGTAGTTGGCCGCGGCCAGCTGGGTGGCCTCGGCGGACTGCGCGACCTGAGTGGCCAGGTCGGCCGTCAGGGTGGGCAGTTCGAGGGTCTGTGTCACCGGCTCGGCCGCGTTGGCCGAGGCCGAGGCGCCGGCGGCGGCCAGGCTGAGGACGCCACCCGCGACTCCGGCCCGCATCGCGATCGTCGACGCGTTGCGGTTCCGGGGTTTCCGGTGGCTGCGTATGTGAGCGGTGTGGGACATGGGTACAAGCGGTACCAGGGGCTCCTCCATACCTTCAAGAAACGTGTGGTGCGCCACAGTTGTTCAATCGAGACCCTGAATTGCCGGGGCGTCACTCTTTATTGACGCCGTAACGGGCATTACGGACAGCGGTGATCAAGGCTGTGAACACGGCCTTTCGCCGTTACGCCCGGATTGCTCCGCACCTACCACTGGATATGCCGGGTGGCCAAGCCTGGTTCATCGGAACCTCACGTGGATGTGGCACAGGTCACGGAACGGTCACCACCGCGGTGGCGTCTCGCGCGCGGTGGCGTCCTCTGGCTCGTGAACGCGTGCACTCCCGTCCTCGGGGTGCGGGCCACTCGTGAACGGGTGCGCGTTTGATCGTGAAGGCCCGTGGAGGCGCGGCCCTGCTCGTGAACGCGCGCACACGTCCACATCTGTCACCGCTCCTACCCCTGAAGTGTGAACGGACTCCTCTATCAAGCGATCCGGTCCAGGGCGAATTTGCTTTCAACGCCATCACTTTGATATTGCAAGGCCGCTCCGACCTGCGAGGACGAGCGAAAATGTCACCTCTTGGTGATCACTCGACTGCTTCGCGTATGAAGATCACCGCTCATCCGACTTCATGATCATTCGCCGGGTGGTGGAGATCACAAAGTAGGTCCTGACCCCCGTGTCGCAGATCACATAGCGGCGGGCATAAGATGCGGGGCAGTTGGGCTTGTGACCTGCTTCACATGTACGCGATCTTCGCCGGGACGAGCGGGGGTCGTGGGACAGGTGGGGCAGCTGTGAGCCCGGCAACCGCCAGCAGTCAGTGCCGACTGAGAGGAGCGAGGAGCGGTGAACGCGTATGCGCCCATCCTCGTACTGGGAGCCCTCGGGGCAGGCTTTGCGATCTTCTCCGTGGTCATGGCCACGCTGATCGGTCCGAAGCGGTACAACCGCGCCAAGCTCGAAGCGTATGAGTGCGGTATCGAGCCGACCCCCACGCCGGCCGGTGGCGGGCGTTTCCCGATCAAGTACTACCTGACGGCGATGCTCTTCATCGTCTTCGACATCGAGATCGTCTTCCTCTACCCCTGGGCCGTCACCTTCGACTCCCTGGGGATCTTCGGGCTCGTGGAGATGCTGCTCTTCGTGCTCACCGTCTTCGTCGCCTACGCGTATGTATGGCGACGCGGCGGCTTGGAATGGGACTGAGGGGCCTTTGGACATGGGACTCGAAGAAAAGCTGCCGAGCGGTTTCCTTCTGACCACCGTCGAGCAGGCCGCGGGCTGGGTGCGCAAGGCGTCGGTCTTCCCCGCCACCTTCGGCCTCGCCTGCTGTGCCATCGAGATGATGACCACCGGCGCCGGCCGTTACGACCTGGCGCGCTTCGGCATGGAGGTCTTCCGCGGTTCGCCCCGCCAGGCGGACCTGATGATCGTCGCGGGCCGGGTCAGTCAGAAGATGGCGCCGGTGCTCAGGCAGGTCTACGACCAGATGCCGAACCCCAAGTGGGTGATCTCCATGGGGGTCTGCGCCTCCTCGGGCGGCATGTTCAACAACTACGCGATCGTCCAGGGCGTCGACCACATCGTCCCCGTCGACATCTATCTGCCCGGCTGCCCGCCGCGGCCCGAGATGCTGATGGACGCGATCCTCAAGCTGCACCACAAGATCCAGACCTCCAAGCTCGGCGTCAACGCCGAGGAGGCGGCCCGCGAGGCGGAGGAAGCGGCCCTCAAGGCCCTTCCGACGATCGAGATGAAGGGGCTGCTGCGATGAGCGACGCGAAGAGCAACGGCGCGAACACTCCGGGCAACGGCGCGAACGGAGCCGCGGAGAACGGCAACGGCGTCAACCCGGAGAAGGACCTCGGCGCAGCGAACCTCCCGGGCATGCGCGGCGACCACGGCGAGGAGATCCGGGTCCAGCGCGGCATGTTCGGCGCCAACAACGGCGGCGACACCTCCGGTTACGGCGGCCTCGTCCGCTCCATCCGGCTCCCCGGTGCCTCGACTCGCCCCTACGGCGGCTGGTTCGACGAGGTCGCCGACGAGTTGGAGGGCGCCCTGGAGGAACAGGGACTCGTCCCTGAGAACGCCATCGAGAAGACGGTCGTCGACCGCGGCGAGCTGACCTTCCACATCGAACGCGAGTACCTCCTGGCCGTCGCCCAGACCCTCCGCGACGACCCGGCGCTCCGCTTCGAGCTGTGCACGGGTGTGAGCGGAGTGCACTACCCCGGCGACAAGGGCCGCGAGCTGCACGCCGTCTACCACCTGCGCTCGATCACCCACAACAGGCTGCTTCGCGTGGAGGTCAGCGCCCCCGACGCCGACCCGCACATCCCGTCGCTCGTCTCCGTCTATCCCACGAACGACTGGCACGAGCGCGAGACGTACGACTTCTTCGGCCTGATCTTCGACGGCCACCCGGCGCTGACCCGGATCATGATGCCCGACGACTGGCAGGGCTTCCCGCAGCGCAAGGACTATCCCCTCGGCGGTATCCCCGTCGAGTACAAGGGCGCCCAGATCCCGGCTCCGGACCAGCGGAGGTCGTACTCATGAGCACGCATACTCCCTCCTCCGCCTCCGCGCGCGAGACGACCGAAGGCACCGTCTACACGGTCACCGGCGGCGACTGGGACGAGGTCGTCCAGTCCACGGCCCGCGCCGACGACGAGCGCCTCATCGTCAACATGGGTCCGCAGCACCCGTCCACGCACGGCGTGCTCCGGCTCATCCTGGAGATCGAGGGCGAGACCGTCACCGAGGCCCGCTGCGGAATCGGCTACCTCCACACCGGCATCGAGAAGAACCTCGAGTACCGCACGTGGACGCAGGGCACCACGTTCGTGACGCGCATGGACTACCTGACACCGTTCTTCAACGAGACGGCGTACTGCCTCGCGGTCGAGAAGCTCCTCGGCATCGAGGACGAGATCCCGGACCGCGCCACGCTCATCCGCGTGCTCCTGATGGAGCTGAACCGGTTGTCCTCCCACCTGGTGTGCATCGCCACCGGAGGCATGGAGCTCGGCGCCACCACCATCATGATCTACGGCTTCCGCGACCGGGAGCTGATCCTCGACATCTACGAGCTGATCACCGGTCTGCGGATGAACCACGCCTACATCCGCCCCGGCGGACTCGCCCAGGACCTGCCGCCGGGTGCGGTGGACCAGATCCGCGAGTTCGTCAAGAAGATGAGGAAGAACCTCCCGGAGTACGACAAGCTCGCCACCGGGAACCCCATCTTCAAGGCCCGTATGCAGGACATCGGCTACCTCGATCTGGCCGGCTGCATGGCCCTCGGTGCCACCGGCCCGATCCTGCGCTCCGCGGGCCTGCCGCACGACCTGCGCAAGGCACAGCCCTACTGCGGCTACGAGACCTACGACTTCGACGTCCCGACCGCCGACAGCTGCGACGCCTACGGCCGCTTCCTCATCCGCCTGGAGGAGATGCGCCAGTCGCTGAGGATCATCGAGCAGTGCCTGGACCGGCTGCAGCCCGGCCCGGTCATGGTCGCCGACAAGAAGATCGCCTGGCCCGCCCAACTCGCCCTGGGACCGGACGGGCTCGGCAACTCCCTCGACCACATCAAGAAGATCATGGGCACCTCCATGGAGGCCCTGATCCACCACTTCAAGCTGGTGACCGAGGGCTTCCGCGTCCCGCCGGGACAGGCGTACGCGGCGGTCGAGTCGCCCAAGGGCGAACTGGGCGTGCACGTCGTGTCCGACGGCGGCACCCGCCCCTACCGGGTTCACTTCCGCGACCCGTCCTTCACCAATCTGCAAGCCATGGCGGCGATGTGCGAGGGCGGCCAGGTCGCCGACGTGATCGTCGCCGTCGCGTCCATCGACCCCGTGATGGGAGGCGTCGACCGGTGACCACCAGTTCCTCGGAGCGGGGCGTCAGCCTGGGCATGCCCGAGCTGCCCGCGCCCGACTACCCGGACGACGTTCGAGCCCGGCTCGAGCGGGACGCGCACGAGATCATCGACCGCTACCCGGACTCGCGGTCCGCCCTGCTTCCGCTGCTGCACCTGGTCCAGTCGGAGGAGGGGCACGTCACGCGGACCGGAATGCAGTTCTGCGCGGACATGCTGGACCTGACCACGGCCGAGGTCACCGCGGTCGCCACCTTCTACACCATGTACCGGCGCAAGCCCTCCGGTGACTACCAGGTGGGCGTCTGCACCAACACCCTGTGTGCCGTGATGGGCGGCGACGCGATCTTCTCCGCCCTCCAGGAGCACCTGGGCGTCGGCAACGGCGAGACCACCGCGGACGGCAAGGTCACCCTGGAGCACATCGAGTGCAACGCGGCCTGTGACTACGCGCCGGTCGTGATGGTGAACTGGGAGTTCTTCGACAACCAGACCCCGCAGAGCGCCAAGAGCCTGGTGGACGACCTGCGCGCGGGACGGCAGGTCGAACCCACCCGCGGCGCCCCCCTGTGCACCTTCAAGGAGACCGCCCGGATGCTGGCGGGCTTCCCCGACGAACGGGACGGTGCCGTCGAGGCGACGGGCAGCGCGGGCCCCGCCTCGCTGATCGGGCTCCGGCTCTCCAAGGGCGAGACCCCTACGGCGCGCGTGGTGCATCCGCGGGACGGCGGACCGCACGACGAGCCGCGACCGGGATCGGTGCACGATCCGTCACCGGCCGAGCACCTCGGGTCGCACGACGCGCCACAGGACACATCGGCCTCTGACCCGGCCCACCCGGCGGGTCCCGTCACGGAGGAGGGGGAGTGATGACAGTGACCACCGAGGACGGGGGGACCTCCCGCCCGGGCAAGTTCGAGGGTGGGGGAGAGAGCAGCCCCGAGAAGCTGCTGGCACCCGTCCTGTCCGCCTTCTGGGACGAGGAGAAGGCCTGGACGCTGGACGTCTACCGACGGCACGAGGGGTACGAGGGGCTCCGCAAGGCGCTCGCCATGTCGCCGGACGACGTGATCGCGTACGTCAAGGACTCCGGACTGCGCGGGCGCGGCGGCGCGGGATTCCCGACCGGAATGAAGTGGCAGTTCATTCCGCAGGGCGACGGCAAGCCTCACTATCTTGTTGTCAACGCCGACGAGTCGGAGCCCGGGACCTGCAAGGACATCCCGCTCCTCTTCGCGAACCCGCACAGCCTCATCGAGGGCATCGTCATCGCGTGCTACGCCATCAGGTCGTCGCATGCCTTCATCTATCTGCGGGGTGAGGTCGTCCCCGTACTTCGCCGGCTGCACTCGGCCGTGGACGAGGCCTACGCGGCGGGCTACCTCGGCGAGAACATCCTGGGCAGCGGACTCGACCTCCAACTCACCGTGCACGCGGGCGCGGGCGCGTACATCTGCGGTGAGGAGACCGCACTGCTCGACTCGCTCGAAGGCCGCCGTGGCCAGCCGCGGCTGCGTCCCCCCTTCCCTGCGGTCGCGGGCCTCTACGCGTGCCCGACTGTGGTGAACAACGTCGAGTCCATCGCGTCCGTTCCCGCGATCCTGACCCGGGGCAAGGAATGGTTCCGGTCGATGGGCAGCGAGAAGTCACCCGGCTTCACGCTCTACTCGCTCAGCGGCCATGTCGCGAGCCCCGGTCAGTACGAGGCCCCGCTCGGCATCACGCTCCGCCAGCTGCTCGAGATGAGCGGCGGCATGCGGCCCGGCCACCGCCTCAAGTTCTGGACGCCGGGCGGCTCCTCGACGCCGATGTTCACCGACGAGCACCTCGACGTCCCGCTCGACTACGAGGGCGTGGGCGCCGCCGGTTCCATGCTCGGCACCAAGGCCCTGCAGTGCTTCGACGAGACGACCTGTGTGGTCCGTGCCGTCACCCGCTGGACCGAGTTCTACGCCCACGAGTCCTGCGGCAAGTGCACACCCTGCCGCGAAGGGACGTACTGGCTCGTCCAGTTGCTGCGGGACATCGAGGCGGGCAAGGGCGTGATGTCCGACCTCGACAAGCTCGCCGACATCGCCGACAACATCAACGGCAAGTCGTTCTGCGCCCTCGGTGACGGCGCCGCCTCGCCGATCTTCTCCTCCCTCAAGTACTTCCGCGAGGAGTACGAGGAGCACATCACGGGCCGGGGTTGCCCCTTCGACCCGGCCAAGTCCACGGCCTGGGCGGACAAGCCCGCGGAGGTGACCGCATGACTGTGACCACCAGCGCTCCCTCGGGAGGGGGAGGGGCGGCGGTCCCGCCGGAGGACCTCGTCACGCTGACGATCGACGGCATCGAGATCAGCGTGCCCAAGGGCACCCTGGTCATCCGTGCCGCCGAACAGCTCGGCATCGAGATCCCCCGCTTCTGCGACCACCCTCTGCTCGACCCGGCCGGCGCCTGCCGCCAGTGCATCGTCGAGGTCGAGGGCCAGCGCAAGCCCATGGCCTCCTGCACGATCACGTGCACGGACGGGATGGTGGTGAAGACGCACCTCACCTCGCCCGTCGCCGAAAAGGCCCAGAAGGGTGTGATGGAGCTGCTGCTCATCAACCACCCGCTGGACTGCCCGGTCTGCGACAAGGGCGGCGAGTGCCCGCTGCAGAACCAGGCCATGTCGCACGGCCACGCCGAGTCCCGCTTCGAGGGCGGCAAGCGCACCTACGAGAAGCCCGTCCCGATCTCCACCCAGGTGCTGCTGGACCGGGAACGGTGCGTGCTGTGCGCCCGCTGCACCCGGTTCTCCAACCAGATCGCGGGCGATCCGATGATCGAGCTGCTGGAGCGCGGCGCACTCCAGCAGGTCGGCACCGGCGAGGGCGACCCCTTCGAGTCGTACTTCTCCGGCAACACCATCCAGATCTGCCCGGTGGGTGCGCTCACCTCGGCGGCGTACCGCTTCCGCTCGCGGCCCTTCGACCTCGTCTCGTCGCCGTCGGTGTGCGAGCACTGCTCCGGCGGCTGCGCGACCCGCACGGACCACCGGCGCGGCAAGGTCATGCGCCGCCTCGCGGCGAACGACCCCGAGGTCAACGAGGAGTGGATCTGCGACAAGGGGCGCTTCGCGTTCCGGTACGCGCAGATGAGGGACCGCCTCGACACCCCGCTGGTACGCGGCGAATCCGGTGAACTGGAGCCCGCGTCCTGGCCCGAGGCGCTGGAGATCGCCGCACGGGGCCTGCTCGCCGCGCGGGGCCGGGCCGGTGTGCTGACCGGTGGCCGGCTCACCGTCGAGGACGCCTACGCGTACAGCAAGTTCGCACGCGTGGCCCTCGAAACGAACGACATCGACTTCCGCGCGCGCGTGCACAGCGGTGAGGAGGCCGACTTCCTGGCCGCCAGGATCGTGGGTCGCGGACGCGACCTCGACGGTACGGGTGTCACGTACACCTCCCTGGAGAAGGCACCCGCCGTCCTGCTCGTCGGGTTCGAGTCCGAGGAGGAGGCGCCCGGCGTCTTCCTGCGGCTGCGCAAGGCCTGGCGCGGACACGGACAGCAGGTGTTCTCGCTCGCCACACACGCCACCCGGGGCCTTGCGAAGGCCGGCGGCACCCTGCTGCCCGCCGCGCCCGACACCGAGACCGAGTGGCTGGACGCGCTGGCCGGCAAGGTCGGCCTGCAGGAGGACGGCGTACGGGCCGCCGAGGCCCTGCGCACCGAGGGCGCGGTGATCGTCGTCGGCGAACGCCTCGCCGCCGTGGCGGGCGGACTCACCGCCGCCGTCCGGACCGCGGCCGCGACCGGCGCCCACCTGGTGTGGATCCCGCGCCGGGCCGGGGAGCGCGGGGCGGTCGAGGTGGGCGCCCTGCCCTCGCTGCTGCCGGGCGGCCGTCCGGCGAGCGACCCGCGCGCGCGGGAGGAGGTCGCCGCCGCGTGGGGCGTCGCCGAACTCCCGCACCGCTACGGCCGGGACACGGGTCAGATCGTGGAGGCCGCGGCCACGGGCGAACTGCGGGCCCTGATGGTCGCCGGCGTCGACGTCGCCGACCTGCCCGATCCGGCACGCGCGCGTGAAGCACTCTCCGCGGTGGACTTCGTGGTCTCGCTCGAGCTGCGCCCCGGCGAGGTCACCGACCGCGCGGACGTGGTGCTGCCGGTCGCGGCGGTCGCCGAGAAGGCCGGCACCTTCCTCAACTGGGAGGGCCGGGCCCGCTTCTTCGAGGCCGCGCTCAAGCCCGACCAGATGACCCGCTCCGTGGCACCCACCGACGCGCGTGTGCTCCAGATGCTCGCCGACGCCATGGACGTCCATCTGGGCCTGCCCGATCTGCGCACCGTGCGCTTGGAGCTGGACCGGCTCGGCGCATGGGGCGGACCACGGGCGAACAACCCTCTGGAGATCGGCGGGCAGCTGCCGCGCCCGGCAGCCGGGGAGGCCGTGCTCGCGGGCCACCGGCTGCTGCTCGACCTGGGCCGTCTCCAGGAGGGCGACGACGCGCTCGCCGGCACCCGGCACGCGGCACGCGCGCGCGTGTCCGCCGCCACCGCTGCCGAGGCGGGCGTCAAGGACGGCGACACCTTCGCCGTGACCGGCCCCGCCGGAACCGTCGAACTCCCGCTGCAGATCACCGAGATGCCCGACCGCGTCGTCTGGCTCCCGCTGAACTCCACGGGTGGCGGCGTCGCCTCCGACACCGGCGCGCTGCCCGGCACCCTCGTCCGCATCGGCCCGGCGACGTCCACCGTCGACGCCCCCAAGGAGGTGGAGGCATGAGCCCGTACCTCGCCGCTGAAGACCTCTCCATGTTCGGCCACGACCCGTGGTGGCTGGTCGTCATCAAGGCGGTCTTCTGCTTCGCCTTCCTGATGGTGACCGTGCTGTTCTCCATCGTGTGGGAGCGCAAGGTCGTCGCCTGGATGCAGCTGCGCATCGGCCCCAACCGGCACGGCCCCTGGGGCATGCTCCAGTCGCTCGCCGACGGCGTGAAGCTGATGCTGAAGGAAGACGTCATCGTCAAGCGCGCGGACAAGGTGGTCTACGTCCTCGCGCCGATCGTCGCGGCCATCCCGGCCTTCATGGCGATCGCGGTGATCCCCTTCGGGCCCTCCGGCAACGAGATCTCGATCTTCGGCCACCGCACCGCGATGCAGCTGACCGACCTGCCGATCGCGATGCTCTACATCCTCGCGATCGCCTCGGTCGGCATCTACGGCATCGTGCTGGCGGGCTGGAGCTCCGGATCCACCTATCCGCTGCTGGGCGGTCTGCGCTCCTGCGCGCAGATGATCTCGTACGAGATCGCCATGGGCGCCGCCTTCGCCTCCGTGTTCCTCTACTCGGGGTCGATGTCGACATCGCGGATCGTCGAGCAGCAGCACGACCGCTGGTTCATCCTGCTGCTCCCGGTCTCGTTCATCATCTACATCGTCACGATGGTCGGCGAGACCAACCGTGCCCCCTTCGACATGCCCGAGTCGGAGGGCGACCTGGTCGGCGGGTTCAACACCGAGTACTCGTCGATCAAGTTCGCGATGTTCATGCTCGCCGAGTACGTGAACATGGTGACCGTCTCGGCCGTGTCGACCACGCTCTTCCTGGGCGGCTGGCGGGCCCCGTGGCCGATCAGCACCTTCTGGGCGGGAGCCAACCACGGCTGGTGGCCACTGCTCTGGTTCGTCGTCAAGGTCCAGTTGCTGCTGTTCTTCTTCATCTGGCTGCGCGGAACGCTGCCGCGCGTCCGCTACGACCAGCTGATGAAGCTCGGCTGGAAGGTGCTCATCCCGGTCTCCGTGGTCTGGCTGATGCTCGTGGCGACCGTGCGGGTGCTGCGCAACGAGAACTACGGCTTCGCCGACATCGCCTTGTATGTCGCGGGCGGCATCCTTGCGCTGCTGCTGGTGTCGTTCGTCATCGACATGTTCCGCGCGAAGGCCACGGAGGGCGAACGGCCCGCCGAGGGGCCGGCCGCATTCGACGCGATGGCGGGCGGATTCCCCGTCCCGCCGCTGCCCGGTCAGACGCTGCCGCCGGTACCGCGGCGCCGTTCGCGCGGCCAGGGGGAGCTGATTGTCAGTGGTGGACCGGACACTGCCAGTGACGGATCTTCGGATGGAAAGGAGGCGTCCGATGGCTGAGGAGCCCAAGGAGACCAAGCCCGGTTTCCAGAACCCCGTGGCCGGCTTCGGCGTGACCTTCAAGGCCATGTTCAAGAAGCGGCTGACCGAGCAGTACCCGGAGCAGAAGAAGACCACGGCCCCGCGGTTCCACGGACGGCACCAGCTCAACCGCCATCCGGACGGCCTGGAGAAGTGCGTCGGCTGCGAGCTCTGCGCCTGGGCCTGCCCCGCCGACGCGATCTACGTCGAGGGCGCGGACAACACGGACGAGGAGCGCTACTCGCCGGGCGAGCGGTACGGGCGGGTGTACCAGATCAACTACGCCCGCTGCATCCTGTGCGGGCTGTGCATCGAGGCGTGCCCCACCCGCGCGCTCACGATGACGAACGAGTTCGAGCTCGCCGACTCCAGCCGCGCCAACCTCATCTACACCAAGGAGCAGCTGCTCGCAGGCCTCGAAGAGGGCATGGTCGACACGCCCCACGCCATCTACCCGGGGACGGACGAGCAGGACTACTACCGGGGTCTGGTGACGGAGGCCGCGCCCGGCACGGTGCGTCAGGTGGCCGTCTCCAAGGGAGAGAAGCCCGAGGAACAGGGGGCCGACGCATGAGCCCGCAACTTGCCGCCTACACCACCTCCACGGGAGAGGCCTTCCAGTTCTGGGTCCTCGGCACCGTCGCGGTGATCGGCGCCCTGTGCACCGTCTTCATGAAGAAGGCCGTGCACAGCGCGCTCTGCCTGGCCGGCACCATGATCGTGCTGGCGGTGTTCTACCTCGCCAACGGCGCCTACTTCCTCGGGGTCGTGCAGATCGTCGTCTACACCGGCGCGATCATGATGCTGTTCCTGTTCGTGGTGATGCTCGTCGGTGTCACCGCGGCGGACTCCCTGAAGGAAACCATCAAGGGCCAGCGCTGGCTGGCCCTTGTGTGCGGGGTCGGCTTCGGCGTCCTGCTCCTCGCGGGCATCGCCCACGCGTCCCTGAAGGACTTCGACGGCCTGGGCAAGGCCAACGCGAACGGGAATGTGGAGGGCCTGGCGGCCCTCATCTTCACCAAGTACGTGTACGCCTTCGAAATCACCGGTGCCCTGCTCATCACGGCCGCGGTCGGCGCCATGGTGCTCACCCACCGCGAGCGCACCGAGCGCGCCCGGACCCAGCGCGAGCTGTCCGAGCAGCGGGTGCGCGAGGGCAAGCACCTTCCGCCGCTTCCGGCCCCCGGCGTCTACGCCCGGCACAACGCGGTGGACATCGCCGGTCTTCTCCCGGACGGCACCCCGTCCGAGCTGACCGTCAACAAGACCCTGCGCGAGCGCGGTCAGATCCGTGATGTGTCCGAGGAGGCGATCGGCGATCTGAAGGCCCTCGAACAGCGGGCCGCGGAGCGCCTGGAGCGGTCCGAGGAGGAGCGTCCGGCGCTCAAGAGGACCGAGGAGGCGTCGAAGTGAACCCGGTCAACTACCTCTACCTAGCCGCCCTGTTGTTCACGATCGGCGCGACCGGTGTGCTCATCCGGCGGAACGCGATCGTGGTGTTCATGTGCATCGAGCTGATGCTCAATGCCTGCAACCTCGCGTTCGTCACCTTCTCCCGGATGCACGGCAATCTCGACGGCCAGATCATCGCGTTCTTCACGATGGTCGTCGCCGCCGCGGAGGTCGTGGTCGGGCTCGCGATCATCGTGTCGCTGTTCCGTACCCGCCACTCGGCCTCGGTCGACGACGCCAGCCTGATGAAGCTGTAAGGGGTCGGAAGAATCGTGGAGAACCTGATTGCGCTGCTCATCGCGGCGCCTCTGCTCGGAGCGGCCGTCCTGCTGTGCGGCGGCAGAAGGCTCGATGCGGTCGGCCACTGGATCGGCACGGTGCTCGCCACCGCCTCCTTCGTGGTCGGCGCCGTCCTCTTCACCGACATGCTGGGCAAGGCCACCGCCCACCGGACCCTGACGCAGCACCTGTTCAGCTGGGTCCCGGTGGGCGGCTTCCAGGCCGACGTGGCCTTCCGGCTCGACCAGCTGTCGATGACGTTCGTCCTGCTGATCACCGGTGTCGGCTCGCTCATCCATCTGTACTCGGTCGGGTACATGGAGCACGACGAGCGCAGGCGCCGCTTCTTCGGCTATCTGAATCTGTTCCTCGCGGCGATGCTGCTGCTCGTCCTCGCCGACAACTACCTCCTGCTGTATGTCGGCTGGGAGGGCGTCGGTCTCGCCTCGTACCTGCTGATCGGCTTCTGGCAGCACAAGCCGAGCGCGGCGACGGCGGCGAAGAAGGCGTTCCTCGTCAACCGCGTCGGCGACATGGGCCTGTCGATCGCCATCATGCTGATGTTCACGACCTTCGGGACCTTCGCCTTCGGGCCGGTCTTCGCGGACGTGGGCAAGGCCGGGGAGGGCAAGCTCACCGCCATCGGCCTGATGCTGCTGCTCGCCGCGTGCGGCAAGTCCGCACAGGTGCCGCTGCAGTCCTGGCTCGGGGACGCGATGGAGGGCCCGACCCCGGTCTCGGCCCTCATCCACGCCGCGACCATGGTGACCGCGGGCGTCTATCTGATCGTCCGCTCCGGTGTGATCTTCAACGCGGCACCGGACGCCCAGCTGGTGGTCACCGTGGTGGGTGCCGTCACGCTCCTGTTCGGTGCGATCGTCGGTTGCGCCAAGGACGACATCAAGAAGGCGCTGGCCGGCTCCACCATGTCGCAGATCGGGTACATGGTGCTCGCCGCGGGTCTCGGCCCCATCGGCTATGTCTTCGCGATCATGCACCTGGTGACGCACGGCTTCTTCAAGGCGGGGCTCTTCCTCGGTGCCGGCTCGGTGATGCACGGCATGAACGACGAGGTCGACATGCGCAAGTACGGCGGCCTGCGGAAGTACATGCCGGTCACGTTCGTCACCTTCGGCCTCGGCTACCTCGCCATCATCGGCTTCCCGGGCCTGTCCGGCTTCTTCTCCAAAGACAAGATCATCGAGGCGGCCTTCGCCAAGGGCGGCACCGAGGGCTGGATCCTGGGCGGCGCGGCCCTTCTGGGCGCGGCCATCACCGCGTACTACATGACGCGCGTGATGATCATGACCTTCTTCGGCGAGAAGCGCTGGCAGCCGGACGAGCACGGCCATGAACCGCACCCGCACGAGTCGCCGGGGGTCATGACGATCCCGATGATCGTGCTGGCCTTCGGTTCGGTGTTCGCGGGCGGGTTCTTCTCGGTCGGCGACCGCTTCCTGCACTGGCTGGAGCCGGTCACCGGGCACTCGGAGGGCAACTCCCCGGTCAGTGCCCTGACGGTCACGATCGCCACCATGGTGCTGCTCGTCGTGGGCGCCGGCATCGCCTACGCCCAGTACGGCCGCCGCCCGGTGCCGGTCGTCGCCCCGCGCGGATCGCTGCTCACCCGGGCGGCCCGGCGCGACCTGCTCCAGGACGACTTCAACCACGTCGTCCTCGTCCGCGGCGGAGAACACCTCACACGCTCCCTGGTGTACGTGGACCACACCCTGGTCGACGGTGTCGTCAACGGCACCGCGGCCTCGATCGGTGGCCTCTCCGGTCGGCTCCGCCGGCTGCAGAACGGCTACGCACGGTCGTACGCGGTCTCGATGTTCGGCGGTGCGGCGCTGCTCGTCGCCCTGACCCTGCTGATGAGGGCGGTCTGATACCGATGTCCTTTCCTCTGCTGACTTCGGCGGCGGCACTCCCGGCCCTGGGAGCGATCGCCACGGCCGCGGTCCCGGCCGCACAGCGGACCGCCGCCAAATGGCTGGCACTGGTCGTCTCGCTCGCCACGCTCGCGCTCGCCGCGCTGGTCGTGGTCCGCTTCGATCCGGGCGGCTCCCGCTACCAGCTCACCGAGTCCCACGCCTGGATCAGGGACTTCGGGGTGCGGTACGAACTCGGGGTGGACGGCATCGCCGTGGCGCTCATCGCGCTGACCGCCCTGCTGATGCCGTTCGTGATCCTGGCGGGCTGGCACGACGCCGACCCGCTGGAGACCGGAAGCCGCCGCTGGCGGCCGACGCAGGGCTTCTTCGCCCTGATCCTGGCCGTCGAGGCGATGGTGATCCTCTCCTTCGAGGCCACCGACGTCTTCCTCTTCTACATCTTCTTCGAAGCCATGCTCATCCCGATGTACTTCCTCATCGGCGGCTTCGGGGACCGTGCCCACGAGCACGGCGAGAAGGTGGCGTCCACGCAGCGGTCGTACGCCGCCGTCAAGTTCCTCCTCTACAACCTGGTCGGCGGCCTGATCATGCTGGCCGCGGTGATCGGCCTCTACGTGCAGGCGGGGAACTTCTCGCTCCCGGAGATCGTGCAGGCGCGGGCGAACGGCTCGCTCCACATGGCGACCAGCACCGAACGCTGGCTGTTCCTCGGCTTCTTCTTCGCCTTCGCGGTGAAGGCGCCGCTGTGGCCGGTGCACACCTGGCTGCCCAACGCCATGGGAGAGGCCACCGCCCCGGTCGCCGTCCTGATCACGGCGGTCGTCGACAAGGTCGGCACGTTCGCCATGCTCCGCTTCTGCCTCCAGCTGTTCCCGGAGGCCAGCAAGTGGGCGACGCCCGCCATCCTCATCCTGGCACTGATTAGCATCATCTACGGTGCACTGCTCGCCGTGGGCCAGCGGGACATCAAGCGCCTGGTGGCCTACGCGTCGATCTCGCACTTCGGCTTCATCATCATGGGCATCTTCGCGATGACCAGCCAGGGTCAGTCCGGTGCGACCCTCTACATGGTCAACCACGGCATCTCGACCGCTGCCCTGATGCTGGTGGCCGGCTTCCTGATCTCGCGCCGCGGCTCGCGTCTGATCGCGGACTACGGAGGCGTGCAGAAGGTGGCGCCGGTACTCGCTGGCACCTTCCTGATCGGCGGCCTGGCGACGCTCTCGCTGCCGGGGCTCGCGCCGTTCGTCAGTGAGTTCCTGGTCCTGGTCGGCACGTTCGCACGCCATCCGGCCATCGGCATCATCGCCACCTTCGGCATCGTCCTCGCCGCGCTCTACACCCTCGTCCTCTACCAGCGGACGATGACGGGCCCGGTGAAACCGGAGGTCGCCCAGATGCCGGACCTGCGCGTGCGTGAACTTCTGGTGGTCGCCCCGCTGATCGCGTTGCTGATCTTCCTGGGCGTCTACCCGAAGCCGGTCACCGACATCGTGAACCCGGCGGTCCAGCAGACCATGTCCGACGTACATCAGACCGACCCCAAGCCCGAGGTGGAGGCGGCCAAGTGAGCACAGCAGTCGTCCACAGCCTGTGGACAACCGCGGCCGATCCGATCTCGAAGATCGGCGCGCCGAAGATCGAATACGGTCAGTTGTCACCCACCTTGATCGTCCTGGGTGGGGCACTGATCGGAGTGCTGATCGAGGCCTTTGTGCCGCGCAAGTCCCGTTACTACGCCCAGGCGTTCGTATCGACGGTCGCGCTCGCCGCCGCGTTCGCCGCGGTCGTGGCGCTCGCGGCCGGCGGGTACGGCACCACCAAGGCGCACATCGCGGCCATGGGCGCCATCGCGGTCGACGGGCCGTCCCTGTTCCTTCAGGGGACGATCCTGCTGGCCGGTCTGCTCGGCGTGTTCACCTTCGCCGAGCGGCGCCTGGACCCGGCGGCGCACGGCAACCGGGTCGACTCCTTCGCCGCGCAGGCGGCGGCCGTACCGGGCAGCGAGAGCGAGAAGGCCGCCGTGAAGGCGGGCTTCACGACGACCGAGGCGTTCCCGCTGCTGCTGTTCGCGGTGGGCGGCATGCTCGTCTTCCCCTCGGCGAACGACCTGCTGACCCTGTTCGTCGCCCTGGAAGTCTTCTCGCTGCCGCTGTACCTGCTGTGCGCCCTGGCCCGCCGCAAGCGGCTCATGTCGCAGGAGGCCGCGGTCAAGTACTTCCTGCTCGGCGCCTTCGCCTCCGCGTTCACGCTGTTCGGCATCGCGCTGCTGTACGGCTACGCGGGCTCGGTGTCCTACGGCACGATCGCCCGGGTCGTGGACGGCACGGTCACGAACGTCGACCCGGCGCTCGCGGGCACCATGGGCAATGACGCGCTGCTGCTGATCGGCGCCGCGATGGTCGTGATGGGCCTGCTGTTCAAGGTGGCCGCGGTGCCCTTCCACATGTGGACACCGGACGTGTACCAGGGAGCACCGACCCCGGTGACCGGTTTCATGGCGGCGGCGACCAAGGTGGCGGCGTTCGGCGCCCTGCTGCGGCTGCTGTACGTCGTGCTGCCGGGCATGCGCTGGGACTGGCGTCCGGTGATGTGGGCGGTCGCGATCGTCACCATGCTGGGCGGCGCGATCGTCGCGATCACCCAGACCGACATCAAGCGCCTGCTCGCCTACTCGTCGATCGCGCACGCGGGCTTCATCCTCGCGGGTGTCATCGCGACGACACGGGACGGCGTGTCCTCGGTCCTCTTCTATCTGGCCGCGTACTCGTTCGTGACGATCGGCGCCTTCGCCGTTGTGACGCTCGTCCGGGACGCGGGCGGCGAGGCCACGCACCTGTCCAAGTGGGCCGGGCTCGGACGCAGGTCACCCCTGGTGGCGGCCGTGTTCGCGGTGTTTCTGCTGGCCTTCGCGGGCATCCCGCTGACCTCCGGGTTCGCCGGGAAGTTCGCCGTGTTCAAGGCGGCGGCGGAGGGCGGGGCGGTCCCGCTGGTGGTGATCGGTGTGATCTCGTCGGCGATCGCCGCGTTCTTCTACATCCGGGTGATCGTGCTGATGTTCTTCAGCGAGCCGCACCCCGAGGGCCCGACGGTGGCGGTGCCCTCACCGCTGACGATGACGGCGATCGGGGCAGGCGTGGCGGTCACGCTGGTACTGGGTGTGGCGCCGCAGTACTTCCTGGATCTGGCGAGCCAAGCGGGTGTGTTCGTGCGCTGACGCACAGCGCCCGCAGGGCGACGGCCCGGTGCCCGCTCGGGGGGGTGCCGGGCCGTCGTGCGTGCGGCTCACCGGTTCGGCGCGCGACGCGTCACGACCGCCGGTCCTTGACCTGGGGTGGGCAGGGGAGCCTGTGGAAAACTCCGGACCTGTCGGCGCGGCCCCCTATCGTGGACGTCGTGGTCGAAGGACGACGCACGGGGGACGGGCGATGGACGGGACGGGTGTGATGACCGAGGCAGGCGTGCGGCCGGCGCCGGGCGGCGACAGCGAGGCGCTGGCCGCGTTGAACCGGGTCTTCGGCTACGAGACCTTCCGCGGCGAGCAGGAAGCGATCATCGAGCATGTGGTGGCCGGCGACGACGCCGTGGTGCTCATGCCCACCGGCGCCGGCAAGTCGCTCTGCTACCAGATCCCGGCCCTGGTCAGACCCGGCACGGGCGTGGTCGTCTCGCCCCTGATCGCGCTGATGCAGGACCAGGTGGACGCGCTGCGGGCGCTCGGCGTGCGCGCAGGGTTCGTCAACTCCACGC
The DNA here is from genome assembly GCF_050936285.1 of Streptomyces sp. CA-106110. Taxonomy (NCBI): domain Bacteria; kingdom Bacillati; phylum Actinomycetota; class Actinomycetes; order Kitasatosporales; family Streptomycetaceae; genus Streptomyces; species Streptomyces sp. CA-106110. Next base: position 5,422,243 of record NZ_JBNJNB010000001.1, on the reverse strand, counting down.
AGGACTTCGAAGAGCGGCGCATGGTGGAGGCGGAGTTCCTGGCCGGCGAGCTGGACCTGCTCTATCTGGCCCCCGAGCGGCTGCGCCTGGACGCCACCCTCGACCTGCTCTCACGCGGCAAGATCTCGGTGTTCGCCATCGACGAGGCGCACTGCGTGTCCCAGTGGGGCCATGACTTCCGGCCCGACTATCTGGCCCTGTCCCTGCTCGGCGAGCGCTGGCCGGAGGTCCCCCGAATCGCGCTGACGGCGACGGCGACGCAGGCCACGCACCAGGAGATCACCCAGCGGCTCGGCATGCCGAGCGCCCGTCACTTCGTGTCGAGCTTCGACCGTCCCAACATCCAGTACCGGATCGTCCCGAAGGCCGACCCCAAGAAGCAGCTGCTCACATTCCTGCGCGAGGAGCACGCAGGCGACGCGGGCATCGTCTACTGCCTCTCGCGGAACTCGGTGGAGAAGACGGCCGAGTTCCTGACCCGCAACGGCATCGAGGCGGTGCCGTACCACGCGGGCCTGGACGCGGGCACACGCGCTGCGCACCAGTCCCGGTTCCTGCGCGAGGACGGACTGGTCGTCGTCGCCACCATCGCGTTCGGGATGGGTATCGACAAGCCGGACGTACGGTTCGTCGCGCATCTGGACCTGCCGAAGTCGGTCGAGGGCTACTACCAGGAGACCGGCCGCGCGGGCCGCGACGGGTCGCCCTCCACGGCCTGGATGGCGTACGGGCTGAACGACGTCATACAGCAGCGCAAGCTCATCCAGTCCGGGGAGTCCGACGAGGAGTTCCGCCGCCGGGCCCAGGCGCACCTGGACGCGATGCTGGCTCTGTGCGAGACCGCCCGGTGCCGTCGCGGTCAGCTGCTGGCCTACTTCGGCCAGGACCCCGGGACCGGCGGCTGCGGCAACTGCGACACTTGCCTGGTGCCGCCGGACACCTGGGACGGCACCATCGCGGCCCAGAAGGTGCTGTCCACGGTGTGGAGGCTGGACCGGGAGCGGCGGCAGAAGTTCGGCGCGGTGCAGATCGTCGACATTCTGCTGGGGCGGCGCACGGCCAAGGTGATCCAGTTCGACCACGACCAGCTGTCCGTGTTCGGCATCGGCGAGGAGCTGTCCGAGGGCGAATGGCGCGGCGTCATACGGCAGTTGCTGGCGCAGAGCCTGCTGGCGGTCGAGGGCGAGTACGGGACGCTGGTGCTGACCGAGGCCAGCGGTGCGGTGCTGCGGCGGGAGCGCGAGGTGCCCCTGCGCAAGGAGCCGCCCAAACCCACGGTCACCCGGTCCGCGGCCCCGAAGGGTGAGCGTGCGCCGAAGGTGGCGGCGGAGCTTCCGGCCGAGCTGCTGCCGGTCTTCGAGGCCCTGCGCTCCTGGCGTGCGTCCCGAGCGAGGGAACAGGGCGTCCCGGCCTATGTGATCTTCCACGACGCGACGCTCCGCGAGATCGCGACGGCCCGCCCGAAGACGGTGGCGGAGCTCGGCGCGATCGGCGGAGTGGGCGAGAAGAAACTCGCGACGTACGGGGAGGGGGTGCTCGGGGTCCTGGCCGCCCTCGACGGGCCGACGGAGGAGGATTCCGCGGACGGTGGGCCGGTGTCCGGTCAGGGCCCCGACCCGGCGTGGCCGGAGCCCGAGGACGAGCCCGAACCGGAGGACTGGGCGTAGGTGCTGCCGGGGGGCGTCCTTCGGCGACGGGCGGCCACAGCGCCCGCACCGCGGCCTCCCCCCAGCAGCGTCTCCTGCCCGCTCTCCGGGATGCCGCCGGCTCAGCTGTTCGGTACCACCCGGCCTGACACCTCTCCGAGGCCCACCCGCGTCCCGTCCGGCCCCGGTGCCCACGCCGTCATCGTCACCACGTCCCCGTCCTCCAGGAACGTCCGCTTGCCGTCCGGGAGTTCGAGCGGGTCCCGCCCGTTCCAGGTCAGTTCCAGGAGTGAGCCGCGCTCGCCCTCGGCCGTGCCGCTCACGGTGCCCGACCCGTACAGGTCGCCCGTCCGCAGCGACGCGCCGTTCACCGTCATGTGCGCCAACTGCTGCGCCGCCGTCCAGTACATGGTCGAGAACGGCGGTTCGGAGATCACATGGCCGTTGACCGCCACGGAGATGTGCAGGTCGTAGCCCGCCGGTTCGTCCTGCGAGTCGTCGAGGTACGGCAACAGGGTGTGCGTGCGCTCCGGCGGCGCCACCTGTGCCTGCTCCAGCGCGTCCAGCGGGGTGATCCACGCCGAGACGGAGGTGGCGAACGACTTGCCGAGGAACGGTCCGAGCGGCACGTACTCCCAGGACTGGATGTCCCGTGCCGACCAGTCGTTGAGGAGGCAGAGACCGAACACATGGTCGCGGAAGCCGGACAGCGGGACCGGCCGGCCCATCTGCGACGGCACGCCCACCACGAATCCCACCTCGGCCTCGATGTCCAGGCGGACGGAGGGCCCGAAGACCGGCACCGGGTCCGTGGGCGCCTTGCGCTGGCCCTGCGGACGGACGACATCGGTGCCCGACACCACCACCGTGCCCGACCGGCCGTGGTAACCGATGGGCAGGTGCTTCCAGTTGGGAGGCAGCGAGTCGGGCGCGTCGGGGCGGAAGATCCGGCCGACATTGCGGGCGTGGTTCTCGGAGGCGTAGAAGTCGACGTAGTCCGCCACCTCGAAGGGCAGGTGCAGCGTGACCTGGGAGAGCGGGCGCAGAAGGGGTTCGACGGTCTCCCGGTGCGCGGGCACCGTCACCCACGCCGTCAGCGCCCGGCGCACGTCCGACCAGGCGGTGCGCCCCGCCGCCAGCAGCGGGCCGAGCGACGGCCGTGCTAGCAGGGCGGCGTAAGGGGAGCCGAGCGCCAGCGCCGCGGCGCCCGCGTCCAGTACGTGGTCGCCCAGGCGGACGCCGACGCTCCGATCGTCCGAGCCGATGGGCGAGAACACGCCGTAGGGCAGATTGTGCGGGCCGAAGGGGTCGCCCTCGGGGAGGTCGAAGGGGGGCATCTGATGCTGCCTCGCTTTCGTGCACTTCTGGTGTGCCGGGCATGGGAAATGTGTTCCATGTGGTCGCCGCACACGTTACGGGGGAGTCGCCTGTCTGGGCAGTGTCGAAGTGTTCGCTATGTCCGAATAGGTCTTGTCGGAGCAATCAATTCCGGCTTGGCGTCTTTCAGGGATACGGGCGGGGTGGGGCCGGTCCATAGGGGGACACGTGGGGGCCCCGTGGCCGACAGCGCCGGCAGTGTGCCGTTCGACGCGGACCGCGACGTACCGGGGCTCATACGGAAAGGCTCAACGGCGCGTGGGGCAGGGGGAGTCGAGCCGCCGGCCGCCGTTCCCGGGGGCCGTGACGCGAAGGAGGATACCCGTGCGTGCCGGGCTGCGCGGGATATCGGATGCCGTCCGGTAACCGCCCGAACGCTGAGGTGTTTCCATCCGTATTCTCTGATCATGGCCGCACCCCTCGCTTACTCACTCATCGCCACTGACCTGGACGGAACGCTGCTGCGTGGTGACGACACGCTCTCCGACTGGTCACGGGCCGCGCTGGAACGAGCCACCGCGGCCGGTGCACAGCACCTGGTGGTGACGGGGCGCCCGGCGCCGAGGGTGCGACCGCTGCTCGACGACCTCGGCGGCAGGGGGCTTGCGGTGTGCGGACAGGGCGCGCAGGTGTACGACGCCGGCGCTCAGCGGCTGCTTTTCTCCGTCACCCTGGACCGGGAGTTGGCCGAAACCGCGCTCGGCAAGATCGAGGCCGAGGTGGGGCAGGTGTACGCGGCCGTGGACCAGGACGGAGTGCACGGGCTCACGCTCATCGAGCCCGGCTACCAAATGCCGCATCCCACGCTGCCCGCGGTGCGGGTGGAGCGGCGCGACGACCTGTGGTGCGAGCCCATCAGCAAGGTGCTGCTGCGCCACCACACCCTGTCCGACGACGAGTTGGCGACGGTGGCCCGTGACGTGGTCGGTTCCCTGGCGACGGTCACCATGTCGGGACCCGGCACCGTCGAGCTGCAGCCGTGCGGTGTCACCAAGGCGACAGGGCTCGCGCTGGCCGCCGGTTTCCTGGGCCTGAGCCCGTCAGGGGCCATCGCTTTCGGGGACATGCCCAACGACATCCCCATGTTCGACTGGGCGGCGCACGGCGTCGCCATGGCCAACGCCCACCCGGAACTCAAGGCGGTCGCCGACGAGATCACCACGTCGAACGAGGACGACGGCATCGCCGTCGTCCTCGAGCGACTGTTCCCGGCCGCCATCCCCCGGCCGGCGGCTGCCGGTCAGGGGCTGGCGGCCCGCGGACCTCAGTAGGCGCTGTTGACGTTGTCGATCGAGCCGTACCGGTGGGCGGCGTAGTTGCACGCGGCCGTGATGTTCGCGACCGGGTCGTAGGGGTCGAAGGGCGTGCCCGACACGTGGTACGTCCGGAAGGTCGGGTCGATGATCTGGAGGAGCCCCTTGGACGGGATGCCCTTGCGGGCGTTGGAGTCCCAGAGGTTGATGGCCTTCGGGTTGCCCGAGGACTCGCGCATCACGTTGCGGTAGATGCCGTAGTACGAGCCGGGGATTCCCTTTTGGGTCATGATCGCGAGCGACTGGCGGATCCAGCCGTCGAGGCTACCGGCGCGGGACGTCACGCTGGCGGCCTTCGTCGGAGCGGCCGGCGTGGCGGCCGAAGCGCAGGTCGCACCCATGATCGGCAGGGCGAGAACCACGGCTCCGGTCCCCGCGGCGGTGAGTGCGCGGCGGATGCGGGTGGCCTTGGAGTTGCGGTCCTGGCGACGTGCGGGCAGGGCGAAAGCGGACATGTGGCATTCCTCTCCGGCGCCTGCGAGGTGAGCTGTCGGGTTCGGGCGGGGAGGTGCCCGGCCGTGTCCTCGGTGTCGAGGCACGGCTTCACCCCAAGCCGTGCCGGCACGCTGTCCGGCTCGGCGACTTACCTGGGTCCCCCGCTCCTGCCGTGGTGGGTCGATGGCTTCTCGAGCGGCGGCAGGATTCGGCGGCCCGCTCGGGTCGAAGGGAAGGTATGCGAGAGCACATGTCGGGAACAAGCCTGGAAGTCATGCTCCGACCCGATTGACCCTGACATTGGGGAATAAGGGGTGTGATCCTCTTTGTCGAGAGATGCTCAACTTGGCATATGCAAAGGGTGATTGGGTGGCCCGCCCGAAAGCTCGCCTCCGGCGGGTGCGTGACCCAATTCACTTCGCCCTTGCGTGAGACCTGATCGGCAACTAAGGGGCTAATACGGCAATTCGGACAGGCGGATGCGCACACCTCTCCCGTCCGGCATTCCGATCAATCGGGCATATTGCCCTATAAGGGCTTGGGGTGGCGATCGGATGCCTCGCCTCTATCCCGTTCCGCGGGGGATCCGTTTCTCCCATGTGCGGTGGAACACCACCTCATAGCCGTCCTTGCAGACGACCTCGTGAGAGGTGACGAAGTCCGTCTCGGTGCAGGTGAGCTCCGCGTGCGTCTCCACCCTCGCGTCCCAGCCCGACTCCGGGCGGTGCAGCCGGACCGACCAGTCGCAGCGGATGCGGGCGGTCAACGGACCCGAGTCCTCGATGGTGTAGGCCTCCAGCGCGTCCTCGCTCACTTCGAGGCCGTCGGGATACACGCGGGTGCCGTCCCGGCGCGGGTCGACGACCAGGAGCCACTCGCCCTTCGCCACGTCCCGCACCACCAGGCGCTCCGGGCGGGGTTCGTCGAGCGTGGCCGGATCGCTGACGCCGAGCGGCTCGGACTGCTCCGGTTCCTCGAAGGCGATGCGCGGCCCCTGCTCCCGGGTCCGCACCGGGAGTTCCAGCGAGCTTCCGGCCGGGTCCAGCGTGAAGCCCGCCTCCGAACCGGGCCGGGGCCACGCCCACGGCCAGTACGCGGAGGAGACGGCCAGGCGGATGCGATGGCCGGGCGGGAAGGCATGGCCCACACCGCTCAGTTCGAAGACCACGTCCTCCGTCGTGCCCGGAATCCAGGGGGCGGGCCGATCGGGACCGCGGCGCGCCCACAGGTTCAGGACTCCACGGGTGACCAGCGTCGAAGACCCGTCGGGCGCCACGTCGCAGAGACGGGCGACCACTTGGCCGCCCGGCACCGGACAGGTCAGCCGCAGCCGCACCCGGGGACGCCCCAGCACCCAGGTCTCCTCAGCGGGTTCGAACTCGAAGCACACCGACCTCGCGTCCTCCTCGCGCTGGTCCGGCGGCAGATCGGCGTGGTCGCCACGGGGGGCGAAGCCGCCCGAGTCGAGGCCGGTGTGCATCGGGGACCGGACAGGCACGGGCGCGCCCTGGAGCGCGTACGGGACCCGGGTGACGTTCGGCGAAGGCCAGGACGGCTCGCCGACCCAGCGGCCCGGGAGGGCGTCGTAGTGCGTCGCCGGAGGGTGCGGGTCGCTGATGTACACCCGCAGCGGCGGCTCGGCCATGACCCCCGTGTCCTCGCCCTTGAGCCAGTGGTCCCACCAGCGCAGCGTCTCCTGGAGGAAACCGATCGCCGGACCCGGCAGCCCGTGGTCCGGGTACTGGTGCGACCAGGGCCCGATCAGACCGCGTACGCGATCGGCCGGAAGGTGCTCCACGAGCCCGAGGACGGCGTCCCGGTACGGGTCGTGCCCGCCGCCCACCGCGAGCACGGCCGCCCGGAGCGCACCGAGGTCCTCCCGGATGCCGCCGTGGCCCCAGGGGCCGTCCCACACCGGGTGGGCCGGCCAGGTGTCGACGAGCGGGTCGAGCGCCTCCAGGCGGTCGGCCCAGACGTCCCGCCACACCGTGCCCACATGTGCCGGGTCCGGCGGACGGGCCGCGAGGGCGACCAGGGCCGACGCACGGGCGGGCAGGTCCCCGGCGAGGACGGAACCCCCCAGGTGGTGCAGGTCGTTGTCCAGGCGCTCGTCCCCGGCGCACACCGCGACGACCGCCCCCAGCGGCTCGGGCGCGAGGGCCGCGACCCTGAGCGAGGCGGTGCCGCCCAGGCCGATGCCGAACATGCCCACACGGCCGTCGCACCAGGGTTGAGCACCCAGCCACTCGACGACCTCGGCACCGTCGGACAGCCCGGTGGCCGTGTACGCGTCGGCGGGCCGGCCGTCCGAGTTGCCGTGCCCGCGCGCGTCCACCCGTACGGAGACATAGCCGTGCCCCGCGTACCAGGGGTGCCGCTGCCAGTCGCGGGGCGTGGTGGAGTCGGTCAGGCGGCCGGGGAGGTACTCGAGGAGGGCCGGGACCGGCTCGGCGGTCAGCGGGCGCCACGCGCGCGCATACAGACGAGTGCCGTCCTGGAGCGGGATCCAGAAATCACCGTGAGCCGTCGCGTGGGGGAAGGACGTACGGATGTGCATGTGCGTACCTCGGCTCCTCGGCGATGTCCGCAGCCGACCGGGGCGGCGGCGCGGCCGCGGGGCGGTGACCTCCCGTTCACGCGCGGCCGGGTGACGGCGACCGGTGTGTGCGGTTCGGCGCCCGCGACCCGGTGGGGTGCGTCCGGCGGGGTACACGGGGGACGTGAGGGGGCCGGCACCGGCTGCGAGAGGTTATTTCCAGGTATGTCGATGAAGATGTGTTCATATCACCTGATCAAGAACATACCGTTCGTGATTCGATACCGCCCGGCCTAGAACAGTGGGCGCTCGCGGCGATCGAAACGTGACCGGATACGCTGACTTGAGTGATGGCAACGACAGATCGACAAACTCGGTGAGCCACGTCGACAGACAGCGTCATCGACCGAGTGACCGTGCTTGAGACCGACCGTGTGATCGTCAGCAGACGTCAGCAGACAGGAGACCCCACGTGACCGTCGTCGGGCCGTTCGGGCTGAGCGTGCGGGACCAGGCTCTGGAGGCCGATGTCCAGGCCGGACTGGCCGCTGTCGAGGAGGGGTTGCTGGACGCCACCAAGAGCGAGGTGCCCTTCATCACGGAGGCCGCGCAGCACCTCGTGCACGCGGGCGGCAAGCGTTTCCGGCCGCTGCTCGTGATGCTCGCCGCGCAGTTCGGCGATCCGTACGCGCCCGGCATCGTGCCCTCGGCCGTGGTCGTGGAGCTGACCCATCTCGCCACGCTGTACCACGACGACGTGATGGACGAGGCCGAGGTGCGGCGCGGGGTCGACAGCGCGAACACCCGCTGGGGCAACGCGGTCGCGGTCCTCACCGGTGACTTCCTGTTCGCGAGGGCGTCGCACATCCTGGCCGACCTCGGCCCCGAGGCGGTGCGCATCCAGGCCGAGGCGTTCGAACGGCTGGTCACCGGCCAGATCCTGGAGACGGCCGGCCCCCGGGACGGCCGCGACCCGGTGGACCACTACCTCGACGTGCTCGGCGGCAAGACGAGCTCCCTGGTGGCGGTGGCCTGCCGCTTCGGGGCGATGATGTCGGGTGCCGACGAGACGGTCGTGGACGTGCTGACGCAGTACGGCGAGCGGCTGGGCGTGGCGTTCCAGCTGGCCGACGACGTGCTGGACATCGCCTCGGACTCGCACGAGTCCGGGAAGACGCCCGGGACGGACCTGCGCGAGGGCATCGCCACGCTGCCGGTCCTGCGTCTGCGTGAGCGCGCGGAGCGTCTGGGGCTGGCCGAGGACATCGCCCTGTGCGAGCTCCTGGACTCGGACCTCACCGACGACGCCCGCCATGCGGAGGCGCTCGCCCGCCTCAGGGTGCATCCCGCGCTGGAGCAGGCCCGCCGCGACACGATCCGCTATGCGGAGGACGCCCGCTCGGCTCTGGTCCCGCTGCCGGAGTGCGGTGCGAAGGCGGCTCTGATGGAGATGTGCGACGCGGTGGTGCACCGAGCGGGCTGACCCGTCGGCGCCGCGCGGCGGTACCGGCCGGTCGGTACCGCCCGCCACATCGGGTTCTTGTGACACGCCCGGCACATCCGTGACCGTTCCGCCATACCTGCCCGCAGAATGTGAGACAGGTCACATCATTGGATTGAGTCCAGTCTCGGATCGGGTCCGTATCCATGCCCAGAAGCTGACGCAGGGGGCGTCAGCTCGGATACGGGGAGATTTCCAAACATGCGTACAGACGCTCCGTTCACCGAGCGCCGCAAGAGCCTGATCATCACCGGCATCGCCGTGGGCGCCGCGGCCTCGGTCGCCGCCGCGGTCATCCCGGCCTTCGCCGCCGGGCACGCCAACGCGCAGCACGGCACCGACCATGCCGGGCACGCCGACCAGGCCGTCGTCACCCAGAGCGGCACCCTCACCGGCACCAGCTCCGGCGGAACGATCCTTGTCGCGAGCCTGCGCGGCGCCGACGAGGTGCCCGTCGCCGGCGGCCCCGCGGTGGGTGACAAGGACGGCGCCGCCCTGGAGTTCGTCAGGGTCAAGGGCGACAAGGTCTCCGTCGCCGTCACCTGGCGCGGCACGGGCAGGCCCACCCTGCTCCACATCCACCAGGGCCCCAAGGGCGCCAACGGAGGGGTCAAGATCGACTTCAGCAAGCTGCTGGAGAAGGGCGTCAAGGGCCACACCGTCGTCGGAACCGTGAAGGTCGCGGACGCCGCCCTGCTGTCGCGGCTCAAGAGCGACCCCGGCGCCTTCTACGCCAATCTGCACACCGCCGAATTCCCGGGTGGAGCCGTCCGAGGCCAGCTCCACAACGTCACCACCGCCTTCGACTTCCGCCATGCCCTGGACAACTTCCAGGCCTCGGTGGTCAAGGGCAAGCAGATCTACGAGTGCAAGCCGGCCGCCGGCGGCGGCTACGCCTTCGCCCAGCGCGATGTCGCCGCCCTGCTCGGCGGCGGGATCCTGCATTCCTTCGTGAAACCCGACTCCGGTACGCCCCAGTGGGTCGCCCCCGACCGCAGCGCCGTCACCGGCACGGTTCTGACCAAGACCCCCAACGGGGACAGGAACATCCCCGAGCTCGACCTGAAGGCCAACCGGTCAGGCAGGCACCACGGTCTGCTCGCGGACACCGCGGAGATCCTGCGCCTGAACACGGTGGGCGGCGTGGCGCCGACCGGCTCCTGCACCCCCGGAACCGTCGTGGGCGTCCCCTACCGGGCCGACTACGTCTTCGTGCAGCGCTGACCGCGAACCCGGCGGCTCACGCGTTCCTGAGGGCGGCGCCGGCCCACGACCCCTACGGGTCGCGGCCGGCGCCGCTCCGCCGTGTCATACCCGAGGATTACGCGGACTTGAGTCCGCGGGCTGACGCTTCTTCCCGGCCGATTTGGTCAGATGGAAGACACCACCTCACAGGAGTTCGGGTGAGAATGGGCGGCACAGGGGTGGGCGCACCCTCCGGCGCGAGCGAGACCAGAGCCGGGGAGAGTGCACGGACGGCACGCCGCCGCCGACGACGGAGGTAAGGCACACATGGCACCGTACGAATCCGACGACAGCACACCCGCCGAGGAGGTCGAGGACGTACGCGACGGGCGGCGCACGGCCGCGCGGTACGTCGTCCCGGTGACGGTGGTGGGACTGGCCGCGGCGACCATCGGGCTCGTCCCGGCGTTCGCAGGATCCGGCGACCCCGACCTGCCGAAGATCAGCGCGCAGCAACTCATCGAGAAGATCGCCAAGTCGGACGTCCAGCAGATGTCCGGCACGGTGAAGATCAGCACGGACCTGGGCCTGCCGAACCTCGGCGGTCTGGAGAGCGGCCTGACCTCGGGTGCGCTCTCCGGCGATGCGGCGGGCAAGGACGGATCGGCCGCCGACCCGTCCGCCAAGCTGCTGGAACTGGCTTCCGGCACGCACACCGTGCGGGTCGCCGCCGACGGCCAGGACAAGCAGAAGCTCTCCCTGATCGAGAAGGCCGCCGAGTACAGCGTCATCCGCAACGGCGACAACGTCTGGGCCTACGACAGCGCCTCGAACGAGGCGTACCACTCGACCGGTGCGGGCGGCCACGAGAGCGGCAAGGCGACGCCCGAGGACGTGCCGGCCACGCCGAAGGACCTCACAGAGGAGGCCCTGAAGGCTGCCGACAAGACGACCTCGGTGACGGTCGACGGCACCGCGCAGGTCGCGGGCCGGGACGCGTACAAGCTGCTCGTCAAGCCGAAGCAGTCGGGCACCACGGTCGGCGCGATCAGCATCGCGGTGGACGCGAAGACCGGGCTGCCGCTGAAGTTCACACTGACCCCGGCGTCGGGCGGCGCGGCCGTGGTGGACGTGGGCTTCGCCCAGATCTCGTTCGCCAGGCCGGCCGCGTCGACGTTCGACTTCACGCCGCCCAAGGGCACGAAGGTCACTCAGGGTGACGACCTGAAGGCGGAGCAGGGGAACGAGCACAAGGCGGAGCCGCAGGGCACCGACGAGCGGCTCGGGCGCGGTGCGGAGCCGAAGACCATCGGCGAGGGCTGGAACGCGATCGTCGTGCTGGACACCGGAAGCAAGGGCGGGGTGCCCTCGGGCCCGTCGTCCGACTCCGGCGCGGTCTCCGGCTTCATGAACTCGCTCGGCGACCACGTCAAGGGCAAGTTCGGCTCGGGCACGGTCTTCTCGACCCGCCTGGTCAACGCCCTGATCACGGACGACGGCAAGGTCTACGCGGGCGCGGTCACCAAGGACGCGCTGGTGAAGGCCGCCGACGCGGGCAAGTAGCACCTACGCACGGCACGAGCTGGAGAGCCCATGGAGGAACTGTCCGCCGCGGATGCGGGGCCGGGCACGGCGAGCGACCCGGACACCCCGGTCATCGCCACCCGCGCCCTGAGCAAGCGCTTCCGCGGCGGGCAGCTCGCCGTGGACGGACTCGACCTGACCGTCCCGGCGGGCAGCGTCTTCGGCTTCCTCGGGCCGAACGGCTCAGGCAAGACCACCACCATCCGCATGCTGATGGGCCTGATCGAGCCCACCTCGGGCACGGCGCGCGTACTGGGGCGGCCCATGCCCCGCGCCTCGCGCGCCGTGCTCCCGCACATCGGCGCCCTCATCGAGGGCCCGGCTCTCTACGGCTTCCTCTCCGGCCGTGACAACCTCCTGCGGTACGACGCCGCCGACCCCACCGCCGACCCGCGCACCCGGCGCACACGCGTCGCGGCCGCGCTGGACCGGGTCGGGCTCACCGCCGCGGCGGGCAAGAAGGCGAAGGCGTACTCCCTGGGCATGAAACAGCGCCTCGGGCTCGCGGCCGCGCTGCTGCAGCCCCGCAGGCTCCTGGTCCTGGACGAGCCGACCAACGGCCTCGACCCGCAGGGCATGCGCGAGATCCGTCTGCTGATACGGGAGCTGGCCTCGGACGGCACGACCGTCTTCCTCTCCTCCCATCTGCTCGACGAGATCGAGCAGGTCTGCACGCACGCCGCCGTCATGGCACAAGGCCGGCTGATCACGCAGGGTCCGGTGGCGGAGCTGGCCTCCGGGTCGCGCGGGCGCCTCGTCGTGACCACCCCGGACGTGGCCGACGCGGCCCGCGTCCTGAAGGAACAGGGCGTGACCGGCATGGTGGTGGGGGAGGACCGGATCACGGGCGAACCGCCGGACCGCGAACTGGCCGACCTCAACGCCGCGTTGGTCACCGCCGGGATACGCGTCCGCGGCTTCGGCGTGGAACGTGCCTCCCTGGAGGACGCGTTCGTGGCACTGACCGGGGAGGGCTTCGATGTCGCAGGCTGAGACGACCGGGGTCGACCCGCTTGCGCTCGCCCGGAGAACCAGCCGGCTGTGGACGTTCGGTCTGCTGCGCAGCGAGCTGGTGACCACCTTCCGGCGCTGGCGCACGCTCGCCCTGCTCGCCGTGCTGGCCGGTGTGCCGATCCTGGTCGGGATCGCCGTCAAGCTCGAGACCGGCGACGGTTCGGGCGCCGGCGGACGCGGCGGTGGGGGCGGCCCGGCGTTCATCTCGCAGATCACCAACAACGGCCTGTTCCTGGTGTTCACCGCGCTCGCCGCCACGCTCCCCTTCTTTCTGCCGATGGCGATCGGCGTGATCGCGGGCGACGCGATCGCGGGTGAGGCGGGCTCCGGAACACTGCGCTACCTCTTGGTCGCGCCCGCCGGCCGTACCCGGCTGCTGCTGGTCAAGTACGCGACCACGATCGCCTTCTGCCTGGTCGCCACACTCGTTGTCGCGGTCTTCGCGTTCGCGGTGGGCGCCCTGCTCTTCCCGCTCGGCGATCTGACGACCATCTCGGGGACCCGTATCAGCTTCGCCGAGGGGCTGGGCCGCGCCCTGCTGATCGCCCTGGTCGTCGCCGCCTCCCTGATCGGGGTCGCGGCCCTGGGCCTGTTCATCTCGACCTTGACCAACAGCGGCATCGCGGCGATGGCGACCACCGTCGGACTGTTGATCACGGTCCAGATCCTCGACCAGATACCGCAGTTGCACGCGCTGCAGCCGTACTTCTTCTCGCACTACTGGCTGTCCTTCGCGGACCTCATGCGGGATCCGGTCTACTGGGACGACCTCATCCGCAACCTCGGCGTCCAGGCTCTGTACGCGGCCGTGTTCGGCTCGGCGGCATGGGCGCGCTTCACGACGAAGGACATCACCGCGTAGGGCTCATACGGCCGCGGTCTCGTGCGGGAAGCGGGCGAGCGGCGCCGCCTGGGCGAAGAACGTCCCGGCCTGTTCCAGGGCCTGCGTGTCCCGCAGCACGTCACCGGGCCTGCTGCCGTTGCCGAGCAGGACCCCGCCGAAGTGCATCTTCATGTACGCGGCGGTGTTGTTGAGCGTGCCGACGAGTGGATCGGCGACTTCCCGCTCCTCGTCGGCGAGCGCGGTGATGCCCCACAGCGTGCGGCCCGCCATCTGCTTCCTGAACTCGAGGCCGGGGATGCGCAGCCAGGCCGACCAGTGGTCCAGGTAGCGCTTGGTCTGGCCGGACACCGAGTACCAGTACAGCGGTGACGCGATCACGATGTCGGTCGCCGCCAGGGTGGCGTCGAGCATCCGTGCGACGTTCCGGCCGGCCGGGCGCAGGGGGTCGCTGTCGTGCCGTACGTCCTCGAAGTCGGGCAGCGGGTGCTCGGCGAGGCTGATCCACTGCTGGCCGACATCGGCGGGCAGCTGGGCGGCGGCCCTGCGTGCGAGCTGTTCGGTGTTTCCACCGGGGCGGCTGCTGCCGAGGACGAACAGGAAGTGGCCGGTCATGCGGGGCTCCCGAGCTCGGCGGCAGATGCGGGCGGCAATATGCATGCGCAGTATATGCATGTGAATATACACCTGAGGTGGCCTCTGGTCCACCAGGCGGTCGCCATACGGCCCGGGTGGGTGTCCGGTGTCGTCGTACGGCGCTCGCCGTGCTCACCGAGGGCCTCTGTTCGTGCCGGTGAACGCCCCGGTCAGCCGGGCCGGTTGCCCGCACTCGCGCGGCGCTGGGCCGCTCAGGCCGCCGGTGCGCCAGGCGGGCACCCACGACAGCCGGTAGACGTCGATCAGCGTCTCCTCGGGCGGTGGTCGGCCCCCGATCTTCACGGGTGGCGAACTTCTCTGCAGCGGGGGCCCGATTTCCGGGACGAGTCTGTGACGCGGTGGTGACGGGGGACAGGGGGTGGGGACTGGACACTGAACTGCAAAAGACATCGCTGGAGTTCGGCCGGCGCGTGCGGGCTGCCGTGATGATCACGGGGTTGTGACGACGGTACGGCGCGGCGATGGACGGCGACCGCGTCCGGACGGACTACAACCACATGTGCGCATTCGGCGTCGCTGGAGGAGGAGGGGAGCGATGACAACTACGGTGCTCGCGGCGGATGCTGCGCGTTCGACAGGTGCCACGCGCCCCGTCTCCGCGACGCGCGCGGCGCGAGCGGGCGGCGCCGAGGGGGATTCCGCCGCCCACCCGCGTACGCTGGCCTACCGTGCGCTCCTCGTCGAGGGCACGACCCACGGCCGTGACGGCTGGACGAGGACGGGGCCGCGGGCCGGCGCCCTGCCGAGGCCGGTGCGTTCGCGGGCGGGCAAGCTCTGGCGTTTCCCGGAAGTGCCGGCGGCGGACACGGCGGCACTTCCTTCCCCCACCGACGCCCTCTCCTCCACCGACCGATCCGAGTGAGGGAACGATGTCTCGACTCAGCCGCGAGCCCGAGCGCGGGCGTACCGCCGAGGGCGCCGCTTCCGCCGGGGGCGCGGAGGCCGGGGTGACGCCGATCGAGGTCCATGTGAGGGGCGACGGTGCACCGGGTGCGGGCACGACCGTAGACGGAGTGCCGGTGGTCGCCGCGCCGGGGCAGTCGCCGCAGGAGGCGGTCCTGGACCACCTCCACCGGCTCGCGCTGGCCGTGGGCCATCCGGTCCTCGCGGCGGTCCGGGACGAACGGATCGGGTTCGTGGTGCCGATCAGGGTGTCGGCGGACGGGGCGAGCGAGTACGCGGGGGAGCCGGTACCGGTGGCCGCGACCGAGACACCGCCCCCGGGGCCCGAACGGGCGCCTGACCAGCCGAGGGTGCAGGCGGCACCCTCCGCGACGGCACCTGAACCTGTCCGGCCACGGCTGGACAAGCCGACGCACCTGCTGCGCGCCATCGAGGAGCAGCAGCCGACGGGCGGAGCGGCGACGTTCCCTCTGCATGCGGTACCGGAGCCGACGGCGGGACAGCCCGCGCCGGAACCGCAGTCCGTCACGCCCGGACAGCCGACGGCCCGGGAGCACCTTGTCGCCGGGTCGTTCGCGGTCGCAGCGGGTCCTGTGCCGGCACCGCACTCCGCTGCCCACGGTGAAGCTGCGGCGTATCAGCAGGCCACGCCAGGTCAGGAGGTCCCGGCGGCCGTGCGGCCCCCGGTGCCGCATCGTCCGGCTCCGGTGCAGCACCAGGCCGCTGCCTCCCGGGGTTCCGCCCCTGCTCAGTCCGCCGAGGAACCTCCTGCCGCCGGGGCGTTCGCGGCCGCCGGGCATCCCGTGCCGACAGCGCACTCCGCCGACCGCCGTGAAGCCGCGGCGTATCAGCAGGCGACGCCAGGTCAGGAGGTCCCGGCGGCCGTGCGGCCTCCGGTGCCGCATCGTCCCGCGTCGGTGCAGTACCAAGCCGCTGCCTCGCAGGGCGCCGCCCCTGCTCGGCCCGTCGAGGAACCCCCTGCCGAGGAACCCCCCGTCGGTGATCGCCCCTCCCACCTCGGTGCCGCCGTCGCCACCTTCATGCTGCGGGCCCTGCCCGAGGCTCCGTTGATCAGCGCCACCTCGGGGCCCGCCCAGGTGCTGCCGGGGGGCGGCGCCGTCGCCCCGGGGACGGTCTCCGCCCCGACC
This sequence comes from Streptomyces sp. CA-106110, assembly GCF_050936285.1. Taxonomy (NCBI): domain Bacteria; kingdom Bacillati; phylum Actinomycetota; class Actinomycetes; order Kitasatosporales; family Streptomycetaceae; genus Streptomyces; species Streptomyces sp. CA-106110. Next base: position 5,406,103 of record NZ_JBNJNB010000001.1, on the reverse strand, counting down.
GGGACCTTCGGTCCGCCGCCGGTGATGCCCCTCCCGCCCGTGCCGCCGGCACCGGCACCCACCTGGAGGGCGCCGGAGACCGGGCCGGACGAGCCGGAGACGCTCAGGCCCGACTTCGGGCCCGACCCCGACTCGTACTCCACCCCCGCGTGGAAACCCACCCCGGCCCCCCGCACCACTCGGGTCGCCGAGGTGGAGGAGGTCAAGGAACCGCCTGTCCGGGAGTTCGACTCCGTGGCCGAAGCCGTGCTCGCGCCCGAGTCCGGGGCCGTGCCGCCCGGTGGCGCGGGCGGGCCGGTCGCGGAACCCATGGCCCGGATCAACGCGGCCGTGAAGCAGGGCCGTATCGAGGAAGCCGCCGACCTGGCCGAGCGGACGGTCGCCGAGGCCTCGGCCGCCCTCGGCGCCGAGCACCCCGATGTGCTGCGCCTGCGCGAACTCACCGCGTACATCGCCTACCTGGCCGCGGACGCGCTGCGCTCCTTCCACCTCTCCCTCGACCTGGCCCGGCTCCGCCACCGCCTCGGCGACCCGCGGGGCGCCTACGGGAACGTGCAGAGCGCGGCCGCCGCCTGGCGTGCGGTCCGCGACCCGATCCAGGGGCTGCACCTCGGCCGCGACCTCATCGCCGTGTGGACCGAACTCGCGGCCGGTGAGGGCCCCGCAGTCGACGACCTCGACCAGCTCGAACGCGCCCGCAGCCGGATGGTCCGGCTCGCCGAACGCGCCCGCAACGCCGTCGGCGGTGAGCACTCCCGGGGACACTGACCGGAAAGGGGCCAGAGCCGCGCACGGCCCTGGCCCCTCGTATGTTGTTCCGGTCGCCCCATGGGCGGCCGCGACTCAAGACGTGGCGTCCACCGGCTGATCGGCTCCCGCCACCACACCGTCCACGGGCCGCTGCGCGCTCACCGTCCCGGTGGCGACGATCCCGCCTGGCGCCGCTGTCCTGGCCCTGAGCGTGCGCGCCGCCCGGTGGGCCGTGCGCAGCGCGTCCCCGGTCAGCAGCACCAGTGCGATCCACACCAGGGCGAAGCCCGCCCAGCGCTCCGGCGGCATCGCCTCGTGGAAGTAGAGGATGCCCAGCAGGAACTGGAAGACCGGTGCCAGGTACTGGAGCAGACCCAGTGTCGACAGCGGGACCCGGATCGCGGCGGCGCCGAAGCAGACCAGGGGGAGCGCGGTGACGACACCGGTCGCGGCGAGCAGCGCCGCGTGCCCCGGCCCACGGGTGGTGAAGGTCGAGTCGCCGTGCGCCGTCAGCCACAGCAGATACGCCAGCGCGGGCACGAACTGCACGGCGGTCTCCGCCGCCAGCGACTCGATGCCGCCGAGGCTGACCTTCTTCTTCACCAGTCCGTAGGTGGCGAAGGAGAAGGCGAGGCACAGCGAGATCCACGGCGGCTGGCCGTAGCCGATCGTCAGGACGAGTACCGCGGCGAAGCCGACCCCGACCGCCGCCCACTGGACGGGCCGCAGCCGCTCCTTAAGGATCAGGACACCCATCGCTATGGTGACCAGCGGGTTGATGAAGTAGCCGAGCGAGGCCTCGACCACGTGACCGCTGTTGACGGACCAGATGTAGACGCCCCAGTTGACGGTGATGACCGCCGCGGCGATGGTCACCAGAACCAGCTTGCGGGGCTGCCGCAGCAGCTCCCCGATCCAGGCCCAGCGCCGCATCACCAGCAGTGCGACGCCGACCAGGACCAGGGACCAGACCATCCGGTGGGCCAGGATCTCGATCGCTCCGGCCGGTTTCAGCAGGGGCCAGAAGAGGGGGACGAGCCCCCACATCCCATAGGCCGCGAAGCCGTTCAGCAGACCTGTCCGCCGCTCACTCTTCGACTTCTCAGCCACGGGCCCCTCCTTCTCGCGCGACTGCTCCCGTGCAGCATCCATGAAGGTAGCGCGAGCGCCCCCGCCTGTCATACCCGTATCGCCATACGGTCATGACAGGCGGAGGTCGGCCGGGACGTCCAGGGGCCCGCCGAAGGTAATCAGGCCTTCAGCGCGGCCGTGATCGACTCGCTGATCGGCGTGGTCGGGCGGCCGGTGAGACGGGAGAGGTCTCCCGTGGTGACGGCCAGCTCGCCCTTCTCGATGGAGGCGTCCACGCCGGCCAGGATCGCGGCGAGGGGCTCGGGCAGTCCCGCGCCGGTCAGGATCCCCTTCAGTGCTTCGACGGAGACGCTGTTGTACGCGATCTCCTTGCCGGACTGCTCGCTCAGCTCGGCGGTGTACTCGGCGAAGCCCCAGGCGGTGTCGCCGCTCAGTTCGTACGTCTTGTCCTCGTGGCCCTCGCCGGTCAGCACCGCGACGGCGGCAGCCGCGTAGTCGGCGCGCGAGGCCGAGGCGACCCGGCCCTCCCCGGCGGCCTGGACGACGGCGCCGTGCTCCAGGACGGGGGCGAGGTGCTCGGTGTAGTTCTCGTGGTACCAGCCGTTGCGCAGCAGCACATACGGCACGCCCGAGGCCAGGATGGCCTCCTCGGTGGTCCGGTGGTCGTCGGCGAGGGCGGCCGTCAGGCTGCCGGGGGCGCTGGTGTAGGCGAAGAGGGCGACTCCGGCCGTCCTGGCGGCGTCGAGGACGACCTTGTGCTGGCCGGCCCGGCCCTTGTCGAACTCGTTGCCGGAGATGAGCAGCACCTTGTCGCCCGTGGCGAAGAGGCCGTCGAAGGTCGCGGGGTCGTTGTAGTCGGCGACCGCGATCCGTACGCCGCGCTCCGCGAGGTCGGCGGCCTTCTCCGGGGTGCGGACCACCGCGGTGATCTCCTCGGCCGGAACCTTCTCCAGTAGCTGCTCCACCACGTGGCGGCCGAGGTGTCCGGTGGCTCCGGTGACGACGATGCTCATGACTTGGATCTCCTTGTGGGGTGCGTCTGACACTCACCCTAGGAGGGGCACTAACCTGTGGAAAGTACCCACTTTGAAGTAAGGTACTGGCATGACAGTAAGTAGCGCGGTCCCCCGCGGAGGCGACACCGACGCGGCGATGTGCCCCTACCGTCTGGTACTCGAGCACGTCACAAGCCGCTGGGGCGTCCTCGTCCTGATCGAGCTCCTCGACCGGCCCCACCGCTTCAGCGAACTGCGCCGCGCGGTCGGGAAGATCGCCCGGGTCAGCGAGAAGATGCTCACCCAGACCCTGCAGACGCTGGAGCGCGACGGCATGGTCCACCGCGACGCCAAGCCGGTGATCCCGCCGAGGGTCGACTACTCCCTGACCGACCTGGGGCGCGAGGCCGCCGAGCAGGTGCGCGCGCTGTCACTGTGGACCGAGCAGCGCATGGACGATGTCGAAAGGGCCCGCCAGGCATACGACGAGGCCCGGGCATCGAAGGCCCGGGCCTCGTGAGTAGCGTCGTGTCCTAGCCGACGACGGTCCAGGTGTCCCCGCCGGCGAGCAGGGCCGCGAGGTCGCCCTTGCCGTTGTGCTCGATGGCGGCGTCGAGCTGGTCGGCCATCTGCGTGTCGTAGACGGGCCGGTCGACCGAGCGGAACACGCCGATCGGCGTGTTGTGGAGCGTGTCCGGATCGGCAAGCCGGGACAACGCGAACGCCGTGGTGGGGGAGGCCGCGTGGGCGTCGTGGACGAGGATCTCCGCCTCGTTCTCCGGTGTCACGGGCACGACCTTCAGGTCACCGGTGCTGAGGTCGCGCACGACGCCGCGGTTGCCTTCGGGGCCGAAGCGGATCGGCTGTCCGTGCTCCAGGCGGATCACGGCTTCCTCGGCGCTCTGCTTGTCCTTGAGGGCGTCGAACGCCCCGTCGTTGAAGATGTTGCAGTTCTGGTAGATCTCCACCAGGGCGGTGCCGGGGTGGGCCGCGGCCTGGCGCAGCACTCCGGTCAAGTGCTTGCGGTCGGAGTCGACGGTACGGGCCACGAAGGACGCCTCGGCCCCGATGGCGAGCGAGACCGGGTTGAAGGGCGCGTCGAGCGACCCCATCGGCGTCGACTTGGTGATCTTGCCGACTTCGGAGGTGGGTGAGTACTGGCCCTTGGTGAGCCCGTAGATCCGGTTGTTGAACAGCAGGATCTTCAGGTTGACGTTGCGGCGCAGCGCGTGGATGAGGTGGTTGCCTCCGATGGACAGCGCGTCGCCGTCACCGGTGACCACCCACACCGACAGATCGCGCCGGGAGGAGGCGAGGCCGGTCGCGATCGCCGGGGCACGTCCGTGGATGGAGTGCATGCCGTACGTGTTCATGTAGTACGGGAAACGGGACGAGCAGCCGATGCCCGAGACGAAGACGATGTTCTCCCTGGCCAGACCCAGTTCCGGCATGAAGCCCTGGACGGCGGCGAGGATCGCATAGTCACCGCAGCCGGGGCACCAGCGCACTTCCTGGTCCGACTTGAAGTCCTTCATGGACTGCCGGGCCACGGCCTTGGGAACGAGGGAAAGCGCCTCGATCGTGTCCCTGCCTTCCGTGGACGTCTCAGCCATCGATGGCCTCCTTGAGAGCCGCGGCGAGCTGTTCGGCCTTGAACGGCATACCGTTCACCTGGTTGTACGAGTGGGCGTCGACCAGGTACTTCGCCCGGATGAGCGTGGCGAGCTGACCGAGGTTCATCTCGGGGATCACCACCTTGTCATAACGTCTGAGGACCGCTCCCAGATTCCGCGGGAAGGGGTTGAGATGGCGCAGATGGGCCTGCGCGATCGACTCCCCGGCCGTGCGCAGCCGCCGCACCGCCGCGGTGATCGGGCCGTAGGTCGACCCCCACCCCAGCACCAGCGTCTTCGCCTCCTGCGGATCGTCCACCTCGACATCGGGGACCTCGATGCCGTCGATCTTCGCCTGGCGGGTACGCACCATGAAGTCGTGGTTGGCCGGGTCGTAGGAGATGTTGCCCGTGCCGTTCTGCTTCTCGATGCCGCCGATCCGGTGCTCCAGGCCCGGCGTGCCCGGAAGCGCCCACGGCCGCGCCAGAGTGTGCGGATCCCGCTTGTAGGGCCAGAACACCTCGGTGCCGTCGTCCAGGGTGTGGTTGGGTCCCTCGGCGAACCGCACCCGCAGGTCGGGCAGCTCGTCCAGGTCCGGGATCCGCCAGGGCTCGGAGCCGTTGGCCAGATAGCCGTCGGAGAGCAGGAAGACGGGCGTGCGGTAGGTGAGCGCGATCCGCGCCGCCTCGAGGGCCGCGTCGAAGCAGTCCGCGGGCGTCTTCGGGGCGATGACCGGGACCGGTGCCTCGCCGTTGCGACCGAACATCGCCTGCAGCAGGTCCGCCTGCTCCGTCTTGGTCGGCAGACCGGTGGACGGCCCGCCGCGCTGGATGTCGACGACCAGCAGCGGCAGCTCCAGCGAGACGGCGAGGCCGATGGTCTCGCTCTTGAGGGCCACGCCGGGGCCGGAGGTCGTCGTCACCGCGAGCGAGCCGCCGAACGCCGCGCCCAGCGCGGCTCCGATACCGGCGATCTCGTCCTCGGCCTGGAAGGTGCGCACACCGAAGTTCTTATGCTTGGACAGTTCGTGCAGGATGTCCGAGGCCGGAGTGATCGGGTAGGAGCCCAGGAACAGCGGCAGGTCCGCCTGGTGGGACGCGGCGACCAGCCCGTAGGACAGGGCGAGGTTCCCTGAGATGTTCCGGTAGGTGCCCACCGGGAACGCCTTGACGGCCGGTGCGACCTCGTAGGAGACCGCGAAGTCCTCGGTCGTCTCGCCGAAGTTCCAGCCGGCGCGGAAGGCGGCGATATTGGCGGCCGCGATGTCCGGCTTCTTCGCGAACTTCGACTTCAGGAACTTCTCGGTGCCCTCGGTCGGCCGGTGGTACATCCACGACAGCAGGCCCAGCGCGAACATGTTCTTGCTGCGCTCGGCCTCCTTGCGGGAGAGGTCGAACTCCTTGAGCGCCTCGACGGTGAGCGTGGTCAGCGGCACCGGGTGGACGCTGTAGCCGTCCAGCGAGCCGTCCTCCAGAGGACTGGCCTCGTAGCCGACCTTCTGCATGGCCCGCTTGGTGAACTCGTCCGTGTTGACGATGATCTCCGCGCCGCGCGGCAGGTCGCCGACGTTCGCCTTCAAGGCGGCCGGGTTCATCGCCACCAGCACGTTCGGCGCGTCCCCGGGGGTCAGGATGTCGTGGTCGGCGAAGTGCAGCTGGAAGGAGGAGACGCCCGGCAGCGTGCCTGCGGGGGCGCGGATCTCGGCGGGGAAGTTCGGCAGCGTCGACAAGTCGTTGCCGAAGGACGCCGTCTCCGAGGTGAAACGGTCACCGGTGAGCTGCATGCCGTCACCGGAGTCTCCCGCGAACCGGATGATCACCCGGTCGAGCTTGCGTACGTCCTTCCCGCCCGCCGGTTTGCGCTGTTCTCCTACGACGGCTTCGTCTGCCTGCTCCGCTGGACTGCTGACCTGGCTGGTCACTGAACTGGACCTCCCTCGAGGCGGCTGACCGGGATGGGCCGTCCCGCCGGCCTTCCCACGATCAACCCTACGTCCGTAAGGGTCGCCTTCCCCCGGCCGTTCGCATGATGGACATCATGGCGAGACGATCCGGCGCCCTGAATTGTCATGATTTACCCACCCCCCGACCGTGCTTTTGAAGACGTTCCGTGCTCATCCTTTGATTTCCGGTGCTTCTGGCGTACTCGGCGCGCCGACTCGCGGGGCGGCCGGCGCGGACCGGCGGGACGCCGGACCCGAGCGTGCCGCCGGAGCCCCGCTGTCTGAAACAGTGTCAGTCGATCAGGAATTGAGGTAGGTGAGGACGGCCAGAACACGCCGGTGATCCCCGTCACTCTGCGACAGGCCGAGCTTCAGGAAGATGTTGCTCACGTGCTTCTCGACCGCTCCGTCGCTCACGACGAGCTGCCGGGCTATCGCGGAGTTCGTCCGCCCCTCGGCCATCAACCCCAGTACCTCGCGCTCGCGAGGGGTGAGCGCGGCGAGCACGTCCTGCTTCCGGCTGCGTCCGAGCAGCTGTGCGACGACCTCCGGATCCAGTGCGGTGCCCCCCTCGGCCACCCGCACCACGGCGTCCACGAACTCGCGCACCTCGGCGACCCGGTCCTTGAGCAGGTAGCCGACTCCACGGCTGGAACCGGCCAGCAGCTCGGTCGCATACCGCTCCTCGACGTACTGGGACAGAACCAGTACGCCCAGCCCGGGATGCACCTTGCGCAGCTGGACCGCCGCCCGGACCCCCTCGTCCGTATGGGTGGGCGGCATCCGCACGTCGGCGACGACGACATCGGGCAGCTCGCCGCGGTCCGCCAACTCGGTGATGGTCTTGATCAGTGCGTCCCCGTCCCCGACACCGGCGACGACCTCATGCCCGCGGTCGGTCAGCAGCCGGGTCAGGCCCTCTCTGAGCAGCACTGAATCCTCGGCGATGACCACCCGCACCCTGTCCTCCACGATCTTCGGCCCCCGCGCCTTCAGTCTTCGGCCGCGCGTGCTGTGCGTCCGGTGGTGTCCCGGGCGACCCCTGGTCCCGCCGCCCCTCGGCACCCTCAGTATCTCGCCGTCCGCGCTTTCTCACCGGGCCTGTGGACAGACTGGACGGGCGTGTTCTTTCCGCCGGCCGGGGGCGTGGCGGCAAGCAGGCGGAAGGAGGGCGTGCGCGAGGGCGGCGCGGCGCCCTCGCACGTCCTGTCCTCCCACGGCCGAAGCCCCCCGTTCGGACGAACGAACAGGGGGCGGTGTGCCGCGGCGGTGCCTGGACGGTCAGGCCGACCGCCAGGGCAGTTCGGCGGTGATCCGGGTCGGCCCCCCGGGTGGGGAATCCACCACGAGAATCCCGTCCACCGCGTCGAGGCGACCGGCCAGCCCGGCCAGCCCCGAACCGGCGGAGGCGTCCGCACCCCCCAGCCCGTCGTCCGTCACCTGCAGCAGCAGCCGGTCCTCCACCCGCCAGACGTCCACCGTGGCCCGTGACGCCTGGGCGTGCTTGCTGATGTTCTGCAACAGCTCCGACACCGTGAAGTACGCGATCCCCTCGATCGCCGGCGCCGGCCGCGACGGCAGGTCGACCTCCACCCGCACCGGAACCGTGCACCGCGAGGCCACGGCCGACAGTGCCGCGTCCAGACCCCGGTCCGTCAGCACCGCCGGGTGGATCCCACGGGCGAGGTCCCGCAGTTCCTGGAGCGCCGTCTTCACCTCTCCGTGCGCCTCGTCCACCATCCGCGCCGCCGCATGCGGATCCTCCGTCAGCTTCTCCTTCGCCAGCCCCAGATCCATGGCCAGCGCCACCAGCCGCGCCTGCGCCCCGTCGTGCAGATCCCGCTCGATGCGCCGCAGATCAGCCGCCGCCGTGTCGACCACCACCCCGCGGTCCGACTCCAGCTCCACCACGCGCGTCGCCAGTCGCGACGGCCCGAGCAGACCGTGCACCAGCAGCCGGTCCACGGTCGTCAGACCCCGCACGATCCACGGCGTGGCCAGCGTGAACAGCAGCCCGACCAGTGCGGTCACCGTGATCTCGAACGGGTTGTCGAGGTAGACGTGGTGCGCCTCGTCGCCGTACAGCTGAATCCCGCCCTGGCCGACGTACGCCGGGAACACCCAGAACCACAGCGGATAGGTCAGCATGCCCCAGCCGTTCACCCACAGGGTCACCCCCACGGTGAACGAGAACACCGCCCACGGGAACTGCAGCACCGTGTACAGCATGTGCCGCCACGACGTCCCGCTCTTGAGCATCGCCCCCATCCAGGCCATCGCCCCGCGCCCCTTGGGCGACAGCGGCTCCGGTTCGGCCACCTCCAGCCCCAGCAGGCCCCGTGCCCGCGCCCGCTCGAGCATCCCGAAGCCCCGGCACCCCGCGAGAGCCGCCGCGAGTACCGGGATCCCGAGGAAGGTCACCAGCAGTCCCGCCCCGAGCGAGAACATCGTGACGCTGTACGTGAACATCGCGATCCCGAGCGGCAGGCTCAGCAGCAGGTAGCACAGCTCACCCCACGCGCGCCGCTCGATCGGCGCCCGCAGCGCGACCGGAAGCCGGTGCCGCCGCCCCCCGGCACCCTGGGACCCAGGGCCGTCCCAGTCTGCGTACCCCTGCCCGTACTGCGTGGCCATCGGCTCGTCCGTTCTCCTCGTCGTGCACCCCGACGCGGCCGCACTTTCGGCCCGCGCTGTTTCGTACATCCACCCTGCTGTTTCCGCGCCGGCCAGGCCATGGAGCGGGTCGGCGTCTTCAAGCGGGGGTTTTCCCCACCCAGCACTTCACGCGGGTACGGGTGGTCGGAAGACCTCGTAGAAGGAGCAAGCAGAGATGGAAGGAAGAAGGCCGGACGCGCGCCCATGCCCCCGACCGCTCCCTAGTACGGGAGCGGTCTTCTTGCGGGAGCGGTCGTCATGCGGGAGCGGGTAGTACGCCCCCGCGTACTACCCGCTCCCGAAACCCCTCCGCGTGCCCGCTACCGCTGACGTGTCTCGTCGCCCCGGTCCCGCCACGGAAGCTCCGCCGTGACGACCGTAGGACCACCCAGCGGCGAGTCGACGACGAACAGGCCGTCGACCGCGCCCAGCCGCTCCGCGAGCCCCGCCATTCCACTGCCGCCGTCGAGGCGGGCGCCGCCGCGGCCGTCGTCCCTCACCTGCATCATCAGCCGCTGGTCAGCCCGCCAGACCTCGACGGAGGCGGTTCTCGCCCCACTGTGCTTGCTGATGTTCTGCAGCAGTTCGGAGACCGTGAAGTAGGCGATGCCCTCGATCGCCGCGGCCGGCCTCGTCTCCAGGTCGACGGTCACCTTCACGGGGACGGTGCACCGTGTGGCGACCGCCGAGAGCGCCGCGTCCAGACCCCGGTCGGTGAGCACTGCGGGATGGATGCCGCGGGCGAGGTCCCGCAGTTCCTGCAGCGCGAGCTTCACCTCGCCGTGCGCCTCCGCGACCATCGCCGCCGCCGCGTCCGGGTCCTCGAGCAACTTCTCCTTGGCCAGACCGAGTCCCATCGCCAGGTTCACCAGCCGGGCCTGCGCCCCGTCGTGCAGGTCGCGTTCGATACGGCGCAGATCCGCCGCCGCGGTGTCCACGACCACCCCGCGGTCGGACTCCAGTTCCGCGATGCGCCGCTCCAGTTCGTCCGAGGGCGACAGAAGCCCCCGCACCATCGCCCGGTCCACGTTCGTCAGCCCCCGCGCGATGAACGGCAGGACCGGCCAGAGGAGGAACAGCGACACGAGCGTCACCGTGAAGGTCGCGATCCCCCAGGGCAGCCGGATGAAGTCGTACAGCATCGTCCGCCAGCCCACTGGGTCCTTCAGGGCCATCCACAGCCGCTGCATCACCCCGCCGCCCCGGCGCAACGGCAGCGGACTCGGCTCTTCCACCCGCACCCCGAGCAGCGCCCTGGCCCGGGCCCGCTCCGCCTTGCCCAGCTGCCGCGCGCCCATGAGCCCGGCCGCCAGCAGCGGCAGGCCGATCACGGTCGCCGTCAGCCCCGCCCCTGTGGACAGCACCGTCACCACGTAGATGAAGCCGACGAGCGCCATCGGCAGGTTCGCGAGCAGATGCGCGATCTCCCGCCAGGTGTATCCGTCGAGGGCGAAGCGCGGTGGTGGGCGCTCGTCGTCCCCGGCGCCGCGGCTCGTGAGGGGTTCGGTCATATCTCCCGGCATTTCCGGCGCATCTTCCGGCCTTTTTCGGTCATGAACACCAGCCTGCCAACCCGGAGCGCCATGGCGCCATGAGGCGGACCGCCGCCGTGGGGTGGGGCAAACCCCACCCCGGCGGGACCGCCGCAGAGTGAGCGCAGGCCGCACCAGGGGTACGTGAGCGAAGCCGCACGAGGAGTACCGGCGTATCCAGAGCACGACGGGCTGCTTACCCTCTCTTTAGCAGGGCCTAGACTCCCGTGCGTACAGAACGTCGAACACAAGGTTCATCAGGGTCACGAGGTCAGGGAGTGAGGGGCTGACGTGTCGGATCCGACCGCCGTCGCCGTCATGGCGGAGACCGTGAGCACCGGAATCGCGGGGAACGTTTCCACGGCGGGAACCGGAAGCGCCGGAAACGTCGTCGCGGCGGGCTACTTCCAGTCCTATTCCGTCGTCGGGCTGCTCGCCGTCGTGGGCGTGCTCTTCGTGGCCGTCGCCTTCGGCGCGGGCCGTCTGCTGCGCCCGGTCGTGCCCACGCCCGAGAAGCTGCTGACCTACGAGTGCGGCGTCGACCCCGTCGGCGAGGGCTGGGCCCACACACAGGTCCGCTACTACGTCTACGCGTTTCTGTACGTGATCTTCGCCGTCGACTCGATCTTCCTGTTCCCCTGGGCAACGGTCTTCGCCGCCCCCGGCTACGGCGCGACGACGCTCGTGGAGATGTTCATCTTCCTCGGCTTCCTGACCGTGGGCCTGCTGTACGCATACAAGAAGGGGGTCCTGGCATGGACGTGAACCCCTCCACCCCGTCGGCTCCCGAGCCGGTGCTGCTGCCGGAGCCCGGGGCCCTCCCCGCCGACGGCAACGCGAGGCTCGGCGTGCTGTCCCGTCTCGCCCCCGAGCCCATGAAGGTGGTCCTGAACTGGGGCCGCCGGTACTCCCTGTGGGTCTTCAACTTCGGCCTCGCCTGCTGCGCGATCGAGTTCATCGCCGCATCGATGGCCCGCCACGACTTCATCCGGCTCGGTGTGATCCCGTTCGCCCCCGGTCCTCGCCAGGCCGACCTGATGGTGGTGTCCGGAACGGTCACGGACAAGATGGCCCCGGCCGTCAAACGCCTGTACGAGCAGATGCCCGAGCCGAAGTACGTGATCTCCTTCGGCGCGTGCTCGAACTGCGGAGGCCCCTACTGGGACTCGTACTCCGTCACGAAGGGCGTCGACCAGATCATCCCGGTCGACGTGTACGTCCCTGGCTGCCCGCCGCGCCCCGAGGCGCTTCTCCAGGGCATCCTCAAACTCCAGGAGAAGATCGCGCGCGAGTCGCTGGGGGAGCGGTACGGCGCCGCGGCTCCGCGGGCGTCCGTGGCCGCGCTGCAGAGCGGGCTCGTACGTCCGCCGCTCAGCGGTGCCACCGATGCCACCAGTGAGGGGGGCGCGTGATGACCGCGGCCGGCTGGCTGCCAGCGCCCGCCGAGGAACTGTTCGGCACCGAGGCCACGGCGGAGCAGTCGTACGAGGTCCTGACGGTGGACGTACCCCCGTCGGCCTGGATCTCCGCGCTGCGCACCGCCCGTGACGAGCTTGGCTGTACCTACTTCGACTGGCTGAGCGCGGTCGACGAACCGGGCACGGGCTTCCGCGTCTCGGCGCACGTCGTCGCCCTGTCCCCGGTACGGCGGCTGCTGCTGCGGACGACCGTCCCGCACGAGGCACCGGTCCTGCCCTCCGCCGTGGACGTGTACGCGGGCGCGGCCTGGCACGAGCGCGAGACGCACGAGATGTTCGGCGTCCTCTTCGAGGGCCACCCGGCCCTGGATCACCTGCTTCTGCCGGAGACCTTCGAGGGCCACCCCTTGCGCAAGGACTTCGTCCTGGCCGCCCGGGTCGCGAAGGCCTGGCCGGGAGCCAAGGAACCGGGCGAGTCGGAGCACGGCGGCCCGAAGCGGCGCCAGATGCTGCCCCCGGGCGTCCCCGATCCGAACGAGTGGGGCCCGCTCAAGGGCCAGCTTCCTCCGGCTCCCGCCCGCCCGGCCCGGGCCGCGGGGCGCGTGGCCGGCGAACGCCCGGTCCGCCGCGCCCGCACGGCAGCGGAGGGCTCGGCGAGCCAGGCTCCGGCCGCCACTCCGGCCACGAGCGAGCCCGCGGAGACGCCCGGCGCGCCCCGCCGCGCGCGGAGTGCGTCGCAGGGCTCGGCCTCGCAACGCGGCGCGGAGCCGGCCACCGGGTCTGCGGCTCCGCCGGCGGGTGTCCGGCGTGCGCGGAGTGCGTCGGAGGGTTCGGCTTCGCAGCGTGCGGACGGTGCGGGGGGCGGGGAGGCTGCTGCGGCTCCGACTGCCGGTGCCCGGCGTGCGCGCAGTGCGTCCGAGGGTTCCGCCTCGCAACGTGCCGTTGCCCCGGAATCGGAGGACACGGCCGCGGGGCGCCCCGCGGCGTCGCGCAGCTCCGACGCCCCTTGGCACCACGCCCGCCCGGCTTTCGACGCGCCCGAGTCCGAGTCCGCCGCCGAACCTCCGGCCAAGCCCGAGCCCGCCCCCGAACCTCCGGCCAAGGCGGAGGCCGGACCGCCGGCCGAAACGGAGGGCGAACCGCAAGCCGAACCGGAAGCAGCCGAGGCGGCCGGGAGCGAGGAACGTCCCGAGGACGCCCGACGTCCTGAGCCCCCGACCCGCGACGAACCCCCCACCCCCGACGATCCCTCAGGAGGCACGCAGTGAACGTCGCTCTGCGACTCCTCGTCGTGTTCGTCGTCTTCCTCACCTTCCCGCTGATCATCGGTCAGACGGAACACAAGGTCATGGCCCATATGCAGGGACGCCTCGGCCCGATGTACGCGGGCGGCTTCCACGGCTGGGCCCAGCTCGTCGCCGACGGTGTGAAGTTCGCGCAGAAGGAGGACGTCGTCCCGGCTGGCGCGGACCGACGCATCTTTCAGCTCGCCCCCGCAGTCGCCCTGCTCCCGTACCTCCTGATCCTCCTCGTGATTCCGATAGGCCCCGGCCAGGGCGCCGTCGGACAGGTCGTCGACGCGGGCATCTTCTTCGTGCTGGCCGTCATGGGCGTCGGCGTCCTCGGCTCGCTCATGGCCGGCTGGGCCTCCGCCAACAAGTACTCCCTTCTCGGCGGCCTCCGCACCGCAGCCCAGCTCCTCGCCTATGAACTCCCGATGCTGCTCGCCGCCGCCTCGGTGGCGATGGCGGCGGGCACCGTCTCGCTCTCCGGCATCGTCGACGCCTTCGAGTGGTGGTGGGTGCCCTGGCAGATCGTCGGCGCGCTCGTCTTCTTCGTGGCCGGCCTCGCCGAACTGCAACGCCCGCCCTTCGACATGCCCGTCGCCGACTCCGAGATCATCTTCGGCGCCTACACCGAGTACACCGGCCTGCGATTCGCCCTGTTCCTCCTCGCCGAGTACGCCGGAATCATCGTCCTGTGCGGTCTGACCACCGTCCTCTTCCTGGGCGGATGGCACGGTCCCTGGGGCGCGGGCGGCCTCGGCTGGCTGTGGACGCTCCTGAAGACCGCGATCCTCGCCTTCGTCGTCATCTGGCTGCGCGTCACCTATCCCCGTCTGCGCGAGGACCAGCTCCAGAAGTTCTCCTGGACGCTCCTCGTCCCCCTCTCCCTCGCCCAGATCGCCCTCACCGGCATCGTCAAGGTGGTGATCTCCTGATGTCCCGTCCGTCGCCCGGCCAGGGTTCCTCGACGACGCCGTCCGGGCGGTCCCGGCTGTCGATTCCCGGCTCCGGTCTCGCCAAGGGCCTGGCCGTCACCCTGCGCACGATGACGAAGAAGACGGTCACCCAGCAGTACCCGGACGCCCGACCTGCCCTCCCGCCCCGCAGCCGCGGTGTCATCGGGCTGTTCGAGGAGAACTGCACGGTCTGCATGCTCTGCGCCCGGGAATGCCCGGACTGGTGCATCTACATCGACTCCCACAAGGAGACGATCCCGGCCGCGGCCCCCGGCGGCCGTGAGCGCAGCCGCAACGTGCTCGACCGCTTCGCCATCGACTTCTCCCTCTGCATGTACTGCGGTATCTGCATCGAGGTCTGCCCCTTCGACGCCCTGTTCTGGTCCCCGGAGTTCGAATACGCCGAGACCGACATCCGCGACCTCACCCACGAGCGCGACAAGCTCCGCGAGTGGATGTGGACCGTGCCCGCCCCGCCCGCCCTCGATCCCGGCGCCGAGGAACCCAAGGAGATCGCCGCCGCCCGCAAGACCGCCGAGAAGCTCGCCGCCGCACAGGCCGAGCAGGCCGAGCCGACTGAGCCTGCCGGTCCGCAGGGAGGAGAGTCGTGAGCCTTGCCATCGCGGCGGTGACCACGGCCGCCACCCAGACGCACGGCTTCCTCTCCCCGACCGGCGTCGAGATCGCTTTCCTGCTCGTCGGCCTGGTCACCTTCGGCGCCGCGCTCGTCACGGTCACCACCAGGCAACTGGTGCACGCCGCCCTGTGGCTGGTGGTGACCCTCGGCGGTCTCGCCGTCGAATACCTCCTGCTCACCGCCGAGTTCATCGCGTGGATGCAGGTGCTCATCTACGTCGGCTCCGTCGTCGTCCTCCTTCTGTTCGGTCTGATGCTCACCAAGGCCCCCATCGGCCGCTCCCCGGACGCCGACTCCGGCAACCGCTGGGCCGCCCTCACCGTGGCGGTCGCCGCCGCGGCAGCCCTGGTGTGGGTGGTCGTCGACGCCTTCCGTACGACCTGGATCGACCTCGGCGGCGCCGCCTCCGGCTCCACCAAGGTCACGGGCGCCAGCCTGTTCCAGAACTGGGTCCTCCCCTTCGAGGCCCTCTCCGTCCTCCTCCTCGCCGCCCTGGTGGGCGCGATCGTCCTGTCCCGCAAGTCGAAGGCGGACAAGGCAGCGGCGGCCACCGGGAGCACCGCGACCGTCCCCGGCAGCCGGAGCGAGAAGGAGGGCGTCCGCTGATGCACCTCGTCTATCCCGCCGTTCTCTCCGCCCTCCTCTTCTCGACGGGCCTGTACGGCGTCCTCGCCCGACGCAACGCGATCCTGGTCCTGATGTCGGTCGAGCTGATGCTCAACGCCGTCAACCTCAACCTGGTCGCCTTCGACGTCTGGCTGAGCAGGACCGCCCGCGAAACGCTGCACTCCGGCCAAGCCCTGACCCTGTTCACCATCGCCATCGCCGCCGCCGAGATCGGCATCGGCCTGGCGATCGTTCTCGCCGTCTACCGCAACCGCGGCACCTCGGACATCGACAGACTCCGCGACACCGCCGAGGGCCCCGAAGGCGAACCGCCCGCGGCTGAGAAGGCTGAGGCCACCGCGTGACCACGACCACCTTCGCCGTCCTCGTCCCCCTTCTTCCGTTCCTGGGCGCCGCGGCAGGCCTGCTGCTCGGCCGCACGGCCCCGGGCTTCGTCCGCCCGATCGCCGTCCTGCCCAGCCTCGCGTCCCTGGCGCTGGCTGCGCTGGTCGCCGTGCACCAGGGCGGCGGCGCGACCATCGAGTCCGCCACCGAGCTCACGCCCACCGGCTCGCTCCCGATCGAGCTGGCCCTGAACATCGACGGATTCGCCGCCCTCGTCGCCGTCCTGGTCGGCGTCGTCGCCTCGTGCGTGCAGATCTACTCGACGGGCTACCTGCGGGACGACCCGCGCTACCCCTCCTACGCCGCTCTCGTCTCCCTGTTCACCTCCGCGATGCTCCTGGTCGTCTACTCGGGCGATCTGATCGTGCTGCTGGTGGGCTGGGAAATCATGGGCATCTGCTCCTACTTCCTGGTCGGCCACTACTGGGAGACCCCGGAGGCCCGAGCCGCCTCCATCAAGGCCTTTCTAGTCACCAAGCTCGGCGACATCCCCTTCCTGATCGGTCTGTTCGCGCTGGGCACCGACGCCGGCTCCTTCCGCATCACACGCGTACTCGGCACCGTCGCGGGCGGTGGACTGCATCACCCGACCCTGGTCGCGCTGCTGCTGCTGGCCGGCGTGGCCGGCAAGTCGGCGCAGTTCCCGCTGCACACCTGGCTCCCCGACGCGATGGCGGGCCCGACCCCCGTCTCCGCGCTGATCCACGCCGCGACCATGGTCGCCGCCGGTGTCTACTTCATCGCCCGTCTCCTCCCGGTCTTCGAGGCCTCCTCGGCCGCGATGCTGGTCCTCGCCGTCATGGCCGCGGTCACCATGGCCGGCTCGGCGCTCGCCGCCCTCGCCCAGGACGACATCAAACGCGTCCTCGCGTACTCCACGATCGGCCAGCTGGGCTACATGACCGGCGCCCTAGCCGTCGGCGACCGCGGTGCCGCCGTCTTCCACCTCCTCGCCCACGGCGCCTTCAAGGCGCTGCTGTTCCTCGCCGCCGGCGTGATCATCCACGCAGCCGGCACCAACTCGCTCGCGGCCATGTCCCGTATGAAGGACCTGCGCCTGCGCGTCCCCGACGCCTACTGGACGATGACCGTGGCGCTCCTCGCGCTCGCCGCGATCCCGCCGTTCGCCGGCTTCTTCTCCAAGGAGTCCGTCCTCGGCGCGGCCGAGCACGTCGCCACCGGCCACACCGAGCACGCACCCATCGCGGCCGGCTGGATCGTCCTCGTCACCGGCCTAGTCACCGCCCTGCTGACCGCCGCGTACGCGACCCGCCTGTGGCTGCTCGCCTTCCGCGGCCACGGCGCCGAGGCTCCTGACCACGGCAGGCAGCCCCTCGTCATGAACGCCGTGCTGTGGGTGCTCGCGGTGCCCTCGCTGGCGTTCGGGCTCGTGTACAGGCTGTTGCCCGACTGGTTCGACGGCCGCTCCCTGACGCCGACACTCACCACCTCCGTCCTCGGCACGGGACTCGCTCTGGTGGGCGGACTCATGACGTACAGCGCCTGGCGGCACACCACCGCGCTCGCAGGGCGGGTCCCGCTTGGCGCCGTGGCGGCCCACCCCGAGGCGGACGCCGGTCTGGTGGAGGCCGAAGCCATCGCCAGCCATGCCCCCGCCTACGGAGATGTGGCCTACGCACCGGACCCGGCCGACCCCGGCCGTCTACTGCTCGGCCCGCTGCACCGCCACGCGGCCGTCGGCTTCCACCTGGACGCCGTGTACGACCTGCTCTTCGTCCGTCCGGTCCAGGCCGGAGCGGCCCTCGTCCGGTTCCTCGACCGCGAGGTCGTCGAGACCTACGTACGCGGCGCCGGCGCACTGCCCCGGCTGCTCGGGGCCGCCGTACGACGCGCCCAGACGGGCAATGTGCAGACCTATGTGAGCGCGCTGCTCGCCGGCACCGTCGTCCTGGTGGTGGCCGCCCTCCTAGTCGCCACGGGAGCGTGAGCCGGCGTGATCGATATCAGCGAGTCCGTGATGCAGTTCCTTCTGGCATTCATCGTCGTCGTGCCGCTCATCGGCGCGCTCGCCGCCCTTCTGCCGGCCCCGCCCGGGCTGAAGGGCAAGTCGCCCGAACAGGCTGTGCTGAGGCACGGCGTGACGGTCACCGGCGCCATCCTCATCGCGGTGATCGTCCTGGCGCTCGGCTTCGACCGCGACCACCCGTCGAAGATGCAGGCCACGACCGACATCAGCTGGATCCCCGCACTCGACGTACGGATCCACCTCGGCATCGACGGCATCTCGCTCCCCCTTCTGGTCCTGACCGCGCTGCTGACCTTCCTCTGCGCGCTGTACTCCTACTTCAAGAGGCCTTCGGGCCCGTCCCCGAAGGCCTTCGTCGCCCTGCTGCTCGTCCTCGAGTCCGGCACCCTCGCGACCTTCGCCGTCCTCGACCTGCTGCTGTTCTTCCTCGCGTTCGAGATGGTCCTCATCCCGATGTACTTCCTCATCGCCCGCTGGGGCGGCGAGGGACGGACCCGGGCCGCCTGGAGGTTCATCCTCTTCACGCTGCTCGGCTCCGTCGTGATGCTGCTCGGCCTGCTCCTGATCGGACTCAAGGCGGGCACGTTCGACATGGTGGCACTCGCCACTGACAACGGGCGGTCACTCACCGCATCCGTGCAGGTCATCGCCGTTTTGGCGATCGGGATCGGACTCGCCGTGAAGGCGCCGATGTGGCCGCTGCACAGCTGGCTGCCCGACGCCCACACCTCCGCCCCGACCGTCGGCTCGGTCCTGCTGGCCGGTGTCCTGCTGAAGATGGGCACGTACGGGTTCGTGCGCATCCTGCTGCCGATCGCACCCCAGGGGTTCCACACCTTCGCGCCCTACCTCGCCGCCTTCGCCGTCGTCGGGATCATCTACGGATCCCTGGCCTGCCTCGCTCTCGCCAAGCGGGGCGCGAAGGGCGACCTCAAGCGGCTCATCGCCTACTCCTCCGTCGGGCACATGGGGTTCGTGCTGCTCGGCATCGCCACGACCACCCCGACCGGGGTGAACGGCGCGCTGTTCGCCAACATCGCCCACGGCCTCATCACCGGCCTCCTCTTCTTCCTGGTCGGCGCGCTGAAAGACCGCACCGGCAGCATCGACCTCGACACCCTCGCCCAGGAGACCGGCGCCGCCCTCTACGGCAAGGCACCCCGCCTCGGCGGGCTGCTGGCCTTCGGCGCCGTCGCCTCGCTCGGCCTGCCCGGCCTGGCCGGGTTCTGGGGCGAGATGCTGGCGATGTTCGGTGCTTTCAAGCCCGCCGCCGACCTCAGCCGCCCTGCCTTCCTCACCTTCATGGCGATCGCCGCGTTCGGCACGCTGCTCACTGCCGCGTACATGCTCATCGTGGTACGCCGTGTGTGCATGGGCGCGGCACCGGAGGGGGCCCCCAGGCTCGCCGACGTCCACGCCTACGAATTCGCGGCGTGGACACCGCTCGTCGCCCTCACCGTCGTGGCGGGCCTGTGGCCCAGGGCCCTTCTCGGCCTGACGGACCCGGCCGTGCAGCAGCTCCTCGCAGGAGGCACCCGATGAGCTCCCTCGTCCAGTCCGTCGACTGGCTGGCGATCGCCCCGCCGACCATCGCGGCCGTCGTCGCGCTCGTCGTCCTCGTCGCCGACCTGTTCCTGGGCGAGCAGCGGAAGGCACTCCTCGGCTGGGTCTCCGTCGCCGGACTCGCCGCCGCCGCGCTCATGCTGCTGCCTCTGCTGGACGGTGACCGCGCCACCTTCTGCCTGACGGGCGACCCTCATGTGTGCAGCTACACGGCGGACCGTTTCACCCTCGTCATCCAGTTCCTTGTGCTCGGCGGCGCCCTGCTCGCGGCTCTCCTGACCGTCACCGCCCTGAAGGACGCCAAGAGGCAGCTGCCCGAAGGGGAATTCTGGTTCCTGCTGCTGTCCTCGGCGGCCGGCGCCGCCCTGCTGCCCGCCTCACGGGACCTCGCGACCCTCATCGTCGCCCTGGAGGTCGCCTCACTGCCGGCGTTCGCCCTGGTCGGCATCCGGTACGGCGACAAGAGGTCCTCAGAAGCGGCCCTGAAGTTCTTCCTGTCCTCCGTCACCGCGACCGCGGTGAGCCTCATGGGCATCAGCTTCGTGTACGCAGCAACGGGCACCCTCTACCTCACCCAGGTGGCCGAGCGCATCCAGCACGTCGACGGTCAACTGCACACGCTCGCCCAGACGGGCGTGGTCCTGACCCTGGTCGGCTTCGCCTTCAAGACGGCCGCCGTGCCGTTCCACTTCTGGGTGCCCGACACCTACGTGGGTGCGCCCCTGCCGGTCGCCGCCTACCTGTCGGTCGTCGGCAAGGCGGTCGGCTTCTCCGGCATCATCCTCATCACTGTCGTGGCCCTCCCCTCGTACTCCGACGTCTGGGGCCCGGTACTCGCCGTCCTGGCGGCCCTCACCATGACCGTCGGCAACGTCGGCGCCCTCCGGCAGCAGGCCACGCGCGCGTACAGCGCCGTACGCCTGCTCGCCTGGTCCTCCGTCGGCCAGGCTGGCTACATCCTGGTGCCGATCGCAGCGGCCGCCTACGCCAAGGACGCCCAGAAGCCGATCGGCTCCACCGTGGCCTACGCCCTGATGTACGCGGTGGTGAACCTGGGTGCGTTCGCCGTCGCCGCCCTCGTGGGCCGTACAAGGACGCTCAATCGCCTCACCGACTACCGCGGCCTGTACGCGTCGAACCCCCTGACCGCGCTGCTTCTGGCCTTCTTCCTGCTCTGCCTGGCCGGGCTCCCACCAGGCATCATCGGCCTGTTCGCGAAGGTCACCGTCTTCTCCGCGGCTGTCGACGCGGGGCTGGGCTGGCTCGCCGTGGTCATGGCCGTGAACGTGGTGATCGCGCTCTTCTACTACCTCCAGTGGACGGCCCTGCTCTTCCGCGCCCCCGAGGGGGAGCCCGAGAAGCACCGGGTCCCGGCCCCGCTCTCGGCCGCCATCGGCCTGACCGCCGTCGCGGGCGTCGTCCTTTCGGGAGCCCCTGAGCTGGTGCTGCGTTTCTCGGCCACGGTCCTCTTCTGACGAGGGACGCAAACCACGCATGTGCCGCACGTCGTCACGTACGCGCGCGTGCAGGAGCCGTAATCGTCACCCGGACGGCCTACCTGTGCCGCTGCACGCACAAGGGAACTTGAGCTGTCCGCCTGGCGTTGACCAGTGCAGGAGGGTCCACTGAGAAGTGGAGTCAACAGCATCCGCAGACAAAAGGGTTCCCCTGCCGCACCACTTGGAGGGCGTACCGTGCACCGCCGGCACAACGGGCTCAGGACGGCAGTACTCCTCGGGGGACTGTCCGCAATCATCATCGTCATCGGCAGCTTCTTCGGCCGTACGGGCCTGATCGTCGCGCTCCTCATCGCCATCGGCACGAACGCCTACGCGTACTGGAACAGCGACAAGCTGGCTCTACGCGCGATGCGCGCGCGCCCGGTGAGCGAGTTCGAGGCCCCCGCGCTGTACCGCATGGTCCGCGAGCTCTCCAACCAGGCCCGCCAGCCCATGCCCCGCCTCTACATCTCGCCGACGGAAGCCCCCAACGCCTTCGCGACCGGCCGTAACCCGCGCAACGCAGCCGTGTGCTGCACCGACGGCATCCTCCGTCTCCTCGACGAGCGCGAACTGCGCGGCGTCATCGGGCACGAGCTGAGCCATGTCTACAACCGCGACATCCTGATCTCGTCGGTCGCCGGCGCCCTCGCCTCGGTGATCATGTTTTTGGTGAACTTCGCCTGGCTGATCCCGGTCGGCCGTTCGGACGACGACGACGGCCCGGGCATTCTCGGACTGCTGCTGATCATGATTCTGGGTCCACTCGCCGCGACCCTCATCCAGTTGGCCATCAGCCGCTCCAGGGAGTACGAGGCGGACGCCTCCGGCGCCCAGCTGACTGGCGACCCCCTCGCCCTGGCCAGCGCCCTGCGCAAGCTGGAGGTGGGCACCAAGCAGCTTCCGCTGCCGCCCGAGCCGCGCATCGAGACAGCGAGCCACATGATGATCGCGAATCCCTTCCGTCCGGGCCAGGGACTCGCAAAGATGTTCTCCACACACCCGCCGATGGCGGAGCGCATCGCCCGGCTCGAGCAGATGGCAGGGCGTCGCCGATGAGGACAATCCTGAACGTCATCTGGCTCGTACTGAGCGGCTTCTGGCTGTTCCTCGGATACCTGCTGGCGGGCGTGCTGCTCTGCATCACCATCATCGGCATCCCGTTCGGCATCGCGGCCTTCCGTATCGGCGTGTACGCGCTGTGGCCCTTCGGCTATACGACGGTTGAGCGCCGCGACGCGGGAGCCCCCTCCTGCATCGGCAACGTGCTGTGGTTGATCCTGGCGGGCTGGTGGCTTGCCCTCGCCCACATCGCCACAGGCATCGCTCTGTGCCTCACGATCATCGGCATCCCGTTCGGCATCGCCAACTTCAAGCTCATCCCGGTCTCGCTGCTGCCCCTGGGCCGGGAGATCGTGCGCACGGACGAGCCCTTCGCGCCGCGCTGACCGGCGGGCCGATGGCCCGCCCGGTCCAGGGCGGAACTGCCTCGGCAGGGGCACTGAGGCATCGTTGGGCGGGTGGCCGAGGGCTGTCCGGTCGGCGAGGCAAGGCCACTTCCCCCGGACGGCTGAGACCGGGGTTATCCACAGGCCGCCCCACCGTCACGCCGCGCCCTGCATCATGAACCCATGACCGAGACCGAGCAGTTGCCGGACAGGGGGGCGAAACGGGCCCGCGACTCCCGCACGCAGGACTGGCTTTTGCTCCCCGCGCCCATCGAGAAGTCCACAGACGGCACGGACCAGCCGCGGAGGCCCGACTTGACGATACGTACGGCCATAGCGTCGCGGGCTTCACAGCCGACCGTCGGCGCGACAGCGGCAGTGCACTGAAACCCCGGCTGGTGGCTAGCGCGCGGCCACCCAGCGTCGTACGCCGTACACCAGCGCCCCCAGGCACACCACGCCCGCGCCCACGACCACCGATACGCCGGGCAGTGCGAACGCCAGTGTGAGGCACCCCAGCAGCCCGACGGCGGGTGCGATACGCGAAGCCGGCGACGAATCGATCGTCCAGGCAGAGGCGTTGGCGATGGCGTAGTACACCAGCACCCCGAAGGAGGAGAAACCGATCGCGCCCCGCACGTCCACCGTCGCGGCGAGCGCGGCCACCACGGCACCGATGGCCAACTCCGCCCAGTGCGGCACTTGGAAGCGTGGATGCACGGCCGCCAGCGCGCCAGGCAGGTGCCGGTCGCGCGCCATGGCCAGTGTCGTCCGCGAGACACCCAGGATGAGCGCCAGCAGCGAGCCCAGCGCGGCCACCGCGGCGCCCACCTGCACCACGGGCGCGAGAGCGGGTACACCAGCTGCCCGCACAGCGTCCGCCAGCGGTGCCGCCGCATGCCCGAGTCGATCCGCGCCGAGCACGGAAAGGACGGAGACAGCCACCGCCGCGTACACCACGAGGGTGATGCCCAGGGCGAGCGGGATCGCTCGCGGGATGGTGCGCGCAGGGTCCCGCACCTCCTCGCCGAGGGTGGCGATTCGCGCGTATCCGGCGAACGCGAAGAACAGCAGCCCGGCGGCCTGCAGCAAGCCACCGGCGCCACCGGAGCGGCCGACATCCAGCCGTGCGGCATCGGCAGCCCCGGAACCGAGACACACGACGACCACGCAGGCGAGGACCGGCAGGACCACCGCAACGATCACACGCGTCAGCAGGGCCGACTTCTGCATGCCGCCGTAGTTCACGGCGGTCAGCGCGACGACGGCCGCCACGGCCACAGCGTGCGCCTGTCCAGGCCAGACGTACGCACCCACGGTGAGTGCCATCGCCGCGCAGGAAGCGGTTTTCCCGACGACGAACGACCAGCCGGCCAGATACCCCCAGAACGCACCGAGCCGCTCGCGCCCGTATACGTAGGTGCCGCCCGAGGCGGGATAGAGGGCGGCCAGCCGGGCGGAGGAGGTCGCGTTGCAATAGGCGACCACAGCGGCCACGGCCAGCCCGATCAGTAGTGCGGACCCGGCCGCGTCCGCTGCCGGAGCCAGGGCTGCGAAGATCCCGGCGCCGATCATCGAACCGAGCCCGATGACCACGGCGTCCCCGACCCCGAGGGTCCGGCGCAACCCCACGCCACCGGGCTGCTGTGCCCTGGACTGTGTCATGGGGCGAACCATACTGATGCCTGCAACCGGCGGACTCGGCGAGGCGTCCTCCCCGACGACGGGCCCGCGCGAACGCAAGATCGAGCGAGACCGGCAACAGGACGAGCAGCGCAACGCATGAACACAGCCTGGCCGGAGCAGGAGCACAGCACAGGCGCAGCGCGGGAAGGCAGGGTTCAGGGCATGGGCATTGTCAGCTGGATCATTCTGGGGCTGTTGGCAGGGGCCATCGCCAAGTTCCTGCTGCCGGGCAAGGACCCCGGCGGCTTCATCGGCACCACTCTCATCGGCGTCGCGGGTGCCTTCATCGGCGGCTGGATCTCCGCGCGCTGGCTGCACCACCCGATCACCAAGCAGTTCTACGACGGCGCCACCTGGGCGGCCGCGATCGGCGGCTCGCTGGTGCTGCTGATCATCTACCGTCTTCTGTTCGGTGACTCACGCCGCTGAGCACCGCCCCACGCCGCAGTCGGCAGCAGAGAAGGGTGGGCGCCCGTCCGGGCGCCCACCCTTCTCATATCTCGTACCGTCCGTACTGGCCGACGGACGACCTACCTGTAGTTCACGAACTGCAGAGCGAAGTCGAAGTCCTTGCCCTTCAGGAGGGCGATCACAGCCTGGAGGTCATCGCGGCTCTTCGAGCTGACGCGCAGCTCCTCGCCCTGCACCTGCGCCTTGATGCCCTTCGGGCCCTCGTCGCGGATGATCTTCGCCACCTTCTTCGCGTTGTCCTGGGAGATGCCCTCCTCGATCGACGCGAAGATCTTGTATTCCTTGCCCGAAAGCTGCGGTTCGCCGGCGTCCAGGGACTTCAGGGAGACCCCGCGCTTGACCAGCTTCGACTGGAAGACGTCGAGGATGGCGTTCACCCGGTCCTCGGAGTTGGCCTGCATCAGGATCTTGTCGCCGGACCAGGAGATAGAGGCGCCGACGTTCTTGAAGTCGTAGCGCTGCGAGATCTCCTTGGCGGCCTGGTTGAGGGCGTTGTCGACCTCCTGCCGCTCGACCTTCGAGACGATGTCGAAACTGGAGTCGGCCATGTCCTGTGGCTCCTTGTATCGGGATGGATCGGGTACGTGCAGGCGTGCGGGAGCGCGGCCGCCTGGCCCGGCATCGATCCGGGCCGCATCCGGCTAAGCCTAGCCACCCACCCGCCTCAGAGCGCCGATCTATCGGGTGGCGAAGCACCCCTGTGCATCAGGTATCGTTTACGTCGTTGCCAGGGGCCACCGCGAAAAACGGCTCTGAAGCAGCAATCCTTGGCGGTGTGCCCGAGCGGCCAAAGGGAGCAGACTGTAAATCTGCCGGCTCAGCCTTCCCAGGTTCGAATCCTGGCGCCGCCACGCTAATGAGAATCGGCCCCTGACCAGCAAGTTTGGTCAGGGGCCGATCTCTTGTGCGATCGCTTCCTCTCCCCGTTGTTCCCCGCTGGTTCCCCCTCGTTCTGGCACGCGTGTGGCGCGGCCCAGCGTGGCTGTGAGTCCGGTGCTACGTTCCGGCACTCTTGCGGCCCGCCTCGGCGACCTTGATCACATCGTCCGGGCGCGATCAGTAGCCGAAGAAGTGAAGGGCCAGGTCTCTGACCTGCGGGCCAACCACTACTCACTCCCCTGAGCTGCGGGGGAGCGGTCAGCTGTTGTCATCGTTGTGCACCCCTGGCCACCCTCGCACGGCCCAGGAACGGCCCCACCGGTGACTGACGCTTGGTGCTGGCAAGATCTGCAGGGGAGGGGTGGGCATGGACATCGTGGAACTCATGGAATGGCTGATCGAGCAGGGGTGCTGCGCAGTCTTCAAAGCTGACGGCGAGCGCACCCCGGGCACACGATGGATGGTGATCGTCTCTGGCGGAGCCTTGGGCGAGGATTCGTTCTTTCGTACTGACCAGCCCTCGCCGGACGCATGTCTTCAAGACCTGCTTGACCACCTTGAGACTGCTGGACTCTCTCCCTTCGCCTGAGGGCCGACGGCTGCACTGATCTTGAAAACCGTCGTGGCGCGAGTCACCGTGGGTTCAAATCCCACACCCACCGCAGGTGAAAGGCCCCTGACCAGCAAGATCGGTCGGGGGCCTTCGCCATGCCTGATGCCCGCTCCGCACCGCTGTTGCCCGTGGTTCCCCGTCCGATCGGGCACGCGAGGGACACGACTTACTCCGGGGGCGACAACTCGTGCGGGAGATCGCAAGCGTCCCGCTCCAGGTGCAGGCGACGGAGCTCTCGTAGCTCGGCGACGGGAAAGGGATGCTGCACCCACTTCTTCAGGTACCCGTCCTCGCCGTGCAGCCGAAGGACGTCTTGCGCGGCTTCCATGACCACGTGACCGATAGTGCTGCGCGACTGGACTGAGCTCCACAAGAGCTCGCCTTCGTCGTCCGGCAGATTGAAGCTCTTGAACATGTCAGGGAACAGGTAGATACCCATCTCGACGGCTGTCCCGCGGCTGTTGAGGACCCACCTCACTTCTGGGGGCTCCAAGTCGAACGAGAACCGCCGAGTAGCGTCAGGTCCGTACAGTCCTGCAACGCCAACGAGTAGATCAGCAAGAGCATTCGTGCAGTAGCTCGGACTGCACTTCTGCTCCGACTCACCATCCGCGATTCGATACGTTGCCCAACCAGATCCGGTCAGACTCCAACTGAACTGGAGATCACTCGACACTTGATCCCTCCCCTGTGATCGTCTGCGGAGACGGTACATACCTCCCTGACCCACCACTCACCCCAGCTCCCATCCCGTCTGCCGTCGACCCACACACCGTGGAGCGGGCGTGGTTCAGGGCGTCAAGGTGGAGCGCGCCACTGTACGAACGACCTTGACGCCCTGGGCCGCGACTGCTCGGCTCTGCCTGGGTCGACGGCAGACGGGATGGGAGCACCCCGCGCACGCCACACCCGGCTGGCACTCGCGAACGGCGCCCCCGCCATCTCGGAGCCTGAGCGCCCCCGCCGGAGGCATGCTCTGGCCGGGCCACTCCGTGTCCAGGTCTCTACTCATGGGCCGTAGCTCGCTGCGGCCCCAGGGGCCGACCCCGGCGCCGAAGGCGCAGAGGGGTCGGGCCCCAGGGGCCAGCCCGCGCTCGCGCGGGCACTTGATGAGGTAGAGAAACCTGTAACTGAACAGGGCTCGGGTTCGGGCCCCGCGGGACTCGTGCAGGTCAGTCGGCTTCAAGGGCCTTCAGAACGGGTTCAGGGTCGCCGTTGTAGATCATGTGCGGCTCACCGGACTCAGGAGGCGCGAACCGGGCGCGGTAGCGCAGCAAGTCGCTTTCGGCGAAGTAGATCGAGTTCGGGTCGGCTTCATGTCGGGCATTCCGCTTGCTCACGCGCGACCACAGCTCATCGTGGCTGGCCTCCAGGTACACCAGTACTACGCTGGCGCCTGCCTCGGTCGCGAGTGATCGCCATCGAGCGCGGTCGTTCGGCGTCCAGAAGCCATGATCGACCACCACGTCTTGCCCGGCCCTGAGCTGCTGCTGAAGTTCCACCGAGATCTCTTCGAGTACAGGTCGTTCGAGGGTCGGGAACGTTCCTCGTGGGAAGTCGACCCCGTAGACACCGTGTCGTCGGTACATCTCCTCGTCCGGGCAAAGCCGTATGAAGCCTCGGGCGGTGAGCGCACGCGAAAGCGTGGTCTTGCCCGAGCCGGGGAGCCCTGCCATCAAGACACAGAACGGTCGGCGGCTGTTGTCGGTGGCCGTCACTGGGCGACTTCCGATTCCGTCCGCCACGTGCGGCCTGGGCTTCCAAGGTCGACCCCGTACTCAACGGCTTCGCCCTCGCTGTCGACGAACTTCGCAGTCATCACGACCACGGGGTCGGTCAGCGGTCTCGCCGGGTCAAGCTCCAGGAGCTTGGCGTCCTCCGGCGTCAGCAGGCGAGCCGATGCGGTGTCGACTCGGCGAGCGATCGGTCGGCCGGTGGCCTGAGCGATGAGCTGAAGCGACGTTCCCCCAGTCAGGCGCTCGCTCTTGGCGAGTTGCGGAATCAGCTGCCCGTATCGCGCGGGAATCCACGAGGTGGAGTGCGCGACGATGCCGTGCCGGTCGCGGTACACACGACGTCGCCGGATCACCTTGGAAGCTGGCGCGATGTCCAAGGCTTCTGCCACGTCCGCGGGCGCCGGCACTACTGCGGCGTGGTGTGAGTCAGACCTCTCACCTGATCCCCAGCTCGACCCTGTCCGGCGTCCTCGGTCCAAGCGCTGAGACCCGGAGGACATAGGGGATGGCCGGTCGAGAACCTCCGTGCCGATGCCGTGGATACCCCTGACAAGCCCCTCGCCGCGCAGCTTCCGAATCGCCTTCTCAGCGGTCGCGGCGCTGACCTTCCAGTCCTTCGCCAGGCTCTTGATGCTCGGCAAGAGCGTGCCCGGTCCCAGCTCGCCGGAAGCGATCAGGTCCGCGTAGTGGGCGGCAATCTGCTCGTACGGTGCTCGATTGTCGGCCTGATCCGACATTACGTCAGCTCCCTTGTCTCCGTTGGTACTTGCCTACTGTACCCCTTGACACCCTAAGGTGCCCTAGGGCACCTTAGGCATATACCCGCCGATCGCATACGTCGACTGGTGAACGGCGCCTCAGACAGGGCGCTGATCGGCGAAAGTCCTGGTCAAACACAGCAAGGAGCGGCTTCCACCGCCAAGCAGACAGCCGCTCCCTGACCCTCGAAGGGCACACCCATCATGCCTGCTTCTCCTCTCGTCGTGACGGTTACCCGCTTACGGGCTTGCCCGGCCTGCATGGACGCTCGGTGCGCCGACCCGGCCGAGTGCTTGTACCTCCTCACCTCGCGCCCCTGGGCCGACTGCGTCAAGTGCGACGGCTCCGGCTGGGCGGGCGAAGACGTTGACCCGATGCAGATCTTCTGCGGCTACTGCGAGGGCTCGGGTCTGAACGAATACGGGGTCGGTCAGATCACTCCCAACCAGATCAGCGACCGCGCCAAGGAACGGCTTGCCGCGTACGTCGCCGCGCTGCGCGCCCGCGTCGTCTCCGCCCCGAAGCGGGGCCTGGCTCGTCCGGCCTGCCCCGGCTGTGGCTCGGACCGCTTCCCGTTGTGGACCCGTGTCCTGGTCGACGGGCTGATGGTCCTCACCCACGACGGTGACCTGATCTGCCCCGGCGACCCCACGTTCGGCGGCCTGACCGGTCCCGAGTCGCGGCCTAGGGTCGAGTCCGCGGGGGTGGCTGCGTGACGGTGTTCCCCGTCGCCCCTGAGGCCGTGGCCGGTGCTGCGGCCTCTTTGGGCACCGACCCTCTGACCCTTGCGGACCTGCTTCGGGTGGCGAATGCGCCGGGCTTCGACCGCTGGCAGGACCAGGTTCGCCGTACCGGTGGGTGCTCCCACCCGATCCGCCTCGCGGGCCAGACCGTGACCCGCGACCGTGCGACCGGTGACGTCCTCTACTCCTACAGCACCGAGACCGAGCCGGGCGGCATGCTGCGGGTGGCGTGCGGCAACCGGCGGGCCTCCCGCTGCCCGTCCTGCGCCTGGACCTACGCGGGGGACACGTACCACCTGATCCGGGCCGGGATCACGGGTGACCTGAACAAGGGCGTCTCGACCGTGGTCGGGGATCACCCGCGGGTCTTCGCCACCCTGACGGCCCCGTCGTTCGGGCCCGTGCACAACCGGCCGGACTCCGGGCGCTGCCGCTGCGGCACCTCCCACACCGACGACGACCCCGCCTTGGGGACGGCGCTCTATCCGGGCCGGTACGACTACGCGGGCGCGGTGCTGTTCAACAACTTTGCCGGGGACCTGTGGCGCCGGTTCACCATCTACCTGCGCCGGGAGATCGCCGCTCGTGCGGGCCTGACCCAGTCGGCGCTGAAGGAGGTGTGCCGGGTCTCCTTCGGCAAGGTCGCCGAGTTCCAGAAGCGGGGCGCCGTGCACTTCCACGCGGTGGTGCGCCTGGACGGCCCGGACGGGCCCGACTCGGCTTCGCCGGCGTGGGCCACCGTTGCTCTCCTGGACGACGCGATCCGGGCGGCTGCTGGGCGGGTCTCCGTGCAGGTACCGGCTGCCGGGGAGTTCCCCGCCCGCGTGCTGCGCTGGGGTGACCAGGTCGACGTGCAGCCGATCGGCGCCCTGGGCGAGGAGGAGCTGACCGAACAGGCGGTCGCCTCCTACGTCGCCAAGTACGCGACGAAAGCGGCCGAGACGACCGGGACCGTGGACCACCGGATCGGGGAGCTGTCCGAGCTGGACAGGTTGGCGTTGCCCGCCCACACGCGGCGGCTGATCGAAGCGTGCTGGGACCTGGACGACGCCTACCCGGAGCGAATGCTCGCGCGCTGGGCCCACATGCTCGGCTTCCGCGGGCACTTCTCCACCAAGTCCCGCCGTTACTCGACCACCCTGAGCGCGCTGCGCCAGGTGCGGGCCGACTACCGGGCCCGGCAGGAACGCCGCGAGCGCGGGCTCTCCGAGGACCTCGACGACTCGGAGGGCTCCACGCTCGTGCTCGCCCACTGGACCTACGCCGGACAGGGCCACACCCCCGGCGAGTCCTGGCTCGCCGCAACCATCGCGAAGGAGATCCGACTGAACCGAGAGACCGCACGCGAAGCGCTCGCAGACCTGGCCGACCGTGAGACCGAGGGGGAGTGGTGACCATGGATCGACTGCTCACCGTGCAAGAGGTCGCCGAAGCCCTTGGCACGGGCGTCCGCTTCCCCAGGCGCCTGATCGAGGAACGCCGGATCACCTTCGTGAAGGTCGGTCGACACGTCCGCATCCCAGAGAGCGCGGTAGCCGAGTACATCACCGCCAACACGGTGCATCGCGTGGTCCGTCGGCTCAGGGCGGTGATCTGATGCCCAGCAACCGGGGGCGGCGCCGGCGCTTTGGCGCAGTCCGGCAACTCACGTCCGGGCGTTGGCAGGCTCGGTACCGTGATCCGGCGACTGGCCTACTGCGGCCCGCGCCATACACCTTCACGACCAAGACTGACGCTGACCTGTGGCTCACCACCACTGAGGCGGAGATCATCAAGGGCACGTTCCTCGACCCGAGCGCGGGGAAGATCACCGTTGCCGAGTGGGGCAAGCGGTGGTTCGACTCGGCTTCTCCGCACCTGAAGCGACGGACGGCGACGCTCTACGCCGGACTGATCCGGCTGTGGATCAATCCGCGGGTCGGTGGCTACGAACTGTCGGCGGTGCGCCCGATCCACGTCAAAGAGTGGCTGGCCGGACTCCAGAAGGTGGGCCTGAGCGCCTCGCGCACTCGTACCGCCTACCGGGTGCTGTCTCAGATCTTCGCGTCCGCGGTCGACAACGACCTGATCGCGGTCACGCCATGCCGGGGGATCAAGCTTCCGCGGCTGCCCGAGACCGAACCGCACATCCTGAGCACACGTGAGGTCGAACGCCTGATCTCGAACTTGAA
This sequence comes from Streptomyces sp. CA-106110, assembly GCF_050936285.1. NCBI lineage: Bacteria > Bacillati > Actinomycetota > Actinomycetes > Kitasatosporales > Streptomycetaceae > Streptomyces > Streptomyces sp. CA-106110. The sequence continues at coordinate 5,374,661 of NZ_JBNJNB010000001.1, read as the reverse complement.
CCGGCCGCATGACCTCCTGGTCAAGCTCCTCGCGTACGCCGGGCTGCGGATCGGTGAGGCGTTCGCCCTGCGGCGGAAGGATGTGGACCTGGTGAACGGCCTGATCTGGGTGGATGAGGCATTGGCAGAGGACGCCGGGCAACTGTTCTTCGACACCCCCAAGTCGCACCAGAAGCGGCCGTTGACGCTGCCCGCGTACCTGGTTCGGGAACTTCAGGACCACCTGACGGCACGGGTGCCCGATGCCCCGGAGTCGCTGCTGTTCCTCGGTCGCACGGGGCGACCGCTCCGGTACAACTCATGGCGTCGGACGCACTTCGACAAGGCCGTGAACCGCGCCGGCCTGAAGGACGTCACCCCGCAGGATCTCCGAGCGACGCACGCCTCCCAGGTAGCGGATCGGCACGGCGTGATGGCGGCGGCCAAGCGGCTCGGCCACTCGAACGCGAGCGTCACGACTCGGCACTACGCGCGGTCTCGGGATGGCCAGGATGCGGAGATCGCGAAGGAACTCAACGCCGATCACGAGAGGGCCAAGCGGGCTCGTGCCAGGAAGGCCAAGGAGGCGGGCGACGTGGCACGAACGTTGCACGAAGAGAAGGGCGATGCTCCCGAGTTCGGTGACCAGGGCGGTTGACCTGCGCAGACGCTCCGGTGTGCCTGATCGTTCACCGGAGTCTGTAAATCTGCCGGCTCAGCCTTCCCAGGTTCGAATCCTGGCGCCGCCACTCTAGAGAAAACCCCCTCTGATCTGCGGAGACGCAGGCCGGAGGGGGTCTTTTCATTCCCCGTCGATGACGTTCGAGTAGATCCGAAAAACACCGACTTGTCTCACCTGGTCACGCTGGAATCTCGGCGCTGATCAGCGTGTGTCCCCCAGCCGTCCCCCGGGGGACGGGCCGATCTCGCCCCACTCCTCCAGCGCAGCCTCGATCCGCTCGTTCGCGCGGTGCTGGGTCTGGGCCAGCACCTTGGCGTAGACACGGAAGAGCACCGCGATGCTGTGGCCAGCTCGCCGCGCGCACTCCAGGGGATCCACTCCAGAACTGAGCCAGAGAGACACTCCTGCGTGACGAAGATCATAAGGGCGACGGGCCAGGAGGGAGACCGCTTCGACTGGGCTGAGCACTTCCTGCCGGGCCCTTGCCCACACTTCGCCGTAGCCGGTCTCCTGAAGCACGCCGTTGCGGTTGGTGCGGAAGAGTCGGCCGCCCGGGGCGGTTCCGTACCGTTCGACGTGCGCCCGCAAGATGTGCACGAAGTGCGGAGGGATAGGCACAGGGCGTGAGTCCTTCTTCGCGCGGGCCTTCAGGTGACGGTCCTCGTGGGCCCGGCCGTCGTCAGTCCAGCCCGTACCGGCGCGCACCACTCCCTGCCGCAAAGTCAGCGTTCCCCAACCAGTCTCAGGCAAGTGACACTGAGGCAGAGTCAGCGCTGCTGCCTCGGCCGGCCGCATTGCGGCGTAGTACAGGCACCCGAAGAAGGCTTCCAAATGCGCACCGCGCGCTCCCTGCCCGCGTACTCCTTTGAGCAGAGCGCGGACTTGACGCGGATTGGCGACGCTCTCGGGGTCGACTTCCTCCACCGACTTCGGGGCCGTCCACTTAACCGTTGTGAGTGGATTGACCGGGACGGCGAAGTACTGGGCTTCTACCGCCATGCCGAGCACGTCGCTTAAACAGGCCCGCTTGCGTCGAGCAGTGCGCGGAGCCGCAGGAGTGCCGTCCAGCTTGAGTGAGAGGGCGTCCAGAGCCTTACGAACGGTGGCCGGATTTTCCAGGGCGGAGATCGGCAACGAATTCTTCGCGATCCATCGCAGGGCCGCCGCAACCTCGTTGGGCTGCTCCTCACCCCAACGGTTCTTGTTGTAGGCCCAGCCGTACAGCGCGGTGCGCAAGACTCGCGCGTCCGGACAACCCACGGCCGACTTCACCAGGGCGGGAGTAATGGAGGCCAGGGCGTCCGCGTAGTTTTTACGAGACTTCGCGGGCGCCGCAGCCCACTTGCGGTCGATGTAGGCGCGGCTGTGCTCATACCAGGAGACCGCGCCTTGTGCGGAGCGCACCTCCGAGACTGGAAGGCCCGTGTCCTCGTCGAACTGCTCACCGCGTCGGACTGCTGCCATCAGCTCGGATCGTCGTCCGTCGGCTTGGGCCTTGAGTTGGTAGCTCTTGGAGTGCTTCCGCTGGCCGACCAGCCACCGCACCCGATAGGGCTTGGGGCGCTCGCGGCGTACTTCGATCGCGTACAGGCGAACGTCGTAGGTGAGGGACATGTTCCTCCACGAACAGGGGCCCGCCGGATTCCCGGCGGGCCCAGAGGCAATGACAAGTTAGGCAGCGCCCAGCTCGCAGTTCTCCCACCAGGCGTCGAGGTCGCTGCGGCGGCAGCGGATCTGACCATTGGGGAGCTTGATGAGCTTGGGAGCCTTACCGCGAGCGCGCATGCGGTAGAAAGCGGCGCGGCTCATGCCGATCTCTGCGAGGACTTCGGGGAGCTTGAGCATCTGGGGGCGTGCCACAGCGGACTCCTTCGAGGCTTCGGTCATGACGGGCTGTTGACCCGATGGGGCTTGTAGCTGTCCGAGGTTCGGATTTCTGCGTCATTGCGTCATCGGCGTCACTTGCGCTTCTGACCTGCGGTTTTCCGTGACGCGGTGATTAGGGGGGTGCGTCATCGGCCCGTCACTGGGTGCGTCATCAGGTGACGCAGGTGACGCAGGTGACGCAGGTGACGCAGGATGACGCAGAGACTGGAGTCTGCGTCATGACTGTCGTCGCAGGTCAGGGGCTGCTTTTCGGCCTGCGTGACGCAGATGACGCAGCGTCTTCCCTCTTAGGACAAAAGAGGGGTGGGTGTCTGTTGTGGTGCGCGCCTTACAGCGTGAAGAAGGAGCCGCTGCGCGGCGCGTCCTTGGGGCGGCGCGTTGCGCCGAACAGCAAGAGGAGCACGCCGGGCCGGTGGTGCTCTTCTTGCTTGTCCGGGCGGGTGTGGTCGCGGGTCAGAACACCCGCTTCTGCTCGTGTGGGGGCGGGGTGGTCAGGCGGGTCATTTCGAGGTAGCGGCCCGCGCTGGTGCGCCCCGAGTCGATGAGGACGCCACGGGCGGCCAGGGTCGGTTGGAGGCGCTTGAGTCGGTCGGAGAGGACTTTGCCCGTGGTCGGCCACCCCTTCGGCAGGGGCCGCACCTCATCACTGCTGTAGAGGCCGCTGAGGAGGTGCAGCCACTCGGTGGACGTCATCCGCTGGTCCGCGCCCGGGGCGATCGTGTCGGCGTGCGTGAGGACCGTCTGCGCGAGCAGATCGCCCTCGATCACGTCGTCGTTCAGGTCGTCCAGACTGGCCCGGTACGCGGTGAGCGCCCCGAGCCCGGTCGCGACATCGAGCTGTGCGCAGAGGTGGGCGAAGTCCGCCATCCGCAGATCAGTAGGCGTCTCGGCCTCCGCCCCGCGGACCTTCACCGTGAGGTCCAGGAGCGAGCCGAGAACGACGGGCAGAACTTCCGCGTACTCCGCCCACAGTTCCGCCTCGGTGCGGCGGACTTTCGGGCGTTCCAGACGCAGCGGTAGGAGCCGTTCTGCCAGGTCAGGCCGGATGACGCCAACGTCGATCCCAGTCAGAAGCAGGGGGCGGCGGTAACCGACGCGGAACACGTCCCCATCGGTCCACAGGGCGCGCTTGACGTTCTCGGCGCCGGTCACGATGCAGCACATCGCGTCGGACAGGTCCGGGGTCATATGGGACAGGTTGTCCAGCGCCGTGACCCACCCGGCCGCGACCGCCGCAATCAGGTTCTCCTCATCTTTCGGAGCTCGGCGCAGATCACCGCTCATGCCCTCCACGATCCGCACCAGCATGCGCCCGCCGGTGGACTTGCCCGCCCCCTGTGGGCCGGTAAGGAACGGGGCAGGCACGGGCACGGACGGACCGAGGCAGCCGATCAGCCAGGCGATGGCCAGGCACTCGGTCTCCGCGTTGGCGAAGTTGCAGAGCCTCAGCAACAGGTCGATGCCCTTGCCGTTGGTGTCCTTGGCCGGCAGGGGCAGTTCCCCGGTGAGCTGCGTACGTCGCCAGCACACCTCGCGCGGGTCGGGAACGGCGATCTCCCAGCCGGAGGGGTGGATGCGGACGGACTGCCCGTCGTCGCGGCCCAGGTCCAGCCACGTCGCGCCGTCAAAGCCCGGGGCAACGCGGATGTGAACGGACTGCACGTCCTCGCTCAGCGCCAGCGCTTCGATCAAGTCCAACGCCTCCTTGAGGGCGGTTCCGTTGAAGACGCCGTGCCCGTCCTTGAACAGGCCGACCATGAGTTCCTGGCGGTGGCTTCCCGTCGTGCCCTGGGAGCGCATCGGGCGGGCCACGGGGTGGCCGTTCCTCTGCGCGTACACGGTGCCGTCGGCGGTGCGGAAGTACCGGAAGTGGGCCCGGGCGTAGTCGGTGATGACTTCGCGGGCCGGGTTCTTCTCGTCGTCAGCCATGGTCACAGTCCCAACCAAGTCCGGGCGTTGGCCCACGCATCCGTGCAGTGCCGCGCGGTCTCGCCCTTGGTCTGTGCGGCGGTGAACAGGCGCGCAACGTGGGCGTCGGTGAGGCAGCCGCACCGGCCGTGCGTGGACAGCACCGCGAGGAACGTTCGATAGACCGTGGCATGCACCGCACTGGCAGCCTCGGTGATCTGCTGTTCTGCCATGGCGATGCCACCCTCCAGGTAGGCGGGTGTCCGATGGCGGCACTCTCCGCGCCCGGCCGGTGCGGTCGCGGTGACGGCCGCTGGCCGGACTGCGGTGGGCTCCTTCACGGCCAGTAACCGGACGACGTCCGGTAGCGCCGTCATCGTGCCGGTGCCGGTGCCGGGGCCAAGCCACCGTGCGTAGGCCATCGTGGACTTGATGTCCACGCCGGGCCGGACCGCGTTCGCGGACTGCATGGCCCCGAGGTAGAGCCAGTGCTCACCCCGCGTGGTGGGCACAGTCTGCGTGGCGGGCAGAGTCTCCCGAGCCCACGCGATGGCGTCGGCGTTGTCGAGGTCGACGACCGTGAGCCCGGCCCCGCCCGGGTGGTAGGCGACCGCGCTCGCGAGCAGCCAGGCGCGGCGCCACGGGCCGGAGCTGATGACGTCCGGGTCGGTGGTCGCAGCAGCCCAGGCATGGCAGGGTCCGGGGCAGGCGCACGGCCCCGGTGTCTTCATGTTCGGCCGCCCACCACAGGCATTGTCGGCGCAGATCGAACAGTTGCCGAAGGGGACCTTCCCCGCTCGTAACGGCAACGTGGGCATGCCGGAGGCTGCCAGGGCCAATGCGGTACGCAGGTGCTCTCCCCGAGAGGGGGGCTGTTGGGTCATGCTGGAGTCCTCCACAGCTCTGTTGTGGGCAGGTGGACAAGGGCGGCCCCGCGGCTTTGGCGAGACGGTGGGGGCCGCCCTTGGCGTAGCTAAGCGGCTTGCCTGAAGTTCTGCGCGTAACTCTTCGGCAGCCAGGGCGAGGCCCAGGGTGCGGCGGTGGTCAGCATCTGGGTGGGTGAGCGCTGCCGGAAGAAGGCGTGGACCTGGCGCAGGCGGCCCGGCCAGGTGACGGCGGTGTTGGCAATGTGGGCCTTCAGCGCGGCCCAGATGCGCTCGACCGGGTTGTCGTGCGGGCTGTAGCGGGCGCCGAACAGCAGGCGCAGGCGGGGCTGGTCGGCCAGGTAGGCGGTCACCGCCTTCGCGTGATGAATGCTGTCGTTGTCGCAGACCACCGCGACGACCGGGGCGGCGGGGTAGGCGGCCAGCAGTAGCTGGAGGAAGGCGACGAAGGCGGCGGCATTGCGGCGGCCCAGGGTGTAGACCCAGGCGCCGGTGGCCACTTCCAGGGCCCCGAAGACGGTGGCCTGCCGGTTCTTGCCTGGGGTGGCCACCTGCTGCCGCGTCCCGCGCAGGATCCAGCTCGCCCGCACGTGCGGCAGTAGGTGCAGGTGGGTCTCGTCCTCGGCCCAGACCACCGACCCGTGGGGCAGGGCGGCGAGTTGGCGGCGCAGGGCGGCGAGGGTGCGCCTGCGCTCGGGGTCACCCCTGGCCACCAGGCGGGGCCGCCGCCAGGCCGCCTGTTCGCGAGTGTGCCGGTACACGGTGCGCAGGCTCATCTTCGGCCGGCCCAGGCGGCGCCAGATCCGGCGGATGGTCCACGGCCCGGGGCGGGTCAGCAGGCGGCGGATGCGCTCGCCCAGCCTCGGCCCGCCGAGCCGGGGCCGCCCCGCGCGGGGGCGATCGGCCAGGCCCGCCAGGCCGGCGGTGTTGTAGCGATGGATCCAGCGGCGCACCGTGGCCGGGTGGTAGCCGAGCAGCTCGCCGATCTCTCCTGCGGTCATGCCAGCCGCGGACAGCAGCACGATCACCGCGCGGGAGGCCTCTCGCCACCGGTGATGCAGCAGGTGATACAGGTGCTGGTACGCCGGACCGGGGCGGTTGGCGAACCCGGATGCCGGACGCATACTGGCCTTGACCTCGCCGGTTTTGTCGTAGTTTGGTCAACCTCGATACAACACCCGGCGAGGTCTTCTCGTCATCGAGGCCATCGCGCCAGGCCGCCGCTGCCGCTCCAGATTCCGCGCAGAACTTCAGGTCATCCGCTTAGGCGTGGACAGGTGATGGCTCACAAAGCATGTGGGGCGGGTTGACCTGCGTAAATGCACAATGCGGAAGCGCCCTCCGGAGCCGTGTGTTGCGACGCCAATGGGGCAGTCCTGATGACAACGAAGGCGCCTGCTCGTGGAGGACGCCACGTTCCAACGCCTTCCACCGCATCCGTGGCAGCTCACCGCGGATCTATAGGCCCGTCTGCCTCTCGTCTCTGTGGGGCCTGGGGCACGCACTGCCCCCAGGTGTCCCCCAATGAGAGTGGGTGAGTGGGAAGTTCCTGGTCAGAACATATGGAGCTAGCCCGCTGGAAGTCTGTCGGCTATGCCTACTCAGGTTCGAATCCTGGCGCCGCCACACGACCGAAAGGGTCCGTGACCAGCGAGAATGCTGGAGAACGGACCCTTTCGGCCCGGGGCGTCCGCTGAGTACAACCGCGGCTATGTCGCCGGCATCATCGCGGCCTACCGCTACGTCCACCGAACCTACTGCGGATTCGGGCCCCGCTGATCGGCAGGCGCCCCTGCTGCCGGGCCTCCAGAGAGGGTCCCGGTAGTTCTCGCCGAGAAACCAACGGAGTAGCCCCTGAGCGGCGGCGATGCTGGGTTACGCGGGTCCTGTGGTCTGGCTGGGGACTTTGCTGAGGTGCGGTAGATGGTGGGGCGGGTGACGCCGAACTCGTCGGCGATCTGGTGGACGGTGTAGTCGCCGGAGTCGTACATCTCCCGGGCGAGCTTGACCTGGCGGGGGCCGAGCTTGGGTTTCTGGCCGCCGGTGCGGCCTCGGGCGCGGGCGGCTTCCAAGCCGTCCCTTGTTCTCTCCGACATCAAAGCGTGCTTGAACTCTGCGATCGCGCCGAGGATCTGGAAGAACATCCTGCCGACGGCGGTGGAGGTGTCGATGCCCTGGTCGAGCACGACCAGGTCGACGCCGCGGGCTGGAGGTCCTTGGACAGCTCGATGAGGTTCTCCAGGGAGCGGCCGAGCCGGTCGAGTTTGGTGCCGACGAGCTGGTCGCCCTCGCGGAGGATGAGGAGGGCCTTGTCGAGTTCGGGGCGGCGGGCGAGCTTGCCGGGCGCCTTGTCGGTGAAGACCTTCTTGCAGCCGGCCGCGCGGAGAGTGTCGATCTGGGCTTCGGGATGCTGATCGCGGGTGGAGACCCGCGCGACGCCGATTTTCACGCCCGGACTGTATCGCGAACAGGGTAGTTCGTGACGTAGCCGCGTACACGGGAAGCGTTACGGTCGGCGGCCTGCGGGAACGTCAGGTTGATCTTCGTGTATCACGAATGATCGTTACCGACCCAGTGGGCCAGGGATACTCCGAGGGGAAGGCCGCGTGGGATGACCGCGTTCCGCGCGGCCGACAAGGAGATGCCGGGGGCGTTGTCACTGGTGTGTGGGAGGCTTCCTGCATGCGAAATGAGCTTCCGCTGACGGTGATCGGGAACCTTGTAGACGATCCGGAGTTGCGGTTCACGCCTGCAGGGGTCCCTGTCGCTCGCTTCACGGTGGCCTCGACCCCGCGTACGTTCGACCGTGATACGAACACCTGGCGCGATGGGGAGTCGACGTTCCTGGACTGCAGCGCCTGGCGGCAGCTGGCGGAGAACCTAGCCGGGTCGCTGTCGAAGGGGGCCAGGGTGGTGGTGGCGGGCCGTCTGCGGACCGACCGGTGGGAGACCCCGGAGGGGGAGAAGCGCTCCCGCATGGTGCTGGATGTCGACGATGTGGGCGCCTCGATGACGTTCGCGACCGTCACGATCACCCGTACCACTCGCCCGGTCCCGCCGCGCGAGACCGCGCCCGACGACCCGTGGGCTACAGCCAGCCCTGTGCGGCCGGCAGCGCCCGTCGACGGTGCAGGCGACCCCGCTGCGGAGCCCCCGTTTTGATGCCGTCTCCTTCCGCTCGAAGCTCTCGACCGGAACCTCTGCGGCACCTCTTTGACATATTCCGGTTGGCCTTCTGGCTTGGGATGCTACGGATAGACGTTGCCGACCTCGACCAGCCACCACCGGTTTCGGGCGAAGGCCAGCACCACCGTGATCCGCCAGCCGGTCTGAGCCAGTTCGCTGGCCTTGCGGGGAACGGCGAGTGGTCCGATGTCGCCCTGGAACCACAGCTTCCCGGGTTCGACCTTGGTGATCTGCATCGGGATGCCGTCGTCGATCCACCGTTGCGCGGTTTCCGGGCTGCGGACTGGACAGTCCAGGGTGAGCTGGTAGAGAGCGTCGGCGAGACGTTCGGCCTTGGGTAGATCGCGGGCGGCGTCGGAGGCGCGCTCGGTACCCATTGCTGTGGCCGCTTGGTCGATCACGCCGTGTTCGGCGAGCCAGCCGACCAGCTTCTTGGTCACCGTGCCCGACGCTCGCAGCAGTTCCTGCCCGGCCATGACCTTGCGGATCATGAAGTAGCCGAGGAACTCCTCCAGCATGCTGTCGATGTAGGAGGCGTCCATCTGCGTGCAGAATGCGTCCTGGTCACCGTCGTCATAGGCGCGCCTCCAGCGGTCGCGGTCTGCTCCCGATAGCAGGTTGGGGCCGTATCCGTTCATACAGTCCCGCAGCAGGCCAATCACATCGCCATAGTTACGGAAGGTGCGTGGGGCCAGCCGCTCCCGCTGTTCGTCCAGGAACCGGCTCAGCGCCTCATCGATCGTGATCGTGGCCATGCCCGGCAGTGTGCCACCAGCGACGCCGCAAGACGACCTGAGTCGGCGGCACCGGGCTTGGCAGGGAGCCGGTCGGAATACGGCCAGAACAGGCAAAGCCGCAGTAGATGCGGGCGTCCTGGAGCCGCGTTCCCGTAGTCGCCGGTTTTGACCCCTCCTGCGGCAGCCATGCTCCGCGGTCAGGTGTTACACAGTGTGTTCAAGTAGCCACTTTCGCGTGCATCTCCTCCGACGCCTCGTGGACCGCCAGCTGTGCCGCCATGGGTGTGTCCGGTGAAGCCGATGGGGCTGCCCTGCGGATGCACCAGAATGATGGGGTGAGTCCAGTGAGCAAGCCGCGTAAGAAGTCCGGCAGTAGCGCCCGGCGGCCGTCCCGACGCTCTGGTAGCACCGCTCGGTTGCGGCTGCCGGGGCTGAAGCCGGTGTACCGCGCGTTCTGTGAGGCGGGCCCGGGCTTCGCCGCCCTGTCCGATGCTCTCGAAGCGGAACTGTGGATCAGCAGCCATCTCGGGCTGCTGCAGGAATCAAGCCCCGACGGGACAGGCCTGGAACTGGCGCTGCTGGATCTGGTCGATGAGCTGGAGCGGACCGGGCAGCCCGAGGCGTGCGCGATGCTCCACGGCTTGGCGGCTATCGGGCCGGCAGCGCTTCACGAGAGCGCTGCCTCGGCCGCCGACCGGATGTCCGCTGCTGCCGCGCGTCAGGGCCGGTCCTGGTCGCAGCCACGCTGGCTCGACCTGCTCGGGAAGGCCATGCCCGGCGACTGCTGGCACACCATGGACCGCTACGGCGAACGTGAGCAGATCCTGTGCACCTTCGTTCACCGCGACGGCGACCGCCCGCACGGCATCCTCATCGAGCGGGATCACTCCTGGCACGGGGCCGCCACCGACATCACCGCCATCGACGACACCGAGGGATGCCGCACACACCTGGCCAAGGCCGCCCGCAAGGACGGAACCGAGCTGCTGGCGCTGACGCACACGGCGGCCCACCACGCCCTCAAGGACGCTTTCACCGCCTTCCTGGCCCACGGGCTGGCAAGCCCCGCCCGGCCCGATATCCGACCAGACGCAAAGTTCTTCGAGCCCCTTGCTTTCGCCGTCGCCCGCAGCCGGCAACTCGATCCCGGCACCTGCGAACCTGACCAGCCGCCACTGGCCGAAATCTGGGACGAGGCAGCCCGCGATGCGCTGGCCAGCGAGTACCTCGCCTCGCCGGCCGGGGCGGCCCAGACCACCGCGGCCGCACGGGTGGCACCCCGGCTGCTCATCCGGCTGTCCGTGGATGTTCTGGGCCGGGACCCACGCCGGATCGGACCGGGCACCCTCACCCGGATCTTCACCGATGCCCTGCCCGGCTCTCTCCTCCTCCCTGATGCCCTGCTGGACGAACTGCCCGCCGCGATCATCGGCTACTACACCTGGGTAGCCGAGCAGTACCTGCCCAAGCAGGACCGCAAGGAGGTGCTGCGGATACTGCGCCGACGCACAGCCGCCCTATCGCAGACCCTTAAAGTGTTCCCGGCGCAGCCGCTGAGGGCGTACATCGCCGACATCGACCAGAACGGGCACGACGGCGATGTCCTGCAGGCCGTCATCGACCGGCGCGGCTTCGCCGTCCCCGAACCCGGGCACCGCTGGGTCCCGGGCGACATCGACTCCGACGAGGTGGACGACCTCGACGCCGCCGACGAGGAGGAACGCGCGCTGATCGTCCAGGAGGAGATGCGGGCCCGGAAGGTACCCCGACGTTTTCACGCGGTGCACGAGGTGCTCGCCAACCAGCTCTGGCTGAACAACCCGGTCCAACTGTGGCCGGCCGCCCAGCGACTGCGCGACGCCGGCCTGTCCCGCGAACAAGTCCTGGACCGATTGGCGGATGTCCTGTCCGGACATCTGAACCAAGTCCTGCGGGCCGCTCCAGGCCAGGCGCCTGGCCTGGAGCAGTACGCCCAGGCGCTGGAAACCCTGGGGCGCCGCACCTGACGTCCCGGTCAAACACCTCATATCCAACCACCGGCGAGTGCCGACCCCGCTGACCGACGTCGATGGGTGGGGGAAGACACCGGCGAGGCCCGACCGGCCTGTGCGGCGGGGTGCCAGTGGCCGGGCTGTCAGATGTCAGCCATCATCGGGTCGTCGGTGCCGCGGTTCCGCAGTGGCCGGTGCCCTCACTCGTCGAGCTGGGCGAGCTCGCGTTCGTAGTCGACGGTGATCTCCCCGTAGTAGTTGACCGCCGAGCTGCGGGCCGGGGAGATGTGCGCAAGCACCTCGGCATCGACTTCGCGGCCGGCTTTGCACAGCTCGTCGACGGCCAGGCCCATGTACTCGGTGTGCCACACCACGGCGCAGACCGAGCTGAACGAGCACCTGCATCAGGCGGCCACTCTGGCCGGCGTGGTCGGCGCGAACGCGGCCAACCTGCGCCAGGCCATCAACGGCGAGACGTACGAGCACCAGGTCATGTACCGCGGCTTCGCCGACCAGGCCTGCAAGGACGGAGACCTCGAGGCCGCCAAACTGTTCACCGAGATCGCCGCGGACGAGGGCCGCCACCGCGACGCCTACCGCACCGCGCTCACAGTCGTGACCACCGGCCGTGGCACGATTCCGGCGCCTCCCAAGGCCGACATGGTGTCGGTGCCCGCCGGCTTGCCGAAGGTGAAGGCCGCTCGCACAAAGGCCAACCTCGACACAGCCATGCACGGCGAGGCGCTCGCCCACGCCAAGTACATGCTCTTCGCCGCCCGTGCGCAGCAGAGCGGCGACCCCGCGCTGACCCGCCTGTTCGAGGGCACTGCCGGGGTCGAGTTGCACGAGCACTTCGCCGGCGAAGCGGTCCTGGCCGGCCTGGTCCGCACGACCAAGGAGAACCTGCGCAGAGCCATCACCGGGGAGCACACCGAGGCGACCACCCTGTACCCGGGGTTCGCCAAGCGGGCCTCCGCCGTTGGTGACACCGCCGCCAACCGCTACTTCCGCGACACGGCCGCCGATGAGGCCAAGCACGCAGCCGCCTTCCAGCAGGCACTCGACCAGTTGGGCTGACGCCCTGGCCAAGCCGTGAGACCGGCCCAGCACAAAGGGAAGAGCGTTCGGCCGGTCGACGCACATCCCGGCCTACTGAGCCGACATCAGCACCAGCGAAAGCCAGCCGAACCCGCTCCGGCGGGCCTTTCCCGCGTCCCCTAGTGCGTCCGACTCCTGGAGAGCCACGGGTCTCAGTAGTCGCTCTGAGAGTGAGGAGTAGAGGTTGATTCCCCCAGACGTCCCCCGACAGTGCCCGGCTTTTGGAAAACCGCAAGTCACAACGGGCAAACGGAGCCCGCTGTAAATCTGCCGGCTCAGCCTTCCCAGGTTCGAATCCTGGCGCCGCCACACGTAGAAAAAGGGCCCGTGACCTGCGGAAAACGCAGGTCACGGGCCCTTTGTCGTGCGTCCACGCGATCAGCTCACTGTCTCACTCTGTCTCGCGTTCGAACGCTGTCTCTCGGACTGTGTGGACGGACCGTGGACGGCGTCCACAGTGCTCAGCCGTGCTGCCCCAGACGCGCGGAGATCTTGGCGTTCGCGGCGTCGTCTCCGTCGCTCAGGAACTTCGCGTAGACCCGGAACAGGACGGCGACGCTGTGTCCGGCGCGCTTGGCCACGAGCTGAGGCTCCACACCAGAGCTGAGCCAGGTCGAGACGGCTGCATGACGAAGATCATAAGGACGCTTCGCGAGCAAGGATTCCTGCTGCGCGGGGGTCAGGGCCCGCGCACGCGCTTCGGCCCAGACCTCGCCATAACCCGTGTCCTGGATCAGCCCACCGCGCGCCGTCCGGAACAGGCGACCGTCGGGGGCCGTGCCGTACGCGGTGACGTGCCACCGGAGCAGGGCGACCAGTTCCGGCGGGATGGGGACTGGTCGGATCGCTTTCCGGGGGCGGTGCTTCAGTCCTCGTCGGTCGTGGGCTTCGCCGCTGTCCGTCCACGCCGTGCCCGACCGTGGCCGGGTCTCCCGGAAGCGCAGCATGCCCCACCCGCGGCGGGGCAGGTCGCAGTCCTGGAGCCGTAGGCCGATGACTTCCGCCGGCCGTGCCGCGGCGTAGTACATGCAGCCGAAGAACGCGACCAGACGACGGCCGCGCGGGCTCTGGTCCCGCACGGCCGTCAGCAGCTTCGCAGCCTGCGCGGGGTCCGGCACGCAGGCCGGGTCCACCTCCTCTTCCACCTGTTCGGGCGCCTTCCACTGGACGTGTGGAAGGGGGTTGTCCGTCAGGAGTCCGGCGTCAACCGCGTAGGCGAGAGAGTTGTGGAAGATTGCTCGCTTCCTGCGGATGGTTCCTGCTGCTGCGGTCTTGCCGTCTAGTTTCTTGGTCAGCGCATCGAGAGCGGCCCGAACCCGCATGCGGTCGGCCAGTGCGGACGTGGGGACCGACTTCCGCTCGAACCAGGCAAGAATCTTGGCCACGTCGGCCGGGGGCTCTTCCTCCCAGCGGTTCTTGTTGAAGGCCCAGCTATAGAGGGCGGTGCGTACGACCCTCGGGTCCGCCATGCCCTTGGTGTCCTTCACCAGTACGGGCATCACCGTCGCCATGGCTTCGGCCAGGGTCCGGCGCGTGCCGGCGGGGGAGTGGTCCCATTTCATCTCGATGTACCGGCGGGCGTGCTCGTACCACGAGATGTCCTGTTCCTTGGTGACCAGAGATTTCGGCAGTCCACTGTCCACGTCGAACGGCTCACCCTCGCGGGCGGCCGTAATGAGTTGGGCCCGGCGGCTCTCCGCCAGGCCCAGAGTCAGGAAGGATTCCGAGTGGGGGCGGGTGCCCACCTTCCACCGGAGTTGGTAGGGCTTCCGGTACTCGCGCTTTCGGATGGCCCAGATTCGTACGGTGTAGCTCCACTCAGTCACGCGGCTTCCAATTCGTCTTTGAAGGCGTCCAGGACACTTCGGCGCACACAGACCCTTCAGTTGTAGATCATGGTCCTTGTGGTACTTCTGACGTCGCGTGAGATGCGGACCGGTCCATGTGTCGTCGTGCGCGGGTGCGGCGGTGGCAGGCGCGGGCGATGGTCTGGTGCAGGCGGCGGTAGGCGGACCAGGCCAGGCCGTGCCGGATACGCTCGGCCCGGTCGGGTTGCGGGGCGAGCAGGATGATCAGGCGTTGGATCTCGAAGGCGGTGAAGCGGACGGGGGCCGGGGTGTGGGTGGGGTCATCGTGGTCCCCCTCTCTGGTCGCCGGTCAGTGTGGGCTGGTCTTGGCCGAAGCGGGTGGAGGCCAGTGGGCCCTGTTCCCGGGCGGCTTGGGCGTCGCAGCCGGCCAGGAAGGCGGCGGCGAGCTGGGCGAGGGTGATGTGCCGGTACCAGCCGTGGTAGGAGCGGACCTCGTAGTCGGCCAGTCCGCAGGCGGATTTCGCCAGCTTGATCGCTTCTTCCACCCGCCAGCGTGCTCCCGGGACCAGCACCAGGTCTTCCATCGCTGTCCCGGGTGGTCCCCAGCCCAGGTAGTAGTCGCGCTTGGCTGGTTCCTCGGGGCGGCGGCGCGCGATGATCCATCGTGCCCAGGCCTCGTCCCCGACCGGTTCGCCCAGGTCGATGATCCGGCGTGCCCACCACTGCCAGACGCGGGTGTCCAGCTGGGAGGGCCCGGCTGGTAGCTGAACCCAGTCCTCCTCCTGGGCGACGCGCTCCACCAGCCGTCCCGCATGCCTCCATCCCGGGCGTGCCAGTACCGGCGTGTTCGCCTGGACCGCTACCACGTAGGGCAAGTGATGTTCCTCGAGGAAGGAGCGGAAGGCCTTTTCTCGCCCGTAGACCTCGTCCGCCGCTACCCACACTGCTCCTTCGCCCTGGGGCAGGTCGGGCAGCGCCCGCTCGATCATCGCCTCGGCCAGCCGCGGCTTGGTCATGAAAGCGCGGTCCTCGGGCACGTGCGCGGCCCGGCAGCGCGCCGGGTCGCCTGTCCACTCCTTCGGCAGGTACAACTCTCGGTCGATCAACGCCTGACCGGCTCCGGTCGCCCACGCGGCCATCACCCCGACCTGGCAGGGGAAGACACCCCCGAGCGCCCCGGAATACTGCCTGGCCACCCCGGCCGAGGCCGTGCCGCGCTTGGCGAACCCGGTCTCGTCCACCACCAGCACTCCCGCCCCGCCCGGCCCCGCGCCCTCCCCATCATCCGCCAGCGCCGCGACCACGTGACGCCGCGTGAAGTCCCGCATCCCCTCCACGTCCCAACGCGCACGGTCCAGCAGATGCTGCTGGTTCCACGGCGCACCGTCGCCGGCGTACTCCGCCAACTGCCAGCCGTTCTTCCGCGAGACCGGCCCCAACAAGCCCCGCACACACGCCGCAACCCGACGCCGCACGTCCACCCGGGGGAAGAACCGGCCGACCTCCAGCAGCAGGTCGTCCAACTGCCCGGCCCACTCCTCCGCCCACTCCCGGTCCGACACCGCGCCCACAACGTCCAGCAACTCGACCTGCATACACGCCAGTTACCCGCCCTACGAGATCGACGAACTACGACCCCGACCATGATCTACAGCTGAAGGGACAGACACGGCCGGACGGCGTGCGCTTTGCCTCCGGCCCGTAGCCGCGGTCCCGCCACCGGTACCAGGTGGCGCGGCTGATGCCGATCTCTTCCAGGGCGTCGCTCAGCGGCAGCAACTCGTCTTTGGGCACGCGGCGCCGACGGGAAGCGGTGGTCATGCCGGTCTCCTTGGGAAGGCAAGTACTCCAGCTGTAGATCGTGATCTTGCTGGTGGGGCCGGTGCGGAGACGGGTGCGGCCACCGTTGATCATCGTGAGTTGTGTGGACTTACGAAGAGACGGTGGCCGCAGGTCACAGCATAGATCCCGCGCGTTGGCGGGAGGCGTTCGAGGGTCTGTTGGGGCGGATCGCGGGCCGGTTCAAGCGGGTTGAGCCCCGGCGCCGGGCCGAGCGGCTCGTGCTCGGGCTGCTGTCGGACCTGCCGAGAAAGAACTGCTGGACGATCGCGGAGTGGGCCGGGGAGGCCGGCCCGCACGGCATGCAGCATCTGCTGTGCCGGGCCGTTTGGGATGCCGATGCCGTCCGTGACGACGTGCGCGAATACGTGGTCGAGCACCTCGGCGACGAGGCCGCGGTGCTGGTCGTGGACGAGACCGGGGACGTGAAGAAGGGCACCCACACCGTCGGTGTCCAGCGCCAGTACACCGGAACGGCCGGGCGGATCGAGAACTCCCAGGTCGCGGTCTACCTCATCTACGCGGGCGAACGGGGGCATGCGGCGGTGGACCGGGAGCTGTACATCCCGCGCTCTTGGACGTGCGACCCGGATCGTTGCCGGGCAGCGGGGCTCGACGAGGACACCGTTTTCGCGACCAAGCCGGAACTGGCCCGCACGATGATCGAACGGTTCCTGGACGCCGGACACCGCGTCGGCTGGATCACGGGGGACGAGGTCTACGGCGGCAATCCGAAGCTGCGGGCGGCTTTGGAGGAGCGCGGTATCGGCTATGTCCTCGCGGTGGCCTGCTCGGCCGAAGTGACCACCGGCGCGGGCACGTTCCGCGCTGACGCCCTGGCGCGGAAGGTGCCGAAGCGGGCCTGGCAGAAGCTGTCGGCCGGGCCCGGTGCGAAGGGGCAGCGGTTCTACGACTGGGCCGTCATCGACCTCGTCGAGGCGGCACCAGGCAGCCGCCAGCTGTTGATCCGCCGCAACCGCACCACCGGTGAACTCGCCTACTACCGCTGCTATTGCACCGAGCCGGCGCCACTGGCCGCCCTGGTCAGGGTCGCCGGCTCCAGGTGGCGTGTGGAAGAGACCTTCCAGACCGAGAAGGGGCTGGCGGGACTCGATGAGCACCAGGTCCGCCGCTACCCCTCCTGGGCCCGCTGGGTCACCCTGGCCATGCTCGCCCATGCCTTCCTTGCTGTCGTCCGCGCCGACGAACACGCCCGCCGTTCCGGGCCCGCCGACCTGGTCCCGCTGTCCTGCAACGAGATCCAGCGCCTATTCATCGTCGCCGTCCAGCCCCTGCACGACATGGCCCACCGACTCGGCTGGTCCGACTGGCGACGCCGCCATCAGCAGCGATCACGCACCAGCGATTACCGGCGACAAGCCGCGTCCCAGACATGAAGATCACGATGTACAGCTGGAGTACTAGCAGGAGCAGTCCAGGATGCATTCCGTTCATTGCACCGCTCGTTTGTACGAGACTGAGCAAGTAGGACCAGCGCATCTTGAGGCCGTCACTAGCGGAGCCTTGGAAGCCTAGTACTCCAGCTGTAGATCGTGATCTTGCTGGTGGGGCCGGTGCGGAGACGGGTGCGGCCACCGTTGATCATCGTGAGTTGTGTGGACTTACGAAGAGACGGTGGCCGCAGGTCACAGCATAGATCCCGCGCGTTGGCGGGAGGCGTTCGAGGGTCTGTTGGGGCGGATCGCGGGCCGGTTCAAGCGGGTTGAGCCCCGGCGCCGGGCCGAGCGGCTCGTGCTCGGGCTGCTGTCGGACCTGCCGAGAAAGAACTGCTGGACGATCGCGGAGTGGGCCGGGGAGGCCGGCCCGCACGGCATGCAGCATCTGCTGTGCCGGGCCGTTTGGGATGCCGATGCCGTCCGTGACGACGTGCGCGAATACGTGGTCGAGCACCTCGGCGACGAGGCCGCGGTGCTGGTCGTGGACGAGACCGGGGACGTGAAGAAGGGCACCCACACCGTCGGTGTCCAGCGCCAGTACACCGGAACGGCCGGGCGGATCGAGAACTCCCAGGTCGCGGTCTACCTCATCTACGCGGGCGAACGGGGGCATGCGGCGGTGGACCGGGAGCTGTACATCCCGCGCTCTTGGACGTGCGACCCGGATCGTTGCCGGGCAGCGGGGCTCGGCGAGGACACCGTTTTCGCGACCAAGCCGGAACTGGCCCGGGTGATGATCGAACGGTTCCTGGACGCCGGACACCGCGTCGGCTGGATCACGGGGGACGAGGTCTACGGCGGCAATCCGAAGCTGCGAGCGGCTTTGGAGGAGCGCGGTATCGGCTATGTCCTCGCGGTGGCCTGCTCGGCCGAAGTGACCACCGGCGCGGGCACGTTCCGCGCTGACGCCCTGGCGCGGAAGGTGCCGAAGCGGGCCTGGCAGAAGCTGTCGGCCGGGCCCGGTGCGAAGGGGCAGCGGTTCTACGACTGGGCCGTCATCGACCTCGTCGAGGCGGCACCAGGCAGCCGCCAGCTGTTGATCCGCCGCAACCGCACCACCGGTGAACTCGCCTACTACCGCTGCTATTGCGGGTCTTCGATCTTGAGCGGTGCGCCTTGCCTGACACCCTGACTTTTCGTCACAGTCGGTGACCTACATGGGGTGTTGGTGCCCACTGATGCAAGGAGCCCGTGGTCCTGAGTGATCATTTCTGTTCTCTAGGCAGAACGATCATGTGGGAGCCACGGGCGTGGTCAACGATACGACGTTGCTGCTCGACCTCGACGGGGTGTCCGTCATACGGGTCGAGCGGCTTGAGGACGGCACCCGCCGGGTGCATCTGGCCACGGCGGAGGAAGCGGCTCGCGCCTGCCCGGAGTGCGGGGCCTTCGCCTGGAAGGTGAAGGGCACAGCCCGGACCCGTCCTCGGGATCTTCCCTACGGGGAGCGCGGGCTGGTGCTGTTGTGGCACAAGCGCCGCTGGTGGTGCCGCGAGCCGAAGTGTCCGCGGAAGTCGTTTACCGAGAGCGTCGCCCAGATACCGCCCGGGGCGCGGATCACTGCCCGGCTGCGCCAGGCGGCCGGGCGCCGGGTACGCGATGCTGGCTCCACGGTCATCCAGGCCGCCCGCGACCTGCATCTGTCCTGGCCGACGGTGATGGGCGCCTTCCGTATATCGGCGCGCGAGGTCGTCCACGCCCCGCTGCCCGAGGTGAAGGTGCTGGGAGTCGACGAGACCCGGCGGGGCAAGACGAAGTGGGAGCAGGACCCCGAGTCCGGCAAGTGGCGCCTGATGCGGGATCGGTGGCACACCGGGTTCGTCGACGCGCTGGGCCACGGTGGGCTGCTTGGCCAGGTCGAGGGCCGCGCCGTCGCCGACGTCCTGGCCTGGCTGTCCACCACCCCGCTGACCTGGCGCAAGAACATCACTCACGTCGCCATCGACATGTCGGCCACTTACCGCGCCGCGATCCGCACCGGCCTGCCCGACGCCATCGTCGTGGTCGACCACTTCCACGTCGTCCAGCTCGCCAACAAGATGCTCTCCACACTCCGGCGCCGCACCACCGCCGAGGCCCGCGGACGGCGCGGACGCGCCAGTGACCCGGAGTGGAAGGCCAGACGACGTCTCCTGCGCAATCGCGAGGACCTCACCGACGAGCAGTTCGCGAAGATGTGGAACCCGCTGCTGGAGGAGGGGCAGATCGGGCGGACGCTGCTGACCGCGTGGATCGCGAAGGAGAGCCTGCGCAATCTCCTCGCCCTGGCCAGCACCGGCGCCGACCGGCACCATGTCGGCCAAGCCCGATGGAAGTTCCTAACCTGGTGCGCGGACTCGGACATCCCCGAGGTCGTCCGGCTGGCCGTGACCGTGGACCGGTGGTGGGCGGAGATCGCCGCGTTCCTCGACACCGGTCACAGCAACGCCAAGAGCGAGGGCATCAACCGTGTGATCAAGCTCGTCGCACGCAACGCCTTCGGCTTCCGCAACGCAGAGGACCAACGCCTACGCACACGCTGCGTCACCACCCGCCGAGCCCGCGGACACCTCCGCACCGCTCAACTTTGAAGACCCGCTATTGCACCGAGCCGGCGCCACTGGCCGCCCTGGTCAGGGTCGCCGGCTCCAGGTGGCGTGTGGAAGAGACCTTCCAGACCGAGAAGGGGCTGGCGGGACTCGATGAGCACCAGGTCCGCCGCTACCCCTCCTGGGCCCGCTGGGTCACCCTGGCCATGCTCGCCCATGCCTTCCTTGCTGTCGTCCGCGCCGACGAACACGCCCGCCGTTCCGGGCCCGCCGACCTGGTCCCGCTGTCCTGCAACGAGATCCAGCGCCTATTCATCGTCGCCGTCCAGCCCCTGCACGACATGGCCCACCGACTCGGCTGGTCCGACTGGCGACGCCGCCATCAGCAGCGATCACGCACCAGCCATTACCGGCGACAAGCCGCGTCCCAGACATGAAGATCACGATGTACAGCTGGAGTACTAGATCGCTCTGCCCGTGCACAGGACGCATAGTTTGGGAATCAATGCCTACCTCTGTGGGTGCGAACACAGTGAACTGATACGAAGCTAGAAGTCGCCTCAGGTGTTGCTGCCACGTATTGAATTTACGCGTGTCTTTCGCTGTGAATTCGCCGTCACCCAGATCATCCAGCTGGGCCTTGACCTGAATGGCTCGCTTGTGAGTGTCGATTAGTTCGTTAATCGTGCCTTGGGCATTGTCACGAAGGCGCAGGAGTTCTTGAAGCCGGGCCTCTTCGAGAATCCGTTTCTGCAATTGAGCGACCGAGACGCCGGGAGCTTCTCCTTCCAGGTCTGCTTGGATTGCACGGATGCGAGAGCGGATTTCCCCCGCCTCCCTTTCGAGAGATCCACAGGCCGCCTCATTGGTGCGAGTGCTGCGTTCGGCATCATCAATGACTGTTGTGATGGTTTGGACCTGTTGGTCTACGAGTGCTGAACTCTCTGTTGTAGACAGGATAGGAGCGCCCGACATAATCTCGGTTCCATCGAGGGACTGCTGGCAGGTAGGGCAATCGTGATGCGCAATCGCATGCTGCGAAAACTCGGCCCCAAGACTTTCTAGTGAGCGGATGTCTTTATACCTGCGCTGTTCCTGCTTCAGTAGGCGGAGGCGTCTTTCAAGAGTTCCACGTTGCATGTCCAGCATGTTGGCCGCATCGTCAAGTGCCTGTAGTTCGGTGGTGATTTCGCGAAGCCTGCCGCGATCTTGACGAAGCTCACCATTAAGAACCTCACCATCTGGCCCGATGATTGGAGCACGTTGTGCTTCCGCGAGCGATCGGATACTTAGCTGGAGGCGCTGGACCCCTTCATTCAGCGTCTCCCAGTCGGTCTGCTGGTAGAGAGTGAGGACTTCGCCAGCGTCAATTGAATCTGGATCGATTCCGAACAGTGGATTTCGGTAGAACGCGGACGTACCAAACTCGTTGGTCGCTGTGACGCGAGCATTAGCTAGGTGCGCAGCTGAATCGAGGGCACCTCGCAGCTCTGCATACTCGGTGCGAAGCACAGACAGTCCTTGCTGCAATTCCGCCCGCTTGCGTGCCCGTTCCATCACGTCGAGCTTCAGGTAGAACTCTATAGCTCGACGTAGGGGTTCGCGGATCTGGTATTGCGTAGGCATCCTGGGGACAATGCCTGACCAACCTTGCTTTTGCTCTACAAAGAACAGGGCTGCGAGAACTTGAAGATAGAGGGGGACTTCCTTTCCGCCGTAGGTTGGCACGAGAGGCAATGAACCCTTCTCGGTAACGTCTTGT
Source organism: Streptomyces sp. CA-106110 (assembly GCF_050936285.1). Lineage (NCBI taxonomy): Bacteria > Bacillati > Actinomycetota > Actinomycetes > Kitasatosporales > Streptomycetaceae > Streptomyces > Streptomyces sp. CA-106110. The sequence goes on along the minus strand of NZ_JBNJNB010000001.1, from coordinate 5,352,915 downwards.
GACGGTTGGTGATCTTCGTTCAGGTGGTGCGGCCGTGTTCGAGCTGGAGCAGGACGAGGGCGGCCCGGGCGATGCGGGTGGTGGCCGCGGGGTCGAGGCTGACCCGGCGCAGGACCTTGAAGGTGACCTTCAGCAGGGCGTTGGCGCGTTCGGCGACGGCGTGGACCCTTCGGATCATGGCGTTGAATGTCTGGGCTCGTTCGGTGAGTTCGCCGCCCGGGCTTCTTGACCGGGTGGCGGAAGCCGTCACCCGCGTTCTCGTAGCCGAGGTCGATCAGGGTGGGGATGCCCAGGGCGGCAGCGAGCCGGTTGAGGGCGTCGATGAGGCCGTGGACGCGGGCGCAGGTGACATCGTGCTCGCGGCCGGGCGGACCGGGGAGATCCACAGCGGCCAGCCGTCCGGGGCGGAGATGACCTGTACGTTCCCGCCGTGGTGGCGGTGCTTTCCGGACCACCACAGGTCGGCTCCGTTGGGGGCGGGGGGCGGCGACGCGGTCGGTACGTACGGCGGTGCCGTCCAGGTTGAGGTGCGTGTAGCCGGCCGCCACGGCGCGTTCCAGTACAGTGGACAGGTCCGGGGCGTCGTTGGCGAGCACGGTCAGGCCCTCATGCAGCTAACGGTAGGCGGTCGGGACCGAGATGCCGTTGTCGCGGGCGAGTTGGGCGATGCGTGTGCCGTCGACGAACCGGCGCAGGACCAGTACCGCCTGCTTGATCCGACAGAAACTCGACTGCCACCAGGTCCTCCGAAGATCGACAACATCGATCTGCGAAGGCTGCGCCGTACGATCAGCCCTGGTCAAAGCGCCAATCAAGGCTGCGAGAGCTTAGCGCACGATCCGACATGGATGTTCCTCAACCCCCGAAGGGGCCCAAAGTTCCCCTTATGATTCGGGAGTGTTCGACTCAAGACACATCAAGACGTTCCACACCGTGGTCCAGGCCGGCTCCTACTCAGCCGCGGCCTCGGTGCTCGGCTACACGCAACCGGCCGTCACCCAGCAGATGAAGGCGCTGGAGCGCTCGGTCGGCACCGCGCTGTTCGTCCGCATCGGCCGGCGCATGCGACTGACGGAGGCGGGAGAGGCGCTGGCCCGGCACGCCGACACGATTCTCGACAGCATGTCCGTGGCCTGGGAGCAGATAGCGGCGGTGACCCGGCTGGAGACCGGGCGGGTTCGGCTGTGCGCCTTCCCCAGCGCCAACGCCACCTTGATCCCCGAGGCACTGGCGCTGCTCGCGGCCGATCACCCCGGAATACGGGTGGAGTTGCTGGGGGACGAGCCGCCCGAGTCGCTGGAGCGGGTCACCCGCGGCGAGTGCGACATCACCCTCGCCTTCACGTATCCGGGGCTGGAGGAAGCGGTGCCGGACGAGCTGGTCGAGATCCCGCTGCTGGAGGACCAGCTCATGGTGCTCATGCCGGCCGGGCACCGGCTGGCCCGGTCCCGCTCGGTCAGGCTCGGCGATCTGGCGGGCGAACGCTGGATCGCCGGCTGCCTGCGCTGCCGGGTCAACTTCCTCCACGAGTGCGCCGAACTGGGATTCGCTCCCGACATCGCCTTCGCCACCGACGACAACCTGGTGGTGCAGTCGCTGGTCGCCGAGGGTCTGGGCGTTGCGACGATGCCCGGCCTGGTGCTCTCCTTCATGCGGCTGGAGCGGATCACCGGTCGCCCGCTGGACCCCGTCTCCCGCCGCCGGGTCGCGGCGTACGTGCCGCGCGAGCATCTGCGTATCCCGGCCGCGGCCCTGGTGCTCGACGCGCTCAAGACGGTCGCCGCACGGCGCAGCGGCCGCTGACCGGGCCACTCCACGCATAAGCGTTTGCAGGGGTCGGGTGAAGGAACTGTCAGTGGACGTCCGGGCCGGTGCGACCGGACGCTGGCGATATGACCTCCGTGACCGCTCCGGCGTACTCCGCGCCCACCGTCCGCCTGGCCCGCCTCGTACACGAAGTGCGGGAGACGGTCGGCCGCGGTCTGCCCCCCGGTCCCACCGCCCGACTCGTCGGTGAGCGGCTGGCGCCGCACCTCGGGGCCCCCGACCTGCTGCTCGACCGGCACACCGAGGGCGCCCCGGACCACTACCGCCAGCACGTCCTGCACGCCGAGGACGACGGCAGCTTCTCGATCGTCGCCCTGGTCTGGTTGCCGGGCCAGCGTACGTCCATCCACGACCACGTGTCGTGGTGCGTCACGGGCGTGCACCAGGGCGAGGAGCACGAACGCCGGTTCCGGCTGGTCCCCGACGGCGCCGCCTCCCGCCTCGTCCCGACCCAGGAGGTCGTCAACGCCCAGGGCGAGGTCTGCGGCTTCGCGCCGCCCGGCGACATCCACGAGGTGTGGAACGGCGGTGCTGGCATGGCCGTATCGCTGCACATCTACGGGGCCGACATCTCCCGCCTGGGCACCAGTGTGAGGCGGATCTACCGGCTGCCGGTCGGCGAACGGTGAACGGCCGTACTGCGACCGGGACCCCCGTCGGCGTCTCCCATCCGGCGACGCTCCTTGCCCCTGCCGATGCCGCCCCCGCCCCCCGGAACCGGCGGCGGGCGCCGCCGCCGGTCCGCCGCGGCCGTTCTCTGCGGTCTGCTGGTGGCCGCCCTCGGCGCCGGCCTGGCATGGACCATGCACCTGCTGCTACCCGCTGTGCCGGTGCCCACCGCCGCCGTCGTGCTCGGCATGGCTGCCGCCCACCTGCCGGGTCTGCGCGCGACCGTGCGCGGCCGGGCCCGGCCCGGACTGACTCTCGCCGGGAAACGGCTGATGCGCATCGGCATCGTGATCCTGGGGCTGCAGCTGAGCCTCAAGGACGTGCTCGGCCTCGGCTGGGCCACGGCGGGGATGGTGCTCTGCGTCGTGGCCGCCACGTTCTGGGGCACCACCTGGCTCGGCCGCCGCATGGGCCTGCGCGGCGACCAGCCCCTGCTCATCGCGACCGGCTACTCCATCTGCGGCGCCTCCGCCATCGGTGCGGTGAGCCAGGTCACCGGCAGCGACGAGGAGGACATCGCCGCGTCCGTCGCCCTGGTCACGCTCTGCGGCACCCTCGCCATCGGGGTGCTGCCCCTCCTGCACCACCCCCTCGGACTGGATGACGTCCAGTTCGGCCGCTGGACGGGGGCCAGCGTGCACGACGTCGGTCAGGTCGTCGCGACAGCCCAGACCGCGGGTCCCGCGGCACTCGGCGAGGCCGTGCTCGTCAAGCTGATGCGTGTCGCGCTCCTCGCGCCCCTGGTGGCCACGGTGGCGTACACCCTCCGCAGACAGCGGACGGCGGCGGGGACCGCGGGGTCGCGCGCCGCGGCGTCCGGCCGGCGGACCCCGCTGCTGCCCCTGTTCGTTCTCGGTTTCCTCGCCATGATCGCGGTACGCAGCACCGGAGTTCTTCCGGCTCCCGTACTCGACGCCGCGCAACAGGCCCAGCAACTGCTCCTGGCCATGGCCATGGTGGGGCTGGGCAGCATGGTCAACCTGCCCACCCTGGCGCGGACCGGACCACGGGTGGCGGCAGTCGGCCTGATCTCCTGGATCCTCATTGCCGCCGCTTCCTACGCTGGCGTGCTTTTGACCGTGTAGTGCTGATCCCGGTTCGTGGTGCCGTTCGTGTTCCGGTCCGGTGACCCTCCGGACCACCGGCACGACCACTGGGGCTCGGTCACCGCGTGTTGCGGTGACCGAGCCCCGGTCGGCAGTCAGGCACCCGGACGCAGACCTACTCCCGTGAGAATCGAGCTGCCCGGTGGGCCGGCCCTCGCACATCGCTCAGAGTGCGGTGGCCGGCATGCCTGGTGACGGCGTTACAGGCGGTGCTACCCGCGGATGGCCACGGCCTGCTCCACTGCGGTGGCCATGGCCTGCTCGCCCTCGGCGTTGGGGTGCATCGGAGCGGCCGGGGTGGCCGGGGCCAGGGTCTCGATCCAGCGCTCACCGGTGGGCCGGCACACGTCGTGTCCGATGGTCGGCGTGTAGGTGTCGACGTACTGGGCGTCGGCAAGAGCTGCCTGCCCTGCCAGCATCGCGTTGAGCTCCTTCTCGGTGTCCCGCAGGTAGGCAAAGTCACCTGCCGCGAACGGGACCGAGGCGCTGGTGCAGCCGACACCGTCCTCCGGGAACAGGTCGGGATACCCGACCACCATGACCCGTGCGTGCGGGGACCGCTGGTGGATGCCCGCGATCACGTCCGAGATCTTCGGCGCGATCTGGCCGATCTTCTCCTTCAGCTGGTCCGTGCCGCTGCTGGTGAAGAAGGACTGGCACGGGGCGCCGGCGGGGTCGGAGGCGGTCAGATTCGCGCAGGTACCGATGATCGTGCTGAACCCGAGGTCATTGAGGTCTTCTCGGCAACGCCAGGGCGGCCATCGTCTGGAAGGTCATTCTGGTCCCCAATTCGAAGTCGACCTTTAGCCTCAATACCAGTAACTTAGGGGCAATCTGGTCGTTGTTGTTGATGTGCCAAGAGCGGGTCAACTGAAGTCATCTGGTGAGCGACTGTCGGATCGCGTCGCGGTCGGGGTGCTGACACAGGCGTTTCCTCAGTCGCTGGTGGACGAGGTGCTGGCGGAGACGGGCCGGGTGCAGCAGCGGAACCGGCTGCTGCCGGCCCGGCTGGTGGTCTACTTCGTGTTGGCGTGCGCCACGAGGCGCGGTGTTTTCGAGTAGTGGTGAAGGACCGCTACCGTCGGGTCGTCGCAGCGGCCCGATTGAAGCTGGGGACAGCCTGGTCCGGGGAACGTCGGGGAGGGTGGGAGCAGTCTCGACAACGACGGGACGGGCCGGTACTGCCAGACGGCCCGGGTCCGGCTAGCAAGGCCAGTGGGCGTAACGAGAGTGAATCGGTGGTTGAAGCCCCGTAATCGAAGTGCCGGCTCCAACCTGGTGGATTCGGGCCGGTCTGCAGTGCGTGACCTGACTCTATGAGGGCCGGGCCCCCTTCCCTGCACAGCCCGGTGGATTCTGGATCCGGGTCCCATACGTGCTCGGAAAGGAGGCCCTCAATGTCGGTCTACGTCGGCATCGACGTGCACCGCAAGCGCTCACAGATCGCGGTCGTTGATCACGATGGCGCGGTGCAGGTGAATCGGAACGTGCCCAACGGGGTCGAGACGGTGCTCTCGGTGATCGGGGATCTTCCGATCGGAGCCCCGGTGGCCTTCGAGGCCGCTTACGGCTGGGGCTGGCTGGTGGAACTGCTGGAGGACTACGGCTTCGAGCCGCACCTGGTGCACCCGCTGCGGTGCAAGGCCATCGCCTCCGCGCGGCTGAAGAACGACAAGGTCGACGCGGCGACCCTTGCCCAACTGCTCCGTGCGGATCTGCTGCCGGAGGCGTGGATCGCCCCGCTGGATGTGCGCCAGCAACGGGCTCTGCTGCGTCACCGCTGCCAGCTGGTGCGTCTGCGCACGCTGCTACGCAACCGTGTCCATGCCGTCCTGGCGGACTACGGCTGCGACCGCTCTGGCAGCTACTTCACCGCTCCGGGACGGGTCTGGCTCGACGGCTTGGACCTGCCGGACGCCTCGCACCGCGTGGTCGACGATCTTCTGGTCCTGATGGACGCGCTCAAAGAGCCGATCGACGCCCTGGACCAGCAGCTGGTCGCGCACGCCCGTGGTGATCCGCGGGTCAAATCCCTCACCCAGCTGCCGGGGGTGGGTACGCTCACCGCCCTGATCATCGTTGCCGAGATCGGTGACATCAGCCGTTTCCCCTCCGCCCGCAAGCTCACCGCGTGGGCGGGGCTCACCCCCACGGTCCGCGGCTCGGACATGACTGTCCGGCACGGCCACATCTCCAAACAGGGTTCGGACTGGCTGCGGTGGATCTTGTGTGAAGCCGCCCAGACCGCCAAGCGGTCGCCGGAGTTCGCCGCCTCCTACCAGCGCCTCGCCCGGCGCCGGGGCAAGAAGATCGCCACTACCGCGATCGCCCGCCGCCTGTTGGCCCGCGCCTACCATCTGCTGCGCGCAGTCCAGGCCCCACCCGACCGGCAGAGGACTCGATGACACCAGCCGACGACAACCGCCAGGGGCGGTCGCAGACCCCGGGTGAGCTCGCATTTGCCCATGAGACGGGCTGTCGCCCGTGCTCGATGACCTGACTGAGCAGCCCGGATCCCCCGAACCACGGTCATGGCGCCGGCCCGCCCGGCCAGACGCCGAATGGGTGGATGTGAGCTCACTCCGCCAGACCATCAGCACATCGGGGACGTCAACGACCAAACCCCTGAACATTGGTGACGCTTCCTCGCTCCCGGTCCAGGGCCCTGCACGGCAGCCCTGCCAGACGAGCACGAGGAAGACCCGCAAAGGAAAGCACCTCGGCGAACAACAAAAAGCCGCAGGTCGGGGGCACTTCTACGCTTGACAAGCCCGGCCCTCATGGGTGGGCATATCAGTGCCCTGGGTCAACTCCGAAGCCGTGTGCCAGAGACGGTGGGGAGGCCAGGCTGAATGCCTGCGGCGTAGGCGTGGCGATGCTGCCGGGGTATAGCCGAGCGCCGACCTGGCCGATCGAAACATCGTGAACTTGGGGACCATCCTCGTCTGTCCTGCGCCTGGTACTCCAGTCGCATTTCGTGATGTGACGGGTGGTCGCGTCGGACGGTTCAGGTGAGGGCGGTAAGGCGTCGCTTGTAGTGGTGCCAGCGGGAGCGGGCCTGGTGGCGGCGTCGCCAGGTGGACCAGTGCAGGTGGAAGGCCATGCGGCGGGCCGCGAGGTGTGCGGGCATGTCCTGCGGTAGCGCGGTGAACAGCTGGAACAGGCGGCGGGCCTCGGTGACGGTCAGCGCGATCTGGCCGAAGTCCTCGGGAGGCTCGGCGGCTGCGTCGGCGGGCAGGACCGGTGCCGGATGGTCGCGCCGGTCCACGGCGGCGATCACCGCGAGTAGGGCGAGCGCGGCCATGGCCAGCACGATGTGCCGATGCCAGGAGCGGTAGCGGCGGGCCTGGGTGTGGTCCAAGCTGGTCGTGGTCCATGCGGACCTTGGCCGCGTCGAGTGGGGCGGCACCAAGGAACTCGCGGCCGAGCAGGCCCGCCTCCTGGGCGTGCGGTTCGAGGTCGTGCGGGCGAAGGGCGCGGATCTCCTTGAGCGGGTCGTCCTTCGCTACGCGCAGCTCAAAGCGAAGGCCGAAGAGGAAGCAATCAAGGCGGGCAAAGACCCGACCACGGTGAAGGTGCCGCCGGCGTGGCCATCATCCAGTGCACGCTGGTGCACTTCAGACGTCAAGCGGACCCCAATTCGGACCCTCTACACCAGGCTCACCGGGGAGCTGTCGCACCTGGGCCGGCCAGTGCGGATCCTGGCGTGCATCGGTCAGCGCGCCGCGGAGAGCGACAGCCGTGCGAAGCTGGCGCCCGTCGAGATCGACCGGGCGGCGAGCAACGGAAAGCGACACATCACCACCTGGAGGCCGATTCACGGGCGGAGTGACACCGCTGTTTGGCGGGAGATCGCCAGGTCGGGTCTGCCGTACCACGAGGCGTACGACTGGGGGAACTTGCGGCTGAGCTGTATGTTCTGTGTCCTTGGGTGTGTCGGCGATCTCGTCAACGCTGCACGGCGCGTGCCAGAGATGGCCGCCGACTACGCGCGGACCGAAGTGATCGCCAAGGCCGACTTTAAACTGGGCTTGTCGATGGGGGAGATCATCCGGCGCGCCGCCGAGCTGGAGAAGGAGCATGGTCCTGCGGCGGGACCCCCGGCCGGTTCGGCCCTGTCCGGGTACGTCGGCATGGCCGCGACAGCTGAGTATCTGGCCCTGCGAGAGCGTCTACGCTCCAGCTTCGGCCTCACAGCCTGACCTCGAGCCGGGGCGCGCACACCGCGCCCCGGCTCCCTGCCCATCGGCACACGGGCGTTGATGCCTGCCTCCGTGCATCCGTTGCCACCTACCGTGCCCAGGCGCTGGTCATGCTGATCCCACGAGACGGGAGAGCCCTGCAGAAGGCCGACCCGGCGTTTGGGATGAGCACGATCGCCAGGCGATGGTGCCCGGACTCCGCTGCTTGTGTCGAGGCATGAAGCCCACCCGCCCTGGTGGCGCCCCCACACTCCTGGCAGAACCTCACCTGCCGGCCGTACCGCGGCCCCATCGCATGCTCGTGCGTCCGCAGCGTCCCCGCCACCTGCCCGGCTGCCAGCCGTCACACGCCACCAGGGCAAGAGCCACCGCGCCACTCGGCCGCTTTCGCATCGTGCGCCTCGCATTGGAGCCTTCGTGTCCCCACTTCTGACCGCAACGGATCACACCACTACCGTCCTGGACGACGGGTCGGTCACCCACAGCCGGCCCGCCACCGTCGGCGACTACCCCCTCGTCGAAGCCCTCCATGCCATGTGCAGCCTCGCCAGCCGAGCCCGGCGGTACGGCGCAGGCAAGCCGGGCCTGTCCCTGGCCGAGTGGACGGCCATGGTGGAACGGCCGAAGGCCCTCGCGCTCCTGACCACCACAGAAGTGGAGCCCAGGCGCGCGGTAGCGATGACCTACCTCGCTGAAGTGACCGACGAGTCAGGAGTGGCCGATATTGCGATCCTGATCGCAGATCAGGCGCCGCGGAGCTACCAGTCCCTGGGATTGGGCACGGCACTGGCCGATCACGCCGCAGACCTGGCCCGAGAGTCCGGGTTCCACAGCCTCTCGGTGACCGTCGCCGAGACCAATATGCGCGCCCTGGCCATCGTCGAGCACCTCGGTGGTCCGGCGCTGCCCCAGACGGCTTACCTGCGGGGTATGGCCCTCCTCGGCGCGAATCCCGACGCACTCTACGCAGGTGAAGACCTCGAGCTTCGGATCCAGCTGTGAGGCGCGCCGCGATGCACGTACCGGACCGCTCCACCGTCGTCACCGACGACGGCGCCCAGCTGGCCGTCTACACCAATGGGAACGACGTCGCCTCCACCACAGCGATCCTCGCCCACGGGTACATGATGTCCGCCGACGTCTGGCGCATGCAGGTCCGCGACCTCACCGCCCGCGGCTTCAGGGTCATCCGCTACGACCAGCGGTTCCACGGCAACTCCACCGGCGGGACGGAGCGAGCTCGCGTTGGAGTGGTGCCAGACGGCCCTGGACCGCGTCGGTGGACTTCCCGAGGGGCCGGAGCTGACCGAGTTCCGGCGCCGGGCGCTCATCGACCGCGGCATCCTGCGCCGTGAACTCGGCATCGACCTGGATGAGGAGGACCTGGCGGCCGAGGCCGCGGCCGACGCCTCGATCAGAGAGGTCAGCGAACTTGTCCGGGGGCGGCTCGACGCGCTCTCCGGCAGGTCGGGGCTGGGTCTGCCGGATGCCGGGGAGGCATTCGACTCCGTGGTGCTGCGCTGGGCAAGGGAGGACTTCGGGCAGGTGCGGGAGCGCTGGCCGGAGTCGACCGCGCACTACGGTGACGACTACGACGCATATGCTGCCCGGATCCAGCGGGAGGCTCGCAGCTACGGCGAGGCCGGCGCCGCCCGTGTGCATTTGGTCACCGGCACCCTGGCCGATTTCGAGGCGTACGCCCTCCGTGAGGGGCGCGACCCGGCCGGGCAGGAGACGCGCCAGGAGTACGGCGAGTGGCGTTTCGTGGCCCACCCGGAGCAGACACTTTTCTGGCCGCCGGCCCGCAACGGATCGTGCTGGTGCGACTCCGGCCGAAAATACAAGAAATGCTGCGGCAGCCCGGCGAAGAACTGATCGGCTCGACCGGGAGGGACGGCGATCCGCCTGCACTCCGCCACATCGCGGGGTGCCCGGAGCAGCGGTTTCACCAACGATGGTCGGCACCGTTCCCGGCCTGGGCCAGCCCGGCTGAAACAGCGAGGCGTGGCCAAGGTGTGGTCAAGTGCGGCCGGACGCCTCATCGACGGTGGAACTTCACATCGGCTCAACTCTGGGGCTCCGACATCGCCCCATCTCCTTGACTACACGGGATGCCAGTCGGTGTTGGCACCACACAGGACGAGGCAGGGGTGACGACCCGGAACCCGGCCGGCGAGCCACGCGGCGAACGGCACCGCCGCGGCCGGCTCGACAGCCAGCCGGAGCTCCTCCCACAGCAGGTTCCGGGCGTGGGCGATCTCCTGCTCGGTGACCATCGCCAGCCGGACCCTCCCGGACGACAGCAGCGCGAAGGTGTTCCTGCCCACGCGGGACACGCCGAGCGCCGACGCCGCGACCGAGTCCACCGGAGCGTCGACCGGGAAGCCCGCCGAGAACGCCGCGTGCAGGCCGTTGCAGTGCTCAGGTTCCACGGCCACCACCGTGCGATCCGGTCCCAGGCCGACGCTGAGCCCCGCCGTCAGGCCACCGCCGCCGACGGCGGCGGCAACCGAGTCGCACCAGGGAGCATGCTCGGCGATCTCCAGCCCGACGGTGCCCTGACCCGCGATGACAGCCGGATCGTCGTAGGGGTGCAGGAAACTGCCGCCCGACTGGTCCGCCCACGCGAGGGCGGCGGCCTCGGCATCGGCGTAGCGCTCGCCGTGCCGCACCACGCGCGCACCTTGGGCGGTGATCCGCCGCACCTTGGCCTCCGGTGTCGGCCACGGCACGTACACCGTGGCGGCAAGGCCCATGATCTTGGCCGCCGTGGCGACGCCGAGTCCGTGGTTGCCGCCCGACGCCGCGACGACCTCGCCTTCGGTGTTGCCGGCGATGACCGCGTTGAGCGCACCACGGAACTTGAACGAACCGGTCGCCTGCAGGTTCTCAAGTTTCAGCGTGACCTGGCGACTGTCTATTTCCGCGGTGAGCACGGGCGTCGTGCGGATGTAGGGGCCGATCCGGTCTGCCGCCTCCCGCACTTCGTCGATGGTCATGGAGAGAAGAGTTTCTTGTTTCATAGTCCCGGGAAATCAGTCGAGAGTCGCGACGGCGTCGATGCAGAACAGAAGTCCCTCGGGCAGGGCAGAGCACGGAACGACGGACCGTGCCGGTGGGTCGGCCGGCATGTGGCGCGCGTACACCTCGTTTATCGCCGCGAAATCCTCTGTGCTGACGAAGTAGATCGTGACCTTCACCAGTCGCTGCATCGAGGATCCCGATTCCGACAGGAGGTCGGTCAGATTGATGAGCGCCTGTTCGGCCTGGGCCGCAACGGAATCGGGTGCTATTCCGGTCGCCGGATCGATACCCAGCACCCCCGAGGAGAAAACTTGTCCGGCGGAGACGACAGCCCGGCAGTACGGTTCGTCCGATGCCGGGGAATCAGCGCTGGACGCCTTCCTCTTCATAGCTTCTGGACCTCGTCTCGGATGGAGGATGAAGGAAGGTCAGCGCTTGACGACAACGTTCCGCGGCCGGCCGCTCGCAAATGCCTCGACGTTTTCCACCACCATGTCGAGACTCTGCTTTCCCGCTTGCGTCGTGGCGAACGCCACGTGCGGCGTCGCCAGTACCTTCTCGTGCCCGGCGAGCATCTTGTAGTACGCGTTCGTGGTGTCGTACGGCGCCTGCGGGTCACAGTCGATCGCCGCGCCGGCTAGAATCCCGTCGTCCAGCGCCTCCAACAGGGCCTTGACGTCGAAGGTGTGCGGCCGGACGTAGGTGAGGAAGTACGATCCCGGCTCCAGAGCGCGGAAGAAATCGCGATCCAGCAGGTTCGCCGTGCTCGGGACGGAGCTCAGGGAGTTGACGATCACCTGGCAGCCCTTGACCGACTTCATCAGGTCGTCGCCGCGCGTGACGTACCGCACGTTCGCGTGCAGGGCCTCCAGCACTTTGCCGAGGTGCGATCCGATGTCACCGGCGCCGATGATGCAGACGTTCTTCCCTGACAGGCTCTCGTGCCGCACGAACCGGAGTTCGCGGTCGGCGTTCACGTAATCCTGAAAACGGCGCAGCAGACCCAGTGCCATGAACACGGCCCATTCCACGACCGAATCACGATTGCTTCCGCGCGCGTTGGACAGGATGACGTTTCTGCGTGCCAGCGCCTCGGTATCGAACGAGCCGATCTCGACGAAGGGGAACGTGATGAAGACGTCGCGAAGCCGTTCGAGGTTGTCGAGGACGAACGCGCCGTCACTGCACACCACGTCCGCGCCCTCGATCTGCTTCAGCCATTCGGCACCCGAGCTCGCACCACCTGCCGAGGTCACGTCCCCGGCCTTTCGCAGCCTGCGGGTCTGCTCCTCACTGAACGGCATCGATCCGGTCACGACGATTTTCATGCTTGCGCAGCCTCTCTGGCATATCTCTGGCATATCCGAGCAATGGTTTTCGGGCTGCTCATGAGGCCGGGGCGTCAAGCGCCGTCGCCACAGCCGACAGGCCCACCATGCTGGAGGCCTTGACCAGGACAACATCGGCCGGGCGCAGCGATTCCCGCAGAAGACCGATCGCGGCAGCGCCGTCCGGCACGGCGTGCACGGACACGCCGGCCCCGCGCGCGGCGGCGACCATGGCGTCCGGTCCCTCGCCCTCGCCCACCGCCACGAGGACGTCGATGCCGAGCGCGCCTGCCAGTTCGCCGATGGCCTCGTGATGGTGGACCGTCCCTTCGGCCTGGTGCATCATCTCGCCGAGAACGGCGACCGTGCGGCGGTCACCAGCCATCGTGGCGAGCGTGCGGATCGCCGCCCGTGTCGAGGCCGGGTTGGCGTTGTAGGCGTCGTCGATGACGGTGACGCCGTCGGGACGTTCCTTGATCTCGAACCGCCCCGGCGAGCGGGGCACTGCGCTGCTCAGAGCTGCCGCGATCCGGTCGGCCGGGACACCGACGGCACTCGCGGCACATGCGGCGGCCAGCGCGTTCGCGACCTGGTGCGCGCCGGGCAGCCGCAGCCGCACCGGGACCTGCTCCGTCTGGACGTGCAGCGTGAAGGACGCGCGGCCCGTCGCGTCGAGCGTCACGTCCCGCGCCCGCACGGCTACGTCCTGGCCGACGCCGTAGAACATCACCGCTGCGGGCGTCAGGTGCGCCATGGCGGCGACGCGCTCGTCGTCGGCGTTGAGGAGCGCGAGCCCGCCCTCCGCCGCCGCGGGCAGGTCCAGCACCATCTCGCTCTTCGCCTTCACGACACCGTCGATCCCGCCCATCGTGAGTACGTGGGCCGGTTCGACGTTGAGCACCATGCCGATCTGCGGCCGCCCCACCCGCACCAGATGGGTGATGTCACCCGGCTGTGCGGCGCCCATCTCCAGGACGAGGTAACGGGTCTGCGGGTCGGCGCGCAGTATGGTGAGCGGGAGGCCTATCTCGTTGTTGTAGGAACGCGCGGTGGCGACCGTCGGCGCTTCGTGCTCCAGGATCTGGGCGAGCAGGTCCTTGGTCGTGGTCTTGCCCACCGACCCGGTGAGCCCGATGACGACGGGGCTCAGCCGGTCGCGGACGAACGCGGCCAGTCTGGTCAGCGCGGTGACCACGTCATCCACCACCACGCACGGTCCGTCGACCGGGCGGGAACCCAGCACCGCGACGGCGCCGGCGGAGTACACCACGGGCGCGAAGTCGTGGCCGTCGCTGCGCTCGCCCACGATGGCCCCGAACAGAGCTCCGGCCGTCACCTCGCGGGTGTCGGTGACCACCGGCCCGGTGACGGTGAGCCCGGGATCGGCACTCCCGTGCACCGTCCCGTCCACGATCCGGGCGATCTCCTCCAGCATCAGGGGGATCATCGTGACTCTCCCGCGGCAAACTCGGGGTGTCGGGCACGGTCACGTCCGAGCGCGTGCCGGGCGAAGGCGAGGTCGAGGAGGCGTTCGAGGAGCTGTGTGTACGGCAGCCCGCTCTCGGCCCAGCCCCGGGCGAACACCGAACGCGCGGTGAATCCGGGCATCGTGTTGATCTCCCCGATGTACAGCCTGCCGGCCGCCTCGTCGTACAGGAAGTCGACCCGTGCCAGGCCGTAGCCGCCGATGGCGTGGAACGCCCGTAGTGACAACGTGCGCACTTCCGCGGCGACGTCGGCCGGCACGTCCGCCGGCGAGTTTACCGTGGCCCCCGTGAGGTACTTCTGCGCATAGTCGGAGAACCCTCCGGCGACCTTGAGTTCGGAGGGCACCGAGGCCTCAGCCTCGTCGGCGTCGCCGATGACCCCGCAGAGCAGTTCCCTGGCAGTGATCCCCTCCTCCACCAGGACCACGTCGTCGTACCGGAACGCCTCGGCGACGGCGCGTGCCAACTCGGCCGGCCCGGTGACCCGCGAGACGCCGATGGACGACCCCATCCTGGCCGGCTTGGTGAACCGGGGCCAGGACAGTCCGCCGGCCGCCGTCAGCGGGTCCTCGCGCAGCCACTGTCTCCGGGTGTACCAGGTACCCGGGACTACCGGCAGACCTTCGGCGGCGAACGCACGCCTCATGGCCACCTTGTCCATGCCGACCGCGGAGGCGCCCACGCCGGAGCCCACGTACGGCATGTCAAGGGCCTCCAGGTAACCCTGGATCACCCCGTCCTCACCGTACGGTCCGTGCATCACGGGAAACACGACGTCGAGCCGTTCGATGACCTCTGCCGGGGACTCGGAGGAGACGAGGCATCCGTTGTGCCGGAGCTCGACCTGGATCCCCTCCACGGTCAGCCCGTCTCGGACGGCCGGCCCGTCCGGCCTCGCCGCCACGGCCTTCTCGACCGCGTGGGCCGGGAGCAGTCTCCAGCGTCCGTCCCTGTCTATGCCGATGGCGACGGGACGGAACCGGGTGGTACGGAGCGCGCGGATGACGGCCAGCGCCGAGGCGGCCGACACCGCGTGTTCAGCGGACGGCCCGCCGAACACCACGCCGACGCACGTCCCCTCCTCCGGCGTTATCGGTATATCAGCCCGACTCTCCACACGGTTCCCTTCGTCGTGCAACACGCCCGCCACTGCCCGCGGCCATGCGAATTACTCCTCATTGAGCGGCGACACTTCTTGCCTGTTATGCACTCGACCCTGCCACGGCAGGCTCTACAGCAGCTCTACAAGGCCTCTACGGCGCCAATCGGGGTCTTCGAAGTTAGGCGGGGTAGTCCCTTCAGTTGGAGATCAGCGGCCCCGCTGTAGTTTGAGGACCGGTGGGTGGCGGCCGTGCCGTGGGGTGTTCGGCTTCGCGGGCACGGTTGCGCCGCCTGTGACAGGCGCGGGCGACGGCCTGGTGGCAGCGTCGCCACCAGGACCAGTGCAGGCCGTGGCGGATCCGCTCGGCCGGGGTGGGCTGGGGTGCCATCACCCACAGCAGTCGGGCGATTTCATACGCCGTGAACGCGATAGCGGCGGTGCCGGTAGGGCTGGTGGGATCGGCGAGGTCCCCCTGTGTGGCCGGGAGGCGTGTCCAAGCTGGCGTGCAGGATCTCCGCGACGCGGTCGGGGCCGGGGGCGGGCTCCTCGTCGCGGGTGGCGGCCGCGGCCTGGACAGCCAGGAAGGCCGCGGCCAGCTGGGCCAGGGTGATGTGCCGGTACCAGCCGTGGAAGGAACGCACCTCGTAATCGGCCATCCCGGCGGCCGACTTCGCGAGCTTGATCGCTTCCTCCACTCGCCAGCGGGCCCCGGGTACACAGACCAGCTCTTCCACGGTGGTCTCGGGCGGGCCCCAGGCCAGGTAGTAGTCGCGCCCGGTGGGGGTCTGCGGCCGTCGCCGGGCGATGAACCACCGCGCCCACGCCCCGTCGCCGGTCTCCGCCTCAGGGTCGGGGATAGGGCGTACCCACCACTGCCAGACGCGGGAGTCGAGCTGGCAGGGGCCGGCCGGCAGGGTGACCCAGTCGTCCTCGGCGGCGTGCCGCTCCACCAGCCTCGCGGCGTGCCGCCAGCCGGGACGGGGCAGCACCGTGTGGTTGGCCTGCACGTTCACCGCGTAGGGCAGATGGTGCTCCTCCAGGAAGACGCGGAAGGCGCCGTCGCGTCCATAGACCTCATCGGCGGCCACCCACACCCGGTCCTCGGGAAGGTTGGGCAGCGTACGGGCGATCATCTGCTCGGCCAGGCGGGGCTTGGTGGCGAAACCGACGGTGTCGGGGACGTGTGCGGCGCGGCAGCGGGCCCGGTCCTCGGTCCATTCCCGGGGCTGGTAGATCTCCCGGTCGATCAGTGCCTGCCCGCGTCCGGTGGCCCAGGCGGCCATCACCCCGATCTGGCACGGGAAGACCCCGCCGAGCGTGCCGGAGTACTGCCTGGCCACCCCGACCGAGGCCCGGCCCTTCTTGGCGAAGCCGGTCTCGTCGACCACCAAAACCCCCGCTCCGCCGGGCCCAGCTCCCCTCCCGCCGTCGTCCAGGCCATCGATGACGTAGCGTCGGGTGAAGTCCCGCAGCGCATCGACGTCCCAGACCGAGCGGTCCAGCAGATGCTGCTGCCCCACGGCTCGGCGTCGCCGCCGTACTCGGCAAGCTGCCAGCCATTCTTGCGTGACACCGGGGAGAGCAGGCCGCGGATGCACCGCGCGGCCCGCATCCGCAGATCCGCCCGCGGGAAGATCCCGTCAACCTCCACCAGCAGGTTCTCCAACTGATCGGAGAACTCCTCGGCCCGCTCCCGATCGGTGATCTCCGGCATAATGTCCAGTAACTCCGCCTTCATACAAGGCAGTTACCCCCACACGATGACCGAGGAACTACAGCGGGGCCGCTGATCTCCAACTGAAGGGTCACCCACGGCAGCTGTAGATAGCTGCTGCTGAGCTTTCTGATCATGGTGTGGTGTCGGCGTACGCGTGCCAACGGCGGTGGCAGAGGCGGGCGCGGTGTTGATGGCGGCGGCGCCAGGTGGACCACCACGGCAGGTGTTCGGGGTCTCGTCGGGATGGCGGAAGGATCAAGGCCCGTAGCAGGCGGAGAAGTTCGTGGCTGCTGAGGGGGACGAGGTCGGCCTCGGCAGGATCGTTCCGGCCGGTCTGGGCGGCACGTTCGAGGGCAGCGGCGACGGCCAGGAAGGCGTAGGCGACCAGGGCGATCACGCTCCAGCGGTGCCAGGAGTTCCAGCAGGTGACCTGGCCTTTGTCGAGGTGGCAGACCTCCTTCGCATCCTGGAAGTCGTCCTCTACCCGCCACCTGCGGCACACCAGTGACACCAGTCTTGCCAGCGTCACCGGCCCGGGGGCGAAGCAGCGGTAGTAGGACACGGTGCGGGTATAGCGGTGTCGGCGGACCAGCAATACGGACGTCCCCGCGTCGCGGTCGTGTCCGTCGGGGGTGTCGTCGGCAGTGACCTCGATCATCGCCCAGTCGTAGTCGCGTATGCCCTTCTGCCCCGCGCCGGTCCGCATCCGCTGCCAGGCCCGCTTCGGCAGCCGGCTAGCGGCCTGGGTCACGCTCAGCTTCGCGGCCGGGGTGGTGACCTGGTGGTTGGAGCGCACTGCCACGACGTAGCCCAGGCCCAGCTCGCGGCAGGTGGTACGCAGCTCCCGCCCTCCGTAGACCTCGTCACCCAGGAAGAAGGATGCAGATATGCCCTGCTGACCGGCGGCGCGGAGCATGTGGGCCGCGAGTTGCGGCTTGCTTGCAAAGCACAGCTCGTCGGGAACACCGGTCTGAAGTTCCCCCCTGATCTTGGACAGCGGATGCTTACGCTGCGGGGGTGAAGTCGTGCTGCAGCCTGGCTCGGGTTTCGAGTGGGGTGAGGTACCCGAACTCGGGGTGTTTGCGGAGCCTGGTGCGGTTGTATTCGACTTCGATGAAGCGGAAGACGTCGGCGCGAGCCGCCTCGCGGCTCTCCCAGACGGTCGTGCCGATCTCCGCTTTGAGCAAACCGAAAAAGCTCTCGGCTGCGGCGTTATCGTAGCATATGCCGGTTCTCCCCATACTCTGCCTCAGGTTCAACTTCCTTATTTTCCGGCAGAATTCGCTACTCGTGTACTCGCTGCCGCGGTCGGTGTGCATGATGCAGCCGGGCTGCAACTGGCCGCGCCCGGCGGCCATCTCCAGCGCGTCGGTAACCAGTTCGGCGCGGTGGTGATCGGCCATCGCGTACCCGATCACCTCGCGTGTCGCCAGGTCGATGACCGTCGCCAGGTACCACCAGCCCTCGATCGTCGCCAGATACGTAATGTCCCCGACGAGCTTCGTGCCGGGTTCGGCGGCGGTGACGTCGCGGCCGACCAGGTCCGGGGCCGGGGCGGCCTTGGTGTCCTGCTTCGTCAGGTACCGGCGCTTGCGGCGGGTCACGCCTCGGATATCGCGCTCCCGCATGATCCGTTCAACCTTCTTCCGGTTGATCGCATGGCCCTTGCGCCGCAGCGCGGCGTGCACGCGCGGGGCGCCATAGGCACCACGCGACTTCCCGTGGATCTCCCGTATCTCCTCAGCGAGTTCGTCCTCGGCGCGCTGCCGCTCGGCGACGGCCGGCCGACTTGCCAGCCAGAAGTAGTACGTGGCGCGCGAGACCTTCAGTACACGGCACAGCAGCGCAACGCTGTAGCCATCGGGGTTGCCCTCGGTGGCCTTCTCCGCATCGATGAAGAGGCACACCTCGCCTACTTCACGATCTCCTTCGCGAAGAAGGCCGCTGCTGAGATATGAATCCACGTCACGCCGACGTGCCCGGAACCACGGTCACCCTCATGCCCAGGTCCTCCAGCTGGGAGATCAGCCGTTGGGCTCGGCGCTCGGGCGAGTACCGGCGGGCGATCCAGTCCGATCCCAGCTCCCGGTAGGGCACCCGGTCGTGGACGATGTGCCAGTAGGCGACGATGATGTCGTGCCGGGTCGCGCCGATGGCCTTGAACCGTCCCGCACGGCCCTTGATCTGGGCATGGTGGGCGGCCAGGTAGGTACCGCGGGTGCGGGCGGCTCCCCAGGCGGCCTCGGTCAGTGCCTGTTTGAGCCAGCGCGAGCCGGGACGGGTATGCCCTGGGCGGCGCTTGCCGCCGGAGGCGTTGTTGCCGGGGCAGATACCTGCCCAGGAGGCGAGGTGGGCCGACGTGGGGAAGACCTCCATGTCCAGTCCGATCTCGGCGATCAGGACCTGGACGTTCTTCGGCCCAACGCCGGGGATGGAGCGGATCAGTTCCACCAGATCGGCGTGCGGAGCAAGGCGCCGTCCGATCTCGGCATCCAGCGTCGCCGATGCTTCCTCCAGCGAGTCGATGTGGTCCAGCAGCCGCGCTGCCAGCACACCGTGGTGCTCGGGGCGGAAACGGTTGCCCAGGGCCTCGACCAGACGGTCTTGCTTGGAGCGCAGTCGCCCCTTGGCCAGCGCCGCCAGCGCCTTCGGGTCACCCTCACCACGGATCAGCGCGTCCACGATGGCCCGGACAGACTTCGAATACGCCTGCGAGGCCACCGAGGTCAGCTTGATCCCAGCGTCCTGCATCACCTTCTCCAGGCGCTGGATCATCCGGGTCCGCTCCTGGGTGACCGCGCTGCGCGAGCGGGTCAGATCCCGCAGATCCCGCATCTCCGGCGGCGGCACGAACGAAGGCCGTACCAGTCCGTGCTCCAACAATTGGGCGATCCACGCGGAGTCGGCCACGTCGGTCTTACGGCCCGGCACGTTGTGCATGTGATGGGCATTCAACAACCAGCACGCAAGCCGATCCTCCAGCGCGGCGAACACAGGCTTCCAATAGATCCCGGTGGCCTCCATGCCCGCCAGCTCGATATGTTCGGCGACCAGCCAGTTGCCGAGCTCACCCAGACCGCGCACGGTGGTCTGGTAAGTCCGCGTCTCATGATGCCGACTGCCCCGGCGCCTGCCGGGAACCCGGATCGTGGCGACCGCGGTATCGCGGTGCACGTCCAAGCCGGCGACCCGGTCCACGATAACGTCCATCCTCGCCTCCCCGATGATCGGCCGCGGACGGTGCCGCCCGAAGGGGCCTACCAGTCGAAGAGTCTGAGATTCGCGCTCGTGGCAGCAGTCAACGATCCCTCAGGCCCCAGCGTCATACTTTTTACGCGGACTCGAAGTACCACACGGCACCGACGTCAACCGGGCGTCACCATCCGCAGGATGACCCTGGCGAGCCGATGGCGAACAGTAGCGTTGGGCTGGCGTCCTGCAGGCGCGGTCCAGCCGGATTCTCATCCCGCCACGGTGGCGCCGCACAGCGGCGGCATGACTACTTTTACCAGGATCTCGTTCGCCTTCTTCAGCTCGGCGGCCTCACGACGCAACCGCCGCAGCTCGTCCCGCTCATCACTGGTCAGCGCGCCAGCGGGCCCCTCGCCGCGGTCGACCTTCGCCTGCTTGACCCAGCCGCGCAGCCCCTCGGCACTCACGCCGAGCTCCCGGGCAACCTCGGTCACGTTCCGACCGGAGGAGCGAACCAGCTCCACCGCGTCCTGCTTGAACTCGGGCGTGTACCGCTTGCTCATGTTGCTCTTGCCACTCAACCTGGACTGCTTCCTCTGGGACCCAACCGTCCCAGTATCAGGCTGTCCAGCTCAGCGGGGGAACTTCAGGTCAGCGTCCTGTGTGGGGTGGCGAAACCTAGCGAATGTGCCGGTCGCCAGCACGCGGGTCGGGCACGGCCCCGGCGTAGTTGATCTTTGATGGGTTTTGGGTCGTTTGTCCGTGGGGTGAGGTGGCAAGTTGCAAGGCGAGCACGGCCTCTGATGATCTTTCAGGTTCCTACGCCAGAAGATCGTCTCAGGAGCCGCGCTCGTGTCCGCATCCTCTCTGATCAGCCCTGTCCTTGGCCAGCTCACCGACCTCGCGCTGTGGGAGGCCGAGCTCGCCGCCGACCCTGCGGCAGCGGAGTCTGCGCTGGTCGTGTGTCACGAACGTTGAAGGAGGCGTCGGTGTAGGAGCTTCTGGAAGCGGTGCTGTGCAGGAGATGGAGGTAGGTCCTCCGGGGTCGCCCTGCAGGGGGAGGCTCCAAACCACGTGTGTCACGAACGCAGAGGGGAGTTCAGGTAGGAGAGCTTCGCGATGCGGTGCTGTGCGAGAGATGAGGGACTTGGCCCCTCGGTTCCGTCCTGCGGGGGATGGTGCCAAACCGCCACATGCTGCGTTGGTTGACGACCGTCGTGGTGAGCGATGTGGAAAAGGCGGCGGTAGAGCCGTCAGGTGGGGATCAGGAAGACGAACGCAAGTGAATCGCTGCTGAAGTGTCGTTAGAAAACAGGTGACATCAGAACCGGAGATTTGTGGTTGCTCCGGGATAAGTCTGGCGGGAGTCCCGTCTACTGGCCAGGCGGTGTCCGGCACGGAGGCGACGTGAGCCTGATCTGCGGCTCTCGCATGGAACGTGAGAAGGCATGCCCTGATAGTGCCGCTTGAGTCATGCGGGTGGCGAGAGGGAGCGGCCCAAGCGGAAGAACCGTGAGGGTTTGAGTACCGACGCGGGGTGTGCTGGCGGACCGGCTCGTAGTAGTGAGGAACCCTTTGTAATGAAGGGGGAGCGAAGGGGCCGGGTCATCCGTGACTGATTGTTCGTTCGGTCAACCGGAAGTTCTCCGGGAGGAGCTGGGTGGACCAGTTGAAATCATCGGACAAGCCGTTTGAGATCTCGAAGTGGGAGGTTCAGGAGGCGTACGAGAAGGTCAAGGCGAACAAGGGTGCGGCAGGGGTGGACGGGCGCTCCATCGAGGACTTCGAGAAGGATCTGAAGGGTAATCTCTATCGAATCTGGAATCGTCTGTCTTCGGGGAGTTACTTTCCGCCTCCGGTGAAGGGTGTGGAGATCCCGAAGTCGCATGGTGGTGGGGTTCGTTTGCTCGGTGTGCCCACCGTGGCTGACCGAATCGCTCAAACGGTAGTAGCCCGGCGTCTTGAAGAGAAGGTCGAACCGATCTTCCATCAGGACTCCTACGGCTACCGTCCTGGGCGGTCCGCGTTGGATGCGGTCGCGGCGTGCCGGAAACGCTGTTGGAAGTATGACTGGGTGATCGATCTGGACATCCAGAAATTCTTTGACAGCGTGCCCTGGGACCTTGTCGTCAAAGCGGTTCGGGCCCACACGGATCTCCCCTGGGTAGTTCTGTATGTGCGGCGGTGGCTTGAGGCGCCGTTGCAACTGCCTGACGGGACCTTGCAGCAGCGCGATCGCGGAACCCCGCAGGGTTCTGCGATTTCGCCTGTTTTGGCTAACCTGTTCATGCATTATGCGTTCGACATGTGGATGGCCCGGGAGTATCCGGGCGTACCGTTCGAACGGTACGCAGACGACGGTGTTGTGTACTGTGTCAGCGAGGGTCAGGCCCGGAAACTACGGGAGGCAATCGCGAACAGGATGAGGGAAGTTGGGTTGCGGCTGCATCCCGACAAGACCAAGATCGTGTACTGCCGGGATGGTAATAAGCGCCGACGTCCGTACGGGCAGACGGAGTTCACCTTCCTGGGGTTCACTTTCCGGGCTCGCAAGGCCATCGACAGGAATGGGGAGAGGTTCACCTCGTTCCTGCCGGCGATCAGCAAGGAATCCTCGAAGAAGATCAGTGGTGAAGTGCGGCAATGGCGGCTTCACCGACAGATCGGCCGGACCTTCGCCGAGCTCGCACGGGCGATCAATCCGATCGTTCGGGGCTGGATGCAGTACTTCGGTGCGTTCTACCGGACGGCGCTGCTTCCCCTCCTGGAGCGCATCAACGCCTACTTGATGCGCTGGATCCGCAAGAAGTTCAAGCGGCTGCGGACCTTCAAGAAGGCCCATGCGTGCTGGCGGCGTATCACCCGTCAGTACCCCAGGCTCTTCGCCCATTGGGCATGGGTTCCCACGTTCTGGTGATCAGGATGACAAGAGCCCGGTGACGGGAGACTGTCACGCCGGGATCTGTGAGGGCCGGGGGGTGAAATTCCCCCCGGCTACTCGACCTCATGCTGCGTTGGGTTGAAGACCGTCGTGGTGAGCGATGAGGAAAAGGCGTCGTCAGAGGCGTCAGGTAGGGGTCAGGAAGACGAGCGCAAGCGAATCGTTGCTGACGTGTCGTAACACGAACAACTGACATCAAAACCGGGATGTTGCAGTTATCCCGGGACGAGTCTGGCGGGTACCCGCTCATTGGCCAGGCGATGTCCGGCATGTAGACGACGTGATCCTGATCTGCCGCTTCCGTACGGAACGGGAGAAGGCGTGCCCCGATGCCGTCAAGCCTCGGGTGGACGAAAGGGAGCGCCCCAAGTGGCAGAAACCACAAGGGGTTGAGTACCGAGTCGGGGTCCGCTGGCGGACCGGTTCGTAGTAGTGACGAAGCTCCTGTAATGGGAGTGGAGCGAAGGGGCCGGGCTGTCCGTGACTGGTGTTCGTTCGATCAACCGGGCTGAGTTCCCGGGAGGAGTCGCGTGGACGAGTTGAAATCGCCGGGCAAGCCGTTCGAAATATCAAAGCGGGCTGTCTGGGAGGCATACAAGAAGGTCAAGGCAAACAAGGGGGCATCGGGGGTCGACGGGGTATCGATCGAGGAGTTCGAGAAGGATCTCAAGGGAAACCTTTACAAGATCTGGAACAGGATGTCCTCCGGCTCGTATTTCCCGCCTCCGGTGCAGGCGGTGGAGATCGCCAAGACGCATGGCGGAGGCACCAGGATTCTCGGAGTGCCGACTGTAGGCGACCGGATCGCACAAACGGTGGTGGCTCAGGAGTTGGAGCGGAAGGTCGAGCCGATCTTCCATCCCGACTCCTACGGTTACCGCCCGGGGCGTTCCGCGTTGGATGCCGTCGAGGTCTGCCGGCGACGCTGTTGGAAAGCGGACTGGGTGATCGATCTCGACATCCGGAAGTTCTTTGACAGCGTTCCGTGGGACCTGATCGTCAAAGCGGTGGAGGCGAACACCGACCTCCCGTGGGTGGTGCTGTACGTGCGGCGGTGGCTCAATGCCCCGCTGCAACTACCCGACGGGACCTTGCAGCAGCGCGACTGCGGGACTCCTCAGGGGTCAGCGGTTTCACCCGTACTCGCCAACCTGTTCCTCCACTATGCACTCGATACATGGATGGCCAGGAAGTTCCCCGCCATCAGGTTCGAACGCTATGTGGATGATGCGGTGTTGCACTGCTTCAGTGAACGTCAGGCACGTTTCGTGCTGAAGGCGCTCACGGAGCGGATGGACGAGGTCGGGCTGGCGCTGCATCCGGAGAAGACCAGGATCGTCTATTGCCGGGACGGAAATCGACGCGGCTCACATGAGCACACGTCGTTCACCTTCCTGGGGTATACGTTCCGGGCTCGCGGAGCGCGGCAAAAGGACGGGAAGATGTTCACCGCTTTCCTGCCCGCGATCAGCAAGGACGCCTTGAACAAGATCAGCGCAGAGGTGCGGTCCTGGAGACTGCACGTGCGTACTGGTCATACCTTCATGGACCTCGCACGGATGATCAATCCAGTAGTGCGGGGTTGGACCAACTATTACGGCGCCTTCTACAGATCGGCGCTATATCCCCTCCTGGCACGCATCAATGCCTACTTGGTGCGGTGGATTCGCCAGAAATACAAACGGCTGCGGTCGAGGAAGAAGGCCCAGGAGAGCTGGCAGGGGATTGTCAAGCGTTACCCTCGCCTGCTCGCGCACTGGCAATGGGTTCCCTCGGTTCCGCGTGTTTGGTGACCAGGACAGTAAGAGCCCGGTGAACTGAGAAGTTCACGCCGGGATCTGTGGGAGCCCGGGGGTGAGATTCCCCCGGGCCACCCGACAGGACGGCAAGAGGCGTGGTTCGTACGAGCACGTCTTGTTCACCTTCCTCGGATACACGTTCCGCTCGCGGAAAGTCCGGGCGAAGACGGGGAGCTACTTCTTCGGCTTCAACCCGGCGATCAGCGACGAGGCGGCCAAGCGCATCCGGGCGCAGATCCGCCGATGGCGGCTGCACCAGCGCAGTGGATCGTCCCTGGCAGACCTCGCACGGGAGATCAATCCCATCGTGCGGGGGTGGATCAACTACTACGGTCGGTTCTATCCGTCCGCGTTGGTCCCGAGCCTGAAGGGCATCGATCAGTACCTGATGCGATGGGCCACGCAGAAGTACAAGCGGCTCCGACGTCGCCGGAGCCGGGCGTGGCAGGGCTTGGAGAGGACCGCCAAGCTCTACCCGGGGCTCTTCGCCCACTGGAGAATCCTCCGGCCTCGAACGACTGGGTGATGGGAGCCGTGTGAATCGAGAGGTTCACGCACGGTTCTGAGAGAGCCGGGAGGTGAGATCCCTCCCGGCTACTCGCTAGCAGGCTGCGCCAGGTCCCTGACCGGCGAGCGGAGCGAGGGCGGCGGCATCCTCTGGTGGTGATCCTGGTGCTGGCTGCGTGCGCGACGCTGGTGGTCGGCGGCGACTCCGTGACCGCGATCTGGCAGTGGGCCACCCGCGCCCCGCAGATCAAACTGGCACGCATCGGCGCCCGGTACGACCCGCTGGCCGGCCAGTACCTCGTACCCAGCGAACGCACCTTCCGCCGCGTGCTCGCCGACCTGGACGCCGACGCCCTGGACGCGGCGACCTGTGCTTACGTCACCGAAGTCGCGGCCGGAACCGCAACGGCGCCCGAGATCCCGTGCACCCCGGGGCCCATCGAGCGCGAACAGCGCCGCGCCGCCCAGCGGGCCGTGGAACACCCGGCGCCGGCCGGGCTCCTGCCCGCCGCGGCTTTCGACGGCAAGGCCCTGACCGGCGCCCGCACCGAATCGGGGCGGGTCTTCCTGGTCGGGGCGGTCGCCCACGCCAGCGGCGCGGTCCTCGGCCAGACCCAGGTTCCGGACAAGCGCGGCGAGGGCGAGGCGGCCCGCACCCTGCTGGCCCAACTCGCCTTGCCTGGATGGGTGTTCACCCTGGATGCCCTGCACACCACAAAGAAGACCGCCCGCCTGATCACGGACCGGCTCGACGCCCACTACGTCCTGATCCTGAAGGGGAACCAGCCGCTGGCCCGCGCCGCCGCCCAGGCGCTGCTGGCCGGCACCGACGCCGAGTGGACCGAGACCACCGAGGCCGAGGACGACCGTGGGCACGGGCGCACCGAGCGCCGCACGATCCGCACCGCCCAAGCCGACGACGCCCTCTTCCCCGGCGCGGGACAGGTCTTCCGCCTGCGCCGTGACACCGGCGGCCTCGACGGCACCTGGACCGGGAAGGAGATCGTCTTCGGCGTCACCAGTATGCCCGCCCACCTCGCCGGCCCCGCTCACCTCAACCACTACGAGAGGGCCCACTGGTCCATCGAAAACAAGATCCACTGGGTGCGGGACGTCACTTTCCACGAGGACAACTCCCAGGTCCGGACCGGCACCCCCCGAACCCTGGCCAGCTTCCGCAACCTGGGCAGCACGTTCCGCCTCGCCGGACGAGCCAACATCGCCCACGCCCGCCGCGATCTCCTCAACCACAACGACGCCTTCGCCGTCTACGGCATCTGATCAACTACTACGAAGTCGGGCGTAACGGAACAACGCCGGGGCCGTGGCCGTGTGCGGGTTCACTGAGCCTCGATCCACCGACCGATGCCTGTGGATGACGCTTGGGAAAATGAAGAAGTGCCTTGTGACCTGCGATGATGGGAGTTCTTCACGCTTCCAGCACGCACAATCAGCAAGGCACTTCCGAGATGCAAGTTTCCCATACGCCAGCGGCGGTCTCCGCTGCGTTCGATGACCCGAATCTGATCGCGTATGCCGGGCTGGTCCCGGTGATGCGGCTGGCCGAGCGGTGTGGTCTGCCGCGACTGGTGACGGAGAAGGTCAAGTTGACCGGGGTGACGAACGGCGCGGGTGCGGCGGCGGACGCGAAGGTCACCAGCATTGTGGCCGGCATGGTCGTGGGTGCGGACAGCATCGACGACCTCGACGTCCTGCGGCACGGTGCGATGCCGGCCATGTTCGGCGGTATCCGTGCCCCCTCCACGCTCGGCACTTTCCTGCGCGCGTTCACCCACGGCCATGCACTCCAACTCCACGCCGTGCACAGGAGGTTCCTGGGTGCGCTGGCCGCGCATACCCCACTGCTGCCCGGGGCCGACCAGATGGCGTTCATCGATGTCGACTCCACCCACAAACGCGTATACGGCCGCACCAAGCAGGGCGCCGAGTACGGCCGGTTCAAGGGCATCCGCACCCTGCACCCACTGCTGGCCACGATCTGCACTCCACAGTCCCGGCCGGTGATCGCCGGGGTGCGGATGCGCCGCGGCAAGGCAGCCGACTCCCGCGGCGCCCCGAAGTTCGTCAGTGAGGCCCTGGCTACCGCCGCGGAGGCCGGCTGCACCGGCACCCGCATCCTGCGGGCGGACTCCCAGTTCTACAACGCCGGGGTGATCGCCGCCTGCCGCCGGGCCGGCGCCCACTTCTCGATCACCGCCGGCATGAACCCCTCCATCAAGCGGGCCATCCTCGCCATCCCCGACCAGGCATGGCGGCAGATCACCTACCCGACCGCGGTGCCCGACCCCGAGACGGGGAACTCATCTCGGACGCCGAAGTCGCCGAGATACCCGCCTACACCGCGTTCGCCAGCCGCAAGAAGGCGGAGCGGGTCACCGCCCGGCTGATCGTGCGCCGGGTCCGCGACCTGGCCAAACCCGCGGTCGTGGGAGAGCAGGGGGAGCTCTTCCCCGCCTGGCGCTACCACCCGTTCTTCACCGACAACCCCGCTCCGACGCTCCAGGCGGAACGGGAACACCGCCACCACGCCGTCATCGAGCAGGTCATCGCCGACAGCAAAGCCTCTGCCATGGCCCACCTGCCGTCCGCGCACTTCCACGCCAACGCCGCCTGGCTGACCCTGTGGGCCATGGCCTACAACCTCCTGCGGGCCACCGGCGCACTGACCTCCGCCTTCCACGCCAAGGCCACCACCGCCACCCTCCGCGCCCACCTGATCCACGTCCCGGCCCGCCTCGCCCGCTCCGCCCGGCGCATCACCCTGCACCTCCCGCACAACTGGCGCTGGCAGCACGCCTGGACACACCTCTTCGACACCGTCCACGCCCCGCCCGAACCCGGCTGACAGTCCCTGCCCACCCCGCCCGCCAGGGCCCGACCGGAACCGAACCGTGGAAAAGCTGAGCAGACCAGCGGATACCACCTGCCCAGACACAGACACCGACCCGAAACCCGCTCAAAAACCGGTCAGAAGATCCATTCCAGGCCACGTCGGTGGATCAAGGCTGAGGCTGGCCCCTGCGATTCCGGCGCGGGGGCCGCTCCTTTTGTCTGCCCACATAGGAAAGGACGTCGCATGCAGACCCGCGAGGACACCTGGATCAGGAGCCCCAAGTCGCCGGAAGACCTGGTGACGTACCTCGGCAAGCACATGGTGGCCTACCCGTTCGGACGGGCGGAGGACAAGTCCGGCGGTCAGTTCATCGGCATGGACACCGGCACCCAGACCGCGTCGCTGCGCCGCTACGACACCGGCCAGGTGACCGAGTTCCCGCTGTTCACCACGGACTTCCGCTACACCCGGTTCGTCGAGACCCCGTTCACCGGCCTGACCGTGGGGGAGATGCGCCGCTTCGACTGGTTCTACGACGACGCCGGCCGCCCCACCGACACGCCCATCACCCTCATCGGCACGGTCGACTTCATGGAGCCCGACCGCATCGTGCTGTGGGTGCGTGACCTGTCCTACGGGGCCGGGGGCTGGTGGGCCACGATCCGCGCCGCCGACGCCCCGCGCCACTCGCTACGGCGTCTGTGTGTACTCAACGAAGACGCCGAATAGACACCTCGGGCACTCAAATGGGTGACCTGACCATTTAAGGCTGGGCTCGCTAGGCCAGGAGCCGGAGCCTCACCCACCGAAACGAAAGAGGAAACCCATGCAGTGCACCAACTGGGATCACTCCGGCGACCACAGCGGCGAGTGCGGCAACGAGGACTTCGACCTCAGCGTCAGCGCGATGCTCACCCTCGACCTGTCCGGCGGAGCCGAAGAGCCCACCATCGACCTGGACGGCTTCGGCCAGGAAAGCGTCACGCTGACCTGCAAGGCGTGCGGCAACGACGTGGAGCTGACCACCGAGCACCTCAAGGCGATCTGCTGGGCGCTCCTGGGCCTGGAGAAGCGGTTCGACGCCCACAGTCCCGCGTTCTCCTCCTACTCCTTCGACGACGGCGCGGTCATCACTGCGGCCAACATCAAGGTGGAGCCGCACATGGGCGGCGCGACCGTGACCGAGGACGCTCGATGACCCAGCACGTCATCCAGCTCAGCGGCGGCCTCGGCTCCTTCGGTGCCGCCCTGCGTGTTGCCGAGAAGCACGGCACCAGCGGCATGACGCTGCTGATAGCGGACACCAAGGCCGAGGACCCGGACCTATGGCGGTTCGTCGACGACGTCAGCAACCTGCTCGGGGTGCCGCTGACGAAGGTGGCCGACGGCCGTAACCCGTGGGAGCTGTTCCGCGACAAGCGGTTCCTCGGCAACGACCGCATCACCCCCTGCACGAAGTACCTCAAGACGAAGTACCTCAAGCAGATCCCGTGCCGGAAGTGGATGAAGGAGCACGCCCCCGTTGGTGACTCCGTCGTCTACATCGGCATCGAGAAGACCAAGCTCGACCGGCGGCGTATCCCGGCCATCGCTCGGAACTGGAAGCCGTGGCGGGTGCAGTTCCCGCTGTGCAATCGGTGGGAGCCGGAGCTGAGCAAGGAGGCGTCCAAGTCCCAGCTCATGGACCTGTCGCGGTGGTACGGCATCGAGCCACCGCGGCTGTACGGGCTCGGCTATGAGCACAACAACTGTGCCGGCCTGTGCGTCCGAGCCGGACAGAGGCAGTGGAGGCTCACGCTGGAAAAGCAGCCCGAGCTGTTCGCATACGCCGAGGCCCAGGAGCAGGGCATGCGGGACCTGCTAGGCAAGCCGGTCTCGATGCTGCGCCAGCGCCGCGACGGCGTCACCTACCCGCTGCCGCTTTCCGAACTCCGGCGCCAGCACGAGGGGGCTGCCGCCGGCACCGCACCTGTTGCCGCGTAAGGACACCTGATGCCTGTAAAGGACACCCACAGCTACTCCAGGTCCGCGGGTGGCCAGATAGACCACTCCTGGACCGAGGAAACCGAGCACGTCTACACCCAGCTCCGCATCGACGACGAGGCGGACTCTGTCACCTTCGTCACAAATTCGAGGTCGAAGGGCATCTGGGCGCCTTCCGTCGAGGTTGAGATCGGTGTGCGGATGACCTACTCCGACCTGGCCAAGCTAATCGCCCTCGCGCAGGAGATCTTGAACGAAAGGACACCTGATGACCATGACCGATGACCGGCCCCGCCTGAAGACCCCGACCGGCGGTGCGGAATCCCAGCCGGAAAGGCCGCAGGACTGGCACGGCCACCCCTTCGTATGGGCGTGGAACGCGTGCCTGGGTGCGACAAGCCGCACGTTCATCGAGGGCGAGTGCCTGGCCGCCGACCTGGGCCAGGCCCCGCAGGACGCGGTCTACAAGGACGGCGACGAGTGGATCAGCGTCGGCATGATCGCCCGAGCCGAGTGGCGGCAGCGGGTGCGCGAGTACGGCCAAGCTCTGATCAAGTGGGAGAAGACCCTGACGGCGCACCGGCAGCGGCCGATGGTCGTGCCGCACCAGCAGGTGCAGCCGGCGCCGGTCGTCCCTGCCGAGGGACGGGGCGCGACCCTCCTCAAACGCCAGCCTCCCAAGTAGTCGCACAGCCCCCTGTACGGCCCGCCCCTCAGGACAGGGGGACGGGCCTTTTCCATGTCCTCTGTGCTGCGCACCACGAGATGGCGCACGGGCTGGGCCCGGCGTTGTTCTAGGCGTCTGATCAGGTACATGTCACAGCTGTGGCACTCTGGCGTGTGCGGCCCCGGCGCCTGTCTTCATGTGTGGCATCGGGGTGCGAGCGGTTCCCTGCGCTGATCGGGACAGCGTAGGTTCGTCGGTGCAGGGACGCCGCAGCAACGCAATTAGCGGGTAACTTTAGGCGCGCGGTCGAAATACCGGACGGTACCCGTCCCGGCTGCCGGCTTCGCGAGCCCACCCGAATGGGCCGCCGGCCGGGTTGGTGCCGACGCACGGCCCCGGCGTTGTTCCGTTACGCCCGACTTCGTAGTAGTTGATCAGATGCCGTAGACGGCGAAGGCGTCGTTGTGGTTGAGGAGATCGCGGCGGGCGTGGGCGATGTTGGCTCGTCCGGCGAGGCGGAACGTGCTGCCCAGGTTGCGGAAGCTGGCCAGGGTTCGGGGGGCGGTGCCGGTCCGGACCTGACGATCTCGGTTCCCGAAGCAGGCGCAGAGCGAGACCCTGCGCCTGCTTCGGGAGGAGCGTTGCCATGTCAAAGCCTGTTCGAGCGCGTCGGCTCACCGATGAGGAAGGCCGGATCCTGCTAAGAATCGTGCGGCGGGGCCGGCACCAGACGGTCAAGGTCCGCCGGGCGATGATGGTCCTGGCGTCGGTCTCGGGGAACACCAACGAGGTCATCGCGCGGCTGGTGGCCGCGGATCCGGACACGGTCCGTGATGTTATCCACGCCTTCAACGACCGCGGGCTGGAGTGCCTGGACTGCGCTGGGCGGGCGGGGCACCGCGGCGGATCACCGAGCAGGACGAGGCGTACATCGTCCAGGTGGCCACCGCCCGGCCCAGGTCGCTGGGCCGGCCGTTCACCCACTGGAGCCTGCGCAAGCTGGCCGACTACCTCTCCCACCCACCCGCCGGGGCCAGCCGGGTGGTCATCGGCCGCACCAGGCTGGGCGAGACCCTACGCCGGCACCAGATCTCCTTCCAGCGCACCCGCACCTGGAAGGAGACCACCGACCCGGACGCCGACGCCAAACTCGACCGCATCGAGGAGGTCACCCGCCGCTTTCCCGACCGGTGCTTTCGCCTTCGACCAGTTCGGGCCGCTGCCCATCCGCCCCTGCCCCGGCACCTGCTGGGCCAGACGCAAGCACCCCGACCGGCTGCGCGCGACCTACCACCGCCACCACGGCATCGGCTACTTCCACGGCTGCTACAGCCTGGGCGACGACACCCTGTGGGGCACCACCCGCCGGCGCAAGGGCGCCGACCACACGCTGACCGCGCTGAAGAGCATCCGAGCCGCCCGGCCGGACGGCGCCCCGATCTACGTGATCGCCGACAACTGGTCCGGGAACAAGACCCCCGCCATCCGGGCCTGGACCACAGCCCACAAGGTGCACCTGTGCTTCACCCCGACCGACGCCTCCTGGGCCAACCCCATCGAGCCGCACTTTGGACCACTGCGCAGCTTCGTGATCGGCAACAACGACCCGCCCAACCACCCAGCACTCGCCCGGCAGATGCAGGACTACCTGACGCTATGAGGGCCGGGCCCCCTTCCGCGCCAGCCCGGTGGATGCTGTTTCCGGGTGTCCATACGAGCTCGGGAAGGAGGCCCGGGATGTCTGTCTACGTCGGAATCGACGTGCATCGCAAGAGGTCGCAGATCGCCATCGCCGACCAAGGCGGTGGGATCAACGTGAACAGGAACGTGCCCAACGGGCGGGTGCCGGTGCTGGGGGTGATCGGGGATCTCCCCACGGGCACACCGGTGGCGTTCGAGGCCGCCTTCGGCTGGGGCTGGCTGGTCGAGCTGCTCCAGGAGCACGGCTTCGAGCCGCACCTGGTGCATCCGCTGCAGTGCAAAGCCATCGCCTCGGCCCGGTTGAAGAACGACAAGGTCGATGCGGCCACCCTGGCCCAGCTGCTGCGCGCCGATCTGTTGCCAGAGGCCTGGATCGGCCCGCCGTCGGTCCGGCAGCAGCGGGCCGTGCTCCGACATCGGGCCCAACTGGTCCGGTTGCGGACCCTGTTGCGTAACCGGATCCATGCCGTGTTGGCCGATCACGGCTGTGACCGGGGAACCAGCCGCAGCTGCTGGAGCGGTCCCGGCCGCCGCTGGCTGGAGCAGCTCCCGCTGCCCGCGTCCTCCCGCACAGTGATCACCGACCTGCTGGAGCTGATCGATGCCGTCCAGGTTCCCATCGACCGGCTTGACGCTCGGCTGACGGCCGAAGCCAAGAATGACCCGCGGGTGAAGGTCCTGACCACTCTGCCGGGAGTAGGACCACTCACCGCTCTGGTCCTGCTGGCTGAGATCGGCGACATCCGCCGCTTCCCCTCGGCCCGCAAGCTCGCTTCCTGGGCTGGGCTCACTCCCACCGTCCGCGGCTCGGACCGCACCGTCCGCTACGGCCACATCTCCAAACAGGGCGACCCCTGGGTGCGCTGGATCCTGAGCGAAGCGGCCCAGACCGCCAAACGATCCCCGCAGTTCGCCGCCTGCTACGAGCAGATCGCCCATCGCCGCGGCAAGAAGATCGCCACGATCGCGATCGCCCGCAAACTCCTCACCCGCACCTGGCACTTGCTTGTCGAGTACGAAGCCGACCAGCACGCCACCCGTCCCGTCGGGGAGGCAGCGCTGAGCCAATGACAGTCACACTTCCCCTTCCGAGAGGTTGCCGACCCCGGGTGCGCTCGCGTCAGCGCATGAGCCGGCCCCGCCGTGCTCGACTACCTGAATGAGCAGCCCGGCCCCCGGACTAGGGTCATGGCGCCGGCCCGGCGACGGTGCACGGAGCCGAATGGGTGCGTGTGAGACTCCTCCGCCCGACCTACCCCCGGGGATCATCGACAGCCCTCGACCGAGGAGACACGGGCTCCTCCACCCACCTCCGGCACCAGCCCCGAGCATGCCGGGCCAGGTTCCAGTCTGCTCTTGACAAGCCCGGCCCTCATGGGTGCGCTGGCGCAACGACCATCGCCGCCACCCGACCGTCCTGCAAGCCCAGCGCCGCGAACGCGCCCGCATCCGCAGCGAGAAAGGCATCCGCTGGGGCCGCCCCCATCCGAAAGCCGCATGAACAACCAAACTGGCGCCCCATCACGGACAACGCACAAGCTGCAAGGGGCTGCCCGCTCCCATCGCGATACGGTGCTGCCATGTCACGATCAGTCGAAACCGGCTCAGTGTTGTCTCCCGTCACCGCGGACGACGTCGACCTTGCTGTGCGACTCGCCGTGGGCGTCCTTCGTGAGGCACCCGCGGCGGGGTGGGACGGCAAGGCCGGTTCGCTGGAGTGGGACTGCTGGGAGACCGTCGAGCACCTCGCCCACGACCTGTTCCACTACGCCGTCCAACTGGGGCCGCAGAGCCCGCCGCTGGACACCCATGTCCCCTTCGCCTTGAGACAGAAGAGGCCGGGCGGACCTGCGACCTTCGTTTTCGCGGACCATGATGCCGGTCCGGCCGGCCTGCTACAGGTGCTGGAGGCGAGCGGTGCCCTGCTGGTCGCTATGGTGCGAACGACGCCGCAGCGGGTCCGCGCCTACCACGTTTACGGGGTGTCGGACCCCGAGGGCTTCGCGGCAATGGGGGTGGTGGAGACGCTGGTGCACACGCACGATGTGGCGGAAGGCTTCGGGCTTGCCTGGACCCCGCCGCCCGCTCTCTGCTCGCGAGTGCTCACCCGTCTGTTCCCAGAAGCCCCGGCCAGCGCGGATCCCTGGCTCACCCTGTTGTGGGCCACCGGGCGCGCCGAACTGCCCGGGCACCCTCGTCTCACCACATGGCACTGGGACAGCACGCTGCGGTCATAGGCGCGGATCGACTTGAGCCGAGGTCAGTCTGAATACCGTGCCCGTACCGCGGTGAGAGCGCACCGAGCCAACCGTCCCGCCGGCAACCCGGCGAACCTATGCGGTCACAGCACTAGTAGGGCTTGGTTATCTTGGGGGAAGGAGGGCGTGTTGGCCTCGCGGAGGTGAGGGCCATGACTCCGCAGGAGCTCGTGGAGGCCCAGGACCGGTTGGCGGCGTTCGCGGCCGAGGTGTTCGCCCCGTTGGGACGGTCCGACCAGCGGCGGTGGGGCGAGCGGTATGTGCGCGGGCTGCTCGGTGCGGGCCGCCGCAAGTCGATGGAGCCGATGGCGGCCCGGCTGGGGGTGGACCGGCAGGGCCTGCAGCAGTTCCTGGCCGACGCCCCGTGGTCCCATCAGATGGTGCTGGCCGAGCTGGCCTGGCGCATGGAGCCGGTCATCCGCCCGGCCGCCTGGGTGATCGACGATGTGTCCTTTCCCAAGGACGGCCACGCCTCGCCCGGCGTGGCCGCGCAGTACTGCGGGGCGCTGGGCAAGACCGCCAACTGCCAGGTCGCCCCGAGCGTGCACCTGGTCACCGACGCGGCCTCCTGTCCGGTGAACTGGCGGCTGTTCCTGCCCGAGCAGTGGGACGTGACCGCCGCGCCCGCCGAGGACGCCGACCAGGTGGCCAAGCGCCGCCGCCGGGCCCACATCCCCGACGAGGTCTGGCATGTCGCCAAGTGGCAGCTGGCCGTCGACATGGTCGACGAGCTGCGGTGCTGGGGGCTGGACCCGCCGCTGATCGTGGCCGACGAGGGCTACGGTCAAGACGGTGCCTTCCGGCTGGCGTTGGAAGAGCGCGGCATCGACTACGTGGTCGGGGTGCGTTCGGACACCGCGGTGCTGCCCGAGACCGCCACGCGTACCGCTCCGGCCTGGTCGGGCACCGGCCGGCCCCCGGTGCCCCGCTACCGGCAGGCACCCACCTCGGTGCGCACGCTGGTGCAGGACGCCGGGCACGGCGCCCTGCACCGGGTGACCTGGCGGCAGGGCTCCAAGGGCCCGTTGCGCTCGCGGTTCGCCGCACTGCGGGTGCGCCCCGCCGGAGTGCGGCTGCGCCGGGCGCACCCCGGCGAGGACCTGCCGGTGTGCTGGCTGCTGGCCGAGTGGCCCGCCGGCGAGAAGGAGCCGACCAAGTACTGGCTCTCCACGCTGCCCGCGGACACCCCCCTGCGGCACCTGGTGCGCTCGGCGAAGCTCCGCTGGCGGGTCGAGCACGACTACCGCGAGCTGAAGACCGCCTTGGGGCTGGGTCACTTCGAGGGCCGCACCTGGAACGGCTTCCACCGGCACCTCACCCTGGCCTCGGTCGCCCAGGCGTTTTGCACCCTGGAGCGGCTGTCCCCGAAAGCGGCGGCCACGGCCTGACGACCTACCAGGTCGTGGCCGGACTGCAGGTCCTGCTGGCCTGCTGGGCCGGGCGCTGCCCGCTGTGCCGGACGCCGCTGCCCCCACCCAGACACGCCAAGCCCATCCCAACCTAACCAAGCCCTACTAGCTGCCGTTCTTCAGCGCCCGCTCGATTCGGGCGTTCGCTGTGGCGGCGCCGCCGTCCAAGCACTTTGCGTACACCCGGAACAGCACGGCCACGCTGTGGCCGGCGCGCGCAGCCACCTCCTGCGGTTCCACCCCAGAGCTGAGCCACGTGGACACGGCGGCGTGGCGAAGATCATATGGACGCTTCGCCAGCAGCGACGCGCACTGAGCAGGCGTGAGAGCACGCGTGCGGGCTTCTGCCCACACCTCGCCGTATCCGGTGTCCTGGATGAGCCCGCCGCGCTGCGTCCGGAACAGCCGTCCGCGAGGCACGTTCCCCACCCTTGAGCGGCCGGTGCTCGAAGACGTGGCTGTTGAACTCAGGGAACAGCTCAAGGCCGGACATGACGCGGTCGTTGACCACGGCTTTTGGACCCCCGAAGATCGGGCTAGATGGCGAGCCATCGCCACTGACGCCGGCGCCACCCCCGTACTGGTCTATCTTGCAGCCAGCCATGACGAACTCTGGGCGCGAATCAGCAAGCGCAACGAGTTCCACGCAGACGATCCGAACTCGATCTACTTCTCAGAGAGCGACCTTCAGCGTTACCGAAGCCGGTTCATCCCCCCTCAGGCAGACGAACCGCACCTCCTCTACGAGGGCGACACTGCGGACGTGATCGCGGCCATGGAAGCCTCTCGCCCTTGACGTACTACGGACTTGAGCGCAGGTCAGCCTCGCGGTGCTCCGTCTCAGTTTCCGTCTCATTCACCCCCGTCCGGAGCCGTTCACAGCGGTTCACGCCAGGGCGGGGGCACGCAAGTGAACGGGGTTGAGCAGCGCCGAATACCCATCTGACCAGCACGAACAGACCTCGAAAGCGAGTGTGGCGTAACCCGTCACCGAGGGTGCAAATACCTCCGCTACCGCTTGAGAAGGGATCCGCCGAGAGGCGGGTGCCCCTTTAAGCATCAAGCCAGCCGCTGTGTCCACGATCTTCCCTCGGGTTCGTTCACCCTTCACCGTCAGCGAGCGGGCAGGAACAGGCGGCGTCGGGAGACGTCGCGAAGGTCTGCACGTGATCGATGGCTGCCTGCAACGCGTCCTTTAGCGGGGTGATGTCCCGAGCGACCTGGGCGAGGAGCATGCCGCCCTGGAATGCGGAGAGAAGCAGATTGGCCAGCTGCGTGGGATCCGCGTCAGTGCTGATGCTGCCGAGTCGCTGCATGTGCTGGAGCCCGTCGCGGAAGATGTCCCTCCACTGGTCGAACGCGCTCGCGAGCTCGTCGTGAACGTCGAGGTCGGTCTTGATGATCTCGCTCGCGAGGGAGCCGAGGGTGCAGCCTTCCTGGTAGGCGCGCTCGTAGCCGACGTAGAAATCCGCCCACTTCCGAAACGTGTCGAGGTCGTCGAAGGAGGCGAATCGCTCACTGCGATGGAATGTGAGGACGCGATCGGCCTGCCAGGCGATGACTGCCAGGACGAGACGCTCTTTGGTCGGGAAATAGTGTTTGAGCTGGGACCCGCTGACGCCGGCCGCGTGACGGAGCTGCTCGTTGTTCGTCGCGTGGACACTCTTGGTGTAGATGAGTTCCGCGGCATGTTCGAGGATCCGGGCACGCGTCGCGTGGCCTTTGGCCGTGAGCTTGTGCGGCACCTGGGCTCGTGTCGTGGCTTCCATACGTCACACGATACCGCGGAGTGGGCCTGGCGGCCCAGTCTCGGTCGGTATTAACTCCGAAAAATGGGCCGCCAAGCCCAAAAAATGCTCGGCCTGACCTGGGCTCGGCGACTACTCGCACACCTACCGGAGGTTGATTCGCCATGTCACGACTGAACGCTCCCTCTCCTGACGACGTCCGCGACAGGGCGAAGGGCATCCTCGACAACGTCGGTGCACAGTTCGGCTTCGTCCCGAACATGTTCGCGACTCTCGCGTCGACCTGCACGTCTCCTGGCCAACGGTGATGCCCGCATTCCGCACGGCCTCCCGTGAGGTGACCGAGGCCGAGCTGCCCGGAGTGGAGGCGCTGGGCGTGGACGAGACGAGGCGCGGGCGACCCCGCTGGGAGCAGGACCCCGACACCGGGAAGTGGCAGCTGACCCGGGACCGATGGCACACCGGCTTCATGGCTTCGCCGCGTGTTGAACGGTGCGTCAGGCCGCGGGCACCGCTTCGATGACGGCGAAGGCGCCGGCGGTGCTCACCTTGACGCGGCGCAGACCGGCTGCGGCAAACAGCGCGTCGAACTCGCTCATTTCTCGCTCCCTGCCACCGGTCATGTCGAGCATGTTCATATCCATCAGGGGAGCGAGGCCGGGCTCCCCGATCCCGCCGACGAGGTGATCCACCACAACAACGCGGCCGCCCTCCACCAGCGAGGACCGGCAGTTCCTCAGGATGC
The DNA here is from genome assembly GCF_050936285.1 of Streptomyces sp. CA-106110. NCBI lineage: Bacteria > Bacillati > Actinomycetota > Actinomycetes > Kitasatosporales > Streptomycetaceae > Streptomyces > Streptomyces sp. CA-106110. The sequence goes on along the minus strand of NZ_JBNJNB010000001.1, from coordinate 5,314,649 downwards.
GCACGCAACTGTCGTCATCCCAGTCGTGCAGGATGTACTTCAGCACAAAGAGGTCCGCCGCCGGAATCTCCTCGAAGAAGTCCCCGCCGACGACCGTGAAACGCTCCGCCAGCCCGTCGGCCTGGGCGGCGTCCGCAGCGGCGGGCACGATGTGCGGCAGGTCGAAAACTCCGCCGTGGAGCTCCGGGTTGACCTTCATCATCGCCCGGACGACATGGCCGGAGGCACCGCCGACGTCCATGGCGAGCTTGACGCCCTCGGTGTCGAGAACGGCGGCGACATCCACCGCCGCGGCAACCGACAGGTTGGTCATGGACTCCGTGAAGAAGGACGCCTCCTCACGGTGGCCGGCGAAGTAGTCGAAGACGGTTGCATCCCCGTGCGCGGCCTTCACCTGGTGCTCACCGGTGCGAACGGCCTCCGGGAACCGGCCCCACGGCAGCCAGTGCCCCGGCGCCGACTGCGAAACGGCGAAGTAGTGCAGCGAGTTGGGTGCATCCTTGTGCAGGGTGTTCAGCAAGGACGTGCCGGTGTAGTGCACACCGTCATTTGAGGTCATAAGGCCAAGCGAGGCGCATGTCCGCATGAGGCGACGAGTGGCGTCGAGGTCGGTGGACTCCGCCTTGGCGATCTCCTCGGGGGTGTTCGTCCCCGACACCAGGTGACCCGCGAGGTTGAACACGGCTGCGGCGCGAACGATCTGAGTCACCCAGTACCCGGTGACCATGCCCATCATTCGCTCGTAGTCCCGCGCCTCTGTAGGAATCTCGGGCGTTGTCACGGTATTTCTCCTCGTATGTGCGGGAAAGGCATTGGGCCTGCCCCTTCTCGGAGGTGAGCGCCCGGGAGAGGCGACTTCTTACGGGTTGCCCCGCGATTGATCTTGGTCACGTACGGGGACATGGAGAAGGCCGCGCGAGTTGTCTGGTGTGTGAAGATCAAACTGGCCCGCGCGGCCATGTCCCATCATGCCTTCTGCGGCCTCTCGCGTGAGCACCTGGGTGCGCTGGTGGCCGAGCTCGCGCCGCGCTGGGAAGCGCGCTGTGAGTCCGGGCGCCGTCAGCGGCGCGAGGGTGCGCGCAAGCGGGAGGCGGGGGCCGGGCCGAAGTACGAACTCGTCTTCACCGACCGACTGATGGCCACGCTCGCCCATCTGCGGACCGGGCTGACTCACGAGGCCCTCGGGGTGATCTACGAGGTGGGCTCGTCCACCATCGGCCGGGCAGTCGGTGAGATCCGCCCGCTGCTGGCCGAGCGTGGCTTCGCCGTCCCCGACCGTCCCGGCATACGTCTGCGCACACTGGCCGATGTGTTCGCCTACGCCGAAGCCGAGAACGTGACCTTGCGGATCGACGGGATGGAGACCCAGGTCCGCCGCCCACGGGCGGGCCGTCCGGGACGGCGGGCCTTCGTGTCAGGCAAGCGCAAGCAGAACACCATCAAGACCACCACGATCAGCGACCACCAGGGCCGTACCCTGTGGTCCGGGGCCGAGCGGCCCGGACGGATGCACGACCAGACCGCGATGCGCACCGAGGGCATCGCCGAGCAGTTCCGCCAGCATCCGGAGGTGAAGGCCGAGGCCGACGACGGCTACCGCGGCCTGGCCAACGAGTTCCCCGACCAGGTCTCGGCCCCGCCCAGGAAACCGAAGGACATGGGCGACGGGCCCGTGACCGAGTACTACGGCTGGCGCGAGCACAAGCGCCGCCAGTCCGCCCGCCGGATCTGCGTCGAGCACGCCAATGCCGAAGTACGCCAGTGGCGCCCGATCCAGCGATACACCGGCCGCCGCGAAACCTACGGCGAAACCCACCAGGCCATCGCGTCCCTCGTCTCCGACCGCGCCGCCCAGCGGCCCACCCGCCGCCGCACGAGCACCGAACTGGTGCCCGTCCGCACGGCCGCCTGTTGAATCACCCACCAGCCAACTCCCCAGGCCAACACGCCCCGTGATCAATCGCGGGGCAGCCCGTTACCTGGGACGCCCCGAGAGGTGAACTCCTGGCGACGCAGCCTCTCTTGTCCGTAGGTCGTTCACGAAAAGCGCTGGCCAGGGACGATGCGGTGATGTCGAGGAGGACTCCCCGTGATGTCCATGATCACTCCCCGGATCCTTCATGGGTTGAAATGTATAGGCAGCCCAGGTCCCGGGCTTCTTGGACTGTCCCGTGCGCTGCTTACCGATGGTGTGTGAGCCGGGCGGGAACCTTGCGCCTCGACTTCAGCACCCGTTCGCCTCGCTGGGGCCGGAACCGGCGACGTGCTGATGCACGTGCTCGCTCTGGACGTGGACGCCTACCTTCCGACCGCCGCGCAGGCAATCTCTCTCGGACCGGCGGCCCCGACTATGGGCACACCCTTCGACTTCGTCACACCAACCCCGATCGGGAGCCGCATCGCCGACAGCGAGACCGAGACGATCAAGAAGTAGCTGCTGGCCCATCCTCGCTTCCAGCTGCACTTCATACTGACCGGCTCGTCCTGGCTGAACCTGGTCGAGCGGTGGTTCGCCGAGCTGACCAACAAGAAGCTCCAACGCGGCGTCCACCGCTCCGTCCAGGCCCTCGGACATCCGCGCCTGGGTCCCCGACTAGTTAGCTCCTCAAGGCTGATCCCGCGACTCTCACTCATGGCGGTGGCGAGTTGCTCGAGTGGACCGAAGAGTACGAACGCGATGTGCTCGCAAGCCGTGTGGGAGGCTGCTCCTCTTCGTGAGCGAGGGTCCGGGGCACCAGCGCCGGGCCCTCTCTGGGCCCTCCGAGGACGACCAACGACGACAGACAACTACCATCAACGACTGCCCGACCGCCGGTCAGTTGGGGTGTGCACCGCGCTGACCAGGGGCGAATATCGGGCCCGCCAGACCCAGGGCGAGAAGACATCTCCTCCGCCCGCTATGGATGTCTGCGCCTGACTCTGCTCCCCCAGGCGTCCCCCGAGCAGGCGGCACACGGAAAGGTGCAGGCTGTAGTAGGTGAACTGAGCCCGCTGTAAATGGGCCGGGCCGGTCTCCGGGCTGCCCAGGGTGGCCAGCGGCAGAGTGGAGCCGTGGGTTTCAGCGAGGCAGGCTTGGTGCATGAAGTCGCTCTTGCGCTCACCCCCGCAGCCAGGGGCCGGCGGTCGTAGCCGGGCCCTCTTCACGCTGATGCAGTGTGTGCCCTTCTTGATCGCGCTGGCCGTGCTGGTCATCGAGCTCACGCCAGCGCACTTCATCTACACCGGCCCCCTTCTCACCGCGGTCCCGGCGCTGGCGGCAGTGACGATGGGGCCCAAGGGCACCACCGCAGCGGCGGCTCTCGCGCTGGCAATCAGCGTGACCACCGCGACCTATAACGAGGCTTGGGGCACCCCGCAGGTCTACACCAATTTTCTGGCTCTGGCCCTAGTCTCTGTGGCTGGGTTCAGCACTAGCAGCGCTGTTCAGGCGCGCAGGCGGAGAGAGCTTGACCGGGTCCGCCGGATCGCCGTGGCGGCTCAGGAGGTCGTGCTGCGGCCCGTGCCCGCGCGGCTGGGCCCTGTGTTGGCGGGCAGCCTGTGCCTTGCGGCAGGGACGGGGGCACGGGTGGGCGGCGATCTGTACGAGGCCGTGCAGACGCGGTACGGCGTCCGCATGATCGTGGGGGACGTCCGGGCAAGGGGCTGTCCGCGGTGCGAGCCGTTGCGGTGGCGTTGGGCGCGTTCCGAGAGGCCGTGCACTATGAGCATGAGCTGGTGGAGGTCATGAACCGCTGCGCGGCTGCGCTGCGACGGGAAGTCGCTGTCCCGGGTGCGTATGATCAGGAAGTTCTGTTGGAAGGGTTCACCACGGCGCTCATCGCGCAAGTGCCGGACGAGCCCGTGGTGCAGCTCGTCAACCGTGGGCATCCGCCGCCGCTGCTGCTGCACAAGGGCCGGGCTACGACACTGATGCCAGCCTCGCCGTTGCCGCCTCTTGGCCTCGAAGACCTCGCCACCGACCTCCCCGCCAAGCCTGAGAGCTATCCGTTCGTCCCCGGTGACCGTCTGTTGCTGTATACGGACGGCGTGATCGAGGCCCGCAACCGTGACAGCGAATTCTTCGCTCTGCCGGAGACCATGGAGGGGATACGCGCCGGCACCACTCCACCAGAATTCCTGGAGCAACTGCACCAGGCGTTGATCCGCCATACCGAGGGCGACCTGGCGGACGATGTGGCGATGCTCCTCGCTGACCGGCTCAACAGCCAACCAGAGCCACCTTCCGGTGGGGCGGACGTGGGGTAGCGGTCGTTGTGGGCTGCCGAACCGCAGTTCAAGGGTTGCCCTCCGTGCGGTCTGTAAATCTGCCGGCTCAGCCTTCCCAGGTTCGAATCCTGGCGCCGCCACACGACCGAAAGGGTCTGTGTCCAGCACCAATGCTGGACACGGACCCTTTCGTCGTTCCCGGGCACGACCTGGTCGCTATGGGCGCTTTTTCCCAGTGTGTCTCACCCTGATACGGGTACTGACCAGTCCGTGTGGGGCAGGTGTGGGGCAGCTTTCGGCTCCCCTAGCTGCCGTTCTTCAGTGCCCTCTCGATCCGGGCGTTCGCCGTGGCGGCGCCGCCGTCCAGACACTTCGCGTACACCCGGAACAGCACGGCCACACTGTGGCCAGCGCGCGCGGCCACCTCCTGTGGTTCCACGCCGGAGCTGAGTCACGTGGACACAGCGGCGTGGCGAAGATCGTATGGACGCTTTGCCAGCAGAGACGCGCGCTGAGCGGGCGTGAGAGCACGCGCACGGGCTTCCGCCCACACCTCGCCGTATCCGGTGTCCTGGATGAGCCCGCCCCGTTGCGTCCGGAACAGCAGCCCGTCGGGGGCGACGCCATACGCCATGACGTGCCACCGCAGCAGGTTTACGAGATCGGGCGGGATCGGCACGGTGCGGACCGCTTTCCGGGGCCGATGCTTGAGCCCGCGCCGGTCGTGCGCTTGGCCGCTGTCCGTCCAGGCCGACCCCGAGCGCGGATGGGTCTCTCGCAGTCGCAGAGTGCCCCACCCCCGACGGGGCAGGTCGCAGTCCTGAAGACGAAGACCGATGACTTCCGCCGGCCGCGCCGCCGCGTAGTACATGCACCCGAAGAACGCGACCAAGCGCCGCCCGCGGGGGCTCTGCGTGCGCACGGCATCGAGCAGCGCGAGAGCTTGTCGAGGGTCTGGCACTGAGGCGGGGTCCAGTTCATCCGCTACCTGCTCGGGAGCTTTCCACTGCACCTGCGGCAGAGGGTTGTCCGTCAGACGGCCGGCGTCGACGGCGTAGCCGAGTGCGTTGTGGAAGATGGCCCGCTTGCGGCGGATGGTCGATGCGGACGCTGTGGTGCCGTCCAGTTTCTTGGTCAACGCGTCCAGGGCGGCGCGTACTTGCATGCGATCGGCCAGCGCGGACGTGGGCAGGGACTTCCGCTCGAACCACGCCAGCACCGCGGCCACGTCGTCAGGCGGTACCAGGTCGCGGCGGCTCATGTTGAAAGCCCAGCTATAGAGGGCCGTCCGCACCGTCTTGGTGTCTGCCATTCCCTTGGCGTCTCTGATAAGCGCTGGCGTCACGGTCGCCATGGCTTCCGCGAGCGTCCGGCGTGTCGAGCCGGGGGAATGCTGCCACTTCGGCTCCTGACCTGCGCGGCCGTCGTGACCCCAGAGACTCGCTTACGCGATCCCGTAAGGCCTGTGACGTGTGGCCGCGCCCGGTGTAGCGTCGATACCAGTAGTCGTGGTTCCGAAGTCCCGCTCGCCCGTGACACACGTCTCGGGCGTTCTTGCTGTTCAGCGCCTCTCCGGACCAAGGCGATCACCTCCGGATCCCGCACGGTGCGGGGCCCGAATTTCCTTGAGGGAGACAGGCATGGCCAGCGGTACCGTCAAGTGGTTCAACGGCGAAAAGGGCTTCGGCTTCATCGAGCAGGACGGCGGCGGCCCCGACGTCTTCGCCCACTACTCGAACATCGACGCCTCCGGCTTCCGCTCCCTGGAAGAGGGCCAGCGGGTCACGTTCGATGTCACGCAGGGGCAGAAGGGCCCGCAGGCGGAGCACATCCGCCCCGAGTAACAACGCATAGGGAGAGCCCGGCCGGATGGTTACCAGCCGGGCTCGTTGTTGCCCGGACGCGCCCCGCGGTGGGGAGCACCACGGTTATGGGCGTCTGCCCACAACTACACGGCGCTTTGCCCCCAGGTATGTCCGTCTCGGTCACACCTGTGGTCCTCTGCACCACGCCACCAGGCAAGATGTATCGAACGCCCCCTCGGAGTGATCTCCGAGGGGGCCGTTTCGTGCCCCGGGATACAAACCGGGGGGACGGCGCGTCGGGCGGCGTTCTCGGCCGCGCCCGGGGGCCAGAGGGTAAGACAGGGATGAGATGGCGGCCGCCTTCGCCATCTTGATCAGGCTCGAGGGGCTTGGGTCTCTGCATCTCCGCAGGTGGGCCCTCGAGGAGCCGGGTGCGGCCGGCCGGTGCTCATCGCCGGCACCCCTGCCTTCCTGGCTGCCCCGCGACCCGGCGCAGCGCTCAGTACTGCTCGGTCTCCATGAAACCCGTGCTCCCGTTATCGTCCGCGCCGAAGGCGGCGGCGGTCGGGTCGAATCCGGGCGGGCTGTCCTTCAGGGCCAGGCCCAGGCCGGCCAGCTTCGCCTTGACCTCGTCGATCGACTTCGCACCGAAGTTGCGGATGTCCATCAGGTCGGCCTCGGAGCGCGCCAGGAGCTCACCCACGGAGTGGATGCCCTCGCGCTTGAGGCAGTTGTAGGAGCGGACCGTGAGGTCCAACTCCTCGATCGGCAGCGCCAGGTCGGCGGCCAGGGCGGCGTCCGTGGGGGACGGGCCCATGTCAATGCCCTCGGCGTCGATGTTCAGCTCGCGGGCGAGACCGAACAGCTCGACCAAGGTCTTACCGGCGGAGGCCATGACATCCCGCGGACGCATCGCCTGCTTGGTCTCGACATCGACGATCAGCTTGTCGAAGTCGGTGCGCTGCTCGACACGCGTCGCCTCGACCTTGTAGGTGACCTTGAGAACCGGCGAGTAGATGGAGTCGACTGGGACGCGCCCGATCTCCTGGCCCACCTGCTTGTTCTGCACGGCGGAGACGTAGCCGCGACCGCGCTCCACGGTCAGCTCCATCTCCAGCTTGCCCTTGCCGTTGAGCGTGGCCAGGACGAGGTCGGGGTTGTGCACCTCGACACCGGCCGGGGGCGCGATGTCGGCGGCGGCGACCAGACCCGGGCCCTGCTTGCGCAGGTACATCACGACCGGCTCGTCGTGCTCCGAGGAGACGACCAGCTGCTTGATGTTGAGGATCAGGTCGGTGACGTCCTCCTTGACGCCCGGCACGGTGGTGAACTCGTGCAGGACGCCGTCGATGCGGATGCTGGTGACAGCAGCGCCGGGGATCGACGACAGGAGGGTGCGGCGCAGGGAGTTGCCGAGGGTGTAGCCGAAGCCCGGCTCCAGCGGCTCGATCACGAACCGGGAGCGGAACTCGTCGACGACCTCCTCGGTCAACGAGGGACGCTGAGCGATCAGCATGTGTGGATCAGATCCTTCAGTCGTGGGCGCCCGCCATTTGACGCCCGACCAAGCCGCACCCGGCAGGGTGCGGGTACTGCAAGGGTACGGGCGATACGACCCCTGATGGGGAGGTACCGCCCGAATCCTCAGGCGGCCCGTGCCTCAGACGCGGTGGTGCTTCGGCGGACGGCAGGCTCAGCTCTTGCAGGAGTGGAGTCCAACGATCAACTACTCCTGCCCCTGAGAGTCAGCCACCAGCGCAGTTCGTGTGTGCATACTGGGGGCGATGACAAAGCCTGCTGCACCGAAGCGCCATTTGCCTACCAGCCCCTTCAAGGCCCCGGTCACGCCGGCTCCTAAGCACTTCGCCGTGGGCGATCAAGTCACGCACGACACGTATGGCCTCGGCCGGGTGATCGGCATCGAGGACGGAATCGCGGCACTCATAGATTTCGGCTCGGCGCAAATGCGGATCTTGAGCCCGTACGCCAAGATGACCAAGCTGTAGGACCGCTGTGCCCGGTCACGGAACGCCAGGCCCCCACAGGGACCTGTAACGAAAGAGAGACATCTCATCGACCTGACGTCGCTGTTCTCCGCCCTGGAAGGGCAACCCCGCTGTGCCACTGCGGCATCGCCGCCTCCGACGACAAACCCCTTCCAGGCCCCGGACTTCGGGGAAGACGAGACTTTCCCCCTCGAGGATGCCCAGGACCCCGCCTCGGGCACGCATACGGCGCGACCCAAGGCGGCCTAGCTCCCACGAGTGCGGTGGTCCAGACAGCTGGCCGCGGGCCGTGTCCGGTGGTGCGGTGAGGAGTGCGGCCGGCTCAGTTCCCGTCTGATTCAGCTCCGTTCATCCTCGTTCAGCCGAGACCCTGTGCCGGGCCCTTCCCGTAGGCAAGCCGTCCACGAACGCAAGTGAACGCCCCTGCACACAGCCCAGCACCCCACCAACACAGTTGGAAAGCGTGTTGGCCGTTCCCGAGCGAAGCGAATTAGAGCCCCTGTGGGCCACGTGTGGGCCAGCCGAGGCACTCTCACCTCATTGCATGCCGTTTCAGCAGGTCACAGGCCCAGGAGCAGTGCAACGGCAGCGGTCTTGAAAACCGTACTCCGAGAAACCAGCCCCCGGCCAACAGCCGGTGAGGCCAAGCCCGCAGCGAAGAACCAGGCACAGCGAGTTACGGGTTCACCGCTCGGCGGCAGCATGGTCCTTGCACAGCATGTAGCAGCCTAGGGCTGGAGGAGCCCTTAAGCGACCCGGGGCTTGGAGCCACTTCCCTGCCAAGGGTTGAGGGCCACCGCTGGGAGCCACCTTGGGAGCCGGACCGCTCCCCGAGACCCCGCGACACCCCGTCATGCCAGCCCACTCCAACGGCCTGACCTGCACGATCGTCGATCGCCGGTACCGATCCCGCCCGAACCTCATTCGGGACGAAGAGGTCGTGGGTTCGAATCCTGCCGAGTGCACACAGACGAGAGGCCCTGGAGAGGTCCGGGGCCTCTCGCGTTTCCCTGCGGGCGAAGGGAAAAGGCCGTGCTCGCAAGCCGGGTGGGAGGCTGCTCCTCTTCGTGACGGAGGGTCCGCGGCGACACCGCCGGGCCCTCTCCGGGCCCTACGAGGGTGACAAACAACGGTCAACAACGACCAACCACGACCGCCCGATCGCAGGTCAGTGGGAGTCTGTGTCCCGTTTACCTGGGCAAAAAACCAGGCCCGCCAGACCCAGGGCAAGAAGACATCTCCTCCGCCCGCTATGGATGTCTGCGCCTGACTCTGCTTCCCCCAGGCCTCCCCCGACAGCAGGCGGCACACGGAAAGGTGCAGGCTGTAGTAGGGGTACTGAGCCCGCTGTAAATCTCCCGTGGTGCCTTAGCCGGGCCGTCTCCGGGCCGTTCGAGGGTGCAGCGGCTGCTTGCGCCCCTTCACATGTGGTCGGCTGGGCGCTTCCATGACGGATCACGGCCAGCCAGTCCCAGAGCGCGGTCAAACAGCGGCGCGGTCGGCGGCACGCTGACCTCAGGGCCGAACACCCCGTACTGCCTGGCCATCTCGGCCTTGCCGACGATGTCCTCGTACAGCGCTGCCGCGAGTTCGTCGTCCACGCTCAGCTTCTGCCCGGTGGCCACCGCCAGGTCCCAGCCGTGCAGCAGCCACTCGCCCAGCACGATCCCACCGATGAAGCGGGCCGGCATCCGCCCGCTCCCGGTCAGCGCCGTCTCGCCAGCCCATGCCTCCGGAGCACTCCAGACGGCGGCGGTCGCCGCCGACCGGGCGGCATACGCCTCGGCCCAATCCGGCTCCGCGGTGAAGTCATGCTCCTCCGCCACTTCGTTCGGAGCTTGCGGGGGCTGCTTCAGTCCCGCGGCGTGCCCCCGCACACCGGTGAAGAAGATCAGGTGATTCAGGAGCGCACCGACCTTCAGCTCCGGACAGGGTGTTCGCCCGTCGAACGCGTCCGGCCCGATCCCTCGGACGATGTCCACCGCCGATTCGGCGGCTCGGGCCATCACAGATCTCGTCTCCACGTCATCCCTTCCCCGCTTGCCGTCAGGCACGGTAGACAGGACGACGATGACGGGTATTGAACAAACGCGACAGCGGGCCATCCTCGACCCGCGCACCGCGGCTGAGCGGTTCCGACTCGACCACGAGCCGGCCCCAGCGGATCTGACCCCATTCGTGGACGGGTACTGGATCCTCCACTGGGACCTGACCGAACCACACCGGCAGCAAGTCCTCACTCACCCGGTGGTCCACCTCACCTTCACCACCGGCGGGCAGGCCCACATCACAGGCATCGTCAGCGACACGTTCACCCGAGAGATCTCTGGCACCGGCCGGGCACTCGGCCTGCGATTCCGACCCGGCGGCTTCCGCCCCTTCCTCACTGCCCCGGTGTCCACCCTCACCGACCGAGTCCTGGACATCGAAGAGATCTTCGGCCCGGCAGCGCGGGCAGCAGCAGACGCCATCATCACCGAACCCTGCGTGCCCACCGCGCTCCACCGCGCAGCCACGCTCCTGCGCGACTTCCGGCCCACGCCCGACCCTGCCATCGACAAGGCGGCCAGGCTGGTCGAAACGATCAGCACCGACCCTGCTGTTCTACGAGTGTCCCAGCTGGCCGCGATCGCCGACATGAGCGTGCGCCAGCTGCAGAGGCTGTTCGCCGAATACGTCGGCATCGGACCCAAGTGGGTGATCCGGCGAGCCCGCATGCAGGAAGCCGCCGCACGTGCGGCCACCGACCCGCAGGACTGGTCCGCTCTCGCCGCCGAACTGGGCTACGCCGATCAAGCACACTTCACCCGCGACTTCACCGCATCCATAGGCGCCTCCCCGGCGAAGTACGCGTCTTCAGCGGGACGCCGGAACGACTCCTGAAGTACCCGACCCTGCCCCGTTCACATAGAGTTACGGAGTAGAAGTTGTCCGTGCCCCAGCCGTGCCCGATCTCCCTCAGCTGGTGGACAGCGCCCGCTGACTTAATGAAGGTCATGGACTCCGCCGACCTCAGTTACTGTCTGGGGCCCGAGAGTCGGGCGCAGTGACGGGGGCCGCCGCTGTGTCGATACGCGAGAACTTCGCCAAGCTCTTCAAGACCACGACCAAGACTCCTGACGGCGACCCGTTCGTGGTAGAGCGCCCGTGCCAATGCTCGCCGGAGTGGCCCGGCTTGGAGACGACGGCGAACGGGCACATGCTTCCGGCTCAGCCCTCCAGCCGCTACAGCGTTCTCACGAACCCCGAGGTCGGTCCGTTCGTCGCACGCTGCACCGGTTGTCACGCTCGCTATCCCAACCCTTGGGTGATCCCGCAGGGCGCGCCGATGCCTTTCGACTGGGCTCGTGAGGCTCCGCCGACCGCGTAAGCGCCGAGCAGGCTCAGTATGGGGAGAGACGCACTCGCAGCCGGGAAGGCCGGGAGAAGGCCACGTGTGCCCCCTGCGTGCCCGATCGGACGGCCATAGGCGGGGAACAGCGGGGAACGTCGGCGAGTCGCTCGGAGACTCGCAGGTCAGCGTCTTGCCAGGTCAGCCCGATTCCAGTTACGCGATCTTCCAAACTAGGGTCCCCCCGCGCGTCATTCCACTGACAGGATCGGCTCATGACCGAATACGCCTGGCCCAACGATCCCTCCCCTGAACAAGTCCGCCGAGAGTGGTCAGCAACCGTGGCCGCGCTCCCCGTAGGCACCCGAATCACTGGTCAGGTCATCGGTCGCCAGCCCTTCGGAGTTTTCATTCGCATCGACGATGCGCCGAACGCGCTCGGGCTGGCAGATATTGGCTCCATGTCGTCCGGTGCAAGCCTTCCAGCGCTGGGAGCTCAGGTCAGTGGCGAGGTCGTTTGGCACACCGACCACAACCACCAGGTGAGGATCAGACTCAGCGAGTGGATCGATCACAACTGAGTCGGTCGTCGGTGCGCCTAGCCCCGGTGGGGGTGTTACAGCAGCGCGAGCCACGCGAATGTGCGCGTGGCGAGCAGTCGCTTTGAGGCGCAGCGATCATCGTGCAGGCGCCGCAGCGGGTCTTGCCATGTGGGGCAGGTGTGGGGCGACTGGTCGGTTCCAGCGTGGGAGTGCTAATCAGGCCGCGCCGCTGGCGCGGTCTGTAAAGCTGCTCGCTCATCCTCAACGTCCGGCGATGCGAAGCGAGTGAACCGCCACGGGACGGAGACGCCGCTGATTGGGCGGACACCGACGCCGTGGGATCCGGGGCGGCCTGTTGCCGCCGACGCTCCCTCGCCCGTCTGGGTAACTACGGTAGATTCCGGCAGTGCACCACCTACCACTGCGAAGCCTGATCTGGACGAGGGTGGGTGGCCAGCGGCTGCCTAACATTCGAGGACGATCCCTTTATTGGTCACCCTGAGTAGTCGATTCTGACTCTTCTTCCTCCTCCATGATGCGGATGCCGTCGTGAGTTAGCGAGACGGTGGCGGGGGTGTTGTGCGATGTCCAGTCGACGGTGATCAGTCCTTCGCCGACGAGGAAGGCGCAGGCCGCGGTGAGATCTTCGTCGGGTACGTGGAGCTCGTCGCGGAGTGTCGCTCCACCGACCTCGGGGCGATTGCATTCGACGGCTCCGTACAGAGATCGGAGAACCGCTTTGCGGTAGGCCTTGCGTTCACGGAGTGTCGTCATGGCTGTCGCTCCAGGGCTTGTGGCCGACGGTGCGGGCGACGTTGGGTTGGCGGCTTCGCGTTCTCACCGTCCGGTCACACCTCGTCACTGGGATCGTGTTCCGCGAAGGATGATGCGCTCGAGGTCAGCCAGGATCCTGCGGACTGCGCGGTATGAGCGGTGTCAATGATGAGGTGGAGACGGGTCGCCCCTTCGCGGCCGGCTGGGTAGCTGCGTTGTTCGGTCGAAGAGAAGCAGCAACGCAGTACTTGGGCGACGCGACGGGCGACCTCTGGCGTTGCTGCGATGATGCGGACCTCAGCATGGTCTGGGGAGGGCAAGGGTTCATGATCCATGGCGTACCTCCGGCAGGCGTGTTGAGGGCGCACAAGCAGTCACCGGAATTCTGGGGCCCGCGTGCCACTACGCCTCCACGCACGCCTCTTCCTGCACGTACGTCCCTTCTTGAAGCGTATGCCCACGCCTGTCGTCGCTGCTTTTTGGACCCGGGACCCCGCGCTGCGGCGTCCCGGTGGAGGACCGCCGTCACTCGGGCCGAAGCGGCATGCGGTGACGGTGGTGCACCGCTCTGAGCTGGTCGCTTGCCGACAGCAGGTCTTTCACGCGATTCCCGGTTGCCCTTCTGGCTTCCCGGCGGCTTCGCCGCTGAACCCGGCCTCGGCGAGAGCCAACATTTGCGGGGCTGTCAGGCGGATCTCGGGGTCGGTGGCGGCATCCAGCAGCCAGGGTGGCCGTTCCAAGAGGCTGAACGGGTGGGATGACCAGCAGTTGCCACCGATGCACGGTGCCGAGGTCCAGGACGATGGCATGCGCCTCGAAATCGACGTCTGTAAGGGCCACCTCGATCGCGTGGCCAGGCGTCATGACGGTACGAGGTGCGGCGGGCCAAGCGGCGGTGTCGATGGTGACGCGCGTGACGGTGCCGAATCCCGGGTCGAGCGAGCCGACCAGCGCGGGCAGCTCCAGTTCTAGCTGGTCGGGCCGTCGTACGTCGCCAGCAGTGGCCGTCGAACGATCTCGTGCCTCTGCCGACCTCGCCGAGGGCGGCGCTCACCAAGTCGGCCTGAGCTGCAAAAGTCTCATGGCGCGCACGTTCTTGGCCTGGGAACGAGGCTGATTGGACGGGATCTCCGACTGACGGTGCCCGGAGAGCCCGGCGGCGCACGCTTCCGGACTCCGCCGCGGCCGCGTAACACGTGAGCTGCTCCCTAAACTGGCCGCCGACCAGCTAGAACTCCGTCCATGGCCCGACACTCATGGCATCGCGCGGATCGCGATCCTGCACTTGTCCGGCCTGGGTAACAGAGCTCTAGGTGGTCTACCTGGGGCATCCATGGGGCGCCTTGGCAGTGAGCCACGAAACGTGCAGGCCAGCACCACGTAGCCGCGCGGCCTGTAAAGCTGCTGGACGGCCAGAGCGGGGGCGTATCCGGGCCGTCCGAGGGTGGTCAGCAGCAACTACAGCCCGTGGCGATGGCCCGCGCAGCCAGGCTCAAAGCTTCTCGGCCTGCTGACGGCCGGGCTCACCGTCTCTGCCACGGTCGGCGAGTCCAGCATCGCCTGAGCTCTGCACCCGATCATCGTTCGTGTATAGCCGCCCTTGGGCCTACAACATCATGGAGCGAGCTGTGACTCCCCGCTCGTATCGTGAAAAGAGGCAGAGCTGCGGGGCAAGGCAGGGAAGTCATGAAGGTACCGGCGGTCGACTACGCGGCGGTGTTCCGGGCACTTCCCGGGGCGGTGGCGCTGGTGACTCCAGAGCTGATTTACGCGGACGCCAACGCGGAGTTCTTGCGCTTCCGGGGCGTCACCCGCGAGCAAGTGGTCGGTTGCTTCGTGCCCGAGGACCACCCCGAAAAGGACCCCGCCGAGCCTCTCCTACTCAAAGTTCTGGCGTCACTGCGCCGCACGGCGGACACAGGCGAGCGCAGCATTGTGGCGCTGCAGCGCTACGACACGGAGGACCCCGACCAGCCCGGACTGTGGCAAGAGCGGTACTTCAACATGACCAACGTTCCCGTGCTCGGACCTGACGGGCGGGTGACGCTACTGCTGCACCGGGTGGAGGACGTCACCGAACTCATCCGCGCCCGTGAAGTCGCGCTGACCTTGCAAGAAGCCATGCTGCCCGCTCCCCGCCCGGTCGGCCGGCATCCGGCAGCCGTGCGCTACCGACCCGCGGCCGAAGCGCTGAATGTGGCCGGCGACTGGTACGACCTGATCGACCTGCCCGGCGATCGCATCGCCGTCGCCGTCGGCGACGTCGTCGGCCACGGCCTACCCGCGGCCGGCGTCATGGGACAACTGCGCAGCGCCCTTAGCGCCGCCTGCCTCGTCGCCGAGGGCCCCGCCCGCGCCCTGGAAGTCCTCGGGCTGTACGCCCGCACCGTCGACGGCGCCGAGAACACCACCGTGGCCACGGCATTCATCGACTGGGAGACCCGCACGATCACCTACAGCTGCGCCGGCCACCCGCCACCCGTGCTTATGCAGAGGGACGGAACCGTCGAGTTCCTGGACCAGGCCACCGACCCGCCACTGGCTGCCCGCCCTCAACACGGCCCCCGGATCCAGGCGGCCGCAGCGTTCCGCGAGAGCGCCGTCCTCGTGCTTTACACCGACGGTCTGATCGAACGCCGCGGCGAAGCCATCGACACGGGCCTCGCCCGGCTCGCCGACGCCCTGGCCCGCCACCAGGCCGACGATCCCGAAGCCCTCGCCGACGCCGTACTCACCGACCTGCTCCCATCCGGTGACGCCACCGACGACACCGCCCTGGTCATCGTGCGCCTGTGAACCCGGCCCGTTTGTACCTCGCCAACGGCATTGAATCGCTTGGACACGAGCGGCGGCACGCCACGGCGCCCGGGGCAGACCTGGGGCAGCGATGTTCTGCGACGGTGTTTCCACTGGTGGTAGGCAGGTAGCCGCGCGGTCTGTAAATGGGCTGGGTCGGTCTCCGCGCTGTCCAGGGCGGCGGGCTGGGGTGGAGCCGTGGGTTTCAGCGAGGCAGGCTTGTTGCATGAGGTCGCCCTTGCGATCACCCTCGGTGCCAGGAGCAGGCGGTCATAACCGGGTCCTCTTCACGCTGATGCAGTGCGTGCCCTTCTTGATCGCGCTGACCGTGCTGGTCATCGAGCTCACGCCTGCGCATTTCATCTACACCGGTCCCTTTCTCACTGCGATGCCGGCCCTGGCGGCAGTGACGTTGGGGCCCAAGGGGACCACCGCGGCGTCGGCCCTCGCGTTGGCGATCAGTGTGACCACCGCGACGTACAACGGGGCGTGGGGCACTCTGCAGGTCTACAGCAACTTCCTGGCTCTGATCCTGGTTTCCGTGGCTGGGTTCATCACCAGCCGCGCCATGCAGGAGCGCAGGCAGAGAGAGCTAGACCAGGTCCGAAGCATCGCCGTGGCAGCCCAGGAAGTCGTGCTGCGGCCCGTGCCCGCGCACCTGGGCCCACTGCGGGCCGGCAGCCTGTGCCTCGCGGCTGGGACGGGGGCACGTGTGGGCGGTGATCTGTACGAGGCCGTGCAGACGCGGTACGGCGTCCGGATGATCGTCGGAGACGTCCGGGGCAAAGGACTGTCCGCAGTGCGAGCCGTCGCAGTGGCACTGGGCGCGTTCCGGGAAACCGTGCACTATGAGGACGACCTGGTAGAGGTCATGAACCGCTGCGCGGCTGCGCTGCGACGGGAAGGCGCCGTCCCGGGTGCATATGGTCAGGAGGTTCTGCTGGAAGGGTTCACCACGGCCCTCATCGCGCAGGTACCGGACGAACCCGTGGTGCAGCTGGTCAACCGTGGACATCCACCACCGCTGCTGCTGCACCAGGGCAGAGCTTCACCACTCATGCCGAGTTTGCCGTCGCCGCCTCTCGGCCTCGAGGACCTCATCACCGACCTCCCCGAGAAGCCTGAAAGCTATGCGTTCCTCCCCGGTGACCGTCTGCTGCTGTACACCGACGGTGTGATCGAGGCCCGCAACCGCGAAGGCGAATTCTTCGCTCTGCCGGAGGCCGTGGAGGGGATGGGTGTCGGCTCGAGCCCACTAGAACGCCTGGAGCAACTGCACCAGGCGTTGATCCGTCACACAGGCGGCGACCTGGCGGACGATGTGGCGATGAT
Source organism: Streptomyces sp. CA-106110 (assembly GCF_050936285.1). Classification (NCBI taxonomy): domain Bacteria; kingdom Bacillati; phylum Actinomycetota; class Actinomycetes; order Kitasatosporales; family Streptomycetaceae; genus Streptomyces; species Streptomyces sp. CA-106110. The sequence continues at coordinate 5,297,857 of NZ_JBNJNB010000001.1, read as the reverse complement.
CCTGGCCGACCGGTGCGACGGCCTACCAGAATCACGTTCCGGTGGGGCAGGCGTGGGGTGACCGTCGCGGGCGGCTGGGAATCCGCAGCTTGGCGGTCGTCCTCCGTGCGGTCTGTAAATCTGCCGGCTCAGCCTTCCCAGGTTCGAATCCTGGCGCCGCCACGCTAGTGGGAATCGGCCCCCGACCAGCAAGTCTGGTCGGGGGCCGCTCTCGTTCTCGGCTCACGTGAGTTCTCACCGTTCCCCCCGTCCGTTCCGGCACGGTCGTGGCACGTCCGGTAACCTTGATCACTGGCCGGCTGGCTGCCTGGGCCGCGCCAGGGAAGTGCGTGTTTGTGCGACTCATCGCCGTTGACAGCAGTGGTCGTGCCCGCCAGGGGGACTCGATCACCCTCCGTACCCGTACTCGGCGACCCCGACGACAACCGGTGGTGCCAGTTCTTTCGCCACTCCCGCGCCTGACCGGTGAGGTCGGGTATCCGGACCCCGTCGTATGTGCCATCGGCAGACAGTCGCACTGACGGCTTTCGATCAAGTGCTTGCTGGCGGTGAGGCGGCGAGTAAGGACCGTGCCCGGCTCACCGTGTCCTGGTGGAAGTGGTGAGCCAAGGCTCTCCCGTGCGGCGGCCTGGCGTAGCTGGCCCTGTCATCTGCGTGGATGTCCGGGCCAGTTGTCGTCGACTGTCGACGTCGGTTCGCTTCGCGGCCCGGTGTCGGTCCTGGCTTCGGGACAGGGCCTAGCCGTGGCCTAGCCGTCGAAGCCGTCTCGGACAATGCGGCGGGCCACCGCGACGCGGGCCCCGGCGAGTTCGGCGGTGATCCGCCGTTGCCGTTCGTCGTCCGTCGCCACGGCAGCGGGTGCGGGCGGGCCGGCGAGCAGACACGTGCGTCTGAGGTGTGTCGGCGGGTGGGTCGCGTCGACGCTGTGCCCGCGCCGAACGCCGACACGTCGCTGCCGCTCGTACTCGTACTCGGGGATCGATGCCGTGTGTGCTCTGAGTCGCTCCCAGATCTCCTCCGGCTTGGCCTCGACCGCGCGGGCGCCGCGCGGTCCGGCGAGGGCGGTCTGGCCGGCCTCCCGCCGGAGGGCGACGGCGGCGGAATCCGTGACCAGCAGCCGGTCCATCAGGCCCACCGCCGCCTCGGTGGACGCCGCGCAGGCGGCCTCGCGGTCGGCAAGGTACTCGGCTCGCTGGGCGGCCCGCAGCGTCAGGTGATCCAACAGCGTCAGCACGCCCTGGAGGAACAGCCGGGGCACGATGTAGAGCAGGTTGACGAGCATTTCGACGGCGGACGGCTTGGCTATCGGGGTGAAGTAGTAGTGCCAGGTGGTCAGCGAGCGGTACGCCGTCGACAGCACCAGACCTTGGCGTGTGTCGCCGTTGCTGTAGTGGGCGAGTTCGTGGCCGAGCAGTGCGATCCTCTGCTGCGGCGTGAGGATCTCCCACGGGGGCAGCCCCAGCGTCAGCAGTCGCCGCCCGCGTACGCCATGGGTCATGACGCTCGCGTTGACCTTCGCGTCGACCCTGATCTCGTCGACACCGTGGGTGCCGACCACCCGGGCGACTCGTCGACCAGCGCGTAGAGCTCGGGCGCATCGCCACGGTGCAGTTCCGAGTCTGTCTTGGGCAACCGCGCGACCCGCGGTCTGAAGGGCCATGCGACCCCGAGGAGGAGCAGTCCCAGCACCATGCCCATGCCGCCCCATCCGCGCACCAGCCACCAGAGCCCGCCGAAGACGAGGGCCACGGTGACGCCGTGTACGGCGAGTGCGATGGCGAAGGCGAGCAGCGAGGAGGCGTCGCGCCGGGCGCGCAGGCTCCCGCCGGCCGTCACCTCCGCCAGGAGCTTCTCGCCGTGCCGTCGCGACAGGGCACGCCGCGCCCTGTCCAGCCGGTTCTGCTCCTGGTGCGGCGTTTCCGGGTCCACGTTCCAGTCACAGACCGCGCACCAAGCGACGTATCTGCTGTCCGCGCGGATCTCCGCCCCACACTCCGGGCACGACCGAGAAATCTCCTTGGCGGTGCGCACGGCTGCGCCCTCCCCCATCCCCGTGACCCCTCCCCGGAAGCCTGTCCATGAGACTCCGAGTCGATCATCGGAGGCCGCCTACGTAAAGGCCGATCGTGGCCGTCAGGTCCGTCCGTGATTCAAACGAAACCGTCCAGCTCAAGTGGGTGATCGGGGCCGTCTCGCCCGTTGCTCGGCCGCGTTGCCGAGCCGTCTCCGCAACGCTCGCGTCAGCTGCCTGCGGCGGTGCCGCCCCCGCGGCGTAGACGTGCCAGGTGCCGACAAGTTCCCCGCCAGGCCCGGCTACGGCTGGTGGTGGTGCTTACGCACGACCGGCGGCAGCACGCTCGGCTTCGTAGCACAGTCCGCATGTCATTCGTCTGGCTTCGGGCATGGGGGTGGAGGAGCCGGGCGGGCCGGGAAGCGGGTCGCTGGTGACATGCAGGTGCCCGCCACAGATCCCGGCCCCGCACCGAGCGCAAGCGGCTACAGCAATAGGCGCGTCTGGTGGGACGGTCGAAGCACGGCTCTCGGCAACGCAGTCAAAGCAATGCATGACGGCTTGCCTTTCTGGGTCATGAAGCCTTGCCGATCCCAATATCCTAGGCTCGACTCCTCTAGGGCGCGCTTTAGGTCTGTCTTTGAGAAGTCACGGACCGTTGTCCGAATTGGGGAAGGTCCGATCTCCAACCACTGGAAGCCACTGGAAGTAAGACCCCGAGAGGTTTCAGAACGCTCTGCAAGTCCTGACCCCTCTTGTTCAAGCCCTGCTGCAGCACAACCAGGTCACCGACCTGGTGAATGCGTCCCCGCCCCCACGTGCTCGAGGCGAGGTCGGAAAGGGCTCACTGGGCACTGCCCTGCTCGGCCTGGTCGAAGAACTTCATGGCCATGAAGCCGTGCGCATAGCTGCCACCCGCGCGCAGTGCCGCGGCGATCATGACGGTCTCCGCCAGTTCCTGCTGGGTCGCGCCCGCGGAATGCGCGGCCTTGGTGTGTGCCTCGATGCAGTACGCGCACTGGGTGGTCAGTGCCACGGCCACGGCCATGAGTTCGGTGTACTTGGGGGCGATGGCCTTGTTGGTGCCGCGCAGGACCTGTGTGTCCCAGGCCATGAACGTCTTGAAGGCATCGGGGGCGCCGGCGCGTATGTGCTTGGCGTACTGGTGGTCGGTGTGCTCGTGGTAGGACACGATGCGCTCCTGTGATGTCGGCCGACGGGGTGCGGGACGTGGTGGCGTCCCACAGTCGGGTGGGTGTGTGGGGGAGTGGGCGGGTGACGGCCGGTCAGTAGATGTTGCGTCCGGCCCTGACGCCGCCGTCGACGTCCCAGGTGGCGCCGGTGACCCAGGCGGCCTGGTCCGACAGGAGGAAGGCCACGGCGGGAGCGACGTCGTCAGGGGTTCCGACGCGGCCGAGAGGGTGGAAGCTGTTGAACCCGTCGAGCGTGGAGTCGATTTCGTCCTTGGGGATGAACGCCTCGTAGATGGGGGTCCGGACCACGGCAGGGGCCACGGTGTTGACCCGGATGCCGTACGGGGCGAGTTCCATGGCCAGGTGCTGGGTCAGGGAGTGCAGGCCGGCCTTGGCCACGGAGTACGCCGAGGACGGTGTCGCGGCCATGGCCTGGTGCGCCAGCATGCCGCCGATGTTGACGATGACTCCCTTGTTGCCGCGGGCGATCATGTTGCCGGCGACGGTCTGGGTCACGAAGTAGAAGGCTCGGGTGATGGCCTGGTAGCGGTCGTAGTCGTCCTGGGTGTGCTCCAGGAAGGACTTGGGTTCGAAGACACCGGCGGCGTTGACGAGCAGGGTGGCGTCGGCGTGCTGCTCGGTCAGTTCGTCGCGCAGGCGTTCCACCGCGGCGCGGTCGAACAGGTCGGCGGCCAGGCCGACGGCGTTTCCGAATTCGGCCAGCTGGGCCGTGGCCTTGGCGGCGCTGGTCTGGCTCCGGCCGGTGACGACGGCGCTGCCGCCGCCCTGAAGGACACGGCGGGCGGAAGCCAGCCCGATACCGCTGGTACCGCCGATGACGATGACCTTCTGCCCGGTGAAGTCGGGAGTGTTGCTGGGCATGCGTGTGCTCCTCGATGCGTGTTCTGCACGGATCGCAGCGAGCCGTACGGGCTCGCGCTTGGGTGTTTTTGGATAACCGGATAAAAGGGGGATGTGGAAATGACGTACGCCCAGAGGTAGTGGGCGAGTGCTCATCCTGAGCGCCGTAGATTCGCTTTGTGCTTGTGATGCGCAAGCGCCATGTCGAAGGTGGCCGAGTCACTTATGAAGAGCGTGAAGCTCTGCATACCGGACACCGGGTCGCCGGATGAGTGTCGGATGAATTGAAGAGGGTTTGGCTCGGGTGACGGACCGGGTCTTCGGTATTAACTGATCCCCGAATGTCCGGGAACGTCTCAGACTGTAGGGCGCTCCATGCGGCTCCGGTAGAGGATCGGGGTGAATGCGGGTATAACGGGTCGCTATACCGCAGAGACGAGAATCGTCATCGTGAACATCGAAGTGTTGCGCTACGCCCAGGCCGTCTCCCGCACGAAGTCCTTCAGCGCCGCCGCGCGGGCTTACGGGGTGACGCAGCCGGCCCTGTCGAACGGCGTGGCACGGCTGGAGGAGGAGCTCGGCGTCAAGCTCTTCGATCGCTCACCGCGCGGAGTCAAGCCCACCGCACATGGCGCGCGGATCCTGCCGCTCATCGACGACGTCCTCGACGACCTCGACACTCTTCTCGCCGAGACCCAGCGGCTGGCCCGTCCGGTCACCGAAGCGATCCGCATGGGCGTGTCACCCCTGATCGGGGCCGACCTGGTCGCCCGGGCGTTCCAGGCCGCCCGTGGCCTGACGCGTCCACGCGACCTGGTCCTGCGGGAGGCGGATCTCGAGCCCCTGACCAGCGACCTCCAGGCAGGCCGCCTGGACATCGTCCTCGTCCCGGCTGTGGCGGGGATGCCCACGTTCCGGCACCGCGTCATCGCCCGCGAACCGGTGGTCGTGATCGACTCGGCCGCCTCCGGGGACGGCAGCCCGGTCGAACTCAAGGCCGTGGCCGACGCCGCCTACATCCTCGGGCCCAGTACCTGCGGACTGACCACCTTCACCACCGAGCTCTTCCAAAGCGACGACCTGGCGCTGCGTACGTACCCCGGCGAAGCCGCCAGTCTCCGGGCGGTGGACGAGTGGGCGGCGATAGGCCTGGGGGCGGCACTCCTGCCCCGCTCCAAGGTCACACACGAGCACACGAGCTGCCGCCCCCTCCTCCAGGCGGGGAAACCCGTCGAGATCGCCTACGAGGCCGTCTGGGACTGCGACACCCCACTCGGAGCTGACCTGGAGGAATTGGTCAGGGCGCTCACCGCGGCCGGAGAGATCCCAGCCCCGCAGGTCGGGTCCGCTCCCGCGACGCCGTGATGAGTGAGGCCTCCACCGGACGCACGCGCCTCGGCACAGCGGCCCGAGCGACGCGGTGCCGAGCACGGAAGGATGGGGCTGTTCCTTCCGCATGCGCACCAGCCTCGCTCGGGGCAGACTGGCATGGCGCTTATCGGCCGCCTCCCTGAGCTCCTGAGCTCCCCTTACGAGTGCCCGTGCCCGATTCCGGGCGTCCTGCAGCTCTTCGGCTGCGGCAGTTGACGGAGACGTCGACGCCGTCGATTTCACAGGTGACGCATCGAGTCCCAGGTCTCCACCTGCTCCACCGATATCGCGTTCTCTCGGAATTCGATTCCATGAAGGTGAAAAGAGATGGATCTGAAGCTCGAAGCCATCGTGCTGCCCGTCTCCGACGTCGATCGGGCCAAGAACTTCTACGAGGCGGCGGGATTCCGCTTGGACGTCGACAACACGTTCAGTGACGACTACCGGTTGGTGCACTTCACGCCGCCCGGCTCCGCGTGCTCGATCCTCTTCGGCAAGGGCATGATCTCCGCCGACCCCGGCTCCGCCCAGGGCCTGTACCTCATCGTCTCGGATGTCGAACAGGCGCGCGCGGAGCTCGTCGGCCGCGGCATCGACGTGAGCGAGGTGTTCCACGACGCCGGAGGACTTCTCCACCATGGCCACGAGTCCGGAGACGCCGTCCACCGCGGCGCAGGCCAGGAGCGGATCGCCGGCCCGCACCCCGACCGCACCTCCTATGCCTCCTACGCCACCTTCAGCGACCCGGACGGCAACGGTTGGGTGCTTCAGGAGATCACGGAACGCCAGCCCGGCCGCTGACATTTCGCCAGGTGGCACGGCACGGGCTGCGCCGATGCCCCCGCTCAAGCGTCCATCTAGTCAGCGCAGCCCGGGACGGCGCCGGGGGGGCCGGCAGTTGTCGGGTGTGTTGCCGACGATGGAGCTACCCGCCAGGTCGACGGTGCTGCCGGGATTCTCGAAGATGCCGCCGCCTTCAAGCACCGCGCTGTTGTCCAGCACGGAGCTGCTGGTGAGGGTCGCGGTGCCCGCGCCGTTGTAGAGCCCGCCACCCCGGGAGTCGGCAGCGGTGACCTTGTTGGCCGCGAGGCTGGAGGAGTTGACGTCAAGTGTGGCGAAGTTGCGGATCCCACCGCCTTCGTCGGCTGCGCTGTTCCCGGTGATGGTGCTGGAGTTGACGGTCAGCGAGCCGGCGAGGTTGAAGACATCGCCGCCGACGTCGGCGGTGTTGTTCTGCACGCTGCTGCTGATCGTCCCGGTGCCGAGGTCATAGAGACCGCCTCCCTCGGCATGGGCGGAGTTGTTCCGCACGTAGCTGGACTGCAGGAGCAGGGTGCCGAGATTGTGGATGCCGCCGCCGTGGTGGGCCTCGTTGCCCGACACGATCGTGGAGCGGACGGTGACGCTGCCGCCGAGGGTGTACAGGCCTCCGCCGCCCCAGTTGACGGCGTTGTTCCTGACGATGCTGCTGGAGATCATGGTGCTGCTGCCGCCGAAGGACGCGACGGCGCCGCCCTCGTGAGCGGTGTTGCCGGTCAGGATGCTGTTGTTGACGGAGAGGACGCGGCTGGCGTTGACGAGGACGGCGCCGCCGTACTCGTCACCGAGGTGTCCGTTGCGCAGGGTGACGCGGTTGAGGGTGAGCTCGCCCTCCGTGCCGCCGACTTCGAAGATGCGGAAGTTCGGGGTGAGGGGTGCGGCGGCGCGTTCGATGACGGAGTTGGAGCCGTTGATGGTGATGGGCTCGGTGATCACCGGTAGCCCGTTCGGTCCGCTGCCGCCGGTGGGAGGCTCGATCTTGTCGAGGGAGTAGACGCAGTTCGGCGCCAGGCCGATGGTGCCGCCGCCCGCCAGATCGGCGGTGTCGATGGCGGCTACGAGGGCGGCTTCGTCGCAGGTGATCGGTGCGGCGTAGGCGGGGGCGGGGAGGACGGCCAGCCCGAGGGCCAGCGTCATGGCGGCGAGTGTGCCGCCGGCTTTGGGCGCGAAGTGCATGGAAGAGTCCATACGGCCGTGGGGGAGCCCGGTTGGATCCCACCGATGAATCGGGGGATCTCCTCGCGTCCGAACGCTATGGGAGGTGTTCTACGGGGAGCCGGTTGCCCCGACGACGGCCGGACGCTGACCCTCTGACGGCGTATCAGATCTCACCCGCCTGGTGATCTTGGCGCCTGATGGCCACCTCGTTGATCAAGGTTGGGAGTAGAGAGGTGACTCACGTCAAGCACTGGGCGCCGCCCGTGATCTGTACGTGAGTCGTACGTCAGCTCGGGTCTGGATCCCTGGAGCAGGCGTAGACCGGTGGCCGGGGGGCCGGTGACGTGTGCCTGCGTCTGGGTGTCGGGCTCCTCGGCCTCTATGAGCGTCCGGCCGACATGGCCGGACGACCGGGGGCCGAGGGCGTTGTAAAAGCAGGTCAAGGCCCATCTCAAGGTGGCGCCTGGCGCGCATGCGCGGCTGCCGTGAAGGGTGTGACCCGGATGTGACGTACGCAAGTGGTCGGCTTCACGGGAGCGTTGGTCCTGCAACCATCTGCCGTCACCCGTGACACCCCAGCCGCACAGACCGCTGAAGAGAGTGACCCCGGGCGGGGTCTGGCGCCTGGACTCCGGGGGGAGGCCGGCGCCGTCGTGCGGGGTCAGGCTCGTCCCCCTCGTGGTGGGCCTGCCCCCGCACGCGAGCCGAAGGCCGGCCTGGGCGCCCCACACGTGGCAGGGCGCCCAGGCCTATGTCGCGGTGTCGCCGACCTCAGCTTCGGTCCGCCGCCGCTCCGGTCGAACCGGCCACATCCCTCTCGTCCCAGGCCACCAGAGCGGCGTGCTCCCGGCACACGCTCAGATCGTGCAGGCTGTGCGCGGTGCCGAGGGCGGATCCCCCGACCCGTGTGCCGGGTTCGCGCCGGAGCCAGGCAGGGAACGCAGGGAGTCACCGGGCAAGGGGTGCGATCGGCTCTCGCTCAGGAGCAGAGATTCACGTGCCGGACGGCCAGGACGTGCCCCGCCGCCTCGATGAGGCGGCTGCGGGCGAGGTGTCCGCCGGCCACCGCATTGGTGATCGCCGTGGCGATCGAGGACGCTTGGGAGCTGACATTGGTCCCCAGGTCGAACATGACCATGTCGGCACCGGAGCGCAGTGCCTGGACGGCGGCGGAGGAGACGCTGAAGCCGGCGGCGGAGATCGCCTTGGCGCTGAGCGAGTCGGTGACCACCAGCCCCTTGAAGCCCAGCTTGCCGCGCAGCTCGTAGCTGATGGCGGTGGGGGACAGGCTGGCCGGATTGGTGCCGAGGCCCGGCACGATGTTGTTGGAGACCATGATCGCCGGGGCGCCGGCCTTGATGGCCGCTGTGAACGGCGGGAGGCCCACCTTCTGCAGGGTGGACCAGGGCAGGGTGCGGGCGGGGCCGAAGTCGGAGTTGTAGGTGGAGCCACCGAGGCCCGGGAAGTGCTTGACGACGGGTATCACGTGTCCGTCGCGCAACCCGTTCATGTACGCGACACCGTCCTTGGAGACCACCGAGGTGTTGCCGCTGAAGGACCGCCATCCGTCGGGGTTGGTCCGGCCGGGGGCCACGTTCCTGCCGTCGACGTCGACCACCGGCGCGAGGTCCATGTTCACCTGGGCGGCGGCCATCTTGGCGGCGACCTTGGCGACGTTCTGCTGGATCTGGGCCGGGGTCCAGTGCGCGCCCATGTATGAGGGCCAGGGCAGGTTTCCGACGAGGTTCGACATGCGCTGGATGCCGCCGCCCTCCTCGTCGGTCATCACCAGCAGGCCCAGGCGGCCGGGTACATGGGACTTCAGGGTGGTCAGCCGGGAGCCGAGATCGGACGGCGCCTTGCTGCCGAACAGCAGCACACCACCCGCACCGGCGCTCACCTCGGAGGTGACGTCGGACACCGAGGTCTCCGACACCGGGACGGCGATGGTCAGCATGGCCAGCCGGCGGTTCGACCACGCGGTCAGCTTCGTGGTGTTGGTGCACGCGGTGGCGGTGGCGGCGAGGTCCGGAGCGAGGGACGAGGGGGAGAGGGAAGAAGCGCCGGACGGGGCGAGGGAGGAGGGCACGCCGGACGGGGCGAGAGCCGAAGAAGAGTGGGAAGGTGCGGCGGGCGGGGCGAGGGACACGTCGGGGCCACTGGGGTGCGGGGCCGCCTTGGGGGTGCCCGTGCCACAGCCCGCCAGGAGCACTGCCGCCACGGCGGCAGCGGCGCTCAGTCTGCGTGTGGTCGTGGCCCGGCCGGGGAGCCGCGGCGGCACTGTCGCGCTTCTGCGGTCACGGTACGACGGGGGATTCATCGCCTGGCCTCCTTTCGGGAGGCGCGACGGTTCCCGTCGCGCCCAGGGCCGTATGAGCATGAGGTGGGCTTCACGAAGCGTGAGATGCGCACCGGCCCGCATTTGTTCGCTGATCAGCGCTCGGCCTACCAGGATCGCGCCTCGCGGAGTCGGCCGGAAGCCCAGCCGATGTGAGGGGGGCCACTCAGGGCTTGCCTCGACCGTGTAGGTTTGCAAGGCGCCTCTGCCGTTCTTCGCCAATGCGTCGGCGGTGCGCCGCGCCCGCGAGGGGCTGCGGCGCACCGCCGGATGGAGTGTGCGCGGCGCCGGCCCCCGGGTGGGGCCGGTCACCTACGCGCAGACGGATGGTCAGCGGTGTCGGCGGCCCCAGGAGGCGATGTCGATGGTGCGGCCGTGGTCGTTGCGCAGGATGGCGGTGTCGGAGTGGTTGTCCCACGCGTAGTGGCGGCGGTCCTGGGAGAGGTCGGTGCGGGTGTCGTGGCCGATGCCGGTGTGGACGCGGACCGTGGCGCGGGCGCCCAGGCGGTAGTGGTGGAAGGTGTAGGTGTGGTGGTCGCGGCCCGACAGCGTCCATCCGCCGAGGTTGACCGCGTGGCGGGTGGTGTTGGTGATCTCCACCCATTCGCGGTTCAGGGAGCGGTTGGAGCCGGCCTCATGGCCGGGGGAGTCGTACTGCACCCAGCTGATCCGCACGTCGGGCCGGTGCTGCGGGGCCGGGTGGCCGGCGGCAGACGCGGGCAGTGCCGCCACCCCGCCCAGAGCGGCGGTGGTGAGGACAACGGCGGCCAGACAGCGGGCAGTCGTGGAAGTGGACACAGGTTCCCCCTGCATGGTGCGGGCACGCCGTGCGCGGCAAGGCCGCGCACGGACTGTGCGATGTACGGGTGCGTGGCCGGGATGGCCGCGCCCTCACACCGTGCCGCCCGGGTGCGCGAGATGTGCGTGAAACGTGAACCGTGTTACGTAATGCCCATATCCTTATGATGTTTGCCTGTATCGACCATTTATTCGGCGAGCGCGCCAGGTTGACGCCACGTCGAGTCAACCGCCCTTGCCGCCTCTGGCCTGCGGCACTCGTGCGCCACGGTCCGCCACCCCGGCCTCGTTCCAGGCGTCACCCGAAAGTGAGTAACGGCCAGTCGGACCGTGCTGACCTGGGCGAAGGAGCCTTCCTGGCGTCCGAGGCCGACCTGCCGGCCCGGGGCGTGGGCGGTCAGTGAATGACGCGCAAGGTCCGGTGGTCGGTACGTCCGCGGCCTTGCAGCCGTGCGGCCGACGGCAGTGGCGAGCGTCCGGCCGGTACGTCTCCGGCCATGCGGCCATGCGGTCCTCGGTAGCCGGCGAGCGTCGCTCGAACCGGCCGTCGATTCACTGGCCGCAGGCGCATCCCGTCGCTGCCGTGTCCTCGGTGGCCTGGCTGGTGCAGCAGTCGTCGCCCGTGGACGCGGGATCGGCGCTCTTGCCGAGGGTGTCGGCGTCGCCCTTGACGACGTAGACCTCCCAGGGCTCCTGGCCGGGTCCGTGGACCCACACCTTGTCCTGCAGGGCGTAGCAGCAGGAGGTGTCGTTCTCCTCGAAGGTCGCGAGGCCTGCGTCCTTCAGGCGACCGGTGGCCGCGTTGACCTGCTCGGTGGACTCGACCTCGACGCCGAGGTGGTCCAGGCGGGTCTCCTGGCCGGGCTCGCCCTCGATCAGGACGAGCTTGAGCGGGGGTTCGGCGATGGCGAAGTTGGCGTAGCCCTCGCGCCGCTTGGTGGGCTCGGTGCCGAAGAGCTTCGAGTAGAAGGTGATCGACGCTTCGAGGTCGCTGACACGCAGCGCGAGCTGAGCACGGGACATGGCAGGGCTCCCATCGGCTTGCATTGATGTATGTCGATGCAAGCTTGCAGCTTGGATCGAAGGATGTCAACATAGACGTATGTCGAAGCAAGAGCTTGTGATGCTCGGGCAGAGCGATGAGACCGGCGCGTGCTGCCCGGGGCTGACGGCCGCGCCCCTGGACGAGGACCAGGCCGCCGAACTGGCGAAGCTGTTCAAGGCACTGGGCGACCCCGTACGGCTTCGTCTGCTGTCGTTGATCGCTTCACGGGCGGGCGGCGAGGTCTGCGTGTGTGACCTGACCCCGGCCTTCGACCTGTCCCAGCCGACGATCTCGCATCACCTGAAGCTGCTGCGTCAGGCGGGTCTGATCGACTGCGAGCGCCGGGGCACCTGGGTCTACTACTGGGCGCTGCCCGCCACGCTCGACCGGCTCGCCGTGTTCCTCAAGACGTCGCAGACGGCCGAGGTGCCCGCGTGAGCATCTCGCTCGGGCGTAGGGCCCTCGCCGAGGCCGTGGGGTCGGCCGCCCTGGTCGCGGTGGTCGTCGGCTCCGGGATCCAGGCCACCGGACTGACCCGCGACGTCGGTCTGCAACTGCTGGTCAACTCACTGGCCACGGTTTTCGGGTTGGGCGTGCTCATCGTGCTGCTCGCGCCCGTCTCCGGCGCCCATTTCAACCCGGTCGTCACGCTCGCGGCCTGGTTCACCGACCGCCGCGGCGAGGGCGGGCTGACCGTACGGGACGTGGTCGCGTACGTTCCGGCGCAGATCGCGGGAGCGGTCGCCGGTGCCGTCGTGGCTGACGCGATGTTCGGCAAGCCGCTCGTGCGGTGGTCCAGCCATGATCGCTTCGCCGGTCACCTGTGGCTGGGCGAGGTCGTCGCGACCGCCGGACTCGTCCTGCTGATCTTCGGGCTGGCCCGTGCCGGTCGCGCCCACTTCGGCCCCGTCGCGGTGGCCTCCTACATCGGCGCGGCGTACTGGTTCACGTCCTCCACCTCGTTCGCCAACCCGGCGGTCACCATCGGCCGGACCTTCACCGACACCTTTGCCGGCATCGCCCCCGGCTCGCTCGGGCCCTTCATCGCCGCGCAACTGCTCGGCGCCGCGCTGGGCCTGGGGCTGGTGATCGCGCTGTTCGGACGCCCGGCACCCGCGCAGACCAGCACCGCCCCACTCCAGGGCGAACCCGGACTCGCCGCCCCCACACTCCCCTGACCGGCCTCCGCCCAGAAGGACACCCCGCCATGAACACTCCCGCCGCCGAGCGCCCCTCCGTGCTGTTCGTCTGCGTCCACAACGCCGGGCGCTCCCAGATGGCCGCCGCGTTCCTCGCTCACCTCGCGAGCGACCGCGTTCAGGTGCGCTCCGCCGGGTCCGCGCCTGCCGACACGGTCAACCCGGCCGTCGTCCGAGCGATGTCGGAGGTGGGCGTCGACATCTCGGCCGAGGTGCCCAAGGTGCTGACCGCTGAGGCCGTCCAGGCGTCCGACGTGGTCATCACGATGGGCTGCGGCGACACCTGCCCGGTCTTCCCCGGCAAGCGCTACCTCGACTGGGAGCTCCCCGACCCGGCCGGACAGGGCGTCGAAGCCGTCCGCCCCATTCGCGACGAGATCGAGAAGCGTGTCCGCGGCCTCCTCGACGAGATCGCTCCAGCGGAGTGAGCGTGAGGACGGCAAGCGGGGTTCGCATCGTGGCCATGGGCCTCGAACACGCCGATGAGGTCCTGACGATCTACCAACTCGGCATCGACGAGGGCAACGCCACCTTCGAGACCACCGCGCCCACCTGGGAGCACTTCGACGCCGCCAAGCTGCCACAGCACCGGCACGTCGCCGTCGACGAGGCGGGCAAGGTACTGGGCTGGGTCGCTGCCGTGCCGGTGTCCGACCGATGCGCGTATGCCGGCGTCGTCGAACACTCGGTGTACGTGCACCCCGAGGCCCGCGGCCGGGGAGTCGGTTCGGCACTCCTGCGGGCGCTGATCGGCTCGACCGAGGCTGCGGGCGTCTGGACGATCCAGTCCGGCATCTTCCCCGAGAACACCAGCAGCCTCGCCCTGCACCAGAAGGCGGGATTCCGCGTCATCGGGACACGCGAACGCATCGGACAGCACCACGGCACATGGCGAGACGTCACCCTCGTCGAACGCCGCAGCTCTGTCATCGCATGACCCGTGACACGAATCTGCGCCGACCGGGGCCGCTGCTCGCGACCGGGCTGCCGAGTTCCTGAGCGAGCGATCGCAGACCTGGGTGGTAACAACGGTTACATTTTATGGTGTGTCGAACAATGGATCCGTCAGTCGCTGGCTTGTCCTCCTGATCAAAGTGGCCGCTGAGCCGTCCCGGCACCGGGTCGCGGTCTGGCGCGAGCTGCGGAAGGTCGGCGCGCTCTCCCTGGGCCAGGGCGTGTGGGCCGTACCGGACGTGCCTGTCTTCGCGGACGGCGTCTCCCGGGTGATCGCCCTGACCGAACAGTCCGACGGACAGGCGGTGACCCTCTCCGCCTCCGGGCGCGGTCCTGAGGACGCCGCGCGCCTCCAGGCGCAGTTCACCGCCGCCCGGTCCGCGGACTGGGCGGAGTTCCTGGCCGACTGCGGGAAGTACGAGGCGGAGCTGGCGAAGGAGATCCGCATCGCCAAGTTCACCCTCGCCGAACTGGAAGAGGAGGAGCAGTCCCTCGGGCGGCTGCGGCGCTGGCACCGCGATCTGACGGCCCGGGACGTGTTCGGCGCCCCGGAGGCAGCGGAGGCCGGCAGGCGGCTCAAGGAGTGCGCCGCAGCCTGCGAGGACTATGCGGAACGCGTGTTCGCGGCCCTGCACCAAGCGCCGGAGGAGAACCTGTGAGCCGGGCGGCGCCGGTGCGCCCGGCACCGGCCCGGCAGACATGGCCGCTGTACGGGGCCGGGTTCACGACCGCCTTTGGTGCACACGGCATCGCCGCGAGTCTGGGCGGCTTCTCGGAGGACGCGGTCACCTCGCTGATGGTGCTGGGCGGGCTCCTCGCCCTGTACGACGGTGCGGAAGTCCTCCTCAAGCCGCTGTTCGGCACACTCGCAGACCGCATCGGCGCCCGCCCCGTGCTGATCGGCGGGCTCATAGCCTTCTCGGCCGCCTCCGGACTGTACGTCGTCGCCGACAGCCCCGGCTGGCTCTGGGCGGCCCGCCTCGGCCAGGGCGCAGCGGCCTCCGCGTTCTCCCCGTCCGCCTCCGCCCTGGTGGCCCGGCTCAACCCGGCGGCCAAGCATGGCCGGGCCTTCGGCAGTTACGGCTTCTACAAGTCCATCGGCTACACCCTCGGCCCGCTGCTCGGCGGTGTGCTCGTCTGGGCGGGCGGTCTGCGGCTGCTGTTCGCCGTACTGGCCGTGCTCGGCGCGGCGGTCGCCGCCTGGGCCGCACTCGCCGTACCCGTCGTCCCCCCGTTGCCGAAGGTCCGGCAGACCGTGCTGGACCTGGCCCGGCGCCTGGCCGACCCCGCCTTCCTCGCCCCGACCTCCGCGCTGGCCGCCGCGACCGCGGCTCTGTCGGTCGGCGTCGGCTTCCTGCCCGTCTCCGGCAGGGCGGCCGGGCTGGGCACCGTCGCCACGGGTGCCGCCGTGTCCGTGCTCGCCGCCTGCGCGGCCGTCGTACAGCCAAGGGCCGGGCGCGCCCTCGACGAGGGACGTCTCACCGCCCGCTCCGGCATGGTCGCCGGGCTGCTGGTCACCGCTGCCGGACTGGCCTGTGCCACACTGCCCGGTGTGGCCGGCGTCCTGCTGGGCGCGGCTCTGACCGGCGCCGGAACCGGCCTGATCACCCCGCTGGGCTTCGCCGCGCTGGCCGCGAGCACCCCCACGGAACGTCTCGGCCAGACCACGGGCGCCGCCGAGCTCGGTCGCGAACTCGGGGATGCGGGCGGTCCCCTCCTTGTCGCGGCCGTCGCTTCGGCCGCCACCCTCGCCTACGGCTACGCGGCGCTCGTGGTTCTCCTGTCGGCGGGGGCCGTCGTCCTGTCGGCAAGGGCACCCAGGAGCGCGAGCACGTAGAGCCGGCGGGTTGGCCCGTCAGCGCACGGCGGGCCGGGCCTGCGAGGAGGGGGCGGGGCCCTGGCCTGGCGTGCGCGTCCTGGCGAGTCCCTTCACCTCAGCAGCCCCGCAGCTACGCCAGCTGTGCCCGCT
This sequence comes from Streptomyces sp. CA-106110, assembly GCF_050936285.1. Taxonomy (NCBI): domain Bacteria; kingdom Bacillati; phylum Actinomycetota; class Actinomycetes; order Kitasatosporales; family Streptomycetaceae; genus Streptomyces; species Streptomyces sp. CA-106110. The sequence continues at coordinate 5,282,141 of NZ_JBNJNB010000001.1, read as the reverse complement.
CCGTCGGCTGCGCCCTCAGGCCCGAATCCGATGCCCGAATCCGATGCCCGAATCCAAGGGCCGAATCCGAGGGTCGAATCCCGTGGCCGACATCCCCGACTGACGGCGTGTAGGCCGTCCCCCGAAGCCCGCGCTGGTGTCCACGCCGTATGGCTTCCCCTGATCGGGTGTGGGGCGCGCGGTGGTACGGGTACATGTTGGGCGTGGCCGGAAGCGTGGCGTCCGTTCTCGCTCTGCCGGGCCGGATCCCGGCTCGGACAGTGCCCCCGGACCAGGTGCGCACAGCCGTGTCAGCCGTGGCTCGCGCCGGGGGCCGGGGGGCGTGGTTCCTGGTCAGGGCCGTCGGCGGGGCGACGGTCGGAGTGACCAAGGCGGGTCTGCACACCGCCGAGGGCACGGGGCGCATCGTCACGTCGGCAGCCCGGCACGGGGTCTTCAGGGCCATGGGGGCGCCCGCGAGCGCCGCGCGGGTCGGGCATGCGCTGGTCGACCTTCATCCGCGGCGGCACACCCGTAGCGTCTGGACCGGTCACGGGCGTGCGCACATCGAGGTGCGGGGGCTTGCGCACGGCGGTCACCTGCAGGAGCGGTTGGCCAAGGCGGTGACCCGGTCGCTGCGGAGCCTGGAGGGGGTGCGATGGGCCGAGATCAACGCCGTGACCGGTGAGGTACTGCTGGCGTTCGACGAGAGACGCGTGGGCACCGACCGGGTCCTGGACACGATCAGGGCGGCCGAGCAGGCCCATGGCGTGCAGGACGCGGACTTCCCCTGGGCGCAGCCGGTCACCCCGGGCGATGACGTGCCGGTCGCGGCCGTGGCGACCGAGTTGCTGGTCGACTGCGCCGCGGTGTGCGCCGGAGCCGCCCAGCGGATCCTGCGTCTGCCACCGCTGCCCCGGGCCGTGCCCACGCTGGTCGCCGCGCTGGAGCTCGAGCGGGCACTGCGCAGGCCGTTGATGCGGCGGATCGGGCCGCCCCAGACCGATCTGCTGCTGTCGCTGGTCAGCGCCGTCGTCAACGGGCTGTGCGACGGCGTCGCCATGCCGGCCGTCGACGCGGTGAGCCGGATGCTGCTCCTCGGCGAGGTCCGCGCACGGCGCGAGGTGTGGGAGCGACGCGAGAAGGATCTGTGCCCCGGCCCGGACTGTGTACCGCACACCCGGCCGGCCCGGCACCTGCGCGCCAGGTCCCGGCCGTCCGGACCCGTCGGGACATGGGAGGCGCGGCTGGAGGCATTCGCCCCGCTCACCGCCGCCGCCGTGCTGGTCCTGACGCGCAGTCCGGCGCGGGCGGCGAACGCGCTGCTCGCCGCTGTGCCGCGAGCCGCCCGCTACGGGCGGGAGGGCTTCGCGTCGGCGGTCGGACGCGGACTGGCGAAACGCGGTGTCGTACCGCTGGACCCGACCGCACTGCGCCTGCTCGACCGGGTCTCAGCCGTCGTGATCGACTCGGCCGTCCTGGTGAACCACCGGCAGGAACAGCAGGGCGTCCGGATCGATCCGCTGGCCGTGCCGGTGCTGGCCGCGGCACGGGCCACCGGAGCACACGTGGTGCTCACCGACGGCGACCGCATCCGCGCACTGCTCTCCCTCGCCGACCAGGTCGTCGGCAGGGGCGAACGTCTCGCCGACCGAGTGTGCGAGCTCCGGGATCTTGGCGAGGGCGTCCTTGTGGTCTCGGGGACGGACGCCGAGGCGCTGGCCGCCGCGGACATCGCGGTAGGGGTGCCCGGCGCACCGGGCGTCGAGGCGTCCTGGTCGGCGGACCTGGTCTGCGTGGACGGTCTCGCCGACGCCTGGTGCGTCCTGCGCGCGGTGACCGCTGCCCGCACGGTGTCCCGGGGCGCCGTCCAGTTGGCGCTGGCGGGATCCGTGGTGGGGATTCTCTTCGCGGTCGTCGGACGCAGGCGCGGCATGGTCCACGCCCTCACCCCCGTCCACATGGCGAGCCTGCTCGCTCTGATCTGGGCCGTCGTGGCCGCCCGTCGTGTCACCCGCGGCGGGCCCGCGCTCGGTCCTTGGTCATCCGCGATGCACGCGGGCCTGGAAGCGGCGGGCGGCGACGTCGAACAGCCCAGGCCGCCACGCGCCACGTCCTCGAGCCGGCAGCGGTCGCCCTGAGTGCCGTACCGAGTCCGGCACCACGTCCGTACTCCGACGCCGGTACCACTGGCGCGCACCGGGGCGGGACGGCACTGAGCCGCGCAAGAAGGCGGCGGAGGAGCACACTTGTGAGCGGCGGCCCAGTCATGGCCCGTCTTCGCTCGTCTTCGCGTCGTACCATCGGGAGCCCGATCCATGGGTCGTATCGACTATCTGCACGATCCCGAAGCCCCGGCCGCCAACTCCGTCGTCCCCTCGGTCGTGGCCTTCGTGCGGGACCGCGCCGGTCGCGTGCTGATGGTTCAGCGGTCGGACAACGGCCGTTGGGCGCTGCCCGGTGGCGGGCACGACATCGGCGAGTCCATCGGCGACACCGTCGTCCGCGAAGTGCGTGAGGAGACCGGCATCGAGGTGGAGGTCCTCGGACTCTCCGGCATCTACACGGACCCCGGGCACGTGATGCGGTACGACGACGGGGAGGTCCGCCAGCAGTTCAGCATCTGCTTCAGGGCGCGCCCGGTCGGCGGACGGCTCCGCACCAGTTCCGAGACGACCCAGGTCCGCTGGGTCGAACCCACGGACCTCGGCGGATTGGACGTGCACCCCACCATGCGGCTGCGGATCGAACACGCCATGGACGACACCCGGGTGGACCCCTACATCGGCTGACACCTCATCGCCGCAGTCCGCACACTGGCTCCTGCTCGGGCCGGACCGTCGGTTCCGCCGAGTCGTCGCGGCTCTCGTGGAGTCGTCGCGCCTCTGCACCGCATTGCCGCGTTCTCGTACGCTGAGGCCATGTCGTCCCGCCGCAGGAACTGCCCCGAGTGCCGTCGGGAAATCGCCGTCGTCGCGGGGCGGTTCGCGCGGCACGACCCGCCGGGGGCGCGGGAAAGCGGGGGGCTCGTCTCCTGTCCCGGGTCGCGTCGGCTCGCGCAGACCGACGCCGCGCAGCCCGCGCTCGACGGGTACGCCGTACCCGAATTCCCCGGTCATCTCCCTCTCTTCTGAAGGACGCTTCTCAACTCCGCGGTGCCCCGGAGGCTTTGGTCCGGGATCGGACTCCGGTCAGTTGCCCGCCACCGACTTCACCGCCACGGACACCGGGGTCGAACCGCCGATGAGTTCCAGGGTCAGACCCGCCGTCGCCGGTGTGTCGACGAGTTCCGCGAGGACCGTCGCCACGTCGTCGCGCGAGACCGGGCCACGGCCGGTGTGCGCCTCCAGGCGGACGAGACCGGTGCCGGGGTCGTCCGTCAGCGCGCCGGGGCGCAGGATCGTCCAGTCAAGGGACTTGTGGGCGCGTACGTAGGCGTCGGCCTCGCCCTTCGTGCGCAGATACACGTCGAAGACCTCGTCGCCCGGGTGCTCCGGATCCGCGCCCATCGACGAGACCACGACGAGGCGGCGTACTCCGGTGCGTTCCGCGGCGTCCGCGAACTTGATCGCCGCATCCCGGTCCACGGTGTACTTGCGGTCCACTCCGCTGCCGGGGCCCGCGCCCGCCGCGAAGACCGCCGCGTCGGCTCCCCCCAGGTGCGCGGCGATCTCCTCGACCGACGCCGACTCCAGGTCGCACACGATCGGTTCGGCACCCGCCGCCCTCAGATCGTCGGCCTGCTCCGCGCGGCGGATGATCCCCGCGGCCTCTTCTCCGCGCGCGGCGAGCAACCGCTCCAGCCGCAGCGCGATCTGACCATGCCCACCAGCGATGACAATGCGCATGTTTCCGACCGTACGCCGGGAGGGACGCCTTTGCCGCGCGACTTCACCCACGGCTCCGATTCCACCGGCGAACACCGGCCATTCGCGTGCGCCCTCTCGCACGCCCTCCGGTCACGGCTGAGCCCGTCCCTGCCGGGGCAGGTCCAGCGCCACCGCCGCGGAGGTGGAGTACTCGCGTACCGCGCTCGTCCGAGCCACCACGCGCCCCTGGTGCACGACGATGCGGCTGTACGCGAGCGACAGCGCACTCGCCAGCCGGTCACCGCGTACCGCGAGCAGTTCCGCCGGGAAGCCCGCCTCCACGCGCACCTCGGGCAGCCCGAGAGCGGCCCGTGCCGAGGCGCTCACCGTGTCGTAGGCGTCTTCGGGGGACAGCCCGTACCGGGACGCCAGCAGGTACGCGGCCTCCAGCGGGTCCCCGCGCCCCACCGGGTTCGACACGTCCCTGAGCGCTCCGCTGCCGGCCGCGACCCGCACCCCGGCCGACCGCAGCAGCCGTACTGGGGCCGTCCCGCGCCCTTCGACCGCGCCGCAGCCGCCCTGCGGCAGGCAGACCACCGTCACCCCGGCGGCGGCGAGGCGCTCCGCGACACGGGCCGCCGCTGCCGCCGGCAGACGCCCGAGACCGCCGCACGGGCTCAGCGTCACTCCGGACCGCAGGCCTCCCGCGATCGCCGCGAGCCGGGCCAGACGCGCCGGATCACCGGCGTCCGTGTGCACGTCGACCGGGCAGCCGAACTCGGCGGCCAGTTCCAGGACCAGCTCCGCGTACCCCGCCGGATCGGGGTCCGTGTCCGGGCAGCCGCCCACCACCGAGGCGCCCATCTTCATGGCATCGCGCAGCATCGCGAGCCCGTTCGCACCGGCGACCCCGGTCAGCACCCGCGGCATCGCCACCGCCGTGAGCTCGGCGAGTCCGCACAGTGAACGCCGCGTCCTCAGGACCGCCGTGAGTGCGCCGAGACCCTGTGCGTCCCCGATGCACACATGCGAGCGCAGAGCCGTCGCACCGTGCCCGAGCTGGAGCAACGCGGCCTCGGTGGTACGACGCTGGACGTCGTCGGGCTGGAAGGACACCGGTCCGTCGACGTCCGCGGACAGGGCCGTGTCGCCGTGGGCGTGCGGCTCGGCGGGGGCCGGCAGCAGCAGATAGCCGCGCAGGTCGACACGGGTGCCGACCGATGCCGTGGCCAGGCTCCCGGCGGTGCCCACGGCCTCGATGTGCCCGTTCTTCAGCCGCACGTCCACGGTCCGGCCGTCGGTGAGCCGGGCCCCGCACAACAGCAGGGCCGCCGGGCCCGCCGGGGCCGACGGCGAGGACGAGAGGCGGGGCGGCTGCGGTCGGCTGTCGGGCATCGCGTTCCTGTGGTTCGCCGGCGGCTGCGCACCAGGGACAAGATCACGCAGCCGAGGTCGAGCCTAGGGTGGCCACCCGGCCGCAGCGGGGAGGAGCGCAATAGTCGTATCGGTGTGGCCTTCCAGGCCGACGGCCGCGCTACGGCCCTGTATGCGTGCGGAGTCCCGCCGCTGCTGGACTACGGGAAGGCCGACGCTGTCACCCCTGTGGCCGCAGTGGCGGACGGGTTCGCTGCCGCAGCGCGGACGGAAGCGGCCCTCCGGCGGCCGGCCGGGCCGCCGGGCTTGAGGCGGGTGAGGGGCGTGGGGACACCTGCGGTGAAGCCTGGGAACAGGCCGGGCGGGTGCCGCGAAACGGATTTGGGCGAACGGTAGGCGACCGTGTAATGTCTTCATCGCTCGCCCCAATAGCTCAGTCGGCAGAGCGTCTCCATGGTAAGGAGAAGGTCAACGGTTCGATTCCGTTTTGGGGCTCTGATGTGAGAGGTTCCCGCCGCGAGGCGGGGTCCGATCGCATCGAAGCGGTGTAGCTCAGTCGGTAGAGCAAGCGGCTCATAATCGCTGTGTCACCGGTTCAAGTCCGGTCACCGCTACTGACAGTAGCCGATTGTGGGGTCGGTCCTTCGATCGGCTACTCTTTCCTGCGTTTACATATCATCCATCCGTTCGTCAAGGAGCACTCACGTGGCTGCCACCGACGTCCGCCCGAAGATCACGCTGGCCTGCGTGGAGTGCAAGGAGCGGAACTACATCACCAAGAAGAACCGGCGTAACAACCCGGATCGTCTTGAACTGAAGAAGCACTGCCCGCGTTGCAACTCGCACACCGCGCACCGCGAGACGCGATAACGAAGGCTCGTACGCGAGGCCGTCCCCAGCGACCAGGGGGGCGGCCTCGCGGCGTTGAGGGGTGCGCTCGAGGGCCCGGGGGGTCTCGGCGTCGCGGACGGTGAGACACGATCAAGCCTGCCGGTCCACTGCGCGGATCGGTCGGGTTCAGGTCTACTTGTCGGTCGGTCGGTCGGTCGGGCACGCCTGGGCCCACTGCGCCGGATGTCGAGGCGGCGGCCCTCGGTACGTGCGACCCCATCCCCGAGTGGCCGAGTGCGCGACGCCCGCTCCCGGACGGGGCGCGACCGGCCAACTAGTCGATCCGGAAACGGCCGGACGCGACGACCGGATGGGATGACCAGACCGGACGGCCGGGCGGGACGGGCGGCAGGAAGGTGACGGTCCCACCGGTGTGCGGCTCGACCGAGCAAGATGGGTCCGGCCGGCCAGAGGCCGGTCATGTCACACCACACAGACGGATTCGGCCATACCGGCCGATTCAAGACGAAGAATCGGTCACGTCGACCGGAACCGCACTCATCGGCCGCCCCGGCCGACAGCAGAATCGGTCGATGGATCCAGAATCGGTCCCACCGGCCGAACACGGAGCCGACCGTGCAATGGGGCAGCGGCTTCCGGCGAGACCGGATCCGAGGAACTACCAGGAGGTGTCCGAGTCCATGGCGCTCGACCAGTCCTTCGTAGGGCGGTCCTACCCGCCCACCGACCCGTACGAGGTCGGCCGGGAGAAGATCCGCGAGTTCGCGCAGGCGATCGGGGACGCCAACCCGGCCTACACCGACCGGGAGGCCGCCAAGGCGCTCGGCCACCCCGACGTGATCGCCCCGCCGACCTTCGTCTTCGCGATCACCTTCAAGGCCGCGAGCCAGGTCACCGAGGACCCCAAGCTCGGCTTGGACTACAGCCGCGTCGTGCACGGCGACCAGCGGTTCAACTACATCCGCCCGGTCCGGGCCGGCGACCAGCTGAGCGTCACCTCGACCATCGAGTCGATCAAGTCCCTGGCCGGCAACGACGTCCTGGACATCCGCGGTGACGTCCACGACGAGGCAGGCGAGCACGTGGTGACCGCATGGACGAAGCTCGTGGCCCGGGCGCCGGAAGAGGAGGCGTGACGCCGATGACCGCGAAGATCGCTTACGACGCCGTCGAGGTCGGCACCGAACTGCCGGCCCAGTCCTTCCCCGTCACGCGCGCCACCCTCGTGCGGTACGCGGGCGCCTCCGGGGACTTCAACCCGATCCACTGGAACGAGAAGTTCGCCAAGGAGGTGGGCCTGCCGGACGTCATCGCGCACGGCATGTTCACCATGGCCGAGGCGATCCGCGTGGTGACCGACTGGGTCGGCGACCCGGGGGCCGTGGTCGAGTACGGCGTCCGCTTCACCAAGCCCGTCGTGGTCCCCAACGACGACGAGGGCGCCCTGATCGAGGTCAGCGGCAAGGTGGCGGCCAAACTCGACGACCACACCGTCCGCGTCGACCTGACGGCGACCAGCGCCGGCCAGAAGGTGCTGGGCATGTCACGGGCAGTCGTACGGCTGGCCTGACCGAAGAGTTCTGCGGAGTGGCAGTCCCGCCCCCGGGCCGGGGCTGCCACTCCGCCGATCGGGGCGCGTGCGGTACGGGATCGCCACTCCGCCGATCCGGGTCCGATCCCGTACGGGATCGGCGGCCCGCCGCTCCTGGCCCGAAACGCTGGATCACCGTCGCCGGCTCGCTCCGGGTGACGACGTACGGCCCCACCGGTCCCGGCGGGGCCGTACTCGTGGGGTGCGGGGCTGCGGGCGCCGTCTCGTAGTCTTGGCGCGTGCAGGAACTCCATGACGCCCCGCTCGCCCCTCTGACCACCTTCCGGCTGGGCGGTCCCGCGACCCGTCTGCTCACCGCCACCACCGACGCCGAGGTGATCGCTGCCGTCCAGGAGGCCGACGACTCCGGTACGCCGCTTCTGCTGATCGGCGGCGGATCCAACCTGGTCGTCGGTGACAAGGGCTTCGACGGCACCGCGCTGCGCATCGCGACGAAGGGCTTCCGGCTCGACGGTACGGCGCTGGAGCTGGCGGCAGGCGAGGTGTGGAGCGACGCGGTGGCCCGCACCGTGGAGGCCGGGCTCGCCGGTGTGGAGTGCCTCGCCGGAATCCCCGGCTCCGCGGGCGCCACCCCGATCCAGAACGTGGGCGCGTACGGCCAGGAGGTCTCCTCGACGATCACCGAGGTGATCGCGTACGACCGCAGGACGCGCGAGACGGTGACGATCCCGAACGCCGAGTGCGCGTTCTCGTACCGCCACAGCCGCTTCAAGTCGGACCCGGAGCGTTTCGTCGTGCTCCGCGTCCGCTTCGAACTGGAGGACGCGGAGGGACTCTCCGCCCCGATGCGGTACGCCGAGACGGCCCGCGCCCTCGGTGTCGAGCCGGGCGACCGGGTGCCGCTGGCCGCCGCCCGCGAGACCGTCCTGAAGCTGCGCGCAGGAAAAGGCATGGTGCTGGACCCGGAGGACCACGACACCTGGTCGGCGGGCTCCTTCTTCACCAACCCGATCCTCACGGACGAGGAGTTCGCCGCGTTCCTGTCGCGTGTGCAAGAGCGGCTGGGCGCGGAGGTGGCGCCGCCCGCGTACGCGGCGGGGGAGGGCCACACCAAGACCTCGGCCGCCTGGCTGATCGACAAGGCGGGCTTCACCAAGGGATACGGCAGCGGACGCGCCCGAATCTCCACCAAGCACACCCTGGCCCTCACCAACCGCGGGGGCGCCACCACCGAGGACCTCCTCGCCCTGGCCCGCGAGGTCGTCGCCGGTGTTCGCGATGCCTTCGGGATCACGCTGGTCAACGAGCCGGTCACGGTGGGCGTGAGTCTCTGAGCCGCCCGGGGTGGGCGCTAGTAGGCCACGCCCACCCCCTGCTTCACCGTTCCCGGGTCACCGACCATGGTCAGCATCGCGTGAGCGACATCGGCCCGGCCGATGAAGCGGCCCCTGCGCGGGAAGCCGCCGACGACCGTGCGGTACGTGCCGGTGAGCGGCTTGTCCTGCAGGCGCGGCGGGCGGACGACCGTCCAGTCCGTGGCGCTGCGGGCCAGCTCCGCCTCCATCTCCCTCAGGTCGTCGTAGACGTCCTTGAGCAGCGCCGAGATCAGGCGGCGAGCGGCGCGGTCCAGCATTCCGTCGCCCTCGGACTCGGGACCGACCGGGCCGGCGGTGACCACGAGCAGCCGTCGTACCCCCTCCGTCTTCATGGCCCTCAGGACCGTACGGGTGAGCCGGGTGGCGACTCCTGCGTCCTTGCGGCTGCGGGCGCCGAGGCCGGACAGAACGGCGTCCCGGCCGGCGACGGCGGGGCGGACCGCCTCCGGGGCGGTCAGGTCGGCGCGGAACACCTCCAGGTTCGTCCCGGTCACGGTCAGCCGGGCCGGGTCCCGGACCACCGCCGTGACCTCGTGTCCTGCGACCAGCGCCTGCCGGACGATCTCCTGACCGATACCTCCGGTGGCACCGAAAACGGTGAGCTTCATGGGTACTCCAGTACGCCGGGTGAGAAAGGGGCGAGAAAGGGACGGCTAGTGGGTGAGTGTTCACTAACCCACTCCTGCTCTAGGGTGGGTAAGCACTCACCCACCCGTCAAGACCCGGGGAACGTCCATGGAATCCTTGGTGCCCATGCAGCAGATGCAGCCGAAGCCGACCCGTGCCCGCATCCTCGACGCGGCCCACGAACTGATGCACACCGTCGGACTGGCACGGGCCACCACCAAGGAGATCGCCAAGGCGGCCGGCTGCTCCGAGGCGGCGCTGTACAAGTACTTCGCCGGCAAGGAGGAACTGTTCATCGAGGTCCTGCACGAGCGCCTGCCGCGACTCACCCCGCTGCTGCGCAGCCTCGTCGCCGAGCCAGGGCAGCGCACCGTGGAGGAGAACCTCACCGAGATCGTCCGCCAGGCGGCCCTGTTCTACGAGCAGAGCTTTCCGATCGCCGCTTCGCTGTACGCGGAGACACAGCTCAAACGGCGGCACGACGAGGCGATGCGGGAGCTGGGGGCGGGTCCGCACGTGCCCATCGAGGGACTCGACGCCTACCTCAGGGCCGAGCAGGCCGCCGGGCGGGTCCGCGCCGACGCCGACACCTTCGCCGCCGCGTCCCTGCTCCTCGGCGCCTGTGCGCAGCGGGCGTTCGCCTACGACGCGACAGAGACCGGCGCCAGGCCGCCCGTAGACGACTTCGCGCGCCGGCTCGCGCGGACCGTGCTGGGCGGGATCTCCATTGCCGGGGGCCCGGCCTGACGGTGACGCCGTACATGAGACCGCCTCGCTGATCACCCGCACCTGGGGGACCGGCACCGCCGCGCGTCGCACACGATTCCGCCTTGCTGACCACCCCCACGGAGAAGCCCGGCACCGTCCGCGACGTCGCGCACGAAGCCGCCCTGCTGACCGCCGGCGCTGAGGGGACGGCGCACCGTCCGCGACGCCGCGCACGAGGTCACCTGCTGGCCACCTGCAACGGCGGGGGCTGGCCCGTCCTCTTGCCGGGAGCGCGACACGCGCGGACGTCCGGGACGACCCGGAGCGTCATCACGTCCACTCCGCCTGCCCGACGGACGTCGCCGGCCCGCGAGCTGACCCGGTCCGGCACCCGGCACCCGCGCGCGCCGCCCCGGCCTCCCGAGCTGCCTCAGGCCGTACCGGCAGGCCCAGGCCCGATGCGAGTGACCGGGCCGCTCAACCAAGCGTCCACGCCTTCCAGGAGCTTCGCCTTCGTGTCCTGGGGGGCCGCCGAGGCCCGTACCGACTGCCGGGCCAGCTCGGCCAGCTCCTCGTCCGTGAAACCGTGGTGGCGGCGGGCGATCTCGTACTGGGCGGCGAGCCGGGAGCCGAACAGCAGCGGGTCGTCGGCGCCCAGTGCCATCGAGACGCCCGCGTCGAACAGAGTGCGCAGGGGGACGTCCTCGGGCTTCGGGTAGACGCCTAGCGCGACGTTCGACGCCGGACACACCTCGCACGTCACGCCCCTGTCCGCCAGACGCTTCAGCAGACGCGGGTCCTCCGCCGCGCGCACGCCGTGGCCCACCCGGTCCGCATGCAGGTCGTCCAGGCAGTGGCGGACCGACGAGGGGCCGGTCAGTTCGCCGCCGTGCGGAGCGGACAGCAGGCCGCCGTGCCGGGCGATCGCGAACGCCCGGTCGAAGTCCCGGGCCATGCCCCGGCGCTCGTCGTTCGAGAGGCCGAAGCCCACCACACCGCGGTCCTGGAACCGCACCGCGAGCCGCGCCAGCGTGCGCGCGTCCAACGGGTGCTTCATCCGGTTGGCGGCGACCAGGACGCGCATCCCGAGGCCCGTCTCCCGCATCGCGGCGGAGACGGCGTCCAGGATGATCTCCAGCGCGGGGATCAGACCGCCGAGGCGCGGCGCGTACGACGTCGGGTCGACCTGGATCTCCAGCCAGCCCGAGCCGTCCCTGAGGTCCTCCTCCGCCGCTTCCCGTACCAGCCGCTGGATGTCCTCCGGCTGCCTCAGGCAGGAGCGCGCCGCGTCGTACAGCCGCTGGAAACGGAACCAGCCCCGCTCGTCCGTCGCCCGCAGCTTGGGCGGCTCCCCGCTGACCAGCGCCTCGGTCAGGACCTCGGGCAGCCGGACGCCGTATTTGTCGGCGAGCTCCAGCAGGGTGGAGGGCCGCATCGACCCGGTGAAGTGCAGGTGGAGGTGGGCTTTCGGCAGCTCAGAGACATCCCGTACGTGCTCCATCCAAAGATCCTGCCGTACGCCCTCGCCGGACCGGTAGCGCTTTCCTCTTTAGTGCTCTTGCTCGTACGGAAGAACGAGGCGGCCGCCTCCCGGATCCGGGGAGACGGCCGCCTGGGTGACCGGGGGAGCGGGGGAGCGGGACGTCAGTCCCGCGCCTCGCCGAGCAGCTTCTGGAGCCGGCTGACGCCCTCGACCAGGTCCTCGTCACCGAGGGCGTAGGACAGCCGCAGATAGCCGGGGGTGCCGAAGGCTTCGCCCGGAACGACGGCGACCTCGGCCTCGTCCAGGATCAGCGCGGCCAGCTCGACGCTGTTCTGCGGGCGCTTGCCGCGGATCTGCTTGCCGAGCAGCGCCTTCACCGATGGGTACGCGTAGAAGGCGCCCTCGGGCTCGGGGCAGACCACGCCGTCGATCTCGTTGAGCATCCGCACGATGGTCCTGCGGCGCCGGTCGAAGGCCTCGCGCATCTTCGCGACCGCCTCGAGGCCGCCCGAGACGGCGGCCAGCGCCGCCACCTGTGCGACGTTCGACACATTGGACGTCGCGTGCGACTGCAGGTTCGTCGCCGCCTTGATCACGTCCTTCGGGCCGATCATCCAGCCCACGCGCCAGCCCGTCATGGCGTACGTCTTGGCGACGCCGTTGACCACGATGCACTTGTCGCGCAGCTCGGGCAGGAGGGCCGGCAGGGACACGGAGACCGCGTCGCCGTAGACGAGGTGCTCGTAGATCTCGTCCGTCAGCACCCACAGGCCGTGCTCCACGGCCCAGCGGCCGATGGCCTCGGTCTCGGCCTCGGTGTACACCGCGCCGGTCGGGTTGGACGGGGACACGAACAGGAGGACCTTCGTCTTCTCCGTGCGGGCCGCCTCCAGCTGCTCGACGGAGACGCGGTAGCCGGTCGTCTCGTCGGCGACGACGTCCACCGGAACGCCGCCGGCCAGCCGGATCGACTCCGGGTACGTGGTCCAGTAGGGCGCGGGGACGATCACCTCGTCGCCCGGGTCGAGGATCGCGGCGAAGGCCTCGTAGACGGCCTGCTTGCCGCCGTTGGTGACGAGGACCTGGGAGGCGTCCACCTCGTAGCCGGAGTCGCGCAGCGTCTTCGCGGCGATCGCGGCCTTCAGTTCGGGCAGACCGCCCGCCGGGGTGTACCGGTGGTACTTGGGGTTCTTGCAGGCCTCGATGGCCGCCTCGACGATGTTGTCCGGCGTCGGGAAGTCGGGCTCACCTGCGCCGAAGCCGATCACCGGGCGCCCGGCGGCCTTGAGGGCCTTGGCCTTGGCGTCCACGGCGAGGGTGGCGGACTCGGTGATCGCGCCGATTCGGGCGGAGACCCGGCGCTCGGTGGGAGGGGTTGCAGCGCTCATGCGATCCATGGTTTCAGACAGGGAACGCGCCCGGCACGCGGGTTTCACAGACTGAGCCGGACCGGACCGGCAACTGAACATCCGTGCGGATCCGGGGGAGGCTCCGGGTCGATCTTTCACCGGCAAAGCCCGTACGGGCGCTTTCTGTTCGACGCCCGGCCGCGGACCACGTACACTCTCACCTCGTTGGCCTCCAGCGGCAGCGATCTCGCGGGTGCACACCGAGCACCCGGTCGGATGCGGTACGTTGGGGTACACAACAAAGGGTCGTAGCTCAATTGGTAGAGCACTGGTCTCCAAAACCAGCGGTTGGGGGTTCAAGTCCCTCCGGCCCTGCTACACACTCCTACCAGGCAGTGTGCGCACAGTACATTTGTATTGCACTCGCCGTGCGGCTCCACCGGGCGCGGCACGGTCACGACCCGGGAATTCAGGTGAGGACGAGTGACGGACGCCGTGGGCTCCATCGACATGCCTGACGCCCAGGACGAGGTGCAGGAGTCGACGAAGAAGATCCGCAAGGGCGGCAAGCGAGGCAAGAAGGGCCCGCTGAAGCGCCTTGCCATCTTCTATCGCCAGATCGTCGCTGAGCTGCGCAAGGTCGTCTGGCCGTCGCGGAACCAGTTGACGTCGTACACCACCGTGGTGATCTTCTTCGTCGTGATCATGATTGCCCTGGTGACTTTGATTGACTATGGGCTCAGCCACGCCGCCAAGTACGTCTTCGGCTGAGCCGGGAGCGAAGGACGCCGTCGTGCCCGGCGTCCCTTTCGCGTGTTCCACCCCTATGTATCCAGGAAGAAGCAGCCACCGTGTCTGACCCGAACCTGAACGACGCCATCGAGCCGGACGAGTCCGTGGATGACGAGCTCGACATCGTCGAGGGCGCGGACGAGCACGACGAGTTCGAGGCTGCGGACGCCGAGGCGGGCGAGCCGGCCGAGCAGGCCGCCGTGCACGTGGTGGACGAGGACGAGGCCGGTGCGGGCGAGGAGGAGCCGGAGCTCGACCCGGTCGAGAAGCTCCGCGAGGAACTGCGCTCCCTGCCCGGCGAGTGGTACGTGATCCACACGTACGCCGGCTACGAGAACCGCGTGAAGACCAACCTCGAGCAGCGCGCCGTGTCGCTGAACGTCGAGGACTACATCTTCCAGGCCGAGGTGCCGCAGGAAGAGGTTGTCCAGATCAAGAACGGCGACCGCAAGACCATCCGTCAGAACAAGCTCCCGGGCTACGTCCTGGTGCGCATGGACCTGACGAACGAGTCCTGGGGTGTCGTCCGCAACACTCCGGGTGTCACGGGCTTCGTGGGCAACGCCTACGACCCCTACCCGCTGACCCTGGACGAGATCGTCAAGATGCTCGCCCCGGAGGCCGAGGAGAAGGCCGCCCGCGAGGCCGCCGAGGCCGAGGGCAAGCCGGTTCCGCAGCGCAAGGTCGAGGTCCAGGTGCTGGACTTCGAGGTCGGCGACTCGGTCACCGTCACCGACGGCCCGTTCGCCACGCTGCAGGCGACCATCAATGAGATCAACGCCGACTCCAAGAAGGTCAAGGGCCTGGTGGAGATCTTCGGCCGCGAGACCCCGGTCGAGCTGAGCTTCGACCAGATCCAGAAGAACTAGTTAAACGATCATACGAGAGAGCCCCTGACCAGCGGTTTCCCGTTGGGCAGGGGCTCTCTCGTGTGCAGGGGGCCGTCACTGGGCCGTGGGCCGCCTCCGGGCCTTTCGGTAGACCGCATCCACGGCCTTGCGGGTACGGGTCTCGCTGGTAGGCATCAGATGCGTGTACGTCCGGAGGGTGAACCCAGCGTCGCCGTGCCCCAGGTAGGTGCTCACGGCCTTGATGCTCTCCCCGGCGTCCAGGAGGACCGAGGCGTAGAAATGCCTCAGGGCGTGCATGCCATCCTCGCGGGCTTCCTTGTACCGCTCACCAGGGCCAGGAACCGGAATCACGCCAGCTGCGGCCAGAGCACGCTTCCAGACGTGAGCGTTGAAGTCGTTCCGGCGAAGCGCCGAGCCGTCCTGAGTGGTGAAGTACAGGAGCTTGGTCACCAGCGGACCGTCCGAGCGCAGCCAGGGCAAAGTGACCTCAACCGGCGGGAAGGCGGTCATGTGAGTCGCGAGCACGGCCGCCACCGAGTCGGGGATAGGTACGTCACGCAGCTTGTTGTTCTTGGGTAGCGCGAAGATCAAGTGGCCGTTCACGAGTTTCACCTGTTGGGTGACGTGCAGCACACCGGCCAGTGGATCCACGTCATCCAAGGCGAGCCCGAAGATCTCGCCTTGGCGGAGACCGCAGCCTGCCCCGACATCGACCATGGCCCGGAGCCGATCAGGCATCCCGGCTCGAACCGCGAAGACTCGATCAGGTGACCAGGGTGTGATCCGTCCAGGGGATGGCTTGGGCGGCCGGACGGAGCCAGCGCGACACGGATTGCGGGCGAGGTAGCCGTCATCCACGGCGGCCGACAGCACCGCCGAGACATTCGCGAAGATCGCACGCCGGTACGAGCTGGCGGCCCCGGTGTCGTCCAGGAGCCGAGCCCAAGCGCGGATGTTCGAGGGCTGAAAGGCGGCCAGCGGCCGACTGCCCAGGTGCGGAAAGGCGTGGAGCCGTAACCGACTTTCGACCGCGACGCGGGTAGCCGCATCGGTCGTCTGGGAGGCCAACCAGTCTTCGGCGTACTTCCTGAAAGTGATCTTTCCGGCAGTCGGGTCGATGTAGTGGCCACGCGACATGTCGGCTTCGATGTTGGTCAGCCACCGCTCAGCCTCGCGCTTCTTGCGGTCCGGGAAGCTCTTGGACTTCTCGGTGCCGTCCGGCGCGACGTACCGGGCCCGGTAGCGGAGGCCGACACCGTAACGGTCGGTCTTGACCTTGCGGGTCGCGCCATCCGGACCAGTCTCGATCTTGTACCAGCGGTCTTGGACGTGTCCGGCCATCAGGCGGCCCCTTCCATCAGGGACTCGACCCAGGCGCGCACGTCCTCGGGGTCGAAGCGGAGGTGACGGCCGACGCGGAAGCCACGCGGCCCGGTGCCCTTGCGACGCCATTGGTAGACCGTGTCCACGCTGGGCAGGCGGAGCATGACCACCAGGTCTTCCGGGGTCAGGTACTGGTCTGGCAGGCGCCTCATGCGCACACCTCCCAGTCGTCCGGCTCAGGCCAGTCGGACAGGGCTTCGCGGGCGGTCTCCCGATTGAGCCGGAGCTCCCGGGCGATCGACTGAGCGAGCCAGGATTCGCCGGGGGTGTGGCCATGTCCGGCGTAGGTCCAGTGGGCGAGGATCAGCGTGGAGCCCTCCGTTTCGTCGAGGTCTTCGGGTAGGCCGCGTTCCCGGCGTTCTTGCCGGGCGCGGTAGTCGGCGCGCACCTGGCGGAGGGCGCCGAGTGTGGTGGAGTAGCGGCGGCTCTTGGTGGAGAAGTGGCCGCGGAAGCCGAGCATGTGAGCCCAGCGCGCCAATAGTCGATCCGGGTACGCCTCGGCCAGCACCCAGCAGGCCTCGATCAGGCGCCGGGTGTGGTCGGGCAAGGACAGCTTGTCGAGCTCCGAGAGCTCCCCGATCCGGCGGTCGACGGTGCCAGTCGTCTCGGCCGCCTTGGTGGCGTACTTCGCCACGTAGGAGGCCACGGCCTGTTCCGTCAGCTCCTCATGGCCAAGAGCCCCGATGGGCTGTACGTCGACCTGGGTGCCCCAGCGCAAGACGCGCGCGGCGAAAGCGCCGGCGGGAGGCACGGTCACCGCGACCCGAGCAGCGGCGGCGCGGATCGAGCTGTCCAGGACCGCGACCGTGGCCCAGGCCGGCGGGGACGTGCCGGGCCCGTCCGGTCCGTCCAGGCGCACCACGGCGTGGAAGTGCACAGCCCCGCGCTTTTGGAACTCGGCGACCTTGCCGAAGGAGACCCGGCACACCTCTTTCAGCGCGGTCTGGGTGAGGCCCGCGCGAGCGGCGATCTCCCTGCGGAGGTAGATGGTGAAGCGCCGCCACAGGTCCCCGGCGTGGTTGTTCCACAGCACCGCCCCGGCGTAGTCGTACGTCTCCGGGTCGAGTGCTGTGCCCAGCGCGGGGTCATCGTCGGTGTGCTGGGCACCGCACCGGCAGCGGCCGGAGTCGGGGCGGTTGTGGACGGGTCCGAACGAGGGCGCGGTGAGGGTAGCGAAGACCCGGGGGTGATCCCGGACCGTGGCAGGCACGTCCTTGCGTTCGTCGCCGGTGATCCCGGCGCGGATCAGGTGGTAGGTGTCGCCCGCGTAGGTCCAGGCGCACGAGGGACAGCGGGAGGCGCGCCGGTTGCCGCAGGCGACGCGGAGCCGTCCGCCCGGCTCGTGCTCGGTGCTGTAGGAGTACAGGACGTCGCCGGTCTTGGCGTCACGGGTGACCGTCTGGCCCACCAGGTGGATCGGGTGGGAGCAGCCGCCCGTGCGGCGCACCTGCTCCTGCCAGCGGTCGAAGCCGGGCGCGTTCGCCACCCGGAGGAGATCGGCCAGGGTGAGGGGGTCGGTGCCCAGGGAGGCCGCAGCATCGGCCACGGCCTCCGGGGCGACGGGGAAGACCGTCACGCAGCCACCTCCACCAGGACCACGGGCGAGGCAGCCGACGCGCCGAAGGTGGGATCGGCCGGGCAGATCAGGTCACCGCCATGGGTCAGGACGCTCAGGCCGTCCACGAAGACCCGGACCCAGCCGGGTGCGTGGGCGCGGCAACCGGGGCACGCGGTCGGGCGGTCCAGAAGATCCAGGCAGGAGGGGAAGAGGCTCATGCCGCCACCCCCAGCGGAGCGGGGGACTGGGGCACGAGCGCGGTGAGGTGGGCGACGAAGGCAGCGTGCCGCCTCTTGGCGCCCTCGCTGATCTGGTCCGGAGTGATCGTGCCGGGCATGTACTCATCGAGACCGGAGCCAAGGCAGTAGCCGCAGAAGATCTCCAACGGGGAGTCTTCACCGGCGAAGCCAGCGCCGCCGCACTTGACGCAGTCGCCCCACGGGCGCGAGGTCAGGAAGTACAGGCACTGAGCCGGGTCGGCGCACCGCGTGCTGCCGCAGGCCGGGCAGGCTCGTTGACGCGAGATGCGCACGACTAAGGAAGAAGCGGGCATGATGGGGCTTCCCTTCATGGGAGCCAGGGGCGGCGGATCTTCTTGGCGGTTGAACGCCGCCCCTGGGCAGATGTCGTTGACGCCGGAGCACCCCTGTCGGAGCGAGCGGCACAGCTCTATAGTGTTTTAAAGCACCTGCAGCGTCAAGATGGTGTTCTAAAGTGCTCTAGAAGGGAGCCGTGCGCATGGCCGGGAACTCGCCCGCGCTGCCGCCTTACCGGCGCATTGCGGCGCAGATCAAAGACCAGATCGAGCGTGGCGAGCTGCAGCCCGGAGATCGCATCCCGTCGGTCCGCGAGATCGTGCGCGATGAAGGCGTCTCAGTGGCTACCGCTACACGAGTCGCGTCCGTTCTACGGGCAGAGGGATACGCAGAGACCATCCCAGGGATTGGAACGGTGGCGCGTATGCCGAGCAAGCTCACAACCGGACCTGACCGGCTCCAGTTGCAGCGAACGACAGGCACCGGCTTCAGGCCCGGCGAGCGGGTAGAGATCATCAGTGCCGAGCTGGTGCCCGCAAGCCCCGAGGTGGCCGACGCCCTCGAGGTAGAGGTAGGGACCCGCGTGGTCCAGCGCCGACGCCGGTACCTGGACGAAGACGGGGTAGTTGCCCTGTCCACGTCCTGGCTTCCCGGTGAGTTGGCTGAAGCGGCCCCCGAGCTGGTCTCGACGGGCCCCCTGCCGAAGATGACGTTCGGTCTGATCGAGGACCGGACCGGCCGCCGGGCGGTGAAGCGCCGAGACGCGGTGTCGATCCAGGAGCTCCCGGAGGACGTTGCGCCGCTCCTGGACCTCGATCCCGGCACCCCCGTGCTGAGCATGGCCAACCACTACTGGGACCAACACGGACAGATCACCGAATACGCCCGCGACTTCATGGGGCCAGGGCGTGTCCTTGCAGCGGAGTACGACCTCCAGTAGGCCACCCATCAGCCGGGGTGCTTGATCGCCCAGAGAGCCCGTTACGGGTTTCTCTACCTCATCAAGCACCCGTCGTCGCTTCGCTCCTCCGGGCGGGCGCGGGCGGCCGGCGGCGCCCGCGCTCATGTCTCCGCCCCGCTCGGCACCGCCGGCCGCCCGCTCCCGCCCAAGAGGCAGGCACACAGTGCATGAGGTCAGAACACGTCGTGGCTGGGGCGGTCGGCTCCGCGACTTTAGCCAGCCACTTTGGCGCGAGCCTCGAAGATCATGGCCCCAACGTCGTGCTTTACCGGGCAGGTCCACAGACTGCCCGACGCGCCGGAAGCTTACGGGGCCATGATCACTCGCGCCAAAGCAGCTCCCGGCCAAAGTCGCTGCACCGACCGCGTGGGCATGCCAGGGTTGGGGTCCGCGCTTCTGGCTAGGCTGCGGGCATGATGAAGCATCCTGGCTTCGGCGCGATGCTGGCGTGGTTGCTGGACGATAGAGACCTTGGCGTGCAGGAGTTGGCCGACCGGGCTGAGTTGACCGCAGACGAGATCCGCGCGGTGCTCTCAGGTGAGAGCCCAGGCGAGACGCTGCTCCGAGGGCTTGCGTGCGCATTGGGTTTCCACGCCGTCGATCTGTTCATCCTCGCGGGGTTGGCGGTCCCTGAAGATATGGCGCCGTTGGACGCCACGGCCGCGAATTGGGTGGCGCGCACAGTGACGGATGCAGTGCGTCTCCCCGCGGCGGGACGCTGTGAACTTCTGCGGCTGATCCGCTCACTGCCGCAGGATGAACGGCGATCCAGCTTCGCCCCGAAGCCGCTCATACCCCTCGACGGCGGTCCGGGCGCCTGGATGATCCGCATGCTTCAGTACCGCAACCTGAACTGGATGGGCATGGCGAAGACGCTTGCGTTCGTGACGCCTACATACCTCTCGGCGGCCACGTACGGCGTGATCGGCTCCGGTCGTAAGGAGCTGACCCCGCGCTTGGTGACGGCCTTCGCTGCCGTGCTAGGGATCGACGCCAGCGAACTGGCCGCCCTGACGGGCGTCATTCTGCGTGTGAAGCCGCCCTCTCCGTCCCCGGAGGCCGTGGACACCGCGGCGCTACTGTGGGAGGCGCGACGGCTGTCCGCCGACCAGGCGCGACACGTTTCCGAGCTGGCAGGCTCTCTGCGCGGCATTTCCCGCCCATAGTTCGCATCGAGAGGCACCCCGCGACACCCTCGCTCGGGCCGTCTCTGGGCCGTTCGGTGATGACCAACGTTGACAGACAACACCGACCAGCACCGGCGTCAGTGCAGGTGGAAAAGGGTGGGATGATGCAGGAGGCCAGGTGGCAAACCGGCCGCATCACTTCCAGAAGAACTAGTCGGACTGTCCGACAGGGCCCCTGGCCGGCGATTTCCCGTCGGGCAGGGGCTCTTTCGCGTGCTGGTACCGAGTCCGGGCCGTGCCGCGGTGCTTTCCCGTACGCACACGTCCGACCAAGTCGGAGAGGCTGTCCAGGGCTGCTTCCAGCGGTGGCCGGACGTTGGCCTGACCTGCTCGTTTTTGGGCGTGCAAAGGTACCCGCTATCGTTGTGCGGTATGCCTCGATCCGGATGATCCGGATCGATGGCGGAAAACTCTCACTAAGGACCCGGAGAGAGCAATGCCTCCCAAGAAGAAGAAGGTCACGGGGCTCATCAAGCTCCAGATCAAGGCCGGCGCGGCCAACCCGGCTCCGCCGGTCGGCCCGGCGCTGGGTCAGCACGGCGTGAACATCATGGAGTTCTGCAAGGCCTACAACGCCGCGACCGAGTCGCAGCGTGGCTGGGTGATCCCGGTGGAGATCACGGTCTACGAGGACCGTTCCTTCACCTTCGTCACCAAGACGCCGCCGGCCGCCAAGATGATTCTCAAGGCCGCGGGTATCGAGAAGGGCTCCGGCGAGCCGCACAAGACCAAGGTCGCCAAGATCACCGAGGCGCAGGTCCGCGAGATCGCCCAGACCAAGATGCCCGACCTCAACGCCAACGACCTGGACGCCGCATCGAAGATCATCGCCGGCACCGCCCGTTCCATGGGCGTCACGGTCGAGGGCTGAACCCCACCTTCGTAGAATCATGCGGTTCCGGCCGCACGTGGCAGGGCCTGCTCGGCCCGTACCACGCCTCCTTCAGAACCCACAGGAGCAGTTGTGAGCAAGCGCAGCAAGGCTCTCCGCGCTGCGGACGCCAAGGTCGACCGGGAGAAGCTGTACGCCCCGCTCGAGGCCGTCCGTCTGGCCAAGGAGACCTCCACGACCAAGTTCGACGGCACGGTCGAGGTCGCCTTCCGCCTGGGTGTCGACCCGCGCAAGGCCGACCAGATGGTCCGTGGCACCGTGAACCTCCCGCACGGCACCGGTAAGACCGCCCGGGTCCTGGTCTTCGCGACCGGTGACCGTGCCGAGGCCGCTCGTGCCGCGGGCGCCGACATCGTCGGCGCCGACGAGCTGATCGACGAGGTGTCGAAGGGCCGTCTGGACTTCGACGCCGTCGTCGCCACCCCGGACCTCATGGGCAAGGTCGGCCGCCTCGGCCGCGTGCTCGGTCCCCGTGGTCTGATGCCGAACCCCAAGACCGGCACCGTGACTCCGGACGTGACGAAGGCCGTCACGGACATCAAGGGCGGCAAGATCGAGTTCCGCGTCGACAAGCACTCGAACCTGCACTTCATCATCGGCAAGGCGTCCTTCGACGACGCCAAGCTGGTGGAGAACTACGGCGCGGCGCTGGAGGAGATCCTCCGTCTGAAGCCGTCCGCCGCCAAGGGTCGCTACATCAAGAAGGCTGCCATCACCACCACGATGGGCCCCGGCATTCCGCTCGACCCGAACCGCACCCGCAACCTCCTCGTCGAGGAGGATCCGGCCGCCGTCTGACACTGACGGCAGCCGTGGTCACGCGCAGCTGACGCCGGGGCCCGCACCTTCCGAGGTGCGGGCCCCGGCGCTTTTCGTCCGGCGAGAGGTGCGGCACATGCCGTTTCGAGCCAGGCGCGTGCCGGGTCCGCCGCCGCGGAGTTAGCGTGAAGATCACGCAGTGCACAAGGGGGAACGGATGAGGGACAGGATCGTGCGGCGCGGGATCCTCCCGATCGCGGCGGTGGCCGCCCTCTCCGCCGTGGCGGGGTGCGGCCTCTTCGGTGACGGCGACTCCGACATTGGCGCGGCGGCGCCCTCCGGCGGCCGCGCCGGGCGGGCGGACTCCCGGTCGGTGACCGCCCTGTGCGCCGTCGAGAAGGCCACCACCAGGGCCGGCTCCGCGCGGATCGAGTCCACGACCGCCATGGGCGCCATGCTCGCCCTGAAGACGGACGGGGCGCTCGGCTGGTCCCACGGGTCCGTGGGCACCCTGCGCATCACCTATACCGGCGGCTGGCTCGCCGAGACCATGCGCAACATGAACAGCACCTCCATGGAGGCCCGGCTGCTGCCCGACGCCTACTACGCGAAGGTCGGCGCCCCGTTCGCCCGCTGCCTCGCCGGCCGGCACTGGATCAGGTACGGCTACGGCGACCTGGCGGCGTTGCCGGGCGGCTCCGGGGCGTATCTCACGGACCAGTTGCGCGACACCGCCCCGATCCGCCCGGTCCGGCTCCTGCTCGCCTGCGGGGCCGTGCGCAGGGTCGGCGAGGAGACGGTGCGCGGCCGGCACACCACGCACTACTCGGGCACGGTCACCCCGGCAAACCTCAGCGGAGAGGACGCGGCCGCGCTGCGGGAGCGGCTGGAGCAGGCCGGGGTGACCAGGGAGACCGTCGACATCTGGGTCGACGACCACGCCCTGCTGGTCAAGAAGGTCGAGAAGGGCGAGCTGGCCGGCGGCCGCATGTCCGCCACGGCCTACTACCGCGACTACGGCGTGAAGGTCTCGGCCGGCCGGCCCTCGGCGGCGGACACCGCGGACTTCAAGGAGCTGATGAGCACCCGGGGTTCGTAGCGCATCAGCGTTCACTGCTTGACGCCGGAATTGACGCGCCTCTGTCAGTCCTTGGGTATAGGCTCGCGGTCTTGTTATGGATCAACCATGTGTTCGCTGGGGGGAATCATGACGTTTGCTGTGCGCCACCGGGTGGAGCGCGGTGCGGCCGGCGCGGTGCTCGCGGCCCTGGTTCTGGGCGGCGGAGCGGTCGGCTGCTCGAAGGGCAACGGTGCGGAGGAGTCGCCGCGGATGTCGCCCGCCGCGGCCGTCGCCGCGGCCGCGAAGAACTCCGAGGGCATCACGTCCCTGCACTACCGGATGACCGGGACGATGCCGGGTGCGGGCCAGGTCAGGGCCGAGGCCCAGATGGCCGTGAAGCCGCTCGCCATGAGCATGAAGATGACGTCGTCGGAGCAGAAGACCGGGGGCCCGGTCGAGATGCGCCTCGTCGACAAGGTGATGTACATCGGCGCGGGTGGCGAGGCTGCCAAGGAGTTGGGCGGCAAGCACTGGATGAAGCTCGACCTGGGCGCGCTGGGCGGGGACATGCAGAAGAACCTGGACCAGATGGGGGCGGCCGGTCAGGCGAACCAGAACCCGGCCCAGGACTCCACGTTCCTGACCAGCTCCAAGCGTGTGACGAAGGTCGGCACCGAGACCGTCGACGGCGTGCAGACGACCCACTACAAGGGCGACATCACCGTCGCGGAGATGCGTGCCTCCCTCAAGGCCCAGAAGCTGGACAAGGCCACCCTCGAGCAGCGCGAGAAGGGCCTCGACCAGTACGCCAAGATGGGCGCGGACAAGCTGTCCATGGACATGTGGATCGACGGCAGCAACCACACCAAGCAGTTCCGGATGCGCGGTGACGCCGACAAGGGTCCGCTGGACATGACCATCACCTTCGTCGACTACAACAAGCCGGTGACGGTGACGGCTCCGTCCGCCAAGGACACGGCCGACCTCGCCGAGATGATGAAGGGCGCCCAGCAGGGCTGACCCCCGCGGGCCGAGCCCCGTGGGACGAGTCCCCGGGGCCGAGCCCGGCCGAGCGTGGGAACGGATTTGCCCGACGGCGATCCGTTCCCGTACTCTCCTACAGAAGCCAAAGACCGCTGGTCGTTGCCGCGTGCTCGGAAGAGGGCGCGGCGGCCGAAGGATCCGCTGAACTGCGGACGACCCGCGCAGGTGACTGTGGAAGAGCTCCCGGAGCATGTGCGTTCCCCCCGCGTGCAGCCGGTCGAGTCCGCCCCGTGCGCCTGCGCCGGGGCGTTTCGTTTTCCCCAGCCCCTTCTGAGCGGTCCCATCACCCGGAAGGAGGCCGACGCTCTATGGCAAGGCCCGACAAGGCTGCCGCGGTGGCCGAGCTCACGGAGCAGTTCCGTAGCTCGAGCGCCGCCGTGCTGACCGAGTACCGGGGTCTCACCGTGGCGCAGCTGAAGACGCTGCGCCGTTCGCTCGGTGAGAACGCCCAGTACGCCGTGGTGAAGAACACGCTGACCAAGATTGCGGCCAACGAGGCCGGGATCTCCTCGCTCGACGACCTGTTCAACGGTCCGACGGCGGTCGCCTTCGTCACCGGTGACCCGGTGGAGTCGGCGAAGGGTCTTCGTGACTTCGCCAAGGACAACCCGAACCTCGTCATCAAGGGCGGTGTCCTTGATGGCAAGGCGCTGTCCGCCGACGAGATCAAGAAGCTTGCGGACCTCGAGTCCCGCGAGGTTCTGCTCGCCAAGCTGGCGGGTGCTCTGAAGGGCAAGCAGACGCAGGCTGCTCAGGTCTTCCAGGCGCTCCCGTCGAAGCTCGTCCGCACCGTGGACGCGCTTCGCGCCAAGCAGGACGAGCAGGGCGGTGCCGAGTAATTCGGCCCCCGAAATGACCACCGCCGCCTGAGGCGGAGGTCGTAGCGGGCCGAACGTACGCCCGCCAGACATGTACATCCGGCACCAGCCGAATTAGTGGAAGGAAGCCATCGTGGCTCTCACCCAGGAAGAACTGCTCGCCGAGTTCGAGTCGATGACCCTCATCCAGCTCTCCGAGTTCGTGAAGGCGTTCGAGGAGAAGTTCGACGTCACCGCCGCCGCCGCGGTCGCCGTCGCGGGCCCGGCCGGCCCGGCCGCCGCCGCCGAGGTCGAGGAGGAGAAGGACGAGTTCGACGTCATCCTCACCGGTGCCGGCGACAAGAAGATCCAGGTCATCAAGGTCGTGCGCGAGCTGACCTCCCTGGGCCTCAAGGAGGCCAAGGACCTCGTGGACGGCGCCCCGAAGCCCGTCCTGGAGAAGGTCGCCAAGGACGCCGCCGAGAAGGCCGCCGAGTCCCTCAAGGGCGCCGGCGCCTCCGTCGAGGTCAAGTAACACCTCTTCGGGTCCGCACCGGACTCACGGGCCCGCACAGGGTCTCACAGGGCCGTACGGGGCAGCCGCCTCGTACGGCCCTTTCGTGTAGGCCGCACGCGGTCTTCTCGCGACCGCCGGCCGCGGCTCACTCGAACGCCGTAGCGGCCCCCTGTGGGTCCTCGGCGCGGCTCACTCGCAGGGCTGTAACGCGAGCGCGCCGAAGGGCGATCATCCATCCGGGTGGTCGCCCTTCGCCGTTCCGAGGGGTGTGGCGGCGGCTGCCTTGCGCCCGTCGCCGCGGGGAGTATGGTGATCTTCGTCCTGCCTCCCGAGGGTTCCGGTGGCAGGTGGCAAGTGACGAGGGCAGCACCCGGTTTGGGCAGGGGGGGCCTTGACGAACCGCACGCAGCGCGCAATTCTCAGGACGCGTCGTCACAACGATCCGGATCCGAGGCATGGATCGACGACGAAGAGGGCAGTATCGATGTGCATCGAGGGCGTGGCTTGCCGCAGGTATTGAGGGACAGAGAGGGTCTCCGGCGTGGGCCTGCAAACCCGCACTGGACATCAGTGTGCCAAGTGGCTACACTGACCCTTTGCGCTGCCTGTTAGCTGTCTCCTGTCCGTCACCAGGAGTACGCCCTCTGCTTGAGTACACAGACTGGAAGTCTCCGACCTGGGACTTTCCTTCTCTGTGCTCGGTGGGGACCGGGACGCGCGTAGTGAGTCCGAGCCCTCGGAAGGACCCCCTCTTGGCCGCCTCGCGCACTGCCTCGACCGCGAATACGAACAACGGCGCCAGCACCGCCCCGCTGCGCATCTCCTTTGCAAAGATCAAGGAGCCCCTCGAGGTTCCGAACCTTCTCGCGCTGCAAACCGAGAGCTTCGACTGGCTGCTCGGCAACGACGCATGGAAGGCTCGCGTCGAGGAGGCTCTGGAGTCCGGTCAGGACGTCCCCACCAAGTCCGGTCTCGAGGAGATCTTCGAGGAGATCTCCCCGATCGAGGACTTCTCCGGGTCGATGTCGCTGACGTTCCGCGACCACCGCTTCGAGCCGCCGAAGAACTCGATCGACGAGTGCAAGGAGCGCGACTTCACCTACGCCGCGCCTCTCTTCGTCACGGCCGAGTTCACCAACAACGAGACCGGCGAGATCAAGTCCCAGACCGTCTTCATGGGCGACTTCCCGCTCATGACGAACAAGGGCACGTTCGTCATCAACGGCACCGAGCGTGTCGTGGTGTCGCAGCTGGTCCGTTCGCCCGGTGTCTACTTCGACTCCTCCATCGACAAGACGTCCGACAAGGACATCTTCTCGGCCAAGATCATTCCGTCCCGGGGTGCCTGGCTGGAGATGGAGATCGACAAGCGCGACATGGTCGGTGTCCGTATCGACCGCAAGCGCAAGCAGTCCGTGACCGTCCTCCTGAAGGCGCTCGGCTGGACGACCGAGCAGATCCTCGAGGAGTTCGGCGAGTACGAGTCCATGCGCGCCACCCTGGAGAAGGACCACACCCAGGGCCAGGACGACGCGCTGCTCGACATCTACCGCAAGCTGCGCCCGGGCGAGCCCCCGACGCGTGAGGCCGCGCAGACGCTGCTGGAGAACCTGTACTTCAACCCGAAGCGCTACGACCTCGCCAAGGTCGGCCGCTACAAGGTCAACAAGAAGCTGGGTGCGGACGCCCCGCTCGACGCGGGCATCCTGACCGTCGAGGACATCATCTCGACGATCAAGTACCTGGTGAAGCTGCACGCGGGTGAGACCGAGACGGTCGGCGACAGCGGCCAGTCGATCGTCGTCGAGACCGACGACATCGACCACTTCGGCAACCGCCGCCTGCGCAGCGTCGGCGAGCTCATCCAGAACCAGGTCCGTACGGGTCTGGCGCGTATGGAGCGCGTCGTGCGCGAGCGCATGACGACCCAGGACGTCGAAGCGATCACGCCGCAGACCCTGATCAACATCCGGCCGGTCGTCGCCTCCATCAAGGAGTTCTTCGGCACCAGCCAGCTGTCCCAGTTCATGGACCAGAACAACCCGCTGTCCGGGCTGACGCACAAGCGTCGTCTGTCCGCGCTCGGCCCGGGTGGTCTCTCCCGTGAGCGGGCCGGCTTCGAGGTCCGTGACGTGCATCCGTCCCACTACGGACGCATGTGCCCGATCGAGACCCCGGAAGGCCCGAACATCGGTCTGATCGGTTCGCTCGCCTCCTACGGCCGGGTCAACGCGTTCGGCTTCGTCGAGACCCCGTACCGCAAGGTGAACGACGGCCAGGTCACCGACGACGTCGACTACCTGACCGCCGACGAAGAGGACCGGTTCGTCATCGCGCAGGCCAACGCCACGCTGACGGACGAGCTCCGCTTCGCCGAGGGCCGCGTGCTGGTCCGCCGCCGTGGCGGCGAGGTCGACTACGTCAGCCCCGAGGACGTGGACTACATGGACGTCTCGCCGCGCCAGATGGTGTCGGTCGCGACCGCCATGATCCCCTTCCTCGAGCACGACGACGCCAACCGTGCCCTCATGGGCGCGAACATGATGCGTCAGGCCGTGCCGCTGATCAGGTCCGAGTCCCCGCTCGTCGGCACCGGCATGGAGTACCGCTCCGCCGTCGACGCCGGCGACGTGGTCAAGGCCGAGAAGGCGGGTGTGGTCCAGGAGGTCTCCGCGGACTACGTCACCACGGCCAACGACGACGGCACGTACATCACGTACCGCCTGGCCAAGTTCGCCCGCTCCAACCAGGGCACCTCGGTCAACCAGAAGGTCATCGTCAACGAGGGCGACCGGATCATCGAGGGCCAGGTCCTCGCCGACGGTCCGGCCACCCAGAACGGTGAGATGGCGCTCGGCAAGAACCTGCTCGTGGCGTTCATGCCGTGGGAGGGTCACAACTACGAGGACGCGATCATCCTGTCGCAGCGCCTCGTGCAGGACGACGTCCTCTCCTCGATCCACATCGAGGAGCACGAGGTCGACGCCCGTGACACCAAGCTCGGCCCCGAGGAGATCACCCGGGACATCCCGAACGTCTCCGAGGAGGTCCTCGCGGACCTGGACGAGCGCGGCATCATCCGTATCGGTGCCGAGGTCATCGCCGGTGACATCCTCGTCGGCAAGGTGACCCCGAAGGGTGAGACCGAGCTGACCCCCGAGGAGCGCCTGCTGCGCGCGATCTTCGGTGAGAAGGCCCGTGAGGTCCGTGACACCTCGCTGAAGGTGCCGCACGGCGAGACCGGCAAGGTCATCGGTGTGCGCGTCTTCGACCGCGAGGAGGGCGACGAGCTGCCGCCGGGCGTGAACCAGCTGGTCCGCGTCTACGTGGCCCAGAAGCGCAAGATCACCGACGGTGACAAGCTCGCCGGCCGTCACGGCAACAAGGGTGTCATCTCCAAGATCCTGCCGATCGAGGACATGCCGTTCCTGGAGGACGGCTCCCCGGTCGACATCATCCTCAACCCGCTGGGTGTGCCGTCCCGAATGAACCCGGGACAGGTGCTGGAGATCCACCTCGGCTGGCTCGCCAGCCAGGGCTGGGACGTCTCCGGCCTCGGTGATGAGTGGGCACAGCGCCTGCAGGCGATCGGTGCCGACCAGGTCGACCCCCGGACCAACGTCGCGACCCCGGTCTTCGACGGTGCCCGCGAGGACGAACTGGCGGGTCTGCTGGAGCACACCATCCCGAACCGCGACGGTGACCGGATGGTCCTCCCGTCCGGCAAGGCGCGGCTGTTCGACGGCCGCTCCGGTGAGCCGTTCCCGGAGCCGATCTCGATCGGCTACATGTACATCCTGAAGCTGCACCACCTGGTCGACGACAAGCTGCACGCCCGGTCGACCGGTCCGTACTCGATGATCACCCAGCAGCCGCTGGGTGGTAAGGCCCAGTTCGGTGGCCAGCGCTTCGGCGAGATGGAGGTGTGGGCCCTCGAGGCCTACGGCGCCGCCTACGCACTGCAGGAGCTGCTGACCATCAAGTCCGACGACGTCACCGGCCGCGTGAAGGTCTACGAGGCCATCGTCAAGGGCGAGAACATCCCCGAGCCTGGCATCCCCGAGTCCTTCAAGGTGCTCATCAAGGAGATGCAGTCCCTGTGCCTGAACGTGGAGGTGCTGTCCAGCGACGGTATGTCCATCGAGATGCGCGACACCGACGAGGACGTCTTCCGCGCTGCGGAGGAGCTCGGCATCGACCTGTCCCGGCGCGAGCCGAGCAGCGTCGAAGAGGTCTGACGGGAGTCGGGCGGGCCTGACTCCAAGGCCCGCCGACCCCGGGACCCCCGTACAGACCGAAAGACTTACGACCCTGAGAGGGATTGACGCATAGTGCTCGACGTCAACTTCTTCGACGAGCTCCGGATCGGCCTGGCCACCGCTGACGACATCCGTCAGTGGAGCCACGGCGAGGTCAAGAAGCCCGAGACCATCAACTACCGCACCCTCAAGCCCGAGAAGGACGGCCTCTTCTGCGAGAAGATCTTCGGCCCCACCCGGGACTGGGAGTGCTACTGCGGCAAGTACAAGCGTGTCCGCTTCAAGGGCATCATCTGTGAGCGCTGTGGCGTGGAGGTCACGCGCGCCAAGGTGCGCCGTGAGCGGATGGGCCACATTGAGCTGGCCGCTCCCGTCACGCACATCTGGTACTTCAAGGGCGTTCCGTCGCGGCTGGGCTACCTGCTCGACCTCGCCCCGAAGGACCTGGAGAAGGTCATCTACTTCGCGGCGTACATGATCACGTACGTCGACGAGGAGCGCCGTACGCGTGACCTGCCCTCCCTGGAGGCGCACGTCTCCGTCGAGCGGCAGCAGATCGAGAACCGTCGCGACGCCGACCTGGAGGCCCGCGCCAAGAAGCTCGAGGCCGACCTGGCCGAGCTCGAGGCCGAGGGTGCCAAGGCCGATGTGCGCCGCAAGGTGCGCGAGGGCGCGGAGCGCGAGATGAAGCAGCTGCGCGACCGTGCGCAGCGCGAGATCGACCGCCTCGACGAGGTGTGGGCCCGGTTCAAGAACCTCAAGGTCCAGGACCTCGAGGGCGACGAGCTGCTCTACCGCGAGCTGCGTGACCGCTTCGGCACGTACTTCGACGGTTCGATGGGTGCCGCGGCGCTGCAGAAGCGCCTGGAGTCCTTCGACCTCGAGGAGGAGGCCGAGCGTCTCCGCGAGATCATCCGCACCGGCAAGGGCCAGAAGAAGACCCGTGCGCTCAAGCGGCTGAAGGTCGTGTCTGCCTTCCTGCAGACCTCCAACAGCCCCAAGGGCATGGTCCTCGACTGCGTGCCGGTCATCCCGCCGGACCTGCGTCCGATGGTGCAGCTGGACGGTGGCCGCTTCGCGACCTCCGACCTGAACGACCTGTACCGCCGCGTCATCAACCGCAACAACCGTCTGAAGAGGCTCCTGGACCTCGGTGCCCCGGAGATCATCGTCAACAACGAGAAGCGCATGCTTCAGGAGGCTGTTGACGCCCTCTTCGACAACGGTCGTCGCGGCCGCCCGGTCACGGGCCCCGGCAACCGCCCGCTGAAGTCCCTCAGCGACATGCTGAAGGGTAAGCAGGGTCGATTCCGTCAGAACCTGCTCGGCAAGCGTGTCGACTACTCGGCGCGTTCCGTGATCGTCGTCGGTCCGCAGCTGAAGCTGCACCAGTGCGGTTTGCCGAAGGCGATGGCGCTGGAGCTCTTCAAGCCGTTCGTGATGAAGCGCCTGGTCGACCTGAACCACGCGCAGAACATCAAGAGCGCCAAGCGCATGGTCGAGCGCGGCCGCACGGTCGTGTACGACGTGCTGGAAGAGGTCATTGCGGAGCACCCGGTTCTGCTGAACCGTGCGCCCACGCTGCACCGCCTCGGCATCCAGGCCTTCGAGCCGCAGCTGGTCGAGGGCAAGGCCATCCAGATCCACCCGCTCGTCTGCACCGCGTTCAACGCGGACTTCGACGGTGACCAGATGGCCGTGCACCTGCCGCTGTCCGCGGAGGCGCAGGCCGAGGCCCGCATCCTGATGCTGTCCTCGAACAACATCCTCAAGCCGGCCGACGGCCGCCCGGTGACGATGCCGACCCAGGACATGGTGCTGGGCCTGTTCTTCCTCACCACGGACGCCGAGGGCCGCAACGTCAAGGGCGAGGACCGCTCCTTCGCGTCCGTCGCCGAGGCGATCATGTCCTTCGACGCCGGCGAGCTGTCGCTCCAGGCGCCGGTCGACATCCGGTTCCCGGTGGGCACCATCCCGCCTCGTGGTTGGACCCCGCCGGTCCGCGAGGAGGGCGAGCCGGAGTGGCAGCAGGGTGACTCCTTCCGCCTTCGGACGACCCTGGGCCGTGCGCTCTTCAACGAGCTGCTGCCCGAGGACTACCCGTTCGTCGACTACGAGGTCGGCAAGAAGCAGCTCTCCCAGATCGTCAACGACCTGGCCGAGCGCTACCCGAAGGTCATCGTGGCGGCCACGCTCGACAACCTGAAGGCGGCGGGCTTCTTCTGGGCCACCCGTTCCGGTGTCACCGTCGCGATCTCCGACGTCGTCGTCCCCGACGCGAAGCGGGAGATCGTCGCCAAGTGGGAGGCCGCGGACGAGAAGGTCCAGCGCCAGTACGAGCGCGGTCTGATCACGAAGGACGAGCGCACCCAGGAGCTGATCGGCATCTGGACCAACGCGACCAACGAGGTCGCCGAGGCCATGACCGAGAACTTCCCGAAGACGAACCCGATCTTCATGATGGTGAACTCGGGTGCGCGAGGAAACATGATGCAGATGCGCCAGATCGCCGGTATGCGCGGTCTGGTGTCGAACGCGAAGAACGAGACGATTCCGCGGCCCATCAAGGCCTCGTTCCGTGAGGGTCTGTCCGTGCTGGAGTACTTCATCTCCACGCACGGTGCTCGTAAGGGTCTGGCGGACACCGCTCTGCGTACCGCCGACTCGGGTTACCTCACCCGTCGTCTGGTCGACGTGTCGCAGGACGTCATCATCCGCGAGGAGGACTGCGGCACCGACCGCGGCCTCAAGCTCCACATCGCGGAGCGCGGCGCCGACGGCGTGCTGCGCAAGGCGGAGAACGTCGAGACGTCCGTGTACGCGCGCTGCCTCGCCGAGGACATCGTCGTCGACGGCAGGGTGCTGGCCCCGGCCGGCACGGACCTGGGCGACGTCCTCATCGACGAGCTCGTGGCCCAGGGCGTCGACGAGGTCAAGACCCGTTCGGTCCTGACCTGTGAGTCCGCGGTCGGCACCTGCGCCATGTGCTACGGCCGTTCGCTCGCCACCGGCAAGCTGGTCGATATCGGTGAGGCGGTCGGCATCATCGCCGCCCAGTCCATCGGTGAGCCCGGCACCCAGCTGACGATGCGTACCTTCCACACCGGTGGTGTGGCCGGTGACGACATCACCCAGGGTCTGCCGCGTGTCGTCGAGCTCTTCGAGGCCCGTACGCCGAAGGGTGTCGCCCCGATCTCGGAGGCGTCCGGACGCGTCCGCATCGAGGAGACGGAGAAGACCAAGAAGATCGTCATCACCCCGGACGACGGCAGCGACGAGACGGCGTACCCGATCTCGAAGCGCGCCCGTCTTCTGGTCAGCGAAGGCGAGCACGTCGAGGTGGGCCAGAAGCTCACCGTGGGTGCCACCAACCCGCACGACGTGCTGCGCATCCTGGGTCAGCGTGCCGTCCAGGTCCACCTGGTCGGCGAGGTCCAGAAGGTGTACAACTCGCAGGGTGTGTCGATCCACGACAAGCACATCGAGATCATCATCCGGCAGATGCTGCGCCGTGTGACGATCATCGAGTCCGGCGACGCCGAGCTGCTGCCCGGCGAGCTGGTCGAGCGCAGGAAGTTCGAGCACGAGAACCGTCGTGTGGTCCAGGAGGGCGGTCACCCGGCCTCCGGTCGTCCGCAGCTCATGGGTATCACCAAGGCCTCGCTGGCGACCGAGTCCTGGCTGTCGGCGGCGTCCTTCCAGGAGACGACCAGGGTCCTCACGGACGCGGCGATCAACGCCAAGTCCGACTCCCTGATCGGCCTCAAGGAGAACGTCATCATCGGTAAGCTCATCCCGGCCGGTACGGGTCTGTCCCGCTACCGCAACATCCGGGTCGAGCCGACCGAGGAGGCCAAGGCCGCGATGTACTCGGCCGTGGGCTACGACGACATCGACTACTCGCCGTTCGGCACGGGCTCCGGCCAGGCCGTTCCGCTGGAGGACTACGACTACGGTCCGTACAACCAGTAAGCGAGCAGCTTGAGTCGAGGGGCGGTCACTCCGGTGCGGAGTGGCCGCCCTTCGGCCTTCCGGGGCACATGTCCCGTCAACGTCTGTGCCGGAATTGCCGGTTCGGCGCATGATGGGGGGACTCGGAGTCCACGGGGAGGTGTTCGGTGTCCTATCCGTCGTGGCAACCCTGGCAGCAGGGGACGGCCGGCGTTCCGCGGCCATGGCCCGGTCAGCCGGCTCCGCCGGCGCAGTCGCCCATGCTCGCCTCGCACGCCGACCGCGAGCGTGCCGTGGACGTGCTCCGGGCGGGGTACGCCGAAGGGCGACTGGAGCAGCCGGAGTTCGAGCGGCGGGTGGCGCGGGCGTACGCGGCCCGTACGCTCGGCGAACTGGCCCTGATCGTGGCCGATCTGCCGCAGGGGCCTATGCCGCAGCCGGCACTCGTGCCGCAGATGGTCCTGCCCCGGCCGAAGACCAACGACAAGGCCGTCGGCGCCGCGGTCTGCGGCCTGCTCTGCGTGCCGACCGCGGGCCTCACGGGCATTCCCGCGATCGTCCTGGGGCACGTGGCTCGGGACGAGATCCGCCGCAAGGGTGAGTCCGGCGACGGTCTCGCGCTGACCGGTCTGATCCTCGGCTGGCTGTCCACGGCGGGCTGGGCACTCCTTCTGGTGCTGACGGTGGCGCTCACCTGGTGACACGGGTGTCGCCGAGGTGTCCGCCGGGTGGCGCAAACGTGCGGCCGACACCTGCCCGAGGTGCGCGGATCGTTGATTCGAAGATCACATAGGCCGTATGGGCTTGACATGCTCCGCACGGGGATGCGGGCGCGGCCCATTTGTTTTGACCACAGCGAATGAGGTAGGTACGCTCAGACCTTGTGCCTGGGGTGTGCCCTGGCTCTCGTGCGTGCCTTCAACCGCATAGCGAGCCGTCATCGGCCACCGTAATCTGCGCCCTTTCCGCCTTGCGGCGGGAGTCTGCGGGATTCGACACACCCGACCGCGTGGGTCGGCGATGTTCCAGGTTAGCTGTACCTATCGGCACACAGAAACCGGAGAAGTAGTGCCTACGATCCAGCAGCTGGTCCGCAAGGGCCGGCAGGACAAGGTCGAGAAGAACAAGACGCCCGCACTCGAGGGTTCCCCTCAGCGTCGTGGCGTCTGCACGCGTGTGTTCACGACCACCCCGAAGAAGCCGAACTCGGCCCTGCGTAAGGTCGCGCGTGTGCGTCTGACCAGCGGGATCGAGGTCACCGCTTACATTCCGGGTGAGGGACACAACCTGCAGGAGCACTCCATCGTGCTCGTGCGCGGCGGCCGTGTGAAGGACCTGCCGGGTGTTCGCTACAAGATCATCCGTGGCTCCCTCGACACCCAGGGTGTCAAGAACCGCAAGCAGGCCCGCAGCCGCTACGGCGCCAAGAAGGAGAAGTAAGAATGCCTCGTAAGGGCCCCGCCCCGAAGCGCCCGGTCATCATCGACCCGGTCTACAGCTCTCCTCTGGTGACCTCCCTGATCAACAAGGTGCTGCTGAACGGCAAGCGCTCCACCGCCGAGCGCATCGTCTACGGCGCCATGGAGGGCCTGCGTGAGAAGACGGGCAACGACCCGATCATCACGCTGAAGCGCGCCCTCGAGAACATCAAGCCGACCCTCGAGGTCAAGTCCCGCCGTGTCGGTGGTGCGACGTACCAGGTTCCGATCGAGGTCAAGCCCGGTCGTGCCAACACGCTCGCGATGCGCTGGCTCGTCGGTTACTCCCGCGCCCGTCGCGAGAAGACGATGACCGAGCGTCTGCTGAACGAGCTCCTCGACGCGTCCAACGGCCTCGGTGCCGCTGTGAAGAAGCGCGAGGACACGCACAAGATGGCCGAGTCCAACAAGGCCTTCGCGCACTACCGCTGGTAGTCGCTACCCACATCGAGACCGAGAGAAGACTGAAGCCTCATGGCTACCACTTCACTTGACCTGGCCAAGGTCCGCAACATCGGGATCATGGCCCACATCGACGCGGGCAAGACGACCACCACCGAGCGGATCCTGTTCTACACCGGCGTTTCGTACAAGATCGGTGAGGTCCACGACGGCGCTGCCACCATGGACTGGATGGAGCAGGAGCAGGAGCGTGGCATCACGATCACCTCTGCTGCCACCACCTGCCACTGGCCGCTGGAAGACGTCGACCACACCATCAACATCATCGACACCCCGGGCCACGTCGACTTCACGGTCGAGGTGGAGCGCTCCCTGCGCGTGCTCGACGGTGCCGTGACGGTGTTCGACGGCGTCGCCGGCGTGGAGCCGCAGTCCGAGACGGTGTGGCGTCAGGCGGACCGCTACGGCGTTCCGCGTATCTGCTTCGTCAACAAGCTCGACCGCACCGGTGCCGAGTTCCACCGCTGCGTCGACATGATCTCCGACCGCCTGGGTGCGCAGCCGCTGGTCATGCAGCTGCCGATCGGTGCCGAGGCCGACTTCAAGGGCGTTGTGGACCTGGTCCGCATGAAGGCGCTCGTGTGGTCCGCCGAGGCGACCAAGGGCGAGATGTACGACGTCGTCGACATCCCGGCCACGCACACCGAGGCTGCCGACGAGTGGCGCGGCAAGCTGCTCGAGGCCGTCGCCGAGAACGACGAAGAGATCATGGAGCTGTACCTGGAGGGCGAGGAGCCCTCCGAGGAGCAGCTGTACGCCGCGATTCGTCGTATCACCATCGCCTCCGGCAAGTCCAAGGACACCACGGTCACCCCGGTGTTCTGCGGTACCGCGTTCAAGAACAAGGGCGTCCAGCCCCTGCTCGACGCGGTCGTGCGCTACCTCCCCTCCCCGCTTGACGTCGAGGCCATCGAGGGCCACGCCGTCAACGACCCGGAGGAGGTCGTCAAGCGCAAGCCGTCCGACGCGGAGCCGCTGTCCGCGCTGGCGTTCAAGATCATGAGCGACCCGCACCTCGGCAAGCTCACCTTCGTCCGGGTCTACTCGGGCCGCCTGGAGTCCGGCACCGCGGTGCTGAACTCCGTCAAGGGCAAGAAGGAGCGCATCGGCAAGATCTACCGCATGCACGCCAACAAGCGTGAGGAGATCGAGTCGGTGGGCGCCGGCGACATCGTCGCCGTCATGGGCCTGAAGCAGACCACCACCGGTGAGACGCTGGCCGACGACAAGAACCCGGTCATCCTGGAGTCCATGGACTTCCCGGCTCCGGTCATCCAGGTCGCCATCGAGCCCAAGTCGAAGGGCGACCAGGAGAAGCTGGGCGTCGCGATCCAGCGCCTGGCCGAGGAGGACCCGTCCTTCCAGGTTCACTCGGACGAGGAGACCGGCCAGACCATCATCGGTGGTATGGGCGAGCTGCACCTCGAGGTGCTGGTCGACCGTATGCGCCGTGAGTTCAAGGTCGAGGCCAACGTCGGCAAGCCGCAGGTCGCGTACCGCGAGACGATCCGCAAGGCCGTCGAGCGTGTGGACTACACCCACAAGAAGCAGACCGGTGGTACCGGCCAGTTCGCCAAGGTCCAGATCGCGATCGAGCCCATCGAGGGCGGCGACGCCTCGTACGAGTTCGTGAACAAGGTGACCGGTGGTCGTATCCCGAAGGAGTACATCCCTTCGGTCGACGCCGGTGCGCAGGAGGCCATGCAGTTCGGCATCCTCGCCGGCTACGAGATGACCGGCGTGCGCGTCACGCTGATCGACGGTGGCTACCACGAGGTCGACTCCTCCGAGCTCGCCTTCAAGATCGCCGGCTCGCAGGCCTTCAAGGAGGCCGCGCGCAAGGCCAGCCCCGTGCTGCTCGAGCCGATGATGGCCGTCGAGGTCACCACGCCCGAGGACTACATGGGTGAGGTCATCGGTGACATCAACTCCCGCCGTGGTCAGATCCAGGCCATGGAGGAGCGTGCCGGCGCCCGTGTCGTGAAGGGCCTGGTTCCGCTGTCGGAGATGTTCGGCTACGTCGGCGACCTCCGCAGCAAGACGTCGGGTCGCGCGAGCTACTCGATGCAGTTCGACTCCTACGCCGAGGTTCCCCGGAACGTCGCCGAGGAGATCATCGCGAAGGCCAAGGGCGAGTAACGCACCCCGTTGCACGCTTTAGGCTTGACACCGACCGCCTGGGGTTCTTCCCCGTGAAGGACCCCGGCGGGCGGCACCCCAGCAAAGATCACCTGGCGCCGATGAGTAAGGCGTACAGAACCACTCCACAGGAGGACCCCAGTGGCGAAGGCGAAGTTCGAGCGGACTAAGCCGCACGTCAACATCGGCACCATCGGTCACATCGACCACGGTAAGACGACCCTCACGGCCGCCATTACCAAGGTGCTGCACGACGCGTACCCGGACCTGAACGAGGCCACCCCGTTCGACAACATCGACAAGGCGCCCGAAGAGCGTCAGCGCGGTATCACCATCTCCATCGCGCACGTCGAGTACCAGACCGAGTCGCGTCACTACGCCCACGTCGACTGCCCGGGTCACGCGGACTACATCAAGAACATGATCACCGGTGCCGCCCAGATGGACGGCGCAATCCTGGTGGTCGCCGCCACCGACGGCCCGATGCCGCAGACCAAGGAGCACGTGCTCCTGGCCCGCCAGGTCGGCGTTCCGTACATCGTCGTCGCCCTGAACAAGGCCGACATGGTGGACGACGAGGAGATCCTGGAGCTCGTCGAGCTCGAGGTCCGTGAGCTCCTCTCCGAGTACGAGTTCCCGGGCGACGACGTTCCGGTCGTCCAGGTCTCCGCTCTGAAGGCGCTCGAGGGCGACACCAAGTGGACCGAGTCGGTCCTCAACCTGATGAAGGCCGTCGACGAGTCGATCCCGCAGCCGGAGCGCGACGTCGACAAGCCGTTCCTGATGCCGATCGAGGACGTCTTCACGATCACCGGTCGTGGCACCGTCGTGACCGGTCGTATCGAGCGCGGCATCCTCAAGGTCAACGAGACCGTCGACATCATCGGCATCAAGACCGAGAAGACCACCACCACGGTCACCGGTATCGAGATGTTCCGCAAGCTGCTCGACGAGGGCCAGGCCGGTGAGAACGTCGGTCTGCTGCTCCGCGGCATCAAGCGAGAGGACGTCGAGCGCGGCCAGGTCATCATCAAGCCGGGCTCGGTCACCCCGCACACCGATTTCGAGGCGCAGGCCTACATCCTGTCCAAGGACGAGGGTGGCCGCCACACGCCGTTCTTCAACAACTACCGCCCGCAGTTCTACTTCCGTACGACGGACGTGACCGGCGTCGTGACCCTCCCCGAGGGCACCGAGATGGTCATGCCGGGTGACAACACCGAGATGAAGGTGGAGCTCATCCAGCCCATCGCCATGGAAGAGGGCCTGAAGTTCGCCATCCGTGAGGGTGGCCGCACCGTGGGCGCCGGCCAGGTCACCAAGATCACCAAGTAAGTTCCGCTTGCTTGAGGGTCATCAGCTGACCTGAAGAGGCCCGTACGACTCCGGTCGTACGGGCCTCTTCGCGTTGTGCGCTGTCACGCTTGCGGCGCCGGGGGTGCGCGCATCCGGGTGATCGGGGGAGCAGCGCTGCACTGCTCGCCGAGGGCGCCGCAGCAGCACTGCGAGGTGGTCTTCGACCGGTTGCGGGCGAAGCTGGCGGGCGGCTGACTCGCCATGTGCGTTCCGGAGCCCCGGCGCTCAGTGCAGAGTCGGAACCTCGCCGCCCTCGGCCCTCGTGAGGGTGACCCCGGTCAGTCCGCGCAGTCGCCGTTCCGCGACGGCCGCGAGCTGGTCGGCGGTCGGTGGGGTGGGGCCCAGGCCGATGGCGTAGCGGGCGGGGGCCGTGGCGAAGGGGCGGGGCCAGGCGTGGCAGGCCGGGGCCGCCTCCGCGAGGTCGGTGACGAGGGCCCGCATTCTGCCCCGTACCCGCCCCTCGTCCGCCCCCGCGCCCACCGTCACGACCGCCCAGGCCGCGTGGCGGCGGTGGAGCGGGGGAGGGACGAGGAGCTCGGCCCAGGGGTACGGGTCCGTGGTCGTGTCCAGCAACTCCCAGGCACGGAACAGCTCCCCGGTGACGAGGTCGCGCATGCCGGCCGTGACCTGGTCCGTGCAGGGGCGCACCGGGGCGGACGGCGTCGTGATGGTGAGGGGGAGGGGCTGGGCCCGATCGTCCTCGCGTCCCGCCGGTGCCACCTCCTCGTGCCAGTCCCAGGCCGCCCAGGTCGCGAAGAAGTGCCGTAGCAGATCGGGCGCCGGCAGGTCGCCGGCCTCGCTCGCGGTGCGGGCCGCCAGGACGGACCAGGCCAGGCCCGGCAGGCCCCCGAACGGTGCCGAGTCCAGGCCCCGGGCCTTCGCCCAGGCCTTGACCTGCGTGGCCAGCCGGGTGAAGGCCGGCCTGTGTGCGCCCGCCGCGGTGAGCACGGCGTCGCCGTCGCTCACCGCGCTGAGCGCGACCGCTGCCGCCTCGCCCAGCTCGGCCCGGCGCTCCACCGCCTCGGCGGGGTTCATCGAGCCGGTGGCCACGACGACCAGGTCCACGTCCAGCCCGTCGAGCCGCAACCGCAGACCGGGTACGCGTGCCCCGACCACCTCGCGCACGTCGGCCGCCTCGGGGAGGGAGGCGGTCAACTTCGCCTGTACGGCGGCGAGTTCGACTGTGCCGGGCACCGCCGCCACCAGGTCCAGGTCCGCTCCGGGCAGTGCGCAGCCCATGCGCCGGGAGCCCGCGACGTGCACGACGCCGTCGTGGATCGCGTCCTCGATGCGGCGCGTGATCCGGTCGGCCACGGCGGAGTCGGCGGTCGTGGCGGCTTCGTGTCCGTACTCAGGGGTCTCCGCCGTCCAGCGGACCTCGCCCGTGCCCAGCGCCACCGTCCCGCGCACCCGCATCGGCTCGTCCCCGCGCCGCGAGAGCAGCGCCAGCTCGCCGACCCTGGCCGGCATCGGGGCGAGCCGGGCCTCGCACACGGCGGCCAGGGCGTGCGGGTCGGTGGTGCGACCCAGACTCAGGTGAGGGGTGAATCCCGCGTGGCGGCCCCGGCAGCGCGGGAAGTGGCGCAGGAGGGTGCGGTGCAGCTCGGCCCATGGCTCCTCGCCGCCGGCCGCTGGGTCGAGCCAGACGGTGGCGTGGTCGCGGTGGCCGAACGAGTGCACGCCCTCCAGCCGGGCGTCGAAGGGAACCGTGGCGGCCGTCGCGAGCACCGATGCCGCCTGCTCGAAGGCGTGTTCAGGCACGAATCCGAAGAGCAGGTTCACATGCGGAGGCCAGCGGTGGATCTGCGGGTCATGGTCCCGGCGGATGTCCTGCAGCGGCGGCCACAGTGCGCGGGGAGGGATCCACGCCAGTGCCGTACGGGGCGTCGGCCGGGCGTCGAGACGGTCGAGGGCGTCCCCCTCCGTTGCGTCCGATGTCACCTCCGCCAGCACCCCGTAGTGATCGGAGAGGTACAGCCCTTCCGCCGCGGGCTTGTCGCCGCACAGCTCGGCCCGTCGTACCCGCAGACCCTCCCCGCGCAGCAGCACCCTGTCCAGCCGGGATGCCCGGCCGGACAGGGAGGAGATCGCGGCCAGCGGGTTGGTGCCCGGGTCGAAGGTCGGGGTCGTGTCGTCGGCGCCGTGTGCCTCGCTCCACGCGTCGCGCATCCCCAGCGTCAGCTGCGGTGCGTCACCACCGTCGTTGAAGTCGCCCATCAGGACCAGTTCGGCATCCAGGCCCGCCAACCCCTCGGCGATCCGGGCCAGTTCGGCAGCGCGCCGGTCCGCACCGTTCTCGGAGTGGTCGCTGCTCAGATGCGTCGCCGCGACGACGAGGGGCCGCATGCCCGTCTCCACGACGAGGGCGGTCACCGCCTTGTGCGGGCCCAGCGCATGAGACGCGGCCTCGCGGACGGGCAACCTGCTCAGGAGCAGCAGCCCGCATGTGTCCACGTCCGGTCCCCGCGGATCCGTCCCCAGCGTCCAGCCCGCCCGCACCCATGGCTCGCGCAGCAGCAAGGCCAGGAGATCCGCTTCGACCTCCTGCAACGCGATCAGGTCCACATCGGCGTCACGCAGGGCCCGCAGCAGCTCGGGCCTGCGCCGGGCGCTGTCGATGCGGTCGGCGTCGTAGCGGTCCCAGA
Organism: Streptomyces sp. CA-106110; assembly: GCF_050936285.1. Classification (NCBI taxonomy): domain Bacteria; kingdom Bacillati; phylum Actinomycetota; class Actinomycetes; order Kitasatosporales; family Streptomycetaceae; genus Streptomyces; species Streptomyces sp. CA-106110. The sequence continues at coordinate 5,240,405 of NZ_JBNJNB010000001.1, read as the reverse complement.
GGGTGTTCCAGGTCAGCACCCGCACACCGCCGGAGTCCGCGAGGGGGCCCGAGGCGGCCGCGTACGGGCGTGCGGGCACCCAGTTCTCACCATCCCAGACATGCGGCGTGCGGGCCGTGAAGAACGGTGCCCGCAGCAGCCGGGCCTCCCGCACCCGACCGGCCCCTGTCGCGTCGATCCGGTCCACACCTGTGGCCCGGTCCCACACCACCTCGCCGTCCGCCTCGAAGAACAGCACCCGGTGCCACGGGATCTCGCCGCCGGGCACGAACACGGGCAGCGGAACACGCTTCGGACCGGCGCCGCGCTGAAGGATGCCCAGTACGAAGCGGGCCGGGTCGAAGCGTGCGTCCCAGCGCACCCGGTGATAGATCTCCTCGCTCGTGCGCACCGGTCAGACCTCTTCCTCGACGGTTCCGCTCGCGCCGATGTACCAGGTGCGATGCGCGTCGCCCGGATACGGCGGGCCGAAGCGCCGGAGCTGCTCGGTGAGCACCGCCGGCGGCACCGGGTGCTCACGGTGGGCGTTGCGCCGGACCAGCTCGTCCTCGTCGACCAGGACCACGGCGTGGGTGATCAGGGCGTCGTGGCGGCGGGCGGTCGCGTGCACGACCGAGCGCTGCTGCTTGTTCAGGGACGTGGCGTCCCACACCGCGGTCCCTCCGGCGGCCAGCGTCCTGTCCAGCAGGCCGAGCCCCTCACGCAGGACCTCCTTGTTCGCCCGCTGGTCGGCGCGTGCACCGCGCGCCTCGCGCAGATCGTCCAGGGAGACGTACGCGTCCACGCCCGGGAGCCCCTGGGCGAAGGTGCTCTTGCCGCTGCCGGCCGGGCCGACCATCTGGATCAGCTGCGGGAAGGCGCCGGAGCGCCAGCGCCAGGTCGCGGCCACCGCCTCGTCGACACCACTGATCCGCCCCGCGGCGTACGCCTCGCGCGCCTCGGCCCGACACCGGACGGCGGCATCGGCCGGCAACTCGGCGAACGCCTCCCGCAACGCGTCCTCGTCCATCGCCCGGACGCCCTCGGCGTGCAGCGCCGACCACTCCACCTGCTCGCGTGCCTCGTCCGTCGCCGCGGTGGCCCGGGCGACCGCGTGCAGCAGACCGAGGTCGGCGGCGTAGGACAGTCGCACCAGGCCGGACCGCCGGTCCGCGTCCGGATACGGCCGGTGCAGTGCCGGGTGCAGTCCCACGAGATCGGCGACCCGGCGTGCGAGCGGCATGCCCACCACCCCGGCGAGCCGTGCCGCGAGCCGCCCCCGTCTGCCCCCGTGCAGCAGCGCGGCCAGTACGCCGGCGAGCCGGTCGTCACCCGACCGCTCCGCCGGATCGAACCGGATGGCGGCCGGTCGGTCCCCTTCGCCGGGCAACCCGACCGCCTCCTCCAGCGCCGCCGCATCGACAGCCGCCCCGGAGCGCACCCCCCACAACGCGGCGCTCGGCCCGAGCCCGTTCTCGACGACGGCCGCGTGCATCCAGTGCGTGTCCGTCCGCACATGCCCGGCGCGCACCCACTTGGCCACGCGCTCCCCGAACTCCTCCGCGCCGAACCCGTCCGTGACCCGGACGACGTACCCCTCCTGGCGCCCGGGATCCACCGGCAGAGCGCGCAGGGCCCGCTCGTCGAACACGCCTCGCCACAGCACCCGCGGCGTGGGAATGCCGAGTCCGCGCAGAAAGGCCACCGTCCGGTCCCAGTCCAGGCAGCGGCTGTCGCCGTCCCACACCGAGAAGCCGTAGAACCAGCTCTCCAGGTCGTCGTACGCGATCGAGTGGCGGGCGTACATGTTCTCCCCGCACACCCGCCAGCCCTCGGGTATGGCGGGCCCGATGCGTGCCTGGAGCGCCTTGACCCAGGTGCGGGAGGGATGGTGGGCCGAGTCGAGCGAGCGGGCGTGCAGGCCGTCGGCGTAGAGGGTGGTGTTCTCACCGTCGAGCTTCTCGGTGACGACGACCTCGCGGCCGCGCAGGCCGGACAGGCCGGTGACCCGCAGATCATCGGCGGTCGCCCCGGGGGACCAGGGCAGATGCGGGGTCCGCGGATAGTGCGTGCGCATGGTGAACGTCCCCCGTGACGGCCGATGTACCCGGTCAGGGTAGGATCGCGGCGCGGCGGCGGGCGAGGGATTATCTGCGGCCCCCGGGTACGGACCTGCGGGCCGGCTGTGATGGGGCGAGCCGGGTTTGACCCGCGGAACCGTCCGGGTATCCTCTCCGGCTCGATTGGCCAGCGCCCCGCCCTCTATGGCAGACTAGCGGGGTTGCTCGGTCGAGTGTTGATGCTGCGCGCCTCCCGCCGGGAGGACCGGAAGCGAGTCCCACAGTACTCGTCGCCCTAACTGCCTCACGGCAGCGCTGGGGCGGACGTACGGGAATCTTCCGGGAAGCGTGGGTGCAGCACCGGCCAGGTACCCGGCGGGTCCGCCCCCGGTCTCGCGGTTCCGGAAGGGCCGTGTTCCCCAGCAGGGATGTTCGAACAAGGGGCATCTGTGTCAGCGGGAGTGCGACACGCCCGACCGCGTGGGGCGGAGGGGGAAAGACTGGAACGCCGGGTTCCAGAGCGTAAAAGAGACAGGACTACGAAGTAGCCATGGCGGGACAGAAGATCCGCATCCGGCTCAAGGCCTACGACCACGAGGTCATCGACTCCTCGGCGAAGAAGATCGTCGAGACGGTGACCCGTACTGGTGCGTCGGTCGCGGGCCCGGTGCCGCTGCCCACTGAGAAGAACGTGTACTGCGTCATCAAGTCGCCGCACAAGTACAAGGACGCGCGCGAGCACTTCGAGATGCGCACCCACAAGCGCCTGATCGACATCCTCGACCCGACCCCCAAGACCGTTGACTCTCTGATGCGACTCGACCTCCCGGCCGGTGTCGACATCGAGATCAAGCTCTGAGGCCGGTGATCTGAGAGATGACCAAGCAGATCAAGGGCATCCTGGGCGAGAAGCTCGGTATGACGCAGGTCTGGGACGAGAACAACCGTGTCGTCCCGGTGACCGTCGTCAAGGCCGGGCCGAACGTCGTCACCCAGGTCCGTACGAACGACGCCGACGGCTACGAGTCCGTCCAGATCGCCTTCGGTGAGATCGACCCGCGCAAGGTGAACAAGCCCCTCAAGGGCCACTTCGCCAAGGCGGACGTCACCCCGCGTCGTCACCTTGTCGAGATCCGCACGTCGGATGCCTCCGAGTACACCCTCGGCCAGGAGATCACCGCTGAGGTGTTCGAGGCCGGTGTGAGGGTCGACGTCACCGGCAAGAGCAAGGGCAAGGGCTTCGCCGGTGTCATGAAGCGTCACAACTTCAAGGGCCTCGGCGCCGGGCACGGCGTTCAGCGCAAGCACCGCTCTCCCGGTTCGATCGGTGGCTGCGCCACCCCGGGCCGTGTGTTCAAGGGCGTCCGCATGGCGGGTCGCATGGGCAACGAGCGCGTCACCACCCAGAACCTGACCGTCCACGCCGTTGACGCGGAGAAGGGTCTGCTGCTCATCAAGGGCGCGGTTCCCGGTCCGAACGGCGGCCTCGTCCTGGTCCGCACCGCGGCCAAGGGGGCCTGAGGTAACCGATGAGCACTGTTGACATCCTTTCGCCTGCCGGCGAGAAGGCCGGTAGCGTCGAACTCCCCGCGGAGATCTTCGGCGTGGAGAAGGTCAGCATTCCGCTGATCCACCAGGTCGTCGTCGCGCAGAACGCGGCTGCCCGCCAGGGCACGCACAAGACCAAGACCCGTGCCGAGGTCCGTGGTGGCGGCAGGAAGCCGTACCGCCAGAAGGGCACCGGCCGCGCCCGTCAGGGTTCGACCCGCGCGCCGCAGTTCGCCGGTGGTGGCGTCGTGCACGGTCCCGTGCCGCGTGACTACTCGCAGCGGACCCCGAAGAAGATGAAGGCTGCCGCTCTGCGTCACGCCCTCACCGACCGGGCCCGCCACAACCGCATTCACGTCGTCACCGGCGTGATCGAGGGCGAGACCCCCTCCACCAAGGCCGCCAGGACGCTGTTCGGCAAGATCTCGGAGCGCAAGAACCTGCTCCTGGTCATCGAGCGCGCCGACGAGGCCGCGTGGCTGTCCGCCCGCAACCTGCCCCAGGTCCACATCCTGGAGCCGGGCCAGCTGAACACGTACGACGTGATCGTCTCCGACGACGTGGTCTTCACCCAGGCCGCTTTCGAGTCCTTCGTGTCCGGCCCGAAGGCCACTGACACCGAAGGGAGCGAGGTCTGATGGCCATCCGTCACCCCGCCATTGCCTCGAAGGCCGCCAAGGCCGCCAAGGCCGCGCGCGTCGCCAAGGCGCGTCGCCACGCCGCCGAGGGCAAGAACACCGTCGTCACCCCGGCGAGCAAGTCGTACACGGACCCCCGTGACGTCCTGCTGAAGCCGGTCGTGTCGGAGAAGAGCTACGCGCTCCTCGACGAGAACAAGTACACGTTCGTCGTTGCCCCGAGCGCCAACAAGACCCAGATCAAGGAGGCCGTCCAGGCGGTCTTCTCGGTCAAGGTCACCGGGGTCAACACGATCAACCGCCAGGGCAAGCGCAAGCGGACCCGCACGGGCTTCGGCCAGCGTGCCGCCACCAAGCGCGCGATCGTGACCCTCGCTGAGGGCGACCGTATCGACATCTTCGGCGGTCCGACCGCCTAAGGGCGGTCTGGATCGTCCGATATCGGACGAGGACTGAGAAATGGGAATCCGCAAGTACAAGCCGACTACGCCGGGCCGTCGTGGCGCCAGCGTCGCCGACTTCGTCGAGGTCACGCGGTCCACGCCGGAGAAGTCGCTGGTCCGTCCCCTGCACAGCAAGGGCGGCCGTAACAACACCGGTCGTGTGACCGTTCGCCACCAGGGTGGCGGACACAAGCGCGCCTACCGAGTGATCGACTTCCGTCGTCACGACAAGGACGGCGTGCCGGCGAAGGTCGCGCACATCGAGTACGACCCCAACCGCACCGCGCGCATCGCGCTGCTGCACTACGCCGACGGCGAGAAGCGCTACATCCTCGCCCCGCGCAACCTGCAGCAGGGTGACCGCGTCGAGAACGGTCCCGGGGCCGACATCAAGCCGGGCAACAACCTGGCCCTGCGCAACATCCCGGTCGGTACGACCCTGCACGCCATCGAGCTGCGTCCGGGCGGTGGCGCCAAGTTCGCCCGCTCGGCCGGTGCCTCCGTGCAGCTGCTCGCGAAGGAGGGCGCCTACGCCCACCTGCGCATGCCGTCCGGCGAGATCCGCCTGGTCGACGTCCGCTGCCGCGCCACTGTCGGCGAGGTCGGCAACGCCGAGCAGTCGAACATCAACTGGGGCAAGGCCGGCCGCAAGCGCTGGCTGGGCGTTCGCCCGACCGTGCGTGGTGTGGTCATGAACCCCGTGGACCACCCGCACGGTGGTGGTGAGGGCCGTACCTCCGGTGGCCGCCACCCGGTGTCCCCGTGGGGCCAGAAGGAAGGCCGTACGCGTTCCGCCAAGAAGGCGAGCGACAAGTACATCGTCCGCCGCCGCAAGACGAACAAGAAGCGCTAGGAGCGGGTTTAGATGCCGCGCAGTCTCAAGAAGGGGCCCTTCGTCGACGACCACCTGATCAAGAAGGTGGATGTCCAGAACGAAGCCGGCACCAAGAACGTCATCAAGACCTGGTCCCGCCGCTCGATGATCGTCCCGGCCATGCTCGGCCACACGATCGCGGTGCACAACGGCAAGACCCACATTCCGGTGTTTGTCACCGAGTCGATGGTCGGCCACAAGCTCGGCGAGTTCTCGCCGACGCGCACCTTCCGGGGTCACGTCAAGGACGACCGGAAGTCGAAGCGCCGCTAGCAGCGGGGTGGAATGACCATGACAGACACTGGAAGGACAACCATGGAAGCCAGGGCCCAGGCGCGGTACATCCGCGTCACGCCCATGAAGGCCCGCCGCGTGGTGGACCTCATCCGTGGCATGAACGCCACGGAGGCTCAGGCGGTCCTGCGTTTCGCCCCGCAGGCCGCGAGCGTGCCGGTCGGCAAGGTGCTGGACAGCGCCATTGCCAACGCCGCGCACAACTACGACCACACCGATGTCGACAGCCTCTTCATCTCCGAGGCCTACGTCGATGAGGGCCCGACCCTGAAGCGGTTCCGTCCGCGTGCCCAGGGCCGTGCCTACCGGATCCGCAAGCGGACCAGCCACATCACCGTGGTCGTCAGCAGCAAGGAAGGAACCCGGTAATGGGCCAGAAGGTAAACCCGCATGGGTTCCGGCTCGGTATCACGACCGACTTCAAGTCGCGTTGGTACGCCGACAAGCTGTACAAGGACTACGTCAAGGAAGACGTCTCCATCCGTCGGATGATGACGTCCGGCATGGAGCGCGCCGGCATCTCCAAGGTCGAGATCGAGCGCACCCGTGACCGCGTCCGCGTGGACATCCACACCGCGCGTCCGGGCATCGTCATCGGCCGCCGTGGCGCCGAGGCCGACCGCATCCGCGGCGACCTCGAGAAGCTCACGGGCAAGCAGGTCCAGCTGAACATCCTCGAGGTCAAGAACCCCGAGACCGACGCTCAGCTGGTTGCCCAGGCCGTCGCCGAGCAGCTCTCCTCCCGCGTCTCCTTCCGCCGCGCCATGCGTAAGAGCATGCAGTCGGCGATGAAGGCGGGCGCCAAGGGCATCAAGATCCAGTGCGGTGGCCGCCTCGGCGGCGCCGAGATGTCCCGCTCGGAGTTCTACCGCGAGGGCCGTGTGCCCCTGCACACGCTCCGCGCGAACGTGGACTACGGCTTCTTCGAGGCCAAGACGACCTTCGGCCGTATCGGTGTGAAGGTCTGGATCTACAAGGGCGACGTCAAGAACATCGCCGAGGTCCGTGCCGAGAACGCTGCCGCCCGTGCGGGTAACCGCCCGGCCCGCGGTGGTGCCGACCGCCCGGCCCGTGGTGGCCGCGGTGGCGAGCGCGGCGGGCGCGGCCGCAAGCCGCAGCAGGCTCCGGCTGCCGAGGCCCCCAAGGCCGACGCTCCCGCTGCCGCTCCGGCTGAGAGCACCGGAACGGAGGCCTGACCGACATGCTGATCCCCCGTAGGGTCAAGCACCGCAAGCAGCACCACCCGAAGCGCGACGGCGCTGCCAAGGGCGGCACGCAGATTGCGTTCGGCGAGTACGGCATCCAGGCGGTGACCCCGGCGTACGTGACGAACCGCCAGATCGAGGCGGCTCGTATCGCGATGACCCGTCACATCAAGCGTGGCGGCAAGGTCTGGATCAACATCTACCCGGACCGTCCGCTCACCAAGAAGCCCGCTGAGACCCGCATGGGTTCCGGTAAGGGTTCTCCGGAGTGGTGGATCGCCAACGTCAAGCCCGGACGCGTGATGTTCGAGCTGTCGTACCCCAACGAGAAGATCGCCCGTGAGGCGCTGACCCGTGCGGCCCACAAGCTGCCGATGAAGTGCCGGATCGTCAAGCGCGAGGCAGGTGAAGCGTGATGTCGGCCGGTACCAAGGCGTCCGAGCTGCGCGAGCTGGGCAACGAGGAGCTTCTGGACAAGCTCCGCGAGGCCAAGGAAGAGCTGTTCAACCTCCGCTTCCAGGCGGCGACGGGCCAGCTCGAGAACCACGGCCGTCTGAAGGCGGTCCGCAAGGACATCGCGCGGATCTACACCCTGATGCGCGAGCGTGAGCTGGGCATCGAAACGGTGGAGAACGCCTGATGAGCGAGAAGAACGTGACTGAGAACACTGAGGCGCGCGGCTTCCGCAAGACCCGCGAGGGTCTCGTCGTCAGCGACAAGATGGACAAGACCGTCGTCGTCGCCGTCGAGGACCGCGTCAAGCACGCGCTGTACGGCAAGGTCATCCGCCGTACGAACAAGCTCAAGGCGCACGACGAGCAGAACGCCGCGGGTGTCGGCGACCGCGTCCTCCTCATGGAGACCCGGCCGCTGTCCTCGAGCAAGCGCTGGCGCGTCGTCGAGATCCTCGAGAAGGCGAAGTAACAAGCGGGGCTGCAAAGCCCCGGCTGACCACCGCTGGGGGCCGTACCGTCAGGTTCCCGGCCCCCGGCGTGGGTTTCCGTCTGAAGAGGCGTAAGTAATTCCTGCGGGGCACCCCCCGCAGGACAGTTCCGCCAGGCTCTCCGGCCGCAACACCCGGAGGGAACCGGCAGACGATCAGGAGATAGACGTGATCCAGCAGGAGTCGCGACTGCGCATCGCCGACAACACTGGTGCGAAGGAGATCCTTTGCATCCGTGTGCTCGGTGGTTCCGGTCGCCGCTACGCGGGCATCGGTGACGTCATCGTCGCCACCGTCAAGGACGCGATCCCCGGTGGCAACGTGAAGAAGGGTGACGTCGTCAAGGCGGTCATCGTTCGCACCGTTAAGGAGCGCCGCCGTCCGGACGGCTCGTACATCCGCTTCGACGAGAACGCCGCCGTCATTCTGAAGAACGACGGCGACCCTCGCGGCACCCGCATCTTCGGCCCGGTCGGCCGTGAGCTGCGCGAGAAGAAGTTCATGAAGATCATCTCGCTCGCGCCGGAGGTGCTGTAAGCATGAAGATCAAGAAGGGCGACCTGGTCCAGGTCATCACCGGCAAGGACAAGGGCAAGCAGGGCAAGGTCATTGCCGCTTACCCGCGCGACGAGCGTGTCCTGGTCGAGGGTGTCAACCGGGTCAAGAAGCACACCAAGGCCGGTCCGACCGCCAGCGGTTCGCAGGCCGGCGGCATCGTGACCACCGAGGCCCCGATCCACGTGTCCAATGTTCAGCTGGTCGTGGAGAAGGACGGCAACAAGGTCGTCACGCGTGTCGGCTACCGCTTCGACGACAACGGCAACAAGATCCGCGTTGCCAAGCGGACGGGTGAGGACATCTGATGGCTACCACCACCACTCCGCGTCTGAAGCACAAGTACCGCGAGGAGATCGCGGGCAAGCTGCGTGACGAGTTCAAGTACGAGAACGTCATGCAGATCCCCGGTCTCGTCAAGATCGTGGTCAACATGGGTGTGGGCGACGCCGCTCGCGACTCCAAGCTGATCGAGGGCGCCATCCGCGACCTCACCACGATCACCGGTCAGAAGCCGGCCGTCACCAAGGCCCGCAAGTCCATCGCGCAGTTCAAGCTGCGTGAGGGCCAGCCGATCGGTGCCCACGTCACGCTGCGTGGCGACCGCATGTGGGAGTTCCTGGACCGCACCCTGTCGCTCGCGCTGCCGCGCATCCGCGACTTCCGCGGTCTGTCCCCCAAGCAGTTCGACGGCCGTGGCAATTACACCTTCGGTCTCACGGAGCAGGTTATGTTCCACGAGATCGACCAGGACAAGATCGACCGCGTCCGGGGTATGGACATCACCGTGGTCACCACGGCGACCAACGACGCTGAGGGCCGCGCGCTCCTTCGTCACCTCGGCTTCCCGTTCAAGGAGGCGTGAGCGAGATGGCGAAGAAGGCTCTGATCGCGAAGGCTGCTCGTAAGCCCAAGTTTGGTGTGCGCAGCTACACCCGCTGCCAGCGCTGCGGTCGTCCGCACTCCGTGTACCGCAAGTTCGGCCTGTGCCGCGTGTGCCTTCGTGAGATGGCTCACCGTGGCGAGCTGCCGGGCGTGACCAAGAGCTCCTGGTAACAGCCCTATTGGGTTGATGCAGGGCTCTCGGTAAGCATCTGGGTCGGCAGGCGGCCCAACTCACATGCATTAAGCTTGTGGGGTTGGGCGTCTGCCGCCCGTACGACTTACTACGCCGTAGGTCCACCGCGCCGCACCCGTCCCGTCTCGGATCGGGGAGAGGGATGGCGCACCAGGAAACCCCGGCGAGAGAGGCCGAAGGCCAATTCATGACCATGACTGATCCGATCGCAGACATGCTTACGCGTCTGCGGAACGCGAACTCGGCATACCACGACTCCGTGACGATGCCGGCATCGAAGATCAAGTCGCACATCGCGGAGATCCTCCAGCAGGAGGGCTTCATCACGGGCTGGAAGGTCGAGGACGCCGAGGTCGGCAAGAACCTCGTTCTCGAGCTGAAGTTCGGCCCCAACCGTGAGCGCTCCATCGCGGGCATCAAGCGGATCTCCAAGCCCGGTCTCCGGGTGTACGCGAAGTCCACCAACCTGCCGAAGGTGCTCGGCGGCCTCGGCGTGGCGATCATCTCCACGTCCCACGGGCTCCTCACCGATAAGCAGGCCGGCAAGAAGGGCGTAGGCGGAGAAGTTCTCGCCTACGTCTGGTAACGGAAGGGAACGGAGGAAACAGCTATGTCGCGCATCGGCAAGCTCCCCATCGCGGTTCCCGCCGGCGTGGACGTCACCCTCGACGGCAACACGGTCTCGGTCAAGGGCCCCAAGGGCACACTGACCCACACCGTCGTGGCGCCGATCGAGATCGCCAAGGGTGAGGACGGCGTTCTGAACGTCACCCGCCCCAACGACGAGCGTCAGAACAAGGCCCTGCACGGCCTGTCCCGCACGCTGGTGGCGAACATGATCACCGGCGTGACCCAGGGTTACGTGAAGAAGCTCGAGATCAGCGGTGTCGGTTACCGCGTGACCGCCAAGGGCGCGAACCTTGAGTTCGCGCTCGGCTACAGCCACCCGATCACCGTCGAGGCCCCCGAGGGCATCACCTTCAAGGTGGAGGCCCCCACCCGTTTCTCGGTCGAGGGCATCGACAAGCAGAAGGTCGGCGAGGTTGCGGCCAACATCCGCAAGCTGCGCAAGCCCGACCCGTACAAGGCCAAGGGCGTCAAGTACGAGGGCGAAGTCATCCGCCGCAAGGTCGGAAAGGCGGGTAAGTAAGCCATGGCATACGGACAGAAGATCCTCAAGGGCGACGCCTACAAGCGCGCCGCGATCAAGCGCCGTCACCTCCGGATCCGCAAGCGGATCTCGGGTACGGCGGAGCGTCCGCGTCTGGTCGTGACCCGCTCCAACCGGCACATCGTGGCGCAGGTGATCGACGACCTCAAGGGCCACACCTTGGCATCGGCGTCCACGCTGGACACCTCGGTCCGTGGTGGCGAGGGCGACAAGTCCGCGCAGGCCAAGCAGGTCGGCGCCCTGGTCGCCGAGCGCGCCAAGGCCGCCGGTGTCGAGGCTGTCGTGTTCGACCGTGGTGGCAACCAGTACGCCGGGCGTATCGCCGCCCTGGCGGACGCCGCCCGCGAAGCCGGGCTCAAGTTCTGAGCCTGCCGTAGCTAGCGGAAACAGAGAGAGGTAATTCCAATGGCTGGACCCCAGCGCCGCGGTGGCGGTGCCGGTGGCGGCGAGCGGCGGGACCGGAAGGGCCGTGACGGCGGCGCAGCTGCCGCCGAGAAGACCGCGTACGTTGAGCGCGTCGTCGCGATCAACCGTGTCGCCAAGGTTGTTAAGGGTGGTCGTCGCTTCAGCTTCACCGCGCTGGTCGTGGTGGGCGACGGTGACGGCACCGTGGGTGTCGGATACGGCAAGGCCAAGGAGGTGCCGGCCGCCATCGCCAAGGGTGTTGAGGAGGCCAAGAAGCACTTCTTCAAGGTCCCCCGGATCCAGGGCACCATCCCGCACCCGATCCAAGGTGAGAAGGCTGCCGGCGTCGTGCTGCTCAAGCCCGCGTCCCCGGGTACCGGTGTTATCGCCGGTGGTCCGGTGCGTGCCGTGCTCGAGTGCGCCGGTATCCACGACATCCTGTCGAAGTCGCTCGGCTCCGACAACGCGATCAACATCGTGCACGCGACCGTGGCGGCCCTGAAGGGCCTGCAGCGTCCCGAGGAGGTCGCGGCCCGCCGTGGTCTGCCGCTCGAGGACGTCGCTCCCGCGGCCCTGCTGCGTGCGCGTGCCGGGGCGGGTGCGTGATGGCTCAGCTCAAGATCACGCAGGTCAAGTCCTACATCGGTAGCAAGCAGAACCACCGTGACACCCTGCGTTCCCTGGGCCTCAAGCGCCTGGGTGACGTGGTCGTCAAGGAGGACCGCCCCGAGTTCCGCGGCATGGTGCACACCGTCCGCCACCTCGTGACGGTCGAGGAGGTCGACTGATCATGGCGGAGCAGAACCCGCTCAAGATCCACAACCTCCGTCCCGCCCCGGGCGCCAAGACCGCCAAGACCCGTGTGGGTCGTGGTGAGGCGTCGAAGGGTAAGACGGCCGGTCGTGGTACCAAGGGCACCAAGGCGCGCTACCAGGTTCCGGAGCGCTTCGAGGGTGGCCAGATGCCGCTGCACATGCGTCTCCCGAAGCTGAAGGGCTTCAAGAACCCGTTCAAGACCGAGTTCCAGGTCGTGAACCTCGACAAGCTGGCCGCGCTCTACCCCGAGGGTGGCGAGGTCACGGTCGAGGACCTGGTGGCCAAGGGCGCCGTTCGCAAGAACAGCCTGGTCAAGGTCCTGGGCCAGGGCGAGGTCTCCGTGGCGCTGCAGGTGACGGTCGACGCCGTCTCCGGCTCTGCCAAGGAGAAGATCACCGCCGCCGGCGGTACCGTCACCGAGCTCGTCTGATTCCCTCGGACGCCTCGATGACCTGAACGATCCCGCCGGGGATATCCCACATGGGGTATCCCCGGTTGGTCGTTCCAAGGGGGCAGTCTCGCCGGTAAGGTGGCCAGCACTGCCAACTTTCACAGGGCGCCGCAGTACGGGCACTCTGGGCGGTAGTCGACCGTTACTCATGTCGTTGTCCAGTCGGAATCTCAAGACCGTCACCCTTGACGCAGTCGCGCGGGGGTCGCAGGAGGCACCGTGCTCACCGCGTTCGCCCGGGCGTTCAGGACGCCCGACCTGCGCAAGAAGCTGCTCTTCACGCTCGGCATCATCGTGGTGTACCGGGTCGGTACGCACATCCCGATCCCGGGCGTCGACTACAAGAGCGTCCAGACTTGTATCGATGTCGCCAAGGGCAACCAGGGCCTGTTCGGTCTGGTCAACATGTTCAGCGGCGGCGCGCTGCTGCAGATCACGATCTTCGCGCTGGGCATCATGCCCTACATCACGGCGAGCATCATTCTCCAGCTGCTGACCGTGGTCATCCCCCGTCTCGAGGCCCTGAAGAAGGAGGGCCAGGCGGGTACGACGAAGATCACGCAGTACACCCGTTACCTGACGGTGGCGCTGGCGATCCTCCAGGGCACCGGCCTGGTGGCCACCGCCCGCAGCGGCGCCCTGTTCTCGGGCTGCCCGGTGGCGACCTCGATCGTCCCGGACCAGTCGATCTTCAGCACCATCACGATGGTCGTCTGCATGACCGCCGGTACGGCCGTCGTCATGTGGCTCGGCGAGCTGATCACCGACCGCGGCATCGGCAACGGCATGTCCATCCTGATGTTCATCTCGATCGCCGCGACCTTCCCCTCCGCGCTGTGGGCCATCAAGAAGCAGGGCACCCTGGCCGGCGGCTGGATCGAGTTCGGCACCGTCATCGCCGTCGGCCTGGTCATGGTCGGCCTGGTGGTCTTCGTCGAGCAGGCGCAGCGGCGCATCCCGGTCCAGTACGCGAAGCGCATGATCGGCCGGCGTTCCTACGGCGGCACGTCCACGTACATTCCGCTCAAGGTGAACCAGGCGGGTGTGATCCCGGTCATCTTCGCCTCGTCGCTGCTGTACATCCCGGCCCTGATCGCGCAGTTCGCCGGGGGCGGTTCCGGGTGGAAAGCCTGGATCCAGCAGAACCTGACCAAGGGCGACCACCCGATTTACATCACGATGTACTTCTTGCTCATTGTTTTCTTCGCGTTCTTCTACGTGGCCATCTCGTTCAACCCCGAGGAAGTCGCGGACAACATGAAGAAGTATGGTGGCTTCATCCCGGGCATCCGGGCCGGTCGGCCCACCGCTGAGTACCTCTCGTACGTGCTCAACCGGATCACCTGGCCGGGATCGCTGTACCTGGGCCTGATTGCTCTCGTACCGACAGTGGCGTTGGTTGGTTTCGGGGCGAGCCAGAACTTCCCGTTCGGTGGCACCAGCATCCTGATCATCGTGGGTGTCGGTCTCGAGACGGTGAAGCAGATCGAGAGCCAGCTCCAGCAGCGCAATTACGAAGGGTTCCTCCGCTGATGCGAATCGTCCTCGTCGGACCGCCCGGTGCCGGCAAGGGAACGCAGGCCGCGTTCCTCGCCAAGAACCTGTCGATCCCGCACATCTCCACGGGCGACCTGTTCCGCGCCAACATCAGCCAGCAGACGGAACTCGGCAAGCTGGCGAAGTCCTTCATGGACAAGGGCGAACTGGTACCGGACGAGGTCACTATCGGGATGGCCAAGGACCGCATGGAGCAGCCGGACGCGAAGAACGGCTTCCTGCTGGACGGCTTCCCGCGCAATGTGCAGCAGGCCGAGGCGCTGGACGACATGCTCAAGAGCGAGGGCATGAAGCTGGACGCGGTCCTCGACCTCGAGGTCCCCGAGGAAGAGGTCGTCAAGCGCATCGCGGGCCGCCGGGTCTGTCGCAACGAGCCGTCGCACGTCTTCCACGAGTCGTACAAGCCGCCGAAGCAGGCGGGCCTCTGCGACGTCTGCGGCGGCGAGCTCTACCAGCGCGACGACGACTCCGAGGAGACCGTCCGCAAGCGGCTGGAGGTCTACCACCAGCAGACCGAGCCGATCATCGACTACTACAAGGCGCAGGGCCTGGTAGCCACGATCTCCGCGCTCGGCAAGGTGGAAGAGGTCACCCGCCGCGCGATGGAGGCGCTCAAGCAGAAGGTCGACGCCAAGTAGTCGCCCTCACCGCTCACCGGCCGCGGTCCCCTCTCGGGACCGCGGCCGTGGTGTGCGGTCCCTCGGACGCGGCCGCGGCTTAAGGCCCCGGATCCCGGCCGACCCGAGCGGACCCCGGCACCGAGCGCGGCCGGGCAGGATCGGCCGCCCCTTATCGTTGATGGTGTCCGTCATCTCCAGGTCCAGAAAGGCCGCAGCCCCCATGGTGCAGATCAAGACCCCCGAGCAGATCGCCAAGATGCGTGAGGCGGGACTGGTCGTCGCCGCCGTGCATGCGGCTACCCGCGAGGCGGCCGTTCCGGGGGCCACGACGAAGGACCTGGACGAGGTGGCGCGCAAGGTCCTCGCCGAGCACGGGGCGAAGTCGAACTTCCTGGGCTACGGAGGCTTCCCCGCGACGATCTGCACCTCGGCGAACGAGGTCGTCGTCCACGGCATCCCCTCCGACGAGGTCGTACTCAAGGACGGGGACATCATCTCCATCGACGCCGGCGCCATCGTGGACGGTTGGCACGGGGATGCCGCGTACACCGTCTTCGTGGGGTCCGGTCACGCCCCGGAGCTGATCGAGCTGTCCCGGGTGACCGAGGAGTCGATGTGGGCCGGGATCGCGGCGGTGAAGCAGAGCAACCGGCTCGTCGACGTCTCCCGGGCGATCGAGACGTACATCCGCCGGCAGCCGAAGCCGGGCGGCGGCAGGTACGGGATCATCGAGGACTACGGCGGGCACGGCATCGGCACCGAGATGCACATGGACCCGCATCTGCTGAACTACGTCGACCGGCGCCGGGGCAAGGGCCCCAAGCTGGTTCCGGGCTTCTGCCTCGCCATCGAGCCGATGGTGTCGCTGGGCACGCCGAAGACCGAGGTGCTCGAGGACGACTGGACCGTGATCACCACGGACGGCACCTGGTCCTCGCACTGGGAGCACTCCGTCGCCCTGACGGAGCAGGGCCCGTTGGTCCTGACGGCCCCGGACGGCGGTAAGGCGAAGCTCGCCGAATACGGCATCACGGCGGCCCCGGACCCGCTGGCCTGAGTCCGGCGGCCCGAGGGGCCCCGCGCGCATGATGATCTCGCGCATGGGGCAGACTCCCACGATTCGTCTTTCCGAAAGGCCTGGCGTAGACTGACTCGTCGGCTCTCGTGTATCCGCATGTCCGCATGCGGGACCCTGAGTCGATCAAGGTAGTCGATTCGAAGGGCGAAGCGTGGCCAAGAAGCAAGGTGCCATCGAGATCGAGGGCACTGTCGTCGAGTCTCTTCCGAACGCCATGTTCAAGGTCGAGCTCCAGAACGGCCACCAGGTCCTGGCACACATCAGCGGCAAGATGCGTATGCACTACATCCGCATCCTCCCTGACGACCGGGTCGTGGTGGAGTTGTCTCCCTACGACCTGACGCGTGGACGGATCGTCTACCGATACAAGTAGATCTTGCCCGCACTCCGCTCCGGCGGGGTGGTGGCACTGACCCGGAGAACCTCAATCCCATGAAGGTCAAGCCGAGCGTCAAGAAGATCTGCGACAAGTGCAGGGTGATCCGCCGTCACGGTCGGGTCATGGTCATCTGTGAGAACCCGCGCCACAAGCAGCGCCAGGGCTGACGCACGACCGCACCTCTGCATCCGCAGAAATTCGCGCGACGCAAGCTGAATATGTTCATACGCAGTGCCCGGAGCCATGCGGCTCCGATACCCCCGGTTCGGAGGCCGGGGACCCGGTTCGTACCTCGTACGGCGGCCGGGAGCCGGCTCTGCGGAAGACCTCCGAAGATCACCAGGAGCCATTGAATGGCACGCGTTTCCGGTGTTGACATCCCGCGCGAAAAGCGCGTGGAGGTCGCCCTCACCTATGTGTTCGGCATCGGCCGGACGCTCTCCCAGCAGACGCTGGCGGAGACCGGCATCGACCCGAACACCCGCGTTCGCGACCTCTCCGAGGAGCAGCTCGTCGCGATCCGCGAGTACGTCGACAACAACATCAAGACCGAGGGTGACCTCCGTCGTGAGATCCAGGCCGACATCCGCCGCAAGGTGGAGATCGGCGCCTACCAGGGTCTCCGTCACCGTCGCGGTCTGCCCGTCCGCGGTCAGCGCACCAGCACCAACGCCCGTACCCGCAAGGGCCCGCGTCGCGCCATCGCCGGCAAGAAGAAGCCGGGCAAGAAGTAGTCCGCAGCGGACATCCGTCCACGGTCTTCGCTGTAGGACCGACCACCTCCCGTAGGAGTTAGTAGATGCCCCCCAAGGGTCGTCAGGGCGCCGCCAAGAAGGTGCGCCGCAAGGAAAAGAAGAACGTCGCTCACGGCCACGCGCACATCAAGAGCACGTTCAACAACACGATCGTCTCGATCACGGACCCGTCCGGCAACGTGATCTCCTGGGCCTCCGCCGGCCACGTCGGCTTCAAGGGCTCCCGGAAGTCCACGCCGTTCGCCGCGCAGATGGCCGCCGAGTCGGCCGCCCGCCGCGCCCAGGAGCACGGCATGCGCAAGGTCGACGTGTTCGTCAAGGGCCCGGGTTCCGGTCGTGAGACCGCGATCCGCTCCCTGCAGGCCACGGGCCTCGAGGTCGGCTCCATCCAGGACGTCACCCCGACCCCGCACAACGGCTGCCGTCCGCCGAAGCGCCGCCGCGTCTGACGCACGGCCGCTTCGCAGGACAGCGGTTACGGGCGGTACGGCTCCTTGGGGTCGTACCGCCCGTACCCTTGCAGTACCCGCACCCTGCCAGGTGCGGCTTGGTCGGGCGTCATATAGCGGGCGTCCACGACTGAAGGATCTGATCCACACATGCTGATCGCTCAGCGACCCTCGTTGACCGAGGAGGTCGTCGACGAGTTCCGCTCCCGGTTCGTGATCGAGCCGCTGGAGCCGGGCTTCGGCTACACCCTCGGCAACTCCCTCCGCCGCACCCTCCTGTCGTCGATCCCCGGCGCTGCTGTCACCAGCATCCGCATCGACGGCGTCCTGCACGAGTTCACCACCGTGCCGGGCGTCAAGGAGGACGTCACCGACCTGATCCTCAACATCAAGCAGCTGGTCGTCTCCTCGGAGCACGACGAGCCGGTCGTGATGTACCTGCGCAAGCAGGGCCCGGGTCTGGTCGCCGCCGTCGACATCGCGCCCCCGGCCGGTGTCGAGGTGCACAACCCCGACCTCGTCCTGGCCACGCTCAACGGCAAGGGCAAGCTGGAGATGGAGCTGACCGTGGAGCGCGGTCGCGGCTACGTCTCCGCCGTGCAGAACAAGCAGGTGGGCCAGGAGATCGGCCGTATCCCGGTCGACTCCATCTACTCGCCGGTTCTCAAGGTCACCTACAAGGTCGAGGCGACGCGTGTCGAGCAGCGCACCGACTTCGACAAGCTGATCGTCGACGTCGAGACCAAGCAGGCCATGCGTCCCCGTGACGCGATGGCCTCCGCCGGCAAGACCCTGGTCGAGCTGTTCGGTCTCGCCCGCGAGCTGAACATCGACGCCGAGGGCATCGACATGGGCCCGTCCCCCACGGACGCCGCCCTGGCCGCCGACCTGGCGCTGCCGATCGAGGAGCTGGAGCTCACGGTCCGCTCCTACAACTGCCTCAAGCGCGAGGGCATCCACTCCGTGGGTGAGCTCGTCGCCCGCTCCGAGGCCGACCTGCTGGACATCCGCAACTTCGGTGCGAAGTCCATCGACGAGGTCAAGGCGAAGCTGGCCGGCATGGGCCTGGCCCTGAAGGACAGCCCGCCTGGATTCGACCCGACCGCCGCCGCCGACGCCTTCGGTGCCGACGACGACGTGGACGCCGGGTTCGTCGAGACCGAGCAGTACTGAGAGCTCGGGCTCGACGGTCCGACACAGGGTGCGGGTGGACTGCCGCTTGTCGCGCAGTTCCCCGCGCTCCTTCCGGGAACGCCCCTCGGGGTGCTCGCGGATCTCCGACGGGCAACCGCTCGCTCGGATACTGACTCCGGTACCTGACACGGCCGGGGCAGATGACTAGGAGATCAACCATGCCGAAGCCCGCCAAGGGTGCCCGTCTGGGCGGCAGCGCCGCGCACGAGAAGCTGCTCCTCGCGAACCTCGCGAAGTCGCTGTTCGAGCACGGCCGTATCACCACCACCGAGGCGAAGGCCCGCCGCCTGCGCCCGTACGCGGAGCGTCTGATCACCAAGGCGAAGAAGGGCGACCTTCACAACCGCCGCCAGGTGCTCCAGGTCATCACGGACAAGGACATCGTCTACACGCTGTTCTCCGAGATCGGCCCGCGCTACGAGAACCGTCCGGGTGGGTACACCCGCATCACCAAGATCGGCAACCGCCGTGGCGACAACGCGCCCATGGCTGTCATCGAGCTGGTCGAGGCGCTGACGGTGCAGCAGAAGGCGGTCGGCGAGGCCGAGGCGGCGACCAAGCGCGCCGTCAAGGAGGCCGAGACCAAGGCCGAGGACACCAAGGTCGAGGACGCCACCGAGGCTCCGGCCGAGGAGGCCGCTGAGGAGTCCAAGGACGCCTGAGCCCGACCTCACCGGAAGCGGGTCCGTCCCTCGGGGGCGGGCCCGCTTCCGCGTTGCTGAGAGGATCTAGGGGTGAGTGACGAAGTACAGCCCGGACATGTCCGCATCCGGCTCGACCTCTCCTACGACGGAACCGACTTCCACGGCTGGGCCAAGCAGGCCGGTGGCAAGCGCACCGTGCAGGGGGAGATCGAGGATGCGCTGCGTACGGTCACGCGGTCCACACAGACCTACGAGCTGACCGTCGCCGGACGTACGGACGCCGGGGTGCACGCGCGGGGCCAGGTCGCCCATGTCGATCTGCCCCTGACGGTCTGGGGCGAGCACCGCGGGAAGCTGCTCAAGCGGCTCGCCGGCCGACTGTCCAAGGACGTCCGCGTATGGGCCCTCAGGGAGGCGCCCGACGGCTTCAACGCCCGTTTCTCGGCCGTCTGGCGGCGCTACGCCTACCGGGTCACGGACAACCCCGGCGGTGTCGACCCGCTGCTGCGCAACCACGTGCTGTGGCACGACTGGCCGCTCGACGTCGACGCCATGAACGAGGCGGCTCAGCGGCTCCTCGGGGAGCACGACTTCGCGGCCTACTGCAAGAAGCGTGAGGGCGCGACCACCATCCGCACGCTCCAGGAGTTGAGCCTGTTGCGCGGCGACGACGGGATCATCACGGCCACCGTGCGCGCGGACGCCTTCTGCCACAACATGGTGCGCTCGCTGATCGGGGCGCTGCTGTTCGTGGGGGACGGGCACCGGGCCCCGGACTGGCCGGGGAAGGTGCTGGCCGCGGGGGTGCGGGACTCGGCCGTGCATGTCGTACGGCCGCACGGTCTGACGCTGGAGGAGGTCGGCTACCCGGCCGACGAACTGCTCGCCGAGCGGAACAGGCAGGCGCGGAACAAGCGGACCCTGACCGCTTCGGGCGGCTGCGAAACCTGTTAGCTCCATCCAATGTTCAATGACGTTTCCCTCACATATATCCCTACCGGGACGTAATCCCCTTGTTGCCTCTTACATATTTTTCACCGTTCGACTACTCTTTCGACGCTTGGCCATTGGTTCGAATGGGGCGGCTGAGCACACGTGGGGGTGACGGGCCTTCTGTGGCCCGGGGCTGGATTGGTGATGAGTTCAGTTGGTCCCGTGCGGACCGGGGGACGCCGTACCGCACGTCAGGGCGGGGGGCGACGTAGGGCGGGACGTGGCGGCAACGCCGCGTTGGGACTGCTGCCGGTACCACCGACGCAGCGGGAGAAGTACGCGTATGTGAAGCGGCGCCTGTGGGTGCTGACGCTCGCGTCAGTCGTCAGCTTCGGCTGCCTGACCGTGAGCCAGGTGGCGCTCACCCAGGCCAGCCCGCTGATGTGGATCTTCGCGCCGCCGCTCGCCTTCACGGTGTTCTACTACCTCGTGTCGCTGAGGGTGAACGGCTTCACGCGGGACTTCGACTTCGCCCACCACCAGCAGTTGGTGCGCACCTGGCGACCGGCGGTCTATCCGAGCGTCGACGTCTTCCTGCCGGTGTGCGGGGAGCCGATCGAGGTGCTGCACAACACCTGGACCCATGTGAGGCAGCTCGCCGACCACTACCCCGGGCAGTGTGTGCCCTTCGTCCTGGACGACGGCGCCAGCCCTGAACTGGAAGCCATGGCGCGCGACTTCGGGTTCCGCTACGGCACCCGGGAGAACCGCGGGTGGTTCAAGAAGGCCGGCAACCTGCACTTCGGGTTCGGGCAGTCCGACGGCGAGTACATCCTGATCCTGGACGCCGACTTCACGCCGCGCGCCGACCTGCTCGAGGAACTGCTGCCGTACATGGACGCGGACCCGCGCATCGGCATCATCCAGTCACCGCAGTACTTCCGCGTGCTCGACTCGCAGAACTGGATCGAGCGCGGCGCGGGGGCCGTGCAGGAGCTGTTCTACCGGTCCGTACAGGTGTCGCGGCAGGGCAGCGACGGCGCGATCTGTGTCGGATCGTGCGCGATCTACCGGCGAGCCGCGCTGGAGACCAACGGTGGTACGACGCTGATCGAGCACTCGGAGGACGTGCACACCGGGTTCGATCTGCGAGGGCTCGGCTGGGACCTGAAGTACGTGCCCGTCGCCCTGTCGACCGGTGTGTGCCCGGACACGGCCGGGGCGTTCTTCAACCAGCAGTACCGCTGGTGCTCGGGCTCGATGTCGCTGCTCGGCAGCAAGAAGTTCTGGGACGCGCCGATCAGGTTCTCCAGCCGGCTCTGCTACCTCTCCGGGTTCTTCTACTACATCCACACGGCGCTGTTCACGTTCGTGGCACCGCTCCTGCCCATCCTGCTGCTGGTCACCAGCCCTGAGATGCTCCAGGTCAGGCATCTGGTGTGGGTGCTGCCGAGCATCGTGTACACGACCGTGATCTTCCCGATGTGGCACAAGTCGCCGTACCGGCTGGAAGCCTGGTCGGCGCGGATGATGTACGGCTGGGCGCACGTCTTCGCCATCTGGGACATCCTGCGCAAGCAGCGCATGGGCTGGCAGCCCACCGGGTCCAAGGGAGCGAAGAAGAACAAGACCCGACGGTTCTGGCTGGGGCTGTGGCTCTGGAGCGGCGGTACGGCCGTGGTCTGGGTCGGCGCCGCCGTGTACCGGCTGTTCACCGGCTATCCGCCGGACTTCGCCCTCATCCTGTCCTCCGGGCTGTTCTACGCACTCGTCGTCGCCCGCGCGCTGATCCAGCCCAAGGAGCACCACGCCGTGGTGGCAGTCGCATGATCCGCAGGTCCCTTGTCCGCCCGGCCGTGGCACTCTTCCTGGTCCTCTTGACGGGGGTCTCCGGCTGCGGTGTGTTCCAGAGCAACGACCCCGCCGACTCCGCCGCTCGTGCGCCTTCCGCCGACAGCACCGCCGGCAGCACCGAGCAGCAGGCGTCGTACGACGTGACACCGTTGCTGCATCCCGCGAAGAAGTACTTCGGGGTCGCCGTGGAGGGTGCGCCCAGCTCGATGGCGCCGGTCGACGCTTTCTCGAAGACCGTCGGCAAGAAGCCGAACATGGTCGGGTCGTACTCCTCGTGGGGCGACGGCTTCAATGCCGAGGGCGCCAAGAACGTCTTCGCGGACGGCGGACTGCTCTACGTCTCGTGGGAGCCGTTCAAGCCCGGCCTCGACAAGATCGCGGACGGTTCGCAGGACGCGTACATCACGAAGTTCGCGGCGAGTGTCCGGAAGACCAACGTGCCGGTCGCGATCAGCTTCGGGCACGAGATGAACGGCAACTGGTACCCGTGGGGGACCAAGAACACGACGGCGGCGACCTTCGTGAAGGCGTGGCGGCACATCCACGACGTCTTCGGGGAGGAGGGCGCCACCAACGTCATCTGGGTGTGGAGCCCCAACGTCGTCAACCCCGTCCCGGACGTGAAGCTCAAGCCGTACTGGCCCGGTGACGCGTACGTCGACTGGGTCGGGGTCGTGGGCTACTGGGCACTCACCGGAGCCCACACCTTCGACACCCTGTACGGGCCGACACAGCGGCAGGTGGCGTCGTTCACCGACAAGCCGGTGTTGATCAGCGAGACGTCGTCGGAGCCCGGCGAACGCCGGCGGGCCGATGTGCGCGGGCTGCTCCAGGGGATCGAGCAGGACAAGAACGTCCTCGGCTTCGTGTGGTTCAACATTCCCAAGCGGGCCGACTGGCGCATCCAGAGCAGCCCGCTCGCCCTGGCCGAGTTCAAGAAGCTGATCGCCCACGACGCCTTCGGATTCGAGGTGCCGCGGTCATGAGCAACGGTCAGCGAGGTCAGTACGGCGGCGGCCAGTACGACGGCGGTCAGTACGGGGGCGGGGGCGGCTGGTTCGAGGCCCCCGCCGCACCCCCGGCGGCTAGTCCCCAGCCGTACGGCCGACCCCAGTACGGCGGCGAGCCCGAGCCCGAGGCCGAGTACGCCGACTACTACGTGCCGCAGTACACGGTCCTGGACCCCGAGCCGGATCCCGAGCCCGAGCCCGGCTATGTGCTGCCCGAAGTCCCCGTCTCCGCCTGGTCGGTCGACAACAGCCGCTCGGCGTGGATCAGCCGTGGTGTGCTGGTGCTGATCCTGCTGGTGCAGGCGGGCCTGTCCTACCGACTGGACGGGAGCGCCTTCCCTCAGGAAGCGAAGTTCCTGATGTCCGACGGCAGGCTGTCCGGGCTGATCGCCGGTACGGGACTGACCGGGGCCCGCACGCTCAGTCTGGCCTGGGCGCTCGGTGCCACGGCGCTGCTGTTCGGGGCGACCCGGATGCTGTTCAACGAGCGCGCGGCCCTCGCGGCCGCCGCGATGTACTCCGTTCTGGAGTCGACCGCCTTCACCGGCCGGTACGCCTCCCTGCACTCCCTGTCCCTGTTCCTGCTCGCCGCGACCTTGTGGCTGCTGGCCAGGACTCGCCAGTCGAACCCCGCCGCCGTGCTGGTGGCAGCGCCCTTCGCCGCGGTCGCGCCCTTCGCCGCGTACTCCGCGGCGCTGTACCTGCCGACGCTCACCGTGCTCGCCGTGCTGACGGCGTACCGCTTCCGCGGGACCGGGGCCTTCCTCAGGGGTGCCCTCTTCGTGGTGGCCACCGGTGCTCTGTGCTTCGTGGGCGTCCAACTGAACGGCACGCCCACCGGGTGGAACACGCACGGCACGGACAGCGCGGCGCACCTGCTGAAGGAGAGCGCCGAGTGGGGTGGCGTCGTCCTGCTCGTCGCCCTGATCGGTGCCATCGGCTACATCCGCCGGGCCCGGATGGGTGAGATGCCCTGGGCCGAGGGCTCCGCGCCGGGCGCGATCCGTCGCTCTGCGCTGGGCCTCGCCCTGTGCGGTACCGCGCTGCTCGCGCCGCTGTACCAGGCGTACCTGGGCAACGGCAGTTCGCTGCACATACACGTCGGCTTCGGCCTGCTCTTCGCGGTTCCGATGGCGGGCCTCGGCATCTCCCGGCTGATGGGCGCGCACTTCCGGTATCCGCAGATAGGCATCATGATCTACGTCATCGCGCTGGTCGTGGGCATGGCGCAGACGCAGAACCTGTACCGGCCGCCGAACTCGGCCGGCATGATCGGCGCGCTGCGCGGGGTCATGGAGAACCGAGGAAGCAAGGGGAACTACCTCACCGACGAGCCCGAGATCTCCGCGTACTACCTGCGCGCGACGACCGAGCCCGGCCAGTGGCACCGGGCGCAGCACGGCGCCCCGCTGACGGCGGCTGTGAAGAAGGGCACCTACGACGCGATCGTGCTGCGGTCCGCCTCCGTGCCCGAGGTGCTGCGCGGCTCCACGCGCTACCGGCAGCTCACCGTGGTGAAGGCGGAGAGCGGGCAGGCGCCGTACCGGATCTGGGTGAAGCGATGACGGCGTACACATCACCGGTCGACGAGGCTCAGGCCCCGGACGCGGTCGAGAGCGAACACGTCCACCGGCGGCGGACCGAGCCCGGAAAGGGTACCGGGGTCCTGGTCTTCGTTCTGCCCCTGCTGGCCGCGCTCGCCTGCGTCCTGCCGGGGCTCGGCCACCGACAGCTGTGGCGCGACGAGCACGCCACCTGGTGGGCGTCCTCGCTGTCGTACCACGATCTCGGGCGGCTCATCGAGCACGTCGACGTCGTCTTCACGCCGTACTACGCGATCATGCACCTGTGGATCGCGGTGGCCGGTGACTCGCCGGCGGCATTGCGGCTGCCCGGCGCCGTGGCCATGGCGGTCTCGGCCGGTGTGGTCGGCCTGCTCGGGCGCCGGATGTTCACCGTGCGGACCGGGCTGCTCGCCGGGCTGCTGTTCGCGGTGGTCCCGGCCATCACGCGGTACGGGCAGGAGGCACGGCCGTACGCCTTCGCGTCCCTCTTCGCGCTGCTGGCGACGCTGATGCTGCTGCGCGCTCTGGACAGGCCGAGCCTGAGGGACTGGACGCTGTACGCCCTGGCGCTCGCGGCGACGGGCTTCGGGCACCTGGTCGCGATGTCGGTCGTCGCCGGGCACCTGGGACTGGTCGTGGTGGTGAAGAAGCGCGGCGACCGCATCGTGCACTGGGCCTTCGCGGGAGCCGCGGCGCTCGGCCTGTCCATCACGTTTCCGATGGTCGCGAGTGGGTCCGGGCAGACCGGGCAGATCGCGTGGAACGTGACCACGACCCAGGACCTGCTCGACTACCCGCAGGAGCTGTTCGGTTCGTGGATCACCGGTGGGGTGGTGCTGGGTCTCGGCGTGCTCGGGTTGCTCGCGGCCCGTCGCTATGCGCTGCTGCTCGGCACCTGGGCCGTCCTGCCGCCCGTCCTCACCTTCCTCACCGCCAACCAGCTCCACATGTTCTTGCCGCGCTATCTCCTCTTCACGATCCCTGCTTGGGTGCTGCTGGCCGCCGCCGGCATCACCCGTCTCACCGGGCGGCTCGACCCCGAGGCCCGACCGGGCGCCGCGGCCAAGGCCATGGGCGGCCTTCTGGTGGCGGCCGTCGCTGCCGGATACGCCTTCGTGGCGTGGCCCGCGATCGGCGTCGCCAAGCAGGACCTGCCCGACGAGCCGGACTACTCGGCCGCGGCCCGTGTGATCGTGTCGGGTGAGAAGCCCGGGGACGGAGTGATCTTCAACGGCCAGCTGTCGGAGCGCCGCGCCATGGCGTACGAGCTTCGGGACCGGAAGGCCCCCAAGGACGTCCTCATGGAGTGGACACCGCAGCAGAACGGGTCGTACGGCGCCAGCGAGTGCAAGTACACGGCGCGCTGTCTCCAGGGTGTCGACCGGCTCTGGCTGGTGTCGACGGTCGGCGACGGCCGGCCACCGCTCGACGGGGCGGAACCGAAGAAGGCCACCGCCATCGAGAAGTACTTCAAGGCCACGCGCACGGTGAAGCTGCACCGGGTCACCGTGCAGGTGCTGGAGCGCAAGTAGGGCCTACTCCGAAGAAGGCCGGAAGAACGGCCGGAGGAACCGGCCGGAGGAACCGGCCGAAGAGACAGGTCGCAGAAACGTAAGGAGGCCGCCCGCATGCGGCTCACCGTCATCGGCACCGGCTACCTCGGTGCCACTCACGCCGCCTGCATGGCGGAGCTCGGGCACGAGGTGGTCGGGGTCGATGTGGACGCCGACAAGGTGGCCGCGCTGAGCGCCGGCAGGGTGACGTTCCACGAGCCGGGGCTGGCCGAGCTGATCGCCCGCCACACAGCGAGCGGCCGGCTGCGCTTCACGACCTCGTACGAAGAGGCCGGTGCCTTCGGGCAGGTGCACTTCGTGTGCGTCGGCACTCCGCAGCGCAAGGAGTCCGGCGCCGCCGATCTGACGTACGTCGACGCTGCCTTCGCGGCGATCGCGCGGCACGCGGCGAAGGACGCCCTGCTGGTGGGCAAGTCCACCGTGCCGGTCGGCACGGCCGCGAGGCTCGCGGACGCCTGCGACGCCGAGGTCGCCTGGAATCCCGAGTTCCTGCGGGAAGGTTTCGCCATCGAGGACACCCTGCGGCCGGACCGGCTGGTGTTCGGGGTGGAATCCGAGCGGGCGGAGACCCTGCTGCGCGAGGTGTACGCCCCCGTCCTCGCCGCCGGAACCCCGCTGGTCACCGCCGACTTCGCGACCGCCGAGCTGGTCAAGACGGCCGCCAACGCCTTCCTGGCCACCAAGATCTCCTTCATCAACGCGATGGCCGAAGTGTGCGAGGCGGCCGGCGGTGATGTGCGGACGCTTGCCGAGGCGCTCGGCTACGACGACCGGATCGGCAAGAAGTTCCTGCGCGCGGGGGTCGGGTTCGGCGGCGGCTGTCTGCCCAAGGACATCCGCGCCTTCGCCCACCGGGCCGGCGAGCTGGGCGTCGACCTGGGCTTCCTGCACGCGGTGGACGCGATCAACATGCGGCGCCGCGACCGGGTGATCGAGCTGGCCCGGGAGCTGTGCGGGGGTGGACTGCTGGGGGCCCGCGTGGCCGTCCTGGGCGCGGCCTTCAAGCCCGACTCGGACGACATCCGCGACTCGCCCGCGCTGAACGTCGCCGCCCGCCTCGACCTCGACGGCGCCGACGTCACGGTCTACGACCCGGAGGCCATGGACAACGCCCGCAAGGCGTTCCCGCTGCTCGGGTACGCGATGTCGCTCGAGGAGGCCCTGCGTGGGGCCGATCTCGTACTGCACCTGACCGAGTGGCCGCAGTTCCGTGAGATCGACCCGGAGTGGGCCGGATCACTGGTGTGCCGTCCGCGGATCGTGGACGGCCGGGGGGTGCTCGACGCGGACCTGTGGACCGCGGCGGGCTGGCAATTCCGGGCGCTGGGGAGATCCGCGTCCCATAGGGGAGGGGTAGGGAGATGACGGACCAGGAGGCGTACGGCGACATACGGGTCACCGTGGTGATGCCGACGTACAACGAGGCGGCGAACCTGCCGCGCATGGCCGAGGCGGTGCTGGGACTGCCGCTCGACGGGCTGCATCTGAAGATCGTCGACGACTCCAGCCCGGACGGCACCGGGCGGATCGCAGAGGAACTGGCCGAGAAGTACAACTGGGACGGCCGGTGGCGGATGAGTGTCCTGCACCGCACCGAGAAGGACGGCCTGGGGCGGGCGTACATGGCGGGCATGAGCGCCGCGCTCGCCGAGGGCGCCGAGTACGTCGTCCAGATGGACGCCGACGGCAGCCACCCGGTGGAGGCGGTGCCGCGGATGCTCGGCACGGCCGTGGCGTCCGGGGTCGGCCTGGTCATCGGCAGCCGGTACGTCGAGGGCGGCTCGCTGGACGAGGAGTGGGGCAAGCACCGGGTGCTGCTGTCGCGCTTCGCCAACCGGTACGCCCGTACCGTGCTCGGCACCAAGATCCGGGACATCACCGCCGGCTTCAACCTGTGGTCCGCGCAAACCCTCCGGGACGTCGACCTGGCCACCCTGGACAGCGCCGGATACAGCTTCCAGGTGGAGTTGAAGTTCAAGGCCGTCCGCGCCGGTCACAGCGCGGTCGAGATCCCGATCCGCTTCGAGGAGCGCACCGAGGGCGTGTCCAAGATGAACCTCGGGACGCAGATCGAGTCGGCGCTGGTGCCGCTGCGACTGCGGCTGCGCAACCGGCGGAGTTGAACCGGAGCGCGTCGCCCAGCGGCCCGCCCGGAGGCCGGCCGGTGGGCGACGACCAGGACGACGAGTCACCAGAATCCCGAGACAAGGACAGGACTTCACCATGAGCGGACGACACGCGCTTCCCTCGCGGTTGGGGAATCTGTACCGCGAGATCGCGAAGTTCGGCCTGGTGGGGCTCTCGGGATTCGTGATCAATCTGGTGGTCTTCAACCTCATCAGGAATCTCGCCCACTGGCAGACCGTCAGAGCGAGCGTGGTGGCGACGGCTGTCGCCATCATGGGCAACTACCTCGGCCTGAGGTACTTCGCCTACCGGGACCGCGGCCAGGAGGACCAGCTCGACAAGAAGAAGGAGATGGGTCTCTTCCTCTTCTTCAGCGCGATCGGTCTGGTCATCGAGAACTCGGTGCTCTACCTGACCACGTACGGATTCGGCTGGGACGGCGCGCTCGCCAACAACGTCTGGAAGTTCGTCGGCATCGGCGTCGCGACCCTCTTCCGCTTCTGGTCGTACCGGACATGGGTCTTCAGGACCACCGGCCCTCAACCGGAACAGCCCCCGGTGGCCGTGCCCGGTGAAGCGCCGACCTACCGGGTGCCTGCGGCCGCGCCCACGGAGCCCCCTTTTTGGGGCGCGCCCGCGGCCGCGCCCACGGAGCCCTTCTGGAACGTCTCCTGGGAGCAGACATGACCGACCTGGCGTACCTGGCGGAGGCCGGCTGCTTCGGCGCCGTCTCGGCTGCGCACTGACGGCCTTACTGGAAGACAGAACACAGAGATCATGAGCGAAGCCATTCTCCTCGTCGGTGGCAAGGGCACCCGGCTGCATCCGCTGTGC
This sequence comes from Streptomyces sp. CA-106110, assembly GCF_050936285.1. Classification (NCBI taxonomy): domain Bacteria; kingdom Bacillati; phylum Actinomycetota; class Actinomycetes; order Kitasatosporales; family Streptomycetaceae; genus Streptomyces; species Streptomyces sp. CA-106110. Next base: position 5,211,372 of record NZ_JBNJNB010000001.1, on the reverse strand, counting down.
ACCTTCACGCCCAAGCCCCTGCTGCTCGTCGCCGGGGTGCCGCTGCTTACGCACCAGCTGGCCCGTGCCGCGGCGGCGGGGGTGACCCGGATCGTCTTCGCCACGTCCTACCTGGCGGAACTGTTCGAGCGGGAGTACGGGGACGGGTCCGGACTGGGCCTGGAGCTGGTCTATGTCACCGAGACCGAGCCCCTGGGCACCGGCGGCGCGATCCGCAACGCCGCCCGCCATCTGACCTGCGGCCCCGACGAACCTGTCCTGGTCTTCAACGGCGACATCCTCAGCGGCGTCGACATCCGGGGCCTCCGGGACGGTCACCGGGCCTCCGGCGCCGACGTCACCCTGCATCTGACCCGGGTCGCCGATCCGCGGGCCTACGGGCTGGTCCCGACCGACGAGCACGGCAGAGTCCTGTCGTTCCTCGAGAAGCCCGAGCGGCCCGAGGAGATCGTCACCGACCAGATCAACGCGGGCTGCTACGTCTTCACACGCTCCGTCATCGACGCCATCCCCGAGGGCCGGGTCGTCTCCGTCGAGCGGGAGACGTTCCCGGGGCTCCTGGCCGCGGGCGGCGTCCTGCGCGGCGTCGTCGACCAGACGTACTGGCTGGATCTGGGCACTCCGTCGGCCTTCGTGACGGGGTCCGCCGACCTGGTGCGCGGATACGTGTCCTCCCCGGCGCTCCCCGGCCCGGCCGGTGACGCCGTGGTCATGCCGGGTGCGCGCGTCGACCCGCTGGCGGTGCTGACGGCGGGGACGGCCGTGTGCGCGGGCGCCGTGGTGGAGGCGGGGGCCGTGGTCGAAGGCAGTGTCGTGCTGCCCGGGGCCGTCATCGGCCGGGCGGCGCTGGTCCAGCGGTCCGTGGTGGGCCGGGAGGCGGTCGTCGGCGAGGGCACCAGCGTCGTCGAAGCGGTGGTCGGTGACCATGCGCATGTCGGGCCGCACAATGAGCTCCCCGCGGGCGTGCGCGTCGACTGCGGCGTCCGCCTTCCCGAGCGGGCGGTCCGCGTCTCCGCTCCCACGTATCTCGTCTGACGTCCGGGAGGGCACCGGCCCACGAGTCTCAGGGCCGCGCAGGTCCGGGCCGGGCGGCGCTCCGGCCCTTCTCCGCCCGGCCCTGGACGTCGTACGTCCAGGGGTCCTGAAGCGGCACCGTCAGGACAGCGGTCGACCGCCCACCGTCACTGGGCCGAGGCGGCGGCCGCCTGTGCCTCGCCGCGGCGGCGGATCTGGCGGAAGGTGAACTCGGCCAGGTCGTCGCCGGCCGTGAAGACCTTCGTGTCCTTGGCCGTCACGTCCTTGCCGTTGGTGAAGCCGGCGAGCGTGAAGTAGGCGTAGCGGCCGTAGGAATTGGTGGTCGAGCGGCAGATCGTCGTGCGGCAGAAGGTGGGCACGCCCTTGCCGAAGAGCGACGTGAGGATGCTCTTGCTGTTCGCTTCCTGTTTGACCTTGCTCGCCTGGGCGGCGGTGTCGAAGAGGGCCACGCCGACCGTCACCGCGACGCCGTTCTTGGTGTAGGTGGCGCGGAAGACGTCGGTGCAGTCGTTCTTGGTCAGCACCGCGGGCAGCGTGCCCTGGACGGCCGACGCGCACTTCTTCGTGGCGGCCGCGGGACCCCGCTTGTAGATGTTCGTGCCCACGGTCAGCTGGGTGCCGGGGAACAGGGTGTCCGCGCTGACCGGGGCCGTGTCCTTCTTGGCGCTGGAGATGAAGTCCATCGGGTCCAGCGGGGGAGGGGCCGAGGTCGGGGCGAACGACGGGGCGGTGGCGGCGCTCTCGCTCGGGATGTCCGGGGTGCCCGGCAGGGCGCCGGCCGGCTTGTTCGAGGCCCCGGGGCTCCCGTCAGCGGACACGACGGCCACGGCGACGGCGGCGCCCACGGCCACCGTGGCCAGGGCACCGCCGAAGATCAGCAGCAGCCGGCGGCGCCTGTTGCGCGCCTCCGAGGCCTCGGCCAGCGCGGCCCAGTCGGGGGTGCCGCCACGGCCGTCCCACTGGGGCTGCTGGGAAGTCGGTTTCCAGGGATCCCACTGGGGCTCCCCCTGCCCATAACTCATGCGGCGCATCTTAGACGTGCCGTGGACTGTCATGTTCCCCCTCAGTAGGCACCACGGCGACGGCACAGCGAAGGCGGGGCAACAAAACGTCCCAGCCTGGGTGCGACCGGCCGGCACCCGAACGGCCGAACCCGCGGCGGCTCCCCGGTGGCGGCCCCGTTTTGACCCGTGTCGGTGCCGCCGTTATCCTGGCTGTTCGTTATGTGTATTGGCTTGCTCATTCTCACGTGAGGGGCCCTTACACCGGTCCGCCGGGCCGATGACCAGCGACCAGCACGCGGCTTGCGTCACCGCGGTGCGGTCAGGGCTGTCGTGATCGTCTTCGGTGACCTTGTCAGGATCCTCACTGAAGAAGCGAAGGCTACGAACCGTGCGTACGTACAGCCCCAAGCCCGGCGATGTGACGCGCCAGTGGCACGTCATCGACGCTCAGGACGTTGTCCTGGGTCGTCTCGCCACCACTGCCGCCACCCTGCTGCGCGGCAAGCACAAGCCGATCTACGCGCCCCACGTGGACGCCGGTGACTTCGTCATCATCATCAACGCGGACAAGGTCCACCTGTCCGGCAACAAGCGGACCCAGAAGATGGCGTACCGACACTCCGGCTACCCGGGTGGTCTGCGCTCCGTCCGCTACGACGACCTGCTGGCGAACAACCCGGAGAAGGCCGTCGAGAAGGCCGTCAAGGGCATGCTCCCCAAGAACTCCCTGGGCCGTCAGATGCTCTCGAAGCTGAAGGTCTACAAGGGTGACCAGCACCCGCACGCTGCCCAGCAGCCGGTGCCGTTCGAGATCACCCAGGTCGCGCAGTAAGTCCGGCCACCCCCTAAGACTGAAGAGAATCTGAGGAGAATCGTGGCCGAGACCACTGCCGAGCAGCCGCTCGAAGAGCTTGACATCGACAGCTACACCACCGAGACCGAGGTCCCGGTGGAGGGTGAGTACACCTCCGAGTCCCTCGCGTCCCGCTTCGGCGAGCCCCAGCCGGCCGCCGGCCTGGGCCGCCGCAAGAACGCCATCGCCCGCGTCCGGATCGTTCCGGGCACCGGGAAGTGGAAGATCAACGGCCGCACCCTCGAGGACTACTTCCCGAACAAGGTGCACCAGCAGGAAGTCAACGAGCCCTTCAAGGTGCTCGAGCTCGAGGGCCGTTACGACATCATCGCCCGCATTGCGGGTGGCGGCGTCTCCGGTCAGGCCGGTGCGCTCCGTCTGGGTGTCGCCCGTGCGCTGAACGAGGCGGACGTCGACAACAACCGTGGCCCGCTGAAGAAGGCCGGCTTCCTGCGCCGCGACGACCGCGCGGTCGAGCGGAAGAAGGCCGGTCTGAAGAAGGCCCGCAAGGCTCCGCAGTACAGCAAGCGCTGATCGCGTCCGCTGGTCGCGGCAGGCGTCGCACCGCCTGAAGCACGCACGCATCGCCCCGGCAGCACGCTCTGTGCAGCCGGGGCGGTTCGTTTCGGGGGGAGTCGCTTATCACAGGCTTATGGAGCAATCCCGACAGGCGCGGGAGAGCTGCGGGGGATAAGCCTGAAGAGGGGCCCGAGGGTGTACGCATCCCGTCCCCGTCTGAACACTCGGCAAGAGCCGCACATAGGCAGCAAGGTTCGGAGGACACCACAGTGGGACGACTCTTCGGCACGGACGGCGTGCGCGGCGTCGCCAACGCGGATTTGACGGCCGAGATGGCGCTCGGTCTCTCCGTCGCGGCGGCGCACGTACTCGCCGAGGCGGGTACCTTCGAGGGCCACAAGCCGACGGCGGTGGTCGGACGGGACCCGCGTGCGTCCGGGGAGTTCCTGGAAGCCGCGATGGTGGCCGGGCTCGCCAGCGCCGGCGTGGACGTGCTGCGCGTCGGTGTGCTGCCCACCCCGGCCGTCGCGTACCTGACCGGCGCGCTCGGCGCCGACCTGGGCGTGATGCTCTCCGCCAGCCACAACGCCATGCCCGACAACGGCATCAAATTCTTCGCCCGCGGCGGGCACAAGCTCGCCGACGAGCTCGAGGACAAGATCGAGGCCGTCTACGAGGAGCACCGCACCGGCGCTCCCTGGGACCGGCCCACCGGCGCCGGGGTCGGCCGGGTGAAGTCCTACGACGAGGGCTTCGACCAGTACGTGGCCCACCTCCTGGACGTCCTGCCGAACCGGCTCGACGGCATCAAGGTCGTCCTCGACGAGGCGCACGGCGCGGCCTCCCGGGTCTCGCCGCAGGCCTTCGCGCGGGCCGGTGCCGAGATCGTCACGATCGGTGCGGAGCCGGACGGGCTCAACATCAACGACGGGTGCGGCTCCACCCACCTGGACAAGCTGAAGGCAGCCGTGGTCGAGCACGGCGCCGACCTCGGCATCGCGCACGACGGCGACGCCGACCGCTGCCTCGCCGTGGACCACACGGGCGCGGAGGTGGACGGCGACCAGATCCTGGCCGTGATCGCGCTGGCGATGCGGGAACGTTCCGCACTGCGCTCCGGCACCGTCGTCGCGACCGTCATGTCGAATCTGGGCTTCAAGCTGGCCATGGAGCGCGAGGGCATCCACCTGGTGCAGACCGCGGTCGGCGACCGGTACGTGCTGGAGGAGATGAAGGAGAAAGGCTACGCCCTCGGCGGGGAGCAGTCCGGCCACGTCATCATCCTCGACCACGCCACCACCGGCGACGGCACACTGACCGGCCTGATGCTGGCAGCCCGGATCGCGCAGACCGGCCGTACGCTCAGGGACCTCGCGTCCGTGATGGAGCGACTGCCGCAGGTCCTCGTGAATGTCCCGGACGTCGATAAGTCCCGGGTCGCCACCTCCGCGGAGCTGGCCACCGCCGTCACCGAGGCCGAGCGTGAACTGGGCACCACCGGGCGGGTGCTGCTCCGGCCGTCGGGCACCGAGCCGCTCGTCCGGGTCATGGTCGAGGCCGCCGACATCGAGCAGGCGAGGTCCGTGGCGGGCCGGCTCGCGGACGCGGTGAAGTCGGCGCTCGGCTAGAACTGCCCGGCCCTGAGGGTACGTTCGCGCTGTCTGGCCCAGAACAACTTCTGGGCCAGCAGGGTGAGCGTGCCGGCGAGCACGATGCCCAGCAGGTTCAGCAGGAGCTGTTCGCTCGATCCCCACGCCTGGCGGTACTCGTCGTAGGTGAAGGCGACGGCGGCGTTCGCGGCGGCCGGGACCGTGGTCACCGAGATCGCCACGCCGACCAGCGCCCCCGACTTCGCCGACGTCAGCGAGAGCGTGCCGGCGATCCCGGCGAGGACCGCGACGACGAACGAGAACGCGTCCGGCCGGTAGATGAAGTTGGTGTTGGGCCGCTCGGCGTCCAGCTTGACCCGGCTGAACAGATCCACGGCGTCCATGAAATACGTGAACCCGACGGTCACCAGCATGGCCACCGCGAAACCGACCAGGAGCGCGTTCATCGAGCGGAGGGCCAGTCGGGGCGCCCGCCGCACCAACGCCGTGCTCAGCCCCGCCAGCGGGCCGAACTCCGGGCCCACCGCCATCGCGCCGACGATCAGGATCGCGTTGTCGAGGACGACACCGCAGGCCGCGATCATCGTGGCCAGCGTCAGGAAGGCGACATAGGTGACCGAGAGCGTCGACTCCTCGTGCGTGGCGTCCGCGAGGTGCTCCCAGAGCACCGCGTCGGCGCCCTCGCCGGGGGCCTCCTCCTCGGCCTTCTCGCCGCGCTTCGAGATCGACAGGTCGATGTTCTCCACGGCGATCGAGCCGGTCCCGTCCAGCCCCGATCCCCGTAGTGCACCGATCAGTTCGTCGCCCGCCTCACGGGCGACGTCGCACATCACGACGTCGCCGGCAGGATTGCGGGCGGCGCCCGGTATCACGACGAGGTGCGTGGTGCCGACCGTCCTCTCGACCAGACGCACCACGTCGTCCGTACGCTCGGCCGGGGTGATGAGACGCAGATGCAGCATGACGCCTTTTTAACAGGCTCCGGCGAACCGGTTCACCGGGTTCCTCCGAGGATGCCCCGGCCTTCAGGCCGGGGAGGAATGGGACTCCTGCGGAGCAGGGCGGGGAAAGGGCAATCGCCGCCAGGGTGATTGGCCGTCCACCACGGGGCGGGGTGAGTAGGCCCGCTTTGATCAAGAGCTCTCAACTGTCAGTCCTCCCGGATAGATTCGGGTTCATGACGACGGACGCGACGACGGATGGGGATGCCGGGCATGCCCGGTACACGTATCGTCTTCGTGTGTCCGCCGGCGCGCGGGCTGCGCTCGAAGCGGAGTGGGACCGGTGCCGCTGGATCTGGAACGAGTGCGTGGCCAAGTCCAAGGCCGTGTACCTGCACAACAAGGTGCGTTCCGCGGACAAGCTGACGTGTGGTCCAGCGCAGCTCGACAAGATGCTGACCCAGGCGCGTCGGGTGACGCCGTGGCTCGCGCAGGGCACGAGCGTGCCGCAGCAGCAGGTCATACGCGACTTCGCGACATCGCGGGCGAAGGCGCTGGGGGACATCAAGGCCCGGCTGCCGATGCGGCAGCGTGCGGGGATGCCCCGCTGGAAGAAGAAGCGGGAGGCCGATCCGTCGTTGAACTACACCCGGCGTGGGTTCCGTTTCAAGGACGGGCGCCTGTACCTGGCGGGCGGGATCGTGCTGACGGTGGTGTGGTCGCGCCGGCTGCCCAAGGCGCCGTCCTCGGTGCGCGTGTACCGCGACAGTATCGGGCATTGGTATGCGTCCTTCGTGACCGCCGCCACCACTGAGCACCTGCCAGAGACCGGCCGCGTGATCGGGATCGACTGGGGCGTCAAGGAGAGTGCGACCACCACGAGCGACGATTACGACCTTCCCCACGCCCAGCATGGGAAGAAGGCCCAGGCGAAGCTCTCGCGCTATGACCGGATGATGGCCCGACGCCGACCGGCCAAGGGGCAGGCCGCCTCGAAGGGCTACCGCGAGGCGAAGAAGCTGCGCGCGAAGGCGTACGCCAAGGTCGCCGGGCAGCGTCAGGACACCGGCCGCAAGTGGGCCAAGTCCGTGGTCTGCGACCATGACCGGATCGCGGTGGAAGACTTCCGCCCGAAGTTCCTCGCGAAGACCACCATGGCCGAGAAGGCGGCCGACGCCGCTATCTCGGCAACCAAGCGCGCCCTGATCGAGATGGGCCGCAAGCATGGGCGGGATGTGCGCCTGGTGCATCCCGCGCACACCACGATGGAGTGCGCAGACTGCGGAGCGAGAACCAAGCACGCGCTGCTTCTCTGGGAGCGAACGTATACCTGCACGCGATGCGGAGCCGTGCGCCCTCGGGACAAGAATTCCGCGTTCGTGATGCTGGTCCGGGCGGGTTGGTGCCCGGCAGGTGCTGAGGGCGTAAGACCTTCCGGGCCGCCGGCCCGGAAGGCTGCCTGAGCCTGGAATCCCCACACACGCCCGAAGGCGCCCCGCAAGGGGCGTCCGGCCGCAAGGCCGGACGGGAACCCCCCGCCTTCAGACGGGGGAGCCTTCAAAGCTTGCGCAGGCTGAGCCGCTGCACCTTGTGGTCCGGGCCCTTGCGCAGCACCAGGGTCGCGCGGCCGCGCGTGGGAGCGACGTTCTCCACCAGGTTCGGCCTGTTGATGGTCCGCCACATGGTGCGGGCGTAGTCGAGGGCCTCCTCCTCGGCGACCTGGGTGTACTTGCGGAAGTACGACGACGGGTCCTGGAAGGCCGTCTGACGCAGTTTCCGGAACCGGTTGAGGTACCAGCTCTCGATGTCCTCGGTGCGGGCGTCGACGTACACGCTGAAGTCGAAGTAGTCCGCGAGGGCGACGCGGGTGCGGCCGTCCTTGCCGGGGAGGGCGGGCTGGAGCACGTTGAGGCCCTCGACGATGAGGATGTCCGGGCGGCGGACGGTCAGCTTCTGGCCGGGGACGATGTCGTAGATCAGGTGGGAGTAGACCGGGGCCGTCACCTCGTCCTTGCCGGCCTTGATGTCGGCGACGAAACGGGTCAGCGCCCGGCGGTCGTACGACTCGGGGAAGCCCTTGCGCGACATGAGCCCACGGGCCTGGAGTTCCTTGGTGGGCAGCAGGAAGCCGTCGGTGGTGACGAGTTCCACGCGCGGGTGTTCGGGCCACCGGGAGAGCAGGGCCTGGAGCAGGCGGGCGACGGTCGACTTGCCGACCGCCACGGAACCCGCCACGCCTATCACGAACGGGGTACCGGACTGGGAGCCCTGCTCACCGAGGAAGGTGTTCAGGGCACCTCTGAGGCCGTCCGTGGCGCCCACGTAGAGGTTGAGCAGCCGGGACAGCGGCAGGTAGATGTCCCGCACCTCGTCGAGGTCGATGACGTCGCCCAGACCGCGCAGCTTCTCGACCTCCTCGGCGGTCAGCGGCAGCGGCGTCTTGTCGCGCAGCGCGCTCCACTCGGCACGGGTGAGGTCGACGTAGGGAGTCGCCTCCGGCTTGGGCCGGTGGGCGCTCCGGGGCATCGAGGAGACCGGAGAGATCACAGTCCATTGTTAACGGAGTTTGAACTGGACTGTGGGTGGGGTGCGTCACGTGGGCGCCAGGGATCCGTAAGCGATCACGGCCGAGCTGCTGGAGAAGAAGCAGCGGTCCTTCGGGCCCCGCTCTTCTGCTCACGTGGCGGAAGGCAGGTCGGGCCGGTGTCGAGGGCCGATCTCGCGACTGCGTCTGGCTCAGGCGGGGGCCTCGCCATCGCGGGATTCCTGCGCTCGCACCGCGAGAGATGACGATCTTAGATCGAAGTGTGCGCAAGTGGTGTGGTAATCGGCCATTCGATGGTATGAACAACCACTTGTTCTTCACGTTTGTGTCGTGCCTGTGACCACTCCGGGCGCGAATATCGGAGGGGGTCCGGTTTGGCCGGGTTTTTTGCGTCCGCACGCCGCGGGCGCAATCGCGAGCGGCGACACAGACGGCTGTTCGCCATGGCAGCTGTGGCTGGTGCGGCACTCATCGGAACGTTGATCGGTCCGGCGATACCTTCGGCCCAGGCCGACCAGACCACGCAGGGCGTCGAGAACTTGCGCACCAACTGGGACCAGAACGAAGCCGGGCTCTCCCCGGCGGTTGTCCAGTCGTCTGCCTTCGGCCAGCTCTTCGCCACCAAGTTGGACGGGCAGATATACGCCCAGCCGCTGGTGCTGGGTGACCAGGTGATCGCGGTCACCGAGAGCAACACGGTGTACGGCCTCGACCGCACCACCGGGGCGATCAAGTGGAGCAAGAACTACGGACCGGCGTGGCCGGCCTCCGCGATCGGCTGCGGTGACCTGGTGCCCAATGTGGGGGCGACCGCGACCCCCGTCTACGATCCCGCCACCCATGCCCTCTACTTCACGACCAAGGTGGACGACGGGACGTCCACGCACCGCCATCCGAAGTGGCTGATGCATGCGGTGGACCCGACATCAGGAACCGAGCTCTCGGGGTGGCCGGTCACCATCAGCGGGAGCCCGAGCAATGACCCGAGCAACAGTTTCGACGCCTACTACGAGCAGCAGCGCCCCGGCCTGCTGCTGATGGACGGTGTTGTCTACGCGGGCTTCGGCGGCCACTGCGACGCATGGCCGTACCGTGGATACGTGGTCGGCGTGAGCACCACCGAACACCACATCACCTCGATGTGGGCCTCGGTGACCGGTGCCGGCACGGGTGGCGCCGGCATCTGGCAGGCGGGCGGCGGCCTGGTCTCCGACGGTTCCGGCCGGATCTTCTTCAGCACCGGAAACGGCATCAGCCCGGCCCCTGGGTCGGGCAAGACCGTGCAGGGAACCCTGGCCGAGTCCGTCGTCCGCCTCCAGGTCAACGCGGACAACAGCCTCAGTACGGCTGACTTCTTCAGCCCGAGCAACGCCTCCACCCTGGACCTGAACGACCAGGACATCTCCTCGGGCGCCCCGATGGCACTGCCGGACGGCTTCGGCACCAGCGAGCACCCCCACCTGCTGGTCCAGCAGGGCAAGGACGGCCGGGTGTTCCTGCTCGACCGCGACAACCTCGGCGGCATGGGCCAGGGAGGCTCGGGCGGCGACGCTGCGGTAGGCGTGTCCGGCCCCTACCAGGGAATGTGGGGGCATCCCGCGTTCTGGGGCGGTGACGGCGGCTATGTCTATGTCGTCGGCAACTACGGACCTCTGCGCGCACTCAAGTACGGCGTACGCAACGGCGGCACGCCCGCGCTCACCCTCACCGGCCAGAGTCAGGACACCTTCGGCTACACCAGCGGCTCTCCCCTCGTCACGTCCAACGGCAGGGACGATTCCAGCGCCCTGGTGTGGGTGGTCTCCGCGAGCAACGCTTCCGGGGCCAACGGCACCCTGCGCGCCTACAGCCCCACCCCGGACGGCAACGGCCTGCTGCAGCTGCTGTGGTCCGCACCGATCGGCACGGCAACGAAGTTCAGCACTCCGACCGCCAACAACGGCAAGGTCTACGTCGGCACCCGCGACGGTGTGCTCTATGGTTTCGGCAGCCCGGCCAGGACCGCCCTGACCGCGGCCTCTCTCGACTTCGGCCAGATCGGTGTGGGCAGCAGCAACTCGGCCGACATGAAGCTGACAGCCACGCAGGACGTCAGTATCACCGGCCTCAAGGCCTCCAACGCGTTCTCGGTCGACCCGTCCGCCGTGCCCACGCCTGAGCAGCCCACGGCGCTGGCGAAGGATGCCACGCTGGATGTACCGATCAGCTTCGCTCCCACGACCACCGGCGGCATCAACGGCACACTGACAGCGAATCTGTCGGACGGCCAGAAGCTGGTCTTCGCACTCCACGGCGTCGGCACCAGGCCCGGTCTCGGGGCGGCACCAGGCGCCATGGACTTCGGGGAAGTGCCCACCGGCAGCACCTCGACGCTGAACCTGCAGATCACCAACACCGGTACCGAAGCGGAGTCGATCGACTCGATCGCCCCGCCCACCGGCTCGTTCGCCGCCTCGGGCCTGCCGAGCGCGGGCACGCTCGTCCCAGCCGGTGGTTCGTTCGTGCTCTCGGTCACCTACAGGCCGGTCGGCAGCCAGGATGACAGCGACGCACTCGTCGTCAGCAGCAGCAGCGGCGGCGCCGCGCACACTCTGAGCGTGCCGGTCAACGGAACGGCCATCACGGGACAGGGGCACCTGGAGTTCTCCACGAGCTCGCTGGACTTCGGTTCGGTCCCGATCGGCAGCTCGAAGTCGCTCTCGTTCACCATCACCAACACCGGCAACATCCCGGTGACCGTGACCAAGGCCAAGGCGCCGACGGGTGACTTCAACAGCCCGATGCAGCTGTCCGAGGGCCTGGTCATCGGTCCCGAACAGACCGCCGTGCAGAGCGTGACGTTCACTCCGCGCTCGGCCGCGGATCTGAGCGCCTTCTACGAGGTCACCGGAACCGGCGTCGACGCGAACGGAACCGCCCAGGGCGCCATGTACGTGTCGATCAAGGGCACCGGCACCGGTACCGCCACGAGCACCTCGGCCAAGGACGGGCTGTGGCAGGCCAACGGCTCGGCGGTGCCGGCCGACGACGGCAGCGTCCAGCTGACCCCGGCCACCGGCAACCAGGCGGGCACGGTGGTGTACACCAAGCCGCTGCGCACCGAGGGCCTGCGGGCCACCTTCACCGCGAAGTTCGGCCCTGGTAGCGACGGGAACGGCATGACGCTCTCCCTCCTCGACCCCGCCCAGAACTCCGCCTCGGCACTGGGCGCGGCCGGCGGCGGCCTCGGCATCGCGGGGCGGCCGGGCGTGGTGATCGCGCTCGACACCGCCTGGAACAGCACGCTGCGAACGATGAACTTCGTGGGTGTCGGCTACAGCTCAGCGAACTCATCGGCGATCGACTACCAGTCGGTGGCGAAACTCAGCACCTCCCTGCGCCAGGGCACGCACCAGGTGGACGTCCAGGTCGACGCCGGCCATGTGTACGTCTGGGTCGACGGGACGCAGGTACTGGACGCAACACCGAAGCTGACCTCCAGCGCACTCGTCGCCTTCTCCGGCGCCACGGGCGACAGTGCTGACGCGCAGACCGTAAGCGGCCTGGTCGTCAGCGAGGCGCCTACGGCACCGCAACCCAAGGCGGCAACCTCGCTCAACCTCACCGCCCCGAGCACGGGTGTCCCGGGCCGGCCGTTGACCGTCGGCGGCACGCTGACGTCGTCCGCGGCGCTTCCCGCGGGTCAGGTCGTGCACATCACGCGGAACGGAGCGGCACTGAGGGATGCGACGACGGCGACGAACGGCTCCTTCACGTTCAGCGACATTCCGCCGGCGGAGGGCACCTACACCTACGCTGCCGGTTACGCGGGGGACGCGACCCACGAGACGGCAAGCGCTGCGAGTCTCGTCCAGGTGTCCAAGCTGACCACCTCGGTCACTCTGACGGCTCCGGCCACGGCGACCCGCGCGCGCGCACTTACCGTGTCCGGGAAGCTCTCCGGCTCGCCCTTCGCCGCCGGTGGGGTCGTCAAGGTGACGAAGACCGACCTCGCCCACTCGTCCGGTGTCGCACTCGCCGACGCGAAGGTCGCCGCGGACGGTTCGTTCAGCTTCTCGGACACCCCGCAGGTCGGCGGCGCCAACACCTACAAGGTGGCCTACAACGGCGATATTTCACACAAGCCGAGCAGCCGCAACGCCACCGTCCAGGTCTCCCGGGCCTCGACGTCCCTGACCATCGCCACCGACCACTCGACGTACAAGTACGGCCAGTACGGGAAGGTCACCGCCCACCTGGGCACGACCAACAACCTGCGTGCGGTGGCGATCTACGCCCAGCCGTACGGCGGCAAGACGGTCCTGGTGAAGTCGGGCACGGTGGACTCCCACGGCAACTTGACGGGGTCTTACAAACTCACTCGCAACACCACGTTCAGCGTGGTGTTCGCCGGCGACTACCGCTACGCCCCGAAGACCGTCGCCCGAAGCGTGCACACCTCTGTGGGGATCTCGGAGAAACTGTCCGGTTACTACACGAACACGCACTACGGCAGCACCCTCTACCGGGTGTACCACCACACGGCCAAGGAGCAACTCGCCGTCACCGTCTCACCGAACAAGGCCGGCCAGTGCGTCGTCTTCCGCGTGCAGCGGTACTACAGCGGCGCCTGGCACACGCAGAGCACCACCCCCTGCTCCTCCCTCAGTTCCACCAGCACCGGCCACCAGCAGATGTCCCTCACCAAGGCCGTCAACAGCAGGTTCCGCGTGGCTGCGGAGTACGTCCACAGCAGCAAGGACAACACCAACCTCACCACCTGGGGCGCCTGGCAGTACTTCACCGTCAGGCAGTGAGCGGCGAGTCCGGTCCAGTGAAAGCCCCGCCCTGGTACAGCAGTACAGGGCGGGGCTTTCACTTGTCCGCCAGAGCCGGTGGGCTCGCGCGGGCGCCCGGCGAAGGCGTCGCGTAGGCCGGGCGTGGTCATGCCGCATGGGCTCCACGCATACGTGCCGGCCCACGACCGATCGGAACAAACCTGTGTTCGAAACCGTGGCTCGCCGAGCGCGGCCGGCCGCAGTTCCCGCCCGAGCGTTCGTACCCCGGTGGGAATTTCCGATTTCGGGCAAGTTCCGGGAGGTCCGGGCGCCACTCGGACCGTAGGCTGCGGCACATGTGCGGAATTGTGGGATACGTGGGACCGCAGTCGGCTCTCGACGTTGTCGTGGCGGGACTGAAGCGGCTTGAGTACCGGGGTTACGACTCGGCGGGCGTCGCCGTGCTCGCGGACGGGGGCCTGGCCGCCGCCAAGAAGGCGGGGAAGCTGGTCAACCTGGAGAAGGAACTGGTCGACCGGCCGCTGCCGACCGGCACCACGGGCCTCGGGCACACCCGCTGGGCCACCCACGGCGCTCCGACCGACGCCAACGCCCATCCGCACCTCGACAACGCGGGCCGCGTCGCCGTCGTCCACAACGGGATCATCGAGAACTTCGCGCTCCTGCGGTCCGAGCTGGAGGAGCGGGGCCACGCGCTCGGCTCGGAGACGGACACCGAGGTGGTCGCGCATCTGCTGGCGGAGGAGTTCTCCGCGACCGCGGACCTCGCGGAGGCGATGCGGCTGGTGTGCCAGCGGCTGGAGGGTGCGTTCACGCTGGTCGCGGTGCACGCCGACGAGCCGGATGTGGTCGTCGGCGCGCGCCGGAACTCGCCGCTCGTGGTGGGTGTCGGGAAGGGCGAGGCCTTCCTCGCCTCGGACGTGGCGGCCTTCATCGCCCACACCCGGTCGGCGATCGAACTGGGCCAGGACCAGGTGGTGGAGCTGCGCCGGGACGGCGTGACGGTCACCGGCTTCGACGGCCGGCCCGCCGACGTGCGCTCGTACCACGTCGACTGGGACGCCTCGGCCGCCGAGAAGGGCGGCTACGACTACTTCATGCTCAAGGAGATCGCCGAGCAGCCGAAAGCGGTCGCCGACACGCTGCTGGGCCGGATCGACACCGCAGGTTCGCTAAGGCTGGACGAGGTGCGGATCTCCACCGCGGAACTGCGCGAGGTCGACAAGATCGTCGTCGTGGCGTGCGGTACGGCCTTCCACGCCGGGATGATCGCCAAGTACGCCATCGAGCACTGGACCCGGATCCCCTGCGAGGTGGAGCTGGCCAGCGAGTTCCGCTACCGCGACCCGATCCTCGACCCGCGCACGCTGGTCATCGCCATCTCCCAGTCCGGCGAGACGATGGACACGCTGATGGCGCTGCGGCACGCCCGCGAGCAGGGCTCCAAGGTGCTGGCCATCTGCAACACCAACGGCTCGACGATCCCCCGGGAGTCGGACGCCGTGCTGTACACGCACGCGGGTCCGGAGGTCGCGGTCGCCTCCACCAAGGCGTTCCTGACCCAGCTCGTCGCCTGCTACCTGGTGGCCCTCTACCTGGGCCAGGTGCGCGGCACCAAGTGGGGCGACGAGATCCACGTGGTCATCCGCGACCTGTCGCAGATCTCCCGCCAGGTGGAGAAGGTCCTCGAGACCATGGAACCGGTACGGGAGCTCGCACGCTCGCTCGCGGGCAAGAACACCGTGCTGTTCCTGGGCCGGCACGTCGGCTACCCGGTGGCCCTCGAAGGCGCCCTCAAGCTCAAGGAACTGGCCTACATGCACGCCGAGGGATTCGCGGCGGGCGAGCTGAAGCACGGGCCCATCGCACTGATCGAGCAGGACCTGCCGGTCGTCGTGGTCGTACCCTCGCCGAGCGGCCGTTCGGTCCTGCACGACAAGATCGTCTCCAATATCCAGGAGATCCGGGCGAGGGGTGCGCGCACGATCGTGATCGCGGAGGAGGGCGACGAGGCGGTGGCTCCGTACGCCGACCATCTGATCCGCATCCCGGTGACACCGACGCTGCTTCAGCCGCTGGTCGCGACGGTGCCGTTGCAGGTGTTCGCCTGCGAGCTGGCAACGGCCCGCGGGAACGAGGTGGACCAGCCGCGCAACCTGGCGAAGTCGGTGACGGTGGAGTGAGCTTCTAGTCCTTCGACGAAGGTGCTGAAGGCTCCGGCCGGGAAGGAGAGAGTGGCCCTGGCCGGGGCCTTCTAGTCGCGGATGGCTAGGTACAGCGAGGCTCACCGTCGACCCCGGTCAGCGGCGTCGGACATGGCCTGCCTTGTACAGCGCCCAAGTCACCAGAACCAGCGGCGCCTCGGGGATGAGGACGGCGATCACGATGTCCTACTCCGGCTGAGGGTCGATGAGTTCGTCGGCGAGGACCATTCCGGCGACGAGGCCCCACACGGTGGCCATCGCCCCGATGAGCCCAGCAGATGCCGAGGGTCCAACCGTTGCCGAGACCGTAGTCAGGTCTCGGCCTTCCGGGCATTCCTGCCCGGAAGGTCCGTCACATCACCAAAGCGTGAGAGCTTCGGCGTGAGTACGGTCTCTCGTTTCTGTCTGCCGCTGGTGCGGCAGGGGTGCGCCACCTGCCCGCCCCGCCCCGGCCTTGCGGCTGCGGCGGGTGGTGCGGGTCTTGTGGTCGGCTCCACGAGGCTTCGACACCCGAGGGGCGTCCTGGTCTCCGGCCACTCCGGTACCAGTTGCTGCTGCCGCGAGGGCGGCGAGATTGCGGGCCGCGTTCTCGTCCCGGTCGAGGACCAGGCCGCAGACATCGCATCGGTAGGTCCGGACGTGCAGCGGCAGCTTGGCTTTCACCGCGCCGCAGCCGGAACAGGTCTTGGAAGAGGGGAACCAGCGGTCGGCGGCCACGATGCGGCAGCCATCCCGGCGGGTTTTGTAGGTGAGCTGGCGTCGGATCTCGCCGAATCCGGCGTCGGCGATGTGGCGGGCGAGGTGCCGGTTGCGGAGCATGCCGGCGACGTTGAGGTCTTCGACCACGACGGTGCCGTACTCGGCGGCCACGGCGGTGGTGAGCTTGTGCAGGGCGTAGGCACGGAGGTTTGCCACCCGGTGGTGTACCCGGTTGCGGGCCGCGTTGGCCTTCTCCCACCGCCTGGACGCCTTCTGTCCGGTGCGGCGGTCAGGGCCGCGGCGGCGGGAGACGACGCGGGATGCCCGGCGCAGCCGCTTCAGCGCGGCATCGAGGTGCCGGGGGTTGGGGACGGTGCGGATCTCTCCGTGGCTGTCGGCCATCACGGCGAGCGTCTTCACTCCAAGATCGACACCGGCTGCCGCACCTGGGCGGGCCACGCGCTGGATGTCCCGCTTCACCTCCACCTGGAAGGCGACGAACCACCGGCCACGCTCGTGCCGCGCGGTCGCCGACAGGATCCGGGCGGTCCCGGCCTGCACGCGAGTCAGGAGCTTGTGCGTGGGCTCGTGGGTGCGGATTGTGCCCAGCCGCGGCAGCGTCACATGCCTGCCATCGCCCTCGACACGGATCGTGCCGGTGGTGAATCGGCACGCCAGACCGCCTTCCGCTTCGACTTGAACCGGGGCATCTGGACCTTCTTGCCGCGCCGCTTGCCCTGCTTGGACTTGGCGTAGTTGTCGAACGCCACCGAGGCGTTGGCCAGGCCGGTGTTGTACGCCTCTTTGGAGTTCTCCTCCCACCACCCGGCGAACCTAGGGTCGGTGTGCTTGGCGGTGTTGAACGCCTTCCGCAGGGCGGGAAGCGACCAGGGCCGCCACTGCGTCAGCCCGGCCTCGGGCACGCCGTAGGTCTCCTCAGCCTTGCGCTGCCACCACGAGGCGCTCACCCAGCCCACCGCCCAGTTGTACGCGGCACGCGCCGCGCCGCAGTGCGAGACCAGCGCGGCCTGTTGGGCGGCGTTCGCATCCAGCGCGAATCGGAACGCCTGCACCACGAACCCGGGCTGCGGCTGGAACTTCTTCACTCCGCGGCCTCGCCCACCGCCACGGCCACCGCGCGTTCAGCACGGTTCTTCGCCGCCCGGCGCCCGTACAGGGGCGCGCACATCCAGGTCAGCACCTCGGTGATGTCGCGCACCAGGTCCTCGGTGGTCTCGGAAGCCTCGAGGACGAGCAGGCGCCGGCCGGACGCCGACAGGGCGGCTTCCAGGTGCTCGACGCCGAACCGAGCGAGGCGGTCGCGATGCTCGACCACGATCACGGCCGCGCTGGTATCCGCCAGGAGCCGGTGCAGCTTGCGGCGCCGCCCGTCCAGCCCGGACCCCACCTCCCTCACGACCTCGGCCACGGCCAGACCCTGCTGGTTCGCACCGGCCACGACGCGGGCAGCCTGCCGATCCAGATCCGCCTCCTGGTCGGCGGACGACACACGGCAGTACGCCACTACACGCCCGGACAGCCGGGCAGCGGGCTCGTCGACCAGCCACGTCCCCGACGGCGCCTGACGGACAGGAACGGGCATCTTCCCGTCCTTCACCCAACGCCAAGCCGTCTGGTAGCTCACACCCTGCTGACGCGCCCACTCCGAAAGCTTCACCCGGCCAAAGATAGACGACCAGAGATGACAACAGATGACTAGAAAATCTGTAGCAGTGGCTCGACCGGGCCAGCACCGTCGCGCAGGCGGAGGAGCTGTTCGGTGAGGACCCGGAGGGTCCCGGGTCCGCCGTGGGCTGACCGGATCCACGCACCGTCGATCGGTCGGACGCAGGCAGTCACCCAGACCTTAGGGTGCTCGGCATGAGCATCATCGGGGTCGGAATCGACGTGGCCGAGATCGACCGGTTCGCGGCGTCCTTGCGGCGTACGCCAGGGCTGGCCGAACGGCTGTTCCAGGAGAGCGAGTTGTTGCTGCCCAGCGGCGAGCGTCGGGGTATCGCCTCGCTCGCGGTCCGGTTCGCCGCGAAGGAGGCGCTCGCCAAGGCCCTCGGCGCCCCGGGGGGCCTGTACTGGACGGACGCCGAGGTGTTCGTCGAGGACAGCGGCCAGCCCCGGCTGCGGGTCACCGGGACCGTGGCGGCGCGGGCGGCCGAGTTGGGGGTGCGGTCCTGGCATGTGTCGCTCAGCCATGACGCCGGGGTGGCGTCGGCCGTGGTGATCGCGGAGGGCTGACGCCGAAATCGCGGCAACCCGTGCGCATCCGGGGCAGACTCGACCGCATGCGTACTGCTTACAGCGTCGACACCGTAAGGACAGCCGAACGAGAGCTCATGGCGCGGCTTCCGAAAGGCGCGCTCATGCAGCGCGCCGCCGCCGGACTGGCCGCCGCCTGTGCGGACTTGCTCGGCCGGGTGTACGGCAGCCGCGTCGTGCTGCTGGTGGGGAGCGGGGACAACGGCGGTGATGCCCTCTACGCCGGAGCCCGGCTCGCCCGGCGGGGCGCCGGGGTCACGGCCGTGCTGCTCGCCCCCGACCGTGCACACCCCGGCGGGCTGGCGGCGTTGCGCCGGGCGGGCGGGTCCGTGGCGCAGCCCGGGGCGGCCGAGGAACTGATCGAGCACGCCGACCTCGTCGTCGACGGAATCGTCGGGATCGGCGGCAAGGGCGGCCTCAGGCCGGACGCCGCACGGCTGGCCGCACTTGCCGGGGAGTCCGGCGCGGCCATCGTCGCCGTCGACC
This sequence comes from Streptomyces sp. CA-106110, assembly GCF_050936285.1. Classification (NCBI taxonomy): domain Bacteria; kingdom Bacillati; phylum Actinomycetota; class Actinomycetes; order Kitasatosporales; family Streptomycetaceae; genus Streptomyces; species Streptomyces sp. CA-106110. The sequence goes on along the minus strand of NZ_JBNJNB010000001.1, from coordinate 5,192,424 downwards.
TGCCGAGCGGCGTGGAGGCCGACACCGGCGAGGTGCGCGGCCCCGCCGTACGGGCCGATCTGACGGTGACGTTCGGCACCCACAAGCCGGCCCTGCTCATCGACCCGGCCCGGGAGTACGCCGGTTCCGTACGGCTCGTCGACATCGGGCTCGCCTTGCCGGAGGAGCCCGAGCTGGAGGCGCTGCAGCACGCGGACGTGGCGGCGCTGCTGCCGCTGCCGCAGGCCGAGAGCGACAAGTACCGGCGCGGGGTGGTCGGGATCGCCGCCGGATCCGCGCGCTACCCGGGGGCGGCCGTGCTCGCCGTGGCGGGGGCGCTGCGGGGCGGCGCGGGAGCCGTGCGGTATGTGGGGCCCGCCGGGGGCGCGGTGATCTCCCGTTTCCCGGAGACCCTGGTCTCCGAACGGGGGCCCGCGAAGGCCGGCCGGGTGCAGGCCTGGGTCGTGGGGCCGGGCGCCGGGGACGACGCGGCGACCGTGGCGGAGGTGCTGGAGGCGGAGGTGCCGGTGCTCGTCGACGCGGACGGGCTGCGGCTGGCCGACCGCGACGCCGTACGCGGCCGGGGTGCGCCGACGCTGATGACCCCGCACGCCGGTGAGGCCGCCGCGCTGCTCGGGGTCTCGCGCGAGGAGGTCGAGGGGTCCCGGCTCACGGCGGCGCGGGAGCTGGCGTCGCGCTATGGGGCGACCGTGCTGCTCAAGGGGTCCACCACGCTGGTCGCGGACCCCGGCGGCGGCCCGGTGCGCGTGAACGCCACCGGCACTCCGTGGCTCGCGACCGCCGGCAGCGGGGACGTGCTGTCCGGGTTGTCCGGCTCGCTGCTCGCCGCGGGCCTGTCGACGCGGGACGCGGGAAGCGTGGCGGCGTATCTGCACGGGCTCGCGGGCCGGTACGCGGCGGACGGCGCCCCCGCCGGGGCCCATGACGTGGCGGACGCGCTCCCGGAGGCATGGCGGGACGTACGGGACTGAACAGGCGCGGCACGCCCCTTTCTTGGTGCCGCGGCGCTGCGTACGGGGGACCTGTCAGCGCGGCGCCCGGGCGTCCGCCGGACTCCGCGTTTTGCTGATCGCGTGCGCGCCCGCGGCACCCGCGGTGGCGCGGGCCCTGTACGCGGAAGGCCACGGGCGGGACCGGCGCCGCAGCCGCGTCGGACCCCTCTGAGACACTGGGGGCGCGATGACAAGTTCTGAGACAGCACCCCTGCGTGCCTGTGCCGAAATCGATCTGGGGGCCCTGCGGGCGAACGTCCGTTCCCTGCGCGCCCTCGCGCCCGGCGCCGCCCTGATGGCCGTGGTGAAGTCGGACGCGTACGGCCACGGGGCGGTGCCGTGCGCCCGCGCCGCGCTCGAAGCCGGTGCCGAGTGGCTCGGCACCGCCACGCCCGAAGAGGCGTTCGCGCTGCGTGAGGCCGGCCTGCCGGGGCGCGTTCTGTGCTGGCTCTGGACCCCCGGCGGCCCCTGGCGCCGTGCGATCGAGGCGGACGTCGACGTGTCCGTGAGCGGCATGTGGGCGCTGGAGGAGCTGCGCGAGGCGGCCGCCGCCGCGGGCGCGCCCGCCCGCGTCCACCTCAAGGCCGACACCGGCCTCGGCCGCAACGGCTGCCAGCCCGCCGACTGGCCGGAACTCGTCGCCGAGGCCCTGCGGGCCCAGGCGGACGGTCTGCTCACGGTCGTCGGACTGTGGTCGCACTTCGCCTGCGCGGACGAGCCAGGGCACCCCTCCGTACAGTCCCAGCTCGCCCGCTTCCGCGAGATGGTGGCGTACGCCGAGGAGCAGGGCGTACGGCCCGAGGTGCGCCACATCGCCAACTCGCCCGCCGCGCTGACCCTGCCCGAGTCCCGCTTCGACCTGGTCCGCACGGGCATCGCGATCTACGGTCTCTCGCCCAGCCCCGAGCTCGGCACCCCGGCCGACCTCGGGCTGCGCCCGGTGATGACGCTGAAGGCTTCGCTCGCCCTGGTGAAGCAGGTGCCCGGCGGTCACGGCGTCAGCTACGGACACCGGTACACCACTCCCGGCACCACGACTCTCGGCCTGATCCCCGTCGGCTATGCGGACGGCATTCCGCGCCATGCCTCGGGCGCCGGACCGGTCCTCGTCGACGGCAAGCTGCGCACGGTCGCCGGCCGGATCGCCATGGACCAGTTCGTGGTGGACCTGGGCGGCGATCAGCCCCCGCCCGGCACGGAGGCCGTCCTGTTCGGCTCCGGCGACCGCGGCGATCCCACCGCCGAGGACTGGGCGCAGGCGGCCGGAACCATCGCTTACGAAATCGTGACCCGGATCGGAACCCGAGTTCCCCGCGTCTACGTGAATGTGGATGCGGAACAAGTTGGGTAGCCCACACGGGTGAACCTGGGTAACCGAAGGCCGGACGGGCGGAGCCCCCGGCGGGGAGGAAGCGGGACGTGAGCGAGAGCAGTGCCGAGGCCGTGGAGGCCGTCGCCGGCGCCACTGCCTCTGGCTTCGGGAGCTGGCGTGTGGCCGGCCTCGCCGGCGCCGCGATAGGCGTGGTCGCGGCAGGCGCAGCCGCCGGAGTCGCGATAGAGCGGATGACGGTCGGCCGCGGTATGCGCCGCAAGGCGCGGCTCGCCCTCGACTCCGCGGGACCGTACGGCACACTCCGCGGCACCCCGGGCAAGGCGTACGCGGACGACGGCACCGCTCTGTACTACGAGGTCGACGACGTCGAACCGGAGGGCGGCCCCGCACCCCGCCGCCGCCGGCTCTTCGGCCGCAAGACCCCCGCCCCGGTCACCGTCATCTTCAGCCACGGCTACTGCCTGAACCAGGACTCCTGGCACTTCCAGCGCGCGGCGCTGCGCGGCGTCGTCCGCACGGTGCACTGGGACCAGCGCAGCCACGGCCGTTCGGCGCGGGGAATGGCCCAGGCCGAGGGCACGCCCCTCACCATCGACCAGCTCGGGCGCGACCTCAAGGCCGTGATAGACGCGGCCGCTCCCGAGGGACCCCTCGTGCTCGTCGGCCACTCCATGGGGGGCATGACGATCATGGCCCTGGCCGACCAGTACCCCGAACTGATCCGCGACCGGGTCGTCGGCGTCGCACTCGTCGGCACGTCGTCCGGGCGGCTCGGCGAGGTCAACTTCGGACTGCCGGTCGCGGGCGTCAACGCCGTCCGGCGCATCCTCCCCGGTGTGCTCAAGGCGCTGGGGCAGCAGGCCGAGCTGGTGGAGAGGGGGCGCAGGGCCACCGCCGACCTGTTCGCGGGGATCATCAAGCGGTACTCGTTCGCCTTGCGGGACGTCGACCCGGCCGTCGCCCGGTTCGCCGAGCGGATGATCGAGAGCACTCCGATCGACGTGGTCGCCGAGTTCTATCCCGCGTTCGCCGACCACGACAAGACGAACGCGCTGGCCTGCTTCGCGGACATGCCCGTGCTGGTGCTCGCGGGCATCAAGGACCTGGTCACGCCCAGCGAGCACAGCGAGGCGATCGCCGGTCTGCTGCCGGACGCCGAACTGGTGCTGGTGCCGGACGCCGGGCACCTGGTGATGCTGGAGCACCCGGAGGTCGTCACCGACCGCCTCGCCGACCTCCTGATGCGCTCGGGAGCGGTTCCGGCAGGGGCTACCGTGGGTGGCTATGGAAGCAGCAGCACCGTACAGCCCGGCTGACGCCCCGATGCCGGGCGTCACCATCGAGTTCACCGTCACCTCCCCCGAACAGATGCAGGAGCTGGGGTGCCGCCTGGCCAAGCTGGTGCGCGCCGGCGACCTCGTGATGCTGAACGGCGAGCTGGGCGCGGGCAAGACCACGCTGACCCGAGGGCTCGGCGAGGGGCTCGGAGTGCGGGGCGCGGTCACCTCGCCGACCTTCGTGATCGCCCGGGTGCACCCGTCCCTGGGGGACGGACCGCCGCTGGTCCACGTGGACGCGTATCGCCTGGGTGGCGGCCTCGACGAGATGGAGGACCTGGACCTCGACGTCTCGCTGCCCGAGTCCGTGGTCGTCGTGGAGTGGGGCGAGGGCAAGGTCGAGGACCTCACGGACGACCGGCTCCACGTGGTCATCCACCGTGCCGTCGGGGACACCACCGACGAGGTGCGGCACGTCTCCGTCACCGGAGTCGGACGGCGCTGGGCGACCGTGGATCTGACGGTGCTGTCGGCCTGACAGCCGTCACCGGGCGCCGCCCTGAGCCCCGGGACACCGCGTGCGGTCCCGGCGGTCGTTCCCTTCCGGGCCGTCTGCGCTGGTCGCACCGTCCCGGGCCGCTTGATGCCCCACGTCCCGACAACGCGTCGGGAAAATCTTGCGCCGCAGGTGCCGGGCATGGTCCCATGGACATCAGTCCATGGTTAGGCCTACCTAACCATGCCGCCCCCGCGACATCAGGAGGCGTCCATGTCGGCTTCAGAACGAGACGAGGCGCTGCCGCGCGTGGTGGCAGGGGCGGCCGGAGTGTCGATGCGGGACCTGCTGGCGTCGTGCGCCGCCGCGAAGGCGGTCTCGACACCGCCGCGGGACCCGGCTCCCGAGGTGCCGGCTGCGGCGCGGGGGCCCGAGAAGGACCGCAGGGCCGCGTAGCCGCCCCGGTACTGCGCAGCCCGGGGCTACTTGACGACGACGACCTTCTGGTCGCTCGTCGCGAACTCCCACATCGCGGTGCCGTCCGCCCGGGACTCGCGGATACCGCCCAGCTTCTTCGAGGTGTCGGGCTTGGGCGTCGAGCCGTCGATCGCCGCGCTGAAGCCGATCACCACGCCCCCGTTGCTCGCGAACCGCACGATGTGCTCGACCGGCGTCCCGTCCGAGCCGGGGCCGGAGGCGGTCCGCGAGGTCACCGGGTACGTGCCCGGCAGCGGGTCCACCGTCCCCGGGGTGACCTTGAAGGTGCGCTGCACCTTGTTGCCCGCGCCGACCAGCCACACCCGGTCGTCGCCGATCGAGTACACGACCCGCTCGCCGGTGCCGGAGCCGCCGGGCAGGACCGCCGGCTTCTTCTTGTTCTGCTGCGGCCCCTTGGACGTGGTGACCGGCGCCGACTTCTTGGCCTGCGGCTTGCCCAGCGAGTCGGGCACGTTCGCCGACGCCTGGTAGGCCAGGAAACCGACCACGGCGATCGCCGCCACGGTGAGCCCGGCCACGAATCCCGAGCTGCTCCTAGCCACCTGTGCCCACCTCTCGTCCCCGTACGCGGAAGGACTCGTCACCCGTATCCGTCCGTACGACCTTCCGATCGGTCCACCGGTCGCGTCGTACGTCTTCGCTGTGACGGTAGCAGCAGGCCCGGGCCGCATCGGGTCGGCCGTGTGTCGGGCGTGGGCGCCGTACGCTGTTTGCGTGCTCTTGCTCGCTCTGGATACCGCCACCCCCGCCGTCACGGTCGCCCTGCACGACGGCACGTCCGTCGTCGCCTCGTCGAGCCAGGTGGACGCGCGCCGGCACGGGGAACTCCTGCTGCCCGCCGTCGACCGGGTCCTCGCCGAGGCGGGTACCCGGCTCGACGCCGTCACCGGCATCGTCGTCGGCGTGGGCCCCGGCCCCTACACCGGACTGCGGGTCGGCCTGATGACCGCCGACACGTTCGGGCTCGCGCTCGGCGTCCCCGTGCACGGCGTGTGCACGCTCGACGGGCTCGCGTACGCCTCCGATCTCCATGTGCCGTTCGTGGTCGCCACGGACGCGCGCCGCAAGGAGGTCTACTGGGCGCGGTACGACGACTCGCGCACCCGCGTGACCGGGCCGGCCGTGGACCGCCCCGCCGACATCGCGGAAACGGTCTCGGGCCTGCCCGCCGTCGGGGCCGGCGCGCTGCTCTACCCGGACACCTTTCCGCAGGCGCGGGAGCCCGAGCACGTCTCGGCGGCCGCGCTGGCGTCCCTGGCGGCCGAGAAGCTCGCGGCCGGCGAGGAACTGCCCGCTCCCCGTCCGCTGTATCTGCGCCGCCCCGACGCGCAGGTGCCCAAGAACTACAAGGTGGTCACCCCCAAGTGACGGCCGCACCCGTGACGCCCACGCTGCGCGAGATGCGCTGGTGGGACATCGATGCCGTACTCGAGCTGGAGAAGGACCTGTTCCCCGAGGACACCTGGTCCCGGGGCATGTTCTGGTCCGAGCTGGCGCATTCCCGGGGCTCGGAGGCGACGCGGCGGTATGTCGTGGCCGTCGAGGGCGAGCGGATCGTCGGGTATGCGGGGCTGGCCGCCCAGGGCGACCTCGGTGACATCCAGACCATCGCCGTCTCCCGGGACCACTGGGGCACGGGGCTCGGCGGACAGCTGCTGACCGAACTGCTGCGGGCCGCGACCGCGTTCGAATGCGCCGAGGTCATGCTCGAGTGCCGGGTCGACAACGTGCGCGCCCAGAAGCTCTACGAGCGCTTCGGATTCGAGCCCATCGGCTTCAGGCGCGGCTACTACCAGCCGGGGAACGTGGACGCCCTGGTGATGCGGCTGACCACAGCGCCCGACGGCGGCTCCGCCGCGGGCACCTCCTCCCTACAAGGAACCGAGAACAATGGCTGACGAACCCCTGGTTCTGGGGATCGAGACCTCCTGCGACGAGACCGGTGTCGGCATCGTCCGCGGCAACACCCTCCTCGCCGACGCCGTCGCGTCCAGTGTCGACGAGCACGCACGCTTCGGCGGCGTGGTGCCGGAGGTCGCCTCCCGCGCGCACCTCGAGGCGATGGTGCCCACGATCGACCGCGCGCTGAAGGACGCAGGGGTGAGCGCGAGGGACCTGGACGGCATCGCAGTCACCGCCGGGCCCGGTCTCGCGGGCGCGCTGCTGGTCGGCGTCTCGGCGGCGAAGGCGTACGCGTACGCGCTGGGCAAGCCGCTCTACGGGGTCAACCACCTCGCCTCCCACATCTGTGTGGACCAGCTGGAGCACGGCGCGCTGCCCGAGCCGACGATGGCTCTGCTGGTGAGCGGCGGGCACTCCTCGCTGCTGCTGTCCACGGACATCACCTCCGACGTCCGGCCGATGGGCGCGACGATCGACGACGCGGCCGGCGAGGCCTTCGACAAGATCGCGCGCGTACTGGACCTCGGTTTCCCGGGCGGTCCCGTCATCGACCGGTACGCGAAGGAGGGCGACCCGGGGGCGATCGCGTTCCCGCGCGGTCTGACCGGTCCCCGCGACCCCGCGTACGACTTCTCCTTCTCCGGCCTGAAGACCGCCGTGGCCCGCTGGATCGAGGCGAAGCGCGCGGCGGGGGAGGAGGTGCCGGTGCGCGATGTGGCGGCGTCCTTCCAGGAGGCCGTGGTGGACGTGCTGACCCGCAAGGCGGTGCGGGCCTGCAAGGACGAGGGCGTCGACCATCTGATGATCGGCGGCGGTGTGGCGGCCAACTCGAGGCTGCGTGTGCTGGCCCAGGAGCGCTGCGAGGCGGCCGGGATCCGGCTGCGGGTGCCCCGTCCCAAGCTGTGCACGGACAACGGTGCCATGGTCGCGGCGCTCGGCGCGGAGATGGTCGCGAGGGGACGGTCCGCGTCCGACTGGGACCTGTCGGCGGACTCTTCGCTGCCGGTCACGGACCCGCATGTGCCGGGCACTTCGCACTCCCACGACCACGTGCACGAGGTGAGCCGGGAGAACCTGTACTCATGACGGTCGCGCTGATGTGGGAGGCCCGGGCGGTCGCCGGACGCGGCGAGGAGCTGCTGTCCTGGGCGCTGGCCCAGGAGTTGACGCCGTCGCCGCTGCGCCGTGAGACGTTCCGGGCGCCCCAGGACCGTGTGCTCGTGATCACCTGGTGGGACGCGGACGACACCGCCGACCTTCCTGAACTCCCCCAACCAGGTGCGGAGTTCGTCACCCGGGCGGTGCACCGCTGGCGCTTCGAGTCGGTGGCCACGGCCTGATCCCGGGCTGAGACCCCGGCGAGAAAGGTGAGATTTTCTGAAGAATGGTGCTCAGGAATCCCTGCTCACCATAATTCGGATTTACGTTCCTCCGCGTGACTTCAGAAGACGAGCGCGGGGACGGCAACGGGGACACCGAGGGACACAGCGGCCGGCGGCCGCGTCTGGTCAAGGCCGTCGGCGCCGTACTGGCCTGCGGCCTCGTGCTCGCGGTGGCGGGCGCGGGCTGGGCGTATTGGCACCTGAACGACAACATCCGAAGCGTCGACATCGACGGCGCGCTGGGCACCGGCCGTCCGGTGCGCGCGGCGGCGCCCCCGGCCGCCTCGGCCTCCGCGTCCGCCTCGCCCCTGCCCGGCGGCGCCCTGAACATCCTCGTCCTCGGATCGGACTCGCGCAGCGGCGAGGCCAACGCGGCACTCGGCGGCGGCCACAGCTCCGGTGCCCGCTCGGACACGGCGATGGTCGTGCACATCGACGCGGGCCGTACCGCGGCGACGGTGGTGAGCATCCCGCGCGACACCCTGGTCACCCGGCCTTCCTGCCCGCTCGGCTCGGGCGGTGCGACGGCGGTGACGTACAACGCCATGTTCAACAGCGCCTACTCGGTGGGCGGCCCGGTCTGCGCGGTCAAGACGGCGGAATCGATCACGGACATCCGGATGGACCACTACCTGGAGATCGACTTCTCGGGTTTCGCGAAGCTGGTCGACGCGGTCGGCGGGGTCACGGTCACCACCGGCCAGGACATCGACGACGACAAGAGCCATCTGCATCTGAAGGCGGGCACCCACCACCTGGACGGCGAACAGGCCCTGGCCATGGCCCGTACACGCCACGGCATAGGCGACGGCAGCGACCTGGGCCGCATAGGGCTCCAGCAGCAGCTGGTGAAAGCGCTGCTGGAACAGATCGCCTCGAGGGACCTGCTGACCGACCCCGGCAAGCTCTACCAGGTCGCCGACGCCGTCACGGGCAGCCTGACCACCGACACCGGCCTCGACTCGCTGCCGGAGCTGATACGCCTCGGCGAGAGCCTGAAGGGCCTGGCGGCGAAGAACGTGAAGACGGTGATGATGCCGGTGGTGACGGCCCCCTCGAACCCCAACCGAGTGGTCGCGAAGGAGCCCACGGCGAGCGAGCTGTGGGCGTCGCTGCGGTGAGGAGCCGACCGCAGACGCGCCTCTGACCTGGACGAACAGCTCCGGGAAAAAATTCTTCGAAAAAGTCCCCGGGTCGTGTCGATCCGCGTCGCCCTCGTTCGACGCACTGGGTGAGAGGCCGGAAGGAGCCCGGCCGTCACACCTGAGGAGACACCAATGCCGCGCTATCTGTCGCTTGTGCGCATCGACGAGACCACCGCGCCCGCCGAGGGCCCGAGCCCCGAGCTGATGCAGCGGATGGGCGAGCTCATCGAGGAGGTCACCAAGGCCGGGGTGATGCTCGACACCGCCGGTCTGACGCCGACCGCGCAGGGCACCCGGGTGCGCTGGGAGGGCGGGAAGATCTCCGTCACGGACGGCCCGTTCACCGAGTCCAAGGAGGTCGTGGGCGGTTACGCGATCATGCAGTGCAAGGACAGGGCCGAGGCCATCGAGTGGACGACCCGGTTCCTGAAGGTCCACGAGGAGTACTGGACGGTGACCTGCGAGGTGCGGGAGATCGCCGAGGGGTGACACCGCCTTGGCGCCCGGCCGCCGGGGGTGTTGCATGGTGGGTTGTGGAACAGCAGCCCACCGCCGCCCCGCCCCCCGACGGCCCCGCCGGTGCCATCGAGACCGTCTTCCGGATCGAGTCGCCCCGTGTGATCGCCGGCGTCGCCAGGATCGTCCGGGACGTCGGCATCGCCGAGGAACTCGCACAGGACGCGCTGGTCGCCGCGCTGGAGCAGTGGCCGCGGGACGGAGTGCCCGACAACCCAGGCGCCTGGCTGATGGCCACCGCCAAGCACCGCGCGATCGACCTCGTCCGCCGTCGCGAGCGGTACGCGCGCAAGCTCGCCGAGGTCGGGCGGGAACTGGAGGCGGCGCCGTACCACATCGACGAGCCCGCCGACCCCGAGGACATCGACGACGATCTGCTGCGGCTCGTCTTCACCGCCTGCCACCCCGTGCTGTCCGCCGAGTCCCGCATCGCGCTCACCCTGCGTCTGCTCGGCGGCCTGACGACGGCCGAGATCGGCCGGGCGTTCCTCGTGCCGGAGGCCACCGTCGCCCAGCGCATCGTCCGGGCGAAGCGGACGCTGGCCGCACAGGGCGTGGCCTTCGAGGTGCCGTACGGGCCCGAGCGGGAGGCGCGGCTCGGGTCCGTCCTCGAGGTCATCTACCTGATCTTCAACGAGGGGTACGCGGCCACCGCCGGCGACGACCTGCTGCGCCCCGCCCTGTGCGAGGACGCGCTGCGGCTGGCCCGGGTGCTGGCCGAGTTGATGCCCAAGGAGCCCGAAGTGCACGGCCTGGCCTCGCTGCTGGAGTTCCAGGCCTCCCGCGCGGCCGCCCGCACCGGACCGGACGGCGGGCCCGTGCTGCTCGAGGACCAGAACCGGGCCCGCTGGAACCGCCTGCTCATCGCCCGCGGCATCGCCGCCCTGGGCCGCGCCGACACGGTCGCCGCCGGCGCCCCGGGCCCCTACGTTCTCCAGGCCGCGATCGCCGCCTGCCACGCGCACGCGTACGCCTACGAGGAGACGGACTGGGCGCGCATCGCCGTCCTGTACGGCCTGCTGGCCGCGCGGACGCCCTCGCCGGTCGTCGAGCTGAACCGGGCCGTCGCCGTCTCGATGGCCGAGGGCCCCGGCCCGGCGCTGGAGATCGTCGACCGTCTCACCGCAGAACCGGCCCTGCGCGACTACCACTTGCTGCCGAGCGTCCGCGGCGACCTGCTGGCCCGCCTGGGGCGCACGGCCGAGGCCGGCGCGGAGTTCGAGCGCGCCGCCGGCCTCGCCCGCAACGAACGGGAACGGGAGCTGCTGCGGGCACGGGCGGAGGCATGCCGCCGGGCAGGGGACTCCGGCTAGACCGGGTGCCCCAGGAGCATCGTCGGCGCGCCCGCCACCCGGGTCAGGAACACGGTCAGCGCGTGGGGCCCGTGCGGCTTGGGCAGGACCTTCCTGCGGAGTTCCTCCGGCTCGACCGCGGAACCGCGCTTCTTCACGGTCAGGACCCCGACCTCCCGCTCCCGCAGCAGCGCCTTCAGCCTCTTCACGTTGAAGGGGAGCCGGTCGGTGATCTCGTACGCGGTGGCGTACGGCGAGTGGCGGTGCTCGTCCGCCGTCACATACGCGATCGTCTCGTCGATCAGCCCGCCGTCCAGCTCCTTCGCCACCTCCGCCACCAGGTGCGCACGGATCGCCGCGCCGTCGGGTTCGTAGAGGTAGCGGCCGGGCGTGCGCACCGGCGGATCGGGCAGCCCGCGGCCGTGCAGCACGCGCGGACCCGGCAGCAGGGTGGCCCGTACGTGGCCCGGCTGTGTGCCGAACCAGAGCACCGCCTCCTTCACGTCCCCGCCGTCCGAGATCCACTCGGCCTCGGCACCGGCGGGCACCGCCTCGTGCGGAATGCCCGGGGCGACCTTCAGCGCGGCGTGCGGCGCTTTCTCGGCCGTCGCCACGGCCCAGGACAGCGGGGGCGAGTACGCCTCCGGGTCGAAGATCCTGCCGCGCCCGCCGCGCCGCGCCGGATCCACGAAGACGGCGTCGTACGGGGACACGTCCACCTCCGTGACGTCCGCCTCGCGCACCTCGATCAGCGCGGACAACCCCAGCGCCACCGCGTTCGCCCGTGCCACCGCCGCCGTCAGCGGATCGCGGTCCACGGCCAGGACCCGGATCCCGGCCCGGGCGAACGCGATCGCATCACCGCCGATGCCGCAGCACAGATCGGCGACGGAGGCCACGCCAAGGGCCCGCAGCCGCTCGACGCGGTGGCTCGCCACCGCGGCCCTGGTGGACTGCTCCACGCCGTTCGGGGTGAAGAACATCCGTTGCGCGTCCTCGGCGGCGAACTTCGCCGCCGCACGTTCGCGCAGCCGCGCCTGTGCGAGGGCCGCCGAGACGAGCTCGGCGGGGTGCGTACGGCGCAGCCGGGTCGCGACGGCCAGCTCCTGCGCGGGGTCGGTGCCGCGCACCTCGTCCAGGAGAGCGCGGCCCTCGGGGGTGAGAAGGGAGGCGAAGGAGAGGTCGTTCACGGGATCATTGTCGGCCAGTCGGTGGACGGCGTGCGTCCGGCCGCGGTGTCGGCCCGCCGCGGCCGTCCGCGGCTGGAAGGATCCGACACCATGCGGCCCGTACGACAAAAGTACAAAAAGCGCGTAAAGCGCCTCTGCGGACCAGTGAAGTTGCCGCTGATCGAGTCCCCGCTTTCGGCGAGGAAGGTGCGGCCCCTGATCGCCGGGGCGCTCGCCGTCGTGCTCCTGTCCGGCTGCGCCCAGTCCGTGGACCCCATCGAGCGGCTGGGCAGGAAAGCGGCGCAGAAGGTGCACCGGCCGCACAGGCGGATCGACCGTACGTTCCGCCACTGGGGCCTCACCGCCCCCCTCGCCCCGGCACCCCGGCCGGCTCGTCCCCGGGCCGGCAGTGCGGGCCGGCCCGGAGCGGGGCTGCCAGAGGTCCTCGACCATGTCCCCACTGATGACAGGGTCGTCTTCCTGACGTACGACGAGGGCGTCCAGGACGATCCCCGGTTCGCCGACATGGTCCGTGAACTGCGGCTGCCGGTCAGTGTGTTCCTCACGGACCGCGCCGTGGAGCCGGGGCTCGCGCACGTCGCACGGCTCCGGGAGGCCGGTGCGGCCATCCAGAACCAGACCCTGGACCACACTCCGCTGCGCGGCCGCATCTACGACGAACAGCACACCGAGATCTGCGGCCAGCGGGACCGGCTGGAGGCGCGCCTCGGCCTGCGCCCGCACCTGCTCCACCCGCCCTACGGCGCCTACGACCGCACCACGCTCCGCGCGGCGGCGGACTGCGGCATCACGGCCCTGGTCCTGTGGCGCACGGCATCGGAGCGGCACGGCCGGGGCAGGTTCGTCTGCGCGGGCGACATCGTCCGGCCCCACGAGCCGGGCCGTCCCCTCGCCTCCGTGACCGTAGAGACGAGCCATCTCCTGCGGCGCATCCAGGCGAGGGGGCTCACGGTGGCCCGCCTCGAGGACTACGTGTAGTCCGCTCGCGCGCCGCGCCGAGCCCGCGTGCCCCGGAGACCCGGGCGGTACGGAGCCGGGCATTCCGCGGACCTGTCCGGCGTTCGAGGACAAGGTGGTTCAGGCCGATGAAGAGGGTCAGGCGGCGCCGTCGCCGTCCGGGAGGCACCGCCCCGGGACGCCGGACACAGGCCCGGCGACCCCGGCCGGCCACGCCGCGACGCGGGCGACTGGCACTCCGCTTGACCGAGTGCTAATCGCGGTCATAGTCTCGGCCCTGGCACTCGCCACTGGAGAGTGCCAACAAAGCGACGGGCAGGTCCGGCACCCGCGACGACGGATCGACCTGGTCGCCACCTCAGACAGTTGACCCCGTGAGATCTCCGAAGGGGGAGGTCGGATCGTGACGACCACCAGCTCCAAGGTTGCCATCAAGCCGCTTGAGGACCGCATCGTGGTCCAGCCGCTGGACGCCGAGCAGACCACGGCCTCTGGCCTGGTCATTCCGGACACCGCCAAGGAGAAGCCCCAGGAGGGCGTCGTCCTGGCCGTGGGCCCGGGCCGCTTCGAGAACGGCGAGCGCCTTCCGCTCGACGTCAAGACCGGCGACATCGTGCTGTACAGCAAGTACGGCGGCACCGAGGTGAAGTACAGCGGCGAGGAGTACCTCGTCCTCTCGGCTCGCGACGTGCTCGCGATCATCGAGAAGTAATTCACCGAAGAAGACTGCTTCGAGCTGCGCCCCTGGCCCCCGCGACCGATGATCAGCCGGGCGCCGGGGGCGCGGTTCGTTCTTCACCGCGATGGCGGCCGTCCTGCGGGGGCGGCCGATGATCGCATTCGAGAGGACTGAAACGCTCCATGGCGAAGATCCTGAAGTTCGACGAGGACGCCCGTCGCGCCCTCGAGCGCGGCGTCAACAAGCTTGCCGACACGGTCAAGGTGACGATCGGCCCCAAGGGTCGCAACGTCGTCATCGACAAGAAGTTCGGCGCGCCCACCATCACCAACGACGGTGTCACCATCGCCCGTGAGGTCGAGGTCGACGACCCGTACGAGAACCTCGGTGCCCAGCTGGTGAAGGAGGTGGCGACCAAGACCAACGACATCGCGGGTGACGGTACGACCACCGCCACCGTGCTCGCCCAGGCGCTGGTGCGCGAGGGCCTGAAGAACGTCGCCGCGGGTGCCTCCCCGGCCGCCCTGAAGAAGGGCATCGACGCCGCCGTGGCCGCGGTCGCCGAGGACCTCCTCGCCACCGCGCGCCCGATCGAGGAGAAGTCCGACATCGCCGCCGTCGCCGCGCTGTCCGCTCAGGACCAGCAGGTCGGCGAGCTCATCGCCGAGGCGATGGACAAGGTCGGCAAGGACGGTGTCATCACCGTCGAGGAGTCCAACACCTTCGGTCTGGAGCTGGACTTCACCGAGGGCATGGCCTTCGACAAGGGCTACCTGTCGCCGTACTTCGTGACGGACCAGGAGCGTATGGAGGCCGTCCTCGACGACCCGTACATCCTCATCCACCAGGGCAAGATCGCCGCCATCGCGGACCTGCTGCCGCTGCTGGAGAAGATCATCCAGGCCGGCTCCTCCAAGCCGCTGCTGATCATCGCCGAGGACGTCGAGGGCGAGGCCCTGTCCACCCTCGTCGTGAACAAGATCCGCGGCACCTTCAACGCCGTCGCCGTCAAGGCCCCCGGCTTCGGCGACCGCCGCAAGGCGATGCTGCAGGACATGGCGGTCCTCACCGGCGCGACCGTCATCGCCGAGGAGGTCGGCCTCAAGATCGACCAGGTCGGCCTGGACGTGCTGGGCTCCGCCCGCCGCGTGACGGTCACCAAGGACGACACGACCATCGTCGACGGCGGCGGCAAGTCCGAGGACGTCGTGGGCCGCGTCGGCCAGATCAAGGCCGAGATCGAGACCACGGACTCCGACTGGGACCGCGAGAAGCTCCAGGAGCGCCTCGCCAAGCTGGCCGGCGGCGTGTGCGTGATCAAGGTCGGCGCCGCCACCGAGGTGGAGCTGAAGGAGAAGAAGCACCGTCTGGAGGACGCCATCTCCGCGACCCGCGCCGCGGTCGAGGAGGGCATCGTTTCCGGTGGTGGCTCCGCGCTGGTCCACGCCTCCAAGGTGCTGGCCGAGGGCCTTGGCAAGCAGGGCGACGAGGCCACCGGTGTCGCGATCGTCCGCCGCGCGGTGGTCGAGCCGCTGCGCTGGATCGCCGAGAACGCCGGGCTCGAGGGCTATGTCATCGCCTCCAAGGTCGCCGAGCTCGAGAAGGGCCAGGGCTACAACGCCGCCACCGGCGAGTACGGCGACCTGATCAAGGCCGGCGTCATCGACCCGGTCAAGGTCACCCGCTCCGCCCTGGAGAACGCCGCCTCCATCGCCTCCCTGCTGCTGACGACCGAGACCCTGGTCGTCGAGAAGAAGGAAGAAGAGGAGCCGGCCGCGGCCGGCCACGGCCACGGTCACTCCCACTGATCCAGGCGCCAAGCCGTACTGAGCGAGGCCCGGCACCCCTTCGGGTGCCGGGCCTTCGCCCTGTCTAGGTCTCCAGCGCGTCCAGCGCCCCCAGTTGTTCCATCAGTCCCAGCCGGTCGTACTGCCACCAGCCCTCGACGATCTTCCCGTCGGCTCCGCACCGGAAGACGGTCGTACCGGTCATGGTGACGTTTTTGCCCGTGGGCGGGATTCCGAGGAACTCGCCGGTGTGCCGGGCGTTCCAGGTCCACCGGGTGCACACCTGCTCGCCCGCGGCGATCTGGTCCTCGATGGTGAACGCGAAGTCGAAGCCGTCCCGCCACACCCGTATCTCACGGCGCATCGCGTCCATGCCGAGGGCGTCCTGCTCGTTGGCGGGATCGTGGTCGTGGTAGTGCTCGGTGAGCAGCCCGTCCAGCGGCGGCAGATCGCCCTTGGTCGCGATGACCTCGAAGAACCGCCGTACGGTGGCCGCGTACAGCTGCTCGTCCTGCACCACGTCCAGATCCGTGAAGGTGGGCATCCCGTCGCAGAGGGCGGTCATGTCACGGAAGATCTGGTCGGTCTCCGGAAGGCGGGAGGTCCGCATCGCGTACTCGTACGAGGGGAACTCCACGATCTCCACGAAGTGCGAGGCGTCGGACCTGTCCTTGCCGATCAGACTGTGTCTCGCGCTCCGCTTCCCGCCGGTCTGCTCCAGCCATGTGTCCACGAGCTGGTTCATCTCGTCGAACCGGCTGGTCTTGCAGTCGATGAGCTGCACAAATGTCATGACGCCGCCTCCGGCCCCCCTGGGTCCGGCAGATACGCCCAGTTTCCCACCCGAGGGGCGGCGTCACCCGTCCTGCCGCGACCCGCACCCGGGCCGCCCGCTGTGCCGACCGGGCACTACTGCGGCCCGTACTTGCGTCCCGTGCGCGAGCTGATCCCACCCAGCAGCGCGCGCGGCGTCACCTTCACCACGCCCATCAGCGCCTTGTACCGGGGGTCGGGGATGGAGACCGTCCTGCCCCGGGCCAGGTCCGCGAGGGCGGCGGTGACCACATTGTCCGCGTCCAGCCACATCCAGCCCGGGATGTTGTCCGTGCCCATTCCGGCGCGCTCGTGGAACTCCGTACGGACGAATCCCGGGCACAGTGCCATCAGCCGTACGCCCGACCCGGCCAGATCACGCGCCGCGCCCTGCGTGAACTGCACGACCCACGCCTTGGACGCGCCGTACGTGCCGCGCGGGACGAACGCCGCCACCGAGGCCACATTGACGACCCCGCCGCGGCCGCGGGTGCGCATCGACTCCGCCGCCGCGCTCGTCAGCCGCAGCACCGCCTCGCAGTGCACCTTGAGCATCCGCAGCTCGTCCGCCATCGGCACCTCGAGATAACGGCCCTTGTTGCCGAAGCCCGCGTTGTTCACGAGCAGGTCGACGGGGTTCTTGAGATCGGACAGACGCGTGGCCACCGCCTCGATGCCCTCGTCGGTGGCCAGGTCGGCGGTCAGCACCTTCGCCTCGATGCCGTGCCGGTCGTGCAACTCGGTCGCCTGTTCCCCCAGTCGCTTGGTGTCGCGTGCCACCAGGACGAGGTCGTGGCCGTCGGCGGCCAGCCGCCGTGCGAACGCGGCGCCGATGCCCGCGGTCGAACCCGTAATCAGAGCCGTTGTCATGGGCCAACGATAGTGACCCGGAACGACCGAGTCCGCCTCCCGGACCGGGCATCGCCAAGGCTCCGCGACCGGTCTCCGCGAACCGGGGCTACTTCCCCGCGGGGTGCTTCAGGGCGTACTGACGTGCAGCGACCGCGACCTCCGTGTGCAGCGCGTCACCCGCCGTCAGCAGCCGGGGCAGGAGATGCCGTTCCGTGGTGGACGCACGGAACTGGAGGGCCACCGTCACATCGTGATCGGGGCGGTGCACGATCGTGACGGGGTCTCCGGCCCGGATCTCACCCGGCTCGATCACGCGCAGGTACGCGCCGGGCGCTCCTTGGTGCGTGAACCGCTTGACCCAGCCGCGCTCGCCCAGATGTGCCTGGAAGGTGCGGCACGGGATACGCCCGGAGGTGACCTCCAGGACCAGGTCGGACCCGATGCGCCAGCGCTCGCCGATGCGCGCGCCGGACACGTCGAGGCCCACCGTGGTGAGGTTCTCGCCGAAGGAGCCGCTCGGCAGCGCGCGGCCCAGCTCGCGCTCCCAGGCGTCCAGGTCCTCGCGTGCGAACGCGTACACCGCCTGGTCGTCGCCGCCGTGGTGCCGCAGATCGCACACCGCGTCCCCCGCCACCCCGCTCGCGCCGGTCCCCTTGGGCCCGGGCGCGGCCACCCGCACCGGTCCGTCCACCGGCCGCTTGTCGATGCCGGTGACTCCCTCCGCCTGGTCGGTGTAGTCGACGGCCACGGGCCGGCCCACGTTCAGTGACAGAAGCTTCATGCCGGCACGGTAGGCGACCGAAGGTCAAAGCGGCGACGCAATATTCGTCACGGTACCCAAGGTTCGCTTATGCTCACGGCGTGATAGAGGCCCGACATCTCCGTGTGCTGCGCGCCGTCGCCACCACCGGCTCCTTCTCGGCGGCCGGCCGCGAGCTGGGCTGCACCCAGCCCGCGGTCAGCCAGCAGATGAAGGCGCTCGAGACGTCGGTCGGCACGCCGCTGCTGGTCCGCACCGGCCGCGAGATGCGCCTGACCCAGGCCGGTGAGGCGCTGGTGCGGCATGCGGCCGGCATCCTCGCGGGGCTGACCGCCGCCGAGGAGGAGGTCGCCGCCATCGCCGGTCTGCGGGCCGGCCGTGTCCGCCTCGTCTCCTTCCCGAGCGGCAGCTCCACATTGGTCCCCACCGCTCTCGCCGCACTGCGCGCCGCGCACCCCGGCACGCGGGTCTCCCTCGAGGAGGCCGAACCGCCGGAGTCGGTGGAGAAGCTGCGTGCGGGGGACTGCGACATAGCCCTCGCGTTCCGCTACGAAGGGGCGGCCGGCGCCGAGGAGTGGGACGACCTGGTGGTCCGTTCGCTGCTCGTCGACCGGCTCGTCGGCCTCGTCCCCGCCGCGCACCGGCTGGCCGGCGCGGAGTCGGTGGCCATCGGCGAACTCGCCGGGGAGTCCTGGATCGCGGGGTGCCCGCGCTGCCGCGGTCAGCTGGTGGAGGCGTGCGAGAGCGCGGGCTTCACGCCCCGTATCGACTTCGCGACGGACGACTATCCGGCGGTGGTGGGCCTGGTCGGCGCCGGTCTCGGCGTGGCGGTGCTGCCGCAGCTCGCCATCGAGTCCGTACGGCCGAGGAGTGCCCGCCCGGTCACGCTGGAGCCCGCGGTGCGGCGGGAGATCGTCGCGCTCACCCTGCCCGACCTGGCGCATGTGCCGGCGGTGGAAGCGACGCTGGAAGAACTGGCGCGAGCGGCCGCGCGATAGGTCACCGGAGCCCGATCCTGGGCGGATCACCGGCCCGAACCCCCTGGCCTCTGCCGAACCCCCGAAGCCGTCCCCCTGTGTGTTCACACCCCCCGAGCGACCCCCTGTGGTGTGCTGCCCACCTCAAAAAGGGCACACACATGCGTGCCCGTGGTGAAGAAACGTTCCTTCAGTTGTTCGAGGTGGCGCTGCCCCCGCTACTCGTGGACGCCGGTACCAGCCGGTTCCGTGCTCGTCCCATGAGCTCTTCTCGTTCGTCCTCGGTCAGACCGCCCCACACGCCGTACGGCTCGCGCACCGCCAGTGCGTGGGCCGCGCACTCCGCGCGTACGGGGCACCTCATACAGACCTCTTTGGCCGAGTTCTCGCGAGCGCTCCGGGCCGCACCGCGTTCGCCCTCCGGATGGAAGAAGAGCGAGCTGTCGACCCCACGGCAGGCCGCATGGAGCTGCCAGTCCCACAGATCCGCGTTCGGACCGGGAAGGCGGGAGAAATCTGCCATTGCGTGTCCCCTTGTTGCCGTTCTGGGCGGATACCTGAGTCTTTGACCGTACAACGACGATCTTAGGAGATGAAAATATGACTCATTGCGAATCTAGCTCCAGACACCAGCAAACGGGAAGAAAAGCGGCTAAATGGGGCATAGGTTGTGATGAAAGTTCGAGGGTCCGCCGCGCATGTATGCACCGTGTCCGGACCCTCACGTACAGTGCCGAAGATGGCTTGCTGCACCGTAACTCTTTCGAGTGACCATCGTTGAGAGTGCGGAGGCGGTTGAAAGAACAAGCGCTCGGGCAGGCGTCCGAGGGCGTCGACCGCACAGGTGACGATTCGTACCAGCCTGGAGGCTCAAGGTGACGCGCATCAGCTGCGGAGGGCGGTCATGACATCCGTCCTCGTCTGCGACGACTCCCCGCTTGCCCGAGAGGCGCTCCGCCGCGCGGTGGCGACCGTGCCCGGTGTCGAGCGCGTGACGACGGCGGCCAACGGCGAGGAAGTCCTCCGCCGCTGGGGGGCCGACCGTTCGGACCTGATTCTGATGGACGTACGCATGCCCGGTCTGGGCGGCGTCGAGACCGTACGGCGCCTGCTGTCCGCCGACCCCGGTGCGCGCATCATCATGCTCACCGTCGCCGAGGACCTCGACGGTGTCGCGCTCGCGGTGGCCGCCGGCGCCCGCGGCTATCTGCACAAGGACGCCTCGCGCGCCGAACTGCGGGCGACCGTCACGCAGGCCCTCGCCGACCCGACCTGGCGGCTCGCCCCGCGGCGGCTGCGCTCGGCCGAGATGGGTGCCGCGCCCACGCTCACCGCGCGCGAGATCCAGGTCCTCGAGGGCATGAGCCACGGCCGCTCCAACGCGGAGATCGGCCGTGAGCTGTTCCTCTCCGAGGACACGGTGAAGACGCACGCCCGGCGGCTGTTCAAGAAGCTCGGCGCCTCCGACCGCGCGCACGCCGTGGCGCTCGGCTTCCGGTGGGGCCTGGTCCGCTAAGTGGGTCGTCGCGGGGCTACGCGGATCCCCGCCTACCGCACGGTGGGCGGGGTTGGCAACGGGACCCGCCGGGTGCCCGCTGCTCGTTTCGCCGCGGATGCCGCATCCTTGGAGGTGTGGAGTTCCTCGGGGACGAGTCGATCGAGCGGAAGGGGAGGGCGCAGGAGATGAGTTCCGGCGCACCTGCTCATAACGCTTCGGTGCACAACTACGGACGCGGTGCCACGGACCGGACTACGCCAAGGCACCATGGACCGATGCGCGACGACGAGACAACGGTGATCGGTGCGCTCGTCCATCGTGCCGTCGACGGCGACGAGCAGGCGACCCATGACCTGCTCGCCCGCGTTCACCCGTTGGCGCTGCGCTACTGCCGTACCCGTCTGTCCCGACTGCCTGGCGACGCCCGGCACTTCGTCGAGGACCTGGCGCAGGAGGTCTGCGTCGCCGTCCTCCTCGCCCTGCCGCGCTACAAGGACACCGGGCGGCCCTTTGAGGCGTTCGTCTTCGCGATCGCCGCGCACAAGGTCGCGGATCTGCAGCGCGCGGCGATGCGGCACCCCGGCTCGACGGCGGTCCCGTCGGACGAGATGCCGGAGCGCCCGGACGACTCCCTGGGGCCCGAGGAGCGGGCGCTGCTCAGCAGTGATGCTGAATGGGCCAAGAAACTCCTGGCCAACCTCCCGGAGAACCAGCGAGAGCTGCTGCTGCTCCGGATCGCGGTGGGCTTGACCGCGGAGGAAACGGGTCAGATGTTGGGAATGTCACCGGGCGCGGTCAGGGTGGCCCAGCACCGGGCCCTGAGCAGACTGCGGGCGCTCGCGGAGCAGTAGGCGCGTCCTGCCGCCGGCCGGGGCGATCAGTGGCGTCGGCGCGTTCGCGCGCTGCCGTCCCGGTGGTTCCGGGTTCCGTGCCCGCGCCGGCCGGTCACGGCGACCTGTCCACCGGCCCTCATATGAACAGGCGGAACCTCCTTTTCGTACGAACATATGAAGCCGGAGGGCATCGCTAACTGTGGAATGAGACGCCCGTGCTTCCCGTTAGCATGGACATCCGCACCGATCAAGGCCATTTGGGGAAGGTGTCATGACTGCCAACGTCGACGGAGTGCCCGAGAAATTCGCGACACTCGGGCTGACCTACGACGACGTGCTGCTGCTGCCGGGCGCGTCCGACATGGCGCCCGACGAGATCGACACCACCTCGTACGTCTCCAAGAACGTCCGGGTCAACATCCCGCTTCTGTCCGCCGCCATGGACAAGGTGACCGAGTCGCGCATGGCGATCGCGATGGCCCGCCAGGGTGGCGTCGGCGTACTGCACCGCAACCTGTCGATAGAGGACCAGGCCAACCAGGTCGACCTGGTCAAGCGCTCCGAGTCCGGCATGGTGGCCAATCCGATCACCATCCACCCGGACGCGACGCTCGCCGAGGCGGACGCCCTGTGCGGCAAGTTCCGCATCAGCGGTGTCCCGGTCACCGACGGCGCCGGCAAGCTGCTCGGCATCGTCACCAACCGCGACATGGCCTTCGAGAACGACCGCTCCCGCCAGGTGCACGAGGTCATGACCCCGATGCCCCTGGTCACCGGCCACGTCGGCATCTCCGGCACCGAGGCGATGCAGCTGCTGCGCCGCCACAAGATCGAGAAGCTTCCGCTGGTCGACGAGGCGGGCATTCTCAAAGGTCTGATCACGGTCAAGGACTTCGTGAAGGCCGAGCAGTACCCGAACGCCGCGAAGGACGCCGAGGGCCGTCTTATCGTCGGCGCCGCGGTGGGCGTCGCGGGCGACTCGTTCGAGCGCGCCCAAGGCCTGATCGAGGCGGGCGTCGACTTCATCGTCGTCGACACCGCGCACGGCCACTCCCGGCTGGTCGGCGACATGGTCGCCAAGATCAAGTCGAACTTCTCGGGCGTCGACATCATCGGCGGCAACATCGCCACCCGCGAGGGCGCCCAGGCGCTCATCGACGCCGGCGTCGACGGCATCAAGGTCGGTGTCGGCCCGGGCTCCATCTGCACGACCCGTGTGGTCGCCGGCATCGGCGTACCCCAGGTGACCGCCATCTACGAGGCGTCGCTCGCCGCCCGGGAGGCCGGTATCCCGGTCATCGGCGACGGCGGCCTGCAGTACTCGGGTGACATCGCGAAGGCCCTGGTCGCGGGCGCCGACACGGTGATGCTGGGCTCGCTGCTCGCGGGCTGCGAGGAGTCGCCGGGCGAGCTGCTCTTCATCAACGGCAAGCAGTTCAAGTCGTACCGCGGCATGGGCTCCCTCGGCGCCATGCAGTCCCGTGGCGACCGCAAGTCCTTCTCCAAGGACCGCTACTTCCAGGAGCGCATCGCCTCCGACGACGAGCTGATCCCCGAGGGCATCGAGGGCCAGGTGCCCTACCGCGGCCCGCTCGCCTCGGTTGTCCACCAGCTGGTCGGCGGTCTGCGCCAGTCCATGTTCTACGTCGGCGGCAGGACGGTCCCCGAGCTCCAGGCGAAGGGCCAGTTCGTCCGGATCACGTCCGCGGGCCTGAAGGAGAGCCACCCGCACGACATCCAGATGACGGTCGAGGCGCCGAACTACAGCGGGAAGTGATCCACGCGCGCGTGAAGCGCGCGGAAAGCTCGTCCGAGGGCGGTCCCGGAACGTCCGGGGCCGCCCCCGAAGTGCGTCCCGGCGCCCCCCGGCACGGCGGTCGGCGATACTGGAAGACGCTGAAACGCATCAGGGAAAGGCCACAGACGTGACTGAGATCGAGATCGGGCGCGGCAAGCGCGGCCGCCGGGCGTACGCCTTCGACGACATCGCCGTCGTCCCCAGCCGCCGTACGCGGGACCCGAAGGAGGTCTCGATCGCCTGGCAGATCGACGCCTACCGCTTCGAGCTGCCCTTCCTGGCCGCCCCCATGGACTCGGTCGTCTCGCCGGCCACCGCCATCCGCATCGGCGAGCTCGGCGGCCTCGGCGTGCTGAACCTCGAGGGTCTGTGGACGCGGTACGAGGACCCGCAGCCGCTCCTCGACGAGATCGCCGGGCTGCCCGCCGAAGCCGCGACCCGCCGCCTCCAGGAGGTCTACGCGGCCCCCATCAAGGAGGAGCTGATCGGGCAGCGCATCAAGGAGGTGCGCGACTCGGGCGTCGTCACCGCGGCCGCACTCTCCCCGCAGCGCACGGCCCAGTTCTCCAAGGCCGTGGTGGACGCGGGCGTGGACATCTTCGTCATCCGCGGCACCACGGTGTCGGCGGAGCACGTCTCCCACTCGCACGAGCCGCTGAACCTGAAGCAGTTCATCTACGAGCTCGACGTCCCGGTCATCGTCGGCGGCTGCGCCACCTACACCGCCGCCCTGCACCTGATGCGCACCGGTGCGGCCGGCGTGCTGGTCGGCTTCGGCGGCGGCGCCGCGCACACCACGCGCAGCGTGCTGGGCATTCAGGTCCCGATGGCCACGGCGGTCGCGGACGTCGCGGCGGCCCGCCGCGACTACATGGACGAGTCCGGCGGCAGGTACGTGCACGTGATCGCGGACGGCGGCGTCGGCTGGTCCGGCGACCTGCCGAAGGCGATCGCCTGCGGCGCCGACGCCGTGATGATGGGCTCCCCTCTCGCCCGCGCCACCGACGCGCCCGGCAAGGGCCACCACTGGGGCATGGAGGCCGTCAACGACGAACTCCCGCGGGGCATGAAGGTCGACCTCGGTACGGTCGGCACGATCGAGGAGGTCCTCACCGGCCCCTCGCACACTCCGGACGGTTCGATGAACTTCTTCGGCGCCCTACGCCGCGCGATGGCCACCACCGGCTACAGCGAGCTGAAGGAGTTCCAGCGGGTCGAGGTGACGGTGGCGGACTCGCAGCACCGGCGGTGACGTGACCCTGCGCGCGGCTTGAGCCGACGAAGGGGCCCGTTCACCCCGATGGGTGAACGGGCCCCTTCGCGTGCCCAAGTTCCCAGGTAGGGGCGCTCTTTGCGATACGGGTGCACACGGTTGCCTTCGGGGTGAATGCGCGTCGTACGGCAGTTGCGAGCCGATGGCGTCCGTGTCCGGCGACCCCGTTCTCTGGGGCGCCCCCTTCCAAGGACAAGGTTCCGGACCCCGGCCGTCGGGGCCCGGCCCGAACTCCGATGGACCGTCCACCGGGTACTGGGCGGTGTCATGGAAGGGGGGGCGTGCCCATGGGCCGTCACCGCAAGCCCACCCGCTGGGACCGGATCCGTCTGTGGACGGTGAAGTGCCGGAGGAAGTGGATCTTGCGGATGTTCGGATGGTGAGCGGCCACCCCTACAGAGACTAGGGGTGGACACTCCGTTCACCGTTCGGGAGCGTCTCTGACTGGCTTAGCGAGCCTGAGCGTTGCTCAGCCTTGGGAGCCAATCGCCTTCGTGCCCTGGTGCTGAACGACAGGAGTCGCCAGTCCGCGTGGCACGTCCCTCCGGATGCTGGTCGACCGGGCCGCAAGACCCGACCGAGGAGGGTGCCCGACGTCGCTTGGGCGCCGGGCGTGCGCGTAGCACTCTGCCACAGGTTCACTACGCTTCGCTAATCCAACTGGTGAGCCTGCCGCAGTACCCGCTGCAGTGGACTCCACCTGCTCGTACGGTAGCGGCGCGGCCGCCCCGTACGCCACCGGCCCCGGAGGTCAGGCCATCCCCATGCGCCCCCTTCACAACCTGTGCGCCGCCCCGGTAGGCGTGGCGCCCCGTGTGTCCAGCAACAACTGTGCCTTCACCGACAGGCCCTGCAGGTCGTACGTGCGGTGGTGCTGGAGCAGGATCGTCAGGTCGGCGCCCGCCGCCGCCTCGTAGAGGGAGTCCGCGCGCGGGATCGGGCGGTCGAGGACGCTCCACGCGGGGACGCGCGGGTCGTGGTAGCTGACGGACGCGCCCAGTTGCATCAGACGCAGCGCGATCTCGTGCGCGGGTGAGCCCTGCTGGTCGGCGACGTCCGGCTTGTAGGTGACGCCCAGCAGCAGGACGCGGGCGCCGCGGGCCGACTTGCCGTGCTCGTTCAGGAGGGTCGCGGCACGCTGGACGACGTACCGGGGCATGTTGCCGTTCACCTGCTCAGCCAGTTCGACCATGCGGAGGCTGCGCCCGGTCAGGCCCGCCAGGTCCTGGGGGACGGCGTGGCCGCCGACACCCGGACCGGGACGGAAGGCCTGGAAGCCGAACGGCTTGGTCTCCGCGCAGCGGACGACGTCCCAGAGGTCGACGCCCAAGTCGTGGCACAGGACCGCCATTTCGTTGACCAGGGCGATGTTGACCTGCCGGTAGTTCGTCTCCAGGACCTGTACGGTCTCCGCCTCGCGGGGTCCACGCGCGCGTACCACCTTGTCGGTGAGGCGCCCGTAGAAGGTGGCCGCGGACTCGGTACAGGCCGGGGTGAGGCCGCCGATGACCTTGGGAGTGTTGGCGGCGCCGAAGGCACGGTTGCCGGGGTCGACGCGGCTGGGCGAGTAGGCGAGGTGGAAATCGCGGCCCGCGCGCAGACCGGACCCTTCTTCCAGGAGGGGGCGCAGGAAATCCTCCGTCGTGCCGGGGGGCACCGGTGACTCCAGGATCACGGTGGTGTGCGGGCGCAGCCGTTCGGCGAGGGTGAGGGCGGCGGCCTTGACCTGGGTGAGGTCGAGCGCGCCGTCGGCCCCGCGCGGGACGGGGGCGCAGATGACGGCGGTGCGGACGCGGCCGAGTTCGGCGGGGTCGGTGGTGGGCCGGAAACCCCGCGCGAGCATCCGGCGCAGTTCGGCGGCGGTGAGGGGACCGGCCTCGGGTCCCGTCCGGTACCCGAGGGTCGAGACGCCGGCCGCGACAGCGGCCTGGGCCAGGGGCAGGCCGAGATGACCGAGTCCGATGACGGCGAGATCTGCGGGCATGGAGTGGGCCGTCCTTCCCAGTAGCCGAAGCGGGACAGGTGCGCAAGTTCTGTGGACAGAAAGAGCGAGCGCAATGTCACACTAGGAGTAAATATGACCTACTTGCGGGATTGACTGAGGGAATTTCCGCGAGTGTTGTCCACAGGCTGCGGGTGCGTGGTGGCCGAAGTCGGGCATCCCGGTCAGACTTTGGGAATGGGGGAGACGAACCGGGCTTCGCCGGAAAGGTGTGGCCAGCGCGACTGACCGGGAGGCAGCGGTGAGGACAGGGACACTGGGGCCGGCGCAGCGCGCCGAGTCACTGGCGGCGATGACCGAGCGTGAGCTGGACGTGCTGGTGGTGGGCGGAGGCGTGGTCGGCGCGGGCACCGCGCTGGACGCGGCGACCCGTGGTCTGTCCACGGGCCTGGTGGAGGCCCGTGACTGGGCGTCCGGCACCTCCAGCAGGTCCAGCAAGCTGATACACGGCGGACTGCGCTATCTGGAGATGCTCGACTTCGCGCTCGTGCGCGAGGCGCTGAAGGAGCGGGGGCTGCTGCTGGAGCGTCTGGCACCGCACCTCGTGAAGCCGGTGCCCTTTCTGTATCCGCTGCAGCACAAGGGCTGGGAGCGGCTGTACGCGGGCTCGGGCGTCGCGCTCTACGACGCCATGTCGATGGCCCGCGGCCACGGCCGCGGACTTCCGGTGCACCGTCATTTGACCCACCGTCATGCCCTGCGCATCGCTCCCTGCCTGAAGAAGGACGCGCTGGTCGGTGCGTTGCAGTATTACGACGCGCAGATGGACGACGCCCGCTATGTGGCCAACTTGGTGCGCACGGCCGCGTGGTACGGCGCGAAGGTCGCCAACCGCGCCCGGGTGACGGGCTTCCTGCGCGAGGGCGAGCGTGTCGTCGGCGCCCGGGTGCAGGACGTGGAGGGCGGCGGGGACTACGAGATCCGGGCCCAGCAGATCGTCAACGCCACCGGGCCGTGGACCGACGACACCCAGGCGATGGTGGGCGAGCGGGGCCAGTTCCACGTCCGGGCGTCCAAGGGCATCCACCTGGTCGTGCCGAAGGACCGGATCCACTCGTCGACGGGCCTGATCCTGAGGACAGAGAAGTCCGTCCTCTTCGTCATCCCGTGGGGCCGACACTGGATCATCGGGACGACGGACACCGAATGGAACCTCGACAAGGCACACCCCGCGGCCTCCAGCGCGGACATCGACTACCTGCTGGAGCACGTCAACTCGGTCCTCGCCGTGCCCCTCTCGCGCGACGACGTCGAGGGCGTGTACGCGGGCCTGAGGCCCCTGCTCGCCGGGGAGTCCGACGCCACCAGCAAGCTGTCCCGCGAGCACATAGTGGCGCATGCGGCGCCCGGTCTCGTGGTCGTGGCGGGCGGCAAGTACACGACGTACCGCGTGATGGCCAAGGACGCCGTCGACGAGGTGGTACACGGCCTCGACCGGCGGGTCGCCGAGTGCGTCACCGAGGACGTCCCGCTGCTGGGCGCCGAGGGATACCGGGCGCTGTGGAACGCGCGGGCGCGCATAGCGGCCCGCACCGGGCTGCATGTGGTGCGGGTGGAACACCTGCTCAACCGCTACGGGTCGTTGGCGGAGGAGGTGCTCGACCTGATCGTGGCCGACCCTTCGCTCGGCGAACCGCTCCGGGCGGCCGACGACTACCTGCGGGCCGAGGTCGTCTACGCCGCCTCGCACGAGGGCGCGCGGCACCTGGACGACGCGCTGACCCGGCGGACGCGCATCTCGATCGAGACGTTCGACCGCGGCACGCGCAGCGCCCGGGAGGCGGCCGAGTTGATGGCGCCGGTGCTCGGCTGGGACGCGGACCAGATCGAGCGCGAGGTCGAGCACTACGAGAAGCGGGTGCAGGCGGAGCGGGAGTCGCAACGCCAGCCCGACGATCTGACCGCGGATGCCGCGAGGCTGGGCGCGCCGGACATAGTGCCGCTCTAAGAGCCATCACGTAATGCTGTGATGTCCGCCCGATGTCTGTGCGGAGCCGGCATGGCTGGGTGGCGTGCCGGCTCCGTGCAGCCGGCTGTTCCGACGTGGGCCTTGTGCCGCTCGTTCGCGGGTCGGGTCTCATTCGGGGTAAGTCCGGTACCGGGTGGTGGTGTTTTGTCGAGCAGAGGCCCGTGGCGGGAAGCATCCGGCTTGTGGGCTGCCGCGTGGGTGCGGCCCCGGCTGGGGCGGGCACCGCGCTGCGGTTGACTCGACAGGGCTTCTTGCAGCCCTTCATGGAACGCGATCTGTGTGTGGCGCGCCTGGACTGTGTCCAGGCGTGCGGTGCTTGGGTGGTCGGGGTCGGTGAGGTGGACGTGGGCGCAGAGGGCGGCGGAGACCTTGTCTCGGTCGCCGGTCAGCCCGCAGGCGGGGCAGTGGTGGATGCGGTCGGCGAGGGTTTTAACGACCTTTTCGCCGCAGAAGCAGGTCTGGGAGAGTGTGGTGGTGAAGGTGGAGGCCCGGAGCATCCGCCCGCCGGTCTTCTCGCATTCCCGGCCAAGAGCGGTGATGAGCCGTCCGGGTGTGGTGGCCTGCAGTGCTTTGCCCCACCTGCGGTACCAGGTGCGGATATCGCAGTCCTCGACGATCAGGTTCGCGCCGTGCTCGGCGGTGATCTCTTCGGCGATGCGGCGGGCGCGGTGGTCTTTTGCCGCAGCCTGGGTGGCGGCGGCTTCGGCAAGGCGAGCCCGGTCGAGCCGGAAGCCGGCTGACAGGCTGTCGCGCCGGTAGGGCTGCTTGGGCACCCCAGCCTTGTTCGCTGCCCTTGCCCCGCCGGGCGTTTCGACGATCCGTTGGGGAAGGCCCGCGGCCTGGCGCCTTTCGGCCCGGGCCTGTTGGCGTTTCGACGGCCGGTACTGGCCGGGGTTGGACGCTCGGCGGGAGCGGTCCAGGGCACGTCTGCGGCCGCGGTCCTTGCGCCGGGCTTTCGCCAGCGCGGCAAGCTCCGCGTCGCTTGGCTCGATGCGGGTTGTTTCGACGTCGCCGTCGGCGGGGTCGAAGGTGTGGGGGAAGGAGACGATGGAGAGGTTGGAGACGTTGCCGTCGATGCCACCGACCCGCTCGAGTGCGGCCGCCGCCGCACGCCGGGCCTTCGTGGCGGGGGACGCGTAGCCGCCGCTCAGGACCATCAGGTGGGCTTCGTAGGCCCACCCGCCCGGCGCTGAGGTGTCGCGGCGGCGCACGAGGTCGATCTTGTGCCAGGTAGCGGGATTGGTCAGGAAGTGCACCAGGCGCGGCCAGCGGCCCGAACCCGAGGGCAGCCGGACGGACAGGACCAGGTCACCACGACGTGAACCGGCGCCGCCGGTGAACACGACGGCCAAAGGCCCGGTGTGGTCCCACCACGTCGCGGCCCGCGTCTTCGTCGTGTCCTTCGCCGTCACCTCGCCCGTCTGAATACGTCCCGTAGGGCGCATAGGAGCAGGCAGGTGCCGAGGCTGCTCGAGCACCCCGGTCCCTGCAGGAAGCGCGGCAGCCTGCTCCGGGGTGGTGACCGTACGGTCGAGGTTGCGGTTGCGGTAGGTGTCCAGGTGCCCGGCCAGGGTGCCGTGCAGCCGGAAGGTCTCCCACTTCCGCGAGATGGTGTGGGAGCGAGCGCGGCCTGGGATGCGGGTGTAGTCCCACCACCGGCCCGCGCGGGGCCGGCCGTGCCTGCGGCCGGAGGCATCCGGGAACAGATGCCGGCTCACGGACGTCTCGAAGACCTCGTCGGCCTGGTGCATCACCAGTGCTTTGGTGACGTGATGGGCGAGGTGCCTGGAGTTTTCCATGTGCCGGTAGGCGCGGCGTTCCATCCCTTCCCGGGACAGACCCAGCTGAAGCCGCCAGGCTTTCGCGTCCCTCTCGCGGCGGACATCGCCGGCCCAGTACGCGTCGACGGCGTCCCGCGCGTCACGCTGCAGTGCGCGTTTGACGGACCACATCGCCGAGAACAGACCCTCGGTCCGGTGCCGGGCGCCGGGGTCGTGGACATCGAGCGGCAGACGGATCACCGCAACGTCGATGTCCTTATCCCGCGTCCAGCGCTTCCCCTTGTTCTTTCCCCGGTATCGACGGGCAGGAGGCGCACCGCCGGAGGCGGACACGGGCTTGCCCAATGCTGTGCTCACCGATGCTCCACCTCCTTCTTTGGCTCATGCCGGACGCCGTCACCTGTCCGCAGTTTGACCAGCACGGCAACCAACGCCAAAGCTACAAAACCCCACTGACAACGCCCCGTGCCATGAGGGGACTTCGGCCTCTGCGATGGCCGTCATGCGCCTGCGTCTTGCCCGCCGCACGTCGGCCGACCTTCGTGCCCGGACAGCACAGACCGGGCCGCACATGCAGCACCTCATCGAGCAGCTGTGGGAGCTCGCACCCGATACGGGCCGCGGTAGGCCCTGGTCACCGCCGTTCGCCGACCGGACCCTCCTCGTCCTCGCGTACCGGACCAACCTCACCATGCAGCAACTCGGCTCCCTCTTCGGCGTCTCCCACACGCCGGCCACCGGGTGATGACTCGGCTCGCCGAACCGCTCGCCGAGCTCCTCGGGCCACCGCCCACCGACCGGCGGGAGCTGTGGATGGTCGACGGAACGCTGATCCCCGTCCACGACCAGCAGCGCACAGCGAAGAGCAAGAACTACCGGCGCAGCGTCAACGTGCAGATCCTCTGCCGGGCCCCGCGACCGGAGAGTCGTCGCCGTCAAAGACGCCTGGCCCGGCAACCGCAACGACAATGTCGTTTTCCGCGAAACCCTCCAGAAAACACTCCCTGACCATCCCCGCCCGTCGGGCGACGGCGGCTACCGAGGCTGCGACCGCATCCGCACGCCACGCCGAGGCCTCGACGGTCGCCTCATCAAAGACCGCGCCTACCGCCGGTTCCGCAAACGCCGGGCCGTCGCAGAACACACCATCGCCCGGCTCAAAGACCACCAGATCCTCCGCCAACGCAGGCGCCGCGGCGAGGCGGTCCACCACGCCGTCGCCGGCGTCGCCGCACTCCACAACCTCAAGATCGACATCCCGTAAACGAAGCACCCCTGGCGGGGCAGCAGGCCCCGACCCGCATTACGTGATGGCTCTTAGCCCGGACGTCGCCTGCCGCCGGACGGAGCGTGCGGCGGACGTCGAAGGAATGTGCCGCCTGCCGCTGGAAGGAGGCCTCGCGGGCGCGATTCGCGCTCCTGGTCTGGGATCACTGACTGGGATCACTCGAACGAGTGGCGCAGTCCGGGATCTCCGTTCGGAACCGGCTCGTTCTACGGGGTGCGGGGGCAGAACGCGGCTGTGAGCAGGTCCCGTTCCAGTCCGGAGTTCGCGAACCCGTCCGTGTTCACACGGAAAGTGAGGACGCGACGGCCGTCGACGGTGGCTGCGGTGCGCACGTAGCTGCCGGAGATCCGTCCGTCGTGTCCCCACACCGTCGTGCCGCACGGAAGCTTCTGCGGAAACAGCCCCATGCCGTACGCGCCGTGTGCGGCACGGGTGTCGAGCATCTCGCGCAGCCATCGCGGGGGCAGCAGTTCGCCGCTCAGCAGTGCCGCGTAGAAGCGGTCGAGATCGGAGAGCGTGGTCACCAGCTCACCCGCCGCGCCGGCCACGCGCGGGTCGAGTTCGGTGACGTCGGAGCCGTCGGCGGCGTAGCCGCGTCCGTGCGGCGAGGGAAGCGTGGTGCGGGCGCCGGGGAAGGACGTGCCCGTCAGACGGAGGGGAGTGATGATGCGGCGCTCGGCCTCTTCGGCGTACGAGTGACCGGTGACCTGCCGGACGACCATGCCGAGCAGGACGTAGTTGGTGTTGGAGTACGAGAAGCGGCCCCGGGCGGCAGGAGGGTGGGTGAGCGCGACGCTCAGGGCCTCGAGCGGAGTGAGGGGGACGACTGCCCTGGTGTCCTTGATGAAGTCGGCCAGGCCGCTGGTGTGGTTGAGCAGGTCGCGCAGGGTCAGCGCGCGGCCGTCGTTGCCCGCGCCGCGCACCAGCCCCGGCAGATGGGCCTCCACCGTGTCCGACAGGGACAGTCGGTGCTCGGCCGCCAGTTGCAGCACCAGCGTCGCGATGAGGGTCTTGGTGATGCTGCCGGCGCGGAAGTGGTCGGCGCGAGCGATGCCCTGACCGGCGAGAACGAAGTGCGAACCCGATTCCCCACGGGTCAGCAGCGCGGCGGCGGGAGCCCGGCCCTCGGTGACGAACAGCGGGAGCACCGCGTCCGGCGTCGGGACCGCGGGGGTCGGGGGGTGGACGGGGGTGAGTCCGAGCAGGGCCAGGCACACCGGTACGGCCAATAGGGTCCGGGTCCGGGGTGTCCGGCGCAGCGGCATCGGCATCCTTCCTTGTCGCGGCCCATCATGGGGGACGACCCCTAGGCAGGGCCGGGCGGGGCCACCTTGCCGCCGGCTCCGGCGGCGGGGCCGGGGCGCCCGCGTCGGCGCGACCGGGTGCCGTGGCGCACGGCCGAGCCTCGTCGCCGCGGTGTCCGCTCCGCCGAGGCGCTCGCGGGAGCGGTGCGAGCCGCCGGATCAGGGGCACCCTGGGCGTCGGGTGGTCCGTGGGTGAGGGACAATGGAGGCTCTGTCAGGGCGGGTTGCATGAGGGGACGCATGTCGGAGGCGGAGCGGGCGGGGACATCCCGTCAGGACAAGAGCGAACGTCTCCTCGCCGGGCGGTACCGGCTGGGGGACGTACTCGGCCGCGGCGGCATGGGCACCGTGTGGCGGGCCAAGGACGAGACGCTGGGTCGTACGGTCGCCGTCAAGGAGTTGCGGTTCCCGTCGAGCATCGACGAGGACGAGAAGCGCCGGCTGATCACGCGCACGCTGCGGGAGGCCAAGGCGATCGCCCGGATCCGTAACAACGGTGCGGTGACCGTCTTCGACGTGGTCCACGAGGACGACCGGCCCTGGATCGTGATGGAGCTGATCGAGGGCAAGTCGCTCGCCGAGGCCATCCGGGAGGACGGCCTGCTGGAGCCGAAGCGCGCCGCCGAGGTCGGGCTCGCGATCCTCGACGTGCTGCGCGCCGCGCACCGCGAGGGCATCCTGCACCGCGACGTGAAACCGTCCAACGTGCTGATCGCCGAGGACGGCCGGGTCGTGCTCACCGACTTCGGTATTGCGCAGGTCGAGGGCGACCCTTCCATCACCTCCACCGGCATGCTCGTCGGCGCCCCGTCCTACATCGCGCCGGAGCGGGCCCGCGGGCACAAGCCCGGCCCGGCGGCGGACCTGTGGTCGCTCGGCGGACTGCTGTACGCGGCGGTCGAGGGCGTGCCCCCGTACGACAAGGGCTCGGCGATCGCCACGCTGACCGCCGTGATGACCGAGCCGGTCGAGGAGCCGAAGAACGCCGGCCCGCTGAAGAACGTCATCTTCGGGCTGCTGGCCAAGGACCCCCAGCAGCGGCTGGACGACGCGGGCGCGCGGACCATGCTCAACGAGGTGATCCACGCATCCGATCTCAAGAAGGAGCCGCCGGCGGACGCCACGCGGGTCGTGGCCCTGCCGCCGGTGCCCGAGGAGTCCCCGGGCAAGGGGACGCCCGGCAGCGCTGCGGGCGCCAAGCGGGGCGAGGAGGCGGCCGAGAAGCTGCGCGGGGCGCTGCGGTCCGTGCGCAAGGCCGCGACGTCGGCCGGCGCCGCCACCGCCGCCGCGGCCGCCCGGGACAAGGCCACCGGGACCACGGCCGGGGAGACGTCCGAGGACGTGTCGTCCCCGAGCGCGGCGGCCGCGCCCGCGGCCGGGACACCCGGTACGACCCGGGCGGCGACGTCGGACGGCGCACGCGACACGACCACCGATCTTGCATCGAACTCAGGTACAACGAAGCCCAGTTCGGGATGGCCGATCGTGCCCGACCCGGACCGTCCGGAACGGCCCGCACAGCCGCCCCGGGCCCCGCTCACCGACGTCGTGCCGAAGCGGACCCTGGTGCTGGTCGCCGTGGTCGTGGCGCTCGCCGTGCTCGGGACGGTGCTCGCGCTCGCGCTCCGCGGTGGCGACGGAGGCTCGCAGGACAACAAGAAGGGCTCCACCAAGTCCGCCGCGTCCACCGGCGCGACCGCCGGGAGCGGAAGCAAGGGCGGCAGCGGCGGTTCGCACACGGACAGCGGCAGCACGCGCGACTCGGCGACGAAGGGCTCGGACGAGCAGAACACCGGCGACGCCTCGCCGTCCGCGAGCGTCGGCGCGAGTGGCGGTGCGCCGTCCGGATCGTCGGACGACACCGCCGGGACGACGCCGTACAAGGGCGGTCAGGGGTACTCGATCGGGCTGCCGGCGGGCTGGAAGTACCAGTCGTCGGATTCCGCCGGGGACCGTTTCACCGGCCCCGACGGCCAGAAGTTGCTTGTGGCCTGGACGTCCACCCCGAAGGACGACCCGGTGGCGGACTGGCAGAGCCAGGAGCACTACATGACGCGCGCCCAGTACAAGCGGGTCCGTATCGAGAAGGTGGACTACCGCGACTGGAACACGGCCGACTGGGAGTTCACCTACGCCGACGGCGGTACCACCTACCGGGTGATCGACCGCGGGTTCGTCGTCAACTCGCATCAGGGCTATGGACTCATGTACACGGCGAAGGCCTCCGGCTGGGACGGTGATCTGCGCAAGGGGACCTGGGAGGCACTGACCAAGACGTTCCAGCCGAAGTCGTGATGTGACCGCATACGTGACGGGCGTCCGGCACGGTTGGGTCGTGGCGACAGTCGCGGGGAGATATGACATCCCCGGGTTGCAGATTGCCTCCGGCACGTATCGTGAGGGATTGCGGACCGTACGCATTCGGAACGGGACGCCGGGCGAACGGAATTGACCAACCGGGCAGCCGGGGGAGGCATCGTGGACGACTATGCGGGACGGGTACTCGCCGACCGCTACCGCCTGCCGCTGCCGCCCCCGGACGAGTACGAACTCGCCGAGACCCGGGCGTTCGACACCTACAGCGGACAGGAAGTCCGTGTACGGCAGGTGCCGTTGCCCGAGGTCGTCGAGGCCGAGGTGCTCGGTGCCGACGGCCTGCCCGAGGGGTTCGTGGCACGCGACGGCAGGTCCCGCGGCGGCTCGCCCCGGACGGGGACGGCCACGCGGCGGCCCCCCGACCCGGCCGTACGGCGGGCGATCGAGGCGGCGCAGGCCGCCGCACAGATACCCGACCACCCCCGGCTCGACCAGGTCTTCGACGTGTTCGCCGAGGGCGGTTCGCTGTGGATCATGAGCGAACTGGTGCCCGCACAACCGCTGGCGACCCTGCTCGCGGAGAAGCCGCTCACGCCGTACCGGGCGGCGGAGGTCGCCTCCGACATCCTCACCGCGCTGCGCGCCCTGCACGCCCACGGCTGGGTGCACCGGAACATCACGGCGCGCACGGTGCTCGTCTGCGACGACGGCCGGGTGGTGCTGACCGGCCTGGCCGCCGGGGCGGCGGAGGAGGCACTGTGCGGGTACGACCCGGTGCTGGCCCGGGACGTCGAGCCAGGCGACGGGACCCCGGGCGGTAACGCCGGCATTCCGGGGGCCCGGACCGGCGGCCCGTCGGGCACCGGCACCGGCGGCCCCCTGGGGGACGGCGGCAGCGGACCGCCCCGTGGCGCGCCCGGCAGCGGCACGTTCGGTTCCGTGGGCGCGACCGCGCGGGGCATGGATCCGGAGGCCGCGCGCCGGGCCGCGATCGAGGCGCGGGCGAACGGTGCGTCCACGGGCGACGGCGCGCCCGGCCAAGGGGCGCCCGCGGTGGGGCCCCGTGCCCTGGAGTCCACCGGAGACGTACGGGCCGCACGAGCCGGGGCGATCGCGGCCTACCGCGCGGGAGCCCGAGCCGCGGCCCGGGTGCAGGAGGAACAGCGCGGCGGACGCCCGGCGTTGCCCGCACCCCGCGCGTCCGACCCGGGCACCGTGACACCGCCGCAGGCACCCGGGCCGACAGGAGAGCGCACCCCCGGCACATCGCCGCCGGGACAGATCGCCGACCCGTACGGAGTGGGCGGTTCGGCCTCCTGGCACGGTGCGGTACCGCGCCCCGCCGCGCCCACCGTGGAGAGCCGGGGCCGCACCGCGCTGCCCCGCGGTACCTCCGCGCCGGGGGAGAACGGCGGCGGACCCCACGGAAGCGGCACGCACAGGCCGGGTGCGGCCACCACCTCGCACCACGGCGCCATGCCCGGCGGGGCAGAAGGCGCCCCGGGTTCGGGTGCGGGCACCGCTCCGGCCCCCTGGATCCAGCGCGGCCCCGCCACCGCCCTGGTCGCCGAGCGGGCCAGGCAGGCCCGTATGGCCGTCGTCGGGCCGGTCACCGAGCGATGGGCGCCCGAGCAGGCCGGGCCGGTGCACGAGAACTGGCAGCTGGCCGCGCCGATCGGCCCCGCGACCGACCTCTGGGCGCTCGGCGCGTTGCTCTTCCGGGCTGTGCAGGGGCACGCGCCGTACCCCGAGGAGAACACCGCCGAGCTGGTCCAGCTCGTCTGTGCCGAGCCGCCCGCCTTCGCCGAGGAGTGCGGGCCGCTGCGTCCGGTCGTGGAGTCGCTGCTGCGTCAGGACCCGACCGAGCGGATCGACTTCGAGGAACTGCGTGGTTGGCTGCGTTCCCTCGTCCGGTCCGCGCCCGAGCCCGACGCGGGCGCGCACGTCATCGCGGCGCCTCCTGTCGACCTCGGGCGGCTGCCGGTGGTCCGGCGCCGGGGGGAGCTGGTCCGCAAGCGCCGTGCCAGGCTGCCCGCGACCGCACCGGCTCGTCACAAGCGCGCCAAGGACGGCCGCCCGCCGGGGCCGCGCAGACTCGGCCGCACCCTTCTTCTGCTCATCCTGCTCGCGCTGGCCGCGGCGATCGCGTACGCCATGGCGTTCATGCCGAAGGCCGATTCCGGCAACGGCAGGGGTGCCGGTACGTCGGGGGACCGCACCGGTGTCGCCGGCGAGGTCGGCCCCGCCCCGCAGCAGTCCGGCCGGGGCGGTACGCGGCAGCCCGGCGGCCAGGTGTCCAAGAGCCCCTCGCCGTCGGCCGGTTCCGCGCAGACGCAGACCAGCGAGACCCAGGTCGCGCAGGGCTTCACCCTCCGCAGCGACCCAGAGGGCTTCCGCGTCGCGGTGGCGAACGGCTGGGACCGTACGCCGAGGAACGGCAGCGGGCAGGTCGTCTACTCTCAGGGCGATTTCGAGCTCATCGTCGTGCCCGGACGCGACAGCACCGGCAGGTTCGGCAGCGATCCGCTGACGTACCAACGGGAGTCGGAGCCCGAACTGCAGCCGTTCCGCGACTCGACCTGGGCCACCTCCAGCGGGATGCGGCGCATCGACGTCGGCGGACGGACGATGGTCGAGGGCCAGTTCACCTGGACGGACGGGGACGGGCGGGAGCTGTTCGTGCGGAACCTCGTCCTCCTCGTGGGCGGCCGCTACCACGTGGTGCAGGTGCGTGGCCCGGAGGCCGAACGCGACGAGGTGACGCGACTGTACGAGCAGGCGGAGCAGACGTACCAGGCCACGGGCTGACCACTCCGCGTCACCATCCGGCCCCCGCCGCGACCCCGTCTCCGCCTCGCCGGACCCGCCCAACACCCGGGCGACGGCGTCCGATTGCGTTGAGTGTGCGGTGGTTCCGTCCCGTACGTGGAAGCGAGAACCGTCACAGTGCGGTCTCCGTTCCACCCCCGCCCGTTCCCTGCGCGAAGGCCGCTCTCTAATGTGACTTCGTCAAGAGCATTGCGGGGAAACGTGAATCAGATGCAGGGCCTGCTCCTCGCGGGCCGCTACCGGCTCGTCGATTCCATCGGCAGCGGCGGCATGGGCCGGGTATGGCGCGCCCACGACGAGGTGTTGCACCGCGCGGTAGCCATCAAAGAACTGACGGCGGCTCTGTACGTCACAGAAAGTGACCGAGCGGTTCTTCTCGCCCGGACCCACGCCGAGGCACGCGCCGCCGCGCGCATCAACCACTCCGCCGTCGTCACCATCCACGACGTCCTCGAGCACGACAACCGTCCGTGGATCGTCATGGAACTGGTCGAGGGCGGCTCGCTGGCCGACGCCGTGAAGGAACGCGGCCGTATCGACGCCACCGAGGCCGCGCGCATCGGTCAGTGGGTGCTGCGCGCGCTACAGGCCGCGCACTCCGCGGGCGTGCTGCACCGCGACGTGAAGCCGGGCAACGTCCTGCTCGCCACCGACGGACGTGTGCTGCTCACCGACTTCGGCATCGCGCAGGTCGAGGGCGACTCGACCATCACGCGTACGGGGGAGATCGTCGGGTCCGTCGACTACCTCGCTCCCGAGCGGGTCCGCGGCCACGACCCGGGCCCCGCCTCCGACCTGTGGGCGCTCGGCGCCACGCTGTACACGGCGGTGGAGGGAAGGTCGCCGTTCCGGCGGACCTCGCCCCTGACGACCATGCAGGCCGTCGTCGACGAGCACCCCGCGCCGCCGCAGTTCGCGGGCGCCCTGGAGCCGGTGATCGCGGCCCTGTTGTGCAAGGACCCGGCGCAGCGGCCCGACGCGGCACGGCTGGAGCAGATGCTGGCCGAGGCCGTGGAGGGCAGGCGGCCGAAGGCGGCACAGGAGTACGTGTCGACGATGCACGTGAACCTGCGTGCCGAGGAGCACACGACCGCGAACGTGCCGCGCCGGGCGGAGACAGGCGATCCGCGCACGAGCGGCGGCACCCTGCCTCAGTCCGCTCCGCCGCCCGCGCCCCGCAGACGCCGCCGAGGTCGTACGATCGCGCTCGTCCTCACGGTGGCCGCGGTCGTCGGCGTGGGCGGTGCGGTGGCCGCGAACCGCCTCGGCAACCGGCACGTCGGCAGCGGCGGGTCCGTCGCCACGGGCAGCCCCGGCGACTCCGCCTCTGGATCGTCGGCTTCGAATGCCAGTGCCACGCCGAGCGACGACGGCGGTCAGGAGGCGGTCCCCGCCGATTGGAAGCGGCGCAACGACCCGGTGGGCTTCAGCATCTCCCTGCCCAAGGGGTGGAAGCGGTCCGTCTCCATCGACCAGGACGGCCTCCGGCAGGTCGACTACTCGCCCGACAAGGGCAAGCACCTCGTGCGGGTCGCCGTC
This sequence comes from Streptomyces sp. CA-106110, assembly GCF_050936285.1. NCBI lineage: Bacteria > Bacillati > Actinomycetota > Actinomycetes > Kitasatosporales > Streptomycetaceae > Streptomyces > Streptomyces sp. CA-106110. The sequence goes on along the minus strand of NZ_JBNJNB010000001.1, from coordinate 5,153,146 downwards.
GACACCGCGCCGGACTTCCGCACCTCGTACGAGCACATGAGCTACCTGGAGCAGCGGGTCTCACGGCGGCTGCAGGACTACCAGCAGCTGAGCCTCAAGGAGGAGCTTTTCCGCGACCTGCCGGGCGTCCGCTGGGAGTACACGTGGGACGCGCTGGCCAAGGACCCGCCGCACTACTTCCCGGGGCCCTACCGTGCGATCGACGTCGGGTACATGGAGAGTGACGGCACCGAGTACGCCATCTACGCGGCCTCGCCGGCTGACGACTGGGCCACCACCAGTAAGCAGTTCGACTGGATCCTGCGGGGCTTCCAGGAGGGTTGATCCGAGTGGAACAGAAGGTTCTGCTGTCACTGTGGTCGCTCTCATCGCCCCGGCGCGGGTGTGGGGGAAGCGGCCGGGTCCTGCCTCCGCTCTCCGGTCGCTTGGCGTGGTGCTGTACGCGGTGACGGAGGGTGTCTCGCCGTTCCGCCGACTGCCCCGGCTCCGTGCGGGAGTACACGTGGACCGCGCTGGCGAAGGACACGCCCTTCCCCGGGCCGCGCCTCGCGATCGAGCAGACCTACATAGGCCGCAACGGTGTCGAGTACGCCATCTACATGTCCGGTCCCGCGGCGGACTGGGACACGACGCGTCAGCAGTTCGACGAGGTGCCGCGGGCGTGGCGCCAGCCCACGAGCTGACAGCCGGGGCGGCTACGCCCCCGCGTGCGGCCCGGGCTCGGCACCCTCTCGTACGCTCCGGCGCCGGCACGCCCCCTCGTACGCCCCCGAACGTCCGCCGCACCCCGCCCGCACGCCCTCTTGCGTCGCTTGTCGGCCACCGTCTCGGCAGCGTCCCGGAGGGGCGACCTCCGGTGCGGCATGATGGGGCTTATGGGGACCGAGGGGGAGAACGTCCGTGTGATAGCGGGCCGCTACCGGCTCGAGGAGCGGATCGGCCGCGGCGGCATGGGCGTCGTGTGGCGGGCGACCGACCAGTTGCTCGGCCGTCAGGTGGCGGTCAAGGAACTCGTCCTCGACACCTCGCGCTCCGTCGAGGAGCTCCGTCGGCAGCGGGAGCGCACCCTGCGCGAGGCGCGCGCGGTGGCGCAGTTGCACCACCCCCACATCATCGTCGTCCATGACGTCATCGAGCACGACGAACGTCCGTACATCGTGATGGAGCTGATCGACGGCGGCTCGCTGGCAGAACACGTCGCTGCCCACGGTCCCGTCGACGCCCGTGAGGCCGCCCGGATCGGCATCGCCCTGCTGGGCGCGCTGCGCCGCGCGCACGAGGCGGGCGTGCTGCACCGCGACCTCAAGCCGGCGAACGTCCTGATGGAGGAGGGCACCGACCGTGTCGTCCTCACCGACTTCGGCATCGCACAGGTCGCCGGGGCCACGACGCTGACCGAGAGCGGTTCCTTCGTGGGCTCGCCCGAGTACACCGCGCCCGAGCGGATGTCCGGCGAACGCACCGGACCCGCGTCCGACCTGTGGTCGCTCGGCGCGCTGCTGTGCGCCGTGCTGAGCGGCGAGTCGCCGTTCCGCCGCGACTCGTTGGGCGGCATCCTGCACGCGGTGGTGGCGGACGAGATCCGTCCGCCCGCGCAGGCCCAACCGATCCTGCCCGTGGTGCGAGGGCTGCTGGAGCGCGATCAGGACCGGCGCCTGGACGCGGCGGAGGCCGAGCGGCTGCTCCAGGAGTTCCTGGAGACCGGACGTACGCCACGCGTGCCGGTGGCGTACACGCCGCCACAGGGGGACATCCCCCGGCGCGCGGCGCCCTCGCGGGAGGCACCCGAGTCGGCGACACCGTCGGTGGGCGCGGTGCCGCGGCCCGGTGGAATCTCCGCCCGCGGCGTGCTCATCGCGGCCGCCCTCGTCGCCGCGATGGCGGGTGCGGGCGTCTCGGCGGCGACGTTGCTGATCCGCGACGGCGGCAACGGTGGTGGGGTGCCCGCGAGTTCGGGACCGCCTGGCACATCTGCGAGCACCCGTCCGTCGAGTTCTCCGGCCACGGGGCCCTCGCCCGCGCCCACCGTGACGGTGACGAAGTCGCCGTCCTCGGGACCGGCTTCGGCACCGCGCGCGCCCCGCACGGCTCCCTCCGGGTACCGGTCGGTCCAGGATCCGGACGGTTTCTCGCTCGCCGTGCCGGAGGGGTTCACCCGGGCCCCTCAGGGTGAGCGGATCTTCTACATGTCGCCCGGGCAGACCTTCCGCATCGGCATCAAGGCCACCGATCCCGAAACAGGTGGCCCCCTCGCGGTGATGCGGAGCGCGGACGCCAAAGGGCCCGCCAACAACCCCGGTTATCGCGACGGCCGGGTCACCGGGACGTCGCACCACGGGAATTCGGCCGCGCTGTGGGAGTTCACCTGGGACGGTTTCACGGCCGCCGAGGGACCGCGGCACACCTACGACCTGTGCTGGGAGGAGAACGGCCGGATGTACGACGTCTGGGTATCGGCGCCGGTCGGGAAGGTACGGGAGGCGAAGGAGTACTTCGACGTGGCGGTTGACACGTTCGTACCGGCGTAGTACCGCTGTCGCCTTCGTGGCCGCGCAGTTCGGCCAGGGCGCGTTCGTAGCCGCGCAGTCCGGCCGCGCCGCGTTCGTACTGGCGTGAACCGGAGACAAGTTGCGCGGTCGGTCACGGATCTGTGACCGGTGTCGGGCAGGGGTGGCTGCCGAAGGGCCCGCGTATAAGGATGAACGCATGAGCAGCAACGGGGGAGGGCCGCACCGGTCCGACGAGACGACGAGTTTCGGACTGCAACCGCCACGGCCGGCCGTGCCGTATCCGGGGAACCCGTACGCGCGGCCGCAGTCCGCACCGGCGGACGCGCAGCCCCAGGCGGTCCCCACCCAGGTCGTGCCCGACCGGGCGGAGGACCCCGGGGCCGGGCGGCTGATCGCCGGACGCTACCGGCTGCTCGCCAAGCTCGGCCACGGTGGCATGGGCACGGTGTGGCGGGCCAAGGACGAGACCGTGGACCGTGAGGTCGCCGTCAAGGAACCCCGGATCCCCGGCCACCTTCCCGAACGGGAACAGGCCAACGTCTACGAGCGGATGCGCCGTGAGGCCCGGGCCGCCGCGCGCCTCGACCACCCGGCCGTCGTCGACGTGCACGACGTGGCGGTGGTCGACGGCAGGCCGTGGATCGTGATGGAGCTGGTGCGCGGCCGCTCCCTGGGCGATGTACTCCAGGAGGGCACGCTCGGGGTGCGCGAGGCCGCGAGGATCGGCCTCGAGGTGCTCGGCGCGCTGGAGGCCGCGCACACGGCGGGCATCCTGCACCGCGACGTGAAGCCCGACAACGTGCTGCTCGGCCGGTACGACCGGGTCGTCCTCACCGACTTCGGCATCGCGCAGATCGAAGGCGAGACGAACCTGAGGGACACGGGCGGCTTCGTCGGCTCGCCCGAGTACATCGCGCCCGAGCGGGTGCTGGGCCACCGTCCTGGCCCGGCCTCCGACCTGTGGTCGCTGGGCGTGGTGCTGTACGCGGCGACGGAGGGCGTCTCGCCGTTCCGCCGCACCAACACGCCCGCCACCCTCCAGTCCGTCCTCCACTCCACGCCCGCCGCCCCGGCGTCGGCCCGGGGCCCGCTCGCCGAGGCCATCAACGGCCTGCTGCAGAAGGACCCGGCACGCCGCCCGGACGCTGCCGAGGTCCGCCGGCTCCTGCGAGAGGCGGCGAAAGAACCGCAGCCGGTCCCGCCGACCCAGCCGGCCGTCCCCGTCCCCGTCCCCGTCCCCGGTGGCGGGGGCGTCCGCCTCGGCCGCAAGGCACTGCTCGGGATCGGCGCCGCGGTGGTCGCGATGGCGGTGGCGGCGTACCTCGTCCTCGCCGACCCGTTCGCGGGACCGCTGCCGGACGGCTGGCAGCAGCGCCGGGCCGAGGCACTGGGCGCGACGCTCGCGGTGCCCGCGGACTACCAGGTGACCAGGCCCGGGAAGAACGACACCGACAAGAACTGGGTGACGTACACCGACTGGAGCGGCAGCATCTGGATCGGACTGCACCTCGCGAGGAAGTCCGAGGACTCCTCCCACCAGATCAAGGACTCCTCGGCCGCCGAGATGTACGCCGACAACGGCGAGTTCAAGGACACCGGCGCCTATGAGCTGGCCATGGCCGCGGGCCCGAAGAAGACGGAACCGAAGGAGACCGGGTACCACGGCAAGCAGGCCGCCGAGAACACGGTCTCCTACACGACGAACGACAGCCAGAATCCCCGGCCCCGCGAGCTGCAGATCTTCTACTACAAGAACTCCGCGGGCGATATGTACAAGCTCACGGTCAGCTACCCGGGCAAGGGCGACTTCACGGACCGGGGCCGCGAGGTGGCGCGCGCGGCCATGGCGAACCTGGACATCGACAGGCTCTGAGCGGTCCGCACCGCACCGTGGCGGCGCCCGCTCCACGACCCGCGTCGACAAGTGGGCGCCCTCCCGCGATACTCATGGGGCATGAGCAACGGCGGGTGCCGCACGGGCGCGGAGGGGCGGCTGGTCGGCGGACGCTACCGGCTGATCGAGCGCATCGGCTCCGGAGGCATGGGCACGGTGTGGCGGGCGCACGACGAACTGGTCGAGCGGGACGTCGCCGTCAAACAGCCCCAGCTTGCGGGGGATCCCGAGGACGAGGGCCACCAGCGCGCCGCCCACCGGCTCTACCGCGAGGCCCGGGCCGCCGCCCACGTCGACCATCCCTGCGCCGTCTCCATCCACGACGTCGTCGTCGAGGACGGACTGCCCTGGATCGTCATGGAGCTGATCCGCGGTCAGTCGCTGCACGAAGTGCTCCGGCGCGGCCCTCTCGAACCCGCCGAGGCCGCGCGGATCGGCCTCGCCGTCCTCGGCGCGCTGCGCGCCGCCCACGCCGTCGGCATCGTGCATCGCGATGTGAAGCCCGCCAACGTCCTGCTCGGCCCGCACGGCCGTGTCGTCCTCACCGACTTCGGGATCGCTCATATCCAGGGTGAGGAATCCCTCACCGTGAGCGGCGAGTTCGTCGGCTCGCTGGAGTTCATCGCCCCCGAGCGGATGTCCGGCCCGGGCGCCGCGGGCCCCGCTTCCGACCTCTGGTCGCTGGGCGTGCTGCTGTACGCCGCCGTCGAGGGGTCGTCCCCGTTCCGCCGTACGACGCCGGAGGCCACGCTCGCCGCGATCCTCGCCGCCGCTCCGCCCGAGCCCACACAGGCAGGACCGCTCGCGCCGCTCGTCGTAGCGCTGCTGCGGAAGGAATCGTCGCGGCGGCCGGGCTCGGAGGAGGCCGCGGCGGTACTGGAGGCGGTGGCCGAGGGGCGCCCCGTACCGGACACGGCATACGGCGAGGTGCCCGAAGAGCAGGAGGCCTCCGGTCCGCGGAAACTCACGGACGACATGGGCACGTTGCGGCTGACGAGCGAGCAGGGCTCCGGGGCTTCCGCCGGCGTCGGCTCGGCTTCCGAACGAGAGTCCATACCGGTCCCCGAGCCGCGGACCGCCCCCGAGCGCCGCGCGCCGGGGCGCCGCCGCTCCTCTCGCCGGCCCCTCTCCACCATGCTGCTCGGCGCTCTCCTCCTGGGCGGCCTGGGGCTGGGCGCGGCCGACTTGTGGGCCCGGACCGCCGACGGCTCGGCCACGGAACACACCGCCACCTACAACTCGGCTCCCGCCGTCACCTCCCCGGGTTCCGCCACCGGCACCTGGACGGCCCATCGCGAGCGACGGCTCGACGCGATCGTGTCCGTGCCGGCCGGCACCCCGCGCCGGACGTCGACGGACCGCGCGGTGACCTACGGAGACGACGACCTCAAGCTCCGACTGACCCGTGAGGAGAACGCCCCCGCCCCGCTCCGGGCCTGGGCCCGGCAGGAGACCGCCGCCTGGTCCGGCGACGACGCGACCACGCTCTACAAGCCGACGAACTTCCATGGCGACGAGGCCATGCTCACCGACACCACCTACACGGCGCGCCGGCACCGGTTCCGGGTCCTGCAACTGCTCATCGTCACGCCCGCCGGGGAGCACTACACGCTGCGCGTCGACATGCCCAGGGGCACCGCGGAGGAGAGACGGGGCACGTCTTTGTTCACGGGCGCCCGTGCCCGTCTGAAAGTCGGCATCAGCACGCTGGGCTCCTGACAACGCCCTGATCAGCGGGTTTGCTGCCAGCGATCACTGGCGCGGTGTGGACACCCCGTGAAAGCCCGTTACCGACGGGTACCCAAACGCCCCGGCCCGGCATACCCTGCGCGTCATGACGGACTCCCAGGCCCCGGAGAAGGCCACCGACACGACCGGTGCGGGCACGGCCGGCACGAACCCTCTCGCACCCGCCCCCGCCGGCGCCCGCACCGCCGTCGACGTGGTCACCCCGGAGCTGGTCGCCCAGCTCACCAAGGGCGTGGCCGGCTCCGGCCGCACCGCCAACCACACGCCGTTCACCGGCGAGAAGCTGGCCGACCTGCCCGAGTCCACCCCCGAGGACGTGGCGGAGGCGTTCGCCCGGGCCCGCACGGCCCAGCAGGCCTGGGGCGCCACTCCCGTACGGCAGCGCGCCGCCGTGCTGCTCCGTTTCCACGACCTGGTGCTGGAGCGGCAGGCCGAGGTCCTCGACCTGATCCAGCTGGAGACCGGCAAGGCCCGGCTCCACGCCCACGAGGAGGTCCAGGCCGTCGCCGTAGCGGCCCGGCACTACGGCCGCATGGCCTCCTCGTATCTGAAGCCCAAGCGGCACACCGGCGCCGTGCCCACGCTGACGCGGGTCACCGAACTGCGCCACCCGCGCGGCGTCGTCGGTCAGATCGCCCCCTGGAACTACCCGCTGGAGCTGTCGGTCGGCGACGCGCTGCCGGCCTTCGTCGCGGGCAACGCCGTCGTGATGAAGCCCGACACGGAGACGTGCCTGACCGCGCTGTGGGCCCGCGACCTGCTGATCGAGGCCGGGCTGCCCGCCGACGTCTTCCAGGTCGTCATCGGTGACGGTCCGGTCGTCGGACCGGAGGTCGTCCGGCACGCCGACTATGTCTCCTTCACCGGCTCCACCCGCACCGGCCGCGAGGTCGCGCAGGGTGCCGCCGCCCGTCTCGTCGGCGTCTCGCTCGAACTCGGCGGCAAGAACGCCATGCTGGTCCTCGAGGACGCCGACATCGAGAAGGCGGCCGCCGGCGCCGTGCGCGCCTGCTTCTCCTCGGCGGGTCAACTCTGCATCTCCATCGAGCGGTTGTACGTCCACGAGTCGATCGCGGACGCCTTCGTGGAGCGGTTCGTGGCCCGCACCAAGGCCATGCGCCTCGGCAGCTCCCTCGCGTACGGCGCGGAGATGGGCTCGCTCGTCGGCGAGCGGCAGCTGGAGACCGTGAGCCGGCACGTCGAGGAGGCCGTCGCCAAGGGCGCCAAGGTCCTGGCCGGCGGAGTGGCGCGCCCCGACATCGGTCCCTTCTTCTTCGAACCCACCATCCTGGACGGTGTCGAGGCACCGATGTCGGTGTGCGCGGAGGAGACCTTCGGCCCGGTCGTGTCGATCTACCGCTTCACGACGGAGGACGAGGCGGTCGAGCGCGCCAATGCCACCCCCTACGGCCTGAACTCCTCGGTCTGGACGAAGGACGGCCGACGCGGCCGCGCGATCGCCGCCCGGCTGCGCACCGGCACGGTCAACGTCAACGAGGGCTACGCGTCCGCGTACGGCAGCGTCCAGTCCCCGATGGGCGGCATGAAGGACTCCGGTCTCGGCCGCCGCCACGGTTCCGAGGGCATCCTCAAGTACACCGAGGCCCAGACCGTCGCCCACCAGAGACTGCTGCCGATGGCCCCCTCGCTCGGCATGGACGACGAGAAGTACGCGGCGCTGATGAGCCGCAGCCTGAAGCTGATGAAGGCGTTCCGCCTCCGCTAGACCACGACGGTTTCCGCAGAACCACACCCGTTCTCAACGAGGAGAGCACGTGTCGCAGGAGAAGTCTGTCCAGGCCCGGGACGAGGACGGGTACGACTACGACGTCATCGTCGTGGGGTCGGGGTTCGGCGGATCCGTCTCCGCGCTCCGTCTGACCGAGAAGGGCTACCGGGTCGGCGTCCTGGAGGCCGGCCGCCGTTTCACCCGTGATTCCCTGCCGAAGAACTCCTGGGACCTGAAGAACTACCTCTGGGCCCCCGCGTTCGGCATGTACGGGATCCAGCGCATCCATCTGCTGGGGAACGTGATGGTGCTGGCGGGCGCCGGGGTCGGCGGCGGCTCCCTCAACTACGCCAACACGCTCTACGTACCGCCGAAGGCCTTCTTCGACGACCCGCAGTGGCGGGACATCACCGACTGGCACGAGGAGCTGAAGCCGTACTACGACCAGGCGCAGCGCATGCTCGGTGTCCGGCTCAACCCGACCATGACCCCGTCCGACGTGCACCTGAAGGCGGCGGCGGAGCGGATGGGCGTGGGCGACACCTTCCACATGGCGCCGGTCGGGGTGTTCTTCGGTGACGGCGAGGACGCCGACGGCTCCGCGAAGGGCAAGCCGGGGCAGCAGGTCGCGGACCCCTACTTCGGCGGCGTGGGACCGGAGCGCAAGGCCTGCACCGAGTGCGGCGAGTGCATGACGGGCTGCCGTCACGGCGCGAAGAACACCCTGAACGAGAACTACCTCTACCTCGCCGAGAAGGCGGGCGCGGTTGTGCACCCCATGACGACCGTCGTGTCGGTCACGGACGACTCGCGGGGCGGGTACGCGGTCGCCACCCTTCCCACCGACGACCGCCGCAAGGGCCGGGGGAAGCTCTTCACGGCCCGCCGGGTCGTCCTCGCCGCCGGTACCTACGGCACCCAGACCCTGCTGCACCGGATGAAGGCGGCCGGGCAACTGCCGTACCTCTCCGACCGCCTGGGTGAACTGACCCGCACCAACTCCGAGGCGCTGGTCGGGGCGCAGACCGACAACCGGCGCTACCACAAGGCCACGGGCGAGCCGAAGGCCGACTTCACGCGCGGTGTCGCCATCACGTCCTCGATCCACCCCGACGAGAACACCCATATCGAGCCGGTCCGCTACGGCAAGGGCTCCAACTCGATGGGCGGCCTTTCGATACTCCAGGTCCCCTACGCCGACGGCTCGTCGAGGGCGGCGGCCTGGCTGCGCAACGCCGCCCGCCACCCCGTCCTCGTCCTGCGCTCCCTCTCCAACCGCCGCTGGTCGGAGCGGACCATCATCGGCCTGGTGATGCAGTCGCTGGACAACTCCCTGACGACGTACCTGAAGCCGAACGGAGTGGGCAAGGGTCTGCTGACCGCGCGCCAGGGCCACGGATCCCCCAACCCCAAGCAGATCAGGGCGGCCTCGGAGAGCGCCGCGGCCCTCGCCGCCGAGATCAACGGTTTCCCCGGCTCGAACGTCGGTGAACTGATGGGCACCCCGCTGACGGCCCACTTCCTCGGCGGCTGCCCGATCGGCTCCTCGCGGGAGACGGGCGTGATCGACCCGTACCACCGGCTCTACGGCCACCCCGGCATCTCGGTGGTCGACGGTGCGGCAGTCTCGGCGAACCTCGGCGTCAACCCGTCACTGACGATCACCGCTCAGGCCGAGCGGGCGATGTCGTACTGGCCGAACAAGGGCGACGAGGACCCGCGTCCGGCGCAGGGGACCTACGAGCGGCTGAAGGCGGTCGAACCGACGGCGCCGGCGGTCCCGGCGGAGGCCTTCGGCGCGCTGCGCCTGCCGTTCCTGGGGATGCCGGCGGTGCCGCCGAAGAAGTAGCGACGGCGCCGGCGGACGACACCGCCGCGCAAGGTGAAAGAAAGAAGGACCTGTGCCCCCCTCCGAGCTCAGGTCCTTCTCTCTTGTGTGCGAGGCGTACGGGACGCCTGACGCAGTTTGTGTGCGGGTCCGCAGGCCTTACGCGGCCTGGCCACCCGTCTTGCGGCGACGCAGGGCGAACACCACACCGCCACCGGCGACGACCGCGACACCGCCGACGAGGGCGATGGTCGGAAGCGCGGAGGACGAACCGGTGGAGGCGAGGCTGCCGGTGGCCGGGATCTCCTTGGCGCCGCCCTGCGGCTCCTTGCCGCCGGACGGCTTGTCGCCCTTGCCGGGCTTGGCCTGACCCGGGTTCTCGTTGTCGCTGCCGGGCTTCAGGACGGTGAACGTGTAGATGGCGAACGCGCTGTGCACGCAGTTCTTCTCCTGGTCCACGTATCCGCCCAGGCCCACGCTGTAGCCCTCGCCGGCGGGGGCCTTCGCGGTGATGTCGACCCGCAGCTTGATGTCGACCGTCTGCTTGGGGCCGAGGTTCGTCTCACCGAAGTAGACGCCGTTGCCGATCTCGTCCGCGACGGACTGCCAGGACTTGGTCGTCGGGTCGAAGTACTCGAGCAGGGCGTAGGTGCTCAGCCAGTCCTTCTCGTCGTCGCTCGCCGTGTCGTTGTCGATGAGCGCGAGCCACTCCACCTGGCCGAGGGACTGGTCGCTGTGGTTCGCCGCGGTCAAGGTGAAGTTGTGCCAGCCGCTGCCCGCGACGATCTTGCCCGGCAGGCCGGAGACGGCGAGGGACAGCTGGGAGTCGGGGTCGACCTCTTCGTCGGTGCAGGGGGTCGGCTCGGCGGTGGGCACCGCGCTCTCGGTGGGCGTGGCCGGCGGGGTGACCGACGAGGACGCGGACGAGGACGCGGACGACTGGCCCGCGGGGGCCGCGGCGGGCGCGCTCGACGAGGACGTCGCCGTGGACTCCTCGCCGGCCGGCGTCGTGGTGCTGGTGTCCGGCGCGGGGCTGGTCGGCGACTCGGTGCCCGTGGTCTCGGTCGCGGCGGCGGAGGTCGTGGGCGTTTCGTCCGCGAACGCCGCCGGAGCGGACAACAGTGCGAGGGGGGCTATGGCAGCCGTCGCGGCAGCGGCGGCCAGTGCACGGCGAAACTTCATGAAGACCTCGAAAGTCAGGCATGCCGCGACGGCGCGGCACGGTTCGGGGAGGCCTCCGCGTGTGGGGCGCGGCTGTGGCCCACGATTCGGTAGGTGTGACCTGCGAAGCCCGTGAACGGTTGCAACGTATTCACACGTTCTTTATGTGGCCTGGGTCACAATCCGCTGAGGCGTGCGATCGCCCGCGCCTGAGGGCAAGCGAAGGGCCCCGCGGCGGGGTCCTCGCCCACGGCCGCACATGGCCGGGGGGGCGAGGAGAATCCGCGGGGCCCTTCTCCGTCGGCACCGACGTCAGGGCAGCGTCGGTACCCGGAGCGGCGCCGGGGGGTTACGCCGCTTGTCTGTGTGACCGCTCGGGTGCGCCCGGCGTACTCGGGGCGCGCGCCTGGTGCCGACCGGGGGAGCCGGGTGCGGGAGCGGTGCGGTTGTCTGAATTCCGCCGGTCGGCTCCGGGCGTCCCCGGAGCCGACCGTTCTCTGGTGACCGGGCTGCTGTCCCCTGCCGTCCGGTCACAACCCTGGGGCGAGGTCCCACGACGCACGGCTCGATCCGCACGTCTCATCGCCCCAGCGGAGCCACGCGTGGTTCTTTCGGGCCCGCCCCTGGCTGGCACGGACACCGAGAACAACGAAGTGTGCGTGAGACCGGTCACGCGCCGTACGGGTGAGAGGGCGTGCGAACGTGGGTGCGCCGGACGTCTGTCGCATCACGAGGTGGCCGGCCGGTCGTCAGACGCGGCCCCGGCACAGCTCGAGCAGGGTCATGGCGAGGGCGGTGCCGGGTTTGCCGAGAGCGTCCCGGTAGTGGCTGAGGATCTCCATCTCGCGGGTGAGGTTCACGCGCCGGCCGCCGGAGCCGATGCGGGCCTCCTGGATCACGGCGGAGACCGCCATGCGCTCCTGGATGAGGCCGATGATGCGGTCGTCGAGCGCGTCGATGCGCTCGCGGGCGCCGGTGATCACATCGGCGGCCTCGGAGGTACGGGCGCCGGTCTTCTCGGTGGCCCTCTGCTCGGTGGTGGCGGTCGTCACGGGGATCTCCTCGGTGTCGGGATGAGGAGCCCCGGATCGGCACGGTCCGCAAACGTCAGGCGCCCCGGACCGTATCGGCCCGGGGCGCCTGGGAAGTCGCTTGTCAGTAGCTCAAGCAGCACGACCATGGCAGCCGGTGGGCCGGTTGCCATAGGTAAAGACGAAGGCGTACTGCGTGAGCATGGACCCAGTATGCCCCGGGCACGGGCGGTGTCCAACCGGGGCCGGATGGTGAGACGGGAGGTGTCCCGCAAGCACCCCGTTAGAATCGGTACCGAGACCCCCGCCCCACCGCCGGAAGGCACCCTGTGTCATCAGCGACCTCCGCTGCCGCCGCCCCCGACACCGTCCTGGTCGTCGACTTCGGCGCGCAGTACGCCCAGCTCATCGCCCGTCGCGTCCGCGAGGCCCGGGTCTACAGCGAGATCGTGCCGAGCACCATGCCGGTCGAGGAGATGCTCGCCAAGAACCCGGCGGCGATCATCCTCTCCGGCGGCCCCTCGTCGGTCTACGAGGAGGGCGCCCCCACCGTCGACCGCTCCCTGTTCGAGGCCGGCGTCCCCGTCTTCGGCATGTGCTACGGCTTCCAGCTGATGGCCCAGGCCCTCGGCGGCAGGGTCGACAACACGGGTGCGCGCGAGTACGGCCGGACGGCCATGACGGTCTCGCGGCCGTCCTCCACCCTCTTCGAGGGCACCCCTGCCGACCAGTCCGTCTGGATGTCCCACGGCGACGCCTGCTCCGCGGCCCCCGAGGGCTTCACCGTCACCGCGTCCACGGACGTCGTGCCGGTCGCCGCCTTCGAGGACGACGAGCAGAAGCTCTACGGCGTCCAGTACCACCCCGAGGTCATGCACTCCACGCACGGCCAGCAGGTGCTGGAGCACTTCCTCTACCGCGGCGCGGGCCTGACCCCGACCTGGACCACGGGCAGTGTGATCGAGGAGCAGGTCGAGGCGATCCGCGAGCTGGTCGGCGACAAGCGGGCGATCTGCGGTCTGTCCGGCGGTGTGGACTCCGCCGTCGCCGCCGCTCTGGTGCAGAAGGCCATCGGCTCCCAGCTGACCTGCGTCTACGTCGACCACGGCCTGATGCGCAAGGGGGAGACGGAGCAGGTCGAGAAGGACTTCGTCGCGGCCACCGGCGTCCAGCTGAAGGTCGTCGACGCGGAGGAGAGGTTCCTCACCGCGCTCAAGGGCGTCTCCGACCCCGAGGAGAAGCGGAAGATCATCGGCCGTGAGTTCATCCGGGTCTTCGAGCAGGCCCAGGCCGAGATCATCGCGGACGAGGGTCCCGCGGTCGAGTTCCTCGTCCAGGGCACGTTGTACCCGGACGTGGTCGAGTCCGGCGGCGGTAGCGGCACGGCCAACATCAAGTCCCACCACAACGTGGGCGGCCTCCCCGAGGACCTCGAGTTCAAGCTGGTCGAGCCGCTGCGCAAGCTGTTCAAGGACGAGGTCCGGATGGTCGGCCAGGAGCTCGGGCTCCCGGAGGAGATCGTCCAGCGCCAGCCCTTCCCGGGCCCGGGCCTCGGCATCCGCATCGTCGGCGAGGTCACCAAGGAGCGGCTCGACCTGCTTCGCGACGCCGACGCCATCGCACGCGAGGAGCTGACCGCGGCCGGCCTCGACCGCGAGATCTGGCAGTGCCCGGTGGTCCTGCTCGCCGACGTCCGCAGCGTCGGTGTCCAGGGCGACGGCCGGACGTACGGCCACCCGATCGTGCTGCGCCCGGTCTCGTCCGAGGACGCCATGACCGCCGACTGGTCCCGGCTGCCGTACGACGTGCTGGCGAAGATCTCCACCCGGATCACGAACGAGGTCCGTGACGTCAACCGCGTCGTCCTCGACGTGACCTCGAAGCCGCCGGGGACCATCGAGTGGGAGTGAGCCCCGCGGCTCACCTCCGCCGGACGGTGCGCACCGGCTCTCCGGGCTTCCAGATCTCGACGACCAGATAGGTGTCGTCCTCGACGTAGGTCCGTACGACCTCCGTCAGCTCGGTGCGGAAAAGGTGGAACGGCTCCGGCGGTTCCACCTTCTGCACATACGCGGCCTTCGTCTCCGGGTCCTCGACCTCGTGCGCCCGCCCGCTGATCCGCACATCACCGCCGCCCATCCCCGTCCCCGCCCCGGGATTCGCCTGGAGCGCGAGGCGCGGGTCGCGGCGCAGGTCGAGCGCCTTCAGCGAGTCCGGCATCATGGCCAGCCACAGCTCGCCGTTCAGGAAGCGGACCTCCATGCCGGAGGTGCGCGGGGAACCGTCCTTGCGCAGGGTCGAGAGGACGTGGTGGGTGAAGGCGCCGAACCGCTCCTCGACGGTCCGGGCGAGATCCGGTGCGGCGGCGACGAATGCGAACCAGTTCACGGGGCCCATGGGGCTGACAGCGCTCATGCAAAGGAGTCTCTCGCCTATACCCGACAACTTCTGTCAGGTATTTCGGCGAGGGAGACGTGGCGTGCGACGGTGCCCGGAGCGACCGCGCCCCCACCACGCGTAACGGTTGCGCACCACCTTCACTGAACGACCCTGTTTTCCTGCGGGGACCGGCGGTAACTTTCCGCTCCGTACAGGAACCCAGTGCTGGAGGACGAATGCACGGGCCGACCCCGCCGCTTCCCCTGCCCACCGACCAGCTGCGGTTCGCCATGCCGCCGATGCACGAATCGGCGGCCGACGAACGGCAGCACCGCAAGGAGCGGCTGGCCGGGGCGCTGCGGATCTTCGGAAGGCTCGGATTCGAGGACGGGGTCTCCGGGCACATCACCGCTCGCGACCCGGAGTTCACCGACTGCTTCTGGGTCAATCCGTTCGGGATGCCCTTCCGGCACGTCACCGTGAGCGACCTCGTGCTGGCCAACCAGGACGGGCAGGTGATCGAGGGCAGCTACCACGTGAACCAGGCGGCCTTCACCGTGCACGCCCAGGTCCATGCCGCCCGCCCGGACGTCGTCGCCGTCGCCCACTGCCACTCGGTGCACGGGCGTGCCCTCGCGGCGCTCGGCGATCTGCTGGATCCCATCACCCAGGAGTCCTGCGCCTTCTACGAGGACCACGCCGTCTACGACGACTACACCGGCGTCACCGTGGACGCCGAGGAAGGCCGCCGGATCGCGACCGCGCTCGCCAGCCGCAAGGCGCTGGTCCTGCGCAACCACGGGCTGCTGACCGTCGGCGACTCGGTGGACGCGGCGGCCTGGTGGTTCCTGTCGATGGAACGCTCCTGCCAGGTGCAGCTCACCGCGAGGGCGGCGGGACGGCCGGTCCTGATCGACCACCGGCAGGCGGTGGCGACGCGCGAGCAGCTCGGCGGCGACCTGGTGGGCTGGATCAACTACCAGCCCCTGTGGCAGGACATCACCCGGAGCGAACCCGATCTGCTCAGCTGACAGCGGTTCCCCGGCCCGCTGAGGCGGGTTGCGGGCGCTCGCTGTGGTCCGCCGCGCGGGTGGGCGGAGGCGGCTTCCGGGCGACGGGCAACCGGGGGCTCGCTGTTTCACCCCTCCTGACCGGACCTGGCGGACGCGGGGTGTGTTCCGTACGGCACAATGCGCTGTCATCGTCTGCCAGTTGCGCGGGCGGGGGCGGTTCGGCGATCTGGCGCGGGGAAGGCGGCAGCGGGCGTGGCGGTGCAGGAGGCGAGGCAGGGCGCGGGTGGCAGCGGTCCGGGTGCGCACAAGGGTGGCTGCACCTGCGGGGACTGCCCGCACGGCGTACGCGAGGGGCACCGGCGTGCGGTCGCCGAATTCCTCGCGAAGCGTGAGGAGTTCGCCTCCGGGCGGGGGTTGCCAGCGGCGGTCGCGCACTCCGCGTCCGCGTCCCGCCAGTGGGTGTCCGACGAGCTGACCCAGTCCGCCGACCTTGTGGCCGAGTGCGGCCGGGCCGACGGCGAGGCATGGCTCGGCCGGCTGTGGCGGCGTACGGCGGCCTGGGTGTGGGGCGCGGTGGGCGTCCTGCTGCTGGCGCAGGCGCTGACGGCCATCGGCGCGGGGTGGACCCTGGCACGGACGGCGGGGCTGGTCGCGGCCGTGCTGGTGGGCGCCGCACTGACCGGCGCGGGGTATCTGCACCGGGCACGCGGCGGGGTGATCGCGCCCCTCGTCGGGGAGGACAACCGGCTGTCGACCTCGCGTGCGCTGGCGGCGAGCTGGGTGCTGTTCGTGGTGTACGCGGTGCTGGTGCTGGCCACCGAGCTGGCGGCGGCCTCGACGCACGACAAGCGTGACGCGCTGATCGCCGGGCTCGACCTCGCGCGCGGAGTGGGTGTGGTGTCCGTGGTCGCCGTGGTGTGCGGGATCGCCGTGGTGGTCCGGCGGGTGGTCGGACTGCGTGTGCTCGGCCAGCGTCTGCAGAAGGTACGCGCCGACCGGCCGCGGGCGGCGGACCTGCTGACCGACGACTCGGGGCGCGGCAGCTTCACGGACATCCAGTACGTCGTGATCAGCGCGGTCGCCCTGGTGTTCGCGGCGGTACGACTGGCCCGCCGCCCCGACCGGCTCCCGGATCTGCCCTGGGGCCTCGCCCTGCTGGTCCTGGTCTCGGCGGCCACCTACCTCGCCGGGAAGTACGCCGAGGGCGGCCGTCCGGTGATTCTCTCGGTGGTGCGAGCGCGGGAGGCGGGCGACCTGGACGCGCCGATCCGCACGGGCGACGACATCGAGATCCGCGGCGCCGGCTTCGTACCGCCCGGTGCCCAGAGAGCGGACCGGCTCGCCCGAATGGTGGTCCGCATAGGCGCGGTCCATGTCCACGTACCCCTCGTCCCGGTCGCGGGCGGCTTCAGCAACCCGACCGACTCGCTCCTGACGGTCCCGGTCCCGGCGGACGTGGAGCCCGGCAGGGTCGAGGTCCAGGTGGTGACGGCCGCGGGAGTCGAGACGAACCCGGTGGCCATCGACGTCACGGAGTGACGACCACCATGACGCGGTGACGTGTCCTGCTCCAAGGCGAGCCGCAGTCGTTGCCGGGGCCGGGTCGGCGCCGCGTCGGCAGGTCCGGCCGCAGCGGCCGGGCGTCGGTCGAGTGGCCTAGGCCTGCGGTCTGAATATCGGCTGAGCTGGGGGATATGTCGGCAGGGTCCCTTCCGCTGTCCCGGTGCGCCGCTGCCGGATAGCCGCGGGTCTGCCCCAGTGCGGCGAGGCCGGGCGTGTGGCCCGACAGGGCCGGGCCGCTCGGAGCCGGCAGGAACGACCGGGGCCGGATGTCACGAGCACGGAAAGCAGGAAAATTCAGCGCGCAGCAGTTGAGCGCGCGCCCCCGTTCCTACGTATGGTCTGTTGCGGAGTCAACGGCAGGGCGGGCGAGAGGCGGCGGACACGATGACTCACGGCATTCGCATGGACTCCCACACCTCCTATCTGGACGAGCGCCGCGACTGGCGGGACAGCGCCACGCGGTATGCGCTGCTACCTCTGCGCATCTTCCTCGGTGTCACCTTCATATACGCGGGCCTGGACAAACTCACCAGCAGTGCCTTCATGCACAGCTCGGGCGCCGGCTCGATCGGCGACCTGATGCACTCCGTACGGGACACCTCGGCGATCCCCGCCCTGGTCGACCTGGCGCTGAAGAGTCCCGTGGGCTTCGGTTACGCCATAGCCTTCGGTGAACTCGCCGTCGGCATCGGCACGCTCATCGGACTGCTGTCCCGCCTGGCGGCGTTCGGCGGTGCGCTCATCTCGCTGAGCCTGTGGCTGACCGTGAGCTGGGCCTCGAGCCCCTACTACTACGGCAACGACCTCGCCTATCTGATGGCCTGGATCCCCCTGGTGCTCGCCGGTGCCCCGGTGCTCTCCCTGGACGCGGCCATCCGTATCCGACGGCGGCAACGCGCGAACGCGTACCGGTAGGACGCGTGCTCCGGAGCCATCCGGGGCCAAACCCGACGGACCCACGCGTACTCCGGATCCACTCCGGAGTTACGGGGTCGTCGCTCCGTCCCGCTCGGCACGCGGTTTCCCGCGGACCGGGCGGGACCTGCGTAGCGCACGGGCCAGCAGGCCGCTCACGGCCGCGAGGCAGAGGCCCCCGCAGATCAGTGGGATGAGTGCGAACCACGGCGTCGTCCAAGCGCCGTTCGCGTCGCCGAGGTAGACGACGCCCGCGCCGGTCAGGGCCATGCCGGCCACCAGTCGGCCGGGCTGGAACTCATGACGCAGCACGGGTTACCTCCACCTGTCCCAAGCCGACCTCCAGGCGGAGGCGGAGTGTGGCCGCCTTCTTCGTCCCCGGCACGGGATCGAGGGTCACCTGCTTGTGCCGGCCTGGTTCCACGTCCACGTCCTTCTCCGATTCGCCCGGCAGCTGAATGTCGCCGATACCTGTGTCGATCTTCAGCGCCACCGCGACGTCCTTCGGGACCACCACCTTCAGCTGGCCCACCCCGACCTCGGCCCGGGTCGTCACGGTCTCGCCCTTGGCGAGCCGCAGCCGGGTGAGGTCCAGGGTGCCGACGCCGGTGCCGAGGTCGTACTTCTCCCGGACGGCTGCCGCCGAGGCCGGTGCCCATGTCGTGCGCGTCCAGTGCGTGCTGATGTCCTTCGGCAGGGCCACCGACGCGGCGAGCAGCCCCGCCGTCACTATCGCGATGAAAATCGAGCCCGCCCCGGTGCGCCCGAGGAAGGAGCTGATCGCGATTCCCACGCCGAACACGGCGAGCGCACTGGCCAGACCCGTCTGCAGGCTTGTACCCAGCGCCTGGCCGTCCCAGGTCAGACCGGTGCCGAGACCGCCCGCCAGCAGGGCGAGCAGGAACACCCAGCCGCCGATCCAGCGCGGCCCGGGCAGCCTCGGCCGGTCCGCGTCCCGTGTCTGCTGGGCGTACGACGAGCCCCGGGGGCTGTCGACGGCCGCGGCGATGTCACGGCCAGGGGTGTCGCTGGGACCCCACAGATAGCCGGTGCCGCCCACGTGGGTGCCGTCTTTGACGATGGGGTCGCGCCACCAGGACGGGTAGGAGGCGGCAATGGGCGGCGCCGTGGCCTCCGGTGGGGCGTCGGCCACCGCCTGCGCGGCGAGCGGGTCGGGGTCGGTGGCGCCGCGCTGCCGTGACCAGAAGCCCGCACCGGCGAGGAGCAGGGACAGGATGGTGGCGAAGGTCAGCACCCCACCGTTCCTCAGCATCGACAGGAAGACTCCGCAGCCTACGAGCGCGAACAGAACCGCGGCCAGGCCCTGGCCGTCGACGCGGCCGGTCAGCAGCTTGCGGATCTCGTTCTCCTCCTCGTCCTCGTACGGGACGAGGAGCCAGACGAAACCGTAGAAGATGAGTCCGAGGCCACCTGTCGCGGAGAGCACCGCGAGCACGATGCGGAAGATCACCGGGTCCATGTCGCACTGCCGGGCGAGCCCTGAGCAGACGCCTCCCAGCATCTTGTACTGCCGGTCACGCCGGAAACGCCCATGACCCCGGACCGGGCCTGGGCCGTCACCCTCCGGGCCGTCCTCAGGCCGGGGCCCGTCTCCGCCCCCGACAGGCCCGCCTCCGCCTTCTCCGGGGCCACCCGGACTTCCCGGACCGCGTCCGGCTCCCGATGCCGGCCCAGGGGCGCCGAGGCCTTCGGGCCCGCGTCCGCCTTCGGGTGCGCCTGGGTGCCCGGGTCCTAGGGGTCCTCCGGAGGGGCCCCCGCCGTCGGCGCGGTCACGGGCCGCCGTTCCGGTGGGTGCGTCCCCGCGCTCGCTCCGGCCCGGGCCCTGCGGTGCGCCGGTGCCGCCGCGGTCGTGCTCGTCGTGGACCGGAGCGCCCCCGAAGTTCTCCTCGTTCCGGTGCACGCCCGCATCCCCGTCCTCGGCCCGCCCCTCCCGCACGGCCGCATCCTGCCGCACGGTCGCGTCCCCGGATGCGCGCGCCTCGCCCCTCGGGGTGGAGCCCGGCCCGGCGCCGGGGCCGTGCCCCGGGCCGGGGCCCCGCCCCACTGCCGCGCGCTGCTGATCCGTCATGCGTCCATGGTCTCCGGCGCGGCGGCCCAGCGGCAGGCGGGACGACCCTGGCAGAACCCTGAAATCTGCCCCGACAGCCGGCGAGGGAAGTGTTCGATCGCCGAATTCGAAGATCAGGGGAGTCTAGGGGCCCGACCCTGATGTCCCGGTGGGCCGTACGTGTGACCATCAATGGCATGCCGGACGCCGCAGCAGGGCCCCTCGACGACCCGCGGCCGCCGCGCAAGCTCTACCGCAGCAGCGACGGACGCTGGCTCGGGGGCGTGGCGCGGGGGCTCGCCGGGCACCTCGGCCTGCCCGTGATCTGGGTCCGCCTCGTCTTCGTCGGGCTGATGACGGCGGACGGTCTGGGCGCGCTGCTGTACGCGGCGTTCTGGTTCTTCGTCCCGCTCGGCGTCGGCGGTGTCGACGACCGTCGTTCCCCGTCCCTGGTCGGCACCGAGACCTCGCCGGACGGCCGGCGCAGACTGGTCGCCCGCAGACCCGACCGGGGCCAGATCGTCGCCCTGCTGCTCATGGTCGTCGTGGCGCTGACCTTCGTGCGCAGTGTGAACGTCGGCGGCGCGGCCAAGGCGTACCTCATTCCCGCCGTCCTCGTCGCCGCGGGTGTCGCCCTGGTCTGGCGCCAGGCGGACAACGCGCGGCGGGCCCGCTGGATGGAGGTCGGCAGCCGTCGGCGCACCCTGACCCTGCTCCGCGCCGCCGCCGGTGTCCTGCTGGTCACCGCGGGCGTCTCCGGCATCTTCGTGCTGCAGGGCTCCGCCGCCCACCTCGGGTCGGTCCTGCAGGCGGCGCTCGCGGTCCTCGTCGGCGTCACGCTGCTCGCGGGCCCCTATCTCGTCCGGATGACCCAGGACCTGTCGGAGGAGCGCCTAATGCGCATCCGCGCCCAGGAGCGCGCGGAAGTCGCCGCCCACGTCCACGACTCGGTCCTGCACACCCTGACCCTGATCCAGCGCAACGCGGAGAACGCGAGCGAGGTGCGCCGCCTCGCCCGCGCCCAGGAGCGGGACCTGCGCGCCTGGCTCTACAAACCCGAGGGCACCGGCAAGGACGAGGACGAGGAGCCCGACACCCTCGCGGAGGCGGTCCGGCGCAACGCGGCGGAGGTGGAGGACAAGCACGGCGTGCCCATCGAGG
Organism: Streptomyces sp. CA-106110; assembly: GCF_050936285.1. Taxonomy (NCBI): domain Bacteria; kingdom Bacillati; phylum Actinomycetota; class Actinomycetes; order Kitasatosporales; family Streptomycetaceae; genus Streptomyces; species Streptomyces sp. CA-106110. The sequence continues at coordinate 5,132,145 of NZ_JBNJNB010000001.1, read as the reverse complement.
TCGTCGTCGTCGGCGACTGCCCCCTCGACGAACGGATCGGCGCACAGATGCAGGCCGCGCGCGAGGCGATGGTGAACGCCGCCAAGTACGGTGGCGAGGGCGGTGCCGTCCAGGTCTACGCCGAGGTCGAGGGAAGGACGGTCTTCGTCTCCGTCCGCGACCGCGGGCCGGGCTTCGACCTCGACGCGATTCCCGCAGACCGCATGGGTGTCAGAGAATCGATCATCGGCCGTATGGAGCGCAACGGCGGAACGGCACGGCTGCGCGCCGTTCCCGGCGGCGGCACGGAAGTCGAGCTGGAGATGGAGAGGGTGGAGAAGACGTCATGAGCGACGCGAACGAGTCGGCCGGCCCGGCGGAGCCGGAGCGCGCGAGCGGGGGCGGCACGGAAGAGCGGCGCGTGCGGGTCGTGCTCGTCGACGACCACCGGATGTTCCGTACGGGAGTCCGGGCCGAGATCGGGCAGACCGAGCGGACCGGGGTCGAGGTCGTCGGCGAGGCCGCGGACGTCGACCAGGCGGTGAGCGTCATCACCGCCAGCCGCCCCGAGGTGGTCCTCCTCGACGTCCATCTGCCGGGCGGCGGCGGGGTCGAGGTGCTGCGGCGGTGCGCGCCCCTGATGGCCGACGCGGAGCAGCCGGTCCGCTTCCTCGCCCTGTCCGTCTCGGACGCGGCGGAGGACGTGATCGGGGTCATCCGCGGCGGTGCGCGCGGCTATGTCACCAAGACGATCACCGGCTCGGATCTGGTCGACTCCGTCTTCCGCGTGCAGGACGGCGACGCGGTGTTCTCCCCGCGTCTGGCCGGCTTCGTCCTCGACGCCTTCGCCTCGACCGACGCCCCGCCGGTCGACGAGGACCTCGACCGCCTCACCCAGCGCGAGCGCGAGGTGCTGCGCCTGATCGCCCGCGGTTACGCCTACAAGGAGATCGCCAAGCAGCTGTTCATCTCGGTGAAGACGGTCGAGTCCCATGTCTCCGCGGTCCTGCGTAAGCTCCAGCTGTCGAACCGGCACGAGCTGACACGCTGGGCGACGGCACGACGGCTGGTGTGACGGCCCGCGCGCCGCAGCCGGCCCGGTGTGCGGCTGACGGGCGGGCGGCTCACACCACCCGGGTGGCCCCGGCGAACGGCATCAGGTCGATCGGTGCGAGCCGGACCGGCGCCGACGGGTTGGGCGCGTGGATCATCTGGCCGTTGCCCACGTAGATGCCCACGTGGCTGACCCCCGAGTAGAAGAACACCAGGTCGCCAGGGAGGAGTTCGGCGCGCGAGACACGGCGTCCGGCGCCGATCTGGGCGTACGTCGTCCGCGGCAGCGAGATTCCCGCCGAGCGGTACGCGGCCTGCACCAGGCCGGAGCAGTCGAAGGCGTCAGGACCTGTCGCACCCCAGACATAGGGGCTGCCGAGCTTGCTGTACGCGTACGCCAACGCGGCCGCCGCCCGTGGGCCGGGGGCCATCGCGGTCGACACCGCGAGCGACACCGGCCCCAGGTCACGCGCCGCGTCCCGCGACGCCCGCCCGTCCACGCCGAGCCCGGCCCGCTCGCTCCACGTCAGCCCGGCCAGCAGTTGCCGCGCCTCGCCCAGCTTCTCGGTGATGGTCCGCTTCTGCCGGCTCAGCTCGGCCTGCCGCGACTTCAGGGAGGCCAGCTCCACCCGGGCCGCCCCGCGCAGCTGCTCGATCTCCCGCAGTTGCGTCCGCACCCGCCTTACGGCTGCCGCCTGCCGGCCGTCGAGCCGCTCGGCGAACGCCGCGTCATCGAGGTATCGCCCCGGATCCGAGGAGAGCAGGAGCTGTACCGAGGGGTCGATGCCTCCGTTGCGGTACTGCGCCGCCGCGGCCGAGCCCAGCGCCTCACGTGCCGAGTTGAGCCGGTCCGTCCGGCGGGCCGCCTCGTCCCGCAGCGCGTTGAGACGCTGCTGGGTCTCGGCCGCCTCCTCCTTCGCCCCGTCGTACTTCTCGGTGGCGACCTCCGCCTCCCGGTAGAGCTTGTCGACCTTGGCCTTGACCTGGGCCGGGGAGAGCGGGGGCTCGGCGTGCCCCGTTCCGTCGAAGGCGGTCGCGGTCGCCGCTCCCGCGAGGGCGATCGTGGCGGCGGTGCGGGCGGTGTTGCCGCCGAGCAAACGCTGTCTGGGCTTGCGGTGCGTTGCCACCTGACGTCCCGTCCTTTCGTACGACCGCCGGGGCCGGGGCCCCGGCGGTTCGTGCGTCCGGCGGCGGCCCGCACAGGGGGAACGGGCCGCCGCCGGACTTCTCGGCGGTGGTGTCCGACGGCCGCCCCTGGCCCGGGCGGCGGTGGGGAGCCGGTCACCTGGTGGAGGACGTTAAACCTCACCGTGACCGTCTTGTGACGCAAAGTACGGAAGTGACCCGACTGGACTGACGGTGACCGTATGTGAGCGTTATCCCGACATAACTGGGCCGACATCACGCTCTGCGATGACCGATGCGGTGGTTCCGGGAGCGGGATAGCCGACGGAGTGCTAAGGGGCGCATATATGCGTGATCCAGTGGCCGTGTGAGCGGCCTGACATCCGCGGGGCCGGTGTCAGGGGCCCTGCGCACCCCTGATTAGGCTCCGCCCCATGGACGTACTCATCCATCTCTTCGTCGGCCTGCACATTGTCGGCATCGCCGCGCTCCTCGGCGGCTTCCTCACCCAGATGAAGGCGATGGGCCGGGGCACCGCCCGCTTCGTGCCCGGCATGCTGCACGGCGCGCTGACCATGCTGGTCACCGGCGTCGTCCTGGTCGGCCTCAACCAGGCGGACCATCACTCGGTCAACACGTTCAAGATCGGTGTCAAACTGGCCCTGCTGATCGTGATTCTCGGCCTGGTCTACGTGAAGCGGGACGAGGAGAAGATCGAGAAGGGTCCCTTCGCCCTCGTCGGTGCGCTGACCACCGCGAACATCTTCATCGCGGTGCTCTGGACCTGAGGCCTCCCAGGATCGACGAGACCGCCCCGGCGAGGACCACGCACCAGACGGCCACCGCGATCCACAGCAGGACCTCGCCGAGGCCGCGCAGCCAGGACACCCCGCGGGTGGCGGCGACCGACAGGCTCGCCACCGCCGTCATCCCCAACGGGAAGACCGTCGACCAGCGCCGCGTGTCATAGCGCAGCCGCGGCCGGAGCAGCTCGGCCGCCGCCAGCACGCAGTAGAAGACGAGGGCGAGGACGAGGAGGGCGAGGGTGACTCCCCGCAGGACGTTTTTGTCGTCGTTGCTCCAGAGATAGCGCCCGCTGTGCCCGGCTGCCACGAGCCGGGACCCGGCCAGCGCGGAGATGGCGAGCGCGCCGCCCGCGATCCAGTGGTCTCCGGCACCGGTCGCCGTCTGCCGCAGGTCGAAGCACCGCAGCCCGATCAGGTAGAACACCAGCCCGAGCCAGAAGAGCACCAGCGCCGTGTGCACGAGCCATGCCGTCCCCACCGTCGCCCCGAGCAGTGCCGCGAGCACGGCGACCCCCTGCGTGGCCACGCACCCGAGGAACACGGCCCCGGGCATAGGCCGCTCCCAGCGCAGTGCGACCGGGAGGAGCAGGCCCACCCACAGCGCGAAGGCCAGCGCGAGAAGCGCCTCGGCGAGCGGCCGCCCGCCCTGCATGGACACCCCCGTGCCCAGCGTGGCGGTCGCCGCCACAGGGGCGAGCGCGGCCGCCGTGAGAGCCTGCTGAGCCCACCGGTCGCGCTCCCACAGCACCCGTACGCCGACGTCGACGACGAGCCCCAGCCAGGCGGCGGCCGTCAGGGCGAGGGCGATACGGGAGAGGACCCCGTACCCGGTCAGATGCAGCCCGACCGACAGGATGCCGGTCGCCATCACGGCGGCCCCGGTGGCGGGCGGACGCTGTGTCCACCAGGTGCGGAGCTCGGAGGTGCCTGACATGCGCCTGATGCTAGGGACGCACACGCGCAATGGGTACGGGGCACGCGCGCGGCAGGGCCGAAAACAACCCCACGCGCGCGTGCCCCGTACCGGAAAGGGAAACCGGCCTCAGCCGGGCCGCACCACGCTGTGGATGATCGAAGCGCCGCCGTAGTAGACCGACTCCTCGCGGACGTACGCGCCGGGCTTCGGGGCGTGGATCATCATGCCGTTGCCGATGTAGATGCCGACGTGGCTGATGTCGTCGTAGAAGAAGATCAGGTCACCGGGCTGGGCGTCGGTGAGCGAGACCGTCGTGCCGGCGTTCACCTGGTCGTACGTGGTGCGCGGGAGCGACACCCCGGCGGCCTTCCAAGCGGCCTGGGTCAGCCCCGAGCAGTCGTACGAGTCCGGTCCGGTGGCGCCCCACACGTAGGGCTTGCCGATCTGGGCCCGGGCGAACGCCAGGACCTGGTCCGCCTTCGTCGCGTTCGAGGAGCCCGTGGCGGACGTGTCCGTCGAACCGGTCGTAGTGCTCGGCGTGCTCGACTGCGCCTTCTGCTGGGCCGCCTGGCGCTGCGCGGCCTCTCGCCGCGCCGCCTGCTGCCGTGCCAGCTCCTCCGCCTGGCGCTGAGCCTCTTCCTGCTTCTTCTGCTCGATCGCGGCGAGCCGCGCCTTCTCCTCGGCGGTCAGATCCGACAGCAGGTTCCGTGCGGCGGCGAGCTTCGTCTGGATGGTCGTCTTGCTCGACCTGAGGGTCTGCTGCGACTCCGTGAGCGTCTGCAGGCTCTGGGTGGCCTCGCGCCGCTTGTCCATCGTCGCGGCCTGGTCGGTGGTGTACTCGTCGACCGCCTGCTTCTGGCGACTGGTGAGCCGGCCCATCAACTGGGTCTGGTCGAAGTAGTCCTGGGGCGAGTCGGCGAGCAGGAGCGTGGCCGTGTCGGGGGCCGCGGCCCCGGTGCGGTACTGCGCGGCGGCGAACGAACCCAGCTTGTCCCGCGCCTCGTTGAGACTCTGTGTGCGTCTGGCGACGTCGTCCAGGAGCGTGTCGACGCGCTTGCGTTGGCCGGCCGTCTTCTCCTTTGCGGCGTTGTACTTCTCGGTCGCCGACTCGGCCTGGCGGTAGAGGTCGTCGACCTTTTTCTCGACCTCTTCGATGCTCGGCTTGCCGTCGGTGGAGGGCGCGGCGTTGGCCGTCTGGGAGAGCAGGGCCACGGAGGTGAGGGCCGCCGTCGCGAGGGCGGGGGTCCGTATGCCTGCGATGCGCGTGCCTGAGGGGCGGGCCTTGCGGTGCGGCGCCATGGGAGGCGACTCCTTCCGTACTCCGCCTACCGAGTTAGCTGTCGGGTTCGGGCGGGTGGTTCGGAAGGCGTGCCCTACGGCCTTGCCCCGAAAGGCGGTCGGCCGATTCACCCCAGGATCGGGTGGGTCCCCGGCTCCGGCTGCCACGAGGGCGCACCGGACTCGGCGGAAGCCGCGCGACCCGGCGACCTTCGCCGGTGGGGGTCGTACGGCCCGCCGGGAACGGTAGCCAACTGATGTGGTCCGTGTGAAGGTTGATGTTCGATATGCCCGATACATTTTCGTGACCTGGCTCATGAATCCGCCGGCCCGTGGTCAATATGGGCAGGTCTGTGATGAGTTGACTCGTTTCTGACGCGGCTGCCGGAGGGGTGTCGTCTGCCTGTCCGCACGGGCTCGAGCGGGGTCCTGGGCAGGCATGTCCGCCCCATACGATCCGTTTCCGCTGGTGACCGATCGATCCCGGAAGGTGACGCAGTCCTTGTGGTCGATTTCGGAAGATCATCCGTCGGGGAGCCCAGGCGGGCCGGTGTGTTTCCCGGGCGGCGGTCGGTTGTCGGTCGGGCGGCCTAGACTCGGAGAGCGATGAGCAGCCTCTTTGACGACAGCTTCCTGGCGGACCTCAAGGCCACCCCGGCCGCTGAGGAGCAGCCCCCGCCACCCGAGGACGATCACGCTCCGGAACCGGTTCCGGACGATCTGTTCGGCGGGCGTTTCGACGTACCCCCGGACCGTGAGGCGTACTACAGGGACGGCGCGCCCCGCCCGGTCATCGACCCCCAGGCACTGCTCCAGGGGCTCAACGAGAACCAGCGCGCGGCCGTTGTGCACGCCGGCTCCCCCCTGCTCATCGTGGCCGGCGCCGGCTCGGGCAAGACCCGTGTGCTGACGCACCGCATCGCCCATCTGCTGGCCGAGCGCGGCGTCCACCCCGGGCAGATCCTCGCGATCACCTTCACCAACAAGGCCGCGGGCGAGATGAAGGAGCGCGTCGAGCACCTCGTCGGCCCGCGCGCGAACGCGATGTGGGTGATGACCTTCCACAGCGCGTGCGTCCGCATCCTGCGCCGGGAGAGCAAGAAACTCGGCTTCACATCCTCGTTCTCGATCTACGACGCGGCCGACAGCAAGCGGCTGATGGCGCTCGTCTGCCGCGACCTGGACCTCGACCCCAAGCGGTACCCGCCGAAGTCCTTCAGCGCCAAGATCTCCAACCTGAAGAACGAGCTGGTCGACGAAGAGGACTTCGCCGCGCAGGCCGCCGACGGATTCGAGAAGACCCTCGCCCAGGCGTACGCGCTCTACCAGTCCAGGCTTCGCGAGGCGAACGCACTCGACTTCGACGACCTGATCATGACGACGGTGAACCTGCTGCGCGCCTTCCCGGACGTCGCCGAGCACTACCGCCGCCGCTTCCGCCACGTCCTCGTGGACGAGTACCAGGACACCAACCACGCCCAGTACGCCCTCGTCCGGGAGCTCGTCGGCACCCGTGAGCACCCCGTGGACGTACCACCCGGCGAGGACGAGTTGCAGCCGGCCGAACTGTGCGTCGTCGGTGACGCCGACCAGTCGATCTACGCCTTCCGCGGTGCGACCATCCGCAACATCCTCCAGTTCGAGGAGGACTACCCGGACGCCACCACGATCCTGCTGGAGCAGAACTACCGCTCCACGCAGACGATCCTGAGCGCCGCCAACGCGGTCATCGAGCGCAACGAGTCCCGCCGCCCGAAGAACCTGTGGACCAACGCGGGCGCGGGCGCGCGGATCACCGGCTACGTCGCCGACACCGAGCACGACGAGGCCCAGTTCGTCGCCGAGGAGATAGACCGCCTCACCGACACGGGCGAGGCGAAGGCGGGCGACGTCGCCGTCTTCTACCGCACGAACGCCCAGTCCCGTGTCTTCGAAGAGATCTTCATCCGCGTCGGCCTGCCCTACAAGGTCGTCGGCGGCGTCCGCTTCTACGAGCGCAAGGAGGTCCGGGACGTCCTGGCGTACCTGCGGGTGCTGGCGAACCCGGAGGACTCCGTGCCGCTGCGGCGGATCCTGAACGTGCCGAAGCGGGGGATCGGCGACCGTGCCGAGGCGATGATCGACGCCCTGGCCCAGCGGGAGAAGATCAGCTTCCCGCAGGCGCTGCGCCGCGTGGACGAGGCGTACGGCATGGCGGCCCGCTCGACCAACGCGGTCAAGCGGTTCAACGCGCTGATGGAGGACCTGCGGACGATCGTGGAGTCCGGCGCGGGACCGGCCACCGTCCTGGAAGCCGTCCTCGAACGCACCGGCTATCTGGCGGAGTTGCAGGCCTCGACGGACCCCCAGGACGAGACCCGCATCGAGAACCTCCAGGAACTCGCCGCCGTGGCCCTGGAGTTCGAGCAGGAGCGCGGCGAGGGCGCCACCGGGGCCGCCGCACCCGGCGGCACGCTGGCCGACTTCCTGGAGCAGGTCGCCCTGGTCGCCGACTCCGACCAGATCCCCGACGAGGAAGAGGGCGGCGGTGTCATCACGCTGATGACCCTGCACACCGCGAAGGGCCTCGAGTTCCCGGTGGTCTTCCTGACCGGCATGGAGGACGGCGTCTTCCCGCACATGCGCGCGCTCGGCCAGACCAAGGAGCTGGAGGAGGAGCGGCGCCTGGCGTACGTCGGCATCACCCGTGCCCGGGAGCGGCTGTACCTCACGCGGTCGGCGATGCGCAGCGCCTGGGGCCAGCCCTCGTACAACCCGCCCTCGCGCTTCCTGGAGGAGATCCCGGACCAGCACGTGGACTGGAAGCGGAAGGGTGCCATCTCCGCCTCCGTGCCGACGGGTCCGCTCTCGGGTGTGGCGGCCTCGCTGTCGTCCTCCCGGTCGCGGTCCTCGGCCGCGGGCGCGTCCGGGTTCGCCACCAGGCGGGGCGGTGCGACGGAGAGGCCGGTCGTCTCCCTGGCGGTGGGCGACCGTGTCACCCACGACCAGTTCGGCCTGGGCACGGTCGTCGGGGTGAAGGGCACGGGCGCCAACGCGGAGGCGACGATCGACTTCGGGGAGACCAAGCCGAAGCGGCTGCTGCTGCGGTACGCGCCGGTGGAGAAGCTCTAGTCCGCGGGTCCGAAGAGGGAGCCCTCGCCGAACGGCGGGGGCCCGGCGGCGGGGGAGCGGGTCAGGTCGGGTCCAGCCCGTGGCTGCGCAGCCACGGCAGCGGGTCTACCGCGGCGCCCCCGCCCGGCCGCACCTCGAAGTGCAGGTGTGGTCCGGTGGAGTTGCCCGAGTTGCCGGAGTATGCGATCGGGTCGCCGGCCTTCACGGTCGTCCCGCTCGCGACCCGGTAGCTGGAGAGGTGGCAGTACCACGTCTCCGTACCGTCCTTCGCGGTCACGATCATCATGTTGCCGTACGCGCTGTTCCACTGCGTGCGGACCGTGCCGTCGGTCGCGGCCATCACCGTCGTGCCGTACGAGACCGGGAAGTCGATACCGGTGTGCACGGACATCCAGTTGATACCCGCCTGCCCGAAGTAGGCGCTGAGCCCCTTCTGCAGGACCGGCAGGACGAACTTCGGACGCAGCCGCTCCTTGAGCGCCGCCTCCGCCGCCGCCTTCTTCAGCTCGGCCGCCTGCTGGGCCTTGAGGTCGATGCGCTCCTGCGTGCGGCTCGCCCGGTCGGCGAAGTCGTTCGCGCCCGCGGAGAGGCTCTGGAGCTGTGAGTCCAGTTTGATGTTGGCGGCGGACGGTTTCACCGGAGTGGCGGCGGAGGCGCTCGTCGTGCCGGTGTCCTCTCCGCCGGTGCCGACGGACGCCGCAGCGATCCCGGCGACTCCCATCACGCACACCGACGGTACGGCGACCGTCAGCAGTGCGGAACGCCTCGCGGGGGGACGGCGCCGGGACCGGTTCGCGCCGCGGGAGGCGGCACGCGGTCCCGGGACCGGCGCGAACTCCTCCTGCTCTTCGAGCAATGGAGCGTCGTCGGGTGCGCCGTCCGCCGGTCCCTCGTCGTCGGCGGTTGTGTCCTCGTACGGGAAGTCGTCGAAGGACTCGGCCGCTTCGAAGGTCGCGGTGGCCTGCTGGTCGAACGGCTCGGCGTGGTCGAACGCGTCCGTCTGGTCGAACTGCTCGGCATGGTCGAACGCGTCGGCCTGGTCGAAGGACTCCGGGACCGCGTGCTCGAAGGTGGCCGTCGCGGCCGCCGCCTCGGTCTGCTGGTAGTGCGCCTCGTGCTCGGTGGTGGCGCCCGAGTTCCACTGCGTGGCGTCGTAGGCACCCGTGTCGTAGGACTGCGTGCCCCACTCCCACTGCTGGGTCGGGTCCGCCTGCCGGCCGCCCTCGAGCCAGGCTTGGGCGTCCCACTGGCCGGTGCCGTCGGCGGGCGCGGCCTGCGCGGGGATTCCGGCGAGGTGCTGGTAGCCGGCCGCCCAGGCCGATGTGTCATGGGCGCCGGTGTCGTACGCGGCGTAGTGCTGGGCGGCGTACCCGTCGTAGTGCGCCGTCTGGTGCGTGCCGGTGTCGGGGCGCGTGTGGGCGTCGGCGGACCACTGAGTGGCGTCGTAGGAGCCGGTCGAGCCGCCGCCCGGGAGGTCGCCGAAGAGGGGGTCGGTCGCGAAGCTCGCGGTCGCGTGACCACCGGCGCCGTAGGCGGCCGCGGTGGTGTCGGCGTACGTGGTGAAGTCACCGTACTGGCCGCCCTGCCCGCCGTACGACGCATAGTGCGCCGAGGAGGCATCGGAGGCCGGAGCCGGGGGAGTCGCGGTCCCCGACGGGTGACGGTCGTTCACCAACTTCTCTTTCGCCTCGACAGCAGGGCTGGCAGAGCAGTGCGGTGACTGTACCCGGCGGTATGCGGGCGCGACAATGTTCTGCAGGTTTCCCTCCGGCAGGAAACGGGCATTCGGCCGTGTTTCGGCGGCTAAAGGCAAGGCTTTGGCTCTTCGTTCGATGAATGTTCGAGGTTGTGAGGGTGTCCGGGGGTTGTCCGACAGCTGTATCGCGGCTGTGCCAGGCGTGGTTGAGGGCTGTGTTCCGGCCGGGGGAGGACCGGATCGTGCCGGCCGCCGTGGACAGTGGCCGCGCCCGGGGGGGCTACGCCACCGTGAGGCCGCCGGTGGGGGCGGCGGCCGTTCCCGGCTGCTCGAGGTCCAGTGCCTGCCGTATCCCGGCCGCGACCGTGGGGTGCACGGGCAGGGCGAGATGGCCGATGCCACTGACCCGTATGTTCTGCGCGAGCAGGTCCGGGTGGTCGACGCAGGCCGTCTCCAGCGGATCCATGAGGGGATCGAGGTCGCTCCAGAAGCTCACGAAGTGCGTGCGGCAGCCGGGGGCCGGTTCACGCAACTCCTGGATCAGCTCGGAACCGGGGCGCATCTGGCGGACGATCGGGTGTGCGTTGGCGAGCGGCGCCACCCGGGTGCCCGAGTGCGGCGTACCCAGCGTGACGAGCGTGCGGACGTGGAGGTCGCCACCGAGGCGCTGCACGTAGTATCGCGCGATCAGTCCGCCCAGGCTGTGCCCGACGACGTCCACCTGATCCTGTCCGGTGCGCTCGCAGATCTCCTCGATGTGACGGCCGAGAAGCTGGGCGGCGGTCCGGATGTCGCAGGTCAACGGAGAGTAGTTCAGCGACTCGATGTGCTGCCGTCCGTGCTGGGTGAGGTTGCGGCGCAGCAGGACGAAGACCGAGCGGTTGTCGATGAACCCATGGAGGAGGATCACCGGGGGTTTGGCCTTGGTCGGCAGCGTGGCGGTGTCCGGGGGGAGTGCCAGCGGCTCCGCGTGGCGCTCCTGGATGATTCCCGAGGGGTACAGGAGCAGATGCCCGGCGAGTATCGCGAGCTCCAGGGCGGTCGCCTTCAGGAGGGCTATGGAAAGTCCGGCCAGTCTGATCGGGAACAGGCGCTGGCACAGCGGAAGCAACGGCTGCAAGGGCTGCACTGCCCTGGTAACCATCATGGCCGACCTCCCGTCGGCACACCGAGGACGCCTCTGTCCCCCGTGAGCCCTTGTGGAAAGCCGAGTGGCGGTGGCCTGCGGGGCCGGTGCCGCGGGTTCGCCGTGCCGCCGATGCGGCACGTACGGCGCCGGTGACGGGCGCCTTTTCGTCGCGATGACGCGACCTGGGCCGTCCGTGTGGCGCGGTTCCCGTCCTCCTCGTACGGGTCTGGCTCCCCGCTGTCGTGCCCTTGCACATCCATTCGCCGAGGAGCCCCACCACCACGGCGCCCCGCCGGCGATACGGTGATGCGGCCGCCTCGTTGCGGCTCTCCTTGCGCACGGTCTCCTCGGTGCACGGCGCGCGAGCCGCCGGTGAATGCGGCGCGTGTGCCGCGGAGAGGGGAGACCCTGCGCGGCGAATGTGTCCCACTGTGTGATTTCCCCCTCGGTCTGCACCGTGAAACTGCCGGTTGCGGGATGCTGGCGATAACGTTCGTTCACTTCCCGGGTCGGTACGATGCGGGGCGCCTGTGCCGTGAGGTGTGCTGCGCGCCTGTTCTGCGGGACCGTAGGGGCGGGCGGAACCGCCCGTTTGCCGGTGCGGTACCGCCGACCGTGCGGTCCGCGTGTCCGCCGGTGCGGTGGTGTGGCGGCAGGGCGGTAGATCGGTACAGGGTGGAGTAGTCGCTTCATGGAGGCAGTGATGGGTGTGGCAGCCGGTCCGATCCGCGTGGTGGTGGCCAAGCCGGGGCTCGACGGCCACGATCGCGGAGCCAAGGTGATCGCGCGGGCGCTGCGCGACGCGGGTATGGAGGTCATCTACACCGGCCTCCACCAGACTCCCGAGCAGATCGTCGACACGGCGATCCAGGAGGACGCCGACGCGATCGGTCTGTCGATCCTGTCCGGCGCGCACAACACGCTGTTCGCCGCGGTGATCGCGCTGCTGAAGGAGCGCGACGCGCAGGACATCCTCGTCTTCGGCGGCGGCATCATCCCCGAGGCGGACATCCCTCCGCTGAAGGAGAAGGGCGTCGCGGAGATCTTCACGCCCGGGGCGACGACTGCCTCGATCGTGGACTGGGTACGGGCGAACGTCCGCCAGCCCGCGGAGGCGTAACGCTCCGCGCACGGCGCCGTTTCGCCCTGGGGGCGGGCGGCGCCGTTTCGTCTCTCCGGCCGCGGGGGTCCGCGTCCGTCATCGGTGTGCCGCCGTTCGAGTGATTCCGGGTCGGCGGGCGGAGAGCCCGGGCGTCGGCTCCGGTGGTCCCGGACCGTCCGTCCGCCTTCGGCTCTGGTGGTCCCGGACCGTCCGGGCGCCTTCGGCTCCGGTGGTCCCGGACCCGTCCGTCCGCCTTCGGCTCTGGTGGTCCCGGACCCGTCCGTCCGCCTTCGGCTCTGGTGGTCCCGGACCGTCCGGGCGCCTTCGGCTCCGGTGGTCCCGGACCCGTCCGTCCGCCCCGTGCCTCACCTCATGTCCCGCCCAGTTCCTCCCGCATCGTGGCGCGCAGGCGCAGCGTCGTCGTCAGACGCTGGAAGGCCTCTGCCCAGTAGCCCCCGGCGCCCGGCGACGCGTCCGCCGGCTCGTCGGGTATCGCGGTCAGCGCATCGAGCCGGCTCACCTCCGCAGGGTCGAGGCAGCGTTCCGCCAGCCCCATCACACCGCTGAAGCTCCACGGGTAACTCCCCGCGTCCCGCGCGATGTTGAGTGCGTCCACGACCGCCCGTCCCAGTGGAGCGGCCCAGGGGACCGCGCAGACCCCGAGGAGCTGGAACGCCTCCGACAGGCCATGGGTGGCGATGAACCCCGCGACCCAGTCGGCTCGTTCCGCCGCCCCCAGCGTCGACAGCAGCTTGGCCCGCTCGGCCAGGGACACCGCACCCGGGCCCCCCGCCTCCGGTGCCGAGGGCGGACCGAGCAGCGCCCGGGACCAGCCGGGATCCCGCTGCCGCACGGCCGCCCGGCACCAGGCCGCGTGCAGTTCGCCCTGCCAGTCGTCCGCCACCGGCAGTGCGACGATCTCCTCCGGCGTCCGGCCCCCGAGCCGTGCCGTCCACGAGCCGAGCGGCGCCGCCTCCACCAACTGGCCCAGCCACCAGGACCGCTCCCCGCGGCCCGCGGGCGGCTTCGGCACCACCCCGTCCCGTTCCATGCCCGGATCGCACTCGTGCGGTGCCTCGACCACGATCGCGGGCTCCCCCCGCGTACGGTCGACCGCCACGCAGGCCGCCGCCCGCGCAGCCATCCGCCCGGTCAGGGCCGAATTCGGCAGCGCAGACAGCAACTCCGCGGCCGTCGACCGCACATTGCGGCTCCGGTCCGACAGCGCCTGCTCCAGGAACGGCTCGTCCGGCTGCTCCAGCCCCGTGCGGAGCGAGTCGAGGAACATCAGACGGTCCTCGGCCCGCTCCGTGGCCCAGGTGGAGGCCAGCAGCTCGCGGGCGGCGGCCGGCCGTCGCCCGCGCAGCGCGGTGAGCAGCGCGACCCGCTCCGCGAACAGGCCCTCCTGCCACAGGGCTAGGACGCGGTCCCGCTCCTGCGGCGGCGGCTTGGACCCGCCGGGCGTGGAGCGCAGTGCGAAGCGCCAGTCCGGGTTCAGCCGGGCCAGCCACAGGGCGCGCGGACCGGCGAAGGCCAGCGCGGCGGGACGCAGGTCCGTACGACCGCGAGCCGCGTCCAGGAGCGCGGGCAGCGCTTCCGGGGGCGGCGCGAAGCCCCGGGCATTGGCCAGGGACAGCCACTGCGGCAGCAGCTCCATGAGGTCGGGCGCCGACCCGCGGCGGCCGCTGCCGCCCGTCCCGGGGCGGTCGGACAGCAGCACGGCCAGTCTGCGGGCCGCGGCGGGCGGCAGCGGCGGGCGCGGATCGGCCGCCGCCGGCTCGGGCGGTGGCCCTGCCAGTGCAGGCCGCAGACCTGCCCTGCGGCGCACCGTCTCCACGGCGGCCAGGTCCAGCACTGCCGTCGGCGCCTCACGGCCCGGCGGCAGCCCCTGCGGAGCGCGCCGGTCGGTACCGAGCAGTGCCGCGGTCACCAGCTCCTCCCAGGGCACGGCACTGTGTGTGCCCGGCGGGGCGGGGGTCGCACTCATGTCAGTCCCTTCCAGGTCGGTTTCGGCATGGCTCGGGGTGTCGTCAGCACAGCGGGACCGCCTCTCCCGCGCCCTCCGGCCAGGCGGTGAGCGGAGTGAAGCCGCGGTGGCCGCACTCGCCGAAGACCGTGACCGGGGCGCCGCCCGAGAGGGCGACCATGCGCCACAGACCCGGGCGGGCGCTCGCCGAAGGGGTGAGCGACAGTGCCGTGCCGCCGTCCGCGTCCGCCAGCTGCCAGGACTCCTCGACGGGCGTCGGTATGACCCGGCTCAGCGTCACCGGGACCGAGTCCAGCCACGGATCGGCCTGCAGGGCCTCTCCATAGCGCGCCGCCGCCGCGGCGGTGGTCACACCGGGCGGCCGTACCGTCGTCGGCGCTGGAGGGGCGAACTGCTCGCCCAGAGCGGCCCGCAGCTGTCCCGCCCCGGGATACCCGGACACCTCTGCGTCGAGGGCAAGGCCTACCGGCAGCGCCAAGTCCGGCGAGCGCCCGGCCGCCCCATAAGAGAGGAGCAGCGCGGTGCGGCCGGACTCCGATCCGTACAGCCAGATCCGGCGTGTGGTGAGCCGGCCGTCCGAGGTGTCGTACTGCGCCAGGACCAGCCAGCGGTCGCGGGCGGGCGGACCGTCGGGCGAGCCCGGCAGCCCGACTCTCGAACGGACCGTCGCCGCGAGGCCGTCCGGCAGCCGCTCGCGGCGCAGCCAGCCCCGGTCCAGCAGGTGCAGCAGCGCGCACTCCTCCAGCAGCCGCACCGGCCAGCCCGGTCCCGACGACGGAAGCGCCCCCAACTCCCGTACGCGCGCGGCCAGTCCCGGAGCCTGGGCGTCGACCATCCGGGCGGCCGTCTCCTCCCACAGCCCGTAACCCGCCTGCTCGGCCGCGGCGATGCCACCCCGCAGCAGATCGGCCAGCCGCTGCTCCAGCTCCGCCGCCCCCGCCGTGATCCGCTCCGCCCGCTGCTCCGACCTGCGCCGCGCCGCCTGCGGATCAGCGGGCGCGGCCGCTTTCGACCCGGTCGTCGGCCGCTTCTCAAGCGCCCGCTGCCGACGCCCCTCGATCCACTGCTCCGCCCAGTCCGGCGCCTGCCCCCGGGGCATCGTCGCGTCGCCGCCCGCCCAGAGCAGCAGCAGTCCCAGCGCGTGCTTGCACGGGAACTTGCGGCTCGGGCAACTGCACTTGTAGGCCGGGCCGGCCGCGTCCGCGATGTCGACGACCGTCTGGTACGGCTTGCTGCCGCTGCCCTTGCACAGTCCCCACACCGTCCCCTCCTCGGAACTGCCCGCGTCCGACCACGGCCCGGCCGCGCCGAGTTTGCTTCCCGCTTTGCGTGACGCCGCGTCAGGTGCCAGTGCAAGCACCTGCTCCGCGGTCCAGCGCACCCCCTGCTGAGTCATGTCGTCGAAGGTAGGTCCCGGCACTGACAATCGATCACCGCGAAGGCGTTTACGCAGCTCACGACGCGTTGTCAGTGGTGTGGTGCACGGTTGGTGACAGATCCGAACCAGCCGACGCCGAGGGGGAAGTGGCCATGCGTGTGTCCGTTGATCCGATGTCCGTCCAGCCGGGCCCGAGCGAGTCCGCGCCCGCGAACGGGGGCGGGGGAGCGGGCCCGGACGGGCGGGCGTCCGCGCCCGTGCGCACACCCGCGCGACAGAGCGGGGAAGGGCAGGCGGACGGCGGGACGAGGGAAGCGGTGACGGCGCCGGCCGAGGCGTTGCGGCCGCACGCCGAGGCCGCCTTCGCGAGTGAACTCGCCGCGCTGGCCGAGCACGACGACCGGCCGCGCCCGGCCCGCTGGCGACTGTCGCCGTGGGCGGTGGCCACCTACCTCCTCGGTGGCACGCTGCCGGACGGCACGGTGATCACACCGAAGTACGTCGGTCCGCGCCGCATCGTCGAGGTCGCCGTCACCACGCTCGCCACCGACCGCGCCCTGCTCCTTCTCGGGGTGCCCGGCACGGCCAAGACCTGGGTGTCCGAGCACCTGGCGGCGGCCATCAGCGGCGACTCGACGCTGCTCGTCCAGGGCACGGCAGGGACCCCGGAGGAGGCGATCCGCTACGGCTGGAACTACGCGCAGCTGCTGGCGCACGGCCCGAGCCGCGAGGCGCTGGTGCCCGGCCCCGTCATGCGGGCCATGGGGGAGGGCATGATCGCGCGGGTCGAGGAGCTGACCCGTATCCCGGCCGACGTACAGGACACGCTGATCACCATCCTGTCCGAGAAGACCCTGCCGATACCGGAGTTGGGGCAGGAGGTGCAGGCCGTCCGCGGCTTCAACCTGATCGCGACGGCCAACGACCGCGACCGCGGGGTCAACGACCTGTCGAGCGCGCTGCGCCGCCGCTTCAACACGGTGGTGCTGCCCCTTCCGGAGAGCGCTGACGCCGAGGTCGACATCGTCTCCCGCCGGGTCGAGCAGATCGGCCGCTCGCTCGACCTGCCGGCCGTGCCCGACGGCATCGACGAGATCCGCCGCGTGGTCACGGTCTTCCGCGAGCTGCGGAGCGGCGTCACGGCGGACGGCCGCACGAAGCTCAAGTCGCCCAGCGGCACGCTGTCCACGGCCGAGGCGATCTCCGTCGTCACCGGGGGCCTCGCGCTGGCCGCCCATTTCGGCGACGGCGAACTACGGGCGAGCGACGTCGCCGCGGGCATTCTCGGCGCCGTCGTCCGCGATCCCGCCGCCGACCGGGTCATCTGGCAGGAGTACCTGGAGGCGGTGGTCCGCGAACGCGACGGCTGGACGGACTTCTACCGCGCGTGCCGGGAGGTGACCGCATGAGCCACTCCGAAGCCGAGCCCTCATGGAACTTCCCGACCGGGGAGGGCACGGCCGGGGCCATGGACACATGTGGCGGCGCGGGAGTGAGGCGGCAGGGCGGCCCGGGGCGGCGCCGCCGGGGAGGGGGACGGCGTGACAGGCGTTGACAAGCCGTCGGGCGGGCCGGCGGCCGGAGCAGCGGACGGGGGGCCGCTGCTGCTCGGGGTGCGGCACCACGGCCCGGGGTCCGCGCACGCCGTGCGGGCCGCGTTGGAGGCGGCTCGGCCCCGGGCCGTGCTGATCGAGGGGCCACCGGAGGCGGACGCCCTGATCCCGCTGGCCGCGGACGCCGGGATGCGGCCGCCGGTGGCGCTGCTCGCGCACGCCGTGGACGAGCCCGGACGGTTCGCGTTCTGGCCGCTGGCGGAGTTCTCCCCGGAGTGGGTGGCGATCCGCTGGGCCCTGGAACACGACGTTCCGGCCCGGTTCATCGATCTGCCGGCGACGCACACCTTGGCGTGGGACAGGGTGGAGGACCCGGCGTCGTCGGACGGCGACTCCAGTGCCGCCGCCCAGCCGGCGCCGGAGTCCGGCACGCCGGTGCCGCCTGGAGAGGCCCCCGCGCACCCGCAGCCGGGGGCACCGGGAGAGGGGTCCGGGGGCGCGGAGCTGCCGACGGAGGCGCAGCGGCCCGGGGAGTCGCCTGGTCCCGGTGAGGCCGTGCGCGTCGACCCTCTCGCCGTGCTGGCCGAGACCGCCGGATACGACGATCCGGAGCGGTGGTGGGAGGACGTCGTCGAGCACCGGGGCGCGGGCCGGGGCGACGCCCTCGCACCCTTCGCCGTGCTGGAGGAGGCCATGACCGCCCTGCGGGAGACGTACGGCACCGGAGGGCACGAGCGGGACCTCGTACGGGAGGCGTACATGCGTCTCCAAGTGCGAGCCGCGCAGCGCGAGTTCGATGGCGAGGTGGCCGTGGTGTGCGGGGCGTGGCACGTGCCCGCGCTCCGGGCGAGGGCGTCCGTCGCCGCGGACCGCGCCCTGCTGAAAGGGCTGCCCAAGGTGAAGACGGACATGACCTGGGTGCCCTGGACCCATCGGAGGCTGTCCCGGGCCGGCGGATACGGGGCGGGGATCGACTCCCCCGGCTGGTACGGGCATCTGTTCGGCGTGCCCGACCGGCCCGTCGAGCGGTGGCTGACCAAGGTCGCCCGGCTGCTCCGTGAGGAGGGCCGCATTGTGTCGTCCGCGCACGTCATCGAGGCGGTGCGGCTCGCCGGGACGCTCGCCGCGATGCGTGGGCGCCCGCTGCCGGGCCTGTCGGAGACGACCGACGCCGTGCGGGCCGTGATGTGCGACGGCTCGGACATACCGCTGGCGCTGGTGCACGACCGGCTCGTGGTCGGCGACGTGCTGGGGGAGGTGCCCGCCTCGGCGCCCGCCGTGCCGTTGCAGCGGGACCTGATCCGGCTCCAGAAGCGGCTCCGCCTCAAACCGGAGCCGTCGGAGCGCGAGGTGGAACTCGACCTGCGCAAGGAGACGGACGCGGGGCGCAGCCGGCTGCTCCACCGGCTCCGGCTGCTCGGGATCGGCTGGGGCGAGCCCGTGGCCTCGCGGGGCAGTACGGGGACGTTCCGGGAGACATGGCGGCTGCGCTGGGAGCCGGAGCTGGCGGTGCGGGTCGCCGAGGCCGGGGTGTGGGGCACGACCGTGCACGCCGCTGCGACCGCCAAGGCCGAGGCGGACGCGGTCGCCACACGGACGCTCGCCGAGGTCACCGCGCTCGCCGAGCGGTGCCTGCCCGCGGAGTTGCCGGACGCGCTGCCCGTGGTGATGCGGGTCCTCGCCGACCGCGCCGCTCTCGACGCCGACGTCCGGCGCCTCGCCCAGGCCCTGCCCGCACTGGTGCGGTCCCTGCGCTACGGGGACGTGCGCGGTACGGACACCCGGGTGCTGGCCGGCGTCGCGGCGGGCCTCGCCGAGCGTGTGTTCGTCGGGTTGCCACCGGCGTGCGCCGCGCTGGACGCGGACGCGGCGGAGGAGGTGCGGGGCTATGTGGACGCGGTGCACGGGGCGGTGGGCCTGCTCCAGGAGACGATCGCGTCGGCGGAGGGTGACATACGCGGGCGGTGGCGTTCCGTCCTGCGGGTGCTTGCCGGACGGGAGACCGTCGCCGGTGTCGTCCGCGGCCGTGCCGTGCGACTGCTGCTGGACGACGGAGAGCTGTCGCAGGACGAGGCGTCACGGCTCATGGGCCTCGTCCTCTCGCCGGGGACGGCGCCCGCGGACGCGGCCGCGTGGATCGAGGGCTTCGTCGGGGGCGGCTCCGGCGGCGGACTGCTGCTCGTGCACGACGAGCGTCTGCTCGGCCTGGTGGACACATGGCTGTCCGGAGTGCCGGCGGAGGCGTTCGCGGACGTGCTGCCGCTGCTGCGGCGCACGTTCTCGGCGTACGAGCCGGGAGTGCGACGCACGCTGGGGGAGTTGGTGCGGCGGGGACCGGGCGCGCGGGAGACCGGAGCGGCCACCGGTTCGGGTGTTTCCGGGTTCGACCCCGGCATCGACACCGGGCGGGCGGACGCGGTGGTTCCGGTGGTGCGTCTGCTGCTCGGTCTGGACGAGCCGGCCGACAGCGACGCCGACGACCTTGTGGGGGTGGTGTGATGAGCAGGCACATGACCGACCGAACGGAAGCCACGGGTGCGGGAGACCCGACGACCGCCGCCGAGGAACGGCTGCGGCGCTGGCGGCTGGTGCTCGGCCCGGACGCTGCGGACGGCACCGGCTACGGGCTCACCGGGCGGGACGCGGCGATGGACGGGGCGCTGACCGCGTTGTACGGAAAGGGGGACAAGGCCCGGCAGGGACGGGACCGTTCGGCGGGGCTCGGGGCGTCCGCGCCCTCCGTCGCGCGCTGGCTCGGGGACATCCGTACGTACTTCCCCTCGTCGGTCGTCCAGGTCATGCAACGCGACGCCATCGACCGGCTCGGGTTGTCCACACTGCTGCTCGAGCCCGAGATGCTCGAGGCCGTCGAGGCGGACGTGCATCTGGTCGGCACGCTGCTCTCGCTGGACAAAGCCATGCCCGAGGCCACCAAGGAGACGGCGCGCGCGGTGGTCCGCAAGGTCGTCGAGGACCTGGAGAAGCGGTTCGCCGCACGCACCCGGGCCACGCTCACCGGCGCTCTGGACCGCAGCGCCCGTGTCACCCGGCCCCGCCACCACGACATCGACTGGAACCGCACGATCGCCGCCAACCTCAAGCACTACCTGCCCGAACACCGCACCGTCGTGCCGGAACGGCTGATCGGCTACGGGCGGGCGTCCCGGTCCGTGAAGAAGGAAGTCGTCCTCTGTATCGACCAGTCGGGGTCGATGGCTGCATCGGTGGTGTACGCATCCGTGTTCGGGGCGGTCCTGGCCTCCATGCGGTCCATCGCCACGCGGCTCGTCGTCTTCGACACGGTCGTCGTGGACCTCACCGACCAGCTCGACGATCCCGTCGACGTCCTCTTCGGCACCCAGCTCGGCGGCGGCACGGACATCAACCGAGCGCTGGCGTACTGCCAGTCGCAGATAACCCGGCCCTCGGAGACGGTCGTGGTCCTGATCAGCGACCTGTACGAGGGAGGGATCCGGGACGAGATGCTCAAGCGGGTGGCGGCGATGAAGGCGTCGGGGGTGCAGTTCGTCGCGCTGCTCGCGCTCTCGGACGAAGGTGCACCCGCCTACGACCGTGAGCACGCGGCGGCCCTCGCGGCGCTGGGCGCACCGGCGTTCGCGTGTACGCCCGACCTGTTCCCGGAGGTGATGGCGGCGGCGATCGAGAAACGGCCCCTGCCGGTACCGGAGGCGACATGACGATGTGCCGATGTGACGACATGAGGGGCGCAACGGGTACTTGGCGAACCGGACACCGAGAACGACAGGCGACAAAACGGAAATGATTACCCATCGGTAACGGGGGACTTGCGCAACCTCGGGAGTCCCGTGCAAGGATCGACGGCGCTTCGCCATCGGGCGGTGCGCGTGTTCGCTCCGCACCGCCTCGTCCCGCCGCACGGAGGCTCTCCCCGTCTTGACCCTGCCAGCCGCACTGCCCTTCGCCGGTGCCGCACTGCGCGCGATGCGTACGGCGGCCGGTCGGCGTGCGGTGCATCTGGCCCTGGTGATGGGTGGGTTGTTCGCACTGGGGCTCCTGTGCGAGGGGCAGGCGCACGCGGCGGAGGGCACACCGGCAACTTCTGCGGCTCCGGTCGCGGCCGATGCCTCGGCTGATGCCCTCCGGCCGGTCACGAAGGCGGTGCGGCGGCTCGACGAGACCGTCAGCAGCACGCTGGGGCACACGGTGCAGGGTTCTCCCGCGCCCGACGCTCAGCGAGGACACCCCGCGCCGCCTCCGTCCGTGCGTACGCCGGACGGCAAGGACTCCGTGCCGCCCCTCGGCCGGCACACGGCGAGCCCCTCCGGCTCGCACACCGTCCGGCCGGGCACCGCACCCGTCACCCGCCCTGCCACGTCCACCGCGCTTCCCGCGCCCACCGCACCCGGTAAGCCCTCCGCACCCAGCACCGCTACGCCCGTCGCATCCGGTGCGCCCGCCGACGTCATCACCGCCGTGGCCAAGACGGTTCCCGCCGTCGGCGGCACCGTGCGGCAGGTGGTGCGGCCGGTCGGCGAGGCGGTCGTGCGGCCCGTCGGCGGGCTTGTGGAGACCGTGACCGACGGGCTGACGGAGGCTCCCGCGCCGTTGCCGTCGCTTCCGCCGTTGCCGTCGCTCCCCTCGGAGCCGTCGCTTCCGGGGGTTCCCGGCCTGCTGGGGCTGTCCGGTCCGCAGAGTCGGCCGGCACCGCCGGCAGGGGCCCTGCCCGCGCCGTCGGCAGCGCAGCAGGGCGGCGGTACGGATGACGGAAACGCGGTCGAGCAGCGGGAGACCGGCGCGTACGGACCGCGGGTCGTCCTGGCCGACACCACGGCGACGCCGTTCGCTCACCCCACCCCCCACCTCACCCGGTCCCCCTACACGCCCGCGCACCAGGCGCCCGACGGTGAGCCGACGGGCGCGTACGGCGATCGGCAGACCGCCGACGGCGGTGCGCCGTCGCACGGCGACGGGCACGCCGTCGCCTCCCACCACCGGGCACCGCTCACGCTGGTGCGCGGTGCCATCACGGTGGTGACCGCGCACGGGACCCGGGACCGGCACCGGGACATCCCCGAGTTCCCCGGCTAGGACGCCCCTTCCCTCCCCGCGAGACCTGCCGCGCGGGGGGCGGAAGCAGGTCTGCCCGCCGTCCGGACACCTCTCCGATCCCCGGGCGGCAGCCACCGGACCCCGAGCCATAGCGGCCGGAGCACATCCGTGGCCGCCGGTCTTTCCCCCGGACCGCCCACGGATCCGTCGGCTCCACGCCGGCACCGGCTTGCAGGCCTCGGCACCGGTACGTGAAGAACTCCAGAATTCCGGATTCCCGAAGGATCTGACGCACGCATGAACAAGAACATCCGCCGCTCCATCGTCATAGCCGCCGGTGTCACCGGCGCGTGGGCGCTCGGCTCCGCCGTCGCCAGCGCGGACGAACTGCCGGCATCGTCCGTCTCCACCTCTGACGTCGGTATCGACACCGCAGACACCGTCGGCGCGGTCACGGGCACCGTGGACGGCGTCGTCGCCGATGTGCAGAACACCGTGTCAGGCGTCACCCAGGGCGCGGCTGTGCACGGTGCCGCCTCGGCGGTGACGCACACCGCCGCCACGGCGCAGTCCACCGCGAAGGAGGCCACGAGCACCCCCTCCCGGGCCGGAACCCGGGCCGCCTCCCGGGTGGAGAAGGTCCACAAGGCCGCGCAGGCGGCACCCGTCGCCGACCGGGCACGCCGGTACGTCGACCACGAGGTGACCGCCGCGCACCTCCCGTCGCAGTCCAAGGGCGCCGTGCACGCCACCGCGTCCAGGGCCGGAGGAGCGGCCACGGCCGTCGTCACCGACGCGGCCGCCCCGCAGGACGAGATCGACTACCTCTTCGGCCCCCTCTCGGCCTTCGCCCCCGAACTGGAGCAGGCGCTCGCCGCCGCGCAGACCAAGCTCCAGGGCGTCCAGGGCGCCGTGCGCAGCCAGGCGGACGGCGTCGACGGTGTGATCCGCACGAAGGCGCAGAGCACGGGCGCGGGCGCGGGCCGGATCGCGGGCGGCACCAGCGGTGCCGCGCAGCAGGCGGTCACCGGGGCGGAGGGACGGGCCACGGGTGCGGTCGCCGCCGTGCAGGGCCAGGCCGACGAGGCCACGTCCGCCGCGGACGCGAGCGTCTCCGCCGTACCGGGCCACATCACCGGTGCGGTCACCGGTGTGAAGCAGCAGGTCGTCGGCACGGTCGCCGGGGTGCCCGGCACGGTCGCGCCGGTGGTCGCCGACACGGCCGGGGCCGTCCTCCCGCCGGTCGCCGGCACGGTCGTCGACGGGGTGACGCCGCTCGCGGCACACGCCGTCGGCAACGCGACCGGCCTCGCGCAGGGGGTCGTGGCGGACGTCCAGCCGCTCGCGCACGACGTGGCCGGCCATGCGTCCGCGCTGGTGTACGGCGTGGCCGCCGACGCCCAGCCGCCGGTCTACGGTCTGGCCGGTGGGGTGACCGGCGACGTGACCGGGTCCGTGCTGCCCCCGGTCGCGCAGACCGCGGTGCACGGGGTGGTGCCCGTCGCGGGGCAGTCCGTCGAGGACGTCACCCGATTGGCCTACGGCGTGACGGGTGATGTGCGGCCGTTCGCGGGCGGGGTCGCGGGTCAGGTCCCGCCGCTCGCCGGGGGCGTCACCGGAAGCACCACCCAGCTGGCGTACGGCGTGGCGGACGAGGTGCAGCCGTTCGCGTACGGCGTGGCGGGCACGGTGCATCCGGTCGTGCAGACGGTCGACGACACCGTGCGGCCCGTGGTGCACGGCACGGCGGGCAGCGCCACCGACCTGGCGTACGGCGTGAGGGGTGATGTGCGGCCGTTCGCGGGCGGCGTCGTGGGTGCGGCCGATCCGTTCGCGCAGGGAGTCGCGGGCCAGGTCGCGCCGTTCGCCGGTGGCCTGGCCGGGACGGTCCAGGAGTCCGGCGGCTCGCTGGGCGGCCACGCGGTGACCGGCGCCCGGGGTGTCGCCGAATCGGCCGTCCCGAGGCATCTGCGGCCGGGCCACTACGGCACCGACTCCATCTGATCCACGGGTGCCGTGTGGCGCACGTCGCACGGCACCCGGCACCGACTCCGCGGGGTTGAGGAACGGCGGCCGAATTCCGTCGGCCGGCCCGACCGAAGCCCCGCGGGCGGGACGGGTGGCCCCATTGGGGTGGGGTCGACCCGTCCTGCGCCCTCCGGGGCGGCACAAGGGGTCCCACCGGGCCAACCCCAACCCGGTGGGACCCTGCCGCCCTGCTCCGACCGGTCACCGGAGGGTCGCGACCGGTTCCGTCGCGGGGTCACACGTGTGACAGGTATCACCGCTCAGGTGTGATCTGCGATTTAGAGCCCCACCTCAAGCGGCGATAACCTGCGAGACGGACATGCCGCGCGCTCGGACACCGTGTGCGCCTCCCTTGTGACACAGCGGACGTCACGTTGCCCTTCGCGGCACGCCCACGCATCCAACGAACCGCGAGATCACTGATAGGGACGGAAGCGCGTGGACCTGTTCGAGTACCAGGCGAGGGACCTCTTCGCCAAGCACGGTGTACCGGTGCTGGCCGGTGAAGTCATCGAAACGCCTGAGGCGGCGCGCGAGATCACCGAGCGGCTGGGCGGCAAGTCGGTCGTCAAGGCGCAGGTGAAGGTCGGTGGCCGCGGAAAGGCCGGCGGCGTGAAGCTGGCGGCCACCCCGGACGAGGCGGTCGCCCGCGCCACGGACATCCTCGGCATGGACATCAAGGGCCACACGGTCCACAAGGTCATGATCGCCGAGACGGCTCCGGAGATCGTCGAGGAGTACTACGTCTCCTTCCTCCTCGACCGCGCCAACCGGACCTTCCTCTCTATCGCCTCCGTCGAGGGCGGCATGGAGATCGAGGAGGTCGCGGCCACCCGCCCCGACGCCGTCGCCAAGATCGCGATCGACGCCATCGACGGTGTGGACGAGGCCAAGGCCCAGGAGATCGTGGCCGCGGCCAAGTTCCCGGCCGAGGTCGCCGACAAGGTGGCCCACGTCCTGGTCACGCTGTGGGACACCTTCATCAAGTCGGACGCCCTTCTCGTCGAGGTCAACCCGCTGGCCAAGGTCGCCTCCGGTGACGTCATCGCCCTCGATGGCAAGGTCTCCCTGGACGACAACGCCGAGTTCCGCCACCCCGAGTTCGCGGAGTTGCACGACAAGGCGGCGGCCAACCCGCTCGAGGCCGCGGCCAAGGAGAAGAACCTCAACTACGTCAAGCTCGACGGCGAGGTCGGCATCATCGGCAACGGCGCCGGCCTGGTCATGTCGACCCTGGACGTCGTCGCCTACGCGGGCGAGGCCCACAAGGGCGTCAAGCCGGCCAACTTCCTCGACATCGGCGGTGGTGCCTCCGCCGAGGTCATGGCGAACGGCCTGGAGATCATCCTCGGTGACCCGGACGTCAAGTCCGTGTTCGTCAACGTCTTCGGCGGCATCACCGCCTGCGACGCGGTGGCCAACGGCATCGTGCAGGCCCTGGAGCTCCTCGAGTCCAAGGGCGAAGAGGTCAACAAGCCGCTGGTCGTGCGTCTCGACGGCAACAACGCCGAGCTGGGTCGCCAGATCCTGGACGACCGCAACCACCCGCTCGTACAGCGTGTGGACACCATGGACGGCGCGGCCGACAAGGCCGCCGAGCTGGCTGCTGCCGCGAAGTAAGGGACGAGGTCACAGACAACCATGGCTATCTTCCTCACCAAGGAATCCAAGGTCATCGTCCAGGGCATGACCGGCTCCGAGGGCCAGAAGCACACCAAGCGCATGCTGGCTTCGGGCACGAACATCGTCGGTGGCGTGAACCCGCGTAAGGCGGGCCAGGTCGTGGACTTCGACGGCACCGAGGTACCCGTCTTCGGCTCCGTCCAGGACGCCATCGAGAAGACCGGCGCCGACGTCACGGTCATCTTCGTCCCGGAGAAGTTCACCAAGGACGCGGTCATCGAGGCCATCGACGCCGAGATCCCGCTCGCGGTCGTCATCACCGAGGGCATCGCGGTCCACGACTCGGCCTCCTTCTGGGCGTACGCCGGCAAGAAGGGCAACAAGACCCGGATCATCGGTCCGAACTGCCCCGGCCTGATCACCCCCGGCCAGTCGAACGCCGGCATCATCCCGGCCGACATCACCAAGCCGGGCCGCATCGGCCTGGTGTCGAAGTCCGGCACGCTGACGTACCAGATGATGTACGAGCTGCGTGACATCGGCTTCTCGACCTGTGTCGGCATCGGCGGTGACCCGATCATCGGCACCACGCACATCGACGCCCTGAAGGCCTTCCAGGACGACCCCGACACCGACCTGATCGTCATGATCGGTGAGATCGGCGGCGACGCCGAGGAGCGGGCCGCGGCCTTCATCAAGGAGAACGTGACCAAGCCGGTCGTCGGCTACGTCGCGGGCTTCACCGCGCCCGAGGGCAAGACCATGGGTCACGCGGGCGCCATCGTCTCCGGTTCGTCGGGCACCGCCCAGGCGAAGAAGGAGGCGCTCGAGGCCGCCGGCGTCAAGGTCGGCAAGACCCCGACCGAGACGGCGAAGCTGGCGCGCGAGATCCTGGCCGGCTGAATCCTTCCCGGCCGGGGTGCTCCAGGTGAGCATTCCGGCTGAACGTCGGTGGGCCCGTACCCCGTGCAGGGGACGGGCCCACGGGCGTTTTTGGGGCGGTCGGATCAGCGCGCCTCCGGAATCAGGCGCTCCGGCCCCTGGTCGGCCTGCGCCTTCAGCACGTACCACAGCGCCTGTTGCCGGGCGGACAGCGGACCCTGGGCGGCCAGGGCGGGGATGTCTTCGATCGCGGTTCCCCGGGGCACCGGCCGTTCGTAGTGGTCCGCGGCCATCTGCATGGTCAGGGCGGTCGAGCCCGTGAAGGCGGCCGTGAGGACGACCGCCGCGGCGGACCAGCGGCGGACGCGGCGTTCGCCGCCGGAGCGCACCGCGGGCGGTCTGGCCGCGCGGAGGCGTTCCGCCGTGGCCAGCTCGGTCAGTCTGCGGCCCAGGACGTCCGGCGACGCCTGGTCCGGTACGAGCGCGGCGAGGCTCGTGCGTGCCCGCAGCAGCCGGGCGGCCGTGGCGGGAGTGCTGGCCTGCGTCTCGGCGGCGGTCTCCGGCAGACCGAGACCGACGCCGTCGTGCAGCAGCAGCGTGCGCCGCTGGACCGAAGGCAGCGTCAGGAAGGCCTGCAGCAGTTCCCGGTTGGCGGGGTCCGAGGGTGGCTCCTCGGCGCGACGATGGCGCGGGCGGAAGCGGTGCCAGGGGGAGAGCGCCCAGTCGTGCGATGCCGCCCGTACCCATCCCGGTGGGTACCGGTCCATGGCCACCTCCGGCCAGCGCTGCCAGGCCTGTTGGAAGGCGCGTTCGACCGATTCCCGGGCCAGCCCGCGCCGGCCGGTGAGCAGATACGCCTGCCGTACGAGGGCGGGCGTACAGAACCTGTAGAGCTCGTCGAACGCCTGATGGGGAGTCAGAGGAATGGGAAGGCGTTCATCTGGGCTCTCCTGGGCCCCTTCCTGCACCGCCCATTCGGCGAGCAGTCTCGCGTACGCTTTCCGCTTCCGGCCGCGCGGGCTGGTCAGGCCGGTCTCCCAGTCGCGCACCGTTTCGATGGACACATGCAAGTTGGCGGCCATCTGAGCCTGGGTCAGTGACTGGGTCCTGCGCAGGCGTCGGCATTCCTTGGGGTGCGGCAGCGGGACGGAAGGACTCTGCTTCACTGGACGGTCCTCCAATGCGGAAAAGTACATAAGCACATATTTAGCGACACATCGTGGCTTTATCGGTTGCACCGGATTAGCGCGTGTCGTTGGGACCATGGCGGCGTGACCCAATGGACCGACCGCCGAACCCCCATTCCGTCCCTCCTCACCGGGTTGCGGGAGCGCTCGCCCGGGCTGGGTGACGCACTGCTGGGCGGCGCCCTGGCCGCGGTTGCGGGGCTCGGCTCGTTCGCCCTGCTCGCGATCGTGCTGTGGATCAGCTCGCCGTACCCCGCCACCGGCGCGGGTGGTGCGCTGCGTGTGGCGGCCGCGCTGTGGCTGCTGGCCCACGGCGTCACCCTGATGCGCACCGAGACGCTCTCCGGACTGCCCGCGCCCGTCGGGGTGACACCGCTGCTGCTGGCCGTGCTTCCGATGTGGCTGGTGTACCGGGCGGGCCGCGACGCCACCGACCAGGAGAGCGCGGAGGCCGCCGGGGAGGACGCGCCGCCCGTCGGCGCGCGCACGGCGTGGACCGGCGCGGTGGCGGGTTACCTCGGTGTGGGGGCCGTGGCGGCGCTGTACGCCTCCGGAGGGACGCTGCGGCCGTCGTGGGCGGGGGCCGCGTGGTACGTGCCGCTCATGGTCGCCGGGGCGGCGGGTATGGGCGTGTGGACGGCGCACGGGCGCCCCTGTGGGCGCCTGTCACGGAGCGTGCGCCGGGCACTCGAGTGGCTGCCCGAGGGCGTACGGCAGGTGGTGACGCTCGGAGCGGTCGACCGTGACGGACGGCTACGGCTCGGGGACTCCCTCCGAGCGGCCCTGGCGGGGTCGACCGTGCTGGTGGGCGGTGGTGCGCTGCTGGTCGGGGTGTCACTGGTGCGGCACGGCGACACGGCCCAACTGACCTTTCTGCAGCTCGCTCAGGGATGGTCGGGGCGGTGGGCGGTGCTGCTCCTGGCGGCTGCGCTGGTGCCGAACGCCGCCGTGTGGGGCGCGGCGTACGGACTCGGGCCGGGGTTCATGCTGGGAGCGGGGCATGTGGTGGCACCGCTGTCGACCGTGCGGCCACCGGCGTTCCTGCCGCCGTTTCCGCTGCTGGCGGCGGTTCCGGAAGCGGGGGGCGGGCCGCTGCGGTGGGCGGTGGGAGCGGTGCCGGTCGCGGCGGGGGTGACCGTCGGGTGGTTCGTGGCACGCGCGGCGAGCGCGGACCGGGAGCACGGACGGGACGGCGCGTGGTCGGCAGGACGGACGGGGGGAGCGGTCTTGGTGGCGAGCGCGGTGTGCGGGATGGTGCTCGCGGGCCTCGCGGAGGCGGCGGGCGGCCCGCTCGGGGTGAACGCGCTGGCGCGCTTCGGGCCGGTGGGATGGCAGGTGGGCCTCGCGGCGGCAGGCTGGACGGCGGCGGTCGGGCTGCCGGTGGGATGGGCGGTACGGGCAGGGCGGCTGTGGGGGTGCGGGGAGCCGCGGCGGCAACCGAAGCCTCGGAGCGCGGCGCCCGCCGCCGCGGTCCCCCCGCCCGCGGTTGCGCGACCGCCTGTGCTTTCCCTCGGCCGGAGACCGTCGCTTCCCGCGGCTCCGAAACAGCACGATGCGTGGGAGGACCCCGACCTCAAGCCGTACGAGGCACTGCGAACGGAGGACCCGTTCGCGTCGGCCTCCAGGAAGTCCTTTCTGCCGGACCTCCCGAAGTCCGTCCTGCGGGACCCGCCGAAAGCCGCCCTGCCGAACCCTCCGAAGCCCGTCCCGTCGGAACCTTTGAAGGCCGCTGTGCCCGATCCCTCGAAGCCCGTTCCGTCGGATCCCTCGAAGCCCGTACTGTCGGAACCTCCGAAGCCCGTCCTGCCGGATCCCTCCAAGCCCGTCCCGCCGGACGGGTCCGAACCGCGTGCGTGAGGCCGGCCGCTGCCGGTCGGCATCTTCCCGCCGGATGGCGCCTTCCGTCCGAGCCCCGAGCTCAACCAGGGACCAGGCCGGACCGCTGTGACATCACTGGGTGCCGGCCGGCTCCACCTGCGCCGGTTCGCCTCGGCCGATGGTCACGGCCCAGCGAACGGCCGAAGGTGCCTCGACGGACACGGTGCCACTGCGCTCGACCCCATGCACCAGCACCTCGTTGCGGATGGTGTTCACCTCGCCGGGCCGGCACTCCAAGGGGAAGGACACACTGACCGGGCGCACCGCGACCTCGATCTTCCCGGTGCCCTGGCAGCGCACCGCGACGATCAGCGCCTTGCCCTTCTTCCCCGCGCCGAAGGCGAAACTGGCACTGCCGCGGGTCACCTTCTGCTGACCGGCGAGCGTTTCGTCACCGTCCAGTTTCGGCGGTTCCTGCAGGGAAGGGCGTGCCGTGACGTGAACGACGGTGGCCGGCCCGGTGGAGCGAGTGGCCCTGGTGGGCTGCCCGTCGCCGGCGTCGTCCGCGGTGCACGCGCTGACCGAAGCGAGTGCCAGGGCGCAGACGACGCCCACTCCTGCAAGGGATCTCAGCGCGCTCATGACACATCTCCCCCCGTGAATGGTGGGCACGGTGTGGTCAAGTGCCCCTGAAGCTGGCGAGATCATGTCAGCGCCGGTCGGCGGACGACGAGCTTCCACGAGGTTTCTGAGGAGAACATGAGCTTCCCTCAGATGCGCCGACGTCAGACCCGCGCGTCCCAGGGCTCGTCCCGCACCTGGCGTGAACGCCCGGCTCGCGCAGGACCAGCCCCCGGCTCAGCCGCGTGTACCCAGCACCCCTCGCAGATCCTGGGGCAGCAGGTCGTTGCAGGACTGCTTGGCGGAGGTCGTCAGGGCGTCGTTCAGGCAGGTGTAGTAGTCGCGGTACACCAACTGGGCCGCGAACGTGGCCGCCACCATCGCGATCGCCAGGGACGCCGTGACCAGGCCGCTGATCGCCGCGGAGGTCTGCGGGCGGGCCGTGGGGGCGGCGGTGTTCGGGTCGGGGTTGCGGGGCTTGGCACGCAGGGCGCTGGCGCCCCAGTACAGCGCCAGGGCGCCCAGCAGCAATGCGAGGTAGGGCCAGCTGAAGAGAGAGAAGAGGAAGGCCCACATGCCGGCCATCAGCGCGTAGCGAGCGCGGCGCTGGGCCGGGTCCGTGGGGTCCCAGCGCAGGCCTGTGCCGGGGCCGCCCTGACCGCCGGGGCCCTGGGGTCCGCCCTGACCGCCTTGACCGCCCTGGCTTCCGGGACGCTCGCCGAAGCGGCCGCCCGCGGAAGGACCGGGCTGACGATCGCTCCACTGGCTGCCCCACGAGGGACGTCCGCCCTCGTCGGAGCCTTCCGGCCGCCGGCCCTGTTTTTGTCCCTGGCTCTGCCCCGGTGCCGGATGGCGCGGCCGCCAGGGCTGGTCGGGCGTTCCCTCCGGCGGCGGCGCGAAGGGGTTGTCGTCCTCGGGCGCCTCCGGGCCCCGGCCACCGTCCGCGGAGCCGCCGCCCGTGGAGTCACCCCCGCTGTGGGGTGCCCCCTTGCTCTCCCGCGGAGGCACGGACGAAGGGCGCCGCTCGCGCAGCAGCAGCGGAGGGAGTCGGAGACTGCGGTCCGGCATCAGGTGTGCGTCTTCCCCTTGGTGGTTCCGGTGGGCGTCTTGTCCGGCTTGCCCCTGTGGCCAGCCGCGAAGCGGGCGCCCCGGACGGGGTTGTTCCCGTCCCGGGTCAACGTCCCACGCAGGTGCGGCGTTCCCCGCGTCGGCACCGCGTTTTCGGATGGCCCCTCCCCAGACGCTACCTTCCGGCCGCGCCCCCGTCCCCTGGGGGGCCGTCCGATGTGCCGGTATCGTTGCTGACGGCCGACCGCTTCGTAGACTTCCCCGTATCCGGGGGTGCGAAGCATTTGTACGACCATACAAACGCTCTGCCGAGCGATTGCGCCAACGCTTCCCCGAGAAAGGGCCCCGCCGTGGCCGAGTCCGTGGCCGAGACCGTCACCGAGTCCCCGGC
Organism: Streptomyces sp. CA-106110; assembly: GCF_050936285.1. Lineage (NCBI taxonomy): Bacteria > Bacillati > Actinomycetota > Actinomycetes > Kitasatosporales > Streptomycetaceae > Streptomyces > Streptomyces sp. CA-106110. Next base: position 5,100,383 of record NZ_JBNJNB010000001.1, on the reverse strand, counting down.
CAAGCGCCTGGTCGTCCTGGTCTCCGGGTCCGGCACCAACCTGCAGGCGCTCCTCGACGCCGTCGCCGAGACCTCGGCCGCCGGCTACGGGGCCGAGGTCGTGGCCGTCGGCGCCGACCGCGACGGCATCGAGGGCCTGGCCCGCGCCGAGCGCGCCGGGCTGCCCACCTTCGTGTGCCGGGTCAAGGACTACGAGAGCCGGGAGGCCTGGGACGCCGCCCTCACCGAGGCCGTCGCCACCCACGAGCCCGACCTGGTCGTCTCCGCCGGGTTCATGAAGATCGTGGGGAAGGAGTTCCTCGCACGGTTCGGCGGGCGGTTCGTCAACACCCACCCCGCCCTGCTCCCCAGCTTTCCCGGAGCCCACGGTGTGCGCGACGCGCTCGCGTACGGCGCCAAGGTCACCGGATGCACCGTCCACTTCGTCGACGACGGCGTCGACACCGGGCCGATCATCGCTCAAGGCGTGGTGGAGGTCCGGGACGAGGACGACGAGAACGCTCTGCACGAACGCATCAAGGAAGTCGAGCGAAGGCTGCTCGTCGAGGTCGTGGGGCGGCTCGCCCGCAACGGCTATCGCATTGAGGGACGAAAGGTAGTTATCCAGTGACCGCCGAGAGCACCAAGCGGCCCATCCGGCGCGCGCTTGTCAGCGTCTACGACAAGACCGGGCTGGAAGAGCTCGCCCGTGGGCTGCACGAGGCCGGCGTCGAGCTCGTCTCCACCGGTTCCACCGCATCGAAGATCGCCGCCGCGGGCGTCCCCGTCACCAAGGTCGAGGAGCTGACCGGCTTCCCCGAGTGCCTGGACGGCCGGGTCAAGACCCTGCACCCCAAGGTCCACACGGGCATCCTCGCCGACCTGCGGCTCGACAGCCACCGCCGGCAGCTCGCCGAGCTGGGCGTCGAGCCGTTCGACCTCGTCGTCGTCAACCTCTACCCCTTCCGGGAGACCGTCGCCTCCGGGGCCTCGCCCGACGAGTGCGTCGAGCAGATCGACATCGGCGGCCCCTCCATGGTCCGCGCCGCCGCCAAGAACCACCCGTCCGTGGCCGTGGTGACCAGCCCGGACCGGTACGCCGACGTCCTCGCCGCGGTCCGCGACGGCGGCTTCGACCTCACTGCGCGCAAGCGCCTCGCCGCCGAGGCCTTCCAGCACACCGCCGCCTACGACGTCGCCGTCGCCCACTGGTTCGCGTCTTCGTACGCGCCCGTCGACGACTCGCCCTTCCCGGACTTCCTGGGCACCACCTACGAGCGCAAGAACACCCTGCGCTACGGCGAGAACCCGCACCAGCCCGCCGCCCTCTATGTCGGCGGAGGCCCGAGCGGCGGCCTCGCGGAGGCCGAGCAGCTGCACGGCAAGGAGATGTCGTACAACAACTACACGGACACGGACGCCGCGCGCCGTGCCGCGTACGACCACGACGAGCCCTGCGTCGCCATCATCAAGCACGCCAATCCGTGCGGTATCGCGGTCGGCTCGGACGTCGCCGAGGCGCACCGCAAGGCGCACGCCTGCGACCCGCTGTCCGCGTTCGGCGGTGTCATCGCCGTGAACCGGCCGGTGAGCAAGGAGATGGCCGAGCAGGTCGCGGAGATCTTCACCGAGGTCATCGTGGCGCCGGACTACGAGGACGGCGCGCTGGAGGCCCTCACCAAGAAGAAGAACATCCGGGTGCTGAAGGCCCCCAACGGCCCCTGCAACCGCGTGGAGGCCAGGCAGATCGACGGCGGTGTCCTCCTCCAGGTCACCGACCGCCTCCAGGCCGACGGCGACGACCCGGCCAACTGGACTTTGGCGTCGGGCGAGGCGCTCTCCTCCGAAGAGCTGACGGAGCTGGCCTTCGCCTGGAGGGCCTGCCGGGCCGTCAAGTCCAACGCCATTTTGCTCGCCAAGGACGGCGCCTCGGTCGGCGTCGGCATGGGCCAGGTCAACCGGGTGGACTCCTGCAAACTCGCCGTCGAGCGGGCCGGCGAGGAGCGGGCGCGCGGTGCGTACGCCGCCTCGGACGCCTTCTTCCCGTTCCCCGACGGGCCGGAGATCCTGATCGCCGCGGGCGTCAAGGCCATCGTGCAGCCCGGTGGATCGATCCGTGACGAGCAGGTCGTGGAGGCCGCGCAGAAGGCGGGCGTGACCATGTACTTCACGGGGACCCGCCACTTCTTCCACTGAGCACCGAACGGCGGGCCTGTCCGGCGCCACCGGACAGGCCCGCCGACACGCCACGGGCCGTGTCCCCCTCGTACGGAGGGGACACGGCCCGTGGCGTGTCGGCGGGCGGATGCGCCGCCCGGCGGGGTCAGTAGGCAGGCTGCCGCGGGCGGTTGAACCAGGCGGAGCCGGCGGAGTTGCCGACGAACACGGCGATCAGGATGGCGAGCACCGTGTGCAGTAGGCCCACGATGATGAACGGGTAGATGCCGAGGATCGCGGTGATGATCGCGAAGACGAGGGTCGTGATGCGGACCCCGTTGCCGCCGCTGTTGAACTTCACGGCCAGCACGATCGCGAACACCGCCCAGGCCACGGCGAAGGCCGCGACGGCCCAGAGCATGCCGGAGGAGTAGTCGGCGAGCTGCTGGAAGTTCGCGTTGTCCTTGAGCTTGTCGTCGTTCTTGGCGGCGTTGACGCCGGCCGCGCCGATCGCGAACAGGGCCACACCGACGACCTGCAGGCCGACGATGACCCACAGCAGTGCGCGAGCCGCGCTGACGGTGCCGGGCATGGTCGTCGGGAAGGGCTGCTGACCGTACCCGCCCTGCGGCACCGGCGGCGCCTGCGGGTAGCCGTAGCCGGGCTGCTGACCCTGCGGGTAGCCGTAGCCGGGCTGGTGGCCCTGGGGCGCGCCGTACGGGTTGTTCGAGTCTCCGAAACTCATGAGCGGTCTTTCCTCCGTCTGCCTCAAGTGCGGGGACGCGCGCGGCACGGTTCGGAGGAAAGTCCTGCAGATGCGGTCCGTCCCCCCGGATACTGCCCGCTGCACCGTGCTGTCATCGTTGTAAAGCACCCGTGCCTTGTCCAGCGGCATTTCGAAGGTGTTGTGCAAGTGCAACCTCGCTGATCATGGGTCGAAGCGGACAGGAGCGGCACGGTGGTGCCCGGATTGGAACCGGGAGCGGGTCATCCGCGAGGATGGGACCCATGACCGCCCAGATTCTCGATGGCAAGGCCACCGCAGCCGAGATCAAGTCCGAGCTGACCGCCCGTGTGGCGGCGCTGAAGGAGAAGGGCCTCACGCCCGGACTCGGCACGATCCTGGTCGGGGACGACCCCGGCAGCCGCAAGTACGTGGCGGGCAAGCACCGCGACTGCGCCGAGGTCGGCATCGCCTCGATCCAGCGCGAACTGCCCGCGACGGCGACGCAGGAGGAGATCGAGGCGCTCGTCCGCGAGCTGAACGAGGACCCGGCCTGCACCGGCTACATCGTCCAGCTGCCGCTGCCCAAGGGCATCGACGAGAACCGGATCCTGGAACTGATGGACCCGGAGAAGGACGCGGACGGCCTGCACCCGATGAACCTCGGCCGCCTGGTCCTGAACGAGCCGGCGCCGCTGCCCTGCACCCCGAACGGCGTGCTCACCCTGCTGCGCCGCCACGGCGTGGAGATCAAGGGCGCCGAGGTCGTGGTGGTCGGCCGGGGCGTGACGATCGGGCGGCCGATGCCGCTGCTGCTGACGCGGCGCAGCGAGAACGCCACGGTCACCCAGTGCCACACCGGCACCCGCGACCTCTCGGCCCACCTCAGGCGGGCGGACATCATCGTCGCCGCGGCCGGCTCCGCGCACCTGATCCGGGCCGAGGACGTGAAGCCGGGTGCCGCCGTCCTCGACGTCGGCGTCTCGCGCAGCGCCGAGGGCAAGATCGTCGGTGACGTCCACCCGGACGTGGCCGAGGTGGCCGGCTGGATCTCTCCGAACCCGGGCGGTGTGGGCCCGATGACCCGTGCCCAGCTGCTCGTCAACGTGGTCGAGGCGGCGGAGCGCAGTGTCGGCTGAAGAAAGGCCTGAGGGCACCAGTGAAGAGCAGCGGGCGGACGGTACCGAGCCCGTGGTGACGGACGCCGTCAGTGCCCCGGACGCCGACGGCACGCCGCGGCGGGTGACCCGGCGGTTCCCCCGGGTCACCCGGGACACCGCGCGACCCGAGGGCGGCGGCAGGGCCGCGCGCCGTGACGCGCCCGCGCCGGCCCGTCAGTGGCCGATCCTGGCCGTACTGTCGGTCATCGGCCTCGGGCTGCTGCTGACCGCGCTGGACATGTTCCGCGTCGGCACCATCCTGATCGGGGTCGCACTGCTGGGCGGTGCCGCGATGCGCTGGTTGCTGCCCGACGTGGGCATGCTCGCGGTGCGTTCCCGCTTCACGGACCTGGTCACCTACGGCGTGCTGGGCCTCGCCATCGTGCTGCTCGCCCTGATGGCCCAGCCGAAACCGTGGCTGGAGATACCTTTCCTGGACGACACCCTGCACTTCACGGTCCGCACCTGACCGCGCGTTCACGGACCGGCACATCGGCGGGCCGTCCCCCTTCGACGGGGGACGGCCCGCCGTCGTCGTAGGTGATCGCCGTCGAAGTCGTCCTGGCAGCGCTGCCTCAACGGCCGCCAGATCCCGCCGCGTTCGGCCCCGCGGTCGCCGGCCGAGGCGGCCGAGGCGGATCCGGCACGGCTTGCTCGCCCTGCGCGAGGCGGTACTCCGCTCGGGCCGGCTCCCTCCGGTGATGGAGAAAAGGCGCGGGCGCCCGGCCTCTCCCCCGTGGGAGGCCGGGCGCCCCGGGCGGTCCGGACCGCCCGGGAAATACCCTCATGTACGTGCGGGAGCTGTTCAACACCCAGCAGTCCGCTGTGGCACGGAAGTGACCGTTCCGCTACGGTGTCGGCGCCCCGCAACGGAACCGGTGCGCCCCCTGAAGCCGTCCATCGGACGGAGACAGACTCTTGGGCCGGGGAACGCGGAGGGGAGAGCGATGGGTGCGTGGCAGCCCCTGCCGGACGATCTTCCACCGGAGGTGCGCCACTTCGTGGAGCAACTGAGGCTCCTGAAGGACCGCACCGGGCTCAGCCTCGTCGCCCTCGGCGCGCGTACCGCGTACAGCAAGTCCTCCTGGCAGCGCTACCTCAACGCCACCCAGCCACCGCCCCGTCAGGCGGTCGCGGCGCTGTGCCGGGTGGCGGGGCTGGTGGACGAGGAGGCGGAGCGCTTCGGGGTGCGATGGGAACTGGCCGTGCACGCCTGGCCCCGTCCGCCGGCTCCGGCGCCCGCCCCGGCGGACGGCCCGGCGCCCGGGGAGTACGAGGACGATCCGACGGTGCCCTGGTGGGAGCGGCCGGAGCAGGAGACCCGGCCCCGATCTGCCGAGCGCCGTCTTCTGCTGGCCGCGCTCGTCGCCCTGTGCGCGCTGCTCGTCGTCGCCCTCGCGGGTGCCATGACGTTCGGGTGACCCGATCCGCCTGTGCCCTTCGAGGCCACCGCTGCGTCCCCGTGGTGTCGATGTGTTGACGAGTTCCCGACGGCCGACGGACCCGCGACGGCCGGCGACACGCCGCACGGGGGCGCGCGGGCAGATGTCGCACTCCGCTCGCCGAAAACAATCCCCGCACAGCACGCATGACCCACGCGCTGCGGGGCAGGCGCACCGTACCCCCACGGGAGTCCGGCAGTCCGGGAGGCCGAGAGACCCCCCGGCAGGACACCCCCACACGGCGGCCGCCTCGAGTCCCCCCTCTCCCGGACGGGCGGCCGCCGTCCGTTCTGTTGTGGGGCGGGCCACACGGGCCCGCGCATCCGGGATCCCGGATGCGCGATAGCCTGACGGCTGGATCTCTCTTGACGCCAAGATATCGATCGTCTGTACCCGTGATCGATCATCGTGGCGGGGCGCCGGTCACGAGCCGGCGGCCGGATCCCGCACCCCGGGCGACGAAGCCCTACCGCCAGCTGTCAAACGGAGAACGCCATGACCCGCACTCCCGTGAACGTCACCGTCACCGGCGCGGCCGGCCAGATCGGCTACGCACTGCTCTTCCGCATCGCCTCCGGCCAGCTGCTCGGCGCGGACGTGCCGGTCAAGCTGCGCCTCCTGGAGATCACCCCGGCACTGAAGGCCGCCGAGGGCACGGCCATGGAGCTCGACGACTGCGCGTTCCCGCTCCTGCAGGGCATCGAGATCAGCGACGACCCGAACGTCGCCTTCGACGGCGCCAACGTCGCCCTCCTCGTGGGTGCGCGTCCGCGCACCAAGGGCATGGAGCGCGGTGACCTCCTCGAGGCCAACGGCGGCATCTTCAAGCCGCAGGGCAAGGCCATCAACGACCACGCCGCGGACGACGTCAAGGTACTCGTCGTCGGCAACCCGGCGAACACCAACGCGCTGATCGCCCAGGCCGCCGCCCCGGACGTGCCGGCCGAGCGCTTCACCGCGATGACCCGCCTCGACCACAACCGCGCGCTGACCCAGCTGTCGAAGAAGACGGGCGTCCCGGTCTCCGAGATCCAGCGCCTGACGATCTGGGGCAACCACTCCGCCACCCAGTACCCGGACGTCTTCCACGCGACGGTCGCCGGCAAGAACGCCGCCGAGGTCGTGAACGACGAGAAGTGGCTCGCCGAGGACTTCATCCCCACCGTCGCCAAGCGCGGTGCCGCGATCATCGAGGCCCGCGGTGCCTCGTCGGCCGCCTCCGCCGCCAACGCCGCCATCGACCACATCCACACCTGGGTCAACGGCACCGTCGAGGGCAACTGGACCTCGATGGCCATCCCGTCGGACGGCTCCTACGGCGTCCCGGAGGGCCTCATCTCCTCCTTCCCGGTCACCACGAAGGACGGCAAGTACGAGATCGTCCAGGGCCTGGACATCAACGAGTTCTCCCGCGCCCGCATCGACGCGTCGGTCAAGGAGCTGGAGGAGGAGCGCGAGGCGGTCCGCTCCCTCGGCCTCATCTGATCGTTCGACGGACCATCCGTCCCCGCAGGCCCCGTTCCGGTATCGCCCGGACGGGGCCTGCCCCGTGCGGGCGGGCGCACGGGACCCGAGGGCGCGGTGGTCAGTGCGGACCGGGTTCCGGCAGCCGCTTCTCGAACCAGTGGGCCGCGTACACGTTCTCGTCGTAACGCGGGATCTCCGCGTACCCGCAGGCCCGGTACATCGCCTGGGCCTCCGTCAGAACGGCGTGGGTGTCCAGGCGTACGACGCCGAGGCCGCGCTCGACGGCCTGCTGCTCGAGGCCGTCGAGGAGGCGCCGGGCCAGACCGAGCCGCCGGGCATCGGGATGCACCCACACATGCCGGATCTCACCGACAGCGGGCTCCAGGGTCCGCAGGGCCCCGCACCCGACGGGCCGCCCCTCCTCGTAGGCGACCAGGAAGGCACCCGCGGTGCCGGACACCTCCTCGGGACGTACCAGGGCGGCGGGATCGAAGCCCTCGGGGAAGCGGGCGTCGATGTCGGCGGCGTAGGCGTCGAGGCAGGCCAGGGCGTCCCGGGAGCCGCCGTCGACGCGTTCGATCGTGATGGCGGCGAGGCGCAGCAGCCGCCGCGCGGTGCCGAGCGCGGCGCTCAACTCGCCCCGCTGAGCCTCGCTGAGGCCGCCGAGCAGACTCTCCGCGAGGGCGTTGGCACGGCGGTTCTGTTCCTTCACCTCGACGTGCCCGGCCGGGGTCAGTTCCGCCAGCCGCAGCCGGCTGTCGTCGGGGTGCACGCTCGTCCGTACGAGTCCCTGCGCCTGAAGCGTCCGTGCCATCCGGCTCAGATACCCGGCGTCGAGACCGAGCCGGCCGCGCAGCTCGCGCAGGGAGACCCCGTCCCCGATCTCGTACAGCAGCCGCGCCTGGCCAAGCGGCCGGTCCTGCCCGAGGTAGTGGTCGTCCAGGGCCCCGATCCGGCGGGTGAAGTAACGGTTGAACCGCCGGAGGGCCGTGATGTCCTCGCTCGATACTGACTCCATGTTCCTTTGACTTTAGTCAAAGGAATGACCGGAGTCACGCTTTCCCGGGCCTGGACGTCCCCCTATGCTGATGACTTGTCAAGTTGCTTGTGATCCAGGTCCCTTGGGGCCCGGTTCCATCATCGGGGGAGTGGCGTGAGCACCGCCTACGTGCCGCAGCAACCACAGCCGACACAGGCCGGTCCGCCATCGGCGCCGGCGCAGAAGCCACCGCACGCCAGCGAGGCCACCCGGCTGCTGTGCGCGGGCGCGTATCTGGATCCCGGCTACCGGGACCGGGTCATCGAGGAACTGCACCTCAACGAACAGCGGATCGCGGCGCCCTCGCTCGGCTACGACGCGGCACGGGTGCTCGCGCACGCGCTGCGGGCCCGGCGCCAGGAGCTGACGTGGGCCGGGGCCATCATCGGCCTGTGGCTGGTGGGCTCGGCGCTCTCCGGCGGTCTGCTGGCCTTCTTCCTGGGGCCCAGCCTGATGCTGACGATCGCGTCCTGGATCAGGGGCCGGGCCGCGGAGCCGCCCCTGTACCGGCGGGTGACGGCCTTCATCCTGCGCTGGTGGGGCCGTCTCGCGGTCGCGGGGTTCCTCGTCCTCACGATCATGCTGGCGTTCGGCGGCTCCGACGACGCCTCGCCGTACCGGTCGTCCTCCTCCGGCTCCCTGGACCCCTACGGACTGAACTCCTCCGACGCGCCGAGCGTGTCCGACCTGCTGCTGCCGGGCAGCAGCAGGTCGGGCAAGCCCTGGCAGGCGTGGTTCGCCCTCGGCGTCCTCGTGCTCATCGCGGTGTGCCTCGCTCAGCAGCGCCGGCAGTTCGCCCACGTCATGGCCGCCGAACTGTCCTCGCAGCGCTTCGCCGATGCCGCCGGCGACCCCGCGGAGCAGGCACCGGGACCGCGCTTCGAGCGGATGCGGCAGCGTATCCGGCTCGAACAGCACGCCCCGTTGATCATGTACCACGAGGCACGGCCGTTCTGCGGCGCCGGCTGGGCCTACGACCCCTGGGTCCTCGCCGTGGAGCTCGCACCCGACCCGCTGAAGAAGCAGCAGCCGCTCAGCAACCGGGCCGTCCTGGAGAAGGTGCGCCCCCTGCTCGACCGGCTGCGCGTGCCCGCCGAGTACGCCGGCCCCGGCGTCCGCGACCGGCTGCGCTGGCTGGAGATCGACGAGTGCGTGTTCCTGCCCGCGGAGGGGCTGCTGCGCCGTGAGGACGCGCCGTACCACCCGCAGGCGTTCGAGGAGCACCGGGCGCGGGCGGTCGAGGAGGGCGGCGAGAAGCGGCGGCACTTCCTGCGCATCCGGGTCGGCGGATGGGAGGAGGAGCTGGTCGTCACCGTGTTCGTGCGCATCCACACCCAGGGGCGCATGCTCATGCTGGAGATCGCCCCGCATGTGCTGACCCCGGTGCGCGAGGACTTCAAGGACGCCGACCGGACGGCGCACCGCTTCCGCCACAACAACCTGCTCGGCCAGGCCGCGTGGTCCCTCGCCCGGGTGCCGGGCTCCCCGGCCCGGGCCCTGATCACCCTCGGCAGGGCCGTGGTGTACGGGTGGCGGATGCTGACCGGCGGCTACGCGGGCGCGCTGCCGGACGGTCCCGCTCTGTCGGTGCGGGAGCTGGGCTCGGCGCCCGACCGGTCGCTCTTCCAGGACATGGACGTCGACCGCTACCTGAAGGCCGTGCAGGACCGCATCGCGCACGGGGTGCGGGCGGCGCTCGCCGAATCCGGCTACGAGACCGGCGAGTTCGTGCAGAAGATCGTGAACATCAGCAACGGCGGCGTACACATCGGCCGGGTGGAGGGCAGCACCTTCGCGGTCGGCGAGCACGCCCGCGCCTCCGCCACGACCAACGGCCCCACACCGCAGAAGGGATCCGACACCGATGGCCACGGATGAGCCGAACGTCAGCATCGGCGACGTCTCGCACAGCACCTTCGCCATCGGCAGCCACGCGCAGGCCGTGAGCCATCAGGGCACGGCCGGGCAGCGCGACGAGGCCGCCGAGGAACTGCTGAAGGCAGTGCGCGAGTTGCGCGCCGACCTGGCGCGGGTGCGCGGCAGCGAGCAGACGGCCGCGCTCGACGCGGCGCTCGCCCAGACAGAGGACGAGATCACCCGTACCGGCCAGGCGGCCCCGTCGCGCCGGGAGCGGCTGCGCGAGCTGCTCAGCGACTCGCAGGCCCTGCTGAGCGTGCTCGCGTCCGCCGGCGCCGTGGCCGGCCTGCTCGGAATGTGAGAGGAAGACGATGAGTGGGGGCGGCCGGTACTGGAACGAGGACACCCAGCGCTGGGAGGACGGCGACGCGGCGGGCAACCCGCCTCCGGCCACCCCGCCGCCACCGGCGCGCCCGCAGCATGCGCCGGATGCGGGGTCCGGGGGAGCGGGTGGCGCGGGAACGCCGGCGCCGGATGCGCCCGGCCCCGGGGGAGCGGGCGGAGGGCCGGCGGCGGACCCGGGCGCCTCCACCGCGGACGCTGCCTGGTGGCCCACTCAGGTGACCGAGGGCGGGGCGCAGCCGGCCCCGCAGTGGTGGGCCGGGGACGGCGGCGCTTCGCCGTTCCCGCCGTGGCCGGCCGACAACAGCGCCTGGCCCACCCCCGAGACGTTACCCCAGCCGTCGGCGCCCGCCGCACCAGGCGGGCCGAGCCGCCGGCTCGTGTGGTCCGTGGTGGCCGGGGCGGCGGCGGTCGGAGTCGCCGTGAGCCTGGTGCTGACGCTGGTGGTCGACTCCGGGAACGACGGCAAGAACGACCGGGGCGCCGCCGCGAGCCCTTCCACGTCCACCGTGCCCACCCAGCACTCGGACACCCCCGCACCGCCCTCGCCCACCGACGCGTCGCTGTCGCCGTCCGCCTCGCCGAGCGCACTCCCGGCGGGCTACCGGTCCTACGCCGACGGCGCGGGTTTCCGGATCGCCCTCCCCGAGGACTGGAAGCGTTCCACGGTGAAGTCCTCGTACGGCATACCGGTGGTCAACTACCGCAGCCCCGACCGCAGGCACCGGCTGCAGGTGTACCAGGTGGCGGAGCCGTCCCCGGACGCGTCCTTCCAGCTGTACCTGTCCCCGGACACCGCGAAGCCCGCCGGCTTCCGGGAGCTGGCCCTCGAACAGCTCGACGCCGGCGAGTTCACCGGGTCGCGACTGGAGTACCTGGCCGACACCATCAGGGGCGAACCCGACGTGGGTACCTGGCATGTCTTCGACGAGCGGTTCGTCGCCGTGGACGGCAAGATCTACGCCATCGCCGTGTACGGTCCCGACGCGGACGGCCGCGACGACGAACTGAAGCTGCTCACCACGGCCCTGGCCTGGTTCTGCCCGCCCGGCGCCACCTGCGACGCGTCCGGCGACTGACGGGCTCGGTGCGCACTGCTCCGGACGGGTGAATCGAGCCGGCGGGCAGCAGGGAACGGCCGTCCGGGTGAGCCCGTGGCCGTTCCCTGTCCCGGCTGACGGGATTCAGGCGGTCGGCAGGCCCTGGACCTGCGAGATCTCCACCGACTCGCCGGCCGGCGGCGCCTTCGTCAGGACCGGCTTGTTGTAGTCCGTGAAGGTGAGGGACAGGTCCGTGTCCGGGCCCTTCTGCGCCGCGCGGTACAGGCGGTGGTCCTTGCCCGTCGTGATGTACAGCGTGGACGTCAGGCCGTTCACCTTGAAGGACAGCGGGACCACCCGGGTGCCGTTCAGGGTCGTCGCGAGCCCCTCCGTCAGGGACGAGGGCGCGGAGACCATGGCGGCCTTCTGTAGGGACTCGAGGTCGCAGGCGTTCGCGACGCCGCTCAGCAGCGAGTCGGACGTCGAGCCGTGGATGTAGCGGCCCATGAACTCCTTGCTCGCGGTGACGCCCCGCTGGCCGGGGAGCTCGGCCTTCCAGAACGTCTGGTCCGGCTTGAGCCACACCTCGGTGCCCCGCTTGATGATCTCGACGGAACCGCCGTGCCCGCCCAGGGTCAGGGTGCCCGCGCAGTTTCCGCTCCGGTCGATCGAGAGCTGCATCGACGTCGGCAGGCGAGTGCTCGTCGTCGCCGTCGTACTCCGGTCGAGGTAGGCGAGGCGCACCGATGTCGCCGTCCGCAGCCCCTCCTGTGCCTGTGCGAGCAGCCGCTGTGGGTCCTGGTTGCCGCCGGTGTCGTCCGACGAGGCGCCGGCCGTGCCGGTGCAGAGCATCAGACCCGCTGCCGCGGCTGTCGCCGCGCAGGTCGCAATGGTGAAGCCACGGGGCGTGGGCATCGCGTCACCTCCATGAGTGCTTGATCGGCAGCGTACTTTTCACCCTTTCCGACCGCATTCTCAGTGACGCGGCGCACTTTCGGACACGGAGTGCGCATGCACGTGCGGCGCGGGGGCAGGTGCCCCGGCCTCCGGGAGTCACACCTGTGTGACTCAGGGGCGCGGAACAGGAACGGAAGGCAGTACCGAATCATGGCCGGACAGCAGGCGCGGCAGGCAGAGCAGACGGTTCACGTGGCCGGCGAGTGGCGCGCGGCGCTCTCCGGAGCGACGCGCGAGATCATCGACCCCGCGGACGCCGACCCCTTCGCCGTGGTTGCGGAGGGTGACGAAAGGGACGTCGACGCAGCCGTCGCAGCCGCCCGCCACGCCTTCGACGAAGGTCCCTGGCCGTGCACCCCCGCCGCCGAGCGTGCCGCGCTCCTGCGTCGCGTTGCCGATCTGCTCGTACGCGATCGCGAAGAGCTCGGTCTCCTGGAGAGCCGGGACGCGGGCAAGACCGTCGAAGAGGGCCGGGTCGACATCGACTGCGTCGCCGACGCCTTCCGCTACTTCGCCGACCTCGTCGCCGCCGAGAGCGCCGGCCGGGTCGTCGACGCCGGCTCGCCCGATGTGCACAGCGTCGTCTGCTACGAGCCCGTCGGTGTCTGCGCCCTGATCACTCCCTGGAACTACCCGCTCCTCCAGGCGAGTTGGAAGATCGCTCCGGCCCTCGCCGCCGGCAACACCTTCGTCGTGAAGCCGAGCGAGATCACCCCGATGAGCACGATCGCGCTGATCGAACTGCTCATCGAGGCCGGACTGCCCACCGGAGTGGCGGGCCTTGTCACCGGACCCGGCCACTCGGTCGGCGCCCGGCTCGCCGAGCACCCGGACGTGGATCTCGTCTCCTTCACCGGCGGACTCGTCAGCGGTACGAAGGTCGCGCAGGCCGCCGCGGTGGGCGTCAAGAAGGTCGCCCTCGAACTCGGCGGCAAGAACCCCAACGTCGTGTTCGCCGACGCCTGCGCCACCGACGACGGCTTCGACACCGCCGTCGACCAGGCCCTCAACGCCGCCTTCATCCACAGCGGTCAGGTCTGTTCGGCGGGTTCCCGGCTCATCGTCGAGGAGTCCGTCCGCGAGCGCTTCGTCGCCGAGCTCGCCCGCCGGGCAAGCCGGATCCGCCTCGGCCGCGGTACCGAGAAGGACGTCGAGTGCGGCCCGCTGGTCTCCGCGGAGCAGCGCGCCAAGACGGAGGCATACGTTGCCTCCGCGCTCGCCGAGGGCGCGGTGCTGCGCTGCGGCGGCAGGCGCCCCGAGCCGTCCGGGACCAGGCCCGCGACCGGCTACTTCTACGAGCCGACCGTGCTGGACCAGTGCCATCGGGAGATGAAGGTCGTACGGGAGGAGGTCTTCGGGCCCGTTCTGACCGTGGAGACCTTCCGTACGGAGGACGAGGCGGTCACGCTCGCCAACGACACCGAGTACGGCCTCGCCGGCGCCGTCTGGACCGCCGACCCGGGCCGCGCCCGCCGTGTCGCCGGCCGGCTGCGCCACGGCACCGTCTGGATCAACGACTTCCACCCCTATCTCCCGCAGGCGGAGTGGGGCGGCTTCGGCAAGAGCGGCGTCGGCCGCGAACTCGGCCCCGCTGGCCTCGCCGAATACCGCGAGGCCAAGCACGTCTACCAGAACCTCGCGCCGCGCCCGGTCCGCTGGTTCGCCGGCTGACCTTCCGTCCCCCATCCCCCACCCGGGTCTCCCCCCGGCGCGCGCAGCACCTTCCTCCAACCCCCATCGAGGAGCAGCACCCCATGTCCGAGCAGCACACCTACGACTACGTCGTCATCGGCGGCGGCACGGCGGGCTCCGTCATCGCCTCTCGCCTCACCGAGGACCCGGATGTCACCGTCGCCGTCATCGAGGGCGGCCCGAGCGACGTCGGCCGCGACGACGTCCTCACCCTGCGCCGCTGGATGGGCCTGCTCGGCGGCGAACTCGACTACGACTACCCCACCACCGAGCAGCCGCGCGGCAACTCGCACATCCGGCACAGCCGCGCCCGGGTGCTCGGCGGCTGCTCCTCGCACAACACGCTGATCGCGTTCAAGCCGCTGCCCTCCGACTGGGACGAGTGGGAGGCGGCTGGCGCCCAGGGCTGGGGCGCCGTCCCGATGGAGGCCTACTACGCGCGGCTCCAGAACAACGTCGTCCCCGTCGACGAGAAGGACCGGAACGCGATCGCCCGCGACTTCGTGGACGCGGCGCAGACGGCGCTCGGCGTCCCGCGCGTCGAGGGCTTCAACAAGAAGCCGTTCACCGAGGGCGTCGGCTTCTTCGACCTCGCCTACCACCCCGAGGACAACAAGCGCTCCAGCGCGTCGGTGGCGTATCTGCACCCGGTGATGGACGAGCGCCCCAACCTGACGATCCTGCTGGAGACCTGGGCGTACCGGCTGGAGTTGGAGGGCACGCGCGCGCAGGGCGTGCACGTGCGCACCAAGGACGGCGAGGAGATCCTCGTACGGGCCCGGCGCGAGGTCGTGCTGTGCGCCGGTGCCGTCGACTCGCCCCGACTGCTGCTGCACTCCGGCATCGGCCCGAAGGAGGATCTGGAGAAGCTCGGCATACCCGTCGTGCAGGATCTGCCGGGTGTCGGTGAGAACCTGCTCGACCACCCCGAGTCGGTGATCGTGTGGGAGACGCACGGCCCGATTCCGGAGAACTCCGCGATGGACAGCGACGCGGGCCTCTTCGTGCGCCGTGACCCCGGCAGCGCGGGCCCCGACCTGATGTTCCACTTCTACCAGATCCCGTTCACGGACAATCCGGAGCGACTGGGCTACGAGCGGCCGCAGTTCGGCGTCTCGATGACGCCGAACATCCCCAAACCGAGGAGCCGCGGCCGCCTCTGGCTGAAGAGCGCCGACCCGGACGAGAAGCCCGCGCTGGACTTCCGGTACTTCACCGACGAGGACGACCACGACGGCCGCACCCTCGTGGACGGCATCAAGATCGCCCGTGAGATCGCGAAGGCCGAGCCCCTGGCCGGCTGGCTCAAACGGGAGGTCTGCCCCGGCCCGGACATCACGGGCGACGAGGAGCTGAGCGCGTACGCGCGCAAGGTCGCGCACACCGTGTACCACCCGGCGGGCACCTGCCGTATGGGTGCCGAGACCGACGAACTGGCCGTCGTCGACCCGGAGCTGCGGATCCGCGGACTCGACGGCATCCGGATCGCCGACGCATCCGTCTTCCCGACCATCTCCGCCGTGAACCCGATGATCGGGGTGCTCATGGTCGGGGAGAAGGCCGCCGAGCTGATCGGAGGCGAGGCCTGATGGTCGCCACCGTCCCCACCCGCAAGCCGCCCACCGACGCCGGGGCGCAGAGCCCCGTCTTCCGTGTCGAGAACCTGTGGAAGGTCTTCGGCCCCAAGGCGGACCGCGTCCCCGCCGACCCGGAACTCGGCACGCTGGACCCCGCCGCGCTGCGTGAGCGCACCGACTGCACCGCCGCGGTGCGCGATGTGAGCTTCGACGTCCGCAAGGGCGAGGTGTTCGTCGTGATGGGCCTGTCGGGCTCCGGCAAGTCCACCCTCGTGCGTTGTCTGACCCGGCTGATCGAACCGACCGCCGGCACCATCGCCATCGACGGTGAGGACGTCCGCGCCATGGACCGCACCCGGCTGCGCGAACTGCGCCGGCACCGTGCGGCGATGGTCTTCCAGCACTTCGGACTGCTGCCGCACCGCACGGTCCTCGACAACGTGGCCTACGGCCTGGAGATCCAGGGCGTCGGAAAGGCCGAACGTCGGAAGCGGGCCGCCGGCTTCGTGACCAAGGTGGGCCTGGAGGGCATGGAGCAGCGGCGCCCCGCCCAGCTCTCGGGTGGCCAGCGGCAGCGCGTCGGCCTGGCCCGCGCGCTCGCGGTCGACCCCGAAGTACTCCTGTTCGACGAGCCGTTCAGCGCCCTCGACCCGCTGATCCGGCGCGACATGCAGGAGGAGGTGGTCCGGCTGCACCGCGAGGAGGGCCGCACGATGGTCTTCATCACGCACGACCTGAGCGAGGCGCTCAAGCTCGGCGACCGCATCGCCCTGATGCGTGACGGCCGGATCGTGCAGCTGGGCACTCCGGAGGAGATCGTGGGTGCTCCCGCCGACGACTACGTCCGCGAGTTCGTCCGGGACGTGCCCCGCGAGCAGGTCATCACGGTCCGCTCGGCCATGCGCACCGCGTCCCCCATGGAGACCGAAGGAGGCCCCGCGGTGTCCCCGGACGCCACGGTCTCCGAGGCGATCGAGGCGGTGGCCCGTACGGGTTCCCCGGCCCGGGTCATGGACGGCGGCCGCTGCCTCGGCGTGGTCGACCATGAGCGACTGCTCGGCGTCGTGGCCGGGACGGAGCACAGCAAGGAGGCGGTGTGATGGCGACTCTCACCGCACCCGCCGCTCCCCGTCTCTTCCGCTCCGGTCTCCTCCAGCACCGTGCCCTCGGCAAGCTCCTGGTGCTGGCCGTCGTCGCGGCGGTCCTCGTCCCCCTCGCCGACGCCCGCTGGGCGAGCGGCAGCTGGCCGCACGCGCTCACGGTCGACCTGTCCAAGCCGCTGACCGGCGCCAGCGACTGGATCATCGACAACCGGGACAGCCACCCCCTCTTCCTCTACTTCTTCGGCTATGTCAGCAACGCCGTCGTGCTGTCCGTGCGCGCCGTCTACCTCGTCCTGCTCGCCGCGGGCTGGGCGGGCGTGACGGCGGCCGGGGCGCTGCTCGCGTGGCGCGTCGCCGGTGTGCGCCTGGCACTCGGCACAGCGGCCGCCCTCCTCGCCTGCGGTCTGCTCGGCATGTGGGTGCCCACCATGCAGACGCTCGCCCTCATGGTGATCGCGGTGCTCGTGTCCGTCGTGCTCGGAGCGCTGCTCGGTCTCGCCGCGGGCCTGTCCGACCGCACCTTCCGCGCCCTGCGCCCCGTACTCGACACCATGCAGGTGCTCCCGGCGTTCGCGTATCTGCTGCCCGTCGTCCTCGTCTTCGGCATCGGTGTTCCGGCCGCCGTCCTCGCCACCGTCGTCTACGCGGCCCCGCCGATGGCCCGGCTCACCGCGCTGGGTCTGCGGGGCGCTGACAAGGAGGTCCTCGAAGCGGTCGACTCGCTCGGTGCCACCGTGCGCCAGCGTCTGCTCACCGCCCGCCTCCCGCTGGCCCGCAAGGAGTTGCTCCTCGGCCTCAACCAGACGATCATGATGGCGCTGTCCATGGCCGTCATCGCCTCCGTGATCGGCGCCGGCGGCCTCGGAGACCGCGTCTACCAGGCTCTGGCCTCGGTGGACGTGGGCGCCGCGCTCGCCGCCGGCATCCCGATCGTGCTGCTCGCGGTCGTCCTCGACCGCGTCACCGGCGCGGCGGGCGAGGGCCTGCCGTCCACCGGCCGGGCGGGCTGGGTGTACGCAGCCGCGGCCACCGTGGCCGTGGCCGTCGCCGCACGCCTGGCCGGTCTCCTGGACTGGCCGCTGTCCTGGACCGTGCGCATCGCCGAGCCGGTCAACCGTGCCGTCGACTTGATGACCGCGCACCTGTACTCGGGCGTCCCCTATGTGGGCGGCACCGCCGACTGGGCGGGCCACTACACCACCTGGATCCTGGACCCGCTGCGCACCGGACTGCAGTGGCTGCCCTGGTGGTCGGTGCTGCTCGTGGTCGCCGCGCTGGCCTGGCTGATCGGCACCTGGCGCACCGCGCTCACCGCCGTCCTCGCGATGTCGGCGACCGGCGTGCTCGGCGTGTGGAAGCCGTCCCTGGACACGCTGTCGCAGGTGCTCGCGGCCGTCGCCGTCACCCTGGTCCTCGGTCTCGCGACCGGGATCGCCGCGGCGCGCAGCGACCGGTTCGAACGGCTGCTGCGCCCGGTGCTCGACGTCTTCCAGACGATGCCGCAGTTCGTCTACCTGATCCCGGTGGTCGCGCTGTTCGGCGTCGGCCGCGCGCCCGCCGCCGTTGCGGCGATCGTCTACGCCCTCCCGGCCGTCGTCCGCATCACCACCCAGGGCCTGCGTCAGGTCGACCAGGCCGCCCTGGAGTCGGCGCGCTCGCTCGGCGCGTCGAGCGTCCAGCAACTGCGCCAGGTGCAGCTCCCGCTGGCCCGTCCGGCCCTGCTGCTCGCCGTCAACCAGGGCGTCGTCCTGGTCCTCGCCGTCGTCATCATCGGCGGTCTGGTCGGCGGCGGCGCGCTCGGCTACGACGTCGTCTTCGGCCTCGCCCAGGGCGACCTGGCGACCGGTCTGGTGGCCGGTGCCGCGATCGTCTGCCTCGGTCTGACGCTCGACCGGGTGACGCAGCCCACCGAGCGCCGCGCGAAGAAGGGAGCGTGAGATGCCCCGTACCCGTACGACGATCACCACGGCCCTGGCCGTGCTGACGCTGACCACCGGCTGCGGTGCCGCCGACATGACCAAGCAGGCCTCGCCGTTCGCGGCTGCGCGCGGCTCGAAGACGGTGACCCTGTCCGTGCAGTCGTGGGTGGGCGCGCAGGCGAACGTCGCCGTGGCCCAGTACCTCCTCGAGCACGAGCTCGGCTACCGCGTGGACACCGTCCAGGTCGACGAGATCCCTGCCTGGGACGCCCTCAGCCAGGGCCGGGTCGACGCGATCCTGGAGGACTGGGGCCACCCCGACCAGGAGACGCGGTACGTCGAGGACAAGAAGACGATCGTGCACGGCGGCGGCCTCGGGGTCACCGGCCACATCGGCTGGTACGTCCCGACCTACCTCGCCGAGCAGCACCCGGACATCACCGACTGGAAGAACCTCGACAAGTACGCGAGCCTCTTCCGCACCGCGGAGAGCGGCGGCAAGGGCCAGCTGATGGACGGCTCGCCGTCCTACGTCACCAACGACAAGGCGCTGGTGAAGAACCTGAAGCTGGACTACCAGGTGATCTTCGCGGGCTCGGAGGCGGCGCAGATCACGCAGATCAGGCAGTTCGCCAAGGAGAAGAAGCCCTTCCTGACGTACTGGTACGCGCCGCAGTGGCTGTTCAAGAAGGTCCCGATGACCGAGGTGAAGCTGCCGCCGTACAAGGAGGGCTGCGACGCGGACGCGGCGAAGGTCGCCTGCGCCTATCCGCACACGCCGCTGCAGAAGTACCTGAACGCGGACTTCGCCGGGAGCGGCGGCAGGGCGGCCGACTTCCTGAAGAAGTTCAACTGGACGACCGAGGACCAGAACGAGGTCGCCCTGATGATCGCCGACCGGAAGCTGACCCCGGAGCAGGCGGCCAAGGAATGGGTGGACGGCCACACCTCCACATGGAAGGCGTGGCTGTCCCACTAGCATGACGCCGGGTGCCTCGCCGTGAGGCACCCGGCGGCTCAAGCCCCGGTGCGGAGGCCCGCGGTATGCGTCGTGCGCTCCGTCAGCTGTACTGGCCCGGCGTGTAGTGGCCCGGCACCGCGCGGGTCGTCACACCGAACCGGTTCCACGCGTTGATCACCGTGATCGAGGCGATCAGGTGGGCCAGCTCCGCCTCGTCGAAGTGCTTGGCGGCGCGCTCGTAGACCTCGTCCGGCACGAACCCGTCCGTCAGCACCGTGACGGCGTCGGTCAGCTCCAGCGCCGCGGCCTCCTTCTCCGTGTAGAAGTGCCGCGACTCCTCCCACGCGCTGAGCTGGACGATCCGCTCGACGCTCTCGCCCGCCGCGAGCGCGTCCTTGGTGTGCATGTCCAGGCAGAAGGCGCAGTGGTTGAGCTGAGACGTGCGGATCTTGACCAGCTCGCGCAGCGTGGGGTCCAGACCCTGCCCGGCGGCCGCGTCGAGCCGGACCATCGCCCGGTAGACCTCGGGGGCGTGCTTGGCCCAGTTCATGCGGGGGGTGTGTTCGGCGGCGTAGTCGTTCGTCGTCATATCTCCGACCTTAGGAGCGGAGCAGCCCAGGAGTATGGTCCATTTCCATGGGGAAACCTTGGGCCACTCTGGGGTTCGATCTGCATGTCGAGCCGACCGGGCCGGGTCTGCGCAAGGGGCTGACGAAGGCGCTGCGGGAGGCGGTCCGTTCCGGGCGGCTGGCGCCCGGCACCCGGCTGCCCTCCTCCCGCTCGCTCGCCGCCGACCTGGGGATCGCGCGCAACACGGTCGCCGACGCGTACGCCGACCTGGTGGCCGAGGGCTGGCTCACCGCACGCCAGGGCTCGGGCACCCTGGTGGCCGAGCGCACCTCGCCCGGGCCCGGGACCGCACCCGCCGCGACCCGTCCCCGCGCAGTCCGGAGTCCGGCCCACGATCTGCAGCCCGGCAGGCCGGACGTCGCCTCGTTCCCGCGCGCCGAGTGGCTCAGGGCCGCCCGCCGCGCCCTGACGGCGGCGCCGAACCGGGCCCTCGGTTACGGCGACCCGCGCGGCCTCGCCGAACTGCGCACCGCGCTCGCGGAGTACCTGTCCCGGGCGCGCGGTGTGCGCGCCGACCCCGACCGCATCCTGGTGTGCGCGGGCTTCGGGCAGGGGCTGCAGATCCTCGGCGCGGTGCTCAGGGCGCGCGGCGTCCGTACGGTCGCCGTCGAGTCGTACGGACTCGACGTCCACTGGGAGTTGCTGGCGGCCGCCGGGCTGCACAGCCGGCCCCTGCCGTTCGACGGGCTCGGCACGAGCGTGGAGGGGCTGGCGGACGCGGGCGCCGTGCTGCTCACTCCCGCCCACCAGTTCCCGATGGGTGTGCCGCTGCACCCCGAGCGGCGGGCGGCCGTCGTGGACTGGGCGCGCCGCACCGGGGGGCTGATCCTGGAGGACGACTACGACGGCGAGTTCCGCTACGACCGCCGGCCGGGCGGGGCGCTGCAGGGCCTGGACCCCGACCATGTGGTGTATCTGGGCACCACCAGCAAGTCCCTCGCTCCCGGGCTGCGCCTGGGCTGGATGGTGCTGCCGCCGGCGCTCGCGGAGGAGGCCTGCGCGGCGAAGGGCCCCACCGACACCTGCGGCGTGCTGGACCAGCTGACCCTGGCGGAGTTCATCGTGTCGGGTGCCTACGACCGGCATGTACGCGCCGCCCGGCTGCGCTACCGCCGCCGCCGCGACGCGCTGGTCCGGGCCGTCGCGGCCCACGCCCCCGATGTGCGCGTCACGGGCATCGCGGCGGGTCTGCACGCGGTCCTGCGGCTTCCGCCAGGCACCGAGCAGAGCGTGGTCCATGCGGCGGCGTGGCAGGGCCTGGCGGTGCAAGGCCTGCACCGCTTCCGCCACGAAGGAGCCAGTGCCGAGCCGCCCGACGCCCTGGTCGTCGGCTACGGGACACCGCCCGACCACGGGTGGGCGGAGGCGCTGAACGCGTTGTGCAGGGTGCTGCCGTAGGCCGTCCGGACCGGGCGTCCGGTCCGGACGGGTGCCCGGCTGCTCACCCCTCCGCGACCGGGGCCTCCCCGAACCGCGCCAGCGCCAGTGCCCCCGCGACCGCCACCACGAATCCCAGCACCGCCAGCCAGGTCAGCCCCTCGCGGGTGCGGTCGCCCAGCCACACCACCCCGATCGCGGCGGGCCCCACGGTCTCGCCCACGACCATGCCCGCGGTCGCCACCGTCACCGAACCCCGCTCCAGCGCCGTCGTCAGCAGCAGGAAGGCCGCCCCGCCGCCCAGCAGCAGCGCGTACGTCGCCGGATTCGTGAGCAGCGATCCGGGCGCCAGCGAACCGATCAGCCGAACGGCCACCTCGACCACCCCGAACCCGAACCCGGCGCCGAGGCCCAGCACCAGCGCCCGTCCCCGCCCCGGCAGACGCCCTCCGGCGAGTCCGAGCAGCAGCACGGCCACCGCCGTCGCCAGCATCGCGTACTTCAGGTCCGTGGATCCGTCCTGGCCGCCTTCCGCCCCGGACGCCAGGCCGAGCATCGCAAGGCCCGCGCACACCACGGCGACCGCCGCCCACTCGCTCGAGGTCAGTCGCACCCGCAGCAGCCGGGCCGCGACCACCGCCGTCACCGCGAGGCTGGACGCGAGGGCCGCGCCCACCGCGTAGATCGGAAGGGACCGCAGCGCGGCGATCTGCAGCAGGAAGCCGATCCCGTCCAGCGCGAGCCCCGCCAGATACCGCCACTGCTTGAGGGCCCGCAGCAGCAGCGCCGCGTCCCCGCCCCCACCGGTGCCTGCCGTTCGTGCCGCGACCGCCTGCAGCACGGTCGCCGTACCGAAGCAGACCGCCGCACCGAGCGCGCACACCATTCCAAAGAACACAAAGTGACTGTAGGGGACGGTGTCACGGCCGGGGCGCGCTCGAACACCAGATTGACGCTCTCTAGTCTGTTGCCCGAAAACCTCTCACCGACGTCTCAACGAAGTCTCACCCGACGGGGGAACACGAAATGGCGGACACACGCCGGCAACTGCGCTCGGGCACGGTCGTCCTCGGCGGCATGGGACTTCTCGCCGCCGCCCTCACCGCCTGCTCCTCGGCCCCGGACAAGCGTTGCGTCGACCGCGACAGCTACACCCTCGGCAAGGGCTACAAGGTCGTGTCCGACAAGAACTGCACGTCCGTCAAGACGTCCGGGCACGGTTCCTGGTACTACGGCGGCAAGAAGAAGAGCGGCTTCGTCAACGGCGGTTCCTTCACCAAGCCCGGCAAGGGCTCCGGTGGCTCCAGCGGCGGCAGCCACGGCGGCGTCGACCGCGGCGGCTTCGGCAGCCACGGCAAGAGCGGCGGCTGAGCGGACCGTGGAGCGCCGTACCATCGAGCCCCGCCCCGGCTGGCAGCAGACCGTCGAGGCGCAGGGACTCATCTACCCGCTCACCCGCTACCCGGACGACTCGCTTCGTCCGTACTGGGACGAGAGCGCGTACTACGTCTTCACCCTTCCCGAGGCGGAGGCGCTGGAGGAGGTCGTCGAGGAGCTGCACGACATGTGCCTGGCCGCCGCCGGACACATCGTCGCCGCGGACCGTTTCGCCGACCTCGGCATCACCGATCCGCGCGTCGCCCGTGCGGTCGCCGAGGCCTGGCACCGCCGGGCCGAACTGCCGTCCGTGTACGGCCGGTTCGACCTGCGCTACGACGGCACGGGTCCGGCGAAGCTGCTGGAGTATAACGCCGACACGCCCACGTCGCTGGTCGAGGCCGCCTCGCCCCAGTGGTTCTGGATGGAGGAGCGGTTCCCGGACGGCGACCAGTGGAACTCCCTGCACGAGCGGCTGATCGCCGCCTGGAAGAAGCAGGCCGCCCTCCTCCCGCCCGGCAGCCCGCTCTACTTCGCCCACTCCGCCGCCGACGAACTCGGCGAGGACCTGATGACGGTGGCGTACCTGAAGGAGACCGCCGAACAGGCCGGGCTCGGCACCGAATGGATCTCCATGGAGGAGATCGGCTGGGACCCGCTGTCGGAGCGCTTCGTCGACAACCAGCTCCGCTTCATCCGCAGCTGCTTCAAGCTGTATCCCTGGGAGTGGCTCACCACGGACCGCTTCGCGGGACACGTCCTGGACAGCCTCGACAACGGCGGCGGCACGGGCAGCACGCTGTGGATCGAGCCCGCCTGGAAGATGCTGCTCAGCAACAAGGCGCTCCTCGCGATCCTCTGGGAGCTGTATCCGGGCCACCCGAACCTGCTTCCCGCCTACCTCGACGGGCCGCGGGAGCTGGCGCACACCACGGGCTACGTCGCCAAGCCGCTCCTCGGCCGCGAGGGGGAGGGGGTGACGGTTCACGAGCCGGGTGCTCCGGTCCCCGTGCGCGAGGACGCCTGCTGCTACCAGGAGCTGGCACCCCTGCCGTCCTTCGACGGCAACCGTGTCGTCCTCGGCGCCTGGGTCGTCGAGGACGAGTCGGCGGGGCTCGGCATCCGGGAGTCCTCCGGCCTGGTCACGGACGAGTACGCGCGCTTCCTGCCGCACGTGATCCTGTGAGGGCCGGCCTCAGACGTCCAGGACCTCCCGCAACCGGCCGAGCCCCCAGTCAAGGTCCTCCTCGGTGATGACGAGGGGCGGGGCGATCCGGATCGTGGACTGATGGGTGTCCTTCACCAGGACACCCCGGTCCATCAGCTTCTCGCAGACCTCGCGTGCCGTGCCGCAGTCCGGGTGGATGTCCACGCCCGCCCACAACCCCCGCCCACGGACCCCGGTGACCCGGCCCGAGGCGGTCAGCGTGCCCAGCTCGCGGTGCAGATGCACGCCCAGCTCCGCCGCCCGCGCCTGGTACTCGCCGGACCGCAGCATCGCCATCACCTCGAGGGCCACCGCGCAGGCCAGCGGGTTGCCGCCGAAGGTCGAGCCGTGCTCGCCCGGCCGGAACACCCCGAGCACCTCGGCGCTGGACACCACCGCCGACACCGGCACGATCCCCCCGCCGAGGGCCTTCCCGAGCACGTACACATCCGGTACGACGCCTTCGTGCTCGCACGCGAACGTCCGTCCGGTCCGGCCGAGCCCCGACTGGATCTCGTCGGCGACGAAGAGCACGTTCCGTTCCCGGGTCAGCTCGCGCACCGCCGGCAGATACCCGGCCGGCGGTACCAGCACCCCCGCCTCTCCCTGGATGGGCTCCAGCAGCACCGCCACGGTGTTCTCCGTCACCGCCGCGCGCATCGCGGTCATGTCCCCGTACGGCACGATCTCGAAGCCCGGTGTGTACGGGCCGAAGTCCGCGCGTGCCTGCGGGTCGGTGGAGAAACTGATGACCGTCGTCGTACGGCCGTGGAAGTTGTTGCCCGCGACCACGATCTTCGCCATCCCGGCGGGCACGCCCTTGACCCGGTAACCCCACTTGCGGGCCGTCTTGACGGCCGTCTCCACCGCCTCGGCGCCCGTGTTCATCGGCAGCACCATCTCCATGCCGCACAGCTCGGCCAGCTGCTCGCAGAACGCCCCGAACCGGTCGTGGTGGAACGCCCGCGAGGTCAGCGTCACCCGCTCCAGCTGCGCCCTGGCCGCGTCGATCAGCCGCCGGTTGCAGTGGCCGAAGTTCAGCGCCGAATAGCCGGCGAGCAGATCCAGATAGCGGCGTCCCTCGACATCCGTCATCCAGGCACCCTCCGCCGTCGCCACCACGACCGGGAGAGGATGGTAGATGTGCGCGGTGTGCGCCTCGGCCGCGGCGACCATGGCTTCTGTCGTGCTCACGGTGGCTCCCCTTCCGGCCGTACGGGGCTGTGTGCTGCCTCTCCTATCGTCGCTCGCATGGTGGACGCGGGAACCGGGCCGTGGCACATGCCCGGTAGGCTGACCGCGGGCCGTGACTGGCGCGCTGGGATGGGACCGACCATCGGGGAGCGGCCCGGATGCAAGCGAGTGCCGTGCGCCTGGGCCGACCGTGAACCGTGAACGCTTGTAGCCACGCCGCACCGGAGGCCGACATGCCAGAGCAGCCTTTGACCACCGAGTCCACCGCCTTCCGCTCCGCCCTCGACGTGATCCGTGCCGTCGAGCCGCGGGTCGCCGACGCCATCGGCCAGGAAGTCGCCGACCAGCGCGAGATGCTCAAGCTGATCGCCTCCGAGAACTACGCCTCTCCGGCCACGCTGCTGGCGATGGGCAACTGGTTCAGCGACAAGTACGCCGAGGGCACCATCGGCCGCCGCTTCTACGCCGGCTGCCGCAACGTCGACACCGTCGAGTCGCTCGCCGCCGAGCACGCCAAGGAGCTCTTCGGCGCCCGCCACGCCTACGTACAGCCGCACTCCGGCATCGACGCCAACCTGGTCGCCTTCTGGGCCGTCCTCGCCCAGCGTGTCGAGATGCCCGCCCTGGAGAAGGCGGGCGTCCGCCAGGTCAACGAGCTCTCCGAGGAGGACTGGGCCGAACTGCGCCGCGCCTTCGGCAATCAGCGCATGCTCGGTATGTCCCTGGACGCGGGCGGCCACCTCACCCACGGCTTCCGCCCGAACATCTCCGGCAAGATGTTCGACCAGCGCTCCTACGGCACCGACCCGGCCACCGGCCTGATCGACTACGAGGCGCTGCGCGCGTCGGCGCGCGAGTTCAAGCCGCTGATCATCGTGGCGGGCTACTCGGCCTACCCCCGGCTGATCGACTTCCGGATCATGCGTGAGATCGCCGACGAGGTCGGCGCGACGCTCATGGTCGACATGGCGCACTTCGCGGGCCTGGTCGCGGGCAAGGTCCTGACCGGCGACTTCGACCCGATCCCGCACGCCCAGATCGTGACGACCACCACCCACAAGTCGCTGCGCGGCCCGCGCGGCGGCATGGTCCTGTGCGACGACTCCCTCCGGGACCAGGTCGACCGCGGCTGCCCGATGGTGCTGGGCGGTCCGCTCCCGCACGTGATGGCCGCGAAGGCCGTCGCCCTGGCGGAGGCCCGCCAGGAGTCCTTCCGCGACTACGCCCAGCGGATCGTCGACAACTCCCGCGCCCTGGCCGAAGGCCTGACGCGCCGCGGCGCCACGCTCGTGACCGGCGGCACGGACAACCACCTGAACCTGATCGACGTGGCCTCGTCCTACGGCCTCACCGGCCGCCAGGCGGAAGCGGCCCTGCTGGAGTCGGGCATCGTCACCAACCGCAACGCCATCCCGGCCGACCCGAACGGCGCCTGGTACACCTCCGGCATTCGCGTCGGCACGCCCGCGCTCACCACCCGCGGTCTGGGAACGGCGGAGATGGACGAGATCGCCGCCCTGATCGACCGTGTCCTGACGACCGCCGTCCCCGGTACCACGGGCAAGGGCACCCCGTCGAAGGCCCAGCACGTCCTGGACCTGAAGATCGCGGACGAGGTGGCGCACCGCGCGAGCGACCTGCTGACGGACTTCCCGCTGTACCCGGAGATCGACCTCGGCTGACCGGACGCCGGCCGGCGGCGCGGGGACCCGCGCCGCCGGCCACGGACGGCCCGCGGCCTACCTGACGGCGTCGGTCACCGGAGCTCGCCGAGATCGATGAGCTCGTGCCGCGGCGGCCCGGCCTCCCGCCGGGCCGCCGTACGCCGTACCGCGACGAGCGTGGCGACGGACCCCAGCGCCAGTCCCGCTCCGAGCCCCGCGCCCGCCCAGCGCAGGTCTGCCGAGGAGCCGTCCCCGGCGGCGGTCCTGGACGGCTCCAGCAGCCCGGCTTTCTCCAGCCGGTCGAAGACCGACCGCGGCGCCCGGTGCCATCTGATGTCGTCGTCGGCGACGTCGGGGGCCGGATCCGACCGCACCCACGCCGTCCCGTCCTCGGCGAGGAACACCTGGTCCTGCCGCTCGACGGCCACGTCGCCCCCGGGCGCCCGGGTGGTGTACGGCCACCCCCCGATCCCGGTCAGCGCCCACGTCACGGTGGCCCGCACCCGCGGGTAGCTCCCCTGGGCCCATGCGTCCGGTACCCGCTCGGTCCTGGTCTCCGTCGGGGCCAGGAGCTGCCACAGCAGCACGAAGTCCCGGTCCCCCGAGCGCAGTGTGGTCATACGGCCGGTGCCGTTCGCCACGACGAGCGCCAGATCGGGGATGTCCTTGCTCACGGCCCGCGCCGGTGCGGCGGCTCCCGTCAGTGCCGTGACCGCCACCGCGAGCGCCGCCACCAGCCTGCCGAGCCCCTGCACGCGGACCCCCTCCATCGTCATGACTCCTTTTACACCGCCGGGGTTACACCGCAGGGACGCACCGGGGGCACACCTGTTGCCCACCAGTTCCGGACCGGCCCCCCGAACCTGAGAGAATGGTGGGCATGGCCTCTGACAGCCCGCACGGCTCCCACCACAACCCGCAGGGGAACGGCTCCGCCATGCAGCGTCCTCGCGTGCTCTCCGGAATCCAGCCCACCGCCGGCTCGTTCCACCTCGGCAACTACCTCGGCGCCGTCCGCCAGTGGGTGGCCCTGCAGGAGAGCCACGACGCGTTCTACATGGTCGTCGACCTGCACGCGATCACCGTCCCGCAGGACCCGAAGGAGCTGCGCGCCAACACCCGCCTGGCGGCCGCCCAGCTGCTGGCGGCGGGGCTCGACCCGGAGCGCTGCACGCTCTTCGTCCAGAGCCATGTCCCCGAGCACGCCCAGCTCGCCTGGGTCATGAACTGCCTCACCGGTTTCGGCGAGGCCAGCCGTATGACGCAGTTCAAGGACAAGTCCGCCAAGCAGGGCGCCGACCGGACCAGCGTCGGCCTGTTCACGTACCCCGTGCTGCAGGTCGCCGACATCCTGCTGTACCAGGCCAACGAGGTCCCGGTCGGCGAGGACCAGCGCCAGCACATCGAGCTGACCCGCGACCTGGCCGAGCGCTTCAACGGCCGCTTCGGCGAGACCTTCACCGTCCCGCGGCCGTACATCCTCAAGGAGACGGCGAAGATCTACGACCTGCAGGACCCGTCGATCAAGATGAGCAAGTCGGCGTCCACGCCGAAGGGGCTCGTCAACCTGCTGGACGATCCGAAGACGACCGCCAAGAAGGTCAAGAGCGCGGTCACCGACACGGACACGGTGATCCGGTACGACACGCAGGAGAAGCCCGGTGTCAGCAACCTGCTGACCATCTACTCCACCCTCACCGGAACCGGGATCGAGGAGCTGGAGCAGAGGTACGAGGGCAAGGGCTACGGCGCCCTCAAGACGGACCTCGCCGAGGTCATGGTCGACTTCGTGACGCCGTTCCGGGACCGCACCCAGCAGTACCTGGACGACCCCGAGACGCTGGACTCGATCCTGGCCAAGGGCGCGGAGAAGGCACGCGCCGTCGCCGCGGAGACCCTCTCCCAGGCGTACGAGAGGGTGGGCTTCCTGCCCGCGAAGCACTGACCGCCACCGCCGCGACCCGTGCCGGGCCCCGGCGCGCCCTGGAGGTGCTGCACTCCACTCCGTCCGCGCCTGCCCGACGGCATGGTCGTGGCCGTACAGTCGGAGGGGGCGGACACCGCAGCGGCAGCTCGTCCCGCACACCGACACGACGACAGGAGACGACGTGGGGACCGTAACGATCGGTGTGTCGATCGCGGTCCCGGAGCCTCAGGGCAGCCACCTCCAGGAGCTGCGCGCGGGCTTCGGCGACGCCGCGGCTCACGGCATCCCCACACACGTCACCCTGCTGCCGCCCACGGAGGTCGACGCCTCCGAGGTGCCCGCGATCGAGGACCACCTCCTCGAGGTCGCCGCCGCCGCACGCCCCTTCCGCATGCGGCTGTGCGGCACGGGCACGTTCCGGCCCCTGTCCCCCGTGGTCTACGTCCGGGTCGTCGAGGGCTCCGAGGCGTGCACATGGCTGCAGAAGCAGGTCCGCGACGCCTCCGGGCCGGTGGCGCGCGAGCTGCTCTTCCCGTACCACCCGCACGTCACGGTGGCGCACGGCATCGACGAGGCGGCGATGGACCGGGCGTACGAGGAGCTCGTCGGCTACGAGGCCGGCTGGCCGTGCACGGGCTTCGCGCTGTACGAGCAGGGCCCGGACGGTGTCTGGCGCAAGCTGAGGGAGTTCGCCTTCGGGGGCGCGACGGTGCCACCGCAGGCGGGCGCACCGACGCAGGACGCCACCCTGCCGCTTCCCTAGGCCCGGTCGTCGCCCTTCGGGCGGACGACGCGAGCCGAACACACGACCCGGGCGCTCCCGGGTCCCGCGTTACTGAATCGGCAGCCGCCTGAACAGCGTCCGCGGCACGAGCCGCAGCGCCGACATCACCAGCCGCAGCGTCCCCGGCACCCACACCACCTCCGACCGCCGGCGCAGCCCCAGCTCGATCGCCGCGGCCACCTCCTCCGGCGTCGTGGCCAAAGGTCCCGCGTCCCGGGCCCGTGTGCCGCGCCGGTGGACGGAACCGGGGCGCACGACCATGACGTGCACACCGGTGCCGTACAGCGCGTCGCCCAGGCCCTGGGTGAACGTGTCCAGCCCCGCCTTGCTGGAGCCGTAGATGAAGTCCGTGCGGCGGGCGCGCTCGGCGGCGACCGACGACAGCACGACCAGCGAGCCGCGGCCCTGCTCCTGGAGGGCGCGGGCGCACACCAGGCCCGCCGAGACCGCGCCCGTGTAGTTGGTCTGCGCGACGCGGGCCGCGGCCACCGGGTCGCGCTCGTCGGTGGCCTGGTCGCCGAGCACGCCGAACGCGAGGAGGACCATGTCGACGTGGTCCTCGGTGAACACCTTGCCGAGAGCGGCCTCGTGCCCCTCCGGGTCGAGGGCGTCGAAGGCGACGGTACGGGTGTCGGCACCGAGCTCCCGCAGGTGCTCGGCGGCCCGGTCGAGCTCGGGGGAGGGGCGTCCGGCCAGCCAGACGGTGCGGGCGCGCCGGGC
This sequence comes from Streptomyces sp. CA-106110, assembly GCF_050936285.1. Lineage (NCBI taxonomy): Bacteria > Bacillati > Actinomycetota > Actinomycetes > Kitasatosporales > Streptomycetaceae > Streptomyces > Streptomyces sp. CA-106110. Next base: position 5,070,027 of record NZ_JBNJNB010000001.1, on the reverse strand, counting down.
GATGAGGCGGCGTGCGGTGGCCAAAGCGATCCCGGACGTGCCGCCGAGGATCAGCAGGGACTTCGGGGAGCTGAAGGCGTCCTTGTGGGAAGGCATGACCGTGACCGTATCGCCGTAAAAGGGGCACGGCGGTACGGATGTCTCCACTCGGTGTGGCTCCTCACCGAGTGGATGACCAGCCGTGGCGGACCGGGGATGCCGTATCCGCGGCTGAGGGGGTACTCGAGGACTGGTAGAGGGGGACGAGGGGAGAGTCAGATCGTGGACTGGCTGAAGAAGCTCCCCGGTATCGGGCCGATCGTGACGCGGCTCATGACCACGCACGCCTGGCGTTGCTATGAACGCCTCGACCGGGTGAAGTGGAGCCGTCTCGCCGCGGCGATGACGTTCGTCAGCTTCGTGGCACTCTTCCCGCTGCTCACCGTCGCCGCCGCGATCAGCGCCGCGACGCTCAGCGTGGCCCAGCAGAACAAGCTGCAGAGCAAGATCGCCGAGCAGGTCCCCGGGATCTCCGACCAGCTCGACATCCACGCTCTGGTCGCGAACGCCGGCACCGTCGGGTTCATCGCCGGTGCCACGCTGTTCTTCATCGGCATCGGCTGGGTCGGCCAGGTGCGGGACTGCCTGCGGGCGGTGTGGGAGCTGCCCGAGGGCGCGGAGAACCCGGTGCTGGCCAAGGTCAAGGACGCGGTGGTGCTCGTCGGCCTGGGCGGCGCGATCCTGGTCACCATCGCCACGTCCACCGTCGCCTCCGCGCTGGTCGACTGGATCGCCGGGCAGATGGGCCTCGACAAGGGCGGCTGGGGCAGCCTCCTGCTGCGGATCGCCGCCTTCCTCGTCGCCGTCCTCGCCGACTTCCTGGTCCTCCTCTACGTCCTCACCCTGCTGCCCGGCGTGGAACCGCCGCGCCACCGGCTGCTGACCGCCGCCCTGATCGGCTCGGTCGGCTTCGAGTTGCTCAAGCTGCTGCTCAGCGGCTACATCCAGGGCGTGGCCTCGAAGAGCATGTACGGCGCCTTCGGGGTGCCGGTCGCGCTCCTGCTGTGGATCAACTTCACCTCGAAACTCGTGCTGTTCTGCGCCGCCTGGACGGCGACGCAGCACAACGGGGCCGAGGAGGTCAGGGACGCGCCCGGCGACGCACCAGATCAGGCAGCGGCCAGCGGCGGTTGACCAGGTACACGCCCGCCGCGAGCAGCACCAGGACGCCGCCGGTGATGGCGAGCGCGGTCCCGACGCCGCTGGAGCCGTTCGGCGTCACCGTGGCGGCCACCGGTTTGGTCGATTCCCCGTCCGCGGGGGTGGCCGACGGAGTGGTGCCGGGCCTCGACTGCACCTGCGCGTCCTTCGGGGCGACGAGCTCACCCACCGGTGTCACCTTGCCGGCCGCGGCGAATCCCCAGTCGAAGAGCTGGGCGGTCTCCTTGTAGACCTCGTTGTGGTCCTTCTTCTCCGGGTTCATGACCGTGACGAGGAGCACCCTGCCGCCTCGTTCGGCGACGCCCGTGAATGTCGCGCCCGCGTTGGTGGTGTTGCCGTTCTTCACGCCCGCGATGCCGCGGTAGGGCGTCATGTCGCTGTCCCCGGACATCAGCCGGTTGGTGTTCTGGATCTCGAAGGACCCACGGGTCTTCTTGTGGCCCTTCGTGGTCGTCTCGCCGGGGAACTTCGCCCGCACCGTCGAGCAGTACTCCCTGAAGTCCTTCTTCTGCAGCCCCGAGCGGGCGAACAGCGTGAGGTCGTAGGCGGACGAGACCTGTCCCGGGGCGTCGTAGCCGTCCGGGCTGACCACGTGGGTGTCGAGGGCCTGGAGTTCCTCGGCGTGGGCCTGCATGTCCTCGACAGTCCGGGCGACACCGTGGTTCATCGCGGCCAGCACGTGCACCGCGTCGTTGCCGGAGCGAAGGAAGACGCCGAGCCACAGGTCGTGGACCGTATAGGTCTCGCCCTCCTTTATCCCGACCATGCTGGAGCCGGCGCCCATGCCGGCCAGGTCCGTGGGGGCCACCTTGTGTGTCTCGTTCCGGGGGAACCTGGGCAGCACGGTGTCGGCGAACAGCATCTTCAGGGTGCTCGCCGGAGGGAGCCGCCAGTGCGCGTTGTGGGCGGCCAGGACCTCACCGGACTCGGCGTCGGCGACGATCCAGGAGCGCCCGGTCAGGTCCTTCGGGAGCACCGGGGCACCGCCGCCGAGGTTCACCTGCGTTCCGGGCTTGGCGAGCGACGCGCCGCCGACGGCCGACATCACGGCCGGGGGTGTGACGGACGCCGACGGGCTCTGTGTGGCCGCGACGGCGGTCGCGGGTGCGGTGAGCGAGAAGGACAACACGGCTGCGGAGGCGAGCGCCGCGCGGCGCCCGGCGATCTTCTTCAAGGCGAACACGATCGCGAAAGTACCGGGTGCGGGACGGGAAGTCCCGCCCGGTCCCGGCCGAAGCCGCCCACCCCCGAGCGAGCGCCGGGCCAAGAGCGGCGATACTGGACGTATGAAGCTCAGCCGCCCCATTTCCTGGTTCCTGCTCGCCTTCGGGGTGTGGAGCTGGGTCATCTGGATCACTTTCGTCAAGAACCTGTGGAAGGACGGCAGTGGACTCGCGTTCGACGACGCGGGGAACCCGACGGCGTACTTCTGGGTGCACTTGACGCTCGCCGTCGTCTCCTTTGTCTTGGGGACTGTCGTCGGGGTCATCGGGTTGCGCGGACTGCGCGCGTTGCGGCGAACGTCATAGCGCGGGACGCGAACACGGTGGCCGTCTTCGTCTTCGTGCTCATCGCCCTGACCGTCCTCACCGCGTTCGCGGCGCTGCACTGGTACGCGTGGCGCCGGCTGGTCCGCGACACGACACGAGGCCCGGGCCCGGCCCGGCGCCTCGGCACCGCGGTGCTCGTCGCCGGGCCGGTACTGGCCGTCGCGGCCCTGGTCACCGAGCGCGCGGGCGCTCCCTTCTGGCTCCAGCGTGCCCTGGGATGGCCGGGTTTCCTGTGGCTGGCCCTGTCGCTCTACCTGCTGCTCGCGCTGCTCGCGGGCGAACTCGTACGACCGCTGTTGGTGCGCGCGTTCGCGCACCGGCGGGTGCCGACGCGGGAGACGGCCCCGACGCCCGTACCGGTATCCGCGGGGACGGCGGCGACGGACCACGAACCGGAGGCCACCTCTTCGCCCGTTCCCGCCGTCGTCTCGCGCCGCCTCCTCGTCTCCCGGGTGGTCGGCGGCGCGGTGGCCGCCGCCGCGGTGAGCACGGTGGGCTACGGCACCTACGGGGTCCTCCGCGGCCCCGCTGTGAAACGCGTCACCATTCCGCTGGCCAAACTCCCGCGCGCCGCCCACGGTTTCCGCATCGCCGTCGTGAGCGACATCCACCTCGGCCCGGTCCTGGGCCGGGGCTTCGCGCAGCGTGTGGTGGACACGATCAACTCGACCCAGCCGGACCTGATCGCGGTCGTCGGCGACCTGGTCGACGGCAGCGTGAAGGACCTGGGCCCGGCGGCGGCGCCGCTGTCCGGGCTGAAGGCGCGCCACGGCAGCTACTTCGTCACCGGGAACCACGAGTACTTCTCCGGCGCGGACGCGTGGCTGGAGGAGGTACGCCGGCTCGGCCTGCATCCGCTGGAGAACGCGCGCACGGAACTGCCCGCGTTCGACCTGGCCGGGGTGAACGACCTGGCGGGTGAGAGCGAGGGCGAGGGCCCCGACTTCACCAAGGCGCTCGGCGGCCGCGACACCTCACGCGCCGTGGTGCTCCTCGCCCATCAGCCGGTCCAGATCCACGAGGCCGTGAAACACCAGGTGGACCTCCAGCTCTCCGGCCACACCCATGGCGGCCAGCTCTGGCCGGGCAACTTCGTCGCGGCCGCAGCCAACCCGACCCTCGCGGGCCTGGACCGCTACGGCGACACGCAGTTGTACGTGTCCCGGGGAGCGGGCGCCTGGGGGCCGCCGACACGGGTGGGCGCGCCCTCGGACATCACGATCGTGGAACTGGCCTCGAAGCAGGCGTGACGGACGTGATCGCGCGGCCCTTCCCACGACCGGGAAGGGGCCGTGCCGCGGTCCCCTTGGCCTTACCGGTCTTGGCGATTGCGCCCGCTATCAACGGCAGGATGAATTCGACGCCGAATGGAGAAACGTTTCCACCGGGCTGAAAGTCGCCCCCCTGGGAAGATGTGCCAGGATGCCGAGATCGCGATTTCGTATGCGGCGTTGCTCGGGCAACGCACCTGGTGCCACCGGGCCCGTGCCCGCCGGGTGGCGCTGTGGGCTTCCGGGGCCAATCCAGCTGGAGAATGCGTGAACCGTGGCCGAAACCTGATGGAAGCAACCGCCCGTCAAGTTCTTTTGCATCTCGACGGATCTCCCTTCCCTCACGTGAAACACCTGTGATTAGGTAATCCGCGCCACCGGGGAGTGGCATGCGCTGAGGGCCTGGGGAGGGGCGCCGATGCGATCGGTTCGCATGCGGATTCTCGCGACTGTGCTGGTACTGGCGGGCGTGGGAGTGGGCGGGTGGCAGCTGCTGCCGGCCAAGGAGAACACCAACAGGACGATTACGGTCGGGACGACGGACGCCGTCACCTCGCTCGATCCTGCGGGGGCCTACGACGCCGGGTCCTGGGCTTTGTTCAGTGGTGTCTTCCAGTCACTGCTGACTTTCGAGTCCGACGGTGTGGAACCCGTGCCGGACGCCGCCGAGAGCTGCTCCTTCATGGGGACGGACCTGACGACGTACCGCTGCACGCTCCGCAAGGGACTGACGTTCCCGAGCGGCCGCACCATGACGGCCGAGGACGTCAAGTACTCCTTCGACCGGGTCAAGCGCATCAACTCGGACGTCGGCCCCGCGACCCTGCTCGACACCCTCGGCTCGGTCGACGCGCAGGGCCTCAACGTCACCTTCCATCTGTCGTCGCCGGACGCGACGTTCCCGTTCAAGGTGGCCACCGGAGCCGGTTCGATCGTCGACAGCACGAAGTACCCGAAGAACGCGCTGCGCACCGATACCGGGGCCGACGGGACCGGGCCGTACACCCTCACGCAGTACACGAAGGACAAGTCGGCCACCCTCACGCCGAACCTGCACTACCGGGGCGACATCAACGGCACGGGCAAGCCCATCCTGATGCGCTACTACCCCGATCCGGCCGCCCTGCTGACGGCATGGAAGGCGAAGGAGGTCGACGTGGCCACCCGCCAGCTGCCGCCCTCCATGCTCGCCGGCCTCTCGCCGAGCGACCCCGACCAGCGCGTCAGCGAGGCCGACAGCGCCGAGATCCGCAATCTGGTCCTGAACACCGGAGCCCACTCGCCGCTGCACGACGTCCGCGTCCGCCAGGCCATCGCCATGGTGATCAACCGCGAGGAACTGGTCGGCAAGGTGTACGACGGCACCACCGACCCGCTGTACTCGCTCATTCCGGCCGGTATCACCGGGCACACCACCTCGTTCTTCGACGCCTACGCCGAGCGCGACATCAGCAAGGCCCGCGCCCTGCTCACCGCTGCGGGCGCGCACGTGCCCGTCCACTTCACGTACGGGTACGGCAAGGGCCGCGGCGCCGCCGCCGAGGAGGCCGCCGAGCTCAAGAAGCAGCTGGAGGCGACCGGGCTGTTCGCGGTGGACCTCCACGGTTATGAGTGGACCGACTTCCAGAAGCGGTACGCGAACGGCGAGCTCGACGCCTACGCGGTCGGCTGGGTCGCCGACTTCCCCGACCCGGACACCTTCACCACTCCGCTCATCGGTACCGGCAACAGCATGAAGAACGGCTACAGCAGCCAGGCCGTCGACGACCTGATCCTGGACAGCCAGCGGTACTCGGACCGCAGCCGGGCCGCCGACGACTTCAAGCAGATCCAGAAGATCGTGGCGCAGGACGTCCCCCTGATCCCGCTGTGGCAGCGCAAGGAGTACGTGGTCACCAGCGAGGACGTCGGCGGCGGACAGTACCTGTCGGACGGCACCGGGGTCTTCCGCCTCTGGCGGCTCGGCTGGATCTGACGCACGGCGGCCGGACCGGAGCCGTCGGCCGGCGCGGTCCCGCGGAGGCGAATCCGCGGGAGTGACAGCGGGCGCCCACCCTCACCCACCACCATGTGTTGACGAGGGGTGGGCGGGGTGAGGAGCGGATGTGGTCAGACGCAACTCCTTCCGGCTGCCCCGCCACCCGGCGTCCGTCGGCCTCGCCCGGCGCCGGGTGCGCGACCACCTGGCCGACTGGGGACACGTACCGGGGGATCTGGCCCTGGACGCGGCGCTGCTGCTGGTCTCCGAGCTGGCCACGAACGTCGTGCGCCACGGACCGCATCACGAGCAGGAGTTCGAGGTGGCGGTCACCGCCCTTGCCGACGGCTCCTGCTTCATAGAGGTGTCGGACGAGGGCCGGACCGGACCCCGCCTGAGGGTCGCCGACGACCTGGCCGAGACCGGCCGCGGCCTGCACCTCGTGGAGCACATCGCGGCGGCCTGGGGCGTATGGAGCCGGGGGCGCCACGGGAAGACGGTGTGGGCGCTGGTGGTCCGGGACGGGTGAGCCGCCGCGGTGCACCGAGGGGTCCGGGCGCTCACCCGTGACCATGGTCGGATGCCCGCGCCGGGAGAGTCACCGTCACCGCCAGGCCCTCGCCCGGCGCCGTGCGCACCGACACCTCGCCGTGGTGCGCCGCCACGACGCCCTGCACGATCGCCATGCCGAGCCCGCTGCCCGCGCCCCGGCCCGCGCGGAAGAAGCGGTCGAAGATCCGCGCCGCGTCCTCCTCCGCCAGCCCGGGTCCCTTGTCCGCCACACACAGCCGCACCACACCGTCCTCCCGCTCCAGACCGAGCCGTACCGGCACGTCGGCGGGCGTGTGGACGCGGACGTTGGCCACCAGGTTGCCGAGCACCTGCCGCAGCCCCGATTCGTCGGCCCGCACCAGCAGCGCGCCCTCCGCGTCCACGGTCACCGGACGGTCCGGCTGCTGGGCCCGCAGGTCCTCCGCCGCGTCCCGCACCAGGCGGTTCACGTCGACGTTCCGGAAGCGGAGTTCGGGCCGCTGGTCGAGGCGTGCCAGGGTGAGGAGCTCGTCCACGAGGCGGCCCATGCGGTCCGCCTCGGCCATCATCCGCTCCCACGACCGCTTGCGCTCCTGCGGATCGGTCAGCATGCCCTTGTCGTACAGCTGGAGATAGCCGCGTATCGCCGACAGCGGGGTGCGCAGCTCGTGGGAGGCGTCCGCGACGAAGCGGCGCAGCTGGGCTGCGCTCCGCTCACGCGTCCGGTACGCCGACTCCACCTGGTGGAGCATGGAGTTGAGGGCGGTGCGCAGTTGTTCGACCTCCAGGGACGTCTCCCTGCTGGAGGGCACGCGCCGGGTCAGATCGCCCTCCGCGATCGCCGACGACGTCTCCACCATGTCCTCCAGCGGCCGCATCCGTCGGCTCACACTGATCATCGTTAGCGCGGCGAGCAGGGCGAGCAGCAGGGTCCCGACGGCGAGATCGAGCTTGAGCGCCTTGGCGATGCCCGTGTGCAGGACACCGGTCGACCGGGCGAGCAGGACGTATGTGCCGTCGGCGAGCCGTGCTCCGGTCACCCGGTACGGGTCGCCGCCGAGCTGGATGTCGCGCGGCTGCGGCTCCTTGGTGAGGGAGGCCGGGTCGTGGACGGCGGAGGCCAGCGCCTCCTGGGCGGCGGTCGGCTTCAGACCGGCGACGCCGAGCACCGCGCCGTGCCGGTCGACGGCCGCGAAGACGGTGTCCGGGTTCGGGGAGTCGCCGCGGCTGTGCGGCAGCAGCCGGTCGCGGACGACCGCCACCGCGCTGAGCGAGTCGATCTCCCGCAGCGTCAGGTGCGAACGGGTGAGCGAGTCACGGGACTTGGTCAGTTCGGTGTCGATCTGCCCGAGCACGTAGTGCCGCATGCCCATCAGGCTGATGGCCGTCGCGGCGACGATGCCGAGCGCAAGGAGGCCCACGTTCGCCCGCGTCAGCTTGCCCCGCAGGGAGCGGACGCCTCGGGGCCGAGGCGCCGGGAGCAGCGTGCGCAGCCTCATGCCAGTCCGTATCCGACACCGCGGCGCGTGGTGATCACCGGCGGGCCGAGCACCTCGAGTTTGCGGCGCAGATAGCTGATGTAGGTCTCGACGACCGTCGACTCCGGCGGCGTGTGCTCGTACTGCCACACATGCCGCAGCAACTGCTCCTTGGGCACGATCCGCCCGCCGTTGCGCACCAGGAAGCGCAGCAGCGCGTACTCGGTGGGGGTCAGCTCGACCGTGCGGCCCGCCCGGTGCACCGAGTACGTCGTCTCGTCCAGCTCCAGGTCGCCGTAGCGCAGCGGCGGGCGCTGCGGCAGGACGTCGGCGGGGCGGGTTCGGCGCAGCACGGCCCGTACCCGGGCGATCACCTCGTCTATGTTGAACGGTTTGGTGATGTAGTCGTCGCCGAAGCCGAGGGCGCCGACGATCTCCGCGGGCGCGTCGCGCGCGGAGACGAAGACCAGCGCGAGATCCGGCCGCCGGGCGCGCAGTTCGCGGCCGAGCGCACGGCCGTCGCCGTCCGGCAGCATCACGTCCAGCAGGGCCGCGTCGGGCCGGGTGCGCTCGGCGAGCGCCAGCGCCTCGCGGACGGTGCCCGCGGTCATCACCTGGAAGCGGTGGTAGCGCAAGGCGATGGCGAGGACGTCCGCGATGCTCTCCTCGTCCTCGACGACGAGGACCGTGGCCCCCTCGTGCGCTGCCTCGTTGACGGTCATGTCCACCAGTATCCGCGGCGGCACCGGCGGCGGGTCCGTGGGCGCTTTGGAGTTCCTTGAGAGTCATGGCGCGGAACGCCCGTCCGCGCCCGCCACTGCGGATGCTGGAGCTCCAGGACTCGGGGGACCTGATGAAGGAGCGTAGAGAGTGACGACATTGGCGCGGTGGTGCTATCGACACCGGCTGCTGGTCCTGTTGCTGTGGGTGGTGGCGCTGCTCGGGGTGGGCGCGACCGCGTCCGCCAGGGGTACGGACTACGCGAACGTCTTCTCCCTGCCGAACACGGACTCCAAGACCGCGTACGACCTCATGGCGAAGGCCTTCCCGAAGGCGTCGGGCGACACCGACACGGTGGTGTGGAAGGTCGACGAGGGGTCGGTCAGGGACGAGGCGGTCCGGGCGCGGATCGAACCCGCGCTGGCGAAGATCGCGCGGATGCCGGGGATCGGCGCCGTCGGCAGCCCGTACGCGGGCGCCCATGGCGCGGCGCAGATCAGCGGGGACGGAAAGATCGCGTATGCGCAGCTGACCTTCACCCAGCGGGCGAACGAGGTGCCCACGGAGCTTGTGCAGGACGTCGTCGACACCGCGCAGGGTGCCGAACGCGGCGGGCTCCAGGTCGAGCTGGGCGGCCAGGCGATCACCCGGATCCAGCAGCCGCCCGCCGGACTGTCCGAGTCGGTCGGCATCGTGGCGGCGGCCGTCGTGCTGTTCCTCGCCTTCGGCTCGCTCTTCGCGATGCTGCTCCCGATCGCCGTCGCGGTGTTCGGCGTCGGCATCGGGCTGTTCGGCACCCAGCTGATCAGCCATGTCACGGCCGTGCCCGACATCGCGCCGCTGCTCGCCTCGCTGATCGGCCTCGGCGTCGGCATCGACTACGCCCTGTTCATCGTCACCCGGCACCGGCGCGGCATCCTGCGCGGTCTGGAACCGGAGGAGTCGGCGGTCGTCGCCCTCAACACCTCCGGCCGGGCGGTGCTGTTCGCGGGCGGCACCGTGTGTATCGCGCTCGCCGGGATGCTGGTGACGAACCTGCGCTTCCTGGACGGCGTGGTCATCGGCACCTCGCTCACCGTCGTGCTGAGCGTGCTCGCCGCCGTCACCCTGCTGCCGGCGCTGCTCGGGCTCCTCGGCCCGCGGGTGCTCAGCAGGCGGCAGCGGCGGCGGCTCGAGGCACAGGGGCCGGAGCCGGAGCGGGCGAGTGGTCTCGCGGCGCGTTGGTCGGCCACGGTGCAGAAGCGCCCCCGGACGATCGCCGTGCTCGCGGTGGTGGTCATGACCGTACTCGCGCTGCCCGTGCTCTCGCTGCGGCTGGGAGCCGCCGACCAGGGCAACGACGACGCCTCCACGACGACCCGGAAGGCGTACGACCTGCTCGCCGAGGGCTTCGGGCCCGGCTTCAACGGCCCGCTCCAGGTGGTCTCCGTCGGCGGCGACACGGCCACACTGGTCAAGGGCATCCGCGAGACCCACGGGGTGGCCCGGGTAGCCGCGCTGCCGCCCGCTCAGGGCGTCACCGTCATCCAGGTCGTCCCCACCACCTCACCGCAGTCCGTGCAGACGGACCGACTCATCGACACCCTGCGGGACGAGGTGATCCCGAAGGCCGGGGCACAGGCGCACGTCGGCGGTGTCACGGCGGTCTCGAAGGACTTCGCGTCCGTCACCGGCGACCGTCTGCCGTACTTCATCGCGACCATCATCGGGCTCGGCTTCCTGCTTCTGCTGATCGCCTTCCGCTCGCTCGTGGTACCGCTCACGGCCGGCGTGATGAACCTGATCGCCGCGGCGTCGTCCTTCGGGGTGCTCGTCGCCGTCTTCCAGTGGGGCTGGGGCCTCGACCTGCTGGGCCTCGGCAAGGAGGGCCCGATCCAGGCCTTCCTGCCGATCATCATGCTGTCGCTGCTCTTCGGCCTGTCGATGGACTACCAGGTCTTCCTGGTGAGCCGGATGCACGAGGAGTGGGTGCACACCGAGGACAACGCCCGCGCGGTCCGGGTGGGCCTCGCGGAGACCAGCCGGGTCATCAACTCCGCGGCCCTGATCATGGTCTGTGTCTTCCTCGCCTTCGTGCTCAGCGGCAACTCGGGCGCGGCGATGGCGGGCGTCGGTCTCGCGGCGGCGGTGGCGCTGGACGCGTTCATCCTGCGGACGGCGCTGGTACCGGCGGCGATGCATCTGTTCGGCCGGGCGAACTGGTGGCTGCCCGGGTGGCTGGAGAAGCGGCTGCCGCATCTGGCGGTGGAGCCGCAGGAGGCGGCGGCGGAGGAGGAGACGCCGCAGCCGGGCATCGCGAGCGTGGTGCACGGGTTCGTACGGGACGCGGAGGGCGACCCGGTCGAGGGAGCGGCGGTGACGGTGCTGTCGAAGGGCGGCCGTCAGCTGGACCGGGTCACCTCACTGGCCGACGGCTCGTACATCGTCTCGGTCCCGGCGCCCGGCACCTACATGGTGGCGGCGACGGCGTCCGCGTACGGCTCCCGAGCCCGGCACGTCGTCGTCGGGGAGGAACCGCTGGTGCACGACGTGGAACTGACGGGCCACGAGGTGGACGCCGTCAACTGACCCAGGCCGGGCCGGCTCGAGGACGCGCACGACGTCAGGTACGACTCTGCCGCCCACGGACTCAGGGAGCGTGACGAGCTCCCCGGGGATGTGGGCGGCCTCCCGTGGGCCGGTGGCGAGAGCATCATCGGCGGCAGGCTGGACGGCAGGTGATCCTTTCGGTGGGCTTCACCCGAAAGTGATCACCTGCCCTGCCCTCCGGCCGCCGGATCCGGCAGCATCTTCGTCATCCCCGGCAGGAAGCGGATGCCCAGCCTGTGCAGCTCGTGGACCAGGGCCCGCAGCACCGGAATCCGGCCAGGGCGACGCCCCGCGCGCCGGCCCCTGCCGGGGTGCCCGACGCCGATTCACACGGCCCCGGCTTCTGCACGGCCGGGTGCCTCGTGCATGATGTCCGGCCTCATCATCTTTTCGTGTTTTCGCGGTTCTTCCGCATCGGCCCCAGGAGAAGTCCCCTTGAGCGAGCAGCCGCAGCAGCCGGGTCCTTACGGATCGAATCCCTACGGGCAGGGCCCCGGCGGGTACGGGTATCCCCAGCAGCCGCCCGGGCCGTACGGGTACGCCGCCGGTCCCGTCACGCCGGGGACGTACACCGGTGACCCGAACGCCCCTTACGGCTACGACCCCTTCGGCCGCCCGTACTCCGACAAGTCGAAGATCGTGGCGGGTGTACTGCAGCTCGCCCTCGGCACCCTCGGCGTCGGGCGCTTCTACATCGGCAACGTCGGCATGGGCCTGGCCCAGCTCTTCACCTGCGGTGGCCTCGGCATCTGGGCCCTGATCGACGGCATCATCCTGCTGACGAGCGACAGCCAGACCGACGCCCAGGGCCGGATCCTGCGTGGCTGAGGCCTTGCCGCGCCCGTGGTCCCTGCTCGGGCATCCGGCGGCGGCACCCCTCGCGGTGCTCGCCGCCGGGGCGGCCGGCGCCGGGTACCTCTACGTCACCGATCCGCACCAGCCCGGCCATCTCCTGCCCCAGTGCCCGTTCCGGCTCGTCACCGGCCTGCTCTGCCCCGCCTGCGGCGGCACCCGCATGGTGTACGACCTGATGCACGGTCACTTCGCCGGGGCCTGGGCGGACAACCGGGCCCTGCTGCTCGCCTCGCCCTACGCGCTGGCGCTGTTGGGGCGCTGGATGGTGGAAGGCCTGCGGGGACGTCGCTGGCAGCCGCGGCTGAGCCGCCGGGGACAGACCCTTGTGCTGGTGACCGCCGTGGTGTGGACCGTGGTGCGTAACGTCTTCTGAGCCGTGCACCGGCCGGGCGGCCACGTCGGCTGATGCGACGTGACCAGGCCTGATTTGCAGGGAAGTTGACCGGAATTTGATCACGGAATGGGAACGATCGTTCGATCGCACTCCCGTCCGTCCCGCCCGCCTCCCTAAGCTCGCGGGTCGCAGGGGGGATGGCTGTGCGTGACTTCGTCGTGGGATCCCTCCTGGGCTCATCCAGTCCGGAGCACGTCCGTTCCGGTTCGTGACTCCACACGGCACATCCAGGAGCAACATCCATGACCGTTCCCACCCCTGAGGCCCCCTACGGCGTCGACCCGCTCGGCCGCCCGTACTCCGACAAGTCCAAGATCGTCGCGGGCATCCTGCAGATCTTCCTGGGCGGCTTCGGCGTCGGCCGCTTCTACGTCGGCAGCACCGGCGTGGCGATCGCCCAGCTCTTCACCTGCGGTGGCTTCGGCATCTGGGCGCTGATCGACGGAATCCTGTTCCTCACCAGCAACGACCGCACCGACAAGCAGGGGCGTGTGCTGCGCGGCTGAGCGTGTCGGGACACGCTTCGCGATGCGAGGGCCTGCTCCCCGGGGGCGGGCCCTCGATCCGTGTCCGGATCCGTTGCGGGTGGCGGCTCGTACTGCCGTCCGGTGTGACGGTCATACTGAGAGGACTCAAGACGTGTGACGTGTGATGCCCGTGGGAGCGGGTTCATGGGGGAGGCGGCTTCGTGCGGCGGCTGCTGACGGTCGGTCTCGCCCCGTGCGGGCTCTTCGTCACCTGTGTCTGGGGACTCGTACGCGCCGGCAGCTTCACAGGACCCAGCGACTGGCGGCGCGTGCTTCCGGTGACCGCCGGCGGTCTGACGGCCACGGTGCTGGCCCTCATCGCGTGCGCGGCACTGCTCGCCCTGCTGCTGCAGCCGTTTCAGGTCCGGGCGGTGCGGGTGCTGGAAGGGTACTGGGACCGCTGGCCGGCGACGGCCGGACTGGCCGGGGTGCTGATCGAAGTCCAGCGGCGGCGGTGGGAGGCACTGCGCGAGCGGGCCGAGGGGGCGGCGCGGGACGAGGCCGCCCGCCGGGTGCGCGCGGCCGCCGGACGCCGGCTGGGGGCGCACCCGGCCGCCGATGTCCTGCTGCCCACGTCACTGGGCAACGCGTTGCGTGCCGGCGAGCTCAGCGCCGGTGAGCGCTACGGTCTCTCCACGCTCGCTTCCCGGCCACGTATCTACATGCAGGTCTCGAACCGTATGGTTGACGCCCTTCGCTCGACGAGGGATGCCTTGGACGCGGCGGTCAACCTCTGCTGGAGCTTTCTCGCGGTGGCCGTCATGTCCGGGGTCGCCTTGTACGACGAAGAGGACCGCTGGTGGCTGTGCGGCGGGTCCGTGCTCCTCGCCGTGGTCGCCTACCGGGGCGCGGTGGTCGCCGCGCAGGCCTATGCCGGCCTGATGCATGTGGTGTACGACCTGCACCGGTTCGAACTGCTGGAGGCCCTGCACCATCCGCTGCCGGCCGACCAGGAGTCGGAGCAGGAGATCTTCGCCGAGATCTCGGCGTCGTCCCACGTCGCAGTGTGACCGCGGAAGGAACGGATCGGCAGGAGCGAGAACCCGCCAAAAACGCCCGAGGGCCCTGTTTCCGGAGTGACGGAAACAGGGCCCTGAAGCCGGACCGAGGAGATCAGAAGCGGCGCGTGATCAGCGCTCGCTTCACCTCCTGGATCGCCTTCGTGACCTCGATGCCGCGCGGGCAGGCGTCCGTGCAGTTGAACGTCGTGCGGCAGCGCCACACGCCGTCCTTGTCGTTCAGGACCTCCAGGCGCTGCTCGCCGGCGTCGTCACGCGAGTCGAAGATGAAGCGGTGCGCGTTGACGATGGCCGCCGGGCCGAAGTACTGGCCGTCGTTCCAGAACACCGGGCACGAGGACGTGCAGGCGGCGCACAGGATGCACTTCGTCGTGTCGTCGAAGCGCGCGCGGTCCTCCGGGGACTGCAGACGCTCACGGGTCGGCTCGTTCTTGTCCTTCGAGATCAGGAAGGGCATGACGTCCCGGTACGCCTGGAAGAACGGGTCCATGTCCACGACCAGGTCCTTGAGGACCGTGAGGCCCTTGATGGGCTCGACCGTGATGGGCTTCTCGGGGTTGATGTCCTTGATCAGCGTCTTGCAGGCCAGACGGTTCTTGCCGTTGATCCGCATGGCGTCGGAGCCGCAGATGCCGTGGGCGCAGGAGCGGCGGAACGTCAGCGTGCCGTCCAGATCCCACTTGATCTTGTGCAGACCGTCGAGGACGCGCTCCTTGGGGTCGATCTCCAGCTGGAAGTCTTCCCAGGTCGCCTCCGCCGAGACCTCCGGGTTGAAACGGCGGACCCGGAAGGTGACGGTGATGTACGGAGAGGCCGCGGACTCCGCCTCGACCTTGTCCAGAACAGGGGTAGCCATCAGTACTTACGCTCCATCGGCTGGTAGCGGGTCTGGACGACCGGCTTGTAGTCGAGACGGATGGACTCGGTGCCGTCGGCGCCCACCTCGCGGTACGCCATGGTGTGGCGCATGAAGTTGACGTCGTCGCGGTTGGGGTAGTCCTCGCGGTAGTGACCGCCGCGGGACTCCTTGCGGGCCAGGGCCGACACCGCCATGACCTCGGCGAGCTCCAGCAGGTTGCCCAGCTCGATGGCCTCGAGCAGGTCCGTGTTGAACCGCCTGCCCTTGTCCTGGATCGCTACGTTCTTGTAGCGCTCCCTGAGCTCGGCGATCTTCTCGACGGCCGTCTTGATCGTCTGCTCGGTGCGGAACACCATGACGTTCGCGTCCATGGTCTCCTGCAACTCGCGCCGCAGCTCCGCCACGCGCTCGGTGCCCGTGGACGCGCGCAGCCCCTCGATCTGGTCGATCACGAGCTGCGCGGGGTTCTCCGGCAGTTCCACGTACTCCGCCGCCTCCGCGTACTCGGCGGCGGCGATGCCCGCACGACGCCCGAAGACGTTGATGTCCAGGAGCGAGTTCGTGCCGAGGCGGTTGGCGCCGTGGACGGACACGCAGGCGACCTCGCCGGCCGCGTACAGGCCCGGGACCACCGTGGTGTTGTCCGCGAGGACCTCGCCCTCGACGTTCGTCGGGATGCCGCCCATCGCGTAGTGCGCGGTCGGCTGGATCGGGATCGGGTCCGTGTAGGGCTCGATGCCGAGGTAGGTACGGGCGAACTCGGTGATGTCGGGCAGCTTGGCGTCCAGCTGCTCCGGCGGGAGGTGGGTAAGGTCCAGGTAGACGTGGTCCCCCTCGGGACCGCAGCCCCGGCCCTCGCGGATCTCCGTGTAGATGGAGCGGGAGACGACGTCACGCGACGCCAGGTCCTTCATGACGGGCGCGTACTTCTCCATGAAGCGCTCGCCGTCCTTGTTGCGGAGGATGCCGCCCTCACCGCGCGCACCCTCGGTGAGGAGGATGCCCATGCGCCAGATGCCGGTCGGGTGGAACTGGAAGAACTCCATGTCCTCCAGCGGCAGACCACGGCGGTACACCGCGGCCTGGCCATCACCGGTCAGCGTGTGCGCGTTCGACGTCACCCTGAAGAACTTGCCGGTGCCGCCGGACGCGTAGATCACGGCCTTCGCCTGGAAGATGTGGATCTCACCGGTGGCCAGCTCGTAGGCGACCACACCGGCCGACGACTTGACGCCGTCGACCTCGGTCATCAGCTGGTCCAGGACGTAGAACTCGTTGAAGAACTCCACGCCCTCCTTGACGCAGTTCTGGTACAGCGTCTGGAGGATCATGTGGCCGGTGCGGTCGGCCGCGTAGCAGGAGCGGCGGACCGGGGCCTCGCCGTGGTTGCGGGAGTGACCGCCGAAGCGGCGCTGGTCGATCCGTCCCTGGGGCGTCCGGTTGAACGGCAGGCCCATCTTCTCCAGGTCGAGGACCGCGTCGATGGCCTCCTTCGCCAGGATCTCGGCGGCGTCCTGGTCGACCAGGTAGTCACCGCCCTTGACCGTGTCGAAGGTGTGCCACTCCCAGTTGTCCTCCTCCACGTTGGCCAGCGCGGCGGCCATGCCGCCCTGCGCGGCGCCCGTGTGGGAGCGGGTCGGGTAGAGCTTCGTCAGCACGGCGGTGCGGCTGCGCTTCGTCGCCTCGATGGCGGCGCGCATGCCCGCGCCGCCGGCGCCGACGATGACGGTGTCGTACTTGTGGATCTTCATGATTCTCGCAGCCCCGTGCCTAGCGGATGTTCGGGTCGAAGGTGAAGATCACCAGCGTGCCCAGCAGGATGGTCCACACCGTGGCGGTGTAGAGCAGCGCCTTCAGCCACAGACGCGTGCTCGCCTGCTCGGCGTAGTCGTTGATGACCGTACGCAGGCCGTTGGCACCGTGCAGCATGGCGAGCCACAGCATGGCCAGGTCCCAGACCTGCCACCACGGGGAGGCCCAGCGGCCGGCCACGAAGGCGAAGCCGACCTTGGAGACGCCGCCGTCGAGGACGAGCTGGATCAGCAGGTGGCCGAGGACCAGGACGACCAGGACGATGCCGGACAGGCGCATGAACAGCCAGCCGTACATCTCGAAGTTGCCGCGGGTCGACTTCGGAGTCTTCAGCGTCCGCTTGCGCGGCGCCTCGATGAGCGGCGCCGGGTTGTCGACGTCGTACAGCGTGGCGCCCTCGACGGGGCCGATGCCGGAGGGGGTGGTTTCAGTCGTGGACATGCGCGTCAGCTCCCGAACACTTCACGAGCGGCGTGGCCGAGGACCGGGTAGATGGCCCCGAGCATCAGCACGACCCAGATGCCGACGACGGTCCACAGCATCTGCTTCTGGTAGCGGGGGCCCTGCGACCAGAAGTCGACGGCGATGACACGCAGGCCGTTCAGCGCGTGGAAGAGGATGGCGGCGACGAGGCCGTACTCCAGCACGGCGACGATCGGCGTCTTGTACGTGGCCACGACCTTGTCGTAGGCCTCGGGGGAGACACGGACGAGAGCGGTGTCCAGCACGTGTACGAACAGGAAGAAGAAAATGAGGACGCCGGTGACTCGGTGAGCCACCCAGGACCACATTCCTTCCCGGCCGCGGTACAGCGTTCCAGCCGGCACGGAAGAACCCTCCGGGAGCGGGGACTAGGGCCGCGCCGGCTTCTGTGTCGGTCGGGCCCGGCCGGGTACGGTCCACCGGCCCCCAGCATCGTAGCGACGTGTTGTCGGAACGTTCACGGCGCCCCTGCCGATGTGATCGAACCGGCAATCAATCGAGCACGGACGGGCTATCGGGCGTGCTCGACCACGGGCCGCTCACGGGAGTCCTGGATCAGACGTGCGAGTCGTCCTCGCGCCAGTCGCCGCAGCTCCTCCGCCGCGAGCGGACGCTCTTCTTCCGGATCGTTCGTCAACCGTGACCGGATGGCGGCCAGCACCTGGTCGGCCGCCTCCCCGGGCGTCACGTCGTCCAGGCAGATGACGAACATGTGCCCGAATTTGCTTTCGTATGCCGCGTGCGCCGCGCTCAGGGCGGTACGGGCGGCCGAGTACGCGCCGGCCGGCAGTAGGGTGAGCGACTCGCCCGCCAGGGCCTCGGCGATGTCCGCGGACGTGAGGTCGTAGGCCGCCTCGTCGGCCGCGGCGAGCAGGGAGTCCAGGTCGGGGTAGGGGCGGTGGTCGGCGACGCGGTCGGCCCAGCGCAGGCTCCGGCAGCAGCTGAGCAGGGCACGCCGGACGTCCTCGGCGGGCGCGGAGTTGAACCGCACAAGACCCGTGGGGACCTTGCCGCGGCGTGGCGCCGGGAGGGCGGTGGAGCCGGGGAGGTGCGGGGGACGGTGCGAAGGCAGCGTGGGTCCTCGGCGAGTGGCGGGCGCGGCGTCGGGCGGACGCCACATGCGGGTCGGCAGGGGAGTGTGCGGGAAACCGGCGCCACGTTATCCGCGGCGGTCGGGTGCCCGTCCAGGCGCTGCCCGGAAATCACCCGGATGGGAGAGTCCCGGTGCGTCCAGTGGACAGGTGGGGCGGGCGGGGGTCGTAGGTTCGGAAGGGGACAGGCGCGTGGAGGTGGACGACGTGCGGTGGAAAGCCGGACCGATACGGACGTGCGGGGTGCGTCGGGCGCCGCACCGGCGCATGCGCACGACGGGGCCTGATACGGGTGTGGAGCGAGGTGTGCTGCGGTGACCGGCCGGAGACGACGGGTTCCTGTGAAGGAGACGCACCGAAAGCGCAACGGGTTGCTTGTGGGCGGCGGAATCGTCGTGGCGGGCGCCGTCGCCGCGGCCGTGGCGTTCTGGCCCTCCGGCGGCGGCCCGTCCGTCAGCCCGCCGGGCGGCGCCAGGACTCCGTCACCGACGGCCACCTATCCGCTGTCCCAGGCGCCTGCCACGATCCCCGCCGTCCGCGAGCACACCCCCGCCC
Organism: Streptomyces sp. CA-106110; assembly: GCF_050936285.1. Classification (NCBI taxonomy): domain Bacteria; kingdom Bacillati; phylum Actinomycetota; class Actinomycetes; order Kitasatosporales; family Streptomycetaceae; genus Streptomyces; species Streptomyces sp. CA-106110. Next base: position 5,051,115 of record NZ_JBNJNB010000001.1, on the reverse strand, counting down.
ACGGTCCGGGCTGGCGGCCCGCCTCCGGCGCACGCGTGGTGATCGACAACGCGCCGCTCGCCGACGAGGGGCAGCTGCTGGCCGGTGAGCTCGGCATGACGTACGCGGGGCAGACCGGGGCCCGCGACGGCGACGTGGAACTGGGCCTGAGCGGGAGCGGTGACCAGGAGTCGTACACGCTGACCGTCCAGAACCGGCGGGTGCGGATCACCGGTCCGGGCGAGGCCGGCGTCTTCTACGGCACCCGCACCCTCAAGCAGGAGGTGCACGGCGGCGGGACGGCCCCCGAGGGCGTCGTCAAGGACGCGCCCGCCAAGCCGCGCCGCGGGTTCATGATCGACATCGCCCGCAAGTTCTACACGGCGAGCTGGATCGAGGACCGCATCCGGGAACTGGGCGATCTGAAGTACAACGAGCTCGGCCTGCACTTCTCCGACGACCAGGGCTTCCGTATCGAGTCCTCCTCGCATCCGGAGATCGTGTCCCGGGAGCACCTCACCAAGGCCGAGGTCAAGGCGATCGTGGACCTCGCCGCCAGCCGGCACATCGCCATCGTTCCCGAGATCGACTCGCCCGGGCATCTGGGCGCGGTCATCGACGCGCACCCCGAACTGCAGCTGCGCAGTGTCTACGGCACCGCGCCACGCGGCACGCTCGACATCTCCAAGCCGGAGTCCGCGAAGATCGTGGACGACCTCCTCAACGAGTTCGCCGGGGTGTTCCCGGGCGCGTACTGGCATCTGGGCGGTGACGAGTACCAGGCGCTGACGGTGGCGAATCCGGCCGCGTCCTACCCTCAGCTCGCCGCCGCGGCGCGGGCGAAGTACGGGCCGAACGCGGGCATCACCGACCTCGCGACCGGCTGGCTGAACGACCGCGCGAACGTGATGCGCGGGCACGGCCGGACGATGCGTGCCTGGAACGACGGCTTCTACCGGACCGCCTCGGTGCAGCCCGCCAAGGATCTCGAGGCCGCGTACTGGACCGGCAAGGAGATCGGCGCCCGGCAGCCCGACGGCTACCTGGCCGGGGGACGCAAGGTGATCAACTACAACGACGAGTACCTCTACTACGTGCTCGGCCAGCCGCAGACCTTCGTCTACCCGACCGGCCGGCGGATCTACGAGCAGTGGAACCCGCGCGTGCTGCGGGGCAGTACGGCGGTGTCCTCCACGTACGACGGGCAGATCCTCGGCGGGGTGTTCGCGGTGTGGAGCGACCGCGCGTACGCGCAGACCCAGGACCAGGTGGCGGCGGGGATCCATATGCCGCTGCGGGCGACCATCCAGAAGCTCTGGGACCCGAGGACGCCGGCGCTGTCCTGGACGCAGTTTCAGCAACTGGTGAACCGCCTCGGCTGAGACCTCCGCCGCGGAGCCGCAGGTGGCCGAAAACCCCTTCCTCGAACTCCCGGACGACTGGGCGTGGTGCCCCGGTGACACTCCCGGTAGGTTGCACGCAGTAAGGGGAAGTGCGGGATCCGTAGACGTGAAACGCCCCCACGCGGCGTTCCGAGGAGGCGTGATGAGCCTGGTTGACCTGATCGAACAGGCCGACGAGCGAGCACTCGCGGCGAGCGGTCTGGCTTGTTTGGATCGCTGTGTCCCGCTGCTCGGAGGCGACGACGAGGTCCTGCGCCCGCTCTGGGCGAGCCTCGTCGAGGGCCATGACTGGGAGGAGCGGCTCGCCAAGGCGCGCGCCGGACTCGGGATCGAGGAGGAGACCGGGGACGAGGCGGACTGCGCCTCGGAGGCCGAGGCCGCGCAGCTCGCCCGCGGCATGCTGGCGGCGGTCCCCGCGGAGGTGTCCGTGGACGCCCTGCGTCAGTGGGCCGACGCCTGCTCGATCGCCGCGCTGCGGATACACCGGCTGCTGGACCCCGCCGCTGACGACGGCGAGTTCTCGGTGGCGGCCTGCCGAGAGGGCCGCACGGACGGGGTGCCGCCGCTGGTCGCCGCCGAACTGCGGCGCCAGGTCGCCGTACTGGAGCTGGTCACCGGCCACGGGGCAGGCGGACTGCGCCGGGCCCTGGACGTGTCGACCGAGGGGCGCCGGGTGCTGCGGGCCGTGGTGTCCCGGCGCGCACGAGGCCGCTCGTAACCCCGGGAAACGCTCCCCCACCTGGGTCAACCCCCTTCAGTGCAAGGATCCTGTGTCCGTCCTGTGGTTCGTTGCGGCGGTCCTGCACCGGTGTCGGGGACCCCCTCCGGACGGCGTGACACCCGGAGGCCGGGCCACGCTCTCCTGGTTGTGAACGCAACTCAGCTGACCAGGCCTCACGCCGCGAACAAGCCCGTGCGCTGGGCCGCCGACGTCGTCACGACCATGCGCGAGGGTGCCCGGCTGCGGCTCGACTACTCCGCGCAGAGCCTGTGGCGGGTGGACCGGACGATCGAGGACATACGCCGGCAGCGCGCGCCGTACGCCGCCGTGGAGACGGTGCTGCGCGGATTCGGCGCGTACGCGGGCGAAGTGGTGATCCGGCTGACCGGCGGCGAGTGGTGGACGGCCGGCAGCGACCACTGGGTGCGCACGCCCGACGGCCGCCTCTGGGACCCCGTCGACGAGGCCCGCCGCTGCTACCACGGCGACGGTTCGCTGCGACTGCTGTGCCGGGACGCCACGGGCACGGCCGGGCCCTGACGGACACCGGACGGCGCGGCGGGCCAGGCTTCTTGACGGGCAGTGACATTTCCGTGGACGCCGACGCTGATGACCTTGGGCGTGGGCACGACCGGTGTGTCGTACGCGTGGGGATGCGGGACCACTCGCCACGAACGAGGACAGCGTTGGGCCAGGCAGGGGAACCCCGCCGCGCACAGCAGCGGGACGGAGAGCTGGGGACGGCCGTCGTACGGGCCCAGCAGGGGGACGAGACCGCCTTCGCGGTCGCCTACCGGATCGTGCAACCGGGGCTGCTCGGATATCTGCGCGGGCTCGTCGGCGACGACGCGGAGGACGTGGCGTCCGACGCCTGGCTGGAGATCGCCCGCGACCTGCGGCGGTTCCGGGGCGACGGCGCCGGCTTCCGCGGCTGGACCGCGACCGTCGCCCGGCACCGCGCACTCGGCCATCTGCGCCACCGGCGCGTCCGCCCCAGTTCCACGGCGCCCGACAGCGACGTACTCGAACCGGCCGGCCGCCACGACACCCACGATCAGGCCCTGGAGTCCCTGTCCGCCGAGCGCACCGTGGAGCTCGTCTCGCGGTTGCCCCGCGACCAGGCCGAGGCCGTGCTGCTGCGCGTGGTCGCCGGCCTCGACGCGCCCGCGGCCGCCCGTGTCCTCGGCAAGCGCACCGGAGCGGTCCGCACCGCCGCCCACCGGGGTCTGAAGCGTCTCGCCCGCGAGCTCGGCGCGCCCCGGCGTGACACAAGACCGGAGGACTGCCCCGCAACGCCGGGGGAGTCGGACGAGCGCGGGAAGTCCGTCAAGTCGGCCGGGATGTAGGCGAAGCCGATACCGGGTGGGCCGCGAAGACGTCCGGGAACTCCGTATCCGCGGACGGTAAGTAAGAAGGACACGCGGTAAGAAGGCGGAGAGAAAGCGCGCGCTGTCCGTGTCGGTTCTTCCGGGGCGGGGGATCCGTCCAACCGGGGTCCGCGGAACGGCCGATGGCAACGGCCGGGGCCGCCACCCCCCACAGGAGAGGCCCCGGCCGTCGCGCGGCACGGGCCGCGCGGCGGCCCGTACTCACTACAGCGCCGTGGATGCGTTTTCTGTCACACCTCACCGCGTCACGAGTTGGTTGCACGTTGTACTGTCGTGGACGTAGCGCGGTTTCAGGCCGTAACGTGCCTTTCGCGCCGACCGCGGACGATCAGCAATACGGGTGATACAACCGCCGCAGACCACGAGCGGGCCACACCACAGGCCACGATGAGAATCACGACGGCGAGATCCGGCACGCCACAGCAGTGTCGGCTCAAGCGCACAGAGGGGCAGTTCGGGTTGCTGGGGGACGACGCGGAGCTGACGGCCGCGGTGCTTGCGGCACAAGACGGGGACGAGACCGCGTTCCGGACTGTGTACCGAGCGGTGCACCCGAGGCTGCTCGGATATGTGCGGACGCTGGTCGGCGACCCGGACGCGGAGGACGTCACCTCCGAAGCATGGCTGCAGATCGCCCGTGACCTCGAGCGGTTCAGCGGTGACGCCGACCGGTTCCGCGGCTGGGCGGCCCGGATAGCCCGCAACCGCGCACTCGACCACATACGCATGCGCGGACGTCGGCCCGCGATCGGCGGCGACGAGACCGAACTGAGCGGGAAGGCCGCCGAGTCGGACACGGCCGGCGAGGCGATCGAGTCCCTCGCCACGGGACGCACCCTCTCCCTGATCGCCCAGCTCCCGCAGGACCAGGCGGAGGCCGTCGTGCTGCGCGTCGTCGTGGGCCTCGACGCCAAGACCGCCGCCGACACGCTCGGCAAGCGGCCCGGGGCCGTGCGCACGGCGGCGCACCGTGGCCTCAAACGGCTCGCGGAGCTGATCGATGCGGGCGCGGAGACCGATCCGGAATCCGCCGGCGCGCTCGGCGCCCTGCTTTCCCAGCGAGACATGCACAGGCGCACGGTGTCGTCCGCCGGTGTGACGCATACGCGTTCGCGGACGCAGAAGGACATGTGATGGCCGACGAGCAGTACAAGTGGCTGGACGGTGACGCGGCTGAGCGTCTGCTCCGTGGAGAGCCGCTGGACGCTGTCGACGACGACACCCGCGCACACGCCGACAGGCTCGCGGAGGCCCTTGCCGCACTCGCCGCGGCACCCCTGTCGACCGGCGCCGAACTCCCGGGCGAGGCCGAGGCGCTGGCCGCCTTCCGGACCGCGCGCACGGCCCGCGACGGCGAGCGGACGGCGCCCGGCCGGCCCCTGCATCGGCAGCCCGCGGCCCACTCCCTGGACGCCCGCCTGGTCCGCCTCGGCCGTCCGGCCACCGGTGGCCGTAAGGTCCGCTGGGGGCGGCCGGTGCCGTTCGGTCTCGCCGCGGCGGTGGCCGCAGCAATGATCGGCGGCGTCGCGGTGGCGGCCGGAACCGGAATTCTGCGGACGCCCTTCGGCGATGAACCGGGCCCCGCCGCGTCCGTGTCGACCGCCGTGAACTCCCAGCAGCCGCTGCTCACGCCGACGCCCAGCGGCTCGGAGACCGACGGCTCCCCTTCGGTGACACCCGGTGGTACGAGCGGCGCGCCCACGCAGGGCGACTCCTCGCACGACGAGGCGAACGCCGGTTCCCCCCCGAGCCACCGGATCGGCCCCACCGACAACGGCACCGACGGCCGCAACGAGGAATGGTGGACGAGGATGCGCTCCTCCTGCCGTGACCTGGTCAACGGCAGGGACCTCGGCACCCGGCGACTGCGCGGCCTGGAGGACGCGGCCGGCGGCAGCGGGCGGGTGAAGGAGTTCTGCACGGGCGTCCTGGGCCGGGGTGAGGACGGTACGCACCACGGCGGCGAGGACGCGGGCACGGACGGCAACGGCAGCAGCGGCAAGGACGGCGGCGACGGCGACCAGGGCGGCAGCGCAGGTGACGGCGAGGGCCACATATGGCCGGGCGGTAACAGCCTCGTCGCTCCGCCGACGGCCAAGTCCGGCGCCCCGGCCTCCGTCCTCCCGGACAAGACGGCGTCCGTGTCCCCGAGCCCGACGTACAGCGCGCTGAGCCCGTCCGACGGGCAGTGACCCACGGGTAGCCGAGCCGTCGCTCGCCTGTCCGGCCGAGGTGGCTGCCCATCGGCCGCCTTGCCCCGCACCGCTCCTCCGACGGCCCTCTGTCCGGCCCGCCTACCGGCTCGTACCCGTCGCGTATCTTCCCGGCCGCCGACCCGTCGGCCCCCCGTCCGGCGCACCCACTCTCCGCCGGACCAAGACCGCCGATCCATCGGCCGCAGGGTTCGCCGACACTCGCCGCGAAACGGAACTGATCCCTCCCGCAGCCGTCTGACCTGCGGATTCGTAGAGCTTTCAATTTTCTTCGGGGAGGGTGTGACACTTTCGGCCCCTGTGGCGCAGTACTGAGTGAGCCGACTGGTCATCGGCTGTAGCACAGAGCCGGGGTTCCCCCCGTACCCACGGCTCGGTGCACCCTGGCGCGGGCGGGACACGTTCCCCCGGTCCCGCCCGCGCCCCGCACAGCCCGCGCCGCTCTTCTCACCAGTAGACGACGACCTTGTCGCCGTTCCGCACCTGGGAGAACAGCGCAGAGATCGCGGCCTCGTCCCGTACGTTCACGCATCCGTGGGAACCTCCGGCGTATCCGCGCGCCGCGAAGTCGTACGAGTAGTGCACCGCCTGGCCGCCGCTGAAGAACATCGCGTACGGCATGGGTGAGTGGTAGAGCGTGGACACGTGGTGGCGCGACTTCCAGTAGATGTGGAACACGCCCTCCCGGGTGGGCGTGTACTGGGCGCCGAACCGGACCGACATCGTCGAGACCGTCCGCCCGTCGATCATCCAGCGCAGCGTCCGGCTGGTCTTGCTGATGCACAGCACCCGGCCCGTCATGCAGCGCGGGTCCGGGGAGGCGGCCGGCTGGCCGCCCATCAGGTACAGCTCCCACTTGCCGGGCTCGTGCGTCATCCCCAGCAGTCGCCGCCAGGTGACGGAGTCGACCCGGCCCGTCCGGGGCAGTCCGCGTTTGCCCTGGAACCCCTTGACGGCGTCCTCGGTCAGATCGTCGTACGTTCCCGTCGGGCCGTCGAACAGCCAGTCGACCTGGCGGAGCCGGGCCTGCAGCTCGCGCACGCCGGGGCCGGAGTCGTCACGCTCCCACAGGACGGCCCCGGAGGTGGCCTTCGGGGCGGGCGTCGTGCCCGGCGTGCCGCTTCGGGACGGCGCCCGGGGGATCTCGATGTGTACGGGTGAACGGTGCTTGCCGTCCGTCCCGTTCGCGTCCACAGGCTGCACCGTGCAGCCCGTGATCGCGGCCAGTACGGTGGCCACGGCGGCTGCCGCGGCCTGCGATCTGCCCATGTCCTTGGTACGCATCCGGGCCCCTGTCGTCTCACCGGCCCTCGTGGTCCGGTCGTGTCCCCTCAGATGCTCCCCATGCGTGACCGCCGGCGAACTACGCTGCATGGTTGTGAGCAAGGTCCCAGCGGGCGGCACTCCACCGGGCGCACGGCCGCCGCTACAGTCCGTCGCGAGGGTCGTCTGTACTGGCGAGTAACCGAGCCAGGCCACCAAGCCGAGTAACAGAGCAACGCGGAGGCACACACCATGGCGCGCGAGTCGGAGTCCGGACTGCCCATCGAGCCGGTGTACGGGCCGGCAGCCCTCGAGGGCTGGGACCCGGCCGGGAAACTGGGCGAGCCCGGGGCGTACCCGTTCACCCGTGGCGTGTACCCGTCGATGTACACGGGCCGTCCCTGGACGATGCGTCAGTACGCCGGTTTCGGCACGGCGACGGAGTCCAACGCGCGCTACAAGCAGCTGATCGCGAACGGCACGATGGGCCTGTCGGTCGCCTTCGACCTGCCCACCCAGATGGGCCACGACTCCGACGCCCCGATCGCGCACGGCGAGGTCGGCAAGGTGGGCGTCGCGATCGACTCGGTCGACGACATGCGGGTGCTGTTCGGCGGGATCCCGCTGGACAAGGTGTCCACGTCCATGACGATCAACGCACCGGCGGCACTGCTGCTGCTCCTGTACCAGCTCGTCGCGGAGGAGCAGGGTGTCTCCGCCGACAAGCTGACGGGCACCATCCAGAACGACGTGCTCAAGGAGTACATCGCGCGCGGGACGTACATCTTCCCGCCCAAGCCGTCGCTGCGCCTCATCGCGGACATCTTCAAGTACTGCAAGGCCGAGATCCCGAAGTGGAACACGATCTCGATCTCCGGCTACCACATGGCCGAGGCGGGCGCCTCTCCCTCGCAGGAGATCGCGTTCACACTGGCGGACGGCATCGAGTACGTCCGCACCGCGGTCGCCGCGGGCATGGACGTGGACGACTTCGCACCGCGGCTGTCCTTCTTCTTCGTGGCGCGCACGACGATCCTGGAAGAGGTCGCCAAGTTCCGCGCGGCCCGCCGGATCTGGGCGCGCGTCATGAAGGAGGAGTTCGGGGCGAAGAACCCGAAGTCGATGATGCTGCGCTTCCACACCCAGACGGCGGGTGTCCAGCTGACGGCGCAGCAGCCCGAGGTGAACCTGGTCCGGGTCGCCGTCCAGGGTCTGGCCGCGGTCCTCGGCGGCACCCAGTCGCTGCACACCAACTCCTTCGACGAGGCCATCGCGCTGCCGACGGACAAGAGCGCGCGGCTGGCCCTGCGCACCCAGCAGGTGCTCGCCTACGAGACGGACGTCACGGCGACGGTCGACCCCTTCGCGGGCAGCTACGTGATCGAGAAGATGACCGACGAGGTCGAGGCCGCGACGCTGGAGCTGATGCGGAAGGTCGAGGACCTCGGCGGCGCGGTGTCGGCGATCGAGCACGGCTTCCAGAAGAACGAGATCGAGCGCAACGCCTACCGCATCGCGCAGGAGACGGACGCCGCCGAGCGGGTCGTCGTCGGCGTCAACCGGTTCCAGCTGGACGAGGAGGAGCCGTACGAGCCGCTGCGGGTCGACCCGGCCATCGAGGCCCAGCAGGCGGAGCGCCTCGCCAAGCTGCGCGCCGAGCGCGACCAGTCGGCGGTGGACTTGGCACTGGAGGCCCTGAAGAAGGCCGCCCAGGGCGAGGACAACGTGCTGTACCCGATGAAGGACGCCCTCAAGGCCCGCGCCACGGTGGGCGAGGTGTGCAACGCGCTGCGCGAGGTGTGGGGGACGTACGTGCCCTCGGACGTCTTCTGACCTGGGCAACTTCGTGCTTCTCTACACCGACCCGGTCGACGGCAACTACCCGGCCCCGCTTGGCTTCAAGCGGGGCCAGAGTGTGGCCGTGCCGGAGAGCGTCGGCGTTCGTGCCGAACTCGCCGTCGACACCCTCCTCGATGGCGACGGCTGACCGTCTCACCCCCCGAAACCCGGACCGGAGTGTCGTATCCCCGTGCGACACTCCTTTCCATGTTCGGTGTCATCGACCTCCCCACCTATTTGGCAGGACTCGTCCTGATCGTGCTCCTGCCCGGTCCCAACTCCCTGTACGTCCTGTCCGTTGCCGCCCGGCGCGGGGTGCGGGCGGGGTACACCGCGGCGGCCGGTGTCTGGTGCGGGGACACCGTGCTGATGACACTGTCCGCGGCCGGCGTCGCCTCCCTGCTCCAGGCGAACGCGGTGCTGTTCGGCATCGTGAAGTACGCGGGCGCCGGCTATCTGACGTGGCTCGCGATCGGGATGCTGCGGGCCGCCTGGGGGATGTGGCGGACGCGGCGGGAGAAGACCGTGGAGGACGTCCCGGCCCCCGCCGGGCCCGCCGGGGAGCGGCCCTACCGCCGCGCGCTGGTCGTCAGCCTGTTCAACCCCAAGGCGATCCTGTTCTTCGTCGCCTTCTTCGTGCAGTTCGTCGACCCCGGGTATGCATACCCGGCGCTGTCCTTCGTCGTGCTCGGCGCCTTCGCGCAGCTCGCCAGCGTGCTCTACCTCAGCGCACTGATATTCAGCGGCACCCGCCTGGCCGAGGCCTTCCGCCGCCGCAAGCGGCTGTCGGCAGGGGCCACCTCGGCCGCGGGCGCGCTGTTCCTGGGGTTCGCCGTCAAGCTGTCCCTCGCCAGCGCCTGACGGCCCCCCGTCCGGCTACAGCAGGGGCTTCGAGAGGGCGGTGCGCAGCTTCGGGGTCAGCCACTCCTCCACACACCGGTTCAGCAGCCACGCCAGCACCAGCATCGAGGCGATGGTCAGCGCGAAGGTGCCCCACGGCGGGATGTGCAGCCCCCGGTGCAGTTCCTTGATGACGACCCATCCGAGATGCTCGTGGACGAGGTAGAACGGGTACGTCAGTGCGCCGGCGACGGTCAGCCAGCGCCAGTTGGCCCAGCTGAGCCAGCCCAGCGCGATCACGGTGACCGCGAGGAAGCCGAAGGTGACGACCGCGATGATGCCGTAGGCGCTGCGGTAGGAGAACTCGTGCGCGTTGTGGTGGTGCCACAGGCTCTGCACCGCGTAGTGCTGGCCGATCAGCCAGTTCACGGCCACGATGCCCCAGGCGTACGCGTCCTTGCGGTTCCGGTACACCAGGTACAGGCCGACACCGCCGACGAAGAACGGCGCGTACTCGGGCATCAGGACGACCTCGAGCAGCGGGTTCTTGGAGGCGTGCGTGATCGCCGCCGCCAGCGTCCAGCCGGCACAGAACATGATCACCCGCCGGCGGTTCGCGCCGGGCAGCACGATACACAGGGCAAAAAGGGCATAGAACCGAATTTCCGCCCAAAGTGTCCAACACACGCCCAGCACACGCTGGGCGCCCAGGGGCTGCTGGAGCATCGTCAGGTTCACCAGCGCGTCACTTGGTGAGACGGTCTTGTAGACGACCATCGGCAGGGCGAACACCGCGGTCACGATGATCACCGCCGCCCAGTAGGCGGGCAGCAGGCGCGCGGCGCGCGATGCGAAGAACGAGCGGAGCGGCCGCCCCCAGCCGCTCATGCAGATGACGAAGCCGCTGATGATGAAGAAGACCTGGACTCCGAGGCAGCCGTAGGCGAACCATGAGTGCAGTGTCGGGAACAGCGTCTTCGCCGACTTCCCCCAGGCGGTGGTGACGTCGCCGCCGCGGCCGCCGTAGTGGTAGAGCGCCACCATCAGTGCCGCCACGAGTCGCAGCCCGTCGAGGGCGCGCAGCCGGCCACCCGAGGACTTCGCCCGCGGAGGAGCGGCTGGAGCACTCTGGTCCGGAATGGCCGCGGCCTTGGCGGGCTGCGGCTTGGCTGTACTCACGACCGTTTCGGTCACGCTGGTCCCCCTCGTGCGCGGGTCTGTTTTGCGTACTCCTGACCGAATGCGCCCAGGTCGGAGAAGAGGCGTGTATGAGCACCCTAAGACGTCCCCCTGAGTACTCATGTTCGGTGAGATCGCCATTTGCCTGTCGGCCCCTGTCGGTTAACCGGGACGTCGTATTGGTTCCTTACTGTTCTTCAACCTTCCCCCCAGGCCTTGCCGATTCCATGCGGCTTTCACACCTTGCAGAGCAGGAGCACCATGACGAGGGTTCGCAGTAGATGGTCACTTTCCCGGCCCGGGGGACCGGTCTCGGCAGCGGCGGACGCCGGACCGCCGAGCGCCGAGGTCACGCCGACCGAGCTCGAGGACTGTCTGCGCGCATGCGCCGTGCACAGCGGCAAGGTCGTCGGAAGCCTCGACCCGCGGCGTGCGGCTCTGGCTGAACAGCTGCGCCAGCTGCTCGCCGCATGGGCCGGACAGCAGCAGCCGGCGGCGGCCCCGACGGGCAATCTGCTCCGCCGCGGCGCGAAGGCGGCCACCGGCGGAGGTGTCGGCAACGAGCTGCTCGACGCGCTCCTCGCCGTCGGCAACAAGGCGCTGGACTGCGGCTACGACGACGAGCTGAACCTGACTCTGCTGATCACCGACGCCGTTCTTACCCTGCGTAAGAACTCCCGCGCCGGCTGGCGGCTGCGCGGGCGGCTGCTGGAGGCCATGGGCCTGCCGACCGCCGCGGTCGAGGCGTACGAGCGCTACCTGGACCTCACCAGCGAGGACGGATTCGGCGTCCGCGCCCGGGTCACCGGCATCCGGACGGCCCAGGAGCAGCGCGGGGAACTGCTCTCCGTGCTCCGCCGGGACGTCCCGGCCGCCGCCTCCTTCACCGAGCGGCCCCCGACCGAGGCGTGGTCCGAAGGCCTCCAGGCGCACGCCGACGGCGACTGGGACGGAGCGCAGGCCCGCCTGGTGGGAGCGCTCCTGACCATGGACCGCATCGAGGCGCCCGAGCAGGACTTCCAGGAGGCGCTCAGCCAGTACCTGGACCTGGCCACCGCCGGCCACGGCCGTCCCACCCCCGGGTTCATCGAGACCGTCGCGCTCTTCGCCGAGCAGCGCCGCAACCGGATGCGCGGTCCCCTGGAGGACCCGCTGTTCGGCGGTGTGCAGTGGCTCACCCTGGGCGAGTTCCGCAACCAGATCGCCGGGAAGTCCATCTGCCTGATCGCCAACTCGGGCAAGGTCGGGTCGAGTTCCATGGGTTCCGAGATCGACGGCTACGACCTCGTCGTACGCTTCAACTCGTACAAGCTCGACCCCGTCCACACCGGTAAGCGGACCGACATCCATGTCACCATCCACAAGCACGGCTTCAACTGGGACCAGCCGGTGACCACCCGCCTCGTCTTCGGCGGGCTCTCCGGGGACTGGAAGTACTCCCTGCGCAACCGGCTGGTGCCGGGCGCGCAGCAGTACCTCGGTGACGAGACGCTGCGCTGGCCCGTCCGCAACATCGGCAACATCGGCTCCGATGTGTGGCCCGGGATCCCCACGAGCGGCTTCAACATGCTGTGGCTGCTCGACTTCCTCGACGTCAGCCCCACCCTGGACCTGATCGGCTTCGACTTCTACGAGAGCGGCGCCTATCGCATCGACGCCGCGATGAAAATGCCCATCACGTCCGTCCACGAATACACCAGTGAGAAGGCGTGGGTCATGGAACGGGCCCAGAGCGTCTCCGGCATGAGGATCTCCCTGCGATGACCACCATCCCCACCTCCGGCTCCGTCGCCGCCGCGGCCCGGACGTCGGCACCCGACGCGGGCTCCGCCCGGGCGCTCACCGGCAAGCGCCGTATCGCCTTCGCCAGCTTCGTGGACGAGAACTACCTTCCCGGGTTCCTCGCCCTGCTGCGCTCCCTGGCGCTGTCCAACCCGGACGTGTGCGAGGACTTCATCGTCCTGCACGACGACCTGCGCCCCTCGTCCATAGCCCGGATACGCGCCCTGCACCCGCGGATCGTGCTGCGCCGGGTGGACGCCGACCACTACGACTCGTACGTCAAGGGCGACCAGGACAACTACCTGGTGCGCAAGGCGTACTTCATCCTCGACATCTTCCGCATCCGTGATTACGACACCGTGATCACCCTGGACACCGACATGGTGGTCCTCGGATCGCTGAACGAACTGCTCTCGCTGCGCGAGGGACTGGCGGCCGTGCCGCAGTTCTTCTACGGCCAGCACAAGCTCAACAGCGGGCTCCTGGTCATCCAGAAGGAATACCTCAGCGACGAGTTCTGCGCGAAGATCGACAAGGTCGGCCGCGCGGGCGCCTACGAGCTGGACAAGCACGACCAGGGCATCCTGAACGCCGTGCTCGACGGCGACTTCGTCCGCCTCGACCCGAAGTACAACTTCGTCAAGCGCCGGCTGTCCGGGAACCTGCCGGTGCCTGACGACACGACCATCCTGCACTTCACCGGACGGCACAAGCCGTGGCAGGGCGGCGAGGCCGGCTACGAGCTCGCGCAGGAGCGCTGGCGCGAGTTCGACATCGACGACACCGAGCTGCACGCCGCCTACGTCGCCCTGAACGGGGCCCTCCACCACGACCTGCTCGTGCACTTCGGTATGCCGCACGTGGAGCGCACCGGTGACGTCGACGTCGCACGCCGCGTCGCCCTCGCCCACATCGGTGCGGGCGACTACCAGGCCGCCGTCGACATCATGGAGCGGGTGCACATCCCCGTCGACGAGGCCTGGCCGCACGAGGTCTACGGGCACGCCCTGATGAGCGTCTCCCGCTACGAGGAGGCCCGGACCCAGCTGCTGCTGGCCACCGCCGCGCCCAACCGCGCCGCGACCGCCTTCTCCCGGCTCGCCCAGATCGCCTGGGTGCACGGCCAGGACGACGCCGCACGCCAGTACGCGCTGTCCGGGCTCTCCGTCGACCCGACCCACCGCGCCAACCGCATCTGGAACCAGCGCACCACCGGCGTCCCCGCCCAGCAGCAGGGCAGCCCCGAGGACCAGCTGGCGCACGTCGCCTTCTACATGGACCGCCAGGGCAACGCGGGTGACAAGCTCCTGCCGGAGAGCGTCCGTCTCGCCTTCGGACCCGACACCACCGGCCGCCGCTGGCACTCGGTCCACGCCCACCGGCTGTTCGACGAGCCGGCCCTCGAGCGCGTCAACGCCCGCAAGGGCCTGGTCATCGGCGGCGGCGGCCTGTTCATCCCGGACACCATGCCCAACGGCAACAGCGCCTGGCAGTGGAACGTCCCGGACGAGCTGCTGAACCGCATCGACGTACCCATCGCGGTGTTCGCCGTCGGGTTCAACGCCTTCGACGGCCAGTCCTACCGCGCCGAACGGTTCCGCACCTCGCTGCGCATGCTCGTGGAGCGGTCGGCCTTCTTCGGCCTGCGCAACCACGGCTCGATCGAGAAGGTGCGCGCCATGCTCCCCGCGCACCTGCACGACAAGGTGCGCTTCCAGCCGTGCCCCACCACGGTCACGCGACAGATCGTCGCGGGCTGGCAGGACCCGGCCAGGCGTGACGACACCATCCTGATCAACGCCGCCTACGACCGCGCCGGGCTGCGCTTCGGCCACGACTACGCCTACTTCCTGGTGCAGATGGCCAAGGCGGTCAAGGGCCTCGGCGAGCTCGCCGAGGTGCAGTGCGTGGCGCACTCGCTGGACGACGAGAAGATCGCCTTCGACCTGCGCCGCGAGCACGGCATCTCGATGCCCGTCATCCCGATGTACAACTTCGAGAACGACGAGATCCGCGACCTGTACGCCCGCACCAAGCTGGTGATCGGCATGCGCGGGCACGCCGGCATGATCCCGTTCGGCTGCGGCACGCCCATCATCAGCCTCATCTCGCACCCGAAGATGGCGTACTTCCTGAGCGACATCGAGCGGCCCGAGTGGGGCGTGTCCGTGCACGACCGCAACCTCGGGGCGCTGCTCGTCGAGCGCGCCCGGGACCTGCTCGCCGACCACGCCGCGACCGTGGCCGACGTGCACGGCCGCCAGCAGGAGCTCTGGAAGGTCACCGAGGCCAACGCCGCCGACCTCAGCAAGATCCTGGGCGGCTGACCCATGGCCACTCTTCTGGCCGACGCGCCCGCCGCGCCGAAGCCGCGCATCCGCCGGTCACCCCTGTGGTGGCCGGTGGTCGCGGTTCCCGCGGCGGCCGCCGTCGTGTACACCGTGCTCACCCGCCGCCTCGCCGGTGACCTGCAGTACGTCCTCGGCGCACTGCGCACCGGTGGCGACGCGGGCTATTCGCCGTCGGAGGTCTTCACCCACCGGCCCTTCTTCTACCGGTGGTTCATCGCGCTGCTGGACAAGATCACCTTTGGCGACACGGTCGAGCGGGAGACCGTGATGGAGGCGGCGGGCGCCCTGCTCGCCGCCGCGGCGGCCTACGCCCTCTACACCGCGCTGCGGCGCTGGGTGAGCGGCCGCGAGGCGGCTCTGGCCGCGGGCGCGGCCGGCCTGCTGATGATCCTGACCCCGCGCACCGACTTCCTCCAGCCGGAGTGGGCGGCCGTGGTGCTGAGCGTGTTCGGCGTGGCCGCGGCGCTCGGCCCGGCCCGGCCGTGGCCGGCGGCGCTGCTCGCCGCGGTGCCGCTCGGGCTCGCGGTGATGATGAAGTACTCCACCGCCTCCACCGCGGCCTTCGGAATCCTGCTCGTCTACGTCGCCGACCGCGGCCGGGCCGTCCGGGTGGCGCTCGTCGCCGTGGTCGGCGCGGTGGGGCTGTTCGGGCTGAGCGTGCTGGCCGGGTCCCACGAGTTGCAGTGGACCAAGGACATGCCGCAGATCAACCAGTCTGCGCTCAGCCGCACCGGCATCCATCCCGCGTACATCTTCGAACGCTCGGTGGACTTCCTCGCCGACCGCTCGGTGCTCAGCCCCATGCTGCTGCTGCTCCCGGGCGCGCTGCTGCTCCTCCTCGCCCGGGTGCGCGGCCGCGGCCGGCGGCTCGAACTCTCGGTGATCGCCCTGGCCATCGGCTGCGGCTCGCTGGCCGTCGTGGTCGTGCAGGGCAACTGGTTCCTCTACCACGCCTTCCAGCTGACCGTGGTCGCCGCCGCGACCTGGGGCCTCGCCGTGGGCGGGGCACGTCGCACGCCGCCGTGGTGCTTCGGCGTCGTGTCGCTGCTGCTCGGAGCGCTTCCCGTGCTGTACACCCACGCGCCCAAGGGGCTGCAGCGGCCGGCGACCGTCTGGGCGCTGGGCCTGGTCGCCCTGCTGGCGGCCGGCGTGGACACCTGGCGCGAGGCCCGCGTCAGGAACGGCGCCCGGCCCGGGCGCCGGGGCGTGTGGCCGGGCGCACTCATCGCCCTGGCCGGTGTGGTGTGCGTGACCGGTGGCATCTGGCCCGACTCCCCGCACCTGGTGTCGCACGGCAAGGTGAACTCGACCAGCGCCTCGTACCTGCGGAGCATGGAGCGCAGGGAGCAGGTCGCAAACGAGTTGCGCGCGCAGATCCCCGCCGGCGCCCCCGTGCTCTACCTGGCCTTCGGCGACTCGGTGTACTACATCGACCACCCGGCCCAGTGCCGGTACCCGATCGCCACGTTCCTGCAGCGCAGCCGCTTCCTGAAGGACGTCGCCGGGCTGAAGTCGTTCAAGGAGAACGCCGACTGCGTCGACCACGATCCGGCTCGGTACGCGGTCCTCGACCGGGTCTGGTTCCGGCCCGGCAAGGTCGACCCGGACCTCAAGCGGCGCATCACCGCCACGTACGACTGCCCGCCGAACGGCGAGTCGAAGATCGTGGTGTGCGTGCGCAGGCCCGGAGTCGACTGACCCGAGCACAAGGGCTACGGGGCCCCGGCCGGCACACTGGGACCCCGTAGGCACAAAGAAGACGGGGCCCCGGTCGGCACACCGGGGCCCCGTCGTCGTTTGCGCGGGTCAGCGTAGCCCGAGCGACGCGGTCACCTTCCGTGCCATCGCCACCGAGTAGCTCTGCCCCCGGTCCTGCGGGTAGATCTGCGCCATCGTCGCCAGCGTGACCTTGCTCATCGGCGTCTCGTGGCCGGGGATCAGCGCGCGGTACTCGGGCGTCACGACCGGCTGGGCGAACCCGGCCTTCGAGAAGTGCCACTTCTGGATCCAGGAGCGGTCGAACTCCGGGTTGATCCGCTGCAGGTACGGCACGAACCTGTCCAGCAGCTCACCGGGCTCGGTGGTGAACCGCCAGTCCTCGCGCTCCACGTAGTTGCCCACGTACAGGACGTGCCGGCCGCCGTAGACGGACGGGTCGATCATCCGGGTGTGCTCGACCACCGCGAGGAACGGGAAGTCCGGCTCGTTGATGTTGAGCCAGTAGTACGGGATCACGCTGCGGTCCAGTTCCAGCACGAAGCAGGTCGCGCCCAGGTACTGGTTCTTCCACACGGCGTCGTCGGCGGGCAGACCTGCCGCCTTGGCGAACGCGGGCTGCGGGGTGGTGACGATCAGCTGGTCGAACTCGTAGCGGGAGCCGTCCGCGCAGTGCACCACGGCCGCCGCGTCGTCGCCGTCCTGCCGGATGGTGTCGACCGCCTTGCCGAACTCGACCTTGCCGCCGCGCTCCTCGATACCGTCGCGCAGCGCCGCGTACACGCGCTCGAACCCGCCGTCGACATAGCCGAGTTCGAACGTACGGCAGTGGATGCGGGCCCACAGCCAGGCCATCGACACCTGCTCGGCGCGGTCGCCGAACTTGCCGCGCAGCAGCGGCTCCCAGATCGCCGCCGTCGCCTTCTTGCCGGCCCACTTGCGCAGCCAGGCCAGAGCGGTGAGGTCGTTGTAGCGCTCTCCGTTGCGCACGGCCTTGAGCACCGCCGAGGAGCCCGCGAAGCGCACGGCGTCCACCGGCGAGAACTCCGGGAAGCGCAGCATGTCGACCGGCGAGGTGAAGTCGATCAGCTTGCCGTTCCGGTAGATGCCCGTGGTCGGCTTGTGGAAGCGCAGTGCGTCGCCGAGCCCCAGCTCCTCGATCAGGGCGATCATGGCCCGGTCGCTGCGGAAGATGTGGTGGTAGTAGCGCTCCAGCGGCACACCGCCCACGTCCAGCGAGGCGGCGAGGCCGCCCAGTTCTCCGGCCGCCTCCAGGATGGTGACCTGGTGGCCGGCGCGTACGGCGTCCCAGCCGGCGGTCAGGCCGGTGGCGCCGGCGCCGATGATGCCGAGGTTCATGCGAAGCTCCACTTTCTGTTGAGCACGAACTGGAGCGCCAGGACCAGCGGCAGCGAGCCCGCCTTGACGAGGTTGGCGTCGATCCCCAGTGCGTCGGTGAAGACGAGGAAGAGCAGGTCCGTGAAGACGATCCCAGTCAGACCGACGGCGTAGAAGCGCAGGAAGCGCATCACGAGCCGGTCGCGCCGTTCGAAGGTGAACAGGGCGTTCAGGATGAAGTTGTTGGTGATGGCGAGCGTCGTGCTGAGCACGTTGGCGATCTGCTCGTTCATTCCCGCCCAGTTGTGCAGCAGCAGGAAGACGACCATGTCCAGCGCGACGCCGCTGCCGCCGATCACGGTGTAACGGACCAGCTGGCGCAGCATCTGCGACCGGCTCTCGGTGACGGTGTCACCGGAGCCGGTCGCGGACGCCTCCTCGGCCGCGGTCTCAGACGCCACGACGACCGTCCCGCCCGTCGTCGTCCGCACCGATGACCTCGCGCACCAGGTACAGCGGGCGTCGCTGCGCCTCGCTGTAGATGCGGCCGATGTAGCTGCCCAGTACGCCCAGCGACAGCATCTGGGTGCCGCCCAGGAAGAGCACCACGACCATCAGCATCGTCCAGCCGGAGACGGTGATGTCGGGCCGGAAGAACTTCATCGCGAGCGCGTACACGATGCCGACGAGCGAGAGCATCAGCACCACGAAGCCGAGCCGCGTGATCAGCTTCAGCGGGGTGGTGGAGAAGCTGGTCACGCCGTCGATCGCGAGGCGGGCCATCTTGCGCAGCGGGTACTTCGTCTCGCCGGCGAACCGCTCGTCGCGGTCGAAGGAGATCTCCTTCTGCCGGTAGCCCATCGAGGCCACGATGCCGCGCACGAACCGGCTGCGCTCGCGGTACCTGCGCAGTTCGTCGGCGACCCGCCGGTCCAGCAGCCGGAAGTCGCCGGTGTCCACCGGGATGTCCACGTCGGTCCAGGACCGCAGGAGCCGGTAGAACATGTGCGCGGTGGTCCGCTTGAACGCGGTGTCCTGCCGGGAGCGACGGCGCGCGTGCACGATCTCGGCGCCCTCGCGCCACGCGTCCACCAGCTCCAGGCTGACCTGCGGCGGGTCCTGGAGGTCGGTGTCCATGACGATCACCGCATCGCCCTTGGCGATGTCCAGGCCTGCCGTGATGGCGATCTGGTGCCCGAAGTTGCGGGCGAAGTCGATCACCCGGACGCGGCTGTCGTTCTTCGCGAGTCCCTCGAGCAGGGCGAGCGAGCCGTCGGCGGAGCCGTCGTTGATGTAGACCAGCTCGTAGTCGAGGTCTTGGCGCTCCGCGAGGGCGGCGGTCAGCGCGGCATGGAAGGCGGATATGCCTTCCTGCTCGTTGTAGACCGGGAGCACGTAAGAGATCAGCGGCCGTCGGCCGGCCGGCGACTCGCGCTGCGCGAGCGGGACGGAGGCGACGGTCTCCATGGAGGGGCGGATGTCCTGCTGGGTCATCCCAGTCTGCCCGCCTGTCCGAACGCTGTGTAAGCAATACCTGAATGACGCATTGTCGGAAACTAAAGAAGATGCGTGAACCGCAGCCAAACAGACCGCGTCCAGGAATCGTCGTCCCCGTTTCTCTTCGGGTATTCGGATTGTGCGATCTTCGCTGACTTCTTCGATGTCCCACCACCGGGGGACAGGGAAACACAAAGCGGGTGGATCACCCGGTGATCCACCCGCTTTCCGCCGGCGCCGAAGGGACGCGTTCAGCGGCGCACCGCCTTGCGCAGTGCCCGGGCCCGCCGGATTACCCGGCGCGCCGTGGCGTTGCGCGGCAGGAACGCGAGCCGCTCGGGGATGCCGCCCGGCAGCCCCAGCGAAGTCAGCCGGCGGCGCTTGAAGTAGCGCTGTGTGCGCGGGCCGAAGTGCTCGGAGAGGAAGCGTTCGGCTGCCGGCCGCAGCTCCGGGTAGATCTGCGGCTGCATGACGAAGCCGATCGCGGTGACCAGATCGGTCAGCGTGTCGGCAGGGACGGTGTCGGGCCCGCGCTTTTCCTCCAGCCCCGGCAGCACGGCGTCGGCCAGGGTGAGGGGGACGCGGTTGCTGTTCTGGTACGGCGTGAGGCGGTCCAGCAGCGGCTCGGTGCCGATGCGGGCGACCGGCAGGTCGTAGAAGGTCGAGGCGGTGAACAGCGCGGTCGAGAAGCATCCGACCACTAGGCCGGGCCGCACCTTCTCGAACAGAGTCTCGGCGAGCACCGGCAGGTCGATGACGCTGAGGTCCACGCCGAGCTTTTCGGCCTCGGTCTCCAGGGCCCGGCTGTAGCGGGCCGGTGCGGTCGGGTGCGGCTTGAAGACGATCGAGCGGTGCCCGCGGGCGACCGCGCCCCGCATCATCCGTACATGCAGGTCCTCCTCCTCCTGCGGGGAGAGGATGTCGAGCGCGGACAGGTACTGGCCGAGCAGGACCGCGGCGTTCTCGGGCAGGGCCGGAAGCCGCGGAACGGCGTCGCCGAGCCGGCTCAGCACCTTCAGGAACGCGCTGGTCGGCACGATCTGGGCGGGCACGCCGAACTCGGTCAGGAGCAGCGGGGTCAGGCCGGGGACTAGGTCCAGGTGGAGCAGCCGCCGCACCCGCGTGCCGACCAGCGGGTCGATCTTGTTGCGCGTGGGGCCGTAGCTCATCAGCCCGTCGGCGTAGACGTCGATGGGCGCGTCCGTGAACATCTGGGCGATGGCCAGGGCCGGGTTGACCTGGATGGACTCCAGGACCAGAGACACCCGGTCGTCGCCCAGGTCCCACAGCAGTCGCAGATAGCGTTCGAACAGCGGGATGTCGTCGGGGCGCGGCGACCAGGCGCCGGGGTGGAACGGGCGGATGGCGTCGTTCCACGACAGGACGGCGTCGAAGTGATCGCGCAGCGGTGCGAAGCCCGGCATCTCGTCGACGGCGGGGGTGGTCTCGGGCATGCCGGCGTTGTTGCACACCAGCAGCACCCGGCGATCGGCCTCGGGGAAGCTGTCGGCCTCGATCGCGGCGGCCAGGGTCGCTGCGCCGTACAGCGTCGAGGCGCAGAAGATCTGAGTGGTGCGGGGCATCAGGCGGCCGCCTTCGGTGTGGTCACCCGGCGGCGCAGTCGTCGCAGCCTGGACGAACGGTTCAGGTCCATGGTGTCGAGGACGTCGGTGACCAGTTCCTGGGGCATGCGCTTGATCGCCGCGGCACTCATCGCGCGCAGCTGCCTGGCCACCCCCGGCTCGAACTTGTCGATCTCCGACAGGTGGTGGGCGATGATCGCGCAGTAGGTGCGCACCGCCTTCGGCAGCAGCCGGTCGGCGTCGGGGTCGGTCGCGGTCTCCTCGATCACCTGGTCGAAGGCGCGGATGAAGTCGAGCTGGCGCACATCGCCGATCTGGGTGAGCGAGCCGGTCACGCCGCGGCGGTAGAAGACACCCATCAGGCTCACCACGGCGAACGACTCCGCCTGACGGTGCAGCTTCCAGATCCACGGCCGGTCCTCGGCCGTGCGCAGCCCGTCGGTGAAGTGCAGCAGGCCCTTGTCGAGCAGACGGCGGTGATAGGCGCCGGCCCAGGCGTAGGGGTAGTCGACAGAGGTGGAGCGGGTGGCGGGCAGGATCGCGTCACGCGGGTTCATGACTTCCCAGCGGCGTCCGTGCGGCGCGCGGAACACGGCACGGGCCCGCGCGGTGGCCTGGACATGATCCGTACGGACGAAGTCGCAGCCCAGATCCTCCAGGGCGGACACGAGCTCCCCGAGGTAGCCCGGGGCGAGCCAGTCGTCGCCGTCCAGGAATGTCAGGTACTCGCCCTGCGCGGCGTCCAGGCCGGTGTTGCGCGCGGTGGCGAGCCCGCCGTTCTCCTCCCGGCGGATGAAACGCACGCTTGCGACGTCCGAGAGCTCTTCGGCCGCGCGTTCGAGAATGGCCGGCGTGTCGTCTCTGGAATGGTCGTCGACGAGGATGAACTCGAATTCGGGTCGGGCGTTGAGCCGGAGACTCCGCAGAGTGTCCGGGGCGTATTGCTGCACGTTGTAGAACGGCACGATCACGGAAAGCTTTGGCACCTGCGAAAGCGTAGGGTGCTGCCCGCCAGGTGAACTTTCCGGTACGGATACGGGGGGTGAACTCAATGTGTCGGAACAGTGCATCCTGTGCGCTTTCAGGGCTTTGACGAGCCAGTTCGGCTCTCGGTGAGCTGCTGTTAACCTTTTGGTTAGTCGCGGTTGGGTGAAGCCTTGGATTTGCTTCCTAGCGTCTGTGGTGTGCCAGCAAGTACTACGAAGCCCCTTCGGATTGCCGTACTCGCGGACTCCGACACCCGCTGGAAATGGGGTGCGCTGACCGCGAGCCGCATCGCTGCGGGCCCGTCCATGGAAGCCGGGTCGGGCGGTGACGCGCAAGCCGCCCCTCTCATGGCCGGCTTTCTGTTGCGCGGTCGTGCCACACCCACCGTGCGCCAGCTCGAAGAAGTCGGTGTCCGCGCGGACTCTCTGCGTGAGGTCACGGCCGTCGAGTTCCTGCGCGAGATGACGAAGGAGACGTACGACGTCCTCGTCCTCGCTCTCGTCGGCGGTGGGGTCCAGGCCATGCTGCACGGCCTCGCCCACGCCTGGCAGGGGCGTACCCGGCGTCCCCTGGTCGTCACCGGCTATGTCGGTGTCGTGTACGAGAAGCTCGCCGACGGCCTGCTGCTGCGGCACGGCGCGGACCTCGTCCTCGCGAACTCGCGGCAGGACGCCGAGCGCTTCCGCGCGGTGTACGAGGGAGTGGGCGCCGACGCCTCGTCGGTGACCGAGGTGGCGCTGCCCTTCCTCGGCGGCGCCTCGTACGAGAAGAGGGACCCCTACACGGTCGTCTTCGCCGCGCAGCCCTCCGTACCGGAGAACCGCAAGGACCGTACGTACCTGCTGGACCGGCTGATCCAGCACGCGCGCCGGCACCCCGAGCGCGAGGTGCTGCTCAAGCTCCGCTCCAGGCCGGGCGAGCACACCACGCACATCGAGGAACTGCCCTACCAGAAGCTGGCCCAGAAGCACGACCTGCCAGCCAACTTCCGTCTGGTGTACGGGAACATGGGCGAGGTCCTCGACCGCACCGACCTGCTGGTCACCGTCAGCTCCACGGCGGCCCTGGAGTCCCTGCACCGCCGCATCCCCACCGTCGTCCTGACCGACCTTGGGGTGCGCGAGGGACTCGGCAACCACCACTTCGTGGGCTCCGGCTGCCTCGCCTCCTGGGACCAGCTCGACGCCGGGTACGAGCCGGCGCCCGACCCCGGCTGGGTCGCCCGCCAGGGTGTCGCCGCCGACGGGTCGTACGCGACCGCCTTCGACGAGGCGCGCAGGCGCATCAGCGAGCTGCTCGCCACCGATGAGCTTCCGCCGCTGAAGCCCTACTACACGCCCGTCACCGCGCCCGGCTATCTGCCCGGCGTTCTCGCCCGCCACCACCTCGCCCCGGACGGCAGCCCGCTGCCCGGCGCGCCCGCCGCCGACAAGGCGCCCGGCCCGGTGCGCCAGATCGTCCGCCGCGCCGCCCGTGGCGCCTACCGCCACGGAGTGCAGCGCGTCGCGCCCGTGATCCGGCGGATGGGGGAGCTGTGAGCGAGCGCATCCCACGCCAAGGACCCCTAGGAGTAGTGCCCATGTCCAACCCGGAAGCGGGACACCCGGCGCCGGTGCGCCGTGTGCTCGCGGTGATTCCCGCGCGCGGCGGCTCCAAGGGCGTGCCCGCGAAGAACCTCGCCCCGGTCGGCGGGGCGCCGCTGGTGGCCCGTGCGGTGCGCGAGTGCCGCGCCGCCCGCCTCGTCACCGATGTCGTGGTCTCCACCGACGACCAGGCGATCGCCGCCGCCGCCCGTGAGGCCGGCGCCGAGATCGTGCTGCGTCCCGCCGCCATCGCCGGCGACACCGCCACCTCCGAGGACGCGGTCCTGCACGCCATGGACGCCCACGAGGCGCTGCACGGCTCGCCGGTCGACGTGGTGCTGCTGGTCCAGTGCACGAGCCCGTTCATCGTCCGCGAGGACATCGACGGGGTCGCCGCCGCGGTCGTCGAGAACGGTGCGGACACGGCGCTGACCGTGGCCCCGTTCCACGGCTTCATCTGGCGCGACGCGGCGGACGAGCCGGCTCCGGTCATCGGATCGCAGCGCACCGGCGAAATGGGAGGCGGCACCAAGGTCGCCGGCTCCACGGGCACCCACGGCGGGTACGGCGTCAACCACGACAAGTCGTTCCGCCCGCGCCGCCAGGACCGCCCGCAGGACCTGCTGGAGACCGGGGCCGCGTACGCCATGGACGCGGCCGGGCTGCGTGAGCACCGGCACCGCTTCTTCGGCCACACCGAACTCGTGCGCACCGACCCGGCCCGTGTGCTGGAGATCGACGATCCGCACGACCTGGCCCGCGCCCGGGCCCTCGCGCCGCTCTTCGACGCGAACCGTCCCGGTGCGCTGCCGACCCGCGCCGACATCGACGCGGTCGTACTCGACTTCGACGGCACCCAGACCGACGACAGGGTGCTGATCGACTCCGACGGACGTGAGTTCGTCTCCGTGCACCGCGGGGACGGCCTCGGCATCGCTGCGCTGCGCAAGAGCGGCCTGACGATGCTCATCCTGTCCACGGAGAAGAACCCGGTCGTCGCCGCCAGAGGCCGGAAACTGCAGATCCCGGTCCTGCACGGCATCGACCGTAAGGACCTTGCACTGAAGCAGTGGTGCGAGGAGCAGGGCATCGCGCCTGAGCGCGTGCTCTACGTCGGCAACGACGTCAACGACCTCCCGTGCTTCGCCCTCGTCGGCTGGCCCGTGGCGGTCGCGAGCGCCCACGACGTCGTGCGCGGCGCCGCACGCGCGGTCACCACCGTACCCGGCGGCGACGGCGCGATCCGAGAGATCGCCAGCTGGATCCTCGGCCCCTCTCTCGACTCCCTCGACAAGTAAGGAATCTCCCTGCCATGAGCACCAACTCCCGTCTGCGTCAGTTCGGTACGCGTACCGCCGGTCCCGGTCAGCCCGTGTACATCTGCGGTGAGATCGGCATCAACCACAACGGTGAGCTGGAGAACGCCTTCAAGCTGATCGACGTGGCCGCCGAGGCCGGTTGCGACGCCGTCAAGTTCCAGAAGCGCACCCCGGAGATCTGCACCCCGCGCGACCAGTGGGACATCGAGCGCGACACCCCCTGGGGCCGGATGACCTACATCGACTACCGCCACCGCGTGGAGTTCGGCGAGGACGAGTACCGTCAGATCGACGAGTACTGCAAGGAGAAGGGCATCGACTGGTTCGCGTCCCCGTGGGACACCGAGGCCGTCGCCTTCCTGGAGAAGTTCGACGTCCCGGCGCACAAGGTGGCCTCCGCCTCCCTGACCGACGACGAGCTGCTCTGCGCCCTGCGCGCCACCGGCCGCACCGTGATCCTGTCCACCGGTATGTCGACCCCGAAGCAGATCCGCCACGCGGTCGAGGTCCTCGGCTCGGACAACATCCTGCTCTGCCACGCCACGTCCACCTACCCGGCGAAGGCCGAGGAGCTGAACCTGCGCGTCATCAACACCCTGGAGCGGGAGTACCCGAACGTCCCGATCGGCTACTCCGGCCACGAGACCGGTCTGCAGACCACGCTCGCCGCGGTCGCCCTGGGCGCCACCTTCGTCGAGCGTCACATCACCCTCGACCGCGCGATGTGGGGCTCCGACCAGGCCGCCTCCGTCGAGCCGCAGGGCCTGCAGCGCCTCGTGCGTGACATCCGCACCATCGAGGCCTCGCTGGGCGATGGTGTGAAGAAGGTCTACGACTCCGAGCTCGGCCCGATGAAGAAGCTGCGCCGTGTGGCCGGCGTCGTCGCCGAGGCGGAGATCGCCGCGGCCGCCGGCGAGCCGATGTCGGTCTGAGCACCTTACGGGACGGTCGTACGCCGATGAGCCCTCGCGCCGGATCCGCCGGCCACCACACGCTGGCCTTCGTCGAGAGCCCCGTGCAGCTCCTGAACGTGCTGGAGTGGGCGCACGCACACGCGCTGCGCACGGCGGGGAGCGGTGCGCCCGGGCGCCCTGCGGCGATCCCCGCACAGGGTGGCCCGCGGTCCGGCGAGGGGCGTACATCGGCGGACGACGCGGGGGCGGCCGGACATCCGGCGCCCGGGGGACTCACCCTCGTGGTGCTGTCCCCGACCGACCCGATGACCCGTGGCCAGCTCCGCCGGATGGCGGAGCTGGCCCGCGACGAGGGCTACGTGGTCCGCTGGGAGGAGGCGCGGGGCGGTACGGCCGCGCCGTTCCAGACGATCGGCGGCCTCACCCGGCTGCTGCGCCGGGCGCACCGGGTGGTGATGGGAGACCCCTTCTCCCGGTACGTCCAGCTGCTGCTGACGATCACCAGGGCGCGCGAACTGGTGGTGGTGGACGACGGCACGGCGACCATGGAGTTCGTCGCCCAACTCGCCCGCGGCGAGCGTCTGGTGCGCTGGCACCGCAAGGGCGGCCGCCGGGGCCCACGTGACCTGCTCTTCGCACTGGTGTCGTCGTCGGCGCGGCGCCGTCTGACGCCGAGCGCCCGGCGCACGGTGGAGGTCTTCTCGGCGATGCCGATCGAGGAGGTACCCGCCGGGGTCACGGTCACGGCGAACGACTTCTCCTTCACCCGCGCCCGCTTCGGGCCGCCGCGCATCACCAAGGGCGCGGACCTGGTCGGCACCTCCCTCGTCGAGACGGGCGTGGTGGACGGCGAGCGCTACCTGGAGGCGGTGATGGCACTCGCGCAGGCACACGGTGCGCGGCGCTACTTCGCCCACCGCCGTGAAAGCCCGGAGAAACTGCACAACTTGGCGGTGCGGACCGGCCTCGAGGTGGTCCGACCCGATCTGCCGCTGGAACTGATCGCGCGTCGCGGTCCCATCGGCCGTACGGTTCTCAGCTTCCCGTCCACGGTCGTCCACACCCTGCCGCTGGCCCTGGCCGGCACGGAGGTACGGGTGGCGGTGTGCGACATCGACCCGGCATGGCTGACCAACGGGGCGTCGCCGCGGGCCCAGGGCTTCCTGTCGGGAGTCACGGGTGCGGCCCGGGACGTGGACCGGCTGCCCTCGACGGCGGAGCGGGATGTGTCCGCCGGACAGGATGTCGCGGCGGGTTAGCGCCGTCCAGCCCTCAGGATCCCCACAGGCCGCGCGTCTCACCGGCGCGCTCCGGCCATTCACTCTCCCCGCGCGGAGCCGACAGGCGCCGCGTGGGGAGAGTCGTTTCCCCCGGCGGGCACCGTGGACAGGGAGCCCGCGGTAGGGACTTGGGCCGACCGGATCAGGGCAAACCGGACTCCGGAAGGGCGGATTCCTCGCCTGATCCGGGCCCGGCCGGCCCGGCGTCATGCCGGGCGTCGCTTCGCTGCCCGCGCCTTCCGCTTCCGGCCGGCGGCCACGGCGGCGGCCGTCATGGCGGCCGCCGGCGGGCCGTCGCCGGGATGCTCATCTGCCTGTGCGGCATCGTTCAAAAGTGATCGAGTTCGCTCTGACAACCGTCTCGGCGCCGCTGCGGTGATGTCATCGGGGCGCCCTCCCCGAACGGACTCCGCTTCGGTTCGATCCCGTTACCGTGCACCTCCGTTGGGCTGTGATCGCCGTGTGCGTGCCCGGTACGGGAAGCCCCCACATCTCCCCCACATCTCCCCCAAGCCCTCGAACCCTTTCGTTCATCTCCCCTGCGTTCGGCCTTTACCCATCTGTGGGCACAGCTCGTACAGAACTCGGCGACTCTCGGTTCGCTTTGGGTGGTGATTCCGCCGCTGGCGAAAAACTGCTCAATGCGGTGAAGGGGAGAGGGGGTGGTTTCCATGGTTCCGTCGCGGTTCTTGTACGTAGTTCGCGGGGCGCAGCGAAGACCCGTGGGGGGTGAACCGTCGGTCGGTTGGCGGCTCATCGGATCCAACCACCGTGAACTGGGGCGCAGCGCGGAAACGTTCGCTGGATTCGAAGAGTGCCGGGCCGCCGTGCAGCGGCTCCGGGAACGGATCGCGGACGCCAGGATGCTGCTGACCACGTCGGAGGGGGCGGGGGGCTGGAGCTGGCGCCTGGAGATCGACGGCCAGGCGGTCGCGGTCGCAGGGCGGCCGTATCAGCGCCAGCGGGACTGCCAGTACAACGTGGGTCAGTTCTTGAACGCGGTCCCGGTCGCCGAGCTGACGGAGCCGACGGCGCACGCGCCGCGGGGGACCGGTGGCTCGCGTCCGCACGAGTCCGGCCAGGCCTCCGGCGATCGGTCCGGTCCGGCCAAGGCAGGCCTCTCCCGAGCAGAGCCGGATGGCGCAGGGCGCGCCCGTTCCGGCGAGGACGACGGTACCGATGCCCCTGACCGGGCTGGAGTGAGTGTGAGATGAGCGTGGTCATACCCCGACTCGGGAGACCGGCGGAACCCGATCCGGAACCCGGTCACTCGGACGAGGCGAGACGTGCCTCGCGCGGGAAACCCGAACCGGTGGACCTCGCCTTCCGCGGATTGCTCCGCGGCAGCGGCGCCATCGTGTTGGCGATCATGCTGCTGGTGGGTGTCTTCCTCACCTTCCGCGCGTTCCAGGCGCTGAAGGTCGCCAAGTGGTCGTTCCTCAGCACCTCCGCATGGGAGCCGGACTCCCATCACTTCGGTATCGCCGCCGTCCTCACCGGCACGGTGCTCATCGGTCTGACGGCGATCACCATCGCCGTGCCGCTGGCGCTCGGCACCGCGCTCTACATCTCGGAGTACGCGCCGCGGAGGCTGAAGCGGACCCTGGTCAGCCTGGTGGACCTGATGGCCGCCGTGCCGAGCGTGGTGTTCGGCCTCTGGGGCGCCTTCTACCTCCAGGGGCATGTGGTCGGGCTCTCCCGCTGGATCTCCACGTACTTCTCCTGGATCCCAATCTTCAAGGTCGACGGGGCCGACCCGAGCGACCCGCTGCAGGCGACGACGGTCTACACGTCCTCGACCTTCATCGCGGGAATCGTCGTGGCGCTCATGGTCACGCCGATCACCTGCTCGGTGATGCGGGAGACCTTCTCGCAGGCGCCGGCCGGAGAGCGTGAGGGCGCCCTGGCGCTGGGCGCGACCCGCTGGGGAATGATCCGCGCGGTCGTCCTGCCGTACGGGCGGGGCGGCATCATCGGTGGCACCATGCTCGGCCTCGGACGGGCCCTGGGCGAGACCATCGCCATCTACATGATCATCTCGCCCGTCTTCGCCGTGCAGTGGCACATCCTGCAGAACGGTGCCAACTCCGTCTCCGCGCTGATCGCACTGCGCTACGGCTCCGCGAGCCAGTTCGGCATGTCGGCCCTGATGGCCGCCGGCCTCGCACTCTTCCTCATGACCCTCGTCGTGAACTTCATCGCGTCCACGATCGCGGCCCGCAGCCGGTCGGGTGTGGGAACGGAGGCCTGACCATGACCACCGAAGTCCTCAAAGAGCCGGCGGGGCAGACCGTACTGCCGACCGCCGCCGGCCGTGACAACACGCCCGAAGTCCGCCGCAACACCACGTCCTTCAAGGGTTCGGACCTGTTCGCCCTGGTGGGCGCGGCGGTGGGCTCGCTCTCGCTGACCACGCTGCTGTTCGTCTGGATCGCCCCGTTCGACGCGTTCCTGGGCTTCGTCGTCGTCGCGTACCTGCTCTTCATCGCCCTGTACGCCGTGCTGGTCTCCTTCGACGAGAACAGCACGGCGGTGCGGGACAAGGTCGCCGCCGTCCTGTGGCACAGCCTGGCCGCGCTCCTGGTGGGCGCACTGGTCATGGTGGTGGTCTACACACTGTGGCGCGGCAAGTCCGCTCTCGTGCACCTCAACTTCTTCACCGAGGACATGTCGAGCACGGGACCGCTCCAGCCGCTCAGCGACGGCGGCCTGCTGCACGCGATCGTCGGCACCCTGGAGCAGATCTCCATCTCCCTGACCATCACCGTGCCGCTCGGGCTCGCCTGTGCGGTGTTCCTCAACGAAGTGCCCGGACGCTACGCGCGTTTCGTGCGCACCATCGTCGAGGCGATGACGGCGCTGCCGTCGATCGTGGCCGGTCTGTTCATCTACGCCACCGTGATCCTCATCCTCGGTGTCGACAAGTCCGGGTTCGCCGCCGCGCTGGCGCTCAGTGTGATGATGCTTCCGATCATCATCCGCGCCTCCGACGTGGTCATCCGGCTGGTGCCGGGCTCGCTGCGCGAGGCCTCGTACGCCCTGGGCGCGAGCCGGTGGCGCACGGTGTGGACGGTGATCCTGCCCACCGCGCGCTCCGGTCTGACCACCGCGGTGATCCTGGGCACCGCCCGCGGCATCGGCGAGACCTCGCCCGTGCTGCTCACCTCCGGGATCAACGCCGGAATGAACGCCGACCCGCTCCACGGGCCGCAGATCTCGCTGCCGCTGGCCACCTTCGATCTGGTGCGCTCACCCCAGCCCAACTACATCGTCCGGGGTTTCGGCACCGCCGCCCTGCTGATGGCACTCGTCCTGCTGCTGTTCGTGCTGGCCCGAGTGATCGGCGGGCGCGGCCCCGGCGAGCTGACCCGCAACCAGCGGCACCGGCGCGTGCAGGCCTCGCGCCGGGACGCCGAACGCATGAGCAGGCGCGTCCACCTCAGGACCCCCGCCACCACCCCGGACACCGAATAGCCGCGCTCCACCACCACGGCCCGCACTCACCCACACTGACCAGGAGTCACCAGCCATGCCCGGATCGCCTCCGGCACCCTTCGCACGCCTGAGAGCCGTCACTGCTCTCTTCCTCTTGGCCGCCCTCCTGTTCGGCGCCACCCCAGCAACCGCCGCGACCTACGTGCCGATCTCGGGTGCCGGCTCCACCTGGAGCCAGAACGCTCTCGACCAGTGGCGGGCCAACGTCAAGCAGTACGGCATGACCGTGAACTACAACGGCACGGGCTCGTCGGACGGCCGCAACCAGTTCCGCAACGGAACCGTGGACTACGCCGTCTCCGAGATCCCCTACGGCGTCAAGGACTCGGGCGTCGTCGACTCGGCGCCGTCCCGCAAGTACGCGTACATGCCGATCGTGGCCGGTGGTACGTCGTTCATGTACAACCTCACCATCGGCGGCAAGCGGGTGACCAACCTGCGGCTGTCCGGGCCGGTCATCGCCAAGATCTTCACCGGCCAGATCAAGCTCTGGAACGACCCCGCCATAAAGGCCGACAACCCCGCGCTCAAGAACGCCCTGCCCGCCCGCCAGGTTGTCCCGGTGGTGCGTTCCGACGGCTCCGGCACCACGGCCCAGCTCACCACCTGGATGAGCAAGCAGTACCCGTCGCTGTGGGACGACTACTGCCGTCGCGCGGGCCGCAGCACCCCGTGCGGTACGACCTCGAACTACCCGGTCATCCCGGGCAGCCGCATGGTGAGCCAGGCGGGCTCGAACGGTGTCTCCGGCTATGTGGCGCAGGCCGGCAACGTGGGCACCATCACGTACGTCGAGTACTCGTACGCGGTGTACACGACCGGTTTCCCGGTGGCCAAGGTGCTCAACAAGGCCGGGTACTACACCGAGCCGACCGCGAAGAACGTGGCGGTGGCGCTGCTGAAGGCGCGGATCAACGAGGACAGCAACTCGCCCGCCTATCTGACGCAGATCCTCGACGACGTCTACAACGACAGCGACGCGCGCGCCTATCCGCTCTCCAGCTACAGCTACATGATCATCCCGACCAAGCTGGAGTCGAACTTCAACAACCAGAAGGGCAAGACCCTCGGCGCCTTCGCGTACTACTTCCTCTGCCAGGGGCAGCAGCACGTGGACAACCTGGGCTACTCGCCGCTGCCGAGGAACCTCGTGGAGGCCGGCCTCAAGCAGGTCCGCAGGATCCCCGGGGTCGACGTCCAGAGCATCGACATCAAGAGCTGCCACAACCCCACCTTCTCCACCGACGGCACCAACACCCTGGCCAACACGGCCCCTTACCCGCCTTCCTGTGACAAGCAGGGCCAGAGCCAGTGCGCCACCGGCACCGGCGGGGCCAAGACCCCGACCAACGTCGCCGGCGGATCGAACAACTCAGGCTCCTCCGGCGGTACGGGCGGCTCTGGTACCGGCACCACGGGTACGACGGGCGCCGGCTCGGGTGGTCCGTCCTCAGGCACGGGCAAGGGCAGCGGCGGCGCCTCAGGAACGCCCACCGCGGGCGCCGGCGCCACCGTGGACCCGGACACCGGCCAGGTGGTCGGGACGGACGGCGCCGCGGCCGGCGGCACGGGAGTCGACGCGTTCGCCCAGCCCGTCAACACCTCCAAGAGCATCAGCAGCGGCTCCCGGACCGCGCTGATGGCCATGGCCGGCGTGCTGCTGCTCGCGGTCACGGTCGGGCCTCCGCTGCTCAACCGGCGACTGAAGCGGGGCAAGTCATGATCGCTGCGCTCCGCCGCTTCGTCGCCACGTCCGCCGCCGTCGCGGTCGCCCTGCTCTCGGTGATCGGCACCGCCGTGCTGGTCTCGGCTCCCTCGCCCGCCGTGGCAGCCGACTCCGCGTCGAAGGTGACCGTCTCCGGCCAGGGCCCGTACGCGAACCTGAAGGTGACGGTCAGTCAGACCCGCAACCTGGTCAACCAGGTCCTCAAGATCACGTGGAAGGGGGCCGCCCCCACCACCACGGACACCACCTACGCCGCCAACTACCTGCAGATCATGCAGTGCTGGGGCGACAGCAAGAACGGACCCGACCCCGATCAGTGCCAGTTCGGCGGCTCCTCCGCAGGCGGGCCCGGCCCGGTCGCCGGACAGCAGGGTGCGGGCGCGTACACCAACACCCGGCAGCTGAACTACGGCAGCAAGTTGGTGGACGAGGCGCAGAAGGACAAGATGCCGCCGCCGAGCAGCACCGGCATCTCGTACGTCCCCTTCCGCCCGGTCGCCGGCAAGGTGATCAAGTTCGGGAACTGGAACGAGTTCTACGACGTCAACACCACCAACGAGGTTTCCTACGCCCGTACCGGCCCCAACGGCACCGGTGAGGTCTACTTCGAGGCCCAGACGGGACTCGAGGCACCCGGCCTCGGCTGCGGCGAGGTACCGGCCGGGAAGTCCGGAGCGACTACCGGGCGGAAGTGCTGGCTGGTCATCGTGCCTCGTGGTGACACCGAGGTGGACGGCAGCGCGTACACCTCGCAGCCCAGCGGAATGCTCCAGTCGTCGCCGCTCAGCGCGAGCAACTGGGCGCAGCGTCTCGTCGTTCCGCTGAGCTTCGAACCGATGGGCAGCTTCTGCCCGATCGGCGCCGACGAGCGCAGCACGCTCGGCAACGAGATGGTCGCCGAGGCGATCACCCGCTGGCAGCCGACCCTGTGCCAGTCCTCGAGCAAGACGATCTACGGCTACGCACAGGTCACCGACGACACCGCCCGCGCCAAGCTGGTCTCCGGCACGCCCGGGATGGTCTTCCTCGGCCGCCCGGCCACCGGCGACCAGGTTCCGTTCGACCAGAAACCGGTCTACGCGCCCGTCTCGCTGTCGGGTCTGACCATCGGCTTCTTCATCGAGAGCCAGGCGGGAGATGCCGCGCCCGAGGGGGTAAGGGAAAGCGACGGAGCACGGCTGACCTCGCTCAACCTCACCCCCCGCCTGGTCGCCAAGCTGCTCACCGAGTCGTACCCGGACGGCAATTCCCGCTTCGCGAAGAGCACCGAGGGCAATCCCTTCAACCTGGGCGCCGACCCGGAGTTCGTCAAGTACAACCCCGGTTACAAGGACCTCGCCTTTCCCGGCCGCCTCGGCGACGTGATCGTGCCCGAGGCCCTGTCCGACGCGGCATGGGACCTGTGGACCTGGGTGGGGCAGGACCCGGCGGCGCGGGAGTTCCTGAACGGCACTCCCGACAACGAGGGACGGTACGGCGACCCCGGCTTCTCGGGCATGAAGGTCAACCCGAACTACCAGAAGATGTCGCTGCCCCGGGAGGAGTTCCCGAAGAGCGACCCGTTCTGCCAGAAGTTCACCGACCACCCCGACAACCCCCTGTGCATCCAGGACAAGCACCCGTACGCCACCGACCTGCACTCGGCCGCCCGGTCCGCCGCACGCGGCGACTCGCTTGCCCGCACCAGCTGGGACAACACGACCACGCCCCCGGCCTACAAGAAGGACCCGCCACAGGCCGCCGGCAAGCGGGCCATCCTCGCCCTCACCGACACCGCGACCGCGGCGCGCTACGGCCTGGTGACGGCGAAGCTGCAGAACGCCGCCGGCCGCTTCGTGGCCCCCGACAGCCCGGGACTGCTCGCCGCGCAGGCAACGATGAAGCCGAGCGGGGTCAGCGGGGTGCTCAGCCCCGACCCGGCCACGAAGAGCCCTGACGCCTACCCACTCACGCTGCTCACCTACGCCGCGACCGTGCCGGAGAAGCTCACCAAGGCGGAGGGCCAGGACTACGCGGCCCTGCTGCGGTACGCGGTCGGAAACGGGCAGCGGCCCGGTGTGTCGTCCGGATCCCTGCCCGCGGGCTACGCCCCGCTGCCCGCGACGGTCCGCGCCCAGACCCGTGCTGTCGCCGACGCCATCGCCTCCCGGGCCGGCACCTCGCCGTCCACCCCGTCGACCGACGGCGGGACGGGTGGCAACGGCACGGGGACCTCGGACGGAACGGGCAACGGCGGAGCCGCGGGCTCGGGCGGTGCCGGAACGTCCGGCGAGCCCTCGGGCCCGACCAGCAGCGCCGCGGCTTCCCCGTCAACTTCCTCCATACCGTCCGGATCGCCGTCCACCGCGCCCGCTGCCGCCTCCGGCAGCCCGTTGCTGCGGACCCCGGACTGGGCGCTCGGCGCCGTGCGCTACGCCCTACTGATCGCCCTGGTCACCGGCATCGCCGCTGCGATCTGCGGCCCCGTCCTTCCGACGGTCGTGCCGCGCCTCGCGGCCGGCGTCGCGGCCTGGCGCACCAGGGACAAGACGTCCCCGAAACAAGAGAGGTGATGCCCGAACCCGAAACACCGACAGGTCCGCGCCAACGAACTGTCCGAACACCGCGCCGGGCATCACCCGGCAAAAGCCTAACCCGAGAGGTATCGCACGTGAACAAGAGAATGGCTGCCGTCACCGCCGTGGGCATCGCCGGTCTGCTGACCGGTGCCATCGGCGCCCAGCAGGCGTCCGCCGACCCGTCCGGCACGCCCACCTACCGTCAGCTCGCGGGTGTCGGCTCCGACACCACGCAGGACGTGATGAACGCCCTGGCCGGCCAGATCACCATCAACGGCACCAAGGTCCTCGGCTCGTACAACGCCGTCGGCTCCGCCCAGATCACCACCAAGGACCCCGCCGCCACGCCGGGCTGCACGCTCAACCGACCGAACGGTTCCGGCGCCGGTCGCACCGCCCTGCTGACCTCGCTGCAGGCGAACAACGGAGCCGGTGACGGCTGCGTGGACTTCGCGCGTTCCTCCAGCCTCAACCTGGCCGCCGCCAGCCCGGGCCTGACCTACGTGCCGTTCGCCGTGGACGGCGTGAGCTACGCGATCACCCCCAGCAGCAAGGTGCCGCGGAAGCTCGCCCTGGCCGACCTCAAGGCCATCTACCACTGCAACGCGGCCTACGTGGGCACCGCCCCGAACTACAAGTTCACGGTGTACCTGCCGCAGGCCGGCTCCGGCACGCGCAGCTTCTGGGAGTCCCAGATGGGCATCACGGACGCCGACGTGGTCGCCGGTATCTACCCCTGCATCAAGGACACCAAGGCCGGCAACCCCGTCCAGGAGCACGACGGTCGTGTCCTCGACGACAACTCGATCGTCCCGTTCTCCATCGCGCAGTACAACGCGCAGTCCTCGCTGACCACCGCTGACCTCCGCGGCCGGGCCATCCTCGGCACGATCGACGGTATTGCGCCGAACGTCCTCAACAACAACTTCGGTGTGAAGCGCGACGTCTACAACGTCATTCCGACCAGCAAGATCGGTACGGCGCCGTACAGCGACGTCTTCGTCGGCTCCAACTCCCTGATCTGCCAGCAGACTTCGGTGATCAACACCTACGGCTTCGCGGCCAACCCGAACTGCGGCGACACCAGCAAGCAGACCCCCTGACCTTCCCAACTCTTCGATAAATCCTCTTAGAAGGAGAGCACGACAGTGCTGAAGAAGACTCTCTCGCGAGCTCTGGCGGGCGGTCTCGCGGGCCTGGTCTCTGCGTTCGCGGGCGGCCTGATCATGGCGCCTGCGGCGCACGCCGCCGAGATCGGTACGGCCGAGGTCACCCCGGCGACCGGCTTCGACGACACCGGCATGCAGCTGACCACCTCGGACGCCTGCCCGAGCAACGCGACCAACATCATCGCTTCGGTGTTCGGTTCGGGCTTCCCGGCCGACGGCCAGATCGTGGTCGGCAACTCGCCGATCGAGGCGTACAACACTGCGCCGAACGGTGGGCTGATCGTCCCGCTGACGTCGACGATGCGCGACTACGCCAACGTGGCCGGCTTCTCCACCCTGACCGGCAAGTACTCGTTCGTCATCACCTGCCGCACGCCGTTCGACGAGACCAGCCTCGGTGACTTCACGTCCGCGGTCTGGTTCACGTCCAACACGACGTACCAGAACACCGACCCGGCCCAGAAGACCGACACCACCACCTCCCTCGCGGTGTCCCCGAAC
Source organism: Streptomyces sp. CA-106110 (assembly GCF_050936285.1). Classification (NCBI taxonomy): domain Bacteria; kingdom Bacillati; phylum Actinomycetota; class Actinomycetes; order Kitasatosporales; family Streptomycetaceae; genus Streptomyces; species Streptomyces sp. CA-106110. The sequence continues at coordinate 5,014,491 of NZ_JBNJNB010000001.1, read as the reverse complement.
GCCCCGGTCACCGCGGGTACCCCGGTGACGCTGACCGCGTCGGTCGGCCCCGCGGGTGCCGCCGGCCAGGTCCAGTTCAAGGACAACGGTGCGGCGCTGGGCAACCCGGTGACCGTCTCCGGTGGCCAGGCGCAGCTCACCACGAGCGCCCTGGGTGCCGGCAGCCACTCGCTGACCGCGGTGTTCACCCCGTCCAGCACGGCCTTCAACGGCTCCACGTCCAGCGCCGTCGACTACACCGTCGAGGCCGCCCCGGCGACCCCGACCACCACCGCGCTGGCCGTCTCCCCCGAGGGCACGGCGGACAAGTTCAGCCCGGTCAACATGACGGCCTCGGTGTCGCCCGCCTCGGCGGCCGGCTCCATCAAGTTCCAGGACACCGTGGGCGGCACCACCACCACGCTGGGCACCGTGCCGGTCGCGGCCGGCCAGGCGTCCTTCAGCACCAGCAGCCTGCCGGAGGGTGACCACTCCTTCACGGCGGTCTTCGTCCCGACGAACCCCGACGCGTACGCCGGCTCCACCTCCGGTGCCGTCCCGTACGTGATCGGTGCCTTCAAGGGCGTCACCGCCTCCGAGGACATCACCACCACCGTCCAGTCCGGTGCCCTGGTCATCAGCGTCGACAACCCGCACGTCACGCTGCCTTCCCCGCAGCTGAACGCCAACGGCGACCTGCTCACCACCGCGGGCGCGATCAACCCGGTCACGCTCACCGACACCCGCGCCGGTAACCCGGGCTGGTCCGTCAGCGGTCAGGTGACCGACTTCTCCGACGGTGGCTCGCACCAGATCAACGGCCAGAACCTCGGCTGGACCCCGAACGTGATCGACAAGGGCGCGGCCCAGACGGTCACCGCCGGTTCGTCGGTGGACGCGGCCCACGGTGTCGCTCCCTCCGACGCGGGTGCGGCCGGCCTCAAGGCCTCCCGCTCCCTGGCCAACGGCACCGGTCTGGGCACCGCCCACCTCGGCGCCGACCTGGCCTTCAACGTGCCGACCTCGACTGTGGCGGGCACCTACACCGCCACGCTGACCCTGACGGCCATCTGATCCGGGCGGCTGGGTGACGGGGCAGAACCTCAGCCCCTTTGAGGATCCGCCCTGGGCCGGGACGGGCAGTGATGCCCGTCCCGGCCACCTCCGCCCCTCCGCACACCAGGTACCGCCCGCGCCCGAACGGACGACCCGACATGATCACCACCTCAGCCCGCCGCATCGCCGCCCTCCTGGCCGCCTGCCTTCTCGCCGTCCTTCCGGCCGCGGCCGCTTCGGCCACCGCACCGGCCACCCAACGGAGCGACGCGGGGCACGGGGGTACGGGACGTACGACGTTCGGCGTCCAGCCCTCGGCCGCGAAGAAGCCCGACGCGCGGCCGAACTTCTCGTACGGCGCCACCCCGGGCGCCATCGTCAAGGACCACATCGCCGTCTTCAACTACGGCACGAAGCCACTCATGTTGAGGGTGTACGCACAGGACGCCTTCACCACCGCCGACGGCGGCTTCGACCTCTACGCCGCCAAGCGCAAGCCCACTGACGCCGGTGCCTGGGTCAAGCTGGACAAGAACCGGGTGAAGATACCCGCCCGCTCCCGAGTCATCGTGCCCTTCACTCTGACCGTCCCGACGAAGGCGACCCCCGGAGATCACACCGGCGGCATCGTCGCCTCGCTCGCGGCCTCGGCAACCGACAAGAAGGGCAACAAGGTCGCCGTCGACCAGCGGGTCGGCGCGCGTATCTACCTCCGCGTCGCCGGCGAGATCACGTCCCGGCTCGCCGTCGAGAACCTGCACACCGAATACCACGGCACCGCCAACCCCTTCGGCAGCGGCTCTGCGACCGTGACGTACACCGTCCGCAACACCGGCAACGTGCGGCTGGCGGCCCATCAGGCGGTCAGCGTCCGCGACGCCTTCGGCGGCACGGCGACGGTGGCGAAGCTCCGTGACCTCCCCGAACTGCTTCCGGGCGACGCCGTGACGATGACGACGACGGCCACCGGCGTTTTCCCGGCGTTCCGCGACACGACGACGGTCACGGTCGACCCCCAGCCTGTGCGTGGCGACGTCAAGTTCAAGATCCTGCCCCGTGTCACCCGCACCGTGGCCTTCTCCGCCGTGCCCTGGGCGCTGCTCGCCGTGCTGCTCGTCCTCGCCGGCGCTGCCACGGTATGGCTGGTACGCCGTCGACGTCGCCGGAACCCCCCGACCGGGGCCGCCAAGTCCACGCGCACGATCGGCAAGAAGTCCGGTGCGAAGCAGGCGGTCGGCCTGGCGGCGGTCGCGTTGCTGACCGCCGGCGCGGTCGTGGCGGGCACACCCGCGGACGCGCAGGCCGCGGACGGCGGGAAGCTCGCGGTCACCCCGGCGAAGGGCAGCGACACCGAGCCCATCAGCCTCACCGCCGACGCGCCCTGCCCCGCGAAGACGACCAACCTCATCGCCAGTGTCACCGGGTCGGGCTTCCCGCGCGGCGGCCAGATGGTCGTCGGCAACTCGCCGCTCACCGCGTACACGCAGGTGGCGGGTGGCGGCCTCGCGATCCCGCTCACGTTCACCATGCGGGACTACGCCATGACGGCCGGGTTCACCACGCTGCGCGGCACCTACACCTTCACGGTCAGCTGCCTGAAGAGCCCCTTCGATTTCCACAGCCTGCGGGACTTCACCGGATCGCTGCGCTTCACCGGGAAGACCTCGTACACGGACGGCACCAAGGTCGTGTTCCCCAAGGTGGTGGCGTCTCAGAACCCCGCTGCCGGGACAACGACTCCGGGTGGGACGGCAGTGACGCCTCAGGCGGCACCGGGGAAGACCGGGCAGCAGCCGGGGCAGCCCGGACAGCAGTCGGGGCAGCCTGCGGCGTCCGCCCAGCCGGACAGCTCCGGTACGCCGGTCGCCGCGCTCCCGAACGGAGTGGGAGCGGGCGCCGCCCAGGAATCGAACAGCGTCTTCACCGCATGGTCGGTCGCCGGATTCACCGTCTTCCTGCTGGCGCTCCTGGCCGCCTTCGGCCTCTGGGTGCGCGGCCGTCGAACCCGGACCGAGGAACCGACTGCCGGCACCGGCGACTGAGCACCACCGCCACCACGTCCTGATCCACTTCCAAAGGAGAGAAACACCGTGTCCTTCACACTCCATAAGCCCCAAAGGTCCCGAGCGGCCGCCGTCCGCCTCGGTTCGCTGATGGCGGCCTGCGGCACGGCGGGGCTGCTCGTCACCGGGGTGACCGCTGTCCAGGCGTCGGCCGACGACGCCGGCACGATGACGATGGAACCCGCCACCGGCACCGACATCAGCCTCATGCAGCTCACCACCTCGGCGGCCTGCCCGGACTCCGCGAACTCCCTCATCGTCACGGTGAAGGGCTCGGGCTTCGCGTCCGAAGGCACGAACGTGATCGGCAACGCGCCGATCGATGCGTACAACAGGACGCCGGACAACGGCATCATCGTGCCGCTGCAGCTGACGATGCGCGACTACGCCAACCAGGTCGGCTTCTCGACCCTCCAGGGTCGTTACGACTTCACGCTGACGTGCCGTACGACCTTCGACGAGACCAGCCTCAAGGACTTCAAGACGTCGATCTGGTTCACCTCTAACACCGCGTACCAGAACACCGACCCGGCCGGTCCGACCAGCTCGCCGACGACCTCGTCCAGCACGTCCGCGACCCCCACGGACACCGCGACTCCGACCGACACGGCCGAGCCCACCGACACGGCCGAGCCCACCGACACGGGTGTGCCCACCGACACGGGTGAGCCCACCGACACCGCCACCCCGACGGACACCTCGACGGGCGACGGCTCCCAGGACATCTCGACCAACGTCAACGGCGGTGCGTCGGGCGGTTCGGGGAGCGGCGGTTCCCTGGCGGCCACCGGCGTCAACGCGGGCGTGCTCGGCACCCTGTCGGCCGCGCTGGTTCTCGCGGGTGTCGTCGTCGTACGCCGTGCCCGTGCGCGCGAGGACTTCCCGACCACCGACACCTCGAACAACTGAGCCGGACAAGTCCGGAAAGACTGGGAGAAACGACACATCATGTATGCCAAGGCTGTACGCCGCTCGCTGGCGGCCACGCTTGTGTCCGTGGTCGGCGCCGGGGCGTTCGTGCTGGGCACCGGCGGTGCCGAGGCCGATGTCATCGGGTCGATGCAGGTGGCCCCGGCCACCGGCTCGGACGCCAGCGGGATCGACTTCACCACCTCGGCGCCTTGCCCGGACACCGCGAACGCCGTCATCGTCACGGTGAAGGGCGCGGGCTTCCCGGCCGACGGCAAGATCGTCGTGGGCAACTCGCCCGTCGAGATCTACAACGTGGCGCCGAACGGCGGGATGATCGTCCCCCTGATGGAGACCATGCGGGACTACGCGAATGAGGCCGGCTTCCAGACCCTCCAGGGTCGCTACGACTTCACGCTGACGTGCCGTACGACCTTCGACGAGACCAGCCTCGGCGACTTCACGGCGCCGATCTGGTTCACCTCGAACACCACGTACCAGAGCACCGCGCCCGTCACCGCCACGACCACCACGCTCGCGGCCAGCCCGGCGAGCTCGGCCGTGCAGGGGACGGCCGTGAAGCTGACGGCGACCGTCGCCCCGGCTGCCGCGGTCGGCACGGTGCGCTTCCTCGACGGGACGACCCAGCTCGGCACGCCGGTCGCCGTGTCCGGTGGAACGGCCACCCTGACCACCAGCGCCCTGGCCGTCGGCACCCACACGCTGAAGGCCGCGTTCACCCCGTCCGACCCGGCGGTGTACGGCGCCTCGGCGTCCGCTCCGCTCTCGTACACGGTCAAGATCAAGCCCCCGGCGGTCGTCACGGCCGCGAAGGTGACCGGCACGGTGCGGGTCGCTTCCACGGTGACCTGCTCGGTGTCGTTCAGCGGCGCGACGTCCACCAAGTACGCCTGGCTCCGTGACGGCAAGACGGTCAGCGGCGCCACCGCTCGCACCCATGGGCTGACCTCGACCGACTACGCGCACAAGATCGCCTGCCGGGCGACCGCCACGAACACCACGGGCAGCACGACCTCGACCAGCCCGTCCGTGACGGTGGCCGTCGGCCCCGCCCTGAAGAACGTGGCCAAGCCCTCGATCGCCGGCACCCACCGGGTCGGCTACCGACAGACGGCCCGTGCCGGGTCCTGGTCCCCGTCGGCCACGTCGTACAGCTACGTCTGGAAGCGTGACGGCCGGACGATCAGCGGTGCGACGCACTCGACGTACACCGCCACCCGCTCGGACCGCGGTCACAAGCTCACCGTGACGATCACGGCGAAGCGCACCGGGTACAGCAAGGGCACCGCAACCACGGCGTCGGTGAAGATCGGATGACGGCTCCGACCGCCTCCCCGTCCGGGACCCTGGCAGCCGACAACACGTCGGCTGCCGGGCCCGGCCGGGTCCGGCCCCCCCGTCCGGCACGCCCGGCCGCCGGGCCCGGACTGCGTATTCTCAGCGCCGCGTTGAGCATCCTTGCCGCGCTGCTGCTCGGCTTTGTCGCCGACGCCGGCCTGGTCAGCGATCTGCGGCACGCCCGCGACCGCCAGGTCGACTACGCCGGCTTCCGCTCCGCCCTGGCCAACGGGGTCGCCCCCGTGGGCCAGTCCACCGGCGGCGGTCGCGCGCCGAACCCCGGTGAGCCCGTCGCGCTCCTGGAGATCCCCGCGCTCCACCTGCGTGAGGTGGTCCGCGAGGGCACCACCGCCGACGACCTGTCCCGTGGCCCCGGTCACCGCCGGGACACGCCGCTGCCCGGTCAGTCCGGGGTCAGCGTGATCATGGGCCGTCAGGCGACGTACGGCGGACCCTTCCGCCGGCTGGGCGAGCTGAGCACCGGCGACACCCTCACCCTCACGACGGGGCAGGGCAAGCACACCTACCGGGTCATCGGGCCGCGCCGGTCCGGCGACCCCCAGCCGCCCGCACCGGCCGAGGGCCACGGGCGCCTCACGCTCATCACGGCCGACGGCACCCCCTTCGTGCCCCGGGGCATCCTGCGGGTGGACGCGGACCTGGTCTCCACCGCCCAGCCCACCCCCGCGCCCGCCATCGCCTCCGGCGCCCTGCCGGACGACGAGAAGCCGATGGCATCCCAGCAGTCGGCCTGGCTGCCGCTCGTGCTGTGGGGTCAGGCCCTCGTCCTGGCCGCCGCGGCCCTCGCCTGGGCGCACGCCCGCTGGGGCCGGCCGCACACCTGGGTGGTCGGTGTCCCGCTGCTGGGCGCGCTGGGCCTGATGGTCGCCGACCAGGCGATGCTGCTCCTGCCCAACCTGCTGTGACCCCTTGCCGTGACCGAGTACCCCACCGCTGAAGCTGATGAAGGACAAGCCGTGACCGACCAGACAATCCAGACCGAGACCACGCTGCCCCTGCCCCCGGTCGCGGCGGCCGAAGTGACCGGAGCGTCTCTCGAAGCCCGCAAGATCTCGGCCTGGTTCGGCGACCACAAAGTCCTCGACCGCGTGTCGCTGACCATGCCGTCCGGCCTGGTCACGGCACTCATCGGCCCCTCCGGCTGCGGCAAGTCGACGTTCCTGCGCATCCTCAACCGGATGCACGAACTCGTCCCGTCCGCCTCGCTGGCCGGCGAGGTCCTGGTCAACGGCCAGGACATCTACGCCCACGGGCAGCGGCTGACCGAGGCGCGGCGGAAGGTCGGCATGGTCTTCCAGAAGCCGAACCCGTTCCCCGCGATGTCGATCTACGACAACGTCACCTCCGGTCTGAAGCTGACCGGCACCCGGGTGAGCGGCGACGCCAAGGACGACCTGGTGGAGGAGTGCCTGACCAAGGCAGGCCTGTGGAAGGAGGTCAGGGACCGCCTCCGCCAGCCGGGTGGCGCGCTCTCCGGCGGCCAGCAGCAGCGTCTGTGCATCGCCCGCTCCCTCGCCGTGCGCCCGCAGGTCCTGCTGATGGACGAACCCTGCTCGGCCCTGGACCCCACCTCCACGCGCCGTATCGAGGAGACCATCCGCGAGCTGGCCCATGAGGTGACCATCGTGATCGTCACCCACAACATGCAGCAGGCCGCTCGCGTCTCCGACCAGTGCGCCTTCTTCCTGGCCGAACAGAACACCCCCGGCGTCATCGTCGAGCACGGACCGACCCCGGCGATGTTCTCCAACCCGACGGACCCCCGGACCGCCGACTACGTGGAGGGCCGCTTCGGCTGACGGACCACTCCGGCGGCGCAGGTCCGGACGGCATCCCGGCGGCTCGCGCTCCGTTGGCCCGGTCGAGGAACATCGACCGCGGCATTCGGCGCGTGCCCGCCGCGGGAGAGAGCGACGGTGCGCGAACGGCGGGCCGGTCCACGGACCCGGCCTCGCCCGTTGCCGTCGCTGAGCCGGTGGTGTGGCCCGGCCGCCGGCGCCTGCACGCCCGTCGCCGGCGTCGATCCTGAGGCGCGAACCGGCCGTCGGCCCGGCCACGCCCGTCGCCGTCGCTGAGCCGGTGGTGTGGACCGGCCGCCGGTGTCTCCGCGCGCGTCGCCGTCGCTGAGCCGGAGGCGCGGACCGGCCGCCGGTGCCCGACGCAACGCTGAGCCGGAGGCGCGGACCGGCCGCCGGCGTCTGCACGCCCGTCGCCGTCGCTGAGCCGGAGGCTCGCAACGCCGAGCCGGTGGTGTGGACCGGCCGCCGACTCCGTACGTACCCGCCCGGCCCCTCGGCGCTTCTCGCCGACCGGCCGGGCGGCCCCGTTCCGGGGCCCGGTGCGCCCCGCCGGAGCCTTCAGGGGCCCCTCAGGCCTCGTCGTCCTGAGCGTCTTGCTGCTTGCCGGCCAGCAGGAAGGCGCACTGCCGCTTCCCGTCCGCCTCCGGCTCCAGCAGCGTGTACGCCCGGACGGGCAGATCGGCCTTCGCGAGATGGGCCGCGATCGTGTCGGGGGCGTGCCAGTGATGGTCCAGGGCCATCTGGTGCCCGAGGCCCTCCGTCGCCGCGACGTGTTCGTCGTCACCTGTCTCGAACGCCACAAGGGCGTGCCCGCCCGGGGCCAGGACCCGGTGGAACTCGGCGAAGACCGTGGACAGGTACTCCTGCGGCACATGGATGATCGAGTGCAGCGCGGCGATGCCGCCGAGGGTCCGGGGAGGCAGGTCCAGGGCCGTCATCGTGCCCACATGGAAGCGGACGTCGGGGTGCGTGCGCCGGGCCAGGGCCACCATGCGGGGGGACACGTCGACCCCGAACACGGGCACCCCGAGGGCGTGGAGTCTCGCCGTGACATGACCGGCGCCGCATCCCAGATCGGCCACCGGGGCGGGGCCGTGCTCCCGCACCAGGTCCGCGAACCCGGTGACCAGGGCGCGGTCTACCGGGCGGGTGGCGAGTCCGTCGGGGAAACGGGCGGCGTAGTGGGGGGCCATGGCGTCGTACGAGACCCGTGTGGCGCGTATGAAGTCCGGTTCCTGGGCGTTCACGCTGGCGCACGCTACTCGGCCGGACGGGGGACCGGGGGCGGGCTTTCGAGGGTTCACCGTCCCGCCATGTGGACGTCGGTCTCGGCCTTGGAAGCCGAACCGGCGTATGGAGCGGTGCTTAAGGGAGAGGAACGGGGGCGTGGCGTGGTATCCGTGGGGTACGCGGGAATGGAGCCGGGTCCTCCGGACGTTCCCCGCGACGGGACGCTCGGACTCGCGAGCGGTCCCGTGCAGGGATCACGGGGCGCCCTCCGCGGCGCCGGACGGCTCCGCGGCCACCCCGACGGACCCGGTCGACATCCGTCGATCCCACCGCCCAGAAAAGCTGGGGGAGTGTACCCATCCCAACCGCCGGATATGCGGCGGGCGGCCGACTTTTCTTCGCCTGAGGGGCTGAAGTTTCGCCATCGAGGGCCGGTCGACCGCTCGGTCGCCCTACCCTTCAAAGGGTGAACCATTTGATGTCCAGAGAGTCCGAGGCCGATCACCCCGGGGACGCCCTGCTCCCCGGCGCGCTGCCCGAGGCACTGCGCGCTGAACTTGTCGCCTTCCGCCGCGACCTGCACATGCACCCGGAACTCGGCAATCAGGAGTTCCGCACGACTGCCGCGATCAAGGAACGCCTCGAGAAGGCCGGACTTGCGCCGCGTGTGCTCGACGCCGGTACCGGGCTCTTCTGCGACATCGGCGACGGGGACGGCGTACGCCCCATGCTCGCCCTGCGCGCCGACATCGACGCGCTCCCCATCCCCGACACCAAGACGGACTGCGCCTACCGCTCCACCGTGCCCGACCGCGCGCACGCCTGCGGGCACGACGTGCACACCACGGTCGTCCTCGGCGCCGGGCTCGTCCTCGCCGCACTGCACCGCGAGGGCAGGCTGCCGCAGCCCGTGCGGCTGGTCTTCCAGCCCGCCGAGGAGGTCCTCCCGGGCGGCGCCGCCGACGCCATCGTGTCCGGTGTCCTGGACGGTGTGGGGCGCATCATCGCCGTGCACTGCGACCCCAGGGTCGACGCGGGACGCATCGGGCTGCGGCACGGCCCCATCACCTCCGCCTGTGACCGGCTGGAGATCGCGCTGAACGGCCCCGGCGGCCACACCGCGCGCCCCCACCTCACCACCGACCTCGTCACGGCCGCCGCGCGCGTCGCCACCGAGGTGCCGGCGCTGGTCGCGCGCCGCGTCGACGCCCGGAGCGGACTCGGCGTCACCTGGGGCCGGATCGAGTCGGGCCACGCACCCAACGTCATCCCGCAGCACGCGGAGCTGTCCGGGACCGTGCGCTGTCTGGACCTCGACGCCTGGCGGCAGGCGCCCGACCTCGTGCACGCGGCGATCGACGAGATCGCCAACCTGTACCGGGCCAAGTCCGAGATCAACTACATCCGCGGGGTGCCGCCCGTCGTCAACGACCCCATCGTGACCGAGCTGCTGCGCGAGGCCATGGTCGCGCGCCGCGGCGTCCACTCCGTCGAGGACACCGAGCAGAGCCTCGGCGGCGAGGACTTCTCCTGGTACCTGGAGCACGTGCCGGGCGCCATGGCCCGCCTCGGTGTCCGCCGGCCCGGGGACCACCTGATCCGCGATCTCCATCAGGGCGACTTCGACGTGGACGAGCACGCCATCACCGTGGGCGTCGAGCTGATGACGGCGGCGGCACTGTTGGACGCGGAGCGGTAGACCGTACGGGAGCGGGCGGTTCCGGGGGCGCCGACCGCGCGTCCCCGGGTTCCGGAGCGGTGGGCCCGAGGGACATCAGGGCGGTGCCGCAGGGCGCCGTCGGGGTGTCCCTCAGGGCACCCACGCAGGTGGCCGGAACCGGCTCCCGATCCGCGGCTTTCGCCCCCTTGTGACACTCCTCGGTAACGGCCGTCGCGCAAACGTAACCCGGTGGCGGCACGAATCGATAACGGCCGCGAGGAACCCCGTTCCCCTCCCCTTCTACGCGCGTTACTGTGCGCCGGAATCGCTGCTGTGGCGGCGCATTGGGGAAGCGGGCCGGTCACGGTGCCGTGGGGACGAAGGGGTGGCTTGCTGTGCGTGTGATCTCTCGGAGGACGAGGTTCTCCCAAGCTGCGGTGACCGTGGCGGTCATCGCCCTCGCGGCCGCTGGGTGCGGCAAGTCCAGCACGGAGTCGAACAGCAACTCCGACTCTGGCAAGAGCTCGTCCGGTTACACGGGCAAGGGCATCGGTCTGGCCTACGACATCGGCGGCAAGGGCGACCAGTCCTTCAACGACGCCGCCTTCGCCGGCTTCCAGAAGGCCGAGCAGGAGTTCAAGATCGGCGGCCGGGACGTCGAGCCGAACGACAACGAGTCGGACGCCGACAAGGTGCAGCGGCTCGAGCAGCTCGCCAAGGCGGGCTACAACCCGATCATCGGTGTCGGCTTCGTCTACGGGCCGGCCGTCAAGGAGGTCGCGGCCAAGTACCCGAAGATCACCTTCGGCATCATCGACGACAACACGGTCCAGGCGGCGAACGTGGCCGACCTGGTCTTCCACGAGGAGCAGTCCTCGTACCTGGCCGGTGTCGCCGCGGCGAAGACGACCAAGAAGAACCACATCGGCTTCATCGGCGGTGTGGACATCCCGCTCATCCACAAGTTCGAGGCGGGCTTCGACCAGGGTGCCAAGTCCGTCAACCCGAAGATCAAGATCGAGTCGCAGTACCTGACCCAGACGCCCCAGGAGGGCGGCTTCTCCAGCCCCGACAAGGGCAAGGAGGCGGCCAACGGCCAGATCGCGGCGGGCGCCGACGTGATCTACCACGCGGCCGGCCTGTCCGGTCAGGGCGTGATCCAGTCCGCCGCCGAGCACAAGGTCTGGGTGATCGGAGTGGACTCGGACCAGTACGAGCAGAGCGCGCTGGCCAAGTACAAGGACTACATCCTCGGCTCGGCCCTGAAGAACGTCGGCGGTGCGGTCTACGACCTGGCCAAGTCCGTCGTCGACGGCAAGCCGCTGACCGGTGAGCAGCGCGGCGACCTCAAGTCCGGCGGTGTCGGCTTCGCGGACTCCAACCCGAAGTACCAGGCGATGAAGGACGTCGTCGCGGCGGTCGAGAAGGCCAAGCAGGACATCATCGACGGCAAGATCACCGTCAACACCAACTAGTCGGCTCCGCCCAGCGGACTGCGACCAGAGGCGCCCCCGGCCGGGGAACCGGCCGGGGGCGCCTGTGTGTCCCCGTCGCGCGCGACGGGGGTCCCGGGGCGGGCCGGGCACAGCTTGGAAGCGGGCGGCGGAGGCGGCGTAGGGTGGCTGTTTCCCGTCGCATCCGAATTCGCGACGGCCCCGGTCCCTCCTATGTTTCCGCGATGACACCACCCCTCATTCCCCTCCGTGCGATGCCCGCGCCCTTGCCTCCTGCAAGCGCCGCACCGCTCTCCGTGACGTGCCGTGTGGCTGTGGCCACATCTCGATAACGGACCGGACAGAAGGGGTTTTCCGTCTGGTCTACGCGCGTTACGCTGCCGCGGAACCAGCGCCTGGTATGGGCGCAACGCACAAAGGAGTCTCGTTCCATGCGCCGGGTGTCCCGTATCGCCGTTGCTGGCGTAGCAACCGCAGCCCTTGCTGTCACCGTTTCCGCCTGCGGCAGCTCGTCCACCTCGTCCGCCGGCAGCAAGGGCGGCAAGTCCCAGGGCATCGGCCTTGCGTACGACATCGGCGGCAAGGGCGACCAGTCCTTCAATGATGCCGCGTACGCCGGCTTCCAGAAGGCCGAGAAGGACTTCGGCGTCAGCGGCCGCGACGTCGAGCCGCAGGACGGCGAGACGGACGCCGACAAGGTGCAGCGTCTGGAGACGCTCGCCAAGGCGGGCTACAACCCGGTCATCGGCGTCGGCTTCGTGTACGCGCCGGCCGTCAAGGAGGTCGCCGCCAAGTTCCCGAAGGTGACCTTCGGCATCATCGACGACAACACCATCCAGGCGAAGAACGTCGCCGACCTGGTCTTCCACGAGGAGGAGTCCTCCTACCTCGCCGGTGTCGCCGCGGCCAAGACCACCAAGAAGAACCACATCGGCTTCATCGGTGGCGTGGACATCCCGCTCATCCACAAGTTCGAGGCGGGCTTCGTCCAGGGTGCCGAGTCGGTCAACCCGAAGATCAAGATCGAGAAGCAGTACCTGACCCAGACGCCTCAGGAGGGCGGCTTCTCCAGCCCCGACAAGGGCGAGAGCGCCACGAACGGCCAGATCGACGCCGGTGCCGACGTCATCTACCACGCGGCCGGTCTGTCCGGTCAGGGCGTCATCAAGGCCGCCGCCGCGCACAAGGTGTGGGCCATCGGCGTCGACTCCGACCAGTATGAGCAGAGCGCGCTGGCGTCGTACAAGAACTACATCCTCACCTCGGCCCTGAAGAACGTCTCCGGTGCCGTGTACGACCTCGCCCAGTCGGTCATCAAGGACAAGAAGCCGCTGAGCGGCGAGATCCGCGGCAGCCTGGACAACGGCGGCGTCGGCCTGGCCGACTCCAACCCGGTGTTCAAGAACAACGCCGACCTGCAGGCCGCGCTGAAGAAGGCCGAGCAGGGCATCAAGGACGGCACGATCAAGGTCAAGTCCTCCTGACGTCCGCCTGCGTGAAGTGCGTCCCCGGAGTCCCGGCGCCGACATCACGGCGCCGGGACGTCCGGGACAAGAGGCCATAACAGGCCATGGCCAAGGCGTTGCCGTAATGGGAGCGTTACGGCCGAGGAACGGGGTGCGGGAAGGATGGCCTGACCGCACCCCGTTCGCGCGGCACAATGCTCGGAACGATTGGAAACCGCTCGGTTCCGGTCTGGCCCGAGCCCTATTTAAGGCAGGGGCGCTACGCGCGTAGAGGGGCCCCTTTTCCAAGGAGAGTGCGCCATCGACGCGTCCAGCAGCCCTCCGCTCACCGCTCAGCCGACGATCGCGGTCGAGCTGGCGGGGATCACCAAGCGATTCCCTGGTGTCGTAGCCAACCACGACATCCACCTCACGGTCCGCAGGGGCACCGTGCACGCCCTCGTCGGCGAGAACGGCGCCGGCAAGTCGACGCTGATGAAGATCCTCTACGGCATGCAGAAGCCGGACGAGGGCGCGATCACCGTCGACGGCGAGCAGGTGTCCTTCAACAGCCCCGCCGACGCCATCACCCGTGGCATCGGCATGGTGCACCAGCACTTCATGCTCGCCGACAACCTCACGGTCCTGGAGAACGTGGTCCTCGGCAGCGAGAAGCTGTACGGCATCGGCGGCGCCGCCCGTAAAAAGATCAAGGAGATCTCCGACCGCTACGGACTGAACGTACGCCCCGACGTCCTGGTCGAGGACCTCGGGGTCGCCGACCGCCAGCGCGTGGAGATCCTCAAGGTCCTCTATCGCGGCGCGAGGACGCTGATCCTGGACGAGCCGACCGCCGTACTCGTTCCGCAGGAGGTCGACGCGCTCTTCGACAACCTGCGCGAGCTGAAGTCCGAGGGCCTGGCCGTCATCTTCATCTCCCACAAGCTGGGCGAGGTCCTGTCGGTCGCCGACGACATCACCGTCATCCGGCGCGGTACGACGGTCGGCACCGCCGTCCCGTCCGAGACCACCCCGCGCCAGCTCGCCGAGATGATGGTCGGCAGCGAGCTGCCCACCCCGGAGACCGCCGAGTCCACCGTCACGGACCGGCCGGTCATCGAGGTCAAGGGCCTCACGGCGTTCGCGAGCGGCGGCGCCTCCCTCGGCGAGCTCGCCGAGCCGGCGTCCTCCGGTCTGCTGGCGGAGGGCACCGCCGAGGGCGCCGGCGAGGTGCGGCGCGTCCTCGACGACGTCACCTTCACCATCCACGCGGGCGAGGTCATGGGCATCGCCGGCGTGGAGGGCAACGGCCAGACCGAGCTGATCGACGCACTGATCGGCCTCAAGAAGGCCGACTCCGGCTCCATCGCCTTCCTCGGTGAGGACATCACCGCCTGGTCCACCCGCAAGCGCCGCGAGCAGGGCGTCGGCTACATCCCCGAGGACCGTCACCGCCACGGTCTGCTGCTCGAGGCCCCGCTGTGGGAGAACCGCATCCTCGGCCATGTCACCGAGCGCCCCAACGCCAAGGGCTTCTGGCTCGACATCAAGGGCGCCCAGGACGACACGCGGCGGATCGTCCAGGACTACGACGTCCGCACCCCCGGCATCGACGTGACCGCCGCCTCCCTCTCCGGCGGCAACCAGCAGAAGCTCATCGTCGGCCGTGAGATGAGCCACAAGCCCAAGTTCCTCATCGCCGCCCACCCCACGCGCGGCGTGGACGTGGGCGCGCAGGCGCAGATCTGGGACCAGATCCGTGACGCCCGCCGCGAGGGCCTGGCCGTGTTGCTGATCTCCGCCGACCTCGACGAGCTGATCGGGCTGTCCGACACCCTCCGGGTGATCTACAACGGCCGGCTGGTCGCGGACGCCGACCCGGCCACCATCACTCCTGAGGAGCTGGGCTCCGCCATGACGGGTGCCGCGTCCGGCCACCTGGAGCACGTGGAGGAATCCACCGAAGACGCAAGCGACGCCGCCCCGGAGGACGACGCCCGATGAAGAAGTTCGACAAGGAGCGGGTGCTCCTCGCGGTAGCCGGTCCGGTCATCGCGCTCGTCTCGGCCATCCTGCTCACCTCGGTCGTGCTGGTCGCCTCCGGCAAGAACCCGTTCGAGCCGTACCGGCTGATGATCGAGCAGGCCGGATTCTCCGACGTCCAGGTGCTCATCATCAACCAGGCGTCGCTGTACTACCTGGCGGCACTCGCGGTGGCCATCGGCTTCCGCATGAACCTGTTCAACATCGGCGTCGACGGCCAGTACCGCCTCGCGGCGATGATGACCGCCGTCGTCGGCGCCCACATCGCGCTGCCGGGCTTCCTGCAGATCCCGCTGCTGATGCTGGTCGCCATGTTCACCGGCGCCTTCTGGGCCGGTATCGCGGGCATCCTGAAGACCACCCGGGGTGTGAGCGAGGTCGTCGCGACCATCATGCTCAACGCGATCGCCACCAGCCTCATCGGCTACCTCACCCTCTCCAACGTGTGGGGCGTGCAGGTCGGCAACAACATGACGACCGGCATCATGAAGAAGTCCGGCTGGTTCCCGGGCATCAACCTGGGCGCCGACGTCGGCGAGATCTACGGCCTGGTCTTCCTCGCGGTCCTCGCGGGCATCCTGTACTGGCTCGTGCTCAACCGCACCCGCTTCGGCTTCGACCTGCGCGCCACCGGTGCCTCCGAGACCGCCGCCGCGGCCTCCGGCGTCGACGCCAAGAAGATGGTCCTCACCGCGATGGTGATCTCCGGCGCGGTCGCGGGTCTGTCCGGCCTGCCGCTGCTGCTCGGCGACGCCCACACCTACAGCCTCAGCTTCCCGACGGGGCTCGGCTTCACGGGCATCACCATCGCCCTGCTCGGCCGCAACAACCCGGTCGGCATCGCCTTCGCCGCGCTGCTGATCGCCTTCCTCGACAAGGCGTCTCCCGCCCTCGACTACGCGACCCCGGTGGCGTACGAGAAGGAGATCGCCACGATCATGCAGGGTCTGATCGTCTTCGCGGTCGTCATCTCGTACGAGGCCGTACGCCAGTGGGGCCTGCGCCGCCAGCAGAAGCGGGTGGGCGCCGAACTGGCCGCCGAGGCCAACAACAACTCGCACAAGAAGGAGGTGGCTGCCTGATGTCCACCGCGACCCTCGCGAAGCCGAAGGCGAAGCAGCCCGGCAAGGGCAGCCGCCGACTCTCGCTCCCCGTACTCCTGCTGATCGTCGCGGGTGTATTGCTCCTGACCTCGGTCGTCCGCCTCATCACCGGTGCCGACGGCATCGACTCGACGGGACAGATGTCCACGGCGCTGCGCCTGGCCGTCCCGATCGGCCTCGCGGGCCTCGGCGGCCTGTGGGCCGAGCGCTCGGGCGTCGTCAACATCGGTCTCGAGGGCATGATGATCCTCGGCACCTGGTTCGGCGCCTGGGCCGGCTACCAGTGGGGCCCCTGGACCGGTGTCGTCTTCGGCATCATCGGCGGCGCGCTCGGCGCCGTCCTGCACGCCATCGCCACCGTCACCTTCAACGTGAACCACATCGTCTCCGGTGTGGCGATCAACATCCTCGCCCTCGGCACCACCCGCTACCTGTCGAAGTTCACCTTCGAGAACGCCCCGCAGGGGTCCTCGAAGCAGTCCCCGCCGATCGACTCGCTGGGCACCTTCGACATCCCGGGCCTGTCGAGCTGGCTGGACACGCTCAACCAGAAGCACTGGTTCCTGGTCTCGGACCTCGCTGGCCTGATCGGCGGTCTGGTCACCGACCTGTCGCCGCTCACCGTGATCGCGGTGGCCCTCGTCCCGTTCACCTGGTGGGTGCTGTGGCGCACCTCCTTCGGTCTGCGTCTGCGCTCCTGCGGCGAGAACCCGGTGGCGGCGGAGTCCCTGGGCGTCAACGTCTACAAGTACAAGTACATCGCCGTGATCATCTCGGGCGGATTCGCGGGCCTGGGCGGCGCGTTCCTGTCGATCGTGGCGTCCAACGTGTACCTGGACGGCCAGACCGCCGGCCGCGGCTACATCGGTCTCGCCGCGATGATCTTCGGTAACTGGCGGCCGGGCGGTACCGCTCTCGGCGCGGCCCTGTTCGGCTACACCGACAGCCTCAACCTGCGCGGCGGTACCACCAACGTCCATGCGTTGATCCTGTTGCTCGCGATCCTGCTGGTGGCCGGAGCGCTCTACCTCGTGTGGAGGAAGAAGTACGTCTCCGCGCTGATCACGATCGTGGTCTCGGCGCTGATGTTCGTCTGGTACGTCAGCACCAACGAGGTCCCGAAGCAGCTCGTGACCGCCACCCCGTACCTCGTCACCCTGCTGGTGCTCTCGCTGTCCGCGCAGAGCCTGCGGATGCCGAAGGCCGACGGTCTGCCCTACCGGAAGGGACAGGGCAAGTGACCCCGCCCCCGCAGGTCGACTGGGAGGCACTCCGGGAGGTGGCGCGCGCCGCGATGTCGCGCGCCTACGCCCCCTACTCGGGCTACCCGGTCGGCGCCGCGGCGTTGGTCGACGACGGCCGGACCGTCACCGGCTGCAACGTCGAGAACGCCTCGTACGGCCTCGGTCTGTGCGCCGAGTGCGGTCTCGTCTCGCAGCTGCAGAACACCGGCGGCGGCCGGCTCACGCACTTCACGTGCGTGGACGGCGAGGGGGAAGTCCTCGTCCCGTGCGGCCGGTGCCGCCAGTTGCTGTACGAGTTCGGCGGGCCCGACCTGCTGCTGGAGACCCCGGCTGGGATCCTGCCGCTGTCCGAGATGCTCCCGCAGGCCTTCGGGCCGGACCATCTCACCAAGTAACTCCCGTGCGGCCCCTCCGAGTCGCCCCCTGCGGCGCGGAGGGGCCGCACACCTTCGAACTTCGGAAGGAAACGTGGCCATGGACGCCATCTCCGTCATCCGCACCAAGCGGGACCGCGGTGAGCTGAGCGACGAGCAGATCGACTGGGTCATCGACGCCTACACCCGGGGCGAGGTCGCCGACGAGCAGATGTCCGCGCTCGCGATGGCCATCCTGCTCAACGGCATGGACCGTCGGGAGATCGCCCGCTGGACCGCCGCGATGATCGCGTCCGGCGAGCGTATGGACTTCTCGTCGCTGTCCCGCCCGACGGCCGACAAGCACTCGACGGGCGGCGTCGGCGACAAGATCACCCTCCCGCTGGCCCCGCTGGTCGCCGCCTGCGGCGCGGCGGTCCCGCAGCTGTCGGGCCGGGGTCTCGGCCACACCGGCGGCACGCTGGACAAGCTGGAGTCGATCCCCGGCTGGCGGGCGCTGCTCTCGAACGAGGAGATGCTGTCCGTGCTGGACGGTGTCGGCGCGGTCATCTGCGCGGCGGGTGACGGCCTGGCTCCCGCCGACAAGAAGCTCTACGCACTCAGGGACGTCACGGCGACTGTGGAGGCGATCCCCCTGATCGCCTCCTCCATCATGTCCAAGAAGATCGCTGAGGGCACCGGCTCGCTGGTCCTGGACGTGAAGGTCGGCTCGGGCGCCTTCATGAAGACGGTCGAGGACGCGCGCGAACTGGCGCGGACGATGGTCGGCCTGGGCACGGACCACGGTGTGAAGACGGTCGCGCTCCTCACGGACATGTCGACGCCGCTGGGTCTGACGGCGGGCAACGCGCTCGAGGTCCGCGAGTCGGTCGAGGTCCTGGCGGGCGGCGGCCCCTCGGACGTGGTGGACCTGACGATCGCCCTCGCACGCGAGATGCTCGACGCGGCCGGCCTGAAGGACGCGGACCCGGCGAAGGCCCTGGCCGACGGCTCCGCGATGGACGTCTGGCGCCGGATGATCGCGGCCCAGGGCGGCGACCCCGACGCCCCGCTGCCGACGTCGAAGGAACAGCACGTGATCAAGGCCCCGTCCTCGGGCGTCCTGACCCGCCTGGACGCCTACGGCATCGGTGTCGCCGCCTGGCGCCTCGGCGCCGGCCGCGCCCGCAAGGAGGACCCGGTGCAGGCGGCCGCGGGCATCGAGATGCACGCCAAGCCGGGCGACACGGTGAAGGAGGGCGAGGCGCTGCTGACTCTGCACACCGACACCCCGGAGCGCTTCGCGTATGCGCTGGAGGCGATCGAGGGTTCGTACGACATCGCGACGCCGGGCACGGACTTCGCCGCCTCGCCGGTCGTGCTGGAACGTATCGCCTGACCAGGCGTTTTCCCTTTCGGGTGAACGGGACCGGTGGACCGCCACCGGTCCCGTTCGTCGTGCTGGACTCGGTGACGCACCGATAGGAGATCGCCATGAGCGGACTCACCGTCAGCGAGGACCCGCGACGTCTACCGCCCCCTGAGCACCGCCAAGTTCGGCGAGGCGATCAAGCTTCCCGCACCCTTCGACGTCGTCATCGACACCAGCGAGTTCCCCGTCGCCCAGAGGCACAGCCGCCTCTCGGATCCGTCGGCGATGAGTACCGGGCGTCCGCCCGGTCTACCGACCGTGGACGCCGAGACACCCGCCGTACTCGTGGTGGCCGGGCCCGTCACGCGGGACGACGTGGCGCGGCTCGGCCAGGACGTGAGGGCACTGCTGAAGGACACCGGGGCCGCAGTCGTCGTGTGTGACGTCGCGGCGCTCAGGCCCGTCACCCTGGCCTCGGTGGACGTACTGGCCCGGCTTCAGCTCACCGCCCGGCGGGCCGGTGGGCGCATCCGGCTCCGCGACCCGGCACCCGCCTTGCGCGCCCTACTCGATCTCGTCGGCCTCCCCTTCGAGCTGGAGGGGAAGGCCGAACAGCGGGAACCAGCGCTTCGTGTCGAGGAAGCAGTGGAACCCGGAGATCCTGCCGTCTGACATCTCCAGGACCTGGACCGCCCACGCACTGAAGCCGCCCGTGTCCGGGTCCGGCTTGTACTGGGCGAAGCCCGGCAGGCCGTTGACCGCGACCGGCACCAGACGGGAGCCGGCGCAGGCGGAGCCGAGCGTCGTCATGAAACCGGTGATGTCCTGCGTGCCGCGCAGCCACAGGTCGAACGGCGGCATCGTCATCACCGCGTCCTCGTGCAGCAGGGCCGTCAGCGACGCCATGTCGTACCCCTCGAAGGCCGCCACGTAGCGCTCCAGAAGCTTTTGTTGCTCCTCGTCGAGGGGGTCGGAGACGGCGGCCCCGGCGCCCTCGCCGCTCTTGTCGGCCAGCGTGGCGCGGGCCCGTTGCAGTGCGCTGTTGACGGAGGCGACCGACGTGTCGAGCAGCTCCGCGACCTCGCTCGCCCTCCAGGCCAGCACCTCGCGCAGGATGAGCACCGCGCGCTGCTTGGGCGGAAGTTGCTGCAGGGCGGCCATGAAGGCCAGCCGCACGGACTCCTTGGCCACCGCTGCCTCCGCCGGGTCGGTCACCGCCGGCAGTATGCGGGCGTCCGGCACCGGCTCCAGCCAGGTGTTGTCGGGGCGCGGGGACAGGGCGGCCTGGGCCAGCGGCGTGGAGTCGGTCAGGTCCATCGGGCGGGCGCGTCTGTTGCCCGCGTTCAGCATGTCCAGGCAGACGTTCGTCGCGATCCGGTAGAGCCACGAGCGCAGGGACGAGCGGCCCTCGAATTTCTCGTAGCTCCGCCAGGCGCGGACCATCGTGTCCTGCACGGCGTCCTCGGCCTCGAAGGACGAGCCGAGCATCCGGTAGCAGTACCCCGTCAGCTCGACCCGATGCTTCTCCAGCTGGACGTCGAGGTCGTCCATCGTCGCCGTGCCGTCACTCATGGTCCACCCACCCATGTGGCCGTTCCTGTCGCGCGCCATCGCGCCCCAGCACTCCGGAAGCTACCGCAGGCCACTGACAACGGCCCCCAAAGTGCACGAAAGCCCAGCTCAGACCAGTTGCTTCACGGACATCAGCAGATGCCGGTGGGCGGCTTCCGGCGCGTCGGCGGCCTCGGCTTCCCCGGTCCCGGCCCCCGAGAGCAGCACCCGCTGACCCGGCCCGAGCAGCTCCATCCGGACGCACGGGGACTCGAAGGAGGTCAGCGCCTCCAGGAGATATCCCGGGTTGAAGGCCACGGACACCTCCTCCGCACCGTCCAGCGTCGCCGGCAGCCGCTGCACGGCGTCGTCGTCCCCGTAACCCGCCCGCAGCACCACGGATCCGTCGGCCGCGAAGTCCAGCCGCACCGGGCTGTTCGCCTCTGCCACCACCGCGACCCGGCGCACCGCTTCCGCCAGCGCCCCGCACTCCACTTCGGCGGTCGCGGCCCCCGCCAGGTCGAACAGTGCCCCGTACTTCGGCAGCCGCCCCTCCAGCATCCGCACCGCCGCCCGCATGCCGCCGCCTTCGAAGCCGATCAGCCCGCCGTCCGCCGGTGCCAGACCGATGCGGACCCGGCCGGAACGGGCCAGCGACCGCGTGACGTCGTGCAGGCGGCGCGCGGGCAGCAGGGCCTCCACCGCGCCGTCGGCGGCCACGGCCTCCGGCTTCCAGCCCAGCCGCCGTACCGCGTACCGGTAGCGGTCCGACGCGGCCAGCGTCATCGTCCCGCCGTCCAGGCGCAGTTGTACTCCGGTGAGCGCGGGAAGGGTGTCGTCGCGGCCGGCGGCCACGGCGACCTGGCCGACGGCGGTCGCGAAGGCGGCGGCGTCCACGCTTCCGTACGGCTCCGGAGGCACCGGCAGCGCCGGGTACTCCTCCCGCGGCAGCGTCGACAGCCCGAACCGCGTGCCGCCGGCCTCCACGGTGAACCGCGTCCCCTCCAGTGCACAGCTCACCTGACCGTCCGGCAGCACGCGGCAGATGTCCAGCAGCCTGCGCCCCAGCACGAGCACC
Organism: Streptomyces sp. CA-106110; assembly: GCF_050936285.1. Lineage (NCBI taxonomy): Bacteria > Bacillati > Actinomycetota > Actinomycetes > Kitasatosporales > Streptomycetaceae > Streptomyces > Streptomyces sp. CA-106110. The sequence goes on along the minus strand of NZ_JBNJNB010000001.1, from coordinate 4,992,772 downwards.
TGGCCGTCGGCCGCCGTCTCCGCCGCGGTCTCGATCCGCGCGGCCGTCTCGAAGTCGAACCCCGACACGGTCAGCCGTCCGCCCGTCGCCTCCAGCAGCAGTCCGCCCAGTACCGGCACCGGCGTCCTCGCGGGCAGCACACGGGCCGCCCATCCCACGGCCTCGGCGAGAACTCGGCGGTCGACCCGGAACTCCATGAACACACTCCCTGCTCGGCCCAGTTGTCGCGCGGACGCTATACGCGACCACCGACAACCGGCGCCGGCCAGGGGAGACGCGTCACCGTCCCGGGCCCGGGATCAGGCCGTTGCGAGCCGGCGCTCCGCGCGGGCCGCACGGGATCCGAGCAGGGTGATCGTCACCACGCCCAGTACCGCCAGCACGCCCATGCCCACCGTCCCGGCCCAGCCCACCGCGTGGAAGGCCACCGCACCGAGCGTGCTGCCCGTGCTGGAGCCGATGTAGTACGCCGACTGGTAGAGCGCCGAGGCCTGGGCGCGCCCGTGCTTGGCCGTGTGGCTCACCGCCGACGACGCCACCGCGTGGCCCGCGAAGAAGCCCGCAGTGATCAGCACCAGGCCCAGCAGGACCAGCAGCAGGGAGGGCGCCAGCGACAGCAGCAGACCCGACGTGGTGGTGCCTGCCGCCAGGTAGAGCGCGCCACGGCGGCCGAGCCGGGCCGTCAGCCGGCCCGCCGTCGACGCCGACGCCGTACCCACCAGGTAGACCAGGAAGATCGAGCCGATGATGCCCTGCGGGAGGCCGAACTGCTCCGTCAGGCGGTAGCCGATCACCGTGTAGACGCCGCCGAAGACCGTCATGAACAGCGCGCCGATCGCGTACAGCCGGCGCAGCAGCGGGTTGGCGAGATGGTCGCGGACCGCGCCGGCCAGCACGCGGGGGCGCAGCGAGCCCGGCCTGAAGTTCTTGGGCGCCGGGAGCAGAATCCGGAAGGCCACCGCGCAGCCGACCGCGATCACGCCGATGGTGCCGACGGACACCCGCCAGCCCCATTCCTGGGCGACCCAGCCGGTGATCACCCGCCCGCTCATCCCGCCGACGCTGTTGCCGGCCACGAACAGGCCGATCGCCGTGATCAGCGCCTTGGGGCCGACCTCCTCGGCCAGGTACGCCGTCGCCGACGCGGGCAGCCCCGCGAGCGCCGCGCCCTGGATCGCCCGCAAGGCGATCAGTGCGCCGAGCGAGGGGGCGAAGGGGACCAGCAGTCCGACCGTCACCGCGACCGCCAGGGACGCCGTCATCACCGTACGGCGTCCGAACCGCTCGGAGAGCGCGCTCATGGGGATCACGAAGAGCGCCAGTCCGCCCGTCGCGCCCGACACCGTCCAGCTCGCCGCGCTCGCCGTCACCCCGAAGTCGCGGGAGACGAGCGGCAGCAGGGCCTGCGTGGAGTAGAGGAGGGCGAAGGTCGCCACCCCGGCGAGGAAGAGGGCGAGGCTCATCCGGCGGTAGCCGGGGCCGCCGGGAGTCATCCGCGAGTCGGCGGAGGTCTGGGTGGTGGCATCGGCGCCCACGATGGTGGACGCCCCGGTATCGGCAGCAGGCATGGTTCGAACGTACGGACCGCGTCACTCATCCGTCCAATGCACAGAAACCCCATAATCGTTCCCATGGTGCATCAGCAGAGGTCAGACGAGGGCCTGTCACCGTACGGTGACACAAGTGATGGAGTAGACATCGTCGCGCTGCTCGCGCCGCGCCTTGTGTACTTCGCGGGCGTGGCCCGTACCGAGCACGTCACGCGTGCCGCGCAGGAGATGCAGGTTCCGCAGTCCACCCTGTCCCGGGCGCTGGTCCGGCTGGAACAGGACCTGGGCGTCCAGCTGTTCGCCCGCCGCGGCCGCACCGTCTCGCTGACCCCGGCGGGCCGCACGTTCCTCGGCTCCGTCGAGCGTGCCCTGGCGGAGATCGAGCGGGCCGCCGAGGAGGTGCGCGCGGACGCCGACCCGGCCGCCGGCAAGGTCGCCTTCGGCTTTCTGCACACGATGGGCGCCGAGACCGTGCCCGGACTGCTCCACGCCTTCCGCGCCGATCATCCGCGCGTCCGCTTCAGCCTCGTCCAGAACTACGGCGAGGCGATGCTCGAGAAGCTCCGGGCGGGGGAGTTGGACCTGTGCCTGACCTCACCGGTGCCCGACGAGCCGGGTCTGGTCGCCCGCCGTATCGACGAGCAGAAGCTGCGGCTCGTGGTGCCCGCCGACCACCGGCTCGCCGGCCGCAGGCGCATCCGCCTCGCCGAGGCCGCCGACGAGACCTTCGTGACCCTCGAACCCGGATACGGGCTGCGCCGGATGACCGACGACCTGTGCCGGCAGGCGGGGTTCTCGCCGCGGGTGGCCTTCGAGGGCGAGGAGGCGGAGACCTTGCGCGGCCTGGTCGCGGCGGGGCTGGGCGTGGCACTGCTGCCGCCGCCCGCGGTGCCCCGCCCTGGGGTGGCCGAGTTGACGGTCACCGCGCCCAGGGCGGTCCGCGAGATCGGTGTCGCCTGGCTGGAGGGGCATGTCGACACGCCCCCGGTCGCGGCGTTCAAGAAGTTCCTGCTGTCCAGGAGGGGACGGCTGCTGCCGGACTGACGGCGCGGAGCCGTCGCGGCGGCTCGCCCGCCGCCCTCGCGTGTCGTCCCGCGCGGTGGAGCGACTGCCTCCGGTGCCGTCGCCCTTGCGCGTGGCCCCGTGCTGTGGCGCCGGGCGCGTCGGGACCCGTGCCGGTGCGGACGGTAGCCCCTGGCGGGGCTCCGGGGGCCGGTGCGGCGACCGCCTCTGGTGCCGTCGCCCTTGCGCGTGGCCCCGTGCTGTGGCGCCGGGCGCGTCGGGACCCGTGCCGGTGCGGACGGTAGCCCCTGGCGGGGCTCCGGGGGCCTGCGCGGCGACTGCCTCCGGTGCTGCCGCCCTTGCGCGGGGCCCCGTACTGTGGAGCCGCGCGCCTCGGACCCCGCGCCGGTGCGGACGGTAGCCCCTAGCGGGATTCCGGGGGTCGGCGCAGCGACCGTCCGAACCCCGCCGCGAGCGGCATCCGCAACCCCAGCGGCGGCGGAGCGGCCAGCGCGTCCTGCACCGGCCGGGAGAAGGCCCGTCCGAAGAGCGTGCCCATCACGAAGTCCTCGGCCAGCGCGTGCACTTCGGACCGGTACTGGTGCAACGCGTGGCCGTCGGAGTGCACTTCGAAACGGCAGATGTCGCGGTTCGCCTTCTTCGCCCGCTCCGCCAGCCGGAAGGACAGCTCCGGGTCCGTGCGTTCGTCGTTCGTGCCGTGCACGATCAGCACCTGCCGGCCGGCCAGCTGCTTCACCGGTTCGGGTGAGGCCGCCATGTCGTCCTCGGGCAGCCAAGGGGCCAGTGCCAGCACGGAGTTGACGGCCGGGTGCCCGGCCGCGTGCAGCGCCGCCCGGCCGCCCATGCCGACGCCGACCAGGCAGACCGGCACGTCGCCGTAGCGGCGTACGACCTCGTCGGCGGCCCAGACGGCGTCCTGTGCCAGATGTGCCTCGCTGCCGTTCCAGCCCCGGTAGCGGTAGTGCACCGCATGGCTGACCAGGCCTTCACCGTGGCCGGCCCGTGCCAGTCGGCGGCCGAGCGCGCGCACGGGGGCGGCGGCCATCAGGAGGGACGGTCTGCGGGCGGAGACCTCGTCGCCGCCCGGGAGCAGCAGTACCGCGCCGCTCACCGCTGCCGGCTCCGGGCCGAGCGCCCTCCCCAGCCGGGCCCTGCGAACCGGCGTCGCTTGATGTGCCATGACAGAACAGTGTCAGAAGCGAGGGTGTACGAAACCCGTATCGCCGGTCACCTTTGCGTATCGACGCCCTGCCGTCCGTCCAGTTCTACGCGCGTAGGGGCTATGGTGCGGAAATGACGAGCCAGCACCAGAACACCCCGACCGGGGACCAGATCCGCCGGGCTCCCAAGGTCCTGCTGCACGACCATCTCGACGGGGGCCTGCGCCCCGGCACGATCGTCGATCTGGCCCTCGACACCGGCTACGCCCACCTCCCCGAGACGGACCCGGCCAAACTCGGCATCTGGTTCCGTGAGGCCGCCGACTCCGGGTCCCTGGAGCGGTACCTGGAGACCTTCTCGCACACCGTCGCGGTGATGCAGACCCGCGAGGCGCTCGTGCGCGTGGCCGCCGAGTGCGCCGAGGACCTCGCCGCGGACGGGGTCGTCTACGCCGAGGTGCGGTACGCCCCCGAGCAGCACCTGGAGGGCGGGCTCAGTCTCGAAGAGGTCGTCGAGGCCGTCAACGAGGGCTTCCGGGAGGGCGAGCGACGGGCCAGGGCGAACGGTCACCGCATCCGGGTCGGCGCGCTCCTCACCGCCATGCGGCACGCGGCCCGCGCGCTGGAGATCGCCGAACTGGCCAACCGCTACCGCGACCTCGGGGTGGTCGGCTTCGACATCGCCGGTGCCGAGGCGGGTTACCCGCCCACCCGGCACCTCGACGCCTTCGAATACCTCAAGCGCGAGAACAACCACTTCACCATCCACGCCGGCGAGGCCTTCGGGCTGCCGTCCATCTGGCAGGCACTGCAGTGGTGCGGTGCCGACCGGCTCGGGCACGGGGTGCGCATCATCGACGACATCCAGGTGCTCGAGGACGGCTCGGTGAAGCTCGGCCGCCTCGCCTCCTACGTACGCGACAAGCGCATCCCGCTGGAGCTCTGCCCCAGCTCGAACCTGCAGACCGGCGCCGCCGACTCCTACGCCGACCACCCCATCGGGCTGCTGCGGCGGCTGCACTTCCGGGCCACGGTGAACACGGACAACCGGCTGATGTCGGGGACGAGCATGAGCCGGGAATTCGACCACCTGGTCGAGGCATTCGGTTATACGCTCGATGATCTTCAATGGTTCTCGGTCAATGCTATGAAGTCAGCATTCATTCCTTTCGATGAACGACTGGCGATGATCAATGACGTCATCAAGCCGGGCTACGCCGAATTGAAGTCCGAATGGCTGTTCCAGCAGACCGCCTCCACCAGCGGTTCTGAGCCGTCGGAGAGCTGACGTATTCGTTTGCGGAGCGGCCGGGAGCCGAGGTCCCGGCCGCTTTTGCATGTTTGCGGACCCGTGATGCGCGTGTTTACGGTTTTGGATCGCTCAGATCCCCGTCATCGGACGAAGGGCGCATTCATCATGAAGCAGTCTGCTGCCAAGACCCTCGGTGTCGCCGCGCTCGGTGCCGCCTTCGCCGCCGCGGGCGCGGGTGTGGCGAGCGCAGCCCCCGCCGCCCCCGCCGTGCCGAACGTCGCCGGACTGGACACCGTCACCCAGGCGCTGCCGGTGGGCGACCTCAGCGGAATCGTGCCGGGCACGGGTGAGGCCCTCGGCCAGGGTCAGAATGCGCTCGGCGGCGCGGTGGCCGCCGCCCAGCCGGTCGCCCACAAGGTCGTCGCCGACGGTCCGGCCGCCGCGCCGGTCGCCGGGCTGCTCGGCGGTCTTCCGGTCAAGGGACTGCCCACGCACGGCCTGCCGGTGAACGGGATCCCGCTCGGCTGAGGCCGTCCGCCCGCAGTACGCCGATGGGGCGCCCCGGTTCCGGGGCGCCCCATCGGCGTGTCGCTGCCTGGACCGGTGTCACCAGGCCGGGCGTGTGCCCGACTTCTCCTCCGAGGGGAACAGGATCCACAGCGCTATGTAGAGCAGGAACTGGGGGCCGGGGAGCAGGCACGAGAGCAGGAAGACCACGCGCATCGTGGTCGCGGAGGTGCTGAAGCGCCGCGCCAGAGCTGCGCACACTCCGCCGATCATCCGCCCGTCCGTGGGGCGTGCAAGGGTGGTCATGGTGGCTCCTTCGCGAACCGTGGCCGTGAGTCCGGTCCCGGCGGTTGCCGGGACGCCCGGTCGGCGGCGGGCTCCGGCCGTGTCGCTGTTCTCGGCGGTGGCGAAGTCCTCGGCGCTTTCGACGTGTTCCACGCTACGAGGATGAAAGGGGCGAAGCGTCGCTCTACGGGGCTATTCCGACCCTGGGAATCGTCGGGGTCCGCCCCTGAGCCGGCTCCTCCCGGGGGAGGGCCGCCCGGCGCCGGTACTCGACCCGGCGGCGGAGCCGGTACCGGGCCGCGGGCACGACCAGCAGATGGGCCAGGGCCACGCCGACCGTGCTGAGCAGGATCGCGTCGATGTCGGGGACCTGCCCCGGCACCCCGGTCTGCAGCAGTTCGATGCCGAGTGAGATCAGGGTGCCCGCGGCGACCGTACGGGCCAGCGAGGCGAGCGGCGACACATGGAGCCTGCCGCTCGCCATGGGCAGCAGCACCCCGAGCGGAGCGAGCAGCGCGAGCCCCTTGCCGATGCTGCGGACTGCCTCCGGCCCGCCCAGTGCGAGATCGGCCCTGATGCTGGCGAACGGATGCAGGTTGGCGGGCCTCACCCAGGGCACGTCCAGGGGGCGCAGCGTGATCCAGGCGACGAACGCGAGGTGTGCGACGAGGAGGAGACCCCCTGCCACACGGATGCTGATCGCGGCGCTGCCGCCGGTTGAGCCTTGACGCTGCACGCCCCCCTAGACGCGGGGTGCGGCACTTCCGGTTCCGGCATTCACCGCGACGTGTGAACGGTTCCCTCCTGTGCCGGGCAGAGAGCGCCCGGATGCGGTGGCCGATCCGGCGCCGGGCCGGGCGGGGTGGGGTGGTTCAGGCCGGTCCGGCGCCGGGCCGGGCGGGGTGGGGTGGTTCAGGCCGGTCCGGCGCCGGGCCGGGCGGGGTGGGGTGGTTCAGGCCGGTCCGGCGCCGGGCCAGGACGGAGTGGGGAGGCTCAGGCCGGTCCGACGCCGGGCCAGGACGTGATGAGGCGGTCAGGACGGGGTCACGTCGCTGGACGGCGGTTCCTCGCTGCCCGGACGGGAACGTACCTCGGGCGTGCACGAGTAGCGGCGCAGCGGCAGGACGTCCGGCCCGCCGAGCACGACCGTCCCGTCGTCGGCGGCGGTCGCCTCCGAGTCGGCGAACGTGCAGACGATCTGCGCGAGGGCGTACGGGGTGAGGTCCTGCACCCGCACGCTCAGCCGGAATGTGTTCTCCGGGTCCCTGTCGCGCGCCCCGGTGACCTTGATGCCCGCGGCCACGTCCGTGGTGTAGCCCGCCTGCTTCTCCGCGGCGGACGGCCTGGCGGCGAGCTGGCCGAGCAGGCCCTGGGCCACCAGCACCCGGCGCTCGGCCTCCGCCGTACCGTCGGGTATCCGCACGGAACGGTCCACCGTCACCAGCTGCGAGGCGCACAGCAGGAAGACCTGCACGGGTATGCCACGACCCGCCTGCGCGGACAGGTCCGCACCGGAGAGGGCACAGGGCACACGGGACGGGGCCGGGCCGAAGTCCGTCGGCACCTGCGTGGAGCGGATGCCGCAGCCGGCCAGCAGCGCGGCCAGCAGCGGAACGGCGAGCCAGGAGCGTGCGCCATGTCTTCTCATCGTGCGTTCCCCTTCCTGCCCTTTCCGTTCCCGTTCTCCTCCTCGATCAGCGGCGACGTGTCCCGCGGCAGGCGCAGCGTGAACACCGCCCCGCCGTCGGGGGAGTTGGCGGCGGTGATCTCGCCGCCGTGGATGTGCGCGTTCTCCAGCGCGATGGACAGACCCAGGCCGCTGCCCTCGGAGCGCGGACGTGAGGCGCTCGCCTTGTAGAAGCGGTCGAAGACATGCGGCAGGACGTCCTCGGGGATGCCGGGACCGTGGTCCCGCACATCGATGACGAGCTCCTCGTCCTCCTCGCGGACCGAGACCCGCACCGGCGATCCGCCGTGCTTGAGCGCGTTGCCGATCAGGTTCGCCAGGATCACATCCAGGCGACGCGGATCGACGCGGGCCATGATGCCCCGCTCCGCGTCCAGCTCGACGGCGTCCAGCCAGGCGCGCGCGTCGATGCACGCGGTGATCTGATCGGCGATGTCCACGTTGTCCACCACCAGCCGGGCCGTGCCCGCGTCGAAGCGGGTGACCTCCATCAGGTTCTCGACGAGGTCGTTCAGCCGCCGGGTCTCGCTGACCACGAGCCGTACCGCGGGCTCGATCATCGGGTCGATGCCGCCCGTCTCGGCGTCCAGCTCCTCCTCCAGGACCTCGGTGACAGCCGTGATCGCGGTGAGGGGGGTGCGCAGTTCGTGGGACATGTCGGCGACGAAGCGGCGGGAGGCCTCGTCGCGGGAGCTCATGTCCGCGACCGTCTTCTCCAGGGACTCGGCGGCGCGGTTGAACGTCCGGGACAGCTCGGCCAGTTCGTCGGTGCCGGAGACGCGCAGCCGGGTGTCCAGCTTGCCTTCGCCGAGGCGCCGGGCGGCGATGCCGAGGCGGTGCACCGGTTTCAGCACGGTCGTCGCGGCGGCCTGCGCGAGCAGCGCCGAGCCGATCAGCGCGAGGCCGGTGGCGATGCCGAGGGACCAGGCCAGCGAGTTGAGGTCCTTGGCCTCCGGCTCCAGGGACTTGAGCATGTAGCCGGTCGGGCCGCCGCCGATCACCTTCGCGCCGCCCACCAGGTAGGGCTTGCCGCCGTCGACGATCCGCTGCCAGTACAGGTGGTAGGCGTACTTGTTGGTGGACGACACCGCCTGCTGCTTGTTCACCGCCTTCTGCAGCGACGCGGGCACGTCCTCCAGGGTGAAGGTGTCCAGGTCGGAGTTGCCGACGACGGTCCTGCCCCGTTCGTCCGTGGCGACCAGGAGCACGCTGAAGCGCTGGCTGCTGTTCGCCATCTGCCCAGCGGTGTACTGGAGTTCGTCCTGCGTCGGGTGCACCGGGAGCGAGCCGGCGCGGTTCTGCATCTCCTGCTGGAAGTCGCGCAGCACCGCGTCCTGGGTGCGGGTGAGGACGGCCTCGCGGTTGAGCCAGTACGCGATGCCGGACGCCGACACGGCGGCGGTGAGCGCAACCAGCCCGAAGACGACGACGAGGCGCAGTCTGAGGCTGGTGAAGCGAAGTCGTGACACTGCGGTCCTGCGTTCCGCGGCCCAGCCGCGGAGTCCCCCGTGCGGATCGGTCACTGAGGAGCGTCCAGCCGGTACCCGACGCCGCGGACCGTACGGATCAGCGTGGGGGAGGACGGGACGTCCTCGACCTTGGCGCGCAGCCGCTGCACGCACGCGTCGACGAGGCGTGAGTCGCCCAGGTAGTCGTGCTCCCACACCAGCCGCAGCAACTGCTGCCGGGACAGCGCCTGCCCGGGCCGCCGACTCAGCTCCAGGAGCAGCCGCAGCTCGGTCGGGGTGAGCTGGAGGTCCTCGCCGTTCTTGGTCACCGTCATCGCCGACCGGTCGATGACGAGGTTGCCGAACGTCGCCGAGTCGCTGGCCTCCCGCTCGCCGCGCCGCAGCACGGCCCGGATCCGGGCGTCCAGGACCCGCCCCTGCACGGGCTTGACCACGTAGTCGTCGGCGCCGGACTCCAGGCCGACCACGACGTCGATGTCGTCGCTGCGTGCGGTGAGCAGGATGATCGGCAGCTGGTCGGTGCGCCGGATGCGCCGGCACACCTCGAACCCGTCGATGCCGGGCAGCATCACGTCCAGGACGATCAGATCCGGCCGCTGCTCGCGCAGCAGCTTCAGACCGTCCTCGCCGGTGGCAGCGGTGGCCACACGGTGTCCCTGGCGCGTCAAAGAGAGCTCCAGGGCCGTCCGGATGGCGTCGTCGTCCTCGATCAGCAACAGGGAAGGCACGGGTGTCATTCTGGCCCATGCCCCGGCCGTCTTTCGACCTCCTGCCAACTTCGGCAGCGGCAGGCCCCGCCACCTGCGTTCCAGCGCCGTTCGAGGCGTCGCCCGGCGGTGCGGCCGCGTGGTCATACCACTCTCGTCCGTGCCGGTGCCGTGACGCGGCCGCGGGCAGCCCCTGTGACAGGTCTGTGACAGTCGACGGACACGGCCATGAAGTGGCCCGGGCAAGCTTTTCGGCACAGGCAAGGAAGCAAGACAGAACACCGAAAGTCCATGACGGGGGGCACGAGATGAACACGCTGCACGGCACTGTTCCCAGCGCAGTGGTCACGCGCCTGCACGATGTGACCCGGGGTTCCGAGAAGTCCGGGGCGGTGAGCGGGCGGGGGTGCGCTCGCGGCACCGGGCGTGCGTACACCGTGGCCGCACAGCCGGGGCACCAGCCCTACATGGCGGTGGTCGACGCACACACGGGGGAGGCTCACGGGGGAGCCGCGTACGGGGAGGCCTCGGGGGAGCGTCGTTCGGCGGCGGAGGCGGAGTTCACCGCCTACGTCGAGGAGCGCCGCACCTCCCTGTACGCAACCGCGTACCACCTGACCGGCGACCGCTTCGAGGCCGAGGACCTGCTGCAGAGCGCGCTGTTCTCGACCTACAAGGCCTGGGACCGGATCAGCGACAAGGCCGCCGTGGGCGGCTACCTGCGGCGGACCATGACGAACCTGCACATCAGCGCGTGGCGCCGGCGCAAGCTGAACGAGTACCCGACCGAGGAGCTGCCGGAGACCGCCGGCGACACGGACGCGATGCGCGGCACCGAACTGCGCGCCGTCCTGTGGCAGGCGCTGGCCCGGCTGCCCGAGCTCCAGCGCACCATGCTGGTCCTGCGCTACTACGAGGGCCGCACGGACCCGGAGATCGCGGAGATCCTCGACATCAGCGTCGGCACGGTGAAGTCCAGCATCTGGCGGTCGCTCCGCCGGCTGCGCGAGGACGAGGTCCTCAGCTTCGGTCGTGACGAGGAGGAGTCCTTCGGCGAGCTCGTCGCCTGAGGGATCGGGGGAAACACGGGGGAGCGGTTCCGGCATCTCGGGGGAGCCGACGGGACCGCTGGGGGATCACGGGGAAGCACCACCACGGGGGAACACGGGGGAGTAGGAGAAGCGGGACTGGGGGGTCGGGGGTCCTTCCAGTCCCGCTTCTCCCTTTTTGCGCCTGAACCGTTTTTCGGCGCCTGAGTCGTCGCCGTCCTCGCGGACGCGGCTGCCCGCCGTGTGGTTCCTCAGCCGATGGCCGCGGTGTTCAGCGCCGCCGCACGCCGGCCCGCCGCCGCTGCCGCCAGCCGGCTCAACGCCTCGTCCCGGTCGCAGGCGTGTGCGCCGAGCGCGCTCTGGCGGGCGACGATCGACCGCTCGGCGCGCATCAGCCGCCAGCCGCGGCGCAGCAGGAACGGGACCGACTTGCGGCCCTCCTTGAGGTCGCGCACGAAGCGGCGGCGGAACGTGGCGAAGGGACCGCGGGTCAGGCACAGCGCGTCGGCCAGGAGGCCGAGTTCGTGGCAGCGCTGCACGACCTCGGCGGCGAAGATTCCCTCTGCGACGAAGACTGGCGTACGGCCGATGCTCAGCGTCTCCTCGCCGGTCCGCGCGCTGAGCGAGATGTCGTACACCGGCACCGTCGTACGGCCGGTGGCGCACAGTTCGGCGATGGCCGCGACCGCGACGTCCGCGTCCCATGAGTCCGGGTGGTCCCAGTCGATGTCCGAACTCCCCTCCACCAGCGGGAGGGTGGGGTCGTCGCCCTCCTTGTAGAAGTCGTCGAGCCGCAGCACGGGCAGACCGGAGAGCGCGGCGACAAGGGACTTGCCGGAGCCGGAGGGGCCGCAGAGCAGCACGACGCGGGCGGGGGCCGGTGGGTGGACACTCATGGGACACCAGTCTGACGCATCGCGGACACCGCGCCGACCCCGCGGGTCGGCGTTGGAGCGCACATCACACCTCAACTACCCTGTGTGCCGACATGATTACCCTGAGCATGGAGAAGGTGGCAGCAGCCATGGCACGACACGCCTCGCCCAAGAACCCCACCGCTCGGCGGGTCCTGGTCGCCCTCGCGACTACGGGTGCCGCACTGGGGGCGGGCGCGGCCACGGCATCGGCGGACACCGGACCGGTCCTGGACGTGATGCGCACCCGGCCCGCGTCGCTCGGTCACGCCGACCCACAGGCGGCGCTGCCGGCCCTGACGGGGGCGGTGGGACACGCCACCGGTCCCCTCGCGGGCCTCAAGCCCAACCCGCTGGCCGGTACGGGCGTCGACCCGCTCGACAACGGAGTCGGCACCCAGGTGGCCGACTTCAAGCCGCTGTCCTCGACGGCCCTGACCCGGCCGGTGGCCCAGGCGCAGTCGTTCGGCAGCATCCCGTTGGTCGGACAAGTGCTCGGGGCGGTGCACTGAGCATCTGTCCGACCGGCGCCGGAGCGTCACAGAGCCGCGCTTCCCCTGGACGGCGGGGAAGCGCGGCTCTGCCGCTTTTGGGTGTCAGTAGGACGAGCCGGACGCGCCCAGTGCACCGGTCGGGTGCCAGACGGTCTTGGTCTCCAGGAAGGCCGTCATGCGGTCGGTCCCCGGGGTCGCCGCGTAATCCACAGGCTGTGGACGAAGGACGCGCTTGAGGTTGTCTGCCGCCGCGATCTCCAGTTCCTTCGCCAGGACGTCGTCGGCGCCGGCCAGGTCGATCGCGTTGACATCCTGGTGCGCGGCCAGCGGGGCCGCGATCTCCGCCGTGCGGCCGGAGAGGACGTTGACGACCCCGCCCGGCAGGTCGGACGTGGCCAGGACCTCGCCGAGGGAGAGCGCCGGGAGCGGGGACTTCTCGCTCGCGACGACGACCGCCGTGTTGCCGGTCGCGATCACCGGGGCGACCACCGAGACGAGGCCCAGGAAGGACGACTCCTGGGGGGCGAGGACCGCGACCACACCGGTCGGCTCCGGGGAGGAGAGGTTGAAGAACGGGCCCGCCACGGGGTTCCCGCCGCCGACCACCTGGGCGATCTTGTCGGTCCAGCCCGCGTACCAGACCCAGCGGTCGATCGCCGCGTCGACGACGGCGGCCGCCTTGGACTTCGACAGACCCTCCGCGTCGGCCACCTCGCGCACGAACTGCTCGCGGCGGCCCTCCAGCATCTCGGCGATGCGGTAGAGGATCTGGCCGCGGTTGTACGCGGTCGCACCCGACCAGGCGCCGAACGCCTTGCGCGCGGCCACGACCGCGTCACGGGCGTCCTTGCGGGAGGAGAGCGGGGCGTTGGCCAGCCAGCTGCTCTTGGAGTCGGTCACCTCGTACACCCGGCCGCTCTCGGAACGCGGGAACTTCCCGCCGATGTACAGCTTGTAGGTCTTGAAGACGCCGAGCCGCTGCTCGGTCTTCTCGGACTTCTCAGACATCGAGGTACGCCTCCAGGCCGTGGCGGCCGCCCTCGCGGCCGAAGCCCGACTCCTTGTAGCCGCCGAACGGCGAGGTCGGGTCGAACTTGTTGAACGTGTTGGACCAGACGACACCGGCGCGCAGCTTGTTCGCGACGGCCAGGATCCGGGAACCCTTCTCCGTCCAGATGCCGGCGGACAGTCCGTACGGGGTGTTGTTCGCCTTGGCGACCGCCTCGTCGGGCGTACGGAAGGTCAGGACGGACAGCACAGGGCCGAAGATCTCGTCGCGGGCGACGGTGTGCGCCTGGGTGACGTTGGTGAACAGCGTCGGGGCGAACCAGTAGCCGGACGCGGGGAGTTCGCAGGCGGGGGACCAGCGCTCGGCGCCCTCCGCCTCGCCCTGCTCGGCGAGCGCGGTGATCCGGGCCAGCTGCTCGGCGGAGTTGATCGCGCCGATGTCGGTGTTCTTGTCGAGCGGGTCGCCGAGACGGAGGGTCGAGAGCCTGCGCTTCAGGGACTCCAGCAGCTCGTCCTGGATCGACTCCTGCACCAGGAGGCGGGAGCCCGCGCAGCAGACCTGGCCCTGGTTGAAGAAGATGCCGTTCACGATGCCCTCGACGGCCTGGTCCAGGGGCGCGTCGTCGAAGACGATGTTGGCGCCCTTGCCTCCCAGTTCGAGGGTGAGCTTCTTCTTCGTGCCCGCGACCGTGCGCGCGATCTCCTTGCCGACCGCCGTGGAGCCGGTGAAGGCGACCTTGTTCACGTCCGGGTGCGCGACCAGCGCGGCGCCCGCGTCGCCGTATCCCGGCAGGATGTTGACGACGCCCTTGGGCAGCCCCGCCTGGCGGCAGACGTCCGCGAAGAACAGCGCCGACAGGGGAGTGGTCTCCGCGGGCTTCAGGACGACCGTGTTGCCGGTCGCGAGCGCCGGGGCGATCTTCCACGCCAGCATCAGCAGCGGGAAGTTCCACGGGATGACCTGACCCGCGACGCCCAGCGGCTTCGGGTCGGAGCCGAAGCCCGCGTGGCCGAGCTTGTCGGCCCAGCCGGCGTAGTAGAAGAAGTGCGCGGCGACCAGGGGGAGGTCGGCGTCGCGCGTCTCCTTGATCGGCTTGCCGTTGTCCAGCGTCTCCAGGACCGCCAGCTCACGGCTGCGCTCCTGGATGATGCGGGCGATGCGGAACAGGTACTTGGCGCGCTCGGCGCCGGGCAGCGCCGACCACTTCTCGAACGCCCTGCGGGCGGCCTTCACGGCGCGGTCCACGTCCGCCTCGCCGGCCTGGGCGACCTCGGAGAGGACCTCCTCGGTGGACGGGCTGACCGTCTTGAAGACCTTGCCGTCGGCCGCTTCCGCGAACTCGCCGTCGATGAACAGGCCGTACGAGGGCGCGATGTCGACGATCGCGCGGGACTCGGGTGCGGGTGCGTATTCGAAAGCCATGGGGGATCAGTCCACCGTCACGTAGTCGGGACCGGAGTAGCGGCCGGTGGCCAGCTTCTGGCGCTGCATCAGCAGATCGTTCAGGAGCGAGGAGGCGCCGAAGCGGAACCAGTGGTTGTCCAGCCAGTCCTCGCCGGCGGTCTCGTTGACCAGGACCAGGAACTTGACGGCGTCCTTCGAGGTGCGGATGCCGCCGGCCGGCTTCACACCGACCTGGACGCCGGTCTGCGCACGGAAGTCGCGCACGGCCTCCAGCATGAGGAGGGTGTTCGCGGGCGTGGCGTTCACCGCCACCTTGCCCGTCGACGTCTTGATGAAGTCGGCCCCGGCCAGCATGCCGAGCCAGCTCGCCCGCCGGATGTTGTCGTACGTCGACAGCTCGCCGGTCTCGAAGATGACCTTCAGCCGGGCGGACGTCCCGCAGGCCTCCTTCACGGCGACGATCTCGTCGTACACCTTCATGTACCGGCCGGCGAGGAACGCGCCGCGGTCGATGACCATGTCGATCTCGTCCGCGCCCGCGGCCACGGCCTCGCGCACGTCGGCGAGCTTCACCTCGAGCGCGACGCGGCCCGCCGGGAAGGCGGTGGCGACGGAGGCGACCTTCACGCCGGAGCCGGCGACGGCCTCCTTGGCGACGGCCACCATGTCGGGGTAGACGCAGACTGCCGCCGTCGTGGGGGTCGTACGGTCCGTCGGGTCGGGGTGGACCGCCTTGGCGCCGAGCGCCCGGACCTTGCCCGGGGTGTCCGCGCCTTCCAGCGTCGTCAGGTCGACCATCGAGATGGCCAGGTCGATGGCGTACGCCTTCGCGGTGGTCTTGATGGAGCGGGTGCCGAGCGAGGCGGCACGCGCCTCCAGGCCGACCGTGTCGACGCCGGGCAGTCCGTGGAGGAAGCGGCGCAGCGTACTGTCGGATGCGGTGACGTCCGCGAGAGCGGTGGGGGTACCAGCCTGCTCGCGCGGAGTCGAGAGCTTGGGTGCAGAGGTGGGCATGGTCACCAGGCGAGCATATCTACGCGCGTAGCTGCTGTACAGCCCCCGAACACTTCCGATGCGGTCCGAGGGCCGTGGCGTACCACACAGACCACGGCCGAGGACCGGCTACGGAACCGGAGGCGCCCGTCGTGCAGAATCGGTCTCATGACGACCCCGGATCACCAGCCGCCCGCGCCGGACCCCTCGGCACCCGAGTCCCCGGACCGGGTCCACCGGTCGCCCGCCGGTATCGCGGCCGGCGTGCTGCTGCTCGCCATCGTGCTGTGGCTCGGCATCGACGCGCTGGTCTCCGGGCACGGCCGTACGCCCTGGCTGGCGCTTGCCGCACTGCTCCTCGCGATCCCGATGGTCACCGCCTTCACTCTGCGCCCGGCCGTGTTCGCGAACAACGAGCGGCTGCGCATCCGCAACCCGTTCCGGGTGATCGTGCTGCCCTGGGGCTCGGTCGGCTCGCTGCGCTCCGGCTACTCGAACGAGGTCGTCGCCACGTCGGGCGACAAGTACCAGCTGTGGGCGCTTCCCGTCTCGCTGCGCGCGCGCAAGAAGGCGGCGCGGCAGACGGCGCGGCAGTCCGCCGGGGACCGCCAGGGCACTGCGCCGGCCGGTCCGGCGAGGGGTGCGCGCAGTGGCTCCGCCGCCCCCACCGAGGTGTTCCGCGCCCAGGCCGACCGGACCATGGACGACCTGCGCGAACTGGCCGACACCCATGGGGCGTCCGAGCGGGCCCAGGGTGAGCCGAGTGTCCGCTGGGCGTACGAGGTGATGGGCCCGGCGGTGGCAGGCGCGATCCTGCTGGCGATCCTGCTGGCGATGGGCTGATCCTGCCTGAAGCGCTGCGCGGCGGGGCTGTCGGCCTTGTCCGGCTGCCGGGCGGAGGCCCGGCCTCTGCCCGGCCGCTTTGTGATCGCGCGCGCCCGTGGCTTCCGCCGCCCCGCATCGCCCATGCGCCGACAGAGCCCGGCGCCCGGTCCCCGGGCTGACCGCTGTGGGGCCGCGTGCCCCGTAACCGCGTTGTTCACCCCCACTTCGCCTCGCGGAGTGGGCTAGGCGCCCCGGTGTCGCCGTCGGCTGGCTAGCGTCGGGGCGCAATCGGAGCCGATCACTCAAGCCCCGTGCGCCCGAACTCCCGCTCGGCACCGCGCACGCCGCCCGAGCGACCGCTCGGGCCACGGGCGCCGGTGTCCCGTACCGGCCGACTGTCAGGAGAGTCCTCATGTCCCGTCCGCCCACGAGACCTTTCCGCACAGTGGGCGCCCGGCTGCGCTCCCGGCGCGGCCTGCGCGGTACGGCCGCCGTCGCGGTCGCCACGGCCACGACGGTCCTGCTCACCGGCTCCCAGGCGCCGGGCCTCGTCCGCGCGCCCAAGAAGGACGACAGCATGAGCGTGCCCGGCGGATTCGTGTCCGTCGACACCCCGCTCCCGGACGTCCCCTCGCAGGGCGACGACTCCTACCATGTCGAACTGCCCCCGCTGCGGGGCGTGTCCGCGGCCGGGAAGCTGTGGGGCGACGCGGCCACCCATTCCTCGGCGCAGCACGTCGCGGCCGAGTCCGGGCTGCCGGCGAGCGTCTTGGCCGCCTACCGGCGCGCCGAGGCGTCGGTCCGGCACACCGACCCGGGCTGCCGTCTGCAGTGGCAGCTTCTCGCCGCGATCGGCAAGGTCGAGTCGGGGCAGGCGAGCGGCGGCGCCGTCGCCGCCAACGGCGACACCCTCACCCGGATCACCGGACCGGCGCTCGACGGCAACGGCTTCGCCCTGATACGGGACACCGAGAACGGCGTCTGGGACGGCGACCGGGTCTACGACCGGGCGGTGGGCCCCATGCAGTTCCTGCCGTCCACCTGGAAGCACTGGGGCGCCGACGGCAACGGCGACGGCGTCGCGAACCCGAACAACATCTACGACGCCGCCCTGGCCGCAGGCCACTACCTGTGCGCCGGCGAGCGCGACCTCGGCACCGCGGCCGGCCTGGAGCGGGCGATCCTCAGCTACAACTACTCGCGCGACTACCTCAACCTCGTCCTGGGCTGGATGGAGTACTACCTCCGCGGAGTGCACACCGTCCCGGACGGCAAGGGGGTCGTCCCGCGCAGCCCCGGAGCGGGCAGCGACACCCCGGCCACGCGGCCCGTGGGCGAGATCCGGCGCCCGGGTGCGGCGCCGGACCGCAGCGGCGACGCCCCCCACCACGGTGGTGCCACGCCGCCGCCGGTAAGGCCTACCCGGTCGGCGTCCCCCTCCGCGTCCCCCTCCGCGTCCCCCTCGGCGACCGTGAGCGCGAGCCCCACCCCGACCCCGGAGCCGACCCACGAGCCGACTCCCACCGAGACCCCCACCGAAACCCCGGCCGTCACGCCCAGCGACGGCGGTACCGAACCCCCCGCGTCCCAGACGCCTCCGGCCCCCGAGCCGTCGACCGACGCCCCGTCGTGCCCCGGTGCCACGACGCCCCCCGCCTCCACCGACAGCCCTGAACCCACCCCGTCCGGCACCGAATGCCCGGCCCCCGGGGACACCGTCGCGACCCCCGTCACGCCGGCCGGCTGAGCGGCGCAGGACAAGCCGGAACGGCCGGACCCGGGACCGCCCCGCAGGGCGACCCGGGTCCGGCCGTTCCGTGGTCTTGATGTGGCCGGTGCCGGGAGCGAAGCTCCGACCGGCGTTCAGATCCCCGCGGCAGCCGCAAGATCCCGTTTGACGGCGGCGAGCAGTTCCGCGGCCTCGGCCCGCGCGGCGTCCAGCCCCTCCCGGGAGCCGACCGGCACGACGACCTCCAGGTAGCACTTGAGCTTGGGCTCGGTGCCGCTCGGCCGGACGACGACCCGCGCACCCTCGAGGGTGTACCGCAGCCCGTCGGTCGGCGGGAGCGTCCGCGTGCCCCGCGTCAGGTCCTCGGCTGTCGTCACCGTCAGCCCGCCGAGCCGCGCCGGGGGCTGCTCACGCAGGCGCCGCATGGCGTCCGCGATGACCGACAGGTCCTCGACGCGGACCGAGAGCTGGTCCGTGGCGTGCAGGCCGTGCTCGACGGCGAGGTCGTCGAGCAGGTCGAGGAGGGTGCGGCCCTGCTCCTTCAGTGTGGACGCCAGTTCGGTGATCAGGAGTGCGGCCGTGATGCCGTCCTTGTCGCGCACTCCCTCGGGGTCGACGCAGTAACCGAGCGCCTCCTCGTAGCCGTAGCGCAGCCCCTCGACGCGGGCGATCCACTTGAAGCCGGTGAGGGTCTCCTCGTACGGCAGGCCCGCCTTCTCGGCGATACGGCCGAGGAGGGAGGAGGAGACGATGGACTCGGCGAAGGTGCCGGTGACCCCGCGGCGGACCAGATGTGCGGCGAGCAGGGCGCCCACCTCGTCGCCGCGCAGCATCCGCCAGTTCCCGCCGTCCTTGACGGCCACGGCGCAGCGGTCGGCGTCGGGGTCGTTGGCGATGACGAGGTCGGGATCCGTCTCGCGGGCCTTGGCGAAGGAGAGGTCCATGGCGCCGGGCTCTTCCGGGTTGGGGAAGGCCACGGTCGGGAAGTCCGGGTCAGGTTCGGCCTGTTCGGCGACGAGGGCCGGCGCCGGGAAGCCGGCCCGGGCGAAGGCGGCGAGGAGCACGTCCTTGCCGACGCCGTGCATCGCCGTGTAGACGGTGCGGGCGGTCCGGGGGGAGTCCGGGGCGAGGACGTCGTCCGTCCGGGCGAGGTAGGCATCCAGGACGCTGTCGTCGAGCGTGTCCCAGCCGCGCTCCGCGCGGGGGACCGAGCCGATGGTGGCGATCGCCTCGATCTCCGCCGCGATCCCGGCGTCGGCGGGCGGCACGATCTGGGAGCCGTCGCCGAGGTAGACCTTGTAGCCGTTGTCCCGGGGCGGGTTGTGGCTGGCGGTGACCTCCACACCGGCGACCGCGCCGAGGTGCCGGATGGCGAACGCGAGCACCGGCGTGGGCAGCGGGCGGGGGAGCAGGGCCGCGCGCAGGCCTGCACCCGTCATGACGGCCGCGGTGTCCCGGGCGAAGTCGGCGGACTTGTGGCGGGCGTCGTAGCCGATGACGACCAGGCCGCCGGACTGCCCCTTGGACTTGAGGTAGGCGGCGAGGCCGGCGGCGGCGCGGATGACCACGACCCGGTTCATGCGCATCGGGCCCGCGCCGAGTTCTCCGCGCAGACCCGCGGTGCCGAACTGGAGGGTGCCGCCGAAGCGTGCCGCGAGCTCGATGTGGTCCTCGGCGTCGATGAGCTTGGCGAGTTCCTCACGGGTTTCCGCGTCGGGGTCCTCGGCCAGCCACGCCTTGGCCCGTGCGATGAGTTCGTCGTGCACGTCGGGTCAACCTCTCGTTGTGTGGTCGTGCGGGAGCCGGGCCTCGGCCGTGCCGGGGGCGGATCGGGAAGGGTCCGTCCTCGGGCGGGTGAAGCCGTCCCATGCGGAGGATGATGCTCTGCGGCCGTCTGCGGACACAGCGGGCGACACCGGTTCTCCCCGTCCAGTCCAGCACCGGTCGGCGCGGACGGCACCGGTTCGGCGTCCGGCCCGGTGCCCTCGGCCCGGGGCCGGGCGCACCCCGTTCTTCCGGAGACCGGGGGCGCCCCGGCCGGCATCCGCCCGGGCAGGCGGCGTCCTACAGCCGATTCAGGACCTGGGCCAGCAGCGTCCCCATGCGGGCGGCGCTGTCCCGGCCCGCCTGGAGGACTTCCTCGTGGTTCAGCGGCTCGCCCGTCATGCCGGCGGCCAGGTTCGTCACCAGGGAGATACCGAGGACCTCGGCACCGGCCTCACGCGCGGCGATCGCCTCGAGAACCGTGGACATGCCCACCAGGTCCGCGCCGATGACGCGGGCCATGCGGATCTCCGCCGGGGTCTCGTAGTGCGGACCGGTGAACTGCGCGTAGACGCCCTCCTCGAGCGAGGGGTCGATCTCCTTGCACAGCGTGCGCAGGCGCGGGGAGTACAGGTCGGTCAGATCGACGAAGTTGGCGCCGACGATCGGGGAGGTCGCCGTCAGGTTGATGTGGTCGCTGATCAGGACCGGCTGCCCGGGACGCATGGTGTCGCGCAGGCCGCCGCAGCCGTTGGTGAGCACGATGGTCTTGGCGCCTGCGGCGACGGCCGTGCGGACGCCGTGCGCGACGGCGGCGACCCCGCGGCCCTCGTAGTAGTGCGTCCGGCCCAGGAACACCAGGGCCCGCTTTTCGCCGATCCGGTACGAGCGGATCTTGCCGCCGTGGCCCTCGACGGCCGGCGGCGGGAAGCCGGGCAGTTCGGTGACGTGGAACTCTGCGTCTGCCTGGCCGAGGGCGTCGACGGCCGGAGCCCAGCCGGAGCCCATCACAAGGGCGACGTCATGGGTCTCGGCACCCGTCAGCTCACGCAGCCGTGCGGCGGCGGCGTCGGCGGCGGCGTAGGGGTCGCCCTGGATGTCGTCCGGAAGAAGAGATGCGTTCACGCGCATGAGGGTAGCCGGTCCGGGCCTACGCGCGTAGATGACGGAGGTCACGGGAATGCGATCGTTGTCTTGTCGTTTCCGACGAAGCAAGGCGAAGAGAGCCGAAGGTGTGGTGCGTCAGAGGCCCGGCGAGGCGTCGGCGGGGATCCGTGGGATCGGCTGGATCCGCACTATTCCGCGATGAGGACGTCCTTGTCGTTGAACACCTCGACGATGAAGATCAGCAGCCGGCCCCGGCTCACCGTGTACTCCACCAGGATGTTCTGGGTGAGCCGGATCGTGCGGTCGTCCCCGGTGGAGCTTATGGGGCGGGACACCGGGAGGAAGGGGTCCCGGGCCAGCAGGGAGATGCCCTTGTCGAACGCGGCGCGCTGTGGGTCGTCGAGCCGGTCGCGAGCCGCGGCGGCCTGCTCGGTGTAATAGACGTCGTAGGTGGCGATGGGGGCCATGACGCGCTCTCCCGTTCGTGCGTCGTTCAGCCCAATGGTAGGCGCCGTACGGGTCAGCAGGGCCTCTTGCGCAGCTCCATCACATAATCGTGCGGCGCCCCGGCCGACTCCGCGGCGTCCGCGATCTCGCCCAGGTAGCGGGCCGAGGGCAGTCCGCCCTCGTAGCCGTTCAGGACATAGGTCCAGGCCGACTCCTCGCCGTCCAGGGTGTGGACGCGGACCCGTAGCCGGCGGTAGATCTCGAGCCCCACGCTCTCCCAGCGGTCCACGGACTCCTCGTCCATCGGGGCGATGTCGTACAGCGCGACGAAGACCTGCGACAACGGGTCCTCGACGATCGTCGGGAGAGCGCCCTCCCAGCCCATGTGCTCGCCCCCGAAGGTCAGCCGCCAGCCATTGAGCCAGCCCGTAGCGCGCAGCGGCGAGTGCGGTGCGCGGCGGGTCATCAGCCGCGCGTCGAGGTTGCCGGCGTACGCGGCATAGAGCGACATGCTGTCGAGGGTACGACAGCTCTCTCTCCGCCTCTCCTGCAACAGATGCCCCGCCGCCCGGCCCCCGGGGCGGAGCCGGACGCGGGCGTGCGGGACAATGGAGTACGTGACTCGGATCGTGATCATCGGTGGCGGACCCGGCGGATACGAAGCGGCGCTGGCGGCCGCGCAGCTCGGCGCGGAGGTGACCGTCGTCGACTGCGACGGTCTGGGCGGGGCGTCGGTGCTCACCGACTGCGTGCCGTCGAAGACGCTCATCGCTACGGCCGAGGTGATGACCACCTTCGATTCGTCGTACGAAGAGCTCGGCATCATCGTCGCCGACGACACCCCTCCCCTCCAGCAGGCCGCCCGGGTGGTCGGGGTCGATCTGGGGAAGGTGAACCGCCGGGTGAAGCGGCTCGCGCTCGCCCAGTCCCACGACATCACCGCGTCCGTGACGAGGGCCGGTGCCCGGGTCATGCGCGGACGGGGCCGGCTGGAGGGCATGCAGGGCCTGGACGGGTCCCGCAAGGTCGTCGTGCGCGCCGCCGACGGCAGCGAGGAGACCCTCACCGCCGACGCCGTGCTCATCGCCACCGGCGGCCACCCGCGCGAGCTGCCCGACGCCCAGCCCGACGGCGAGCGGATCCTCAACTGGACCCAGGTCTACGACCTCGACGAGCTGCCCGAGGAGCTCATCGTGGTCGGCTCGGGTGTCACCGGCGCCGAGTTCGCCGGCGCCTATCAGGCGCTCGGCTCCAAGGTCACTCTCGTCTCCTCGCGCGACCGGGTGCTGCCGGGCGAGGACCCGGACGCCGCGGCCGTCCTCGAGGACGTCTTCCGCCGGCGCGGAATGAACGTCATGGCCCGCTCGCGCGCACAGTCCGCCAAGCGCGTCGGGGACCGGGTCGAGGTCACTCTGGCCGACGGGCGCGTGATCACCGGCTCGCACTGCCTCATGGCCGTCGGCGCCATCCCCAACACCAGCGGGATCGGTCTGGAGGAGGCCGGGGTCAAGCTCCGCGAGTCCGGGCACATCTGGACCGACAAGGTCTCCCGCACGACCGCTCCGGGCGTCTACGCGGCCGGTGACGTGACGGGTGTCTTCGCGCTCGCCTCGGTCGCCGCCATGCAGGGACGCATCGCCATGTACCACTTCCTCGGCGACGCGGTGACCCCGCTCAACCTCAAGACGGTCTCCTCGAACGTGTTCACGGACCCGGAGATCGCCACCGTCGGCTACACCCAGGCCGACGTCGACGCGGGCAAGATCGACGCCCGGGTCGTCAAGCTGCCCCTGCTGCGTAACCCGCGGGCCAAGATGCAGGGCATCCGTGACGGGTTCGTCAAGATCTTCTGCCGTCCCGGCACCGAGATCGTGGTCGGCGGTGTGGTGGTCGCTCCGCGCGCTTCCGAGCTGATCCATCCCGTCTCGATCGCGGTCGACAACAATCTGACGGTGGAGCAGATCGCGAACGCCTTCACCGTGTACCCGTCGCTGTCGGGCTCGATCGCAGAGGTGGCACGGCAGTTGCATACCCGGAAGGCGGGCATCGAGCTCTGACGCCCCCCGACGAGCGGTCACCGGTCTCACGTATGTGCACGTGACCGGTCACGGGACCCATCACGGGGAGTGGCCGACGGTGCGTGCGGCATAGTCGGCGGGCGTAGGCGCGTATACCACCTCCGGTAGCACTGTGCGAACAACTTCTGTTATTCGGCGCAAACTGCTGAAAGCAGACGGTCGTTGGGGTTACTGTCAGTTTCGTGTTCGCTGCAGAACGTCGTCAATTGATCCTCGAAATGGTGCGAGCGAACGGGGCCGTGTCGCTCCGTGAGCTCGCCCGCGTCGTCCAGACCTCCGAAGTGACCGTACGGCGGGACGTGCGCGCGCTTGAGGCCGAAGGACTCCTCGACCGCCGGCACGGCGGTGCGGTATTGCCGGGCGGGTTCACGCGGGAGTCCGGCTTTCCGCAGAAATCACATCTCGCGACCGCAGAGAAGACCGCCATCGCCGATCTCGCCGCGGGCCTCGTCGAAGAGGGCGAAGCCATCGTGGTCGGGGCGGGGACCACGACGCAGGAGCTGGCGCGTCGGCTCGCTCGGGTGCCGGGACTGACCGTCGTCACCAACTCGCTGCTGGTGGCCCAGGCGTTGGCCCACGCCAATCGTGTCGAGGTCGTGATGACCGGTGGCACTCTGCGCGGCTCCAACTACGCCCTCGTCGGCAGCGGCGCCGAACAGTCCCTCCAGGGACTCAGGGTCTCCCGTGCGTTCCTGTCCGGGAGCGGGCTCACCGCCGAGCGCGGACTGTCCACGTCGAACATGCTGTCGGCGTCCGTCGACCGGGCGCTGGTGCAGGCGGCCGCGGAGGTCGTCGTCCTCGCCGACCACACCAAGCTCGGCACGGACACGATGTTCCAGACCGTGCCGACGGACCTGATCACCCGGCTGGTGACGGACGAGCCCCCTCCGCACGACGACCGTGCGGCCACCGAGCTGCAGGCCCTGGCCGACCAGGGTGTGCAGATCGCGGTCGCCGGGGCGTCGAGCGCCGCATCGGCCGGCGGCGATCCGGTCCCGGCAGGGCGTCAGCCGCGCCGGGAGGTGCCTCTGCCCGGCCCGCGCCGCAGCCAGGTGACCTCCGGCGCACCGCAGTTGCGCAGCGCGACCACGGTCCTCGGGGAACCGCCCAACGGAGACCGCGCACGCGTCGCGGACCTGCGCCGCCGCTGACGGCGTGGCGGCCCCCGGGCCGCCACGCCCGCTGATGCACGCCGGTCGCACGTCCGGGCTGCGCCGCACGCGAAGCGAACGTGACACGGTCATGGGCCGTCCGCGGCGCCGTCGCCCACGGGGGCCGAGCGCCGCACCCGTCGCGGTCCGGTCGAGGCCGCTGCGGCCGCGCTCGGTGTGCTCCGGGGACGGGAGCCCGTTCCTCACCGTGCTGTCGACGTTCGGCGCGCAGGCGCGCCGCCTGTTCACGTCGGCGTGTGCGGGGTGCTCGGCGTCGTGTCGAACCACCCCCGGTCCGAGTCGGTCGTCACCGTGTCCGTCCGCTGAACGTGGCGCCCGGGACCGGCAGGACCGGCCGGCCCCGGAAAGACCGAAGCGCCTCGGGCCGGTCGTCCGGTCCTGGGGCGCTCGGGTGTGCAGGCGTGTCAGTCCTTGATCTCGCAGATCGCGGCGCCGGAGGTGATGGACGCGCCGACCTCCGCGCTCAGGCCCTTGATGGTGCCCGCCTTGTGCGCGTTCAGCGGCTGCTCCATCTTCATGGCCTCCAGGACGACGACCAGGTCGCCCTCCTTGACCTCCTGGCCCTCCTCGACGGCGACCTTCACGATGGTGCCCTGCATCGGGGAGGCGAGGGTGTCGCCCGAGGCCACCGGCCCGGACTTCTTGGCCGCGCGCCGCTTCGGCTTGGCTCCGGCCGCAAGTCCCGTACGGGCCAGCGACATGCCCAGCGACGCGGGCAGGGAGACCTCCAGGCGCTTGCCGCCGACCTCGACCACGACCGTCTCGCGGCCCGTCTCCTCGTCGGCCTCCGCATCGGCGGGCGCCGCGAACGGCTTGATCTCGTTGACGAACTCGGTCTCGATCCACCGGGTGTGCACCGTGAACGGATCGGTGGAGCCGGTCAGTTCGGGCGCGAACGCCGGGTCCTTGACCACCGCGCGGTGGAACGGGATCGCCGTGGCCATCCCCTCGACCTGGAACTCCTCCAGGGCGCGAGAAGCCCGCTCCAGGGCCTCCTTGCGGGTGCGGCCCGTCACGATCAGCTTGGCCAGCAGCGAGTCCCAGGCCGGGCCGATGACCGAACCGGACTCCACGCCCGCGTCCAGACGCACGCCCGGGCCGGACGGCGGCGCGAACGTCGTCACCGTGCCGGGGGCCGGGAGGAAGTTGCGGCCCGGGTCCTCGCCGTTGATACGGAACTCGAAGGAGTGGCCGCGCAGTTCGGGGTCGCCGTAGCCGAGTTCCTCGCCATCGGCGATCCGGAACATCTCGCGGACCAGGTCGATGCCGGCGACCTCCTCGGTGACCGGGTGCTCGACCTGAAGACGGGTGTTGACCTCGAGGAAGGAGATCGTGCCGTCGTTGCCGACCAGGAACTCCACCGTGCCCGCGCCCACGTAGCCGGCTTCCTTGAGGATGGCCTTCGAGGAGGAGTACAGCTGCGCGACCTGGTCCTCGTTCAGGAACGGGGCCGGGGCCTCCTCGACCAGCTTCTGGTGGCGGCGCTGGAGGGAGCAGTCACGGGTGGAGACGACGACCACGTTGCCGTGCTGGTCGGCCAGGCACTGGGTCTCCACGTGCCGGGGCTTGTCCAGGTAGCGCTCGACGAAGCACTCGCCGCGGCCGAACGCGGCGACGGCCTCGCGCACCGCGGACTCGTACAGCTCGGGGACCTCTTCCAGGGTGCGGGCGACCTTCAGGCCGCGTCCGCCACCGCCGAAGGCGGCCTTGATGGCGATCGGCAGGCCGTGCTCCTCGGCAAAGGCGACGACCTCGTCGGCACCCGAGACCGGGTCGGGCGTACCGGCAACGAGCGGGGCACCGGCGCGCTGCGCGATGTGCCGGGCGGCGACCTTGTCACCGAGATCGCGGATGGCGTGCGGCGGCGGGCCGATCCAGATCAGCCCGGCGTCCAGGACGGCCTGGGCGAAGTGGGCGTTCTCGGAGAGGAAGCCGTAACCGGGGTGGACGGCGTCCGCGCCCGAGTCCTTGGCGGCCTGGAGGACCTTGTCGATGTCCAGGTAGCTGGTGGCGGGGGTGTCACCGCCCAGGGCGAACGCCTCGTCGGCCGCACGGACGTGCAGGGCATCCCGGTCCGGGTCCGCGTACACGGCCACGCTCGCGATACCGGCGTCACGGCAGGCCCGGGCGACACGGACAGCGATTTCGCCACGGTTGGCGATCAACACCTTGCGCACGATGGCTCCCTCTCCTTGAAACAAGCCGAGTTTAGGGACTGCCGACACGACGTTTCGACCCGTTCCCAGTGGTGAGCTTGCCCACACGGAGCGTGAAACCGGGCTCACTCGATCCGCGAAACCCCTTGTCGCACCGCCGCACAGGGGAATCCACCGGAAAACCCTAGCCCTCCGATGTGGTCAAGGTCTCTATGAAGTAGTCCCGCTACGGGTCGTGTTTCTTTGTGGAGTCCCTACTAATGGCCCAATGAATCTTTGCCCCTGCCAAACCTCTTGTCCCGTCGTTTACCCGTTAGTAGCGTTCACGATGGCTCGAACGTACTGGCAGTAACAGGAAAGCGCGTACGAAGGTGGGTGGGGGCGGGTGATCCGCAGACCGGTGGCTTGGCTCGTGGTGGTCCTCCTCTTTGTGGAGGCGATCGGCATCACGTTGCTGAACTGGATCCTCGGCACGGTCGTGGACCGGCAGCAGATGTCCCTGGCCGGGCTCGACCCGGACATGATGTCGCGGTCGTCGAAGGCGGGCGGAGTCGTCTTCGGGCTCTACTTCGCGCTGTGCGCGTTCGCCGCCCTGCTGGTCGCGCTGCGCGGCCGGCCCCCGTCCGGCATCTGGCGCATCCTTCTGATCAGCGCGGCCGTGGTGCACGCTCTGCTCGGCGCCTTCACCGTCGGCCTGGTGGGCTGGGGGGCGTTCGCGTTCATGATGGTGGTGCTCGGACTGATACTGCTCACCCTGATGACGTACGACCTCCCGCAGGGCCCGGCCGACGCGCCGCCCGCGGACGGCGGCCCGGGGGAGGACCAGGGAACGGTGCAGAGGGCCGTGGAACAGACCGGGCCCGAGACACCCGAGAACGGCGGCCCGGCACCGGTCACTCCCTGAACGCCTCCACCGCCACCCGGGAATCCAGGTTCCCGTTGCTCACAGGGCCCTCATGGGGCACTCAGGACCCTCTGGGCACCCCTCGCCCACGGCCCTCACCGGGCGGTCGGGGAACGCGCCGCGCGCCCGTCGCTTCCGGCGTCCTGCTCGCACCGGCCGCCCGGCCGGCGTTCACTTCGCCTGCGGGGCCCACAAGTCGGTGATGCCGACGCCCAGTTCGGCCAGCAGTCGGCGCACCAGGGGCAGCGAGATGCCGATCACGTTGCCGTGGTCGCCGTCGATGCCGTCGATGAAGGGTGCCGAGCGGCCGTCGAGGGTGAACGCCCCAGCGACGTACAGGGGTTCGCCTGAGGCCACGTACGCGGCGATCTCCTCGTCCGTGGGCTCACCGAAGCGGACCACCGTGGACGCGGTGGCGGACGCGTACCGGCCGCTGAGAGTGTCGTAGACGCAGTGTCCCGTCTGGAGCGTGCCCGCCCGGCCGCGCATCGACTTCCAGCGTGCCGTCGCCTCCTCCTCGTCCGCGGGCTTGCCGAGGGCCTCGCCGTCCAGGTCGAGTACCGAGTCGCAGCCGATCACCAGCGCACCCTTGAGCTCGGGCTTGGCCGCCACCACGGAGGCCTTGGCCTCGGCGAGCGCGAGCGCCAGTTCGGCGGGCGTGGGAGCGGTGACGGCGTCCTCGTCGACCCCGCTCACGACGACCTCGGGATCGAGTCCGGCCTGCCGGAGCAATCCGAGCCGGGCGGGGGACTGGGATGCGAGCACGAGACGGCGACGCGGCTGATCGGTCATGGGCTCAGCGTATCGGCGCGCCTCACCTGATGCCGATGACGATCATCGCGATCACCATCGCCAGCGCCATGAGGACCCCCAGCCGCCGCAACATCTCCTGCGTCTCGCGCAGTTCTTCCGGCGGCTCGTTGTCGGGGTCGGACCAGAGCATGCCTTCGATCGTGCGTCGGCGGCGTACTCCGGCGCCTGAGTACGGGTACTCAACTCGGCCGCGGGGTCGCCCGGCTCCGGCCGGGCTCCCGTGCCGGCCGGTCGCGAAGGACCGACCGGCACGGACCGGCCGCTAGCCGGGCCAGTACGTGCGCGCCCACGCCGTCGCACCCGGCTGGGACAGCCGGTGGGCGGCGATACGGGAGGGGTCGGCCCAGGAGTCGCGTTCCCGCGCCGCGCCGGGCGGCAGCGCGGCCGCCGCCGCGGCGCGGGCCCTGACCACCGCCAGTGCGGCGGCCAGCTCCTCCGGGGTCGGATTGCCCCGTACGACCTTGATCGTCATGTCCGCTCCAGGGTCCGGGGTTTACAGGGGGATGTTGCCGTGCTTCTTCGGAGGCAGGGATTCCCGCTTGGTGCGCAGCTGACGCAGCCCGCGGACGACGTGGCGGCGGGTGTCGGACGGCGTGATCACCGCGTCGATGTAGCCGCGCTCGGCCGCGATGTACGGGTTGAGGAGAGTGTCCTCGTACTCCTGGATCAGCCGCGTGCGGGTCGTCTCCGGGTCGTCCGCCTCGCCGATCGTGCGGCGGTGCAGGATGTTGACCGCGCCCTGGGCGCCCATGACGGCGATCTGGGCGGTCGGCCAGGCCAGGTTCAGGTCCGCGCCCAGGTGCTTGGAGCCCATGACGTCGTAGGCGCCGCCGAAGGCCTTGCGGGTGATGACCGTGATCAGCGGGACGGTGGCCTCGGCGTAGGCGAAGATCAGCTTGGCGCCGCGGCGGATGATGCCGGTGTGCTCCTGGTCGACGCCGGGCAGGAAGCCGGGCACGTCGACGAAGGTGATCACGGGCACGTTGAAGGCGTCGCAGGTGCGCACGAAGCGCGCGGCCTTCTCGCTCGCGTCGATGTCGAGGCAGCCGGCGAACTGCATCGGCTGGTTGGCGACGATGCCCACCGGGTGGCCCTCGACCCGGCCGAAGCCGGTCAGGATGTTCGGCGCGAACAGCGACTGGGTCTCGAAGAACTCGGCGTCGTCGAGGATGTGCTCGATCACCGTGTGCATGTCGTAGGGCTGGTTGGCGCTGTCCGGGACGAGCACGTCCAGCTCGCGGTCCTCGTCGCTGACGGAGAGGTCCGCCTCCTCCGGGAAGACCGGGGGCTCGGACAGATTGTTGGACGGCAGGTACGACAGCAGCTGCTTGACGTACTCGATGGCGTCCTTCTCCTCGCCGGCCATGTGATGGGCCACGCCGGAGGCGGTGTTGTGGGTGCGGGCGCCGCCCAGCTCCTCGAAGCCGACGTCCTCGCCGGTGACCGTCTTGATCACGTCGGGGCCGGTGATGAACATGTGCGAGGTCTGGTCGACCATCACCGTGAAGTCGGTGATGGCCGGGGAGTACACCGCGCCGCCCGCGCACGGGCCGACGACCAGGCTGATCTGCGGGATCACACCGGAGGCGTGGGTGTTGCGGCGGAAGATCTCGCCGTAGGCGCCCAGCGAGGCCACGCCCTCCTGGATACGGGCGCCGCCGGAGTCGTTGATGCCGATGACCGGGCAGCCGGTCTTCAGCGCGAAGTCCATCACCTTGACGATCTTCTGGCCGTAGACCTCGCCGAGGGCGCCGCCGAAGACGGTGAAGTCCTGGGAGAACACGGCGACGGGCCGGCCGTCCACGGTCCCGTACCCGGTCACCACACCGTCCCCGTAGGGGCGGTTCTTCTCCAGTGCGAAGTTGGTCGAGCGGTGCCGGGCGAACTCGTCCAGCTCCACGAACGAGCCGTCGTCCAGCAGCAGCTCGATCCGCTCACGGGCCGTCAGCTTGCCCTTCGCGTGCTGCTTCTCCACGGCACGCTCCGAGCCGGCGTGCGTCGCCTCCTGGACGCGGCGCTGGAGGTCCGCGAGCTTGCCCGCGGTGGTGTGAATGTCGATCTCTTCCGGCTCGGACATCGGGATGCGGCTCCCTGCCTGCTCAGTGGGGACGTGTGACGTGCTAGGAGAATGCTCAGAAGAACGAACGGTTACTCATCCGTAGCGTAGTGGTGCGCCTACCGATCGGCAGTGCGGCGTTGACCACACCTAGGGTGGCTTGCATGATGCCGCGAGATCCCTCAGACGCGAACGACCCGTCGAACGACGCCACCGGTGGCGGCAGCCGCTGGTCCGACCTGGACCGCCCGCCCCTGAACGGCGCCGCGCTGCGCCGGGGGCTGGTGCGGGAGGACGGACTGTGGTCCGGGGTCGAGGTGGTGGCGCGCACCGGGTCCACCAACTCCGATCTCGTCGCCCTGGCCGCGGAGGGCAAGGCGGCCGAGGGCACCGTCCTCGTCGCCGAGGAGCAGCACGCCGGGCGCGGGCGGCTCGACCGCACCTGGACGGCCCCGGCCCGGTCCGGACTGTTCTTCTCGGTCCTGCTGAAGCCGGCCGAGGTGCCCGTCGCCCGCTGGGGCTGGCTCCCGCTGCTCGCCGGGGTGGCCGTCGCGACGGGGCTCGCGCGGGCCGCGGGCGTCGACACGACACTCAAGTGGCCCAACGATCTGCTGGTCACGGTGGGCGAGGAGGAGCGCAAGACCGGCGGCATCCTCGCGGAACGCGCGGGCGAGAACGGCGTGGTGGTCGGCATCGGCATCAACGTCACGCTTCGTGAGACCGAGCTGCCGGTGCCCACGGCCGGCTCCCTGGCCCTGGCGGGCGCCCGCACCACGGACCGCGACACGCTGCTGCGGGCGGTGCTGCGCTCCCTGGAGGACTGGTACGTCCGCTGGCGCGGTGCGGGCGGCGACCCGGCGGTGAGCGGCCTGCAGGAGACGTACGCGGCCGGGTGCGCGACGCTGGGGCGGCTCGTGCGGGCCGAACTCCCCGGCGACCGTTCCATCACCGGCGAGGCGGTGGCGATCGACGGTGACGGCCGCCTCGTGCTGGCGACCGAGAACGGGGTACAGGAGCCGGTGGGAGCCGGGGACATCGTGCATCTGCGGCCCGCGTAGGCAGTTGACGGCCGTGTCCGGCATCCGCTGGGGCGCGCTGTGTGCGACCGTGCCGCTGAGGGAGTGAGCTACCGCACACCTGCCGTAGAGTTGACCGCGGTCGATACCTGACCGCGGCAGATCGGAAGGGCAGCACGCGTGACCGTCGACGACACGGGCTCGGGCACGGGCGTACACCCCGCCCCCGACGGTGAACCCGGGCGGGACGCACACGGCGAGTCCGACGAGAACCCCCTGACGCTGCGCCTGGAGCAGCTCATTCTGGGTGCGGAGCGCCGCTACACCCCGTTCCAGGCGGCGCGCAGCGCGGGCGTGTCCATGGAGCTGGCGTCCCGTTTCTGGCGGGCGATGGGCTTCGCGGACATAGGGCAGGCGAAGGCGCTCACCGAGGCCGACGTCCTGGCCCTGCGCCGGCTGGCCGGTCTGGTCGAGGCGGGCCTGCTGAGCGAGGCGATGGCGGTGCAGGTGGCCCGGTCGACCGGGCAGACCACCGCCCGACTGGCCGAGTGGCAGATCGACTCCTTCCTGGAGGGCCTCACCGAGCCCCCCGAGCCGGGCATGACCCGTACCGAGGTCACCTATCCCCTGGTCGAGCTGCTGCTGCCGGAGCTCGAGGAGTTCCTCGTCTACGTCTGGCGGCGCCAGCTCGCCGCGGCGACCGGCCGGGTCGTGCAGGCGGCGGACGACGAGGAGATGGTCGACCGCCGGCTCGCCGTCGGCTTCGCGGACCTGGTCGGCTTCACCCGCCTCACACGCCGCATGGAGGAGGAGGAACTCGGCGAACTTGTCGAGGCCTTCGAGACGACCGCGGCGGACCTGGTCGCCGCGCACGGCGGCCGGCTCATCAAGACGCTGGGCGACGAGGTGCTGTACGCGGCGGACGACGCCGGGACGGCCGCGGAGATCGCGCTGCGCCTGATCGAGACGATGGCGAACGACGAGACCATGCCGGAACTGCGCGTGGGGATAGCCTTCGGCACGGTGACCACGCGCATGGGCGATGTGTTCGGTACGACGGTGAACCTGGCGAGTCGGCTCACCTCTATAGCCCCCCGGGACGCGGTCCTGGTCGACAGCGCCTTCGCGGAGGAGCTGACCCGTACGAGCGAGGCGCCCGCCTCCGAGGCGGAGGCCGCCGAGGCCGCGGCCGCCGCGGAGAAGGAGGGCGAGGAGCCCCCCACGTACCGCTTCGCGCTCCAGCCGATGTGGCAGCGCCCGGTACGCGGCCTCGGCGTGATCGAGCCGTGGCTGCTGACACGACGCGAAACGGCGTCGGCGTCGTAGACCGCACGTGAGCGGGCGGGCCCGTGCCTGGCGGGCGGGGCCCGCATCGGGCGGTTGTGCCGTGCCAGACGGGTGGGCCCGCACATGACCGGTCGGCCCCCGGGGCGGGGCCGGTCTCGTTCCGTACGGTTCGGTCCGCCGCCGAGGGTGGGCAATCGCATGTGCAGGCCGGTGATCGGCACGGAGTCGACCGGCAGGCCCTCGGGTGGGGCGCGCACATGACCGGTCGGCCCCCGGGGCGGGGCCGGTCTCGTTCCGTACGGTTCGGTCCGCCGCCGAGGGTGGGCAATCGCACGTGCAGGCCGGTGATCGGCACGGAGTCGACCGGCAGGCCCTCGGGTGGGGCGCGCACATGACCGGTCGGCCCCCGGGGCGGGGCCGGTCTCGTTCCGTACGGTTCGGTCCGCCGCCGAGGGTGGGCAATCGCACGTGCAGGCCGGTGATCGGCACGGAGTCGACCGGCAGGCCCTCGGGTGGGGCGCGCACATGACCGGTCGGCCCCCGGGGCGGGGCCGGTCTCGTTCCGTACGGTTCGGTCCGCCGCCGGGGTCGGCAGTCGCACGTGCAGGCCGATGATCGGCACGGAGTCGACCGGCGGGCCTCCGGGTGGGGCCCGTACATGGTCGGTCGGCCCTGGGCGGGGCCGGTCTCGGCTCCTACGGCTCGGTCAGCCGTCGGAGCCGGGCAGGCCCACGCACAGGCCGATGATCGGCACGCACAGGCCCGGCCAGTCCGGGGACGGCGAGGGCGCCTGTGTGGTGGGGTCCGGGGGCTCGGTCGGCGTGGGCCACGACGCGGAGGGCGTCGTGGACTGCGGCGGGTGGGACGAACGGGAGGCCGTCGGGGTCCAGGGTGCTTCCGGGATACCGGTCGCGGGGTCGGTGGCCCGTGCGGTGTGTGAGTACGAGGCCCGCGACGTCCCGAGGTCGGCCGTCGGCGCGGAGGCCGGCCTCGCCGCGCGCGTGATCGTCGTCGCGGAGCGGCTCACGTCTTTCGTGTGCGGCAGGGTCGTCTCGACCGTCACCGCCGTGTCGGTGGCGTCGATCCGGGGCTCGGCCGCCGCCGTCCCGTCCCCGGCCGTCGCCGACTCCGGCGCCAGGCGGACGAGGCTCAGACCCCCTGCCGCGAGCGCGATCCCGCCGACGGCGAGGAGAACCGCCCGCCGCGGCCGGGGCTTGCGGTGCCGGCCCGCTGGACGGAACAGTCGGGGCGCCGCGGCATCCTGCGGTGCCGTGGTCGTCCCGGTCGTCTCGGTGGTGGCCGTGTCCGTCGTCATCCAGTCCTCCCCGGTGTGCGCCCCGCACTCCCCCAATGCGCCGCAGCGGTGGGCAGATTATGTGGCGATTGCGGGCGGGTGAGGAGGAGACGGCCCGGATGTCACCCGAACGAGGAGGAGTGGCCGTAAATGGCCCGCATTCGACGACGGCTCGTGGCGGCTTTCGCCGGGCCGCTTCGGCTGCGATGATCGGGACGTCGGTAGTTAACCCGCGTTAACCGGGAGGGTGTCATGGCGGAGCAGGAGGACGAGCGGCTGTTCGGCGAGCACGTCGTCGTACGGCGGCACGGGTACGTCGCGGAGCTGGCGCTCGACCGGCCCAAGGCGATGAACGCGGTGTCCACGGAGATGGCCCGCTCGATCGCCTCGGCGTGCGCGCACCTGGCCGCCGACCGGGACGCCCGGGTGACGGTCGTGACCTCGACGCACGAGCGGGCGTTCTGTGTGGGGGCGGACCTCAAGGAGCGCAACTCCTTCACGGACGCCGACCTCGTGCGCCAGCGTCCGGTCGCGCGCGCCGCGTACACCGGCGTACTGGAGCTGCCGATGCCCACCGTCGCCGCCGTGCACGGCTTCGCGCTGGGTGGCGGTTTCGAGCTGGCGCTGTCCTGCGATCTGATCGTGGCGGACCGCACCGCGGTGGTCGGCCTGCCCGAGGTCTCCGTCGGGGTGATCCCGGGAGGCGGAGGTACCCAGCTGCTGCCCCGCCGGGTGGGCGCAGCGCGCGCGGCGGAGCTGATCTTCACGGCGCGGCGCCTGGAGGCGGCCGAGGCACGGGAGCTCGGTCTGGTCGACGAGCTCGTGCCGGAGGGCCGGGACCGGGAGGAGGCGCTCGCCCTCGCGTCCCGTATCGCGGCGAACTCCCCGGTGGGCCTGCGCGCCGCGAAGCGTGCCCTGCGGCTCGGCCACGGCCTCGATCTGCGGGCCGGGCTCGAGGTCGAGGACGCGGCGTGGCGCTCGGTGGCGTTCTCCGGGGACCGCGCGGAGGGTGTGGCGGCCTTCAACGAGAAGCGCAGCCCGCAGTGGCCGGGCGAGTGATCCACGCGTGACCCCGGAGCCACGCCGCCCCGGCGGCGGCGTGGCCCACACCCTGATCGCCGCACTGATGTCTCACATTGTCCTGATCGTCCCTAGCCTGTAGTCGTGGGTGAGGACAGTCGGCTGGCGGCCGTGGTGGCGCTGGCGCAGGGGATGGCGGCGGCGCACAACCCGCGGGAGTCCTGGCGGGCCGCCGCGCTCGGCGCGTGCCGGGCGCTCGGGGGGAGCTTCGCCGCGCTCTCGGTCTGGGAGCGCGAGCGCGGACGGCTGCGGGTCCTGGTCAATGTGGGGCAGCGGGCGTCCGATGAGGAGGAGTTCCCGGAGGACGAGACCTACCCCGTGCACCAGTTCCCAGAGATCACCGAGTTCCTGCACGAGCGCTGGGCGGGCGGCGGCGGGCCGAGCGCCTGGGTGGAGACCGCTCAGGGCCCGGCCGCGGGGCATGCCGGGTACTGCCACCAGCGGGTCGCCGCCCTGCGCCGGCGCGGGCGCGGCTGCTGCGTCGTCGCGCCCGTGCTGCTGCACGGCCTCGCCTGGGGCGAGCTGTACGTCGCCCGCGAGGCCGGCGCCCCCGCCTTCGGTGACGCCGACGCCGACTTCGCCGCCGTCCTCGCCTCCGTCGTCGCCGCCGGCATCGCCCAGACCGAGCGCCTGGAGGAGGCCCGGCGGCTCGCCTTCACCGACGCCCTCACCGGGCTTGCCAACCGCCGTGCCGTCGACGCGCGCCTCGACGAGGCGATCGAACGGCACCGCGTCGACGGGGTCGCGGTCTCCCTCGTCGTCTGCGACGTCAACGGGCTGAAGCGGGTCAACGACACACGCGGGCACGCCGTCGGCGACCGGCTGCTGGAGCGCTTCGGATCGGTTCTCTCGCTGTGCGGCGCCATGCTGCCCGGTGCCCTGGTCGCCCGGCTCGGCGGCGACGAGTTCTGCCTCCTCGCGGTCGGCCCGCCGGCCGACGAGGTCGTGCGGGTCGCGGACGAGATCTGCCGTCGTGCCGCGCAGCTGGAGTTCGGGGACGGCGTGGCCTGCGGGGTGGCCTCGACCCAGGACCGGATCGGCACCGTCCGCTCGGCCCGCCGGCTGTTCCGGCTCGCGGACGCGGCCCAGTACCGGGCCAAGGCCCTGCGTTCGGCCAAGCCCGTGGTCGCGGGCCGTGAGGGGCCCGACGACCCGGTCGTACGCCTGGCCGACACACCGCCGCCGGCCACCGGGGAGCGCCGCCGGTTCCGCGGACGCCACTGAGACGGGCCGCGGATTCCGGTAAGGGGTCAACCCGCCATCCACTAGTGACACGATTGAATTCACTGCGTACGCTCCTGAATATGGATATGCACACTGTGGTGGTGGGAACGTCCGGCGTCACC
Source organism: Streptomyces sp. CA-106110 (assembly GCF_050936285.1). Lineage (NCBI taxonomy): Bacteria > Bacillati > Actinomycetota > Actinomycetes > Kitasatosporales > Streptomycetaceae > Streptomyces > Streptomyces sp. CA-106110. The sequence continues at coordinate 4,956,195 of NZ_JBNJNB010000001.1, read as the reverse complement.
GCGTCCGACGTTCTCGCCGTGGCGCGCGCGGACGCCCGGATCGAGATCTCCCAGGAGGCCGTGGCGGCCCTCGCGGCGGCCCGCGAGATCGTGGACGCACTGGCGGCGAAGCCGGAGCCCGTGTACGGGGTCAGCACCGGGTTCGGTGCGCTGGCCACCCGGCACATCAGCGAGGAACTGCGCATCCAGTTGCAGCGCAACATCGTCCGCTCGCACGCGGCCGGAATGGGCCCGCGGGTGGAGCGGGAGGTCGTGCGGGCGCTCATGTTCCTGCGGCTGAAGACCGTCTGCTCCGGGCACACCGGTGTCCGCCCCGAGGTGGCGCAGACCATGGCCGACATACTCAACGCCGGTATCACGCCGGTCGTGCACGAGTACGGATCGCTCGGCTGCTCCGGCGACCTGGCGCCGCTGTCCCACTGTGCGCTGACGCTCATGGGTGAGGGCGAGGCGGAAGGACCCGACGGGGTCGTCCGGCCCGCCGCCGAACTCCTCGCCGAGCACGGCATCGCCCCCGTCGAACTGCACGAGAAGGAGGGCCTCGCGCTCCTCAACGGCACCGACGGCATGCTCGGCATGCTGATCATGGCCCTCGCGGACCTGGAGCAGCTGTACAAGTCGGCCGACGTGACGGCGGCTCTGTCGCTGGAGGCGCTGCTCGGCACGGACAAGGTGCTCGCGCCGGAGCTGCACGCCATCCGCCCGCACCCCGGACAGGGCGCCTCGGCCGCGAACATGCTGGCCGTGCTGAGGGATTCGGGCATGACGGGCCATCACCAGGACGACGCGCCGCGCGTCCAGGACGCCTATTCGGTGCGCTGCGCCCCGCAGGTCGCGGGCGCAGGCCGGGACACCCTCGCGCACGCCCGCATGGTCGCCGAGCGCGAACTGGCCTCCGCGGTCGACAACCCCGTCGTCCTGCCGGACGGACGGGTCGAGTCCAACGGCAACTTCCACGGTGCCCCGGTGGCCTACGTCCTGGACTTCCTGGCGATCGCGGCGGCGGACCTCGCGTCGATCGCGGAGCGCCGTACCGACCGCCTGCTCGACAAGAACCGCTCGCACGGCCTGCCGCCGTTCCTCGCGGACGACGCGGGCGTGGACTCGGGCCTGATGATCGCCCAGTACACGCAGGCGGCGCTGGTGAGCGAGATGAAGCGGCTGGCCGTGCCCGCCTCCGCCGACTCGATCCCGTCCTCCGCGATGCAGGAGGACCACGTCTCCATGGGCTGGTCGGCGGCGCGCAAGCTGCGCACGGCGGTGGACAACCTCACCCGGGTCCTGGCCATCGAGCTGTACGCGGCGGCCCGGGCCGTGGAACTCCGCGAGGGCCTGACCCCGGCTCCCGCCACGGGGGCGGCGATCGCGGCCCTGCGCGGGGCGGGCGCCCAGGGGCCCGGTCCTGACCGCTTCCTGGCCCCCGACCTGGCCGCCGCGGACGCCTTCGTGCGCGAGGGCGGACTGGTCGCGGCCGTGGAGGCGGTCACCGGCGCGCTGCGCTAGGCGTACTCCGCCGGGGAAACGGCCACCGGGGTCCTGCCGTCGGGCGGGGCCCCGGTGGCCTGGTGCCTCGCGGGTGCGGCGGGCGGATCAGAACTCCATGCGCTCCCGGCGCACCGAGTAGGTGACGAAGCCTGCCCCCAGGCACAGGAAGAGGGTGCCCCCCACCACGTACGGCGTCGTGGCGACGCTTCCGGTGTCGGCCAGTTGGGTGCCCGCGTCCGTGACGCCCGTCTCCTCGGAGGCCCGGGTGGACGCCGTGCTCTGCTGCCCGGAGGGGTGCGTGGTCGCGTTGGCGGACGGGACGAACCACAGGGCCCCGAGCAGGCTCCCTGCGGCGGTGGCGGTCAGCAACGTCCGGCGTGCGGTGGACGTCGATCGACGTGCGGCGGACACGAAATACCGATCCCCCTGTGGCGCTTGCGAATTGGCCGTCTGGGGCGATGCTAGTGAAAGGTGCGGGTCGTGGGAAAGTCGCGCCCTCTCCGGGCCGTACGCTGCCCGCCATGAGCACTTCTGAGACATCACGTTTTGTCCGGCTTCGCGTGGAGCTGGTCGTCGAGGTCGGCGACGCGGACGCCGTCGCCAAGAGCGCGCTGAGCCGGATCGCGGACGATCCGGACATGCCCGAAGGCGAACGCGCGTACACGGAGAGCGCTGTGACGGAAGACACAGCCGAGGCCCTGGCGTACCTCGTCGACCCGTCCTACCTGGTCAGCGACGTGCCGGGGGTCGAGGTCGCCCAGGCGTCCTGGAGCAGCGAGGAGATCGACTACGACCCGGAGTCGCCGGACTGGGCATTCGGCGAGGACGATGAACCGGACGACGACGAGGAGGACGAGGAGGTCCGACTCGGCTGACGTGTCTTGGGAAAATCGTGACCCCGGGCGGCAACCGACGCCCGGGGTTCAGTCGTCTCAAGAGGTGTTTCCCGCCTCGCGAGCGACGCGGGGGCGGTATGCGCACCCGTCGCACCAACGTGGTACGGCCCACACATCGCAAGTATGTGGAACGGAGCCGACCGGTCGTAGCGTTGATGGTTCTCGCGGGGGCTCTCGGGGTTTTGGGGATTCGGCAACGATGGAGAAGTGTGTGATGACGAACAGTAAGCGGCGCAAGGGTCTGGCGACCGCGTCCGCACTGCTCGGCGGAATGCTCGTGCTCACCGCGTGCAGCGGGGGCAACGATGCGGCCGGCGGCGGCGAGTCCACCTCGCAGGCCAAGGCCGACGAGGCGGCCGCCAAGAAGGCCTCCGAGGCAGATATCAAGATCACCCCAGCAGACGGTTCGGACAACGCCTCCATCAACAACGCGGCCAAGGTGACGGTCAGCAAGGGAACCCTCACCGGGGTCACCATGACCACCGCGTCCGGCACCGCCGTCGCCGGGCAGATATCCGCGGACAAGAAGAGCTGGGCGCCCAGCGGCCAGCTGGAGCGGGCGACCACCTACAAGGTCGCCGCGACCGCCAAGGACTCCGAGGGCCGCGACGCCCACGAGAACGCCTCGTTCACGACCGTCGCCCCGGACCACTCCTTCATAGGCAACTTCACGCCGGAGAGCGGCTCGACCGTCGGCGTCGGTATGCCGGTCTCGATCAACTTCGACAAGGCCATCACCAACAAGGCCGCCGTGCAGAAGGGGATCACCGTCACCTCCAGCAGCGGCCAGGATGTGGTCGGGCACTGGTTCAGCCCCAACCGGCTCGACTTCCGTCCCGAGCAGTACTGGCAGGCAGGCTCCACCGTCACGATGAAGCTCGACCTCGACGGCGTCGAGGGCACGAGCGGTGTGTACGGCGTGCAGCAGAAGACGGTCACCTTCAAGATCGGCCGCAACCAGGTCTCCTACGTCGACGCGAAGACCAAGCAGATGAAGGTCACGCAGGACGGCAAGACCATCAAGACCATCCCCGTCTCGGCGGGCGCCCCCGACCACACCACCTACCAGGGCCAGATGGTGATGTCGGAGAAGTTCACGCAGACCCGCATGAACGGCGCCACGGTCGGCTTCAAGGACTCCGACGGCAAGGGCGAGTACGACATCAAGGACGTGCCGCACGCCATCCGGCTGACCACCTCCGGCACGTTCATCCACGGCAACTACTGGGGTGCCCCGTCCGTCTTCGGCAGCGTCAACACCAGCCACGGCTGTGTGGGCCTGCAGGACAAGAAGGGCGCGAACGACCCGAACACGCCGGCCGCGTGGTTCTACAACCACTCGATCGTCGGTGACGTCGTGGTCGTCCAGAACACCGGCGACCGGACCGTCTCGCCTGACAACGGCCTCAACGGCTGGAACATGAGCTGGGCCCAGTGGAAGGCCGGATCGGCCATCTGACCCGGAGGGCCCCGCGCCTCATCCCCGCTTCACCCAGGCGCCCGCCGACCCCTTCGGGGCGGCGGGCGCCTCGGTCTTCTCACAGGCCCTCTCACCGCGGCGCCGAGGCCGGACACAGGCTTCTCATCGTTCTCTTATGTCCGGTTTATGGGTTCATCAGGGTGCGTCTCTAGCTTGCGGCCATGTTCTTCACCTACCTGAGGCGCGAACTGCGCCGCCGGAGAAAGGCGGCCCTCGTCGTCGCCTCCGGGCTCGCTCTGGGCATCGCTCTGGTCATCGTGGTCAACTCCGTGTCCTCCGGCATGGGGAAGGCACAGGACGAGGTTCTGCAGTCGCTGTACGGACTCGGTACCGACATGACCGTCACGAAGGCGGCCGCGCCCCCGTCGGGCGGCTCACAGGGGCCGCGCTTCAACTTCGACGCCCGCGGCAACGACTCCAAGGACACCCAGAGCAGTGACCGTGTGATGGTCCAGGGCTTCCAGACCCTGGCGAGCAGCACGGTCGGCAAGGTCGGCTCGCAGAGCGGTGTTTCGGGCGCCGTGGGTGGACTCAGCCTCCGGGTCATCAAGATCAGCGGCCAGTTCACACAGGGTCAGTTCAAGCAGGACCAGAACGGCGGCCGGCAGGGCGGCCGGGGATTCGGCGGACCCCAGGGGCGCGTCGAAGGCGGCGGCGCCAACTTCGACGTGAACAACTACTCGGTCTACGGCACCGACGTGACCAAGCCGGCCCTCGGCCCGCTCACCTCCTCGAAGATCACCAGCGGCCGTACGTTCAAGACGTCCGAGACCAACGCCGCGGTCGTCGTCGCGGACTCGGCGTACGCCAAGGAGAAGAAGCTCGCGGTCGGCGGCACGGTCACCATCAAGGGCGTCAAGTTCACGGTCATCGGCATTGCCACCGCCGACAGCGGTGACTCGGCCGCCAACCTCTACATCCCGCTGACGCAGGCTCAGACGCTCGCCGACTCGAAGAACAAGGTCACCACGATCTACGTCAAGGCGACCGACTCCCAGCAGATCGCGGCCGTCAAGAAGACGATCCAGAAGAACATCTCGGGGACGACGGTCACCACCTCCTCCGACCTCGCCTCCACGGTCTCCGGCTCGCTGTCCACCGCCTCCAGCCTCGCCACCAACGTGGGCAAGTGGCTGTCGATCGTGGTGCTCGTCGCCGCGTTTCTGGTGGCCGGCCTGCTCACCTCCTCGGCGGTCTCGCGCCGGGTGCGCGAGTTCGGCACGCTCAAGGCGCTCGGCTGGAAGTCGGGCCGGGTGACCCGGCAGGTGGTCGGCGAGGCCGTCGTCAACGGCCTGGTCGGCGGTGTCCTCGGTATCGCGCTCGGCCTGGCGGGCGCGTACGCCGTCACCGCCATCAGCCCCACGCTGCAGGCTCAGCTCGGTGGTGGCGGCGGTGGCGGTGGCTTCGAAGGCCCCGGCCGACGGGCCGCGAAGACCCTCGAGGTGGCGCTCACCGCACCGGTCAGCGCGACCACCATCGCCCTCGCGGTCGCCCTCGCGGTGGCCGGCGGTCTGATCGCCGGCGCCTTCGGCGGCTGGCGTGCCTCCCGGCTGCGCCCGGCGGACGCCCTGCGCCGCGTCGAGTAGCACCCGCCCCGCACTTCTCGTCGCCGAGCGCGGTCCGCATCCGGGGCGCACCGGCGCACCCCTTCGGCCCTCCCGCGTACGCGGCCCCGATCTCACTTCCCATTCTCAGGAGTTGGACCCATGTACGAACTCAGAGGCGTCACCAAGCGCTATACGCGGGGCAAGGAGACCATCAACGCCCTGGACGGCGTCGACCTCACCATCGGCGACGGCGACCGGCTGGTCATCCAGGGCCCCACCGGCGGCGGCAAGTCCACGCTGCTGCAGATGCTCGGCGGACTCGACAAGCCGACCGCCGGCCAGGTCGAACTCGACGGCGTCGACCTCGCCAGGCTCTCCGAGGCGAAGCTCACCAAGGTGCGCAGCGAGAACATCGGCTTCGTCTTCCAGTCCTTCAATCTCATCCCGACGCTCACCGCGCAGGAGAACGTCGAGACCGCCCTCGTCCCGCTCGGCCTGAAGGGCAAGGAGCGGCGCGAACGGGCCGTCGAGGCGCTGAAGTCCGTCGGCCTCGGCGAGCGGCTCGGGCACCTGCCGGGCGAGATGTCGGGTGGTCAGCAGCAGCGTGTCGCGATCGCCCGCGCGCTGGTGAAGCAGCCGAAGGTGCTCCTCGCCGACGAACCCACCGGAAACCTCGACGAGTCGATGCGCGACGAGATCATGGACGTGCTCGAGCGCATGTGGAAGGAGCACGGGCTGACCTTCATCATGGTCACCCACGACTCCACGATCGCGAAGAAGGCCCCGCGCCTCGCGACGATCCGCAAGGGCAGGATCACCGTGAAGGAGAACGCGGTCTCATAGCCCCCGCGGGCGCGCCAACTCGTTATCCCTCCCTCTATTGAGGCAGTGATCAACCCCCCGGCATACTGCGTAGTCCGGGGGGTTGACGTGCATGTGTGCGGAACTACCCCCGGCCGGGTGAACGGGGAATTCGCCCGGTACCTCATCTCCAGGGGGAGTTTTGCGCAGACAAGTGAAAAGAGCATGCGCGGCGACCGTCGCCACGGCGGCCGCCGTGGCGTTGGCGGCGGGTATGACCAGCCCGGCGTCGGCGAAGCCGGAGCGCACGTCGCGCACGGCCGCGTCCGGCTTTTCGGCCCAGCACCGCATCACCCTGATCACGGGCGACCGCGTCGTCGTCGACGCCAAGGGCCGCGTCGTCGGGCTCGAGCGGGCCAAGGGCCGCGAGAACGTCCTGGTTCAGGTCCGCAAGGCCGAGGGGCACACCTATGTGGTGCCGGCCGACGCGGCGGGCCTGATAGCCAACGGCAAGCTCGACCGGCGTCTGTTCGACGTCACCGAGCTCAACACGGCCCGCACCCGCAAGGACCAGAAGAACGGCCTGAAGGTCATCGTCGGCTACCAGGGCACGGCGAACTCCGCGAAGGCGGACGTCCGTGAGGCGGGCACGCTCCGCCGCACCCTGAAGTCCCTGAACGCGGACGCGGTGCAGACGCCCCAGCGGAATCAGGCCGAGCTGTGGAAGGCCCTCACCAACGGCGACACCGCCGCGAAGGGCGTCGCGCACGTCTGGCTCGACGGTGTCCGCAAGGCCAGCCTGGACAAGTCGGTGCCGCAGATCGGCGCCCCCAAGGCCTGGGCGGCGGGATACGACGGCAAGGGCGTCAAGATCGCCGTACTGGACACCGGTGTCGACGGCGACCACCCGGACCTCAAGGGCCAGGTGATCGAGGCCAAGAACTTCTCGACCGCCGCCACCACCGCCGACAAGGTCGGCCACGGCACGCATGTGGCGTCCATCGCGGCCGGTACGGGCGCGAAGTCGAAGGGCAAGTACAAGGGCGTCGCGCCCGGCGCCAAGATAATCAGCGGCAAGGTCCTGGACGACGACGGGTACGGCGACGACTCCGGCATCCTCGCGGGCATGGAGTGGGCCGCCCAGCAGGGCGCCGACATCGTCAACCTCAGCCTGGGCGGCATCGACACGCCCGACATCGACCCGCTCGAGGCCGAGGTGAACAAGCTCTCCGAGCAGAAGGGCATCCTGTTCGCCATCGCCGCGGGCAACGACGGCGAGCTCGGCGACCGGACCATCGGCTCGCCGGGCAGCGCGGCCGACGCGCTCACCGTCGGCGCCGTCGACGACAACGACAGGCTGGCGTCCTTCTCCAGCCGCGGCCCCGGCCTCGACGGCGCCATCAAGCCCGATGTCACCGCCCCCGGTGTGAACATCACGGCCGCCGCGGCGCCCGGCAGCCTCATCGACAAGGAGGTCGGCGAGAATCCGGCCGGCTACTTGACCATCTCGGGTACGTCGATGGCGACCCCGCATGTCGCGGGCGCCGCCGCCATCCTCAAGCAGGAGCACCCTGACTGGACGTTCGCCGAGCTGAAGTCGGCGCTGACTGGCTCCGCGAAGGGCGGCAACTACACCCCCTTCCAGCAGGGTTCGGGCCGGATCGCCGTGGACAAGGCGATCAAGCAGACCGTGCTCGCCGACTCGTCGTCCGTGAGCTTCGGCGTCGCGCGCTGGCCGCACACCGACGACACGCCGGTCACCAAGCAGGTGACGTACCGCAACGTCGGCAAGACCGCCGTCACCCTCTCGCTCTCGATGACGGCCACCGGCCCCACGGGCCGGCCCGCGCCGACCGGTTTCTTCGCGCTCGGCGCGACGAACGTCACCGTTCCGGCGGGCGGCACCGCAACGGTCCCGCTGAGCGTCAACTCCAAGTTGGGCGGCAGCGCGGACGGCTCGTACTGGGCGTACGTGACGGCGACCGGCGGCGGCCAGAGCGTGCGCACGGCCGCGGCGGTGGAGCGCGAGGCGGAGTCGTACGACGTCACCTTGAAGTACGTCAACCGTGAGGGGCAGACGCCGGTCCATCTGACGGACCTCTTCAACACCTCGGCCGACGACGGCCGGGACTACCCGTCGCAGAGCAGCGCGGACACCGTGACCGTCCGGGTGCCCAAGGGCACCTACGCGCTGGACTCCGTCTCGGTGAAGGACCCGACCTCCATCGAAGGCGGCGCCGACTGGCTGGTCCAGCCCCAGCTGAGCGTCACCAAGGACACCACGGTCACCCTGGACCTGACCAAGGCCCAGCCCGCCGACATCACGGTGCCGGACGCGTCGGCCAAGCCGCTGTCCGGGATGGTCTCCTACACCTACGACCCGGCGGGAGTCGGCGGCGGCATCTTCGCGCCGTCCTTCCAGGACGTGAGGGTCGCGCACGTCGGCCCGGCGGTCTCCTCGGGTCTGTCCCAGAGCTGGTTCGGGCAGTGGACCAAGGGTGACGCCGCCGAGTACGACGTCTTCACCGGGGCCAATGTCAAGAAGCTCGAAGGCGCGCACGTCCAGCACTACAAGCCGGGCGATCTCGCCACGCTGAAGGTGAACCTCGGCTCCGCCTCCAGCGGGAAGACCGGCGCGGTCGGCCTCTACGGCTTCCTGCCGAACGACTTCGCCTTCAACTCCCCGGTCGAGCAGAAGCTGCGCGGCACGCGCACGCTCTACGTGTCCACCGGCAACGCGGTGGAGTGGCTGCTCGACTTCTCGCAGTTCGGGGGCAAGAAGGACCCGCAGGGCCTGCCGATCCCCGAGGCGTACTACACGCTCGGCAATGTCGAGACCTACAAGCCGGGCAAGAGCTACACCAGGACCTTCAACACGGCCGTGTTCGGGCCGCTGGTCACCTCCGAGTACGGCCTCTTCCGCGACGGCAACGAGATCTACGGCTATCTGCCGCTGTTCGCGGACAGCCAGTCGCACGCCGGTTCCTCGGACTTCATGTCGGTGAAGACGACGCTGTACCGAAACGGCGCCAAGGTCGGCTCCAACGACGACCCGCTGTTCGGCGCCAAGCCCTTCAAGGTGCCGTCCGGTGAGGCCACGTACAAGCTGACGACCTCGGTCATCCGCAGTGTGAAGGTCGCCGCGGCGTCCACCCGCATCGACGCGAGCTGGACGTTCAAGTCCAAGAGGGCCAGCGCCAAGCTGCCCACCTCCTCGGTCCGCTTCGGCGCCGCCACCGGCCTCGACAGCCGGGTCGCGGCCGGCAAGAAGGTCACGATCCCGGTCACCGTCCAGGGCTCGGCCGCGGGCCGCAACCTGCAGTCGCTGGGCGTGTGGGTGTCGTACGACTACGGCAGGACCTGGACGAAGCTGACGGTCAAGAACGGCAAGATCACCTACCGGAACCCGGCGAAGGGCCAGGGCCTGTCGTTCCACGCCAAGATCGCCGACAAGAAGGGCAACAAGTCGACGATCTCGATCTACAACGCGTTCTACGCGAAGTAAGCCGATAGCGCACGGCCCGCCGGAAGCAGCTGCTTCCGGCGGGCCGTCCGTGTTTCTGCCGATCGCCGGCCCCTCATCGGCCGCTCATGGCGTCGAGCGCAGGGCCTCAGGAGCGGGGCGCGGTCGTGCCCGCCCGGGTGGCGTCCGTACCCCAGCTGGCCAGCAGCCGCAGAGCCTCCGCCGACGGCGAACCCGGTTCGGCGTGATACGTCACCAGCCCCAGCTCACCGTCGTCTGGCAGCCTGAACGACTCGAACTGCAGGGCAAGATCGCCCACCAGCGGATGCCGCATCAGCTTGAGCCCGTGGCTCTTCTCCTTGACGTCGTGCGTCGCCCACAGCCGCCGGAACGCCTCGCTCTTCACCGACAGCTCTCCGACGAGGGCGGACAGCTGCGGATCGTCCGGGTGGCACCCGGCTTCGTACCGCAGCTGGCACACGATGTCGATCGCCTTCTGCTCCCAGTCCACGAACAGATCGTGGTACTCGGGCCGCAGGAAGACCATGCGGGCCCAGTTCCGCTCCTGCTGCGGTACCTGGGACCAGTCCCCGAAGACGGCGGCGGCCATCCTGTTCCACGCCAGGACCTCCGCGCGCCGCCCCACGATGTAGGCCGGGACGCCGTCGAAGGCGTCCAGCAGCTGCCGCAGCGGAACCCGCACGTGCTGGGACCGCGCCGCCGGCTTCTTCTTGTGGGCCTTCGGCTTGGCGAGATGGGTCAGATGGGCGTGCTCCGCGTCGCTCAGCCGTAGCGCGCGGGCGATGGCCCCGAGCACCTCCGCGGACACGTTCTGCCCGTTGCCCTGCTCCAGACGCGTGTAGTAGGCCACGGACACCCCGGCCAGCTGGGCCAGCTCCTCGCGGCGCAGGCCCGGCACCCGCCGGTACCGCCCGAAGTCCGGCAGTCCCACGTCCTCGGGCTTGAGCCGGGCCCGCCGGGTGCGCAGGAACTCGCTGAGCTCGGCGCGGCGGTCCAGAGCCTGACCGGATGTCTGGGCAGACGCCTGCATGGAGTCGGGATTTGCGTCCATACACCCAGTATTCCTGTTGGTACGACTGTGAGGCTGACCCGGCCAGTGGTAGGAAGCCCGGACGTATGCAGATCCGTGGCCTGGGTGAGCCCGGCGCCTCCCGGCAGGCTGGACGCCGTGCCCGGTGGAAGGCTGCCGGGCACGCGACCCCCCAAGGAGAAATCCGGCATGACCACCGTTGCTGCGTACGCCGCACCCGCCGCCAAGGCTCCGCTCGAGCGCACCACGATCGAGCGCCGCGAGGTCGGTGAGTTCGACGTACTGATCGACATCAAGTTCGCCGGCATCTGTCACTCGGACATCCACCAGGCCCGTGAGGGCTGGGGCGAGGCGATCTTCCCGTTGGTGCCGGGCCACGAGATCGCGGGCGTCGTCTCCGCGGTGGGCTCCGGCGTGACCAAGTTCAAGATCGGCGACCGCGTGGGCGTCGGCTGCATGGTCGACTCCTGCCGCGAGTGCGAGAACTGCAAGGCCGGCCTGGAGCAGTACTGCCTCAAGGGCATGGTCGGCACATACAACGCCCTCGACAGGAACGGCGAGCCCACCTACGGCGGCTACTCCGAGAAGATCGTCGTCGACGAGAAGTACACCGTGCGCATCCCGGACGGCCTCTCTCTCGATGTGGCCGCCCCCCTGCTGTGCGCCGGTGTCACCACGTACTCCCCGCTGCGGCACTGGAACGCGGGACCCGGCAAGAAGGTCGCGGTCCTCGGTCTGGGCGGTCTCGGTCACATGGCCGTCAAGCTCGCGCACGCGATGGGCGCCGAGGTGAGTGTGCTCTCCCAGTCCCTGCGCAAGAAGGACGACGGGCTGAAGCTGGGCGCCGACCACTACTACGCCACCAGCGACCCGAAGACCTTCGAGGAGCTGCGCGGCACGTTCGACCTGATCGTCTCGACCGTGTCGGCGCCGCTGGACTTCGGCGCCTTCCTCTCGCTGCTGAAGTCGGACGGCGCGCTGGTGAACGTGGGTGCGCCCGAGGAGCCCATCTCGTTCAACCTGTTCTCGCTGATCTCGGGCCGCAAGACCCTCGCCGGTTCCGCCATCGGCGGCATCCGTGAGACCCAGGAGATGCTGGACTTCTGCGCGGAGCACGGCATCGGCGCCGAGATCGAGCTGATCGGCGCGTCCGAGATCAACGACGCGTACGAGCGGGTGCTGAACAGCGATGTGCGGTACCGGTTCGTGATCGACGCGGCCACCATCTGAGTCTGCCCCGGTGACCGGCGGCGTGCGGCGGCCCCACGGCACGTCGAGCGCCGCCGGCCGGACCGGACGCACGGCTCCGGCGGCTTGATCGATGCGCGCGCCCGTGAGGGTTCGGGGTAGCGGCGGTAGCGTGGAAAGCGGTTCTGGCAGCCCAGGGGACAGGAGGCCCGGCCCATGACCGTAGAGCTCAACCACACGATCGTCGCCGCGCACGACAAACAGGCGTCCGCGAGGTTCCTCGCGGATGTGCTGGGGGTGGATGTGGCCCCGGACTTCGGCCCGTTCGCCCCGGTGGAGATCGCGAACGGCGTGACGCTGGACTTCATGGAGACCGAGGAGCCGATCACTCCGCAGCACTACGCCTTCCTCGTCTCCGAGGACGACTTCGACGCGATCTTCACCCGGATCCGCGCGGGGCGACTCAGGTACTGGGCGGACCCGTACCATCACCGCCCCGGCGAGATCAACCACAATGACGGCGGCCGCGGAGCGTACTTCGACGATCCGAACGGCCACAACCTGGAGATCCTGACGAGGCCGTACGGGAGCGGCGGGGACTGAGCCCAGGGCCCCAGACGCGCGCGAACCGCCGGTGGGCCGCCGAGCTGCGGTCGACGGCCCACCGGCGGTTCGCTTCGCCGTCAGCCGCCGGACTGCTCTTTGACCGGCGCGGCGTGCCGGGGGCGGTACTTCGAGGAGACCTGGCCCACGAGTTCCCGGAAACACACCAGGGCGGTGATCGGCGGAATTCCTACGATCACCATCGACAGCATCGAATATGCCGAGTGGCTGATGCACAGCGCCACCGCCGTGGCCGAGGCGACCAGGACGACGCCCCATGACCGGCGGGCGGTCCGGTGCTGAACGGCGGCCCGCAGAATCGACAGGGCCGCCACGAACCACGGTCCGTACACCGTCAGCGGCCACCATTGCGCCAGCGGTGCCGGAAGCACCGTCGAGGCGATGGCGCGGAGCTGGCCGTACGAATAGGCGATGGACCAGCCGAGCATGGCCACCGCGCAGGCGGCGATGGTGGCGACCAGGATCGTGACAGGGGTGACTTTCTGGCCGCTGTCGAGGATGTGGGATCCCGGCCGTGGGCGCCGCCGGTCGATGCGGTGGCGGTGCTGCCCGTCGTACGGGGGCGGAGCGGGGTCCGTACCGGACACCGTGGACAGCATCTGGGCGAGTTCCTCGTCCGGATCCCAGCCGTTCGGTGCGATGTCCTGACCCTGCGCGCTCCAGACGTGAGGTGCCTCGAGGGGATCACCACTGTAGGAATGCTGACCGAGCGCGTCGTAGTCGGTTCTCAGGCCGAACTGAATGTCGTAGAGGCTCGGGTCGCCGTGCAGCCTGTCCATTCTCAGCTCCTCCGCGCCCTCGCTCAGGACGCTGCGTCGACAGCGCGCAGGTATTCGCTTTCCATGTCGCCGATCTTCTTGAGGAAATCTTCAAGAATGTCTGAACACCCCTTGTGGAGCACCTCGCCGCCGGCCGGGTCGTGCCACAGGGCTCCACTTCCGACGGGGATCTGATCTTCCGGTTCGTTCCAAGTCACGATCACCTAACGAGCGCCATACGGTGGAAGCTATCCGGCATTCGAGGGAATGATTCCTCGGAGAAACGTTTCACCGGTCTGATGAACCTACATGGCCGCCGTAATTCAAGATATGCGGGCAACCATATTTCCGTGAATGCTTTTCACTCTCCGCGATGCCTTCCGCTTGACCCACCGGAGACTCGGCCGGGAGTCGCACGAAGGTGCCCACGGTCAGGACACCCCGGGGCGCCGAGCCCGTGGCGGCCCGCCGGGTGCCGGTACGGGCACCGCTGACGGAGAGCGCTTGCTGAAGCAGGGGGCGGTCCCAGCACGGCGGCGCCAGACACCGCTCGCCACGGGCTCCTTTTCGCCGGTCCCTCCCTGTCGTGGCCCGGGGAGACCCCCGCCGGGGTACCCCGCGAGCACCGCGCCGCGTTTGCCGCCGCCGCTCCCACCTCGTTAGCTGGAAGAGCAGAGCTCATCGAACGGCGAGGAGCGGCGATGATCACCCAACAGCAGGTCGAGCGAATACTGCGGCTGAGCGGCGACGGACTCCCGTTCGTCTCCCTCTACATCCCGGTGGAACCGGAGAGGCCCGACCGTCGCGTCTTCAGCAGCCGAGTGGCCAGCCTGCTGGACCGCATCAGGCCGCTCGCCGAGGACGGCTCGGCGCAGCACGCCGTGCGGCTCTCGCTGCGGGAAGACATCGCGAGAATCGAGACGACCCTGGCGGAGGAGCCCGTCCGGCCGGGCGCCGTCGCGGTCTTCTCCTGCGGCGGCCGCGGCATCTACGAACAGATGTGGCTGCCCCGGCCCACCCGCGAGCGCATCCTGGTGGACGCCGATCCCTACGTCCGTCCGCTGCTGGGCGTGCTCGACGAGTACTACCGCACCTGTGCGGTCATCGTGGACAAGAGCGTGGGCCAGGTCTGGGAGTACTACCTCGACGACGTCCGGGAGTTGGAGGTGATCCGCGACCGGGTGACGCGCAGACACGCCTACGCCGAGCAGTTCGGCGAGTACCGCGTCCGCAACAAGGCCGACGAGCTGAGCAAGAAGCACTACCGGCGCCTGGTCGGCGAGCTCAGACGGCTGTTCGGAGGCGGGGGCTACGACCTGCTCGCCGTCGGCGGCCAGGCGCACGAGGTGCCGGGCTTCGTCGACTTCCTGCCGCGTGAGCTGAAGGAGCGGCTCGTCGGGACCTTCACCATCGACCGGGAGACCGCGACGGCCGAGGACGTCAGGAAGAAGGTGCGGGGGCTCGTCGCCGACCACGCGCACCAGGAGCAGCGGCGGCTGGTCGGCCAGACCCTGGAGGCCAAGGCGGCCAGCAGACCCGCGGCCGTCGGTCTCGACGAGACGCTGTGGGCGGCGTCGCTGGCCGCGATCGGGACGCTGGAGGTGGACGAGCAGGCCGTCGTTCCGGGACGGGTGTGCGACCGGGACGGGCTGCTCTCGCGCTCGGAGAAGGCCTGCCCGCTGTGCGGGGATCCGCTGCGCGAGGTGCCCGACGTGATCGACGAACTGGCCGAGTCCGTCATCGACGACGGAGGCGAGGTGCGGCACGTCGACGCGGAGACGGCGCTGCGCGCGGAGCAGACCGCGGCTCTGCTGCGCTTCGAACTCCCCCCGCAGCCGGTGACCGTGCCGTAGTCCGCCGGGTCCGGGACCCGGTGTCAGTCGCGGTGTCAGACGCGCCTCACAGCCGGCTGTACTTCTCGATGTCCTCGGTGAACTCCTCGATCGCCCGCGCCGTGAGCGTCGGCCGGGTGTCCGCGATGGCGGCCATGTAGTCCTCGGTGGTGGCGGGTTCGCCCCGGCGATGCGTCACCTCGCGTTCGAACGCGGCCTGAGCACCCTTGCGGGCGGCGAACTCGATGTCGGCCGGGGTGAACAGCTCGCTGGCCGCCACCAGTCGGGGCAGCTCCACCGAGTGGAGAGCGCCCTTGACGTAGCGGGTCCAGATGGCGGCCCGCGCGGTGGGGTCCGGGGGCCCGATCGGGATGACGTAGTCGAACCTGCCCGGCCGCAGAAAGGCCGGGTCGAGGGAGCGCACCGAGTTGGTGGCGCACACCAGCAGGCGAGCGCCGCCCTCCCGGAACCGGGGGATGAGTTTGAGCAGCTCGTTGGTGACTCCGTGCCCCGGGTCGACCGCCTTCCCCGACCGCACGCCGGCGATCTCCTCCACCTCGTCGATGAAGAGCAGCACCGAGTCCAGCTCCGCCAGGTCCGCGAACACCTGCCGCAGTGCCACGGCCAGCCCCTCGCTCGTGTCGGCCGCGAGCCGGGACGGGAAGAGTTCGACGAACGGCCAGGTCAGCCGTGACGCCACCGCCATGGCGAAGCTGGTCTTCCCGGTTCCGGGCGGGCCGAAGAGGATGACCGCCTTCGGGGGCGCGACGCCGTAGCGGTCGGCAAGCGCCGGCTCCGTCAGCGGGAGCACCACCCGGCGCTCGACGACCTGCTTCTCCCGTTCCATGCCGGCCATGGCGTCCCAGAGCCCGTCGGCCAGCATGCGGCCGCCCAGCGCCCGCAGCACGTCGGCGTTGCCGGTCTCCTGCGGTTCGAGTTTCTCGTAGTAGGTCAGGCCGTCACGGGACAGATAGCCGGAGCGGTCCAGCGCCTTCGTCCCGGCGGCCCCGGCCGGCAGCAGGGCACTGATACGGCGCACGCCCATCGCCCGCAGCCGCCGTTCCAGCTCGGCCAGCAGGGCGCTGCCGATCCCGCGCTCGCGCCAGCGGGAGGCGAGCGCCACCAGCAGGATCCACGCCCGCTTGCCGTGTGGCTGCGCCACCGCCATGCCCACCAGTTCGTCGCCGACGACCGCGACCACCGCCATCTGACCGTTCTTGGCGGCGGCCATCACCTCGGAGACCGGGAAGACCGGTTGCTCGTCGGCCCCGCGGCTCTGGTCCCAGATCTCGATCGCCTGGTCAAGGTCGTCGTCGTGATAGTCACGCAGATACCATGCAGGCATCGCCACCACCTCGCCCGTGTCCGGATGTCCAATTTTCACCCGCCGAGTCGTGAGCTGCTTCTTCTGCCGGTTCGGTGGCTGCTCGTCCCGCCGGGCCCTGGGCTGCGGGTCGTGTCGAGCCGCGGGCGGCGCGCCCGTCAAAGAGCGACGGCACGGAACGGTGTGCCCGGACCTCCTGGTCCCTCTCGCGGCCCCTGCGAAGTTGCGGAGGGCAGGACTCTCGGAAAGACTCGATCACGCAGTGTTTGCCCGGATCCCGGCACATGGTGTTGGGGGTGTGCCCCGTGGACATGGAAATCACGTTGCGGGTCGACGGGCGGGAGCACCGGCTCGTCGTCGACACCCGCACAAGCCTGCTGGACGCCCTGCGCGAACGTCTTGGGATCACCAGCCCGAAGAAGGGCTGCGACCACGGGCAGTGCGGCGCCTGCACCGTTCTGCTGGACGGCCGCCGGGCCCTCGGCTGCCTGGCACTGGCGGTGGCGTACGAGGACACGGAGATCGTCACGGCCGCCGGTCTGGCCGACGGGGACGGTCTGCACCCCATGCAGCGCTCGTTCATCGAGCACGACGCGTTTCAGTGCGGCTACTGCACGCCGGGCCAGATCGTCTCGGCGGTCGGGATGCTGGCGGAGGCGCGGGCGGGCTGGCCGAGCGCGGTCAGCAGCGATCCGAACGCCGCCGAGGTCGACCTCGACGACGCCGAGATCGCCGAGCGGATGAGCGGCAACCTGTGCCGCTGCGGCGCCTATGCCAACATCCGCCCGGCTGTGGCGGATGTGGCGCGCCGATGAAGCCGTTCCGCTACCAGCGTGCCGACGACGTACCGGGGGCGGTCGGGATGCTCGCCCAGGCGCCGCACGGGGCGTTCCTGGCCGGCGACACCAACCTCGTCGACCTGATGAGACTGGGCGTGGCCACACCGGACCTGCTCGTCGACGTCCGGCGGCTGGCCTGCGACCGGATCGAGGAACTGCCCGACGGCACCCTGCGCATCGGCGCCACGGTGACCAACGGGGAACTGGCCGCCGACCGCCGGATCCGGCGGCGCTACCCGGTGCTCTCCCAGGCGCTGCTGTCGGGCGCCTCCGGGCAACTGCGCAACGTCGCCACCACCGGCGGGAACCTGCTGCAGCGCACGCGCTGCGTGTACTTCCAGGACCTCACCACCGGGTGCAACAAGCGCGAGCCCGGATCGGGCTGCCCGGCGCGGGACGGCCACCACCGCGAACTCGCGATCCTCGGCTGGTCCGAGGCGTGCGTCGCGACCCACCCCTCGGACATGGCCGTCGCACTGGCCGCGCTCGACGCGGTCGTGCGCACCCGCGGGCCGGACGGAGAGCGGACCGTCCCGCTGACCGAGCTGCACCGGCTGCCCGGTGACGAGCCCGAACGCGACACCGTTCTGCGGCACGGCGAACTGATCACGGCCGTGGACGTGCCGCCGCTCGCGTGGGCGGCCAGGTCCGCCTACCGCAAGGTCCGTGACCGCGCCTCGTACGCGTTCGCACTGGTCTCGGTCGCCGCCGCGGTCGACGTCGCCGACGGCGCCGTGCGCGATCTGCGCATCGCGCTGGGCGGTGTGGCGCACAAGCCGTGGCGGGCCACCACGGCCGAGCAGGTGCTGCGGGGCGCGCCCGCGACCGCCGAGCGCTTCCGGGTCGCCGCGGAGGCCGAACTGGCCGTCGCCCGGCCGCTGGCAGGCAACGCGTTCAAGGTCCCGCTCGCGCGCAACGTCCTCGTCGCCACCCTCCTCGACCTGGCGGACGTGCCGTCATGACCGTCCTCTCGCACGCCGTCGGTACACCGCTCGACCGCCTGGACGGACCGGACAAGGTCCGCGGCACCGCGACCTACGCCTTCGAGCACCCCCTCGACAGACCCGCCTATCTGTATCCGCTCCAGGCGACGATCGCCGCCGGACACGTCACCGGCATCGACGCCGCCGCCGCGCACGCCGAGCCGGGCGTACTGGCCGTGCTCACCCACCACAACGCCCCCCGGCTGGCCTGGGCCGACGACGCCGAACTGGCCGTCCTGCAGACCGACGAGATCGCCTACCGCGGCCAGATCGTCGGCGCCGTGATCGCCGAGACCCCCGAGATCGCCCGCCACGCCGCCCATCTGGTCCGCCTGGACTGTGCGGAGCGGGCGCACGACGTCGAACTGCGGTCCGACCGCGACGACCTCTACAAGCCGCAGCACGCGGCCTTGTTCGGCCAGGGCGGCGGGGACCTCATGGACGGGCCACCGGCCGACAGCGCCATGGGGGAGGTCGACGCCGCTCTGGCGGCGGCGGAGGTCACGCTGGACGCGACGTACACCACGCCGATGAACTTCCACAACCCGATGGAGCCGCACACCGCCGTGGCCGCCTGGAACGACGACGAACTCACGGTCTACTGCTCCACGCAGGGCGTGACCATGAGCCGGGATCTGCTGGCCGCCGTGCTGGGACTCGAGCCGCAGCGGGTCCATGTGGTCTCCTCGCACGTCGGAGGCGCCTTCGGGTCGAAGGTCTACTGCCATGCGTACGCCGTCCTCGCCGCGATGGCCGCTCAGTTCGTGCGCCGGCCCGTCAAGTTCGCCCTCACCCGCCGGCAGATGTTCTCCCTGGTGGGCTACCGGCCCGCCACCATCCAGCGCATCCGGCTCGGCGCCGACACCAGGGGGCATCTCACCGCGATCGCCCACGACGTGATCGCGCAGACCACCAAGGCCAAGGGCTACGCCGAGCAGGTCGCGGTGTGCACCCGGGTCATGTATGCCGCGCCCCACCGGCGCACCACCCACCGGCTGGCGCCCCTGGACCTGCCGGTGCCGACGATCATGCGGGCGCCGGGTGACGCCGAGGGCATGTTCGCGCTGGAGTCGGCCATGGACGAGATGGCCGCCACCTGCGGCCTGGACCCCGTCGAGTTCCGGATCCGCAACGAGCCCGCCGTCGACCCCGAGACCGGCCGGTCGTTCTCCAGTCGCCATCTGGTGGCCTGCCTGCGCGACGGCGCCCGCCGGTTCGGGTGGCAGGGGCGCAACTTCTTCCCCCGGGCGCGGCGCGACCGGGGTTGGCTGGTCGGGACGGGTGTGGCCGCCTCGACCTACCCCTCACCCCGCTTCCCGGGGAACGTCACGACGATCCGCGTCGGCCCCGACGGGCACTTCACGGTGCTGATCGCCGCCGCCGACCTCGGCACCGGCACCTGGACGGCGCTCACCCAGATCGCCGCGGACGCGCTGGGCGTGACCGTCGACGACGTGGAACTGCGGATCGGGGACGCGGAGTTGCCGCGCGCTTCGCCCGCCGGCAGCTCGTCCGGGATCAACAGCTGGGGCACCTCCATCGTCGAGACGGCCCGCAGGCTGCCTGCGCTCCTGGAGTTCCAGCACGGCGGCGTCGTTCCGCAGCAGGGGCTGGAGGCCACCGCCGACATGCCCGACAACCCTGACGCCGCGCGCTATGCCATGCACAGCTTCGGAGCCCAGTTCGCCGAGGTCCGGGTGCACGCCGACACCGGCGAGGTACGGGTCCCGCGGCTGCTCGGGGTCTTCGACGCGGGCCGGGTGATCAACCCCAAGACCTGCCGCTCGCAGCTGCTCGGGGGCATGACCATGGGCCTGTCCATGGCCCTGCACGAACAGGGCGTGGTCGACCCGCGGTTCGGACACGTGGTCAACCAGGACTTCGCCGAGTACCACATCGCCTCCAACGCCGACGTCGACTCGATGGAGGCCTACTGGGTGGACACGGAGGACCCGTACACCAACCCGATGGGGGCCAAGGGCGTCGGCGAGGTCTGCATCGTCGGCACCGCCGCGGCGATCGCCAACGCCGTGCACCACGCGACCGGCATCCGGGTCCGGGACCTGCCGATCACCCTGGACAAGCTGCTGCAGTAGGGCTCCGCCGAAGGAACACGGCACAGAGATGGACCAGTTCGACCACGTCGTGGCCGCCGCGGGCAGCGCCGGCTGACGGACTGCGCATCGCGGACGCCTCGGTGACGCCTGCCCTTCCCGGCGCCAACGCCGAGGCCATGGTCCACGCGATCGCCGAACGGGCGGCGGACCTGCTGCGCGGCCGGCGGTAGGAGCCCCCGGACCTGGCCCTCGGTGCGTGCCGGGCCTGTGCCGGCCGTTGGGCCCCGCCGCTCCACCGAAGCGTCCGGTCAGGGACGGCAGGTGATGTGCAGATGGGCCGCGGCGTTGTTGGCGTACCCCCGGGGGTTCCACACGGTCGTGGGGGATTCGGCCTGCACGGCTGCGGTGGAGTCCCAGGCGCGGGCGATGAGTTCGACCTCGCCCGGGGGCAGGGTGAGCGTGACGCGCCAGTGCTGCCAGGTCCAGGGATTCTCCGGCGGGTCGAGATCCGCGTGGAGCCAGGTGCTGCCGTGGTCGGCGGAGACATCCACGCGTGCCACGGTCCGGTCGTCCCCGGCGAAGGCGAACCCGCTGACCTCGGTCGGTCCGGAGTCCAGGTGGGCGTCCTTGCCGGGCCGCAGAACGGCGCAGTGGATGGCGATCGGGCCGAGGGTGATGCCGTCGCCCGGTCCGGCCGCCTCGGGGTCGGCCTCGGGGGGCAGGATGCTGTATTCGGTCTGGAAGTAGTTGTCTGTCGGTTCTGCCCGTGCGCTGATGCGCTCGAGCCATTTGACGCTCCGGGCGCCGATCCAGCCCGGGACGACCACGCGCAAGGGTGCGCCGTGCGCGACGGGCAGCTCCTGGTCGTTCATGGCCCAGGCCAGAAGCACCTCGCCGGAGGTCGCCTTGGCCACCGGTATGGAGCCGCCGAAGGGCTGGGGCGGGTCGGCCTGCTGCGACACGTCGGCGCCGGTGAAGGCGATGTGGGCCGCTTCCGGCCGCACTCCCGCCCTGGCCAGCACATCTGCCAGGCTCACCCCGCTCCATCTCGCCGTGGAGATGGCCCCGGGGCCCCAGGGGACCTGGCCGGGTATGTCGCGGACCTCGATGAGATCGGCGCGGCGGTTGCCCGCACACTGCAGTGTCGCCACCACCGTCCGCTCGGGGAAGCCACGCAGATCGTCCGTCGACAACTCCAACGGACGATCGACCAGGCCTTCCACGCGCAGCCGCCAGCTCTCGGAGTCGATGCGGGGGATCGGCGCGTGGTTGCGGCCGTAGAAGGTGTCCAGGGGGGTGATCTGGGCTTTGAGGGCGCCAGGAGGTGCCTCGGCGTTGTAGGGCTCGTCCTGGTGCACGAGCATGTCGTCGCGTTTATTCCATATGCCCATAAGCCCCATGGTGGTCGCTTCAGTCCGAATCGTCCTCCGGACGGTCATGCGGGCAACGAGCAGGACGCCCCGGTCGGGGTCCCACGACAGGGAGAGCCGTACAACCGTGACGCCCGCCCGTCGTTCGACGAGACGCTAGCCTTGCGGCTGGAGGCGATGGCGATGATCCGGCGCGTGGTCGACGGTCTGACCGAGCCGCTCGTGGGTCCCGGTAGGCCGAATGAGGGTGAGACCACCTTCCCACTCCGCGGGTGCCTGCTGGTCGACCTCAACGAGGAGTGGTGGCACCGCATGTACGCCGAGCGTGACTCGGCGGTCCTCGAGGAACGGGGCTGACGTCGTGGATCTCGTCTTCACCGGCCGGGTGATCGAATGGCGCGGGCCGTCTCCGTACCACTTCGTGCCTGTGCCCGCCGAGGAGTCCGCCGACATCCGCGAGGTGGCTGCGATGGCCACGTACGGCTGGGGCGTGATCCCGGTCAGGGCCCGGATCGGTGAGGTCGTGTTCGAAACGTCTCTCTTCCCGAAGGACGGCGGCTACCTGCTGCCCCTCAAAGACGCCGTACGCCGGCCGCAAGGCCTCGCGACAGGCGATGACGTGACCGTGGAGATGACCGTCCGTCTCTAGGCCCGGGCAGCCGGTGCGGCGGCACCAGACCCGCACCCCGGCCACGGAAAGGGCCTTTGCGGGCAAGCAGCCGAGGGGCCGATCCGCCGGCCGAACCCATGGATCACCGGCGGCTTGCCTTCCCTGGCAGGATGACCGGAATGGAGATCATCCCGGAACTCGGCGTCGACCTCGTCAAGATCGGTGATCAACGCTCGCAGGTCGAAGAGCGCATCGGTCCGCCGTTTCACGGCCCCGGCGGCCTGCGGGCCGTCTACACGACCTCACCCATGCTGGTGATCACATATACGGCGGACGAGACGGTCGAACTCGTGGAGATCCGCTGCAGCGGCGATGGCAGCGACACCGAAGTGCACTATGACGGGGTCCAGTTGACCCATCGCTTCCTGGATGACGTCGTCGCGGAACTCCACGCCCTGGGGTACACGAGCACGCCCTCAGACATCGGCCACGACTTCCACGCAGGCTTCTCCGTGTGGTCCATGCACTCACTGTGGGCACGCGACATCGACCCTGAAGCCGACGAGGACGACGAACGCGCGGTCTCGGAAGCGGTCTCGGTGGCGCCGTATGCCTACTTCAACGGGGGATAGGCCGAGGCCACGGAGAAGGGCGTGCTCGCCGCCACCCGCCGGAAAGACCGTTCACCTCCGAGCGGTCACTTGCCCTGATTCAGCGAGTTGTTGACGGCTGCTGTCAATTGGAGCCAGGTCGGATCTGTCGCCGTTGCGGTGTTCACCGTTGCCAGGTCGTCCGGCTCCCAGGCCCGGACCCCGTCGGTGACGACGAGGTGCGTCTCCAGGTCGCCGCCCTCGGGAACGTCGGAGGTGGCGTCCAAGAAAGCCGTGACCGTGGCCCTCGACGCGTCGCCGTCCGTGGGCCGGGCCTTCACGGAGCCGGTGCGCGTACCACAGTCTCCACAACGGTCACCGTGACACCGTAGTTGAAGCCGAGCCGCGCCGATCAGGGTCGACCTGCGCGCACCACGGAGGCGGACGCCTGCCTGTCGTGCTCGCCGAGCGGTCGGCAGCTCGCCGGGGCCGCACCGAACGGGCACGACACACGGGTGCCGCCCGGGTCCGCAACGACCGGCCGGTTCTCGTGCGGCCGCGGCCGACGTGGCGCCGGTGCCTTTCAGTGAGGGCGTCCGGGGTGTCGGCATGGGCGATGCGGGGGGCGCGTTCGGGCGGGCGGCCGCGTATGTCGTCGAGCGCGCACGGGACTTGGTGAGGACGTGGCACTGGTGGCCACCCTGGGGGAGTCCAGGCGCGCCAGGGGTGTGCGGGTGGGGTCCCTCGGCACTCGCCGGGCGCAGCCGCCTCAGGGCGGCCGGTGATCTTCGCTCGGATGGCGGCGCGTTCCCGTCGCGGCGAGCGCCGGCCTCTGGACGAGCCCCGGGTTCGACGGTGATGTCGCCGCCCAGGCTGCCGGGCGGATCGCGCGCGGTGCGAGCCCGCGATCCGGTCGCGATCCCCTTCCGCCCGGGTGGCATCCGATTGCGGCCGGGCCGATGCCAACTTAGCTTCGGGGTGTCGGAATCTCCCGATAAGTACGCATAGGTTCCTATGTTTGCTTTCCCGTGATGCATCGAACGGAGCATCCATGTCGGTGATGACCGGTACACAACCCATCCAGCAGCAGTTCGGCCAGCAGATGGCCGGAGGACAGCAACAGATCGCACAGATCGTCCAGCAGGCGATCCAGCAGGCGTGCCAGCAGGCCAGCCAGCAGGTGGCGCAGCGCATGCAGCAGACGCTGCAGCAGATCCAGCAGGTCCAGCAGCAGCTCCAGCAGCAGGGCATGTCGCAGCAGGCGCATCCGTATCTCGCGCTGGCGCTGCACCACACGCTGCACGCGGGCGTCCGCAGCGCGGTGGAGCAGTCCGTGCAGCAGGCGCTGCCGACGGCGATCGTGACGCTGCTCCAGCAGAGTCAGCAGGGCCAGCAGGGCCAGCAGCAGTGGGGCGGCGGCTTCGGCCAGCAGATCCCGCAGTACCAGCAGCCCGGCTTCGGCTTCGGGCAGATGGGCCAGCCCTTCGGTATCGGCTGACCCCAGGGCGGAGCGCGATGCGGTGTGTCCCGGACTGGTTCCCGGGCACACCGCATCACCGTGGAAGCGCGAGCCGCCGTCGCCGGATGAGGAGCACAAGTACGACGTAGGCGTGGTGAAGGTGGACGTAATGGTCAAAGAAAGGCCCGGAAACAACCGTGAGAACGGGTCCGGGGGTGCGGCGGCGAGTGGGCCGGGACCCGGGGGCAAGGAAGCGGGACCACGCAAGAAGGGCGCGCACTCACCGCTCTCGGTGCGGCCGCGTCGCGAACGGTACATGGTCACGCCGCTGCCGCAGAGCCTGCTTCCGCCGGGGGTTCCCGAACTGAGCATGGACGCGGTCTGCGACCGGCTCGACCGGATGCCCGAGGTCAAGGTGACCCGCAGGCTCCGGCCGTCGGAAAAGCTCCAGTCGACCGGACTGCAGCCCTTCTGCCCGGAGATCGCGGTCGTCGAGGCGGCCGAGGCCCAGGTGCCGGCGATGCGGTCGCTGCATGTGCACATCGAACCGGACCTGCCGCTGTCCGTGGCCGGGCCCGTCGCCGCGCCGGCCGCCGGAGCCGTGCCGCTGCGTGATCCGGGGCTGGTGATGCCCCTGGAACAACCCGTGGACATCACGTTGCGCGTCTGCGGCCCCGGCGGCGAACCGCTGGCGGGTGCGGGGGTGTTCCTGATCGGCGCGACATGGCCGGCCCAGGGCATCACCGGGGCCGACGGGACGGCCACCATCACCCTGGCGACGGAATCCGAACACTCCGTCGAGTCCCTCTACATCCGGCCCAAGGACGGCTACACGGACCGCTGGATCCATCGGCCCGACCTGTCGGCGACCGAGGAGAACGTCGTCGCCCTCACCCCGCTCGCCAAGGTGTACCCGGAGCTGGAGCAGCGCCAGCAGTACGGCTGGGGCCAGCAGGCCATGCGGCTGGACCCGCTGCCCCCCACCTTCCGCGCCTTCGGTGTCAAGATCGCGCTCATCGGTTCGGGTGTCAGCGCCGAGCACCCCGATCTGAAGCAGCGGGTGCGTTCCGGGATGGATCTCGTGCACGGCACGGACGAGGGCTGGGCGAAGGACGAGGTGGGCACCGGTACGCATGCGGCGGGCGTCATCGCCGGGGCGGACACCGGCAAGGGCGTCATCGGCATCGCGGTCGATGCCGAGATCGACGTCTGCAAGGTGATGCCCGACGGGCACTTCAGCGACCTGATCGCCGCCCTGGACCACTGCATCGACCGTGAGGTCGACATCGCCCACATCGCGGTGGCGACCCCGTACTCCTCGGCGCTGGTCTCCCGCAAACTCGCCGACGCCGGCGCGGTGGGCATCGCCTGCATCGCCCCCGCGGGCGACACCGGCGGTCCGGTCACCTTTCCGGGCTCGCTGCCCACCGTGTTCACCGTGGGCGCGCTGGGAGTCTTCGGCTCGTACCCGCAGGACACCTCCCAAGCCACGCATTCGGGGCCCCAGTTGACACCGGAAGGGCTCTTCGTCGCGCCGTTCAGCTGCTACGGCCCCGGGGTCGACGCGGCCGCACCCGGTGTGGCGGTCCTGTCGTGCGCACCGCACGGTGGATACGCGGCGCTCGACGGCACCGGCACGGCCTCGGCTCACATCGTGGGTCTGGCCGCCCTCGTTCTCGCTCACCACGAGGACTTCCACGGACAGCTACTGCCCCGTGGCCCCGGCCGGGTACAGCACTTGTTCGAGATCATCGCCGCCAGCTGCCGACAGCTCGCCGTCCTCGGCACGGTGGAGGCGGCCCGCGTCGGCCGCGGCCTGCCCGACGCCCTTGTCGCCCTGGGTCTGGCCCCTGGGGTACAGCTGGCCCCGGCCCTGTCGCCGTACGTCCTGTCCCTGGCGGGTTAGCCCCTCCCGCCCCGGCGCACACAACGGCACCCCTCGGACGAGGGGTGCCGTTCGGCGTGCGACTCCCGCGCGCTCGGCCGCACTCTCGGGTGTGAGGGCGTCTGCCCCGCCTGGCCGGGCTGGACGCACTCTCGGGTGTGAGGGCGTCTGCCCCGCCTGGCCGGGCTGGACGCACTCTCGGGTGTGAGGGCGTCTGCCCCGCCTGGTCGATCCGGACGCACTCTCGGGTGTGAGGGTGCCTGCCCCGCCTGGTCGATCCGGACGCACTCTCGGGCGTGAGGGCGTCTGCCCCGCCTCGCCGGGCTGGACGTCACTGGTCGCGGGGGCGGGACGGTGCTGTCATGGATAGGGGAGGCGGCGTGGACGAGCGGCCGCGAAGGCCGGGCCGCCGCCCCGAGGCGAAGCGGAGGAGGACGATGTCATGCTGCACCGCCGCACGGTCGGTGACGTGATGACCAAGGACGTCATCACCGTCCGCCCCACCACCCCCTTTCACGAGATCGCCGCCCTGCTGGACGCGAACGACATCGCCGCGGCCCCCGTCATCGACGACGAAGGTGTCCCCATTGGTGTCGTGTCCGCGTCCGACGTGCTGCGGCACGAGACCGGCATGCCCGATCCGCAGGGGCTGGACGGGGACGACGAGCGCGCCTGGAGCAAGGCCCGGGCCCGGACCGCGAGCGCGCTCATGAGCAGCCCCGTCTTCACCGCGGATCCCGACTGGACGATCCCCCGGGCCGTGCGGGAACTGCGCGGGCGGCACGTCAAGCAGCTGCCGGTCGTCGGTGACGACGGGCTCCTCATCGGCATCGTCAGCCGCAGCGACCTGCTGGACACCTTCATCCGCTCCGACGACGAGATCCGCGGTGAGGTCGAGCGGGACGTCCTGCGGCGCATCCTCGGTCTGGACGAGGGCATCGTGGAGGTCGAGGTCCAGGACGGTGCCATCACCCTGTGGGGTCACGTCCCGGAATCGCGTCTCGTGCCCGTGGTCGTGGGCCTGTGCCAGGGGGTCGACGGTGTCGTCGCCGTGGACACCCACTTGGCCGACTAGCCGGTGGTGACGTGCCTGATCATTCGACGCCCTTGAGGCGGGGAACCGATCGAGGACCCCGACCGGCGCACTCACCGCGGTGGCGTCCTCGGCCGCGGACGGCGACGGCAAGCGCGAGGCGTCGCCGGATGGGGCAGCACGGGGCCGCAGCGGCGGCCGGGATCCGTCGGGAGACCCGGCGTCGGCGCTGCGGCGGGCGATGTCCGCTGAGCGTGCCGAAGGCCTCCCCGGTACATACTCTGGTGACGTTGAGGTGCGCGTTTCGTCCTGCCTCCCGAGGGAGGTTGTGATCGCCTCCAACGAGGGGCGAACGCGCAGGTCCGAGCCGCAGCCGGGCCGGTCGAGCGGGTCGTCGCGAAGAGATTCCCGCTCGAGTCCGCGGCGGAGGCCCTGCAGCATCTTGCGGAGGGCCGGCCGTTCGGCCGGGTGCTCCTCGAGATCCCACGCGAAATCGCCCCGGTCCTGCCGGTGCCGTCGCGGCCGGGCGTGTCATCGGATGGAAGCGAAACATGGAGCAGACTCCGACGATCCCCGAGACGTTTCTCGGTGTCGGTTACACAAGGGACCGGGCCGGGCTGCCGCTCGAGGCGGTGCGTGTTCCCGTCCCGCAGCCGGGTGCCGACCAGGTTCTGATCCGCGTCGCCGCCTCGTCGCTCAACCCGCTGGAGTACAAGCTGGCCGACCTCAATTTCATGGGGCGGACGCCTCCCGTCGCTCTCGGTCTCGACCTCGCGGGGGTGGTGGTCGCCGTGGGCGATGGAGTGAGCGACGTAGCCGTCGGCGACGCGGTGGCCGGTCTGGCCGATCTGAACGGCAATGGCGGTTGGGCAGCGACGGACGGGAGCGGAAGCGAAGGCGGCTATGCCGTCGCCAGCCGATTCCTCACCGCCCGCAAGCCGCCGTCCCTGAGCTTCCGCGATGCGGCGGCGCTTCCGATGGCCTTCCTGTCCGCTTTCGCGAGTCTCTACCAGGCCGTCCACGTCGGTGAGTCGGTCTATGTCCCAGGAGGTGGCGGTGGCGTCGGGCACCTCGCCGTGCAGATGGCGGTGCGTGCCCTGGGCGCGGGACTGGTCATCAGCAGCGGCAGCACGCCGCAATCAATGGAGCTGGCCCGGCAATCCGGAGCCCAACACGTATTCGACTACAAGCGCGACGACGTCCCGGCCGAAATCGCGAAGCTGACAGGCAGTCAAGGCGTCGACCTCGTCTTCGACGCCACCTACAGCGAGCGGGGCTTTGTCGAGACCGCGAAAACCGTCCGGCGGGACGGCAGTTGGATCGTGCTCGGCGTCGGCCCCGGCAAGACGACACGCTTGGTCGAAACGGACAGCCCGGTGGACGCCATCCTGGCCGAGCGCGGCGCCAAGCATGTCAACGTCAATTTGCTGCGGTACTTCTCCGAACCCGCCACGCTCGACAGCGAGGCGCGTGATCTTCTCCAGCGCGGGATGGCTCTGGCAATGGAGTGGGCGGAGCAGGGAATTGTGGTCCCGCACATCAGCCAGACCATCGACAGCACCGTGGAGGCGATCAGCACGGGACTGCAGTCGCTCAAGGCCGGCCACGGCACGGTGGGCAAGGTGGCGGTGATCGTGGATCGCGATCTGGCCGGGGGGCCGGATTCTGGTTTCTGACCTGGTTCAACAGCAGCCCTCTTCGACGATGGTCCCCTACGCGAGGGGCCTGGCTCCGTGGGCGCGACAGCATGCATCATGGCGTGTAGTACGCGGCGTACTGGGCGGAGTGTCCCTCGACGGAGAAGTCCTCGAAGTCGCCGGCCTCCTCAGCGTCGAGCAACCGCCGCAGGACCGCTTTCGCTTCGGGCAGACGCTGAGCCGACAGATACGCCTTGGTGTCGGGGAGTCCGCTCCCGCACAGCAATTGCACGTCGATCGAGCAGTCGGCGTCCATGCTTGCGGACTTGGCCTTCCAGATGAGCAGTACATCATCGAGAGCACCGGCGTTGAACAGCTGAACGCAGCACAGTTTCATCAGCTCGGTGTCACCGTTCCCCTGAGCCACCTGCTCCATCTGCGTTTGAAGGGCGAGTAGCTCGCGCACCTCGTCGAGGCTCGCACCGGCGGGGTGTAGCCCATAGCGGTGGAGGCTCTCGTCTTCGTCCATCACCAGGCTCCTTCTCCGCGGGTGGCGGCCAGGACACCAGCGCCCCGGACCATGTCACGCCGGTCTCACAGTGACCGCTGCTCAGCGGTGCGCCGGTCTGTCGAGAGCAGCCACCGCCAGCGTTGGTGTTCCGTGACGAGGGTGGTGGCTACCAGGAGAGACACGAGGACTGCCGCGTAAGAGGGCCATGCCGACCATGCAGCGATCGCGGCAGCAGCGAGTTGGAGCAGCACGAGCAGGATCGTGACCGCACCCGAGACAGGGATGATCACCTGTGCCTTGTCCCCCGGAGTGGAGAAGACGGTCGGCAGGCCGATCAATACCACCACGGCCAGGACGGCGAGCAGCCATGAGTACTTGGACAAGGCCCACGGGGTGGCCACCCAGGCGACAAGCTCCGCAGCGAAGCGCAGGACGGATGGCATGCGGTCGTTCGGTTTTTCCATGTTCGCCCCCAGACTCTGCCGGCCACCAGCGGGAGATCCTACGCCGATTCACACGATGCCGAGGGCTTGGCAGGAGGCTCGGATATGGGCACGACATGCAGGATCTCAGCCTTGAACAGGGTTGCGGACGTGGCTTGATGGTCCACATCCAGCCGTGTTCACAGACCTTTCCCGCGGTGGTGCGTCTCCCTGCTGAGCATCACTCGCGGAAGGGCGCCTGCCCATGGCTGATGCGGTAGAGCGTGATCGCCGACGTTGACCTTGTACACGCGGCATGCCCACAATCTGCGGGCCTGCGACGGACACTGGCGAACACGGGGGCCACCATGCGTGGAAATCACGATCACCGCGAGGCCATTACTGCCATCGCGCAAAATTCCGCGGCGCCTGCCGAGGTCTTGATCAGGCTGTTGTGCGAGGAGGCCAAAGCGGCCTGGAACATGATCGCCTGGCGCGCTCTGCCGGACGAGGTGATCGACGCCATCGTCACGCATCCCGACCGCAGGCTGCGGACAGCGTTCGCTGACAACGCCACGGTGACGGAGGATCAACGGGCCCGGCTCGTGGACGATCCCGATCCACGTGTCCGCCGTGCTCTGGCCATCGGACCCGACTGGTTCCGCATCCCGGTGCAGCCACTGCCCCTGTCCGTTCAGCAGCGCCTGCTTGCCGATCCGGAACCGAGGGTCCGCCGAGACGCAGCCTTCTCCCGCCACACAGCTCCAAGCCTGGTCGCCGGGCTCGCCGACCACCAGGAAGCGGACCTTCGGCAGGCAGCCTGCAGCCAATGGGCCTTGCTTTCCGAGGACACCCGAAGCCGTCTGCTCCGCGACGCTGATGACAACGTACGTCGGGCAGCCATGATGGAGGCCTGCCACGATGACGCGGGCTACACCGACCTTCTTCTCAACGCAGGAATCGGTCGCTTCGGCAGGGAGGATGTGATCAGGTACGGCGCCATGAGCACGGCGACCGCCGAACGGCTCGCCGCAAGCACCGAGGAGGAGGACCGCCGCGAGCTGGCGGCGAACCTCAACGTTCCCATCGCCATCATCAGGACATTGGCGAACGACGACGCGCACAGCGTCCGGCTGGCGGTATCGGTACGACCCGAGCTGACGGAGACCGAACGCACCGCCATTGACATCACCATCAATCCGTCCGACCGGCTCTATCCCGTCGAATGGGTGCGCATCTGCGCCGATCCCGACGTCTTGAGCCAGTGCGCCAAGTCGGCCAACACCCTGCTACGACGCAGCGCCGCCTACAGCCCGCACCTGCCTGCCGACGCCATCGACCTGCTCTCCAAGGACGACGACTACGCCGTGCGACTTCTGCTCTGTGAGAACCAACCGGCCGTCGAAGGCGAAGTGGTGCTGCAGACGTATCTGGACTGCAAGGTCATCACCAAGGGTGCCCTGCTGCACCACCCGAACTTCCCGAGCGCAGGCGCCGGACAGCGCTTCGCCGACGACCCGGATCCGGAGAAGCGGTGGCTTGTGGGGCTCGACGCCAAAGCGCCCGTAGACGCTGTGGTCCGGTTGCTTGCCGACCCCGACGATCGCGTACGTGCCATGGCAGCCGCGCACCCCGCGCTGCCAGTCGATCTCATCGTTCAAAGCTGTGGGAATGAGGAGACCTCCTCCCACGCCCTCACCAACCCAAGCCTCCCCACGGAAGTCATGCACCAGTACCTGGACGATGCAGGCATCCCTCGCTGACACGGACAGATCAGAAACGCAGAGCACGTCCCCTCACACCGACGCACGGCGCGGAGCCGACCGGTCAGTGCGGCCACCGATTTTCGACCGCGTCAGAACCTGTCCTCTCAGTCCTCGGTGGGCGCGATACCGGTTGGGCATGACCGCCCCGTACATGCCAGGCCGTGTTCGGTTCAGCTCCAGGTGCTCTCTGAAGCTGAACACACCGATGCGGCGATCACCGGACACGGACATCGGCAAGCGATCAGTCATCCGTGGGAGCCGGCGCAAGGCCTGAGGGGCAGGAGGACCCCAGTTCGCCTCGAACGGGGTACTCAGCTTGACTGCCGTCCCGCCCAACCCGCCGTGCCCTGCCGGATTCTTCGCCAAGTACTGCTGGTCCGTGCGCTTGGTTGCTCATCGATCGATGTAGCGAGGGTCCGGCCACGTGGTGATCGGCTCGTCGGAGACCGAGTAGATCTCCAGGAGCGAGAGGTAGCCGCCCTCGGTGAAGACCATGACACCTGCCGAGTGCGGGTCGGTGTACCCCGCGTCCACGGCCGGACTGTCGTGCGACGGCGCCGGAGCCACCGCTGTACGGTCCACCTCCAGATCGACCGTCACGCAGCCGCAACCACACCTGCCCACCACGCGGGTGTGTGGAATCTGGGCCAGTAGGGCGCTGCTCACCGGATCCGAGCCGGCCAGCAGCGCCCGCAGAGTCGCCGTGGCTTCCGGAGACAGTGGCTCAGCCATCCGCTCTGGCCACCCCGATCGGGCACGACACGCTTGATCCCCCAACCCGCAGTACCCCGCCGGGCTCTTCGCCAAGTACCACTGGTGTTGCCCGACTGCAGGACAAAAGACCCATGAGTGAGGCTTGAGCCACCGGTGGATGGCCGTTCGACGTACGCGCCCATCCTAGGAGCGTTCTGACCGTCAGCCGACCGAAGGTGACCGCCGAGCTCGGGCGGCCTGACCTACTTCGACGTGGTGAACTCGTAGCGCTCGCCGTGGTTCAGATAGTGGTATTCGATGGGCACCGAAGACGCGGCAGCGGACTGCTTGAAATCTTCCAGCCCGGAGCGGAACACCGAAAAGTCGTTGTAGTGGATCGGGATCGCCGTGCGCGGCCTGACGATCTCCGCACACCTGACGGCCTGGGGCCCGGTCATGGTCACCACGGTGAGGAAGAGCGTGGTCCCGCCGGCGTGGAACAACCCGAGGTCGATCTCGGGATAGCGCTGGGGTATGTCGTACAGCCGGTTGTGCAGCATGGTGTCGCCGCTGATGTACAGCCGGTACAGATGTCGGTCGCCGGTGAAGAAGTCCAGAAGTGAGCCGTTGACCGGCATGAGCATGTCCTGCAGCTCGAAGTTGTTGGTGTGCTCGGCCGGCATCGCCGTCACTTCGAGCCGGGCGTCACCTCTCTGCACGGTCTGGCTCTCCCAGGTGTCGAGCGGGTGGCCATTCGCGAAGCCCAGCGGGCGCAGCTGCTCGACTGCATGGTGCGTGGTGACGATGGGGATGCTCTTGTCGAGATCCCGAGCTGCGACGTCGTCGAAGTGGTCGGCGTGATAGTGCGACAGAACGATCAGGTCCAGTGGGGGAAGATCCGCAACCTGGCAGGCGGGATCGACCTCACGGCGGGCGTAGATGCCGTGCCCGAGATGGACATGCCCTCCCTTGTGCAGGAACGCGGGGTCGGTCAGGATCGTGAACCCCGCGCATCGGATCAATGTCGTGGCGTTGCCGATGAAGTGCACCTCACCGGTGTCAACGTCAGGTTGCTCGCCTGTCGGAAGCGTGATCACCGCGTTCACGAGACCTCCAGCTGGATGACCAGGAAGGTGGCTATTAGGGGAATTTGCCCTGGTATGTAAGCGTGAAACTGATCCTCTTTCCGGGCGTCTGCCCCAGCCAGGTGCCGTGAGCCGACGTGGGCGGGCACATGCGCGGCGCCGTGCAGGGTGAGGGAGCACGCCGACGTCTTGCTTCCACTCGGAACGTGGCACGTCACACTCGGTAGCCACGGTGTGATGGCGGGTGGAGCACGCCGCGGTCTCGGGCAGGAGGGGGTGATGCTGCAATGGATGGGGGAATCTGTGCTGCCGCGCCGGGCGGCGCAGCCCTCGTCGTGCCTTCCTGGGCAGCCGGCGGAACTTTGCGCGCAGGGCTCATGGGGCAGAGCATGCGGGCGGCGCGCTCCTCGCGTTGGGCGGCGAGGACGTCGGGGTAGCGGACGTGGAGGTTGCGCCGCCGGAGGTGGGGCTCACTTTCTCAGCGCCGCACCCACAGCGGCGAGGTACTCGTCGACGCTCAACGTGGCGTGGGAGATGGTCGGGTAGCGCTGGACCATCGCGTCGTAGGCGACGCGCCCGCCGAGCGCCGCGGTGGCGTCGGTGAAGGTGGTCACGTGGTAGCCGTGTTCCATGCAGCTGCGCGAGGTCGACTCCACGCAGTGCGTGCCGATCATCCCGGCGATCGCGATGTACTCGACGTTGTGCTGGCGCAGCTGGACCCCGAGGTCTGTGTTGGCGAGCACGTCGATGTTCTTGTGCGGGGAGATCACGACCTCGCTGTCGACGGGCGAGAGCTCAGGGTGGAAATCGGCGTTCCAGCTGCCCGCGGCGAATTCGCGGTTGCCGAACATCTCCTGGTGGATGCCGGACAGGTGCTTCCACGAGGTGTAGTCGTGCTCGGTGTAGGACATCGGCGCGAAGAACACCGGCAGCTTGTGCTGCCTGGCCCCGGCCAGCAGCCGTTTGAGGTTCTCGAACGTGCCGATCCTGTCGAACTCGTCCTTGAACGTCGGGTAGAGCTTTCCCTTCTCCGAGAACACCTCGTTGACCGTGTCGATCAGCAGCAGGCCCATCCGGCTCGGCTCATACGACGGCATCGGCATACCAGACTTCTTTCGGTCGGCTGCTTCTCCGCTGAGGCTAAGCACTCCGCCCGTGACCCGCCGACCGCTGGAGAGCCATGTGGCTGAACGAAGAGCCGCCCTGACCTGTCTCACGCTCTGCTCCATGAGAGGGCGGGTGCGGTGCCAACCACTCTCTGCGCCTGCGTTCCGAACCCACCCGGCGATGTCAGCCTTCGGCCATCGCCACGCCGATCGGGCAGGACACCCCCGTCCCGGCGAGCCTGTGCTGCCATGTGACCCTGGGGCCGGAGCCGGCTGACGGGGGAGCGGCCCGTCAGCCGCGTAGGTGGGCAAGAAGTTCGTCCTCGACGGGATAGGGGCGTTCTTGAGGCAGCAGTCGGGCGGCGGAGTCCAGATCGCCGCTGTTGACCAGGGCGTGGATCTCGTGGGCGAGTGGGGTCTCGTCGCGGATGGCGACTGTCCACTCGTCCGCGTAGCGTCGTGTGGCCTCATCGCAGAGGCCGAGTTGCAGGGACCGGTACGGCCGGGGTTGCAGGTGCAGATCCCGCTCGGGGTCCCACTGCACGCGAGCGGGCGCGCGTTTCAACTGGCGCTGCCAGGCGGCCCGGTCCGGGTGTACTCCGCGGGCGTAGCTCGACAGGCAGGCGTGTCGCAGCGCCCACTCGAAGCCGTCACGGCTGATCTCGACCGCGAGAACGGTCTCCTGCCCTTCCTTGGTGCCCCAGCCGCATCGGTACATCATCCACAGGAACGACGGCTTGATCCACGTCATCCTGTCGCGCTTCCACGCGGTGGGGAAACGGCCCTCCTGGACGGCGGGCAGGCCGATTTCCGGGGCGTACGCCTGGTAGACGGTGATCGTGGAGTCCGTGTAGGCCGCACGGATCTCGCGTTGCGGTTGTTCCATGGCGTACAGCGTGGAGTCAGCCGGTTCAGGCGGCCACCGATTTTCGACTGCCGTTCACTGCGACGCAGAGCGCCGGCCGCGGCACCGTGCGAATGGCCGGTGCCACGGCGCCCGCGTCGGACTTACCGCGCTACCGGCTACTAGGGCTTGGTTATCTTGGGGGAAGGAGGGCGTGTTGGCCTCGCGGAGGTGAGGGCCATGACTCCGCAGGAGCTCGTGGAGGCCCAGGACCGGTTGGCGGCGTTCGCGGCCGAGGTGTTCGCCCCGTTGGGACGGTCCGACCAGCGGCGGTGGGGCGAGCGGTATGTGCGCGGGCTGCTCGGTGCGGGCCGCCGCAAGTCGATGGAGCCGATGGCGGCCCGGCTGGGGGTGGACCGGCAGGGCCTGCAGCAGTTCCTGGCCGACGCCCCGTGGTCCCATCAGATGGTGCTGGCCGAGCTGGCCTGGCGCATGGAGCCGGTCATCCGCCCGGCCGCCTGGGTGATCGACGATGTGTCCTTTCCCAAGGACGGCCACGCCTCGCCCGGCGTGGCCGCGCAGTACTGCGGGGCGCTGGGCAAGACCGCCAACTGCCAGGTCGCCCCGAGCGTGCACCTGGTCACCGACGCGGCCTCCTGTCCGGTGAACTGGCGGCTGTTCCTGCCCGAGCAGTGGGACGTGACCGCCGCGCCCGCCGAGGACGCCGACCAGGTGGCCAAGCGCCGCCGCCGGGCCCACATCCCCGACGAGGTCGGGCATGTCGCCAAGTGGCAGCTGGCCGTCGACATGGTCGACGAGCTGCGGTGCTGGGGGCTGGACCCGCCGCTGATCGTGGCCGACGAGGGCTACGGTCAAGACGGTGCCTTCCGGCTGGCGTTGGAAGAGCGCGGCATCGACTACGTGGTCGGGGTGCGTTCGGACACCGCGGTGCTGCCCGAGACCGCCACGCGTACCGCTCCGGCCTGGTCGGGCACCGGCCGGCCCCCGGTGCCCCGCTACCGGCAGGCACCCACCTCGGTGCGCACGCTGGTGCAGGACGCCGGGCACGGCGCCCTGCACCGGGTGACCTGGCGGCAGGGCTCCAAGGGCCCGTTGCGCTCGCGGTTCGCCGCACTGCGGGTGCGCCCCGCCGGAGTGCGGCTGCGCCGGGCGCACCCCGGCGAGGACCTGCCGGTGTGCTGGCTGCTGGCCGAGTGGCCCGCCGGCGAGAAGGAGCCGACCAAGTACTGGCTCTCCACGCTGCCCGCGGACACCCCCCTGCGGCACCTGGTGCGCTCGGCGAAGCTCCGCTGGCGGGTCGAGCACGACTACCGCGAGCTGAAGACCGCCTTGGGGCTGGGTCACTTCGAGGGCCGCACCTGGAACGGCTTCCACCGGCACCTCACCCTGGCCTCGGTCGCCCAGGCGTTTTGCACCCTGGAGCGACTGTCCCCGAAAGCGGCGGCCACGGCCTGACGACCTACCAGGTCGTGGCCGGACTGCAGGTCCTGCTGGCCTGCTGGGCCGGGCGCTGCCCGCTGTGCCGGACGCCGCTGCCCCCACCCAGACACGCCAAGCCCATCCCAACCTAACCAAGCCCTACTACTTGTCCGTGACCTCCGGCGCCGCAGCGATGCCCGTCGGGCAGGACGCCCCCCAGTTCGTGTCGAACGGGTCACTTAGCTTGACCCCCGTCCCGCCCAACCCGCAGTAGCCCGCCGGGTTCTTCGCCAAGTACTGCTGGTGGTACCCCTCCGCCGGGTAGAACTCGCGGCCCTCCGCGGGGAGCAGTTCCGTGGTGATGGTGCCGTAGCCGGAGGCCGTGAGGACCTTCTGGTAGGCCTCGCGGGACGCCTTGGCCGTGGCTGCCTGGGCGGGGGAGTGGGTGTGGATCGCCGAGCGGTACTGCGTGCCGACGTCGTTGCCCTGGCGGAAGCCCTGCGTGGGGTTGTGGGACTCCCAGAAGACCTGGAGGAGGCGCTCGTACGAGATCTGCTTCGGGTCGTAGACGATGCGGACCGCCTCCGTGTGGCCCGTCAGGCCCGAGCAGACCTCTTCGTACATGGGGTTCTCGGTGTAGCCGCCCTGGTATCCGACGAGCGTGGTGTGGACGCCCGCCGGGAGCTGCCAGAACTTGCGCTCGGCGCCCCAGAAGCAGCCCAGACCGAAGTCGGCGATCTCCAGGCCCTCCGGGTAGGGGCCGAGGAGCGGGGTGCCGAGGACCGTGTGCCGTTCGGGGATCGTGAAGGGCGGGCTGGAGCGACCGCGCAGGGCCTGTTCCGGGGTCGGCAGCTGGGGCACGCGGCTGTACAGGAACATGCGGTCTCCACTGGGTCACGGCCGGGGTGGGATGTGTCTGCGACAACGTGCCCGTCGTCACGGGAATTCCGGGCCCCTCCGGGGCGGAGAAGTCGCCCACCCCCTGGCCGCTCCTTCGCCTTTCGCTCAGCGTGGCAGCGTCGCCGGGCTTCCTCCGTTCGCCTCGTAGCCCGCCACCGCCAGTGCGCGGAAGACCGCGTAGTCCGCGGCCGGGTCGGAGGTCAGGGTCCAGGGCAGTGCGCCGACATGGCCGTCGACGTGGACCAGCTGGGCCATGGCCTCCGACCAGCGCTCGCTGCGGACCAGGAAGAAGACCAGGAGGTGGCGGACGTGCGCCAGCATCGGGTCGTCGGAGCGGGCCGACTGCACCGCGTAGAGGGCGCCGTGGATCGCCTTCGTCACGACCTCGCTCTGGTAGAAGCTGCGGACCAGGTTCACTTCGGGGAGGTGCTCGAAGACCGCGAAGAGGGGCATCGCGGCGAGGAGCGAGCCCTGCGGGGCGCGGGCCGCGGCCGCCTCCGCGAACGCGTACGCCACCTGCCGCGAGCCGTGCCACTTCTCGCACCAGTAGTGCAGCGCCGCCAGGTGCGCGCCCATGTGGGCGGGGGAGCGGTCCAGGATCTTCAGCCACAGCTGTTCGAACTCCGGCTGCGGATACGCGAGTCCGCGGGCCACCGAGAGCTCGATGATGTACGGGATCGGGTCACCGGGGGCCAGCAGCGCCGCCTCCGCGCACGCCGACTTCGCCTCCTCCATGATGATCCGGAACTCGTCCGTCCCCGGAGTCGACGTGCGCCATGCCTGCTGCACCAGGAACTCCGCCTGCACGGCCGCGCCGCCCGCGTCCTTGGGGGCCTCGGCCCGCCATACCCGCAGCCACTGCCCGCCCGGCATCTCGCTCACGCCGCCGGGCCGCTGCTGCAACTCGAGGGACGCGGCGCCCGCGAAGGCCTGGACGCGCTGCCAGCGTGTCTCGCCCTCTTTCTCCGTGCCGGCCAGGAGCTGGGACGCCGCGCGGTAGTCCTGCGTGCGCTGCACGACGTCCAGGACATCCAGCAGGTCCTGGTCGGGGCCGGGCATGCGGATGTCCAGCTCCTCCTGGCGGACGAAGCCGTAGTTCGCCGGATCCGCGGCGTCCGGGTCGCCCGGCGCGACCTGCTGGATACCCGCGCGCCTGCGCATGAGGACGGGCAGCAGGACCAGGCTGATCATGGCCAGCGCCATCAGGACCCAAAGAATCACCATGTCTCAAGCGAACCAGACGGGTCCGGCAGTTGGCCAACCTGGTCTCCGGGCCTGTGGAAAACCCGGCGGCGAACTGCGGCGAGGCGGCCGGCCGGGCTGCCGGCCGGGCTGCCGGCCGCCTTCCGTCGCCGCGGTCGCCGCTCCCGCCCACCCGCTGACCGCTCCCGCGCCCCGTCGACCGGTCCAGCCCACACGTCGACTCCGTCGACGGACGCGACCCTCCGCGCTCGCGCACCGGACACTCCGTGCTCCCCCCGCCGACGTCGGGCCTTCGCCGTCATCCTCGTCCCGGGCGCACTACCCTCGGTCCTCATGAGCGACAGGCACATCAGTCAGCATTTCGAGACCCTCGCGATTCACGCGGGGAACACCGCCGACCCCCTCACCGGGGCGGTCGTCCCGCCGATCTACCAGGTCTCGACGTATAAGCAGGATGGCGTCGGCGGCCTGCGCGGCGGCTACGAGTACAGCCGCAGTGCGAACCCCACCAGAACTGCCCTGGAGGAGAACCTCGCCGCCCTGGAGGGCGGCCGTCGCGGCCTCGCGTTCGCGTCCGGACTGGCGGCCGAGGACTGCCTGTTGCGTACGCTGCTCAGCCCCGGCGATCACGTCGTCATCCCGAACGACGCCTACGGCGGTACGTTCCGCCTCTTCGCCAAGGTCGTCTCGCGGTGGGGTGTGGAATGGTCGGTCGCCGACACCAGCGATCCGTCGGCCGTACGAGCCGCGCTCACCCCGCGGACCAAGGCCGTCTGGGTGGAGACCCCCTCCAACCCGCTGCTCGGCATCACCGACATCGCCGCCGTCGCCCAGATCGCCCGTGACGCGGGCGCGAGGCTCGTCGTCGACAACACCTTCGCGACGCCCTACCTGCAGCAGCCCCTCGCGCTCGGCGCGGACGTCGTCGTGCACTCCCTGACCAAGTACATGGGGGGACACTCCGACGTCGTCGGCGGCGCGCTGATCGTGAACGACCCCGAGCTGGGCGAGCAGCTGGCCTACCACCAGAACGCGATGGGCGCGGTCGCGGGCCCGTTCGACTCGTGGCTGGTGCTGCGCGGCACCAAGACGCTCGCCGTCCGCATGGACCGGCACAGTGAGAACGCGGCCAAGGTCGCCGACATGCTCACCCGGCACGCGCGCGTGACGAGCGTTCTGTACCCGGGCCTGCCGGAGCACCCCGGGCACGAGATCGCCGCCAAGCAGATGAAGGCGTTCGGCGGGATGGTCTCGTTCCGGGTCGAAGGCGGCGAGGAGGCGGCCGTCGAGGTGTGCAACCGTGCCAAGGTCTTCACCCTGGGCGAGTCCCTGGGCGGTGTGGAATCGCTGATCGAACACCCGGGGCGCATGACGCACGCGTCGGCTGCCGGTTCGGCCCTGGAGGTCCCCGCCGACCTCGTCCGCATCTCCGTGGGCATCGAGAACGTCGACGACCTCCTGGAGGACCTGCGGCAGGCCCTCGGCTAGCCGCTGGTCTCACCAGTCGCTGATCGGTGGAGTCGTCGTGGACGGCGGCTCCACCCAGGGGTGTGTGTACAGGGCCCAGATCGCGAAGGCGACGGCGGCGGCGATCAGCACCAGCCACATCAGCCGG
The DNA here is from genome assembly GCF_050936285.1 of Streptomyces sp. CA-106110. Lineage (NCBI taxonomy): Bacteria > Bacillati > Actinomycetota > Actinomycetes > Kitasatosporales > Streptomycetaceae > Streptomyces > Streptomyces sp. CA-106110. Next base: position 4,915,698 of record NZ_JBNJNB010000001.1, on the reverse strand, counting down.
CGGGCCACGATGCGGCGGCGCAGCATCCGGCCGCCGCGCCGCAGGACCTCCGGGTACAGGTCGGGCGGCACATGCGGCGGCGTCCGCTCGAGCAGCCGCCGTACGGTCGCCTCACGCTCGGGCATGTTCATCGGTCACCTCCGCTTGACCGGGTCCGGCAGGGTCCCGGAAGGCGTCCTGTTCTCCGGTGCGGCCCCGTCACGAGGGCGCCGGCTTCGCCACCGGCACCGTCGGCGCCGGCCCGGGCGGCGGGTGCAGCAGCGTGGTCATCGCCCGGGCGCAGATCGCGCGCACCCGCTCGGGGGACAGGCCGAGGAGGGCGCCCGCCTGTTCTTCGGCCACACCCTCGTACAGCCTCAGGACGAGGATCAGCCGCTCCTGGGGCGACAGGTCCGCCAGCAGGCCCTGGGCCTTCGGCCGGCGCCGGCCGAGGGCCCCGTACCGGTACCAGGCCCCGTACTGGTGCCACGCCCCGCGCGCGAAGCGACTGGCCAGATACTGGCGCGCCCGGTCGTAGGGGTCGTCCCCGCGCAGCCGGTCCCAGGACGCGTAGGTCTGGGCGAGGGTCAGCGTCAGCAGGCGCTGCGCGCGCGGGTTGTCGTCCGGGATCTCCGCGGTGAGCAGGGTTGCGGCATGCAGCAGCCGCCCGGCCGCGCCCGCGACGAACGCCTCGAACTCACGGGTCCGGCGGGCGCCATGGGAAGCGTGCCGTTCTCGCACCGCGCCTCCCCCCTGCGGGCGATCATGAAGCGGACCGGACCTCGTCGACACCGTGCGGGCCGCCGCGCACGCAGGGCAGGATCTGGGCGTGTACGGCGAACCGGACCGTGTACGACGGGTTCCGGTCTCATATCAGACCGGCCGCGCCCTCCGGGTCAAGAGCCGGGGAGCGCTCGAACGCGCGCGTGCCGGGCCGGTGACGCAAAGGGCGGGGTCCGCGAGGCGCGGGGGAGGCGGTACGTCGGGCGCAGTACGTCGGCGCGCGGTGCAGGACGAGGGCTGCCCGCGCGGGACGTGGCGCTCAGGACGTCGGGCTCAGGTCGCCGGCTGGGACTCCGGTCCCGGGACCCCCTGGGTGGCCTGCCGGGCGGAGAGAGCCGCATTGAACCGGGTGAGCAGGGTGCAGAAGTCCTCGCGCTCCTGCGGTGTCCAGTCGGTCGTCAGTTCGGCCATGAATTGCCGCCGGGACGAGCGGACCTCCTCCAGGCGGGCCAGTCCGCGCGGGGAGAGCTGGAGTACCACCGCGCGCCCGTCCTCCGGGTGGGAGGTGCGCTTGACGAGGCCGGTGTCGACGAGCGGGGCCACCTGCCGGGTGACCGTCGACGAGTCGATGCCCATGCTCGCCGCCAGCGCCTTGACGCCCATCGGGCCCTCTTTGTCGAGGCGGTTGAGCAGGAGGTACGCGGCGCGGTCCATGGAGTTGCGCACCGGCCCGACCCCGCCGAGCCGCGTCTGTTCGGCGCGCCGCGCGAACACCGCGACCTCGTGCTGCAGGGTGTCCAGAAGGCCGGGTTCACCGACGGTCGACATGTCCATCGACATTTCAGGTGTTGTGGGCATGGCCGGGGGCTCAATTCATGCGTGGGGCTGGGTTGGGGGACAGGGTACGCGGCCGGGGCGCAGGTCGTACCGGCGCTGCACAAACCTGTCCAGGGCTTTGGTCACACCCGCTGCGAAGCGGCGTGAACTGCGAGACTGGTGGTCATGAACTACAGCACGGCTGACTCCTTGCCGGCGGTGACTTTGGACGACGTACGGGGCGCCCAGAAGATGCTGTCGGGCATCGCCCGCGTCACGGCGATGGAGGGCAGCAGGCACCTGTCTCAGCTGGTGGGTGCGCCGGTGCAGTTCAAGTGCGAGAACCTCCAGCGGACCGGGTCGTTCAAGCTGCGCGGGGCATACGTGCGGATCGCGGGGCTGCTGCCCGAGGAGCGGGCGGCGGGCGTCGTCGCCGCGAGCGCGGGCAACCATGCGCAGGGCGTGGCCCTCGCCTCCTCGCTGCTCGGGGTGCACTCCACGGTCTTCATGCCCAAGGGGGCCCCACTGCCGAAGATCAGCGCGACCTGCGAGTACGGCGCTGACGTACGTCTGCAGGGCCAGGTGGTGGACGAGACCCTGGCCGCGGCGCAGCGGTACGCGGCCGAGACGGGTGCGGTCTTCATCCACCCGTTCGATCACCCCGACATCATCGCGGGCCAGGGCACGGTCGGTCTCGAGGTCCTCGAGCAGTGGCCGCGGGTACGCACGATCGTCGTGGGCATCGGCGGCGGCGGGCTGGCGGCGGGCATCGCGACCGCGGTGAAGGCGCTGCGCCCGGATGTGCGGGTGGTGGGCGTGCAGGCGGAGGGAGCGGCGGCGTACCCGCCCTCGCTGGCGGCCGGGCGCCCGGTGTCGGTCGACAACCCGGCCACGATGGCCGACGGGATCAGGGTGGGGCGGCCCGGTGAGGTGCCGTTCCGGATCATCCGCGACCTGGTCGACGAGGTCCGTACGGTGTCCGAGGACGCGCTGTCCGCCGCGGTGCTGCTGTGCCTGGAGCGGGCCAAGCTGGTGGTCGAGCCGGCCGGCGCGAGTCCGGTGGCGGCGCTGCTGAGCGATCCGGGCGCCTTCGAGGGCCCGGTGGCGGCGGTACTGTCCGGCGGCAACGTGGACCCGGTGCTGCTGCAGCGCATCCTGCGGCACGGCATGGCCGCGCAGGGCCGCTACCTGGCCGTCCGGCTGCGGCTGACCGACCGCCCCGGAGCCCTCGCGACGCTTCTCGGGGTGTTGTCAGTGCTCGACGCTAACGTCCTCGATGTGAGTCACGTACGGACCGATCCACGGCTCGGGCTCACGGAGGCGGAGGTGGAGCTGCACCTGGAGACGAAGGGCCCGGAGCACTGCGCCGAGGTCTGGCAGGCGCTGCGGGACGCGGGTTACACCGTCATCGACTGAGTACCGGCCGTTGTCGAGGCCGAGTGGAAAAATTCGTTTGAGAGACGCGATACATCGCGTTATGGTGTGGTCGCCTCATCGCGTCCGCCGTGCTGCGGGACCATCGCGCCTGCGCGGGCGGAAAAACACATCGAGCGAACGAACGCCTGAACGTACGCTCGTCCCCCATTCCCCGAACCCCAACGACGTGGAGAACTCATATGCCAGGCGCCATCTATGCCGAAGGCCTGGTGAAAACCTTCGGCGATGTAAGGGCTCTGGACGGCGTCGACCTCGACGTCCCGGAGGGCACCGTGCTCGGCCTGCTCGGGCCCAACGGCGCGGGCAAGACCACCACCGTCCGCTGCCTGACGACCCTGCTGCGCCCCGACAGCGGCAAGGCGCTCGTCGCGGGGATCGATGTGCTCGCGCACCCCGACGCCGTACGACGCTCGGTGGGTCTGTCCGGGCAGTTCGCCGCGGTCGACGAGTATCTCACCGGCCGCGAGAACCTTCAGATGGTGGGGCAGCTCTACCAGATGAAGTCCAAGGCGGCCAAGCAGCGGGCGACCGAACTGCTGGAGCAGTTCAACCTCACCGAGGCCGCCGACCGGCCCGCGAAGACGTACTCCGGCGGTATGCGCCGCCGTCTCGACCTCGCCGCCGCGCTGGTGGTCCGCCCGCCGGTGATGTTCATGGACGAGCCGACGACCGGTCTGGACCCGCGCAACCGCCAGCAGTTGTGGGAGGTCATCAAGCAGCTCGTCTCCGGCGGCACGACCCTGCTGCTGACCACGCAGTACCTGGAAGAGGCCGACCACCTGGCGCACGAGATCTGCGTCGTCGACCACGGCCGCGTCATCGCCCGTGGCACCTCCGACCAGCTCAAGGCGCGCACGGGCGGTGAGCGCGTCGAGGTGGTCGTCCACCAGCGCGAGGACATCCCGACCGCGGTGGAGGTGCTGAGCGGCTTCGGCAAGGGCGAGGCCACGGTCGAGGAGCACACCCGCAAGCTCACCGTCCCCGTCGCCGGCGGTGCCAAGCTCCTCGCCGAGGTCATCCGCGAACTGGACACCCGCGGCATCGAGATGGACGACGTCGGGCTGCGCCGTCCCACCCTGGACGACGTCTTCCTGTCCCTGACCGGCCATGTGGCCGAGGAGAAGCCCGAGGACAACGGAGCGGCCGAGAACCCCAAGGCCCGCAAGCGCACGAAGGAGACCGCCAAGTGAGTGCAGGCACCGACACCGTGACCGCGGCGGCGCCCGCGAACCCTCTCGGCCAGTCCGTCCGTGACTCGCTGGTCGTCGCCAAGCGCAATCTGATCCGCATGACCCGGATCCCGGAGATGGTGATCTTCGGGTTGATCCAGCCGATCATGTTCGTGGTGCTGTTCAGCTATGTCTTCGGCGGTTCCATGCGGGTCGGCGGCAGCACCAGCCCCGACGACTACCGCAACTTCCTGATGGCCGGCATCTTCGCCCAGACCGTCACGTTCGCCACGGCGGGCGCCGGCGCGGGCATCGCCGACGACATGCACAAGGGGCTCATCGACCGCTTCCGCTCGCTGCCCATGGCGCGGGGCGCGGTGCTCACCGGGCGCACCCTCGCCGACCTCGTGCAGACCGCGCTGACGCTGCTGGTCCTCGCGATCGTCGCGGTCCTGGTCGGCTGGCGTGTGGGGTCCAACGCCGACACCAACATCGGCAAGGTGCTCGGCGCCTTCGGTCTGCTGCTCCTGCTGGGGTACGCGTTCACCTGGATCGGGGCGCTGATCGGCCTCTCGGTGCGTACGCCGGAGGCGGCCACGTCCGGCGGACTGATCTGGCTGTTCCCCGTCACGTTCATCTCGAACGCGTTCGTGGACACCACCCACATGACGCCGTGGCTGCGGCACGTCGCCGACTGGAACCCGTTCAGCGCCACCGTGCAGGCCTGCCGCACGCTGTTCGGCAACCCGCCGGTGCACTCGTCCTCGCATGCGTGGCCGATGGAGCACCCCGTCTGGGCGTCGCTGATCTACTCGGTTCTGATCATCGTGGTGTTCCGGACGCTGGCGGTGCGGAAGTACCGCTCGGCGACGGCCTGACCCGAAAGGGGCCCGGGGCAGTCGGCCCCGGGCATGGCGATGCCCCCGGTGCTGAAGGCACCGGGGGCCCGCGGAAGACGCCGGGGAGGCTCAGCCCTGGTAGGGCTCGGCCTTCAGGATCTTCACCGAAGCCTTCTTGCCGTTCGGCAGCTCGTACTGCGCGTCCTCGCCGATCTTGTGGCCGATCACGCCGGCGCCCAACGGAGACTGCGGCGAGTACGTCTCGATGTCGGCGCTCGCGTACTCGCGCGAGGCGAGCAGGAACGTCAGCGTGTCGTCCTCGTCACCGTCGAAGGCGATCGTCACGACCATGCCGGGCGCGACGGTACCGTCGTCCGAGGCCGGGGCCTCTCCGACCTGGGCGTTCTCGAGGAGCTGGGTCAGCTGGCGCACACGGAGCTCCTGCTTGCCCTGCTCCTCCTTGGCCGCGTGGTACCCGCCGTTCTCGCGCAGGTCGCCCTCCTCGCGCGCAGCCGCAATCTTGGCGGCGATATCCGTGCGCGCAGGACCAGTAAGGTACTCAAGCTCGTCCTTGAGCTTGTTGTACGCCTCCTGGGTCAGCCAGGTGACGTTCTCGCTGGTCTGGGTCACAGGGTGCTCCTCGTCGGTACTGGGAAATACAAAGCATCGCCCTACCCAGAAGAATGTTCCTTCACGGGTGGGCGAAACCACGAGCCTAACAATTCAGCGGCGGAAGGGGGAGGACATAAGCCATCAGAATTATGTCAATGCAGGTCAGCGCCTACGTGAGAAGAGTGACGTCAGTCGGCGTGGCAGCCCAGCAGCTCCGCCGTGGACCCCTCGGACGTCGTACGCAGCGTGACGACCTTGTCGATGCGGGTGGTGTGCCCGCCGAACCGGAAGTCCGCCCGGCCCACCTCGGTGCCGTCCGCCGACTGGGAGCGCACGGTGCAGTAACCGCTGGCGTTCGCGTCCTTGCGCACCTCGAGATGGACCTTGACCGAGTCCTTCCCGGCCTCGAAGGTGATCACCTGGCCGCTGATCTTGTTCTGCACGACGTAGTGGTACCCGAACCAGCCGACGAGGATCAGCAGCAGAGCCCCGAGCACACTGGCGACGATCTTGAGTGCGCGGTCGGCGCGGTCGTCGGCGGAGCGGCCGTAACGGCCCTCGGGCAGCCGCGTGCTCGCCGTACTCATGGTCGTCCTCTCGGCCGTCACCGGGACGGACGTCCCGGAAGGGGTGCTCCGGGAGGGGCCCCGGAATTTTTCGCCCCCCGATTCGGTCACTATAGAAGCCGCACATCGCGCCGAATCACACCGGGCGCCGACCTGCCGACTTACTGAGGATCGAGTCTTGACTGACCAACTGCGACTGATGGCAGTGCACGCCCACCCTGACGACGAGTCGAGCAAGGGCGCGGCCACCATGGCGAAGTACGTGTCCGAGGGGGTGGACGTGCTGGTGGTGACCTGCACGGGCGGGGAACGCGGCTCCATCCTCAACCCCAAGCTCCAGGGCGACAAGTACATCGAGGAGCACATCCACGAGGTACGCAAGAAGGAGATGGACGAGGCCCGGGAGATCCTCGGCGTCAAGCAGGACTGGCTCGGCTTCATCGACTCCGGCCTGCCGGAGGGCGACCCGCTGCCGCCGTTGCCCGAGGGCTGCTTCGCCCTCGAGGACGTCGACAAGGCGGCCGGCGAGCTCGTCCGCAGGATCCGCTCGTTCCGTCCGCAGGTGATCACCACCTACGACGAGAACGGCGGCTACCCCCACCCCGACCACATCATGACGCACAAGATCTCCATGGTGGCCTTCGAGGGCGCGGCGGACGGCGAGAAGTACCCCGAGACGGAGTTCGGCCCGGTGTGGCGGCCGCTGAAGCTGTACTACAACCAGGGCTTCAACCGTTCGCGGACCGAGGCCCTGCACAACGCGATGCTCGCGCGCGGCCTGGAGTCGCCCTACGCGGACTGGCTGAAGCGCTGGGACGAGTTCGAGCGCGTCGAGCGCACGCTGACCACGCACGTCCCGTGCGCGGACTTCTTCGAGATCCGGGACAAGGCGCTGATCGCCCACGCCACGCAGATCGACCCCGACGGGGGCTGGTTCCGCGTACCGCTCCAGCTCCAGAAGGACGTCTGGCCGACCGAGGAGTACGAGCTCGCGAAGTCCCTCGTGGACACCTCCCTCCCGGAGGGCGACCTCTTTGCAGGCGTCCGCCGGCCCTGAGGGACAATGCCTGACATGAGCGCAAGCGTGAGCCCGGCCATGACGCACCTCGTCACCCTCGCCGAGGTCGACCAGAACAAGGTCACCCCCGGTGTCCTCGGCTTCATCGTCTTCGCGGTGATGGCTGTGGCGGTGTGGGGCCTGATGAAGTCCATGAACAAGCACATGGGCAAGGTCCGCTTCGAGGAGGACGTCTCCGACACCGGCGAGAAGGCCGGTACGGAGGGCTCCGGCACGGTCAAGGGAGCACCCAAGGCCCAGCGGGGCTGAGATCTCGCACTTCGGGGCCGCGCCCGACACACCCGGGCGCGGCCCCCGTCGGGGTGCCCGTCAGTTCCCGGCGGGCACCTCCACCCCCATCACCTCCCGGGCGTGCCGTCCGGGCACCATCCCCAGGCGCCATGCCTGCCAGCCGTCCTCCAGGCTCACACCGCGCTCCAGCAGCACCCCGTACGCCCCGACGACGTCGTCCAGCTTCTCGTCCCTCGCCGGATGCCCGGCGCGGGACAGCTGCGCCAGTTCCTCCTCGGCCACCGCGGTGCCCACCTCGACGCCTCCCGGGGAGGCGTAGGGCAGAAGGGTGCAGCGCAGGAAGCGGGCCCAGTCCTCCCCCCTGCGGTCGCCGTACGAGGTGAACAGGTCCACCGCCTCGTCGCACAGGGCGAGCGCCTGCTGGGTGCGGGCGTTGCCGGCGTCCACCACCGCCAGTTCCAGGCACGTCCACGCCTCGCCATGGGCCACGCCGATGCGCTGGAAGTCCGCCCTCGCGTCCACCAGCAGCTGTCGTGCGAATCCGGAGTTGCGCAGCGACCCCGTCCGGGCCGCCCGCTGGTCGCGGGTCACCCGTGCCGAGTGGTGGCGGGCGCAGGCCAGCCCGTACACGTCCCGCATCCGCGAGAACATCGTGCGGGCACGCTCCAGGTCGCGGACCGCCTCATCGAGTTCGCCCGTCTCCTCCAGGGCCTGGCCGAGGTAGTAGGCGGTCCAGGCCTCGCCGCGTATGTCCTCGTTCTCCCGGTGACGTGCGGCCGCCCGGCGCAGTTCCTCGGCGGCAGCCGACCCGTCGCCCGCGACCAGGCGGGCACGGGCCAGCTGGGTCAGCGCCCAGGCCTCACCGCGTGGGTCACGGGTGCGGGTGCACAGTTCCAGTGCGGTGCGCAGTTCCGTCTCCGCACGCGGGACCTCGCCCAGGCGCAGGGCCAGCTGACCGAGCTGGAAGTGCGCCCAGGCCTCACCGTGCACGGACTCGTTCTCCTGGTGGAGGATCACGGCGCGGGTGAGCAGGTCCAGCGCCCGGGCCGGCCGTGCGCGGTCGCGCTCCACCGCGGCCAGCGCGTGCATGGTCCACGCGCGGTCCGCCGCTAGCTCGGGGGAGGCCTGCAGTTCCAGCGCCTCCTCGAGCCTGGCCGTCGCCTCGGTGAGGTTGCCCTGGTGGTGGAGGGTGATACCGAGCGAACACAGCGCCCGGGCGGCGCCCGCGTCGTGATGGGCCTGCCGGTACAGGTCCACCACTGAGGCAAGCGTGGTCCGGGCCTTGTCCAGCTCACCCAGCTGACGTGCCGCGATGCCCGTACGCCAGCGCACCGAGCGCACCAGAAGGCCCTGGTCCACCTCTCCCGCCGTCGGTTCCGTGCGGGCCGGGGCGCCCCCGATCGTCAGCTCGCTGAGCTCGCCCAGCCGGTAGAGGTCGCCGCGCAGCAGGCAGTAGTCGCACAGGGCGCCCAGCAGGTTCAGCACCGCCGACTGATCGACGCCCTCCGCGTGCCGCAGGGTGGCGGTGATGAAGCTCGACTCGTCGTCCAGCCAGCGCAGCGCCGCGTCCAGGGAGGTGAAGCCGTGCGGTCCGAAGCGGTCCGAGCGGGTCGACATATTGCCGTCCACCAGGCGCAGCACCGAGTCGGCCAGCTCCGCGTAGTTCACGATCAGGCGCTCCTGGGCCGCCGTACGCTCGGCCGGCTCCTCCTCGTCCAGCAGCCTGGCCTGCGCGAAGGCCCGTACCACGTCGTGCAGGCGGTAGCGGCTGCCGCGCACATGGTCGATCAGGCCGGCGCGCGCCAGCGCCTGCAGATGCCGGGTCGCGTCCTCCTCGTCCGTGGCCAGCAGGGCGGCCGCCGCGGCAGCGCCCAGTGAGGTGCGGCCCGCCAGCGCGAGCCGTCGCAGCAGGCGCCGTGCGGCCTCCGGCTGGTCCGTGTACCGCAGCCACAGAGCGCGCTCCAGCGGGTCCACCGGGCCGTAGGCCGCGAGGTCCGCGGCCAGTTGGCGTGGGGTGCGCGGGCCGAGCGAGGAGCCGCAGACGCGCAGTGCCAGAGGCAGACCGCCGCACAGCTCCCGGGTGCGCTCGGCGGCCTCGGCGTCGTACGGGCCCGAAGTGTCCTGGGCCGCCGCGTTCAGCAGTTCCTCCGCGCCCGCCGCGTCCAGCGGCCCGACCTGGAGCTCGTGCACCCGGGCCGGCAGGTCCTCGGGCAGGTCGAGAGGTCCTCGCACGGTGACCAGCACCAGGCTCTCGGAACGCTCGGGGAGGAGGGCGCGCAGCTGCTCGGGGTCCGAGGCGTCGTCGAGCACGATCGTGACGGGCATGCCCGTCAGATGCTGGTGGTACAGCTCGATCAGCCGCTTGACGTGCTGATCGGGCGCGGAGCGCTCACGGAACAGAAGCTGCTCACGGGGCGCGCCGAGCTGGTTGAGCAGATTGAGCAGGGCGTCGCGTGTGGACAGCGGCGGCTCGTCGGCGCTGTCGCCGCGCAGGTTCACCACGCACGCGCCCCGGAAGTGGTCCTTGAGGTCGTGCGCGGCGCGGATCGCGAGCGTCGTGCGCCCGGAGCCCGGCGGGCCGTGCAGGACGACCACCGACGGCTTGGTCTCTGTGGCCGCCCGGGCCGCCTGGACCCACTGCCGGATCCGTGCCAGCTCCTGGCGCCGGCCCGCGAACGGGCCCACGGGGTCCGGCAGCTGGCCGAAGGACTGGTCGAGCACCGTGCGCCGGCGCGCCGCCGCGCTCTTGTCGGCGCGGCGCAGCTGGGGTGAGCCCTTCGTGGGGGTCGTCGAGGAGAGGATCACCCGCTGCTGGTCGAGGAAGGGCCGGATGCCGCGGACCTCCAGGGCGGTCAGCCACTGCAGCCGCAGTTGCTCGAGGCCGCCGGGCCGGCCGAGCTCACCGGCCCGGCGGCCGGCCGCCGGCAGATGGGACGCGGTCACCTTCACCACCGTCGTCGCGGCCCCCGCGATCCCGACGGTGACGGCGGCGCTCAGCGCCGTGCCGTCGCCCGTGCCCAGCACGAGGTCCGCGACGCAGGCCGTGGCCGCGGCCACGACCGCCACCGCGAGCGCCGTCGTGGCTCCCTCCTTCGCATACCGCTGACCGAAGGTCAGCCGGCCCGCCTCCACCTCGTCGAGAGCCCGTGTGTAGGCCTCGTACTCCTCCGCGGCCGTCTGCGCCATGGCGTCGAGCGCTCCGCGCGCCCGCGAGAGCAGTACGGCCCCATTGGTGCGACCGCCCGAGCGGCGCACCTCCTCCTCCACGGCCCGTGCCAGCAGCCGCTCGGCTTCCGTCCGATGGCCGTCCCGCATGTCACGTCCCCCTCCGGCGTCAACTCCCTTGGCTTTCAGTGTCCTTCGAGGGGGACATCAGCGCGAGGGTTGCGGGCGATCACGGAGCGGGTTCGATGACGTCCGGATCCCGCGGACCACTCCGGCGCTCCTTCCGGGTGACACCGGCAGCGGCGGCCGACCGTGTGTCGGCGGTGAGGCGACCGAACGGGCCGTGTCGGGCAGGATGGGGGTATGCCGAACCGACTGGCTCACGAGACGTCTCCGTATCTGCTCCAGCACGCGGACAACCCCGTCGACTGGTGGCCGTGGTCGGAAGAGGCCTTCGACGCGGCGCGCGAACGGGGCGTGCCGGTGCTGCTCAGCGTCGGTTACTCGAGTTGTCACTGGTGCCATGTGATGGCGCACGAGTCCTTCGAGGACGACGCGACGGCCGCATATCTGAACGAGCACTTCGTCAGCATCAAGGTCGACCGCGAAGAGCGACCGGATGTCGACGCCGTGTACATGGAGGCGGTCCAGGCCGCCACGGGCCAGGGCGGGTGGCCCATGACCGTCTTTCTCACCTCCGACGCCGAGCCGTTCTACTTCGGCACCTACTTCCCGCCCGCCCCGCGTCAGGGCATGCCGTCCTTCCTGCAGGTCCTCGAAGGCGTCCGGCACGCCTGGGCCGAGCGCCGGGACGAGGTCGCGGGGGTCGCCGGGAAGATCGTGCGTGACCTCGCGGGCCGGGATCTGCAGTACGGCGAGATGCGGGCGCCCGGTGAGGGGGAGCTCGCCCAGGCACTGCTCGGCCTCACCCGCGAGTACGACCCGCAGCGCGGCGGGTTCGGCGGTGCCCCCAAGTTCCCGCCCTCCATGGTCCTCGAGTTCCTGCTGCGCCACCATGCCCGCACCGGTTCGGAGGGCGCCCTGCAGATGGTGCAGGACACCTGCGAGCGCATGGCACGCGGCGGTCTCTACGACCAGCTCGGCGGCGGTTTCGCCCGCTACTCCGTCGACCGCGACTGGGTCGTGCCGCACTTCGAGAAGATGCTGTACGACAACGCGCTGCTGTGCCGTGTGTACGCCCACCTGTGGCGCGCGACCGGCTCCGAGCTCGCCCGCCGGGTGGCGCTGGAGACCGCCGACTTCATGGTGCGTGAACTGCGCACCAAGGAGGGCGGGTTCGCCTCCGCGCTCGACGCCGACAGCGAGGAGGAGGTGCCGCGCGACGCGGCCGGCCCCGGAGGGGAGCCGGGGGAGCCGCAGCAGGGCGAAGGCGAGGGCCGGCACGTCGAGGGCGCGTACTACGTGTGGACGCCCGCGCAGCTCACCGAGGCCCTCGGCCCCGAGGACGCCGAGATCGCGGCCCAGTACTTCGGCGTCACCGAGGAGGGCACCTTCGAGCACGGCAGCTCCGTGCTGCAACTTCCGCAGAGCGAGGGTGTGTTCGGCGCGCAGAAGATCGAGTCGATAAGGAGCAAGCTGCTCGGGAGACGAGGGAAGCGCCCCGCTCCCGGCCGCGACGACAAGGTGGTCGCCGCCTGGAACGGCCTCGCCGTCGCCGCGCTCGCCGAGACCGGCGCCTACTTCGACCGCCCCGATCTGGTGGAGGCCGCGCTCGGCGCCGCCGACCTGCTCGTACGGCTGCACATGGACGAGCACGCCCGTTTGGCCCGCACGTCGAAGGACGGTCAGGTCGGCGCCAACGCGGGTGTGCTGGAGGACTACGCCGACGTCGCCGAGGGCTTTCTCGCGCTCGCCTCCGTCACCGGTGAGGGTGTCTGGCTGGAGTTCTCCGGGCTCCTGCTCGGTCATGTGCTCGCACAGTTCACCGACGGGAGCGGGTCCCTGTACGACACCGCCGCCGACGCGGAGAAACTCATCCGCCGCCCCCAGGACCCCACCGACAACGCCGCACCGTCCGGCTGGTCCGCGGCCGCCGGCGCACTGCTCTCCTACGCCGCCCACACCGGCTCCGAGCCCCATCGTGCCGCCGCGGAGCGGGCGTTGGGCGTCGTCAGGGTGCTGGGGCCGCGCGTGCCCCGGTTCATCGGCTGGGGGCTCGCCGTCGCCGAGGCGTTCCTCGACGGGCCGCGTGAGGTCGCGATCGTCGGCCCGTCCCTGGACGACCCGGCCACAAGGAGCCTGCATCACACGGCACTCACGGGCACCGCGCCGGGCGCCGTCGTGGCGGTGGGCCGTCCGGACGACGAGCTGCCTCTCCTCGCCGACCGGATCCTGGTGAACGGCGATCCGACCGCGTACGTCTGCCGCAACTTCACCTGTGACGCACCGACCACGGATCCCCGGCAGCTGCGCAGGGCCCTGAGGAGCTGAAACGCGGCGGAAGCCGCCTTCACCCGCCGTCCCGGGCCGCTGTCCCGCCGCCCGGGGAACCGGGGCGGCCGCGGTACGTCGCCGGCGGCGTGGCCGGGGTCCTGAGGATGACCGACAATGACAACCATGGCCGCCACCGCACACCGCTCGACCCCTGCCGCACCCCGTCCGGGGCTGCGTGAGCGGAAGAAGATCAAGACCCGTACGGCGATCCGCGAGGCGACCTACCGGCTGGTTCGCGAGCGGGGGTACGAGGCGACCACCATCGAGCAGATCGCGGAGGCGGCCGAGGTGTCCACCTCCACCGTGTTCCGGTACTTCCCGGCCAAGGAGGACATCGTCCTCACCGGCGCGTACGCCCCCGTCCTGGAGGAGGAACTGCGTGCCCGCCCGGCCGGCGAGCCGCTCGCGGAGTCGCTGCGCCGTGTGGTCCCGGACGCCGTCGAGCGGAGCATGCGGGGCGAGTTCGGGACGGCCGAGGACGCGGGCCTGCTCCGGCGGCTGATGGTCGAGGTGCCTGCGGTCCGGTCGCGGATGAACGAGCGCATGGCCCTGACCGGCCGGATGCTGTGCCGGGTGGCCGCCGAGCGCACCGGGCGCGACCCGGACGGCTTGGAGGTGCGCGTCCACTGCATGGGCGTGGCCGCCGCGCTGACGGAGGCATTCCTGTACTGGGCCGAGCACGGGCGGCAGGACGACCTCGGCGCCTGTGTGGCCCGCGCGCTCGATGTGCTGGAGCGGGGTCTGACGCCGGAAGAATTCAAAGCCCCCTGAGCCGTCCCCGTGCCATCCTGACCAGGTGAACAGACCGGAGATCCATGTCGATTTCGCCCCTGAGCTGGGGCTCTTCATCCCGCACGGGCGGCGCGGGCGAGCCACGAAGGTCGTCACCGACGGTGTCTCCACGCTCGGCCACGTCGTCGAGTCGCTGGGTGTGCCGCTGACCGAGGTCGGCGCGCTCGTCGTGGACGGCCGCGTTCTGCGCCCCTCCCATGTGCCGGCCGCCGGGGAGCGGGTCGAGGTGCGGCCCGTGGAGCGCCCTCAGCGGGTGCCGGGCGCTCCGCTCCGCTTCCTCCTCGACGTCCACCTCGGCACTCTCGCCCGTCGGCTGCGGCTGCTCGGGGTGGATGCGGCCTACGAGTCCATGGACATCGGTGACCCGGCTCTCGCCTCGCGCTCGGCCGCCGAGCGCCGGGTGATGCTCAGCCGCGACCGGGGACTGCTGCGCCGCCGGGAACTGTGGGCGGGCGCGTTCGTCTACAGCACCCGGCCGGAGGACCAACTGCGGGACGTGCTGCACCGGTTCGCGCCCGAACTGCGGCCATGGACGCGGTGCACCGCCTGCAACGGTCTGCTGTGCGAGGCCACGAAGGAAGAGGTCGGCGACCAGCTCGAACACGGCACCCGGCGCTCGTACGACGTGTTCGCGCGCTGCCTGGTGTGCGGCCGCGCCTACTGGAAGGGCGCGCACCACGAGCAGCTGGAAGCCATCGTGGCGCGCGCCCTCACCGAGTTCCCGAGCCGCACCTAGCACTCCCTCGTCGCATGCGGGCCCCTGCGTTCTGCGGCAGAAACGTCAAGGCTGTACGAGCTGCGGGACCGGGGCTGGGCCTCGTACAGGGCTGATGCGCAGGGCGTGTGATCGGCTCCGGGCGTGGGAACGTGCATGTGAACGAGCAAGTGATCGAACGAACGGACATACGAAAGGCCGCGGCTCGATGCCGCGGCCTTTCGTATGTCCGTTCGTCAGGGCTAGGCGTGCTGGTACGCCACCAGCGAGATCCCCACGTAGTGCACGACGAACGCCGCGAGCGTGAAGGAGTGGAAGACCTCGTGGAAGCCGAACCAGCGCGGTGACGGGTTCGGCCGCTTGATGCCGTAGATCACGCCGCCGGCGCTGTAGAGCAGGCCGCCGACGATGACCAGCACCAGGACGGCGATGCCGCCGGTGCGCATGAAGTCGGGAAGGAAGAAGACGGCGGCCCAGCCCATCGCGATGTAGCAGGGCGTGTAGAGCCAGCGCGGGGCACCCACCCAGAAGACCCGGAAGACGATGCCGGCCGCCGCCGCGCCCCAGATCCCCCACAGCAGCCACTGCCCTTTGGCCCCCGGCAGGAGGAGCAGGGTCAGCGGGGTGTACGTGCCCGCGATGATCAGGAAGATGTTGGCGTGGTCGAGCCGGCGCAGGACTCCGTCCATGCGCGGGCCCCAGTTGCCGCGGTGGTAGAGCGCGCTGACGCCGAAGAGCAGACACGCCGTCAGGACATAGATGCCGCAGGCGATTCGCCCCCGGGTCGAGCTCGCGAGGGCCGTGAGAATCAGGCCTGCGACGAGCACGGTGGGGAACATCCCGAGATGCAACCAGCCGCGGAGCTTCGGCTTGACCGGATGGGGCAAGGAGAGCGCGACGGGACCGCGGCCGGCTGCCGGCGAGTCCGTGGGCGCGTCGGGGACGGACGCAGTCATGGGCGGCATGGTACCTACGGAACCGTAAGTTACGTATCAAGGTGCGACCGATATCACCCGGCGTGCCCGGCCTACGGGCAAACGTGCGTACCGCAAAAAATCTTTCAGTCGAACCTTACGTGCACGCAAAGAAACGCGGGGACACGTGGCGATCCTCACTCCGCTCAACTGTGACGTCCTCTGGACAGATGGGCAAAGTAGTCGGATGATCAAATGAGTGCAGTCGGCACCGGATGAGCGGCTACGAAGCATCCGGGTCGCGGCCCCCACGGGGCACTCAACAGAAAAATCCCTCATCTAGGAGCGATCGTGGCGCGCGACAACGCGGCTCCCTCAACCGTCCCCACCCAGCACAAGGAACTGATCTCGTGGGTCAACGAGATCGCTGAACTGACCCAGCCGGACAGTGTGGTCTGGTGTGACGGATCCGAGGCTGAATACGAGCGCCTGTGCGAGGAGCTCGTCCGCAAGGGCACGTTCAAGAAGCTCGACCCGATCAAGCGCCCGAACTCCTACTACGCAGCCTCCGACCCGTCCGACGTCGCCCGGGTCGAGGACCGGACGTTCATCTGCTCCGAGAAGGAGCAGGACGCGGGCCCGACCAACCACTGGAAGGCCCCCGCCGAGATGCGGGAGATATTCCAGGGGGCGAACGGCCTGTTCCGCGGCTCCATGCGCGGCCGGACGATGTACGTCGTGCCGTTCTGCATGGGCCCGCTCGGCTCTCCACTCTCCGCGATCGGCGTCGAGATCACCGACTCCGCGTACGTGGCCGCCTCCATGCGGACCATGACGCGCATGGGCCAGGCGGTCCTCGACGAGCTCGGCCCCGAGGGCTTCTTCGTCAAGGCCGTCCACACGCTGGGCGCCCCGCTGGAGCCCGGCCAGAAGGACGTCGCCTGGCCCTGCAACCAGACCAAGTACATCTCGCACTTCCCCGAGTCCCGCGAGATCTGGTCCTACGGTTCCGGCTACGGCGGCAACGCGCTGCTCGGCAAGAAGTGCTACGCCCTGCGCATCGCCTCCGTCATGGCGCGCGACGAGGGCTGGCTGGCCGAGCACATGCTGATCCTCAAGCTCACGCCCCCGCAGGGCGAGTCGAAGTACGTCGCCGCGGCCTTCCCGAGTGCCTGCGGCAAGACGAACCTCGCCATGCTGGAGCCGACGATCTCCGGCTGGACGGTCGAGACGATCGGCGACGACATCGCGTGGATGCGGTTCGGCCAGGACGGCCGCCTGTACGCGATCAACCCCGAGGCCGGCTTCTTCGGCGTCGCTCCGGGCACCGGTGAGCACACCAACGCGAACGCGATGAAGACGCTGTGGGGCAACTCCGTCTTCACCAACGTCGCCCTCACCGACGACAACGACATCTGGTGGGAGGGCATGACGGAGGAGACTCCGGCCCACCTCACCGACTGGAAGGGCAACGACTGGACGCCGGCGTCCGAGACCCCGGCCGCCCACCCGAACGCCCGCTTCACGGTCCCCGCCTCGCAGTGCCCGATCATCGCGCCCGAGTGGGAGGACCCGAAGGGCGTGCCGATCTCCGCGATCCTCTTCGGCGGCCGCCGCGCCAGCGCGGTCCCGCTGGTGACGGAGTCCTTCGACTGGAACCACGGTGTGTTCCTCGGCGCGAACGTCGCCTCCGAGAAGACCGCCGCGGCCGAGGGCAAGGTCGGCGAGCTGCGCCGCGACCCGTTCGCCATGCTGCCGTTCTGCGGCTACAACATGGGCGACTACATGGGTCACTGGGTCGACGTGGCCAAGGACAAGGACCAGTCCAAGCTGCCGAAGATCTACTACGTCAACTGGTTCCGCAAGAACGACGAGGGCAAGTTCGTCTGGCCGGGCTTCGGCGAGAACAGCCGCGTCCTGAAGTGGATCGTGGAGCGCCTGGAGGGCAAGGCCGAGGGCGTCGAGACCCCGATCGGCGTTCTGCCGACCAGGGACGCGCTGGACACGAACGGCCTGGAGCTGTCGGAGTCCGACCTGGAGTTCCTGCTCACCGTCGACAAGGACGTGTGGCGCGAGGAGGCGGCCCTCGTCCCCGAGCACCTCAACACGTTCGGCGACCACACGCCGAAGGAGCTGTGGGACCAGTACCGCGCGCTGGTGCAGCGCCTGGGCTGACGCCCGTATGAGCTCCGCGGCCGGTCCGGCTTGCCCTGACCTGCGACGTCGTCACGACCGGCCGCGGTGATGGCACCGAACGGGCCGGGCCCCGCACCACGGAGTGCGGGGCCCGGCCCGTTGCGCTCGGTCCTGGGGCGGATCACTTCGAGCGGTCCTCCAGGTACCAGGTGTGGGTCTCCTGCCGCCTCGCCTCCGTCTCCCGCAGGGCGGAGGCCAGCCGGCTCGCCTCGTCGTGGAGCAGGGTGAGCTGGCGCTCGAGATGACGTTCCGGCGGCTCCTGCCCCGGTGTCATCCGGCTCCACCAGCGTGTGCGCACGAAGGTGTCGACGGCCTCGGGCAGGTCCTGGCGCACGGCCCGCGACAGCGCGTGCACGCCTTCGGGGTCCTGCGCGAGCACATCGGCGACCCAGCCCGGGTCCAGCAGTGCGGACAGCACATCGGTCAGTTCGGTGAGCCGGCCGGCGGCGGCGGGCGGCAGCTCGACGTCCGCGAGATAGGCGCGCAGCTGCCCGAAGTCGGCCCTCAGCTCGTCCAGCTGCGCCGACGGGTCGGGGAACTGGGGCAGCGCCGGGCGTTCCGGCGGGGCGATCAGCGCGCCGGCACCGTACAGACCGGCGACGACGACGGGCCAGTAGGGGCCCGCGACGCCGGTGAAGGTGAGCACGAGGCCCACGAGTCCGCAGGCGCTCCCGGCGATGTTCTTCCGGGACTCGGCATAGCGCAGGAACCTACTGGTAGCCACGGATCTCCTCGAAGGCACCGTCGAGCGAGCCCTTCCGGGCGTCGAAGAGGCGGCCGCCGGTCAGGTCGGCGATGTGCTCCAGCTCCGCCTGGTCGGAGTCGCCGAAGAGGATGGGGAAGACCGGGATGTCCCGCTGGTGGCCGGTCAGCCGGTGGTAGAAGCCGTCGAAGTCACCGGCCTCGGCACCGCTGGTGTTCTCGCCGTCCGTCATCAGCACGATCGACGTGAAGGTGTCACGGTCGTCGCCGAGCTGCCCGTACGCCTTCTCCAGGGAGGTGTAGATGGCGGTGTCGCCGTCGGCGTGGAGCGCCGACGTGTCCGCGCGGATGGCGCCCAGGCCCCGCTGCGGATCGGCGGGGCTGACGACATGCGTCCGTACGCTCTTGACCTGCGAGCCGAACGGCATCAGCGTGACCTCCTCCCGGTCGCGGAAGTCGCCGGTGAGGTCGGTGAGGGCCTTCTTCAGCCGGGCGAGACGGTCGCCCTCCATCGATCCCGAGGTGTCCAGGACGTACACGGTCCGGGACGGGCGCCGCAGTTTGTTCTCGTAGGCGTCGAGGAGGCGGTCCGCCACGCTGCGCGTGCCGGGGAAGGGCAGTTCCCGCCGCCGGCTCGGGTCGAGACCCGCGGCGGCCCGTACCGACGCGACCACCGGGCGGCGGTGCGTGCGTTCGGTGATCAGCCGCTGCACGGCCGGCGTGCGCAGGGCGTCGGCGAGACGGCGGACGTCGTCGCGGGTGCCGGGGCTCGTCGAGGCGAGCGAGGAGAGGGGGTAGTCGGCGGTGACCACGCCGTCGCGGGGGCGGATCACGGTCAGGCCCCGGATGCCCTTGAGGACGGACTCGTAGTTGAGCAGGGCGTCGACGCCGCCGCGGCGGGTGTACGCGGTGGCCAGCCAGCCGGACGAGCCCGATGTCAGCTTCTGCCCCTTGAAGAACTGCTTCAGCTTCGGGGTGGCCTTGGCGACGTCCGCCTCGGTGAGCGCGGACTGGGCGCCGGACAGCCCGGAGGCGACCGAGATCAGCGTGGAGAACCCGGAGTTGGAGCGGGCGGGATCGATCATGCCGTAGGTGAGCCTGCCGTCCTGCACGGCCTGCTCGACCTGGGACCAGGTGACGCGCTCGGGGTCCCAGTGCAGTGCGCTGATGGTCCGGGGCTTGACACCGATGGCGACCGGGCTGGACATGACCGGCGTCTCGGAGACGACCTTGCTCGCGGCGTCGGGGCGGAGGCGGAGGTAGTCGTCGGAGGAGAGCCACAGGGCGTCGTACGCGCCGTCGACCTTGCCCTTCGCCAGGAGATCCACGGCGTCGAGGGTGCCCATGTAGGTGGGCCGGACGGTGCTACCGGTGCTCTTGCGTACCTGGTCGAGGATCGGCGCCATGTCGCTGAGCTCACTGGAGGCGAGGACGCGCAGGGTGCCGGGCCCGGGCGCGCCGCGGTCCTTCGGCTCGTCCTTCGGGACCGTACAGGCGGTCAGCAGGACGGCGAGCCCGGCGACCACGGCCAGACGTCGTCTCATCCGAGCCCTCCCTCCAGCACGCTCTGCGACCGGCTCCGCTCCAAGTACGAGCTCGCCTCCTGCAGTTCCGCCGTCAGGGACTCCACCGTGGCCGCCATGGTCTCCATCGCCTGTGCCTTGTAGGTGTCGATGGCGTCGAGGGTGCGGTAGATCTGCTGGAAGGCCGAGCGGAGCGTCTCCGCGCCGACCGCAGGATCGGCGGCGATACGCTGGATCTCGCCGCTCTGCGTCGCGAGCATCTCGGCGTTGCCGCGGATGAGGTCCTCGGTGGTGCCCCGCAGGGCGTTCACCTGGTCGACGACCTTGCGCTGATTGTCCAGGGCGGAGGCGAGCATCACGGAGATGCGCAGCGCCGAGACGGTCGTGGTGGCCGCGCGGTCCACGCCCTTGATCAGTTCGTCGTTGTTGCGGCGCACGACGTCCATGGCGAGGTAGCCCTGCGCACACACCGCGAGCTGGGTCAGCAGGTCCTGGTGCTTCTGCCGGACCGGGAACAGGACATCGGCCCGCAGGGTGTCGCCCCGCGCGGGATCGGTCGCCTCGACGCCCGCGATGTGCCGCTCGACCGCCGTGTCCAAAGCCTCGGTGAGTACGACGTACTCCTGGAGCTTGCCCATGGTCTCCCAGAGGCGGACGCGCTCGGTCTGGAGTGCCGCGTTGTCGCGGCGCAGTTCGTCCTGACCGCCGCGCAGGGACCCCACGATCTTGTTCAGGGTGCCTTGCGCGGAGGCGTACTTGGCGACGTGGTCGCGCAGCTTGTTGCCGCCGGGGAGCCGGGAGAGGAACTTCCGTCCCTTGTTGGCCGGCAGGTCGCGCGGATCCAGGTCCTCCACCACCCGCCGCAGTTCGACGAGCGAGCCGCCGACCCTCGACTGGGCGTCCTCGCCCTTGCCGGGCAGGCTGCGGATGGTGCGCTCCAGCATGCGGTTGGACTGGGCGGCGGCGTTGCGCATCTCGCTCGCGCCGAGCGCGGTGATCTCCCCCACCTTGCCGGCGAATTGGGGAGAGCGGGCGTCGAGCGCGGCGAGCCCCTCGATATAGGCGGTGGCCTTCCGGTCCATGTCCGCGCGTACGGAGTCGTCGAGCGGTACGAGCCCGCCGGCCTTCTCCCGCGGCACGGCGGCGACGGGCTCGGGCGGGGTCAAGGTGAAGGCGTCGTCGTTGTCGGTCATGTGCGGTCTCCCCCCTGGGCCCGGGCCCGGCGCGCCATCTCGTGCAGCACCGCGGAGGTGGGCACGGGCGCCTGCCGGATGCCGGTCAGCTTCTGGTTGAGGTACTGGGTGTACGAGGCGGTGGCGGCCGTGAACTCGGCGGTGTCGCCCTGCGGCCGGAACCCGTGCCGGACGGCGAGCTTGCGCAACGCCGGGTCGATGGTGAGGAGTTCACCGAGGTCCCGGCCGGCCTCGGTGAGGGGTACGACGGTGTGGTCGCTGTTGGCGGTGGTGTCGGGGTAGAGGACGGTGAGGTCGTCCGCGCCCTGACCGTCGCGGAGCAGCGAGGCCACCTGTGACTCGTACACCAGGACGAGCGGATTGCCCGCACCGCTGATGAAGTCCCGGAAGGCGGCGTCCGAACTGGACTGCTGGGCACCCTGGACGCTGATCAGTTTGCGCATCAGGGGAGCGGTGCGGCCGACGTCGGCGTCGCTCGCCGCCACCCGGCCGCCCGCCGCCACATAGCTCGCGGCGGCGAGATACAGGGCGCCCGAGTTCGAGGTATTGGGATCAGTGCTGGCGATGTACAGCGTCCCAGTCAACTCCCCGTGCCCGGCGGCGCCCTTGAGCTGCTGCCAGGTGCGGTCGTGGCGCGCGGCGTCCAGGAAGGCGGCCATACGGAGGGTGCCGCGATGGTGGTCGAGGGTGGCGATCCCGTTGGCGGCGAGAACCTGGGCGGCGTTGCGGTGGGCCACGACGACCAGCGGGGAGTAGAAGGGCCGGGGGAGCGGCTGCCGGACGTGGAACTTGCCGGCGAGCGCGTCGGCGGGCGCCTGGCTGGAGGGGAAGGCGAAGTCGTACCCCTTGAGGTCGAGCCCCTCCATGGCCCAGGACCCGGAGGTCTCGGTCTTGACGGTGTAGCCCTTGGCGGCAAGGGCCTTCACCACAGCGGGATCGGCGAAGAACTCCGCCTTCTCCGATCCGATCACTCCCCGCACGGTCTTCGTTGCCGTGCTGTTGTCCTTACCTTCGCGGCCCGCGACGACGGCTGCCACAACTCCGCCGATCAGCAGCACCGCAAGGACGATTCCTGCGATACGTCTCACACGAGGAGCGTGCTCCCGGAACCCAACGTTCCCCCTGGTCCGCGGTGAACAGGGGGTGACGGACCGGTCCCGGAACGCAACCGGAATGAGCCATGCCGATCAGCGTTGAGGTGTGACTGCCACTGCCGCTGCGCGGGTGACCTTGGCCTATGACACGGGCACTTGTTGTAATCGATTGAATGCGGAGAGTAAACAATGAGCTCGCCCGGCGTCAAAAGGCGACGTGGCACGCATGCGAACGGCGCACCGAGTGCGCGCGCTTGCGGTCTGATCCCTCAAGCTCGAGGAAGGTTCTCTGGTGAGCCGTAGCACGATCCGAAGTTCACGCGTGAAAACCGCCGCTGTGGTGGCGGGCGCGTTTGCCCTCGCGCTCAATGTCGCCCCGAGCGCGATGGCCGTCGCCGGGACGATGCACAAGTCCGGTGTGACCATCAACGACCCCGGTCCGCGCGGCGACAGGGGCGAGCGGGGCGAGCGGGGTGACCCGGGTCCCCGTGGTCCCGAGGGCCCTCCCGGTCAACCGGGCCTCACCGACACCTACGTCGTGTTCGACGCGACCCCGGGCGTTCTTGGGGGCATGGGGGACACGGCCCTCCCGTCGGTCGCCCTGTGCGCCGACAACAACGACGAGGTCGTCGGCGGCGGATACAGCACCACCCCCAGCACTGTCCCCCCCCATCGGCGCCAGCCCCAACGTGAACTCGAGCACCCCGATCGACTCCGGCAGGGACGGGTGGCAGGTCAACGCCGACACCCCGCTGCTGCCGGGGCAGTCCGTCACCGCCTACGTCGTCTGCGCCAGGGTGCCGGGCAACTGATTCCCGAGTGGGTTCCCTGGCGAGCGGCAGTGTCAGTGGCTGTCCGCTACATCTGGGAAATGTGACGGTGTCCCGAGGTTTGCGTCTCGGGGCACCGTCCCCTTTTTCTCCGGACTTATCTGAACTGATCGGACACTTGGGAGCGCAGTGAGGGATTGGCCGCGACGGCACGACGGAATTCGTCCTTGGCCTCACTGTCGCGGTGCTTCTCCGCCAGAATGTGCCCGAGTTGCAGATGGGCCGCGGCACCTTTCGGGTCGGCGGCGAGAAAACGCCGAAGAAGTTCCAAGGCCGCATCGGGGTCGCTCGACTTCAGCAGCATCGCCTTGTTGTAGAGGGCCGGTGTGTAACCCGGATCGGCCTTCAGCGCCTTGTCGTAGGCGGCGCGGGCATCGGTCGTCCTGCCGTCCCACTGCGCGATGACCCCCAGGTTGTACCAGGCGAGCTTGTTGCCGGAGTCGAGTTCCACCACTCGCTTGTAGGTGTGGGACGCGCCCTTGGAGTCCTGGCGTTGCTCCTGCACAAGGGCGCTCTGCAGAAGGGAGTTGGCCTGCTGGTTCTTCTCAGCCGCTGAAGCGGGCCTGGAATCGGATGGTGCGGTCGACGGGGACTGCGCGGTCCAGATCGCCGCGCCCGCGGCGACTGCCGCCGTTCCGCCGAGCACTGCCCATAATCTCGTACTTCTCACTTGGTCACATCTCGTCTAACGGTCCGTCACTTCCGCCGACGTTACGAGGACTTCCCGATGGCACCGCCATTCGGCAGGCACTTCGGGACGGCAGACCACCCGAACGCAGTGCTGTGGCGCCCGGTCCGCGCGTCGCTGCGGGTGCACGCGGACCGGGGCCGTCCGAGGGGGCCGCTCGCCGCGGCCCGGAGGGATCAGCCGGCGGCGATGGGCGACCGGGGCCCGGCCAGCGCGGCGGTGTGCGCGTCCATGCGTTCGGCGGACAGGATCGCCGCGGCCGTATCGGCGCGGGACGCCGCGACCACCAGGGCCCGGCCCGCCAGCGCGTGGGCGCGCCGGTGCAGTTCCGTGACGCGCGACACGTCGCCGTGTGCAGCCCGTGCCGCAGGGGTCGGCGGCACTCCTCCCCCGAGCTCTCGGCTGCGCTCGGGCAGGGGGGACCCCCATCGCAGCCGAGCCACCTGGCAGGCCAGTCGCTCGGCGGCCGTGTCCAACTCCCCGGAGGGCTCCAGCGCCCGCAGCTCGTCCGTCACCGCGAGCAGTGCCGTCAGATGGCCCGCGAGCTGGATGTCCAGCTCCTCCTCGCGTGAACGGTGCGGGAAGTCGGGGGTGGTGCAGGCCCTCGTGTGGACCGACTTGGTGCGGATCGGTTCGTACATGGGACGGCCTCCTGTGCTCTGACAGGAAACCATCCTAGCTTGGATTTCGTCTAAAGTTGAGCCGGATTGCACAACGTGTGCGCCGAACACGCACAGTGAGCCTCAGGGCTGGCTGTAGCCGTCCAGGAAGTCCCCGATGCGGGTCATCGCCGAGGTCAGGTCCTGCACAGTCGGCAGGGTCACCACCCGGAAGTGATCGGGCTCCGGCCAGTTGAAGCCCGTCCCCTGCACGACCATGATCTTCTCGCGGCGCAGCAGGTCCAGGACCATCTGGCGGTCGTCCTTGATCTTGAAGACCTTGGGGTCGAGGCGAGGGAAGAGGTACAGCGCCCCCTTCGGCCTGACGCACGACACACCCGGGATCTGCGTCAGCAGCTCGTACGCCGCGTCCCGCTGCTCCTTCAGACGTCCGCCCGGCAGCACCAGCTCGTTGATCGTCTGGCGGCCGCTGAGCGCCGCCACCACACCGTGCTGACCCGGCATGTTCGCGCACAGCCGCATGTTCGCGAGGATGGTCAGCCCCTCGATGTACGACGCCGCGTGCGCCCGGGGGCCCGAGATCGACATCCAGCCCACCCGGTATCCCGCCACCCGGTACGCCTTCGACATGCCGTTGAAGGTGAGGGTCAGCAGATCCGGGGCCACCGCCGCCGTCGGCGTGTGCGTCGCGCCGTCGTAGAGGATCTTGTCGTAGATCTCGTCGGAGCAGACGAGGAGGTTGTGCCGGCGCGCGATGTCCGTCAGGCCGCGGAGCACCGCCTCGTCGTAGACGGCGCCCGTCGGGTTGTTGGGGTTGATGATGACGATCGCCTTGGTGCGGTCGGTGACCTTCCGCTCCACGTCGGCGAGGTCCGGCATCCAGTCCGACTGCTCGTCGCAGCGGTAGTGCACGGCCGTACCGCCCGACAGCGACACCGCCGCCGTCCACAGGGGGTAGTCGGGGGCCGGCACGAGCACCTCGTCGCCGTCGTCCAGCAGGCCCTGCATCGCCATCACGATCAGCTCGGAGACGCCGTTGCCGATGAAGACGTGCTCCACGTCCGTCTCGATGCCGAGGGTCTGGTTGTGCATCACGACCGCCCGGCGGGCCGCGAGCAGGCCCTTGGCATCGCCGTACCCGTGTGCCGTCGAGACGTTGCGCAGGATGTCCTCGAGGATCTCGGGCGGGCACTCGAAGCCGAAGGCGGCGGGGTTGCCGGTGTTGAGCTTGAGGATGCGGTGGCCCGCGGCCTCCAGTCGCATGGCCTCCTCGAGAACCGGGCCCCGGATCTCGTAGCAGACGTTGGCGAGCTTCGTGGACTGGATCACCTGCATGTCCGTGAGCTTACGGCCGCGTACCGCCTCGTGCCCCGTGTTTTCCACCACGTGGAGCACGATGGGTTTGAGCGGTTATCGCCGGTAACTGCCCCACGGATCACTCTCACCCCTAAAATGCACGCCCATGGCATGGGAGCAGGGGCACGACGGCGGGGCCGACGGGGCGAATGCCGCGAACGGTGCGGAGGGTGGGTACGCCACGGAGGGGGCGCACCCGGCGAACGGCGGCCCACAGGGTCCCCCGAACGTGTACCACCCGAATGCCGCGACGGCGCCCGAGTACGAGCAGTACAACGACCCCGCGGCCGCCCACGGCTGGCAGAACGCCTACGACGAGACGCAGAAACTGCCCGCGGTCCCCGATGCGCCGGTCCCCGATGCCACAGTCCCCGATGCGCCGGCCCCTGTGACGCCCCGGCCGGAGGCCGGCTCGCGCCGGGAGGCGCGGCTCGCGCAGCGCCGCTCCGGGATGCCCCGGCGGGCGGCCGTCGCCGTCGGTGCACTGGGCGTGGTGGGCATCGCCGTCGCGCTCGTGGCCGGCTTCGGTTCCGGCTCCTCGGGCGCGCCGGGTGATGCCGGCGAGTCCATACGGCCGAAGGCCGCGCCGTCCTCGTCGCCGGCGCCGACCACTCCGTCCGCGTTCGACACGGACGGGTCCGCCGCACAGCCGTCCAGTACCCGCGCATCGTCGGCGGCCGCCACGGCGTCGCCGACGGCCGCCGCCTCCCCGGGGACCGGTTCCGCGCCCGCCCCCTCCTCTCCGGCGCCCACCAGTCAGAGCCCCTCCGCCACCGCGGGCGGCGGCTGGGGTGACGGTGACTGGCAAGGCGGGCAGGGCCATGGGCACAGGCCCACCAAGAGGCCCAGGTAGCCGAGCGTCTCTGATCAGCTATGCGATCCTGAGTCGGATTGAGTTTCCGGGATCGTTTCCCACCGTGGTGGGGGGGCGTGGGCGTGGAGGTGGAATCCCGCGCCGAGTGCTGCCCCTCGTGGCCGGTGGCCGGTGGCCGGTGGTGGATGTGCTGACCGTGTTCATGCCCTGGTGTCGGTGGGCTGCGCGGGGCAGCCGGGTCCGGTCCGTGTGAGCGTGTCCCTCCGGACGCTGGCCGGCACGACCGTGAGGCCGTGCTGGGGGGGTGCCCCGCGTCGCCTGGGCGCGGGGCGTGTGGAACGTGGCCGGGTGGGGCCGGTCTTGGTCCGGTCCTTCCGGCTGGTCTTGGGAGTCGGTGTGAGGACGGCGTTCGCTTCGAGGTTGTCGAGGACCGTCCGGATCGCCATGTGGCCGCTGGTGTGGTCGGTAACGGTCGTGGCCTGGTGGGCCAGGCCGCGGGCTGCGATTCGTCGCCAGGCACCGTGGTCGCGGTCGCCCTGCCAACGGTAGTCCTGGTGGGGGCAGATGGCCCATTTCCATCCCGCAAGGGTGGGCCGGTCGGGGGTTTTGCGGTGCCGCAGCGGGGTCAGGCAGTGCGGGCACAGTTTGGAGGTGTTGCGGGCCGGAACCGTGACGACGGCGATGCCCTGTTCGGTGGCGAGGTGCCGCATGCGGTCGGCGATCTGTCCGCGGACCTGCTGGGACAGGCGGGTGTTCAGGGTGCGGCCCATGCCCCCGGCTTCCATCGACCGCAGATCCTCGACATAGATCACCGTGGCCCCGGCGGCAATCGCCTGGTCGACGGCCCACCTGGCGGCAGCCCACGCAAGCGCGTCATTGAGGCTCGACCGGCGCTGCGAGACATGTTGGATCTCGCTGCGGAGCACGTCCAGCTTGGGGGCAAGCTGGTGGTCGTGGCCTGCGATCAGCCGTTCATACTGGTCGGCCTTGGTGTGCAGTCGCTCCGAGAGGCGGCGCAGGCGGTGCTGCTTGGCGAGCACACCGGCGGCCCGGAACTGGCCGCCGGCACCGAGCGCGGTGATCCGCCCCTCGCCGTTCAGTTGCACGGCGCCCGCGCTGAGGAGCGTGTTCAGGCCCCAGTCCACGCCGAGCGCCACCGCATGACCAGTGCGGCTGGCCTTGGGAACGGCGTGGGTGTAGGCCAGGTCAGCGCGCACGGTGTCACCCGCGAGGCGAAGGGTGGGAAGGTGGAGCACCGCCGATGCCGGGACCGTCGGCGGCAAAGCGATGGGGCAGGCCACCCACGTCCAGTCCCGGTATGCCTGCGGGTCGGGGCGGGTGGGCAGCTGAAGCCGTAGCAGCGCCTGCCCGGTGCCGGTTTCGGAGCGTTCGATCGTGGCCTGCTGCCCGTCGCATGCGGCGAGCAGCAGCAGGCGCGCCACCTTCGGGGCGCCTTCGAGTTCGAACACGTCCACGGGCAGACGGCCGTTGGCCTTGAGATACGTGGCGGCCTGCCGGGTGCGGGCCTTGATGATGCTGGACGGCAGATACTTTCCACCAGGGACCGCTGCGCGTACGGTGTCCCACTCGCGGGGAGTGCGCTTGCTCGGATCGATGGGCCACGTCGCCAGGACTCCGGCAGTCAGGTCGGCGCGCCACTTCGCCGAGCGCAGCGCCCGCCCGGCCTGCTCTTGGGCCATGCGCACGATCCGGTCGTTGACTTTCACGCCCTCGGGCGGGGCGGCACTCCAGCCCAGACGCCGCAGCGCCATCCACGCGTTCGACGGCAGTGCCCGGCCGCCCTCGTCCACGCCGGCGGCCAGCACATCAACATCGCCGGTATTGCAGTGTTCGGCCAGCAGGGCGGCGGCCAGGTTGGACACGAGGTCCGCGCACCAGCCGACGCGTAACCTCACAGCGGACAGCGACAGGCGTTCGCCGGTCTTCTCGTCCACTGCCCGGCGGAGCAGGGCGCGGGCGCACGAGGTACGGGGGGTTTTGCCCTTACCGATCGGCAGCTTTCGACTCACGCGGCGCGCCCTGCGTCGCACTGGCCCGACTCGGCCAGCAGGCGACGCCGGTTTTCGGCCGACCGCATCCTGTACAGGCGGCCGGTGAACGTGGTGACCAGCGACACAAGGTCCTCAAGGAGTTCGTCCCGGCTGCTGAGCTTCTTCGGGTGCGGCACCTCAAGACTCGCGCCGTACACGGACAGCACGTGTGTGAGCCAGTCGACACCAAACCGTGCGAGCCGGTCCTCATGCGTCACGCGAACCACGGTCACCGAACCGTCCGCGACGGCCCGCAGGAGCCGGCTCAGACCGGGCCGGTCCTCTCGCAGCCCAGAGGCCCGGTCACGGAAAACCTTGACGATCTCGCCGGTGGAGGTGGCCCGCAGCTCCTTCTCCTGCGTCTGAAGCGAGGCTTCCTGCTCGTGGGAGCCGGACACGCGCAGGTACAGGCCCTCCAGGCGGACACGCTCGCCACCGGTGGAGACCTTCATTGCTTCCACATCGATCGAGGAGAACCGGCGCTCACGCCTGACCCAAGTCACCGGAATCTTCCCCGAGTCAGCCCAAAGCCGAAGCGTCACGGGGTGAACACCCAGACTTTTGGCGGCCTTTGAGAGTCGAAGAAGTTCCACACGGTCACTGTACGATTACTGAAAAACTCTAACGAGTTGGTGCGCGATTGAGGTCGGGTCGTGTTGGCCTGGCGGGTTGGCTGGTGGATGATCACCGCTCGGCGGTGCGGTCGGAGACCAGGCTGGCGATGGCCAGGTGGGTCTCGTCGTAGTACTCGCGGCGTCCGATCCAGCGCTGGAGGGACCGCCACTGCTTGTGCTCGGCGTTGGCGTGCTCGACTGGAATCCGCTCGGAGGACTGCTTCTTGCGAGCGGCCTCCCAGACAGCTACTTCTTCGGGCGGGGAATCCTTCTTCGGCTTCAGCGGCGGGGCTTCGACCTGGTTGGGAAACTGTTTGGCCAGGCCTCGGTATCCGGCGTCCACCTTGGCCTTCACCTGGGGGAACTGCTCGAACAGGTCCGAGATGCCTTCGGTCTTCAGCGCGGTCTGATCGTGCATACGGCCGGGCCGGAAGGCCCCGGTCCACAGGGTGCGGCCCTTCTCGTCGCTGATGACGCTGGCCTTCTTGGTGTTCTGCTTCATCTTGCCGGAGACGAACGCCCGGCGGCCGGGCTTGTTCACCCGGGGGCGGCGTACACGGACCTCGGTACCGTCGATCCGCAGTTCCACACCGTGGGAGGCGGCGTAGGCGAAGACATCAGCCAGGGAGCGAAGCCGCAGGTCGGGGCCATCGGGGATAGCGAAACCGCGGGCGGCGAGCAGGGGGCGTACCTCGTGAACGGCGCGGGTGATCGTGGAGCGGTCCACGCCGTAGAACACGGCGAGGGCGGCGTGCGGGAGTTGGAAGCGCAGGACGACCAGGGTGGCAATGACCCGGTCGGTGAAGACCAGTTCGTGGTCGGGGCCGGCTCCTGCGGCGCGCTGCCGGTCGTGGCCTCGGCGTTCGCGCAGCCGGGACTCCTCACGGGCCGTCCACGGGTCGGCCAGCTCCACAATCAGCTTGCTTAAGCGGCGGCGCGGGATCCCCGTACAGATACGATGCCTCAAGGCCGTGCGGGCCCATCCTGACGTCACAATCATGATCGTCCCGCACGGCCGTTCGCGTACCTAGGCAGGGGGTGTCAGCTATCGCGCACCAAGCCGTAAGGGCGCGCAGAGAATCAACATGCTGGTTTGATCTTCGTTGGTGGCTGGTTGCCGTACCTGTCGAGGTGGGTAGCCAGGTCCGTTGGGGTGCGGAATCTGGCTGTCGACGGCGGGATCGTGTGGCCGGCCTCGGCCAGGAGGGGTCGCACTTCCTGGACAGCGCGGGTGAGGGTGCTTCTGGTGACGCCGAAGAGCTGGGCAAGCAAGTCATGGGTGCCGATCTTGCGCTGGTAGAGCACGGTGGCCAGGATCCGGTCGGCGTCGGAGAGCTTGTCCTTGGCCCCTGCGCCGCGTGTTCGGTGTCGTTCGCCGCCCCGTCGCTCGTGGCGGAGCCGCTCGCGCTGTTCGGCCAGGGCAGGGATCAGATCGTTGAGCAGGGTGTCCAGTTCGACGAAGGTCATGCCGGTCAGCTCAGGGTCCCAGAGCATGGAGCCGTCGATGCGAGCCGGTGCTGCAGCCGGCCGGGCGACGGTCGCGGGATCCGTCCTCGGGCCGGGAGTGGGCGGGGCATCGGCGGGGTGGAGCGTGTAGTTCCAGTCTCCGTGGAAGCGGTGCCTGCTCATCGCCAGGGCGTCGATCTCGGCGTCGGTGACTTTGATGCCGGTGTCGTAGGTGTTGGTGTCGAGTGCGGCCTCGACCCGGAGCCCGGTGCCGGTGGTGGTGGCTGCGATGGTATTCACGATGACGTCGTGGCTGGTCAGCGGTCTGCCGCGCCAGTTCATGGAGATGTGGGAGAACAGCCGGTGCTCCACTCTGTTCCATTTCGATGTGCCGGGCGGCATGTGGCAGACCGTGATCTGCAGGCCGGTCTCGGCCGCGAGGGCTGCGAGTTCGGTCTTCCATGCGCGGGTGCGGTAGCCATTGGAGCCGCCGGCGTCCGCGGTGATCAGCAGCCGTGCGGCATGCGGGTAGTCGTGCCGGCCACGGGCATGCCACCAGCGGCCAATCGAAGCGACCGCGAAGGCCGCGGTGTCGTGGTCGCACCCGACGTTGACCCAGCCGGTGTTCGCCGTGATGTCGTAGATCCCGTAGGGGATCGCCTTGCCCGGCCCCTGCCGGTCGAGGAAGTCGTGCGTCTTGACCTGCACCGGCTCGCCCTGAGGCTGCCACTCACGCCCAGCGTTCTTGTACTCGCCGACCAGCTCTTTCTTCTTCGTGTCCACGCTGATCACCGGATCCCCGGCGTCTCGGTGATCGCGGGCCTGTTCGTTGATGTAGCGGAACTGCGCGTCGCGGTCGGGATGCTGGCTGCCCTCGATCGTCTTGGCGTTGGCCTGCAGACTGAAGCCCTCCTCGCGCAGCAGGTCACCGACGGTGTCCGCCGAAACGCGATGGCCCTGCCGAGTGAGTTCACCGGCGAGTTTGCGCGTCGACTTCGTCGTCCAGCGCAGCGGCGACATCGGATCCCCACGCATATCCGGCTCGACCAGCGCCAACAGCGCAGGACGCAACCCCTCGTCCACCTCGGCCGCCCTCTTACGCCCGCCGCCGGGGCGGCGGACCCGTCCCGAAGGCTCCGCACCCGCCTCCAGCTCGTCGACGCCCTTGCGGACGGTGGTCTCGCTGACCCCGGCCGCCTGCGCGACCGCCCGGATCCCGCCGTGTCCCAGGATCCGGGCCTCGGTTCCCATCAGCAGACGGCGCTGACGCTCGTCCAGGTGCGGAACCAACACCGCTAATCTCACAAAGAGTTGATCACGAGTCTCCTGCGATATGGCCATATCACATCAACGAGCCAGATCCACGGAAGCAACACCTTGATTCTCTGCGCGCCCTAAGCAAATTGATGAGTCTGCCGCAAGGCGGCCGACGGCTGCCGTGAAGGTGCCGCCGGTCCGTCCCGTATGCGTGGGCACCGCGGCGGTCCCGGCAGCTGCTTGGAAGGGCCGAAAACCGCTCCTTGCCCCCGTACGCCCCACTGCTGACAATGCGCATGACAAACCAGGAGGGCAGGAAGACCTCCGGTCCTCCCCGTCATCGCAACCTCATCCAGAGGGGACCCCCCACATGAGAAAGCCTCTCGTCGCCGCACTCTTCGCTCTGGTCATCGCCGGGGCGGGCGCGGCGCCGGCGGTCGCGGAACCCCAGTCCGCGGCGACGTCCGGCACGGTGGCCACGGCGCCCGGGACGGCCACCGTCCAGGCCGTCGACTTCGCCGGCACCGTCTCGCTCAGCAACTGCTCCGGCTCCGTCATCCGTTTCCCGAACTCCGCGGACAGCGACCCGGCGCTCGTGCTCACCAACGGCCACTGCCTGGAGACCGGATTCCCGAACCCCGGTGAGGTCATCGTCGACCAGGCCTCCAGCCGCAGCTTCGGCCTGCTCAACTCCTCCGGCACCAAGGTCGCCACCCTCCGTGCGAGCAAGGTCGCCTACTCGACCATGACCGACACGGATGTGACGATCTACCAGCTGACCCGCACCTACGCGCAGATCAAGAGCTCGTACGGCATCGGTGCGCTCACCGTCGCCGACACCCACCCGGTCGCCGGCACCGCGATCAGGGTCGTCTCCGGGTACTGGAAGCGGATCTACAGCTGCACCATCGACGGGTTCGTCTACCGCCTGAAGGAGGGCGGCTGGACCTGGAAGGACTCGGTCCGCTACACCTCCGCCTGCAACACCATCGGCGGCACCTCGGGATCGCCCGTCGTCGACACCTCCACCGGCAAGGTCGTCGCGGTCAACAACACCGGCAACGAGGACGGCCAGACCTGCACGGTGGACAACCCCTGCGAGGTCGACGCGAGCGGCAACGTGACTGTCCGTCAGGGGATCAACTACGCCGAGGAGACGTACCAGATCCCCGCCTGCTTCGGCACCGGCAACAAGCTGAACCTGAACGCGAGCGGCTGCGTCCTGCCCAAGCCGTAGCATCCGGCGCCGAAGGCGCGGGGCGGGCGGTCACACCGGAGTCCGGCGGACCGCCCGCCCGGCGAGGACGTCCGTCCTGCGCCCGTCCTCGATCGCGAAGCGGCCGTCGACCAGGACGTACGGGATGCCCGTGGGAAGCGTGCGCGGCCGCTCGAAGGTGGCGCCCGCGGCGACCGTGGCCGGGTCGAAGAGGACCAGGTCCGCGCGGTGTCCCTCGCGGACCAGGCCGCGGTCCGGCAGCCGCAGCCGGGCCGCCGGCCGCGAGGTGAGATGGGCGACGCACTCCTCCAGCGACAGCACGCCCAACTCCCTCACATACCGGCCCAGATAGTGCGGGAACGTGCCGTAGGCGCGCGGGTGCGGTTTCGCCCCCTGGAGGATGCCGTCCGAGCCGCCGGTGTGGACCCGGTGGCGCATGATCGCCCGCACGTTCTCCTCATGGCCCACGTGCTGCAGGATCGTGGGGCCGAGCCGGTCCTCGACCAGCAGCCGCCGGGCCGTCGTCCACGGGGCCTCGCCGCGCAGGTCCGCCGACTCCTGGACGGTCCGGCCGATGTAGGAGGCGAGCCCGGGCCCGCTCACCCCGGAGATCTCGATCGTGTCCCACTCGATGGGGACGCCGTGGCAGCCGTCGGCGCCGGTGACCTCCATGTCGTGCCGGATCCGCTCGGCCACCGCGTCGTCGGCGAGCCGCGCGAGGATCTCCTCGGGGCCGCCCTCGCTCGCCCAACTGGGCAGCATCGCGGCCAGCGTCGTCGAGCCCGGGGTGTAGGGATAGGTGTCCAGCGTGATGTCCGCGCCCGCCGCGAGCGCCTTGTCCAGCAGGGACAGCAGTTCGGGGGCGCGGCCCTCGTTCACGCCGAAGTTCATGGTGGCGTGGGCGAGGTGCAGCGCACAGCCGGCCTCGCGGGTCAGGGCCACCATCTCCTCGTAGGCCTCGAGGGCGCCCGCCCCGTACGAGCGGTGGTGCGGGCAGTAGTAGCCGCCGTAGGAGGCCACCACTCGGCACAGCTCGGCCAGTTCGGTGTCCGGGGCGTACATGCCGGGCGTGTAGGTGAGCCCGGACGACATGCCGACGGCGCCCTGCTCCATCCCCTCCGCGACCAGTCGCCGCATCCGGTCGAGCTCCGCGGGCGTCGCCTCCCGGTCCTCCCAGCCGACGGCCAGCATCCGGACCGTGCCCTGCGGGATCAGATACGCGGCGTTGACCGCGATGCCCTCGTCCAGACGGTCCAGGTACTCGCCGACGGACCGCCAGGTGAAGTCGATGTCGTCGCCATACCCGTTCCAGCCGGTGATCGCGCGGCGCACCTCGGCGAGCGTACGGTCGTCGATCGGGGCGTACGACAGCCCGTCCTGCCCGACGACCTCGAGCGTCACGCCCTGCGCGACTTTGGCGCTGTGGTCCGGGTCGCGCAACAGGGCCAGGTCGCTGTGCGCGTGCATGTCGATGAAGCCGGGGGAGAGGACCAGGCCCTCTGCGTCCAGCTCGCGGCGGGCCTCGGGGCGCTGGCAGCCGGCCGCCGCGGCCTCCTTGACGATGGATACGATCCTGCCGTTGTTGACGACCACGTCGGCGCGGTAGGCGGGTTCCCCGCTGCCGTCCACGACGTCGGCGTCCCGGATGACGAGCTCTTCCACGCCGGATCTCCTAAGAGCCATCACGTAATGCCGGTGGGCCACGCCTTGCTTGGGTGATGGCCCTGTTTACCGGATGTCGAGTTTGAGGTTGTGGATTGCGGCGACGCCGGCGACGCCATGGTTGACGGCATCGCCACGGCACCTGCATTGGCGGAGGATCTGGTGGTCTTTGAGGCGGGCGATGGTGTGTTCTTCGACCGCTCGCCGTTTGCGGAACCTTCGGTAGGTGTGGTCTTTGATGATGCGGCCGTTGGGTCCGCGGCGTGGCGTGCGCATGCGGTCGATGCCGCGGTAGCCGCCCTCGCCTGAGGGTCTCGGATGGTCGGGCAGCGTTGGTGCGAGGGTTGCTCGGAAGACGACGACGTCGTTGCGGCCCTCGGCGACGCCGCCCCGACAGCCGGGACCCGGCGGTCACGGACCCGGCAGATGATCTGCATGTTGACGCTGCGCCGGTAGTTCTTGCTTTTCGCAGTGCGGGATTGGTCGTGGATGGGAGTGAGTGCGCTGTCGACAATCCGGAGTTCCCGTCGATCGGCGGGCGGTGGACCGAGGAGCTCGGCGAGGGGTTTCGCGAGCCGGTCGATAGTGCGGTGCGCTGCAGCATGAGTGATGCCGAAGAGGGCATCGAGTTGCTGCATGGTCAGGTTGGTGCGGTAGGCAAGCTCGATAAGAAGGACCTGGTCTGCACATGGGAGTGCCCAGGGGTGTCCGCGGCCCGTGTCGGGCTTGAATTCCCACAGTTGCTGGACGAGATGGTGGAGTTGCGGTCCTGTCAGGTCTGTCCACGCACGCAGGTCAGCAGAGGTGCAGTGAGCAAGCCGCAGACGCATGAGGAAAGCATAAGGCCGGAACTGCTGCCGGGCTGGAGGCTGTTGTCAGTGGGGGCATGTAGCTTCGGTGTTGGTTGCCGTGCTGCCAACGGTGCGGATGGACACCTGTGGTTGGGACGTTGAAAGACAATCCGGCAGCCCTTCACGGGGCTGCCCTGGAACCGCGTACTCGCGAATTAGGAGGTGGGTTTTCGGTGAGTGTTGAGATGCTCGGGACGGTGCCTGCCTCCGACGACGCGCCGGCCCGCCGGTTCCGCGGGAAGAACAAGGGCGTCCGGTGGAAACGAGGCGAGGACACCGAACTTGCGGTGATTCGCCTCCCGTTGGATGTTCACGACCTCGCGTCTGTGCACCGGGTTGAGCAGCTGTTTTCCTCCATGTGGTCGGTGAAACGCGCTCTGCAACGCGACGCACGTGCCGCGGTCGACGCGTACTGGGCCGGTGACGTGCGCCGGGAGGCGGATGCGAAAGCCTGGCGGATTGCGCTGGGTCTGACCCGGGAGGGTATGGAACGCCGCGCGTACCGGCACATCGAGAACTCCGGTCATCTTGGGCATCACGTCACCAAAGCACTGGTGATGCACCAGGCTGACGAGGTCTTCGAGACGTCGATAAGGCGGCACTTGTTCCCGGATGCGTCGGGTCGCAGGTTCGGGCGCCCGAGGGTGGGCCGCTGGTGGGGCTACACCCGGATCCCCGGCCGGGCCCGATCACATACCACCGCGCGGAAGTGGGAGACGTTCCGCTTGCACGGCACGCTTGCCGGGCACCTGGACGTCTACCGGCACCGCAGCCTTGAACCTTCGGTGGCTACACCGGAGCAGGCAGCGGCACTTCCGGCAGGGATGAGGGTGCTGGAGCAGCCGCGTCGTCTGCTCGTGCCTGCACGCCCCACAGGCCGCATACCGACGGGTGAAGTGACACCGAAAGGCACACCGAAGACCCGGGCTGCTACGTGGTGGGACCACGCCGGCCCCCTGGCCGTCGTGTTCAGCGGGGGTGCTGCTTCGCAGCGCGGGGACCTGGTCCTGCCCGTGCGACTGCCGTCCGGCTCCGGCCGGTGGCCGCGGCTGCTGCACTTCCTGAACAACCCGGACACGCGGCACAAGGTTGATCTCGTTCGCCGCCGCGACGCCGGATCCCCTGGCGGGTGGGCCTACGAAGCTCACCTGATGGTCCTTGCCGGAGGTTATGCGTCGCCTGCGACAAGGGCCCGGCGGAAGGCCGCGGCTGGATCGCAGCGTGTGGGCGGGATCGACGGGAACGTCTCCAATCTGTCCGTCGTCTCCCTTCCGGATACTTTCGACCCCGACGACGGGCCCCTGCACGTAACCCGAGTGGAGCTCACCGAGACGGAACGTGCCGCGCTCGAGCAAGCCCATCGCAAGGAGCGTGGCCGCAAACGGGCTCTCGACCGCTCCCGCCGGGCGACCAACAACGCCCAATACCAGCCATCGAAACGGCAACAGGCCCGCGCGGAGCGGCGCCAGGCCGCAGGCCTGCCGGCCCGGAACGTTGAGGTGCCTGGAGGAGCCCGGGCCGCAAAGAAGGCCGGTGTTCCCAAGCAGGCGTACCGGCGTGACGCCCTGTCGGCCGGTTACCGGTTCGACCGGGCCCGGCTCGCGGAGGCGGCGGCGACCGCGGCCGCGGCGCAAGACCATCGCGCCCGGCGCATCGCTGAACAGATCGTTGCCGGACACGGCAACCGGCTGGTCGTCGAGGACTGCGACATTCGCACCTGGTTCCGGCTATGGGGGAAGGCCTTACAGGCCACGACTCCTGGACGGGTCATCACCGCGATATCCCGCGAATGCGAGAAGGCTGGCGGCTGGCTGTTGCGCGCGTCCACGTTCACCACCCGCCTGTCCCAGACGTGTCTGTGCGGCGAACGGGTCGCCAAAACCCTCGCCGACCGGATCCACACCTGCCGAGAGTGCGGGCTGATCGGCGACCGCGACTTGGTGTCCGCCCTCCTCGCCGCCCACGTCCTCCTCGGCGATCCGGACGACCCCAGCACTGCGTGCCTGGACACTGTCCAGGCGCGCAGCACACAAATCTTGTTCCAAGCAGGGCTGCAAGAAGCCCTGTCGAGTCAACCGCAGCGCGGTGCCCGCCCCAGCCCGGGCCGCACCCACGCGGCAGCTTCTGCCCCGAACACCTCGGGACAACAGGCCTCTGCTCGACACAACACCGACGACCGGTACCGGCCCACCCCGAATGAGACCCGACCCGCAACCACGCGGCACAAGGCCCACGTCGGAACAGCCGCCCACACGGACAACGCGCCACCCACACGCGCACGCTCTGCACCGGAACTGGTCGACCGGCATCACACCAGCATCACGTGATGACTCTTAGAAGAACGTACGGATGTAGTCGACGACCGTGCCGTCCGCCTCGGCCACCGGGATCAGCTGCCACTTGTCGAAGGACGTGCACGGATGGGACAGGCCCAGCCCGATCCAGTCGCCGACCTCGACGTCCGCTTCGGGGTCCGTACGGAGCCAGGCGTGCTGGTCGGAGAGGGCGGTCACCGAGACGCCCGTGGCCGGCCGCTCCTCGCCGTCCCGGCGTACCACCTGGGCGAAGGGCAGGTCGAGGTCGTAGGCCGCGTCCCGCTTGCCCGCGTTGGCGAAGGCCTGCTCCGGGGAGGGGCGGGAGACCACCTGGGCCCACAGGCGGAACGCCGGCTCCAGCCCGCCCTCCTGCGGGACGCGGGTGAATGGGGTGAGCTTGCGGTAGTGACCGTCGTCGTGCGAGACATAGGCGCCCGAGCGCAGGAGCTTCAGCACTGGTGCGGAGAGTTCCGGGATGTCCGCGAAGACGTCCGCCACCGCGTCGAACCACGCGCTGCCGCCCGCGCTCACCACGATCTCGCCGAGACCGGCGAAGCGTCCCGCCTTGTCGAACTCCACGGCCAGCGCGGTGAGCCGGCGCAGCCAGGCGCGTACCCGGTCCGGGTTCGCCTGCGGCACCTCGCCCTCGTACCCCGCCACGCCCACCAGCCGCAGGGTCCGCGTCGCCGCCACGGCGTCCGCGACCGCCGCGCACTCCTCCTCCGTGCGCACGCCGGTCCGGGCACCCTCACCGGCCGCCAGCTCCACGACCACGTCGATCCGGCGCGCCGTCCCCTGTAGTGCCGCGTCCATCAGCTCCACGCCGCGTACCGAGTCGACGTAGCAGATGAAGTGGAACTCCTCGTCCGCGGCGAGGTCGGCGGCCAGCCCGCGAAGGGCCGCCGGATCCACGAGCTCATTGGCGAGGAAGACCCGCTGGATGCCGAACTCCCGTGCCACACGCACCTGGTGGGGGACCGCGAGGGTGATGCCCCAGGCGCCGTGCTCGATCTGGCGGTGGAAGAGCTGGGGTGCCATGGACGTCTTGCCGTGCGGGGCGAAGGCGAGGCCGTGGCGGGCCGCGTACGTCTCCATGAGGCGGACGTTGTGGTCCAGTCGCTCGGCGGACAGGGCGAGGACCGGGGTGGTGAAGCCGCCGGTGAAGAGATTGCGGCGCTCGGCCGCCAGTTCGGCGAGTGTCAGGCCCTGGGCGTCCGGCGGGAGGCCCTTGAAGCGGTGGTCGACGCGTTCCGCTCCGAGGGCGGCGAGGCGTTCTGCGGCGGTGTCTGCGTCCATGGGGCCTCCTTGAGGTCGACCATTGCAGAATGTGCAACGGTCGTTGCGTATCTCGCTTGCTGCTGTCTAACATCCCGGCCAACACGCGGTCAACGGAGTCGCCGCGACCGTTCCCGAGCTTGTGCCCCCGCTCGAGCAGGGGCACTCCCGTCCGACGAGGAGCCACCACCATCGTGACCGCCAACGGCCTGCCCACCGCCCCGGACGCCATGGACACCGTGGACGTCGTCGCGCTCGGCGAGTCCATGGTCACGTTCCTGCCGTCCCGGCCGGGGCGCCTCGCCGACGTGCCGTCCTTCGAGCGGGGGATCGGCGGCGCGGAGTCCAACGTCGCGTGTGTGCTGGCGGCCGCCGGGTACTCGGCGCGGTGGGTCAGCCGGGTCGGGGCGGACGGCTTCGGAGACCACCTGGTCGAGGCCATCGGGGCGTACGGCGTCGACGTCGCGTCCGTACGGCGTGATCCGGCGCGGCGCACCGGCATCTATTTCCGCACGGCGGGGGACCGGGCGACCGACGCACACGAGGTGGCGTACTACCGGGCGGGATCGGCGGCCTCGGCGATGACGGTGGAGAACGTCGACCTGGACGCGGCACGGTCCGGCCGGGTGCTGCACCTGTCCGGGATCACGGCCGCGCTCTCCGGTGGCTGCCTGGATCTGCTGCGGGAGCTGACGGCGCCCCGTGCGGGGCGTCCGCTCGTCTCCTTCGACGTCAACCACCGCCCCGGGCTGTGGCGCGACGCCGACGGGCCCCGGGTGCTGCTGGAACTGGCCCGCGGAGCCGACATCGTGTTCGTCGGGGACGACGAGGCCCGGCAGGCGTGGGGGCTGCACGGCGCCCGCGCGATCCGGGAGGCGCTCCCCGAACCGGAGATCGTGGTCGTCAAGCAGGGCAGGGGCGGGGCGACGGCGCTCGACAAGGACACCGACGGCCTGTGCGAGGACGCCACGGGTACCGCCACCTTCGTACCCGCCCTGAACGTCGACGTCGTGGCCGCCGTCGGTGCCGGGGACGCCTTCGCCGCCGGTTTCCTCTCCGCCACCCTGCGCGGCCTGCCCGTCCGCGACCGCCTCCGCCGCGGCCATCTCATGGCCGCCGCAGCCCTCACCGTCCCCGGTGATCTCGCTGCCCCTCCCGCGCGCGACCACGCCGACCGTCTGGCCGCACTCGACGACGCCGGGTGGGGGACACTTCGACTCGGCCCCGGCTGGACCGAAGCCGACGTACGGGCCGAGGAGGAGGTACGGACACCATGAGCCAGACCGTCGACCGGGCGCTGAGCATTCTGCCGCTGCTCGCCGAGGGACCCGCCGATCTCGGACAGGTCGCGGACCGGCTCGGGGTGCACAAGTCCACCGCCCTGCGGCTCCTGCGCACCCTGCACGAGCACGGCCTGGTGTACCGCCAGTCCGACCAGCGCTACCGCCTCGGCGCCCGCCTCTTCGCCCTCGCCCAGGAGGCAGTGGAGAACCTCGACGTCCGCGAGATCGCCCATCCCCACCTCGTCCGCCTGAACGAGGAGTGCGGGCACACCGTCCACCTCGCCGTCTACGAGGAGAACGAGGTCCTCTACATCGACAAGGTGGAGAGCCGCTACCCCGTGCGGATGTACTCGCGGATCGGGAAGCCGGTGGCGATCACGGTCGCGGCCGTCGCCAAGCTGCTGCTCGCCGATCTGCCCGAGCCCGAGCGCCGCGCGGTCGTGGAGAAGCTCGACTACCCCCTGTACACGGCCCGTTCGACGCCGAACCCGGCCGCCTTCCTGAAGGAACTGGCGATCGTGCGCGAACAGGGCTGGGCCACCGACCTCGGCGGCCACGAGGAGTCCATCAACTGCGTCGCCGCCCCTATCCGCGGCGCCGACGGGCGGGCCGTCGCGGCCATGTCGGTCTCCGCGCCCAATGTCGTCGTCACCGCCGACGAACTCCTCACCCTGCTTCCGCTGGTGCGCCGTACCGCGGCCGCCATCACCCGGGAGTACTCCGGCAACACACCAGCAAAGGACGCCGTATGACGGACAAGATCGCCCTGACGCCGAAGACCCACACCACGCCGCCCGCCAGGTTCTCGCACGGCGTGAAGAAGGGGAACATCCTCCAGGTCGCCGGCCAGGTCGGCTTCCTGCCCGCCGAGGAGGGCAAGCCCCCCACGCCCGCGGGTCCGACGCTGCGCGAGCAGACCCTCCAGACCCTCGCCAACGTCAAGTCGATCCTTCAGGAGGGCGGAGCCTCCTGGGACGACGTGATGATGATCCGCGTCTATCTGACCGACGTGGACCACTTCGCCGAGATGAACGAGATCTACAACTCCTACTTCGAGGAGCAGGGCCTCACCCAGCCGCCCGCCGCCCGGACCACCGTCTACGTGGGTCTCCCGGCCGGCCTCCTCATCGAGATCGACGCGCTGGCCGTCCTCGGCTGACGCGGCGGCCGCCCCCCGCACCTCCGTACGTCGTCACGGTGCGGCGCCCCCCACCCCCGGGGTGCCGTGCCGCGATCTCCCTTGCCCGAAAGCTCCACGGTCTTACGAGAAGCAAGAGGTCCTCCTGTCATGCGCATGTCTTCTCTGGCCGCCACCGGAACCCCACCACCCCCGCCCCACACCGGCGGCCTGCTCCTCCTCGTCCACGGCACCGCCGGTCTGCTCACGGTCGCCGCACTCGGTATCGCGCTGCTGCTCGTCCTGATCATCAAGCTGCGGCTCCAGCCCTTCGTGGCGCTGCTGGCGGTCTCCATAGCCGTCGGCCTCGGCGCGGGCCTGTCGGTCACCGAACTCTTCGGCACGGTCCAGCGCTCGGACGCCGTCTCCCTCATCGAGTCGGGCATGGGCGGCACCCTCGGCCATGTCGCCATCATCATCGGCCTGGGCACGATGCTCGGCGCGGTCCTCGAAGTCAGCGGCGGCGCCGAGGTGCTGGCGTCCCGGCTGCTGGGCCTGTTCGGCGAGCAGCGAGCCCCCCTCGCCATGGGCCTGACCGGTCTGATCTTCGGTATCCCGGTCTTCTTCGACGTCGGCATCTTCGTGCTCGCGCTGATCGTGTACGCGGCCGCCAAGCGTGGGGGCAAGTCGATCCTGCTCTACTGTCTGCCCCTGCTGGCCGGCCTGTCGATGACCCACGCCTTCCTGCCGCCGCACCCGGGCCCGGTGGCCGCCGCCGGTCTGCTGAAGGTCGACCTCGGCATGGTCATCCTGATGGGCATCGTGTGCGGCATCCCGGCGGTGCTGGCCGCGTGGGCGTGGTCGGCCTGGATCGGCAGGCGGATCTTCGTGCCCGTTCCGCAGGACATGGTCGAGGCGGCGGAGGAGGCGAAGACCGCTCTCGCGCTGGAACAGCGGGCGGCCGGCGTCACCCCGCCGGAGAAGCCGGTGCCGCTCGCCACCGTCTTCGCGATCATCGGTACGCCCCTGATCCTCATCCTCCTCGCGACGTTCTCCTCGATCGCCTTCGACCCGTCGACCGGACGGTCCGTGATCGAGTTCTTCGGCCACCCGTTCGTGGCGCTGACGATCGCGCTGCTGCTGGCGTACTACCTGCTGGGCATCCGCCGAGGCTGGTCCCGCAAGTCCCTGGAGGCGGTGTCCACCGCCTCCCTCAAGCCGGTCGGCAACATCCTGCTGGTGGTCGGCGCGGGTGGCATCTTCGGTGCGGTCCTCAAGGGCAGCGGGGTCGCGCAGGCCCTCTCCGACACCTTCCACGACGTCGGCCTGCCGGTGCTCGTCCTCGCGTACCTGATCTCGCTCGTCCTGCGCGTGGCCCAGGGCTCGGCGACGGTGGCGATCGTCACGACGGCGGGCATCGTCGCCCCGCTCCTGTCGGAGGGCCACCACTCCCAGGCCTTCGTCGCCCTGGTCATCATGGCCATCTCGGCCGGTTCCATCTTCGCTTCGCACGTCAACGACGGGGGCTTCTGGATGGTGGCGAAGTACTTCGGCATCAGCGAGCGCGACACGCTGCGGACATGGACGGTGCTGGAGTCGGTGCTGTCGGTGGCCGGATTCGCGGCGGCCGCCGTGGTGAGTGTCTTCGTATAGCGA
The DNA here is from genome assembly GCF_050936285.1 of Streptomyces sp. CA-106110. Classification (NCBI taxonomy): domain Bacteria; kingdom Bacillati; phylum Actinomycetota; class Actinomycetes; order Kitasatosporales; family Streptomycetaceae; genus Streptomyces; species Streptomyces sp. CA-106110. The sequence goes on along the minus strand of NZ_JBNJNB010000001.1, from coordinate 4,872,449 downwards.
AGATTCGTATAACGATGCCGGGGCTGGCTGTGTCCGGCACAGGATCTTCGACCATACTGCCCGCTGTGGAGCAGCGCATTGGTTCGAGCAGCCAGCCCCTGGACGGCGCCGGTATGGACCCGGCCTTCATTCCCGGGCTCATCTCACCCGTGTCCGGCGAACCCGGGGACGCCAAGCCGGAGGAGCCGGAGTCCGGGGTCGTGACCCAGGAGACCGCCTCCGACGGCGCGGTCTCCGACGCCCCGGCCGCCGAGGAGAAGCCGGCCGGGGAGAAGGAGCCCGCCGAGGAGCCCGAGGAGGAGTCCACGGCGGAGTCCGAGTCGGAGGGCCCCGTCTTCGAGGCCTCCGACCGCCGCGCCCGGATCGTCGCGGACCACAGCGGCGTACAACTCCGCCTGGACGACCAGGAGTGCGAGTTCCGGTGGGACGAGATCGGCGCCGTGGAGACGGAGACCTCGCGCTTCGGCAAGCGGTTCACGGTGACCGTGCACACGCCGGAGCGCCGCTGGTACCCGATCGAGATCGAGGCCGATTCCCGCTCGCGTTTCCAGGAGTGGGAGGCACGGCTCGACGAGGTCCTGGACACCTACTTCGAGGACGGCGAGGACAAGGCCGCCGTCCTCGAGAAGGCAGAGGACTGATCCGGGCCGTCAACTGCAGTACTGCGCCGCCTTCCCGATGGAGCGGTACATGCAGTCGGCGTTCTCCAGCAGTTGGAGCACCGCGTCCCGGTTCCGCGACGTCTCCCGCTCGATGACCTCGTAGGGCGGGTAGAAGCCGCCCCGGGAACTCGACGTGAGGATGCGCGGGCGGCGCCTTTCGCCGGTCCGGCGCGGTTCGGGGCGTCTTCGCAGCCGTCGGACGGCGAAAGGGCCCCGGCGTTCACCCGCCGGGGCCCTTTCGGCTGCTGTACGTCAGCCCAACGTGCGCCACTTCGCGCTGGTGGCGATGGCTTCCAGCTGCTTCATGGTGAGCACCGGGGCCGTACGCGTCGCGGACGTGTACTGGGCGCCGGAGTTGAAGGCACTGATCACCACCCGGAAGCCGCCGGGACGAATGGTGTCCACCGTCCACATGACGACCCCCTGGCCGCCCTTCTCACCGGGCCCCTGGCGCGTGGCGACCTTGGTGCCGTCGGGCAGTGTCGTGGCGCCGTCGCCGAAGAGCTGGCCCTCCACGTCCGACATGTGGGGCTGAACGTTGACCTGGACCAGGCTCGCGCCCTTTCCGTCGTCGAGGACTACATATCCGAACTCCGCGTCCGCACGGCTCTTCGAGACGACCTCGAGCCCCTTGGGCAGCAGCGAGACCAGCGTCTTGGAGACGGAGCCGTGGGGGACGCCCTGTGTGGTGCTCGGCTCGGCCGACGGCTTCCCGGTGCTCACGGGGATGGTGTCGGCGGCCGCGCGCCACTCGGGTGCGGTGACGAGCGTCCTGAGCTGGGAGGGCGACAGCGGGGGCTCGTCCCGGGTGATGGGCGCGTCCTTCTCGGCGGGGGAGTTCCACTCCTGCACGCTGATGTGCTGCCCGGACGGCGTGACGAGTTCCGCGTTCCACAGCTTCGTGTCGACGCGGCGGTCCGGGTACTCGTACCCCTGCAGGACCATGAGCCGGGATCCGTCGGACAGCGTGGTGCTGGTGCAGGCGTCGTACGCGATGAACACCTTGTCGGGGCACTGGGTGCTCTGAACGGCCTCCTGGCCGCCGGGCTGGACTCGGGTGAGGCCGACGGCGATGCCGGCCTTGCCCTTGCCGTCGTCGTACACGAGCCGGGCGAACGGCGGCAGCCGGCCGTCCGTACCGTTCCCCGCCTCCTGGCTGAACCGCCCCTCGGGCAGCAGCTTCTGGAGGGTGCGGACCAGTTGGCCGCCGGACACGGTGGTCCGCGGCGCGGCCGAGGCGGCGTGGGTGGACGGACCGGCGGCCACGGACCGCTGCTGTCCGTCCGCGCCGTGACCGGTGGGCAGGAGCATGGCCGCGCCGAGCCCCACGAGCGCGACGCCGGTCGCGCCGCCCACGACGGCGGCCCGACCGCGCCGGATCCGCCGGGCGCGCTCCTCGCCGCCGATGACGAGGGCGTGCCGGTCGGGCTCGAAGGTGTCGCCGGCCTGCCGCAGGGCCGAGGCGAGCTGGTCCTCGAAGAGGTCGTGGTCTTCTACGGGCATGGCGAACCGCCTTTTCTGCGGGTGAGGGTTGTGGGGCAGGGGCGGGGCGGGGCGGGGTGGTCAGGGTGTCGCGTACTCGCTGATGGCGCCGCCGAGGAGGGAGCGCAGCCGGGCGAGTGCGCGGACGCAGCGTGTGCGCACGGCGGCCGAGCTGGTGTTCATCACGGCCGCGGTCTCCTCGATGCTGCGGTCCTCCCAGTAGCGCAGGACGACCACGGCCCGGTCCTTGGCGGGCAGCCGGCCGAGCGCCTCGAGCAGGGTGAGCCGCAGCGGCATGTCACCGGGCGTGTCCTGCACGGGGACGTCGGGGAGCACGTCGGTGGCGCGCTCCTTGCGGCTGCTGTGCCGCCGCTGGTGGGCGAGGAAGGTACGGGTGAGGATGGTCTGGGCGTAGCCGGCGGGGTTGTCGACGCGGGAGATCCGGCCCCAGCGGAGGTACACCCGGCCGAGGGTCTCCTGGACGAGGTCCTCGGCGAGATGGGTGTCGCCGCCGGTGAGGAGGCAGGCGGACCGGTACAGATGGCCGGCACGTGCTGCCGCGAACTCCGGGTATCCCTCGCTCCGGCCTTGCCGCATCCGTTCCCCCGGTCTCTCGGTTTCTTCCGACCGCCTTCATCTCATTGATGCGGTGGACCCGGAGAAATGTTTCAACAGACCTGTGCGGGAGGGGACACCGGCCCCGCGATCCGTCCGCCTCGCGGCCGCCATGGGGTGACCTTCCGGCACGGACGGGAGGGGCGGGACGGCCTGCTCACGGCAAGCCGTCCCGCCCCTGAGGCGTCTGTCACCCCACCGTCACGGCAGCGCGTGCACGTGCGGTCCCACCGCGTTCGACCAGGCGTTGCCGGAGGCCGCGTCCCAGTTGGTCGACCATGTCATCGCGCCCCGCAGGTCGGGGTACGTCTTCGACGGCCGGAAGGAACCGCAGTTCGTGGTCTTCGTCAGGCAGTCCAGGGCGTTGTTCACCACCGTGGGGGAGACATAGCCGCTGCCCGCCCCGCTCGGTGAGGCCGGGACGCCGAGGCCCACCTGCGACGGGGACAGACCCCCCTCGAGCTGGATGCAGGCCAGGGCGGTCAGGAAGTCCACCGAGCCCTGGCTGTAGACCTTGCCGTCGCAGCCCAGCATCGAACCGCTGTTGTAGTACTGGGTGTTGACGACGGTCAGGATGTCCTTGATGTTCAGCGCCGTCTGGAAGTACCCGTTCGACGTCGACTGCATGTCGATCGTCTGCGGGGCCATCGTGATGACCAGCGAGGAGCCCGCCTTCGAGGACAGCTGCCGCAGAGCCTGCGACATGTAGGTCGCGTTCAGGCCGTTCTCCAGGTCGATGTCCACGCCGTCGAAGCCGTAGGTCTGCATCAGGGAGTAGAGCGAGTTGGCGAAGTTCGCCGCGGAGGTGGAGTCGCTCACCGACACCGTGCCGTTCTGGCCGCCCACTGAGACGATTACCTTCTTGCCGGCCGCCTGCTTCGCCCTGATGTCCGCCTTGAACTGGTCCACGGTGTAGCCGCCGAGACCGGCCGAGTCCAGGTTGAAGGTCACGGCGCCCGGTGTGCCCGTGGCGTCGGCGAAGGCCACCGCGATGATGTCGTACTGCGACGGGACGTCCGAGATCTTCTGGACCGTCGCGCCGTTGTTGAAGTTCTGCCAGTAGCCCGTGACCGCGTGCTTGGGGAGTGTCCCGCCGCCGCCCCCGCCGGTGGCCGCGGTCGTGGCGGTCACCGGCGACGACTTGGCCGACTCGCCCGCCGCGTTGGTCGCCGTCACCTGGAACGAGTACGAGGTCGACGGTGACAGCCCCGTCACGGTCGCGGAGGTGCCGGTGACGGCGGCCACCTTCGTGCCGCTGCGGTAGACGTTGTAGCCCGTCGCGCCCGACACCGCGTTCCAGGCCAGGGAGACCGACGAGGAGGTGGTGGAAGAGACCGCGAGGCCCGTGGGGGTCGCGGGCACGGTCGGGGCCGGGTCACCGCCGCCGCCCCCGTCCGGGCCGAACACCGACACGTCGTCCGCGTAGTACGCCGCCTGTCCGTACCAGCCGTGCAGATACACCGTCACCGACGAGGTCGAGGCGCCGGTGGTGAAGGTCGTCGAGAGCTGTTTCCAGCTCGTCGAGTCCGGTGTCCAGGTCGACACGTCCGTGGTGCCGGTGCCCGTGGCTCTCAGGAACGTGTACCCGCCCTGCACCCAGGCGCTCAGCGTGTACGTCGAGTTGGGCTTGACCGCGACCGTCTGCGAGCACTGCGCGTAGTCCTGGCCCGCGGGTGTGGCCTTCAGCGCGGCAGACCCGCCGTGCGCCGGCGACGACACCGTCGTGCCGCTGCCCGCCGCACAGGTCCAGTTGGCGAGGCCCGACTCGAACCCGGCGTTCCTGGCGTTGTTCACGTCCGCGGCGGCCGCGGGACCGGCGGCCAGGAAGGAGAGGGCGAGCGCTGCGACGGCGGCCCCGGCGAGGGTTCGTCTGGGGCGGGGTATGCCTGATATGCGGTCCACTTGGGCCTCCGAGGGGGGTATGGGGGGCAGGAGGGCATTGCGGAACGGTGGCCACCGCCTGACGAAAGAATTTGGTCCAGACCAATTGGGTTGTCAAGACCTCTGGTGATGGCAACGGCCCGGAACGAGGGCCGAGTTGACGTCTGTACGCCTACTCTGTGTTGATCACGCTCGCACCTTCGGTGAGATGATCTTCCGGATTCGGTGTTGAGCGGGGCATGCCGTGGATATGGTGCTGGTGCAGGACGATGCAATGGGACGTCACAGGGGCGATCTGAGGCGGTGGTCGACCACCCCGCCGCAGTGAACGGGGTGGTGTGCAGCCGTGCCGACCGCGATAGCCGTCACCAGTTCCGACCTGGTGCTGCCGCCGCTCGACCGGCAGACGCCGCCCGCCGCGGTCCAGCCTCAGCCCACTCTCGAACAGTCCCTGACCGGTATGCACGCACTGGTCGAGCAGCACGGCTATGTGATCGCCCTGCACCCCGCATCCGGCGACGCCCAGGCCGTGCAGCGGCTGCGTACGATGCGCTCCGTCCTGGAGAGCGACCGCATCGCCGTCCTCGGGGTGAACCTGCCTCCCCTCGGACTCGCCCTGCTCGCCCAGCAGTTGCGGCAGCTGTCCGTCTGCGACTTCAGTCCCGGGGTGCTGGCCTCGTCCGCGCGGCTGCTTGCCCACTACATCTACGCGGGCGCCCTCCTCGGTTCGGTCGCCAAGCTCGACCACGTCCCCGTCCCGCTGGCCTCACACGCCAAGTCATGGGTGCCGGGCGCCCAGTTCGGCGTGCTCGCCCATCCCCGGCCGCTGCTCGTACGGGCCGGGCAGGAGGAGTTGCCCGGCCCCGAGTTCGGTACCCGGATGTTCGTCGCCGCCGGTCAGCCGCCCTCGGACTGGGTCACCGCCCACCTCGCGCCCGCCTGGCGCGTCCAGGGTGTGGCGACCGTGCCGCTGCCGGAGATGTCCGGGCGGTGGTGGGGGACCGGCCGGCTCGTCGAGTTCGCGGCGGGCCTGCACGACGTGTCCGTGCTCTACCACCTCGTCTCGTCGGTACGACGCGAGGTCTGCCACTGGTGCGGGCTGGAGCTCATCGGCGACCGCTGCGGGTTCTGCGCGGCGCCCCTGCCCCCACCGTCCGCACAGCAGCCGGTCACCGCTGCCCGCGCCCTGCCACGGGGCGGCACGTAACCCCGAAGGCACAACTCCACAGCACGACCGCACGACCGCTCGACCGCCCGTCCCCCACCGCTCCGATCGAGGTTGTCCGCGTCATGAACTCACGCCAGCGCCGTGGCGTCATCCTGCTGGTCCTCTCGGCCCTCGCCGCCGTCGGCGCCTTCGCCGGAGTGCTGTCGGTGATCCGCGACGTGAACTCGAAGGTCGGCCCCGAGGTCACGGCGTACCGCCTCAAGAGCGACATCGCGCCGTACAAGGAGCTCACGGCCGACCAGTTCGAGCAGATAGCCATGCCCAGACGCTGGCTGTCCGCGACCGCCGTCACCAGCCTCACGCAGATCCGCGGCAAGATCGCGGTGACCCGGCTGGAGAAGGGCTCCCTGCTCCAGACCGACATGATCGTCGACCGGCCAGAACTCCAGCCCGGACAGCAGGAGATCGCCATCATGATCGACGCCTCGACCGGTGTGGCCGGCAAGATCGACCCCGGCTCCCGGGTCAACATCTACGCCACCTTCAAGGCCGCCAACGAGAAGAGCAAGGACGAGTCCAAGGTCATCGTGACCAACGCCCGTGTCCTCGACGTCGGCAAGCTCACCGCGCTCGAACCGGGCCAGTCCAGCGACGAACGGCGGCGCAACGCCACCGAGGCCGTCCCCATCACCTTCGCGCTCGACACGGCCGACGCCCAGCGGGTGGCCTACGCCGAGTCGTTCGCCGAACACGTACGGCTCGCCCTGGTCGCGGGCGGTACCCAGACCGCGGTCGCCCCGGGAGACCGCACCTACACCCTCGACCAGGACAAGTAGGAGGCCGCGCATGAGGTCCGTCCCCGTGCCCAGCGGGCCTGTCCCCCTGAGGTGCCGCCGATGACCATCCGTATCCTCTCCGCCGTCGGCGACCTGGACACGGCCCGCTCGCTCACCACCCTGCTGAGCCGGCTCGACGACGCCGAACCCGCACCGCCGGTCCACGACTCCACGGCCCTGCTCGACACCCTGGCCCGGCTGGCCGGCGAGTCCCTCGACGAACTGCCCGAGGTCGTGCTCGTGCACGAGCGGATCGGTCCGGTCCCCGCGCTCGAACTCATCCGCGATCTGGTGCTGCGGTTCCCCGCGGTCGGGGTCGTTCTCATCACCGCCGACACGAGCACGGGCGTGCTCACCGCCGCGATGGACTCCGGCGCCCGCGGCATCGTCACCCTGCCCCTCGGCTACGACGCCCTCGCCGAACGCGTCCAGGCCGCCGCCGCCTGGTCGGTGGGCATGCGCCGCCACCTGGGCAGCGGCACACCGGAGCTGTACGCCGGCGCGGGCGGGACGGTGGTCACGGTGACCGGGGCCAAGGGCGGTGTGGGAGCGACGGTCACCGCCGTCCAGCTGGCGCTCGCCGCACGCGCCTCGGGCCGCACGGTCGCGCTGGTCGACCTCGACCTGCAGTCCGGGGACGTCGCCTCCTACCTGGACGTCCAGTTCCGGCGCTCGGTGGCGGACCTCGCCGGGATCACGGACATCAATCCCCGGGTTCTCCAGGACGCGCTCTACACCCACGACAGCGGCATCGGGCTCCTCCTCGCCCCCGCCGAGGGGGAGCGAGGCGAGGAGGTCACGGACCGGGTGACCCGCCAGATCCTCGGCACCCTGCGCTCCCGCCACGACGTCGTGGTCGTCGACTGCGGATCCCAGATGAACTCCGCCACCGCCGCGGCCGTCGAGGTCGCCGACCAGGCGCTGCTGCTCGTGACTCCGGACGTGATCGCGGTCCGCGCCGCGAAACGGATGGTGCGCCTGTGGGACCGGCTCCAGATCCGCAAGGCCGAGGAGACCGTCACCGTCGTCAACCGCCACTCACGCGGTACGGAGATCCAGCCCGCCCTCGTTGAACGCGTCACCGGCACGAAGGTGGCCCGCGCCTCGGTCCCGGCGTCCTTCAAGGAACTCCAGCCCGTCGTCGACGCCGGACGGCTCCAGGACCTCGACGCCCGCTCCGCCGTGAAGCAGGCGCTGTGGTCGCTGGCGGGAGAGCTGGACCTGGTCGCGGCGCACGAGGGCGGAGGCGGCCGGAGGCGCAAGGTGTCCTCGGACCGGGGAGCGCTGAGTCTGTGGCGCAAAGGCGGCGACCGGGGCTCGGTGACCCTGGAGTTCGCCGGCATGTTCCCGCTCGTCCTGGTCGTGATGGCGCTCCTGTGGGAGTGCACCCTGTACGGCTACACGTACTCGCTCGCGGGCAACGCGGCGGACGAGGCGGCACGGGCGGCCACGGCGGCGTACGCGGTGGACGGCGACTGGTCCGGGGCGTGCGCGTCGGCGGGCGCCAGGCATCTGCCGGGCGCGTGGAGCGGGGCACAGATCCGCTGCACGCCGGACCCGGGCGGCTCGGTGATGAGGGCGACGGTGGAGGCGGACGTCCCCCTGTTCTTCCCGGGCGTCAACCCGGGCTGGCGGGTGGACGGCAGCGCGGGCGCGGCGCTCGAGGGGAACCGGCCATGAGGATCCCGCCGAGGGCTCGTCTCCGCGACGACCGGGGCGTCTCGATGCTGGAGTTCGCCGGATTCCTGCCCATCCTCCTCGTCATCGGCATGGCCGCCGTCCAGCTCGGGCTCATCGGCTACGGCATCAGCCAGGCCGGCACCGCCGCCCGGGCCGCGGCCCGCGTCGCCTCGCAGAACGGCGACGGTCAAACGGCGGGCACGGCGGCCGTCAGCGGCTGGCTCAGTCCCCGCGTGGACGCCCCCAAAGGCGCCGGCACCACCACCGCCACCGTCACCGTCCGCGTGCCCGCCGTCATCCCCCTCTTCGGCGGCTGGACCGTGACCCGCCACGCCACCATGCCCAACGACCCCGACCCCGGTCCCCCGGAGAGGAGCTGACGACGGACATGAGCCTGCGCTCCCGTATCGCCGCCCCCGACGACGGCGGGGCCGACCGCGAGGACGGACACCTCGTCGCGGTCTACCGCGCCAAACTCCTCGAAGAGATCGACCTCGCCGAGATGTCGGGCCTCGCGGCAGCCGAACGCAGGGTCCGCCTGGAGCGCGTCCTCGGGCACATCATCAGCCGGGAGGGGCCGGTCCTCTCCTCCGCCGAGCGCTCCCAGCTGATCCGGCGGGTCGTCGACGAGGCCCTCGGCCTGGGCGTCCTCGAACCGCTCCTCGCCGACGCGTCCATCACCGAGATCATGGTCAACGGCCCGGACTCGATCTTCGTGGAGCGGGCCGGCCGTGTGGAGCAGCTCCCGCTGCGCTTCGCCTCCACCGAGCAGCTGATGCAGACGATCGAGCGCATCGTCTCCACGGTCAACCGCCGGGTCGACGAGTCCAACCCGATGGTCGACGCCCGCCTGCCCACCGGTGAACGCGTCAACGTCATCATCCCGCCGCTCGCCCTGACCGGACCCACCCTCACCATCCGCCGCTTCCCGCGCGCCTACACGCTCCCCGAACTCATCGGCCTCGGCTCCCTCGACGAGCAGATGCTGATGCTGCTCGCCGCCTTCGTCCGCGCCCGCTTCAACCTCATCGTCAGCGGCGGTACGGGCACCGGGAAGACCACCCTGCTCAACGCCCTGTCCGGGCTGATCCCGGCCCACGAGCGCATCATCACCATCGAGGACTCGGCCGAACTCCAGCTCCAGCAGGAGCATGTGATCCGCCTGGAGTCCCGCCCCCCGAACGTCGAGGGCAAGGGCCGGATCACCATCCGCGACCTGGTCCGCAACAGTCTCCGGATGCGCCCCGACCGGATCATCGTCGGTGAGGTCCGCGGCGGCGAGACGCTCGACATGCTCCAGGCGATGTCCACGGGCCACGACGGGTCGCTGGCCACGGTCCACGCCAACTCGGCGGAGGACGCGCTGATGCGACTGCAGACCCTCGGCTCGATGTCCGAGGTGCTGATCCCCTTCGAGGCGCTCAAGGACCAGATCAACGCGGCGGTCGACGTGATCGTGCAGCTCGCGAGGTACGCCGACGGCTCCCGCAAGGTCGTGGAGATCGCGCTCGTCGTCTCCCACGGCCGCGAGCAGTTCCGGGTGGCCACCGTGTCCCGTTTCGTGCCCCAGCCCCTCGCCGCCGACCGGATCGTCCGCGGCCGCTTCGAGCATCTGCCGCTGCCCCGGGCGGTCGCGGAGAAGCTGTACGTCGCCAACGAGCCGCTCCCGCCGGCCTTCGGCGTGGCGGAGGCCATCGACGCACGGAACACGAGGCAGGCCATCGGATGAACCCCGTCCACCTCAGGAGCGAGCCATGACCGACCCCGCTCTCCTCGCCCTCGGCGCCACCGTCCTCACCGGGACGCTCGCCGTGGCCGGCGTGCACGCGTACGCCTCCGGCCGCGCCCAGCGCCAGGCGCTCGTCGACCGGCTCTCCGGCGACACGGCGGGCCCCCTGCGCACGGCGGGCGGCCGGGTACGGCGCTTCACGGCCATCGACCGCAGGCTGCGCCGCACCCGTCTCGGCCGCGTCGTCCACCTGCGCCTCTCTTCGACGGGACTCGACCTGACGGCGGGGGAGTTCGTCACCTACGTCACCGCCGTCGTCGTCGCGCTCTGGCTGATCGCCGCGACGACCCTGGCCCCCTTCTTCGGCCCGATCGCCGCCCTGGTAGGGGTGTGGAGCGCGGCCGTCTTCCTCAACTGGCAGCGGCAGAAACGCATCGAGGCCTTCATCAACCAGCTCCCGGACGTGGCGCGCCTCCTGGCCAACGCCACGGCCGCCGGACTCGCCCTGCGCACGGCCCTCGCCATGGCGGCCGAGGAACTCGAGGCCCCCGCCGGCGAGGAACTCGCGCGGGTCGCCGACCAGCTGACGCTGGGCCGCTCGGTCGACGACGCCCTGAACGAACTGGCCGAGCGACTCCCCTCCCGAGAGCTGATCGTCCTCGTGACCACGCTCGTCCTGGCCAACAAGGCGGGCGGCTCGGTGGTGAACTCGCTGCGCAACCTCACCCAGACCCTGGAGGACCGCAAGGAGACCCGGCGCGAGGTCCGGACGATGCTCTCCGAGGTCAATGCCACGGCCTTCACGGTCCCGCTGCTGGGCCTCGGCTCGCTCGTCCTGGTCAACTCCTCGAACGAAGGCGCCCTCGCCCGTGTCACCGGCTCCCCCATCGGCCAGGGCCTGGTCCTGCTGGCGCTCGGCCTCTACACGGTCGGCTTCTTCGTCATCCGCCGCCTCGGCAAGATCGAAGTGTGAGGGGGAGGTCGCGATGCTGCCGCTGTTTCTCGCCCTGCTGATGGCCGTCTCGGTCGCCGGGATCCTCCTCGGCGTCCGTATGATCCGCGCCGACGCCAAACTGCCCAGCGATCTCTCGCTGGCCCTTGAAGTGGGTGCCACCCGTGTGTCCAGGGCGGGATCGGCGGTCGACCGGCTCGGGATGCGCTTCGCCCCCCTCGTCCTACGGCTGATGGGCCCGCGCCGCATCGACGAGAAACGCCGGCGCATCGACATGGCCGGCAATCCCGGCGGCCTCACCCTGCACCGGTACGCCGCCCGCCGGGCGATGTACGGCATCTTCGGCCTCCTGATGGGCCTGGTCTTCCTCACCAACGGCCATCCGCTGCTCGCCGTCGGCACCTTCGCCTTCGGGCTGCTCGCCGCCGACGCGCTGATCTGGCAGGCCGTCCGCGAGCGCAAAGACGTCATCGACCGCACGCTGCCTGACTTCCTGGACGTCCTCGCGGTCGTCGTCTCGGCGGGGCTCGGCTTCCGCCAGGCCCTGGACCGGGTGGCGGAGAAGTACGAGGGGCCATGGGCGGACGAACTGCGCATCACCCTGCGCCAGATGGACATGGGGGTCAGCCGCCGTCAGGCCTTCGACGAACTGCGCCGGCGCAACTCCTCCGAGCAGGTCGCCCAGTTCGTGTCGGCCCTGCAACAAGGGGAGGAGCTCGGCTCCCCGATCGCGGAGACCCTGATCCAGCTGGCCACGGACATGCGGCGCACGGACGCCCAGAACGCCCGCCGCCGCGCCGCGAAGACGATCCCCAAGGCCACGCTGGTCACCCTGGTCTTCATGCTCCCGGCGACGATGATCCTCATCGCCACAGGCATGTTCCTGGGCTCCGGCACGGACTTCGGATCGATTCTGGGCCGATGATGAGCAGCCGCACCCCGCGCCCCACACCCGGGTACCTGGAGGACGACGCCCCGCCCCCGGCCAGCGTCCGCCTCCAGCTGAACGCGCTGCAGTCCCTGTGCCGCCAGACCGTGGCGGTACGCCTCGCCATGGTCGTGATCGGCACCCCTTTCGCGCTGGCCAACACCCCCGGCGGCGTGCCGCGATATGCCGTCCTCGCCTCCGCCGTCCTCGGCGTCATGACCTCCTACGCCCTGCTGCGCGACTGGGAGAGGGTGGGCCCGCGCCTGCTGGCCCACCCGACGCTGATGGCGCTGGACCTCCTCTTCGTCGCCACGCTCCTGGTGACCGCCTCCCCCGCCTCGCCGCTCGCGTACGCCACCGTCTGCACGCCGCTCCTGTCCGGCCTGCTGTACGGCTGGCGCGGCGCGGGCGTCTTCACCGGCCTCCAACTGGTCGTGGTGCTCTCCGCGTTCCGCGCCTGGGAGCACCGTCCCGGCGCCGGTGTCAGCACCCTCCTCGTCGCCGGATTCTGCGTGGCCGCGGGCATCATCGGTGTGACCCTGCGCAATCTGCTGTTCCGCTTCGGCGCGGCCGGCGAGGCGCTGTCCGAGGCGGACGCGCGCCTGGCGGCGGCGGAGGCCGTCGAGTCCGAGAGGGCCCGGCTCGCCCGGGAGATGCACGACTCGGTGGCGAAGACCCTGCACGGCCTGGCGCTGGCGGCGGACGCCCTCGCGGCCTCCGCCGACCACTGCGACCCCGGCACGCTCAAGCGCCAGGCGAACCTGGTGGCGGGCGCGGCACGCAGGGCGGCGGCGGAGTCCCGGGACCTGCTGTCGGACCTGCGGCGCCGTACGGACCTCACGACGACGCGTCCGGACCTGACAGTCGAACTCAAGTGCGCCATCGCGGAGTTCACCGCACGTACGATGACCGAAGTCGAACTGTCGGTACCCCAGTCCCCGATCCCGCTCCCGTACGCGACGGCACACCACGTGCTGGCGATCGTCTCGGAGGCGCTCGAGAACACGCACCGCCATGCCCACGCGACCCGCGTACGGGTCGAGCTCACCACCGCCGACGACGAGGCCCTGGACCTCCGCGTGCAGGACGACGGCGTCGGCCCGCCTCCGGCGACCGCACCCGAGGACCTGGCGAAAACCGGCCACTTCGGTCTGCTCGGCATGTCGGAGCGCGCCACATCCCTGGGCGGCCGCCTCTGCCTGGGCCGTTCCCCGCTCGGGGGCGCCGAGATCCATCTGCACGTCCCCCTCCGCGCCACCTTTCCCCCCACCCCCCAAGAGGAGGCCGCACATGCCTGAACAGGCGCTTCCCGGCCCGCCCCTGCGTGTCCTCGTGGCCGACGACAACCCGGTCGTGCGCGCGGGACTGACCGCCTTGCTGTCCGTCCACCCCGACATCGAGGTGGTCGCGGAGGCGGCGGACGGCGAACAGGCCCTCGCGCTCGCCGGCCGCCACCGCCCCGAGGTCGTCCTCCTGGACGTCCGCATGCCCGGCACGGACGGCCTGACGGCACTGCCCGAACTGGCCCGCCTGGCCCCCGTGATGATGCTGACGTACAGCAGGGAGCCCGAGGTGGTGGCCGAGGCGCTGCGCCGCGGGGCCTCCGGCTATCTGGTGCACGGCGAGTTCACGGCGGCCGAACTGATCGAGGCGGTACGGGGGCTGAGGGAGGGCCGTCGCTGCCCTGTCTCGTCTTCGCTCGGTGCTTCGCACCAACCGGGGGAAACTTCTTCGCAGATGCAACCAGTTGTGGCACAGTCCTCGAAGGTCCGGCCCGTCCGCAGGGCGAGCCTGCGGCGCCGGGCCGCGGGGTGGCTGGACTTCGGTCTGAGCGCGAGGGAGGTGGAGGTCATGGATCTCATCGCGTCCGGAATGAACAACCGGCAGATCGCCGCCACTTGCTTCATCAGTGAGAAGACGGTCAAGAACCACATCAATCGCATCTTCGCAAAGCTGCACAGTACGTCGCGCAGCCAGGCGATCGCCCGGTGGCTGGGGACGGCGGGGGAGGGGTGGGCCCGATGACCGCCAGGAGACGGGGAAGTTGGGCCCCTGGGCCCACTCGGAGTGAGGGCTCTTTCACGTACGGTGCGTTGGTTGACGGCATCCGCATCGGGCGGGAGGGGACGGACCGTGATGACCAGAGCCAGACACAGGATCGGCGCGTGGAGGCGGACCGTGGCATCCCGGATGCGGGGGGATGCCGGGGCGGGGTTCGTGGAGTACGCCGGGCTGATGATCATCATTGCGGGGATCTTTACGATGATCGACGGACTCGGCCTCGACGGCGCCATCTCGGGAGCGATCATGCGTGCCGTGAACAACGTCATCGGTGGGGGCTGACCTCCCCGTACCCGCTGGACGACCGCGGGCAGACGCTCCCCCTCTACATCTGGCTGACGGGGATCCTGTTGCTCGCCGTGTTCGCCTTCTTCGTCTTCGCTCAAGCAGCGTCCGCCCGGAATGGAGCACAATCCGCGGCGGACGCTGCTGCGTTGGCGGCCGCGCAGGACTCGCGCGACGAGCTGATGACTGGCCTCGAGGCGGCCATCGGCCATGACGACGACTGGCTGGACTGGCTGAACGGCGACCGCTTCGAGGGCGCAGGAGCAACCGCAGCGGCCGAGCGACTCGCCGGCGCGAACGACTCGACCGTGCCGGGTGGGGCTGTCCCCACGACGGTGAACGGCTATCCCGGATACCAAGTGACCGTGGAGACGCGCTACACGGTGGGGAAGTCCATCATCCCGGGCACCGAGAGCCAGCACGCCAGAGCGGAGGCCACCGCGGTGATCGAGCCACGGTGCACCTTCGCTCAGGATGCCGACCCCAAGAGGCCCGTGCAGCTGCATTGCGACGGTCAACTCGTCGACATCGAACCCGAAGATTTCCGTCCGGACGACCTTCCTGACGCGTCCGTGCTGTTCTCTGTGCATCTGGCCAAGTGAAAGGAAGCCGCTCCGATGGATTTTCGGCGCACCATGGTGAGCCGCAGGGGGCTGAGCGCGGTCGCGGTCGCGACCGGGCTGCTCCTCACGGTGGCCGGCTGCGGAGGGGGAGACGACGGGAAGTCGGACAAGGGCAGCGCGGCCTCCTCTGCGACGGCCCAGACCAACCGCGGTCAGAAGGAGTCGCCGACGACCCAGCCGGACACGGCGCTGGCCGAGGTCAAGGGCGAGAACGGCCTTACCCTGACGGTCACCTCTGCCAAGCGCGACGCCGGGGGATTCGTGACCGTGGAAGGAACTGTCACGAACAACACCGGCACGCTCTGGGTCGCGGCCGAGTGGCGGGGCGACGAGCAGGAGTTGGCGAGGAACGGTGGGTCCATCGCCGGTGCCAGCCTGATCGACCAAAAGGGCAAGAAGAAGTACCTCATCCTGCGCGACACCTCCGGCCGCTGCCTGTGCACCCAATTCACGGGTGGCGTGCGTGAGGGTGCCACCTCCCAGTGGTTCGCCCAGTTCCCCGCCCCGCCCGAAGGCACCACCGACGTCGACTTCCAGGTCGGTGCCATGCCCCCCGCCTCCATCCAGATCTCCGAGGGGTGACCTGCCGTGGCCCCCGCCCCGCGCTCCGCCGCGCCCGTCCTCGCGGCCGCTCTCACGCTCCTCACCCTGACCGGAGCCCCCCCGGCCACCGCCGACGACAACCCCAGCGCACCCCCCGGCAGCGTCACCACCTCGCCGCCCCCCTCCGTCGACCCCACCAGCCCGGGGCTGAAGCTCGCCGACGGAGCCACGCTCGCGCCCGCCAAGGTGCTGGACATCAAGTCCGTCGTGGAGGACCTCGGCGGCGAGGAGCGGCGGGAGGACACCAATGAGAACGTCACCTTCGCGCTGCAGGCGGAGGTGCTGTTCCCCAAGGACAGCGCCAAGCTGAACCCGGAGGCCCGCTCCCGCATCGACGCCATCGCGGACGAGGTCAAGAAGCAGAACGCGACGAACGTCCGTGTCTTCGGTTTCACCGACAACCTCGGCAGCTACGCCCACGGCCTGGTCCTGTCCAAGCAGCGCGCGGAGGCGGTGCACGACCGGCTGGCCGCGAGCCTCGGCGGCGACGTCACCTTCGAGGTGCGCGGCTACAGCGAGGACTACCCGATCGCCGACAACTCCTCCGAGGAGGGCAGGCGCAAGAACCGTCGCGTGGAAGTGTCGTTCCCAAGGGGGGACACGGCTTCGTAGGCGTGCGCGGATTCCGCCGGAGCAGCCTCCGCGCCCACGCGGCGCTGCTGCGCGATGCTCGTGCCGTCCAGTCGGTGGCCGTCGGAACCGGGAGTTGCCCATGCGAAAGATCGTCCTGATGATGTCCGTGTCCCTGGACGGCTATATCGAGGGCCCGAACCGCGAGATCGACTGGCACCTGGTCGACGACGAGCTGCACCAGCACTTCAACGATGTGCTCAAGGACATGGGGGCCTTTCTCAACGGCCGCGTGACCTACCAGCTCATGGCCGACTTCTGGCCCACCGCCGACTCCGATCCGCACCGCTCGGGGCCCATGGTCGAGTACGCCCGGATCTGGCGGAACATGCCGAAGATCGTGTTCTCCCGGACCCTCGAGCACGCCGCCTGGCACACCACCGTCGTCCGGGACGTCGTCGTGGACGACATCCTCGCGCTCAAGGCGCAGGACGGCGGCGACCTCGCGCTCGGCGGCGCCGCCCTCGCCGCCGAGTTCCTGCGGCACGACCTGGTGGACGAGTTCCGGATCTACGTCCACCCGATCCTCGTCGGCCGCGGTCAGCGTCTCTTCCCCGAGACCGAAGCGCTGACGGCCCTGCGTCTGATCGACTCGCGCCGGTTCGGCAACGGTGTCGTGCTCCTGCACTACGAGCGCCCGCAGCCGGACGAACGGTAAACCCGTTGTCCCGCCCGGGTCCGCTCGATAGGAAGACCGCATGACTGGAATCGGTGCTGTGTTCCGGCCCCAACTGCCACCCGAGCGGCTGCGCGCGATCGCGCGGCTCGCGGACGAGGCGGGCCTTGAGGAGCTGTGGCTGTGGGAGGACTGCTTCCTGGAGGGAGGGATCTCCGCCGCGTCCGCCGCGCTCGCCTGGACCGAGCGGCTGCGGGTCGGCATCGGACTGCTGCCGGTGCCGCTGCGGAACGTGGCGGTGACCGCGATGGAGGCGGCCACCCTTGAACGGATGTTCCCCGGGCGGGCGATCCTCGGTGTGGGGCACGGCGTGCAGAGCTGGATGGGGCAGGTCGGCGCGCGCGCCGAGTCGCCGGTGACGCTGCTGGGCGAGTATCTGGAGGCGCTGCGGGCCCTGCTGCGCGGTGAGAGTGTCACCACCGACGGGCGGTACGTGAGACTGGACGGCGTGGCGCTGGACTGGCCGCCCGCGCAGGCGGTCCGCGTCCTCGCCGGTGCCACAGGACCGCGCACCCTGCGCCTGTCCGGCGCGGCGGCCGACGGGACCGTCCTCACCGCTTCCACGGCACCTGAGGGCGTACGGAGGGCCCGTCAGCTCATCGATGAGGGGCGCGAGTCGGCGGGCCGCACCGACCCCCACCACATCGTCGTCTACCTGCGCACCGCCACCGGCCCGGACGCCGCCGCCCGGCTGCGCGCCGAGATCGAGGCGGACAGGGAGGACCCGGTACCGGAGCACGGGGTGGCCGGGGACGCGGCCGCGGTCGCCGAGGCCGTCCGGCGACTCGCCGACGCGGGCGCCGACACCGTCGTCCTCCAGCCGACCGCGGACGAGCCGGACCCGGAGGCGTTCATTCGGTTCGCGGCCCACGAGGTGCGCCCGCTGGTGTCGTGACCGCGCGCCCGTGGCCGGGGCCGGCTGTCCGTCCGCGCGGTCGGCCGGCCCGGGAAATTCGGTCGCGGTCCCTTCCCGGGCGCTGGGACGATCGCCGCATGACGACCAGCCGTACCTACGAAGACCTCGTCAAGGAAGCCGTCGACGCGTCCGTCGACGGCTGGGACTTCTCCTGGTTCGAGGGCCGGGCCACGGAGGAGCGGCCTCCGTGGGGGTACGCGCGTTCGATGGCGGAGCGGCTCGCCGTGGCGTCGGCCGCGCTCGACGTCCAGACCGGAGGTGGCGAGGTCCTGGCCTCCGCCCCTTCGCTGCCGCCGCTGACCGCGGCCACCGAGGGATGGCCGCCCAACGTCGCCAGGGCCACCGCACTGCTCCATCCCCGCGGCACGGTGGTCGTCGCCTCGCCCGAGGACGCGCCGCTGCCTTTCGCCGAAGGCGCCTTCGACCTCGTCACCAGCCGGCACCCGGTACGCACGTACTGGCCCGAGATCGCCCGTGTGCTGCGTCCCGGCGGTACGTACTTCTCCCAGCAGGTCGGCCCGGCGAGTGCCGTCGAGGTCGTCGAGTACTTCCTCGGGCCGCAGCCGCCGGAGGTCCGCGACGCGCGCGACCCCGAGCGGGCACGGGTCCGGGCCGAAGAGGCCGGCCTCGAGGTCACCGGCCTTCAGGAGGCCCGGCTGCGCATGGAGTTCCATGACATCGGTGCCGTGGTCCACTTCCTGCGCAAGGTGATCTGGATGGTCCCGGACTTCACCGTGGACCGGTACGAGCCCCAACTGAGGTCCCTGCGCGCACGGATCGAGTCCGAGGGGCCCTTCGTCGCGCACAGCACGCGATTCCTGATAGAGGCCCGCAAGCCGGGCAGGTGAGACCGGGGGCCGTCCGAGCCGACGGGACTTGGGCGTCCTGAAGGTGAGACGGATGTCCACATACCGAGACCGTTCACCTGAGGTTGTCACATCGTTATCGGATCCGCTTCGAATCGGATCCGCCGCTCACGTAAGTTCAGACCAAGGCAATTCGCGCCAGCAAAGCTGCGCGGCACGGCGCCGCGCAGTGGGAGGGGGCTGCGCGGCGCCATACCTGCATCCGCGTGCCGTCAGGCGTCGTACACCGTCACCTGCGCCCCGCGCCGTATGCCCCACCGTTCCATCGCCCCGGCCTCGGCCTCCAGGACATGGCGCGCACGCAGGCGGGGCAGGCCGATCCGCCCCGGCGGCATCGTTCGTACCGCCACCACCCGCAACTCCCGGTCCAGGTAGGCGACGTCGATCGCGAACCGCATCCCCAGGGTGTGCACCGAGCTCGCCGGGCTCAGCAACAGAGCCCCCTCGATCCCGTCGCGCCCGAGCAGCCCGCGCCGCCGGGACCGGGCCGAGCGGGCGACCTCCAGGGGCACCGGGCCGGGCAGGCCGGCCGTCGTGAGCATGGCCATGGCCGCGAAGCTATCGATGGCGTCAAGTGGGCGCTCGCCCCGCGAGTCACCCGGCCGGAGTATGCCCGGACGTGTCATCCATGTGCCCCAAAGGGCAGGGCACATCCCTCGGATACCTCTGGATTCGGCCGGATTCCCTGAGGATCCGCTGTGTTCCGGCCATGATCACGCTGTGAATGGGCGATTCCGGGGCCATCGCGGCGTCGCCGGGCGAATTCGGAGAGTAGTTGTGGCACGCCGATGCAGCCAGCAGCACTTACGAAGGGTTATGGTGGAACCCCCCCCTCGGGCCGGTCCGTCTCCCCCCCACGGACCGGCCCGTTTTCCTTTCCCCCGTCGCGGGCCCCATGGGCGTCCGACCCGCCCGCCGTGCGCACCGGTTCGCGGCGCGGCCGGTAGCGGGTGCTCCGGCCCGGAATTGCGGGCCATACGGCCCCTGTTCGGGGGTACGCACCCAGGACGGAGCACTGACACCCCTTGGTGGGGCCATGGATTTCCAGGGGTAGGCTTCGCCCCGGGGACCGCCATCTGACGGGGATCGCGCACGCCCGAACCTGTCTGATCCGCACGGAGGGGCTGACAATCACGTGAACCTGCGCGACAAGCTGCGCGGCCTGCTGGTCAGGCTGTACGCACGCCGGGTGGAGGGTCACCTGGACCACGCTCAGGTGCCCAAGCACATCGGCGTCATCATGGACGGCAACCGGCGCTGGGCGAAGGCCGCGGGTTCGACCACCGCGCAGGGCCACCGGGCCGGGGCCGACAAGATCGAGGAGTTCCTCGGCTGGTGCGCCGAGACGGACGTCGAGGTCGTCACCCTCTGGCTGCTGTCGACGGACAACTTCGACCGGCCGAAGGAGGAGCTCGTCCCGCTCCTCGGGATCATCGAGGACGTCGTCCGCTCCCTTGCCGCCGACGGCCGCTGGCGGGTGCACCACGTGGGCGCGCGCGATCTGCTGCCCGGGCAGATGCAGGGCGTCCTGAAGGAGGCCGAAGAGGCCACCGCGCATGTCGAGGGGATACTCGTCAACGTCGCCATCGGCTACGGCGGGCGCCAGGAGATCGCCGACGCCGTCCGCTCGATGCTCCTCGACGCCCGGGAGAAGGGCACCTCGATGGAGGCCCTCGCTGACTCCGTGGACGTCGACCTGATCGGCAGGCACCTCTATACGAGTGACCAGCCCGACCCCGATCTGGTGATTCGTACGAGCGGTGAACAGCGGCTGTCCGGATTCATGCTCTGGCAGACGGCCCATTCGGAGTACTACTTCTGCGAAGTGTTCTGGCCGGCCTTCCGCAAGGTGGACTTCCTGCGCGCGCTCCGTGACTACGCGGCGCGACACCGCCGTTACGGCGGCTGAACAACCCCCTCGTCAGGGCGCGGACTCGCCCCCTGGGCGACGGAAGAGGCCTTCACCCGTCAGGGCGTAAAAGTAACAAGGAGTTCATCGGGGCGCCGTCATATGCCGTGGCATGGCAGCGCATGTTCGAGGGCATAAGCCAGACAGGTCGACACCCGAACCACGGGTGTCGGATCTCAGCGGACGGCTCGGGGCCGTCCGCCCGGGAGGCCCTTTGCACCAGCCCCACCGTGCGGTCACGGCACGGAAGAAGCAGTGGAGGGCCGGTTCTCGGCCCGTGCATCGCGGCCGTCGACCGGTCGGGATTCCTCCCGCCCAGCCCGACCCGGCATTCCACTCCGTCGCTCCCCGACCTCATCCGAGGGGGTACGTCCTTCCGTGGTGACCAGCACAAAGCGCCCCAAGCCAGACCGGCGCACCTATGTTCTCGACACCAGCGTCCTGCTGGCCGACCCGAACGCCGTGACCCGCTTCGACGAGCACGAAGTCGTGCTCCCCATCGTCGTGGTCACGGAACTCGAGGCCAAGCGGCACCATCCGGAACTCGGTTACTTCGCCCGCCAGGCCCTGCGCCTGCTCGACGACTACCGGGTCCGGTACGGCCGTCTGGACGCCCCGATCCCGATCGGGGACCTCGGCGGAACCGTCCGGGTCGAGCTCAACCACTCGGACCCGAGCGTGCTCCCCATGGGCTACCGCCTGGGGGACAACGACTCCCGCATCCTCGCGGTCGCCCGCAATCTGCAGGCCGAGGGATTCGACGTCACGGTCGTGTCGAAGGACCTGCCGCTGCGCATCAAGGCATCCTCCGTCGGTCTTCTCGCTGAGGAGTACCGCGCGGAGCTGGCCATCACGGACTCCACCGGCTGGACCGGAATGTCCGAACTGACCCTTTCTGGTGAGCAGGTGGACATCCTGTTCGAAGAGGGCCACGTCTATGTCCCCGAGGCCGCCGACCTGCCGGTGCACACGGGTCTGACGATCCAGTCGGAGCGGGGCAAGGCGCTCGGGCGTGTCACGTCGGAGGGCAACGTCCGGCTGGTGCGCGGGGACCGGGAGGCGTTCGGCATCAAGGGCCGCAGCGCGGAGCAGCGGATCGCGCTCGACCTGCTGCTCGACCCGGACGTCGGGATCGTGTCGATGGGCGGCCGGGCCGGCACCGGAAAGTCGGCGCTGGCGCTGTGCGCGGGCCTTGAGGCGGTGCTCGAGCGCCGGCAGCACCAGAAGGTGATGGTGTTCCGGCCGCTGTACGCGGTCGGCGGGCAGGAACTCGGATACCTGCCGGGCACCGAGGCCGAGAAGATGAGCCCCTGGGCGCAGGCGGTCTTCGACACGCTGTCCGCGGTCACCAGCCGCGAGGTCATCGAAGAGGTCACCGCGCGCGGGATGCTGGAGGTCCTCCCGCTCACCCACATCCGCGGCCGCTCGCTGCACGACGCCTTCGTCATCGTGGATGAGGCCCAGTCGCTGGAACGGAATGTCCTGCTGACCGTTCTGTCCCGGATCGGCTCGAATTCACGGGTGGTTCTGACCCATGACGTGGCCCAGCGGGACAACCTCCGGGTGGGCCGGTACGACGGAGTCGTCGCCGTCGTGGAGAAGCTGAAGGGGCATCCGCTCTTCGCCCATGTCACGCTCACGCGGTCCGAGAGGTCCCAGATCGCGGCCCTTGTGACCGAAATGCTCGAAGAGGGGCAGATCTGACCCGAGTGCTCAACCTGAGGTAGTTACCCGTCGGTTGGCGCCGTTCGGCAAAGGCTCCAGAGCCTAGCCGGGCGGCGTCTTCGTGTGTGGGAGTTCCGCTAATCCGCTGGGCCAAACGGGATGTGAGCTTTCACACTCAACACAGAATTGCCACCCGGCGTCCGGTTACGGCAGAGTCTCACTCCTGTCAGGCCCCGCATACGACACATCTGTACCCCCAGCGGTACGGCAACACAGCAACATCAGAACTTCATAGCGCCGTCGTATGCCGCCCGAGCACCACGCGGCCGCTTCCGTCAGGAAGCTGCCCACCGGGCCCGCGCCTCCCGTGACCCCGCAGTTGGGAGGCCAGCGTCAGGGGCACGATTGCGTCCGCCAGGGTCACCGAAGCGGGCGATGCTGGAAGGAAACCGTGTGAGCCGGATTTCGGTCCGGGGATTCGCAGTGGCTTCGGCCACGGCGGTCACCGCTGTCGGCGCCGTCACCGGTGTTGCCTCGGGCAGCACTGGGCAGCCCTCGTCGAGCGACGCCGAGGCGACGGCCAACGAGACGACCCTCCTGGCGGATATACCCGCGGGTCAGCAGGCACAGGTGCAGACCGCGTCCCTGACGCAGCAGGCTGACGCCCAGGCCATCGCCGCGGACGTCAGCGCCAAGAAGGACGCCGAGGAGACGGCCCGTAAGCAGGCGGCCGCGGACGCGATCGCCAAGCAGAAGGCCGCGCAGAAGGCCGAAGAGGATGCCAAGGCACGCAAGGAGGCCGCAGCCGCGGCCAGCCGCGCGAGCCGTGACGCCTCCAGCTTCCCGGTCCAGAGCTCCTACTCCGTCGCGCAGATCCAGGCGATGGCACGTCAGCTGGTGGCAGCCGACCAGTTCCAGTGCTTCAGCAACATCGTGGACCACGAGTCCAGCTGGAACTACCGTGCGGTCAACGCCTCCTCCGGTGCCTACGGTCTCTTCCAGGCCCTGCCCGGCTCCAAGATGTCGTCTGTCGGCGCCGACTGGCAGACCAACCCGGCCACGCAGATCAAGTGGGGCCTCAACTACATGAACGGCCGGTACGGCAGCCCCTGTGGGGCCTGGTCGTTCTGGCAGGCCAACCACTGGTACTGAGCCGCTTGTCCGCGCACGCGCGGTCGCTCAACCTTGCTGAGCCCCTCACCGTCTTTGGGTGAGGGGCTCAGGCCGTTTACGGCCGTGGGGTCCTGCCATGTACGGTCGGAACCGACGACTCCAGGGGGGAGTGGTGGGGAGCACCCGGGGACACGGGGGAAGAGGGCGGATCATGTCGCAAGTGCCAGGGTGGCTCTCCCGGTTGGGCGCCGGGTTGAGTCAGGTGGGCGAGCGGCTGGACGAGCGCCGCGCCGAGGTCGAGAAGGAACACGCCGAGCCCGCGCCGCCCCCGGTGCCGGACGGCGTACCCCCGCCTCCGGCGTACGCGCCCACGGTCCAGGCGCGTCCGAATCCCGTCGAGGCGGTGCCGTGGGGAGTACGCGTCGCCGCCGAAGCCGGCTGGCGGGTGCTCGTCCTGGCCGGCACCCTCTGGGTGCTGATGCGGGTCATCAGTGCCGTCCAGCTGGTGGTGCTGGCGTTCGTGTGCGCGCTGCTCATCACGGCGCTGCTGCAGCCGACCGTGGCGCGGCTGAGGCGTTACGGTGTGCCGCGGGGCCCGGCGACCGCGCTGACCGCGATCCTCGGCTTCGTCATCATGGGCCTCATCGGCTGGT
This sequence comes from Streptomyces sp. CA-106110, assembly GCF_050936285.1. NCBI lineage: Bacteria > Bacillati > Actinomycetota > Actinomycetes > Kitasatosporales > Streptomycetaceae > Streptomyces > Streptomyces sp. CA-106110. Next base: position 4,848,516 of record NZ_JBNJNB010000001.1, on the reverse strand, counting down.
TCGTGACCTGGCAGGTCATGGAGAACATCGACTCGCTCTCCAGCCAGATCCAGGACGGCATCGACGAGTTGCGCAAGTGGCTGCTCAACAGCCCCTTCCACGTGACGGACAAACAGATCAACCAGATAGCCAAGAATCTGCGCGAGGCGATCGGCGCGAACGCCGACCAGATCACCTCGACCGGCCTGGAGGGCGTGCAGGTCATCGTCGAGGCCCTGACCGGCATTCTGCTGACGGTCTTCTCGACCCTCTTCCTGCTGTACGACGGCCGGCGCATCTGGGAGTGGACGCTCAAGCTGGTGCCGGCCGCGGCGCGGCCGGGTGTGGCGGGCGCCGGTCCCCGGGCCTGGCGCACGCTGACGGCCTACGTCCGCGGCACGGTGATAGTGGCCCTGATCGACGCGATCTTCATCGGCCTGGGCATCTACTTCCTGAACGTGCCCATGGCCGTGCCGCTCGCCGTCTTCATCTTCCTCTTCTCCTTCATCCCCCTGGTGGGCGCGGTCGCGTCGGGTGCGCTGGCGGTGGTGGTGGCGCTGGTGACGCAGGGGGTCTTCACGGCCATCATGACGCTGGTCGTGGTCCTGGCCGTGCAGCAGATCGAGGGCCACATCCTGCAGCCGTTCATCCTGGGCCGGGCGGTGCGGGTCCACCCGCTGGCGGTCGTCCTGTCGGTGACGGCCGGCGGGATCGTCGCGGGGATCGGTGGCGCGGTGGTGGCGGTGCCGCTGGTGGCGGTGACGAACACGGTGGTGGGCTATCTGCGCTCATACGCGAGTTCGGGAGCGACACACCAGACCCTCCAGCCGGCGGCCGCGCGGCAGCCGGAGACGTCGGTGTCAGGAAGCGGCCCGTCCGACGCCTGACCGGGAACGAGCCGGAACGACCCTGGGCCGGCGTACGACCGTACGACGTGTCCCCTCGGCCCGCGTCCGGCCTTCCAGGACCGGGCCGTTGAGGCCGGAGGAAGCCGGGTGCGGAGCCCCCGGGGACGAAGAGGGCCTCTCCCACCGAAGTGGGAGAGGCCCTCTTCGCCGTTCGCTCACTCGGAGAGCACGGCCTCCGCGTCCAGCGTCACTCCGACCGCCTGGATCACCGAAGCGATCTTGAAGGCTTCCTGGACGACCTCACGGTCCACTCCCGCCTTGCGGAGCACCTGCTCGTGCGAGTCCAGGCACATCCCGCAGCCGTTGATCGCCGACACCGCGAACGACCACAGCTCGAAGTCGACCTTCTCGACACCGGGGTTGCCGATGACGTTCATCCGCAGACCCGCGCGCAGCGTGCCGTACTCGTGGTCCGAGAGCAGATGCCGGGTCCGGTAGAACACGTTGTTCATCGCCATGACGGCGGCCGCGGACTTGGCCGCGGTGTACGCCTCGGGCGTCAGGTTCGCCTTCGCCTCGGGCTCCAGCTCGCGCAGCACGATCGCCGACCGGGACGCGATCGCCGTGGCCAGCACCGTGCCCCACAGCTGCTGGGCCGGCAGGTCGGAGTTGCCGATGACCGAACCGAGGTTGAGCTTCAGGTCCTTGGCGTAGTCCGGGATGGCGGACTTGAGGGAGTCGAGGGACATCGCTCACTCACCGGCCAGGAGCTTCACCGGGTCGAGGGTGTCCTCGCCCTTGCTCCAGTTGCACGGGCACAGCTCGTCGGTCTGCAGGGCGTCCAGGACCCGCAGGACCTCCTTGGGGTTACGGCCGACGGAACCCGCGGTCACCATGGTGAACTGGATCTCGTTGTTCTGGTCCACGATGAAGACGGCGCGCTGCGCGAAGCCGTCCTCACCCTCGATGCCCAGGTCGCGCATCAGCTCGTGCTTCGAGTCGGCCATCATCGGGAACGGCAGGTCGCGCAGGTCCGGGTGGTCCTTGCGCCAGGCGTGGTGGACGAACTCGGAGTCACCGGAGAAGCCGAGGATCTGGGCGTCACGGTCGGCGAACTCGTCGTTCAGCTTGCCGAAGGCCGCGATCTCGGTCGGGCACACGAAGGTGAAGTCCTTGGGCCATGCGAAGACGATCTTCCACTTGCCCTCGTAGGTCTTGTGGTTGATCTGCTCGAACTCCTGGCCCTTCTCCAGCGAGACGCAGGCGGTCAGTTCGAACTCGGGGAACTTGTCACCGACAGTGAGCACGCGCTCTCCTTGCAGCACAGAAGCACCGCGTACACAAGGTGCTTCTCAGGGGTTGGACAATGCCGATCCTGGCACAGGGTGCATTGATACGAGTAATAGCTACACTCGGTCAGGTTGATCGACATCGCTTATCAGTGACCAACGGTGAGGAGTGCGACGGATGGGTGGGACCAGGAGTAACGGGCGTCGTCAGCCCAGTCTCGCCCAGCTGCGCGCCTTCGCCGCCGTCGCCGAGCATCTCCACTTCCGGGACGCGGCCGCCGCGATCGGCATGAGCCAGCCCGCGCTGTCCGGCGCCGTCTCCGCGCTGGAGGAGGTACTCGGGGTGACGCTGCTGGAGCGGACCACCCGCAAGGTGCTCCTGTCGCCCGCCGGTGAGCGCCTCGCCGTACGGGCCAAGGCGGTGCTGGTGGAGGTCGGCGCCCTCATGGAGGAGGCCGAAGCCGTCCGGGCGCCCTTCACCGGGTTGCTGCGGCTCGGGGTGATCCCGACGGTCGCACCGTACCTGCTGCCGACCGTCCTCAATCTCGTCCACGACCGCTACCCGCACCTCGACCTGCAGGTCCACGAGGAGCAGACCGCCAACCTGATCGACGGACTCACCACCGGCCGCCTCGACCTGCTGCTGCTCGCCATCCCCCTCGGCGTGCCCGGTGTCGTCGAACTCCCCCTCTTCGACGAGGACTTCGTGCTCGTCACCCCGCTCGACCACTGGCTCGGGGGACGGGAGGGCATCCCCCGTCAGGCGCTGCGCGAGCTGAACCTGCTGCTGCTCGACGAGGGCCACTGCCTGCGCGACCAGGCCCTCGACATCTGCCGGGAGGCCGGCCGTGAGATCAGCGGGGCGGGGCGGAGGCCCTCGGCCGATGGGCGGGAGGGCGCGCCCGTGACCACGACCGCCGCCGGACTGTCCACCCTCGTCCAGCTCGTCGCCGGCGGCCTCGGTGTCACCCTGCTGCCGCGCACCGCGCTCAAGGTGGAGACCACCCGCAACAACCAGCTCCTCACCGGCTACTTCGCCGACCCGGCGCCGACCCGGCGCGTCGCCTTCGCGATGCGTGCGGGTGCCGCCCGGGGAGCCGAGTACGAACAGCTGGCCGAGGCCATGCGCGAGGCACTGCGGCCCTTGCCCGTACGGGTACTTGGGCCGGGGACCTGAAGAATCTCCGCGCAGCCGCGCACACATACTCGATCACTCGCGTGTCCGATGACGCACCCGGAACGGCGAGAGAATTCAACTTCCGTCAGGTAGTGCGGATTTCGCAGGAATATACGCCCCGGCTGGTACACATAACCCCTCAGCGTGACGCGTCAGGCGTGTGTGCGACATTCCAAGGGGAGTTGTGGCGGGATCCTCGTCAACAGCGACAACCTGACTCATCTGTTCGTGCGCATGAACGAGCAGCAGGACGTCGTCGCCGTGGTGGTGTGCCGCAAGTCGGTGAACGTCGGCATGCTCTTCGCGCAGGTCCGGCGGGTGGTGAAGGAATACGCCCTGTGAACGCGTGCGGGCCCCTCCCGGTCAGGGGAGGGGCCCGCACGACGGTCCGCCGGCTACTCCGTGCGCAACCCGTCCGGCCGCATCAGCCGCAGCAGCGGCGGCAGACTGAGCAGCGTCACCAGGAAGACGACCGCGGCGCCGAAGCCGGTCATCGACAGCACGCTCGGCCAGTCCACGCGGACGGTCTGGCCGGTCATCTTCAGCAGCACCGCACCCAGGACCAGACCGACCGTCGACGCCAGCACCAGCCCCAGCCCGATCGGGATCGCTGTCTGCCACAGCACCGACAGGCTCAGCGTGCGGCGCCGGGTGCCGAAGGCGACCAGCGACGACAGCAGCTTCTTGCGCTCGCGTAGCTGCTCCAGCTGGGACACCAGAAGGCTCGCGCCGATCAGCGCCAGCACACAGGCGGCGCCGACGAACAGCCCTGTGCGGATGGAGGTGAACCTGTTGGACTGCTCCGAGGCCGCCCACGTCATGGCGTCCGCCTGCACATCGACCCGCGCCGCCGTGTTCCGCACGTACTCGCGCACGTCCGGTACGGACTGGTCGATCGACAGGTAGATCTCACCGGTGACCGGCTCCGCGGCCCGGTCGGGCAGCGCGCCCGGTGTCATCAGGATGCCGCCGCGCTGCGAACCCGTCGGGTCCTTGATCGTCCGAGCCTGCTTCAGCTGCGCCGGGACCTTCCAGACGACCTCGCTGTGGCGCTCGGTGGCGTAGGACGGGTCGATGTAGAGGGTCCGGCCCGGCTTGGCCAGCTTCGGCGTGTCGGTGTCCCACTCGGCACCGGTCAGGGCGAACACGTCCCCGTCGTGGCACGAGGGCAGCGACGCCAGCTCGCGCAGGGCGGCGCAGTCGCCGACATTGAGCTCCATGCTCGCCTCGGGGTCCTTGCGCTGGTCACCGATGCTGGCGGAGGAGAGCGCCGTGACCTTGCGGACGCCCTTGGTGGCGGCGAACTGCCGGGCGGCCGGGTCGAGCGGTACCCCCTTCGGCAGGTTCACCTGCATCTGCGCCCGCGAGAGGTCGTTCTGGCTCGCCTTGGTGTAGTCGCTCTCGACCCCGGCGAACAGCATCTGCAGTGCGATCGCCCCGGCCACCGCCACCGCGATGCCGTTCACCATGCGGGCCGCTGTGCCGCTGCTCAGCTGCAGCCTGCGCACGGCCAGTTGCCAGGCGACGCCGCCCTGCCCGAGCCGGGCCACGACCGTCTCCACGATCCACGGCAGCAGCGCGGTCACCCCGACGAGCAGCAGGATGACGCCGCCGGTGACGAGGTACTGGTTGAAGTTCCCGTTGTCGTGGCCCTGGCCGACCATCGGGTAGAGCATCGCGAGTCCGCCCAGCGGCAGCAGCAGCCGCCACCACAGCCGGCGCCGTCTGGGCCGCGCCGCACGGACCACGCCGAGCGGCTCGATGACGACCTGGCGCAGGGCGAACAGCGTCACCAGCACCGCGGCCGCCGGCACCGCCACCGCGACGAGCACGGCGAGGACCGGAGAGGGGTTGAGATAGCTGGGGAACACGCTGACATCGAGGATCTCCGCGGTGCCCGCGACCTGACGTCCGACGAAGAAGAACAGGGTGCCGAGGACGAGTCCCGCCAGGGCTCCCGCGAGCGCCTCGCCCGCGGCGATCCGGCGGGTCATCCCGCCGTCGGAGCCGACCAGCCTGAGCGCCGCCAGCCTGCGGTCGCGCCGCTCGCCGCCGAACCGCACGGCCGCGGCGATGAACACGGCGACCGGCATCAGCAGCACCACGAAGACGACGAGCGCCAGCAGGACCAGTACCGGGTCCGACTTCTCGGAGGTCGCGGTCGGGTGCCCGAAGCGGTCGATACGGGCCACCGAGGAACCGTTGATCTTCGCCGCGAGGTCGTTCGCCCCCGCGTAGTAGGCGAGTTCGTGCGAGCCGATCAGCCCGCTCTCCCCGATGGTCCCGACGATCCGGTACGGCAGCCGCTCCCGCAGCAGCTTTCCGCCGTCGGAGCCGAGGAGTTCCTTCAGTGCGGGGGAGACGACCATGTCCCCGACGGCCGGGAACGTGTCCAGCCCGGGTGGAAGCGGCGCCCGCGCCCCCTCGGGCTCCATCAGCCGCCCGCGTACGTCCTTCTCGTGGAACGTCGTGTCGATGTCCGCGATCACGAGGGTGCGGTCGGACCTGGGCATGGTCGTCTGGCTGTACGTGTAGTCCAGGCGCGCCTCCTCACGCTCGTGCCGTACCACCAGCGTGTTCGGCAGCGCGGTGGTGAGCAGCAGCAGGGCCACCCCGAGACCGACACCGACAGCCGTCAGCAGGAGCCGGGCCCACCCCTCGCGCCCGCCGGTGAAGGCGAACCGGACGCCCATGGCCAGATCCCGGGCCCACTGGCTCATACGACGCGCTCCATGTCCCTGGACTTACCGTCCCGCACGACGATCTCGCGATCGGAGTAGGCGGCCACCCGCGCCTCGTGCGTGACCAGCACGACGGCCGCGTTGGTGGACCGGGCCGCCTCGGTGAGCAGCTCCATCACGCGCTCGCCGTTGAGGGAGTCGAGCGCGCCGGTGGGCTCGTCGGCGAACAGCACGCGCGGGCTGGTGACCAGGGCGCGGGCGACGGCGACGCGCTGTCCCTGACCGCCGGATATCTCCCCGGGCCGCTTGCCCGCGAGGTCGTCGACCTCCAGGCGCTCCATCCAGGACCGGGCGGTGCGCTCGGCCGCCTTGCGCGAGGCGCCGCTGAGCCGCAGCGGAAGGGCCACGTTCTCGACGCAGGTCAGTTCGGGTACGAGCTGTCCGAACTGGAAGACGAACCCGAACTCCGAACGCCTGAGGCGGCTGCGCTGGGCGTCGCTCATGCCGGCCATCTCGCGGCCGTCGTACAGGATCGAGCCGGAGTCGGGCGGCACGATCCCGGCGAGACAGTGCAGCAGGGTCGACTTGCCGGAACCGGAAGGACCCATCACGGCGACGATCTCGCCTGGGTGGACGGAGAAGTCGGCGCCGTCGAGGGCGACGGTCGGGCCGTAGGCCTTGCGCAGGTTTTCGGCGGCCAGCAGGGAACCGGGAGGAGGAGTCACTTGGCCACCGCCTCGGCGAGCCGGTCGAGACGTGCGGCGGTCAGCTCCAGCCAGCGCAGGTCGGCCTCGAGGTGGAACAGGGCGTGATCGCAGATCAGCTGGTCGGCCAGATCGCCCTTGCGTTTGCGGTCGGTCAGGATCCGCATCATGCGCAGGTGCTCGGAGCGCTGCGTGTCGAGTATGTCGGCCGCGTCGCGGTGCGTGAGCAGCGCGAGGACGACCTTCGTGTAGAGCGTCGACTGCAGATACGGCTCGGGCTTCTCGGGGGTCGCGAGCCACTGCTGTACGTCGGTGACCCCGGCGTCGGTGATGGCGTACCGCTTGCGCTCGGGCCCGCCGCCGGCCTCGATGCCGTCGACTTCGACGAGCCCGTTCTTGAGCAGGCGGGACATCGTCGAGTAGACCTGGCCGTAGTGCAGCGGCCGGTCGTGACCGAACTTCTCGTCGAAGGCCCGCTTGAGGTCGTAGCCGTGGCGGGGCCCGGACTCCAGGAGTCCCAGGAGGGTGTGACCGATGGACATGGGAGCACTGTACATAGCGCGTATACACATGACGTATACACGGTGCGTATAGATCTTGGTCCAGAGGATGTCAGTGCAGGTGGGGGCCGTTTGTCACGGTTCTGCTACACGGAGGGCGCTCTCACGCCTCGGGCTCCTCGGAAGCGGGCGGCCGGCCCCTGCGGGGGATCGGTCCGGTCCCGCGGGGCAGGCGGCCGGCCTCCGCGAGGGCACGCCGCAGCACGAACTCGATCTGCGCGTTGGCCGAGCGCAGCTCGTCCGAGGCCCACCTGGCCAGCGCGTCGTAGACCAGCGGATCCAGCCGCAGCAGCACCTGCTTGCGCTGCTGCGGCCGACGCTGGGGGGCCGGACCCCCGGTAGGTGCCGTCACTGGTAGAGGGACCCCGTGTTGAGGATGGGCTGCGGCGCCCGGTCTCCGCAGAGCACCACCATCAGGTTCGACACCATCGCCGCCTTCCGCTCGTCGTCCAGCTCCACGATGTCGCGCTCGGCGATGCGGGCCAGTGCCGCCTCGACCATCCCGACCGCGCCGTCCACGATCTGCCGCCGTGCCGCGACCACCGCGCCTGCCTGCTGCCGCTGGAGCATCGCGGACGCGATCTCCGGAGCGTATGCGAGATGCGTGAAGCGCGACTCGATGATCTGCACCCCGGCGGCGTCCACGCGCACGTGCAGCTCGGCGGCGAGCTTCTCGGTGATCTCCTCGGCGTTGCCGCGCAGCGAGAGCCCGCCCTCCTCGTGCGCGTCGTACGGGTACTCGATGGCGATGTGCCGCACGGCCGCCTCGGTCTGCGTGGCGACGAACTCCAGGAAGTCGTCGACCTCGAAGGTGGCCTGCGCGGTGTCCTCGACCCGCCAGACCACCACCGCGGCCAGTTCGATCGGGTTGCCGTAGGCGTCGTTGACCTTGAGGACGGCGGTCTCGTGGTTGCGGACCCGTGTCGAGATCTTCGTACGGGAGGTGAAGGGGTTCACCCAGCGCAGGCCGTCCTGCCGGATCGTGCCGCGGTAGCGCCCGAAGAGCTGGACGACCCGGGCCTCGCCCGGTGCCACCGTGTTCAGGCCGGACATGGCGATGAGCGCGGCGAGGCCGACGAGGACGCCGAGGACGATCAGTGCCGCCTTCGCGCCGTCCGCGGTGACCGTCGAGCCGGCCGCGACCAGGCAGGCGGCGAGCGCGAGTCCGGCCAGTCCGAGCGCCAGCGCCAGACCGCCGCCGATGCTGTGCGCGGAGAACTCCCGGACCCGGGGCGCGGGCATCTCCGGTATGTCGCCGGCGGAGGAAGCGTCTTGTGTCGACATGGGTGGTGTCCCCCGTTTCGAATCATAGCCATTGTCTATCTAAGTGATATCACATTACCCGGCGCGACAACCTTCCATGCCTCTCGAACGTCGGTTCCATTGGGACGGGTGCTGATTGTCACGTCCGCAAAAGGGGGGATCGCCGCCCCTTTGTCTTACCGGGCGGTGTTAGTTTTCTGAGCTGACCTGAGCCAAGCACCTGTGTGACAGCCGAGAAGGAAGCGGAGCGCATCGACCGATGGGACGAGCGGAAGAGAGACGAGCGCGGCAGCGCGGTGGCCGCCGCGCGGCGCCCCAGCGCTCGACCAGGGCGACCAGCTCCGCGTCGGTCGGTATGGGCGGTGCGCCGACCGCGGGCAGGGCCGCCGCGCGTGGCAGGGCGGGTAGGAAGAAGAGCGGCATACGCAGGCTCTTCACCTGGAAGACCCTGCTCGGCTCGCTGTTCGGCTTCGTGCTGCTGGCCATGGGTGCGTTCGCCCTGCTGTACATGATGACGCCCATCCCCGCGGGGAACGCCGCAGCCAAGCTGCAGAGCAACATCTACAAGTACAGCGACGGCTCGGTCCTCGCCCGCACCGGTGACATCAACCGCGAGAACGTCGACCTGGCCGAGGTGCCCAAGGACGTCCAGCACACCTTCGTGGCCGCCGAGAACAAGACCTTCTACCAGGACGCCGGCGTCGACCTTAAGGGCACGGCCCGCGGTCTGCTCAACACCGTCTCCGGCAAGGGCGCGCAGGGTGGTTCGACGATCACCCAGCAGTACGTCAAGAACTACTACCTGAACCAGAACCAGACCGTCACGCGGAAGCTGAAGGAACTGGTCATCTCGCTGAAGCTGGACCGCCAGAAGTCCAAGGACTACATCCTGGCGGGCTACATCAACACCAGCTACTACGGCCGCGGCGCCTACGGCATCCAGGCCGCCGCGCAGGCGTACTACCGCAAGGACGCCAAGGACCTCACGGTCGAGGAGGGCGCGTACCTGGCCTCCCTGCTCCAGGCGCCGAACCAGTACGACTGGGCGATCGCGAGCGACACCGGCAAGAAGCTGGTGCAGGCGCGCTGGAACTACGTCCTGAACAACATGGTCCAGATGCACTGGCTGGACGCGGGCAAGCGCCAGTCCATGAAGTTCCAGGTACCGAAGGCGCCCAAGGGGGCGCCCGGTATGCAGGGACAGACCGGCTATCTGGTGGACGCGGCCAACGCGGAGCTGGAGAAGCAGCTCGTCGACCAGGGCACCGCCTCCTCGCTCGGTGACGCCGAGGCCATGGTGAAGGCCGGCGGCTGGACCGTCACGGTCAACATCGACAAGAAGAAGCAGTCCCAGCTGGAGCAGGCCGTCAAGGCGCAGCTGACGAGCAAGCTCGACGCGAAGAAGCGCTCCGTGGACGGCGACGTCCAGCCAGGTGCCGTGTCGGTCGACCCGAAGACGGGCCGCGTGCTCGCGATGTACGGCGGCGTCGACTACTTCAAGCACTTCCGCAACAACGCCACGCGCCGCGACTACCAGCCGGCCTCCACCTTCAAGCCGCTGATCCTCGCGGCCGCCCTGGAGGAGCAGGCCAAGACGCAGGACGGCCGGGCGATCACCGCGAACACGATCTACGACGGCACCAGCCGCCGGCCGGTCAAGGGCAGCGCCATCGGCTTCGCCCCGCCGAACGAGGACGACCAGAACTACGGCAACATCACCGTGCAGACGGCGATGAACAAGTCCGTCAACTCGGTCTTCGCGCAGATGGGCGTCGACGTCGGCATGGAAGACGTGCTGAAGGTCGCGGGCCAGCTCGGCCTGGACACCAAGGGCCTGCAGGCGGTGCCCGCGCAGACACTCGGCTCCATGGGCGCGAGCCCGCTGGAGATGGCCGGCGCCTACGCGACCCTCGACAACCACGGCAAGAAGGTCACCCCGGCGATCATCAAGTCGGTGGAGCACAAGGACCGCACGGTCACCCTGCCGGACCCGATCGGCGACCAGGTCATCGACCGTACGGCCGCCGACACGATCACCTCGGTGCTCACCGGTGTGGTCGACGACGGTACGGCCAAGACGTCCGTCCGGGACAACCCGTCGCGTGACGGCCAGCAGGTCGCGGGCAAGACGGGTACGTCCGACAACAACAAGTCGGCCTGGTTCACCGGGTACACGCCGGATCTGGTCACCTCTGTCGGCCTGTTCGGCGAGAACGCCAAGAACGGCGCCCAGGTCACCCTTTCGGGCGCCACCGGTCTCCTCCCGGCCCCCGGCCGTATCAACGGTGGCGGCTACCCGGCGCAGATCTGGGCCGCGTACACCTTCCAGGCGATGGGCACGGTCAGCAAGTTCGACCTGGACACCACGCAGGGCGCGGCGGTCCAGCCGAGCGAGACGCCCAGCCTCACGCAGTCGCCGACGTCGACCCCGTCGTCCACGCCGACCACGCAGCAGCCGACGACGCAGGCGCCGACGACCACGGCTCCTGCGAGCCCGACGCAGACGCCCACCCAGACGCCGACGACGAACCAGCCGACGGCTCCGGCCACGACACCGCCGGCGACGCCGCAGCTCCCGCTGAATCCGAACGGGTAGCGGAAGCCGGACAAGCGGCAGTGGCGGAAGGGCGCCCGGTGGACCGGCCACCGGGCGCCCTTCGCGTTGTGCTGTCAGCCGCCGTTGACGTTGTGGGCGATGCGGTCGCCGATCTCCTTGTCGATGTTGCGCCAGTACTGCAGCGCGCGGTCCAGCACCGGACGGCTCACGCCCTGCAGCAGGTGCTTGGTGACATTGGAGACCAGCCGGTCGCGGGCCGCCTCGTCCAGGACCTGGCGGACCATCGTGTGGGCCTGGCCGAAGTCGTCGTCCTCACGGTGCAGCCGATAGGCCTCCCGCACCATCTCGCCCGCCGTGTGCCAGCCGGCCGGGTCGCCGAACTGCTGGACGTCCGCGGCCGGTCCGCCGTAGGAGTTGGGTGCGTACGGCCGCGCGGTGCGCGCGGGCTCGTAGCGCATCGGGCCGTCCTTGGCGTAGGAGTGCACGTCCACGCGCGGCCGGTTGGGCGGCAGCTGGGCGTAGTTGGGGCCGATGCGGTAGCGGTGCGTGTCCGGGTACGAGAAGAGCCGGCCGAGCAGCATCTTGTCCGGCGACGGGCCGATGCCCGGCACCATGTTGGACGGCTCGAACGCGGCCTGCTCGATGTGGATGAAGTAGTCCTCCGGGTTCTTGTTCAGCGTCATCCGGCCGACCTCGATCAGCGGGTAGTCGCCGTGCGGCCACACCTTGGTCAGGTCGAACGGGTTGAACCGGTAGTCCGGCGCGTCGTCGAAGGGCATCACCTGGACGTACATCGTCCAGGACGGGTGGTCGCCGCGCTCGATCGCCTCGTACAGATCGCGGCGGTGGACGTCGGCGTCCTTGCCCGCCAGTTCGTCGGCCGCCTCCTGGGTGAGGAAGTCGATGCCCTGGTCGGTCTTCATGTGGTACTTGACCCAGAACTTCTCGCCGCCGCCGTTGATCCACATGTAGGTGTGGGAGGAGTACCCGTTCATGTTGCGGTACGTCTTCGGGATGCCCCGGTCGCCCATGAGCCACGTCACCATGTGCGCGGACTCGGGGGACAGGGTCCAGAAGTCCCACTGCATGTCGTTGTTGCGCAGCCCGGTCACCGGGTGGCGCTTCTGGGAGCGGATGAAGTCCTGGAACTTCTGTGAGTCACGGACGAAGAAGATCGGCGTGTTGTTGCCGACCAGGTCGTAGTTGCCGTGCTGGGTGTAGAACTTCAGCGCGAAACCGCGCGGGTCGCGCCAGGTGTCCGGGGAGCCGAGCTCACCCGCGACGGTGGAGAAACGTGCGAGCATCTCGGTGCGCTTCCCCGGCTGGAGCAGGTCTGCCTTGGTGAACTGGCTGACATCGTTGGTGACTTCGAAGGTTCCGTACGCGCCGCTGCCCTTGGCGTGTACCACCCGCTCCGGAACCCGCTCCCGGTTGAACTGGGCCATCTTCTCGATGAGGTAGTGGTCCTGGAGCAGGATCGGGCCGTCGGGGCCGATGGTGAGCGAGTGCTCGTCGCTCTCCACCGGGATGCCCGAGTTGCTGGTGGTGAAAGGAACCGACTGGGGTGCCTGCGTCACGAGCGTCCTCCCGTCGTACAGAGGGGTCGGTCAGGTCGCTTCGCTCACCTCAGCAGTCAACTCCGCCGATGGGATGCCGGCAACTTTTGGACGGGGTCCAGTTTCGGTCCGGTTCTGATTGCCGTACGGGTGCGCCGGCCGCTCAGCCCCGGTTCAGCTCGAACCAGACCACCTTCCCGGTGCTCAGCCGGGTCGCGCCCCACCGCCGGGCCAGCCGGTTCACCAGGTAGAGCCCCCGGCCGCCCTCGTCCGTGGCCCGCGCCTGCCTCAGCCGCGGCAGCTGCGGCACGTCGTCGCCGACCTCGCAGCGCAGCACATCGGTGCGCAGCAGACGCAGCGTGACCGGCCGTGACGCATAGCGCACGGCATTGGTCACGACCTCGCTCACCAGCAGCTCCACCGAGTCCGTCAGCTCCTCCATGCCCCAGCGCGCCAGCGCACGGCGGGCCAGGCGCCGGGCCCGGCTCGGGGCCGCGTCCTCCGGTTCCAGGTACCAGTAGGCGACATCACTTGGCGCGATCCCGTCGAAACGGGCGGCGAGCAGGGCGATGTCGTCGTCCCGGTCGCCGGGGCCGAGCATGTCGAGCACCTCGTCGCACAGCGCCTCGAGCGGCGGCGGATGATCCGCGCCGGTGAGCTGGGCGGTGGCGGCGAGCTTCTCCCGCAGCTGTTCTATGCCCGTCCACACGTCACGCAGCCGCGACTCGACGAGACCGTCGGTGTACAGCAGAAGGGTCGCCCCGGCCGGGGCGTCCAGCTCGACCGCCTCGAAGTCCACTCCGCCCACGCCGATGGGCGCGCCCGCGGGCACCCGCAGCACCTCGGCCCGGCCGCCCAGATGCAGCAGGACCGGCGGAGGGTGGCCGGCGTTGGCGATGGTGATCCGATGCGCGACCGGGTCGTACACCGCGTACAGACAGGTCGCCATGCGGTCGGTGCCCAGCCGCTGGGCCTGCTCGTCGAGGTGGTGCAGCACCTCCTGCGGCGGCAGGTCGAGTCCGGCGAGCGTCTGGGCCGTGGTCCGCAGCTGCCCCATGATCGCCGCGGAGGTCATGGAGTGGCCCATGACGTCGCCCACGACCAGGGCCACCCGGCTGCCGGGCAGCGGAATGGCGTCGTACCAGTCGCCACCCACACGGGCCGTCTCGGCGGCCGGCAGATAGCGGGACGCGAGCCGGACGCCCGTCGGGTTCGGCAGGGTCTCCGGCAGCATCGTGCGCTGCAGCTCGTCGGCGATGTACGCCTCACGGCCGTACAGCACCGCCTTGTCGATGCCGAGCGCGCTGTGCGTCGCCAGCTGCGCGGCGACCAGCAGGTCGTCCGCCTCGAACGCCAGGCGCTCCGCGCGGCGCAGGAACAGCACGGCGCCGATGACCCGGCGCCGGCCGCGCAGCGGGGCGAGGATCGCCCGCTGGCCGGGGGGAACCGTGAGGTCGTCGCCCAGCAGTTCGGGCAGCGCGGCGCGGGCGGACGGCGCGTCCGCGAACACCGGCCGCACCCCGCGCAGCACCTCGGCGAGCGCACCTCCGGGCCGCACCTCGCACAGCTCGTTGCTCAGTGCCACGAGGCCAGGGCTCTCCGGCACGGGAACCGGCAGGATCCCGTCCTCCAGGTCCCGCTCCTGCGGGATCCGGTCGGTGCGCCGCAGCCGCAGCACGAGCGGCCCGGTCGGCCGCTCGTCACCCACCGGCAGCGGGTCGCGCAGATAGACCAGGATCGCGTCCGAGAACGTCGGCACAGTGGCCCGGCACAGACCCATCACGATCTCGTCGAGATCGATACCGCGGGCGATCCGCCGGGTCGCGGCGCCCACGAAACGCAGCCGGTCCCCGTCGCGGCGCATGGGCATGGGGCCGTGCGGCAGCGGGGCCTTGCCGGTACGCCGCTCCTTGCCGCCGGGCAGGCCTGCGGCACGGTCCTGTTCGCCGCCGGGCTGGACCGGGATGCCCTCGGGAGCGGGTCGCGGCCGGTGCGTGCCGGGCTCGTCGGCGGCCGGCTGGGAGTGCTCACCGCCGCCCGTCGCGGGCATGGCGGAGGACGCGCCGCCCTGCGGGCCCGACGGTCCGTGCTTCGCGCCCGGCAGCGGACCGGCGGGCGACGCGGACGGCTCGCCGGCCCGGGTCTGTGCGGGCAAGGCCGGGGCGGGGGACACGGGCAGCGGCTCCGGGGTACGCAGGAGCGCCCCGCGGGGGTCCGCGGGGCCGACGCCCTGCTGCGGGCGCTCATGGGAGGTCGGGTGCTCCGTCACGCGTGTCGAATCCATCCGTCCGGGGCTGCGCGCCGTCCGTGCAGTTCGTCCCGCAGAAATGCCGATACCCGGAATACGTGTCCCAGGAACAGAATTCCGGCGCTGTCACCCGCCGTGCATGACCCACGGGTCGGACGCGCCGTCCCGGTCCGGTCCTCGTACCCCTCGCTCACGTCCTGCCGCCCCTCGGTGACGTTCGGTCAAGCTCAGCACATATTGCGGGAGTTGCTGTGGTGTGCCCTTGCGGAGGACGATCCTACGGTTGCACCGCGGGGGCGCAACAAGGGTCTCATGAGGTCACATACGCAGGAGTACGATCCCAGTTCTCAGGCAGCGACGGAACGGACCAGGACGGATCGGGCCGCCAGTGCTGCCAGCCGTCCGAGAACGGCGCCCGCCAGGTGCGGATCGCCTCCACCGCCGACAGCCCCGCCTCCCGCACCCGTTGGGCCAGCCGAGGATTCATCAGGCCGTCCCGCTGGGCCTGCGCGAACTCGTCCTCGTCGCGCCAGCCCCAGCTGCGGTCCGGGTAGACGCAGATGTCCAGGAAGTAGTCCTCCGAGTCGACGCCGCCGGCCCACCGGACCAGCGGCTCCTCCAGGTTCACGTACCAGTTCTTGAACCGCCAGCCCGGCTCCCAGAACAGCCACACCGACCAGGGCTGACCGGGGTGCGCCAGCTTGAGCACCCCGGCACCGAACCAGCGGTCGAGCCGCACCGTCCGCGGCTTGGTGTAGCGGGACTCCAGCGGCTCGGCGTGCAGCGACGTGCCGTCGGCGAGGACGGGCCGCACACACTGGGTGCCGGGGGCCATCCACACCGCGAGCAGTTGGTCGTCGTCCCTGACCACGGTGACGGGGCGCACGATGTGGAAGCGTTCACCGGCGTTCTCCCGGTACCGCCAGAGGATGTGCTCTCCAGGCGCCCAGTATGTCGTCGGCCTGCTCGCTTCCACTCGTCTCACCGCTCCACCGTCCGCCATGCACAGATATTAGGTGCCCCACGCATACGACGCCGAGGCGCCCGTCATGGTTCGCCACGGGCGGGTGACATGAGGGGCGGTCCTCACGGGTGGGTCATCCGCAGGACGTCGAGTGCCTCGTCGAGCTGCTCCAGCGTGAGGTCGCCACGCTCCACGTAGCCCGCTTCCAGGACGACCTGACGGATCGTCTTGCGCTCGGCGAGAGCCTTCTTGGCGACCTTCGCGGCCTCTTCGTACCCGATGTACTTGTTGAGCGGGGTGACGACGGAGGGCGACGACTCGGCGTACTCGCGGGCGCGTTCGGGGTGGGCGACGATGCCGTCCACGGTCCGGTCGGCGAGCAGCCGGGAGACGTTGGCGAGCAGCCGGACCGACTCCAACACGTTCTTCGCGAGGACCGGCATCATGACGTTGAGCTCGAAGTTGCCGGCCGCGCCGGCGGTGGTGACGGTCGCGTCGTTCCCGATGACCTGCGCGGCGACCATGAGGACGGCCTCGGGGATGACGGGGTTGACCTTGCCGGGCATGATCGAGGATCCCGGCTGCAGATCGGGAAGGGCGATCTCGGCGAGTCCGGTCCTCGGCCCCGAGGCCATCCACCGCAGATCGTTGGCGATCTTCGTCAGGCCGACGGCGATGGTCCTCAGCTGCCCGCTGGTCTCGACGATGCCGTCCCGGGCGCCCTGGGCCTCGAAGTGGTTGCGGGCCTCGGTGAGCGGCAGCCCGGTGGCGCGGGCGACCTCGGCGATGACCGCGGCGGAGAAGCCGGCCGGCGTGTTGATGCCGGTGCCGACCGCGGTACCGCCCAGCGGCAGCTCGGCGAGCCGCGGCAGCGAGGCGTTCAGCCGCTCGACGCCGTACCGCACCTGGGCGGCGTAGCCGCCGAACTCCTGGCCCAGGGTCACGGGCGTGGCGTCCATGAGGTGGGTCCGCCCCGCCTTCACGACATCCGCGAACTCGTCGGCCTTGCGTTCGAGAGAGGCCGCGAGGTGCTCGAGGGCGGGGATCAGGTCGCGGCTGACGGCGCCGGTGGCGGCGATGTGGAGAGAGGAGGGGAAGACGTCGTTGGACGACTGGGAGGCGTTCACATGGTCGTTGGGGTGCACGTTCCGGCCGAGCCGCTCACTGGCGAGAGTGGCGATGACCTCGTTGGTGTTCATGTTGGACGAGGTGCCGGACCCGGTCTGGAACACGTCCACGGGGAAGTGCTCGTCCCACCGTCCCTCGGCGACCTCGTCGGCGGCCTCCTGGATGGCCTGGGCGACGTCCTTGTCGAGCACCCCCAGCTCCGCGTTGACCTTGGCGGCGGCGCCCTTGATCCGTGCCAGCGCCTCGATGTGCGCACGTTCGATGCGCTGTCCGGAGACGGGGAAGTTCTCCACGGCGCGCTGCGTCTGCGCCCGCCACTTGGCGTCGACGGGTACCTTCACTTCGCCCATGGAGTCGTGCTCGATGCGGTATTCGCTCATACCGGGTACAGCGCGGGGGCGGGTGCGGTTGTTCCGGGGGATGGGCCGAATGGGGGACGGCTCCCGGGCCGGGGAAGCGGACTCTGGAACGTCGGCTGAGGCGCCGGATCGGCGGGGGATTTTTGAAGTGGTCGTTCGACTTGTTCGTCCGACGTTCGACCAATTCGTCCGAGGTTCGAGCCATTCGGTCCGACGGCGATGACGAAGCCCGTCCGGCGTTCGAGGACGAGGCCGTCGGCCCGCGAGGAGGTCCGGGGCGGGAGCCCCGCCAGGGTGCAGGGGCGCATCCCCTGCGGATGGGGCGGCGGGGGCGCGATGCCTCCCCGCCGCCCCGAAGGCGCTACGCCAGTCCCGGCCCCCGCACCGGAATCGACGCGAACGTCGGATGCGGTGCGGGTCCTTGAAGAAGTCGTTCGGCTTGTTCATCTTGCGTGGACCCTCGTACGATCGCCGCCATGATCAGGCATCCGAGGGTCCTGGGCGCTGTCCGCCTGTCCATCCTCAAGGACGACACCACCAGTCCCGAGAAGCAGAGGCAGGCCGTAGAGCACTGGACTGCTGGCCCGGCCGTGGACGGCCGCATAGCGGGCTGGGCGGAAGACCTGGACGTGTCCGGTGCGATGCACCCCTTCAAGCGACCGGGCCTCGGTCCTTGGTTCAACGAGCGGGCCGACGAGTGGGATGTGTTGGCCGTCTGGAAGCTCGACCGCCTCAGCAGGAAGGCGGGTCACTTCGCCGAGGTCTTCGAGTGGTGCCAGAAGCACGGGAAGTCCATCGTGTCGGTGACCGAGGGCATCGACATGTCCACCCCGATGGGCAAGATGTTCGCTCAGATCATCGCTGCCTTTGCCGAGGGAGAGTTGGACACCATTCGCGCCCGCGCGCTTTCTGGCTCGGCCGCTCGCAAGGCCAAGGGCGTTTGGATCGGTGGCGTCGAGCCGTACGGGTACCGCTTCGAACGGCAGGAAGGCGGCGGAAAGAAGCTGGTTCAGGACCCCAAGTATGCGGAGCTATTCAGCGAGATTGTCGAGCAGCTGAAGGGTGACTGGTCGTCGTACAAGATCGCGCTTGATCTGAATAAGCGTGGCGTTCCCACCTGGCGGGATCATCTTCGAATCGTGAAGGGGGAAGATCCGAGGGGCGTTGCCTGGACTGCCAACGCGATTCGCGCCATAGCCATGAATCCCACGGTGGCCGGCATCTACACGTACAAGGGCGAGAACGTCGTAGACGAGAACGGCGAGAATGTTCGGATCACTGATGATCCGTTGATGGATTTTGCCGAGTGGTCGGAATTCGTGGCCGCGCTCAAAAGTGATCGCCCGGTTAGGCGGTCCACCCCTTCGCGGTCGATGCTTGGCGGTGTGGCCACCTGTCAGGGGTGCGGCGCCCGGATGTCGTCCAACAAGAAGACGAAGCCGAATGGACGCGTGCATCACTACTACGCCTGCAACAACGTCAACACCGGAACGTGCCCTAACCCTGGCCGCATTCGGCGCGATGACCTAGACACGGCTGTTGGGACCTTCGTGAAGGTCACTCTCGGCCCGCTCCCGGTTATGGAGCGGACTGGTAATTCCATCAGTCAGGCCAAGATCGAGCTTGCCGAGGTCGAGACGACGCTAGACCGACTGGAAGCAGATTACCTGGCTGGACGGTTCAAGACCGACGTTCAGGTCGAACGCTACTGGGGACAGCACGAATTCCAGTCGGCCAAGGTTGAGCGTCTGCGGGAGGAAATCAAGACTGCCGAGGATGCCCCGGCCTGGAAGGAGACGGGGTGGACTTACTCCGAAGAGTGGACGACTAAGGATGACGAACAGAAGCGTGTGTTCCTGCAACGGCACGGCATAACTGTGGCGGTGGGGGCTACGGAAGATGGAAGTCGACGAGTCGTCTGCAAGATGCCTGAGCTTGTCGAGATCGCCAAGGAAACCGGGCTTCAAGTTCCCGAGGGATACTGGTTGATCGAGCCGGAGGCGGAATACATCCTGCCGAAGCAGATGGCTTATAAGCGGAAGTAGGTAGGGCCTACCACGTTCCCGACCCTTGCCCCCGACACGTGTAAACGCTTCGGGGGCCTTTCCATGTTTGTGAATTTCTCCCCGGACCGTTTACATGGCCTGCACTCCGCTGTGTTTAAACGCGTGGGCGACGTCACGCCTTGCAGGTTTACTCAACCTGGATTCCGCCAGGGGTTCGGCTGTAGACATGGCTGAGCACTGCGAAGACCGCAGACCAACCACCAAGAGCCCCGAAGGTAGCCGGGGCTTTTTGATGCCTGAACCGAGAGGGGAACTGGCCAATGGCTTTTCTCGACCAATGCGCGGATGCTATCGAGGTGCGCAGAGCGAAACTCCGGAAGCGCGGGTACGCTCTGGCGGCCGAAACAATCTTCCCGACCGGACAGGCCATCCTGTGGTACAGCGACGCGATCCTATGCGTGCCTCGTAGCGGTCAGGCCGTTGCCCGACAAATAGCCCGACTGTGCGGCGATGACTCCCAGGTAACTATTCCGTGGCGCTCGCTCGCCGATGCTGTCGGCGTACGCGACAGGGCCGGAAACCTTCGCCGATATACCGAGCGCGGCGTAAAAACCCTGATTGATGCTGAGTGGCTCGAAGTCGAGACGGTCGGGAGCAAGCGGGGAGCGAAGACGACATTCCGACTGCTGGCTGGCGATCTTTCCTCGGAGTGTCTGGGGTGGATCGATGATGAGGAGTGGTTCACCGAGGCGGCCTGAACGGCCCTCGGCGTCTTATGGCCTTAGTGGGGCCCCTTCGGGGCCGTTAACTGCTGCGCTCCGCTGCGCAGCTATGCTTTGGCCGATGAAGGCCCGGGGAACTTATGGCCTTAGAGAGAAGCAGTGCCCATCCAAGGGCGCTGCTCTATAGAAGCTCACTGGCGTTCGCTTCTCGCCCTGGCCGAGGAATGGAGGCCAGACTCACTAGCCACCTATAGGCACCCCGTGGAGGGTGCCTCTATTTGCGAGACAGAGTTACTCAGCTTCAACGACATCCGAGGGCGAGCCGTCCTCGGCGTCGAGTAGGCCACCGAAGTGACCAAAGGCCCAACCATCGACCATGGTTGGGTAAGCCTCTATCAGCATCCTCGGAAGAGAGTCGTTCGGCTCATCAAGGTGGAAGCACCATTGGGACACTACGTTGTCGCCCAAAGCCAGATCGGCTACGGCAGCGCGCAGCCGCGTTGTATGCTCCAATATGTCGTTTTGACTCACGGCAGATAGTGAGCCTACCGAGGCTCCTTTATGCGCAATGAAGTTGCGAGCTTTCCTTGCCCCGTCGAGGGCGTCGAAGTCGGAGGTTCGCGAGCCCAGCGATGTGTTCGCTAGGTCTCGCAACGTGCCCCCAAGCATCTTGTCTGGGGGCAGGCCATTGGCCTCATGTGTTCAGCTACGTCTGTGACCTGATGCCCCGACAGAAGAAGGGTGCCTCCCACCTGCGATGATCTGGATTGCCTAGATCAAAACCGTCGCAGAGAAGAGGCACCCGACAGGTGCAGGCTACCGAATGGGATCACCGGCTTGCTGCGCGGGCCGACGGCAAGAACCTGATCGGCCACGCGGGCGTGGTGTTGCTGCGGAAGGTCGCCGACCGCACTGGCCTGGTCACCGCACTGAGTGCGGCGCTGCCGAAGGGCGCCGGGCCGGGCTGGCGGGAGCGGGGTATGGCGCTGGTCCAGCTGGCCTGTGCGATCGTGCTCGGCGCGACGAACATCCTGGAAGCCGAGCGACTGCAGTACCAATGGCGGCCGCTGTTCCCGCGCCCAGTCTCGGACAGCACCCTGCGCCGCACTCTGGCGACGATCGACGGCCTGGTGGCGGCGCGGGTCGAGCGCGTCCGCGCTGCTATACGCCGCGTGGTGTGGACGCTGCTCGCCCTGCGCCCCGGCGGCTTCCCCTGGATTACGGTGTGCGGCCGGGCCCTGACCGGCTGGTACGTCCTCGACCTGGACGCGACCATCGTCACCTGCACCAGCGCCAAGGAGGGCGCGGCGGGCACCTTCAAGGGCAGCTTCGGTCACATGCCGCTGGGAGCGTGGGTGGCCAACACCCGCGAATGCGTCGCGATGCTGCTGCGGCCCGGCAACGCGCCGCCCAACGATGTCGCCGACCACAAGACGGTCCTGGCCGCCGCGCTGCGGCAACTTCCGCTGCCGCTGTGGTCGAAGCTGCTGATCCGGATCGACGGCGCGGCCTTCAGCCACGATGTCCTCGACCACCTCCAGCAGTTGTCCACCAGCCGGCGCCGGGTGCGCTGGGTGACCGGCTGGGCCATCAACGCCACGGACGAGCAGGCCATCGCGCTGCTGCCCGAGAACGTGTGGACGGCCGCACTGCGGCAGGACGGCGAGGTCCACGAGATCAAGGGATTCGACGGCGAGACGGTCTCCTACCAGGTCGCCGAGCTGACCGGGGTCCGTGACCTGACCGGCTGGCCCGAGGGGATGCGGCTGATCGTGCGCCGGGTCAAGCCCTCGCGGCGGGATGCGAAGAAGCTGACCGCCTTCGAGAAACGCACCGGCTGGCGCTACCAGATCGTCGCCACGAACATCCCCGCCCACCAAGGGCTTTCCGGGGTTCCCGCCTCGGGGCAGGTGTGGTTCATCGACGCCCTGTACCGGGATCACGCCGAGGTAGAGGACCGCGTCAAAGCGATCAAACGGGTCGGCCTCGGGCTGTTGCCCTCGAAGTCCTGGCAGATCAACGCCGCCTGGGTGCTGGCCGCCACGATCGCCGCCGACCTCGACGCCTGGACGCGGCTCCTTCTCCTGCACGACGAGCCCGAACTCGCCGCCGCCGAAGCGGAAACGATCCGCATGAAGCTCTACCACCTGCCCGCCCGCCTCACCTCCCACGCCCGCAGACGCACCCTCCACCTCGACCGGACCTGGCCCTGGGCCACCGCGTTCACCGCCGCCTGGCAGCGAGCCCATCAGCTTCCGGCCCGCGTCTGACGGCCGACCACCACCCCGACAAGGACCAGGAAGGAGCAGGCCAGCAGGATTCCGGCCCCGTGGAAGCCGGCGCACCCGCAGCGTCACGCGAAGGTCCCCCACACCGACCATCGGGACAAATAGGGCAAACCGTCGGACCGGTCAGACCGATCAGGCCACAGACGAATCGAGGTTGATCATCTCTTGCAGACCCAACACCGGGTCGGCTTGTGCAGCCTCGGCAAGATTGGCCATCCGCAAGACGTACTGACACTTCGACTCGAAGGCATTGGCCAGGTGCAACGCGCGACCAGCCGACAGGAAGAGCGCGTCCAACAGCCGTGGCTCACGCGGCTTCAGATAGTTCAGCGACCAACCCATGCGATCCACGGTACTGACACCGTCAAGGGGATTTCGGCCGGCTGACGGGGAAGGCGCGGGTGTTCAGGTCGCGGAGGCTCCCATAACGGCCCTGGCAGCCGGGAAGAACCGGGAAGGGGGTCTGAAACTCTGAAGGCATCCTTTCGGGCACCCGCGTCCTTCCCTTCGCTTGCACGCGCGGGGGTTAGCTCGAAGTCGTGGGACCGAATCACCGACCACTATTCGGCCAAAGTTTCGGGTCGCCCGGGGAATCGCGCCGGATGACGCGTGAGGTTCAAGGCTGCTACCAGCTAAGAAAAAGGTTCTCCAAACACAGGGACACCCGGCGTCTGCCGGGTGCCCCGATTTTTTTGTTTTAGCCGAGAACCGACAGAACTAGATTCCCCGGCTCATCAAGCCAAACCGTCTCGCCCTCGGGGCTCACCGTTAGCCCGAACCGGTCGAAGCCGGGGCGGCCCTGGCCGTCCCACCACTGGTACGCCTTTTCGACTTCATCCCACAGCTTCCGGGGCCCCGACTGAACGACCTCGAACTCTGTCCGGTCTGTCTCGAAGTCGACCGTCGCCCACGAAGTTACCGTCGTGTCCCGAAGCCACAGCGTGTAAGAGCCGTCCTTGTACGTCTCCATCCACGGGAACGCGTCGGCCACCTGCACGCCGATGGCGAACATGACGTGCCAGTCGCCCACGTCATCCGGGGAAAGCGTCGTGGTCGACTTGACGCCATAGGCGGGCCACGGCTGGCCGTTCAGGTACTCGCGAACGGGCTTGCGCTCCGTGCGCTGGTCACGAAGCCGCATGAACGCCGAGGACCCGATGAACTTCCCCGACGCTGCCCCGCCCGACTTCACCGTGAGCCGTACGACAGCTTCTCCGCCGTACGTAGGCCCCCAGGGGGCCACGATCACGCCGCCTGGTTTCGTCTGCTCGATCCAGGCATGGGGGACCTGGCCGATCGAGCACGTCGCAATCACCCGGTCGTACGGGGCCTCCAGCGCGAATCCGGCTGCTCCGTCGCCGACCACGGCCAACGGCACGAATCCCGCGTCCCGAAGCCGCTTCCGGGCATCCGACGCTGTGGCTTCGTCCACCTCGACCGTGACGACGTTCTCAGGGCCTACGCGGTGCGACAGCAGCGCGGCGTTCCAGCCGGTACCCGTCCCGATCTCCAAGACCCGATGATTTTCGTGAACGCTCAGGGCGTCGAGCATCGAGAAGACCATGGTGGGCATGGAGTTTGAAGAGGTCGGGATCCTGCCCTTGTCGGGTCCGGTGTACGCGCCGTCATCCCATTGCGTCGTGATGGGGGCGTCCGTGTAAACGGCGTCCCACCATGCGCGCGGTTCCTCGGAACGCGCGATCTGGCGCTTCTGCCGGTTGCCCCCCGCCATACCTGGCCAGATCGCATCCGGTACGAACAGGTGGCGCGGCGCCCGCTTGAAGGCGGGAAGCCAGTCAGACGTCAGGGCGCCCTTCTCCATCAGCGCGGACGCCAGCCGCTCGGGGCTGGCGTCCGTTCCTTGCTGCTCGGTCATTCAGCGGCCGTCCGCCGGTCCCTGGCCGTCGTTCGTGTTGCCGCCCTCGTCGGACCCGCCGCCGCCGTGCTTGTTGCCGCTGTCGCTGTCGTCCTGGGGGTTGCCGGGGTCCTCGGCCGTGAGCCACTGCTTGCGCATCTGGTTACCTCCAGTTGGATGGTGCCTCTTGAACCGTCCCGCTGTATGCGGAACGGGGTGTTGCCCGCCCCCGCCGGGATTCCGAGCCATGGGGGAACAGGGGATCGGGTCAGACCCGACGGGGGCGGAGAGCAGCGAGAAATGATCAACAGACGTTGGGCAGGAGCTGACCGCCGGCACACGTAGGGCAAAGCACCTTCCGCCGGTTGTTGCAGCCCGAGCAACCCCCGAAGCCGAAGCAGATGGGGCACCAGATTTCACGGTGTCCGGCACACGTTCCGCAGTACTCCCTGTGCGACCACAGATTCTGAGTGATCGTTCTGGGGCGGCGCGGGTCGGTGCGCGCCATCAGAGGATTTCGCCACGGCTCCGAGCATTGGCCTCGGCGACCCGTTCCCGCA
Organism: Streptomyces sp. CA-106110; assembly: GCF_050936285.1. Lineage (NCBI taxonomy): Bacteria > Bacillati > Actinomycetota > Actinomycetes > Kitasatosporales > Streptomycetaceae > Streptomyces > Streptomyces sp. CA-106110. Next base: position 4,823,772 of record NZ_JBNJNB010000001.1, on the reverse strand, counting down.
GGCTCGTACGGCCCACTCCCGAATGAGGCGGAGCGTCCGCCCCCTCAGCCGTCGTCCCCAAGGGATCATCCGGGTCGTGGGACACCAACAGCATGCCGTTGCTGCCGAACCGGTCGAACGCCTCAGACAGCCAGGCTCTTGCGTCGCTCGCCATGATCGCTCGTCCCTCCTATGGTCGTGCAGACCACGCTAGGAACGGGCCACATCGGGGCTCTACGAAGTTCTACGAAATTGCACGCGTGTTAGCCGAGTGTCTCGATGGCCTTCGTGATCAAGGTTCGTGCCGTGGCCCCGTAGACCGCCGCTTCCGACAGTCGTTCGAAGGCTCTCGCGTACTGCTCGATCTCCGATGGCGCTGTCACGTTCACGGCCGCTGTCAGCAGCTCCACCTGAGCTTGGGCGCTGTCGTAGATCGAGAAGGTTTCCAGCGGCCACATGTGCCGGGAGGTGCTAAACGGCACGACTCCGAGGGAGACGGCCGACAGGGACATGATCGACAGCAGATGGCCCAGTTGCCCGGCCATGACTCCGGCGTCGCCTATGCGGTACCGCAAGACGGCTTCTTCAACGAGGATGGCGAATCGGTGATCTCCTTCGCGGAGAACACGCGCTCGATCCATGCGGGCGGCCACGGCCTCCGTGACGTCATTGGGCGTTTGCCGGAAGTCGGTGATCTCAGTCAGCAGCGCGGTTGCGTACGCAGGTGTCTGGAGCAGACCGGGCACCACGTTGGAGCAGTAGATCCGGAAAGTCCGAGTGCGCTCGAAGAGCGGTACGTACGACTCCTGGAGCCGGCGTAGTCCAGTGCGCTGGAGCCGTCGCCACTCGACGTACATCGACTCCGCCGAGCGAGACGCGGCGATCAGGTCGGCAGCTTGGTCGTCGGCTCCACAGATGCGGCACCAGTCGCGAATGTCGGCGTCCGAGGGGGGCGTTACGGCGTTCTCCAGCCGACTCGCCTTGGAGGGATGCCAGCCAGCCTGTAGGGCCAACTCACGGGCCTTCAGACCAGCGTCTAGGCGAATATCCCGAAGGCGTGCTGCAAGCGCCTCACGGGCCGCCTGGACGCTGGACGAAGGGGAACGGGCCATTGGTGCTGTGCGTTCTCAGATCCTGTAGCGGTCGTGCGGCACGGCCCGGTCCCAGACGGCTTCGAACGCCGAGGCGCACAGCTTGACCACCTCGGGGCGGTCGTCCACTTCGTCGCCGAGGTACACGCCCTCACCGGAGAATTGGCCGAACCTCACCAGCCGGTCATCGAAGCACCAGAAGTCATTGCCGGGGAGTGCCAGATCCGACGCGTTCCGGCGGGGAAGCCAACGGATCTGCTCACCGGCGGCGACGTTGGTGAACGTGCCGTCGTAGAGGTACCGGGTGTACTCGCTCACCGGCTCGGAGACGATCCGGGCGCGGCGGATGACGACGCCACGGGAGACCGCCTCGGACACCATGTCGAGCCACGGACGCCACCAGGACGCTCGGTCGTTCGGGTCCGGCCGATGCCCGGCCTTCCACGCGGCCACGCGCGGAGCTTCGTCGGGGTCGTCGTAGAAGTCGCGCATCTCCAGATGCACGGCGGATCGTTGGCAGTTCGCCAGCAGCTCACTGAACGGTGGGGCCGTCTGCGGCACTACAAGCCTCCCTGATGGCGGCGACCATACGCATAGGCAGCCGGACGACGGTCTCACTGTCGGGGATGGGGCCGGTCTTCAGGCACTCGGCGCGCGTCGCCTCGTCCACCGTCCAACCCTGCAACACGATCTCTTGCTTCTCCTCGTCGACCCACACCGTGGGGCAGTTCGCCCCGTCCGTGTTCGGGTCCTTGGCGATGAACCGTAGCGACACAGCAGCCTCCCGGGCTACGCGGATTGCACGGACTTCTACGCACGGACCCTTCCGATGCTGCCGCGCTGGCGTCAAGGGTGCCCTTCAAGCCACGGGAGCGGGGGACTATAGCGCCGCCCAGGGACAGCAGCAGACCCCCCGGCGACGCCGAGGGGTCTGTGAGGCCCTTGGGGGACTCAGGCCAGGCCAGGACCCCGGACCGGGATGCTGGTGAACGTCGGCTGCTCAGGTTCCCGTGAAGTGAAGAAGTCGTTGCCCTTGTCGTCCACCACGATGAACGCCGGGAAGTCCTCGACCTCGATCTTCCAGACCGCCTCCATCCCGAGCTCCTCGTACTCGACGACCTCGACCTTCTTGATGCAGTCCTGGGCGAGACGGGCAGCCGGGCCGCCGATCGAGCCGAGGTAGAAGCCGCCGTGCGACGCGCACGCGTCCGTGACCTGCTTGCTCCGGTTGCCCTTCGCCAGCATCACCTTGGAGCCGCCCGCCGCCTGGAACTGCTCCACGTAGGAGTCCATGCGGCCCGCCGTCGTCGGGCCGAAGGAGCCGGACGCGTAGCCCTCGGGCGTCTTGGCCGGGCCGGCGTAGTAGACCGGGTGGTCCTTGAGGTACTGCGGCATCTCCTCGCCGCGGTCCAGCCGCTCCTTGATCTTGGCGTGCGCGATGTCGCGCGCCACGACCAGCGGACCGGACAGCGAAAGCCGCGTCTTCACCGGGTACTTGGTCAGCTCCGCGAGGATGGCGTCCATGGGCTGGTTCAGGTCGACGCGCACGACGTCGCCGTCCTGCTCCAGGTGCTCGTCCGTCGTCTCCGGCAGGAACCGCGCCGGGTCCGTCTCCAGCTGCTCCAGGAACACGCCCTCGGCGGTGATCTTCGCCACGGCCTGGCGGTCGGCCGAGCAGGAGACCGCGATGGCGACCGGGCAGGACGCCCCGTGCCGGGGGAGGCGGACCACGCGGACGTCGTGGCAGAAGTACTTGCCGCCGAACTGCGCCCCGATCCCGATCTTCTGCGTCAGCTCGAAGACCTTCTCCTCCAGCTCCTTGTCCCGGAAGCCGTGGCCCAGCTCGGAGCCCTCCGCCGGCAGCTCGTCCAGGTAGTGCGCGGAGGCGTACTTGGCGGTCTTGAGCGCGTACTCGGCGCTCGTGCCGCCGACGACGATCGCCAGGTGGTACGGCGGGCAGGCGGCCGTGCCGAGCGAACGGATCTTCTCCTCCAGGAACTTCATCATGGAGGCCTCGTTCAGGACGGCCTTCGTCTCCTGGTAGAGGAAGGACTTGTTGGCGCTGCCGCCGCCCTTCGCCATGAACAGGAACTTGTAGGCGCCGCCGTCCGTCGCGTAGAGCTCGATCTGCGCCGGCAGGTTCGAGCCGGTGTTCTTCTCCTCCCACATGGTGAGCGGAGCCATCTGCGAGTAGCGCAGGTTCAGCTGGGTGTACGCGTCGTAGATGCCGTGGGAGAGCGCCTTCTCGTCCCCGCCCTCGGTGAGGACGTTCTGGCCGCGCTTGCCCATGACGATCGCCGTACCGGTGTCCTGGCACATGGGGAGCACGCCCGCCGCCGCGATGTTCGCGTTCTTCAGCAGGTCCAGCGCGACGAACTTGTCGTTCGCCGAGGCCTCCGGGTCGTCGATGATGCGCCGCAGCTGGGCGAGGTGCGCGGGACGGAGGTAGTGCTGGATGTCGTGGATCGCCTCTTCGGCGAGCTTGCGCAGCGCCTCCGGCTCGACCTTGAGGAACGTACGCCCGTCGGCCTCGAAGGTGGAGACACCCTTGGAGGTCACCAGCCGGTAGGGGGTGGTGTCCTCTCCTGTCGGGAGCAGATCGGTGTACGCGAACTCAGGCATCTCGCCCATTCCTCACTAGACAGGCCGTCATTTCCTGGCTCGTCGACCTCCGGGGCGCGACATGCTGTGCCAGGGGCCGATCGTGCTCGGTCTCCCCGCACAGGCGCGCCCCTTCGGCTCACTCGCCGGGGCTGGCCTCCGTTGGCAGCGTCCACCAGCGTAGAACCTGGCGCCGACGGCGAGCCTGTGAGGTAGGGCTCAGTCGGGCGCGCTCGAGCACCCGGTCCCGGGGCGCGGCTTTCCACAGTCCGGATCCGGGGGGTAGTCGCGATCTATCGCGTTTCGGTACGCTGCTGCCGTGGACCTTCACAAGAGCCCCGTTCTGACGAACCGGCAGCCCGTGCCCCCGGCCGAGCTGCGCTGCTCCGACGCCGACCGTGACCGCATCGCCGACATCCTGCGCGACGCCCTGGCCGAGGGCCGTCTCACGGCGGAGGAGCACGCCGAGCGCGTCGAGGGCGTGCTCAACGCCAAGACGGTCGGCGAGCTGGACCGATTCGTCCGGGATCTGCCCGCGGCCCATGCGCACCGTGTCGCCGCGGCGGACTCCCCGGCACCGGGCCGCCCCACCTCGGGCGCGATCCCGGTCGAGCCCGACGAGAACGTGGTGGCGGTCTTCAGCTCCGCCATGCGCAGGGGCCGCTGGCGCCCCGGCCGCCGTACGCACGCGTACGCGATCTTCGGCAGCGTCGAGATCGACCTGAGCGAGGCCATTTTCGAGTACCAGCAGATCGTGATCAAAGCGGTCTCGGTCTTTGGCGACGTCCAGATCCGCGTCCCGGAGAACGTGTCGCTGCGCGGCACCGGCGGCGGTGTGCTCGGCAACTTCGAGGTGAGCCCGCTGGATTCGGCGGACCAGGAAGCGCCCGTCGTCTACGTGGACGGCCTGGCCGTCCTCGGGAACGTCGAAGCCCGGCCGAAGCGGGGCAAGCGGGTGGCCGACATCCTCGATCGTGTCTCGGACAAGGTGGACCGCGCTTTGCGCAAACATCTGGACCGTTGACGCTTGTGAATCCGGTCGCATCCGAAGCGAAAGGGTCCGGTTGGAGCGGCACCGACACTCCCTGGGTGCCTGGCGGCCGGGGACGCAGTGCATAGGCGCGCGCACAGCGGGTAGGCCTTGCTGCATCGTCTCTCGCTCGCGAAGCCGTCGTCAGGAGTAGACCGTGCTGCAACCGCCGCATTCGTCCCTGCAGGTCGCTGACGTTCCGCACCAGCGGGTGCCAGTGCGCGACAGGGATCAGGACGCCCCGTGGCACACGGAGGCGGTGTGCCGGCGCGACGAGGCCGGCCTGTTCTTCGCGCCCTCCAAGGAACCCACCGCGGCCCGGCTGTCCCGTGAGGAGGCGGCGAAGCGGGTCTGTGGGCGCTGCCCGGTGATGGTGGAGTGCCGGGAGCACGCGCTGCTCCAGCCCGAGCCGTACGGGGTCTGGGGCGGCCTCACGGCCGCCGAGCGCCGTGTGGTGCTGGCCCGGCGCCGGCGCCGGGAGATGGAGCTCAAGAAGGCCGCGCGGGGGACGATAGCCGCGGCCGGCTGACGGGACCCACGAGAAGGGCGCCCTCTCCGCACAGAGGGCGCCCCGGGGTTCCGGTGACCGGGCCGAGGGGGCTGACGCCCCGAGTCGGACCGGTCTCCGGCTACTTGGCTCGGTCGAAGTCGATCGCGCTGTATGCGCGCAGCTTGCTCAGCCGGTGCACGGACTCGATCCGGCGGACGGTGCCGGACTTGGAGCGCATCACGATCGAGGCCGTGGTGGCGGTCTCGGAGCGGTAGCGCACCCCGCGCAGCAACTCGCCGTCGGTGATGCCGGTGGCGACGAAGAAGACGTTCTCGCCGGAGACGAGGTCGTCCGTGGTCAGCACCCGGTCGAGGTCGTGGCCAGCGTCGATGGCCCGCTGCCGCTCCTCGTCGTCCTTGGGCCACAGCTTGCCCTGGATGGTGCCGCCGAGGCACTTCACGGCGCAGGCGGAGATGATGCCCTCGGGCGTGCCGCCGACGCCGAGCAGCAGATCGATGCCGGTGTTCTCGCTCAGTGCCAGGATCGAACCGGCCACGTCGCCGTCCGAGATCAGTTTGATGCGCGCGCCGGTCTCCCGGACCTCGTTGATGAGGCCCTCGTGGCGCGGCCGGTCGAGGATGACGACGGTGACGTCCTCGGGCGTGGACCGCTTGGCCTTGGCGACCCGGCGGATGTTGACCGAGACGGGCGCGTCGATGTCGACGAAGTCGGCCGCCTCGGGGCCGGTGACCAGCTTGTCCATGTAGAAGACGGCGGACGGGTCGAACATCGTGCCGCGGTCGGCGGCGGCCAGTACGGCGATGGCGTTCGGCATGCCCTTGGCGGTGAGAGTGGTGCCGTCGATCGGGTCCACGGCGATGTCGCACTCGGGCCCGGTCCCGTCGCCGATCCGCTCTCCGTTGAAGAGCATCGGCGCCTCGTCTTTCTCTCCTTCGCCGATGACGACGACGCCGTTCATCGACACGGTGGAGACGAGGCTTCGCATGGCGCGCACGGCGGCACCGTCGGCGCCGTTCTTGTCACCGCGGCCGACCCAGCGGCCCGCGGCCATGGCGGCGGCTTCGGTGACCCGTACGAGTTCCAGGGCGAGGTTCCGGTCCGGTGCCTCGGAGGGAACTTCGAGTTCGGATGGCAGATGATGATTCTCGGTCATCGGAGCGCACCTTTCTGATACGACGACGGCCGGATGAGGGTGGCGCCCAAGACTCTATCGCCGAGCAGACAAAATGAGCAGGGGGCCCCACGGATGAGCGGAGGCTTGCACCTGCGACGATAGGGGGGTGGCAGGTACGAAAGGCAAGCAGAAGACGGTCCGGGACATGATCCTCTCCCTGGGCCTGATCGGTCTGATGGCGGGCGTGATCTACCTCTTCATCCCGCACGACGACCACGCTCCCGATCTCAAGCGGGTGGACTACCGCGTCGAGCTGCTCACGGCGCGCCGGGCCGCAAGCTACCCGGTGGCGGCGCCCGAAGGCCTGCCCGACACCTGGAAGGCCACCTCGGTGCGCTTCCAGGGTGACGAGTCCGATGCGTGGCACCTCGGCTTCCAGGACCCCGCCGGACAGTACGTGGCGATCGAGCAGTCGACTCAGAAGCCGTCCGCGTTCATCGACGAGGCGAGCCAGGGCGCGCACGAGACGAAGGCCACCCAGGAGATCGGCGGCCGTGTCTGGCAGCGCTACACGGGTGGCCGTTACGACGCGCTCGTGCTCAAGGACAAGGGCTCCACGACGGTGGTGGCCGGCACGGCGTCGTTCGCCCAGCTGGCGAAGATGGCGCAGGCGCTGCGGACGAAGTGACACGGGCCCGGGCCGGCCGTCCTGGACGTGCCGTGCGACGACCCGGATCACGTGAGCCGATCGGCTGAGGAGAGAGGGCCGGCTCAGGAGAGCCGACCGGTCCATGGGAAAGGCCCCCGGCGTCATTGGCGGGGGCCTTTCCCATGGGTCGCGCCAGATGGACCCAGATCCCTGGCGCGGCCTTGAGGGCGGCAACGAGGGGGGCGCTGCCCACCCTCGCCGAGCCGATGCCGAAGACGACGTCCAGAGCCGCGAGGCCCGCCGTGATCCGGCTGGTTCGGCCGACGGCATCGACACTAGGCCCAAGAGGTTCAAGCTTCAACTAAAACGGGCTCGCGGTGATCGACTTCACAGTCGGAAGGGATGGCGAAGCGGCATCGGCTTCCCCGTCTCAAGGGTGCGAGACCACGCGGACGACAGCCATCGGCGGCGCCCGCCACAGAGGCCCGCCTCCGGCTCACGCGCGTCGAGTGCCGAGGCCCACCACCGGCGTCCGCCACGGCTCAAGCACGTCGGATGCCGACGCCCGCCGCCGGATCAGTCGGAACCCGCGGCGCCCGCGCCCTCCTCGTCCTCCCGCTCCTCGGCGAGCGCGGCGTCGAGCCGCTTGCGGGCCCCCTCCAGCCACGTCCGGCACACCTTGGCCAGCCGCTCACCGCGTTCCCACAGCGCGAGGGACTCCTCGAGCGTCGTGCCCCCGGCCTCCAGACGCCGTACGACCTCGATCAGCTCGTCCCGCGCCTGCTCGTACCCGAGTGCCTCGTCCGTCTTGCTGGTCATGCGCCCACCCTAAGATCCCTGGTTGTCGGCCCGTACCGTGAACTCGCCCTCGGCGACCCGCGCCCGCAGCGCCTCACCCGGCGCCACCTCCTCCGGCCCCCGCACCACGTGCCCGTCGGCCTTCTGCAGCACGGCATACCCCCGCTGCAGTGTCGCGGCCGGCGAGAGGGCCACCACCCGCGCGTGCGTGTGGGTGAGCTCCGACTCGGCACGGTCGAGCAGATGGCGCAGCGTACGGCGGCTGCGGTCGACGAGCGAGGTGATCTGCTCGGCCCGCTCGTCGACCATGCGGTGCGGATCCTCGATACAGGGCCGCGCCAGCGCGTGCGCGAGCCCCCGCTCCTCGCGCTCGACGAGCGACAGCACACACCGCCGGGCCCGGTCCCGCAGCATCTGGACACGCTGCAACTCCTCGCCGACGTCCGGCACGACCTTCTTGGCCGCGTCAGTCGGGGTGGAGGCCCGCAGGTCGGCGACGTAGTCGAGCAGCGGATTGTCCGGTTCGTGCCCGATGGCCGAGACGACGGGCGTACGGCATCCCGCCACCGCCCGTACGAGCTGCTCGTCGGAGAACGGCAGCAGGTCCTCCACGCTGCCGCCGCCGCGCGCCACGATGATCACGTCCACGTCGTCCAGCGCGTCCAGTTCCTTCACGGCCTGCACGACCTGAGGCACCGCGTGCACGCCCTGCACGGCGACGTTGCGCACCTCGAAGCGGACGGCGGGCCAGCGGTGGCGCGCGTTCTCCAGCACGTCGCGCTCGGCCGCCGAGGCCCGGCCGCAGACGAGCCCGACGAGTTGCGGCAGGAAGGGCAGTGGCTTCTTGCGGTCGGCGGCGAACAGCCCCTCGGCCGCGAGCGACTTCTTCAGCTGTTCGAGCCGCGCGAGCAGTTCGCCGACGCCCACGGGCCGTATCTCGGCGGCGCGCAGGGAGAGCTGCCCGCGCGGGGCGTACCACTCGGGCTTGGCATGGACGACGACCCGGGCGCCCTCGCTCACGACGTCGGCGACGGCGTCGAACACCTGGCGGTAGCAGGTGACCCCGACGGAGATGTCGTACGACGGATCGCGCAGCGTCAGAAAGACGACGCCAGCCCCGGGGCGCCGCGACAGCTGCGTGATCTGCCCCTCGACCCACACGGCCCCGAGCCGGTCGATCCATCCGCCGATGAGCCGCGACACCTCACCGACGGGCATCGGTGACTCCGCGGACGTGTTGACAGCCATGCGCCGAGCGTAACGGCCGGGACCGACATCGCCGCTCCGCGCGACCGGCCCCCTGCCCCCTTGCGCGCCCCGCGTGTCCCAGGCGCCTCGCGGCCCCCGATGAGCCCCACGACTGTTCCGGATCGTCACCTGCTCTCCCCCTGGGAGGCGATCTACGACCCGGGACACGGCCTTACGATGGTTCGCATGACTGCTTCGCCTGGCCGCCGTGTTCTGCTCGCCGCCCCCAGGGGCTACTGCGCGGGTGTCGACCGTGCCGTCATCGCCGTCGAGAAGGCCCTGGAGCAGTACGGGGCCCCGATCTACGTGCGCCACGAGATCGTCCACAACAAGTACGTCGTGCGGACCCTGGAGAAGAAGGGCGCCATCTTCGTCGAGCGGACGGAGGAGGTCCCGCCGGGGAGCATCGTCATGTTCTCCGCGCACGGCGTCGCGCCCACGGTCCACGAAGAGGCCAAGCAGGGCCGGCTCGCCACCATCGACGCGACCTGCCCGCTGGTCACCAAGGTCCACAAGGAAGCCGTCCGCTTCGCCAATGAGGACTTCGACATCCTCCTGATCGGGCACGAGGGCCACGAAGAGGTCATCGGCACGTCCGGTGAGGCCCCCGACCACATCCAGCTCGTCGACGGCCCCGAGGACGTCGCCAAGGTCGAGGTCCGCGACCCGTCGAAGGTCGTGTGGCTCTCCCAGACGACCCTCTCGGTCGACGAGACGATGGAGACCGTCGACGCCCTCAAGGAGAAGTTCCCCCAGCTGATCTCCCCGCCCAGCGACGACATCTGCTACGCGACGCAGAACCGCCAGCTCGCGGTGAAGCAGATGGGCGCCGAGGCGGACCTGGTCATCGTGGTCGGCTCCCGGAACTCCTCGAACTCCAAGCGGCTGGTCGAGGTCGCCAAGCTCGCCGGCGCGCGCGAGGCCTACCTCGTGGACTTCGCCGACGAGATCGACGAGGCCTGGCTGGAGGGTGTGACGACCGTCGGCGTGACCTCGGGTGCCTCCGTCCCGGAGGTCCTGGTCGAGCAGGTCCTGGAGTGGCTCGCGGGGCGCGGCTTCGAGGACGTCGAGATCGTCAAGGCCGCCGAGGAGTCCATCACCTTCTCGCTGCCCAAGGAACTGCGCCGCGACCTGCGCGAGGAGGCGGCGACGCTGCTCGCGGAGCGTACTTCGGAGAGCTGACGGGTCCGCCTCCGTCACGGCTTCGGCAAGAGGGCTGCCGGTCCGACGCCGTACCGTGGTGACCATGAAGATCTTCGGCGTGGACATCGGTGGATCCGGTATCAAGGGCGCACCCGTGGACCTGGAGCGGGGCGATCTGACGGAGGAGCGCTTCAAGGTGCTCACTCCCCATCCGGCGACGCCCGACCTCGTGGCCGACGGCGTGAAGGAGGTCGTCGGCCACTTCGGCTGGACCGGCCCCGTCGGCATAACGTTCCCCGGCGTCGTCAGCGACGGTTCCACGATCCTTACGGCGGCCAACGTCGACAAGGGCTGGATCGGCACGGACGCGCGCGCCCTGCTCAGCGGGCGGCTGGACGGGCTCCCGGTCACCCTGCTGAACGACGCGGACGCGGCGGGAGTCGCCGAGATGCAGTTCGGCGCCGGCCGTGACCGCCGGGGCACGGTCATCATGCTGACGTTCGGCACGGGCATCGGCAGCGCCCTGTTCGTCGACGGCACTCTCGTCCCGAACACGGAGCTGGGCCACCTGGAGCTCGGCGGCCACGACGCGGAGAAGCGCGCGTCCACCAAGGCCAAGGAGGACCACGGCCTGACGTGGGAGCACTGGGCCCGCCGGGTGCAGAAGTACCTCGCCCATGTGGAGATGCTGTTCTCCCCGGAGCTGTTTATCGTCGGCGGGGGCGTGAGCCGCAAGTCCGAGAAGTTCCTGCCCCTGATCCAGGACGTCAGAGCCGAGATCGTCCCGGCCCAGCTGCAGAACAACGCCGGGATCGTGGGCGCGGCGATGAGGGCCGCCGAGGCGTAGGGACGGCCGAAGAGCTCAGGTGGTGGTACGGCGGCGCTGTGCCGCCCGGCGTCGAATCACCCGCACCCTGCGTACGGTCGCGATGACGCCTGCGATGAGTGTGCCGCTGTACAACCAGCCCGCCTGGGTCGCCAGCGCGGTGACCAGCCCGACCAGACGTCCGCCGAGCCCCTCACCGCCGTCGGTCATGGTCAGCAGGCCGGCGGCGAAGGCGATCGGCACCGCGACGGGCGCGACCACCAGGTCACCGGGCCGCACCCACAGCGCGGTCAGCAGGCACACGGGCAGGAACAGCGCGCCGTACACCGTCAGGGACGAGTCGAACAGCAGCTGGTCGAGAAATCCGGCAGCCAGCATCACGGCCCCGCAGAACAGCCCACCGCCCAGGCCCGTGAGCGGGGGGGCGGGCAGCCGCCTGCCTCTCTGGACCAGCGCTGCGGCACTCCGTCGCTCGGCCGCGGGGCGGCGCTGGGGGCCGCCGTTGCCTTGGTTCGCTGGCCGTGCCCCGGCGGTGGCACCGCGTGTCTCGGGGCGGCCGGGGGTGCCGGGCCGGGTGGGCCGGGCCGTCGTCTCGGGACGTACGGGCGTGGCCGCACCCCTCCGCCCCTGAGGGGGCAGGGGGGCGCCGCGTCGCGGTCCGTGTTGCGCAGGTCGCGTCCTGTGTTGCTCCACTGGACCAACTTAGGTCGGTTTATGTGTGAAATGACCCCACAGACACGCCGTTGGCGAGACCTTGGCCAAGCGTTCGATACGTCGCCGGGCCGGGGTCGGGCACACCGTAGACTGGTGGATCGGCCCGCACACGCTCCTACGGACCCGGGCCCGGACAGCCCCAGTCCAGTCCTCCACCTCACGTACGGGAAGTCGCAACGTGTCGCTCACGATCGGAATCGTCGGTCTGCCCAACGTCGGCAAGTCGACCCTGTTCAACGCCCTGACCAAGAACGACGTGCTCGCGGCCAACTACCCGTTCGCCACGATCGAGCCGAACGTCGGTGTCGTCGGCGTCCCCGACGCGCGGCTCGCCAAGCTGGCCGGGATCTTCAAGTCGGAGCGGGTCCTCCCGGCCACCGTGGACTTCGTCGACATCGCGGGCATCGTGCGCGGCGCCAGCGAGGGCGAGGGCCTGGGCAACAAGTTCCTCGCGAACATCCGCGAATCGGACGCGATCTGCCAGGTCATCCGTGCCTTCAAGGACGAGAACGTCGTGCATGTGGACGGCAAGGTCTCGCCGAAGGACGACATCGAGACGATCAACACCGAGCTGATCCTCGCCGACCTCCAGACGATCGAGAAGGTCCTCCCGAGGCTCCAGAAGGAGTCCCGGATCAAGAAGGACGTCGCCCCGAAGGTCACGGCCGTCGAGGAGGCGAAGGAGATCCTGGAGAGGGGCGACACGCTCTTCGCGCACGGCATCGTCCAGGGCAGCGAGCGCGCCGAACTGCTCCACGACCTGCATCTGCTCACCACCAAGCCGTTCCTCTACGTCTTCAACGTCGACGAGGACGAGCTGATGGACGACACCTTCAAGGACGACCAGCGCGCTCTGGTCGCCCCCGCCGAGGCGATCTTCCTCAACGCCAAGCTGGAGGCGGACCTCGCCGAGCTCGACGAGGACGAGGCCCTCGAGCTCCTCGAGTCGGTCGGCCAGCACGAGCCGGGCCTCGCGACCCTGGCCCGCGTCGGTTTCGACACCCTGGGCCTGCAGACCTACCTCACGGCGGGCCCGAAGGAGTCCCGCGCGTGGACCATCAAGAAGGGCGCCACCGCCCCCGAGGCCGCCGGTGTCATCCACACCGACTTCCAGAAGGGCTTCATCAAGGCGGAGGTGATCTCCTTCGAGGACCTGGTCGCCACCGGCTCGGTCGCCGACGCCCGCGCCGCGGGCAAGGCCCGCATGGAGGGCAAGGACTACGTGATGCAGGACGGGGACGTGGTGGAGTTCCGCTTCAACGTCTAGCAGGTGACCTGGCGCGCGATCGCTGATCTGGCGAACTCGCAGTTCAGAAGGGGTCCGTTCCTTCGGGGGCGGGCCCCTGGTTCTTTTCCGTGCCGGGATGGTGCTGGGATGCCTGACCCGTCGTCGCCTGTCATCACCCCTGGTCGTCCTTACTGCGCCGGGATGCGGCAGAGTCGTGACTGTGAGCGACGATCAGCGAGACGCTAAGCGAGTACGTTGCTAACATTCGCGTTACTAACATAGGCGTTAGTCTCACGTGGAGGTCGGCGGACGTTGGTGGATTTTGTAGGTCGCCGGCAGGAGCTGGCGACGTTGGGGCGAGAGCTGCAGAAGGTGGCGGTAGGGGCCGGCGGGGAGCGGCCCGGTCGGTGCGTGATGTTGCGCGGGCGGCGCCGGGTGGGCAAGTCGCGACTGGTCGAGCGGTTTGCGGAGCGCTCCGGAGCCCCGTTCTTGTTCTACACGGCGACTGGTGCGTCCCCTGGGGATGATCTGGCACGGCTGGCCCGAGACGCCCAGGCATCGACGCTGCCGCTGGCGCGGCTGGTGGCCGCCGCGCGGCCGGAGAGTTGGGATGCCGCGTTCGATGTGCTGGCCGCGGCGCTGCCCGGCGACCGGGCGAGCGTGCTGGTCATCGACGAGGTGCCGTACCTGATGGATCCCGATGGCGCCTTTGAGGGGATGCTGCAGCGGGCCTGGGACCGGGTGCTGGAGACCAAGCCAGTGCTGCTGGTCCTCATCGGCTCCGATCTGTCGATGATGGAGGCTCTGAACAGCTACGGGCGACCGTTCCACCAGCGCGGCCGGGAGATGGTGCTCGGGCCGCTGAACCCCTCCGAGGTGGGGAGGATGCTCGGGCTGGAACCGGCGGAAGCCTTCGATGCCGCGCTCGTCACCGGCGGGCTGCCGCTGATCTGCGCGGAGTGGCCGCACGGCGCGGGGCTGTGGGGCTTCCTCGGCGAGGCCCTGAATGACCCGGTCTCGGCTCTGCTGGTGTCGGCCGAGCGGTCGTTGGCTGCCGAATTCCCCCCGCAGGCTCAGGCGCGTACGGTGCTGGCGGCCATCGGCAGTGGCGAGCGGACCTTCACCAATATCGCCCGTGCGGCCGGCGGGATCGGGGCCACGCCGCTGCAGCGAGCGCTGGAGCTGCTCACGGACAAGCGGATCGTCGCTGCGGAGCTGCCCGTATCGCTGCGTACGTCGAAGGATCGCCGCTACCGGGTGACAGATCCCTACCTGCGTTTTTGGCTGCACCTGCTCGGCCCGTCCATGGAGGAGATCGAACGGGGGCGGGGCGATCTGACCTTGGCGCGGATCCGGGAGAAGTGGACCAGCTGGCGCGGCCGGGCGATCGAGCCGCTCGTCCGCGAGGCGCTCGCCCGGAAACTGCCCGACGACCGGCTCCCCGCGGCGCCCGCAGTGGGCGGCTACTGGACCCGCACCAACGACGTCGAGATCGACATCGTCGGGGCGGACCGCGCCCCCATCGCCAAGGAGCTGCTCTTCGTCGGCTCCATCAAGTGGCTGGAGCAATCGCCCTTCGACCGGCATGACCTGGCAGCTCTCCATCGACACCGGGCCGCCCTCACCGGCGAACCTGTTCCCGTCGTGGCGGTCTCGCGCAGCGGAGTCGACTGTCCGGGACTCGATGCCGCCTACGGCCCCGGCGATCTGCTGACCGCTTGGCCGCTGTGAGCGGCGGATCGCAGGCGAGGCGCGGAGTTGGTGAGTGCGATCAGGCCGAAGACATCGTGGAGAAGCACGTGGTGGAGTTCCGCTTCAGCGTCCAGCGGGTGACCCGGCGCGCGATCGCTGATCCGGCGCACTTCGCAGTTCAGGCGGGGCCGACCCGTCTCGGGTCCGGCCCCGCTTTCGGTACGGTGCCGGATGGGTCCTGGGTGATCTGGCACGCCGTCACCTCAGGTGTCTGAGTCCTCAGTCCGGCGGCTACCCCGAGCGGCGTCCTGGGTCGGCGCCGATGGCCCCCTCATGGCGCAGACCGTCGAACAGTACGGTCGTGAGGGAGTCGGCCAGGGTCGTGACCGGGAGGTCTCCGTCGGGTCTGTACCACTCGATGAGGGAATTCACGGTGCCGAACAGCAGGCGACTTGCCAGGTGGGGATCGATGTCGTCGCGTACGCCTCCCTCGGCTGCGGCGCGTATGACCAGGCCGGCGACCCGGTGGTCGAACTCGCGCCGCCGCTCGAGGGCCCGCTGCTCGGTGTCGCTGTTGCCATGGATCCGCAGGAGCAGGGTGACGTACGGCAGCTCGGCCGCGAGTACCTCGACGCTGCGCCGCACGACGTGCCGCAACCGGTCGGTTGCCGAAGCGTCCGGTGCCGGGCTTTCGTCCAGTACGGCGAACAGCGCGTCCAGAGCACGGGTGGCGGCGAGGGACAGCAGCTCCTCCTTGCCGGCGACGTGGTGGTAGATGCTGGACTTGCTCAGTCCGAGCCGCCGGGCCAGGTCCTCCATGCTGGTGCCGTCGTAGCCGCGCTCGTTGAAGACCGCGACCGCGACCTCCAGGAGGGAGGCACGGTCATAGGCGGGTCGCTCCGCGCGCCGTGCGATGGGCGTGTTGCTCACCCGGTCATTGTCGCAGGGAGACTGATCACGCCCCACGCTCGTCCTTGATCCGCCGGAGCTTGCCGAGGGAGCGCTCCAGGGTCTCCGGCTCCACGATCACCACGTCCACCGTCACGCCGACGCCGTCCTTCACGCCCTTGGCGATCGCGCGGGCAGCCGTCTCGCGCTGCTCCGGTCCCGCGCCGGGCCCGGCCTCCACACGGACGGTCATGTGGTCCATCCGTCCCCGTGTGCTCAGCTGGAGCTGGAAGTGCGGGGCGACGCCGGGTGTGCGCAGAACCACTTCCTCGATCTGGGTCGGGAAGACGTTGACCCCGCGCAGGATGATCATGTCGTCGCAGCGGCCCGTGATCTTCTCGATACGACGGAAGCCGGGACGGGCGGTGCCGGGCAGCAGCCGGGTCAGGTCCCGGGTGCGGTAGCGGATGACCGGGAGCGCCTCCTTGGTGAGCGACGTGAAGACGAGTTCACCGCTCTCGCCGTCGGCGAGGACGTCGTCCGTGATCGGGTCGACGATCTCGGGGAGGAAGTGGTCCTCCCACACATGCAGGCCGTCCTTGGTCTCGACGCACTCCTGAGCCACACCGGGGCCCATCAGCTCGGAGAGGCCGTAGATGTCGACGGCATGGATGTCCAGGCGCTCCTCGATCTCGCGGCGCATCTCCTCCGTCCACGGCTCGGCACCGAAGACGCCCACCTTCAGGGAGGTGGTGCGCGGGTCCACGCCCTGGCGCTCGAACTCGTCGAGGAGGGTCAGCATGTAGGAGGGCGTGACCATGATGATCTCGGGCTTGAAGTCCTGGATGATCTGCACCTGGCGGGCCGTCATGCCGCCGGAGGCGGGGATCACGGTGCATCCGGCGCGTTCGGCGCCGTAGTGGGCGCCGAGGCCGCCGGTGAACAGGCCGTACCCGTAGGAGATGTGGACCTTGTGCCCGGGACGGCCGCCGGCGGCGCGAATCGAGCGGGCGACCACGTCCGCCCAGGTCGAAAGGTCCTTCTCGGTGTAACCGACCACCGTGGGGCGACCGGTCGTGCCGCTGGAGGCGTGGACGCGCCGCACCTCGGACATGGGGACCGCGAACATGCCGAAGGGGTACGTGTCCCGCAGGTCGGCCTTGGTCGTGAAGGGGAAGCGGCCCAGATCCTTCAGCGTCCGGCAGTCCTCGGGCGTGACGCCGGCCTGGTCGAACTTCTTGCGATACAGCTCGACGTTCTCGTACGCATGCCGCAGCGTCCGACGCAGGCGGCGCAGCTGGAGCGCCTCCACCTCCTCGCGCGGCATCCGCTCGGCGTCGTCCAGCAGGTGCGCCGGAAGGGGCTCACCGCGGCGGGCCCGGACAGTCGCAGGTACGGTCGGTTCGTTGATCATTGCGGGCTTCCTAGTCCTCGGTGCTCCGGATGCTGCGGCTGCGGCCGCGGAACTCCGCGATCACCGTCTCGCCTCGTACGACGCTCACGTCGTAGATGCCGCTGCGACCGAAACGGGTGATCTCCCGTGCGGTGGCGGTCAGCACGTCCCCCTCGCGGGCGGGTGCCACGAACGTGACATCCGCTCCGGCGGCGACCGTGACCGGGCCATGGCTGTTGCAGGCGCAGGCGAAGGCGGTGTCGGCGAAGAGGAACAGATATCCGCCGTGAGCGATCCCGTGACCGTTGACCATCGAGGAGGTCACGGTCATGCGGAGGACGGCAGTCCCTTCGCCCTGCTCCAACAGCTCGATACCGAGGAGCCCGGAGGCCCGGTCGGCGGCGAACATGCGCGCTGCCGGCCCTGAGGTCGCGGACGTTGCTCTTGTCACGGTATACACCACCTTGTGTCCCGACCGAACATTCGGTTAGCGTGCGGCGGGGCCAAGTAATTCAAGCCATGCCAGTGCCTGTCAAGGGGATGAGTCACATGCAGCACGCAGTCACCGAGGTGCCCGACTTCTTCGCACGCCATCGCACCCTGCTGGAGCAGGCGGTGGCGGCGACGGAGAGTCGGGAGCACTGGACGCCCCATCCGGAGTCGCCCAGCAAGTCGATGTACGGCGAGGATGCTGCCCAGCTCGGTGAGGCGGTCTTCCGGGAGCAGATCGGCAGGCCCTTCGACCTGCCCGGGCATCCGGGCGAGGGGCGCGTGGCGCCCGAGGAGCACTCCCCTTACGGCTTCCCGCTGGGCATCAGCTACCCCCGTCTCTCGCCGGCCGCGGCCGTGGCCGCCGCCAAGGGCGCCACGGCAGCCTGGCGCGGGGCGGGCCCGGACACGCGCGCCGGGGTCGCCGCGGAGATCCTCGCCCGGCTGAACGCGGCGAGCTTCGAGATCGCCCACGCCGTGCAGCACACCACGGGCCAGGCCTTCGTCATGGCCTTCCAGGCGGGTGGCCCGCACGCCCAGGACCGCGGGCTGGAGGCCGTCGCCTACGCGTGGGCGGCGCAGAAGAAGCACCCGGCCGCCGCCCGCTGGAACAAGCCGCAGCGCAAGGGCGGCGCCCTGGTGCTGGACAAGAAGTTCAGCCCCGTCGGCCGCGGTGTCTCCCTGCTCGTCGCCTGCAACACCTTCCCGACCTGGAACGGTTATCCGGGCCTGTTCGCCTCGCTTGTCACCGGCAACCCGGTCGTGGTCAAGCCGCACCCCGGTGCCGTGCTGCCGTTGGCGATCACCGTCCGCATCGCCCGTGAGGTGCTGGCCGAGGCGGGCTTCAGCCCCGACCTCGTCCTGCTGGTCACCGAGGCGCCCGGTGGCCGGGACGCCGCCACGCTCGCCCTGGACCCGGACGTGCGGATCGTCGACTTCACCGGTTCCACCGAGTTCGGCGACTGGCTGGAGACCAACGCACGCCAGGCCGCCGTCTACACCGAGAAGGCCGGCCTCAACACCGTCGTGCTGGACTCGACCGACGATTACCGCGGTCTGCTCGGCAACCTCGCCTTCTCGCTCTCGCTGTACAGCGGGCAGATGTGCACCACCCCGCAGAACCTGCTGATCCCGCGCGAGGGAATCGCCACCGACCAGGGCCCGCGGACGGCCGACGAGTTCGCCGCCGACCTCGCCGCCGCCCTGGACAAGCTGCTCGGCGACCCGGCCCGTGCGGCCGGCACGCTGGGCGCGATCGTCAACGACGGCGTGCGGGCCCGGCTGAAGGAAGCCGCCGGCGCCGGCCGTACGGTGCGCGCGTCGACGTCCGTCGCACACCCGGAGTACGCGGAAGCCGACGTGCGGACGCCGCTCGTGGCGCGGCTGGACGCGGAGGCCGACCGGGAGGTCTACACCCGGGAGTGGTTCGGGCCGGTGTCCTTCGTGATCGGCACCGACTCCACCCGGCACAGCCTGGAGCTGCTCCGCGAGACGGTACGCGCGCACGGGGCGCTGACCGCCGCCGTCCACTCCTCCGACGAGGAGGTGCTGGCCGCCGCCGAGGAAGCCGCCCTGGACGCCGGTGTCCACCTCTCCGAGAACCTCACCGGGCAGGTCTTCGTCAACCAGTCCTCCGCCTTCAGCGACTTCCACGGCAGCGCCGCCAACCCCGCGGCCAGCGCCACCCTGTCCGACGCGGCCTTCGTCACCGGCCGCTTCGCCGTCCTGCAGTCCCGCCGCCCCGTCCACGCCGCCGAGGAGTCCGCCTGATGCCCGAAGAGGTCTACCTGATCGACGGAGCGCGCACCCCGCAGGGCCGCTACGGCGGCGCCCTGGCCTCCGTACGCCCCGACGACCTGGCCGCCCTCGTGGTCGGTGAGGCCGTGCGCCGCTCCGGCATCCCGTCCGAGGCCGTGGACGAGGTCATCCTCGGCGCGGCCAACCAGGCCGGCGAGGACAACCGGGACGTGGCCCGCATGGCGGTCCTGCTGGCCGGGCTGCCGCACACCGTGCCCGGCTACACCGTCAACCGGCTGTGCGCCTCGGGCCTGACCGCCGTCGCCTCGGCCGCCCAGGCGATCCGCGCCGGCGAGGCCGACCTGGTCGTGGCCGGCGGCACGGAGTCCATGACGCGCGCCCCATGGGTGATGCAGAAGCCGGGAACCCCCTGGGCCAAGCCGGGCGAGGTGCACGACACGTCGCTGGGCTGGCGGTTCACCAACCCCCGCTTCAAGGCCGCCGACCGGGCCGTGCCCGCCGGCGCCGGACCCGAGACGGTGAAGCTCACCCTGTCGATGGGCGAGACCGCCGAAGAGGTCGCCGCGCTCGACGGCATCACCCGCGCCGACTCCGACGCCTTCGCGCTGCGCAGCCACCAGCGTGCCGTCGCCGCCCAGGAGGCGGGCCGCTTCGACCGCGAGATCGTCCCCGTCCCTGTGAAGGACGGGGAGGTCACCCGGGACGAGGGCCCCCGTCCCTCGACCACGATGGAGAAGCTCGGCACGCTCCGCGCCATCTTCCGCGAGGACGGCATCGTCACCGCCGGTTCCTCCTCGCCGCTGTCCGACGGCGCGGCCGCCCTCGTCGTGGCGAGCGCCGCCGCCGTGGAGCGGTACGGGCTCACCCCGCGGGCGCGGATCGTCTCCTCCGCCTCGGCCGGTGTCCAGCCCCAGATCATGGGCCTCGGACCGGTCCCCGCCACCCAGAAGGCCCTTGCCCAGGCGGGCTGGCAGACCGCGGACCTCGGCGCCGTCGAGCTGAACGAGGCGTTCGCCGCCCAGGCCCTCGCCGTGATGCGCCGCCTGAAGCTGGACGAGGACAAGGTCAACGCCGACGGAGGGGCCATCGCCCTGGGCCATCCTCTGGGCTGCTCCGGCGCCCGCATCCTGCTGACCCTGCTGGGGCGGCTGGAGCGGGAGGACGCCCGCAGGGGCCTGGCGACTCTGTGCGTCGGCGTCGGCCAGGGCGTCGCGATGCTGGTGGAGCGGGTGTGAGCGCCATGACCCACGAGACCCTCCTGGTTGAGGAGCGCGACGACCGGGTCGTCGTCACGCTGCACCGGCCCGAGGCCCGCAACGCCATCAGCGGGCGGATGATCGCCGAACTGCACGACGTCTGCGACGAGCTGGAGCGTCGGCCGAAGCTGCTGCTGCTCACCGGCCACGGCCGGGTCTTCGCGGGCGGCGCCGACATCGCCGAACTGCTGAGGCGCGGCCGGGACGAGGCACTGCAGGGCATCAACAGCCGCCTGTTCGAGCGGGTGCGCCGGCTGCCCATGCCCACCGTCGCCGCGGTTGACGGGTGGGCCCTGGGCGGTGGCGCCGAGCTGGCCTACGCCTGCGACCTGCGCATCGCCGGACCCGACGCCGTGTTCGGCAACCCCGAGCCGGGGCTCGGCATCCTCGCCGCGGCGGGAGCCTGCTGGCGGCTGCCCGAGCTCGTCGGCGAGTCGGTCGCCAAGCAGGTACTGCTCGCCGGACGCAACCTCGACGCGCAGGCGGCCCTGGCGGCCGGACTCGTCATCGACGTCGTACCGGCCGAGAGGCTCCTGGACGAGGCGCATGCGCTGCTCGACCGCATGGCCCGGTCCTCGGCCACGGCCCTGCGCCTGACCAAGCTCGTCGTGGACTCGCCCGGCGCCCACCCGGTGGCCGACGACCTGGCACAGGCCGTGCTGTTCGAGGGCGAGGACAAGAAGGACCGTATGACCCGCTTCCTGGAGAAGAGGAGCCGAGCATGACCACCACCGCACCCGCACCGGCTGTCGTCGGAGTGATCGGCGGCGGCCGCATGGGCGCTGGCATCGCCCAGTCCTACGCGACCGCCGGGTCGACCGTCACCGTGGTCGAGAACGGCGCCGAGGCCGCGGCGGCCGCCTTGGACCGGGTGGCCACGGGACTGAAGCGGGCCGCGGAACGCGACCGGCTCACCGAACCCGTGGACGAGGTTCTCGCCCGGGTGTCCACCGTGCAGTCGGTGGACGCGCTGCCCGCCGAAGCCGACCTGGTCGTGGAGGCCGTCCCCGAGGACTCCGCGCTCAAGGCCCGGGTCCTCGCCGCCGCCGAGCAGGCGGTGAGCACGACTACGGTCCTCGCCAGTAACACCAGCTCCCTGTCCGTCACCGAGCTGGCCGCCGTCCTCAGCCGGCCCAGCCGCTTCCTGGGCATGCACTTCTTCAACCCGGTGCCTGCCTCGGAGCTCGTCGAGATCGTGGTGGCGCCGGGCACGGACGACGCCACGGTCGAGGCGGCCCTGCAGTGGACGCGCTGCCTCGGCAAGAAGGACGTCGTCGTCAAGGACTCGCCCGGCTTTGCCAGCAGCCGCCTCGGCGTCGCCCTGGGACTGGAGGCCATCCGCATGGTCGAGGAGGGCGTGGCGGAACCCGAGGCCATCGACGACGCGATGCGACTCGGCTACCGGCACCCGATGGGTCCCCTCCGCCTGACCGACCTGGTCGGCCTGGACGTGCGCCTGGCCATCGCGGAACACCTGCACGCCACGCTGGGTGACCGGTTCGCCCCGCCGCGGCTGCTGCGCGAGAAGGTTGCCCGGGGAGAACTCGGCCGCAAGAGCGGACAGGGGTTCTACGCATGGCAGTGAACTGACCGCACTCCGGCACTTGCCGGACCCCAGGAACCTTGTCATATCATTTACCGAACGAACGGTCGGTTGGGATTGGTGGTACGGATGACTGCACAGCAGGCCGGCTCGGCGGCCGCACCTGAAGCTCCCCCCGCACTGCAGGAGCACTTCGAGTCGACGATCGCGCGGGACCAGCGGATCGAGCCGCGTGACTGGATGCCCGACGGCTACCGGAAGACGCTGATCCGGCAGGTGGCGCAGCACGCGCACTCGGAAATCATCGGCATGCAGCCGGAGGGCGAGTGGATCACGCGCGCGCCGTCACTGCGACGCAAGGCGATCCTGTTCGCCAAGGTGCAGGACGAGGCCGGGCACGGACTGTACCTGTACTCGGCGGCCGAGACGCTCGGCGCCGACCGTGCGGACCTCACCGAGCGACTGATCGAGGGGCGCCAGAAGTACTCGTCGATCTTCAACTACCCGACGCTGAGCTTTGCCGACGTCGGGGTGATCGGCTGGTTCGTAGACGGGGCGGCGATCTGCAACCAGGTGCCGCTGTGCCGCTCCTCGTACGGGCCGTACGCGCGGGCGATGGTGCGGATCTGCAAGGAGGAGTCGTTCCACCAGCGGCAGGGCTACGAGCTGCTGATGACGATGATGCGCGGCACCGAGGCCCAGCGGGAGATGGTGCAGGACGCGGTCAACCGCTGGTGGTGGCCGTCGCTGATGATGTTCGGCCCGCCGGACGAGAACTCTCCGAACTCCGCGCAGTCGATGGCCTGGAAGATCAAGCGGCACAGCAACGACGAGCTGCGCCAGCGGTTCGTCGACATGACCGTCCCGCAGGCCGAGAAGCTCGGCGTGACTCTGCCCGACCCTGAGCTGCGCTGGAACGAGGCGCGTGGCCATCACGACTTCGGCACCCCGGACTGGGACGAGTTGAAGCGCGTCATCACGGGCGACGGACCGTGCAACGCCGAGCGGGTGGAGCGGCGGCGGATCGCTCACGAAGAAGGCGCCTGGGTGCGCGAAGCGGCGACCGTACACGCGGCCAAGCAGGCAGCCGGCGCCAGGAAGGGAGTCACGGCATGACCTCCGACAAGCAGGGTTGGCCTTTGTACGAGGTGTTCGTACGCGGCAAGCGCGGACTCAACCATGTCCATGTCGGCTCGCTGCACGCGGCCGACGATGCGATGGCGCTCACGCACGCGCGCGACCTGTACACACGCCGCAACGAGGGCGTCAGCATCTGGGTGGTGCGCAGCGAGCACATCGCGGCCTCCACCCGCGACGAGAAGGATCCGTTCTTCGCGCCCAGCGCCGACAAGGTCTATCGGCACCCGACCTTCTACGACATCCCCGACGACGTCCCCCACATCTAGGAGCAGGGCATGAGCGACGACCACGTCTACATGGCCCTCGCCGAGGGACACGAGGACGACGCCCGCTGGGCCTACGGCACCGGCTTCGAGGATCCGCTGCACGGCGTGAGCTCCGATGTGCCGGACGAGGTCGACCGGGCCGAACTCACCGAGCTGTGCCTGGCGTTGGCCGACGACGCCCTGGTCAGTGCCCAGCGCCTCGCCGAGTGGACCACCCGCGCACCCGAGCTGGAGGAGGAGGTGGCACTGGCGAACATCGGGCTCGACCTGCTCGGCCAGGCCCGCCTCCTCTACGCCCGCTGCGGTCAGGTCGACGGCACGGGACGCGGCGAGGACGCCTACGCCTACTTCCGTGACGCGGACGACTTCCGCAACGTGCGCCTGGCAGAACTGCCCAACGGCGACTTCGCGTTCAGCATCGCCCGGCTGCTGGTGCTCGCCAGCTGGCGCCTGGCCCACTTCGAGCGGCTCGCCGCCTCGGCCGACCCGGTACTCGCCGCCATCGCGGCCAAGGGTGTGAAAGAACTGACCTACCACCGGCAGTACGCGGCGGAGTGGGTCGTCCGGCTCGGTGACGGCACCGAGGAGTCCCATCGCAGGATGCGTGCCGGCCTCGACGCCGTGGCCGCTCACCTGGGGGAGTTGTTCGAAGCCCACGACGCGCGGACCGAGGTCCTCGCCGTGCTGCGGCAGGTCACGGAAGCAGCAGGGCTGCCCCTGCCGGATGTAGCGCCGCAGACGGCCGGCTCCGGCCGCGCAGGCGATCACACCGAACACCTTGCCCCGCTGCTGACCGAGCTGCAGAGCGTGGCCCGCGCCCACCCGGAGGCGACATGGTGACCGTGCTCACGGACGCCCGGCGCATCGCCGAACAGGTGCCCGACCCCGAACTGCCCATGCTCACCCTCGCCGACCTCGGCGTGCTGCGGGGCGTGACGGTGGCTGACGACGGCACGGTCGTCGCCGCACTCACGCCGACCTACTCCGGCTGCCCGGCCATGGCCGAGATGCGGGCCGGCGTGGCGGCGCGGCTGAAGGACGCCGGCTATGAGCGTGTGGAGGTCCGCACGGTCCTCGACCCCCCGTGGACCACCGACTGGATCACCGCGGAGGGGCGCCGCAAGCTCGCCGAACACGGCATCGCGCCCCCCGGCCCCGCACCGCGCCTGTCGCCGGGTCCCGTGCCGCTGAGCCTGTCCACCACCCGCCGGGCGGTGCCCTGCCCGCGCTGCGGCGCCACCGACACGCAGGAGACCTCCCGCTTCGGCGCCACCTCCTGCAAGGCGCTGTGGCGCTGCCTCGCCTGCCAGGAACCGTTCGAGTACGTCAAGGAGATCTGATGGAGGACTTGTTGGCTCCGAACGCCGCCCCCTCCCCGATGCGGCGGGCGCGCCGCCGCCCGGCCTTCCACGCCGTGAAAGTGGCGGGAGTGCAGCGGCTGTGCGACGACGCCGCCGCGGTGAGTCTCGACATCCCCGCCGAGCTGGCCGAGGAGTTCGCCTTCGCACCCGGCCAGTCGCTCACGCTGCGGCGCGAAGTCGACGGGCGGGACGAGCGGCGCTCGTACTCGATCTGCTCCCCGGCGGGCGCCCGGCCCCGCATCGGAGTGCGGGTGGTGCCCGGTGGACTGTTCTCGTCCTGGCTGGTGAACGAGGTGAGGCCGGGCGACACCATCGAGGTGATGGCTCCGACCGGCGCCTTCACCCCTGATCTGTCCACGCCCGGACACCATGTGCTCATCGCGGCCGGCTCGGGCGTCACACCTATGCTCTCCATCGCCGAGTCCGTCCTTGCCGCGGACGACCGGTCCCGCGTCACCCTCTTCTACGGCAACCGGCGCACCGACTCGGTGATGTTCGCCGACGAACTGGCCGACCTGAAGGATCTCTACCCCGCCCGGTTCCAGCTCGCGCACGTCCTGTCCCGCGAACCGCGGGAGGCCGAACTGCTGAGTGGCCGTCTCGACGCCGATCGGCTGGCCGCGCTCATCGACGGACTGGTCGACGTCTCCGAAGCCGACCACTGGTGGCTGTGCGGCCCCCACGGCATGGTCCTGGACGCCCAGAAGGTGCTCGCCGAGCTGGGAGTGCCCGGTGACCGGGTCCACCAGGAACTCTTCTTCGCGGGCGAGGAGCCCGTCACCGTACGCCACGAGGAGCCCCGGGCCGACGGACCGGTCAGCCAGGTCACCGTCGTCCTGGACGGCCGCTCCACCACCTCCGCACTCTCCCGCGAGACCTCCCTTCTCGACTCGGCCTCCCGCGTACGCCCCGACCTGCCCTTCGCCTGCAAGGGTGGCGTCTGCGGCACCTGCCGCGCTCGGGTCACCGAGGGCGAGGCGGACATGCGGCGCAACTACGCACTGGAACCCGCCGAGGTCGACGCCGGATATGTGCTGACCTGCCAGACCTTCCCTGTCTCCGACAGCCTGACCGTCGACTTCGACAGCTGAGCTTGATCTTTAACCTCGGCAAGATCGTTTCTTGTCGGGGTTCTTGATTCGCCGGACAGAGAGCGCGGCCGTCCTTGAGGCTTCGGAGTGTCGAGCAACGAAGCACCAAGAAACGGCCGCTGTGATGAGTGTTCTGGATGACGCCGCCCGCGTCGAGTCGCTGTCCGTGTTGTCCTGCTTCCGTGAGGACTTCCATGCCTGCCTGTCCCGGCGAGCGGATGCACTGTTCGAGCTGACGGATGCGGTTCTGTGTGCCGACGGCCCGGTCACCTCGCTGGTCGACCTGACGCTGGTGGCGGAGCACCAGCGGGGACACGGCGCGATGTACGACGCGCTGAACTGCGGGCGCCTCCAGGTGGAACGTCTGCGCCGGTCGTTGGCGTCCCTGCCGCTACCCAGGGCGGCCGATGGGAGGATCGTGCTGGCGGTCGATGTCTCGCCGTGGCTGCGGCCCGATGCGCCGACCAGCGCGGAGCGGCTGTTCTGTCATGTCTACGGGCGGGCCAAGAGCAACTCGCAGTTCATCCCGGGCTGGCCCTACTCTTTCGTCGCTGCCTTGGAGACCGGACGCACATCCTGGACCGCGCTGCTGGACGCGGTGCGGCTGGGCCCGGCCGACGACGCCACTGCGGTGACCGCCGCCCAGCTCCGCGAAGTTGTCGACCGGATCATCGCTGCAGGGCACTGGAGCGACGGTGACCCGGACATCCTGATTGTGATGGACGCCGGCTACGACGTCACCCGCCTCGCTTTCGTCCTCACGGACCTGCCGGTCGAGCTGGTGGGCCGTCTCCGCTCCGACCGGGTGCTGCTTCGACCCGCACCACCGCACCGTTACAGCCCCAAGGGGGGCCGGCCCCGCAAGCACGGCGGAACCTTCACCCTGGCCAAGTCCGACACCTGGCACGAGCCGGAGGTGGCGACCGTCACCGACACCACCCGCTATGGGAAAGCCGAGGCGATGGCATGGGACCGGATGCATCCCCGGCTCACCCACCGCGGGCCCTGGCTGGACCACGAGGGCGAACTCCCCGTTCTGCATGGCACGTTGATCCGCCTCAGGGTCGAGTACCTGCCCGGTGACCGTGACCCCAAGCCGGTCTGGCTGTGGTCGTCGGTCACCGGTGCGAGCGCTGGACTGGTCGATGTGTTCTGGCAGGCCTTCCTGCGAAGGTTCGATCTTGAACACACCTTCAGGATGATCAAGCAGACGCTCGGCTGGACCCGTCCGAAGGTCCGTGAGCCCGATACGGCGGACCGCTGGACCTGGCTGGTCATCATCGCCCACACGCAGCTCCGGCTCGCCCGCCCACTCGCCGAGGATCTTCGCCGCCCCTGGGAGAAGCCCGCCGAGCCGGGGCGGCTCACGCCCGCGCGGGTGCGGCGGGGGTTTCGGAACCTCCGAGCGAAGACGGCCCGTCCGGCGGCCGCACCCAAACCTTCCCGGCCCGGCCCCGGACGCCCGACCGGCTCGAAGAACCGCCGCCGGGCACCCAACCACGACGTCGGTAAAACCGTGAAACGCGATCTCAGCATCGCGGAACACAAGAACCGTGCAGGTTAAAGATCAAGCTGAGGAGCAGTTCTTGAACCCTCGTCTCGACGTTACTCAGGGCGTGGGCACGCTTCGTCCGGACCGCCGCAGGCGGTGCTGATGGATGCCGAGGGCGTCGACGGCAGTCGTCACGTACGGGGGTTTGACGTCGAGAGAGATCGGGTTGTGCTGCCGGCGGAGCCGTTCGCCCCCTGACCGCCTCCTTGCAAGGCAGCACAAGGCCGCAGGGGCACAGACCCTGGGTCGAGTTCGGCCGGATGGGCCCAGGTCAGGCGACGGGCGACGCGCACGCCAGGAAGGGCCCGGCCGCCTTGCTCCAGGACTCGCCCCGCGCGAGTGCGGCCGCTCCCTCCGTACGCAGTGACTCGACGACGGGCGAGAGGAAGTCCGTACGCCAGTGCCGTATGGCTTGCTCCTGCATCCCGCTTGCGTCGACGACTGCACCCACCTTCGCCTCGAGCACGGCCGCGCCCTCCGTGATGTCTTCACCGGTCCACTCGTCCATGCGGTCGGCCACGAGGGCCCAGGTCAGCTTGATCATGCGCCGGATCGTAGAGGCGCCGGCGGCGCTGGGGGAGGGGGTCGAAGGGAGTGGGTATGACCCCTCGAACCTGGCTTCACGACCGCCTCGTCTTGACAGCGCAGAATCCGCCACGCTTTCCAAGGCCGCCCGCAACGGCGGCGACGGAACAACGCCAGGTCATAGCGCTACTGCAAGGCTGAGCGGTCCGGCGATCGCGCGCCGGACCACAACATGACAGAGGCAGACCCGCCACGGGGGGTAAACGGGTCTGCCCCTGTATGAGCCGCCCACGTACCTCCCCCCGGAGAGCAGGCGGCGACCCCGCCCGGGGTCACTTTCTCCAGCGCACCGTCAGCATCAGGTGTCACGGGTGCCGGTGCATCGTTGCGAGGTCACCATTTGTGTGTGGTCCGGCACGTGTCTCCGTCACAAGTCGTATACGACCTGACCATGTACCCGGCGGGATCGTGCGGGTTCGGCGTCGGGTCAGTCGTCCGATCCCTTGCCCTTGTGTTTCCTCCCGTGGTGCCCGCCCTGGTCGTCGTTGTCGTCCTGCGGTGCAGCCGTGGTGGACGGCGTGATGGGGGAGGGCTGCGCCGTGGGTGTCTCGTCGAGAGACGGCGCCGACGTCGTGGACACCGGCTGGGTGGGGGTGTTGGGGCCGGAGTCCTCGTTCCAGGAGGCGCCGAGTGCGACAGCTCCTGCGAAGAGGGCGACCCCCACGGCGCCCAGTACCGCTTTCGACGGCACCCTGCGGCGGCCGCGAGGCTGTACGCGGGTGGCATGCTCCGGCGCGGTCTGTTCCGGAGGGGATGGCAGGGCGGCCGCGAGGGGGGCCGGTCCCGGGTGTTCCGGCTCTGCCGGGGCGGGCGTCTGGGTGTGGAGCCAGGCGGCTGCCTGGTCGGCAGAGGGGCGGTGTTCCGGGTTCTTGGCGAGCAGGTGTGTGAGGCAGTCGGCGAGCGGCTGCGGTATGTCGGGGCGCAGGTGCGTGACGGGCGGCGGCTGGGCGTCGACGTGCTGCTGCACCACGGCAAGCGAGGTGGCACCGCTGAACGGCGGTCGGCCGGTGAGGAGTTCGTACAGCACGCAGCCCAGTGAGTAGACGTCGGAAGCGGGCTGTGCGGGGTGGCCCAGGGCGCGCTCGGGGGCGAGGTAGGCGGCGCTGCCGATGATTTTTCCGGTGGCGGTCAGGGTGCTGGCCGCGTCGTCGGTGAAGCGGGCGATCCCGAAGTCGGTGAGTTTCGCGGTGCGGTCGTTGGTGAGCATGACGTTGGCCGGCTTGATGTCCCGGTGGATCACTCCCTGCCGGTGGGCGGCGGCCAGCCCGGCGGCCATCTGGGCGGCGATACCGGCGGCCTCGGGCGCGGGCAGCGCTCCGCGCAGGGAGCGTTCCTGGGACAGGTTCCAGCCGTCGACGTATTCCATGACCAGGTAGGGCTGACCGTGGTGGGAGCCGAAGTCGTACACCCCCACGACGTTGGGGTGATTGAGGCGGCCCGCTGTCTGCGCCTCCATGCGGAACCGCTCGAAGTCGGTGGCGTCGTCACCGTGCAGGAACTTCACCGCGACGGTGCGATGGAGAACCTGGTCGGCGGCTCGCCACACCTCACCCATCGCGCCGCGTCCCAGTAGTTCCTCCAGCTGGTAGCGCTCCGCCAGCAGCACTCGTACCCCCACCAGAAATCCGACAACACTGACCGACTGCGACGCGCTTTTCTGGTTTCGTCACGATCTGCGTCGCGGCAGGCTCACGCTACCCGTGCCGGAAGGTCGACGACAGGCCGCCCCCGTGGGGTCGCGCCGGCGCAGGCGGACGTCGGAGGGTGACATCTGCCCGCACCGGCGCGTGAGCACTGGCGCACAAGGGGGGAGGCGCGCAGTGCCCGGGACCGGCGGGTCCAGTGTCTATAGCGCACGGGAGCGCCAAGACGTCACTCATGCGCCGTGTACAGGGCCGCACGGCAGGTCAGCCGGGTGGCTACCGCCGTCCCGCGTCCTTGCGCGACTGATGTCCGGGCTTCTTGTCGGCTGCCTTGCTGTTCGGCTGTCCGCTCGCCTTCCCCGTGCCGCCCGCCTCGGTCCCGGACAACCTGTCGGCGCAGTAGGCGGCGACGTTGTCCGCGCCGCCGGCGGCTGCGAGGAACCGCTGCCAGGCCGACGAGCTCAGCGCGTTGCCCCGCCCCTTCACCGACGGGTACGCACGGCAGTGGGCTTCGATGTCCTTGGCCGTCGGCGGGCGGCTCTTGGACAGGGCGGTGCCGGGCTTGGAGGATGTGGTCGCGGGCGGGGCCTGTGCCACGGTGGCTGACGGATTTCTGTGTCCGGGGCCGTCGTTGTGCGGCTTCCCGGACGATCCGGGGGAGCCGATCGCCGCCATCGCCGCCCCGGCCAGGGTGAGGCTCGCAAGAAACACGGCCAAGGTGGTCTTCACCGAGCGTCGCACCGAGGTGTGCCGGGGCCGCCAGTCGTCCCGCCGCCGCGTCCGCAATCCCGCGTGAACGCCTGCGTCGCGAGCGGCACGGAAAGCGGCGATGGCCTGCTCCTCGGCCGGACGGCTGAAGGTATGGACGCGCAGTGCGCTGCCGAGCGCCGACTCCAGCCCTGTGGACGTGATTGCGCTGTCCGCGTCGGGCACTGGGCCGTTCGCGCCGGGGCTTCGGCGGGCGAACGCTCCGCCGTCGCTGTGTCGGTCGCTCATGCCTGTGTCCGTCCTTGCGTGATCGTTGCTCTTTTTTCTTACGCGTTTGGCGCGGTCGTTGCTCATTTCGACTGCCCCAGCGTATGAGCCCCCTTCTCTGTCACATCCGTAGCGCCGAGTTGGCGGGCGAGGCGTTTCAGACCGCGGTAGGCGGCGGTGCGAACCGCACCGGGACGCTTGCCCAGGACGCGCGCGGCGGCCGGACCGTCGAGGCCGATGACGACGCGCAGCAGCACCGCCTCGGCCTGATCGCGGGGCAGGCCGCGCACCAGTTCCAGTGCGCGCCAGGTCGAAAGGACCTCCAGGGCCTGGTCGTCCGTGGTGTCCGGTCCGCGCAACTCCAGGAGATCGAGGTCGAGCGCGGCAGGTACGGGGCGGCTGCGGCGGCGGCGCAGATGGTCCATCGCCCGGTGGCGGGCAATGGTCGCGCTCCAGCCGCGGAAGCCGGCCCCGTCGCCCTTGAACCGGCCCAGATCGCGGGCGATCTCCAGCCAGGCTTCGGACGCCACGTCCTCGGCGTCGTCCGCGACGAGCCCGCGCAGATAGCCCAGCAGCCCGGGCTGCACGATCCGGTACACGACCGCGAAGGCGGCCTCATCACCGTCCTGGGCCCGCATGACCGCGGCACCCAACTCCGCGTCCCGTGCACCGTCGCTCCGGGACTCGCCTCGCTGGCCCAAAACCCGTCCCCGTCCGCACCGTTCCTCGACCACGCGGGCGTGGACCCACATGGTGCCGCCACGGGCCCTGCCCAGCTCTACAAGATCATCAGC
The DNA here is from genome assembly GCF_050936285.1 of Streptomyces sp. CA-106110. Lineage (NCBI taxonomy): Bacteria > Bacillati > Actinomycetota > Actinomycetes > Kitasatosporales > Streptomycetaceae > Streptomyces > Streptomyces sp. CA-106110. Next base: position 4,792,414 of record NZ_JBNJNB010000001.1, on the reverse strand, counting down.
GTCGCACAGCACAGAAATGTCACAGCATCGGAGCGCGCGGGCCCAAAGCAGGTGCTCCAGCGCGGTATTCGCTCTGCCGTTGCACCACTGTGCGCTCTGGGTGCGCCCCCCGGACCGTTTCCTCGGAGGCCGGCCGCGCGTTCTCTGCCGGGGCCCGGTCCGGCCGTGCACGGGTGACGCCCGGCGAGGCCGTTGCGCTTGGGGAGTGTCGGGACCGTGACGGGCGAGGCGATTATCAGTTCTTGTAGGGGTGGGAGATTTGAGTTGCCGTACGACCCGTGCGTACATGCCACTGAGCCTGGGACGGCGGGCGTGGCTGACCGCGGGAGTCGTCGTACTGAGCGCGGCGGGGATCGTCACCCACGCCCTCGACCCTCAGCCGGCGCAGCCGCCGGGGCACGGACGCGAGTCGGCCGTGGGCACAGTACGACCGGCAGACCGGGGTGCGGCCGCGAGGTGCACGTGGTTGCCGCAGCAGGGCACGGGCCGCTACAGCGCCGCGCTGCCGGCCCGGAACAAGCACGCGCCGAAGCACGCCAGGGCCGGCTCTGACTACAACGGCGACGGCATCAGCGACCTCGCCGCCGGTACACCGAAGGCATCGGGTGGCGCCGGCAGCGTGACCGTGGTTCCGGGCAGCCCTCACGGCCCCTTGGCCGAGGCACGGCTGACACTCAGCCAGAACAGCCCTGGCGGCCCCGGCTCCTCCGAGCCGGGCGACCACTTCGGGGCCGCGACCGCATGGGGCGATGTCAACGGCGACGGCTGCGCCGACCTCGTCGTGGGCGCTCCCGGCAAGGACGACATCAGCGGCCGTGCCGACCGCGGTCTGGTCACCGTCCTGTACGGGCCCGGCCTGGACTCCGGTTTCTCGTACACCACTTCGGGTGTTCCGGCGGCCGGAGCGAGGCTCGGTTCCGCGGTGACCGCCGGCGACTTCAACGGCGACGGCACGGCGGACGTGTTCGCGGCCGGCACCGGCAACGGCGGTACCTGGAACGTCCGGCTGACCGGCGGAAGTACCCGGAACGTCCGGCCGGCCGCCGGCGTCACCACCTCCGGCACGCTCACCGGTTCCACGGGTCCGGTCGCCCAACTGGACGCCACATCGGGCGACTTCAACCGGGACGGCTTCGCGGACGTCGCCCTCAACTACCGTGACACCCGGGGCACCGGACGTGTGGTGTGGTTCGCCGGGTCCGCGAGCGGTCTGACCAGGGCAGGGATCCTCGCGGTCCGGGGCGGCCGTTCCGTCGCCGCGGGCGACTTCAGCGGCAACGGCTATGACGACCTCGTCATCGGCCAGCCCTACGCGTCCGAGTCCGGCGGCAGGACCGGTGGTCAGATCACCGTGGTCCCCGGCACGGCCGCCGGCCTCGCAGGCTCCGGCACGAAGGTCATCCATCAGGACGGCGTCGGCGTCGCCAGCACCGACCGGCCCGGCGACGCCTTCGGCGCCTCCGTCTCGACCGGCGACTACAACGCCGACGGCTACGCGGACGCCCTCGTCGGCGCTCCCGGGGAAGACCTCACCAGTGACGGCGTCAAGCGCACCGACGCGGGTCAGGCCACCCTGTTCCAGGGCTCCGCCTCCGGCCTGACGACGAGCGGCTCCTTCACGCTCAACCAGGACACCCCCGGCATCCTGGACTCGATCGAGAAGGACGACCACTTCGGCTCCTCCGTCTCCCTCACCGACCTGTCCGGATCGGGTCACGCGGGGCTCGTCTTCGGAGCCGAGGGTGAAGACGCCGGTGACGGCCTCCTTCTCTACACGCCCATCACCAGCACCGGCTTCGGTCTTGCGCAGACCGTCTCGCTCCGCGGCACCGCACTGGGCACCCCCGCCGGCGCCCGGCTCGGCGAGGTACTGGCGCCGTAACGGCCGGCGGCAGCCGCCGAGGCCATGACCGGCGTCAGGGCCGGGAGCAGCAGCACGCCGACGGCCAGGAAGGACGGTCGGGCCGCGGCGCGTCCACCATGCCCGCCATGGGGCCCAAGGCGCCCCGGGAAGTGCGGGTTTGCTGCTTGCTCCAGTTCGCCCGCGCAACACGCACAGCCATGGGCGCCGGCCGGCACCCGCAGCATTCGTAGTGATCTACGTCACCGTGGCCTGTCCTCCCGTGACGTTCGTCGGTCGGCATGCGCTTGAGAGATGGGCTGCCTGTGTGGCTGGTGTGCCTCATGTGACCTTTTTCTATGGGCCTTGGTGGGCCTCTGGGGGTGGATACGACGTGAGTCGTCGTACTTCGCATGCGTACAGACCGCTAAGTCTGAAGCGGCGGGTGTGGCTGACGCTCGGTGCGGTGGTCCTGGGTGGTGGGGGACTGGTGACCTATGCCGTCGCCAGCCCGTCCGGCGGTCACGCCGAAGGCCAGGCCAAGCGATCGCCGAGTGTTTTCGGCCTGACGCTGAAGGGCGACGGGGCGGGCAAGGCGGAGCTGCCGCAGACGGGCACCAAGCAGTTCTCGCTGCTCGGTGTCACCTGGACCGGTGCCACGAAGCAGCTCCACGGTACGGCTCAGGTGCGCACCCGCAGCGTGAAGACCGGCGAGTGGAGCGCCTGGCAGAACCTCGAGGTGAACACCGACCCGCTGGAGGACCCGAAGGAACAGGCCACCGCACGCGGCGCGTCCGAGCCGCTGTGGGTCGGCCCCTCCGACGGCGTCCAGGTGCAGGTCGTGCGCAAGAACGGCACCACCAGCTCCGGTCTGCCCAAGGGGCTCACGGTCAACCTCGTCGACCCCGGGGTGGTGACGGAGGCCGAGACGAAGGCCGAGCCGGCCGCGTACGTGGCGGGGACCGTCGACGAGACGAGCGCGCCGCCCACCGACTCCGTCTCCCCGAGCGACAGCACCGGCGCCGGGCCGACGGACAGTGCGCCGGCGTCTCCGAGCGACTCCGCAACCGTCTCGGCCCCGGCATCGACCTCGGAAACGCCTTCGGCTCCGGCGACTACGCCTGCGAGCCCGTCGGCCACCACGCCCACCGCACCGACCACGCCGCCGGCGCGGCCCTCGACGGTGCCGGAACCGCCGATCGTCTCGCGTGCCGGCTGGGGCGCCGACGAGTCGCGCAGCCCCGACCCGTCGGAGTACAACGCCGATGTGAAGGCCGTGTTCGTCCACCACACGGACGGGGCCGCCTACACGTGCGACCAGTCGGCGGCGATCGTGCGGGGCATCTACGTGTTCCACACGGCCGCCACCACCGCCAACCCGCCGGGCAACGGCTGGAACGACATCGGCTACAACTTCCTCGTCGACAAGTGCGGCACGATCTTCGAGGGCCGCAAGGGCGGTGTCGACCAGCCGGTGCTCGGCGCCCACACGTACGGCTGGAACCGGGAGTCCACGGGCATCGCGGTGCTCGGTGACTACACCACCACCGGCGCCTCCAACGCCGCGCTGGCCTCGGTCGCCCGTATCGCGGCCTGGAAGCTCGGCCAGTACGGCGCCGATCCCAGCTCGACCGTGAGCCTCAAGGCGGGCGCCACCCAGACGAACTACTCCGCCAAGAGCTTCACCGCGGGCAGCTCGTACACCTTCAACCGGATCTCCGGCCACCGCGACGGCTACAACACCCAGTGCCCCGGTAACTCCCTCTACGCCCAGCTGCCGACCGTCCGGACCTGGGCGGCCGGCCCGGTGCAGGGCCTGAAGGCCACCTCGGTCGACGGCGCGGCCCTCTCGGGCTCGACGTACTACACCAAGGGCGCCGTCACCGTGCACTGGACGGCCACCACGCCGTCCTCGCTCATCAAGAGCTACCAGCTGCTGGTCGACGGCAAGACCGTCGCCACCACCTCCGGCACGGCGACTTCCGCCGCGGCCACCCTGGCCCTGGGCAGCCACACCGTCGCCGTGCGGGCCGTACACCAGTCCGGCAAGACCGCGACCAGCAGCGCGCTGAGCGTCGTGGCCGAGACGACGGCGCCGACGTTCACCACCGCCCCGAAGCTCTCCCTGCGCGGCGGCACCGTCAACACCACCGGCGTCCCGGTCACGCTCGGCTGGAAGGCCACCGACGACAAGGCCCTGCGGTACGTGAAGCTGCTGGCCCCGACCACGGGCACCTACGGCCCGACGGTCACCAGCTCGAGCACCACCGCCAAGTCCGGTACCGCCACCACCTGGTCGATGCGTGCCTACGACTACGCCGGCAACTACCGCACGTCGTCCCCGGCGTACACCCCGATGATCCTGCAGGAGAGCTCCGCGACGAAGTCCGGCAGCTGGACCACCCGCTCGTCCACCAGCTACCTCGGCGGCAAGTCGTACTCCAGCGGTTCGAAGGGCGCGACCCTCAGCTGGACCTTCACCGGCCGCTCCGCCGCGTGGGTGGTCTCGCGCGCCTCCACCTCCGGTCAGGTCTACGTCTACGTAGACGGCACGAAGGTCTCCACCGTGGACCTGAAGTCGTCGAGCACCCTGTACCGGCAGGCGATCTGGACGAAGACCTGGTCCAGCAGCGCCAAGCACACTGTGAAGATCGTGGTGGTCGGCACCAGCGGCCGTCCCACCATTACCACGGACGGCCTCGTCTACCTCAAGTAGCCGGCCGCGCCGGAGTACGGCGTTTCCAGCCGATCGGCGCATGCGGTCCCGCATGCGCCGATCGGCATGTGCGGGCCCCATGGCGATCGGCTCGGCGGCCTGTTCGCCGAGCCGTGTCGATCGTGCAGGGCCGGGGGAGTCGTCCCCGGCGAGTTCGCCTACTGCAGCGGACCGCCCGCAGTGCCTCCGACGCTGCCGTGCTGATGGTGGTGGGCAGGCTGGGCCGCATCGTGTGCGGTCAGCAGTACCGCTGCCTGATGCTGCATGTGCTGGGCCGCCAGCTGAGCCTCCGCGACTGCGTCACCGCGTTCGCGTATCAGGTCCTCATAGATCGGCAGATGATCGTGTCCAGACGTGGTGCGTGCCACATTCGGTCCTTCCGCTGTCGTGCGTGTTCTCGGCGTGGTCGGCGGTGAGGAAGCCGGCCGCGGCAACCGCGCTCCCGTCAGGGGCCCTGGGCCCGCGGACATCAGGCGTTACGCGTCCGCGAACATCGGGAACGCGTCGGCTGCAGCGGTCAGTGGTGGCCTCGGTAAAGGCCGATGCATTGTCAGGCTCGGTTGAGCCGTGCGGCGATTCCGTGACCGATCAGCAAATAAAGAAGAGCCGGAAGGCCATAATTAAGGACGACCCGTAGACCCTCTGTGTCCATTGTGAAAATGTCCTGCGCCCACCAGGCCAGCCAGTCGGCCGCGCCGTGCACGAACTCGACGAATACATTCGTCCGATTCGCATGGAGCAGGAACAGCAGGATCCACAGACCCAGGAAACCCGCCGCGATGTCGGTGATCGTGCAGATGGTCAGTGCCGTGCGGCGTGCGGCGGCCTGGCGGCGCACCGCGCGGTCGGGGTCCGAGGACCGGTCGTACGTCTGATATCCGGAAACCGGGTCGATGTGGCTCACGTAAATCCGATCTGACGCGTTGTCGTGTCGGCATGCTCGCCTCAGTTGCGAATTTCAGTCCGGGTCGGCGTACCGCTTCTGACTTCTTCTGCGTCCGGTAAGCGCCGCCGCGTTACACACCCATCCGTGATGACCTGAATATGGTCGCGTATTCGGGCACTTACCCAAATGTTCGTGTGCGACAGTAAATTTTCGGACGGGACGGACGACGCCGCGGGTTCGCCGGCGGCGAGCCGTGCCCGGGCCGGGGCCCGCCGTGGGCCCCGGCCCCGGGTCCCACGGTCTCGGGCCGCTGCTCGCTCTCGCGCGCGTGCTCCTCGGCCCCGGGCAGGGCGAACATCCGCCCGCCCAGCGGTGCCTTGTCCCGGTACGGGTGCATGCCGAGCATGTTCCTGTGCTTGCGGCCGCGGCCCGCCGCGAACAGGATCAGCAGCAGGATCGAGGTCCACAGCATCGTCATGGGACTCATGTAGTGCCGGAACTTGATCCAGAAGGAACTGGTGTCGTGCCAGGCGAAGGTCTGGTTCTCCTTGATGGTGATGCCGGAGCCGGCCCGCGAGTTGTCGACCGCGCTGGGACCGACACCTGCGATCACGTTGTAGGAGACGACCGATCCACCGATCGAGCCGACCAGGGTCACACCGTGGTTGTGGGCCTCCTCGACGGTGTTGCCGCGCACCTCGGCCCGGGAGTCCCGGATGTAGACGCCGGTGTCGGTGTCCTCGGTGACGTTGCCGGTCACCGTGGCGCGGGTGACGCCGTCGCGCACGGCGATGCCCTGGCGGGCCTGTCCGATGAGCTGGTTGCCCGTGATGGCGACCCCGGAGGCGTCGAGCCGGGCGACGATGCCCATGTCGCTGCCCTCGACCCGGTTGTTCTGGATGCCGATGCCGATGCCGACGCCGCCGATGACCTCGATGCCGTAGTGGGCGTTGCCCCGGGCGACGCTGTTGGACACCGAGTTGGATCCGTAGGTGTCGAGCGACTCACCGGAGGCCGAGGGACCCTCGGCCAGCGCCCGCCCGCTGAGGGTGAAGCCGTTGCCACCGTTGTCCACCGACGTGGAACCGCTGATGCGGACCTCCTCGGTGGCGCGGGCGAGGTGGAAGCCGTCGCCGCCGTTGTGCTTGGAGACGGTCCGTTCGACGACCGCGCTGGCGGCGAAGCGGTGCAGCACCACCCCGTCCTCCAGGCTGTCGGACACCGTGCTGTCGCTCACGGTGATGCCATTGGCGCTGGAGATGAACAGGCCGTAGGCGTTGCCCCGGATCGTCGAGTGGCTCGCGCACCGAGGACATGCCGACTCCGTCGTCCTGGTGGCTCGGAGTGGCCGCGGGCTGCCTCGGGCCCGGAGGCGTCGGCCCCTGAGGCGGAGGTGAACGGCCCTGCAAACACGTGTGGCGTGCACGCGGATCGCGTGCACGCCACACGGGGTGTTCGGACGGCAGCAGGCGGAGGGCACCGCCTACTCGAAGCCGGCCGCCTGCCGGCTACTTGAAGCGGACCACCTGCGGGTCGTGGTCGCTCGTCTGGTCGGAGAACTCGGAGTTGATGTGGACGACCTGGTACTCGAACTTCTTGATGCCAGGCGAGACCAGGATGTGGTCCAGCGTCTGGGAGTTGCCGTCGTACACGTAGCTGTACCGCTCGTCGGCCGGGAGGGTGTTGATGAGGTCCGTGAGGACACCGCCCGAGGTCAAGGTGGCCAGGGGCTTGGAGAACTGGTAGTCGTTCAGGTCACCCAGGACGACGACCTTGGCCTTGCGGTCCGCGGCCAGCAGGTCGGAGACGAAGGCGTTGACCTCCTTCGCCTGGGCGACGCGCTGGGTCTCGGAACCGAGCGTCGGCGGCTGGAAGGCGCCGTGCACCGGCTGGTCGCCGCCCTTGGAATTGAAGTGGTTGCCGACGACGAAGACCTGCTCGCCCTGGAACCGGAACTCACCGACCAGCGGCTTGCGGCTGCTCGTCCAGGCGCTCGACGCCGGGTCGATCCGGCCCGGGGAGACGGACAGCTGCACGTCGTGCTTGCCGGTGGGGACGGCGGTGACTCCCGTTGTGGAGTCGCCGCCGGGCCGGTCCACGAACCTGACGCGATCGGGGTTGAAGAGGAAGACGTTGCGGATGTTGCCGCCGGGCTCGCCGCCGTCCGAGTCGTTCACCGGGTCGATGGCGCGCCAGTCGTACGCCGGGCCGCCGGCCGCCTTGATGGCGTCGATGAACTGGGTGATGGTCTTGTCGGCCGCGACCGTTCCGTCGTCCTTGGCGCCGTTGTTGTCCTGGATCTCCTCCAGGCTCACGATGTCCGGGGACGCCAGGTTGGTGACGACTCCCGCGGCCAGCCGGTCGAACTTGCTCTGCGGGTCCGTCGGGTCGAGGTTCTCGACGTTGTACGTGGCCACGGACAGCTCGTTGGACTTGCCCTTCGTCGCCACATCCGGCGTGAGCCCGCCCGGCTGGACCGTGCCGAGCGCGGTCGCCTGGATGTTGTAGCCGCCGAAGTCGGAGTAGTCCACGGGGCCCGCGGTCGTGCCGGACAGGGTGTCGCCCACATTGGCCTTGAGCTGGTCACCGTTCAGCGAAGTGACCATGAGGCGACCCGAGTTGGGGTTGTCGTAGCCGGTGATGATCGTGCCGCCCCGCGGGGTCGGGTTCTGGTTCGGCTTGGTGGTGATCCACGTCTCGTTGTAGGCGTTGGTGGCGCCCACCACACGGGAGTCGCCGATCTGCGCCAGCATGCCCTCGTGGGCCTCCAGCCAGTCCAGCGTGTAGGTGCCGGGCTGCAGCTCCAGGGACTCGATGCTCTCGCCCTGCGCCTGCGGCGCGTAGGCCTCGGGTAGCGTGGCCGCGTCGATGACCTGGGCCGCCGGCAGGGGGTTGCCGGAGGAGAGCGTGGCGGCCGTCGGGCCGGTCAGTTCCGTGACGGACTGCGTGCCGCTGCTCTTGCCGCCCGGGTAGTACTCGCTCACCTTGCCCGAGACGAGCACCGAGTCGCCGACCTTGACCAGGGGCGTGGCGGAGCCGGTGTAGACGAAGAGGCCCTCGCTGGTGGCCGGGTTCGCGTCGGGCTCGGGGTCCTGGATCCAGTAGCCCTTCGAGCCGGTGCTCCGCACACCGGTCACCACGCCGGGCACGTTGGTGACGGTCTTGCCGTTCTGCGGCGAGATCCGGCTGGTGCCCTGGATGTCGTGGATGCGGAGGCTGCCCGGGGTGGGCGTCGGGGTCGGGGTCGGAGTGGGGGTGGGCGAGGGGTCGCCGGTGCCGCCGCCGGTGCTGTTGCGGGGGTTCGGCGCGGACGCCGTCAGGTCCACCGAGTTGTCGTCGGTGTCGCTGAACTTGGCGTCGCGCGAGACGGAGGCGGTGTTGCTCGCGCCGGTGGCGGGGGAGCCCTCCCGGACCACGGCGGTGCCGAAACCGACCAGGTCCTTGATGGTGCCGTCCGCCGCGCAGTCGGCCGCGGTCAGGCAGGTGAGGGCGGTGGTCGAGTGGACCAGTGCCACGGTGCCGGTGGTCGCCGACATCGGGATGGCGCCGACGGCGTCGGGCGCGGGCAGGGGGGTGTCACCGCCGGTGCCCTTGGCCTCCTGGACCAGGTAGGTGCCGCCCGCGGGGATGGCGCCGGTGAGCGGGGTGACCTGCCACTTGCTGCTGGCGGTGGGCGAGCCGGGCAGGTACTGGACCGACCAGCCGTTGAGATCGAACGGAGCGGTGGCGCCGTTGCCCAGCTCGATGAAGTCGTTGGTGTAGGAGGCGCCGGAGTTGCCGCCGCCGCCGTACACCTCGGAGACGGAGGCGTCCGACGACGGTGCCGCCTGCGCGGTGAAGGGAAGCGCGAGGAGCGATCCGGTGAGACCGACCGGGAGCGCTACGAAGAGGACCTTGGCACCTCGACCGCGCAGGGCCGGGGGTATGCGTGAGGACACTGGGTGTCTCTTTCTGACGGGAGCAGATGTCTATGGCGCGGTTGAGATGTGGGGGGTATGTGATGCTTTTTCAAGTCGGGGTAAAAATACGCGCGTAGATCTGTGCGGTACAAGGCGCCGACCCCGCGGTGCGGCAAACGTTTCCTGACAGTTCGCCGACAGTGCGGACCCCCGATGTGTGGTGTGCCTTGCCTTCAGCCGGGGTTCTGTTCTTCCGTCAAGTACGCGACGCCCGAAGGCGGGCCGGAGCGCCGGGCCGCAGTTGCCGGGGTCCGGCGGCCGGCCGCGCGCAGGCACGCGGGAGTTCCTCTGCCGGTGAACCGGAAGACGACCCTTCGGCCATGGAGTGGGCACGGCCGCCCCGCCCGTTCGAGCGCGGTCGCCGGCTGGACGCCGGGCAGGTCCCGGGAGGCGGACGCGTGCGGTCGCGCCGCCCGAGGGCGGGTGGTTAGCCTGAGGTCATGCTGTGGCACCGATGAGTCGTGCCCGCGGCGCTACGGACGATGAGCGCCTGCCGTGCGGTGCTTCGGCGAGCGACGTCCCCCACGGGGATGCCGGCCCCACACCTTCATATTCCGCCGGGCTCAGGGCCGCCCGTAGCGACCTCCACGGGTTCCGGTCAAGGCCGGCTCCGCGCCTGGCCGGCGTGTCGTTCGGGCTCCGGCTCCACGAGGCCGCGCCGACCTGTGCGGCGATGTCCGGAGCCGCACATCTGCTCGGCAGGCACCGGAGGGGTGCCTCCCGTCACCTTCCGACGTGCCCGGCGGCCGTGGCACGGAGCGTGGCCGCGACGTCACCCGGTCACGCCGACACGGCATTCGCACAGAGGGAGATTGTCATGACCGAGAGCCATGCGCGGACCCCGGCCGCCCCCGCCGCCCTGCTGGACCCGCTGCGGAACCGTGGTGTGGCCTTCACGCAGGAGGAGCGGGAGACCCTCGGCCTGACCGGTCGTCTGCCCTCCGCCGTGCTGACCCTGGACCGGCAGGCCGAACGTGCCTACCAGCAGATGGAGGCCCAGGGGAGCGACCTGGCCAAGAACGTCTACCTGGAGCAGCTGCACGACCGTAACGAGACCCTGTACTTCAGGGTCCTCACCGACCATCTGACGGAGCTCCTGCCGGTCGTCTACGACCCCACCGTGGGTGAGGCGATCGAGAAGTACTCCTATGAATACCGGCGCCCGCGCGGCATCTTCCTGTCCATCGACCGGCCGGACGAGATCGAGAAGGCCTTCGCCACGCTTCAGCTCGGGCCCGAGGACGTCCAGCTGATCGTGTGCACGGACGCCGAGCAGATCCTGGGCATCGGCGACTGGGGTGTGGGCGGTATCCAGATCTCGGTCGGCAAGCTGGCGGTCTACACCGCGGCCGCCGGCATCGACCCGCGCCGCGTGGTGCCCGTCTCGCTGGACGTGGGCACGGACCGCAAGGCGCTGCTGGAGGACCCGCTGTATCTGGGCAACAGGCACTCCCGGGTGCGCGGCGCGGACTACGACGCGTTCATCGAGAGGTACCTGGAAACGGCCTCGTCCATGTTCCCGGACGCGCTGCTGCACTTCGAGGACTTCGGTCCCAGCAACGCGCGGCGGATCCTGGAGCAGTACGGCGACCGCTACCGGATCTTCAACGACGACCTGCAGGGCACCGGAGCCATCACGCTGGCCGCGGCACTGTCGGCCATCAAGGTGAGCGGTGTGCCGATGCGGGACCAGAAACTGATCGTCTTCGGCGCCGGGACCGCCGGGGTGGGCATCGCCGACCAGTTGCACAGCGCGATGGTCCGCAGCGGTGCGGATCCGAAGCAGTCCGCCGCCCGGATATGGCTCATCGACAAGCAGGGACTGCTCACCAGGGACATGGACGACCTGCGCGACTTCCAGCAGCCCTACGCGCGCGATCCGGCCGAGGTCGCGGACTGGGCGCGGGACGACAGCGGTGCGATCACGCTGCTGGAGACGGTGCGCCGGGCCAAGCCGACGATCCTGCTGGGCACGTCCACCGTGCACGGGGCGTTCACCCGCGAGATCATCGAGGCCATGGCCGCGGGTACCGAGCGGCCGATCGTCTTCCCCATCTCCAACCCCACCTCCCGGATCGAGGCGATGCCCGCCGATGTCATCGCCTGGTCGAAGGGCAAGGCGCTCGTCGCCACCGGCATCCCCGTCCCACCCGTGCGGCATGACGGCGTGACCTACCAGATCGCGCAGGCCAACAACGCACTCCTGTACCCCGGTCTGGGCCTGGGCACGATCGTCTCCGGCGCCTCGCAGGTCACCCCGGGCATGCTGCGCGCGGCCGCACAGGCGGTCGCGGACCAGGTCGACCCGTCGGGGCCGGGCGCCTCCCTGCTGCCGCCGGTCGAGAAGCTCCGCGAGTCCTCGGCGATCACCGCGATCGCGGTGGTCAAGGCCGCGCTCGACGACGGCGTGGCCACCTGCAAGCCGATCGACATCGGCGAGGCCGTCCGGGAGGCCATGTGGCAGCCGGTCTACACCGACGGAGCGGCGTCATGACCACCCGGCATCACGGCGGTGACCGGAGCGGGCCGGCCGGCCAGGACCAGGCCCCGAGGATCCTCGACGTCCCCGTCGGCCTGCACGCGGTGGGCACGCGCAGGGAGACCGACTCCATGGGCGCCATCGACGTCCCCGCCGACCGGTACTGGGGCGCCCAGACGCAGCGGTCCCTGATCCACTTCTCCATCGGGGACGACCGGATGCCCAAAGCGGTCTACCACGCCTACGGCTACGTCAAGAAGGCCGCCGCTCTCGTCAACGGGCGCGCGGGGCGGCTGCCGGGCTGGAAGTCCGGCCTGATCCAGCAGGTGGCCGACGAAGTCATCGCGGGCGCGCTGGACGACCACTTCCCGCTGTACGTGTGGCAGACGGGGTCCGGGACCCAGTCCAACATGAACACCAACGAGGTGATCAGCAACCGCGCCGTCCAGCTGGTCGGCGGAGAACTGGGCAGCAAGACGCCCGTCCACCCCAACGACCACGTCAACATGGGGCAGTCCTCCAACGACACCTTCCCGACGGCCATGCACATCGCCGCGGTCAAGGAGATCCATGAGCACCTGCTGCCCAGCGTGAAGGCGCTGCAGCAGGCCATCGAGGCGAAGGCACGGCAGTGGCACGACGTGGTCAAGATCGGCCGCACCCACCTGGAGGACGCGGTCCCGCTGACTGTGGGCCAGGAATGGTCGGGCTACGCCCATCAGCTGCAGCAGGCCGTCGGCCGGGTCACCCGGTCCTCCGAGGGCCTGTACGAGCTCGCGATGGGCGGAACGGCGGTCGGCACCGGGCTCAACGCGCCACCGGGATTCGGCGAGCAGGTCGCCGCCGAGATCGCCACCGCGACCGGCTATCCGTTCACCACCGCGCAGAACAAGTTCGCCGCGCAGGGCGGCCTGGACGCCATGGTCGGCGCCTCGGCCGGTCTGCGCGCCCTGGCCGTGCCGCTGATGAAGATCGCCAACGACATCCGCTGGCTGGCCTCAGGACCCCGCTGCGGCCTCGACGAACTCATCCTGCCGGCCAACGAGCCCGGCTCGTCGATCATGCCGGGCAAGGTCAACCCGACGCAGTGCGAGGCCATGGTCATGGTCTGCATCCAGGTGCTGTCCGAGGACACCGCCATCGCGTTCGCCGGCTCCCAGGGCAACTTCGAGCTCAACGCCATGCGCCCGGTCATCATCAACAACTTCCTGCACGCGGCCACTATCCTCGCCGATGCCGCCACCAAGATGCGCGAGTACTGCATCGAGGGCATCGAGCTCAACCGGGACCAGATCGACAGCTACGTCGACCGGTCCCTCATGCTGGTCACCGCCCTCTCACCGGTCATCGGCTACGACAAGGCGTCCGCGATCGCCCACCGGGCCGACGACGAGGACACCACTCTGCGCGAGGCCGCACTGGCGTCGGGCTACATCAGCGCCGATGACTTCGACCGCATCGTCGAACCGGCCGCCATGGTCGGTCAGACCTAGGGCGACTCGGGGGCCGGTCGGCCGCCCGCCGAGACGCGCTCCGCTTGTTGCCACGGTGGACAACTCGCGTGCGGCGCCGCGTCGTTCGTCAGCCGCCGCATGGCTGGTGGTAGGCGTGAATTCTGCCCACCGCCTGGTCCCAGCGCTTCCTGCCGGTTCACAGCCGTCCGGCCCGTCCGCCGCTTCAGCCACGTCACGGCGACCGTCGGGAACACCGTGAAGGCCCCGCCGTTCCCGAGGGCGACCGCCACGGCGTCCATCCCGGTGCCCAGCGTGCCCTCCTCGGGTGCCCCGGCAGCCAGCCGGACCCGTCCCCGCAGTGGTTCCTCGGCCACCAGCCACTCGCGCAGCGAACGCAGCTCGTCCGCGGCATGCTCGCCCGCCATTTCCACCCGTCAGTCCACGCGGACACGGTGGCAACGGTCGTGCTGCGCGGGCAGGGAGCTGTCCGTTCCTCCGCACAACCGCCGCAACGGCACCCTCAGCCGTTCTCCTCCCGCAGAATCTCCGCGCATTCCGTCGCTGCCTGCTGAAGGAGCTTGCCGAGGTGGCGGATGTCGGGGCGCCGGGACGTGCCGCTCCGGCTGACCGTGTAGACGGTGCGGGTCACCGGGTGCAGAAGGGGGTGCAGACTGATCGGTCCCGGTATCGCGTCCGGGAGGGTCATCCGGGGCAGGAGGGCGGCTCCCGCTCCCGCGGCGACCAGCGCCGTCAGTACGGAGAAGTCGCTGCTGCGGGACCGGACGGTCGGAACGAATCCGGCGGCACCGCAGGCACGCTGGATCATCTCGTAACAGGACGTCTCCGGGCCCGGCGTGAGCCAGGGACTGCCGGAAAGGCGCCCCAGGTCCACGGTTTCGCCCGGACTGATTCCCAGGCGGGTGGCGTGATCGGGGTGGAGCGCGAGGAGGACGGGTTCCTCGAGGAGCTTGGTCTGCTCGCATCCGGGGGGCACGTCCCGCGGCAGGACGGTGTACGCGTGGACGACGGCCAGATCGACGTCCCGGCGGCGCAACGACTCCAAGGCCGCGTCGGGCTCCTGCTCGACGAGTTCCAGCATCAACGAGACCTCGGCTGCTTCGCCCGCGCCGAGGACGCGATTCCACACCGGAGCGATCAATGTCCGGGCGGCGGAGGCGAAGGCGGCGATGCGGACGATGCCGCGGCCGCCGCCCCGGATGGCCTCCAGATCGGACTCGGCGGACGCCAGATCACTGAGCACGATCTCGGCGTGGGACACCAGCAGCTCACCGACAGGGGTCAGACGCAGGGTGCGCCCCTGCTTCTCCACGACGGGCAGCCCCACTTCCCGTTCCAGCGTGGCGAGTTGCTGGGAGACGGCGGGGGCCGTCAGATGCAGCGCCTGCGCCGCCGCCGCGACCGTGCCGTAGGTGGCCAGGTACTGCAGGATCCGGAGCCGCCTCACGTCGAGCATGAAGACTTCCTTACGCATCGTCCCTGGATCGTCAAGCATAGTTGTCCGCTGGTCGCACCCATTGATTCAGTGAAACTTTGTCTTTGATGCATAACAACTAACTGGACCTTTTGCTTTGCCTGGCGCACCGTAAGAGATGTGAACGCACGCACAGGCTCCCGCAGCTTCCTCGCCCTGGCAGGCGTCGTGGTGCTCTGGGCCTCGGCATTTCCGGCCATCCGCGTCGGGGTCGACGGCCTGGGCGTGGCGGCGCTGTCCTTTCTGCGGCTGGCGGTCGGCGCCGTCGCCCTGGCCGTGGTCGCACCGTTCCTCGGGGTGCGGCGCCCCCGGCCCCGCGACCTGCCGTTGATCGCGCTCGCCGGCGCGACCGGCATGACCGCCTATCAGGTCCTGCTCAACTGGGGTGAGGTGCATGTCGCGGCGGGTACCGCGAGCATGCTGATCGCCATTGCCCCCGTCTTCAGCGTTCTGCTCGGCAGGGCGTTCCTGTCCGAGCCGCTGACGCGCCATGTCATGGCAGGCAGTACCGTCGCTGTCGGAGGTTCCGTGATCGTCGCGCTCGCTGGCGGATCCACGGGGTTCTCCACCGGTGCGCTCGTGGTGCTCGCGGCCGCTGTCGTGCAGGGTGTGTACCACTTCGTCTCCAAGCCCCTCCTGCGCCACTACAGCGGGCTGGAGGTCGCGACGTACGCGATGGTGGCGGGGACCGTTCTCGCGCTGCCGTTGCTCCCGGCGACTGTGCGCGCCCTATCCGGTGCCCCGCAGGGGTCGCTGGTGTCGGTGGCGTATCTCGGTCTGCTGCCCTCCGCCGTGGGGTTCGTCCTCTGGGGCCATGCCGTGGCCCGGCTGCCGCTCGCCGTCTCCACGGCCGCCCTGTACCTGGTGCCGCCGGTCGCCCTCGTCGTCTCGTTCGTGTGGCTGTCCGAGGTTCCCCGACTGCTCGAGGCGGTGGGCGGACTCGTGATCATCGGCGGTGTGGTGCTGATCAACCGCCGTTCTTCGGCGGCCACTCGTGAAGGGCGCGTCCGGGTCACCGCGGAGCACCGGGCGGATCCCGCCATGCGGCCCGTCGCCCCGCTGCCCCGGCCCCTCGGTTCCAACCCCTCGGTCGCGCAGCCGGTCCCGGTCACCGGCACCACCCAGGGTTCGACGGGTCCGGCCGGCCACACCACCCACGATGCCGCGGCGCCCGTCCCGCTCCGTACACCTCGCTCCACGACGGCCTGCGACTGAGCGCAGGTGCCTCCCGCCCAAGGAAAGCGATCACGAGGGAGACGAGCAGGGCGATCGCGGTGGTCGGGCAGAGCCTGACCGGACTGAAGTGAGCAAGCGGGCCGGAGCCCCGGGGCCGTTGCGGGCCGGCCGGCCTCGGGCGGTGCGGCGGCCACTTCGCCGACGCAGTCCCGCAGTTCGCCCTGCCCGGGTACCTTCCGCACCAGAGGTCCGGCAGCGGCCAGGACGAGTCCCGACCCACGAGGAGTTCGTGTGACCATCCCCTCCGGCATCCTGTCCGTCGAGGACGGAGCCGCCGACACCGTCCGCGAGATCGCTCAGCAGCCCGCCCTGTGGCGGGAGGTCGAACGGCTCGTCGCCGCCTCCCGGGAGTCACTGGACGCATTCCTGCGCCCGCTCACGGCCCGACACGACCTGCGCGTGGTGCTCACCGGCGCCGGCAGCTCCGCATTCGCCGGCCAGGTTCTCCAGGCGGCACTGGCCCGGCGCCTGGGACGGCGCGTCGACGCGGTCCCCACCACGGACCTCGTCGCCGACCCCCGCGGCTGCCTCGCCGAGGACCTGCCGACCCTGCTGGTCTCCTTCGCCAGGTCGGGCGACAGCCCGGAGAGCGCGGCCGCCACTTCCCTGGCCGATCAGGTGCTCTCCGAGGTGCACCATCTGGTGATCACCTGCAACCCGCAGGGGCAGTTGGCGCGGGAACACACGGACCGCTCCGCGTCGCATGTGCTGCTGATGCCCGCCGCGGCCGACGACCGGGGCTTCGCCATGACGTCGAGCTTCACGTGCATGACACTCGCGGCACTGCTCGCCCTGGGCGGCGACGCCTACGACGGGACAGCCGGGTGCCTGGCCCGCGCGGCTGAGTGGATCACCGAGGACGGCGGCCTCGACGCTGCCGTCGGTGCCCTGGTGGACCGCGTCCCCGAGCGCATCGTCTTCCTGGGCAGCGGGGCGCTCAAGGGCCTCGCGGGGGAGTCGGCGCTGAAGGTGCTCGAACTCACCGGCGGAACGATCGTGGCCGGGGCGGAGTCGTCCCTGGGGTTCCGGCACGGGCCGAAGGCGGTGCTCAACGAACGGACGGTCGTGGTCGTGTACGTGTCCAACGATCCGTACACCCGGCTGTACGACCTGGACATCGTCGCGGAACTGCGCGGGAACCTCCCCCCGGGCAGCGTGGTGACGGTCGCCGCAGGCCCCGTGGCGGCCATGGACCAGAGCGGCGCCGAAGCCTGGCTGCTGCCGGGCCTCGAGGACGTCGAGGACGTGGCCCTGGCCCTGCCCGCCGTGGTGTGCGCCCAGCTCATCGCCCTGCGCGCCTCCGTGGCCCGGGGCATGCGGCCCGACAACCCCTTCCCCTCGGGCGAGGTCAACCGTGTGGTGCGGGGCGTGATCCTGCACCCCCTGCCGTAGGACCGGACGGATCGCCGGCGCGCACCGAGGCGCCGGACGGCGGCCGCACCCCGGTCCACCGCCGCCCCGGCACCGTCGCCCCTGTCTCGCCCGGTACGGATGCGGCCCGTTCCGTACCGGCCCCACCACGACGAGGGCCGGCCACCAGAGCGAGGGGAATGATCCATGTCCTTGGTTTCCATGCGTGACCTGGTCGCGAAGGCCGTCGCCGGCCACCGGGCCGTCGCGGCGTTCAACGTGGTCACGCTGGAGCACGCCGAAGGGGTCACCGCGGGCGCCGAGGCGGCCGGGATCCCGGTGATCCTGCAGATCAGCGAGAACGCCGTGCGGTTCCACGGCGGGCGGCTGGACCCGATCGCCCGGGCCGCGGCCGAGGCCGGCCTCGAGTGCGCCGTCGATGTCGCTCTGCATCTGGACCATGTGACCGACATGCGGCTGCTGCGCGGTGCGGCCGACGCGGGGTTCTCCTCCGTGATGTTCGACGCCGGGGCACAGCCGTACGCCGAGAATGTCGAAGCGACCCGCGCCGCGGCGCAGTGGGCGCACGGCGCGGGGCTGTGGCTGGAGGCCGAACTCGGCTATGTGGGCGGCAAACCCGGCGCCCCCGGGAGCGCCCACGCGGCCGGGGTGCGCACCGACCCGGGGGAAGCGGCGCGCTATGTCGCGGAGACCGGTGTGGACGCCCTGGCCGTCGCCGTCGGCAGCAGCCACGCGATGACCGAGCGCTCGGCGTCGCTGGACCACGCACTGATCGAGCGACTCCGGGAGGCCGTGCCCGTACCGCTGGTGCTGCACGGCTCGTCGGGCGTCGGCGACGACGAACTGCGGCGCGCCGTCCGGGCCGGCATCGCGAAGGTCAACATAGGCACCGCACTCGGCATCGCCTTCACCCGCGCGATCCGCGACGCGCTCGCGTCCCAGCCCGATCTGACCGACCCCCGCCCGTATCTGGCCCGCGGCCGGGAGGCGATCGCGGAGGCGGTACGGCTTCTGCTCACGGTGGTGAGCGGCTGAGACGGGATCACAGGGGGCGTGACGGGGACCGGGGGATCAGTGGTCCGCCCACGCCTCCACCGCGGTCGTCACCGGTGTCCCCGTACGCGCCGACTCCTCGACCGCCAGCGCCAGCAGATGGTCCTGACAGCCGTCGGCCAGCGGATACGGTTCCGGCCCTGCGCCCCGCACCCATGCGCCGGTGCGGCACAGCAGGTCCACCACGGCGAGGTCGTCCTCGGACAGGCTCGCCCCGACGTGGTCGTTGCGCCACACCACCCGTCCGTCGAAGGAGATGTGGTGCACCTCCGCCCCCTCCAGATTGAGGTCGGTTCCGGTGCGGCGCCGCACCAACGGGGACTCCACGGGCGTACGCGGATCGGCCATCCGCACCACGGTGTCGTCCACGATCTCGCCGAGCGAGCCGCGCACCACCATCCGGCGGGCGCGCAGCGGGTTCCACCACTGGTTGTCCGTGAAGTCGTACAGGGCCGTACGGGCCCCGCCGAAGTCCAGGAGGGCGAGGGTGGTGACGGCGTCCTTGGGGGTGAGGTCGTCGGACCAGCCGCCGGGGGACAGCGGGTCGGCGAGCGGGGCGGTGAAGGCGCGGGCCGTCACCGTCGCGGGCCCGAAGCCGATGCCCAGCGTGTGCCGGATCAGCGACATCGCGTGATACATGTGCGTCGAGGACACCTGCACCGAGGTGGCCTCGCCGATCACGCCCTCCCGGACGAGCGCGATCCGAGCGGCGTGGCCGGGCATCAGCGTGTACTGCTCCGCGACCTGGACGAGTCCGCTGCCGTCGGCGCGCGTCGCGCCGCCCACGGCGGCCCACAGCTCCCGCAGCCCGCGCACATCGGGGGCCGGCGGTGTCTCCGCGAGAACCGGGATCCCGCGGTCGACGAGGTCCCGTACGGCCTGGGGCGTTACCTCCCAGGGCACCGAGACGATCACGAACTCCGGAGCGGTGCCGCACAGTTCGTCGACGGTCAGGAAGGCGGGCACCCCCCACTCCTCCCGCACCTGGGCGGCGCGTGCCGCCGAGCGCGTCACCACGCCGGCCACCGTCAGCCGCCCGGGCAGTGCCCTCGCCAGCCGGGCGAAGAACCCGGCCCGCCAGCCACTGCCCACGATGCCGAAACGTACGGGTGCTGCGTCCACGTCTGCGCTCCTCCCGCATCCGGGCCGCGAGTCTAGCCGGGCGGCCCGGCGCGGGGTCCCGTAGGTCGTGCCGCCTTCCTCCTACGAGGAGTCCCCGGGCGGCATGGCCTGTTCGGCCCAGATGGTCTTGCCGGTGGGGGTGTAGCGCGTTCCCCAGTGCGCGGTCATCTGGGCGATGATGAACAGGCCCCGGCCTCCTTCGTCGTCGCTCGCGGCGTGGCGCAGGTTGGGGGTGGTGTGGCCGGTGTCGGAGACCTCGCAGATCAGGTTCCGGTCGCGGATCAGCCGTACCTGGATGGGGCCGCCGACGTAGCGGATGGCGTTGGTGACGAGTTCGCTGACGATGAGTTCGGTGGTGAAGACCAGGTCGTCGAGGCCCCAGTCGCTGAGTTGCTTGCTGACGCTGGTGCGCAGGGAGGCGACCGCCGCGGGGTCCGCGGCGGTTTCCCACTGGGCCAGCCTGTCGCGGTCGAGCATGCGTGTGCGGGCCAGGAGCAGCGTGGCGTCCTCGTCCACCGGCCCGGGCAGCAGGGTCGCCACCGCCTGGTCGCACAGGTTCTTCAGGGGCCGGGTGTGGTCGGCGAGGACCTGGGCGAGCCGGGCGAGCCCCTCGTCACGGCTTTCGTTCACCTGCAGAAGGCCGCCCGTGAAGAAGGCCAGGAGACTGCCCGGCGGGAGTTGCACCTCGGTGCTCTCGTAGGGCGGACCGACCACGCCCAGCGGCGGTCCGGGCGGCAGCTGCGGATAGTCGACGACGCGCGCGTGCGGGGCGACGACGGCCAGCAGCGCCTCTCCTGCCCGCGCCAGACTGCACTGCCCCGAGACGGGGTCGTAGACCGCGTACACGCATCTCACTCCGAGGGCCTCGTCCGCATGCGCTCTCGAGTGGCCGGAGGCGTGGCCTGCCTCCCCCTCGTGCTGGGTCTGCTCGACCAGGTCGTCCAGACGGGACAGGAGCTCGTCCGGGGCCAGGTCCAGCCGGGCCAGGACCCGTACGCCCGTGCGCAGGCGGCCCATGGTGGCGGCGGCGCGCAGTCCGTGGCCGAGTACGTCCCCGACGACCAGGCCGACCCGGGTACCCGACAGCGGGATGACGTCGAACCAGTCCCCGCCCACCCCGGACCCGCTGTCGGCCGGGAGGTAGCGGCTCGCGGACTCGAGCCCGGTCAGCGGCGGCAGCCTGCGGGGAAGCAGGCTCCGCTGGAGTTTGAGGGCCGCGGTGTGCCCACGGGTGATCACCAGCATGAGCACGAAGCCGATCAGCAGGGAGCCCAGACCCACGATCATCACGCCGCTCGTCGGCCCGATCAGCGGCAGGTCGACGATGGTCGCGCCGTACCGGGGGACCGCGTAGACGTCGAAGGTGCCGTAGAGGAACAGGGAGAGCATCCCGAGCCCGCCGAGTCCCGGCAGCACGCCCTTGAACACCAGGTCCTTGTTGCTGCGGGTGAGGACCTTGCGGTGGTACCAGACGCAGGCGAAGCCGGTCAGCCCGTAGTAGAACGTGACCGCGAGGCCGACCGAGTTGACCGACGTGAACAGGATGTTCCGGCTGAACACGCTGAGCAGGATCAGCACGACGATCGAGAGCGCCCCCATGCCGATGGTCGACCAGGTCGGGGTGAGGAACCTGCGGTGGACCCGGGCGAACTGGGCGGGTACGGCCTTGTGCACCGCCATGGAGAAGACGGTCCGGGCCAGGGGCAGGATGGTGGTCTGCGTGGAGGCCAACGCGGAGGTCAGCACCATCAGGATCAGCAGCCTGGACAGGAACAACCCCGTGGCGCCGCTGCCGAAGACGGCGCTGCCCAGGATGGAGAGCACATCGCCGACGTTGCCGGGGTTGCCCAGCCCGATGCCCGAGCCCTTCACACCGGCGAAGGCCTGCGCCGAGGTGGCCACCAGTCCGTAGGTGACCAGGAGAAACACGGTCGACAGGACCGCGGCGCGCCCCGGGATGCGCGTGCTGTCGGCCGTTTCCTCGTTGACCGACACGGCGGTGTCCCAGCCCCAGTAGATGAAGACCGCGGTGAGGACCCCGGAGGCCAGCGCCCCGACGGAGGGGATCTCGAAGGGGTTGAACCAGGAAGCGGACACATGCGTCGCCGTCGCGGGCGGGTCGGTGTAGACCCTGACCAGTGCCATGACAGCCAGCAGGAAGAGCACCGCGACCTCGGTGCACAGCAGCCAGCGCTGTACGGCGGCCGAGAGTTCGATGCCGATGTAGCAGATCGTGGTCATCACGGTGATCCAGCCGATGCCGGCCACGGTGGTCCACATCCGGTTCGCGGCAAGACCGTCGAAGCCCAGCAGTCGGAAGCTGTAGATACCGGCGATCTCGGCGACGTTCGTCATGACGAGGATGTCGGCGACGATGATGCCCCAGCCGCCCATCCAGCCGCTGCGCGGTCCGAAGGCACGGGTCGCCCAGGTGAAGGTGGTCCCGCAGTCGGCGTTGCTCGCGTTGAGCTCCCGGTAGGCGTACGCGATCAGCAGCATCGGGATGAACGCCAGCATGGTGACGATCGGGGCCTGCAGTCCGACCGCGACCACGATGAGACCCAGTGTGGCGGCGAGGCTGTACGCCGGGGCGGTGGAGGCCAGGCCGATGACGACCGAGGAGAACATCCCCAGGGCGCCGCTCTTGAGCCCCTTGCAGCCGGATCCCGAGCCCGGAGCGGGACGGCCGGGGGACACGGTACTGCCGAAGAGCCTCACGCCTGATTCCAACTCCGGCCCGCTCCCGTCCGCAACAGCACGGGAAGGCCGGGGAGCCGGCCGCCACCCGACTCCGCGGTGGGCGGCGAGCCCTGTGCGCGCGGACCGGGCGTGGCATCCCGGACTCCGGACAAAGCGAAGGCAGCCCGTCCCTGTGCCCGCCCCAGCGCCCCGGGCCCGGCAGGTGCGACCATGCGTTCGGGCATGCGCGGTCCCTCCTACCGTGATTGCTGCCCGCGAACCGGGACGAGTCGGGTGTGCTGCGTTGTCACCCACCCTGCGCCTTGCACCGGAAATCCACAACAAGTGTGCCTTTGTCCTGGTTCGGGGGATCGCGCCCGCTGTCGTTCCGGGCGCGGCGGGCGGACCATACCCAGTAGCAGGCAATGCGGCGCCGCCGGAACGAGCGCCCGCGTTCATGGGGAAAGGGTGATGGTCATGCTCTGGGCATCATGGACGACGACGGGGGTGTTCGCCGGACGCGGAGGCGCCCGTACCGACGAGGCAGGGATCATGACCGGCGACCTGACCGTGCACACCACCTGGGACGGCAGCCAGGTCGATGTGGCGGTGCAGTACAGCGGTGGCTCGCAGTGGTTCACCCTCGCCGGGAGTCCGGTGCCCTGCCTTTCCGAGGAGGACAGCCGGCATCTGCACCAGGAGGTGGTGGAGGCCGTGCGGGCCGGCGGTGGCGCCACCGTTCCGCAGGAGCACGGTCAGGAGCGGCGGCCCTGAGCGCCGAAGGCCGCCGGGCCGGCTCCGGTGCGGCCGCGGCAGGTGTGTGATGCCGCGGGAGGGTCCCCCGGGGCGCGCCGGTCACCGCAGTGTTCCGCATACCGCGGATCTGCGGGTCGAGGCCTGGGGCCCCACCCGTGAGGAGTGCCTGGCGCAGGCGGTCCGCGGTATGTGCGAGTCGTTCCTCGACCTGGCGGGAGCCGTGGCTCTCCGCACCCGGGACGTGGTGGTACGGGCCGGCACCGACGAGGACCTGCTCGTGGCCCTGCTGGAAGAGGTCGTGTACCGGCTCGACACCGACGGCGAGATCCCGCTGGACGTGGAACTGACCCCGCACGGCGACGGTCTGCGCGCCGGCCTGCGCATGGCCGACGCCGAGTCGCTCCCGGTGACGGGCGCGGTCCCGAAGGCCGTCACGCTGCACGAGCTGGACATCGCGGGTGGGCCGCGAGGCTGGACGTGTTCGGTGACGCTCGACGTCTGAGCGGCCCGCGCCCCGGACCGGACCATGTCCCCTCCGCCGGCCCGGAATCCCGCGCGAGCCCGCCCCGACCTGCCCGGCCCGCCCGGTCCCGTGGCGCGGCTGCCGACCGGTTTCCCCCGCCATACCATGGACGTCAGAGGACAGGGACGAAGAGAAGCAGCCGCGCGCGGCGCCTCCGCTCCCGCGGCACGGCCCGCCGGCCGTCACCGGCAGGCGCACCGCCTGCCCGTCGACTTCTCCTCACCTGGTCGTCGCGGTGTCGCACACCGCCCGCGCCAAGGCGCCGCATTCCATGACATTCCGAGAAGCGCAGGGACGCCACCGGCAGACCGGAAGGGAAGATTCATGTCCGTCACCCACCCACCCGACTTCGAGCGCACGATCCATACGGCGAACATCTGGCTCAAATCGGTGTGCGAGGCGCTGGGGACCGAGGACCGCCACCTCGCCCACCGGGTGCTGCGCACCTGGATGCACACACTCCGGGACCGGCTCACCGTGGATGTGGCCGCCCACTTCGCCGCCCAGCTCCCCGAGTTGATGCGAGGGGCCTACTACGACGGCTGGGACCCCAGCATCGTGCCCATCAAGTACGACCGCGAGGGCTATCTGAACCGCTTCTCGCACGAGGCCAAGGTCAGCGCCGAGGAAGTCCCCCGGATCGCCGCCGCGGTCACCGTGGCCGTACACGACCACGTATCGCCGGGAACCCTGGAGTCGGCGCTGGAGCAGATTCCGCACGACATCCGGGATCTCCTCCTCCAGCCGGCCTCCTGACGGCGCCGGGGCCGGGGCGCGGACACGCGTTGCCCGGTGCTGGGGCGGCCCTTCTTCGGACGGTGATCCGGAATGGACATCACGCTGGTGCCCGAGGGCCCGTTCCGGTTCCGCATGGACCGGTGCGACCCGATGCGGGTGCCCGGAGTGGTCTTCGCGACGCGGGAGCTGCTGCCGCAGGCCGCCGGGGACAAGGCGCTGGAGCAGGTGGCGAACGTGGCCACGCTGCCCGGCATCGTGCGGGCCTCGTTCGCCATGCCCGATGTGCACTGGGGCTACGGCTTCCCGATCGGCGGCGTGGCCGCCACGGACATCGACGCCGGCGGGGTCGTCTCGCCCGGCGGCGTGGGATTCGACATCTCCTGCGGTGTCCGGCTGCTCGCCGCCGACATCGACCGTGAGCCCCTGGCGCCGAGGATGCGCAGCCTGATGGACATCCTCGGTGACACGGTGCCGCGCGGCACGGGGCGCGGCGGGCTGTGGAAGCTGTCGGGCCGGGCGCAGATGGAGAAGCTCCTGGTCGCCGGCGCCGGATACGCGGTCGAACAGGGCCACGGGGTGCCGCGCGACCTGGACCGCTGCGAGGACCGAGGAGCGCTGACCGGAGCCGATCCGTCGCAGGTGGGGCAGCGGGCCGTGGACCGGGGACTCCAGCAGGTGGGGAGTCTGGGCTCGGGCAACCACTTCCTGGAGGTCCAGGCGGTGGACCGGGTGTACGACGCCCCGACCGCGGACGCCTTCGGGCTGCACGACGGCCAGGTCTGCGTCATGATCCACTGCGGCTCGCGCGGTCTCGGCCACCAGGTGTGCAGCGACCACGTCCGCGTCATGGACCAGTCCCTGCGCGCGTTCGGCCTCAGTCTCCCGGACCGGCAGCTGGCCTGCGCACCCGTCGTCTCGGCACCGGGCCGCGCCTATCTGGGGGCGATGGCGGCCGCAGCCAACTACGGCAGGGCCAACCGGCAGTTGCTGACCCAGGCCGCGCGCCGGGCCTTCGCCACCGCCGCGCAGGCGGGACTCGACCTGGTCTACGACGTCTCCCACAACACCGCCAAGCTCGAGACCCACGACGTGGACGGCGTACAGCGCCGGCTGTGCGTCCACCGCAAGGGCGCCACCCTCGCCCTTCCGCCGGGCCACCCCGATCTGCCCGAGGACCTCGCCGCCTTCGGGCACCCCGTGCTCGTTCCCGGCACGATGGGCACAGCGTCCTACGTCCTGGTCGGCGCCGCCGACAACGACGCGTTCGCGTCCGCCGCCCACGGCGCCGGGCGGGTGTGGAGCCGCCACCAGGCGCTGCGCCGGGTCCGCGGCGAGGAGCTGCGCGACGAACTGGAGGCACAGGGCGTCTCCGTCCGGCCGTCCTCGTGGCGCGGGCTCGCCGAAGAGGCCCCCGACGCGTACAAGGACGTCGACGCGGTCGTCCGTGCCGCGGAAGGGGCGGGCCTGGCGCGGCGGGTCGCCCGTCTGGTGCCGCTCGGTGTCGTCAAGGGATAGCGCCCGCTCTCCGGGTCCGCGTACGCAAGTCCGGCTCCCCGGAAGCCGGCCGCTCCTCAGGCGGGGGGCGGTCCGCCGATCGCCAGCCCCGTCTTCAGGCCGGCCCCGCACAGCGGTACCGCCGCACTGCGGTCGCCCAGCACCCCCTCCCGCACCGCCGCCCAGCACACCACCCCTGTCGACTCCACATAGAGCCCCCGGGTGGCAAGGTCCGCCTGGGCGTGCCGGATCTGATCCTCGGTCACGGTGAGGAACCGCCCGCCCGAGTCGCGGACCGCGCGCAGGATCTGCCGGGCCCGCGGCGGCCGGGGGATCGCGATGCCCTCGGCGGACGTGGGAGCCGTGGGTGTGGCGTCCGTCAGGTCGTCGGCACCCTCCTCCCACGCGTGCGCCAGCGGCGCGACCGCGGCCACCTGTACGGCGTACAGCGCAGGACGGCGCCCGATCAGGCCCGCCCCGTACAGCTCGGCGACGGCCAGGGCCGCGCCCAGCAGCAGGGTGCCGTTGCCGACGGGCAGGACGAGTACGTCCGGGAGCCGTCCGCCGAGGTCCTCCCACAGTTCGTGGACGTACGTCTTGGTGCCGTGCAGGAAGTACGGATTGAAGACGTGCGACGCGTAGAACGTCTCCGGTTCGTCCGCCGCCTCGCGTGCCGCCTGCGCCGCGGCCTCCCGGTCGCCGTCGACCACATGCACCCGCGCCCCGTGCGCCCCGATCTGCTCCAGCTTCTTGGGTGAGGTGGCTGCGGGGACGTACACCGTGCAGGGCAGTGCGGCCCGGGCACAGTACGCGGCGATCGACGTGCCCGCGTTGCCGCTGCTGTCCGCGACCACCCGCCCCGGCCGCAGCCGCAGGGCCAGCTCGGCCAGCAGCACCGCGCCCCGGTCCTTGAAGGACAGCGTCGGCATGAGGAAGTCGAGCTTGGCGGAGACCCCGTCCGTCAGCTCCACCAGCGGAGTACGGCCCTCTCCCAGGCTGATCGAGGGGGTGGACAGCGGCAGCGTCTCCGCGTACCGCCACAGCGAGTTCACCCGTCCGCCGAGGGACTTGAGCGGAGCGGGGGTCGGCGCGAAGTCCAGGTCGAGCGGACCGTGACAGACGGGGCAGCACCAGGCGAGCGACTCTGCGGCGACGCGCGTGCCGTCCACCGGGCAGTAACGGTCCGGCAAAGGTGTCATACCTGCAGGGTAGGTGTCCTTCCGGTCGGCATCCGCCGTGACCCGTGCATGACGCCCGTGTGGCGCTGCGCCCGCAAGCCCTCAACCCTCCGGTGCCGCACGACCGCGCTCGAGCGGCGCACACCATGCGTTCCGCCGCCGCCTCCTCCGCCCTACGATGCGCGTCGTACATCAGTTCTGCGCACTCCGGACGAGGAGCACGGTCCCGTGTCCATACCCCCGCCCCGCGAGCCCCAGCAGCCCGGGGGCCCCTACCCGCAGGGTCCCCATCAGCAGCCGTACGGGGGCGGGTTCCCATACCAGCCCTGGGGGCAGGGCTACAGCCCGTACAACCGTCCGGCGCCGATCAACGCGCTCGCGGTCACGGCGCTCGTGCTCGGCATCCTGTGCTGCCTGCCCGGCGTCGGACTGCTTCTCGGGCTGATCGCGCTGTCGCAGATCAAGCGGCGCGGTGAGCGCGGCCGGGGGCTCGCGATCGGCGGCATCGTGATGTCCTCGATCGGGCTCGTCCTCGTCGTCCTCGCCTTCGCGACGGGCGGGGTGCACGACTTCTGGGACGGCTTCAAGGACGGGGTGCGCAACGCGCCCGGCAACGGTGTGACCTTCTCCGTGAAGAAGGGCGAGTGCTTCGACGCGCCGGGCGGTTCCCTGGAGGGCGAGGCCTACGACGTCGACAAGGTGCCCTGCTCCGGTGAGCACCAGGCCGAGGTCTTCGCGAACTTCATGCTGCCGGACGGTGGTTACCCCGGCGACTCCGCGGTCGACAGGAAGGCCGACTCCCGGTGCTACGCGCTCCAGGACACCTACGCCATGGACGTCTGGGCCATCCCGGACGACGTCGACGTGTACTACTTCACGCCCACCCGTGAGAGCTGGGCCTTCGGTGACCGCGAGGTCACCTGCATGTTCGGCAACACCGACGAGCACGCCACCCTCACCGGCAGCCTGCGCCGCGACGCCACCACCCTCACCGGCGACCAGATGGCCTATCTGCGTGCCGACCGCGTCCTGTACGCGGCTCTGGACACCGCTCCCGACGCCGAGTACGTCGAGGACGACCTGCCGGGCCACAAGCAGTGGGCGGCCCGGGTGGCCGCGGCGCTGTCCGACCAGACCGGTCAGCTGCGCGCCCGCACCTGGCAGGACGGTGCGGGGCGGCCCGTCGCCGGCCAGGCCGACGCCCTGGATCGGGCCCGTGAGGAATGGCGGAAGGCCGCGGCGGCGTCCGACGCCGACACCTTCTACGTCCACTACGACCGGGGCAGTGCACTGATCGAGGGCCGTGCGGCAGTGACCGCCCGCAAGGCTCTGGGCCTCGCCGTGACTCCGCCGTCGCACGGTGCGGACGGTGGCGGCAGCGGGGGCGGAGGCACGGACAGCGGAAAGCAGGTGTGACGGCGGCCAGAGCGGGGAGAAAGTGCCTGCGTAGCGCCCTCGGCCGAGCCGGGTAATCACATCGGGTGATTCTCTGGCCCGCGCTTGCATAGAACAACCCTCGGTTGCCAGGCTGTTGCTGTCTGTACAAACTGATGGGAGCGGCCAGTGACTTTCGGTGAGCAGCCGGCGTATCTGCGTGTTGCGGGTGATCTCCGCAAGAAGATCGTCGATGGTCTGCTCCCACCCCACACCCGCCTGCCCTCACAGGCCCGGATCCGCGAGGAGTACGGGGTCTCGGACACGGTCGCCCTCGAGGCGCGCAAGGTCCTGATGGCCGAGGGCCTGGTGGAGGGCCGTTCCGGTTCGGGCACCTATGTCAGGGAGCGGCCGGTGCCGCGCCGCGTGGCCCGGTCCGGGTACCGGCCGCAGAGCGGTGCCACCCCGTTCCGCCAGGAGCAGGCGGAGGCCTCCGCGCGCGGCACCTGGGAGTCGCGCAGCGAGCAGACGGAGGCGAGCGGCGCCATCGCGGAGCGGCTCGCCATTGCGCCGGGCGACCGCGTGATGTGCACGAAGTACGTGTTCCGGGACGCGGGTGACGCGATGATGCTCTCCACCTCGTGGGAGCCGCTCACCCTGACCGGCCGCACCCCCGTCATGCTTCCCGAGGAAGGGCCTCTCGGTGGCATGGGCGTCGTCGAGCGCATGGCGGCCATCGACGTGATCGTGGACAACGTCATCGAGGAGGTCGGCGCCCGCCCCGGCCTCGCGGAGGAGCTGCTCGCCCTGGGCGGAGTCCCCGGGCACGTCGTGGTGGTCATCCAGCGCACCTACTACGCGTCGGGCCGCCCGGTGGAGACGGCGGACGTGGTGGTGCCGGCGGACCGCTACCGGGTGGCGTACCACCTGCCGGTGAAGTAGCGGGACGGGCGCCCGCCCGCTCTCCCTCTGGACCCCTGCCCGCCGCGGCGCATCCGCCGGGCCCTCAGCTTCCCCTTCCCTGCCCCGAGTCGGTCCGCGCTGCCCCTCAACGGGCGTGACCTGGGTAGCGGTTGCAATCCGGCCCTTCTCCCGGCGCCGTACCTGGAGCCCGCACGCTGCTTCGGGCGTACCGAAAGCGTGCTGGGCGGCGCATTCGGCGGCGCGCGCCCCATCCGACATGGCTGGTTGCGTACCTCTTTGTGAAAAGCCGTGTTCGCTGCGTAAAGGTAAGGCGTAGGCTCGGGCATATGCGCAGTGCGGTTTCCTTGGTGGGCGGGGCACGGCGAGAGCCGGGGACGGGAAGTGGAGGGGCGCGATGAACGACGGCACGGTCACTCTCCCCTGGCTCGTCATACGGCAGGACGACAACGGCAACCGCTACAGCGTGGGCAGGTACGCGACCCGGGCCGAGGCGCAGAAGATCGTGGACAGCCTCGACGCCCGCGGGCACAAGCAGCTCTACTGGGTCGAGCGCATCGGGCAGAAGGGGGGCAAGTGAGGGCGCCGGCCGCAGATGTGTGATCGGTCGCGCGCTCCCGTAGGCTCCGGCGCATGACGCAACCCCTCGTGGTGGTGGGAGCCGCCCTGGTCGACGGCGGCCGCCTCCTCGCCGCCCGCCGCAGCGCGCCCGCCGAGCTCGCCGGACGCTGGGAGCTGCCCGGTGGCAAGGTCGAGCCCGGAGAGACCCCCGAGCAGGCCTTGATCCGCGAACTGCGCGAGGAACTGGGCGTCACGGCGGAGCCCGTCGAGCGCGTACCGGGAGAGTGGCCCCTGAAGCCGGGATACGTCCTGCGGGTCTGGACCGCCCGCCTTCTGGCCGGCGCGCCCGAGCCCCTGGAGGACCACGACGAGCTGCGCTGGCTGACGCCGGACGAGGTCTGGGACGTGGACTGGCTCGACCAGGACGTGGCGGCGGTCAAGGCGGTACTGACCGTTTGGAAGCGGTACTGACTCCTTTGGGCTCGGCCGGGGTGCGGCGGCGGCCCGTGACCTGTGTATGGAGTCGGTAAAGCCTGTGGCGTTGCCGTGAGAGGGGTCCCGCGGCCGGCAGGCCTGAATTCGCGCTTCCGGCCTGCCTGGGGGCGCGATCGGAGCCCCGGAGCGGCCGGATGCGGGGCAGCTATGGGCCTGGGTCTGGCGGGGTTTGTGGTGCTCCAGGGGCCGGCGCCCCATACGCCGTTCGTGCCACAGTGCGCCCCGGTGCGCGGTAAGGCACTCGCGATATCGGGTATGTGCCAATTAACCCCCCGAAACCGGACAGGGATGGGAATTTGGGCCTGGGAAGTGGTCGGCGTGCTCGACACTCATGGCGAAAGCGCCGAGTGGACTTTTCCCGCTGACCCCGGTGCGGTAAGGACCGCTCGCGCCGTAGTCCGGGGGCAGCTGCGCACCTGGGGGCTCGACGTGCTGGGGGACGTGGCCGCGTTGCTGGTCAGCGAGCTGGTCACCAATGCGCTGCGGCACGCCAAGGGCCCCATCGGTGTGCGGCTGGCCCGTACCGACGAAGGCGACCCCGCTCTGCTCGTCGAGGTGTCCGACCCGCTGCCCGAGCCGCCCCACAAGCGCGCCGCCGGCCATGAGGACGAGGACGGCCGCGGACTTCAGTTGGTCGCGCACTCCTCGCGCCGCTGGGGCACCCGGCCGGCCGACCCCGGCAAGACGGTCTGGTTCGAACTCGCGCTGCCCGGCTGACCGCGAGCTCTCGGTACCGTGCGGAGCCCGTGGCGGAGCCCCGAGAGAGGGGTGGCGGGCGCCCCGGGGCATGGACCGATGGAATCCGGCCACGGCAGAAGTCCGAAGTCTTTGATTCGAGGGGGCACCACCTGGTTAGAAGACTGGGAGTATTGCCGGGCCGGTCCAAAAACCATCGGGACCGGGCTGTGATCGTGAACACCGTGTTGTGCGGCACCGTAGTGCTGGATACTGCGGGCAGCCGCCCCCGGTGACCGGTGCCGGACGCGGTGAGCTGGAGGGGACGGTTCGCGTGAGCGAGATACCAGCGAGGGCCACGGAGTCCGACGACCCGTCGGGCGGCACCGGGGAGGGCGCCGCGGTCGATTCCGCTTTGGCCGCCGAGGGCCGCGACACGACGAGCGGGGCGATGTGGCAGAGCAGCCCGCCCGGCTCCATCTACGACTACATCAAGGTCGCCTCGTTCTCCATCGGCCCTGACGGGCTCGTCGAGCAGTGGAGCCTGCGGGCCGAGCACCTCTTCGGCATCCCCGCCGAGCGAGTCGTCGGCATGGACCCCATCGAGGCGTTCATCAGCCCTCCGTTGCGCGAGCGCGGCCAGCGCAAGATGGCGGAGATCCTCGACGGCCGCGAGTGGACCGGGGTCGTCCCCTTCCGGATGCCCGGCGGGCAGGGGACCGAGGGGCTCGCCGAGGTCTATGTGATGCCCACCACGACGCAGGAAGGCGAGCGCGGCGCCGTCTGCATCATCGTCGACGTCCGCACCCTCCGCAGCATCGAGACGGACGTCGCCGCCTCGCAGGCGATTTTCGGTCAATCTCCTTTCGGTTTCCTGCTCATCGACTCCGACCTGCGGGTACGCCGCGCCAACGAGCGGTTCGCGTCCACGTTCGGCGGCACCCCGAACGACCACCGCGGCCACTCGGTCCACGACTACCTGCAGTCGCCCGAGGCCGAACGCGTCTTTGCGACGCTGCAGCGCGTCCTGGAGACCGGCGAGTCGATCACCGACATGCACATCACGGGCTTCATCCCGGGCTCCGACGAACGCAAGCACTGGTCCGTCAACCTCTACCGCGTGCAGAGCGGCAGCGGCCGTCCCATCGGCATCGCCTGGCTCGGGACCGACATCACCTCCCGCCGTGCCGCGGCCCGCGAGGCCGCCGCCGCCCGCCGCAACCTCGCCCTGCTGAACGAGGCGGGCGCCCGCATCGGCAACTCCCTCGACCTGGAGACCACCGCGCGCGAACTCCTCGACGTGGTCGTCCCCGGCTTCTGCGACCTCGCCACCGTCGACCTCTACCAGGGGCTCCTGGTCGGCGACGAGACCCCGCCGGGACTGGCCGACGGCAGCGCCGAGTTGCGCCGCGTGGCGTTCGCCAGCGCCGTCTCGGACGCGCCCTTCGTCGGCGGGCCCGAACCCGTGGACGTCGGCGCCGTGCACCACTACGCGTTCAACTCGCCTTGCGCGGACGCTCTGCGCACCGCCCGCCCCCGGCACATCCCCGCCGACGACGGCGGCCTGATCCAGTCCACGCTCGCCGTCCCGATGGTCGCCCACGACACCGTGGTCGGGCTCGCCCAGTTCTCCCGTACCAAGGGCAGCGAGCCGTTCGGCGAGCGCGACCGCGCCCTCGCCGTGGAGCTGGCCGCGCGCGCCGCGGTCTGCATCGACAACGCGCGCCTGTACCGCCGTGAGCACGAACGCGCGCTGATACTGCAGAGGTCGCTGCTGCCGCCGGGCGACCCGGAGGCCTCCGGTCTCGACATCGCGTGCCGCTATCTGCCGGGCAACGCGGCCACGGGGCGGCCGAGCGAGGTCGGCGGCGACTGGTTCGACGTCATCGAACTCCCCGGCCACCGCACGGCGCTGGTCGTCGGCGACGTCATGGGCCGGGGACTGCGCGCCGCCGTCGCCATGGGCGAACTCCGCACCGCCGTGCGGACCTTGGCGCAGCTGGACCTCGAACCGGCCGAGGTCCTCGCCCAGCTGGACGAGATCGCGCGCGGCCTTGGCGCCCCCGGAGGCGTCCAGCAGGCCACCCGCGCGGCCCGCAGGCCCCGGGAGGCGGACCTGTCCGAGGTCTACCTCGCGACCTGTGTGTACGCGGTCTACGACTCGGTCACACGACGCTGCACCTTCGCCAACGCGGGCCATCTGCCGCCGGTGCTCGTCGAGCCGGGTGAGCCCGCGCTGATGCTGGACGTCCCACCCGGGATGCCGCTGGGGGTGGGCGGCGAGCCGTTCGAGGAGGTGGAGGTCGAACTGCCGGAGGGGGCGCTCCTCGCGCTCTACACGGACGGCCTGGTCGAATCCCGCGACCATCCGCTGGACGAGGGGCTGCAGGCGTTCGTGGGTGCGCTCACCGACCCCACGCAGCCGCTGGAGGACGTCTGCGACCAGATCCTCAACACTCTGGACACCCATCACGGCGAGGACGACATCGCGTTGCTGATGGCACGTGTACAGGGGCTGCCGGCCGAGTCCGTCGGCGACTGGACGCTGCCGCGCGAGCCGCGCAGTGTGGGGCGGGCCCGGGAGTACGCACGCGGCCAGCTGCTCGCATGGGACCTTGAGCCGCTGGTGGACACGACCGAGCTGCTGGTCAGCGAGCTGGTCACGAACGCCCTGCGGTACGGCG
This sequence comes from Streptomyces sp. CA-106110, assembly GCF_050936285.1. Classification (NCBI taxonomy): domain Bacteria; kingdom Bacillati; phylum Actinomycetota; class Actinomycetes; order Kitasatosporales; family Streptomycetaceae; genus Streptomyces; species Streptomyces sp. CA-106110. Next base: position 4,758,728 of record NZ_JBNJNB010000001.1, on the reverse strand, counting down.
AGGGCGAGATCAGACTGCGGCTGCTGCTGGACCGGACGCTGGTGTGCGAGGTGTGGGACTCGGGCCTGGTCCAGCCGCGCCGCCGCCGCGCCCGGGACACCGACGAGGGGGGCCGCGGGCTGCAGCTGGTCGGCCTGCTCTCCGCGGCCTGGGGCTCCCGCCGCACGCCGCGCGGCAAGACGGTGTGGTTCGAACTCCCGCTGCCCGACGGTGAGAACGGACTCACGGACCCCGCGGAGGCGTTGCTGAGCCTGTTCTGAGCGGGTCCGTCGCGGCACGCGGTACCGGTCCGGTCGTGGGAGGGCACGTCACCTCTCCCGCGCCACCGTTGCGGTACGGGGCCTCGGCAACTGCTGCGGGGACGGGTGCCCCGGGAGCGATCGCGGAACAGGTACGTGGACCCGACCACGACGTGCATGCCGACGTCGTACGCCGTGCAGTCGCTACGCGTCGGGCCGGCGGACGAGAGGTGTCACGTATGCCTTACGTGGGGAACTCGCCGCACCAGTTGCGTCCGATGAGGACGGCGGGCAGGTACTCGGACTCGACCTCGATGGGGACGCCCGCGTCGTGGGCGAAGCAGACGATGGCGAGCGGCGCGAGCGCGACGAGACCCGAGGCCTGGAGGGCCCGGCTCTCCTCGCTCCAGTACTCCTTGTGCCACTGAAGGGCGTTGGCCAGGGCCCGGTTGAACCCCGCGTGGTCCTTGCGGATGAAACGGTGGAACATCTCCATCGGCGGGTACAGCAGCTTGCCCACCGTCTCCGGATCGGCGACGGCCTCCGGATCGGTGCCGTCGACCGCGGCCACCAGCTTCGAGCCGAGGTCGGGACCGCCGAGCCAGTAGGTCTGGAGGGTGTCGATCCACGCGTAGTGGTAGTCCTGGAAGCGCGAACCGTTCTCCCGCAGCAGGGAGACGGGCACGTTGCACAGAGCAGTGATCCGGTCCCGTTCCCGGCACACCACGGCCAGGTAGAAGGCCGTGAGCCAGGAGCCCGGGTTCACGTACCACTGCGGGCCGGTGGCTCGAAGGTTGCGGTCCTTGTGCGCGATACGGCACTGCACATGATCCTCGGTCGTGGTCGCGGCGGCGAACACGGCGGAGCCGACCTGCATCGCGTTGACCCAGGCATCCCAGGTGGGGTAGTTCGCCGCCCGCGGATCCACCAGGCAGCGCGACTGCGCCAAGGTGAGCGTGATGCGCTGGGCGTCACCCAGATCGGTGGAGTCCTCCTCCAGACCGTCGATCAGCTCCTGTGCGTTCTCCTGGAGCACTGCGAGGCCTTCTTCCGCGTTCCCCTTGGGCAAGGGGGGGCGGCTGATGATCGAGACCAACGCGCTTCTCCTTAGAAGATCTTGAAATGCTTGAGCTCGGCCCAGCATGGTTACCAGTGTTCTCCGTCGCCTGGACGAGGACGTACTGCAGCCGAGCCGGCGTGCGACGGTGGTGACCGGCGTCTCGTCGGACTCCGGCGGGCCGATGTGGCCGAGGACCTGTTCGACCCGTTCGACGCTCACGCCTCAGTCGTCAGCGATCTTGACGACGGTCATGCGGCCGGCAGCCTGCCGGGCGACCTCGCGTACTCGCTCGCCGGGATCCGGCCCCTTCAGGCGCGGCTGGTGATGGAGCCGCCGTTCTGCCGCAGCTCGCGCCGAAGGCATCGATCCGCAGAGCGACTCCTTCGGCGCCCACCCAGGAATACCGTCACAGCATGTCCGTGAGGTCGGGCCCCCGGCCCTCGATCAGATCCGGCATCTCGATGCTGTAGCCCTCGGCGTGCCCGAAGTAGGTCGGATCACCCGGCTCGGCTGTCGCTCCGAGCAAGGATTCGAGTCCCTGCAACATCGCGGCCAGTCGAGGCGCGTTCCGCTTCTGGAGATCCGGGTGAGGGAGCCCCTTGAAGTCGCAGTAGCCCCAAATGTCATGAAAAACCGCAACCTCTGCGGCGAGGTGACGCTCATCCGGGTAGACGGTCAACTCCACCAGATCAGCCTCGTGATGCTCCCTGCCCTCGGCATCGAGCCACGTGCCCATGCCGGAGACCATGAGTGCGCCGACTTCGGCATCGGGGAATCCCACTGGGCGGAACAGCTGGATCTTCTGTCCGAGTTCGGCTTCATTGAGACTGCCCTTCAGGGCGACGCTCGTGCCGGCCCCGATGCTGCCACGCCCGGGGAGGAGCCACTTCCACTCCAGTTTGGAGGGCTCCAGCAGCCCGTGCTCCCGCAGCACCACCGTCATCCGTGCGGCCGTCATCAGCGCCGAGTCGAGTCCCGGTGGCGCGAAGCCGTCCAACTCCCATTCCCACGAGGCGCACGGCTGGGGTGCACGCATCAAAGTGGACATCGGTTTCCTCAGGGGTAGATCTGGCCGTTGGCCGGGATAGTGATCGAACCGTCCCGGAAGCGAAGCTCGTACGTCGCGCCGGTCCTCCTCGCGTAGTACTCGACGTCCTTAACGGTCGACTCGGTGAGAGCTGCCCGCGTGTCCTGGACGTCCAGTATCGCGACCTTGGGGCCGTCGATCTCACCGACCAGCTGCTTCTCCGCGATCTTACGAGCCGCCGAGGCGATGCCGTGTTCCTGCTGCACGTCCTTGAGCTGGCACCCGTACTTGATCTCGTCGCCCGACTTGACCAGGACGTCGAGGTCCAGACCCAGCTGCGGCTTCTTGTACTCGAAGGCCAGGTTTTCCACCCCGCGCGACTTGAGCTCCGCGGCGTACTCCATGGCTTGATGAACGGCGGGCATCATGCCCTTCTGCTTGGTTTGGTACAGCAGCTCTTTGTAGCCGGGCATTCCATCGAAGTCCCCCCGCGCAATGTGCTCGGCCACTCCGGCACCATAGTCGCCCTTGCGCAGCTGAGTGAGCAGGCGTTGCTGGTCCTGAGCCGGCATCTTCACCCGGTCGAGCGCAGCCTTGACTCCGGACTCCTGAACAGGGCTCATCGGGCCGGTGGCGGGACTGGCCGTGTGGTCTCCCTCGCTGAACCTCTCCGGGTCCCGGAAAGGTTCATGGCTCCCACTCGGTCCGTTGCCGGCACCTCCCGGCGCGCCCGGACCGCTGTGCTCCCCACCGGTCGGGCCGTCGTGTGAGCCCGTGGTGTGCGCGTCATGACCCGGGCCGCCATGATCACCGGGCTCACTGTGATGGCCCGCACCGTCCGAGCCGTCCGTATGGCCACCTGTGTGGCCGGAAGGCGGTTTGTGGCCGGCCGAGGGACCCGCGCCGTGCTCATGGGCGCTACCGCCCGGCAGGTGGTCGCCCGCGTGACCACCGGGGAGCTGATCATCCGCGTGGCCGCCGGGGAGGTGGTCTCCGGCGTTCCTGCCGGGGAGGTGGTCTCCGGCGTGCACGGTGGGCATGTCATTGCCGGCGTGGACGGTGGCGTCGTCGCCGGTGCGGCCCACGTCGCCGAGGTCATGACCCGCGCTGTCGCCGAGCCGGACCGACTGGCCCGCGTGTTCCGCGGTGTGGGTGCCCGCGCCGACCAGGGCCGGTTCCTTGACCGGGGAGGGTGTGTGCGGGACGTCCGAGCCGGCGTGCGGGTCGAGGTCGGTGCCGCCCGGCTCCTTCGGCGCGGCGTCGGCGTGCTGCACCACATCGCCGTGCTCGTCGAGGATGTTGCCGTGCGGGTCCAGGTACTGCGCCGGCGCGCCGTGTTCGGTCGGCAGCTTCATGCTGCCCTCCGGCAGCATTGTCGCATCGTGCGGCAACTGGAAGTTGCCGTCGGGGAGTTTGACCGCGCCCTCCGGGACCACCGAACCCTCGGGCAGGTGCACGGTGCCGTCCGGCAGCTTCAGCGCACCCTCGGGCAGCGTGATCGCATTGTCCGGGAGTTTGGGGATGTCGACGTTGCCGACGCCCTTCAGCGCCTTGCTGATGTCCCCGATCTTCGACAGCCCGGCTCCGGCACCCTTGGCGATGTACGTCATCGGGTCAATGACCCTGCCCGCCTTGCCCGCCAGCGACAACGCCTTCGCGACCGCACCCGCCTTGCCCGCACCCGACGCCGCACCCCCCGCACCACCCGTGAACACCGTCGTCAGCACATTGAAGGTGACCGCACCCGCAGCACGAGCCGGGTTCTTACCCCACTCGTCCCACGCCACCAGCGCCTTACCCGTCTCCTTCATCGCCGTACGCGAATCACGCAACCACGACGGCAACTTGTCATCCGGCAACGCCCAGAACAACGCCCCCGCACCCGGCATCGAGGAAATCACCAGACCAGTCGCCAACTGCGCCAGACCCTTCCACGCCTGACCCATCGCCTCCCAGCCACCACAACCCACCAGCGTGCCCAGACCCTTGATCGTCCCCCACACCCCGTCGACGATCAGCCCGTCCCACACGAACGACTTCACCCAATGGCCGATCTCGTACCAGTGGTGCTTCTCCTCCACCGGGTCACCCCAGGGAAGCTTCGCGTCCTTCATGTCCCGGGCGTTGAACCCGTACTGGTCCTTACGATCCGACCCGTCCCCGGCCACCATCTGCGTCCCACCGAACAACGCAGTGATCTTGTTGTGGCACGTCCGCTCCGCCGCCCAGAACGCCGCCACCGCCGCCGTCACATCATCACGGATCTGATTGTGGTGATCGACCTTGTCCCCGTCGTACTCCCAGTCCCCGTCACCCTTGACCGAGTCCACGAACGCCGTCGCATCCAGCTTCAACTGCTTCAGCTTCGCCACCAGCGGACGGATCTCCGTCGCATACGACGACAAGGCGGAGGACACCGTCTCCAGATCGCCGGCGAACCCGTCCGCCCGATCCGCCACCGGCTTCGTCGTCGCGAACAACTGCTCCGCCTCCGGCGCCGTGTAATACGCCGACAGACCCTGGAACTGCGTATGCACATCCCGGCCCGTGGACCGCACATGCGACGCATCCGACTTCAGATCGCCGTAATCCTTCTCCAACTGCGCCAGATCACCCGTGAACTGCGGAATCTGCCCAGGATTGATCACGCCGACTGCACCCCCGTATCGCCCTGTGCATCCCCTGCGAACGCGCTGCGCGGGCAGTCGACCCGCGGCTGTCCCAGGGGACTTCATCCCACCCGGTCGGAACGCCCATCATCACACAAGTCGCTTGGTAATTCCCTCGATTGGCGAACCGAAACAGCAACTCTCTGCCACGCTCGGGATCATGGGCGGCTGCCGTGCCGCGCGACTAGGGCGCTTTCGTCTCGTCCGGGAGCGGGCTCTGCGGTGGTCTCGGCCGGAAGAGTTCACCCCCGTCGCGCCGCCCCCGTGTGCCCGGTCCGCCGTAGCTCGCGGGACCACCGTCGCCCGGGTGGCCGGGTCGGTCGGCGGTCCGGTGAGGGACGTCGAGCAGGATGCCGCCGAGCACGGCGCCGCCCGTCCAGTCGCCCTCGCCGTACGGCGTCCCGTGCGCCCGTACGTCCCTCTCCGCCGACTGCCTGGCCTGCCGGGCGAGCGAGTCCGCCTCACGGGCGTCGGCGAGGGCGTCGGCCGGGGCCGGGACGGGTGGTGCGTCCGTGTTCTCCGCCGCGCGCAGTCGCCGCTCCGCCTCCGCGAGCCGGGTCCTCGCCTCGCGGCCGACGGCTCCGCGATGCGTGGTGACGTAGTCCGCTGTGGCGCCGACGGCACCGCGGGCGACGAGCAGGGCCCGCTCGAGGCGGGCCAGGGCTTCGGAACCGCCCGGTACCTGGTGCAACGCCCGGTCCAGCCCCAGGGCCACCTGCTCGATCCGTCGCAGCGCCCCCACCGGGTCGCTCGGCCCGTGTGCCCCTCGTACCTCCGCCATCACCGATTCCCCGTGAGCGATCGCCCGGGCGGTCTGCGGGCCGAGGAGGAGTCCGCGGGCCCGCGTCAGCGCGGTCTCGATGCCGGTCAGGGCCCCGGGGAGTGCGTCCGTCGCCGTGGCCAGGTCCGCGGCGAGGCGCGCGATGCCGTCCAGGAGGACCGCCGCCTGCTCCACGGCGGCCTCGCCGGCGCGCAGCAGGGCCACCGCGTCGTCCGCCCGGCCCGCGTCCATGGCCTGCCGTGCTCGGCCGAGGACGGTGGTGGCGAAGGCCAGCCGGTCCTTCGCATGTTCGTCGTGGCCCACCACCGGCAGATACGCGGGCAAGGCGTACCGCTCGCGCAGCCCGGCCGTCGTCGCGTCCGCTTCCGGGATCCGCGCCGCCACCTCCCTGGACCGTGCCTCGGCATGCGCCAGTGCCTCGCCCGCGGTCCGCTCCAGCGCCCGCAACTGGTCCCATCCGGGTGCCTCCGCGTCGAGGCGCCGCCCGGCGGTTCCGCACCGCCCGAGGATCTCCGTCAGCAGCACCCGCGCCTCGCCCGCCCCGTCGTCGAACCGTTGCCGGGCCCCGAAGGCCTGCGTCAGTTCGGCCGCCGCGACCTCCACCGCCTCCGTGCACGCCCGTATCGCCTCGTCCTCCAACTGCACTGCGGCACACCGGAGTTCCTCCCGGCTCGCGCGTATGCAGTCGTCGGTCTCGATGAGCGAGTGCTGCGCCCGCCGGTCGAGTTCGTCGAGCGGTACGACGGTGGGGGAGGCTCCGCCGGGCGTCGTACGGGTCCTCGCACGCAGCCTGCGCCGCACCGACGCGTACCCCGCCACGGCCACGGCGGTGACCCCGGCTATCAGCGGCAGGACCAGGTCGCCGGTGGACGTCTGCTGCGGCGCCGACACCACCCCGAACACAGCAGGAACCGACCGCACGGCTGGATACGCGACGGCCCGGCGCGGCCGGCGTCGACGGTGGGGCGGCGTCACATTTCGGAGCGTATGACCGATCCGGCGCTTCGGCGACCGGGATGCGCCGCTCGATGGGCGGAGGGTGGATCCGGCGACCGGCGAGGGCGGTGGCATCATCGGGGCTGACGGAACACCAGGGGGAGCGGGGGGCTCGATGGATGTCATCTCACTGATCGCAGGGGTGGTGGTCGTCGGGCTCTGTGCCGGTGTGGGAGTCCCGGCCGTGACGACCGGCTGGGTACTGCCGTGGCAGCGGGGCCGCGTCCTGCGGCCGCGGTTGTGGGGCTACGGATGCCTGCTCGTCGGAGCGGCGGCGGTGCTGTCGTGGTGCAGCGAGAACGTGTCCGGCGACGCCGCGTACGGCGTCCTCTCCGACAGCGGCCTGGCCTGCTTGCTCGTCGGCTTTGCGTTGCGGTTCCTCGGTCACCGTGCGGGACGGGTCTCCGCTTGACGAACGACCGAGCGGCTCTCACCCGCTCCGATCTCGCGCCTCTCGCCCGCGCGGCGCTGGGCGCCGGCCGGCGCCTGGAGACCGTCACCCGACTGCGCGGCGGCAGCAAGAAGGGCGTCTACCGCCTCACCCTGGAGGACGGCTCCACCGCCATCGCCTACGTCTGGTCACCCGACGAGGACTACTGGGACGAGCCGCCCGCCGACCCCTGCGACCCCTTCTCGCACGCCTCGGGCCTCGACCTGTTCACGTCGTCCCACGACCGTCTCGGTGCCGTCGGCGTCCGCACGCCCCGCCTGCTGTTCACCGACTCCACCCGCGCACTCCTCCCCGGGGACGCGGCGGTCGTCGAGGACCTCGACGGCGGCAGCCTGGAGGAACTGCTGCACCGCGACCCGCTCGCGGCCGCGCGCCCGCTGGAGGAACTCTCCGCCGGCCTGGCCGCGATGCGGGACTGTACGGCACCCCGCTTCGGCAAGGTGGCCGTCGTCGACCGCGGCGGCAGCGCGTCCGGCAGTTCGTGCGAGGCCCTGGTACGGGACCGCGCACTGCGCGACGCCGAGGAGGCCGCCGCCCGGGAGCCCCGTATGGCGGCCGTGCGCGAACGCCTCGACGACCGGGTGCGCTCCCTCGCCGCGAAGGTACGCCCCCGGGCCCGCCACACCCTCGTCCACGGCGAACTGGGCCCGGACCACGTCCTGCTGGACCGGCACGGCCGCCCCGCGCTGATCGACGTCGAGGGCCTGATGTACTTCGACGCCGAGTGGGAGCACGTGTTCCTGCGGCTCCGGTTCGGCCGCCACTACGACGCCCTCGGCGTCTCCGGCCTGGACGACTCCCGTCTGCGCCTGTACACCCTCGCCCTGCATCTCAACCTCGTCGCCAGGCCGTTGCGTCTTCTCGACGGCGACTTCCCGGACCCGGCGCCGATGCGGGCCATCGCGGAGCACAACCTCCGGTGCGTGCTGGAGTTGGTGCGACGATGACCGGTATGCACGAGATCATGGCGGGGGTGGCCGCGGCGGCCGTGGTGGCAGGCGTGGCGATGGGCGTCGCCGGGGCGGCGACGGGCTGGTCGCCTTCGTGGGCCGGCCGCAGGATCCTGCGGCCGAGGCTGTGGGGGTACGGCACGCTGGCGGGCGCCGTAGGCATGGCCGCGTACCTCTTCCTCGGTCCCCTCAGCGACTCCCCGTTCGCCCACAGGCCCGAGGCGGGCGTGGGCCTCGCGCTGTGGATGGCGGGACTGGTGGCGCAGATGCTGAGCGGGCGCCCGGGCCGTACCCCCGAAGCGGACTCTACGAAGAACGCCTCCTGATCTTCGACCCCAGCCACACCAGCGGGTCGTACTTGCGGTCGACCGCCCGCTCCTTCAAGGGGATCAGCGCATTGTCCGTGATCTTGATCCCCTCCGGGCACACCTCGGTGCAGCACTTGGTGATGTTGCAGTAGCCGAGGCCGTGCTCGTCCTGGGCGGTGCGCCTGCGGTCCAGGCCCGCCTGGTCCGCCGCGTCCAGCGGGTGCATGTCCAGCTCCGCCACCCGCATCAGGAAGCGCGGACCGGCGAACACCTGCTTGTTCTCCTCGTGGTCGCGCACGACATGGCAGGTGTCCTGGCACAGGAAGCACTCGATGCACTTACGGAACTCCTGGGAGCGTTCCACGTCCTCCTGCATCATGCGGTACTCGCCCGGACCGAGGTCGGCGGGCGGCACGAAGGACGGGATCTCGCGCGCCTTGCGGTAGTTGAAGCCCACGTCCGTCACCAGGTCGCGGACCACCGGGAAGGCGCGCAGCGGTGTCACCGTGATCGTCTCGTCCCGTTCGAACACCGACATCCGCGTCATACACATCAGCCGCGGCCGCCCGTTGATCTCCGCCGAGCACGAACCGCACTTGCCGGCCTTGCAGTTCCAGCGCACGGCGAGGTCGGCCGCCTGAGTGGCCTGGAGCCGGTGGATGATGTCCAGCACCACCTCGCCGTCGTTGACCTCGACCTTGAAGTCCTCCAGGGCGCCGCCCTGCGCATCGCCCCGCCACACCTTGAAGCGGGCCTCGTAGCTGCTCACTCGTAGAGCTCCTCTTCGGCCAGGTACTTGACCAGCTCCTCCTTCTCGAAGAGGGCGAGCAGGTCGGAGCGGACGGGTTCGGTGGTCTCCCGGAGAAGGGTGATCTGGCCGCGGACCGGATCGGTCGCCGCCAGACCCCCGGTGGGGTCGGTGAGCCGGCACAGCAGATTGACGCGGCGCCATGCGCGGTCCATCGCCGGACAGTCCTCGCGGGTGTGCCCGCCGCGGGACTCCGTGCGCTCCAGCGCGGCCCGCGCCACACACTCGCTGACCAGCAGCATGTTCCGCAGGTCGAGGGCGAGGTGCCAGCCCGGGTTGAACTGCCGGTGCCCCTCGACGCCCGCCCTGCGGGCCCGTACCCGCAGATCCGCCAGTTTCTTCAGCGCCTGCTGCATCTCCGCCTCGCGGCGGATGATGCCGACCAGGTCGTTCATGGTCTGCTGGAGTTCCTGGTGGAGGGTGTACGGGTTCTCCGGCGGGCGGTGCGGCTCCTCGATGTCCTCGCCAGGCGCCGGACCCTCGACCGAGAACGGTCGCAGGGCCTCCGCCGCCGCCGCGTCCACCTGGATGTCGTCCACCGCGGGGCGCACGGCGAGGCCCGTCGCGTACTGCGCCGCGTGCAGACCGGCCCGGCGCCCGAACACCAGCAGGTCGGAGAGCGAGTTGCCGCCCAGCCGGTTGGAGCCGTGCATACCGCCGGCAACCTCACCGGCCGCGTACAGGCCCTGGACCCCGCGGGTCGCCGCCGTGTCCGAGTCGACCGCGATGCCGCCCATCACGTAGTGGCAGGTCGGGCCGACCTCCATCGCCTCGGCGGTGATGTCGACGTCCGCCAGCTCCTTGAACTGGTGGTACATCGACGGCAGCCGGCGCCGGATGACCTCGGCGGGCATGCGCGTCGACACGTCCAGGAAGACCCCGCCGTGCGGGGAGCCGCGCCCGGCCTTCACCTCGGCGTTGATGGCGCGCGCGACCTCGTCGCGGGGGAGGAGCTCGGGCGGCCGCCGGTTGTTGTCCGGGTCCTCGTACCAGCGGTCGGCCTCGTCCTCCGACTGCGCGTACTTCTCCTTGAAGACGTCGGGGATGTAGTCGAACATGAACCGCTTGTCCTCGGAGTTCCTGAGCACCCCGCCGTCGCCGCGCACCGACTCGGTGACGAGGATGCCCTTCACCGACGGCGGCCAGACCATGCCCGTCGGATGGAACTGCACGAACTCCATGTTCAGCAGCGGCGCCCCGGCGAGCAGCGCCAGCGCGTGCCCGTCGCCCGTGTACTCCCACGAGTTCGACGTCACCTTGAAGGACTTGCCGATGCCGCCCGTCGCGATCACCACGGCGGGTGCCTCGAGGACGAAGAAACGGCCGGACTCGCGCTCGTAGGCGAAGACCCCGGACACCCGGTCCCCGTCCTTGAGGATCCTGGTGACGGTGCACTCCTGGAAGACCTTCAGCCGGGACTCGTAGTCCCCGGTCTCCTTCTCGTCCTCCTGCTGGAGGGCCACGATCTTCTGCTGGAGTGTCCGGATCAGCTCCAGGCCCGTTCGGTCGCCGACGTGCGCGAGGCGCGGGTACTCGTGGCCGCCGAAGTTGCGCTGCGAGATGCGCCCGTCCTTCGTGCGGTCGAAGAGGGCGCCCCAGGTCTCCAGTTCCCAGACCCGGTCGGGTGCCTCGCGCGCGTGCAGTTCGGCCATCCGCCACTGGTTGAGGAACTTCCCGCCGCGCATGGTGTCGCGGAAGTGCACCTGCCAGTTGTCATGGGGATTGGCGTTGCCCATCGCCGCCGCGATGCCGCCTTCCGCCATCACCGTGTGCGCCTTGCCGAACAGCGACTTGCAGATCACGGCCGTACGGGCACCGCGCTCGCGGGCCTCGATGGCGGCCCTGAGGCCGGCGCCGCCGGCCCCGACCACGACCACGTCCCACTCCTGCCGGTCGACCACGGACATCAGAAGAACCTCGGATCGTCGAAGGCGCCGGACGCCACCAGGTACACGTAGAAGTCGGCGAGTGCCACGCTGACCAGGGACGCCCACGCGAGGAGCATGTGCCGGGCGTTCAGCCGGCTGACGAACTGCCATGCCCCGTAGCGCACGGGATGCTTGGAGAAGTGCTTGAGCTTCCCGCCCACGATGTGTCGGCAGGAGTGGCAGGAGAGGGTGTACGCCCAGATCAGGACGATGTTCACCAGGAAGACCAGGGTGCCCAGCCCCATATGGCCCCAGCGGTAGTGCTGGTCGCGGAAGGCGAGCACGGTGTCGTACGTGAGCACACCCGCCACGAGGAGTGCCGCGTAGAAGAAGTACCGGTGGATGTTCTGCAGGATCAGCGGGAAGCGGGTCTCACCGCTGTACGTGCGGTGCGGCTCGGCCACCGCGCAGGCCGGGGGCGACATCCAGAAGCCGCGGTAGTAGGCCTTGCGGTAGTAGTAGCAGGTCAGGCGGAAACCGAGCGGGAAGATTAGGATGATGATCGCCGGGGAGATCGCCCACCAGCTGCCGAACAGGTCGGCGTTGGGGCCCGCGTGCATGGTCCGGCAGCGTTCCGCCAGACAGGGCGAGTAGAACGGGGAGACGTAGGGCGCCGCGTAGTAGTCCGCGTCGGCGAACGCGCGCCACGTCGAGTAGACGACGAAGGCCAGCAGCCCGGCGGCGGTGGCGGCCGGGGCCAGCCACCAGCGGTCGGTGCGCAGATGCGGGGCGGCGATCGCGGCGCGCGTACCGGTGCGCACGCCGCCGGGCGCATGGGATTCCGTGTCGGGGGGTTCCGTATCAGTGGTCACGCTATGACGCACCTTTCAGGGCTCGGTTCGGCTCCGGGCCGCGGACGTGTCGCCGTGCGCCCGGCCGCGGCCCTTCGGCTCACTCGCCTGTGGGTTCAGGGGGCGTGCCGGTCCCGGGCGCCGAGGCCCTCGTCGTCCGAGTCCGTCCACAGGCTGGTGTCGTACGGGGTGTCTGGGATCGTCACGAGGTCGACCCGCCGGGCCGCCTCGGGGGCGGCGGTGGCCTCGCGCAGTAGTGCGACGCTCTCGCGCAGGTGATCGGCGTCGGTGCGGACACGGCGTATCTCGAGCCCGCCGCTCCCCATCTGCTGCTCCAGGCGCCCCACCGACCGGTACAGGTCGTCGAGGCACCGCTGAACCGACGTCAGTTCGTCATACACGGACATGACGTGACCTCACTTCCAGGGGCCGGTGGCCCAGGGTGGCGACGTTCATGCGCCTGCGAGTGTTGCGCGTCACACCGGTCGGTGTGAAGGGACATGCAGGGATTGGTCGAGGCGCATCGTCGTGTGCGGGTGCGGATTCGATTTCCCGGCCCCGCCGGGGCCGGGAAGCAGGGGCGGGACCAGCAGGGGCGGTAGGCCGTCCGGGTGACCTTCCCGGCACTCGCCGCCGTGTCGCCCCACGTACCTCACCCCTTTCATCTTCAGTGGTCCATATATCTGATCAACACCAAATACCCCCAAACCAGAACAACCGGATCATAACCCTCGCTCATCGGTCGAGCGGCTCCCGGAGGAGGACGTGATGTCCCACGACGACGTCGGACCCCGCACGGTGATGCGCTCGGTGGCATTCCTCACTGCGGGAGCCCTCGCGGTGGCTGCGCTCGCCGGCTGCAGCGCCGACGAGGACCGGAGCAAACCGGTCGCCGCCCAGGACATCGCCCCGGCCGCCCGTACGGTCGTCGCCGACGGCGGGACCCTGCGCTGGGCCGTCGACGCCGTGCCCCGGACCCTGAACGCCTTCCAGGCGGACGCCGACGCCTCCACCACTCGGGTGGCTGGTGCGGTGCTGCCCACGATGTTCCGGCTGGACGCCAACGGCCGTCCCGAGCGCAATCCGGACTACCTCGAGTCGGCCAAGGTCGTGTCGACCGAGCCCAAGCAGGTCGTCGTCTACCGCCTCAACCAGCAGGCCGTCTGGAGCGACGGCCGGGAGATCGGCGCCGACGACTTCGCCGCCCAGTGGCGCGCCCTCTCCGGCCGGGACAGCGCGTACTGGACCGCCCGCAACGCGGGGTACGACCGCATCGAGAACGTCGAGCGCGGCGCGAACAACCTCGAGGTCAAGGTCACCTTCGGCAAGCCGTACGCCGACTGGCGGTCGCTCTTCTCGCCCTTGTACCCGAAGGACGTCATGGGCACCGCGAACGGCTTCAACGACGGGGCGAGGGCGGCCTTGAAAGCCACTGCCGGCCCGTTCACCCTTCAGGGTGTCGACGCCAAGAAGGGCGAGGTCACCCTCGGCCGCAATCCGCGCTGGTGGGGCCGCCCCGCCAAGCTCGACCGGATCGTGCTCGTGGCCGTCCCGCGCGACAAGCGGGCCGCAGCGATCGCCGCCGGGTCCGTCGACATGGCGGAGATCGACCCGCAGGACGCCGGACGGATCGCGAACGCCGCAAAGAACAAGGGCAGCGCCGCCCCGCAGGGCTCCTCCCCGGCTGCCACCACGCAGAGCGCATCGCCGGGCGCCACCGCGGAGAGTGCATCGCCGGGGGCCACCGGGCAGAGCGCATCGCCGGGCGCCACCGCGTCGAGCGGCCCGTCGGCCGCGCCGGGCGCCGCGGCGCTGAAGGCCCAGCGCGACTACGTGATTCGCAAGTCGCTCGAGCCCGCCTTCACCCAGCTCGCCCTGAACGGCTCCCGGGCCCCGCTCAGTGACGAGCGGGTGCGCCGGGCCGTGGCCCGCGCCCTCAACCGCGAGGAACTGGCCGGACTGGTCCTCACCCCGCTCCGGTTGCCCGCCGTGCCGGTCGGCAGCCACCTCGCCCTGTCGGGACAGGAGGCGTACGCCGACAACAGCGGCGCCCTCGGCGACCAGGACACCGGGCAGGCGAAGGAGCTGCTCAGCGAGGCGGGCTGGGTGCCCGGAGGACCGGTCAAGGAGGAGAAGAAGAAGACGGCCGGGTCGGGGGGCAAGAAGGCGGCCGGCGGCAAGGGCGCGGGCGACGACGGCAAGAACCTGGTCGGGGAGGACGACAAGGGGTACCGGAAGGACCCCGGTGACCACTCGAAGAGGCAGCCCGGGCACAAGGCCGGGGTGCCGGGGGCGTACGCGCCCAAGGGCACCGCCGCCCCGGGCGGCAATGTGAAGGGGGCGCTCGCCAAGGACGGCAAGGCGCTGGTGCTGCGGTTCGTCGTGCCGTCCGGGCCGGGCTCCCAGACCCTGCGTACGGTCGCCGACCGCATCACGCGCATGCTGGAGAAGGTCGGGATCCGCACCGAGATCGCCAAGGTTTCGGACGAGAGCTACTTCAAGGACCACATCGCGTCCGGGGACTACGACATCGCGCTGTACTCGTGGCCCGTATCGGCGTTCCCCGCCACCGACGCCCGGCCGATCTACGCCAAGCCGGTGCCGGCGTCGGACGGCACGCTGAGCGTCGAGCAGAACTACACCCGGGTCGGCACCGACCAGGTGGACCAGCTGTTCGACCAGGCGATCGCCACGCTGAACGAGAGCGAGGAGCGCGCCCTGATGCGAAAGGCCGACGCCCGCATCTGGGCCACCGCGAGCTCGATCCCCCTCTACCAGCGCCCCCAGCTCACGGCCGTGCGCGCCGACCTCGCCAACGCGGGCTCGTTCGGGTTCCAGGCTCCGGTCTACGAGGACATGGGCTTCCTGAAGAAGGGGGTGCGGCCCTCGGCGAGCCCGTCGTCGTGACCGGAGTGGGTGGCCCGCGCAACGTGCCTGGTCAAGGGGCCTGATCTGTACCCGGCAAGCCCGAACGGCAGGGTCCCCTTACCATGGGACAAGGCCGAGGCGTGTTCAGCCCGGCAGGCCGGCGCAGCGAAAGCGCGGGCCGTCCTCACCATTCCGGGAGTACGCCACATCATGGCCACGCGCCACGACATCCGCAATGTCGCCATCGTCGCCCACGTAGACCACGGCAAGACGACCATCGTCGACGGCATGCTGAAGCAGGCCGGTGCCTTCGCCGCTCACCAGCTCGAGCAGGTCGACGACCGCGTCATGGACTCGAACGACCTGGAGCGTGAGAAGGGCATCACGATCCTCGCCAAGAACACGGCGGTGAACTACCACCCCAAGGACGGCGGGGACCCGATCACGATCAACATCATCGACACCCCCGGCCACGCCGACTTCGGCGGCGAGGTCGAGCGCGGTCTGTCGATGGTGGACGGTGTCGTCCTGCTCGTGGACGCCTCCGAGGGCCCGCTGCCGCAGACCCGCTTCGTGCTGCGCAAGGCGCTCCAGGCCCGGCTGCCCGTCATCCTGTGCATCAACAAGACGGACCGCCCCGACGCCCGTATCGACGAGGTCGTCAACGAGACGTACGACCTGTTCCTGGACGTGGACGCGGACGAGGACCAGATCGAGTTCCCGATCGTCTACGCCTGCGGCCGTGACGGCATCGCGTCCCTGACCAAGCCGGAGAACGGCACGGTCCCGGCCGACAGCGACAGCCTGGAGCCGTTCTTCTCCACGATCCTGGAGCACATCCCGGCCCCCACGTACGAGGAGGACGCGCCGCTCCAGGCCCACGTCACCAACCTCGACGCCGACAACTTCCTCGGCCGTATCGCGCTGCTCCGCGTCGAGCAGGGCGAGCTGCGCAAGGGCCAGACCGTCGCCTGGATCAAGCGCGACGGCTCGGTCAGCAACGTCCGCATCAGCGAGCTGATGATGACCGAGGCCCTCACCCGCAAGCCGGCGGAGAAGGCCGGTCCGGGTGACATCTGCGCCGTCGCCGGTATCCCCGACATCATGATCGGCGAGACCCTCGCCGACCCGGAGAACCCCGTCGCGCTGCCGCTGATCACGGTCGACGAGCCCGCGATCTCGATGGTCATCGGTACCAACACCTCGCCGCTCGTCGGCCGGGGCGGCACCGGCAAGGGCGCCAACGTCAAGGCCACGGTCAAGGACCGCAAGGTCACCGCGCGCCAGGTCAAGGACCGCCTGGACCGCGAGCTGATCGGTAACGTCTCGCTGCGGGTCCTGGACACCGAGCGTCCGGACGCCTGGGAGGTGCAGGGCCGCGGTGAGCTGGCGCTCGCCATCCTGGTGGAGACCATGCGCCGCGAGGGCTACGAGCTGACCGTCGGCAAGCCGCAGGTCGTCACCAAGGACGTCGACGGCAAGGTCCACGAGCCCGTCGAGCGTCTGACCATCGACGTGCCCGAGGAGCACATGGGCGCGGTCACGCAGCTCATGGGCGTCCGCAAGGGTCGTATGGACAACATGTCCAACCACGGCTCCGGCTGGGTGCGCATGGAGTTCGTGGTGCCCTCGCGCGGTCTGATCGGCTTCCGTACGGAGTTCCTGACCGGCACGCGCGGCACGGGTATCGCCCACTCCATCCACGAGGGCCACGAGCCCTGGTTCGGCCCCCTCCAGACCCGTAACAACGGCTCGCTGGTCGCCGACCGCTCCGGCAGCGTCACCGCCTTCGCGATGACCAACCTCCAGGAGCGCGGCACGCTCTTCATCGAGCCCGGCACCGAGGTGTACGAGGGCATGATCGTCGGCGAGAACTCCCGCTCCGACGACATGGACGTCAACATCACCAAGGAGAAGAAGCTCACCAACATCCGGTCGGCCACGTCGGACATCGCCGAGTCGATCGTGCCGCCGCGCAAGCTGTCGCTGGAGCAGTCCCTGGAGTTCTGCCGCGACGACGAGTGCGTCGAGGTGACCCCGGAGTCCGTCCGCATCCGCAAGGTCGTCCTCGACCAGCGTGACCGCGCCCGCGCCGCCAGCCGCGCCAAGCACGGCTGACGAGGCTCCTGCACGGCGAAGGCCGGGCACCCCACGCGTGGGGTGCCCGGCCTTCGTTTTCGAGAAAGGATAGGGAAAACCCTTCATTCTGGTCGGGCACCCGTGTGACGCGCTCGATACGCTCTACTCTGCTTCCCGATGTGCACCCTGTCCGTGCCCTGTGGGCCGCCGGAGAGACGCGTCCGACTTGGGGTCTGTTGACCGGAACGGGACGGTACCTGCACTGTGCGTGCCGGGGTGAGGACACGCCTGGACGCCCCTCCCGGAAGCCATCTTAAAAGCAACCGGATTTTGCCTCCCGTCTGTCCGGAATGCGGACACCCGACACCGGTAGATGTGTAACAAGTCCGTTTCGCATGGATCTTTCAGTCGACGCTTTGTCCGGATTTTGGAAGAAGTGCACGCCGGGTGTGATCGAACCGAGACCTTAGGAATGTGGTTCGGCCACGAGTTCTGCCAGATAGTTAGGCGCGTAGAGCTCGGATTAATGGGTCACGCGCTGAACTGGTGGCGCCGACTCACGAGCGCGGGGCACTTGACTATCCACAGAGCCGATGGCGGTGGCGTGTCATATGCCTCTCCATGTGGTGAACCATTGGACTCATGAGGAGGAACCCATGCGCGGTGCGAAGAGCGCCAAATGGGTCGCGATAGCCGCGGTTGTGGCGCTGGGCGTGACCGCCTGTGGTGGTGGCGGCGGAGGCAAGGGCAGCGACAGCAGCAAGGCCGCAGTCGATCCGAACGGCAAGTTCTCGGTCGAGGTGGGCGAGCCGCAGAACCCTCTGCAGCCGGCCAACACGATGGAGTCCAACGGCAGCATCGTCATCAAGTCGATCTTCTCCGGACTCGTGGACTATGACGAGAGCGGCAAGATCGTCTATGTCAACGCAGAGTCGGTCGACTCCAAGGACAACAAGACCTTCACGGTCAAGCTGAAGCAGGGCTGGAAGTTCCACGACGGCACCCCGGTGACGGCCGATTCCTACGTCAAGGCGTGGAACTGGGCCGCGAACCCTGCCAACAAGCAGACCAACAGCTTCTGGTTCTCGGACATCCAGGGCTACGACGACGTCGCTCCGGCCAAGGGCAAGCCCAAGGCCGACACGATGTCCGGCCTGAAGGTCGTCGACGACAACACCTTCACGATCACGCTGTCCAAGCCGATCCCGTACTTCGTCTACAAGCTGGGCTACGAGGTCTTCGACCCGCTGCCGGAGTCCTTCTACAAGGACCCGAAGGCCGCGGGCGAGCACCCGATCGGCAACGGCCCTTACAAGTTCGTCAGCTGGCAGCACAAGAAGCAGATCGAGGTTGCCAAGTTCGACGGCTACAAGGGCCCGAACGCCGCCAAGAACGGTGGTGTGCTCTTCAAGAACTACACCAGCCTCGAGACGGCGTACGAGGACCTGAAGTCCGGCAACGTCGACGTGCTGCGTCAGATCGCGCCGAAGGACCTGCCCGTCTACAAGGCGGACCTCGGCGACCGCGCGGTGGACAAGGCGTACTCGGCGATCCAGACCATCGCCGTCGCCTACTACACCAAGCAGTGGAAGGCCATCGACCCGAAGGTCATCCAGGGCCTGTCGATGGCGATCGACCGCGACACCATCACGAAGACCGTGCTCCAGGGCACCCGTGAGCCCGCCACCGGCTGGGTCGCCAAGGGTGTCCTCGGCTACCAGCCGAACGCGGCCGGTGACGTCACCACGTACAACCCGACGAAGGCCAAGGAGCTCATCAAGGCCGGCGGCGGCGTTCCGGGCAACGCCATCTCCATCCAGTACAACGCCGACGGCGGCCACAAGGAGTGGGTGGAGGCGGTCTGCAACTCCATCACCACGGCCACCGGCGTCAAGTGCACCGGCGACTCCAAGGCCGACTTCCAGGCCGACCTGAACGCGCGTGACGCGCACCAGGTCAAGTCGCTGTACCGCTCCGGCTGGGTGCTGGACTACCCGTTCAACTCCAACTTCATCCGCGACCTGTACGGCAGCAAGTCGGACGGCAACCAGGGCGGCTTCTCCAACAAGAAGATCGACCAGGAGATCGCCGCGGCCGACTCCGCCGGTTCGCTGGAGGAGTCGGAGCAGAAGTACCAGGCGATCGAGAAGCAGCTGGCCGACTACATGCCGAGCATTCCGCTCTGGTACTACAAGGTCAACGCGGGCTACTCGGACAAGGTCACCGGCGTCGCGTACGCGCAGGACGGCGACCCGATCCTGACCGGCGTTCAGGTCAAGAAGTAACCGCAATCAGACCGTTTGTCCCGGGGCGCGGTGGTACCGCGCCCCGGGGAACGGCAGTGGCTGGGGGGCCCTTTCCGCGCGCATCATTCAATGGTGCCCGCAGAAAGGGCCCCTTGGCTGCCGCTGTGACTGACATGGAGGCACGATGGGGCGCTACGTCGCACGACGACTGCTCCAGATGATCCCGGTGTTCATCGGGACAACCTTGCTGATCTTCCTCATGGTCTACGCGCTGCCCGGTGACCCCGTACGAGGGCTGTTCGGTGACAAGGGCGGCAGCCCGCAGGTGATTGCGCAACTGAGGCATCAGTACGGTCTGGACCAGCCGATCTTGGTCCAGTACTGGCACTACATGAAGAACATGATCCTGCATGGCGACTTCGGCACGCAGATCGCCAGTGGCCGGCCCGTCACGGACGTGCTCGGTGACGCGTTCCCCGTCACCCTGCGGCTCGGCGCGCTGGCGTTCGTGATCGAGTTCGTCCTGGGCATCGCCCTGGGCATCGTGGCCGGCCTGCGCTCCGGGCGCGTCACGGACAACGCGATCCTGCTGGTCACCCTGCTGCTGATCTCGGTCCCGGTGTTCGTTCTCGGCTACATCCTCAAGGTCGTCTTCGCGTTCAACCTGAACTGGTTGCCGCCGAACGTCAATGACTCGACGAACATCAACGAGTTGTTGATGCCGGCCATTGTGCTGGCGACCGCGTCACTGGCGTATGTGACCCGGCTCACCCGTACGTCGATTGCCGAGAACCTGCGCTCTGACTACATCCGCACGGCCATCGCCAAGGGCCTGCCGAAGCGCCGTGTGGTGGGCGTCCACCTCATGCGCAACTCGATGATCCCGGTGATCACCTACCTGGGTACCGACATCGGTGCCTTGATGGGTGGCGCCGTCGTCACCGAGGGTCTGTTCAACATCCAGGGTGTGGGAGGCACGATCGCCCAGTCGATCGTGCGCCGCGAGGGCACCACGCTTGTCGGCCTGGTGACCATCCTCGTCATCGTGTACCTCCTCGCCAACCTGCTGGTCGACCTGCTCTACGCGGTCCTTGACCCGAGGATTCGCTATGCCTGACGTGACCAAGACCGTTCCTGAGAACGCTGCGGAGGAGGCGGCCGTGGCGGCGGCCGGCGGACCGCTGCCCGAGCCCAAGCCGGAGAAGACCCGCAGCCTGTGGGGCGACGCCTGGCAGGACCTGCGCCGCAGCTGGATCTTCATCGTCTCGTCGGTGCTGATCGTCGTGCTGCTGCTGATCACCTTCTTCCCGGGGTGGTTCACCGGAGTCGACCCCACCTCGGGCGACCTGGCCAAGCACTTCCTGCAGAAGCCCAAGCTGAGCAACGTCGGCTCGCCGGACTGGCTGGGCTACGACCAGCAGGGCCGCAGCGTCTTCGCCCGTGTCATGTACGGCACCCGGGCGTCCATCGCGGTCGGCTTCGGCACCACCATCGCGGTGACCGTCGTGGGCGGCCTGGTCGGCATGATCGCCGGGTACTTCGGCGGCGTCGTCGACTCGGTCCTGTCGCGGCTGACCGACGTGTTCTTCGGTATCCCGTTCCTGCTCGGCACCATGGTCGTGCTCAACTCTTTCCAGAACCGCACGACCTGGGTCGTCATCGGCGCGCTGAGCTTCTTCGGCTGGACGCAGATCGCCCGTGTGATGCGCGGCGCGGTGATCACCACCAAGCAGGCCGACTATGTGCACGCCGCCAAGGCCCTGGGCGCGAGCACCCCGCGCATCATGTTCCGGCACATCCTGCCGAACACGCTGGCTCCGGTGATCGTCGTCGCCACGATCTCCCTCGGCATCTACATCTCCGCCGAGGCGACCCTGTCGTACCTGGGCCTCGGCCTGAACGGCGTCTCGTGGGGCAACGACATCTCGGACGGCGGCAACCAGATCCGCGTGGCGCAGTGGATCATGCTGTACCCGTCGATCATGCTCATCATCACTGTGCTGGCGTTCATCATGCTCGGTGAGGCGGTCCGCAACGCCCTCGACCCGAAGATGCGCTGAGGGAGGCGTACGTGACCACCATCGAAGAAGTCGTTCCCGTTCCCTCGCCGCGCGACGGCGGGACGGACGGCACCCCACTGCTCGAAGTGCGTGACCTGCACGTCGAGTTCCACACCCGTGAGGGCGTGGTCAGGGCCGTCAACGGCGTCAACTACAGCGTGAACGCCGGTGAGACGCTCGCGGTGCTAGGTGAGTCGGGCTCTGGCAAGTCCGTCACCGCCCAGGCGATCATGGGCATCCTCGACATGCCGCCGGCGAAGATCCCCCAGGGGGAGATCCGCTTCCGCGGCCAGGACATGCTGACCATGTCCGGCGAGGACCGCCGAAAGATCCGCGGACAGCGGATCGCCATGATCTTCCAGGATGCGCTCAGCTCGCTGAACCCGGTGCTGAGCGTCGGGTACCAACTCGGCGAGATGTTCCGGGTCCACCAGGGCCTGTCCAAGAAGGAAGCCAAGGCCAAGGCGATCGAGCTGATGGACCGGGTGAAGATCCCGGCCGCGGCCGCCCGCGTGAACGACTACCCGCACCAGTTCTCGGGCGGTATGCGTCAGCGCATCATGATCGCGATGGCGCTGGCCCTGGAGCCGGACCTGATCATCGCCGACGAGCCCACCACGGCCCTCGACGTGACGGTCCAGGCCCAGGTCATGGACCTGCTCGCGGAACTCCAGCGCGAGTACAACATGGGCCTGATCCTCATCACCCACGACCTCGGCGTCGTCGCGGACGTCGCCGACAAGATCGCGGTGATGTACGCGGGCCGGATCGTGGAGCGCGCGCCGGTCCACGAGCTGTACAAGCGTCCCGCGCACCCGTACACGCGGGGTCTGCTGGACTCGATCCCGCGCCTGGACCAGAAGGGCCAGGAGCTGTACGCGATCAAGGGTCTGCCGCCCAACCTGCTGCGTGTCCCGACCGGCTGCGCCTTCAACCCGCGCTGCCCCAAGGCCCAGGACGTGTGCCGTACCCAGGTCCCGGACCTGCTGCCGATCTCCGAGCAGGACGGCACCGAGCTGGTGGGCCGGGCCTCGGCATGCCACTTCTGGAAGGAGACGATCCATGGCTGAGCTCAGCAAGACCGACGAGCCGCAGGACGCCACGCCGAACGTCTCCGAGGTGGACGTCGTCGACGCGCGCACGGAGGAGGAGGCGGTCCACGCGATCGAGGCCCCCGTCGAGCGCGGTGAGCCGATCCTGCAGGTCCGCAACCTGGTGAAGCACTTCCCGCTCACCCAGGGGATCCTGTTCAAGCGGCAGATCGGTGCCGTCAAGGCGGTCGACGGTGTCTCCTTCGACCTGCACCAGGGCGAGACCCTGGGCATCGTGGGCGAGTCCGGCTGCGGCAAGTCGACGGTGGCCAAGCTCCTGATGAACCTGGAGCGGGCCACCGCGGGCGAGATCTTCTACAAGGGCCAGGACATCACCAAGCTGTCCGGACGCGCCCTGAAGGCCGTGCGCCGGAACATTCAGATGGTGTTCCAGGACCCGTACACCTCGCTCAACCCCCGTATGACGGTGGGCGACATCATCGGCGAGCCCTTCGACATCCACCCCGAGGTGGCGCCGAAGGGCGACCGGCGGCGCAAGGTCCAGGAGCTCCTGGACGTCGTCGGCCTCAACCCCGAGTACATCAACCGCTACCCGCACCAGTTCTCCGGCGGTCAGCGCCAGCGCATCGGCATCGCCCGCGGCCTTGCGCTCAACCCGGAGATCATCATCTGCGACGAGCCGGTCTCCGCACTGGACGTGTCTGTCCAGGCGCAGGTCATCAACCTGATGGAGCGACTGCAGGACGAGTTCAACCTCTCCTACATCTTCATCGCGCACGACCTGTCGATCGTCCGGCACATCTCGGACCGTGTGGGCGTGATGTACCTCGGCAAGATCGCCGAGATCGGCTCGGACGAGCAGATCTACGACCACCCGACGCACCCCTACACACAGGCGCTGCTCTCGGCGGTTCCCGTGCCGGACCCGGAGGCCCGCGAGCACCGCGAGCGGATCATCCTGACCGGTGACGTGCCGTCGCCGGCCAACCCGCCGTCCGGCTGCAGCTTCCGCACTCGCTGCTGGAAGGCGCAGGAAAGGTGCGCGTCGGAGGCTCCGCTCCTGGCGATTCCCGAGCGTTTCAAGGGCGCGGACTCGCCGGCGGCCCACGAGTCGGCCTGCCACTTCGCCGAGGAGAAGGACATCGTGCACGCCGCCTGACGGCTTCCCGGCCTCGGTTCGGTTCCCGGCACCTCGACGAGGTGCCGGGAACCGGCTTTTTCGGGCCCTGTACGACCACCCCGCCCGCCTGGAAGGCCGGGGCGACCCGGCCTTCCGCCGTGCCACGGCGCGCGGCACCGAGCGGCCCGCTTCGCCGGCGGGAACGGGTCCGAGGCGGAAAACCGGTCGCCGGTGAAGGGTCACCGCCCATCACGTGGCGATGGCCGCCCGCGCCCAATGGCATGCCACCTGGCTCCCGGCGCCGCCCTCCAGGACCCCCGGATCCCGGCCGCGGCAGGCGTCCGCGACGCCCGCTCGTTCGGCCTCACCGCTCGCCAGGACCTGGCAGCGGGCGTGGAAGCGACAGCCACCGGGGATGCGGGAGGGGTCCGGCGGCTCGCCGGTCAGCACCACCGGGTCCCCCGGCGCCTCCGGCAGGACCGACAGCAGCGCCTGGGTGTACGGATGCCGGGGCGCCGTCAGCACCTGCTCCACCTCACCCGTCTCCACGATCCGGCCCAGGTACATCACCGCCACCCGGTCGGCGACGTTCCAGGCCAGGCCCAGATCGTGGGTCACCACGAGGGCGGCCAGGCCCAGTTCGGTGCGCAGGCGCAGCAGCAGCGCGAGGATCTCGCCCCGTACCGAGGCGTCGAGCGAGGCCACCGGCTCGTCGGCGACGATGAGCTCGGGCTCCAGTACGAGCGCGCCCGCGATCACCACACGCTGGCGCTGGCCTCCCGACAACTCGTGCGGGTAGCGCAGGAAGAACCGCTCGGGCGGCCTGAGCCCCGCCCTGGACAGGGCCTCGGCGACAGCGGCCCGCTCGTCGCCCGCGAACCCGTGGATCCGCAGCCCCTCGGCCACCGCGTCGAACACCGTGTGCCGCGGATTCAGCGACCCGCTCGGATCCTGGAGCACCAGCTGAACGCGCCTGCGGTAGGCCTTGAGCGCCCTCGATGTGTACGCAAGCGGCTTCCCGCCGAAGCCGACGTGCCCTGCCGTGGGCCGTACGAGGCCCAGCAGAGATCGGGCCAGCGTCGTCTTGCCGCAGCCCGACTCGCCGACCAGCGCGACGATCTCCCCGGCGCGGATGTCGAGGTCGACACCGTCCACGGCCCGGCTCGGCGCACCGCCGTGCCGGCCGGGGAAGGCCACGTGCAGCCCCTGGGCGCTGAGCAGGGGCGATGGTGAGGTCATACGGTGCTCCTCGCGTGCTCGGCTGTGTCCGCCACGTGCACACAGGCCGCTTGCCGGGCCTGCCCCGCCTCCCGCAGTGCCTGGTCCTGGGTGGCGCACAGGTCCAGGGCCACCGGACAGCGCGGATGGAAGACGCAGCCGGAGGGCAGCGCCGACGGGTCCGGAGGGTCACCGGCCAGTCCGCGCGGGGCGAACCGGGAGGCCGGGTCGCCGATGCGCGGGAACGCGGCCGACAGCGCCTTGCCGTACGGGTGGCGGGCGTCCTCGTAGACCGCCAGGCTGGGGCCCTCTTCGACCACCCGGCCCGCGTACATCACCGCGAGCCTGTCGCAGGTGTCGGCGAGCACCGCCAGATCGTGGCTGATCATGATCAGGCCCAGATCCTGCTCGGCGACCAGCCGCCCGATCAGCCGCAGAATCTGCGCCTGGATCATCACGTCCAGGGCCGTGGTCGGTTCGTCGGCGATGACCAGTTGGGGGTCGCAGGCCAGCGCCATGGCGATCATGACCCGTTGGCGCTGACCGCCCGAGAGTTCGTGCGGATACGCCGTCGCCCGCGCCGCCGGCAGGCCCACCTGCTCCAGGAGTTCGCCCGCCCGCCTCCTGGCCGCGGCCGCGGTCGCCTTGCGGTGCAGCAGGATCGGCTCGGCGATCTGGTCGCCGACACGATGCACGGCGTTCAGCGAGTGCATCGCGCCCTGGAAGACGATCGAGGCGCCGGCCCAGCGGACCGCCCGCACGCGCCCCCAGCGCATCGTCAGCACGTCCTCGCCGTTCAGCAGGATCTCCCCGGTGATCCGCGTCCCGGACGGCAGCAGTCTGAGCAGTGCGAGCGCCAGCGTCGACTTGCCGCACCCCGACTCGCCCGCGACACCGAGCTTCTGCCCCGCCGCCAGCGACAGGTCCACGCCCCGCACCGCGGCCGCCCCGCCCGGATACGTCACTTCGAGGTTCCGGACCTCCAGCAGGGTCAACGGGCCACCCCCAGCCTCGGGTTGAGAACGGACTCCACGGCGCGGCCGCAGAGTGTGAACGCCAGCGCGACCACGGCGATGGTGATTCCCGGCGGCACCAGGTACCACCAGTCACCCGCGCTGATCGCGCCCGCCTCGCGCGCGTCCTGGAGCAGTCCGCCCCATGACACGACCGTGGGATCACCCAGACCGAGGAAGGCGAGGGTCGCCTCGGCGAGGATCGACGAGGAGATCATCAGTGTGGTCTGCGCGAGCACGAGGGGCATCACGTTGGGCAGCACGTGCCGGACCATGATGTGCCGGTGCCCACCGCCCAGCGCCTTGGCGCGCTCGATGTAGGGCCGGGACTCCACCGCCAGCGTCTGGGCGCGCACGAGCCGGGCCGTGGTCGGCCAGGACGTCACGCCGATCGCCAGGATCACCGTGCCGAGTGAGCGGGACATGACGGTGGCGAGCGCGATGGCGAGGACCAGCGTCGGCATCACCAGGAACCAGTCCGTGATCCGCATCATCACGGTGGCGTACGCACCGCGGAAGTGCCCGGCCGTGATCCCGACGAGCGTGCCGATCGCCACCGACAGCACGGCCGCGAGCAGCCCGACCAGCAGCGAGACGCGGGAGCCCCACACCACAAGGCCCAGCACATCGCGCCCGTACCGGTCGGTGCCGAGGAGGAAGTCCCCGCTCGGCGCCTCCAGCGGGTGTCCCGGCGCTCCGGTCACGCTGGACACGTCGGAGCCGACCGTCAAGGGCGCGGTCAGTGCCAGGAGCGCGAAGACGACGAGCGCGGCCAGGCCCAGGAGTCCGGCGCGGTGGCTGCTGTACTGCTTCCAGAGCCGGGCGGCGGAGGCGCGGCGGCGCTGCCGGGCGAGGGTCCGCGGACCGGCTTGCATCGCCGGGGGCGTCGTGTCGGTCGTCATCTGCCCACCCGGGGGTCGAGTAGTGGATAGACCAGGTCGGCGATCGTGTTCATCACGATCACCGCCGCGGCGAAGACGAAGAACAGCCCCTGGACGAGGGGGAGGTCCGGCACGCTCAGCGCCTGGTAGAAGAGCCCGCCGAGGCCCGGCCAGGAGAACACCGTCTCCACGAGGATCACACCGGCGACGGTCCGGCCGAGGTTGACGAAGATCAACGTCACGGTCGGCAGCAGTGCGTTGGGCACCGCGTGCCTGCGCCTGACCAGGTCGTCCCTGAGGCCCTTGGCGCGTGCGGTGGTCAGATAGTCGCTGCCCATCTCGTCGAGCAGTGCGGAGCGGGTGACCAGCAGCGTCTGCCCGTACTCCACGGCGACCAGTGTGATAACCGGAAGGACGAGGTGGTGTGCGACGTCGACGACATAGGCGAGGCCCTCCTCGCCGCCCGACTCCATCCCCCCGGTGGGGAAGAGGCCGGGAATCGGGCCCGCGCCCACCGCGAACACGATGATGAGCAGCAGACCCAGCCAGAACGAGGGCACCGAGTAGAGAGTCAGGGCCAGTCCTGTGTTCAGCCGGTCCCCGAGCCGCCCGTGCCGCCACGCCGAGCGTGTCCCGAGGAAGATGCCCAGCGCGGTGTACAGCACGAACGCGGTGCCGGTGAGCAGCAGGGTGTTGGGCAGTGCCTCGGTGATCTTGTCGATCACCGGTGCCCGGAACTGGTACGAGGTGCCGAGGTCTCCGGTGAGTGCCTTGCCGCAGTAGTCCGTGAACTGCTGCCACAGCGGCAGGTCCAGTCCGAACTCCCGCCGGTAGGCAGCAAGTTGTTCCGCGGAGACCGGACGGCCACCCGTCATGAACTTGACCGGGTCGCCGGGGATCAGCCGGAAGAGGAAGAAACTGGTGACGAGGACCGCGAGCAGGGAGACGGCGGCCCCGCCCAGCTTCCCGGCCGCGTACTTGAGGTACGCGGCCCTGGTGCCCGTCCGCCGGCCGTGGGCGGACGGCCCGGCGGGAGCCGAGCCGTCCGGCTTCGCGACCGACGCGGGTGCGGCGTCGGCGGTCATGAAGGTTCTGCCTGATGGCGGGCGGCCCGATGAGGGGCCGGAGTGTTCTGTCGGATCATCGGCTACTCACGGTCCTCGGCAGTGGCGCGGCGGCGCAGCGCGAAGAACGCCCCGGCGCCGGCGAGCACGACGACGCTGACGATGACGCCGATGAGGATGCCTGACGAGTCGTCGCCGGAGGACTTGCCGGAGTCGGCCGGCACCGCCGACCACCAACTCCAGTAGCCGTCCTGGCCGTAGATGTTGCCCGCCTTCTCCGGCATGGTGGTGATCGACGCGATCTGGTCCGTGCGGTAGGCCTCGACGGCGTTCGGGTAAGCCATGACGTTCATGTACCCAAGGTCGTACAGCCGCGATTCCATCTGCTTCACGACGTTCGCCCGTTTGGCGGAGTCGTACTCCGCCAACTGCTGCGCGTAGAGCTTGTCGTACGTCTTGTCGCAGATGAAGTTGTCGGTCGCGCCGGTGTCCTTCGGGGTGGCGGGAAGCGCCGCACAGGTGTGGATGGAGAGGACGAAGTCCGGGTCGGGGTTGACGGACCAGCCGTCGAAGGCGAGGTCGTACTGGCCCGCGAGCCAGGGATCGGTGACATTGTCCAGGCAGTTGATCGTCACGCCGATGCCGAGCTTGCCCCACCACTCCTTGAGGTACTGGCCGACGGCCTTGTCGTTCGAGTCGGTGGCGTGGCACAGGACGCGGTAGTTCAACGGCTTGCCGTTCTTGCCGACGCGCTTGCCGTCGCTGTTTTGCTTGTAGCCCGCTTCGTCGAGGAGTTGGCCGGCCTTGGCCGGGTCGTAGGCGAGTTCCTGGCTTCCCGACGGCTGCCAGAAGTATGTCGAGAAGCGCGGCGGGATGTAGCCCTCGCCCTCGACCGCGTGGCCCTGGAAGACCTTGTCGATCAGGGTCTTGCGGTCGACCGCCATGAACAGCGCGTGCCGCACCCGCTGGTCCAGCAAGGACGGGTCGCCGTCACCGAACTTCTTGCCGTTCTTCGCCTGCGCGCCCGGATTGGTGGCGAGGGCGTAGAAGCGGCGACCGGGGCCTTCGTTGACGTGGATGTTCTTCTCGCCCTTGAGGGAGGCCGCCTGGGCGGGTGTCAGGGAGGGCGAACCGGCGACGAAGGAGACCTCGCCCTTGCGCAGGGCCGCCACCGCCGCGTCCTGGTCCTTGTAGTACCGGAAGACGAGCTCGTCGAACTTCGGCGCCCCGCGCCAGAAGCTCTTGTTGGCCTTCAACCGCACGTGGCTGTCGGCCTTGTAGTCGGTGAGGACGAACGGCCCGTCGCCGACGATGGGGAAGCTCTTGTCGTTGTTGAACTTCGAGAAGTCCTTGACCTTCTCCCAGATGTGCTGGGGCACGATCGGCACATCGAGTGCGGTCATCGTGGCCTGGGGCTTCTTCAGTTCGATGACGAGTTCGGTGGCACTCGGCGCGGTGACCTTCTTGAAGTTGCCGACGAAGCTGCCGTTGGCGGTGGCGGCGCCCTCGTCGGTCATCATCTTGTTGAACGTCCAGGCCGCGTCCGCGGCGGTGACCTGCTTGCCGTCCGACCACTTGGAGTCGGATCGAATGGTGTACGTCCAGGTCAGTTTGTCCGGCGAGGACGCCCATTTGGTGGCGAGGCCGGGGATGACATGGGCGTCCTTGGGGTCGTAGTTGGTCAGGTACTCGTACATCAGCCGGTGGATGCTCGTACTGACCAGGCGGCTCGCGAGGAAGGGGCTGAGCGAGTCGACGCTCTGCGCGACCGCGACGGTCAGGACCTTCTGATCCTTCGCCTCGGCCTGCTGGGGCGCGGGGGCGAGCGTTGTCGCGAACGCGGCCGCGAGAGTCAGGGCGGCTGCCAGAAGCCGCGGTGTACGGGGCCGTGTTCTGTGCGGGCGCGGGCGCCCCTTGCCGTGCTGGTCTTGCGTGCTCATCGATCCTGACCTCGCGTCATCTCTTGTACGGGGACGGCTCGCCGGACTGCTCGATCGGGCTGCAACGGGGACGGCTCAGGCTGAGTGAAGGTGTGTCTATCAGTGGCGGAATGCGCGCGTCAACGGCGCATGAATACCCTGTGGCCTGCGGAAATGGCACGCTGACACACCTGGGGCGAGCCATTGGTCCACACCTGTGAAGCGTTGCAGGTGGACGCCTGACGGCGCGTCGGTCCTGGGCGGACGGCAGCACGGCGTCGTCGCGGTCGCCTGCGCCCACCGGTTCCTCGCGGCCGAACGGAAGGGTGCAGGCGCCCCGCGCCTCAGCCTCGGACGTCTTCTAGCGGGATGCCCGTGCCATGGTGATGATCACGGGGCTGGTGGGCGTGAGCGGACCTCGTTCCCAGTCCCCGTACTGTTCGACGATGCGGAGTCCCGCCTCCTTCAGGAAGCGGGAGAGGGCGTCGGGCCCGAGGAACCGCAGGGTGCCGCGGGCGACCCGCGGCCGGTCCCACCCGGTGCCCTCGAAGGTCGCGGTGAACGTCACCCGGTCCCCGGTCACCGGGGCCCGGACCTCATGCCGCAGGCTCACCGACCCGCCGTCGCCGTCGGTTACTTCACGCACCCGGTCCGGCGTCCACGACTCCCAGGCCCGGGCAGAGGGGTTCCGGGTCTCAAACACGAACCGCCCGTCCTCGGCGAGGGCTTCGCGCACGGCGGCGAGGCAGCTCCTCAGTTCCTCGTCTCCGAGGATCAGTTGGAAGGTGTCCCCGGTCATCACGACGAGATCGAAGGCGCTCCGCCGGCGATGGGACCGCAGATCCCCGAGCACCCACTCCAGACCGGGGGCGCGCCGCCGTGCCTGGACGAGCATCGCGGCCGCCGGATCGAGCCCGCACAGCCGACCGTCGTGTCCCCTCTCCCGGGCCCGCGCGAGCAGCCTTCCCGTGCCGCAGCCGACGTCCAGGACGCTCCGCGAGGACATCACAAGTCCCAGATGGAAGTCATCACTCGGCCCCCACGGGTGGAGGGCGTCGTACAGCCCGGCGAGGGTGAGGTCGGAGTACGCACGGTCGGCCATCGTCGCAGTTTCCCAGCTCCGGAGGACGGTGGGGCGGACTGTACGCGATCTTTGTCGAACGGGAGCAGCACGGGGGAGTGTCGCGTAATGTCGGGTGGGGAATGCGTCCCGGTACGCCGGACATTCCACGAACTGCCCGACGGCGCCAAGGGAGTCCGACCCGGACATGGCAGAGACGACATCGCCCGGCCCGGTCATCCGCACCATCACTTTCGACTGTACCGGTGACCCGTACGAACTCGGCCTGTTCTGGGGCGCGTTGCTGGAACGCCCCCTCGCCGACGACGACAAGCCGGGCGACCCGGAGGCCGTGTTGCGCGACCCCCGGGGGCGGTCCGACCCTCCTCTTCGTGCGGGTGCCCGAGGGCAAGTCCGCCAAGAACCGCATCCACCTCGATCTGCGGCCCCAGGGCCGTACCCGTGCGCAGGAGGTGGATCGCGCCCTGGCTCTGGGCGCCCGCCGGATCGCCGACCACACCCGCCCGGACGGTGGCGGCTGGGTGGTCCTCACCGATCCCGAGGGGAACGAGTTCTGTATGGAACGCGGGGACTGAGAGCGCCTGCCCACCCCGCCTGCGCCGGCGGCAGGCCCTTCACCGTGATGTACCCATGCGCCCGTCAGGGGACCGACCCCTGACGGGCGTACCGCGTCTCACCCCGGGATCGATGCACGCCCACATGTGACCGTGCCACATCAAGATCGGCCGTGGGCCTGTCGGAGTGTGCCTGCCATCCGGATGACGTCCTGCTCCGACGGGTGGCGTGACTGAGTGATATGTACGCTGAATGCTGATATGGACCGATAGCGGACAGCGCCTCGGCGCTGGAGGTACGGGGCACTCCGAGGAGGCACTCCCATGCGTGGAGCCAGGCGCGCGAGACGGGCGGCGGCAGTGGCCGCGGCAGCCCTCGCGGCGGCCGGCTGCGGCGGGGGTGCGGGCACGGGTAGTGAACCCGGGGTGTTCAGCGCCTCCTGGAGTGATCCGCAGAACCCTCTGGAGCCCGCCAACACCAACGAGGTCCAGGGCGGCAAGGTCCTCGACATGCTCTTCCGGGGGCTGAAGCGCTACAACCCGAGAACCGGCGCGGCCGAGAACATGCTGGCGGAAAAGATCGAGACCTCGGACTCGCAGAACTTCACCATCACCGTCAAGGACGGTTGGACGTTCAGCAACGGGGAGCCCGTCACCGCCAGGTCCTTCGTCGACGCCTGGAACTACGGCGCCGGCCTGAGGAACAACCAGAAGAACGCGTACTTCTTCGGATACATCGAGGGGTACGACAAGGTGCACCCGGAGACCGGCAGGCAGACCGCCGACACCCTGTCCGGACTCGCGGTGACCGGCCCCCGCACCTTCACCGTGAGGCTCAACCAGAAGTTCTCGACGTTCCCGGACACCCTCGGCTATGTGGCCTTCTCCCCGCTGCCCCGGGCGTTCTTCGACCACCACGCGGCCTGGCTGAAGAAACCGATCGGCAACGGTCCGTACCTGGTCAAGTCCTACACCAGGGGCTTCATGATGTCGCTCAGGACGTGGAACGGCTACCCGGGCGCGGACAAGGCGCAGAACAACGGGGTGGATCTGCAGGTCTACACCGACAGCAACACGGCCTACACCGATCTGCTGGCCGGGAACCTCGATCTCGTCGACGACGTGCCCGCCCCGCAGCTCAAGTTCATCAAGTCCGATCTGCACGGCCGGTACATCAACACCCCGGCGGGCATCATCCAGACCCTCGCCTTCCCCTTCTACGACCCGAGATGGAGCAAGCCGGGGACGGAGAAGGTCCGCACGGGCCTGTCCATGGCGATCGACCGGAAACAGATCACGAACACCATCTTCCTGAAGACCCGTACACCGGCGAGCGACTGGACCTCCCCGGTGCTGGGCACGAAGGGCGGCTTCCAGGATGGGCTGTGCGGCGAGGCCTGCACCTACAACCCGGTCCGGGCCAAGCAGCTGATCCAGCAGGGCGGCGGGCTGCCCGGCGGCCAGATCAAGATCACCTACAACGCCGACTCCGGCTCGCACCGGCAGTGGGTGGACGCCGTGTGCAACGACATCAACAACGTCCTCGACAACGACAAGGCGTGCGTCGGCAATCCGGTCGGCACCTTCGCCGACTTCCGCAACCAGATCGGCCGGCACAAGATGCAGGGCCCGTTCCGGGCCGGCTGGCAGATGGACTACCCGCTGATTCAGAACTTCCTGCAGCCGCTGTACTACACGGGCGCCTCGTCCAACGACGGCCAGTGGTCCAACAAGGGGTTCGACAAGCTCGTCGACCAGGCCAACGCGGAGAGCGACCAGGCCTCGGCCGTGAGGCTGTTCCAGCAGGCCGAGGGCGTCGTGCGGGACAACATGGCCGCCATCCCGCTCTGGTACCAGAACGGCAGCGCCGGCTATTCGGAGCGCCTCTCCCATGTGGCCCTCAACCCGTTCAGCGTCCCCGTCTACAACGAGATCAAGGTCGGCTGAGCCCACGGCTGCCCGCTACCCCCCGGAGGCTCCATGGGACGGTACGTCGTCCGGCGTCTGCTGCAGATGATCCCGGTCTTCATCGGCGCCACCCTGCTCATCTTCCTGATGGTGAACGTCATGGGCGACCCCATCGCGGGCCTGTGCGGGGAACGGCAGTGCGACCCCGCCACGGCCGCTCAGCTGCGCCGGGACTTCGGCCTCGACAAGCCCGTGTGGCAGCAATACGCGACCTACATGGGCAAGGTGTTCACCGGCGACTTCGGCACCGCGTTCAACGGGCAGCCGGTCACCGAGCTGATGGCGACGGCCTTCCCCGTCACGATCCGGCTCACCGTGGTGGCCATCCTCTTCGAGATCGTCATCGGCATCGCGCTCGGCGTGGTCACCGGTCTGCGCCGGGGGCGGCCCGTCGACACGACGGTGCTGCTGCTCACCCTCGTCGTGATCTCGGTACCGACCTTCGTCACCGGTCTGCTGCTCCAACTGCTGCTCGGCGTCGAGTGGGGCTGGATCAGACCCTCGGTCTCCCCGGCGGCCGCCTTCGGCGAGTTGATCGTCCCGGGCCTGGTCCTCGCCTCCGTCTCGCTCGCCTACGTCACCCGGCTGACCCGGACCTCCATCGCCGAGAACAAGCGGTCCGACTACGTCCGGACGGCCGTCGCCAAGGGGCTGCCGCGCCACCGCGTGATCACCCGGCATCTGCTGCGCAACTCGCTCATCCCCGTGGTCACCTTCATCGGCACCGACATCGGCGCCCTCATGGGCGGTGCGATCGTCACCGAGCGGATCTTCAACATCCACGGCGTCGGCTACCAGCTCTACCAGGGGATCCTCCGGCAGAACACGCAGACGGTCGTCGGCTTCGTGACGATCCTCGTCCTCGTCTTCCTGGTCGCCAACCTGCTCGTCGACCTCCTGTACGCCGTACTCGACCCGAGGATCCGCTATGCATGACCAGCCGCCTGAGCGCGAGGGGGCCATCGCCGGTACCGGCATGGGCGGCGCGATGGACCTCGCAGCCAGCGAGGCGACCACCCTGGAGCCGCAGCGGACAGGCGCCGCCGGAGGACCTGCGGGGGGACCGGAGGGCGTGCCTCCCGCGGGCAAGCCACGCAGCCTGTGGTCCGACGCCTGGCACGATCTGCGCCGCAACCCCGTCTTCATCGTCTCCGGACTCGTGATCCTCTTCCTCGTCCTCATCTCGATCTGGCCGTCCCTGATCACCTCGGGCAACCCCCTGCAGTGCGAACTCGCCAAGGCGCAGGAGGGCAGCCAGCCCGGACACCCGTTCGGCTACGACGGTCAGGGCTGCGACGTGTACACCCGGACCGTGTACGGCGCCCGCACCTCGGTCACGGTCGGTGTCTGCGCCACGGTCGGCGTCGCGGTGCTCGGCTCGATCCTGGGCGGGCTCGCCGGATTCTTCGGCGGGGGATGGGACGCCGTCCTGTCCCGCGTCACCGACATCTTCTTCGCCATCCCGGTCGTCCTCGGCGGTCTGGTCCTGCTCTCCGTCGTGACCAGCAACACCGTCTGGCCGGTGATCGGGTTCATGGTGCTGCTCGGCTGGCCGCAGATCTCCCGTATCGCCCGCGGCTCGGTCATCACCGCCAAGCAGCACGACTACGTCCAGGCGGCCCGCGCCCTCGGCGCCTCCAACTCCCGCATCCTGCTGCGGCACATCGCGCCCAACGCGGTCGCGCCGGTGATCGTCGTCGCCACCATCGCGCTCGGCACGTACATCGCCCTGGAGGCGACCCTGTCGTACCTCGGCGTGGGACTGAGACCGCCGAGTGTGTCCTGGGGGATCGACATCTCCGCCGCCTCCCCGTACGTCCGCAACGCCCCGCACGCGCTGCTGTGGCCCTCCGGTGCGCTCGCGATCACCGTGCTCGCCTTCATCATGCTCGGCGACGCGGTGCGCGACGCCCTCGACCCCAGGCTGAGGTGACCGCCGTGCTGCTCGAAGTGCGCGACCTGCAGGTGGAGTTCCGCACCCGGGACGGGATCGCCAAGGCGGTCAACGGCGTCAGCTTCGCCGTGGACGCGGGCCAGACGCTCGCCGTGCTCGGCGAGTCGGGCTCCGGCAAGTCCGTCACCGCACAGGCCGTCATGGGAATCCTCGACACACCGCCCGCCAGGATCACCGGGGGCGAGGTCCTCTTCGGGGGACAGGACCTGCTCGCCCTGAAGGAGGACCAGCGGCGCAGGATCCGCGGAGCCAGGATGGCCATGATCTTCCAGGACGCGCTGTCCGCCCTCAACCCTGTGCTCACCGTGGGCGAGCAGCTCGGCGAGATGTTCGTCGTGCACCGCGGCATGTCGAGGAGGGACGCCCGGGCGAGGGCCGTCGAGCTGATGGAACAGGTGCGGATCCCGGCTGCCGCCCAGCGGGTGCGCGACTACCCCCACCAGTTCTCCGGCGGTATGCGCCAGCGCATCATGATCGCCATGGCGATGGCGCTGGAGCCGGCGCTGATCATCGCCGACGAGCCGACCACCGCCCTCGACGTCACCGTCCAGGCCCAGGTGATGGACCTGCTCGCCGAGTTGCAGCGCGAGTACCGCATGGGCCTCATCCTGATCACCCACGACCTCGGTGTCGTCGCGGACGTCGCCGACCGGATCGCCGTGATGTACGCGGGCAAGATCGTGGAGTCGGCTCCCGTGCACGACATCTACAAGGCGCCCGCCCACCCCTACACCAGGGGACTGCTCGACTCGATCCCGCGGCTCGACCAGAAGGGCCGTCGGCTCTACGCCATCAAGGGCCTCCCACCGAACCTCATGGACATCCCGCCGGGCTGCTCCTTCAACCCCCGGTGCCCCATGGCCCGGGACGTGTGCCGCACCGACGTGCCGCCGCTCTACGAGGTCGCCGGCGACCACGGGAGCGAGCGGGTGAGCGCCTGCCACTTCTGGAGGGAGTGCCTGCATGGCCGGTCCTGAGCCGATTCTGGAAGTGCGCGGTCTGGTCAAGCACTACCCGCTCACCCGGGGGATCCTGTTCAAGAAGCAGGTGGGCTCCGTCAAGGCGGTGGACGGCGTCGACTTCACCCTGGGCCGGGGAGAGACGCTCGGCATCGTCGGCGAGTCCGGCTGCGGCAAGTCCACGGTCGCGCGGATGCTGGTCAATCTGGAGCGCCCGACTGCCGGTTCGATTACCTACCGGGGCGAGGACATCACCAGGCTGTCCGGGCGCGCCCTGAAGGCCGTGCGGCGCAACATCCAGATGGTGTTCCAGGACCCGTACACCTCCCTCAACCCACGGATGACCGTGGGCGACATCGTCGGGGAGCCGTACGAGATCCATCCCGAGGCCGCGCCCAAGGGGGAGCGGCGGCGGCGGGTACAGGAACTGCTCGACGTGGTGGGGCTCAACCCCGAGTACGTCAACCGCTATCCGCACCAGTTCTCCGGCGGCCAGCGCCAGCGGATCGGGATCGCCAGGGGGCTGGCGCTGCGCCCGGAGATCATCGTCGCCGACGAGCCGGTGTCGGCGCTCGACGTGTCCGTCCAGGCGCAGGTGATCAACCTGATGGCGGGGCTCCAGGACGAGTTCGGGCTGTCGTACGTCTTCATCGCGCACGACCTGTCGATCGTGCGGCACATCTCCGACCGGGTCGCGGTGATGTACCTCGGGCGCATCGTGGAGACCGGCAGGGACGCGGAGATCTACGAGCATCCGACGCACCCCTACACGCAGGCCCTGCTGTCGGCCGTCCCCGTGCCCGACCCGGAGGCGCGCGAGCACCGGGAGCGGATCATCCTGAGCGGTGATGTGCCGTCCCCGGCGGCCATCCCCTCCGGCTGCCGCTTCCGCACCCGCTGCTGGAAGGCCCAGGAGCGGTGCGCCCTGGAGGTGCCGCCGCTCGCGGTGCCCGAGGAGTTCCGCCGTACGAGCGGACCGGCCGCGCACGATTCCGCGTGCCACTTCG
Source organism: Streptomyces sp. CA-106110 (assembly GCF_050936285.1). Taxonomy (NCBI): domain Bacteria; kingdom Bacillati; phylum Actinomycetota; class Actinomycetes; order Kitasatosporales; family Streptomycetaceae; genus Streptomyces; species Streptomyces sp. CA-106110. The sequence continues at coordinate 4,721,677 of NZ_JBNJNB010000001.1, read as the reverse complement.
CGGAGGAGAAGAGAGTGGTGCCGCCCGAGGAGCCGCCGGTGCCCGGCGATGCGCCGCACGAAGAGCGGCAGAAGCGGACAAACGCGAACGAAGGTCGTTAACACGCAGGCAACTTGACTGACGCGGTACCGATATACGGACACAGGAGAGTGAACTGCGTACGGCCGTGCGGGTGCCGTAAACGAGCCGGGGTGCGCCATGTCACCCCGGCTCGTTCATTGGGCACGGGCCGGCGCCGCTCTCGCGGACGCGGCCGGTGTTTCGCTGCCGCCGACGGTCGCAGTGCTCCGTGGGAGATCCCTGCTCAGCCCAGGTTCAGGGCGCGCTTGAGGAAGTCCAGCTGGAGCAGCAGCAGGTTCTCCGCGACCGTTTCCTGAGGTGTCATATGGGTCACCCCGGACAGCGGCAGCACCTCGTGCGCGCGGCCCGCGGCCAGGAGGGCCGAGGACAGGCGCAGGGAGTGGGCCACCACCACGTTGTCGTCCGCGAGGCCGTGGATGATCATCATCGGCCGGGCCGGATACGCGTCGTCGACAAGACCGGCGTCGTCGACGAGGGAGTTGCGCCGGTACACCTCGGGCTGCTGCACCGGGTGCCCCAGATAGCGCTCCTGGTAGTGAGTGTCGTACAGCCGCAGATCGGTCACCGGTGCGCCGACCACGGCCGCGTGGAACACGTCCGGGCGGCGCAGCGCCGCGAGCGCGGCGAGATAGCCGCCGAAGGACCAGCCGCGGATCGCGACCCGGGTCAGATCGAGCGGGAAGTCGCCGACCAGGGCGTGCAGAGCGTCGACCTGGTCCTCCAGCACGACCGCCGCGAGGTCGTCCTTGACCGCCTTCTCCCAGGCGGGGGAGTGGCCCGGGGTGCCCCGGCCGTCCGCGACGATCACGGCGAAGCCTTGGTCGGCGAACCACTGGGAGGTCAGGTGCGGGTTGTGCGCGGCCACCACCCGCTGTCCGTGCGGGCCTCCGTAGGGGTCCATGAGGACGGGGAGGGAGGTGTCACCGTCGTAGTCCGTCGGCAGAAGCACGGCGCACGGGATTCGTCGTGCGCCCCCTTGTGCAAGCGTCACGCGCGGGGACAAACCCGGGTGTTCCGCGAACGACGCAACGCCGGCCACACGCTTGCCGTCGTGCAGCACTTGCGCCTGGCTGCCCGCGCGGCCGAGTGTGGCGGAGATGAGCACGGTCACGCCCCCGGCGCGCACCGCCGTATGGACGCCGGGCTCCTGCGACACACGCTCCACACCGAGTTCGTTCACCCGGTACACATGGATCTCGCCGGTCTCCGGATCGGCCGCCGCCTCGCCCGCCGAGGCCGTGACGAGCACATCGTCGTCGGACACGTCGAGCACCGCGCGCACATGCAACTGTGCTCCGGTCAGGGGCCGTTCACCCACTGCGAGCACCCGTGCGCCGCCCTCGTCGGCGATCCGCACGAGCTGCCCCGAGGGGCTCCAGCACGGCACCCCAGGGAAAAGTTCAAGCCATTGTGGATCTTCGTCCGCGTGCACCATCCGAGTCGCCCCGGTGTCCGGGTCCACCGCCAGGAACAGCTGGCTGCGCTGGTCGCGTGCCTGCACCAGAATCAGTGGCGCACCCGCCGCTGACCAGTGCACTCGCGCCAGATACGGGTAGCCGGCCCGATCCCAGACGACCTCCGTGCGCGTCCCGTCGAGGCCCACGACGAACAGCCGCACCTCCGCGTTGTCCGTGCCCGCCGCCGGATATGCGACAGGCTGCGGCTCCCGCTCCGGATGTGCGGGATCGGAGATCCACCATCGGCGCACCGGCGTCTCGTCCACGCGCGCGACGAGCAGCCGGTCGGACTCCGGCGACCACCAGTAGCCGCGTGAACGCCCCATCTCCTCGGCCGCGATGAACTCGGCCAGTCCGTAGGTGACCGATCCCGGTTCCGTCTCCGGCTCCGCCTCGGCCAGCACCCGGTCGCCCTCGCCCTCGGCGCCGATCACCCGCAGGGCGCCCCGGGCGACATACGCGATGTGCCGTCCGTCGGGGGCGGGCCGGGGGTCGATCACCGGTCCGGGTACGGGCAGTTCACGTGCCGTGCCGACGCGCAGTTCGGCCGTGAAAAGCCGCCCTGACAAGGCGAAGGACGCCAACTCCACGGCGGCGTCGGTGGCGTAGCCGACGATGCCGGCACCGCCCTCGCGGCTGCGTTCGCGACGGGCGCGTTCCTCGGGTGGCAACTGCTCGGCGGTGCCCCCGAGAAGCGCACCCGGATCGGCCGCCGGGCGCTCCGCGCCGTCCGTCACATCGAGGACCCAGAGCTGGTGCGCGCGGTCCGCGCCGGACGCTGAGCGCAGGAACACCACGCGGGAGCCGTCGGGTGCGACGGTGAACGCACGCGGCGCGCCGAGCGTGAACCGCTGGGTCCGCGCGTGCCGTCGGGGGAAGGAATCAGACTCGGTCGTCATGCCACGACCATATTGGCCATGCGCCCCCTTGTGCGGCCGTGCGCCGACCGATGCGCACGTACGGATAGTTATGATCGCTGGCGCATGGTGGGTATGAACCCGCTGGCATCCGGGCGGACTTATCTGTGAGGACACGTCTGCCCGGATTCGTTGCCCCCATAGCCCGACCCCCGCGCCCCTGTGGATCTTTGGAGGTGAACCGCCGTGGCACTCTCGATTTCGGCGGTGGTGCTGCTGGCGATCATCGTCTTCCTACTGATCAAGAAGTCAGGGCTGAAGGCCGGGCACGCGATCGTCTGCATGCTGCTCGGGTTCTATCTCGCCTCCTCGACCGTCGCCCCGACGATCAGCGAGCTGACGACGAACATCGCCGGCATGATCGGCAGCATCAAGTTCTAGCGGCTGCGCAGGGCGCGGGTCCGGCGACCGTGGGGACCGGGCTCAGTGCCGGGGTTCGGTCCTGGTCCTCGCATCCCTGCCCGCGCCCCCGTCGCATCCACAGACCCGACACCCCCTGCCCCCGTCGCTTCCCGCCGTACCTCGCCCGCCTACGCCGCCCCGGTGCTCCTCAGGCCCGTCACCGCCCTCCTGGACGGTCTGCCGGGCCACGGGCGGGGGCGCTGTACGGCCCAGGCCCGGAGAGGACCCGGCGCCTCGTAGGGTGGACCCCATGACGGATCTGCCCGACCGGCGTCTGCTCCTGGTGCACGCGCACCCGGACGACGAGTCGATCAACAACGGCGCGACCATGGCCAGATACGCGGCCGAGGGTGCCCGGGTGACGCTGGTGACCTGCACGCTCGGTGAGGAGGGTGAAGTCATCCCGCCGCCGCTCGCTCATCTCGCGGCGGACCGCGACGACACGCTGGGCCCCCACCGCGCCGGCGAACTGGCCGCCGCCATGGCCGCGCTCGGCGTCAGCGACCACCGCCACCTCGGCGGCCCCGGCCGCTACCGGGACTCCGGGATGATGGGCGCCCCGCAGAACAGCCGTCCGGAAGCCTTCTGGTCCGCCGATCCCGACGAGGCGGCCGGCCACCTGGTGGCGGTCGTCCGGGAGGTGCGCCCCCAGGTCCTCGTCACCTACGACCCCGACGGCGGCTACGGTCACCCCGACCACATCCAGGCCCATCGTGTCGCCATGCGCGCCGCCCGGCTGGCCGCCGACCCCGGCTTCAGGCCGGACCTCGGAGCGCCCTGGGAGATCACCAAGATCTACTGGAACCGGGTGCCGCGCCGGGTGGCCGAGGCCGCCTTCGCGCGGCTCGGCGAGGCGCTCGACGACACCCCCTTCGCCAAGGCGGCGGCCGTCGAGGACGTCCCCGGCGTGGTCGGCGACGAGGTGATCACCACAGAGATCGACGGCACCGCGTTCGCCGCCGCGAAGGCCGCCGCGATGCGGGCGCACGCCACGCAGATCGAGGTCGCCGAGCCGTGGTTCGCCCTCTCCAACGCCCTCGCGCAGCCCCTGTTCACGACCGAGTACTACGAGCTGGTCCGTGGCGAGCAGACCGGGACGGGGGTCCTCCCGGCCCAGGGTGCCGGGAGCGCCGAGGCCCGGGAGACGGACCTGTTCGAGGGAGTGGCGCCATGATGTCCACGGGCAAGCAGCAGAGCACGCTCGCGCAGCCGCTGAAACCGCCCTCGGCCGGCCGGGCCGCCGCCTATCTGGGCCTGTTCGTGCTCGGCGCGGTGGTGGGGGCGGCGGGCGCGCTCGTGCAGGGCGGCTGGTTTCCCGGTGGGCTGCTCCTCGCGCTGGCGGGTGCGGCCGGGCTCTTCGTCGGCGGTGCCCGGGTCATGGGGACCCGGGCGGGGGCCGTCGCGCCCGCCGCGGGCTGGGTGGTCTCCGTCATCCTGCTCACCGCGAGCCGTCCGGAAGGAGATTTCCTGTTCGGTGCGGGCGTCGGGTCCTATCTTTTCCTGCTCGGCGGAATGGCCGTCGCTGTGATCTGCGCCACGCCCGCCCCGGGGCGGCCGGCAGGCGGCTCAGGCGTCCGACTCGGCAAGTGACGTACCACTTCGTCTCCCGGATCACGGAATGCCCCCGGGGAAAACGGGGTGCGCGCGTAGGAGTACCGTGCGGGTTTCCTGACAGGCGCGGTCTGCGGACCACCTGCGGCCAGTATGGTGGTGCGCGCCGCCGAGCCTTCCCCGAGCCCCTGGCTTCGCTCGAGCACGGGAGGCCACCTGTTGAGGTCGAAACAGGCGGTGGAGCCAACCGGGAGAACCTGCCTTGAGTCGTGAAACTGACAGTTCGTCCGCCGGATCCAACGGGCGTGGCGGAGCCGCGTATCCGTCCGGGACGCCGCCGTACGGGACCCCCATGGCTTCCGAGGACGGTGTCGACGCGAGCCGTTCGGCCACGCGGCCGGAGGAACGAAAGACCGAGACCACACTGACGACCCGGATCCGGATCAACATCCCCGGATCACGGCCCATTCCGCCGGTCGTCGTGCGCACCCCCGTCGCGGACGCCGACACCGCCGACACGACGGCCGAAGCGGCTGCCGACCCGCAGCCGACGAGCACCGTCACCCCGCTGAGCGCCCTCGACAGCACCGCGGAGCCCCCGGCGCCGGCCGGGGAGAAGACGAGCGACTGGTTCGCACCCCGCAAGCCCTCGGCGGCCAAGGGCCCGCAGGGCGGCGGCTCGACCGACGGCGCGGGTATGCCGGGAGGGTCCGGCATACAGGGGTCCGACGTGCCCGGCGGATTCGGCGCGGGCGGAGCGCGTCCGGGTGCTCCCGGCGCGAACGGCGCCGGTGCCGTGCACCCTGGTGCTTCCGGCGCGCCGGGCGCCACGGGCGCACGGCCCACAGGGGGCACGGGCGCCGCGGGCCCGCTGGGCGCACGCCCGGGCGCGACGAACGGCAGGGGGCTTCCGGGTGCCACCGGCGCGGGACCCGTCGCGCCGGGGCACGGCGGAGGAACCGGCTCCTTCGACGTCTCCGACGCCGTGGCCGCCACCACCGCCTCGTTGCCCGTCATAGGTCCCGAGGACGGCGTGGAGCCCAGCCGCGACGATCTGCCGTACTTCACGGACGGGAGCCCGCACGGCCCGTCCGGTCCCACCGGCGGCCCGGTCATCGGCGACGGCCCTGCCATCCCTCCCGCGGGTCCCACACCCGGCGGCCCCGGCCTGCCGGCACGGGGTCTCCCGGGGACGCCCGGCGCAGGCCAGGGCAGCCCGTACGGCCCCGGGGCACTGGGCGCGCCGGGCGCCGGCCCGGGCCAGGGCCGGCCCGGGGGCGGACTCAGCGACGACACCGCGATCCTCACCCCGCAGAAGCCGGCCCCCGCTCCGGGTGGCCAGGGCTACGGCCGCCCCGGCGACAACATTTCCGGGCACACGGTCACCAGCGGCATCCCGGTCGTCCCCGCGGGCGCCCAGAACGGCCCGTTCCCGGGCACGCAGTCCGACGGGCCCGTGCAGCACACGGCACCGAAGCTGCCCGAGCCGCCGAAGAGCCAGAACTCCAAGAGCGCGAAGCCGGCCAGGAAGAAGGGCCGCAGCAAGCCGGCGCTCTTGATCGGCGGCCTGGTCTTCCTCGGCGGTGTCGCCTACGGCGCCGGACTGCTGATGAACCACTCCGACGTGCCCAAGGGCACCACCGTGCTCGGTGTCGACATCGGTGGCGGAACGCGCGGCGACGCGATCCAGAAGCTGGACTCCGCCCTGGGCAGCCGTACCGGCAAGCCGCTCGAACTGTCGGTGGACGGCAAGACGGTCGCCCTCAGGCCGGACCAAGCGGGCCTCCAGCTCGACAGCAAGGCCACCGTCGCCGCCGCCGCACAGAGCGACTACAACCCGGTGTCGGTGATCGGCTCCCTGTTCGGGCAGGAGCGCGTCATCGATCCCGTGATGCCGGTCGACGAGGAGAAGCTGCAGGCCGAACTGGAACGCGCCGCGGGCGGTGCCAGCTCGATGGTCGAGGGCACGGTCAAGTTCGAGTCGGGCAAGGCCGTCGCCGTGTACGGAAAGGCGGGCGAGGGCGTCGACGTCTCCGCTTCCACCGCGGCCGTCGAGCAGGCGTACCGCACCGAGGTGGAGACCGGCGCGAGCACGCCCGTGAAGGTGCCCACGACCACGCGCCGGCCGACGGTCTCCAACGCGGAGGTCGACCGGATGATGAAGGAGTTCGCGCAGCCCGCGATGTCCCAGAACGTGACGGTGCGCACGGACGCCGCCCACACGATCTCCTTCAGCCCCCGCAACTCCCTGTGGAAGTTCATCGGGGTGAAGGCCATCAACGGCAAGCTCGTCGACACATACGACAAGGCGGCGCTGCAAGGGCTGTACGGCAACACCTTCGACGGTGTGCTCATCACCCGCGCCACCGGCCAGAAGACGGCGGTCACGGTGGAGGACGTGATCGGCGCGCTGCGGCCCGCGCTGCTCGGCAAGTCGCCGGCGGCCCGTATCGCGACGATCGACACGAACCCCAGCTGATCCGGACGACACGGGGGTGGCCGCCGGGAGCGGGCACCCCCGTCGTCGTGCCGGCCATATGACATCTGTCATGTGGGAGTCACGACACCTGGCACTGCTCCGCGGCACCACCGCGCGGCGACGATGGGGTCATGACGACGACAACTGCGGTCACCACAACGGTGGTCGCGTTCGACCAGGTGACCAAGGCCTACGGGAGCGTCCGGGCCGTCGACGGTCTGACGCTCGACCTGCACCCGGGCGAGACGGTGGCCCTCCTGGGGCCCAACGGCGCGGGCAAGTCCACCACTCTCGACCTGCTCCTCGGGCTCAAGCAGGCGGACAGCGGCACGGTCCGCGTGTTCGGGACCGGTCCGCGCGAAGCCATAGTCGCCGGACGCGTGGGCGCCATGCTGCAGAGCGGCGGCCTGATGGACGAGGTCACGGTCGCCGAACTGGTCAAGCTCGCCTGCGACCTGCACCCGAAGTCGTACAAGATCGACGATGTGCTCACTCGCGCGGGCATCGCGCAGATCGCCGGCCGCAAGGTCAACAGGCTCTCCGGCGGCCAGGCCCAGCGTGTCCGCTTCGCCCTCGCCACCGCGGGCGACAGCGACCTCATCGTCCTGGACGAGCCGACCACCGGCATGGACGTCTCCGCCCGCCAGGCGTTCTGGGCCACCATGCGGGAACAGGCGGACGAGGGGCGTACGGTCCTGTTCGCCACGCACTACCTCGAAGAGGCCGACGCGATCGCCGACCGGGTGCTCGTCCTGCACCGCGGGCGCCTCCTCGCCGACGGGACCGGCGCCGAGATCAAGGCGAAGGCCGGTGCCCGCCGTATCTCCTTCGATCTGGAGGGCTCGATCGACGAGGCCCCGCTGCGTGCGCTGCCCTTCCTCACCGTGATGGACATCTCCGGGCAGACGGTCCGCATCCAGTCCACCGACGCCGACGCCACCGTCCACGCCCTGTACGGCCTCGGTGTCTACCCCCGCAATCTCGAAGTGGCCGGGCTCGGGCTCGAGCAGGCATTCGTCGCCATCACCGAGGCCGAGGAGGCCAAGCAGTCGTGAGCAGCCTGATCAAGCTGGAACTGGCCAGGGCCCTGCGCAACCGCAAGTTCCTGTTCTTCTCCGTGCTGTACCCGTCGCTCCTCTTCCTGCTCATCGCGGGCAAGGCCGACAGCGTGACCAAGGTCGACGGCACCGGCCTGACGATCCCGACCTACATGATGGTCTCGATGGCGTCCTTCGGCGCACTGACCGCCGTCCTGATGGGCAACAGCGAGCGCATCGCCAAGGAGCGCGAGAGCGGCTGGGTCCGGCAGCTGCGGCTGACCCCCCTCCCGGGGCGCGGCTACGTCCTCGCCAAGACCGCCAGTGCGGCCGTCGTCAGCCTGCCGTCCATCGTGATCGTCTTCGTGGTCGCCTCGGCCGTGAAGCACGTCCGCCTCGAGGCCTGGCAGTGGCTCGCCCTCACCGGCGCGATCTGGGCCGGCAGCCTCGTCTTCGCCGCCCTCGGCGTGGCCATCGGCTATCTCGCCAGCGGGGACGCGGTCCGCCCGATCACGATGATCATCTACTTCGGGCTGTCGCTGCTGGGCGGCCTGTGGATGCCCGCGACCACCTTCCCGCAGTGGCTGCAGGACATCGCCAAGTGGCTGCCCACCCACGCGTACGCTGCTCTGGGGCAGGCCATCGAGGAGAGCCGGGCCCCGCACGCACAGGACATCGCCATCCTCGTCGCCTTCTTCGCCCTGTTCGCGGGCGGCGCGGCCTGGCTGTACCGGAAGGACACCTTGAAGGCGTGAGCGCCATGACGGACGACCTGCGGTCCGACGAGGTCCGGTCGGAGCGGCTGATACGCCTGAGTCAGCCGCCCCGCAACCGGCCTGAGCTGCTGCGCAAGACGCTGTGGATCGGTGTCTGGCTGGTCTTCCTCAGCTCGCCGGTCCACGACCTCGCCTCCGGCAACCACACCACCGGCGGCACCGTGGCCGGCTGGCTGGGCCTCGCGGCCTTCGTCGGGGTCTATCTCACGCTGGTCTTCCGCAACATGGGTCGGCCGTTCTCCGGGACGTACGTCAGCATCCTCATCGTCCTTCTCGCCGCGCTCGCCGCCCTGCTCTGCTTCACACTCGGCTCGGCCTGGATCGGCCTCTTCGTCTACGTCTCCGTCGCCTGCGGGGCGGCCCTGCCGCTTCGCATGGCCTACTGGGCGATCCCGGCGACGACCGCCGAGATGCTGCTCGTCGGACTGCATATCGGCGAGAAGCACGCGTGGAACATGATCCTCCTGGTGTTGCTCATCGGGTTCGCGATGACAGGCGTCGGCCAGCTGGTGCGCACGACGATCGAGTTGCGCAAGGCGCGGGCCACCGTCGCCCAGCTCGCGGCCAACGAGGAGCGGCTGCGTCTGGCCCGCGATCTGCACGACCTGCTCGGGCACTCGCTGTCGCTGATCACCCTGAAGAGCGAGCTCGCCGGCCGTATGCTCCCCGACCACCCCGACAAGGCGGCCCAGCAGGTCGCCGACATCGAACAGGTCAGCCGCCAGGCCCTCGTCGATGTGCGCGAGGCGGTCGCGGGCTACCGGCGTCCGCGCCTGGCCGCCGAACTCGCGGGAGCGCAGGTCGCCTTGACGGCGGCTGCGGTCACCGCAGACGTACCCGCGGAGCCCGACCTCTCGGGTGTCGCCCAGGACAGCGAGTCCGCCCTCGCCTGGGCGCTGCGCGAGGCGGTCACCAACGTCGTGCGGCACAGCGGCGCGGCGCGCTGCACGGTGGAGGTGCTCAGACGGCAGACCCTGGACGGGCAGGTACTGGAGCTCTCCGTGGACGACGACGGCTCCGGCGGCTCGGGCAAGGGCCCGGGCAACGGCCTGACCGGTCTGACCGAGCGGCTGGAGAAGGCCGGCGGGACGCTGGAGGCGGGCCGCGCGAAGCACGGCTTCCGGCTGGTCGCGCGCGTGCCCGTGGGCGGTGCCAGGCCGTAGGATCCGGGGCATGAGCCGCACGATCAAGGTCCTGCTCGCCGAGGACCAGTCGATGGTCCGGGAGGCGCTGGCCGCCCTGCTGGGTCTGGAGGAGGACATCGAGGTCGTCGCCCAGGTCGCCCGCGGCGACGAGGTGCTGGCGGCGGCGCGCGCCCACGACGTGGACGTGGCGCTCCTGGACATCGAGATGCCCGGTGCGACCGGGATCGAGGCGGCGGCCGGGCTCCAGCGGGAGCTTCCGGCCCTCAAGGTGGTCGTCCTCACCACCTTCGGGCGTCCCGGCTATCTGCGCTCGGCGATGGAGGCGGGCGCCGACGCCTTCCTGGTGAAGGACGCGCCCGCGGCCCAACTCGCCGAGGCGGTGCGGAAGGTGCTCGCCGGCGAGCGCGTCATCGACCCCACGCTGGCCGCGGCCGCCCTGGCCGACGGCGCCAACCCGCTGACCGACCGCGAACGCGACGTCCTGCGCGCGGCGGCGGACGGCTCCACCAACGCGGAGCTGGCCGCGGCCCTGCACCTGTCCCAGGGCACGGTCCGCAACTACCTCTCCACGGCCATCCAGAAACTGGCGGTTCGCAACAGGGCGGAGGCCGTCCGGATCGCACGGGAGAAGGGCTGGCTGTAGCCGCCTGGCCCGCGTGCGATCCCGAAGGAGCGGGGAGGCCTCAGTTCAGCCTTGCCCGGGCTGCCCTGGCCTGCCCCCGTACCTGATCGGCGGCCGTTTCGTCGACGGCGGACACCAGGTCCGCGTAGGCGTCGAGCTCCACAGCCCCCTGTACGAAGTCGCCCCGCTGGACCAGCAGCTGCGCGCGCTCGTAGCGCAGCCGGGCCGGATGCGCGGGGAGCAGCAACGACAACTCGACCGCCCACAGGGCCACATCGGACCGCTCGGGCCGGGCGGCGGCCCACGCGCGGATGTTGTTCAGCACCCGCAGCACGACGTCCAGCGAATCCGCCGGCGCCAGCATCGACGGGTCGAGCGGCGCTCCCGTGGCCCCGGCGACCAGCATCTCGGCGTCGCTGCCGGTCAGCACCCGCCCCCCGTCGAAGGGGTCGGCCAGCACCTGGTCCTCCTGCGTCCCGAACCCGACGACGAAGTGCCCGGGCAGCGCGACCCCGTACACCGGCGCACCGGCCCGCCGGGCCACCTCGATCCACACCACCGAGAGCAGGATCGGCAGCCCCTGTCGCCGCCGCAGCACCTCGTGCAGCAGCGAGGACTGCAGCCGCTCGTAGTCGGCGAGCGTGCCGTGGAAGCCGTAGCGCGCCCCGAGGAGGTCGGCGAGCGCGACGGCCCAGGAACGGGGGCCGCCCGGCCCGAACGGGAGCTGTCCGGCCAGCCGGTCCAGCTCCATCTGCGCGCCGTCCATCCCCGCCTCGTCCAGCGCTCCGTCCGCGGCGGCTCCCACGAGCAGGCAGAGGGTCGTGAGATCGGGCTGCGCGCAGCGGGCCTCCTCGCCGAACCGCCGACGCACCTCGGCGGCCCGTTCCGGCTCCGGGGGATAGGGGGATTGCATGACGGCCTCGAAACCTCTCACCCCACCGGACCGGACCGCGCGACCGCCGGGCCGCCCGCGTCCGGACCGCGGGAGCCCTCCGGCTCCCGGTAGTGGTGATAAGCATGATGCGCCCCGAAGCCCAGTCGTGCGTACAGGGCCCGGGCGCCCGCGTTATCCCTCTCCACCTGGAGCCACGCCGCCGAGGCGCCCTCGTCGAGGGCCTGCCGGGCCAGCGCGGCCATCACGGCCGTGGCCAGTCCCCGGCGACGCAGGTCCGGGTCGACCTCCACCGCCCCGAAGCCGGCCCACCGGCCGTCCACCACGCACCGCCCGATCGCCGCCGGAGGCGCACCCTCCGGCCCCGGTACCGTCGCGAACCAGACCGAGGGCCCGCTGCCCAGCACCTTCAGGGCCACCTCGCCGAGACCCTTGCGCTGATAGCGGGCGAGCCACGTCTCGTCGGCCGTGCGCGAGAGCACCACCCCGGGGGCCTCACGGTCCGCCACGGGCGCCAGGGCACCGGTCCACACCTCCGCGGTCACCTCCCGCGTCCACCCCCGGGCCTCCAGTTCCGCGCACAGCAGTTCCTGGGTGCCCTCCGCCCCCGTCGCCGTCTGCAGGTACGCGGGCAGGCCGCGGGCCGCGTACCAGCTCCGCACGGCCGTCAGGGCCTCGTCCAGCGGCAGCCCGGGGTCACCGAGCGGCAGCACCGAATTGGCCCGGCGCGTGAATCCGGCGGCGGCGCGCAGCTCCCAGTCACCGAGGCGCTCCCGTTCGACCGGCTGCCAGGCCCGGGCGGAGATCCGCGCGAGCTCCTCGTACGACGTCGCCGGGCCCGTACGGCGGACCCGGGCCGGGGGCACCACCTTGCCCGCGACCAGGGAGGACTCCGTGATCCGGACGGTCTTTCCGTCGCGTTGCGTGATCAGCAGCACACCCTTGTCCCATGATGTGAGAACTCCGACCGTGTCGGTGAACTTCTCACCCTCGGTGGCATGTTCGCTCCACCGCCGTACGGAGACGCGTTTCCCCACGTCAGCAGTGGTGATACGGACCACGAGTCGTCCGCCCGCAGAGATTTCCACAGGTCAGTTCACCCCTCCTGTTCGGATCATGCCCAGGAACGGAGATACTAGGTGCGGGCATCGACGACGCCGCGCTCCCGCGCGCCAGGCGGCGGAGCCTGAGGAGGCCCGCCAGCGCCCTACCGAGGAGGAACGACAGCGTGACCTACGTCATCGCAGAGCCTTGTGTCGACGTCAAGGACAAGGCGTGCATCGAGGAGTGCCCGGTCGACTGCATCTACGAGGGCCAGCGGTCCTTGTACATCCACCCGGACGAATGCGTCGACTGTGGAGCCTGCGAGCCGGTGTGCCCGGTCGAGGCGATCTTCTACGAGGATGACACGCCCGAGGAGTGGAAGGACTACTACAAGGCGAACGTCGAGTTCTTCGACGAGCTCGGCTCGCCCGGTGGCGCCAGCAAGCTGGGGCTGATCGAGCGCGATCACCCCTTCATCGCGGCGCTGCCCCCGATGAACCAGTAAGCGGCCCGCACAACCGGCTTCAGCGGCCCGGAAGCCGATGAGCCGGTGCCGTCTCGGTCCCGTACGGCGCTCGCGCCGCACGGGACCGTGGCGTTTGGCGCCCGTACGCTCGTAGGGGGCGCCCGTCGTACCCAGAAAGTGAGCCCGATCCCCGTGTCCGCAGTATCCGACCGCCTTCCGGTCTTCCCCTGGGACAAGCTCGAGCCGTACAAGAAGACGGCCGCCGCGCACCCGGGCGGAATCGTCGACCTGTCCGTCGGCACCCCGGTCGACCCGGTCCCCGAGCTGATCCAGAAAGCGCTTGTCGCGGCGGCGGACTCCCCGGGCTATCCGACGGTCTGGGGCACGCCCGAGCTGCGGGACGCGATCACGGGCTGGCTGGAGCGCCGCCTCGGCGCCCGTGACGTCACCCACCGCCATGTCCTGCCCATCGTCGGCTCCAAGGAGCTCGTGGCCTGGTTCCCGACCCAGCTCGGCCTCGGCCCCGGCGACACGGTCGCCTACCCGCGCCTGGCCTACCCGACCTACGAGGTCGGCGCGCGCCTGGCCCGCGCGGACCACGTGGCCTACGACGACCCGACCGAGCTGGACCCCGCGAACCTGAAGCTGCTCTGGCTCAACTCGCCGTCGAACCCGACGGGCAGGGTGCTGGCCAAGGAGGAGCTCACCCGGATCGTGGCCTGGGCGCGTGAGCACGGCGTCCTGGTCTTCTCCGACGAGTGCTACCTCGAGCTGGGCTGGGACGCCGACCCGGTCTCGGTCCTGCACCCGGACGTCTGCCAGGGGTCGTACGAGGGCATCGTCGCGGTCCACTCCCTGTCCAAGCGGTCGAACCTGGCGGGCTACCGGGCGGCGTTCCTCGCGGGCGACCCGGCGGTGCTGGGCCCCCTCCTGGAGATCCGCAAGCACGGCGGCATGATGACCTCGGCGCCGACCCAGGCCGCGGTCGTGGCCGCGCTGGGCGACGACACGCATGTCCGCGAGCAGCGTGAGCGCTACGCGGCCCGCCGCACGGTCCTGCGGGACGCCCTCCTGAAGCACGGCTTCCGCATCGAGCACAGCGAAGCGAGCCTGTATCTGTGGGCGACCCGCGACGAGTCCTGCTGGGACACGGTCGCCCACCTCGCCGACCTGGGGATCCTGGTCGCCCCGGGGGACTTCTACGGCCCCGCGGGCGAGGCGTTCGTACGAGTGGCCCTCACGGCGACGGACGAGCGCGTCGCGGCAGCGGTGGAGCGGCTCTAAGGCCGCGATACGAGCAGGAGGGGCCCAGGGCGGCTCCCTGTACCCCTCCGTCGTAGCGCTGTGCCACTCAGCCACCCAGCGGCAGACCCTGCACCGGCAGCTGCCGGCCCGGCAGTCCGGTCTTGGCGGCACCGCCGAGCAGACCGCCGGCCTGCCCTGCCGCGTCCCCGGCCGCCTTCTGCGCCATCGGCGCCGCGGTTCCGACGAGCCTGCCGCCGGCGTTGTTCGCGGCCGGGACGGCCTGCTTGACCGCCTTGCCGCCGGCCTGGACCGCCTGGCCACCGGCGTCACCCGCGAGCCCGGAGACCTTCTGGGTCGCGCTGTCGACGGTGGTGCCGACCTGTGCGTTGTCCAGGGCGGTCAGCCCGGCGAGGTTCGGGGTGGCCGGCAGATCGGTCGTCGCCGCGCTGGCGGAGCCGGCCGCACCGACCACGGGCGCCGCCCCCGCTGCGATCAGCAGCGCGGCACGGGCGATCCGGCGGGTCAGGGGGAGGGACATGGTGCTCCTTAGACGGGAGAGAACGGTGAAGTGCCCGGCTCTGTCCGGCAGTTGATCATTCCGGGCTCGGACGCAGTGACTACCGCTCGAAGCCCGCGAAGGTTGCGGTGCGCCCATGTAAAGAGTTGGCAATGCGTCGCATTATCGGCTGGGGATGAAATCGGGCAAACGGCATCCCGCCGGAAAGCCCCCCGAATCCCTGCAGCCCTTTGTTCTCAAGGATTTCGGGGTCTGCAGGGGGATGCGTGAAAAAGGTGGCGCGCCTCGTCGACGAGGCGCGCCGCGCACAACTCGGAGGGGTGAGAACCCGTACTGCTGCCCGATCTACTCGCCGGTGACGATACGGACTTCGGCGGCCGCAGACTTGGCGTCCGACCCACCCGCCGTACGCCACTCGTTCGCGAAGCCTCCGCGCGACCACTCACGGCCGTCGAAGGAGACGCGGGCGATGTGCAGCGCCGACGAGTTGGCCACGGCCCAGTGCGCCAGCTCCCAGCCGCGCTGGCGGACGGTGCCCGAGGCGGTGGACTTCCGGGGCACCGGGACCGTCACCGCGTTGCCGGCCGTCTTCGCGGTCACGGTGGGGGAGGCCGAGAGCCGGTGGGCGCCCACCTCCGCACCGGCCGTCTGGAGCACATCGCGCCCGAAGTCCCTTACCAGCGCGGCCCGTACCGCGTCCGGGCCACCGGCCGCCGTCGGCGCCGGGCGTCCCTGGCAGGTGAGCGTGGCGGGCGACCTGCCGGTGAGCGCGTCGGCGAGCAGCCTGGCGTCCGGCTCGTGCTTCGCGTACGCCTCCGGATAGCCGCTGCGCTGCACACGCTGCGCGGCGACGGTCAGCGGCAGCTCCTTGTAGTCGGGCACCTTGGCCAGGTGCTGGTAGAAGACGCCCGCCGCGTACGTCGGGTCCATGATCTGGTCCCGGCTGCCCCAGCCCTGTGACGGGCGCTGCTGGAACAGGCCGAGCGAGTCCCGGTCGCCGTGCTCGATATTGCGCAGGCCCGACTCCTGGAGCGCGGTCGCGAGCGCGATGGTCACCGCCCGCTCGGGCAGGCCGCGCGTGGTGCCGACGGCGGAGATCGTCGCCGCGTTGACCGCCTGCTCCGGGGTGAAGTCGTACGACGTTCCGTCGGTCTCGCCCGAGACGACCGTGCATCTGGGCGCGGCGGAGCCGGTGAGGTACTGGACGACGAGATAGCCCGCGACGGCGAGCAGGGCCACGAAAGCCGCCCCGAAACGGAGAAGGCGGCCGCGACGCTTGAGGTTGGGGGACGGCTCTGGCACGCGTACAAGGTACTGGAGGCGTCTCGGGACGCCGCCCGAGGTTGTGGACAACTCGTGGGGCAGCGGGCGCGGTCCGGCGCGCTAGGGTCGACATCATGGCCGATACCCCCCTTGACCTCACGCTGGACGCCGCGCGGCTGACCGCGCAGCTCGTCGACTTCCCCTCCGAGAGCGGCGCTGAGAAGCCCCTCGCGGACGCGATCGAAAGCGCACTGCGCGCCCTGCCGCACCTGGCGGTCGAGCGGTACGGCAACAACGTCGTGGCGCGGACGGGCCTGGGGCGGCCGGAGCGCGTCATCCTGGCGGGACACATCGACACGGTCCCGATCGCGGACAACGTGCCCTCCCGCCTGGACGCGGACGGTGTGCTGTGGGGGTGTGGCACCTGCGACATGAAGTCGGGCGTCGCCGTTCAGCTCCGTATCGCGGCGACGGTCCCGGAGCCCAACCGCGACCTCACGTTCGTCTTCTACGACAACGAAGAGGTCGACGCCCACCTGAACGGTCTGGGACATGTGGCCAAGACCCATCCCGACTGGCTGGAGGGCGACTTCGCGGTGCTGCTGGAGCCCTCCGACGGCCAGGTCGAGGGCGGTTGCCAGGGCACGCTGCGGGTGCTGCTGAAGACGAGGGGCGAGCGGGCGCACTCGGCGCGCAGCTGGATGGGCGCGAACGCGATCCACGCGGCGGCCCCGATCCTGGCCCGCCTGGCCGCGTACGAGCCGCGGTACCCGGTGATCGACGGCCTGGAGTACCGGGAGGGCCTGAACGCGGTCGGCGTCTCGGGCGGGGTGGCGGGGAACGTGATCCCCGACGAGTGCGTGGTCACGGTCAACTTCCGTTACGCCCCGGACCGCACCGAGGAGGAGGCGGTCGCCCATGTCCGCGAGGTCTTCGCGGACTGCGGGATCGACGAGTTCGTCGTGGTCGACCACAGCGGCGGGGCGCTTCCCGGCCTCTCGCACCCGGCCGCCGCGGCGTTCATCGAAGCCGTGGGCGGCACCCCGCAGCCCAAGTACGGCTGGACGGACGTCTCCCGTTTCAGCGCGCTCGGCGTCCCGGCCGTCAACTACGGCCCGGGCAACCCGCACTTGGCGCACAAGCGGGACGAGCGCGTGGAGACGGCGAAGATCCTCGCCGGCGAGGAGCGCCTGAGGGCCTGGCTGACGTCCTGACCTGCTGCGAATGTGGGGACCGCGGCCCATGGCGGACATGCACACGTCCCCTGTCCTTAACCAGCGTGGATCTACGCTGGGGAGGAACCACCCCCGAGCGGAGGGAGCGCACATGCCTACTGGCAACCCCGAGGGGAAGAAGGTGCCGCCGGACGAGCAGCGGCTCGGTCCGGTGCTGCGCCGGCGGGACCAGGTGAAGACGAGCACCACGGACCAGCGGCTGTTGGACGAGCGCGCTCCCACCGACTGGGTGCACACCGACCCCTGGCGGGTCCTCCGGATCCAGTCGGAGTTCGTCGAGGGCTTCGGTACCCTGGCCGAACTCCCGCCCGCGATCAGCGTGTTCGGCTCGGCCCGGACACCGGTGGACTCGGCCGAGTACGAGGCCGGAGTCCGGCTCGGACGGGGACTGGTGCGGGCGGGCTGGGCGGTGATCACCGGCGGTGGCCCGGGCGCGATGGAGGCGGCGAACAAGGGCGCCTGCGAGGCGAAGGGCGTCTCGGTCGGCCTCGGCATCGAGCTGCCCTTCGAGCAGGGGCTGAACCCGTACGTCGACATCGGCCTGAACTTCCGCTACTTCTTCGTGCGCAAGATGATGTTCGTGAAGTACGCGCAGGGGTTCGTGGTGCTGCCGGGCGGCCTCGGCACGCTGGACGAGTTCTTCGAGGCCCTGACCCTGGTCCAGACCCAGAAGGTGACGCGCTTCCCGATCGTCCTCTACGGCAAGGCGTACTGGGGCGGTCTGGTGGACTGGCTGACGAACACCCTGGTGGCCCAGGGCAAGGCCTCGCAGAAGGACCTGCTCCTGTTCCACCTGACGGACGACGTGGACGAGGCCGTCGAGCTGGTCTCCAAGGAGGCGGGCCGCTAGGTCCCGGTGGACGCGGTGGCCGGGGGGAGCCCCGCGACGGGCGGGCCGGCGGGACCAGGCCCCCGGCACCCGGCGGGGCTACGCCAGACCGCGGCGGGCGACCGCCGGCGGGCGATGGCCCGCGATCGACGCCACCATGTTCAGGACCTCGCGCGTCTCCGCCACCTCGTGCACCCGGTACACCTGCGCTCCCAGCCACGCCGACACGGCCGTCGTCGCCAGGGTCCCCAGCACCCGTTCCTTCACCGGCTTGTCCAGCGTCTCGCCCACGAAGTCCTTGTTGGACAGCGACACCAGTACCGGCCATCCCGTCGCGACCATCTCGTCCAGCCGCCGCGTCGCCTCCAGGCTGTGCCGCGTGTTCTTCCCGAAGTCATGGCCCGGGTCGATCAGGACCGACTCGCGCGGTACGCCGAGCGCCACCGCCCGCTCCGCCAGCCCCAGGGTCACCTTCAGGATGTCCGTCATCACGTCGTCGTACGTCACCCGGTGCGGACGCGTCCGCGGCTGCGCACCTCCGGCGTGGGTGCACACCAGCCCCACCCGGTACCGTGCCGCGACCTCCGCGAGCCGTGGATCGACCCCGCCCCACGCGTCGTTCAGCAGATCCGCGCCCGCCTCGCACACCGCCTCGCCGACCTCGTGGCGCCAGGTGTCCACGCTGATCACCAGATCCGGGAAGCGCCGCCGTACCTCGGCGACGAAACCGACCGTCCGCCGCGCCTCCTCCTCGGCCGTGACCTCTTCTCCCGGTCCGGCCTTGACCCCGCCGATGTCGACGATCTCGGCGCCCTGGGCGACCGCCTGCTCCACGCGCGCCAGGGCGGGCTCGTCGTGGAACGTGGCCCCCTGGTCGTAGAAGGAGTCGGGGGTCCGGTTCACGATCGCCATGATCACCGGCTCGTGTGCGCCGAATTCCCGCCTGCCCAGCCTGAGCATCTCCTGTGACCTCTCCCAGTACGTCCCGTTCCTCGGTCGCCTGCGACCTTAATCGTCAGCCTGGCATGGCACGATCTGACCGAGACACAATCGACATCGGCACTTCGCGCCGGCGCACCGCGCGCCGGCACCGAGCGTGGGGACCTCACTGATGCTCATGTTCCTGTTCCTGGTCGTCGCGCTCGCCGTCGTGGTGGCCGCGGTGACACTGGCCGTGGTGGGCGGCGGCGAGAGCGCACCCCTGCCGGAGGCGGCGCCCGAGCGGCTCGAGGACCCGCTGCCGCCGGACCGCCCGGTCGGCCACGCGGACGTGGAGGCCCTGCGTTTTCCGCTCGCCCTGCGCGGTTACCGCATGGCGGACGTGGACGACGCGCTCGGCCGCCTCGGCGCCGAGATCGCCGAACGGGACGCCCGCATCGCCGACCTGGAGTCCGCGCTCGCCGGTGCCCGCGCGTCCAGAGCCGCCACCGAGGAGCGGGGCGAGGGGGACCACCGATGAGCGGCGCCGCCGTGGCCGGGCCGGACGGTGTGCTGCGCTGCCCGTGGGCCCTGTCCGCCGAGGACTACGTGGCGTACCACGACGAGGAGTGGGGCCGCCCGGTCCACGGGGACGACGCGCTGTACGAGCGGCTGTGCCTCGAGGCCTTCCAGTCCGGTCTGTCGTGGATCACGATTCTGCGCCGCCGCGAAGGTTTCCGGTCAGCCTTCGCCGACTTCCGGATCGCCAAGGTGGCCGCCTTCACGGAGGCAGACCAGGAGCGTCTGCTCGCCGACTCCGGCATCATCCGCAATCGCGCCAAGATCGAGGCGACGCTCGCCAACGCGCGCGTGCTGGCCGACTGGGCGCCGGGCGAGCTGGACGAAATGATCTGGTCGTACGCGCCCGACGGGGCCTCGCGCCCGGCGCCGATGTCCCTCGGCGACGTGCCCGCCGTCACCGCCGAGTCGACGGCCCTGTCCAAGGCCCTCAAGAAGCGCGGCATACGGTTCGTCGGCCCGACGACGGCGTACGCGCTGATGCAGGCGTGCGGGCTGGTGGACGACCACCTGGCCGACTGCGCCGCCCGGAGCAGCTGACCCGGGCGGCGCGAAGCCGCCTCAGTGGCCCACGTACTTCGGCTTCTCCTTGTTGACGAACGCCTGCACCGCGATGCCGTGGTCGTGTGAGGCGCCCGCGCGGCCCTGCAGTTCGTCCTCCTTCTCGAGAGCCTCGTCGAGGGAGTGGGAGAGCCCGTAGGCGATGGACTCCTTCAGCGCGGCGTACGCGAGCGTCGGGCCCTCGGCCAGCGACCGGGCCACCTTCTCCGCCTCCGCACGCAGCTCGGAGGCGGGGACCAGGCGGTTCGCGATCCCCCACTCGTAGGCCTGCTGGGCGCTGATGCTCCGCGGGAAGAGCAGCAGGTCGGCGGCACGGGAAGGACCGATGACGCGCGGCAGCGTCCAGGAGGTCCCGGAGTCGGCGGTGAGCGCCACCCCGGCGAACGATGTGTTGAAGGCCGCCGTGTCCGCGACGATCCGGTAGTCCGCGGCGAGCGCGAATCCGAAGCCGGCTCCGGCCGCGACCCCGTTCACGCCGGCGACCACCGGCTTAGGCGCTCCGGTCAGCGCCCGGACGATGGGGTTGTAGTGCTCCCGTACGGTGCTCATCACCGCGGTGCCGGAGCCCGCGTCCTGGGCCTGGAGCAGGCCGATGTGCTCCTTGAGGTCCTGGCCCACGCAGAACGCCCGGTCCCCGGCGGCGGTCAGCAGGATCGCCCGTACGGCCTCGTCGGCCGCCGCCTCTTGAGCCGCGTCCCGCAGGGCGGCCTTGGTCGCGATGTTCAGCGCGTTCATCGCCTCCGGACGGTTCAGCGTGATCGTCGCGAGTCCGTCGCTCACTTCGTAGAGCACGGTGTCGGCCATGGTGGTCCCCTCTGATGTCACGGCTCCGTCGTACCGGTCGGTACGTCCTGCGTCGAAGACAGCATGGCGGAGATCACCGCCAGGGAAACGAGGCGCACGTGTGACCTGCGTCAAAGAATTGCCCGCCAGGTCCGGACGGCGGGTGTTCGTGCAAGAGCGCAGTATCACAGTCACATCGCCGAATTGAGTGGTTTTGCTCGCGCGTGTTGCCCAAGCGATGCCGACTCATGTTGGTCATCGGGTCCTGAGATGCGGGATAATGGCTTGGAAGCAATGTGTTCGATGCCGGTGTCGCGTGTCCCGTGAAGGACCGTGTGCCCTTCAAGGGCCGTCGGCTGACGTGAGCTGGTTTCAGGAAGGGGAACGAGCATGGCGGCCATGAAGCCGCGGACGGGCGACGGCCCGCTCGAGGTGACCAAGGAGGGGCGGGGCATCGTCATGCGCGTTCCGCTCGAAGGCGGCGGTCGGCTCGTCGTCGAGCTGACCCCTGACGAGGCTGACGCGCTTGGCGACGCCCTCAAGAAGGTCGTCGGCTGACGCGCAAGCGACCCCAGTTCTCGGTAGCCCCGGCATCGTACGCGGTGCCGGGGTCGCTGTTTTGCAGGGGTGGGGCATCGCGTTGCCAGGGCCGGAATGCCCGCCCGGGGGGAGCGGAGTGCTCACCCTTTTGCGGTGCGCGGCCTCAGCGCTTGACCCCGCACAACAGCCCGTCGCCCACCGGAAGCAGCGAGGGCATCAGGTCCGGGCTCTCGCGCACCGCCCGCAGCAGTTCCCGCAGGCGCAGCACCTCGGTGGGCTGCGGCCCGGAGTCCACCGTGCGGCCGTTGGCGAAGACACCCTCGAAGACGACCAGCCCGCCGGGGCGCAGCAGGCGCAACGATTCAGCGAGGTAGTCGAGGACCTCGAGCCGGTCGCCGTCGCAGAAGACGAGGTCGTAGCCCGCGTCCGCGAGCCGGGGCAGAACGTCCAGGGCCCGGCCGGGGATGAACCGGGCGCGGTTGCTCGCGAAGCCACAGGCCCTGAAGGCCTGGCGGGCGAACTGCTGGTGCTCCGGTTCCGGGTCCACGGTGGTCAGCACCCCGTCCGGCCGCATGCCGTGCAGCAGATGGATCCCGGAGACGCCGCATCCGGTCCCGATCTCCGCCACCGCCTTGGCGTCCACGGTGGCGGCGAGCATCCGCAGCGCGGCGCCCGCGCCGGGAGACACCGAGCGCAACCCCGCTTCACGGGCTCGGTCGCGGGCCCAGTGCAGTGCGTCGTCCTCGGCGACATAGGCGTCGGCGAACGCCCAGCTCGTCTGCCGGTTGCCGGTAATGACCCTCTCCTGTCCCCGTGATTGCCTGGGCGTGACTGTATCCGTTGGCCCCGGGAACCCGCAGATGGGACCGGGCGTTTAGGAGAGTGGAAAGAGAAGCGGGGGAACGAGGGGGGAACGGATGGACCCGGACGCCGAGCAAGTGATGACGCAGCCACATCACCTCACATCAAATTCACGTAAAACCGCTTATCCGGAGCTAACGGGCGGGGTGGCTATGGTAGGGGCTCCACTGGACACCACCAGAGCCGACAGGGGAGGTGCGGCTGCGCCTGTGGATCGGGGAGGAGTGCTACGGCGCCTTCTCAGGTCGTCCGGCGAGCCGAAATCCGTGACCGAGATCGCTGACACCCACCACGCTGCCGACACCGCGCAGACCGCGACGTTCGCCACCGACGCGGACGCGCAGGCGTGGGCTCCGCCCACCTGGGAGGAGATCGTCAGCACTCACAGCGGCCGGGTCTACCGGTTGGCGTACCGCCTGACCGGAAACCAGCACGACGCCGAGGATCTGACCCAGGAAGTCTTCGTCCGGGTCTTCCGTTCCCTGTCGACGTACACCCCCGGCACCTTCGAGGGCTGGCTGCACCGCATCACCACGAACCTCTTCCTGGACATGGTCCGCCGCAAGCAGCGCATTCGTTTCGACGCGCTGGGCGAGGACGCGGCCGAGCGGCTCGCCAGCCGCGAGCCGACCCCGCAGCAGGTCCTCCACGACGCGCACTTCGACGCGGACGTCCAGCAGGCCCTGGACACGCTCGCGCCCGAGTTCCGCGCGGCCGTCGTCCTGTGCGACATCGAAGGACTGTCGTACGAGGAGATCGCCGCCACTCTGGGCGTCAAGCTCGGCACGGTCCGGTCCCGGATCCACCGCGGCCGCTCGCAGCTGCGCAAGGCCCTGGCGCACCGCTCGCCCGAGGCCCGCGCCGAGCGCCGGTCCTTTGTGGCCCGCGTGCCCGCGTTGGGGGGAGGGGGCGCGACCGCGTGAGTGGAACCCGTCGTCCCACACCGGCAGAGCAGCATCTGGGAGACCGTCTCTCCGCCCTCGTGGACGGAGAGCTCGGTCATGACACGCGTGAGCGCGTACTGGCCCATCTGGCCACATGCCCTAAATGCAAGGCCGAGGCCGACGCACAGCGCCGGCTGAAGAACGTCTTCGCGGAGGCGGCCCCGCCGCCGCCCTCCGAGAGCTTTCTGGCACGGCTCCAGGGCCTGCCCGCGGGAGGCGACTCCGACGGCAACGGCACACCGCTGGGCGGGGGCGGCTTCGGCGCGGGGCTCCCGTCGTCCACCGGACTGCCCTCCGGCCCCGGTGTGTTCGGAGTGCCCGGAGAATCCTTCCGGTATGTGCCCACCGGGCCGCACGTCACCGCGCTGGCGCCCTCCGAGAACCGGGCCCTTTCCGAGGACCGCGGCTTCCGGATCCATCACGTGGGCCGCCCGGACGCCGAGCGGCCGGCCTCGCGCGGGCTGCGCTTCGCCTTCGCCGCGGCGGGTGCCGTGTCGCTGGCCGCGATCGCGCTCGGCGGGGTGTCGACGGGTGCCGCCACCGACGCGAGCGTCGATGCCCGCGGTGGTTCGGGTGCCGGGAGCAATGTGACCCCGACGCGCTCGCCCGGTACGGGCGGGACCACGGGGCCCGAGGCCCAGCGCCGGCGTTCCGTCGGACCGCTGCTCGGTCAGCGAGCGCTCAACCTGGTACCTCGTGCGTCCACCCAGGCCACGGCCCCGCTGCTGCCCGGAATCGCCGCTCCGGGCGTCCAGGACACCTCGGAGATGCGTGCCCTGACCGCTCCGGTGCTCGCCGGAGCCGCCGCGATGTCTCCGCTCATACGCCCGCTCACCGACACCGCGCCGGTCACGCTGACCTCCTGGTCGGCCGCGGCCTCGGGGATCACGGCTCCCGGAGCGCCGACCGCGCCGGTGCCGGCCGCGTCTGCCACCGCATCTCCCACACCCTCTTCACACACCGCCCGCTGAACCGGCGTCTGCGCGACGGCCGGGGAACCTGGTTGAATCCAGGGCGGGCCGCGCACGCGGAGCTTTCCGGGGCGCGGAGTCGACCATCCAGCGGCGACCGCCGGCGCCGCCGTGCGCCGGGTGTGGGGGGAGCATGAACGAAGGCAGGGCGGTCCCTCCGGGGGAATCCGAGGCGCGGACGTCCGGGGTACGCGACGGTGCCGGGGTGGGCGCGGACCCGGACGCGTACGGACGCGAACCGTCCGATGCGGTGCCCGCTGAGACGTCGGCCCGCCCGCAGGACCCGGCTGCCGACGGCGAGACGCCGGATGGTGCCGCGAGCGGCGGTCGCGAGCCGATCGACGTCCCCGAGGCGCGCCCGCGAGGCATGGCCAACGCCGAGGGGGACTTCGAGCTGGCACGCCCTGCCGCGGCACGACCCGCGACCGGAACGCCGTCCGCGCCCACCGCGACCGGGTCCGCTGTGCCGCCTGCTGAGCCCGGTTCCGCGGCGTCCGGAGGTGGCGCCACTGGTGCTTCGGCGGAAGAGGCCGGGGCTCCGGTGGCCCGCCCGTTCCCGGACCTCGCAGACCGCCCCAGGCCCCTGCACGACCCCGACCCCTACGGCACCCCGCCCTACGGCGAACCCGGCCCCTGGGCCCCCGCCCCGCCGGTCCAGCACCCGATGGCGACGCCTGCGCACGGCACGGCGCCTGCGCACGGCACGGCGCCTGCGCAAGGCACGGCGCCTGCGCACGGCACGACGCCCGCGCATGGCACGGTGCCTGCGCACGACGCGGCCTCGCCGCACGGCACGGCGTCCCCGCGGATCCCGGCACAGGCCGCGCCGATGCCCCCGGCGCCCGTGCCCCATACGGGTGCGGCCCCTGCCGTACCCGAGGCCGTGCTGCCCCCGGGTGCGCCGACGCCCCCGGCGCCCGTGCCTCGTGCAGGGGCGGCCGCTGCCGTGGCCGGGGTCGCACCGCCGGGCGCACCGATGCCTGCGCCAGCCGTGCCCCATGCAGAGGCGGTCCCTGCCGCGCCCGGGGCCGTGCCGCCGGGTGCGCCTATGCCCGCACCGGCCGCATCCCACGGAGAGGCGGCCGCGGCCACGCCCCCGCCGGTGTCCGGTGGCGCGGGGCTGGCGACTCCTGTTCCTGCGCCCTACGCGACGGCCCCCTGGCAGAACTACGACCCCTGGGCTCCCCGGGCCCCCTTCCAGCAGAACGGCGCCCACCCGGCCGGCCCGGAGCAGAAGCGCGCCCGTACCCGGAAGCATCTGGTGCTCGGGGCCGTGCTGCTGGCGCTCGTGGCCGGCGGTGCCGGGGGAGTCATCGGTGCGGCGCTGGAGCGCGACGGCGGAGTCGGGGACGTCCGGCTGCCGCAGGCGGGAAAGGAGCCCCAGGGCCGCGCCCCGGACAGCGTCGCCGGGATCGCCGCCCGGGCGCTGCCCAGCGTCGTGACCCTGCATGTGAAGGGAGCGGACGCCGCGGGCACCGGCACCGGCTTCGTCCTCGACGGGCGCGGGCACATCCTCACCAACAACCACGTGGTCGAACCGGCCGGATCCCGCGGCGAGATAAGCGTGACGTTCAACGGAGGCGAGACGGCCGCCGCCACCGTCGTCGGCCGGGACACGGGGTACGACCTCGCCGTCGTCAAGGTGAACGATGTGCACGGCCTCAGGCCCATGCCCCTCGGCAACTCCGACAACGTCGAGGTCGGCGACCCGGTCGTCGCCATCGGAGCGCCCTTCGACCTCGCCGGCACCGTCACGTCCGGGATCATCAGCGCCAAGGAACGCCCCATCACGGCGGGCGGCGAGAAGGGCGACGGCAGCGATGTGTCGTACGTCGACGCCCTGCAGACCGACGCCCCGATCAACCCCGGCAACTCCGGCGGCCCCCTCCTCGACGTCAAGGGCCGCGTCGTCGGCATCAACTCCGCCATCAGGTCGGCCGACAGCAGCTCGGACGGGGACGGCCAGGCGGGCTCCATAGGTCTCGGCTTCGCGATCCCCGTCAACCAGGCCAAGCGCGTCGCCGAAGAGCTGATCAACACCGGCAAGGCCACGCACCCGGTCATCGGGGTCACGCTCGACATGGGCTACACCGGGGACGGCGCCCGCGTCGGCACCAAGAGCGCGGGCGGCGGTCCAGCGGTCATCGCGGGCGGCCCCGGGGAGAAGGCGGGCATCAAGTCCGGTGACGTCATCACCGAAGTCGACGGCGTACGGGTGCATTCCGGTGAGGAACTCATCGTCAGGACGCGCGCCCACCGCCCGGGCGACCGGCTCGAGCTCACCGTCGTCCGGGACGGCAGCCGGCGGAAGCTCATGCTCCGCCTCGGTTCGGCGGACGGCAACTGACACGAACCCCACCGGTATGGGTCCGAAACCCGTACCACAAGGCAAACAACCCGGAAAACCCGACGTGTACACGTGGCGGGGAGGTCGGTCCAGTACCGGTTCGACGGAAACGCCGGGTACGGTGGATCCGGCCCGGACCACGGAAGACCGCACAGACCACCGAGGGCCGAGGACCGAGGACATCGCAAGGAGCTTCGTGTGTTCAATGACATAGGACCGCTCGAGCTGGTCACGATCGTTGTCCTCGCCGTGCTCGTCTTCGGTCCGGACAAGCTCCCGAAAATGATCCAGGACGTCACCCGCACCATCCGCAAGATCCGGGAGTTCTCGGAGAGCGCCAAGCAGGACATCAGAAGCGAACTGGGCCCGGAGTTCAAGGACTTCGAGTTCGAGGACCTCAACCCCAAGACGTTCATCCGCAAGCAGCTGGACAACGACGACCTGGGGCTCAAGGAGATCCGCAACGGCTTCGACCTGAAGAAGGAAATGGCCGAGATCACGGACTCGGTGCACGGCCGCGAGACCGAGTCCCCGTCGTCCTCGTCCTCTCCTTCCGGCCCCGTCGACATGACGAAGAGGCCCGAGAAGACCGAACCCGGCGAGCGTCCGCCCTTCGACGCGGACGCGACCTGAGCCGTCCGCGTACGCAGGCCCTGCGTACCCGTCACGTGGCGAGGTGACGCGGGCCACATACCCATCGGCGTGCGTGCGGCCATATCGCGACGCCCACAGGGCCGTACACGCGGGCGTTCCCCTGCTGTCCCGAGAGCTGTGGCTATGCTGCCCAGTTGTTGTGCGGACCGGTTTCGGAGCGAGGACGCCCGTGGGGGGCGGGCCGCTCGGGTCCGACGAGAGCGAGGAGGCGTCCGGGCAGATGGAGACGACAAGTCGGGTGGGCGTACAGGCGCCGGCCGCGGAGGGCCGACAACAGCTTCCCTTCGCCCGGGGCACGGTCGACGGCTATCTCCAGGCGTCCTTCCCGTGGTACGGCCTCGATGAGGCGTTCACGGGTCCGCGCTGGCTGATGCACGTGGGCACGGCGGCCGACGGAGCCGTGGAGCACGGATCGATCGGGAACGGCGAAGAGCCCTCCGTGCGCAGCGAGGCCACCGAGGACAAGGAGCGGTTCGCGGTCGTGGTGACCGTGGCCGCCAACCCCGTTCGGCGCAGCCCGGACGGCACCGGCCTGCTGGAGGCGACATCGGTCTCCTCGGCGGCCTGGCTCGCGGGCGTGGGGCTACTCTCGTTCACCTGGCCGGGCCAGATGGACCACACCCTGCGGGACGACTGGCTGGACCAGCAGACCGAGACGGCCTGGGTGCTCGCGGACGACCTGTCCGGCCCCGCCTGGTCGACCCTGTCGCTGCCCGTGGACGGCGTTCCGACGCCCTTCCACTACCGCGAGTCCGAGTTCGGCTGGGTGCTGGCCGGCTCCACGCAGGCGGGCGTGCACGTGGGGGCGTACGGCAGAGGGATGAGCGCGTACGGTCTGGGCTTCGCCGTGGTCAGGGACTTCGCGGCCTACGCCTAGCCGGGTACGCCGATGGGGGCGCCGTCCCACCCGGACGGCGCCCCCATCGGCGTACACAGCTCGCGGAACGCCTCTGTCGGCGCAGGCGGGCCTAGAACTTGTTCTTCGGCGTGATCCCCAGCGCCAGCCCCGCGAGGCCGCGCTGACGGCCGCCCAGCTTGCCCGCGATGGCACGCAGGGCCGAGCCCGCCGGGGAGTCCGGGTCGGTCAGGACCACCGGCTTGCCCTCGTCGCCGCCCTCGCGCAGCCGGACGTCGATGGGGATGGAGCCGAGGACTGGGACCGTGGCGCCGGTCGTGCGGGTGAGGCCGTCGGCGACCTGCTGGCCGCCGCCCGTGCCGAACACGTCCACCATCTCGCCGCAGTGCGGGCAGGGCAGGCCGGACATGTTCTCGACCACGCCGACGATCTTCTGGTGGGTCTGGACGGCGATGGAGCCGGCGCGTTCCGCCACCTCCGCGGCCGCCTGCTGCGGAGTGGTGACGACCAGGATCTCCGCGTTGGGGACCAACTGGGCCACCGAGATCGCGATGTCGCCCGTGCCCGGCGGGAGGTCAAGCAGCAGCACGTCCAGATCCCCCCAGAACACGTCCGCGAGGAACTGCTGGAGCGCGCGGTGCAGCATCGGGCCGCGCCAGACGACCGGCGCGTTGCCCGGGGTGAACATGCCGATCGAGATGACCTTCACGCCGTTCGCCTGCGGCGGCATGATCATGTTCTCGACCTGGGTCGGACGGCCGTCGGCGCCGAGCATGCGCGGCACGCTGTGGCCGTAGATGTCGGCGTCCACCACGCCGACCTTCAGGCCGTCGGCCGCCATCGCCGCAGCCAGGTTCACCGTCACCGAGGACTTGCCGACGCCGCCCTTGCCGGACGCGACCGCGTACACACGGGTGAGCGAGCCCGGCTTGGCGAAGGGGATCTCACGCTCGGCCTGGCCGCCGCGCAGTGCGGTCGCCAGTTCGCGGCGCTGCTCGTCGCTCATCACGTCGAGCGTGACGTCCACCCGGGTGACGCCCTCGACACGGGAGACCGCCTCCGTGACGCGCTGGGTGATGGTGTCGCGCATGGGGCAGCCGGAAACCGTCAGGTACACGGTGACCGCGACCGCTCCGTCCACGCCGATCTCCACCGATTTGACCATCCCCAGCTCGGTGATGGGTCGCTGGATCTCGGGGTCGTTCACCGTCGCCAGTGCCTGGCGCACCGCGTCTTCCGTAGCCATAACCACGATGGTACGGCGCCCGGTGGTGCCCCGGTACGCCGTGTCAGCGGTCGTCTACGTCACGTCCGCCCGCCCGGTCCGCCGGGAATACGGCATGCCCGTCGGGGCGCCGGTGCCCGTCCAGTTCCTTCGCGAGGTCCTGGAGCTCGGAGCGGATCCAGTCCCGGGTGGCCACTTCGCCGAGGCCGGTGCGCAGCGCGGCGACCTCCCGGGTCAGGTACTCGGTGTCCGCGATCGACCGCTCGTTCTGCTTGCGGTCCTGCTCGAGGTTGACCCTGTCGCGGTCGTCCTGGCGGTTCTGGGCCAGCAGGATGAGCGGGGCCGCGTACGAGGCCTGGAGGGACAGCATCAGGGTCAGGAAGATGAAGGGGTACGGGTCGAAGCGCAGGTAGTGCGGGGCGGTGACGTTCCACACCAGCCAGATGATGATGACCACCGTCATCCAGACGATGAACCGCCCGGTGCCCAGGAAGCGCGCGATCCGTTCCGAGAGGCGTCCGAAGGCCTCCGGGTCCCATTCGGGCAGCACGCGGGTGCGCCGGGGCTGCGGCTGGTCGAGCCGGATGCGGGTGCGGGTCGCGGCGGTCGCGCCGGAGGGCACCTTCTCGCGCTCAGGGACCATGGGCGACCCCCTCGTCGCTCAGGTCGAACTCCGTCTCGCGCCAGTCCTCGGGCAGCATGTGGTCCAGTACGTCGTCCACGGTCACCGAGCCGAGCAGCGAGCCGGACTCGTCGACGACGGGTGCCGCGACCATGTCGTAGGTGGCGAAGAACCCGGCCACCACCGGCAGCGGCGCGTCCGGGGCCAGCGGCTGCAGATCGTTGTCCAGGATCGAGCTGACGAGCGTGTACGGCGGGTCCCGCAGCAGCCGCTGGAAGTGCACGATCCCCAGGTACTTGCCGGTCGGTGTCTCGTCCGGCGGACGGCAGACATAGACCTGGGCGGCGAGCGCGGGCGACAGATCGCGGTTGCGGACCCGGGCGAGGGCGTCGGCGATGGTCGCGTCCGGCCGCAGCACGATCGGCTCGGTGGTCATCAGACCGCCCGCGGTCTTCTCCTCGTACGCCATCAGACGGCGCATCTCGGCCGCGTCGGCGGGCTGCATCAGGCTCAGCAGCCGTTCCTTCTCGTCCTCCGGCAGCTCGCCGAGCAGATCGGCGGCGTCGTCCGGGTCCATGGCCTCCAGGATGTCCGCGGCGCGCTCCTCCTTCAGCTTGCCGAGGATCTCGACCTGGTCGTCCTCCGGCAGCTGTTCCAGCACATCGGCGAGCCGGTCGTCGTTCAGGGCGGCGGCCACCTCCGCGCGGCGCTTGGCGGAGAGATGGTGCAGGACGTTGGCGAGGTCGGCGGGCCGCAGCTGTTCGAAGGTGGCGAGCAGGCTCTCGGCGCCCTGGCCCTGCTCCTCCAGGGAGAACCCGGTGACGGCGGACCAGTCGACCGTGAGCGTCTCGCCCTTGCTGCGCCGGAACGCCCCGCCCTTCCCCTTGCGCACGAAGACCTTGCCGACCTCCCACTCGCGGCGGGCGGGCAGCTGCTGCACGGACAGGTCGAGGACGGTGACCTCCTCCTCGCTCTCGACGAGCGTGACGCGCCGGTCCAGCAGCTCGCCGAAGACGAGCCGCTCGGTGGGCCGCTGCTCGAAGCGCCGCACGTTCAGCACGCCGGTGGTGATGACCTGGCCGGACTCGATGCCGGTCACGCGGGTCATGGGCAGGAAGCTACGGCGACGGGTGGTCAGCTCGACCACCAGGCCGAGGAGTCGGGGAGGACGCCCGCCCACGCGCAGCATGACCACGAGATCGCGCACGCGTCCGACCTGGTCGCCGTTGGGGTCGAAGACCGGGACGCCGGCCAGGTGCGAGACGAAGATGCGAGGGGCGCTTGCCGCCATGCCCGCACCTCCTTTTCCTGCCGTTTTGTCCGCTCGCGTGGGCTTCAGGCTAGCCCGTCCTGGTGCGGTACGCCCTGGCGAGAGGCGCGGACGGACTGGCTCCGGAGGGCCTCACAGGCACCGGTACGCTGCCGTAGCCGATGAGGACCCCGGATGAGAGGCAGCCCCACCTGTGACCGCAATTCCCCACGGCCGTACCCGCAGGGCCGTACTGGTGTGCGCGCTGGTCGTGACGGGGACGGGGCTCGTCGGGTGCAGCAGCGATCCGGACGCCGGGACGAACGGGGTGGGCAAGCTGCCGGCCGACAAGATCCAGAGCCGCACGCGGACGGCGGCCGCATCGGCGTCGGCGGTCAGGCTGTCCGGGACCGTCGTCAGCAGCGGCACCACCTACACGCTGGACATGCAACTGAAGGCCGACGGCGGCACCGGCTCGGTCACCTCGAAGAACGGCACGTTCAAGCTGCTGCGGGTGGGCCGGCACCTGTTCCTGAAGGCCGACGCCAAGTTCTGGAACCAGCAGGACGGCAAGGAGGGCGGCGGGGGCTCGCAGGCCGCGGCCGACAAGCTCGACGGCAAGTACGTGACGGTGCCGACGGGGGACCCCGCCTACAAGCGTTTCAGCGGCTTCACCGACAAGGACGTGCTGCTGGAGGGGCTTCTGACCCTCCACGGCGCGCTGGCGACCGACGGCCACCACGAGCAGAACGGCATCCGCACCATCCGGATCACCGGGGACAAGGGTTCCGGCGGCACGCTGGACGTCTCCCTGAAGGGAACCCCCTATCCGCTGCGCCTGGTCCGCGCCGGGAACGCGGGGACGCTCACCCTCTCGGACTGGGGGAAGAGCTTCGCCTTGGCGGAGCCGTCGAAGAACGAGACGGTGGACTACGGGAGGCAACTGCCGTCGTCCTGACGGCGGGCGGGGAGCCCGGCCGCGAGGCAGGGCTACCGGCGCTTGCGCCGCAGCAGACGGGGCAGGGCCGCCGGGATCGGCCGGCGGGTCGTCGCCGGGGTCGGGACGGGCGGCGCGGCCTGGGAGTCCGAGGGCAGCGCCACGGTCGCGCCCGTCGGCTCCAGGCGCAGCACACGGCACTCCCGGCGCCAGCGCTCCGGCATCTCCTCGCCGTCGGGAGCGTTCAGCCGCTTGCCCTTCAGTTCGGCGACCGCGGCCTCCCACTCGGGCGAGCCCTGCGCCAGCTCGACCACCTTCGCGGGCCAGGTGACGATCCGGCCGCCCTTGTCCTTGCTGCGGACCGTGACGAGGGCGTCCCCGCCGTCGGAGAGGCCGGTCAGCGGCTGTTCGCCGGGGCCGTCGCCGACCACGCAGGCGGCGCCCTCGTGCCACACGTGCCACAGCGCCCGCGGGGGGTCCGGCAGCGCTCCCTGGACCCAGATCAGCCCGGACTTCTTCGTGGCCTCCTCGACGAGGGCCCGGTCGAGCAGCTCGCTTGTCATGGGCCCAGCCTAGGACGTGCCGTGCCGATCCCGTCCGCAGCCGTGGCCCGGACCCGCCGTCACAGCCAGCCGTTCCGCTTCAGTGTGCGGTGGATACCCAGACAGATGGCCACCGTGATGCTCATGATCACCGGGTAGCCGTACTTCCAGTGCAGTTCCGGCATGTGCTTGAAGTTCATGCCGTACACGCCGCAGACCATCGTCGGCACGGCGATGATCGCCGCCCACGCCGTGATCTTGCGCATGTCCTCGTTCTGCGCGACGGACGCCTGCGCCAGGTTGGCCTGGAGGATCGAGTTCAGCAGCTCGTCGAAGCCCACCACCTGCTCGTGGACCCGGGCGAGGTGGTCGGCGACATCGCGGAAGTACTTCTGGATGTCCGGGTCGACCAGCCGCATCGGCCGCTCGCTCAGCAGCAGCATCGGCCGCATGAGCGGTGCCACCGCCCGCTTGAACTCCAGCACCTCGCGCTTGAGTTGGTAGATACGGCCGGCGTCCGTGCCCCGGGGCGTGCCGCCCTTCCTGCCCGGCGAGAACACCTCCGTCTCCACCTCGTCGATGTCGACCTGCATCGCGTCGGCCACGGCGATGTACCCGTCGACGACGTGGTCGGCGATCGCGTGCAGCACGGCCGAGGGGCCCTTGGCGAGCAGTTCGGGGTCGTCCTGCAGCCGGTGCCGCAGCGTCCGCAGCGAGCCCTGGCCGCCGTGCCGGACGGTGATGAAGAAGTCCCGTCCGGTGAAGCACATGACCTCGCCGGTCTCGACGACCTCGCTGTTGGCGGTCAGCTCGTCGTGGTCGACGTAGTGGATGGTCTTGAAGACGGCGAAGAGGGAGTCGTCGTACCGCTCCAGCTTGGGGCGCTGGTGCGCCTGCACCGCGTCCTCGACCGCCAGCGGGTGCAGCCCGAACTCGCTTGCGATACCGGAGAATTCGGCTTCGGTCGGCTCGTGCAGACCGATCCACACGAAGCCTCCGTCGCGCTGCACCCGGCGCATCGCCTCCTGCGGCGACAGCGGACTGGCCGTGTCGACCCGGAACCCGTCGCGGTAGACGGCGCAGTCGACGACGGCGGACGGCGTCGCGGGGTCGCGAGTGCTGTCGTACGGGGCGGCGTCCTTGCGCAGCGAGGGGCGGGAGGGGCGGACCGCGGCGCGCAGGTCACGGATCATCGACATGGCGGGCTCCTTCGCAACGAGCAGCGATGGCGCCGACGACGGGTGGAACTGCCCGGAATGAGGACGTCCTGGGAGTGCGCATGTTTGGCACGTCCACAAAGCGGGGAGCACCGCACCATCGCGGTGGCGGACTTCGCTGCTGATTCAGATCAGACAGAGCAGAACGAAACGAAGTGCTCTTCCGTGACGCACCGGGAGTCCGGAGCGGGTCCGAGGGGGATCCGCGCGAAATCATGGCGCGCAAGTGAGAGGTGGCGGCCAGCCAGAGCAGCTACATCAATGACCGGAAGAGCGGGTGCTACTGCACGGTCGACTTCGATCCATGACAGCCCCACCTCCTCCAGCCAGTCCCTCGTGAGGGACGATTCATTCCCCGTCGGGGAATCTCACGGTGTCGGGACCCGACCGCGACGCTTCTGCGTGCTGCCCCGAACCACCGGCCAAGAGTATCAGCCGACCGAAGTGTCAAGGCGCTGCTTTGCCCGGTACTGACGAGTTCTATATTCACCGCATGGTTGATGTTCTTCCACTGGTCGAGGCTCGGTTGCGCACGGCGCTGGGCGAACCGGACGCCCGCGCCGCGGTCACCTTCCTGGGCACGGACCGCATCGAGGTGCTGCGTTTCCGGGAGAAAGACATCGTCCGTTACGCCACTCTGGGGATGTCGGCCCAGCCGATGACGGATCCCACGGCGACGCTCGCCGACCCCGTCAAGGGACCCCGCGCCGAGTTGGTCCTCTCGGTCCGCGCCGGTGTCGCCGACACCGACAAGGTGTTGCGTCCGCTCGCCGTGCTCGGTGCGTCCCCGCAGGTCGAGGGCGTGGTCGTGGCGCCCGGCGCCTCGCTGGACGTGGGCGAACCGCTGTGGCCCGGCGCCCCGTTCACCTCGGTCCTGGTCGCCGAGCCGGGCGGCCTGGTCGAAGACCTCGAACTGGACGAGCCGCTCGACCCGGTGCGGTTCCTGCCGTTGCTTCCCATGACCCCGAACGAGGCCGCCTGGAAGCGGGTGCACGGAGCACCGGCCCTCCAGGAACGCTGGCTGACGAGCGGGACGGACCTGCGGGATCCGTCCCGCAGGTCCGTCCCGCTGGACTGACGCGGAGTGAGCAAGCTCACCGATCCGCGGCCGCCGGAGGTCAGTTGGCGAAGACGGTGACGCCGTCCTCGCTCGCGTGCCGCGTCTCGAGCTCCTCGGCCTCGTGTGTGAGGGCGTTGCGTCGTACGAACACCACGATTGCGCCCACGACGGCGGTGAGGGCCGCGACCACGAACGGGATGTGGATGTCGCTCCACTCCTCGATCTTCGGCGCCAGGTAGGGGGCGGCCGCCGCGGCGAACCAGCGCACGAAGTTGTAGCCCGCGCTGGCCACCGGGCGCGGGGCGTCCGACACGCCGAGGGCCAGCTCGGTGTAGACCGTGTTGTTCACGCCGATGAAGGCACCGGACAGGACCGTGCAGACGATCGCGGCGGTGTGGTCGCCGTAGCCGAGCACGGCCACGTCGATCGCCAGCAGCACCAGCGAGCCGCCGAGCA
The DNA here is from genome assembly GCF_050936285.1 of Streptomyces sp. CA-106110. NCBI lineage: Bacteria > Bacillati > Actinomycetota > Actinomycetes > Kitasatosporales > Streptomycetaceae > Streptomyces > Streptomyces sp. CA-106110. The sequence goes on along the minus strand of NZ_JBNJNB010000001.1, from coordinate 4,686,397 downwards.
CCCTCAGCGAGCCGAAGCGGGCCTGCATACGGGGCGCCACGATCACCGAGAAGACGGCCAGCAGCAGGCCCCAGGCGAAGAACACCGCGCCCGACTTGTAGGGGGTCATGTCCAGCACGAACGGTGTGAAGGCCAGCACGGTGAAGAACGTGTAGTTGTAGAAGAAGGCGGAGGCGGCCACCGAGGCGAGTCCGCCGTGGGCGAGTGCCTTGATCGGGTCGAGGAGCGAGGTCTTCCGCGCGGGCCGCGGCTGCTCCTTCAGGAACGCCGTGATGCAGAGAAAGCCGATCGCCATCAGCGTGGCCGTGCCGAAGAACGGGTAACGCCAGCTGATGTTCCCAAGCAGCGCGCCCAGCAGCGGGCCGCACGCCATGCCGAGGCCGAGCGCCGACTCGTACAGCAGGATCGCCGCGGCGCTGCCTCCGGCCGCCGCGCCGACGATCACGGCGAGCGCCGTGGAGACGAAGAGCGCGTTGCCGAGGCCCCAGCCGGCGCGGAAGCCGACGAGCTGGGCGACCGAACCCGAGGTGCCCGCGAGGGCCGCGAAGACCACCACGAAGGCGAGGCCGAGCAGCAGCGTCCTGCGGCCGCCGATACGGCTGGAGACGAAGCCGGTGACCAGCATGGCGACGGCGGTGATCAGGAAGTACGAGGTGAAGAGAAGGGAGACCTGGCTGGGCGTGGCCTGCAGGCCCTTGGCGATGGACGGCAGGATCGGGTCCACGAGCCCGATGCCCATGAACGCGACGACGGACGCGCCGGCTGTGGCCCACACGGACTTGGGCTGGCGCAGGATGCCGCCGGCTCCCGCGTCGAACGGATCCGTCCCGGCCGCCGCGGCCGGTCCTCCTGTACGGGTGCTCATGCGTGTCCTCGCACTCTCCCTGGATTGGTTGGCTTATGCATACATTATGTTAGGGGAGCTAATTAATGCAAGCTGCATCTAGTTTCGGTCGATCAGGCGTGCGTGCGAGCTACACGCCGGACGGGTGATCGTCCTTGACGCGGCGCTGGACGGGGAGGACCGTGGGGGCCTATGAGGGGCGAACCCAGTTGCCCGAAGTGTGGTGGCCGGGTCAGGGCTCCCGGACTCTTTGCCGACTCGTGGCAGTGCGACGTGCACGGCAGCGTGCATCCCCTGCAGCCCGTGATCCCGCCCAGCGTCGAGGCTCTCGGCGTCGTGGTGCACCGGGCGACGGTGCCGGTGTGGATGCCGTGGCCGCTGCCGGTCGGATGGCTGTTCACCGGCGTGGCCTGCGCGGGCGACGACCGCAGCGGGGGCCGTGCCACGGCGGTGGCCTGTTCGGGCCCGGGACCGCTCGGCGGTATGGGCGAGCTGATCCTCGTCGCGGAGGAGCTGGGGGTCGGCCTGGGTGCGCGGTACGCGGGCATCGACGGCCCGGACCCCGGCCCCTATCTGAACGTCGAGAAGCCGCCCCAGGCCAAGGTGCTGGCGGCCGGCCGCCCCACCCCGCTGTGGCATGTCACCGGCACCCCCGACGATCGCGCGGTCTTCGCGGGCGAGGCGCGGGGACTGTGGCTGTGGGCGGTCGTCTGGCCCGAGCAGACGGGCATGCTGCTGTACGACGAACTGGTACTGACCGACCTCAGGGACGCGGGGGCCGAAGTCGACCTGCTCCCCTGCGGGGCGTTGTCGCCGCGCCTGCTGCAGCCATGACGCGGGGGAGTCCGCGGGCGTAGGGGGCGCATCCCGGCTGCGGGTATGACGAACTGAGGGATCCCGTTATTCTTGAGCGTCCCCTCCCCCCGTCGTCGCTTGGAGTCCGCGTCGTGCGCATCGACCTGCACACCCACTCCACCGCCTCCGACGGTACGGACACCCCGGCGGAGCTGGTGCTGGCCGCCGCTGCCGCCGGACTGGACGTGATCGCCCTGACCGACCACGACTCCACCCGCGGCCACGCCGAGGCGATCCGCGCGCTGCCCGAGGGGCTGACCCTGGTTCCCGGCGCCGAGCTCTCCTGCCGGTGGCAGGGCATCAGCATGCACATGCTTGCCTACCTGTTCGACCCCGAGGAGTCCGACCTGCTCGCCGAGCGGGAGCTGGTCCGGGACGACCGGGTGCCGCGGGCGCACGCCATGATCGACAAGCTCCGCGAGCTGGGCGTGCCGATCACCTGGGAGCAGGTGGCCCGCATCGCCGGCGACGGCTCGGTCGGACGCCCGCACATCGCCACCGTCCTGGTCGAGCTGGGCGTCGTGGACAGCGTCTCGGACGCGTTCACGCCCGACTGGCTGGCGGACGGCGGGCGCGCCTACGTCGAGAAGCACGCGACCGATCCGTTCGAGGCGATCAGGCTGGTCAAGGCCGCGGGCGGGGTGACCGTCTTCGCGCACCCGGCCGCCTCCCAGCGCGGGCGGACCGTGCCGGAGTCCGTCATCGCGGACCTCGCCGCCGCGGGGCTCGACGGCATCGAGGTCGACCACATGGACCACGACCAGGCGACCCGGGCGCGGCTGCGCGGCCTCGCCGGCGAACTGGGGCTGCTCGCCACCGGTTCCTCCGACTACCACGGCAGCCGCAAGACGTGCGTGCTCGGGGAGAACACCACCGACCCCGAGGTGTACGGGGAGATCATCAGGCGCGGCACCGGGGGGTTCCCGGTGCCGGGCACCGGTGGACACCCGAGCGCCTAGCGCTGTCGTAGTCCCCGCTGCTCGTTCTCACTGCTTTCGGGCCCGTCATACGCCGCCGTGCCCCCACCGTCGCGTGCCTTCTGGCTCCGCCCCCTTGACCAGTCCATCGGCCGCGGCCGCCGCCGTGTGTCCGTCCGTACCTCTTCGCAAGGCCCTCATGTTCGACGTCGCCCTCTTCGGTTCCCTCTTCCTCACCCTCTTCGTGATCATGGATCCCCCGGGGATCACCCCGATCTTCCTCGCGCTCACCGCCGGACGCTCCGCCAAGGTGCAGAAGCGGATGGCCTTCCAGGCCGTCTGCGTGGCCGGCGGTGTGATCGCGGTGTTCGGGGTGCTCGGCCACCAGATCCTGGACTATCTGCATGTCTCGGTGCCCGCCCTGATGATCGCGGGCGGACTGCTCCTGCTGCTGATCGCCCTCGACCTGCTGACCGGCAAGACCGACGAGCCGAAGCAGACCAAGGACGTCAATGTCGCCCTCGTGCCGCTCGGCATGCCGCTGCTCGCCGGGCCGGGCGCCATCGTGTCCGTGATCCTGGCGGTCCAGCGGGCCGACAGCGTGGGCGCCCAGGTGTCGGTGTGGACGGCGATCCTCGCGATCCACGTCGTGCTGTGGCTGGTCATGCGCTACTCGCTGGTGATCATCCGCGTCATCAGGGACGGCGGCGTGGTCCTGGTGACCCGGCTCGCGGGCATGATGCTCTCCGCGATCGCCGTGCAGCAGATCATCAACGGCATCACCGAGGTCGTCCGCGGGAGCTGAACTGCCCGGACGGTCCCGGTACACGCGAAGCCCCGTACGGCACAGGTGCCGTACGGGGCTCCGAAGTTTTGGTCACGCCGAGGACTTGCTCACGTCGTTGTACGTCGTCTACGTCGTTCGCGCCGAGGCCGTGCCTGGGTCGGTCACGCCTGAGCGCCGGTTGCGTCGAGTGTTCGGTTGTGCAGAAGTATCGGTTGTGCCGGCTTCTCCGAGCCCGCCCGATTCGATTACGAGGCTGTCGTCTCGGCCGGGCGGATCCAGAGGCGCTGCCCGATGGCCGCGGCCTGCTGAACGATCTGCTTGACGGAGGCGGCGTCCACGACGGTGGTGTCCACGGGGGTGCCGTCGACGTCGTCGAGTCGCATGATTTCGAAGCGCATAAGGCTTCTCCCTTCGTCTGGTCATCCTCCTGAGGAGAACTACTGGTGAGCGGAGCACGGGCGACGGTGCCCGTGTTCCTGTAGAAGTCAACCGGGTGCCCCGGCAGAACATTCCCTACGCTAAGGAAATTTTTCGAGTCTCTAATGACCGACTGGTAAGGAGTTGGTTTCCGGCGCTGACTGGATTCACGTTGCACTGACCGGGGCCGTTTGTGTTCGCAGCGTGACCGCCGGGACAATGGAGGCAGTATGAACGACGACCTGTCGGCGCTCGGCGCCCGTATCGACCGCACCAACGAGTTGCTCCAGCGCATGCTCGCCGAGGTGGCCAAGACGCCCTCGACCCATGCGATCTTCGTCGATGCCGGCTACCTGTACGCGGCCGCGGGACGCCTCGTCGCCGGCACCGAGGACCGCCGGGCCTTCGACCTCGACGCCGAGGGACTGATCGAGGCACTCATCGACAAGGCGCGCACGATCTTCGCGGACAGCCGGCTGCTGCGCGTGTACTGGTACGACGGCGCCAGACGCCGTATCCACACCGCCGAGCAGCAGTCCATCGCCGAACTCCCCGACGTGAAGGTGCGGCTCGGCAACCTCAACGCCAACAACCAGCAAAAGGGCGTCGACTCCCTGATCAGGACCGACCTCGAGTCACTCGCCCGGCACCGGGCCATCAGCGACGCGGCGCTCATCGGCGGCGACGAGGACCTGGTGTCGGCGGTCGAGGCGGCGCAGGGCTACGGCGCCCGGGTGCACCTGTGGGGCATCGAGGCGCCCGAGGGCCGCAACCAGGCGGAACCGCTGCTGTGGGAGGTCGATAGCCAGCGCACCCTGGAGCTCGAGTTCTTCAAGCCGTATGTGAGCCGGCGGACGGCCACGACCTACGAGGCCTCGTCCGTCGCCCGCCCCACCCGCGAGGACGTCCGCTTCGTGGGCGCGCAGATCGCGGCGAAGTGGCTGGCGGCCCGGGGCCGGGAGGCGCTGGCGGACCTGCTGCCCGGCCACCCGTATCTGCCGGGCTCCGTCGACCAGGATCTGCTGGTGGAGGCCGAGGGCCTGCTGCAGTACTCGCTCCGCGGCCAGTCGGACCTGCGGCGCGCCCTGCGGGACGGATTCTGGGAGCACCTCCAGGGCCAGTACTAGGCCGCCCCGAGGACCTGGTCCCAGAAGGCGGCCAGAGCGCGGGCCGTGTGTGCCGGCTGATCGGTGTTGGGGGAGTGCTCGGCATCCGGTACGACCGTGCGGTCGGCACCGAGCCGGGCGGCCATGTCGTCCAGGAGCGGGACCGGCCAGGTGTCGTCGCGGTCGCCGGACAGCACGTGCACGGGCAGGCCCACGGCAGCCAGTTCGGCCACCCGGTCGGGTTCCGTGCACAACTGCCGGCCGGTGGCCAGGAGCTGGGCGGGGCTGTTGCCGAGCCAGCGGCGGCGCAGGTCCTCCCCGTCGGCGAGCCCCTCGTCGATGTCCCCGGCGTCGACGTCCTCCGGCGGTTCCATGGCCTGGATGGCCTCCCAGACCTGGGCCATGTCCAGGACGGCGAGCGCGTCGTGCAGCAGCTTGACGCGCTGCTGCTGGGGCGCCGAGATCTGGGCCGGGCCGGAGGCCATGAGGGTCAGCGAGACGAACGGGGAGGCGTCGAGGAGGACGGCGGCGCGGGCGATCTGACCGCCCAGGGAGTGCCCGAGCAGGTGCACGGGCGCCCCTGTGGCATGCGCCTGCGCGATCACGTCCCGCGCCAACTCGGCCTGCTCGTACGGCGCTTCGTCGTCCCGGGGGCCGGGGGACTCGTACTGCCCTCGTCCGTCGACGGCGACGGTCCGGTATCCGGCCGCGGCCAGCAGCGGCTGCAGGACGATGAAGTCCTCCTTGCTCCCGGTGAACCCCGGCAGCAGAAGCGCGGTCCCCTTCACCCGATCCGTCGCGGCGTCGGCCTCAAGGACGGCGAACTCCCCGCGGTCCGTACCGAGCCGGTACGCCCGGACACCGGGCGGCGGGGTGAAGCTGGGGGGACGGCTCATGGAGGGGAGGTTACCGGGCGGTCGGTGCCGTGCGCGGGTGGGGCAGGGTGACATCAAGGTGTACGGAGCGGGAGAAACGCCGATGGCCCGTCTCCACGCGGGGTGGAGACGGGCCATCGACCGGGTGTCGGGTCAGCCCTCGGCCGGCTCGGCGGCCTTGCGCGTACGCCGTCGCGGCTTCGCCGCAACCTCGTCCGCCTGCGCCTGCAGCTCCGTGTCGGCGGCTACCGCCTTGCGGGTCCGGCGCCGGGGCTTGGCCTCCGGCTCTTCCGCCGCCTGAGCGGGAATCGCCACCTCGACGGGGGCGGCTTCCGCGGTCTTGCGGGTGCGTCGGCGCGGCTTGGTCTCCGTCGCCTCGGCGGTGTCGACGGCCGCTTCCGCGGGGGTCGCCTCGGCGGCCTTACGGGTGCGTCGGCGCGGTTTCGCCTCCGGCTCCGGTGCCGTCTCGGCCGTCTCGGCAGGGGCGGCCTCTGCCGTCTTGCGCGTACGCCGCGGCTTGACCGGCGCCTCGGCCTCGGCCGTGTCGACCGGGGTCTCGGCCGCCTTGCGGGTGCGTCGGCGCGGCTTGGCCTCCGCGGCCTCGGCAGTGTCGACGGCCGCCTCTGCGGGGGTCGCGTCCGCGGTCTTGCGGGTGCGTCGGCGCGGCGTGGCCTCCGTCGCCTCGACGGTGTCCACGGCGGCCTCCGCCGTGTCGACCACGGCCTCGGCGGCCTTGCGCGTACGACGGCGCGGCTTGGCCTCCACGGCCTCCGCCACGTCCACCGCGGCCTCTGCGGCGATGGGAGCCGTCTCCGTGGCCCCGCCCGTGTTCACGGTGGTCTCCGCAGCCTCCGGGCCCCTGCGGGTCCGGCGGCGGCGCGGCTTGACGGGCTCGGCCGTGTCCACAGCGGTCTCCGCCGCCTCCGGCGCCGCCGTCTCGGTCACCGCGGCGACCGGTTCGGCCACACCGCCGCGCATACGGCGGCGACGGCGCTGGGCGCGCGGCTCCACGGCCTCCACCGTGTCCGTGGCCTGCGTGGTCTCCGGGGCGGACGGCGTCTCCATCGGCGACCCGTTCCGCGTACGACGCCGGCGACGCGGCGTACGTGCCGGACGCTCGGCCTCCGCGGACGGGCCCGAGGAGCGGCGGCCGCGCGGCCCCCGGCCGCCCGTCTCGCCGAGATCCTCCAGCTCCTCCGCAGCGAGCCCCGCACGCGTGCGCTCGGAGCGCGGCAGGACGCCCTTCGTGCCCTCGGGGATGCCGAGCTCGGCGAAGAGGTGCGGGGAGGTGGAGTACGTCTCCACCGGGTCGTTGAAGTTGAGCTCCAGCGCCTTGTTGATCAGCTGCCAGCGCGGGATGTCGTCCCAGTCGACGAGCGTGATCGCCGTACCCGACGCGCCCGCCCGGCCCGTGCGGCCGATGCGGTGCAGGTACGTCTTCTCGTCCTCGGGGGACTGGTAGTTGACGACGTGCGTGACGCCCTCGACGTCGATGCCGCGCGCGGCCACGTCGGTGCAGACGAGCACGTCCACCTTGCCGTTGCGGAAGGCCCGCAGCGCCTGCTCACGCGCGCCCTGGCCGAGGTCGCCGTGGACCGCGCCGGACGCGAAGCCGCGCCGCTGGAGCTGCTCGGCGATGTCGGCCGCCGTACGCTTCGTACGGCAGAAGATCATCGCCAGTCCGCGTGTCTCGGCCTGCAGTATGCGTGCGACCATCTCCGGCTTGTCCATGGAGTGTGCGCGGTAGACGTGCTGGGCGATGTTCGCGACGGTCGCGCCCTCGTCGTCCGGTGCCGTGGCACGGATGTGCGTCGGCTGGGACATGTAGCGGCGGGCGAGCCCGATGACCGCGCCCGGCATGGTCGCCGAGAACAGCATGGTCTGGCGCTTGGCCGGCAGCATGTCGATGATCTTCTCGACATCGGGCAGGAAGCCCAGGTCGAGCATCTCGTCGGCCTCGTCGAGGACCAGGCACTTCACATGCTTCAGGTTCAGCTTCTTCTGGCCGGCCAGGTCCAGCAGCCGCCCCGGGGTGCCGACGATGACGTCGACGCCCTTCTTCAGGGCCTCCACCTGGGGTTCGTAGGCCCGGCCGCCGTAGATCGCCGTGACGCGCACATTGCGTACCTTGCCCGCGGTGAGCAGGTCGTTGGTGACCTGCGTGCAGAGCTCGCGGGTGGGCACGACGACGAGTGCCTGGGGGGCGTCGGTGAGGGCCTCGGGCTTGGCCCGGCCCGCCTCGACGTCCACGGGGACGGTGACGCGCTCGAGGAGCGGGAGGCCGAAACCGAGCGTCTTGCCGGTGCCGGTCTTGGCCTGGCCGATGACGTCCGTGCCGGAGAGGGCTACGGGAAGGGTCATCTCCTGGATGGGGAAGGGATTGATGATGCCGACGGCTTCCAGGGCCTCGGCCGTCTCGGGAAGGATTCCGAGTTCTCGAAAAGTCGTAGTCAGGGTGCTGCCTCTTCTGTGTACGCGATGCGAGGCGAACGCGGGGGTCGTGACCGTGCGTACGACGTCGGCCTGCTTGGGGGACGGGCCTACTGCCACGGGACCACGCCGACGTTCCAGCGCTCGTATCGCTGAGGGTCCCTCCGGATGCCGTACGCGACTGTGCCGTACGGACAGGGAGGGCTGTCGGGTCGGAGCCGATCGGGCCACCGACCGGGCATCCTCATACGTGCGGCCTGTCGAGGTACGTCGTAGTACTCAGCAGGCGCATTACCACCATACCCCGGAATCGCGCACACGTGATGGCCGATTCGGTCACGTAGTCGTCGTCACAGTGATTGACCAGGGACTTCCCCGGGGCGCGGAGCGGACTATTGTGCGCTGCATGACGACGCCTGACAACGCCCCCGACGCATCCGCCGAACCCACCTCGGTCGCCGCCCAGGACTGGGCGAAGGCCTCCGTCGACCCCCATTACCGTGCCGCGGTCGTGGATCTGCTCGGCGCGCTCGCCTACGGCGAGCTGGCGGCGTTCGAACGGCTCGCGGAGGACGCGAAGCTCGCCCCCACGCTCACGGACAAGGCGGAGCTCGCGAAGATGGCGTCCGCCGAGTTCCACCACTTCGAGCGGATCCGGAACCGGCTCACCGAGATCGGGATCGAGCCGACAGAGGCGATGGACCCGTTCGTCACGGCGTACGACAGCTTCCACAAGCAGACGGCGCCCTCGGACTGGCTGGAGGGGCTCGTCAAGGCGTACGTGGGCGACTCGATCGCCAGCGACTTCTACCGGGAGGTGGCGGCCCGGCTGGACTCCGACACGCGTGAGCTCGTCCTGGCCGTGCTCGACGACACCGGGCACGCCGGCTTCGCCGTCGAGAAGGTGCGCGCCGCGATCGACGCCGAACCGCGGGTGGGCGGGCGGCTCGCGCTGTGGGCGCGCCGGCTGATGGGCGAGGCCCTGTCGCAGTCGCAGCGCGTGGTCGCGGAGCGGGACGCGCTGTCGACGATGCTCGTCGGCGGCGTCGCGGACGGCTTCGACCTCGCGGAGGTCGGCAGGATGTTCTCCCGGATCACCGAGGCCCACACGAAGCGGATGGCCGCCTTGGGGCTGGCCGCCTGATCCTCGCAAGGACGGCGGCTGCCGCGGGCGGCGGAGTTGCTGCGGCTGGGGCGTCCGTCGGTGCGGCTGACGCCGGCGTCGGGCCGTATCAGCGCGGCTGGCGGCGATGCGTCCATGGCCCCATTGATGCGTCTGGCCGCTGCCGTCGCGACGGTTCACCGCTGCGTCGGCGCGGCCCGTTGCCGCCGGGGCCTGTCGTCGGGCGTGTCCCGGGCGTCGACTTGCCTGGCGCGGCGGGGGCAGAGCGGCTACCGCCGCAGGCATGGCTCCATCAGCACGGCTGCCGCCCCGTCTGTGCCCCAGGCCACGATGGGTGCCGGGGGCGGGCGCCCCAGGCGTTGCCGTGCCCGGCGTGGCTGGTGCCGCGCGGCGGCCGTCGGCGTCATGGCCGTATCTGCGCGGCCGCCGCTGCCGTCGTGACGGCTCATCGTCGCATCGGCGCGGCGCGATGCCGCCGGGGTGCCCTGGGCGCCTCGTCGGGCGTGTCCCGGGCGTCGCCCTGCCCGGCACGGCTGGGTCGCTCGGGTCGCCGTGTCCGGCATGGCTGGGCCAGTAGGTCATCCGGCCGGCGTGCTGAGTTGGCGCACCTGCGGTCGGTGTGGCTGGGTCGATGGGGTCGCGCCCCGGCTGGCGGGCTCGGTCGGCGTTGTCGGTGCCCCTCGGTCGGTCCGGTCGACGCGGCGGCTCGGTTGGAGGCGGCTGCCCCCGGCGTCACGCCCGTATCAGCGTGGTGGCCCGCGGGCCCGTGACCTCATCGATGCGACTGCCGCTGTCGTCGCGACGCCACGCCGACGCGTCGGCGTAGCCGCTCGCGCCGGGTGCCGGGGCTGTCCTGGGCGTCGCCGTGTCCGGCGGCCGGCCTCAGGCCGTCGCCGATCGGCGGCGGAATCTTTCCGCCGGACGCAGCAGCAGCGACAGTGAAGCCGCGGAGACGACCAGCGAGCCGACGAGGATCAGGAGCAGACCCACCGAACCCAGCGCGCTGTGAGTGATGAACGCGCCGAAGAGAGCCCCTGCCACGCCGGTGGGCAGCACCAGGCGGCGGGCGGGAAGCCGGTGGGGCAGTCGGTGTGCGGCCACCCATGCCAGGGCGAGCCCGAGGACGGCGGAGCCGAGCGCTTCCAAGAGCATGACGAGGGTCCCTCCCGCACGGCTGCTGCCAGGGCAAATCAGTCGTAGCCGGTACTACCCGTGGCGTGCGGAAGGCAATCCTCCTCTGTGCGGGGGATGTGCCCCGTCTGTGTGTCCGCCGACCTTGGAGCAGGCCGGGGACAGAGCAGCGGAAGGGGCCCGGTGGTGCGTCCCACCGGGCCCCTTCCATTGCTCCGTATGGATCTACAGCGCGCCGAAGCCCACCTTGCGCGGGGCCTGCTCGCCGATCTCCACGTACGCGAGGCGGTCCGCGGGGACGAGGAGCTTGCGGCCGTGCTCATCCACGAGGGTCAGCAGGGGCGACTTGCCGGCCAGCGCCTCGGCCACGACACGCTCGACCTCCTCGGCACTCTGACCGCTCTCCAGAACGATCTCGCGGGGCGCGTGCTGCACGCCGATCTTGACCTCCACGGCTTTGTCCCTCCGACGGTCAGTGATGTGCGCGGCCGTCCGCGCCGTACCAGCACACATTAGCCCGGTGAGGGGACGTGCACGCTCCGCTCCGGCACGCCAGGAGCGAACAGCCGCCGGGAACAAAACCCACGTGGCCCCGGCCGCCGCGTCAGTGGTGCTGTTCGCTGCCGTGCAGCGGGAATCCCGCGATGCCCCGCCAGGCCAGCGAGGTCAGCAGCTGCACCGCCTGGTCGCGCGGCACGCTGCGGTCGCTGTGCAGCCAGGAGCGCGCCACAACCTGGGCGAGGCCGCCGAGTCCCGACGCCAGCAGCATCGACTCGACCCGCGACAAGCCGGTGTCCTCGGCGATGACGTCGCAGATCGCCTCCGCGCACTCGATCGTGACCTTGTCGACACGATCACGCACGGCGGGCTCGTTCGTCAGGTCCGACTCGAAGACCAGCCGGAAGGCACCGCCGTCGTCCTCCACGTAGGCGAAGTACGCGTCCATGGTGGCCCGTACACGCTGCTTGTTGTCGGTCGTCGACGCGAGCGCGTTCCGTACGGCCTGCAGCAGTGCCTCGCAGTGCTGGTCCAGCAGGGCCAGATAGAGGTCGAGCTTGCCGGGGAAGTGCTGGTAGAGCACCGGCTTGCTGACACCGGCCCGCTCGGCGATGTCGTCCATCGCCGCCGCGTGGTAGCCCTGCGCCACGAACACTTCCTGGGCGGCGCCCAGCAGCTGGTTCCGTCGGGCACGGCGCGGCAGGCGAGTGCCCCGCGGGCGTGCCGCCTCTGTCTGCTCGATGGCTGTCACGCCGCCTCCCAAAATCGTCCACATGCGGTGTGCGCCGCGCCGCCATCGTACTTTTCGGTAACCGTGCTGTGCGCGGTGCGAACGCAGAATTTCATGGACCGGACGGTGGCGAAAGCCGCGCGGAGCGCGCCGAACGGGGCAGTGCGGGCAAAAGGCTCTCCCTGCTCCCGGCGGCACGCGGCCTGCGCACTCGTCCGCTCACTGGTCACTTGTCACTTCTCCGGTGCGAGCGTCCTGCCCGAGGCGGACCTCCGGCACCTACGGGCCGACCGCCCGAAGGGATCGTCCTGTGCCTCACCGGTCCCGTGTCCGGCCGATACTCACCACTCACTGATAGGCGTCCTCGTCATCGATCTCGACGACGCGCTTCTGCTCCACGAGATCGGCCTCGTTGGCCCGCAGGATCTCCTCTTCTGTCAGAGGTTCCTCCCGCGCCGGGGTGAGCTCCGTGAGTTGTTCGGCGACGTCGTTCTCCGGGGCCTCCACGTCGATCTCGACGGCCTCGTTCACATCTTCCTCGAACGTCTCGGGATCAGTGGGGTCTACGGCCATGGTGGGCTCCCTCCTAGAACTCCTGGAACGTCCCTGAAAGAGGCAGGGTCCCCACCGGGTGCCCTGCTATGAGCCTAGGAGACACCCGATACGGACGCTATGTGTGGTGAAGCGGGACTCCTGACGCTTCCAGGCGGCAGCGGCGCGCCGCGTCCAGCTCCTGTGACGGCGAACACATGAGCCGCTGTGTGATCGTCTCGTAACATTGCCGCATGTCGTCGACCGAGCTGCCGTCCGTCGTTGCCGCCAATGTGCTCCCGAAGGTGGCTCCTGTCAGGGTCGAGGAAGGGGAGCGCCTCAAGTCGGTCGGGTTGCCGGGGATCACTCTGACCCTGCGGTCGCGGCCGCCGGAGCGCGAAGGACTGCCCCCCGCCCTGTATGTCCACGGGCTCGGCGGGTCCTCCCAGAACTGGTCGGCGCTCATGGCACGGCTCGACGGGTTCGTCGACGGCGAGGCCATGGATCTGCCCGGATTCGGTGACTCGCCGCCCCCGGACGACGGCAACTACTCCGTCACGGGGCACGCGAGGGCGATCATCCGCTATCTCGACGCCACCGGCCGCGGACCGGTGCACCTGTTCGGCAACTCAATGGGCGGCGCCATCGTCACCCGTGTGGCGGCCGTTCGCCCCGATCTCGTCCGTACGCTCACGCTCGTCTCGCCCGCGCTGCCGGAGATCTTCATCCAGCGCGGCGCCGTGCCGACGGGGCTGCTCGCGCTGCCTGGCGTGGTCGGGCTGTTCATCCGCTACACCAAGTCATGGAGCCCCGAGCAGCGCGTCCGCGGGGTCCTGGCCCTGTGCTACGGAGATCCTGGGCAGGTCACGCCGGAAGGGTTCGACCACGCCGTCGAGGAGATGGAACGGCGGCTGCGGCTGCCCTACTTCTGGGACGCGATGGCACGCTCGGCGCGCGGGATCGTGAACGCGTACACGCTGGGCGGTCAGCACGGGCTGTGGCGCCAGGCGGAGCGGGTCCTCGCGCCGACGCTGCTGGTGTACGGCGGCCGGGACCAGTTGGTGTCCTACCGCATGGCCCACCGCGCGGCGCGCGCCTTCCGTGACTCCCGGCTGCTGACTTTGCCGGACGCGGGGCATGTCGCGATGATGGAGTATCCGGAGGTCGTGGCCACGGCGTTCGGGGAACTGCTCGCGGACACGGGGCAGTTGCCCGAGTCGGTGGGCGACCCGGCGAGCGGTCGCGACGGCCGCGCGGCCGGCCGGGGCGACGAGCCCGAGAACAGGGGCACAGGGGCGACGGGCGAGTCCGGCACGGCCGGTGCGAGGAGCTGAGGCGCGGCGTGGGACGGCACAGCCGCAAGGGGCGGGGCGACAGGACGAACAAGGACACGGGCGCGACGCCGGGGATATCGGCGGCGTCCGCGTCGACGTGGGAAGCGACGGACGGACCCCGCCCGCCCGGCGGTACCCCGGCGCGTGAGATACCAGGTGTGCCGGGCGGCACTCCCGCCCAAGGGGTGCCCCGGTTCCCGGGCGGCACGCCGGCGCAAGGGGTGCCCCGGTTCCCGGGTGGTACGCCCCCGCAGCGTGCACCACGGTCGGGCGACGGCACTCCGGCTCGTGGTGTGCCCCGTCTCCCGGACGGCACCCCGCCTCGTGGCGTGCCCCGTTTCCCGGACGGCACTCCGGCTCACGGCGTACCGCGCCTTGCCGACGGCACTCCGGCTCGTGGTGTGCCCCGTCTCCCGGACGGCACCCCCGCTCGCGGTGTCCCCCGCCTCCCCGACGGCACCCCCGGCCGCGGCACCCCCCAGGTACGCGGCGGTCATCCCCAGCACCGTGAGTCCGGCGGCGGCTGGGGCGAGCTCAGGGGTGCGCCGGTGGCCACACAGGCGCCGCAGGCCGCACCGCCCGGCCGTGCCACGCCGCGTCTTCCCCAGCAGCGGTCGCAGTCCGGCGGCCCCCGCCAGGACTACATCGACGCCTTCGACCAGGACGACGACGTCTTCACGCCCCGCCGCGGTGCCACCGGTCCCGTTCCCCTCATCGACGACCGCCGTACCGGAACGGACACCGGGACCGACGACACGCCGGAGACCGGGGTCGAGGAGGAGCCGCGCAAGGCCAGGAGCAAGGGGCGTACGTTCGCCGGGATCGCGGCCGCCGCCGTCACCACCGTGCTCGCGGTCGTCGTCGCCGGCCAGTTCGTGAACGGGCGGGACGGCGCACCCGCCCGGTCCTCGGCCGCCACCGACCAGGCCCGCGACACGCATGGCTATGCCACCCGCGGCAACGGCCGTCCGACCCCCTCCACCTCGCCCGACGCGAAACCGCTGACGTACGAGCAGGCGATGGGCGAGAAGTACCCCCTCAGTGCCACGCTGAAGGGCTCGGGGAAGTTCTTCGCGGTCCCCGGTTTCGCCAAGGCGCCCGGCACGGGCCAGAAGTACACCTACCGCGTGGATGTGGAGAAGGGGCTCGGCCTCGACGGGGAACTGTTCGCGCAGGCGGTTCAGAAGACGCTCAACGACGACCGCAGCTGGGCCCACCACGGCGCCCGTACCTTCGAGCGCATCTACTCCGGCAAACCCGACTTCGTGATCACGCTCGCCAGCCCCGGTACCACCGCGGCCTGGTGTGCCAAGTCAGGACTGGACACGACGGAGGACAACGTCTCGTGCGACTCGGCCTCCACCGAACGCGTGATGATCAACGCCTATCGCTGGGCGCAGGGCTCGAAGACGTATGGTGACAAAATTCACGCCTACCGTCAGATGCTGATCAACCACGAGGTCGGCCACCGCCTCGGGTACGGCCATGTCAGCTGCCAGAAGGATGGCGAGCTGGCGCCGGTCATGCAGCAGCAGACGAAGTTTCTCGATCACGACGGAATCCACTGTCTGCCCAATCCCTGGCCCTTTCCCAGGAGTTGACGGGCAGCACTTTGGCCGCGTTGACATGCGCGCGGAGTTCGTTCATATTTCTCACCATGTCGTCCTGTCACGCCCTCAGCCGCGCCGCCATCGAGCTGGCGCTCATCGGCGTGACCTCGCTGTGCGTGGCCGACATTCACTGTTGCTGACGCCGCCCCAGGCGCTCGCGTCGCGATCTTGACCTTCTGCGTGACCTTTCGCACTGCCGATCGGTTCACGGTTTTCCGACGGCTCGGCGCCTGGCAGACGTGTGCTCATCTTCGTCTCACCATTCGTTCACTTGTCTCGTAGATCGAGACGCGCCTTCGAGAGGTCGTCATTCCGATGCGTCAACCGTCCGTCATAGCGCGCCGCCTGGCAGCGGCATCCGTCGGCCTGGCCGTGGTAGCGGGCGCCGCCGCCTGCGGGCCGAAGGACAACGGTGTCAAGGCTGCCGGTGGCGACTCCGCGCCGCACAAGGGCGGCACGCTGACCGTCCTGAACTCCGACCCGCAGCAGGACTTCGACCCGGCGCGCCTGTACACCTCCGGCGGCGGCAACGTCCCCTCGCTGGTCTTCCGCACCCTCACCACCCGCAACCGCGCGAACGGCGCGGCCGGCGCCAAGGTCGTCCCGGACCTCGCGACCGACACCGGGCGCCCCAGCGAGAACGCGACCGTGTGGACGTACACGCTGAAGAAGGGCCTCAAGTTCGAGGACGGCACCCCGATCACCTCGGCCGACATCAAGTACGGCATCGAGCGCTCCTTCGCCCCCGAACTCTCCGGCGGCGCCCCCTACCTGCGCGACTGGCTGGTCGGCGCGGCGGACTACCAGGGCCCGTACAAGGACAAGAAGGGCCTCGCCGCGATCGAGACCCCGGACGAGCAGACCATCGTCTTCCACCTGAACAAGCCCGAGGGCGAGTTCCCCTACCTGGCCACACAGACGCAGTTCACGCCCGTACCGAAGGCCAAGGACACCGGCACGAAGTACGAGGAGCACCCGGTCTCGTCGGGCCCGTACAAGGTCGTCGAGAACCAGAACGACGGTGAGCGGCTCGTTCTGGAGCGCAACACGAACTGGTCGGAGGACGACCAGCGCAAGGCCTACCCGGACAAGATCGACGTGCGCTCCGGGCTCGACTCCTCCGTGATCAACCAGCGGCTGTCGGCGTCCCAGGGCGCGGACGCCGCCGCGGTCACCACGGACACCAACCTCGGCCCGGCCGAGCTCGCCAAGGTGACCGGCGACAAGGAACTGGCCTCGCGCGTCGGCACCGGCCACTTCGGCTACACGAACTACATCGCGTTCAACCCGACGGTCAAGCCGTTCGACAACGTCAAGGTGCGGCAGGCGATCTCGTACGCCATCGACCGTTCGTCGGTCATCAACGCCGCGGGCGGATCCGCGCTGGCCGAGCCCGCGACGACGTTCCTGCCCGACCAGAAGTCCTTCGGCTACACGCCCTACGACCTCTTCCCGGCCGGCGCGGCGGGCAACGCGGCCAAGGCCAAGGAGCTGCTGAAGGAGGCCGGGTACCCGAACGGGCTGACGGTCACCCTGACCCACTCCAACAGCAAGGACTTCGAGACCAGCCCGGAGATCGCCACCGCGATCCAGGACGCGCTCAAGCAGGCCGGCA
Source organism: Streptomyces sp. CA-106110 (assembly GCF_050936285.1). Lineage (NCBI taxonomy): Bacteria > Bacillati > Actinomycetota > Actinomycetes > Kitasatosporales > Streptomycetaceae > Streptomyces > Streptomyces sp. CA-106110. Next base: position 4,669,594 of record NZ_JBNJNB010000001.1, on the reverse strand, counting down.
TCACCGTCAACCTCCAGGGCCTGGAGGAGAACGACTACAAGGACAAGATCCACAGCGTCAAGACGGAGCCCGGATTCTTCCTCGCCCACTGGGGCGCCGACTGGCCGTCCGGCGGCCCGTTCCTCGCCCCGATCTTCGACGGCCGGCAGATCGTCAAGGACGGCGCGAACTTCAACACCGGCCTGCTGAACGACACGTCCGTCAACACCGAGATCGACGCGATCAACAAGCTGACCGACCTCGACGCCGCCGCGAAGCGGTGGGGCGCCCTGGACAAGAAGATCGGTGAGCAGGCCCTGACCGTGCCGCTCTTCCACCCCGTCTACAAGCGCCTGTACGGCAAGGACGTCAAGGACATCGTGATCAGCGACTGGACCGGTGTGCTGGACGTCTCGCAGGTCGCGGTGAAGTAGCGCCGTGAGCGAGGCACTTGTCGCCTCTCAGGCCCCCGGGACGGACACACCCGTCCCGGGGGCCTCGGGGGCCCGTCTGTTCTGGCGGCGGCTGCAGGCGCAGCGCGTCGCCCTCGTCGCGGCGGGCGTCGTCGCGCTGCTCGTCCTGGTCGCGCTCGCCGCGCCGCTGCTCACCGCTCTCGAGGGCCAGGACCCGACCACGTACCACCCCACGCTCATCGACTCCGCCCGCGGCGGCGTCCCCGTCGGCTCCTTCGGCGGCATGAGCGCCGACCACTGGCTCGGTGTCGAACCGCAGACCGGCCGCGACCTGTTCGCCAGGCTGGTCTACGGGGCGCGCGTGTCACTCGGTGTCGCGCTCGCCGCGACCGTCGTACAGGTGGCCATCGGGGTCACGATGGGTGTCGCCTCGGCGCTCGGCAACCGATGGGTCGACCAGCTGCTCAGCCGTGCCACCGACATCATCGTCGCCATGCCGCTCATGATCATGTCGCTGGCGCTGCTCGCGATCGTGCCGTCGAGCTTCCCGCGGCCCGTCCTGGTCACCCTCGTCATCGGCCTGATCGCCTGGGGCAACATTGCCAAGATCGTGCGCGCACAGACGCTCACGCTGAAGGGGCTCGACTACGTCTCCGCCGCCCGGCTCAGCGGCTGGGGCACCTGGCGGATCGCCCGGCGCGAGCTGCTGCCCGGTCTGGCCGCACCCGTCATCACGTACGCCGCGCTGCTCGTCCCCACGAACATCTCGACCGAGGCGGCCCTGTCCTTCCTCGGCGTGGGCGTGAAGCCCCCGACACCGTCCTGGGGACAGATGCTCACCGCCGCCGACGTCTGGTACCAGGCGGCGCCGCAGTACCTGCTGCTGCCGGCCGGCGCCCTGTTCGTGACCGTCCTGGCGCTGACTGTCCTCGGCGACGGCGTGCGCACGGCGCTCGACCCGCGCGCGGCCTCCCGTCTGCGGATCGGTACGGGCCGCAAGAGCGAGGCCAAGGCAGACAAGGAGAAGACGGCATGAGCGGTCTCGGCGGATTCACCCTGCGCCGGGCCGTCGGCGCCCTGGTCACCCTGTTCGCCATCTCGGTGATCATCTACGTGGTCTTCTACGCCACCCCCGGCAATGTCGCCCAGATCACCTGCGGCCCCCGCTGCTCGCCGGAGCAGGTGCACCAGGTGGCGCAGCAGCTCAAGCTCGGCGACCCGCTCTACCTGCGCTACTGGCACTTCCTCGAGGGCCTCTTCGTCGGTCAGGACTACTCGACGGGCACGTCGGTGCAGCACTGCACGGCGCCCTGCCTCGGGCTCTCCTACCAGAGCGACCAGCAGGTCCTGGACATCATCCTGACCAAGCTGCCCGTCAGTCTGTCGCTGGTCCTCGGCGCCATGGTCCTGTGGCTCGTCCTCGGTGTCGGCACCGGCATGCTCTCCGCGTGGCGGCGCGGCAGGCTCACCGAGCGGTTGCTGACCGGCATCACCCTGGCGGGCACCGCCACGCCGGTCTTCGTCATCGGCCTGGTCCTGATGATCGTCGTCTGCGGCGAGCTGCAACTGCTGCCCTTCCCGCAATACGTGAACTTCACCGACGACCCCGAGCAGTGGGCGTGGAACCTGCTGCTGCCGTGGTTGTCGCTCGCCCTGATCGAGGCCGCCTCGTTCGCCCGTCTGACCAGGGCGGCGATGCTGGAGACGCTCGCCGAGGACCACATCCGCACCTTCCGTGCCTACGGCGTCGGCGAACGCTCGGTCATCGGACGGCACGCCCTGCGCGGGGCGCTCGCGCCGGTCATCGCGCTGAACGCCAACAACGTCGGCTCCGCCGTCGGCGGCGCGGTGCTCACCGAGACGCTCTTCGGCCTTCCCGGCATCGGACAGGAACTGGTGCACGCGGTGGCGGTCGTCGACCTGCCGGTGGTCGTCGGCATGGTCCTGGTCATCGGCTTCTTCGTGGTCATCGCCAACGCCGTCGCCGACGTGCTCTACGCGGTGGCCGACCGACGGGTGGTACTGACATGAGCGACTCCAAGGCTGCGACGACGCCGCTGGTGGAAGTGACCGATCTCGCCGTCGAGTTCGGCGATCTGCGCGCGGTCGACGGGCTCTCCTTCCGGCTCGCCAGGGGCGGCGCACTGGGTCTGGTCGGCGAGTCCGGTTCGGGCAAGTCCACCGTCGCCTCGGCGCTGCTCGGGCTGCACCGCGGCACGGGCGCCGTGGTGCGCGGCTCGATCCAGGTCGCCGGGACCGACGTGACACGGGCCTCCGACGACGAACTGCGGCGGCTGCGCGGCGGAAAGGCCGCGATGGTCTTCCAGGACCCGCTGTCGTCGCTGGACCCCTATTACGCGATCGGCGACCAGATCGCCGAGGTCTACCGGGTGCACACGCGAGTGTCACGGCGTGCGGCACGCGCGCGTGCCGTCGAAGTCCTCGACCGGGTGGGGATCCCGGACGCGGTACGGCGGTCTCGTTCGCGCCCGCACGAGTTCAGCGGCGGTATGCGCCAGCGCGCCCTGATCGCCATGGCGCTCGCCTGTCAGCCCGAGCTGCTGATCGCCGACGAACCGACCACCGCGCTGGACGTGACCGTCCAGGCCCAGATCCTCGACCTGCTGCACACGCTGCGGGAGGAGACCGGGATGGGGCTGCTGCTGGTCACGCACGACGTGGGCGTCGCCGCCGAGAGCGTCGACGAGGTGCTCGTCATGCGGCACGGCAGGGTCGTCGAGCACGGCCCGGTCGCCACCGTGCTGGGGGAGCCCCGCCAGGAGTACACGCGGGAACTGCTGGGCGCGGTGCCGCGCGTGGACGTGCCCAGGAGCTCGCCGGGCTCCGCCTCGGACGAGATTGTCCTGGAGGCGGTGGGGCTGCGCCGTGAATTCGGCCACGGCTCACGGCGCTTCGCCGCCGTGGACGACGTGTCGCTGGCGCTCCGGCGCGGCGAGACCCTCGGCGTCGTGGGCGAGAGCGGCAGCGGGAAGACCACCCTCGGGCGCATGCTGGTCGGGCTGCTGCAGCCGACGGCCGGCGAGGTCCGCTACGAGGGCGGTGTGCGGACCGGGGTGGGCCCCGCCGTGCAGATGGTCTTCCAGGACCCCGTCTCCTCCCTCAACCCCCGCCGCAGCGTGGGCGAGTCGATCGCCGACCCGTTGCGGGCACGCGGCCTCGGCCGCAGCCGGGAGTCGGGGAGGGACGAGCAGAGCATTCGGCACCGCGTGCGGGAACTGCTCGAGCGCGTGGGGCTCGACGGGGCGCACTACGACCGCTACCCGCACGAGTTCAGCGGTGGGCAGCGGCAGCGCGTCGGCATCGCCCGGGCGCTCGCCGCCGACCCCAGGGTCATCGTCTGCGACGAGCCGGTCTCCGCGCTCGACGTCACCACCCAGGCCCAAGTCGTCGCCCTTCTGGGTGAGTTGCAGCGCGAACTCGGCCTGTCGCTGGTCTTCGTGGCGCACGACCTCGCTGTGGTACGTCAGGTCAGCGACCGGGTCGCGGTGATGCGCCAGGGACGGATCGTCGAGTACGGTCCTGCCGACGAGGTGTACGAGTCGCCCCAGGACCCCTACACCAAGCAGCTCCTGGCCGCCGTCCCCGCCCTCGATCCGGCCGTGGCGACCCAGCGGCGCAGCGCGCGCAGGGAGTTGGCGACGGCGTGAGACCCCTTCGTGCGGACGGCACGGGACCAGCCCGCTTCGCAACGCAAAGTAGTCCCCTGGTCTCCTAGCGCGAGCGAACGCGGTCCGCGCGGGAAAGTTACGTCCGTTCACCCCTTTTGGTGGCGCGATGGACAACCGTCCATCGCGCCACCGGCATATCCGCATACGTTCGTCCCGCTGCGAGCCGCCGGGGCCAACGGCGGCTCGAATACGGGAGATCGGGGGTGCACTCGTGCGGATCGGACTGGTTACGGAGGGTGGCTACCCGTATGTGAGCGGTGACGCCAGGCTCTGGTGCGACCGGCTCGTGCGCGGGCTCGGGCAGCATGAGTTCGACCTCTACGCACTCAGCCGCACAAAGCGGCAGGAGACCGACGGCCGGCTCTCGCTGCCGCCGCAGGTCGTCGGGGTGCGGACGGCGTCGCTGTGGACCGCGGAGGATGTCGCGCCCGCTCACGGGCGCCGGGCCCGGCGGCGGTTCGCCGAGGCGTACGGGGAGTTGGCCGCCGCACTCTGCACGGCACCCGAGCCGGGCACACCGCAGAACGCGGCGGAGCCGTTCGGCCATGAGGCGGACCGTTTCGGCAGTGCCCTGTACACGCTCGCCGAACTCACCCGTGACGAGGGCGGGCTGACCGCCGCCCTGCGTTCCGAGACCGCCCTGCGCGTCCTGGAACAGGCCTGCCGTGCACCGCACGCCCTGCGTGCCGCGCGGACGGTGCGCCTCCCCGACCTGCTCGAGGTCGCCACGCGGATCGAACGCGCCCTGCGCCCCCTCTCGCTCGACTGGTACGAGGACGGCGGGCTCGGCGCGGCAGACCTCTGCCACGCCACCACGGGCGGCGCGGCGGCCCTCACCGGACTGCTCGCCGGGCACTTCACGGGCGTGCCGCTGCTGGTCACCGAATACGGCGTACAGCTTCGGCAGCACTACTTGAGGGCGCCGGAGGCGTCGCCGACCGTGCGCGCGCTGCTCGCCCGCTTCCACCGGCGGCTGGCCGCGGAGGTGTACCGGAAGGCGGCCTGTATCACCCCCGGCAACACCCACTCCCGTCGCTGGCAGGAGCGGTGCGGTGCCGACCGGTCCAGGCTGCGCACGGTCTACCCCGGTATGGAGGCGTCCCGTTTCACGGAGGTGGGCGAGTCGGCCGACCGCGCGGACCCCGGCACGCTGGTCTGGGTGGGCCGCATCGAACCCGCCAAGGACCTGATCTCCCTGTTGCACGCCTTCGCGGAGATCCGTAAAGAGGAGCCGCGGGCCCGGCTGCGGATCGTGGGGGCCCCCGCGGACGTCGAGGGCACCGCCTATCTCGGCCACTGCAGGGCGCTCGCCGCGCAGTTGTTCCCCGACGAGGCCGAAGGCGTGCACCCCGTGGGCGACAACCCGGTGTCCTTCGAGGAGATCGGCGGCCCGGAGGTGCCGGACCTGGCGGAGGCCTATGCGGGCGGGGCGGTCGTCGTCCTGTCGAGCGTCGTCGAGGGGTTTCCGATCGGCCTGGTGGAGGCCATGTTCTGCGGCCGTGCGACGGTGTCCACGGACGTGGGCGCGGTCGTCGAGGTCATCGGCGGTACGGGGCTGGTCGTCCCGCCGCGCAACCCGCGGGCACTCGCGGAGGCGTGCCTGGCGCTGCTGCGCGACCCCGAGCGCCGTGAGCGCCTCGGCGCGGCCGCTCGCGCACGCGCCCTGGAGCTGTTCACGGTCGAGCAGAACGTAGCAGCATTTCACTGCATTTACCTGGATGTCGTCTCCCATGCGCCGGTGCGGCGGGTGGTCGTGGACGACGCCGGTGAACCGCTGCCCTTCGGAGCGCCGGCGGAGTCCTGTCTGCCGGGCCGCTGGACCGAGGTGCGGCGGCCGGGTTCCGGACCGCGCTGGGCGTGGGAGCCGGGCGACGCGACCGCACCCGGAAGCACCACCGGGCACCTCCAGGAACCCGTTCCGGCAGCGGAGGGGGCGCGATGAGCGACGTGGGGGAACTGGACCGACCCGGCACACCCGGCAGCCCCGGTTCCTGGGACGGACGTTCGGAGGAATGGCTGGACGGGGCGTGGGAGCGAGTCACGGGCGAGGAGGGGGAGGCGGAGACGTCCGGGAGCGCGGACGAGGTGGTTGCGGACGGCGAACACCACAGCCGGGCCGACGGCCGGACGGAGTCCGCCACGAAGAGCCCCACTTCGGTGTCTCAGAACACCACTTCAGCGGCCCGGACCCTCGCTTCGTCGGCCCCGTGGGACTCCGACGGCGGATCCCCGGCCGGGGCGGACACGGAGTCCCGCGCGCCGGAGCGTGCGCCAGGGACCCGCGACACCACCAGCCCGGCACCCGCCGGGAGCGCCCTCCGGGCCGGCAGGCCCGCCGGCCGCCGTGCCGGCGCCGACCCGGTCAAGGCACTCATGCACCGGCACCGCGACCTGTGCGAGCGCGCCGTCGACCCGCTGGAGATCGTGGCCGGTCTGGAGGCGCACGGGCTGACCGACCGCGCGGCCGCCCGCTACCGCCACCGGGACGTGTTCTCGCTCGCCGAGGAGATGTACGCGCGCGTGCCACGCGGCGGCGACCGGCCACCGCCACGCACCGGCCCCGGCGAAGCGCCCCGGGAACACCGGGCGTGGGCCGTCCTCGCCCTGCTCCCGGGCGCGCTGTGCACGGCCACGGTCATCGGGTTGCGGTTCACGGAAGGTGGTGTCCGCCTTGCCGTCGCGGCGGGGGGCGCGCTCGCCGTCGTGTTCGGTCTGCGGGCGGCACTCGCTCGCGGCCCCTTGCGCGCCCCCGTGCACGCCACCTCCGGCGGCGCACGCGCGGCGACGTACTGGCTCGTCCTCTACGCCCTCCTCGGCGACGGTCTGCTGGGCGCGGCACTGGACGGCGGCCCGCAGGGCACCTGGCCCCCGGCCACCGGCCCGGTTCTCGCCCTGATCCTGGCCTGCGGCCCCGCCGCCTGGTGCGCTCGCCTCTTCGCCGTACGTGCCGGCCGACGACTCCGCGCGAGCCGCGGTCTCGCGGAGTTCGCGTCCTCGGTGACCCCGCTGCTTCTCGGCGTCTTCGGTCTCTTCCTGTGTGCCCTCGGCGCTCTGCTCGCGTTGTGCGGAGCGCTGCTCGGCGAACCCGCCGCGTACGCCGGAGCCGGCGCGCTGGGCGGCCTCCTCCTGCTCGCCCGGCTGCTGATCGCGCGCGGCTTTGTCCGCGGCCCGGCCTTCGTCCTCGGCACCGCGGCGATCGCCGAGGTCGCGGCCCTGGCCACGGTCTTCGCCGCCAGGCTCCCGGGCTGCTCGGTCCTGGACGCACCGGTCCGGCACCTGGCCGACGCCTGGGGCGCGGACGCCGTCCCCGCCCTGGTCTGCGCTCCCGCGACCCTCGCCCTGTTGATCCACGCGATCCGCACCCTGACCCGGGCCTCGGCCCATGTACGGCCGCCCGGTTCACCCTGAGCCCCCGGTTCACGGCACCCCACCTCCGACGCCATGAACCAGGACTGCCGCCCGGGGCCTCGCACCCGGGCCCCCTTCTCCCGCGGGGCCGACACCGCGGGCCCCTCTCATCCCACGGCATCACCCCCGAAGGAGAAAGACAGATGATCACCTCCCGAACCGGAGAGTCCGCCCCGGGAGCCGCCCGATGAGGGTCCTGTTGATCGGAGCCAACGGATACCTCGGCCGGTTCGTCGCCGACCGCCTGCTCGCCGACCCGGCCGTGCAGCTCACCGCGCTCGGCCGCGGCGACGACGCCGATGTACGGTTCGACCTCGCCTCGGGCAGCCCCGGCGCACTCACCCGGTTCCTGGACGCCGTGCACCCCGGGGTCGTCATCAACTGCGCCGGAGCCATCCGCGGCGGCGCCCGTGATCTCACCCGGCACAACACCGTGGCCGTCGCCACCGTCTGCGAAGCCCTGCGCCGCAGCGGCTGCGGGGCCCGCCTGGTGCAGATCGGCTGCGGCGCCGAGTACGGCCCCAGCCAGCCGGGATCCTCCACAGCCGAGGACGCCGTACCGCGTCCCGGTGGCCCGTACGGTGTCAGCAAGCTCGCCGCCACGGAACTGGTCCTCGGTTCGGGGCTCGACGCGGTCGTGCTCCGCGTCTTCTCGCCCGCCGGCCCCGGCACCCCCGCCGGATCGCCGCTGGGCCGGCTCGCCGAGGCCCTGCGCCGCGCCATGCAGTCCGGCGACGGCGAGCTCAAGCTGGGCGGTCTCGGTGTCCAGCGCGACTTCGTGGACGTCCGCGACATCGCACGCGCGGTCCACGCCGCGTCCCTCTCCGCCGCCCAGGGTGTGATCAACATCGGCTCCGGCCGGGCCGTGCGCCTCCGCGACGCGGCCGCCGTCCTGGCCCGGGTGGCCGGCTACGGCGGCAACCTGCACGAACTCGACGGGCCTCCCGTGCCGGGACGGCCCGCCATCGGCCATCCGCGGCACGACCCGGAGCACGTCGTCCCGGTCGCCTACCCCTACCCGGACGGCTGCGGGAGCTGGCAGCAGGCCGATGTCCGCACCGCCCGCGACCGGCTCGGCTGGCGGCCCCGCATCAACCTCGAGGAGTCCCTGGCCGACATCTGGATGGAGGCGGCATGCCGCATCTGATCAGCACCACCGCGGGCTCCACGAGCACCGGGCTGGGTGTCGGCCTCGGGATCCCCGGCTATGCGCACCCCCTCGTCGCCCCTCTGGAATGGGGCCAGCTCACCCGGCCGGGCACCCCGGTGCACTGGGCCGTCCTCAATGTGAGCGGCGGTCCCGGAACATGCCCGGACCCGCACTGCCTGGAGGCCGCGGGACGGCTGCGAAACGCGGGCGTCCGTGTACTCGGTCACCTCGACGTCACCTACGGCGCCCGCACCTTCGACGAACTGCTCTCCGACGCGCACCGCTATCTCGACTGGTACCGGGTCGACGGCTTCTTCCTGGACCGCTGCCCGACCGAACGTTTCGCCCTCCCCGAGGTCCGCCGCACGGTCACCGCGCTCCGCGCGCTGCTCGCCCCGGGGCACATCGTTCTGGGGCACGGCACCCACCCGTATCCCGGGTACGCCGAGAACGCCGACCAACTGGTCACGTTCTCCGGCTCCTGGAGCGACTACCGGTGGTCGCAGGTGGCCGAGTGGACCGCCGACTACCCGCCAGAGCGTTTCTGCCACTTCGTGCACGGTGTACCCCGCAGCCACCTGGAGGAGGCGCTGCGGATCGCGCGCTGGCAGGGAGCCGAGACGATCTGGTTCACCGACCGCTCGGACCGGGGCGGCCGCACCGTGCCCTGGGAGGCGATGCCCGGCTACTGGGACGAAATCGTCTCGCACCTCGGAACGGGTGTCTCGGAATGAAGGAGGGCGTGGCAGTGTTACGGGGAGAACAACCGTAGTGATTGACCGACCAACGGAGTCCCCGTGTCGCTGCCACCCCTGGTTGAGCCGGCTGCCGAGCTCACCGTAGACGAGGTCCGCAGGTACTCCCGCCACCTGATCATCCCTGATGTCGGGATGGACGGGCAGAAGCGGCTGAAGAACGCGAAGGTGCTCTGTGTGGGCGCGGGCGGTCTGGGCTCGCCCGCGCTGATGTACCTGGCCGCGGCCGGCGTGGGAACGCTGGGCATCGTGGAGTTCGACGAGGTCGACGAGTCGAACCTGCAGCGGCAGATCATCCACAGCCAGGCCGACATCGGCCGCTCGAAGGCCGAGTCCGCGCGTGACTCGGTCCAGGGCATCAACCCCTACGTGAACGTGATCCTTCACGAGGAGCGGCTCGAGGCCGACAACGTGATGGACATCTTCAGCCAGTACGACCTGATCGTCGACGGCACGGACAACTTCGCGACCCGCTACCTGGTCAATGACGCCTGCGTGCTGCTGAACAAGCCGTACGTGTGGGGTTCCATCTACCGCTTCGACGGCCAGGCCTCCGTCTTCTGGTCCGAGCACGGCCCCTGCTACCGCTGCCTCTACCCGGAGCCCCCGCCGCCGGGCATGGTCCCGTCCTGCGCCGAGGGCGGCGTCCTCGGTGTGCTGTGCGCGTCCATCGGCTCCATCCAGGTCACCGAGGCGATCAAGGTCCTCACCGGCACGGGCGAGCCGCTGGTCGGCCGACTGATGATCTACGACGCCCTGGAGATGCAGTACCGCCAGGTAAAGGTCCGCAAGGACCCCAACTGCGCGGTCTGCGGCGAGAACCCGACCGTCACCGAGCTCATCGACTACGAGGCCTTCTGCGGCGTCGTCTCCGAGGAGGCCCAGGCCGCGGCCGCCGACTCGACGATCACTCCCAAGCAGCTCAAGGCGTGGATCGACGACGGCGAGAACATCGAGATCATCGACGTCCGTGAGCCGAACGAGTACGAGATCGTCTCCATCCCGGGCGCCCGGCTGATCCCGAAGAACGAGTTCCTCATGGGCTCTGCCCTGGAGGGTCTCCCGCAGGACAAGAAGATCGTCCTGCACTGCAAGACGGGTGTCCGCAGCGCGGAGGTCCTCGCCGTCCTGAAGTCGGCGGGCTTCGCGGACGCGGTCCACGTGGGCGGCGGCGTGATCGGCTGGGTCAACCAGATCGAACCGCACAAGCCGGTCTACTGATCATCGGTCTCGCTGACCAGCGGGACTGAAGAAGCCCACGGCTCTGACCAGTTCAGATGCCGTGGGCTTCTGTCGTTGTCGGCCGGCCTGGGGCGGCCTCGCACGGCCCGGAGACGGCCCCGGGACTGACCGTCCAGGGCCGTCTTGCCTCCATCCCGACTGGCCTGAAGCGGTTCGCGACGGTAGTTTCCGCGCGAGTCGATTCAGCCGGCCACCGACGTGCGGCAACTTCTTGGGGGCGCCATGTGGGACGGCCCGTTCTACCGAGTGAAGCGTGTTCTCCGTGAGTCGCCGCTGCACGGGACTCGTCGCTGGCACGCGCCACGGTTAGCTCATGGTTGCCTCACCCGAGTAGTCGGTACGATCATCGCCCAATGTGGAAAGAGTTGATCACACGGCACGCTGGTGGGGTCGAGGTCGCGTTCAGCGTTCCGGTCACGGTGGACGCTTTGAGTGAGGCTGCGGAGGCTCTTGGGCACCCGCTCCCGAACGACTTGGTCTCGGTGCTGCGAGAGAGTAACGGCGTCGTTGGCGAGTACGGCTATCACCTGGTGTCGCCGCTCGAAACGATCGTCCAGCGGAACCTGGAGCTCCGGAGTTCCTTCTCTGAGCTGTACATGGCCTTCGATCAACTGCTCTTCTTCTCGGACATGCCGGGCAATGGCGACCTGTTCGGGATAGTGCTTGTACCAGGGCAATTTGAGCAGGTCTTCCTCTGGGATCATGAGACCGACAGCCGCAGGTGGGCAGCCTCTTCCATCGCCGATTTCGTGGAGCGGTGGCTTAACGGAGTGATTGAGGAGCAACTCGACTGCTAGCCCCGGGGGTCCAGCTCGCGCGTGACTTCGGTTTGGCTTGCAGAGCTGAGGTCCCCAGAGGTATTGCGTCTTGGACTGACCCAGCCGTGCGGCCTCGGTCGGCTTGCGCAGCTCCTAGGTCCGGCCCAGGGGCCGTTGCCCTGAGCGAAGGTCGGCACCATCCACCCTTGCTCACCCGATTCCCCGTCAGGTCCCGACCGTTCTGGATATTCAGCCACTGCCAGCGGGAACTCCCTGGGCACAGCGGCTTTCACGGTGGTCTGATGCACCTGGCCTCGGCGACCGACTCCAGTGCCTGCAGGTACCGGGCAAACGCCGGTGCTCGGCAGGTTCCTCGTCTGTTGGCGAGGGCTGCGGGTCCCCGCGGGTGACCGGAGCCCCGTCGTCAGGAGCAGACCTTGCCGTCCTTCGGGACCGTTCCGTTCAGCAGGTACGCGTTCACCGTGGAGTCCACGCAGCTGCTGCCGCTTCCGTAGGCGCCGTGTCCCTCGCCCTTCCAGGTGAGCTCGACGCCGACGCCCTCGCCCAGGCCGTCGGCCATCTTCCGGGCGCCCTCGTAAGGCGTTGCCGGGTCCCCGGTGTTGCCCACCAGCAGTACCGGTGCCGCTCCCGGGGCACTGACCTCCGGATGGTCGAACTGCCCGGCCACCGGCCAGTCGTGGCACCAGCCGGCGGTGTCCCAGCCCAGGAAGTCACCGAACACGGGCGAGATCTTCTCGAACTCCGGCAGCAGTTCCTTCGTCTCCTGCGGCGTCGGCCGACGTCTGTCGTCGAGGCACGATATGACTCGCTGCGAGTGCGTCGTCGTGCCGTAGTGCCCGGAGGCGTCCCGTTCGTTGTAGTTGTCGGCGAGGCTCAGCAGTGCGGAACCGTCCCCGGCCCGGGCCGACTGAAGCGCGGCGGTGAGTGCGGGCCAGCTCTCCTTGCTGTAGAGCGGCAGCACGATGCCGGTGAGGGCCAGGGACTGGTTGAGTTTGCGGCCGGACGACGTCGGCAGCGGTTTGGCGTCGATCCGCTTCAGCAGGTCCGCGATCTTCCGGGAACCCTGCTTGGGGTCCTGACTCGTCGACTTCAGGTAGTCGTCCAGAGCGCGCTGGAAGCCTCGGGTCTGGTTCTTCGCGTGGCCCACGCTGTCGGCGGTCGGGTCCACGACGGCGTCCAGCACCACTCGCCCGACATTCTTCGGGAACAGATGGGCGTACACCCCGCCCAGTTCGGTGCCGTAGGAGATTCCGAAGTAGTGCATCTTCTGGTCGCCGAGGACCTGTCGCATCAGGTCCATGTCGCGAGCGGTGTCGGTCGTCGAGACGTGCGAGAGCAGTTTCCCGGCGGCCTTGGCGCACCCCTCGCCGAAGGCGGCGGCGTCATCGAAGTAGGCCTTCTCCTCGGCGTCGTCGTCCGGGGTCACGTCGATGCTTTCGGCGGCCTGGATCGACTTGTCGTCGCGGCAGCGTATGCCCTCGCTGGCACCGACCCCGCGCGGGTCCCAGCTCACCAGGTCGTAGCGCTCATGGAGTTTGGCGACCATGCTCCCGTACGACGGCATCATCGAGATGCCGGAGCCTCCGGGGCCGCCGAAGTTGAACACGAGGGAGCCGATGCGCTTGCCTCCGGTCGCCTTGGAACGGATCAGCGCCAGACCGATCGTCTCGCCTCCCGACTTCGCCCAGTCCAGCGGCACCTCGAGCGTCGCGCACTGCCAGTCGCCGCCGGGCGCGGGTGCGGTTTTGCACCGGCCCCACTCGAGCTTCTGGGAGGTGAGCGAGGAGGGCAGCTCAGAGGAGGCCGTGGGACGTGAGGCCGCGGACGGACGGGATCCGCCCTTCGCATCGTCCGCGCCGGAACCGGAGCCGGCCGCGCCGCTGCCGCAACCGGTCAGCAGTAGCGCGGCTGCGACCGCGGCGGTCCATTGTGCGAAACGTGGCATGTGCACCCCCCTGACGAGCTCCCCGCACGGAGCCGCGGGGAGCAGTCAGGCCATAGTAGGCGGGTCGGGCGGAGCCCATGCCCGCTTGTGGATAACTGTCTGACCTGCGCCTTTGCTCTGCAAGAGGGACTGGTCGATCTGCTGGTCGGGACGCGGGGCCGGTCCTGCTAGGTGCAGACCGTGCCGGCTGCAGGAACCTTTCCGTCGAGCAGGTAGGCGTTCACGGCGTTCTGTACGCACTTGTTTCCGCTGTCGTAGGAGCCGTGTCCCTGGCCCTTGTACGTCAGCACGACTCCGACGGCCTTGCCCAGTGCCTGCGCCATCCTGTACGCACCCTCGTACGGAGTGGCCGGGTCACCCGTGTTGCCGATCACCAGCATCGGCGGTGCGCCGGGTGCGCTCACGTCCGGGTGGTCGGCGGCGCCGTGCACCGGCCAGTTGGTGCAGCTGAGCATGCCCCAGGCCAGAAACTCCCCGAACACCGGGGACGCGGCCCGGAACAGGGGCAGCTTCGCCTTCACGTCGGCGATGCTGTACCGCTGTCTCGCGTCCGCGCAGTTGATGGCGATGTTCGCGGGGATGAGGTTGCTGTAATGGCCGCTGTCGTCCCGCCCGTTCAGCGCGTCCGACAGCAGCATCAGCACCTTGCCGTCGCCGGCGTACGCCTGCTGCAGGCCTTGGGTGAGGTACGGCCAGAAATCCTTGGAGTACAGGGCCTCGGCGATGCCGTTGAGGGCGGCCGTCTGGGTCAGTTTGCGGGAGTCGACGCCGGGGAGGGGCTTGCTGTCGAGGCTTTTCAGCAGCTTGAGGATCCGGTTCTGGACGTCCTGCGGCGTCTTGCCGATCGGGCACCCCGTGTTCCGCGAGGTGCAGTCCCGGACGAAGTTGTCGAGCGCGAGCTGGAAGCCCTTGGCCTGACCCAGTGAGCTCTGCTCCGGATTCTCCGTCGGGTCGACGACCGCGTCGAGCACAGCCCGCCCGACCTTATGGGGGAACAGGTGTGCGTAGACGGCGCCCAGTTCGGTGCCGTAGGAGATGCCGAAGTAGTGCAGCTTGGCGTCCCCGAGCACTTGGCGCATCAGGTCGATGTCGCGGGCAGCGTCGGTGGTGCGCACATACGGCAGCACCTTGCCGGAGTGAGCCTCGCAGGCCGCGTTGAACTTCTTGATGCTGTCCAGGTACGACTTCTGCTCGGCCGCGGTGTCGGGTGTCGCGTCCTGCTGGAAGAACGTGTCCAGTTGCGGGTCGTTCTCGCAGAGCACGCCCGCGCTGCGGCCGACTCCGCGGGGGTCGAAGCTGACCAGGTCGAAGCGGGTGCGCAGGGCCGCGTAGTCCTGCGCGAAGGCGGGCAGCGCGGCCACCCCGGAACCTCCGGGGCCGCCGAAGTTGAAGATGAGTGATCCGATGCGCTTGCCCGGGCCGCTGGCCGTCGCCCGGATCAACGCGAGGTCGATGCTCCCGCTGTTGGGGTTGTTCCAGTTCAGGGGCACTTTCAGGGTGGCGCACTGCCACCGTCCGCCGTTGGGCAGGGGCGCGGGGGCGCTGCCGCCGCCCTCCGATTCGGACGGTGCCGGACAGTCCTTCCAGTCCAGCTTCTGGTTCGACCAGTTCAGCGCCGGGCTGGACAGCGCCACACTCGTGGTGGCGTTGGCGCAGCCCGTCAGCAGCGAGGAGACGAGGACGGTGGTGGCGGCCATGGAGATGGCGCGGATCCGATGAGGGTTCGGCATGCTCCCATCGTGGGGCTGGACCACCTGGGACGCTCACGCTGCGAGCCGTGCGGGTGAGTTCGGGCGATGCGGAGGGCGTGGCGCGTTGCGTGCGGCGGGGCACACGCGCGTGTGCCCCGCCGCACGCAACGCGCAGCTCTAGAGCGAGCCCCTGCGCGTCAGATGGTTGAAGAAAAGCCATCCCGGCAGCACCGGCAGCCACAGCGTCAGGAGCCGGTACAGCAGCACCGCGGGCGCGGCGACTTCCTTGGGAAGACCCACGGCGATGAGACCGACCGTCAGGGTCGCCTCCACCGCGCCCACGCCGCCCGGGGTCGGCGCGGCCGAACCGAGCGCGTTGCCCGCGAGGAAGACCACCGCGACGCTGGCCAGGCTCAACGTGCTGGTCTCCTCGTGCCCGAACGCCCGGATCGAGGCGTCCAGGCACATCACGAAGCAGGCGGTCAGCAGCAGCATGCCGCCGATGCCGGTGATCAGCTTCTGCGGGCGCTGCAGGACGTCGAGCATGCGGGGCACGACGCCCGCGAACAGGGACCTCACGCGCGTGACGACGAATTTCCGCATGAACGGCACCGATGTGACCACCAGCACGAGCACGGCGACCGTCAGCAGACCGGCGATGACCGTGCGGGACGGCGACAGGGACGGCGTCTTCTCGGTGCCCGTGAGGTAGCCGAAGGACAGCAGCATGAGCACATGGCAGCCCAGTCCGAACAGCTGCGACGCGCCGACGCTCGCCACGGCGAGGCCCGGCCGCACGCCCGCGCGCTGCAGGAAGCGCGTGTTGAGCGCGACACCGCCGACCGCCGCGGGCGCCACGATCTTCACGAACGACCCGGCGACCTGGGCCGCCGCGGTGCGCAGGAACGGCACCCGTTCGGGCACGAAGCCCAGCAGCGCCATCGCCGCGGCGACGTAGCTCAGCGCCGAGAAGAACACGGCCGCCGCCACCCAGCCCCACTCGGCGTTGGCGAAGAGGGGGCCGAACTCGATGTGCGTGAGCTGCGTCAGCAGGAAGTACGCGCCGATGGCGCCGGCCATGAAACTGATCAGCGTGCGCGGCCGCACCCGCTCCAGCCGGGCCGGCTCGACCGGCGCCTGCGGCCTGATGCGCAGCACCTGGTGACGGATCTGGGTGAGCAGGTCCTCCTCGCGGGCGCCGTCGATCGCCTCGTCGATCGCCCGCTTCTCGGCCCGCTGCTCGGCGCGTACGGCCTTCTTGTCGGGCTTGTCGAGGACGACCCCGGTGCCTTCGCGGTCCTCCTCCAGGCGGGCGGCCTTGGCCTGCCTGGAGGCCTCCAGGACTTCCTCCCGCTCACGCTGGGCCCGCTCTCGGGCCAGCTTCCTGAGCGTCGCCCGTGTGGAGCGGGTCAGCGCGATGGGCTGCAGCATGGGCAGGCAGTCGGCGACCGCGTCCGGGCCGAGCACGCCGACCGCGGAGGCGACCGACCGCTCGGCTCCCACACGCAGTCCGAGTGTGGTGAGCAGCTGCGCGATGTCCATCCGCAGCACCAGGTCGCCGGCCGCGATCTCCCCGTTGCGCAGGTCCGTCAGGATGACGGCGCCGGAACGATCCACCACGATGGCGTCGCCGGCGAGCCGGCGGTGCGCGATACGCCGCGACTGGAGCGCGCGGACCTGCTGCCAGGTGTCGCGCAGCAGTTCGTCGGTGATCTCCTCGTCGGACAGCTGGTCCAGGGTGCGGCCGCCGGTGTGCTCGTAGACGAGCATCACCGCGTCGGGCCCGAGCTCCGAGGTCGCGATCAGCTTGGGCGCGTTCGCGCCGGCGGCGATGGCCGCGTAGGCGAGCAGCGCCTCCTGCTCCAGCGCCTGGCGTAGCGACTGCAGGCTGCGCCGGGTGGTGATGCCGCGCAGCGTCAGCTGCCGCCACACGCGGTAGAAGAAGCCCTGGGCCTGCTGTTCGCGGTCGACGACGGTGACGTCGAGGGGCGGGCCGTCCTCCAGGGTGACGAAGTAGCGCCGGCCGCGGTCGCCGTTGTCCGTCGTGTCCGGAAGGTCCTCTCGCGCGGCGCTCACGGGGCGGAAGCCCACGGTGCGCAGGCCCGCCATCAGCGTCCGCCCGGTCGGCTGCACGTTGGGTGAACCGACGGCGTAGAGCGTCCCGGCGGCGACGCTCCAGCCGATGAGCACCGTAAGGATGATCGAGAACGGTGTGGTGTAGCCGGTGACCAGCATCGAGAAGGCGTCGAGCAGCAGCACGACCCACAGCACGGCGCGCCAGCGGGGCCTGCGTGACATGCCCACGGCCGTCATATAGGCGATGACCGGTGCGAGGTAGCCGTGCACCGGGTCGGTCAGGGCGTGGATGTCACCGGGGGAGGGCTGGGTGAGCGCCTCCCGGATGGACGGCGGGGCGCCCCTGGCGACCCATAGATCCGTGGCGAGCGTCACCCCGTGCGCGAGAACCGCGGCGAGGACGCCGTCGGCGATGCGCAGCCCGTCCCGCTTGATCAGCCGTTCGATCGCGAAGGCGACCGGCACCAGCAGGACCGCGATGCTCGACGCCAGACCTGCGATCTTGATCAGTAGATCGGGTGCCTGGCCCGTGCCCTTGTTGATGTCCTGTTCGAGCCCCGAAGTGGTTCCGTGTGCGAACGCGGCGATGGCGAGCAGCACGGCGATCGCGAGCACGCCCACCAGCAGGCGCATGAGGTCGGAAGGCCGGTGCACGCGCGCGGGGAGCAGCGGTTCGTCGCCCTCGACCTCGTCGTTGTGGGCGTCGGCACAATGCTCGTCCGACTCGGACCGCGGCCTCGGGGCCGCCAGCCGGGGCTCCTCGTTCTCGTCCGCCTTCTCGCGCGTGGCCTCGTCCTCGGCTGCCTTCTTGTACGCCGTTGCCTCGTCGTCCGCCTGCTTGTCGGCACGCGGCTTCTCGTCACCGGGGCCGGAGTGCGGGCCCATGGATTCGGTGTCCGGGCGCGACGAACCCGCAGAGGTGCCCGCCGCGTCGTCGGGGTGCACGCCCTGCTGCTTCATCATCTCTTCTTGATCTCGTATCACCAGTCACCGCCCGCACGATGGTGGCACGTCTTCCCGACACTCGGGGGCATCAGGGTGCAAATGCGGGGGCGCACAGTCTGCCCGAAGCGCCGCGCCGGGGCGAGGGATACGCCCCGTCACTCTCACCTCACATTGTCGGTGCGGTGCGGCAGGATGGGTCGGATGAGCGAGGAGAGCCTTCCGGCGGACGCCCTGCCGGATTACGCGGAACGGGTCCTTGACGTGGCCGAACGCATTCCGTCCGGGCACGTGATGACGTACGGGGACGTGGCCGAGTGGCTGGAGGAGGGCGGTCCGCGCCAGGTGGGCCGCGTGATGGCCCTCTACGGAGGAGCGGTCCCCTGGTGGCGTGTCATCCGTGCGGACGGCGTCCTGCTCCCGGGCCACGAGCTGGAGGCGCTGGGCCACTACCGCGACGAGGGCACCCCCTTGCGCGAGGCCGGCCGCGCCACCGACGGCCATCTGCCGCGGGTCGACATGAGACGGGCCCGCTGGAGCGGCGACGAACGCGCGGAAAGACCCACCTGACAGCTTCCGGCATCGTGCGGACCCAGAGGCGACCCGTGGCTCGTCCGGGGGAAGTCCGGCACATCCGTGACATGCCGTACGTTCGTTCAGCGGGGGGCATGAGCGACCCGACGGGCGCGTCGGACCGGGGGGAAGGACTGCTTCCGCGATTGGCGCGGGCGTAGCGTCGACGGCGCCCGTTCCTCTCATCCCGCGGCCACCGCCCGCCGCGCGCGGCCGTCCTCCGACCCGTGGCCCGACCACGATCCCTCGACGACGGCGCCACGCGCCGACAGTGACAAGCCCGAGTACGACCACCAGGACCGGCGAACCACGTGAGCTCCTCTTCCTCCACCAGGCGCCTGCCGCACCCCCAGGTACGGCAGGGGAGCCGTGGCGCTTACCGACTGGTGCGTACCCCGCCCGTCCGGGTGGACCCCCCTGTGCTGGACGCAGCACAGCGGGCCGTGGTTGACCACGAGGCCGGTCCGCTGCTCGTCCTCGCGGGCCCGGGCACGGGCAAGACGACCACGCTGGTCGAGTCCGTCGCCGCCCGGATCGCCCGCGGCGGCGACCCGGAACGCATCCTCGTGCTGACGTTCAGCCGCAGGGCCGCCGTCGACCTGCGCGACCGCATGGCCCGGCGCACCGGCGCGGCGCACGCCCCGCAGGCGACCACGTTCCACTCGTTCTGCTACGCGCTGGTCCGCGCCCACCAGGACAGCGAGCTGTTCGTGGAGCCGCTGCGACTGCTGTCCGGCCCCGAACAGGACGTGGCCGTGCGCGAGCTGCTCGCCGGTCAGCCCGACCTGGAGCGCCTCGGGCTCGCCCATGTGCGCTGGCCGGACGAACTGCGCGCCTGTCTGACCACGCGTGGCTTCGCCGACGAGGTGCGTGCCGTGCTGGCCCGCACCAGGGAACTCGGCCTCGGCCCGGACGCCCTGCGCCGCTTCGCCGAGCGCATCGGCCGTCCCGACTGGACGGCCGCGTCGGCCTTCCTCGCCGAGTACCTGGATGTCCTCGATCTCCAGGGAGTGATCGACTACGCGGAGCTGGTCCACCGCGCGGTGCTCCTGGCCCGCCGCCCGCAGGTCGCCGAGTGGCTGGCCGCCCGGTACGACGCGGTGTACGTGGACGAGTACCAGGACACCGATGCCGCGCAGGTACGCCTCCTGCGGGCGCTGGCGGGCGGTGGCCGCACCCTGGTGGCCTTCGGCGACCCCGACCAGTCGATCTATGCGTTCCGGGGTGCCGACGTCGGCGGCATACTCGAGTTCCCCCACGCCTTCCCGCGCGGAAACGGCGCTCCGGCACCCGTGGAGGTCCTCAGGACCTCCCGCCGCTCCGGTGCGGCTCTCCTGGCCGCCACCAGGCTGCTGACCCGGCGCATGCCCCTGACCCGGCTTCCGGCGGAGAAGGTGCGCGCCCACCGGGAGCTCGCCGCGGAACGCGACGGGGGCCGTGTCGAGGTGTTCACCTACCCGACGCCCGGCACCGAACTCGACAACATCGCCGACATGCTGCGCCGGGCACACCTGGAGGACGGCGTGCCGTGGGGCGAGATGGCCGTTCTGGTGCGCGCCGGAGCCCGCACGATCCCGGTGGTCCGCCGCGCCCTGACATCGGCCGGGGTCCCCTTGGACATCGACGGCGACGACCTGCCGCTGCGCCACGAACCGGCGGTGACCCCGTTGCTGACGGCACTGCGCGCGGTGGCACGGGCGGAGGCCGCGTCCACGGGACCCGGTGACGGCGTGCCGGAGCCGGAATCCGGAGAGTCCGGGCACAAGGGAGTGGAATCAGAGGGGGCGGAGCAGGGCGAGATCGAGCAAACCGGAACGAAAGCCAGTGTGACGGCGCAAGTCGGTGCCGGGCAGGGCGAGTCGGGAAGGGACACGACGGATCCCGTCCCGCAGCCGTGGCTCGACACCGAGACCGCGCTCGCCCTGCTCACCTCGCCCCTCGCCGGCATGGACACCGCCGACCTGCGCCGCCTGGGGCGCGCCCTGCGGGAGGAGGAGCGGGCCGCCGGCAACCCCGTACCGCCGCCGTCCGACGAACTGCTCGCACGGGCGCTGGCCGAACCGGAGCGGCTGGTGGCGCACGACCCGGCGTACGCGCGCGGCGCCCAGCGCCTGGGCGCTCTGCTCAGGGAGGCCCGTGAACGGCTCGCCGGCGGCGGCACGGCCGAAGAGGCTCTGTGGGAGCTGTGGGGTGGCACTCCATGGCCCAGACGTCTGGAGAGCGCATCCCGGCGCGGCGGCGCGGCCGGGCGCAATGCCGACCGCGACCTCGACGCCGTGTGCGCCCTCTTCGCGACGGCCGCGCGCGCCGAGGAGCGCACCGGCGGCCGGGGCGCCCTCAACTTCCTGGAGGAAATCGAGGCCCAGGACATCGCCGCCGACACGCTGACCCGCCGGGCGGTGCGCCCCGACGCCGTACGTCTGATGACCGCGCACCGCTCCAAGGGCCTGCAGTGGCGCCTGGTCGTCGTCGCCGGTGTCCAGGAGGGGCTGTGGCCCGACCTGCGCCGCCGCGGATCCCTGCTGGAGGCCGACCGCATCGGCCGTGACGGGCTGGCCGAACCCCTCACCCCGGGCGCGTTGCTCGCCGAGGAACGCCGGCTGTTCTACGTCGCCTGCACACGCGCGCGTGAACGCCTGATCGTCACCGCCGTGAAGGCCCCCGCCGACGACGGCGACCAGCCCTCGCGCTTCCTCGCCGAACTCGGTGCCGAACCCAAGGACGTCACCGGCCGCCCGCGCCGCCCTCTGGCCGTCGCCGCGCTCGTCGCCGAACTGCGCGCCACGACCGTCGACCCGCGTGTGTCCGACACCCTCAGGGAGGCCGCCGCCCGCCGACTGGCCCGGCTCGCCGCGCTCACCGACGAGGACGGCCGCCCCCTGGTGCCGTCCGCGCACCCCTACCGCTGGTGGGGCATGTGGGACCCGACCGAGAGCAAGGTGCCGCTGCGGGACCGCGACCAGCCGGTCGTGCTTTCCGGTAGCGCGCTCGACCAGCTCGCGAACACCTGCGCCCTCCAGTGGTTCCTGGGCCGGGAGGTGAAGGCCGACACACCGGCGACCGCCGCCCAGGGCTTCGGCAACGTGGTGCACGTCCTCGCCGACGAGGTCGCCTCCGGGCGCACCCCGGCCGACCTCGACGTCCTCATGGAGCGCCTCGACTCGGTGTGGAACGCGCTCGCCTTCGACGCGCCGTGGAAGTCCGAGCAGGAGAAGGACAACGCGCGTGTGGCACTCGAACGCTTCCTGAAGTGGCACGTCGACTCCAACGGAGCCCGCCCCGGGCGTACGCCGGTGGCGAGCGAGCACGACTTCGACGTCACCCTCGAAGCCGGTGACTACGAGGTGCGCATCCGGGGCTCCATGGACCGTGTCGAGACGGACGCCGATGGCCGTGCCTACGTGGTCGACTTCAAGACGGGCAAGCAGGCCCCCAGCGCCGCCGAGGTGGCCCGCCATCCGCAGCTCGCCGTCTACCAGCTCGCCGTGCGCGAGGGAGCCGTCGACGAGGCCTTCGGCGGCGTGCACCCCGAGCCGGGCGGCGCCGAACTCGTCCAACTGCGGCAGGGCGCACCCAGGAAGGACGGCGGGGACACCCTGCCCAAGGTGCAGGCTCAGGCACCTCTGACGGGGGAGTGGGCCGGCGAGCTGCTGGCCACCGCCGCGGGCAAGGTCCTCGACGAGCGCTTCTCCCCGGACCCCGGGCAGCACTGCACGCACTGCGCGTTCCGCGCCTCGTGCAGCGCGCGACCGGAGGGCCGTCACATCGTGGAGTGACCACGCCCGTGTGGTGGACCGCCCCGTGCGTGCCGACCAGCGCTTCCTCGAGCCCGGCGGCCGATGTGGCATCCGCTGTCAGTGGCCGCCGATAGCCTCTCCGACGTGCCCGCCCGTATCAGCGACCCCGAGCAGCTCAAGGAGCTCCTCGGCATCCCGTTCACCCCGGAGCAGACAGCCTGCATCACCGCACCGCCCGCGCCGCAGGTGATCGTGGCCGGCGCCGGGTCGGGCAAGACCACGGTGATGGCGGCCCGCGTGGTGTGGCTGGTCGGCACCGGACAGGTCGCCCCGGATCAGGTCCTCGGGCTGACGTTCACGAACAAGGCGGCCGGTGAGCTGGCCGAGCGCGTCCGCAAGGCGCTGGTGAAGGCGGGCGTCACCGACCCGGACGTGATCGATCCGGACAACCCGCCAGGCGAGCCGGTGATCTCCACCTACCACGCCTTCGCGGGCCGCCTGCTGACCGACCACGGGCTGCGCATAGGGCTCGAACCGGCCTCGCGCCTGCTCGCCGACGCGAGCCGCTACCAGCTCGCCGCGCGCGTGCTGCGCGAGGCGCCGGGCCCCTACCCGGCGCTGACCCGATCCTTCCCGGACCTGGTCAGCGACCTGCTCACCCTCGACTCCGAGCTGGCCGAGCACCTCGTTGGGCCCGAGGAGGTTCGCGCGTACGACGCCGAACTGCTGCTCACCCTGAACGGCGCCCGGCTCACCAACGCCGACCTGCGCAAGGTTCCCGAGACGGCCGCGGCCCGCCGTGAACTGGCTGAGCTGGTCGTCCGCTACCGCGCGCTCAAGCGGGAGCGCGACCTCCTCGACTTCGGCGACCAGATCGCCCTCTCCGCTGACCTCGCCCGCATCTCCGAGGTGGGGCGCATTCTGCGTGACGAGTTCCGTGTGGTGCTGCTCGACGAGTACCAGGACACCTCGGTCGCCCAGCGCGTCCTGCTGGCCGGCCTGTTCGGCGGCGGTACCGGGCACCCCGTGACCGCGGTGGGCGACCCCTGCCAGGCGATCTACGGCTGGCGCGGCGCCTCCGTCGCCAACCTCGACGACTTCCCGGAGCACTTCCCGCACAGCGACGGCCGTCCCGCGACCCGCCAGGCGCTCAGTGAGAACCGCCGCAGCGGCGGCCGCCTCCTCGACCTCGCCAACGGACTGGCCGAACCATTGCGCGCCATGCACGCGGGCGTGGAGGCCCTGCGCCCGGCTCCCGGCGCCGAGCGCGACGGACAGGTCCGGTGCGCACTGCTCGGCACCCACGCCGAGGAGATCGACTGGGTCGCCGACTCCATCGCCCACCTGGTGCGCACCGGCACGGCACCCGGCGAGATCGCCGTCCTGTGCCGTACGGCCACCGACTTCGCCGAGATCCAGGGCGCCCTCGTGGCCCGCGACATCCCCGTGGAGGTCGTGGGCCTGTCCGGGCTGCTGCACCTGCCCGAGGTCGCCGACCTCGTCGCCGTCTGCGAGGTGCTCCAGGACCCCGGCGCCAACGCCTCCCTCGTCCGCCTCTTCACCGGGCCCCGCTGGCGCATCGGCGCCCGCGACCTCGCCCTCCTGGGCCGGCGCGCCCGGCTGCTCGTGTCGCACGCGCGCGTGGACGCCGACGACGACCCGGACCGCCGGCTCGCCGCGGCGGTCGAAGGCGTGGACCCGGCCGAGGTGATCTCGCTCGCGGACGCCCTCGACACCTTCCTGGAACTGCCCATGGAGGCCGGGCGGGAGCACGACGGCCTGCCGTTCTCGCCCGACGCGCGCGTACGGTTCGCGCGCCTCGCCGCCGAGCTGCGCGAGCTGCGCCGCTCCCTCGCCGACCCGTTGATGGACGTGCTGCACCGGGTGCTCGCCGTCACCGGCCTGGAGGTGGAGCTGGCCGCGTCCCCGCACGCGCTGGCCGCCCGTCGCCGCGAGACCCTGTCGAACTTCCTGGACATCGCGGCCTCCTTCGCGGCCAACGACCCGGACGCCACCCTCCTGGCGTTCCTCGGCTTCCTGCGCACCGCCGCACAGTACGAGAAGGGCCTCGACAACGCCCTGCCCGGCGGTGAGAACACCGTCAAGGTGCTCACCGCGCACAAGTCCAAGGGCCTCGAGTGGGACGTCGTCGCCGTGCCGGGACTGGTCACCGGGACCTTCCCGAGCACCCAGGGCCGCGAGAAGTGGACCGCTCAGAGCAAGGTGCTGCCGCACGCCCTGCGCGGTGACGCGGACACCCTGCCCGACGTAGAGCGGTGGGACTCCCGGGGACTGAAGGCCTTCCACGAGGCGATGAAGGAGCACCAGCACACCGAGGAGCTGCGCCTCGGCTACGTCACCTTCACCCGCCCCCGCTCCCTGCTGCTCGGCTCCGGGCACTGGTGGGGACCCGCCCAGAAGCGCCCCCGCGGACCCTCCGACTTCCTCCAGGCCCTCTACGAGCACTGCGCCGCCGGGTACGGCGAGATCGAGGCCTGGGCCGACGAGCCGGCCGAGGACGAGGAGAACCCGGCGCTGCTCCGGGCCACCACCGACCACGCCTGGCCGCTCCCGCTGGACGAGGCGGCACTCGCCCGTCGTCGCGCCGCCGCACAGACCGTGCTCGCCCACCTCGACGAGGACGCCTCGCACGACGGCGCCCAGCCCGCCGCCACCCCCGACCCCTCCGCGTACGACGACCCGGAATGGCCGTCCAACCCGGAGGACGAAGACCTCCACGAGGAGCAGGCCCCGGAGGAGCGAGTCCACGAGGGCACCTCGTACGACGAGCTTCCCGACGACCTCCCCGAGGAGGACGCCTCCGACTGGGATCCCGAGGAGGACGCCTCCGACTGGGATTCCTGGACGACCGACCGCCCCGCGGCGCCGCCCGAAATCCCACACGCACGCGTGCAGCCCGGCGACGGCATCCCCACCATCCCCCACGCCCGCCAGAGCCCGGCCGAGGACATCCCCGGGCTCACCCCGGAGGAGGCCCGGACCATCGCCTCCTGGGACCGTGACCTGGACGCCCTCACGGGAGAGCTGCTGCGCGCCCGCGCGGGCGTCACCGACGTGCCCTTGCCGACGTCGCTGACCGCCTCCCAGGTGCTGCGACTGGCCGCCGACCCCGATGGGCTCGCCCAGGAACTCGCGCGCCCCATGCCGCGCCCCCCGCAACCCGCCGCGCGCCGCGGCACTCGGTTCCATGCCTGGGTCGAGGCACGCTTCGAAGAACTGCGGCTGCCCATGCTGGAGCCCGAGGACCTCCCCGGCAGCGAGGCCGAGATCGCCGACGAGCGCGACCTGGAGGCCCTCAAGGAGGCCTTCGAACGCACCCCGTACGCGCACCGCACCCCGTACCGCGTCGAGGCTCCGTTCCAGCTCGCCATCGCCGGGCGCGTGGTGCGGGGCCGCATCGACGCCGTCTACCGCACGGACGACGGCGAGTCGACCACGTACGAGATCGTCGACTGGAAGACCGGCCGGACCCGTACCGGCGATCCGGTCCAGCTCGCCCTGTACCGGCTCGCCTGGGCCGAGCAGCAGGGCGTCCCTCTCGAAGCCGTCGAGTCCGCGTTCCTGTACGTCCGCAGCGGTGAGGTCGTACGCCCTGAAGACCTGCCGGACCGGGCCGCACTGGAGCGGCTGCTGCTGGCCGAGCCGGCCGCGCAGGAACCGGCGGACCAGGATGCCGGCGCGGGCCGATAGGCTCGTGAGCATGAGCGAGACCCCGGACAGTGCCGTCCGCACGTACATCGACCACCACCGCGCCGCCTTCCTCGACGACCTCGCGGAGTGGCTGCGCATCCCGTCGGTGTCCGCCCAGCCGGAGCACGCGGCGGACGTGCGGCGCAGCGCCGAGTGGCTGGCCGCCAAGCTGGCGGAGACCGGCTTCCCCACCGCCGAGGTGTGGCCCACCGGCGGCGCTCCCGCCGTCTTCGCCGAGTGGCCCGCCGACGACCCGCAGGCGCCCACCGTCCTGGTCTACGGCCATCACGACGTGCAGCCCGCCGCCCGGGAGGACGGCTGGGACAGCGACCCGTTCGAGCCGGTGATCCGCGAAGGCCGCCTCTACGCGCGGGGGGCCGCCGACGACAAGGGGCAGGTGTTCTTCCACACACTCGGTGTCCGCGCCCACCTCGCCGCCACCGGCCGCACCGCGCCGGCCGTCCACCTGAAACTGCTGATCGAGGGCGAGGAGGAGTCCGGCTCCCCGAACTTCCGCACCCTCATTGAACAGCGCGCGGACCGGCTCGCCGCCGACGCCGTGATCGTCTCCGACACCGGCATGTGGTCCGCGGACACGCCCACCGTCTGTACGGGCATGCGTGGCCTTGCCGACTGCGAGATCGTCCTGCACGGGCCCGAGCAGGACATCCACTCCGGCTCCTTCGGCGGCGCCGTGCCCAATCCCGCCACCGCGGCCGCCCGCCTGGTCGCGGCCCTGCACGACGAGCACGCGCGCGTGACGATACCGGGCTTCTACGACGGCGTCACCGAGCTCACCGACCGCGAACGCGCGCTCTTCGCCGATCTGCCCTTCGACGAGGAGCAGTGGCTGCGAACCGCCAAGTCGACCGCGGCCCACGGTGAAGCCGGTCACACCACCCTGGAACGCATCTGGGCCCGCCCCACCGCCGAGGTCAACGGCATCGGCGGCGGCTACCAGGGGCCGGGCAGCAAGACGATCATCCCGTCCTCGGCCATGGTCAAGCTCTCCTTCCGGCTCGTCGCGGGCCAGGACCCCGACCACGTCGAAGGGGCCGTCCGCGCCTGGGCCGCCGACAAGCTGCCCGCCGGGATCAGGCACGAGATCACGTTCGGCGCCGCCACCCGCCCCTGTCTGACCCCCCTCGACCACCCCGCCCTGCAGTCCGTCGTACGCGCCATGGGCCGCGCTTTCCAGCAGTCGGTCCGCTTCACCCGGGAGGGCGGATCCGGACCCGCCGCCGATCTCCAGGAAGTCCTCGGCGCGCCCGTCCTCTTCCTCGGCATCTCCGTCCCGTCCGACGGCTGGCACGCGCCCAATGAGAAGGTCGAACTCGATCTGCTCCTCAAGGGCGTGGAGACCGCCGCGTACCTGTGGAGCGACCTCGGGGAGATCCGGCGCGATGCGGACTGACGACGCCCTCGGCGGGGCGGCCGACCGGGCGTGCCGTGGAGCACGGCACACTGGAAGGACCACCCCGCACGCCCAAGGCCCACGGGACCCGGTCCCCTCCAGCCGCACGTCCCGCTGAACCACCCGCCGAAACCACCGCCGCACCGGGGGAGTTGGAAGCACCCGTGACCACCTGGACCGACCACACCGCCGATCGACCCATCTCGCTCACCGCCCCGAGCGGCATCGACCGCGCCGCCCACCACCGGCTCGACGAGGCCTGGCTCGCCGCGGCGTGGAGCCACCCCACAACCCGTTGCTTCGTGGTCTCCGGTGGTCAGGTCCTCATCGACGAGACGCCCGACGGCCGGACCGAACTCGTCATGACCCCGTCCTTCGAGGCGCCCCTCACGGAGGCCCACCGCTACTTTCTGGGCACCGACGAGGACGGCATCAGCTACTTCGCGCTCCAGAAGGACGCTCTGCCCGGCCGCATGGACCAGTCGGCGCGCCCGGCCGGACTGCGCGAGGCGGGCCTGCTGCTGTCCCCGCGCGACGCCGGACTGATGGTGCACGCGGTCGCCCTGGAGAACTGGCAGCGCATGCACCGCTTCTGCTCGCGCTGCGGCGAACGCACCGTCATCGCGGCCGCCGGCCACATCCGCCGCTGCCCGGCCTGCGGCGCCGAGCACTACCCGCGCACGGACCCCGCGGTGATCATGGCGGTCACGGACGACGAGGAGCGCATCCTGCTCGGCCGCCAGGTGCACTGGCCCGAGGGCCGCTTCTCGACGCTCGCCGGCTTCGTCGAACCGGGTGAGTCCATCGAGCAGTCCGTGCGCCGCGAGGTCTTCGAAGAGGCGGGCATCACCGTCGGCGAGGTCGAGTACGTCGCCAGCCAGCCCTGGCCCTTCCCGTCCAGCCTGATGCTGGGCTTCCTGGCCCACGCCACCTCCACCGACATCACCGTGGACGGCGACGAGATCCACGAGGCCCGCTGGTTCTCCCGCGAGGACCTGCGCGCGGCCTTCGAGTCCGGAGAGGTCCTGCCCCCGTACGGCATCTCCATCGCCGCCCGTCTGATCGAACTGTGGTACGGCAAGCCCCTGCCCACGCGGAGCGCCTGACCACGGCACACGTAGGCCTGAGAGACCCGTTCCGGAGCAGGCCGGACCTGCGGCGCCGGCTGCGATGACGCTCCGCGGTGACCGGGCCGACGGGGCTGACGGGGCACAAAACGACGGGAAGGCGGTCCCTGAGACACCTCAGGGACCGCCTTCCCGTGAAATCGTTCCGGCGCCGCGTTACGCGCTGATCTTCTGCTTGACCTGCGCCAGCGACGGGTTCGTGAGCGTCGAACCGTCCGCGAAGAGCACGGTCGGGACCGTCTGGTTTCCGCCATTCGCCTTTTCCACGAAGGCCGCGGAGTCCGGGTCCTGCTCGATGTTGATCTCGTTGTACGTGATGCCCTCACGGTCCAGCTGGCTCTTCAGCCGCCGGCAGTAGCCACACCACGAAGTGCTGTACATCGTCACAGTGCCCGGCATGTCGGTCGCGCTCCTTTACGGTCCGGTGTGCGTAGTCGCAGAGACGGCAACGTATGTGAACCTTCCACCATTCCCGTCACGCGCTATGGGCATACTCCTCCCAGCGGTGTGCCCGCCGTAGGGAGCGGTGACGCTCAGCACGGGAGGGTCACGCCTGCCGCATCAAGCGGGGAGCGTTGCGCCTGCGGTACCCACGGGAGGGGCGTGGCGCCTGCCGCATAAGTACGACTGCTGGGCCTCCCTGTGGACAACCGCCGCACCCGTCTCCGCCGACCTGGCAGCATGGCGGGGTGACAGCAGCAACGCATTCCACCCTCTTCCCGCAGACTCCGGACTCGGCCGACGCGGTGCTCGACGGGCTCGACCCCGAGCAGCGCGAGGTGGCGACCGCCCTGCACGGTCCGGTGTGCGTGCTGGCAGGTGCCGGCACCGGCAAGACGCGTGCCATCACGCACCGCATCGCCTACGGGGTCCGCGCCGGCATCCTCCAGCCCTCCAGCGTGCTCGCCGTCACCTTCACCAACCGCGCTGCGGGCGAGATGCGCGGCCGCCTCCGCCAGCTCGGCGCCGGAGGGGTCCAGGCCCGGACCTTCCACTCCGCGGCCCTGCGCCAGCTCCAGTACTTCTGGCCGAAAGCCGTCGGCGGCGGCCTTCCGAGGATCATCGATCGCAAGATCCAGCTCGTCGCCGACGCGGCCGCCGCATGCCGTGTCCGCCTCGACCGCAACGAGCTGCGGGACGTGACCGCCGAGATCGAATGGTCGAAGGTCACCCAGACCGTCCCGGCCGACTACGCCGCGGCGGCCGTCAAGTCGGGCCGGGAAGCACCTCGGGACCCCGCCGAGATCGCGCAGCTGTACGCCGTGTACGAAGACCTCAAGCGGGACCGCGCCGTCATCGACTTCGAGGACGTCCTCCTCCTCACCGTCGGCATCCTTCAGGACCGGCACGACATCGCGGACGAGGTGCGCGCCCAGTACCAGCACTTCGTGGTCGACGAATACCAGGACGTCAGCCCGCTCCAGCAGCGCCTGCTGGAGCTGTGGCTCGGCGACCGCGACAGCCTGTGCGTCGTCGGCGACGCCAGCCAGACCATCTACTCCTTCACCGGCGCCACCCCCGACCACCTGCTCGACTTCCGTATTCGCCATCCCGGAGCCACAGTCGTCAAACTCGTTCGCGACTACCGCTCCTCGCCCCAGGTCGTCCATCTCGCCAACGGCCTTCTCGCCCAGGCCCGCGGCCGGGCCGCCGACCACCGCCTCGAGCTGGTCTCCCAGCGCGATCCGGGCCCCGAACCCGACTACAGCGAATACGCCGACGAGCCCGCCGAGGCCGAAGGTGCCGCCCGTCGTATTCGCGACCTGCTCACCGCGGGCGTGCCCCCGGCCGAGATCGCGATCCTGTTCCGCACCAACTCCCAGTCGGAAATCTACGAACAGGCCCTCGCCGACGCCGGGATTCCCTATCAACTGCGCGGCGCCGAGCGCTTCTTCGACCGTCCCGAAGTACGCAAAGCGGGCATCGCCCTGCGCGGCGCCGCCCGGTTCGGCGCCAACGACTCCCTCCTCGACGACGCCGTGGACCTGCCCTCCCAGGTACGCGCCGTCCTCTCGGGCGAAGGCTGGACCGCCGCACCCCCAGCGGGCTCCGGAGCCGTCAGAGAACGATGGGAGTCCCTGGCCGCACTTGTGAACCTCGCCCAGGACTTCGCGGCCGCCAAGCCCGGCGCCACCCTCGCCGACCTGGTGGCGGAACTCGACGAGCGGGCCAACGCCCAGCACGCCCCGACGGTGCAGGGCGTCACTCTCGCCTCGCTGCACTCGGCCAAGGGCCTTGAGTGGGACGCCGTCTTCCTCGTCGGCGTCGCCGAAGGCATGATGCCGATCACCTACGCCAGGACCGATGAGCAGATCGAGGAGGAACGCCGCCTCCTCTATGTGGGTGTCACCCGCGCCAGGGAACACCTCCATGTCTCCTGGGCTCTCTCCCGTTCACCCGGCGGCCGCCCCGGCCGACGGCCGAGCCGCTTCCTCGACGGACTGCGTCCCGGTTCCTCCGCCGGCACCGGCCGCGTCACCGTCGCCGGCCGTGGAGGCATCGAACGTGGCTTCAGCGCAGCTGCTACAGCGGCCGCTCCGCGCCGCCACAGCAGAACTCCGGCCCGCTGCCGGGTCTGCGGGCGCACACTGTCCGAGGCCGGCGAGATGAAGCTGATGCGCTGCGACGGCTGCCCCTCCGACATGGACGAGGGCCTCTACGAGCGGCTGCGGGCATGGCGGGCGGTGCAGGCGCGCCGCAGCGGACAGCCCGCCTTCTGTGTCTTCACCGACCGGACCCTGATCGCGATCGCCGAAGTCGCCCCCGGTGACGACGGCGAACTGGCGCGCATCCCGGGTGTCGGAGTCCGCAAGCTCCACCGCTTCGGGGAGGATGTTCTGGCCATCTGCGCGGGCCGTGACCTCGCAGAAGAGGACGACGGCGACTGATACGAACTCGTCGAAAAAATAGTTTGCGCATGCCCCGGGAATCCCCATAGGTTCTAAGCACGCGAACGGCGGCCTTCTCGGAGGGCCCCATTCCGTGTTGTACTTGCATATCCGTTGGACTGGGCTCGCCCCGGTCCCCCTAGACGCCGAGAGGAGGCGATTGAAGTGATCAGCATCAAGGCCAGCTCCACCAGCACCGTCAAAATGACCGATCCCTCGGTCGTCTCCACGTGCATGCTCGGCGTCTCCAACCTGGGCACCGGTCTGTCCGGCATTCGTGCCGTCCGTCCGGCGTCCTCCGTGTCTCGCGCGGCTCTGCCCGTCCGTGAGCGCAATGAGCGACCGACCAAGGCACTGGAAGCAGTAGCGGCACAGGCCCAGGCCTATGCCCTCGCGGCGGCCGGTGCCGGATTCCGGAAGCAGACGACGCAGCACCACCTGATGTGGGCCTTCCGTGGGCCAGAACCCTGGAGTGATCCAGCCTGATCGGCGATCAGGCCGGCGCCTTCAGGGCCGCGGAACCCCACCCGGGATCCGCGGCCCTTCTGTTTTCCCCGAACGGGGATGGCAGAGCGAAGGGGCCTCGGGACAAGAAAAGAACCCGGTACCAAGCCGCCACCCGGTCCAACAGGGCCGGAACGACCAGACGAGGAAGACGAACCGTGCAACTCGAAGCGCACGCCCCGTCCGTACCGCCTTCAGAAACGATCCCCCCGCCCGGCCTCACGGAGGACTCCACCTTGACCCCGCTGACGGCGCTCACCGCGCTCGACGACGCCATCGAGAACCTCGGCGTACCCGTCCCCTGCCGCTCCTACGACCCGGAGGTCTTCTTCGCCGAGTCGCCGGCAGACGTCGAGTACGCCAAGTCCCTCTGCCGCACCTGCCCGCTGATCGAGGCCTGCCTCGCCGGCGCCAAGGAGCGGCGTGAGCCCTGGGGCGTCTGGGGTGGCGAGCTCTTCGTCCAGGGTGTCGTCGTGGCCCGCAAGCGGCCGCGTGGCCGCCCGCGCAAGAACCCGGTCACGGCATGAACACCGCAGGAACGATCGATCGCCCCCTCACGCACGACCCCAAGAAGCAGGCCCCGATGAAGCCGTCCACCAGCGAGCCCGCAGGCTCCGCGACCCAAGACTCCACCACCGCAGGCGCGAACGCCTCGCGTCAGAACAGGACCCGAGAGATGCAACTCATCCCAGAAGCCTTGGCTCGTGCGCATATGCACGAGCGACTGCACGAGGCTGAGCTGGACCGCCAGGCCGTACGCCTGGTGATGGCCCGTCGGATGCAGCGCCGGGCGGAGCGCGCGTCGATGCGCGCCCGCCGTGCGCTCGCCATGGCCGTCATGCAGTAGCCGACGCTTGACATTCGGCACCCGGAAAGTCTCGCGGGGGCCGGTCCGAAGGGACCGGCCCCCGCAGTGCGTTGTATGCGCCGAACCGGTTCGGCGCCGATAGGGTCACCCGGGTGACGAGTCTTTCCGGGGACAGTGACGACAACGGCTCCGCCGAGCCGCCGGACAGCGCACAGACTCCGTACCTCGTGTGCGACCGCTGCGGCGCCCGGGCCGACGGCCCCCGCCCCACCTGGATCTGCTCCGTGGAGAACGGGCATCGCCACTACTTCTGCGACACCTGTGCCCGGGACAACATCAGGGCGATCGAAGGGCGTCTGGACTCGGACTGGTGGTAGACGACGCGTTCGCTCAGGCCTCCGCCGCGGATTCCTCCTCCGGCAGGAAGCCCGGAAGCCACTCTTCCAGCTCGTCCCGCAGACGGACCGTGGCACCCAGTTGGCACAGCACACCGATCGTGCTCAGGGTCACCCGGTGTATGAGGAGGTACGCCGGGGGCAGGTTCAGCTGTTTGCCCAGCTGGTAGGCGGGGGAGCGGGGGTCGGCGACCCGGGCCGCCTGGCTGCGCATCCAGCTGCGGCTGAAGGTGAACGCGTCGGCCTCGGCGGGTTCGATGATCGGGAGGAGATAGTCGAGGACCGCGTCGGGGTCGAGTTCGATGGTTTCCTTCACGAAGCCCTCGGCACAGAGCAGTTCGTAGACCGACTGGGCATCGCCCTCCAGGGTCATGCGCAGCGAGTGGCCGATCGGGGTCGGCAGGCCGCCGGGGAGACGGTCGACCGTACCGAAGTCCAGCACGCCCAGGCGCCAGTCCTCCTGGCGGGTGCCGCCGTCGAGGCCGGGCACGAGACGGAAGTTGCCGGGGTGCGGGTCGGCGTGCAGCAAACCCGTGCGGGCCGGGCCCGAGAAGAGGAAGCGGGCCAGCAGCTGACCGGCTCGGTCCCGCTGTTCCTGGGTACCGCCGGAGATCACCTCTGACAGAGCTATGCCGTCGATCCACTCGGTCACCAGAACCTGGTCGCACTGGTGCACCACCGCCGGCACCAGGACGTCCGGGTCGCCCGCGAACTCCTCCGCATGCGCCTGCTGTGCCTGTGCTTCCAGGCCGTAGTCGAGTTCCTCCGAGACCCGGTCCCGCAGTTCCGCGATCAACGGCTTGATGTCCATGCCCGGGATCAGGGGACCGAGCAGGCGGGCGAACCGGCTGAGCTGGGTCAGATCGGAGAGCAGCGCGTCGCCGGCGCCCGGGTACTGCACCTTGACCGCGACCTCGCGTCCGTCGTGCCACACCGCGCGGTGCACCTGGCCGATCGAGGCCGCCGCGGCCGGCTTGTCCTCGAATTCCAGGAACAGCTCGTGCCAGTCCTCGCCGAGGCGCTCCTCCAGTACCGCGTGCACCGTGCGCGTCGGCATCGGCGGGGCCGCCTCCTGAAGCTTTGTCAGCGCGGCGCGATACGGTCCGGCGACCTCCTCGGGCAGCGCCGACTCGAAGACGGACAGCGCCTGCCCGAACTTCATGGCGCCGCCCTTCAGCTCGCCGAGCACCTTGAACAGCTGCTCGGCCGTGCGTTGCTGGAGTTCGCGGCCGACGATCTCCGCGGACTCCCCGACGATCCGTTTGCCCAGTCCCCAAGTGGCCCGCCCGGCGAAACCGAGCGGGAGCGCGGCGAGCTTGGCGGTCCGGGTGACCGCCTTCCGGGGAAGATCAGACATGCGCCCTCCAAGTCCCAGACCGCCGTGCCGCGTGTGTCGTGCGGGACACGTTCCTCAATGGCCGTTGCTCTGCCATTGTCTCGTGCGGCTCCCCGTCCTTTGAGGTGTGTTCCTCCTTACCTTTCTCCGCTGCACCGCACCCGCATGCGGGATGGGCCCAGACGGGTCGCGCATGCCAGTCGAGTCGGGGCACGGAGGCCTCCCAGCGGACGCCCGCGCTGGAGGGGGACTCGCCGTCCAGGAAGGCGAGCGCGTGCCCGGCGGCGACCGACGCGACGGCGGATGCCAGGGCGAGGTCGCATGCCTGGACCTGCCGAGGGCGTCCGGAGCGCCATTGGGCGACCAGACGCGGCCAGGTCTCGTCCCGGTCGGCCCGCCCCCGGTCGAGGCAGCCCGCGCAACTCGTCTCGCCGGGGACGACGAATGGGCCGACGATTCCCGTGCCCTCCGCGACACCCGCGTACAGATGCGGGGTGCCGGAGGCGATCAACGGCTCGGCGTGGAACGGGTCGGGTGCGTGGATGTCGAGGCCGTCGCGTGGGGCCAGGACCACCAGGGAGTAACCCGCGTCCCCGTCGTCGTGGGGAGAGTGCCGGGATGCCCGCTGCCGGCGTGGTGGCCGGTCCGGGACGGCAGCGCGGACCGCGCGGCGGGCCGCCTGGTCCCTGCGCTCGCCGATGGAGTCCGCGGGCAGTCCGCCGGGTGCCACGTCCCATGGCTCGACACAGCCGGTGTCGCGGACATCGACCTCGCCGACGCCGGCGCCCGCGAGCAACGAGGCCAGGACGGTCCCCACGCGGCCGGCACCGCGGACCTGGACGCGCAGGGAGCGGCGGGCGGCCAGGCGCCGGGCGGGTTCCCCCGGTCTGCGGGCGACCAGCGACAGTGATGCCAGATCCGGCCGGAGGCGGTCCAGGACGGCGGCTTTCGCGCGCAGCGCGTCTGCCTGCGGGCCGCCGCCGGTCGCGTCGTCGAGCAGCCCCGCGCCCGAGAGGTTGTCCACGAGTGCGTCGACGTGCCCCTCGGGCAGGCCCATCCGGCGGCCTTCCTCGCGCAGCAGCGACAACCCGCGGGTGCCGTCGAGCAGGGGGAGAAAACTGCCCGTCGCGGTGTCCACCGGGCCCAGCACCATCGCATGCGCGGGTGCCATCCCGAACTGGACGGTGTTCAGATCGCGCCAGCCGCGCCGCAGCGCGGGCTTCACCATCGGATGCATGACCGACCCCCGTTGTCTGTAATGCATGGTTATGTCATTGATCGTCAGCAGATGTCGTCGTCTGCCGACGCATGCCAGGATGCCCAGGCGGAGCGCGGTGTGCGGAAAGTTGTCCACAGGCGGGGACATTGGTCTTACAAAACGAGCGGTCCCGGGTGTGGATCCAAACGGAACCGTCCCGGAGGCGGGACTTCCCCCATGTGCAGCAGGTAACGTCGGGGCGTGCCCGCCGAACCACTGCATCGCGCCGGAAACCCACAGCGCAGCACGACGAGCCAGCCGCCGAGCGGCTCAGGGGCGAGCGCGATCGAGGTACGCAGGAGTGCGCGTCGCCGCAGGACTGTCTCCGCGTACCGCGAGGGCGACCGCACCATCGTGCTGATCCCTGCCCGGATGTCGGAGGCGGAGGAGCAGCGCTGGGTGAACCTCATGCTCGCCAAACTGGCCGCGCAGGAGAACAAGCGGGTCATCGGTGACGCGGAGCTCGCCGAGCGTGCCGAGCGGCTTTCGGTGCAGTACTTCGACGGCCGGGCGCGGCCCACCTCGGTGCGCTGGGTCACCAACCAGAACACGCGCTGGGGTTCGTGCACCCCCTCCGAAGGCAGCATCCGTCTGTCGCACCGGCTGCAGGGCATGCCCGACTACGTCGTCGACTATGTCCTCCTGCACGAGCTCGCGCATCTGCTGGTGCCGGGGCACGGCCCGCGGTTCTGGCGGCTGCTGGAGGCGTACCCGCGCACCGAGCGCGCCCGCGGCTACCTGGAGGGCGTTGTCGCGGCCGACCGGCTGCCGCATCAGCCCGCGCCTGCCGAGGAGTAGCCCGGACACCGGCCCGATGTCCCGCGGCGCCACCGAAGATGCGGTTGTGTACCGGGTCTGTACCGGCTTCTTCCACTCGCGGCGTTTGCGGCTAGCCTGACGCGACGCACTCATATTCGGGATGGGGGACGGTCGTTACGCATGGCCAGGGAATTCCAACGCGGCCACAAGGCCAGGGTCAGTGACCTCACCTCGGGAACGGATCTGTATGTAGGTGTGCAGATCTCCGGACCCGGACTGACCTTCGACATCAGCTGCTTCGGTCTGGACGCCGACGAACGGCTCTCGGACGACCGCTACTTCGTCTTCTTCAACCAGCCGAAGACGCCGGAGGAGGCCATTCAGCTCCTCGGTTCGCAGGCGGGTGACACGGAGTCCTTCCGGGTCACGCTCGACAGGATCCCGCCGCAGATCCATAAGCTGTCGTTCACGGCGACGGTGGACGGCAACGGGCAGATGTCGCAGATCAATCCCGGATACATCCGTATCGTCGCGGGCGGCGAGGAGGTGGCACGGTACTCCTTCAACGGCTCGGAGTTCACCACCGAACGCGCCGTGATGCTGGGCGACTTCTACCTCAAGGACGTCTGGCGGTTCGCCGCGGTCGGCCAGGGATTCGACGGCGGACTCGACGCGTTGCTGAAGAACTTCGGCGGCGAGGTCCTCGAAGAGGAGACGCCCGCACCGCAGCAGCCCCAGTCCGGTGCCGCCCCGGGATTCGCGCCGCCCGCGCAGGCCGCCGCGCCGCCCGCGTTCGCCGCCCCGTCCACCCCCGCTCCGGCGCCGCCGCAGCCGGCCCCGCAGGGCTTCCCGCCCCCGCCGGCCCCCGCGCCGCCCGCCCCGGCCCCGGTGCCGTCCGTGCACGCCGCACCCACCATCGTGGCGCCCCTGAGCACGCCGCCCGGCGGTACGGTTCCGCCGCCCGGGCCCGCGCCCTACGTCCAGCCGCCCGGGCAGCCGGGCCCGCCGCCCGGCTACGGGGGACAGACGTCCGCCCCGATGCCGCCCGGTTACGGTCAGCAGCCCCCGGCCGCGCCCCCCGGTTACGGCCAGCAGCCGTCGTACGGGCAGGTCCCGGGACAGTACGCCGGTCAGCCCGCGGCACCCTCCCCGTACGGTGCTCCCCAGGGCGCACCTCAGGCCGGTGCCGGGGTGACCGCGGCGCTGCAGGTCTTCAAGGAGACGCCGACCGGGCAGCGGTGGACGCAGCAGAACAAGAAGCTCGTCCGGGTCGACCTCGGTATCGGCGGCCAGCCAGTGCTGGCCCGGCAGGGCAGCATGGTGCTGTACCAGGGGAAGGTCGACTTCAGCTATAAGGGCGCCGGTTTCGCCGGGCGGATCGTGGGCAACGCGACCGGCCAGGAGATGCAGTTGATGCGCTGTACTGGGCAGGGCCAGGTGTTCCTCGCCGAGAGCGCCACCCATCTGCATCCGATCGAGCTCCAGGGCGACGCCATCTGCGTCTCCGCGGAGAACGTCCTCGCCTTCGACGAGTCCCTCCAGCACGAGGTCCGGCGCATCGAGGGGCACGGCATCCCCGGCGGCGCGCTGTTCACGATGCAGTTCCAGGGCACCGGGACGATCGTCGTGAAGACGCACGGCGCGCCCGTGGTGCTGCCCGTCACTCCGACGACCTTCGTGGACTCCAACGCCGTCGTCGCCTGGTCCGCCGCGGCTCAGGTGATCGTCTCCAGCCAGGTGCGGATGCGCCGCAACGCCTACCCCGGGGACACCGGGGAGAGCGTCAACCTCCAGTTCCGGGCGGCGCCCGGCAATTTCGTCGTCGTCCAGCCGTACGAGGTCTGAGGGAGCCCGACATGAACCAGCCGCTCGCGGGCTTCGCGCCCGCACCCGTCACCGCCCGCATGGAGAACCACGGCAGTCACATGCTGAAGGTCGCCATGCAGACCGGAAGCGACCTCCTCGCGCGCGTGGGGTCGATGGTCGCCTACGAGGGGTTCATCCAGTACGAGCCCAACCCGCCGGCCGTGCGCCAGATCGCGCGGGACTGGATCACCGGTGAGGGCGCGCCTCTGATGAAGTGCTCCGGGGACGGTCTGCTCTACCTCGCCGACTACGGCGCGAACGTGGTCGTCATCAACCTGAACGGTGACGCGATCTCCGTCAACGCCACCAACCTGCTCGCCTTCGACGCGCACCTCCAGTGGGGTGTCGAACGCGTCAAGGGGCTCGCCAAGTTCGCCGGGCAGGGCCTGTGGAACACGAAGATCTCCGGACAGGGCTGGGTGGCCCTGACCTCCCGCGGCGAGCCGATCGTCGTCGACTGCGGTGGCGGTGAGGACGAGACGTACGTCGACCCGGACGCCCTCGTGGCCTGGTCCCCGAACCTGAAGGTGAAGGGCAAGCGCAGCTTCAAGGCGCAGTCGCTCATCGGGCGCGGCAGCGGCGAGGCGTACCAGATGGCGTTCTCCGGGCAGGGCATCGTGGTCGTCCAGCCCAGCGAGGACAGCACCGACCGCCTCCGGTTCAGGGGCTGAGGGGGAACCGCACACCATGCAGAGCACGCTTTTCGGCTACAACGAGCAGCAGACCCAGGACCGCTACAGCCTGCAGAACTCGCAGATGCTGCGCGTCCTGCTGGAGGGCCACGACGACATCCTGGCGCGCAAGGGCACCATGGTGGCCTACCAGGGGCTGATCGAGTTCGACGGCGAATACCAGAGCCACGGCCAGCAGCGCGCGCGTGCCTACACCGGCGAGGGCCTGGACCTGATGCGCTGTCACGGTCAGGGCACCGTCTACCTCGCCAACCTCGCCCAGCACGTGCACATCATGGACGTGGAACGGGACGGGCTCACCGTCGACAGCAGCTACGTCCTGGCGATGGACTCCTCACTGCACCACGAGGTCATCGCCGTGGACAGCCAGTACGGCATCTCCGGCTCCGGCAAGTACCAGCTCAACATCACCGGCCGCGGCAAGGTCGCGCTGATGACGTCGGGCGCGCCCCTGCTGATGCAGGTCACGCCGGACAAGTACGTCAACTGCGACGCGGACGCGATCGTCGCCTGGTCCACGAGCCTGCGGGTCCAGATGCAGGCGCAGACGCACTCCTCCGGTGTGTGGCGCCGCCGGGGCAACACCGGCGAGGGCTGGGAGCTCAGCTTCATGGGCAACGGCTACGCGCTGGTCCAGCCCAGTGAGCTGCTGCCGCCGCAGAACGCGGCGATCGGACAGGGGCTGCGCGCCCAGTACGGCATGGGCCAGTACGGCGCCCGGGGCCAGAACCAGGGCAACGTCTGGAGCTGAGCGAAGGTGAGGGGTGACCGCTGCGGCGGTCGCCCCTCGCTCTTTCACAGCCTGGCGCGCGCCGCCTCCAGCAGGCCTACGACCGACTCGTCCGCGACGTCCACCACCTCGTCGTAGGGGAACCAGCGGACGTCCAGCGACTCGTCGCTGATCATGTGCTCCGCGTCCGGCGGAGCCAGGACCGCGTACTGGACGTCGAAGTGCCAGTGGCACGGCGAAGGGATTGAGTGCCGGTCCAGGCGCACCGGGCCGCCCGGCAGCAGGACGAGACCTGCGACGCCGGACTCCTCCGTGGCCTCGCGCAGGGCCGCGGCCTCCAGCGTGGCGTCGCCCGGCTCGCAGTGGCCGCCCATCTGCAGCCACATCCTGAGCTTCTTGTGCAGCGTGAGCAGCACCCGGCCGCGGCGGGGGTCGATCACCAGCCCGCTCGCGGTGAGGTGTCCCGCGTGGCACGCCTTCCAGAGGCCGTCGGGGTGTGCCTCGAGGTGGTCCAGATACGCCTGGCGCAGTTCTTCCTGGTCCTCGTACTCCTTGAGCACGCGGACCGCGTCGTCGTACAGGCTCACTCGGTGTCGTCGTCCTTGGCGTCGTCGTCCTTCTCGAGGTTCGGCTTCTTGGTTCCGTCCGCCGCCTCGCCGAGCATCTTGTCCAGTTCGGAGAAGTCCAGCTGCTCACGGTGCACGAAGCCGTCGGGGTCGTCCAGGTCGGAGGCCGTCGGCAGCATGTCGGGGTGGGCCCACAGGCCGTCCCGGCCGTCCACACCGCGCGCGTCCGTGAGGGACGCCCACAGGCGTGCGGCGTCCCGCAGCCGGCGCGGCCGCAGCTCCAGACCGATGAGCGTCGCGAACGTCTGCTCGGCCGGGCCGCCCGTGGCGCGACGGCGGCGCAGCGTTTCGCGCAGCGCGTCCGCGGACGCCAGGCGCGGCTTCGCGGCCGCGTGCACCACGGCGTCCACCCAGCCCTCGACGAGCGCCAGGGCCGTCTCCAGACGAGCCAGGGCCGCCTTCTGCTCGGGGGTGTCCTCCGGCTGGAACATGCCCTGCTGGAGCGCCTGCTGCAGCTCCTCCGGGTTCTGCGGGTCGAACTGGCCGACCACGTCCTCCAGCTTCGCCGTGTCGACCTTGATGCCGCGCGCGTAGCCCTCGACCGCTCCGAACAGGTGCGAGCGCAGCCAGGGAACGTGTGCGAACAGACGCTGGTGTGCGGCCTCGCGCAGCGCGAGATACAGCCGCACCTCCTCCTTGGGGATGCCCAGGTCCTTGCCGAAGGCCTCGATGTTCAGCGGCAGCAGTGCGGCCTTCCCGGCCGGGCCGAGCGGCAGGCCGATGTCGGTCGAGCCGACGACCTCGCCCGCGAGCACGCCGACGGCCTGCCCGATCTGCGTACCGAACATGGCGCCGCCCATCGAGCGCATCATGCCGATCAGCGGGCCGGCCATGGCCTGCATCTCCTCCGGCAGGACATCGCCCATGGCGGCGCCGACGCGCTCGGCGACCGGGTCGACGAGGTCCTTCCACACCGGCAGGGTCGCCTCGACCCACTCCGCACGGCTCCAGGCCACGGCGGTGCCCGCGCCGGACGGCAGGGACGTCACATCGTCGAGCCACAGGTCGGCCAGGCGGACCGCCTCCTCGACGGCGGAGCGCTCGCCGGGGCCGACGCTCACGTCCTTCGTGCCGTCCTGGGTGCCCTGGGAGACCGTCTGGCGGGCGATCTGCTTGGCCATGTCCCAGTTCACCGGGCCGCCCTCGTACGAGAGCATCTGGCCCAGCTGCTGGAAGGCGGCGCCCAGGTCGGTGGGGTTCAGGGAACCGAACATCGCGGCGAGCGGATTGTCGGCGCCACCGGCTCCGGGCCCGAAACCGAACGGGTTGGCCGGACCCTGACCGCCACCGCTCTGCTGGTCCTTCTTCTTGCCCTCGTCGCCGTTCTCCGGCTCCTCCGGCGGAAGGCCGAATCCGAATGGGGTGTCACTCACGGGATTCCTCGGCTGGTAAGGCCACCGGTTCCTTCCGGCGGCTGGCTGCCCGACAACACCACCCAGCG
Organism: Streptomyces sp. CA-106110; assembly: GCF_050936285.1. Taxonomy (NCBI): domain Bacteria; kingdom Bacillati; phylum Actinomycetota; class Actinomycetes; order Kitasatosporales; family Streptomycetaceae; genus Streptomyces; species Streptomyces sp. CA-106110. The sequence goes on along the minus strand of NZ_JBNJNB010000001.1, from coordinate 4,627,660 downwards.
TAGACACCTGGGCCCGATCGGGCCTGAGTGCTTCGCCGACACCTGGCCTGCGGCAGGATGGATGCCACCTGGTACGCACGCGTGCTTCGCGGTCGTACTGAAGACAACCGCTGGAGACGCCTGGTGAGTTCCCCAGATCCGCAGGTTCGCGGAGCGCGAAACCATTCAGCCCGCCCGTCGGACGATCAGCGCCCCTCGGCGGCGCCGCTGCGGGCCGGCGAGTCCGCGGGCGTCCGCGGACCGGTGGTCGCGGTCACCGGCGCCGCGTCCGGCGTCGGCGCGCTGCTCACCGAGCGGCTCGCCGCGTCCGACGAGATCAAGCAGGTCGTGGCGATCGACGAGCGGCGCGGCGAGTGCGCGGCGGCGCAGTGGCACATCCTGGACGTGCGGGACCCGGCGATCGCGGAGAAGCTGCGGGGCGCGGACGTCGTGGTGCACCTGGCGCTCGATCTCGACCTGGAGACGGACACCGCGGCGCGTACGGCATACAACGTCCGGGGGACGCAGACGGTGCTGACCGCCGCCGCGGCGGCGGGGGTGCACCGGGTGGTGCTGTGCACGTCCTCGATGGTGTACGGGGCGCTGCCAGACAACGAGCTCCCGCTCTCGGAGGACGCCGAACTGCGGGCCACGGCGGAGGCGACCGGGGTCGGGGACCTGCTGGAGATCGAGCGGCTCGCGCGCCGGGCCCCGCGGGCGCATCCCGGACTCAATGTCACCGTCGTCCGGCCCGCCGTGCTCGTCGGGGGCACGGATACGGCGCTGACCAGGTACTTCGAGTCGCCCCGGCTGCTGGTGGTGGCCGGGTCCCGGCCGGCCTGGCAGTTCTGCCACGTCGAGGACCTGTGCAGTGCCCTCGAGTACGCCGTGCTGGAGAAGGTGGACGGGGAACTGGCCGTCGGCTGCGACGGGTGGCTCGAGCAGGAGGAGATCGAGGAGCTCAGCGGGATCCGGCGGATGGAGCTGCCCTCGGCGGTCGCCCTGGGGGCGGCGGCCCGGCTGCACCGGATCGGGCTCACGCCGTCGCCCGCCGGCGACCTCGCGTACACGATGTACCCCTGGGTGGTGAGCGGGAGCAGGCTGCACGAAGCCGGATGGCGGCCGCAGTGGACGAACGAGGAGGTCCTCGCGGAGCTGCTGGAGGAGGTGGCCGGGCGGCACACCGTGGTGGGGCGGCGGCTCGGTCGCAAGGACGCGACGGCGGCCGGTGCCGCGGGGGCGACGGTGGCGCTGCTGGGTGCGGCCGCGGTGGTGCGGCGGGCGCGGAAGGCCCGTCGGCGGATCTGACAGGCGGGCGTGTCGCGGCGCGCCGGGGCCTCGAGCTTCTCCCCCTCCGCTGCCTGTCTTCACCGGGTGCCCTGCCCACCGCTGCGGCCCGACCGGCTTTGCCCTCGGACCCCTGACGGGTCGGGCTGCCTCTCGTAGGACACACCAAGGCCTCACGCGCGCGTGCCGGGCGAAACGTCTGTTCCTCCTCGCCCGTGGTGTGCGGCACGATGGGCGCATGGCATCCCACAGCGATCACCCCGGTGAGCAGTCGGCGGACGAGCCGATCAAGCTGCTCGCGATCCGCGACACGCCGCTCTCCCTCGACGAGGTCTTCCGTGCCGTCGGTGACGACGCCGCCGGAGGGACCGCGCTGTTCGTCGGGACCGTGCGGAACCACGACGGTGGGGCCGACGTGGACGAGCTCGGGTACTCGTGCCATCCGAGCGCCGAGGCGGAGATGCGGCGGATCGCCGAGAAGGTCGTCGCCGAGTACCCGGTGCGGGCGCTCGCGGCCGTGCACCGGGTGGGAGACCTGCGTGTCGGCGACCTCGCCGTCGTCGTGGCGGTGGCCTGCCCGCACCGGGGCGAGGCCTTCGACGCCTGCCGGAAACTCATCGACGACCTCAAGCACGAGGTGCCCATCTGGAAGCACCAGAGGTTCTCCGACGGGACGGAGGACTGGGTCGGCGTGTAGAACCGTCGCCCGGGCGCCATTCGGCCGAGGCGTGCCGCTCATATGGTTGACCAACCTCTCACCCGGGCTCCGGTTGCGTAACCGCACCCCTGGCGTGAGCGTTGACATGGCAGATGATTAATCTGCTGATCAGTCAGTTGCGGTCGCTCATGGGGCTGGGAGGTCGAGATGGCGGCGCTCGCCTGGTTGCTGATTCCGCTGGTGGCTGCGATCGGTGCCGGACTGTGGGGAAGTTGGGCCAGCCGCAACCGCAAGACGGCGGGCGACGGCTCCGAGCTCGCCGGATATGCCCGTTTCTGCGAGGCCATGGAGAAGTCCCACTCGGGCGGCTGACCGCTCCAGGAGGTGGAGCCGCCCGATCGTACGGACGGCCCCGACGGTGCGCTTACAGGACTGTCCCGTACTGTCGTTCCATGCCACGCCGCACCGCGACGATGCTCGCCTCGACTCTGATGCTGATCGCGCTCCTGTGCGCGGGAGTGTTCATCAAAGTGCCGTACGCGGAGATGTCCCCGGGTCCGACCGTGAACACCCTCGCCGAGCACGACGGCGAGCCGGTGCTGCAGATCTCCGGGCGCAAGACCTATCCGACGACCGGGCACCTGAACATGACCACGGTCCGGGTGACCAGCGCGGACTACAACATGAACCTGATCGAGGCCGTCTACGGATGGCTCGCGCATGACAGCAAGGTCGTCCCGCACGACACCCTCTACCCGGACGGCAAGACCGAGGAGCAGTCCACCCAGGAGAACGCCGAGGAGTTCAGCCAGTCCCAGGAGAGCGCCAAGGTCGCCGCCCTGGAGCGGCTGGGTGTCCCGGTGAAGTCCTGGGTGATCGTCTCGACCGTTCTCAAGGGCTCGCCCGCCGAAGGCAGGCTGCACGCGGGGGATGTCATCAAGGCCGTGGACGGTACGGAGGTTAAGGCGCCCGGCGACGTCGCCAAGCTGGTCACCCGGCACACGCCCGGTCAGGACGTCGTCTTCACGATCGTGCCCGCCAAGGAGCAGGCCGCCGCCGAGAAGGCGAACACAACGGCCACCAAGACCCAGAATGTGACCATCACCACGACGACGTCCCACGACAGCGGACAGCAGCGGGCCATCGTCGGGATCTCCGCCGGGACCGATCACACGTTCCCGTTCACCATCGACATCAAGCTCGCCGACGTCGGCGGGCCGAGTGCCGGTCTGATGTTCGCCCTCGGCATCTACGACAAGCTCACCCCGGGCAATCTCACGGGCGGCAAGTTCGTGGCCGGCACCGGCACCATCGACGACGCCGGTCATGTGGGACCGATCGGCGGCGTCGAGATGAAGACGGTCGGCGCGCGCAGTCAGGGCGCCCAGTACTTCCTGACGCCGAAGGACAACTGCGCGGCCGCCGCCAAGGACACCCCCGAGGGCCTCCGGCTCGTCAAGGTCAACACCATCGACGACGCCCTGAACGCCTTGAAGGACATCCGCACCGGCGACACCGCGGATTTGCCGAAGTGCACGACCAAGGGCTGAGGCGCAGCGCTCCGGCGTGAGGAGGGCGCGTCCGGGACACCCCGAGCGCCCCCTCCTCGTCGCCTCAGCGCGGCATTCAGTCCTCGAACGTCGCCGACAGCGCCTCCGCGAGCCCCGGCACCAGGTCGCGCCCGGTCAGCACCTCCGTCGCCGAGTCCTTCTCGCGCAGCCGCAGCGCCGACTCGCGCGCACCGTTCCGCAGGACCGCCACCGTCATCCGCACCTCCTGGCGGTCGGGGTGGCCGGCGACCCACTGCGCGAGGTCCTTCTCGCTCAGGCCCTGCGGAACCTCGGCCTCCGCGGACGGCGGCAGCATCAGCCGCTCCACCGTGAGCGCGCAGCCGGCCACCGCGTCGGGCCAGGCGATGGTGCCGAGGAACTCGTCCAGCGGCCTGTCGGCGGGGACCTCGTCCTGCTCGACGGGGGTGAGGCCTACTGCCTCGGAGTCGTCCTCCAGGCCGAGCTGCGCCGCGAGCGCGGGCTCCTCGGCCCGCAGCCGTTCGGTGTCGACGAGGGCGAAAAGGCGAGCGGGCTGGTCCCAGCCGAGGCCGGAGGCGTACTCGTCGATCTCGAGCACGGCCCGGGTGAGCGGGTTCGCTGCCATAGGAGTGTTGGACATGGTCACAATCCTGCCTCGTTCCCACCCGGATCCGGGAACCGAGTAAAGCGCCAGTAAGTTGCATAGGTGAGGCTCCGCGATCGTGGAGCCTCCTCCATGGCCCGCTTTCACGGGGCCTGGAGAATCGACAGCGAACTTCGAGGTGCGCACCTTGGCTTTCCAGATGCCGGACCGCGGCGGAGGCCCGACGGGGCCACGGATCAGAGTGGGCCGCCCGTCCCGGCGTGCCCGGACCCTCCTCATGACACTGGGGGTCCTCGCCGTCCTCGGTATGGCGTTCGTCATGTTCGCCGGCTTCTGGACGGAATGGCTCTGGTACCGGTCGGTGAAGTACTCGTCCGTGTTCACGACCACGTTGTGGACCAAGATCGGGCTCTTCTTCGTGTTCGGTCTGCTGATGGCGGCCGCGGTCGGCTTCAACATCTGGCTCGCGCACCGGCTGCGCCCGCCGCTGAGCGCCATGTCCATGGAGCAGCAGAGCCTCGACCGCTACCGGATGGGGATCGCGCCCTACAAGAGGTGGCTGCTGCTCGGCATCACCGCCCTGGTGGGCCTGATCGCGGGCGCCTCGGCGTCCAGCCAGTGGCGGACCTGGCTGATGTGGGTGAACGGCGTGCCCTTCCACCAGAAGGACCCCCAGTTCCACCTGGACGTCGCCTTCTACGCCTTCGACCTGCCCTGGTACCGCTTCCTGCTCGGCTTCGGCTTCGCAGCCACGGTGCTCTCGCTGATCGCCGCCGCGCTCACGCACTACCTGTACGGCGGTCTGCGCATCACCTCCCCGGGAGCGCGCGCCACGGCCGCCGCCACCGGGCACCTGTCGGTGCTGCTCGGTGTCTTCGTCGCGCTGAAGGCGGTCGCCTACTGGCTCGACCGGTACGGCCTCGCGGTCAAGTCCAGCGACTTCAAGGCGACCGGAAACTGGACGGGCCTGAGGTACGTCGACGCCAACGCCTATCTGCCGGCCAAGACGATCCTGTTCTGCATCGCCGCCATCTGCGCGGTGCTCTTCTTCGCCACCCTGTGGCGGCGCACCTGGCAGCTGCCCGTCATCGGCTTCGGTCTGATGGTGCTCTCGGCGATCCTCATCGGCGGGCTCTACCCGGCGATAGTGCAGAAGTTCCAGGTCCAGCCGAACGAGCAGGCCAAGGAGGCGCCGTACGTCGAGAAGAACCTCAAGGCGACCCGCGAGGCCTACGGCATCGACGACGCCCAGGTCACCGAGTACAGCGGGACGAGCAGCACCAAGGACAAGACCAAGCTGCGCGACGACGCGGACGCCACGGCGAGCATCCGCCTGCTGGACCCGAACATCGTCTCCCCGACGTTCCAGCAGCTGCAGCAGATGAAGAACTACTACGCGTTCCCGACCAACCTGGACGTCGACCGGTACAACAAGGACGGCAAGGACCAGGACACGGTCATCGGTCTGCGCGAGCTGAACCTGGCGGGCATCCCGAAGCAGAACTGGATCAACGACCACTTCCGCTACACCCACGGCTTCGGCGTGGTCGCCGCCAAGGGCACCACCGCCGACGCCAACGGGCAGCCCGAGTTCACCGAGTCCGACCTGCCGTCCAGGGGAGACCTGCCCACCTACGAGCAGCGGATCTACTACGGCGAGAAGACCAACACGTACTCGATCGTCGGCGGTCCCCAGAAGGAGATCGACTACTCCGACGACAGCGGTGAGAAGACCACCAGCTACCGGGGCAAGAGCGGGGTCAGCCTTTCCAGCCCGATCAACCGGGCCGCGTACGCGGTGGCGTTCAACGAGCCGCAGATCCTCTACTCCGGCGCCATAGGTGAGGGCTCGCGGATTCTGTACAACCGCACGCCCAAGGACCGTGTCGAGGCAGTCGCGCCCTGGCTGACCATCGACGGCGACGCTTACCCAGCGGTGGTCGACGGCCGGATCCAGTGGATCGTCGACGCGTACACCACGACGAACGGCTATCCCTACGCCTCTCGTACGACCCTCGGTGACACCACGGCGGACTCCCTGACCGCGGGCAACACCCAGCGCGCGGTGATGGCCCAGCAGAACCAGGTCAACTACATCCGCAACTCGGTGAAGGCGACCGTCGACGCGTACACCGGCGAGGTCAAGCTCTACCAGTGGGACACTCAGGACCCGGTCCTGAAGACCTGGATGAAGGCCTTCCCCGGCACGGTCAAGGCCAAGAGCGACATCTCGGCCTCGCTGATGGCCCATCTCCGCTACCCGCAGGACCTGTTCAAGGTCCAGCGCGAGCTGCTCACCCGCTACCACGTCAAGGACGCGCAGACCTTCCTCAGCGGCAGCGAGGTGTGGCAGGTGCCGGACGACCCGACCAACAAGTCGGGCGACGCGGTGCCGCCGTACTACCTGAGCATGAAGATGCCCGACCAGACGTCCCAGGCGTTCTCGCTGACGACCACGTTCACGCCCAACGGCCGTGACAACCTCAGCGCGTTCATGACGGTCGACTCCGAGGCGGGCACCAGTGACTACGGCAAGATCCGCGTCCTGAAACTGCCGACCAGCACGACCGTCGACGGACCCAAACAGGTCCAGAGCCAGTTCAACTCCGAGCAGGACATCGCCGAGTCCATCAGGCTGCTCAAGGGCGGCGACTCGGACATCGAGTACGGAAACCTGCTCACGGTGCCGCTCGACGGCGGACTGCTGTACGTGGAACCGGTCTACGTACGCGGTGGCGGGCTCAAGTACCCGCTGCTGCGCAAGGTGTTGGTGACCTACGGAGGCAACACCGCCTTCGAGGACACGCTCGACCAGGCGCTCAACAAGGTGTTCGGGGCGCAGGATTCGACCGCCACACCGCCGGACACCGGCACCACCAACCCGCCTCCGTCCGGTAATCCGACGGTCCAACAGGCCCTCCAGGACGCCCAGAAGGCGTTCGACGCCGGCCAGGAGGCGCTGAAGAAGCCCGACTGGGAGGCGTACGCCCAGGCCCAGAAGGACCTCGAGGCCGCGCTGAAGCGGGCGGAGGATGCGCAGGTCAAGGCCGGCAAGACCGGCGGCAGTGGCGGCAGCGCTCCGTCCGCCGCTCCGAGCGGCTCGCCCAGTAGTTCACCGAGCAGCAGCCCGAGCGCTTCCGGCGGCGGCTGAACGGAGCCCGCCCCGCGCCGTGATATGGTTTACCAACAACGGCGCGGGGTGGAGCAGCTCGGTAGCTCGCTGGGCTCATAACCCAGAGGTCGCAGGTTCAAATCCTGTCCCCGCTACTGAAGTCGAGGGCCCGGATCCTGATCAAGGATTCGGGCCCTTCGCGTGCGCGCGCGACACGACGAGGCGTACATCGTGACCTGGCGACTCTCGGGAAGTGCAACCGGTTCCGTGGGGAGTTGGCCATTCTGTGTTTGACTTATCTCTCTGTGGGCATGTCGACAAAACGCTGAAGTGACCTCACTAGCTGCGGTATACCAGGTGTACCCGGCTTGCAGGTGGTGCGACGATGGACGTTATGGGGGAGAAGGCAGCTCTGTTCGAGTCGGGGCGAATTGTGCAGTCCGCCGATCGGGACGAGACCGGCGAGGCCGCCGAGGAGGCACTTCTGCGGTTCGCGGTCGAAGCCGGCGAGATCGAGGCGATGAGCGTCCTCGGGGCCATGCTGTTGCGCCGTGGCGATCTCGACGGTGCCGAGCCCCACTTGCGAGCCGCCACCGCCGCAGGTGACCGTGCCGCCGCCAACAACCTGGGTGTCCTTCTGCATCAGCGCGGCTACGCAGAGGAGGCCGCCGGCTGGTGGCGGATCGCCGCCGTGGCCGGTTCCGCCGCGGCCGCGCACGCGCTCGGGCGGCACCACCGCGAGCGGGGCGACGAGCCCGCGGCCGAGTACTGGCTGCGCCAGTCCGCCGAGCAGGGGCACACCCTCGGCGCGTATGCGCTGGCCGATCTGCTGGAGCACCGCGGTGACGAGACCGCGGAGCAGTGGATGCGGGCCGCCGCCGAGCGCGGGCACCGGGAGGCCGCCTACCGGCTGGCGCGCGCGCTCGACCGCAAGGCCCTGCACGAGCAGGAGGCCGGCGGTGACAACGGTGTCGAGTCGCCCGTCCTCGACGAGGCGGAGCAGTGGTACCGGCAGGCGGCGGCACGCGGGCACCGGCGGGCCGCGCTGCACCTCGGGGCGATCCTGGAGAAGCGGGGCGCCCTCAAGGAGGCCGGACGCTGGTACCTGACCAGCGCGAAGGACGGTGAGCCGAGAGCGGCCTGCGCGCTCGGCTTCCTGCTGCGGGACGCCGGGGACACCGAGAGCGCCGCCGTCTGGTGGCTGCGCGCCGCGCAGGAAGGGGACGGCAACGCGGCGAACGCCCTGGGCGCGCTGCACGCCGAGCGCGGTGAGACGCAGACCGCCGAGCGCTGGTACCGGGCCGCGATGGACGCGGGCGACGTTAACGGCGCCTACAACCTCGCCCTGCTCTGCGTCGAGCAGGGCCGGACCGCGCAGGCCGAGCAGTGGTACCGGCGGGCCGCGTACGCCGGGCACCGGGAGGCCGCGAACGCGCTCGCCATCCTGCTGCTCCAGGGCGGGGACACGACGGGCGCCGAGCCGTGGTTCTCCAAGGCCGCGGAGGCGGGCAGCGTGGACGCCGCCTTCAACCTCGGGATCCTCCATGCGGGCCGGAGCGACGACGAGGCGGCGCTCGGGTGGTACGAGCGGGCTGCTGCCTCCGGGCACACCGAGGCGGCGCTCCAGGTCGGGATGGCACGGCTGCGGGAGGGGGACGAGCTGACGGCCGAGCGGCATCTGCGATGTGCCGCCGGGGGCGGGAGCGCGGAGGCCGCCTACCGGCTGGCCGCTCTGCTGGACGCCCGGCGGCCGCCGGCGCCCGCCCATGAGCTGGGCGAGCCGTCGCAGGAGAAGAGCGAGTGCGAGGAGTGGTACGAGCGGGCGGCGACGCAGGGGCACCGGCGGGCGCAGGTCCGGGTCGGGATGCTGGCCGCCATGCGCGGCGATGTGGTGGAAGCGGCCCGGTGGTACCGCGAGGCGGCGGAGGGCGGGTCGCGCAACGGTGCGTTCAACCTGGGGCTGCTGCTGGCACGCGAGGGCAGCGAGCCGGAGGCCGCGCTGTGGTGGACGCGAGCGGCCGATGCGGGGCACGGCCGGGCGGCTCTGCGGCTGGCCCTCGTCTATGCGCGCCGCGGCGAGCTGGCGGAGGGGCAGCGGTGGGCCGACCGGGCGGTGTCGCTCGGACCGGCCGAGGTGTCCGAGCGTGCGGCACGGCTGCGGGACGCGCTGAAGCAGGAGCTGTCGGCCTGACGGGGGCCTTGATCGGCCCCGTCCTTAAGCGATTTGCCTCTGTCCGCGTCATTGACGTAATGTTGCGTTCACCGACGCGGGGTGGAGCAGCTCGGTAGCTCGCTGGGCTCATAACCCAGAGGTCGCAGGTTCAAATCCTGTCCCCGCTACTGAAGGCCCAGGGCCGGAATCCTCAAGGATTCCGGCCCTGGTGCTTTGTGTACCCCCGTACGGCGGCGGAGCCGGGAGGCGTCGCGAGGTGGGCGGCGACACACGCGCCGGTCCGCCGGGCGATGCGCACCCCACGAGCCCACGGCCTCGTACACGCACGAAAGCCCCGGCACCTAGCAGGTGCCGGGGCCTTCGGACGGTCTTGGTCAGCCGGCCGCGCAGTGCGGGCACAGACCGCGGTACGTCACCTCGACGTCCGAGACCGTGAAGCCGAAGCGCTCCGATTCCGGGAGGTCGGTGAGCGGGTTCCCGTTCGGATGGACATCGCGGATCGAGCCGCAGCGGGCGCACACCAGATGGTGGTGCGGCCGGTGCGCATTGGGGTCGTACCGCTTGGCGCGCTTGTCCGTGGCGACCTCGAGCACCTCGCCGAGGGAGACCAGTTCGCCGAGCGTGTTGTAGACGGTCGCCCGGGAGATCTCCGGCAGCTTGGCGACGGCCCGGGCGTGCACCTCGTCGGCTGTCAGGTGAACATGCTCGCCGTCGAGGACCTCGGCCACGACACGTCGCTGCGCGGTCATCCGCCATCCGCGTCCGCGCAGCCGTTCCAACAGGTCACTCATGGAGCCCAGCTTAACAGCAAGCGGACCAGGTTCCGAATGGGTGTGACTTTGGATTTTTATTTGACTTAGACATTGTCCATTGTAGGATCGGGATCGGCTTTAGCTCGGTAACAAGGTTAGTCAGATGTGACGCAGGAGGCCCACGTGACGCAGGGACCGCTTACGACGGAGTCCGGTGCTCCAGTAGCCGACAACCAGAACAGTGAGACCGCGGGCGTCGGAGGTCCGGTTCTCGTCCAGGACCAGCTCCTGCTGGAGAAGCTGGCCCACTTCAACCGTGAGCGCATTCCGGAGCGTGTGGTGCACGCCCGCGGTGCGGGCGCCTACGGCACCTTCACGGTCACCGCAGATGTCACCCGGTACACGCGCGCCAAGTTCCTCTCCGAGGTCGGCAAGCAGACCGAGACGTTTCTGCGCTTCTCCACCGTGGCCGGCAACCTCGGTGCGGCGGACGCCGTCCGCGACCCCCGCGGCTGGGCGCTGAAGTTCTACACCGAAGAGGGCAACTACGACCTCGTCGGCAACAACACTCCGGTGTTCTTCATCAAGGACGCCATCAAGTTCCCCGACTTCATCCACACCCAGAAGCGCGACCCGTACTCCGGCTCGCAGGAGGCGGACAACGTCTGGGACTTCTGGGGTCTGTCCCCCGAGTCCACCCACCAGGTGACCTGGCTGTTCGGCGACCGGGGCATCCCGGCCTCGTACCGCCACATGAACGGCTACGGCTCGCACACCTACCAGTGGAACAACGAGGCCGGCGAGGTCTTCTGGGTCAAGTACCACTTCAAGACCGACCAGGGGATCAAGAACCTCACCCAGGCGGAGGCCAACAAGCTCGCCGGTGAGGACCCGGACTCCCACCAGCGCGACCTGCGCGAGGCCATCGAGCGGGGTGACTTCCCGAGCTGGACCGTGCAGGTCCAGATCATGCCGGCGGCCGACGCGGCGACCTACCGCTTCAACCCGTTCGACCTCACCAAGGTGTGGCCGCACGAGGACTACCCGCCGATCGAGATCGGCAAGCTGGAGCTCAACCGCAACCCGGAGAACATCTTCGCCGAGGTCGAGCAGTCGATCTTCAGCCCCGCGCACTTCGTGCCGGGCATCGGTCCCTCCCCGGACAAGATGCTCCAGGGCCGCCTCTTCGCGTACGGCGACGCCCACCGCTACCGCGTCGGGATCAACGCCGACCACCTGCCGGTGAACCGTCCGCACGCCACCGAGGCGCGCACCCACTCCCGTGACGGCTTCCTCTACGACGGCCGCCACAAGGGCGCGAAGAACTACGAGCCGAACAGCTTCGGTGGCCCCTTCCAGACGGACCGTCCGCTGTGGCAGTCGTTCGACGGCTTCACGGCCGGCACCGGCGACCACGCGGCACCGGTCCACGCCGAGGACAACGACTTCGTGCAGGCGGGCAACCTCTACCGCCTGATGTCCGAGGACGAGAAGGAGCGCCTGATCGGCAACCTGGCGGGCTTCATCGCCAAGGTCTCGCGCGACGACATCGCCGAGCGTGCGATCAACAACTTCCGTCAGGCCGACGGAGACTTCGGCAAGCGCCTGGAAGCCGCAGTCCAGGCCCTGCGCGGCTGACCCGGGCTGGACCGCTTGCCGTAGGGGGACGGGCCGGAATCCCAGTGGGGTTCCGGCCCTCTCGCTTGCCCGCGGCTAGTGGGCCGTGGCCGGGACGCGCTCCCGGAGCGGCGCCCAGCAGCGGATGATGTCGCGGACCGAGACGACGCCGACGACTTCGTCGCGATCCAGGACGATCAGATGCCGGAAGCCACCGTGAGCCATGGCACGTGCGGCCTCTTCGAGGGTCCAGGTGGGCGCCGCGAACACGACGTCCGTGGTGGTGTGGGAGTGGGCCCGTTCGGTGTCCGGGTTCTGTCCGAGACCGACGGAATTGAGGATGTCGCGTTCGGTGAGGATTCCGAGGCCGCCCGCGTCCGGGTCGAGGACCACGGCCGCGCCGATACGGCGGGCGGACATCAGGGCTGCTGCCTGGCGGAGGGTGTGTGCGGGGCCGATGGTGAGGACCAGCGTGCTCATGGCGTCGCGGACGAGCATGGGGCGGAGCCACCTCCTAGAAATGCGCGCGAATGCACTGGCTCAGGGCTCCGAGTGCCGTCGACTGCCGCCGACCGGTCGCCCCTGTGCAATGCTTCACAAATTCACAAGTGGGGGACTTTCAGAGTTGCAGGCAAAGGGCGGGTCAACAAGAGGGCGCGCGTCGTGAGTTCAGGGGCGCTCGCGGTGCTCGGGGACAGCCCTGATGCCTAGTACCGGTCGTTCAGGTAGTCGAGCAGGGTGTCGTGGAGCAGGCCGTTGGACGCGGCCGCGTTGCCACTGTGCGGGCCCGGGCGGCCGTCCAGGCCCGTGAAAGAGCCACCGGACTCCGTGACGATGATCGCGTTCGCCGCCATGTCCCACAGCGACAGCTCCGGCTCCGCACAGATGTCGACCGAGCCCTCGGCGACCATCATGTACGGCCAGAAGTCGCCGTACCCGCGGGTGCGCCACACCGCGCGCGTGAGGTCGAGGAAGCCGCCCAGCCTGCCCTGCTCCTCCCAGCCCGACAGCGAGGAGTAGGCGAAGGACGCGTCCGACAGTTTGGAGACGCGCGAGACGCGCAGCCGGGACGCCGAGGACAGGCTGCGGCCCGTGAAGGCGCCGTGTCCCTTCGCGGCCCACCAGCGGCGGCCTAGGGCGGGGGCGGAGACCACGCCCACGACGGGCTGGTAGCCCCCCTCGCCCGCCTCCATGAGGGAGATCAGCGTCGCCCACACCGGCACACCGCGTACGTAGTTCTTGGTCCCGTCGATGGGGTCGACGACCCAGCGGCGCGGGCCCGTGCCCTCGATGCCGTACTCCTCGCCGAGGATCGCGTCGCGTGGCCGGGCGCGCTGCAACTGGCCCCGGATCAGCTCTTCGGCGCCCTTGTCGGCCTCGCTCACCGGCGTCATATCCGGTTTCGTCTCCACCTTGAGGTCGAGCGCCTTGAACCGGGCCATGGTCGCGGCATCGGCGGCGTCCGCGAGTACATGGGCGAGCCGCAGGTCATCGAGATAGTCGGGCATGACCGAACGGTATCGGCCCCTTCCGCGCGAGGGCCACACCGCCCGGCGGATCTTCGGGAGCACAGGCATCTCGTCCCCGGGGACCGGCTGCCGTGGTGCGATCACCGCGCGCGACGCCCGGCGCACGCCCGGGGAGCCGCCGCGAACTCTTGACAGTGCAGATATGCGCGTCAAATCTGTGCGTCAGAGCCGCCGGCCCCGAGGGAGGCGAGGATGCCTGCAGCGCGGGAATCGCTACTGGACGCCGCCTATATGGCCCTCCTGCGCCGCCCCTGGTCCACCGTGCGCATGGTCGACGTGGCGGCCATGGCCGGTGTCTCCCGCCAGACGCTGTACAACGAGTTCGGCAGCAAGGAAGGGCTCGCCCGGGCCCTGGTGCGTCGGGAGGCCGACGGCTACCTCGCCGGTGTCGATCGCGCCCTCGCCACCCTCGCCGAGCCACGCGAACGGCTGACGGCGGCCGCCGTGTGGACCGCGTCGGCGGCCAGGGAGAACGTGCTCGTGCGCGCCATGCTCACCGGCTGCTGGGGCGAGCGGCTGCCCTCCCCGACGCTTTCCGCGGTCCCGTCCACCTCCGCGGTGCCCGCGCAGCGGCGGGCCGACGGACCGCTGCCCTCGCCGTCGGACTTCGTGGCGCTGTTCCGTGACCGGGCCGTCGCCGCGATCAACGGCCACGGCATGGGCAAGGAGGACGTCACGGAACTCGCCCGTGCCTGCGAGCTGGTCGTCCGGCTCTCCCTGTCCTGCGTGGCGGCTCCGCCGAGCGAGGGGAGCGGGGTGGCGGAACTGGTGCGATTCGCCCTGCCGAGGCCGGTGCGGTGACGGCCCACTGGGGCGCCGGCCGTGGTCGTGGCACGGGTCCGGGTCGTCGTTCGACATGATCCCGAAAGTGCGGCTGCCGAGCGCCAGCACCATCGCGCCGGTCAGGGTCGCCACGTCCACGATCGCGTCGGGCTGCTCCTGGGAGGGTCGCCTGCGGTCGGGCGGCGTCGCCACGGAGCCGGGGCCGTATGTCGGGCGGGACCTCGCCTCTCGTACGCGGCTGGGCCGCACGTCGAGCGGAGCCTCGCACCCCCACGCGGCGGAGCGCACATCGAGGGAAGCCCCGCGCCCGCGGCGGCGTCTCTCAGTGGGCCGAGCCCGAGAGTTGCAGGCCGATCACGCCCACGATCACCAGCGTGATCGAGACGATCTTCAGGGTGGAGACCAGGTCGCCCAGGAAGACCATGCCGTAGATCGCCGTTCCGGCGGCACCGATGCCCGTCCACACCGCGTAGGCCGGGCCCACGTCCAGCTTCTTCAGGGACAGGGTGAGCAGGCCGAAGCTGCCGAGCGCGAAGCAGCAGAACGCGACCGTGGGCCAGAGCCTGGTGAAACCGTGCGACAGCTTGAGGCAGACGGCGAATCCGGTCTCGAGGAGCCCGGCCACGATGACCAGCAGCCACGCCATGTGTCGTCCTCCCGCGTCCCCACGTCGACTGCTTCGGCCGGTCGGGTCCGGTCCGGTGCGAGGTAAGAATTTACCTGCCCGCGAGGCACCCAAACCCCGGGAGGTCAGTCCCCTTCCTTTCGTTCGCGGGTGGCGAGCAGTCTGCGCAGGGAGTAGAGCCGCGCCGGATCCGCGTGACCTTCGGCCACCCACGCGTCCAGGGCGCAGTCCGGCTCATCGTGGCTGCACGCGCGCGGGCAGTCCTCGGTGCCGGGCTCCAGGTCCGGGAAGGCGTGGATCACCCGGGACGGGTCGATGTGCGCGAGGCCGAAGGACCGTACGCCCGGGGTGTCGATGACCCAGCCGTCCGTCTCCGCGAGCGGCAGCGCGAGCGCGGAGGTCGTGGTGTGCCGCCCGCGGCCGGTCACGGCGTTGACACGGCCGGTCGTACGCCGGCGGTCGTCGGGCACCAGCGCGTTGACCAGCGTCGTCTTGCCCACGCCGGAGTGCCCGACGAAGGCGGTGACCTTGCCGTCCAGATGCTCGCGCACCCGGCCCGCGGCGTCACCGTTCTCCAGTTCCTCACGGCTGGTGACCACGTACGGGATGTCCAGGTCCCCGTACAGCTCCAGCAGCTTGCCGGGCGGGGCGAGATCCGACTTCGTCATCACGAGGAGGGGTTCGAGGCCGCCGTCGTACGCCGCCACCAGACAGCGGTCGATCAGACGGGGGCGCGGCTCGGGGTCGGCGAGCGCGGTGACGATGGCCAGCTGATCGGCGTTGGCGACCACCACCCGCTCGAAGGGATCGTCGTCGTCGGCCGTGCGGCGCAGGAGGGACGTGCGCTCCTCGATGCGGACGATGCGGGCGAGCGTGTCCTTGGCGCCGGACAGGTCGCCGACGAGGGCGACCCGGTCGCCGACCACGGCGGCCTTGCGGCCCAGTTCGCGGGCCTTCATCGCCATGACCGTGCGGTCGTCGACGAGGCAGGTCAGCCGGCCCCGGTCGACGGTGAGGACCATGCCCTCGGCCGCGTCCTCGTGCTTGGGCCGGATGTTCGTGCGCGGCCGGTTGCCCCTGCGGTTGGGGCGGGTGCGGATGTCGTCCTCGTCGGTGTGCTTGCCGTAGCGGCGCATGGTCCCAGTCCGCCCGTCAGTCCCCGAGCATCCCGGCCCACAGTTCGGGGAAGTCCGGCAGCGTCTTGGCCGTCGTCGCCACGTTCTCGATCTGCACACCGTCGACCGCCAGGCCGATGACCGCGGCCGCGGTCGCCATGCGGTGGTCGTCGTAGGTGTGGAAGACGCCGCCGTGCAGGCGGCGCGGGCGGATGTGCAGGCCGTCGGCGGTCTCGGTGACGTCGCCGCCCAGCTCGTTGATCTCCTTGGTGAGCGCGGCGAGGCGGTCCGTCTCGTGGAGGCGCAGATGGGCCACGCCGCGCAGCGTCGACGGGGAGTCGGCGAGGGCGGCGACCGCCGTGATGCCCGGCGTCAGCTCGCCGACCTCCCCGAGGTCCACATCGATACCGTGAAGAGCACCCGAACCGGTGAATTCCAGGCCGCGCTCGGTCAGCGCGCAGGAACCGCCCATCTCGGTGAAGATCTCCCGCAACCGGTCGCCGGGCTGGGTCGTGCGGGCGGGCCAGTCGGGGATGACCACCTTGCCCCCGGTCACCAGGGCGGCCGCGAGGAAGGGCTGGGCGTTGGAGAGGTCCGGCTCGACCGTCAGGTCCCGGCCGAGCAGGGCGCCCGGCGTCACCCGCCAGACGTTGGGCTCGCCCCCGGACTCGGGTGTGTCGACCTGGGCGCCGATCGCGCGCAGCATGTCGACGGTCATCCGGATGTGCGGCATCGAGGGCAGCGTCGAGCCGGTGTGGCGGACCTCCACACCTTGGTTGAACCGGGGTGCGGAGAGCAGCAGGGCGCTGACGAACTGGGACGACGAGGAGGCGTCGATCGACACCGGGCCGCCGTCCAGCGCGCCGCCGCCGTGCACGGTCAGCGGCAGCGTGCCGCGGCCGTCGTCGTCGATACGGGCGCCGAGGGCCCGCAGAGCGTCGATCACACCGTCCAGGGGGCGCTCGTACGAGCGCGGGTCGCCGTCGAAGCGCACCGCGCCGTCGGCCAGCGCGGCCACCGGGGGCAGGAAGCGCATCACGGTGCCGGCGTTGCCGACGTCGATCGTGGCCGGGCCGTGCAGCGCGGCGGGGATCACCCGCCAGGTCTCGCCGGAGCCGTCGGGGCCGACTCCTTCCTCGATGCCGACGCCCATCGCGCGCAGGGCGGCGGCCATCAGGAGGGTGTCGCGTGAGCGCAGGGGGCGGCGCAGCCAGCCCGGCTCGGAGGCGAGGGCGGCGAGGACGAGGGCGCGGTTGGTGACCGACTTGGACCCGGGCACGTGGACCGTCGCATCGACGGCTCCGCTCGCGTGCGGGGCGGGCCAGAGGGCGGTGTGCGCGGGGTTAACGGTCATGCGCCCCACTGTAGTGGCTGGCTCACGCCGGAGATCTTGATCAAAAGCGGCGAAACCTGAGCGAAATCGTTGTCTGATACCCGGGCCGTGAATGCCGTGCATACATGCGCGAACACATGCGGTCACCCCTGGGCGCGATCAGATCCGCAGCAGCCACTGACCGCCCCCCATCAGCGCGCACAGCGACACGACGTGGAACAGGAAGAGCCACAGTCCGGCCGGTACATGGGTGAGCCGGGACAGCTGGTCCGCGTCCGAGTCCCCGGCGCCGCCACGGGACCGCTTGGCCTGCAGCTCGAAGGCCGGCCGTACGCCGCCGAACAGCAGGAACCACACCACCGCGTACCCGAACGCCGCCTGCACCTGGGGACCGGTGAGCCATGACACCAGCACGAACATGCCGCCGGTCAGGAGCACGGTCAGCGCCCCGTACGCGTTGCGGATCATCACCAGCATGGCCACGAGCAGTGCTGTGGCCAGCCACAGCAGCATGGTGATGTGCCCGGCGGCGAGCAGCGCGGCACCGCCGAGGCCCAGGAGCGGGGGAGCGATGTAGCCGGCGGCGGCCGTCAGGATCATGCCGAGGCCGTACGGCTTGCCGCGGCTGACGGTGAGGCCGCTGGTGTCGGAGTGGAGCCGGATGCCGGTGAGGGTGCGTCCGGTGAGCAGTGCGATCAGGCCGTGGCCGCCCTCGTGCGCGATGGTGATGGCATTGCGCGATATCCGCCACGCGCCCTGCGGAACGACCACGGCCAGCGCGGCGACCAGGGTGGCGATCACGACCCACAGATCGGGGTCGGGCTGGCTCCCGAAGACCCTGTCCCAGAGGTCGGGCAGCGCGCTCAGCGAGGGCGAGGCGAGGGTGTGCATGGCGGTTGTCGGCTCCTGGGCTCTCGTCGGATCTGGCAGTGTGGCACGTATGTGCGGACGGTATGCAGCGAGTCGCAGGCCTGAGGATCTCGCAGGAATCTTTGAGATCGAGACAGGAGTCCCCCCTGCTCCGGCGGAGTCGGAGGCGCAGGGCGGGGAGCCCGGGGAGATCCTGGCACCCGACTACAACGTGGCTCCCACCAAGGAGGTCTACGCGGTCCTCGAGCGCCCCCTTAAGGACGCCGACGACAAGCGGCCGGTTCGCCAGCTGCGCAGGCTCAGATGGGGCCTTGTCCCGTCCTGGGCGAAGTCGCCGGAGGGCGGCGCCCGGATGATCAACGCGCGCGCCGAGACGGTGCACGAGAAGCCGTCCTACCGCCGGGCCTTCGCCGCCCGGCGCTGCATCCTGCCCGCGGACGGTTACTACGAGTGGGTCACCGGCACGGAGGAACGCGAACTGGAGGCCGAGGGCAGGAAGAAGCGGCCACGCAAGCAGCCGTACTTCGTGCTGCCCGCCGACGGCTCGGTCTTCGCTATGGCCGGCCTGTACGAGTTCTGGCGGGACAGGACCCTGCCCGACGACCATCCCCGGGCCTGGTGGGTGACCTGCTCGGTGATCACGACGGAAGCGGAGACGTCGCCGCTGGCCGTGGCCCCGGCCGAGGGGCCGCACTCGCTGTCCGACATCCACCCCCGGATGCCCCTGATGCTCACCCCGGACCGGTGGGACGCCTGGCTCGACCCCTCCTGCACGGACCCCGACGACCTGCGCTCCCTGCTGGACGCACCGCCGTCCGGCCTGATGCGCGCCTACCCGGTCTCCACGGCGGTCAGCAACGTCCGCAACAACGGCCCGGAGCTGCTCAAGGAGCTGGCCGGCCCCGAAGAGGGCACACTGTTCTGACGTGACGGATGTGACTGTTATGCCGGATGCGACGGAGATGGTCGCAACCGAGGCCGGTACCGCGCGGGTCACCTGGCACACCGCCGAACGGGCGAAGTTCGTCCTCGCCGTGAGCCATGGCGCAGGCGGGGGCATCGAGGCCGCCGACCTCCGGACGCTGGCCCGGGTGCTGCCCGGGCACGGCGTGAGCGTCGCCCTCGTGGAACAGCCCTGGCGCGTCGCCGGTAAGAAGGTGGCGCCCGCGCCGAAGACGCTGGACGAAGGCTGGCGCGGGGTGTGGCCGGTCCTCGGGAAGCCGGGACTGCCCGTGATCGCCGGTGGGCGCAGCGCCGGGGCCCGGGTCGCCTGCCGTACGGCCACCGAGCTCGGCGCACACGCCGTACTCGCGCTGAGTTTCCCCTTGCACCCGCCGGGCCGGCCCGAGAAGTCCCGCGAAGGCGAACTGCTGGGCGCGGGTGTGCCCACGCTGGTCGTCCAGGGCGGCAACGACCCGTTCGGGAGGCCCGAGGAGTTCCCGCCCGGGCCGTACGAGATCGTCGAGGTGCCCCACGGCGATCACGGCCTCGCCGTCCCCAAGCGCGCCGGGATCAGCCGGGAGGAGGCGCTGGAGATCGTCGCCGACGCCGCGGTGAAGTGGATCGCGTCACTCGGGTGACGCCCGGGAATGCTGCGCGGCGGACCGATGTTGTGCGGATCAGACAGCACCCGACGGTGTTGCACCGCACGAACGAGAGGAAGTCCGCCGCATGGGTTCGACCATCTGCCCGAGCCGCAGCAGCAGCGCTGACCTGGAGTGGACGGTGCTGCACGCGGCCAAGACCGCCCCTGTTCGAGCGGCGGCGGGTAAGGATGTTCGTCTATCCTCCGATTCAAGTGGGACCTCTTTCGGTCCTGCCACGTTGCTGGAGGAGGTGGGTCCGGTCACCGGTACCGACGCAGGGACCGACAACGGCCGGGCGGAGCAGCCCGAGGGCCGGGGCACGAGCGCGGAGTCGTCCGCGGCGCGCAGCGCGCGCTTCGAGCGGGACGCGCTCGAATTCCTCGATCAGATGTACTCCGCCGCATTGCGGATGACCCGCAATCCGGCGGACGCCGAGGACCTGGTCCAGGAGACGTACGCGAAGGCGTACGCGTCCTTCCACCAGTTCCGTGAGGGCACCAACCTCAAGGCCTGGCTGTATCGGATCCTCACCAACACCTTCATCAACTCGTACCGCAAGAAGCAGCGCGAACCCCAGCGCAGCGCCGCTGAGGAGATCGAGGACTGGCAGCTCGCCCGCGCCGAGTCGCACATGTCGACCGGTCTGCGCTCCGCCGAGTCGCAGGCGCTCGACCACCTGCCCGACTCGGACGTCAAGGAAGCGCTGCAGGCGATCCCCGAGGAATTTCGCATCGCCGTGTATCTCGCGGACGTAGAGGGCTTTGCGTACAAGGAGATCGCGGACATCATGGGGACACCCATCGGTACGGTGATGTCCCGGCTGCACCGGGGCCGCCGTCAACTGCGCGGCATGCTCGAGGACTACGCCCGCGAGCGCGGGCTCGTCCCGGCCGGCGCCGGAGAGTCGAACGAAGCGAAAGGTTCGGGCTCATGAGCTGCGGAGAGCCGCACGAGACGGACTGCAGTGAGGTCCTCAACCATCTCTACGAGTTCCTCGACAGTGAGATGCCGGACATGGACCGCACCAAGTTCCAGCAGCATTTCGAGGAATGCTCGCCGTGCCTGGAGAAGTACGGGCTCGAGCAGGCCGTGAAGAAGCTGGTCAAGCGGTGCTGCGGGCATGACGACGTGCCGACCGACCTCAGGGCGAAGGTCATGGGCCGTATCGATCTGATCCGCTCGGGTCAGACGGTGCCCGAGCACGATGTGACCGCGACGCCTCAGGAGTCCTGAACTCCAGTTCGGAAACTCCGGTCAATCGTCGGTGGTTTGTCACTCGAACGTGCTAATCCGCGAGCCATTGGCCTGCGGATACCCCCAATGCCGCTTTCCTGCCCTGCCCTCGCCTCTAGGCTCCGGAGCCTGAGAGGGGCATGACCGCCCCCGCCCGGTAGCGGGAGGGGCGCGGGATGCGGGGGAGGTGCGTCATGGGGCCGGTACGGCCGTGGGCACGGGTGTACGTCGGCTGTGTCGTCCTCGCCGCACTGGTGTGTGTGGCTCCGCTGGCGGACCTCTCGGTCGCCTGGTGGGCGATCGCCCTCTCTGCCGCGCTCTACGCCGGCTGCGAGCAGATCGTCCGGTGCCGACCGCTGAGCACCCGGGCTCCCGAAGGGCTCGGCACCTTCTTTCCCGTACTGCTCGCCGCGGCCTTTCTGCTGCCGCCACCGGCCGCCGCCCTGGTGCCGCTGCCCGGGGCCCTGCTGGCCCGTGTCGGGGAGCGGCCGCCGTGGCTGCGCCGTGTCTGGCGGGCCGCCCAGCTCGTCCTGGCCGTGTGGGCGGCCTCGCGGGTGCACTGGGCGCTCGGCGGCCGGGACGCGGTTGCCGGCCCGCGCTTCCCGTACGCACTCCTGACCGCGGGCGTGGCCGTGGTGGCGTTCTGCCTGACGCTGACCCTGCTGGACGGCGGGGTCCTGGCACTCGCCGAGGGGGTGCCGGCGCGTATGGCGTGGCGCGGGCTGTTCCTGCGCTCCCTTGCCCCTGTCTCCGTCCACGGGCTCGCCGGGCTGATGATGGCCGTGCTGTGGCGCAGCCCGTTCGGGCCCGTCGCCGCCCTGCTCGTGCTGCTCCCCATGTACGTGTCCTGCTGGGTCTTCGCCCAGTACCACCGGGAGCGGGCGGCCCACCAGGCCACGATCCGCGCGCTGGTGCAGGCGGTCGACATCAAGGACGGGTACACCCGCGGGCACAGCGAGCGGGTCGGACAGGCCTCCATGATGATCGCGCGTGAACTCGGCATGGACGACGACCGGGTGGAGGTCCTGCGGTTCGCCGGGATCCTGCACGACGTCGGCAAACTCGGCGTGCCCACACGGCTGTTGCGCAAGGACGGGCCGCTCACCCCTCAGGAGCGGCGGATCATCGAGCTGCACCCCGAGTACGGCCACGAGATGGTCCGCGGGATCGGGTTCCTCGGCGAGGCACGGTCCGCGATCCTCCACCACCACGAGCGGCTCGACGGCAGCGGATACCCGTACGGTCTGGTCGGCCACCAGATCCCGGAGCCGGCCCGGGTGGTGGCGGTGGCCGACGCCTTCGACGCGATGACCTCGACCCGCTCGTACCGGCGCGCCCGCCCGGTCGGGGCGGCGCTGGAGGAGCTGGAGCGGTGTGCGGGGGCGCAGTTCGACCCCGCGATGGTGCGGGCACTGGTCCGCGCCCTCGGCCGGCACGGCTGGCATCCGGCGGTGACCGCGGACGAGGTGCGCGCCGCCGTGCCCCCGCCCGCCGCCGTGCCGACGGCCGGTGAGCCGGCCGGGCAGCGCCGCGGCGGGGGCGGCGCATGACCGTGGGCCGCCTCGTCCTCGTCCTGGCCCGTACGGCGGCCGCGCTCCTGGCCGTGGGCTCCCTCTGGCTCACGCTCTGGCGCGGTCTCGACGAACCCGCCGTCGCCCTCGCCTTCGGGGTGCTCGTCGCGGTGGGCGAGCTGTGCCGGTGGAGCGACAGCGACGAGCGGGAGTCCACCCCTCTCGGTGCGGCCGGTGCGCTCTCCTACGCGCTGCTCGGGCAGAACGCCGGGCACCCCACCCACCACGGGGTGCAGCAGGTCGTCACGGTGGTCCTCGCCGCCTGTCTCGCGGGCTGCGTCCCGCACGTGGCCCGCGGCCGAGGGCCCACCGCCGACCACCTGACCCGCCGGCTGCTCACTGTGGGCTTCGCCACTGTCTGCTTCCAACCCCTCTACGCCCAGGGCAGGTTGCGCGACTGGAGCGGACCGGCGTACGCGCTCCTACTCGTCGCGCTGCTCGTGCTCACCACCCTGTGCGACGCCGTGCTCGCCGCCGCGCTGGCGCACTCCAGGACCCGCTGGCCGTTCGGACCGCTGCTGCGCGACGAACTGCGGGCCAGAGTCGGCATCGGCTCGGCCGTCTGCGCGACCGGCGCGGTGATGTCCCTCGCGGTCGCGGTCGTGGGCCTGTGGGCGCTGCCGGTGTTCTCGCTGCCGCTGCTGCTCACCCAGCTCTCCTACCGGCGGTACGCGGCCGTGCGCACCACCTACCGGCAGACCATCGCCTCGCTGGCGCGGGCCACCGAGATCGCCGGGTACACACCTGCCGGGCACGCCCGCCGGGTGGCGGCGCTCAGCTGTGCGGTCGGCCGGGAACTGGGTCTGGCCGAACCGGAGCTGACCGTCCTGGAGTACGCGGCCCTCATGCACGACATCGGGCAGCTCAGTCTGATCGACCCGGTGCCGGCCGGTGCCACGGCCGCGCTGCCCACCGAGGAACAGCGGCGCATCGCGCTTCTGGGCGGGGCCGTCGTACGCCAGACCGGGGTGGACGCCGAGGTGGCGGTGGTCGTGGAACGGCAGGCGGATCCCTACCGGGAACAGCCGGTCAGCGCCAGAATCGTCCGGGCCGTGAACGCGTACGAGGAGATGGCGCGGGAAGAAACGGGACCAGGCGGAGCGCTCAGAGCACTGGAGCGGCTGCGGCTCGGCTGTGCCCGCGACTACCAGCCGGAGGTCGTGGAGTCACTCGCCCGGGTGCTGCATCACAGGGGCGGCGCGATGAGTGTCGCACCGGTCGTCTAGCGCCCGGGGTGCGCCTCGGGCAAGGGCGGCGGTGGAGCTTGCGCGGCCGGTCTGACCTCGGCGACTGCGGGGTAACCCATGGGTAATGAGCGCCCGTCCGGCCGTACGTGGTTGGATGCGAGAAGAGGGTGTTCGGGGGCACAGCTCGGTCCGTGGCCCCCGCGAACGGCGAGAAACCGGCAGGCGGGAATCGCAAGGGACTGGCAGGCGGGAATCGTGAGGATCTTCGGGAAGGGACGGCACCGGCCCTCCGCCTCCTGGCGGCAGGCCACCGACCGCGCGTTCACGCTGATCGGCGACGGCCGGTACGAGGACGCGGGAGCGCTGCTGACCCGTGCCGCGGACATGGAGCCCTGGCTGTCGGAGTCCTGGTTCAATCTCGCCCTGCTGCACAAGTTCCGGCACGACTGGGAGCAGGCCCGCACCGCGGGACTGCGCGCCGTGGCCCTGCTCGAGAAGGACACCGGGGCGCCCGACTGGTGGAACGTCGGCATCGCCGCCACAGCCTTGCAGGACTGGCCGCTGGCCCGCCGCGCCTGGCAGGCGTACGGCCTCAGGGTGCCCGGGGGCCCCACCTGGCCGAAGGCAGGGCTGGGAGCCGCCGGCTCCGACGAGCCCACCGGGATGGAGCTGGGCAGCGCCGCCGTACGGCTGTCGCCCGAGGGGGAGGCCGAGGTCGTGTGGGGGCGCAGGCTGGACCCCGCCCGCATCGAGGTGCTCTCCATCCCGCTGCCGTCCTCCGGGCGCCGCTGGGGTGAGGTTGTGCTGCACGACGGCGTCCCGCACGGCGAGCGCACGACGGCGGTTGGGCACGCCTACCCCGTCTTCGACGAGATCGAGCTGTGGGCGCCCTCGCCTGTGCCCACCTGGGTGGTCCTGCTGGAGGCCGCGACGGAGGAGGACCGGGACGCGCTGGAGCAGCTGGCGGCCGACGCCGGGTTCGCCGCGGAGGACTGGTCGTCGTCCGTGCGGCTGCTGTGCCGTATGTGCTCTGAGTCCCGGATGCCGGCGGACGAGGGCGACGGCGAGCATCTCGACCCGCACGACCACAGTGAGCCGGGGCACCCGGGACCGCTGGGGCACCGCACGGCCGGGCAGCTGTGGGTGCCGGAGCGCGAGTGCGGTATCGCGGCGCCCGCCTCGCTGGTGCGCGGACTGCTCGACGGGTGGGTCGCGGACAGTCCGGACAGCCGGGACTGGCGGGACCTCGAAGAGGTCTGCTGAGGCGGTATCCGGGCCCACGGTTCATGGGGAGGGCATCCGGCCGCGCCCCGTAGGCTGTACCCGCAGGTTTTCTCACAGGTTGCAGGAAGGCATACGTCGGTCATGGCGCAGCAGGACACCGATCAGCAGCACACGGGCGTTCTCCCCGTGGACGACGAGGGATTCGTCATCGACACGGAGGACACCGAGCAGCGTGAGGCCGCCTGGCGCGAGCGCGGCACCTCGCGGCCGATCACGGTCGTCGGCAACCCGGTGCTGCACAAGGAGTGCAAGGACGTCACCGAGTTCGGCGATGAACTGCAGCAGCTGGTCGCGGACATGTTCGCCAGCCAGCGCACCGCCGAGGGCGTGGGCCTGGCCGCCAACCAGATCGGCGTCGACCTGAAGGTCTTCGTCTACGACTGCCAGGACGACGAGGGCCTACGGCACGTCGGTGTGGTCTGCAACCCGAAGGTCGTCGACCTGCCCGCCGACAAGCGCCGGCTGGACGACAGCAACGAGGGCTGCCTGTCCGTCCCGACCGCGTACGCACCGCTCGCCCGCCCCGACTACGCCGAGGTGACCGGGCAGGACGAGAAGGGCAACCCGATCAAGGTGCGCGGCACCGGGTACTTCGCCCGGTGTTTGCAGCACGAGACAGATCACCTGTACGGGTACCTCTATATCGACCGGCTCTCCAAGCGCGAGCGCAAGGACGCCCTGCGGCAGATGGCCGAGAACGAGCCTCGCTACCCCGTGGTGGCCAACGACTGAAAGCCCTTGCCGACGACGCCCGGCCGGAGATCTCTTCCGGCCGGGCGTCGTTCATGTGTGCGTTGGACATTCGATCCCTTGTACGTATGAATTAACCCATATTCAGTCACGCAAGGCATGTTCTCGGCGTGGTGGGGCGTTCGTTGAAGCAAATCCGTTCCCAGATCGGTCAGTTGTAGTGCTGAATGGAAAGCGCGGGGATACGCAACGGCGCGTGCCCGGCACAGCGGAAGGGGTGTCGCGCCACCGGCGGCTGAGAGGGGTTTGTTCGTGCCAGCTTTCCCACACAGCACTTCATCGACAACGACCGTGGTCGCGGTTCCACCGGCACTCTCCATGCCGGTCATCGAGGCCGCGTTTCCGCGTCGACTGCACCCGTATTGGCCCCGCCTGCAGGAGAAGACACGTACCTGGCTGCTGGAAAAGCGGCTCATGCCGGCGGACAAGGTCGAGGAATATGCCGATGGACTGTGCTACACGGACCTCATGGCGGGCTACTACCTCGGTGCCCCCGACCGGGTCCTGCAGGCGATCGCGGACTACAGCGCATGGTTCTTCGTCTGGGACGACCGTCACGACCGTGACATCGTCCACCGGCGGCCCGCCGCCTGGCGGCGGCTGAGGTTCCAGCTCCATGCGGCTCTGGACTCCCCCGAGGACCACCTGCATCACCCGGATCCCCTGGTGGCGGGGTTCGCGGACAGCATGGTGCGGCTGTACTCGTTCCTCGGCGACAGGTGGAACGCGCGCTTCGCCCGGCACTTCCACGCGGTGATCGAGGCGTACGACCGGGAGTACCGCAACCGCACCACCGGGACGGTCCCGACGGTCGAGGGCTATCTCAAGCTCAGGCGGCTCACCTTCGCGCACTGGATCTGGACCGATCTGCTCGAGCCCAGCGCGGGCTGTGAACTGCCCGACTCCGTGCGGAAACACCCCGCTTACCGGCGGGCGGCGCTGCTGAGCCAGGAATTCGCAGCCTGGTACAACGATCTGTGCTCGCTCCCCAAGGAAATCGCGGGGGACGAGGTCCACAATCTCGGAATCAGTCTCATTCACCACGAGGGGATGACGCTCGAAGAGGCCATCAGGGAAGTAAGGCGGCGGGTCGAGGAATGCGTATCGGAGTTCCTTGCCGCTGAAAAGGAGACGCTGCGGCTCGCCGACTCGCTCGCGGACGGTACCGCGCGAGGAAAGGAATTGAGCGCCGCCGTGAAAGCGATCGTCGCAAACATGCGGAA
This sequence comes from Streptomyces sp. CA-106110, assembly GCF_050936285.1. Lineage (NCBI taxonomy): Bacteria > Bacillati > Actinomycetota > Actinomycetes > Kitasatosporales > Streptomycetaceae > Streptomyces > Streptomyces sp. CA-106110. The sequence continues at coordinate 4,600,860 of NZ_JBNJNB010000001.1, read as the reverse complement.
CTGGTTCAGCGCCGTGTACTGGTTCCACCATGAGTCCGGCCGCTACATGGTCGACAACTGGGACGACCACTCCACACCCCCGTATGTCGACAACGAAGCGGCAGGTGAGAAATGACCCTCGAATCAATCGGTTCGGAGGCCCCCGAGGCGGCGACGCCACCACGCGTTCCGCCCCTTGCCGCGGGCGGTGTCCCGTTCCTCGGACATGGCTGGAAGCTCTTCCGTGACCCGCTGGGCCTCCTCGGCCGGCTGCGGGACGACGGCGACGTCGTACGGCTGAAGCTCGGTCCGAAGGCGGTGTACGCGATCACCACCCCCGCGCTTGCCGGAGCACTCGCGCTGAGCACCGACTTCCAGATAGGCGGTCCGCTGTGGGAGTCCCTCGAGGGCCTCCTCGGCAAGGAAGGTGTAGCCACCAGCAACGGGCCGCTGCACCAGCGCCAGCGGCGGGCGATCCAGCCCGCCTTCCGGCTGGAGTCCATCCCGGGCTACGGGCCGATCATGGCGGAGGAGGCGCAGGCGCTCGTGGAGCGCTGGAGGTCCGGCCGGACCGTGGACGTCACGACCGAGTCGTTCCGTGTGGCGGTGCGGGTGATCGCACGCTGTCTGATGCGCGGCAGCTACATGGACGAGCGGGCCGACCGCATCTGCACCGCGCTCGCCGCGCTCTTCAGCGGCATGTACCAGCGCATGGTCATACCGCTCGGGCCGCTGTACCGCCTGCCCCTTCCGGCCAATCGCGAATTCAACCGGGCGCTGGCCGATTTGCATCTCCTGGTCGACGAGATCATCGCCGCCCGCCGCGCATCCGGTCAAAAGCCGAACGATTTGCTGATGGCATTGCTGGAGGCGAAGGACCACGACGGCGAGCCCATTGGGGAACAGGAGATCCATGACCAGGTCGTTGCCATAGTCACGGCCGGCAGCGAAACAGTGGGATCCATGGTCATGTCGCTCCTGCAAGTCCTCACGGACCACCCGGATCAAGCGGACAAGATCCGCGACGAGGTGAAAACCGTGACGGGTGACCGGCCGGTCGCATTCGAGGACGTACGGCAGCTGCCGTACACCGCGAATGTCATCGTCGAGACAATGCGTTTGCGTCCCGCCGTATGGATATTGACCCGGCGGGCGGTGGCCGACACCCAGCTCGGCGGGTATCGCATTCCGGCCGGAGCGGACGTCGTCTACAGTCCGTACGCGATCCAGCACGACGGGCGGTCCTACGAGCGGGTCGCGGAGTTCGACCCCGACCGCTGGCTCCCGGAGCGCGCCAAGAGCGTGCCGAAGTACGCCATGACCCCCTTCGGGGTCGGCAACCGCAAGTGCCCCGGGGACCACTTCTCGATGGCCGAGCTCACCCTGATCACGGCCGCGGTGGCATCCGCCTACCGCTTCGAGGAGGCGCCCGGGTCCGACCCGAGGCCGCGGATCGGCATCACACTCCGCCCGCGCCGGCTCCTGCTGAGGGCCCTGCCCAGGTGATGGTCCGGCGCACGTTCAGGCGGCCTGTGGGCCCCTGAACGTGCGCCGGTAGGCATGGGGCGTCGTGCCGAGCGCCCGGACGAACTGATGCCGCAGCGCCGCCGCCGTGCCGAAGCCGGTGCGATCGGCGATCGTGTCCATCGTCTCATCGGTCCGCTCCAGCAACTCCTGGGCCAGCAGCACACGTTGACGCAGGATCCAGCGGTACGGGGTGGTGCCGGTCTCCTGCTGGAAGCGGCGGGCGAAGGTACGCGGGGACATATGGGCGCGGGCCGCGAGCTGTTCCACGGTCACCTCCTGGTCCAGGTGCCGCTCCATCCACACGAGCACCTCGGCGACCGTGTCGCACTGCGACCGCGGCAGAGGCCTTTCGATGTACTGGGCCTGGCCTCCGTCGCGGTGCGGCGGCACCACCATCCGGCGGGCGATCTTGTTGGCGACCTCCGGGCCCTGCTCCTTGCGCACGATGTGCAGGCAGGCGTCGATGCCGGCGGCGGTGCCGGCCGAGGTGATCACCGGGTCCTCGTCGACGTAGAGCACGTCCGGCTCGACGACGGCCCGGGGGAAGCGCCGGGCGAGGGCGTCGGCGTGCCGCCAGTGCACGGCGCAGCGCCGCCCGTCCAGCAGCCCGGCGGCCCCCAGCACGAAGACGCCGGAGCAGACGCTGAGCACCCTGGCGCCGCGCTCGGCGGCCCGGCGCAGCGCGTCGAGCAGTTCGGGCGGATACGTGCGGTCCGCATAGGTGTCCCCGGCCGGCACGGCGATGAGGTCGGCTTCCTCCAGCCGCTCCAGGCCGTGCGGCGTGGACACGGTGAATCCGCAGTGGGTGCCGAGCGAGGGTCCCTCGGCCGAGGCGACCGCGAAGTCGTAGACCGGTAGGTCCTCGTCGCTGCGGTCGATGCCGAACACCTCGCACACGACGCCGAGTTCGAAGGGATGCACACCGTCGAGGAGGACGGCGGCCACGTTCTGCAGCATGCCATCAGTGTGCCTCGGAAGTGGCAGTAATTCGAGGGTGTACGGCAGTCCTGTCACTGACGGTAAGGAGCATTCGGCGCGACAGTGGTGTCCATGAATACGGCACAGGCACAGGCCCTGATCGGAATGCTCACCGTCGTCGGGATCCTCGTCCTCCTGGTCCTCCCGTCACTGATCGGCATCGCGCATGAGCGGCGCGTCGACCGACGGATCCGGAAGGCCCAGGAGGCATGGGAGAAGGCGGCGGCTCAGAAGTCCTCGTCCAGGTCGACGGTGCCCTCCACCGCCACCTGGTACGCCGAGGGACGCCGCTCGAAGAAGTTGGTCAGCTCCTGAACACCCTGCAACTCCATGAAGGAGAAGGGGTTCTCGGAGCCGTACACCGGGGCGAAGCCGAGGCGCGTGAGGCGCTGGTCGGCGACGCACTCCAGGTACTGCCGCATGGAGTCGGTGTTCATGCCGGGGAGGCCGTCACCGCACAGGTCGCGCGCGAACTGCAACTCGGCCGCGACGGCTTCCCTCAGCATGGCGGTGACCTGCTCCTGGAGCTCGTCGTCGAAGAGGTCCGGCTCCTCCTTGCGCACGGTGTCGACCACATCGAAGGCGAAGCTCATGTGCATCGTCTCGTCCCGGAACACCCAGTTGGTGCCGGTGGCCAGACCGTGCAGCAGGCCCCGGCTGCGGAACCAGTAGACATACGCGAAGGCGCCGTAGAAGAAGAGGCCCTCGATGCACGCGGCGAAGCAGATGAGGTTGAGCAGGAAGCGGCGCCGGTCGGACTTCGTCTCGAGCCGGTCGATCCGCTCCACCGAGTCCATCCACGTGAAGCAGAACTCGGCCTTCTCCCGGATGGAGGGGATGTTCTCGACGGCCGCGAAGGCCGCGGCACGGTCCTCCGGATCGGGCAGGTAGGTGTCGAGCAGCGTCAGATAGAACTGGACGTGCACGGCCTCCTCGAACAGCTGGCGCGACAGATACAGGCGCGCCTCGGGGGAGTTGATGTGCTTGTACAGCGTCAGCACGAGGTTGTTCGCCACGATCGAGTCGCCCGTGGCGAAGAAGGCCACCAGACGGCCGATCATGTGCTGCTCGCCCGGCGTGAGCTTGGCGAGGTCGGCCACGTCCGAGTGGAGGTCCACCTCCTCCACGGTCCAGGTGTTCTTGATGGCGTCCCGGTAGCGCTCGTAGAAGTCCGGGTAGCGCATGGGACGCAGGGTCAGTTCGAAGCCGGGGTCCAGCAGGTTCTGGTCAGTCATGGCAGTGGGCGCGCGTGGCGCCGTCCTCCAGGGGTGGTGATCGGGTGGCGGGCGGGAACTACTGGCAGGCCTCGCAGGACTCGGGGTTCTCGAGGGAGCAGGCGACGGCGTCGGGGTCGGCGACCTGCTGGACGGGAACGGCCGGCTGCGCCTGGGCGGCACGGGCGATCCGGGTCGCCGGGCGGGAGCGCAGGTAGTACGTCGTCTTCAGGCCCTGCTTCCAGGCGTAGGCGTACATCGAGGAGAGCTTGCCGATCGTCGGCGTCTCCATGAAGAGGTTCAGGGACTGCGCCTGGTCCAGGAACGGGGTCCGCGCGGCGGCCATGTCGATCAGACCGCGCTGCGGGATCTCCCACGCCGTGCGGTACAGCCGGCGTACCTCCTCCGGGATCCAGCGGAAGTCCTGCACTGAGCCGCTCGAGTCGCGCAGCGCCTCCCGGGTGCGGGCGTCCCAGACGCCGAGCTCCTTGAGGTCCTGCACCAGGTACGAGTTGACCTGGAGGAACTCGCCGGACAGCGTCTCGCGCTTGAACAGGTTGGAGACCTGCGGCTCGATGCACTCGTAGACGCCCGCGATGGAGGCGATGGTGGCGGTCGGGGCGATCGCCAGGAGCAGCGAGTTGCGCATGCCGACGGCGGCGATCCGCTCGCGCAGTGCCGCCCAGCGCTCCGGCCAGGCGCGCTCCACGTCGTAGTGGTCCGGGTGCAGCACACCCCGGGCGGTGCGGGTCTTCTCCCACGCGGGAAGAGGCCCGTTGCGCTCGGCGAGGTCGGCGGAGGCCTCGTAGGCGGCGAGCATGATGCGCTCGGCGATCCTGGTGGACAGGCCCTTCGCCTCGGCGGAGTCGAAGGGCAGACGCAGCCGGAAGAAGACGTCCTGAAGACCCATCACACCGAGGCCGACGGGACGCCACTTGGCGTTGGAACGGCCGGCCTGCTCCGTCGGGTAGAAGTTGATGTCGACGACACGGTCGAGGAAGGTGACGGCGGTGCGGACCGTCTCGTCCAGCCGTTCCCAGTCGATGTCGTCTCCGGTGACGAAGGCGCCCAGGTTGACCGACCCCAGGTTGCAGACCGCCGTCTCCCCGTCGTCCGTGACCTCCAGGATCTCCGTGCAGAGGTTGGAGGAGTGGATGACGTGGCCCGGCTCGGCCGTCTGGTTGGCGGTGCGGTTGGCCGCGTCCTTGAAGGTCATCCAGCCGTTGCCGGTCTGCGCGAGGGTGCGCATCATCCGGCCGTACAGGTCACGGGCGGGCATCGTCTTCTTCGCCAGGCCCGCCGCCTCGGCCTTGCGGTAGGCGGCGTCGAACTCCTCTCCCCACAGGTCTACCAGCTCGGGCACGTCGGACGGGGAGAACAGGGACCACTGTCCGTCCGCGTCGACGCGGCGCATGAACTCGTCCGGGACCCAGTGCGCGAGGTTCAGGTTGTGGGTCCGGCGGGCGTCCTCGCCGGTGTTGTCGCGCAGCTCCAGGAACTCCTCGATGTCCGAGTGCCAGGTCTCCAGGTAGACGGCGGCTGCTCCCTTGCGGCGGCCGCCCTGGTTCACCGCGGCGACCGAAGCGTCGAGGGTCTTCAGGAACGGGACGATGCCGTTGGAGTGCCCGTTCGTGCCGCGGATGAGGGAGCCGCGGGAACGGATGCGGGAGTACGAAAGGCCGATGCCCCCGGCGTGCTTGGAGAGGCGGGCGACCTGGTGGTAGCGGTCGTAGAGGGAGTCCAGCTCGTCCTTCGGGGAGTCGAGGAGGTAGCAGGACGACATCTGCGGGTGCCGCGTGCCCGAGTTGAAGAGCGTGGGGGAGGAGGGCAGGTAGTCCAGGCGGCTCATGAGCCCGTAGAGAGCCGCCACTTCGTCGACCGCCCGCGCGGTGTCGTCCTCCGCGAGCCCGGCGGCCACCCGCAGCATGAAGTGCTGAGGTGTCTCGATGACCTTGCGGGTGATCGGGTGCCGCAGCAGGTAGCGGCTGTGCAGCGTGCGCAGCCCGAAGTAGCCGAAGCGGTCGTCGGCGGCCCGGTCGACGAGGGCGTCGAGACGGCCGGCGTGCAGGCGTACGAACGCGGCGGTCCGGTCGGCGATCAGGCCCTCCCGGTGGCCGACGGCGACGGACCGGGTGAAGGACGTGACGCCCTGCGAGGCGGCCTCGGCCCGGATGCCGATCGTCAGCAGACGGGCGGCCAGCTTCGAGTAGGCGGGGTCCTCCGAGATCAGGCCGGCGGCCGCTTCGGTGGCCAGCTCGCGCAACTCCGCGTCGTCGGCCTGCGCGGACCGGCCCCGCAGCGCGGCGGCGGCGACTCGTCCGGGGTCGGCGTCGGGGAGGTCGGCGGTCAGCTCGGTCAGGGTCCGCAGCAGCGTGGCCCCGGGACCGTCGGTTCCGTCGGTCTGGACCGGGATCACTGAAGCCGGATCGGCTGGCGCGATGGTCACGTGTGGCTCTCCCTCGCTCGGCACGGGGCCTTGAGGAGGGCAGGGGGCAGCTCACGAGCGCGCACGGCGTCGCGTCCACCGGCCCATTCCACGAGGCCCGGACGTCTGGCGCCCGGGCCGGACGGCCGGGCGCACTGTCGGCAGGTCCTCGGACTGACGCTCGTACGTGCACGCAGGCGCGAACACGCATAAGTACACCGTTGCGGGACAGTTCCGGATTCGCACCGGATTCCCCTGCGGCGACAGCGAGCATGAGCATACATCTTGTGCCGGGTTTCGGTGCTACCCCCAGATGTTGTGCCGCACCGATGTCACAGTGTCAACTCGTAGGTGAGGAGAGTGATGTCGTCCAGCTGCGGCAGGGGATTCCAGTCGCGGCCGGGGGTGCGGACGAAGCCCAGCCGTTCGTAGATCCGGTGGGCGGAGCGCATGCTGCGCTGGGTCGACAGGACGACGCGCACGCAGTCCTCCGTGTCCCGGGCGCGGTCGACGCAGGCGCGGACCAGGGCCTCGCCGACGCCCCGGCCGCGGGCGTCGTGCGCGACCGCCAGCATGCGGATCTCGGCTTCGCCGGGACCCGCGATGTCGGCCATGAGGCCGCCGGACGGGACGAAGGTCACGCCGCCGAGCACACTGCCGTCCCGGGCCGCGACCAGCACGTCGGCGGCCGCGGCTCGCTTGCCGACGTCTCTCAGCTCGCCCAGGTACTCGTCGCTCTCCCCGAAGTCGAGGAGCCCGTCCTGGAGATAGGCCTGGGCGGTGATGTCGCCGAGGGTGTCGTACTCGTCGGGGGCCGCCTGTCGGATCACGAAGTCCATGCGGCCGAGTGTGCCGGACGGGTACGGCAACGGGCCGCCGGATTTTCTCCGGCGGCCCGTGGAGCACCAGTCCCTAGTGGGATGCGCCGGCCGTCGCCGGCGGCAGCTCCACCTCCACCCCGGGGTCGCCGGCGTCCGCCGTGTAGTCGTCCGGCTTCGTCTCGTCGACGCCCGCCGGGGCCTTCACGGCCTTCAGGACGAAGGTCAGGACCACCGTGACGACGATGTTCATCACGAAGGCCGTCAGACCGATGTAGCCGATCTCACTGAAGCCCGGGATCTCCTTCGCGGAGCCGCCGAAGTGCTTCTGGGTCGGGGAGGCGACGCCGTAGGCCGCGAGCGTGCCGTAGACCATGCCGACCGCCCAGCCCGCGAGCAGCGCCCAGCGGTGGAACCAGCGCGTGAACAGACCGCCGACCATGGCCGGGAAGGTCTGCAGGATCCAGATGCCGCCGAGCAGCTGGAAGTTGATCGCCACCGTCTTGTCCATGGTCAGGACGAAGACCAGGGCGCCCACCTTCACCAGCAGCGACACGATCTTGGAGACCCTGGTCTCCTCCTTCGGTGTCGCGTCCGGCTTGATGAAGTCCTTGTAGATGTTGCGCGTGAACAGGTTCGCGGCGGCGATGGACATGATGGCCGCCGGGACGAGCGCACCGATGCCGATGGCCGCGAACGCCACGCCCGCGAACCAGTCCGGGAACATGTTCTCGAACAGCTGCGGGATCGCCAGCTGCCCGTTCTGCACCTTGATCCCGGCCGCGATCGCCATGAAGCCGAGCAGCGCCAGCAGGCCCAGCATCAGCGAGTACAGCGGCAGGATCGTGGTGTTGCGGCGGATCACCTCACGGCTGCGCGAGGAGAGCGTCGCCGTGATCGAGTGCGGATACATGAACAGCGCCATCGCCGAGCCCAGCGCGAGCGTCGCGTAGGTCCACTGGCCCGCCTCCGGCGGCGCGAGCGCCCCGCGCGGCTTGCCCGTCGCCGGGTTCGTCTGCGCGAACGCATGGCCTGCCTTCGCGAAGATGTCGTCGAAGCCGCCCAGCTTGATCGGGATGTAGATGATCGCCACCGCGATGACGATGTATATCAGGGTGTCCTTCACGAACGCGATCAGGGCGGGCGCCCTGAGGCCCGAAGAGTAGGTGTACGCCGCCAGGACGCCGAAGGCGATCAGCAGCGGCAGGTCCTTCACGAACCAGTTCGTGTTGTCGCCGCCGCCCACACCCATCACGTCCAGCACGGCCTGGATGCCGACCAGCTGGAGCGCGATGTACGGCATCGTCGCCAGGATGCCGGTGACCGCCACCGCGAGCGACAGGCCCTTCGAGCCGAAGCGGCCGCGGACGAAGTCCGAGGTCGTCACGTATCCGTGCCGGTGGGACACCGACCACAGCCGGGGCAGGAAGGTGAAGATCAGCGGGTAGACGATGATCGTGTACGGCACCGCGAAGAAGCCCGCGGCGCCGGCCGCGTAGATCGCCGCCGGGACGGCGACGAAGGTGTAGGCGGTGTACAGGTCGCCGCCGAGCAGGAACCAGGTGATCCAGGTACCGAACGACCGGCCGCCGAGTCCCCACTCGTCGAGGCTGTGCTCGTTGTCCGCCCTGCGCCAGCGCGCCGCCAGGAAGCCCACGACGGTGACGGCCAGGAAGAAGAAGATGAAGACGCCGAGTGCGACGCCGTTCACGCCGTCCTTCATTCCGCCGCACCTCCCTTCCGGTCGGCACGGCCGCGCTGGTCGCGCTGCCACAGCTGGTAGGCGGTCATCGTCAGCGCCGTGGAGATCAGCACCCACAGCATCTGGTACCAGTAGAAGAACGGGATGCCGATGAACGCCGGGTCGGTCTTGGCGTAGGAGCCGACCCACAGCATCGCTACGAAGGGTGCTACAAGACACAGTGCGATGACGACGCGTAGAGGCGTCACCACCGGCGCTCTGGTCGAATCAGACTGATCGGACATCTAGCGACTCCGTCCCCTCACTGATCACCGATGTAATGCGCAGGCAATGTAGGTGACGCGTCACGGAAGCGGAAGCCCTAGTTCGTATATCGGTATCCCGCCGTTTCCGCACCGCCCCGGCGAAGGCCACCCCGCGGTGATCCGGACGGGCCGGAGCGGGCCGTGCGTCCGGACCGCGAGGACACGACCGGACCGTCGAGCCGGTGACGGCGGCGAGTGCGGTGGGGGTCCGGACGGCGAGGGCGGCCAAGGACCGAGCGGGCGCGGTACGCACGGGGGTGCCTCCCGTCCATGCGACGACGCAAGGACCGTAGAGCAGGAGGAGCGGTCGCGCCACACCGCGCGCACGGCCCAGGGCGACTTATTCCTGCGGTCGCTTGAGCCGCGCGACGAACTTGTACCGGTCTCCCCGGTAGACCGACCGCACCCACTCCACCGGGTTTCCGTCCCGGTCCAGCGAGTGGCGGGAGAGCATCAGCATCGGCAGGCCCACGTCGGTGCCGAGCAGGCCGGCCTCGCGCGGCGTCGCCAGCGACGTCTCGATGGTCTCCTCGGCCTCGGCGAGGTGGACGTCGTACACCTCCGCGAGCGCGGTGTAGAGGGAGGTGTACTTCACCAGTGACCGGCGCAGCGCCGGGAAGCGCTTCGCGGACAGATGCGTGGTCTCGATCGCCATCGGTTCGCCGCTCGCCAGCCGCAGCCGTTCGATGCGCAGCACCCGGCCGCCGGCCGAGATGTCGAGCAGCCCGGCGAGGGAGTCGTCGGCGGTGATGTAGCCGATGTCCAGCAGCTGCGAGGTCGGTTCGAGGCCCTGGGCGCGCATGTCCTCGGTGTAGGAGGTGAGTTGCAGCGCCTGCGAGACCTTGGGCTTGGCGACGAACGTGCCCTTGCCCTGGATGCGCTCGAGCCGCCCCTCGACGACCAGCTCCTGCAGGGCCTGGCGCACGGTCGTGCGCGAGGTGTCGAACTCCGCGGCCAGGGTGCGCTCGGGGGGCACGGGAGTACCGGGCGGCAGCGTCTCCGTCATGTCGAGCAGATGCTTCTTCAAGCGGTAGTACTTGGGCACGCGCGCGGTGCGGACGGTCGCCCCGCCCTCGTTCTCCGCACTGCTGACGTCGGCGCTCATGCTCTGCCTTCCCGGCTCCGGATGCCGAAGCGACCGGCAGCTGCCGGTCACGGCTCACCATCGTGGCACGGCCTGACGGGGGATTCCCCGCACGCTCCGTGATCCCCGTCCTGCGGCCGGGGATCCCCTCTGTATACCGTTGGGTCCCCCTCTGGTCTAGTCCACCAAATCCAAGTGGTCCAGTCGGGTGGGGCGGAAGTGGTCTACCCGATTTCGCTGGGTTCCTACTTAAAGGTCGTTGCATATGTAGGTCCCATAACGGAGCCCTTGAGGGCCGTGAACTCCCTTGACACACCTATTGGTCTGGGCCAAGCTTCCCGCACTGGTCTACACCATTGGTCCAGGTCCCGGCCCCACGAGCGGTACTCGTCGTCAGTCGCCGCGGGGACAAGGGGGGTTGGTGGCATCCCTGAGGAGGATGGCGTGAAGCGCAAGCTGATAGCCGCGATCGGAATCGCGGGCATGATGGTCTCCATCGCGGCGTGCGGGGACGGTGACAGCAAGTCCGGAGGCTCGGACAAGGGGGCGGACGCCAAGGAGCTCACCGTCTGGCTCACGGTCGACGCTCAGAACAACTGGCCCGCGCTGGTGAAGGCCGCCGACGACGCGGTGGTCAAGAAGCACCCCGGCCTCAAGATCAAGCACGAGTACTACGGCTGGCCGGACAAGAACACCAAGCTCGACGCGGTCCTCGCCACCGACAAGGCCCCCGACGTGGTCGAGATGGGCAACACCGAGATGCTCGGCTACATGGTCAAGGGCGCCTTCGCCCCCGTCGAGCCCTCCACGTTCGACAACTCCGGCCAGTGGCTGGACGGCCTGAAGGCCTCGGTGACCTACGAGGGCAAGACGTACGGCGTGCCCTACTACGCCGGCGGCCGGGTCGCCAACTGGCGCAAGGACGTCGCCGCCTCGGTCGGCGTCAAGACGCCGCCGACGACGTACCAGGAGCTGACCGCCGACCTGGACAAGATCCAGAAGAAGGAGGGCGCCAAGTTCAACGCCTGGTACCAGCCGACGCGCGACTGGTACGCGGCGATGTCCTTCGTCTACGACGCGGGCGGCTCGATCGCCAAGGAGGAGGGCGGCCAGTGGAAGGCCAACCTCTCCTCGCCGGAGTCCCTCAAGGGCCTCAACGAGTTCAAGACGATCCTCGACAAGTACATGCACGGCGACAAGACCAAGGACGAGTCCGACCGTTACATCGTCTACGGCCAGGGCAAGTCCGCCATGATCTTCGGTGCCGCCTGGGAGGGCGCTACCGCGGCCGACCCGAAGAACGACAAGACCGGCAAGCTGAAGGACAACCTCGAGAACTTCGTGATGCCCGGCCCGTCCGGCAAGAACATCCCGGTGTTCCTCGGCGGCTCGGATCTCGCGATCCCGGTGAAGTCCAAGGCTCAGTCGGTGGCCGCTGAGTGGATCAACGCGTTCACCGGCTCCGAGGGCCAGAAGGGCCTGATGGCCAAGGGCAACCTGCCCAACAACAAGACCGACCTCGCCACGCTGAAGAACGACCCGGCGACGGCGGTCCCGGCCACCGCGGCCGAGTCCAACTGGTTCGTCCCGATGGCGCCGGGCTGGGGCCAGGTCGAGAAGGCGCAGATCCTGCAGACCATGCTGCAGAACATCGGCACCGGCAAGCAGTCGGTCGAGGCCGCCGCGAAGGACGCGGACGCCGCGATCGACAAGGTCATCAACACCAAGTGACCTGAGCGCAGGGCCCCGTGACCCCGGAGGTAGGCGGGGCGGGGCCCTGCTTCTCGCACGACCGCACGGCGGAATCCCCCGTGCGGGCGTGCGGTGTTCCGCCTTCGTACGACCGTGCGGGGCTTCGCCCTTGTACGACCTGAGGGACCCTCAAGGAGCGCGCGATGAGTGCCGCAGACACGACCACCCACGCCAAGGTGCCGCCGCCGCGGCCGGCGCCGCCACCGGGCATCCCGGCGAAACCACGCGGACAGCGGACGCCGCGCGGGACCGCCACCCCCTGGGCGCTGCTCGCCCCCTGTCTGCTGATCCTCGCCCTGGTGATGGGGTATCCGCTGGTCCGCCTGGTGACCCTCTCCTTCCAGAAGTTCGGCCAGTCGCAGCTGTGGGGCTTCCAGCCCGCCGAGTCGGTGGGCTTCGCCAACTTCTCCCAGGTGCTCGGCGACAGCGAGTTCTGGGCGGTGGTGGTGCGCACGATCGTGTTCGCCGCCGGCTCGGTGATCTTCACCATGGTCCTCGGCATGCTGATCGCGCTGCTGCTCCAGCGGGTCTCCGGCTGGGTGAAGACGATGGTCAACATTGTGCTGGTGGCCAGCTGGGGCATGCCGATCATCGTCGCCACCACGGTTTTCAAGTGGCTCTTCGACTCGGACTACGGCATCCTCAACGCGCTGCTGAGCAAGCTGCCCGGAGTGGAGCTGATCGGGCACAACTGGTTCGCGAGCGGGCCGCAGGGCCTTGCCGTGATCATGCTCCTCGTGGTGTGGGGCGCGGTGCCGTTCGTCGTCATCACGCTCTCCGCCGGCCTGACCCAGGTGCCCAAGGAGCTGGAGGAAGCGGCCCGTCTGGACGGTGCGACCGGGTGGGGCGTCTTCCGCCATGTCACCCTGCCGATCCTCAAGCCGATCATCGTGATGCTCACGACCCTCTCGGTGATCTGGGACATGGGCGTCTTCCCGCAGGTCTTCGTGATGCGCAACGGCCATCCGGAGCCGGAGTTCCAGTTGCTCCAGACCTATTCCTACGACCGCGCGTTCGTGGTCAACGACTACGCGCAGGGATCGGCGATCGCCCTGTTGACCGTGCTGCTGCTGCTCGGTGTGGTCGCCGTGTACATGCGTCAGATGCTGAAGATCGGAGAGGTCGAATGAGCGCCATCGCGACCGGGGGGCGCCGCCGCCCGACGTCCCGGCTCGGCTGGAACCTTCTCGGTCTGCTCGTCTTCGTCACCGCGGGCTTCCCCGTCTACTGGATGGTCGACACGGCCTTCAAACCGGCCAAGGACGCCATCGACCCGGATCCCAGCCTGCTGCCCACGGGTGTCACCCTGGCCAACTTCCGCCGGGCGCTGGACATCGCCGACTTCTGGGGGCCGGTCGGCCGCAGCCTGATCGTGTCGCTGTCCGTCGTCGCCATCGGCATCGTCGTCGGCATGCTGGCCGCGCTCGCCATCTCCCGCTTCGCCTTCCGCGGCCGGAAGATCGTGATCGTGGGCATCCTGGCGGTCCAGATGGTCCCGGCGGTGTCCATGATCATCCCGGTCTTCCTGCTCCTCAATGACCTCGGCCAGTACGACAAGCTGACGGGGCTGATCATCACCTACCTCACCTTCATCCTCCCGTTCACGGTGTGGACGCTGCGCGGGTTCGTCGTCAACATCCCGCGCGAACTGGAGGAGGCGGCGATGGTGGACGGCTGTTCGCGCACCGGAGCCTTCCTGCGCGTGGTCTTCCCGCTGCTGGCCCCCGGCCTGGTCGCCACCTCGGTCTACGGCTTCATCCAGGCGTGGAACGAGTACCTGTACGCCTTGATGCTGATGAGCCAGGAGAACCAGACCGCGACTGTCTGGCTCGGCAACTTCACCACCAAGCACGGCACCGAGTACGCGCCGATGATGGCCGGCTCCACGATGATGGCGGTGCCGATCGTCATTCTCTTCCTCCTCGTCCAGCGCAAGATGGCCGCGGGCCTCACCGCGGGCGCCGTGAAGGGATAACGCCACCCGATGACGACATTCGCCAGCGGTACCGACACCCTGACGCGAGACGCGCTGACGGTCCTCCAGCCCGGCTTCACCGGCACCACGGCCCCCGACTGGCTGCTGCGCCGTATCGGCGAGGGCCTGGCGTCCGTGGGCCTGTTCGGCCGCAACATCGCCTCACCGGCACAACTTGCCGCCCTGACCGCCCAGTTGCGGGCCGAGCGCGACGACGTCATCGTCGCGATCGACGAGGAGGGGGGCGATGTCACCCGCCTGGAGGTCAGGACGGGTTCCTCCTTCCCGGGCAACCACGCCCTCGGCGCGGTGGACGACGTGGAACTGACCCGCGAGGTGGCCCGTGAACTCGGCCGCCGGCTCGCGGAGTGCGGGGTCAACCTCAACTGGGCGCCCTCCGCCGACGTGAACTCCAATCCCGCCAACCCGGTGATCGGCGTCCGGTCCTTCGGCGCCGACACCGCACTGGTGGCCCGGCACACCGCCGCATATGTCACCGGACTCCAGTCGGCCGGCGTCGCGGCCTGTACCAAGCACTTTCCCGGCCACGGCGACACGGCGGTCGACTCCCACCACGCGCTGCCCCGGATCGACGCGGAGGCGCCCACGGTCCAGGAGCGCGAACTGGCGCCGTTCCGCGCGGCGATCGCCGCCGGCACCCGCGCGGTGATGAGCGCTCACATCCTGGTACCGGCACTGGACCCGGACCACCCGGCAACGTTGTCCCGGAGCGTCCTGAGCGACCTGCTGCGCGGAGGGCTCGGCTACGACGGGCTGATCGTCACCGACGGCATGGAGATGCGGGCGATCGCGGGGACCTACGGGATCGAGCGCGGCAGCGTCCTCGCCGTCGCGGCCGGCGCGGACGCCATCTGCGTGGGCGGCGGCCTCGCCGACGACGAGACGGTACGGCGTCTGCGGGACGCCCTGGTCACCGCCGTGCGCTCGGGGGAACTGGCCGAGGAGCGGCTCGCCGAGGCTGCGGACCGCGTGCGGGCCCTGGCGCGCTGGACGGCGCAGGCGGGAGTGAAGGACGCCGCCGCCCTGCCGGGCGCCCGTGCGGACATCGGTCTGCTGGCGGCCCGGCGTGCGCTGACGGTCACCGGCGCGGAGGGCTTCGCCCCGCTCACCGAGCCTCCCTACGTCGCCGCTCTCACCCCCGTCGCCAATATCGCGGTGGGCGAGGAGACCCCGTGGGGCGTGGCCGCGGAACTGGGCCGACTGCTTCCGGGCACCGAGACCGGCAGCTTCGCGGGGGAGGAAGCGGGGCGGGAGGCCCTGGAGGCCGCCGGGGGCCGGCGGATCGTGGCGGTGGTCCGGGACGAACACCGCCACCCCTGGATGGCGGGGGCCCTCGACACGCTTCTCGGGTCACGTCCGGACACGATCGTGGTCGAGATGGGCGTCCCTCAGGCCGCTCCCCGCGGTGCCCTGCACATCGCCACCCACGGGGCGGCGCGGGTGTGCGGACGGGCGGCGGCGGAGGTTCTCGCGGGCGCGTAGCCGCTGTGCCGAAGGCCCGGCCACCCCTCGGGGGCCGGGGCCTTCGGCGTACCGGGCGGGCTAGATGCCCTGCCAGGCGGGCTTGTTGGCGTAGGTGTGGCGGAAGTAGCCGGCGAGCTTCAGCTTGGACGCCGCGGCCTCGTCGGCGACGACCGTCGCGTGCGGGTGGAGTTGGAGCGCGGACGCCGGGCAGATCGCGGCGACGGGGCCCTCGACGGTCGCGGCGACCGCGTCCGCCTTGCCCTCGCCGGTGGCGAGGAGCACGAGGTGCCGTGCCTCCAGGATGGTCCCGATGCCCTGGGTGATCACGTGATGCGGTACCTGGTCGATGTCGCCGTCGAAGAAGCGCGCGTTGTCGATCCGGGTCTGCTCGGTCAGCGTCTTGATTCTGGTGCGCGAGGCGAGCGAGGAGCACGGCTCGTTGAACCCGATGTGCCCGTCGGTGCCGATGCCGAGCAACTGAAGGTCCACGCCGCCGGCCGCGGCGAGCGCACGGTCGTAGGCCTCGCACGCCGCCTGCACGTCCTCGGCGGTGCCGTCCGGTCCCATGAAGGCGTCCATGCCGATGCCGAGCGGCTCCAGCACCTCGCGCCTGAGCACCGAGCGGTAGGACTCGGGATGCTCGGCCGGCAGCCCCACGTATTCGTCGAGCTGTGCGATCCGCGCCCGCGAGGCGTCCACGGCACCGGAGCGCACCTCGGCCGCCAGCGCCTCGTAGACGGGCAGCGGGGTCGAGCCGGTGGCCACCCCGAGCACGGCGTCGGGCTTGCGTCTCAGCAGCTGCGCCATGGCCTCGGCGATGAGTGCGCCACCTGCCTTGGCATCCGGAACGATGACAACTTCCACGCTGGGCCTGCCGATCTGAAGAGGGCTCGCCGGGGAACCGAGGGGAAACAATAGTGGTATAGACCAATCTACCAGAAACGGTCTCCGACAGCGGGTTCCACGGGCCGCGCGTCCCAGGTCGGCCATGTCCGGGTCGCCCCCGACTGCGCGGATCCAAGGACGGGGGAGTGGAATGGAGGCAGCCGACGCCGTGCCGTAGCGGTGAGCCACCTCGAGGAGGCCCCATGACCGCGCCCACCACGGACCCCCGCAGCGACGACCTGCCCGGGCGGATCATGGCCGGGGAGATGGCCGAGCAGCCCGCAGTGCTGCGCCGGATCCTGGACGCCGGGGCACCGCGGATCCAGGAGGTGGCCCGGGAGGTCGCCGCCCGCAAGCCCCGGTTCGTGCTGCTGACCGCCCGCGGCACCTCCGACAACGCCGCGCTCTACGCCAAGTACCTGCTGGAGATCCGTCTCGGTCTGCCCTGCGGTCTCACCTCGATGTCGACGACCACGGCGTACGGCGCCCGTCCCGATCTCACCGACGTTCTCGTCATCACCGTCAGCCAGTCCGGCGGCTCCCCGGACCTGGTCGCCTCCACGCAGGCCGCCCGCGAGGCCGGCGCGCTCACGCTCGCGGTGACCAACAACCCGGACTCGCCGCTCGCCGCGGTCTCCGAGTTCCACATCGACATCCTCGCGGGACCGGAGAAGGCCCTTCCGGCGACCAAGACCTACACCGCCTCCCTGCTCGCCCTCTATCTCTTCGTGGAAGGGCTGCGCGGCGGTGACGGTGCGCCCGCGAAGGTACTGCCCGACCTCGCCGGGCAGCTGCTCGCCCGCCAGGACGAGGTCCGCACCCTCGCCGCCCGGTACCGGTTCGCCGAGCGGATGGTCATCACCTCGCGCGGCTACGGCTATCCGACCGCGAAGGAAGCCGCCCTGAAGCTGATGGAGACCAGCTACATCCCCGCCCTGTCCTACTCGGGCGCCGACCTCCTGCACGGTCCGCTCGCCATGGTCGACAACGTCTCGCCGGTCATCGCGGTCGTGACGGACGGCAACGGCGGCGCGGCGCTCCGGCCCGTACTGGACCGGCTGCGCGGGCGCGGCGCCGATCTTGTCGTCATCGGGCCCGAAGACCAGGTGGAACAGGCCTCGGCGGGCTTCGTCCTGCCCACCGGGGGCGTACCCGAGGAACTCCAGCCGATCCTGGAGATCATCCCGCTTCAGTTGCTGGCGTACGAGGTGACCATCGCCCGCGGTCAGGATCCGGACGCTCCGCGTGCCCTGGCCAAGGTGACGCAGACGCACTGAGCGGGGAGGGTGGTGGCTCCCGTCAGACGCACGCCGGGGCGGGCCGGTGGGAACCGGAGCACTCGCGAGCGCCACGATGGCGATCCGGCCCCGCCCGGGAGCCGAAGACGGCTACGCTGCGGGTGAGCCGTCGGCGGGTGTCCGATAAAGAGACAACAACAAACATCCGCCAACGCATGGACACACGACCCGGGACCCAGGAACATGGTTCGCGAGCGTGGTCTAGTCCAGACAGCTCAGGTAAATTCAGTAAAGTCCGCTCGTCCCACGGTGAGTGGACCTGCCGCACAGACCTCCGTCTTCCCCGCACAGGAGGACGGACCGAGGATCCGGCGCTCTCTGCCCTGACTGCTCCGGCTCCTCGACCATCGGCCGACCGGGACCGCACACCCACGGCCGTTGCTGCTCCGGGCTGCGGTGCCGGGAGGGTTGAGGGTCCCTCCCAGGCGCCGCGGCCCGCGGGTGTTCCTGGGGCCTACCGCAATGTCGCCGACCTGGCCGATTTCGATCGATGTACGAAGCCCCGGGTACCCTCGCACACGTGCCCTCCATGAACGAGCTGGTCCGCCAGCACACCGCGCTCAGCGACTCCGACCTGGAGTGGCTGCATCTGCTGGTGTCGGAGTGGCAGCTGCTCTCCGACCTCTCCTTCGCCGACCTGGTGCTGTGGGTGCCCACGCGCGACGGCACCCGTTACGTCTCGGTCGCCCAGATGCGCCCCAACACCGGCCCCACCTCCTACCAGGACGACATGGTCGGCCATCTCGTCCCGCGCGGCCGCCGCCCCATGCTGGACGCGGCCCTGGACGAGGGCCGGATCGTCCGTGAGGGCGACCCCGAGTGGCGCGAGGAGGTTCCGGTCCGGGTCGAGTCCATTCCCGTGCGACGCGAGGGCCGTGTCCTCGGTGTCATCGCACGCAACACCAACCTGCTGACCGTGCGAACCCCGAGCCGCCTGGAGCTGACCTACCTCCAGAGCGCCTCCGACCTGGCGCAGATGATCGCGGCGGGTTCCTTCCCCTTCCCCGGGCAGCAGGTCGACATGGACGCCTCGCCGCGTGTCGGCGACGGGCTGATCAGGCTGGACGCGGACGGCATAGTCCAGTACGCCTCCCCGAACGCCCTGTCGGCGTACCACCGCCTGGGCCTCGCGGCCGACATCGTCGGCCACCACCTCGGCGAGACCACGGCCGAACTGGCTCCGACCCAGGGTCCGGTGGACGAGGCCCTGGTCAAGGTCGCCAGCGGCTGGGCGCCGCGCGAGTTCGAGATCGAGTCGAACGACGGGGTCATCCAGTTCCGCGCGATCCCCCTCAAGCCGAAGGGCACCCGGATCGGCTCGCTGGTCCTGCTCCGGGACGTCACCGAACTGCGGCGCCGCGAGCGGGAGTTGATCACCAAAGACGCGACCATCCGGGAGATCCACCACCGGGTGAAGAACAACCTCCAGACGGTAGCCGCGCTGCTCCGGCTCCAAGCCCGCCGGATCGAGTCCGAGCGGGGGCGGGAGGCCCTCGAGGAGGCCGTACGGCGCGTGGGCTCGATCGCGATCGTCCATGAGACGCTGTCCCAAAACCTGGACGAGCGGGTGGAGTTCGACGAGATCGCCGACCGGGTGCTCGCCATGGTCGCCGAGATCTCACCCGGTACGGTCACCGGCCGGCGCAGCGGCCGCTTCGGCATCCTCGACGCCGAGGTCGCGACCCCGCTCTCCATGGTGTTGACCGAGGTGCTGCAGAACGCCCTGGAGCACGGCTTCCGGCAGGGCGACACCGGCACGGTCGAGGTCTCCGCGGTCCGCGGCGGTACGACGAAGGAGGCCCGCCTCCTGGTCACCGTCCAGGACGACGGGGTCGGTCTGTCTGAGGGCTTCGATCCGCACACGGCGGGCAACCTGGGCCTGCAGATCGTACGGACGCTGGTGGAGGGCGAGTTGGGCGGCACCTTCGACATGGTCCCGGCCCCGGAGCGTGGTACGAGGGTCATCCTGGACATCCCGGTGCGGGCACCCAAGTGACACCGCCTCACGGCACCGACGGTGTCCGGCCCCGGGACAGCGCCCCCCGACAGTGGTCCCGGACAGCAATGAGCCCCGGACCACAAGTGGTCCGGGGCCAGAGCTCGTTGCCGGGTGTTGCTCACTAGGCGCACCGGGGGTACTGCGCGCTGCGGCTCGGGGGCGGGAGATGCGTACTCGCTGTACGCGCCGCCAACCTCAGGCTCGTACGGGGTGGGCAGGTCAGGCGGTGGCCTGACGGGCCCGATTGCGGGCGGCGCGGCGCTTCATCGCGCGGCGCTCGTCCTCGCTGAGACCACCCCAGACGCCGGAGTCCTGGCCGGACTCGAGCGCCCACTGCAGGCACTGCTCCATAACCGGGCAGCGACGGCAGACGGCCTTGGCTTCCTCGATCTGCAGCAGCGCAGGACCGGTGTTGCCGATGGGGAAGAAGAGCTCGGGGTCTTCCTCGCGGCAAACGGCGTTGTGACGCCAGTCCATGGCTGCTACCTCTCCGTGGTAATACGTGCAGATTGCTTGTGAATGTGAACGCTTTCACGAATCCCTCAACAAGTGAAGGGCCGATCGTCAGACACGCTGACGTGGTCCTGTGGATTGAGGAGGGGTTCGGGCTCTTGATGGGAGGCCGATGTTGCGGGCCGTCCCGAGCGCCACGTAGAGACTCGCAAACCTCAGCGGCGGATACAACCCTTTCCGGAAAGTTTTTTTTGATTCCTTGGTGTCGGCTCGATCACAGCCGTACTTCCAAGGGGTGGATCCTGGCCTAAACGTTCGAGTGAAAGGACTTTAGCCCCTTCTGCTCACACAATCACACGCAGTGCACGGCGTACGCCTGTGAACGTCACGCTCGTACGCACCCCTAGGTGGTCACCGTCCATCTGAAGGGGCAGGGGAGCCTTCGAATGCAAGGTGAAGTCACTCAGGTCGTGCAGTGACACCACATGCTTGCCGCGGGGCCCCCGTTCGGGGGACGAAGTGAGCAACTGGGTTGCATATCGGGCAACCGAGGCCGTCGAGACGCGGCTGAGACCGAGTACGTCAAGTCCTGTATCGAACGACGCCTTAGGTGACGCGTACACCGGACGATTGCCGAGAAACGTCCAGGGCGCCGTGTTGCAGATTATGGACAGGACGAGATCCGTGATCGGTTCCTCGCCGGCCCGCTCCAGAGTGATCGTTCCGTGCCGGCGGTGGGGTTCGCCCAGGAACTGACGTGCCACCTGGCGCATATACAGCGCATGGGTCGAGCGCTTGCCCTGCTCGCGCCGCTGCTCGACCCGGCCCACCACGCCCGCGTCAAAACCGAGGCCCGCGTTGAAGGTGAACCAGCGGGAGGGCACCGCCTCGTCCTCGGTGCCCGGGGTGCCCGAGGCGAGACCGAGGCCGACCGTCCGCTCCCTGTCGTTGCGCAGGGCGTCGAGGATCGCGCCGGTCGCCTCCACTGCGTCGTTGGGCAGCCCCAGCGCGCGGGCGAAGACATTGGTCGAGCCGCCGGGGACCACCGCGAGGCGCGGGAGGCGGTCGGGGTCCGGGCCGTGGTGCAGCAGGCCGTTCACGACCTCGTTGACCGTGCCGTCACCGCCGAGGGCCACCACCAGCTCGATGTCGTCGCTCTCCGCGGCCTGGCGGCCGAGGTCCCTGGCGTGCCCCCGGTACTGCGTGGTGATCGTCTCGAGCTTCATCTCGCTCGCCAGCGCGTGGAACAGGACGTCACGAGTACGTGCGCTTGTGGTGGTGGCTGCCGGATTGACCACGAGAAGTGCACGCATGGATTGCAGGGTACCTACCGGGGCGGTGCTCATCCCAGCCCGAGGTAGGGATCCGGTAAGAGGAATGGGGGTGGCCTTGAGCACAGTCGCGGTACCCGTGCCGACGGTGGGCGTGGGCCCGAAGGCTACTCTTCAGGGGTGAGCGCTGAGCAGAACCCCACCCCCGCCGCCTCCGGAACAGAACCGCGTCCCGGGCGGCTGACCGCCGCGGCCGCGCTGGCCGCTCTGGAGGGGCTCGCCGTGGTCGTGGGCGGCATCTGGATTCTCGTCCTGGGTCTGACGGGCACGCCTGACGACCGCGGGCAGGCCGTCACGGGTGGCCTGACCCTGGTCGTGCTCGCGCTGCTGCCTCTGCTGGCCGCGCGCGGACTGCTGCTGCGGCGCGGCTGGAGCAGGGGACCCGCCGTCATCACCCAGATCCTGGCCCTGCCGGTGGCCTACAGCCTGCTTCAGGCCGACAGCATGGCGATCCCGGCCGGCATCGCCCTTGCGGTCGTCGCGGTGTCCGCCCTGGTGCTGCTGCTGCACCCGGCGACGACGCGTGCCCTCGGCATCCGCGGACCCGGAAACGTACAGGACCAGAAGTAACGGCGCGGCCGGGCTTCGGCACACGCACCTTGGGGCGACCGGATCTCCGGTCGCCCTTCGTCACTCCTCGACCAGCAACTTCTCCCGCAGTTGCGCCAGCGTGCGGGCCAGCAGCCGCGAGACGTGCATCTGGGAGATGCCGACCTCCTGCGCGATCTGCGACTGCGTCATATTGCCGAAGAAGCGGAGAAGCAGGATCCGCTTCTCTCGGGGCGGAAGGTCCTCGAGCAGCGGCTTCAGCGACTCGCGGTACTCGACGCCCTCCAGCGCCTCGTCCTCCGCGCCGAGCGTGTCGGCGACCGCGGGCGACTCGTCGTCCGTGTCCGGCACATCGAGGGACAGCGTCGAGTACGCGTTCGCCGACTCCAGGCCCTCCAGGACCTCTTCCTCCGAGATGGCCAGTTTCTCGGCCAGCTCGTGGACCGTCGGGGAGCGGCCGTGCTGCTGGGACAGCTCGGCCGTGGCCGTGGTCAGGGCCAGGCGCAGCTCCTGCAGACGGCGCGGCACCCGCACCGCCCATCCCTTGTCACGGAAGTGGCGCTTGATCTCGCCGACCACGGTCGGGGTCGCGTACGTGGAGAACTCGACGCCGCGGTCCGGGTCGAACCGGTCCACCGACTTGATCAGACCGATGGTGGCGACCTGGGTCAGGTCGTCCAGCGGCTCGCCCCTGTTGCGGAAGCGGCGCGCGAGGTGCTCGACGAGCGGCAGGTGCATACGGACGAGCTGGTTGCGCAGCTCGGCGTACTCCGGGCTGCCCTCCTTCAGCTTGCGCAACTCGACGAACATGGCCCGCGCTCCGGTGCGGTCCTGAGGGTCGTGCTGTACGCCGCCCGGCACACTCTGCTCAGCGTTTCGCTCGTGCTCGCTCATCGTCCCGCCCGTCACCCTTCCCCATGCTCTCGACTCCGCTCGAGCAGGGGAGGCCCCAGTCCCTCCGGAGGACGTGCTCCGCGTGGCGCCGTCCGGATCCCGCAGTCCGTCGCCCCGGACGGAGAACGCCTCGTCCGTGCCGTTCGGCCCCGTCTGCAGGGGCGCCACGACCGCCGAAGCCTCGTCCTCCGGGTGCGGACGGGCCTGCTCGGGGATACCGTCCACGCCGTCCGCCATGCGCCGCGACCCGCTCGGGCCACCGGCGTCCCCGGCGGGGAGTTCCCGTGTGCCGCGCTCTTCGTCCCGCACCGGCCCGTCCCCGTTCGTCACGCCGGCCCGGGTCCCGCGCCGCGCTGTTTGTAGAGGCTGATGGACACGGTCTTGTCGTCGCCGACCGCGGAGGAGACCTTGCCGGCCAGAGCCGACAGAACGGTCCAGGCGAAGGTGTCCCGCGAGGGGGCGTGACCGTCCGTGGTGGGGGCCGCGACGGTGACCTCGAGCGAGTCGTCGATGAGCCGGAAGACACAGCTGAGCACCGAGCCGGGCACGGCCTGTTGCAGCAGGATCGCGCAGGCCTCGTCGACCGCGATGCGCAGGTCCTCGATCTCGTCGAGGGTGAAGTCCAAACGCGCCGCGAGACCGGCCGTGGCCGTGCGCAGCACCGACAGGTAGGCACCCGCTGCCGGAAGCCGGACTTCCACGAAGTCCTGGGTCGCGGGCTCGCCTGCGATCTGGGACACCCTCACCTCCAAGGTGGTACAAGCTCTTTCGGGGCCGAGGGTCGCCCCCGGGGGTAACGCCCTACGTGGTTCAGCGGTGACGCTATCGCGATCTCAGCTTTTCTGTCCCGGGACCCCGATCCCTTCCTGTCACTCATAGTAAACCCATGCATACGCACAGTGGCTAGGGGTCTGCGGGCCCAATCCGGATGAGCGAGCGCCGGTTTGACGTACCCAGTCGTCAGACCGCCGAACCGTCCGGATCCAGGGTCACACGCGAGGGGACCGCGCGTCACACGAGTACATGGTCGACAAAGCACCACCGCCAGCTCTCGCCGGGCTCGAAGGTGCGCATCACCGGGTGGCCGCTGTCCTTGTGGTGCGACGTCGCGTGCCGCAGGGGCGAGGAGTCGCAGCAGCCCACGTGTCCGCACTCCAGACACAGCCGCAATTGCACCGGGTGCGTGCCTGCCGCGAGACACTCCAGGCAGGTCTCGCTCTGGGGCTTGGGTTCGGGGAGCGGCAGCGCGTCGGCGTGCGTGCACTGTTTCATGATTGCCAGGTTACGACGGGTCCGTGCGGTGCCGCGCGGAATTCGGGGACGGGAAGCTGTGCGGAGATCGAGGGTGGGCGGAAGACGATGAACGTATTGCCGTTGCTGTTGCTGGTGGCCGGCAGTGCCGCCGTCGCCGGTGCGGCGCGCCGGACTCCGGTGCCCGCGCCGCTGCTGCTCGTCGCGGTGGGGCTGGTGGTCTCGTATCTGCCGGGGGTGCCGGAGTACACCCTGGACCCCGACATCGTGCTGCCGCTGGTGCTGCCCCCGCTGCTGTACACGGCGGCCACCGACAGTTCGTACCTGGACCTGCGGGCCCAGGTGCGGCCAGTGGCCCTGCTGTCCATCGGGTACGTGCTGTTCGCGACGCTCGCCGTGGGCTGGGCGGTGTATGTACTGGTGCCGGGCATGCCGCTCACCGCCGCCCTGGTGCTGGGTGCGGTCGTCGCGCCGCCGGACGCGGTCGCCGCGACGGCGGTGGCCCGGCGGGTGGGGCTGCCGTCACGGATCACCACGATCCTGCAGGGCGAGTCGCTGGTGAACGACGCGACCGCGATCACGGCGTACAAGGTGGCGCTCGCGGCGGCGGTCGGCGAGGGGGCGACCTGGGCGGACGGGGCGCGCGAGTTCGCCGTGGCGGCTGTGGGCGGCGTCGCGATCGGTCTGCTGCTGATGATGCCGATCCACTGGCTGCGTATGCACCTGAAGGAGGCGTTGCTGCAGAACACGCTCTCCTTGCTGATTCCGTTCGTCGCCTACGGGGCCGCGGAGTGGGTCCATGCCTCCGGGGTGCTCGCCGTGGTCGTGGTCGCCCTCTACCTCGGGTACCACAACTGGCAGGTCGACTTCGCGACGCGGCTCCAGGAGGAGGCGGTGTGGAGGATGGTCGCGTTCGTCCTGGAGTCGGCCGTGTTCGCGTTGATCGGGTTGCAACTCCCGGTCGTCCTGAGGGGGCTGGGCCGGTTCGAGGGCACGCGTGCGGCCTGGTACGCGCTGGTCCTGTTCGGCGTGGTCGTCGTGACACGGTTCATGTGGGTGTATCCGTCGATCTTCCTGCCGCGGATTGCGTCCAAGCGCATCCGGGAGCGGGAGGAGGACCCGACGTGGAGGGGGCCGTTCGTCATCAGCTGGGCCGGGATGCGCGGTGTGGTCTCGCTGGCGATCGCCTTCTCGATCCCGCGGGCCATGCACAACGGCGACCCCTTCCCCTACCGCAACCTGATCCTCTTCCTGACCTTCACGACGGTGATCGGCACGCTGGTGGTGCAGGGACTGAGCCTGCCGCCGCTCATCCGGCTGCTGAGGCTGCCCGGGCGTGACGCGCAGGCGGAGACCCTGGCGGAGGCCAACGCCCAGGCGCAGGCGTCCCGCGCCGCCGAGCAGCGCCTGGACGCGCTGCTCGACGACGAGCGCAACGCCCTGCCGCCACCGCTGGCCGACCGTCTGCGCAGGGTCCTGGAGCGGCGCCGCAACTCGGTCTGGGAGCGGCTGGGCTCGGTGAATCCGGTGACCGGGGAATCGCACGACGACACCTACCGCCGTCTGTCCCGCGAGATGATCGGCGCGGAACGCAAGGTCTTCGTCAAGCTCCGCAACCACCGCTACATCGACGACGAGATGCTCCGCACCCTGCTGCGCCGACTGGACCTGGAGGAGGCGGCGGCGTACCGGGAGACCACGTGAGGCGGCTCGTCGGGAGCCCACGGGACCACGGCGGTCCCGTCCCGGGGAGGGGCTTGGACCGTCTCGCGCGTCGGGCCCCGGATGCCCGTGACCGCCTAAGGGACTCGGCGCGGCGCTGAGGGAAACGGGCTTCCGGTGATCACAGCGGCCAGCACCGTACCCGGAGGGATGGCGCCCTCTTCGGTCAGGACGACAAGTCCGTAGAGCAGTTTGGCGACGTAGAGACGATCTACCGGCAGGCCGTGGCGGGACTCGAAGTCGGCCGCGAAGGTCTCCAGTTCATCGGGTACGCGGGCGTAGCCACCGAAGTGGAAGCGGGTGTCCAGCGACCAGGTGCCGCGCCGAGCGCCGAAGGTCCGCTGTTGCAGCTCGGCGGTGTCGGCGGCCAGGAAGTCGCCCTTCAGAACCGGGATCCCCAGGGCCCGCTGGTCCTGTGCCAGCCCGGCGGCAAGGCCAGCCAGCGTGCCGCCGGTGCCGCAGGCGACGGCGACCACGTCCGCCCGGCCGCGCAGTTCCTCACCGAGCGCGAGGCAGCCGTGCACGGCGAGGGAGTTGCTGCCGCCCTCGGGCACGACGTAGGCCTCCGCGGCGTCCGCGGCCCGCAGGATGGCGGCCAGGGTCTCCGGTTCCGACTTGCGGCGGTACGTCGACCTGTCGACGAAGTGCAGCCGCATGCCGTCGGCCGCGCACCGGGCCAGGGAGGGGTTGAGCGGGCGGTGGGCCAGCTCATCGCCGCGGACCACTCCGATCGTCCCGAGGCCCAGCAGCCGGCCGGCGGCGGCCGTGGCCCGCAGATGGTTGGAGTGGGCGCCGCCGAACGTGACCAGGGGGCGGCCGGCCGCGGCCCGCAGGTTCGGGGCGAGCTTGCGCCACTTGTTGCCGACCAGGTCCGGGTGGATCAGGTCGTCCCGCTTGAGCAGCAGCCGGACGCCGTGCCGCGTGAACCGCTCGTCCGCGACCTCCTCCAGGGGAGACGGCAGACGTGGGTGCAGTACGGCCGGGTCGAGCGCTTCGGTGTGCGGCACATCGGGGCTGGTCACCTCGCCATTGTCGAACACGCGGGGAGTCCGCACGGCCGGGCGGGGGCGGCCCGTGTCACTTCAGGCGGTCGCGGACCCGCTCCCGAAGCCAGGCCATCGAGAAGCCCTTCGGATCGACCTTCCCGGGCTGCCACTCCAGATGCCCGATCACCGAGCGTTCCGACCAGCCGTGCCGGCGGCAGATCGCCGCACTCACCTTCTCGATCGCCTCGAGTTGGGCCGGGGGCCAGGGGTCCTCGCCGTCGCCGAGGTTCTCGCACTCGAAACCGTAGAAGTGACGGTTGCCGTCGGTGTTCGCCTCGTTCACCGGGGGCAGCGCCTTTTCGGCGACGACCGCGCGCAGTACGTCGTCGTCGCCCAGCCCCGCGTGGTTGGCGCGGCCGTAGCCCACCAGATGCACCACACCGTCCTTGGTGATCACGCCGTGGCACAACGGCCCGGGCAGCTCGGCGTCGCCGTCGCGGCACACCGCGACGGTCCGCTCGCTCCCCGATGTCGCCGTGTGGTGGATCAGCACTCCGTGGACGGGGCCCCAGGGGCCCTTGTGGTTGCGGTTGTGATGTCGCCAGTCGCCGACCTCGACGACGGTGACGCCTTCGGCTTCGAGCCAGTCGAGGAACGTGCCCGCGGACATGGGTGGGGCCATGGCCGCCTCCTTCGCGCTGCGCGACGGCCACCGGTCGCGGCCGCCTCGTACCGGTGCTTGTACCGGCGACCACAGCGCGCGGACCAGCCGTTCGTACGGTGTGCGAGCCGATCCGGTCAGCGGAGGATCTGCCGACGATCGGCCGGCCCGAGCAGGGACTTGTGCGTGCGCTTCCGGGTCCGCGCCCGTCCTCGACCGCCGGTTCCGGAGGGATGCCGCGGCGCCTTGGCAGGGCTCCCCAGTGTGCCCAGGGCCACGATGATCCATTCCCGCTCGTTTGGGTAATGGCACGGTCACGCTTCGTGCTGCGAGGCTTCTTCCCGCAGATCAACGCATGATCCGGGAGGGGCAAGCCCAATGTCGGTAGGCGAAGAGGTCCGCGCGGACGAGAACAGGCCGCAGCAGAGTCTGGGTACCGCGGCCGCACGGAACCTGGCCACCACCACCAAGTCCGCACCCCAGATGCAGGAGATCAGCTCACGATGGCTGCTGCGCATGCTGCCGTGGGTGAACGTGCAGGGTGGTACGTACCGTGTGAACCGCCGCCTCAGCTATGCGGTGGGCGACGGCCGTGTGACGTTCGTGAAGACCGGCGACCAGGTCACGGTCATCCCGGCCGAGCTCGGTGAGCTGCCGGCCCTGCGGTCGTACGACGACCAGCACGTGCTCGGCGAACTCGCCCAGCGCTGCCAGCAACGGAGGTTCGCGCCCGGGGACGTGCTCGCCGAATTCGGCAGCCACGCCGACGAGGTGTACCTGCTCGCGCACGGCAAGGTCGAGAAGATCGGAACGGGTCCCTACGGGGACGACGCGGTGCTCGGCGTCCTCGCCGACGGCGCCTACTTCGGCGATCAGGCGCTGCTGGACCAGGGTGCCATCTGGGAGTACACGGCCCGTGCGGTCACCGCCTGCACGGTGCTCGCCCTGCCCCGCCGGGACGTCGAACAGATCGCGGAGCGTGCCGAGTCGCTGCGCGAGCACCTCCGGCAGCAGCGCACGATCCCGGAGCAGCGCACCAACAAGTACGGCGAGAAGCAGATCGACCTCGCCGCGGGCCACAGCGGCGAGCCGGACGTGCCGCACACCTTCGTCGACTACGAGGCCGCACCCCGCGAGTACGAGCTGAGCATCGCCCAGACCGTGCTGCGTATCCACTCGCGCGTGGCGGACCTCTACAACCAGCCGATGAACCAGACCGAGCACCAGTTGCGGCTCACCGTGGAGGCGTTGAAGGAGCGCCAGGAGCACGAGCTGGTCAACAACCGTGACTTCGGTCTGCTGCACAACTGCGAATACGACCAGCGGCTACAGCCGCACGACGGCGTGCCGAGCCCCGACGACCTGGACGAACTGCTCAGCAGGCGGCGCGGCACCAAGCTGTTCCTCGCCCACCCGCGCGCGATCGCCGCGTTCGGCCGGGAACTCAACAAGCGCGGACTGGTCCCCGAGACCGTCGACATGGGCGGCAACCGCATCCCCACCTGGCGGGGAGTGCCGATCTTCCCGTGCAACAAGATCCCGGTCAGCGAGGCCCGTACGACCTCGATCATCGCCATGCGTCTCGGGGAGGAGGACCAGGGCGTCGTCGGCCTGAGGCAGACGGGCCTCCCCGACGAGATCGAGCCGAGCCTCTCGGTGCGCTTCATGGGCATCAACGAACAGGCGATCATCAAGTACCTGGTGACGGCCTACTACTCGGCCGCGGTCCTGGTCCCCGACGCGCTGGGTGTCCTGGAGAACGTCGAGATCGGCCGCTGGAGGTGACGCTGAGCACAACCGGCACGCCGTGTGCCCGCCCGTCCGGGCGGGTACACCCTCGGGGTACTGGCCCATCGGCAGCGGAAGCGTCACCGTCCGCAGACACTTCGAGGCGGTTCCATGGGTGAGTTCATGACGGAGCCGAAGCAGAGCCCGACGCTCGGACGGCTCGGCCCGGCCGGCTCCCTTGGCCGCCTCGGCCCGCTCCCGGGCCCGGCCGGGCCGCCCGACGGACACGAGGCCACGGTGATCCTGGAGCGCACCCGCGCCTCGGTCGACCCAGAGCTGCGCCGGGCCGTGGACTCGCTGCCCGGCTCGATGCGCCGCATCGCGCGCTACCACTTCGGCTGGGAGCACGCGGACGGCACCCCCGCGTCCGGCAACGCGGGCAAGGCGATACGGCCCGCGCTCGTCCTGACCGCGGCCCGCGCGCTCGGCGGCCAAGCGGCCGCCGCCGTGGGGGCCGCCGCGGCCGTCGAACTGGTCCACAACTTCACGTTGCTGCACGACGACGTGATGGACCGGGACGCCACCCGCAGACACCGTCCCACCGCCTGGACCGTGTTCGGCGACGCCGACGCCATCCTCGCCGGGGACGCCCTGCAGGCTCTCGCCCTGCGGCTGCTCGCCGAGGACCCGCACCCGGCGTCCGGGGCGGCGGCCGCCCGGCTCGCGTCCTGCGTCGTCGAACTGTGCGCCGGTCAGCACGCGGACACGGCCATGGAGCGGCGCGACCCCGACGAGGTCACCCTCGACGAGGTGCTCGCCATGGCCGAGGCGAAGACGGGCGCACTGCTCGGCTGCGCCTGCGCACTCGGCGCTCTGTACGCCGGAGCGGACGAGGAGGACGTCGCGGCGCTGGACGCCTTCGGCCGCGAGGCCGGGCTCGCCTTCCAGCTCATCGACGACGTGATCGGGATCTGGGGGGACCCGAGCCGCACCGGCAAGCCGGCCGGGGCGGATCTCATGGCCCGGAAGAAATCGCTGCCCGTGGTCGCCGCCCTGGCCTCCGGTACACCGGCGGCGGCGGACCTGGCGGAGCTCTACCGGGGACCGTACGAGGAAGGGGAGTTGGAGCGCACCGTGCTCGCCGTCGAGCGGGCGGGCGGACGTGACTGGGCGCAGGTGCAGGCGGCCGACCGGATGGGCCGGGCGATGCACGAGCTGTCCCGTGCGGTCCCCGACCCGGCGGCGGCGGACGGCCTGCTGGCCCTGGCCGAGTTCGTGACCCGGCGCAGCAGCTGACCGGCACGACCGTCAGACCCCGGAGACCCGGGTTCCGCGAGGCTCCTGACTCCTCGCGGCACCCGGGTCTCCGGCTGCGGGGTGGGCCCCGCACCTCCCCGCGGTGTGCGGCCTCTGTGCCCTTTGCCGAAGGCCGGTTCGCCTCCGGAGCGCCCCTTCGGGTCATGCGCCCAGCAGCACTCGATAGGGTCAACACCCGTAAGAAAACGGCTGGTTGGGGTGAAAGGGCGGGCAGATGGGCGTGGCCATCCGGGCGGCGGAGGGGGACGACCGCGAGACGGTCGTCCGGCTGCTGGACGAGGCGTTCCGGGACGATCCGGTCAGCAGCTGGGTGTTTCCTGACGAGGAGCACCGGCGTACGACGCACCACAGGCTGATGGGCGCGTTCACCGACATCGTGTTCGCCGAGGGGCGCATCGATGTGACCGAGGACGGCACGGCCTGTGCGCTCTGGCTGCCGGTGCCCGCCGGCGACCACGCGGGCGCGGAGGACGACGCGGAGGACGCGGACGACGCCGTGCGACTGCGTGAGACGGTCGACCCGGACAACGAAAGGGTCGAGCGCATCGCCCGGCTGACGGCCGCGTCGCACCCCACGGAACGCGCCCACGAATACCTGTGGATGATCGGCGTGGCCCGGGGGCACCAGGGCGAGGGCCTCGGCACCGCGCTCATCCAGCACGTCCTCGACCGCTGCGACCGGGAGGGCCTGCCTGCCTACCTGGAGGCGAGCAGTGCCCGCAGCACCAGGCTGTACGAGCGGCTCGGGTTCGCCTACACGGGTCGCACCCTCGACATCCCCGACGGCCCGAAGATGTGGCCGATGTGGCGCGACCCTCGCTGACCGAAAGCACCGGGGGCGCCGCACCCGTGGCCGCCCTACGCTGAGGGCATGGGCAGCAAGGATCAGGTCTGTCCGTCCTGCGGGCAGCCCGTCGGCACCGTCGTACGGCGCCATAAGACGCTGGGTATCTTCGTCCCGGTGTGGCGCCCCGGTCCGTGCCGCAACCCCAAGTGCCCGGCGTACGCGGCTCCGGAGACCGGGGTGTCGTACCCGAAGCCTAGGGTTGGCGGTATGTCCGAACCTCTGCTGCACCTCACCGAGCGCTCCCTGTGGGAGGCGGCCCGCGCGACCGGCACCTACGAGATGTCGACCCGCGACCGCACCCTTCAGGAGGAGGGCTTCATCCACTGCTCGCTGCGGCACCAGGTCCCGCGCGTCGCGGGCTGGGTGTACGGGACGTACGAGGGGCCCGACGAACTGGTGCTGCTCGTCATCGACCCGCGGCGTCTGACGGCCCCCGTACGCTACGAGGCCGTGCAGCCCGGCGGCGAGGAGTTCCCGCACATCTACGGGCCGATACCGGTGTCCGCCGTGGTGGACGTGGAGGTCTGGAACGCCGGGACGGCGGCGCCGGAGTGACCGCGACGGGGGGACGGAGCAAGGCCTGGCGGTGGGCCGTCGGGGTGTGGGCGGCACTGGTGCTGACGGGCGGGGGCCTCACGCTGTGGCTGCAGGAAGCGAACGAGCCGGATCCTCCGGCCCGGTGGGAACGCGCGCCCGCTCCGCTGCTGTCCGCGGACGTCGACGAGACGTCCTGTCCGACCCCGACGCCTGCCACGAGGCCGGTGATCATCGTATGCGCGTACTCCGCCGTCCGGTAGTACGCCGTCATCCGGCGGAGCGGGCATGACGGCGCCGTCCGGCGTCGCCTAGCCGGGCAGGCCGCCCGTCCACGGATCGCGGGCCGTCAGGCAGTACGTGCCGCCGACCGGGTCGCGCATCACCGTCCAGTGCGCACCCCGCTCGACGAAGGCGGCGCCCAGGCGTTCGTGCCGGGCCCGGGTCGCCTCGATGTCCGCGCACGCGAGGTCGAGATGGGCCGAGGCGGGGCCGTCGGTGCCGAGGCGCTGCACCAGGATGCGGACCGGCAGTGCGGCGGGCGCCCGGACCACATGGAACTCCGGCAGGGAGCCCGGATACGACTCCCAGCCGGTGAGGCCGCCCCAGAAGGCGACTTCGGCGTCGAAGACAGCCGGGCCGACGTCGAGACACACCTGGTCGAGCCGGTCGGCCGCACCGCCGGAGTCCTCGACCACGGGAGGCCGCGCCGACTCGCCGTGCCAGGGCACCGCGCAGAACGACTGGCCGCCCGGGGAGCGGAGCACGGCCCACCCCGGATGGCCGGCGACGACGTCGGCTCCGAGCCGCCGCGCCGCCGCCACCAGCGCGGGCACGTCCTCGACGGCCAGGTCGAGATGGGTGCCGCCGCCCGCGCGCACGGCCTGCGCCTTCAGGCAGGCGTCTCCCGTCTCCGGCAGGAGCGTCACGAACTCGCCGTCATCACCCCGGGTTTCGGACAACTTGGTCGCCGTGACCGCGGTCCAGAAATCGCAGGCCCGGCCGAACTCCGGAGCGGGCCGGTCGACGAAGGCGTAGGACCAGCGGATCGGTTCGCTCACGGGGCGACTCCCTGGCAGACGGTGCGGACGGTGGACGGGCCGCTCGTACCGTCTCCCGGCCGGAAGGAACGCGCAACGCGTTTCCCGGGCCCGGCTGCCAGGTGGCCGCGGTCCGCGTCAGGCGGCGCGGCGCTCCGTGAAGCGCAGCAGGTTGCCCGCCGGGTCGCGGAAGGCGCAGTCGCGCATGCCCCAGGGCTGGTCCATGGGTTCCTGGAGGACGTCGGCCCCGGCCCCCTCGACGCGGGCGAAGAGGGCGTCGCAGTCCTCGGTGGAGAAGATGACGCCCCGCAGGATGCCCTTGGCGAGCAGCTCCGCCATCGCCTGGCGGTCCGCCGGGGAGGCGTCCGGGCTGGCGCCCGGCGGCTCCAGGACGATCTCCACGTCGGGCTGGAGCGGTGAAACGACCGTCACCCAGCGCATCCCCTCGAACCCGACGTCGTTGCGGACCTCGAGGCCCAGGACGTCCCGGTAGAAGGCGAGCGCCTTGTCGTGATCGTCGACGGCGATGAAGCACTGGGAGAGTTTCAGGTCCATGGCGCCAGGCTAGAGCTGGGCGCGCGGGTCCGCTCGCGTATCGCCCGGCCTGCCCCGGCGGGGGCGCGTCAGGCCCTTCACCACGCACGGCGGAATCGGCGCTGCGTGCTCGTGCGACCGCGCTCGGTAGGCGCTCGGCGTCTCGCCGACCAGCTCCGTGAAGCGCGAGCTGAACGACCCCAGGGAGGTGCACCCCACGGCGATGCAGACCTCCGTCACGGTCATGTCCCCGCGCCGCAGCAGCGCCTTGGCCCGCTCGATGCGGCGGGTCATGAGGTAGCTGTACGGAGTCTCCCCGTAGGCCGCGCGGAAGCTGCGCTGGAAGTGCCCGGGCGACATCAGCGCGGTGTGCGCGAGCGCGGGCACGTCCAGCGGCTGTGCGTAGTCTCGGTCCATCCGGTCGCGGGCCCGCCGCAGCCGGACCAGGTCGTCCAGGTCCACGCCCACAGCATGGCACGGGGTACCGACAACAGGACCCGGCATGAGACGGCTCGGCGGTCCGGACGGGCGGAACGGTCCGGTCCGCAACCGGGTGATCCATGCGCTTGCCCCGGGCGGCCGGGCACATGTGAAGGGGCCCGGCCGACGGTGCGGCCGGACCCCTTCAGACACGTCGCTGACCTGCGAGGATGCACCGCTCGCGGGTCTTTGCGATCAGAAGGACCGGTGGATCAGGCCTTCTTGGTCTCCCAGAAGATCTTGTCGATCTGGGCGATGTAGTCCAGCGCCTTCTGGCCCGTGGCCGGGTCCTTCGACGCCTTGGCGGCCGAGAGGGCCTTCAGGGTGTCGTTGACCAGCTGGTGCAGCTCCGGGTACTTCTCGAAGTGCGGGGCCTTGAAGTAGTCGCTCCACAGCACCGAGACGTGGTGCTTGGCGAGCTCGGCGCGCTGCTCCTTGATGACGGTGGCGCGGGCCTGGAAGTGCGGGTCGTCGTTGGCGGCCATCTTCTCCTGTACGGCCTTCACCGACTCCGCCTCGATGCGGGCCTGGGCCGGGTCGTAGACGCCACAGGGCAGGTCGCAGTGGGCGCTGACCTTGACCTTGGGGGCAAACAGGCGGGAGAGCATGAAGCTGTCCTTCCTCGTGATCGTCTTCTCAGGTGGGACATTACTCCGTGGGGGACGGGTTTTCGCGAGTGCCCCCGTGGGCTTACGTCAAAAGTCCAGGGTGAGACTGGGACTGGTGGAGGATCGGACCGGGGAGGTGCCGGGGATGCCGGAGCTGTCACAGGAGTTCGAGCGCACGAGGGCCCTGCTGCCGTTGGGGGCGGCGGAGGTGACGGGACCGTCCATGGTGCCCACGCTGCACCACGGGGACCGGCTGCTCGTCCAGTACGGGGCGCGGGTCCGGCCGGGTGACGTCGTCGTTCTGCGGCATCCCTTCCAGCAGGACCTGCTGGTCGTCAAGCGGGCCGTCGAGCTCCGCGAGGGCGGCTGGTGGGTGCTCGGCGACAATCCGTACGCGGGCGGGGACAGCACCGACTACGGCAGCGTTCCCGAGGAGCTCGTCCTCGGGAAGGTGCGACTGCGCTACCGGCCGCGCAAGGAGGGTCAGCGCTCGCTGTTCGCGCTGCTGCGCTGGGCGCTCTCGGCCGGCCGGCCCGTGTTCTCCGACCGGTCCGCCTCCAGGCGCTTGCGGGCGCGGTAGGCGGCCACGTTGGCGCGCGTCGCGCAGCGGTCCGAGCAGTAGCGCCGGGAGCGGTTCGTCGACGTGTCGAGGTACGCGTTGCGGCAGGGGGCCGCCTCGCACAGGCCCAGGCGGTCCACGCCGTATGCGGTGAGGTGGAAGGCGAGCCCCATCGCGGCGATCGCCGCATAGCCCGCGGTCGCGTTCGACGGGTGGTCCGCGAGGTGCATGTGCCACAGCGGGCGGCCGTCCTCGTCGCGGTGGTCGTGCCCGGAGATCTGCGGGCTCACCGGGAACTCGAGGAGCAGCGAGTTCAGCAGGTCCACGGCGAGCGTCTCGTCGCCGGTGTCGGCCGCCTCGAAGACCGCGCGGAGTCGGGCCCTGACCGATCGGAACCGGGTGACGTCGGCGTCGGTGGCGCGGCGGGCCGCCGACTGGTTGCCCCCGAAGAGGTCGCGGACGGCCTCCACCGAGGTGAGCGAGTCCTTGCCCCGGGCCGGTTCCTCGCTGTTCACGAGTCGTACGGCGTAATCCGAGTAATAGGCCAGTTCCACTTGTAGTCCTTACGGAGGCGCTCTATGGTCGTGGGGCGGTCGGGTAACAGACGATCGTGCTTCCAGGGTATTACGTGACGCACGTAACGGAGGGCGGCATGGCGGACACGGAGACCACGGCGACGACCGACTGGCGGGCCTGGCAGGAGAGCTGGGACCGACAGCAGGAGTGGTACATGCCCGACCGAGAGGAACGCTTCCGGATCATGCTCGACATGGTCGAGGCGTTCGTCGGCACCGAACCCCGGGTGCTCGACCTCGCCTGCGGCACGGGCAGCATCACCGCCCGGCTGCTCGACCGCTTCCCGGGGGCCACCAGTACCGGCGTCGATCTCGATCCCGCACTGCTGGCCATCGCGCGCGGCACGTTCGCGGGCGACGACCGCGTCACGTTCGTCGAGGCGGACCTCAAGGACCCCGGCTGGCCCGCGCGTCTGCCACACGACGTGTACGACGCGGTGCTCACCGCCACGGCCCTCCACTGGCTGCGCAAGGACCCCCTCGAAGGCCTCTACGGTCGGATCGCGGAACTCGTCCGCCACGGCGGTGTCTTCATGAACGCCGACCACATGATCGACGACACCACGCCCCGGATCAACGCGGCCGAGAGCGCCCTCCGGCACTTGCGCATGGACCAGGCGATGCGGGGCGGTGCCCTCGACTGGGCCGAGTGGTGGCAACTGGCCGCCGAGGACCCCGTTCTCGCCGCGCCGACCGCCCGCCGCTTCGAGATCTACGGCGCCCATGCCGACGGGGAGACGCCCTCGGCCACGTGGCACGCGCGCGTACTGGGCGAGAAGGGCTTCGCCGAGGCCCGCCCGGTGTGGTGCTCGCCTTCGGACACGCTCCTGCTCGCGCTGAAGTAGGGGCAACAGGCTGCCGTTTCACCGCGTTCGCGGTACCGGCCGTGGCGGGCCGGGCTCGGCGTATCGCCGAAGTGAGTGGGCCCCGTGTCCTTGCGACACAGGGCCCACTCACTTCTTGCTCTGCACAGTCCGCGACGTGCTCTACAGAACCTTCGACAGGAACGACTTGGTTCGGTCGTGCTGCGGGTTCGTCAGGACCTCGCGCGGGTGGCCGGCCTCGACCACCACGCCGTCGTCCATGAACACCAGCGAGTCGCCGACCTCACGCGCGAAGCCCATCTCGTGCGTGACGACGATCATCGTCATGCCGTCCTCGGCCAGGTCCCGCATCACGTCGAGCACCTCGCCGACGAGCTCCGGGTCGAGGGCCGAGGTCGGCTCGTCGAAGAGCATCAGCTTCGGCTCCATCGCCAGCGCCCGGGCGATGGCGACTCGCTGCTGCTGGCCGCCGGAGAGCTGGGCGGGGTAGTGCCCCTTCCGGTCTCCGAGGCCCACCCGGTCCAGGAGCCGCTCCGCGCGCTCCCGTGCCACGGCCTTGGACTCGCGCCTCACCTGGACCGGAGCTTCCATGACGTTCTCCAGCGCCGTCATGTGCGGGAACAGGTTGAAGCGCTGGAACACCATGCCGATGTTCCGCCGCTGGGCCGCGACCTCCTTCTCCTTGAGCTCGTAGAGCTTGTCGCCCCTCTGCCGGTAGCCGACCAGTTCATTGTCGACGTACAGCCGGCCAGCGCTGATCTTCTCCAGGTGGTTGATGCACCGCAGGAAGGTGGACTTGCCGGAGCCGGACGGGCCGATCAGGCAGAACACCTCACGCGGGTTCACCTCCAGGTCGATGCCCTTGAGGATGTGCGCAAGACCGAAGGACTTGTGCACCCCCTCGGCCTTGACCATCGGGTGGCCGGTCGTGCTCGGGGCGATGCCCTTGCTGAGACTGCTCATCGGGCCACCTCCGGGCGGCGGAACGAACCGAACAGGCGGAGGTTCTTCCTCAGGCGCTGAAGCGGTGTCGGCGGCAGGCTGCGCGACGAACCGCGGGCGTACCGGCGTTCGATGTAGTACTGGGCGATGCTGAAGACCGTGGTGAGGATCAGGTACCAGATCGAGGCCACGAAGAACATCTCCACGACCGCGAGCGAGGTACTGGAGATGTCCTGGGCCCGCTTGATGAGCTCGTTGAACTGGACCGCGTAGGCCAGCGACGAGGTCTTCAGCATGTTGATGAACTCGTTGCCCGTCGGCGGCACGATCACCCGCATGGCCTGCGGGAGGACCACGCGCCGCAGCGTCTTGCCCTGGGTCATGCCCAGAGCGTGCGACGCCTCCGTCTGCCCTTCGTCGACCGACTGGATGCCGGCCCGGACGATCTCGGACATGTACGCGGCCTCGTTCAGACCGAGTCCCAGCAGGGCCGCCAGGAACGGGGTCATCACCTGGTTCATCTCGTCCTTGTAGAACCCCAGGTTGAGGATGGGGAACACGAGCGAGATGTTGTACCAGAGCAGCAGCTGGACCAGGACCGGAGTGCCGCGGAAGAACCACACGTAGAACCAGGCCACGCTGCTGGTGACCGGGTTCGACGACATCCGCATCACGGCGAGGATCACGCCCAGGACGAGACCCAGCACCATGGCGAGCACGGAGATGTACAGCGTGTGCCAGACGCCGGACAGGATCGTCCCGTCGGTGAGGTAGTCCGGGATCACGCCGTAGTTGATCTTGGCGTTGGAGAAGGCGATCCCGATCAGCACCAGGATGGCGATGACCGCCGCGCCCGCCACCCAGCGGCCGTAGTGGCGAACCGGAATGGCCTTGATCTGCTCCGGCGGCACCGTCGGCGCCGGAGTCTTGTCGACAGTGTCAGTCACGGTGACAGCCCTTCAGTGGTGCCTGAGGCTCAGGAGCCGCCGTTGATCTTCGCCTCGGTGACCCCACCGTCCGTGACGTTCCACTTCTCCAGGATCTTCTGGTACTCGCCGTCCTTGATGATCGCGGCCATGGCCGCCTGGAGGGCGTCGCGCAGCTGGGTGCTCTCCTTGCTGACGCCGATGCCGTACGGGCCGGCCTCGATCTGGTCGCCGACGACCTCGAAGTCGTTGCCGCCGCCGGAGGTCTTCGCGTTGTACGCCGCGACGGGGAAGTCGTTCAGGTCGGCGACGGACGCGCCCTGCTTGAGGCGGAGCAGCGCCTCGGGGTCGGTGTCGAAGGTCTGCAGCGTGATGGCCTTCTTGCCGTCCTTCGTGCACTTCGTGCTCTGCGCCTTGGCGATGCCCTCCGACGTGGTGCCCTGCTGCAGGGCCACGACCTTGCCGCACAGGTCGTCCAAGGTCTTGATCGCCTTCGGGTTGCCCTTCTGGACCAGGATCGAGGTACCGGCGGTGAAGTAGTCGACGAAGTCGATGCCGTTGCCGACCTTCTTGCCCGTGTCCGAGTCGATGCCGTTCTGGCGGTCCTTCGTGTCGTTCATCGCGGACATCACCACGTTGAACCGCTTGGCCTGCAGACCCACGATGAGCTGGGCGAACTTGCCGTTCTGGAAGTCGAACTTCACGCCCAGCTGCTTGCCGAGCGCGTCCGCGATGTCCGGGTCGATCCCGACGGCCTTGCCGCCCTCCATGTACTCGACCGGCGGGTACGCGATGTCGGAGCCCACCTTGATGACTCCGGCGTCCCGGATGTCCTTGGGGAGCTTGTCGGCGAGCGGCGCTGCGGCCGAGCTGGAGCTGCCGTCGCCGCTGTTGCTGCTCTTGTCGGTGTGGTCACCGCAGCCGGCGACCAGCAGGGTGCCCGCGACCGCGACGGCGCCGACCGCGGCTATCCGGGAGCGCGTGGCGGTCGTACGACGGGTGGAGCTTGCGGCCATGGTGGGTTCCTCCGGCGGGATCAGTTGTGCCGATGGGGTCGACGAGAACACACACCTTCGGGTGTCGCGACCTCGTGTGGTTGAGGCATCTTGCCATTTGGATTCGGTGATTCAGGGGACCAGCGATGTCAAAATCGGATAACAGGTGACCCCCGAACCGCCTCGAACCCGGACCGACGCCGGACCTTGTGCGGGAATCCTTCGTTCCGGCCGGAAGATCTTCGGTGCGTTCCGGGATCCGGACGATCTCGCTCCGCGCGTGTGATCACGACGGGGTGTGTGCGTTGCCGACTTGTCCGCATTTTCGGCCATGAGTCATCTCACCGGCGTGTGACCTTCGTGTTATGGACTCGTCCGGGACACCA
Source organism: Streptomyces sp. CA-106110 (assembly GCF_050936285.1). Lineage (NCBI taxonomy): Bacteria > Bacillati > Actinomycetota > Actinomycetes > Kitasatosporales > Streptomycetaceae > Streptomyces > Streptomyces sp. CA-106110. Next base: position 4,561,292 of record NZ_JBNJNB010000001.1, on the reverse strand, counting down.
TCCGTCGGGTAAGAAGGTTCTTTACACCCCTCATCCGGGGCTCAGGGCGCGTGTGCGGCGCGCCGTCGCGTATGCACCCGTACCCATCAGTTCTCAAGGTCATACGCGGTCCCGCCCACCCCTCAACCAGGGGTGGTCACCCTCAAACCATGAACATCTAAGGGGTTCAACACAGTGGCAGCGGAGATCGTCAATCCTCGCAGCGACAGCAATACGGATCAGGACGGCGGGGCCGAGCCCCACGATTCCTTCGATCCTGTGTTCGCGCTGCACCGCGGCGGCAAGATGGCCGTGCAGGCCACCGTGCCGGTCCGCGACAAGGACGACCTGTCCCTCGCGTACACCCCCGGGGTCGCCCGGGTGTGCACCGCCATCGCGGAACAGCCGGAGCTGGTCCACGACTACACCTGGAAGTCGTCGGTCGTCGCGGTGGTGACGGACGGTACGGCCGTCCTCGGCCTCGGTGACATCGGCCCCGAGGCCTCCCTCCCGGTGATGGAGGGCAAGGCGATCCTGTTCAAGCAGTTCGGCGGGGTGGACGCGGTCCCGATCGCGCTCGCCTGCACGGACGTGGACGAGATCGTCGAGACCGTGGTGCGCCTCGCGCCCTCCTTCGGTGGCGTGAACCTCGAGGACATCTCGGCACCGCGGTGCTTCGAGATCGAGCGCCGGCTCCAGGAGCGGCTGGACATCCCGGTCTTCCACGACGACCAGCACGGCACGGCCGTGGTGACGCTGGCGGCCCTGCGGAACGCGGCGAAGCTGACCGGGCGGAGCATCGGCGAGTTGCGCGCGGTCATCTCGGGCGCGGGCGCGGCCGGGGTCGCCATTGCGAAGATGCTGATCGAAGCGGGGATCGGCGATGTGGTGGTCGCCGACCGCAAGGGTGTCGTCTCGCTCGACCGCGAGGACCTGACGCCCGTCAAGCGGGACGTCGCCGGGTTCACCAACAAGGCCGGACTCACGGGTTCGCTCGAGCAGGCCCTCGCAGGTGCCGACGTCTTCATCGGCGTCTCCGGCGGCACGGTTCCGGAAGAGGCCGTGGCCTCGATGGCCGAGGGCGCCTTCGTCTTCGCGATGGCCAACCCGACTCCCGAGGTGCACCCGGACGTCGCGCACAAGTACGCGTCCGTGGTGGCGACCGGGCGGTCCGACTTCCCGAACCAGATCAACAACGTGCTGGCGTTCCCGGGCATCTTCGCCGGGGCCCTTCAGGTGCGGGCGTCCCGTATCACCGAGGGGATGAAGATCGCCGCGGCCGAGGCGCTGGCGGCGGTCGTCGGCGACGACCTGGCGCCCGACTACGTGATCCCGTCGCCCTTCGACGAGCGGGTGGCCCCGGCGGTGACGGCGGCGGTCGCCGCCGCGGCCCGGGCCGAGGGAGTCGCGCGCCGATAGCTCCGCCGGGTGGACGGGCTTGCATGCGGGCCCGTCCACCCCTGTGGAGCCGGGTCCGTTTGCGGCCCGCTGGTGCGGGTGGCGTTCGGTCGCCACGTGCCCGAGCGGCTTGTGTTCGGGTGCCCGCCATCCAAGTGGGGCTGGATTTGCTTTGTCGGCCCCACCGCGGGTCGCCGGCCCGTGTGTCTGTGCGAGGGTCGGGATTGCGGCCCAGCGGCATCCCCTAGTGCCCTTGCGGCCGCCTGTCTACGCTGGTGACCTTCCGGGTCCCCGTCTTCCCGGCGCACTGCCGGAGCCGGCGGGAGACGTCCCGACACCGCCCGTGCCGTCCCGGGCATCTCTCCCGCTCCGGGCCGCAGTACGACAGCCGTGCGCCCCCTCGGGGACACGCGTCACAGCCGGGCCAGGTTCCCTACGGCAACCGCGGAGCCTATCGTCAAGGTCATGTTCGCTGCCTACGCCGCCCGTATCGACCGCGACCAACCCCTGACCGGCCTGGAGTTGGGAGAGCGTCCCGCCCCCGAGCGCAGGCCCGGCTGGACGACCGTGAACGTCAAGGCCGCCTCCCTGAACCACCACGACCTCTGGTCCCTGAGGGGCGTCGGCCTCTCCGAGGACAAACTCCCGATGATCCTCGGCTGCGACGCGGCCGGCGTCGACGAGGACGGCAACGAGGTCGTCCTCCACTCCGTCATCGGCCAGACCGGTCACGGCGTCGGCCCCGACGAGCCCCGCTCCATCCTCACCGAGCGTTACCAGGGCACCTTCGCCGAACAGGTCTCCGTACCCACATGGAACCTGCTGCCCAAGCCCAAGGAACTCTCCTTCGAGGAGGCCGCCTGCCTCCCTACCGCGTGGCTGACGGCGTATCGCATGCTCTTCACCAATGCGGGCGTCCGCCCCGGCGACTCCGTTCTCGTCCAGGGTGCCGGCGGCGGTGTGGCGACCGCCGCGATCGCGCTCGGCAAGGCGGCGGGACTGCGGGTCTTCGCCACCAGCCGTGACGAGGCCAAGCGCAAGCGTGCCCTCGAACTGGGCGCCGTGGAGGCGCTGGAGTCGGGAGCGCGGCTGCCCCGGCGGGTGGACGCCGTCATCGAGACCGTCGGCGCCGCCACCTGGTCCCACTCGGTGAAGTCGCTGCGGCCCGGCGGCACCCTCGTCATCTCGGGTGCCACCAGCGGCGACCGTCCTTCGCACGCCGAACTGACCCGAATCTTCTTCCTGGAACTGAAGGTCGTCGGCTCCACCATGGGCACCAAGGACGAACTCGAGGACCTGCTGTCCTTCTGCGCCGCCACCGGAGTGCGTCCCGTCATCGATGAAGTCCTTCCGCTGGACCGCGCCCGCGAGGGCTTCGAACGCCTGGAGTCGGGCGAGCAGTTCGGCAAGATCGTGCTGACCGGGAACTGATCGCCGCTGTGGACCGCCGCCCACTAGTAGGGCTTGGTCAGGTAGGGGGCGAGCGTGTCGTATCAGGGCCAGGGTCTTCGGCAGGTGGGGCACGCCCCGGCCCAGCAGACGAGGAGGACTTGGAGCCCGGCCACGACCTGGTAGATCGTCAGACCGTGGCCGGTGCTGGCGGGCACAGTCGCTCCAGGGTGCAGAACGCCTGCGCCACCGAGGCCAGCGTGAGATGTCGCAGGAAGCCCTGGTAGGTGCGTCCCTCGAAGTGGCCCAGCCCCAGGGCGGTCTTCAATTCCCGGTAGTCGTGCTCGACCCGCCAGCGGATCTTCGCCAGCCGCACCAGGCGCCGCAGGGGAACGTGGGCGGGCAAGGTGGACAGCCAGTACTTGGTCGGCTCCGGCTCTTTGGCGGGCCACTCGGCCAGCAGCCAGCACACCGGCAGGTCCTCACCGGGGTGCGCCCGGCGGACCCGCGCTCCGGCCGGCCGGACCCGCAGCGCGACGAAGTACGAGCGCAGCGGCCCCTTCGAGCCGCGCCGCCAGGTGACGCGGTGCCGTGCGCCGCGCCCGGCGGCCAGCACGATCTCGCGGACCGACACCGGCTTGTCCCGGTAGCAGGGCACCGGCGGCCGCCCGGTGCCCGACCACGGCGGGGCGGTGCGCGCCGCCGTCTGGGGCAACACCGCGGTATCCGACCGCACCCCGACGACATACGCGATCTCCCGCTCCTCCAGTGCCAGGCGAAAGGCCCCGTCCTGCCCGTAGCCCTCGTCGGCCACCACCAGCGGCGGATCCAGGCCCCAGCAGCGCAGCTCGTCGACCATGTCCACGGCCAGCTGCCACTTCGGCACGTGCCCGACCTCATCGGGGACGCGCGCCCGACGGCGCCGCAGGACGGCGCTCTCGGGCTCGTCTGCGGTGGCCGGATCCCATTCGGCGGGCAGGAACAGCCGCCAGTTCACCGGGCAGGAGGCGGCGTCGGTGACCAGGTGCAGACTCGGCGCGACCTGGCAGTTGGCGGTCTTGCCCAGCGCGCCGCAGTACTGCGCGGCCACCCCGGGGAGGCATGACCGTCCTTGGGGAAGGACACGTCGTCGATCACCCAGGCTGCCGGGTGGATGGCCGGCTCCATCCGCCAGGCCAGCTCGGCCAGCACCATCTGGTGCGACCACGGGGAGTCGGCCAGGAACTGCTGCAGGCCCTGCCGGTCCACCCCCAGCCGGGCGGCCATCGGCTCCATCGACTTGCGCCGCCCCGCGCCCAGCAGCCCCCGCACATACCGCTCGCCCCACCGCCGCTGATCCACCCGCCCGAACGAGCCGAACACCTCGGCCGCGAGCGACTCCAACCGCTGTTGGGCCTCCGTGAGCTCCTGCGGTGTCATTCCCCTCACCTCCGAGAGACGACACACCGCTACTCACCCAAGGTAACCAAGCCCTACTAGGCGGCCGCGATCTTTTCCTCTGTCAGCTGTCAGCTGTCAGCTTTGAGCTGTAGGCCCGCGGCGGGCTCGGACCTTCCGAGTCCGCCGCGGGTTTTTGAGGTCCTGGATTGTCAACTAGGGTTGACAATCTTCCCGCGTCAACCTAAGTTGACATCATGACCGAAGCAACGGATCTCGCCGAGCGCGCGGGCGATCGTGATCCACGGATCGGGCTGCGGGCCGTCGCCGCGCTGCGGAGGCTGCTGGAGCAGCTGGAGGCGGTACAGGTGCGCAGCGCGCGCAACCAGGGCTGGTCGTGGCAGGAGATCGCCGCGGAACTCGGAGTCAGCAGACAGGCCGTGCACAAGAAGTACGGGAGGCAGTGATGTTCGAACGGTTCACCAAGGACGCCCGCGCCGTGGTCACCGGAGCGGTCGAACACTGTGAACGGGCCGGTGAGGCGCGCGTCGAGGAAGCGCATCTGCTGCTCGCCCTCCTCGACCGCGAAGGCAGCAGGGCCGCCTTCGCCCTGGCGTCACTCGGGCTCACCGGGCGGCGCGAGGCGGTGGTGCGGGAGCTCGCCGAGGCACGCCGCCGCGGCGGCCTCTCCCGGGCCGACGCCGATGCCCTCGCCGGGCTCGGCATCGACCTCGCGGAGATCGTCTCCCGGGTCGAGGAGACGCACGGCGAGGGCGCGCTGGCCACCGGCCGTGCGGGAAGCGCACGGCGAGCCGGACGCCGTCCGTTCGACCGGGGCGCCAGGGAGCTCCTGACCGTCTCTCTGCGCACCGCCCTCGCGCATGGCGACCGGCACATCGGCGATGAGCACCTGCTGCTCGCCTTGACTCTCCGCCCCGGCATCCCCTCCGAGGTCCTCGCCGACCATGGAGTGACCCACGCCGGCGTCGAGCGCGTGCTGTGGGGTGGGCGAGCGGCACAGGCCGGGTGAGGCGAGTCCCCCGGAGGGCGCTGCCCTTGAGGCGCACGGCAGCCAAGCAGGTCCACTGCCCATGCGGCTGGTTGATGGTTGTGGGCGAGTACCGCGGTCTGTAGGGGTATCTCGCCCACAACTACGCGTTCATTTGCTGAAACGCTCGCATGGGCCGTGCTGAGATTCCTGCGTGGTCCCTCGTGTCATTTTCGCCAGAACAGGTGGTGCGTCACGCCGCTCGGGCTGGGCACGACCTCGAGATGGAACCGGTCGAGCAGTTCATCGGGCGACTCCCAGAGGCGCAGGCCCGACCCGAGCTTCACTGGCGAGACCGCTACGTGCAGGGTGTCGACGAGGTCGGCATCAAGGAACTGCCGGACGGTGGTGACCCCGCCGCCGAGTCGGACGTCCTTGCCCTGCGCCGCCTCCCGCGCCTGTTCGAGGACCGTGATCGGGCTGCCCTCGACAAAGTGGAACGTGGTGTCGGAGAGCGTGATCGAAGGACGCTTGTGGTGGGTCATGACGAACACCGGGGTGCGAAACGGGGGCTCGTCACCCCACCAGCCGCGCCAGTCATGGTCCTGCCAGGGCCCACGCTGGGGGCCGAATTTATTGCGGCCCATGATCTCGGCGCCGATGTTGCGTGCGAAGTCCCGCGTGAAGTAGTCGTCGAGGCCACGGCTCCCGCCGGGGTCGGTGCGGTTGGGCCAGCTCGCCGTGGCGCCGGCCCAGGCGAACAGCCTCTCAGCATGGGCGAGGCCGAACGGATTCTCGAAGCTCTGGTGCTGGTGCTCACCGGCACCGATCCCGTCACTCGAGACGTTGAAGTTCATGAGTCTCAGTAGCTGATCCATGTGTTTCCTCATCAGGTCCTGGGTCGCAACCTCGTGTGGCGAAGTGCCCCACATCAGGTCGTCGAACGGGATGTGGCCGGATCGACAGTGGCCCCTGACTTTTTTCCAAGGCGTGCCCGGCGTGAGAGTTCACGTGCGTCGTTCGGCGGCGTCCCCGTGCCCGCCAGCGCGGCGTCGAGCCGGTAAGAGACGCGCGGAGGTGGGACTGTCGGTTGCGTGCGGGCAGCCGAGGCGACAGGCAGGCCAGGCCGATCTCGTTGAACCGATGGATCGCGTCACGGACGGTGTCCTCGTCGGCCTGCACCAGCTTTGTGATCATGGGCACCCGGTTGCCGCCGGCCGAAGCGGGCAGCATCATCGCGCGCCGGTACCGCACCGAAATGGTGCTGCCCTGGCGCACGATCGGCTGCAGCTTCTGCCCTTCCTGGTCGGTCAACCTGCGCAGCCGGGAAGGAGGCATCCCGTGGCAGCCCAGGCGGCGCCGCGCCCGCGGTCCGGCCCCGCGATCCGGGTGTCAGCTCTTTCCTGACCGCAACGTCGCCCCGATATGAGCCGCAGCCGTCGACAGATGGCGGCGGGCCTCGCGGAGCTGGTCCTCCGTCACCCCGTGGTCGCGGGCAGCGTCCCGGATGTCGTCGCGGAAGCGGTCCAGAAGCCGGTCGAGGGCACGGGTCGGGTCGCCCGAGAAGTCCTCGTGCGCCCAGGAGGGTTCGTACGCTCCGGGGAAGTCCTCGGAGGTCGTCGAGTACTCCGGGGCATCCGGGGCCTTCGGCGTGCCGGTGGCTCCGGCGCGTCCGAAGCCGTACTCCTTCCCGAACTCACCGAACTCTTTGGCCAGTTCGGTGACGCCCTCCCGGACGCCGGTCGGCCAGTCGCCGCGCGCGAAGTGGTCCTGCACCTGCTCCTGCACCCGGCGGGCTATGCGCTGCACATCCTCCTGCGCCTGGGCGCGCGCCCGCTCCTGGGCCTCCCTGGCCTGGTGGCGGGCGCGCTCGGCCTCCTCGCGGGCCCGCCGGCTCTCGTCCTTGGCGCGCCGCGCCTGGTCCTTCCACTCCTGCTTGACGCGGCGCATCTCCTCCTTGGCGACGCGCCACGCCTCCTTCTCGGACTGGTCGGTGTGCCCCCCGTACGCACCCCCGTGGCCCTTGGTGCCCCGCTGAGCCTCGGAGACCGCTGCCCGCATCTCGCGGCGCAGGTCTCCCGCAGCCCCCCGGACGTCGGCGCGGATCTCGGCGGCCAGCTCCGCGACGGACTCCCGGATCTCCAGCTCCAGATCGGCCAGTTCGGCGCTGCGCTCGGACAGTTCGGCGCGGCCCGCGTCCGTGATCGCGTAGACCTTGCGGCCGCCCTCGGTGGTGTGCGTCACCAGGCCCTCGGCCTCCAGCTTGGCCAGCCTCGGGTAGACGGTGCCGGCGGACGGCGCGTACAGGCCCTGGAAGCGCTCCTCCAGGAGCCGTATCACCTCGTAGCCGTGGCGCGGCGCCTCGTCGAGCAGCTTCAGCAGGTAGAGGCGCAGTCGTCCATGGGCGAAGACGGGAGGCATGTCAGAGCCCCTTCTGCTCGGTCGGACCGGCGGTCGTGCCGTTGGAGGAACTATCTGACGAGACGGTGGTGTCGCCGCCTGCGGAGCGGTCCGCGGGTGGCGCGTCCCAGGGCTCGTCCTCGGCGGGCGGCCGGCGGAGCAGAGCGATGGAGCCGGAGACCGTGGTGGCCTTCACACGGCCGGTGCCCCCGCCCAGACGGCCCGTGATCTTCTTGGCGCCCCACTGGCCGCTCACCCGCAGGTCGTCGAAGGCGTTGGACACCGCGCCGCTCGCCGTGTTCGCCTCGACCTCGGCGTCCGCGGGGTGGGGGAGGCGGATGGCGATCTCGCCCGAGACGTTCGTCAGACGGGCGTCGGTGGGGCCGCTCGTGGGATTGAGGTCGAGGATGATCGAGCCGCTCACGGAGTCGGCCTTCACGACGGGGCAGGTCCCCTCGATGACCGTCAGATCGCCGGAGACGGAGTTGAGCTTCAACTCCCCGCTGACGCCCTGGGCCTCGACGCTCCCGGACACCGTCGTGGCGCGGACCGGTCCGGAGACGCCGACGAGTGTCGTGTCGCCCGTCACGCCCTTCACATCGGAGCCGCCGTCGATCCCGGAGACCATGGCGTTGGCCCCGACCACGCCCACCTCCACACGGGTGGACGCAGGAACCGCCAGGGAGACCACCGCGCTGCGGCGCCAGCCCTTGGAGTCGAGCCACTTGAGGAACCCCTTCCAGGGGAGGTCCTCGTACGCCACAGTGAGGGCGCCGTCCTTGTGGGTCACCACGAGCGGCGGCCCCTCGATCTCCGAGACCTCCAGCCGCGCGGAACTCTCGTCGGTGCCCACCACGTTCACCGTTCCGTTGACGATGCGCACATGGAGTGCCGTCACCGGGGCGTCGAAAGTGAGCTTCCTCGGCTCTGCGACGGACCACTCTGACATGGTGCTGACCTCCTCGGCCGGGGCGGACAGGCATCCGCGAGGGACGGCGGCGCGGACATGCGCGACGACGCCGGACGGCTCCGCGGACGGGGCTCCCGACGCGCCATATCGCGTCTTCTGCAATTCACGATATATCGCGGCCGGGGAAAGTCAAGGCGCCCATTCGGGGGAACGTGCGGATGGGGCGGCGAACCCGCGTCGGCGACGAGGGAGTGCGCCACCTCGCCGCTTCGTTGCCTCGCCGTCTCGGCGCCTGGCTGCCGTGCGGCGGCCGGTGATCACGTGCCCGCACGTTCGGACGGGCAGGTCACCCGGAAGGCTCGACGGACAGGTCGCGCGAGGAGCGCGCCGGGCAGCCGGGCGGATCCCGAGTCACGCGGGGGGCGCGCAAGCCGGATGATCGAGCAACCCGGACAAACTCAACAAACTGACCGCGCCCACACTGGCCCGTTCCCGACGGCTCGCGTACGGCACCCCGCCGGCAAGCACGAGACGACGCGCCGACGGGCGCCTCCCGCCACCGCTCGCGACCGTGCCCGACGTCGCAGGGGGCCGCCCCGCCACCCCTCGCGACCGGTGGTCAGGCCCTCAGAGGGCGGGCCCCGGCGCCGCTACGGTCGTGCCCGACACCGAGGAAGGCCGCCCCGCCACCGCTTGCGACCGTGTCGGACGCCCGCAGGAGGCGTCCCCGCGCACGCAGAACATCGCCCCGGCGCCGCTGTGGCGGTGCCGGGGCGGGCGGCGCAGGTGCTACTCGTCGTCGTCCTCGTCGTCCAGCCGGGCCAGCCAGGTCGCCAGGCGCTCCACCGGCACCTCGAAGTCAGGATTGAGATCGACGAACGTACGCAGCTGCTCGGCGAGCCACTCGAAGGTGATCTCTTCCTCGCCGCGCCGCTTCTCCAGCTCTTCGATACCGCGGTCGGTGAAGTACATCGGTGGTGCTCCGGAGGTTCGCTGAGGGGGTAGGAGAGAACAAGAAAAGGATAGGCGGGAGCGCGGTGGTCCCGCGGGTCGGCTGTGCTCTCGCGTCACGTCCGCCGTGTCGCTAGCCTGCGCAGCGGCAGACGGGTTCACGGGGGAGCGGGGGATGCCATGGCGGACGGGTCGACGCGGATAGCGCGCATCGAGATGCCGGACGGAACACCTGTGTGGGCCCGGATATCCGGGGCCGAGGAGCTCGCGGTGCCGTCCGGGGAGCTGTCGTACACGGACACCGGTTTCGCCGACCGGGTGGAGGCACAGGTCGAGAGCCTCCACTCCGTGATCACCGGCGTGGCGCGTTCGCTGGCCGGACCGCTGCGCGCGGTACGGCCCGACGAGGTCAGCGTCGAGTTCGGGATCGAGCTGACCGCGAAGGCGGGCAAGGTGGTCGGACTGCTCGCGGACGGCGAGGCCAAGGCGGGCATCACGGTCACTCTGACCTGGAACGGTGGCCCGCCACCGCCCGGCACGCTGGACGGCACCCCAGGCACGCTCGACGCCACCGCCGGTACGGGCGACGACACACCGGGGACCACACCGTCCCCCGCGGCCGGCGTCCCGGACGCGGGCGCCTCCCCCGGCGCTCGGGGGCACGGCGGCGCCGATGCGGCCGGCGGCGGGAGCGGGGCATGACGGACGGGCACGCCCGGGGCGCATCGAGCGGCCTCGACGCGGCCCATCGTGCGCTGCGTGAACTCGTCATGGCCGCGACCGTGCGCATCCATCGGCCGGGGGTCGGGTATGCCCTCGACGAGACGGGAACTTTCCTCGGCAGCGGGTTCTTCGTCGCGCCGAACTGGGTTCTGACCTGCGCACACGTGGCACTGGGCGGGGAGGGGGACGAGGTCGCCGTGGTCTACGAGAACGGTCCGGGGCGCGGTGGCTCCGTCGTGCCCGGAGCCGTCGCGGCCACGGTCCCGGAGCGCCCGGCGGGGGCCGTGCGCGGCAACTGGCCCGCCCCGGACCTCGCGCTCGTCCGGCTCCGCGAGCCCGTCGACCACGACTGCGTCTACGTCTCCGAGCGGCCCGCCGCGTATTACGACGAAGGCAGGGTGTTCTACGCGGGCTGGACCGTGCTGGGCGGCCAACTGCAGGTCATGGACGGACCCCTCTCGGTGCAGGGCACCCTGGGAGGCTGGTCCTCGGGCGTGCAGATGCGCCTCGGCCACAACGACCTTCCGCCGGGCGTCTCGGGAGGCCCCGTCATCGACCCGCTGCGCGGCGAGGTCATCGGCGTCCTGAAGTCCCGCTCGGACCACGGCAGCGGGGGTACGTCCACGGGGATCGAGCAGTTACGGGCGCTGACCGTGCCCCGGGACGGGATCCGCAGCGAGCACTGCGATCTGTACCAGGCCGTCTTCCACGCCCACGACCGCTACCACCGGGACCGGCAGCGGCACCCCGACTCCGAGCGTCCCACCTGGGCCGATGTGCAGGGCCAGCTCGGCGCACGGCCCGGCCGCGCACTCAGTCCCGACGAGCGGATCCAGCTACTGGGCCGCCTCGCGGACCTGCCGCCCCCGGCCAGCACCCGCGGCCTGCTGGACATCCTCGAGTCGCTCCCGGGTCTGGCGGCCGCGATCCCCCAGCCGGCGCCGCGCGGCTGGCGCGACGGCCTCGGCGCACTGTACGAGAGCGCCCGTGAGGACGGCGCGCTGGAACTCGTGATCGACTACGCGATGCGGGTCATGTCCGCCGACCGGCCCTTCGAGACGCCCGGCACCCAGGACGCGGAACAGGCCCTGTGGGAGTGGCTGCGACAGAGCGCGGAGGGTCTCGGCACGCGGTACCGGCACATTCTGGCGCAGCGGCGGATCGATCTCCTCCGGCCACGGCACAGCCCGGGGTCCGCCCCGCTGCCCCCGCAGCGCGGAAGGCGCGATCCGCTGGACCTCGTCCCCGCCACCCCCTATGGAACACCGCCGTCGACCGGTTCCACAGCGTTCGCGCCCTCGAACGACCTTGCGCCCGGACTCGAAGCGTCCTTGGCTCACGACCCCGCGCGTGGGGAGCAGGCCGAGGCGCACACGGCCGATCGCACGCCACGCCCGTGCGCACTGCTCGAACTCGTCCAGCGGGGCTGGGAGCCGGACCGCTGCGACTGGCGGATCTCGGTGGCCCGGCCCGACGGCGAGGTCGTCCGCCTCGAAGAGGCCGAGCGGCTGCCGCTGGACGCGTTGCCGGGACCGCTCGTCGGCCCCCTCGCAGAGGCCTTCCGCCACTGCGACCGGCCCGGCCGGCCCGCCCTGCTGCAGGTCGCGCTGCCCCGGACGCTGCTCGGACTGCCGGTCGACACCTGGCAGTTGGGTCCGGACGGCACGCCGCTCGGCGCCGAACGCCCTGTCGTCGTGCGCTCGGTCGACCGTGACCAGCTGCCCGACGGGGCGGAGTTCGTACCGTACGAGAAGGACCCGCTCGCCGACGACGAGGAGCAGCGGGAGCGGGAGGCCCGCTGGCACTGGGTCCATTCGCACGATGCCCGGCCCGAAGTCCTGGACTGCGACGACGGATTGCGGATACCCGTACCGCCACTGAACCGGCTGCGGGGCCTGCCGCACGGTGCGATCCCGATCCTGTGCCGCTACGGCGACCAGCGGTTCGAGGACGACACGGTGGCGCTTGCGCGGATCGTGCACGGCGGCTTCGGCGTCGCGCTGTGGCGCCGCTGGCGCGGCCGACGGGACGCGGTGTGCGGGGAGTTCCACCGCCGGGCGGGCGACACGGTCGCCGGGGCGGGCGGTGCCGAACGGCTTCCGGAGCTGGTCCACACGTTGCGGGCGGGGCTCCGGGCCGGCCGGACGGAGACGTACTGGGCCGACGGCATCGCCCTGTTCTACGACGACCCGCACCGGCCGCTGCCGGGGAGCGACGACCTGCTGGAGGCACCGTGAAGCGACCGCGCCGAAGGCTGTACCGCGCTCTTACCAGGCTTCCTGTGGATGGATACGGTGAAGCACGTTCGGCGGCCATGGCGGACGAGTGACGACGAGGACCGGATCATGACCGAATCCAGTGAGTGGCTCATCTACCGAGGCGCCGGGGAACCCCACGACGGGATCGAACGGCTGCCCGACCCTCCGCCGTGGCGGGACTTCAGGGGCCGGGAGGCGGCGGCCGCGGGCGTCGACGGCGACGGGTCCGAGGACCGCAGGCTCGGTGCGTACCGGCACCTCGCCGAACTGCACCGGCCCGGTGCCGAGGAACTGGAGATGATCAACGCGGCGCTCTATCTGCGCCGTCCCCTCCTCGTCACCGGCAGCCCCGGGGCGGGCAAGAGCACCCTCGCGCACTCCGTTGCCTATGAACTGGGTCTCGGCAACGTCCTGCGCTGGTCCATCGTCAGCCGCTCCACGCTCCAGGACGGCCTCTACCACTACGACGCCATCGCCCGGCTGCAGGATGTGCAGATCGCGGCGCAGGGAGGATTCGGGACCGCGGCCGGTTCCCCCGGATCGGCGGAGAGCATCGGCAGCTACATCCGCCTCGGGGCCCTCGGTACCGCCCTGCTGCCGTCCGACGTCCCGCGCGTGCTGCTCATCGACGAGCTGGACAAGAGCGACATCGACCTGCCCAACGACCTGCTCAACGTCCTGGAGGAAGGCGAGTTCGCCATCCCCGAACTGGAGCGCATCGCCGACCGGTTGCCCGACGGCGAGGCCGAGGTGCTCACCGCCGACGGCACGAAGGTGCGCGTGCGTGACGGCAGGGTCCGCTGCCGCGCCTTCCCCTTCGTCGTCCTGACGAGCAACGGGGAGCGCGACTTCCCGGCTCCGCTGATGCGCCGCTGCATCCACCTCCAGCTCGGTCGCCCCGACCACAAGAGGCTCGCCACCTTCGTCCGCGCGCACCTGGGCGACGAGGCGGCCCGTTCGGGCGACGACCTGATCAGTCATTTCCTCGAGCGTTCGCGCAGCGAACTCCTCGCGGCCGACCAGTTGCTGAACGCCATCTACCTCACCGACGCGGCCGCTCCGCCGAGCCGCGAACGCCTGGCCGACCTGCTCATCCAGCGACTCGACCGGCCGAGGTGAGAGTGATGCCCGACGCAGCGGCGCGCCACGGTCCTGTCCGCCCCGGCGAAGGACCCGGCGCCGGACGCCCCGTCGTACCTCCGGCCGACCCGATCACCGAACTCGTCGCCGTGCTGCGGGAGATCGGGCTCGATCCCGATGGCGAGCAGCTGTGCGACGCCCTCTGGCTGGCCCGCTGGACGCGTCCTGCGCATTCCGGGGACGCGGCGCCGGAGCAGCCGGCGCGGTCGGCCGTACCCGCCGTTCGGCCCGGCGAACAGCCGCCGGGGGGCCTCCCGGCCGCGGAGCTGGGTCAGGCCGACCCGCTCCCGCCCGAGCCGTTGCCGCACGAGCCGGAAGGCGACCGGCGCATCGCGCTGTACCCGGTGCCCCAGCAGGACGGGGAACGGTTCCGGGGGCAGGGACGGGCCACCGCGCTGCCCGTCGGTGTGCCCGTCGCCCCCGCCTTCCCCGCCCCGCTCGAACTCCAGCGCGCATTACGGCCGTTGCAGGGGTATCGGAGCGCCGCGCCGCCGCTGAGGTCGGTGCTCGACGAGACGGCGACGGCGGAGCGTAGCGCCCGCGCGGGCGGTCTGGTGCTGCCCGTCTTCCGGGCGGTGACCCGGGCCGACGCACGGCTTCAGCTGGTGATGGACGCATCGTCGTCGATGCGGGTGTGGGACCAGATGTTCGCCGAACTGGAGCAGGTCTTCGCTCAGTTGGGGGCCTTCTGGGACATCCAGGTCAGCTATCTGCACGAGGGTCCGGACGGCGAGCCCGCGGTCAGCTTCAGTCCCGAACCGGACGCCGCACCGCTGCACTCCGCCGACCGGCTCAGCGACCCGACCGGACGCCGTATCACCCTCCTGGTCAGCGACTGCGCGGGTCCGCTCTGGCGCAGCGGCCGTGCGCACCGAATGCTGCACCACCTGGCCCGCCAGGCCCCCGCCGCCGTACTCCAGCCCCTGCCGCAACGCATGTGGAACCGCACCCGGCTTCCCGTCACCTATGGGGAACTGACCCGGGGAGAGACGCTGGGCGGCGCGGCCGCGCTCCGAGTGCGCACTCCGGCCGGGCCGTCCCCTGATTCCCGACGCGGTGCGCTCCCGGTTCCGGTGCTGCCGCCCGAGCCGGTGGCCCTGGGGGCGTGGGCGCGGCTGCTGTCCGGTGCGGGCGCCGGTCCGGTGGCCGGTGCCGTGGGCTGGGTACGCGCCGACCAGCCGTCCGCCCCGGCGGCACGCCCGGGCCGCCGTCCGTCCGCGCTGGAACTGGTCAGCCGCTTCCGCTCCACCGCCTCCCCGGCCGCGGGCCGGCTGGCCGTCTACCTCGCCGCGGCCCCGCTGTGCCTGCCGGTGATGCAGTTGGTGCAACGGACCATGCTGCCCGGCTCCGGGCCGTCCGAACTGGCCGAGGTCCTGCTCAGCGGTCTGCTCTCACGTGCCAAGGAGGACCACGGGGCCGACGGCGTCCAGTGGTACGAGTTCGCGCCCGGCGTGCAGGAGTCCCTGCTGTCACCGCTCGGCCGGGACGAGGCCATGCTGGTGCTCAAGCACTGCTCGGAGTACATCGAACAGCGCTTCGGAAGGGGCGGTCCCAACTTCCCCGCCCTCGCCCTCGCGCAACTGGGCAACGGCGGCTCGGGGCGCCCCTATGCGCCCGGCGCCCCCTATCCGGAGGAGAACGGCGACAACGGCGGCGCGACCCTCGTCCCCCAGCCCTTCGCGGAGGTGGCCGCCCGCGTGCTGGAGCGCTTCATGCCCCTGCCGGAGCAACTGGCGCTCTACGGCAGCCGGGGCCGCCCGGGGCCGGCCACGGAGCGCCCGACACACCAGGCCGTCGTACGGGCCCGTGCGCTGGTCGAGCAGTTCGACCAGGAAGGCATGGTCCAGGACCTGATCGACGCCGTGCAGCTGCTGCGGGGCGCCACGGAGCACGAGCCGGTCATCGGCACCGACCCGGAGCTGTGGGCCGAGTACGCGCACTGCGTCCTGCGGTTGTGGGAGGTGCTGGGCGGCGAGGACTTGCTGCGGGAGGCGGAGACGGCCGCCGACCGTGCCGTGGCCCACCCCCGTGCCCTGCGCGAACGGGCCGTACTCGCGCGGGTGCTGCGCGCCGCCGCCACCGACCGCAGGCGACGCGGCGACGAGCGGGGCGCGCTCGAACTGCTGCGCAGGGCGGACCGCGAGTACGCGGTGGCCTGCGCGGCCCCGGAACTGAACGAGGACGAGGCGCTGAGGCTCACGCTGGAGCGCGTGGGCGCACTGGAGGCGCAGTGGAGCCTCGGTGGCGACAGCGCGCTTCTGCAGGGCGCCGTCGGCATGCTGGAGGCGTTCGCCGACGCCTGGCCGGACCTCAGCCGCCGGCCGCCCGAACTGCCGCTCGCCCATGGCCGCATCCTGCTGCGCCTGTCGGCCGCCACCCTCGACCCGGAGCAGGCCCGCCGCTATGCCGAACAGGGTGCGCTGTCGCTGCGCAACGCCCTGGAGACCGTCCCCGAGGCGGACGGCGGGACCCACGGGGAGCGCCCCCGGGAGCGGGTCCGCATCCTCCTCGACCTGGTCGATGCCCTGCTGAGGTCCGGCGAAGCCCTGGACGAGGCGCAGGCGCGTGTGGACGAGGCGCTGAGCCTCACCAGGGACCAGGGCCTGCGTGCCGCACTTCTGGTGCGCGCCGGACGCATCAGGGCGGTCCGCTACGGCGAGACGGGGGATCCGCGCGAACTCGTGCAGGCCGCGGACCGCTTCGAGCAGGCGGCGCAGCGCATGTCGCGGGACGCGCCCGCGCACGCCGATGTGCTGGCCGAGTGGGGTGAAGTACTGCTGCGCCGGGCCGGGCTGGACACCGGCCATCGCTCGTCCGAGCCGCTGTCCCGGGCGATCCGGGTGCTGCGGGACTGCCGCACGGAGACCCCTGCGGGCAGCCCGCACCTCGGGCACCGCCTGCTGCTGCTGGGCAAGGCCCTGATGCTCCGCTACCGGGGCAGGGGCGACCGGGTCGATCTGCGTGAGGCCGAACACCTCTTCGGGCTCGCGGCGGCGGAGGCGAACGAACCGCTGCTGGCCGCCCGCTGCTGGCTGGAGGTCGGCCAGGTGCAGTTCGAGGCGTACCAGAGTCTGGGCCGCCCCGCGCGCCTGGACGAGGCGGTCGACGCGTTCCGGGCCGCCGCCGAGTCGGCACGTGAGGCGGAGGAGAGGGCCGAAACGGATCGTCGACGCCGGGAAGCCGTGGAACTCGGCGCGCAGGCACGCCACTGGCGGGGTATGTCCTACGAGGCGGCGGCCCGTCCGCGGGCGGCCCGCGAGGCGTACCGGGCCGCCCGGACGGAGTGGTCGAGGCTGCCGGAGGACCACGTGGCCACGGGCGAGCCGATGGCACGTCAGACGGCCCAGCGACTGGCTGAGCTGGAGTGAGCGGGGCGAGGGGAGAGGGACAGGCGATGGACATACGCGAGGAAGCGTCTTCCGGGGCGCTGGATGAGGGAGCGGGCCCGGCGGTCACGCAGGAGCCGCTTCCGGATCTGCTCGGGCTCGACCTGGACGAGCTGAGGACGCTCCGGCATCCGGTGCTGACCGAGGTGCTGGAGGAGTTGCGGGAGCGGGCGGCGCAGCCGAGCGAGATGCTGTGGGGCTTCAACAACTCCTTCTGAGAGGAGCGGAGGCCGTGGTGCCATCGGGAACGGTCCGACTGGCGCCGTGACGCATCACTTTCGGTCGAATGTATTGCCCAATCAGTCACTTTCGAACGTAGTGCGTTTGCGCCGGCCCGTGGGTAGGCATAGCCCCTGTACGGGTAGGGGGCCGTGCCGCGGAGGGGCGAACCGCCACAGCACGAGCCGTACGGCATGGGGGTGCTGGAGTGTCGCCGAACGCCGCTCCCGAGCACACCCCGGAGGAACCCGGATCTCCGAGTGTCGCCGGTGAAGGGCGCCAACCCTTCCGGCAGTTCATCGTGAAGGTCAACGGCCGGTGCAATCTGGCCTGCAGGTACTGCTATCTCTACGAGGGTCCCGACCACACCTGGCGCGACCGGCCGGCCGCCGCGTCGACGCAGGTCCTGGACCGCACCGCACACCGCATCGCGGAGCACGCCCGCGTCCACGACCTGGCTGCGGTGTCGCTGGTCCTGCACGGGGGCGAACCCTTGCTCGCCGGCGCTGAGGCGCTCGCGCGCTTCACCGACCTCGTCCGCGACTGCGTCCCGGCCGCCTGTGCCGTCCACCCGGTCGTTCAGACCAACGCCACGCTCCTCACCGAGCGCCGCGTGGCCACCCTGTCCCAGCACGGCATCCGCATCGGCATCAGCCTCGACGGAGGCCTCGCCGCCCACAACGCGCGGCGGGTCGACCACTCGGGCCGCCCGTCGTGGCCGGCCGCAGCACGCGGGGCACGCCTGGTCGCGGACCGGTTCCCCGAGTCGTACGCCGGAATCCTCACGGTGGTGGACCCCGTGCTGGACCCGCTGGAGACGTACGAATCCCTGCTCGCCCTTCGCCCGCCGGCCCTGGACCTTCTCCTGCCGCACGGGAACTGGTCGGCCCCGCCACCGCACCTGGACGGCGCGGGAACGCTCTACGGCGACTGGCTGTGTGCCGTGTTCGACCGATGGTGGGACGCCGCACGGCGGGAGACCCGGGTGCGCCTCTTCGAGGAGTGCCTGGCGCTGCTCATGGGCCTGCCGGCCGCAACGGAGTCGCTCGGCCTGTCGCCCTTCGACGCGGTGGTGGTCGAGACGGACGGGTCCATCGAACAGGTGGACTCGCTGAAATCCACGTACGAGGGCGCGGCGGAGACGGGCCTGGACGTCTTCCGGCACGGCTTCGACGACGCGCTGGGCCATCCCGGCGTGGCGGCCCGGCAGTCGGGCGCGGCCGCGCTGGCGGCGCAATGCCGGGCGTGCCCCCTGCTCACCGTCTGCGGCGGCGGCCACTACGCCCACCGCTACCGAGCCGGAAACGGCTTCGCCAACCCGTCCGTGTACTGCGCCGACCTGCAGCGCTTCATCCGCCATGTGGCGAAGCGCCTCGCCGACGGCGCGGCACGGGCACCCCGGGCGTCCGTCCCCGCCGTCTCCTGCGAAGGGAGCACCCCGTGATACTTCCGGCGGTCCCCGACCGTGCCCTCACCGAACTCGGCCGCACCGAGGGCGGCCCCGACACCCTCGCACTCCTGGTGCGCGACCAGGACACCCGGCGACTGCTGATGGTGCGAGCGGTGCTCGACGCGGTGGAGGGGGCGGACGACGCGGTGTGTCCGCCCCGGGCGCGGGCACGGATGCGGGAGGACTGGGCGTTGCTGGTGCAGGCGGACCGGGCGGGGCCGCCGGGGGGCTACGGACCGGCGCCGGACGAGGCAGGGTCGGTGCCTGCCCCGGGACCCGTAGGCCTCCCGCACGGCGTGTCCGTCCCCCGCCGCTCGCCCGCCCGCGACCGGCTCCTACATCCGCTGATCGGCCCCTGGGCCAGGCGCTGCCTGCGCGGCCTGGACACGGAGTCGGGACCGCCGACGGAGGAGGGCGCTCGGGAGCTCGCACGGGACCTGGCCCACTTCAGCGGCGTCGCCGCGGTGGCCGCGGCTCGCGCCGGGATCTCCTTCAGCGTGCGGCTGAGGGGGCGGGACGGGGTGCTTGCGCTGCCGTCGCTGGGGGCGTTGTACACGGTGCAGTCCGGGGACGCGGCGGTGGACGTCCTCTGCCGGGACAGGCGTCTGATCATGCGTCAATCAGGTGCTTCCGACATCGTCGTGCATCTGGAGGACGGGATCGGCGCCTGGTCGGGCTCACCTGCGTGGACACCTGCGTATGCGTTGCCGGGTCTGGTGCCGGGTGCTGACCCCATGGCTGTGGACGACCTCGATCCATACCGCACGGTGAGGGACGGGTCGCTCCACCACGGGCTGAGCGGTCCGACCACCTTGGACGAAGGCGAGCGGAAACGCTGGGCGCAGGCCTGGGCGGATATAGCGGGGGCATTGGAGATCGGGGGAGAGGACCGGGTGGCTGAGGCCGTCGGCCTGCTGCGCTGTCTGGTCCCGCTGGCCGTGCCTCCCGGTACCGACCCGAAGGGCAGGGGCACCGGCAGTTGCAGCGGCACGCGGCGTGAGGCCTTCGGCGCTCTGCTCAGCAGTACCCCGCCGACACCCAAGGTGTTCGCGGCCACGCTTGTGCACGAGCTGAACCACACGAAACTGGCAGCGCTGAGCGACATGGTGATACTCCATCAGGCCGTTCACGAGGAGAGGTACTTTGCCCCCTGGCGACCCGATCCGCGACCGTATGACGGATTGTTGCAGGGTGCCTATTCACACCTGGCGCTCGCGGATTTTCATCAGCGCTGCGCACTCGCCGCCGTGAAACAGGCCGACCGGGAGTCCGCCTGGACTCTGCACGCCCGCTACCAGGTTCAGGTGGGGACAGTACTGCCGGTGCTGGTGGGCTCCCCTGAACTCACCGTGGTGGGTCGGCGGTTCGTAGACGAGATGGTCGTGACGTACGAGCGGATGGCTGGTATCCCCGCACCTCGAGGCCATGTCGTCCAAGCGCGAGCATACGTCGAGGTGGCGCGTGCCCTGTGGGTGCAACGGCACGGTCCTCGGCTTTCGGCGGCCGAATGAGTGAAGGTCCCCACACCAAGGGGACTCTTGCGCAAAGATCGAAAGACACACTACGAACCGAAGCCACAGTTGTCGGTTGCGGCCGGCGACCTACCGGAGCACAGCGCGGAGGTTCTACGATTTTGGGAATGACGCGCAGGGAGGCCGCTGCATGTCTGGAACTCATACGCCGGTTGGATCAACCGAGAAGGGGGCCAGGAAGCAGACCGTCACGATCAGCTTCGCCGGGTTCAACCGGGCCTGGGCTGCCTGGATCGGTGACCGGCTCGAGCGCCGCGGGCTTCGTGTCGTCTACCTGCGCTGGGACTCCCCGTCAGAGGTCCCCCTCGAAGACCTCCTGCGCGACCTGAAGCTCGCCGAGGGCCGCATCCTCATCATCGTCAGCGAGTGGTACTTCCAGTTGGGTCCGCGCACTCACGAGGAATGGAACGCGGCCCTGCGCAAGGTCGTGGCTCCCGAGCCCTCTCGTTTCGCGGCCGTGTCGGTCACCACCAACACCGTGCCGGTGGCCGCCGCAGTGCTCGCCGCCGTCGACCTCACCAACATGGGTGCCGAAGAGGCCGAGCGCCGCATGCTGGACCGGCTGGACCTGGCGACCGCTCCGCTGCCCGGCTCCACGAACGGCGCCAGGCGCGGGCCACGCTTCCCCGCGTCCATGCCAGAGGTCTGGGGCGGTGTCCCGCGCCGCAACACGCGCTTCACCGGCCGGGAGTCGCTGCTGAACGACGCCTACCATCTCCTCCAGAGCGCCGAGCCCGGAGCGGGAGTCGTGACGATGCACGGCATGTCGGGCGTCGGCAAGACGCAGCTGGCCGCGGAGTACGTGTACCGGTTCGGCTCCGAGTACGACGTGGTGTGGTGGGTCAACGCCGAGAAGAGAGTCAGCTACCGTCGCGTCCTCGCGGAACTGGCTCCGAAACTGGGGCTGACCACGGGGCAGGAATACGGTGAGCGCCTGCGCGCCGTCCGCGACTCGCTGCGCCGGGGCGACCCGTACGCCCGCTGGCTGCTGGTCCTGGACGGGGCCGACGAGCCGGACCAGATCTGGGACCTGGTGCCGACCGGCCCCGGGCATGTCCTGATCACTTCACGGAACCCGGAGTGGACCGAGCACAACAGCAAGCTGCTGGAGGTGCCCGTGTACGAGCGCTACGAGTCCGTGGCCTTCATCCGCCGCCGTGCACCGCGGTTGACCGAGGCCGAGGCCGACCAGCTCGCCGAGGCCCTCGAGGACCTGCCGCTCCTGCTGGACCAGACAGCCGGCTGGCTGAACGACTCCGACCTGTCGGTCGAGGACTACATCGCCCTCCTGGAGGGCGGTATCGACCAGGACGTGGTCAAGGTGTCAGCGGACTTCCCGCTCGCGTTCCAGACGGCGTGGTCGATACTGCTGAACAAGCTGCGTGAGACGGTCCCGGAGTCCGTGGACCTGCTGCGCTTGTGCACGTTCTTCGCGCCAGGATTCGTCCCCGTGCGAATGCTCAAGGAGATGCCGCACGACGAGCTGCCCGAACAGGTCGCGGGACTCCTCAACGACCCGCTCCTGTGGAACAAGGCGATCAACCAGCTGCGCCAGTACTCTGTGGTCCGCCTGGAGTCCCACGACACGACCTCCGACGATGCGGCGGCCTCCGGCGAGTCGTTGTATCTGCACCGCATGGTGCACCAGATCGTCGGCAAGGACATGCCGGACGAGGACCGCGAGGAGTTCATCGAGGTGGTACGCCAGTCATTGGCGGCAGCGGACCCCCGCAGGCCGACGGATCCGGATCTGTGGCCCGTGTACGCGGAAATCGTCCCGCATCTGAAGTACGCGGACGTCCTCAACAGCACTGACCCCGCCATTCAGCGCCTGGTCTTCAACTGCCTTCGCTACATGTTCTTCTCGGGCGAGTACCAGGCCGGGATCAAACTCGGCGAACGCGCCCTGGAAGCCTGGCGGTCGCTGCTGGGGGAGACTCACCCCCGCATCTGGGAACTGACCTACCACTACGCCAACCTGCTGCGCGCGGTCGGTGACTACGGCCGTACAGAGGCCATCGAGCGTATTGCCGTCGAACACCTGCGGGAGGAGCGTGGGCCGCAGGACCTGGAGCACCTCCGCGCGGCGGGCGGCCTCGCCGCCGACCTGCGAGGCCTGGCCCGCTACGACGAGGCGCTGGAACTCTCGCAGTGGATTCTGACGGCTTATCGGGAACTTCTCGGCGAGCAGGACTCCCGTACCCTCAACGCGCAGAACAACCTCGGCGCCACGCTGGTGCTGCTCGGCCGCTACGAAGAGGCTCTGGAAGTCGACCGCCGAACCCTCGAAGCAAGGCGCCTGCTGCTGAAGCCCCGGCATCCATGGACGTTCTATTCGGAGACGTCCTATGCCATCGACCTGCGCCTTCTGGGGCGCTACACCGATGCGGAGTCGATCCAGGCGAAGAACGTCGAGGAACAGCTCCGCGTGCTCGGCGCGAACACTCCCTACACGTTGAAAGCCCAGCACAACCTCGCCTTCTGCCACTACCGCAGGGGTGACCGTGAGGCGGCAGGGAGACTCTTCGCCGACGTACTGGAGCGGTCCGAGCGCATTCTGGGTGAGACGGATCCGGATACCCTCCGGTATGCAAGCAGCCAAAGCTGCTTCACCCGCGAGCACGGTGACATCGACCAGGCCCGCGAGCTCAGTGAGGCCACTATCGCCCGCTACGAGTTGATGCTCGCCGAAGGACACCCGTTCGTCGCGGGAGCCCGTGCCAACCACGCCCTGATCCTGCGGAACGTGGGTGAGCGTGATCACGCCCACGTCCTGGTCGAACAGGCTATGACGGACATGACCACGGCCGTGGGGGAGAGCCACCCCTGGACCTTGGGCTGTGCCATCAACGCGTCGGCCCTCCGCAGCCTCGTCGGTGACCCCGAGTCGGCGGCCGAACTCAGCAAGGTCACCGCCGCCCGGGCCGGCGAGGTGCTCGGCCGGACGCACCCGCTGACGCTCTCCGCCCGTATCGCCCAGGCCGCCGACCTTCGCTCCGTGCGGGACCGCCAGCAGGCCGAGAAGCTGGAGCAGGAAGCGTTGTCGGACCTTGCGGCGACGCTGGGCCCGCAGCACGTCCACACCGTCTCGGCACGCGCCCGCACCCGTCCGTTCTGGGACTTCGAACCCCAGACGACGTGACCGATCGCGGCCTTCCCCGGTGCGTCTGACCGCGCACGGCCCCGGGGAAGGACCCCCGGCTCTCTCAACCTGCGTGCACCAGAGGGGAACTACCTCGGAGAGACCCGTGGGTGTGCCGACCAGGCCACCGAGGACGCACGACGAAAGGGCCCGGCCCCGGGAAAACCCCGGGGCCGGGCCCTTTCGTGAGCTGTGCTCAGAGGCTTACGCCTCGAACACCTCACGCACCAGCTGCTCCTGCTCCGCCTGGTGGCGCTTCGCCGAGCCCACGGCCGGGGACGAGCTGTGCGGGCGCGAGATGCGGCGCAGGCGCTCGCCGGCCGGGATGTCCGCGCCGACCGCCAGGTCCAGGTGGTCGATGAGGTTCAGGGCGATGAACGGCCAGGCGCCCTGGTTCGCCGGCTCCTCCTGGACCCACAGGTACTTCTCGGTGTTCGGGTACTTCTTGATCTCGGCCTGGAGCTCCGCACCCGGCAGCGGATACAGGCGCTCGAGACGGATGATCGCCGTGTCCGTCACACCGCGCTTCTGGCGCTCGGCCTCGAGGTCGTAGTAGACCTTGCCCGCCGTGAAGACGACCTTGCGGACTCCGGCCGGGTCCACCGAGGAGTCGCCGATGACCGGGCGGAACTGGCCCGTCGTGAACTCCTCCGCCTTCGACGCGGCGGCCTTGAGGCGCAGCATCGACTTCGGCGTGAAGACCACCAGCGGCTTGTGGTGCGGGTTGTGCACCTGCCACCGCAGGAGGTGGAAGTAGTTCGACGGCAGGGTCGGCATCGCGACCGTCATGTTGTTCTGGGCGCAGAGCTGCAGGAACCGCTCCGGGCGGGCCGAGGAGTGGTCCGGGCCCTGGCCCTCGTAGCCGTGCGGGAGGAGCAGGGTGACGCCGGACGTCTGGCCCCACTTCTGCTCCGCCGCCGAGATGTACTCGTCGACGACGCTCTGCGCGCCGTTGACGAAGTCGCCGAACTGCGCCTCCCACATCACGAGCGCGTCGGGGCGGGCCAGCGAGTAGCCGTACTCGAAGCCCATGACCGCGTACTCGGACAGCAGGGAGTCGTAGACGTTGTAGCGCGCCTGGTCTTCCGACAGGTACTGCAGCGGGGTGTAGTCCTCGCCCGTCTCGCGGTCGATCAGCACCGCGTGGCGCTGGCCGAAGGTGCCGCGGCGGGAGTCCTGGCCGGAGAGGCGGACCGGCGTGCCATCGAGGAGCAGCGAGCCGATGGCCAGGGTCTCGCCCATGCCCCAGTCGATCGTGCCGTCCTCGACCATGGCCGCCCGGCGCTGCAGCTGCGGCAGCAGGCGTGGGTGGACGGTGAAGTAGTCGGGGATGTTGACCTGGGACTCGGCGATCCGCTTGACGACCTCGGCGGACACGGCCGTGTCGACCGCCACCGGGAAGCCGTCCTGCGGCTCCGGCGTCGCGGCCGAAACCGGCTGCGACGTGGCCTCGCGGACCTCGGTGAAGACCTTCTCCAGCTGGCCCTGGTAGTCCTGCAGCGCCTGCTCGGCCTCCTCCAGCGTGATGTCGCCCCGGCCGATCAGCGACTCGGTGTACAGCTTGCGCACCGAGCGCTTCTTGTCGATCAGGTCGTACATCAGCGGCTGGGTGAAGGCCGGGTTGTCCGACTCGTTGTGACCGCGACGGCGGTAGCAGATGAGGTCGATCACCACGTCCTTGTTGAACGCCTGGCGGAACTCGAAGGCCAGACGCGCGACGCGCACGACCGCCTCGGGGTCGTCGCCGTTCACGTGGAAGATCGGGGCCTCGATCATGCGGGCCACGTCCGTCGCGTACATGGAGGAACGCGAGGACTCGGGGGCCGCGGTGAAGCCGACCTGGTTGTTGATGACGATGTGGACCGTGCCGCCCGTGCGGTAGCCCCGCAGCTGCGACATGTTCAGGGTCTCGGCCACCACGCCCTGGCCCGCGAAGGCCGCGTCGCCGTGGATCGCCACCGGCAGGACCGTGAAGTCCGTACCGCCCTTGTTGATGATGTCCTGCTTGGCCCGGGTGATGCCCTCGATGACCGGGTCGACCGTCTCCAGGTGGGACGGGTTGGCGGCGAGGGAGACCTTGATCTGCTCGCCGTCGAGACCGGTGAAGGTGCCCTCGGCGCCCAGGTGGTACTTCACGTCGCCGGAGCCGTGCATCGACTTCGGGTCGAGGTTGCCCTCGAACTCGCGGAAGATCTGCGCGTAGGACTTGCCGACGATGTTCGCGAGCACGTTCAAACGGCCGCGGTGGGCCATGCCGATGACGACCTCGTCCAGACGGGACTCGGCCGCGCTGTCGATCACCGCGTCGAGCAGCGGGATGACCGATTCGCCGCCCTCCAGGGAGAAGCGCTTCTGGCCGACGTACTTGGTCTGCAGGAAGGTCTCGAAGGCCTCCGCCGCGTTCAGCCGGCGCAGGATGCGCAGCTGCTCCTCGCGCTCCGGCTTGGTGTGCGGGCGCTCCACGCGGTCCTGGATCCACTTGCGCTGCTTGGGGTCCTGGATGTGCATGTACTCGATGCCGGTGGTGCGGCAGTACGAGTCGCGCAGCACGCCGAGGATGTCGCGCAGCTTCATCATCGACTTGCCGGCGAAGCCGCCGACGGCGAACTCGCGCTCCAGGTCCCACAGGGTGAGGCCGTGCTCGACGATGTCCAGGTCGGGGTGCTTGCGCTGGCGGTACTCCAGCGGGTCGGTGTCGGCCATGACGTGGCCGCGGACCCGGTAGGAGTGGATCAACTCGAAGACGCGGGCGGCCTTGGTGACGTCGTCGTCGTGCGAGGCGTCGATGTCCTTGAGCCAGCGGACCGGCTCGTAGGGGATGCGCAGGGCCTCGAAGATCTCGTCGTAGAAGCCGTTCTCGCCGAGCAGGAGGTTGGCGACGACGCGCAGGAACTCGCCGGAGGCGGCGCCCTGGATCACCCGGTGGTCGTAGGTCGACGTGAGCGTCATGACCTTGGAGATGCCGAGCTTGTTCAGGGTGTCCTGGGAGGTGCCCTGGAACTCCGCCGGGTAGTCCATCGAGCCGACGCCCATGATCACCGACTGGCCGGGCATCAGGCGCGGGACCGAGTGGACGGTGCCGAGGCCGCCGGGGTTGGTGAGGGAGACCGTCACGCCGGTGAAGTCGTCCATCGTCAGCTTGCCGTCGCGGGCGCGGCGGACGATGTCCTCGTAGCCCTGCCAGAACTCGAAGAAGTTGAGCGTCTCGGCCTTCTTGATCGCCGCGACGACGAGCTGGCGGTCACCGTTCGGCTTCACCAGGTCGATGGCGAGGCCGAGGTTGACGTGCTCAGGCTTGACCAGGGTCGGCTTGCCGTCCTTCTCCGCGAAGGACCAGTTCATCGACGGCATGGCCTTGATGGCCTGGACCATCGCGTAGCCGATCAGGTGCGTGAAGGAGATCTTCCCGCCCCGGGCGCGCTTGAGGTGGTTGTTGATGACGATGCGGTTGTCGAAGAGCAGCTTCACCGGCACCGCGCGCACGGACGTGGCCGTGGGCAGCTCCAGCGAGGCGTTCATGTTCTTCACGACGGCGGCTGAGGGGCCGCGCAGGGTCACCAGCTCAGGACCCTGGGGCGCCTCGGCCACAGCCTCGTCCTTCTTGGGCTGTGCGGGCGCCGCGGCGGGCTTGGCAGCTGCGGGTGCGGCGACGGGCTTCGCGGCGGGCGCGGCCTTCGCCGGGGCAGGCGCGGGGGCCGGCTGCGCAGGAGCGGCCGGGGCCGGCGGCGCGGCCGGAGCCGTGGGAGCGGCAGCCTGGGCGGCGGGCGCGGCCTGGGCCGACACGGTGGTCTCCGCGGCCCCCGCGGCCGCGGTACCGGCCGCGGAGGCAGGGGCTCCCGGCTTGTAGTCGGCGAAGAAGTCCCACCAGGCACGGTCTACCGAATTCGGGTCCTGGAGGTACTGCTGATAGATCTCGTCGACGAGCCACTCGTTCGGACCGAACGCGGCCGCGGGGTTCTTCCCGGCTTGGTCGTCGGTGGAGATGCTCGAGTTACTGGGGGACTGTGGCGACACGGCGGCAACCGCCCTCTTCCGCTTCACAAGGTGATTGGACAGCGGGAATAAAGGCTACGCCTCCCCGACCGCGAAGGTCAGGTCAGGCCGGTTCATCGTCGTGTAAGTCACACCGGAAAGCGTGTTTCGGGGCTGGAAATGGCGGGAAACAACGGGGGTTCCGGTTCTCGGCGGGTACGGCGGACCCGGCCCGGCGCGGAGGATGCGCGGGCCTCTGCCTGATCACACGTGTCCGTCAGCGGGGACCTGTATGGATCTTGTGGCTCCGCTTTGAACTTTACGTCAACCGGACGCGGATGGCTCTCCCGGAAGGGTGACCTGGATCCGGCAGCCGCGGGGGGATTCGGCCACCCCGATCCGGCCGCCGTGCAGCTCGACCGCCCAGCGGGCGATCGCCAGGCCGAGGCCCGTGCCGCCGTCGCTGCCCGGCCCGTGCGGCCGGTTCACCGCTCCGCGGTTGAAGCGCTCGAAGACCCGGTGCCACTCCGACTTGGGGATGCCGGGACCCTCGTCCAGGACCTCGAGCTCCAGCGACTCCGGGTGCGTCCCGCGCCGCGCCTTCACGGTCACGCGCCCGTGCGGCGGGCTGTGCTTGACCGCGTTGTCGATCAAGTTGGCCACGACCTGGTGGATGCGCTCGGGGTCCGCGTGCGCGGTGAGCTCCGGCGGGGTCACGTCCAGATGCAGATGGACATCGGTACGGGTGTGGGTTCCGGAGCCCGAGGCGATGCCCGCGCGGGCGGAGGACACCATCTGGGCCTCCTTGAGGACGCCCGAGAGGTACGGCCACACCTCGAAGCGGCGCTTCTTCAGCGGAACCACGCCGTTGTCCAGGCGGGAGAGGTCCAGCAGGGTCTCCACCAGGCGCCCGAGCCGTTCCGTCTGCTTCAGCGCCGTGCGCATCGTCTCCGGGTCGGCGGCCGATATCCCGTCGACGATGTTCTCCAGCACCGCGCGCAGTCCCGCGATGGGCGTGCGCAGCTCGTGCGAGACATTCGCCACGAGTTCCTTGCGCTGTCGGTCCTGGGCTTCGAGCTCGTCGGCCATCAGGTTGATCGTGTGGGCCAGGTCGCCCAGCTCGTCCCGGCGTGTGTCACGCACCCGGCGGGTGTAGTCGCCGTGCGAGATGGACCGGGCCACCGTGTTCATCTCGTCGAGCGGAGCGGTGAGCGAGTGGGCCACGAACTGCGTGATCAGCAGGGTGGCGATCATCGAGAACACCGTGATGAAGCGGAGCTCGGTCTCGGTGCGCACCGCGATCAGCAGCAGACCTGTGGTGATCAGCACCGAGATGACGACCAGTGCGCCCAGCTTGGTCTTGACCGAGAACGGGCGAACGCCGCCCCAGGGCTCCCCGGGGCCTCTCCGTGGCGACGGCTCGCCGCTCATGGCGTCGGGGTCTCCAGCGCGTAGCCGACGCCATGCACGGTACGGATGCGTTCCGCGCCGATCTTCCGCCGCAGGGCCTTGATGTGGCTGTCCACGGTGCGGGTGCCGGAGGCGTCGGCCCAGTCCCAGACCTCCGCGAGCAGCTGCTCGCGGGACAGGACCGCGCGCGGGGTGTTCGCCAGGCACACGAGCAGGTCGAACTCGGTGGGCGTGAGGTGGACGTCCTCACTGCGCACCCGGACCCGGCGCTGTGCGTGGTCGATCTCCAGTTCACCGAGGCGCAGGATGCCGGTGCGCGGGGTGGCGGCGGCCAGTGCGGCCCGCTCGACCCGGCGCAGCAGCACATGCACGCGCGCCGCCAGCTCCCGCATCGAGAACGGCTTGGTCATGTAGTCGTCGGCGCCGACGCCGAGCCCGACCAGCATGTCCGTCTCGTCGTCGCGCGCGGTGAGCATCAACACCGGTACCGGGCGCTGTGCCTGCACGCGGCGGCAGACCTCCAGGCCGTCGAAGCCCGGCAGCATGATGTCGAGAATCAGCAGGTCGGGCTGCCAGGCCTCGGCCGTGTCGACCGCTGCCGGGCCGTCGCCGGCCGTTTGCACGAGGAATCCCTCGGCGCGCAGGCGGGCGGCGATGGCGTCGACGATCGTCTGGTCGTCCTCGACCACCAGAACCCGCCGCTGCGCGCCCGGGGTCGCCGTCGTGCCGTTGTGTGCGGTGTGTGTCTGCTCCATCGCCCGCCCCTGGGGTTGCTTTCCGGAATCCGTGGGGTGATCCCATGACTGCGTTTGACGCTTGAATGATCCGCGTCAGGGATGCAGCGTACGGGGAGTTACCGCCGGTCGGCTATCCAGGTCTGACAGCAAGATGCACGACGTCCGGAACGCCCCGGGCAACCGGGACCTCTTCGGTACGGACCTGCTGGAACCCGGCATTCCAGAGGGTTCCTTCAAATTCCGGAGAGGGTTGCGCCGACCATACAGCGAGTACTCCTCCGGGCCTCAACAGGCGTGCGCAGCTTGCCAGTCCTGCCCTCGAGTACAGGGTTTCGTTGTCGTCGGTGACGGTCCAGCCGGGCCCGTTGTCGATGTCGAGGCACAGTGCGTCGTACGTGTCCGATGTCTCATTGACGTATGCGACGAGATCCGTTGCGAGGAGGCGGGTGCGCGGGTCGGCCAGCGCGTCCGCGGTCAGGGCGGACAGTGGGCCGTCGCGGTGCCAGTCGATGACGGCCTGGTCCCGTTCGACGACCGTGATCCCTCCCCAGCGGGTGTCCGCCGCGGCGTGCGCGAGCGAGAAGCCGACGCCGAGTCCGCCGATCAGCACGTGGGGCCGGGGGCGGTGGTCCAGGGCGTCGCGGGCGGCGTCGACGAGCAGCCGCTCCGAGCGCCCGTCGGAGGTGTCCATCAGGAAGCAGCCGTTGGCGATGATCTGCAGCAGTCCGCCCTGGCGCCGCAGCACCACCTCGCCGTAGGGGCCCGAGCGGCGGTCGAGCACTTCTGGGGCGTCGTAGGTGTCGTACGGATGAGCCATGGGTCACATTCTGGTGACGCGATCTGCTGCTGACGACCGATTTTGGTCGGGCGGGTACGCCCTTCCCCGGCTCGGTGCGCCGGACCCGGCGCGCTCAGCGTCGTGACCTGGCCCGACCGCCGTTAGGGCGCGAACATCCGTTCGCGCGGTTGGGCCGGACGCGCGAGGCGTCTGAGAAGTTGCTTTGAAATCGGGACGGTGGTGGCGTCGGTCATAGACAGCGACCCCTGCGACGCCAAGGGTGGTGCGTGACGGAAGGAGCGCCGCGCCTTGGAACGCACGGTCTCGGCGGCTGACGCCACGTTCACGGCCCCGGGGACGGGCGCGCCATTCCTTGACGGCATGCCGCGCCAGCGCACGGCATCCCAGCCGGCCCTTCCGGCCCTCTGCCCGCCCGCGCCGAAGGCGGGCCCGCGTCCCTGGCTGCTCCTGCCGAACCCCGTGGCCACCCCCTTCACCTTCGGGTACGCCGCCGTCCTCGCCGTCACCTCGCTCTTCGCCGCGTACGCCGACCCGGCCCTGGTGCACACCCTGTACCAGCAGTCCAGCACCGACGTCGCCCATCTGGTGCGGACCCCGGTGCCGGTGCTCATCGCCAGCGCGCTGTGGATCGCGGGCGGGATCACCTCTTCGTACACGCTGGTCTTCCTGTTCGTGCTGACCGCGCTCGAGCGGCGGATAGGAGGACGGCGCACGGTCGTCGTCTTCCTGCTCGGGCACGTCCTCGCGACCCTGGCCACCGAGCTCCCGGTCGGTCTGTGGGTACTGGTCGGCGAACTGCCCGACAGCTCCCTGCACCGCCTCGACTACGGCATCAGCTTCGGCGTGGCGGCGAGCCTCGGCGCACTGACCGGCCTGCTGCGGCCATGGCTGCGCTGGGCGGTGCTCATCGTGTTCGGCGGCATACTGCTCCAGGACCTCGTCGCGTTCACGGACCCCCTGAGCAACTGGGGCCATCTGATGTCCCTGGCCATCGGGATCGCCATGTGGCCGCTGGTGCGGCGGTGGCGGAAGAGGCCCCAGGAGGCCGCCCCCGCCCGGTAGCCGCTCCCGCCGGTCCGGCGGTTCGGCGGTTCGGTCAGCGCTCCGGCGGTGTCCACACGTAGGGCGTTGTCGTGGTCACCGCCCGGAAGCCCAGACGGCGCAGGATCGGGGCGCTGTCGTCGGAGGCGTCCACCTGGAGGTAGCGGACGCCGCGTTCCGCCGCGAGGGCGGCACGCACCGCGACCAGCGCCCGGTAGATCCCCTTGCCCCGCCACCGGGCCAGCGTCGAGCCGCCCCACAGGCTCGCGAACTCGGTCCCCTCGCGGAACACCAGCCAGGCCGCCGAGACGACCTCCCCGTCCGCCTCGGCCACATGAACCGCGATCTCGTCCGGCGCGGCGGCCACCCGGCCGGTCAGGTCGTCCGCGAGCCAGCCGCAGTCCTCCCCCCAGACGGCCGATTCCATGGCGGCGATGCGGCGCATGTCCGCCTCGGCCGTGACGCGGCGCAGCGTGACGCCCTCCGGGAGGACCGGGTGCCGTACCGCCAGGTCCGCGGTGCGCCCGATGACCACCGTCTCCTGGTCCTCGGGCACGAAGCCGGCGGCGCGCAGCCGGTCCACGAGGTCGGCCGGGGTGTCGTGCCCGCGCGTCTTCCACTCCACCGCCTCGCCGCGGGCGGCGAAGTAGTCGCGCTGCCGGACGATCAGCCGGTCGAGTTCGGCCCCGTACACCCCGAGGTCGCGAGGCCCGCTGACGAGCCCACGGAACTGACCGACGATCCGCAGCAGCGGGCCGTCGTACTCGTGGGCGACTCCTGCGGGAGGGCTCGGCGGGGCACCGCGCATCTGGTCGTCGTAGGCGGCGAGAAGGATCTCCGATTCTGTCATGAGCAGACCGTACGGCGGGCGGCGGAGGGCGGGGCGACTGCCGGACGGTCGAGCTGCCCGGCGGTGCGCGGGCACGACGGCCGTTCGGCCGGGAAGCGTTGCGCTCCCGAGGGCGTTGGGACGACATCGGCACCGCTTCCCACCCGGCCTGACGTGCCGTCAACGGAGGTGGCAGGCCTGATCGCTCAGAGCGAACGTCCCCTGGGGAACAATCGAATCCTCCTGGACATTGAGTCCGTGTAGCTCAACTTGACTGCCGAAGGGGAGATCATGGCTGCTGAGTCCACGGCGTTCACACCGCTTGCTTTGCCCGTGCTGCCGCTCGACGGCGAGGTCGTGCTGCCCGGCATGGTGGTTCCGCTGGACCTGAGTGATTCCGAGGTGCGCGCTGCGGTCGAGGCCGCCCAGGCCGCCGCCCGGTCGGAGCCCGGAAAGCCCAGGGTTCTGCTGGTTCCTCGCATTGACGGGACGTACGCGGGCACGGGTGTGCTCGGCACGGTCGAGCAGGTCGGCCGGCTGGCCGACGGCGACCCGGGCGCCCTGATCCGCGGCCGCGGCCGTGTGCAGATCGGCGCCGGGACCACCGGGCCGGGTGCGGCGCTGTGGGTCGAGGGCACGAGGATCGACGAGACCGTTCCCGACCCCCTGCCCGGCCAGGTCGCCGAACTGGTCAAGGAGTACAAGGCCCTCGCCACCAGCTGGCTGAAGAAGCGCGGTGCCTGGCAGGTCGTGGACCGTGTCCAGGCGATCGACGACGTCTCCGCGCTCGCCGACAACTCCGGCTACTCGCCGTTCCTGACCACCGAACAGAAGGTGACGCTGCTGGAGACCGCCGACCCGGTGGCCCGGCTCAAGCTCGCCACTGAGCAACTGCGCGAGCACCTCGCCGAGCAGGACGTCGCCGAGTCCATCGCCAAGGACGTCCAGGAGGGCGTCGACAAGCAGCAGCGCGAGTTCCTGCTGCGCCGTCAGCTGGAGGCCGTCCGCAAGGAGCTGCGCGAGCTGAACGGCGACGCGAAGGAGGGCGAGGAGTCCGACGACTACCGGGCCCGGGTCGAGGCCGCCGACCTGCCGGAGAAGGTCCGCGAGGCCGCGCTCAAGGAGGTCGACAAGCTGGAGCGGTCCAGCGACCAGTCGCCCGAGGGGTCGTGGATCCGCACCTGGCTGGACACGGTGCTGGAGCTGCCGTGGAACGAGCGCGCCGAGGACGCATACGACATCCTCGGCGCCAAGGCCGTCCTGGACGCCGAGCACTCGGGCCTCGAGGACGTGAAGGAGCGGATCACCGAGTACCTGGCGGTGCGCAAGCGGCGCGCCGACCGCGGCCTGGGGGTCGTGGGCGGGCGGCGCGGAGGTGCCGTTCTCGCCCTGGTCGGGCCGCCCGGTGTGGGCAAGACGAGCCTCGGCGAGTCGGTGGCGCACGCCATGGGCCGCAAGTTCGTGCGGGTCGCGCTCGGCGGTGTACGCGACGAGGCCGAGATCCGCGGTCACCGGCGTACCTATGTCGGCGCCCTGCCCGGCCGTATCGTCCGCGCCATCAAGGAGGCCGGCTCGATGAACCCGGTCGTCCTGCTCGACGAGATCGACAAGGTGGGCTCCGACTTCCGGGGCGACCCGGCGGCCGCCCTGCTGGAGGTCCTCGACCCGGCCCAGAACCACACCTTTCGCGACCACTACCTCGAGGTCGAACTCGACCTGTCCGACGTCGTGTTCCTCGC
This sequence comes from Streptomyces sp. CA-106110, assembly GCF_050936285.1. Classification (NCBI taxonomy): domain Bacteria; kingdom Bacillati; phylum Actinomycetota; class Actinomycetes; order Kitasatosporales; family Streptomycetaceae; genus Streptomyces; species Streptomyces sp. CA-106110. Next base: position 4,527,523 of record NZ_JBNJNB010000001.1, on the reverse strand, counting down.
GACGGCGAACGTCCTCGAAGCCATCCCGGAGGCCCTGCTCGACCGTATGGAGCTGGTCCGCCTCGACGGCTACACCGAGGACGAGAAGGTCGTCATCGCCCGCGACCACCTGCTCCCGCGCCAGCTGGAGCGGGCGGGCCTGAACAAGGACGAGGTCGCGCTCGACGAGGGCGCGCTGCGCAAGCTCGCCGGCGAGTACACCCGGGAGGCGGGCGTACGGAACCTGGAGCGGTCGATCGCGCGGCTGCTGCGCAAGGTCGCGGCCCAGCACGAACTGGGCGAGAAGGAGCTGCCCTTCACCGTCCGCGACGAGGATCTGCGCGGCCTGATCGGGCGTCCGCACCACGTGCCCGAGTCCGCCCAGGACCCGGCCGAGCGGCGCACGGCGGTCCCCGGCGTGGCGACCGGTCTCGCGGTCACCGGCGCCGGCGGTGACGTCCTCTACGTGGAGGCGTCGCTGGCCGATCCGGAGACGGGCGCGGCAGGCCTGACGCTGACCGGCAAGCTCGGCGACGTGATGAAGGAGTCGGCGCAGATCGCGCTGAGCTTCCTGCGCTCACACGGCGCCGAACTGGAGCTGCCGGTCGGCGACCTGAAGGACCGGGGTGTACACATCCACTTCCCGGCGGGCGCGGTCGCCAAGGACGGACCGAGCGCGGGCGTCACGATGACGACCGCACTCGCCTCGCTGCTGTCCGGCCGCCTGGTGCGTACGGACGTGGCGATGACGGGCGAGGTCTCGCTCACCGGCCGTGTCCTGCCCATCGGAGGGGTGAAGCAGAAGCTGCTCGCCGCTCACCGGGCGGGTGTGAAGACCGTCATCATCCCGAAGCGCAACGAGCCCGACCTGGACGACGTGCCGGCGGAGGTGCTGGACAAGCTCGACGTCCACGCCGTCACCGACGTCCGCCAGGTCCTCGAACTGGCGCTCGCGCCGGCCACGAACGACGCGGCGCCCGAGGTTCCCGTGGCGGCGTGACGGACGTCGCGGGATGAAAGAAGGCCCGGGCTCCGTGAGGGAGGCCCGGGCCTTCCCGTGCGACCGCTCAGGGGACGTCGGCCGTCGGCGAGTGCCCGCACTCTGTCGAGTGCGCTGGTGCCTTGTGGGTCCGGGGATCGCTCCCCGGGCCCCGGCCGGGGGTCTGTGGCGCTAGCCGTTGGCGAGTGCCTGGACCCTGTCGAGGGCGCCGTTGAACTTGTCGTGGTCCCCGACCGTCGGTCCGGACGACGTGTACTGCCACATCGTGTAGTACGCCCAGCCGGCCGGCAGCGTGCCCGGGTCGGCGGCATAGCGGGCGATCCATAGCGGGTCGGCCGAGGCGAAGCCGCCGTAGTTGCCGGTGCACTGGGTCCACCAGCTGGTGGCCGTGTAGATCACGGCGTTCCGGCCGGTACGGGCCCGGTAGGTGTTCAGGAAGTCGGCGATCCAGCTGACCATCGCGCTCGCCGACTTGCCGTAGCAGGCCGCCCCGTACGGGTTCCACTCGATGTCGAGCGTGCCCGGCAGCGTCTTTCCGTCCCCGGACCAGCCGCCGCCGTGGTCGACGAAGTAGTTGGCCTGGGCGGCGCCGCTCGTGGTGTCCGGGGTGGCGAAGTGGTACGCGCCGCGGATCATGCCGATGCTGTACGAGCCGTTGTACTGCTGGGCGAAGTAGGGGTTCGTGTAGTAAGTCCCCTCCGTCGCCTTTGAGTACGCCCAACGCACGCCGCTGTTCCACAGCGTGGACCAGGCGACGTTGCCCTGGTAGCCGGAGACGTCGACGCCTTCCGTCTGGGCGACGAGACTGGGTGCGGGCGCGCCGCCTCGGCCGTCGTGGGCCAGGACGCCCATGCCCATGTACGCGGTGCCACGGGCGGGTGTGCCCGCGGCGTGGGCCGGGAGGGCGGTCAGCAGGGACAGCAGGGCGAGCAGGATTCCGGCCGCGAGCAGGCCGGGCTGCCGGAACGATCCGGGTCTGTGCACGGGCATACGAGCCTCCGGGTGACTCGGTGGGGGGAGACGCCCGGGCGGGCCGGGCGCGTGGGGAGTGCCGGTCTCGGCTGCACAATGGCGTGAGCATGCCAGAGGCCGTCAACGAAGCTAGGCACGTGGACCCGGGCTGGGAAGAGGGGTCGGAGAACGCCGTTGGTCTAAGCCTGCGAAATACTGGCGGAGCTGCGGCAATGGCGATGCTCGGCGGAAACTTTCAGGAACGGGAAACCGGGGCAGGGGTACTGACGTGCACGAGCATGGAAACGGCGAGGAGCGCGGGGGCGACTCCGGCGTGCCGGAAAGCGGTCTGGAATGCGGCGGCGCGGACCGGGAATTCCTCTCCCTGGAGCGTGAGCTGACGGTGTTCCTGCGACGGGCGAGGGCCAATCAGGGCGAGATGGCCCGAGAGGTCCACCCGGACCTGGAGCCCGCGGCGTACGGCCTGCTCGTGCGCCTGGACGAGTACGGCCGGCAGCGTGCGACGGAGCTCGCGGCCTACATCGGCGTCGGCAAGGCCACCATGTCCCGCCAGTTGCGCGCCCTGGAGGACCTGGGCCTGGTGGCCCGGGAGCCGGACCCGGCGGACGGCCGGGCGTGGCTGGTCCACCTCACCGAGGAGGGCCGCACCCGGGTGGGAAACGTGCGTGAGGCGCGCCGTGCGCTGTACGTGCGGGAACTGTCCCACTGGGACCGGCGCGAGGTGGCCGAACTGGCCCGCCTGCTGAACCAGTTGAACCAGAGCATGGAGAAATAGCCTGCTCGGGGCCTGCTCGGACCCCGCACGGCTCCCCGCGAGCCGCTCACAGCTCCACGTACACCACCGTCGCGTCGTCGTGCGTCTTGCTGCGGCCCAAGTACGCCCGCTCCTCGCGGTCGCCGGCCTCCAGGGTCCGTACGCGCTCCACCAGTGCCGCCGCCCCCTCCTTGCGCACGAGCGAGAACAGATCCGTCCAGTCGCCCTTGTGGAACTTCTCCGTCCAGCGGGTCGCGCCGTCCGTCAGGGCCGTGAGCGTGCGTACCGCCGCACGCGGCAGCTCGCCCGTCACCGCGCGGGCGGCGACCGACGGGTCCGCGGCCGCCGTGAAGAAACCGCCCTCCTTGTTGCGGACCGTCGCGTCCGCGATCGCGTCCGTCGCCAGACTGGCGCGCGGTATGCGGGCGAGGCGGTCGTCCAGGAGAGCGGTGACCGTGCCGTCGGGGGCTTCGATCAGCAGGGCCGAGTCCGACAGGACCAGATACTCCACCGTGGCGTGCGACCAGCGGGCGAGGACCACGGTCGCCTGGGGTGTGCGTGGGTGAGAAAGGTCACAGGTGGAGGTGTGGGTGTCGGCGGTGCGTCTGACGGCGGCCGACAGGATCTCCGCCAGGGTCAGATCCCGGCGGGAAACGGACAGTTCGGTCAGTGCCCCGCCGAGTCGTGTGCTGAACCAGTGGACGGAATGAAGACAGCCGTAGTCGGCCGGCGGCGGAGTCACGCCGTCCAGGACGACCAGCGCCCCACCCTGTCCTGAAGCCGGAAGCGCGAGTGCGGCGAAGTCCTCGTTGGGGCGGGCCGGGTCGCCGGGCTCGGAAATCAGTTCAGTACGCATTCGGCCAGTCTGCACGAGCCCTTCACAAGGTCCACCAGAGGTTGGCAACGGTCGCCGAAAGGGTGCGACCGGCCTGGTCAGGCGCCTGGTTTGGTACGGAATGATCGGCTCCGGTGGAGCGTGGTGGCGAATACTGCCAAAGTGCGCCGCCGACGTCCAACCGGCCCGCCGTACGGGGCCCCCGGGCGGGCTCGGGGAACTTGCCGCCAACTCCCCGCCGATGTTCACTCCTTCGGGTGGCGGGTCAGGCGAAGCGAGACCTCTGCCCACCGGCACTGGGAGGGTCGAAAACCGTCGTACCGGGTCGACGCCCCAGTAGACGGACCGTCACCCGGGCCCATGGGTTAACGAGTCAGGAATGCGAGCACCGGTGCAGATGAAGCGGCCTCGGCGCACAGGCAAGCAGACGACCCCCGAACGGAACGCCTCGTCCGGGTCCGCGGGCAGTGGCCGTCCCGCCCATGTGCGCAACCGGCTGATTGTCGCCGTCGCCGTGGTCGCCGCGGCGATCGCCGGCGCCGGGGCGCCGAGCGTCATCGCCGCCTCGGGACAGCTGAGCGACTCCCAGAGCCTCGTGACGCTCACGGAGCAGGCACAGGACGCGCTCGTCCTCGCCCACTCGCTGGCCGACGAGCGCGACGTGGTCACCTCGTGGGTGGCCGCCGGGCGCCCCAAGTCCGCGACGCCCGCCGAGCAGCGCAGCGCCAGCGTCGACCGCGAGATCGAGGACCTGCGCGCCGATCCGGACCTCCCGGCGGCGCTGCGCAAGGACCTCGACGACGTGGGCTCCGTACGCAGGGCGGCGCTCGTCGGCAAGAGCAGCGCCCTCGAGGCGCACCAGGCGTACTCCGCCGCCATCACCGAGCTGCACGCCCTCGCCGACCAGCTGGCCGGGAAGATCCCGCCGCGCGCGGGCTCCGGCGCCTATGCGCTCGCCGAGCTCGACAGGGGGGTGCAGCAGGCGGCCGCCGCCCGAGGACTGCTCCTCGCGGCCCTGAACATCCCGCGCACCACCCAGACCACGATCGACCCGATCACCGGCCTGCCTACGACCACCACCAGCTCCTCGGACGCCGACGCCAAACAGCGCGACGCGCTCACCGCCGCCGCACAGCAGGCCGCCGTGCGTTCCGACGCGGCCGTCGCCGACTTCCACGACACAGCGCCCGCCGCGGCCCGGAACTCGTACGACTCCACGGTCAACGGCCCCGAGGTCACCTCCGCCGAGCAGTACCTCAAGGCCCTCACCGACCAGCCCACCCTCTCCGACAGCGACCTCGGTCTCAGCTCCAAGAAGGTCGAGGCGGCGCTCTCCGCCCGCGTCGACCTCATGCGGGGCGTCGAGTCCTCGCTCTACGAGGGCCGCAGCAAGGACCTCGCCCATCTGCGCGATGACGATGTCACCGCGCTGGAGATCCGCATCGCCGTCCTCGGCGCGCTCATGCTCATCGCCGTCGGCATCGCCACGGGCATGGCCCGCGGCCTCACCCGCCCGCTCGCCGTCCTCCGTATCGGCTCGGCCCGCGTCGCCGCCGACCCGGCCGCCGAGGAACCGGTGAAGTTCACGGGGCGCAACGACGAGTTCGCCCAGGTCGTCCGCTCTGTCAACGCCCTGCACGCGCACGCCGTCGCACTGCAGGAGCGCCTGAACACGCTGGAGGCCGACCGCAAGCACCTGGTCGGCCAGCGCCAGACCATGGCCGACGAACGCTCCCGGCTGCGCAACGAACTCACCCAGGCCTCCGCCCACCTGGAGCAGGTCCGGCACAGCATCCACTCCACCTTCGTCAACCTCGCCCTGCGCACCCTCGGCCTGGTCGAGCGGCAGCTCGGCGTCATCGAGAGCATGGAGGAGCGCGAGCAGGACCCGGATCGGCTCTCCACGCTCTTCAAGCTCGACCACTTCGCGACGGTCATGCGCCGGCACAGCGAGAACCTCCTGGTCCTGGCCGGCACCGAGCACGTCCAGCAGCACGCCGGACCCGTGCCGCTCGTGGACGTGGTCCGCGCGGCGGTCAGCGAGATCGAGCGGTACGAGCGCGTCCGGATCGCCGCGCTGCCGCCGCACGCGAACCTCGCCGGTTTCGCCGCCGACGACCTCTCGCACCTGGTGGCCGAGCTCCTGGAGAACGCCACCTCGTTCTCGCCGCCGGACGTCGCCGTCGAAATCTCCGGCTGGCTGCTGGAGAGCGGCGAGGTGATGCTCTCCGTGCAGGACGAGGGCATCGGCATGAGCGGCGAGCGGATGAGCCGGCTCAACACCCGCCTCGCCGAATTCGACCCGGACGACCCCTACGACCAGGAGAGCGGCGAGGGTCTCGGACTCGGACTCTATGTGGTGGCCCGCCTCGCCCACCGGCACGGCGTCCGCGTTCAGCTCCGCGAGCAGAAGCAGGGCGGTGTCGCGGCGGTCGTCGTCCTGCCCAAGCCGCTGCTCGCTGCCGCCCCGGCCGCCGCCGTGCCCGCCTCGGGACCCGCGGCGGCCGGCCCGCACACCATGTCCCTGCCGGGCGCGGACGCGGAGGTCAACTCCAACGTCCTCAGCAGCCGTTCGCGGATGACCGTCCTGGAGCCCGAGGGTGACGAGGACCCGCTGATCGCGGCGGCGGCGCAGGCCGTACGGGAGCGCACGGAGACCGAGGGGCCGCAGGAGCCCGTACGGGACGAAGACGCTCTGCTCGGGGAACGGACGGCGTGGAACGGCGGGCCGGCACGGGAGCCGGTGGCCTTCGTGCCCGAGTCCGGTCCGGAGACCACGATGGAGCTGCTGCTTCCCTCGCCGCGGACGGACGCACCGGCCCCCGCTCCCGTCGCCGACATCCCCGCCCAGGCGCCCGCCGACCCGTACGCCATAGGGCCCGACACCCACGAACGCATCGCCGACGGGGGCGAGTCGCGGCCCGCCCCCGCGCCGCAGGAGTCCTGGGAAGAGCCGGACGAGTCCGAGGTCCCCCGCCTCACGGCCAAGGGCCTTCCCAAGCGCACCCCGAAGATCTCCGCGCCCGCCCCGGCCCCCCGGCAGCGCTCCGGTGGTGTGGACGCCGAGGCGCTGCGCCGCAGGCTCGGCGGCTTCCACCGCGGCGCCGCGGAGGGCTACCGCCACGTCGAGGCGGAGAACGCCGAGAAGACGGCGGAGACCCAGGCCCCCGCACACCGGTCCACGGCACCACAGCACACGGCTACACCCGGCACGGCACAGGACGTAGAAGCATCGGGGGGCACAGTCGAGGAGGCAAGCAGTTGACCGCGCCCAGTACCTTCGGTCTGAGCAGTGAGGCCCGCAACCTGCACTGGCTGCTGACGAACCTCGTCGAGGAGGTGCCGGGACTGCTGTCGGTCGCGGTGGTCTCCTCCGACGGCCTGCTGCTCCTGTCCTCCGACCCCGGCCGCAACCTGGAGGCCCGCGCCGGGCAGGAGGGTAAGACCAGCGGCCCCAAGGGGTCCTCCGCGGACCTCGCCACCATCGTCTCGGGCATCGGCAGCCTCACCATCGGTGCCGCCAAGCTGATGGACTCCGGCAAGGTCAAACACACCATGGTCGCGATGGACGAGGGCAGCCTCTTCGTGATGTCCATCAGCGACGGCTCGCTGCTCGGCGTGCACGGTTCGGCAGACTGCGACATGAGCGTGGTGGCCTACCACATGGCGCTCTTCGTCGGCCGCGCAGGACATGTGCTGACGCCCGAACTCCGCAGCGAGCTACGCAAGTCCCTCGAGGCCCAGTCGGCGGGGAGCGTCCGATGAGCAGCACACCGAAGAAACTTCCCGTGCGGGGCGGCGACCGTAAGCCCGCCCGGGTGCGCCCCTACTCGCTCACCGGCGGACGGACCCGCTTCGGCCACGTCCTGCTGGTCGAGACCTTCGTGGCCGCCCTGGACGCCCCGGAGGAACGGCGTGAACTGACCAATGGTTCACTGTCCACCCGGGTGATGCCCGAGATGCGGGCCATCGTCGAGCTCTGCCGCCGTATGCGCACGGTGGCCGAGATCGCCGCGCTGCTGAGGATGCCGCTCGGAGTGGTCCGTGTGCTCCTGAGCGACCTCGCGGACCAGGGAAAGATCCGTGTGTACGGAACCGGTCACGGCCCTGGACAGCCGGACCGCGCTCTGCTGGAAAGGGTGCTGAGTGGACTCCGTCGTCTCTGACGCCTCCCCGGGCGTCTCCCCCCTCCTCGACGGCGAGGAGCAGCTGAAGTCCTGGCAGACGGACCGTACGCGGGCACCGATCGCCACGAAGATCGTGGTCGCGGGCGGCTTCGGCGTCGGCAAGACCACCCTCGTGACCGCCGTATCGGAGATCACGCCCCTCCAGACGGAGGCGCTGATGACCGAGGCCAGCGAGGAGACCGACGACCTCACCGGGACGCCTCAGAAGCTGACCACCACGGTGGCCATGGACTTCGGCCGCATCACGCTCGACGACGACCTGGTGCTCTACCTGTTCGGTACGCCGGGCCAGCAGCGGTTCTGGTTCATGTGGGACGACCTGGTGCGCGGCGCGATCGGCGCGGTGGTGCTCGCCGACACCCGGCGGCTCGCGGACTGCTTCCCGGCACTCGACTACTTCGAGAGCAGCGGCCTGCCGTACATGGTCGCGGTCAACCACTTCGACGGCAGCGACCGGTTCGAGCCCGACGATGTGCGCGAGGCCCTCACGATCCCCGCACACATACCTGTCATGATCATGGACGCGCGGCGCCGGATCTCGGTGATCGAGACCCTCCTGGCCCTCGTCGGCCACGCGCTCGACGTCACCCCCGAGTAGTCCCGATAGGAGCACCACCCGCATGCGGAAGATACTCGTCGTCGGAGCCGGTCAGTCCGGACTCCAGCTCGCCCTCGGCCTCCAGTCGCACGGGTACGAGGTCACCCTGATGTCCAACCGGACCGCGGACGAGATCCGCACCGGCCGGGTCATGTCGACGCAGTGCATGTTCCACACGGCGCTGCAGCACGAGCGTGATCTGAAGCTGAACTTCTGGGAGTCCCAGGCCCCGAAGATCGAGGGACTCGGTGTGTCCGTGGCCGGTCCGGAGTCGCAGCGCGTGATCGACTGGGTGGGCAAGCTCGACGGATACGCGCAGTCGGTCGACCAGCGCATGAAGATGGCCGGCTGGATGGAGACGTTCGCGCAGCGCGGCGGCCAGCTGGTCATCCACGGCGCGGCGGTCTCGGACCTCGACTACTTCTCCCGTACCTACGACCTCGTGCTGGTCTCGGCGGGCAAGGGCGAGCTGGTGTCGATGTTCGGCCGTGACGCCTCGCGCTCGCCGTACAGCGAGCCGCAGCGCGCCCTGGCGGTCGCCTACGTCCACGGGCTCGGCCCCCGCCCGGAGCACCCGGAGTACGACGCGGTCCGCTGCAACCTCGTGCCGGGCGTCGGCGAACTCTTCGTCATGCCGACCTTCACGAACACCGGTCGCGCGGACATCCTCTTCTGGGAAGGCATCCCGGGCGGCCCGCTCGACGTCTTCAACGGTGTCAAGGACCCGGCGGAGCACCTCTCCCTGACCCTGGAGTTCATGGAGCGGTTCACGCCCTGGGAGTACGCCCGGGCCACCAAGGTGGAGCTGACCGACGCGAACGGCACGCTCTCGGGACGCTACGCGCCCACGGTCCGCAACCCGATCGGCCGACTGCCCGGCGGCGGGCTGGTCCTGGGTGTGGCCGACGTGGTCGTGGCGAACGACCCGATCACCGGCCAGGGTTCCAACTCGGCGTCCAAGTGCGCCGCCTCCTACCTCGCTTCCATCCTGGAGCACGGGGAGAAGGAGTTCGACGAGGCCTGGATGGAGCAGACCTTCGACCGCTACTGGGACGTGGCCCAGTACGTCACCAAGTGGACGAACGCGATGCTCGGTGTGCCGCCGGAGCACGTCCTGAACCTGATCGGCGCGGCAGGCGCGATGCAGCCGGTCGCGGACCGCTTCGCCAACGGCTTCAACGACCCGGCCGACTTCGAGAACTTCTTCTACGACCCGGCGAAGACGGAGGCGTACCTGGCCTCGGTCGCAGGAGCCTGACGGGCTTCTGACCAGCGATTCGGCCGTCGTCACCGGTCGTCGTTGGCCGCCTTGGACGACCCAGAGACGGCCCCGGTTGTGTTGCCGGGGCCGTCGGCGATTCACCGGATGTGAGCCCTCGATGGGACCTGTGGGCGGGGTGGTCGCTCAACCGCAAGACGTCCGGACGGATCGTCAAGGTCAAGCAGCACCACTAGGACACCTGGACATGAGACAAGCAAGCAGTGCCATGCCGAACCGGCCCGGCGTCAGGACGGCCCTGCTGTGGGAAGCCGGCTTCGTTCTCGCAGCCATGTGCTGCTGGACTGTGCTGGCCGCGATCTACGACAACGCCGCCTGGGCCGCCCTGCTGGACGGTCCCAAGCTGCCGCTCGCGGCAAGCTTCCTGGTCGCCGTGTCACTGGTGGCCAGCCGGCTCCTGTGGATGAGCGGCCGCACGGCACTACGGGCTCTCGGTTACGCCATCACCGCGCTGCGTCTGACCGGTGTGCTGATGGTCTGCCTGCTGATCGCGCTGGAACTGTACGACTACGCCACCACCTGGTGACGAGCGCAGAGAGCCTGTGTCCGAGGCGGCAGGGCCGGCCGACGGCTCGTCCCCGGTCCGCCGCCACCCGGTTCGCCCCTGAACCGCCGGACAGGCCCTGGTGGCTGCGTCAGGCGACGTTCACCCTGCCGGCCACCTCGCGCAGGCGTCAGCCGCCATGCGGACGTCAGGCCGTGTGCTGATAGGCCGGATAGGTGAGGTAGCCGGCGTCGCCGCCCTGGTAGTACGTGGTCTCGTCGACGGGAGCGATCGGCAGGCCGATGCGGAGGCGTTCGACGAGGTCGGGATTGGCCAGGAAGCCGCGGCCGAAGCTGATCAGGTCGGCGCCCAGGCCCAGCCAGTGGTCGGCTTCCCCGCGGTCGGTCTGCTTGGGGCCCATCGGGAGGACCGGATTGACGATCAAGGTCCCGGGCCAGGCGCGGCGCAGAGCCATGAGCACCTCCTCGTCCGTGGTCGCCTCCAGGTGGACGTAAGCGAGTCCGAGACGGGACAGCTCGGTCAGCAACGCGGTGTTGAGGGCGAGCGCATCGGTCTCCTCGACGCCCCAGAAGCCACCCCCGGGGGAGAGGCGGATGCCCGTCCGGGCCGCCCCGATCGCGTCGACCGTCGCGGCCACGGCCTCCACGGCGAACCGGATCCGGCCCGCGATCGTGCCGCCGTAGCGGTCCGTGCGCCGGTTGGCGTTGGAGGAGAGGAACTGGGAGATCAAGTAGCCGTTGGCGCCGTGGAGCTCGGCGCCGTCGAAGCCCGCGTCGATCGCGCGGCGGGCCGCCTCGGCGTACGCGTGGGCGTGCTCGGGTACCTCGGCGGTGTCCAGTGCACGGGGGACGGGTGCGGGCTGCGGGCCGGTCGGGGTGAAGACGTCGCCCACCGCGGCGATCGCCGAGGGGCCCACGGGCCGATGGCCGGTCGTGTCGGGGTGCGAGACCCGACCGCCGTGCATGAGCTGGGCGAAGATCCGTCCGCCGCTGATGTGCACGGCGTCGGTCACGGCACGCCATGAGGCGACCTGCTCCTCGGTGTGCAGTCCGGGCGTGCCCAGGTTGGACTGCCCGACGAGGCTCGGCTGCACGCCCTCGGACACGATCAGTCCGGCCGTCGCGCGCTGTGCGTAGTACGTCGCCATGGACGGTGTGGCAAGGCCGGCGGCCGCGGCCCTGACACGGGTCATCGGGGCCATCACCATCCGGTTGGGCAGGGTCAGGTCGCCGAGTCGGTAGCTGCTGAACAACGTCGTCACGTCGGGCTTCTCCGTCCGTACATCGTGTGCCCGGACGTCGGGCACGGCGCTACGCTAAAACCTGACATGGATGTCAGAGGCAAGCGGTGTGGCGTGGTTCACCACAGGAGGCAGTCGTGCGGATCGGCGAGCTCGCGGCGCGTACCGACGTCAGCGTCAGGTCGCTGCGGTACTACGAGGAGCAGGGGCTGCTGACCAGCAGCCGGAGCGCCAGTGGGCAGCGGCACTACACGGAGGCCGAGGTGGAGCGGGTGCGATTCATCCAGCGCCTGTACGCGGCGGGCCTGTCCAGCCGGACGATTTCCGAGCTGCTGCCGTGCGTCGACACGCCCAGCGAGCGCAACTCCGATGCCGCTCTCGAGCGGATGGCGCAGGAGCGCAACCGGCTCTCCGAGTACATCGACGAACTCGTGCGGACCCGGGACGCCTTGGACGGTCTGATGGTCACGGCCCGGGCCCATCGCGAGAGCCTGCTCACTCCGGCCGGTACGGGACCGAGGCGCTGAACGCGCACGGTGGTTCCCCCGAGGCCCGGCTGTGCGTCGTCGCCGGGCTTTCGGACGACCCGGCGTCGGGGGGCGGGTCGTGCGCCGCCGGTTCCTCCGCGCCCTGCTGATACGGCCCACCGATCTGATCGGCGGCATATTTCAGGGCCCGTCACCCGCCACGGAGGGCGGCCGGTCGTCGCCCGCGGTGCCCGAGGCCGTCGCACTCGGCTGTTCGGTGACGGTCCCGGCTTCCTCGAACGCGGCCAGTGCCGCCAGTTCTTCGGGGCTGAGCGAGGCGAGCAGTTCCTCGGTGTCCTTCAGCTGCCGCTCGACGGCGTCCCGCGCCGTCTTCTGCCGGTCGGAGAGGGTGAGCTGTTCGTCGAGGGCCTTGCGCGCCCGGCGGGCCAGCTCGTCGGCCTGTCGTTCGAGCCTGGCCAGCCGCTGCACGTTCTCGGCCCGCTCGCGCGCCAGCCGGACGATCACACGGCCCACGTCGATCGCGTACTGAGGATCGCGGGCGAGCAACAGGCGTACGTACAGGGAGAATTCCGTGCTGCTCTGGTACTGCTGGCGGGCGAGCCGGCCGACCGCGGCCCGGCTGCTCTGCAGGGCGAGCCGGGTCCTGGCGAGGGACACGTCCAGCCGGGCGACCTCGGCCTGCTGCTTCTTCAGTCGCTCCGTAGTGGCGTTGTAGGTCTTGTTGGCCTGCTCGGACTGCAGGTAGCGGAGCTGAAGATCCATCAGGAGGCGCGAGATGGACCGGGTGCCCGGCTGCCCCGCCGGGTTGGTGCCGGGGTCCGGGATGAGGGCCTGCGCAGGGGTGGTGACGAGCAGGGGCGAGGCGGCCAGCGCCACCGTACAGACCAGGTGGAGCAGCCTTACCGGCATGTCATCACCTCCGAGTCGCGGGTGGCCCCTCCACCCCGCACCGGCAGGATGAGACGCGTGCCACCGGGGCGCCTGCCCGGTGGTCGGTTCGGCGCAGGAAGGTCACCCGTCGGCGGTGCCCGCGTTGCCGCCCGGCGTGGCGTCTGGCGTGCGGCGCGGCTTGGACCACGGCCACCGGAGCCGGCCGCCGCGGTCGCCCTCGGGGTCGTACTCGTACTTCCAGCCCGGGTGGAGACCGAGCTTCCGCGGCGGGCCCGCCTGGACACGCCGGTAGACGAGGACGGTCGGCGGGCCGCCGGCCGCGTCCGGTACCGGGACGCGGTAGGTCTTCGGCGGGTGGCCGGTCGGGCCGAGCAGGATCGGAAGGACGCGCCCGTCCAGGGGGCCGCCCACGAACGGGGTGTCTTGGCTCTTCACGGCACCAGTGTCCTCCGCGCCGGGACGGCGCCCTCGGCACGGTCCTTCGCGCGGCTCCGTGTCACAGCAGATGAGACGCGTCGCCGACCACCGACAGAACGCTCCGGACCAGTCTGCCGACCAGGCCCTCGGTGCTCTCCAGTGCCAGCGCGGCGCGCACTACGGCGGCGGTCTGCGGGTCGCGTCCCGCGCCGGCCACCAGACACGCCACGAACTGCTCCACGAGCCAGTCCCGCAGTTCCTCGACCGGCGGCTGCTTGTCCTCGTCGAGCCAGATGAGGGAGGCGGCCTCCACAGCGGTGATCCACGTCCGTACGGTCATCCGCAGCCGGGTCCCGGGTTCCTCGACGCCGAGGTGGCTGAGGATGTGCTCCGCGGCGGCCCTGCGTACCCCGTCCACGATGGCCGTGGTGCGGGACGTCTCGACCACGCTGCCGCCCTGGAGCAACGCGCTGAACCCGGCGTCGTGCTGGTCGACGAAGGCCAGATAGCGGTCGAGGGCACGGTTCAGGCGCCGCGTGAGCGGTCCCTCCGGGGGCTCGGCGAAGCACTGCTCGAGCTCCTCGGCGGCCGAGCGCAGGGCGGCCTCGTACAGCTGCTGCTTGCCGCCGGGGAAGTACCGGTAGACGAGGGGCCGCGAGACCCCGGCGGCCTCCGCCACGTCGTCCAGCGAGACATCCTCCGGTGCGCGGTGCGCGAACAGGGACAGCGCGGCGTCGAGCAGCTGGCTGCGCCGCTCCTCGACGCTGAGCCGACGGTACGCGCGGAGTGGGGCCTCGGAGGTCATATTCCGCAGCGTAACCGTGTAGCCGTACGAGACGGTGGCGCAAGCGCGCCGAAGGGCTCTCAGGCCAGCAGCCCCGACGACTTCCACATCCGCCGCCCGGCGCCCTGGAGCACCCCGATGTCGTCGAGGAACGTCGTCAGCTTCTTCGCGCCCGTCTGCATGACCTCGCGGCGGTGGCCGCTCGCCCTCACCTGGGCCACGGCCTCCCGTTTGTCGAGGCCGACGTTCGTGTAGACCTCGGGGTTGACGAAGGCGACCGAGAAGACCCTCGCGAACTCACCGGAGGTGATCCGGGTGAACTCCTTCGACCACCGCGGAGCCGTCAGCATCTGGCGGCGCAGTTCCTCGCGTGCGTACCGGACGTGCCGGGCCTCCTCGACCACGTGGATACGGGTGACCCCGCGGATCAGCGGCTGCACGCGCTCGTCGGGGAACGTCAGCCGCTGCATCCAGTCGAGGACCTCCTCGCCGAGCAGCGTGGCCGTGAAGGAACCGGGCGTCGTCGAGATCGTCTTGAAGACCCGGCCCAGATTGCGGTGCGCCCGGCTCACGGGGTACCAGGGGGTCCCGCCGTGCGCGATCAGCCGGGCGAACATCTTGGAGTGCCGGCACTCGTCCTCGATCTCGGTGAGTGCGTAGCGGACGTGCGCGCTCGTCGCCGGCTTGTCGTAGATGTGCCGTACCAGCAGCTGCATCAGAATGATCTCGAACCAGATGCCGAGCGAGGCGAGCGCCGCCGCCTCGTGCTGGGAGAGCAGGATCCGCTGCTCCTCGCTCATCTTCTTCCACAGCGGCGTGTCGTACAGGGACACCAGCTCCGGCGGCCAGAACCACTTCCCGTCCTCGAAGGGCGCGTCCCAGTCCAGTTCACGGTCCGGGTCGAAGGAGTGCTTGGCGGAGGAGTCGAGCAGCCGCTCGGCCACCTGCTCCCGGTCCTTGAGCAGGCCGAGCGCGTCGCGCAGCACTTCGGCTTCGGTCACGGTCGTCATCGCTGTCCCCACCACTCGTCGCACGGGCCGCCGTTACCGGCGGTCACCTCTTATGAGACTGCCTGTCAGCAAGCGCGTCAATCCCTTGTGCGCCACTTGTTGACGCCGCGTCTACCGCGTGTGAGCGTGGGCTGTATGCCGACGCATGAGCTGTACGCCATGGATCCTGGAGACTCCCTCTGGCAGGTGCCCGCCGGCGGTGCCGCGCGGTTCAGCTGGGAGTACGACGACGGACGTGACCGCTTGCTCGCCCTGTACCAGAAGGGCAAGGACAAGCAGTGGGACGGGCAGAAGCGGATCGACTGGGACCTCGAGGTCGATCCGTACGATCCACTCGGCGCGCCGGACGAGGCGCTGAACCTGTACGGGACGCCCTACTGGGCGAAGATGACGGCCAAGGACAAGGGCGAGCTGCGCAAGCACTACGCCTCCTGGCAGTTCAGCCAGTTCCTGCACGGCGAGCAGGGCGCCATGGTGTGCGCGGCGCGGATCGTGGAGTCCGTGCCCGACCTGGACGCCAAGTTCTACTCGGCGACCCAGACGATGGACGAGGCGCGCCACGCGGAGATCTACGCCCGCTTCCTGCACGAGAAGGTCGGGATGGTCTACCCGATCAACGACAACCTCCAGTCGCTGCTCGGCGACACGCTCCGGGACAGCCGCTGGGACATGCCGTACCTGGGCATGCAGGTGCTCATCGAGGGCCTGGCGCTGGCGGCCTTCGGCATGATCCGCGACACCACCGACAAGCCGCTGCCCAAGCAGATCCTGGCGTACATCATGCAGGACGAGGCCCGGCACGTGGCGTTCGGCCGCATGGCGTTGCGCGACTACTACAAGCAGCTCACGGACGCGGAACTGCGCGAACGCGAGGAGTTCGTCATCGAGGGCTGCTATCTGATGCGCGACCGCCTGCGCGGGGTGGAGGTGCTGGAGAACTTCGGAATCCCGAAGGCGGAGGCGGAGGAATACAGCGAGAACTCCGAATTCCTGCGTCTGTTCCGCCAGTTGCTCTTCAGCCGTATCGTCCCCTGCGTCAAGGACATCGGCCTGTGGGGCAAGCGCCTCCAGCAGGCCTACGTCGACATGGGCGTCTTCGAGATGGGCGACTCCAATCTGGACCTGCTGATGGCCCAGGACGAGGAGATCGCCGAGCAACTGGACGCGGAACGCTTCGCGGCGGAGGAGCAGGAGCGGGTCGCGGAGGTGGGGGAGGCCATCGAGGCGGGGGCGGAGGGCTGAGCCGGGTCAACGCCACGTGGACCGATCACTCGGTCGACGGGCGAATCGCCATATTCCTCTGGGTACGCTGATCGTGCCAGGCAGACTCCGCTGCGTGGGAGCAATCATGACCGCCGCGCGTCAGCACGGGCTGGACGACGACTATCCGTGGCCGCGTCCGCCGGAAGGTGGCTGGACGGCGGACGACCTCGACGAGCTTCCCAACCTTCCTCCGCACACGGCAGCCCGGCCGGTATCTCGCCGGGCACCGGCTGCGACGATCCCGGTGGGAACGACGCCCGCAGGTTGAACGCGTACGGCGTGGGGCCGTGGGCCCGCAGGTGGAGCAGGCGATCTTCCGCCTCCGCGACCGTGGGGCGGTGGCTCGCAGGGACCCACCACAGGACCGTGACCGCCTCCTGCACGCGCTCGAAGAACTCGCGGCGCCGCGCGAGCAGTTCGCGGTGCTGTCCCTGGTACATGAACGCGGTCAGCGCGTTCGTGTCCCGCCATGTCGACATGTTGACGATCAGCTGGTCGTCGCCGAGGACCGGGACGTCCGTCGCGTTCCCGGAAGGGCTCTGCAGCCGCCAGACGAAACCGTCCGATGCGTCGGCCACCGCGTTCACGGGGTCCAGCGCGTCCACGAAGTCCTTCAACTGCGGTGAGTCCAGCGGAGCCTTGAGGCGTGCGATGTTGACCTGGGCGAGTTCGTAGCCGGCTTGGGGGTGCTCGGTGTCCGTCATGGGCCGAACGTAGGTCGGTACGCGGCGGCGCACCAGCCCGCGTCTCAGCAGGCGGACCGGTCAATGCCCCTTGTTCTGCTCGGAGTTCAGCACCGCCAACATCACGGCCCGGGCGATCGGCGCGGCGTCCGAGCCCCCGCTGATCTCCCCCCGCGCACCCGCCGAGTCCTCCACCACCACGGCGACCGCCACCGCCGGCTCCATCGCGTCGTACGCCTGCGCCCAGGAGATGAACCAGGCATACGGCCGCCCCGCGTTGCCGACGCCGTGCTGCGCCGTGCCCGTCTTGCCGCCCACGGTGGCGCCGGGGATCGCCGCGTTGCGGCCCGTGCCCTCCTCCACGGCGTCCGTCATCATCTCCCGCAACTGCGCCGCCGTCGCCGGGCTCATCGCCTGGTGCAGGGCGCGCGGTTTCGTGCTCGAGACCTGCTCACCCGCCCTCGTCGTCGTCCTCTCCACCACGTACGGGGCGTTCACCGAGCCCCCGCCCGCCACCGCCGCCGCGACCATCGCCATCTGCAGGGGCGTCGCCCGTGTGTCGAACTGCCCGATCGAGGACAGCGCCAGCTGCGGTCCGTCCAGCTTCCGGTCGAAGGTGCTCGGTGCCACCGCGAACGGGATCCTCAGCTTCTGGTCGTTGAAACCGAACCGCTCCGCCGTGTCCGCCATGTTCCGCAGCCCGGCCTCCACACCCAGCTTCGCGAACACCGTGTTGCACGACCACTCGAGGGCATAGCGCAAGGACGCGTCCACGCAGCCCTCGGCCTCGTTCGTGAGCGTCGTCGTCGTACCGGGCAGCACATAGGGGTCCGGGGAGTCGGTCGGCGCGTCCAGGTCCCGCACCACCCCGGCGTCCAGCGCCGCCGCCGCCGTGACCACCTTGAACGTCGAACCGGGCGGATACGTCTGCCGGATCGCCCGGTTGAGCATCGGTGTGGCCGCGTCCCCGTTCAGCCGCTTCCAGGCCCGGACCGCGGACGTCCCCGAACCGGACAGCTCTCCCGGGTCGTACGACGGCACCGAGACCAGCGCCAGGATCCGCCCGGTGGACGGCTCGATCGCGGCCACCGCACCGGTGCGCCCGGCCAGACTCTGGTACGCCGCACGCTGTGCCGTCCCGTTGAGGGTGGTGACGACGTTGCCGCCCGGGCTGCGGCTCCGGGTGACGTCGTTCCACAGGGGAATCGGGGCCAGCAGCGGATCGGTGCCCGAGAGCACCGCGTCCTGGGTGTTCTCCAGCAGCGTCGTCCCGTACACCTGCGAGGCGAAGCCGGTGACGGGCGCGTACAGCGGCCCGTCCGTGTAGGTGCGCTCGTAACGGAACATCCCGCCGCTGTCCCGCGAGCCGGTCACCGGGCGCCCGTCGACCACGATGTCGCCGCGCGGCGCGCCGTACCGGGCGATCGACTGCCGGCGGTTGGCGGGGTTGTCCGTGTAGCGGGAGGCCTCGAAGATCTGCACCCGGGTGGCGTTCACCAGCAGGGCGACCAGGAGCAGCACGCACAGTGCCGCGGCCCGGCGGATGGTGGGGCTGCTCCCTGGGCGGGCCAGGTCGACGTCCTGGGGGAGGCTCATCGCGTCCCCGTCCCGTCGTACTGACCGCGTGCAGAGTGGCTGATCCGGATGAGCAGCGCCACGATGATCCAGTTGGTGACGACCGACGAGCCGCCCTGGGCGAGGAACGGCATCGCCATACCGGTCAGCGGGATCAGGCCGGTCACCCCGCCCGCGATCACGAACACCTGGAGCGCGACGATCGACGCGAGGCCGATGGCGAGCAGACGCCCGAACGGATCCCGCAGTGCCAGGCCCGCCCGGTAGCCGCGCTCCACCAGCAGGGCGTAGAGCAGGAACAGCGCGGACAGGCCCGCGAGGCCCAGCTCCTCGCCCGCCGTGGCCAGGATGAAGTCCGACTTGGCGGCGAAGCCGATGAGGATCGAGTGGCCGCGCCCGAGGCCGGTGCCGAGCGCGCCCCCGGCGGCGAACGCGAAGAGGGACTGCGCGAGTTGGTTGGGACCGATCCCGGCCTCGATGGAGCCGAAGGGATGCAGCCAGTCCGTGACCCTGGCGTGGACGTGCGGTTCCAGCCGGCCGACGGCGAGCGCGCCGAGGACGGCGAGCAGCACACCGACGGCGATCCAGCCGGTGCGGCCCGTGGCCACGTACAGCAGCACCACGAACAGCCCGAAGAACAGCAGCGAGGTGCCGAGGTCCCGCTCCAGGACCAGCACTCCGACACTCAGCAGCCAGATGGCCACCACCGGGCCGAGGACCCTTCCGGTGGGCAGCTGCAACCCCCACACCCGGCGGCCCGCGAAGGCCAGCGCATGGCGGTTGGCGGCCAGGTATCCGGCGAAGAAGATCGCGAGCAGGACCTTCGCGAACTCGCCCGGCTGGATGGAGAAGCCCGCGACCCTGAGCCAGAGCCGGGCGCCGTTCACCGCAGGAAAGAAGATCGGCAGGGTGAGCAGGACCAGGGCGGCGACCACGCAGACATAGCTGTAGCGCTGGAGCACCCGGTGGTGCGGCAGCAGCAGCACCACGGCGATGAAGAGGGCCACGCCGAGCGTCGACCAGTACAGCTGGGTCGGGGCGGCCCGGTCGCCCGGGGTCTCCAGGTCGAGGCGGTAGATCAGCACCAGACCCACGCCGTTGAGCAGGACGGCGATGGGCAGCAGCAGCGGGTCGGCGTACGGGGCGCGCAGCCGCACCGCGCAGTGGGCGAGCAGCGCGAGCACGCCGAGACCGGCGCCGTAGTGGGTGGCGCCGGGCGGGACAGTGCCGTTCTTCGCGAGACCCACGGCGCAGTAGCCGTACATGGAGATCAGGACCGCGAGCAGGATCAGGCCGAACTCGGTGCCGCGGCGCCGGGGCGGGCGCAGGGCGGGAGCGGGGGTGTCCGCCACCGTCCCCGCGCCGGGCAGTCCTGGCGTTCCGGGCTCGATCATGTGCGGAACGTAGCAAGCGGCGACCGCGATGTCCTGTTATATCGGCCCAATCAGCTCGTTCCGGTACATCCTTGTGTTTCCGGTCCGGGCAGCGTCAGCGTGGCCACCGCCCCGCCGTCCGGCGCGTCGGTGAACTCCAGCGTGGCGCCCAGCACCTCCGCCTGTCCCAGCGCGATCGTCAGCCCGAGACCGTGCCCCTTGCTGCCGCGCTCGGTGCGGAAGCGCTGCGGTCCGTGCGCCAGGAGATAGTCGGGGTATCCGCTTCCGTGGTCCCGTACGGTGACCCGCGGGCCGTCGACGGTCAGCACCACCGGTGCCCGCCCGTGCCGGTGCGCGTTCGCCACCAGATTGCCGAGGACGCGTTCCAGCCGGCGCCGGTCGGTCTCCACACGGGCGTCGCGCACCACCCGTACCTCGGTCCTCGTGCCGGAGGCCCGCACCACCCGTTCGGCCAGCGGCGCGAGCCGCTCGATGTCCAGTTCCAGACGCTCGCTCCCCGCCTCCAGGCGGGAGATCTCCAGCAGGTCCTCGGTGAGCGTGCGCAGCGCGGCCACCCGGTCGCGCACAAGCTCGGTCGGCCGCCCGGGCGGCAGCAGCTCCGCGGCCGCGTGCAGCCCGGTCAGCGGGGTGCGCAGCTCGTGCGCCACGTCCGCGGTGAACCGCTGCTCGCTCAGCAGCTTGCCCTGCAGTGTGGCCGCCATCGTGTCGAGAGCCCCGGCGACCGCGGCCACCTCGTCCTTGGGGCGCGTCGGGTCCTTCGCACGGGGGTCGTCCACGCGCGCGTCCAGATCGCCGGCGCTGATCCGCCGGGCCACCTGCGCCGTCGTCTGCAGCCGCCGGGTCACCCGGGTCACCGCGAACATCCCGACGAGCAGCGTGGCGCCGATCGCCAGGCCCGAGGACCACAGGATCGCCCGGTCGAGTGCGGCGATGATGCGGGCTCCCTGCGCGTAGTTGCGCCGCACCGCGATCACCCGGCCGCCGTCGGCCGGGCCCGCCGCCCACATCGTGGGCCGGGGACCGCCGGTGCCGACCATCGTGCCGCGCCGCCCGCCCGTCGCCAGCTTCCTCAGCTGCTCGGGCAGCCCCGGCAGATCGAGGCCCGCACTCTGCGGCAGCCGGTCGCCCGCCTGGTACGCCCGTGCCGCATCGGTGAGCCGGGCCAGCGCCCGGCTCCGGGCCTCGCCGACGGTCCGGTCGGTGACCTGGGCGTGGACCAGGACACCGAGCAGCGCGGCGAGCCCACAGCACATCACGGCGATGAAGGCCGCCGCCCTCCAGGTGAGGGTGGCCGTCCAGCGGGTCAGCCGCCCCACGGGCCGTCTCACGGAGATCATCGGGCGCTCTTCGGCGGGCCGGCCGCAATGGGCCGCCGCGGTGGTGCGGTGCCCACCCGCAGGATCTCGTCCCTGGTCGCCAGCATGGCGCGCTGCGCCGGGTCCCAGGCCCACACCGTGCGGAACGCGTATCCCGGCAAGGTCGACGGCGAACGGATGATCACGTCTCGGCCCGCCAGCTCCACGCTGATCACACTGTCCGAGGTGCCCATGACCTGCACCAGCCGGTGGTTCTCCACGGTGTCCACACGCACCGCCAGCTGCTCGCCCGGAAAGCGGATGCCGAGCACCATGTCGTCCCTTCCGTCCCCGGTGAGATCGCGGTAGTAGGCCCGGAGCAGCGGACACCGTCCCTGTCCGTCCTTGGTGCCGCACTCCTGGAGCCGCTCGCGCGTCGTGGCGTACACCGCGTGCGGTCCCGCGTACGCCTCCGGGTGCGCGGCCACCTCGGCGCGGACGACGGCCAGCGGATCGACCCGGTGGACGTCGTCACCCGGAACGGTGACGCCTTTGACGGTCTGGGTCTGTGCGACGCCGTAGTCGATGGCCGGCGCGGAGGCGGGCGGCAGCCGGGGCCACAGCCGCTCCGGGCCCACGGCGGTGGCGGTGGGGCCCGCCCCGCGCAGGGCACCGGAGTCGCCGCACCCCGCCAGGAGCAGAGCACCGGCGGCGAGACACAGGACTGCGCACACACGACGGCTGGAGAACACGGAGTACGTCCTTTTGGTCGCCTGATGGCCGATTGCTCACTCTATGGCCGGGTGGCGACTTCACTCCGCGAGTTCCTCCAGGAGACGGGCCGTGTCCAGACCGGCCCGCAGGTACTCCACGAACAGCTCGTTGTGCAGCGCCCAGGGCCCTCGGCGGGCGCGGATCATCCCGATCGCCTCGTCGGCGCTGTGACCAGCGCGGACCAGCGCCTGCGCGACGACCAGGCCCGAGCGGTTGTACCCGTGGTAACAGCGGACGAGGACCCGCCGGCCGTCCTCCAGCGCATCGTCGGCCGTCTGTGCGAGTCGTATCACTCCCGCGATCTGGGTCCCGTCGAGCGGACCGTCCGGAATCGGCCACACATGGTGCTCGACCCCCTCGTCCGGCCCGTGCCCGGGCAGCCGCAACAAGGTCAGCACCAGATCGAATTCATCGCGTACCACCGCGAATTCCAGCTGCCCGGACCGTCCCGCGTACTCGTGGCCGCCCATCCACAGGCCGGGCACGATCTCGCTCCACGGGCTGTCCGGAGCGGGAACATCGGGTTGCTTCCTGCGGGTCCGCAACAGTGCCTCCCACCGACTCCCCAACTGCTCACAAAGGTAGCCGGGTTCTTGCCCCTGGAGCACCCCGCCTGTTCCCATGGTCGAGGGGTGATGGTGCATGAGTGGACTGCGCGTCGTACCGACCTGGCGCCACGGACAGGAACGTCTGTACGTGTGCGGCGCCGACGGGCGGAACGTCGCCTGGTACGACCGGGACGCGGGCCGCGTCAACCTGCTCAGCGAGGATCTGCGGCAGGACGTGCTCGACGCGCTGGGCCCGTTTCTGACCGGACCTGTGACGGTGGGACCACCCCCTGTCCCCACCCCCGCGGAGCTGGCACGGCTCACCCTCCACCCGGACGACGACCTCGCACCCAACCGTCCGGGCGAGGCCCTGCTGGTCGCCCTGGACCGCGACCCCGGGCCCGCGCACCGGCTGCGCCCCGACCCGAGGCGCCGGGCCCTCGCCGCGGAGCAGACGGTCGGCGAGACCCTCGACGCGCTGGAGGGCGCGGGCTGGCACACCCTGCACTCGGTGCCGCTGCCGGGCGGGGACCGCATCCACCACCTGGCGATCGGGCCCGGCGGCATCTTCGCGGTGCGCGCGCTGCACGCCCGCAGACAGCGCGTCCACGTCGCCGATCCGCTGGTGACGGTCGGCCGCCACGAGCCGCTGCCGCTGCTGCGGCGGGTGCGTGCCGACGCGGATCGTGCGTCCTACGCGCTGACCGCCGAGGTCCATCCGGTCCTGGTCCTGGTGGAGCCCGCCCGCCTGGAGGTCGCCGACCTGCTGCGCGAGGTCCGCGTCCTGAACGTCACGGACCTCACCGGCCTCGCCCGTCTGGGCGGCATGCTGAAGCCCGCGGACGTCGAGGCCCTGCACGCGATGGCCCGGGACCGGCGCATCTGGTCGAGGGTGTGACGGATCAGGGCACCGGCGCGGCACGGGCGGGGCCGAGGAGCGGGGCCAGGAGGTCGCCGTACGCCTGGAGGCGCGGGGCGAGGTCCTGCGCGCGGTAGACAAGGCTGCCGGGGGATCCGCAGTCCGCCACCTCCTCCCACGTCACCGGCGCCGACACGGTGGGTTCCGCACGGGCGCGCAGCGTGTAGGGCGCCGCCGTCGTCTTGCGTGCCGCGTTCTGGCTCCAGTCCACGAAGACCCTCCCGGGCCGCAGGCTGCGGGTCATCCGGTGGACGACCAGCCGGGACATCGCCTTCTCCGCCTCCACGGCGAGCCGCTTGGCGTACTCCGTCGTCTGCCGCGACGGCGTCGGCTCCACCGCCGCCAGCAGGTGCAGTCCCTTGGAACCCGAGGTCTTCGCGTACGCCTCGATCCCGTCCGCCGCGAGCCGCTCGCGCAGCCACAGGGCGACCTCGCAGCACTCGACGACGGTGGAGGGTGCCCCCGGGTCGAGGTCGAAGACCAGCCGGTCCGCCTCGTCGGGCGCCTGGACACGCCACTGCGGGGTGTGGAGTTCGGCGACGAGGTTGGCCGCCCACATCAGGCTGGGCAGGTCCTGGATCACCACCATGCGGGCCGGGCCCTCTGAGCGCGGCACCTCGGCCCTGGTGACCCAGTCGGGCGTACCCGGCGGCACGTTCTTGGTGAAGAACACCTGGCTGTCCGGCCCGTCCGGATAGCGCAGGAAGGAGACCGCACGATCGTGGAGGTGGGGCAGCAGCGCGTCCGCGGTGGTCGCGTAGTAGTGCAGCAGTTCGCCCTTGGTGAAGCCGGTCGCCGGATGGACCACCTTCTCCAGATTGCTCACGGCCAGCCGTCGCCCCTCCACCTCTGTGATCGGCGTCATACGATGAGAATCCCACGAAATCGGCCGATATCCATGGAGAAGGGGCGCGGCACGTGCGATCCATCTGGAACGGCACCATCTCGTTCGGCCTGGTCAGCATCCCCGTCAAGCTGATGAACGCCACCGAGAACCGTTCGATCTCCTTCCGCCAGATCCATCTGCCGGACGACGGCCGGATCCGCTACCGCAAGTTCTGCGAGCTGGAGGACCGCGAGGTCCCGCCGTCGGAGATCGCCAAGGGGTACGAGGACGCGGACGGCACGGTCATCCCGATCACGGACGAGGACCTGGCGAAGCTCCCCCTCCTGACCGCCAAGACGATCGAGATCATGGCCTTCGTACCGGAGGACCGGATCGATCCCCTCCAACTGGGCACGGCGTACTACCTCTCCGCGAACGGCGCTCCGGCCACCAAGCCGTACGCGCTGCTGCGGGAGGCGCTGCGGCGCAGCGGGAAGGTGGCCGTCGCCAAGTACGCGCTGCGGGGACGGGAACGCCTGGGCATGGTGCGCGCGGTCGACGACGTGCTCGGCATGCACGGGCTGCTGTGGCCGGACGAGATCCGGGCGCCGGAAGAGGTGGCTCCGGACAGCGGCGTCACCGTCCGGGACAAGGAGCTGGACCTGGCGGACGCGTTGATGGACACGCTGGGCGAGGTCGACGTGGACGAACTGCACGACCAGTACCGCGCGGCACTCGAGGAGCTGATCACCGCGAAGGCGGAGGGCAAGGAGCTCCCGTCGGCGCCCGAACCGGAGGGCGGCAAGGTCCTGGACCTGATGGCGGCCCTGGAGAAGAGCGTGCACGCGGCGCGGCGGTCACGGGGCGCGGGGGCGAGCGAGGAGGCGGGGGAGGCCGAGGAAGCCGAGGTCAGACGCCTGCCGACCCGGAAGGCGGCGCGTACGGCGCCGAAGGAGGTCGGCGGCAAGAAGTCGACGGCGACGACGAAGAAGGCCGTGGCGGGGAAGACGGAGCAGAAGAAGAGCACGACCGGGAGGACCACGGCGAAGTCGGCGTCCGCGGGGAAGAAGACGGCTCCGGCGAAGGCGACGGCAGCGTCGAAGGCCACGGCGTCGAAGGAGACGACGTCCGCCAAGTCGACGGCGAAGAAGACGGCGGCGAAGAAGACCGCGCAGAAGAAGACGCCTGCGAAGAAGACCACGGCGAAGAAGACGCCTGCGAAGAAGACAGCGGCACGCAAGCGGACCGCCTGATGGGCTGCCTGCATCTGCGCGCGCCGGCGGTGACCGCCCGCGGCCCGGAGTCGCACGGCCGCCCCGCGCCCGTGTGCGACGGGCGCGGACGGTCGTGCGACTCCGGTGGCGGTGCCGGGGCGCCCTCAGCCGCTGTTACGGGGTGCCGTCACCGAACGGTGAAGGTGACCGTGGCCGTGCTGGTCCCGGCGGGCAGCTTGGTGGTGTCGACGGCCAGGTACTCGCCGTCGTCCTGCTGTCCGTCAGGGAGGATCTTGGAGTGCAGGGTGTACGGCGCGGCGGTGTTGGAGACGCCGTCGACGCCGAAGTCGCTGTCGTTGCTGATGACGAGCGTGCGGCCGCCGTCGGTGGTGGCGACGCCCTCGACCTTGTCGTGACCGAAGAAGCCGCCGGTCGGGTCGAGCTGGGTGACCAGGGCGCCCAGGTCCAGGTACGAGCTCTTGGTGACCGGGGTGACACCGGCCGCCTTCAGCGCGGCCTGGGCCGTGGCGGTGTTGCCGTCGCCGACGTACGCGTCGATGGTCTGGTGGTTCGGGCCGACGAGCAGCCCGCCCTTGGCCGCGTCGTACGTGGCGCCCGGCACCTTGGCGGAGGGACCGACGTCGGTTGCGCCGCTGATGTCGATCTTGAAGAGCTTCTTGAACGCGCCGGGCTCCATGTTGCCGTCCCGCTCGTCCACGGCGAAGGTGGTGTTGCTGAGCGCGGTGATCTCACTGACCGCGCCGCTGTTCACCTTCGGGTCGTCGAGCAGGTAGACGTACTCGTGCGTCGCGTGGGTGCGCAGGTTGTACGTCACGATGCGCAGCGCGGTGACGTTCTTGGTCTTGACGCCAGCCGGCAGGTCGGGCTGCTGGAGCGCGGACTGCATCATGCCGACGAGCGTGCTGCCGTCGGGCGTGATGGTCAGTCCCTCCATGCCCTTGTTCGGCACCCGGGCGGCTAGTTCGGCGGGGAGCGAGCCGTCGAACGGGGAGAGGCGCTCGATCGCCCGGCCGTCGCGGGAGAAGTGCGTGATGAACGGCCCGTACTCGTCGGACACCCAGAAGGTGCCGTCCCGCATGACGACCAGGCCCTCGGGGTCGTAGCCGTACGGCGAGGCGGGCAGCGCGTTGCCGGCCAGGTCGATCAGCGACTCACCGGTGTTCGCCTGGGTGTTCACGTGCCCGTTGTACGGGGTGCCGTCGGCGGCACGCAGTGGGATCGTCTTGAGGACCTCGGCCTTGGTGCCGACGAGACGGATCTTGGCGAGCGTCGGGACGAAGTCCGGGAGCGGGAGCGCCTTGCGGCCGTCGGGGGTGTCCACGTTCGGGCCGCGGTCGGTGATCCCGTAGAACTCGTTCTTCGAGCCGGGCACCTGGTAGAGCGACGAGCCGTAGGCGCCGCCCGAGATCTTCACCCCGCCGACGGTGGCGAGCGCCGGCAGGTGGGTCCGGTACAGCCGGACGGCGTCGCTGACCGTGTAGTCGAAGCTGTCGGTGCCGGTGAATCCGGGGTCCGGGGTGTAGCTGAACGAACCGCCCTGATCGACCGTCAGGGTGCCGTGAGCGGTCCTGGTGTGCGAGACGAGGGTCGCCGGCTTGCCGCTGTCGTTGGCCAGAAAGCCGCGCCCGTGCACGGTCAACGTCCGGCCCGCGTGGGCCGTGTAACGGTCGGCGCGTGCCTTGAGCACCGGACCCTGGCCGCCGTGAGCCGTCTGTGCGGCGCTCGCCAGGCTGCTGCCGGTCAGCGACAGCACCAGAGCGGTCGCTGCGGCGGTCGCCATCCTCAGACGAGACATCTGTTCCTCCTAGTCCGTGCCTCTCCTTGCGGGATGCACGAATGGCGAGCTTCGTAAGGGCACATGTCCGGCGCAACAAGGAAGACTTGCGGGGAGGCAGTGATCGAGTGACGGGAAGTTGACCAACTGGCGTAACCCGCACCACACCTGAAAGAGCATCAGGTGCGACGAGGGCCCGGATGTGCGGCGCAGGAGTGCACGTCCCGCATCCGACGTCGCGACTTCATGCCCTCCCTACCGGGAGCCCATCTGCTGCTCATGCGCCGAAGAGACCTTCTTGGCATGCGCATTGCTTCCCTGCGGGCCCATCGCCTGCTCACCGCTCCGGCCATCGCCCTGGTCGCGTCCCTCACCGCCACGGTGGCGGTGCTCGCCCCCGCTCCGGCGGCGTTCGCCGACTCGAACGCCGTGCCGACCTACGAAGTCAAGATCAACCTGACCGGTGCAGCGCTCGACTCCTCCCACAACCCGACCGCGGCCGTGAAGGCCGCCTTCGGCATCACCGGCTCCGCCAAGGCCCGGTCCTACGAGTACTTCGACACGAACGCGCTCGACCTCGACGCGCAGGGCTGGGACGTGCGCCTCCGCCACAAGTCGGGCTCGTCCTTCGAGGAGTCGTACAAGAAGCGGTTCCCCGTGGTCGGCAGCGACATCGACGCCGCTCTGGACGAGGCGAACGACGAGGGCTTCGACAGCAGCGACACCAACTACGACGCCGAGGTGGACTGGGGCTACGCCAAGCAGACCCTCAGCTTCAGCAACGAGAAGAGCCACAGCGTGAGCGGCTACTCCGGCACCTCGATGCCCTCCGCCGGCACCGGCCGCAACTGGCTGGTCAACGACATCCCCGGCAAGCTCGACGACTGGTCCTCCAACAACTGGGGTTCGGACACTCTCAAGGCCTCCCGCGCCTACGGCCCGGTGACCTCGCAGGTGTGGTCGGGCGCGTGGGAGTGGTCCGACGACGCGAGCATCGAGGTCCTTCCCGTCGTCGGCGCGAGCGGGACCGGCACGGAGTACGTCGTCGAGCTCTCGTTCAAGACCGACGACTACGCGGACGCCGCCGATCTGCACGCCGACGCCCTCTCGGTGGCCGACTCGCACGGCTGGCTGTATCACGGCGACATCCTCAAGACCCAGCTGATCCTCGACCGTTACTGAGCCGACGGGCAGCTCGGCACCACGGCGTCCGGCCACAGCCGTTCTCGGCTGTGGCCGGACGCCGTCCGCTGTGGTCCTTTTCCGTGCCGCCGACGAGCGCAGGGACGATCCCGTGCTGCGGCGTCAGGATCGTGGCGACCGCCTTCACGCCGCCCCCGGTGCCCCGCGGATGGCCCGGATTCGACCGTCGATCCCGATCTGGGTGGATGCACGGAGCCGCAGCGGGTACACGGCGAAAAGCCTTTCGATGCTCGGACCCTGCTCGCAGCGACAGTAACGGAGACCAGATGAGGGCCTGCCGATCACCTGTGCCGTCTCCACTCCGCGTGTCCGCCGATGTCGTGGGCGGCCGGTACCGGTTGGACGCGAAAATCGGTACCGGAGGCGTCGCCGACGTCTATGAGGGGATGGATCTCCGCCTCATGCGGCGGGTGGCCGTCAAGGTCTTCCGGTCCGGCGCCGACCAGGAGATGGAGGAGCGCTGCGCCGACGAGGCCGTCCTGCTGGCACGCATGCAGCACCCGGGGCTGGTCACCGTCTACGACGCGGGACGGCACAAGGACCTCGGCTATCTGGTCATGGAACTGGTCAAGGGCCCCACCTTGAGCCGGCGTATATCGAGCGGGCTCCTGACACCCGGACACGCCGCCGAACTGGGCGCCGCCCTCGCGGGCGCACTCGCGCATGTGCACGCCGCCGGCATCGTGCACCGTGACGTCAAACCGTCGAATGTGCTGCTGGATGACGCAGGAAACCCGCATCTGGCCGATTTCGGCATCTCCCGGATGATGAACGCCACACGGCACACGGCCTCCGGCGCGCTGATCGGCACCGCGGCGTATCTGGCCCCCGAGCAGGTCCTCGGCAAAGGCATCGGGCCCGCCGCCGACATCTACGCGCTCGGCCTGGTGCTGCTGGAATGCCTCAAGGGAGAACTGGAGTACGACGGCACCCCGTTGGAGGCCGCCATCGCCCGCCTCCACCGACGGCCCGACATCCCCTGCTCGGTGCGCCCGGACCTGGCTCACCTCCTGAGCGCCATGACGGCACTGGACCCGGAGGCACGTCCCACCGCCGGCGAGTGTGCCGAGGCGCTGTCCGCCCTCTCCCACGGCCCGGTCCCGGTGCCATCCGCGGAACACCTCTCCGACGTGGCCACCGCCCAGGCCGCCGGGATCAGGAGCGGAGACGGGGCCGGATGGCCGGCCGCGCGGCAAGCGGTTCGAGGCGGCCGCCGTATCCGGGCCGTACGGACGATCCAGGGGCCGTCACCAGAGCCCGTCACCCACCGACGACCGGGCCGAGTACGAGGCGGCTCCCGTCGCCTGGCGCAGGTCACCGGCACCGCGGTCCTCACGGCGGTCCTGGGGGCGACCCTGTCCGCCTCCGCCGACCGGGGTGACTACGGCGCCGACCGGGCCGCCTCGGGGGCACCCGGATCCACACAGCATCCGTCCACCACGTTGGCCGAGAACACGCCAAAGCGGGGCGTCCCACCGGCGCAAGCGCCTTCCGGCTCTCCCTCGGAGACCCACGGCCCTGCGACCGTCACGGACCCGTCCCGTGACGCCCGGCACTCCCCGAGCTCCCTGGACGGCAGCACCGTCACCCGGACTTGGGCACTCCATGAGTCCGACTGGCAGGAAGAGGCCCGTCACGGCGCCCAGCAGACCCAAGACCCCGCCACCCGGCGGGCCGAGCGCCATGCGCAGCCGAAGGACGGCCCCGAGCACAAACACCACCCGGGGAAAGAAGAGGCGAGCTGAGGTCTTTGGGGGAGTGGATGGGAGGGCAGCTCACCCCGAACGGCGAACGGCGAACGGCGAACGGCGAACGGCGAACGGCGAATGGCGATAAGCGCAGGGCCAGAGGCATAGGGCGGTCGGCGAAGTGCGGCCACGGGCGCAGGGCTACTTGTGTTTCCCGTTGCCCTTGTCGCCGCTGGTCTGCCCGTTCCCGGTCGCGCTGTTCGCGCCCCCGGAGCCGTTGCCGGAGGCGCCCGTGTTCCCCGTGCCACCCTTGCCGGGGTTTGAGGTATGTCCGGCGGATTTGCCCGTGTTGCCCGACCCGGTCGTGGCCTCCGTGAGTTCCCGTGCGCAGTACGCGGCGACGTTGTCCTTCCCGCCCGCAGCCGCGATCAGCCGCTGCCAGGCCGTGGCGTCGAGCGCCTTGCCGCGGTCCTTGACGTGCTCGTAGGCGCGGCAATGGGCCGCGGTCTCCTTGCCGGTGACCGAGCCGTGCTGCGGTCCGAGGCCGCCGGGGGAGGCCGGCGAGGCCGCACCGCCCGTCCGGTGCGGGGCGACCGTCGACGGGTGAGCGGTCCCTCGGCCGGCACCGGCCGCGGACGAACCGGCCGACCCGATCGCCGCGACCGCCACACCGCCCAGGGCAAGGCTCGCGAACACCACGCCGAAGGTCGTCTTCAGGGACCGTCCGGCATGCCGCTCCCCGGGCACCCGCCAGTCGTCCCGGCGTCGGGTACGTGCCCGGTGTGTGCCCGCGGCCTGGGCGGTCCGGAAGGCGGCCAGAGCCCGCTGCTCGGCGTCGGGGTCGAGATCGCCTTCGCGCATCGCGGCGGCGAGCACCGTCTCCAGCGCGGCGTCGTCCCACGCGTCCCATGATCCGGACACGGCGTCACCCGGGTGCATACGTCGGCGGCCCGGAGGTCCGTCGCCGCTCAGCCGTTCACCCATGTCGCGCTTCCGTTCCCTGTCCGGCGTATCTGATTCATCCGGTACTGCCGGGTTCTGGTAGTCGTCCGCCGGCTCACTGCCGCCGCCGTCGTTCATTCCGACTCCCCCAGCGTCCGGGAAGTCTCATCCGTCACACCCTCTCCCGCCTCGCTGCCGACGCCCAACTGGCGGGCGAGGCGTTTCAGGCCCCGGTGGGCGGCGGTGCGCACCGCTCCCGGGCGCTTGCCGAGGACGCGTGCGGCGGCGGTACCGTCCAGGCCGACCACTACCCGGAGGAGCACGGCCTCGGCCTGGTCCCGGGGGAGCCCGCGGACCAGTTCCAGGGCCCGCTCGGTGGAGAGGGACTCCAGGGCCTGATCGTGGGTGCTGTGCGGGCCGGGCAGGTCCAGTACGTCCTGCTCGATCGCTCCCGGCCGGGGCCGCACGCGCTGGCGGCGCAGATGGTCCAGTGCCCGGTGCCGGGCGATCGTCGCCGTCCAGCCGCGGAAACCGGCCCCGTCCCCCTTGAACCGTCCGAGGTCACGGGCGATCTCCAGCCAGGCGTCGGACGCCACGTCCTCCGCCTCGTCGCCGACCAGTCCCCGCAGGTAGCCGAGCAGGCCCGGCTGCACGATCCGGTAGGCGACCGCGAAAGCGGCCTCGTCCCCGTCCTGGGCCCGCGCGACCGCCGCGCCCAATTCCCCGTCGTGCGGCTGCACGCGCCGGGGTTGTCGTCCCTGGCCCAAGACTGTCCTCGTTCGCACCGGTTCATAGCGAGTCCGTACCGTCCGACGCACTCCGGTCGCATCGGCGGCCCCCATGGTGACCAGCGCCAGTTCTCACAGAAGTGTCACAACGCCTCAGTGCTGCCAGGTCGTCGCCGCGCTGCTGCGGCCCGCCGAACGGCGCCACTACGGGCCGCCGGTACGGCAGTTCGAGGAATCCGGCCGTCTCGGGGCGACGTGTCCGCGCGGGGTCCGGGACGAGCGACCGTTCGCCGGCGCCCCGCGAGCCCGGTGCTCGTACGGCGGCGTACGGCCGACGCCGTTCCGGGGGTGATGTTTCGTGTCGGTCGTGCGCTGTGTGAGTGGTGCCGGGCTCGCGCCCGACCGGCCGGAGGCAGTCGTCCGGCGGGACGCCGGCACCGCAAGCGACCCGTCCCGGGTCCTGCTCCGTGCCGCCGTTGACTCCCCCCGAGGGCGGCACGGGGTGGGACGGGGCGGCCGGGACCCCGTCCACTGCACGAGGTTCCGGCCGCCCCCCTGCACGACGGACCGTCGGTGGACACCGGGCGGGACGTCGGTGGGGATCGGGGGATCGACGTCAGGCGAGGATCGCGGTCCTCATCAGGGCCGCCGGTCCTTGGGTTCGGGTGAGCCCGCGGTCGCGTCCCGGCACAGCAGCCGCAGCGAGCCGAGTCCGTCGAAGCAGCGGGTGGCCTCGGCTATGGGATCCCACAGCCGTCCGTCGGCGGTGCGGATCCAGTGGTCGTCGCCCGCCGCCCACCACTCGGCGTCCGCCTGGCGGATGATCACCTCACCCGCGTACGCCCCGAAGCCGCGCAGCACGCTCTCCACGGCGGCCAAAGGCGTCTCCTCCCGCCGGAGGTCGTCGATCATGCGGTCGACGCGCCACAGGCTCGGTGCCGAGTAGTCGAGATGCAGCCGCGCCCCCTCCCGCATCGTCGCCACCGTGTCCGCCGCCCACCGCACGGGCTTGGCGGCGGCATGAGGTCTGGTTTCCTGCTCTGTCGTCACACACGGAGAAGCGAGGTCAGGGGCCGATCCGTCACTCCGCCCCCGGGATTCCGGCAACCGGCGCAGAATGCCCCCGGCCGCGTCGGCACCAAGATCGACGGATCTTCCCGGAACGGTCGTCCGCCGGGCGGAGTGATGTTCGGGCGCCTCCGTGCGCTCCTTCTGTGATGAGCACGTACTTCCATCTGCGAGCGGTACCGCCCCCGGCACTGCGCAACAGTGCGGCCTGGCTTGAACGACTCTTCGAGGGTGATCGGGAGAACGCCCGGCACCTGTTCGTCCAGCACCACGATGAGGTGCTGGACAGCTGTCACCTGGATCAGGAGCTTCTCTACGCGGCCGGCGCCTCCCCGCATCACGCGGACGACCGGCCCCGGTCCCAGGTGGTGCTCGGCGGCCGGCCGGTGTTCCATCCCGACCGGGACAAACCGCCGTTCCTGGTGCTGACGGCGGCCCAGGCGCACCGGGTGGCCTCATTCCTGACGATGGCCGACTTCGACGCGCTGTGGATCTTCGCCCGCGACGAACTGCTGCCGCGCTACGGCGGTGCGACCGCGGAGCCTGAGACGCGAGGCGCTTTCGCGGCGGCGCACCAGCGGCTGACGGCGTTCTACGCGCAGACCTCCGAGCACGGGGAGGCGGTGGTGAAGTGGCTACCGGCCTGAGACGCGCCGGCCGGGCCTTCGGGGTGGAGTGAGCGCCGGGGCGGCAGCGTAACCGGTACCGCGGTGTGGTGGACGCGGCGGATCCCGTCCGCGTCACCTCGGAGAGAGCGGCACCGTGACGTGCCTGCCTGCCCGTCTGTCGGCTCGCCTGCCGGCCGACCCACTGGGCGGCCTTGTTACCGCCCGGTTGATGGCCCTATTCATGTGATTCGTCCCGTTCTGCGAGGCCGAGGTGTAACACATTCGGCCGAGTTGGCTCTTTCCAAGCGGGCGGCCGAATCGGTCCGCCGGGGGAGGGGGCCACTCCTGAAGTGGCTCGTGCAGCGGCCGGACGAAGGCGGCGGAGCGGACGCGAGTCCGTACGGCGCGCCGGATGCAACCAGGATGGTTCCCGGTGGTCCGCGCCCCCACGGCCCCCATGAGACATCGCAGTTCGTACCGAGAGGACAGTGATCCCAGCCCATGAGCGGACACCGGCGCCGACCACCGCAGCGCTCCATTCGCGGCACGGGTGCCGGCAGTCACCCCGCCACGGGTCGCCGGGCCTCTCGTCATCAGGCGCCCGGACCGGCCACGTCACGCCGGGCCCGGAGAACGGCGCCGGCCGGCAGACGGTGGATCGACTATCCGCGCGGGGGAAGAACGGGACCGCGCCGCTGGCTGCCGTCGGTGCGTCAGCTGCTGGGAGTCTTCCTGGTCTGTTTCGGTGTCACGACGGCGGCCGTCGGGTACGCATACGCCACGGTCACCATCCCTGACCCCAACCCCAGGACCCTGCTCCAGAACAACGTCTACTACTGGTCCGACGGCACCGTCCTGGCGACCGACGGCAGCGTCAACCGGCAGAACGTCACGCTCTCGCAGGTGCCCACCGACGTGCAGTGGGACTTCATCGCCGCGGAGAACGCGTCCTTCTACACCGACCCGGGCATCGACCCGCAGGGAATCCTCCGTGCCGCCGTCCACATGGCGGAAGGCGGCTCCGTCCAGTCCGGGTCGACGATCACCCAGCAGTTCGTCAAGAACACGTACCTCGATCAGTCGCAGACGGTCTCGCGCAAGTTCAAGGAGCTGCTGATCTCCACCAAGATCGGCGCCGCCATGAGCAAGCAGCAGATCCTTCAGGGATACCTGAACACCTGCTTCTTCGGCCGTCAGGCCAACGGCATCCAGGCCGCGGCCCGCATGTACTACAACCTCCCGGTGGAAAAGCTCAACGCGAGCCAGGGGGCCTTCCTGGCCGCGGCGGTCAACGAGCCGAGCCTCTTCCAGTACGCCGACTCCGACCCCGCGGCCAAGGCGCACGCGAAAGCGCGCTGGTCCTGGGTGCTCGACCGGATGGTGACGACCGGCAAGCTGACCCCGCAACAGCGGGCGAAGTACGCGGCGGCCGGATTCCCGGCGCCCACGAAGTGGAACCGCGGTTCGGCGTTCACGGGCCAGGTCGGCTACCTGGTCCAACTGGCCAGGTCGTACATCCAGGGACACGACCGGAACATCACGGACGGCAGCCTGAGCCGGGGCGGCTACCAGATCCACACCACCTTCGACAGAAAGAAGACGGCGGAGCTGGCCCGGGCCGTCGCCGCGGTCCGCAAGCGACGCCTCGACCCCGCCCACCGATCGGTCGACCGGGACGTCCAGGCCGGGGCCGCCTCGGTGGATCCCACGACCGGCAGGATCGTGGCGGTCTACGGCGGTGCCGGCTTCGACCAGGCCCACTACTCGGACAACGCCGACACCTCCGGAGTCCCGGTCGGCTCCACCTTCAAGCCGGTCGTCCTGGCCGCCGCGCTCCAGCACGGAGCCGTACTGCGGCCCGGCAAGTCTCCGGAGCCGATCACCCCGGACAGCAAGTTCAACGGCGACGACGGCATCCAGATCAAGGACCAGCAGGGCAACTACGTTGCGGACCCAAAGGACCCCACCGGGCTCCTCCACCAGCACAACGACACGCCTGACCATTGGGGCTACATCGATCTGCGCAAGGCGATGGAGCAGTCGGTCAACACTCCGTACGTGCAACTGGGCGAGGACGTTGGCTACCAGAACGTGGCCGGTACCGCGGAGGCCCTCGGGCTGCGCACCAACAGCCTGGCGGCCCCGAGCGCCGGCTTCTACATCGGCACCTCCACACCGAGCGCCATTCGGATGGCCGGCGTCTACGCGACCTTCGCCGCGAGCGGTATGCAGGCCACGCCGTACTCGGTGACCAAGGTGACTCACAACGGCTCGCCGCTGACCGGCTTCACCGCCCCGGCCCCCGTCCGGGCCCTGCCCGCGGCGGTCGCCGACAATGTGACCGATGTGCTCCGGGGCGTCATCGCCCGGGGCACCGGCACCAAGGCCCAGGCCGTCGGCAGGACCGCGGCGGGCAAGACCGGAACGACCGACGACTACCGGTCGGCCTGGTTCATCGGCTACACCCCGCAGCTCGCCACCTCCGTCCTCCTGTTCCGGGAGGACCCGAACCACCCGCGGCTGGAATCCCTGGTAGGTGTCGGCGGCCTGCAGAAGGTGTTCGGTGGCGACATCCCCACCGAGATCTGGACCGAGTACATGCGCGGCGCCCTCGCCGGCCTGCCTGACGCCCCCTTCCCGGCGCCCGCCTCCCTCGGCCACGGCACCAACGAATACGGCGCTCCTTCCCCCTCGCCCTCCAAGCCCCGCAAACATGCGGACGGGCAGGACGGACAAGGGGGCGACCACCACCGCCCCACCGGGAGCACCCGGACGGCCGTCCCCGCGTGCCACCGCCACAAGTGCCATTGATCGCGTCGGCACAAGACCTCGCGGAGGGCATCAGCCACTCACCCGCTTCCTCGGACGGACCTCGAGGGCCCCGGGCGCCGCGGGCCGCCGCGGCGATGGCCGCCGGACCGAGGGGAGGGGGAGAGCGTCGGCCACCGGCCGGGGCTCTTGCCCTCCCTTGCGGTGACTCGAATATGTAGGCATAAACGGACAAAGGCGTGCCGACAAGGGGTCTTTCCCGTGTTTCCCCGTGTCCTCCCACCCCGCGGCCAGGCCGCCGCCGATGCCCATTCGGCAGCCGCTCTGCCGGTGTATCGGCCGGTTCCCGTCCCAAGGAGAGGGACAACTCCGCAAGGGTCTTCCGTTTTGACTGGCGGAGGCGTACGTTCCGTTTACCCCGCGACGGCGCCTTCCGAGGCGCTGGCCCGTCGGTACCGGGACGACGGGCCGCGCGGGGGCCAACTTGTGGCGGCCGGAGTCAGGAGCAGTCGGAGCGATAGGCGAAGGGCCTGTCGGGGCAGCTTGGGCATTCGAACAGGTAAATGCCGCCCATGTCGCCGAGCATGAGGCCGGGCGAGCACTGGACCTGCATCCGTTCTTCGAAGGCAAGGTCCCAGATCGTGCCCTCCGCCGGGGTGTCCTCGACGGGCAGCCAGGTGCGCCAGCTTTCGCCGTCGAACTCAGAGCTGTTGATGGTCAGGAGATGGTCCATGCGCCGGCTGCACGTCGGGCACGTGGGCCAGTTCGGCTCCTGTGTCCAGGTCGGGTAGCCGCCGACCTTGATCCCGTCGGAGACGGAGAGGTGGTACCAGTACGACCAACCGGTTTCCTCCTCCAGTTGCTCGAACCTGGCTTCGAGCGCGTCGGCGATGTCCTCCGGTAGGTCCCAGTTCGGGTAGTCGGTGACGCGTTCCGGGTGCAGGACGCACGGGTCCGGCAGGTAGTCGCTGTCGGCACCGCTCGGGCGGGGCGGGGCCGCCGGTGCGAGGTCGCTCCCGGAGCTGTTGCGCCAGAAGATCTCGGGGCGGGGTACGTAGCCGTCCTC
The DNA here is from genome assembly GCF_050936285.1 of Streptomyces sp. CA-106110. Classification (NCBI taxonomy): domain Bacteria; kingdom Bacillati; phylum Actinomycetota; class Actinomycetes; order Kitasatosporales; family Streptomycetaceae; genus Streptomyces; species Streptomyces sp. CA-106110. Next base: position 4,490,226 of record NZ_JBNJNB010000001.1, on the reverse strand, counting down.
GTGATCGAAGGGGCACCACAGCACCTGCAGCAGATCGGTGCCGGTCGGGAAGTCCAGGTCAGGCACGTCGGCGGCGAAGAGCTGGAGCACCGGAACGAGGGGGACCGGTTCGTCGGCGGGCGCGGAGTACGCCGTGTGAGGGTGGTCGTCCTCGCAGTGCGGCCATTGCTGCGACGGCGGCCAGAGCAGGGGCCCACCGAGCGAGCTGTCCCGTGCGCTCGGCTCGCCGATACGCGGATGCAGCCGGACGGCCACCTTCCGAAAGGCGGCCACCTCGGGAAACAGTGTCTCGACAGCGACCGGACGCGGCGGGGTGGTGCGAGCCATCGGACGTGCTCCTCGGGCGGGATCGTGTGTTGACAACGGCCGTGGCCGCGGCGGACTGCAGAGTAGCGTCACGATTTCTGTCCACGGACAGGGAGACATCCGGGCGGGCGGACCGGCTCAAGTCTCCGTCGACGGGCGGTTGATCTCCCTGCCCGGTACGGCTGTTCGTCTTCTGTGTGGCGGCTCGTCTGTGTTCCGGTCGGCCGGGCCCGTGGCTGCCGCTGTGCCATGTCCGGTGTCAGTGGTGGCTGCGATGCTGGCGGCATGACCCCGTGGAACCTGATCGATCTCGACAGGGCCCTGCGAGCCGGCTGGGCCGCCGACACCTGTTCGCCCGACGACCAGGCCAACTGGCAACAGAGCAACCCGGCTTGGGGGCACTGCGACATCACGGCCCTGATCGTCAACGATGTCTTCGGCGGTGATCTCATGGTCGGCGAGGTGCACCTCGAGGGCACCCAGCACGGCTTCCACTGGTGGAACCGGTTGCCGAGCGGTGTTGAACTCGACCTGACCCGCGAGCAGTTCCAGCGCGGGCAGACCATCACGGCTGTTCGGGTCGTCGAGCGTCCACCGGGTCCATTGCCGCGTCGTTGGGAGGAGTACCTCCTGCTGCGCGAGCGTGTCATCGAGCACCTCGGCTCGCTGCCGGAGCCCGTCTGAGGGTGCCGGGGTCGCGTCGTCCGTTTCAGCGGAACGGCACATCGCGTGGAAAGGGCCGCTGGCCGACGTCACCGCCGGCCAGGGCCCCTTCTGTCACGGCGGTGACATGAGGCTTCTGTCACCGCGGCGGTATGCGACTCGAAGTTCGTCGTCCCTTACGGGTTGCCTCGTAACATCCCTTGTGCGCTACCGCTGTTGTCATCCCCTACGCGTCGCAGCCGAGGTCGCCGTCCCGGAGTCGGGCCAGCACCACCGGGTCGATCTTGCCGGGAACCAGGCGGTTCTCCAGGTTCTCCACCCCGGCCCACATGTCCAGCGAGGCGTAACCGCGCGCGGTGACCAGGCTCTGCACCTCCTCCTTCAGCTCACCCGACAGGTCCAGCAGGGCGTCCGGGTCGGGCTTGCCGAACAGCAGCTCGTGCACGTCCAGCAGGCGCCTCAGCTCCGTAACGGGGCCGGGATGGTCGTCCAACCGCAGATCGCAGGCGACATCGCTGCCGCCGCCGTACCCGGCGCCCGGGGACACCACATACAGGGCCGCGCTCTGGCGGCCCCTGCGGTCACCGCCCGCGGCGTCGCCCGCCGCCAGCACCGCGACCAGCCGCCGGTCGAGGGGCACCTCCGGCGAGGACAGCCAGGCCGACTCCATGGCTTCGATCACCTCGGGACCGGTGAGGATGTTGCCCTGGATCGCATAACCGTCGCCTGCGGTCCCACCGGCCCAGTCCAGACACTCTTCGCCTGTGTACGTCGCTCCGGGGCCTTCGGGACCGACGATCCCCATCTGCCGGTGCGCGCGCTCCCGGTCCGTGGCCACAAGACCGGCCACCACGTCCGCCGGCTGCACGCCCGTACGCAGCAGTGCCAGTCCCTGGGGGCGATAGCGGAGGTTGGCCGCCGCCTGGGTGGCCACCACCCCGGCTCCGGCCTCCGCCGCCGGCACCACTGCGCCGACCGCCAGAAACTTGCTCGCCACTGCTACGCCGAAGGCCGGTCCGGACCGGGCCACGATCGAAAATGTCATGAGAGTGGACAGTAGAGCGGCCCGGACACCAGCACCAGGAGATCAGCGGCGCCCAAGGACCAGCAGCGGCCGCGGATCCGACGAGGAGCTGATGCAGACCCTTCGTTACCCCATTCAGGCGTATTGTGCGCATATGAGTGATGTTGGGTGCGGCTGGTGTGGTGCCCCACTACCGCACCAGGCCGGCCGCAACCGGCGGTACTGCAGCCCGGCGCACCGGCAGGCGGCCTGGCGAGCCCGGAAGCGATGGGAGGCGGCAGCAACGGCGCGGCAGGCGCTCGTCCTCGCCGGCGCGGAGCTGCTGGCCCGGGCTCAGTCCGTGGCCCAGCAGATGGGCGGTGCGTCCCCTGCGCCGGCACCGCGGGCCGGCTGCCACAGCGCCGCGGTGGCAGAGGTTCTCGAGCTGGCCGAGCGGTTGGTGCGGCACGCGGTACTGGCCGACCGGCAGGCCGGGGCGAGCTGGGCGCGGATCGGTGCCGGCTTGGGGATCAGCGGAGGAGCGGCCAGGAACCGCTTCGGGCGGACGCAGGCTGTCACGGACGAGGGGTGGGGCGGGCACGACGGTGCTGCGCAGCCCGACCACACCGGCCCAGACCTGCTGGATCCGCTGCTGCTCCCGGCGGTGCGGGAGACGGGCGCGTCCGGAGGCGGTCTCTACCTGTGGGCCCCGGGCGAGCGACTGCTGCAGCTGGCGGTGGTGACCGGGGGAAGGACCGCCGAAGCGTGGGATCGGGTGGTGCCGGAGGTCGGGAGCCCCGTTGCCGACGCGGTACGCAAGCGGTGCCTGGTGCGGGTCGCAAGCCACGCGGAACTCGCCCGCCGCTACCCGAGGATGGCGCTCGCGCTGCCCTACCCCTTGTCGATGGCTGCCGCACCGGTCACCACCGGCACCACTCTGTGGGGCGCGCTGGTGCTGCTGTGGCCCGGATCGCACAAGCCGCTGCAGAGCGCCCACGAGCGCGACCTGGTGGTCAGCACGTGTGATGGCATAGGTGCGCTCCTGCAGCATGCCGCCGCCTGCGGTCATCCGGTTCTTCCCGGGCGGACCCCGCATGTGCTCGCCCCGCCGCGAGCCCGTACGCCGAGCCCCCTGGAGGCGCTGGCCGCCGTGGATCTCATCGACCGCCTCTCGGAGGGCTGCCTCGCGCTGGACCTGGACTGCCGGATCACCTTCGTCAGCGCTGGCGCGTGCGACCTGGTGGGCGGCCACGCCACGGATCTGCTCGGGACGCTGCTGTGGGAAGCGCTGCCATGGCTCGACGAGCCCGTCTTCCAGGACCACTACCGGGCCGCGGTGATCAGCTGCCGGCCCACCTCCTTCACCGCCCTGCGGCCACCGGACCGGTGGCTGGACTTCCAGCTCTACCCGGACGCCTCCGGCACCGGCGTCCGCATCACCCCCACCGACAGCAGCGGCCCGGCGGTCCGGGCAGGGCCGGGCCACAGGGACAGCGCGCCGACGCCGACCCGGGCCCGGGCGCTATACGACTTGATGCACCTGGCCGCCACACTCACCGAGGCCGTCAGCGTGCGCAACGTGGTCGAGATGTCCGCCGACCAGGTCATGCCGGCCTTCGACGCCCAGGGCTTCGTCCTGTCCGTCGCCGAGGCCGGGCGACTGCGCATCGTGGGCTCCCGCGGATACCGGCCCGAGGTCCTCAAGCCCTTCGACGGCCCTCCGCTCACCGACTCATCGGCCCCCACCGTGCATGCTCTGACCACCGGAGTTCCCCTGTTCTTCGCCTCCCCGGCCGAGATGGAACAGTCCCATCCCGACATCCCACGGCGGACCGAACGAGCCGCGTGGGCCTTCCTGCCACTGATCGCCTCGGGCCGCCCGGTCGGCTGCTGGGTGCTGTCCTTCGACCGGCCCCACCTCTTCACCCCCGACGAGCGCGCCATTCTGACGTCTCTCGCCGGACTGATCGCCCAAGCCCTCGAACGCGCCCGCCTCTACGACGCCAAACACCAGCTCGCCCACAATCTGCAGACCGGCCTGCTGCCGGCCACCCTCCCCACGGTGCCCGGTCTGGAAGTGACCGCGCGCTACCTGCCCGCGGCCGAGGGCATGGACATCGGCGGTGACTTCTACGACGTCATCCGACTGGGCGACACCACCGTCGCCGCCGCCATCGGCGACGTCCAGGGCCACAACGTGAACGCCGCCGCCGTCATGGGACAGGTACGCACCGCCGTCCACGCCACCGCCGGCGCACCTCCCGGCGAAGTCCTCGCCCGCACCAACCGCCTGCTCACGGACTTCGACCCCGGACTCTTCGCCAGCTGCCTGTACGTCCACCTCGACCTGGCCCACCACGGCGCCCAGCTGGCCACCGCCGGTCACCCGCCTCCGCTGCTGCGCCATCCGGACGGGCACACCGAGGTCCTCACCCTGCCGTGCGGGCTCCTGCTCGGCATCGACCCCGCCGTCGACTACCAGGCCACCGAGATCCCGCTGCCGCCCGACGCCCTGCTCGCCATGTACACCGACGGCCTCATCGAATCGCCCGGCACAGACCTCGACGACGCCACCGCCGAGCTCGCCGACCACCTCGTACGAGCGGGGGACCAGCCCCTGGACACCCTCGCCGACACCCTCATCCGCCACACTCCACAAACCGACCCGCGCAGCGACGACATCGCCCTGCTCCTGCTGCACCGGCAACGCGGCGACGGATGACACCGGCTTGCCGGCCTGCTCAGCGAGAGATTCCGGTGGTCCCTTCCTCAACTCACCACCGCGTGCGGCAAGAAGCCGACTCCTCGCGCCACAGCCGGCCACGGCGGTTTCACCACCGGCCAGTCGGCCGTACGACCTAGGCTCGCGGGGTCGCGGTGGCGTCGGTCCGGCAGGTGCTCGCGCACGTCGACGAGGGTCCCACTTGGATTCCTGGTACATGTTCGAGGTGCCTCGACGCACAGAGTTGCTGCAAGATAAATTGCCGCCACATTCACTTCTGTATGAAACGCAAACCGAACTTCCGGTTGAATTCGTCGAGGTGGCGAGCAGTGGCCTCACCGTCGGTTACCTGTGGGGGACCGACTACGATGACGCGGCAGGGTACGAGCCATACACACCCGCGGGCCAAGCCGCCCTCGATGCCGGTGAGGAGTGGCTGGCACGTCTGAGCGAGGCAAAGGAACGCGGCCTGTCTCCGTCCGAAGCCCTGCGCGAGCTCTCGTCCTTGCCAGGAAACGCGCGGTCCGGCGCTGTCCTGCCTGGCTCACTACGAAGGGCCCCCTCCCTGGAAAAACTGCAAGACATTTCAGGGCGCGAGTGACGAAGACATGACCCAAGGCGTCATTGCCCTCACTTCGGAGGTCTCAATCGACGCCGATGAACTCCGCCGCTGCGGCGCGTGGGAGGGCTCTGCGAGTGCCGTTGGGGGCATGGGACTTGATCTCGTTGATCACGTCCGGAGTATCGCAGCGGGGTCGGACAAGAGGAGAGGACGGCCGGCCCGGCAAGCTCACCGCCAGTTCAATGCCCGTTCCTCACGCGCTCGGTGTGTCGAAGTCGTCCAGCCAGATCACGATTCCGGTCAGGTCGTGCAGGACGGCCGCGGCACCCGCTCTGATGGCGGCCGCGCAGCGCCGGGTGGTGAACGAGGCGGGGTCGTAGGTTGAGGACATGCCGAGGCCTTCGCCGCGGAACGAGGCGCCCGACCAGTCGACTGCCGTCACGTTGTAGGTGGGCTCGGCGAGTTCCGCGCCGACGACGAGGAACCGTTGGGACAGATGGTTCGGGGTGACCGTCGCCAGCGGGTCGATGAGGTCGTTGCCCGCGCTGACGACGAGGTCCGGGATCATTTCGAGGGCCTTGGTGAGGGTGGGAAGGAGGTCGGACGTGCCGTCGGCCCGCACCGTCCTGAGGTCGACGTGTTCGGCTTCGGCCCAGTCCTCGACGGCCGTCACGAGCGCCTTGGTCGGCCGGTCGTCACCCGCACTGACAAGGACCACCCGGTAGCCCTTCGGGGGGTGGACGCCGGTCCACGACCCCGGCCGGGGTGTGGTCGTCGACTCGGGAGCGGGCGAGGAGGAGGCGTCGACGAACCCGGCGCCGAGGGCACCCACGGCGGTGGGCTGGGGATGCGGCCCTGACCAGTCGTCGGCGGAACTGCATCCGGTGACCAGGGCGGCGGACGCGACGAGCACGGCAAGGGTCCGAAGCGGGGGGCGCAAGGCGTTCGTCCTCCGAGTGGTGTGAGTGGTGCGTCCCCATCCTGCGGTGCCCGCTCCCGCAAGTCGCCCCCGGAAGGGCGTTTCCTCGAACCTGTTTTCGTACGGTTCGTCGACGAGCCGAGCCGAGTTCACCCGTGACATGGACGGTGCCCTGGCAACTCTAAGGAGCCACATGTCACGACACGTCCGTCGCGCCGTCATCGGGATCACCGTCGCGGTGATCACCTTTCTGAGCCTGGTTGAGCCCGCGTCCGCCCACGGGTTCACGTCGACGGTGTACGTCCACGCCACCGCGAGCGGGGAGAACCGCATACGCACGACGCTGGAGCTCGAGTACGACCTCTTCATCGTCTCCGCCGCCGACTACGAGAAGGACGACCCTCTCTTCCGGGCCGGAGACGCCGCGTTCGACGCCGGCGACACCGCCGGCCAGGCTGCGGCGCTCAACTCCCATGCGCAGTCCGCCGTCTCGTATGTGACCCAGCGATTCTCGGTCACCTCGGCCGCCAAACACTGCACAGCGATACGGGTGGGCGGCTTCACGATGGGTCGCCGGGAAGGCGTGCCGTACGCCGTTCTGCATCTCGACTGGGCCTGCCCCCAGCGAGGCGGGGAACGCCAGGTGCGCAGCGCGCTGTTCCCCGACTCCGAGGGCTATGTCAAAGGCACCAAGACGATCGCCACCTACGACGTGGACGGCCGTTCAGGGAGTGCCGCGCTCGACGCAGCCCACCCCACCTTCTCCCTCGAACAGCCGTGGTACCAGCGGTTCTGGGAGTTCTTCCGCCTGGGCGCCGAGCACCTGCTGACCGGTATCGACCACATCCTGTTCCTGCTCGCGCTCATCGCGGGGTCGCGCCGCCTGCGGGAGATCGTGCTCGCGGCCACGAGTTTCACCCTTGCCCACTCGGTGACGTTCCTGCTCGCCGCGCTCGGCCTGGTCGATGTGCCGGGCAGAGTCGTGGAGCCCGTCATCGCGCTGTCGATCGCTGTTGTCGCAGGCTGGCACCTGTGGCGGATCCGGCAGCGCGGCGGTCATGCCACCGACCTCGACACCGGTGGCGGTCATTTCAGCCTCGACCGCGCGGGCTGGACACGCCTCGGTGTCGTGTTCTGCTTCGGTCTGGTCCACGGCCTCGGTTTCGCGGGCGCGTTGGGGATCGACACGGCCTGGTCATGGACCCTGCTGTGGTCGCTGCTGGTGTTCAACGTCGGCATCGAGGTCGTACAACTGGCCATCATCGCCCTCGTGTTCCCGCTGCTGGCCGTGCTGCGCCATCGTGCGCCGACGGCCGGCCTCCGGGTGACCGGCGCACTGTCGGCGGGAGTGGCGGTCATGGGGCTCGTGTGGTTCACGCAACGGGTGTTCGCCATCTGAGACGGGGCTCATCTCTCGTTCGAAGTTCAATAAGCACCAAGATCACATTTGCGTCCGGTTTACCAACCCCAGAGACCTTTTTGACCTCCAATCACGCACTTCTGTGCCTCAAAAGGAACGAAAGTGATGAGATTCAGACCCAACACGCAGGTCTCCGGGCCTGCGCGGCACCGCGCGGCCACAGGAGCCGCAGCGGCATTCCTGGGCTTGTCCATAGCCCTCGGTGGCACCCTGGTGTCTCCCGCCAGCGCCGCCGACACCGCCACTCTCAGTGGCATCGTCCTCGGCGTGGGTGCCAACGAGTCCCAGCGCACCGTGACGTGGTACTCCTCGGCGGACACCACGCAGGTCGTCCAGGTCGCGCCGACCGCCCAGGTGGTCAACGGTGAATTCCCCGCCGACGCAGTGACCTTCGATGCCCTCGGCGGGGCGAACATCGCCACCAGCGGCGGATTCAACCGCCATGCGACGATCACCGGCCTGAAGGAGCACACCGCGTACTCCTACCGCGTCGGCACCGAGGGCAACTGGTCCGGGGCGTACTCCTTCAAGACGCAGGACTACGAAGGCGACTACGACTTCCTGTTCTACGGCGACCCGCAGATCGGCTCGTCCGGCGACGTGGCGAAGGACCAGGCCGGCTGGCAGGACACGCTGGACGTCTCGCTGAAGGCCAACCCGGACGCGGAGCTCCTGGTGTCGGGCGGTGACCAGGTCGAGACGGCCAACACCGAGACCCAGTGGAACGCCTTCCTCGCTCCGGACCAGCTGCGCCAGTACCCGTGGGCCGCCACCATCGGCAACCACGACGTCGGCGGCAAGGCCTACGAGCAGCACTTCACCACCCCGAACACCGACCGCTCGGCCCCGTACTACGACAACGGGAACCCGGCGGGCACCAAGTCCGGTGGTGACTACTGGTACATCTACAAGGATGTCCTGTTCATCGACCTGAACAGCAACAGCTACAACTCCGCCAACGGCGGCGGCGACGCGGCGCACATCAACTACGTCACCGACGTCATCAACAAGCACAGCAACGAGGCCAAGTGGAAGGTCCTCGTCTACCACCACGCGATCTACTCGCCGGCCGACCACGCCAAGGACGCCGACAACAAGATTCGCCGCGTCGACTTCCCGACAACGTTTTCCAAGCTCGGCGTCGACCTGGTGCTGCAGGGCCACGACCACAGCTACTCCCGTAGCTACCTGATCAAGAACGGCGAGAAGGCGAACCCGGCCGAGCAGCCCGGTGCCGCCGATGTCTATCCCGGTCCCGGCGGTGTCCTCTACGTGACGGGCAACTCGGCCTCGGGCTCGAAGTACTACGACATCACCGCGCCGGACAACAGCGGCACGAGCGGCGCCGGCAACGGTGCGGACCCGCTCAACCCGAAGAACTACTGGTACAACTCGGTCCAGAACCAGGAGCACGTCCGCTCCTACGTGAAGGTCCAGGTGCGGAACGACAAGCTCGTCGTCGAGAACCTCCGCAGCGGCACCTGCGCGGCCCCGAACGCGGCCGTGGAGAAGGGCAACTGGTGCAACAACACCCCCGCCGACCAACCCGTGGGCTCGGTCGTCGACAAGGTGACGGTGCACCCGTACCACGGCGACAAGCAGGACCTCGCCGTCAACGTTCCCAACCCGGCTCCCGGTGAGTTCGGTTGGACGATCGACGGCTACAACGGCCTGGTGGACCTCGGCACCGCCGAGGAGCGGAACGGCGACCACTTCGTCGCGGACGGCAAGATCAACCCGCTCCTCGTGTCGGACAGCCGCCGGTCCCTCGCCCCGTGGTCCGTCTCGGCCAATGTGAGCGACTTCCGTGACGGCGACAAGACGTTCTCCGGCTCCTACCTCGGTTGGACGCCGTACGTCCTCAACGGCGGCGCGGGCGCCAAGGCCGGCGACCCGGTGGCCTCCGGCTACGACGACCAGGGCCTGGGTCTGTCCGTCTCGCGCGGCATCGGCTCGGTGGACCAGGGTCACCCCCGTGGTACCGCCAAGCTCGGCGCCGACCTGGATCTGAAGATCCCGGACACCGTCACCAAGGGTGGCTACCGGGCCACTCTGACGATCACCGCACTGAGCAGCTGATCCAGTCCGTTCCACTGGCGGGGTAGGCACCTTCGGGCCGGCCTACCCCGCCTCCCGTGCCAGGAGAACCCAGATGTACGCGCTCGCAATGCGCCGGAAGACCGCCGTCGTCTCCCTCGTCCGCACCGCCGTCCTCGCCCTGCTCACCGCCTGTGCGATCACCGGCCTGAGTGTCGGATCCGCTCGCGCCGCGGACGGCGACGTCACCTGGACGGTCAGGACGGCCGCGAACGGGTACGGCGACGACCGGTCCAGCTTCGCCTACGACCTCAACCCCGGCGGCCAGATCAAGGACGCCATGGTCGTCGCCAATCGCAGCAAGGCTCCGCTCACCCTGGCGGTCTACGCCGCCGACGGCTTCACCACGGGCACGGGCCAACTCGACCTGCTCACCAAGGACAAGAAGTCCATCGGCATCGGCGCATGGGTCCATGCCGGCAGCGAGCGCGTCGTGATCCCGCCGGGCAAGTCCGCTCAAGTTCCCTTCACGGTCACCGTCCCGGACCATGCCGTGCCCGGCGACTACGTGGGCGGCATCCTCACCTCCCTCAGGCAGTCCGACGACGCCGAGGGTGTCAACGTGGACCGGCGCCTCGGCATCCGTATCAAGCTGCGGGCCAGCGGCAAGCTCGCGCCGAACCTCGCGATCGAGAACCTCCGCGTGACGTACGCGGGTTCGTTCGACCCGTTCGCCAAGGGCGACGCCACCGTCACCTACTCGATCCACAACACCGGCAACGCGGTCCTGTCCGCGCAACAGCAGGTGACGGTCGCGGGCGCCTTCGGCTGGCTGCGGACCGAGGCCGGACGCATAGCCCCGTCACCGGAGTTGCTGCCCGGCGAGAGCTGGAAGGTGACGGTGCCCGTCCACGGCGTGGCACCCGGAGTGAGCCTGACCGCCACGGCCATCCTCACGCCCCGGCTGACCGACGCCTCGGGTTCCATCACCTCGTTGAAGCCCGTCGAGGCCACGGCACATGGATGGGCCGTGCCATGGACGCTGCTGCTGATCCTGATCGTGCTGATCGCGCTCATCGCCGGAGCCCTCGTCCTCATCCGCCGCAATCGCACGCGCCGCAAGCTGCGAGAGGACGAGCGCGTCCGAGTGGCCGTCGAGGAGGCACTCAGCAGCCGGCCCGCACAGAAGAGCTGAACGCATCGACAACGCAACCGACGGAGGCTGGCGCCGTCGGGGCGGACAGGCAGCTGATGGGCATCGACTCCCAGATGCCCACCAGCTCTTTCGTCGTGTGACCACCGGAGGTCACAACCGTCCGCGTCTCCCGATGAGTTCACTGAGCGGGGAACGTGAGTCGCAGAACGATCTCGTCGTCGTCGATGTCCCCGGTGGGCTCGAACCCGAACTTCCGATAGAAGGGCCATGGCTCGCCCTCACCGGGCTCGTAGCTGGTCAGCAGCTCGGTGGCGCCGTCCTCCCGCACCAGGGCGACGACCTGCTGGAGCGCCTCTCGGCCGATTCCGCGCCCCTGATGCCGCTTGTCGACAAGCAGGCGCCAGAGGAAGTGCCGCCCTTTGTAAGGACCAGTCGGCGGTTTCCAGGACAGCATCACGAAGCCGACCGGCTCGTCGCCGCTGTACACGGCGCGGTACCAGGGGTTGGCCTTCGGTTTCTTTGCCGCCTCCTTGAGCGACTTGGACACGGAGGCGACGAACTGCTTCTGGTCATGCCGGACGTGGAGGGCGCAAACGGCATCCCGGTTGTCGTCGGTGATCTCCCGAAGGTGCACACCTGGGGATCTCATGCCACACCCCTTCCGCATCCGACAGCTGCGCCATCCGGGTCTACGTGACGAGCCGCCACCAGGCGGCATCCCACGCGTCAGCGTCATCGAGGACGCCAGGTCGGACGTCTTCGCAGCGTATGCGACGCAGGCGATCCGGAGCGGAACTGGCACGCCGGGCCGTGGCCGCGCCCGAGGCGGCTCCACGATGCAGTGCGCTGTTCCGCCCGGCCGTGCCGGCAACCGTGTTCCAGGTGGCCGAGGGATCACGCAGACGGTCCAGCCGCAGGGGTGTCATGCTCGACGGGCTACGACCCTGGGTACGAACCGTTCTCACGTTCGCTACTCTCCCTCACGCCGGGTGAGGTACATAGAGCAGCGAAAAGAGCTCTGGGGAGGCCGAGATGCTGTTCAACGGGCTGCCGCAAGGATCGATGCCCAAGTTTGAGCGCCCGGAGCCGCTGCGCGAGCGTGTGTACGGGGCTCTGCTGGAGCTGATCAGCTCAGGGTCGTTGCGCCCTGGCCGGCACCTGGTGGAGAGCGAGCTCGCGGGCCACCTCGGAGTCTCCCGGCAGCCCGTACGCGAGGCGTTGCAGCGGCTGAACACCGAAGGGTGGGTGGACCTTCGCCCGGCCCAGGGTGCCTTTGTCCGCGAGCCGACCGGTGACGAGACCGACCAGCTCTTCGTCGTCCGCGCTCTGCTGGAGACCGAGGCGGCGCGCCTGGCAGCGGTCGGCCCCTCGGGCGAGGGACTTGAGCGGCTGGACGAGCTGTGCGCGACGGGTGAGGCCGCGGTCGCCGCCGACGACGTGGACGCGGTGGTGATCGCGAACGCCACATTCCACGCATGCGTCGTGGAACTGGCCGGGAACGCGGTGCTCGCGGGGCTGGCCGCCCATGTCGAGCGCAGGGTCCGCCGGTACTACACACCCATCGCCCACCAGGCTTGGGTGGAGCACCGCGAGCTGATCGCGGCCATCGCCGCACGCGACGACGCACGCGCCCAGAAGGTCATGCGCGCCCACACGGCGAACGCCAGGACACGCTTCCCCCCGAGGCAGCGTGGTTGACGCCGACGGGGCGAACTCCGGGGCGGACCCGACCGAGGTCGCCGAGTTCGACCTGCCTGACGTGCGGGTCGAGTGGCTCAGAGAGCCTGCTCGGCCCAGACGGTCTTGCCGTCGAGGGAGTAGCGGGCACCCCAGTTCTGTGCGAGCTGGGTGACGATGAACAAGCCGCGGCCGCCTTCGTCGATGGTCTTCGCGTGGCGCATCCGCGGCGCGAGGGGATTGCCGTCGTGGACCTCGCAGGTGAGTGTGCAGTCCTTGATGAGCTGCAACCGCAGAGGCGGGGTTCCGTAGCGGACGGCGTTGGTGACCAGTTCGCTGACGATCATCTCGGTCGTGTAGGCGGTTTCCTCGTTCACTCCCCAGAGGGCGAGCTGGCGTTGGGCGTGGGTGCGCGCCGTGGCGACGGCTTTGGGGTGGTGGTCGAGATGCCACGCGGCGACCTGGTCGGCGGGGAACGGGTGGGTGCGGGCGAGGAGCAGGAAGACGTCCCCGTGGCGGGTGTCGTCCCGTAGCCGGTAGAGCACGTCGTCGCACAGATCCTGCAGTGGCCGGTCGGGGTGGGCCAGCGCCTGTTGGAGGGTGTCCGGGGATCGGGAGGTCTGCAGGAGGGATGCGGTGTAGAACGCGAGGACGCTGCCGTCGGCGACGGAGATCGTGGTGGCGGCGAAGGGGGGTCCCTCGGCGGTGCCCAGGGGCGGTCCGCTGGGCAGGTCGAGGATCTCGGTCTTCCCGTCGGGATGGGCGATGACGGGTGGGGGGTGACCGGCCAGGGCGATGGTGCAGGTCTGGGCGAGCGGGTCGTAGACCGCGTACACGCAGCTTCCTACGACCGGCGGGGGGTCGCCGGGCGGCAGAGCTGCGCATTCCTGGACCAGGCTTATGGCGGTGTCGTTGAGGCGTGCGAGGAGCTCGTCGGGCTCCAGGTCGAGTGCGGCCAGGGAGTGGATGGCGGTCCGTATCTGTCCCAGGGTGGTGGCCGCGTGGATGCCGTGGCCGGCGGCTTCGCCGACCACCAGTGCGGTGCGGGCACAGGACAGGGCGAAGGCGTCGAACCCGCCGCCTCCGCCCACTTCGGAGGGCACGTGGATGCGCGCGGTTTCCACGGCGGTCTGCGTCGTGGTGCGGGGGAGGAGCACCTGGCGCTGGATCGTCAAGGCGATGGTGTGTTCGCGGGTGTAGCGGCGGGCGTTGTCGATGCACAGGGCGGTGTAAGCGGCCATGGCGGTGGCGAGGGCGACATCGTCCTCGTCGTAGGCGTCCGCATCGTCGGTGCGGTACAGGCTCAGCAGCCCCAGCACGGTTCCGCGCAGCGTCAGGGGTGCGGTGATCAGGCTGTGGGCGCCGGATGAGCGGATCGCCTGGCTGCGCTGCGGGACGGCGGCCAGCCAGGGCGTGTCGGGGCCCAGGGCGACGAGGCGGGGCTTGAGGTCGGCCAGCGTCTGGGCGTACGGCGTCGGGAACGGCAGAGCGCGCACGTCACCCACCGGATGTGCGTGGAGCTGCTCGTCGCCGCCCCTGTATGCGAAGGCGGTACGGCGCAGCGGCACCTCCCGTGCCAGAGGGCTTGGCGGAGGGTCATCGCCACGTATCACTGCGTCCACCACTTCCACGACGGCGACGTCGGCGAAGTCCGGCACCACCGCCTGCACCAGTTCCTCGCAGGTGGCCACCACGTCGAGGGTCTGTCCCACGTGCTCGCGCACCGAGCCGAGGACACGCAGGCGGGCGGCCACCTTCTCGCGCTCGGTGACATCGAGCATCTCCGCCAGTACGCCCAAGATCCTCCCCTGCGGGCTTTCCAGTCGAGAGGCCGAGACGGAGAACAGGTACTCCGGCCCCGGCGCGCCCTTCGGACGCACCCCCACCAGTCGCCCCTGTGCCGGCGCGCCGCTCTTCAGCACGTCGCCCAGCATCGCCTCCACGTCACCGGGTGCGGAAAGGTCGTATACGTCGGTGATGTGCCGGCCGACGATCTGTTGCAGGGGCGCCGCGTGCAGCACGGGCCTGGTGAGGTTGATCCGTAGGATGCGCAGTTCCGGGTCCAGGATCAGCAGGCCTGTGGGGGACTCGTGGAACAGCGCCTCCAGTACTGCGGCGTCCCCGACGGGCAAGAGGGCTTCGTTGTGCGCCACGGCAACCCACCTCCACTAACCAGACTGCCCCTGGCACCCGCGCGCCGCTTCCTTGCTTCGGGAGACGCGCAGGACGTCGGGGGCCGGATGTGGGTCTGGAGGCGGCCTCCGCGGCTTGGGTCGTCCTCTGAGTGCGCCCGAGGGTGGGGCGCGAACCCGGGAGACAGCGGCAACGAGACAGGGCAGGAGTCAGCCGGACTGAGTCCCGCCCTCTCGTGTCGGCATCCGTCCTGGTCAGCCATCGAATGCGGTAGGCGTTCGGGCGAGTGCCCTCGGCCGGGGCGCCCTGGCCCGGGATGCGGTCAGACCGCGACGGCCTCGCCGATTTCCTCCTCGGCCGCCTCGTCTTCGACGTCCTGCTTCGCGTTCGCCGGTGGGACCACTGCCGGGGCAGGGGCGGCGCGACGCTCGGCCACCGCGGCGGCGGCCATCAGCAGCAGTCCCGCGACCAGCCAGAGCACCAGGGTGAGGATGCGGCCGGCAGAGCCTGCCGAATCGAAGTAGAGCAGGCTGCGTGCGCCCTCGACGAAGCCGGCGCCGTTCCAGAAGGCGTGCAGTGCGCCGAAGAAGCCGTTCTGCAACGCGGGCTGGAAGATGCCGCCGGAGCTGGTGAAGTTGAGCATCACGAACAGCACCATCATGGCCAGCGTCGTCCAGCGCTTGAGGAAGGTGTGGAGGGCGATGCCGATGGTGAGGATCCCCGCCGAGTAGAGCCAGGCCATGCCCCACAGCCCGAGCAGGTGGTGGTCGGCGATGTGGAAGACCGGCCCGGCCAGCACCGTACCGATGACGCTGACCACGAGTGCGGTGGCGAGGCCGATGGCGGCCCGGATCCCTATGCGGAGCGTGGCGCCACCGGCGCTGATGGCGGCGACGCTGGCGTAGGACCCGATGCTCAGCGCGACCAGCAGGAAGAACAGGCCCTGACCGGTGGGGTCACCGCTGGAGAGCCGGGACAGGTCGGTGACGCGCAGCGGTGCGCCCTGCTTGCCGGCCACGGTCGTGAACACGGCCTCCGCGGCGCCGGCGGAGGTGTCGGAGTTGGCCTTGGCGACCAGCAGCTCGGGGTGTCTGGCACTGGGCACGTAGGCGCCGACCAGGTCCCGGTCCATGATCTGGCGCTGCGCCGCGACCCGGTTGGGCACTGTGGTGACGTCCAGCGCGTCACCGGCCTTGTCCTTGATCGTCTGGGCCAGCACCTGGTAGCGCGGCGAGGTGCCGATGACGGCGACTTTCAGCCCGTGCGCCTGCGGTGCGTGGAAGGCTCCGAGGTAGGCCATGCCCATACCCAGGCACATCAGCAGCGGGGTGATCAGGAGGACCACCACGTGGCTGACGGTATGGCGTGCGGAGGTCACTGTCGGCGCCTCGCCGGCCAGACGGTGGGTACTCATTGAGGGCTCTCTCCTTCGCGTAGATGGTTGTAAAATACATGTGAATATTGTTGTATGCTACAACTACTAGAGAAGGGTGCTCGTCATGTCCGACCGTGAGGCGTCGATGGACGTCATCCAGCGCGAACTCACCTCCTTCGCCCGCCGCGCCCGGCAGAAGGCGGCCCAGCTTCACCCGGAGCTCTCCCTGGTGGCCCACAGCATGCTCGACCACATGTCCAAGAACGGCAGTTGTCACGCCGCCGACCTCGCTGGGCACTTCATGCTGGACAAGTCCACGGTCAGCCGTCAGATCGCCATGCTCGAGGCGGAGGGCATGATCGTGCGTGAGACCGACCCGGACGACCACAGGAGGCAGATCCTGAAGGCGTCCGAGAAGGGCCTGGACCTGCTGAACGGGGCCAACCGGCAGCGTCGTGCCTCTTTCGAGCGGCGGTTCACCGACTGGGACGACGCCGACGTGGCACAACTGGCCGCTTACCTGCGGAGCTACAACGCAGCCGACGGGGACTGAGTTCGGGGCGACAGCACCAGCCGGCGTCCCCTCTCGGTCACACGCTATGAGCCCCCACATCCCGCGCCCGTCCGGCTCCTTCCCCAGCAGATGACGACGTTCGACCTCGTCCGGAAGTCGGCCACGGAGAAGATCTGCGTCGGTGACGACTTCTACGCTCCGCCGTACGCGGGGCACGTCTGGGTGCCCGGTGACTCCGCGGCTTTGGTCGTGTCGTGTCCCCCCCTCGACATCTCCCCCTGCCAGGGGAAGATCGGGATCACCCCGTTCGGGCACGCGGCCTGAAGGCCCACGGCCTCACATGGGGTGAGCGGGTCGGCGCGACCACCCCGCGGGAGATGCCCGCACGATCATCACCACCCCGCGTGGCCCTGTGACTTGCGGTGGAGTCCGTCAGTGACACAGGCGGCGTCGGAGGTGTGCCGGGCGCGCCAGGCGTCTCCGCGCGGCTCGGCCCACCTGGGTGCCGGGGCCTGCCGCGGACGCTTACGAGTGCAAGCCGGGGAGGGGTCGATGGGCTGCACAGGGGAACCCAGTAGGAGCCGGGCAAAGTGTCGTGCCCACGCTTCTCCGCAGGGTGGCGAACGCCGTCGAAGGCCTCGACCCGGTGAGGTTCCGGCCAGGTCCGTATCGACTGGCAGCGCCACGTGAGCGCTTTACGCCAGAGTGAAGGGAGGTGTGGCATGCCTCGTGATCTGGTCAAGGGGTTGACCGCGCTTCTTGCGGCTGTGGCAGTCCCGCTCGCCATCTGCGCGCTTCTGCTGCCCGTCGGAGACGTTCTGTCCCACACCAACGTGGCCCTGATCCTGATGTTGGTCGTCGTGGCGGTGGCTGCCTTCGGCTACCGCTGGGTAGCGGTGCTCACGGCCTTGTCCGGCGCGGTGTGGTTCGTCTTCTTGTTCACCGCTCCGTTCGCGAGCTTCACCCGCATAAACAACGTGGACGATGTCATCACCGCCGGGCTGCTGCTCGTCGTCGGCCTTGCGGTCTCTCAGCTGGCTCGCAGCTACACCCGCGAGCGTGTCATCGCCACCACGCTGCAGCGCAGCCTGCTGCCCCGGGTACTGCCGGACACCAGCACCGTCCGGCCGGCGGTCCGGTACGTGCCCGCCGAGGCCGAGGTCGGCGGGGACTGGTTCGACGTGATCCCTCTCCCCGGCTTCCGCACCGCCCTCGTGGTCGGGGACGTGGTCGGCCATGGCCTGCGCTCCGCGGTCACCATGGGTCGGCTGCGTACCGCGGTCTGCAATTTCTCCACCCTTGACCTGCCGCCCGACGAGTTGCTGGCCCGCCTCAACGAGGTGGTCAATCAGATGGATGCCGAGGTGGACGCCGGTGAGGAGGGGATCGCGGCTACCTGCCTGTATGCGATCTACGACCCGGTCTCCTGCAACTGTGTGATGGCAAGAGCGGGTCACCTTCCGCCTGCCATCGTCTCTCCGGACGGCCGCGTGGAGATTCTCGATCTGCCCGACAACCCCCCGCTCGGTGCATGCGGCCTGCGCTTCGAGGCAGACGAGCGGCAGCTGCCGGAGGACACGCAGCTCGTGCTCTACACCGACGGGCTGATCGCGAACCGGAACCGCGACATAGAGGCCGGCCTGAAGCTGCTGTGTGACTCGCTCTCCGGCGCGGGGACCGACCCGGAGGAGACGTGCGAGACGATCCTGAAGGCGGTGCTGCCCGCCAGTCCAGTCGATGACGTCGCTCTCCTGATCGCCCGCACCCGCGCGTTTCCGCGTGACCGTATCGCCGAATGGGACATCCCGTCGTTTCCTGCCGCGGTGCCCGCCCTGCGCGCCGAGGTGTGCGCGAAGCTGGCCGACTGGAACCTGGAGGAGGCGGCATTCACTACCGAACTCATCCTCAGTGAGCTGGTCACCAACGCCATCCGCTACGCGGCACTCCCTGTCCACCTGCGCCTTCTGCGCGACACCAACCTGGTGATCGAGGTCAGCGACGGCAGTAGCACCTCCCCGCACCTGCGCTACGCAGCGGACACGGACGAAGGCGGTCGCGGCATCTTTCTCGTCGCACAGCTCGCCGAGCGGTGGGGAACCCGCTTCACCGCCACCGGGAAGATCGTCTGGGCCGAGCAGCCGGCCCCGTCGCTTCCCGTCGCCCCCGTCCTGGCATCGGCTGCGTGACCGGGCCGAACCGCCGGCCGGTGACCGGGCCGGACCACCGGCAAGGACGCCCGGCTTGCCTCATCGAGCCCTCGTACACAGCTCTAGGGCCACCCACCCCGTGATCTGATAGTGGCAGGTGATAGCTATGCGCCACATGGACACTGAGCACGCGCGCCCCGAGGACCTGGCCATGCTCCGGGCGGCATTCGACACCGGGGAGCCGCTGGGCTGGGAGGCGGTCCGCGCCTTCGAGACGGAACACGGGATCACACTGCCCGAGCCCTACCGGACCTGCGTCGCGGAGATAGCCGACGGCTGCGGTTTCGGCCCGCCCGATTACGGCCTCGTGCCGCTGACCGAACTGCCCGATGACCGGGACGACGACACGGTCCGTGAGCTGGCCAAGCCGTTCCCGCTCACAGAGATGTGGGTGTGGGAGGACGACGACCTCCCGGATGACGAACTGGGCCCGATGCTGGATCCGGTCTTCGACCATGGGTCGATCGTGCTGGGCACCGACGGCTGCGGCATGTACTGGCACCTGATCGTCACCGGCCCCCACCGGGGACACGTCTGGAACATCAGCGGCGAGGGTGCCGGGCCGTTCGGGTCCGAGTTCGGGTTCACCACCGGCGAGTCCGGCTTCGCCGGCTGGGTCCGTCACTGGGACGAGGGCAAGCCTTGGTCGGACGCAATGTGAGCTCCCAGCGGCTTGTGGGACCTCACGTCAGCGGCTCTCCGCCACGGCTACGCGACCCGACCGCAAGGACGATCGCCGCGTGGCCGGGCTGCCGAGGGTGTGCGCGAGGGAGAGGAGGGAGTCGTCCGACACCACACGAAGGCCGTACTCCGCGAGTAGTGCGGCCATCCGCTGCGGCCGCCACAGTGAGCGCCACGGCTCGCCCGCCGTGACGGAACTGCCGAGCACGCGTGTCAGCAGCCGCCCTGCGTCCGCTTTCACCGACGGCGCTTGGTAGTTGACGACGAGTGCACTGCCCGGGACCGTCCGGGCGGCGAGCGCCGCCACCGTGGCACGCACCTGGTCGCGTGTGAGGTACGGGACGACGCCTTCCCACAGCCATGTCGTCGGCGCGGACGCGTCGTGCCCGGCGGCGTCCAACGCCGCACCGAGATCATCGACGGCGAAATCGACCGGCGTGAACCGCACGGAACGGGCGAGGGCCGGTAGCTCGGGGCCGGTGCCTTCGCCCGCATCCGGCTCGCGCCCCACGTGCGCGGCCTCGGCGAGGCGGGCGCGCTTGTCCTGCTGGGAGGCCGGATGGTCGACTTCCCACACATCCGTCTGCGCGAGCTCGGGCAGACGCCACGCGCGCGTATCCAGACCGGCGCCGAGGATCACGAGCTGGCGGGTTTTGTGGGCTCGCAGGGCGTCGTCGATCGCGACCGTCCGCGGTACGACCACCTCGGCGCATGCCCGCACACTCTCGTACGCGGTGCGCGCCTGCCAGCCCTGGGGCGGAGTGCTCGCGCGTACCTCGTCCACGGGCGTCCGCTCCGCGCCGTGCAGCAGCCGCACCGCCACCCGATCCGCGAACCGGCCTGTGGCAAACCGTCCGTCGGCGGCCGCCCGCCCCTGGCAGACCAGCACCGCCGTCCGGCTCGCCGCGCGCCCACTCTCCTTCACGGAGCCGTATTCAACACCACCCTCAGGTGCCTTTCCCCGCTTTCCGCTGTGGGCCGGGCCGCTGATGTCCTTGTGGTTGGGGCGGTCCGGCTGTGCGGTGTCACGACGACCTGCGGAGGGCGGCGCGTGCCGCGCCACGACCTGCGGAGGCGGCGCGTGCCGCGCGGCCCCGCTTCGCGGCGGCCACCTCGCGTGATCACGTAGCCGAGGGAGGTCGGACGTGCCTATCACTGATCAGTAAGGCAGTTCTCCGACCGCGTGGTGCGGCGAGCACCGCGCAGTCGGAGAGCCCCGAGAGCGACCTGAGGCCGACTACCTCTCCTCGCCGTTGTCCTGCCCCGGCGTACGCGGGCCCTGCAGTTCGAACCGGCTGTTGCCCTCCTCGGGGCGGCCGCTGGTGTTCTGGCCGCCCTGGCCGTTGAGGTTCTGCCGGACCGAGTCCAGGATCGTCAGGCCCTGGGCGACCAGACCGGCCGCGATCTCGCCAAGACCGTCCGCGCCGTTCAGGACGTTGACATTGGCACCGGAGAGGCCGCCCGCGGCCTCCTTCACGATCTGCGGGAGCTGGTCGATCAGCATGCGGTCGAGGGCGACCCGGTCGTGCGAGGCCGCGGCCTCCGCCTGGATCTTCATGCGCTCCGCCTCGGCGATGGCGAGGATCCTGACCCGCTCCGCCTCGGCCTCCGCGGGCTTCACGACCTCGGCCACGAGCTGCTGCTGCCGCAGCTTGGCCTGGCGCTGCGCCAGCTCGGTCTGGGCGGCGAGCACCTCCTGCTGGGCGTGCGCCTGGGCGAGCGGTCCGGCCTGGGAGGAGTGCGCCTGGGCGCGGTCCACCTCCGCCGAGTACTCGGCCTTCACCACCGCCGTCTGCCGGGCGTACTCGGCCTGCTTGCGCGCCGCGTCCTGCTCCGCCTCGGCCGCGGCCTGGTTGGCCTGGGCCTGGGCGATCTGGGCCTGCCGCTGGATGGCCGCTTTGTGCGGCGCGGACATCGCGTCGATGTAGCCGGTGTCGCCGTCGTCGATCGACTGGATCTGCAGCGAGTCCACTATCAGGCCGATCTTCGCCATCTCGGTCTTGGAGGTGTCCAGCACCTCGGCAGCGAGCTTCTGCCGCTCCGTGACGATCTCCTCGACCGTCATCGAGCCGATGATGGCGCGCAGATGGCCGGCGAAGATCCGGCCGGTCAGGACCGACATCTGGTCCTGGTCGGAGAGGAACCGCTGTCCGGCGTTGATGATGCTCTCGTTGTCGTTGCCGACCTTGAACGCGATCACGGCACGGACGTTGAGCGCGATGCCCTGCCTGGTCACGCAGGTCTCGGTGACCTCGGCCTCGCACATCGACAGGGTAAGAAAGCGGACCTTGCGGACGACGGGAAGCACGAACTTGCCATGCCCCGTCACCACCCTGAACGGCGCGCCCCCCAGTCCCCGCCGTCCACCCGAGATCAGCATCGCCTCGTCGGGGGCGGGAACGCGGTAACCGAACATCCTCTTCTCCTTAACCGACGTCGGCGGCATCGCCGCGCAACGTGTCCAATGGATCGCCCCACTCGATGACGTCGACCTCACGACACCCCCGGGACTCGACCACAAGCACCGTCGTCCCGATCGGCAGGGGCTCCTGCGACCAGGCGAGGAAGGTTTCGGAGCCGCCTCTGACCCGCACCAGGATCTCGCCGGGACCGGCGGATCCACGCGTGCCGATGAGCAGTTCCCCCGTGCAGCCGATCACGGCCTCGTCCTGCGCCATTTGCCGACTGCCTCCCATCGTTCTGGCCCTGATATTCCGACCTTAGACCCACCCGTGACAGGCGCCTACACTGCGGTCGAGCCCTGCTTTTCAGCACGGCGCACCACCCGTCCCGGCCAGGCATCCGGCCGCGTCGACACCGGGATGACCGCGCTGTCACGCATGAGGTCCCGCACCTGCGGTCGGCCAGGACGTTGAGGGCGACGAGCTCGATGAAGACCGAAGACCCCTGGTTCATCGGAGCCCTCGCCGGCCATCCCGGACCGCCGACCTGCCGGCACCGCCTACCAGGCGGTGCCGCGCACCCCAGACCGCCCGGCTCGGGTGGACACCGTTCGCGCGCCGATCTCCACCCCTGGCTCCACCTGTGGGTCCAGGTGCTTCCCGCCTGGTCAGAGCAGCCTTGAGGGCATGACAACGACCGAATGGTTCACCGACATCGCCCTCATCCTGATCGTCTTCCGGCAGCTGCGGGAAGGGCGACCGCGGCCAACGGGAGCGAGGTTTTGGCAGCCGCCGCCGCTGGCCCAGTGGACGTCGTCCTCATGGACCTGAGAATGCCCGTCATGGACGGGACCGAGGCGACTCGCCGGCTGAGCGAGGCGCACCCGGACGTGGCCGTGGTGGTGCTCACCACCTTCGCCGACGACGACTCGATCATGGCCGCCCTGAGCGCGGGAGCCCGCGGCTACCTGACCAAGAACG
The DNA here is from genome assembly GCF_050936285.1 of Streptomyces sp. CA-106110. Classification (NCBI taxonomy): domain Bacteria; kingdom Bacillati; phylum Actinomycetota; class Actinomycetes; order Kitasatosporales; family Streptomycetaceae; genus Streptomyces; species Streptomyces sp. CA-106110. The sequence goes on along the minus strand of NZ_JBNJNB010000001.1, from coordinate 4,467,468 downwards.
CCGGGCGCCAGGACATCACGCGAGCGATCCGGGCCGCCGCCGCCGGCCAGTCGGTACTCGACCGCGAGGTCCAGGACCGGCTCCTCGCCGCCGTACGGACCAAGCAGCCGGCACCCCAGGAGCCATTGCCGGCAGACCTCACGCCCCGGGAACGCGAAGTGCTCACCCTCATCGGCCAGGGGCCTTCCCAACCGGGCCATCGCCGAGCGGCTCTTCATCAGCGAAGCCACGGTGAAGACCCACATCAACAACCTGTTCGCCAAGGCGGACATCCGCGACCGGGCCGACGCCGTCCGCCGCGCCATCGACGCCGGACTGGCCTGACGAGCGGAGGCCTGACCAGGTTTCCCTGCCTCTGCCCACTGCACGTCACGCGCCGGGATGTACCACTGGGACCCGGAGGCGATCAGATTCGTTGGCGCCGACCAGGCGAAACGGGCGACAGCTGGACGGTCGTCAAGGGCAGCCGGTGTGTCGGTGTCACGCGGGCGCAGGCGCTGGATGCGCTGCGACGGCAGGTGCCGGCGTGCACGCACCGCCGAGCGGATACCGCGCTCGGTTTCATGGAGCAGGCCGCCGGGCGGGCCGAGTGCCGCAGTCGTAGGTGATCGCGGAGAATTCCCCTGTGGAATTTACCCGAAACCTATTGACTTGCGACATATAGGGAGCACCCTGGTTCTTAGGCCATAACACCGAAAGAGCTGCAAAGTCGACGAGGACGCCTAGTCGGCGGAGTGACTTGGACAGGATGTGGTTTAGGCCCCCGGCAAGCCGGCGCGATACCGAGGCGACAGTGACGACTGAAACTTCAGGACACGGGCAGCACTACCGGGGACTGATTTGCTTAGGAGCCTTCGCACAGGCCGGGTGCCGGTGCGAAGGCTCTGGCATGCCCACTCTCCCAACAGGAACCGAAGAGCAGCAGACGTAGCCCGTTCTTGCAGAAAGACGACGTCGCTTCTTTGGTGGTTGGCGGTTCGCGTTGGCGGATGACGGATTGGTCCGCTCGTTGACGCAGATTTGCTGGTGCCGTGGCCGACCACCGCAGCACCCCCGGGGTCGGGTTGGGACCTGGCCGTGCTGTGACCGGCCGCGGGCCCGACCGTAATCCGCTTGACCCGGCCACGGGTCAACGCTGCACTGTGGCGGGGCACCACGAGTCGTGGTGCCGGTATCCCGGGGAGGCAGCGGCAGCAATGGAGATACGTTCCACGACCGACCAGGACCACGACGTCTTCGTCGACACTCTCCATGCCGCGTTCGGGCGCTTCCCGGAGACTCCGACCGAGGGCCGCGGGGTCTGGTGGTCGGCGCTCGAAATGGACCGCAACCTGCTCGCCATGACGGCGGACGGGCGACCCGTCGGCACCGCCGGTGCGTACTCCTTCGAACTCACCCTGCCCGGCGAGATCCTCGCCTCGGCTCCCGGAGTGACCGCCGTCGGTGTCCTGCCCTCGCATCGACGCCAGGGCGTGCTCAGCGCGATGATGCGGCATCAGCTCGACGATCTGCGGGCCCGAGGGGAGTTCCTCTCTGTACTGCTGGCCTCCGAGGCCTTGATCTACCGCAGGTTCGGCTACGGACCGGCGACCTACACGCAGCGGGTGACGGTTCCGCGCCACAAGGCCGCCCTCGCCCTGCCCCGGGCGCGCGCAACGGCCGACGCTCCGGCGACCGGGTCGGACACCGGCTCGATCGAGCTGCTGCGGCGTGCCCACTGCGGCGAGATCCTGGAAGAGGTCTACGACCGGTACCGCCGTGCACAGCCCGGCGCGCTGTCCCGGCCGCACCGCTGGTGGGCCCTGGGCGCGGGGCAGCCCCCGGTCTCTCCGGCGCCACGCCACGTCGCCGTCCACCGTGACGCCGACGGCGTGCCGGACGGGTACGCCAGCTACTCGCTGAGCGAGCCCGACATCTTGACGGTCGACGAGACCATCGCCACCGACGACGCCGTCTTCACGGCCCTGGCCCGGTTCGTGCTCGGACACGACCTGGTCAGCCAGGTCGTTTTCAAGCACGTCCCGCCCGACCACCCGCTGCGCTGGCAGCTTGCGGACTTCCGCGCCGGCCAGGTGAGCAACGACACCGACTGGCTCTGGGTGCGGCTGCTGGACGTCCCGCGTGCGCTGACGGCGCGCGGCTGGTTCACGGACGGCGAGCTTGTCCTCGACGTCGACGACCCGTTCCTCGGCGAGCACGGCCGCTACCTGCTGACCGTCCGCGACGGCAAGGCCGACTGCGTCCCGACGGACCGGGAGCCCGACCTGTCGCTGGACGTGAGCGACCTGGGCTCCGTCTACCTCGGCGGCACCGCCCCGAGCACGCTCGTGCGTGCCGGACACATCCGGACCCACAGCCCGGATGCGGCCACCCTCGCCGACGCCCTCTTCCGCGCCGAGCGCTCCCCGCACTGCCTGCACTGGTTCTGACCGCGCGCTCGCCGACCCTGCACACGTCTCGTCAGGTGCCGTTTTTGGGCCGACTGGTGCGTTGGGCTTGATGTGAAGGGTCTCGTTGAGCTTCTGGCGCCGGCGTGCGCCGCGACCTGGCAGCCCTGGAGCGGCACGACCTCAAGTGCCTGGCCTACGCGCCGGCGGTCCTGAACGACGAGCTCCTGGTCGTGCTGCACCGGCCCTCCGGGACCCGGTTCGAGGTGCGCATCGGCGGCATGGGGACAACTTCCAGTTGGACACGCTGCTCGCCCACGTCCTCGTCGGCGGCCACGTGCCCGGCACTGCGCCTTCGGCTGAGAGCGTCCGCCTGGCCACGGACCCCGAGCCCGCCCGGGGACGCACCGAGGCCGTCGCTACCGAGGCCTTCCAACTCTTCGCCCCGGACGGCGAGCGGATCTGGAACGAGGGACTGCCCGACGACATCCTCGTGGTGGAGGGATGCCGTCTGCTCGTGCTGGACGAGCCGATGTACCAACGCAGTTGGAACACCGACCGGCTCTTCCCGCGGCTCCCGGGTACGGCCGTGCTGACCCGCGTCCTGTCCGCCGACGAGGCGCGGACTTGGTTCGCCCGTACCTCGTTCGGCAAGGGGACCGGGACCTGCCGGTCTTCCTGACTCGGTGGCTCCGGCCGTCACCGCGCGGCGGCTGGAGCCGGAGCTCGGACCTGATCCCCTCCGTCGAACAAAGAGTGCGCCGGGGTCCTGTCGAAACTGCTGAACATCCTCCTGATGATCACGGAGTTGCGACACTCTGTGATCACTGGGGATCTTCGGCGACCCGGATGATCGTCCTGCCGGTGACGCGCCGCTCAGGGGTGAAGGCGGCGGCTGCCTCGGCCAGCGGGCGGACCGCGCCGACCCGCACGTCGAGCCGCCCGTCCCGGAGCCGCTGAGCAAGATCCGCGAGGCGTGCGCGGTCGGGTTCCACGACGAAGAACAGCGCCCGCCCGTCCTTGGGCCGGACGGTGGGCGGCTCGGCGATCGTGACGAGCGTGCCACCGGCGCGGACGAGCGCCGCCGAGCGGTCGAGGATGTCACCGCCGATCACGTCCAATACCACGTCGACCTCGCCGGAGTCCTCCAGCCGGCCGGCCTCGAGGTCCAGGAACATATGCGCGCCCAGAGCGAGGATGGTGTCCCGGTCGGCGGACCGACCGGTGCCGATCACGCGGGCTCCCGCCTCCAGCGCGAACTGCACCGCGATCGAACCGACGCCCCCCGCGGCGCCGTGGATCAGGACGGTCTGGCCTGTCATGATCCGCGCGTGGTCGAACAGGCCCTGCCAGGCGGTCAGCCCGGAGATCGGCAGCGCGGCCGCCACCGTGTGGTCGACATCCGCGGGAAGCGGGGCGAGGTTGCGGGCCTCCACGGCGACGTACTCGGCCAGCGAGCCGTTGCGGGCCCAGTCGGTCAGTCCGAAGACCCGCTGGCCGACGGTGAGGCCGGTGGTTCCGTATCCGAGCTCCGCCACGACACCAGAGACCTCGTGCCCGGGCACGCTCGGCGTGCGGTCGCGGCCGGCACGATCGGACCACGTTCCGGGCCAGTCGAGCTCTCCACGGGTGAATCCCGCGGCATGCACCCGCACGATGACGTCGTTCTCGGCGGCATGGGGATACGGCATGTCGGTCAGGGTCAGCCCGCTGACGCCGGCGTCGCGGTCTGAGGCGGTGATGGCTTTCATGACTGTTCCTCTGTCTGGCTTTCCGAAGAGCGCATGTATCGATCACATCAGTGGATCTTTACCGTCGTGCCGTTGCCACTCGCAGGTACTCCGACAGGCGACGGCCGCCTGCACCGGCCCGGTACGGCCGATACGGTCAGCATGACCGGTGGGTCCGTCGGCACGTGACCGACCGGCATGGATGAGGGCAATCAGTGACAGAACCCCGACGAACCCGATGGAGAGATAGCTCGTGGCTTTGAGCCCCCATGAAGGAGCCAGGAGGCCGGCCGCGAGGGACGGAAGACTCAGCGCCGCGTAACTGACGACATAGACGGCCGAGAACACCTCCGATCGCGAGTCCGCCATGGTGATCTCTCCGATGGCGCGGAGGTTGCCGTTGAACGTCAGGCCAGCCCCCAGTCCCGCCACGACGGATCCGCCCGCAAAGGTGACCGGCGACGACAGGGCGATGGCCACCGCCAGTCCCGCCGCCCCGAGGGCCAGAAAGACCGCCCCCAGCAGCGTGGCCGACCGCGCCGCGTGCCGGAGGGACCACAGACCCCCCATGCCGCTGGCCAGGAACAACGCCGCGATGTCGAGCCCGCCCGCAGCACCCCAGGTCACGTGCAGGACGCCGGTGACCACAGAGGGGGTCAGCGCGAGGAACAGCCCCGTCACGGACCACCCCGCGACGAGGGTGGGTACGGCGGCCAGAAACGGGGGCCGGGCTCCGTGCAGAACCCGCACCCTCGGGCGTAGCGCGGCCCGCACGCCGGCTCGCGGCGCAACCGTCTCGGGGATCCGGACAACCGTCACCGCGAGGATCAGGAAGACGAAGGTGAGGACGGAGAAGACGAACATGTCGGGGCGGGGGATCGATTGCACCAGCAGCCCGACCACCGCGGCACCGGCGGCCAGGCCGACACTCGTGCCGACCACTGTCACCGTGGTGCCCACGTGCGGACGTCTCGCGGGCGAGAACTCGACCGACCCGGCGGCCAGACTGCACATGGCCGTTCCGGTGGCGACACCCTGCACCACCCGCGCGATCACGAGGGACAGGACGCCGTCGGCTGTCCAGAAGATGGTCGTACTGGCCGCCGCCAGCAGGAGTGCGGTGAGCAGCACCGGACGGCGCCCGAGGTGGTCACTCAATGACCCGAGTGTCAGCAGGGCACCGAGCAGCCCTATGACGTACACGGCGAAGACGACCGTGACCATGGTGACCGAGAAATCCCAGCGTTCCCGGTACAGCGGATAGAGCGGTGACGGTGCGCTCGCGGTCGCCATCATCACCACGGTGGCGAGCGCCAGCACTGTGAAGGCGGCAGGCCGTCCAAGACGACGATGATTGTGGCCGGAAGCCACCGGTGTCATCGGATTGCCTCTGGCTTCTTCGAAATCAATTCGGCCAGGGCGCATCAATGACGCGCTCGACCATGGTCTTGCGGCGGAAACCTGGAATGAAGCGTTCCAGTACGTCCGCATTCACGGTCCCGTAGGTGGTGTCCGGACGATTCTGGAGCCCGTCGACGAATGCCTGCAGGAATTCCTTCTTGAATTGTCCGCGTGGATGGGCGGCAATGATCTCGTCCACCTGGCCGCCATCCAGCCGGTCCAGCCCCCAGCCGACCGCGTCGGTCAGCACGCCGTAGTTCGTGGCAGCCGTCTCTGGGCCCATCCGGCCGGGAATCCCCGGCGTCGTGTGCAGCGCGATCGCTGTCCAGACGACCTCGGCGGCGCTCTTCGGGAACCCGCGGTCGAGCAGGAACTTGCGCGCGTGGTCGGCGCTGTCGAGTTCGAAGCGCTGCTCCATGTCGGAGAACGGGGTCGAAAGCCCCGTGTCGTGGAACATCGCGGATATGTAGAGCAGCTCCGGATCAGGCTGGAGGCCGAGTTCGCGCGCGTGAAGAGAACCGAAGAGGAAAACACGCTGGGAGTGATGGAAGATGAGAGGACTGGTCGTTTCACGAAGAAAACTGGTGGCCTCCGCCACTGCCACGGTCTCGGGTATTTCCACTGCTGCAATGATGGCTGTCATGATGTTCGCGCTTTCAATGCGGTGGTGAGGAGCAGGTAGTGCGTCTGGTCTCTACGATGCCGATTGCGTGGCTTCGCCGCCGCCTCGGTTCGGCCGTGAACCACTCGAATCCAGACACCTGAGGAATGGGACTGTGAGCTCCGAAACGCATCGGGTCGCGATCCTCGTCTATGACGGGGTCGCACTGCTGGACGTCGCCGGCCCCGCAGAGGTGTTCGGGGAAGCGAATCGACTTGGCGCCGACTACCGGATCGCCCTGCTGTCGACGACCGGTGCCGACGTCGCCTCGTCGATCGGCGTACGGATGGCCGTCGACGGCAGCCCCGCCTCCGAGCCGGACCCTGACACGTTCGTGATGCCGGGCGGGGTCGTCTATCCCAGAGCTCCCGTCACCCGGGATCTGATCGAGGCCGCGAGGGAGCTGGCGGTCCGATCCCGCCGGGTCGCCTCGGTCTGCTCCGGAGCATTCGTCCTCGGCGCCTCCGGCCTCCTGGACGGCAAGCGTGCGACCACCCACTGGAAGATCGCGGGCGAACTCGCCGCCCGGCACCCGAAGATTCGCGTGGAACCCGATGCCATCTACGTTCGCGACGGGACTACCTACACCTCGGCGGGCGTCACCGCCGGCATCGACCTGGCGCTGGCTCTCGTCGAGGAAGACCACGGTCCTGACCTGAGCCGGGACGTCGCCCGGGCCCTGGTGGTCTACCTGCAACGCGCAGGCGGCCAGTCACAGTTCTCCGCGCCCCTGCAGGGCCCACCGCCCCGGTCCCCGGCCCTTCGCACCGTCGTCGACCTGGTGACGGCGAATCCCGCGGGGAACCACTCCCTTGGCGAACTCGCCGGGCACCTCCACCTCAGTCCCCGCCATCTCACGCGGCTGTTCCGGGAGGAGTTGTCCACCACACCGGCCCGCTACGTCGAGTCGATCCGGTTCGATATCGCGAAGGCTCTGCTCGACCAGGGGCATACCGCGACCCAGGCGGCGTCTTTGGCCGGGTTCCCGAGTTACGAGAGTCTCCGACGGGTCTTCGCACGTGAGTTGTCCCTCAGTCCCGCCGCATACCAGCGCCGCTTCAGCACCGCCCGCCGCACCCGGTAGCACCGACAGACGCCGACGGCAGTTGCCGCATCGCTTCCCGCGGCGGTGGGATGCGCGTTGGGCGATTGACCGTCGAGCCAAATGGCATGTGCCTGGCTCGCCTGAACTCGCGAACACGATCAGGCGTTGTAGCCGAGCTGCCTCACACCGGGCGCCCACTTCGCTGCGACCTCGGCGAAGCACTCGCGACACAGTGGGTTGCCTCCCGACCCGTACCGCTTGCACCTCGCCGTGCAGCGTGAGCACAGGCCTTCCTCGGCCGCCGTCCAGACCGGAGACGGGTAGTCGCGAAGCTCCAAGGGTGTGGCCATCGGACAGGTCCTGTTCTACGCGCGCGGCCGAACAAGGTGGATTCGAACGAAGAATAGAACAGTCCTGGGATGTCGGCATCACGCCGCGCGGAGTGGGTATGTCCGAATTTCTTGACCTTGTGGTCAGGGCGCGCCCGACCTGGAGTAGGGGAACGGCGGGACCCGCCTCCGACACTCGGTGCTGTCGACGTGGCTCAACTCCGGAGTGGATCCGACCGAAGTGGCCGAACGTGCGGGCAACAGTGTTGAGGTGCTGCTGAGCCGCTACGCCAAATGCGTTGATGGACGACAGGAGATCGCCAACCGCAAGAGTCCCGGCCGCACCATGCCGCGACGCACCGTCGGACATCCCCCAACCGACAAGGTGACAACGCTCTGAAGAGAAAACGGCGTTCAGCAGGTCCTCGACCCGGTCATGGTGTGGCTGGGGCGGGTTCGGCCTGGACGTGGTAGCCGAGGGCTTCGAGTTGGCCGATGAGGCGGCGGGCCTGTCGGGCGGGGTCGTTGCGGCGCAGGAAGTAGTCGCCGCCGAGGTCGTGGTAGGCCTGGTCGCGGGTGAGCATGTGGAAGATCGAGACGAGGATGCTGTGTTCGATCGCCACCAGGGCCTTGGCGTGTCCGAGCCGTGGCCGTAAGCGGGAGTACTGGGCGGCGAGGTAGGTGTTCTTGGTGCGGATGGCGCCCATCGCGGCGTCATGCAGGTAGATCGCGAGCCACTTGGGGCCCTTGCGGGATCTTCCCGAGCGCTTGCGTCCGGCGGACTCGTGGTTGCCAGGGCAGACCGCGGCCCAGGATGCGAAGCGCGACGCGGTACCGAAGACGCTCATGTCCGCACCGAACTCCGCCAGCAGGCCCTGGGCCGTCCGCAGGTCGATGCCCGGGACGGTGTCCAGGAGCTCAACCTGTCGGGCGAAAGGGGCCACCGCCTCTTCGATCTCGGCGCTGAGACGGCCGATGAGTTCGTCGAGGAAGTCCAGCTTGGACAGGACGGCCGCGACGAGCAGCGCGTGGTGTCCGGAGAACCGCGAGGTGAGTGCTTCCCGCAGGGCGGGGAGCTTGGCCCGCAGCCGGCCGATCGCCAGGTCCGCCAGGACCTCGGGGTCGGTGGTGCCGTCGACCAGGGCCTGGAGCATCGCCCGACCGGACTTGCCCAGCACGTCGGAGGCCACACTCGACAGCTTCACGCCGGCGTCCTGCAGGATCTTGTCCAGGCGCTGGGTCTCCCGGGTGCGTTCCTCGATCTGCGCCTTGCGGTAGCGGGTGAGGTTCCTCAGCTCACGGACCGGCTTCGGCGGCACGAACGAGGGACGGACCAGCCCGAACTCGATCAGCTGGCAGATCCACGAGGCATCGGCGACGTCGGTCTTGCGGCCCGGGATGTTGCGCATGTGCCGGGCGTTGAGCAGCCAGACCTCCATGTCGTCCTCGAGCATGTAGTACACGCACTTCCAGTACACCCCGGTCGATTCGATCCCGACGCGGGTGACACCGTGACCGACCAGCCAGTCCCGCAGTACCAGCAGGCCGGGGGTGGTCGTGGCGAAGCTTCCCTGTTCGACGGCCCCTCCGGGGAGGTGCACCTCGGCGACGACCACGTCCTTGTGCACGTCCAAGCCCGCGGGCCGCTTTACGATCCGTTCCACCAAGCCTCCCCTCGCAGTGACCACCAAGACCGTCCGGGAGGGGCTCACATCACGGAGTCTGAAGATCGCGCTCGAAGCGGCAGTTCACGGCGCCCGAGACCCTCACGTCTCGCTTTGAGGCAGGCTCACCCGCGCTAAGGAGAACCGACGTCGGCCGGACAGCACACCCAGTTTTCCCAAGATCATGCCGTCCCGGAAGGGCCCCAGACGCTTTGAGGCAATGCTCACCCTCGCCAGAGGAACTCGTGCGCCATCGCGATCATGGCACGTGCCGGAGCACCGGGCGTTCGCTCGGACGGAGCGGCCAGGGAAAACGGCAATTCCAGGTCGGCGTCGTCGACGGTCAGGGTGGCGACGTCCTGCTCCTTGCCGAGGGCGATCCGTGGCAGCAGCGCCACGCCCAGGCCGTTTCGGACGTAGGCGACGCCGGTGGTGAGGTCGGTGATCTCGATGGCGACGCGATGGGGGACGGAGGCGGCGGCGAAGGCCCGGTCGGCAACGGTCCGGTTGCTGTAGCCCTCGGGGAAGTCGACGAAGTCCAGGCCGGCCAGTTCGATGATCGACACGGTGCGGCGTTTCGCGAGCGGATGGTCGGCCGGCACGACGAGGTCGAGCACCGAGGTGGCGAGGTCGGTCAGCGTGATGCCTGTCGGGCACGGTCCGGGCCCCGAGACGAAGGCGAGGTCGAGCCGCCGTTCGAGGAGGGCTTCGATCAGGCCCTGGGAGCCGGAGGGGGCGGCGCTGGTCTGCAGGAACACGCCGGGATGACGCCGGTGGAATTCACCGAGGAACACGGGAAGGTCGATAAGCCCAACCGTGGTGATCGCGCCCAGCCGTAGTGTGCCGCGCAGTCCGCTGCGGACCTCGGCCACCGCGTCCGCGGCCTCCCGGGTGGCGTCGAGAGCGGCCTGGGCGCGCGGCAGCAGGGCGGCACCGGCATCGGTGAGCAGCACGCGTTTGGGGGTGCGTTCCAGCAGCGTCGTGCCGAGTTCTCGCTCGAGGTTCTTGATCGTGGTGGAGACCGCGGACTGGACGACGTGCAGCCGTGCGGCCGCACGGGTGAAGTTCGCTTCCTCGGCGACGGCGACGAAGTACTCGAACTGGCGCAGTTCCACCCTCCGAGTATCCCTCAGAAAGCCCCCAAGGTATCTCTCAGAGAGATGGCGGCAGTCTCTGACTTTCGTTGGACAGCGTCTGTTGCGGCCAGCGATTCTGTTAGAAGTTCAACCGATACAGGAGGCTGAAAGATGACCTACAAGACGCCACCGACATATCTGGGAAGCGGCGACCCGGCGCGGCAGCGCAAGGACTACTACCCGCCTTGGCTGGACAATCTTGCCGACGATGTGACGCTGGAGGCCGGCGTCTTCAACGGGACCATCCACGGAGCCAAGGACGTTCGAGCGATACTGTCCTACGCGCGCACCCTGTACGAATTCCAGGACTTCATCTACATCGGTAAGTACGGAGAGAATGGCTTCGTCGAGGACTACGCAGCGACGGTGGACGGTAGACCGATCGCCAACATCGCTGTCGTCTACAAGAACGAAGAGGGGAAGACGCAGCATCTTGTGATGAACCACCGTCCGCTGCCGATGCTCCAGTACTTCTCCCGGAAGCTGGGCGAGCACTTCGCTGGTACAGAGTACGCGAAGTACTGCGCCGACCCGTCAGCGGACGCCGATCCGTCGGATGCCGACCGCGACTGAACGGATTCCCCGCTCACTTCTTCTGCGATATGGAGGAAACATGTCGCGGAATCAGGCGATCGTGGATGCCTGCTGGCGAGCATATTCCGGATTCGAGGAGAACGATTCCTCTGACCTGGTGGCCCTGATGTCACCCGAGGTGATTTTCGACTTCCCCACCTCCCTGCCTTACGGTGGGACATTCCATGGGCCTGAGGGGTTTCTCGCCTTCTACCGGGATATCTACGATCACTACTACGAGACCTTCAACTACGACGCACACACGGTGCTCGATGCCGGGTCGCATGTGGTCGTTCCCGTCAGGGCCAGGGCGAAGGCGAAGACCGGCCGCACCATGGAGAACGAACACTGTCTGCTGTTCACCGTGAACGACGGGCTGATCACCGACGCCCGTCTGTACGCGGACACCGCCAAGGGGCGTGACTCGATCGACGGCCTTCACGTATACCCCTCGGCAGCCTCCTGAGCCCTGAACCGGCGCAGTGGACATTCGCGCCACGCTGCATCGTCCGCCCCCGGGAATCTTTCCTGGGTCGGACGCAGCGATCCCGAAATGACAGATTCATAATCTGAGCTCCGAGTAGTGCGCTGCAGCGACCTGACCTGATCATGGACCTCGGTAGGCCGCACGAACCCACCACACCTACGTGATCCTGCTGAGTGAGTCGGTAAAGGCCCAGAGGGGCCTGACACCGATGACACTCTGCGCACGGGCCGGTTCCATGGAAAAGGAAGGGCCCGGAGCCTGGGCGCCGACGACGATGCCGGCACCAGCACCGTTCTTGTCCAGAACGCCCGCCGAGTTCATCAGGCGCTGAAAGACGAAAGGTCGCTCATGCCTCAATCCATGCGCGCGCTCGTAGCCGGAAAGGTCGGCGAGCCGACCGATGTCCTGCGGCTGGAATCCCGGCCTGTTCCCACGCCGGAAGCCGGTCAGGCGTTGATCCGTGTGAAGGCGACTCCGATTCACGCCAGTGATCTGCACGTGCTGCGTGGCCGCTACGGTTTCTCCCCCGATTTTCCCACTGTCGGTGGTCACATGGAATGCGTGGGCCGTATCGAGGCCCTGGGCCCGGATACCGAGGGACTGAAGATCGGCGAGCGCGTGGTGGCCGTTGCAGTCCCGGCGGTACCCGGCCCCCCCGTGGCCGGCACGTGGCAGGAATACCTTGTTGCCGATACGCGAAGGCTCCTGCCGATTCCCGATGATCTCAGCGACTCCAGCGCCTGCCAACTCGCCGTCAACCCGTTGACCGCGCTGCTCCTCGTGACGCGCGAACTCGACGTACAGCCGGGTGAATGGTTGTTGCAGACGGCAGCGGGCTCCACCGTCGGCCGGCTCGTCATTCAGCTGGCCAGGCATCTGGGTATGCGCACGATCAATGTCGTGCGGCGCCGCGATGCCGTCGAGGAGATCAAAGCGCTCGGTGGTGACGAGGTCATTTGCACTGAGGACGAGGACCTGTTGCAGCGCGTGGCTGAGATCGCAGGACCGTCCGGCGTGCACAAGGCCATCGACTGCGTCGCGGGCCACGTGGGTGCCCAGGTATCCCAGGCATTGGCTCCGGGAGGAGAGGTCGTGGTCTACGGCGCGCTCTCTACCCATCGGCAGACCGACCCGGCAGCGCTGACGATCCCGCTGCAGGCACGCTCGGTCATCTACGAGACCAAAGCAGTCCGTGGCTTCTGGCTGAACCGCTGGTTCGGCACTGCCTCGCCTGAGGATGCGCTGCGCGCGCTGTCCGAGGTTCGCGGTCTCGTCGCTGATGGGGTGCTGAGCATCCCCCAGGGCCAGCCGTTCCCACTCGAACGCTTCACTGAAGCCATCGCGTTCGCCGAAACACCCGCACGTGGCGCCAAGCCACTCTTCGTCTTCGAAGATGTCCGGGACAACGACAACAGGTAGGACGCGGCCCGGCCGGTGCCGGCGGCGGTGCGGGCCGATGATCTAAGCAGCCGAGTACGCATGATGCAGCGGTGGTTGTGAGCGAGAGCGGGCCCGCCGGAGTCTGAAGCGTATTTGCCTCAGCGATCTTGAAGCCCCTGACGGTCGTGCTCCCTGCCCCCGGCCGGCCGGATGTGGCGGGGGTTCTGTGGGCCCTGAGGCCGCATGGCAGTGTGTGCTCGTGCTTCCTTCCGCTGATGATCTGCCACGAGTCCTGGCCACATGCTGGCTGTACTGGATCGCTGTACCCACGGGTGATCAAGCAGGGGTCATGGAGATGATGGGGCTTGTCCAGCCTCGTCCCGTGACGTTCGCCGAAGCCGAGGAGATCATCGACGAGGACGGCCACGGAGAGTCGGAGGGCAATCCCGACGGGATGGCTCGGGTGTACGTCAGCCCGGAACTTGACGGGTGGACCTTGGTCATCGGCCCGTGGTGCGACCCGTGCGACGTTGAGCGCAGCGAAGACGTGCTGCATCTGTGCAGGGATCTGAGCGCCCGTTACGGCCAGGCACAGGCGTACTACTTCGGGGCCCAGGGCGATGGTTCGGCCTGGCTCGCCGCTCAGGACGGGGTCGTACTGCGGCGCTACTGCGAGACCGGTGAAGGAGAGGACGGCTACTTGACGCTGGGGGAGCCCCTGCCCGTCGAACGGGCTCACCGACAGCAACTCGGATTGCCCGCGGTATGGGACGAGGCGACGGAATCAGAGGAAGACGAGGACGAGTGGAAGTGGGCCGCGTTCGACCTCGCTCCTGAGATCGCCGCGGCTCTGGGTGTCAGCCCGCTCCAACTGACGGCGGAGACGCGCGTTGAAGGTACTGGGGTCATCGCTCTCACCCCGAACGCGAGAGAGGTTCAAGCTGAGTCCTCGTACTTGGACCATGAGGCCGGCCAATCCACCTGATGGCCTCCCTGGGCCTTGGACCCGGCGGGCGCCGGTCCCGGCGACGCTCCACAGGGCTGGCTCGGTCTATTCCGGGTGCATCCGCCGACCGCGTGGAGCCAGCCGTCGAGTACGGCGCCGGCCGCCCCGAAGCGCCCCTCAGGGATGTCGGGGCCCTTGGTTCTGCACCACGCAGGAAATGGCGTATGCGGTGTGACGTCACTCCGAGGGCTTCGCCCTCCCCAGCAGCCACCACCTGCTTCCGCCAACAACAGCGCACAACGTTGACTTTGTCCGGTCTCCCGGCTGCGTACGGAATCGTTGAGGCGGCGGTACCTGTCGTGATCGTAACCGCGGTCGGCGAGCACGACGTCGGGTCGGCGCCGTGGCCGGCCGCGCTCGGCCAGAGCGGCCGGAAGAAGCGCTCCTACCTGTACACCGCCATCGAAGACTGCGGGGGCGGGGCCGCCGGATGCGGCCCCGCCCCCTGCCGGTCAGCCAAGGCTGATCCGAGAGGTACTTACTTCAGGCCGAAGGCCCGGGTGATGCTTTGCGTGACGGTGTTGCCCTCGGTGTCGCCTGCGCTGGTGCGCAGCGTCACGAACCGCGCGTGGGCGGGGGCGTTCAGCTGAGTGCTCCAGCCCTTGGCGGTGCGGGTCAGGGTCGTGTGCTGCCAGGTGGCACCGTCGTCGTAGGAGACGTCCAGGCTCACCGTTTTGATGGTGTCGGAGCCGGGAGCGCCCGGGAGGTGCGAGGGAGTGACGGTGATGCCGGTGTGGCGGTGTGCCTTGCCGGAGGCGTCCACGCCCTCGACCGTGTAGTCGAGCTGGATCAGCGGCAACGTCTCGAAGACGCCGGCGGCGCCCTGCTGGGAGGTGAAGCCCCACTCGGTCCGGGTCGTGGTCGAGTAGTCGTTGGCCCAGGTGCCCCGGGCGTTCTCCGACACCAGGCGGTACCGCAACTTCTCGGGGGCCAGGATGAGCGGGAACCGGTAGCTGCCCAGAGTGTCGGTGTCGGATGCCCTGAGCAGGGTGTCGCCCTGGTACATCTTCACCTTGTTCTCGACACCGACGTTGTTGAAGGTCGTGCCGACGTGTCCGGGAACCGAGTCGCCCCAGCCCGGGACCTCCACGTAGACCGCGTTGTTCAGGCGCACCGGTCGGTAGTAGCCGTTCATCCGAGGACGCTGGATCGGCCCGAAGTACTCCACGTGGGAGGTCGTGCCGGCCGGGTACCGCGTCAGGGAGTCACTGGAGATCTGAAGCTGCTGGTTGACCCAGGCGCTCTGAGCCCAGTCCGTGTCGCTGGACACCCAGTCGGTGCGCTCGGCCTGGGTGGGGGTGGGCAACGGGTTGTATCCGTAGTCGCCCCGCCAGACGGCGGAACGGAACTCCATCCCCTTGGCGGGCCGGTTGTTGCGGAAGGACACATCCACCCGCGCAAGATCACGGCGCTGCGGCCGGTAGGTCAGGTCCGCCGGTATGCCAGTCGCGTCGCGGGAGATGTCGTAGAGGTAGTCCGTGGTCGGGTGGGAGGTGACCTCAAGCGCCGTCCTCCGGCCCTGCTTGATCTGGGCGATCAGCTCGTCGCCCTCGTCCGCGGTCAGCGTGGCCACGGTCAGGGGAGGCAGGTGCTCGGTGTCGGACCAGGGGAAGTCGTCCCACGGGTCCAGACGTCCGTCGCCGTCGTTGACGACGAGCAGCACACTCGCGCCGGCCTTGGCTGCCGTCTCGGCCTGCTCGGCCTGATCGACGGCATCGCTGCGCCGGACCACGACGACCTTGCCCCTGGCGTCGAGCCCCACGTAGTCGGCGGCACCGCCCTCTCCGGCATAGACGGCCTCGTACTGGCGCGTGCCCTCCTTGAGCGGGATGCGTCCGCGCTCGACGATCATGTCGTCAAAGGAGCGCGTACGAGACGCGACCGTCAAGGCCGGCTCCGTCTGCCGCCAGTTGAACCCGGACTCGAAGGTGCCCGTGGAGACCGGCTTGCTGGGCAGGGCCCAGACGCTGTCATAGGTGGGATTGGGCCACCGCGTCATGGTCAAGGAGCTTCCGTTGTCGAACCCGCGGTAGAGGCCGATGCGGGTCTCGGCGGGGGTGGTCTCCTGCGGGGTCACGACGGAGACCTGCTTGGCCTTGGAAGCGTCCAGGTTCACCGTGGTGTCCTGGTCGACGACGACCTCGGGAGCGGTCAGGATGGCCTTACCCATGGAGTGCGGCCCGTGAGTGCCCTGAACATCGCTCTCCAGGCTCACGAAGTACTTGCCCGCAGGCACGTTGACCGTGCCGGTTCCCGAATCGTCCAGCTGCAGCGGCAGGAAGACCTTGTCGCTGAACACGTACACCTCACCGCCCATCGGGCGGCCGTCGCGGTCCTTGCCGCCCACCGTGAGGGTGTAGCGCGGGGACTGCTTGTAGGCGCCGATGATGGTGTGGGCCAGCAGGCTACCGGACGCGTCGGTGGCGAGGATCTGCCCCGAGGTCGTGGTGTCTTCCTTCACCAGGTCGAAGCTGGTGGTGAGGGTGACCTTGCTACTGCCGTGCGCGGGGACGGTGACCTGAGGTGCCGACAGCGAGAACGCGCCGGCGGCCGCACCAGGGGCCTGCAGCGCCAGGTCGAGGGTGACCGGAGCGTCCCCGGTGTTGGTGTACGTCACCTCCTTCTCGGACTTGTCCCCGGCCGGCTCCTTGCCGTCGCGGTAGCCCCCGAAGACGCTGCCGGTGGCGAACACCGTGCCCTTGACGGCGGCCGCGACATCCACACGGCCGCTGCCGCCCTCGTACGGCGTGTACTGGGGCGTCGCCTTTGTGGTGCTGACCAGGGCGTCCTTGAGCTGCTGCCCGGTCCAGTCCGGGTGGGCCTCGGCGAGCAGCGCGGCGGCACCGGCGACATGCGGGGTGGCCATCGAGGTCCCGCTCAACGTCTGGTAGTAGCCCTCGCCGCCCTCGGCGTACTGCGAGCGTGCCGCCAGCACGTCGACGCCCGGCGCGGTCAGCTCCGGCTTCAGGCCGGCATCGCCCTGCCGCGGACCAGTGCTGGAGAAGTAGGCGAGCTGGTCCGAGCCGTCCACAGCGCCGACGGACAGCGCGGCGTCGGCGACACTGGGCGTCGAGACGGAGTGCTCGCCGGCGTTGCCGGCCGCGATGGTGAACAACGCACCGGTCTCGGCGCTGAGCTCGTCGACGGCCTCGCTCATCGGGTCATGACCGTCGCTGGGCCCGCCGCCGAGGCTCATGCTGATGATCTTGGCGTGCTGGTCGCGGGCAGCCCACTGCATGCCCGCGATGATCCAGGACTCCTGGCCGCTGCCCTCGTTGCTCAGAACCTTGCCGATGTGCAGGCGCGCGCCGGGGGCAACGCCCTTCTCCTTGCCGTCCGAAGCGGCGCCCGTGCCGGCGATGGTCGAGGCGACGTGCGTGCCGTGACCGAGGTGGTCCTCGATGTCCTGGTCAGGCACGAAACTCGCACTCGCACTCACCTGACCGACCAGGTCGGGGTGCTGGGTGTCGATGCCGGTGTCCAGCACGGCCACGTCCACACCCTGGCCGGTGTCGCCGCTCGCCCACACCTGGGGAGCGCCGATCTGTGCGGTCGTGTCGGCCAGGTCGGCCTTGACCTTCCCGTCCAGCCAGACCTTCGCGATCCCGCCCCGCAACTGGGGCTTGGCTCCGGCGCTGCGACCGGTCGCCGGCGCGGTCCCGCCGGTGAGGGCGGTCCAGAAGTCGTCGGCCTTCGACCGCGACTCCGACAGCGCCGCGCCCTGAATGCTGTCCAAGGCGCGGGCCCTGGTGGCGCCGGCGGGCACGGCCTGCGTGCGCGCACGGGCGGCAGCGTCGGTGTACCTGACGATCAGGGGCAGACCGCTGCTGTGCTCGTCGTCGTAACCGTCCGCCAGCAGTTGGGTGACGTTGAAGAGCTCGCGGTCCAGCTTCCCGGCAGCGATGTACGGAAGGGCGCTGTCCGGGTACACGTAGGTGTCTTTGCCGGCCTTGTAGGTCACGAAGCCGGTGAGTGCACCGTTCGCGCCCTGCACGGCACGGGTGACCCTGCCGTCGGCGCCGGTGTTCACCGTGACCTTGTCACCGGTCACCAGGGTGACGGTACGTGAGGTCGGCTGATGTAGGGCGATGCCGGTCAAGGGCCGGTCCGGGGTGTCGGTCCTGGGCGCGGCCAAGGCGGAGACCATCGGCTGCGCGGCCAATACGGCCAGTGCAACGCCGACAGCGGTCAACGCCCGTCTACGGGCGGGTATGGATGGCAAGGATGATCCCTTCGCTGGAACAGCAAACGCTGCGTCTGACGTGGCACATCGTCGGGTTGCACAACGCCATCAGGGGCCGCACGGGCAAGGAGGGAAGCAGGCGATTTGCCGTGCCTCAGTACACCGGCGCGGACATGGGCAGGGCTGGTATGGCCGCCGAGGAAAACCCGGCTGGAAACGAGGCCGCGTTGCTGCCGCAGAGCGGCAACGAAGCGTCAGGTCCCACAGCGCGAGTCCCCGATCACACTCCGGAGAGCCCGCGCGGCAAAGCGAGCCTCCGGCACGGCGGCAAGACGAGCGGCGCTCCCCGTAGATGCCGTCGGCGCCGCGACTGCAGCCGGCAAGCCTCCGGCAACCAGCAGCAATCCTGTCGATAGTGCCGCCTTCAGGCGGATCCAGGCCATCAGCGAAGCACCTTTCGTTCAGCTGGCAGTCACAACCCGCCTGAAAGAATCCGCTGATGAAGCCGGACATGTCACTGGCCTCACGTGTCGCAACTGCGACACGTCCCAACGATGACATGGTCCCTGCGCTCCGCTGCCAGGCTGCCAGCGGCGATATACGGGACGTTCGGAAGGACCTGCAGGTGCCGAAAACTCCATCGCATGAGACGTGCAGGTTTTTCGTGAACGGCCTTTCACTGCTGCACGGTTGTGTCTGATGGATCGGGCTGCTGCGACTGCCCTACCTCGCCGTGTCGAGTGTGTTCGCCTTGATACGCCTGCTGCCGATGAGCGATGCGGACAAGGACATCGAAATAGTGTCACCGCGCCACCAGTTGGCTCTCCTGCAACGGCAGATCGGCAGACCGCGCCGCGAAGCCGGATCGCCACATCGCATGCTCGGGCCGCCATCCTTGCGAGCGGGCCCGTGTGTTGGACGCTCCGCGTGACCAGCTCTGCCGTCCTGATGTGGGTTGCAGTGCGGGCAGGCCGAGGGGGATCGGACGCTGGTGGACGCCAAATATTTCGCTTGGCGCCCGCAGGAAAGGCACAGGTCAGAGGGGGTGAGTGATCCCTCGCTGCTGTGCAGCTTTCCACTCAGGTTCCGACTCATGGCGTGATCACTGTCAGCGCGGTGCGGCAGTTGTGGGGTTCTACGTCGCGCGCGAGTGGAAAATCTCCCGGAAATGCAGAATCCCAGGTCCACGACTTGGGGTCGCCGTGCTGCACGGCTTGTGGTCACGACAGGTCGTGGTCCGGCTTTGAGGGCGTTTG
The DNA here is from genome assembly GCF_050936285.1 of Streptomyces sp. CA-106110. Classification (NCBI taxonomy): domain Bacteria; kingdom Bacillati; phylum Actinomycetota; class Actinomycetes; order Kitasatosporales; family Streptomycetaceae; genus Streptomyces; species Streptomyces sp. CA-106110. The sequence continues at coordinate 4,448,230 of NZ_JBNJNB010000001.1, read as the reverse complement.
GCCGGCCAGGGCCTGCTGCCCGGTGCTCTGGGCGAAGCCGATCAGCTCCTCAGGGCTCCAGCTGAGCAGACCGCTGCGCAGATCGTCTGCGACGGCGCGGATCCAGTCCAGTTCTGCGGCGGTCATGGCGCGCAGATACTCCCCTTCGAGCATGGTCACCCGCGGCAGACCGTGGACTTCCGACTCCTCCGTCAAGGACTTGTCGTGCGCGTCAAGGGTCTGCGCGAGGGCCGCGGCGCGCTGTTCCAGCACGTCCAGGGCTTCCTCCGGGGCGAGCATGAGGACGAAGGACAGCGCGGCGGGGAACTGAGGGAACTCCTGTTTCGGCGCGGCCAGCATCTCGTTGAGCCAGACGCGCATGGTGGAGCGCCCCGCGTCGGTCAGCTCGTACACCGTCCGCTCGGGGTACTGCTGGTCGCGGCCGGTCTCCCGGACCGTGACCAGGCCCGTTGCGAGGAGCCGGTCGATCGTCCGGTAGAGACTCGCGCGCTGGCCGACGTTGACGACCTGGTCCTTTCCCCACTGCTTGATCAATCTCTGGATTCCGTACGGGTGCAGCGGCTGGAAGTGCAGCAGGGCCAGCACGGTCAGGGCCAGCGGGGAGTTGCGGGGCGGGGCGCTCATGCCCGCATACTACCCACGGTGCAACTAGTTGACATGAGACTAGTTTCATTGCAACTATCAAATCAACGAGCAGGAACCACGAGCGGACGGAGACCACGGAGATGATCACCACCAGCACTGAGACGACCCCTGCCGAGCGCGTTCACGCCGACCACGCCGTGACCAAGCGGCTGGGCAACTGGACCCGCGCCGGACACATCCAGGTGCGCGCCCGCCGGGGCCTGGCCGTGCTCGACCTGCGCTCCCCGGACCTGCCCGACGACATCGAGCTGTGCCTGGAACTCCAGCGCGCCACGGTCAAGCTGCTGGTGCCAGACGACGCCGTCGTCGAGCACTGGGACCTGCGCTGGACGGGCCGCGGCAAGGTCAAGGACGCGCAGGGCCGGACCGCCGAGGGATCGGCTCTCGCCGGCGCTCGTCGGATCCGACTGACCGGTGTCGCAACCGACAGCGAGGTCCGCGTGCACCGCGGCGGCATCGCGGTCCTCAGTGCCATGTGCTCCCGCGCCTACCTCCAGGACCTGCGGCTCGCTCACCGGACCGGCGGTCACCCGACCGTCGACGACCCGGCACGCTCGCACGGCCACTGAACATCCGACCCAGGCACGGGAAAGGGGCAGACCCATGAGTGCGATCAAGACGGCGGCCGTCATCGGAGGCGGCATAGCCGGACCCGTAACGGCCCTCGCGCTCCGCAGGGCGGGCATCGAGGCGACCGTCTACGAGGCCTACGAGAACACCGCGGACGGCATCGGCGGCATGCTGATGGTCGCCCCGAATGGGCTCAACGCCCTCGAAGTCGCCGGTGTGGACCAGGGCTTGGCCGGTCAGCCGATCCACTGCATGGTCATGACCGACGGACAGGGCCGACGGATGGGCGAGTTCGGCGGGCTGACGGGCCTGCCGCCCAGCCAGGTGATGTGGCGTGCCGACCTGTACCGAGCGGTGCGCGAGCGGGCCGCCGCAGCGGGCGTACGGACCGTGTACGGCAAGCGGCTGGCCGGGGTCGAGGAAACCCCGGCGGGCGTCAGCGCCGAGTTCACCGACGGGACCCAGGTGACCGCGGATGTCCTGATCGGGGCCGACGGCATCCGGTCGACGGTCCGGCAGCTGATCGACCTGGCAGCGCCCGGCCCCCGGTACGCCGGCCTGCTCGGCTTCGGTGCGTACTCGAAGGCGGAGGTCCCTCAGGCGCGGCCGGACACCATGTACTTCGCTTTCGGCGAGCACGCGTTCCTCGGCTACTGGCCAGTGCCCGGCGGAGGCACCGCCTGGTTCGGCAACCTGCCGTACGACGAGCCGCTCAGCGCGGAGCAGACCCGTGCGACGCCGCCGGCCGCATGGATGCGGATCCTGCGGGAGAAGTTCGCCGGGGACGTGCCCGGCCGCGACCTGCTCCGGGGCACGGGCGACGGCGAACTGCTCACGTTCGGAGGGCTGGAGATCCTGCCTTCGGTGCCGAAGTGGTACCGGGGACGGATGGTCCTGGTCGGCGACGCGGCCCACGCGCCGTCCTCCAGTTCCGGACAGGGCGCGTCCCTCGCGGTGGAGAGCGCGGTGCAACTGGCGCGGTGTCTACGGGACATCCCCGACGTGCGCGCGGCCTTCTCGACGTACGAGCAACTGAGGCGGGGCCGGGTGGAAAAGGTCGCGGCCCAGGCCGCGAGGACCAACAGCCAGAAGTCGATGGGCCCGGTCGCGACGAAGATCACGGCCCTGCTGATGCCGCTGGCGACGCGGACGTTCCTGACGCCGGAGAAGATGTTCGGTTGGACGCACCGATACCGGATCGACTGGGACGCGCCTGTGGTGCCCGCCTGACGAGCAGGCGACATCCGGCAGTGACTACCCGGTCCGGGCACGTAGGTGGTATCCCCTGGTCGGCTTGCTGCTGATCTGCGCCCGCGCATTCGCCTCCGGTGCCCGGACCGTCACCGAGATCACCGAATGGGGACTGCGCGCCGGCACCGCGGTGCTGGAAGAATTCGGCATCCGCCGCCACCTGCCCGGACGTCGAGCAGCTGATGCATCCGACGGCTTCTCACCCAGCCCCGGCGCGTAAGAGCCTGCGCACCCGTGCTGCCTGTCGACCAAGCGCGTATCCATAAGTCTTGCGCATGACGGGGGACGTGGCCGCCGGGGGCGGCGGGCGTTGTCGTCCACCGGGTCCACTCGGCCCAGTCGTCACCGGACGCGGCGTCGCCGTGATGTCCGGCGGCAACCTCGACCGGCTATGCGGCGAGTGTCGCCAGCATCTGCTCGGGTGCGGTGACGATCGAGAAGTGGCCTTGGCCGGGATGGACGTGAAGGCGTGCGCCCGGTATCGCCGCGGCGAAGCGGCGGGCGTGCTGGAGCGGGACGGTAGTGTCGGCGTCCCCCTGATGGATCGACGTGGGCACCCTGATCGACTCGAGGTCGAAACCCCACGGTCGGGTCAGCACGCGCAGATCCTGCCCGACTCCCCAGGTGCCGCGGTGGAACGCTTGCAGGTAGTTGGTCAGGAAGGCCGCGCGCGCGGCCGGCTGGGCGAGGGCACGCCGGTCGCCGGCGGGCATCTCGCTGGTCGCCAGGCGAAGGAACAGCCCTGGTTCCCGGCGCGCCAGCGTGGCCAGGCGGCCCAGAAACCAGCCACCGAAGGCCGGAACGTGCCGGGCGATCTGCAAGGCCGCGCGCTGCCCGGCTGCCATCCCGCGGGTGGGCCAGGCAGGCAGGCCAAGGGGCGCGATGAGCAGCAGGCTGCGGACGCGGTCAGGCAGCTCGCACGCGCAGGCAGCCGCGAACGCTCCGCCGCCCGAGACGCCGAGCAGCGCCACCGAGCCGACGTCCAACGCGTCCAGGACCAGGGTGGCTTCCGCAACCCAGTCCACCACCCGCGGCAGGCGACGGACGTCGGTGCCGCCGATGCCGGGGCGATCCGGGGCGATAAGGCGCAGTCCGAGCGCATGGGCCGCGCCCGCGAAGCCGTACACGGCCAGCCGGGAGTCGGCCAACCCGTGGCAGAACAGCACCGCGGGCGCGGCCGGCTCCCCCACCACCTCGACCGCGATCACCCCGCCGCCGGCTCGCCGCAACTCCACCCTCACCTCATCTCCCGCGACCTTGATCCGAGCTGCCTGAGCGGCTTTCCAGAGGTTCTGCCGGTAGCCGGCTGGCAGCCACGGGCCAGTCCGGGGGCTGCGGCGGTCAGGAGCCGGCCCGGTGATGCTCTTCGACAACACCTGGACCAGCCCCTGACTCCCCGACAGTCACGCGCAGGACTTCGGGAAACGCGCTTAGATGTCGCCGGCTGGTCCGGTGGCCTGGGCTCGTTCTGCGGCGAGTAGACGCTCGAGGTTGCTCCGCGCGCTGTCGAGCGTGGCGAGCATCTGCGCACGAGGCCGCCCGGGCGCTGCAGCCGCGAGACCGCCCCGCGGCACTAGGTCCTGGGGTGGTGGGTGTCTGGCGTCTTGCCTGATTCCGTTTGCCGCTTCGTGCACACCACCTCTCTGGCAGTGGCCGCCAGGAAGCCTGCCGCGAGCAGCCCGATCAGGATCGACCCCTGTCGGATTCCGTCGGCGTCGCGTCCGTCGAGGTAGGCAATGTGGCGGACCTCGGTGGGGCGCGTCGGGTTGTAGACGACGGGTATGTGCGTTCCTGGCATTGCATCGGTCGCTGAGCTGACCGCGACGTCGATATCCGTGCGCACGGGGCCGGACGGTGTGCCAAAGCGCACGGTCACGGAGGTCGCCCAGCCGTCCTCCGACCGGCTGGTGATCTCGACTACGGTTGCGTCCGTCCTGTGGCCCCGGTCCCGAAGGTTCGACAGCATCTGGTACTCCTGACCAGCTTTCCATCCCATGCCTCCGGCAATGGTGGCGGCTATCAGGAAACCCACGGCGATCGATCGGGCCTTGGCCCAGCGGGGGGCCAGCAGCCACGATTCCGGACCGAGCCGCAGCAGCCCCGCCACGAGCCGGCCCGGCGCAGAGATATGGCCGGCCCCGCGATGAGCCCAGCCCAGGCGGCGTATCAGCAGCCTGGAGACACCGTTCGCTGCAGCCAGCGCCACCGCCCAGCTGAGGACATAGAGCCACAACGGCCCAAGCGGCCCGAATGCCATCCACACCACGATGGCCACGACGATCGCCAGGGCCCCCGACCCAAAGGGAGGGGCGTACTTATCCCGGTCGCCGCTCAGGGCGGACTTGCGCTCGTCCATGTGCGCCTCCACACCCGTTATGAGACTCACGGGCTGCCGCGCTGGTTTTAGTAGTACCACCAGGCCGCCCCGCGTCAGAAGCCTCGGCCGCTTCCGGGCCTCACCTGCGCCGATGCCCCAAGATCCCGTCCACAGCTCGCCCACGGATCCCGGCATAGGGCCGCTTTCGGTGGCATACGGCTGCACAAACACGAAGACCCCGTACTCAGCGTTTCCGCTGGTGACGGGGTCTTTGGGCACCTCATGCAGGGTGCTCCCGGCAGGATTCGAACCTGCGCACACGGCGCCGGAGGGCAGGCGCCAGGCGTACGGAAATGAGCCCCTGAACTGGGCGAACGTCCATAGCGCTCTTTCCGCACACGTCCCTCACTCGCTGCTCACTCGGAGGTCGGGTCCGCGGGGCCGGCGCCACGGCGGACCAACGGTTTGCAGCGGGCGCCCCGGCGGCGACCAGGTGTTCTGTCCGGGGAGGTTGTGGACAGGTGAGTCAGGCCTCGGTTGAGGAGGCTTGAACAGGTGAGGGTCTTCCGGGCTCGGTGTGGATTGCGACGTCTACACCGACCGGAAGGCCCTCGTGCCCCACCGTGATGCACCCCTGACCGAGACCGGACGTCTGCGTCTGGCCCGCTGCGTGGGCGAAGACGGCCGGCCGCTGCGGCGGGCCGCCGAACGTTTCCAGGTCTCGCCCACCACGGCCCAGCGGTGGGCCGACCGCTACCGCAGACTGGGCGAAGCGGGCCCGGTAGACCGCTCCAGCCGGCTGGCGACGGCCCACCCGCCCGGAGGAGCTCCAGCCCTGCCGCATGCGGGTACGTGTCTCAATACCTCGGCTCAGTTGCCCCCTAACGCAGGAGTCGAGGCTCACAGCCCCTGTCTCCCGTGGTGCCCGGAGGCAGGGGCCGTCAGGCCGTGGCAAAGCTGACCGGCATGGGCCTCCGCACCAGAACGCGCGACCAATGCATCGCTCGAAGGGCTTCCGCGCAGCGAGGCTCGCCCCCCCGCTCGCCTCCCTCACACCAGCGAGGCGGGCCCACCTTCCGGGCCCGCCCAGCCGTCGGGACAAACCTGGCGCGCCCACACTTCCGGCCCACCGCCGTGCCACTCGATGAGGTCCGATTCGGCTACGTCCAGTTCATCCCAGCCCACCAGCCCCGCGTGTCGCAGGAACACTGCCAAATCGCGCAGCGAGTACGCCGTGCCCAGGACCTCGTCATCGATGCGTATGCGGCGACCGCCAGGTCCGCAAGACGCCTCCACGCTCACGCAACGCGTGACCATGGCCACAGTTTCCCCTAGGCGAGGGGCAACTGCATTCCGAGAATGTGTGATCTTGGAGGTGCCGGCTGCCAGGAGTGCCGCATCCCTTCACAGGAACTGCACAGGCCTGCACACTGGCACCCCGCCCCCCACGCAGGCACGACCTAGGGATCGCCATGCCCCGTAACGATCCGCCCGTGTCGGTAAGCGCCCTCGCCATCCTTGCTGGCTTAGCAGCCGTGTGGGTGACTTGGCGCACCATCATCGTCCTCGTCGGCGGCACGATGCCCCTGATCGGCATTCGCCCCGAGACCGGCAGCCTCATCGGCTTCGTCCTGATGCTGTTCGTCGGCGAGCCGATCCTCATCACCCTGGCCTATCGGGCGAGCATGCTCATCCTCTTGCCCCTTGCGCTCGCCACCTCCAGGAGACCCCGGTGAAAGATGCCCTGGTGGCGTTCCTGCGCGCCCGACTCGATGAGGACGACGAGACCGCCCGTAACGCCACCGTCCGCCGGACAGGTGGAGAGGCCTGGTCGTACGAGGAACCCGCCGTGCTCGCGCAGAGCGGCATAGTCATCGCCGAGCGCATCGTGCCGGTCCTCGGCGAGCACATCGCCCGCTTCGACCCGGCCCGCGTCCGGCGGCAGACTGCTGTGCTGCGCGACAGGGTCGATCTGTGGTCCTGGATGGTCGGCAGCCACGCGCGGGTCTGCCTTCGCGCCGTGGCGGCCATCTGGGCCGACCACCCTGACTACCGAGAGGAATGGACGCTATAAGCGAGCGCATGACGGCCCGTGTGGGGCTGCTGTTCGGCGACCAGGCGCTCATCGAGACCGCGCACACGGCCGGCGGCGAGCCGGAGCGGGTACCGGTGGACCGCCTCGTCGCCGACACCGGCATTCCGCGGGAGCAGCCGCCCGGTGTCGAGTTGAGGTGGGGGATGCCGGGAATCTTGGTTGATGTAGTCCTGGGCGAGTGGATGCCGGATGTTGTCTCAGTTGATCTGATGCGGTTCAGCTGCTTCGGACTGATACCACGCCTGGGCCATCAGCCAATGACTGGTAGTCCTTGAAGGTTCGGCCAGGCCGTCGGGCTGCTCTCGCGTATCGAAGAACTTGCCCAGAGGCCGACGAACAGGGGGAAATTTTCAGGCAGATCCGAACGTGCGCTCATATTCGCTGTGGTCAGTCGATGCGGCAGTGCGGCGGGAGCGGGTCAGAGCCAGCCGACCGAGGACCATGGCGATCAGCCCCAGCACCAAGGCCAAGGCGCCACCGACTACTCCGTTGCCGGTGCCGGGACCACCGTCGGCGACGGCCAGATTCAGCGCACCGTTAAGCACGGCGATCAGCCCGGACACCAGGGCCACGACAGCCCCCCTTTTCCCACTGTTGCCGATGCGGCGGACGGAACGTGCCAGCGCCAGCCCGCCGATGACCGCGCCGGCCAGCCCCAGCAGCGCGGCCGAGGAGGCCCACAATCGCGCGGCGGTCAGGGTGTATGAATCGACGTGGGCCGACTGGGCCAAGGCATGCGCGGCCGTCGGTGCGGCAAGCGTAAATCCGACTGCCATGAGGTACTCCTTCTCGTCCTGCGACTGGTCAGGGCCTGAGCATGTCCGACGGCCCCACCGCCGGTCGTTCCGCAGACGCAGACACTTTGCGCTACCGCCGATGCCGCACGCGCCGCGAAACTACCGCGTGCGCGGTAACCTGCCGCTCGTCCACGAGCGGGACTCGCCCGCCGCGACATCCGGCTAGGGTGCGCGCATGGTCAAAGGACGGATCCGTGTCCCGGCCGCTGTCGCAGACTGGGCGATCGCCGCCGGAGTGGCGGCGCTGCTTCTGGGCACGGGGCGGTCCGGGGAGCACCCCGGCACGGGACCCGATCTGTTCGGCTACGCGCTGCTGGCGGCCGGCGGACTGGCGCTGGCCGCACTCCGCCGGGCTCCGCTTGTTGTCCTGGCCGTCACCGGGCTGTGCGCGGTGGGGTATCAGGCGGCCGGTTTCGACGTGCTCGCCGTGTCGTACCTGGTCGCGGTCTACGGCGCGGTGCGCGCCGGGCACCGTGCCGTCACGGTGGCGGCGTCCGTGACCATGCTGGTCGCGCTGAACCTGACGGCACTGGTCTTCCACGACGGGCCTGCGGGCGAGGCGCTCGCGCGACCCCGCAGCGTCCTGGAGTTGGCCTGGCTGATCGCCGCCTTTGCCGCGGGGGAGGCAGTGCGGCAGGCCGAGCGGCGGGCGGACGAAGCCGAGCGCACCCGTGAGGAGACCGCGCGACGCCGGGCCGATGAGGAACGGCTGCACATCGCACGTGAGTTGCATGATTCCCTCACCCACCAGATCTCGATCATCAAGGTGCAGTCCGAAGTTGCCGTCCACCTGGCCCGTCGGCGCGGCGAGCAGGTGCCGCACACCCTGCTGGCGATCCAGGAAGCCGGACGTGAGGCGACTCGCGAACTGCGCGCGACCCTTCAGGCGCTGCGCGACGACGACACCGCACCGCCCCGTGGGCTCGACCACATCCCCGAGCTGGTGGAGCGGGCCGGCAGCACCGGTCTGAAGACGACGCTGACCATCAAAGGACAGCGGCCCGATGTGTCGGCCGCGGTGGGCCGGACCGCCTACCGGATCGTTCAGGAGTCGCTGACCAACATCGCCCGCCATGCCGCCGCCGCTACCGCGTCGGTCCGGATCGACTACCGGCCCGACGCCCTCGCGATACGCATCGACGACGACGGCAAGGCCACGCCAGACACCGCGCCAACGCTCGGCCTCGGGCTGCTCGGCATGCGCGAACGCGTCACCGCTCTCGGCGGCCGACTGCGCGCCGAACCCCGCAGCGAGCGCGGCTTCACCGTCCAGGCCGAACTCCCCGTGGAGCAGACGTCGTGATCCGCGTCCTGCTGATCGACGACCAGCCACTCATTCGCAGCGGATTCCGCGCACTCCTCGACCTCGAAGACGACATCGAGGTGGTGGCCGAGGCCGTCGACGGGAAGGAGGGCCTGGCGATGGTCAAGGAACACCTGCCCGACATCGTGCTCATCGACATCCAGATGCCGGTCGTCGACGGCATCGAGGCCACCCGGCTCATCGCCGCAGACCCGGCCCTGGCCCAGGTGCACGTCGTCATCCTGACCAACTACGGCATGGACGAATACATCTTCAACGCGCTGCGCGCCGGCGCCGCCGGATTCCTCGTCAAGGACATCCTGCCGGAAGACCTCCTGCACGCCGTACGCGTCGCCGCCCGCGGCGACGCCCTTCTCGCACCGTCCATCACCCGCAAGCTGATCAACCAGTACGTCGCCCAGCCGCTCAACACCACTGCCGGCACCGGACTGGAAGAGCTGACCAACCGCGAACGCGAGGCGGTCGCACTGGTCGCGCAGGGCCTGTCCAACGACGAGATCGCCGACCACATGGTGATCAGCCCGATGACCGCGAAAACCCACATCAACCGGGCCATGGCCAAGGTCCACGCCCGTGACCGCGCTCAGCTCGTCGTCCTCGCCTACGAATCCGGCCTGGTAGCCCCGCGCAACTCCTGACATCCACGGCCTGGGTACAGGCCTGCCCGCCGATGATCCTCTGGGGAACGCGCCGGCTCACGGCCAAGTCGGGCGCCCTCGCGCCGTGCGAGTCAGACCGACGCCTTGACCACCGAACCCGCCCGGGCCGGCTCCCGCAGGACGCGGCGGCGCCGGGTCGGCATCCCGAGCGTCGGATTGGCGACGCCCCAGGCCGCACCTTTGCAGACCAGTTCCTTGTAGACGGCGGCGAGCCGTCCTGTCATGGCCGCCCTGACGGCGCGGTCGTCGGCGGTGACGTACTGAATCACGCCTTCCTTACGGCCCAGCGAGATGCACTGGTTGAAGTAGCGGATCGACACGGTCGGCACCTTCCCGCCGGTCAAGCGCGCCGCGATGGCGTCGGCGGCCTGCCACGCGGTGGGGACGCCCGAGGCGCACGACATCCGCAGCGGCCGGTCGCCGGGGCCCATCACCATGGCCGCGTCACCGATGGCGTACACGTCCGGGTGCGAGACCGAGCGCATGGTCCCGTCGACCACGATCTGGCCTGTGTCGGTGACGTCCAGGGCGGTGGCCTTCGCGATCGGGTGGACGGCGAAGCCGGTGGTCCACACGGTGACCGCGGCCGCGATGGACGTGCCGTCGGCGGTGACGACGCGGCCGGCCTCGACGCCGGTGACGGCGGCATGCTCGTGCAGGGTGATGCCGAGCTTGTCGAAGACCTTCCGCAGGTGGCGACGGCCCTTGGGCGAGAGCCAGCCGCCGAGGCCGCCACGGGCGGCGAGGGCGACGTCGAGGTCCGGTCGGGCCTCGGCGATCTCGGTTGCGGCCTCAAGTCCGGTGAGGCCACCGCCGACCACGACCACGGTCTGTCCGGCGACCAGGCGGGCCAGGCGCTCGCGCAGCCGAAGCGCTCCGGGGCGACTGGCGATCTCGTAGGCGTGCTCGGCGGTGCCGGGGACGCCCTGGTCGTTCCAGTCGCTGCCGAGGGCGTACACGAGAGTGTCGTACTCCAACTCCTCGGCGCCGTTCGCGTCGATGACGGCGACTGTCTTGTGGTCGACGTCGACGCCGGTGACCTTCGCCTGCTTCAGTTCGACGCCGGTGCCCGCGAACATCTCGCTGAAGGGCCGGGGCTTGAGGTCCTGGCCGACCGCAAGCTGGTGCATCCGGACGCGCTCGACGAAGTCGGGCTCGGCGTTGACGAGGGTGATGGCGACGTCTTCGCGGTGCAGCCGCTTGGCGAGGCGCCCGGCGGCGGTGGTGCCGGTGTATCCGGCTCCGAGGACGACGATGCGGTGCTGCATTTCCTGGCTCCTGTCTTGAGCGGATTCGCCACCTGAACCGGGCGGCCCGCCGTTTCCTGACAGGAACGCGATGTGAAGCACCTCACATCAGGGTCAGAAGGCGTTGAGCAGGGGTTCGCCGTGGTCGGCGGCCGCCCACCGCTGGGTCGCGCGTTCGAGCTTGTCGGGGTTGACCTGGTTACGGATGGCGGCGATGCCCTCGGCGGTGACCTCCAGGCACATGACGCCGACGACCCGGCCGTCGACGACCGCCACGATGGCGGGGTCGCCGTTGGCGGTCATGGCGTAGACCTCGGGTGAGCCGCCGACCAGGGCGCGCTTGGCCTTGCTGGGTTTGAACAGGCCCCGCATGAACTTCGCGACCTCAAGGGCGCCTTCGAACGCCTTGGCGCGGGCCGGGACCTTCCCGCCGCCGTCGCCGATCGAGATGGCGTCCTGGGTCAGCAGCCGCACGAGCGGCTCGGTCTGGCCGCTGGTGGCGGCAGCGAGGAACTCATCGATGATCCGCCGGGCGGCGGCCTCGTCGATCTCGGCGCGGGCCTTGCCGTCCGCGACGTGCTTCTTGGAACGGTGGAAGATCTGCTGGCTGGCGGCCTCGGTGATGTCGAGGATCTCGGCGATCTCCCGGTGCGGGTAGTCGAAGGCCTCCCGCAGCACGTACACCGCCCGCTCGTTGGGGGAGAGGCGTTCCAGCAGGGCGAAGACCGCGTACGAGACCGACTCGCGCTGTTCGGCGGTGTCAGCCGGGCCGAGCATCGGGTCCCCGGTGAGCAGCGGCTCGGGCAGCCATTGGCCCACATAGGTCTCGCGCCGCGCGCGGGCCGAAGTGAGCTGGTTGAGGCACAGATTGCTGAGAACCTTCGTCAGCCATGCCTCGGGGACCTCGATGTGGTCGACGTCGGCGGCCTGCCAGCGCAGAAACGTCTCCTGAACGGCGTCCTCGGCCTCGCTCGCGGAGCCGAGGAGTCGGTAGGCGATGGCCTCCAGGCGAGGCCTGGAGGCCTCGAACCGGTCCACGTCGTTCATGGTCAGAGCCATGGCCCGGATCCTAGCTCTCGCGGCGCACGACTGCCGCTGCACTGCGGTCCTCTGCTGCTCGACCGGTGCTGTTCGGCTTCCCGTACGCAGTGGCGCGGTGCGCGTCTCATGCGGGTGTGCGGGCGACGGCGCAGTACGGGGCAGCGGCCGCAGACGGAGATCGTGAGCGAGGTCTACCGGTTCAGCGAGGTCTACCGGTTCATCGCCGTGGGTCGTGGACGGTAACGTCAGCACTACCAAGACCATCGTCAACAATGTCGTCGTCGGCGTGACCGGTCTGCTGCTGGCTCTCGCGGCCGCCGCGTTCGGCCGCCCGGCAGATCGAGCGTCCTCACGCCGCATGTCCGCACCTTACGCGGGCGGTCGAAGCTGACATGGCGCGTAACGGGGCGGCAGGGCTGGAGCCGCGTGACCGCCACGCGGCACTAGGTCCTGGGGTGGTGGGTGTATGGGGTCTTGCCTGATTCCGTTTGCCGCTTCGTACGCACCACCTCTCTGGCAGTGGCCGCCAGGAAGCCCGCTGCGAGCAGCCCGATCACGATCGAACCCTGTCGGATTCAGTCGGCGTCGCGTCCGTCGAGGGCAACCTGCATGAGGTGCCCAAAGATTCTCCTCGGCCCGCAAGCTCGCTTCCTGGGCCGGACTCACAGCTACCGTGCGCGGCTCGGACCGCACGGTGTGCTACGGACACATTTCCAAGCAGGGGGACCCCTGGCTGCGCTGGATCATGAACCAGGCCGCGCAGACCGCCAAGCGCACCTCGCCCTATGCCGCCTGCTTCGAGCAGATCGCCCACCGCCGCGGCCGGAAGATCGCCACCATTGCGGTGGCCCGCAAGCTCCTCACCCACGCCTACCACGTGCTGCGCACACTCGACGCGGCTCAACAGCAGAAGGAGTCGGCCCCCACGACCCGATGACCACACTCCTAGGACGGGACACCAAGCCCCGGCTGAGCCCGCTCTGCCGCATGAGCCGGCAACGGCCGCGCTCGTTGACCTGAATGAGCAGCCCGGCCCCCGAAAGAAGGTCATGATCCGGCCCGCTCGGTCACGATCGAATGGGTGCGCGCGAGTCCTCCGCGCACGACCACGACTCGGGGGACCACGGCCACCGGCCCTATCCACAACGGCAACCAACCCGGCGCCAGCACAACGCCGGGCCGCGGCCCCATACGCCTTGACAGCCCCAGCCCTCATGGGTGCGGCGGAGTTCGTCATAGGGCACCAGCGGCACAGACTGTGTCGGAGGTGTGTCGGGTGCCCTCCTTACGAGATTCCTCCCAGCCCGCTGAGCGTTCACGGGAAGGATGCGGCGCCGGCAGATTTACAGGCCGCGCCCAGCGTCCTGGCTGACCAGGTGCTTACTCCGTGACCGCCTCGCGCCCCGCGCAGACCCCACAGGACCGATCAAGGCTCACCAGTTGGATTAGCGAAGCGTAGTGAACCTGTGGCAGAGTGCTACGCGCACGCCCGGCGCCCAGGCGACGTCGGGCACCCTCCTCGGTCGGGTCTTGCGGCCCGGTCGACCAGCGTCCGGAGGGACGTGCCACGCGGGCTGGCGGCTCCTGTCGTTCAGTACCAGGGCACGAAGGCGATTGGCTCCCAAGGCTGAGCAACGCTCAGGATCGCTAAGCCAATCAGAGACGCTTGAGGAGCAGCACTCCCGGAGTTGGGTCTGATCCTTGAACCCCTGTTCTGCCGAACCAGGGTGCGCCAAGGGGCGAGGAACGGGCTGCCGTTCCTCGCCCCGGTACCTGCCGGTGGTCAGCTCACCATCAGTAGGAGAACTGCTGGATCTCCTGGTGGTTGATGCCGATCGTGTATCCCGTGCGGGTGGTGGGGTCCAGCTGGATGGACTGTCCGTCCTGAGATTGCCGGGTCGCGCCGAGCGGGAAGGTCATCAGCGGGCTGCCGTCCGGGTACGCGTAGGTGCCGTTGATCGTCTTCACGCGCTCGCCGGTCTTGAGGTCCACGACGTCCATCTGCCCCATCGCGTTGTTGTCGAAGACCAGCGTCGGAAGCCCGAAGAGGTGGAGGCCGTCGGGTCCGTTGAACTTCTCGAAGGCGAGGTCGCGCCCGCCGTCGACGGTGAGCTCGGAACCACTCCGGTCCTGGCGGACCAGCATCGAGTCGGGCTCACCACTGGGGTCGATCTTGGTGATCACGCTGGGGGCGGGCAGCTTGGTGCTCCATCCCGTGTTCGACGCGTTGTAAGGGCTGCCCGCATCGTCGATCGCGAGGCCGTGACTGCACCGGGAAGTGTCCCCGGCCAGCGTGGCGGTACCGGTGTCGAGGTCCATGCGAGGAGCGTTGACGGTGCCCGAACAGAACGAGATACCGGTGGGCAGCAGGACGACCGTGCCGTCCTTGGGGTCGATGGCCAGCTGCGACCACTGGACGGGGGCGGCGCTTGGGTCTGTGACTCCCGCGCCGGAGACGGGGATCGGAATCACCGGGGAGGGGGCACCCGTCGTCAGACTGATCGGCAGCAGGACGTCGGTGTTGTCGGACACCCGGTGGAGCAGGACGACGCCCCGGTTCCGGGCGGGATCGACCTTGGCGTTCACGAAGGCGTAGTCCGAGGCGGACAGCGTCTGCTGGGCGACCATCGTCCGGTTCGCGGTGTCCCAGATCTGCAGGTCGACGTCGCCGTTCGGCTGGGCCTGGTGGGCCACAAGGGCCCGGTGGGTGGTGGCTGACACCCCGGTCACCGCGTAGGTGGACTTCGGTGTGCTGTCGGTGGTCAGGGCGGGGCCGTAGGTGCCTGTTGCTGGGTCGTAGGGCCGCACCATGGACGTACCGTCCGGGTCCAGCAGGGAGACCAGCGAGTCCTTGCCGGCGAAGGCGAAGTCGAGCACCCGCGCGCCGTCCGGAGCGAGACCGTCGTCGACCTCCAACTCCGCGGTCGGCGAAGCCTGTCCGATGACCTGGTGGTCGCTGTCCAGCGCTAGCACGCGCACGTTGTACAGCTCGGATGTGGGCAGCCCGAGCTTCAGGATGTCCAGGTCGGCCGTGCCCGACGTTCCGGACAGCGTCTGGTGGAGGACGGACGGCGTGTTGATGCCGTCATTGTCCAGTTGCGACCCATTGGGGTTGTCGAACGTGTTGTACCTGTTGCCACCCGTCGGCCCCGGCGCGGAGAACTCCACCTCGGCCGCGGCCGCCCCGTGGACGGCACTGGCGTCGTACGTGAGACGGAACTTCGGGTGGGCGCGGTCGGCCATGGCGAAGTGGCCGGGGACTCCGCTCGCGTCGGTGATCAGCGGCGCCACCGGGCGGTCTTCGGCACGGTCGGTGCCGATGCGGATCGGAGTGAACTCGGCGTAGACGTTGTTCGCGAGGTTCCCGGACCTCTGGATGATGCCGATGCCGTAGAGGCCGGCACCGCCGTGGAAGGCGCTGGCCGGAATGGTGAGGCTGCCGGAGGTGCCGGTCAGAGGCTGCGTCCAGGCCGGGTAGAAGATCGGTCCGAGTCCGGGGTTCCAGTGGCCCACGCCGGATACGGCGATGGCCGGGTTGGACATTCCGCTGACACCGGTCAGGTCGTAATGCACGGTGACCGAGTGTCCCAGCGGGGCGACCGCGGGCGCCGTCGGCCCGTGGGCTTCCGCATATGTGCCGTCGGAGGGACCGACGGTGATCGTACGGGCGGCACTCGCCACCACGTTGCCCTTGACCAGCACGTCGTAGCGCAGGTCGACGGTGCGGTCGCTCGTGGACACGACCGGCAGACCGGCCGCGGTGAGCAGTTGACGCGGCGTCACACGGATCGCCGGGGTGTCGGACGTCCACACGGTTGAGCCCACGGTCAGCCGGTACTGGGCGTCCGTGTCGCTGGGCAGGCCCGTGACGTCGCCCGCGAAGGTGACCGGACCCACCAGACCCTCTCCGTTGCCCCCGGAGGCAGCGTCACCGAGATCGATGCGGTTCGGGTCCGAGGTCTCCGTGAACATGCCGCCGAGACTGCCGCGGGTCACCCGGTGCGCGACCGACAGCCGCACCAGGGCGGGCTTGTCCTGGTACGCGGAGCCGAGAGCCGCCTGGGTGGCCGCGGTGACGTCGATCTGCGGTCCCACATGCAGGGTCTGGTCGATCTGCCGCGGGCTGGCGACGCGTCGCCCGGTGTGCTCCAGCAGGGTGCGGACATCGGCGGGCGTCAGGTGGTGTCCGGCCAGCTGGGACGCCTGCAGCACCACGGCCGCCGCTGCGGCGATCTCCGGTGCGGACGCGGACGTGCCGCCGTTGAGGCTCACATTCACGTCCGAGGGCCCGCCGGCGGGAGTGAACAGCGTCTGGACGGGGTGGACGAACGCGGGGATGTTGTCGCTGGGCGCGGAGAGGTCGACCCGGCTGCCGAAGCCGGACGAGAACGTGCCGAAGCCGCTGATGCGGGTCTCGGCCACGGTGGGGCTGCCCGCCGGGTCGGCGAGCGTGTCGTCCAGGGTGGTGCCGCCGGCCGCGATGGCGCCGGTGTCCGGATCCCGTGACGGCACCGACGAGAACGCGACGTCGTCGATGTTCGTGGCCGCGGCATCGTCGGCAGCCAGGTCGGTCGGTGTGCTGCCACCGTCCGGGCCCACCGCCGCCTTGGTGAACAGGCGGGTGCCGTCGTTGGAGGAGATGACCACCACGATGCCGTCTTGCTTGACGATGTGCTGGACCGTGGCGCGGACGACCGGGTCGTCCTCCAGGTAGCGCCCGGCGAAGCCCAGGGTGTCAGTGCCGATGCCGAGACTGGCGGTGATCACGTTGGGGCGGGGCGACTGGTTGGCCGCCGCCATGAGGGCCGAGGCTATCTGATCGGTCGTCGGGGTCTGCGGGACGACGAGACGGTACTTGGCACCAGGCGCGATGCCGAGCAGGTCGGTGTAGCCGCTCCCGACCCGGTCAGGCCGCTGCAGGTCGTGGGGCAGCGGGCTCATGACGCTGAAGTCCAGCAGGACCTCGTCCAACGCGGGGTCCTCACCCTGGACCGCGGCGGAGCCGCTGAGGCCGCCCTGCCCATCGGACACATAGGTCGGGATGAGCGGCA
Source organism: Streptomyces sp. CA-106110 (assembly GCF_050936285.1). Taxonomy (NCBI): domain Bacteria; kingdom Bacillati; phylum Actinomycetota; class Actinomycetes; order Kitasatosporales; family Streptomycetaceae; genus Streptomyces; species Streptomyces sp. CA-106110. The sequence continues at coordinate 4,431,233 of NZ_JBNJNB010000001.1, read as the reverse complement.
TCGACGGCAGGTCGAGGTAGCGCTGACCATCCTGCAGGATGGTGGTGGCTCCGCTTCGGACAGCTGCCGGGTTGCTGTCGTTCACCATCGACTGGTCCACCAGGTCTCCGATGGAGACGTTGGTGATGATCTCGCCGTCCCCGGGCTCCTGCCCGAACTTGTCCTTGAGCGTCGCGAAGGCGCCCGTCGCGTCGACCCCGCCGGCGTTGAGCAGCGCCTGAGCGGAATCCGCCAGGCCGTAGTTGCTGGGAATCCCATCGGAGTCGGTGGTGGCACGTGCCGTATCCGACGGCGTCGCATGAGCCTGCGCTGCCGCCGCCCGTGCGGCGGCCTTGACCACGGACGCGGGCAGCTGCTGGCCCGGCACGTCCAGCGTGTTGACGTAGCGGTCCGGTTCCGCGAACGCGACACCAGGCGTCTTGCGCAGTTTCTTCGCCACCGCATCGGAGTCACGCTCTGCCGTCTGGAGCACGTAGGTGCGCGACAGAGCGGAGGCCGCGGCCGGCTGCGAGGCGGCGTTCTTGCGGAGCGCAGTTCCAGAGGACTGGGACAGCGCCGGGATGACGGTGCGCATCGCCTTGGCGCCGACCGCACGAAGGGCGGAGTTCACCGCCGCTTTGTCCGTCTGCGGAGCCAACGTCGCCAACCGGTGGCCGGTCAGTGGCTTCCCGGTGACCGACGTGCCCGCGGACAGGGTCACCACGACCTGGCCGGGTACCACGCCGGTGCGCTGTCGTGGCTGCTGAACCGGCAGGCCCTTGCCCAGTGGCGTCTTGACGGCGGGCGCGTGGGAGGCGGAAGACCCGCTCGAGCCCGGAGCCGGGGAAGACGACGCAAAGGCGGAGGCGGCCACCGCAGACGTGGAAGGGAGCATGGCAGCACTGGTGGCCATGACTGCGAGAAGGACGGTATTGAGTCGCCTTCCCGGTCTATGGAAATTCATCGAGGAACCTCCTGCAGGTCGAGCCAGTGCGCCGCGGAGCAAGGCGGGGCGGCCCGAGAGATGTGGATCGCACGGTTCCGGATGAAGGGTTCGGGCCGCAAGATCTTCGGATGGCGAACTCCCGCCATGCGGCATAGATCCGCCAGGTGATCGGGCTCTGTTAGAAGCCGTCTCTCAAGCCGCCCCTGGCGGGACGGGCTGCCGGTGACCGTGCTGGCGCCCGACTACCAGCGGATTCTGGGCGTGTTGGAAGAGCAGCGATCAGCAGGCAAGGGTCCGGTGAAGGCAAAGGAGATCGCAGCGGAGCTGGGCCTGGAGACGACGCTGGCGAAGGTCGAGGGGGTGCGGTCAAAGGCCAGGCGCCCGGCCGAGCGCGGGGGGCCTGGACCTTCAGGCGTCCATCCTCGGAGGGCGGCCGTACGACCTGCGACACACCTGCATCACGACGTGGCTGAACGCCGGCGTACCCGTGGCCGAGGTCGCCCGTCGGGTCGGCAACTCGCCTGAGGTGATCCATCGCGTCCACGAAGGGTGCATTTACGGCCAGGAGCAGGCCATGAACAAGAAGATCGAAAAGGAGCTGGATTGGTTCGAGTGACGGGCCGGTGTGGCTACGGCCGGGGCATGCGGATGTGCCCCGGCTATCGGGTGGTTCTCGGTATCTACCAGAAGGCGTTACGGCGTTCCCGTCCGGAGGCTTCCTGTTATTGGCCCGACACTCCCTGCTCGCTGCAAACACCTTCGAGCGTGCGGCGGACCATGACTGCCGTGGCTGTGTACGCCTTGGCCTTAAAGCACTGGCGTGCTTCCTCGTGTTCTCGCCGCAAGGACTGAGGAACGTGATGACTCAAGGGACGGAGCTGCTCGGGCCAGAGCACGCCTGGCCCATCCCAGCCTTGCCCGTAGTCCTCTTCGACGGTGAGGAATGGTTGGTTGCAAACGCTGCATCGGGCCAGCTCAAGCAGGTATGGCGGTTCTTCCTCGCCACCGCCGGCGGCTTCGCCAGTGATCGTGGCCAACGCAGGCTTCTCGCAGTGTGGACATATGAGGGGGAAGGTGTACCCGACCGTGTACTCACGGCTCATGAGGCGAGGCTAGTGCTCTGACCGGGAAGGTTCACCGGGTGAGTCCTGCGAGATGATCGCGTTATGAGTGAGATCGTCTTGATGTCGGATCCGAAGGTTGCCGCCATACCCGTTGCGGAGTGCGGTGAACGTCTCGTAGACGTCCGCCGGGGCGGCTCGTTGCTGATCGATTCGCGCAAGCAGGACCCGGCAGATGCCTACGCATATCTGCGGGAAGGTGTGGTGGAGCGGCTGATGAAGGCCCAGGAGCTTCTCCCGCAGGGCTTGCGACTGCTGTTTGTTGAGGGATACCGGCCACCCTCGCTCCAGCGCGCGTACTTCGAGGAGTACGCCAGCCAGCTGCAGGCCATCCATGCCGACTGGTCCGCCGAGCAGATCCACTCGGCGGCGAGTCGGTACGTATCACCGCCCGATATCGCTCCGCACAGCGCCGGCGCGGCCGTGGACCTCACCCTGGCTGATGCCGAGGGGCGCGAGCTGGACCTGGGCACCCGGATGAACGCGGACCCCGAGGAGAGCGAGGGCGCCTGCTACACCCACGCCGCCAACATCGGCACGGAGGCCCGGGCCAACCGGAAGCTGCTGGGTTCCGTACTCACCGACGCGGGGCTGGTGAACTACCCCACCGAGTGGTGGCACTGGTCCTTTGGCGACCGATATTGGGTTCTGATCACTGGTGAGACCGCAGCCCTCTATGGCCCGAAGGAGATGGCCTCGTCAGCCTGACCGGCCCCGGACTTGCTGGACGACTGGTCACGCGGCAGCGGGACTTCCGCCCCAGCGGATGCTCTTCTTGCTGCGGATGCGGGCGCGCTCGTGGCGTTGGGCGGCGAGCACGTCGGGTGGAGGGCAGAACTGACGCGTTCCAACTCGCCTTCCTGTTGGACCAGTCAGCCGTGGCGGCGCACCGCGTCTAGGGCGCGTGAACGTCTTCCACGGCTCGGTCGCTTTCGCCGCTGGTTCCGCCCCGGTCGGCCTCAGCCCACCGCCTTCTTCACGAGCGCGCTGATGAGCTGTTCGTCGGCCGCGGTCAGCTCCTTCAGGGCGTAGGCGGTCGGCCACATGGCGCCGTCGTCGAGTGCCGCCTGGTCGCTGAAGCCAAGCGTGGCGTACCTCGACTTGAACTTCTCCGCGCTCTGGAAGTGGCAGACGACCTTGCCGTCCCTGGCGTACGCGGGCATCCCGTACCAGAGCTTGGGCGCGAGGTCCGGAGCGGCGGTCTTGACGATCTCGTGGATCCGCTCGGCGAGGACCCGATCCGTCTCCGGCATCTCGGCGATCTTCGCGAGCACGTCCTGCTCCGCTGCCGCCTCCTTCTCAGCCCGGGACGAACCGCGCCGCGCCGCCGTCTTCTTCTGCTCCTGCGCGTGTTCCTTCATCGCGGCCCGCTCCTCGGCGGTGAATCCGTCGTACTTCTCGGTGGTCGTGCCGGAGTTCTCGGCGGGCGACTTCGTGGACGGCATGGCAGGTTTCCTCTCGTACAAGGTGAGACAGGGCGGTGCAAAAGTGCAGGGTCGGGAGTCAGGACGACGTGGGGCGAGCTACGCCGCGGCCTCCCAGGCGAAGCCGTCCGGGTCGATGAAGGTGTCGGCGGTGCTGCCGAGGACGATGTGGTGCGAGCCGGTGCCGTCGGCGGGAACGCCGAGGTCCTTGGCCAGGGCGCGGCGCTTGTACAGCGCCAGCTTGACGGAGCTGGAGGCGTCGGAGGCGAACTCGGTGTACTTGCCGCCGAAGCTCTTGGCCACGGTCAGACCCCGGCCGACGTAGAACTGCTTAGTGGCCTTCACGTCCTCGACGCCGAGCAAGAGGACGACCTCGTCGATCTCGCGGGTGGCGGGGCCGGTGTCCTTCTTCGCCGAGGTCGCGATCTTCCAGATCGTTCCGTCCGGGGCCTGGACGACGCCGCCGTAACCCCAGAGCGACTTCGCGGCGGGCTTCAGCACCGTGGCTCCGGCATCCACAGCTGCGGCGACGTAGCCGTCGACGGTGGCCGGCCCGGACACCGTGAGCGCCAGGGTGAAGCCGCGGAATCCGGTGGAGTGGACCTCGGACGCCCGCAAACGTATGTACGTGTCCACGCCGAAGGCGCTGTAGAGGCGGCGGGCGGCCTCGGGGTTGGCCACCTCAAGGGTGACGGACGCGAGGGACGTGTGGGCTGCGGTGGAAGTGGTGGTTGCCATGACCATCACGCTAGGGGCCGCGCGGCGGCCGGGGCTTCTCGATTCCTGACCGGTCTCGCGACTTGCTTTGCCACGCACGCGGGCATCCCTTCCACCGTGATCGCCGAGCCTGCGTCGTGGGCCGTACCCGCGGCATCGGCATCGTCGGCGGCCGCATAGACCGCCTGGCGCCGGAAGGCTCCGGGCGGCATGCCGACCAGCTCGGTGAAGCGGGTGGTGAACGTGCCCAGCGACGCGCAGCAGACCTCGGTGACGCTGAGGTCGCCCCGCCGCAGCAGTGCCGCCGCCCGCTCGATGCGACGCGTCATCAGGTACGCGTACGGCGACTCACCGTAGGCGGCCCGGAACTGCCGACTCAGGTGCACGGCGGACAAGTGCACATCACGGGCGAGCGCCTCCACGTTCAGCGGCCGCGCGTACTCCCTGTCGATCCGGTCTCGGACACGGCGCATCCGCGCGAGATCAACCAGGCGCTGCGCCTGGACGCGCGCACGCCGCCATTCAGGCTTACACATGAGAACACTCCCCTTTGTCGTTCCTCTTCCATTGCCATCGACGTCTTCGAGTGTCTGGGGGCGCCCGCCGAGGCGGGCACCCCCAGACACTCGAAGGTGTGGACCGGCCCGTCGGACTCGACGAGCCGGTCGAGCAACTGCCGGACATCGGCGGGACGGAGTCCGGGCTCATGGCCGGTTCAACGAGGCCCCGAACGCGGCCCTGGCGGGCGGCCGGCAGGGCCGGCACCTCCGCTCTGGTGCGCCGCCGCGTTCCTCATGGGAGGGGTCGCGATGTCGGCCCCCACGGCCACACCGACGCCCGCAGGGCTCAGCGCAGCTCCTGGATGTGAGAAAGGCATCCGCTGGGGGGACGGAGGTCCATCCCGGTGTCCTGACCATCGGTGAAGGCGAGCTCGCAGGCGAGGGATAGGGTCACCCGCGTGCGGTCCCGGCGCAGGCCCACCGCAGGCGGCACGGGAGGACGGATGGCCAGATGGCGGCGGTTCGAGCGGCAAGAGGCCACGCTCGAATACTGGGAGATCCGTCAGGAAGGGATCCGCTGCTTCCTCAAGTGGGGCTCCGACCGAACCCCGGGCAAGGGGAGCACGACGACGCTCGACGACGAGGAGCAGGCACGGCGCCACGCAACACGCAAGATCAACGAACGTCTCCGCAAGGGCTTCACCGAAGTGGACCCGCCCTGCGATCCGGCAGAAGCCGAGGCCGATACACCGGTGCTGGACGTCATCACCGGGGCCGCCGGCCCCTACGCGCCGGTACCCCAGTTCCTGCCGGTCGACGGATTCGACCAGGTCTACCGCTGCGCGCGCACGCCCGAGCACCCGATGGGCTTCTTCGAGTACTACGTGCTGCGTGAGCAGGGACGCAGCGCGGTCCGCTTCGCAGTGCGAGCCGGCAGCCACCAGGACACGGTGGTCGCCGGGTTCCTGGAGTTCCTCTGCTCCAGGCGCGACCTCGCCTTCGACGGCCGGTCCCACCACAAGGTCCCGTTGCCAAGCCCGGTCGGGTCCTTCGACCACGCACTGTTCTGCTCGTCGGCACTGGGCCGAGCCTGCGCTGCATACCCGGGAGCGGCAGCGCGGGTGGCGACAGCCTTCCCCGTGTTCAACTGCGAGATCGGGGACGAGGACCCGGAGGTGCTGGTCGACGCCCGCATCCACGGTCACGCTGCGCTGCCCTATAGCGACTGGGGACGCTCGCCGTATCCCGTCGTCGACATGCGCTTCGACATCCAGCCGTCGTACTACCGACCATCACCGAAGTTCAAGGTCCACCGGTCGGCCGACCTCCAGAAACTCGTGGACATCCTGCCGACCGCATCGCCGCAGAGCTGGCTAGAGGTGCGGTCCTTTCGAGGCGAAACGACGCGCCTCGAACCCAACACGACCGTGTCGTTCGCTGACGTGTTGTCCCTTCTAGCCAACTGAAGAAACGGCCTGGCGGCCGGTCCCCGGACTACCAAACGGCGAACAGACCCCAACCGGTGAACCTTCTTGGTCACAGCACTAGTAGGGCTTGGTTAGGTTGGGATGGGCTTGGTGTGTCTGGGTGGGGGCAGCGGCGTCCGGCACAGCGGGCAGCGCCCGGCCCAGCAGGCCAGCAGGACCTGCAGTCCGGCCACGACCTGGTAGGTCGTCAGGCCGTGGCCGCCGCTTTCGGGGACAGTCGCTCCAGGGTGCAAAACGCCTGGGCGACCGAGGCCAGGGTGAGGTGCCGGTGGAAGCCGTTCCAGGTGCGGCCCTCGAAGTGACCTAGCCCCAAGGCGGTCTTCAGCTCGCGGTAGTCGTGCTCGACCCGCCAGCGGAGCTTCGCCGAGCGCACCAGGTGCCGCAGGGGGGTGTCCGCGGGCAGCGTGGAGAGCCAGTACTTGGTCGGCTCCTTCTCGCCGGCGGGCCACTCGGCCAGCAGCCAGCACACCGGCAGGTCCTCGCCGGGGTGCGCCCGGCGCAGCCGCACTCCGGCGGGGCGCACCCGCAGTGCGGCGAACCGCGAGCGCAACGGGCCCTTGGAGCCCTGCCGCCAGGTCACCCGGTGCAGGGCGCCGTGCCCGGCGTCCTGCACCAGCGTGCGCACCGAGGTGGGTGCCTGCCGGTAGCGGGGCACCGGGGGCCGGCCGGTGCCCGACCAGGCCGGAGCGGTACGCGTGGCGGTCTCGGGCAGCACCGCGGTGTCCGAACGCACCCCGACCACGTAGTCGATGCCGCGCTCTTCCAACGCCAGCCGGAAGGCACCGTCTTGACCGTAGCCCTCGTCGGCCACGATCAGCGGCGGGTCCAGCCCCCAGCACCGCAGCTCGTCGACCATGTCGACGGCCAGCTGCCACTTGGCGACATGCCAGACCTCGTCGGGGATGTGGGCCCGGCGGCGGCGCTTGGCCACCTGGTCGGCGTCCTCGGCGGGCGCGGCGGTCACGTCCCACTGCTCGGGCAGGAACAGCCGCCAGTTCACCGGACAGGAGGCCGCGTCGGTGACCAGGTGCACGCTCGGGGCGACCTGGCAGTTGGCGGTCTTGCCCAGCGCCCCGCAGTACTGCGCGGCCACGCCGGGCGAGGCGTGGCCGTCCTTGGGAAAGGACACATCGTCGATCACCCAGGCGGCCGGGCGGATGACCGGCTCCATGCGCCAGGCCAGCTCGGCCAGCACCATCTGATGGGACCACGGGGCGTCGGCCAGGAACTGCTGCAGGCCCTGCCGGTCCACCCCCAGCCGGGCCGCCATCGGCTCCATCGACTTGCGGCGGCCCGCACCGAGCAGCCCGCGCACATACCGCTCGCCCCACCGCCGCTGGTCGGACCGTCCCAACGGGGCGAACACCTCGGCCGCGAACGCCGCCAACCGGTCCTGGGCCTCCACGAGCTCCTGCGGAGTCATGGCCCTCACCTCCGCGAGGCCAACACGCCCTCCTTCCCCCAAGATAACCAAGCCCCACTAGCGATGGCGTGTACGTCGCGTAGCTAGATCGCCACGGCTATCGCAGGTCTATCGCGAGCAGTGCGCAGCAGTGACAAAGGGCGGGACTCAGTGAGACTGATCCCCGCCCTTTGGCATCGGCATTCGCCCTGGTCAGCGCATGATCTGTGCTGGTTATCGGCGAGTGCCCCCGGCAGGATTCGAGCCTGCGCACGCGGCTCCGGAGTGAATGCGTCGATCACTCTGCATAGCTCTCTGACCTGCGGCGATGTCCATCTAAGGGCGCCAGCGACACAGACTGTGTCGGAGGTGTGTCGGACGCCTTGGCGCAGCTGACCGTGTCTGTACCTGAGGCGGCTCCGGACCACTGCAGGGAAACCCCGCCGCTCCATCTATCGCGGCAGCGAGATGCCTCGACCTCTACCGCGGCGCACGCTCTGGTCGATGGCCCCAAGCTGTTCCATCCTGTCGAGCTGGTAAGCCACGGAGGACTGGCTCGACAGGCTAACGACTTGACCGATCGCCCGCACCGAGGGTGTCTCTCCGTACTCGCTGATCCAGTCCCTGATGCACTTCAGGATTCGTTTCTGACGCTCGGTTAGGTGATTGTTCACGACACCTCTTCCTTCTGGGAGCGGGCGTGACGGCGCAGTTCCACCTAGGCCGCCGATGGCGCGGCGTTCATGCGCGAGCCAGGCGTCGACGTTGTCTGGCAGGTGGGGCATCCGGCCTACGCCGGGCCGACCGTGATCAAAAGTCAGCCCGGAGAACCGGGCATTTTCTGATCTTGAAACTCGTGCGACGGACGGCCACTCCCTCGTCGTAAAAGAGGCAAAGGTCCTCGCGTCAACTGCAACTGACAGTGCAAGCCCGCACTACACAGCCCTGCGGCGACGTGGCATATGCCGCAGGGTCACAGGTAGTGTCCTAGAATCGAACGCTTGTTCACTCCTTCGGATGAACCGTGTTTGCCCAGCGCATCCCGCGCACCAGACGCGGGAACCAAGGCCACGCACCCCCCACGCTCCCCTCACATGCCACTACACAGGAGATAGGTATGGATCGCGAGCAGATCCTCAAGCTGTACGCCTGGGAGTTGGGGGCCTGCTTTCGGCACCCAGGCAAGGGTGAAGTGCCGACCACTCACGTCTGGACGGTGCGGAGCGCGGCCGGCGGCACCCAGGACATCCGCGCCTGCGAGGAATGCGTCATCGCCATGGAGGACATGCGGCGCGAGACCACTTACCGCCGGGGAGTCGAGTACGAGCCCGGGCGCGTCTCGCAGGCGTAGCAGTAGGCTTGGTGCAAGGGGGTTGGCGCAGGTGGGGAGTCTGCTCGCGGCGCAACTTCAGGGAGGATTCAAGGGGTGAATCACTCTCAGAGAGCCGTGAGGGAGCGCTGGATGCCTCCCTTCGTCTCAACGACGCTCAATTCGTCTCACCACGTCTCTGTACTTCAGGGGCCTGAAGTGGGCAAACGCGAGCGTCTCCGCAGGTGCCAGGCTCAAGGAGTTGAGATGACCGTCGTCTGGACCCTGCGTTCCAACGGCTGACGGAATCGCGTTGAACCTCGAAGGGTCCCGGCCGGGGTGCACTCCCCGGTCGGGACCCTTCGGCGTTTCGCCGCCTGTGGCGTGCCTGCGGGCGGCTTGCAGCCTGGCCAGGACCTTTTCGCGTCGGTCCAGCTCGGTGGGCAGGTCACTCTCCTTGCCGTCGATGCCGAAGGCCTGGTCCCTCGGCGGTGTCGCTGGTCTCGGCGTCGGCCAGCAAAGGGCCGCGTTGCCCTCCAGTTCAGCGATCTCGGCCTCGATCCGCTCCTCCTTGTCGACCAGGCGGCCGTAGCCCATCACCTTGTGCTTGGAGGCGTTGGCCTCCAGTTTCGTGCCGTCCAGGGCGCCGCGAACCATCTGGACCATGCCGAGCTTCTGCGCGAGATACAGCGACTGCAGGAACAGATCCGCGAGGGAGTCCAGGTGGCGGCGGCGGAATCGGGCGATCGACCGGAGTCCGGGGCCTGGCCGGCGGCCGGGAAGCGAAACGCGACATCGTCCACGCGCCGGCGCTCGATCTCCCAGGAGGAACGGACCCCGGTGGTGTAGCCGTAGATCAGCAGCATCAGCCGCGGGTCGTAGGGCGGGAAGCGGCGCTTTTCGGTGTGGTCCGCCAGGATCGGTGAGAGGTCGAGCACGTCGTCGACCTGCTCGGCCACGAACCGGGCCAGATGATCCTTCGGCAGCCAGTCATCCAGCGACGGCGGTAGCAGCAGGACCTGGTGCGGGTGGAAGGCCCGGAACGTCTTATCCACCGCCCCCGTACGACGGGGCGGCTGTTCACCCTCGACCGGCTCGACCTCGAACAACCCCTCCCGATCACGCATGCCGGGATCATCCCGCACGAGTGATCACCAGACACACACGGGTTGCCGGTTACTGAGACACGCTCCCAGTGAGGCCAGCCTCGGACCGCCGAGGTGGGTGTCCGGGCGTTCGAATGACAGCCGCGGTGGGTGGGTGGACGCTGCGAGCAGCTGGTTCGTGTGCTCGGTTGGGCGGTGGTCAGGGTGACGGCTGGTGCACAGGCGCGCAGGGCGATCGCAGCGGGCAACGCAGCCGGAGCAGTCACCGTCCACGACGTACTCGACGGACATGTCGCGCTCGATCTGGAGTGCCTGGACCGGATCTACCTCAACGGCTATGTGCCGAACCTTCAAGTCGGCGGCCAGGTGGTGACGTTCCTCACCGGGCACTTGGGTCACCCGGTCCCCTCGCCGGCACTGCTGGGGCAGATCGGCGACCGCTTCCGCGCGGCAGTGGCCCGCTTTGCCCGCGACGAGCACATCCCGGTGGTCCGCTTCGCGAAGGACGCCCGCAAGGCCGACGTGATGAAGCCGTACCTGGCCGCCGCGCAGGCGTCCGGTCGCCCACAGGTGGTCGCGATCGGCGTGGCCCAAGAGTTCCAACGGGTGTTCACCGGCTACGACCGGGCTACCACACCCGGAGCCGTGTGCTTCGGTTTCGACAAGGCTGACCGGCGGGTGACCTGCTTCTACTTCTACCTGTGGGACTCCGACTTCGGCCCGGCGTTCATCAAGATCTGCTCCTACTTCCCTTACCCGATCAAGGTGTGGGTCAACGGCCACGAGTGGGCCAAACAGCAGGCCGCCCAAGCCGGGATCGCGTTCACGGCCCTGTCCAACGGGTTCGCCTCCTGCGGCGATACGCCCGGACTACAGGCGATCTGCGACCGGCTGGACTCCGGCGCCATCGCCGTGTTCTTCGAACGCTGGATGGCCCAACTGCCCCTGCCCTTCGGTCCACGCGAACGCGACGGCGGCTACTGGTGGGAGCTGTCCATGCGCCAGATCGAGGTCTCGCGCACCCTGGTCTTCGACGCACCCCGCAACGCTCGAACGTTCTTCGACGCCCTGGTCAGCGACAACCTCGGACTGGGCCGCCCGGACGAGATCTCCTACATCTTCGACCGACGCATCCGCTCGGACACCCAGACCGGGTTCGCCACCAAGGTGGTCACCCGTGGCGTCGACGTCACGGTCAACCTGTTCTACAAGCACTCCAGGATCAAGCAGTACCTCAAAGAAGGCCGGGCACTGCGCATCGAGACCGTCGTCAACTCCCCGAAGGACCTCGCAGTCCTGCGCCGCCTGGACCACCTCGAGGAACTTCAGACCAAAGCCCGTGCCGTCAACGCCCGACTGCTGCACGCTGAACGCGTCGGCCAGGGCTGCGTCCTTGCGAGCCCAGCCTTTGAGCGGGTCGCGCTGCCCTCGGTGACCACCGACGGCAGGAGGGCCCCGGCCCTGCGGTTCGGCGACCCCGGGTCATGGCCCTGGCCGGCGCCCTGTCCATCCTGCTAACCACCGTCGTCGGGTTCACCAACCGGAGCCTTCGCGCCCAGGTGAGCGCCCTGCTGGGCACCCCATACTCGACCAATCAGATGGGCTACGACCTTGCCCGGCTACGCCGCAACGGACTGATCCGCCGCCTGGAGCACACCAACACCTACGTGCTGACCGACGACGGCCAACGAGTCGCGATCTTCTACACCAAGGTCCACGACCGGCTGTTACGGCCCCTGCTGGCAGCCAACACCCCACCCGCACCCCCACCGCTGCGCGACGCCCTCGCCGTGATCGACAAGTCCGTCGCGCACTACACCCGCACCGCCCGACTCAAAGCCGGATGAAACTCAAGCAAAGTGCACGTGTTCTGACCACCAAGGAGACCTAGCGCTTCGGCCGCCCGCATGCGGTCGTTCATGAAGGGCCATGTGGCAGCGGGCCGGATGGAGATCGGGCAGCTGGTGCTCAGGCCGACCCGGAGGCCACCGAACTCCAGCTCCATCTCCAGCAGTTGAGCCTCAACACCGGCGAGGGCAACGGCAACTCCAACACCAGGTCGATGACGCGGTGCGGAACTGGCAGGTGGGCGCGCGGCATCAAGAGCGACGAGCTCGGAGTGCAAGGCAAGGCGGCCCCGGCGCGACTGGAATCGGAGACGTCGGAGCCGTAGGGGGCCCGTACCAGCGCATCCGGCCGATGCTCGCGCGGCTGCGCGTCGTGCGCCCGAGCCGGTGCGCCCCGCGCATTCGATGTCCGCGCGCCGAGCGTGCGCGCCGCCAACTGCCGCTCCCGGTTGCTCAAGGTGCGGCGCAGTCACGGCGCGCGCATCCGCAACGGATTCACGGAATCGCGTGTGGATCGGCGACGAGCTCTGCATAATCGCAGGCGTCTATAGGGGGAAGGATTCACATATGGATGGGCAAAGGTGTTCGAAGTGTTCCAATGAACGGGCGACGGGGGGCAGTGACGCCTGTCAGTGCACTCAGCAGGTGGCCACCACGGCCCGCCGCGCCGGCCCGTCCGAAACGGCCGCGCCGGAGGACTTCCAATCGCTGGGCGTCCGCCCATACATCTACGTCAAGCTGCCGAAATCGCCCGGCACCAAAGAGCTCCCCTCCAACCCGCCTCCGGGCCAGAGCCCCACCGCTCCGCGACAGCACGGAACGCCGTCGGCCCCCACCACCCCGCCTTCTGCGACCCTCCCGCCGGGCATGAGCGTGGTGGGCGGCCGCACGCTGAAGGTGCCCCACTCGCTCTTGGAACCGTCGGCACCGCCGACGACCGGGCCGGACGAGGCCGACACCCAGCCGCTCCAGAAGCCGCACGAACCGGTAGCGCCGAGTGATCCACGCACACGGCGCACACCAAGTGCCACGCACGGGCCGGACAGCCCGCTGTCGCCGCCGCGCCCCCCTTCCCGCAACAGTTCCCCCGGGAGGCAGAGGCGCCGACCGAAGGGCCGGCGCCGACAGGCCCTGATCGTCGCGGCGATCGCGGTCGCCGTCGCCGGCTTCACGAGCGCGCTGCTCATCCCGGACGAGCCAAGGCGCGACACCGCGCTGCAGGACGGACGCACCAGCGTGCCGGAAGAGTCCGGCCGCACCCCGGCCTCTTTGTCACCCTCCGCGTCGGCGTCCACCGAGCCATCCGCTGCGAAGCGCGCGAGTTCCTCGGCGTCGACGGCAAGACCGGCGCCGGCCACGCCGGCAGCGCTCTTGGCGTCGACGTCGAGGTCGGCGCTGGCGTCGGCGTCGGCCACGCCGACAGCCCCGAACCGCGTGCCGACGGTCCCTACCGCTGGCTCGGTCGGTTCCGCGCAGCCTCGTGAGAGCCAGACCGTCACGGGACCGGTGCTGCGCCGCGGCGACAAGGGCCCCGAGGTCGTGGAACTGCAGCAGCGCCTGCGCCAGCTCTCGTTCTACACCCACGACATCACCGGTAACTTCAACATCCAGGTCGAGAACTCCGTGCGCCGCTACCAGAGCGCCCGAGGCATCTCCGGAGAGCCGGGCGTGTACGACGCGGCGACGCGCCGCAGTCTGGAGTCGGAGACCTCGGAGACCTCGGAGACCGACTGAGCGTCTGGCCCGCTGATCGGCCGACACGGTCACGTCTGTCATCAGGTGTTACTTCCTGCTCGAAGATCCACCGCTGACCGTACGGACCCTCCGCCCGCCTCGGCCTGAGGGGAGACCTCTGGAAATCCCCCTCAAAGAGGGATGGTTGGGTGTGTAATCATCGCCGGATAGCCCCTGTGGGTGGGCTCTTCGGCTTGGAGGAGCGTTGGAAGAGCTGAAGGTGGGAGACCCGCGACGGGTAGGGCGGTACCGGATCGTCGCGCGCCTGGGAGCGGGTGGGATGGGCCGGGTGTACCTGGGGTGCTCCCCGAGCGGACGCGCCGTGGCCGTGAAGGTGGTGCGGGCGGAGCTGGCGGAGGACACGGGGTTTCGGCGGCGGTTCGCCAGGGAGGTCGAGGCGGCCCGGCGGGTGACCGGGTTCTTCACTGCGGCGGTGGTGGATGCCGATCTCGAGGGATCCCCGGCCTGGTTGGCCACCGCGTATGTGCCGGGGATGTCGCTGGAGGCGGCGGTGCGCACCCACGGGGCGTGGTCGCAGAGGTCGGTGCTGACCCTGGGAGCGGGGTTGGCCGAGGCACTGGAGGCCATCCACGGGGCCGGGCTCGTCCACCGGGACCTGAAGCCGTCGAACGTGCTGCTGTCCGCTGATGGCCCACGCCTGATCGACTTCGGAATCTCAGCCGTAGCCGGGGCGAGTGTCCTGACCCAGACCGGGACGATGGCCGGGACTCCCGGATTCATGTCGCCCGAACAGATGACCGAAAAAACGGTTGGCCCGGCCAGTGACGTGTTCTCCTTGGGCGCGGTACTGGCTTTCGCGGCCACCGGAGTCGGCCCCTTCGGGACCGGCTCTGCGCTCGCGGTGAACTTCCGTGCCGTGTACGAAGAGCCTGACCTCGGCGGGGTGCCGCCCGGCCTGGACGTGATCGGCCAGTGCCTGGCCAAGGACCCCGGCCAGCGGCCCACCGTACCCGACCTTGTGGCGGCACTGACCCGAGCGCTCGGCGAGAGTGATGGGCACACCACTGCCACCCAGGTGCTCGCCGAGGCCGGCTGGCTCCCCGATGCGGTAGCACAGGCCCTCCTCACCCACGCCCCGTCGCCACAGCTCCAGCGCCAGGACCAGGGGCATGACGATGGCGAGACCGCCGACGACGGGGCCACTGGGCCATCTGCTACCTCCGCCGATGCCTTGCCCTCACCGTCCGCAACCCCGACGGTGCCGCCCGAGCCGCGCCACCCGAACCGCAAGAAAGTCCTTGCGGTGACGGCGGCCATGCTCACTGTGGTCCTGGGCGTGGTGGCCCTCACGGTGGCGCCGACCATGCCTTGGCGCGAGAAGTCCTCCGGCCAACACGACTCCACCGTCCCGGCCAGCACTACCACCTGGCCCGGCACAAGTACGTTGCCGACCAGACCGGCTCAAGAGCCGGTCTCCGACCTTTCAGGCACCCCCGTCAACACCGCTGACGCCATCAAGGTGACCACGGCAACCTCCACCTCCTCGCGGCCCCCCGCTACACCCGCAGACCTCACCAGCGGCGGAACCACCAGCATGGATTCCCCTCCCACCCCCAGCCCTACCGCAATCGACGGCGGCGGCTTGCTCGGCGGCTTGCTCGGTGCCTTGCTCGGCTGATCAGCGCCATAAAGCGCGGCAGACCACGCCTTCGCCAATCGTCATGGATCGCGACCGCGGAGGCCCGTCGGATCTGTTGGTCGTCGCGACGGTGGCTGCCGTCAGCTACCGCTGGGTAGCGGTCCTCACGGCCCTGTCCGCCGCCGTGTGGTTCGCGTTCTTCTTCACCACTCCGCACGAAAGCTTCACCCGCTTCAGCAACGCGGACGACATCGTCACCGCCGGGCTGCTGCTCGTGGTCGGCCTTGTGGTCTCTCAGCTGGCTCGCCGCTATTCCCGTGAGCACGCCATCGTCATCACGCTGCAGCGCAGCCTGCTGCCCCGGGTGCTGCCGACACCAGCGCCGTCCAAGTGGCGTGTCGGTACGTGCCCGCCGAAGCCGAGGTCGGCGGGGACTGGTTCGACGTGTTTCCCTCCCAGGCCACCGCACCGCTCTGGTGGTCGGGGACGTGGTCGGCCATGGCCTGCGCTCCGCGGTCACCATGGGTCGGCTGCGCACCGCGGTGCTCGCGGTCGTCGACTCGTCGGGCTGTTCGCCTGTATGTACTACGGCGCCTTACGCCCGGCCGAAGCCGTCGGTCTCACGGTGGCGGACCTGAAGTTGCCCGAGGACGGCTGGGGAACGGCGCTGTTGAACCGCACCCGTCCCAGCGTCGGCAAGCAATGGACCGATTCCGGAGAGACGCACGACGACCGCGGACTCAAGAACCGGCCTGTGGAGGAGGTCCGGCTGGTGCCGATCATGCCTCAGCTCGTCGTGATCCTCCGGGAGCACCTGGCCGTGTTTGGCACCGCGGGGGATGGGCGGCTGTTCACGAACGAGCGTGGGGGAGTGGTCGCTCCTCGACGTACTGCCGCGTCTGGCAGGAGGCTCGGGCGCTGGCGCTCCCGCCGGCCGCGGTCGCCTCACCGCTCGCTGCCCGGCCGTACGACCTCCGACACTCGGCGCTGTCGACGTGGCTCAACTCCGGAGTGGACCCGACCGAAGTGGCCGAACGTGCGGGCAACAGTGTTGAGGTGCTGCTGAGCCGCTACGCCAAATGTATTGATGGACGACAGGAAATCGCCAACCGCAAGATCGAAGAGTTGTTGCGCGAATACGAGTGATAAGGCAGATCGGCATTAGCCCCTGGTTCGCATGGGCCGGGGGCTTCGTCGTGTCTCAGCCGTACGACTGGCACGCCGAGCTGTTGGACGCGCCCAAGGCGGCTCCTAGCCGAAATGCGCAAATTTGTTACGTTATTTCGTCTGACTCGTCAGGTCAGGGCCGCTCCCAGCGGGACCGGCCCCTTGCTAGGACGGCTGGAAGATGGCTGACAAGACGAAACCGATGTATCTGGGCAGCGGCGACCCGGCGCGGCAGCGCACGGATTATTACCCCCATTGGCTGGACAACCTTGCCGACGATGTGACGATGGAGGGCTCGACGCTGAACGGGGTCGTGCGGGGGGTGGAGGACGTTCGCACGGTGCTGTCCCATGCGCGCACTCTGTACGAGTACCAGGACTTCATCTACATCGGCGGGTACGGAGAGAACGGCTTAGTCGAGGACTACACGTCGACGGTGGGCGGTGAGCCGATCGCAAACATCGCTGTCGTCTACAGGAACGCAGAGGGACAGACGCAACATCTCGTGGTGAACCACCGTCCGCTGTCGTCGGTCCTGCTCCTTTCTCGGTTGATGGGGGAGCACTTTGCTGGGACGCGGTACGCCCAGTACTTTGCTGCCCCGTCGGTCGATGCCGACCGTGGCTGAAGAGGAGCTCTCATGCCCACGCCATGACAGGGGTCCTCATGGTCACCGGAACCGTTGACGTCCTGCTGGGCACCGTTGATGGCGCATGTCTCGGAGCGGTCGGGCGCGGCATGACGTCACGCCGGCCGGGTTCAGGAAAGGCCTCGATGACCTGGGCCGATGCACCAAGATCCTGTCCACGAATAGTCCACAGACGGCGTCATAGGGCCGCTCAGGGCCGCATATGGCAGCGCATACACGAAGACCCCGGCCTCAGCGTTTCCGCTGGTGACGGGGTCTTTGGGCACCTCAGAAGGGGTGCCCCCGGCAGGATTCGAACCTGCGCACACGGCTCCGGAGCCCAATCAAAGTTGGGCTTGCAAATGGGCTCTGAGCAGCAGGTTCCTTGATCACGGGAGGTGTGCGGTGCCCTCCTGTATCGCAGATAGTGCGTATCAGGCAGGGAGTAGGTCCGTTGTGGGCCACGCGCGCCTCGTGAAGGCAGAGCAGATCGGAAGTCGCCTCCAGCTCCTACGCCCGTTGAGAGGCCGGCTTCGCCGGCGGGCTGTAAGCCCTGCACGGTAAGAAGGGCCCCATCTTGCCTGACCGCCACCCCAGCGTTCGGGACACCAACTACACGGATGAAGACTCCGAAGCGCTGGCGACCGATGACCTCTCCACCGACGTGAGTCCCCACCGGCAGAGCGACGACGGGCGCCTCCCAGCTCTGCCGAACCGCCTAGGCTGCCCGGGTCCGCACAGCTCCAGATGGAGGTCGGCGCCGAACGCGGGGGCGGACCGGACGCGGAATTGGTCCGGGAATCTGTCATATAAATGGACCGTTTTCTCGTACTACTGAGACCGTAGCGTCGTCGGCATGGTGCTGAACGAATCGACGCGCGAGATGTCCGAGTCGGCGGTCGCGATGCTCGACGAGCATGGGACGGTGGTCGCATGGACGCAGACCGCCGAGCGGCTTGTCGGATATTGCGCCGGGGAGGTGGTGGGCCGGTCTGCCGCACTCGTACTGCCATTTTCCGAGGAAATGCCGACGATATCGGCGTACATCGAGCATTGGCGTGTCCAAAATGGCTGGTCGGGCACTATGGCGGTGCGCCACCGAGACGGCCGCGTCCTCAACATCAACCACCGGAGCTCGATGTTGTGGGGGCAGGACGGAACGGTCCGGTGGCTTGTGTCCATCACCGACATCGACACGCTCTCCCAGGAAACGACGGACGGATCGGTGCGGGAGGCGCTCATCACCCGCGAGCCGATCGGCATCGTCGTTCGTGACCCGCAGCTGCGTTGTGTCTGGGTGAACGACACGATAGAGAGCCACGACGGCATCTCCCGTGACCGGCGGTTCGGCCGCCGACTCACCGAAGAACTGGCCGGCCTCGAGGCCGAAGCCCTTGAAGCGGTGATGCGGCAGGCGCTGGCGAGCGGCACCACCGCGGTCCAGGGGTACCGGGCGTGGCCGGCGGAAGATCCGCGCCGGGCGCACGCATTCTCGGCCTCGTGCCTCCAGGACACGGACGGCAAGGCGCTGGGGGTGTGCAGCATGAGCGTGGATGGCACCAGCAGCAGGCGGGTGCATGAGCGCCTTGCCATCCTCAGCCAGGCCAGCACGCGTATCGGCCGCACCCTGGACATCATGCAGACCGGGCAGGAATTGGCCGACCTTGCCGTGCCCGCGCTGGCCGACTACGCCGCCGTCGACCTGGCGGAGTCCATCCCGTCCGGCGAAGAGCCCTCTGCCCGATTCGACGTGATGAGCGGTCGCCCTCCCGTTTTCCGCCGTGCCGGTCAGGCCTCGATCCGCCCCGGGGTCCCGGAGTCGTCGTTCGCGCGAGGGGAGACGATTTCCGTCCCCCCGGCCTCGCCGCTCGCCAACGTCCTGCGTACGGGAAGGTCCCACCTGGAACCGGTACTGGACACCTCCCCTGGGACATGGATCGACCACGACCCAGCGCGGGCGCAGAAGATGCGTGAGAACGGGGTGCACTCCCTGATGATCGTGCCCATCCGCGCACGGCGCGCCGTCCTGGGCGTCGCGCTGTTCGTCCGCACCGAGGACCCCATACCGTTCAAGGAGGATGACCTGATGCTCGCCGAGGAGCTCGTCACCCGGGCCGCGCTGTCCTTGGACAACGCCCGCCAGTACGCCCGCGAACACACCACAGCCCTCGCGCTGCAACGCAACCTGCTCCCCCACCGTTTGATGGGCGGCGCCGCGGTCGAGGTGGCCTCGCGCTATCTGCCGGCCGACACGGACGCCGGCGTCGGAGGCGACTGGTTCGACGTGATCCCGCTGTCCGGCGCCCGGGTGGCCCTCGTCGTCGGCGATGTCGTCGGACACGGCATCAACGCCGCCGCGACCATGGGGAGGCTCCGCACCGCCGTCCGCACGCTCGCCCACATGGAACTGCCCCCCGACGAACTGCTGGCCCACCTCGATGACACCTTCCAGCGGCTGGCCGAGGAAGACACCGACGCCCCGGACCAGCCCCCCGCGGTGATAGGCGCCACCTGTCTGTATGCCGTCTACGACCCGGTCACCCGCCGGTGCACCATGGCACGGGCCGGGCACCCTCCGCCCGCGATCATCGACCCGCACGGCCAGGTCACCTTCCCCGACCTGCCCGCCGGAAGCCCACTCGGCCTCGGGCTGGGCGTCCCCTTCGAGGCCGTGACGTTGGAACTGCCCGAGGGAAGTCTCCTCGCCCTGTACACCGACGGCCTGATCGAAACCCGCGACGACGACATCGACGCCGGCATGCACCGCCTCGGCACCGCCCTGGCACAACCAAGCCGCTCCCTGGAAGACCTCTGCACCCGAGCAACGGAAGACTTCCCAGGCCAGGCACCCTCCGACGACATCACCCTGCTCCTGGCGCGGACGCTCTCACTCAGCCCCACCCAGGTCGCCTCCTGGACACTGCCGAGTGACCAGAGCGCTGTCCGCAGCGCCCGGCACATGGCAGCCCGCCAACTGACCGCATGGGGCCTGGAAGATCTCCAGGACCCCACGCAACTCATCGTCAGTGAACTGGTCACCAACGCCATCCGCCACAGCACAGGCCCGATCGGACTGCGCCTGATCCACCACCACGTCCTGACCTGCGAAGTATTCGACACCGACGCCAACTCCCCGCGTCTGCGTCACGCACACACGACCGACGAAAACGGCCGCGGCCTCTTCCTCGTCGCCCAGCTGTCCCACAGATGGGGCGCTCGCCCGGTAGCGAGCGGCAAGGTCATCTGGGCCGAACAAGACCTGGCCATCGCAGCCTGACACGCACGGGCCTCCAGCACGCCACCCGCACTCAACAAGCAACTGTGCACCCCTCGAGAGGCGAGCGGATCGGAAGTCGCCTCGGGCTCCTGCGCCCATCGAGAGGTCGGCTCCGACGACGGGCTGTAACACCCGGGGTGTTGCAGCCGTCTGTGACCGGACAGCCCGGACACCGGCACTTTGAGCTGTCCGGCCCGTTTCTGCAGATGAGAGCCCTAACCGGACAGCCGGACAGCCCGGACATCTCCAAGCAGGGTCTTATGAGACCCGGACAGTCCGTCCGGGTTCTCTCACGTTCAGCGCCACACGCTGGTCATGGTGGCGGAAAGGGGTGAGTTCACTTACTCGCTTCTCGCCACGTCGGTACCGTGAATGACGCCCCTACTCAGCAGCCGGAGGCAACGCCCCATGCGTGGTCTTGGAGATCACCTCAGCATCGGCGAGCGCATCGCGTTCTACCGGAAGCGCCGCGGCTACACACAAGAGGTGCTGGCCGGCCTTGTCGGTCGTAGCACTGACTGGCTCGCGAAGATCGAGACGGGGCGTAGGAAGCCACCCCGCATCGACATGCTCGCGGAGCTGTCGCGCATCCTGCGCGTGCCTCTCGGGGACCTGCTCGGTCAGACCGTTCTCATGGACGATGAGCGGCAACAGGATGACGTCCCCGCCGTACGTGACGCCCTCATGAGCCCGCGTCGACTCTCGGCGTCTCCTGTTCGGCCTCGAAGCTGAGGCGCAGCTTCCGACACCCGCTCCAATGGCCGTACGCGTCGAGCAGGCATGGAGCGACTACCAGGGCGGACGACTCGGCAGCGTCATCGCCGCCCTTCCCGCACTGCTGCAGACCGCACAGGAGCTGGAGGATCGGGCGGTACGCCAGGGTGATGAGCGTAGCGATTGCTGGGCCGTATCCGCCCGCACGCACCACCTCGCCGCAACCACGCTCGCGAAGATCGGCGAGTCAGACATCTCATGGCTCGCTGCCGAGCGCGCGATGCGAGCCGCTGACGAGTCGGACGACCCGCTCGTGTTGGCGTCCGCCGCACGCTCCGGCACGCATGCCCTGCTGGCCAACGGGCGCTATGACGACGCCCTGGAACTGGGGAACACGGCAGCCGCGTGGCTGTCGGCTCAGGTCACGGACAGCGACCCGGCCGCGCTTAGTTTGCTGGGGATGATCCACCTGCGTGCGGCTGTTGCGGCGGCTCGGCATCAGGACCGACCCACCGCAACGTCACTGCTGGGCCGAGCCCAAGAACTCGCGGATGATCTCAGGGCGGATGAGAACCACTGGCAGACCGGATTCGGACCGACGAACGTACTGCTCCATCGCCTGTCCATTGAGCTGGACCTCGACAACGTGTCCTACGTGGTGGAGCACGGCCGGATCAACGTCGACCATATGCCGCAGGAACGCAGCGTCTCGCATCGCATCGACTTCGCGCGGGCTCTGTCGCTCGCGGGGCAGGGGGATGAGGCGTTCGCGGAGCTGCGTACGGCTGAGCGCACGTCGCCACAGCTGGTACGCAACAATCCCAGGGTGCGCGAGACGCTTCGGGATCTCATCAAGCAGTCTCCTGTGACCGGCGGTTCGCGTTCGTCCGAGGTGTTCGCGATGGCTCAGCGATGCAGGGCGGTGCAGTGAGTTCAGGCAAGCGTGGGGTGCTCGGAATCGTCGGGTCAGCGGCCGGCGGGGTGGAGAAGCTTCGCACCGGTCTCGTTGAGCCCGCGATGGACCGCGGATGGCGGGTGGCCGTCACCCTGACGCCGACCGCAGGTGAGTGGTTGCGGATGAGTGGCGAGGTTGAGCAGCTGGAGAAGCTCACTGGCCTGCGCGTGCGTGATGAACCGCGCCTTCCCAGCGAGGCTCGCCCACACCCGCCAGTTGACTGTTACGCGGTCGCTCCCGCGTCGGCCAACATGGTTGCCAAGCTTGCCACTGGGGTGATGGACAATCAGGCTCTGACGCAGGTCGGTGAGGCTATCGGCACCCTTGGTCTCCCGGTCGTCGTCTTCCCGCGGGTGAACGCGGCGCACGCTCGCCACCCCGCATGGCAAGGCCACATCGACGCCCTTCGGGCCGGGGGAGTGCACCTCGTGTACGGGCCGGCCGTGTGGCCGCTGTACGAGCCGAGGGAAGCGCCCGCAGGACGTGAACTCCCCTGGGCAGTAGTACTGGACGCTGTGGACAGGGCAAACCGATGACGAAGCGTCAACGTGCTTGACGTGCAAGGAACGAGGACCCGGACAGTCTGTCCGGGTCCTCTGCCGCTTCCGGCCGCATGCTCCTTGGCATGTCAGGGATCAACGAGCGAAGCGGCGAGCTGGGAGGGCTGACCCCCTTAGAACTCGCCCTGATCGAAGCGAGTCTGAGCGAGGCGCGCGCCAAGGCTGAACGACTGCTGAGGCGTACGGACGAACTCACCGCGAGGGCGGAGTCCCGTTGCCAACGATCTGCTCAAGACGGTCCAGCCGGTCACCGAGCAGACGAAGAGCGTCATGAATCGAGCTGAGTTCTGCCGCCAGCGCGGTGAATGTGGGGCTGCTGCCCGGTTCGGTGCCGAGCGGGGCAGACGGATCGCGGACGAACGTCCCGCGGCCTTGCTGGGTAAGAATCAGCCCCTCGTTGCGGAGCTGGCCGTACGCGCTCTGCACGGTCATGAGCTGCACGCCAAGTTCCTTGGCGAGCTTACGAGCGGCAGGAAGCTGGTCTCCCGGTTCGTACTCGCGGTTCGGGCCTGTGATCTTCGCGCGGAACTCCGCAGCGATGTCCTTGGCCGTCGGGGCCTGCCTGGGCGCCTCTGAGCTCTGCTCCATGGGTTCGAGAGTAGCCGGACCTAGGTCAATCTCTACTCTCCCGCCGTCCCCTTGACAGCTAGATTGACCTAGGTCAATCTGAATCTATGGCGCGGGACTCCCCAGCAAGGTCGCCCGTCGTCGTGGCTCTCCCTGTCCCATCGACTCAGGAGAAGGTCCATGCGCACGTACATCGGCCAGCAACAGGCCGTATCCGCCGAGGACTTCGTGGAACTTGCCCTCGGCACCCCGATTGAGCTGTGGCTCGGGGTCGAGGGCGAGACGGATGAAGAGCGTGCGGCCCGCCTGGACGCGGCGCGCGACATCCTCTCCGACCCGGAGTACTGCAACTTGTCGGACGACGTGGCTCGCATCGCCGCCGAGGTGATCGAGGCGCACGCCCCGGAGCTGTTCAACATCGTCTCGCTGGCGGGCCCGGCCAGGTGCCGCCGGTCCTCCCGGAAGGGAGCGGCGGCATGACGATCGCAACCGATACGGCGCGGCAGACGGTGCCGCCGCTGACGAAGCCGGAGATGGGCCTTGCCGGGCTGGGCGCGTTAGCCGCGGCCGGCGTCGGCGCACTGGGGCTGATCGCCTCGTTCGACGCGGTCTCCTCTGCCGCTGCCCGGTGGGGGTTCGGCGAGCCATGGATGCTGCCGGTCGGCATCGACGTGGCCATTCCGGTGTTCACCGTGGCCAACCTGCTGCTGATCCGGATGGACATGGCGTTGGCGTGGGTGCGGTTCGTGCCCTGGGCGCTGACGCTGGTCACCTGCGGGCTGAACGTCGCGGCCGGGCACTCGCTGTGGGCGCAAGTTGCGCACGGCACGATGCCGCTGCTGTGGGTGGTGTTCTCCGAGATCGGGGCCCATGTCTACGCCGTACGGATCGGCGCCGCGACCGGCCGGCGCATGGAGAAGGTGCGGTTCTCCCGCTGGATGCTCGCCCCGCTGTCGACGTTCGCCCTGTGGCGGCGGATGACGCTGTGGGAGATCACCTCGTACTCCGAGGCGCTGAAGCGGGAGCGGGAACGGCAGTTGGCCCACGCCCGGCTGCGGGAGCGGCACGGTCGGCGGTGGCGGTCGAAGACTCCGCGGCCGGAACGCGTGCTCCTGAGGCTGGGCGAGTTGGCCCCGGCGAGCGAGGGCGTCCCGCCCATTCCGACGCAGCAGGCGGGGAAACCGAAGCCGGAGGCGCCCAAGGCGCCGCGCAAACGCCAGGCCAGCACCAAGGGCAATGCCAAGAGTGCCAAGGCGCCGCGGACCTCGGCGGAACTGCTTGCCGAGGCGCGTGAGGCCACGGCCGACTGGGCCGATGACGCGATCAACGCGGAAGCCATCCGGACCACGCTGCACTGCTCTGCCGCCAACTCCCGCGCGCTGCGGGACCTGCTGCTGAATGAGCGGGCCGAGGGGCGCCGCCTGCACTCCGTCGACGGCGACGACGACGGGACAGAGGGGGCGGCGGCATGAACACCCTGGTGACCATGTTGTCCGCGGCGGCGCCGGTCGCCTCCGGCTGGACGGCCCACACGCTATGGCTGCGGCGCCGCCTGAACGTCGCCCGCCGTGACCCGCTGACCGGGCTGCGGACGCGCGAGGCATTCACCCGCCGCGCCAACGCCCTGCTGCGGGACCCGCGAGCGGTCGTGGTCCTGGCCGACGTCGACCATGTTGACCGGACTACCGCAGGCCAAGTCGGTGTGTCGGAGGTCGCGGTGGGATGGCGACCGGTACGAGACATACAGCCAACTGGAGGAGAGGTTGTATGTCTTTGTCCCCCGACGTTCACCGCGATCTGCGGGCGATTCTGCTTCCACGATGGGGGCGCGTCGTACCGACTGGCGACGTGATCCCGTACATGGTCCTGGACCAGCGGGGTCAGCCGGTGGAGCCGATCCGTCGGTTCCTGCGCGACTTTCTGGCCCGCGGCCATTCTGCGGGCAGTGTCCGCAGCTACGCCTTTGACCTGTACCGATGGTGGCGCTTCCTCCAGGCTATCGACGTGCCCTGGGACAAGGTGACCTCCGCCGAGGTCCGCGACTTCGTGCTGTGGATGGGGCAGGCGGAGAAGCAGCGGCGCTTGCCGAGGACGAGGTCGGCTGCGACGGCGGGTCAGGTCAACCCAGTGACGCGGAAGCAGTACCCGGGAGACCGCTACAGTGCGCGGACGATCCGGCACAGCAACGCGGTGCTGCGGTGCTTCTACGAGTTCGTCATCGACGCGGGTGACGGCCCGCTGGTCAACCCGGTTCGACGGGATCGGAGCCGGGGTCGGCGGGCGAACGCGCATCACAACCCGCTGGAGCCGTTCCGGGCGGAGGGGCGGCTTCGCTACAACCCGAAGCTGCCCCGGCAGCGGCCCCGGGCCATGCCGGATGAGCGGTGGATCGAGCTGTTCGCGGCGATGCGCTCGAACCGGGACCGTGCGATCCTCGCGCTCGCGGTCAGTACAGCCGCCCGCGCAAGTGAGCTCCTGGGTCTGCGGGGCACCGATCTGGACTGGGGTGATCAGCTGGCCCAGGTCCGCCGCAAGGGCAGCGGCATGCAGCAGTGGCTGCCGGCCAGCGCCGAGTCGTTCATCTGGCTGCGGCTCTACCTGGAGGAACTTGGCCCGCTGGGTCCGGATGAGCCGGTCTGGTGGACGCTGCGGCGCCGGGAGCGGTCAGGGGATGTGCTGGAGCGTCGGCCGCTCACCTACGACGCGCTGCGGGCGGTACTGCGGCGCGCGAACGAGGCGCTGGGCACGAACTGGACAATGCACGACCTGAGGCACACCAGCGCCCTGCGCATGGTCCGCTCCCAGCGGCTGTCCCTGCGGGACGTCCAAGTGATCCTCGGACATGCGCACTTGACCACCACCCAGATCTACCTTGTCGAAGACGACCAGGAGGTCCTGCGCCGGGTCCATCAATACCTCGCCGACCAGGCAGAACCGGCAGCGGAGACGGCAGCAGACCACGGCGCCGTTGGCTACGACGCGGACGACCTGGCGGTGCTGCTGGGAGGTATCCCGCGATGACCGACACAACCACCGTGTCACTTCCCGCACCCCGGTCCGAGGGCACCGGCACCACTTCGGCGCCGGAGACGCCGCGCACGGGCCCGAACGACGATCTCACCCCTTCGGGCCTTCTGCCGCTGCTGACCACACACGGCAAACGCATCGGCTACTCGGAGGATCGGCTGCGTGACCTGAAACTCGGAGCCCAGGGCATCCTCGACTGGCTGAACAAGCAGCCGGGCGACGGATGGCAGCGGCGGTGGATCGCCGCCGGCGCCGACCGCAGGCTGGACTGGCTCAACACGTTGCCCGAAGGCTATTCCGCGGGTGTTGACCGGCGGCGAGCCCTGTCCCGACTCGGAGCGATCAGTCTCTTGCTGAACCGAGTCGTGCTACCCGACTACGACTTCCTGACGGCATTCAGCTCTGGCTGCCTGTTTCAGGAAGTACAGCGCACTGTCCAGCCGGACCTGGTCGCAGAGATGCTCAGGCGGTCGGCTGCGGCCGGCATGCCCTCGCGACGTCTCGAACAGGGCATAAAGGTGCTGGCCAAGATGGTCCTGCACACGGGAAAGAACTTCGACCAGCTGTCCGGCGAGGACTTCGAACACTTCCGCACTTGGGGTCTGAACCGGGAAAACCGGGTCCCGCCTGGCATCTTCCCAGCCTGGGATCTGCTGCGAAGCGTCGACGTCCTGCCGGCGAACGTCAGCTTCAAGGAGTTCTGCCACCAAGGACAACGGCCGACCCAGGAACTCGTCGACCGCTACCAGCTGCGCTGCCGAGAAGTGCGGGACGTGCTGATCCGCTACCTCGACGAGCGCCGACCGAGCCTGGACTATCCCTCCTTCGTCGCCCTGATCGGCCACCTCGTGGGTTCCTTCTGGTCCGACATCGAAGAACACCATCCCGACGTCGCCAGCCTGCACCTGCCCGAAGAGGTCGCGACGGCCTGGAAGGAGCGATTGAAGTACGTCACCAAGCGCCGGTCTGCACCCCGGCGGCGCAAGTCCTACCTGCTCATCCTGGTCGAGGTCCGCAGCTTCTACCTGGACCTTCAGGAGTGGGCCCTGGATGACCCGTCCTGGGCGCCGCACGCAGTGCCCAGCCCGGTGCGTCGCGGTGAGACCGACGGCCTGCAAAAGCAACGCCGCAGCACCATCGCGAAGATGCACCAGCGGGTCCGCGAGCGGCTGCCGCAACTGCCGGTGCTGGCCGAGACGGCCGAACGCCACCGTCGTGACCAGGAGACTCTTCTGGCTGCGGCGAAGGCCACGGCCGTCGGGGAGACGTTCGAGCACGCTGGGGTCGCCTATCGCCGCGTGATCTACAAGACCCATCTGAAGTCCGAGAAGCGGGCCCGCACCGAGGTGGTTCTCGTCGAGGACCCCGGCACCGGCGAGACCATCGACCTGAACCAGCATGAGGATGAGGCGTTCTGGTCCTGGGCCGTCATCGAAACTCTTCGCCACACCGGAATCCGGCGCGAAGAGCTCCTGGAGATCACCCACCTCTCTCTCGTCTCCTACCGCATGGCTGACAGCGGCGAGCTGGTCCCACTCCTGCAGATCGTGCCGTCGAAGAACAACCAGGAACGGCTGCTGCTGGTCAGCCCGGAACTGGCCAGCGTCCTGGCCACGATCATCACGCGCCTGCGCAACACCAACGGCGGCACGATCCCGATGACCAGCCGATACGACACCCATGAACGGGCCTTCGGCCCGATACTGCCCCACCTCTTCCAACGACGCCCGCGCGGTCACCGCAACGAAGTGATCTCCCCCGGCACCGTCCAAGACCTCCTGGACGCCGCCCTCGCCCGCACCGGACTGTGTGATGCGGCCGGTGAACCGCTGAAGTTCACCGCCCACGACTTCCGCAGGATGTTCGCGACCGAGGCGGTCACCGGAGGACTCCCCGTCCACATCGCTGCCCGCCTTCTGGGACACGAGGACTTGGCGACCACGCAGGCATACCTCGCCGTGTTCCAGGACGACCTCATCCGCTCCTACCGGTCCTTCCTCGCACAGCGGCGCAGCCTTCGGCCTGAGGCTGAGTACCGGGACCCGACCGATGAGGAATGGCGCGAGTTCCAGCAGCATTTCGCGCTTCGCAAAGTCGAGTTGGGCACCTGCGGACGTCCCTACGGGACTCCCTGCAAACACGAGCACGCCTGTGTTCGCTGCCCGATGCTGCGGATCGACCCAAGACAACGACAGCGACTGATCGAGATCACCCACAGCCTCAACGACCGTATTAAAGAGGCCAAGTCGAACGGCTGGCTCGGCGAAGCGGAAGGACTCCAGGTCAGCCTCGAAGCCGCAGGCAAGAAGCTGGCCGCCCTGGACCGGGCTGCTACGCGCAGCTCAACCCACATCGCTGATCTCGGGATCCCGCAGATCAGAAACCGAAAGGGGACCTCGTGACCAAGACGCATCGGCCGCTCATCCGCAGCCGCTAAGCACGGATGGGCTCCCGCCAGCGAGTCCGTCAAGGATATGAGGCCACGCAGCCTTGCCGAGGAGCGCGTCAGCTTCAGGCGCAACGTCGCTTGGATAGTCTAAGATCGCCTATCATCTCGCTCTTGTGTCGAGGGGTCACATAGCTGGTGAGACGTACCCGGAGCGGATCCGGATGGGGCTGCTGTCGCGGACCTTTACGCCCGAGTTGGTTGACTTTGTGGTTGACGAGGCTGGGGCGCGGGAGGAGCGGACTCGGTCCTTGCCGTCGCGGCTGGTGGTGTACTTCGTGCTCACGATGTGGCTGTTCACGGGAAACGGATACGGGCTGGTGCTGCGGGAGTTGGTGGAGCATTGGCCGCGTCGACGGGGTGAGGAGTGGCGGCCGGCCGGCACGGGCTCACTGACGTTGGCCCGCCAGCGAGTGGGGCCCGGTCCGCTCCGGTTGTTGTTCGACCGGGTCGCAGGGGCGAGCGGGAGTCCGGCCACCCCCGGTGCCTTCTGGCGTGGCCTGCGCCTGGCTTCCCTGGATGGCTCCCTGCTCGACGTGCCGGACAGCGAGGCGAACGCCGCCGCCTACACCCGCGCCTCCAACGGAGGCCGGCCCGGTCCGTATCCGCAGGTACGGCTGCTGGCACTGGTGGAGTGCGGCACCAAGGCGATGATCGGCGCGGTCTTCGACTCCTTCGCGGTGGGTGAGCGGACCCTGGCACGGCGCCTGCTGGTGCACCTGCACACGGGGATGCTCGTGATGGCCGACCGAGGCTTTCCCGCCTTCGGCCTGTGGCAGGCCGCCGCGGACAGGGGCGCCCAACTCCTTTGGCGCGTCTCGGACTCCTTCACCTTGCCGGTGGATCACGTCCTGTCGGACGGCACCTACCTCTCCCACCTCAACGGCCCGCGCGGGGCGCGGATCACGGTGCGGGTGATCGAGTACACGGTGCTGACCACCACCCTCGATAAGGACGGGGCGAGCGGGGAGACCTCCGAGCTGTTCTGTCTGATCACCACGCTGCTCGACCCGGCCTCGGCGCCCGCCCGCGAGCTGGCGGAGCTGTACACGGCGCGCTGGACCAGCGAAACGATCTTCAAACACATCAAAATCGAGCAGCGCGGCGGGCGAACCGCCACCCTCCGCTCGAACAGCCCCGCCATGGTCGAGCAGGAACTGTGGGCCATGCTGTGCGTCTACCAGGCCCTCCACCAGCTGGCCGCCGATTCCGCCCACCGCGCCCACCTCCCCGTCTCGCACATCAGCTTCAAGCAGACCCTCGCCGCCGCCCGACGCTCCGTCGGCGCGGACTTTTCCCCTCGCCAGCTGACCGCCAAGGTCCGTGACGTCCAGGACGACCTGATCCGCGAGGCCGTCAAGCCCCGCCCCGGACGCGCCGCACCCCGCGCCACCAAGCGCAGCGGCACCGGCTACCGCAGCCTGCGACCCGACGAACCGGCCACCACCCACGTCACCCACACCATCGAGCTCCAGCTCTTCCCCCAAGACCAACGCCCCGCACCACCGAACAGCCCAGCCATCCCGCAGATCACCACATATGACGAGACGTCGCCTCCGCCTCGACAGATGGCATCAGCTGCCTAAATCAAGCGACGTTGGCTTCAGGCGTGCCTCCGTACTGAAAGTGCGGGGACGCTGAGGCGGGACTCTCCCCAGGAAGGCGCGGCCGGTGCCCGGCATCGTCGCGCGCGATCACACGCACAGTAGCTCCGGCCGAGCGCCGGCGTTGCGCCAGTTGTTCGGCGAAAGGCAGCGACGGCCACATCGCGTCGTCGCCGCCTGCAATCAGCAGCAGGTCGGCTCTGGCAGCCTCCACGGGAATCTCTGCTGGCGGAAGGAGGTGAACGAAGGTCCGTTCACTGAGTTCGTACCACCCGCGGATGGCGACGGGCCCGCTGTCCGGCTCCGGGGAAGACCACGAGTCGTCCATCGGGACAAAAGGCAGCGGCCGCCCCTGCCACGTCCAGCACGAGCGATACGGGTGATGCGCTCCGTCACGGCCTGGACCGACGTTGCACCAGACCCGCGAGGTGGGCGACAACGCGACGACCATGTCCACGCGTGAGTCGTGCACCGCCGTGAGCAATGCTGCTTCAGCTCCCTTGGAGACACCAAGAATTCCGATGCGTCGCGCTCCCTCACGTTGAAGGACGTCGACGGCGATGGTGAAGGTCTCCAAGGGGACTTCGCAAATTCCCGGGCTCTGCGCTGGCCCACCGAACCAGCGGATCGCCAAGGCAGTGACTCCTTGCTGAGCCAGGATGCGCGCTCGTTCGCGGTCAATGCGCCCGCTGGATCCTGCCAGGACCAGCACTCCGACGTCACTGCCATGAGCAGGAGCGACGAGAAGCCCTTCCCACGGATCGGCCAGCTCGTGCTCCGTGATGTCCACGCGCTCTTCCCACCTCCACAACTCTCACAACCCCCGTCCAGCACGCGGGGCGCGGCCACCTACCAAAGCCACCGCGCCCCGCCTCCACTCGCATGGAGGTCTCCATCATGACGCCCCACACGCCACCTGAGTTAGTCCGGGAAAACCACTTCAAGCAGATCAACGACACCTTCGGCCACGCGGCCGGAGACACGCTGCTGAAGGCGACCGCCGACCGGCTCGCCCACCACGTCGGCCCCTCCGGAGTGGCCGGGCGGCTCGGGGGAGATGAGTTCGCCGCCGTCCTGATCGACGGCCACGGCACCTCCGCCGACCTGCTCGCCGTGCTCGCCCGCCCCGTCGACGGTCAGGACCCGGCCGTACACACCACGGTCTCTCTCGGCTGGGTGCGCGCCGCAGACTTCCCCGGCGACGAGCTGTCCGGGCTGCTGCGGCGGGCGGATGAGGCGATGTACGCGGCCAAGCAGGCACGCGCGGGGACCCGTCGGGCGGGGCTGGGGCGGCTGTTCGCCACGGTCACCGGGCGCCGCGCCGGCCGCGCCGGGGCCCGCCCCGATGCTCCGGTCGTGGGGATGGCTGCCTGATGTCCGCCCACGGCAAGTGCTACGACCCCACCGGCGCCCGGTTCGGGGTCCCCACGTACCCGTGGCAGTTCGCCCCGGACGGCTACGCCACCCGCGGCCAGCTGCGTGCGGCCGGGCTGAGGCCCGGCGGACAGCCGGTCGCCGCGCAGGTGATGCGCCACCACCGCGGCCGCAAGTCCGGGGTGCAAGTCGCCTACCTCTACCGCATCGACCGCGCCTGCCCGGTCCGGCCGATGACCTCCCGCAAGTGGGGTGCGCTCGCCCTGGCGATGCTCGCCCGCCGCACCTGCCCGCAGTGCCAGATCACCTACAGCTACTGCATCCCGACCTCCCTAGGGGTGTGCGTCCCCTGCGCCTATCCCGAGGAACAGCGCGCCGCGTGACCAGCTACGGGGCCCGGTCTCAACCGACCAAAGCAGCGGCCGGGCCCCGCATTCCTCCAGAGAGAAGGAAGTCTCAGTGAAACACCCCGACGACGACAGCGAACTCTTCAACCGGCTGGAAGCCGAGATGGCCGCTGACTCCGACGGCGGCGTGGTCGACCTGGACAAGGCCCGGTCGGCCCGTACCGAGTCGGCCGACCGCGCGTCCGACCGGTCGCCCAACTCCGGGCGCGACCGGTCGGGCGACCCGAGCGAGGGGGAGTCGGACGACTCCGGCCCGACCCTGGTCGACCGTCCGGCGCCGACTCAGTCGGGCCCCGGTCTAATCGACCGCATCCGCGACTCCAAGCGGCTGGACATTCTCCCGGCGTGGGTGAAGTCGGGCCCGGAGTTCACCGAGGCGATGCGGTGGCTGGCCGGACACGTCTGGCACACCATCGCCTTCCACGCGGTCCGCGTGCCGTTCCTGTACGTGCCCAAGCTCATCTGGCGTTCCCCGCGCGGCCTGACCAACACCCTGACCCGCGTGGGTCGGTGGGCGGTCGACGCGGAGGGCGAGCCGCTGCGACAGGCCGAGGCACGCCGGGAGAACTCCGAGCTGTACCTGAAGCTCTCGCGGCAGCGTGACCGGCGGGTGCGGCTGCGGATGATCCTCACCACCTTCGGGAGCCTGTTCGCCCTGGCCATGGGCCTGTTTCTGGTCTACGGCGCCGAGCCGCGCACGCAGGTCATCGCCGCTGCCGTCACCGTGCTGACGCTGGGCTGGCTAGGCGCGCCGGCGGATGCGCCGCTGGCCACCCGCGCGGTCATCAAGACCGAGGTGCAGAAGCTGACCAGCGACATCGTCATCAAGGCCATGGCGTCCATCGGCATCGGCCAAATCGCCAGTGCCGTGGCCAAGGGCCAGGACGGCATCAAGTTCGTCGCCCCGATCACCCGCGAGGGGCCGGGCTGGCGCGCGGACATCGACCTGCCGTTGGGTGTGACGGTCGCGGACGTGGCCGACCGGCGCGCCCGACTCGCCTCCGGCCTGCGCCGCCCTCTCGGCTGCGTGTGGCCCGACGCCGACCCCAGCGAGCACGAGGGGCGCCTCATCCTGTGGGTAGGGGACCGGGACCTGTCCAAGACCGGCATGGTCAAGTGGCAGCTGGCCAACGCCCAGCGGCACGACATCTTCAAGCGGAACCCGTTCGGCATCGACCCACGTGGGCGCGCTCAGTCGGTGCCGATGATCCAGCACAACATCCTGATCGGCTCGCTGCCCGGCCAGGGCAAGACTGCCTCCGTACGCGTGCTGGCCTGCGGCGCCGCCCTGGACCCCTCCGTGGAACTGTGGCTGCACGAGAACAAGGGCACCGGCGACCTGGACTCCCTAGAATGCGTCAGCCACCGGTTCGTCTCCGGCATCGACGACGACTCGATCAAGTACGCGACCGACTCCCTCAAGCTGCTGCGCGAAGAGGTCATGCGCCGCGCGGCTGCGATCAAGAAGCTGCCGCGGGACCTGTGCCCGGACAAGCGCATCACCCGGCAGATTGCCGACAAGCGCTCACTCAAGCTGTGGCCACTGGTCGGCGTGTTCGACGAGTGCCAGAACCTGTTCGCACACCCCAAATACGGCAAACAGGCAGGTGACGACGCCGAGTTCATCATCAAGCTCGGTCGCGCGCTCGGGGTGATCCTCATCCTGGCCACGCAGCGCCCCGACAAGGACTCGCTCCCGACCGGGATCAGCGGCAACGTGTCCATCCGCTTCGCCCTCAAGGTCGCGGGCCAGGTCGAGAACGACATGATCCTGGGCACGTCCGCCTACAAGAACGGCGTGCGCGCCACCTCGTTCCGCCCGGAGATCGATGCCGGTAACGGCTACCTCGCCGGCGCGACAGCGCTGCCGGTCGTGGTGCGTACCGCCTACCTGGACGACAACGCCACCCACGCCATCGCCCAGCGCGCCTACGCCCTACGCAAGGCCGAGGGAACCCTGTCCGGGCACGCGCTCGGAGAGGACCCGCAGGCCGTGACCGGTCCGTCCTACGACCTGCTCGCCGACGTGGCAGCGGTCGTGCCGCCGTCGGAGGAGCGGGTGTGGAACGAGCGGATCGCCGCCCGGCTCGCGGAGCTGCGGCCGGAGGTCTACGGCGGCTGGAAGGGTGAGAACGTCACATCCGCGCTCAAGCCGCACGGCATCAAGACCCGCGATGTGGCCGGGACCACCGACGACGGCACCCGCACCACCCGCCGCGGCATCGTTCGCGCCGACCTCACGAAGGCGATTGCTGAGCGTGACGAAAAGCGGGGCGTCGCCTAGCCCTGGATGGTGCTACCGGTAGCACGTCGCCCTGCTACCGGTAGCACCCCCGCTAGCGCCGTGCATAGCACCTGATCTGCGATCTAGTGCACAGCACCCTACCTGCGGAAACCCCGAAAACCCCGAGAAAGGGCCCCGATGACCCTCATCGCCCTTGCTGTCGCCTGCCTATTCGTCATCACGCTCGGTTACGGCGCTCTGTGTGCGGGCAGCCCGTTCGGCACCTGCCGCAAGTGCAACGGCTTCGGCTTCGCCATGGAAACCGACCGCAAGGGACGGCCCAAGCGCGGCAAGAGCTGCCGCCGCTGCAAGGCCACTGGCAAGCGCATACGCATCGGCCGCTGGCTCTTCAACCGCGCCCAGCGGATCTACCGCGAAGGCACCCACTGACCACCCGCCCGCACCACCCGAAGGGAGGTTCCACCCGTGGCCGTCACTGTCTCGCTCGTGGCCCTGTTCGGACTCGTCCTGTTCTTCCTGCTGCGCTCCAAGTCCCTCGGCTACGGCGCCGCATTCACCGCCGCCGGGTTCGGCTTCTTCCTCGCCTCCACCGGCGCCGCCGGACCCATCAACCAGCTCGCCACCGCCGTCATCCGCGCCATCCCACACCTGTAAGGAGCCCGGCCATGAACGAACAGATCATCGCCCGGCACTGGCTTGCCGCCGCACTGCCGAAGGTCGCACCCGCCATCGCCACGTCCACCGTGCTGATCCTGGCCCGCATCTGGAACGCCAACGGCGCCGAACACTCCGTCGGCAACGCCGTGCTCATGACCGCGCTGTCCCTCGCCGCCGCGGCGGCCGGCGTGTGCGCGAGCATCGGCCGCGCCGGAGACTCCATCATCGCCGGAACCGCGTTCGCCGCCTCCGGCGGGCTCGCACTCGCCGGAGTCGCCGGCTACGCCGACGAGCTGTCCCTGCCGCTGCTGCTGTGGGTGCTGTCCACCGTCATCGCCTACGGGCTCGCCGCGCGGTACTGGCGCACCGACCGCCACGAGCGCATCGCCTACGAGCGGCAGACCAGCGCGCGCCGCGAGGAACACGCCCACATCGAGCGCGTCGAAGCCCTGCGCGCCGGAGCCCAAATCGAGGTGGCCCGCACCGGCGCCGCCTACGCCGAACAGCTCGCCCAAGCACTCATCACCCGCGCCTCCCTGCCCGGCTTTGACTTCAAGACTGTGGAAGCCGCTGGTCTGCCCGAACTCCCCACTGTTGAGAAGAAGCCCGTATGAGCGCCGTCCTGTGGCCTGTCACGGCCCGCATCGCCGCCGCCCTGAACGCCGCGAACGGCACCGGCGAACACGAAAGGGCGATGCGCCTGCTGAAGGTGACCGAGGAAGCGGGCGAGACCGCTGCCGCGTACATCGGCATGACCGGCCAGAACCCCCGCAAAGGCACCACCCACACTGCGGCGGACGTGGCCGACGAACTGTGCGACGTGATCATCGCTGCCGCCGTCGCCCTGCACGCCTTCACTACCGCCCCGCCCGCCGTGCTGGACGCCAAGCTGCACGCCGCCGCCCGCCGACTCAACGCCGCCGCTCCGGAGCGCACCCACTGATCCCGAGGGAGACGAAGGAAGCCATGTTCGAGATCCGCATCATCTGCGACCCGGCTGACACCGACCGAGTGAGCGCGGCCCTGTCCGCCGCCTTCACGACCGGCCCCGTGCGCCAGCACCCCGCCCGCGACGTCCAGCGCACCCGCCTCTACATCACCGCCGACCACCGCCCCGAACCGGGAGCGTGGCCCACGCCGGAAGAGGCGTACGCGCTCGCCCCGAGCATCATCAGCGAGATCGGCTGGACCGCCCGCACCGCAGCAGACAGGCCGTTCTACGACGGACTACACCGGGAGTTCTGGCTCCGCAAGGCCGCCCTGCTGGACCGCATCGCATTGAGCGACGAAGCCGACAGCGTCCCCAACGATGCGGCCGACCTCGCCATCCGAGCCGCGCAGCGCCTGATGGAGATGGACGCCACGCCCGTCATCTGCGACCCGCGCCACTACGTCCGCCGGCAGTACGCCGCTTGGGCCAAGAACCAGTAGCGCCGCCGCGGCGGCGGGACTCCCCAGCAAGGTCGCCCGCCGCCGCGGTTCTCCCTGCCCATCCGTAGACAGAACAGGAGAACCACAGCATGCCGTACCCGGTTGGCTCTGCCCAGCTCACCGCCGCGCTCGACGCAGCGGCGCGTGACTGGCGCGTCTTCCCCCTCATCCCCGGCGACAAGCGCCCGGCCGTCTCCAACTGGGAGACCCGCGCCACCACCGACCCAGAGCGCATCACCCGCGCATGGACTGCTGCCGCCTTCAACGTCGGCATCGCCACCGGCCCTTCCGGCCTGGTCGTCATCGACCTGGACAAGCCCAAGCACCCCGGCGACACCCCGTCGGCTGCCTGGGCGGAGCAGGGTGTCACCGACGGCGCCGACGTCCTCGCCGTGCTGTGCGAGCGCCACGGCCAGCCCTTCCCCGCCGACACCTACACGGTGCGCACGTGGAGCGGTGGCACCCACCTGTACTTTGCCGTCCCCGAGGGCGAGCCCCTGCGCAACACTGCCGGGGACAGTGCCCGCGGGCTGGGCTGGAAGGTCGACACCCGCGCATGGGGCGGACTCGTGGTCGGCGCGGGCAGCACCTTCGACGGACACCCCTACGAGGTCGCCCACGCCGACCCCGTGGCACCGCTGCCGGGCTGGCTCGCCCAACTCCTGCGCCCGGCCCCGCTGCCCCTGCAGAAGCCCATCACGGTCGCCCTCACGGGTC
Source organism: Streptomyces sp. CA-106110 (assembly GCF_050936285.1). NCBI lineage: Bacteria > Bacillati > Actinomycetota > Actinomycetes > Kitasatosporales > Streptomycetaceae > Streptomyces > Streptomyces sp. CA-106110. The sequence goes on along the minus strand of NZ_JBNJNB010000001.1, from coordinate 4,394,285 downwards.
GCGGACGGCGCACCGCCTTCCTCCGATCCGCCGTTAACGGTGAAGTGGAGCGGGTCACCGGCTCCGGCGCGCACGAGCACAACAACGCGCTCTATCTCGCCTCCGTCGCCCTCGGACAGCTCGTTGCCGGAGGCGAGTTGAGCGAAGCCAACGTCACCGGCTGGCTCCTGACGGCCGCGCTCCACGTCGGGCAGGGCGAGCGCGAGGCACGGCGCACCATCGCCTCTGGCCTGCGCGCCGGGGCACGGCGCCCCCGGACGGTGGCGGCGTGAGCGCCAATCCCATCCCGCCCCTGCACCTGTATTCCGTGCCCAGCGACCCCGAGACGGCCCCCACGGCGCCGCCGAAGCGGGAGCGCCCCCGGACCGCGTGGACGGCCGATCAGCTCATGGCCGCGCACTTCCCCGAGCCGAAATGGGCCGTGCCCGGCATCCTCGCCGAGGGCGTCAGCGTGTTGGCCGGACCGCCGAAGGTCGGCAAGTCCTGGCTCTCCCTGGGGCTGGGCCTGTCGGTCGCGGCCGGCGGCCAGGCGTTCGACTCTGTACCCGTCGAGGGCGGGCCGGTGCTCTACCTCGCCTTGGAGGACACCCCGCGCCGTCTCCAGACCCGCATGGGCAAGCTACTCGGGGGCCAGCCCGCTCCGGCCGGGCTGACCTTGGTCACCGAGTGCCCGCCCTTCCCTCAGGGTGGGATGGAGGCCATCGCCCAGTGGTTGGAACGCCACCCCGAGGCGCGGATGGTCGTCATCGACGTGTTCGCCAAGATGCGCGGCCAGGCCCCGCAAGGGGTGTCGGCGTATGACGCGGACTATGTCGCCGTCGGCTACGCCAAGCGGCTCGCTGACTACTACGGCGTGGCTGTCGTCCTGGTGCACCACGTCCGCAAGGCAGGCTCCGAGGACTTCCTCACCGAGGTCTCCGGCACTAACGGTATCGCCGGAGCCGCGGACGCCACGCTCGTACTGAAGCGAGCGCGTGGGCAGGCGGACGGCATCCTGCACGTCACCGGCCGCGACGTGGACGAAGCCGAGTACGCCCTCAGCTTCCAACCCGCCTCCGGCGCCTGGCACTTGTTGGATGGTCCGGTGTCCGACCACACCGTCGGCGACACCCGCGCCTCGATCCTGCGCTACGTCCGCACCCACCCTGGCGCCAAGCCCAAGGACATGGCGGGCGAGCTGCCGAACGTCGACCTGGACACGATCCGGCGCACCTGCAACCGCATGGCCGACGCCGGACAGCTCACCAAGGACCCCGGCGGCCGGTACTACCCGGACACCGACACCCGGACAGAGGATGCCCAAGAGGTGTCCGCACTGTCCGCCTGTCCGGTTACACCGTCTGACCAGCACGAACACTCCGGACAGTCGGAATTGGAGCTGTCCGGCCTGTCCGGTGCGGACGAAGCGGAGGGGGAGACGGAATGAGCGCACGTACGCAGGACGAAAAGATGACCGTCCAAGAGGTCATCGCCGATCTGAAGGTCGCCCCGTCGACCTTCTACCGGTGGCGCCAACTCGGCAAAGGACCCCGCGCAATCAAACTCCCCAACGGCGACGTACGGATCCGGCGGTCGGAGTACGAGCGCTGGCTTGCAGAGCGGGAGGACGCTGCGTGAGCAAGGACGAAAACGCTCCCGTCCTCCGGCCGCACGGGGAGGCGAAGCCGGGGTATTCCCTCGATATCCGGCTGTGGAAGGTCACGAAGGTCAACCGGAAGGCGCGTCCGTATCAACTGCGTTGGGTCGTAGGCGGGAAGGTGAGTAGCGCGACGTTCGCCACGTCGGCACTCGCCGAAAACCGAAGCTCGGAACTGCGGCAGGCAATGCGCCGGGGCGAGGCTTTCGAGATTGCAAGCGGACAGCCCGAGTCCGAAGTCCGCGCGGCAGCGGAAGCGGCGAAAGCCTCAGAGGAAGAACCACTGTTGCGGTGGTTCGAGTTCTGCCGCAAATACTTCGCCGGGCGGTGGCGTACGAGCGCGGCCAAGACCCGAGAGGGCATGGCCGACAGTCTTGCAGCCGTGACGCTCGCCATGGTCAAGCGCGGAGACGGCGCTCCCTCGGATGAGCAATTGCGGTTGGCCTTCCGGTGGGGGATCGTGCCCGCGAATGCGGGCGAGGATCCGCCGGCCGACCTCAAAGCCGCGTACGACTGGCTCACGACGACGGATCGTCCGGTGGCCGATGTGGCAGACGCTGCGGTGTTCGAGGACGTGCTCTATCGCCTCGGGTACAAGCTGGACGGCACCCCGGCAGCAGGCGACACCTACAGGCGCCGCCGCCGCGCCCTGAACACCGCTCTCGAACACGCGGTGATCGCGGGGGACCTCTCGGAGAACCCGCTTCAGCGCGCCCGCCGGAAGCACGTCGGCTCCAATGACGTGGTGGACCGGCGAGTCCTCGTGAACGCCCTACAGGCCCGCCAGTTGCTCGCGGCAGTCTCCTACGTCGGATCCTGGGATCGGTGCCGTGGGAGGCGCCTGGTGGCCTTCTACGCGGTCCTGTACTACGCGGGCCTGCGTCCGGCTGAGGCGGTCGGACTGAAGCAGTCTGACTGCCATCTCCCGGACGCAGGATGGGGCACGCTGACGCTCCGGGAGACACGTCCCGTCTCCGGGAAGCAGTGGACCGATTCCGGGGAACGTCACGACCGCCGCGGACTGAAGGCGAGGGAGGCCAAGAGCGACCGGCCGGTACCCATCCCGCCCGTCCTGGTGGCGATCCTGCGGGCGCACCTGGACGCGTTCGGCACGGCCAAGGAAGGGCGTGTGTTCGGCAACGAGCGCGGGGGAGTGGTGGGCTCCTCTACCTATTGGCGGGTGTGGGAGGAAGCGCGGGAATACGCGCTGCCACCCGAGCGGGTCCACTCGCCGCTGGCCGGGCGCCCTTATGACTTGCGGCACGCATGCATCACGCGGTGGCTGAATGCGGGGGTACCGATCGCTGAGGTAGCCCGGCGGGTCGGCAACTCTCCCGAGGTGATCCACCGGCGCTATCACGGTTTCATCGACGGTCACGAGGAAGCCGCCAACGCGAAGATCACAAAGGCGTTGGAGGAGGACGGAGACGCTGTATAGCGGTCCGTGTCATTACGCTGCGAGGGCGGTCCAGGAGACTCAGACCGCCCTCTAAGCGGTTACGGCGAAGTCGGCTGCTGATCCCTTCGCTGCCCGAGGCCAGCGACAAGATCCGACGGTGGAGGATCGGCAGAGCACATCGGCGAGTCCGCATAGCACGGGAGTATTTACTGCTACGAGGCCGGAAATAGGTGGAGAATCGGGGGCAGCGAGGAGCGGGGCCCACTCCCCCCAGGATCAGCACCGCGTACGGACTGCCCTGCATAACGCCGCCATGGTAAGAGCACGCCCCCTGCCTGCCGATTGATGGAGACAACCAGCCGTCTGCACACGTGGTGGCCGACGGCATGGAAACTGCCAGCGCCTCCGTGGGGAGCGCTCCGATGTCCTGCGCCCGGCCAACGACTTCGGCTTCCACCTGGCCCCCCTCCTCCGGCGTCCCACTCAACGTTGACCTGGACACCACACTGACCGTCGTCGCCGGGAACCTCCACCGGATGCTCGCCCGCAAACTGCCCCGCTACGAGACCGCCACACCCGACAAGATCTGGCGACCTTCCTCGACGCCACCAGAACCCTGCACGTCGGCGAGCACACCGTGACCTGCGCTCTCAACCTGCGCAGCCATCACCCCGTTCTGATCGACGCAGGCTTCCCCCACCTGGAGATCCCCGTCCACTGGCGGAACGACCGAACCCTGTGCTTCCGCTTCCCCCACGCTGAACCGGGCAGAGCAGACCTCGATCAAGTTTCCGCACCGGGAATCGAGGCTGACCCGCTCCCGAGCGTGGCGCCCCGAGCACGCGACGTGGCGCTTCGCGGTGCAACCGGTCTGACAGGCGGTGCCCGGGGGCCCACCTGGCCGTTCGGCGCGAAGTGGTCCGGTCCTTTGCTCAGAAAATGGTCCGCACATGTGGGCGGACGCGCGCATACGGTCGGGTCGCGACGCATCTGATGGGAACCATGATGATGAGCACTGACCAGGCCGCACTCTTGGAGCCGCTGGGGCTCCGCGAGATGTCCGACGCAGCGATAGCGATGATCGACGAGCAAGGGACGGTGGTCGCGTGGACGCAAGCCGCTCAGCACCTTGTTGGGTACTGCGCTGAGGACGTGGTGGGCCGGTCCGCCACACTCCTGCTGCCGTCCTCCGAGGAGGCGCTGGGGGTATCAGCGTTCGCCGAGGAGTACCGTGCCCAAGGTGGCTGGTCCGGCACCGCGGCGGTCCGCCACCGCGACGGCCGTACGCTCAACCTGAGCCTGCGCCTCTCGCTGCTGTGGGGACAGGATGCAACCCATCGGTGGCTGGTATCCCTGACCGACATAGGCGCGTTCTCCTCGGGGATGATGAACGGATCGGTGCGGGAGTCGCTGCTTACCCGCGCACCGGTCGGCATCGTCGTTCGTGACTCGCAGCTGCGCTGTACCTGGGTGAACGACACGATGGAGTGCTATGACGGCATTTCCCGTGACCGGAGGTTCGGACGTCGACTCACCGAGTCGATGCCCGGCTTCGAGACCGAAGCGCTCGAGGCGGTGATGCGGCAGGTGCTGGCGAGCGGCACTTCCGCGGTCCACGAGTACCGGGCGTGGCCAGCGGAAGAGCCGCGCCGGGAGCATGCATTGTCGGCCTCGTACGTCTGCCTCCAGGACGCGGACGGCCAGGCACTGGGGGTGTGCGCCATCAGCGTGGATGTCACCGGCAATCACCGGGCGCGCGAGCGCCTTGCCATCCTCAGCGAGGCCAGCACGCGTATCGGCAGCACCCTGGACGTCATGCGGACCGGGCAGGAACTGGCCAGCCTCGCCGTGCCCCTGTTGGCCGACTACGTCACCGTCGACCTGGCAGAGTCGGTTCCATTTGGCAAAGAGCCCTCTGCCCAAATCGACACAATGTACGATCGCCCCCCTGTGTTCCGTCGTGCCGGTTTGGCCTCGATCCACCCAGGAGTCCCGGAGTCGACCTTTGGGCGAGGGGAGACGGTTTTCGTCCCCCCGACCTCGCCGCTCGCCACCGTTCTGCGCACGGGAAGGTCCCACCTGGAACCGGTACTGGACACCTCTCCTGGGACATGGGTCGACCAGGATCCAGCGCGGGCCCAAAAGATCCGTGAGTACGGGATGCACTCCGTGATGATCGTGCCCATCATTGCGCGGCGCGCCGTCCTGGGTGTCGCGCTGTTCTCCCGCGGCGAGGACCCTGTTCCGTTTGATGAGGGTGACCTGCTCCTCGCCGAGGAGCTCGTCACCCGGGCCGCGCTGTCCTTGGACAACGCCCGCCAATACACTCGCGAACACACCACGGCCCTCGCCCTGCAACGCATCCTGCTCCCCCACCGTTTGAGGGGTGGCGCAGCGGTCGAGGCGGTCGGGCGCTACTTGCCGGCCGACACGGACGCCGGCGTTGGAGGCGACTGGTTCGATGTGATCCCGCTGTCCGGCGCCCGCGTGGCCCTCGTCGTCGGTGATGTGGTCGGACACGGCATCAACGCCGCGGCGACCATGGGCAGGCTCCGCACCGCCGTCCGCACGCTCGCCGACTTGGAGCTGCCTCCCGACGAACTGCTGGCCCATCTCGATGACACGTTCCAGCGACTGGCCGCGGAAGACGCCGACGCCGCTGACCAGACCCCCACGGTCGTAGGCGCCACCTGCCTATACGCCGTCTACGACCCGATCACCCGCCGGTGCACGATGGCACGGGCCGGGCACCCCCCGCCCGCGATAGTCGACGCACAAGGCCAGGTCACCTTCCCTGACCTGCCCACCGGAGCCCCACTCGGCCTCGGCCTCGGGCTGGTCCCCTTCGACGCCGTGGAAGTGGAACTGCCCGAAGGCAGCCTGCTCGCGTTCTACACCGACGGCCTGGTCGAATCCCGTGACGACGACATCGACGTCGGCATGCACCGCCTCGGCACCGCCCTGGCACAACCCGAACAGTCCTTGGAAGACTTGTGCTCCTCGGTGATGGAAACCGTGCCGACGCGGGCAGCATCCGACGACGTCACCTTGCTCCTTGTCCGGATCCACACACTCAACGCGGCCCACATTGCCTCCTGGGACCTGCCAACCGAGCCGGCCGCCGTCAGCACCGCCCGGCACCTGGCCGCCCATCAACTCAGCGAATGGGGACTGGAGCAGCTCGTGCCCACCACGGAGCTGATCATCAGCGAACTGGTCACCAACGCTATCCACCACGGCGCCGGCCCGATCCGGCTACGGCTCATCCAGCACCAAGTCCTGACCTGCGAAGTCTTTGACAGCAAAAAGTGTTACCCGCGTCTGCGCCATGCCCGCATCGTCGACGAAAACGGCCGGGGACTGTTCCTGATTGCCCACTTGTCCAGCAGGTGGGGCGCCCGCCTGGAATCGGGCGGCAAGCTCGTCTGGGTCGAGCAAGACCTGCCGTCCACACTGTAGAGCGGGGATCGATGAGGGCTTCGCCCTCGGTCCCCACGCCGGCACACCAATGCCGCCACGGAGATCCTCCGCAACGACCAGGTGTACGTGGGGTCCGCGACGAAGACGATCACTATTCACCGCAGAGTCCATCGGGCTTTCAGCGAGGGAGTGTCTCATCAAGCGCGTGAGTGTGTCGGAGGTGTGTCGCGTGTATCGCAGATAGTGCGTGAACACTGAGAGACAACGAGAGAGAGCGGGCGTCAGTGAGACTGACGCCCGCTCTCTCGTGTCGGCATTCGCGCTGGTCAGAACTTGATTCTTACTGACTGACAGGCGAGTGCCCCCGGCAGGATTCGAACCTGCGCACACGGCTCCGGAGGGCGCTTCAGTCTGTGCCGAATGCCCAGGTCAAGGCATCTTTGGGAACTAGTCGTACGCAACTGGTCCACACATAGTCCATGGGCAGCCCACGGATGCGGCCGTGATGGTGCTCCCCTCTCCAGGAGCATCAGGTGCGGGATCGCTCCATCTTCCCCCCTCCGTCCCACGACACCCTTGACTGTCGCTCTCATGGTGGCCTCAGTCCGTCAGCGCGCCAGACAGAAGTCCCGCTCGACGCGGCACTGAGACGGACTCCACGCCTCCCTGCCATGACAGACTCTGTCTCGACCTGTATGGTGGGCACTGATCCGCGGGGTAGATACCCACCGGAGGGGTTGAATCAGTGCGCACTGACTCAACCCAGCTTCGTAAGGTGCTGGCAGTGTCTAGATGGCGCGATTATAGTGATCGAGCCCCGAAGGAAGATCCTTTGGTAGCGGTCCATCGGTGCCACTGCTTTTGAACCTACGCAAGTGTAAGAGCTCGATACAAAAAAATACTCCAAAATGCCTCGCAGGTTTGCGAGGCATTTTTGTTATTTTCTCGGCCACACCTTTCTAGCCGAAGAATTTCCCTGCCCAGCTCGAACGTACCCGTCAGGGTAGACGTTGCAGTAGCATGACGAATTTTTGAACTCCCAAACTTCATGGGTGGTCATCAGGTGCTTCTCTCCCTTCTTCCGGCATACGTCCCAGTGGAATCCCTTCGGAAGCGTTTGACCGGAAATTGCGAGAATGTCCCCGCCGTGCAGAGCTTTGGCGCGTGACCACTCTCGTCGCCCCGAGTCCAATCGACGAGTGTTTCCCCCAAACGCATCTCGAAATGCCTTCTGACTAATTTCCGTTTCTAGTGAATCCCATTCGCTAACCTGGTCAAATATGTGGAGGGGTAGAACGCGAGGGTCAGTAATATCAAAGCTCGCGATCGGGGGAAATAGATCTCTGAAAGGCGTTGAGAAGCGCGAGGCATCTGCCGGGGTCCGGAAAATCTGAAACGGCGCCTTGTATCTGACAAAAGCCTCAAGGCTAAGTAGCTGTTTCCGCCTTACGGGAAGGCTGCTGGGGTCTCGGCGCACGAAAGCGCCTGAGGTAGCCGCGACAAAGACGTTGGCCCTGTGAAGCTTTTCGTAGAGTTCCTTTGCGTCCTCAAGCTTCAACAACTCAAAAGGTCTTCCAGCAGTCCCACCTCCAGTCACCTTGACAGGCTCTAGGCGACGAACGTAAGACTGGATTGACTGAGTGCTGGCTTGCTCCTCGATAATTCTTCGGATGTTCCGTTGCTCGGTGTTTTCCTTACTTGGGGCAAATATCCTGATCTCGAAGACTTCATCATGACCGCCTGCGGAGTGCTGGGCCATTTTTCCCCTCCCGAACCGGCGTCCCCTGGTTCAGAGCCGGTGTGTTCCGTGTCCGACGGCGCGCAAGACTGCGGCAGGTGGAAGCTTCAAGCTACGCAACTCCTCCTCGTTCATTGCGTGGACACATCGCAGGATCAGCTCCCGAAGTTGTGCCGTTTCAGAGGACACCACTCGGCGTGGTTGCGGGCGTTGCTGGACTAGATCAATGGGCGGTGTGAGCGATTGCTCCCGAAACCAATCCGCAAGCCTAGAGATCACATGCTGCTTAAGCTCATCGTTCCAGGCGGCTCGTGCTGCGGCTGGCAACTCCTTTGTTGGGAGAAAATCTGAATGCCAGCGCCTGACCTGTGCGACTTCCTCGTCGTCCTCTTGTAGCCTTGAGATGAAGCTAGTTGCGAACCTCTCTCGCCATTCCCTCATCTCGTCTCTCGAGACAGTGGGGATCTTGGGGAGATTTGCAATATCGCTTTCGAAGGCGTCGCCTGTAACAACTTCGGAGCCGTTCCAGTGATATGAATCACCGGACTGGTAGTCCACTGCAGCGGTCCATAGGTCTGGGCGGATTCTCCTCCCTGCGATCGTGACCTCGCTTACGACAGTGCTAGATACATCGCCGATGAGAACAACCTTGGGAGGCATTGAAGACTCATCCAAGGCGATCAGGTCAGGATACTGTCGAACAAAAGCCGTGAAGTTCGGAGCCCTGTAGTCTTCCTCTTTGAACGCCCGCTCGGTCAAGTTCAATAGGCGGTTTTTGAGAACGGCCGTGGTCATCTGCGACCAATTGCTTCGGCCGCTCTGCTTGGCCGCCTCGAAGGCTCTTAGGATGAGTAGCCGGCCTTCAGTTGAGGCCGTAGAGTCTGCCGTATTCTCTTGCCGCATTGCGAGATCTCTATCCTATTCTTAGATGAGGCTATGGCATGGACTGGCGAGCTCGATTGCATGGGAGCCTTCAATGCTCCATTGCTTCTTGTTTAGGATGCACGTTAATGAGCCTGACCCTACACCTATGAACTAATGGTGCGTCACAAGAACAACCTAATTTCCTCGACGCTTAGGTGGCCTTCGACTACCTCTCCGTGCATGATGCGTTCACCGAGCTCCTGCCTGCCATTCCTTCCGGCAGATCACTGAGTGAGGAGTGCCATCCTTGCGGCCGCCTCCGTGGTCATGGGACGAGGTGATTCGGCGAACGCGGAATCGAGTCGTGTAGCCGCACGCCGTCTCGGCTCGGACCGGGTCGCCGCCCGCTCTCCTCCACGGCGTGTCTGACGACGCGGAAGAGCAGGACTAGCCGCTGTCGGCCAAGCGCTTAGAAGATGCGGGCACTCCCTGGTGGCTTGGCCCGACGGGTCCGTGTCACCTCCGCGACAAGCCGCCGGGGGCTGTGGCCGCCCACGCACGTTACTTGCCGTTGCGTCGTGGTCGCGACCAGGTGGCTGCGCAGCCGTGGCGCTTGCACCGCTATTTCTTGCAGCGTTGGCAGGCTGTGAGCCCCTGTGTCTTGGCCTCGTCCTCGGACATCGACTCCTGACCCTTGTGGGTGTCCTGCCTTCCGTTCAGCGACGGACAGTCAGCGTCAGTGTGGTACGCGGACCGGTAGTCCCCGATGCGTACGTAGACAGCGTTCATAAGGCTTCCTTGGTTGCTTGACCTGCAGGCTGGCTGCGAACTCAGATGCTCGCCCGAGAGTAAACCGCTCGACTCGTGCTGGCGAGTGGGGACAGCTGCGGAAGTCCCAATGCAGGCAGACACTTTGATGATCACTAAGGTCTGGTGGGCTGGCTAGGTGTCGCCTCCCGGCGCCAGAGCCGTCGTTGAACCGCTGGTCGCTCATCGTGGCAGGATGGCGGAACGCGTCAGCCCGGAGCCGTGTGATGGACGATGGACCGCACATGCGGTCCCTGATCAGCACGGTGCTGTCCGTCTGTGGAGACACTGGCACGGAAACAACTGGACTACTGGAGTGGGGACTCCGAGGACACTCGAGGGCTGGTTCCTGGCATGATGTCCGGATGCAGCAGCTTGAGGCGCAGGAAGTCCCTCTGCACAAGGTGTTTAGTCACGACTACGACTTCCGAATACCGGATTACCAGCGGCCCTACGCCTGGGACGTCGAGCAGGCCGTTCAGTTGCTCTCCGATCTAGAGGAATCACTGGACCGGAGCTCGGACGAGCCGTACTTCCTAGGCTCAGTGGTACTGGTGAAGACGAAGGGCGTTCCCAAGGCCGAGGTCATCGACGGGCAACAGCGCCTGACCACCCTCACCATCCTGCTGTCGGTCCTACGAGACTTGGCTGAGAATTCGAACGTGCAGGGATCTCTCGACAAGTTCGTCACTGAGCCGGGCGACCAGATGCTCGGGTTGGCGCCGAAACCCCGGCTCAGGCTGCGCAAACGCGACGCCGGGTTCTTCCGGGACTACGTCCAGACCCCTGGGGCAATCACGGCACTGCTCGAGTTGAAGGAGCACACGCTACCCACGGATGCTCAGAAGGCCGTGCGGCGCAATGCTGCTGCCCTGAAGGGCATCCTGTCCGGCTGGTCGGACAGGATGCGGCTGCAGTTGGGCCAGATGCTCGCCCAGCGGACGTACTTGGTCGTAGTCAGCACACCGGACCTCGACAGCGCACACCGCATCTTCAGCGTGATGAACTCCCGAGGACTGGACCTTTCGCCGACCGACATCTTCAAGGCGCGGATCATCGGCGCCCTCGGGGCCAGGGAGTCCGAGGAGTGCGCACGCAAGTGGGAGGACGCGGAGGAAGCGCTCGGGCGAGAGGACTTCGCCGACCTGTTCCTCCACCTCCGTATGGTGTTCTCCGGGCGACGGGCCGAGCGGGAACTGCTCAGGGAGTTTCAGGACCAGGTGCTCAGCCAGTACCTGGCCGGCCGGGCCGAGTCGTTCGTCAACGATGTTGTCGTACCATACGCGGACGCGTATGCGCAGATCCGCGATGCGAACTACGCAGCGCCGAACGGCGCGGAGAAAGTCAACGCCTGGTTCAAGAGGCTTGGGCAGACCGACAACAACGACTGGCGGCCCGCCGCGCTCTGGGCGGTGCGCAATTACGCGGACAATCCCGGGTGGCTGGACCGTTTCTTCCGGGCTCTGGAGCGGCTGTCGGCGAGCATGTTTATCCGCCGTGTCTACACGACCCCGCGAGTGACCCGCTACGCGGACCTCATGCGCGAGTTGGACGCCGGCATGGGCCTGGCATCGTCCTCCCTCCAGCTCACGGAGGAGGAGAAGGCCGACACTCTTGCCCGCCTGAATGGTGACGTGTACTCAGTCACCAAGACACGCAAGTACATCCTGCTACGGCTGGATGAGCTATTGGCGTCCGCCTCCGGCGTGGTCTACGACCACAAGGTGATCACCGTCGAACACGTGCTACCGCAGTCCCCTAAAGCGAGCTCCCAGTGGCTCAAGGACTTCGACGACGAGCAGCGCGCTCACTGGACCCACCGGCTCGGCAATCTCGTACTGCTCAACCGAGCGAAGAATGCTTACGCCCAGAACTATGACTTCGTCGAGAAGAAGGGCAAGTACTTCACGGGCAAGCATGGCGCATCCCTCTTTGCCCTGACCATCGAGGTGATGCATGCCACCGAGTGGACGCCGGAACTGTTGCGGAAGCGACAGGAGGAACTCGCTGGCCGGCTCGCCACTGAGTGGGATCTTCTTCCCGCCTGACTGTCCGGCGGAGCTGGGGCCGACCGACGGCTCGGTGGGTGGTGCGCGCCCGCCCAGCCGTGGGCCTGCGAAGAGGGTAGGGGAGGCGCCGATTTCGAAAAGGCTGTGAGGTCGCTGTCGGGACCCCCTTGGGCGATCTTGCACTGATCGTAGCCGTTGGCGTTGCGCGCACCTCTGGGGTGGCGCCTTGGCAGACTCCCAGTTGTGTGGGCCGAGAAGCGGAGGGAGGACGCTGGGCGTCACCAGTATCTTGACTTGCGCAACAGTTCCGGAGGGCCCGAGCGGCTCCGGCGTCATTGCAGATCAGGGCCGCTGTGGCCGGTCGTGTGGTGACCTCTCGTCCACACATAGTCCACGAGTGCGGTCATCGCGCACGATCTGTGGGTCAGCTCGTGTTGTGGGTGCGACGGTACCCGAGTGCCAAGTCATCCGCTGACCGGCTAAGACCACTGTCCCTGGGGATCGATCACCTAGAACTGACGAGCTATCATTCTCCCGATCGCAGCACGGCATACCAACCGGTAGTTCGGGGGGATGGATGGCGTTTGAGCGACCGCAGGTCGCTGCCACATCAGCATGGTCGCCGCGCTTGGCGATGCTCCGTCCCGACGCGGATTTTCTCCATCTGCTGGGCGCAGACCGCGCCAAGGAGCGCTCCTATTCGCAGTCCTGCCGCAACTGGCCGGGGACCAAACCGCACCTTGCAATCCTTGTCGCTCAACCAGTTCAGCAAGGTCAGGAGCAGATCTGGGGATTAGGCATCGTGCGCCCTGCCCATGAGACCGACCGGGACCGGAAGGTTTTCGTCACTCATCCGCGAAGGTTCAGGGAGTCAGTGCCTCTCTCACAGCTTTGGCACAACGGACGCGAGCTTGATGACGCACTCGGTAGGTCCCTGCCGGCAAGCGGTCCAGTCTCGGGCCATGCGGGTATCGTGCTTGCGAATCTCCAGCGGAGTTCACCCCACGTCGCCGCGGAGGTCGACGCGCTGGCAGCTCTGCTCGATGAAACCGAAGGCTGGAGCGGCAAGGAGCTTCGGTGGCGGGACGAGCGAGATGCGCTGCTGCTCTTCGCGAAGATCGCCGGGGTGGCCGCCAAGGACTTGGTCACGGTGCACGATTGGAACAGGACAGCTGCCACGGCGAGCTTCATCAGCGGCCTCGCCGGAGACGCGGTTCAGCCTACGCTCGGTAGCTTCCGCGGAGAGGCAGCAGCGAAGCTCGACAGCAGCGGCGAGATTGCGGTCCGGGAATTTACGAACACCAGAGGGCGACAGACTTACGACCTTGAAGTCACCTCTGTCACTGCTTCGCGCGTAACCGACGGCGAGGAGAGCTCGCTAGACTCGTACTACTACCACGCCTCCACCGGGACGCTGGTGGTTCTGCGCTATCTGCGCCTTGGGCCGGACGCGTTGCTCCTGCCCGGCACCTGGCACGGCCTGGAGGAACCTTCCGGCCGTAGCGGCGCCCGGGCAGGGGCCACCGGACGGGGCACTGATGACTATGGCCTTCTGGAAGATCCCGTCTTCCTTCGCGTCCACGAACCGGTTCCCTTCACCGCCACCATGCACCGGACGAGCTCCGGCGCCATCTACCCCTTCAGCCAGGTCGTTGGAGCGTTTGCTGCTGCGGTGGAGTCCGGCCTCGCCGGCCTTCCCGCTGGCTCACTCGCCCGCCACCTTGTACCGACCGACTTCGCTCGCCTGGTGCGCGACGGCTGGCTTGGTGCGCGAAACGTGGCCTCGGACATCACCCTGGCTCGGGTGAAGCAGAGCCTTGCGACGGTTGGCGCAGCCCTGTTGGTCGTCGATTACAGCGATCGGCCGCGCGGCAACGGCCCCGGGCTCGGCAAGCACAGTTACTGGTGATCTTTGAGTGGAGTCGTCCGTGCGACGGCGCGCCGCAGTTCAGCGGCTCGGGCAACATCACGCGACGAATCTCAGTAGACCATCCCAGACATCCCGCAGCAGGAAGGTCAGCATCCATGGCTACTTCGGGAACGGCAGTACCACGCCAGGTCACGCAGGTTCGCGAGCAGTTGCATGAGACTTTTGACGGGTTGATCGATGTCAGTGACATCGCCCACTTCCGAGGCGATGGGCTCGAACAGCGCTTTCTCTCACGTGCCCTGGCAGCTCTGGCTGTACGCCGCGTAGGCAAGTGCAGCGGGGTTGAGGCCGCCAGCTTCGTAACTGACGGTATCGCCGATCAGGGACTGGACGCCATTGCCCCCTTGCCGGAGAGCGGACAGGTCCTGTTGGTCCAGGCGAAGTGGAGCGACGAGGGCACGGCTACGTTCGACGTGGCGGCCGCAAAGGCAATGGTGGACGGCCTGAACCGGATCGAGAACGAGCTCTACGAGCAATTCAACCAACGCGCCGCTGTCCTCGCTCTGGAGGCCAGGCCGCTTATCGTCAATGAGAAGGCCATCCTCGTCATCGCGCTCATGGGCACGGTCGAGCCCTCTCCGCCGGCACGCGAGGTTCTGGAGAACGCCCTGCAGGAGTTCAATAAGCACGGCGCGCGCTTGAGCGTTCAAGTACTCCTTGCCGCTGACTTCCACGAGCAGATCCACACAGACCTGCGGCCGGAACCGATCTCCCTTACAGTGCGCCTGGATGAGTGGTACCAGCAGAAGGGCCCCCTGGACGCCTATCAAGGCACGGTGTCAGCGGAGAGTGCGGCCGAGTGGTATTGGGAGCACGGGGCGCGCCTATTCGAGCAGAACCTCCGCGCTCCGCTCGGGATCACTGCCACGAACGCGGAAATCGGCCAGACACTCGTTTCCGAGCCCACCAGCTTCTGGCATCTGAACAACGGCATCACCTTGATCTGCGACTCCCTTACGGCGAAGAACGACAGTGCTAGGGCTCCGCAGAGCAAGCCGACCACCCTCACCGTGACCGGCGCGAGCATCGTCAATGGTGCTCAGACCATACGAGCCGTCGCCCAGGCGATGTACGACGACGGCGAGGCTGCCGCCAACGCGACCCTCAGCATCAAGGTAATCAACACGCAGGGTGACAAAGATCTCGGCGTACGGGTGTCCCAGGCAGCGAATCGGCAGAACGCCATCGAGCAGCGTGATCATATTGCACTCGAACCAGTGCACCAGGCCATCAAGGCCAACCTGCGGGCAGAGCTTCGCAAGCAGTACGTGATCAAGCGTGGTGAGCCAGTTCCGGCTCCCGAGACAGGTTGCTCGCTCGACGAACTTGCCCTTGCGCTCGCCTGCCTGGACCCGGATGCAGAACAGGCCGCACGGGTCGCTAGCTCCACGGAGAACCTCTGGGAGCAGGGGTCGAATGGTAGCCACGATCTGCTCTTCGGTAAGGAGCCATCCCCACAGAAGGTCTGGCGCTCCGTGTTGACACTGCGCGCTGCGCGAGCTGTGGTCTATCAGCTGGGAAGCAAGTTGACCGGAAGGCAGGCGGCAGTCGCTGAGCACGGCGGATTTCTCATTACGCACCTGCTTTTCCAGCACCTCGGCGCCGCGAGTATCGATGATCCGGATTTCGATTGGGAGAGCGAGGTCCTCGCGAAGATTCCGGCACTGGTGCCGGAGTTGCATCTGCGCCTGTGCCACCGCATCGACAGCGTATATGGGGAACGTCCGCAGATCAGAACGACCTTCCAGACCGCGCGGTCGTGCCACGAGCTCTCGGAGCACGTCCTTGGCCAGCTTGCTGATGGGGTTGCTGCCCCCGAACCTGCGGTTAAGGAGCGCAAGCCGCGTCGTCAAAACACGGTGCCGCTTCTAGTCGACCGCCGCGTCTTGAAAGACGGGACGCCGCTGCGCTACGTGGGGTCCGTCGAGCTGGAGCGTTTCGCGCTGGCCGATTGGCTTGCCGCGGACGAGCGACGCCGTCAGGCTACGTGGGTCAACCATCGAACAAAGCCGATCCTGTGGGCCTACGACAAGCTGCAGTATTCGCCGTCCGGGCTAGTGTCGAAGATGTGGTGGGAGGCCGGATGGGATGAGCGGCCTGTGGCCAACCAGGGCACCGTACGTTGGCTTATTGCGGACGGGAAAAGCCTATGGGATCTGGCGCAGGGTATCCATGCCCAAGAGAACGAGGACGGCGGTGAGAACGAAGCTTGACCCTCCATCGTCTGGGGCACCGCGGATTCCGCTAACGGACAGGAATCCCACTCCCGACGCTTTCTGGGAGACGCCCAGCTCTCCTATGGGCGCGTGCCTGGCCGAGGGGTTCGACGGTGTTGTTCAGGCGGGCAGTCTGCTGGAGCGGGAAGAAGATCAACAAGCGGGGGCGTCTGGCCACTGCTGGCTGCGTCGTTCAGTGGGTCGTTTGCCGTATTTGGTGGTCCTGGGGAGGGATATCGTTGGTGAGTCGTCCATACGACGCCCCTGTGTGTTCACCCGGCAGGACACGCCCGGCGTGTACATGCCGGGCACGCCCGAAATAGGGTGCCCAGCAGAAACACCACGGCCTTCGGGCGCCACCCTTTGACGAGCAAGGACACCCCCGACTGATGGCAGTGACCCAGCAGGAGATCGAGAACCGGTTGTGGGACGCCGCCGACGAGCTGCGCGTGGCGATGCCCGAAGCGCAATACTCCTCGGTCGTCTTCCCGCTGATGTTCTGGAAGTACCTGTCGGACACCTGGGAGCACAACCACCAGGAGTTCCTGGTCGACAACCAGGGCCTGGACGATCTCTCCGGTGAGGAAGCCCGCGAGATCGAGTACCGCGACTACCAGTCGTTCGAGATCCCGTTCATCCACCCCGGCACCGTCCAGGAGCGTCGCGCCTCCTGGTCGTCCATCCTCGCCACCATCACCCAGCCCGGCCTGGGCCAGCGGGTCCGCGCTTCCCTGCAGGCCATCGAGACAGCTAACCCTGACAAGTTCTCCCGCCTGTTCGGGTCCATGACCTGGACCTCCGAAGAGGTGCTGTCGGGGGAGGTGTTGGCGGCGGTCATGCAGGCGATGGACCGTACCCCGAAGATGCACGAGGGCAACATGTCCCATGACGTACTCGGCGGGGCGTACGAGTACCTGCTGAAGCGGTTCTCCGACGGGTCCGGCACCCGCGCCGGCCAGTTCTTCACCCCGCGTGAGGTCGTCGAGCTGATCGTCGAGGTCTTGGACCCCAAGGGCTTCGAGTCAGTGTACGACCCTACCTGCGGGTCGGGCGGCATGCTCATCGCCTCCGCAAACCTCCTGAAGGCCCGCGGCGGGCGTGGCTACACACTCAGCCTGTACGGGCAGGAGGCCGTCCCGGACACCGCCGGTGTGGCCCGCATGAACCTCTTCATGCACAACCTGACCCAGTTCCAGGTCGAGGTCGGCGACACCCTGAAGGACCCGCGCTTCAAGAAGCCGGACGGGTCCGTGGCGCAGTTCGACGTGATCGTCGCCAACCCGCCGTACAGCCTGAAGTGGAAGCCCTGGACTAACGACCCGCGCGCCATCGGTGGGGTCGCCCCGCAGTCGTCGGCGGACTGGGCCTTCGTCCAGCAGATGATCGCCAGCATGAACCCGAAGAAGGGCCGCGCCGGCGTTGTCCTTCCCCACGGCGTTCTGTTCCGCGGTGGCCAGGAAGCAGCCATCCGCCAGCGCGTCCTGGACGACGACCTTCTGGAAGCCGTCATCGGGCTGCCAGCGAACCTCTTCTACAACACCACCATTCCCACGGCGATTCTGGTGTTTCGAGCGCCCAGCACCAAGGCCCCGGAGCGTCAGGGCGGGGTGCTGTTCGTCGACGCCTCCAAGCGGTTCACCAAGGTCAAGAACCGAAACATCCTCACCGACGCGGACATCGCAGACACGGTGACCGCCTACCACTCAAAGCTCGACGCTGACGGCAACCCGGTGGACCCAGACGGCGATGGCGGCCTGGCAGCACGCTTCGTGCCAACCACAGAGATTGTGGCGAACGGGTACGACCTGAACATCGGCAGGTACATCAAGCGGGCCGCCGCTGAGAGCGAAGACCTCGGCACCCTCATCGACGCCTACAACCTCGCCCGCGCCGAACGTCAGAAGGCAGAGGCTCACATGCTTGCTGTGCTCGCCGACGCCGGGATCGAGGGCTTTGATGAGTGACCCGACGAGCAATGCCGCCCGGGTGCAGGACGGTTGGGTCCGGGCGCCTCTGGCACGATTCCTCACGCCGAATGTGGAATCCGTGGACGTGGACCCGGATCAGACGTACCCAACCGTGGGGGTGCTGAACAGGGGGCGAGGGCTGCTCTACCGCGATCCCGTCGCCGGGAGCTCAACCTCCTACAAGAAGCTCAACCGGATCGGCCCAGGCGTGCTTATCTACAGTCGGCTCAAGGCGTTCGAGGGCGCGATCACCGTCACGCCCGACGACCTGCCGGAATCGTTCGCTTCACAGGAGTTCCCCACCTTCGCCTTCGCGTCCGACGTGGACCCCGACTTCTTTCGCATTCTGACCAGAACTCAGCGCATGTGGGATGCCCTTCAGGGGGCCTCCAAGGGGATGGGGGGCAGGCGTGAGCGGGTGAAGCCTGCTGACTTCCTCAACATCGTCATGGACATTCCGCCACTGCCGGTGCAGAAGCGGATCGTCGAGGTCATTAGCGCGGTTGATGACCAGATCACTGCACTCGACACCGAGGCGGATGCGATCCGAGACGTTCTTCGTCGCCTTCGCGCCGACTCGATGACAGACGGTTCCGCCGATGAAGTCCGCGCGGACCAGGCGTTCTGCATCACGATGGGACGCCAGCGCTCACCGCAACGCGCCACCGGTCCGCACATGACTCCCTACCTTCGGTCTGCCAATGTCGGCTACGGAACCCTTGACCTCTCCGACGTACTTGAGATGGACTTCAACCCGACCGAGCGCGAGAACTTCGGGCTCCGTTACGGGGACGTCCTCGTCTCTGAGGGGAGCGCGAGCGAGACCGCAGTCGGAATGCCTGCCATGTGGCGGGAAGAGATCCCCGCCCCGATCTGCTTCCAGAACACTCTGCTTCGCTACCGTGCCGTCGAAGGCGTCAGCATTCCGGCGTTCGTCAAGCACTGGTGCCTTTGGGCGTACGAGTCCGGGCAATTCCGTGAGGTTGCAGGCGGAACCAATATCAAGCACATCGGGTCCAAGCGGGCGGTCTGCATGCAAGTGCGTCTCCCGAGCGTCGTCGACCAGGAGCGCATCACGGCGGAACTCGACACGATGAGCGATGTCGTCGCGGCGACTCGCGTTGAGGCTGACCGTCTCCGCGAGGTCCGGGCTGGGCTGCTGACGGGGCTGCTGGACCACACCATCAAGATTGAGTCCGCCAGGCTGGAGGTCTAACAGATGCCTAAGGGCATCCGGGAGCGCGAGTTCCAGAACCTAATGATCCAGTGGTCTCTCCCAATGGGGTGGCACTTCACGGCGGGGCTGGCGTTGCCGCGTGAGACCACACAGACTGTGATGGTCCCGGCCCTGCGGGAAGGGCTTGTCCGGCTCAACCCGGAGGTGATCGGCGGGTTCGACGTGGACGCAGTGGTCGAGGAGATCGTGGCCACGGTCAACGCCGTCGAAGGTGGGCTGGTGCGGGCCAACGAGCAGGTTCTACACCTGCTGTGCGGACGTAAGGAGTTCCGGGACGCCGACGGCGTGTGGCATGCCCTGAAGGTCATCGACTTCGAGCACCTGACTGCCAACACGCTGGTCGTCTCGGACGAGGTGACCATCACCGTCCCCGGCAAGACGTCCCGCCGATTCGACCTCGTTTACTGGGTCAACGGCCTGCCCCTGGTGGTGGTCGAGGTGAAGTCGCCGACCGCCAAGTCCAGTTGGGCGGATGCCGCCCGCGAGATCAACGACGTGTATGCCACCGAGTACCCGTGGTTCTTCACCCCCAACGTCTTCGCCGTCGCCTCCGATGGGCTGAAACTGCGATTCGGTGCCGCCGGCGCGCCCACGAATCTGTGGCAGCCGTTCCGCTCCACCGCCGACGATGAGAACCTGTCCGGTCAGGCCGACGTGAAGCGCTCCGTCGAGCTGCTACTCAACCCGGCCACGATCCTGGACATGCTCGCCAACTTCGCCCTCTTCGACACCTCCGGGGGTGGGGTGGACAAGAAATACCTGCCTCGCTACCCGCAGATGGAGGCGGCGCACCTGATCCACGAGCGGGTCTTGGCGGGCGGGGCGAAGGGGCTGATCTGGCACCACCAGGGGTCCGGGAAGACGCTGCTGATGGTGTTCGCCGCCTCGCTGCTGCTGGCCGATACCCGCACTGAGTCGCCCACGATCATTCTGCTGTCCGACCGCACCCAGCTCGTCCGGCAGACCTCCGGGGTGTTCACCTCAGCGATGGGGGACGCCTACTTCCACCAGCCAGCCACCAGCGCCGAGCTGCGGGCGCTGCTGGCCGACGACGTGCGCGGCGTCATCTCCACGACCGTCCACAAGTTCGCCGACGCCGGCAAGAACCAGTCGTCCCGTGGCAACATAATCGTGCTGGTCGACGAGGCACATCGCACCCAGTCCGCCAAGTCGAAGTCCCTGGCCGGACAGATGCGCGCAGCGTTGCCGCACGCGAAATTCTTCGGCATGACCGGCACCCCCGTCAGGAACCTCGCCACCGACACCTTCGCCCTCTTCGGTGAGGAGACCGACCCGGGTAGGGTGCTGCACAGGTACTCGGTGTCCCGCTCTCTGTTGGACGAGGCGACCGTCCCGGTCATGCTGGACCCACACCCGGTCGCCTTCGAGATAAACGATCAGGAGTTGCAGGCTGAGTTCGACCAGTTCGCTGACGACTTCGACCTCGACGACCCCGACCGTGAGACCCTGTCCCGCAAGTTCGGGCGCCTCACCTCGGTGTTCGCCAACCCCGACCGCATCCACACGGTCTGCCAGCACATCGTGGACCACTACCTGGCTGGCGCCTACCGCAACGGCCTCAAGGCCCAGGTCGTGGCTTATAACCGTGAGCTGGCCGTGGCGTACACGGACAAGATTAACGAGCTGCTGGTCGGCTTCGAGGCGTCACATGTGCTCGCCGAGGTCGGGAAGCATGACCGGATCACCGCCGAGGTGAACATCTCCGTCTCGGACTCCAAGGACGAAGACCCCGCCATGCGGGCGTTCCGGCTCTCGGAGGCCGAGGAGGAGGAACAGAAGCGGCGGTTCCTCACCCCGTACGACCCGCTGTGCCTCCTTGTGGTGACCGCGAAGCTGATGACTGGGTTCGATGCTCCCAACGAGGGCGTCCTCTACCTGGACAAGCCGCTGAAAGCCCACACCTTGTTCCAGACGATCACCCGTCCGAACCGCACCTGGGTGTCCCCGACCGGGTTCGTGAAGACCTCCGGCGTGATCGTGGACTACATCGGCCTGGCCGAAGAGGTCCAGCGGGCCGTCGTCGACCCCACCTCGGGAAGGGCCAGCAAGGGTGGCGGGTTCGTCACCGACCTGTCCGAGCTGGTCGGCGAGTTCCGCACCACCTTCGCCCGGATCGAAGACCTCCTCGCCGACGTGGACGGCCTGGACCTCACGGTCCACGGATACGAGTCCGTGCGAGCCATTAACGCCTTCCTGGACGCCAACCCTGATGCCGCCGAGGTATTCACCAAGGACTACCGGCTCCTGGCTCGCCTGTACCCGCTCATCAACACCGACAAGCGGGTCGCCAAGTACCAGGATGGCTTCGGGCTGTTCGGGTCCGTGTACACGACCCTGCTCAAGAAGTCCTCCGACGAGGAGAGGAAGGAACGGCTGGGCGAGCTGGGGCCGATGGTCCTGGAGATCATCAATGCCCATGTCCACTCCTTCTCCGTGGTCGCCTCCCAGGAGGAAGCCCTCGTCCTGGACGCCTCGGGCATCGCCATACTCAAGGAGCTGCTGGCCCTCGTCCGCCCCAAGCCCGACAAGGACGACGGTGAGGACAAGACGCCGCCGTCCGCGGCAGAGATCCTGGACCACATCAAGGCCGCCCTCGAAAAGGGCGTCGAACCGGAGTCCGCGAAGTACACCGCCCTCGCGGAGCGGATCAAGCTGCTGCGGGACCGGATCATCCAGAATGCCCAGGACGCTCTGGAGTTCTTGTCCGAAGCACTCCGGGTTGCCCGCGCCATCGTGGACGCAGAGAAGCACCCCGACGAAGCCGTCGTCGTGCTGGACGACGACCACGTGGGCGTCCTGTCGCGGATAATCCACGACCACGCACCGTCCGGCCTTACGGTCACGGAGAAGAACCTGGCCGAGGAAATCGACCAGGTGGTCACCCGCACCCTCGCAGGCTCCTGGGACAATGCAGACGCTCGCAACCGCGGCGTCCGCCGCGCTACCGCCGCGGTCTTCCGCCGGTACTCGTTGAAGCCGGTGGGGGAACCGTATGACTCCACCGTCGCCTACATCGAAGCCCACTACCTCGTTGATTGACGAACGCACGGAGGCCCGGCAACCTGTGGCGGTTGCCGGGCTTCGTCGCGCTGCTCGGGCCCTGATCTCCGGGGCTCAGTTCAGCCACAACTGACACCCAATCGCACTGGCCTGCGGCTGAGGTCGCGACCAACGTGCTGACCTGCGGCCAAGCCGTCACCAGTTGTCAACGCTGGGTCACCAACGAGTGCCCTCCCGCGGCCCCGACACAGCCCGGGGGACGCTCGTGTATGGGTGGAGATCGTCGGGTGGGCCTTTATCACAAACCCAATATGGATGTCGGCTCTATTCGTTGATCCGCTCTGTGGGTGAATCTTGCTGATAACGTACGAGTCGCAGGCCATTCCAGTGCGAGCCGACATGTCGCATTGGAACTGGATGATCCGTGAACCACGACCCGGACTCCTGCCTCCGCCGTCCGTCTGTGGCGCCCATTGGGCACGCCACCTGACAACTCCCTCTTGCACGACCCTGAGTTTTACTGTCGGCGTGGATCTCAGTTCTGACCGTATTAAGTTGCGGTCGAACTGAGTGGATTCACCCGAGTTCGACCGCTGATCAGAAGGTGTCGACCGGGTGGATTCTCAGATCATTGTCTCTTTGCTGGCTGCTTCCGGCGTGGTGACCTTCCTGTTGTTTGTTGTACGGGGATTGCTTGACCAGCTCCCGGATGTGTTTGCGGCATGGCAGCGCGTGAAGAAGGCCTATAGGGCGGATGCGTCGCCAGCAGATGAGGGTCGGGACGTGGAGGGTCGTGAGACGGACATGCGGGAGTGATGAGCACGCGATCAGTCGAGCAGCTTGGGGGCGAGTGATCTTGGAGGCTGCCCCCAGCCACGGCCGGCCCCCTGCTGTCATCCCGTCTGCCGTCGACCCACATGGAGTGATAGCGGGGCAGGCTTCTGGGGCCCAGGTGGAGCGCCCTGCTGGACGAACGACCTGGGCCCCAGAAGCCTGGTCTGCTATGGCTTGCCTGGGTCGACGGCAGACGGGATGACAGCTCCCCACCCGAACTACGAACCGGCCCGCGGTCGCAGAACTGGCCCCGCTCATCCCGGAGCCTGAGCGCCCCCGCCGGAGGCATACGTTCTAAGCGACAGCCGACAGATCAGATCGGGTCCACCCCATCGAGCCCTCAGCCCGTGGCGCGCGGCTGGCGGTCCGGGCTGGAGCGGGGCGGAGACAGGAGCGCAGGCCCGGGGCGACGGGCGCGCGACGCCGCGCCGTGCGCGGCGGAAGCGCCCTTGAACCCGTGAAGAAAGTTGTTACTCAGGTTGAGGCTGGGATGCGCCACAGGGGCGCGTCGTACTGCTCCGGCCGGCTGCTGATGAGGAGTTGCCGCAAGTCATTGCGCTGCAAGCCGCTGAGGTTTAGTGCCTCGGTGATGCGGCGGAACGTCGTGTGGGTGACTCCGCGGGCTCGGGCTTCGCTCTCGAACTGGTCGAGCTGGGCCCAGATCGTGGCCGGGTCCAGCTTGGCCGGCTGCTGCTCCTTCAGCCACAGAGCCTTGTTGCGCTCGTAGTCGATCTCCGAGTAGCCGCAGATTTCGCGGCTGTAGGCCTCGACCTCGTCCAGGTGCGCGGTTGCCATGATGGCTCGGGCCAACTGGTTGCGGCTGAGAGCGTCGTCCAGGTCGACCTCGTGCACCGTCGGGCTCTCGTCCGTGAGCAGTACGGGGAGTCCTGCGTCTCGGATCTCGCACGTGCCTCGCACGCCCTTGGCCGCTGCCGCGAGGAGCCCGGTCGCTTCGGACGGGTGCCACTCCATGACTGAGCTGATCGCCTCTACATCCCTCGCGGTGAAGGTGTGGACGACGGTGCCGAGCGTGTCGGTCAGGTCTCCCGGCAGGAGTTCGCCGTCCAGACCCGGTCCCGCGACGAGCAGTCGCACCGGAGCGTTCACTTGGCAGCACGCGGCCAGTGAGAGGGCGTCGGCGAGTGGGCTCTTCAGTGTCGGCTCATCGCCTCGCGCGAGGATGTCTCCGCCCACGTCCAAGAGGTCGATCGACTCGGGCTGCAAGTGGTTGACGAGGTCTTCGAGTTGGTGGGTGAGGCCTTCGGCTCCCCGGTAGGGGTCGAGCAGAGCGTAGGTGTGCGGGAGCTCTGCTGTGAGCCGGGGGAGTGTGGAGTCGGCGGGTGCGATCGGACGGGCCTGCGCCGGCACTGCCCAGGTGAACGGGGTGAGGCGTTCCAGGCCGGTGAAGTCAGCAGGTCGCCGAGGGCCCGGTAGCGGGTCGATCAAGAGGCGGTCCCAGGCGTAGGTGAGGACCACCGCCTGGTCTTCGTCGCCGTAGAGGGCGGCGTGAAGCATGGCGGCGGCGACTGCGTCGCCTCCTCCTCCTGCTGCGACGATTAACCGCGTCATGCGTTCAGACTACGGGTTTACAGGTTGGCCACTCCGCCTATAGTGGCTAGAGGCCAAAGCCAGTTGCCTGTTCAACTAGGAGGAGGGGAGATGCCTCAGATCGAAGAGGCTCAACCGAAGTATCTCCAGATTGCCCACCACATCCGTGATCAGATTCTCCGGGGCGACCTGCGCCCGGGGGACGAGGTGCCCTCGGAACGGCAGCTCGCCATGGACTGGAAGGTGTCCCGGCCCACGGCCGCGCGGTCATTGGAAGCGCTGAGTCATCAGGGCTTGGTCGAGAAGCGCCAGGGTTCAGGAACCTACGTGCGCAGCCTCGAAGTGAACCGGCGTGCAAGGGAGTTGTACGGGCGTGCTCGGCAGACGGGGAAGATCTACACGCCCGGAGAGTACGCGGTGATCACGTCGGCCGGTTGGCTGGAGGCGCCGGACTACGTGGCTGAGGCCTTGGGTTTGGCGAAGGATCGTCGAGCCGTGCACCGCCGGCGCGTGACGAACAACCAGGACGGTCCGATCACGCTTTCCACCTCGTGGTTCGCTCCAGACGTCGGTCAGCGCGCGCCCAAGCTCATGGACCCTGAGCGGATCCAAGAAGGGACGCTGATGTATGTCGAGAGGATGACAGGGCGTCAAGGGAGCTACGCGGAAGACCGGATGTGCGCTCGGCCTGCCACGGAAGAGGAGGCGGCCGACCTTCGGTTGGAGCCAGGATCGGCGGTCCTCATCGTTCATCACGTGGTCTTCGACCTGCAGGACCGGCCTCTGGAGTTCGCCGAAGCCACCTATCCGCCGCACCGCTGGGCGTTCGAGCAGGGCTATCCGCTCACCTGACGACGCGCCAGTTGCGGCGAACCGCTTGCACTCCTGAAGTGGCTAATGCCACTATCCAGGAAGTGGCTAAGGCCACCTGGGTGAGAAGGAGGCACGACGTGACGAGTCGGCGGCCGGAGCAGGACGCGCGGTTAGCTTGCCGGGGGTGTCGGGGGCGTGGGTGGAAGCGCGTCGACTCCCGAACGGCGCTGGCGCTAGCCACGGCCAATGACCGCAACCGTGCCACGTCGAAGCGGCGCTGCCTCGACTGCGACGGCAGCGGCAAGGAGTGAGCACGCATGACCTACACGATCGATCGATACCCCTGCCAGGACTCGCCGCGGCTCGGAGCGATGACCTTGCACCCTGTACCGGAGTCTGTGCCTCGGGCCCGGCGCTGGTTCCGGAAGTTCATCGTTCCGTACAACCCGGCCTGCTCGGTCGATGACTGTACGTTGATGATCTCGGAGCTGGTGACCAACGCCATCTGCTACGGGAAGTCGGATGACCCCTGGCTGGTGCGAGTCGAGTGGTTCCGTGAGGGAACCTCGCTCCGTGTCGAGGTGCACAACCCGGGTTTTCCGGCGAACGTGCGGCTGCGCCATCCGGAAGCGAACGATGCTCACGGACGGGGGCTGCTCCTCGTTGACTCCATCGCCGACTCATGGCACTCCGGGCCCAGTCACTTCGGCGGAACAGTCGTCTCCTTCGTGGTGGCTGATGCCTGGCCGGCGTGATGGGATAGCCGACCTCTTCTGCCGCCTTGAATCTGCCGGTAGTCTGGTTGACCAGTTGACTTGGCCAATCTCGACAGGCGGCGTTCATGGCGTATGAAGTGGAGCCACCGAAGTACGTGCGCCTCGCGCGGACGCTTCAGCGTCGTATCGAGGATGGCACCTACGCGCCGGGCAGTCGTGTACCGAGTGAAAACCAACTGGTGCAGACCTTCGGGATGTCCCGCCCAACCGTCGTGCGGGCACTGGAGCTGCTGAAGCGGGACGGTTGGTTGGAGTCCCGTCAGGGTTACGGCACGATCGTCCGGGGCCGTCCGGAGGTCGTCGAACGGAAGGATCGGCGGGGGCGTGAGGCGCTGGAGCGCGACGAATCGCAGGGTGTGGGTCGACTGATCGAAGTCGCACACGTGCCTGTGCCTGCTCGAATCGCCTCGGCGCTTGGCCTGCCGAAGAGGACCGAGGTTCTCGTGCGCCGCTTCCTGGTCACAGAGGATGGCGAAGCTGTTGAGCTGGTCTCGTCGTACTTCCCCGCCGGCGTGGTCGAGGGCACTGAGCTGGGGTCCGGTCAACCTTTGAGCGGTAGTACCCGTGAACATCTCGAAGCACGGAAAAAGGTCCGCTTCGACCATGTGATCGAGCGCGTGTCGGCTCGGCTGCCCGAGGCGCGCGAAGCCGAGCTGTTGGAGCTGCCGGACGGCATGCCTGTGCTGAGTGTCCTGGTCGTCGCCTGTGACGCCTCCGGCCGGTCCTTGCAGGTCTCTGAAGTGCTTCTCCCGGCCGACCGGCAGGAACTTGAAGACACCTACCGCTTGAGCTGATGCCACCCTTCGGACGAGTCTCCCACGATCGCGACTTGACAAGTCAACCTGTCATCTCTAGCTTTGAACTTGCTAAGTCAACCTGTCAGGTCGGCAGGTTGATCGATCCCAGAAGGAGCAATCCCTGTGCGTGTGATCCGAGTTGACGCCTCGACCGCCACGATCCTGCTCACCGAGGCCCCGGCGCCGAAGGTGCGCGACCGGCAGACCGGGGAGATCGCCAAGGATGCGGTGACCGGTGAGGCGCTGATGACCGTCGGTGTCGTCTACATCGACGAGGGCGAGTCATCGCTGATTCAGGTCACTGTCCCGGAAAGCGGAGTGACCGAGGGCCTGACGGTCGGTGCTCCGGTGTCGCTTCCGGGTCTGGTGGCGCGGCCGTGGCAGAGCGTGTTCAACGGTCAGGAGCGGCACGGCATCGCCTACCGGGCGACCGCTGTGGCTCCGGGTGCCTTCTCGATGGCTCAGGCGGGCTGATCGCCGTGACGGACCTGGTGACGTTGGCCGAGCTGGGCGGTCCGCTCGCTGCGATGGGTGGCGCCGCCTACGCCCGGCGCGCCTACCCGGCGGCGTACTGGTCCACGGTCGGGCTGCCGCTCTCGGTGGCCCGGCTGCTGGCCTCGTACTCCTCGACCATGGAGGCCTGCGGACTGACCGTGCAGCCGTCCCGGTGGCGAGCGCTGGCCGTTCGGGCGGCCACCCGCCGTGAGGTCCGGCCGGTGCCTCCTCGACGGGGCGTCATCCGACCCACCACGACCGGTCTGCGCATGCGGCTGCGGCTGGCCCCGGGCCAGGAGCCGGCGGACGTGGCGGCCTCCGCCGAACGCCTCCGGCATGCCTGGGGCGTCCACGCCGTCCACGTGCGGGACATCAAGCCCGGCGTCGTCGAGTTGCGGCTTGTCGGCTTCGATGTGCTGCGGAAGGTGCGGATGCCCCGTCGGCTCAACGGTGGCCCGCTTCAGGTCCCGGTGGCGTTACGGGAAGACGCGATCGCGTTCGTGCGGGACTACCGGACTGTTCCGCATGAACTGGTGCTCGGAGCCACGCTCTCGGGCAAGTCCATGTATCTGCGGAACCTGCTGACCGGGCTTGCCGTCCAGCCGGTGGTCCTGGTCGGAATCGACTGCAAGCGCGGGGTTGAGCTGGCACCCTTCGGGCCCCGGCTCTCCGCCCTGGCGACCGACCCGGACCAGGCGGCCGAACTGCTTCCCCTGCTCGTGAAAGAAATGGAGGACCGATACGACCTAATCAAGGCCCGGCAGGGCATCGCCCCCGGCACTTCCGAAGAGCTGATCACCTCGGACATCTGGGGACTTCCCGAGGACGCACGTCCCGCTCCGATCGTCCTCTTCATCGACGAGGTGGCCGAGCTCTTCCTCGTCGCCACGCGGAAGGAGGAGGAACGGCGGGACGAAATGGTCACCCAGCTCATTCGGCTCGCCCAACTCGGCCGGGCCGCCGGGATCTACCTCGAAGTCTGCGGGCAGCGCTTCGGCGCCGAACTCGGCAAGGGCGCGACCATGCTCCGCGCTCAGCTCACCGGCCGTGTCTGCCACCGCGTGAACGACGAAGCCTCGGCAAAGATGGCGCTCGGCGACATCGCCCCTGAGGCCGTCCTCGCAGCTTGCGCCATCGCCCCCGAACTGCCGGGTCTGGCCGTCATCGGCGACACCTCCGGCGGCTGGTCACGCATCCGTACCCCGTACCTCTCCCTCGCCGACGCTGCGGCAACTTGCCGTGCGACGGCTCACCACGCCCCCGACGTACCGGCGCTCGACCCCTTCCGGCCCTACGTCCCGCCGATGCCGGTTGAGGCGTCCGGGCCTGTGGCAACGGCTCGCCCGGTCACCGAGTAACCACACCCGCTCCCACGGCTGGCACGGCCGTCCCGTGCCAAGTCCCTACCCCCTTCATGCCTGGAACCGGAAGGAGTCTCGCCGTGCGTGCCTTACCCGTCCGCGTCGACGCTGTGCTCGTCCAAGCGATGATCGCCGCCGCGCTGTCCTTTGCCCACCTGCACGACCTGGCGTCGGCTGCCGGACAGCACGGATGGAAGGCATGGGCCTACCCGGTCTCCGTCGACCTGCTGTTGGTGGCGGCCTGGCGGCGGCTCCGCTCCGGCGGGATGAAAGCGGCTGGGTGGTGCTGGTTCCTCGTCGCCTTGACCGCATCGCTCGGCGCCAACGTCTCCACGGCTGGGCTCCTCGACCTGGGCGCCGTACCGGCCTGGCTGCGCATTCTCGTCGCCGGATGGCCCGCGGTCGCCTTCTTGGGCGGGACGCTGCTCGCCCACGGAGCAACCGCAGCAGCGGGGCGTGAGTCCGTCCCAGAATCCATGGCCTCGGAAGCCCCTGCCCCTGCACCTGAATTGCCCGCTGCCGAGCCGAAACCGGCTCCACCCTCCACACCCCCGGTTCCGCCGGCGCTCGTCACGCTCGCGCGCAAGGTCGCCGACGAACACCGCGCCAGGACCGGAACGCCCATCGACACCGCGACCCTTCGAGCCCGGCTCGGCGTTCCGCTGCCGCTGGCCGAAGTCATCGCCGCTCGACTCACCTGACACCGGAGGACTTGCAACCGTGCGTCCGTCCACGCTCCGCGTGCTGCAACGCGCCGCCGAGCTGACCCGACAGAACCGCCTCACCGAAGCCGTGCTCATCGCGGAGCCCGTGATCCTCACCGCCGACAGCTATGAGGGCGACGAGATCTTGCGCTGGCTGGCCGAGCACGCCACCGACTTCACCGGCGAAGACCCGAAGGAGACGCGTTGATGCCCGCCAACCGCCGCTTCCGCAACGTCACCCGCATCGGGCCCGTCCAGGTCGCCACCTACTACGACGGCCGGGGCCGCGAGAAGCACACCGCCGCCTGCACGGCTCCGCGCTGCGGCTTCGCCACGGACTACGACAGCCGCGCCGCCGCCGAGCTGGCCGCCCGTACCCACCGCTGCGCCGCCCGCTGAGGGAGCTCCCGTGACCATCTCGTTGCCGCTCGTCTTCGTCCTGGGCGCCATCGCCTGGGCCGCGATCAAGTTCCTCGGCGTCCGGCTCTGGGTCGCCGTCGTGATCGCGCTGTTCGGCTTCTGGCTCTCGCACACCTTCCTCGCCCCCGCCATCGAGTCCGGCACCCGTTCCGGGGTCGGCGTCGTCAACGGCACCCACCAGTGACAAGGAGGTCCGCCGTGCTCCGCCCCAAGCTGCCCGACATCCCCACTCTGCCGACGACAACCCTCACGCCTCAGCAGACACAGACTCCGGCCTCCTTGGCCGGCCGCCCGGTCGCCCCGTACGTGGGCGTCGGTGTCGGCGCGGTCGCCGCCGTGGTCGTCGTCGGAATCGTGCTCACCGCGCTTCTGGCGGCGGTCGCCGTCTCGGCCGTGTCCGTGGCCATCGCCGCCGTGGTCCTGCGCTCCCTCGTCAACAGCGCCAACAAGCGCTGACCGGCCGCCGGGGCGGCAACAAGCCGCCAAGCATCCCGCCGCCCCGGGGCCGTCCCTCCCAACCGTCGCAACAGCCGAAAGGAAGTCCCATCATCACCCGGCAGACTCCGCCCCCGCTGGCGGAACTCTCCATGCTGGCCTCACTCGGCACCATGCCCGAGCTGGCCCACCAACTGTCCGGCCTGGGCGGCTGCACCCACCCCGTCCGCCTCGGCGGCCACCGCACCGAATACGTGGTGGACCAGACGACCGGCGAGATCGGCCGCGTCCTGCACCACCTGGACTCATCGGCCCTGCCCGCCGGTCAGCTCCTCGTCCGCTGCAACAACCGCCGCGCCACCCGGTGCGCGGCCTGCGCCGAGACCTACCGCCGCGACACCTACCACCTGATCACCACCGGACTCCGCGGCGGCAAGGGCACGCCCGAACGGGTCGCCACACACCCGCGCGTCTTCGCCACCTTCACCGCCCCCAGCTTCGGCCCGGTCCACAACCGCCCCTCCGGCGGCCGGAACTGCCGTTGCGGCGTGCGGCACGAGGAAGGCGACGCCGTCCTGGGGACGCCCCTCGACCCCGACACCTACGACTACGAAGCGGCCGTGCTGTGGAACGCGCACGCGGGGGAGCTGTGGCGACGCTTCTCGATCTACCTCCGCCGGGAGGTCGCCAAGCGGGCCGGCCTCACTCAGCGAGCATTCCGGCACCACGCCCGGATCTCCTTCGCCAAGGTGGCCGAGTACCAGAAGCGGGGCGCCGTCCACTTCCACGCCGTGATCCGCCTCGACGGCCCGGAGGGCGGCGACTCCGCTCCTCCAGCCTGGGCCACGGCCGAGCTGCTGACCGATGCCGTACGGGCCGCTGCCCCTGCCGCGCGCGTCGCCGGGCCGGTGATCGACGACCGGGCTCATACCTTCGTCTTCGGTCGTCAGCTCGACGTCCGCACGATCCGCTCCGCCGACTTCGACGACGGCCAGGAGCTGACCGAGCGGGCCGTAGCGGCGTACATCGCCAAGTACGCCACCAAGGGAGCAGAGACCGCGACGGGCACCCTGGACCGTCCGATCCGCTTCCTCGCCGAGTTGGCCCAAGTCCGGATCACCGAACACGCCCGGCGCATGATCCGCACCGCCTGGGTCCTGGGAGCCCGTCCCGAGCTGGCGGACCTCCGCCTGCGGGCCTGGGCCCACATGCTCGGTTTCCGCGGTCACTTCTCCACCAAGTCCCGCCGCTACTCCACCACCCTCGGAGCCCTCCGCGACGCGCGTGCCGACTGGCGCCGGGCTCAAGCTGCCCCGCCCGTACCGCAGGACGGCGAAACCACGCTCGTCCTCGCTCACTGGGTCTTCGCCGGTACCGGCCTGTCCCGCGCCGAAGCCTGGCTTGCCGCATCCCTCGAACCCGCCCCCGGAACGGAAGGAGAGCCGACATGGAAACCCGCCGCGACGAGCTGATGACCGTGCACCAAGTCCTGGACGAACTGGGCGGCGTCTCTCGACGGACGTTCTACCGCTGGCGCGAACTCGGACAGGGGCCAGCCGCATTCAAGCTCCCCAACGGTGAGCTTCGGGTCTGGCGCAGTGATTTCACCTCGTGGCTCCGACAGTTGGAGGAGGCCGCGTGAAGTCTCTCGACGTCAAGGTCTGGGGCGTACGCAAGCGGGACACCAAGACGCCCTCGTACGGCGTCCGCTGGTCCGTCGCCGGTAACGTCTTCTCGGACTCGTTCCGTACCAAGGCGCTCGCTGATCACTACCGAACGAAGCTCATGCGCGCCATGCGGGACGGCGAAGAGTTCGACAAGGAGACTGGTCTTCCAGCTTCGATGGAACAGAAGAAGTCGCCGTTGTCCTGGTACGACTTCGCCCTCAGGTATCTCGCGATGAAGTGGCCCCACGCTGCGCCCAATACGCGAGACGGCATCAATGAATCCCTTACCAGCGTGACCATGGAACTGCTCGGGGAGCGGGCAGGACGGCCGTCCGACGAGGAGATCCGTAAGGCATTACGCAACTGGGCCTTCGTGCTGCCAGGGCCGAGCGACCGGGAAATCCCGGATAACGTCCGTAATATTCTGCACTGGGTGGCAAAGGCTTCCCGGCCGCTTGCGGATCTCACTGAACCGGCAACGGCCCGTGCGGTGCTCGATGGGCTGAAGCTGAAGCTCGACGGCACCGCGGCAGCGGCTGAGACCGTGCGGCGGAAGCGGCGGACCCTCGTCAATGCTGCGAACTACGCGGTCGATCTGGGGGAGCTGCGTGAGAATCCGATCACGGCGGTTCGCTGGCAGAAGCCCAAGGTCTCGAACCAGGTAGATCCGCGCGTTGTCGCCAACCCGGAGCAGGCCCGCAATCTCCTGGCGGCAGTGTCCTACGTGGGCGGCTACCGGCGTGCTCGCGGCCGGCGTCTCGTCGGGCTGTTCGCGGCCATGTACTTCGGTGGCCTCCGTCCTGCCGAGGCGGTGGGCCTGGTGGAGACTGACCTCATCCTCCCCGAGCAGGGCTGGGGGTCTGCGCTGCTCCACCGGACTCGTCCTTCGGTCGGCAAGCAGTGGACCGACTCGGGGGAGACCCACGACGACCGCGGACTCAAGAATCGGCCGACTGAGGACGTTCGGCGTGTGCCCATTCCGCCTCAGCTCGTCGTCGTGCTGCAGGATCATCTCGCCACGTTTGGCACGGCGGAAGACGGGCGGCTCTTCTTCAGCGAGAGGGGCTCGGTCGTCCCGTCCTCGACCTACTACCGGGTGTGGCAGGAGGCTCGGCTTCTGGGGCTCCCGCCGGCCGTCGGGGCCTCGCCGCTCGCGAGTAGGCCTTACGATCTTCGGCACTCGGCGCTGTCGACGTGGCTGAACGCGGGTGTCGACCCGACCGAGGTCGCCGAGCGCGCCGGCAACAGTGTCGAAGTCCTGCTGACCCGCTACGCGAAGTGCCTTGATGGACGGCAGGAGGTCGCCAACCGGCGTATCGAGGACCTGCTTCGCGAGTATGAGTGACAGCCCTTGCCTGTGTCCGAGGCCTCTGGCATCCCGTCCAGGGGCCTCGCCGTTTCTGGGCTGCCCCAGGGTTCGGTATTGGTGAAAGTGGTTGGCAGGTGCGGTCATGAGCCCCAACGGGCGATGACGGCTTCCGCGACGCTAAAGATCGCATCGCATTGCGCGCACTGCGCTTTGCCGAAGACGTAGGTCAACTTATGTGCGACGTCGGGTTGACCGTCAGCGAGCGCGCGGGCGTGGAGCCTTCGGGCCAGCCCCTCCAGAGCTGAGGAGGGCTGCGGCTGCAGCGGTACCTTCCTCGCTCTCGTCTCTTTCATGTACATGCCGTGCGTGGTCGAAAAGAAGCCGTACTCGCCGAAGGCTATGAAGTTCGTTGCACCAGGTCGGACGTCTCCGAGGCGTAAGCGACGTGGGGATCTTGATCGCCGTACGGCTGGTCAGTGCTGGCTACGATGGCGCCTGCCAGGCAGAGCGCCATCTGTCGGTCTGAGGGCGACCACTGGCGCCATGTCTCGGAGGACAGGCAAGGTCGCGTAGCTTGCTGAGTAGACGGTGCCCTGATGGCACAGCCGGGACCAAAGTTCGGTCCAGCCTGCGTCGTGTGGGGCCGGGCTCACTGCGTCGAGCAGGCCGGGAATGTCTTCTGCTCTGCCGTAAGCGTGGTGGAGCTGGGACCAATCCGTCATACCGGTGATCTAAGCAGTCGGGTGCCGCAGCCATCACGGTCGGCCGGATGCGGCCGGGGTTCTGCGGGGCACGACGACCGCGGGCTCGAAAACGAGCCAAGCGAGGACGCCCGGCGCGTGCCCCATCCTGCCGCATCCATCCTGCCTCACGCGCTGGACGATTTGGGTTGGAGAGTCTGCTCGGCCCAGACCGTTTTGCCGTCGGGGGAGTAGCGGACGCCCCAGTTCTGGGCGAGTTGGGCGACGATGAAAAGGCCGCGCCCGCCTTCGTCGACCGTCTTGGCGTGGCGCAGCCGCGGCGCGAGGGGATTGCCGTCGTGGATCTCGCAGGTGAGGGTACGGTCCCTGATGAGCTGCAACCGCAGAGGCGGGGTGCCGTAGCGGACGGCGTTGGTGACCAGTTCGCTGACGATCGTTTCGGTGGTGTAGACGGTTTCCTCATCCACTCCCCAATGGGCGAGCTGGTGTTGGGTGTGGGCGCGCGCCGTGGCGACGGCTTTGGGGTGGTGGTCGATGTCCCACGTGGCGATCTGGTCGGCGGGGAATGCGTGGGTGCGGGCGAGGAGGAGGACGACGTCGCAGTGGCGGGTGTCGTCCTTCAGCCGGTAGAGCACGTCATCGCATAGATCCTGCAGTGGCCGGTCAGGGTGGGCGAGCACCTGTTGGAGGGCGTCAGGGGACGGGGAGGCGTGCAGGAGGGACGCCGTGTAGAAGGCGATGACACTGCCGTCGGCTACGGAGATCGTGGTGGCGGCGAAGGGGGGCCCCTCGACACTGCCCAAGGGAGGTCCGCTCGGCAGATCGAGGACATCGGTCCTCCCGTCAGGATGGGTGATGACGGGTGAGGGGTGGCCGGCCAGGGCGATGCTGCAGGTCCGGGCTAGCGGGTCGTAGACCGCGTACACGCAGCTTCCCGTGAGTGGCTGCCGGCGCAGGGGGTCGCTGGTCGGCAGAGCCGCGCGTTCCTGGGCCAGGTTTATGGCGGTGTCGTTGAGGCGTGCGAGGAGCTCGTCGGGCTCCAGGTCGAGTGCGGCCAGGGAGTGCATGGCGGTCCGTAGCTGACCCATCGCGGTGGCCGCGGGGATGCCCTGGCCGGCGCTTTCGCCGACCACCAGTGCGGTACGGGCGCCGGACAGGGCGAAGGTGTCGTACCAGCCGCCTCCGCCCACTTCGGAGGGCAGGTGCAGGTGCGCGGTTTCAAGGGCGGTCTGCGTCGCAGGGCAGGGAGGCAACAGATGGCGCTGAATTGTCAAGGCGATGCAGTGTTCCCGGGTGTAGCGGCGGGCGTTGTCGATGCACGGCGCGGTGTGAGCGGCGACTGCGTTGGCGAGGGTGACATCGTCCTCGTCGTAGACGTCCGCCTGGCCGGTGCGGTACAGGCTCAACAGGCCGAGCACGGTTCCGCGCAGCGTCAGGGGTGTAGTGATCAGGCTGTGGGCACCGGATGCGCGGATCGCCTCGGCACGCGGCGGGCAGGTTGCCAGCCAGGGCGTGTCAGGCCCCAGGGCGACAAGGCGGGGCTTGAGGTCGGCCAGCGTCTGGGCGTGAGGCGTCGGCATAGGCACAGCGCGCACGTCACCCACCGGATGTGCCTGAATCTGCTCCTCGCCGCCGCGGTGGTCGAAGGCGACACGGCGCAGCGGCACCTCCCGTCCCAGAGGGCTCAGCGGTGGGTCCTCGCCACGTACGACTGCGTCTACCACTTCCGCCACGGCGATGTCGGCGAGGTCCGGCACCACGGCCTGTACCAGTTCCTCGCAGGTGGCCATAACGTCGAGGGTCTGTCCCACGTGCTTGCGCACCGAGCCGAGGACGCGCAGGCGGGCGCGTACCTTTTCGCGTTCGGTGACATCGAGCATCTCCGCCAGCACCCCCAAGATCCTCCCCTGCGAGTCCTGCAGGCGAGATGCCGAGACGGAGAACAGGTACTCCGGCCCCGGCGCGCTCTTCGGACGCACCCCCACCAGTTGCCCCTGTGCGGGCGCGCCGCTCGCCAGCACGCCGCCCAGCATCGCCTCCACCTCACCGGGTGCGGAAAGGTCATACACGTCCGTGAGGTGCCGGCCCAGGATCTGTTCAGGGGGCGCTTCGTGCAGAACCGGCCTGGTGAGGTTGATCCGCAGGATTCGCAGCTCCGTGTCCAAGATCAACAGGCCTTTAGGCGACTGGCGGAACAGAGTTTCCAGTACTGCAGCATCCTCAACGGGTGAGATGGCTCCGTTCTGCGCCACAGCAATCACCTCCACCATCCAGCCTGCCCCCTGGCTCCCACGCGCCGCTCCCTCACTTCGCGAGACGTGTGGGGCGTCGGGGGTCCAGATGTGGGTCTGGGTGGCCGGCCTGCTCGGCTTGGGTCGTCATCTGAGTGTGTCGGAGGTGTGTCGCGAACACCGAGAGACACGAGAGAGTGGGACCCAGTGGGACCGGCCTCCGCCCTCTCGTGTCGGCATCCACCCTGGTCAGCTACCGAATTCGGTACGTGCTCGGGCGAGTGCCCCGGCAGGCCGGGCCGGACTGAAGCCGCGAGGCGTGATCAGTACACCTAGACGGCCCTGGGCGTGCCGCGTCAGTTCGGTGCCAGGGTGGGCAGCGCGATCAGGAGCAGGGTCAGCAGCGCCCAGCCGAGCACCCCGATCTTCTGGCGCTGCGGGTTACGCCCCTGGCGCCATGCGCCGGCCTCGGGCGAAGCGTCTCCCATAGCGGTGCGGCATACGAACGGGCCGCCCTGATCGAGCAGGGACCGGGGTTTGAGACTGGTGGCAGCTGCGATCGGCGGCCCATCCCTTGTGGTGCCCGATCGCAGGTCGGTGCCGGTCTGACTGAGGGATCAAACCGAGCAACTCTGAGGCCAACCGGAGCACCCGGTAGGGAGATTCAGATAGTGCCGTCACTGTCCAGAAGTCTCGCCCGTTTCCGGACTTCACCTGCGGCGATAGACCAAGATCCCGTCCACAGCTCGTCCACAGGCCCCGACATAGGGTCGCTTCCGGCGGCATACGCCTGCACAAGCACGAAGACCCCGGCCTCAGCGTTTCCGCTGGTGACGGGGTCTTTGGGCACCTCATACAGGGTGCCCCCGGCAGGATTCGAACCTGCGCACACGGCTCCGGAGGCCGTTGCTCTATCCCCTGAGCTACGGGGGCGTGTCGACCGTTCTCTGCGGCGACGGGTAGAACCCTACCAGCTCTTTCGGGGTCGTCATGAACAGGTTTCCCGGGCTGTGCGTCGAGCGCGGCTCCCCTGGAGAAGCGCCCTGAACCAGGCTGTGCCGGTCGCTGCTGCCGAATGGCGGAGCCCGCGTTGCGCGCGGCTCGCCCGGACGGGGTGGAAGTCGGGGAAAACCCGGACGCGGCCCCCTGTGTCCACCTACTCTCGAGTTGTGCCAGGCGTGTCCGGCCGGGTGCTTGTTGTAGACGACAACAAGGTCATCCGGCAGCTGATCAGGGTCAACCTCGAGCTGGAGGGTCTCGAGGTCGTGACCGCGGCCGACGGTGCCGAGTGTTTGGACGTCGTCCATCAGGTGCGGCCCGATGTGGTCACCCTGGATGTCGTCATGCCACGGCTGGACGGACTGCGGACCGCCGCCCGCCTTCGTGCCGATCCCCGCACCCGGAACCTCCCCCTCGCCATCATCAGCGCGTGCACTCAGTACGAGGTCGAGAGCGGCCTCGACGTGGGCGTCGACGCGTTTCTCGCCAAGCCCTTCGAGCCGTCCGAACTCATCGAGCTCGTGAAGGAACTGATGAAGCGTCGCGGGCGCGTCGACTCCGGTGCCGAGGTCGCAGGCTCCTTCGGTGGTGTGCTCGGCCCAGAGGACACCCAGCACACCGAGCACGCCGTCCATCCCGATCCCGCGGGGCGCCCAGGAGCCTGAGCAGCTCCCTATTTCGGGGCTAGGGGCAGAGGCCGAAGGTTCGACTGGCAACGGTGGCCCCGCCGGCATCAAATCGCCGCACTCGCCTCAGCGGCCGCTTCGGCTTTCAGTGGTCTCAGCTGCCTCAGCCGCCTCAAGTCCGTCTCTACGAGCCCCCATCGACATCGAGACCGGAGTGGGACCACGGCGCACATAAGCCCCAAGCCCCCGCCGAACCCGCCCGGCGCCCCCGTCCACATCCCGGACGCTCGACCCAAACCAGCTCGCATACCCACCCCCCTCCTCCCATACCCTTGTCCCGTGACCCCCGTCGAGCTCTCCCGTACCGTGCTGCGCGCGGTGCGTTGCGCTGTGGACGACGGGGAACTCAGCGTCGCCGTGCCTGAACGTGCCGTCGTCACAGTGCCCGGTCCCGGAGGCCGTGGCGATTACGCCACCAACATCGCCCTGCAGCTCGCCCGTCCCGCCGGCTGTCCGCCCCTGCAGGTGGCCGAGATCCTCTGTCCTCGGCTCCGTGACGCGGCCGGAGTCGCCGACGTCGAGATCACCGGGCCCGGTTTTCTCAACATCCACCTCGAACCGGACACCGCCACCGCCGCCCTCGTCGGGGAGATCCTCGACCGCGCGCGCCCCGTCGGCGCTGACTGCCCCAACGGCCCCATCCGCCTCAACAGGGCCAGCCGCCCCGACGGCCCCACCGCCACCGGCCACAGCCCCACCGCCACCAGCCACAGCCACGCCGCCGCCGGCCCCAGGCACACGGCCACCACCACCGGCCACAGCCGCCCCACCCCCGACCACACCCCCCCTACCCCCTACGGCCACACCCCCACCCTCGCCCAAACCGTCGTCCCCCTCCGTATCCCCTTCGAAGTACGCGCCGAAGTCGTCGCCGACACCCTTGTGCGTGTCATCGCCACTCAGGGCGGCCGTGCCGAGGTCGATCACGTTCGTCCTGGGGAGACCGTCGATCTGCGGCCCGTGCCGGCGCCCGAGGATCCCGCTCCTCTCGGGCCCGACGCCGCCCGCTGGGCGCTGCTGTATCCCGCCGGCCACGACCGGCCCCGGATCACCGCCGAT
Source organism: Streptomyces sp. CA-106110 (assembly GCF_050936285.1). Taxonomy (NCBI): domain Bacteria; kingdom Bacillati; phylum Actinomycetota; class Actinomycetes; order Kitasatosporales; family Streptomycetaceae; genus Streptomyces; species Streptomyces sp. CA-106110. The sequence goes on along the minus strand of NZ_JBNJNB010000001.1, from coordinate 4,355,206 downwards.
CATCTGCTGCAGCGTGAGAGCAACCCTCTCTTCCGCGTCCGCTACGCCCACGCGCGCGCCCGTGCGCTCGGGCGTAACGCCGCCCGGCTGGGCTTCACCCCCGTACCCGGTGATGTGACGGACGTGCCGAGCGCCGCCCCTCTCGTCCGTGCCCTCGCGGAGTATCCGAACGCCCTCACCCAGGCGGCCGCCCACCGCGCGCCCGACCGGCTCGCCCGGCATCTCGTGGCCGTCGCCGATGCCCTGCTCGCCTTTCAGCACACGGTGCTCCCGCTCGGCGACGAGAAACCCTCGGCCGCCCACCGGGCCCGGCTCGCTCTCGCCGAAGCAGCCGGGACGGTGCTGGCCGGCGGCCTGTCCCTGCTCGGCATCAGCGCACCCGACTATCTCTGAGAGAGCTCCGATCACACCATGAGCCGTTCCGCACATCCCGCCGGGCCCCGCTACGCCGACGTCCTGCCCGAGGGCCACTACTCCGCCCCGCCCACCGACCTCAACTCCCTGGACCCGAAGGTGTGGGCCCAGACCGTCACCCGGGACGAGCAGGACGGCGTCGTCCGCGTCGGTGGTGTCGATGTGAAGTCCCTCGCCGAGCAGTTCGGCACCCCGGCCTACTTCATGGACGAGGCCGACTTCCGGGCCCGCGCCCGGGCCTGGCGCACCGCCTTCGGTGACGACGCCGATGTCTTCTACGCGGGAAAGGCGTTCCTGTCCCGTGCCGTCGTGCGCTGGCTGAACGAGGAGGGGCTGAACCTCGACGTGTGCTCCGGTGGTGAGCTCACCACCGCGCTCGCCGGGGGCATGCCCGCCGAGCGAATCGCCTTCCACGGCAACAACAAGTCCGTCGAGGAGATCACCCGGGCCGTCGAGGCCGGCGTCGGGCGGATCGTGCTCGACTCCTTCCAGGAGATCGTGCGGGTCGCGCACATCGCCCAGTCCCTCGGCAGGCGGCAGCGCGTCCAGATCCGGATCACCGTCGGCGTCGAGGCGCACACCCACGAGTTCATCGCCACCGCCCACGAGGACCAGAAGTTCGGCATCCCGCTCGCCGACGGGCAGGCCGCCGAGGCCGTGCGACGCGCCCTTCAGCTGGACGGGCTCGAGCTCATCGGCATCCACAGCCACATCGGGTCGCAGATCTTCGACACGTCGGGTTTCGAGGTCGCCGCCCACCGGGTCGTGGGGCTTCTCAAGGTCATCCGGGACGAGCACGGCGTCGAGCTTCCCGAGATCGACCTCGGGGGCGGGCTCGGGATCGCGTACACCAGTGACGACGATCCCCGTGAGCCGCACGAGATCGCCAAGGCGCTGACGGAGATCGTCACGCGTGAATGTGAGGCCGCCCGTCTGCGCACTCCGCGGATCTCCGTCGAGCCCGGGCGCGCCATCGTCGGGCCGACCGCCTTCACGCTGTACGAGGTCGGGACCATCAAGCCGCTGGAGGGCCTGCGTACGTACGTCTCGGTCGACGGCGGCATGTCCGACAACATCCGTACCGCTCTCTACGACGCCGAGTACAGCGTCGCCCTGGTCTCCCGGGCGTCCGACGCCGAGCCCATGCTGGTCCGTGTGGTCGGCAAGCACTGCGAGAGCGGCGACATCGTCGTACGGGACGCCTTCCTGCCCGCCGACCTCGCGCCCGGCGACCTGATCGCCGTGCCCGCCACCGGCGCCTACTGCCGCTCGATGGCCAGCAACTACAACCACGTGCTCCGCCCGCCGGTGGTCGCCGTGAGCGACGGCGAGGCCCGGGTGATCGTCCGGCGGGAGACGGAGGAGGACCTGCTGCGTCTCGACGTCGGCTGACCGCGCGCACGGCCCTCGGGGGCCCCTGGGACCCGGCGGAAGATCTTGCGGTCCTCCGCCGCTGACAAAATGAAATGCTCGTCTCACGATCCGGACAAAGGGCAGAAAGTACCGTCCGGTGAGTGAGACTGGTCGAACCGTGGACCGCATGAGGAAACGAGGTCGGATGATGCGTACGCGTCCGCTGAAGGTGGCGCTGCTGGGCTGTGGGGTTGTCGGCTCAGAGGTGGCGCGCATCATGACGACGCACGCCGCCGACCTCGCCGCCCGCATCGGAGCCCCCGTCGAACTGGCGGGAGTCGCCGTACGGCGGCCTTCCAAGGTGCGGGAGGGCATCGACCCCGGCCTCGTCACCACCGATGCCACCGCCTTGGTCAAACGCGGGGACATCGACGTTGTCGTCGAGGTCATCGGCGGTATCGAGCCTGCCCGCACCCTCATCACCACCGCCTTCGAGTACGGCGCGTCGGTCGTGTCGGCCAACAAGGCCCTGCTCGCCCAGGACGGGGCGGCCCTGCACGCGGCGGCCGAGGAGAACGGCGAGGACCTCTACTACGAGGCGGCCGTCGCCGGGGCCATCCCGCTGATCCGGCCGCTGCGCGAGTCGCTCGCCGGTGACAAGGTCAACCGGGTGCTCGGGATCGTCAACGGCACCACCAATTTCATCCTCGACAAGATGGACTCCACCGGGGCGGGCTACCAGGAGGCCCTGGACGAGGCGACCGCCCTGGGATACGCGGAGGCCGACCCCACTGCCGATGTCGAGGGGTTCGACGCGGCCGCCAAGGCCGCCATCCTCGCCGGGATCGCCTTCCACACGCGGGTGCGCCTCGACGACGTCTACCGCGAGGGCATGACCGAGGTGACCGCCGCCGACTTCGCCTCCGCCAAGAAGATGGGCTGCACCATCAAGCTGCTCGCCATCTGCGAGCGTGCCGCCGACGGGGGCTCGGTCACCGCGCGCGTGCACCCCGCCATGATTCCGCTGACCCACCCGCTCGCCTCGGTGCGCGCCGCGTACAACGCCGTCTTCGTGGAGTCGGACGCCGCCGGTCAGCTGATGTTCTACGGGCCCGGAGCCGGGGGTGCGCCGACCGCCTCCGCCGTGCTCGGCGATCTGGTCGCCGTGTGCCGCAACCGGCTCAACGGTGCCAAGGGGCCCGGCGAGTCCGCGTACGCCGCCCTGCCGGTGTCCCCGATGGGCGATGTCGTCACGCGGTACCACATCAGCCTCGACGTCGCCGACAAACCGGGTGTTCTCGCTCAGGTCGCGACCGTCTTCGCCGAGCACGACGTCTCGATCGATACGGTTCGCCAGCAGGGCAGGAATCAGAGCGGCGGCGACGCGGTGGTCATCGAACAGGGTGGTGAGCGACGGGACGGCGGCGAGGCGTCCCTCGTCGTCGTCACCCACCGTGCGTCCGACGCGTCCCTGGCCGGGACCGTCGAGGCGCTGCGCAGCCTCGACACCGTGCGGGGTGTCGCCAGCATCATGCGGGTTGAAGGAGAGTAGCCAGCAATGACCCACCAGTGGCGCGGAATCATCGAGGAGTACCGGGACCGGCTGCCGGTGTCTGACAGCACGCCGGTTGTCACGCTCCGTGAGGGCGGTACGCCGCTCGTGCCCGCGCAGGTGCTCTCCGAGCGCACCGGGTGTGACGTTCATCTCAAGGTGGAGGGCGCCAACCCCACCGGGTCCTTCAAGGACCGCGGCATGACCATGGCCATTTCCAAGGCCAAGGAGGAGGGCGCGAAGGCCGTCATCTGCGCCTCCACCGGCAATACGTCCGCCTCCGCGGCCGCCTATGCCGTACGCGCCGGCATGGTCTCGGCCGTGCTCGTCCCGCAGGGCAAGATCGCGCTGGGCAAGATGGGCCAGGCGCTGGTGCACGGGGCGAAGATCCTCCAGGTCGACGGCAACTTCGACGACTGCCTCACCCTCGCGCGCGCCCTGTCCGAGAACTACCCGGTGGCGCTGGTCAATTCGGTCAACCCGGTGCGTATCGAGGGCCAGAAGACGGCGTCCTTCGAGATCGTGGACATGCTCGGCGATGCTCCCGACATCCACGTCCTGCCGGTGGGCAACGCGGGCAACATCACCGCCTACTGGAAGGGCTACCAGGACTACGCCGCGGACGGCGTCGCCACGCGGACCCCGCGCATGTGGGGTTTCCAGGCATCTGGTTCCGCCCCGATCGTGCGCGGTGAGGTCGTCAAGGACCCGTCGACCATCGCCACCGCGATCCGCATCGGCAATCCGGCGTCGTGGAAGTTCGCCCTGGCGGCGAGGGATGAATCGGGCGGCTTCATCGATGAGGTGACGGATCGTGAAATCCTGCGTGCCTACCGGCTGTTGGCCGCGCAGGAGGGCGTCTTCGTGGAGCCCGCCTCGGCCGCGTCGGTCGCCGGCCTGCTGAAGGCCGCCGAACAGGGCAAGGTCGACCCGGGGCAGCGGATCGTGTGCACCGTCACCGGCAACGGGCTCAAGGACCCCGACTGGGCCGTCGCGGGCGCCCCGCAGCCGGTCACGGTCCCGGTCGACGCGGCCACGGCGGCCGAGCGGCTCGGGCTGGCGTGACGCGGCGACTCGCGCGACGCGGCCGCCGCCGAGGGATAACCCTGTAGGCATCCGGCTGCGGGGGTACAGGGGGCATACGACACGCATCGTGCGCCTCCTGTGCGCCCTATGTCGCCACAGAACCTTCCTTCGATAAGCTGTACCGAACCCGCCCGCCGCATATGCCGCGGTACACCGCCGTCCCTGCGTCCCGGCCCTCGGGTTTTCCGCACGTATCGCATGTCATTCGACCATCACGCAGCTCAAGGAGAGTCATCGAGCGATGGCCGGTCCAGCCTTCCGCGCCGCCGCCGTCAGGGTGCGCGTCCCCGCCACCAGCGCCAACCTCGGCCCGGGCTTCGACGCCCTCGGCCTCGCGCTGGGGCTGTACGACGACGTGGTCGTCCGGGTGGCCGACTCCGGGCTGCACATCGACATCGCCGGTGAGGGCAGCGAGACGCTCCCGCGCGACGAGAGCCATCTCCTCGTACGGTCCCTGCGTGCCGCCTTCGATTCCCTGGGCGGGCAGCCGCGCGGCCTGGAGATCGTCTGCGCCAACCGCATTCCGCACGGTCGGGGCCTCGGTTCCTCCTCGGCCGCGATCTGCGCCGGCATAGTGGCCGCCCGCGCCGTCACCATAGGCGGCGACAGCCGGCTCGACGACGCCGCGCTGCTGGAGCTCGCCACCGAGATCGAGGGCCACCCGGACAACGTCGCGGCCTGTCTCCTCGGCGGGTTCACGCTCTCCTGGATGGAACGCGGCGGCGCTCGCGCGATCCGCATGGACCCCGCCGATTCCATCGTTCCGGTGGTTTTCGTCCCCGGAAAGCCGGTGCTGACCGAGACGGCGCGCGGACTGCTGCCCCGCTTCGTACCGCACGTCGACGCCGCCGCCAACGCGGGCCGCGCCGCTCTGCTCGTCGAGGCGTTGACGAGGCGTCCCGAGCTGCTGCTGCCCGCCACCGAGGACCGCCTTCACCAGGAGTACCGCGCCCCGGCTATGCCGGAGAGCACTGCGCTGGTGGAGCGGCTGCGGGCCGACGGAATCCCCGCGGTGATCTCCGGCGCCGGACCCACCGTCCTGGCGCTGGCCGACGGCGCGAGCGCCGACAAGGTGGCCGACCTGGCGGGCGAGGGCTGGGCCGCCAATCGGCTGGACCTCGACATGCAGGGAGCGAGCGTGCTGCCGCTTGCGTCCTGACACACGGTTGCCGGATTTGGAGAGGGGGAATGTTTGTTGGATCCGGTAGTGTTAACCTCAAGTCTGCACCGGGCCCAGCCATGGCGAGGTGCTTCGTGTCCCAGTCCGGGACAACCATTCTTCCGGGAGCCTCCCAAACCGCACTGTGTTCCGTATCACGTACGTGAGTACGTCGTACGCGGACACTGAACGGGTTGCAGAGCACGCTCCGGAATCGGCGTGAACGAGCCGCGTGACACAAAACCGGGTGTCACTGCTTCGGGAAGCGCCAATCACCAGATATTTCCTCCGCCGCTTTTGGCGGACCACCGCCCCGGCACGGTCCACACAGCAGGGACTCAAGCCGGACAGCACAACCGGTCGCCGAGCCAGACAGGCCGACGTCCGCTCCAGGGAAGGACCCTTCGTGAGCGACACCACCGATCTGATGGGCGCACGTGTCGAGGAGACCGCTGCCGCGCCCGCCACGGACGCCTCCGCGCCTGCCACCGGTGCCGGCTCCCGGCGGCGCCGCGGTACCGGCCTCGAAGGCATGGTGCTGGCCGAGCTGCAGCAGGTCGCATCGGGCCTCGGCATCAGGGGCACGGCGCGCATGCGCAAGAGCCAGCTGATCGAGGTCATCAAGGAGGCGCAGGCGGGAGGCGGTGCCCCGGCCAAGGCCGAGGACGCCACCGAGACCAAGCCCAAGCGCCGGTCCACCTCCAGGACCCGCACCGGCGACGAGGCCGCAGCGGCCGAGCCCAAGGCCGAGAAGCCGGCCGAGCAGGCCGTGGCCGCGCAGCAGATCGAGATCCCCGGCCAGGGAGCCGGTGACGACACCACGGCCGAGCGCAGCCGCCGCCGCGTCACCGCCGAGGCCGGCAGCCCCGAGACGGTCGCCGCCGAGGCGAAGACCGAGGCGCCGGGCCAGCAGGCGCAGCCGCAGGGCGACGCCGGTGACGGCGACGGCCGCCGCCGCGACCGCCGTGAGCGCGGCCGTGACCGAGACCGCCGGGGCAAGGGCGACGAGCAGCAGGGTGGCCAGGGCGGCCAGCAGCGTCAGCAGCAGGGCCAGCAGCAGGGCCAGCAGCAGGGCGGCGGCCGCCAGGACCGGCAGCAGCAGGACGACGACGACTTCGAGGGCGGACGCCGGGGCCGTCGCGGCCGCTACCGCGACCGCCGTGGCCGCCGTGGGCGCGACGACGTCGCCGAGCCGCAGGTCACCGAGGACGACGTCCTGATCCCCGTCGCGGGCATTCTGGACATCCTCGACAACTACGCGTTCATCCGTACCTCGGGCTACCTGCCGGGGCCGAACGACGTGTACGTCTCCCTCGCCCAGGTCCGCAAGAACGGCCTGCGCAAGGGTGACCACGTCACCGGCGCGGTCCGCCAGCCGAAGGAAGGCGAGCGCCGCGAGAAGTTCAACGCGCTCGTCCGCCTGGACTCCGTCAACGGCATGGCGCCCGAACACGGCCGTGGCCGCCCGGAGTTCAACAAGCTGACGCCGCTGTACCCGCAGGACCGGCTCCGCCTGGAGACCGACCCGGGCGTGCTGACTACCCGCATCATCGACCTGGTGTCGCCGATCGGTAAGGGCCAGCGCGGTCTGATCGTGGCCCCGCCGAAGACCGGCAAGACCATGATCATGCAGGCGGTCGCCAACGCGATCACCCACAACAACCCCGAGTGCCACCTGATGGTCGTCCTCGTCGACGAGCGTCCGGAAGAGGTCACCGACATGCAGCGGTCGGTCAAGGGCGAGGTCATCTCCTCGACCTTCGACCGTCCGGCCGAGGACCACACCACGGTCGCCGAACTCGCCATCGAGCGGGCCAAGCGTCTGGTGGAGCTGGGCCACGACGTGGTCGTCCTGCTCGACTCGATCACGCGTCTGGGCCGTGCGTACAACCTCGCCGCGCCGGCCTCCGGCCGCATCCTGTCCGGTGGTGTCGACTCCACGGCTCTGTACCCGCCGAAGCGCTTCTTCGGTGCCGCCCGCAACATCGAGGACGGCGGTTCGCTGACCATCCTCGCCACCGCCCTGGTGGACACCGGGTCCCGCATGGACGAGGTGATCTTCGAGGAGTTCAAGGGCACCGGCAACATGGAGCTCAAGCTCGACCGGAAGCTCGCCGACAAGCGCATCTTCCCGGCGGTGGACGTCGACGCGTCCGGCACCCGCAAGGAAGAGATCCTGCTCGGCGCCGAGGAGCTCAACGTCGTCTGGAAGCTGCGCCGGGTGCTGCACGCGCTCGACCAGCAGCAGGCGATCGAGCTGCTCCTCGACAAGATGAAGCAGACGAAGTCGAACGTCGAGTTCCTGATGCAGATCCAGAAGACGACGCCGACGCCGAACGGCGACTGAGCGCGTCCGGCACCCTGAGGGCCGCCCCCGTCCGACCGGACGGGGGCGGCCCCTTTTCGCCTTCTCGGGGCAGGGCTTCCGGCCCCGTGCGCCCGATCATGCTGTTTGCCATTGCAAGGCGCCAGGAAGGCCGCGGGAGAGACTTTCGCCACAAGGGTCAAGGTCGGTACCGGTTTGCAGCGGTACGACATTTTCGAGTGAAACCCCAGGTGGGAGGGGGTCTGTCCGGCTCGGCGGTCACGGATTGTGCTTGACTTCCCACACGGTGGGCACCGTGCATTGTGCAACCCTGTCCCGGGTTTCTCCGTCTGACGTACGGAGTGACCATGGAGCGACAGGGGTCCCCCGTCCGGGGGACACCGAGATCGTCCGACAGGGTCACGCTCGACCAGGACTGGCCCTGAAAACAGGGGGTACGCGACCGGACGAGGACTGAGGAGCACATGCCTGCGGACACCACACCGGAGGACGGCATAGCCGACGAGGCGGCACTGTCAGGCCCGCGCAGCCGGGCCAAGGGCCGCCGCCGCAAGCCCCGCGGCAAGGGACGCAGGGCGCTCCTCGTCACTGCCTGGACCGCCGCCGGCATCGTCGTGCTCGGCGGCACCGGTCTCGGCTACGTCTACTTCAAGCTCAACGGCAACATCAAGAGCGTCGACATCAACCAGGCCCTCGGCACCGACCGGCCCACCAAGGTCGACAACGGCTCCGAGAACATCCTGGTCCTCGGTTCGGACAGCCGCTCCGGCAGCAACAAGAAGCTGGGCGGCGGCACCGACGACGGCAGCGCACGCTCCGACACGGCGATGATCGTGCATCTCTACAAGGGCCACAAGCGGGCGAGCGTCGTCTCCGTCCCGCGCGACACGCTCGTCGACCGCCCCCGGTGCACGGGCACCAACGGCACCGCGTACCCCGCGGCCTCGGCCGTGATGTTCAACTCCGCGTACTCGACGGGCGGCGCCGCCTGCGCGGTGAAGACGGTGGAGTCGCTGACCGGCGTCCGTATGGACCACTACGTCGAGGTGGACTTCTCCGGCTTCCAGAAGCTGATCGACGACCTCGGCGGCGTCCAGGTGACCACCACCAAGAACATCGACGACAAGAACAGTCACCTCGATCTGCAGGCGGGCACGCACACCCTCGATGGTCAGCAGGCGCTCGGCCTGGTGCGCACCCGGCACGGCGTGGGCGACGGCTCCGATCTCGGCCGCATCCAGCTCCAGCAGGCCTTCATCAAGGCCCTGGTGGAGCAGGTCGACCACATCGGCGTGCTGAGCAGCCCGACCAAGCTGCTGGACCTGGCCGACACCGCGACGAAGTCCATCACCACCGACTCCGACCTGGCCTCCGTCAAGGCACTGGCGTCCTTCGCCGACGGGCTGAAGGGCATCGGCTCCTCGCACATGGACATGGTGACGACGCCGGTCGAGTACGACCCGTCGGACCCCAACCGGGTCCTGGTGGAGAAGAGCAAGGCCAAGCTGGTGTGGGACGCCTTGAAGAACGACAAGCCGATCCCGGCGAGCGCGACGAAGGGAACGGCGACGGGCGAGGCCAAGGGCGTCGTGGCGTCGTCCTGACCAGGGTCTCCGCACACCGGCCGCCGGCCCGCCCCCGGGCCCCTGGGAGCCTCTGCCGGCGCACCGGGCAGGCACCCCGGGGCTCCGGGCGGTAGTGGGAATAGATCACTTGTGCCCCCGGTTTTGGGGGATGCGGCCAGTCCTGGCAGACTGGTACGTCGGCTCCGGTTCACGCTCCCGTATCCCGCGGCAGCGACCCGGCGCCCTCCATGAACCTAGGAGACACCTTGAAGCGCGACATCCACCCCGAGTACGTCGAGACGCAGGTCAGCTGCACCTGCGGCGCGTCGTTCACCACTCGCAGCACCATCCAGTCCGGCACCATCCGGGCCGAGGTCTGCTCCGAGTGCCACCCGTTCTACACGGGTAAGCAGAAGATCCTCGACACCGGTGGCCGTGTGGCCCGCTTCGAGGCCCGCTTTGGCAAGGCTGCCGCTGCCAAGAAGTAGCGAGCCCACAGCGCCGGTCTCCGGCGCCCCCTTTTCGCACGCCGAAGCGGGGGCGCCGGGACCGGCGCTTTGCGGTGCAGCCACTGTTCGTCGTACGTACGTCCCCATGTCCAGGCCGGACGGGGGACATCCCATGGGAGCTGGAGATGTTCGAGGCGGTCGAGGAACTGGTCGGTGAACACGCCGACCTGGAGAAGAAGCTCGCCGATCCGTCGGTCCACGCCGACCAGGCCAACGCGCGCAAGCTCAACAAGCGCTATGCCGAGCTGAGCCCGATCGTCGCCACGTACCACTCCTGGAAGCAGGTCGGCGACGACATCGAGACCGCGCGCGAACTGGCCGCCGACGACCCGGACTTCGCAGCCGAGGTCCGGGACCTGGAGAAGCAGCGCGAGGGGCTGACCGAGAAGCTGCGCCTCCTGCTCGTCCCGCGGGACCCCAGCGACGACAAGGACGTGATCCTCGAGATCAAGGCGGGCGCGGGCGGCGACGAGTCCGCCCTGTTCGCCGGCGACCTGCTGCGCATGTACCTGCGCTACGCCGAGCGCGTCGGCTGGAAGACCGAGATCATCGACTCCACCGACTCCGAGCTCGGCGGCTACAAGGACGTCCAGGTCGCCGTGAAGACCCGCGGTCAGCTGGAGCCCGGCCAGGGCGTGTGGGCCCGCCTGAAGTACGAGGGCGGGGTGCACCGTGTGCAGCGCGTGCCCGCGACGGAGTCGCAGGGCCGTATCCACACCTCTGCGGCCGGTGTGCTGGTCACGCCGGAGGCGGAGGAGGTCGACGTCGAGATCAACCCGAACGACCTCCGTATCGACGTCTACCGCTCCTCGGGTCCCGGCGGTCAGTCCGTCAACACGACCGACTCCGCGGTGCGCATCACGCACGTTCCCACCGGGGTCGTCGCCTCCTGCCAGAACGAGAAGAGCCAGCTGCAGAACAAGCAGCAGGCGATGCGTATCCTGCGCTCCAGGCTGCTGGCCATGGCGCAGGAGGAAGCGGAGAAGGAGGCCGCGGACGCCCGCCGCAGCCAGGTCCGCACCGTCGACCGCTCCGAGAAGATCCGCACCTACAACTTCCCGGAGAACCGCATCTCGGACCACCGTGTCGGCTTCAAGGCGTACAACCTGGACCAGGTCCTGGACGGCGACCTCGATGCGGTGATCCAGGCTTGCGTCGACGCGGACTCGGCCGCCAAGCTCGCGGCCGCGTAAGGCACGTACACAATCGGAGGACCAGCGTGCAGCAAGATTTTGGGGGGCGACCCTCAAGCCCCCGCAGTGTGCTGCTCGCGGAGGTGGCCCAGGCCACCCAGCGGCTGGCCGACGCCGGCGTGCCCTCGCCGCGCAACGACGCGGAGGAGCTCGCCGCGTTCGTGCACGGCGTCAGGCGGGGCCAGCTGCACACCGTGAAGGACTCGGACTTCGACGCCCGCTACTGGGAGGTCATCGCCCGCCGCGAGGCCCGCGAGCCGCTCCAGCACATCACCGGACGCGCCTACTTCCGGTACCTGGAACTCCAGGTCGGGCCCGGGGTGTTCGTCCCGCGCCCGGAGACCGAGTCGGTCGTCGGCTGGGCCATAGACGCGGTGCGCGCGATGGACGTCGTCGAGCCGCTGATCGTGGACTTGTGCACCGGCTCGGGAGCCATCGCGCTCGCCCTGGCCCAGGAGGTGCCGCGGTCCCGTGTCCACGCCGTGGAGCTGTCCGAGGAAGCCCTCCAGTGGACACGCAAGAACATGGAAGGCTCCCGGGTCGACCTGCGCCAGGGGGACGCCCTTGGGGCCTTCCACGACCTGGACGGCCAGGTCGACCTCGTGATCTCCAACCCGCCGTACATCCCGCTGACCGAATGGGAGTACGTCGCTCCCGAGGCCCGCGACCACGACCCGGAGATGGCCCTCTTCTCCGGCGAGGACGGCCTCGACCTCATCCGCGGCCTGGAGCGCACAGCGCACCGGCTGCTGCGCCCCGGCGGTGTCGTCGTCATCGAGCACGCCGACACCCAGGGCGGCCAGGTGCCGTGGATCTTCACCGAGGAGCGGGGCTGGGCCGACGCGGCCGATCACCCCGACCTCAACAACCGCCCCCGCTTCGCGACCGCCCGCAGGGCGCTGCCGTGAGCACCCCGAAGACTCTCTTTCCGCAGCAGTACGTGTACGAGGAGGCCAGCTGAAGATGGCACGGCGATACGACACCAACGACGCGACCGACCGCACGACCGGTCTGCGCGAAGCCGCGTCCGCCGTCCGCCGTGGCGAACTCGTGGTGCTGCCGACCGACACCGTGTACGGCATCGGCGCCGACGCGTTCTCCTCGGAGGCCGTGAGCGACCTGCTCCAGGCCAAGGGGCGGGGCCGCAACATGCCCACGCCCGTCCTCATCGGCTCCCCGAACACCCTGCACGGCCTCGTCACGGACTTCTCGGAGATGGCCTGGGAGCTGGTCGACGCGTTCTGGCCGGGGGCCCTCACGCTCGTCGCCAGGCACCAGCCGTCCCTGCAGTGGGACCTGGGGGACACCCGTGGCACCGTCGCCGTGCGCATGCCGCTGCACCCGGTCGCCATCGAGCTGCTGACGGAGGTCGGCCCCATGGCCGTCTCCTCCGCGAACCTGACCGGCCATTCCGCGCCGGAGACCTGCGACGCCGCGCAGGAGATGCTCGGCGACTCGGTCTCCGTCTACCTCGACGGCGGCCCGACGCCCGGCAACGTGCCGTCGTCCATCGTCGACGTCACGGGCAAGGTGCCGGTCCTGCTGCGCCAGGGCGCGCTGTCGGCCGAGGAGCTGCGCAAGGTGGTCCCCGACCTCGAGGTGGCGAATTGACAGCCCCTGACGCGGGGCGTGGCATAGGCAACGGGGACGAGACGGGAAGCCCGGTACAGGTGGGGCTTCACCGTGACACCTTCCGCATCCTCCACGTCAGCACCGGCAACGTGTGCCGCTCGCCGATCACCGAGCGGCTGACCCGGCATGCCCTGGCGGACCGGCTCGGCGACCCCTTGTGGGGCGGGCTGATCGTGGAGAGCGCGGGCACCTGGGGCCACGAGGGCGCGCCCATGGAGGCGAACGCGGAGACGGTCCTCGCCGATTTCGGCGCGGACCCCTCCGGCTTCGTCGGCCGGGAACTCCTGGACGAGCACGTGATCCGCGCTGACCTGGTCCTGACCGCGACCCGCGACCATCGCGCCCAGGTCATCTCCATGGGCCACTCGGCGGGCCTGCGCACCTTCACGCTGAAGGAGTTCACCCGCCTCGTACGCGCGATAGACCCTGCCACGCTGCCTCCGCTGGAGGACGGCGTGGTCGCCCGTGCCCGCGCCCTGGTCAGGGCCGCTGCGGCGCTGCGCGGCTGGCTCCTCGCCCCGACGGTCGAGGCGGACGAGGTCTTCGACCCGTATGGGGCACCGCTGCCGTTCTTCCGTTCGATCGGGGACGAGATCCACCAGGCGCTGGACCCGGTGGTGACGGCCCTGACGGGCGTCCGGGCCCGGGTCTGATCAGGGCCCAGGACCGATCCGCGATCCACGGCTTCTTCGCAGGCAACGCCCGTGCCCGTCGGGACGGCCGTGCGCCGCAGCCCCGGTGCGCGTGGGAGGGGGCCCGCCCGTGCCCGGCGGTACGGCCAAGGCGCCGCAGCCCTCTGTGCGTGCGGACGGGGGACCCCGTCAGGGCTCATCGGGGTACCCGCGCGGACGCGGTGACCGGCGGGCCCGGGGTGCCGGGCCTACATTGGACGTACGTTCCCGACGCCCGGAGCCCACCATGGCGGTCATGCACACCCTCGAGGCCGACGTCCTGCAGCGGCAGGACCCCGAGCTGGCCGAGATCCTTCTCGGGGAACTCGACAGGCAGTCGACGACGCTGCAGCTCATCGCGGCGGAGAACTTCACCTCGCCGGCGGTGCTCGCCGCCCTCGGCTCCCCGCTCGCCAACAAGTACGCCGAGGGCTACCCCGGCGCCCGCTACCACGCCGGGTGCGAGATCGTCGACATGGCCGAGCGCATCGCCGTGGAGCGGGCGAAGGCGCTGTTCGGGGCCGAGCACGCCAATGTGCAGTCGCACTCGGGATCGTCCGCGGTGCTCGCCGCGTACGCCGCGCTGCTCAGGCCCGGCGACACCGTGCTCGCCCTGGGGCTGCCGTACGGCGGCCATCTCACGCACGGCTCGCCCGCCAACTTCTCGGGCCGCTGGTTCGACTTCGTCGGCTACGGGGTGGAGGCGGACTCCGGGCTCATCGACCACGAGCAGGTGCGCACCCTCGCCCGTACCCACCGGCCCAAGGCCATCGTCTGCGGGTCCATCGCCTATCCGCGGCACATCGACTACGCGTTCTTCCGGGAGGTCGCCGACGAGGTGGGCGCCTACCTCATCGCCGACGCCGCCCACCCGATCGGCCTGGTCGCCGGTGGCGCGGCGCCCAGTCCGGTGCCGTATGCCGACGTCGTCTGCGCCACCACGCACAAGGTGCTGCGCGGCCCGCGCGGCGGCATGATCCTGTGCGGGAGCGAACTCGCCGAGCGCGTGGACCGGGCCGTCTTCCCCTTCACGCAGGGGGGAGCGCAGATGCACGCCATCGCCGCCAAGGCCGTCGCGTTCCGGGAGGCGGCGACGGAGTCGTTCGCCGTGTACGCGCACCAGGTGGTGATCAACGCCCGTTGTCTCGCGGCGGCCCTCGGTGCCGAGGGGCTGGCGATCATCACCGGCGGCACCGACACTCATCTGCTGACGGTGGACCCGGCCCCGCTGGGCGTGGACGGCCGTACCGCGCGGGGGCGGCTCACGGCGGCCGGCGTGATCCTGGACACGTGTGCGCTTCCTCACGGCGACGCCCGCGGCCTGCGCCTGGGCACCGCCGCTCTGACGACGCAGGGCATGGGCGAGGCCGAGATGACGTACGTCGCGGAATTGTTCGCGGCCGTGCTGCGGGACGAGGCGGACAGCAAGAAGGTGCGTGAAGAAGTGCGGGAGCTCACCGGAAGATTTCCGCCGTATCCCGGCCGGTAGTGGGTAGGCGGAGCGGAGTGCACAGCCACCCGTGCAACCATCGTCGCTACCCGTTAGTCCTCAACCATATGCACGCGAAGCTAGGCTGTGGGGCTGAGGATGTTCAGCGAGATCTGTGGGGATGCCCGTGCGTGAATACCTGCTGACGCTCTGCATCACGGCCGCGGTGACGTATCTGCTGACAGGGCCGGTACGCAAGTTCGCGATCGTGGCCGGAGCCATGCCGGAGATCCGGGCCCGTGACGTGCATCGGGAACCGACCCCCCGGCTCGGCGGTATCGCCATGTTCTTCGGCCTGTGCGCGGGCCTGCTGGTGGCCGACCACCTCAAGGGCCTCAACGAGGTCTTCGCGAAGTCGAACGAGCCGCGGGCGCTGCTGTCGGGCGCCGCGCTCATCTGGCTCATCGGTGTCCTGGACGACAAGTTCGAGATCGACGCCCTGATCAAGCTGGGCGGCCAGATGATCGCCGCGGGCGTGATGGTCATGCAGGGTCTGACGATCCTGTGGCTGCCCGTACCGGGCGTCGGCCTGGTCGCGCTCACGCAGTGGCAGGGCACCCTGCTGACGGTGGCGCTGGTCGTCATCACGATCAACGCGGTCAACTTCGTCGACGGCCTCGACGGCCTCGCCGCCGGCATGGTGTGCATCGCGGCCGCCGCGTTCTTCATGTACGCGTACCGCATCTGGTACGGCTACGGTCTGGAGGCCGCCGCCCCGGCGACGCTGTTCGCGGCTGTCCTGATGGGCATGTGCCTGGGCTTCCTGCCGCACAACATGCACCCGGCGCGGATCTTCATGGGCGACTCGGGCTCGATGCTGATCGGCCTGGTGCTCGCTGCCGGGGCCATCTCGATCACTGGCCAGGTGGACCCGGACGCGATGAACCTCTTCTCCGGTTCCGAGCGGGCGACGGTCCACCAGACCGTCCCGGTCTACATCCCGCTGCTGCTCCCGCTGACGATCATCGCCGTCCCGGCCGCCGACCTCGTCCTCGCGATCGTGCGCCGCACCTGGCGGGGTCAGTCGCCGTTCACGGCCGACCGCGGGCATCTGCACCACCGGCTCCTGGAGATCGGCCACTCGCACAGCCGGGCCGTGCTGATCATGTACTTCTGGTCGGCGCTGATCGCCTTCGGCGCCCTGGGGTACTCCGTGAACTCGGCGTCGCTGTGGATCGTGCTCGGGATCGTGGCGCTGAGCGCGGTCGGCCTGGTCCTGCTTCTGTTGCCGCGGTTCACGCCGCGTGCGCCCCGCTGGGCGGAGGCATTCGTTCCGCCGCGGTACCGCCGCCGGGCCCCCGCCGTCCTGGGTCCCCTGGACGCCGAAGCGTTCGGGGCGGAGGAGCGGACGGAGCGCCAGCAGGAGCACCGTACCCCGGTCGCCGCGAGTGTCTCCGGGCTCAACGGCGCCACCGCCCTCAGTACCCGGACCCGGCTGGAACGGCACGACGCCGAGCCTTCGCGTTGACCGCGTCCAAGGTAAGAATCTGACTAACGCGTTGCCAAAACGTGGGGGTCCAAAGGCTCCCAATATCAGACAAGACGCCCCGGCGCTCGCGCAGACGCGCGGGTTCGCTCTCATGTGTGACCGCATGCACAGCACCTAGGTAAAGACCGCATCAAATAGTTTGTGATACGGTTCACGAGAACCCGGGATAGAGCCGAAGGACCCAAGCAAGGGACCCCTCGGTGTGTGGACCCCACTCGGCCCGGGACTACGCTCGTCCATGACGACACCCCTGCCCCCTGAGTAAGCGGAGTTGCCGCCATGCCGTCCAATGACGCCCGGAACCTTCTGCGGATCGCCGTGCCCACCGCGGCCGTCGGCGTGATCACTGTCGCCGTGAGCGGCGTGGTCGCGGGGGGCGGCGGGGCGCTCGGCGCGGCCGTCGGTACGGCGCTCGCCATCCTGTTCATGGGGCTCGGCCTGTACGTCCTGCAGTGGACGGCAAAAACGCTCCCGCACCTGTTTCAGGCCATGGGGCTGATGCTCTACGTCGCTCAGCTCCTGCTGCTGCTGATCTTCGTCGGCCTGTTCAAGCACACGTCTCTCTTCGACCCGAAGACGTTCGCTCTGTCGCTCGTCGTCGCGACCGTGGTGTGGATGGCCGCGCAGGCTCGTGCGCACCTGAAGACCAAGATGTTCTACGTCGAACCGGACGCCCAGAAGAGCGAGAAGTCCCAGAACGCGGGCTCTCCGTCGTGAGGGGTAGGGCCGGGATAAAGACGTGTGAGAGATCCTGCTATCGTCCGGTGCCAACTGCGGCATCGCGGGCGCGGGCATCCGAGCTGACGCCTGCTTATTCGCGAGGCTCTATGCCCCCCAGCCGCCCCCACATCCGTAACACCAGTCCGGTGCCGATCCGCGGCTGCGCGCCGCGCCGACACAACGAGGTTGCCGTACCCATGCGTCACGCCGAAGGAGCCCGCGGTGAGTGCTGACCAGACCCAGCTCGCCTTTGACTGGAGTTGTCGGATCCTGTCCGACAACGGGTGTGGCTTTCCGGCTCCGGGCCTGAACTCCTTCCTCTTCAAGCCGCTCGCCACGGTCGGCGGGTTCGAGTTCAACAAGGTGATGCTGCTCGCGCTGATCACCACCGCGCTCGTCGTCGCCTTCTTCTGGGCCGCCTTCAGCAAGGCCAAGGTCGTCCCGGGCAAGCTCCAGATGGTGGGCGAGGCCGGCTACGACTTCGTGCGCCGCGGCATCGTCTACGAGACGCTCGGCAAGCGAGAGGGCGAGAAGTTCGTCCCGCTGATGGTCTCGTTGTTCTTCTTCATCTGGATCATGAATATCTGGTCCGTAATCCCGCTCGCGCAGTTCCCGGTGTCGTCGATCATCGCGTACCCGGCGGTGCTCGCGGCCGTCGTCTACGTGACCTGGATGGTGGTGACGTTCAAGCGCCACGGCTTCGCCGGCGGATTCAAGAACCTCACCGGCTACGACAAGTCGCTCGGCCCGGTGCTGCCACTCGTCGTGGTCATCGAGTTCTTCTCGAACGTCCTCGTCCGGCCGTTCACGCACGCGGTCCGACTCTTCGCCAACATGTTCGCCGGTCACCTGCTGCTCGCGATGTTCACCGTCGCCAGCTGGTACCTGCTGAACAGCTACATGATCCCCGGTGCGGGCGTCTCCTTCGTGATGACCGTCGTGATGATCATGTTCGAACTCTTCATCCAGGCCATCCAGGCGTATGTGTTCGTCCTCCTGGCCTGTTCCTACGTTCAGGGCGCTCTCGCCGAGCACCACTGACCGCCACCCGCTCCACCCCCCAGTCGTCCGGTGACCAACCCCCACCGGTCCGTAAAGAGAAGGAAGATTCAGCATGGCTGCCACTGAGACCCTTGCCGCTGTCTCCGGTTCCATCGGTTCCGTTGGTTACGGCCTCGCCGCCATTGGCCCGGGCATCGGCATCGGCATCATCTTCGGCAACGGCACCCAGGCCCTCGCCCGTCAGCCCGAGGCGGCCGGTCTGATCCGCGCCAACCAGATCCTCGGCTTCGCCTTCTGTGAGGCGCTCGCCCTCATCGGCATCGTTATGCCGTTCGTGTTCGGTACCAAGTAACACCTCCGTACCGACGCGAATCGACGAAAGGCACTGATGTGATCGCCACCCTGGTTCAGCTGGCGGCCGAGGAAAAGCCTCAGAATCCCCTCGTCCCGCCGGGTCCCGAGCTGCTCGTCGGCACCATCGCCTTCGCCATTGTGTTCTTCTTCTTCTGGAAGAAGCTGCTTCCGAACATCAACAAGGTTCTGGAAGAGCGCCGCACGGCGATCGAAGGCGGTATCGAAGAGGCCGAGGCCATGAAGGTCGAGGCCCAGAGCGTCCTTGAGCAGTACAAGGCTCAGCTCGCCGAGGCCCGGCACGAGGCCGCGCGTCTGCGCCAGGAGGCGCAGGAGCAGGGTGCCACCCTCATCGCCGAGATGCGTGCCGAGGGCCAGCGGCAGCGTGAAGAGATCGTCACCGCTGGTCACACGCAGATCGAGGCCGACCGTAAGGCCGCCGCTCAGGCACTGCGTCAGGACGTCGGCAGGCTCGCCACCGAGCTGGCCGGCAAGCTGATCGGTGAGTCCCTCGACGACCACGCCCGCCAGAGCCGCGTCATCGACCGGTTCCTCGACGAGCTCGAGGAGAAGGCCGAGGCCGCGCGATGAACGGAGCGAGCCGCGAGGCCCTGGCAGCCGCACGGGAGCGTCTGGACGCGCTGACGGACTCGACGTCCGTGGACGCGGCACAGCTCGCCGACGAGCTGGCGGCCGTCACCGCGCTGCTCGACCGCGAGGCGTCGCTGCGTCGGGTCCTGACCGACCCGGCGCAGCCCGGCGAGGCCAAGGCCGAACTGGTCCGGCGCCTGCTCGGCGCCCAGGTCACCGGGCCGACCCTGGACCTGGTGTCCGGCACGGTGCGCTCGCGTTGGTCGCAGCCGCGCGACCTGGTGGACGCGGTCGAGGAACTGGCGAATGTCGCCGACCTCACCGCCGCCGAGAAGGCGGACGCGCTCGACGACGTCGAGGACGAGCTGTTCCGGTTCAGCCGGATCGTCTCCTCCAACACCGGGCTGCGTGCCGCGCTGACCGACCGGTCCGTTGGCGCCTCGGCCAAGATCGAGCTGCTGCACCGGCTGCTCGGCGGCCGTGCCAACGTGACGACCGAGCGTCTGGTGACGCGCCTTGTGACCGCGCCGCGGGGACGTAGCCTGGAAGCGGGACTCGAGTCCCTGTCCAAGCTCGCGGCCGCGCGCCGTGACCGCATGGTCGCCGTCGTCACCTCGGCGGTGCCGCTGAGCGACGCACAGAAGCGGCGCCTCGGTGCTGCGCTGGCCAAGGTCTACGGCCGCCAGATGCACCTGAACCTCGACGTGGACCCCGAGGTCCTCGGCGGGATCCAGGTGAAGGTCGGTGACGAGATCATCAACGGTTCGATCGCGGACCGGCTCGAGGACGCGCGCCGTCGCATGGCGGGCTAGCAGCAACTCCATACGCAGTACTACGGCCCGAGTTGGGCCGTGCAGAGGATTCCTGGGGGTCGCCCCCAGACCCCCACAGAAACTTCGGGCCCAACAAGGAGAGCAGGGAACCCAGATGGCGGAGCTCACGATCCGGCCGGAGGAGATCCGGGACGCGCTGGAGAATTTCGTCCAGTCGTACAAGCCGGACGCGGCCTCGCGCGAGGAGGTCGGTACGGTCACCCTTGCCGGCGACGGCATCGCGAAGGTTGAGGGTCTGCCCTCGGCCATGGCCAACGAGCTGCTGAAGTTCGAGGACGGCACCCTCGGCCTCGCCCTCAACCTCGAGGAGCGCGAGATCGGTGCCATCGTCCTCGGTGAGTTCAGCGGCATCGAGGAGGGCCAGCCGGTGCAGCGCACCGGTGAGGTGCTCTCGGTCGCGGTCGGCGAGGGCTACCTCGGCCGTGTCGTCGACCCGCTCGGCAACCCGATCGACGGTCTCGGTGAGATCGAGACCGAAGGCCGCCGGGCCCTCGAGCTGCAGGCCCCCACGGTCATGCAGCGTAAGTCGGTGCACGAGCCGATGGAGACCGGCTACAAGGCCGTCGACGCGATGACCCCGGTCGGCCGTGGTCAGCGCCAGCTGATCATCGGTGACCGTCAGACCGGTAAGACCGCCCTGGCCGTCGACACGATCATCAACCAGCGCGACAACTGGCGTACCGGCGACCCGAAGAAGCAGGTCCGCTGCATCTACGTCGCCATCGGCCAGAAGGGCTCCACCATCGCGTCGGTCCGCCGCGCGCTGGAGGAGAACGGCGCGCTGGAGTACACGACCATCGTCGCCGCCCCGGCGTCCGACCCGGCCGGCTTCAAGTACCTGGCGCCGTACACCGGTTCGGCCATCGGTCAGCACTGGATGTACCAGGGCAAGCACGTCCTGATCATCTTCGACGACCTCTCGAAGCAGGCCGATGCCTACCGCGCCGTGTCGCTGCTGCTGCGCCGCCCGCCGGGCCGCGAGGCCTACCCCGGTGACGTCTTCTACCTGCACTCCCGCCTGCTGGAGCGCTGCGCCAAGCTCTCCGACGACATGGGTGCCGGTTCGATGACCGGTCTGCCGATCGTCGAGACCAAGGCCAACGACGTCTCTGCGTTCATCCCGACCAACGTCATCTCCATCACCGACGGCCAGTGCTTCCTGGAGTCCGACCTGTTCAACGCCGGTCAGCGTCCGGCTCTGAACGTCGGTATCTCGGTCTCCCGCGTCGGTGGCTCCGCCCAGCACAAGGCCATGAAGCAGGTCTCCGGCCGTCTGCGCGTCGACCTCGCCCAGTTCCGTGAGCTGGAGGCGTTTGCCGCCTTCGGTTCCGACCTGGACGCCGCGTCGAAGGCCCAGCTGGAGCGCGGTCAGCGCATGGTCGAGCTGCTGAAGCAGAACCAGTACGAGCCGATGGCCACCGAGGACCAGGTCGTCTCGGTCTGGGCCGGCACCAACGGCCGTATGGACGACGTCCCGGTCGCCGACATCCGCCGCTTCGAGCGGGAGCTCCTGGACTTCCTGCACCGCAAGCACCAGGGCCTCATGACCTCCATCAAGGAGGGCGGCAAGATGTCGGACGACACGATCCAGGCGATCGACGACGCCGTCGCGGAGTTCAAGAAGCAGTTCGAGACCTCGGACGGCAAGCTGCTCGGCGAGGACGTTCCTGCCGCTGCCGCCAAGTGACGTAAGGAAGGGACCTGACTCATGGGAGCCCAGCTCCGGGTCTACAAGCGTCGCATCCGATCCGTCAGCGCGACCAAGAAGATCACGAAGGCGATGGAGATGATCGCCGCCTCGCGCGTCGTCAAGGCGCAGCGCAAGGTGGCGGCCTCCACGCCGTACGCGACCGAGCTGACTCGCGCGGTCACGGCGGTCGGCACCGGCTCGAACACCAAGCACCCGCTGACCACCCAGGCCGAGACGGTGACGCGGTCCGCGGTGCTGCTCCTGACGAGCGACCGCGGTCTGGCCGGCGCCTTCAACTCCAACGCGATCAAGGCGGCGGAGCAGCTGACCGCGCGGCTGGAGCGCGAGGGCCAGCAGGTCGACACGTACATCGTCGGCCGTCGCGGTGTCGCCCACTACAACTTCCGTGAGCGCAAGATCGCGGATTCGTGGACGGGCTTCACCGACGACCCGACGTACGCGGACGCCAAGCAGGTCGCGGCTCCGCTCATCGAGGCCATCGAGAAGGAGACGGCGGACGGCGGCGTGGACGAACTCCACATCGTCTACACCGAGTTCGTCTCGATGATGACGCAGACGGCGCTCGGCGACCGGTTGCTGCCGCTCAGCCTCGAGGAAGTGGCCGAAGAGTCGCCCAGCAAGGACGAGATCCTTCCGCTGTACGACTTCGAGCCCTCGGCGGAGGACGTCCTCGACGCCCTGCTGCCGCGCTACGTGGAGAGCCGTATCTACAACGCGCTGCTCCAGTCGGCCGCTTCGAAGCACGCCGCCACGCGGCGCGCGATGAAGTCGGCCACCGACAACGCCGGAGACCTCATCGAGAATCTCACCCGGCTTGCCAACGCGGCCCGCCAGGCCGAAATCACCCAGGAAATCAGCGAGATCGTCGGTGGCGCGAGCGCCCTGGCCGACGCGACCGCGGGGAGTGACTACTAATGACCACCACTGTTGAGACGGCCACGGCGACGGGCCGCGTCGCGCGGGTCATCGGCCCGGTCGTCGACGTGGAGTTCCCCGTCGACGCGATCCCGGACATGTACAACGCCCTCCACGTCGAGGTCCTGGACCCGGCGAAGGAGGGGGAGAAGCGGACGCTGACCCTGGAGGTCGCCCAGCACCTGGGTGACGGCCTGGTACGCACCATCTCCATGCAGCCCACCGACGGTCTGGTCCGCCAGGCCCCGGTGGTCGACACCGGCGACGGCATCACCGTCCCGGTCGGTGACTTCACCAAGGGTAAGGTGTTCAACACCCTCGGTGAGGTGCTGAACGTCGACGAGACGTACGACGGCGAGCGCTGGTCCATCCACCGCAAGGCCCCGAACTTCGACGAGCTCGAGTCGAAGACCGAGATGTTCGAGACCGGCGTCAAGGTCATCGATCTGCTGACCCCGTACGTCAAGGGCGGCAAGATCGGTCTGTTCGGCGGCGCCGGCGTCGGCAAGACGGTGCTCATCCAGGAGATGATCTACCGTGTGGCCAACAACCACGACGGTGTCTCCGTGTTCGCCGGTGTCGGTGAGCGCACTCGTGAGGGCAACGACCTCATCGAGGAAATGAGCGACTCGGGCGTCATCGACAAGACCGCTTTGGTCTTCGGCCAGATGGACGAGCCCCCGGGCACCCGTCTGCGCGTCGCGCTGGCCGGCCTCACCATGGCCGAGTACTTCCGCGACGTCCAGAAGCAGGACGTGCTGTTCTTCATCGACAACATCTTCCGCTTCACGCAGGCCGGTTCCGAGGTCTCCACGCTGCTCGGCCGTATGCCGTCCGCGGTGGGTTACCAGCCGAACCTGGCCGACGAGATGGGCCTCCTCCAGGAGCGCATCACCTCGACCCGCGGTCACTCGATCACCTCGATGCAGGCGATCTACGTCCCGGCCGACGACCTGACCGACCCGGCCCCGGCCACCACGTTCGCCCACCTCGACGCGACGACGGTTCTGTCCCGTCCGATCTCGGAGAAGGGCATCTACCCGGCCGTGGACCCGCTGGACTCCACGTCCCGGATCCTGGACCCGCGGTACATCGCAAAGGACCACTACGACGCCGCCATGCGCGTCAAGACGATCCTGCAGAAGTACAAGGACCTCCAGGACATCATCGCGATCCTCGGTATCGACGAGCTCGGCGAGGAGGACAAGCTCGTCGTCCACCGGGCCCGCCGTGTGGAGCGCTTCCTGTCCCAGAACACCCACGTCGCCAAGCAGTTCACCGGCGTCGACGGGTCGGACGTCCCGCTGGAGGAGTCGATCGCGGCCTTCAACGCGATCATCGACGGCGAGTACGACCACTTCCCGGAGCAGGCGTTCTTCATGTGCGGTGGTATCGAGGACCTGAAGAAGAACGCGAAGGAGCTGGGCGTCTCCTGACGCTGTGCTCGTGACGGAGAGGGACGAGGCCGCGCCCTGCCATGGCCCGCGTCCCGTCCCTCTCTGTACGCCTACTAGAATTCATCCCAACACCCGGCAGACCCGCCGGGTGGTGATCCGAGGAGCCACCCTTGGCTGCTGAGCTGCACGTCGAGCTGGTCGCCGCCGACCGCCAGGTCTGGTCCGGCGAGGCCACCCTGGTCGTCGCGCGCACCACGTCCGGCGACATCGGCGTCATGCCCGGTCACCAGCCGTTGCTCGGTGTGCTGGAGTCGGGCCCGGTGACCATCCGTATGAGTGATGGTGGAACGGTCGTCGCCGCGGTGCACGGCGGTTTCATCTCGTTCGCGGACAACAAGCTGTCGTTGCTGGCCGAGATCGCCGAACTGTCGGACGAGATCGACGTCCAGCGCGCGGAGCGGGCGCTCGAGCGCGCGAAGTCGGAGGCTGACGCCTCCGCGGAGCGCCGTGCGGACGTCCGGCTGCGTGCGGCGGCGGCGAGCTGACCACAGCGCGTATGCAATGACGTGACACTCAGCCGCGGCTGGACCGGAGCAATCCGGAACCAGCCGCGGCTGAGGCAAATGCGGATGTTTTTTCCGTTCCGTTACCTAGGAGACGAGGAGGTCGGTGCCGATGGTCCTCGCTCTGACTGTGTGCGGAATTGTCGTCGCTCTCGTGGTGGTGGGGCTGTTCGTCTTCGGTCTGCGGCGCCGGCTCATCCAGCGCTCGGGCGGCACGTTCGACTGCAGCCTGCGCTGGGACGTGCCGGAGCAGACCGACACCAGCGGCAAGGGCTGGAGCTACGGAGTCGCCCGCTACAACGGCGACCGGGTCGAGTGGTACCGGGTCTTCTCCTACGCCCCGCGCCCCCGCCGTGTCCTGGAGCGTTCGGCGATCGAGGTGGCCGGTCGGCGCAGCCCCGAGGGCGAGGAGGAGCTGGCGCTGCTCTCCGACGCGCTGATCCTCGCCTGTCAGCACCGGGGCATCCGTCTGGAGCTCGCGATGAGCGAGGACGCGCTGACCGGGTTTCTCGCGTGGCTGGAGGCGGCTCCGCCCGGACAGCGGGTCAATGTGGCGTAGACACGCCGACTCCCCCGGCGGACCGAGGGGAGTCGATGTGGTCTCGAGCCGGAAACCGCCCTATGACAGACCGCTGTTGATGGCGCTCACCAGCTCGCCGTTGCTGGTGTCACCGCTGAACTCCCAGAAGAAGGCGCCGCCCAGACCCTGGCTCTTGGCCCACGCCATCTTCGTGCCGATGGTGGCCGGGGTGTCGTACGACCACCAGTTGCTGCCGCAGTGCGCGTACGCCGTGCCCGCGATGGTGCCGGTGACCGGGC
This sequence comes from Streptomyces sp. CA-106110, assembly GCF_050936285.1. Taxonomy (NCBI): domain Bacteria; kingdom Bacillati; phylum Actinomycetota; class Actinomycetes; order Kitasatosporales; family Streptomycetaceae; genus Streptomyces; species Streptomyces sp. CA-106110. The sequence continues at coordinate 4,329,866 of NZ_JBNJNB010000001.1, read as the reverse complement.
AGGACGTCTTGAGCACCTTGTAGTCCTCGATGCCCTGTTCGTAGGTGCCCGGGGCGGGTCCGGTGGCTGTGCCGCCGGGGGCGTCCTGGGTGACACCCGTCCAGCCTCGCCCGTACAAGCCGATGCCGATCAGCAGCTTGTTCGCGGGCATTCCCTGCGCCTTGTACTTGGCGATCGCGTCCGCCGTGGTGAATCCGGCGGTCGGGATGCCGCTGTACGAGGTGAGGGGGGAGTGCGGGGCCGTGGGGCCCTGCGGGGCGAAGGCGCCGAAGAAGTCGTACGTCATCACGTTGTACCAGTTGACGTACTGCGAGGCGCCCGCGTAGTCGGAGGCGTCGATCTTGCCGCCGGAGGAGCCGTCGGCCGTGGTGGCGGCGGTGACCAGGTAGTTCGCGCCGAACTTGGCGCGCAGTGCGGACATCAGGTTCTTGAAGGCCGCCGGCCCGCTGCTGTCGCAGGACAGACCGCAGGCGTTTGGGTACTCCCAGTCCATGTCGATGCCGTCGAACACGTCCGCCCAGCGCGGGTCCTCGACCAGGTCGTAGCAGGACCGGGCGAAGGCGGCCGGGTTCTTCGCGGCCTCGCCGAATCCGCCGGACCAGGTCCAGCCGCCGAAGGACCACAGCACCTTGATGTTCGGGTACTTGGCCTTGAGCTCGCGCAGCTGGTTGAAGTTGCCGCGCAGCGGCTGGTCCCAGGTGTCGGCGACGCCGCTGACGGACTGGTCGGCGGTGAACGCCTTGTCGTAGTCGGCGTAGGAGTCGCCGATCGCGCACTTGCCGCCGGTCACGTTGCCGAAGGCGTAGTTGATGTGCGTGATCTTCGCCGCGGAGCCGGACGTCACCAGGTTCTTGACGTTGTAGTTGCGGCCGTAGATGCCCCACTCGGTGAAGTACCCGAGCCTGACGGCGGATCCGGGGGGCGGCGGGTTCGTGGTGCCGCCGGTGGTGTGCACCTTGACCGCGCCGCTGACGGGCCCGGTCTGGTCGGCGGTGTCACGGGCCTGGACGGTGTACGAGTAGTCGGAGCCGGCGTTCAGACCGGAGTCCGTGTAGGACGTCGTCGTCACCGTGGCGACCTTGGTGCCGTCCCGCAGGACGTCGTAGTTCTTGACGCCCTTGTCGTCGCTCGCCGCGCTCCAGGACAGGTTCACCGAGGTGTCCGTGATGCCGGACGCCGTGGGGGTGCCCGGAGCGGAGGGCGGGTTGTCGCCGGGGACGGTGGTGCCGCCGTCACAACTGCCGCCGTTCAGCGAGCAGTTGCTCGGTGCGCCCGGGCCTGCGCCGTTGAAGCCGAAGGAGACGGAGGCCCCGGGGGCGAGGGTGCCGTTGTAGGACTTGTTCTTGGCGGTCCAGTGGGTGCCGGAGTTCGTCACGTCCGCGTCCCACGCCGAGGTGACGGAGGTACCGGAGGGGAAGTCCCACTCGATCGTCCAGGAACTGAGGGACGTGGTGGCGGTGTTCTTGACGGTCCACTTGCCCTCGAAGCCGGTGCCCCAGTCCTGGGTCTTGGCGTAGGTGGCGGTGGCCGATGTCGCTGCCTGTGCGGGACCGGCGAGGCCGACCAGGCCGGCGAGTGGGAGCAGCAGGGTCGCCAGACCTGCCGCGGCTCGGTGTCTGAAGCGCATGCAGCGCCTCCTCTTGTCGAAATGAGCCGGGGTGTCATGGGCATGACTGAGCCTTCACGCCCACAGTGCCGCGAGAATAGAAAGGTCTGGACCATCGGTCAATAGGTCTGGACCACGGTGCAGTTGGTGAACCGGTCGCCCCAACTCCCGCACCTTCGCCCGGCTGTCACGCGTCCACCGGAGGGACGTACGCTGCCCGGCGTGACAGTGGACCCTGGAGGGCGGACGAGCGGCACCACGCGCCCCGGCGCGGTGCTCGTCGTCGACGACGACGCGGCCATCCGGCGCTCCCTGGAGCGGGGGCTGCGGCTCAGCGGCTTCGCCGTCCGCACCGCGGACAGCGGGCCCGAGGCGCTGAGCGTGATCCGGGACGCCCCGCCCGACGTGCTCGTCCTCGATGTGTCGATGCCCGGCATGAGCGGCATCGAGGTCTGCGCACGGCTCCGGGACGAGGGACAGGACCTGCCCGTCCTCATGCTGTCCGCACTCGACGAGACCGCCGACCGCATAGCCGGGTTCCAGGCGGGCGGCGACGACTACCTGGTCAAACCGTTCGCGCTGCAGGAACTCGTGCTGCGGCTGCGCGCCCTGCTGCGCCGCAGGCCGCCCGACGACCGGCAGGAGCTGCGGGTGGCGGACCTGGTGATCGACCCGGCGGCCCGCACGGTCCACCGCGCCGGCCGGCGCCTGGAACTGACCCGGCGCGAGTTCGAACTCCTGGAGGTGCTGGCCCGCAACGCCGGGCTCGTCCTCACCCGCGACCAGCTCCTGGACCGGGTCTGGGGCTACGACTTCGACGTGCGCACCGACGCCGTCGACACCTTCGTCAGCTATCTGCGGCGCAAGCTGGAAGCGGGCGGCGCCCGACGGCTCGTCCACACCGTGCGCGGCGTGGGCTTCGTGCTGCGGGACGAGCCGTGAGACTGTCGACACGCATCGGGCTCGCGGTGGGCTGCACCGTCCCGCTTCTCGTGCTGGCCTCCGGCTGGCTGCTGCTGAACCTGGTCGCCCGCGATCTGCACAGCGCCGAGGACGACCATCTGCGGGAGCGGGCCGCCGCCGTCGCCCCGGACGCCCGCGCCCTGCTGCATGCCGCCGCGGCCGGCCGGCCCAAGGCGGCCGACACCCGGGAGCGCGCGCTCTACGGCGCGGCGCTCGACGTCGGCATACGCCTCGTCGCACCGGACGCGACCTTTCAGGCCGGCCCGCAGCCCGCCTCCTCGGTACGGCTGCCCGCCCGCGCCGCCGGGCCGGTCACCGTCCGCGCCGGCGGCACAGGCTGGCGGACGCTGTCCCGGCCGGTCCGCACCGCCCGGGCCTCGGGCACCCTCTGGGTCTTCGCGCCGGACACCGCCGACCGCACCCAGCTCCGGCTCGTCCGGCGCCGCGTCCTGGTGACCACCGTGCTGGCGGCCCCCCTGTCGGGCCTGCTGGCCTGGGGCATAGCCGCGGGCGCCGCCGCCCCCCTGCGCCGCCTCACCCGCCGTACCGCCGGACTGGACCCGCGTACCAGCAGTGTCCGGCCGCCCCACGAGGCGACCGGGATCACGGACGTCGACGAACTGGCCGCCACCGTGCGCACGGTGCTCGCCCGCTACGACGAACAGGCCGCCCGCACCGCCCAGGCCCTGGACACCGCACGTTCCTTCTCGGCGGCGGCCGCGCACGAACTGCGCACCCCCATGATGAGCATGGGCACCAACCTCGACATCCTCGCCCAGCACCCCGACCTGCCCGATCCGGACCGGACCGAGGTCCTGGAGGACCTTCGCCACGAGCACGCCCGGCTGCTCGGCCTGCTGGTGATGCTGCGCGAGCTGGGGCGCGGGGATCTGGTGGAGGCGGAGGCGTTCCGCACGGTGGACGTGGCGGAGACCGCGGACGCCGCCGTCGCCGAGGCCCGGCGCCGTGCTCCGGACGCACGGATCGCTCTGAGCGCACAGCCGGGACTGACCGCGCACTGCTGGGAACCGGGGCTGCGGCTGCTGCTCGACAACCTGATCGCCAACGCGCTGGCCCACGGGCGGGATGCGGCGGGGCAGGCGGATGTGGCCGTCGGTGTGCGGGGGACCGACGCCGAGGTCGTGATCACGGTGGACGACCGCGGTCCGGGCATCCCGGCCGAGGCGCGCGGCCGGATCTTCGAGCGGTACCGGCGGGGGCCGCACAGCACGGGCTCGGGTCTCGGCCTGACCCTGGTCGCCCAGCAGGCGGCCCTGCACCGGGGGAGCGTCACGGTGGCGGACGGCGCGGGCGGTGTCGGCACACGCTTCGAGGTGCGGCTGCCCCGGGCCGGCGGGGCCCTGCCCGACCGCCGGGACTGGTTGATCGGGACAGCCAGGTCAAACCGGTCACAAGGTTCCCACAAAGAGGGTTCCTAGCCTCCGGAGGCATCGGACGGACGTCGGGGCCGTTCGGGGAACGGAGGCGAAGATGAACGCACGACGACGACGGCGCACCCTGCTCGCGGGGCTGGCCGCGGCCGCGCTGCTGGCGACCGGGACGGGGGCGGCCGCGGCCGACAGCACCCCGGCGCCCGCGCCGACCGGTGACGGCGCGCACGCGCTGTGCAAGCGGCTGCCGAAGCTCGACCGGCGGATCGACCGGGCCTTGAGGCGGCTGGACGCCGGCGTGGGCACGCGCGGCTCGGTGGCGCGGCTGGAGCGGCGTGTGGAGAACGCGAAGAACGCGGGCCACACCGAGATCGCGACGTACCTCCAGGACCGGCTCACCTTCCGCAAGTCCCTGGTGCCGACGCTTCAGCAGCGGCAGAAGGACCTGGCGGGCGTCAAGACGTGGTGCGCCGCGCACGACAACGGCAAGGCGGCGAGCTGATGCGGGCTCGGCGAGCCGTGCGCTGGGCGGCGCCCGCGGTGGTCCTCCTGGTGGGGCTCACCGCGGGCTGCGCGCGGAACGACGGCGCGGCGGCCACGCCCTCCTCGTCCGTGGCCCCCTCGGCGCAACCCTCCGGTTTCGCCGACGTGCAGAAGGCGCTGTCCGCCGCCGAATCCGCGCTCACGCAGGCGGACCGGGACGCCGCGCAGGACGACAGCGACCGCTGACCGGCCGGGGAGTGCGGCTCAGCGCTCCCCGCCCGGCACCCACAGCACGTCACCGGTCTCCTTGTTGGCGTACCGGGCCAGGATGAACAGGAGGTCGGACAGGCGGTTGAGGTAGGTCGCGGTGAGGGGGTTCATGACCTCGCCGTGGACCTCCAGTGCGGCCCAGGTGGAGCGCTCGGCCCGCCGTACGACCGTGCACGCCTGGTGCAGCAGGGCCGCGCCGGGCGTACCGCCGGGGAGGATGAACGAGCGCAGCTTCTCCAACTCGGCCAGGAAGCGGTCGCAGTCCGCCTCCAGCTTGTCGACGTAGAACTGCTCGACCCGCAGCGGCGGGAACTCCGGGTTCTCCACCACCGGCGTCGACAGGTCCGCACCCACGTCGAACAGGTCGTTCTGGACGCGGGTGAGGACCTTGACGACCTCCTCGTCGAGACCGCCCAGCGCGATCGCCGTGCCGATCACCGCGTTCGCCTCGTTGGCGTCCGCGTAGGCGGCGATCCGCAGGTCGGTTTTCGGCACCCGGCGCATGTCCCCGAGGTGCGTCGTGCCCTTGTCGCCGGTCCGCGTGTAGATGCGCGTCAGATTGACCATGCGACCAGCGTAGTTACGTCAAGGCCGGGCGGAACACCCGAGTGGCCGCCGTCACGGGCCCGGCGCGTCGCAGCGGGGCCCCGTCCGGGTGGGGCGGAGAACGTATTCGGCCGTTCCGGGGCGAACGCCCTCCAGCATCGAGTCCGGGGGAAGCACCGACGGCACGGACGGCGGGTACGAGCGAGTCCGGCGGCGCGACGCACGGCGGCCTTCCGCCGCGTCTGAGCCTCGGTCAGACGGGCCGGATCGCGGCGCTTCACGGCGGTCGCCGGCCGTGCGAACGCCATGGGGCGCAATCCGTGCGAAGCGTCACCGAAGGTGCTGTCACTCCTCGGGGACATGCGGCACCTGTTGGGTGAGAAGGGGCCCAACTGCGCCGCCGGGACGCCGGAATGACACGGGCCGGTGTGATGTCCGTCATTTGAGACGTGACGCGCATTACTTACCGGTCACACAGCCCCCCACGAGCGCTATGGTCCGGCCGAGAGGCATTACGAAGCGCGTCAGGGGAGTCGCACAGTGGCACGGAAGCTTGCCGTCATCGGAGCCGGACTGATGGGTTCCGGTATTGCCCAGGTATCCGCTCAGGCCGGCTGGGACGTCGTCCTGCGGGATGTCACCGAGGAGGCGCTGACGCGTGGCACCGACGCCATCAAGGCCTCGTACGACAAGTTCGTGAGCAAGGGGAAGCTCGAGGCCCACGACGCCGACGCGGCGCTCGCCCGTATCACCTCCACCACCGACCTCGACGCCGTCGCCGACGCGGACGTCGTCGTCGAGGCGGTCTTCGAGAAGCTCGAGGTCAAGCACGAGATCTTCCGTGCGCTCGACAAGCTCGTCCGTGAGGACGCGGTGCTCGCGTCCAACACCTCCGCCATCCCGATCACCAAGATCGCGGCAGCGACCGAGCGGCCGGAGCGGGTCGTCGGCGTGCACTTCTTCTCGCCCGTGCCGATGATGCAACTGGTCGAACTCGTCCGGGGGTACAAGACGAGCGACGAGGCCCTCGCCACCGCCCGCGAGTTCGCCGAGTCGGTCGGCAAGACCTGCATCGTCGTCAACCGCGACGTCGCCGGCTTTGTGACGACCCGTCTGATCTCGGCGCTCGTCGTCGAGGCGACCAAGCTGTACGAGTCGGGTGTGGCCACCGCCGAGGACATCGACCTGGCCTGCAAGCTGGGTTTCGGCCACGCCATGGGGCCGCTGGCCACCGCCGACCTCACCGGCGTCGACATCCTGCTGCACGCCACCAGCAACATCTACACCGAGTCGCAGGACGAGAAGTTCGCTCCGCCGGAGCTGATGCGCCGGATGGTTGACGCCGGTGACTTCGGTCGCAAGAGCGGGCAGGGTTTCTACACGTACTGAAACCGCACGCACCCATGGGGGATCACCCCATTGGGTGAATTCGGTATCGGTTCGCTTACAGACGGCAACCAGACTGTCGCCAGGACAGTCAGAGGTTGCACAACCACATCGCGGAGTACGACGACGCACTCTCGGGGAGCGGATATGCACATCAGGGGCGACCACGCCGGGCTGGTCGTCGGGGGCCGCCTCGACCTGCGCAGCGCGGCGGACGCCCGTACGGTCCTGCATGCGGCCGTCGACGACGGCGTCGGCGACCTCGTACTCGACCTGTCCGAGCTGGACTCCTGGGACGCCACCGGACTCGGGGTGATCATGGGAGCCCACCGCCGGGCGGGGCGGTGCGGTCGGCGGCTGGTGCTGCGTGGTGTACCGACGCAGATGCAGCGCCTGCTGGTGGCCACCCGGCTGCACCGGATCCTGGCCATCGAGGGCGGCATCGGAGTGGAGTCGCTGCCCCGGGTGTGATCGGGGGGTGTGGGGCGCGTCGCGGGAGTGAACGACCGCCAAAGGCGCGTCAGGCGCAATCCTCACGAGACCGTGACGTCTCGGGCGGCGCGGTACCCCGGCTTGCCAAGGACGGTATGCGAAGGTTTAGGGTTCGGCTGCCCGCCGCCCTATGACCCTAGAAGCGGGCACCGGACCAGAAGCGACGCGGCAGTGTGCAGCAAGGCCGGGAGGGGCTCAGGCACGCGACGCTTTTTGGGGGGCTGGGACCTATGGACCCGAACAACACGGGACCCGAGGAGTACGGCCACGACGGCCCCGGCGACCTGCCGCGTCAGCGCGCGCCGCGGGACCCCATCGCCCAGGACTTCGTACAGCCGGCGTCGTCGCCCGCCCGCACCGTCGAGATCGTGTCCGGTGACTACCTGCTCACCGTGAACCCCGTCGACGGCAGCGAGATCGAGCTCTGCCCGCCCGGCGAACGTCCCGCCCCGCCGGTGAAGTACACCGCCGACGAACGGGCCGAGCGCGCCCCCGCCGCCCGGCCGCCCGTCCCGGCCGGTCCCACACCGCCGCAGATGCCGCTGCTGGAGCGCCAGGAGGAGCGCGAGCAGCTGGTGCGGCTCCTGGCCCGTGGCCGCACCGTCCGGCTCACCGGCCCGGCCGGCTCGGGCCGCAGCGCGCTCCTGGACGTCGTCGCCGAGGACTGCTCCGACCTCGCACCCGACGGCGTCGTCCGCCTCTCCGGCTACCGCCGCACCGCGAGCGACCTCCTGTACGTCCTCTTCGCCGCCGTTTACAAAGCTCCGCTGTACCGCCCGGAGCACGAGGAGCTCCTCCGGCACGTCCGCGAGATCGGTGCCGTCGTCGTCCTCGACGACCTGGAGATCGGCGGCAGCGCGCTCGACGAGCTGCTCGACGCCACACCCGAGTGCGCCTTCCTGCTCTCCGTCACGTCCGACGTACCCGCGCCCTCCGCCGACGCGCAGGTCGAAGAGGTCCTCCTCCGCGGGCTCGACCGCGCGGGCGGCCTGGAGCTGCTGGAGAGCGCCGTCGACCGCGACCTCACCGAGGACGAGGTCACCTGGGCAGGCGACCTGTGGTTCGAGTCCGAGGGTCTGCCCCTGCGCTTCGTCCAGGCGGGTGCGCTGCTGCGGCAGCGCGACCGGCGGGCGGCCGACGAGAGCGCCGTCGACGAGTTCGGCGTCTTCGAGAACGCCCCTGTGGAGGCGTCCGTCGACGCCGGGGACGGCCATGAGGTCCCGCTGCCCTCGCTCGCGGAGGCCGCCGCGCCCGCCCCGCTGCTCGCCTCCCGGCTGAGCGTGTCGGCGCGCGAGACCCTCAAGTTCGCGGTCGCGCTCGGCGGCGAGGTGCCCCACCAGACGCATCTGCCGGCCCTGGTCGACGACACCCACGCGGACGCGGCGCTCGCCGAACTCGTCGGCTGCGCGCTGGTCTCCCCGGTCGGCGCCCACTACCGGCTGGCGGCCGGGGTGCTCGCCCAGCTGGAGGCGGCCGGGTACGCGACCGGCGCGGAGGAGTACGCGCTGAAGGCCGCCCAGCACTACGCCTGGTGGGCCGGTCACCCCTCGGTCACGGCGGAACGTGTCTCGGCGGAGGCCGACGCCGTACTGGCCGCGCTGGCCGTTCTGGTGCCGCTCAGCTCCGCCGGGCTCCCGGTCGCCCCCGACGAGGGCGACTCCCCCGAGCAGACGGAGTCCCCGGCGTCCGAGGATCAGGAGAACCTCGCCATACGACTGGCCCGGCAGGCCGCGCCCGCGTTCGCCGGGGGGCTGCACTGGGGCGCCTGGGAGCGAACCCTGCGGTCCGGCGCCGAGGCGTCCCGGCTCTCCGGCGAGGTCGGCGAACAGGCCTACTTCCACCACGAGTTGGGCATCCTCGCGCTCTGCGGCGGACAGCTCGACCGGGCCCGCGCCGAACTGGAGGCCTCCAACGGGCTGCGCGGCGCCCTCGCCGACAAGCGCGGCACGGTCTCCGGGCGGCGCGCCCTCGCCCTGGTCGCCGACCGCTCCGGCACGACGTCGCCCGGCGGGCTCACGGCGGACGAGGAGATGCCGGAGGCGCGGCACGAGGAGCCGGCGACGCCGCCCGGCGGTGTACCCGCCCGCTTCACCCTGTCCGCCCCGGCCGCAGACACGGCCACCCTGATCACACACCGGGCCGCGGCCACGCCCCCGCCCGCGCGTGGGGGCGTGCGCGGCGCGGTGAATGGCACCCGGCGCAATCTGGTGGCCGCGGGCGCCGGTGCGGTGCTGGTCGCCGTGCTCGGCACGGTCGTGGCGCTCGGCATGACCTCGAACAACGACACCAACACCCCGTCCGGGAACGTCCGCGTGGATCCCCCGGCGAGCCAGGGCACGGACGACGGCGGCGTCGGTGCGGACCAGCCGAACAGCGACGGCAGCGGAGGCGGCAAGGGCGCTTCCCACAGTCCTTCGCCGACGTCGACGGACCCGGGGCCCGACGGCACCTACGGCACGTCCGACGACCCCACGCCGCGGAGCACCGGCGGGTATCCGTCGGACGCCCCGACGGGTACGAAGGGCCCGACTCCGTCGAAGTCCCCGTCGAAGTCCCCGACCAAGTCGCCCACGTCGAAGCCGTCGACGCCGGTGACCCCGCCGTCCACGTCGCAGTCGGCTACCTCGTCGCCCTCGCAGACGCAGGACCCCTCGCCGACGGAATCCACGAGTCCGGGCACCACCGACTCGGCCGGCGGCCCCGCGTCCTCCAGCGTCCCGGCCACCTCGATCAGCTCGGCAGGCGCACCGTCGGGCAGCACCGGCTCGGGAACGCCGAGCGGTTCGGGCCCGGTGATCTGAAGTCCCCGCCGCTGCCCGGCAACACAAAAGGCCGGGTCCGCTCTCCGGACCCGGCCCTCGCCGTCGTGGTGACGCCCGTCAGAACAGCCGCAGTTTGTCGTCCTCGATGCCGCGCAGCGCGTCGTAGTCCAGGACCGTGCAGCCGATGCCGCGGTCCGTGGCCAGCACGCGGGCCTGCGGCTTGATCTCCTGTGCCGCGAAGATGCCGCGGACCGGGGCGAGGAGCGGGTCGCGGTTCAGGAGTTCCAGGTAGCGCGTGAGCTGTTCCACACCGTCGATCTCGCCCCGCCGCTTGATCTCCACGGCCACGGTCCCGCCGTCGGCGTCCCGGCACAGGATGTCCACCGGGCCGATCGCCGTCATGTACTCACGCCGGATGAGCGTGTAGCCCTCGCCGAGCGTCTCGATGCGGTCCGCGAGCAACTCTTGAAGGTGCGCCTCGACGCCGTCCTTGATCAGGCCCGGGTCCACGCCGAGTTCGTGCGTGGAGTCGTGGAGGACCTCCTCCATCGTGATGATCAGCTTCTCGCCCGTTTTGTTGACGACCGTCCACACGCCGGCCTCGTCGCCCGCGCCCTCCTTCAGCGTGCAGGGCGGCGACATCCAGTTGAGGGGCTTGTAGGCCCGGTCGTCCGCGTGGATCGAGACGCTGCCGTCCGCCTTCACCAGGATCAGACGGGGCGCGGAGGGGAGATGAGCGGTGAGACGGCCCGCGTAGTCGACGGAGCACCGGGCGATGACGAGACGCATGGTCGGCAACGCTACTCGACCCCGCGGCCCGGGCGCGATTCGCCCTCGTCAGCCGAGCCGGCGGCCCCGGTCGAGCCACCGGTTTTCCCCGTGATCAATCGGCCGTTCCCGCGCACCCTCGCCGACCGCCGTTCCTCGGGCGTCCGTGCGCCCACGGCGGCCGTTCTTCGCGTCCCCGCGCGCAGACCGGTCGCCCGTCTTCCAGCGCTTCCCCAAGCCTCTGCGGCCCCTTCCGCGCGGACTCGGCCGGGCGCCCACGCGGGGCCTCCCGGGGCCCTTTCCGGCGGATTTCCGTGTTCCGCGCTTTCACCCGGGATGCCCCCGTTCGTCAATGGCTTGTTGTGTGCCTAATGGGGCGTCGCTGTGTGCGCATTCTCCTGGTGCGGCCCCCCGCCGTTGCTTAACGTAGTAAACGGGAGGTCGCGCAGTGTGTACTGAGAGTGTTCGACAGTGCGAACTCCCTTCCCTGTCCGTCAACCCCTGTTGTCTTGGGGTGCGAGAGGAGTACCCATGTCGCTCGACGTCTCACCGGCCCTACTGGAACAGGCCGAGCGAGGCGAGGTCAACGAAGCCGATTTCGTCGACTGCGTCCGGACCTCCCTGCCCTATGCGTGGGAGATGATCAGCTCCCTGGTGGCCCAGCTGAAGGTGGACGGCGGAGACTTCGCCGACAACCAGACGCCCCCGCCGGACGAGCAGGCACGTGGACAACTGCTGCGTGCGCTCGCGAGTGACGCGATACGCGGCGCCCTGCAGCGGCACTTCGGAGTGCGCCTGGCCTTCCAGAACTGCCACCGGGTGGCGGTGTTCCCGCTGGACTCCTCGGTGGACGACACACTGGCGCGCTTCACCTCGGTCCGCAGTCAACTGCTCAACCAGTCGCCGGAACTGCGCGACTGCTGAGCCACGCGACGACCATGGCTTGCCGCTCCGTACGCGGGAGGTGCATCAGTACCGGAGCGGCAAGCTCCCGCCGGTGGACGGCACCGGCGGAGTCAGCGGAGGTGGGGGAGTACCTCGGCACCCAGCCTCCGTACGTTCTCCTCCGTCGCCGCGAGGTCTCCGGAGCCTTCGACGAGCAGGGCGAAGCGGCTGACGCCGGTCCGCTCCGCCGTGGCCGCGAGCCGGTCGACGCACAACCGGGGTGTGCCCACCGGATGCAGCGCGCAGAGCAGCTCGGTGTACGCCAGCGGGTCCCGCATCGCGCGGGCCCGGCCGTCGACCGTGACATGCGCGTCGAGGCCTTGTTTCAGCCAGCCCGGCATCGCCTTCGTGAGCGTCTCCACCGCGTCGGTGCGCCGGTCGGCGATCTGGCAGACGCCGGCCGAGACATGACGGGCGCCGGCGATCACATCGCCGTCGACCCCGGCCGCACGTGCGTACTGCCGCCACAGCGCGATCATCTCCGCCTTCTCCTCGTCCCCCACGTGCATGCCCAGAAGCATGGGGAGTCCGCGCTCTGCCGCCAGCCGCACGCTCGCGGACGAGGTGCAGGCGACGACGACCTCGGGCCCCTCGGCGTCGGTGAGCGACTCGGAGGGCCGTGGCACGACCGGGACTTCACGGAAGCTGAATCGTTCCCCCGTGGCTGCGACGGACGGTTCACGCAGCCAGCGCATCAGCAGATCGAGTGAATCGGGGAACCCGGTCTCGTAGGCCTCCAGGCCCGCGCCGAAGACCTCCAGATCCACCCAGGGCCCGCCGCGCCCCACCCCGAGCGAGAAGCGCCCGCCCGAGATCAGGTGCAGCAGAGCGGCCTGCTCGCCGAGTGCCACCGGGTGGACGGTGGGCAGGACGCTCACCGCCGTGCCGACCCGGATCCGGCGGGTGCGGCCCAGCAGATGGGAGGCCAGCGTGATCGCCGACGGGCACGTCCCGTACGGTACGAAGTGGTGCTCTGCCAGCCACACCGTGTCCAGACCCGCCTCTTCGGCGGCTTCGGCCGACCGCACCGCGCGGTGCAGGGCCTCCCCCTGGCCCTGTCCCGGAAACTGGGCCGCCAGTACAAAACTTCCTACGCGCATCGCTCTTCCTGCTTTCCTGGCTCCGACGCGGAGCTCCCCCACCCGGCATAACTCCCTGACATGTGCCGAAGTCACGGCTTGACGGAGAGATTTGCGGATTGTCTGCAGAACAGGGCCGGAGGTAAGGGTTTCTGCCGAAGTTGGTGACGACCGTGTACCCCTGCGTGCGCCGCGTAGGCTGGAAAAGGCCCGTGCTCCCTGTATAGCCCCGTGAGGTGTTCTGTGTCCCCGCGTCGCAACCGACCGAAGGGCTCCGGCTGGTCCGACCCGAGCGCGGACGACGACAGGTCGCGCTACGGCGGCTGGCAGTCCACCGAGAGCTGGCAGGGCGAGGAGTGGAGCGTGCGCCATGTCGCGGGCGCCGGCGCGGAGGGCAAGACGTACCGCTGCCCCGGGTGCGACCAGGTGATCCCCTCCGGTGTCCCGCACCTGGTGGCCTGGCCCGAGCACGCGGGCGTGGACGACCGCCGGCACTGGCACAAGGCCTGCTGGAACGCGAAGGACCGCCGCACCACGCGGGTGCAGCGGTCCCGTAACGCGCCGAAGTACTGAACCGGGCTACACGTCCCGTTTCTCCAGCAGCAGCCAGGCGCCGGCGAACGCGGCGGCGGTCACACCCAGGATGATCCACAGCGGGTCCCATCCCGAAGGACCCGATGTGGTCAGGGAGTTGGAGTAGAAGACGCTGAGCTGGTTCGGGATCGAGTACTCCAGCAGCCCCGTGCGCACCTTGGCGAGGGACTCGGCGAACATGAACAGCGCGATGACCAGTGGGGCGAGCAACGCCCCGATCATGATGGTGATGGCGCCCGCCGAGTGCCGCACGATCGAGCCGACGATGAGTGCGAGCAGCCCGAGCAACGCGATGTAGAGCGAGATGCCGACCGTCGCCTTGAACCACTCGCCGCCGGACGGGGTCCTCGCACCGTGGCCGTCCAACATGGCCACCTGCGCGAAGGCGACGAAGGACGAGGCGACCAGCGACACCGTGAAGGCGACGAGGAAGAAGACGATCGCCTTCGCGGCCAGCACCCGGCTGCGGCTGGGGCAGGCGGTCATCGTGGTGCGGATCATGCCGGTGCCGTACTCCGACGCGGTGGTCAGGACTCCGAGCGTGATGATGCACATGCTGCCGAGGAGCAGCCCGAAGAAGCCGAGGCCGAGCGGGTTCTCGCCCCCGAGCTCCGAGGACGAGTTGGCGACCACCGCACCGGCGGCCACGCCGATGCCGATCACCAGCAGGACGAACACTCCGAGCGTCCACATCGTGGAACGCACCGACCTGATCTTCGTCCACTCGGAGGCGATGGCATGCCCGAGGTGGGTCCGTACCACCGGGATCGGCGAGGTGTACGTGGGGTACGCGGAACCGGGCGCCGCCTGCCAGGCGGGCGCGGCCTGCGGCATCGGGTGCTGGGGCGTGCTCATCGGGCGTCCTCGGACTTGGTCAGGTCGGGTGCGGGGGAGGGGACGGGCTGAGCGGGCGGCTGCTGGGCCGCCGGCTGCGCGTACGGGTTCGGGCCCGTGCCGGGGACGGTAGGCACGGCAGGAGCGCCGTACGGGCCCGCGGGCGGCTGCCCCGGCAGCGCGAAGGGCTGCCCACCGTGCTGGGGCGGCGGCGGGGCGTACCAGCCCGGCTGGCCCTGCCCCGGTACCGGGATCGCGACCGGCGGCTGCATGCCCGGCGGCAGCGGCTGCATCAGCCCCGCCTTCTGGTCGATGGTGGAGCGGTAGTCGACCGCGCCCTGCGTCATCCGCATGTACGCCTCCTCGAGCGAGGCCTGGTGCGGCGACAACTCCCACAGGCGCACATCGGCGTCGTGCGCGATGTCGCTGATGCGGGGCAGCGGCAGCCCCGTGATGCGCAGCGCGCCGTCCTGCTCGGGCAGCACATGGCCGCCCGCCTCGGTGAGCGCGGAGATGAGCTTCTCCCGCTGCTGGGTCTCGGTGTCGGGGGTGCGGACGCGCGCGAAGTCCGCAGAGTTGGCGGAGATGAAGTCCTTCACACTCATGTCGGCCAGCAGCTGACCGCGTCCGATCACGATCAAGTGATCGGCGGTGAGCGCCATCTCGCTCATGAGGTGGGAGGAGACGAAGACCGTGCGGCCCTCCGCCGCGAGGGACTTCATCAGATTGCGCACCCAGAGGATGCCCTCGGGGTCGAGACCGTTGACCGGTTCGTCGAACAGCAGCACCTGGGGGTCGCCGAGGAGGGCAGCGGCGATGCCGAGCCGCTGGCCCATACCGAGCGAGAACCCCTTGGACCGCTTCTTCGCCACCTCCTGGAGGCCCACCACACCGAGCACCTCGTCGACGCGGCGGGCCGGGATGCCGGAGAGCTGGGCGAGGCACAGCAGGTGGCTGCGGGCGGACCGGCCGCCGTGCACGGCCTTGGCGTCGAGCAGTGCGCCGACCTGGCGGGGGGCGTTGGGCAGCTTGCGGTACGGGTAGCCGCCGATCGTCACCTGCCCCGAGGTGGGGTTGTCAAGGCCGAGGATCATCCGCATGGTCGTCGACTTGCCCGAGCCGTTGGGCCCGAGAAAGCCGGTGACGGTACCCGGCCTCACCTGGAAGGAAAGGTTGTACACGGCCGTCTTGTCGCCGTAGCGCTTCGTCAGGCCGACTGCCTCGATCATGCTCCGCACCCATCGAAAGGTTCAGGACGTCGGGGCCGACACTGCCCCCGTAAGGGTAAGGAGGATATCCGGCCGCTGACGGTTCCACTCAAGAGAAAGCAAAGGCCCGCAGGTCACCGGCGTGACAGTGGTCATCCGGGCGGGCCGTAGGGGCCGCCTGACCAGCGGGGTTCAGGCGTCCCGCCGCTTCACCAGGACGTATCCGCCGATCAGGGCCGCGATCACCCACAGCACCATGATGCCCAGGCCGCCCCACGGACCGTACGGGGTGTCGTCCCCGGCCGGTGCCACGACCTGCATGATCCTGCTCCCGGCCTGGTCGGGGAGGAAGCGGCCGATCTTCTTGGTGGCGGAGACGTTCCCCAGGATGTTGGAGATCAGGAAGAAGAACGGCATCAGGACGCCGAGGGACAGCATCGGCGAGCGCAGCATCGCGGCGACCCCCATGGAGAACACCGCGATGAGCGTCATGTAGAGCCCGCCGCCGACGACCGCGCGCAGCACACCGGGGTCGCCGAGGTACGCCCGGTGCGGGCCCAGCATCGCCTGGCCGAGGAAGAAGGCGACGAAGCTGGTGACCATGCCCACCGCGAGGGCGAGCGCGGTGGCGACCGTGATCTTCCCGAACAGGAGGGACCCGCGCCGGGGGACCGCGGCGAGCGAGGTGCGGATCATGCCGGTGCTGTACTCGTTCGACACGACGAGCACCCCGAACACGATCATCGCCAACTGCCCGAGGCTCATCCCGGCGAAGCTGATGAAGGTCGGGTCGAGCGTGACCCGCTCCCGCGTGCTCATGCCGTCGAACTCCCGCCTGGTCAGGGCGGAGATCAGCATGCCGAGCGCGACGGTGACCACGAGCGCGACGGAGAGCGTCCAGACCGTGGACGCCACCGACCGGATCTTGGTCCACTCCGACCTGATGACCTGGGTCGCCGCCATGGCTCAGGCTCCCTTCTTCCAGTCGGCACCCCACTTGAGGCGCCGGGCGGGACGGGCCCAGGCGTCGCCGGGGACGTCGGTGTGCGCGTGGTACTCCACCGACTGTGCGGTCAGTCGCATGAACGCCTCCTCGAGCGAGGCCTGTTGGGTACTGAGCTCGTGCAGCACGATCTGGTGCCGGGCGGCCAGTTCACCGATCAGTTCGGCCTTGCCCCCGTCCACCTCCAGCGCCCCGCTGCCGGACTCGACGACCGTGATGCCCGCCTCGTGCAGCACGTCGAGCAGCCGCTCGCGCTGAGGGGAGCGGATGCGCACGTACGACCGGGAGTTGCGCGCGATGAAGTCGGCCATCGAGGTGTCGGCCAGCAGCCGGCCCTGGCCGATGACCACGAGATGCTCGGCGGTGAGCGCCATCTCGCTCATCAGATGGCTGGAGACGAACACGGTACGGCCCTGCGCGGCGAGGGATCTCATCAGCGTGCGGATCCAGTGGATGCCCTCGGGGTCCAGTCCGTTGACCGGTTCGTCGAACATCAGGATGCGCGGATCGCCGAGGAGCGCGCCGGCGATACCGAGACGCTGGCCCATACCGAGCGAGAAGCCCTTGGCCTTCTTCCGCGCGACGGGGGTCAGACCGACCGTGTCGAGGACCTCGTGGACGCGGGAGGCCGGGATGCCGTTGCTCTGCGCGAGGCACAGCAGGTGGTTGAAGGCGCTGCGGCCGCCGTGCACGGACTTGGCGTCGAGCAGGGCGCCGATGTGCTTCAGCGGGTCCTTGAGCTGGTCGTAGCGCTTGCCGTCGATACGGACGCTGCCGGCGGTGGGGTGGTCGAGCCCGAGGACCATGCGCATCGTGGTGGACTTCCCGGCGCCGTTCGGACCGAGGAAGCCCGTGACGACACCCGGTCTCACGGTGAAGGTGAGGTCGTTGACCGCCAGCTTCTCGTCGTACCGCTTGGTCAGCCCCTCCAGCTCGATCATGCGGCCACGTTAGATGCGCGCGAAGCCCTCCGCCACCGCAGTGACAGAGGGCTTCGCGGATGTTCGGATGCCGTATGCCCCGTGTTATCGGGACTGCTGCGCGGGGACCCCGCGGGAGATCGGCTCGTCCTCGGTCGGCGAGCCCGCGGCGGCGACAGCGGCGCCGGTGAGCGTCGCGAGCATCTCGCGGACGTTCGTCAGCTGGGCGTTGATGGAGTCGCGACGGTTCGTCAGCGCGGCCAGCTCGCGCTCGGATTCCGAGCGGATGCGGTCGGCCTTGGCGTTCGCGTCGGCCACGATGTCCTCGGCCTGGCGCTGGGCCGTCTCCACCGTCTGGCGGGCGCGGCGCTCGGCGTCCGTGCGCAGCTTCTCGGCCTCGAGGCGGAGCTGCTCGGCGCGGTGCTCGATCTCGGCGAGGCGCTTCTCGGCCTTCGCCTGACGCGAGGCCAGGTCGCGCTCGGACTGCTCGCGCCGCTTGGCGAGGTTCGTCTCGAAGTCGGCGGCGGCCTGCGCGGCCTTGGCGCGGGTCTCCTCGAAGAGGGCGTCCGCCTCCTCTCGCTTGGACTGCGCGTCCTTCTGCGCGTCGGCACGCAGCTGGGAGGCGTCGCTCTTGGCCTTCTCGACGATCCGGACGCCCTCGTCCTCGGCCTTGGCCTTGCGCTCGGAAGCGAACGACTCGGCGTCGTTGCGCACCTGCTGGGCGGCCGACTCGGCGAGCTCGCGGTGCTGCTCGGCGGCGCGGCGGGCCTCATCGCGCAGGTCCTTGGCCTCTTCCTCGGCGAGGCGGAGGATCTTCTCGACGCGCGCGCCGAGACCCGCGTACGACGGCTCCGCGTCGTTTACCTGTGCCTGGGCGTTCTGCGTCTCGAGGTGGAGCTCCTCGATGCGCTTTTCCAGGGCGGTGATGCGGGTGAGAGCGCTGTCACGGTCGGAGACGAGCTTGGAGATTCGTTCGTCCACCTGAGCGCGGTCGTACCCACGCCGCACAAGCTCGAAGCCGTAGGGGGAAGTGTCGCTCATGGGGTTCCTGTCGAATGAGACCGGTGAGGTGATAGAGGGAATCCTAGG
Source organism: Streptomyces sp. CA-106110 (assembly GCF_050936285.1). Taxonomy (NCBI): domain Bacteria; kingdom Bacillati; phylum Actinomycetota; class Actinomycetes; order Kitasatosporales; family Streptomycetaceae; genus Streptomyces; species Streptomyces sp. CA-106110. Next base: position 4,311,527 of record NZ_JBNJNB010000001.1, on the reverse strand, counting down.
GCTCGAAGCGGCGTGTCATCGAGCGGATGGGTGTTTGGTCTGGAGGATGACACTCCTTTTGGGTGGCTGACCGCCCGGGGGCTTGCCAGGACCTGTCTGGAACGCCCGTGGCGCAAGCACAGAATCGGCCTTTCGGCTACCCCTCCGACGCCTTGCCACCCGAACGTGGAGCACCCACGGTGGCGCCCGCCTTGACGCCGCCGTCCTTGCCTCCCGACGGGGTCTCGAAGGACTCCAACGCTTCCAGGACGTCCTGGACACGGGAGATCTCCGCGTTGATGTCCTCGCGGCGGCGCACCAGGATCTCCAGCTCGCGCTTGCCTTCATCGACGGCATCCCGGGCCTCGCGGATCGCCTCGGCCTTGATCTTCTCCGCCTCGGCGACCAGCGTGGCCTTCTTCTGCTCGGCCTCCTTGAGTAGCCCCTCGGCCTTCCTGACCGCGGCGATACGGACCTTGCCCGCCTCGGAGTTGGCCTCCGAGACGGTGTCCTTCGCCTGCGTCTTGGCCTTCGCCAGCTGCTCCTCGGCGGCCTTGATGAGCGCGTCGCACCGCTCGCCCGCCGACTTCATCGCCTCGGCCGACTCGCGCCGCGCCCGCTCGTGCAGCTCCTCGACCTCCGCCGTGATGCGCTCGCGCAGCTCCTCCGTCCGTTCCCGGATCGCGGTCGCGTCCTGGCGCGCGCCGACGAGCAGCTCGTCCGCGTCCGCACGGGACCGCTCCACCAGCGAGTTGCCCTCCACCGTCGCTTCCGAGACCAGGCGTTCGGCCTCCGCGCGGGCGGCGCCCACCATGGTGTCGGCCTGCGACTCGGCGTCCGCGGTCGTCTTGTGCGCGCTCTGCTGAGCCTCCGCGAGGAGCTTGTCGGCCTCGGCGGCGGTCTCGGTGATGAGCGTGTCGACCTGCTCGGCCGCTTCGGAGCGCCGCTTGTTGGCGTCCTTGCGGGCCTCGTCCAGGGTGTGCTCGGCCTCCTTGCGGGCGGCCGCGGTCACCCGCTCGGCCTCCGTCCGTGCCTCGGCCCTGATCCGCTCCGCCTCGGCGCGCATCCGCTCGGCGTGCTGCCGCGCGGTCCCGATCGTCTCGGCGGCCTCGGCGCGCAGCCGCTCCGCCTCCGACCCCGCCTCGGTGATGAGGGTGTCCACCTGCGCGGCCGCGTCCGACCGGATCCGGTTGGCGTCCTCGCGGGCCTCCGCACGGGTGCGCGCCGCGTCCTGCTCGGCGGTGGCGATGGAGTCCGAAGCCTCGGTCCGCACCCGCTGGGCGTGTGCGGCGGCGTCCGAACGGAGCTGCTCGGCCTCGGCGATCGCCTCCGAAACCGTCCGCTCGGCGAGGGTCTTGGCAGCCTCCGACTCCTCGGCGGCCTCCCGCCGGATGCGCCCCGCGTCGTCGCCGGCGCGCTCGCGCTCCGCGTAGGCGTCGGCGCGGACCCGGTCCGCCTCCTCCTCCGCCTCGACGCGGGTGCGCTCCGCCGCGTGCTCGGCGGCCGAGCGCAGGCCGGTGATCTCCTCCTGCGCCTGCTCGTGCAGCCCGATGACGGAGTCCCGCACCTGCTGGGCGTGCTGCTCAGCGGCCGAGACCATCTCGGTGGCCCGTCGGTTGGCCTCCTCCACCAGCCGTACGGCCTCGGTCTGGGCCTCCTCGACCCGGGCCCGCGCCACGGCGAGCAGCTCCTCGCTCTGCTCGCGGGCCCGCTCGCGCTCCTGGTCGGCGTCCTGACGCGCGGCGCCGAGGAACTCCTCGGCCTCGCGACGGCGCCGCGATGCCTCCTCCTGCGCGGCGGCGAGCGTCTCGGTGGCCTCGGTGCCCAGCCGCTCGGCGGCGGCCTGGGCCTCGGACCGCACCCGGTCTGCGGTGTCCTGCGCCTCTGTCCTGAGTCGCTCGGCCTCCGTCGCCGCCTCCGTACGCAGACGCACGGCGACGGCCTCGCCCTCCGCCCGGGAGGCGGAGGCGTCGGCAGCGGCCTCGGTGCGCAGCCGGTCCGCCTCGGCGTCGGCCTGCGCCTGGAGCGTACGGATGCGCTCGGCGGCCTCGGAACGCAGCCGCTCGGTCTCCTCGGCGGCCTCGCGGCGGATCCGCTCGGCCTCCGCCCGGGCGTCGGTGAGCGCCTGCTCGGCGGAGACCAGCCGCTGCTCGGTCTCGGTCTGGAGGCGGGTCAGGTCCTCGGCGGCGTCCGCCCGGCGTGCCTCGACCGCCCGCTCGGTCTCCTCGCGCAGGTCGCGCGCGGCCCGCTCGGCCTCTTCCTTGATCGCGTCCGCGAGCTCGACGGCCTCGGCGCGCTGCGTCTCGGCCTCGTTGCGGGTGCGCTCGAGGGTTTCCTCGGCCTGGCGGCGCAGCATCGAGGCCCGCTCGATGGCCTCGGTGCGCACCTTCTCGCTGTCGGTGGCGACGCTCTGGCGCAGGTCGTCCGCGTCGGCCTTCGCCTTGGCGAGCAGTTCCTCGGCGGTCTTGGCCGCCTCCTCGATCTGCTGGACGGCCTCGCGGCGGGCCTCGGAGCGGATCTTCTCGCCCTCGGCGACCGCCTCGGCGCGCAGCTGCTCCGCCTCGCCGCGCAGCCGGCGCGCCTCCTCCTGCAGCTCGACCGTCTTGGCGCGGTACTCCTTGGTGTCGTCCTTCGCCGCGCCCTTGAGCTGCTCGGAGATGTCGTGCGCCTCGGCGCGCAGCCGGTCCGCCTCGGCCTCGGCCTCCCTGCGGATCCGCTCGGCCTCCTCGGCGGCGGCCTTGGTGGTCGCCTTGGCGTCGTCCGACGCCTTGTTGAGGACGTCCTCGGCCGTACGGGCCGTCTTGGCGAGCTGGGAGGCGGTCTCCTCGGCCGTGACACTGCGGGCCTTGTCCGAGGCCTCCGCGAGGATCTTCTCGGCCTCGGCCTTGGCGTCCGCGACCACCTGCTCGGCCTCGGCCTTGGTGGCCTCCGCGTCCGTGGTGGCCTCGCTGACCAGCCGGGCGACCTGCTCCTTGGCCGTGCGGGTGCGCTGCTCGTTGGTCGACTCGGCGCTGGCGAGGGCCTTGGCGGCGGCGTCCTTCGCCTCGGCGACGACCTTGTCGGCCTCGGCGCGCGCCTCGCGCAGCGCCGCCTCCGCCTCCGCCATCCGCTGCTCGGCGGCGCGGCTCAGCTCGGCGGAATGCCGGCGGGCCGTGTCCGACTCGTTCGCGGAGGAGGTGCGCAGCTGCTCGGCGTGGTCGGTGGCCTCCTGGGCCTGGGTGGACGCGGCGTTCAGCAGCCGCTCGGCGTCCGTGCGGGCCCGGCGCAGGATCTGGTCGGCCTCGGCGCGGGCGGCCTCCGCGTCGCTCTGCAGCCGGTGCCGGGCCTCGGCGGTGACCCGCTCGGCCTCGGCGCGGGCGCCGGCGAGCGCCTGCTCCGCCTCGGCGCGCGACTCCTCGACCAGCCGGCGGGCCTGGGACTCGGAACGGGCGCGCAGCTGCTCGGCCCACGCCACGTTCTCGTTGACGTGCGACTCGACGTTCTGCCGGCGCTCGGCCAGCTCCTGGTCGAGCTGCTGGCGGCGGGCGACGGCCTCGGCGTGCAGCTCGGCCTGGAGGCGGGCGGCCTGCTCGGCGTGCTCCTGGAGGATGCGCTGCGTCTGCGCGCGGGCCTGGCTCAGCTCGCGCTCGGCGTCCGCCCGCAGCTGGTCCGCCTGCATCTGGGCAGTGCGAAGCATCTGCTCGGCCTGGTAGCCGATGTCGGCCCCGTCATAGGCGGGACGGGTCATGAGGGTGCGGCGCGCCTCGTGCAGCTTGGCGCGCAGCACCTCGACCTGGTAGCCGAGGTCCTCGGCGTGCTGGATCGCCTTTTCCCGCTCGGTCTTCAGCCGCTCCATCTCGGCCTCGAACCGAGAGAGGTGGTCGACGTCAGCCGCCGGCTCTCGCTCCTGGCGTTCGTAGCCCCGCACTGCGCGGTCCCATCCGTCCCCTGGTCGCAAGCTTCTCCGATCGAGCTCCGTCCATCCGCCGAACGGGGCCCCCGGGGAATGGTGTCAGATCAACAGCGGAGCATGGGCTGCTGCCCCGTCGCTCGTCCCCCGAAACCCGGACCCCGGACTCGTGTCCCACCGCCCAGGCGGGACCCGGTCGCCCTGGTGGAGCGGCGACCGCCCCCAACCCTACCGGCCCATATGTACGGGAGTCAGTGCTCAGCCGACTCAACAGCCGCGGAAGTGACCAGTTCTGTCAGCACACCGTGGCAATCCTTGGGGTGCAGGAAGGTGATCCGCGACCCCATGGAACCGCGCCGTGGCTGCTCATACAGCACGCGTACGCCCTTGTCCTTGATGTCGGCGGCGTCCGCGTCGACATCCGCCGTTCCGAAGGCAATGTGATGAACGCCCTCGCCGTTCTTCGCCAGCCACTTCGCGACGGTGGAGTCCTCGCGGATGGGTTCGAGCAGCTGGAGGTAGGAGGCGCCGCCGTCGTCGGTGTTGTTGATCTTCAACATGGCCTCACGTACACCCTGTTCCTCGTTGACCTCGGTGTGGAACACGGAGAAGCCGTAGGTCGAGGTGTAGAACTCGACGGTCTTCTCGAGGTCGAAACAGGCGATCCCGATGTGGTCGATTCGCGTCAGCATGTTGTTAGTGCAGCGCTCCCGGAGTGGTTACGCAACGTGCGCGCGATCACACTGACGGCTTGATGACGGGGCGGACTACCGCTCAGTACATTCGAAGTAAACCCTCGTTCACTCCTCGGCTCCGGCCGGAAGGGGATCGCAGCTCATGTCTGGAACGAACAGCACGACCTCCGTCATCGTCGCGGGTGCCCGCACCCCTATGGGACGGCTGCTCGGCTCGCTGAAGTCCTTCTCCGGAGCCGACCTCGGCGGCTTCGCGATCAAGGCCGCCCTCGACCGTGCGGGGATCGGTGGCGACCAGGTGCAGTACGTGATCATGGGGCAGGTGCTGCAGGCCGGGGCCGGGCAGATCCCGGCACGTCAGGCCGCGGTCAAGGCCGGCATCCCGATGAGCGTCCCGGCCCTGACGATCAACAAGGTGTGCCTGTCGGGCCTCGACGCGATCGCGCTCGCCGACCAGCTGATCCGTGCGGGTGAATTCGACGTGATCGTCGCGGGCGGCCAGGAGTCCATGACCAACGCTCCCCACCTGCTGCCGAAGTCCCGCGAGGGCTTCAAGTACGGCTCCGTCCAGATGCTCGACGCGATGGCCTACGACGGCCTGACCGACTCCTTCGAGGGCGTCGCCATGGGCGAGTCCACCGAGAAGCACAACACGCGCCTCGGCATCGGCCGCGAGGAGCAGGACGCGATCGCGGCCCTGTCCCACCAGCGCGCCGCCGCCGCCCAGAAGAACGGCCTCTACGAGGCCGAGATCACCCCGGTCGAGGTGCCGCAGCGCAAGGGCGAGCCGGTGGTCTTCAGCAAGGACGAGGGGATCCGCGGCGAGACGACGGTGGAGTCGCTCGCCAAGCTGCGCCCGGCGTTCAGCAAGGACGGCACCATCACGGCCGGCTCCTCCTCGCAGATCTCGGACGGTGCGGCGGCCGTGGTCGTCATGAGCAAGGCCAAGGCTCAGGAGCTGGGCCTGGAGTGGATCGCGGAGATCGGTGCGCACGGGAACGTGGCCGGTCCGGACAACTCCCTGCAGTCGCAGCCCTCGAACGCGATCATGCACGCCCTGAAGAAGGAGGGTCTGGAGGTCTCGGACCTGGACCTGATCGAGATCAACGAGGCGTTCGCCGCCGTCGCGGTGCAGTCAATGAAGGACCTTGGGGTTTCCACCGAAAAGGTGAACGTCAATGGTGGCGCCATCGCCCTGGGGCACCCGATCGGCATGTCCGGTGCCCGGCTCGTACTCCACCTGGCCCTGGAGCTGAAGCGGCGCGGCGGCGGTGTCGGCGCGGCCGCGCTGTGCGGTGGCGGCGGCCAGGGTGACGCGCTCATCGTGCGGGTACCCAAGGCCTGAGCACCCCGTACGCCGTACGTCATCTTGAATCTGAACGGAGCTGTGATGCAGGACGTCCCCTCGCTGGTCGCCCAGGCCAGGGAAGGCAGGCCGCGGGCCGTGGCCCGGCTGATCTCCCTGGTCGAGGGGGCGTCCCCGCAGCTCAGGGAGGTCATGGCCGCCCTGGCCCCGCTGACCGGCGGGGCGTACGTGGTGGGCCTGACCGGTTCGCCGGGGGTCGGCAAGTCGACGACCACCTCGGCGCTGGTGACGGCGTACCGCAAGCAGGGCAAGCGGGTCGGCGTCCTGGCCGTCGATCCCTCCTCGCCCTTCTCCGGCGGCGCGCTGCTGGGCGACCGCGTGCGGATGTCGGAGCACGCCTCGGACCCCGGTGTGTACATCCGCTCGATGGCCACCCGCGGCCATCTGGGCGGCCTCGCCTGGGCGGCCCCGCAGGCCATCCGGGTGCTGGACGCGGCGGGCTGCGAGGTGATCCTGGTGGAGACCGTCGGGGTCGGCCAGTCGGAGGTAGAGATCGCCTCCCAGGCCGACACCTCGGTCGTGCTGCTGGCACCCGGGATGGGTGACGGCATCCAGGCCGCGAAGGCGGGAATCCTGGAGATCGGCGACGTGTACGTCGTCAACAAGGCGGACCGCGACGGCGCGGACGCCACCGCCCGCGAGCTGAACCACATGCTCGGGCTCGGCGAGTCACGAGCCCCGGGCGACTGGCGCCCGCCGATCGTGAAGACCGTCGCCGCCCGAAGCGAGGGCGTCGACGAGGTCGTGGAGGCGCTGGAGAAGCACCGGGCGTGGATGGAGGAGCACGGGGTACTGACGGAACGCCGGCTGGCCCGCGCCTCCCGCGAGGTCGAGACGATCGCGGTGACGGCCCTGCGGGAGCGCATCGGCGACCTGCACGGCGACCGCCGCCTGGGCGCCCTGGCGGAGCGGATCGTGGCCGGCGACCTCGACCCCTACCGGGCGGCCGACGAACTGGTAGCGGGCCTGACGAACAGCTGACGGCCGCGCCGGGGTGCCCGGTGGTGGGCTGACCGGCCGGCTGTCGAGTTGTGCCCGGGTGCTGGTGGTGGGGCCGACGACCAGCCGGTGCGCCGTGCCTGACCGCTGGTTGGCGGATCGTGTCCGGTGACGGTCGTTGCCGTGGCACGGGCCGTGTGCGGCCCGCCCTGGCCCCACCGTCCTGGCGGGGGCCGCGCGGCTTGCGCGGGCCCTGACGGTCAGTAGTCGTGCCCGGCCGCGGCCCTTGTGGGCCTGTCCTCGACCTCGCAGTCCTGAACAGGCCCGCGCGGCCCGTCAGGACCGTTCATCGCTCTGGCCCTCGGCCTTACCTATCCGATCGCGGACCAGTCGCCCCAGGCGCCGGGCCTGCGTCTCCAGGCCCGGCGCCCAGGCCGACACGGCGGTCGGTGCCGATGGTTCGGCCGCTCCACGCCGGTGGGCCGGCGTCTGCCCCTCAGGGCGCGCTCCGGGGTCTCCGGGGCGCCCGGTGGCACGACGGGCACGGTACGCGGCGACCGTCGTGGGTCTCCGCGGGCGTGCCCGGGGCGAGGGACTCGCGTCCGGGGCGGGGCGGGGTGCGCGGTGGCACCCCGCCCCGCCGTGGCGCTACGGCTTGCCCCGCTGGCCCCGCAGATGCTCGGCGATCGGGCCCAGGGACTTGTGCAGGTGCTCCAGGTCGTCGGGGGGCAGCAGATCCATGAAGTGCCGCCGCACCGACGCCACGTGGTAGGGCGCGACCTTCTTCATCGTCTCCAGGCCGTGGTCCGTGAGGACGGCGAACAGCCCCCTTCGGTCGGACTCGCAGTTCTCGCGGCGTACCAGGTCCGCGTTCTCCATACGAGTGATCTGGTGCGAGAGGCGGCTCTTGGACTGGAGGGTGGCGGCGGCGAGGTCGCTCATTCGCATCCGCATATCCTCCGACTCCGAGAGATTCACCAGAATCTCGTAGTCGTTCATCGTCAGGCCGAACGGCTGGAGGTCCCTTTCGAGCTGGTACGTCAACAGCCTGTTGACCTCCAGGTGGGTGCGCCAAGCGCACTGCTCCGCATCGGTCAGCCAGCGCGTGGCCGTCTCGGTCTCCATGAGTGAAGTCTACCTAAAAGGTTGAAAGGCGAACTAGTGAGGGTGGTGTGACTGTGCGCACGCGTTCGACGTCACACTCCGCAGACTACCGCTCACAGCCCGAAGCGACGCTGGACGTCCCCCAGCTGTCCGGGAAGGCGCGGTGTCCCCGGTGCCCCCTGGTGACCGGGTACCCCGCCGCCACCCGGCACCCCGGGCTCGTGCGGGACCGCTCCTGTCGCCTGCTCGGCCATCAGTGTCTCCGAGGACTGGAGCAGGACTGTGCCCGCCCCGACGAACTCGAACTGGTGCTCCTCCCCGGAGGCCCCGCCCAGCCCTGTCATCGCACGTAGACCGCCCCATACGCCCGTCAGATACCCGTGGTCGTAGTGATGGCACGGAGACGGGCAGTCGGCCCAGCCGACCAGGGCCTGCGGGTCCACCCGGATCGGGGGTTCCATGAACACCACCGGACCGTTGGACGCGGCCACGAACTTTCCGGTTCCGATCAGCGTCAGGAAGCCCGGGATGATCGACTGCTTGAGGGACAGAGTTGGCTGAAAAGCGAGCAGGTTGCCCGAGCGAATGGTCAGATTGCCGTCGTCCAAGTCATACGAATTCACGTCGAACGCCCGGTCGGCGAGGAGCATCTTGCCCGAGCCCTCCGCCACGACCCAGTCGCTCGCGTGCAGTGGCGAATGAAAGGACGTACGGACAATACGGTCGAGTCGTCCGTGCCCGATCCCGTTGAACTCGATGGAGCCGTAGTAGGCGATCATCTTGCCCTTCTGCAGGAACCACTGGCTCCCCTTGAGCTCCACGCAGAAGGTGTACTTGTTCACGTTGTCGTCGGCCGGCAGCGTCATCGGGTCGTGGACGACGGGGCCGGCGCCCGGGTAGGTGGTCACAGCTTCTCCTCCGACGCCTGGACGTAGACCACACCGTTGCCGCTCAGCTCCAGCTGGAACGCCTCGCCGGAGCCGCGCCCCACCATGTCGCGCCAGCCGAGCGCGGTGGAGAGCTTGTTGCGTACGTCGCCGTGGTGGGCCACGTACGCCTGGGGGTCGACGTGCACCGGGCGCTGTGGGGTGATCGGCACCTCGAAGACGCCGCCGTGCGCCATCACGGCGACCGCACCGTGCCCCTTGAGCGTGGTGGTGAACAGGCCCTGGCCCGTGACCTGGCCGCGCACCAGGCCCATGACGCCGCCCTGGGAGCCCATGAACATCGTGCCCTGCTGGAGAGTGCCCTCGAAGGCGAGCAGGCGGTCCGCCTCGACGTACAGGGTGTCGCCCGTGAGCTGGATCACCTGGATGTGGTGGCCGCCGTGCCCGAACAGCACCGTGCCGCTGCCCTCGACCGTCATCAGCGGCGTCGCCTCGTTCGCGATGCGACGGCCGATCATCGACATGACCCCGCCCTGGCCGCCCTGGATGTTCGGGGTGAAGGAGACGTCGCCCTTGTAGGCGAGCATCGCGCCGCGCTGGCTGAACAGCCGCTGCCCCGGTACGACCGTCGCCTCGACGACCTTCGAGTTCAGTTCGTGGAAGGCCATGTCAGACGTCCCCCGCGATCGTTTTGCGCTCGCTGGGCTGGACGTACACCAGTCCGTCCCCCTCGAAGCGGATCTGGAAGGCCTCGCCGCCACCCTCGCCGAAGAATGTGCGGAACGTCACGCCCGACTGGAACGACTGACGCAGGTTCCCCTGGTGCGCCACATAGGCGCCGGGGTCGACGGTCAGCGGGTACTGGGCGCTCACCCGCAGTACCACCGCCGGACCGTCTGACATGATCGCCGCCTGGCCGTGGCCCTCGACGGTCGTGGTGAACAGGCCGTTGCCCTGGGAGGCGCCGCGCAGGCCGGTGAACGTCGTGCCGGTGCGCAGACCGGCGTCCGTCGCGAGCAGGTTGCTCGATTCGACGTACAGCTTGTCCCCCTGGAGGGTCACGAGGTTGATCTCGGTGGCCTGGTCCGCGAACCAGCACGTCCCATGCCCCTTCACCTCCATCACGGTCATCTGCTCGCCGGTGAGTCTGCGGGTCACCATTCCCCGGAGCCCCTCACCGCCGCCGGTGAGCTTCTTGAAGGCCATCTGCCCGTCGTACGCCACCATGGAGCCGTTCTTGGCCTTCACGGCGTCCCCGGCCATGTCGACGGCCAGCACCTTGCTTCCTTGAAGTCGGAACATCGCCACGTGGCGAAGGTAGCGGTCGGGCGGGCGGAGCGGACAGAGTCGCGCGGTGGATCCGGACCCTGACGCGTCCCTGAGAGGTCGGGCCCGGCGACGGCACTCCGCGGCAGTCGGGCGCCGACACCCCGCACCCCCGGTTCCGGATCCACCGGTTCCCGGATGTCACAATGGGCGGGCTTGTGCACACGTTCACAAAGCGACTGCGTCGTCAGCGAATCTCCCACCGAAGGTGACCCGTGGACATAAAGACCGCCACCGCACTCCGCCGGCTCCGCCTGGTCTCGGCCCCCGAGGCCGTCTCCTTCCTGCTGCTGCTCGTCTGCTCGGTGCTGAAGCGCACCACCGACTTCAATGCGGTGCCCGTCATGGGCGCGATCCACGGGATCCTGTTCATCCTGTACGTGATCTTCTGGGCGGACGCCTGGAACCGTGCCCGGTGGTCCGCCGGGACCGCCGCCGTCTACTTCGTCCTTTCCGTGCTGCCGACCGGCGGCTTCTTCGCCGAGCGCAAGCTGCGCCGCGAGGCCGAGAACGCCGTCATCGCCGCCCGCGCACGCAAGGAAGGGATCGTGAACGCGTGATCGTCGCCTTCTCCGTGACGCCCCTGGGCGTCGGCGAGGACGTGGGGGAGTACGTCGCCGACGCCGTCCGGGTGGTTCGGGAATCGGGTCTGCCGAACCGTACCGACGCCATGTTCACGTCGATCGAGGGCGGGTGGGACGAGGTGATGGACGTGGTGAAGCGCGCCGTCGCCGCGGTCGAGGAGCGGGCGCCACGGGTCTCCGTGGTGCTGAAGGCGGACATCCGTCCGGGCGTGACCGACGGCCTCACCTCGAAGGTGGAGACGGTGGAGCGGCATCTGTCCGGCAAGTAACTCCCCGCCCGCGAACGGAAAACCCCGGTCCCGAGGGCCGGGGTTTTTCCGAACCCGGGGTTTGAGCGTTCGCTCAAACCTGCTGTAGTGTCAGGCCAGTTGTTTGAGCGGTCGCTCAAACGGGGCCATTGACCTGGGGGATTCGGGATGGGGCTCTACGTAGAGGCGCACATACGCGCCGGCCTCGACGAGCTGTGGGAACGCACGCAGGACCCCGCCCTGCACCAGCGGTGGGACCTGCGGTTCACCGAGATCGACTGTCTGCCGCGCGCGGAGGGCGAGCCGCAGCGCTTCCGGTACGCGACGCGTGTGCTGCCCTTCCTGAAGATCTCCGGGACCGGCGTGTCGGCGGGGGAGAGGACGCGACCGGACGGCACACGCACCTCCGCGCTGCGGTTCTCCTCACCGCATCCGCTGTCGCTGATCGCCGAGGGCAGCGGCTACTGGCGCTACGTGCCCGACGGCGACGGCGTGCGCTTCCTGACCGGGTACGACTACCGGCCACGCTGGGGCGCCTTCGGCTCCCTCGCCGACCGGCTGGTCCTGCGGCCGCTCATGGGCTGGGCGACCGCCTGGTCCTTCGACCGCCTCCGCCTGTGGCTGGAGCGGGGGATCACCCCGGAGCGCGCCCTGGCGAACTGGCTGCTGGAACTGGCCGTCCGCGCCCTGGTCCTCACCGTCTCCTGCACCGGTCTCGGCCTGGATCCGTTCCTGCGCCTGTTCGGCCCGTTCGCCGCGACGATGGCGTATCTGTATCCGCTGCTGCTGGCCGTCGCCATCTGCGTCGCCCTGTTCAAGTCGCCCCTGTCCCGCACCCCGGCCGCCCGCCGGTGTCTGCGCACCCCGCCCACGCGGGTGACCGCGCCGCGGCTGCTCGCCACCCTGGAGCACCCCTCATGACCTCGATCTTCCGTACGGTGATGGGCGCGGACTTCGAGCGGCTGCACCCGGAGCTGCGGCGCCGCTTCTCCGTGGGGCTCGCGAGCGGCGAGGCCTGCACCGGACACGGGGTGATGGACCGTGTCTGGCACGGCAGGGGGTTCGTCAAGCCGTTCCTCGCGCTCGGCGCGACCCGTCACATCCTCGTCCCGCGTCAGGGGCGGAACGTCCCCTTCACCATCGAGAACGTGCCCTACACCGACACCTTCGGCCGCGAGACGGTGACGTTCGTGCGCACCTTCCGGCTTCCCGGGCGCGCTCGCCGCTTCGACGCGCAGATGGTCCTGAGCCCCAAAGGCGACCGGGTCCTGGACTACCTGGGCACGCACCAGCATCTGGCGAGCGATCTGTACTTCCGCGCGGAGCCGGACGGGTCGCTGCTCATCCGCTCCGGCGAACACCGTTTCCGGGAGGGGCCGGTGGACGTGCGGGTGCCGGAGCTCATCGGCGCCGAGGCGGAGGTACGGGAGTCGTTCGACGAGTCGGCGGGACGCTTCCGGATCAGGGTGCGCGTGGTGAACCGGCACTTCGGGCCGCTGTTCGGCTACAAGGGGTCCTTCACCACGACCTACGCGGACGCGCGGGAGCACGGGGTGCGCCCCGGGCTGCGGCCGGTGCGCGAGGAGGCGCGGGCGTGAGCGAGGCGACCAGGGTGAAGCTGCTGGAGGGAGCGCTGCGAACCCTGACCGAGCAGGGGATCGCCAAGACGTCGGCCCGGACGATCGCGGCGACCGCCGGGGTCAATCAGGCACTCGTCTTCTACCACTTCGGCTCGGTGGACGAGTTGCTCGCGGCGGCCTGCCGGTACGGGACGGAGCAGCGGGTGGCCCGCTACCGGGACCGGCTGGACGCGATCGGCACCCTCGGGGAACTGCTCGCGTTCGGGCGCGAGATGCACGAGGAGGAGAAGGCGGCGGGGCATGTCGCGGTGCTCGGCCAGCTGCTGGCCGGCGCGCAGACCCACCCCCGGCTCGCCCCGGCCACGGCGGCGGGGCTCGAACTGTGGATCACCGAGATCGAACGGGTGCTGGCCCGGGTGCTGGCCACGACGCCGCTCGGGGAGTTCGCCGACGCAGGCGGACTCGCGCGCGCGGTGTCGGCTTCCTTCGTCGGGATCGAACTCTACGAGGGAGTGGACGCACCGGGGGCGGGCGCGGCGCTGGCCGCCCTGGACCAGCTGGCGTCCCTGGTGGCGGCACTCGACGACCTGGGCCCGGTGGCGCAGCGAGCGGTGCGGCACGCACTGCGCCGGGCGTCGCGTCCCTAGCGGCGGTCCCCGCGGTTCGCTTCCGGCGCGCGACCTCCTGCCGGACGCCACCGGGATCCTGCCGGCCCGGCGGGCGCCCGGGGACCCGGGGCCATGGTGCCCAGCGGTCTGCTGCCGCTCACTTCTCCGCTTCGACGTACTCCTTGAAGTGCTCCAGGTCGCTGCGGACGAGCCGCTCGATCGCAGTGGCCTGGGCGAAGCCCTTGGGCCCGCCGAACGTCTCATGGACGGTGGCGGGGTCGTATTCGATCCGTATCTGGACCCGGGTGCGGTCCCCTTCGATCGGCTGCAACGAGAAGGAGCCCGCCAGTTCGGGACCTTCCGTGGTGTGCCACTCCATCACGCGTTCCCCGCCGCGGTCGGAGACCTCGGCCTCGAACTCCCGGGACCGGCCGCCCGCCTCGACGTCCAGATGCGCCCGGCCACCCGCCTCCGACCGGGCGTCGCGCACTCCGTCCACGAAGCGCGGATAGTTCTCCACCCGGTGGATGGTGTTCCAGGCCTTGTCGACCGGGACTCCGACGTCGACGTGTTCTTCGAGGGTGCTCATGGCCCACCTCCAGGTTCCCGCTCGTGGCGCTTGGCCTTCCGCTTCCAGTGTGCGCCCGGGCGGCCAGCTGACCGAAAAGCGAGACAGGGCTGACCAGCATATGACCGGCGGGTAAGGTCGATGCCGTGCCGAAGCCCCTCAGCCTCTCCTTCGATCCCATCGCCCGCGCCGACGAGCACTGGCAGCAGCGGTGGGGGAACGTGCCGTCCATGACCGCGATCACCTCGATCATGCGGGCGCAGCAGATTCTGCTGGCCGAGGTCGACGCGGTCGTCAAACCGTACGGACTGACCTTCGCGCGGTACGAGGCGCTGGTGCTGCTCACCTTCTCCAAGGCAGGCGAACTGCCCATGTCGAAGATCGGCGAGCGCCTGATGGTGCACCCGACCTCGGTCACCAACACCGTCGACCGCCTGGTGAAGTCCGGTCTCGTCGCCAAGCGGCCCAATCCCAACGACGGCCGCGGCACCCTCGCCTCCATCACCGACAAGGGCCGTGAGGTGTGCGACGCGGCCACCCGCGACCTGATGGCGATGGACTTCGGGCTCGGTGCGTACGACGCGGAGGAGTGCGGCGAGATCTTCGCGATGCTGCGCCCTCTGCGCGTCGCCGCGGGCGACTTCAAAGCCGACTGACAGGCTCGGGTACCGGCCCGGGGGTGCCCGAAGATCGCCCGAAACCGGCGGTTACCCTCGTCCCCATGAAAAAGAGCGTGCTGACCCGCTACCGCGTGATGGCCTACGTCACCGGTGTGCTGCTGGTCCTGCTGACCCTCGGTGTGATCGCCAAGTACGTGCTGGACGTGAACGGCGCCGCGGACTTCACCCGCGTCGTCGGCATCGCGCACGGCTGGCTGTACGTGGTGTACCTGGTCTTCGCCTTCGACCTGGGCTCCAAGGCGAAGTGGCCGGTCGGCAAGCAGCTGTGGGTCCTGCTGGCGGGAACCATCCCGACGGCCGCGTTCTTCGTCGAGCGCAAGGTCAGCCACGAGCTCGAGGCGAAGCTCGCGGACGGGACGCCGGCGGTCGCCAAGGCCTGAGGCCCGGCTGCCACCGCCGTACGACGGCTTCGTGCGGCGGTTTTCTGCCCGCGTTCATCGGCTTCTCATCAGCACGCCGGCTTGAGCGGTCGACATTTACTTGGACGTCCTAGTAAATTCGACGGTATGGACGCAGACGCCATCGAGGAGGGCCGCCGACGCTGGCAGGCCCGCTATGACGCCGCACGCAAGCGCGAGGCGGACTTCACCACGCTCTCCGGCGATCCCGTCGAGCCGGTGTACGGTCCGCGGCCCCAGGACACGTACGAGGGCTTCGAGCGGATCGGCTGGCCGGGTGAGTATCCGTTCACCCGCGGCCTGTACCCGACCGGCTACCGGGGACGGACGTGGACGATCCGGCAGTTCGCCGGCTTCGGCAACGCCGAGCAGACCAACGAGCGCTACAAGATGATCCTCGAGGCCGGCGGCGGGGGCCTGAGCGTGGCCTTCGACATGCCGACCCTCATGGGCCGCGACTCCGACGACCCCCGTTCCATGGGCGAGGTCGGGCACTGCGGGGTGGCGATCGACTCGGCGGCGGACATGGAGGTCCTGTTCAAGGACATTCCGCTCGGCGATGTCACGACCTCGATGACGATCAGCGGTCCGGCCGTCCCGGTCTTCTGCATGTACCTGGTCGCCGCCGAGCGGCAGGGCGTGGATCCCGCCGTGCTCAACGGCACGCTGCAGACCGACATCTTCAAGGAGTACATCGCCCAGAAGGAGTGGCTCTTCCAGCCCGAGCCGCATCTGCGCCTCATCGGCGACCTGATGGAGCACTGCGCTGCCGGCATCCCCGCCTACAAGCCGCTGTCCGTCTCCGGGTACCACATCCGGGAGGCCGGAGCGACGGCCGCGCAGGAGCTCGCGTACACGCTGGCGGACGGCTTCGGGTACGTGGAACTGGGACTCAGCCGCGGCCTGGACGTGAACGTGTTCGCCCCCGGCCTGTCCTTCTTCTTCGACGCGCACGTCGACTTCTTCGAGGAGATCGCCAAGTTCCGGGCGGCGCGCCGGATCTGGGCGCGGTGGATGCGCGACGTGTACGGGGCGACCAGTGAGAAGGCCCAGTGGCTGCGCTTCCACACGCAGACCGCCGGTGTATCGCTGACCGCGCAGCAGCCGTACAACAACGTGGTGCGGACGGCGGTGGAGGCGCTCGCCGCCGTGCTGGGCGGGACGAACTCGCTGCACACCAACGCCCTGGACGAGACCCTGGCGCTGCCCAGCCAGCAGGCCGCGGAGATCGCGCTGCGCACACAGCAGGTGCTGATGGAGGAGACCGGCGTCGCCAACGTCGCCGACCCGCTGGGCGGTTCCTGGTACGTCGAGCAGCTGACGGACCGGATCGAGGCGGACGCCGAGAAGATCTTCGACCAGATCAAGGAGCGGGGTCTGCGGGCGCATCCCGACGGTCAGCACCCCATCGGGCCGGTGACCTCCGGGATACTGCGGGGCATCGAGGACGGCTGGTTCACGGGCGAGATCGCGGAGTCCGCGTTCCGCTACCAGCAGTCGCTGGAGAAGGGCGAGAAGAGGGTGGTGGGCGTGAACGTCCACACCGGCTCGGTCACCGGCGATCTGGAGATCCTGCGGGTCAGCCACGAGGTGGAGCGCGAGCAGGTCCGGGTCCTGCGCGAGCGCAAGGCCGGGCGGGACGAGAACGCGGTGCGTACCGCACTCGACGGCATGCTGGCCGCCGCGCGGTCCGGGGCCAACATGATCGAGCCGATGCTGGACGCCATCCGGGCGGAGGCCACGCTCGGGGAGATCTGCGGGGCGCTGCGGGACGAGTGGGGCACGTACACCGAGCCCGTGCAGTTCTGAGGGCCGGATGCGAAAGGGCCGACGGGAACCAGGTTCCCGCCGGCCCGTTTGTGTGGTCGACCGCCGGCGTTCTTAGAACTCCTGCACGAAGTACGGCTGTACCGTCATCCAGCCGTTGCCGCGGGCGCCGTAGCGGGTGCCGTTGTCGCTCTGGGCCAGGGTGTACCAGGAGTCGACGTAGTCCGGGTCGTCCGTCCACCAGTCGTTCGGCATGGCGTCCAGGACCGCGTTCACCAGCGGGATGTAGGTGCCCTGGTCGGTGATGGTGAGCAGCGCCGTGGCGATCGCCTTGGCGAGGTCGCGGTAGTTGGTGCTGCCGTCGTCCTCCATCATCACGGCGTCGGCGAGGTTGTACTTGTAGTTCGACCAGTTCACCAGGATCTGGTTGGGGTAGTACGTGGTGTTGTCGTTGTCCAGGTACGGCATGTCGACGGGGTCGACCCGGGCCGTGCCGTCCTGGCCGAAGCCGGTGACGAGGGTGTAGATCTCGGCGTCGCCCTTGATCCAGGGCTCCTCGTCGTCCGCGAGCCGGACCGAGGTGATGCGGGTGGTCCAGAAGCCCCCGGTGGCCGCCTGGGCCCGCGGAGCGGCCGTGGGGGCCTGCTGCGGAGCGGCCGTGGGGGCCTGCTGCGGGGCCGACGCGGCGGAGGCCACGCCGTAGCGGGTGAGTTCCTCGTTCAGGACACCCAGACCGGCGGACAGCGCCTTGGCGCCGTCGATGTCCACGACGTACACCGGGTGCGAGGGCACCTTGCGGGCGTCGATCGTGTGGGCCCGGCCCCGGCTGTCGTAGGCGGTGACGGTGGCGGCGTCGTCGTCCGCGGTGGCGGCGGCCACCCAGGGCGTGACCCCGGCGGCCAGCGCCGCGCGCATGGAGCTGTCCCCGAGCCGCAGCCGGAGCAGCGAACCGACTCCGGAGTGCAGGCCCTTGGCGGCGGCGATACGGCGGTCGGCCGCGGCGAGGGTGGACATGAGGCTGCCGCCTGCCTTGCCGGCGAGGGGGGTGACGGTCACCTCGTCGGACGTGAGCGCCGCGCTCCGGACGCGGGCGCGCCACGCGGAGTCGGTGAGCGAGCCGGCTATCGCCTGTGCGGCGTGGTCCTCGGCCGCGACGACGGCGGAGGCGGGGGCGGGGGCCTTCGGGGCGGCCGTCGCGGGCAGGGCGCTCAGGGTCTGGCCGGCGCAGAGCGCGACCAGGGACGCCGCGACGGCAGCGAGGCCGCGTCGGCGGGGGACACTGGGTCTCACGTGGATCGATCCTCCTGGGGAGAGTGGTCGATGTCTCACTGACGGATGGAGCCGTGTCTCACTGTTCAGTTGGAGCCGTGACAGCGGATCTATGCGGGTAGATTCGCCGCGGACAAGCATGACGATGACATGACAGCCAGGCAAGAGGTGTGCGCCGCACGATGGTGAACATCCGGGCTCGCAGGCCGAAAGACTTCCCTCGGCGTAGGCCTTACCGCCGGTAATCCTGTGGCGCGCCGTCAGTCGGCGTCCGTCGCCAGCCCGCCGAGCAGCACCGAGGTGAAGCGCGACGCCCAGTCGGCGTCGATGGGTTCGCAGGAGACGAGCGTGCGGTGCACGACGGCGCCCGCGATCATGTCGAAGATCAGGTCGACCTGCGGGGCGGGATCGCCGTCGTCGGCGGGGATCTCGCCGCGGCTCTGGGCCCGTCGGCGGCCCTCGATCACCAGCCGCTTCTGCCGGTCGACGATCGCCTCCCGGATCCGCTGCCGCAGCGCCTCGTCATGTGTGGCCTCGGCGACGACCGCCATCAGCGCCGTCTTGGTCGCCGGCTGTTCGAGGAGGGCGGCGAACTGGAGGACGACCCCCTCCACGTCCGCCTGCAGACTGCCGCGGTCGGGGAGCTCCAGCTCGTCGAAGAGCTCCGCCACCGCGTCCACCACGAGTTCCTTCTTGCCCGCCCAGCGGCGGTACAGGGTCGTCTTCGCGACCCCCGCCCGGGTCGCCACGTCCCCCAGGGTCAGCTTCGACCAGCCCAGTTCGACCAGCGCCTGTCGGGTCGCCCGGAGGATCGCGGCGTCCGCGGCGGCGTTGCGCGGGCGTCCGGTGCGGGCGGCGGAGGTGCTGCTTTGCATGCCTGTGACCATATCCGGCCGGGTCCACCGTCATTTCCGGACGTCATGTGAAGTGGTGAGGGAGATCACCGGTGGAGTGGCCCCGGGGACCCCCGGGGACAGTTACGCTACGGTTCGTAGCGAAAGCGTGTGCGTCCCGATGTGACGCGTGCGCGCGAGCGACGACCACCGGCGCCGAGTGGGGACCCGGCGCAGAGCATCACAGGACCGACGTCAACACCGGACCGGCACCGCCGGGCACAGCTTTTCACAGGGCTTTTCACAGCGGCGTTTCGAAGGGGGGAGGATGTACTCATGCAGCCACGGAACATGTCCATGAGCGGAGTCGTCGACCTCGCCGCGGTGAAAGCAGCCCAGGATGCCAAGGCGAAGGCGGAGCAGGCGCGCGCCGAAGCGGCCCGGCAGGGCGGGGGAGGGGCGGTCTCCCCGGCCGACCTCGTCATCGACGTCGATGAGGCGGGGTTCGAGCGCGACGTCCTGCAGCGGTCCACCGAGGTCCCGGTCGTCATCGACTTCTGGGCCGAGTGGTGTCAGCCCTGCAAGCAGCTGAGCCCGGTCCTGGAGCGGCTGGCCCATGAGTACAGCGGCCGGTTCGTGCTCGCCAAGATCGATGTCGACGCCAACCAGATGCTGATGCAGCAGTTCGGCATCCAGGGGATCCCGGCCGTCTTCGCCGTAGTCGCCGGGCAGGCGCTGCCCCTCTTCCAGGGTGCCGCCCCCGAGCAGCAGATCCGCGCGACCCTGGACCAGCTCGTCCAGGTCGCCGAGGAGCGCTTCGGACTGACCGGCCTGACCGTCGACCCCGATGCCGAGCCGGGCGGCGCCGAGACGCCCGTCCAGGCCCCCGCAGGGCCCTATGACGCGTTGCTCGAGGCGGCCGTACAGGCCCTGGACGCGGGCGACTTGGGCGGGGCGGTCCAGGCCTACAGGAACGTCCTGAGTGACGACCCGGGCAACACCGAGGCCAAGCTGGGCCTCGCGCAGGCCGAGTTGCTGCAGCGGGTGCAGGACCTCGACCCGCAGCAGGTGCGCAAGAACGCCGCGGAGAAGCCGGGTGACGTGGCGGCACAGATCGCCGCGTCGGACCTGGATCTGGTGGGCGGTCATGTGGAGGACGCGTTCGGGCGGCTCGTCGAGACGGTGCAGCGCACGGCCGGGGAGGACCGGGACACCGCACGGTTGCGACTGCTGGAACTCTTCGAGGTGGTCGGCGCCGAGGACCCGCGTGTGACCGCGGCGCGCAGGGCGCTCGCGCGGGCGCTGTTCTGACCAGTCGCTAAACGGACGGGCATGTGATGCCCGAGTGAAAGATTCGCCGACGGAGGCACACAGCGGCCGTGTTTTACCAAATCTTGGTAATCGCGGCCGCTGTTACTTGGAGTAAGTCGGGACCCTGGTTCTGTCGGCTTCTGTCCCTTCTTCAACCGTTTCGTCATCTCCCTTTGGGCCACGAAGAGTTGCGGTTTGATGCCGCCGTGTCGCGGCGTGGTTATCCGGCCGTTACTAGCCAGTAACGAACCCCCTTGCGGGGGCGGCGAGAATGCACCACGATCGGCGACGCTCGGTCCATCGCCGTACCCGCCTGCCAGCCGGGTCAACGGGTTTTCGGTGGGTCCCCACCGGGCAGGAGCCGGCGGCAGTGGCGTCGGGTCCTGGACAGGGGGGTCTCCGCTGTTGCGGAGCCTGTCCGGCAGGTTGTGCGTGATGCGTGTCAGGCGCGACCAGTGGTTGTCGCTCGGGGGTGATCGCCGGTGATTCGGGCGCAGTTCGCGCCTCCGAGTGCGGGCGCTCTCCTTCCCGAGGACGTAGCACTTCTCCCATCCCTGCCCGGCTGAGCCGCCGACCGGTAGCGAGCTGGGGTCAGGAGATGTACGTCCGAGAAGGAGGAAACATGGAGTCCCAAGTGCGTGGCGGGACCAGATGGAAGCGGTTCGCTGTGGTCATGGTGCCCAGCGTCGCCGCGACAGCAGCGATAGGCGTGGCCCTCGCGCAGGGCGCACTCGCCGCCTCGTTCAGTGTTTCGGGGCAGGAGTTCAAGGTGAGTGCCGGCCAGCTGGTCGGCACCGGCTTCACGCAGTACGGCGCGGTCGACTCGGGCAAGAGCCTCGACGGCAGCACGGACCAGGCGCACCCGGTGGCGGTCTCGGCGTTCGACCACGCCAGCATCACCAACATGTGCCAGTCCGTGGTCACCCCGATCCCGTTCCTGGGCAAGTCGGTCACTCTCAAGCTGACTGCGGGTGACAAGGGCACGGACGTCCAGGCGGACCAGCTCTTCATCGACGTCTCGAACCTCGACTCAGACCAGGCGGTCTTCAAGGGGATCGACATCGGCGTCGCGGCCGGTAGCGTCACCAAGGGCCCGAAGCCCAAGGCCGACGAGATCCAGCAGAAGAAGACCAACCCCTTCGGGTTCGCTCAGCAGGCCGACTCGGCCACGCTGACCGGCGTGAAGCAGACGGCGTGGGCGACCACCGCCGGCACCTTCAAGCTCGCGAACCTGCACATGGGTCTGCAGTGGGGCAGCGGCCAGGGCGTCGAGTGCTACTAAGCACTCGCTGACGGGCGGGGGAGCCACTGGCCTTCCCCGCCCGTTCCCTCTCTACCCCCATCTTCACTACTTGCACATCACTGCCGCACAACCCCCTCACCTCAGCAATACCGCTCCAGGGAGCTATTCGATGAACGCCGAGTCGCCCGCGCAGAACGAGCACTATCTCCGCGTCTACCGGCGGCGCTTCCGCGACTGGCGGGGCACCCGCCCATTCTGGGCCGGACTCTTCGTCCTGCTCAGCGGCTTTCCGATCATGTACTTCCCGTATGCGCACCTCAAGATCGGTCAGCTCACGGTGGCGATGGCGACCACTGCGGGAGCCGGGTCCCTGATCATCGGCGTGCTCCTCGTCGTCCTGGGCCTGACCCTGTGGTTCCAGCAGCACGTACGGGTCTTCGCGGGTGTCGCGGCGATCCTGCTGGCCCTGGTGTCCCTGCCTGTCTCCAACTTCGGTGGCTTCGTGGTCGGCTTCCTCTTCGCCTTGATCGGCGGTGCCATGGCCGTGTCGTGGGCCCCGGGTGTACCGAAGCCGCAGGCGCAGGAGGCCGGAACGGCTGATGAGGACAGCCCTCTTGAGGCTGCGGACGGGGTGAGCGCGCAGGACGACCTGTCAGGAACGATCCCGCTCAACGGGACGAACGGGAGGCACAGTGCCGGCTGACGAGGTGACCCACGGGACGGACGTGGACGCGTCCCGTGTGAGAACCGGGCCGCGCCACGCGGCACCCAAGAAGCCACTGTTCACCAGGTTCCACATGCCGGCGGGCAAGGCGATAGCCATGGCCGCGATGCCGACCGCCGTCTTCATGGGAGTCGGGCTCAACGCCACGTTCGCCCGTGCCGACGACCACCCGGCCAAGAGCATGTCGGTCGACGAGTACCAGAAGTGCGTGGAGGCGGTGGACGGCTCCAAGGACTCCTCGTCCTCGCCGTCGGCCTCCGCGAGTGCGTCCGAGTCCGCCGGTACGGCTCAGCCGACGCCCTCGGCCTCGCCGGGCAAGACGGACAGCTCGCCGGGCAAGACCTCTTCGTCGGATTCAGGTTCCGACGACAAGGGCACGCCGAAGCCGTCCGCCTCCTCGACGGGCACGTCCGGCAAGCCGTCGGGCGGCGGCACGCCGACGCCGACTCCCTCGGCCTCCCAGGGCGGCGGCCTGCTGGGGACCCTCGGAGACGCGATCGGAGGTGTCCTCACGGGCGGTTCGAGTACGTCCACGAGCGCCACCCCCACGCCCTCCGCCTCCTCGGCGTCCTCGACGAAGGAGACGGCGTCCAGCACCGTCAAGGACACGACCAAGCAGCTCACCGACACGGTCAACAAGACCGTGAAGGACACCACGGACACGGCGACGAAGACGGTCTCCGAGGCCACCAAGGCGGCCGGTGACGCCGTGAAGTCGGTCGAGTCCGCCGTCCCGAGCGTCTCCGCGAGCCCGAGCGTGCCGGACGACTGCGTCGCAGCCACCGACGACGCGGGCGGCGTGGAGAAGATCGTGGCTCTGCCCGACGCCCCCTGGCACCTTCAGGCCAGCTCGCTGACGCTCAGGGGCGCGGACTACCAGGGCGTCGTCAAGGTGCGCACCGCCAACGGCACCGTGAAGAAGGTCCTGAAGTACGTGATCTCCGATGGCACCGACATCGGCGATCTGCACCAGCTCGTCGACGGCGACAACGGCAAGACGTACCACGTCCAGGCAGGCAAGGGCACGACGTCCACCATCCGTGACGGCAAGACGGTGATGTACACCGAGAGCATTTCGGGCAATCTGCTCGGTCTGATCCCGATCACCTTCAGCCCGGACAGCCCGCCGCCGCTGAACATCCCCTTCATCTACTTCACGAACGTGAAGGTCACCCAGGCCGGGCAGTTCGGCGGGACCCTGACGGTGCCCGGCATGCAGCAGTACGTCACCGGTTGAAGCTGACCACCCTCCAGACCATTCAAGAGCCGCACAAAGAGCAGTGGCCCAGTCCCTTTAGGGGACTGGGCCACTGCTCTTTGTGCGGCTCTGGTCGGGAGCCCGGTGCGGTGAGCCAGTGGATCGCTGCGGCGCGGCAGTTCGCCGCCCGCGTCCAGCGGGATCCGGACCGGCTCACCGACGAGCAGTGGCATGCGGTCACGCATCCATGGCCTGGGAGCGAACGGCCGGCGATCTGCCGCAGCCGGCAGGAGACCGTGCGACACGAGGGCGCCCCCTGCCATGGGCAGGGGGCGCCCTCCTCGTCGCGGAGCCGTGGGCACGGCGTCAGCTGCGGTGACCCTCGCCCAGGTGGTGGACGCGGACCATGTTCGTGGTGCCGGGGACCCCGGGCGGGGAGCCGGCGGTGATGACCACGATGTCGCCGTCGTTGAACCGCTTGAGCCGCGTCAGCTCCTGGTCCACCAGCTCGACCATCTCGTCGGTGCTGTTCACGAACGGCACGACGTGCGACTCCACGCCCCAGCTCAGCGCCAGCTGGTTGCGGGTGGACTCGTCCGTGGTGAACGCCAGGATCGGCTGGCAGGCCCGGTAGCGGGACAGCCGGCGGGCGGTGTCACCGGACTTGGTGAAGGCGACCAGGCCCTTGCCGCCCAGGAAGTCGGCGATCTCCGCGGCGGCGCGCGCCATCGAACCGCCCTGTGTGCGCGGCTTCTTACCCGGGACGAGCGGCTGCAGGCCCTTGGACAGCAGCTCCTCCTCGGCCGCCTGGACGATCTTCGACATCGTCTTGACCGTCTCGATCGGGTACGCGCCCACGCTCGACTCGGCGGACAGCATGACCGCGTCGGTGCCGTCCAGGATGGCGTTGGCCACGTCGGAGGCCTCGGCGCGGGTCGGACGGGAGTTGGTGATCATCGACTCCATCATCTGGGTCGCCACGATCACCGGCTTGGCGTTGCGGCGGCACAGCTCGATGAGCCGCTTCTGCACCATCGGGACCTTCTCGAGCGGGTACTCGACGGCCAGGTCGCCGCGGGCGACCATCACGCCGTCGAACGCCATCACGACGTCCTCCATGTTCGCCACCGCCTGCGGCTTCTCCACCTTGGCGATGACCGGGACGCGCCGGCCCTCCTCGTCCATGATGCGGTGGACGTCCTTGACGTCGTTGGCGTCCCGCACGAACGACAGCGCGACCATGTCGCAGCCCATGCGCAGCGCGAACCGCAGGTCGTCGATGTCCTTCTCCGACAGCGCCGGGACGTTCACCGCCGCGCCGGGGAGGTTGATGCCCTTGTGGTCGGAGATGACGCCGCCCTCGATGACGATCGTCTTCACCCGGGGGCCCTCGACGTCCGTGACCTTCAGCTCGACGTTGCCGTCGTTGATGAGGATCGGGTCGCCCTTGGAGACGTCGCCCGGGAGTCCCTTGTACGTCGTACCGCAGATGTGCTTGTCGCCCGGGACGTCCTCGACGGTGACCGTGAACGCGTCACCGCGCACCAGCTCGACCGGACCCTCCGCGAAGGTCTCCAGACGGATCTTCGGGCCCTGCAGGTCGGCGAGGACACCGATGGCCTTGCCCGCCTCGGCGGCGGCGGCGCGCAGGCGTACGTACCGTGCCTCGTGCTCTTCGTGCGAGCCGTGGCTGAAATTGAAGCGGGCCACGTTCATGCCGGCTTCGATCAGCGAGACGAGCATTTCGTGGGAGTCGACCGCTGGGCCGAGAGTGCAGACGATTTTCGAACGGCGCATGGGGCGATCCTATCGGTTTGTTTCGCTGCGGAATATTCCGTCTGGCGGAAAGTACAAACGGGCGGGCCGGTGCTCAGGCGAGAGCCGATCGAAATGGTTCAGTTGCCCTTTCCGACCAGTGCGTAGGTCTGTGTGGCGATCTCCAATTCCTCGTCCGTGGGCACCACGGCGACCGCCACCCGCGCTCCGGCGGGCGAGATCAGCCGCGGCTCGTCGCCGCCTGCGGCGTTCAGGGCGCCGTCCACCGCCAGGCCCATTTCCTCGAGGCCCGCGACGGCAGCCTCCCGCACCGGGGCCGCGTTCTCGCCCACCCCGGCCGTGAAGGCGATCGCGTCCACCCTGCCGAGTACCGCGTAGTAGGCGCCGATGTACTTCTTCAGCCGATGGATGTAGATGTCGAAAGCGAGCCGCGCCTGCGCGTCGCCCTCGTCGATCCTGCGCTGAATTTCCCGCATGTCGTTGTCGCCGCACAGACCGAACAGGCCGCTCCTCTTGTTGAGGAGAGTGTCGATCTCGTCCATGGACATTCCGCCAACACGCTCCAAATGGAAGATGACGGCGGGATCCAGGTCCCCGGAGCGCGTCCCCATCACCAGCCCCTCCAGCGGGGTGAGCCCCATGGAGGTGTCCACGCACCGGCCGCCCCTGACCGCGGAGGCGGACGCGCCGTTGCCCAGATGCAGCACGATGACGTTGACGTCTTCCGGCGCCTGGCCCAGCAGCTTCGCGGTCTTCCGGGACACATACGCGTGCGAGGTCCCGTGGAACCCGTAGCGCCGGACCCGGTGCCGGTCCGCGAGCTTCACGTCGATCGCGTAGCGGGCCGCGTACTCTGGCATCGTCGCGTGGAACGCCGTGTCGAAGACGGCGACCTGGGGCAGGTCGGGGCGCAGTGCCATGGCCGTACGGATGCCGGTGAGATTGGCCGGGTTGTGCAGCGGCGCGACGGGGATCAGCCGCTCGATCTCCGTGAGCACTTCGTCGTCGACGACGGTGGGCTCGGTGAAGAACATGCCGCCGTGCACCACGCGGTGGCCGACGGCCGCCAGCTCGGGCGAGTCGAGCCCGAGGCCGTCCTTGTCCAGCTCCTCGGCGACCGCCTTGAGGGCCGCCTGGTGGTCGGCGATCGGCCCGTTCTGCTCCCGGGTGCCGCCCGTGGCGAGCGCGGTGTGCTTGATCCGCGACGTCTGCTCGCCGATGCGCTCGACGATGCCCACGGCGAGCCGGCTGTTGTCGCGCATGTCCAGCAGCTGGTACTTCACCGACGAGGAGCCGGAGTTGAGGACGAGGACGCGGGTCTTGCTCACAGGGCTGCTGCCTTCTCGGTGGGGATCTGGGCCTGGATCGCCGTGATGGCGACCGTGTTGACGATGTCCTGGACGAGAGCGCCCCGGGAGAGGTCGTTGACGGGCTTGCGCAGGCCCTGCAGAACGGGGCCCACGGCGATCGCACCGGCCGAGCGCTGTACGGCCTTGTAGGTGTTGTTGCCGGTGTTGAGGTCCGGGAAGACGAGCACGGACGCCTGCCCGGCGACCTGCGAGCCCGGGAGCTTGGTCGCCGCGACACTGGGCTCGACCGCGGCGTCGTACTGGATGGGGCCCTCGATCATCAGGTCGCCGTCGCGCAGCCGCACCAGCTCGGTGGCCTCGCGCACCTTGTCGACGTCGGCGCCCGAGCCGGAGGTGCCGGTCGAGTACGACAGCATCGCGATCCGCGGCTCCACCCCGAACTGCCGGGCGGTGGTGGCCGACTGGAGGGCGATGTCGGCGAGCTGCTCGGCGTCGGGGTCGGGGTTCACGGCGCAGTCGCCGTAGACCAGCACCTTGTCGGCGAGGCACATGAAGAAGACCGAGCTGACGATCTTCGCGTCGGGCCTGGTCTTGATGATCTCGAAGGCCGGCCGGATGGTGGCGGCCGTGGAGTGCACGGCCCCGGACACCATGCCGTCGGCGAGGCCCTCCTCGACCATGAGGGTGCCGAAGTAGTTCACGTCGGCGACGATGTCGTACGCCAGCTCCATCGTGACGCCCCTGTGGGCGCGCAGCCGGGCGTACTTCTCGGCGAAGGTCTCGCGCAGCCCTGAGGTGGCCGGGTCGATCAGCTGGGAGTCGCCGAGGTCGATGCCGAGGTCGGCGGCCTTCTTGCGGATCCCGTCCAGGGGACCGAGCAGCGTCAGGTCGCAGACGCCGCGGCGCAGCAGCACTTCGGCGGCGTGAAGCACGCGCTCCTCGGTGCCCTCCGGGAGCACCACCCGGCGCTTGTCGGCGCGGGCCCGCTCCAGCAGCTTGTGCTCGAACATCATCGGCGTGACCCGGTCGCTGCTCGGGGCGGACACCCGGTCCAGCAGGCCGGCGGTGTCGATGTACCGCTCGAAGAGCCCGAGCGCACGCTCCGCCTTGCGCGGAGTGGCCGCGTTCAGCTTCCCCTCCAGGGAGAACAGCCGGGCCGCGGTGGGGAAGCTGTTGCCGGGCACCGAGAGGACCGGGGTGCCCGGGGCGAGGCGGTCGGCGAGGGAGAGGATCTCGGTGCCGGGGACCTCGTTCAGGGTGAGCAGGACACCGGCGATCGGCGGGTTGCCCGCGCTGTGGGCGGCCAGCGAGCCGACGACGAGGTCGGCGCGGTCGCCCGGGGTCACCACCAGGCATCCCGGGGTGAGGGCACCCAGCAGGTTCGGCAGCATGGCGCCGCCGAAGACGAAGTCGAGGGCGTCCCGCGCGAGCCCCGCGTCATCACCGAGGACGACGCGGGCGTCGAGGGCCTGGGCTATCTGCGCGACCGTGGGCGCGGACAGGGCCGGGTCGTCGGGAAGGACGTAACAGGGGACGGGAAGCAGGGAGTCGAGCCGCCCGGCGATCTCGTCCCGGTCCTCGGCCGC
This sequence comes from Streptomyces sp. CA-106110, assembly GCF_050936285.1. Classification (NCBI taxonomy): domain Bacteria; kingdom Bacillati; phylum Actinomycetota; class Actinomycetes; order Kitasatosporales; family Streptomycetaceae; genus Streptomyces; species Streptomyces sp. CA-106110. The sequence continues at coordinate 4,283,659 of NZ_JBNJNB010000001.1, read as the reverse complement.
GACCCGGTTCGCGACCATGGCGAGCACATCGCAGCCGAGCGTGTGGTAGGCGCGATAGGCATTGCGCACCTCGGCCCGCACGGAATCGTGGGCCTGCTTGCGCCCGCCCACGACCGGGATCACCGACGCCCCGAACTCGTTGGCGAGCCGGGCGTTGAGGGACAGCTCGTCGGGGAGCTGGGTGTCGGCGAAGTCGGAGCCGAGGACGAGGACGACCTCGTAGTCGCGGGCCACCGCGTGGAAGCGGTCGACGAGGGTGGACACCAGCTCGTCGGTGCCGCGCTCGGCCTGGAGCGCGGACGCCTCGTGGTAGTCCATCCCGTGCGCGGTCGCCGGGTCCTGCGACAGCCGGTACCGGGTGTGCAGCAGCTCGAAGAGACGGTCGGGGCCGTCGTGGACGAGGGGGCGGAAGACGCCGACCCGGTCGACCTGCCGGGTCAGGAGCTCCATGACTCCCAGCTCGACGACCTGGCGGCCGTCGCCGCGGTCGATCCCGGTCACGTACACGCTGCGCGTCACGCGTGCTCTCCGTTCCGTCTCTCGGGTGGGGTGGCGGGCAGGGGCTCGGGCGGCCCGCGGGTCGCTCTGCGCCCTCTCGTGCGTCGAGGGATGGCACGGGCGCCTTCGACCGATTCAAGATGTTTTTATGGGGGTTCCGTGGCTCGCGAAATCCCCCCACGAGGGTGAACAGAACCCCCTTGACAATACCTCTGGCGCTGGATAAGGCGCCCGTCAGGCCCCCCAGGGCCGGGGTGGGTCGGCAGGGGGTGGTGCGGGAGCGGCACCCGTCTGTGGGCCGTGAAACAATCGGATTGGCTCACCGGTATCTACAGCGAGCAGGAGACACAGCACGATGCGCATCGGAGTACTCACCGCAGGCGGCGACTGCCCGGGCCTGAACGCAGTGATCCGGTCGGTCGTGCACCGCGCGGTGGCGCAGTACGGCGACGAGGTGATCGGCTTCGAGGACGGCTACCGGGGTCTGCTCGACGGCCACTACCGCACCCTTGACCTGGACGCCGTCAGCGGCATCCTGGCCCTCGGCGGCACCATTCTCGGCTCTTCCCGCCTGGAGCGCGACCGGCTGCGCGAGGCCTGTGAGAACGCCTCGGACATGATCCGCGACTTCGGCATCGACGCCCTGATCCCGATCGGCGGCGAGGGCACGCTGACGGCCGCCCGGATGCTGTCGGACGCGGGCCTGCCCGTGGTCGGCGTCCCCAAGACGATCGACAACGACATCTCCTCCACGGACCGCACCTTCGGCTTCGACACGGCGGTGACGGTGGCCACCGAGGCGATGGACCGCCTGAAGACGACGGCCGAGTCCCATCAGCGCGTGATGGTCGTGGAGGTCATGGGCCGCCACGCCGGCTGGATCGCGCTGGAGTCCGGCATGGCGGCCGGCGCCCACGGCATCTGCCTCCCCGAGCGCCCCTTCGACCCGGCCGACCTGGTCAAGATGGTCGAGGAGCGCTTCGCCCGCGGCAAGAAGTTCGCGGTGGTCTGCGTCGCCGAGGGCGCGCACCCCGCCGAGGGCACCATGGACTACGGCAAGGGAGAGATCGACCAGTACGGCCACGAGCGGTTCCAGGGCATCGGTACGGCGCTGGCGTACGAGCTGGAGCGGCGGCTCGGCAAGGAGGCCAAGCCGGTCATCCTCGGCCACGTCCAGCGCGGCGGCACCCCGACCGCGTACGACCGGGTGCTCGCGACCCGCTTCGGCTGGCACGCGGTCGAGGCGGCGCACCGCGGGGAGTTCGGCAAGATGACGGCGCTGCGGGGCACGGACGTGCTGATGGTGCCGCTGGCCGAGGCGGTCACCGAGCTGAAGACGGTGCCGAAGGACCGGATGGACGAGGCCGAGTCGGTGTTCTGACGGAGCCGCCGGTCCCCGGGCGGCAGCGGCCGCCGGTGGGGGACCGGCCGGCGATCGTCGGCCGCGCGGTGCCTGGGGGAGCGGGGGGCGACCCGCGAGGTGAGCGGGCTCCCTGCGCACCTCGCGGGTCGCCCGCCGTCACCCCTTGACCGCCCCGCCCAGCGCGAACCCGCCACCCAGCCGGCGCGCGACGAGCACATACAGCAGGATCACCGGCGTCGAGTAGATGATCGAGAACGCCGCCAGCTGCCCGTACGCCACCATGCCGCGGTTGCCGAAGAACTCGTTGATGCTCACCGACGCCGGCATCTGGTCCGGGGTGAGCAGCAGCATGAACGGCACGAAGAAGTTGCCCCACATCACCACGAACGAGAACACCGTCACCACCGCGACCCCCGGCCCCATCAGCGGCAGCACGATGCGGACCAGGGACTGGAACCAGTTCGCGCCGTCCGTCCACGCCGCCTCTTCCAACTCCTTCGGGACGCCGTCCATGAAGTTCTTCATCAGCCAGATGGCGAAGGGGAGTTGAGAGGCGGCGAAGAACAGGATCGTGCCCTGCACCGTGTCGATCAGGTTCACCTGAACGAACAGCGCGTACACCGGCACCATGATCGCCGTGATCGGCAGGCTCGTCGCGAACAGGATCGTCAGCAGGAACGGCCGGTTCAGCCGGGACCTGAAGCGCGACAGCGGATACGCGGCGAGCGCCGCGCAGACCACGGTCAGCAGTGTCCCCCCGCCGCACAGGATCAGGCTGTTGAGCAACGGGGTGAATGTGATGTCGGGTTTCAGGACCGCGTCGAAGTTGTCCAGGGTGACGCCGTCCGGGGCCTTCACCCGCAGATCCGCGTGCGGGTCCACCGAGGACAGGACCACCCACACGAGCGGCAGGGCGAACGCCGCGGCCGCCACGAGCAGGCCGGCGTCGGCCGCCAGACGCCGGCCCGTTCGGCGGGAGACGAGCGTGGACGCCACGTCAGACCTCCGTCCGCAGCAGCCGCATGTACACGACCGAGAACACCGAACCGACCAGCAGCAGCAACAGTGCCACCGCCGTCCCGTACCCGATCATGCTGTTCTGGAAGGCCTGTTCGTACATGAACAGGGGCAGGGTCTGGCTCTTGTTCCCCGGCCCGCCCCTCGTCATCACCCAGATCAGCCCGAAGACCGACAGCGTCTGGAGCGTGTTCAGCATCAGGTTCGTGCCGATGGAGCGACGGATCATCGGCAGCGTGATGTGCCACATTCGGCGTGCGCCGCCCGCCCCGTCCACCTGCGCCGCCTCCGTGATCTCCTTCGGGATCTCGTTCAGCGCCGCCGAGTAGACCAGCATGGAGAACGCCGTCCCCCGCCACACGTTCGCGAACGACACGGCCAGGATCGGAAGCGTGTAGAGCCAGTTCTGGGACGGCAGCCGGAGCCAGTCGAGGATCGCGTTCAGCGTGCCTTCCTTGCGGAAGAAGGCGTAGAGCAGAAAGCCCGCCACCACCTCCGGCAGCACCCACGCCGTGACCACGATCCCGCCCGTCAGGGTGCGGACCGGCTTCGAGGCCCGCTGCATGAGCGACGCCAGGGCGAGCCCCAGCGTGTTCTGGCCGACCAGTGAGGACAGCACGGTGAACACGAGTGTCAGCCAGACGGCGTTGAGGAAGGCCTCGTCCCCGAACGCCGTACGGAAGTTGGCGAAGCCGACGAACGACGAGTGGGCCTGGCCCGTGAGTTGCAGGTCCGTGAAGGCGATGTACGCGCAGTAGGCGATCGGGCCCGCCAGGAAGAGCAGCAGCAGGACCACGGCGGGGACCACCGGCAGCGCACGGGCCAGCGAGCGGTGCGGATCGCTCACTTCTGGACCACTTGGTCGTTCGTCGCCGCCTTGAGCGCCTCGTCGTAGCCGCTCGCGGCCTTCTCCACGGATGCGTCACCCGTGGTCACACTCTCCATGGCCTCCTGGATGGCGGTCGACACCTTGGGGTACGCCGGATACGCCGGCCGGTAGTGCGTACTGCTCACCAGGTCGGTGAAGAACTTGATGCCGGGCTGTGCCTTCACGTACGACGGGTCCGACGCCACGTCCTTGCGCACCGCGATGCCGGAGTTGGCGATGTACCACTTCTGCGCGTTCGCCTTGGTCTGCATCGTCTGGATGAACTTGAAGGCCAGGTCCGGGTTGCCCGCCTTGGCGGGGACCGACCAGGTCCAGCCGCCCGACATGCTCACCTTGCCCGGCGCCTGGCCGTGCTGGGTGGGCATGGGGGCGAGGCCCAGCTGCTGCGACCACTCGGGCCATTCGTGACCGCTGCCCGGCAGCCAGTCCTGCGGGAGCCAGGAGCCGTCGAGGTCGATGCCCAGCTTGCCCTTGGGGAGCAACTCACCGCGGACGATGGTCTGGATGTTGGGGTCGAGGGCCTGGGAGACGTCCGTACCCAGCTTCTCCTTGTACACGGTCTCGACGAACCCGAGCGCGTCCTTGAAGGCCTGGCTCCCGGCGATCCACTTCTTGGTGCCCTTGTCGTACAGCGGGTCGGACGTGCCGTCGCCCGTCCCGTACAGGAGCATCTCGAAGCCCTGCATCGTCGCCGCCTCGCCGGCCGGTTTGCCGGTGTAGACGTTGAGGGGCGTGACGTCGGGGACCTTCTGCTTGATCGTGCGGGCGGCGGCGAGGACGTCGTCCCAGGTCTTCGGCTGCCAGTTCGTGGGCAGGCCCGCCTTCTTGAAGATGCCCTTGTCGAACCAGAGGCCCCGGGTGTCGGTGCCGTCCGGGACGCCGTACGTCTTTCCGTCCTCGGCCCGGGCCGCGGCCTTCGCCGTGTCGATGAACTGGTCCCAGTCCTTCCACTTGGCGAGGTAGGGGTCGAGCGGCTTGAGATAGCCGCTGGTGATGTCCGAGTTGATGAGGAAGGTGTCCTCGTAGACCAGGTCGGGGGCGGTCTTGGGGGAGCGGAGCATCTGCTGGAGCTTGGTGTAGTACTCCGAGTCGGGGGCCTTGATGGGGACGAGTTCGACCTTCTTGCCGGGGTTCTCCTTCTCGAACTGCTTCTTGATACCGGCGAGGTAGTCGTCCATGACATGGATCGAGTTGTCGGTCGACTGTTTGAAGGAGACCTTCACCGTGTCCGGGTCGCTGCCGGAGCCGCTGCCGCACGCGGTGAGAGTGGTCGCGGCGAGGGCAAGAGCAACGAGGGCGGTGAGCGGGGCAGTTGAGCGGGGGCGGACGGCGGTGGGGCGCACGGGCACGACCTCCTACGGGCTCACTTCGCTGTGGCCTGGATGACTGCCCGGTGAACGTAAGTGGAGTGGTCTAGTCAGGTCAATGCGTCTGCAAGGGATTGGATACGGAGCTCCGCCTACCGGCCCTTCTCGGCGGTCCGGATCCACCGGTAGACCAACTCCGGCCGCCCCACCTGCCCGTAGAGCGGACTCCGTCCGGCGCGCCCCGCCTCCACGAGGTGCTCGAGGTACCGCCGCGCCGTGATCCTGGAGATCCCCACCGCCTCGGCGGCCCCCGCCGCGGTGAGCCCCTCCTCGCAGTCGCGCAGCGCCCCGGTCACCCGCTGAAGCGTCGGCGCGCTCAGCCCCTTCGGCAGGGCCGGGGGGCCCGGCGCCCGCAGTGTGGCCAGCGCCCGGTCCACCTCCTCCTGGCCGCTCGCCTCACCCGCCGTCTCGCGGAACTCCGCGTAGCGCACCAGACGGTCCCTCAGCGTCGCGAAAGTGAACGGCTTCAGTACATACTGGACGACCCCCAGCGAGACCCCCTCGCGCACCACCGCCAGGTCGCGCGCGGACGTCACGGCTATCACGTCCGCGTGGTAGCCGGCCGCCCGCAGCGTGCGCGCCAGTTGCAGCCCGTGCCCGTCCGGCAGGTGCAGATCGAGGAGCAGCAGATCCACCGGCGTACGGTCCAGCAGGCGCCGCGCCTCCGCGCCCGTGTGCGCCTTGCCCACCGCCGTGAAACCCGGGACCCGGCCGACGTACATGACGTGCGCGTCGGCGGCCACCGGGTCGTCCTCCACGACCAGGACGCGGATGGGTTCGGTCATGCTTCACCTCCGGACAAAGCGGCCTCCGGCGACGCCGGTTCCGCCGGGGCGGCCGCCTTCATGCTGGGCAACGGCACCCGCGCTTCGAACTCCGCCCCGCCCCCGGCCGACTCGGACACCGTCAGGGTGCCCTCGTGGCGGCGCGCCGTCTGGCGGACCAGGGCGAGGCCGAGACCGCGGCCACCGGTGGCCGTCGCGGGTTTGGTCGACCAGCCGCGTTCGAACACCGCCTCGGTGTGGGCAGGGTGAACCCCGGCGCCCGTGTCCGCGACCCGCAGGACCAGGCCCGACTCGTCCGTGTACGCCGTCACCGTCACCCGGGCCCCGGTGGAACCCTGCGCCGCGTCCATCGCGTTGTCGATCAGGTTGCCGAGGATCGTCACCAGGTCCCGGGCGGGCAGCGACGGTGGCAGCAGTCCGTCGTCGATGCGGCTGTCCCGCGACACCACCAGCTCCACACCCCGCTCGTTGGCCTGCGCGGCTTTGCCCAGGAGCAGGGCCGCGAGGACCGGTTCGTTGACCGCCGCGACCACCTGGTCCGTCAGGGCCTGCGCCAGTTCCAGCTCGGCCGTGGCGAAGTCGACGGCCTCCTCGGCGCGGCCGAGTTCGATCAGCGAGACGACCGTGTGCAGCCTGTTCGCCGCCTCGTGCGCCTGCGAGCGCAGTGCCTGGGTGAAACCCCGCTCCGAGTCCAACTCGCCCATCACGGACTGGAGCTCGGTCACATCGCGCAAGGTGACCACCGTGCCGCGGCGTTCGCCGCCGGAGACCGGGGAGGTGTTGACGACCAGGACGCGGGTGCTCGTCAGGTGGACCTCGTCCACCCGCGGTGCGGAGGACAGCAGGGCGCCGGTCAGCGGGGCGGGCAGTCCCAGGTCCGCCACCGAGCGGCCCACCACCTCGTCGGTCGCCCCCAGCAGCTCCCGGCCGCCGTCATTGATCAGCGCCACCCGGAACTGGCCGTCCAGCATCAGCAGGCCCTCGCGCACGGCGTGCAGCGCGGCCTGGTGGTAGTCGTGCATACGGCTCAGCTCGGTCGCGTTCAGGCCGTGGGTGGAGCGGCGCAGCCGGGCGTTGATCACATAGGTGCCGATGGCGCCCAGGACCAGGGCGCCTCCTGCGACCCCGATCAGGGCCGTCGCCTGGTCCTGGACCCGCGCGCTGATCGACTCGACCTTGATGCCCGCGCTGACCAGGCCGATGATGCGGCCGTCGTCCTCGATGGGGGTGACCGCGCGGACGGACGTGCCGAGCGTGCCGGTGTACGTCTCGGTGAAGGGCTGGCCGTGCTGGGCGGGGGCGATGTGGCCGAGGAAGCGTTTTCCGATCTGGTTCCGGTCGGGGTGGGCCCAGCGGATGCCCTGCGGGTTCATGATCGTGATGAAGTCGACCCCGGTGTCGTCCTGGACCTCGAGCGAGTACGGCTCCAGACGGGAGGTCGGATCGGGGGTCCCGATCGCTTCCCGCACCGAAGGCACATCGGCGACCGAGCGTGCGACCGCCATGGCCTGACGGCCGGCCGCCTCACGCGCCTGACTGCGATCGCTGACGTAGGTGAACAGCGCGTACCCGGCGACGAGCACCGCGATCAGCACGGCCTGCATCGCGAAGAGCTGGCCAGCCAGGCTGCGGGGTCTCGGGAGGCGGGGCGTGAACATGCGTTCAGTCTGCCTCGCGGTTCCGGCTCCCCGTATAAGCGTGAACTAAATGAACGGAAGGGTGACGCCCCTCACACGGCGGGAGATAGTCACCGCATCCCGGGACGCACTCCCCGGCTCCCCCGAGCCCGGTGATCCGACCCCGAGCCCCCGAATCCCGGACGTGAGCCGCACGCCGGTGATGCCGACGAAGACGTCAAGGAGGCAGCCGTGACGACGACGGCACCTGCCGCACCCGCCGCGAGGCGGGATCGCACCCACTATCTCTACATAGCCGTGATCATCGCGGTGGCGCTCGGCATCGCCGTGGGCCTGATCTGGCCCGACTTCGGAGTGGAGCTCAAACCCCTCGGCACGGGCTTCGTGAACCTGATCAAGATGATGATCTCGCCGATCATCTTCTGCACGATCGTGCTGGGCATCGGCTCGGTGCGCAAGGCCGCCAAGGTCGGTGCCGTCGGCGGTATCGCACTCGGCTACTTCCTGGTGATGTCCCTGGTCGCGCTGGCCATCGGGCTGGTCGTCGGAAACGTCCTGCACCCCGGTGAGGGCCTCCATCTGACGAACGCGATCAAGGACGTGGGCCACGCCCAGGTGTCACCGGACGCGCTGCCGCCGGTCGACTTCGTGCTCTCGATCATCCCGACGACCTTCGTCTCCGCCTTCACCGAGGGCCAGGTCCTGCAGACCCTTCTCGTCGCACTCCTCGCCGGCTTCGCGCTGCAGGCGATGGGTTCGGCGGGCGTCCCCGTGCTGCGCGGCGTCGAGCACATCCAGCGGCTGGTCTTCCGCATCCTCGCCATGGTGATGTGGGTCGCCCCGATCGGTGCCTTCGGAGCGATCGCCGCCGTCGTGGGCTCGGCCGGCCTGGACGCGCTCAAGAGCCTCGCCGTACTGATGCTCGGCTTCTACGTCACCTGCGTCCTGTTCGTCTTCGTCGTCCTCGGTGCCCTGCTGCGCCTCGTCGCGGGCCTGAACATCTTCACGCTCTGCAAGTACCTGGGCCGTGAGTTCCTGCTGATCCTGTCCACCTCCTCCTCCGAGTCCGCACTGCCGCGGCTGATCGCGAAGATGGAGCACCTCGGTGTCGGCAAGCCGGTCGTCGGCATCACCGTCCCGACCGGCTACTCCTTCAACCTCGACGGCACCATGATCTACATGACCATGGCGTCGCTCTACATCGCCGATGCGCTGGGCACGCCGATGTCCGTCGGTGAGCAGATCCCGCTGCTGCTGTTCCTGCTCATCGCCTCGAAGGGCGCGGCGGGCGTCAGCGGCGCCGGTCTCGCCACGCTGGCCGGTGGTCTGCAGTCGCACAAGCCCGCGCTGGTCGACGGCGTCGGCCTGATCGTCGGCATCGACCGCTTCATGAGCGAGGCCCGCGCCCTGACCAACTTCGCGGGCAACGCCGTGGCCACCGTTTTGATCGGCACCTGGACGAAGGAGATCGACAACGAGCGCGTACAGCAGGTGCTCACGGGCCGGCTGCCCTTCGACGAGACGACGCTGCTCGACGAGGGCCGGACGACTGTCCCGGCCGAGACGCCCGAGCAGGGCGGCGACAAGGAACTGGCCAAGGCCTGAGCCCGCACACCTCGCCATCCGGGCGGCCGGGACGCTCCCCGCGTCTTTCTGCCGCCCGGACCGGACCTCCTCAGCCGTCGAGCGGCCGGGCCCGTACCTCTCGGGCCCGGCCGCTCGGTCGTGTTCCCGGGCGGTCGTTCAGTCGCTCAGCTTGGCCACGAGCTCGGCGGCCCGGGAGGCCGGCACGCCCGCCGCGGTCAGCACGGTGACCGCGGCGGAGCGGCCCGCCTCCCGGGCCGACAGCACGCCCTCGTTCACCGCCTCCATCAGCGCGAACAACATCTGCTCGTGCACGTACGCGAGCGCCCGCGGCGGCAGCGGTGAGGTGAACACACCTTGCTCCAAGCCCTGCGCCAGGACCTTGGCGCACGCCTCGCGCACCGGCGCCAGACGGTCGCGGATGCCCTGCACGCTGACGCTGCGCTGGGCCAGCGCGACCAGGATCCGGTAGCGGTCGGCGACCTCCCACACCGCCAGCGTCGAACGGGCCACCGCCTCCGCCGGGTCCACCACACCCTCGCGGCCGGCCGCGTGCGCCGCCGCGACCGCGTCCACCGCTCCGTCGACGAGTGTGCCGATCAGCGCCTCCCGGCTCGGGAAGTGCCCGTACACCGTGCGCCGTACGACGCCCGCGGCCCGCGCGATCTGGTCCATGGACGCGTCGGGGTCGCGCAGCAGTTCGGCGAGCGCGACCTCCAGGATGCGGCGGCGGTTGGCGTCGGCGCGGCTGGTGTTACCCGTGGTCATGGCTGCCATTCTGCACCGCCGGCCAGTGCCTCCGGGTGCCTCCGGGTGCCTTCACCTTCTTGATTTGCACAGTGCTGTGCAACACCGTACATTGCACACGGCTGTGCAAATACACATCGCTGTGCAAGTCGAGGGCGCTGAGACAGAGGAAGGCCCCAACCATGCGATTCGTCATGAACGAACCGGTCGAGAGGATGGACCGGCCCTACGCCCGGCGCTGGTGGGCGCTGCTCGTGCTCTGCCTGAGCCTGCTGATCATCGTGATGGCGAACACCGCCCTCACCGTCGCCGCCCCGGACATGACCCAGGACCTCGGACTGTCCAGCGCCGACCTGCAGTGGGTCATCGACGGCTACACCGTGCCCTACGCGGCGCTGATGCTCCTGCTCGGCGCGATCGGCGACAAGTACAGCCGGCGCGGCGCGCTCGTCCTCGGGCTGGTGGTCTTCGGCGGCGGGGCCGTCTACGGCTACCTCGCGGACAGCGCCGCCACGGTCATCGCGGCCCGCGCCGTCATGGGCACGGGAGCCGCGCTCATCATGCCCGCCACGCTCTCGCTCCTCGCCGCCACCTTCCCCCGCGCCGAGCGCGCCAAGGCGATCACCCTGTGGACCGCCACCGCCGGTCTGGCCATCGCCGCCGGTCCGCTGGTCGCCGGTGCGCTCCTGGAGGACCACGGCTGGTCGTCCACGTTCCTGATCAACGTGCCGATCGCCGCCGTCGCCCTCGTCGCCGCCCTCGTCCTCGTACCGCCGTCCAGGGCCGCCCACCACGAGCGGATCGACTACGTCGGCGGGCTGCTGTCGGTGGTCTGGGTCGGCTCGCTCGTCTACATGATCATCGAGGGCCCGCACTTCGGCTGGGGCGTCAAGGCGGTCACGGCCGCCGCGATCGCGGGCGCCGGTCTCGTCCTGTTCGTCGTCTGGGAGCTGCGCCACCCGCGCCCCGTCCTCGACGTACGCCGCTTCGCGCACCGTCGCTTCGCGGGGTCCAACCTCGCCGTGGCCCTGTTCTTCCTGGCGGTCTTCGGCGCCTTCTACTACCTCACCCAGCACCTCCAGTTCGTCCTCGGATACGACGCCCTGCAGACCGGTGTCCGGATGCTGCCGCTGGCCGGAGCGGTGTTCGTGGGCTCGGCGCTGACCGGCTACCTCACCCCGCGGATCGGCATGCGGATCACGGTGACCGCGGGCATGGCCGGTGGCACCGCGGCGCTGGCGCTGCTCACCCGGGTCGACTCGGGATCCACCTACGGCGACTTCGTGCTGCCGCTGGTGATCCTGGGCCTCGCGATCGGCCTCGCGCTCTCGCCCTGCACCGACGTGATCATGGGCGCGTTCCCGGAGTCCGAGCTGGGCGTCGGCGGCGCGGTGAACGACACCTCCCTGGAACTGGGCGGCTCGCTCGGCATCGCCATCCTCGGTTCGGTGCTGGCGGGCTCGTACTCCTCGCACCTGGCGGACGCCACGGCGGGCAGCGGGCTGCCGGCGAGCGCGCTGTCCACCGCGCAGGACTCGGTCGGCGCGGGCTACGCGGTGGCTCAGGGCATCGGCGACCGGGCCAGGCACCTCGCCGAGCAGGCGGCGCATGCCCAGAGCGCCCAGCAGGCCGGTCGGCTGAAGGCGCAGGCCGACCAGCTCGCGCACGGCGCACGCCAGATGGCCGACGCGGTCGGCTCGTCCTTCGCGGACGCCGTCGCCCACACCAGCCTGGTCGGCGCGGTGATCCTCGGAGCCGGCACCGTACTGGTCGCGGCGCTGCTGCCGCGCAGGGGGCGCCCGGCCCCGGCCGAGCAGCACAGCGAGGAGCGGGAGCCCGCGACCGCCGGAACCCGCTGACGGCCTCCCGGAACCCCGTCCTGCGCACCCACGTCTCGTAGTACATGCACCATGGTGCCGTGCCGGACCGACCGGCACGGCACTTCGGCGGGAGGCACGGGGGCATGAAGATCGACTGGGACCGGCGCCACTGCGCGCGTCGCGGGCATGTGACCTACGCACCCGACGACCCCCGGCTGCGGACGCGGCTGCACGCCCGGACGGGCGTCGGGGATGCCTGGCGGTGCCTGCGCTGCGGCGACTTCGTGCTGGGCGAGCCGCACGGCTCGGGTCCCGCCGACGAGGCGCCGCTCGTACCGCGCGGCAAGGTGCTGCGCGATCTGTTCATCCTGCGCTTCCTGGCGATCGAACGGGCGGTGCGCGGTGTGTTCATCGCGCTGGTCGCGGTGGCCGTCTGGCGGTTCAGCAACAGCCAGGACGCGGTGCGGCGCCTCTTCAACGAGAACCTGGACGTGTTCCGGCCCGTCTTCCGGCACTTCCACTACGACCTCGACCACTCACCCGTGGTCGGCACCATCCAGAAGTCCTTCGGCTACAAGCACTCCACGCTGCTCCTGGTCGCCGGGCTGCTGCTGGCCTATGCGCTGATCGAGCTGATCGAGGCGGTCGGACTCTGGAACGCCAGGCGCTGGGCGGAGTACCTGACGGTCGTCGCCACCGCGGCCTTCCTCCCGCTGGAGGTCTACGAACTGACCGAGCACATCAGCGCTCTGAAGATCGCCACCTTGGTCCTCAACATCCTCGCGGTCCTCTATATCGCCCTCGCCAAACGGCTGTTCGGCCTGCGCGGCGGCCGTAAGGCGTTCGACGAGGAGCGGCGGAGCGCGTCGCTGCTCGAGGTGGAGGAGTCGGCGGGCTTCCCGGTCACCGTCCGACCCGCGCCTACGTCGGACCCAGCGGGCCCGCGGCCCTGAGTGCGGCTGGTGCCGGCGTACGGGACGCGGTTCCCGCACGCCGGGCTCGGAGTGCTGCTCGCCGGGGTCCTGGCCGCCGTCGCCGTGTACGCCGTCGCCCCGGCCGGCCGCTACGCGTGGGCGCTGCTGCCCGTGCTCGCCGTGTGCGGACTGGGGCAGGGGCTGTTCGCGGTGCCGTTCTTCACCACGGCGCTGTACCGGGTACGCCCGCACGGGACAGGCTCCGCGGCCGGGCTGCTCAACGCCGCGCGGCGGTTCGGCTCGACGCCCGGGTCGCCCAGCTCGGCAGTGTGTTCTTCGCCCGGGGCTCCGGGCCGCGTTCGGTACGGCGGGCCGGGCTGCTGGTGGCCACCGGGATGGCCGGCACCCTCATGACGTCCGGGCGCGGCGCCCGGACGACGGCGCGCGGCCCGGCGGACGCTGCTGCCACCCGGCTGATCGGACCGCCCCGCGCGGCTGCCGCCGCCCGGTCGGCGCGTTGCCCTGACGCCAGGGTCAAGGATTACGGTCGTGCGCATGCGAATCGGCGAGCTGGCGGCGCGGGCCGGGACCACCACACGCACCTTGCGGTACTACGAGTCGCGGGGACTGCTGCCCGCGCGGCGCACGGGCAACGGATACCGCACCTACGACGAGCACGATCTGAAGCTGCTGCGGCAGATCCGCACGCTGCAGGACTTCGGGTTCGACCTGGAGGAGACGCGGCCCTTCGTGGAGTGCCTGCGCGCCGGGCATCCGGAGGGCGACTCCTGCCCGGCGTCGCTCGCGGTCTACCGGCGCAAGCTGGACGAGCTCGACGCGCTGATCGGCGAGTTGCGGGCGGTGCGGGTGAAGGTCGGCGATCAGCTTTCGAGGGCGGAGCAGGCGCAGGCGGCGCTGGCGGCCGAGGCTGCGGTTCCGGGCGGTCCGGAGCCGGTGTGCGAGCTGGGAGGGCAGGAGCGGTGATCAAGGCTGAAGGCGTGACCGAGGTGACGGACGCGGACTTCGAGACGGAGGTGATCGGGGCGCAGCTGCCCGTGCTGGTGGAGTTCACCGCCGACTGGTGCCCGCCGTGCCGGCAGATGGGCCCGGTGCTCAGTGCCCTCGCCGCCGAGGAGAGGGACCGGCTCAAGGTGGTGCAGCTGGATGTGGACACCAATCCGGCGACCACGAACGCGTACAAGGTGCTGTCGATGCCGACGTTCATGGTCTTCCGCGACGGCGAGCCGGTGAAGGCGATGGTCGGGGCGCGGCCCAAGCGGCGGCTGCTGGAGGAACTGTCCGACCTGCTCTGACCGTCGCGGTCACAAAGAAATCCCCCGAGCAATTGCGCTCGGGGGATTTCTTTGCGTATATTCAATGGTTCGCGACTTCAAAAGGGTTGGGCCGCGAAGAAGTTCAGTGGCCTCAGTATATCCGAGCGGGAGCGGAATTGTCAAACACCGAATTTCCGGACGATGAATTGCGTCGGGAGCAGGAATTCATCGACGGGCTGTACGCGCGCGTGGACGCCCTGCGCGGTGACACCGAGGACTCCGTGGCGGACGCGCTGGCACAGGGCGACAAGCCCATGCAGGCCCGGCTGGAGCGGGACATCCTGGTCGCCGAACGCTCGGGGCTGCTGGCGGCGCTGAACGCGGTGGACGGGTCGCTCTGCTTCGGCCGTATCGACCTCACCTCCGGTCGGAGCCACCACATCGGGCGCATCGGGCTGCGCAGCGACGACGCGGAGCGCACCCCGGTCCTCATCGACTGGCGCGCCGACGTCGCCCGGCCCTTCTACCTGGCCACCGGTCACACTCCGATGGGCCTGCGCCGGCGCCGGCACATCGGCACCGAGGGGCGCCGGGTGACCTCCCTGCACGACGAGATCCTGGACCTGAGCGACCGCGAGCGCACCGGCCACGAGGACCCGTCCGGGGACGCCGTGCTGCTCGCCGCGCTCAACGCCGCCCGCACCGGCCGGATGAGCGACATCGTGCAGACCATCCAGGCCGACCAGGACCGCATCATCCGCGCGCCGTACCGCGACGTGCTGGTGGTGGAGGGCGGTCCCGGCACCGGCAAGACGGCCGTCGCCCTGCACCGGGCGGCGTACCTGCTCTACGAGCACCGGGAACTGCTCGCCCGCCGCGCCGTCCTCATCGTCGGCCCGAACCCGGCGTTCCTCGGCTACATCGGCGAGGTGCTGCCCTCGCTGGGCGAGACCGGCGTCCTGCTGGCGACCGTCGGCGAACTCTTCCCCGGCGTGCGGGCGACCGCCACCGACACGCCCGCGGCGGCCGCCGTGAAGGGGCGCGCCGAGATGGCCGACGTCCTCGCCGCCGTGGTACGCGACCGGCAGGCGCTGCCCGACCCGGTGATCGCCATCAAGCACGACCGCGAGGTCCTGATGCTCGACGACGGCCTGGTGAACGTCGCCCGCGAGCGCACCCGTGCGGCGCAACTGCCGCACAACGTGGCCCGCGAGCACTTCGAGGGGCACATCCTCAACACGCTCACCGACATGGTCGCCGAGCGCATCGGCACGGACCCGTACGACGGCAGCAACCTCCTCGACGCCAGCGATGTCACCCAGATCCGCGACGAACTGGCCGAGAACCGCGAAGTTTGGTCCGCCATCGACCAGTTGTGGCCGCGACTGACGCCGCAGCGGCTGGTCGCGGACTTCCTCACGGACCCGGCGGGGTATGTGTCCGACGAGGACGCGGCCGCCATCCGCCGCCGGGTCACGCGTGCCTGGACCACGGCCGACGTACCGCTGCTCGACGAGGCCGCCGAACTGCTCGGCGAGGACGACCGGGTGGCGAGGGCGCGCGCCGAGCGCGAGCGGGAGAGCCAGGTCGCGTACGCGCAGGGCGTGCTGGACGTGTCGTTCGCGTCCCGGACGTACGAGTTCGAGGACAAGGAGGACAGCGACCCCGACGGGTCCGAGGTGCTGTCCGCGCACGACATCATCGACGCGGAGCGGTTCGCCGAGCGGCAGGAGGAGGCGGACCACCGCAGCGCGGCCGAACGCGCTGCGGCCGACCGCACCTGGGCGTTCGGGCACATCATCGTCGACGAGGCGCAGGAGCTGTCGCCGATGGCGTGGCGGCTGCTGATGCGGCGCAGCCCGACCCGTTCGATGACGCTGGTCGGGGACCCGGCGCAGACGGCCGAGGCCGGCGGGGTCGGCTCGTGGTCCGAGATCCTCGCGCCGTATGTCGAGGACCGCTGGGAGCACACCCGGCTCGGCGTGAACTACCGCACCCCGTCCGAGATCATGGACGTGGCGGCGGATGTGGTCCGCGCGGAGAACCCCGGGTTCGAACCGCCGAGTTCGGTACGGTCCACGGGCGTACGGCCCTGGGTGCGGGCCACCGGCGATCTGCCCGCCGCCGTGGCCGAGGCGGTCGGGGAGCTGAACCCCGCCGAGGGCCGGCTCGCGGTGATCGCGCCGCGCGAACTGCACCGGTCGCTCGCAGCACGGCTCGACGGGGTCACGGCGGGCGCGGAACCGGACCTGACCCGGGCCGTCGTGCTGCTCGACCCGCGCCAGTCCAAGGGCCTGGAGTTCGACTCGGTGCTGGTGGTCGAGCCCGCACGCTACGGCACGAGCGATCTCTATGTGGCGCTGACGCGGGCCACACAGCGGCTGGGCGTGCTGCACACCGGGGAGCTGCCGAAGGCGCTGGAGACGGCGCTGGACGTCGCCGCCACCGCCTGAACGGCCTTCTCGTCGAGGGCCGGGGCCGGGGAAGCCGGCCCCGGCCCTCGACGAGGGAAGACCTCAGGCCGGGCGGAGCCAGACCGTCGACAGCGGGGGCAGGGTCAGACGGATGCTCGCCGCACGGCTGTGCCAGGGCGTGGGTTCCGGCTTCAGCGGGTCGGGGTTGTGGACGTCGCTGCCGCCGTACCTGACCAGGTCGGTGTTGAGCACCTCGTACCAGGCCGGGACGTCGTCGGGGACGCCCAGGCGGTACTCGTGGCGCACGACGGGGGAGAAGTGGGAGACGGCCAGCAGTGGTGTGCCCTCGGCGTCGTAGCGCAGGAACGCGAACACGTTGTCGTCGGCGGCGTCGCCCACCACCCACTGGAAGCCGGACGGCTCGGTGTCGCGCTGCCACAGTGCCGGCGTGTGGCGGTAGCCCGAGTTGAGGTCGCGGACCAGGTCACGCACGCCCCGGTGGTCGGCCTCCGCCCCGTACGCCGGGTCCAGCAGCCACCAGTCAGGTCCATGGGCCTCGGACCACTCGGCTCCCTGGGCGAACTCCTGTCCCATGAACAGGAGCTGCTTGCCGGGGTGGGCCCACATGAAGCCCAGATAGGCCCGGTGGTTGGCGCGCTGCTGCCACCAGTCGCCCGGCATCTTCGACACCAGCGACCGCTTGCCGTGCACGACCTCGTCATGGGAGATCGGCAGCACGTAGTTCTCGCTGTAGGCGTACACCATCGAGAACGTCATCTCGTGGTGGTGGTACTTGCGATGGATCGGCTCGTGGCTCATGTACTGGAGCGAGTCGTGCATCCAGCCCATGTTCCATTTCAGGCCGAACCCCAGACCGCCGAAGCCGCTGGGCCCCCTGTGGTCGGTGGCGCGGGTGACGCCGTCCCAGGCGGTGGACTCCTCGGCGATGGTGACCGCGCCGGGGCAGCGGCGGTAGACGGTGGCGTTCATCTCCTGCAGGAAGGCCACGGCGTCCAGGTTCTCGCGGCCGCCGTGCTCGTTGGGCCTCCACTGGCCGGGCTCGCGTGAGTAGTCCAGGTAGAGCATGGAGGCCACCGCGTCCACGCGCAGCCCGTCGATGTGGAACTCCTCGCACCAGTACACCGCGTTGGCGACCAGGAAGTTGCGTACCTCGCGCCGTCCGTAGTCGAACTCCAGGGTGCCCCAGTCCGGGTGCGCCGCGCGCAGCGGGTCCTCGTGCTCGTACAGGGGGCGGCCGTCGAACTCGGCCAGTGCCCAGTCGTCCCGCGGGAAGTGCGCCGGCACCCAGTCCATCAGGACCCCGATGCCCGCCCGGTGCAGGGCGTCCACCAGGTACTTGAAGTCGTCGGGGGAGCCCAGGCGGGCGGTGGGCGCGTAGAAGCCGGTGACCTGGTAGCCCCAGGAGCCGCCGAAGGGGTGCTCGGCGATCGGCATCAGCTCGACATGGGTGAAGCCCAGGTCCTTCACGTAACCGGGCAGTTGCTCGGCCAGCTGCCGGTAGGTCAGGCCCGGCCGCCAGGACCCCAGATGCATCTCGTACACCGAGAACGGCGCCTCGTGCACCGGAGTGTCCGCACGCTGTGCCAGCCACTCCTCGTCCCCCCACACGTAGTGGGAGGCGGTGACGATCGAGGACGTGTTCGGCGGTGCCTCGGTTCGGCGCGCCAGCGGGTCGGCACGCAGGGTCCTGGAGCCGTCCGGGCGGGTGATCTCGAACTTGTACAGTTCGCCCTCGCCGATGCCCGGCACGAACAGTTCCCAGACGCCGCTCGAGCCGAGCGAGCGCATCGGGTGGCCGCTGCCGTCCCAGAAGTTGAAGCTTCCGGCCACGCGCACGCCCCTCGCGTTCGGCGCCCACACCGAGAACCGGGTGCCGGTCACGCCCTCGTGGGTCATCGGGTGCGCGCCGAGCGCCGTCCAGAGCTCCTCGTGGCGCCCCTCGCCGATCAGATGCAGGTCGAACTCGCCGAGGGTGGGCAGGAAGCCGTACGCGTCCTCCGTGTCCTGGACCGCCCCCTCGTAGGCCACGACGAGCCGGTAGGCGGGGACGTCGCTCAGCGGCAGCAGCCCCGAGAAGAACCCGTCGCCGTCGTCGTGCAGCTCGGCCCGCAGCGGCCCGGCGACGACCGTGACGGACAGCGCGTACGGCCGGAAGGCCCGGACGGCGACACCACCGGGCACCCGGTGGGCGCCGAGCACCGAGTGCGGGTCGTGGTGCATGCCGCCGAGCAGCCGCTCGCGGTCACCGGCATCGACGGCCGGGGAGACGGCCACCTCCACCGTCTCGGCGGCGAGCGGTTCCGCGACCGTTCCGGTCGCGGCCGCCTGTGCGGCCACCTCGGCTCCCTCCGCGGCGACTTCGGCCGCCTCCGCGGCGATCTGCTCCGGGACAGTCCCGCGTACGGCCACCTTCTTCGCGGCGGCCTTCCGGGAAACGGGTTCGGCAGCGGTCTTCTGGGCGGCGATGTTCTTCGCCGGAACCTTCTTGGCGGCGGTCTTCTTGGCGGCGGTCTTCTTGGCCGTGGTCTTCTTCGCGGCGGATTTCTTGGCCGGAGCCCTCTTCGCCGCCGTCGTGCCGGCCGTGAGTTCCTCCGCCTCGGCAGCCGCCTTCCCGGCCGCGGCCTTCTTCAGCCCTGCCGTCGCCCTCGGCGTCACGGCCGCCGCTTTCTTCGCCACCGCCTTCTTCTTGCCGGCCGTCGACTTTTCCGCCGCGGTCGCAGTCTTCTTCGCGGCGGTCGCCTTCTTCACACCGGTCTTCTTCGGACCGTCGCCGTTCTTGTTCATGATGTCGTCGTCGGACGGAGGACGGGGGGTCACGGACGGGGCCTCCTCGGCACGGAGTGGTAGGTCATGTGGTTGCGTCGGCGCCGGCGGACAGGCGGCGTATCGCCGCCATCGGCACGGGCAGCCAGTCGGGGCGGTGCCGGGCCTCGTACAGCACCTCGTAGACCGCCTTGTCCGTCTCGTACGCGCGCAGCAGCACGGGGTCGGTGCGCGGGTCGCGTCCGGTGACCTCCGCGTATCCGGAGCAGTACGCGGCCCGGCACGCGGCGGCCCACTGCGGTGCCGGCGGCGCGGCCGAGTGCGCGGCGTAGTCGAAGGAGCGGAACATGCCCGCGACGTCCCGTACCGCCGGCTGCGGCATCCGGCGTTCCGCCAGCGGTTTCGACGGTTCGCCCTCGAAGTCGATCAGCGACCAGTCTCCGGACGGCGAGCGCAGGCACTGGCCCAGGTGAAGATCGCCGTGGATGCGCTGAGCGGTCCAGGTGTGCCCCTCGGCGGCGAGGTCGGCGAGCGCTTCGAACGCGGACCGCAGCCCGGGCACGTACGGCCGCAGCACGGGCACCGCCTGCGCCGCCGCCTCCAGATGCTGGATCATGCCGTCGGCGAGCAGCCGTATCCGCTGATGTCCCAGGGTGACCGTGGGCAGCGCGCGGGCCAGTGCCGTGTGCACCTCCGCCGTCGCCCGGCCGAGCGCCCGCGCCTCCGGTGCGAAGTCCGCGCCCTTGGCCAGCTCGTGCAGCGCCAGTTCCCAGCCGTCCGTCGCACCCCGGACAAACGGCTGCAGCACGCCGAGGACGTACGAGTCGTCGTGGCCGTCGAGGTCGGCCAGCAGCCAGCCGGCGGGCGCGGGCACCCGGGCGCAGCCCTCGTGCGCCAGCGCCAGCGGCAGCTCGAGGTCGGGGTTGGTGCCCGGTACGACACGCCGCAGAACCTTGAGGATGAACGTATCTCCGTAAACGACGGAGGAGTTGGACTGCTCGGCGGTCACCAGCCGCGGGACGAGTCCTTCCCTTATCCGCTGGCGGGCGTCCCCCTCGAAGCGGAGCCGGCCGATGCGGGCCCTGGTGCGGAGCGCCTCCAGGAGGACGGCGGTGGCCCGGGGGTCGTACAGCGCCTCGTACACCGTCCGCCCGGCCAGGGGCCCTTCGCCGGGATGTCCGATCAACGCGGGCGCCAAGCGGGGCGGGAGTGCCTCGCGCACGCCGATGAGCAGCTGGTAGCAGTCGCCGGGGTGGGGTACGGCGCTCTGGGCGGGGACGTCCGGCTGATGGGCCCGTACGAGCAGGTGAAGCAGGCCGAGCGGACCGCCGGAGGGCAGCAGTTCGGTGGCCGCCACCAGGGAGAACCCGGTGACCGGCCGTCCCTTGCCCGCGAACCAGCGCTGCCGTGGCAGCCACTCCCGCAGGAGCGGGTCGAGGGACGCGAGGAGACCGGGCTGGGTAGCGGTGGGGTGGGTGACGGCTTCCGACATGGCGTGCGTCCTTTCCCCGGGGGGCGGTCGGGGTACTACTGCCTGCGTGCCCCGGGCGGGACGGTGAAAACCGCCCCGCCCGGGACCACTACGCGACGTCCTTCCGGAGTCGGAACCAGTAGAAGCCGTGGCCTGCGAGGGTGAGCAGGTAGGGGAGTTCGCCGATGGCGGGGAAGCGGACTCCGCCGATCAGTTCCACGGGATGGCGGCCGTTGAAGCGGCGCAGGTCCAGTTCGGTGGGCTGGGCGAACCGGGAGAAGTTGTGCACGCACAGCACCAGGTCGTCCTTGTACTCCCGCAGGAACGCCAGCACCGCCGGGTTGGAGGAGGGCAACTCCGTGTAGGAGCCCAGCCCGAAGGCCGGGTTCTGCTTGCGGATCTCGATCATCCGCCGGGTCCAGTGCAGCAGCGAGGACGGCGAGGACATCGACGCCTCGACATTGGTGACCTGGTAGCCGTAGACCGGATCCATGATCGTCGGCAGATACAGGCGGCCCGGATCACACGAGGAGAAGCCCGCGTTGCGGTCCGGGGTCCACTGCATCGGCGTACGCACCGCGTCCCGGTCACCGAGCCAGATGTTGTCGCCCATACCGATCTCGTCGCCGTAGTACAGGATCGGCGAACCGGGCAGCGACAGCAGCAGCGCGGTGAACAACTCGATCTGGTTGCGGTCGTTGTCCAGCAGCGGAGCCAGCCGGCGCCGGATCCCGATGTTGGCGCGCATACGGGGGTCCTTGGCGTACTCCGCCCACATGTAGTCGCGTTCCTCGTCGGTGACCATCTCCAAGGTCAGCTCGTCGTGGTTGCGCAGGAAGATCCCCCACTGGCAGTTCGAGGGGATCGCCGGGGTCTTGGCCAGGATCTCCGAGACCGGGTAGCGCGACTCGCGGCGCACCGCCATGAAGATCCGCGGCATCACCGGGAAGTGGAAGGCCATGTGGCACTCGTCGCCGCCGCTTTCGAAGTCGCCGAAGTAGTCGACCACGTCCTCGGGCCACTGGTTGGCCTCCGCCAGCACCACCGTGTCCGGGTACTGCGCGTCGATCTCCTTGCGGACCCGCTTGAGGAACTCGTGCGTGGCGGGAAGGTTCTCGCAGTTGGTGCCCTCCTCCTGGTAGAGGTAGGGCACCGCGTCCAGCCGGAACCCGTCGATGCCCAGATCCAGCCAGAACCGCAGCGCGGAGATCATCTCCTCCTGCACGGCCGGGTTCTCGTAGTTCAGATCCGGCTGGTGGGAGAAGAACCGGTGCCAGTAGTACTGCTTACGGACCGGGTCGAAGGTCCAGTTGGAGGCCTCGGTGTCGACGAAGATGATCCGCGCGTCCTGGAACTGCTTGTCGTCATCGGCCCACACGTAGTAGTCCCCGTAGGGGCCCTCCGGATGCGCGCGGGACTCCTGGAACCACGGATGCTGGTCGCTGGTGTGGTTCATCACGAAATCGATGATCACCCGCATGCCCCGCTGATGCGCGGCGTCCACGAACTCCACGAAGTCCGCCAGATCCCCGAACTCCGGCAGCACCGCCGTGTAGTCGGACACGTCATAGCCGCCATCGCGCAGCGGGGACTTGAAGAACGGCGGCAGCCACAGGCAGTCCACCCCCAGCCACTGCAGATAGTCCAGCTTCGCGGTCAGCCCCTTCAGATCACCCACACCGTCGCCGTTGCTGTCCTGGAAGGAGCGGACCAGGACCTCGTAGAAGACGGCACGCTTGAACCACTGCGGATCACGCTCGGCGGCCGGAGTGTCCTCGAAAGTGTCCGGGACGGGCTCGTTGACGATCATCGTGTGGGTGACCCCCCGATCTGCGGTGAGGACGGTCGCAGAACACTGAGCACATGCGCCGGACTCTCACCCGGCACAAGCCGCACATAATTGGTCCTGCCCCAGTGGTAGGTGGCACCGGTGAGCTCATCACGCACCGGCACGCTCTCGTGCCAGTCCAGGCCGAGTCGCGGCATGTCCAACGAAACCGTCGCCTCCTGGGTGTGGTGCGGATCCAGGTTGACCACCACCACAACCGTGTTCGAACCCGCACGCTTCGAGTAGACGATCACCTCGTCCTTGTCCGCATGATGAAAGTGCAGGTCGCGCAGCTGCCGCAGCGCCGGATGAGCCCGCCTCACCCGGTTCAGCCGCGTGATCAGCGGCGTGATGGTGCGGCCCTCGCGCTCGGCCGCCTCCCAGTCCCTGGGCCGCAACTGGTACTTCTCCGAGTCCAGATACTCCTCGCTGCCCTCGCGCAGCGGCACGTTCTCACACAGCTCGAACCCCGAGTACATCCCCCACGTCGGCGACAGGGTCGCCGCCAGCACCGCCCGCACCTCGAACGCCGGCCGCCCCCCGTGCTGCAGATACGCGTGCAGAATGTCCGGAGTGTTCACGAACAGGTTCGGCCGCATGTACGCCGCCGCCTCACCCGACAACTCGCTCAGATACTCCGTCAGTTCCTGCTTCGTGTTCCGCCAGGTGAAATACGTGTACGACTGCTGGAAACCGGCCCTGGCCAGCGTGTGCATCATCGCCGGCCGCGTGAACGCCTCCGCCAGGAAGATCACATCCGGATCCGTGCCGTTGACCTCCCCGATCACCCGCTCCCAGAACACCACCGGCTTGGTATGCGGATTGTCCACCCGGAAGATCCGCACCCCCAGCCCCATCCAGAACCGCAGGACCCGCAGCGTCTCCGCCACCAGACCTTCAAGATCCCCATCGAAATAGACCGGATAGATGTCCTGATACTTCTTCGGCGGGTTCTCCGCATACGCGATCGACCCGTCCACCCGCTGCCGGAACCACTCCGGATGCTTGCCCACCCACGGATGATCCGGCGAACACTGCAACGCGAAATCCAGCGCCACCTCAAGCCCCAGGGACCGCGCCCGCTCAACGAACCACGCGAAGTCCTCCACCGTCCCCAGCTCCGGGTGCACCGCATCGTGCCCGCCCTCCGGCAACCCGATCGCCCACGGCACCCCCACATCCTCCGCACCCGCCGACAACGTGTTGTTCGGCCCCTTGCGAAACGTCGTCCCGATCGGATGCACCGGCGGCAGATACACCACGTCGAAGCCCATGTCCGCGATCACCGGCAACCGCCGCGCCGCCGACCGGAACGTGCCGTGCGCACACTCCGCCGTCCCCTCCGACCGCGGGAAGAACTCGTACCACGACCCGAACAACGCCCGCTCCCGCTCCACCACCAACGGCAACGCCTCCGAGGACGTCACCAACTCCCGCAACGGAAGCCGGCCCAACACCCCCTCGACCTCAGGCGTCAACGCCGCCGCCAGACGGGACGAGGCAGGACGTCCGGTGTCGCGCAGGGCGTCCACCGCGGCGAGGAGCACGTCCCGCCCGGCCTCGCCGTCCGGGACGCCGGCGGCCGCGCGCTCGTAGTGCCGTGCGCCTTCCTCCAGGACCAGTTCGGTGTCGATCCCGGCCGGGATCTTGATCTCCGCGTGGTGCCGCCAGGTGGCGACCGGATCGCCCCATCCCTCCACGGCGTAGGCCCAACGCCCCTCGCTCGCCACGGAGACGGTGGCGCCCCAGCGGTCGGTGCCGGGGGCGAGCTCACGCATCGGCGTCCAGGGACCGGGGCGCCCCTGCGGGTCCGTGAGCACGACATTGGCGGCGACGGCGTCGTGGCCCTCGCGGAAGACCGTCGCGGAGATCTCGAACTCCTCGCCCACCACCGCCTTCGCCGGGCGGCGGCCCTGGAGGACGAGGGGGCGTACGTCCAGCACGGGGATCCGTCCCACAGCGGGACCGGCTTGCGGGGTCGGGGTGGGACTCGGGCCCGCGGAGGGTGTCCGCGGAGCGGGGGGCACGGTGTCGGTCTGCTGTGTCGAGGATGAGCCGGTTGCCGGGGCTGCCGGCGAGTGGTGCGTCGGGGGCATGACCGCTCCTGTCCGCGTCAACGTCGGTGGCGGATGAGGGTGTCGGAAGGCGAGGTACCGGAGGAGCCTTCCACCCTGCGGGGGTGGGCATTCCGGCACTTTCTTAACTACTCACGCGTATGTCTACCTTCAAGACCGGCCGCATCCGTAACAGCGAGAAAATGTCCGGTCCCGCCTGCTGGAGGGGCGAGGCCGGCAACGTTACGCGTGTCCGGTTAATTCTTGTTTACGCGTGCCCGGTCGGTCGCGGTCAAGGATTGTCCACTTGCGTCGGCCTGTTCGGTGATCGGGCGCCTGTGCCCTTGACCGTGCCGGAGACCGCACGTTCACGAGCGCCCGGCTCACCAGCGCCGGGGGAACCCGGTGGCGGCCGGCGGGACGGAGCGCGAAGGCGCCCGCGACGTGCGCAGTCGCCATCGACGACTCGGCACCGGCGGGCAGAAGTTCACCCGGATCGGGGCTTCCCGCCGCGGCCGGTACGCCCGTGGGAGGGCTTTCGTGTGAGGTGAGACCGCCCGTCGACCGGGAGGGCGGAACCGGTCATATCAGCCCTCCTCGGCATGTAAAGGTTGCGTTGTTTTTTTGGACTGCTCGCGCAGGAGCCGGCGAGGGGGAGCGGCCGGGCGATCGCGGCCCGTCCGGCGCGTGAGGACCGGGCCGTTCGGGCCCGAGCGGGGCTCCGGAGCGCCGCTTCCGGGGTCCGTTCACCGCGACCGCGGCTGCCTGCGAACCCCTCGGGAAGCGAAACGCGCCCTTGCCGCGCGGCGTACCGTCGGGGGTGACACTCCGCGTACGTCCCCCGTGAAGGTGGAACTCGTGAAGGCCATCCGCAGGTTCACCGTACGTCCCGTCCTCCCCGAAGCCCTTCACCCGCTGAGCGATCTGGCGCGCAATCTGCGCTGGTCGTGGCATGCGGAGACCCGTGACCTCTTCCAGTCCGTCGACCCCGAGCGATGGGCGTCCTCCGGCGGCGACCCGGTGCGGCTGCTGGGGAGCGTGCCTCCCGCCCGGCTCGCGGTGCTCGCCGAGGACCGTCGCTTCCTGCGCCGTCTCGCCGCGGCCACCGACGATCTGGCCGACTATGTGACCGGCGACCGCTGGTACCAGACCCGCGCGTCCGGCTCCGATCTCCCCGCCGCCGTCGCCTACTTCTCGCCCGAGTTCGGCATCACGGCGGCGCTGCCCCAGTACTCCGGCGGCCTCGGCATCCTCGCCGGCGACCATCTGAAGGCGGCCAGCGACCTCGGCGTCCCGCTGATCGGCGTCGGACTGCTGTACCGGCACGGCTACTTCCGGCAGACCCTCTCGCGGGACGGCTGGCAGCAGGAGCACTATCCGGTGCTCGACCCGAACGAACTGCCCGTGGTGCCCCTGCGCGAGCCGGACGGCACCCCCGCCCAGGTCTCCCTCGGCCTGCCCGGCGGCCGACGGCTGCAGGCCCGTATCTGGCTCGCACAGGTGGGCCGGGTACCGCTGCTGATGCTCGACTCGGACGTGGAGGAGAACGCCCTCGGCGAGCGGGGCGTCACCGACCGGCTGTACGGCGGCGGCAGCGAGCACCGGCTGCTCCAGGAGATGCTGCTGGGCATCGGCGGGGTACGCGCGGTGCGCACGTACTGCCGGCTGACCGGGCACCCCGAGCCCGAGGTGTTCCACACCAACGAGGGCCACGCCGGCTTCCTCGGCCTGGAGCGGATCGCCGAGCTGTCCGACGCCGGCCTCGACTTCGACTCGGCCCTGGAGGCGGTGCGGGCAGGAACGGTCTTCACCACCCACACACCCGTCCCGGCCGGCATCGACCGCTTCGACCGGGAACTGGTCGCCCGGCACTTCGGACCCGGCGCGGAACTCGAGCGGATCGAGGTGGGGCGGATCCTGCGGCTCGGGATGGAGACGTACCCGGGCGGCGAGCCGAACCTGTTCAACATGGCCGTGATGGGCCTGAGGCTGGGCCAGCGCGCCAACGGCGTCTCCCTGCTACACGGCAATGTCAGCCGGCAGATGTTCTCGGGCCTCTGGCCGGGATTCGACGCGGACGAGGTGCCGATCACGTCCGTGACCAACGGTGTGCACGCGCCGACCTGGGTGGCGCCGGAGGTGTTCCGGCTCGGGGCGCGGCAGATCGGCGCCGAACGCACCGAGGACGCCATGACGGTGGGCGGTTCCGAACGCTGGGACGCGATCGCGGAGATCGCCGGCCAGGAGATCTGGGACCTGCGCCGGGTGCTGCGCGAGCAGCTGGTGCTGGAAGTGCGGGAGCGGCTGTACGCCTCCTGGCGGCAGCGCGGCGCCGGGACGGCCGAACTCGGCTGGATCGACGGAGTCCTGGACCCCGACGTGCTGACGATCGGCTTCGCCCGCCGGGTGCCGTCGTACAAGCGCCTGACACTGATGCTGCGCGACCGGGACCGGCTGATGGAGCTGCTGCTGCATCCGGAGCGCCCTGTCCAGATCGTGGTGGCCGGCAAGGCGCACCCGGCGGACGACGGCGGGAAGCGGCTGATCCAGGAGCTGGTCCGGTTCGCGGACGACCCCCGTGTGCGCCACCGCATCGTCTTCCTGCCCGACTACGGTATGGCGATGGCGCAGAAGCTCTACCCCGGCTGCGACGTCTGGCTGAACAACCCTCTGCGCCCGCTGGAGGCGTGCGGGACGAGCGGTATGAAGGCGGCGCTCAACGGCTGCCTCAACCTCTCCGTCCTGGACGGCTGGTGGGACGAGTGGTACCAGCCGGACTTCGGCTGGGCGATCCCCACCGCGGACGGCGTGGGGACGGACGAGGACCGGCGCGACGACCTGGAGGCGGCGGCGCTATACGACCTGCTGGAGCAGCGGGTGGCGCCGCGCTTCTACGAGCGGGGCCGGGGCGGGCTGCCGGACCGCTGGATCGAGATGGTCCGCCAGACCCTCATGAACCTGGGGCCGAAGGTGCTCGCCGGGCGGATGGTGCGCGAGTACGTGGAGCGCCTGTACACCCCGGCGGCCCATGCGCACCGGGCGATGACGGCGGACGCGGCCCGGGAGCTGGCGGGCTGGAAGGCGCGGGTCCGGGCGGCCTGGCCGGGTGTGACGGTCGACCATGTGGAGACGTCGGCCGCGACGGCGACGGCGGAACTGGGCACGACGCTCTCGCTGCGGGTCCGGGTCGGTCTCGGCGACCTGGGGCCCGACGACGTGGAGGTCCAGGCGGTATCGGGGCGCGTCGACACGGACGACCGCCTCGAGGACGCGACGGCGACGGCGCTGAAACCGGCGGACGCCCCGGACGCGGACGGCCGCTGGGTGTACGAGGGCCCGCTGTCACTGGATCGGACGGGTCCATTCGGCTGTACGGTCCGGATCCTTCCGGCCCACCGGTTGCTCGCGTCGGGCGCGGAGCTGGGCCTGGTGGCGGTACCGGCAGAGGAGCTGGCCGAGGCCGCAGGGGTTCTGATGCGGTGAGGACGCGTGCCGGC
This sequence comes from Streptomyces sp. CA-106110, assembly GCF_050936285.1. NCBI lineage: Bacteria > Bacillati > Actinomycetota > Actinomycetes > Kitasatosporales > Streptomycetaceae > Streptomyces > Streptomyces sp. CA-106110. The sequence goes on along the minus strand of NZ_JBNJNB010000001.1, from coordinate 4,255,716 downwards.
CGCCGCCTGTAAATGGCGTGGACAAGTCCCCCAACTCCTCATACGGAACAGATAAGTTGTGTCCAAAATCCACAGTGGACAACATGGGGGCGTGGGCATGAGCACGGCAGTGGCCGGCAGCACCGAGATCGTGCGGGCGCGGGAGGAGCATCTTGAGGAGATCCTCGCGTTGGCCGAGTCCTGGCGTCTGGACGCTACCGACCCCGGACGCGTAGGACGCGACGGCTTCCTGGTGTCCCGCTACACCATCGATGACTATCGGAACCGGCTCACCACGGCCGAGCACTTCTGGGTGGCCGTGAAGGGCGGCCAAGTGCTCGGTTTCGTGCTGGCCTACAGCGACGAGCGCATCGAGCCCGACGAATGGCTCAACCACCGGATCAAATGCACGCTCGGTGCGTTCCTCGTCATCAAGCAGGTGTGCGTCGCCCGCTCCGTGGCCCGCTCTGGCATCGCCTCCGGGCTCTACCACCATGTACTGGAGCAGTGGACGACGAGCCCGGTGATCGCGGCGGTCGTCTGTGTGCCCTGCAACGAGGCGTCCGTCGGATTCCACCGCAAACTCGGTTTCGACGAGCTGACCCGGCTCACCCCGCCCGACGGCATTCAGCGGATGGTGTGGGTGGCGCGCAAGCCGAAGGAGGCACTGCTGCAGGCCCAGTACGCGGTCGCCGTGGACTTGTACAAACACGAGGACAACACCAACTGGCAGAAGCTGAACAACTTCTTCTACATCACCGCCGGTCTCGCCGCGGCGCTCGGGTTCACGTTCGGCGCCGACAAAGACTCCGGATTGGCGCAGGACGTACGAAGCCTCGCGGTGGTCATCTGCGTCATCGGCCTCGGCTCCGCAATCGCCTTCGCGCAGATGCTGCGATTCGGCCGACGCTACCTCAGCGCCCGCAAGCACTCCGCGATGGAGCTGGAGGAGGTGCTGGCTTGGCACGGGGGGCAGCGGATCGTAGGAAGGGAAGCCGAGGCCGCGGGCAACGAGTGGCTCAAACAGTCGCCGACCGGGTTGGTGATGGTTCTGCTGCCGGCTCTGGTCGCGGCGTCCTGGACGGCGATGCTCATCGTGACGCTCCTGCACTGAGCGCTTCGGTGAAACGGGCGGTGCAGGATGCCTCAGACGGGGGAGTGCGGCTCGCACAGTCGGCGCATTGCCGCTCCGCAGCGTCGCGCGTATGCCTGCTGGAATCCGCGGGCCGCCGGGCCGCCTGCCTTCGCGTACCACTTGGCCGGGCGGCTGAAGCCCATGACCGTCAGCCAGACCGTGCCGTCTCCGGTGCGGTCCACGACGAACGCCTCCTCGCCGCACTCGGGGTGGCCCGGCAGGGTGCCGTAGGCCCAGCCCGTGCGGCGGTGTTCCTCCACCGTCCAGACCACCCGGCACGGGGCCTTGATCACACCGGCCAGGGTGACGGTGACGTCCACGCCCGGGGCCGCCCGCTCCGCGTCGACCTGGACGCCGACGCCCAGCGCCCGGTGCATCTCCCAGCCGAGGAGCGCCTCGGACGCCCGGTCGAAGACCTCCTGGCCCTCCCCGATCCGCGTGCGGACGTGCAGGGCGCGGAAGCCGTCGGGGCAGTGACCGGGCTCGCGGGTCGCGCCGACATCCTCATAGGTGAAGTCCGCCAGTGACATGAGACCCCAGCGTAGGGCGGCCCCCTGCGCTGCCTTCGCGCCGGGGGCCGCTGTGTCGCTCTGTGCGTACTAGCTCACGTTGACCGCGGACCAGGCCGCCGCCACCGCGTTGTACTCCGCGCTGCCGGAGCCGTAGAGGGCGGCCGCCGCGGAGAGGGTGCCCGTGCGGGCGGACTTGTAGTTGGTCGTCGACGTGAAGTACGTCGTCAGTGCCTTGTACCAGATCTGCAGCGCCTTGGCGCGGCCGATGCCGGTGACGGTGGAGCCGTTGGACGTCGGGGAGTTGTAGCTGACCCCGTTGATGGTCTTCGCGCCGCTGCCCTCCGAGAGGAGGTAGAAGAAGTGGTTCGCGACACCGGACGAGTAGTGCACGTCGAGGTTGCCGACGGACGAGGACCAGTAGTCGGCGGAGCCGCCGTCCTTGCTGGGCTTGTCCATGTAGCGCAGCGGGGTGCCGTTCCCGTTGATGTTGATCTTCTCGCCGATGAGGTAGTCACCGGGGTCGGAGGCGTTGTTGGCGTAGAACTCCACGCCGGTGCCGAAGATGTCCGAGGTGGCCTCGTTCAGGCCGCCGGACTCGCCGGAGTAGTTCAGGCCCGCGGTGTTGGAGGTGACACCGTGGCTCATCTCGTGGCCGGCCACGTCCAGCGAGGTCAGCGGGTGCGTGTTCCCGGACCCGTCGCCGTAGGTCATGCAGAAGCAGCTGTCGTCCCAGAACGCGTTGACGTACTGGTTGCCGTAGTGCACCCGGGAGTACGCGGCCTTGCCGTCGTTCTTGATGCCGCTGCGGCCGAAGGTGTTCTTGTAGAAGTCCCAGGTCACCTGGGCGCCGTAGGCGGCGTCGACGGCCGCGGTCTGGTCGGTGGTGGAGCTGGAGGCCGAACCGGTGCCCCAGGTGTCGTCGGCGTCGGTGAACAGGGTGCCCGGGGAGGAGCTGGTGCTGTGCGCCTTGTTGTACGTCTTGTGGCCGCCGCGCGTGGTGTCGTTCAGCTGGTAGGACGAGCCCGACAGGGTGGTGTTCAGGGTGACCGTGCCCGAGTACAGGCTCTTGCCGGTGCCGGTCTCGATGCCCTGGTACTCGAACAGCTTCTTGCCGGTGGCGGCGTCCGTGATGACGTGCAGCTGGTTCGGGGTGCCGTCGTCCTGCAGTCCGCCGACGACCGTCTCGTACGCGAGGACCGGAGTGCCCGAGCCGGCCCAGACGACCTTGCGCGGCGCGGTGTCGGCGGCCGTCCTCGCCGAGCCCACCGACCGCGCGGCCGTCACGGCCTGCTTCTCGGCCCTGGCCGCGGTGATCTGCGGTTTGAGCGAGGCCACCTTGATGGCCGCCTTGTTCGCCCGGGTCACACCCTCGGTCCTGCCGGACCCGGACTCGTGGACGACGAGGTCGCCGCCGAGCACCGGCAGACCCGCGTAGGTGCGCTCGTAGCGGGTGTGGACGGTTCCGTCGGCGTCCTTCACGACGTCCTTGACGACCAGCTGCTCCTTGACGCCCAGGCCTATCTTCCGGGCCGTCTCGGACGCGCCGGCCTGGGCCTCCTTGATGAGGGAGGTACGCGCGGCCGCGGACAGCGCCAGCGGGGCGGCGGCGAGCGGCTTGGCGCTTGTGCCGGCCGGGGAGGCGGGGACCTGGGCGGAGGCGGCACCCGTGCTCAGACCGGTGGTGAGCAGGGCCCCGGCGGCGACGGCGGTGGCGACGGCGAGAGTGGTGCGCTTGTGACGCGCGTAGAGGGGAGTCACGCAAGCTCCTTCTGTGGGGGCGCCCATGCGGCGTGGGGTGGCCGTACGGACGGAATGAAGTTGCGGTGCGGGTGAGCCGTGCGGTGGAAGAGTGACACTCAAGTCGCGTACATGTCAGAACTCCGACATGATGTTGGCTGAAAAAAGACAGCCGAGTGAACATTGCGGGAACGTGAACGGGCGCCGCCCCTGGGTGTCGTGACCCCGGGACGGCGCCCTGTCCATGTCGCTTCCCCGTGCGGTCTACGGGAAGGTGAGCTTCCAGCTGTTCAGCTTGCCGGTGTCCAGCCTGGCCTGGTCCTGGACCTTCAACTTCCAGGTCCCGTTGGCCGTTTCGGACGAGGCGTTGACGGTGTAGGTGGCGTTCACGTTGTCCGCCGAGTCGGAGGAGCTGAAGTTCTTCAGGCGGTACGAGGCGCCCGAGGGACCCACCAGATCGATCACCAGGTCACCCCGCCAGGTGTGGGTGATGTCCACGGTCACCTGGAGGTTGCTCGGCGCGTTTCCGGTCCTGCCGGACACGGCGATCGACGAGGTGACCGCGGGCCCGTTGTCCGGAATGGACAGCGGGGTCGTGTTCTCGTACGAGGTCCCGCCACCGCTGCCCCCGCCGGAGCGGGAGCCGACCGCGACGGCCGCCCACGCGTCCTGCACCGCCTTGTACTCGGCGCTGGTGGTGCCGTACAGCTCGCCCGCCGCCGCAAGCGTGCCGGTGCGCGCCGCCGCGTAGTTGGTGGTCGAGGTGAACTTGGTGGTGAGCGCCCGGTACCAGATCTGCAGCGCCTTGTCGCGGCCGATACCGGTGACCGGGAGGCCGTCCGCCGTCGGCGAGTTGTAGCTGACGCCGTTGATGACCTTGGCGCCGCTGCCCTCGCTGAGCAGGTAGAAGAAGTGGTTCGCGGGGCCCGACGAGTAGTGGACGTCGATCGACCCGATCCCCGAGTACCAGCTGTCCTTGGACGCGCCGTCCTTGCTGGGCTTGTCCATGTAGCGCAGCGGGGTGCCGTTCCCGTTGATGTCGATCTTCTCGCCGATGAGGTAGTCACCGGGGTCGGAGGCGTTGTTGGCGTAGAACTCCACGCCGGTGCCGAAGATGTCCGAGGTGGCCTCGTTCAGGCCGCCGGACTCGCCGGAGTAGTTCAGGCCCGCGGTGTTGGAGGTTACGCCGTGGCTCATCTCGTGGCCCGCCACGTCCAGTGCCGTCAGCGGGTCCGCGTTGGCCGAGCCGTCGCCGTAGGTCATGCAGAAGCAACTGTCGTCCCAGAACGCGTTCACGTACGAGTTGCCGTAGTGGACGCGGGAGTACGCGGCCTTGCCGTCGTTCCTGATGCCGCTGCGGCCGAAGGTGCTCTTGTAGAAGTCCCAGGTGGTCGCGGCACCGTAGTGCGCGTCTGCGCCCGTGGTCGCGGCGTTCGACGTGGTGCCGTTGCCCCAGGTGTCGTTCGACTGCGAGAACAGCGTGCCGGTGCCGGACGTGCCGCGGTTGAGGTTGTACGTCTTGTGGCCGCCGCGCGAGCCGTCGTTCAGCGTGTACGTCGAACCCGACTGCGTGGTGGTCAGGGTGACCTGGCCGCTGTACTGGGTGTTGCCGATGCCGTTCTTGATCCCCTGGTACCGGAAGAGCTCCTTGCCGGTGGCCGCGTCGCTGATGACGTGCAGTTCGTTCGGGCTCCCGTCGTCCTGGAACCCGCCGATCACCGTCTCGTACGCCAGGACCGGCTTGCCGCTCGCCGCCCAGATCACCTTGCGGGGCGCGTGGTCGGCCTCCGTCTTCGCCGAGCCCGCCGCCCGTGCGGCGGACAGCGCCTGCTTCTCGGCCTTGGCGACGCTGACGGCCGGCGTGAGCGAGGCGACCTTGATGGTGGCCGTCGTGGCCTTGACGACCCGCTCGGTCGCGCCGGACTTGGCCGTGTCCACGACCAGGTCGCCGCCGAGGACCGCAAGGCCCGCGTAGGTGCGCTCGTAGCGCGTGTGCAGGGTGCCGTCGCCGTCCTTGACCACGTCACGGACGGTCAGCTTCTCCTGCGCCCCGAGGCCTATCGCCCGGGCGGTGTCCGTCTTCGCCGCGTCGGCGTCGCGGATCAGCTCGGCGCGCTGCGAGGGGGAGAGCTTCAGGGCCACGTGCGCGGGGTCGGCCTTGCCGGCGGCGGGGCCGGTCGGGGCGGCGTGCGCGGCGCCCGACTGGACGGCGGCGGCCAGCAGGGCGGACACGCCGACGAGGGCGACGGCTGCGGCGCGCCGCGCGGGGGTGTGGGAGGTGCGTCTGCGAGAGGAACTGCTGCTCACACTGACTCCTTCTGCATGGCCGCGGATCGCGCGGCCAGGGGAGACCGGACGGAAGTCAGCCGTCCGGGCAGAACAGGCGGAACGCGGAACCAGGTGCATGAAGGTGACGGGCCACCGCACAGCGGGAGAACTGTGGGGTTGCTGTGAAGCGGCCGTGGGAAGCGTGCCAGAGGACGCAGCTTCCTGTCAGGATCGCGTCAAGAACTTGTCCGGAATCGTTCGTTGGCCGGGAGGTCGTGTTCGGTATACGAACTGTTCGTGTTGCAGGGCCGGTTCAGGCGGAGGCCAGGTGGGTCTTCAGGGCCAGATGCACCTGCAGGGCCCGGTCGCCGTGGCGCCATTGCGGGCCGAGCAGTGCCGAGATCCGGTCGATGCGCTGGTAGAGGGTGTTGACGTGGATGTAGAGCGCCGTGGCGGTACGGGCGAGGCTGCCGTCGCAGGCGAAGTATGTGAGCCCGGTGCGCACCAGGTCGCTGCCGCGGGTTTCGTCGTGGTCGAGCAGCGGGCCGATGGTGCGGCGGACGAAACGGGCGAGTTCCTCACGCCCCGCCTGACCGAGCAGGATGCCGTGGATGCCGAGGTCGTCGCGGCATGCTCCCTCGCCGGCCCGGTCGAGGGCGAGCAGGACGTCGACGCAGCGGACCGCGTCGCGGTGCGCCTCGACGATCGCCGCCGCCCCGGGCGCCGCGGACTCCCCGCCCACGGTGACCGGACGCCCGGACCCGGCGGCCAGAGCCCCCGCCAGGGCGCGGGCGGCGCCACCCGGCTCCCCGGCGCCGGGCAGGACGACGACGGTGCTGCCGCCGTACTCGCCCGCGACGCCACCGAGCCGGGTGGCGTAGGCACCGGCCGCGTCCGTGACCCGGCGCCGCCCGCCGCGGTCCTCGCCGCGGGCCACCAGGACCACGTGCTCGCGCTCCAGATCCAGTCCCACCAGCAAGGCCCGGCGGCGCAGTCCCTCCAGGTCGCGGTGCGGCGCGCCCAGCAGGTCGTCGAGGATCTCCCCGCGCAGCCGCTGTTCGGCTTCGGCGACGGTGCGTTCACCGAGCAGCATCAGCGCGGCGGCCTGGGCGGCGCGTTCCATCGCGTGCACGTCGGAGGCGTCGAGCCCGCCGCGTACGAGGAGGAGCGAGCCCAGGTGCTCGTCGGCGGCGACGATCGGGGTGACGCAGGACGTGCCGCGCACGGCGGAGGCGCGGCGCGCCCGCGCCTCCGCCATCTCCCGTACCAGGCCCGCGGGTTCGGGCGGGTTGTCGCCTGCGGCGGCCAGCGGCCGGTCGGCCGCGTCGAGGACGCTGACACTGCCGCGCAGGATCTCGGCGAGCGCCTCGGCCAGTCCGGTCGTGCCGCCGCCCTCCAGGGCGACGGCGGTGAGGCGTTCGTGGACGGCGGCGGCCTTGTGGACCTCCTCGAAGAGGGTCGCGTTCTCGATGGCGAGGGCGGCGTGGTTGGCGAGCGAGATCAGCAGGTCGACCTCGTCGGCCGAGAAGGGCCGCAGCCGGCGGTTGGCGGCGAAGAGGACGCCGTACACCTGGTCGCCGAACTTCAGCGGCACGCCCTGGATGGCGACCAGGCCCTCGGCGCGGATGACGCCGTCGACGTAGTCGGAGTGCGCGAAGCGGGTGTCGTTGGGGTAGTCGGCGGTGTGGTACGGCTGCGCGGTCTTCGCCACCAGTCCGCCGAGGCCGGTGCCCACGGCGAGCCGTCCGGTCTTGAACGGCTCGGTGGTGATGCCGTCGGTGACCCTCACATAGGTGTCGCCCTGCTCGGGGTCGTAGAGCAGCAGATAGGCGACGTCGGTGCCGACCAGGGCGCGGGCGCGGCGGACGATGGCCTGCAGCACCTCCTCCAGATCGCGCAGGGAGGCGAGGTCACCCGCCGTCTCGTAGAGCGCGCCGAGCGCGGCCTCGCGCCGCCGGTGGGCGGCCAGCCGGGCGCGTATCTCCAACGCGTCCTCGACCAGGGTCCGGTCGGCGCCGACGGCGTGGAAGGCCGCTTCCTCCGCCTCCTCTCTCAGGAGCCGGAGCAGGTCACCGGTGGCCGTGTGCGTCGTCGTCACACGGCCAGAGATACCTCACGCCCGCAGCCTCCTGGGTATGGATGTGTCATCCACCACTTCCGCCTGCGGGGTGGAGGTCTTCTCCATGACCCTGCGCATCAGGGCGGCTGCCGTGCCCCACAGACCGCGCCGGACCAGCAGGACGGCGGCGATGAAGACCGCTCCCGTCACCACCTGGGTCTGCTCGAAGCCCGCCGTGGCCAGCCAGTCCTCCAGCCGGACCAGTGCCGCCGCGCCGACCACCGCGCCCCACAAGGTGCCGATCCCGCCGAGCAGCACCATCACCACCGCCTTGCCCGAAGTCGTCCAGTAGACCTCCTGGAGCGAGGCGAAGCCGTGGTTGACCGCGTAGAGGCCGCCGGCCACACCGGTGAGGAACGCGGAGCCGGTGAAGGCGGCGAGCCGGTAGCGGTCGGCGGAATAGCCGAGCGCACGGGTGCGGTCGGGGTTGTCGCGCACCGCGGTGACGACCCGGCCGAACGGGGAGCGCACCGTGCGCCAGGCGGCGAACAGGGCGGCCAGCACGAGGGGCAGCGCGGCGTAGTAGAAGGTGAACGCGTCGTCCAGGTCGAGACCGGGCAGTTTCCGGGGGATGGCCTGGAGGCCGTTCTCGCCGCCGGTCACGTCCTTCCACTGGTTGGCCGTGAAGTACACGAGCTGGGCGAAGGCGAGGGTGACCATGGCGAAGTAGATGCCGCTACGGCGTACCGCGAGGAAGCCGATCGGCAGCGCCAGTACGGCCGCGAGCGCCGCGCCGCCGAGCACCGCGATGGGGAAGGGCAGCCCGGTGTGGATCGCGATGAGCCCGGTGGCGTAGGCGGAGGAGCCCCAGAAGGCGGCGTGCCCGAAGGACAGCAGGCCGGCGTATCCGATGAGCAGATCGAGCGCGACCGCGAACAGCGCCCAGCACAGGATGTCGGTCGCGACCGGCGGATAGAGCAGCCACGGAAGGGCGAGGGCGAAGCCGAGCGCGAGCACCAGCAGCGGGGCGCCGCCCGCCCCCATGAGCCGTTTGACGATCATGCTTGCCCTTCCTTGCCGAGGAGCCCGGCCGGGCGCACCAGCAGGACGACGGCCATGAGCAGGAAAACCGAGGTCTGGGAGAGCACAGGGACGTAGAGGTTGCCCAGCGCCTGGAGCATGCCGATGGCGAAGCCGGCGACCACGGCGCCCGGCACGGAGCCGAGGCCGCCGATCACGACCACCGCGAAGACGGTGATGATCAGGTCGGCGCCCATCTGCGAGTTCACCGCCCGCATGGGGGCCGCGAGCACCCCGGCGAAGGCGGCGAGGCCCACCCCGAAGCCGAAGACCGGGGTGACCCAGCGGCCGGTGTCGATGCCCAGCGCCCGGGTCAGCTCCGGGCGTTCGGTGGCGGCCCGGACGATCGTGCCGACCGGGGTACGGGCCAGCAGCAGCCATACGGCGGAGCAGGTTACGGCCGACACGGCGAGCGCGAACACCTGGTAGGCCGGGAAGGTGAACAGGCCGAGGTCCAGGGAGCCGGGGAAGGGGCCGTGCTCATAGGGCTGGGACTGGGACCCGTACGCGGTCCGCAGCAGGTCCTGGCAGACCAGCGCGATGCCGAAGGTCAGCAGGAAGCCGTGGAGGGGGTCGAGTTCCGCGATCCGCCGCACCAGCAGCCGCTCCACCACGATTCCCGCGAGGCCCAGCGCGACCGGGACGAGCAGCAGCGCCCACCAGAAGCCCAGGCCCGCCCGGTCGGCGAGCAGGACCGCGCCGAAGGCGCCGAGGGTGTAGACGGCGCCATGGGCGAAGTTGATCACGCGCAGCATGCCGAAGATGACGGCGAGGCCGAGGGCCAGCAGGGCGTAGAAGCCGCCGCTGACCAGCCCGTTGAACGCCTGCTGAAGGAACCCGGTCACGACAGCTTGCACGCCGGGTCGGCGGGACCGAAGGCTTCCGCGGCCGGGATCTTCCGGACCAGCTCGGTGGTGTCGGCCGGGTCGGCACCGGGCGCCTTCACCCGGGCCAGGTACGCGTCGTGGGTGACGCGGTGGTCGGCGGCGCGGACGGTCGCGGAGCGCGCGAAGACGTCGTCGAACCTCCTGCCGTCGAGTTCCTTGCGCACGGCGGCGGGGTCGTCGGTGCCGGCGCGCTGGATCGCCTCCAGGTACTGGGTGGCGGCGGAGTAGTTGCCCGCGTGGTCGAAGCTGGGGATCTTGCCGGTGCCCTCCTTGAACCTCATTGACCAGACCTTTGCCTTGTTGTCCATGTTTCACCACCAGGCGCTGGTGAACTGGGCGCCGGCCAGCTTGTCCGCGCCGATCGCCTGGATGTCGCTGTCGGAGATCAGCCCGACCGCGAGCCCGATGCCCTTTTGCCTCAGCTTGAACTGGTTGTACTGCTTGACCACATTGACCAGGTCGCCGCCCGCCTGCAGGACCCCGAGGATCTGCGGCTTGGGCTTGAGGGTGGGCGCCTTGAGTAGGAAGGTGGAGAAGTTGTCGTTGGGGAAGGGGGTCGGGTCCTTCTTCACGACCGTGCCGCCCGCCGCCTTGACCGACGCCTCGAAGCCCGCGCTCATTGCCTCGCCGAAGGCGTAGTCCGGGTAGAGCAGGTACCAGTTCTTGCCGCCCTCGGCGGTGACGGTCGCGCCGGTGCCGTGGGCGAGCATGTAGGCGTCGTACGCCCAGGCGTAGGTGTACGGATTGCAGGTCTTGCCGACCAGTTCGGGGGTGGCGGCGCCGACGTTGAAGTACATCTTTTTCGACTGGCCCGCGACCGTCTCGACGGCGAGCGCGGCGGACGACGTCGGGACGTCGAACAGGGCGTCCGCGCCCTTGCGCTCGTACAGCTCGCGCGCCTTCGTCGCGGCCGTCTCCGGCTTGTTCTGGTGGTCGGCGGACAGGACCTCGATGTCCTTGGCGACGGCCTTGTCCCCGTACTTCTTCTTGTAGTCGTCGACCGCCATCTTCACCGCCTCGACCGCGCCCTGCCCGGTCAGCGAGGCGTACACCCCGGACAGGTCGGTGACCACGCCGAGGGTCACCTTCCCGCCGCTGATCTTTCCGCCGGAAGCGGACGGGCCGCCGCCCCCGCAACCGGTGAGGGCGGTGAGCAGGGCCGAGACCGTGGCCGTGGCCAGCACGGTACGCCGCATGTGGTTCATCGGGATCTCCAAAGGATGAGCTGCAGATGAGGTGCGAGGGGGAGCTACAGGCCCAGGCGGTCGAGGAGTTCACGCTCCCTGTCCCGTACGGCCGAGTTGTCCAGACATTCCACGACCCGCCCGCGGTCGAGGAGGTAGTGCCGGTCCGCGACGGTGGCCGCGAAGCGGAGGTTCTGCTCGACGAGGAGGACCGCGACGCCGTGCCGTTTGGCCTGCCGCAGTACCTCGCCGACGCGCTGGACCATCACCGGGGCGAGGCCCTCGGTGGGCTCGTCGCAGAGCATCACGCGGGAGCCCATCCGCAGCACCCGGGCCAGGGCCAGGAGTTGCTGCTCGCCGCCGGAGAGCTTGGCGGCCGGGGTACGGCGGCGGTCGGCGAGCGCGGGGAAGGTGTCGTGGATCCGCTCCGGTGTCCAGCCGTTCGCCCGGTCGTGGTGCGGGAACGCCAGGTGCTCGGCGACGCTCAGCCCGGCGTAGATCCCCCGGTCGTCGGGGACATGGCCGATGCCGAGGCGGGCCCGGCGGTGTGCGGGCAGCGTGCCGATGTCACGCCCGGCCAGGGTGACCTCGCCCGCCGTCGCGGTGTGCAGGCCCATGACGCAGCGCAGCAGGGTGGTCTTGCCCGCGCCGTTGCGGCCGACGAGGGTGGCGATCTCCCCCGGGGTGACGTGCAGGGACACCCGGCGCAGTGCCTGGGCCCCGCCGTAGTGGGCGTCCAGGTCCCGGACCCGTAGCAGTGGCTCAGCCATGGCCCGTCCCCAGATAGGCCTCGACGACCCGTTCGTCGGCGCGGACTTCGTCGTACGGCCCCTCGGCGAGGATCCGTCCGCGCTGCAGAACGGTGACCCGGTCGGCGAGGGAGGCGACGACCGACATGTTGTGCTCGACGAGGACGACGGTCCGGCCGTGCCGTATCCGCCGGATCAACTCGATCGTGCGCTCCACGTCCTCGACCCCCATGCCGGCGGTCGGCTCGTCGAGCAGCAGCAGCTTCGGGTCGAGAGCGAGGGCCAGGGCGAGTTCGAGCGCGCGGCCCCGCCCGTACGGCAGCCGGCCGGCGGGCTCGTCCGCCCAGTCGGCCAGTCCCACCCGGTCCAGCAGTTGCAGGGCGTGTGACCGGTGGCGGGCCACATGCCGGTCGGAGCGCCAGAAGGCGCGGCCGAGCGAACTGCCCGACATCAGCGCCAACTCGACGTGCTCGACCGCACTGACGGTCTGGAACAGGCTGGTGACCTGGAAGGAGCGCGCGACGCCGAGGCGGGCGATGCGCTCGGGCGGACGGCCGGTGACATCCCGCCCGGCCAGGGCGATCCGGCCCGCGGTGGGCCGCAGATAACCGGTGAGCAGGTGAAAGAGGGTCGTCTTGCCGGCACCGTTGGGGCCCACCAGGGCGTGCACGGTGCCCTCGGCGACGCGCAGGTCCACCGGGCCGAGCGCGGTGAACCCGCCGAAGGACTTGATGAGCGAGTCGGTCGTGAGCAGGGGGCTCGGTGTCCCGGGCGGCCCGTTGGCCGGCGTGCTGCTGGTCATGGCTGCAGACCGTAAGGACCGGTCACCGTTCGCCGCGATGGAGAGAAGGTCCGCTCCTCGCGTCGCGACGACGTGGATCGGCTCCATGGCCGGATCGAGCCGGGCAGCGAACCATGGCGGATGTTACCCACCCGTCAATCCCATGCTCCGGGAGGTCCCGTGCGGCCCTACCGCGGAACGCGCCGGCCCGCCGTGGTGTTCGCGCTGCCGGCCTCCGCCGTGACCGCGACCGACGCGCCGTCCGCCGGGGGCGACCGGGGCACGGACTGGCCGGGGGCGCCCGGCGCCGCGTACCTCCGCTGAACCCCACGCCAAGGAGTCCACTCGTGAATCTCGCCCGACTGCTGTCGGACACCGCCGTCCGCCATCCGGAGCGCCCCGCTCTACGTCTCGATGGCGACGTCGTGACCTTCGCCCGGCTGGAGCGGGACTGCGCGCGCGCCGCCGCGTATCTGCGCTCGCTCGGTGTGCAGCCCGGCGACCGGGTGGGCCTGTGCCTGCCCAACGTGCCCGAGTTCGCGGTCCTCTACTACGGCATCCTGCGCGCGGGCGGCGTCGTCGTGCCCATGAACCCGCTGCTCAAGGAGCGCGAGGTCGAGCACTGCATGGCGGACTCGGGAGCGCGGCTGCTGGTGGGCGCCGGGACGGCCGTGGACGGGTACGAGCCGCTCGCGGAGATCACCGAACGCGATCCCGGGGACACCGCCGTCATCATCTACACCTCCGGCACGACCGGCCGTCCCAAGGGCGCCGAACTCACCCACCGCAATCTGCTGCGCAATGTCGAGGCGACCAACTCGACGCTGCTGCGGCTGACTCCGGACGACGTCGTCTTCGGCGGGCTTCCGCTTTTCCACTCCTTCGGCCAGACCTGCGCCCTCAACTGCGCGGTGGCGGCCGGGGCCTGCCTGACCCTGCTGCCGCGCTTCGACGCGGGCCGGGCGCTCGAGATGCTGCTGCGGGACGGTGTGACGGTCTTCGAGGGCGTGCCCACCATGTTCGGGGCGCTGCTGGCCCACCCGGCATTGACCGACGGGCACCGGGGGACGCTGCGGCTCGCCACGTCCGGCGGCGCGGCGCTGCCCGTGGAGATCCTGCACGCCTTCGAGGAGGCCTTCGGCTGCCCGCTGCTGGAGGGCTACGGCCTGTCCGAGACCTCCCTGGTCGCCTGCTTCAACCGACCGGAGGGCCCGCGCCGCCCCGGAACCGTCGGTCTGCCGATCGACGGCGTGCAGGCCCGTGTGCAGGACGACGAGTGGCGGGAGCTGCCGGGCGGGACGGCCGGCGAGATCGCCGTCAGCGGCCACAACGTCATGAAGGGCTACTGGCAGCGGCCCGAGGCGACCGAGGACGCCCTGCGGGACGGCTGGTTCCGCACCGGTGACCTCGGGGTGCGCGACCTGGACGGGCTGCTGCGGATCGTCGGCCGCAAGAAGGAACTGATCATCCGCGGCGGCTTCAACGTCTACCCGCGCGAGATCGAGGAGGTGCTGTACGAGCACCCGGCGGTCGCCGAGGCCGCCGTGCTCGGCACTCCCCATCCGGACCTGGGCGAGGAGGTCACGGCCGTGGTCGTCCTCAGGTCCGGCCACGAGGGCGCCGTGGGTCCGGGCGAGCTGCGGGAGTTCGTCCGGGCCAGGGTCGCCCCGTACAAGTACCCGCGTCTGGTGCGGATCACCGACGCGCTGCCCAAGGGGCCCACCGGCAAGATCCTCAAGCGCGAGATCACGCCGCCGGCCCTGCGGGAGATTCCCCCACCAGTGAAGGAGAGCGCACAATGAGGTTCCGCTCCCTGAGAGCCGCCGCCGTCACTCTGGCAGTCGCCCTGGCCGCCGCACTCGGCGTCACCTCGCCCGCCCAGGCCTGGGGCGAGCCGGGCCTGCCCAGCCTCAACATCAGCGGCACCTATGTCACCGGGATATCGTCGGGCGGCTTCATGGCCTCCCAGCTGCAGGTGGCCTACTCCGGTACGTTCAAGGGCTCGGGCATCGTCGCCGCGGGTCCGTACTACTGCGGCAAGGGCGGCATCGTGACCGGCCTGATCGCCTGCGGGACCGGGCTGATCTCCACCGACCCGGAGGACATCGAGCAGATCGCCCGCCGCTGGTCGGCCGAGGGGAAGATCGACCCCGTGTCCAACCTCGCGGGCAAGCCCGTGTGGACGTACCACGGCACCAAGGACCCGCTGGTGCAGGACCGGGTCAGCGACGAAGGGGTCCAGTTCTACCGGGACTTCGGGGCGCGGACCGCGTACCACAACACCGACCCGGCGGGGCACGGCTGGCCCACACCCGACGCCCCGCTCCCGTGCGGGTGGACCTTCTACCCGTTCCTCATCAACTGCGGGGACGACCCGCAGGGCGAGATGCTCCGGCACTGGCTCGGCGACCGCAACGTCAACCCGCCCGCCGCCACCCAGACCGGCACGCTCAGCGAGTACGACCAGGACCGCTACACCCCCGGCGGCTGGGCCCAGTGGTACAGCCTGGCGAGCTCGGGCTACCTCTACACGCCCGCCTCCTGCGCGGCGGGCGAGGCGTGCAAGCTGGTCGTCGCCCTGCACGGCTGCCTCAGCGACAACACGTTCGTCGGCGACCGCTTCGCCCGTGAGTCCCACCTCAACGAGTACGCGGACACCAACCACCTGGTGATCCTCTACCCGCAGACCGACATCAGCCTGCTGCGCCTCAACCCCCAGGGCTGCTGGGACTGGTGGGGATACACCGGCGGTGACTACGCCCAGAAGTCGGCACCGCAGATGCGCACGATCATGAACGAGGTCCACGCCCTCGGCGGCTGACCGGGCCCGCGGTGAGCGAAGCGAAGACCGAGGACCCGCCCGTGCTCCGTACCGCCCCATGCCGGACGGTACGGAGCACGTCTGCACGGCCCTGTCCGCACGACCGCACCGCGTCCGCTCAGGCCAGACTGTCCCGCCACGCCCGGTGCAGATCCGCGAACCGGCCGGTGCCCGCGATCAGTTCGGCCGGGCTGCCGTCCTCGACGATGCGGCCGCCCTCCATGACCAGGACGCGGTCCGCGATCTCCACCGTCGAGAGCCGGTGGGCGATCACGACGGCCGTGCGGCCGCGCAGCACCGTCTCCATCGCCCGCTGCACGGCCCGTTCCCCGGGGATGTCCAGGGAGCTGGTCGCCTCGTCGAGGATCAGGACGGCCGGGTCCGCGAGCAATGCCCGGGCGAACGCGACGAGTTGCCGCTGTCCCGCCGAGATCCGGCCGCCGCGCTTGCGTACGTCGGTGTCGTAGCCCTCGGGCAGCGCGCTGATGAAATCGTGCGCGCCGATCGCCTTCGCCGCCTGCTCGATCTCCTCGCGGCTCGCGTCGGGACGGCCGATCGCGATGTTGTCGGCGACCGTGCCGGAGAACAGGAACGCCTCCTGGGTCACCATCACGACACCGCGCCGCAGCTCGGACAGGGCGAGGTCGCGCAGGTCCACTCCGTCCAGCAGGACCCGGCCGTCGGTGGGGTCGTAGAAGCGGGCGAGCAGTTTGGCGAGCGTCGACTTGCCGGCGCCCGTCGCGCCGACCACCGCGACCGTCTGCCCGGCGGGCAGGGTCAGCGAGAACCTCGGCAGCACCTCGCCACCCGTGCGGTACGCGAAGCGGACGTCCTCGAAGACGACCGTGCGGCCCGGGTGCTCGCCCTCCCGTGCGGGCAGCCGCACCGGGGTGGACGGCTCGGGCACCGAAGGGGTCTGCGCCAGCAGCCCCGCGATCTTCTCCAGTGAGGCCGCCGCCGACTGATAGGCGTTGAGGAACATCCCGAGCCGGTCGATCGGGTCGTACAGGCGCCGCAGGTAGAGCATCGCGGCCGCCAGCACGCCCAGCGCCAGCGAGCCCTCCGCCACCCGGTACGCGCCCCACAGCACGATTCCGGCCACCGCGGTGTTGGCCACCAGCCGGGAGCCGACGACATACCGGGCCATCTCCAGGAGCGCGTCGCCGTTGGTCCGCGCGTGCCGCTCGTTGAGGACGGCGAAGTCGGCTTCGTTGGCCGCCTCGCGGCGGAACGCGCGCACCGGCCGGATGCCGTTCATCGTCTCCGCGAACTTCACGATGACCGCGGCGATCGCGGTGGACCGGCGACGGAAGATGCGGCCCGACCGGCGCTGGTAGATCCGCACCAGCTCGTACAGCGGCACGAAAGACGCCACCGCGACCGCTCCGAGGCCGAGGTCCAGCCACAGCAGCATCGCCGAGATGTAGACGAACGACAGGATCACCGTGACCAGTTCCTGCAGGCCCTCGGCGAGCAGTTCGCGCAGCGACTCGACGTCCGTCGTGGAGCGGGAGATCAGCCGGCCCGAGGTGTAGCGCTCGTGGAAGTCGACGCTCAGTGCCTGGGCGTGCTTGAAGATCCGGCCGCGCAGCTCGAGCAGCACATCCTGGTTGACGCGGGCGGAGGCGCGGATGAACACGTACTGGAGCCCGCCGCCGGCCAGGGCGGACAGCAGATAGGCCACGGCCACCGCGATGAGCGGGCCGTGATCGTGGTTCCGGAAGGCCGGTACGGCGCGGTCGATGGCGTACGCCACCAGCAGCGGGCCCACCTGCACCGCGGCCTGCTGGAGCAGGAGCAGCAGGCAGGTCACCACGACCCGGGCCCTCAGCGGGGCGAGCAGCGAGCGCAGCAGCGCGGCCGTGGCGCCGGGGAGCGTGGGCAGGGCGTCCCGGTCGAAGGGGTCGTCGGAGACCGAGGGCGGCAGGTCGGGCCGTTTGCCGGTCGCGTCCTCGCTGTCCCCGTTCTCCTCGCCGTTCGGCGCGGTCGACCGGGGTCTCCGCTGCTCGGACGAAGGTGAGAGCTTGGGGAAGGGCGCCGTCATCTGGCCTCCTCGCTGTTCCCGGAGTCTCCGGACATCAGATGGGCGTACTCGGCGTTCGTGCGGAGCAGTTCCTGGTGGGTGCCGACGGCGGCGATGCGGCCGCCGGAGAGCAGGGCGACGCGGTCGGCGAGCAGGACCGTGGACGGGCGGTGCGCCACGACGAGGGCGGTCGTCCCGCTCAGCACCTGGCGCAGAGCCGCCTCCACCGCGGCCTCCGTGTGCACGTCCAGGGCGGACAGGGGGTCGTCGAGGACCAGGAAGCGGGGGCTGCCGACGACCGCGCGGGCGAGCGCGAGACGCTGCCGCTGGCCGCCGGAGAGGCTGAGGCCCTGCTCGCCGACCTGGGTGCGGGCGCCCAGCGGAAGGGCGTACGCGAAGTCGGCCTGGGCGATGCCGAGGGCACGCTCGAGCTCCTGCTCGCCGGCCGTGCCCGGGGCGCCCATGAGAACGTTGTCGCCGACGGTGGCGGAGAAGAGCGTGGGCTCCTCGAAGGCGACGGCCACTCTCGTCCGCAGGTCGTCGCGGGACATGGCCGTGATGTCCTCGCCGTCCAGCGTGATACGGCCCGAGGTCAGCTCGTGCAGCCGGGGGATGAGCGCGGTGAGCGTGGTCTTCCCGCTGCCGGTGGCACCGACGAGTGCCATGGTCTCGCCGGGGCGGATGTGGAGGTCGATGCGGTCGAGAACGGGGAGCGAGTCGGCGGCGGCGTCGGGGTACCGGAACCGGACGCCGTGGAACCGGAGCCCGCTGTCCCCGGATTCCGGCGGCAGGCTGTCCTGGGCCGCGGGCCGTGCCGACTCGGGCGTCTCGTCCATGACTTCGAAGAACCGTTCCGTCGCCGTCGCCGCCTCCTGGCTCATCGCCAGCAGGAACCCGATCGAGTCGACGGGCCAGCGCAGCGCGAGCGCCGTGGACAGGAACGCCACCAAGGTCCCCGCGGAGAGCGCGTCGTTGGCCACCTGGATGATGCCCAGCACCAGCGCGGCCCCGATCGCCACCTCCGGCAGGGTGACGATGACCGCCCAGATCGAGGCGAGCAGCCGCGCCTTCTCCAGCTCCGTGCCGCGCAGGGTCCGCGACAGTTCACCGAACGCCCGCGCCTGGCTGCGGTGGCGGCCGAACCCCTTGATGATCCGGATGCCGAGCACGCTCTCCTCGACGACCGTCGTCAGATCGCCCACCTGGTCCTGCGCCCGCCGCGCCACCAGCGCGTACCGCCGCTCGAAGATCGCGCACATGACCACGACCGGGATGCCCGGTCCCAGGATGACCAGTCCGAGCGTCCAGTCCTGGACCAGCATGATGATCACGCCGATCAGGATCGTCACCCCGTTGACCAGCAAGAAGGTCAGCGGGAAGGCAAGGAACATACGCACCAGCATCAGATCCGTCGTGCCCCGCGACAGGAGCTGGCCCGAGGCCCAGCGATCGTGGAAGGCGACCGGGAGCCGCTGCAGATGCCGGTACAGATCCGCCCGCATGTCCGCCTCGACCCGGGACAGCGGCCGCGCCACCAGCCACCGCCGTATCCCGAACAGCACCGCCTCGGCGATCCCGAGCAGCAGCAGGTACAGCGCCCCGAGCCATACGCCCGCGGGGTCCCGGTCGGCCACCGGTCCGTCCACGAGCCACTTCAGGACGAGGGGGATCACCAGGCCGACGCAGGACGCGACGATCGCGATGAACGCGGCCGTGAAGAGCCGCGTCCGCACCGGCCGCACGTACGGCCACAGGCGGAGCAGCGTCCGTACGGCGGAACGGTCCTTGGGTGTTACACGTTGTGTGGGCATCAGGGGCGAGCCTACGGTTCGGCACTGACAGTGCCCACCGAGTTTTGGCCGGACCCTGGTCCGCCTGAGGACCTACGACCTGGGCCTTCGACGGGCCGTAAGGCCGTGGCCGCCTGCCGGCCGGTGCTCCTGCGCATGCGTCCCCCTCCGCTCAGTCCACCACCCGGAGCAGCAGGACCGCCCGCGCCGGCACCGTCACCGTGGCGCCCGCCCGGTGCACCGTCCCCGGCGCCTGCGTCTGCTCCTCGCGGGAGGTGTCCACCACCAGTTCGTACCGCCGTGCCCACGGCGGACCGGGCAGCACGAAACTCGCCTGGCGGTCCCCGGCGTGCAGGACGGCGAGGAAGCTGTCGTCCACCACCGGCGCGCCCCGCGCGTCGCGGCCCGGAATGTCACGGCCGGAGAGATACATGCCCAGCGTCGCCGCGGGCGCATACCAGTCGCGTTCCGTCATCTCGGCCCCGCGTTCCGTGAACCACGCCAGGTCCCGCAGGCCGTCCGCCGAATGGGCCCGCCCGGAGAAGAACGCCCGGCGGCGCAGCACGGGATGGCGGTGGCGCAGTTCGATCAGCCGTGAGGTGAGCTCGAACAGCGCGCGCCAGCCGGGCTCCTCCTTCAGGCTCCAGTCCACCCAGCCGATCTCGTTGTCCTGGCAGTAGGCGTTGTTGTTCCCGCGCTGGGTGCGGCCCATCTCGTCGCCCGCCACCAGCATCGGCACCCCTGTCGACAGCAGCAGCGTGGTCAGCAGGTTGCGCAACTGCCGTCGTCTGAGGGCCCGTACGCGCTCGTCGTCCGTCTCGCCCTCGGTGCCGCAGTTCCAGGAGCGGTTGTCGTCGGAGCCGTCCCGGTTGCCCTCGCCGTTGGCCTCGTTGTGCTTGCGCTCGTACGACACCAGGTCGCGCAGTGTGAAACCGTCGTGCGCCGTGACGAAGTTGACCGACGCGTAGGGCCGCCGGCCGCCCCACGCGTACAGGTCGCTCGACCCCGACAGGCGGTACCCGAGGTCCCGTACGTCCGGCAGCGCACCGCGCCAGAAGTCCCGCACGGCGTTGCGGTAGCGGTCGTTCCACTCCGTCCACAGTGGTGGGAAGGCCCCGACCTGGTAACCGCCCGAGCCCACGTCCCACGGTTCCGCGATCAACTTCACCCGGTGCAGCACCGGGTCCTGGGCGATGACCGCCAGGAACGGGGACAGCATGTCGACGTCGTGCATCGACCGCGCCAGCGCCGCCGCCAGGTCGAAGCGGAAGCCGTCCACGCCCATCTCGGTCACCCAGTAGCGCAGGGAGTCCGTGATCAGCCGCAGGACGTGCGGCTGCACCACGTGCAGCGTGTTGCCGCAGCCGGTGTAGTCCGCGTACCGGCGGGCGTCGGACTGCAGCCGGTAGTAGCCGCGGTTGTCGATGCCCTTCAGGGACAGCATCGGGCCCAGTTCGCCCGCCTCCGCCGTGTGGTTGTAGACCACGTCGAGGATGACCTCGATGCCGGCCGAGTGCAGCGCCCGCACCATCCGCTTGAACTCGCCGACCTGCTGGCCCGTAGTGCCGGAGGCCGCGTACGCCGCGTGCGGGGCGAAGTAGCCGATCGAGTTGTAGCCCCAGTAGTTCTTCAGGCCCCTTCTCAGCAGATGGTCCTCGTGCGCGAACTGGTGCACAGGCAGCAGCTCCACGGCCGTCACGCCCAGCTTCACCAGATGGTCGACGGCCGCCGGGTGCGCCAGACCGGCGTAGGTGCCGCGCAGCTCCTCGGGGATGTCCGGGTGCAGCCGGGTGAAACCGCGGACGTGCAGCTCGTAGATGACCGAGTCCGACCACGGGGTCTTCGGGCGCCGGTCGTCCGCCCAGTCGTCGTCATCGTGCACGACCACGCCCTTGGGGACGTGCGGCGCCGAGTCCCGTTCGTCGCGCACGGTGTCCGCGACGTTCTGCTGCGGCCAGTCCCGCACATGGCCGTACACCTCCGGCGGCAGGCCGAAGTCGCCGTCCACCGCGCGCGCGTACGGGTCGAGGAGCAGTTTCGCCGGGTTCCAGCGCGCTCCGGTCCACGGGTCCCAGCGTCCGTGCACCCGGTAGCCGTACCGCTGCCCGGGCATCACTCCGGGCACGAAACCGTGCCAGATCTCGTGCGTCAGCTCGGTGAGCCGCACCCGGGTCTCCCGGCTGTCGGCGCCCCGGCCGTCGAACAGGCACAGCTCCACCGCCTCGGCACCGCCCGCCCACAGCGCGAAGTTGGTGCCCACGACCCCGTCCGGGCCCGCGCGGAAGCGCGCCCCGAGAGGTGTGGGCGCGCCCGGCCACAACGGCACGGCCGGCACCTTCTGCCGACTGCCGTCGAGCACGGCGGCCGGGCGCGCGGACCGTTCCTCTTCCGCCCGCTCCCCCTGCACTGCCTCCTGCTCGGCTGCGCTGGACACCTCTCAGCCTCCCGCGGCTCGGTGGGGCGACACGGAAAGAGGGCGCACGGTGCCCCGCCCTCTTCCTGGCTTGCTCGCCTCCGGGGCGCCGGAGCCGGTGCCGGGAGGCCGGCTGTGCTCAGCCCCATGGGCGTTCGCACGCTCGGCCTCTCGGTTCCGGCACGCCCCTGCGGCTCACGGGCGCGGCTCCCCATCACGTCGTCCTCCCCACTGTTCTGCCCAGAGCGTGGCTCGCACTCACGTTTCCCCAGCAGGGGCTGGGTCGTTGGGATCGTCGTGATGCACGTACAGACGCGCGCGCGGCGCGCAGGGGCCGCACTGGCCGCGGCACTGATCTGGGCTGCTCTCCTGACGGGCTGCACTTCGCACGGGGTCGACGACCTGCTCGGGAAGGCGCACGCTCCCGACGAGGTCATCCGCGTCTCTCCCGACAACGGCAGCAAGGACGTTCGTGCCGGCCGGCGGCTGCGGGTCCGGGTGCCGAGCGGCCGCCTGGAGTCGGTGACCGTCGTCAGGTCCCTGGACGGTCAGGACACACCGGTGCCCGGCCATCTCTCCGGTGACGGCCTCGTCTGGGAGCCGGACGACCCCCGACTCACCCTCGCCGCCAAATACACGGTCGACGCGGTGGCCCACGACGGCGACGGTCATCGTGCCGCCCGCCACGCCACCTTCACCACCTTCGTCCCCGACGAGCGCTTCATCGGGTACCTGATGCCGGAGAACCGAGCCGTCGTGGGGACCGGAATGATCGTTTCCGTGCAGTTCAACCGGAAGATCGAGAACCGTGCCGCCGTCGAGCGCGCGATCCGGGTGACCTCAAGACCCGCTGTCGAGATCCGCCCGCACTGGTTCGGCGAGGACCGCGTCGACTTCCGGCCCGCGACGTACTGGACCCCCGGCACCCGGGTCACGGTCGCTCTGCGGCTGCGCGACGTCGAGGGTGCGCCCGGCGTGTACGGACGGCAGTACAAGGACGTCCACTTCACCATCGGCCGCAGCCAGGTCTCGCTCGTCGATGCGGCGGCGCACACCATGCAGGTCCGACGCGGCGGCGTGCTGGTGGCCACCGTGCCGATCAGCGCGGGTGCCCCCGAGAGCACCACGTATAACGGGAAGATGGTGGTCATGGAGATGCTCGAGGTCACGCGCATGGACGGCCGCACGGTCGGCTTCGGCGGCGAGTACGACATCCCCGACGTCCCGTACGCCCTGCGCCTGACCGACTCCGGCACCTTCGTGCACGGCAACTACTGGGCCCCGAACGCCCCTGGGCACATCAACGTCAGCCATGGCTGCGTCGGTCTGAAGGACGTCAAGGGCGGCGGTGCCGAGACCCCCGCGCGCTGGTTCTTCGACCGCAGTCTCGTCGGCGA
The DNA here is from genome assembly GCF_050936285.1 of Streptomyces sp. CA-106110. Classification (NCBI taxonomy): domain Bacteria; kingdom Bacillati; phylum Actinomycetota; class Actinomycetes; order Kitasatosporales; family Streptomycetaceae; genus Streptomyces; species Streptomyces sp. CA-106110. The sequence goes on along the minus strand of NZ_JBNJNB010000001.1, from coordinate 4,232,901 downwards.
CGTCATCGAGGTCGTGCACAGCGATGACAAGAAGGTCGCTCCCGACAACGGGCTGGGCGGATGGAACATGACCTGGAGCGAGTGGACGTCGGGCAGCGCGATCCGGTAGCCGGGCCGGGGGCGCGCGGGGGGTGCGCACCCATTGGCCCCAATGCGCCTGAGCACGCCGCTGATTTGGGACTGAACAGTGACAATCGCGGGGAGTCATCGGGGCAGGGGGTGTGATTAATTTGCGCAGTGCACGCGGGTGTCGCGAGCTGTAGCCGCAGGGACGCGCCGGTGCCGGAAGACCAAGCGAGCAGAGAGCCCCGAGGGCCGAGCACGATCGGTGTTGCGGCACCGGCTCGGCCGGTTCTGGGGCGGGGAAAACTGGCGGGGTGCGGGCCTGAACAGGCCGTGCGAGGGGAGAAAGAACGTGAACGGGCGACCGATATCGGGGGCGTCGGTTGGTACGCGGATGCGTACGGGACGGAAAGGACTGTCGGCGCTGATATTCGGCGCCCTTCTGGTCACCGCCACCGCGTGCGGCGGGGGCGGGCACTCGGGAGCGACCACCGCCGACGGCAAGGGCCATGAGTCGGCCAAGGCCGCGAGCAAGCAGTCGCAGGCCGTGGTCACGATAGCCCCGAAGGACAGGGCCAAGGCCGTGGACACGAGCGGTGCCCTGAAGGTGACGGCGGCCAAGGGCAAGCTGACCGAGGTCAAGGTCGAGGACTCCAAGGGCCACGAGGTCACCGGGGCGATATCCGGCGGGGGTGCGACCTGGACGCCCTCCACGCACCTCGCAGCGGCCACCACGTACAAGGTGCACGCGGTGGCCAAGGACTCCGCGGGACTGACCTCCGCCGAGGAGTCCTCCTTCACCACGCTGACTCCGCAGAACACCTTCATCGGCAACTTCACCCCCGAGGACGGTTCCACGGTCGGTGTCGGGATGCCGTTCTCGATCCGGTTCACCCGGGGCATCACCCACCCGGACGACGTGGAGAAGGCCATCTCCATCAAGACCGAGCCGGCCGTCGACGTCCGCGGCCACTGGTTCGGCAACGACCGGCTCGACTTCCGGCCCGAGAAGTACTGGAAGGCCGGCACCAAGGTCACCGTCAGCCTCAACCTCGACGGCGTCGAGGGCCGGCCCGGTGTCTACGGCAAGCAGGCCAAGACGATGCACTTCACCATCGGCCGCAGCCAGGTCTCCACCGTCGACGCCAAGACCCACAAGATGGTCGTCAAGCGCGACGGCAAGGTCTTCAAGACCCTCTCCGTGACCACCGGCAAGCCGGGCTACGACACCTGGAACGGCCAGATGGTCATCAGCGAGCGCCTGGTCGTGACCCGGATGAACGGCGAGACCGTCGGCTACGGCGGCGAGTACGACATCAAGGACGTACCGCACGCCCAGCGCCTGACCGACTCCGGCACCTTCATCCACGGCAACTACTGGGGCGGCGGAGCCTTCGGCAACTACAACGCGAGCCACGGCTGCGTCGGTCTGCGCGATGTGCGCGGCGGCTACGACAAGTCGGTGCCGGCCGCCTGGTTCTACAACAACTCGATGATCGGTGACGTCGTGGTCGTGCAGCACTCCAACGACAGGACGGTCTCCCCGGACAACGGGCTCAACGGCTGGAACATGCCCTGGAGCGAGTGGATCAAGTAGGCCCGATCCGGTGACCCCGGGCCCGGTGTGCCGCTGTGAGCGAGCACACCGGGCCCGGGGTCGTTAGTGCCCGTTAACCTTCCTGCATGACTGTGCATCTGGAAGTCGCCGAGGGCGTGGGCACCATCCGTTTGGACCGCCCGCCCATGAACGCGCTGGACGTCGCCACCCAGGACCGGCTCAGGGAACTCGCCGAGGAGGTCACGCGCCGCGAGGACGTGCGCGCCGTGGTCATCCACGGCGGGGAGAAGGTGTTCGCGGCGGGCGCGGACATCAAGGAGATGCAGGGCATGGACCACGCCGCGATGGTCCTGCGCTCCCGCGCTCTGCAGGAATCCTTCACCGCCATCGCCCGTATCCCCAAGCCGGTCGTCGCCGCCGTCACGGGCTACGCCCTGGGCGGAGGCTGCGAGCTGGCGCTGTGCGCCGACTACCGCATCGCCGCCGAGAACGCGAAGCTGGGGCAGCCGGAGATCCTGCTCGGCCTGATCCCCGGTGCGGGCGGCACTCAGCGCCTTGCGCGGCTCATCGGCCCGTCCAAGGCCAAGGACCTGATCTTCACGGGCCGGATGGTGAAGGCGGACGAGGCGTTGACGCTGGGTCTGGTCGACCGGGTGGTGCCGGCCGGGGAGGTGTACACCGAGGCGCACGCCTGGGCCGCCAGACTCGCCCAGGGCCCGGCGATCGCCCTGCGCGCCGCCAAGGAGGCCGTCGACACGGGTCTGGAGACGGACATCGAAACGGGCCTCGCGGTGGAACGGACCTGGTTCGCGGGCCTGTTCGCCACCGAGGATCGTGAGCGCGGTATGCGCAGCTTCGTGGAAGAGGGGCCGGGCAAGGCGAAGTTCGTCTGAGCGATCGGTCACCGACCGTGCCTGGCAGCCGACTTCACAACTGGACATGAGAAATGTTCAGGAAGTCGCCCTGACCATCTTGCAGTTGACGCGACGTCTCACTCGGTGTCCCTCGATGGAGCGGTTTATCGCAGCCTTAAGACAACCTTAAGGCTGTCAACCCGAAGACGCTTGGCGATTGCCTCCCACTGGCCTGTTCGCGCAGGTCAGTGGGGGTGTTCGCGACCCACCGTTGCACCTGGCATATGCCGAACGAATGGTGTGGAAAGTGTGCTTGCAGGGGTCGCGTTGCGCCGTAACGCCTCCGAACAGCCCCTTGGGCCGCCATCATGGGTGCATGGCGGGGCTGGAGGGCATTGAACAGCCGCGGCGGCACGGAAGTGCGACCGCGGCGCGCTGGTCGCCTGCGGTCGAGGACGAACGGGCGCTCAAGGCACTGGAGTTGTTCGGCAATCCCACGGAGGCGGAGGTATCGCTGCCGTCCCGGCCCGAATCCGCGGCCACCGCCCGCCGGCTCGCCCAGGTCGTGATTCTGCGTCACTGGGGGCTGGCCTCGAGGATGACCGAGGACGCGGTCCTGCTCGTCTCCGAGCTCGTGGGCAACGCCGTTCGGCACACCGGGGCGCGCTCCTTCGGGTTACGGATGCGCCGGCGCCGGGGGTGGATCCGTATCGAGGTCCGCGATCCCTCCCGCGGCCTGCCCTGTCTGATACCGGTTCAGGAACTGGACGTGAGCGGCCGCGGACTCTTCCTCGTGGACAAGCTCGCCGACCGGTGGGGCGTCGACCTGCTGCCGCGCGGCAAGACGACCTGGTTCGAGATGCGGGTCGCCGACCGCTGACGGCGGCCGCGCCGCCCGGCGCGCCCGCGGTACCCGTCCGCGTACCGCTCCGGACGCCACGATCGACGGGCCGTCAGGACCCCCTGCGACCCGCCCGACCTTCCTTGGGTCAAATCGCCCGATTTTCCGTCACCTTGTCCTTAAATGGGGAGAGTGACTACGCCCGTCCCTCCCACCCCACCGGACCGTGAGACGGGCACCGCGCGCACGGTGCCCGGCCGCCGGTCGGCACTGCGCGCGGGCGCGGGGCTCGCCGCAGGTACGTTCGCCACAGCCTGTTCCCCCGGTGGCCACATCCTCCACCGGCCCGTCGAGTCTCCCGCCTCCGCCGCTCCGCGCTCCCCGACCCCAGCACCCGAGCCCCGCGCCTATGCGCAGCAGCCCGGCCAGATCGACCACGGCCCGCGGGACCGCCCCCGGGTCGCCCTCACCTTCCACGGCCAGGGCGATCCCCGTTTCGCCAGGTCCATCCTGGACACGGCGGAGAAGGCGGGCGCGAAGATCACCGTGCTCGCGGTCGGCACCTGGCTCGACCAGCATCCCGAGGCCGCCCGCCGCATCCTCGACGGCGGTCACGACCTCGGCAACCACACCCTGCGCCACCTCGGCATCAACACCATGTCCGAGACGGACGCGTACGCCGAGATCCAGGGGTGTGCGCAGCGGCTGCGGCGGCTGACCGGATCCATCGGCACCTGGTTCCGGCCCTCCCGCGCCCCGCGTGCCACCCCGCTCGTCGAACGCCTGGCCCGTCTCTCCGGCTATCCGCACGTCCTGTCGTATGACGTCGACTCGCTCGACTACACCTCGCCGGGCGCCTCCGCCATCACCCGCAAGGTGGTCGGCGAGGTGCGCAACGGGTCCGTGGTGAGCCTGCATTTCGGGTACGCGGACACGGTCGCCGCTTTTCCCGCCCTGCTGAAAGAACTCGAACGCCGCGGCCTCACCGCGGTGACCACCACGGAGCTGCTGAGCTGATGCCCTCCACGACCGTCACGCGTGTACTGATCGCCGGCGCCGCCCTCGCCGTGCTCGCCGGATGCAGCAGCGGATCCGCCCACAAGGACAAGGGCCTCCCGTCCAAGAGCCCGGGCAGGACCGCACAGCGGCAGATGACCGTCCAGACCCTGCCGGGCATGCCGCCCGTGCTCGACCCGAAGGACGTCTACGCGGCCGACCGCCCGAACCAGCTGTCCCCGGTGGTCAAGGGCTTCCCGTCCCGCATCTACGTCCCCAACACCAACTCCAACACCGTGTCCGTCATCGACCCCGGCACCTACAAGGTCATCGACACGCTCCGGGTCGGCCGCCAGCCGCAGCACGTCGTGCCGTCCTGGGACCTGAAGACGCTGTGGGTCAACAACGACCTGGGCAACTCCCTCACCCCCATCGACCCGAGGACCGGCCACGCCGGCAAGCCGGTCGACGTGCACGATCCGTACAACCTGTACTTCACGCCGAACGGCAAGTACGCGGTGGTCATGGCATCCAGGGACCGCCGGCTGGTCTTCCGCGACGCGCACACCATGAAGGTGGCGAAGTCCGTGCCCGTGGACTGCGCCGGCGTCAACCACGCCGACTTCTCGCTCGACGGCCGCTACTTCATCGTCTCCTGCGAGTTCAGCGGCGAACTGCTCAAGGTCGACACCGAGAAGATGGAGGTGCTCGACCGGCAGAAGCTGCCGGTCCGCGGTTCCATGCCGCAGGACGTCAAGGTCGCGCCGGACGGCAGGACGTTCTACGTCGCCGACATGGTGGCCGACGGAATGTGGATCCTCGACGGCGACACCTTCGGCAAGCCGACCTTCCTGTACACCGGGAAGGGCGCACACGGCCTGTACGTCAGCCGCGACTCCCGCGAGATGTACATCTCCAACCGGGGCGAGGGCACCATCTCCGTCTTCGACTTCACGACGAACCGCCTGACCAAGAAGTGGCGTCTGCCCGGCGGCGGCAGCCCGGACATGGGCGGCGTCTCGACGGACGGCACGGTGCTGTGGCTCTCCGGCCGCTACAACTCCGAGGTCTACGCGATCGACACCCGCACCGGCCGGCAGCTCGCCCGGATCAAGGTGGGCAGCGGCCCGCACGGCCTCGCGGTCTACCCGCAGCCCGGCCGCTACTCGCTGGGGCACACGGGTGTCTACCGATGAGGCGCACACGGCCGTGACGGCGGCTCCGGACCGCCCTGGCAACGGCGAGTCCCGCCTCACGCGATGAGCAATGCCTCCGACGCCACCGGACGGTAACCGGCCGCCTGGAACGCCCGCAGACTGCGGGCGTTCCCCGCCGAGACCTGGGCCCACACCGGCTCGCCTCCGGCCAGCTGCCGCGCCGCCGAGACGAGCGCCCGCCCCAGTCCCCGGTGCCGTACGTCCGCGTCCACCTCGACGGCGACCTCCAGGCGCCCCGCGACCCCGCGTCCCAGCACGAGGACACCGCCCTGCGTGGACCACACCCGCACCTCGTCCCGCCGTCTGAGGGAACTGACGACCCGAGGATGGGCGGGATCGTCGATCTCCTTCAGCGTGAGCGGCGGCTCGCCGGGCAGCGGGGAGCCGACCATGAGCACGTCGATCGTGTCGCTCCGGCGCCCCGTCCGTTCCATGAACGCCGCCAGGAACCGTGCGTTCATCGTGGCGGCCAGCGCGTCGCAGTCCGTGCGCTCCAGCGTCTCGCGCACCCACTGCGGATCCCCGTCCGTGAACACGACGGAGTGCGCGGTGAAGGCGATGACCCCCGCGTCCCGGGGGGAGTGCTGGCGTACGACGCTGGTGGCGCCGTCCGCCGGAGGGAAGACGCCCCGTGCCGCCGCCTCCAGAATGTCCCGCAGACTCTCGGACATGGGTCCGTCCCTCCGGCTTGAGTCTCCACCCACTGGAAGGCCCAGACTCGCAGACATGATCGAAAACGGCACCGGCCTGTTCACCATCGGCGAACTGGCCCGGGCCACCGGACTGACCGTCCGCACCATCCGCTACTGGTCGGACGAGGGCGCCCTGCCCCCGGTGGCCCGGTCCCAGGGGGGCTACCGCCTGTACGACGCGGCGTCCGTGGCCCGCCTCGAACTGATCCGCACCCTGCGCGAACTGGGCCTCGGCCTGGACGACGTCCGCCGGGTGCTGGGCGGCGAGACGACCGTCGCCGAGGTGGCGGCGACGCATGTGGCGGCCCTGGACGCGCAGATCCGCGCCCTCAGGGTGACCCGGGCGGTGCTGTCGACCGTGGCGCGACGTGGCTCGAGTACGGAGGAGATGACCCTGATGAACAAACTTGCACGGCTTTCGGCGGCCGAGCGGAAACGGATCATGGAGGAGTTCGTGGAGGAGATGCTCCACGGGCTCGACACCGTCGACCCGGAGATCCGGGAGCGGATGCGGAACACCGCGGCGGACCTGCCGGAGGACCCGACGCCCGAGCAGGTCGACGCCTGGGTCGAGCTGGCCGAGATGATGCAGGACCCCGGGTTCCGGGCCCGGATGCGCAAGGCGGCCGAGTTCAACGCGGCCGACCGGGGGCCCGACGTGCCCGCCGGGGCGTCGATGTGGTTCGCGAGGCGCCTCGTCGACCTGGTGGGGCCGGCGTGCGAGCGCGGGGTGGCGCCCGAGGCGCCCGAGGCCGACGCGGTGCTGCGCGAGCTGCTGGGGGACGCCGACCGGACCGGCGTGCTCGAGCGCATGGAGACGGCCTTCGACGAGCGGGCCGCCCGCTACCGCGAACTGCTGTCCGTCGTGAAAGGACAGCCGGCACCGCCGCACAGGGAGGAGTTCGCCTGGGTGGTCGCGGCACTGAGGGCCCGGGCGGGCGGCTAATCTGACCTCCGTCAGTAGGACGGCCGTACGACGGCCAATGCACCAAGAAGGGGCGGATCGGTGGCGGACATCGAGGAAGCACGCATGCAGTTCGAGCGGATCGATGCGGACGGTGACGGGTTCATCACCGCCGCCGAGTTCAAGTCCGCCCTGGCCCAGGGCGGCGACTGGAACGTCACCGACACGGTGGCCGAGAGCATCATCAAGACCCGTGACCTCAACGGTGACAAGGTGCTGTCGTTCGACGAGTTCTGGACGTATCTGAGCAAGTGAGCAGGAGCCGAGGGGGCGCCCGCCCGGCAGGGAATGGGCGCCCCCTCGGCGTGCCGCCGTCAGCCGTTCGGCGTATATCCGGAATAGGCCGTCCGGCCCGGGGGTTGGTGCTGCCCGCACACACCGTACGAGCACACGACCCCCGGAAGGACGAGGCCAGTCATGAAGATCGGCATCATCGGCGCGGGAAACATCGGCGGCAATCTCACCCGGCGGCTCACCGCCCTCGGCCATGAGGTCTTCGTCGCCAACTCCCGCGGTCCGCACACGCTCACCGCGCTCGCCGAGGAGACGGGCGCGACCCCCGTCCCGGTCGAGGAGGCCGCCCGCGGTGCCGAGGTCGTCGTGATCACGGTCCCGGTGAAGGCGGTCCCGCACCTGCCGTCCGGAGTGCTGGACGGGGCGGCGGAGGGCGTCGCCGTGATCGACACCGGCAATTACTACCCCAGGGAGCGGGACGGACGGATCCCGGGCATCGAGGACGAGGGCGTCACCGAGAGCCGCTGGACCGAACAGCAGATCGGCCATCCCGTCGTCAAGGCCTTCAACGGCACCTACGCCCAGGACATCCTGGATGGCCCCCGCCCCGCCGGCGACCCCGACCGCATGGCGCTCCCGGTCGCGGGCGACGACGCGGCGGCCAAGCGCCGGGTGCGGGACCTCATCGACGAACTCGGCTTCGACACGGTCGACGCCGGCGGTATCGACGACTCCTGGCGTCAGCAGCCGGGCACCCCGGTCTACGGCCTGCGGGCCGGGACCGACGGGGTCACCAAGGCACTGACGGAGGCGGCGCCCGAACGCACGCCGGAGTTCCGCGGCTAGATCCAATCCCGTGTAGATAGCGCGTGGGGCCTGTGTGCCAAGTGGCCTGAAACGGGACGGAGCTCCTGCTAGAACCGTGTCGACCAAGATCACTGTTCGGCGGGAGCTCCGTTGGGTACCCAGTCTGTCATTTCTCGTGAAGTTGTTGTTGCCGCCGGGGCGTTCACGCCCGGCCATCTGGGCGAGTTGACCCGGATCATCCCGTTCGAGATGGTCGACGAGGCGTTGACGCAGACGGGCAGGGTGCAGGAGCGGGTGCGGGACCTGCCGTCCCGGGTGGTGGTGTATCTGCTGCTGGCAGGGTGCCTGTTCCCCGGGCTGGGCTGGCGGCAGGTGTGGCAGCGGTTGACGGCGGGACTGGAAGGGCTGACGGTCGCGGACCCGACCGGTGGTGCGCTGGCACAGGCCCGCAGGCGGGTGGGGGCCGAGCCGCTGCGATGGCTGTTCGACCTGCTGCGTGGACCGGCCGCCGGCATCGCCACCACCGGCGTGTGGTGGCGCGGGCTGCTGGTCTGCGCGATCGACGGCACCACCATGGCGGTGCCCGACAGCCCGGCGAATCTGACCGAATACACCAAACACCGCTGCAACAACGGTGGTGCGGGATATCCAGCGTTGCGACTCCTGGTGCTGGTGTCCTGCGGCACCCGCACGGTCATCGACGCGGTGTTCGGACCAACCACTGACGGCGAGACGACGTACGCGCCGCGCCTGCTCCGCAGCCTGCGCAAGGGCATGATCGTGCTGCTGGACCGGAACTTCGCCGCCCAAGCGCTGGTGACCGCCATGGCCAGAACCGGCGCGCACGTGCTGACCCGTGTGAAGAACGGCCGTCGGCTGCCCGTCCTGGGCCGCTGCGGTGACGGCTCCTACCTTTCGGCAATCGGCGCCGTCCCCGTGCGGGTCATCGACTGCGAGATCACCATCACCACGGCCACGGGACGCAGCACCGGCCTCTACCGCCTCGTCACCACACTGACCGACCACAGGACCCACCCCGCCGCCGAACTGATCACCCTGTACCACCAGCGCTGGGAGATCGAGACCGCGTATCTGGAGATCAAGTCCACCACCCTGGGCGGCCGTGTCCTGCGCGCCCGCACCCCGGACGGTGTCTCCCAAGAGCTCTACGCCCTGCTGGTCACCTACCAGGCCCTGCGCCTGGCCATGGCCGACGCCACCGCCGCCCGGCCCGGCATCGACCCCGACCGGGCCAGCTTCACCACCGCCCTGAACACCGCCCGCGACCTGGTCATCCAGGCCGCGGGCGTCATCGCCGACACGGTCGTCGACCTCGTCGGGGCCATCGGCCGCCGCGTCCTGGCCGACCTCATGCCCGACCGACGCATCCGCACCCGGCCCCGCGTCGTCAAACGCGCGATCTCCAAGTACAACGCCAAAGGCACCATCGACCGGACCAGCTACAAGGCCACCATCAGCATCGACATCCTGACCGCACCAGGACCTTGACACCCAGCCCAGCCGCCTATCTACACGGCATTGCGGCTAGATCCGGACCGCCTCGGGGGACCGGTGCGGCCCGTCCGGCAGCCGCACGCGCCGCACCGGCCCCGCGACACGTGCGCTCAGGCGCTCCCGGCCCACTCGCGCAGCGCCGCCTTGGTGGTGAAGTTGGCGACGTCCTTGTCGATGGGGTCGGAGGAGTACTGGTGGAAACGCCATGCCGCCTGGATGCGAGGCTTGCCCGCGGTGACGTAGTCGGCGATCCACAGGCCGTCGCCCGCGTACGACGTGGTGTCGACGGTCAGCCAGAAGTTCCGGCTCGTGTACAGGACGACCCGGTTGTCCGGCCGGAGCTGTTTGACCTTGCGGATGAACAGGTCCTTCTCGGCGTTGCTCGCGTGCGTGCCGTCGCCGGTCGTCTCCCAGTCGACGGCCAGCAGGTCGCCGGCCTTCTCCGGGGTCTTGCCGACGAAGTACTCCGCCTGGGCCGTGAGGTTGCCGGGCCACAGGAAGTGGTAGAAGCCGACGACGCAACCGGCGTCCCGGGCGGTCTTCGTCTGGGCGGTGAGTTTCGGGTTCACGTACGAACGCCCCTCCGTCGCCTTGATGAAGACGAAGGAGAGGCCGCTCGTGTCGTATGAGGATGACTGGTATGCGCTGACGTCGACGCCTCGCAGCATGGGGGCTCCCTGAGTGTGCTGGTGGGGGTACAGGGATGGTTGCCTGTTTCACCTGGCACGGGTGATATGCCCCAAAAGCACGAAGGTCAGCCCCGATCGGCCACCGAACCGAGGACGGAGGGCGATGCGGCGGCCCAGTCGGAGGTGATCACGCTGGCGTGGTCGGACGCCAGCAGCCCGAGCCGTGCCGCCACTTCGGCGTCCGTGGGGTTCGTGGACGAGATCGCGGGGGACACGTTCGCCGCGTCCGTCATGATCAGGAAATAGTGCCTGGTGTCGTACCAGGAGGTGTCGTAGCCGTTGTTGACGTACGTCGAGGCGTCCCCGTCGAAGAACACGAACCACGGGCGGATGGACGCGTCGTAGCGGCTGGTGCGCGGGTCGCCCGAGGCGGCGCCGAGCACGGCGGGGAAGGCCTGGGCCTTCGAGATGTTCCCCGCGGCGTACAGGTCGCGCAGGTAGTCGCCGTACTCCCGGTCCGTCCAGTAGTGGTCGAACGGGTTGTTCATCTCGACCGTGCCGGGGATGAGTTCGAAGAGGACCTTGCCCTTGAGGTCGTCCCGGGAGGGCCAGGCGTTCGCCTTCGCGGCCGCGTCGAGCGTCGAGTACGTGGAGCCCAGCAGGTCGGACGGCTTGTAGACGATGCCGCCGAGCTTGGCGGACACCAGTGCGTCGAACTCGTCGGGTCCGAGGCCGCCGTTGTTGTTGAAGCCGTTCTTCATCTCCACCTTGAAGACGATCGGCCGGTGGTCGGGGTGCAGCTGATGCCAGGCGGCGATGTTGTCCAGGCAGCCGCCGAGGTCCTGGTTGCGGCTCTTGCTGTACAGCTCGCCCGGCGTCTTCGCCGCCTCGCAGTTGTTGTCGTTGCCGAACGGATTGCTGTGGCTGACCCGCCAGCGCTTGGTGATGCTGTCGGTGTAGACGTCGAGTTCGAGCAGCGAGGCACCGGAGTCGAGGGCCTGGGCGAAGTAGGTGTACTTGGCCTTGTCGTAGGCGTTGTGCGTTCCGATGGTGGTCGCGTCGGAGAACTTGGGGGCGGCCGCCTGGGCGTTGCCCCCTGCTGTCATCAGCATCGCGGCGGCACCCAGCAGCACCGCCAGCCGTCTTGTCGTCCGCACGTGTCAACTCCCCTTCGAAGGCGCCGAGTTGACGGCAGCCTAGGGAGAGCGGATTACCGTGCGGTAGCCCCGGGGGGAACATCGGCCTCGGGGGTCGCGGCGACCTGCGACCACCCCGGAGTCATGGGTGTGGGAGCCTGCGCGGCCGGATGCCGATCGTGCGGACGCACAGCTGCATCAGGAGGCGATGCCGCGCTTGTCCATGGAGTCCTCGACTATGCGCAGCCCTTCCATGCCCGGCAGCTTCGCGATGTGCGAGTCGATGTCCCGGATGAGTCTGCGGCCCTCGGGGCCTGCGAAGAGGTGGGTCATGACGTGCGTGACCTCGCTCTCGGACATGACGCCCGAGCCGACCGGGCCCCAGGCCTTCTCGAGCGCGAACCGGGCGAACACACGGGCCTTCTTGCTCGCCGCGAGCCGTTCACGCGCCTGCGACGCGTAGAACGCGACGTGCTTCGTCTCCTGCTGCGCGATCCGCTTCAGCAGCGGCACCAGCACCGGGTGGCTCTCCAGCGCGGCAAGCCGGTGGTACGCCGCGGTCGCCGACCACTCGTTCGCCGCACCCCATGCCATGTGCACGGCGACGAAGTCATGTCCGACGATCCGGCTCATCGCCGTCTGCTTCACCGTCCCCAAGCGGTCCCTCCAACCGAGCTTCAGACGCGTCGCCTTGAGCTCGTCGAAGTCGATCCGGACGTCGTGGCGCTCGAGCACGGCCGCGAGCGCTTCGCCATGCCAGAACTCCTCGCGGTTCCACATCGTCATGAAGGCGCCCACCGCGGGCTCGTTGTGGGACGGGGTCGTCAGCAGATCCCGCATGTAGCAGACCGTGTGGTATTCGATGTCGCACATGTAGCGCAGCGTGCGCAGCGTCCCCTCGGGCAGCGGGTTGCGCTCGAACTCGTCGAAGTCGAGGTCGGCCCACTGCACCCCGGTGGAGTTCTTCGTGTACTTGTCTATGTCGAAAGCCATCAGTCACTCCTCTCGTCGGTGCGCGCCGGAGTCGTCACCCGTGCAGCGATGACCTCGCTGCGTACGCCCGAACCGCCCCTCTTCCAGCGGTGGATGTCCCAGTTCCTCTGGTGCGACTCGCGCGCCAGTTCGGCGTCGGGGTTGATCGCCGAGGGCTTGCCCAGCAGCGACAGCCACGGCAGGTCGGAGTGGCTGTCGCCGTAGCCGTAGGAGGCCGCGAGGTCGTAGCCGCCCTCCTCGGCGTACCGCCGAAGCCACGCGGCCCTCGCCTCGTCGACGAGCGGCGGCTTGGCGAGGTAGCCGGTGAGCACACCGTCCTTCACATGCATGGAGCTCCCGACGACCTCGTCGAACAGGCTGGCGAGCGGAGCGGCGAGCAGGCCGATGGAGCCGGTGACCAGGACGGTGCGGTGACCCGCCGCACGGTGCGCGCGGATGCGCGCCAGGGCCTCCGCGCTCGTGTGCCGCAGCATCGTGTCGGCGTAGCCGCGCCGCACGACCTCCTCGAGACGAGCGACGGGCATGCCGTGGTAGCGGCGCAGGAACGCACGGATGAACTCGCCTCGGTCCCGCTTCTCGGCGCGGAGGTAGCCGGGCAGCGACGTGAGCAGGTCCGCGACCTCCTTCGGCCAAGCCGCCTTGCGGAAGCCCGAGGTACGTACCCAGAGGTACTGCTCGACGATGTTGGAGTCGACGACGGTTCGTTCGAGGTCGAAGACGGCGAGCACGTCGGTACGCTGCGGCAGCTCGGGTTTCGGGCGGTTCGCCGGCCGGACGGCCGTGGCCTTCCGGCGACGGTGGGCCGCTGTCAGCTCGCTCATCGCGGGGAGGTGCACCTTCTGCAGGTACTCCTCCCAGTCGATCCGCTCCACATCGAAGCCACGGTCCTCGCGCGCCTCTGCCGGAAGGGCGTTGTTCAGCGCGCGGGCGTTGCGGTCGTCGAAGATGATCTCGGTCCGCACATACGCGCGGTAGAGGTCGGTGAAGTTGCTGAGGGTGGCGATGCCGGCGCGCAGCTTGGCGTTCTCGGCCGCGAGAGCGCGCTTGCGCTCGTCGTTCGGCATCAGCCGCAGACCGGCGTCCCACAGGTCGGCCTTCTTCTTCGCCAGCAGAAGCCGTCGGTTGAACTTGCGCTCGCCCGCGAACTTCCAGGTCGGTACCTTGACGAAACCGTCGTCCTTGGGCAGCGGGTACTGCGTGTAGTAGTCGCGTACGTTCTCGTACATGCGGTGGAACGGCAGCGGATTCGACGCGCCCGAGGCGATGTGGAAGTACTCCGGCTCGTCGACAGGGGCCCGGTTGGCCGCCGCGGCGAGGATGGCGTTGACGACGAAGTCGACGGGGATGACATCGAGGATCGAGTCGGGCAGCCCCGGGAAGTCCGGCAGCTGGCCGCGGCCGTAGGCGAAGATCAGCGGATCGGCGACCTTGAAGCCGTCGATCCAGCCGGGGAACGGATGCTGGAGGGCGCTCTCGATGATCGAGGGCCGGACCACCGAAAGCCGGTGCCCGGCCTCGCCCCAGAGGTCTTCCGCGGCACGTTCCGCGAGTGCCTTCGTCAGTGTGTAGACGTCGGTCCATCCCAGGCTCTGGGCGCGCCGCCGACCGGCGTCGACGAGATGGGAACGCACCCACTCGCGCCGCGCGTTCTCGCTCGCGCGGGCCACCGCGATCGGGCCCTCCTTGCCGTGGTTGCCGCGGGCGCGGGACATGAACCGCTCGAGCTGCGCCGGTTCCCGCGAGGTGAGCTCGGTGCGCTCGTGGGCCTGTGTCGCCGAGGTCCACTCGGCGCGCCAGTCGACGTCGTGCTCGAGCTTGGCCTCGGGCACCACACCGCGACGGAGTCCCCCGACGTAGCAGGTCGACACGTGGACGACGTGCGGGTCCGATCCGGAGGCGAGCAGGGCCTGGTAGAGGCTTACGGCGCCGTTGACGTTCGTGTCGAACGCCTCGTGGATGGGCGGGTCGAACGAGACGGTCGACGCCGAGTGGATGACGACGTCAAGGTGGGAGGGCAGCTCAGGAATGCCGGTCATGCTGCCGTCGAGCACCGTGATCCGCTCACGGACGATGCGCTCGGCCTCCTCGGCCCCCACAGCATCCCGCCAGCGCTCGAACACGGGTTTGCGTAGAAGCCTCCGGAGCCGGTCCTGCCCGGTCTGTCTGCCCTTCCCGCGCACGAGGAGCGAGATGTGGGTGGCGGGGTGATCGGTGAGCAGCCGCTCGAGCACGGCCTGCCCGACGAAGCCGGTCGCGCCGGTGAGCAGGACATGCGCGCTGCCGAGTTCGGTCTTCGCACTGTGCGGCATCACGGAAGGAGCCTCGATTCCACGGTGGATGCGACACCGGGACCGATGCCGGGGAGCGCGGCGACCATCGCGCGGATACGGCCCGCCTCGGCCCGTCCGCTCTGGTCGCCGAAGACATGGCGTTCGAAGAAGGTGCGCTCGTGCTTGGAGCGATCGACCGAGCCGAGCGGCCAGGCGGAGTGCCGGAGGGCGCGGCGGGTGATGCGCTGGGCGCGGACCGAGTGCCCGAGCCGCCGCTGCGACTCCTCGGCGAGGAAACGGATGTGGCGCTGCTTGATCTCCACCACGGGGTTGATGATCGACGCCACGTCGGGGGACACCCCGGCCAGACGCCGGTAGGCCGCCTGTGTGATCCATTCGTCCACGAGGCTCGTCGTCACGTGTGCGGCGACGATCTGCGTACCGGTGACGGTGGCGATGAGGGAGCGACGGATCGGGCCACGGCGCTCGCGGCGCTCCGCCAGTACCCACCGTGCCGGGCCGACGCTCGAAGGGAGGCCGCGGGCGGCGGGAGAAGCATCCAGGACGGCATCGAGGGCGTCGGCGATCCAGAATCTCTCGAACATCCACGTGGTGAGGAACGCGGTGACCCGGGCGTCCTTGTGTGTCGCCGTCACGAGGAGGTCGCGCACGCGGTGCAGCGTCGCACGTTCCATGTCACGCAGCGCGCGAACGAGCCGGACGGATTCGGCGTCGAGCGGCTCTTCGTCGAGCGACCCGAGGTCGAGCGTTCCGCGGTGGCTGCCGTGTGCCGTACGGGCGAACTCACGCACGTCGAAGCCCGCTGTATCGGGCGGCGCGGTCGTTGCTTCGTCGTTTGAGTTCATGCACGGACTTTCTGGGGCCGGAGCCGGGGTGGGCAACTCTGCGGAGGCCCCGGAACGTGCGAAAAGCCGTCGGGGCTGTCACGTGAGACCGGGCAACCGGCGCATGTGTGACACGCGGCCTGGTTTTGCATTCGGCACAGCGCGCGATGAGGGCCTGTGGTCATAGGCCGGTTCCTGAGTCCGCATGAGCATGTGCGGAAGCTCGTGTCACAGGTTCGATGCGTGCCCGGTCTAAGGGGACGAGCCGAGAAAAGAAGGGTGTGTCATGCGCGAGGAGTCAGCCATCGGCCGCTGTACGACCGTAGCAATTCACCTGGGTCGGCTCGCCGGACATCGACCACGGAAGCTTTCTGGGATCTTCACGTTCCCGCGCAGAAGCGGGCTGTCAACCAGGTGGCTCGGAAGGGCGGTGTCGGGCTCGACGGCGTGGACCCGCTCGTCACCCCATGTAATAGCTAAGAGCGGGGAGTTCGGATGTCGAGCAGATGCCGTATGAAACTATGCTGAGCCGTCCGGGAGTCGCAGTTGTCACCGGTGCTACGTCGGGTATCGGAGCAGCGTTCGCGCACGCTCTGGCAGACCATGGATGGGACCTTGTCCTGGTGGCGCGCGACAGGGAGCGGCTCGGCCGGACGGCGGTCGAGCTGGAAGCCCGGGGCCGTGCCGTCGAGGTACTGCCCGCCGACCTGTCCGATCGCGCCGATGTCGAGCGTGTCGCCGCCCGGCTGGAGGACCCCGCCCGTCCGGTGGACATGCTCGTGAACAACGCCGGTTTCGGCGTGCACGCACCGATCACCTCGGCCGACACCGCTCCGCATGACCGGGCGATCGAGGTCATGGGGCGCGCGGTGCTGGTGCTTGCCGGCGCCGCTGGGCGGGCCATGCGCGAACGCGGGCACGGCGCGATCGTCAATGTGTCGAGCACGGCTGGGTTCGTCACGATGGGGAGCTATTCGGCCGTCAAGGCGTTCGTCACCTCGCTTACCGAGGGACTGGCGAACGAGCTGCATGGAACGGGCGTCACCGTGACGGCACTTTGTCCGGGCTGGGTCCGTACGGAATTCCACGAGCGGGCCGGAATTCGGTCGTCGAGCATTCCGAACTTCCTCTGGCTCGACCCCGAGCGACTCGTCGAAACGAGTCTGCGCGACGTGCGGCGCGGACGGGTGATCTCCATGCCGAGCTTCCGGTACCGGTTGCTCATCTGGTTCACGCGGCACCTTCCGCGCCACACGGTGCGGTGGATCTCGCGACGGATCTCGGCCGGCCGTAACGACAGTCTCACTCACTGAAAGAATCAGTGCGGGCAAGCCCGCACCGGAAGGAAGCGGATGCCTGCGACGACGCGTGACCGTTTCACCTCACGGTCTAACGCCGCGGCGCGTTTCGTCGCGCAGCGGGGGCTACTGAAGCCCATTGTCTGGAGCGTGACCAGCGTCACGGTACTTGGGCGCGAGCGCTTGGAGAACGTCGAGCAGGCGTATGTCCTCGTCGCCAATCACACCTCGCACCTCGACACGCCCCTCATCATGGGCGCGCTGCCCCGCCGATTGGCGCGTTACCTCGCGGTGGGAGCCGCCGCCGACTACTTCTTCGACGTGTGGCGGCGGCGCGGCCTCACGGCTCTCTTCTTCAACGCCTTCCCGGTCGACCGCACCGGAGTGAACGCGCGCAGAGTGAGCGCCAAGGCTTTGCTGAACCGAGGAGTGCCGCTCCTGGTCTTTCCCGAAGGAACCCGCTCGCGCGACGGATCACTCGGGGAGTTCAAGCCGGGGGCGGCGGCGCTCGCCTCGTCAGCCCAGGTGCCGGTGCTCCCCGTCGCGGTCATAGGCGCGCATGCGGCGCATCCTCACGGATCGAATTGGCCCAAACCGGGCCGCCTGCCAGTCGGGGTTGTCTTCGGCGAACCACTCACTGCCTTTCCCGGAGAGCTGGTGAGCGAGTTCACCGAACGTATCCGCTCGGCGATCGTCGCTCTGGCCGAGGAGAACTCCGACCGCATCCTCGGCGCGCATGCCACCTCACGTCGTCATACCTGAAGGAGACCGTCCGTGACCGAACCCACCAGCCGCACCGACGCGATGCGCACCGGTGATGTGAAACACATGAAGTGGTGGGGCTGGGGCGTGGAAGGCGTCGGCTTCCATCACGAGGACAAGCCCGGTTTCGCGCAGTTCGTCCAGAAGGCCGTCGGTCTCGATCTCTGGGGGATCGAGCCCACCGAACGGCCCGACTTCTCGGAGTTGAAAGTTCCTGCTTCGACAGCATCGGAGGAGTTCGTCAGGGTCCTGAGCGGCATCGTCGGAGCCGGGAACATCGTCGTCGACGACCTGTCCCGGGTCGTCCACACGTACGGCAAGAGCCTGCGTGACCTGGTCCGCATACGATCCGGCGAGATCGCGCGCAGTCCCGATGTGATCGTCTACCCGGCCGACGAGGCGGAGGTGCAAAGCGTCGTCGAGGCGGCCGTCGAGGCGGACGCCGTGATCATCCCCTTTGGGGGCGGCAGCAATATCGCGGGCAGCCTCGAGCCGCACCCGGACGAGTCGCGGGTGGTCGTTTCACTCGACCTCGGCCGCCTGGGCCGGGTGCTGGAGATCGACACCGACGCCGGACTGGCGCGCATCCAGGCCGGGGCGCTGGGCCCTGATCTTGAGGCTCAACTCAACCGGGACGGCTGGACGATGGGGCACTTCCCCGACTCGTTCACCCACTCGACGCTCGGCGGATGGGTCGCCACGCGCTCGTCCGGCATGCAGTCGGACAAGTACGGCGACATCGCGGACATCGTCAAGGGGCTGCGTGTCGTGCGGGCCGGCGGCGTCCTCGTGATCCGTGCTGTTCCGAGCGCGTCGACCGGGCCGAGCGTGCGGGAGATGGTGGTGGGCTCGGAGGGGCGGCTCGGCGTCATCACCGAGGTCACGGTGCAGGTGCACCGGCTCCCCGAGAGGCGTGGCATCTACGCCTACTTCTTCAAGAACCTCGACCACGGCCTCGCCGCGATGCAGGAGCTCGCCGAGAGCGACGTATCGCCCTCGGTCACCCGTGTTTCGGACGCGCACGAGACGGGCTTCTCCCTGGCGACGAGCAAGGAGTCGAAGGGCATCCAGAAGATGGCACAGGCCGGCCTCATGGCGTATCTCAAGAGGCGTGGCTGGGACCTCGACGAGATGTGCCTCTCCTTCATCGGTTTCGAGGGCGGCGAGGCGTACGCGAAGCGGCAGAAGTCGCTCGCCGACCGGATCGTGCGCAAGCATCACGGCATCGGCGTCGGCAAGGGACCCGGTGCGCTCTACGACCAGAAGAAGTTCGACACGCCCTACATCCGCGACTTCCTGCTCGACCGCGGTGCCGCAGGCGACGTGAGCGAGACCGCCGGTCCGTGGTCGAAGCTGCGTGGCATCCACGCGGCGGTCTACGAGGCGGCCGACCGCGCCTACGAGAAGATCGGCCGCAAAGGCTGGACGATGTCGCACATGTCGCACTCGTACCACTCTGGAGCCTGTCTCTACTTCACTTTCGCCTTCGTGTTCGGTGACGACCCTCTCGGCGAGTACGACACGGTCAAGCGCGCGATCCAGCAGGCGTTCGTCGATGCCGGCGGCACCATCTCGCACCACCACGGGGTGGGCCTGGAGCACGTGCCGTGGCTGGAGGAGGACATCTCGCCTCAGGGCGTCGCGGTCATGTCGGGCCTCTTCGGTGCCGCCGACCCGGGCGGCAACTTCAACCCGCGCAAGATCGTGGTCTGAGCGCGGCGTTCCATGGCCCGCGCGCATGGGCGGTGCGCGGGCATCGGCGCGGGCACGCCGCGACCGCGGCGCCGAGATACTCGTCCTCCTCGCGGATGGGGACGGTCTCGGGCGTCGGCGGACCACTGAGTGGCGCCGTAGAGGCCCGGTCGAACCGCCGCCCGGGAGGCCGCCGAATCAGGGCCCGTCCCCTCAGCACTCGATGATGTTGACCGCCAGCCCCCCGCGCGCCGTCTCCTTGTACTTCACGCTCATGTCCGCGCCGGTCTCCTTCATGGTCTTGATGACCTTGTCCAGGGAGACCTTGTGGGTGCCATCGCCGCGCATCGCCATACGGGCCGCCGTGACGGCCTTGACCGCCGCCATGCCGTTGCGTTCGATGCACGGGATCTGGACCAGACCGCCGACCGGGTCGCAGGTCAGGCCGAGGTTGTGCTCCATGCCGATCTCGGCCGCGTTCTCCACCTGCTCGGGGGTGCCGCCCAGCACCTCCGCCAGCGCGCCCGCCGCCATCGAGCAGGCCGAGCCGACCTCGCCCTGGCAGCCGACCTCCGCGCCCGAGATCGAGGCGTTCTCCTTGAAGAGCATGCCGATGGCGCCGGCCGCGAGCAGGAAGCGCACGACCCCCTCCTCGTCGGCGCCCGGCACGAAGTTGATGTAGTAGTGCAGGACCGCCGGGATGATCCCCGCCGCGCCGTTCGTCGGGGCGGTCACGACCCTTCCGCCGGCCGCGTTCTCCTCGTTCACCGCCATCGCGTAGAGGGTGATCCACTCCATCGCGCGGGACACCGGGTCGCCCTCGGCGCGCAGCTGGCGCGCGGTGACGGCGGCGCGGCGGCGCACCCTGAGGCCGCCGGGCAGGATGCCCTCGCGGGACATGCCGCGCGACACGCACGCCTGCATGACCCGCCAGATGTCGAGCAGCCCCGACCGGATCTCCTCCTCGGTGCGCCAGGCCCGCTCGTTCTCCAGCATCAGCGAGGAGATGGACAGGCCCGTCTCCTTGGTCAGGCGCAGCAGCTCGTCGCCGGTGCGGAAGGGGTACTTCAGCACCGTGTCGTCCAGCTTGATGCGGTCCGCGCCCACCGCGTCCTCGTCGACGACGAAGCCGCCGCCCACCGAGTAGTACGTCTTCGCCAGCAGCTCGGCCCCGGAGGCGTCGTACGCCCACAGCGTCATGCCGTTCGCGTGGTACGGGAGCGTCTCGCGCCGGTGCAGGATCAGGTCGTCGTCGAAGGAGAACGCGATCTCGTGCTCGCCGAGCAGCCGGATCCGGCCGGAGGTCTTGATGTCCTCCACCCGCTGGTCGGCGGTCTCCACGTCCACGGTGCGCGGCGAGGCGTCCTCCAGGCCGAGCAACACCGCCTTCGGCGTGCCGTGGCCGTGGCCGGTGGCGCCGAGGGAGCCGTACAGCTCCGCGCGTATGGACGCGGCCGAGTCCAGGAGGTCCTCATTGCGCAGCCGGTGGGCGAACATGCGCGCCGCGCGCATCGGACCGACCGTGTGGGAGCTCGACGGGCCGATGCCGATCGAAAACAGGTCGAAGACCGAGATGGCCACGGTGTCTCCTCAGTACGGGGGTGGTGCGGGGGCCGGCCGGGCACCAGGCACACTCCAGTGTGCGCGGTGCCCGACCGAAGTGACTTACTTGGTGAGACCCGGGTACAGCGGGTGCTGTTCGGCCAGGGCCTTCACCCGGGCCTTGAGCGCCTCGGCGTCGTAGGACGGCTTCAGCGTCTCGGCGATGACATCAGCGACCTCGGCGAAGTCCTCGGCCGTGAAGCCGCGGGTCGCCAGGGCGGGCGTGCCGATGCGCAGACCCGAGGTGACCATCGGCGGGCGCGGGTCGTTCGGGACCGCGTTGCGGTTGACCGTGATGCCGACCTCGTGGAGACGGTCCTCGGCCTGCTGCCCGTCCAGCTCGGAGTCGCGCAGATCGACCAGGACGAGATGCACGTCCGTGCCGCCGGACAGAACGGAGACACCGTGCTCCCGGACGTCGTCCCTGACCAGGCGCTCAGCGAGGATCCGCGCGCCGTCGAGGGTGCGCCGCTGCCGCTCCTTGAAGTCCTCGGAGGCCGCGACCTTGAAGGCGACCGCCTTGGCCGCGACGACGTGCTCCAGCGGACCGCCCTGCTGACCCGGGAAGACCGCGGAGTTGATCTTCTTGGCGAGCTCGGCCGTCGACAGGATCACGCCACCGCGCGGACCGCCCAGCGTCTTGTGGGTCGTGGTGGTGACCACATGGGCGTGCGGCACCGGGTTCGGGTGCAGCCCCGCCGCCACCAGACCGGCGAAGTGCGCCATGTCGACCATGAGGTACGCGCCGACCTCGTCCGCGATCCGCCGGAACGCGGCGAAGTCCAGCTGACGCGGGTAGGCGGACCAGCCCGCCACGATCAGCTTCGGCCGGGTCTCCTTGGCCAGCCGCTCCACCTCGTCCATGTCGACGAGACCGTCGGCGCCGACGTGGTAGGGGACCACGTTGTAGAGCTTGCCGGAGAAGTTGATCTTCATTCCGTGGGTCAGGTGCCCGCCGTGCGCGAGGTTCAGACCCATGATCGTGTCGCCGGGCTGCAGCAGCGCGAACATCGCGGCCGCGTTGGCCTGCGCGCCCGAGTGCGGCTGCACATTGGCGTGCTCGGCGCCGAAGAGTTCCTTGACGCGGTCGATGGCGATCTGCTCGACCACGTCGACGTGCTCACAGCCGCCGTAGTAGCGGCGGCCCGGGTAGCCCTCGGCGTACTTGTTGGTGAGGACCGAGCCCTGCGCCTCCATGACCGCCACCGGGGCGAAGTTCTCGGAGGCGATCATCTCGAGGGTGGACTGCTGGCGGTGCAGTTCGGCGTCGACGGCGGCCGCGACGTCCGGGTCGAGCTCGTGCAGCGGGGTGTTCAGAACAGACATGTGTGCGGGTGACTCCTCAGCCGGCGATGTGGGTGTCGTACTCATCGGCGGAGAGCAGGTCGGCCGGCTCCTCCGTGACGCGCACCTTGAACAGCCAGCCGCCCTCGAAGGGGGCGGAGTTCACCAGCGACGGGTCGTTCACCACGTCCTCGTTGACCTCCGTCACCTCGCCGCTGACCGGCGAGTAGAGGTCGCTCACCGACTTGGTCGACTCCAGCTCACCGCAGGTGTCACCCGCGGTCACCGAGTCTCCGACCTCCGGGAGCTGGACGAACACGACATCGCCGAGCGCGTTGGCGGCATGCTCCGTGATGCCGATCGTCGAGACGCCGTCCTCGGCGGCCGACAGCCACTCGTGCTCCTTGCTGTAACGCAGCTGCTGGGGGTTGCTCATGGCCTGAATTCTCCTGTACGCGGGGAGTGGTGGTGAAAGGGGGACTGCTGGAGACGTGTGTGACCAGGGTCTACGGGTGGGATGCCACGCCCGCCCCCGGCCCAGTCTCTACTTCTGGCGCTTGTAGAACGGCAGCGCCACGACCTCGTACGGTTCATGGCTGCCCCGGATGTCCACCCCGACCCCGGGCGTGCCCGGCGCGGAGTGCGCGGCGTCGACGTAGGCGATCGCGATCGGCTTGCCCAGCGTGGGGGAGGGCGCGCCGGAGGTGACCTCACCGATCACCTCGCCGCCGGAGACGACCGCGTACCCGGCGCGCGGGACGCGACGGCCCTCGGCGACCAGCCCGACGAGGACCCGCGGCGGGTTCTGCTCCGCGCGCTCCGCGGCCTCGAGCAGCGCGGCGCGCCCCACGAAGTCGCCCTCCTTCTCGAACTTCACCACGCGGCCGAGACCGGCGTCGAAGGGGGTCAGGGAGGTGGTCAGCTCGTGCCCGTACAGCGGCATGCCCGCCTCCAGGCGCAGCGTGTCCCGGCAGGACAGCCCGCAGGGGATGAGGCCTACGGACGCGCCCGCCTCGGTCAGCGCCTGCCACAACTTCTCGGCGTGTTCGGGGGCGACGAACAGCTCGAAGCCGTCCTCGCCGGTGTAGCCGGTGCGCGCGATCAGCGCCGGGACGCCGGCGACCGTGCCGGGCAGACCCGCGTAGTACTTGAGGCCGTCGAGGTCGGCGTCGGTGAGGGACTTCAGGATGCCGGGCGACTCGGGGCCCTGGACGGCGAGCAGCGCGTAGGCGTCGCGGTCGTCGCGCACCTCGGCGTCGAAGCCGGCGGCGCGCTCCACGAGCGCGTCCAGCACCACCTGGGCGTTGGAGGCGTTGGCGACGACCATGTACTCCTGCTCACCGAGCCGGTACACGATCAGGTCGTCGAGGATGCCGCCGTTCTCCTGGCAGATCATCGTGTAGCGGGCCCGGCCGACGCCGACGGAGGAGATGTTGCCGACCAGGGCGTGGTCGAGGAGCCGGTTGGCCTGGGGCCCGGTCACGGTGATCTCGCCCATGTGCGAGAGGTCGAAGAGGCCCGCCTTCGTCCGGACGGCGATGTGCTCGTCGCGCTCGGATCCGTACCGCAGGGGCATGTCCCAGCCGGCGAAGTCGGTCATCGTCGCGCCGAGCTCACGATGCCGGGCATCGAGGGCGGTGCGGCGCAGGGGGCTGCTGCTCATCGGTTGTGCTCCCAAAGCGATGGGGGTCCCCCGGCGCGAGCGAAGCCGAGCGTGGGGGAGGGCGAGGTCGTTCCTCCCCATCTGTCATCGGAACCTGAGAGGTTCGCCATGACTCCCGCGGCGGGTCGTCACGGCTTGCACCTTGGGTGGAGCCGTCCGAAGCGGCTCGCTTTCCAGATGTGCCTCGCCCGCGCGGTATCGGGGCCTGAGAGATTCAAGGGAGGGACTTGCTCCTTCGGCGCCCGGACGGACGTACGGCGGACGTACGCGTACCCGGGACTCTCCCGCGCGGATTCAAGCGGCCGGTATGCAGTTGGCGCGCACATCATTGCACGCATCGCCCGATGGTGGCAGGGCCGCATCCGGAACCGGCCTGTGGCGGTACGCGAACGAAATCGCGAGACGCGCACATTACCTTCTCTTTACACTCGGTGGGGAGTGACTTCCTGACCAAGGGAGGGCGATGACAGTGGACAGGACCACGGCGTATGCCGCGACCTCGGGCATCGCGGTGCCCGGGCAGCCCGGCACCCCGGCGCGGGAGGCCCGCGGACCCCGGCGGAAGGCCGTGATCCGGGATCTGCGCGCCCGCGCGGGGCGCAGCCCGCACGGGCTCACCTTCTCGGCGGGCGACCTCGTCGCCGTCACCGGTCTGCCCGGCAGCGGCAAGTCCACGCTGATGCGGCGCGCCGTGCGGGGTGTGCGTGTGGACTCCCAGGACACCCGCGACCGCTGGGACACGCGCGTGGCCCGCTTCCTGCCGTACGGGGTCTACCGTCCCCTGGTCCGTCTCGCCCACTACGCGGGTCTGCGCCGCGCCCTGCGCGCGGGCACCGGGGTCGTCGTGCACGACTGCGGCACCCAGGCCTGGGTGCGCGGCTGGCTGGCCCGGGAGGCCCGGCGCCGCGGCGGCACACTCCATCTGCTCCTGCTCGACGTCCCCCCGGACACGGCCCTTGCGGGACAGTACGAGCGCGGCCGAAGTGTCTCGCGGTACGCGTTCGTCAAGCACCGCCGGGCCACCCGCCGCCTGCTGCGCGCCGTCGAGCAGGGCCGGCTGCCCGAGGGCTGCGGCTCGGTGGTGCTGCTCGACCGGGACGCGGCGGACGTCCTGCGCCGCATCGACTTCGCGGCCTGACCGCCCCCGTAGCCCTGACGCTAGCCTTTGGGGCCACAGCAGTGGTTCTGAGCAGGCGGTAGGCAGATGGACTTCCCGGCGGATCTTCCCGCGGACTTTCCCCCACAGGCGCACCCCCATCCGCACGGCGGATGGCCGGGCAACGAACTGGAGGAGGTGCTCTCCGCCGCGCTCGGCGTCCCCTCGGCAGGCGCCCGGATCGTCGAGGTCCTCGCCCGCAGTTTCGTCTGGGTGCCGCTGCCGGGCGGCGGCGGCCCGCACAGCGGCCCCCTCGACCTGCCCACGATGGAGATCGCGGGCCAGGTGTACGTACCGGTGTTCAGCTCGGAGGAGCAGTTCCGCCAGGTCGTCGGCAACCACATGTCGTACACGATCGCGCCCGCCGTCGAGTTCGCGCGCGGGCTGCCCCCGCAGGCCGGCATCGCGATCAACCCGGACGGTGTGGTCGGCGTGCCGCTGCCGCCGGAGGCCGTGGCCGAGCTGTGCCGCGTCGGGCGCACGGAGCTGGACGGGCCCGTGAGCGGTGGTCGTGTCCGTCTCTTCGAGCCCGACTGGCAGGACGACCCGGTGGACTTCCTCGCCGCCGCCTCGGCCGAGTTCGCGGCGACCGGCGTGGTGCTCAGCGCGCGCCGCTGCCTGGCCGCGATCGAGACCGCCGAGCCGGTGATGTTCATAGGCGTCGAGCTCGCCTCCTGGGAGGCCGACGCGCGCACTCTTCCGCTGGACGCGCTCGGCCGGGCCCTCGGCAAGTCGCCGGTGACGATGCCCGTGAACATGGTGTTCCTGGATGTGGCCCAGGACCCGGTGGGGGAATGGCTGCGGGAGCGGGTGCGGCCCTTCTACCAGCACGGTTACTGAACCGCCCGCCGGTGCGGCCCGCGACGCCGGGGTGATGTGGGGTGGCGCGCGTCAAGTTGCTGTCAGGATGGCGCCTTAACCTGGTTTCATGGGCCGGAGCGGGACAACCTCGCGTCCGGCCGGGGGCCCGGACCGCGGCGAAGCCGCGAGGGGACACGGTGTCTCCGGACAGGGGAGAATGGCTCGGTCGGGGTGGTGCGGCTGGAATCCGCCCGCAACGCACCGGAGACATCCGTCGGGTTGTCAGGTTCGTCGTGAAGGGGCGGTAGAGGGTGAGCGCGTCGGGCACGGCCGCGACCGGGCAGGTCGAGCACATGCTGCGCCAGGTGACGCCCGGGCGTTACGACGCCTACGAGGTGCTCCTTCGCGCGCTCGCGACCCCGTCGTCCGGCCAGGTCTGGATGCTCCTGTGGCACGGCCAGGCCGGCTCGCCCGACGCCCAGTACGGAAACATGGAGGTGGGCGGCTACGGCTACGCGCCGTGTGTCACCTCCGCCCAGGAACTGTCGGCCAGCGGCTGGAACCGTTCGTACGAGGTGGTCGACGGTCTCGACGTCGCCCGCACCCTCTACCCGGACCGTTACGGCCTGTGGCTGAACCCGCATGCGCCGGGCGGCGGCGTCGGCATCCCCTGGCTCGACCTGCGCCGCATCGCGACCGGACTCGAGCGGCAGCCCGCCGGACCGCTGCGGCTGTCGGAACCGGCCATCGAGATCCCGCAGTTCTACGCCCTCCTCACCCAGAACGCGCACCGTACGCCCGCCGTGCGCTCGCTGCGCAGGGCCTGGGTGCAGCCCGCCCTCGGTGCGCCGTACCTCGCGATTGGTCTGGACGTATACGACACCTCGCCGCCCGCCGTCGACTCGGTGCGCGCGATGATGCAGCAGTCCATCGGCGCCGTGCCCGAGGGGCTGCCCGTGTCGACCGTCGCGATGTCCGACGAGTACGACCCGGTCGCGATGTGGCTCCGCGCTCAGGCGCGCCCCTTCTACGACCGCGAGGCCCACGCGGCCCCGGCCCAGGCCCCCGCCGTCGGCGGCTACGGCTATCCACCGGTCCCGGGCGGATACTGATTTTCCATAATACCGAGAATGACGGGCCGGGTCCGCTCCGGGAAATAGGGAGCGGGCCCGGTTTTCCATTTACGGCCGGCGATCGAGGTGAATTCCCCGGCATACCCTCTCCCGTCACAGGGGGAGCGCGACAGGTGCGGTGCGGCGGGTCAGCGTCGCGTCAACTCGGCATGTCAGAAGGGGTGTTGACCGCCGACGGCGCTCGCCGGGCCCCCGGTCGTGCGCCTGTGCCGGCGGGGTATACGCCCATTCCTCAAGCAAAGCTCAAATCGCTGTACCGCGCGGGCTTGCCCTGCTACTTGATTGTGGCGATTGTCCATCCTGTGAAGCCCGAAGAACCGGGATTTATTGCCATGACCCGGACGTCTCGGTTCGGGGGGTGGGGGCCGTGTCGGAGGGGTGCTTCCGAGGGGGGCGACGTCCGGCGGTGACCGGCGCGACGGGCGTATGAGACCCGGTCTTCGCGCGTAGATGTCGGGTGGTTGGTCCGCAACCGCGACCAAATGCCCCAACTGACCCGCGTCCGCACCCCGTCACCGCCCGTCCGGATAACGGAACCCCCCAGCCCGCATCACGTTTACGCATCCTTTCCTCGTCACATCTGGCGGGTGATCGTGACGGCGTTGAAGACTCGCCTCCCAGACGCGAGGCCATCGATCCTGTGATTGATCCAATCGAGGATCAGTGGCCCGTTGGGCCGTAACCATCTGCGGCCGCCGCGCAGCAGATTAGTGAACCAAGCCGCCCACCGCGGCGGACAAAGGCCGGTCACCACCGGCGAGAGGGGTCAGGTCAACTGTGACCGCACCGATCGAGACCACCGGGGCGGAGGCCGGAGCGCCGCCCGAGTCCGTACTCGCCGGGGTCAAGAAAAGTCAGATCGAAGGGCGTTCACTCACGCAGATCGCCTGGACCCGGTTCAAGCGGGACAAGGTGGCCGTGGCGGGTGGCGTCGTCGTCATCCTGCTCGTTCTGATGGCGGTGCTCGCCAAGCCGATCGAGTGGATCTTCGGGCTCGACCCCGACAAGTTCAACCAGAACCTCATCGACCCGGCGCTGCTGGCGCCCAAGGGCGGCTGGGGCGGCATAAGTTGGGCGCACCCGCTCGGCATCGAGCCGCAGTACGGCCGCGACATGCTCGCCCGCATCATCGACGGCTCCTGGGTGTCGCTCCTGGTCGCCGGCGGTGCCACCCTCCTCTCGGTGGTGATCGGCACCGTGCTGGGCGTCGTCGCGGGCTACTACGGCGGCTGGGTCGACAGCATCATCAGCAGGCTCATGGACACGTTCCTTGCGTTCCCGCTGCTGCTGTTCGCCATCGCCATCTCGGCCTCGGTACAGGACGGCTTCTTCGGGCTCAACGGCCTGTCACTGCGCATCTGCGTGCTGATCTTCGTGATCGGCTTCTTCAGCTGGCCCTATATCGGCCGTATCGTGCGTGCCCAGACGATGAGCCTGCGGCGGCGCGAGTTCGTGGAGGCGGCCCACAGCCTGGGTGCCCGCGGACCGTACGTCCTGTTCCGGGAGCTGCTCCCCAACCTCGTCGCGCCGGTCATCGTCTACTCGACGCTGATCATCCCGACGAACATCCTCTTCGAGGCCGCGCTGAGCTTCCTCGGGGTCGGTATCGCACCGCCGCAGGCTTCCTGGGGCGGAATGCTCAGCAACGCCGTGGATCTCTACACCGCAGATCCGCAGTTCATGTTCGTGCCCGGTCTGGCGATCTTCATCACCGTCCTGGCATTCAACCTGCTGGGTGACGGGCTGCGTGATGCGCTCGACCCTCGCAGCAAGTGATCCATCGATAGAGGGGGCTTTCCTCAGGTGAAGACGAGAAGGGTTACCGCCGCCGCGGCGACGGTCCTGGCGCTCTCGCTCGGCGCAGCTGCGTGCAGCGGCGGCGGTGGCGGTTCCAGCAACAACAACGGTGGCGGCAACGCCAAGAAGGACGCGGCGCTGGACTCCATCGTCAACGCGTCCTCCAAGAAGGGGGGGACGGTTAACCTCGAGGACTCCGACGTTCCGGACTCCCTGGACCCTGGTAACACGTACTACGGCTTCGTGCAGAACTTCTCGCGTCTCTACGCGCGTACGCTCGTCACGTTCAAGCCGGCCGCCGGCCACGACGGCCTCACCGTCGTTCCGGACCTCGCGGACTCCCTCGGCAAGTCGAGCCCCGACGCCAAGACCTGGACGTACCACCTGCGCTCCGGTCTGAAGTTCGAGGACGGCACGCCGATCACGTCCAAGGACGTCAAGTACGCGATCGAGCGCTCCAACTTCGCGCCCGAGGCCCTGTCCAACGGCCCCACGTACTTCAAGGCGTACCTGCAGGGCGGCGACAAGTACCAGGGCCCGTACAAGGACAAGAACGGCCTGGCCTCCATCGAGACGCCGGACGACCAGACGATCGTCTTCAAGCTGGCCCAGCCCTTCGCGGACTTCGACTACCTGGCGACCTTCTCCCAGACGGCCCCCGTACCGCAGGCGAAGGACGACGGCGCCAAGTACGTCCAGCACATGGTGTCCTCCGGCCCCTACAAGTTCGCCTCGTACGAGGAGGGCGCCAGCGCCACCCTCGTCCGCAACCCGAACTGGGACCCGAAGACGGACCCGATCCGCAAGGCGCTGCCGGACAAGATCAACGTCAAGTTCAAGGTCAACCCGGTCTCGATCGACAACGACCTGCTCGCTGACAAGATCACGGCCGACATCACCGGCGCCGGTGTGCAGCCGCAGACCCAGCCGCGCATCCTGTCGGGCAAGTACGCCAAGCAGACGGACGACTCGTACGCGGGTGCCACGTCCTACATGGCGCTGAACGTGCACGTCGCGCCGTTCGACAACGAGCACTGCCGCAAGGCCGTCCAGTGGGCCGTCGACAAGCAGTCCGTCCTCGACGCCATCGGTGGTGCGCCGAAGGGTGACGTGGCCAGCACGCTGCTGCCGCCGTCGGTCAACGGCTACACCAAGTTCGACACCTACGCGACCCCGGGCAGCAAGGGCGACGCGGCCAAGGCCAAGGAAGAGCTGAAGGCGTGCGGCAAGCCGAACGGCTTCTCCACCACGCTGACGGCCCGCTCCGACCGCCCCGCCGAGATCGCGGCCGCCACGGCCATCCAGAACTCGCTGAAGGCCGCCGGTATCACCGTCGACATCAAGCAGTTCCCCTCCGGCAAGTACTTCGCCAACTTCGCCGGTGTCCCGAGCTACGTCCACCAGCACAAGCTCGGCATGATGATGATGGCGTGGGGCGCCGACTGGCCGACCGGCTACGGCTTCCTGGACCAGATCATCGACGGTTCGGCCATCAAGCCCTCGGGTGGCAACAACCTGATGGAGCTGAACGACCCGAAGATCAACAAGGCCCTCGCGGACGCCATCGCCAACACCGACGCCGCGGCACGCACCACGGCCTGGGGCGACATCGACAAGATGGTCATGGACAACGGCTCGGTCGTCCCGCTCGTCTACCGCAAGAACCTGCTGATCAGGCCTGACTCCGCGACCAACGTCACGGTGACGCAGGCGTACCTCGGCATGTACGACTACACGCTGCTGGGCTCCTCGAAGTAACAGCAGGCCGGATACCCTGAAAGGCAGGTGAAGGCACCGGGGGGCCGGGACGGACACACTCCGTCCCGGCCCCCGGAGCCGCACAGCTGTGGCTGCGTACATCATCCGACGCGTCTTCGGCGCCGTGGTACTGCTGCTGGTGGTCAGCGCAGTCACCTTCGCAATCTTCTTCCTGGTCCCCCGCTTGGGCGGCCAGACAGCCACTCAGCTGGCCACCCAGTACGTCGGCAAGGACGCCAACCCCGAGTCCGTCGCCGCGATCAAGCGAAACCTGGGTTTCGACCAGCCCATCTACATTCAGTACTGGGACTACATCAAGGGCCTGTTCGTAGGCGCCGACTACAAGTTCGGCCCTGATGCGTCGCACTGCAGCGCCCCCTGCTTCGGGTACTCGTTCAAGAGTCACGTCGAGGTGTGGCCGCAGCTGACGAAGCGCATCCCGGTCTCCTTCTCGCTGGCCGTCGGTGCCGCGGTGATCTGGGTGATCTTCGGTGTCACCACCGGTGTCATCTCGGCGCTGCGCAAGGGCAAGCCCGTCGACCGCATCTCGATGTTCATCGCGCTCGCCGGCGTCTCGCTCCCGATCTTCTTCACCGGCCAGGTGATCAACGCGCTGTTCGTCTACCAGTGGCCCATCTGGGACAGCACGGACTACGTGCCGTTCACCCAGAACCCGGCCGACTGGGCCTGGCACCTGCTGCTGCCCTGGATCAGCCTCGCGTTCCTCTTCTCCGCCACCTATGCCCGGCTCACCCGGGCGAGCATGCTGGAGACGATGAGCGAGGACTACATCAGGACCGCCAGGGCCAAGGGCCTCAAGGAGAGCACGGTCGTGGCGAAGCACGGTCTGCGTGCCAGCCTGACCCCGATCGTCACCATCTTCGGCATGGACTTCGGCACCCTCGTCGGTACCGCGGTGCTCACCGAGACGGTCTTCTCCCTGCAAGGCATCGGCGCCTACTCGATCCAGGCCATCAAGGACAACGACCTGCCCATTGTGATGGCCGTGACCCTGGTCGCCGCGTTCTTCATCGTCTTCTGCAATCTGGTCGTCGACCTGGTGTACGCAGCCATCGACCCCCGCGTGAGGTACTCGTGAGCAAGCTCGAAAAGGCGGCGCTGGGCGAACCGGCCACCGTCGCCCCCTCCGACGCCGACGACGCGTTCCTCACCGTTCGCGATCTGCGCATCCACTTCAACACCGACGACGGTCTGGTCAAGTCCGTGGACGGCCTCAGCTTCGACGTCCGGCGCGGTCAGACGCTGGGCATCGTGGGTGAGTCGGGTTCCGGCAAGTCCGTGACGTCGCTCGGCGTGATGGGTCTGCACCGGTCGGCGAACGCCAAGGTCTCCGGCGAGGTGTGGCTGGATGGCCAGGAACTGATCGGCGCCGACCCGAACGAGGTGCGCCGGCTGCGCGGCCGGAAGATGGCGATGATCTTCCAGGACCCGCTGTCGGCCATGCACCCCTACTACACGGTCGGGGCGCAGATCGTCGAGGCGTACCGCGTCCACCACAAGGTGAACAAGAAGGTCGCCAAGCAGCGCGCGATCGAGATGCTGGACCGGGTGGGCATCCCCGAGCCGGCCAAGCGTGCCGACAGCTACCCGCACGAGTTCTCCGGCGGTATGCGCCAGCGCGCGATGATCGCGATGGCGCTGGTGAACAACCCCGAGCTGCTCATCGCGGACGAGCCGACCACCGCCCTGGACGTCACCGTCCAGGCGCAGATCCTCGACCTGATCCGGGATCTGCAGAAGGAGTTCGGCTCCGCGGTCATCATGATCACGCACGACCTCGGCGTCGTCGCCGAGATGGCCGACGACCTGCTGGTCATGTACGGCGGTCGCTGCGTGGAGCGCGGACCGGCCGAGAGCGTGTTCTCCGAGCCCCGCCACCCCTACACCTGGGGTCTGCTCGGCTCGATGCCGCGCCTCGACCGCGAGGACACCGACCGGCTCATCCCGATCAAGGGCTCCCCGCCCTCCCTGATCAACGTCCCGTCCGGCTGCGCCTTCAACCCGCGCTGCCCGTACGCGGACATCCCGAAGGACAACGTCACCCGCACGGTCCGCCCCGAGCTGGCCGAGGTCGGCAGTCGGCACTGGGCCGCCTGCCACATGACGCAGGAGCAGCGGGAGCGTATCTGGACCGAAGAGATTGCGCCGAAGCTGTGAGCGACGAAAAAGCAGTGAGCATCCCTGCTCAGAGTGACGGACCCACCCTCACCAAGGACGCCTCCGCAGGCGAGACCCTGTTGAAGGTGACCGGGCTCCAGAAGCACTTCCCGATCCGCAAGGGCCTGCTCTCGCGGCAGACGGGTGCGGTGCGTGCCGTCGACGGCATCGACTTCGAGGTGCGCAAGGGCGAGACCCTGGGCGTCGTGGGCGAGTCGGGCTGCGGCAAGTCGACGATGGGCCGGCTGATCACGCGGCTGCTGGAACCGACCGCGGGCAAGGTCGAGTTCGAGGGCAAGGACATCACACACCTCGGCGTCGGCGGGATGCGTCCCCTGCGCCGCGATGTGCAGATGATCTTCCAGGACCCGTACTCCTCGCTGAACCCGCGCCACACCATCGGCACCATCGTCGGCGCTCCCTTCAAGCTCCAGGGCGTCACGCCCGAGGGCGGCATCAAGAAGGAAGTCCAGCGGCTGCTGTCGGTCGTGGGTCTCAACCCCGAGCACTACAACCGCTACCCGCACGAGTTCTCCGGCGGTCAGCGCCAGCGCATCGGCATCGCCCGCGCGCTCGCGCTCAACCCGAAGCTGGTCGTGGCGGACGAGCCGGTCTCCGCGCTGGACGTGTCGATCCAGGCGCAGGTCGTGAACCTGCTGGACGACCTCCAGGAGGAGCTCGGCCTGACGTACGTGATCATCGCGCACGACCTCTCGGTCGTCCGGCACGTCTCGGACCGGATCGCGGTGATGTACCTCGGCAAGATCGTGGAGCTGGCCGACCGCGACTCGCTGTACAAGGCGCCGATGCACCCGTACACCAAGGCGCTGATGTCGGCGGTGCCGATCCCGGACCCGAAGCGCAAGGCGACGAAGAGCGAGCGCATCCTGCTCAAGGGCGATGTCCCCTCGCCGATCGCGCCGCCGAGCGGCTGCCGCTTCCACACGCGGTGCTGGAAGGCGACGGAGATCTGCCGGACGACCGAGCCGCCGCTGCTCCAGCTGAAGCCGGGACAGCAGGTGGCCTGCCACCACCCGGAGAACTTCGAGGACCAGGCCCCGCAGGACACCGTGCTTCTGTCCGTCGCCAAGGCGGCGGCCGAGCTGGTGCCGGACGCGGTGCTGGAGGAGTCGGCGGAGACCTCGGCGGCGGTTGCCGCCGAGGTGGCGGCCGAGAACTCCGCGCAGGAACCGGCTTCGACCGAGGAGTCCGCCGAGGAAGCGGCTTCGGCCGAGAAGTCGTCCGAGGAGGCGGCTTCCACGGAGGAGTCCGCCGAGGAGCCCACGGCCACCGAGGCCTCCTCGGAGACGGCCGCTTCGGAGGAGGCGGCAGCCGACCGTCAGGAGTCAACTGACAAGTAACACATGACAAGTTGGCAAAGTCATGTGCATGCCCGAACGGGAGAGCGCAGAGTTTGGCGTGTCCGTCTGATCGACAGCACGCTCGAAGGGACGACTCATGGCACTCTCCCGTTCGGCACGCTTAGGGATCCTCGTCACCGCGGCGGCCTCCTTCTTCTCCGTCGCCGCCTCCTCCGCCCCGTCGCCCGGCGCCCCCGGCATCGGTGACTCCTACTTCCCGCAGCTCGGCAACGGCGGCATCGACGCCCGTCACTACGCGCTCGACGTGGCGTACAACCCGGACACAGCGCGCCTCGACGGCCGTACGACGCTCACGGCCCGCGCAACCCAGAGCCTGACCTCCTTCGACCTCGACCTGCAGAAACTCGAGGTCGCGAAGATCGAAGTCAACGGCAGACGCGCCTCGTTCGCGCGTGAGGGCGACGAGATCCGCATCAACCCGCGCGGCGTCCTGCCCAAGGGCAAGGACTTCACGGTCACGGTCACCTACGGCGGCATCCCCGAACCCCTCGGCGGCCCCATCGTCTTCGGCTCCAAGTACGGGTGGATGAAGACCGCCGACGGAGTGTTCGTCGCCTGCGAGCCCAACGCGGCCTCCACCTGGTTCCCGTCCAGCGACCACCCCTCGGACAAGGCTACCTACGACATACGGATCAAGGCCCCCAAGGGCCTGACCGCCGTCTCCAACGGCCGCCTGATCTCGACGTACGACAAGGGCGGCTAGACCGTGACCCACTGGCGTGAGTCCAGGCCGATGGCGACCTACCTGGCGACGGCGACCATCGGCAAGTTCGACGTGAAGACCGGGAAGACCCCGTCGGGGATACCGATCTACGTCGCCATCGACCCGGTGCTGGCGAACAGCAACAGCGTCGACGTGTACGCGGTGACCGCCGAGGCCACCGACTACTGGTCGAAGCTCTTCGGGCCGTATCCCTTCGAGGAGACCGGCGCCATCGTCGACGACATGCCGGAGGCCGGCTTCTCGCTCGAGGTCCAGTCGAAGCCCGCGTACTCGGCCGTCCGCAACGAGTCGACCATCGTGCACGAGCTGGCGCACCAGTGGTTCGGCGACTCGGTCTCGGTGGAGCGCTGGAAGGACATCTGGCTCAACGAGGGCTTCGCGACCTACGCCCAGTGGCTGTGGGCCGAGCACAGGGGCACCGCCTCGGCGCACGACTCCTTCATGGCGGGGTACAACGCCCGCCCCGCCGACAGTGCGTTCTGGCAGGTCAAGGTGGCCGACCCGCAGCGCGACACCATGTTCGCCTCCGCGGTCTACCAGCGAGGCGCGATGACGCTCCAGGCGCTGCGCGAGCGCATCGGCGACACCGCGTTCTTCAACCTCCTGCTGGCCTGGGCCAAGCTCCACCGGTACGGCAACGCGAACACCGCCGATTTCATGCGGCTCGCGGAGAAGATCTCGGGGCAGCGGCTCGACGACCTGTTCCAGAAGTGGCTCTTCACGACCGGGAAGCCCGCCCTGTAACCTCGGCGTTTTGACGTCTGGACCTTGCTTTGTAAGGCGCACCCTGTTCTGTGGGTAAGAATATAAGGGTGTTCCAGCAATTGTTCAGCCCTTCGGTCCAGCACACGCTGGACCTCGTCGGCATCTTCGTCTTCGCGATCTCCGGCGCGCTGCTGGCCGTCCGCAAGAACTTCGACGTCTTCGGTATCGCGGTGCTCGCCGAGGTCACCGCGCTGGGCGGAGGGCTGTTCCGTGACCTGATCATCGGGGCCGTGCCGCCGGCCGCGTTCACGGACCGGGGGTACTTCCTGACCCCGCTGCTCGCCGCCCTGCTGGTCTTCTTCCTCCACCCTCAGGTGGAGCGGATCCAGGTGGCCGTCAACGTCTTCGACGCGGCCGGTCTCGGTCTGTTCTGCGTGGCCGGGACGACGAAGGCGTACGAGTACGGGCTCGGCGTCACCTCGTCGGCCGCCCTGGGCCTGGCCACCGCCGTGGGCGGCGGCGTCCTGCGTGACGTCCTCGCCAACGAGGTGCCCTCGCTGCTGCGCTGGGACCGCGACCTGTACGCGGTGCCCGCGATCGTCGGCGCCACGATGGCCGCGCTGTGCATCCGCTACGACGCCCTGACGCCCTTGACCACCGGGCTCGCGGTGGTCACCGCTTTCGCACTACGCCTGCTGGCGATGCGGTTCCACTGGCGAGCGCCGCGCGCCTGGAACCGGCGCTCCACGGTTGCC
Organism: Streptomyces sp. CA-106110; assembly: GCF_050936285.1. Classification (NCBI taxonomy): domain Bacteria; kingdom Bacillati; phylum Actinomycetota; class Actinomycetes; order Kitasatosporales; family Streptomycetaceae; genus Streptomyces; species Streptomyces sp. CA-106110. Next base: position 4,196,597 of record NZ_JBNJNB010000001.1, on the reverse strand, counting down.
GAGGAGTAGCCGCGCCATCGGCCCCGCCGGTCATCTGCTGGGTCAGCCAGGTGAACGCGTACGGGATCTGCGGCCGCCACAGGGCCATGCTGTGGCCGCCCGCGCTGCGCGGGATCAGCACCGCGCGGACCGTGGTCGGCGGTTTGGCGATCTGCTGCAGCGCCGCGGCCGCCTGGTAGCCGTCGCCCAGCTGGCCGGACAGGTACAGGGAGACGCGAGGCGGGATGCGGTTGTCCTTGAGCAGGTAGTAGGGGTTGTTCTGGCGGCGCAGCTCGAGGCTCTGGGCGGCGAGCGAGCGGCGTTCGCCGATCGGGTCGTTGTAGCCGGACAGGCTGATCGCCGCCCGGTAGCGGTCCGGGTGTGCCACCACGAGTTTCGTCGCGCAGTGCGCACCGGCCGAGTAGCCGGCGGCCGCCCAGCCGTTCGGCGCGGACCGGGCGCGGAAGTTGTCCGTGACCATCTTGGGCACGTCGATGCTCAGCCATGTGTCGGCGTTGACGGTGCCCGGGATGTTCGCGCAGCCGGTGTCGACCTTGGCGATGAGGTTGGTGCGCGGGGCCACGAGGATGAACGGCGCCACCTGACCGCTGCGCATCAGCGGCAGCAGCTGCTCGTGCACCTTCAGCGATCCGAACCAGGCCTTCGCCGAGCCCGGGTAGCCCGAGAGCAGCTCCACGACGGGGAACTTCTTGTTCCGGTAGGCGGGCTCGTAGTACTGCGGCGGCAGCCATACATAGACCTCGGCGTCGACGCCGGACACCCGGCCCTTGAGCTGGGTGACGCGCACGCCGCCGGCCGCGTGCATGGCGGGTCCGTCGGCCCGGGTGAAGGTCTGGCGGACTCTCGGCAGGGCCTTGATCTGGATGCCTCCGGTGCCGTCCTTGCCGAGGTCGGCGGCCTGTTGCACGTGGTTTCCGGTGCCGAGCAGGTCGGCCCAGTTGTCGTACAGGTTGTTGGCGTTGTTCACCAGTACGAAGACCAGGGTGACCGCTGTGGCCTGGGCGAACAGCAGCATCAGCATCCGGGCGGCATGGCGCAGCACCACCGGGCCGCGGATCCGGGACCACAGGAGAAGGGGCAGGATGATGGCGACGGCCACGAGGGCGATCGACGTGAAGAGGAACGGCGTCCCGGTCAGGCTCATCGGCGTATCCGGCTCTTCCTGTGAACGGGCGGAACTGGCTGTACGTCTTCTCAGAGGGAAGCCGGGGGGTGCCGGTCACGGACGAGTGTGGATACTTACCTAAAAATTGCCAAAACCACACCCGTGGGTGGCTGGGTCCATGCGGGGGTTCAGGCGATCGTCATGTGACGACAACAACCAAAGCTACTGCTTAGTAATTTCCTGTTGTACCGTTCAGGTATGTCAGAAGCAGCCACCGCACAGGCCGTGCGAGCCACGATCGGCGACAGCGAGTTCGACCGCGACACCGCCGTCACCCTCCGGGAACCCGGCGTCTACGACATCGACCTCTCCGCCGGCTGGACGATCATCAAGGCCGTCAACGGCGGCTATCTGCTGGCCGTCCTGGGCCGGGCCCTCGCGGACGCCCTTCCGCACCGGGACCCGTTCACGATCTCCGCGCACTACCTCACCGCGTCCACCCCCGGTCCCGCGGTGATCCGCACGGAGGCCGTTCGTACCGGCCGCACCCTCTCCACCGGTCAGGCGTCCCTCTTCCAGTACGACGGCGAGGGCCGCGAGGTCGAGCGGATCCGCGTCCTCGCCTCCTACGGCGACCTCGACTCCTTGCCCGACGACGTCCGGACGAGCGCCGAGCCGCCCGCCATTCCGCCCATGGCCCAGTGCTTCGGCCCCGAGGACGGTCCCGCACCGGTCTCCGGCAGCTCGGCCATCACCGAGCGGCTGATGCTCAAGCTCGACCCCGCCACGCTGGGCTGGGCCCTCGGCTCGCCCTCCGGCAAGGGCGAGATGAGGGCGTGGTTCGGGCTGGCCGACGGCCGCGACCAGGATCCGCTCTCGCTGCTGCTCGCGGTGGACGCGCTGCCGCCCACCGCCTTCGAGCTCGGGATCTCCGGCTGGGTGCCGACCGTCGAGCTGACCGTGCACGTGCGGTCCCGCCCGGCGCCGGGACCGCTGCGTGTCTCGATCACCACGCGCAACCTCGCCGGCGGCTTCCTGGAGGAGGACGCCGAGGTCTGGGACAGCAAGGACCGTCTGGTCGCCCAGTCCCGGCAGCTGGCACGGGTCAGGCTCACCAGTTGGATTAGCGAAGCGTAGTGAACCTGTGGCAGAGTGCTACGTGCACGCCCGGCGCCCAGGCGACGTCGGGCACCCTCCTCGGTCGGGTCTTGTGGCCCGGTCGACCAGCGTCCGGAGGGACGTGCCACGCGGGCTGGCGGCTCCTGTCGTTCAGTACCAGGGCACGAAGGCGATTGGCTCCCAAGGCTGAGCAACGCTCAGGCTCGCTAAGCCTCGATCCACCGACATGGTCAACACTGTTGCGTTAGCGCTGTGAGCGGCTATTGAGGCCGTGGTCGAAGAACGCGATTGTGGTGCGAACGGTGTAGTTCTGGGCCTTCTGAGGGTGCTGTCCGGCGTTCGGTCCGTACTTGCTGGTGGGGTTCTTCCGGGTACGGGCCTTCACTCGTTGCCGTCGATGGGCGGGCAGGAGATTGCCCAGGGCGGCGTGGCCGATCGTGCCGACCAGGTCGACGAGGGTGCCGGGGAAGATTCCATGGCCGGCGGTGACTGTGTCGGTTGCGGCGGCCAGCAGGACGGTGAAACTGATCCGTTCCATGGGTACTTCCGGCCGTCCGGTCAGGGCGTCGTCGCCGGCGCGGATCAGAGCCTGGTAGACGGTGAGCAAAGCGTAGACCTCCTGATCGAGGCCATCGATGCTGCGGGAGCGTAGGACGCGGCCGTCGAGCATCGTGGCCTTGATCGAAAAATACGTGGTTTCCGCCTGCCACCTGCGGTGATAGAGCTCAACGAGCTCGATGGCCGGATAACGGACGGGGTCCAGCAGGTTTGTGATCAGCCGCCATTGCTCGGTGCGGACGGTGCCATCGGCCAAGGTGACGGTGAGGGTCGCCTCGATCACACGTACCGGCAGCAGTACCCGCAGGACGCCGTAGCCGATGCGGGCGATGTAGGAGCCGTCGCCCAGGTGCTCGGCGGGGGTGGGGACGCGGCGGGCCCCGGAGCGCACCAGGAACCGCGCCCCGCTCTGATGGACCGCGTCAAGGAACTCGTTGCCGTCGAAGGCCGCGTCGGCCAGCAGGAGCATCGTCTTGTCCAGGGCGGTCAGAAGCCGCTTGGCATAGGGGAGTTCACCCTCGGACTCTGGTCCGAAGGCGGCTGCTATGAGCGCGCGGGTGCCGCACTCGACCAGGGCCAGCAGCCGCAGGAGCGGATAGCCGAACTCCAGCCCCTCCCCGGCCCGCTTGGGGAAGCGCCAGGTGAGCGTCTCGTCGTCGGGAGTGTGCAGCAGGGTCCCGTCGACGGCCACGGTGCGCAGGCCCCGGTAGAAGGACCCGGCCTGCCCGCGGCGGGCGACGGGCCCGGCAAGCGTCTCGAACAGACGCCGCACAGGTGCAGCCCCCACCCTGCGCCTGGCCCGCGTCAGGGAGGAGACCGCAGGACGCACCAGGGCCAGCGGAGTCAGGGCCGCGGTCAGCTTGGACCACACCGTGCGGTAAGAGCAGTGCTCGAACAACGCGAGAGCGAGCACGAAATACACCGCCACCCGCGAAGGCAGCAGTCGCAGACGCTTCTCGCGCCGGCCGGTCTCCTCCAGCACCGCGTCCACCAGCGCGAAGTCCACGACCTGGGTCAACTCCCCCAGATGACCAGGCGCGAATACACCCCGGGCTGTCTCGATCGTAGACGTGATGACAGACTTCTCCTGCAACGGGACCCCTGACCTTGATCGACTTTCTTCGCCGATCGTTGATCTATCAGGTGGTCCCGTTGCGCTGTTCAGCAGGACTTGACGTACAGCGCAGGGGCCAAACGCAACGGTGTTGCCGACATGGTTGATGGGTGATCTTCTGAGTGGTGTGTGAGCCGGATTCGGAGCGGTGGTCGTGGTTGGGTAGGCGGTAGCCGCTGGTTTGCCCAGCTTTTCCACGTTTCGGTTCCGGTCGTGCCCTGGCGGGCGGGGGTGGTCAGAGGCTGTCAAGCGGGTTCGGGCGGCGCGTGGACGGTGTCGAACAGCTGCGTCCAGGCATGCCGCCAGGGCCAGTTGCGGGGCAGGTGCAGGGTGAGGCGCCGGGCGGAGCGGGCGATCCTGGCGGGGACGTGGACGAGGTGGGCGCGCAGGGTGGCGGTGGTGGCTTTGGCGTGGAAGGCGGAGGTCAGGGCGCCGGTGGCCCGCAGCAGGTTGTAGGCCATCGCCCACAGGGTGAGCCAGGCGGCGTTGGCGTGGAAGTGCCCGGACGGCAGGTGGGCCAGGGCGGAGTTCTTGCTGTCCGCGATGACCTGCTCGATGACGGCGTGGTGGCGGTGTTCCCGCTCGGCCTGGAGGGTGGGGGCGGGGTTGTCGGTGAAGAACGGGTGGTAGCGCCAGGCGGGGAAGAGTTCGCCCTGCTCGCCGATGGTGTTGGGTTTGGCCAGGTCACGGACCCGGCGCACGATCAGCCGGGCGGTGACCCGGTCTGCTTTCTTCCGGCTGGCGAACGCGGTGTAGGCGGGTATCTCGGCGACTTCGGCGTCCGAGATGAGCTCGCCGGTGTCGGGGTCGGGCACGGCGGTGGGGTAGGTGATCTGCTGCCAGGCGGTGTCGTCGATGGCGGCGATGGCCCGTTTGATGGAGGGGTTCATGCCGCAGGTGAGGGAGAAGCGGGCGCCGGCCCGGCGGCAGGCGGCGATGACGCCGGCGTTGTAGAACTGCGAGTCGGCGCGCAGGATGCGCAGGCCTGTGCAGCCGGCCTCACGGGCGGTGGCCAGTGCCTCGCTGACGAGTTTCGGGGCGCCGCGGGAGTCGGCCGCTTTGCCGCGGCGCATCCGCACGGTGGCGATCACCGGCCGGGAGGTGGGGGTGCAGATCGTGGCGAGCAGGGGGTGCAGAGTGCGGATCCCCTTGAACCGGCCGTACTCGCCACCCTGCTTGGTGCGGCCGTAGACGCGTTTGTGAGTGGAGTCGACATCGATGAACGCCTTCTCGCCCGCGCTGGGCAGCAGCGGGGTGTTCGCGGCCAGCGCGATCAGGAACTGGCGGTGCACCGCGTGGAGTTGGAGGGCATGACCGTGGGTGAACGCGCGCAGGAACGTGCCGAGCGTGGAGGGGGCGCGGATCCCGCCGAACAGGGCCGGCATCGCACCGTGCCGCAGGACGTCCAGGTCGTCGATGCTGTCCGCACCCGCCGCCATCCCGGCCACGATGCTTGCGACCTTGGCGTCCGCTGCGGCGCCCGCGCTGTTCTTCGCCCCGCTCAGCTTCACCTTCTGCGCCGTCAGACGGGCGAGCCCGCATCGCTCAGCCAACCGCATCACCGGGACCAGCCCGGCATGCGCGATCAGATTCGCGTCGTCGAACGCAGCGGAGACCGCCGCCGGCGTATGGGAAACTTGCATCTCGGAAGTGCCTTGCTGATTGTGCGTGCTGGAAGCCTCAAGAACTCCCATCATCGCAGGTCACAAGGCACTTCCTCGTTTTCTTGAGACTTGTCCACAGGTACTACGTCGGTGGATCAAGGCTAAGCCAATCAGAGACGCTGGCCTGAGCCGCGCCGAGGACCCCCTGGGCGCGCCTTCCTGCGCCCCGACGCGGCTCGGCCGGCAGGAGGCCGGCCGGGGTGCCTCCCGGGCTGCTCGGAGGTGCCGTCCGGCGGTCCTGGCGGTGGCCAGGGCGGCTGCGGTGGTGTGAGGGGCGGCCCGGCGGCCGCCTGTAGGGACGCCACGGGCACACGCGCTGGTATGTCGGCGGCGCACCCGGTGAACGGGTGCGCCGCCGAAGGCCGTTATAGGCGCGGTGCCCGTCGGGTCATGACTTCCAGTGGTGGCGCCCGATGCTGATGAGCCGCAGCCGCTGCACCGCCACCCGGGACACCCGGTCCCGCTCCTCGGCGGGACCCTCCATCGCCTCGAGGAACTGCGAGGCCGTCATCAGCATCTGGTCGACGTAGAGACCGGCGAGCATCAGCAGATCCGCGTCACTCCACCCGGCGGACTCGGAGTGTTCGGCCAGGGCGACCTTCACCTCCTCGGCGAACCGCGCCAGTTGCCGCCGGATCGCCTCCCGCACGGGCTGGACGCCGCCGTGCCGTTCGCGTGCGATGAAGCGGACGTGCGCCGGATACGCGTCGACATGGCGCGCGATCAGGGCGACGGCGCGGACGATGCGTTCGTCGCTGTCACCGGACGTGGCGACCGTGGACTCGATCATCGGGTGCAGGCTGCCGAGCGCCTCCTCGACCAGCTCCACGCCGAGGTCCGCGGTCGAGCGGAAGTGCCGGTAGAAGGCGGTCGGGGCGACGCCGACCGCGCGGGTGACCTCGCGCAGGCCCAGGCTGCTCAGGCTCTGCTCCTCCAGCAGCACGAGCGCCGCGTCCAGGAGCGCCTGCCGTGTCTTCTGCTTCTGGGCCTGCCGGATTCCGAGGGTGTGACTCATGCCATGCAGTTAACAACTGTTCTCTGGAATTGCAAAGCCGCCGGACGCGTTAGACTTGGAAGTCAGTGAACAACTGTTACCACAACCGTTCACCGAAATGTAACGAGAGGTATCTCGGAGGGGGATCTCATCCCATGCTGTTCCTCGTCGCCGCGCTTCTGCTGCTGGGCGCCGCCCTCGGCACCGTGGCCCACGCCCCGCTCCCCGTCACCCTTGTCGTCGCGGCCGTGATCGCCGTATGGCTCGTGATCTTCGCCATCCGTGAGCGGCACGGGCGCCGGCGGCAGACATCCGTCCACTGATCCGCGTACCCGAACCCACTGCCGGGAGCTGACGCAGCATGCAACTGACCGCCGCACGAACCGAACGACCCGCACGAGCCGAGGCCGGCACCGCGCCGGCCCGTACCGGTGGGCGCGACGCGGACGGCATGGCCGTCGCGTCCTTCATCCTGGGCCTGCTCGGCCTCCTCGTCCTGAACGTCTTCCTGGGTCCCGTCGCCATCGTCCTGGCGGCCGTGGCCATGTGGCGCGGCACTCGCCGCCGGGGCCGTGCACTTCTGGGGCTCGGCCTCGGCGTCGCGGACCTGGTGGTTCTGGTGACGCTCATCCAGCTGGACCACACGGTGTCCTGGAACCTGTGACGCGAGCGGCGAGCCGCACGCACCTCGTGAGCCGCGAGCCGTGAACCGGGGGCCGGCGACGGGCCCATGGACGACGGGCCGACCGCCGGTGCCGCCGCCAGGGCCCGCCTGGGCGGAGGCCGTACACCTACGGCCCGTAGAATCGGGCACACCATGGCTTACCTCGACCACGCCGCGACCACCCCGATGCTTCCCGAGGCGGCAGAGGCACTGACCGCGCAACTCGGCATCACCGGAAACGCCTCCGCGCTGCACGCATCGGGTCGCCGTGCCAGGCGCACCGTGGAAGAGGCCCGCGAGACCCTCGCCGAGGCGCTGGGCGCCCGCCCCAGCGAGGTCGTCTTCACCGCCGGCGGTACCGAGGCCGACAACCTCGCGGTGAAGGGCCTGTACTGGGCCCGCCGCGACGCCGACCCCGCCCGCACCCGCGTCCTCTCCAGCCCCGTCGAACACCACGCCGTGCTCGACGCCGTCCACTGGCTCGGCGAACACGAGGGCGCCACGGTCGAGTACCTGCCGGTCGACTCCTACGGCCGCGTCCACCCGGAGACCCTGCGCGAGGCCATCGCCCGCAACCCCGACGACGTGGCCCTCGCCACCGTCATGTGGGCCAACAACGAGATCGGCACGGTCCTGCCGGTCCGTGAACTGGCCGATGTGGCGGCGGAGTTCGACGTTCCGCTGCACTCCGACGCGGTGCAGGCCTTCGGCCAGGTCCCGGTCGACTTCGAGGCATCGGGACTCGCCGCGATGACGGTCTCCGGCCACAAGATCGGCGGACCGTACGGCATCGGCGCACTGATCCTCGGCCGCCAGTACAGCCCCGTCCCGGTACTGCACGGCGGCGGGCAGGAACGCCACGTACGCTCCGGCACCCTCGACGTACCGGCCGTCGCCTCCTTCGCCGTGGCCGGACAGCTGGCCGCCGAGCAGCGCGAGTGGTTCGCGCCCGAGATCGGCGCGCTGCGCGACGACCTGATCGCCGCCGTCCGTGCGGCCGTGCCGGACGCGATCCTCGGCGGGGACCCGGTGAACCGGCTCCCCGCCAACGCGCACTTCACGTTCCCCGGCTGCGAGGGCGACTCCCTGCTCCTGCTGCTGGACGCGCAGGGCATCGAGTGCTCCACGGGCTCCGCCTGCACCGCCGGTGTGGCCCAGCCGAGCCATGTCCTGCTCGCCACGGGCGCCGATCCGGACCTCGCCCGCGGCACCCTCCGCTTCTCCCTGGGCCACACGTCCACGGAGGCCGACGTGGAGGCGGTCGCCAAGGCCATCGGCCCCGCGGTGGAGCGTGCTCGCAGCGCAGGGCTGACCTGACCGACGGCCGCTCTCGCCGCCCGGCCGTCGGCGCCCATGCGGGCGGTCGTCATGCCCGGGTCCGGGCCGCCCGCCGTACGAGGCCCACGTAACGGCCCCAGTTCCAGTACGGGCCCGGGTCCGTGTGGTCCGTACCCGGCACCTGGACGTGCCCGATGATGTGCTCGCGGTCCACGGGGATGCCGTACCGCCCGCATATCGCTGCCGCGAGCCGCGCCGACGCCTCGTACATCGCGTCCGTGAACGTGGAGGCGTACTCGACGAAGCCCTCGTGCTCGATGCCGACGCTGCGCTCGTTGTACTCCCGGTTGCCCGCGTGGAACGCCACGTCCAGTTCGCGGACCATCTGTGTGATGCGGCCGTCCCTGCGCACGATGTAGTGCGCCGCCGCAGCGTGCTCCGGGTCCTGGAACGCCTTGACCGCGCTGCGGTAGCCGCCCTGGGTGACATGGATGATCACGCGGTCGATGCCGTAGTCGTCGGGGCGGTCCGCGTGCCGCAGATTCGCCGGCGAGGCCGCCACCCACCGTGCGCCCCGGAAGTCGACCGCGCCCGGGACCCGTGGCTTCTCCACGCCGGGCAGCCGCCACCACAGGCGCGCCAGCTCGTCCCGTGCGAGCGCGACCGTGCCCACGGCGGCCGCCGTGCCTCCGACGAGCAACGCCCGCCGCCCGAGCCGCCGGTCACCGTCGTTCGTGGCCCCACCGTCCCCCATGTGATCGACAACGGATACTCACGGGCCCCGGTTCCCGTCCGCCCCGTACTCTTGAAGGGCTATGACTGACACCCCGCGCCGCCCCCTCCGCGTCCTCGCCGCCATGTCCGGCGGGGTCGACTCCGCAGTCGCCGCCGCCCGCGCCGCCGAAGCCGGCCACGACGTGACCGGCGTCCACCTCGCGCTGTCCGCGAACCCGCAGTCCTTCCGTACGGGCGCGCGCGGCTGCTGCACCATCGAGGACTCACGGGACGCCCGCCGCGCCGCGGACGTCATCGGCATCCCCTTCTACGTCTGGGACCTCGCCGAGCGGTTCCGCGAGGACGTGGTCGAGGACTTCATCGCCGAGTACGAGGCCGGGCGCACCCCCAACCCGTGCCTGCGCTGCAACGAGAAGATCAAGTTCGCGGCGCTGCTGGACAAGGCCCTCGCCCTCGGTTTCGACGCGGTCTGCACGGGCCACTACGCCAAGGTCGTCACCCTCGAGGACGGCACGCGCGAGCTGCACCGCGCCTCCGACATGGCGAAGGACCAGTCGTACGTCCTCGGGGTCCTCGACGAGAGGCAGCTGGCGCACGCGATGTTCCCGCTCGGGGACACGGTCACCACCAAGGACGAGATCCGGCAGGAGGCCGAGCGCCGGGGCCTCGCGGTCGCCAAGAAGCCCGACTCGCACGACATCTGCTTCATCGCGGACGGGGACACCCAGGGCTTCCTCGCCCGGCGTCTCGGCCGTACGGAGGGCGACATCGTCGACGAGTCCGGCACCAGGCTGGGCACGCACGACGGCGCCTACGGCTTCACGATCGGCCAGCGCAAGGGCCTGCGGATCGGCACCCCGGCGCCCGACGGCAAGCCGCGCTACGTGCTCGACATCTCGCCGGTGGACAACACGGTGACGGTCGGCCCGGCGGCCTCTCTGGACGTGAGCGGGCTGACGGCGATCACGCCGCGCTGGTGCGGTGCCGTCCCGACCGCCCCCGGCACCTACACGGCCCAGCTGCGCGCCCATGGCGGCGAGTGCGAGGTCACCGCGGAACCCGTCGACGGCGAGCTCCGGGTGACCTTCACCGAGCCGGTCCGCGGCGTCGCCCCCGGCCAGGCGATCGTGCTGTACGACGGCACGCGCGTGCTGGGCTCCGCGACGATCGCGACGACCACGCGCGCGACGACCGCCGTGGCGTGACCGCCCGACGCTAACCGGCGAAGAAGTCCGCGAGCAACGGCGCCAGCACCTCGGGGTCCACGACGTGGGTCTGGTCCTCCAGTGCGCGGTACGTGCCCTCCTGTGCCGCGTCCGCCACCGCCCTGGTCGCCCTGCGCATCCACTCGGGGCTCGCGGCACCCGCCACGGCCAGGACGGGCACTCCGATCGCGGCCAGCCGCTCCCGGGGCACCAGCCCACCGTCCATCACCGCGTCGTCGTACGCGAGGGTCGGCGCGATCGCCTCCATGTCGGCCCACATGGGGGACTGGCGGGCGCTCGCGATCACCTCGGGGGCCAGGCCGGTGAGCCGGAGGAACAGCTCCACCGCGTCCCCGGGGCGGCCCTGCCCGAGCGCTTCGCCGAGCCGGGCGGTGTACTCGGCACGTTCCCGTACGCCGCCCCCGAAGTCGGCGTACGGCGGCTCGTAGAGGGCGACCCGGGGGACGGGCAGCCCGCTCTCGGCCGCGTGCAGCACCAGCGCGCCGCCCGACGAGATGCCGTACAGCGCCGCCTCGCCGCCCGCCGCCTCGATGAGCGCGGCGAGGTCCTCGACCTCGCGTGCCACCGAGTACGGCTGGGTGTCGCCGCTGGCGCCGCGGCCCCGGCGGTCGTACACGATGACACTGAAGCGGCCGGAGAGGTGCGCGGCCAGGGGCGTCACCGTGGCGCCCGTGGACATCGCGCCGCTCACCAGGACGACCGCCGGGCCCTGTCCGGTGCGTTCGTACGCGATGGGGGTCCCGTCGCGCGAGATCGTCTGCTTGTCCATGTCTGTGAGACTGCCGCAGAGCGACGGCGTTAATCGCTCACGACACTGCTACTCGGTCATGACACTTCCACGTCGTAGAAGCAGAGGTGGTCCTTGATCCGGGCGACGTCCTCCTTGGGTTCCGGATACGCCCAGACGAGGTCCGGGGCGCCCGGCAGGGACCAGTACGACGCCGTCCCCTTGAAGGGGCAGACGGTGTGGGTCTCCGAGGGCGTCAGTAGGTCGAGGCGCACGTCCTCGGCCGGGATGTAGTAGCGCGTGGGTGAACCGGTCTCGTGCAGCACGAGGGGCCGGTCGCTCTCCGCCAGTACCTGTCCGTCGTGCACCACGCGGACATGCTGGTCGGCTTGCTCGATGGTGATCGTGTGTCCTTGGGTCATATCCGAAAAGCGTTTGCGGGCCGCCGCTTCTTCCCGCCTACGGTTGCCGCATGAACATCTGTGTCTTTCTCTCGGCCGCCGACCTCGCCGACACCTACACCCGTCCTGCCCGTCAGTTCGCCGAACTGCTCGGCAAGGGCGGTCACACCTTGGTGTGGGGCGGCTCCGACGTGGGCCTCATGAAGGTCGTCGCCGACGGTGTGCAGGAGACGGGCGGCAGACTGGTGGGGGTCTCCGTCGGGTTCCTGGCGGCCAAGGCGCGGGCGGGAGCCGACGAGATGGTGATCGCGAAGGATCTCGCGGAGCGCAAGAGGCTGCTGCTGGAGAAGGCCGACGCGATCGTGATCATGGTCGGTGGGACCGGGACGCTCGACGAGGCGACGGAGATCCTGGAGCTGAAGAAGCACAGGCACACCGACAAGCCGGTGGTCCTGCTGAACACGGCCGGCTTCTACGACGGCCTGAAGGAGCAGTTCCGCCGCATGGACGACGAGGGGTTCCTGCCGCGGCCGCTCACCGACCTGGTGTTCTTCGCCGAGGAGCCGGTGGGGGCGCTCGCCTATCTCGAGGAGTCGCTCGGCGTTCGCTAGCACCGTGGTGCGAGCATGGCGGACATGGCAACTCATGTGATCACCGGAGCTGGCTCCGGCATCGGTGCGGCCGTGGCGCACCGCCTGCACGCGCGCGGGGACGACCTCGTGCTGCACGCGCGGGACGCCGGGCGGGCCAAGGAACTGGCGGCCGAATTCCCCGGGGCGCGCACCCTGGTCGGCGACCTGTCCGATCCCGACAGGCTGTCCTGGGCGTTCTCCCACCAGACCCTCCCGGACCAGGTGGACTCCCTCCTGCACATCGCGGGGGTGGTCGACCTCGGCCGGGTGGGCGAGCTGACCCCGAAGTCCTGGCGCCACCAGCTCAACGTCAACCTGATCGCCCCCGCCGAGCTGACCCGCCACTTCCTGCCCCAGCTGCGCACGTCCCGCGGCCATGTCGTCTTCGTCAACTCGGGCGCGGGGCTGAACGCCCACGCGGAATGGTCGGCGTACGCGGCCTCCAAGCACGGACTCAAGGCCCTCGCGGACTCCCTGCGCCACGAGGAGCACGGGAACGGCATCCGGGTCACCTCGGTCTACCCCGGCCGCACGGCGAGCCCCATGCAGGCCAAGGTCCACCAGCAGGAGGGCAGGACGTACGACCCGTCCCAGTGGACCGCCCCCGAGTCGGTGGCGACGACGATCCTGATGTGCCTGGACCTGCCGCGGGACGCGGAGGTCAACGACCTGACGGTCCGGCCGGGCGCATAGCAGCGCGACCGGAGCACCATCGGGACGGGGCGGTACGGGGGTGTCCGAATCCAGGCCCGGCCGGCCCGGCATGGCGACGGGGTCCCGGGCCGAACCACCGGACGGCGTCCCCGCCTCCGGCACCGTCCCGAGGACGGCCCCGGGCAGGCCGCGCCGGCGGAGGGCCTACGCTGCCGGGGTGAGCGAAAACAGCCAGTTCAGGTTCGGTGGCGCCACCGGGGTGGGATCCATGCCCGGACAGGACGCGCGGGAGGCCGCCAAGACCGTCACGGGAAGCTTCGAGGACTTCCCGTTCCTCGCCGAACTGCCCACCCGGGGACCCGGCGCGGACATGATCGGGCGCAGTGCCGGGATGCTCGTGGACCTGTACGCGCGCGTGGAGCCCAGCGGCTGGCGGTTCGGTGACCGGCCGGGCCGGGACACCAGGCGGGCCCGCTCCTGGCTCGGTGAGGACCTCGACGCCCTGGAGGAGTTCACGCAAGGCTACGAGGGGCCGCTGAAGGTGCAGGCGGCAGGCCCCTGGACCCTCGCTGCCGCCCTGGAGCTGAAGAACGGTGAGGCGGCGCTCTCCGACGCCGGCGCCTGCCGCGATCTCGCTGGTTCCCTCGCCGAGGGCCTGCGCCTCCACCTCGAGGAGGTCCGGCGGCGGGTGCCGGGCGCCCGGCTCGTGCTCCAACTCGACGAGCCGTCGCTGACCGCGGTCCTGCGCGGCCAGGTGAAGACCGCCAGCGGCTACCGGACCCACCGGGCCGCGGACCGGCAGATCGTCGAGGCCACGCTGCGGGACGTCGCCGGGGTGCACACGGACGGCCCGGTCGTGGTCCACTCGTGCGCGCCGGACGTCCCGTTCGCCCTCCTGCGCAGGGCGGGCGCGGCAGCGGTCTCCTTCGACTTCTCGCTGCTCACCGAGCGTGACGACGACGCGATCGGGGAGGCGGTGGAGGCCGGGACCCGGCTCTTCGCCGGGATCGTCCCGGGGACGGACGGCCCCTTGTCAGACCCTGCCGGTAGCGTCATGGGTGTCAGGACGCTGTGGCGCAGGCTGGGGCTGCATCCGGGGCTTCTCGCGGAGGCGGTCACCCTCACGCCGACCTGCGGCCTCGCGGGCGCCTCCCCGGACTACGCCCGCAGGGCACTGGCCCACTGCGTCCGGGCGGCGAGATCCCTCGCGGACAACCCTGAGTAACGGGAGGACAACACGGTGGCCGGCGACAAGCAAGCGGAGACGACGGTACCCGCCGAGGCGCGGGAGCAGCATGCGCAGCTCGCTGAGCAGATCGAGGAGCACCGCTTCCGGTACTACGTGAAGGACGCTCCCGTCGTCAGCGACGCGGAGTTCGACCGGCTCCTGCGCTCCCTGGAGGCGCTGGAGGAGGAATATCCGGAGCTGCGCACACCCGACTCGCCGACTCAGAAGGTGTCGGGGGCCTACGAGACGGAGTTCACGGCCGTCGAGCACCGCGAGCGCATGCTCTCCCTCGACAACGCGTTCGACGACGAGGAACTCGCCGCCTGGGCCGACCGCGTCGCCAAGGAGGTCGGCACCTCCGCGTACCACTTCCTGTGCGAGCTGAAGGTCGACGGCCTCGCGGTCAACCTGACCTATGAGAACGGCCGCCTCACGCGCGCGGCAACCCGGGGCGACGGCCGCATGGGCGAGGACATCACTCCCAATGTCCGTACGATCGCGGAGATTCCGGACCGCCTCAAGGGCGACCGCGTACCCGATCTCGTGGAGATCCGGGGCGAGGTCTACTTCCCGATGGAGAAGTTCCTGGAGCTGAACGCCCGCCTGGTGGAAGGCGGCGACAAGCCCTTCGCCAACCCCCGTAACGCGGCGGCGGGTTCCCTGCGCCAGAAGGACCCGCGCATCACCGCCGGCCGCCCCCTGCACATGGTGGTCCACGGCATCGGCGCTCTGGAGGGCTTCGAGGGCGGCCTCGCCCGGCTGTCCGAGGCCTACGACATGCTGCACACCTGGGGACTGCCCACCGCGAAGTACAACAAAGTGGTCGACGACCTCGACGGCGTACGTGAGTTCATCGCGTACTTCGGGGAGAACCGCCACTCGGTGGAGCACGAGATCGACGGTGTCGTGGTCAAACTCGACGAGATCCGCCTCCAGGGACGTCTCGGTTCCACGGCGCGTGCGCCGCGTTGGGCGATCGCCTACAAGTACGCCCCGGAAGAGGTCAACACCAAGCTCATCGACATCAAGGTGGGTGTCGGGCGCACCGGTCGCGTCACACCGTACGCGCAGGTCGAGCCGGTCACGGTGGCCGGTTCAGAGGTCGAGTTCGCCACCCTGCACAACCAGGAGGTGGTCAAGGCCAAGGGCGTCCTGATCGGCGACACGGTGGTGCTCCGCAAGGCCGGCGACGTGATCCCGGAGATCCTCGGACCGGTCGTGGACCTGCGGGACGGCACCGAGCGCGAGTTCGTGATGCCGGCCGAGTGCCCGGAGTGCGGCACGCTCCTGCGGGCCATGAAGGAAGGCGACATCGACCTGCGCTGCCCCAACGGCCGAACCTGCCCGGCGCAGTTGAGGGAGCGCGTCTCCTACCTGGCCGGCCGGGAGTGCCTCGACATCGAGCACTTCGGCGATGTGGCGGCGGCGGCGCTCACCCGCCCGCTGGAGCCGGCCGATCCGCCGCTCGCGGACGAGGGCGACCTCTTCGACCTGACCGTGGAGAGGCTGCTGCCCATCACGGCGTACGTCCTCGACCCGGACAGCGGCCTGCCCAAACGCGACCCCAAGACGGGCCAGGAGAAGATCGTCACGGTCTTCGCCAATCAGAAGGGCGAACCGAAGAAGAACACCCTGGCTCTCCTCCAGAACATCGAGGAGGCCAAGAGCCGCCCGCTCGCCCGTTTCATCAACGGTCTTTCCATCCGGCACGTCGGGCCGGTGGCGGCACAGGCACTCGCCCGTGAATTCCGCTCCATCGACCGCATCGAGCAGGCCACCGAGGCGGAGCTGGCGAGCACGGACGGCGTGGGCCCGATCATCGCCGCCTCGCTCAAGCAGTGGTTCACCGAGGACTGGCACCGCGAAATCATCCGGAAGTGGAAAGCGGCGGGCGTCCGACTGGAGGAGGAGGGCTCCGCGGAGGACGAGGGGCCGCGCCCGCTGGAAGGTCTCACGGTCGTCGTCACCGGCACCCTCGAACGCTTCACCCGCGACGGCGCCAAGGACGCGCTGCAGAGCCGGGGCGCGAAAGTGACCGGTTCGGTTTCCAAGAAGACCTCTTTCGTGGTCGTGGGCGAGAATCCTGGATCGAAGTACGACAAGGCCATGCAGTTGAAGGTCCCTGTTCTCAATGAGGACGGTTTCTCCGTCCTGTTGGAGCAAGGACCGGAAGCGGCCGCAGAAGTCGCGCTTCCGACCGGGGAGTAGCGGTTGAAGGTCACCCGTTTGGCGCATACCAGATGCATACGGGTGGCCGGGGCGCATTCGGGCAACCGCCGACGACCGCTGCCCGTGGAAGGCTTCTGCGGCCTACTGTTGAGGTGTGCGCCTGCCGTGCCCGGTCGCGTGGCGGGTATTCAGACGCGGTGGCGTTGACGGTTCGTCGGGCAGCGGGCCGCGTGGCGTGGGCACTGCCGGCTGTGAGAGGGACGGGAATGGAACCGACCGAGAGCGCCGCCCCGGACTCACGGCTACCGCTGCGCCGAATATCCGGCGCCTGGCGATTGTGCCGCCGGACAGCACGGCCGTCGGACCGTACGCGCGTGGAGGTGCACGGCGCCGTACCGGGGTTGCTGCCCGGAGCGGCTTCCGCACCGGGAGCTTCCTTCGGCGCCGGATTCCCTCCAAATGGTGCGCCGGGCCTGTCCGCCATAGTGGCGCCCGCCGCCGCCGGTCCGCTCGCGGTCCGGCGGGCGCTCGTACTGCCCGGCCGGGACGGCGAGCGGCACATGCCCCGGCCTGTGTTGCCCATGGCGGTCGTCACGGCCGCCGCGTTCGTCCTCGGGGCCGGCTTCGTCCGGGCGTTCGGCGAACACCACGCACTGTTCCCCTCCGGCACCGTCGGCTGGTCCCTGGCCGTGCTCACCGGCGTCATCGTCGGTCATCTGGTCGCACTCGGCCGGGTGCGCTGGTGGGGCGGCACGGGCTCGGGCGCCGCCCTGACTCTCGCCGTGCTGCTGCTGTACGGCTGGGTACCGGCCGGGATGGTCAGCCTCATCGTGGTCGTCCTGGTCGGCGCGGCCCGGCTCGGCCACTGGCGGCAGGGCGTCCTGCACGGCGCGGTCGACATCCTCGGCATCGGTGCCGCGGCGCTCGTCCTGGCGCTCTTCGGCAGCGTCCCGACCGTCGAATCGCCCTGGGACCCGCAGAGCTGGACCGTCTACACCGCGCCCGAGGTCGTCCTGGTCGCCACCGCCTATCTGGCGGTGACCCGGCTGCTGCTGTGGTACCTGGGCGCGCCGGGCGCCGACGGGGTGCCCACCGTCGCCCGTTCCGCGCTGGTCAGGCATGGACTCGTCGCGGTCGCCCTGATCGGCATCGCACCGCTGGTCTGCGTGGTGGCCGTCGCGCAGCCGCTCCTGCTGCCCCTGTTCTCCATCCCGCTCATCGCCCTCGACTCCACGCTGTGGATAGCCCGCGCCCGGGCCGAGGAGCAGTTGCGCGACCCGCTGACCGGGCTGCCGAACCGGCAGTGGCTGCTGGAACGCACCTGGACGGCACTGGACGACGCCGAGCGGATCGGGGCACGGGCCGCTCTGATGTTGATAGACCTCGACCGTTTCCGGTCGGTGAACGACACACTCGGCCATCTCGCAGGCGACCGGCTGCTCCTGCAGATAGCGGAGCGGCTGCGGCTCGCACTGCCGCGCGGGGCGGAGGCCGCGCGGCTCGGAGGCGACGAGTTCGCGGTGCTGCTCCCGGTTGCGGACTCCACGACGTCGGCGTCGAGGACGGCCCGCAATCTCGTCGCGGCGCTCGGCTCGCCGCTCGATCTGGACGGGCTCACGCTCGTCCTGGAGGCCAGCGCCGGGGTCGCCGTCTTCCCCGACCACGCAGTGGACGCGGAGGGCCTGCTGCGCCGGGCCGACGTCGCGATGTACCAGGCGAAGCGGGACCGTACGGGAGTGGAGGTGTACGAGTCCAAGCGGGACTCGAACACCCCGGACCGGCTCGGACTGCTCGGCGATCTGCGGCGTGCGCTGGACGCACACGAGGTGGCGCTGCACTACCAGCCGAAGGTCCGCTTCGACGGGCAGGTCGCCGGCCTGGAGGCGCTCGTACGGTGGGTGCATCCCGAGCGCGGGAACGTGCCGCCGGACGAGTTCATAGCGATCGCGGAGTCCTCCGGGCTGATGCCCCACCTGACCGAGTACGTCCTGGAGACCGCGCTCGGCCAGGTGGCGCGGTGGCGCAGGCAGGGCCTGCGGGTGCCGGTGGCGGTGAACGTGTCGCCGCGGGACGTCCACACCCCGGGCTTCGCCGGGTCGGTGGCCGCCCGGCTGGCGCGGCACGGGGTGCCCGCCGGGGCGCTGCAGCTGGAGATCACGGAGCATGTGCTCCTGGAGGACCCCCAGCGGGCCGCGGACACACTGGCGGCGCTCTCCGGGCACGGGGTGAAGATGTCGCTGGACGACTTCGGCACCGGATACTCCTCGCTCGTGCATCTGCGGCGGCTGCCGGTGAGCGAGCTGAAGATCGACCGGTCGTTCGTGGTGCGGCTGGCGGTGGACGCGGAGGACGCGGAGATCGTGCGCTGCACGGTGGACCTCGCGCACTCGCTGGGCCTGCTCGTCGTCGCGGAGGGCGTCGAGGACGACAAGACCTGGGAGCGGCTGCGGGACCTGGGCTGCGACGCGGTGCAGGGCTGGCTGGTCGCCGCCGCGATGCCCGCCGAGGAGATCACGGCCTGGCTGCGCGCCCGGGGGCCTCAGGGCTGGCGCCGCCCCCGCGCGGCACTGCCTGCGGCGGCGACGGACGAGTAGCCCGCGGGCCGCTCGTCGGTCCGTGGGTTCGAGCGCCCGCTCGTCGTCCGCTGCCCGTAGGCCTCTGGGCTTGTGGGCCCGTCGTCCATCTGTCTGTGGGCCCTGTGTGCTCGTAGGGCCGTCTGTCTGTCTGTGTGCCTGCGGGCACGAGGTGCCGTCCGTCTGTGGGCCCGTGCGTGGGTTTGGCCGTCTGTCTGTGTGCCTGCGGGCACGTGGTGCCGTCTGTCTGTGTGTCTGTAGGACCGTGAGGCCGTCTGTCCCCGTGCCCGCGGGCACGGGGACAGACGGCCTCACGGTCCGAGGTACCGAACGGCCCCCGAACACAAGCCCGCCCGCTCACCCCGTCCACAGGCCCGCAAGCCCGCCCTTCAGCCCCGGCCACAGGCCTGCAAGCCCGCGCAGCCACCGCGCCCACAGGCCCACACGCCCGCACCGTCACCCCGGCTGGCGGCCGTGTGCCCGAGGGTTCACCGGCCCGTACGTCCACTCGCCCGGCCGTGGGGTGCCGGGCCCGGGCAAACCCATGCGCGGGCATCGGGGCTCGCGCCATAGGATTGGGCCCAAACCACACACACTCACCCCAGAGGATCGCTGCATGCCTGGCATCACGCGCGAGGAGGTCGCCCACCTCGCACGGCTGGCGCGTCTGGAGCTGAAGCCCGAAGAGCTCGACCACTTCGCAGGCCAGCTCGGCGACATCATCGGCGCGGTCGCCCGCGTCGCCGAGGTCGCCGACCAAGACGTACCGCCGACCTCCCACCCGCTGCCGCTGACCAATGTCATGCGAGCGGACGAGGTCCGTCCGTCGCTCACCCCCGAGCAGGCGCTGTCCGGTGCCCCGGCCCAGGAACAGCAGCGTTTCAAGGTGCCGCAGATCCTGGGGGAGGAGTAGCCCGTCATGACGGACAAGAACAGCATCATCCGGCTCACAGCCGCCGAGACCGCCGAGAAGATCGCCTCCGGTGAGCTCACCGCCGTAGAGGTCACCGAGGCCCACCTGGCCCGTATCGACGCCGTGGACGAGAAGGTGCACGCCTTCCTGTACGTCGACCGCGAGGGCGCGCTGGCGCAGGCCCGCGCCGTCGACGAGAAGCGGGAGCGCGGTGAGAAGCTCGGCCCGCTCGCGGGTGTGCCGCTCGCGCTCAAGGACATCTTCACCACCAAGGGCGTGCCCACCACCGTCGGGTCCAAGATCCTCGAGGGCTGGATCCCGCCGTACGACGCGACGCTCACCAAGCGCCTCAAGGACGCCGACGTCGTCATCCTCGGCAAGACCAACATGGACGAGTTCGCCATGGGGTCGTCGACGGAGAACAGCGCTTACGGGCCCACCGGCAACCCCTGGGACCTCACGCGTATCCCCGGCGGCTCCGGCGGTGGGTCGAGCGCCGCGCTCGCCTCCTTCCAGGCCCCGCTCGCCATCGGCACGGACACCGGCGGCTCGATCCGCCAGCCTGCCTCCGTCACCGGCACGGTCGGCGTCAAGCCGACCTACGGCGGGGTGTCCCGTTACGGCATGGTCGCTTTCTCCAGCTCCCTCGACCAGGGCGGGCCCTGCGCCCGTACGGTCCTGGACGCGGCGCTGCTGCACGAGGTGATCGCCGGGCACGACCCGCTCGACTCCACGTCGATCGACGCGCCCGTCCCGCCGGTGGTCGAGGCCGCCCGCAACGGCAGCGTCGCCGGCATGCGCGTCGGCGTCGTCAAGCAGTTCCGCGGCGAGGGCTACCAGGCCGGTGTCATCCAGCGGTTCGACGAGTCCGTCGAGCTGCTGAAGGAGCTGGGCGCCGAGATCGTCGAGCTGGACTGCCCGTCCTTCGACCTTGCGCTGTCGGCGTACTACCTGATCGCGCCGTCCGAGTGCTCGTCCAACCTCGCCCGCTTCGACGGCCTGCGCTACGGCCTGCGGACCGGCGACGACGGCACGCGCTCCGCCGAGGACGTCACCTCCCTCACCCGTGAGGCGGGCTTCGGCGCCGAGGTGAAGCGCCGCGTCATGCTCGGCACGTACGCCCTGTCGAGCGGCTACTACGACGCGTACTACGGCTCCGCCCAGAAGGTCCGCACGCTCATCACCCGGGACTTCGAGAAGGCTTTCGAGCAGGTCGACGTGATCGTCTCCCCGACGACCCCGACGACCGCCTTCGCGATCGGCGAGCGCGCCGACGACCCGATGGCGATGTACCTGGCGGACCTGTGCACCATCCCGACCAACCTGGCGGGCAACGCCGCCATGTCGCTGCCCTGCGGTCTCGCGCCGGAGGACAACCTCCCGGTGGGCCTGCAGATCATCGCCCCGGCGATGAAGGACGAACGCCTCTACAAGGTCGGCGCCGCCGTCGAGGCCGCCTTCGTGGAAAAGTGGGGGCACCCGCTTCTCGAGGAGGCTCCGTCGCTGTGAGTAAGGCACTGTCCAAGGCCAAGGGCTTCAAGAAGTCCAAGTCCGGTATGTACCTGTCCATGGCCACCACCGCGTTCGGCGCGTTCGGTGTCGCGAAGCAGGCCAAGAAGGCCCGCCTCGAGCACGACACGCTGCGCCTGATCGACGCGGCCGTGTCCGCCGCCGCCATCGTCACCGGCCTCGCGATCCTCTACCGCGAGCTGAAGCGGCTGGGCGACGACGACGTCCTGCTGGGCTGAGAGGGAAGTTTCACCGTGACCACCACGATCGACCTGGTGTCGTACGAGGACGCGCTGGCGTCGTACGACCCCGTCATGGGCCTCGAGGTCCATGTCGAACTCGGCACCAAGACCAAGATGTTCTGCGGCTGCTCCACGGCGCTCGGCGCCGAGCCGAACTCGCAGACCTGCCCCACCTGCCTCGGCCTGCCCGGCGCGCTCCCCGTCGTCAACACGATCGGCGTGGAGTCCGCGATCCGGATCGGTCTCGCGCTGAAATGCGAGATCGCCGAGTGGTGCCGCTTCGCCCGGAAGAACTACTTCTATCCGGACATGCCCAAGAACTTCCAGACCTCCCAGTACGACGAGCCCATCGCCTTCAACGGCTACCTCGACGTGCAGCTGGAGGACGGCGAGACCTTCCGCGTGGAGATCGAGCGCGCCCACATGGAGGAGGACACCGGCAAGTCGACGCACGTCGGCGGTGCCACCGGCCGCATCCACGGCGCGTCCCACTCCCTGCTGGACTACAACCGGGCCGGCATCCCGCTGATCGAGATCGTCACCAAGCCGATCGTCGGCGCCGGCGAGCGCGCCCCCGAGGTGGCGAAGGCGTACGTCCGCGAGCTGCGCGAACTCATCCGGGCGCTCGGCGTGTCCGAGGCCCGTATGGAGATGGGCCAGATGCGCTGCGACGTGAACCTGTCGCTGATGCCCAAGGACGCCGACAAGTTCGGCACCCGCTCGGAGACGAAGAACGTCAACTCGCTGCGATCCGTGGAGCGCGCGGCCCGCTTCGAGATCCAGCGCCACGCCGCCGTCCTCAACAGTGGCGGCACGGTGATCCAGGAGACCCGCCACTTCCACGAGGACACCGGTTCGACGACCTCGGGCCGCACCAAGGAAGAGGCCGAGGACTACCGCTACTTCCCCGAGCCGGATCTGGTGCCCGTCGCACCTCCGCGCGAGTGGGTGGAGGAGCTGCGCGCCGCGCTGCCGGAGCTGCCGCTGGTGCGCCGCACCCGGCTGCTCGAGGAGTGGGGGATCTCCGCCACCGACATGCAGGCGATCCTGAACGCGGGTGCGCTGGACCCGATCGTCGCCACCATCGAGGCGGGCGCCGACTCGGCCTCCGCCCGCAAGTGGTGGATGGGCGAGCTCGCCCGGCACGCCAACGAGTCGGGCAAGGGCCTGGATGAGCTGTCCATCACACCGGAGCAGGTGGCCCGCGTCACCAAGCTCGTCTCCTCCGGTGACCTCAACGACAAGCTGGCCCGCCAGGTCATCGAGGGCGTCCTCGCGGGCGAGGGCACGCCGGACGAGGTCGTCGACAAGCGCGGTCTGAAGGTCGTCTCCGACGAGGGCGCCCTGACCACCGCCGTCGAGGAGGCCATCGCGGGCAACCCGGCCATCGCGGACAAGATCCGCGGCGGCAAGGTGGCCGCGGCCGGTGCGCTGGTCGGCGCGGTGATGAAGGCCACCCGTGGCCAGGCCGACGCCGCTCGCGTCAAGGAGCTGATCCTCGAGAAGCTGGGTGTCAGCGAGGGCTGAGAAACAGCCGCAGAACAATTGTCAGGGGCGGTCCATCGGGAGATGGGCCGCCTTTGTGCTGTTCAGCGAAATGAGCCGTTTAGCAAAACCTTATATAGCAACAGAATGGAAGAGTTTGTTCCTGTGAATTGGGTCGCACTCATGTGACTAAACCCACGAAACCGGCAAACGATCTTTTCCGGCTGCGACAGTGGGGTTGTTGGTCATTCGTTCTTTGCGGGCTGTTCAGTTCCCTTAGCGGCTGTTCCCGATCAAAGATCCACGAAACACCCCTCTCAGGGAGCTTGTCTGTGGCAGCCCTTGCCCGCTGGTGTGTGCGCAACCGTCTCGTCACCGTTCTGCTCTGGCTGATCGCCTTCTGCGGTGTCACCGCGGCCGCCGCCGCCACGGGTTCCGCGTACTCGAACGACTACGGCGTCCCCGGCACGGAGTCCAATCGCGCCGCCCGGCTGCTCGACCAGGGCTTCCCCGGTCTCAGCGGCGACAGCGACACCGTGGTCTGGCAGACCGGACCCGGCGGCGTACGCGCCGCCGACGTCGAGCAGACGATGACCCGCACCCTGGACAAGATCGCCGGCCTCCCCGGAGTCGTGGCCGTGACCAGCCCCTACCAGGGCGGCCACGACGGCCAGATCAGCCGCGACGGCCGCATCGCCTACGCCGGCATCACCTTCGACAAGGCGGCCGAGGACATCGGCAAGGGCGAGGCCAAGGCCGTGGTGGACACGGCGCAATCCGCCGAGACCGACGGCCTGAAGGTCGTGCTCGGCGGCACCGCCGTCGGGTCCGCCGAGTCGCAGGGCGGGCACCTCGCCGAGATCGTCGGCGTGGCAGTCGCCGCCGTGGTCCTGTTCCTCGCCTTCGGTTCGCTGGCCGCGTCCCTGCTGCCCATCGCGACCGCGCTGATCGGCGTCGGTACCGCGTACTCCGGCATCGGACTGCTCGGGCACGCGATGACCGTCGCCGACTTCGCGCCCATGCTCGGCATGCTCATCGGGCTCGGTGTCGGCATCGACTACGCGCTGTTCATCGTCACCCGGCACCGCCGCAGCCTGAAACGCGGCATCCCGGTGGCCGAGGCCGCCGAGGGTGCCGTCGCCACCACCGGACGGGCAGTGGTCTTCGCGGGCGCGACCGTGTGCATCGCGCTGCTCGGCATGCTGATCCTGCGGCTCGGCTTCCTCAACGGTGTCGCCGTCGCCGCCTGTCTGACCGTCCTGCTCACCGTGGCCGCATCGGTCACCCTGCTGCCCGCCCTGCTCTCCTTCATCGGCCCGCGCGCACTCAGCAGGCGCGAGCGGCGCAGGCTGTCCGAGCACGGGCCGGAACCCGAGGTGCCGACCGGGCTCTCCGCCCGTTGGTCCGCGTTCGTCGAACGCCACCCCAAGAAGCTCGGTGCCATCGCCCTGGCCGTGATGGCCCTGCTCGCGATACCCACGCTCTCCCTCCACCTGGGCACCTCCGACCAGGGCAACGACCCGAAGACGTCGACCACCCGGCAGGCGTACGACCTCATGGCCGAGGGCTTCGGGCCCGGCGTCAACGGTCCGCTCACCCTGGTGACCCACGTGAACGGCGGCGAGGACAAACTCGCGCTCGACAACCTCGGCAGCACGCTCGCCTCCACCCGCGGCGTCGCCTCGGTGACCCCGGTGACCTACAACACCGGCGGGGACACGGCCTACCTCACCGTCGTACCGGACTCCGCCCCGCAGTCGCAGCAGACCAGTGACCTGGTGGAGCGGCTCCGCTCCGACGTGCTGCCGCGTGCGGAGCAGGGCACGACGCTCGATGTGCACGTCGGCGGGATCACGGCCGCCTACGACGACTTCGCGAACGTGATCGTCGGCAAGCTGCCGCTGTTCGTGGGAGTGGTGATCGGCTTGGGCTGCGTGCTGCTCCTGCTGGCCTTCCGCTCCTTCGCCATCCCGCTGAAGGCCGCCGCGATGAACCTGGCCGCCGTCGCCGCCGCGTTCGGCGTGGTCGTCGCGATGTTCCAGTGGGGCTGGGGGAGCGAACTGATCGGCCTCGGCCGGGCCGGCCCGATCGAGCCCTTCCTTCCCGTGATCATGGTCTCCGTGCTCTTCGGGCTCTCCATGGACTACCAGGTGTTCCTGGTCAGCCGTATGCATGAGGAGTGGCTGGAGACCGGCGACAACCGGCGGGCGGTGCGCGTCGGCCTCGCCGAGACCAGCCGGGTGATCAACTCGGCGGCCGTCATCATGATCTCCGTCTTCCTCGCCTTCGTGCTCAGCGGCGACCGTGTGATCGCGATGTTCGGCATCGCGCTCGCCTCTGCCGTCGCCCTCGACGCCTTCGTCCTGCGCACGCTCCTCGTCCCCGCCCTGATGCACCTCCTGGGCAGCGCCAACTGGTGGCTGCCGTCCTGGCTGGAGCGCAGGCTGCCGCGCATCTGCATCGAGCCGGCTCAGTGCCGTGAAACGATCCCGGGGCAGCGTGGCGACGAGGACGCACTGGTGGACGTACTGGTGAAGGAGCGGCAGCGGGATGTACGCGATATCCCTGGATGACGACGGGACCGAACTGCGCCCGCTGGAGCCGTGGCACGCCGAGGAGTTCCTGGCGCATCTGGACCGGGGGCGGGACTTCATCACCGCGCACATCCCGTTCGGGGCGAACGCCACGGACGTCGGCTCCGCCCGGGAGATCCTGCAGACGTACGCCGACAAGCGCGCCGCGGACAACGGAAGCCTGCACGGGCTGTGGCTGGACGGAAAGCTGGTCGGCGGCGTGCTCTTCCGCGTCTTCGACGCGGCGGGCGGGAACTGCGAGATCGGCTGCTGGCTGGAGCCCGCCGGGACCGGGCGGGGACTGATCACGCGCGCGGTGCGGGTGCTCATCGACTGGGCGGTTGACGAGCGCGGCATCCACCGTGTGGAGTGGTACGCGTCGTCCGCCAACACACCGAGCATCAATGTGGCGCGGCGGCTGGGCATGAGCCGCGACGGCGTGCTGCGGGAGAGCTACCTCTACCGCGGCGTACGTCAGGACACCGAGCTGTGGTCGGTGCTCGCGCCCGAGTGGCGGGCGGCACGCGCGAGCGGCGCCCGCGACGATCATTAAGAGACCTCTCAGACAGCGTCCGTACGGTGCGAGGCATGGGAACCAAGACAGTTGACGAGGCCGGGGCCGTAAGCGGCGCCGAGGCGACGAAGGACGAGGAAAAGGTGCAGGTCACCGAGGCAGGCGAGACGGCCGGGGAGACGGTCGAGGAGCCCCAGGCCGAGCAGACGTCCGGCGGGAGCGCACCGCAGGCAGCCACCGGCGCGGGCCAGGGAGCGGGCGCGGTGGTCTCCGTCGCACTCGGCATAGTCTCCCTCACCGGCAGCTGGGTCGGCACCGTGGCGGCAGCCCGCGAGACCCTCGTGGGCCAGCTCGGGACGTCGTCCCAGGCGACCGTCGCCAAGCAGATCAAGGAGGTGTACGGCGACGCCTGGCACGCCACCGCTCTGTGGGGCGGCCTGTTCGCGCTCGTCGCGCTCCTCGTGGGCGTCGCCGTCCTGGCCCGCCCGGCGTTCGGAGTGCCGGGGAAGCCGCAGGCCGTCTGGATCAAGTCGGTCGCCTGGGGCGGCGTCGCCCTCGGCGTCATCGGGCTGCTCCTGGCCGTCCTCAAGTACACCGATCTTCTTTTCGGACTGCCGTCCGCCGGCTGAGCCGGCCGCAGTTCTTCGGGGTCCTAGGCCTTCCGTCCGATCCTTACGGAGGGCCTGGGACCCCCTCCCGTTTCTAAGGCCCCGCGCTTACCGCTTCTGAGGCCCCACGAGTGCGGAAGATGCGGCAGCCTCCCGATGTGGCGATCTCCCCTGTGACAGCAAGGTTGAGGTGTCGCGGCGATCGACGCCGCACACCGGTATCTCCAGGGGAAAGCTCATGTTCGAGTACGAGATCCACAAGATGCGCTCCGCCCAGCTGATCCGTCAGGCGGCCGACCACCGGCTCGGCCTCGAGGCCCGGCGCGCGCGCCGGGCCGCCCGCCGAGTTCACCGGGAACAGGCGCGGGAGGGTCAGAACCACAGTCAGGACCAGCGCCGGTCCCGCATGACCTTCGCCGCGTGAGCGCGCGGCAGCGGGGGCACGGCGACGCGCTCCCTGAGGACGGCCGCACGGGGGTCGGCCGACCACAGCCGAGCCCGGCGACGACGAAGGCCACCGTCCCGGCGGCCGCCCCGCGACGAGCCGGAGCGGCCACGCCCGCGCGGTCCGCGGCGCCCCACGCCTCCGATGAGCCGACCGACCCCGCCCGGGCCCAGAGCCCAGCGGGGTCGGCCGTCTTCCGGCCTGCGGTGGAGGGGCCGGTGGGGTCTGCGGACCCGATGCCGCAGACGAACGGCCTCCGGCCTCCCGTGCAGCGACTGGTCGGGCCCGCGGCATCGCGGACGGCCGGGATCGGGTCCGCGGCGTCGGCGTCGGCGTCGCAGGCGACCGACTTCCGGCCTCCGGCGCAGCGGCCCGTCGGGCCTGCGGCTCCGGCGCCGCAGGCGAATGGCCTCCAGCCTCCGATGCAGCGGCCGGTCGGGCCCGCGGCGTCGCGGACGGCCGGCTTCGGGCCTGCGGTGCAGCGGCCCGTCGGGCCTGATGCCCCGGCATCGCAGTCGGCCGGGATCGGGTCCGCGGGGCAGCGGCCGGTCGCGTCCGTGGCCTCGGCGTCGCAGTCGGCCGACTTCCGGCCTCCGGCGCAGCCGCCCGTCGGGCCTGTGGCCTCGGCGTCGCGGGCGGCCGACTTCCGGCCTCCGGTGCAGCGGCCCGTCGGGTCCGACGCCTCGGCGTCGCGGGCGGCCGACTTCCGGCCTCCGGTGCAGCGGCCCGTCGGGTCCGACGCCCCGGCGTCGCGGGCGGCCGGCATCCGGCCTCCGGTGCAGCCGCCCGGCGGCCCCGACGCCGCGTCCGGCGCCGCGCACGCGCGCCGAGGTCCGGAGAGCGCCGGCAGCGTTCCGGTGTCGCGCTCCGGCGTGCACGATTCACAACCCGCGATAATCGGTGCCGCGTTGTCACCGGCCCGTGTCATCCTCGGGAGCGTGGAGACCAGGTCCGTCAGCCCCGTGTTCGTCGGCCGCGCCGACGAGTTGGGGATATTGCACGACGCGCTCGCCCGCGCGGCCGCCGGCGAGCCGAAGGCGCTGCTCGTCGCCGGCGAGGCAGGCGTCGGAAAGACCAGGCTGATAGAAGAGTTCGCGGCCGCGGCGATCCGCGCGGACGCGGTGGTGGCGCTCGGCGGCTGCGTAGAGATCGGTGCCGAAGGTCTGCCCTTCGCCCCGTTCTCCACCGCCCTGCGCTCCCTGCGGCGGCAGCTGCCCGAGGAACTCGCTGCGGCGGTCCATGGGCAGGAGGAGGAACTGGCCCGGCTGCTGCCCGAGTTGGGCGAGGCGCGTCGTGCGTCCCGGGACGACGAGGAGGGCATGGCCCGCCTCTTCGAGCTCACCGCGCGCCTTCTCGAGCGGGTCGCCGCCCGCCGTACGGTCGTGCTCGCGCTCGAGGACCTGCACTGGGCCGACGCCTCCACCCGCCACCTGCTCGCCTATCTGGTCCGGACCCTGCGCAGCGGCCGTCTGGTCGTCGTCGCCAGCTACCGCTCCGACGACATCCACCGCCGCCACCCCCTGCGCCCCCTCCTCGCCGAACTCGACCGCCTGCGCACGGTCCGCCGTATCGAGCTCGGCCGCTTCAACCGCGCCGAGGTCGAACGCCAGATCGCCGGCATCCTGGCCGCCGAGCCCGACCCCGGCCAGGTCGACGAGATCTTCGCCCGCTCCGACGGCAACGCCTTCTTCGTGGAGGAACTGGCGGTGGCCGCCTGCGAGGGCTGCTGCACCGGCCTGACCGACTCCCTGCGCGACCTCCTCCTCGTCCGCGTCGAGAAGCTGCCCGAGGCCGCGCAGCGCGTGGCCCGGATCGTCGCCGAAGGCGGCTCCACCGTGGAGTACCGCCTCCTCGCGGCCGTCGCCCGGCTCGCCGAGGACGACCTCATCGAAGCCCTGCGCGCCGCCGTCGGCGCCAACATCCTGCTCGCCACGCCGGACGGCGACGGCTACCGCTTCCGCCACTCCCTGGTCCGCGAGGCCGTCAGCGACGACCTGCTGCCCGGCGAGCGCTCCCGGCTCAACCGGCGGTACGCCGAGGCCCTCGAGGCCGACCCCACGCTCGTACCGGCCGACCAGCGCGCCCCCCGCCTGGCCAGCTACTGGTACCACGCGCACGACGCGGCCAAGGCCCTGCCCGCCGTCCTCGACGCGGCCGTCGTGGCCCGCCGCAGGCACGCGAACGCCGAGCAACTGGGGCTGCTGGAGCGCGCGATGGAGCTGTGGGACATGGCTCCCGACGCCGTACGGGCCGCTCTGCGCCCCCTCGACCACGCCGAGGTCTACCCACCTTGCGGCTGCGACCCGGCGACCACGCCACTGCGCTATCTCGATCTGATGGCCGAGGCGGCCGTCGCGGGCCGGCTGTGCGGGGAGCGCGAGCGCGCACTGAAGATCACCAGGCGGGCGCTGCGACTGCTGGAGCCGGAGAAGGACCCCCTTCGCACCGCGTGGTTCTGGGTGCAGCGCTCACGGCTGGTACAGAACACGGCCCGGGGCGACGGCCGGGAGGAACTGGCCACCGCCCAGGAACTGGTGCGCGGACTGCCCCCGTCGGAGGTGCACGCCGAGGTGCTCGCCGCGGTGGCCAACTGGTCGATGGTGCACGTCCCCGGCGCGGAGGCGCTCTCGGCCGCCGAACGGGCCGTCGAGTACGCGCACATGGTGGGCGCCCGCGACATCGAGCTGGGCGCCCGCCTCACCCTTGGCGGCCTCCTCGTCGACGCGGGTGACATCGACGCCGGACTCGCGCAGATGTACGAGGTCAAGGAGCAGGTCGCGGACCTCGGCAACACCTCCCTTGCGGGTCGTGTCCATGTGAACCTGCCCTCCCACCTGGAGGGCATCGGCCGCTCCCGGGAGGCCGTCGAGATCCTGCGCGAAGGGCTGGACCTCACCCGGAAGCTGGGACTGACCGATTCCGAGGCCTGGGCGTGGGCCAACCTCGGTGAGTCCCTCTACTCCGTGGGCCGCTGGGACGAGGCCGCCGAAGCCGCCCTCGCCTCGGAGCGCATCGGCCAGAGCGCGATACCCCGCGGCTTCCGCGCCGCCATCCACACGCATCTCGCGGTCGCCCGGGGCGACCTGGCCGAGGCGGAACGCCAACTGTCCGCGGCCCGCGCGTCCTTCGGCAACCGCGACAGACTGCCGCAGCACGAACTGCCGCTGCTGCGCGCCGCCATCGGGATCGCCGCCGGTGAGGGCCGCCTCGACGAAGCCCGTGCCGTACTCGACGACGCCCTGAGAGCCGGCTTCCCTCCGGGCACCCAGCGCCATGCCTGGCCGCTGCTGCTCGCCGCCGCCACCGCCGAGGCCGACGCCCTCGGGCTGCCCTCGGCCGAACCGGGCCGCGCCGCCGTCCTGGCGCGGATCCGCGGCGCCGCCAAGGCGCTCACCACGAACGTGCCGCTGTGGCGTGCCCACGAACGCTGGGTCCGCGCCGAGCTGTTGCGTGCCGAGAGCCGCGCCGAGCCGCATGACTGGTCCGAGGCGGTGACCGCGTTCGAGGCCCTGGGCCGCCCGTACGAACTGGCCCGTGTCCGGCACCGCCTCGCGGAGTCCCTGCTGGCCTCGGGCGACGGCGAGGACGGGCGTGCGCGGGCCGCCGAGCTGCTGCGGCTGGCCGGCGCGGTGGCCGAGCACCTCGGTGCCCGTCCGCTCGCCGAGGAGGTCGCCCTGCTCAGCCGGCGCGCCCGCCTGACCCTGACGGGCGCCGACCGGCCCGCCGCGCTCGATCCGGCCGAGTCCCTGGGGCTCACGAACCGGGAGCGTGATGTGCTCCGGCTGGTCGCGGCCGGCCGCAGCAACCGCCAGATAGCCGAGCAGTTGTTCATCTCTCCGAAGACGGCCAGCGTCCACGTCTCGAACATCCTGGCCAAACTGGGCGTCTCGGGCCGGGGCGAGGCGGCGGCGGTGGCCCACCGGCTGCGGCTGTTCCCGCCCGAGACATCCGCTGTCCAGGCGGCAGGCTGAGGTCTACGCTGTCCGGGACCGGGCCGAGGGAGGCGCCGTGTTCAACATGTTCGAGGAACTGTTCGCGCCGAGCCGCAAGCACACCCACGACGAGCGCCAGCGCCTGGAACTGACCAGGGTGGATGTCACGGACGGCGATCCGGGCCGGGGCCCGATCGATCTGGCGTCGGGCCGGGTGGTCATACGCCTGAGACGCGCCTCCGCGGACGAGGAGACCGACTGAGCGGCGCCGCCCGCCCTACGACACCTCCAGCTCGAGGATCCGGTCGTCGGTCTTCGGGGGCTTCCCGCGGCCGTCCGTGTTGCTCGTCGTCAGCCACAGTTTGTTGCCGCCGGCCGAGACCACCGTGCGCAGGCGGCCGTAGCTGCCCTTCAGGAAGGCCTGCGGCGGCGCGGAGGCCTCCGTGCCCTTCAGCGGGATGCGCCACAGCCGTTGCCCGCGCAGGCCCGCCATCCAGAGCGAGCCCTCGGCGTAGGCGATCCCGCTCGGGGAGGCCTCGTCGGTGTGCCACTGGGCGATCGGGTTGTGGAACCTGGTGTCGGAGGACTTGCCCTCGGCGACCGGCCAGCCGTAGTTGTCGCTCGGCTTGATCGCGTTCACCTCGTCCCAGGTGTCCTGACCGAACTCGGAGGCGAACAGCCGCTGCTTGTCGTCCCAGGCGAGCCCCTGGACGTTGCGGTGGCCGTAGGAGTAGACGACCGAGTTCCCGAAGGGGTTGCCGGGTGCCGGTTCGCCTTCCGGCGTCATGCGCAGGATCTTGCCGCCCAGCGACTTCCGGTCCTGGGACAGGCCCCGGTCGCCCGACTCGCCCGTGCCCGCGTACAGCATCCTGTCCGGGCCGAACGCGATCCGCCCGCCGTTGTGGATCATCCCCTTCGGGATGCCCTTGAAGACCGTGTTCGGCGCCCCCAGTTGCTCACCGGCCGGCTTCTTCGTGTCGTACAGCATGCGTGCGATGCGGTTGTCCGAGTCCGTCGTGAAGTACGCGTAGACCAGGTGGTCGGAGGCGTAGTCGGGGGAGAGGGCGATGCCCAGCAGCCCGCCCTCGCCCGCGGCCGAGACACCGGGCACCGTGCCCAGCAGCGTCTTCCGTCCGGACTTGTCGTCGATCCGCGTGATCGTCCCGCCGTCCCGGTCGGAGACCAGCAGTCCGCCGTCGGGCAGAGGGGCCAGGCCCCAGGGGGACTTGAGGTCCGCGGCCACCGTACGCACGACCCGGACCGATCCGGTGGCCGGCGGGGTCTGCTCGGCTCCTTGCCCCGACGCCGAGGACCCGGGCGCCGAAGCCCCGGGCGCCGAACCGCTCGAGGAGACGCTGTTCCCGCTGCGCGGGGTGTTCCCGCCCCCGGCGGAGCAACCGGCCGCCAGCAGCAGCGCGGACACGGCCGACACGGCCGTCACAGCTCGACGTCGCACGATCAAGGTCCCTTCGACGCGGTGCCCTCGTCCCTTTCCTACACCGCTCGCTCCCGAACGGTTCCCGGTACCGATCGAGAATCCACCGGTCGGTCGCATCCGGGCCGCCTTGGGCTCGGGCTCAGTCCCACGATCCCTGGGCCGGCGGCAGCCCCGCCAGCTCGGTCAGGTCCTCCGTGGTCAGGGTCAGCCCGGGCGCGGCCGCGTTCTGCGCGACCCAGCGCTCCTGCTTGGCGCCGGGCACCGGGACCACATGGCGGCCCTGCGCCAGCACCCAGGCCAGCGCCACCTGTGCGGGGGTGACCTCCTCGCCGTGCCGGTGGGCCACCCGCCTCAGGCCGGCCACGATCGGCTGGTTCTCCGCCATCATCTCGGCCGTGAAACGCGGGTGCCAGGCCCGCAGATCGTCAGATTCGAAGCCCTCGCCCGGCGTCAGCGTGCCGGTCAGGAAGCCGTTGCCGAGGGGCATGGCGGCCAGGAAGCCGACCCCTCGTGTCGCGCACCACGGCAGCAGGGCGTCCAGCGCCTCCGTCGACCACACCGACAGCTCCGCCTCCACCGCGCTCACCGGGAACACCTGCTGCATCCGCTCCAGCTGGCGGACGGTGCCGTCGTACAGCCGCGACCCGCTCTGCCGCCCGCCCCGCACGCCCACCGCACACAGTCCGAGCGCCCGCACCTTG
Source organism: Streptomyces sp. CA-106110 (assembly GCF_050936285.1). NCBI lineage: Bacteria > Bacillati > Actinomycetota > Actinomycetes > Kitasatosporales > Streptomycetaceae > Streptomyces > Streptomyces sp. CA-106110. The sequence continues at coordinate 4,163,396 of NZ_JBNJNB010000001.1, read as the reverse complement.
CCCGCCCCCACCAACTCGGCCATGGCGCCCCAGGTCTCCTCGACGGGGACCTCGGGGTCCGCACGGTGCAGCTGGTAGAGGTCGATCACGTCCGTCTGCAACCGCCGCAGCGAGGCGTCGCAGGCACGCTTCACATAGCCCGGGCGGCCGTCGGCGACGATGTGCTGCTCGCCCACCAGCAGGCCCACCTTGGTCGACACGAACGCGTCCGTGCGCCGCTCCTTCAGAACCCGGCCCACCAGCAGCTCGTTGGTGAACGGGCCGTACATGTCGGCCGTGTCGAGCAGCGTCATGCCCAGGTCGAGTGCCCGGTGCACCGTCCGCAGAGACTCCTCGCTGCGTCTGTGCGAGCCGGAGTACGCCCAGCTCATCGGCATGCACCCGAGTCCCACGGCCCCCACTTCGAGCGTTGCCGCGCCGATCGTCCTGCGCTCCACCTGCCCGCGCCCTCCCTTTCCCGCCACCCCAAACTAACCAATGCGGCAAGGGATCCTTCGCATAGCCTCCTGACCATGACTGCCGACGTTTGGCTTCCGTTCCGCACCGAAGAGATAGAGGGGCTCCCCGAGGGCCTCACCTACCGGTTCTGGGACGGCGATCCGGAGTTTCCCTCAGACCCCGCCGAGTGCGCCTTCTACGCCGTGCCCTATATGAAGGGCAGCGAGGTCGCCGTGCGGCCCATGGCGGCGATGAAATCCGTCCGCGTGGTGCAGACGCTGTCCGCAGGCGTCGACCACGTCGAGCCGGGACTCTCCCTGCTGCCCGGGGGAGTGCGGCTGTGCAACGCCCGCGGGGTGCACGACGCCAGTACCGCCGAGCTCGCGCTGACCCTGATCCTCGCCTCGCTGCGCGGGATCCCCGACTTCGTCCGGGGTCAGGACCGGGAGGAGTGGCGTGCCGGGTTCCGCCCGGCGCTCGCCGACAAGTCGGTCCTCATCGTCGGGTACGGGGCCGTGGGTGCCGCCATCGAGGAGCGGCTCGTGCCGTTCGAGGTGGCGCGGGTGGCGCGCGTCGCGCGCCGTGAGCGCACAACGGCGCGCGGCCTCGTGCATCCCTTCACCCGATTGTCGGACCTTCTGCCCGAGGCGGATGTCGTGGTGATCGCCACGCCTCTCACGGAAGAGACGAGACGCCTGGTCGACGCGGACTTCCTGGCCCGGATGAAGGACGGGGCGCTGCTCGTGAACGTGGCGCGCGGAGGCGTGGTCGACACCGAGGACCTGCTTGCCGAGCTGGAGGCCGGCCGCATCACGGCGGCCCTCGATGTCACGGACCCGGAACCGCTGCCGAAGGGGCATCCCCTCTGGCACGCGCCCGGTGTGCTCATCAGCCCTCATGTCGGCGGTCCCACTTCGGCGTTCTGGCCCCGCGTCAAGCGGCTCCTCAGTTCCCAGCTGAACCGTTTCGCACAGGGGGAACCCCTGGAGAACGTCGTCCTGACGACCGGCGCGTAGCGACGCGGGAGGGCGGGCGACGGGGTGGTTCGAGCCGTGCGCGCGGCCCGAACGGCGCATGATTCGAGCCAACTCCGGCGCCCGCGCGCGCGGCGACCAGGGGTCGCACGACCGGCGCACACGTCGCTCTCCGTTCGCTCCCCGTCTGCTTCCGGCACACTCCGCAGTTCTCCGTGCACGCAACGTGCGGTTATTTTCCCTGGTCGTCACGGAGCGTAGAGGCGCTATGTCCCTGAGTGACGATGCTGGTGTATCGTCCCGACAGGGGCAGCGCCGCGCACCGCACGGCGCCGGGGACGGAACTTTCAGACATGCGAGGGGGGCGACAGACGATGCACGGCCTATGGACGAACGATCCGACGCGGCGGGGCCGCGGGCGGCGACCCTGGCGAGCGACGACGCGCAGACGGGGTCACGGTGGTCATCACCACCCGCGCAGGCACGGTGGCCGCAAAAGGCACTCCCATCCAACGCACCGGGCCCAGCGGGATCCGGCGGCGCCCCGGACCTGGAGGACCCGGTGAGCTCCCCCGGAGCACTGCTGGCCCGCCGTCCGGTGTCCGAAGGCCGGACGCGCGTGGTTCCGCAACTCGTCCTGGCCCTGGTCTGCGCGGGATACGCCGTCGGTGCCACGGTCGGCTGGGGCTCCCGGAGCGTCGCACTGTTCATGGGCGACTTCGGGCTGAGCGCCGCGGCCGGCGGCGCGTCGGTCTCCTGCCTCCTCTACGCCCGCCGCAGCCGCAGCAGATTCCGCCCGGCCTGGCTGCTGTTCGCACTCTCCTCCCTCATGGCGGCGCTCGGCAACGGGGTCTGGGGCTGGTACGAGGTCGTCCTCGGCCGTCCCGTCCCCTCGCCGAGCTACGCCGACCTGTTCTTCCTCTGCTTCGCTCCGCCCGCCATCGTTGGACTGCTCGTGCTCGCCAAACGGCCCGTCACCAAGGCGGGTTGGGTATGCCTCGCGCTCGACGCGTGGCTCATCGGCGGCTCGCTGCTCACACTGGCCTGGAGCCTCGCGCTCGCCCAGGCGGCGAAGTTCGACGGGCCGAGCGTCGCGCACACCGCGCTGTCGCTCGCCTACCCGCTGCTGGACATCGCCCTGATCAGCATGGTGGTCGCGCTCCACCTCCGGCGGTCGGCGGTCAACCGCTCCGCGGTCAACACCGCCATCGGCGCACTCGCGCTGACCGTGATGTGCGACGCGCTGTTCACCTCACCGCTGCTGCACAACAGCTACCACTCCGGCCAGCTGCTGGACGCGGGCTGGTTCTCCGGCTCGCTGCTGCTCGCGTACGCGCCCTGGGTCGGTGCCCGGCCCGGACAGCCCGAGGAAGACGGCCACGCGCGCGACGCGCACGAGCACGTACCGCAGCAGCGGCAGCCGGAACAGGCGAGAACGCCCCGCCGGGCGGAGTACACGTACGGGGTCACCGAGGAGCGCCGCCCCTCACTCCCGCAGGACCCCGGGCCCGGCGGGCACCCGGCCGGGCCTCCGCAGGATCCCGACCGCTACCCGGCCACGCGCCCGATCTCCGGATCACTGGCCGCGCTCATGCCGTACCTGGCCGCCGCCGTCTGCACGCTGGGGATCCTCTACAACATCCTCAACGGCCACCGGGTCGACCGCGTGGTGCTCGTCACCGCGGGCGCCGTCGTCCTCGCGCTCGTCGTCCGCCAGGGCATCATGCTGCTGGACAACATCACCCTCGCCCAGGAACTCGCGCAGAAAGAGAACCACTTCCGCTCCCTGGTGCAGGGTTCCAGCGACGTCATCATGATCGCCGCGCCCAGCGGCATCCTCAGGTACGTCTCCCCGGCCGCTGCCGGCGTCTACGGCCGGTCCGCAGACGACCTCGTCGGCACCGAGCTCGCCGCCCTCATCCACCCCGAGGACCTGGGCTGCGTGGTGCACGAAGTGCGCCGCTTCCTCGCCGCCAGCCACATCGAGGAGCCCACCACCCGCATCGAGTGCCGCTTCAGGTCCGGCACCGGCGGCTGGCTCAACGTCGAGTCCACCGTCAACCGCCACGAGGGCGGACTGATCTTCAACAGCCGGGACGTGACCGAGCGAGTCCGCCTCCAGGCGCAGCTGCAGCACAACGCCGAGCACGACCCGCTCACCGACCTGCCCAACCGCGCCCTGTTCACCAAGCGCGTCCAGCAGGCACTGTCCGGCCGCCGCGCCTCCGACCGCGGCCCCGCCCTCCGCAATACGGCGGTTCTCTTCATCGACCTCGACGGCTTCAAGGCCGTCAACGACACGATCGGGCACCAGGCCGGGGACGAGCTGCTCGTCCAGGCCGCCCGCAGGCTCCAGGACGCGGTACGGCAGGGCGACACCGCCGCCCGGCTGGGCGGCGACGAGTTCGCGGCCCTGATTGTCGGCGACGGCAGCCGGGACCGCGCCGCGCGTGAACGCCACATCGTCGAGCTCGCCGACCGGCTCCGGGTCACCCTCTCGCAGCCGTACGACATCGACGGCAACGATGTCCGGGTGGCCGCGTCCATCGGTGTGGCCTTCGCCGAACCAGGCCTCGGCGCGGGCGAGCTGCTGCGCAACGCCGACCTCGCCATGTACCGGGCCAAGGCCGCGGGCAAGGGCCGTGTGCAGCTCTACGCGCCCCAGATGCAGCAGGACGTCGTACGCAAGGCCGAGCTGGCCACCCGGCTGCGGGCCGCGCTGCACGGCGGCGAGTTCACTCTGCTGCACCAGCCGGTGGTGTCGCTCGAGCATGGCCGGATCGCGACGGTCAGTGCCCAGGCACGCTGGCGCTCCTCTCAGGGCGTGCTCTTCACCCCGATGGAGTTCCTGCGGGTCCCCGAGGACAGCGACAAGACCGCCGAGCTGGGCCGCTGGGTGCTGGAGGAGGCCGTCGAGCAGGCCGCCGAGCGCACCGCGGCGGGCCTGGCCGTGCCCGTAGCCGTCCGGGTGAACGCCCGCCGGCTCCTCGACCGCCCGCTGCCACTCGGCTCCGTCGAGGCTCTGCTCACCCGGCACGGACTGGCCTCGGGCTCCCTGGTGATCGAGCTGTCCGACCCCGATCCCCGGGTCTGCCTGGACGAGCTGGAACGCAGACTCGGTGCGCTGCGAAGAATCGGCGTCCGTATCGCCCTCGACGGCTTCGGCAACGGCTACGCGGCCATCACGGCGCTGCGCAGGCTCCCCGTGGACGTACTGAAACTCGACCGCAGCCTGGTCGAGGGGGTCGTCGAGTCCGCGCGGCTGCACAAGATCACCAGCGGGCTGCTGCGCATCGCCACCGACCTGGGTCTGCAGTCGATCGCCGACGGCGTGGACCTGCCCGAGCAGGTCGTCGCGCTGCGCGCGATGGGCTGCACACACGGTCAGGGCATGGCGTTTTCCGGACCGCTGGACGAGTACCGGCTGCGCCGGGCGCTGACTTCCGGCCGCTATCCGGTTCCGCATGGCCCCGCGGAGCCGGCCTTCGCCGGAGGGGCCCCCGAGGTGTACACCAGTGGTGTGCCTGCCGTTTTCGGAGGCGGGACGGGCCTACGCTCACATAATGAGACTCCTGTCCCACCCACTTGACAGTGACGGTGTGCCGGGGGGAGGGTCAGTGCCATGCGCTCCCGAATTCTCGTACTTGGACAGCGCGTCGGCTGAGCTGGGACCCACCGGAAATGAACCGGAACACCCAGCGACCACACCCGGCGCGCTCCCCTCGCTTGCCCAACGGCACGAGGGGTTTTTTGTTGCACACGCACCAGTCGAACAACGCCCAAACCTCGCAAAAACCCTCAGCATCGAGAAGAGAATGCCGATGACCGAGCAGGCCACCGGGGCCCATCACCCGCAGCCCCGGCCCCGATCCGGAGGCCATCCGTCTGCCCCCGAGCACGTCACGGGTGCGCAGTCCCTCATCCGCTCGCTCGAGGAGGTCGGCGCCGAGACGGTATTCGGCATTCCCGGCGGTGCGATCCTTCCGGCGTACGACCCGCTGATGGACTCCAAGCGGGTGCGGCACGTGCTGGTGCGGCACGAGCAGGGCGCCGGCCACGCGGCCACGGGTTACGCGCAGGCCACCGGCAGGGTCGGCGTCTGCATGGCGACCTCGGGACCCGGCGCCACCAACCTGGTCACCCCGATCGCGGACGCGCACATGGACTCGGTGCCGCTGGTCGCGATCACCGGGCAGGTCGCCTCCAAGGCGATCGGCACGGACGCGTTCCAGGAGGCCGACATCGTCGGCATCACGATGCCGATCACCAAGCACAACTTCCTGGTGACCAAGGCCGAGGAGATTCCCCGGACCATCGCGGAGGCCTTCCACATCGCCTCCACCGGCCGCCCGGGACCGGTCCTGGTCGACATCGCCAAGGACGCCCTGCAGGCGCAGACCACCTTCAGCTGGCCGCCCGTCATGGACCTGCCCGGCTACCGCCCGGTCACCAAGCCGCACGCCAAGCAGATCCGCGAGGCCGCCAAGCTGATCACCTCCGCGAAGCGCCCCGTCCTCTACGTCGGCGGCGGCGTCCTCAAAGCCGGGGCCACCGCCGAACTGAAGGTCCTCGCTGAGCTCACCGGAGCGCCCGTCACCACCACCCTGATGGCGCTCGGCGCATTCCCCGACAGCCACCCGCTGCACGTGGGGATGCCGGGCATGCACGGTGCGGTCACCGCCGTCACCGCGCTGCAGAAGGCCGACCTGATCGTCGCCCTCGGAGCCCGTTTCGACGACCGCGTCACCGGCAAGCTGGACAGCTTCGCCCCGCACGCCAAGATCGTCCACGCCGATATCGACCCCGCCGAGATCGGCAAGAACCGTGCCGCGGACGTGCCGATCGTCGGTGACGCCCGCGAGGTCATCGCGGACCTGATCCAGGCCGTGCAGCGGGAGCACAGCGAGGGCCACAAGGGCGACTTCACCGCATGGTGGACCGACCTGGACCGCTGGCGCCGCACGTACCCGCTCGGCTACGACCTGCCCGAGGACGGCTCGCTGTCCCCGCAGCAGGTCATCGAGCGCATCGGACAGCTCGCGCCCGAGGGCACGATCTTCGCGGCGGGCGTCGGCCAGCACCAGATGTGGGCCGCGCACTTCATCCAGTACGAGAAGCCCGCCACCTGGCTGAACTCCGGCGGCGCCGGAACGATGGGCTACGCGGTGCCGGCCGCGATGGGCGCGAAGGCCGGCGCCCCGGGCCGCGCGGTCTGGGCGATCGACGGCGACGGCTGCTTCCAGATGACCAACCAGGAGCTGACCACCTGCGCCCTGAACAACATCCCGATCAAGGTCGCCATCATCAACAACGGCGCCCTCGGGATGGTCCGCCAGTGGCAGACCCTCTTCTACAACCAGCGGTACTCCAACACGGTGCTGCACTCGGGCCCGGCCGGCCTGAACGGCAGCTCCGCCGAGGGCCCTGCCAAGCAGCCGAGCGCGGGCACCCGCGTCCCCGACTTCGTGAAGCTGTCGGAGGCCATGGGCTGCTACGCGATCCGCTGCGAGTCCCCGGCGGACCTCGACAAGGTCATCGAAGAGGCGAACTCCGTCAACGACCGTCCGGTCGTCGTCGACTTCATCGTCCACGAGGACGCGATGGTCTGGCCGATGGTCGCGGCCGGCACCTCCAACGACGAGATCATGGCCGCGCGGGACGTCCGTCCCGACTTCGGCGACAACGAGGACGACTGAGAGAGCTGAGTGAGAACCATGTCCAAGCACACCCTCTCGGTCCTGGTCGAGAACACGCCCGGCATCCTCGCCCGGATCGCCGCCCTGTTCTCCCGTCGCGGCTTCAACATCGACTCGCTCGCGGTCGGCGTGACCGAGCACCCCGACATCTCCCGCATCACCATCGTCGTGAACGTCGAGGACCTGCCGCTCGAACAGGTCACCAAGCAGCTCAACAAGCTCGTCAACGTACTGAAGATCGTCGAACTGGAGCCGACGCAGGCCGTCCAGCGTGAACTCGTTCTGGTGAAGGTGCGCGCCGACAACGAGACACGCTCCCAGATCGTCGAGATCGTCCAGCTGTTCCGCGCCAAGACCGTGGACGTCTCCCCGGAGGCCGTCACCATCGAGGCCACCGGCAGCAGCGACAAGCTGTCCGCCATGCTCAAGATGCTGGAGCCGTACGGCATCAAGGAGCTGGTCCAGTCCGGCACGATCGCGATCGGCCGCGGCGCGCGCTCGATCACGGACCGTTCCCTGCGCGCCCTCGACCGGTCGGCCTAGCGGTCGCGGAGGATTCCCGTACGACCGGATACGGGCGAGCCGGCGACCCGCCGCCCGCCCGTATTCCGAGACCCCGAAACGTCACTTCCCCCCACCGGCATACGGTGGACGCAACACCTGCACACCAAGGAGAGAACCCAAAGTGGCCGAGCTGTTCTACGACGCTGACGCCGACCTGTCCATCATCCAGGGCCGCAAGGTCGCGGTCATCGGCTACGGCAGCCAGGGCCACGCCCACGCGCTGTCGCTGCGTGACTCGGGCGTCGACGTGCGCGTCGGTCTGCACGAGGGCTCCAAGTCCAAGGAGAAGGCCGAGGAGCAGGGCCTGCGCGTGGTGACCCCGTCGGAGGCCGCCGCCGAGGCCGACGTCATCATGATCCTGGTGCCGGACCCGATCCAGGCCCAGGTCTACGAGGAGTCCATCGCCCCGAACCTGAAGGACGACGACGCGCTGTTCTTCGGCCACGGCTTCAACATCCGCTTCGGCTTCATCAAGCCCCCGGCCGGCGTGGACGTGTGCATGGTCGCCCCGAAGGGCCCGGGCCACCTGGTGCGCCGCCAGTACGAGGAGGGCCGCGGCGTGCCCTGCATCGTCGCCGTCGAGCAGGACGCCTCGGGCAACGCCTTCGCGCTGGCCCTGTCGTACGCCAAGGGCATCGGCGGCACCCGTGCCGGCGTCATCAAGACGACCTTCACCGAGGAGACCGAGACCGACCTCTTCGGCGAGCAGGCCGTGCTGTGCGGTGGCACCACCGCGCTGGTCAAGGCGGGCTTCGAGACGCTGACCGAGGCGGGCTACCAGCCGGAGATCGCGTACTTCGAGTGCCTGCACGAGCTGAAGCTGATCGTCGACCTCATGTACGAGGGCGGCCTGGAGAAGATGCGCTGGTCGATCTCCGAGACCGCCGAGTGGGGCGACTACGTCACCGGTCCGCGCATCATCACCGACGCCACCAAGGCCGAGATGAAGAAGGTCCTCGCGGAGATCCAGGACGGCTCGTTCGCCCAGAACTGGATGGACGAGTACCACGGCGGTCTGAAGAAGTACAACGAGTACAAGCAGCAGGACTCCGAGCACCTGCTGGAGACCACCGGCAAGCAGCTGCGCAAGCTGATGAGCTGGGTCGACGAGGAGGCCTGAGCCTCGTGCCCGAGGGGCCGGAGCCGTTCGCTCCGGCCCCTTCGGCGAACCAGGGGTAATCTCTGGAACCAGACGTTGTCCAGCCCGTCCAGCCACGGACGAGTGATCCTTCCGCAGCGGCGCAATATGTCACACCCAGCGCCACTAGACTGCTGCACAACAATCGCGTTCAGGCCCACAGCGTCGTGCGTCTTCCACGCGGCTAGCACCCCTCCACCGCCTGCGGCCGTCGGGACGGCCGTCCGCATTGGACTTGTGAGGACTCACGTGAGCTCGTACCCCAGTCGAAAAGCCACGGTACTCATCGCTGAAGAGCTGTCGCCTGCGACCGTCGATGCCCTTGGCCCTGACTTCGAGATCCGTCACTGCAACGGGGCGGACCGCGCCGAGCTGCTGTCGGCGATCGCCGACGTCGACGCCATCCTGATCCGCTCCGCGACGAAGGTCGATGCCGAGGCCATCGCCGCCGCCGGCAAGCTGAAGGCCGTCGCACGAGCCGGCGTCGGCCTCGACAACGTGGACGTCTCCGCCGCCACCAAGGCCGGCGTGATGGTCGTCAACGCCCCCACCTCGAACATCGTGACCGCCGCGGAACTCGCCTGCGGTCTGATCCTCTCCAGCGCCCGCAACATCCCGCAGGCCAACGCCGCGCTGAAGAACGGCGAGTGGAAGCGCAGCAAGTACACGGGCGTCGAGCTGGCCGAGAAGACGCTGGGCGTGGTCGGCCTCGGCCGGATCGGCGCGCTGGTCGCGCAGCGCATGTCCGCGTTCGGCATGAAGGTCGTCGCCTACGACCCCTACGTCCAGCCGGCCCGGGCCGCGCAGATGGGCGTGAAGGTGCTGTCCCTGGACGAGCTGCTCGAGGTCTCCGACTTCATCACCGTCCACCTGCCGAAGACCCCCGAGACCCTCGGTCTGATCGGCGACGAGGCGCTGCACAAGGTCAAGCCGTCCGTCCGTATCGTCAACGCCGCCCGCGGCGGGATCGTGGACGAGGAGGCGCTGTACTCGGCGCTGAAGGAGGGCCGGGTCGCCGGCGCGGGCCTCGACGTGTACGCGAAGGAGCCGTGCACGGACTCGCCGCTGTTCGAGCTCGACCAGGTCGTCTGCACCCCGCACCTGGGGGCGTCCACCGACGAGGCGCAGGAGAAGGCCGGTATCGCGGTCGCCAAGTCGGTGCGCCTCGCGCTCGCCGGCGAGCTGGTGCCCGACGCGGTGAACGTGCAGGGCGGTGTCATCGCCGAGGACGTCAAGCCGGGTCTGCCGCTCGCCGAGAAGCTCGGCCGTATCTTCACCGCGCTCGCGGGCGAGGTGGCCGTCCGGCTCGACATCGAGGTCTACGGCGAGATCACCCAGCACGATGTGAAGGTGCTCGAACTGTCCGCGATCAAGGGTGTGTTCGAGGACGTGGTGGCCGAGACGGTCTCGTACGTCAACGCGCCGCTGTTCGCCCAGGAGCGCGGTGTCGAGGTGCGCCTGACCACCAGCTCGGAGGCCACCGACCACCGCAACGTGGTGACTGTGCGCGGCACGCTCGCCGACGGCGAGGAGGTCGCGGTGTCCGGCACGCTGACCGGCCCGAAGAACCACCAGAAGATCGTGGCGGTGGGCGACTACGACGTGGACCTGGCGCTCGCGGACCACATGGTCGTGCTCCGCTACTCCGACCGCCCCGGCGTGGTCGGCACCCTGGGCCGCATCCTCGGCGAGGCCGGTATCAACATCGCCGGCATGCAGGTGGCTCGTGACATCGCCGGCGGCGAGGCACTGGCGGTCCTCACGGTCGACTCCGCGGTTCCGCAGAACGTCCTGACGGAGGTCGCGGACGAGATCGGCGCCACGTCGGCGCGCTCGGTGAACCTCGTCTGACGCCCACGCGATCAGCGACGGGGCCCGGGCCACCTGAGGTGGCCCGGGCCCCGTCGTGTCGTCCGTCGTCTACTCCTGGGTGTCCTGCACCCGGATGCCCCGCAGGGTCGCCGTGGCCAGTGCTGCCGCGGCCAGCAGCAGGACGGCTCCGGTGATCGCCGCCGACTGCATACCGCTGGTGAACGCCTCACGCGCCGTGGCCAGCAGTTCGGCTCCCGCCCGGCCCGGCATCGAGCGGGCCGCCGCGAGCGCTCCGCCCAGCGTCTCGTGGGCGGGGGAGGGGGCCGAAGCCGGGATGCGGTGGCGGTAGACCGCGGTGCCGATGGAACCGAGGACCGCCATGCCCAGTGCACCGCCGAACTCGGCGCCCGTCTCCATCAGGGAGGACGCGGCGCCCGCCCGCTCCGCCGGTGCGGCGCCCATGGCCAGGTCCATCATCTGCGAGATCACGGTGACGATTCCGGCGGCCAGCACGCCCGCCCCGGCCAGCACCAGCCACATCGAGTCGGTGCCGGCGAGCGCCAGCATCCCGTAGCCGCAGGCCGCGACGGCGAACCCGGCCGTGACGACATGGGCCCTGTCCACGCCCTTCTGCACCAGCTGGGTGGTCACGGGGGCCGCGAAGCCGATCAGCACGGACGGGAGCAGCGCCCACAGCGCGGCCTCCAGGGCGCTCTTGCCGAGGACCGACTGCAGGTACTGGGTGGTGAAGTACGCCGAGCCCAGCATGGCGAAGGACGAGATCAGGTTGAGGGCGAGGGCGGGAGCGAAGCCGCGCGAGCGGAAGAGGACCGGAGGGACGAGCGGGGACGCCGACGTACGCTGGCGGTGCACGAACAGCGCCGCGAACAGCAGGCCCACCGTCAGCGACAGCACGTACTGGACGTGCCATCCGTTGGCCGGGATCTCTTTGAGGCCGTAGATCAAGGGCAGCACCGCGGCCATCGACAGCGGCACACCGAGCAGGTCGAAGCGGCCGGGCCGGGGGTCCTTCGACTCGGGGAGCAGGACGGGGCCGAGGACCAGGAGCAGGGCCATCGCGGGCAGGTTGACCAGGAAGACCGAACCCCACCAGAAGTACTGGACGAGCACTCCGCTCATCACCGAGCCGAGCGCGATACCGGCCGTCATCACGCCGGACCACAGGCCGATCGCCTTGGCGCGCTGACCGGGGTCGGTGAACATCGTGCGGATCAGCGCCATCGTGGACGGCATCAGGGTGGCGCCGCCGATGCCGAGGACCGCGCGGGCCGCGATCAGGGTCTCGGCGCTGTTCGCGTACGCCGCCACCAGTGAGGCGGTGCCGAAGGCCGCCGCGCCGATCAGCAGCAGCCGGCGCCGGCCGATGCGGTCGCCCAGGGACCCCATCGTCATCAGCAGTCCGGCGAGGACGAAGGCGTAGATGTCGAAGATCCACAGCTGCTGCGTGCTGCTCGGTTCCAGGTCCGCGGTGATCGCCGGGATCGCGAAGTAGAGGACGGAGACGTCCATCGAGACCAGCAGCAGCGGAAGCATCAGGACGCCGAGCGCGGTCCATTCGCGGCGGCCGGCCCGGGCCGGGGCGCTCGGGGCGCGGAGGTTGTTGCTCGTGCTCGTCGAGTTCGTCATGTCGAGGACTGTACGGACGTCTTAAACGCTTGTCTAGTACGAGCGTATAATTCGCTCGTCTAGGACGGTTGTCTGAATCGGAGTAGGGTGACCGCATGGGACACCGTGAGGATCTGCTCGAGGGCGCCAAGCGCTGCCTGCTGGAGAAGGGCTTCATGCGCACGACGGCGCGCGACATCGTCAAGGAGTCGGGGACCAACCTGGCGTCCATCGGCTACCACTACGGCTCCAAGGACGCGCTGCTGGTGAAGGCGTACGTCTCGCTGGTCGAGGGGATGGGCGACCGATTCGACCCCGGCTGGGGCGCGGGCGGCGAGACGAGGACGTCGCCGGGTTCGCTGGAGCGCTTCCAGGAGGTGTGGAGCAACATCATCCGGTCGCTGCCCGAGTCGCGGGCCGTCCTGCTGCTAAGCCTGGAACTCATCCTTCAGGGCGACCGGCTGCCGGAGGTGCGCAAACTGCTGGCCGAGGCGCAGGAGGAAGGCCGCTCAGGACTGCTGCCCCTGTTCCACGACCTGCCCGAGGCGGAGTTCGGCAAGGAGACCGTCGACACCGAGGGCCGGTTCTACCAGACCCTCCTCCAGGGGCTCATGGTGCAGTGGATCTTCGACCCGGACACGGCGACCAGTGGCGATCAGCTCGCCGAGGGCCTGCGCCGGGTGGTCGAGTCGGCCACCGGGGACCGCACGCCCGAAGGCGCCTAGAGCCGCGCCCCCTTCAGCGCCATGTGCAGCAGCAGACGGTCCTCGCCGTCGTCCAGGTCCAGGCCGGTGAGCTGCTCGACGCGGGACAGCCGGTAGTACAGCGTCTGGCGGTGGATGCCCAGTTCGGCGGCGGTGCGTCCGGCCTGGCCCGCACAGTCCAGGAACACCTCGGCCGTGCGGGCGAGTTCGCGGTGGGCGGGGGTGAGCAACGCGCGTACCGCAGGGTCGTGGGCCGTCTCGGGCGGGAGCGCGGTCAGCAGGCGGTAGGGGCCGATGGCCGGCCACTGTGCGACCGGGCCGAGCCGGGACTCCGCCAGTGCCGCGCGGGCCGCCCCCGACGCCTCCTGCCAGGTGGTGCCCAACTCGCCGAGGCCGTGCCGGACTCCGGCGACCCCCGCAGCCGCCCGCCCGGCGCCCGCGCCCTGCGCGTCCCGCAGCAGCCGGGCCGCGGCCGTCAGCGCCGGCGTGAGCACATCGGCCGAACGCAACCGCACCAGCAGGGCCAGACTCTGGCCCGAGTTGCCCCACGGCACCGTGCACAGCGCGGTCGCGGCCGGGATCGTACGGGCCGACGGGGCGTCGTCCGGGTCGGCAGAGGGCCAGGGGGCGACACAGACCAGCGTGTGCAGTCCCTCCGCCCGCGCTCCCAGCGCCGCACGCAGTTCGGCCACCGCCGCCTCCTGCTGCCAGCCGCGCTCCGCGGTGAGCACCGCGCGCAGTTCCCGCGTCAGATCCGCGCCCGCCTGCGCCTCGTCGGCGAGGAGACCCCCGATACGGGCGGCGACCTCCATCGCCGCCGACAGCTGCGCCTCGGACGGGCCCGGTTCGTCGGCGAGCAGCCACACATAGCCGAGGACGACACCCCGATGGCGTACCGGCAGACAGATCCTTCCGCGGTAGACGCCCGCCTCCGGGGTCGGCGGAATGCGGACAGGTCCGGTGGCGTGGGCGATTCCGAAGCCCTCGAACCACCGGCGCACGGCAGCCGTGGAGCGGCGCGTGAGGATCGAGCGGGTGCGGACCGGGTCGAGGGACGCCTCGTCGAACTCGCCGTCGCTGTCGTACGCGGCGAAGGCGATCAGCTCGAAGTCACGGTTCTCCAGGGTCGCGGGGGCACCGAGCAGCGCCGAGATCTCGTCGACGAGCTCCTGGTAGTCGCCACGGCCAGCCTTGAAGACATCCGCCACACGGGTATTCTCCCGCATTTTCCAAGCCGTCTCATACAAACGTCTGAGATCCAGGGCACGGATGCGTGACAGCTGTCGATGGCCGACGATCGGAGGAATCCTTAGGTTTCACGGTGGTTCTCCGTGCCGTACCCGAGTCGTCGGGATTCGGCCTCCTGTTGCCCCTGTGGAGGTGCCCCGTGCTGGGTCCCGTGATTCTCGCCGCGTCGCGCAGCGACCGGATGCGCCGTCTGATCTCGGCGGCCCCGGTGACCAAGCAGGTCGTCGACCGCTTCATTCCCGGCGAGACCGTGGACCAGATCGTCCCCGTCATCGAGGAGCTCACCGGCAGGGGCCTGGAGCTCACCATGGACGTCGTCGGCGAGGACATCACGTCCCCGGCGCAGGCCACGGCCGCGCGGGACGCCTACCTGCGGCTGATCGACCGGCTGAGGGACCTGGAGCTTGGTACGAAGGCCGAGATGTCCGTCAAGCTCTCCATGTTCGGCCAGGCGCTGCCCGGCGGTCACGAGCTGGCCCTGGCCAACGTGCGCCCCGTCGTGGAGGCCGCCGCGGCGATCGGCACCACCGTCACCCTGGACGCCGAGGACCACACCACCCTCGACTCGATGTTCGCCATCCACGAGGAGCTGCGGAAGGATTTCCCGCAGACCGGCTGTGTGATCCAGGCCTACCTCTTCCGCACCGAGGAGGACGCCCGCCGCCTCGCCGCGAGCGGCAGCCGGGTGCGTATCGTGAAGGGGGCGTACAAGGAGCCCGCGTCGGTCGCGTACCAGCAGAAGCACGAGATCGACAAGGCGTACGTCCGCATCCTGAAGACGCTGATGGACGGCGAGGGATACCCGATGATCGGCTCCCACGACCCGCGGATCATCTCCATCGCGCAGGAACTCGCCCGGCGCGCCGGGCGCAAGCTGGACGAGTACGAGTTCCAGATGCTGTACGGCATCCGCAGCGAGGAGCACCTGCGCCTGGCCGCCGAGGGTCACCGTATGCGCGTCTACACCGCGTACGGCACCGACTGGTACGGCTACTTCATGCGCCGTCTCGCCGAGAAGCCCGCGAACCTGCGCTTCTTCGTCCGCTCGATGGTCAGCAAGGGCTGAGCCCGAACACCCGCTCACGTCAAGGAGTTACGGAACCCATGGACGCTGTGACCCAGGTCCCCACCCCCGTCAACGAGCCGGTGCACGGCTACGCCCCCGGCTCTCCCGAGCGCGCCCGGCTGGAGGCCAAGCTCAAGGAGCTGGCCGAGAACCCGGTCGACCTGCCGATGACGATCGGCGGCGAGAAGCGGATGGGCGGCGGCGAGCCGTTCCAGGTCGTGCAGCCGCACAACCACAAGGCGGTCCTCGGCACGCTCCGCAACGCCACCCAGCAGGACGCCAAGGACGCCATCGACGCGGCCCTGGCCGCCGCGCCCGCCTGGCGCGCGATGGCCTTCGACGACCGCGCGGCGATCATCCTGCGTGCCGCCGAGCTGCTCGCCGGCCCCTGGCGCGAGACCATCGCCGCCTCCACCATGCTCGGCCAGTCCAAGACCGCCCAGCAGGCCGAGATCGACAGCCCGTGCGAGCTGGTCGACTTCTGGCGCTTCAACGTCCACTACGCCCGCCAGATCCTGGCCGAGCAGCCCCCGGCCAACTCCCCGGGCGTGTGGAACCGTCTCGACCACCGCCCGCTGGAGGGCTTCGTCTACGCGATTACGCCGTTCAACTTCTCGGCGATCGCGGGCAACCTGCCCACCGCGCCCGCGCTCATGGGCAACGTCGTGGTCTGGAAGCCGTCCCCGACCCAGACCCACGCCGCCGTGCTGCTGATGCAGCTGCTGGAGGAGGCGGGTCTGCCCAAGGGCGTCATCAACCTCGTCACCGGCGACGGCATCGCGGTCTCCGAGGTCGCGCTCGAGCACCGGGACCTGGCGGGCATCCACTTCACCGGCTCGACCAAGACCTTCCAGTACCTGTGGAAGACGATCGGCAACAACATCGAGAAGTACCGTTCGTACCCGCGTCTGGTCGGCGAGACCGGCGGCAAGGACTTCCTGGTCGCGCACCCGAGCGCCGACCGCGCGGTCCTGAAGACGGCGCTGACCCGCGGTTCCTTCGAGTACCAGGGCCAGAAGTGCTCGGCGACCTCCCGCGCGTACGTTCCGGCGTCCATCTGGAACTCCGGCTTCAAGGAGGAGTTCGCGGCCGAGGTCGACCACCTGACCATGGGTGACGTCACCGACCTGTCGAACTTCATCGGCGCCGTGATCGACGAGCGTGCGTTCGCCAAGAACAAGGCCGCCATCGACCGGGCGAAGGAAGACCCGACCTGCACGATCGTCGCGGGCGGCAGCTACGACGACTCGGTCGGCTACTTCGTGCGCCCGACCGTCATCGAGTGCACCGACCCGGAGAACGAGGTCTTCCGCACCGAGTACTTCGGCCCGGTCCTCGCCGTGCACGTCTACGAGGACGAGAAGTACGACGAGATGCTCGCCCAGATGGAGTCGGTCTCCGACTACGCGCTGACGGGTTCGGTCGTCGCCAACGACCGTGCCGCGGCTGCGTACACGATGGAGAAGCTGCGCTACGCGGCCGGCAACTTCTACATCAACGACAAGTCGACCGGCGCCGTCGTCGGCCAGCAGCCCTTCGGCGGCGGCCGCGCCTCCGGCACCAACGACAAGGCCGGCGCCCCGCAGAACCTGCTGCGCTGGACCCTGACCCGCGCCATCAAGGAGGCGTTGGTCCCGCCGACCGACTACACCTACCCGCACATGGGCTGATTGCCCCACTGATCACCGCCCCCGCCCCGGTTGCGAAGAACCCGGGACGGGGGCGGTTCTCATGGCGCGAACGGTCATCCTGGTCCAGTGGCCACCCGATCCCGCACGGCCCACACCGCGGACCTCGCCTCCGGGGCCCCGTCGGAGCCGTCATGGCCGGGCCCGAGCGGATCATCGACGCCGCCTACGACCTCGGGGGGCTCTCCACGAGGGGCGAGGGCACCGGCTTGTACGCGGCCCAGGGCCGGCCGCTCTGGGCCGGCCGCCTCTGCGGCCTCGGCCCCCGCGGCGTGGTGCGGCTGCGCAGCGAGGAGGGCTGCACCTTCGTGCGCCCCGCGGCCGCGGGGCGCACTCGACCGGGAGCACAAGCTGGTCTTCGACCGGCGGGACGGCCACGTGCTCTGACGTCCGTCGCCGGACGGAGGCTGGGCCAGGCAGGGGACCGGCATCCGGGTGGCTGACAGACGTGCAGGTCAGGGGCGTGTGACCCGAGTGGCGTCTCAGATAGTAGGAAGTCCGAGTAATTGTGGAGACAGGCGCGCGCTCCTCGCTTAGCTTTGTAGGAGCCGAACGTCTCGCTCGATCAAGCGAATGGCGGTCGTGAGCCGGGCCCCGTGCAGGCAACCCCTGCGGCACCGCTCCCCGCCCCTCCGGCGTCTCGTTACCCCTTTCCGCACTCCCGGATGTCGAAGGAGTCGATTTCCCATGGCCGAGACGACCGCCCGCCGCCGAGTCCGTCACCTTTCCCGTACGAGCGAGTCCGACCGCAAGAAGGCCGCCGCCGCGCTTCAGCGTGCGCTCGACCGCCGGGACAACGGCGGCGAGACCGGCCACTGAGTCGCGGCCCTCACCCCGAGGACCGCTGATCCCCGGTCGGGCCGGGAGATCACCCACCTGCCGGGAGCCGCACCCGCACGAGGTGCGGCGCGGCCGGGCGCTCCGCGTCATGTGTCGCGCCGCACCTCGAGGTGTTCGCTCCGCATCCGCACGTCACACCGCGCGCGGGTGCCGGCACCAGGAGCAGTGAGCCGCGAGTGGCCGGTACCGTGTCCGTATCCCGGACGCTCCGTGTCATTCCATGGGACAAGGAGTACGGTGCCGTCATGTCTCGCAGCATCAATCTCGCAGTGATTCCCGGTGACGGTATCGGCCAGGAGGTCGTGGCCCAAGGGCTGAGAGTCCTCTCCGCCGTCCTTCCGCAGGATGTGAAGCTGGAGACCAAGGAGTACGACTTCGGCGCCCGGCGCTACCACGCCACCGGTGAGACCCTCACCGACGCCGACCTGGAGCAGCTCAAGCAGCACGACGCGATCCTGCTCGGCGCGATCGGCGACCCGTCGGTGCCGTCCGGGGTCCTGGAGCGCGGCTTCCTGCTCAAGCTCCGCTTCGCCTTCGACCACCACGTCAACCTGCGGCCCTCCAAGCTGCTCCCGGGTGTCGCCACGCCGCTCGCGGGCCAGCCCGAGATCGACTTCGTCGTGGTCCGCGAGGGCACCGAGGGCCCGTACACGGGCAACGGCGGCACGATCCGCACCGGCACCCCGCACGCGGTCGCCACCGAGGTCTCGCTGAACACCGCCTTCGGTATCGAGCGCGTCGTGCGCGACGCCTACGCCCGCGCGCAGGCCCGCCCCCGCAAGAAGCTGGCCCTCGTCCACAAGAACAACGTGCTGGTGCACGCCGGTCATCTGTGGACGGACATCTTCACCCGGGTGGGTGAGGAGTTCCCCGAGGTCACCACCGAGTACATGCACGTGGACGCGGCGACGATCTACCTCGTCACGCAGCCCGAGCGCTTCGACGTGATCGTCACCGACAATCTCTTCGGCGACATCATCACCGACCTGGCCGCCGCCATCTCCGGCGGTATCGGAGTCGCCGCCTCCGGCAACATCAACCCGTCCGGCGAGTTCCCGTCGATGTTCGAGCCCGTGCACGGCTCGGCGCCCGACATCGCGGGCCAGGGCAAGGCAGACCCGTCTGCCACCGTCCTGTCGGTCGCCCTCCTGCTGCGTCACCTCGGCTACGAGTCCGAGGCGGCCCGCATCGAGGAGGCCGTCTCCGCCGACCTCGCGGAGCGCGCGGGCCGGCCCGCCCGCAGCACCGACGAGATCGGCGACGCGCTCGCCGTACGAGTAGCCGGCTGACCCGCCGCGCTTCTCACACCTCTGAGAAAGGCCGTCGGGTCGCCTTTGCGCCCGGCGGCTTTCCCATGCCGTCGCCGGGTGTCACCATCGACGCACCCATGGGCTACCCCTTGGGCCGCATTCACACCGTTTCGGCGGCGACTCTTCGCTTGCGATAATCGAACCAGGAGCCGCGGAATGAGGGAATGCTCGGACGTCCTACGACCGCCAACGGCGGGACGGGCGTGAGCGCGGCCCGTCAACACAACCGGTGAAGGACAACCACACATGACGACGCCCACGATCGAGCTCAAGCCCTCCGCCAGTCCGCTCTCCGACGCGGAGCGGGAGGCGATGCTGGCCAACCCCGGGTTCGGCCGCCACTTCACCGACCACATGGTGACGATCAAGTGGACCGAGGGTCGGGGCTGGCACGACGGTCAGCTCGTCCCGTACGCCCCGATCTCCCTCGACCCCGCCACCAACGTCCTGCACTACGCGCAGGAGATCTTCGAGGGCCTCAAGGCGTACCGCCGGCCCGACGGCTCGGTGGCCACCTTCCGCCCGGAGATGAACGCCCGGCGCTTCCAGCGCTCCGCCCGGCGCCTGGCCATGCCCGAGCTGCCGGTCGAGACGTTCATCGGGGCCTGCGACGCGCTCGTCCAGCAGGACAAGGCGTGGGTGCCCGCGCACGGCGGCGAGGAGTCGCTCTACCTGCGCCCGTTCATGATCGCCACCGAGGTCGGGCTGGGCGTGAAGCCCGCCAACGAGTACCTGTTCCTCGTGATCGCCTCCCCGGCCGGCGCCTACTTCGCCGGCGGCGTCAAGCCGGTCTCCATCTGGGTCTCCGAGGACCGGGTCCGCGCCGTCCCCGGCGGCATGGGTGACGCCAAGACGGGCGGCAACTACGCGGCCTCCCTGCTCGCCCAGGCCGAGGCCGCGGCCAAGGGCTGCGACCAGGTCTGCTACCTCGACGCCGTGGAGCACAAGTGGGTCGAGGAGCTCGGCGGCATGAACCTGTACTTCGTGTACGGGGACAGGATCGTCACCCCCTCGCTGACCGGCTCGATCCTCGAGGGTGTCACCCGCGACTCCCTTCTCACCGTCGCCCGGGACCTCGGCTACGAGGCCGAGGAGGGCCGCGTCTCCATCGACCAGTGGCAGGCCGACTCCGAGAACGGCACCCTCACCGAGGTCTTCGCCTGCGGCACCGCGGCGGTGATCACCCCGGTGGGTACGGTCAAGCGCGCGAGTGCCGAATGGAAGCAGCAGGACGGCGAGCCGGGCAAGGTCACCCTCGCCCTCCGCGATGCCCTGCTGGACCTCCAGCGCGGCACCCGCGAGGACACACACGGCTGGATGCACCAGCTGGGCTGAGCGTCTAAAGAACCGCCGGGCCGCCCATTACATTGCGTCTGGGCGGCCCGGCGGTTCGTTCGAGGCGTAACGGCCTCACCGCGTCACACGCGCCGCGTCGGCCGCAGAGCCTCACGGTGCTCGCGCTGCTCGCCGCATTTAGTCCTCTGCTGCTGTTCGCCACGTCCGCCATGACCCCCCCCGCGTCTCCGGCCTTGCCCGCACCGTGCGCCGTCCGGTGATGTCGCAGGACGAACACGGTGACCCCCGGCTGCGCGTGACTTAGAGCACTGCTCAAAGCTGTGTGATCCGTGTCGGCCATCGCAGCAGTTCCGTTCCCTGATACCAGCGTTTAGAGTGAGGACGCGTTTAGAGCAGCGCTCTAAAATCTGGGAAGCAAGGAGGTGCCGACGCGTGAGACTCACCCCCACGGAACGTGACCGGCTGCTGCTGTTCGGGGCCGCCGAACTCGCTCGTGCGCGGCGGACCCGGGGTCTGAGGCTGAACGTGCCGGAGGCCACCGCGCTGATCGCCGACACCGTCTGCGAGGCCGCCCGGGACGGGAAGCGGCTCGCCGAGGCCATCGAGGCGGCGCGGTCCGTACTCGGTCCGGACGATGTGCTGCCGGGCGTCGCGGACATCGTCACCGAGGTGCACGTCGAGGCGGTCTTCGACGACGGGTCACGGCTCGCCGTGGTCTCCGACCCCATCGGACAAGGGCTTGGGGAACAGGCCCCCGGAGCGCTGCTCCCCGGGCCCGTGCACGCCGAGCCGGAGGCAGTCGTGCGGATGCCCGTGACCAACACCGCCACGGTCCCGGTCTCCGTCACCTCCCACTTCCACTTCTTCGAGGCCAACCCGCGGCTCGACTTCGCCCGTGCCGACGCCTACGGCATGCGGCTCGCCGTGCCCGCCGGGTCGTCCGTCCGGTTCGGGCCGGGGGAGACCGTCGAGGTCGGGCTCGTGCCGATCGGCGGCGGCCGGGTCGCGATCGGTTTCGCGGGTCTCGTCGACGGCCCGCTGGACGCGCCCGGAGCGAAGGAAGAGGCCCTGCGACGGGCCGCCGCCTGCGGATATCTGGGAGCCGGCCGATGAACCCCTACGCCTACGCGGCCACCCACGGCCCCCGGGCCGGCGACCGTGTCCGTCTCGGCGACTCCGGTCTGGTGGTCCGCGTCGAGTCCGACGCGCAGAAGTACGGCGACGAGTTCCTCGCCGGCTTCGGCAAGACCGCCCGCGACGGGCTGCACCTCAAGGCCACGGCCGTACGCGACACCTGTGACATCGTCATCAGCAACGTGCTGGTGATCGACGCGGCGCAGGGGATCCGGAAGGTCTCCATAGGCATCCGGGAGGGCCGGATCCATGCGATCGGGCGGGCCGGGAATCCCGACACTCTCGACGGGGTCGACGTCGTGGTCGGCACGGGTACCTCGATCGTCTCCGGCGAGGGGCTGATCGCCACCGCCGGGGCCATCGACACGCACGTCCACCTGCTGTCGCCGCGCATCATGGAGGCCTCGTTGGCCTCAGGCGTGACCACGATCATCGGGCAGGAGTTCGGCCCGGTGTGGGGCGTCGGCGTCAACTCGCCGTGGGCACTGCGGCACGCGTTCAACGCCTTCGACGCCTGGCCGGTCAACATCGGCTTCCTCGGCCGGGGCTCGTCGTCCGACCCCGCGCCCCTGACCGAGGCGCTGGCCGAGGGCGGCGCCTGCGGTTTCAAGGTGCACGAGGACATGGGCGCCCACACCCGCGCCCTGGACACCGCGCTGCGCGTGGCCGAGGAACACGACGTCCAGGTCGCCCTGCACAGCGACGGCCTCAACGAATGCCTGTCCGTCGAGGACACGCTCAAGGTCCTCGAGGGGCGGACCATCCACGCCTTCCACATAGAGGGCTGCGGCGGCGGTCATGTGCCCAACGTCCTGAAGATGGCGGGTGTCGCGAACGTCATCGGCTCCTCGACCAACCCGACGCTGCCCTTCGGGCGGGACGCCGTCGCCGAGCACTACGGCATGATCGTCTCCGTCCACGACCTCAAGACCGACCTGCCCGGCGACGCGGCCATGGCCCGCGACCGCATCCGTGCCGGAACCATGGGCGCGGAGGACGTGCTGCACGACCTGGGTGCGATCGGCATCACCTCGTCCGACGCGCAGGGCATGGGCCGCGCCGGCGAGACCGTGCGCCGCACCTTCGCCATGGCCGGGAAGATGAAGGCCGAGCTGGGTCCCCTGGAGGGCGACGGCCCGGACGACGACAACGCCCGCGTGCTGCGCTACATCGCGAAGCTGACGATCAACCCCGCGATCGCGCACGGCCTTTCGCACGAGGTGGGCTCGATCGAGGTGGGCAAGCTGGCCGACATCGTGCTGTGGCGACCGGAATACTTCGGGGCCAAACCGCAGCTCGTGCTGAAGGCCGGCTTCCCGGCGTACGGAGTGGTCGGCGACCCCAACGCGGCCACCGACACCTGCGAACCCCTCGTGCTGGGACCCCAGTTCGGGGCGCACGGAGCGACCCCCGCCGACCTCTCCGTGGCCTTCGTCGCCCGGGCGGCCGCCGAGCAGGAGGGCGACCGGATGCCGACCCGAAGGCGGCGGGTCGCCGTCCGGGGCACCCGCGGGATCGGCCCCGCCGACCTGCGCCTCAACGCCCGTACCGGAACGGTCGACGTCGACCAGCGCTCCGGCCTGGTGACCCTCGACGGCGATCCCCTGCACTCCGAGCCCGCCGAGTCCGTCTCCCTCAACCGCCTGTACTTCCTGTGAGGACGTCAGACATGACCACCCCCGCCTCCGACGGCTTCCGCATGCCCGCCGAGTGGACCCCGCACGAGCGCACCTGGATGGCGTGGCCGGGCCCCAACCCGACCTTCGACGACCCCGAGGACCTGGCGGCATCCGAGAGCGCCTGGGCGGCGGTGGCCCGCGCCGTAGGCCGCTTCGAGCCGGTCACCGTGGTCTGCGGTCCGGGCCGCTCGGCCCAGGCCCGTACCCTCCTCAGCCCGGGGATCGACACCGTCGAACGCGACCTCGACGACGCCTGGATGCGTGACATCGGCCCGACCTTCCTCACCGACGGGAAGGGCGGACTGGCCGCGGTGGACTGGACGTTCAACGGCTGGGGCGCCCAGAGCTGGGCCCGCTGGGAGCACGACGCCAAGATCGCCGCGTATGTGTCGGACCTCGCGGGCGCCCGGACGTACGCCTCGAAGCTGGTCAACGAGGGCGGCGCGATCCACGTCGACGGCGAGGGGACGGTCCTGCTCACCGAGACGGTCCAGCTCGGCCCCGAACGCAACCCGCACTGGACGAAGGAACAGGTGGAGGCGGAGATCCACACCCATCTCGGCACCCGCAAGGCGATCTGGCTGCCACGCGGCCTGACCGCCGACTACCCTCCGCACGGCTTCGGCACCCTCGGCCATGTCGACATCGTCGCCGCGTTCGCCCGCCCCGGCGTGGTCGTCGCCCACCACCAGCCGGACCCGGCGCACCCCGACCACGAGGTGACGAAAGAGGTGATCGGGATCCTGAGGTCCGCCACCGACGCCCGGGGCCGCCGTCTGGAGGTCGTCGAGGTCCCCGCCCCCACCGTCCTGGAGGCCGACGGCCACTGGAGCGACTACTCCTACATCAACCACTACCTCTGCAACGGCGGAGTGGTGCTGTGCGGCTTCGACGACCCTCGGGACGAGATCGCCGCCGGGATCTTCCGCCGGCTGTTCCCCGAGCGGACGGTGACGCTCGTCGACGCCCGGACGATCTTCGCGGCCGGGGGCGGCATCCACTGCATCACCCAGCAGCAGCCGAAGACGGCCCTCGGGTAGAACGTTCCGGTGAATGTGATGCTCCGCGCCACCCGCGGAAGACGGCTGACCGCGCCGGTTCGCCGGCCCGACGAGATGCCGGGGCGCCCCGAACGGCCGGGGATCGACGACCTCGACGTCTCCCGCCTCGGCGGCTGCCGCGCCGCCGGCTCCGATCATGGAGTCACCGGCGTCTGTTCCTGCGGGGCAGAGGCCGTAGTCGCGGCCTCCGGCTGCTTGGGCGGGCACGAGACCCGGCTCGTCCCCGACGCCGTCCGCGTGCACGCGGTGCAGGACGTGGAGGCGACCGGATGACCCGCAGCCGGCAGTCCGCCCCGCCCCGCGAGGACGTCCTCGCCGCCGCCATGGAGATGATCGCCGAGCGCGGTCTGGAGAAGCTCACCATGGCCGCGCTCGGGCGCGAGGTCGGGATGAGCAGCGGCCATCTGCTCTACTACTTCCGCTCCAAGGACGAACTGCTGCTGCAGGCCCTCGAGTGGAGCGAGGGCCGGCTCGGCGCCGAGCGCGGACGGCTGCTCAGCCGTGGGGTGACCGCCCGTGAGCGCCTCGACGCCTACGTCGACCTCTACGTCCCGGACGGCCACCGGGACCCGCACTGGACCCTCTGGCTGGAGGTGTGGAACCGCTCGCAGAACGCCGACGACGACGCGCGCGACCGGCAGGCCGCCATCGAGCGCGCCTGGCACCGCGACCTGGTCGCCCTGATCGCGGAGGGCGTCTCGCGCGGCGAGTTCCGGCCCGTCGACGCCGACCGCTTCGCCGCCCGGCTGCGCGCCCTGCTCGACGGCTTCTCCATCCACGTGGCGATCGGCCTGCGCGGCACCGACCGGGAGCAGACCCTCGGCCATGTACGGGAGTTCCTGGACGAGTCCCTGGGGCGGCCGGGAAATCCGGACACCTGAGACGAGTCCCTGGGGCGGCCGGGAAATCCGGACACCTGATCGGCCGCCGGAGGCCGGCACCCCCCGGTGGCGTGAACGCGATGGACACGACCCGGGGCGCTCTTGTCGCATTCGCAAACGACGGGCACGTTACGGACCATGGGACGAGAGCACTGGAAGAGGATCTGGATCGGCTCGGCCGGCAACATGGTGGAGTGGTACGACTGGTTCGTCTACGCGAGCTTCGCCACCTACTTCGCCGGGGCCTTCTTCCCGGACGGGAACCCCACCGCCCAGCTGATGAACACGGCGGGCATCTTCGCGGTCGGTTTCTTCATGCGCCCGGTCGGCGGCTGGCTGCTCGGCCGGGTCGGTGACCGCAGAGGGCGCAAGGCCGCCCTGACTCTCACGGTCACGCTGATGTCCGCCTCGGCGATCCTCATCGCCGTCGCGCCGACCTACGCCGTCGCGGGGTACGGCGGCGCGCTCGTGCTGCTCGTCGCCCGCCTGCTGCAGGGCCTGTCGGTGGGCGGCGAGTACGCGGCCAGCGCCACCTACCTCACCGAGGCGTCCGACCCGGCGCGGCGCGGGTTCGCCTCCAGCTTCCAGTACGTGTCGATGACCGCGGGCCAGATCGTCGGTCTCGGCCTCCAGATCGTCCTCCAGCGCACGATGTCCGACGACGCACTGCACAGCTACGGCTGGCGCATCCCGTTCGTGGTGGGTGCGCTGGGCGCGGCGGTCGTCTTCTATCTGCGCCGGAACATGCTGGAGACCGAGGTCTACCAGGCCGACGAGACCGGCGGCGCGGAGCGCGGCTCGCTGCGCGCGCTGTGGCGGCACCGGCACGAGGCCCTGCTGGTGATCGCTCTGACCATGGGCGGCACGGTCGCGTACTACACGTACACCACTTACCTGACCAAGTACCTGTCCAACTCCGCGGGTCTGTCCAAGGAGGCGGCGACTCTCGTCTCCTTCACCGCGCTGATCGTCTTCGCCTGCCTCCAGCCGCCGGCCGGCCGACTCGCCGACCGGATCGGCCGCCGTCCGCTACTGATCACCTTCGCGGTCGGCTCCACCTTCCTGACGGTCCCGATCATGACGCTGCTGAAGCGCGCGAGCAGCTTCTGGCCGGCGCTGGGTCTGTCCCTGCTCGCCCTGGTCGTGGTCACCGGATACACCTCGATCAACGCCTGTGTGAAGGCGGAACTGTTCCCCACGGGCGTCCGGGCCCTGGGCGTCGCCCTGCCGTACGCCCTCGCCAACGCGCTCTTCGGAGGGACGGCGGAATACGTGGCGCTGTGGTTCAAGGACGCGGGCGCGGAGTCCGGCTTCTCCTGGTACGTGGCGGGCTGTACGGCGGTGTCCCTTGTGGTCTACGTCACCATGAGGGAGACGCGGGACCTGGATCTGACCCGGGTGAGCACCTCCGAGCCGTCCACGTTGACGACCGCATCCTGAGACGGCGGTGAGCGCGAGGGCGGATTGTGCCAAACTGCCCCCGTGCTCTCGTTCGCCATGATTATTGGCAGCAGGCGCGCCGGTCCGCAGTGACCGCTACGTACGACCAGGTACGGGCGGCCACCGTCGTCCTCGACCCGCGCGCAGACCTCTCGCACCCGCGAGAGGTTTTTCGTTTTCCTGGCCCACCTTCAGCCGGGAGGCACGCGCGAGGGACCATGGGGGGACGGTGGAACCGGTCATTCCGGTAGACCGAGATCAAATCAGGAGCCTTGAGACCATGACGGAAACCAGCGAGCTCGACGACTCGTTCCACGTCTTCGACACGACGCTGCGCGACGGTGCGCAACGCGAGGGCATCAACCTCACCGTCGCGGACAAGCTGGCCATCGCACGGCACCTGGACGACTTCGGCGTGGGCTTCATCGAGGGCGGCTGGCCCGGCGCCAACCCGCGGGACACGGAGTTCTTCGCGCGGGCCCAGGAGGAGATCGACTTCCGGCACGCCCAGCTCGTCGCCTTCGGCGCGACGCGCCGGGCCGGCGGCAAGGCGGCACAGGACCCGCAGGTCAAGGCACTGCTGGACTCGGGTGCGCAGGTGATCACCCTGGTCGCGAAGTCCCATGACCGCCATGTCGAACTGGCCCTGCGCACGACGCTCAACGAGAACCTGGAGATGATCCGCGACACGGTCTCCCATCTACGGGCCGAGGGCCGCCGGGTCTTCGTCGACTGCGAGCACTTCTTCGACGGCTACCGGGCCAACCCGGAGTACGCGAAGTCAGTGGTCCGCGCAGCGTCGGAGGCGGGCGCGGACGTGGTGATCCTCTGCGACACCAACGGCGGGATGCTGCCGGCCCAGGTCCAGGCGGTGGTGTCGACGGTCCTCACGGACACGGGCGCCCGGCTCGGCATCCACGCGCAGGACGACACGGGGTGCGCCGTCGCGAACACCCTGGCGGCGGTGGACGCGGGCGCCACGCATGTGCAGTGCACGGCCAACGGCTACGGCGAGCGGGTGGGCAACGCGAACCTCTTCCCGGTGGTGGCGGCCCTGGAACTGAAGTACGGCAAGAAGGTGCTGCCCGAGGGCAGGCTGCGCGAGATGACCCGCATCTCGCACGCGATCGCCGAGGTGGTCAACCTCACGCCGTCCACGCACCAGCCCTATGTGGGTGTCTCCGCCTTCGCCCACAAGGCCGGACTACACGCGTCCGCGATCAAGGTGGACCCCGACCTGTATCAGCACATCGACCCCGAGCTCGTGGGCAACACCATGCGCATGCTGGTCTCCGACATGGCGGGCCGCGCGTCGGTGGAGCTCAAGGGCAAGGAGCTGGGGGTCGACCTGGGCGGCGACCGGGAACTGGTCGGCCGGGTCGTGGAGCGGGTGAAGGAGCGGGAGCTCAAGGGCTACTCGTACGAGGCGGCGGACGCCTCGTTCGAGCTGCTGCTGCGCGAGGAGGTGGCGGGCGCGCCCCTGCGCTACTTCCGCACCGAGTCCTGGCGGGCCATCGTCGAGGACCGCCCCGACGGCACCCACGCCAACGAGGGCACGGTCAAGCTCTGGGCGAAGGGCGAGCGCATCGTCGCGACGGCGGAGGGCAACGGCCCGGTCAACGCACTCGACCGCGCCCTGCGGGTCGCCCTGGAGAAGATCTACCCCCAGCTCGCCGCGTTCGAGCTGGTCGACTACAAGGTCCGCATCCTGGAGGGCAAGCACGGCACGCAGTCCACGACCCGTGTGCTGATCTCCACCTCGGACGGCAAGGGCGAGTGGTCCACGGTCGGCGTCGCGGACAACGTGATCGCGGCCTCCTGGCAGGCTCTGGAGGACGCCTACACCTACGGCCTGCTGCGGGCCGGTGTGGAGCCGGCAGAGTAGCGGCCCGGCGGGCCTCAGCAGAAGTCCGCGGCCAGCTTCTCGAACTCGCCGCGGCTCATGACACGGCCGCCGGCCCAGACCTGACCGGCCCGCGACCGATCGAGACCGGCCCGAAGGAAGGTGACGGCGCCGGACCGTCCGCCGTATGCGCGCCGCCCCCGTCCACGAGGGGCGGCGCGCACCGTCACCCCTCGGCTACTGCAGTCGCCACTTCTGGTTGGCCGCACCCGTGCACGACCAGATCTGCGCCCGGGCCCCGTTCGCCGACGAGTCGTCCGTCACGTCGAGGCACTTGTTCGCCGCCGAATTGACCTTCCTCTTGAGCGCAAGCCCGGGCGTTTACGCCCGGGTTAGCTCATCCTCAGCCCGGAGCCGCGTAGCGGCGGACCACGCTCCACTGCTGCCGCACGGTTGATTGTCAGTCGTATGCCCTAGTCTTCAACTGGCTTGTCAGAAGGGGCAGTCTGCAGGCCGTGGTGTCGGTTGCACCGTGTACGGATGCCGGGACTGTGGGGGGCGGGAATTGATGAGGGGGTGTGGCAATGTCTGGGAACGTAGAGGTTGAGAATAAGGTTGTGTCGCCGGCGGTTGCCGCACGCCTCGCGTCGTTGAAGGCCCGAAAAGACGCGGGTCTCGTCGGCCGTACAGCCATTGTTCCCGTCTGGTTGAACCGCGCGGACCATGTGCGTGCTCACGATGCATGCCACGCAGCGGCGGACCTATGGAATCAGGCCGTTGCATGGCTGCGTGGTCGGTGGGATGCGGGTGAGACTCCAAACAAGGAGGATGTTCGCCGGTACGTCACCTCGCTTCCTGTCGAGGCCCGTCCCTTCCACGCGCACACCGCGCAAGCCATCGCTTACGACTTGTGGGACGCGGTGGCGACCTCAAGAGCCAATCGCGCGTTGGGTTTGAAGGCGCGGGCTCCCTGGCGGGAGAAGAAGTACCGGCCGCTGTCGTTCTCCGCGAAGTTCGGCTGGCGGATCACCCCCGAAGGCCGGCTTGCCCTGTCTCTTGGGCGCGGCCGCGGACGGGTCGTGCTTCCGCTGCCGGAGGTAATCTCACGCGACGGCCAACCGGTTTCACCGAAGGACTGGGGCGAGATACGCCTGTGTTGGGACCGGAACGACAGGTCGTGGTCCCTGCACATCTCCTACACCGCACCGAGCAAGGCCCTTCCAGGGCGGGCTGAGGGCCGGCCGATGGTGACGGTGGCGATCGACGAGGGTGTCATCAACCCGATGACGCTCGCCGCGCCCATGCCGGACGGCGGCATGAAGGTCCTGGTCGTCAACGGCCGCCAGGGCCGTTCCGCGAAGAGGTACCGGAACAAGGTTGTCGCCCGGCTGACCTCTCGCATGTCCAGGTGTAAGAACGGTTCCAGGAAGCATCGGCGTCTCGTGGCGGCGAAGAAGCAGGTCGAAGCAAAGACCGAACGACGTCTGCACGACTTCGACCATCAGGTCTGCGCGAAGGCCGAACAGTTCACGCGTGAGGTCCACGAGACGTGGACCGAGCACCACCAGGAGATATCCGGGCCGGCCACCGTCGTAGGCGTCCGCCTGGTCGCGGGTGACGTGCGTGGGATCGAGCAGAACACGAACAAGAAGCGCCGTGCCTCACGCTCGACGCGGCAGCAGCTGTCGCAGTGGTCTCGCGGCCGGCAGGAAGACTTCCTCCAGTACAAGACCGGCCTGAGGCTCGAGCACATCAGCGAGGCACACTCCTCCCAGACGTGCCCGAGGTGCAACACGCGGACCAAGGTCCGCGGGCGTGAGTACGTCTGCAAGAACGAGAGTTGCGGGTTCCGGTGCCACCGGGACGCCGTGGGCGGCGTCAATATCCACACGCTTGCCGTCAACGACGGGACCTTCGTCCCGGACCCAGACCTAGACATTGAGGTCACGTATCGCCGGTCCCAGACCGGCTGGAGCTCGCTCCAGCGGTCACTGCACGCCTACCATCAGAACGTCGTCGGACGTGCGGGTGCGGCGTGCAGGGAAGAACGGCGTAGCGCCCAGAACCGGGCCACCCGCACAGGCACCACTGCGGCGGGTGTAGCTGTCGACAGTGCTGTCATCTCAGACGACACCACCGCCCATCCGGGTGCTGGTAGGGAACTCGCCCGCGTCGCCTGAAGCGCAAAGGCAGAAGCCCCGGCCAGGCCGGGGAGGTTCACCACATCACCCGTCGACGAGTTGTACGACCACCGCTGGGCTCCGGTTCCATTGCAGTCGTACAACTGCACCTTGGCCCCGTTGGCCGTCGAACCGCCGGACACATCAAGGCACTTCCCGAGCGCCTGGATCGACCCGTCGGCCTTCACCGTCCACTGCTGGGCGCTCGTCCCGTTGCAGTCGTACAGCTGAACGGCCGTGTCATTGGCGCTCGACGCGCCCGCCACGTCCAGGCACTTGCCGGCCAGGCCCACGAACGCCCCCGACTGCTCGCCGCTGCCCGACTGCGTCCCCGACCAGGTGAACGTCGCCGACGTCTTGCCCGGCAGGGAGTACGTCGCGTGCTGCCCACCCCAGTTGATCGTCACCGTCTTCGCCGAGGCGGCGTCATTGTACGCGATCAGCGCCTTGGAACCGTCGGGGTTGCGCCAGGCCACGTTCGGCACCGCCGAGCTCGCCGTCGAGGCGATGCGCTGCGCGCCCGGCCGTACGAACTTCGTCAGGTGGCCCATCGTGTAGTACTCGACCGTGTAGTCGACCGTCCCGCTCGCACCGTCCCCGTTGTGGATCGTGATCAGGCCGGTGCAGGTGCCGCAACCACCGTTGTGCGGGCCCATGTTCGGTCCACCGCGAGCGACCACTTCGTCACCGACTTCGCCCAGTTGCGCGTGTAGTCGACGATGTTGAGCATGTCCTCGCGCTGCTGGTTGGCGATCCAGGTGCCGCCCGAGTGCTCCGTGCCGAACGCGTCCAGCTGCGGGTACTGGTTGTGGACGGTCGTCTGCTTCGTGACGTCACCGCCGTACCCGTGCCAGGCGATGCCGCCGAAGTTCGGGTGCGAGCGGACCGCCGCGTCGTCCACCGTCTGCGCGGCGTACGAGTCGTACACGTCCCAGTTCCAGTCGTGCGCCAGCACCCTCGTGGACAGGCCCGCTGCCTGCAGTTTGGGCAGCAGTTCGCTCTTCGTGAAGTACGCGAGCCCGGACGCGTTCCAGCTCATCGATGGATAGCCCGAGCAGCACGTCGGCTCGTTCTGGGCTGTGACGTAGGAGACGGGAACGCCCTGGTCGCGGTAGGCCTGGAGGTACTTCACGAAGTACGAGGCGTAGGCTCCGTAGTCCTCCGCCTTCAGCCAGCCCCCGTTGAGCTGTCCGCTGTCCTTCATCCAGGCGGGCGCCGTCCACGGCGTGGCCATGACCGTCAGCGAGGGGTTGAGCTGGAGCGCCTGCTTCGTCAGCGGAATCACGTCCGCCAGGTCGTGCGCGATCGAGAACTTGGTGAGGTTCGGGTCCGTCTGCCCGGCCGGCACGTCGTCGTAGGTGTAGCCGAAGCGTGCCAGGTCGGAGGCGCCCATCGGATTGCGCAGGAAGGACAGCCCGATGCCGTCCGTCGGCGAGAACAGCTTCCGCATCGTGGCGTCCCGCGTCGCCTGCGAGAGCGCCTCGCTGCTGTTCATGAGCCAGGCGGCGGTGTCCGTGAAGGACGCCCCGCCGCCGGTGAACGTCTGGTAGCGGGTGTTCTCGTCGACCGTGATGTTCTCGCCGTCGCCACCGGCACCCGACTGGAAGGCGAACGGGGTCTGCGCCTGGAGCCCGCGCACCACATGGCGTCCGCCGGAGTCGTCGGTCGTGGTCAGCCAGGCCGTGATCTGTTCCCCGGCGGCATGCGCGGGGGCGGTGCCCGCCGCGGACAGGCCCGCGGTGGTGAGGAGTCCGGCGAGGAGCAGATGAACCGCGCGCAGCGGTGGTCTCATGGTGCGCCGCCCTTTCGGTGTGGGGGACTGGGGGGCGTGCGAGGCGTGAGTAAATGACGGCGCCGCGGCCGCGTCAAGGGGGTGCGGGTTCAGTTTCCGAAGGAACAACGTCCCTGATTCGGCCGGGACTTAGGTCTGTACCTGTTCTGGCGTGAAGTCTTGACGGTTTCCCGGTGCACCAGTTAACTCACGCCCTGATCTAAGTCGTAAGCTCACGCCTGCGGACTACCAGAGCCAAGGGGAAGGTCCATGCGAAGAACCGCCCTGATCGCCTCCGCCACCCTGCTCACCGCCCTGTTCCCGCTCACCACCGCCGGGCCGGCGTCCGGCGCCGACGACCCGGCCCCCGTTCCCGTCGACCGCTTCGAGGGCGAGGTGCCCTTCGCGAGCCAGCCCGCCGACGGCATCTTCACCTGGGGCAGCGACGCCGACGATCCGCCGGCGCTGCAGTTCGCCGGCCGTACGGACGCCCCCGAGGGCGCCAAGGTCCTCGCCGGCACCTACGACATCAGCGGCTACGGCGGCTTCACCCACGACTTCGCGGCCGATCAACCGGCCCACGACTGGTCCGCCCACAAGGGCATACGCTTCTGGTGGGACGGCCAGAACAACGGCAAGAAGATCGCCTTCGAGATCAAGGACGGCGGTGCGAACGGCGAGGCCTCGGAGCTGTGGACCACCTCGTTCAACGATGACTTCACCGGCTGGAAACAGATCGAGATCCCCTTCACCGCCTTCACTTATCGCACGGACTACCAGCCGGTGGGCGGCATCGACCACGTCCTCGGGCTCACCCAGATGTGGGGCTACGCCCTCACGCTCCCGGTAGGCGTCAAGGGGCAGTTCGCCATGGACGACGTCGAGCTGTACGGCAAGGCCGACCAGTCCTTGCGGGCCTCCGTCACCACGGACTCCGCCGTCTACCCGGTCAGGGCGGGCGGCACGGCACGGGTGACGGTCTCCGTCGGCACCACCGGTACCGCGCCCCTCGACGAGCCCGTCACCGTCGCGTACGAGACGGCCGGTGGGTCCGCCGCGCCGGGCACCGACTACACCCCTGTCGCGGGCACCGTGACCTTCCCGGCCGGGACGGTCTCCGGGACCTCGCGCACCATCGAGGTCGCCACCCGCAAGGACAAGAGCGCCGCGGCCGCCAAGACGATCACGCTCGAGCTGACCGTCACGGGTGCCAAGGCCCCCACCGAGACCCCCCAGGTCGTCATCGACGCCCACGGCCTGCCGTACCTGGACAGCAGGCTGCCGGTGCGCAAGCGGGTCGCGGACCTGGTCTCGCGTATGTCCCTGGAGGAGAAGGCCGGCCAGATGACCCAGGCTGAGCGCGCCGGTCTCACCTCACAGGGCGACATCGCCGCGTACGCCCTGGGCTCGCTGCTGTCCGGCGGCGGCTCGACCCCGACGCCCAACACCCCCGAGGCGTGGGCGAAGATGATCGACTCCTTCCAGCTGAGGGCGCAGGCGACCCGGTTCCAGATCCCGCTGATCTACGGGGTCGACGCGGTCCACGGCCACAACAACCTGGCCGGCGCCACGATCATGCCGCACAACATCGGCATCGGAGCCACGAGGGACCCGAAACTGGCCGAGAAGGCCGGTGCGGTGACGGCCAGTGAGGTACGTGCCACCGGTATCCCCTGGGACTTCGCGCCCTGCCTGTGCGTCACGCGCGACGAGCGCTGGGGCCGCTCCTACGAGTCCTTCGGCGAGGACCCGGCCCTCGTGGAGTCCATGGAGACGGTCATCCAGGGCCTCCAGGGGCGCGCCGACGGCAAGGACCTGAGCCGCGACGACAAGGTCCTGGCCACCGCCAAGCACTTCGTCGGCGACGGCGGCACCGAGTACGGCTCCTCGACGACGGGGTCGTACAAGATCGACCAGGGTGTCACCAAGGTCACCCGCCGGCAGCTGGAGGACATCCACCTGGCGCCCTACCAGACGGCGGTCGACCGCGGCATCGGCTCGGTCATGCCGTCGTACTCCTCGCTGGACATCCTCGGCGACGGCCAGGGCCCGGTGAAGATGCACGCCCGCGGCGACATGATCAACGGCGTGCTCAAGGACCGGATGGGCTTCGACGGCTTCGTCATCAGCGACTGGAACGCCATCGACCAGCTCCCCGGCGACTACGGGTCCCACGTCCGCACCGCGGTCAACGCGGGCGTCGACATGATGATGGTGCCGTACACGTACAAGGACTTCCGTACGGCGCTGATCAGCGAGGTGCAGGCGGGCCGTGTCAGTGAGAAGCGGATCGACGACGCCGTCTCGCGCATCCTGACGCAGAAGTTCAAGCTGGGCCTGTTCGAGCACCCGTACGCCGACACGAGCGGCGCCGCACGGATCGGTTCCGCCGAGCACCGGGCCGTGGCCCGGCAGGCGGCCGCCGAGTCGCAGGTGCTGCTCAAGAACGCGAACGGCGTGCTGCCGCTGAAGCAGAGCCAGAAGGTGTACGTCGCCGGCTCCAACGCCGACGACCTCGGCAACCAGACCGGCGGCTGGACCATCACCTGGCAGGGCGCCTC
Source organism: Streptomyces sp. CA-106110 (assembly GCF_050936285.1). Lineage (NCBI taxonomy): Bacteria > Bacillati > Actinomycetota > Actinomycetes > Kitasatosporales > Streptomycetaceae > Streptomyces > Streptomyces sp. CA-106110. The sequence goes on along the minus strand of NZ_JBNJNB010000001.1, from coordinate 4,128,446 downwards.
CGGCAACCACACCCAGGGCACGACCATCCTGCAGGCGATGCGCAAGGCCGGGGGAGACGTCACCTACTCCAAGGACGCCTCGGCACCGCTGAACGGCTACGACGTCGGCGTGGTCGTCGTCGGTGAGACCCCGTACGCCGAGGGCGTCGGCGACGTCGGCAACGGACACTCCCTGCAGCTGTCCGCCGCCGACAAGGCCGCCGTGGACAAGGTGTGCGGCGCCATGAAGTGCGCGGTGCTGGTCGTCTCCGGACGGCCGCAGCTGATCGGCGACCAGCTTGGCAAGATCGACGCGCTGGTGGCCTCCTGGCTGCCGGGCACCGAGGGCGACGGCGTCGCCGACGTGCTCTACGGCAAGCGCCCGTTCACCGGCCGGCTCCCGGTCACCTGGCCGAAGTCCGAGGCACAGCTGCCGATCAACGTCGGCGACTCCTCGTACGACCCGCAGTTCCCCTACGGCTGGGGGCTGACCACGCTCACCAAGGCCCCGGCGGGCGGTACGGCGACTCTGAAGGCGCTGGAACACGCCGCCGCCGTGGCCGAGAAGTCGGGGTCCGCGCGGGCGGGCCAGGAGATCGTGGCCAAGGCGCGGCTGCTCGTCCAGCAGAAGGTCGGATCCGGGATCACGGCGGCGGTCTCCGGGCCGTTCGCGGACGCGGACCATCTGCTGCTGACGGGCAAGTACCGGGCCGCGGTCGCGAAGCTGACGGAGGCATACCGGGCGGCGTGACGGCCCGGTGGCTCCCCCGGCGGGCGGCACAGCGCGCATGTGCCGCCCGCCGGGCACACCGGTCTCCGGGGCCGACGGCGCCGGCCTCCCCGCCACGGGCCGCCGGCCACCGGCTCGCCCCGCACGTGCCGCACCGGGGCACACCCCGGGCCCGGCGTCCGGTTCCGGGTGCCGTCGGGTAGCGTCGAAGTATGAAGACCGCGCTGGTCCGAGGACTCTTCGTCCCCCTGGTCGCCCTGGTCATGGCCGCCCTGACGGTCCTGTCCACCGGAGCCGCCCATGCGTACGCGGCCACCGACATCTCGGCCATCGCCGCCTCGCTGCGCCACGGCCCGGTGTATGTCGATCCGGCGGCCTCCAGGCAGCTGTCCACCGCCGACGCCGACGCGCTCGCGAAGAAGATCGAGGACGCCGGCAAGCCCGTCTTCGTCGTGGTCCTGCCGGCCGGCTACCCCACCCAGAACCTCTTCTCCGATCTGCGCACGGCCACCGGCATCACCGGTGTGTACGCGATCCGGCTCGGCGACCGCTTCGACGCCCGGGCCGACTCCTCGGTGCTGCCCCGCACCGCCGTGCAGAACCTGGTCACCAGCGTCCAGGGCGAGAGTGCCAAGGCCCAGCTGACCGACTTCACCGACCGGGCCCTGGTCAGCGTCCGGGGCCACGCACCGTCGTCCTGGGGCACCTCGAGCGGCCGGAGCGGGGTCTCGTCCACCGCGCTGATCACCGTCGGCGCGGTGCTGGTGGCCGGTGGCGTGGGCGCCTACGCGCTCGTACGGCGCAGCCGGCGCCGCCGGGAGGAGGAGCAGCGGGCCGCGCTGGAGAAGCTGCGGGTCGTGGTCGACGAGGACATCACCGCCTTCGGTGAGGAACTGGACCGTCTCGACTTCCACCCGGCACAGCCCGGCGCGGACGACGCGATGCGCGCCGACTACGAGCGGGCGCTGGACGCCTACGAGCAGGCGAAGTCGTTCATGGCCGCGGCCCAGCGCCCGGAGGACGTGAAGCCGGTGACCGAGGCCCTGGCGGACGGCCGCTTCTCGCTGGCGCTGCTCGCCGCCCGGCGGACCGGCCGTCCCCTGCCCGAGCGCAGGCCGCCGTGCTTCTTCGACCCGCGCCACGGCCCGTCCGTCGCCGACGCGACCTGGACACCCGCCGGCGGCGCACCCCGCGAGGTTCCGGTCTGCGCCGCGGACCAGGCCCGGCTGGCCGACGGCCGCGACCCCGCGGTCCGCGAGGTGGACACCGAGTACGGTCGCCGTCCGTACTGGGACGCGGGCCCCGCCTACGGCCCCTGGGCGGGCGGCTACTTCGGCGGCGGCATCCTGCCGGGGCTGCTGGTGGGCACCCTGCTCGGCAACATGATGGCCACTCCCTCGTACGCGGCCGACTACGGCGCCGGATACGGCGACTTCGGTGGCTACGACGGCGGTTACGAGGGCGGCGACATGTCGGGCGCGAACTTCGACCCCGGCGACTTCGGCGGCGGCTCCGGCGACGGCGGGGGAGGGGACTTCGGCGGGGGCGGCGGCGACTTCGGCGGAGGCTTCTGAACCGGCCGGCCTACCCGTCCCCTCGAACCGCAACATACGGCGCGCCCGCTTTCCACAGACGGGGAGTGGAAGGCGGGCGCGCCGTATGTGCCCGAGTGGGCGCTCGATGGACCTGCGGGTCAGGCCTGCTTGATCGCCGAGAGGTCGAAGACCAGCTTGATCTTGTCGGAGATCAGCACACCGCCCGTCTCCAGGGCCGCGTTCCAGGTCAGGCCCCACTCCGAGCGCAGGATCTCCGCCTTGCCCTCGAAGCCGACGCGCTCGTTGCCGAACGGGTCCTTGGCGGCGCCGTTGAACTCGAGGTCGATGGTGATCTGCTTGGTGGTGCCGAGGATGCTGAGGTCGCCGGTGATCCGGTAGTCGTCGCCACCCAGCGCTTCCGCCTTGGTGGAGCGGAACGTCATCTGCGGGTGGTCTTCGATCTTGAAGAAGTCCGCGCTCTTCAGGTGGTTGTCGCGGTCGGCGGAGCCCGTCTCGATGCTGTCCATCTTGACGTCGATCGAGGCGGTGGACTTCGACGGGTCCGAGCCGTCCAGGTGCAGCGTGCCCTCGAAGTCCTGGAAGCCGCCCTTGACGTTCGTGACCATGGCGTGGCGGGCCACGAAGCCGATCGTGGAGTGGGACGGGTCCAGGGTGTAGGCGCCGGTCAGCGCGGCGAGGTCGGCGTTGCTCTCGGCGGGGGTGGCGGTGCTCTTACGGCCGAAGATGCCCATGACGTGTTGCTCCTTTGGGGGACGGTTCGCGGCTTTGGACGGCCGCGAAGCCAAAGCTGTTTAACGTTCAACGATGCGAACAGACTCGACCGTAGACTTATTCCGTTCAATTTTCAACGTCATCGGTACATGTCGCCGATGACGTTCGTCGTCGGGGGTGGCGGCGCGGCGTACTCCCGGCGGCCGGGTACGGTGGACCGGCCGACGGTCGTGTGCGGCCGCTCCGGCGGTCGGGACGGGTGGTCCCAGGGCGGCCGTTCGGGGTCCCGTGTCACTCCGAGGATGGCATGCGGAAGCCCGCGATGTGAGGTTGCTCTCGGTCGAGCACGTTGTGCGACCCCTACAACGCTCACGCCCTCTGAGCAGTCGGATGGGCTGCATCCGATGGGGATTCTGTTCAGTGCTACCAGGAAAACGGGCCGGAGACTGTACAGAGTGGACGGCTCGCTTTGCTTGGTGGACTTCATAAGGTCGCTACATGACCGTTTTGGAAGAGGCTGTAGGTTCCGGGAGCGAGCCCACGGATGCGCGCGGCCGGGTCGCCGAGCTGCACGACATCCGTGCGCAGGCCGTGGCCGGGCCCAGCGAGAAGGCGACCGAGGCGCAGCACGCCAAGGGCAAGCTGACCGCCCGGGAGCGGATCGAACTGCTCCTGGACGCAGGGTCCTTCCAGGAGGTCGAGCAGCTGCGCCGGCACCGGGCGTCCGGGTTCGGCCTGGAGGCCAAGAAGCCGTACACCGACGGTGTGATCACCGGTTGGGGCACGGTGGAGGGCCGGACGGTGTTCGTCTACGCCCATGACTTCCGTATCTTCGGCGGCGCGCTGGGCGAGGCCCACGCCACGAAGATCCACAAAATCATGGACATGGCCATCGCGGCCGGTGCGCCGCTGGTCTCGCTGAACGACGGCGCGGGCGCCCGTATCCAGGAGGGTGTCAGCGCGCTCGCGGGCTACGGCGGCATCTTCCAGCGCAACACCAAGGCGTCCGGCGTCATCCCGCAGATCTCCGTGATGCTGGGCCCGTGCGCGGGCGGCGCGGCCTACAGCCCCGCCCTGACGGACTTCGTCTTCATGGTCCGTGAGACCTCGCAGATGTTCATCACGGGCCCGGACGTGGTCAAGGCCGTGACCGGCGAGGAGATCTCCCAGAACGGCCTGGGCGGCGCCGACGTGCACGCCGAGACCTCCGGCGTGTGCCACTTCGCCTACGACGACGAGGAGACGTGCATCGCCGAGGTGCGCTACCTCCTGTCGCTGCTGCCGCAGAACAACCGGGAGAACCCGCCGCGGGTGGAGTCCACCGACGCGGTGGAGCGCCGCAGCGACGTCCTGCTGGACCTGGTGCCCGCGGACGGGAACCGGCCGTACGACATGGCGAAGGTCATCGAGGAGATCGTCGACGACGGCGAGTATCTGGAGGTCCACGAGCGGTGGGCGCGCAACATCATCTGCGCGCTGGCCCGGCTGGACGGCCAAGTGGTGGGCATCATCGCCAACCAGCCGCAGAGCCTCGCCGGGGTCCTGGACATCGAGGCATCGGAGAAGGCCGCGCGCTTTGTCCAGATGTGTGACGCCTTCAACATCCCGCTGGTGACCCTGCTGGACGTTCCGGGATTCCTGCCCGGTGTCGACCAGGAGCACGGCGGGATCATCCGCCATGGCGCGAAGCTGCTGTACGCCTACTGCAACGCGACCGTGCCCCGGATCTCGCTGATCCTGCGCAAGGCCTACGGAGGCGCCTACATCGTGATGGACAGCCAGTCCATCGGGGCGGACCTCACCTACGCCTGGCCGACCAACGAGATCGCCGTGATGGGCGCGGAGGGCGCGGCCAATGTGATCTTCCGTCGCCAGATCGCGGGCGCCGAGGACCCGGAGGCCATGCGGGCGCGGATGGTCAAGGAGTACAAGTCCGAGCTGATGCACCCGTACTACGCGGCCGAGCGCGGGCTGGTGGACGACGTCATCGACCCCGCGGAGACGCGCGAGGTCCTCATCAAGTCGCTGGCGATGCTGCAGTCCAAGCACGCGGACCTGCCCTCCCGCAAGCACGGCAACCCCCCGCAGTAACCGAGCGGACCCTCCGCGGCAACCCCGCGGACCTCTCTCTCACGGAGACTGACATCCATGAACACCCCTGACATCCGCGTCGAGAAGGGCTATGCCGAGCCCGAGGAAGTGGCCGCCATCACGGCCATCCTGCTGGCCCGTGCAGCCGCCCAGCCGTCCATGACGACCCCGGCCCACCGCGGCCGCGCGAAGGCCGGCTGGCGCCGCCTGGAGCGCGAGCCCGGCTTCCGGGCGCCGCACAGCTGGCACGGCTAGGCCTTCCCCTCAGCAGTCCGAGAAGGGCCCCTCCGCCACGGAGGGGCCCTTCTTGGTGCACGGCGCACACGGAGGTGCACAGGAAAAAGAAATCCCCGCGCCCCATGAAAGGGGGCGCGGGGATTTAACGCGATCAGCCACGGACAGTCCGCAGGCGTCCTGCGATCCGCCGGGCCGGCCCGGCGGATGCGATCTGCGCCTAGCGCAACCGAGCCATCAGCGCGTGCTCCACGAGAGTGATCAGGGCACTCTTGGCATCCGCGCGATGGCGGGCGTCCGTCGTGATGATCGGGGCGTCCGGGCCGATCTGCAGCGCCTCGCGGACTTCCTCGGGCGCATAGGGCTGATGCCCGTCGAAGCCGTTGAGGGCGACGACGAAGGGCAGGCCCGAGTTCTCGAAGTAGTCGACGGCGGGGAAGCAGTCGGCGAGGCGGCGGGTGTCGACCAGGACGACGGCGCCGATGGCGCCGCGGACCAGGTCGTCCCACATGAACCAGAAGCGGTCCTGGCCGGGTGTACCGAAGAGGTACAGGATCAGGTCCTGGTCCAGGGTGATACGGCCGAAGTCCATGGCCACCGTGGTGGTGGTCTTGTCCCCGGTGTGGGTGAGGTCGTCGATGCCTGCCGAAGCGGACGTCATGACGGCCTCGGTGCGCAGCGGGTTGATCTCCGAGACGGCGCCGACGAACGTGGTCTTGCCCACGCCGAAGCCGCCCGCCACCACGATCTTCGCGGACGTGGTGGAGCGGGAAGGACCGCCGCTAGAGCTTGCGAAGTCCACTGAGCACCCTTTCGAGCAGTGTCACGTCTGGCTGGCCGCCGGCGTTCTCGTCGCCGCCGGGCTGATGAATGGCGACCAGTCCCGCCTCCGCCAAGTCGGCGACGAGAATTCTGGCCACGCCGAGAGGAATCGTCAGGAGCGCCGACACCTCGGCCACCGACTTGATCTCCCGGCACAGGTTGCAGATCCGCTGATGCTCGGGCAGCTGGCCCTGCATCTGGTGCGGAGATGCGGTGGTGTGCACCAGCGCCTCGATGGCGAGCTGGTAGCGCGGCCTGGTACGACCGCCCGTCATGGCGTACGGGCGCACCAGAGGGTTGTTCGACGACCCGGCGGGCGCGGGCTCCGGCGAGCGGCGCTGCGGCTGCACGGGCTGGATGCGCGGTGCCGGCGGCTGGTCGTACGGCGACGGCCCGGGACCCTGTGGGCCCTGGGGCGCGTACGGCTGACGCCGCTGGCTCGGCGCGGAGGGGAAGTTGTACCGATTGTGCTCACCCTGGCCCGGACCCTGACCAGGGCCGTAGGACCAATTGCCCGAGGACGAACCGCCTGGGGGTGTTGCCACTTTCTCTCCTCCTCCGACTGCGCTGTGCACCCATCCTGTGGAAGCCGCGTCCCGAAACCTTACGGCCACGGGACGCGAATACGCACCGTCCGTCTGTTAGTTGAGAAGGCTTCCCTGAAGCTCCGCACGAAGGTCCGGAGTGAGAACCGTGCCGGCACGGTCCACCAGAAGCGCCATCTCGTACCCAATGAGGCCGATGTCCGCCTCCGGGTGTGCAAGAACCGCGAGCGACGAACCGTCGGAGACGGACATGATGAAGAGGAATCCCCGCTCCATCTCCACAACTGTCTGGTTCACACTGCCGCCCTCGAAGATGCGGGAGGCGCCCGCGGTCAGCGAGGTCAGACCGGAAGCGACGGCCGCCAACTGGTCGGCGCGGTCGCGCGGAAAGCCTTCGGACATCGCCAGAAGGAGTCCGTCGGCGGAGACCACCACGGTGTGGGACACCCCAGGGGTGTTGTCCACGAAGTTGGTGATCAACCAGTTCAGGTTCTGTGCCGCCTGGCTCATCGGGCTCACACTAACGCTCCTGGTTGTAGGTGCTGTCAGGACCGAAGCCCTGGCCGTTCGTTTCACTGCCTGCGTTGCGTCCCCGCTGGACGCCTCGACGCAGGTTGCTCAGCCTGCCCCGCACGTCCTCGGGGGCACGGGAGACCTGTGGGCCTCCCTGCGGGGTCGTCTCCGCGGCGCCCTCGATCAGGTTCGCCTTGGGCACCCGTCGGGGCAGACCGGAAGAGGTGACCCCGCCCGCCTTGGGTTTCCGGAGCTGCGTCGCCTGCTGCCACCGCTCGTCGTTCGCGGAGCGCCAGTCGTCGCCCGGCTCCATGGCCGACGGCTCCTGCGTCACGGGCTGCTGTCGGCCGACGGCGCCGTTCGGGGTGGAGCCGCGACGGGGCAGTCCGGCGTCGGTGAGCTCGTGAGCGGCGGAGGAGGCCGGTCCGGGACGGTCGAAGCCTACGCGGTCCCGCTCACTCACGTCAGCGGCCTGCATGGATTCCGTTTCCGGAGCGTAATCAGCGCGGTAGGCGCTCTGGTACCCGTCCTGCTTCGGCCAGTCGTCCCGGTAGCGCGACTCGTCGAAGGCCGAGAACGTCTCCGAAGCGGTGCCCTGGGTCGCCGAGCGGTTGTCCTGCACCGGCTCCGCATAGGCGGGCTCCGGGTAGCCGCCGGTGGACGGGAAGCCGTCACCCTGCGGCAGGCCGCCGGCCGGCTGGTAGTACGTCTCGTCGTACGCAGGCTGCTGCGGATCGCCGTACGCCGTCTGCTGGTCGTAGCCCGGCTGCTGCTCGTCGTACGGGTGCTGTCCGTTGTCGTACGCGCCCTGCAGTGGCTGGAAACCGTCCTGGTAGGCCTCGGCGGGCTCCTGCGCCTCCTCGGGGCGGCCGTGGCCCTGCGCCTGAGCTTCCAGGGCCGCACGGCGCTCCTCGCGCATCAGCGAGCGGCCGACGGGGTCCAGGTCCCTGATGTCGTCGGGGACCTCGGTGTAGCGGCTGTCGTCGAAGCCGAGATCCGCGGCGGTCAGCATCGGCTGTGCGGACCCGAAGTTCTCGCCCCGGAACTGCTGCTCCGGGATGATCTGCGAGACGGTGAACTCGTCGCGGCCCATCGGCTGCTCGCCACCGCCACCGTGGGTGATGGCGTCCGGGAGCATGACCAGCGAGGTGGTGCCGGCCTGCTCGCCCGAGGGGCGCAGCTGGACCCGGATGCCGTGCCGGTCGGACAGCCGGCCGACCACGAAGAGGCCCATGCGCTGGGAGATCGCGGCGTCCACGGTCGGCGGGTTGGCCAGCTTGTGGTTGATGTCCGCGAAGTCCTCGGCCGTGAGGCCGATGCCCTTGTCGTGGATCTCGACCATGATCCGGCCGTCCGGCAGCCGTGTGGCGGTGACCCGGACCTTGGTCTGCGGGGAGGAGAACGTCGTCGCGTTCTCCAGCAGCTCGGCGAGCAGGTGCACGAGGTCGGTCACGGCGCGGCCGTGGATCTCGGCCTCCGGGACGCCGGAGAGCTCGATGCGCTCGTACTGCTCCACCTCGGAGGAGGCGGCGCGCAGCACGTCGACCAGCGGGACCGGCTGGTCCCAGCGTCGGCCGGGCTCCTCGCCCGCGAGGACGAGGAGGTTCTCGCCGTTGCGGCGCATACGGGTCGCGAGGTGGTCCAGGCGGAAGAGGTTCTCCAGCTGGTCCGGTTCGGCCTCGTTGTTCTCCAGGTCGGTGATCAGGGTCAGCTGGCCCTCGATCAGCGACTGGTTGCGGCGCGAGAGGTTGGTGAAGATCGCGTTGATGTTGCCCCGCAGCAGGGCCTGCTCGGCGGCGAGCCGGACGGCCTCGCGGTGGACCTGGTCGAAGGCGCGGGCGACCTCGCCGATCTCGTCCGTGGAGGTGATCGGGATGGGTGCCACACGGGTGTCCACGCGACCGGGGTCCGTGCGCGAGAGCTGGTCGACCAGCATCGGCAGACGCTGCTCGGCGACACCGAAGGCGGCGTTGCGCAGCTGGCGCATGGAGCGGCTCATCTGGCGGGCCATGAGGCTGGCGATGATGAACGCGGCGAGCAGGGCGACGATGACGATGGCACCGGTGATGAACGCGGACTGCTTGGCGTCGTCGGCGATGTTCGAGGCGTCCGCCACGGCCTTGTCGGCGAGGTCCGATTCGATCTGACGGTAGGCGTTGTACTTGAGGGTGTTCACCGCCAACCAGTTCTCGGGGGTGACGCCCTGCTTGGCGAGCGCTGCGACGGCCGTCTGGTTCGGGGCCGACAGGGTGGCGAGCGCGGAGACCATGTTCGTTGCGGGGTCGGACGTGGGTTTGGACGGCGGTGGCACGTACGTCTGGCCCTTGGCCTGCGCGTCCGCGGCCGCCTTCTGGGCCAGAGCCTTGCCGTCCGCCTCCACCTTCGTCTTGGCCTCGTCCAGCTTCCTGGCGTCCGCCGCGGTGCCACCGCCGAGGTACTCCTCGACAGCGATGCCCTCGAGGTAGGCGTACGAGGAGAGGGCGACGCGCTGCTTGGCGAAGCTTTCGGCGTCGGGGCCGGGCTGGATCAGCAGGTGCAGACCGATCGAGCGCTCCAGCGAGAGCGCGGCCTTGGTGAGCGAGATGGCGTAGACGGAACGGCCGTAGCTGGTGATGTTGCCGGTGCCGAGACCGAGCTCGTTGGCGAACTCCATCAGCGGGTGCGCGACCCCGACGTAGTCCTCTTCGGTCTGAACGCCCTTGAGCTTGGTGTACGCACCATCGCGCAGGTCCGGCAGCTTCTTCTCGGCCGTACGGAAGATGCCGAGCCGGCGCTCCAGGCCGGATTTGTGTGGCATGTTCAGGGCGGCCCGGTCGAAGGCGTCGGCAGCCTTGTCGGTGGCGAGCCTGACCTGGACGACGGTCGGGTCCTTCGCGCCCTTGCCTGTCAGCAGGGGTGCCGCGGACGCGTCGCGCTCCTGGTAGAGCGCGTCGGCGTAGCTCAGTGACGCCTGCACCAGCCGGGCGGTGTTCTCGGCGTCCTTGGCCTGGTTCCAGGTGTCGATCGAGCTCTTCACCTGGAAGCCGCCCATGACCAGGCCGACCAGCACGGGTATGAGAAGGATCGCGTTCAGCCTGGTCGGCACACGCCAGTTGCGCGGCGAGATACGACTGCCGCTGGGCGGGAGAGCCGACGGCTCCGGGCCGGACGCTTGTGCGGGTGCCGCTCCGCGCGGCGGCGGGGTGAAGTTGCCCCGTGCCGACGGCTCGGGACCGTTCTTGCTTCGCCTCACTCGACCAACAACCTCTCGGCGACGGCACCTTCGTCGTGCCGCGGTGTCTCCAAGCCCTGTCTCCGACCTGTACGTCTTTGACCAATGGGCAGTTCAGGCATTCCAGCACGTCGGCCTGTGCGATTCCAAACACTCGGAAGCGAGCATTCCACCTGCCGAAAGCACCAGATAAAACGGTCATAAAGAGCGAGCCCCGCCAAAAGGCGGGGCTTTTGTGAGCGCAGTGACACCGGCCGAACGCGACGCGTGGCGATACCACTGGATATCTCTGTCGAAACGTTATGAACACAGAGGCCGGCCGTGTCAAACGCCACAGCCGGCTCCTGTATGTCTACGACAACTGCCGTATTGCACCGATGGCTTGCACTACCGCAGACGTGCCATGAGCGCATGCTCGACCAGCGTGATCAGGGCACTCTTGGCATCCGCGCGATGGCGGGCGTCCGTCGTGATGATCGGGGCGTCCGGGCCGATCTGCAGCGCCTCGCGGACTTCCTCGGGCGCATAGGGCTGATGCCCGTCGAAGCCGTTGAGGGCGACGACGAAGGGCAGGCCCGAGTTCTCGAAGTAGTCGACGGCGGGGAAGCAGTCGGCGAGGCGGCGGGTGTCGACCAGGACGACGGCGCCGATGGCGCCGCGGACCAGGTCGTCCCACATGAACCAGAAGCGGTCCTGGCCGGGTGTACCGAAGAGGTACAGGATCAGGTCCTGGTCCAGGGTGATACGGCCGAAGTCCATGGCCACCGTGGTGGTGGTCTTGTCCCCGGTGTGGGTGAGGTCGTCGATGCCTGCCGAAGCGGACGTCATGACGGCCTCGGTGCGCAGCGGGTTGATCTCCGAGACGGCGCCGACGAACGTGGTCTTGCCCACGCCGAAGCCGCCCGCCACCACGATCTTGGCGGAGGTGGTCGCCCGACCACCGTCAGAGCTTGCGAAGTCCACTGAGCACCCTTTCGAGCAGTGTCACGTCCGGCGCGCCGCCGTTGTTCTCGTCGCCACCCGGCTGGTGAACGGCGACGAGACCGGCCTCCGCGAGGTCCGCGACGAGGATCCGTGCCACACCGAGCGGCATGGCCAGCAGCGCCGACACCTCGGCCACCGACTTGACCTCACGGCACAGGTGGCAGATCCGCTGGTGCTCCGGCAGCAGCCCCATCAGCTGCGCCGGGTCGGCCGTTGTACTGATCAGTGCCTCGATGGCGAGCTGATAGCGCGGCCGGGTCCGGCCGCCAGTCATCGCGTACGGACGGACCAGCGGCTGGTCGCCCTCGTCCCCGTACGGCTCTGCGTACGGATCGTGAGAGGCGGTGGGCGGGGTCATGAATCCTCCGGGCGGGACAGCAAGTCGGTCAGTCGTGCCGTCTGACGGGGCCGGTGGGGGGATTGTGGCGGCCGGACGGTGATTTGGTGAGACGAGTGGTGCCGGGGCCGATCAGTGAAGCAGACTGCCCTGGAGTTCGGCGCGCAGGTCCGGGGTGAGCACCGCACCCGCGCGGTCGACCAGGAGTGCCATCTCGTAGCCGACGAGGCCGATGTCGCACTCGGGGTGTGAGAGTACGGCGAGCGACGAACCGTCCGAGATGGACATGAGGAAGAGAAAGCCGCGTTCCATCTCGACGACCGTCTGCGCCACGGTGCCGCCCTCGAAGATGCGAGAGGCGCCGGCGGTCAGCGAGGTGAGCCCGGAGGCCACGGCCGCGAGCTGGTCCGCGCGATCGCGCGGGAAGCCTTCCGACAGCGCCAGAAGGAGTCCGTCGGCGGACACGACGACGGTGTGGGACACCCCGGGGGTGTTGTCCACGAAGTTGGTGATCAACCAGTTGAGGTTCTGTGCCGCCTGGCTCATCGGGCTCAACTAACGCTCCTGCTGGTGAGTGGGGCTTGGGTAGCTGCCGGTCTGGTGGGGACCGGTGCCGGCCTGGCGACCCTGAGCGATGCCCCGTCGGAGATTGGTCAGCCGGCCGCGTACGTCATCGGGCGCACGCGAGACCTGCGGACCGGTGTGGTGCTGTTGCTGTTGGGCTGTGCCCGGCACGAGGTTCGCGCGCGGGACCCGGCGCGGCAGGCCGGAGGTGGTCACGCCGCCCGCGGCGGGCTGGCGTACTCGCTCGGCCTGGCGGACGAGCTCGTCGTTGGGCGAAGTGCGCCAGGCCGGGGTGGCGGCCGGACGCTGAGGCGGGGCGGCGGGGGGCTGCTGCGGAGCCTGCGGCGCGTAGCCGTTGCTCTGCGGCTGCTGTCCCTGTCCGCCGCGGAACCAGTTGGTCTCGAGCGTGTCGTACAGCGGCGTACGTCCGTCGCCGGGGCCCGGCGCCGGAGGGAGGGCCTCCGGCTCCTGACGGCGCGGCGGCTGCTGCGGCTGCTGGGGACGCTGCGGAGCCGGCGGCCGGGAGGCCCCGTAGCCGTTGGCGCCGGCCTGCGGCCGCTCGAACTGGCCGGTGGAGGACGGGTCCTGCGGATTTCCGTGGCCCGGGGCGGCGAACTGGCCCGTGCCGGCGGCGTCGTAGCCCGGGGCGCTGAACTGGCCCGTGTTGGAGCCGTCGTAGCCCGGGGCGCTGAACTGGCCCGTGTTGGAGCCGTCGTAGCCCGGGGCGCTGAACTGGCCCGTGTTGGAGCCGTCGTAGCCCGGAGCGGCGAACTGACCCGTGCTGGAGCCGTCGTAGCCCTGATTGGCGAACTGGCCGGTGGAGGAGGGACCCTGGGCCCGGCCGGGCGCCTGGTACTGGCCCGTGGGGCTGCCCTGGTCGCGGGTGCCGTAGACGTCCGAGCGGACGAACTGCCCGCCGTTGTTCGGCGAACCCGCCCCGGGACGCGGGGCGTTGAAGTCCGGCCGCGGGAACTCGGAGGTGGAAGCGGGGCCCTGGCGGTCGTCGATGCGGGGCATGGGCGAGGTGGAGGACAGGGCGTCCGGCTCCTCGTGACCGCGCGGGGTGTCCAGCGAGGCCCGCGGCACCGGCGGCTGCGCGTTCTCGTCGCTCCAGCTCGGGGTGCGCTGCTGGTTGCCACCGGGCAGCTCGGCACGCGGACCGCCGCGGCCGGGCAGCTGCGGACGGCGGCGCGGACCGCGTTCCTTGGGCTGCTTCTGCTGCTTCTGCTGCTTCTGCTGGGGCTGCTGAGGCTCGGCAGCCGGGGCGCCGTTGCCGAAGCCGCCCTGGCGCGAGCTCGTGTCCTGCGCGCCCTGGGCCGCCTGGGGACCGCCCTGGCCCTGACCGAAGGCGCCGGCACCCGCGCCCGCCGGGGCGGGCCGGCCCTGCTGCGGGGAGGCGGGGGCCTGCGGGCCGTCGGGACGTCCGCCCGGGGCGCTGCCGGGCAGTGCGGCGCGCGGGCCCTGCCCGGCGCCCACCTGACCGCGCTGCGGGGCGGCACCGAGACCCGCTCCGCCGGAGCCGCCGGTACCGAACGAGGAGCCGCTCTGCTGGGCCTGCCGGCGGGCCGCGGCCACACCGGCGGCGGCCTGCGCGGCGGCCGGGCCGCCGCTCTGCGGGGCGCCCTGGCCCGGCTTGCCGGCCGGCTTCTTGCCGCCCTGGGCGACGTCGACCGGGAGCATGACCAGCGCGGTCGTACCGCCGGAGTCGGAGGGACGCAGCTGGATGCGGATGCCGTGGCGCTGCGACAGACGACCGACCACGAACAGACCCATGCGCCGGGACACCGACACGTCCACGGTGGGCGGCGCGGCGAGCCGCTCGTTGATCTGGGCGAGGTCCTCGGGGGACAGGCCGATACCCGTGTCGTGGATCTCGATCAGCACCCGGCCGTCGGGCAGGGCGTGACCGGTGACCTTGACCTTGGTCTGCGGCGACGAGAACGAGGTCGCGTTCTCGAGCAGCTCGGCGAGCAGGTGCACGAGGTCGTTGACGACCCGGCCGGCGACCTCGGTGGCCGGGACCGCGGCGAGCTCGATGCGCTCGTACTGCTCCACCTCGGACGCGGCGGCACGGAGCACGTCGACCAGCGGGACCGGGCGGGTCCAGCGCCGGCCGGGCTCTTCACCGGCGAGGACGAGGAGGTTCTCACCGTTACGGCGCATACGCGTCGCGAGGTGGTCGAGCTTGAAGAGCGAGGACAGCTGGTCCGGATCGGCCTCGCGGGACTCCAGTTCGGAGATCAGCGACAGCTGCCGCTGGATCAGACCCTGGGAGCGGCGCGAGAGGTTGGTGAACATCGCGTTGACGTTGCCCCGCAGCAGGGCCTGCTCGGCGGCGAGGCGGACCGCCTCGCGGTGCACGTCGTCGAAGGCCGCGGCCACCTGGCCGATCTCGTCCCGGGAGTGCACACCGACCGACTCGACGGAGGTGTCGACGTCCTGCGGGTCGGACTCGGACAGCTGCTTGACCAGCTCGGGCAGTCGGTCCTGGGCGACCTTGGTCGCGGTGTCCTGCAGACGGCGCAGCGAGCGGATCATGGACCGGGCCACGACGAAGGCGCCGACGAGGGAGACACCGAGGACGATGAGGATCAGCGCACCGGAGATCAGCGCCTCGCGCTCGGAGGCGCTGCGCAGCTCGCGGGCCTTCTGCTCCATCTCCTCGAGGAGCGTGCCCTCGATCTTCTTCATCTGCTCGATCTTGGCCGTGTCGTCGTCGATCCAGTCCTTGTACGAGCGCTTGTCCTGGTTGCTCATGCCGGAGGCGCTCTGCAGGACGCGGGTGGCGTAGGTGTCGGCCGACTCGATCGTCGGGCTGCCCTGGTCGATCGGCTTCGTCAGGTCCTCGGCGCCGTCGCCGTAGATGCTGTGGAAGCTGTCCAGCTCGGATTTCTGGCTCTCCAGGGCCGAGAGGGCGTACTGGCGGTCGTTCTCGGAGATGTTGCCGAACGTGGTGGGAATCGCCGGCAGGGCCGCGGCGATGACCGCGCGCTGCTCCGAGGCGTACTCCTTGGCGGTCGAGAAGGCCGCCAGGGCGCGGGTGCGCTGGATCATCTCCGGGTTGCTGGTCGCCTCCGCCATGTCCTGGGACAGACTGAGCAGCTGGGTGATCAGGCGGTGGTACGCCTCGACCGTCTGCGTGGAGTTCTTCGGGTCCTTGTAGGCGGCGGACCGGATGGAGCTGAGGTTGTTCAGCTGACTCGCGATGCCGACGACGCTCTCGCGGACGCCGACGAGCTTGCCGCTGTCGGAGGCGTCGCCGATCTCCTGGGTGCCCTCCAGGAAGGAGGCGCGAGCGCGGTTCGTCTTGTCTTGGGCGCCTTTGACCTGGAAGTCGTCGTTCGCCGTCGCGCCGTGGGCGAGGGGGCCGGCGGACTGGTCGCGCTCCTCCTGGAGCGCGGCGGCCAGCTGTGTCGCCTGCTTGGTCATGTCCGTCAGCAGCTTCATGTTGTCCAGCTGCTGGATCTGGTCCAGGTTGTCGTTGATGCGCAGGGCACCGAGCGACGTGGCGGCGACCACGGGGAGCGCGAGCAGCGAGACCAGACGCGTGGAGATGCGCCAGTTGCGCAGGGCTATGCGCGGGCCGGGGTCGGTCGAGTTGGTGATCTTGGGTGTGGCGGGCGGTATGGGGGCTGCGGTCACGCCGGTGCGCCCAGGCCGCTCGGAGCCGCCGCCGGACGGTGCCGGTCCCGGGTTCTGGGCGTGCTGGGGCGAGGAACCACGGTCGGTCCCGCCGTGCGGCTCCGGCTCCGCCGAAGCGCTGCCATCCCTCTTGAAACGTCCCTGCACTAGCGTCGCAACCTCTGGACCAGGCGCCCCTCCGCGCGAGCGGCGGGGCGGTGTCGGCGTCGTGAGGGGGCGTCCTGAATACGCCCCCCTGGTGGTCGTGAGTGACCGGCGCTGGCTCCCCCTGCCCGCCGCTGCTCGGCGCTGCGTTGCGCCCCCTGAGCGCCGGTGCGATCCCGCGGCGGTCCGTGGAATTCCAGCACAGTGGCGGATCTCCAACAAGGCCAATGGTCCAGCCCGTGACCGCCGTGACGGCTTGTGAGCGCGCTGTCACAAGCCGTAGAAAGTTATCTCCCTCATAAGGGACTTAAGGCTGCGAACCGCTGGTCCATGCCCGGTGTCCCAGTCGCCATGATCAGGAGCGGAATGCGGGCTTCAATGGGTCAATGTCCGTTTCGAGGGGGCGGAATCGCGGCCCATATTGCCCCTTTTGTTCGTCAGGCAGTGAGCAAACTCACACTAAGCTCATGCCCTCTTCCGGCTTCCGGTGGGAATTGCATGTTTAGCCTGACGCTTTACAGGGACGGCGAATCCGACAACCCGCGCCCCGTGGAAGGCCTCAGAGGCCCGCCGGGCGCCCGCAAGGACAAGGTCAACGACAACAGTGAAGACCACGATGATGTTCCGCACGATAGCCAACCCGCGGCGCACGACGTTGGCGCACCTCGCCGACGCCGAAGAGCTGCAGGCACCGGCGACGCCGGAACGGTCCGTCGACCTTCCCGCTCAGACCGCCAACCCCAGGCGCACCGTTCTTATGGAGGTCCCGGTCCAGGCTTCTGCCGCCGAGTAGTACGCGCCGCAGGCGCCGCCCGCTCAACCGCGATTCCGCGGGAGGGGAGCGTGTCGGCCGCGCCGCGGCGCTCATGCGCACCGCGACGCGAGCGATCACGTGGCCCGGGCGATGGCGGCTGACCGATCGCACGGCGGCTCCTGCGACCGGTGGGTGATCGATCGCACGACTCCGGCGACCGCGGGCCAGCGGCCGGCGGGGTCCGGCGGTCCGCCGTAATGCGCGAGGTCCCCGCCCCTTGCCGCGTTAGCCTGGAGCGTCAGACTCCAGCCGGCTCAGTTAGGGGCGCAGGATCCCGTGCGCATCGCCAGATTCTCCATTGACGGGAATGTCGCCTTCGGCGCGGTCGAGGGCGACAAGCCGGACGAACTCGTCCTCGACATCATCAAGGGCATCCCGTTCGCGGACTTCGAGCTCTCCGGCACCAAGGTGCCGCTGAGCAAGGTCAGGTTGCTGCCGCCGGTGCTGCCCAACAAGGTCGTGGCCTTCGGCCGCAACTACGCGGAGCACGCGCGCGAACTGGGGAACGAGGTCCCCGACGCTCCGTTCGCCTTTTTCAAGCCGTCCACCTCCGTGATCGGCCCCGGCGACGAGATCGCCTACCCGCCCTTCTCCGAGGAACTGCACCACGAGGCCGAGCTGGCCGTGGTGATCGGCCGTCTGTGCCGCGAGGTCCCCCGTGAGCGCGTGAAGGACGTGATCCTCGGTTACACCTGCGCCAACGACGTCACCGCCCGCGACGTCCAGCGGCGCGAGAAGCAGTGGGCGCGGGCCAAGGGCTTCGACACCTCCTGCCCGCTGGGCCCCTGGGTGGAGACCGACCTCGATCCCAGCGATCTGACCATCCAGCTCACGGTCAACGGGCAGCAACGCCAGCTCGGCCGTACCAGCGAGATGATCCACTCGATCGAGGATCTGATCGTGAACATCACCGAGGCCATGACGCTGCTCCCCGGCGACGTGATCCTCACGGGCACCCCCGCGGGGGTCGGCCCCCTCAGTGTCGGCGACGAGGTCGCCGTCACCATCGAAGGCATCGGCACTCTCACCAACAAGGTGATCAAGCGTGGCTAACGCGAACGTCCGCGTACGTTTCTGTCCGTCCCCGACCGGCAACCCCCATGTGGGCCTGGTCCGCACCGCCCTGTTCAACTGGGCGTTCGCCCGCCACACCGGCGGCACGTTCGTCTTCCGCATCGAGGACACGGACGCTGCCCGCGACTCCGAGGAGTCGTACGTCCAGCTCCTGGACTCGCTGCGCTGGCTGGGCTTCGACTGGGACGAGGGCCCGGAGATCGGCGGCCCCCACGCGCCGTACCGCCAGTCGGAGCGGATGGACATCTACAAGGACGTCGCGCACAAGCTCCTGGACGGCGGATACGCCTACCACTGCTACTGCACGACGGAGGAGCTGGACGCCCGCCGCGACGCCGCCCGCGCCGCCGGCAAGCCGTCCGGGTACGACGGGCACTGCCGCGATCTGTCCGCCGAGCAGGTGGCGGCGTACGAGGCCGAGGGCCGCACCCCCATCGTCCGCTTCCGGATGCCCGACGAGACGATCACCTTCAGGGACCTGGTCCGCGGCGAGCTGACGTTCACGCCGGAGAACGTGCCCGACTACGGCATCGTGCGGGCGAACGGGATGCCCCTCTACACGCTCGTGAACCCGGTCGACGACGCGCTGATGGACGTCACCCACGTGCTGCGCGGCGAGGACCTGCTCTCCTCCACCCCCCGCCAGATCGCGCTCTACAAGGCACTGATCGAGCTGGGCGTCGCGAAGGCCGTGCCCGATTTCGGTCACCTTCCGTATGTGATGGGCGAGGGCAACAAGAAGCTCTCCAAGCGCGACCCGGAGTCGTCGCTGAACCTCTACCGCGAGCGCGGCTTCCTGCCGGAGGGCCTGCTCAACTACCTCTCCCTGCTGGGCTGGTCGCTCGCGCCGGACCGCGACATCTTCTCGGTCGAGGAGATGGTCGCCGCCTTCGACATCTCGGAGGTGAACCCCAACCCGGCCCGCTTCGACCTGAAGAAGGCCGAGTCGATCAACGCCGACCACATCCGCCTGCTGGATGTGAAGGACTTCACGGAGCGCTGCCGGCCGTGGCTGAAGGCCCCGTTCGCGCCCTGGGCGCCGGAGGACTTCGACGAGGCGAAGTGGCACGCGATCGCCCCGCACGCGCAGACCCGCCTCAAGGTGCTGTCCGAGATCACGGAGAACGTCGACTTCCTGTTCCTGGCGCAGCCGGTGTCCGACGAGGCGTCCTGGGCGAAGGCGATGAAGGAGGGCAGCGACGCGCTGCTGAGCACGGCCCGCGAGAAGCTGGAGAGCGCCGACTGGACCTCCGCCGAGTCGCTGAAGGAGGCCGTCCTGGCCGCCGGTGAGGTCCACGGCCTCAAGCTCGGCAAGGCACAGGCCCCGGTCCGCGTCGCGGTCACCGGCCGCACGGTGGGCCTGCCGCTCTTCGAGTCCCTGGAGGTCCTGGGCAAGGAGAAGACGCTGGGGCGCATCGACGCGGCGCTGGCCAGGCTGGCCGCCTGACCCTTCCGTACCTGAGGGGCGGCACCCGAACGGGTGCCGCCCCTTCTGTGTTTCCGCGGTGGTCCGCCGGGCCGGTGGAAAGGGACGGACAAGGCCGCCGGCCCCGGGATACCGTCGGAGCATGAGCATCAGCGCCGTCGTCTGGGACGTCGACGACACTCTCTTCGACTACACGACGGCCGATCGCGTCGGCATGCGGGGGCACCTGGCCAGCGAGGGGCTGCTCGGCGGGTTCGGGACCGTGGAGGACGCGCTCGTACGGTGGCGGAAGATCACCGACGAGCAGTGGGCGCGGTTCGCGGCGGGGGAGACCTCCTTCGAGAACCAGCGCAGGGACCGGGTCCGGGTCTTCGTGGGCGAGGAACTGACCGACGCGGCGGCCGACGCCTGGTTCGCGCGCTATCTGGGTCACTACGAGGCCGCCTGGGCTCTCTTTCCGGACGTCCTGCCCGTCCTGGACGCCCTCGCCGCGAGTCACCGGCACGCGGTGCTGTCCAACTCGAGCCTGCACGTGCAGGAGCGCAAGCTGCGCACGCTCGGGGTCCGCGACCGCTTCGAGTCCGTTCTGTGCGCCGCCGAGCTGGGCGTGTCCAAACCGGACGCCCGTGCCTTCCGCGCGGCCTGCGACGCCCTGGGCCTCGCTCCGCACCACGTGGCGTACGTCGGGGACCACCCGGAGATCGACGGCCGCGGCGCGGCCGAGGCCGGGCTCATGTCCGTGTGGATCGATCGCAGCGCGGTGAGCGCCGTCCCGGACGGGCGTACCCCGCCGCAGGCGGAAGGGGCCGCCGGCCCGCACCGGATCGCCTCCCTCGCCGAACTCCCCGCGGTCCTCGGCGCGGATACCCGTTTTGGAGCGCCGTCCACCTTCGGGTAATGTTCTTCCTGCGCCGCCGGGGAGCGGGCCGAAAGGCCGGAACCGAGGGCGCAAGCTAGAACAAAACCCCTTTCGGGGCTTGCGTTCCAGTGGCCTATGGTGTAATTGGCAGCACGACTGATTCTGGTTCAGTTAGTCTTGGTTCGAGTCCAGGTAGGCCAGCTCGCAGAGCTCATCTGCACCCGCGGATCTCATTCGCGAGCCCCCGTTGTGTAGCGGCCTAGCACGCTGCCCTCTCAAGGCAGTAGCGCCGGTTCGAATCCGGTCGGGGGTACAGATCCTTCCCGTCGAGGACAGCTGGGTCGCTCCCGCTGGTTTCGATGCAGGATCGCCAGGGCCCCCGTTGTGTAGCGGCCTAGCACGCCGCCCTCTCAAGGCGGTAGCGCCGGTTCGAATCCGGTCGGGGGTACGAACTGGTCTAAACCACATTGGTCTATGGTGTAATTGGCAGCACGACTGATTCTGGTTCAGTTAGTCTTGGTTCGAGTCCAGGTAGACCAGCTCGGATCTGCGGAAACGCAAGATCCTCGCCCCCGTTGTGTAGCGGCCTAGCACGCCGCCCTCTCAAGGCGGTAGCGCCGGTTCGAATCCGGTCGGGGGTACGTGGACGTAGGGCCCTCACTTCGGTGGGGGTCCTACGGCATTTCCCGGTGCCTCTCGGACGTCGGGCGCCTCACTCCAGACCGTAGCGCCGCGCCGACTCCTCCTCCTGTGCCAGTCGGTGCAGCGCACGCAGCACCGGCTCGAAGAGCACGGCCGCCGCGACCGCCGTCTCGACCTTCTCCTCTTCCGAGGTGTGCGTCTCCATGAAGTCGAGGTCGCGCTGTGCGACCTGCCGCATCAACTCCGCGTATGGCGCCATGAGTTCGGCGTCCCAGCGATAACCGAGCCGGATCAGCGTGGCCACCGCCACCACCAGCGAGCGGTGCACGGGCGACAGGGGCGCGAGTTCGCGCGCGGTCTCCCAGCCGAGCCCCCGCAGCAACGTGTCGACCTCCCGGCGGGCGGCCGCCACCGCGGGGTCCTCCTCGTCCGGCTCCGGCCCCTGCGGCAGTGCCCACAGGGCCGCGCCCAGCCGGATCGTACGGCCGAGCGATTCGTCGCCGACGTGCGAGAGGACCTCCTTGGCGGTTGCCACCGGCACCCGGCCCACCTGGATCAGCGCGCGTACCAGTCGCAGTCGGCGCAGATGGCTCTCGTCGTATTCGGCCGTCGTCGTGTTGACCTGGCGGCCCGGTGCCAACAGCCCTTCACGCAGGTAGTACTTGATCGTCGCGGTGGACACACCGCTGCGCTCGCTCAACTCCGACAGCCGCATCCCTTGCGCCTCTCCTCGGGTGGCGCCACTATCCAAGCACGAGACACTCGGATAGTGCTGCTAGCCAATGTCGGGTCGAGGAGGGCGTCATGTTCGGGAAGCCCATGGCCGCGGGCCGCACCACCGCGGCGGCCGAAGGGGACGTCGTCGTCCTGCTGATCGGCATGAGGATCAACCACTTCTGGGCGGTGCACCACTGGCTGCCGGCGTTCCTCGCGATGCCGCGCATGCTGCGCGAGCTGGGGAATGATCCCGTCCGGGGGCTGCTCGGCCATGTCCTGCTGACGGCATCCCCGCGGACCTACTACGTCGTCCAGTACTGGGAGTCCAAGGAGAAGCTCTACGCGTACGCCTCGGCGTCCGACATGTTCCACCACCGGGCGTGGGCGATGATCAACGGCAAGGAGAAGGCAGGGAAGGTCCAAGGCCACGTCGGGATCTGGCACGAGACCTATGTGGTGCCGGAGGGCTCGTACGAGTCGATCTACGCGGACATGCCGGCGTTCGGCCTCGCGGCCGCGCACGGGCAGGTGCCGTTGGAACGGCGGGGACGCCGGGCGGTGGACCGCTTCGCGTACCGGTCCGGGACGAAGCCCGGCCGGGCACCGTCGTCTTCGGCGTAGTGCCCGGCCCGCGACCGGTCTTGATCTCTCTCGCCGCGCCGGCCTGCCGGGCGGCGGGTGTGGATCATGTGTACGTGCGCAGTTGATGGCGTCCATGGTGCGCGCGAGCCGCGCCCCCTTGTGTGACTCGTCCTGGAAGTGGGCCTGCCGCGGCGTTGAGGCCGGCCCACTGCCGGTGACGTGGCGATCGCTCAGCCGGAGCGGCGCAGGGCCTCGGAGAGGCGGGCGGCCGCGTCGATGACGGCCTGGGCGTGCATACGGCCCGGGTGGCGCGTCAGGCGCTCGATGGGGCCGGAGACGGACACCGCGGCCACCACGCGATTCGAGGGGCCGCGTACGGGAGCGGACACGGACGCCACGCCCGGCTCGCGCTCTCCGATGGACTGGGCCCAGCCGCGGCGCCGTACGCCCGACAGGGCCGTCGCCGTGAAGCGGGCGCCTTGCAGGCCCCGGTGCAGGCGCTCCGGCTCCTCCCAGGCGAGCAGGATCTGCGCGGACGAACCCGCCTTCATGGTGAGGGTGGAGCCGACCGGGACGGTGTCCCGAAGGCCGGACAGACGTTCCGCGGCGGCGACGCAGATACGCATGTCTCCCTGGCGGCGGTAGAGCTGGGCGCTCTCGCCCGTGATGTCGCGCAGGTGGGTCAGCACCGGCCCCGCCGTCGCCAGCAGCCGGTCCTCACCCGCCGCCGCGGCCAGCTCGGCCAGCCGGGGGCCGAGAATGAAACGGCCCTGCATGTCACGCGCCACCATGCGGTGGTGCTCCAGTGCCACGGCCAGGCGGTGGGCCGTGGGTCGTGCCAGTCCGGTGGCGCCGACCAGGCCCGCGAGGGTGGCCGGACCGGACTCCAGAGCGCTCAGGACGAGGGCCGCCTTGTCCAGAACGCCGACGCCGCTACTGTTGTCCATGCAACGATACTCGCGTCTCACTCTGTGAAACGCAAGTTCAATTTTCCGTGGAAGGCGCCACCCTGGAAGGCACGGCGGCCCGCGGACCGACGGGCCCGGAGGCACACGCCCGCGAACCAGAGGCTCGGGCGCCGCCACCCCAAGATCTCTAGTTGGGTCGGCCCACCACGCCGGCCGAAGGGAAAGCGATGGGTAGGACACTCGCGGAGAAGGTCTGGGACGACCATGTCGTCCGGCGCGCCGAGGGCGAGCCCGACCTCCTCTACATCGATCTGCACCTGCTGCACGAGGTGACCAGCCCGCAGGCCTTCGACGGCCTGCGCAAGAGCGGCCGCCAGGTGCGCAGGCTCGACCTCACCATCGCGACCGAGGACCACAACACCCCCACCCTCGACATCGACAAGCCCATCGCGGACCCGGTCTCCCGCGCCCAGCTGGAGACGCTGCGCAAGAACTGCGCCGAGTTCGGTGTGCG
This sequence comes from Streptomyces sp. CA-106110, assembly GCF_050936285.1. Taxonomy (NCBI): domain Bacteria; kingdom Bacillati; phylum Actinomycetota; class Actinomycetes; order Kitasatosporales; family Streptomycetaceae; genus Streptomyces; species Streptomyces sp. CA-106110. The sequence goes on along the minus strand of NZ_JBNJNB010000001.1, from coordinate 4,104,847 downwards.
CCTGCACCCGCTGGGAGACGTCGAGCAGGGCGTCGTACACGTCGTCGGCCCGCAGCTGGGCCTGACCCAGCCGGGCACGACCGTGGTCTGCGGCGACTCGCACACCTCCACGCACGGCGCCTTCGGCGCGCTCGCGTTCGGTATCGGCACCTCCCAGGTCGAGCACGTGCTGGCGACCCAGACGCTGCCGATGGCCCGTCCGAAGACCATGGCCATCACGGTCGACGGCGAGCTGCCCGAAGGGGTCACCGCCAAGGACCTGATCCTGGCGATTATCGCGAAGATCGGTACCGGCGGCGGTCAGGGCTACATCCTGGAGTACCGCGGCTCCGCCATCGAGAAGCTCTCGATGGAGGCCCGGATGACCATCTGCAACATGTCCATCGAGGCCGGCGCCCGTGCGGGCATGATCGCTCCGGACGAGACGACCTTCGCGTACCTCAAGGGCCGTCCGCACGCCCCCGAGGGCGCCGACTGGGACGCCGCGGTGGAGTACTGGAAGACCCTGCGGTCCGACGACGACGCGGAATTCGACGCCGAGGTCCGCATCGACGCCGCCGCCCTCTCGCCGTTCGTCACCTGGGGCACCAACCCGGGCCAGGGCGCGCCGCTTTCGGCGTCCGTCCCCGACCCTGCTTCGTACGAGGACGCTTCGGAGCGCCTGGCCGCGGAAAAGGCCCTGGAGTACATGGGGTTGACGGCCGGACAGCCGCTGAGCTCCATCGACGTGGACACCGTCTTCGTAGGCTCCTGCACCAACGGCCGCATCGAGGACCTGCGCGCCGCGGCCTCCATCCTCAAGGACCGCAAAGTCGCCGACGGCGTACGGATGCTGGTCGTCCCGGGCTCCGCGCGGGTGGGTCTGCAGGCTGTGTCCGAGGGCCTGGACGTGGTCTTCAAGGAGGCCGGCGCCGAATGGCGGCACGCCGGCTGTTCGATGTGCCTCGGCATGAACCCGGACCAGCTGGCCCCGGGCGAGCGCTCCGCGTCCACCTCCAACCGCAACTTCGAGGGCAGGCAGGGCAAGGGCGGCCGTACCCACCTGGTATCGCCGCAGGTCGCCGCCGCCACCGCGGTCCTCGGCCACCTGGCCTCCCCGGCCGACCTGTCCGACGTCCCCGTGCCCGCTGGAGTCTGAGAACCATGGAAGCCTTCACCACCCACACCGGCCGGGCCGTCCCGCTGCGCCGCAGCAATGTCGACACCGACCAGATCATCCCCGCCCACTGGCTCAAGAAGGTGACCCGGGACGGGTTCGAGGACGGGCTGTTCGAGGCCTGGCGCAAGGACCCGGAGTTCGTGCTCAACCGACCGGAGCGCCAGGGCGCCACGGTGCTGGTCGCGGGCCCCGACTTCGGCACCGGCTCCTCCCGCGAGCACGCCGTCTGGGCCCTGCAGAACTACGGCTTCAAGGCCGTGATCTCCTCCCGCTACGCCGACATCTTCCGTGGCAACTCGCTCAAGAACGGCCTGCTCACGGTGGTCCTGGAGCAGAAGATCGTGGACGCCCTGTGGGAGCTCACGGAGAAGGACCCGACGGCTGAGGTCACTGTGGACCTTGAGGCGCGTGAGGTGCGGGCCGAGGGCATCACCGCCCCCTTCGAGCTGGACGAGAACTCCCGCTGGCGGCTGCTGAACGGCCTGGACGACATCTCCATCACGCTGCAGGAGGAGGCCGGCATCGCCGCCTACGAGGCCCGGCGCCCCTCGTACAAGCCGCGGACGCTCCAGGCCTGACGCCCGGCCCCGCAAGGGCTGGTTTCGGCCACCGCAACACCACTCTGTACCCCCAATCGTGGACGGTTGGGGGTACAGCCGTGTCTGCCCCCGAACAGGCCCGGCGCGCCGCCTCGCTCAGCAGTAACTGCCCTGGTTACAAGGGTGATTGCCGGGGTACGCGAACCCCGGAGCGGTGCCGCGCCAGGGCGCTCGAAAAGACTGGCGGAGCCGACAGTTGCCCCCAGCGCGGGCGACAACTCGCCCCAGATGGCACAATCTGTGCATGGACGACGACGGCCAACTCGAGCTCTATACGGCGGTCGCCACCCAACTCAAGGAAGCGCACGCCAGGGTGCGCGCACTGCAAGTCCCGGAGGGCGTACGGATGGCGCTGACCCGGAAGCTGCTGGTCATTACGGCTGCGGCCAAGCACGATCCCGCCGAAGCGACCAGGCGTCTCGAGCGGTTCATGACCGACCTCGACGAGGAGCGAATCCCCGAAGAGGAACTCTGAGACGCCGAGTCTGTTGCGGCACGAGGGTGATTAGCCCGTTTCGTGTTTGATTTGCGGTATATATCTGCCTAACGTGCGAAAAAGCTTGAACACTTTCGTTCTGGCGATGTCTCCGAAGGGGAAGACGTGAACAAGGCGCAGCTCGTAGAAGCGATTGCCGACAAGATGGGCGGCCGCCAGCAGGCCGCCGAGGCTGTCGACGCGGTCCTGGACGCCATCGTCCGCGCGGTTGTCGGAGGCGACCGGGTCTCCGTCACCGGCTTCGGTTCGTTCGAGAAGGTTGAGCGGCCGGCCCGTTACGCCCGCAATCCCCAGACGGGTGAGCGGGTTCGGGTCAGGAAGACCTCTGTGCCGCGCTTCCGCGCGGGTCAGGGCTTCAAGGACCTGGTCAGCGGCACCAAGAAGCTGCCGCGCGGTGGTGAGGTCGCGGTCAAGAAGGCGCCCAAGGGCAGCCTCCAGGCCGGCGGTGCCGCCGCCACGGTCAAGAAGGCCGCTGCCAAGAAGGCCGCTGCCAAGAAGGCGGCGCCCACGAAGAAGGCCGTCGCCAAGAAGGCTCCTGCCAAGAAGACGACTGCCGCCGCGAAGAAGACGGCTGCCAAGAAGACGACCGCGAAGAAGACCAGCGCGGCCGCCAAGAAGACCACTGCGAAGAAGACCACTGCCAAGAAGGCTGCTGCGAAGAAGGCCCCGGCGAAGAAAGCCCCGGCCAAGAAGGTGACGGGACGCAAGACCACCGCCAAGAAGACCACGGCCCGCAGCTGAACGGGCCGCACGGACACTCACGCGACGGGCCGGACTCCCCTGGGGAGCCCGGCCCGCGGTCTGCCCAGGACTGTGCTTAGAACGTGTACAGGGTCACCAGCGTGACGTGCCGGGCCTCGCCCTCGCCCTCGGTCTCGATCCGCACCCGCTGTCCCGGGCGCAGCAGCCTGAGCCCGCCCGCCTCGAAGGCCCGTGCGTCGAAGGGGACGGGAGTGCCGTCGTCGAGCAGCACCTGACCGGTGTGCGTCTCGGGGTCGTAGGTGTACGCCGTCGCCTGCATGACCGCAGCCTATCGACCGCCCCGCGGGCCCACCCCGGCCGCGTCCGCGGCGGGCCCTGCCGCATCACGCGCCGTGCTGCCCGGGGATCAGCAGCCGTGCCGCCGCCGCTGCCGTGCGCGGTCCGACGCCGAGCGCCAGCGCCGCGCGCAGATCGTCGCCGGTGTCCACGTCCTGGCGCACCGAATCCACCGACTCGAGCGCCAGTTCCACCGCGCCCGAGGCCCGGTGCCGTACACGGGAATCCGTGCCGAATGCGGGCAGCAATTCCAGGCCCGGGGCCGCGCTCAACAGCGTCGTACCGATTCCGGCGGCGTCGGGCAGAAATGCGCGGGAGAATTCGGCAGCGGCATCGAGTACCCGGGTCAATTCCACGGTGCGCAGGGCGGGGAGATCGGCGTTGAGGGCCGCCACGGGGCCGCCGGGGCGCAGCTCCCGTACGACGGCCGCCGCGTGGGCGAGCGCGGGGTTCAGACCGCCCGCCGGCTCGTCCCGGACGATGCGGGCGCCGAGGGCGGCCAGTTCCCGCCCGGCCAGCGGATCGTCAGTGACGACCGCCACATCGAGCACCGCGGCACTGGAGAGCGCCGCGGCCACCGTGTCCTGCGCGAACGCGAGCGCGAGCCCCGGACGAAGTCCGTCCCCGGCGGTGTCCGAGAGCCTGCTCTTGGCCCGCGCCAAGGCCTTCAGGGGTACGACCACAGTCCACTGCACGAGCGCTCCGTCCCTGTTTTGTCGGTCCATTCTCACCCCGTCCGACCGGTGACGGGCGACGCCGATTCGGGCGGCGGCACATCGGGAAGGTGTACGAAGCCACATCCATGCGCCGTGGTGGGTGACAGGCGGGCGTACCGTGTTCTCGACAGACGGGCGGCCTGGGGCGACACTTGTGCGGCCCACAGCCCCAGCCCCGGGCCTTCGCCCGGTCCCTAGAGGAAGGTGTCCGCGTGCCCCGCCGCAGAATCGGCTTCTGGTACCGCTTCGCAGCGGTACTCGGCAAACCGCCGCTGTTGGTTCTGCTCAAGCGGGACTGGCGCGGAATGGAGAACATTCCGGCCGACGGTGGCTTTATCACCGTGGTGAACCACAATTCACATGTGGATCCGTTCGCCTACGGACACTTTCAGTACAACACCGGGCGCGTTCCTCGTTTCCTTGCGAAGAGCGGTCTTTTCAAGAAGGGATTCGTCGGCGCCGTGATGCGCGGCACCGGACAGATCCCCGTCTACCGCGAGAGCACGGACGCCCTCAGCGCCTTCCGGGCCGCGATCGACGCCGTCGAGCGGGGCGAGTGCGTCGCCTTCTACCCCGAGGGCACCATCACCCGCGATCCGGACCAGTGGCCGATGACCGGCAAGACCGGTGCCGCCCGCGTCGCGCTCCAGACCAAGTGCCCCGTGATCCCCATCGCCCAGTGGGGCGCGAACGAGCTCCTGCCGCCGTACGCCAAGAAGCCCCAGGTCCTGCCGCGCAAGACCCACCACGTCCTCGCCGGTCCGCCCGTGGACCTCGCGCGCTTCTACGACAAGGACATGTCCCCCGAGCTGCTGAAGGAGGCGACGGAGGTCATCATGGCCGCCATCACCCGCCAGCTGGAGAAGGTCCGCGGCGAGAAGGCGCCCGAGAAGCCGTACGACCCGCGCGACGTGCGCATCGAGCAGCGCCGTCGGAATGCCGAACAGGACAAGGCGCGGCAGAAGGAGGGGCAGGGCCAGTGAGCAAGCCGGTCAAGGCGGCCGTGTTCGGAACGGGATCGTGGGGAACCGCCTTCGGCATGGTGCTCGCCGACGCGGGGTGCGACGTCACCCTGTGGGCACGCCGCGCCGAACTGGTCGAGGCGGTCAACTCCACCCGTACGAACCCGGACTACCTGCCGGGCGTCGAACTCCCCGAGAACCTGCGGGCCACCACGGACCCCGCCGAGGCCGCGCGCGACGCCGATTTCACGATACTCGCGGTCCCGTCGCAGACGCTGCGCGGAAACCTCGCCGAATGGTCGCCGCTGCTCGCGCGCGGCACCGTCCTCGTCTCCCTGATGAAGGGCGTCGAACTCGGCTCCGCCATGCGGATGAGCGAGGTCGTCGAGGACGTCGCCAAGGTCGTACCGGAACGCGTCGCGGTCGTCACGGGCCCCAACCTGGCCCGGGAGATCGCTGCCCGCATGCCGGCCGCCGCCGTGGTCGCCTGCTCCGACGAGGCCGTCGCGCAGCGGCTCCAGGCCGTCTGCCACACCCCGTACTTCCGGCCGTACACGAACACCGACGTCGTCGGCTGCGAACTCGGCGGTGCGGTCAAGAACGTCATCGGGCTGGCCGTCGGCATCGCGGACGGCATGGGGCTCGGCGACAACGCCAAGGGCTCGCTCATCACGCGCGGGCTCGCCGAGACCACCCGGCTCGGACTCGTCATGGGCGCCGACCCGCTGACCTTCTCCGGGCTCGCCGGCCTGGGCGACCTGGTGGCCACCTGCTCCTCGCCGCTGTCCCGCAACCACACCTTCGGCACCAACCTGGGCAAGGGCATGACGCTCGAGGAGACCATCGCGGTCACCAGCCAGACCGCCGAGGGCGTCAAGTCCTGTCAGTCGGTGCTGGATCTGGCCCGCCGGCACGGCGTCGACATGCCGATCACCGAGACGGTCGTCGGCATCGTCCACGAGGGCAAGCCGCCGGTGGTGGCGCTCAAGGAGCTGATGTCGCGCAGCGCGAAGCCCGAGCGACGCTGAGCGAACGCGCCGGGCGGACGCTGTCTCAGGGCCCTACGGGCAGGTAGTCTCATCGCGATATGAGCACCGAGAACCTCCCCCAGAGCCCTGAGCAGCCGTCCCGCAAACCGCGCGTTGCCGTTGTCTTCGGCGGCCGCAGCTCCGAACACGGGATCTCCGTGGTCACCGCCGGTGCCGTGCTGCGCGCCATCGACCGGACGAAGTACGACGTGCTGCCGATCGGCATCACCCGGGACGGCCGTTGGGCGCTCACCGCCGACGAACCCGAGCGGATGGCGATCACCGACCGCCGTACGCCGAGCGTCGAGGAGCTCGCGGAGTCCCACGAGGGTGGCGTCGTGCTGCCCGTCGACCCCGCGAACCGCGAAGTCGTCTACAGCGAGCCCGGTTCGGTGCCCAAGGCGCTCGGCGAGGTCGACGTGGTCTTCCCGGTGCTGCACGGCCCCTACGGCGAGGACGGCACCCTTCAGGGCCTGCTGGAGCTCTCCGGTGTCCCGTACGTGGGCGCGGGCGTGCTCGCCTCCGCCGTCGGCCAGGACAAGGAGTACATGAAGCGGGTGTTCACCTCGTTCGGGCTCAAGGTCGGCCCGTACGTGGTGATCCGGCCGCGCGAGTGGGAGCGCGACGAGGCCGCCGCCCGCAAGAAGATCATCGACTTCGCGGGCGAGCACGGCTGGCCGCTGTTCGTGAAGCCCGCCCGCGCCGGTTCGTCGATCGGCATCACCAAGGTCGAGGACCTCGCGGGTCTTGACGAGGCGATCGCCGAGGCCCAGCGGCACGACCCGAAGATCCTGGTGGAGGCCGCGGTGCGCGGCCGTGAGATCGAGTGCGGTGTCCTGGAGTTCGAGGACGGCCCGCGCGCCTCGGTGCCGGCCGAGATCCCGCCGCCGGACGCGCACGCCTACTACGACTTCGAGGCCAAGTACATCGACTCGACGCCCGGCATCGTGCCCGCGCCGCTGACCGACGAGCAGACCGCCGAGGTCCAGCGGCTCGCGGTGGACGCGTTCGAGGCCGCCTCCTGCGAGGGCCTGGTGCGCGCGGACTTCTTCCTCGCCGAGGACGGGGAGTTCGTGATCAACGAGATCAACACGCTGCCCGGCTTCACCCCGATCTCCATGTACCCGCAGATGTGGCAGGCGAGCGGGATCAGCTACGGCGAGCTGGTGGACCGTCTGATCCAGGCGGCCCTGCGCCGTTCCACCGGACTGCGCTAGAGGGCGTCCGGCCTTTCACGCCGCCCGGCGGGAAGGACCGGACACGCCCGGGCGTCCGGCAGCGAGTTCACGAGGCGATCCCCTTGGGGATCGCCTTTGTGACGGCCGGGGCCAGATCGGCGAGCGGTCCGACACCGTCGCCGGTCCGGTCCTTGGGGAGGCTCACCTCGACATACGCCTGGCGCAGCGTCGTGGTGAAGAGGAACGAACCGTCGTCGCGCTTGTGCAGCAGCCAGCCGACGCCGTTCGCCTCCAGCCCGTCCGCCTCCGGATCGTTCATCTCGGCGGGCCTCTCGACACCGCAGCGCAGTATGATCGCCGGGCTTCCCCAGCCCGCCGTCAGCGCGGACCGGGGCTCGGGATCGTTCCGCTCGAGGCCGTCCACCTTCCGCGGCAGCGCCTGGTCCAGGTTCTGGCACAGCTTCGTGACCTTCGCGTCCGGGCTGGGAACCGCGGCCGAGGGGCTGTCGTCGCTTGAGGAACAGCCCGCCGTGGCGATCAGCAGGGCGAGGGCGGGCAGACCGAGTCGCCGGTGACGGAAGAAATCCACCGGCCAAGCGTAGACGGGGGCTAGAGGTGCACGACCGGGCAGGTCAGGGTGCGGGTGATGCCGTCCACTTGTTGGACCTTCGCGACCACCATCCGGCCGAGTTCGTCGACGGTGTCCGCCTGGGCGCGCACGATGACGTCGTAGGGACCCGTCACGTCCTCGGCCTGGATGACCCCAGGGATCTTGCTGATCGTATCGGCGACGGTCGACGCTTTGCCGACCTCCGTCTGGATCAGGATGTACGCCTGTACCACGGAACCTCCAGGGCGGCCACGAGGATCATGTGGGGAGAAGGGACGCCACGGTATCGCGTCGCCGCTCGTCGCGGGGAGACCCGCGGAGGCTGTGGCGTGAGCGCCGGGGAACTCCGGCGACACAAGTTGACGGTCGACTCGACGGTATCGAGGACCACGAGGGCTCGCGACCGGGCGCAGCAGGGAACAGAAGGGGACGAACGACGATGAAGGGCACCGTGGGCGAGCTGGGCGAGTTCGGGCTCATCAGGGAGCTCACCTCCCGGCTCACCACCACCCCGGCGGTCCGGATCGGCCCCGGCGACGACGCAGCGGTGGTCTCCGCGCCCGACCGCAGGGTGGTGGCGAGCACCGACATCCTCCTGGAGGGGCGGCACTTCCGCCGCGACTGGTCGACGGCCTATGACGTCGGCCGCAAGGCGGCCGCGCAGAACCTCGCGGACATCGCCGCGATGGGCGCCGTGCCGACCGCGCTGCTGCTCGGCCTCGTCGTCCCCGCCGAACTGCCCGTCACCTGGCCCACCGAGCTGATGGACGGCCTGCGCGACGAGTGCCAGGTGGCGGGAGCGGCGGTGGTCGGCGGTGACGTCGTCCGCGGCGACACGATCATGATCTCGATCACCGCGCTCGGCGATCTGCGCAACTACGAGCCGGTCACCCGGGGCGGCGCCCAGCCCGGTGACGTCGTCGCCGTCACCGGCTGGCTCGGCTGGTCCGCGGCCGGCTACGCGGTGCTCTCCCGCGGCTTCCGCTCGCCGCGCGCGTTCGTCGAGGCGCACCGGCGCCCCGAGCCCCCGTACCACGCGGGCCCGGCCGCCGCCGGGCTCGGTGCGACCGCGATGTGCGACGTCAGCGACGGGCTGATCGCCGACCTCGGGCACATCGCGGAGGCGAGCAAGGTACGGATCGACATCCGCTCCGGGACCATCGACATCCCGTCCCAGATGAACGACATCGGGCAGGCCCTGGGCGTCGACCCGATCCAGTGGGTGCTCACGGGCGGCGAGGACCACGCGCTCGTCGCGACCTTCCCGTCGGACGTGAAGCTGCCGGCGCGCTGGAAGGTGATCGGCGAGGTCCTCAACCCGTCGGCACTGCCCCAGGTGACGGTCGACGGTGCGCCGTGGACCAGCAAGGGCGGCTGGGACCACTTCGGGGGCATCGAGTCGTAGGGCGAAGGGCGAAGGACAGACGCAGACGCCGACGACGGCCGCTTCGGCGTCCGTCCGCCCGTCACGGCACCGTTCCCGGGCGCGCCTCGCCGCTCAGGCGCTCCCGTGGGCGTGCGGGCACAGCAAAAAGCCGGTCCACATTCGTGGACCGGCTCCGTGCAGCGAACCAGCTGTGGCCGCGCGCTTAACTGGCGTCAGCGCGAGACCTTGCCGGCCTTGATGCACGAGGTGCAAGCGTTCACGCGCTTCGGCGTCCCGCCCACCACGGTACGTACACGCTGGATGTTCGGGTTCCAGCGGCGGGACGTACGGCGGTGCGAGTGCGAGATGTTGTTGCCGAAGCCCGGCCCCTTGCCGCAGACGTCGCAGTTGGCAGCCACGGGTCACTCCAAAGACTTCAGATGCACTTACGGTTGATCCCGGCATGCCGGGATCAAGATCATAGGATCTGAGTGGCGCTGCCAGGGGGAAGGCCCGATCGGGATCGGGCAACCAGAGCAGCATACAACGCCTGCTCCCGTAGAGCGAAACTACCACGGCTGCCGCGGCCCTGAGGCGCTCGCCCATGGGCCCGGAGCCCGGGATCCGCACAGCCCTCTTCCGGACCCCGACCACTCTGGGTCTACGCTGCGTCCCACGTCCAGCAGCTCAAGGAGGCGCAGGTGGCGCAGGTGCCGCAGCCATTGGATGCTCTCGCGGTGCGCACCTGGTGCGGGCTCGCGCTCCAGGAGCTGGGGCGGACGCGCGAGGAGATCGACGCGATCAACGTCTATCCAGTGGCCGACGGGGACACCGGCACGAACCTCTATCTCACCGTGGAATCGGCCGCCGCCGCCGTCGAGGCGGTCTTCGCCGGATACGAGGCGGGCGGCACGCAGCGCCCGACGCTCGCCAACGCCGTTCGGGCCATGGCGCACGGAGCGCTCATCGGGGCCCGCGGCAACTCCGGGACGATCCTGGCCCAGCTGCTCCGGGGCATGGCCCAGGTGCTGGCCGACGGTGAGACTGCTCACACCGATGCGCAGGGACTGCGGCTCGCGCTCCGACGGGCGGCCGACTCCGCCCGTCAGGCCGTCGCCCACCCGGTGGAGGGCACCGTCCTGACCGTCGCCTTGGCCGCCGCGGACGCGGTGACCGGCACCGAGGGCGACTGCGCGGGCGTCGCACGGGCGGCGTACGAGGGGGCGCGGGCGGCGCTGGCGGCCACGCCCGGGCAGCTGGCGGTCCTGGAGCGCGCCGGTGTGGTCGACGCCGGCGGCCGGGGCTTGGTGGCGGTGCTCGCGGCCCTGGTGGAGACGTTCACCGGCGAGGCGCCGCGGCTGCCGGACAGCACCGGCCGGATCGTCCACGCGCGCGTCGGCGGCGTCACGCCCCTCGTTCCCGGGGAGTGCCCGGACGTCCCGGCCGACGGAGGCGGGCCCGCGTACGAGGTGATCTATCTCCTGGAGGCCGAGGACGCGGCCGTGGCGCGGCTGAGGCGCCGGCTCGACGCCCTCGGGAACTCCCTCGTCGTGGTCGGCGGGGACGGGTTGTGGAACGTCCATGTGCACGCCGACGACGCGGGAGCCGCCGTGGAGGCGGGGGTCGAGGCCGGGCGCCCGTACCGGATCCGGATCACGCACTTCGCCGAGGGCGACGTGCACACCGGGGGCGCCGGACGGCCGCCGCGCGAGCGGGTGCAGCGCGCGGTGGTGGCGGTCGTGCCGGGGGAGGGCCTGGCCGGGCTGTACCAGGAGGCCGGGGCGACCACCGTGCTCGCCCGGGCCGGGGAACCGCCCGCGAGCGGTGAACTGGTGGAGGCGGTGCGCCGGGCGCACGCGCGCGAGGTGGTGCTTCTTCCGAACGACGCGGACCTGCGCCACACCGCGGCCGCCGCGGCCGAGCAGGCGCGCACCGAAGGCGTACGTGTGGCGCTGATCCCGACCCGGTCCGCGGTCCAGGGCATCGCCGCGCTGGCCGTGCACGAACCGGAACGGCGGTTCGACGAGGACGTCGTGGCGATGACGTCGGCGGCGGGGGCGACACGGTACGCCGAAGTCGTGGTCGCGGAGCTGCAGTCCTGGACGACGGCCGGGATCTGCCAGGCCGGCGACGTCCTCGGCCTGATCGACGGAGACGTCGCGGTCATCGGCTCGGACGTCACGGCGACGGCCGAGTCGGTCCTGGACCGGATGCTCGCGGCGGGCGGGGAGCTGGTCACGCTGGTTCTGGGCGACGAGGTCCCGGAGTCGATCTCGGAGCGTCTGGAGTCGCGGGTGCGGGAGTCGTACCTCGCGGTCGACACGGTGGTCTACCGGGGCGGGCGCCAGGGGGCACTGCTGCTGATCGGCGTGGAGTGACGGGGCCCTGCGTGCCGGTGGTGAGGGACACCGTGGCGTGAGCCGCCGGGTGCCCGCCGAAGTCGCGGGCACCCGGCGCGCTCCTCACCGTTCCCGGGGTGCCTGAAGCAGCTCCAGCAGCCGTTCCGCCTCGGCCCGCCGCGTTCCGGCCGCCTCGGACGCGCCGTCCGCTTCCTCGTACGCCGACAGCACCGCACGCGCGCGTGCCGCTGCCGCGTCCTGGCGGCCGAGGTCGGCCTCCAGGCGGGCCGCCGTCAACTCCGCGCCGGTGCGGACGTCGAGGGCGTCCGCGCCGAGGGACGTGAACGTCTCGATCGCCTCCGTGAGGTGCGTCAGCGCCTCCTCGAAGGCAGTGCGCATCGCCTCGTCCTCGTCGTCGGCCGACCGGGCGATCAGTTCGCCGAACTGACGGTGCGAGTGGCCGAGTTCCATGGTCAGCCCGGCCCGCGCCTCGGCGTCCTCGGCGGCCGCCGCGGCGGACCCGCACTCCCGTGCCGCCTGTGCCATCAGCTCCCGGGCCGCCTCCAGGCCGGCGTCGCCGCCGGCCGCCAGCCACGCGCGGGCGCGCAGCGCGCGCACCAGCCCGTGCGTGTTGCCCAGCTCGCGCCACAGGTCGGCGGCACGGGCGTACGCCCGGTCCGCCTCCGCGGGCAGTTCGGCGTGTCCGAGCGCCTCGGCGGCCAGATGGGCCAGCATCGCGTGGTCCCGCTGCTCCGGCCAGTGCCGGGCGATCTCCGCTGCCCGCAGCCACCGTTCCGCCGCGGCGCGGTGCTCGCCGAGTTCGGTGTGGCAGTCGCCGAGCCACCACAGCGTCTGCACGATCGCCCCGTCACCGTGCGTCTCGGCGGTCAGATCGGGCAGCGCGGACTCCAGCACCTCGGCCGCCTCGGCGCAGCGGCCCTGGCGCAGCAGGAATCCGCCCAGCTGGTGCCTCGCCCACGCGCCCAGCGTCGCGGCCTCGTCCGCCTCGTCCGCCCAGTGCGCCGCCTCCAGGGCGTGCTCGGCGGCCTCGGTGAACTGCCCCGAGGCTCCCAGCGCATCCGCCAGCTGAAGGTGCAGCTGCGCCTGGACGACCGGTTCGAGAAGCTCCCGGCCGTGCTCCAGCGCGTCGCGCGCGGCCCGCTGAGCCGTCTCCGCGTCGCCGAGCTGCCGGGCTGTCTGGGAGAGCCGCACCTCGTGCTCGACCGCGAACCACGGCAGGTCCGCCGCTATGTACTCCTCGGCCGCCTGCGCCAGCAGCTCCACCGCGGCCCTGCCGTCCCCGGCGTGCGCCGCGAGCTCCCCGAGCATGGCCTTCGCCTCTGCGGCCCGGTACGCGAGACGCACCTGAGAGGTGTGCGGTCCGGCGAACGCCAGCAGCTCCCGTACGGCCTCTTCCGCGGCCTCGGGCGAGCCCTCGCCCTCGTGCAGCCGGTGCATCAGGATGCGCGCCCGTCCGACCAGCACGGACGCCGCCTGCCGTACACCCGTGCCACCCTCCTCGAAGAGGGCGAGAGCCTGTTCGCACAGCCCGGTGACGGTCTCCAGCGCCTCGTCAGCGTGACCGGTCAGGGCGCGTACGTACGCCCCGCGCGCCCGTGCCGCCAGCGCCTCACCGGGGTCGCCCGCCTCGGCGTACAGACCGGCAGCCCGCTCGAAGGACTCGGCACCCTCCGGACCCCGGCCCAGCGCCTCGTGGTCGACGAGGTCCGCGCGGTCCCTTGCGTCCAGTTCCAGGCCCTCCGCGGCGAGCGCCACCGCCGCCCACGCCTCCACGGCGTCCGGGTGCAGGCGCTCCGACAGCCGCCGGGCCTCGGCCAGCAGATCCGGAAACTCCCGCTCCGTCCGGGCCGGGGCGGCCGGCGGCGTAGCCGCCACGGGTGCCGGCCGGGTCGTGCGCACGCCCAGCGGCAGCCGGTCCACCAGCGGGCGCCGGTCCATCCGCTCCCGGGTGCGCTCGCTGACGTACGAGGTGCCGTTGCGCGCGTCGAAGCGCGCGGCGAGCGCCAGCGCCTCCCCGCGCGCGTGGGCGGCGAGTTCCCGTGCGGTGAACTCCCGGCCCGCCGGTCCCGGCACCGCCTGGTCGCCGAATCCCCGCTCGACCAGCCGGTCCATCAGCAGCGTCACCACGGCCAGGAAGTCCAGTTTGCTGCGCGGCTCCCCGGAGTCCGTGAAGTAGGCGGGCCGCTCGGCCAGCAGTTCCAGACCGCGCGCCTCGTTCCCGGTCAGCGCGCAGAACTCCACGTGGTCCGCGTACGAACCGCGCATGCTCTCCATGGCCCGTACCAGCCGGAAGCCGCGCAGATGGTGCGCCCGCGCCTCGTCCAGGCGGCCCAGACGCACCAGCGACAGCAAGGAGGAGGCGAGCACGGCGTGCGGCTCGTGCGCGCACACGTACTCGCCCTCGAGGACCGGCCGCCACAGCTCCAGCGCACGCTCGTCCTCGCCCTTGCGCGCCTGCCACCACCCCTGGTCGTGCAGCTCGCACGCGTGGCAGTCGGCCATCTCGTCGCGGTCGGCGGCCAGCCATGCCGCGTACGCCCGCTCGGCCCGCTCCAGGTCCCCGGTGTGCGCGGCGACGCTGAACTCGGCGCTGCGCACGGCCCGTTCGGAGTGACCGGCCAGCCGGTAGCGGTGCTCCATCTCGCCGAGCCACTTCTCCATGGAGGCGAGCGGGATGTGCGGCTGGCCCAGCATGCCCGCCGACATCCACTTGAAGACCCAGTACAGCGAGTGGGTCTCGTACGCGTCGAAGTCCTCGGGGCGTTCGTCCCACATGCGCAGCAGACGCGCGAAGGGGACGAACATCTTGTCCTTCTCGGAGCTGTAGTTGTAGACCTTCAGCTGGTGGCCGAGCGCCTCGATCACGGCCAGCGGGATGTCGAGCTTCTCCGCCTCCACCAGCAGCTGCTCCGCACGCGCGTTGCGCGCCGGGCCCTCCGGCTGCTCGTGGTTGTCCGCCATCGCCCGGCGCAGCGAGTCGAAATCCATGACCTCGCTCATCGGGAGCCGTCCTTGGGTGAGTTGGTGTGGGTGGCCCATTCGAGGAGGCCGATGAACGCGCGGTTGAGGAGTGCGGAGTCGGCGGGCCGCAGCGGGCGCTGGGCCATCAGCAGGGCCTGGCCGTAGAGGGACTCGGTGGCGGTGCCGATCAGCTCCGGGTCGTCCACCGAGCTGATCCTGCGGATCAGCGGGTTGAGGTGGTTGAGGACCAGACGCGCGCGGGGCGCGCTGCCCCGCAACGACCCGAGGATCCCCGCCCACAGGTCGTCGGCCTGTTCCTCCTCCTCTGCGCGCGCCTGCTCATGGCGCGCGGCCCGGTCGTCCAGGTGCAGCGCGGGCACGGAGAGCGGGTGGAATGCACGCAGGACCACGTCGCAGCCCAGCGGGTCGAGGGTGGCGCGCGCGGCGGAGAGGAACGCCGACAGGGCCAGCTCCTCGGCCGGGTCCACCGCGTCCAGATGCGCGGTCACGGTCTCCGCGTCCAGCTCCGCGACCACCGTCCCCGGGCGCACCGACGGCAGTGCCTCCACCAGCTCGGCGTCGTAGGTGTAGCCGCCGTTGACCACGCCGACGCCCTGTGCGGACGCGATCGGCGCGACCTGCCGGTACTCCTCCACGGTCCGGGTGAAGTGCACGACGGGGTGCCGCTGCGCGAACTCCTCCAGGGACAGCCGTCCGTCCGTGGTCTCGAAGGGGAGCCACGGCAGCATCGTGCGCAGCATCTCCTTGTCGTGCCGCGCCAGCGACTTCACGCCCAGGTAGTGCACGGACAGGAAGGCCGCCAGGCGCTCGGGGTCGCCGGCCGCCAGGCCCGTCAGCCAGGACCGGATGCGCTCCCCGAGGGCCTCCCGCACGGCCGCGAGGGTCTCGTCCTCGTAGAGGGACTCGCGTGAGGCCGTGGGCCGCAGACTGTCCGTGTCGAGCACACAGCGCACGAAGAACGCCCAGTCGGGCAGCAGCTGTTCGGCCCGCTCGGTGAGCAGCATGCCCTTCAGGTGTACGCGGTGGCTCGCCCGCTGCGCGGGGCTGACCGCGGTCGGCAGCACATAGGCCACACCCCGGATCCCGGCCAGCGGGACGTCCAGGTCGATCGAGTCCAGCGGGGTGAACCCGAACAGGTCGTGGCAGTGGCGCGCCAGGGCCACCCTGCGGGTGGTGGGTGAGGGGTATGCGCGGTCCCAGGGCGCCGGCAGATCCGTGATCGCCTCGTCGCCGACCCGGACGTCGTAGGGCAGCAGCGACCCGAAGTCCCGTGCCAGGAGCCGCACCCGGTCCGCGGAGAGCCACTCGGCGGCGCCGGGACGGGCGACCAGGTGCACGGTGGTGCCGGGTTCGGGCCGGGCGTCCGGCGGCAACGTCCGCACGACATAGGACCCGTCGTCCGTGGCCGTCCACTCCACGGGCGGCGCGTCCGGCGTACGGGCGCTGCGGCTCACCACCCGGATGCGCTCGGCGACCACGAAACAGGCGAGCAATCCGATGCCGAACTGGCCCAGGAAGCCGGACCGCGCCTCCTGGAGCCCCTCGGCCCGCTTGGAGCTGCGCCCGATGGTGGCGAGGAGGTCGTGCACGTCCGACTCGGTGAGCCCGATGCCGGAGTCCTCGACGCGCAGGCTGGCGCCGTCGGCGTACAGCCGGACCCGGGCCGGTGCGTCCGGCTGTTCGGATCGGCGGGCCGTGATCGCGTCGACCGCGTTCTGCATCAGCTCGCGCAGATAGACCTTGGGGCTCGAATAGAGGTGATGGGAGAGCAGGTCCACCAGACCGCGCAGGTCGACCTGGAACGTATGAGGTGGTTGAGGTGACTGAGGTGCCTGGGATGACTGTGAGGTCTGGGAGTCCATCGTCACGGCGCCGTGGGTGGGGGCAGGTCGACGGCGCGGGGGTCGGGCGGTCCCGGTGGGGCGGTGACCGCGGAACGAGCCGGGGCGCGCCATCCTAGGACGGGAGCCACCCCGCTGACCAGCGGATTTGCGAGACGTATACGGCATTGTCAGTCCGGTGGTGTGCAATGGATCTCGTGCCCGCACTGGAAGACCCGCTGAAGAAGGTGCTCGGCCCCGCCACCGCGAAGGTGATGGCCGAGCACCTCGGCCTGCACACCGTCGGAGACCTGCTCCACCACTACCCGCGCAGATACGAGGAGCGCGGTCAGCTCACCCATCTCGCCGACCTCCCCATGGACGAGCACGTCACGGTGGTCGCCCAGGTCGCCGACGCCCGGCTGCACACCTTCGCCTCGGCCAAGGCCCCGCGCGGCAAGGGCCAGCGCCTGGAGGTCACGATCACCGACGGCAGCGGCCGCCTCCAACTGGTCTTCTTCGGCAACGGCGTGCACAAACCCCACAAGGAGCTCCTGCCCGGCACCCGCGCACTGTTCGCGGGCAAGGTCTCGGTCTTCAACCGCAGGATGCAACTGGCACATCCCGCGTACGAGTTGCTGCGCGGCGACGACGTGTCGGAGACGGTCGACAGCTGGGCGGGCGCCCTGATCCCGATGTACCCGGCCACGGCCAAGCTGGAGTCCTGGAAGATCGCCAAGGCGGTGCAGACGGTGCTGCCCGGCGCCCAGGAGGCCCTCGACCCGCTGCCGGACTCCCTGCGCGACGGCAGGAGCCTGGTCTCCCTGCCCGAAGCCCTGCTGAAGATCCACCGCCCGCACACCAAGGCGGACATCGCCGACGCACGCTCCCGGCTGAAGTGGGACGAGGCCTTCGTCCTCCAGGTCGCCCTGGCCCGCCGCCGGCACGCGGACGCCCAACTCCCGGCGGTGGCCCGCGTCCCCGCCCCCGACGGCCTGCTGGCGGCCTTCGACGCCGAGCTCCCCTTCACCCTCACCGAGGGCCAGCGGAAGGTCTCCAAGGAGATCTTCGGCGATCTGGCCACGGAACACCCGATGCACCGGCTGCTCCAGGGAGAGGTCGGTTCCGGAAAGACCCTGGTCGCGCTGCGCGCCATGCTCGCCGTTGTGGACGCGGGCGGTCAGGCCGCCATGCTCGCGCCCACCGAGGTGCTCGCCCAGCAGCACCATCGCTCCGTCGTCGAGATGATGGGGGAGCTGGCCGAGGGCGGCATGCTGGGGGGCGCCGAGCAGGGCACCAAGGTGGTGCTGCTGACCGGGTCCATGGGAGCCGCCGCGCGGCGGCAGGCGCTGCTCGATCTCGTCACCGGGGAAGCCGGAATCGTGATCGGCACCCATGCGCTGATCGAGGACAAGGTGCAGTTCCACGACCTCGGTCTGGTCGTGGTGGACGAACAGCACCGGTTCGGGGTGGAGCAGCGGGACGCGCTGCGCGGCAAGGGCAAGCAGCCGCCGCATCTCCTCGTGATGACCGCGACGCCGATTCCCAGGACCGTCGCCATGACCGTCTTCGGCGATCTGGAGACCTCCGTCCTGGACCAGCTCCCGGCCGGGCGCTCCCCGATCGCCAGCCATGTCGTGCCGGCAGCCGACAAGCCGCACTTCCTGGCGCGCGCCTGGGAGCGGGTGCGCGAGGAGGTGGCCGGCGGTCATCAGGGGTATGTCGTCTGCCCCCGGATCGGGGACGAGGAAGACGCCCCGAAGAAGAAGTCCCCTGAGGACGAGGCCGAGAAGCGGCCGCCGCTCGCCGTGCTCGACATCGCCGGGCGACTGGCCGAAGGGCCGCTCCATGGCCTGAAGGTCGAGGTGCTGCACGGGCGGATGCCGCCCGACGACAAGGACGCGGTGATGCGGCGGTTCGCCGCCGGTGAGACGGACGTGCTGGTCGCGACGACGGTCATCGAGGTCGGCGTCAACGTCCCGAACGCCACCGCGATGGTGATCATGGACGCCGACCGCTTCGGGGTCTCGCAGCTCCACCAGCTGCGTGGCCGCGTCGGCCGCGGCTCGGCGCCCGGGCTCTGCCTGCTGGTCACCGAGATGCCCGAGGCGAGCGCGGCACGTCAGCGGCTGAGCGCCGTGGCGTCCACCCTCGACGGCTTCGAACTCTCGCGCATCGACCTCGAACAGCGGCGCGAGGGCGACGTCCTCGGACAGGCCCAGTCCGGGGCGCGGTCCTCGCTGCGCATGCTGGCGGTCATCGAGGACGAGGAGATCATCGCCCAGGCCCGCGAGGAGGCCGTCGCGGTGGTCGCCGCCGACCCGGACCTCGACCGGCTGCCCGGCCTGCGCACGGCCCTGGAGGCCCTGCTGGACGAGGAGCGGGAGCAGTACCTCGACAAGGGGTGACCGAGCGCGCACGGCGCGCGGCCTGCGAAACTGGAGGAGCACACCCGCCCTGTGGAACCGGGCACCCCGCACACCGACAAGGACCCGAAGATGACCCGCGTGATCGCCGGCCGGGCCGGCGGACGCCGTCTGGCCGTCCCGCCCGGGAACGGCACCCGGCCCACGTCCGACCGGGCGCGCGAGGGCCTCTTCTCCACCTGGCAGGCGCTTCTCGGCGGCCCGCTGCACGGCGAGCGCGTCCTCGACCTGTACGCCGGATCAGGCGCCGTGGGCCTGGAGGCGCTGTCCCGGGGGGCCGGTCACACCCTCCTCGTCGAGGCCGACGCCCGGGCCGTGCGCATCGTCCGCGAGAACGTCAGGACACTCGGCCTCCCCGGAGCCGAGGTCAGGGCAGGTAAAGCGGAACAGATCATCAGGACACCGGCGCCTGAACAGTCGTACGACATCGTGTTCCTGGACCCGCCGTACGCCGTCTCGGACGACGATCTTCGCGAGATTCTGCTCACACTCCGCACCGGGGGCTGGCTCACGGCCGAAGCCCTCGTCACCGTGGAGCGCAGCACCAGAGGCGGAGAATTCCGGTGGCCACAGGGCTTCGACGCGATCCGGTCCCGTCGTTACGGCGAGGGGACGTTTTGGTACGGTCGCGCCGCCTCTACGTGCGAAGACGCACGATGACCGGACCGGAGAGCGAGGGATCACAAGTGCGCCGCGCCGTCTGCCCCGGGTCGTTCGACCCGATCACCAACGGACACCTCGACATCATTGCCCGCGCGTCGAAGCTGTACGACGAGGTCTATGTCGCAGTGATGGTGAACCAGTCCAAGAAGGGCCTCTTCGACGTCGACGAGCGGATCGAGCTGATCCGCGAGGTGACGGCGGAGTTCGAGAACGTCGTCGTGGAGTCCCACCACGGCCTGCTCGTGGACTTCTGCAAGCAGCGCGACATCCCCGCCATCGTCAAGGGGCTGCGCGCCGTCAGCGACTTCGACTACGAGCTGCAGATGGCCCAGATGAACAACGGCCTCTCCGGTGTGGAGACCCTCTTCGTCCCCACCAACCCCACCTACAGTTTCCTGTCCTCCTCGCTGGTCAAGGAGGTCGCGGCCTGGGGCGGTGACGTCTCCCACCTGGTGCCCCCGCAGGTCCTGGAGGCCCTGGGCAAGCGCCTCGGGCAGGGCTGAGCGATCTCCCGGCGGGTTCCTCGGAATCTGACACCTCGTCACCTGGTGTCGGGCGGGGCAGCAGTGGTCGTAGAGTCGAACCGTCCGTCTCCAATACAGCTGTAGAGAGTGGCGAGCACACGGTGGACGTGCAGAACAAGCTCGACGAGATCGTCGCGATGGTCACCAACGCCCGGTCGATGCCCATGTCGGCCTCGTGCGTGGTCAACCGCGCCGAGCTGCTCTCGATGCTGGAAGAGGTGCGCGCGGCGCTGCCCGACTCTCTGGCCCAGGCCCAGGAGCTCATCGGCGGCCGCGAGGAGATGGTCGAGCGGGCCCGCCAGGAGGCCGAGCGGATCATCGAGACCGCGCACGCCGAGCGGGGCTCGCTGATCTCCGACACCGAGGTCGCCCGCCGCTCCCAGAACGAGGCCGACCGCATCCTCGCGGAGGCCCGCCTGGAGGCCGAGGAGCTCCGGGCCGAGGCCGACGACTACGTCGACTCCAAGCTCGCCAACTTCGAGGTCGTCCTCACCAAGACGCTCGGCTCCGTCGGCCGCGGCCGGGAGAAGCTCCTCGGCACCGGCCCGGAATTCGACGAGCAGGGGTACGTGGACCCCGAGGAAGACGACGCCCCCGAGCGCAGCCACGACCCCGAGACGCTGCGCCGCGACGCCGACGCCTACGTGGACGCCAAGCTCGGAGCCTTCGAGGCGGTCCTCGCCAAGACCCTCGATGCCGTCGGCAAGGGCCGCCAGAAGCTGCACGGCCGGATCGCCAGCGACGACCTCGGCGCCCTCGCCGCGGACCCGACGACCGTCCGGCACTCCAGCGACGCCGACTATCTGGCCGATCTCGCGGCCCTGGCCGACAGCCCCGCCGAGGCCCCCGCGGTCCCGGCCCAGAGCCCCCAGATCCCGGCCCAGCAGGCCGAGCCGGTCTACGCCCAGCAGCAGGACCCGTACGGTTATCAGCAGGTCGACCAGTACGGCTACCAGCAGACGTACGCGCAGCAGGACGCCTACGGCTACCAGCAGGCCGACCCGTACGCCGCCTACCCGCAGCAGACGTACGACCAGCAGGGCGTCTACGACCAGGGGCACGGGCAGGCGCACGGATACACCCAGGGCAACGCCCTCGACGAGACCAGCCTCTTCGACACCAGCATGATCAGTGCCGAGCAGCTCCGCGCCTACGAGCAGGGACGCGGCGGTCACTGAGGGCTGCGGACCCAGGGTGCGAGCGCACCGGATTGGGCCGTGAGCGGAAGGTCCAGTATCCTGGCACTTCGGTCGCGCGTAGCCTCCGCGATCGGCGCTGCCCGGAATGCCACGGGACGGCGTCCCTTCCGAGTCTTGAAGACCCAGGACTCGAAGACCGAAAGCAGGAATGGCCCTGAACGCCCGCCTCGACCACCGCAACCCCCTCGTGTTCGACACGCACGAGCTGGGGCGGCGTCCTGGTGCGCTGCAGCGCCTGACCCGCACGGTCGACGCCCCGAAGGACCTGGGTATCCAGGGTGTCATCGGGATGCCCGAAGGGGCCTCGGTGGAGCTCGAACTCCGGCTCGAGTCGGTCATGGAGGGGGTGCTCGTCACAGGCACCGCCCGTGCATCGGCCGAGGGGGAGTGCGTAAGGTGTCTGGAGCCGCTGGAGCTGGAGCTCGAAGCGGAATTCCAGGAGCTGTTCTCGTACCCTGACGCCGACGACCGGGGCCGTGTGATCACGGAACCGGGCGACGACGCCGAGGACGACGAGGACAGGTTCTTCCTCGAGGACGGACTTTTCGACCTCGAACCTCTGCTGCGCGATGCGGTGGTGCTCGCACTGCCGATGCAGCCGGTGTGCCGGGAAGACTGCCCGGGTCTGTGCTCCGAGTGCGGAGCACGGCTCGCGGACGACCCGGACCACCACCACGACGCCGTCGACATCCGTTGGGCGGCACTGCAGGGACTCGCCGGCACCATGAAGGACGGCGAGAAGGACGAGATGAGCGGCGCCGAAGCGGGCGTCGACGAGAAGCAGGAGAAGTAGCCGTGGCTGTTCCGAAGCGGAAGATGTCGCGCAGCAACACGCGCCACCGCCGGTCGCAGTGGAAGGCTGCGGTCCCCACTCTGGTTGCGTGCGAGCGCTGCCACGAGCCCAAGCAGCAGCACATTGCGTGCCCCTCGTGCGGCACCTACAACAAGCGCCAGGTCCTCGAGGTCTGAGCGGCTGGTGAGAGGTCTGATGTCTGACGCCAAGGCGGATCCAAACGCCAGGAAGAAGGCGGACAACACAGCCTCGTCCCACACGCTTCTGGAAGGGCGGCTCGGCTACAAGCTCGAGTCCGCCCTTCTGGTGCGTGCGCTCACCCACCGTTCCTACGCGTACGAGAACGGCGGTCTGCCGACGAACGAGCGCCTGGAGTTCCTCGGGGACTCCGTCCTCGGCCTCGTCGTCACCGACACGCTGTACCGCACCCACCCCGACCTGCCCGAGGGCCAGCTGGCCAAGCTGCGGGCCGCGGTGGTCAACTCGCGTGCGCTGGCGGAGGTGGGCCGCGGGCTCGACCTGGGCTCCTTCATCCGGCTCGGCCGGGGCGAGGAAGGCACGGGCGGCCGGGACAAGGCGTCCATCCTTGCCGACACCCTTGAAGCGGTGATCGGCGCTGTCTATCTCGACCAGGGCCTGGACTCGGCGGCGGAGCTGGTGCACCGCCTGTTCGACCCGCTGATCGAGAAGTCCTCGAATCTCGGCGCCGGCCTGGACTGGAAGACCAGCCTCCAGGAGCTGACCGCGACCGAGGGACTCGGCGTGCCCGAGTACCTGGTCACGGAGACCGGCCCGGACCACGAGAAGACCTTTACTGCTGCCGCCCGCGTCGGAGGCGTCTCGTACGGCACCGGCACCGGCCGCAGCAAGAAGGAGGCGGAACAGCAGGCCGCGGAGTCGGCCTGGCGCTCCATCCGTGCCGCCGCCGACGAACGCGCGAAGGCGGCGGCCGAGGCGGAGTCGTCCCCCGACGGGGGCACCGACACGGCTTCCGCCCAGGCGACGGCCTGAATCCTTCATCACGGAACGCGCCCCGGCACACATGCCGGGGCGCGTTCCGCATCCTGAGGCCCTGCCGAGGCCGCACCGCGTCCGTCTGGGCCCGCCTCAGGAGCCCTCCGGGGGGCCTTGATCACGAGGTACTCTGCGGACGTCGCCCCTGTTCACCCTTTCGGAGGAGCCCCGTGCCCGAGCTGCCCGAGGTCGAAGTCGTGCGGCGTGGGCTGGAGCGCTGGGTCGCCCACCGGACCGTCGCCGACGTCGAGGTGCTGCACCCGCGTGCCGTCCGCCGGCACACCGCGGGCGGCGAGGACTTCGCGCACCGGCTGAAGGGTCAGCTCCTCGGCACGCCCAGCCGTCGCGGCAAGTACCTCTGGGTTCCGGTGGAGACCACCGGCTCGGCGATCCTGGCCCACCTGGGCATGAGCGGCCAGCTCCTCGTCCAGCCGCACGAGGCCCCGGAAGAGAAGCACCTCCGCATCCGGCTCCGGTTCGACGACGCCCTCGGTACCGAACTGCGCTTCGTCGACCAGCGCACCTTCGGCGGTCTCTCGCTGCACGACACCACCGCCGACGGGCTGCCCGACGTCATCGCGCACATCGCCCGCGACCCCCTCGATCCGCTCTTCGACGACGAGGCCTTCCACCAGGCGCTGCGCCGCAAGCGCACGACCATCAAACGGGCCCTGCTCGACCAGTCGCTGATCAGCGGCGTCGGCAACATCTACGCGGACGAGGCCCTGTGGCGCGCCAGCGTCCACTACGAACGCCCCACGGCGAACTTCACCCGGCCCCGCACCGCCGAACTCCTCGGCCACGTAAGGGACGTCATGAACGCCGCGCTCGCCGTGGGCGGCACGAGCTTCGACAGCCTCTACGTCAACGTCAACGGGGAGTCGGGCTACTTCGACCGGTCGCTGGACGCGTACGGCCGCGAGGGGCTGCCCTGCCGGCGCTGCGCCATGCCGATGCGCCGCCGCCCCTGGATGAACCGGTCCAGCTACTTCTGCCCGAAGTGCCAGCGCGCTCCGCGCCTGCCGGCCGCGCCGACGCGGGGCGAGAACGGCTAACCGGCTCGTGTCTCGTCGTACCGGCGGCGGGCCTCGAGCACCTCGTCCATGCGCCCCTCCACGCAGTGGATGAGGCTCAGCAGCTGCTCGGCGACCTCACGGCCCAGCGGGGTCAGTTCGTAGTCCACCCGCGGCGGGTTCGTGGGCTGGGCCTCGCGGTGCACAAGACCGTCGCGCTCCAGTGCGTGCAGGGTCTGGGACAGCATCTTCTCGCTGACGCCGGCGACCCGGCGACGCAGCTCGTTGAACCGGAACGAGCCCTCGTACAGCGCCCCGAGCGTGAGCGCCCCCCAGCGTCCCGTGACGTGCTCAAGCGTGCCGCGAGAGGGGCACGCCTTGGAGAACACGTCGTACGGGAGGTCCTGCTCCGGCGCGGTGGTCATGCCGGAAGCGTACGCGACCACAGCGCTGGCCGACAGGTTGCACTAACCAAGGGAAAGCGCCTCCTGCGTGCGCGGGAGACGTCGCGGCGAAATGCGCGAATGTGGGTCAGTAAGGTGCTCGGCTGACCTCTGGATAGGCTCCTGGCTGTGAATATGCCCATGATCAGCGGTGGAAGGGCCGAGCCGGCCGTCTTGGACGCGACGGAGCTGACCTCCGACCCGGAGCTCGAGGCGCGCTTCGCGGAGTCTGCCCACCGGATCCTTGCGGACCTGGTCGGCCGGGGCGCCGCGCTCGGCTGGGTCGAACCACCCCCACTCCTCGAGGTGGCGGAACTCCTGGACCACGTCGTGAGTGCAGCAAAGACCGGGGACGGGTCCCTGCGTGCCGCATACCTCGACCGTCGGCTGGTCGGACTGGGGTACTGGCTGCGCTATGCCCGACCGACCCACCGGCCCCACGCCGATCTGGAGAAGATCGCGGTGGATGCCGCCGCCCATGGGCGCGGGGTCGGCCGGGCGCTGACCGCCGCCTTGATCGCTGACGCCCGGCGGGCGGATATCGAAGTCCTCACCCTGGACGCCCGTGGCGACAACAGCAATGCCCTGCGCCTCTACCGGTCGCTGGGCTTCACCGAATACGGCCGTCTGCCCGATTTCGTCGCCGTCGGCGAGCGCCGCTACGACAAGGTCTTCTACATGCTGGACCTCCGCCGGGGACGGACTGTCCCGGGCGGAGACTCATAGGGAGCTGACCTGCGGCGTCGGTTAGCCGAGCGGTTCGGCGAGCAGATCGTCGATCACATGGCAGCGAATCTCAGGGAAGGACTCCGCGATCGCCTCACGCATCGATGAAAGGGCTTCTGGATCGACGCCCTGGCACCGCTCGCGGGCTGAGGCGTCCGGCCAGCGTGCGTACGCGACCCAGGTACCGTCATAGGCCTGGTGCAGGCGGGATCCATAGCTGCCGCACTGGTTGTGGATTTCCTCTGTCATCCGGTGCCAACTCGATGCGAACTGCTGCTCTTTGCCTTGACGTAGGCGCCACCGGTAGATGACCGCAAACATGACGCGACCTCTTCTTTCATCCGCCCAGTGATCATTTCCTTGATCGGACCAGCACCGTACCGCGGGCGTTGGCGCCTCTGGCCGGTGGCCTGCCCAGGATGGGATGAACCGAGGTCGGCGGGGCGAAGCGATGACGGGTGCTTGACGATCGGCAGCGGCGTCCTGCACTCCGCGCTGCTGCTGTGGCGACAGGCGGGACAACGGAATGCACGCGCTACGGCACTGTTGCGCGTCCGTACTCCTGGACGCGGGGGAGAGCATCACCTGATGCCGTCCAGCGTGACGTGTACGCGGGCCGCCGTCGATGCCGTCTTCGGTGACGAGAGAGCCACCGATGACGGCCCCGAGGCGGCCCAGGGGACTTCAGAGGGCGCTGACCCTGCGGAGTTCTCAGTACCCGAAGTCCTGTGTCCACCAGGGTCCGCCGGCCCCGTAGTGGACGCCGACGCCCAGGGTCTGGAAGTCGCAGTTCAGTATGTTCGCCCGGTGGCCGGGGCTGTTCATCCAGGCGTCCATCACCTCTTGGGCGGTCGCCTGGCCACGGGCTATGTTCTCGCCGCCGAGGTCGGTTATGCCGAGCGCGGCCGCACGGTCCCAGGGGTCCTGGCCGCTGGGATCGGTGTGGTCGAAGAAGTTCCGCGCGGCCATGTCCTCGCTGAACGTCTGTGCGAGCTTGCGCAGGGTGCCGTTCGGGGTCACGGGGCTGCAGCCCACCTTGGCCCGCTCCTGGTTGACCAGCTTGAGCACTTCGGTCTCGGCCGCGGACTCGGGGGTTGTCGCATGCCCGGGCGGGGTGGCCTTGGGCTCCTTCGTCTTCTCCTTCTGCGCCGGCGGGGCAGCCGGGGCCGTCTGCGTCGCCGTCGGGGACGGAGACTGCGAGGGCTCCTGCGCGGGCGCCGACGCCGCCGGGGAGGCGGGGGCCGAAGGGGCCGTGGTCGGCGTGGTCGTCCGGTCGGCGTCACGGCTCGTGGAGGTGGACTCGCGGCCGCCGTCCGCGGTGCCGTTCGTCCCGCCCTGCTCGGTCGCGAAGCCCGACGGGCTGGTGCCCCCGGCCTGTACGTCGCCGGAGTCCCCGCTCACGGTGAAGTGGTTGCTGCCCGGCAGTACCCCGGCGGCGATCGCCACGGTGCCGAGCGCGACGGCCGCGGAGACGCCGAGGAGGCCCGTACGGACCGGCGTCGCGGCCCTCTTCTTGCGGTGCGATCGGGTCGCAAGTCGCTCCGCCTCCAGAACCGCGGCGAAACCGTAGAGGTTCTCCGGGCCGTACCCCTCCGCGGGGGGCTGGGGCTGGTGCTTCTGCGTGACTTCGGTGGCGCGGCCCCCCGTGGCGGCGCGTCCGGCGGCGGAGCGTCGGTGGCGTCCCATCTGCTGGCCTTCCTGGTCTTCCGGTCAGCGCAACTCACACGATCGAGTGAGTTTCACATGAGATTCATATGAGTGGGGACGCTACCGCATGGCGCAAGGGGAGGAAGTGCCTGGTGTGACATTGGCCGGTTAGCGTGCACCCATGAACGACGAAGCACGGCTCGTCGCGTGGGTGCGCGGACGTGTCCAAGGTGTGGGTTTCCGCTGGTTCACCCGGGCCAAGGCGCTGGAGATCGGCGGCCTGAGCGGTTTCGCCGTCAATCTGGACGACGGTCGGGTCCAAGTGGTCGTCGAGGGTGCGCGGGAAGGCTGCGAGGGTCTGCTGGACTGGCTGCGGGGCGACGACACACCCGGACGTGTGGACGGAGTCACTGAGATTTGGGACACGCCTCGCGGGTGCTACGAGGGCTTCTCCGTCCGCTGAGTCCGGACCCCGGGTCGGGCCCGCGGAAGCGGAAGGGCACGCCCTTGGCACCCACTGTGAGCAGAAAGGGCCTGGTGGTTGCCAAGAATCGCTTGCCGTGGCAGGCTCCGCCGGTAAGGATGATCTCCACGCCCTCAGGGGCCCGCAGGAGCCGCAGCGCAGCCCGTCCAGGGCCGCGCGCCCCCGGGTCGCCCTCCAATGCAGGGCGTGATCGTGTTGACCGTCAAACTTTTTGGTGAGACGCTGAAAGCCCCGCGCACCTTAGCTGTTTGGCATGTAAGAACGGCGCAAAACTCAAGAGTGCCAAGCACCGCGGGTGCGAATTCCCTCACGACCCACACCGCATCGGTCGGTCACTCAGTGTGGAGGACCATCCATCATGGCAAAGGCGCTTCTCGGTTACGTCGGCGGCTCCGACCCTCGACTCCTCGCCGAGATGCGACGGCTCCAGCAGCGCGTCCAGGAGCTCGAGTCCGAGCTCGTACGAATCCAGGCGGAGAACGACGCGCTGACGGCTGCCGCTTCTCACGACAGGATCATGGAGAGCATCGACGCACACCAGGCGGAGCCTGCGCTCACCTGATCACTGCACCGCTCCACCCGACAGCACACGCAGTGGTTCGGCTGCCCGTATCAACCGCTCAGTTGTCAGAGTTGCAAGGGACGCCTCGGCGTCCCTTCTTTCTTTTCTTTCTTTGCCCCCGCGCATCCTTTCCGCTCTCTTTAACGGATGGTGTGCCCTGCACGTTCAGGGGTGAAACCGCGGGTTCATGCAGTGAGACACCGGGCGGAAGGTAGAGTCCAGCGGCGTGCACCTCAAGGCCCTGACCCTCCGTGGGTTCAAGTCGTTCGCCTCGGCGACCACGCTCCGGTTCGAGCCCGGTATCACGTGTGTCGTGGGCCCCAACGGCTCGGGCAAGTCCAATGTCGTGGACGCACTCAGCTGGGTGATGGGCGAGCAGGGGGCCAAGTCGCTGCGCGGCGGCAAGATGGAGGACGTCATCTTCGCCGGCACCACCGGGCGCCCGCCGCTCGGCCGCGCCGAGGTGTCCCTGACCATCGACAACTCCGACGGGGCCCTCCCCATCGAGTACGCCGAGGTCACCATTACGCGGATCATGTTCCGCAACGGCGGCAGCGAGTACCAGATCAACGGCGACACCTGCCGGCTGCTCGACATCCAGGACCTCCTCTCCGACTCCGGCATCGGCCGCGAGATGCACGTGATCGTCGGCCAGGGGCAGCTCGACTCCGTCCTGCACGCCGACCCCATGGGCCGCCGCGCCTTCATCGAAGAGGCGGCAGGCGTCCTCAAGCACCGCAAGCGCAAGGAGAAGGCCCTCAGGAAGCTGGACGCCATGCAGGCGAACCTCGCCCGCGTCCAGGACCTGACCGACGAGCTGCGCCGTCAGCTCAAGCCGCTCGGTCGGCAGGCTGCGGTGGCCCGACGGGCGGCCGTGATACAGGCCGACCTCAGAGACGCCCGGCTGCGCCTGCTCGCCGACGACCTCGTCCGGCTGCGAGAGGCGCTCAAGGCCGAGATCGCCGACGAGGCCGCGCTCAAGGAGCGCAAGGAGGCCGCCGAGGGCGAACTGAAGAAGGCGCTGCAGCGCGAGGGACTCCTGGAGGACGAGGTACGGCGGCTGACGCCCCGTCTGCAGCGCGCCCAGCAGACCTGGTACGAGCTGTCGCAGCTCGCCGAGCGAGTGCGCGGCACGATCTCTCTGGCCGACGCCCGGGTCAAGAGCGCGACCTCCGCGCCGCCGGAGGAGCGGCGGGGCCGCGACCCCGAGGACATGGAACGCGAGGCCGCGCGTATCCGCGAGCAGGAGGCCGAGCTCGAGGCGGCCCTCGATGCGGCGCAGCGCGCGCTGGACGACACCGTCGCGCACCGCGCCGAACTGGAACGCGAACTGGCGATCGAGGAGCGGCGTCTGAAGGACGCGGCCCGCGCCATCGCCGACCGCCGCGAGGGCCTGGCCCGGCTCAACGGCCAGGTCAACGCGGCCCGTTCCCGCGCCGCCTCCGCCCAGGCCGAGATCGACCGTCTGGCCGCCGCCCGCGACGAGGCGCAGGAGCGTGCCGTCGCCGCCCAGGAGGAGTACGAAGCCCTCAAGGCCGAGGTCGACGGTCTCGACGCCGGAGACGCGGACCTGGCCGAGCAGCACGAGGCGGCGAAGAGGACCCTCGCCGAGGCGGAGGCGGCCCTGTCGGCGGCCCGCGAGGCGGCCACCACCGCCGAGCGTCGGCGCGCCGCGGTCGCCGCCCGCCACGAGGCACTCGCGCTGGGCCTGCGCCGCAAGGACGGCTCGGGCGCCCTGCTCGGCGCGAAGGACCGCCTTTCCGGACTTCTCGGACCGGCGGCCGAACTGCTGACGGTGACCCCGGGATACGAGGTGCCGCTCGCGGCCGCCTTCGGTGCCGCCGCTGACGCGATCGCCGTGACGAGCCCGGCCGGGGCGGCCGAGGCGATCAGGATGCTGCGCAAGCAGGACGCGGGGCGGGCGGCGCTGCTGCTGGCGGGTGCACCCGAGGAGCCCCCGTACGAGGCCCAGGGCCCGGGTGCGGGCGCCGCGGAGAACCCGCGGGGGACCGGAGAGACCGACAGGCCGGGCGGCGCCCCCTCGCCGGCGGCCGGT
This sequence comes from Streptomyces sp. CA-106110, assembly GCF_050936285.1. NCBI lineage: Bacteria > Bacillati > Actinomycetota > Actinomycetes > Kitasatosporales > Streptomycetaceae > Streptomyces > Streptomyces sp. CA-106110. The sequence goes on along the minus strand of NZ_JBNJNB010000001.1, from coordinate 4,074,983 downwards.
GCCGGATCGTTTGGGCAGCCCACCGTCGGCACCCATGACGACGAGGTTCCCGCAGCGGGGGGCGCCCTGGGCGGCGTGCCCGGGTTCTCCTCCCCGGACGGGCCGCCCTTCGCGGCCGACCTCGTCCGGGGGCCCGCCGCTCTGATGCCCGCCGTGCGGCGGCTGCTGCGTGGCATCGTCGTGGTCGGCACCCTCGAGGACGCCGAGGAACTCGTCTACGCGCGGCCCGGACTGACCGCCGTCACCGCCGAGGGCGACCTGCTCGGGGCGCATTTCGCACAGGGCGGATCGGCCGGGGCGCCGAGCCTGCTGGAGGTGCAGGCCTCCGTCGACGAGGCCGCCGCCGAGCTCGCGGAACTCGCCGTCAGGTGCGAGGAGCTGACCGAGGAGCAGCGGCTCGCGGGGGAGCGCCGCAAGGAGTGCGCCGCCGGTGTGGAGGAGCTGGGGGAGCGGCGGCGTGCGGCCGAGCGCGAGAAGTCGTCCGTCGCCCAGCAGCTGGGACGGCTGGCCGGGCAGGCGCGGGGCGCCGCCGGAGAGGCCGAGCGTTCCACCGCCGCCGCGGCCCGGGCGCAGGAGGCCCTGGAGAGGGCTCTGGGCGAAGTGGAGGAACTCGCCGAGCGGCTCGCCGTCGCCGAGGAGATGCCAGTCGAGGAGGAGCCCGACACCTTTGTACGCGACCGGCTCGCCGCGGACGGGGCGAACGCGCGCCAGACCGAGATGGAGGCCCGGCTCCAGGTCCGTACGCACGAGGAGCGGGTCAAGGGCCTGGCCGGACGGGCTGACTCCCTGGACCGGGGCGCCCGTGCCGAACGCGAGGCACGCGCGCGTGCCGAGCAGCGGCGGGCCCGGCTGCGGCACGAGGCCGCCGTCGCGGAGGCCGTCGCCTTCGGTGCCCGGCAGCTCCTCGCCCATGTCGAGGTGTCCCTCGGCCGGGCCCAGGCCGAGCGCGTCGCCGCGGAGGCCGCGAAAGCCCGCCGCGAGCAGGAGCTCGCCGCGGCGCGCTCCGAGGGCCGCGACCTCAAGGCCGAGCTCGACAAGCTCACGGACTCCGTCCACCGGGGTGAGGTGCTCGGTGCCGAGAAACGGCTGCGTATCGAGCAGCTGGAGGGCAAGGCGCTGGAGGAACTCGGTGTCGAACCGGCGGGTCTGATCGCCGAGTACGGCCCCGACAAACTGGTTCCGCCCTCGCCGCCCGCCGAGGGCGAGGAGCTGCCCGAGGACCCCGAGCACCCGCGCAATCAGCCCCGCCGGTTCGTCCGCGCCGAGCAGGAGAAGCGGCTCAAGGCCGCCGAGCGGGCGTACCAGCAGCTCGGCAAGGTCAACCCGCTGGCCCTGGAGGAGTTCGCGGCGCTGGAGGAGCGTCACAAGTTCCTCAGCGAGCAGCTGGAGGACCTCAAGAAGACCCGGGCCGACCTGCTTCAGGTGGTGAAGGAGGTCGACGAGCGCGTCGAGCAGGTCTTCACCGAGGCGTATCGGGACACTGCACGGGAGTTCGAGGGCGTCTTCAGTCGGCTCTTCCCGGGCGGCGACGGGCGGCTTGTGCTGACCGACCCGGACAACATGCTCACCACGGGCGTCGACGTCGAGGCGCGGCCCCCGGGCAAGAAGGTCAAGCGCCTGTCCCTGCTCTCGGGCGGCGAGCGGTCGCTGACCGCCGTGGCCCTGCTGGTGTCCATCTTCAAGGCGCGGCCGAGCCCGTTCTACGTGATGGACGAGGTCGAGGCTGCCCTCGACGACACCAACCTGCAGCGGCTGATCCGCATCATGCAGGAGCTGCAGGAGGCCTCGCAGCTGATCGTGATCACGCACCAGAAGCGCACGATGGAGGTCGCCGACGCGCTCTACGGCGTCTCCATGCAGGGCGACGGTGTGTCGAAGGTCATCTCCCAGCGGCTGCGATAGATAGATGCGACGTACACCGTTCTGACCTGCATCTTCTCAAGACTTCAACATCTGAACGCAAGTGCAGATCGTTTTCGGGCCTAGCCACAGACTCACCGGCTTTTGACTTCGAAACTTGAACGCATAGTCTCTGCGGCGTTGCTTTTACCTTCAGGTGTGAGCGGCGTGGACAGGTGCTCCCTGGGTACTTGGATGCCACCCATGCCCTGAAAGGGCTCGCCCCCACCCCCGGCGGCGTTGCCGGTGGCCCGAGGAGTTACACACGTGACCAGCACAGCGCAGGCACCTCAGACAGAAGCCAGGACGGCTCACCCCGAACATCTCGGGCACGTCATCTTCATCGCGGCGGCGGCCGCGATGGGCGGCTTTCTCTTCGGCTACGACAGTTCCGTGATCAACGGCGCCGTCGAGGCCATCCGGGGCCGCTACGACATCGGCTCCGCAGCGCTGGCCCAGGTCATCGCCGTCGCCCTGATCGGCTGCGCCATCGGCGCCGCCACCGCGGGCCGGATAGCCGACCGCATCGGCCGCATCCGGTGCATGCAGATCGCCGCGGTCCTCTTCACCATCAGCGCCGTCGGCTCCGCGCTGCCCTTCGCCCTGTGGGACCTCGCCTTCTGGCGCATCATCGGCGGCTTCGCCATCGGCATGGCCTCCGTGATCGGCCCCGCCTACATCGCCGAGGTCGCCCCGCCCGCCTACCGCGGCCGGCTGGGCTCCTTCCAGCAGGCCGCGATCGTCGTCGGTATCGCCATCTCGCAGCTGGTCAACTGGGGCCTGCTGAACGCGGCGGGCGGCGACCAGCGCGGCCGGCTGATGGGTCTCGAGGCCTGGCAGGTCATGCTCGGCGTGATGGTGATCCCGGCGGTCCTCTACGGCATGCTCTCCTTCGCCATCCCCGAGTCCCCGCGCTTCCTGCTCTCCGTCGGCAAGCATGAGCGCGCCCGGGAGATCCTCGCCGAGGTCGAGAGCAAGGACGCCGACCTGGACGCGCGCGTCGCCGAGATCGAGCACGCCATGAAGAGCGAGCACAAGTCCACCTTCAAGGACCTGCTCGGCGGCGGTTTCTTCTTCAAGCCGATCGTCTGGGTCGGCATCGGCCTGTCGGTCTTCCAGCAGTTCGTCGGCATCAACGTCGCGTTCTACTACTCCTCGACGCTGTGGCAGTCGGTCGGCGTCGACCCGAAGGACTCGTTCTTCTACTCGTTCACGACGTCGATCATCAACATCGTCGGCACCGTGATCGCGATGATCTTCGTGGACCGCATCGGCCGCCGGCCCCTCGCCATCATCGGTTCGGTCGGCATGGTGGTCGGCCTCGCCCTGGAGGCCTGGGCGTTCTCGCACCACCTGGTCGACGGAAAGCTGCCGGCCACCCAGGGCTGGGTCGCCCTGATCGCCGCCCATGTGTTCGTGCTCTTCTTCGCCCTGTCCTGGGGTGTGGTCGTCTGGGTCATGCTCGGCGAGATGTTCCCGAACAAGATCCGTGCCGCCGCCCTGGGTGTGGCCGCCGCCGCGCAGTGGATCGCCAACTGGGCCATCACCGCGAGCTTCCCGTCGCTGGCCGACTGGAACCTGTCCGCGACCTACGTGATCTACACGGTCTTCGCCGCGCTCTCCATTCCGTTCGTTCTCAAGTTCGTGAAGGAGACGAAGGGCAAGGCGCTGGAGGAGATGGGCTGACCCGTCGCTTCGAGCTCGAGGAGAAGGGTCAAGTCCCCGCTGCCCCTCTCCTCGGACCCACCGCCGCCCGGCTCGGTCGCCCGAGCCGGGCGGCGGTGTCGGGTGCGGCTCCGCTCGCCCCTGCCCGTCAGCGGTGGCGAACGAGGATCAGTCCGCCAGCCGGGGCAGTACCTGCTCGCAGAACAGATGCAGACTGCGCCAGCCCTCGTCGAGGGGCATCCCGGCGACCAGGGGGTGCAGGACGTGGTTGTCCAGGCCCAGCGCGACGCAGTCGTCGGGCGTCAGGATCCGGTAGACGCCCTCCGCGCGCAGTTCGTCCACCGTCGTGGCGGCCGACTTCACCGCCGAGCGGACGTCTCCGGACTGCCAGGAGGCGTAGGTACGCGCCTCGTGCAGGAAGTGCTCGCCGTAGTGCGCCCACGCCAGCTCCGGGTCCTCGGCGATGTGCAGCAGGGGAGTCTCGGCGGCGGGCATCATGGTCCAGCCCTCGGTGCCGTACTCCACGAGCCGCTCCTTGTAATACGCCTCCAGCTCCGGCAGGTGAGCGCTGGGGAAGAACGGCAGGCCGAGCCGCGCGGCACGGCGCGCCGCCGCCTTCGAGGAGCCGCCGACCAGCAGCAGGGGGTGCGGATTGGTGTACGGGCGCGGGGTGACGCGCACGGTACGGCCGCGGTAGGTGAACTCCTCGCCGGTCCAGGCCCTGAGCAGGGTCTCCAGCAGCTCGTCCTGGAGCTGCCCGCGCCGCGTCCAGTCGACGTCGAAGAGGGCGTACTCCTCGGGCCGGTAGCCGATCCCGGCGACGGTGACCAGCCGGCCGCCGCTGAGCAGATCGAGTACGGCGATGTCCTCGGCCAGCCGCAGCGGATCGTGCAGCGGACCGATGAAGGCGGAGACGGTGACCGCGACACGCCGGGTCGCGCCGAAGACGGCGCCCGCGAAGGCGAGGGGCGAGGGCAGCCAGTTGTTCGCCACCCCGTGGTGTTCCTCCGTCTGCACCGTGGTGATCCCGCGCTCGTCGGCGTACGCGGCCATCTCCACGGCCGCCCGGTAGCGGGCGCCGAGCGAGGCGCGGGTCGCACCGGGCTCGACCAGGTTGAAACGTACGACCGTGACGGGCATGCGAGGAGCCCCCTTCGCGTTCGCCGGGCGGGTGTGCAGGGAGGACCGTATCTGACGAGGCATCAGATAACCAGGTGTGCGCACCCCGGAGCCGCCGCCGAACGGCCCGGTGGCCGGTCGCGCATACTGGGACGCGTTATGGACATCGTCATCCTTGCTGTAGTCATCGCCGTGGTCGTGATCGGCGCGCTCGGCGGGCTCCTCGTCGGCACCCGGCGCAGAAAGCCGCTGCCTCCGGCGCCCCCCAAGACGCCCGACATCACCGCCCCTCCGGCCGAGCCGCACGTCGGCGAAGAGGCCGAGACACCGCGCGACGAGGAGCGCCGGACGATCGAGGAGGTGGACCTTCCGCAAGGTCCGGCTCCCGTGGTCGTCGAGGAGCCGCCCACCGTCGAAGCGCCCCCGATCGAGATCCCCGAGCCCACAGCCGGCCGTCTGGTCCGGCTGCGCGCCCGGCTGTCCCGCTCGCAGAACGCGCTCGGCAAGGGGCTGCTCACGCTCCTGTCCCGGGAGCACCTCGACGACGAGACCTGGGAGGAGATCGAGGACACCCTGCTCACCGCCGACGTCGGTGTGCAGCCCACCCAGGAGCTCGTCGAGCGGCTGCGTGAGCGGGTGCGGGTGCTCGGCACCCGTACGCCCAACGAGCTGCGCGGGCTGCTGCGGGAGGAGCTGCTCACGCTGATCCGCACCGACATGGACCGCACCGTCCGCACCGAGCCCGAGGCCAGCAAGCCCGGCATCGTGATGGTCGTCGGCGTCAACGGCACCGGCAAGACCACCACCACCGGCAAGCTCGCCCGTGTCCTCGTGGCCGACGGCCGCACCGTGGTCCTGGGTGCCGCCGACACCTTCCGCGCCGCCGCCGCCGACCAGTTGCAGACCTGGGGCGAGCGGGTCGGCGCGTACACCGTGCGCGGGCCCGAGGGCGGCGACCCCGCCTCCGTCGCCTTTGACGCGGTCAAGGAAGGCAAGGAGATGGGCTACGACGTCGTGCTCATCGACACCGCGGGCCGCCTGCACACCAAGACCGGCCTCATGGACGAGCTCGGCAAGGTCAAGCGCGTCGTGGAGAAGCACGCCCCGCTCGACGAGGTGCTGCTCGTCCTCGACGCCACGACCGGGCAGAACGGTCTTGTCCAGGCCCGTGTCTTCGGCGAGGTCGTGGACATCACCGGCATCGTGCTCACCAAACTCGACGGCACGGCCAAGGGCGGCATCGTGGTCGCGGTCCAGCGCGAGCTGGGCGTCCCGGTGAAGCTGATCGGCCTCGGCGAGGGTGCCGACGACCTGGCGCCCTTCGACCCGGAAGCGTTCGTGGATGCGCTTATCGGCGACTGACGGTTCCCGCGAGGCGTACGGCCGTCACGAACCCGTGCGCGACGAGGGCCCCACTCCATCGTGCGGATGGAGTGGGGCCCTTCTGTTGTGCCGAGGCCACCGGGTCAGACGCGGGAGCGGTGCGCCAGGTAGGCGAGCGTGCCGATCAGCAGGCGCGCGGCCGGCGGTCGGGTGGCCGAGTCCAGGGCGGGGGAGCGCAGCCAGCGGACCGGCCCGAGGCCGCCGCGGTCCGAGGGCGGAGCGGTGATGTGGGCGCCGGGGCCCAGGGCGTGCAGATCCAGGGCCGTGTCGTCCCACGCCATCCGGTAGAGCAGTTCGGGGAGCTCTGCCGCGGAGCCCGGGGCGACGAAGAAATGGGCCCGGCCGTCGGGAGTGGCCGTCACCGGGCCGAGCGGGAGTCCCATGCGCTCCAGCCGGATGAGCGCACGCCGCCCCGCCGGCTCGGCGACCTCGATCACGTCGAACGCCCGGCCGACGGGCAGCATCACCGCGGCACCGGGCACCTCAGCCCAGGCCTCGGTCGCCTCGTCGAGCGTGGCGCCCGCCCGCACCGCCGGCGCGAAGTCCAGCGGATGCGCGCCGGGCGCGTCGCAGTCCCGCTTGCCGCATGAGCACATTCCCGCGGCCGCCCGGGCGCCGGGCACCACGTCCCAGCCCCACAGGCCCGTGTACTCGGCCACGGCAGTGCACTCCGACGAGCGGCCCCGGCGCCGAGCGCCGGGCCTGATGTCGCGGATCGCCCGCGTGCCGCCGATCGTGAAGCCCATGCCCCCTCCAACGGGTCCGACGCACCGGCGGTTACGTGGTGGAACCAAATCGTGACTCTGTGTCCCGGGTTCGCCGGTGATCGCCGCGTGGTCCGGGCGGCGTCCCGTTGCGTCCCGGGTGGTGCGCCGGGCGGCGCGCGCCCGTGAGTGCACCGCCCCATCCGCTTCCGCCCGTCATGTGTCAAGTGAATCGCGCACAGGCCACGTTGAGTTCATTCGAAGGGGTGGCGAATGGTGGCGATTCTGGAATCGCCATGGCTGGGCGCGTGATCGTAGGATTACTTTGAGTGCACGATTCCTGGAGATGCACGCACTCGTGGGTATGCCGGAGGCAATCCGGTTCCCGTTCGAGAGGTGAGAACTGTCGGACGCGGGGCCGTATTCACCGGCATTCTGGTAGGGCTTTGCGCACACAGCGCACAAGTGGATTGACAGATGGGGGTGTTCCAGTGGGCGACAACGGCGGAAGCGGTGCGAACGCTGACAAGCGCCCCAACGAGCTGCTCGGCTCCTGGTTCGCGCGCAGCGGCTGGTCCAAGGGCGAGCTCGCACGCCAAGTGAACCGCCGGGCCCGCCAGTTGGGTGCCAGTCACATCTCGACGGACACCTCGCGGGTGCGCCGCTGGCTCGACGGGGAGAATCCGCGCGAGCCGATTCCGCGGATCCTGTCGGAGCTGTTCTCGGAGCGCTTCGGCTGTGTGGTCGCGGTCGAGGACCTCGGGCTGCTCACCGCCCACCAGTCACCCTCCGTGTCCGGCATCGACCTGCCCTGGACGGGCCCGCAGACAGTGGCGCTGATCAGCGAGTTCTCGCGCAGCGACCTGATGCTGGCGCGGCGCGGCTTCCTCGGGAGCTCGCTCGCCCTGTCGGCGGGCCCGGCCCTCATCGAGCCCATGCAGCGCTGGCTGGTCCCCGGGCCCACCGCCCCGCGCGAGGAGCCCGAGCCCGTTCCGTCCGCGCGGGGCCGGAGCCGGCTGTCCAAGCCCGAGCTCGACCTCCTCGAGACCACCACGGTGATGTTCCGCAAGTGGGACGCCCAGTGCGGCGGCGGTCTGCGCCGCAAGGCCGTCGTCGGCCAGCTCCACGAGGTGACCGACCTCCTCCAGGAACCCCAGACCGAGGCCACCGCCAGGCGCCTGTTCAAGGTCGCCGCCGAGCTGGCCGAGCTGGCCGGCTGGATGAGCTACGACGTTGGGCTGCAGCCCACGGCGCAAAAGTACTTCGTCCTCGCACTGCACGCCGCCAAGGAAGCGGGCGACAAGCCACTCGGCTCGTACGTCCTCTCCAGCATGAGCCGTCAGATGATCCACCTCGGCCGGCCCGACGACGCTCTGGAGCTCATCCACCTCGCCCAGTACGGGAGCCGGGACTGCGCGAGCCCGCGCACCCAGGCGATGCTGTATGCGATGGAGGCCCGCGCGTACGCGAACATGGGCCAGCCCGGCAAGTGCAAGCGGGCCGTCCGGATGGCCGAGGACACCTTCGCCGACGCGGTCGAGTTCGACGAGCCCGAGCCCGACTGGATCCGTTTCTTCTCCGAGGCCGAGCTCTACGCCGAGAACTCCCACTCGTTCCGCGACCTCGCCCATGTCGCGGGCCGCAGCCCCGCCTACGCCTCCCTCGCCGAGCCCCTGATGCGCAAGGCCGTCGACCTCTTCGCCGATGACTCCGAGCACCAGCGGTCGTACGCACTCAACCTCATCGGCATGGCGACCGTGCACCTCCTGCAGCGCGAGCCCGCGCAGAGCGCGGTGCTGGCAAAGCGGTCGATGGAAATCGCCAAGAACGTGCGGTCCGAACGTGTCAACACGCGGATCCGAAAGACCGTCGACACGGCTGTACGCGATTTCGGTGATCTTTCCGAGATCGTCGAATTGACCGACCACCTCGCCACCCACCTGCCCGAGACCGCCGAGGCGGTCTGACCCCTTCCGGCCCCGTCACTCGAAGGGCCCCATGCGACCCCGGCCGCGGCCGCCATCCCGAACTGCCCGACTCGGCTCCCCCTGCCAGGTCATCGGATGGCTGTCGCGGCCGGCCTGCATTCCGTGATCTACCCGGGCGGAATCACGCGAATGATCAGCCGACGTGCGGCGACGCCGGCGCATGAACCCGGGCGGATGCCATTCCCAGCAGGTTGCGTCACGATAACGATCAACGCGGTCGGCATCCTGCAGTTCATCAACGCGTAACACTCCCGGCGCCTTCGTCACTGCGGTGAAACATCGAGGGGCTTCGACGGAAACGGCGCTGCGCCAATCTCATGGCGCATAACCGGCCCACCCCTCACTGACCGGACCGCTCAGGCTTCGCCCGCACGGGGCCGTACCAACCGACGAGGAGACGCCGATGGCACCAGCCATCATGCTTGCGGCGGACGCACCCAAGCTGTCGTCCGCCAATACAGGCTTCATGCTCATCTGCTCCGCCCTGGTGATGCTCATGACCCCGGGCCTGGCCTTCTTCTACGGAGGCATGGTCCGCGTCAAGAGCACTCTGAACATGCTCATGATGAGCTTCATCAGCCTCGGGATCGTCACCATCCTGTGGGTGCTCTACGGCTTCTCCATGGCCTTCGGTACCGACAGGGGCTCGGTCGTCGGCTGGACCTCCGACTTCGTCGGCTTCAGCGGCATCGGCAAGATGGACCTCTGGCCCGGCTACACCATCCCGGTCTTCGTCTTCGCCGTCTTCCAGCTGATGTTCGCCATCATCACGCCCGCACTGATAAGCGGCGCCCTGGCGGACCGCGTGAAGTTCTCGGCCTGGGCGATCTTCCTGGTGCTGTGGGTCACGATCGTGTACTTCCCGGTCGCCCACTGGGTCTGGGGCACCGGCGGCTGGGCCTTCGACCTCGGCGTGATCGACTTCGCCGGCGGTACGGCGGTCCACATCAACGCCGGTGCGGCGGCGCTCGGCGTGATCCTCGTCATCGGCAAGCGCGTCGGCTTCAAGAAGGACCCGATGCGTCCGCACAGCCTCCCGCTGGTCATGCTCGGCGCCGGTCTCCTGTGGTTCGGCTGGTTCGGCTTCAACGCCGGCTCGTGGCTCGGCAACGACGACGGCGTCGGACCGCTGATGTTCGTCAACACGCAGATCGCCACCGCGGCCGCCATGCTGGCCTGGCTCGCCTACGAGAAGATCCGCCACGGTGCGTTCACCACGCTGGGTGCCGCCTCCGGCGCGGTCGCCGGTCTGGTCGCCATCACCCCGTCCGGCGGTGCGGTCTCCCCGCTCGGCGCGATCGCCGTCGGCGCCATCGCCGGTGTCGCCTGCGCCGCGGCCGTCGGCCTGAAGTTCAAGTTCGGCTTCGACGACTCGCTCGATGTGGTCGGCGTCCACATGGTCGGCGGAATCATCGGGTCCCTGCTCATCGGCTTCTTCGCCAGCGGCAAGGGCCAGTCCGCGGTCAAGGGCCTCTTCTACGGCGGCGGCCTCGACCAGTTCTGGAAGCAGTGCGCCGGCGTCTTCGCGGTCCTCGCCTACTCCCTCGTCGCCTCCGCGATCCTGGCCTTCCTCCTCGACAAGACCATCGGGATGCGGGTCCCCGAGGACGAAGAGGTCTCCGGTATCGACCAGGCCGAGCACGCCGAGACCGCATACGACTTCAGCGGCGCCGGTGGCGGTGTCCTCGGGAGCGTCGCCTCGGCCCTCACCGCCGCGCAGACCAAGAAGGTGGACGCATGAAGCTCATCACCGCCGTCGTGAAGCCGCACCGGCTCGACGAGATCAAAGAGGCCCTCCAGGCCTTCGGAGTACATGGTCTGACGGTCACCGAGGCGAGCGGCTACGGTCGGCAGCGGGGACACACCGAGGTCTACCGGGGTGCCGAGTACACGGTCGACCTTGTCCCCAAGATCCGTATCGAGGTACTGGCCGAGGACGACGACGCCGAACCGCTCATCGATGTCATCGTCAAGGCGGCTCGTACCGGCAAGATCGGAGACGGCAAGGTCTGGTCCCTCCCGGTCGAGACGGCCGTCCGGGTCCGGACCGGCGAGCGCGGCCCCGACGCGCTGTAAGGCACCGAGGAACAGGAGTCGCCGGGTGACGAGTACGGACGTGCGTACGGATGCAGAGGGCTCGGGACCCAGAGGCTACGCGGCGGCCCGGCTGCGCCTCCTCCAGGAGGGGGCGCAGTCCGGGCCGCCGCGCCGTGCGGCCCTGGCCGCACTGACCGACGGCTGGCTGGCCGAGCTGTTCACCGCGGGTGCCGAGGGCCTGCGCGGTGTCTCCCTGGTCGCCGTCGGGGGATACGGCCGCGGCGAACTGTCGCCGCGCAGCGACCTCGATCTGCTTCTGCTGCACGACGGCGGCGACAGCAAGGCGGTCGCCGCCCTCGCGGACCGCATCTGGTACCCCGTCTGGGATCTGGGCCTCGACCTCGACCACTCCGTACGCACCCCGTCCGAGGCCCGCAGGACGGCGGGCGAGGACCTCAAGGTGCAGCTCGGCCTGCTGGACGCACGGCACCTGGCGGGCGACCTCGGGCTGACCGCGGCCCTGCGGACGGCCGTCCTCGCCGACTGGCGCAACCAGGCCCCCAAGCGCCTGCCTGAGCTGCAGGAACTGTGCGCCGAACGGGCCCGGCGCCAGGGTGAGCTGCAATATCTGCTGGAGCCGGACCTCAAGGAGGCCCGGGGCGGGCTGCGCGATGCCACCGCCCTGCGCGCGGTCGCCGCCTCCTGGGTCGCGGACGCCCCGCGCGAGGGTCTGGCGGACGCCCGGCGCCGGCTGCTGGACGTACGGGACGCGCTGCACCTGACCACCGGGCGCGCCACCGACCGGCTGGCGCTGCAGGAGCAGGACCAGGTCGCCGCCGAGCTCGGCCTGCTGGACGCCGACACGCTGCTGCGCCAGGTGTACGAGGCGGCGCGGGTCATCTCGTACGCGAGCGATGTGACATGGCGTGAGGTGAGCCGTGTCCTGCGGTCACGCGCTGTGCGGCCTCGGCTGCGGGCCATGCTGGGCGGTGGCAAGCCCGTCGCGGAGCGGTCCCCGCTGGCCGAAGGCGTGGTGGAACAGGACGGCGAAGTGGTGCTCGCCCGGGCCGCGCGCCCTGAGCGGGATCCCGTGCTGCCCCTGCGCGCCGCCGCTGCCGCCGCTCAGGCCGGCCTCCCGCTCTCCCTGCACGCCGTACGCCGTATGGCCGCCACCGGGCGCCCGCTGCCGACGCCCTGGCCCGCCGAGGCCCGGGAACAGCTCGTCACCCTGCTGGGCTCCGGCCGCCCGACCGTCGAGGTCTGGGAGGCACTGGAGGCCGAGGGGCTGATCAGCCGCCTGCTGCCCGACTGGGAGCGCGTGCGCTGCCGCCCCCAGCGCAACGCCGTGCACATCTGGACCGTCGACCGGCATCTGATCGAGACCGCCGTACGCGCCTCCGAGCTGACGCGCCGGGTCGGCCGCCCCGACCTCCTCCTGATCGCCGCGCTTCTGCACGACATCGGCAAGGGCTGGCCCGGCGACCACTCCGTGGCGGGCGAGATCATCGCGCGGGACGTGGCGACGCGCATCGGCTTCGACCGCGACGACGTCGCCGTGCTCGCCGCGCTCGTACGCCACCACCTGCTGCTCGTCGACACGGCCACCCGGCGCGACCTGGAGGATCCGGCCACGGTGCGCTCGGTCGCCGAGGCAGTCGGCTCGCAGAGCACGCTGGAACTGCTGCATGCGCTGACCGAGGCGGACGCCCTGGCCACCGGGCCCGCCGCCTGGTCGTCCTGGCGGGGCGCGCTCGTGAACGACCTGGTCAAGCGGGTCTCGGCGGTGCTGGCCGGCGACGACCCCGCCGCTCCGGAGGCGGCCGTGCCCACTGTCGAGCAGGAGCGGCTCGCTATCGAGGCGTTCCGTACGGGCGGACCTGTGCTCGCCCTGCGCGCACAGCCCGAGCCGCCGTCCGAGGAGCGCTCCGGCGAACCGGAACCTCTCGGCGTGGAGCTTCTGATCGCCGTACCGGACCAGCCCGGGGTGCTGCCCGCGGTGTCGGGTGTGCTGGCGATGCACCGACTCACCGTCCGCACGGCGGAGCTGCGCGCCCTGGACCTGCCGGACGGTGTCCACGAGGGCTCGGTCCTGCTGCTCGACTGGCGGGTCGCGGCGGAGTACGGCTCGCTGCCGCAGTCCGCCCGGCTGCGCGCCGACCTCGTACGGGCCCTGGACGGTTCCCTGGACATCGGCGCACGCCTCGCCGAGCGGGACGCGGCCTACCCCCGCCGCCGGGGCGTGCTGGCGCCGCCGCCCCGGGTCACGATCGCCCCCACGGCCTCCCGGCACGCCACGGTGATCGAGGTACGCGCCCAGGACGCACCGGGGCTGCTGTTCCGGATCGGGCGGGCGCTGGAGAAGTCGGGTGTACGGGTGCGCAGCGCCCATGTCAGCACCCTGGGCGCGAACGCCGTGGACGCCTTCTATGTGACGACTGCCACGGGTACGCCGCTGCCGGGGGAGGACGCGGCCACGGTGGCGCGGATGCTGGAGGAGACGCTGCGGGCCTGAGGCCTGGCCGGTTCCACCGGCCCGGGAGCGGGCCCCCCGGCCTGCTCTTCCGTCGGCGGGGATGATTTGCCCGCCGGTCCGGATACCCTGGAGGGCAGCCCAAAACGCCCCCGACTCCGAGGACCGACGCCGCCGTGTTCGACACCCTCTCCGACCGCCTCAGCGCGACTTTCAAAAACCTCCGCGGGAAAGGCAGGCTCTCCGAGGCGGACATCGACGCCACAGCGCGCGAGATCCGCATCGCGCTCCTCGAAGCGGACGTGGCGCTGCCGGTCGTCCGGACCTTCATCAAGAACGTCAAGGAGCGCGCCCTCGGCGCCGAGGTCTCCCGGGCCCTGAACCCCGCCCAGCAGGTCCTCAAGATCGTCAACGACGAGCTGGTCACCATCCTCGGCGGGGAGACCCGCCGCCTCCGGTTCGCCAAGCAGCCCCCGACAGTGATCATGCTGGCGGGTCTGCAGGGTGCCGGTAAGACGACCCTCGCGGGCAAGCTCGCCAAGTGGCTCGAGGAGCAGGGCCACTCCCCGCTGCTGGTCGCGGCCGACCTCCAGCGCCCGAACGCCGTGAACCAGCTCAGCGTCGTCGCCGAGCGCGCGGGCGTGGCCGTCTTCGCGCCGGAGCCGGGCAACGGTGTCGGCGACCCGGTCAAGGTCGCCAGGGACTCCATCGACTTCGCCAGGACCAAGGTCCACGACATCGTGATCGTGGACACCGCCGGCCGCCTCGGCATCGACCAGGAGATGATGCAGCAGGCCGCGGACATCCGGGACGCGGTCTCGCCCGACGAGATCCTCTTCGTCGTCGACGCGATGATCGGCCAGGACGCCGTCAACACGGCCGAGGCCTTCCGGGACGGCGTCGGCTTCGATGGTGTGGTGCTCTCCAAGCTCGACGGCGACGCCCGCGGTGGTGCGGCTCTGTCGATCCGCCAGATCACCGGCAAGCCGATCATGTTCGCGTCGAACGGTGAGAAGCTCGAGGACTTCGACGCCTTCCACCCGGACCGGATGGCCTCCCGCATCCTCGACATGGGTGACCTGCTCACCCTGATCGAGCAGGCGGAGAAGACGTTCAGCCAGGAAGAGGCCGAGAAGATGGCCTCCAAGCTGGCGTCCAAGAAGGGCCAGGACTTCACCCTGGACGACTTCCTGGCCCAGATGGAGCAGGTCAGGAAGATGGGCTCCATCTCCAAGCTGCTCGGCATGCTCCCGGGCATGGGCCAGATCAAGGACCAGATCAACAACCTCGACGAGCGGGACGTCGACCGCACGGCCGCGATCATCAAGTCGATGACTCCGGGCGAGCGCCAGGAGCCGACGATCATCAACGGCTCCCGCCGTGCCCGCATCGCCAAGGGTTCGGGTGTCGAGGTCAGCGCGGTCAAGAACCTGGTCGAGCGCTTCTTCGAGGCGCGCAAGATGATGGCGCGCATGGCCCAGGGCGGCGGCATGCCCGGTATGCCGGGGATCCCGGGCATGGGCGGCGGCCCCGGCCGCAGCAAGAAGCAGCCGAAGAAGGCCAAGGGCAAGCAGCGCTCCGGCAACCCGATGAAGCGCAAGCAGCAGGAGCAGGAGGAGGCCGCGCGTCGCGCCGCCGCGGCCGAGGGCGGCGCCTTCGGCCTGCCGCAGCAGAGCGATCAGGAGTTCGAGCTGCCGGACGAGTTCAAGAAGTTCATGGGCTGACTTCCACGGCGGTCCACGGGGCCGTACGAGGCTGAGGGCGCCCCTGTCCGCAGGGGCGCCCTCAGCGCGTGCCGGGGCCTTCTGGGTGCCGTACCGTCCGATATATGACGAATGCCGCGCCACCACGCAAGACCCCGGACAAGCCGTGGCGCACCGAAGGCACTCCGGAGGAGTCATCCCGGCGATCCGGCGGCAGAAGACCCCCGGGCGGCTGGTGGAGTCTGGCCGCCGCCGCAGTGATCGTCTTCGTCGTCGCCTACGCCGCCCTCACCTACTTCACCGCGGCCAATCAGCCGACGATCTCGTACACGGAGTTCAGCAGGCAGCTCGGCAACGGCAACGTCTCCAAGGTCTACTCCAAGGGCGACGCGATCCAGGGACAGCTGAAGACCGCGCAGCCGAACCCGGGCGGCGGGAAGTACACCAAGTTCAAGACGCAGCGCCCCGCCTTCGCCGACGACAAGCTCTGGCAGAACCTGACCAAGCACCATGTCACGGTGACCGCCCAGCCGGTCGTGCAGGAGCGCAGTTTTCTGTCCAACCTGCTCATCTCACTGCTGCCGCTGCTGATCCTGGTGGCGGTGTGGGTCTTCATCGCGCGGCGGGTGCGGACCGGGCTGGGCGGCCCGGGCGGCATGCTGGGCCGCAGGGCGCCCCCCAAGCCCGTCGAACTGCAACCGGGCAAGCTACGCACCACGTTCGCCGACGTGGCCGGGATCGACGAGGTCAAAGGCGAGCTGAGCGATGTCGTCGACTTCCTCAAGAACCCGGACGCCTACCGCAGGATGGGCGCCAAGATGCCGCGCGGCGTGCTGCTGACGGGCCCGCCGGGCACCGGCAAGACTCTGCTGGCACGGGCGGTGGCCGGCGAGGCGGGCGTGCCGTTCTTCTCCGCCTCGGCCTCCGAGTTCATCGAGATGATCGTGGGCGTCGGCGCCTCCCGGGTCCGCGAGCTGTTCGCCGAGGCCCGCAAGGCGGCCCCGTCGATCATCTTCATTGACGAGATCGACACGATCGGGCGGGTGCGAGGCGGCGGGGCGTCGCTGGGCGGCCATGACGAGCGCGAGCAGACGCTGAACCAGATCCTCACGGAGATGGACGGTTTCACCGGTTCGGAAGGCGTGATCGTCATCGCGGCCACGAACCGGGCCGACGTCCTGGACCCGGCACTGACCCGGCCCGGCCGCTTCGACCGGGTGGTCACCGTCTCACCGCCGGACCGCGGCGGCCGCGAGGCGATCCTGGGGATCCACACACGCGAGATGCCTCTGGCCCCGGACGTGGACCTGCCCCAGGTGGCCCGGATGACCCCGGGCATGACGGGTGCCGAACTGGCCAACCTCGCCAACGAGGCGGCGCTGCTGGCGGTCAAGCGGGGCCAGCAGCAGATCATGCAGCAGGATTTCCTGGAAGCCCTGGAGAAGGTGCAGCTCGGTGCCGAACGCGCGCTCCTGCTGCCCGAGGAGGACCGCCGGCGCACCGCGTACCACGAGAGCGGACACGCCCTGCTGGGCATGCTGCAGCCCGGCGCGGACCCGGTGCGCAAGGTCACGATCGTGCCGCGCGGCCGGGCGCTCGGGGTGACGCTGTCGACCCCCGAGGTGGAGAAGTACGCGTACTCCGAGGAGTACCTGCGGGGCCGCATCATCGGCGCCCTCGGCGGCATGGCGGCGGAGGAGGTGGTCTACGGAGTCATCACCACGGGATCCGAGAGCGACCTGGAACAGGTCACCAACATCGCCCGCGGCATGGTCGCCCGCTGGGGCATGAGCGAACGGGTGGGCCGCTTCTCGGCTCTGCCCAGCGACGCCCAGCAGGCGTACGGCCTCTCCGCGGCGCCGCACACGCTGGATGTGATCGAGAGCGAGATGCGCAGCATCGTGGACCAGTGCTACGCCGAAGCGTGCCGCAAGCTCGAGGAGCACAGGGGCCAGCTGGACGCTCTCGCGGAAGCCCTCCTGGCCAACGAGACCCTGGACGAGGCGGAGGCGTACCGCATCGCCGGGGTCCTGCGCCTGGGCAAGGACGACTGAGCGCCCGCGGAGCCGGCAGGGCGCGCGCTCGTCTAGGGGACGCGCACGATCAGGTAGCGGAACACATTCGGCATCCACACCGTGCCGTCGGCCCGCAGGTGCGGGTGCAGCGCCTCGGCCAGCTCCTTGTCCGCCTGTTCCCGGTCCGTGGCGGCGATCGCCGCGTCGAAGAGCCCCGTCGACAGCATCCCGCGTACCGCGCTGTCCAGGTCGGCGTACCCGAAGGGGCAGGCGACCCGCCCCGATCCGTCCGGCCGCAGCCCGCAGCGCTGCGCCGTCTCCTCCAGGTCGTCGCGCCGGGCCGGGTGCCGGCCGCCCGCGCCGTGCTCGGGATCGGCCAGTTTCCTCGCCAGGCCGAGCACCGGCGACGTGCTGCACCGCTCCGGCGGGCCCCAGCCGGTGAGCACCATGGCCGCACCGTGCTCGGCGAGCGGCTTCGCGTCCGCGAGCCGGTCCGCGAGGACCGCACCGTCACCGGCGGCGGCTCCGATCGGCTCGAAGGCGGTCAGCAGGTTGTACGCCGGCGCTCCGGGGGCGGGCGCCGCGTCCCGCGGGGAGCCGTCGACGATCCGGGTGCCGGCACGCGCGCGCGTGCCCGGCGTCCCCGGGAGCAGCCGCTCCCGGGCGAGTGCCAGGCGTTCGCGGGCGCCGCAGTCGACACCGGTGACCGAGGCGCCCCGGGAGGCGGCCATCAGCAGGGCGAGACCGGCACCGCACCCGAGCCCGAGCAGCCGTGTCCCGGAGTCCACTTCGAGCCGTTCGTACACGGCTTCGTAGAGCGGCACCAGCATCCGCTCCTGGATCTCCGCCCAGTCACGCGCGCGTGCACTCCGGTCCACGCGGGGAGTCGCTCCCGCGTGGGGGATGTGCTGTCGCACGAGAGTAGGTGTCATCGAAAGCGCCTCATTCCGCCGAGAGTTGTCGCTGCGTCCGTGTCCTTCAGCCCCCGTGATGCGCGCTTGTGCTCCCCCCGAGTCCCCCCGTATGCCAGGTAACTCCGCGCCCGTCGTGGCGTCCAGGGGGTGCGGAGGACTCCTTGTGAGCCGTCCGTGCGCCCCCCTCCACCCCGGGTGACAAATTCATTCACGGCGCGCGGAGGTGTCCCCGTACCATCGCGCCATGGCAAAGGCACCCGTTCTCACGCCCCGGGCGGACGACTTCCCGCGCTGGTACCAGGACCTGATCAACAAGGCCGAACTGGCCGACAACGGGCCGGTGCGCGGCACCATGGTCATCCGACCGTACGGGTACGGACTGTGGGAGCGGATGCAGGGCGAGATGGACGCCCGCATCAAGGAGACGGGCACCCAGAACGCGTACTTCCCGCTGCTGATCCCGCAGTCGTACCTCACCAGGGAGGCAGACCACGTCGAGGGGTTCGCGCCCGAACTCGCGGTGGTCACCCACGGCGGCGGCAAGGACCTCGAAGAGCCCGCCGTGGTCAGGCCCACCTCCGAGACCATCATCAACGACTACTTCGCCAAGTGGATCCAGAGCTACCGCGACCTGCCGCTGCTGATCAACCAGTGGGCCAACGTGGTGCGTTGGGAGCTGCGGCCTCGCCTGTTCCTGCGCACCTCGGAGTTCCTGTGGCAGGAGGGCCACACCGCGCACGCCACCTATGAGGAGGCCCGCGACTTCGCCGCCCACATCCAGCGGAACGTCTACGGGGACTTCCTGGAGAATGTCCTCGCGATCGACTTCGTGTCCGGCCGCAAGACGGTCAGGGAGCGCTTCGCCGGCGCGATCAACACCTTGACGCTGGAAAGCATGATGGGCGACGGCAAGGCCCTCCAGATGGTCACCAGCCATGAGCTGGGCCAGAACTTCGCCAAGGCGTTCCACACCCGCTACCTGTCGAAGGACGGCACGCAGGAGTACGTCTGGCAGACCTCCTGGGGCTCCACCACCCGCATGATCGGCGCGCTGGTCATGACACACGGCGACGACGACGGACTCCGCGTCCCGCCGCGCCTGGCGCAGATTCAGGCCGTTGTCCTCGCGATCAAGGGCGACGACGCGGTTCTGGCCAAGGTCCGCGAGCTCGGCCACCGGCTCAAGGAGGCCGGGATCCGTGTCCAGGTCGACGACCGCACCGACACCCCCTTCGGTCGCCGCGCCGTCGACTGGGAGCTCAAGGGCGTGCCCGTCCGCATCGAGATCGGCCCCCGCGACCTGGAGAACGGCACAGCGATGCTGGCCCGTCGTATCCCCGGGGGCAAGGAGCCGGTGGCGCTCGAGTCGATTCCGGGGCTGCTTCCGGGGATCCTCGAGGAGGACCAGGCGCTGCTCCTGGCGCAGTCGCGGGAGCGCCGCCTGTCCCGTACGGCGGAGGTCTCGACGATCGACGAGGCCGTCGAGGCGGCGGTCGCCGGCGGCTGGGCCCGCATTCCGTGGTCCGTGCTCGGCGAGGACGGCGAGGCCAAGCTGACCGAACATGCCGTGACCGTACGCTGTCTGGTCACCGAGGACGGGGCGGTTCCCGACGCGGACGACGCACCGGGTAACGTCGCGGTCGTCGCGCGCGCTTATTGAGGTAAGAGACCGAAACACCTCTTGCGCATCGGCAGACCCCAGCTGCTCCGGCGTGCGCGGTTCACCTACGCGTCGGTGCGTAGCGGTCGCTACGCACCGGCTTGGTATGAGCTGTGAGACTTCTCCGCAGATCAGCGCACCCGCCCTCCTCCGGACGCATCAGTGCCAACTGACGGGTAAGTGCAAATTATTTGGGATGCCCCGGAATAGGAACACGGGAGCACTCAGGCTCGTTGTCATTACGTGAGCACGACACCACCTGTTCTCGCCGCAGAGCTGGCGCAGGCGTGGGCCGACATTCAGCGGTACCACCCCGAGCTGCCCGATCTTGCCGCGCCCGAGTCACTGATCGGAGAGTCCTCGTCCGCATGCGGGCACGAACTCTCTTTCGAGCGACTGCTCCATGAGGCAGTCCATGGCATCGCCGCTGCCCGCGGTGTACGCGACACCTCCCGTGCCGGCCGATACCACAACCGCAGATTTCTCGCCATCGCCGAGGAGCTGGGCCTGGACCACCCCGAGGAACCGCACCCGAGCAGCGGTTTCTCCCTGGTCACGCTCAACCCCGAGGCGAAGCGCCGCTACCGGCCGACGATCGAGCGGCTCCAGCGCGCGCTGAAGGCCCACACGGCAGCCACCGCCGCGGACACGGCCCGCTCGTTCCGGGGCCCGGCCGCCCGCCACGGCTCCTCCGGCGGCGGCGTCCGCGTCAAGGCGGTCTGCGACTGCGGCCGCAACGTCCGCGTCGTCCCGTCGGTCCTGGCACAGGCCCCGATCGTGTGCGGCGGCTGCGGAAAGCCCTTCCGCATCCCCGAGCCGGTGGGGGCCGCGGCGAGCTGATCAGACGGCTGCTCGTGGCGGCCGTACGTCAGCTTCGTACGCGGTCGTGATCGGCTGCGGGCCCATGCGGCACGCCGCATGGGCAGGCGTGACAGCACCCAGTGAGCGCCGGGTGGCGCGGCGACGCGCGGGAGTCCCCGGCGCCGGGTGTGTCTCTGTCATGCCCAGGTGCCACGGCCGTGGCCCCCGGCAGTGTGTGGCACAATGGCTAGCTGTACTCGACAGCCGCACAGGACCCCTCTCTCCTCCGGCTGACGCGTCCATCGGGCACTCGGGTACCGCAACCCCACGCGGCAATCTCGCCGTGCCCAACCACGTCAAATCCAGGAGAACCCACTCCCGTGGCAGTCAAGATCAAGCTGAAGCGTCTGGGCAAGATCCGTTCGCCTCACTACCGCATCGTCGTCGCCGACTCCCGTACCCGCCGTGACGGCCGGGCGATCGAGGAGATCGGCAAGTACCACCCGACGTACAACCCGTCGGTGATCGAGGTCGACGCCGAGCGCGCGGCGTACTGGCTCGGTGTCGGCGCCCAGCCGACCGAGCCCGTGCTCGCCATCCTGAAGAAGACCGGCGACTGGCAGAAGTTCAAGGGCGAGCCCGCCCCGGCGCCGCTGCTGGTGGCCGAGCCCAAGGCCACGCGTCCGACGTTCGAGGCTCTCGCCGGTGACGACGAGGGCAAGGGTGAGGCGATCACCCAGAAGAAGAAGGCCGAGAAGAAGGACGAGGCCGCTGCCGAGTCCGCTTCTTCTGAGTCGACCGAGGCCTGAGCATGCTCGAGGAGGCTCTCGAGCACCTCGTGAAGGGCATCGTCGACAACCCTGACGATGTGCAGGTGGCCTCGCGCAACCTGCGCCGCGGACGTGTGCTCGAGGTCAGGGTTCACCCCGACGACCTCGGGAAGGTGATCGGTCGCAACGGCCGCACCGCACGCGCCCTGCGCACCGTCGTGGGTGCCATCGGCGGCCGCGGCGTCCGTGTCGACCTCGTCGACGTGGACCACGTCCGCTGACGCTTTCGCAACCGGCTCGGGCCGGGGAGGGCCAACTGGGCCGTCCCCGGCCCGCGGTCGTTACGACAGGAGATCTTCACAAGTGCAGCTGGTAGTCGCACGGGTCGGCCGCGCCCACGGCATCAAGGGCGAGGTCACCGTGGAAGTACGCACCGACGAGCCCGAGCTCAGGCTCGCACCCGGCGCCGTACTGGCCACCGATCCCGCGTCCGCGGGCCCGCTCACCATCGAAACCGGCCGGGTGCACAGCGGCCGGCTGCTCCTGCGCTTCGCGGGCGTCCAGGACCGGAACGCCGCCGAAGCCCTCCGCAACACCCTGTTGATCGCGGAGGTGGACCCGGACGAGCTGCCCGAGGGCGAGGACGAGTACTACGACCACCAGCTGATCGACCTCGACGTCGTGACGCGGGACGGCGTGGAGGTCGGCCGGATCACCGAGATCTCGCACCTGCCCTCCCAGGACCTGTTCGTGGTGGAGTGCCCGGACGGGAGCGAGGTGCTGATCCCCTTTGTCGAGGAGATCGTCACCGAGATCGATCTCGAGGAGCAGCGTGCCGTCATCGACCCGCCGCCGGGCCTGATCGACGACCGCGCGGAGATCGCGTCCGCCAGGGAGTCCGAGGGCCAGACGGGGGAGTCGTCCGGAGAAGAGGCGTAATGCGGCTCGACGTCGTCACGATCTTCCCCGAGTACCTGGAACCGCTGAACGTCTCCCTGGTCGGCAAGGCACGCGCGCGCGGGCAGCTGAACCTCCAGGTGCACGATCTGCGCTCGTGGACGTACGACCGCCACAACACCGTCGACGACACGCCGTACGGCGGCGGCCCGGGCATGGTCATGAAGACCGAACCCTGGGGTGACGCCCTCGACGACATCCTGGCCGACGGATACGAGACGGGTGCCTCGGCCCCCGCGCTGATCGTCCCCACACCCAGCGGCCGTCCCTTCACCCAGGAACTCGCCGTGGAGCTCTCCGAGCGCCCGTGGCTGGTCTTCACGCCCGCCCGCTACGAGGGCATCGACCGCCGTGTCATCGACGAGTACGCGACCCGGATACCGGTGTACGAGGTGTCCATCGGCGACTACGTCCTGGCCGGCGGCGAGGCTGCGGTCCTGGTCATCACCGAAGCGGTGGCCCGGCTCCTGCCGGGAGTGCTCGGCAACGCCGAGTCGCACCGGGACGACTCCTTCGCGCCCGGCGCGATGGCGAACCTCCTGGAGGGTCCCGTCTACACCAAGCCGCCCGCCTGGCGCGGCCGGGGCATCCCCGAGGTGCTGCTCAGCGGTCATCACGGCAGGATCGCCCGCTGGCGCCGGGACGAGGCACTGAAGCGCACGACGGCCAACCGGCCCGATCTGATCGAACGCTGCGATCCGGCGGCCTTCGACAAGAAGGACCGCGAGATGCTCTCCATCCTGGGCTGGGCGCCCGATCCCGACGGCGCACCGCACGGCCGATTTTGGCGCAGGCCGCAGCACGTGGAAGAATAGGCGGCTGCTGTCCGCGTCCGGCGTGCGCCCCTGCCACAGGGGGACACGACGTCCGCCCCGACCCGGACGGCGATTCTTATCGAGAACCTACGTACCGCCGATGACCTGTGGCATCGGTGAAGAAAGCAGACGAAATGTCTCACCTGCTCGACTCCGTCGACTCCGCTTCGCTGCGCAGCGACGTCCCGGCCTTCCGTCCGGGTGACACGGTCAACGTCCACGTCCGCGTCATCGAGGGCAACCGCTCCCGTGTGCAGCAGTTCAAGGGCGTGGTGATTCGCCGGCAGGGCTCCGGCGTGCGCGAGACCTTCACGGTCCGCAAGGTCTCCTTCTCCGTCGGCGTCGAGCGCACCTTCCCGGTGCACACCCCGATCGTGGAGAAGATCGAGCTCGTCACCCGCGGTGACGTGCGCCGCGCCAAGCTGTACTACCTGCGCGACCTGCGCGGCAAGGCGGCGAAGATCAAGGAGAAGCGCGAGAACTGAGCGCTTCGGCGAGCGAACCGCAGGAGCGCCCCGGCGTCGGGCACGAACGCAGACAGGCCCGCAGGGCTGAGCACGTTCGGCCTCCCGGCACCGGCTTCAGCGCCCCTGAGGTGAGTGAGCCACCACATGGGGGTCCACAGCGAGGCCGGATAGCATCTGGCCCCGATGGACACCCGAGCACAGCACACGGAGCGCGACCGCTCCTCCAGCCCCGCCGGTTCCGAGGCGAACTCGGACACAGCGGGCCAGGAGGGACGGTCGCGCTTCGCGTTGCCGTCGCAGGTGATCGACCGGGTGCCAGGCGGCCGGGTCACCCTGACCGTGCTGATCTGCCTGCTGTTCCTCCTCGCGCTCAGCGCGTTCGTGACCCAGCCGTTCGACATCCCCAGCAGTTCGATGGAGCGCGGATTGAGGGTTGGGGACCGCGTGCTCGTAAATAAGTTGGCGTACCGTTTCGGATCGAAGCCGCAGCGGGGTGACGTCGTCGTCTTCGACGGCACCGGGTATTTCGGGAGCGCCGACTACGTCAAGCGGGTAGTAGGTGTGGGGGGAGACCACGTGGTCTGCTGCGACAAGGAGGGGAGACTCGAGGTGAACGGTCGGCCGGTCGACGAGTCGTCGTTTCTGTACCCCGGCAACAGCCCGTCCGACGTCCCCTTCGACGTCGTGGTGCCGGACGGCACACTCTTCGTGCTGGGTGACCACCGCAGCGACTCCAGTGACTCCCGCGACCACCTGGGCTCGCCCGGCGGCGGAATGGTCCCCGTCGGCGCCGTGATAGGCAGGGCCGACTGGGTCGTGTGGCCCTCCGCGCACTTCAGGCACATCACCCGTCCCGGCGCCTACGCGCGTGTACCGTCCCCGGCGGACGGTGCCCATGGGTAACCGCGGCAAGCCGCGCGGCGTGCCGGCCGACACCGGCCTGCAGAACCTCCTGCCCACCGGTTCACGGCGCGCCTCGGCAGGCACCCCCACCGGGCGCAGCCGGGCCGAGCGGCGCAAGCTCCAGCGCAAGGTCAAGCGCAAGAGGAGGCACTCCGCCGTCAAGGAGATACCTCTCCTGGCCGGTGTCGCCGTCCTCATAGCGCTCGTCCTGAAGACCTTCCTCGTGCAGGCCTTCGTGATCCCGTCCGGATCCATGGAGAACACGATCCAGATCGGCGACCGCGTCCTCGTCGACAAACTGACTCCGTGGTTCGGCTCCAAGCCGCAACGCGGCGACGTGGTGGTCTTCCGTGACCCCGGCGACTGGCTCGCGGGCGAGCAGACGGCCAAGAAGAACGACCCGGTGGGCATCAAGCAGTTCAAGGAGGGGCTCACCTGGATAGGTCTGCTTCCCTCCGACAACGACAAAGATCTGATCAAGCGGGTCGTCGCCGTCGGCGGGGACACGGTCAAGTGCTGTGACGCCCTGGGGCATGTCACCGTCAACGGCGTGCCGCTGAATGAGCCGTACATTCACCCGGGGAACAAACCTTCCGACTTCTCGTTCTCGGTGACCGTTCCCCCGGGTCGGCTGTGGGTCATGGGCGATCACCGCGCCAACTCGGCCGACTCGCGTTACCACCGCACCGAGGCGTTCAGCGGTACTGTTTCGGAGAAGTCCGTCGTCGGCCGCGCCATGGTCATCGCCTGGCCGATCGGGCACTGGACACGCCTGAAAGAGCCGGACACTTACGCGTCGGTCCCGGGCGGGTCGAACACCGCGCTCGGTCTGTCGCATAGGGTGGCCTCCGCGGATCGATACGGATTGATCCCCCTCCCGAGCCCTGCGGAACTCCCGCTCGTTATGGGAGTGGTGGGCCTGCGTCGACTGGGGCGCCGGCGGCGATACGGACTGAGGAGTGGATGTGGGGGATTTGGCGGTCGGCGCACGGTCCGGGCACGAGGGCCCCGAAGAGCGGCCGGAGCGACCCGACGAGACGGCCCCCCCGGCGGCGGAGGACCGCATCGGCTCCGGGAGTGAGTCCTATGACGGCGGCGATACACGGGAGGGCGACGGGCAGCCCCCTCAGCAGCCGAAGAAGCAGCGCTCCTTCTGGAAGGAGCTCCCGCTGCTCATCGGCATCGCGCTGGTTCTCGCGCTGCTGATCAAGACGTTCCTGGTGCAGGCGTTCTCCATCCCCTCCGACTCGATGCAGAACACGCTCCAGCAGGGCGACCGCGTCCTCGTGGACAAGCTGACCCCCTGGTTCGGCTCCCAGCCCTCCCGCGGCGAGGTCGTCGTCTTCCACGACCCGGACAACTGGCTGGCGGGCGAGCCCACCACCAATCCGAACGCCCTGCAGACGGCCCTGAGCTGGATCGGCCTGATGCCGTCGGCGGAGGAGAAGGACCTCATCAAGCGGGTCGTCGGCGTCGCCGGCGACACCATCGAGTGCAAGGGCACCGGCCCGCTGCTGGTCAACGGCAAGGCGCTGAACGAGCCGTATGTGTACCCCGGCAACACCCCGTGCAGCGTCGACGACCAGGGCGGCCAGTTCAAGGTCATGGTTCCGCCGGGCAAAATCTGGGTCATGGGTGACCACCGGCAGAACTCGCTGGACTCCCGCTACCACCAGCAGGACCAGTACCAGGGCTTCGTGCCCGTCGGGAACGTCGTGGGCCGGGCCATCGTGGTCGCCTGGCCGCCCACCCGCTGGGACACGCTGCCGATCCCGGACACCTTCGACCAGGGTCTGAGCGTGGCGGCCCCGGGGGCGCTCGGGCTGACGGGCGCGGTGCCGCTGGTGCTCTGGCGCAGGCGCCGGATCACCGCGAGCCTTACCGCCGGAAACCCCAGGGTTTCTGGCAGCGGTACCGGCCGGTAGGGTGCCGTCCCAGATCGCCGATCTTCCGTGGCCCGGTGCGGGCCACGGGATCGAATCTCCGACTTGGGGAGCACTGGGATGAGCGGGACTGGTCGTACGGAAGAAGGCCGCGGACGGCTCGGCAACACACTGTCGGGGCTGGCCGTGGCCCTCGGCTGTGTGCTCTTCCTCGGCGGATTCGTCTGGGGCGCGTTCGTCTACAAGCCCTACACGGTGCCGACCAACTCCATGACGCCCACCATCGCCGCCGGTGACAGGGTGCTCGCCCAGCGCGTCGACGGGGCCGACGTCAAGCGCGGCGACGTCGTCGTCTTCAAGCAGAAGAGCTGGGGCAACATGCCGTTGGTCAAGCGGGTCGTGGCGATCGGCGGCGACACGGTCGCCTGCTGCACCGACGGCAAGCTGACCGTCAACGGCAAGGAGATCCAGGAGCCGTACCTCCCCAAGGGCTCCGCCGCCGAGTACAAGACCATCCCGTCCATCACGGTCCCCAAGGACCGGCTGTTCCTCCTCGGTGACGAGCGCAGCGGGTCCCTGGACTCCACGGCGCACCTCACGGAGGCCTTCAACGGCACGGTGGCGCGCAGCGGCGTGGACACCCGTGTGGACGCCGTGGTGTGGCCGATGAACGGCATGCTGGTGCGCCCGACCGGCTTCCAGGCACTGGGCCCGATCTCGTCGCCCGGACCGCTGCGGCTGATCGTCGGAGCGATCGTGGCGGGCGCGGTGCTGGTGATGGTGGGTGCCGCCTACGGCCCGATCGCGAAGCTCGCGAGCCGCGGGCGCAGCACCCCCCGGAGGGAGCTGGCCGGTGTCCGCTGAGCCGGCCGCGGGCGGGCTGCGCAAGGTGGCCCGAGTGGTGCTGCTCGATCCCCTGGACCACATTCTGCTGCTGCACGGGCACGAGCCGGACGACCCGGCCGACGACTGGTGGTTCACGCCCGGCGGCGGCCTGGAGGGCGACGAGACGCGCGAGCAGGCTGCCCTGCGTGAGCTGGCCGAGGAGACCGGTATCACGGACGTCGAGCTGGGCCCGGTGCTGTGGCAGCGGATGTGCTCGTTCCCTTTCGCCGGCCGCCGCTGGGACCAGGACGAGTGGTACTACCTCGCCCGTACAACCCGGACGGCCCTGGTCACGGCCGCGACGGGCCTGACGGAGCTGGAAAAGCGCAGTGTGGCCGGTGCACGGTGGTGGTCGTGCGGGGAACTGGCCGAAGCGCATGAGACGGTGTATCCGAAGAGACTCGCCGAGCTGCTGCGCACGCTGCTCGACGAGGGTCCCCCGGCCAGGCCCGAGATCCTCGACACAGAAATCGTCTAGAGGCGCACGGGACTGGCGCACAATGGTGGGATCGCACGGTTGAAGGGGAACATGCCATGAGCGCCGAGGACCTCGAGAAGTACGAGACCGAGATGGAGCTGAAGCTCTACCGGGAGTACCGCGATGTCGTCGGTCTGTTCAAATACGTGATCGAGACCGAGCGGCGCTTCTACCTCACCAATGACTACGAGATGCAGGTGCACTCCGTACAGGGCGAGGTGTTCTTCGAGGTGTCCATGGCGGACGCCTGGGTCTGGGACATGTACCGGCCTGCTCGCTTCGTGAAGCAGGTTCGGGTCCTCACGTTCAAGGACGTGAACATCGAAGAGCTGAACAAGAGCGATCTGGAGCTCCCGGGCGGCTGAAGGCAGCGGTCGCCGTCGGCATAAGGGGGGCCTTCTGTCGCCGTGAGGGTGGGGATCTTGTCCACGGCTGTCACGGTGGCGGTGAAGGCTGCCCCCGCGAGGTGACGAAGTTGCACCCGCGAGGTGACGGAGATGTCGCACCCGCGAGGGTGACGGAGTTTTCCACAACCTGTGACTCGTCCACCAAGATCCACTTCGTGGCGACGGATGCGGCACGGTTGGCGCCGGAGGTGGTGCCGACATGAACACGCATCAGTCACGCAGTGCACTCGGCAGGTACGGCGAGGAGCTCGCCGCCCGGCGGCTGACGGCGGCCGGGATGACGGTCCTGGAGCGCAACTGGCGCAGCGGCAGGAGCGGCGAGATCGACATCGTGGCCAGTGACGGCGACGTCCTGGTCGTGTGCGAGGTCAAGACGCGCAGGGGCGGCCGCTTCGCGCATCCGATGGCCGCCGTCACACCGGTGAAGGCCGAGCGGCTGCGCGACCTCGCCGAGCGCTGGATCCAGACGCACGGAGGGGCACCGCCTGGCGGGGTGCGGATCGACGTGGTCGGTGTCGTTCTGCCCGAGCGTGGCGCCCCCCTGGTCGAGCACGTGCGGGGGGGTGCCCCTATCTGTTTCGTCAACCCCGGTGGGGTCGGTTCGCAGGGGTTGATCCTGGTTTTCGGGAACGTCCCGCGAAGCGGGATCGGGACGTTCCCGGTGGATCGGGTGGCTGATGGGCAGCCCGGTGGCCGGCGGAGCCGGAGTGGCCATGCCGGTGCGCGGGCGTGATGGGGCCTGGAGGGCGGGGCGGTGGGGTCGTCAGGCGGCGAGGCCGACGTCGCCCGGGGTGCGTGCTTCGTAGAGGGCGCCGGTGCGGATCA
This sequence comes from Streptomyces sp. CA-106110, assembly GCF_050936285.1. NCBI lineage: Bacteria > Bacillati > Actinomycetota > Actinomycetes > Kitasatosporales > Streptomycetaceae > Streptomyces > Streptomyces sp. CA-106110. Next base: position 4,046,235 of record NZ_JBNJNB010000001.1, on the reverse strand, counting down.
TCGCGTGGATGACGTTCACGCGCTGGCGGGCCAGGCGGAGGATCGCCTGGGTGTGGGTCTTGCCGCGTGCGCGTTGACGGTCGTAGTAGATCCGGGAGGACGGGTCGGACTTGCAGCCGATCGCGGCGAACGCGGCCTGGAACAGGGCGCGTTTGAGGAGTCGGTTGCCGCGGTGGGGTGCGTGCTCGCCGCGGATGGAGGTGCCCGAGGACTTCGTGGCCGGGGCGAGTCCGGCGTAGGAGGCGAGGTGTCCGGCGGTGGGGAAGGAAGTGCCGTCACCGATCGCGACGATCACGGCGGCTGTGGTCCTGACGCCCAGGCCGGGCAGGGACGTCAGGAGGTGGAAAAGAGGGAGGGCCTCCAGCAGGGCGGCGATCTCCTGCTCGGCCTGGCGGCGCTGGGTGTGGGCGGCGGCGAGCTGGGCGGCGAGTCCCGGCACGATCACGGCGCTGGCCTCGGTGCCCGGAACGACAAGGGTCTGCTCGGCGAGCGCGTCGAAGATCTCTGCGGTCAGGTGGTGGGCCTTGCGTGAGCCGTGGGCCTTGAGCAGGGCCTCGCAGCGGGCACGGCCCAGCTTCTTCAGCCTGGACGGGGATCCGTGCCGTTGAAGGAGAACCTGGATGTAGGGGTAGGCCAGGCGGGGGCCGAGGACGCGTTCAAGGGAAGGATGGATCTGGGAGAGCAGGCCGCGCAGCCGGTTCGTGGTGCGGTTGACCTCGCCGGCCAGGTCGTTGTCGTAGCCGGTGAGCATGGTCAGCTCGGCCAGCGCCTCGTCGTCACGGTCCACCGCGCGCAGGGTGTGCGGCATGCTCCGGGCGGTCTCAGCGATCACGTAGGCGTCACGGGCGTCGGTCTTGGCCTCGCCCGGATGCAGATCGGCGGCCCGGCGCATCGACAAGCCGGGCAGGTAGGCGACCCGGCAGCCTGCCGCGCGGGCCACCGTCAGCGGCAACGCGCCAATGTTGGCGACCTGGTCCACGATCACCAGGACGGTGCCGAACTTCGTCACCAGCCGGCTGAACAGCTCCAGCAGCCTCGGTTCGGTGTTCGGCAGTCTCTTGTCGTGGACGGTCTTCCCTTCGCACGTCAGACCGTGGGCGTGGTGGAACTCCTTGCCCAGGTCCAGGCCGAGGAAGAGATCTATCCCGGCGGTGTCGACCATGTACGCGTGCCCCTCGTCACTCGTGCTCCCCCCGGCCGTCCCTGCGGCACCACACGCCGGCAACCACGTTACGCAGACATCCCCGCCCACAAGCGGTCCGGCGTTGCACCGGGCCAGGCGGTCGTCAGGCCCCTCATCAGCGGTCAAGCGGTGCCCCAAAGCCCGGCGGCAACACCCCCCAGGTCATCACCTCGACAGGGGGCAAACAGCCATACCGGGCCCGGGGGCCAGGCGCCCCATTGCGGGGCCACGGAAAAGGTAACGGGGTGACGTGATGGGCTTCGCGCGTGCGTGCTCCGTGGCCCTGGTCGGCGTGGAGGGCGTGGTGGTCGAGGTCCAGGCCGACCTGGAACCCGGCGTGGCCGCGTTCACCCTGGTCGGTCTGCCCGACAAGAGCCTGACGGAGAGCCGGGACCGGGTGCGGGCCGCGGGCAGCAACTCCGGAGGCGAGTGGCCGCAGAAGAAGCTCACGGTCGGGCTCAGCCCCGCCTCCGTACCGAAGGCGGGCAGCGGTTTCGACCTGTCAAGTGCTGTGGCGGGACGCTTTTATACGGCTACTCTGACCGCTATGAAGACCGAGCCTGCCAGCGGTGTCCGACGCCGCGTCGTGATCTACACCCGCATCTCAGACGACCGCGAAGGCCGCCGGTACGGCGTAAGACGCCAGGAACGCGACTGCCGGAAGCTGGCCGCAGAACTCGGTGTCGACGTCGTCGAGGTCCTCGTGGAAAACGACATCTCTGCCTACTCCGGCAAGCCACGACCAAAGTACGACCGCATGCTCAAGATGCTCCGCAACGGCGAGGCTGACGGTGTCCTGACGCTGACGTCCCGGCGCCTCCAGCGCCGCTACCGCGAGGCGTTCGACTTCCTGGACCTGGTGGAGGAGAAGAACCTGCTCGTCGCCACCGTGAAGGGCGGCACCTACGACCTCACCACGGCGGATGGCCGGCGGGAGGCCCGCCGGAAGGCCGTGGACGACCAGCACGAGGCGGAGGAAATTGCCGAGCGCGTTCGAGACGCCAAGAAGGACAACCTTCGGGAAGGCACTTACCGAGGCGGTCCGCGCCCGTTCGGCTATGAAAGTGACGGCATCACTCCCCGTTCGCTGAAGTGCCCGCAGTGCCCCGCCGCGGAGGGGTTCACCATCGAACGGGAGGACGATGGCGGCGCAGACGACTTCACCGTCACGGCCGCCTGCGGCGAGTGCGGAGCAGAGGCACAGATCGCCGAAGGCTCCGAGGCCTGGTACGTCGGCAGGGCCATCGACGCCATCATCGCGGGCGACTCCCTGCGAGCAATCTGCCGCGAGTGGGCAGAGAAGGGCGTGCGCACGGTGCCCCGCCGCAAGCGGCTGGAAGACGGCAGCCGCACGGAACCGGTGGCGCGCGACTGGCAGGCAACCGAGCTGCGCCGCACACTGCTGCGGCCACGGAACGCCGGCCTGATCGACCACCGCGGCGAGATCATCGGCAAGGCGTCGTGGCCGCCCCTGACAGCCGAGGAAAAGTGGCGCGCCGCCAAGAGCATCCTGGAACAGCCGGAGCGCCGTACGACGCCCGGCAACGCCCGTAAGTGGGTCGGGTCGGGCCTTTACCGCTGCGGGGCCCTCGTGACGCGCTACAGGGCAGCAGACGGGCGTGAATACGTGCACTCCGGCCAGTACACGGACGATGACGAGGCCTGGCCGCTGTACGCCGCTGTGGAGGCTCCCGAGGGGCAACAGTGGGCGCCCCGAGACCTGGAAGACGCCTTCGGGAAGCTGAAGGCGGTCAAGGTCGAACCTGTCCCCGAGGATCGCCGGGGCTGCCGGGACACCATGCGCTGCTCGACTTCAGGGACCGGGGCCAACCGGAAGCACGTCATCGCCTACAGGTGCCGCTCCGCCGTTCACGTCACCCGCACCGCCGAACTGCTCGACGAGTACGTCGAAGCGGTCGCCGTAGAGCGTCTGAGCCGTCCGAATGCCGTGAGCCTGTTTGTCCCGAGCCCGGAGAAAGGCGAGTCGACGGAGCAACTGGCCATGAGGGCCAACATGTTGCGCGTGAAGCTCGACCAGTACGCCGCCGACTACGACGACGACTTGATCACCCGAAAGCAGATGCTTGACGGCACGGCACGCACCCGCGCCAAGCTCGCCGAGATCGAGGCGGAGATGACGCGCCGGGCCACGGTGCCCGTGCTCGCCCGGCTGCCGCTTGGGACTCCAGAGATACGGAAGGCATGGAAGGGATACACCCTCGAGCGCAAGCGGGCGATCATCGACGCCCTCATGGAGGTGACGGTCTTGCCCTCCCGGCGTGGCCGGCCGAAGGGCTTCAAGCCGGGAACCGGTCAGGTGTACTTCGATCCCAGCGCCGTGCGCATCGAGTGGAAGCAGCGGGGGTGACCTGGGGAGCAACCGAGAGCGGCCCGGCCGGGCGACTGTCCCACACCGGGCCGCTGCTGTTTCAGAGGTCGATGCCTCGCATGGGGTTGTCACGACACTTGTCGACGGGACGGATGTACTCCATCACCTGCGGGCTGGTCTTGGACCAGCGGCCGTGATCGGCGATGAACGAGACGGGGTGCCCGGCTTTCGCGGCCTCTGTGGGGCCGCTGGCCCGGAGACCGTGCGCGGTGAAGTCCGGAGCGTTCGGCGGCCCGGCGGCCAACGCGAGGTGGCGCACCCGGTCGTTGATAGCCGCGCCGGACATGCCGCCCGGCTGCAGCTGGTCCCACCGGTTGATTTGACGGAGCAGCGGTCCGGACGTCGAACCGTGCCGGGCGAGGGCTTGCAGCCACGCGCGTACGACACGGACGGGGTCGGTGTCGGGGTGGACTCCGTGCGGGACACGGACTTCGGCGCCCTCTGCGGTCTGGTCGGTCTTGCTCTTGCGGACGAGCGCGGTGAGGCCGTCGTCACCGAAGCGGACGTCCTCGAGCTGGAGCGCGGCTGGCTCGGAGCGGCGCGCCATCATCGCGAAGCCGAGGACGACCAGCGCCCTGTCCCGCAAGCCTGCGAGAGTCTCCGGGGACCGGCCGAGATGCGGCCGAAAAGGGATAGCAGGACCCCTGTCGGCTGCGGCGAGAGCGTCAGTGGCCGTGGCTGGAGAAGATCTCTCGGACCTCGCGGACCGCGTAGTAGACGAGGACGTAGCCGGCCAGCGGGTCGGCCCACCACCAGCCCAGCGCGGCGTTGAGGACCAGGCCGAGCAGGACGGCGGCGGCCAGGAGCCCGTCGATCAGGGTGACCCGGCCCTCCGTCTTGAGCACCGGGTTGTCCAGTGCCCTGCCGGTGCGGGCCTTGCCTGCGGCCAGCGCGAACATCACTGCTGCGGCTGGACGAGGTCCCGCTGCCGCCGAGTGTCCCGGCCGCCTGGCCGCGCTCGTAGCCGTCAGTCCGTACCCCCGCGAGCCGAACCCCGGCACGTGGTCTGGGAGTTCCGGAGTGTGCCGCAATCGTGGCGTGGCGTCTGCGGCGATCAGAACGGGTGGGTCTCGGCGGGGGCCGCCGCCTGAGCCTGACTGCTGTCTGTGGCGGAGCGAGGCGCGGGGGCAGCGCCGTCGGGGCGGTGGGTCTTGGTGACGGACGCCTTGGCGTATGTCAGGGAGGCGGCGACCTCCTCGGCGTCGATCTCGACGACGGTGCGGCGGATGCCTTCCTTGTCGTCGAAGGTGCGCTGCTTGAGACGGCCGGTGACGATGACCCGGGCGCCCTTGACCAGCGACTGGGCGGCGTTCTCGGCGGCCTGGCGCCAGATCGAGCAGCGCAGGAACAGCGGCTCGCCGTCGACGAATTCGTTGCGCTCGCGGTCGAAGGTCCGGGGCGTGGACGCGATGGTGAACCCGGTGACGGGCAGGCCGGAGGCGGTGTGCCGTAGTTCCGGGTCGGCGGTCAGGTTGCCCACCACCGTCACCAGCGTCTCGCCCGCCATGTCCGCCGCCCTCTCCGTGGTCCTGTGCCCACCGTACCGGCCGGGATGGGGCGGGATCGGACGAACCCGTACCGTCGCCGTGCGCCTCACGCGATCATGTCGGGGTCTGCTTGTCCTGCGAGAAGGGGAGCCCGTTGATGTCGAGGAAGAAGCCGGCCCGCAAGCTGATGCCCGGTCCGGAGCGCGACAAGGTCGCCGCAGAGCTCAAGGCCCAGTACGAGGCGGGGGTTTCCATCCGCGCTCTCGCCGAGTCCACCGGCCGCTCCTACGGCGGGGTCCACGGTCTCCTCGCCGATGCCGGCGTGGAGTTCCGCTCGCGCGGCGGGGCTGTGCGGGAGGTTGCTGCTTCGCCGGACGCGGAGTGAGCGGCAGCGATACCGAGCTGGGGCGTGTTCTGGAGAAGCCCAGTTCCCCTGTCCCGGCGCTGGATACCGTGGCGCCCGTTCTCGATGAGCACGACGAAGGGCTGGGGCTATGGCGAAGCGGTGGGTGCGGTACGTGATGCCGGTGATGGTCGAGGTCGACTGTGACGACGACACGGTGACCCGGGTGGTCACACTGCCGGAAGAGGTTCGTGAGGACCGCGATGACATGGGCCACTTCCTCACGTACGACGAGAAGTTCGTGCGCAGGGACAGCGACGAACAGCCGCAGCTTCACGCCTTCACCGTGGGTGAGCCTCGCTGGGAGTCCCAGTTCCGGGCCGGCGGGCCGGTGAACTGGCTGAAGACGGATGAGTGGGAAGAGGGCTTCGACCTGACCGAGGCCGACGACCGGTACGGGGAGAGCAACCCGTATGACCTGCGCGAGCGGTAGCCAGGGCCCGTCGCCCGTACGTGTCGGCCGTGGCGGGTTCCGTGCTCTGGAGGGCTGCGGGTCGCGTACGTTCACCGTCATGGTGTCGTACGCGCAGGACGAGCGGTGTATCGCGCTGGCGAAGGTGCTGGTACCGCTCCTGGAACGCAGCGGTCCCGAGGGGGCCGGCGGTTACGGCGGCACCTTCCAGGTGCGCCTGTCGAGCGAGGAGGCCGCGCAGCTGGGCGGCGTGGACTTGATCCGGGCCACGCTGCGCAAGGCCGCGCGCGAGTTGGGCTGGACATCCCGTACGTACGGCTTCGGGGGCGGCCCGCAGGACGCGACGGCGATGATCGGAATCCACGACACGCGTGAGGCCCCGGAGCCGTACGCGCAGGTGGTGGAGCAACGGATGCAGCAGCAGATGCGGGCCACGGTCGAGCGGGTCTCCATGAGGCTGACGGGGCTGCTGGGCGAGGACAGGCCGGCGCCGGGTACTCCGCCGCTGCGCGGGACTCCGGCCGTGCAAGCGAAGGAGTTCATGGCGGCCCTGGCCCACCACGGCATCCTGGGATGAGCCGCTGCCGCCGCGTGGGCTCCGGCGCCCGAGGCCGGAGCCCTTCCCGCCGTGCATCGCGATCGCTTGGCGTCAGCTGTGCGAGCCGAAGCGCGCGAGGAGAAGGTCCTTCTGGTTGCTGCCGAGACCACGGACGCGACGGCTCTCGGAGATCCCGAGTTCCTTCATGACCTGAAGCGAGCGGATCTTGCCGATACCGGGAAGAGCGGCGAGGAGCGAGTGGACCGGCATCTTGCCGACCGACTCGGAGGGAGCGGCCAACACCTCGGACAGCGACAGCGTGCCGTGCTTGAGGGCGTCCTTCACCTCGGCTCGCTCCTTGCGTGCGACGGCGGCCTTGTCGAGCGCGGCCCGTCGCTGCGCCGGGGAAAGCGGGGGAAGTGCCATGGGAACCATGTCCTCTCGTTGGTACGTCGGGTCGAACAGGCCCATCATGTCCCCGCCTGCGGGGCGGTGACCAGCAGGTTTACGGATTCTCCCCGAACGTCTGTGCCGGATCGGGTTCCGCAGGCCCGGGGGTGTCGGTCCGCCGGCTCGGGTCGGTGGTCGTGCTCGCCTCGTGTCCGCCGTACGGTCCGAAGGCCCATACGTTCCCGGGGAGTTGGCGCCGAGCTGCGGGCCGCCACCCTTGGTCCGGTGCATTCCACGATCACGCGCTCTCCTCGGTGTCGGCGTCGGCCAGGACGCGGTAGACGGTGGCCACCGACGGGTTCTCGCCCTTGTTCTTGCCGGTGGAGATGACGAGCGGGGCCAGCCGAGATGCGGCCGGAAGGGGATAGCAGGGTTTGAGGAGCCGTGACCGTACGGGCGGTCAGGCTGCCTGTAAGCGGCGCTGTGCGGGCAGTTGGATCTTGCGCGGCAAGACGTCGGTGTCCGAGAGCGCGGCCAGGTCGGCGGTCACGCTCAGCTCGGTCCCGGGGAGTTCGCTGCGGCTCAGTCCGGTGGCGGCGGTGATCTCGTCGGTGGCGACGCTCACCGTTATCTGGCCGTGAATCCAGGCCCGGATGGACAGCTGGGAGGTGAGAGGGCCTGCGCGGACGACGAGGGCGCGGGTTCGTTGGCGAGCGGGGTTGGCTCCGGTCACGGGGCGGTGCCCTCGGTGGGGGTCCGGCTGCTGAGGGCGGCGGTGATGGTGGAGCGGGCGTATCCGGTGCGGGTGGCGATCTCGGCGAGGCCGAGTCCGGCTTTCTCCGCCAGGGGCAGGGCCTTGCGCAGGGAGGCGTTCGCGGTGTCGGTGGCGGTGCGGGCGGCCTTGCGGTCCTTGGCTGCGGTGGCCAGGGCCCGGTGGGCGGCGGCGGTGTGCTCGTCGAGGCTGTTCATCACGCCGGGGCGCCAGACGATCTGGCTGTCGGGGAAGCGGCGGGTGAGTTCGGTGTGCAGGCCGACGGCGCCGGCGGGGTTGTCGGTCGGGTACGCGGCCGGATCGATCGGCTTCTCGCCCATCCCGTCGTCGGTGAGGTCGAGCAGGGTGCCGTCGGCGGCGCGGGCTTCGATGCACCACTGGCCGAGGGTGTCGATGCCGAAGTCGACCCGCTGCGGGCGGTTGATGCCGGACGTGTCGATGCCGACCGTGCCGGGCGGGAGGCCGGGGCCATCCGGGCTGTGCACGATGCTGGTGTAGTCGATACCGCCGCCGGCTGTGGCCTGGTCGTGCTCGCTCACTGCTGGTCTCCCCTCCGTCGTGAGGCAGTCAGCCTACGGCGGCATCGGGCGGGCCCGGACCGGAATCGCGTCAGCCGCCACTGTGGGGGTGGTAGCGGCCCGCTGCTGTCGGTACCGGCCGCCTGTGTTCGCCACCGGTCGCGGGCTGTTCGCCACCGTCGTGTGGTGGGCGGGGCTGTCCGCAGTAAATGCCGGATTTACTGCGGAACCTCTACCGTGATCACTGCGACCTGCGGCGGGTTCTCCGGCCGCCGCAGGCGAGGTGTACGCATTTACTGCGGCGGGCGGGAATGGGGTGGGCCGGGTGTCGGTCGAACTGGCGAGCGTGCTGGACGGCGGGGGCGTACTCCCCTCGCCGCGCGCCCGGGTGGTGCCCCTGTCCGCCCCACCCGCCACATACACCGCGGCGGTCGAGCGGTACCTCACCGGCGCCGGGATCGCGAAGTCCTCCGCCCGCATCTACCGGATCTCGCTGACGACGTGGGGGTGGATGGTCGCTGGCGAGCCCGCGCCGACCGGGCCGGCCCGCCGAGGCGCCAAGCCACCCGCCGTGCCGGTCACCGTCATCGACGACCCCGGCCTGCCGGAGGTGCTGGCGGAGCTCGCCGCGGCGCGGGCGGACGAGATGGACGCCGACACCGTCAACCGGGAGCTGTCGATCGCCCGGAAGGCGATCGGCTGGTGGCAGCGCCAGGGCTGGATCACCACCGATCCGACGATCGGCATCGAGCGGCGCCCGGCTCCGCCGGACCGCACCAAGGCCCTCGCCGAGAACCAGGTTGCCGCCCTGTGGCGGCTGGAGGCCGCCCTGAGGGAGAAGACGTTCTGGAAGCTCCTCTACGAAAGCGCGGCTCGGGCGGATGAGGTGCTGTGCCTGAACGTGGAGGACCTCTACCCGCAGGACAAGCGCGGCAAGATCACATCCAAGGGCGGTGCCACGGAGTGGATCCACTGGCAGTCCGGCACCGCCCAGCTGCTGCCCCGCCTGATCGCCGGCCGCACCCGCGGCCCGCTGTTCCTCACCGGCCGCCAGGCCCCGGCCGGGACCGCGACGCTGGACGTGTGCGAGGAGACCGGGAGGGCCCGCCTGTCCTACCGCCGGGCGGAGGAGATGTTCGAGACCTCCACCCGGCTGCTGGCCAACCCGCTCGCCCGTGAGGCGGACATCGCCGATCTGGAGGGCTTCACGCTGCACCGGCTCCGCCACAGTGCTCTGACGCACGACGCCGAGCGCGGCACCTCCACCCCGATGCTGCTGGCCCGCTCCCGCCATGCCTCCGTCCGCTCCTTGGAGCGGTACGCCCGCCCCGGTGTCGATGCGGTCGCAGCCCACGTCGCAGCGTCTGACCCGGCCGCCCGCCGACGGGGCTGACCGCGGTCTACTTCGGCAAGTCCTTGACGGCCTGCCCCCACGAGCCGCGGCTCAGAACGGGGCGTCGCTACGGGCGTCGCCCTCAGCGGGTCACGGCAGTGCCTGCACCGGCGCACGACGGGGCTGGCGGGGTTTCGGCCTGGCGGTGCCCCAGCGAAGGGACTAGCGTGATCCACAGAGCAGTCGTGGTTCCGAAGTCGTTCGCCCGTGGGTCACCTTGCCCGCGGGCGCTTTGCTGTACAGCCCTCTCCGGACCAGGGCGATTACCTCCGGACCCGCACCGCGCGGGCCCGAACCCCCTCGAAGGAGATAGCCATGGCCAAGGGCACTGTGAAGTGGTTCAACGCGGACAAGGGCTTCGGCTTCATCGAGCAGGAGGGCGGCGGCCCCGACGTCTTCGCCCACCACTCCAACATCGCCGCTCAGGGCTACCGCGAACTGCGGGAGGGCCAGCACGTGGAGTTCGACATCACCCAAGGCCAGAAGGGCCCCCAGGCGGAGAACATCCGCGTCGTCTGACCCCAGCGCCCGAACAGGCCCGGCACCGCGGAGGCGTGGAGGGTGCCGGGCCTCCGTGCCTGGCCGCGCCCTTACTCATGTGCGCCGGCTGCCGCTCCCCCCAACACACACAGGTGCCCTTCGCAGGCTGGCCCACACCAGGCCGCCGCAGGGCATCGGCCCAGAGCAGAGGAGCCTCGGGCTCAGCGTTGCTTTCGGCGAGCATGGGAACCCTTGGAGGGCTTCGATGCTGCACCGGCTGCGGCCTCAAATCCCCACTGTTTGGTGACATCATGAGTAATGAATTCCGCATCATGACGGTCGTCCGACCGGGCGACACCTGAGCCTATTCCTGCCTGTCAGTACGGGAAGGCGGCGCTAATGAGCGACACCGGGAAGGAGCCCACTGCGGCCGAAGGGACAGAGGCGGAGACCACCCCCGAGGAGTCACCGGCCACTGCTGAGGCCAGCCCTGCGGAGGGCGAAGAGTCAGCCCCCGAGGCGGCGGAGACGGGAGCTGAAGAACCCGCCCCCACCGCAGCCGAGGAGACCGAGGCTGAAGAGCCCGCGGCCGAGGAGACCGGGGCTGAAGAACCCGCCACGGAGGAGTAGAAAGTTGCTGTGCGCGACGACCGTCGCGCACAGCAGCGACGGCAGCCTCGAAAGCGGGCTCGGGAAGCTCGTCAAGCGGACTCGCTGGCGTCCAGTTCGCTGCCCGTACGCACTGGCCGCGCACCCCGCCGCGTGAGGGACGGAAGTCCGGACGCCTGCAGCACGGCTGGCGCCACTGTGGACGGATCCCCGCTGGCCCCGCTCTGGGCGCCCGAGGGCGAGCTGCTGGCGGACCTGACCGTCATCACCCGTCTCACCCTCGACCAGGGCACGACCGTCATCCTGCTCGGCGGCTGCCTGACCCTTGGCGTCCTCAGCGCCGCCAAATGCCTGCTCAACGGCGAACGCGGCCGACGCAACACCGCCTACCTCAACGATCTGGCGCCGGGCGGCGACCTCATCGCCGTCACCGCCACCCGCAAGATCGGCGGTATCGGGGGCTGAGGAACATCCGTGTCAGATCGTGCGCTAAGCCCTCTTCGGGCTGATTGGCGCTTTGACCTGGGGTGATCTGTCGTCGAAGCCTTCGAGGGTCGTTGTTGTCGACCTTCGGAGAGCTGTTGTGGCGGTTGAGTTCCTGTCGGATGAGCAGGCAGCCCGGTATGGGGTGTTTCACGGGGCTCCGTCTCGTGCGGAGTTGGAGCGGTACTTCTTCCTGGACGATGCAGACAGGGAGGCAGTGCAGGCCAAGCGGCGTTCGCACAATCGGCTTGGGTACGCGGTCCAGCTGTCGAGTGTGCGGTACTTGGGCCGGTTCATGTCGGATCCGCGGCAGGTGCCAGCGGAGGTGGCCGAGTATCTGGCTGAGCAGTTGGAGATCGAGGACCCGTCGTGCCTGAAGCTGTACGGCGAGCGGGACGGTACGGCCCGCTCCCACGCGGGGGAGATCCAGGAGGCCGGGGGCTGGCGGGACTTTGCGGAGGTGCGGGACGAGCTGAGTTCGTGGCTGGACGCGCGGGCCTGGACGACCGGTGACGGGCCGAAGGCGCTGTTCGACGCGGCAGCGGGGTGGCTGCGGGAGCGCCGGGTGCTGCTGCCGCGGGCGAGCCGCCTGGCCCGGCTGGTGGGCAGTGTGCGGGAGGCGGCGAACCAGCGGTTGTGGGACACCCTGTATGGGCTGCTGAATGTCGGTCAGCGGGCGGTGCTGGACTCGCTGCTGACCGTGCCGCCCGGCGAGCGGGTGTCCGAGCTGGACCGGCTGCGGCGCGGGCCGGTACGGGTGTCGGGCCCGCAGATGAAGTGGTCGCTTCAGCGGGCGGAGGAGATCGCCGACCTGGGCATGGCCGACTTGGACGTCTCGGGGATACCGCCGCGGCGGCTGGCGGAGCTGTCCCGGTACGGCGTGGATGGCAAGGCATCGCTGCTGCGCCGGCACGGCGATTCCCGCCGTCTGGCGACGCTGCTGGCCACCACCGTGTACCTGACGACTCGGGCGGTGGACGACGCGCTGGATCTGCTGGAGGTGCTGATCGCGACGAAGCTGCTGGCCAAAGCGGAGCGGGAGACGGTCATGGAGAAGATCAAGACCCTGCCGAGGGTCGAGCGGGCCTCGGCGAGGCTGGCGACCGCGTTCCAGGTCGTGTTCGACACCACGAGCGAGCAGGTCGACACCGACACCGGCGAGGTCAGCGGGCCGAAGGTGGAGTCGTTCGAGGCGATGTGGGAGCGGATCGAGGCGGTGGTGCCGCGCCAGGAGCTGGCCGCCGCGATCGCCGCGCTGTTCGAGCTGACGCCGCCGCTGGACTCGGATGCGGATGAGGCATGGCGGTCCATCCTGGTCACCCGGTTCGGCACCGTACGCCCGTTCCTCAAGCTCCTGGTGAAGGTCGTCGACTTCGGTGCCACCCCGGAAGGGCTGCCGGTGCTGACTGCGCTGAAGTCGCTCCCGGACCTCATGGGGCGCAAGAAGGTCGGCCCGGCCGAGATCGACACCGGCCTGCTGGTGGGTTCGTGGAGGCGCCTGGTGCTCTCGGCCCCGCATCTGGAGCCGGGCACGGTGGACTGGAAGGCGTACGTGTTCTGCGTACTGGAACAGTTCCACCGGATGCTGCGCCGGCGGGAGGTGTTCGCGAAGAACTCCTCCAAGTGGGGCGGCCCTCGGGCGAAGCTGCTGGCCGGGGAGGCATGGGAGCAGGCCAAGCCCACCGTCCTGGCCTCCCTCGGGCTTCCCGCGGGGGCGGGTGAGCACCTGGCGGCGCGGGCCGCGCTGCTTCACGGCACGTATCGCGAGGTCGCCGAGCGGCTGCCGGCGAACTCGCAGATCGTCTTCGACGACGACGGGCGGCTGCACTTCGCCGCGCTGGAGCCGGAACCGGAACCGGCCTCCCTGCTCGACCTGCGGGCGGCGGTGAACGCGATGCTGCCCCGCGTCGACCTCCCGGAGGTGCTGCTGGAGGTGTTCTCCTGGACCGGCGCCGACCAGGCGTTCACCTCGGTCACCGGCGGAGAGGCGAGGCTGAAGGACCTGCACGTGACGATCGCCGCCCTGCTGGTCGCGCACGGCTGCAATGTCGGCTACACCCCGGTCATCGGTGGGATCGACGCGCTGAAGTACGGGCGGCTGAGTCACGTCGACCAGACGTATCTGCGCCTCGCGACGTACTGGGCGGCGAACGCGACACTGATCAACACGCAGGCGTCCATCCTGCTCGCCCAGGCGTGGGGCGGCGGGCTGGTCGCCTCCGTGGACGGGATGCGGTTCGTGGTGCCGGCGCCGAGCGTGTACGCGCGGCCGAACCCCAAGTACTTCGGGCGCCGGGGCGGCGCCACCTGGCTCAACATGATCAACGACCAGGCGGCGGGCCTGGGCGGGAAGGTGGTGGCCGGCACCCCGCGCGACTCCCTGTACGTGCTGGATGTGCTCTACGACCGCGACGGCGGCAAGCGCCCGGAGATGATCGTCACGGATACCGCTTCGTACTCCGACATAGTGTTCGGCCTGCTTACCCTCGCCGGGTTCGCCTACGCGCCGCAGCTGGCGGACCTGCCGGACCAGAAGATGTGGCGTATCGACCGCGCGGCCGACTACGGGGCCTTCCAAGATGCGGCCCGCGGCCGGGTCGGCCTGGTGCGGATCGAGCGGCACTGGGAGGACATCCTGCGGATCATCGGCTCCATCCACACCGGCGCGGTCCGCGCCTACGACGTCATCCGGATGCTGTCCCGCGACGGCCGCCCGACCCCGCTGGGCGACGCCATCGCGCACTACGGGCGGATCGCGAAGACCTTGCACATCCTGCGCCTGGCCGACGAGCCCGGCTACCGCAGGCAGATCAAGGTGCAGGCCAACCTCCAGGAGGGCCGCCACGCGCTGGCCCGGAAGATCTTCCACGGGAAGCAGGGGCAGCTGTACCAGCGCTACCAGGACGGCATGGAGGATCAGATCGGCGCCCTCGGCCTGGTCCTCAACGCGCTCGTGCTCTTCAACACCCGCTACATGGACGCCGCCGTCACCCAGCTCCGCAGCGAGGGGTTCGACGTCCGCGACGAGGATGTGGCCCGCCTCTCCCCGTTCGTCCGGCATCACATCAACATGCTGGGCCGGTACTCCTTCCAGCTCCCGGACCTGCCGGGCGGCCTGCGGCCGTTGCGCGACAAGGACACCACCGACGAGGAGTAAGCCCGCACCCGGGACGCGGCGGCGGCCGCCCCGATTTGCCGGGGCAGCCGCCGTTTGGGTGCGGGGGCGGGTCAGTGGCTGCCGACGAGTTCGCCGCTGAGCTTGCCGTGGAGGTGGGCGCTGGGGTCGTTCAAGCCGGTGATCTCGACGCTCTTGCCGCGCTGGGCGTACTTGGTCTCGATGGCGTCGAGGGCTGCGACGGACGAGGCGTCCCAGATGTGCGCCGCCGTCAGGTCGATGACGACCTTGTCGGGGTCGCCCGCGTAGTCGAACTGGCTGACCAGGTCGTTGGAGGAGGCGAAGAACAGCTCGCCCGTCACGGAGTAGACGACGCTGGTGCCGTCGGGGTCGGTGACGGTGGCGAGGTGGGCGACGCGGCGAGCGAAGATCACCATGGTGGTGACCGTGCCGACGACGACGCCGATGGACAGGTTGCCGGTGGCCACCACCACGATGACGGTGATCACCATGACGGTGGTCTCGCCGAGCGGCATGCGCTTGAGGGTCTTGGGCGCGATGGAGTGCCAGTCGAAGGTGCCCACCGAGACCAGGACCATGACGGCGACCAGCGCGGCCATCGGGATCTTCGAGACGACCGGGCCCAGGGCGATGCACAGGATCAGCAGGAAGAACCCGGCGAGGAAGGTGGACAGGCGGGTCCGGGCGTCGCTCTTGATGTTGATCATTGTCTGGCCGATCATTCCGCAGCCGCCCATGCCGCCGAAGATGCCGGTGACGATGTTGGCGATGCCCTGGCCGATCGACTCCCGGGTCTTGTCGGAGTGGGTGTCGGTGAGGTCGTCCACGAGTTTGGCGGTCATCATCGACTCCATGAGCCCCACCAGCGCCATCGCCAGCGCGTAGGGGGCGATGAGGGTGAGGGTGTGCCAGGTGAAGGGCACGTCCGGCAGGCCGGGGAGGGGCAGGGAGGAGGGCAGCTTGCCCTTGTCGCCCACCGTGGGGACGGCGATCCCGGCAGCCACGGTGATCGCGGTCAGGATCACGATCGACACCAGCGGTGCGGGCACTGCCTTGGTGACCTTGGGGAAGAGCACCATCAGCGTCAGGCCGGCGGCGACCAGCGGGTAGACCGGCCAGGGCACGTCGCGCAGATTGGGGATCTGGGCGGTGAACAGCAAGATGCCCAGCGCGTTGACGAAGCCGACCATGACCGAGCGCGGCACGAACCGCATCAGCTTGGCGACCCCGAGTGAGCCCAGGACGATCTGGAAGACGCCGGCCAGGATGACGGTGGCGATCAGGTAGCCGAGCCCGTGCTGGCGGGCGATGGGGGCGACGACCAGGGCGACCGCGCCGGTGGCGGCGGAGATCATGGCGGGTCGGCCGCCGACGAAGGCGATCGTCATCGCCATCGTGCAGGCGGCGAACAGTCCGACCTTGGGGTCGACACCGGCGATCACGGAGAACGAGATCGCCTCAGGGATCAGGGCCAGACCGACGACCAGGCCGGCCAGGGCCTCGGTGCGGAAGACCTTCGGGGACAGCCAGGAGGGGCGGCCCATGCGCAGGCGCGAGGCCGCAAGCGGTGCTGAGGAAGGCAAGGAAGCAGGTACCTGTCGTGCTCGGGCACACCCTCATCGGAAGGCAAGGGGTGTGCGTGATGGGCGCGGGCGGGCCAGGAGCGGCGCCCACGGATGGCCCGGGTGCGGGCCGAAAGTCGAATGGGGACGAAAGCAGGGGCTGCGCGAAGGCGCGGCCGGGCTCACGTCCCGGGGCGAAGCGTCACGGCGGGCAGGCGGCGGCGCCGGGCGTCATGGGCTCGCGCACGCTTGTCTCCTGCAGGAATCGGATCTTCGCCGGGGGCACCGTCGGCCTCGACGCGGCAGTGGTGGCGCCGACCAGGAGCCGACTTCCACCATCAGAAACCCTGCCCTAACGTTAGAGTAGGAATCGGTGGTGGTCGCACGGGACGCGGCAGCACCGGGGAGACGAAGGGCCAGGAACGGCGTGGACGACAGGCACATGCAGATCGGCGAGGTCGCCGCGCGGACCGAGCTGTCCCTGCGCACCATCCGGCATTACGAGGAGACCGGCCTGGTCGTCCCCTCCGCCCGCTCCCAGGGCGGCTTCCGCCTCTACACCGAGGCCGACGTCGCCCGCCTGATGGTCATCCGGCGCATGAAGCCGCTCGGCTTCACCCTGGAGCAGATGCGCGACCTGCTGGAGGCGACCGACCGGCTCGACGCGGCCGAGGACACCGCTGGCGGCGAAGAGCGGGAGCAGCTGATGGAGCGCGTGCGCGGTTACGAACGGGCCGCGGCCGAGAAGATCGAGGACCTGCGGGTGCAGCTCTCCCGTGCCGAGGAGTTCGCGGCCGCCCTCCGCACCCGCCTGGACCACACGGCCCCCGCGCGGGCCTGAGCCACCCCCTCAGCGCCTGCTGTCGCCCGGCGCGAGCAGGCTCGTCAGTTCGGCGATCGCCTCGGGGGACGGCTTGAAGTAGCGGCGAACGTTCTCCGGCTTCTTGTGCCGCGACTTCGCCATGAGCATCAGCAGACTGGCCCCGGCCTCGCCGAGGTGCGTGAGGGAGGAGTGCCGGTACTCGTGCAGGTCCCAGCCGGTGCCCGGCCCACGCACCGCGGTGTGCTCGTCCAGCAGTGCGCGGGCCTGCCCATAGGAGAGGCGGGCAAAGCCGGTGTCCGGACAGACATCGCGGGAGCTGACGACCTTGCCCGGCCCCGGGCGGCGGTGGGTGACGAACACCGGACCGCGCGTGCGCCCCTTCAGCAGCCGCGGCAGCAGCCGGGCGGTGCCGGCGTCCCAGTAGACGGTCTCCAGCACGAAGTCCTCGCGGACCTGGCCGCGGCGACGGGCCTTGGTCCGGGCACCCTTGGCCTTGACCGGGCAGCGGCGCCCGGCGAAGTCGAGGTCCTCGATGTTCACGCCCAGGATCTCCTCCGCCCGTCCGGCGGTCTCGTACAGCATCCGCCACAGCGTCTTCTCCCGCAGGTGGACCTCACGCCGGACGATCAACCGGTCAATCGCCATCTTCGAGCGGGCCAGGGTCTCGGAGTCCGGCACCGCCAGCCGCTTCGCCCACGCCGGGACCGCCGGGCCGTCGTACCCGCGCTCACAGCACCAGCCCAGCCACGACATCACCGCCGCCCGGCGGGCGTTCCATGTGTTCACCGCCGCGGTGCCCCACAGCAGTTCCAGGGCCTCGCCGATCTCTTCGTCCGCGACCATCGCGATCGGCCGGCCCTCGCCGAGCCGTTCGGCGGTCTTGCCCACCCCGATCCCGTAGTTGCGGACCGTGTTCGGATTGCCGAGTGAGTCGAGAAAGGCATCGGCCGCCGTCCGGACGGTCAGCGCCTTGCCGGTCGGCAGCTGCACGACGGTGGGCACCGCTTCCCCCTTACCACAGATAACAGGGCCGCTTCACGCAGCGGCCGGAGAACATCACCGCAGGTGACGAATCAAGTTACCGCAGATATTAGGGCATTATCCGTGGCGGATCGTCACGGAGCGTACAGGCCCGCGGGGAGGATCGGAACGGTTCATGAACTCGTCCTCCGCCAAGGGGGCGATCGGCTACCCGGGCGGTTACCCCCTCGCAGGCGGAGAACCCGTCCCGGCGTGGGGCAAATCCCGCCGCCCCATGAAGACCCGACTACGGACCCCACGCAGGAAGCAGCGATGAGAACCCACGCCCCTTACGAACTGGTCTTCTCCCCGGACGGCGGTCCTGGTGCATGTCGTCTGGGTGCCCGATCGGAACTCAGGGACCTGGCGGCCCCCCGGTCCACGGCGACGAAAGCGGGAACCTCCAGGCGGAGACCGGTGGTCCGGCCAGGCAGGCGCATGACTGTCCGTTCCTGCCAGAAGGGCGCAATCCTGGATTTAGTGCCCGATTGCGTCGCAGGCGGCACACGCGGACGCGATCGGCGACCACACGGAGGTCCTACAGCCGATGACCAGTCCCGAGCACGGAACAGCAGGCGCCCGCGACACCACCGAGGGCCATATCTACACGATCACCGGCGGCGACTGGGACGAACTTCTGGCCGCGGCGGAGAAGGCGGACGACGAACGGATCATCGTGAACATGGGTCCGCAGCACCCGTCCACGCACGGCGTGCTGCGCCTGGTCCTGGAGATCGACGGCGAGACGGTGCGCGAGGCCCGCTGCGGCATCGGCTACCTGCACACCGGCATCGAGAAGAACATGGAGTTCCGCACGTGGGTGCAGGGCACGACGTTCGTGACCCGCATGGACTACCTGATGCCGCTGTTCAACGAGACGGCCTACTGCCTGGCGGTGGAGAAGCTGCTCGGGATCACCGCCGACGTGCCGGAGCGGGCGAGCGTCATCCGCGTGATGATGATGGAGCTCAACCGGATCTCCTCGCATCTGGTGGCCGTCGCCGCGGGCGGGATGGAGATCGGCTCCACCACGCTGATGGTCTACGGCTTTCGCGACCGGGAGGTCATCCTCGACATCTTCGAGCTGGTCACCGGCCTGCGCATGAACCACGGCTACGTCCGCCCCGGCGGGCTCGCGGAAGATCTTCCCCCGGGCGCGCTGGACCAGATCCGCGAGGGCGTGAGGCTGCTGCGCCAGCGGATGCCCGAGTACGACAAACTGGCGACCGACAACCCGGCCTTCAAGGCCCGCCTGGTCGACGTCGGCTACCTGGACCTTTCCGGCTGCATGGCGCTCGGCGCGACCGGTCCGATCCTGCGGGCCACCGGCCTGCCGCACGACCTGCGCAAAACGCAGCCCTACTGCGGCTACGAGAGTTACGACTTCGAGGTCGAGACCGCCGACACCTGCGACTCCTACGGCCGGTTTCTGATCCGGCTGCACGAGATGGAGCAGTCGCTGCGGATCGTGGAGCAGTGCCTGGAGCAGCTCAAGGGCGACGGGCCGACCGGCGTCGGCGGCAGCGTGATGGTCGCGGACAAGAAGATCGCGTGGCCGGCGCAGCTCTCACTTGGCGCGGACGGGCTGGGCAACTCCCTGGATTACATCCGCAAGATCATGGGGGAGTCCATGGAGGCGCTGATCTACCACTTCAAGCTGGTGACGGAGGGCTTCCACGTCCCGCCGGGGCAGGCCTACGCGGCGGTCGAATCGCCGCGAGGCGAGCTGGGCGTGCACGTCGTCTCCGACGGCGGCACCCGGCCGTACCGGGTGCACTTCCGCGACCCCAGCTTCACCAACCTGCAGGCGATGGCCGCGATGTGCGAGGGCGGGCAGGTCGCGGACGTCATCGTCGCGGTGGCGAGCATCGACCCGGTGATGGGAGGCGTGGACCGGTGAGAGCCACGCAAGTGTGGTCGTCTTGTGCGCGGTTCCCGGCCGTGAGCCGGTAGCCCGGTACAGCAGCTCATCGATCCAGACCCACCGGTCGGCCGAACTGCCCAGCCCGGGCGCGAACCGAGACTTACGACGTGGCGGTGCACCTTCAGCACTGCGAGGGCGGCGGCTGTCTCGGGCTGGCCCTTGTAACCGGCGGTGCGGTGCGGTGGGCGGTGCGGATGGCGGCGATGGCCTGCTCGATGATGGACGGCGCCTTGGCGAGGTCGGCAAGGAGCGACACGTACTCGGCGAGGGGCTGCGCGGTTGCGGGCAGTGGAGTGCGGTCGTGCTCGGCGCACCAGGCGATGAAGTCGCGCCCCTGTCGCTCGTAGGCCCGGCAGGTGTTGGCCGGCATCGAGCGCTGTACGGGAGCGGTGCACTCCTCCCTCGGGATTCGGCGAGGCGCTGCGGCTGGCGCGAGAGCACGCTGGCCTGTCTCAGGGGGAAGTGGCGGCGGCCGTCGGCGTACGGGCCGACTACGTCTCGAAGTTGGAACGAGGTCTCCGCTGCCCGTCAGCGAGAGTCGCGAGCGCCCTGGCACGCGTGTTGCGTCCCAAGGCGCAGGCTGCCGAGCTGCTCGCAGCGGTGGCCGTGAATAACGCCGGCCGAGATCACCGCGCACGTCGTGGTGAAATTCCTTGCGCTGCCGCCTGAATCCCAGAGAGCGGACGAATAGAGGCTGCACGGGCTCAAGTTGACGCCAAGTGCTACTGCTCTTGATCAATCCCTTCAGCTGTAGATCATGGTCGGGGTCGTAGTTCGTCGATCTCGTAGGGCGGGTAACTGGCGTGTATGCAGGTCGAGTTGCTGGACGTTGTGGGCGCGGTGTCGGACCGGGAGTGGGCGGAGGAGTGGGCTGGGCAGTTGGATGACCTGCTGTTGGAGGTCGGCCGGTTCTTCCCCCGGGTGGGCGTGCGGTGTCGGGCTGCGGCGTGTGTGCGGGGCTTGTTGGGGCCGGTCTCGCGGAAGAACGGCTGGCAGTTGGCGGAGTACGCCGGCGACGGTGCGCCGTGGAATCAGCAGCATCTGCTGGACCGTGCGCGTTGGGACGTGGAGGGGATGCGGGACTTTACGCGGCGTCACGTGGTCGCGGCGCTGGCGGATGATGGGGAGGGCGCGGGGCCGGGCGGGGCGGGAGTGCTGGTGGTGGACGAGACCGGGTTCGCCAAGCGCGGCACGGCTTCGGCGGGGGTGGCCAGGCAGTATTCCGGGGCGCTGGGGGTGTCTTCCCCTGCCAGGTCGGGGTGATGGCCGCGTGGGCGACCGGAGCCGGTCAGGCGTTGATCGACCGGGAGTTGTACCTGCCGAAGGAGTGGACAGGCGACCCGGCGCGCTGCCGGGCCGCGCACGTGCCCGAGGACCGCGCTTTCATGACCAAGCCGCGGCTGGCCGAGGCGATGATCGAGCGGGCGCTGCCCGACCTGCCCCAGGGCGAAGGAGCAGTGTGGGTAGCGGCGGACGAGGTCTACGGGCGAGAAAAGGCCTTCCGCTCCTTCCTCGAGGAACATCACTTGCCCTACGTGGTAGCGGTCCAGGCGAACACGCCGGTACTGGCACGCCCGGGATGGAGGCATGCGGGACGGCTGGTGGAGCGCGTCGCCCAGGAGGAGGACTGGGTTCAGCTACCAGCCGGGCCCTCCCAGCTGGACACCCGCGTCTGGCAGTGGTGGGCACGCCGGATCATCGACCCGGGCGAGCCGGTCGGCGACGAGGCCTGGGCACGATGGATCATCGCGCGCCGCCGCCCCGAGGAACCAGCCAAGCGCGACTACTACCTGGGCTGGGGACCACCCGGGACAGCGATGGAAGACCTGGTGCTGGTCCCGGGAGCACGCTGGCGGGTGGAAGAAGCGATCAAGCTGGCGAAATCCGCCTGCGGACTGGCCGACTACGAGGTCCGCTCCTACCACGGCTGGTACCGGCACATCACCCTCGCCCAGCTCGCCGCCGCCTTCCTGGCCGGCTGCGACGCCCAAGCCGCCCGGGAACAGGGCCCACTGGCCTCCACCCGCTTCGGCCAAGACCAGCCCACACTGACCGGCGACCAGAGAGGGGGACCACGATGACCCCACCGGCACCCCGGCCCCCGTCCGCTTCACGGCCTTCGAGATCCAACGCCTGATCATCCTGCTCGCCCCGCAACCCGACCGGGCCGAGCGTATCCGGCACGGCCTGGCCTGGTCCGCCTACCGCCGCCTGCACCAGACCATCGCCCGCGCCTGCCACCGCCGCACCCGCGCACGACGACACATGGACCGGTCCGCATCTCACGCGACGTCAGAAGTACCACAAGGACCATGATCTACAACTGAAGGGTCAATCACGGCAGCTGTAGTTCGTGATCACGTGGCTGCGGTGACCTCGTTCCAGCGGCGGTGACAGGCTGCGGCCCAGTGCTGGTGTCGGCGTCTCCATCTGGACCATCGCAGGATGTACTCGGGGTCGGCTGCGGGCTTTGGCAGGACGAAGGCCCGTAGGAGTCGCAGGAAGTCGGGGCAGCGGCGGGGTCGGGGCTCGATGCTCCGGCCCCGCCGCCGCCGTTTTCCCGAAGGCCCGCGATTCTGGTGAACCGAACCCCGGTTCGCGGCAATAGAGGGAGTGATGGACGACGACGAGCTGATCGCCCGCCTGGCCGGTGGCGACGAGAGTGCGCTCCGCGAGCTGTTCGGCCGGCATGCTCCGTGGCTGGCGGCCCGGCTGCGCACGGCGCTGCCGGCCCAGGACGTCGAGGACGTGCTGCAGGAGACGTTCCTGGCGGTGTGGCGCAGCGCCAAGGGCTACCGCCCTCAGGGATCGGCGGGCGGCTGGCTCTGGGTGATTGCCCGTCGGCAGGCCGCCGGGTGGCTGCGCCGCCACGGTCACGACGCCGGCCCGGTCGACACCGCCGTACTGGACGACGCGGCGTGGGACGACGCACTGGCGTCGGCGGGACGGGCCTGCGCCCGGGACCCGGCGGAGGCCGTGGTGGCTCGGGCCGACCTGGCCGCAGCCCTGGCGGCGCTCGGCCCAGAGGGCAGCCCCGAGCGGCAGGTCTGGCGGCTGCTGTATGTGGAGGATCAGCCGGTCGTTCGGGTGGCGCAGCTGATGGGTGTGCCCCAGGGCACGGTCAAGAGCCGGGCGCACCGGGTGCGGCGGTTGATGCGGACGGCGCTGACCGGGCGTGCGAGGCAGGAGGAGGGACTGTGATGGAGGTGCCACGTGATGCGGACGGTCCGGGCCTGGACGGCGTGGGCCTGCACGACGTGGACCTGGACCGGGTCTGGTTGGGCGTGGCCGCCCGGGTGTGGCGGCGTGAGCCCGGCCGGATGGAGCGTCTGGCCGCCCGGCTGCTGTGCTCGCCCGGCCTGGCCCGGGCGCTGCTGACTACCCCGTCGCTGCTGCTGCCCTGGCTGCTCGCCACGGTCGTGGTGCTCGGTGCCGGGGCCGTGGCCACCGCCGGGACCGGACAGCCGATGGTGGCGCTGGCCGCTCCCGGGCTGGCCGGGGCCGCGGTGGCCTACTCCTACGGACCCGGACTCGACCCGGCCTGGGAGCTGTCGCGCAGCATGGCGGTCAGCGACCGGATGGTGCTGCTGGCCCGGGTCCTCGCGGTGTTCGCCGTCAACTCCCTGCTGGCCCTGGCCGCCTCGGCGGTGTCGCCCACCGTGGCGGGCCTCGCCTTCGGCTGGCTGGTGCCGATGGCGGCGGTGTCCGCGCTCGCCCTGGCCGTGGCCACCGTCTCGGAGTCGGCGAACACCGGAGTGGGCGCGGCGCTGGCCGTCTGGACCATCACCGTGATCGGGGGCCAGTCCGCGACCGGGCAGCTTGCTGCCGCCGTTACCCGGTCCGCCCTCGTCCTCCCCTATCTGGCCGTCGCTGTCTGCAGCGTCGCCGTCGTGCTGCACACCACCAGGACCACGAAGGGAACCCCGTGAACATCGAGATCAGCGAACTCACCAGGCGGTTCGGCCGCACCCGGGCGGTGGACGGCGTGGACCTGAGCACCGGAACCGGCGTGTTCGGCCTGCTGGGCCCCAACGGCGCGGGGAAGACCTCACTGCTGCGGATGCTGGCCACGGTCATCCCGCCGAGCTCAGGCAGCATGCGGCTGCTGGACCGGGACCCCTCCGGACACGGACCGCGCCGGGAGATCCGGCGCAAGCTCGGCTACCTGCCGCAGAACCTGGGCTACTACCCGGGGTTCACCGTGGTGGAGTTCGTCGAGTACTTCGCGCTGCTCAAGGAGATGCCGCCGGGCCGGGTGCCCCGGGCGGTGGCCGGCGCCGTGGAGCGGGTCGGCCTGGGCGACCAGGCCAAGGCGAAGCTGCGCACCCTGTCCGGCGGGATGCTGCGCCGGGCCGGGATCGCCCAGGCGATCGTCAACGAACCCGAGCTGCTGCTCTTCGACGAGCCCACGGCCGGTCTCGACCCTGAGCAGCGGGTCGAGTTCCGCTCCCTGATCCGGGAGTTGGGGCAGCGCTCCACCGTCGTGGTCAGCACCCACCTGGTCGAGGACGTCGGCGCCGCCTGCGCCGACGTCGCCCTGATGCACCAGGGCAGGATTGCCTTCCAGGGCACCCCCGACGAACTCACCGCCCGCGGCGTCGGCCACGGCACCGGCGACGCACCCCTGGAGCGCGGCTACAGCGCGGTCCTCGCGGCGACACGGGCATGAGCGCCGTCACGCTCCCGGCGCGGAGCCCCAGGGGGCCGCGGAGCCCGAGGATCCCGACTGTGCTCAGACTCTCCGCCGGCCGGCTGCTGCGGCTGGAATTGCGTCGCAGCACGATGATGTGGATGGTGCCGCTGGCCCTGGTGGCCTTCTGGCTGGACACCTACCGCAGCAGCATGGCGCTTCCGGCCCTGTGGGGTTCGCGCACGCTGATCCTGCGTCAGGGCATGGCCGTGGACGACTTCGCCCCCTTCGTGGTGGGCGCGGCGGCCTGGGTCGGCGGCCGCGACCGCCGACGCGGCGTCGGCGAGCAGGTGGACATCACCCCGCTGCCGCGCTGGGCGGCACGGTCGGCCACCTGGGCCGCCACCGCCGGCTGGACGCTGGGGACCTATCTGGCCTGCGTGGGATTCCTCTACGGGATGACCGCCTGGCAGGGGGCCGCAGGCAGTCCGCTGTGGTGGCCGGTCGCGGTCGGCGCCGTGGCGCTGGCGGCGTTCAGCGCCCTGGGCTTCGCCCTCGGGGTGCTGGTCCCCAGCCGGTTCACCGCACCGCTGGCGGCGATCGTCACCGCCCTGGTGTTGCGGCAGACGCTGCGCAGCGGCGGCCGGTACGTCCTGCTCTCGCCGATGGCCTCACCCGCGTACTCGCTGGCCCCGCCCAAGGCCGACGCGGGGGTCTTCTATGCGTACCTGCCGGACCTGTCCATCACCCAACTGCTATTCCTCGGCGGTCTGACCGTCGCTGCGCTCGGCCTGCTGGGGGTGCAGGGCGTGTGCGGGGGACGCGTACTGCGTCGGGTGGCCGCGGCCGTCGTCGCGGTCGGGCTGGCCGCGTCCGGGACCGCAATCGCGCTGGTCGGGACCGCGCGGGTGGAGGCGAACGGCGTGGTCGTACCGGCTCTGCATGACGCGGCTGACGACCGGCCCATCGCCTACACCCCGGTGTGCGAGGGGTCCACGCTCCCGGTGTGCCTCAACCCGGTCTACCGGGCCTACCTGCCGACGCTGACCGTGGCCCTGGATCCGTTGGTGCGCGAGGTGGCCGGACTACCGGGGGCGCCGGTGCGGTTCACCCAGGTCAGCCTGTCGAGCCAGCACGCCGCACTCGCGAGGGCGATCGTCGCCGGATCGCCGCCCGTGGTCCAGCTGGCCCTGAACATCGGCTATGGCGGCGCGATGTGGATCGGGTCCGGTCCGCCGCGAGGGCAGGGGCTCTGCTGCACCTCGCAGCAGATGTGGTCCAGTGCCTCCCGGCTCACTGCGGAGGTGCTGCCCCCGGTCGCCGGGACGGTCGTAGACAGTCTGGTCGGCCACGCGGACCAGGCGCAGCAGGCGGTCTCGGTGGGGCTGCTGCGGGCGGTCGGGGTGCCGCTGGACAGCATGGCGGTCTTCGCCCAGCTCGACGGGACCACAGGGGTCGTACCGCAGCCCGGCACTCCGGCCTATGTCGCGGGCGCCCGCTTCGCCGCACTCTCTGCGGCCTACCGGCACGCCTGGCTGACCGACCACCTCGCCGAGCTGCGGGCCGGCCGCATCACGCTGGAGCAGCTGCCGTGACCGCCGTGACGCACCCGGTGGACCTGGCCGGGAGGCCGCGACCGGCCGGCCCCAGGCTGCTCCGGCTTCATCTGGTAAGCCGTCAGGTGCCGAGTGCGCTGGCTGCGTTGACCGCCTGCGCGGTGCTGCTGCGGGTCGCCCTGCAACTGCGCTGGATCCAGGGCGACAGTGCCACAGCCCAGCAGTTGCTGCTGCTGATCGAGTGCGGGGCCGCCTCGGTCGTCGCCGTCTCCGCACGGAACCCGTTCGGCGAGAGCGAGCGGACCACCGGCCACTGGCTGCCGCTGCTGCGTCTCGGCGCGGCCCTGCTGCTGAGTGGAGCCGCGGTCGGCGCCGTGATGCTCGGAGCCGTGGCCGCGCCGTTGCCGGGCGGCGGGCTGGAGGTGCTGCGCAATGTCGCCGGCCTAGCGGGTGTCGGGCTGCTCACCGCCGCGGCGCTCGGCGGCGCACTCGCCTGGGCCGGGCCACTGGCCTACACCGTGGTGGCCGAGTTCGCACTGTTCGAGGGCTGGCGGACCCCGTGGATGTGGGCCGGCCGACCGGCGCACGACACGGGTGGGTGGCTGTGCGCCGGTCTGGTCTTCGCCGCCGGGACGGCGGTGGTCGCGGTCCGCGGGCCACGCGACACCGGAGTCGAGTAGCCGGTGTCGTCGCTGTCGCTACCGCTGCTGGTGGCCCTCAGCGGCCCAGAGGGCTGGTTGCGGGCATGGGTGCGGCCACCGTGATCATGATCTTTTGTGACGACGAATCAGAGCGCGGTGGCCGTGCAGGTCACGGTCGCGCAGGCGGTGTGGCACGAAGGCGTCGGGGCGTTCACGGGGCTGGTGGCGGGATGCTTCCCGCGTCGTGAGACACGGCAGACGCTGCGGGAGGTGACCGAGGCGGTGCTGATGGGGCTGGAGCGGATCAACTGCTGGACGCTGGCCGAGGCGCTGGGGCACTGCGGACCGCACCGGCTGCAGCACTTCCTGTCCAGGGCGGTGTGGGACCACGAGGCCGTCCGCGATCAACTCGCCGTCTTCACGGTGGGCCACCTCGCCGACGACCAGGCAGTGCTGGTGGTGGACGAGACCGGCGACGAGAAGTCGTCCACCGACGCGGTGGGTGCCGCACGGCAGTACTCCGGCGCGCTGGGCAGGATCGGCCTGGCCCAGGTCGCCGGCCACCTCGCCTACGCCGGCCGGACCGGGCACGCGCTGATCGACCGCGCCCTGTACCTGACGAAGGACTGGGCCGCCGACGAGGAGCGGCGCGAGCTGACCGGCGTGCCCGAGGACCTGGCCTTCGCCACCAAGCCCCAACTGGCCGCCGACCTGCTGTCCCGTGTCCGCGCGGCCGGGCTGCCGGCCCGCTGGGTGGCCGCCGACGAGGTCTACGGCGGACACGCCCTGCGACAGCGGATACGCGAGCTCGGCTTCGACTACGCCCTCGCGGTCCCCGCCAGCCACCGCGTCACCACTCCCATCGGCCGCCTGCGCACCGCCGATGTACTGGCCAAGGTGCCCAAGCGGGCCTGGCAGAGGCTGCGGACCGGGCACGGCACCAAGGGCGACCGGCACTACGACTGGGCGGTGATCGAGATCACCGGCGACGACACCCCACCCGGCCACCAGGCCGGACACAGCCTCCTGCTCGTGCGCCGCCACCGCTACACCCGTGAACTGTCCTTCTACCGCTGCCACTCCAGCACCCCCGTCGCGCTGGCCGACCTCGTCCCGGTAGTGTGCTGCCGGTGGCGCGTCAAGGAGGACTTCCAGACCGCGAAGTCCCTGACCGGGCTGGACCAGGGGCAGGTGACCTGCTGGAACTCCTGGCACCGCTGGAGCCTGATCAGCATCATCGCCGCAGCCCTGCTGGCCGTGGGCCTCGCCCTGCACAGCGCCACGCCCTCCAGCGACGACAATCACGACCCCGACAATGAGCCCATGATCGCGCTCACCCGCCCCGAACTCCTGCGACTCCTACGGGCCTTCGTCCTGCCAAAGCCCGCGGCCGACCCCGAGAACATCCTGCGATGGTCCAGGTGGAGACGCCGACACCAGCACCGGGCCGCAGCCTGTCACCCACGGCAGCTGTAGATAGCTGCTGCTGAGCTTTCCGATCATGGTGTGGTGTCGGCGTACGCGTGCCAACGGCGGTGGCAGAGGCGGGCGCGGTGTTGATGGCGGCGGCGCCAGGTGGACCACCACAGCAGGTGTTCGGGGTCTCGTCGGGATGGCGGAAGGATCAAGGCCCGTAGCAGGCGGAGAAGTTCGTGGCTGCTGAGGGGGACGAGGTCGGCCTCGGCAGGATCGTTCCGGCCGGTCTGGGCGGCACGTTCGAGGGCAGCGGCGACGGCCAGGAAGGCGTAGGCGACCAGGGCGATCACGCTCCAGCGGTGCCAGGAGTTCCAGCAGGTGACCTGGCCTTTGTCGAGGTGGCAGACCTCCTTCGCATCCTGGAAGTCGTCCTCTACCCGCCACCTGCGGCACACCAGTGACACCAGTCTTGCCAGCGTCACCGGCCCGGGGGCGAAGCAGCGGTAGTAGGACACGGTGCGGGTATAGCGGTGCCGGCGGACCAGCAATACGGACGTCCCCGCGTCGCGGTCGTGTCCGTCGGGGGTGTCGTCGGCAGTGACCTCGATCATCGCCCAGTCGTAGTCGCGTATGCCCTTCTGCCCCGCGCCGGTCCGCATCCGCTGCCAGGCCCGCTTCGGCAGCCGGCTAGCGGCCTGGGTCACGCTCAGCTTCGCGGCCGGGGTGGTGACCTGGTGGTTGGAGCGCACTGCCACGACGTAGCCCAGGCCCAGCTCGCGGCAGGTGGTACGCAGCTCCCGCCCTCCGTAGACCTCGTCACCCAGGAAGAAGGATGCAGATATGCCCTGCTGACCGGCGGCGCGGAGCATGTGGGCCGCGAGTTGCGGCTTGCTTGCAAAGCACAGCTCGTCGGGAACACCGGTCAGTTCACGACGCTCCTCGTCGCCGGCCCACTCCCTGGTGAAGTACAGGCGCCGGTCGATCAGGCAGTGCCCGGCGGCCGTGGCGAAGGTGAGGTGCACCGCGACCTGGCACAGAGCCACGCCGCCGACCGAGCCGGAGTACTGGCGGGCCGCGGCCACCGCGTCGGTCGAGGACTTCGCGTCCCCCGTCTCATCCGCGATCAGGACCCCGTCGCCGTCGTCGAGCAGGTCCACGGCCCAGTCCGCCGTCCGCTCGAGCACCGCTTGTTCGTCCCATACCGCGCGGGACAGCAGATGGTGCAGGCGGTGCGGGCCCCGCTCACCGATCGCTTCGGCCAGGCTCCAGCAGTTGACGTCCTCGAGCTCCATCAGCATGCCCCTAGTCATCCGCGCGAACGTCTCCCTGCTCTCGGAGCGGGCGAAGCAGTCGGACAACGAGGCCAACAAGGCCCCGAACGCGGCCTCGTGGCCCTCATGGTCTACCGTGGTCGAAGCGGCCGTCTCGTCCTGATGTTGCGTCACACCACGTCATGATCGAGGCGGCCGTCCTCACGCCCACACCCACGCCTGTCACCCCGCTGACCAGCCGCGATGAATACCAGGCAGAGCTATCTACAGCTGCCGTGTCACCGCCGCTGGAACGAGGTCACCGCAGCCACATGATCACGAACTACAGCTGCCGTGACTGCCCCTTCAGTTGGAGATCAGCGGCCCCGCTGTAGTTCCTCGGTCATCGTGTGGGGGTAACTGCCTTGTATGAAGGCGGAGTTACTGGACATTATGCCGGAGATCACCGATCGGGAGCGGGCCGAGGAGTTCTCCGATCAGTTGGAGAACCTGCTGGTGGAGGTTGGCGGGATCTTCCCGCGGGCGGATCTGCGGATGCGGGCCGCGCGGTGCATCCGCGGCCTGCTCTCCCCGGTGTCACGCAAGAATGGCTGGCAGCTTGCCGAGTACGGCGGCGACGCCGAGCCGTGGGGGCAGCAGCATCTGCTGGACCGCTCGGTCTGGGACGTCGATGCGCTGCGGGACTTCACCCGACGCTACGTCATCGATGGCCTGGACGACGGCGGGAGGGGAGCTGGGCCCGGCGGAGCGGGGGTTTTGGTGGTCGACGAGACCGGCTTCGCCAAGAAGGGCCGGGCCTCGGTCGGGGTGGCCAGGCAGTACTCCGGCACGCTCGGCGGGGTCTTCCCGTGCCAGATCGGGGTGATGGCCGCCTGGGCCACCGGACGCGGGCAGGCACTGATCGACCGGGAGATCTACCAGCCCCGGGAATGGACCGAGGACCGGGCCCGCTGCCGCGCCGCACACGTCCCCGACACCGTCGGTTTCGCCACCAAGCCCCGCCTGGCCGAGCAGATGATCGCCCGTACGCTGCCCAACCTTCCCGAGGACCGGGTGTGGGTGGCCGCCGATGAGGTCTATGGACGCGACGGCGCCTTCCGCGTCTTCCTGGAGGAGCACCATCTGCCCTACGCGGTGAACGTGCAGGCCAACCACACGGTGCTGCCCCGTCCCGGCTGGCGGCACGCCGCGAGGCTGGTGGAGCGGCACGCCGCCGAGGACGACTGGGTCACCCTGCCGGCCGGCCCCTCCCAGCTCGACTCCCGCGTCTGGCAGTGGTGGGTACGCCGTATCCCCGACCCTGAGGCGGAGACCGGCGACGGGGCGTGGGCGCGGTGGTTCATCGCCCGGCGACGGCCGCAGACCCCCACCGGGCGCGACTACTACCTGGCCTGGGGCCCGCCCGAGACCACCGTGGAAGAGCTGGTCTGTGTACCCGGGGCCCGCTGGCGAGTGGAGGAAGCGATCAAGCTCGCGAAGTCGGCCGCCGGGATGGCCGATTACGAGGTGCGTTCCTTCCACGGCTGGTACCGGCACATCACCCTGGCCCAGCTGGCCGCGGCCTTCCTGGCTGTCCAGGCCGCGGCCGCCACCCGCGACGAGGAGCCCGCCCCCGGCCCCGACCGCGTCGCGGAGATCCTGCACGCCAGCTTGGACACGCCTCCCGGCCACACAGGGGGACCTCGCCGATCCCACCAGCCCTACCGGCACCGCCGCTATCGCGTTCACGGCGTATGAAATCGCCCGACTGCTGTGGGTGATGGCACCCCAGCCCACCCCGGCCGAGCGGATCCGCCACGGCCTGCACTGGTCCTGGTGGCGACGCTGCCACCAGGCCGTCGCCCGCGCCTGTCACAGGCGGCGCAACCATGCCCGCGAAGCCGAACACCCCACGGCACGGCCGCCACCCACCGGTCCTCAAACTACAGCGGGGCCACTGATCTCCAACTGAAGGGACTGCGCGACTTCATCGAGCAACAGATGCTCCGGCTCGGCATGAGGAACCTGCAGGCGTACTCGCCGTACAAGCGCTGAGGCGGCCTCGGAGCGCTGCGGAACGAGGGGACGGACGCGCTCGTGTTGGCACGTCCCTATTGCTTGGCCAGTTCAGACTTATGGGGCCTTGCGGGTTGCCCCGGAGGACCGCGCTTGCCGTGCCCGGCCGTCACCTTGGTGGCCGGGTGCAGCAGGCCGCGGCTGTGGAGGTACGGTGTCCCGTCTTCACGGTTCGGTCACAACGATGCAGCCTCTCGTGCGCGGCTGCCTCTGTGGTCGCACGCACCTACAGCACTGCCTAGGGGGGCCTCGTGCGCCGCTACATCCTGCCCATCGCCGCCATCCTGCTGGCCGCCGCCTGCGGGACTAGCACCAATCAGGCTGGGCCGGCGCCTTCACACGGCTCGTCCCGGCCGGTCGCGAAGGCGAAGCATTCCGCTGCTCCGGTCGCCAAGCCGAAGCCGAGTTCGGCCAAGCCGAAGCCGAAGTCGTCCCGGTCGCCCAAGACATGCTCGCCCACTCGGGACATCATCGTGTGGACGAAGACACCCGGCGTGCCCGACAGCGCGCAGGAACTGGGGAATTACAACCTGGCGACCTGCGAGTCCACGTTCCAGTGGCTGCAGAAGACGTCACCGACCGAGGCCGGGAACTGCACTGAGGCGGCGTGGGCGTCCGACAACCCGGGCTACAACACGGACGCCGAGCCCGCTCCGCGTCCCAAGAAGGTTCAGGTGAGCATCGGTCCCGCCTGCTGAGGCGGAGATCCAGGGAACGAGCGTCTACGCTGCCGCTGTCCCGCCGTCAGCGTGCTAGGGACCGCCGGGGCCTCCAATGGGCCTCGGCTCCTTCACGTTCTGGCCAACAACGTCGCCGGCCCCCTGCGCTGCTGCCACGCTGTGGGCACGCGTCTACCGCACTACCAGGGGGGAATCGTGCGCCGTACCGCCTCCGCCGCCGTCCTGCTTGCTGTCTGCCTGCCGCTCGCCGCCTGCTCCAGCGGCCGATCCGTGTCCCGGCCGCAGCCGGCAGGGCATGCATCGGCCTCCTCAAGCGCCATGCCGAGCGCCGCCAGCCTGAATGAGGACTCCACGTGCGCGGACTATCTCCACGCCAGTGAAGCCGCACGTGCGAGCCTCATCGAGCACGAGATGCAGATACATCAGCCGCAGACGAACGCACCCATCACCCTGCCGTCCGAGTTCGCCCCGAGCGGCAAGCCGACGACCGTTAACGGCAACACGATCGCGAACAGGATGGGCGCCTCCTTCCTCCTTCCCATCCTCGACAGCGACTGCCCTCACAAGCCTTCCGCCAAGGTGGTCAGCCTGATGGCCCCGGCTTGGACGTCCAGCCCGAGCCCGTGACAGCCCTGTTTCAGGCTCCGTTGGGGTCTAGAAGGCTCATCTCTCGCTTGAGTGCCGCCATCTGCTCGCCGGTGGGGTACTGCGTGCCCGTCCCGCTCTGGGTGCTCGGGACTGTCGGGCCGTCGGGTAGGACCTCAGATCCGCTAGTTTGCTGCTGCTTTCAGACCGGCAAGGGAAGTAGGCCATGACGACTGACGTACTGCCGTTCTCCGGGTGCCTGCACGCCACACCCGGTCAGAAGACCTGGCCCGTGGCAGAGCGCTGCAGCCGCCGACGCACGAACGGAGCGCAGTGCAAGGCGAAGAGGACGATTTGGCCTACTGCTCACATCGCGGCGTCTGACCCTCAGTCGTGCTGGAAGCACATGAGCGAGCAGGAGCAGCGGGACTGCAACCGCGGCCGTGCGCAATGCCTTGGGGTAGAACCCCAGTGCGTGATCTGCGGCAAGGGCTGGGAGCGGATGACACGGCTGATTGTGATGCGGGGCGGCGCACTCATCTGCGATGAGTGCTTCGAGATTGCCACCGAGGAACTCCAAGCTGGCGAGCAGGCGGTGAGTCGTGAACGAGACTGAGCGCGCCGCCGTCGAGTTGGCGATCCGCTACGAACGGTCACAAGGCCGCCAGGTCACCTACGTCGGCGATGCCTGGCCCCCGGGGCTCTACGAAGAAGTCCGCGAGTGGGCCCAGGGGCGCCACCCGGGCGCCCGTAGCTTCACGTGCGACTTGGTGTCGCGCGATCCGGACGGCGACATCGCCCGATTGACCGAGGTGAAGGGCAAGGGAACGTGCCGCTCATCGGTTCCGATCCTCGACCGGCAGCGTGAGGCGATGCTCGACCTCGGGTCGGACTGGTGGTTGTACGTCGTGCTGGACTGCCAGACGGCCCCGGCCCTGGTCGTGGTCCGGGAGCCGCGCCGGCTGCCCTGGAAATTGATCACTCCTGCTCGGGACCTTCCAGAGGGGAAATACCGCGGAGTGCGAGACGAAGGCATATGGCACACGACGCCCACGGACGTGCTCGCCTTGGGGGAGCAGGTCGATGTCCCATCGTGATGCTGCGGTGCCCCCTAACCGCATAGGGGATGCGGTTGCCAGCCACTGAACTGGGCCTTTGTGAGGCGTTGGCACGCATGCGGCACGTCGGGGCAACACGCCGCGATGAGCGGAAGCGTGTGGCCGAGCCTCACCAGCCGGTGTAGCGTCGTGACCAGCAGTCGTGGTTCCGAAGTCTCGTTCGCCCGTGATCGCAATCGCGGGCGTTTTTGCTGTTCAACGCCTCTCCGGACCAGGGCGATCACCTCCGGATCCCGCACGATGCGAGACCCGATACGAGTCCCTTCGAAGGAGACAGGCATGACCAAGGGCACTGTGAAGTGGTTCAACGCGGAAAAGGGCTTCGGCTTCATCGAGCAGGAAGGCGGCGGCCCCGACGTCTTCGTCCACTACTCCGCGATCAACGCGAACGGCTTCCGCTCCCTCGAAGAGAACCAGCAGGTGAGCTTCGACGTGACCCAGGGCCCGAAGGGTCCGCAGGCGGAGAACGTCCAGCCCGCATAACAGCGCATGAGGGAGCCCCGGCTGGTGGATCCACCGGCCGGGTATGCGTCGGCTATCGCCCCGCCCCAGGCCTGTACGGTCCGGACGGCGGGGCGATGTGCATCGCGTAGCAGCCTGTGGCCACCGAGGCACCCGACCCATCCTCACGGTCCGGCAACAACCGCACGCGCTGTGTATACAACTGCCACCGTGGCCGCACGCAACTCCGCACCGCCAAGGGGCCCCGTGCGCCGCACCGTCCTGCCCATCGTCGCCATCCTGCTCACCGCCGCCTGCGGGGCCAGCGCCAATCACACCGGACCGGCGCCTTCACACAGCTCGTCCGGGCCGGCCGCGAAGAAGAAGCATTCCGCTGCTGCGCCCGCAAAGCACAAGCCGAGCTCGGCCAAGCCGAAGCCGTCCCAGTCGTCGAAGACGTGCTCGCCCACCCGCGACATCATCGTCTGGACGAAGACTCCCGGGCTCCCCGATAGCGCGCAGGAGCTGGGGAACTACAACCTGGAGACCTGCGAGTCCACGTTCCAGTGGCTGAAGCACGCGTCACCGACCGGCCCCGGGTATTGCACCGAAGCTGCGTGGGCGAGCGACAACCCGAACTACAACGTCGATGCCGAGCCTGCCAAGCGCCTCAAGAAGGTTCAGGTGACCATCGGCCCTGCCTGTTGAGGCCGTCTGCTTCGCGTCGAGAGAATCGGGGGAGAGCTGATGCGCATAGGTACGAAAATCGGGCCGATCGGCCTGGGCGTACGTGTGGGTGGCCTCCGCAGACGCGGGCGAGTCCCCGGACCGATCGGGGTCGTACTGATCCTGGCGTTCTTGTGGCTCGTGGGCACGGTGCTGAACCACATCTGACCGGACCGATACGGCACGACCGGGGCGCACAACCTAGCTGGCGAGCGTCCCCCGTTCGGCCGACAGCAGTCGCCGCTGGCGGTCAGTCGCGGTGTGCTGACACTGCGCCCGCACTCAAAGCGGATGCGCGGCGGGTGTCGCGACCAGACGGGCGAACCCGCGCTAGTCAGCCTCGGAAGGTGGACACAGCAATGCAGTTCAACAAGGGTGATCGCGTCGAGTACAAGGGCCAGGACGACCAGAAGCACACGGGTGAGATCCGGGGTATCCAGGGCCAGCCGCCCCAGGCGAGGTACACCGTCCGCGACGAGAACACCAACGTGGAAGAGCAGGTCGAAGAGCGGAAGATTGAGCGGCAGCTGTAATACTCGGCGCGGGCCGAGCGGGCGGAGCTGTTGCGGGACTGGGTCGCGGCCCGGGAGGCGGGGGTGAGATTCGTGCACCAGGGAGCGCCCGAGTGGCCCGCCCAGCTCGACGACCTCGGGGACGCCCGGCCGGTCGGGCTCTGGGTGCGTGGACTGCCCAGTCTGCGGATATGGGCCCTGCGGTCCGTCGCCGTCGTGGGTGCCCGGGCCTGCACGGAGTACGGGGCGCACATGGCGGCCGCCCTCGGCGCGGGGCTCGCGGAGCGCGGCTGGGTGGTCGTCTCCGGCTGGCGGAAGAACGTACGGCGTGGACGGGGCTGCTCACCGGGGCACCCTCGCGGCCGGCGGCGCCACCGTCGCGGTGCTGGCCTGCGGAGTGGACCGGCCCTATCCGCGCGGACACACCGAGTTGATCAGCAGGATCGCTCAGCAGGGGCTGGTCATCGGCGAGTTGCCACCCGGGGAGCATCCGACGCCGAGCAGGTTCCTCCTCAGGAACCGCGTGATGGTGCTCACCCGGGGCACCGTGGTGGTCGAGGCGGCCTACCGCAGCGGGGCGCTGGTCACGGCACGGGCGGCGCAGCGGCTCGGCCGGTACACCATGGGCGTGCCCAGCCCTATTGCGGCGGGTACCGCTTCTTCCTCGATCCCCTTCCGCCTGCTGGTGGCCGCCTGACGCACGAGAGGCCCGGGAGTGCCCTCCGTGGGGTCTTCCCGGGCCTCTCGTGTGTCCGCCGGGGCCAGCGACGGCCGCTGCTCTCTCGGCCCTCCCGTGGCCTCACCAGCACAGGGGGAGGAGATCGCCGCCCGCGCAGTCGGGGCACTGCACCTGGCCGGTGTCGTGGCAGATCGCGCACCCTCCGAACCCCCAGCAGGCCGGGCACCAGATTGCGCGGTGGTCGGCGCACATGCCGCACACCTTCGAGATCTGGTGCAGCACCTCAAGCAGGGACGGCGCGCCAGGGTCGAACGGTCGGCGCCCTGCACGAGGCTTGGGGGTGGTCACTTGCGCACCTGGGGGCGCACGAGCAGCACGTCACCAGCGGGGAACCGGGCCTGGCCGCCCTCCTCCCAGGTGACCACGATGGCCAGCCCGCCCATCGGCCCTCGGGCGGTGGTGGTCTCCTTGACCGTTCTCCACTGGTTCTCGTAGCCGATCACGTCGCCGCTGGTGACCAGGGCTGCACACTTGGTCGGGGTTAACGGTTCTTGGTGGTTCAACATCCTGTGACCCCCTGCAGGCCCCTGAACTGGGGTTATCGCGGTTATTGCGCTACACGCAGTACACCACGATAACGAGTGCACGCACTATGATGCGGTAGCGCAGCAGACCGCGTGCTCATACGGTCGGAGGATGGGTGATCTTGAACTCGACCGGAGCCGAGCGATCTGGAAGCAGATCGCGGAGGAGATCAGCCGCCGCATCGCCAGCGGCGCGTACCCCCAGGGCGAACGTCTGCCGGGGCTGGTCGACCTGGCCAGCGAGTTCGGCGTCGCCGTGTCCACGATCCAGAAGGTGTTCGCTCACCTGAAGACGAACGGCGAAGTCCGCACCGAGCT
Source organism: Streptomyces sp. CA-106110 (assembly GCF_050936285.1). Classification (NCBI taxonomy): domain Bacteria; kingdom Bacillati; phylum Actinomycetota; class Actinomycetes; order Kitasatosporales; family Streptomycetaceae; genus Streptomyces; species Streptomyces sp. CA-106110. Next base: position 4,009,501 of record NZ_JBNJNB010000001.1, on the reverse strand, counting down.
TGGGTTGGGAACCTGGCCGGTCTCGCCCGAGGAACGCCAGGGCTAAGCCTCTTCGTGCGGGCAAACGCCCCCGTCAAGCTGCTTGCCGTCGTCTATCGCCTCGAGCCGGGTCCGGTGTCACTACCCGGCGCTACTCTGAACAGAGTTGGCGGGGCGTTAGCTGGGGAGTGTGGGGGGCCATGGTGGCGACGACATCAGGCGAGGACGACGACGCCACGAAGCCGGACCATGAAGACGACGCCGCCCCGAAGCGGGGCAAAATCCAACCGCCATACAGATTCCGCGACTTCGCGTCGATGTCGGCAGACGACGTGGCTATGGTTCTCGCGCAGGACGAGAAGCTGGCGAGGTGGAGGGATCGCGTAGGGGAGCTGATCCCCCCGGTCGACCACCTGGTTGGTCGTGACCAGATCGTCAACGTCCACGTCGGGACCCACGTTGAGGCCCCGACCAGCGTCGCGCCCCAGCCCGAGATTGCCCCGGCGACCCCTTCCAGCACCCTGGCCGAGCAGCGACAGAAGTTCCACTTCGACTTCCTGAACCACACCATGAAGCAGTCCGAGTGGACGTTCCGTCTGAGCGTGTACTTCATGACCGGCGGGGCGGTGGTCATCCTGGTGGCGGCCGTCCTGGCCCTGGTACACGCGGGCAGCGCCAACCACGGTTACCTGCCGCTCGTGACGGGCCTGTCGGGTGTGCTGATCACTACCGGCGGCGGCGCGCTGGCCCTGCACTCGAAGCGCACCATGACCAACCTGACCAAGGCGGCTGAGGACAACGAGGCCAAGGTCGACCTCGACCAGAAGCTCGAAGTCGCGACGACCTTCATCGACCGTATTCAGGACAAGGACACCAAGGACCGCCTGAACTCGGCCGCTGCGCTCCGGGCTCTCGGCATGCAGCCGAGCCCCGAGACGATGGTCAACCGGCTGCTCCCCGGCCAGCCCACCAAGGAGATCGATCCGGGCGACCCCGCCGAGTGAGGTCACGGCCCCCAGTACACGGGGCGGGGGCGTGGTCGGTTCGTGCCAGGCGTCCTACTGGACTACTGGGGGAGTTCCCGCTTCGTACCCTGGGTCACGCGGCTGACAGCGGGTTCAAAGATCGCCGTCGCACGCATGACCTTGACCAGCTCCTCATAAGCCTCGTCGGCCTTGGCGGAGAGCTTCTCGACGTTCGGCCACCACTTGGCTGTGTTGCGTACGGCGTCGGCGCGTACCTCCTCAGGGTTGCCGGGACCGGTGAGCTTCTGCGATGTCTGCCACTTGAAGAACTCCACGAACCAATCCCGGAACGCCTCGAATGCTGCTTGGTGGGCGTCCTGCATGGCAGCGGTTCCGTACAAGGGCCCCGGCGTTTGCCCGGCTCGTCCGACCTTGGGTCGGTTGACGTCGGCGGCGGGCCCCGGAAGCAGGCGAACACGGCCCCTGTGGATCATGGAGTTCTCTACGCTTCAAGATCCACGAAGGTGCCGTGTTCGTCCCACCATCATCCCCCATCCCTGCTCCTGTCTGCCCCGCACCCCGCCTGCAAGATCTGCGTGAGGGTGCCGCCCGGGATCAAGTCGGCAGCCTGGTCGCGGAGTTCGAGTCACTCACCGATCCGCGCGGAGCCAGCGGTGTGCGTTACCGGCTCTCCTCCCTGCTGGCCCTGGTGGTCTGCGCGATGACGCCCGCGGGCCACGACTCGATCACTGCGGCAGCGGAGTGGTGCCGGCGTGCGGCCCCCGAGGAACTGGCCGCCTTCGGCCTGCCCTACCACCCGCTCCTGGGCCGTTACCGGGTGCCGAGCGAGAAGACCCTGCGCAGCGTGCTGGGGCGCCTTGATCCGGCCGAACTCAGCGCGGCCGGGTTCGCCTACCTGACGTCCCTGCTCTCCGACGAGCGCGCGCATCCCGCGCTGCTGATGCCGGACGGCGGCCCGGAACGCGAACAGCGCCGGGCCCACCAGGCTGCCGCCCAGACCGATCCGGTGCGTCAAAGGCGCCGGGCGATCGCGGTGGACGGCAAATGCCTGCGCGGTGCACGACGCCCTGACGGCAGCCGGGTCTTCGTGCTCTCCGCGGTCCGCCACGGCGACGGCATCACCCTGGCCTCCCGCGAGATCGGCGCGAAGACGAACGAAATCCCCGAGTTCGCACCCCTGCTCGACCAGATCGACGACGTGGAACTCGCCGGCGCGGTCATCACCGCCGATGCTCTCCACGCCCAGCACGCCCACGCCGCCTACCTGCACGAACGCGGCGTCCACTACCTCCTCACGATCAAGAACAACCAGCGCGGTCAGGCCCGCCAACTCCACCGGCTGCCCTGGAAAGAGGTCCCCGTGATCCACCGTGACGACACCCGCGGCCACGGCCGCCACGAGCAGCGCCACGTACAGGTCGTCACCGTCGACGGCCTGCTCTTCCCCAACGCCCGTCAAGTCCTGCGCATTCAGCGCAGGCGCCGCCTCTACGGAGCGAAGAAGTGGTCCAGCGAGACCGTCTACGCCATCACCGATCTGCCCGCTGAGCAGGCATCTGCCGCCGAGATCGCCGCCTGGGCTCGCGGGCACTGGACCGTGGAGAACACCGTCCACTGGGTGCGTGATGTCGTCTTCAGTGAGGACAAGTCCCAGGTCAGGACCCGCAATACGCCAGCCGTGCTCGCCGCCGTCCGCGACCTGATCCGCAGTGCACTCAAACTCGCCGGGTACGTCAACACCGCCGCCGGACGCCGAGCCCACACCGAACGCCACCGCGTCCTCGCCCTCTACGGCATCACATGATCAACCAGACATCCGAGGCAAACGCCGGGGCCCTGACGCTAACCCCACCTACCTGGCGTTCCGGAAGGTGCTGACCGCCAGCGACGCCGACCTCGCCGAGGTTATCGCCCAGGCCTGAAAACGAGCAGGCCCGGTCGGGGACACCACCCCAACCGGGCCTTTTCGCTGAACGAGAGGACCCACCAATGGCTGAATACGCGACGCTCCGAGTCCACGCGACGTCTCGAAAGAGCGTGCAGCAGGCCGCTTACCAACTGACCGGCAATTCCGGCACCAACGTCACGCTGTCCGAGGCGCTCGACGCGCTGTGTCGGCTGGCCGCTGACAACCCCAAGGCCGCCCAGGACGCCCTCCGACTGGTCCGAGCCGACGTCAGCGACCTTGCCGGCTCGGAAAGCCTGGAGGGTCCGCGATGAGGGCGGCTGTACTCAACCCGGAGGAGACGCTCCGGGTAGCGGTGATGGAACGGGTCTCCACTGCCGAGCAGCTCCAGGGCTACGGCCTGGAGGTCCAAGACGAGGCTTGCCGGGAGTACGTCGACCGCAAGGGTTGGCGGCTGCACGACGTTTATAAGGACGAGGGCGAATCAGGGTCGCTGACCAGCCGACCGGGCTTCGACCGGCTGATGGTCGACGCACGTGCCGGTCTGGTTGACGTGGTCGTTGTGCACAAGTGGGACCGGGTAGGCCGTACCGGGCGCGCCTTCTGGCGCTGGATCTGGGAACTCGAAGACCTGGGCGTCGAGATCGTCAGCGTGTCGCAGCAGATCGACACGACGACCACCCAGGGCAAGCTGATGCTTCAGCAGTACGCCGCCTTCGCCGAGTTCGAGTACAACCTGATCCGCGAGAGGACCCAGGCGGGGTTGCAGGCCAAGGCGGTGCGGGGCGGGTGGCCAGGTGGCGAGCTTCCGTACGGGTACCGGATCGAGGGCAAGGGGAAGAAGGGCTCGTACCTCGTCCCGGATGAGCACGAGGTCAAGGTGTTGTGGTTGCTGTGGACGATGGCCGTTGAGGACGGCCTGAACACTCGGGAGATGGCCGCCCGGCTGAACGCCGAGCAGCTCTACACCAGGTCGGGCAAACCTTGGTCGGCGCCCAACGTGCGCGGCAAGCTGCTGTCCGACTCGACCCTCAAGGCCACCACGACCTTCCGTAACCCCGACCGGGCGCACGCCGGTCACGGGGTGAAGCTCACCCGGGACGGCAGCACCAAGCACGGTGAAACGGTCACAATCCGGCTGACCCCGATCTTCACGCCCGAGGAGGCCGCGAGCCTGGGCAGGGCAATGGGGAGGCTCGCAAACGGCAAGCCGAAGTCGAAGCCGCAGGGCTACCCGCTGTCGAAGCGGCTGGTCAACGAGCACAGCGGCTGCGGCCAGCATCACGTCGGGATGAAGCGGACCGGCCGTAACGGTCGCTGGTACCGCTGCACGGGGAAGGCGCAGAAGTACCCGGGCGATCCGATGTGCTCATGCGAGATGGTCGACGCCGACGCGGTTGAGCGCGCGGTCTGGGCCGAAGTGGTGCAGCTCCTGGAGGACCCACAGCGGCTCCAGGCGATGGCCGCCGAGTGGGTCGGGGTCGCCGCCGGGGAAGAGACCAACTTTGAAGACCGGCTTGCCGACCTCGACCGGCAGATCAGTGAGCGGGAGACCGCCCTGACCAGGACTGTCACCGAGTACGCGAAGCTGAACCTTCCGGCGGTCGCCCTCGAAGCGGCCACCCGGGCGCTGACCGAGGAGCTGGGCCAGCTGCGGTCGATGCGGGGCGAGGCCGCCGCGTGGCTCCAGGAGACGGAGGCCGCCGAGCAGCGCGCAAGCGACCTCACCGCCCTGGCCAGCGTCGCCCGTGAGCGGCTGGCCGACATGACCCCGGCTGAGCAGGCCGAGGTTCTGGCGCTGCTGGACGTGAAGGTGACGATCACAGGGCCGGTCCCGAAGCCGAGGCTTGGGCTGGCCTGCTCGCTGGCCGCGTGGTTCAAGGAGAACGGGCGGCTGGTGCCGGACGCGCTGTCCGACGAGGCGTGGGCGCTGGTCGAGCCGATCGTTAAGGCGTGGGAGCCGCCGAATCACCGCCCGCGCCCCGGTCGGGTGATGCTCGAAGCGATGTTCTACAAGGCGCGCACTGGCGTTCTGTGGGAGGAGCTGCCGGAGCGCTTCGGCAAGTGGAAGGGCATCCACAGCCGCTATAAGACGTGGCGCAGCTGCGGGGTGTGGGACGAGATCATGGCCGCCCTGCCCGACGCTGGCCAGCCGGTCTGGTCGCCTCCGCTGGTTCCGTCGCTGAGGGTTGAGGGTCGGGTTGACCCCCGCATGATGGCCCAGGAAGAAGTGGCACCCCTAGAAATGGGCGTGCCCGGACCGGTCACCAGCGCACTCTCGGCCGGTGTCCATGAACTTCTGCGCGCGGACGCCGAGCTCGTCTCCGACGCCGCCGACGTGGTCGAACTGGTCGGCGACATGGGCGAACTGGCACCGGACCGGCGCGGGCCCATACTCCCTCGTGACCTGCTGGAACCTGCCGCCCGGCGGGTTCTGGCGGCGCTACCCGTACGCAGGGCGACATCGGCGTCCGAAATTGCGCGCGACGCACAAACGACCGAGGACGACGCGGTCGCGAGACTGTACGAACTCCGATCACTTGGTTTCGTCGAACGACACGACGACGGCTGGAAGTTGACACGCCAGGCCGTTGAAACCTCCCGACAAGATCGCGGCCGGTGCTGACCGTGCGTGTTCGGCCGTCCGGGCGACCCCCGACAGCCTTGGCAGTTCCCGTAGTTGACCCTTTCCAGCGATCACGCAGGGCGATGCGCTCGGTCGCGGAAGGCACCCCTCCGCGCCCGTTCGCGCACGGGTGATCCCCCATCCTTCGCACACTGCGACGCCGCAGTCACGCTACGCTCACGAGGATCCCGACTCAGACAGGCATCTCGACATCAGACCGACAGCTCACCCAGGCAACCCCAGTTCACTGCAGAACGGCACAAGGCGACGAATGCCCCAGCACACCTCCGGGTCCGACCGGGCGGCGCTTCCCCCAGCCGCCCGTGACGGCGGCAGCGTGCGCCCGCCCGCTCCCTCGACGCTCGACGAGTTGTGGCGGTCGTACAAGGAGACGGGGGACGAGCGGCTGCGGGAGCAGCTGATCCTGCACTACTCGCCGCTGGTCAAGTACGTGGCGGGCCGGGTGAGCGTGGGGCTGCCGGCCAATGTGGAACAGGCTGACTTCGTCTCCTCCGGGGTCTTCGGGCTGATCGACGCGATCGAGAAGTTCGACATCGACAGGGAGATCAAGTTCGAGACGTACGCGATCACGCGGATCCGCGGCGCGATGATCGACGAGCTGCGGGCGCTGGACTGGATCCCGCGGTCGGTGCGGCAGAAGGCGCGCAGCGTGGAGCGGGCGTACGCGACGCTGGAGGCCCGGTTGCGGCGGACGCCGTCCGAGGTCGAGGTGGCCGAGGAGATGGGGATCGGTGTGGAGGAGCTCCATGCCGTCTTCAGCCAGTTGTCGCTGGCGAACGTGGTGGCCCTGGAGGAGTTGCTGCACGTCGGGGCCGAGGGGGGCGAGCGGCTGAGCCTGATGGACACCCTCGAGGACACCGCCGCCGACAACCCGGTGGAGGTGGCCGAGGACCGGGAGCTGCGCCGGTTCCTGGCGCGGGCGATCAACACCCTGCCCGACCGGGAGAAGACTGTGGTCACGCTCTACTACTACGAAGGGCTCACCCTCGCCGAGATCGGCAATGTCCTCGGGGTGACGGAGAGCCGGGTGAGCCAGATCCACACGAAATCGGTGCTGCAGCTGCGGGCCAAGCTGGCGAGCTTCGGGCGCTGAGGCAGCACCCCTCGGCGCGGTGTCCTCCGCGGAGACAGCCCGCCCATGACCTGCGGAATCAGTCCGCGACCGGCCCTGGCAGGCAGAGCCCGGGAGCGGGGTACATGGCGGGTGTGCTCCCGTCGGCGGCGGTCCGTCCGTACAGTGGTTGACGTGCCAAGGATTCGAGCGGCCTCCGTGGCCGAGCACCGGTCGATGCAGCGAGCCGCCCTGCTGGACGCGGCACGGTCCCTGCTGTCCGAGGGGGGTACGGAGGCGCTGACCTTCCCGGCCCTCGCCGAGCGGACGGGCCTGGCGCGGTCCTCGGTCTACGAGTACTTCGGCTCCCGCGCGGCCGTCGTCGAGGAGCTGTGCGCGGTCGACTTCCCCGTCTGGGCGGCCGAGGTCGAGGCGGCGATGGCTGCTGCCGGCGGGCCCGAGGCGAAGATCGAGGCGTATGTGCGGCGGCAGCTGGCGCTCGTGGGGGACCGGCGGCACCGCGCAGTGGTGGCCATCTCCGCGAGCGAACTGGACGCCGGGGCGCGCGACAAGATCCGGGCGGCGCACGGCGGGCTCGTCACGATGATCGGCGACGCACTCGGCGAGATGGGACACCGTGAACCCCGGCTGGTGGCGATGCTGCTCCAGGGCGTGGTCGACGCGGCGGTGCGGCGTATCGAGCTGGGCGCCGCCGAGGATCCGGCCGCCATCACGGAAGCGGCGGTCGCGATGGCCCTGCGGGGCGTCCGGGGCTGAGCGCGGCGCCGCGCACGGCGTCGGCAGCCAGGAGAGCGAACCCGCGGCTACGGGACGGCACCCGAAGGGGTGTGCCCCCGGCTGCGGCACCGACTGCCAGGAGGGCGTGCTCCCGGCTACGAAACAGCACCCGAACGGACGTGCGCCTGGCTGTGGCACCGACTGCCAGGCGAGCGTGTCCGCGGCCACGGAACGGCACCCGAACGGGCGTGCCCCCTGCTAAGGCACCGGCACCTCGTCCACCCGTAGCAGGCGGGACGGTCCGGTCCGCAGTAGCCATGGCGGCAGCAGGGCCAGGGGGTTGAGGTAGGCCTCCCCTCTGCGTAGGCCCCGGTGCAGGCAGGGTCCCGCGCAGTGGGCGGTCGGCGGTTCCAGTACGCCCAGTACCTCACCCGGCTCCACCTCGTCGCCCTCGTGCACCGATGCGCGTACGGGCTCGTAGGTCGTCCGCAGCGGCGGGTGGCCGGTCCCTGCCAGGTCGACGGAGACGACGCCCCGCCCGGCCACCCGCCCGGCGAAGGCGACCCGGCCGCCCGCCACCGCCCGTACCGGATCTCCCGCGGCCGCCGCCAGGTCGACGCCCCGGTGGCCAGGGCCGTACGGATTCGCCGGTGGGTCCCAGCCCCGCAGGACCACGGGGTGGATGCCCACCGGCCAGACCCGGGCGACGGCCGGCACCGGCGCGCCGGGGTCCGGTGCGGGTGCGGTGGCCGGATACCGCGGGCCCGGCTCGTCCGCCCGCGCGGCCGGCGGCCCAGCACACACCGTCATCATCAGCAGTACCGCAGACCAGGTCCGCAGGCATCGTTCCGCTCGCATGCGAATACCGTCCCGCGCACCGCGTGATCATGGCCGAATCTGTGGACAACCGCCCGGTTGGGGACAGCGGCGTCACCCGCCGCTCCGCCGGTCCCTTACACTTCTTGTGGCGATCCGGGTCACCGGGTCGACTTCGCACGCCCCGACACCGGGCCCTCATGCGGCCGGTGTCAGCGCTCCTCGGTCCTTTGCGGCACGGCGCATCGCGGGCGTCAGGCGCGAGTGCCATCCCGGCGCCCGCGGCACAACCGAGATAACTCAAGGAGAACGGTCATGGCCGTCGTCACGATGCGGGAGCTGCTGGAGAGCGGCGTCCACTTCGGTCACCAGACCCGTCGCTGGAACCCGAAGATGAAGCGCTTCATCTTCACCGAGCGCAACGGCATCTACATCATCGACCTGCTCCAGTCGCTGTCGTACATCGACCGCGCCTACGAGTTCGTCAAGGAGACCGTCGCCCACGGCGGCACCGTCATGTTCGTCGGTACGAAGAAGCAGGCGCAGGAGGCCATCGCCGAGCAGGCCACCCGCGTCGGCATGCCGTACGTCAACCAGCGCTGGCTGGGCGGCATGCTCACCAACTTCTCGACCGTCTACAAGCGTCTGCAGCGCCTCAAGGAGCTGGAGCAGATCGACTTCGAGGACGTCGCCTCCTCCGGTCTGACCAAGAAGGAGCTCCTGGTCCTCTCGCGTGAGAAGGCCAAGCTGGAGAAGACCCTGGGCGGTATCCGCGAGATGCAGAAGGTGCCGAGCGCCGTCTGGATCGTGGACACCAAGAAGGAGCACATCGCGGTCGGTGAGGCCCGCAAGCTCAACATCCCGGTCGTCGCCATCCTCGACACCAACTGCGACCCCGACGAGGTCGACTACAAGATCCCGGGCAACGATGACGCGATCCGCTCCGTCACCCTGCTCACCCGTGTGATCGCCGACGCCGTCGCCGAGGGCCTCATCGCCCGCTCCGGTGTCGCCGCCGAGGGCAAGGGTGAGAAGGCCGCGGGCGAGCCGCTCGCCGAGTGGGAGCGCGACCTGCTCGAGGGCGAGAAGAAGGCTGAGACCGAGGAGGCCGCTCCGGCCGCCGAGGCCGCCGAGGCTCCGGCCACCGAGGCGCCCGCCGCCGAGGCTCCGGCCACCGAGGCGCCCGCCGCCGAGGCTCCGGCCACCGAGGCGCCCGCCGCCGAGGCTCCGGCCACCGAGGCGCCCGCCGCCGAGGCTCCGGCCGCCGAGGGCGAGCAGGCCTGACCTCAGGTCCGTTCGGCTGATGTGAGGGCGGGTGGCGCCGACCGCGCCACCCGCCGTTCACCCGCAGCCCTTAGATCTTCGTAGCCCGTAGATCTTTGGCGGCCGCCCGTACGATCCGTGGCGGCCGCCGACTTCGAGACTTCGAACTCCGAGAAGAGATTCACAGATCATGGCGAACTACACCGCCGCCGACGTCAAGAAGCTCCGTGAGCTCACCGGCGCCGGCATGATGGACTGCAAGAAGGCGCTGGACGAGGCCGAGGGCAACGTCGAGAAGGCTGTCGAGGCGCTCCGCATCAAGGGCCAGAAGGGCGTCGCCAAGCGCGAGGGCCGCTCCGCCGAGAACGGCGCCGTGGTCTCCATCATCGCCGACGACAACTCCTCCGGTGTCCTCGTCGAGCTGAAGTGCGAGACGGACTTCGTTGCCAAGGGTGACAAGTTCCAGGCCGTCGCCCAGGCGATCGCCGAGTACGTCGCCAAGACCTCCCCGGCCGACCTCGAGGCCCTGCTCGCCTCCGAGATCGAGCCCGGCAAGACGGTCCAGGCGTTCGTGGACGAGGCCAACGCCAACCTCGGCGAGAAGATCGTCCTGGACCGCTTCGCGCAGTTCGCCGACGGCTTCGTGACCGCGTACATGCACCGCACCATGCCTGACCTGCCGCCGCAGATCGGTGTCCTCGTCGAGCTGGACAAGCCGAACGCCGAGGTCGCCAAGGGCATCGCGCAGCACATCGCCGCCTTCGCGCCGAAGTACCTCTCCAAGGAGGACGTCCCGGCCGAGGTCGTCGAGTCCGAGCGTCGTATCGCCGAGGAGACCACCCGCGCCGAGGGCAAGCCCGAGGCCGCGATCGCCAAGATCGTCGAGGGTCGCCTCAACGGCTTCTTCAAGGACGCCACGCTGCTCGGCCAGCCGTACGCGCTCGACAACAAGAAGTCCGTCCAGAAGGTTCTGGACGAGGCGGGTGTCACCCTGAAGCGCTTCACGCGCATCAAGGTCGGCATCTGAGTCCGTACCGCGATCGACGCGCGACCCCGATAGGGTCGTAAGCAGTCGTCCATGCTGTGCGCATTTGCGGTCCGCGCACCAGTGCGGCGGACGACAGCAGATCTGACGAGGAGGCCATTGCCGCGTATGGGATGCCAAACACCCATCGGCAATGGCCTTCTTCGTATGTGCACCACGAGGAGATCTCCATGACCACCAAGGCCGAGAAGCGCGACGACGGCAAAGTAAGCGGCCGGTTTCTGCTGAAGCTGTCCGGAGAGGCGTTCTCAGGCGGTACCGGACTCGGCGTCGATCCGGACGTGGTGCACGCCATCGCCCGTGAGATCGCGGCCGTGGTGCGCGACGGATCCCAGATCGCCGTCGTCATCGGCGGCGGCAACTTCTTCCGCGGCGCCGAGTTGCAGCAGCGCGGCATGGACCGCGCCCGTTCCGACTACATGGGCATGCTCGGCACGGTCATGAACTGCCTTGCCCTACAGGACTTCCTGGAGAAGGAGGGCATCGACTCGCGCGTGCAGACCGCCATCACCATGGGCCAGGTCGCCGAGCCGTACATCCCGCTCCGTGCCGTGCGACACATGGAGAAGGGCCGCGTGGTCATCTTCGGCGCCGGTATGGGCATGCCGTACTTCTCCACCGACACGACCGCCGCCCAGCGCGCCCTCGAGATCGACGCCGAGGCGCTGCTGATGGGCAAGAACGGTGTCGACGGGGTCTACGACTCGGACCCGAAGACCAACCCCGAGGCCGTCAAGTTCGACTCGCTCAGCTATGGCGAGGTCATCACCCGCGACCTCAAGGTCGCCGACATGACCGCGATCACCCTGTGCCGGGACAACAAGCTGCCCATCCTGGTCTTCGAGCTCCGGGCCGAGGGCAATATCGCGCGGGCCGTCAAGGGTGAGAAGATCGGCACACTCGTGGGTGACCAAGGCGGCCGGGACTGACCAGAGGCAGACCCGTCCGGGGTGAGCCCCGTCCGGGCGACGGACCTGACCGGGGGATGGACAATGTCCTACCGGTCCGGAACCGTGCAGGAAGAAGACGCGACGCAGCCGGCGGCCGCCCACGGATGCCGGGCCTACTCAAGACACGCAGGAGCAAGTGGTGATCGAAGAGACCCTCCTCGAGGCCGAGGAGAAGATGGAGAAGGCCGTCGTGGTCGCCAAGGAGGACTTCGCCGCGATCCGCACCGGCCGTGCGCACCCGGCGATGTTCAACAAGATCGTGGCCGACTACTACGGCGCACCGACGCCGATCAACCAGCTGGCCTCGTTCTCGGTGCCGGAGCCGCGCATGGCCGTGGTGACCCCGTTCGACAAGAGCGCGCTGCGCAACATCGAGCAGGCGATCCGCGATTCCGACCTGGGCGTCAACCCGAGCAATGACGGCAACATCATCCGCGTGGTGTTCCCCGAGCTCACCGAGGAGCGCCGCCGCGAGTACATCAAGGTGGCCAAGGGCAAGGGCGAGGACGCCAAGGTCTCGATCCGCTCCGTGCGCCGCAAGGCGAAGGACGCCATCGACAAGCTGATCAAGGACGGCGAGGTCGGCGAGGACGAGGGCCGCCGTGCGGAGAAGGAGCTCGACGACACCACCGCGAAGTACGTGGCGCAGGTGGACGAGCTTCTGAAGCACAAGGAAGCGGAGCTGCTCGAGGTCTGATGAACGACTCTTCCTGGGGGGCGCCGCCACAGACCGGGTACTGGGGGCCCGCCGACCAGGGGCCGGCCCACGGCCCCGGCCCGGCGGGTCCCGCGTACGATGCGCATGACGCCCAGCAGACTCGCCCCATGCCCATCGTGCCCGAGGTACCCGCACCCGGCGGAGACCAGGATGACGATCCGGGGGTCGCTCGGGTGAGCGGCCCCTTGTTCCGCGACGAGACGCCGCAGGCGCCGGCCCGCTGGGCGGTACCTGAGAATCCGGAGCCCATGCCCGACGCCCCGCAACCGGCGCCCGCACCGCAGAAGAAGAGCGCGGGCCGTGACCTGGGCGCGGCCATAGGGGTCGGCATCGGGCTCGGTGTCGTGATCGTCGCGTCGTTGTTCATCGTCAAGGCCGTCTTCGTCGGCGTTGTCGCGGTCGCCGTCGTGGTGGGCCTGTGGGAGCTGACCAAGAGGCTGGAGGAGCGCAAGGGCATCAAGGCGCCCCTCGTGCCGCTGGCGGTCGGCGGCGCGGCCATGGTCGTCTCGGGGTATGTGCGGGGCGCCGAGGGCGCCTGGGTGGCGGTGGCGCTCACGGCGCTCGCTGTCCTGGTCTGGCGTATGACGGAACCGCCGGACGGCTATCTCAGGGACGTCACGGCAGGTGTCTTCGCCGCCTTCTACGTGCCGTTCCTGGCCACGTTCGTCTCGATGATGCTGACCGCCGAGGACGGTCCGCGACGGGTGCTGACGTTCCTGGTGCTGACGGTCGTCAGCGACACGGGCGCGTACGCGGTCGGCTGGCGCTTCGGCAGTCACAAGCTCGCTCCGCGCATCAGCCCCGGCAAGACGCGAGAAGGTCTGGTCGGCGCGGTCACCTTCGCAATGGCGGCCGGTGCGCTGTGCATGCAGTTCCTGATCGACAACGGCTCGTGGTGGCAGGGCCTTCTGCTCGGCCTCGCGGTCGCGGCCAGCGCCACCCTCGGCGACCTCGGCGAGTCCATGATCAAGCGCGACCTCGGCATCAAGGACATGGGCACCCTGCTGCCAGGACACGGCGGCATCATGGACCGCCTGGACTCGCTCCTGCCCACGGCGCCGGTGGTGTGGCTGCTGCTCGTGCTGTTCGTCGGGAACGGCTGAGGGATCGTTCCGCGCGTCGCCGGTCTTCACTTCTCCGTCGAGGGGCTCGTCGTCCACAGGACACGAGCCCCTCGACGCATACCGCGGTACCGGCTTCGTCATTCAGGCCACACGTCAGGCCCGCCCCCGCGCCACTCGATCAGGTCCGACGTCGAGGCGTCGACGTCCTCGAGTCCTGCCCGCCGCAGGAACTCTTCGACGTCCCGCGGGCCATGTGCCAGACCGAGCGTCGCCGCGTCCGCCGTCACCTTGCGACCGCCGCGCGGCGACGGCGGATGCACCACCACAGGTCGTTCTTTGGACATGCCCACAGAATCGTCCGCCCCTCCCCGGCATGCGTCCTGGCATCGTGTCACCGCAGCCTCGTCACCGTGAAGCCCGTGTGCCGCACCGTCTCCGCCAGGACCTCCACGACCAGCCCGGGCATCGTGACGGTGTAGGACTCACCGGCGTCCGTACGGCCGTACGCGCATCCGGGCGGTGTGGCGACGCATGCCCCGACCTGCCCGGCCAGGGGAGTCGCGAGCGTCTGCGAGAGCACGGCGCGCCCGTCCGGCAGGCGCACAGCGAGCGCGCACGGCCGCTGCGCCGGACCGGTGTAGCCGAGCACCTCGGCGTCGAAGGTCTGGGTGTGCTGGATCTTCCTCCACGACGAGGAGCCGCCCGCCTGGTACGTCGATGCCGCCTGCTTGGCGACGACGCACTCGACTCCGGCGTCCTGGAGCGAGTCGTACCAGGCCTGTGCCACATCCGGGTCGTCCGAGGCCGGCACCGCCCGGATCCGCGACGGCGACGGCAGGCCTTCCAGGACCTCGAGCATGGCCAGGCGCCGCTCCTCATAGGGGTGGTCCCGCATGTCCGTACCCGGCAGGGCCAGGACGTCCCACACGAGGAAGCGCGCCGGATGCGCCTGCGTCACCGTCCGCACCCCTGGCGGTGCGGAGGCCGTACGGGACTGAGCCGCCTCGAGGGAGAAGCGCCCGTCGACCGCGACGACGGCCTGGCCGTCGAGGACGACGCCCCGCGGCAGGTCCATCCCGGCCAGGGCGAGGTCCGTCCACGACGCGGTCACATCCTGCCCGGACCGTGACTGGAGGCGCACTGCGTCCGCCGTGCGCCACATGACCGTCCGGTGGCCGTCCGGCTTGATCTCGTACCACCAGCCCGGCCCGGTCGGCAGCGTCGGCACCGGCCGGGCGAGCGCCACCTGTACCGGAAACTCCACGCGATCATCCTCCGACTGCGGCGGAAGGGCCGCCCGCACACCACGAGCAATCGTTCATGCGTTCGATTCTAGGCCTGCGTGGGCACGAGCACCACGGGCCCCGGCGGCCGAGGCCGCGTGCCCTGTCGCACGACGTGGTCGCCGAGGCGCCGGAGCGGGCACTCAGGGTCCGTGGCAGGCACAGCCCCTCGTGTCCGATGTGGCCGATCGATGGGGTCGACCACCTCCGTGAGCAGGAAGGCGGCTGGTGTGACCGGGGCATCACTCGCTCTCGACGGGGAACACGGAAAACGGCGGACGAGGCGTTTCTCCGGTGAGGGGAGGCGGCCATGACTACTGCAGGCGGTTCTCAGGAGACGGTGGCCAAGGCCCTTGAGACCCTCGGCACGGGTGCCTACCTGACGGACGCGCGTGGCTGCATCGTCGGCGTCAACAGGCGCTGCGAACAACTCCTGGCACGTCCCGCCTCCGGTCTGCTCGGCCATGACGCACACGACCTGCTGCACCGCAGCAGCGGCGGGGAATCCGTGCCGAGGGCCCAGTGCAGGATCTGGGAGTGCATCCTCGCCGGACGCACGGCGCAGGGCGCCGACGAGTGGCTCGAGCGCGGTGACGGCACGCTGCTGCCGGTGTCGTGGCTGGCCACCCCTTGCGACATCGGCGTCCGGCCGTCGATCACCCTCGTCCTCTTCCACTCGGCAGGCCGGGCCGAGGTGCCCGCCCAGCGGCCACCGGCCACCGGGCGGCTCTCCGATCTGCAACGGCTGACGTTGCTCGCCGAGACGACCACCCTGCTCACCTCCACCCTGGACATCGACGAGGCGCTGCACCGCCTGATCGGCCTCGTCGTGCCCCGCCTCGCCGACTGGGCCGTCATCGACCTGATCAGCGAGGAGGACGAGGTGGTCCGCTTCGCTGTCGCCCATGCCGAGAGCGGCACCGTGGAGTTCCGGGAGGATCTCCAGGGCCCCATGCCGCCGGTACCCCAGGACTCCTCGATGCCCCTGTCCCGTGCCCTGCGTGGCATCGCGTCGACCCTCGTCAGCCCCGAGACCTACCAGGGCCAGCCCGATTCCGGCATCGCGGTCGAGCAGCGGCGCCTGTTCGAGGTGACCGGCATGCACTCGGCCGTCGTCGTCCCCATCCGCAGCCTGCGCGACGTACTGGGTGCCCTCACCCTCGGCCGGGCCGACCAGCCCGAGCAGTTCACCTCGACCGACATCGTTTTGCTGGAGGACATCGCCCGCCGCGCCAGCCTCGCCCTCGACAACGCCCGTCTCTACCAGCGCCAGCGCAAGGTCGCGGAGACCATGCAGCGCCATCTGCTGCCGCATCTGCCGCGTGGGCCGGGCCTCGGCATGACCGCCCGCTATCTGCCCGCGCCGGACGCCTCGCAGGTCGGCGGCGACTGGTACGACGCGTTCACACTGACGGACGGCGCCACCGCGCTTGCCATCGGCGACGTCGTCGGCCACGACCTGGACGCGGCGGCCGGCATGGCCCAGTTGCGCAACATGCTCCGCGCGTACGCCCTGTCCCAGCTGGAGCCGCCGAGCAAGATCGTGGAATGGCTGGACAACGCGACCCTGCACATCGCGGAGGTCTCCATGGCCACGCTGGTCTTCGCCCGCATGACGGTGAACGACGCCGGCCAGTGCGAGCTGTCCTGGACCAACGCGGGGCATCCACCGCCGCTGCTGGTGACCCACGAGGGCCTGGCCCACTATCTGACCGACGGCCACGGGATCCTGCTGGGCATCGCGCCCGACCAGGTCCGTCCCGATGCCACGGTGCAACTGCCGCCCGGGGCGACCCTTCTCCTCTACACCGACGGCCTGATCGAGTCCCCGGGGCAGATTCTGGACGAGGGCCTGAACCGCCTGCGCAGACATGCGGCGTCCTTGGCCCACCGTCCCCTGGAGTCCTTCGCGGACCAGGTGCTGGCACGGGCGCGCCCGCCGGACAACGAGGACGACGTGGCCCTGCTGGCGGTGCGGGTGCCCAGCTCGTGCCGTTGAGTCAGCGTCGCCGGGCCGTCTGCCGCGGAGCCAGGGCCTTGACCTGCAAAGACGCCACCTCGGTCCATAGCGGGCCGGGGCCGTCCGAGGAGGACCCGCGCCGGCCGGGAGAAGCACCCGATCCACGGCGTTCCTCACGGGCGGCCGGACTCGGTCAGCCGCCCAGCAGTGTGCCCAGGAACGCGATGATGACGCAGAGCGCCGCACCCAGAAGCAGGATGATCCCTGCCTGACCGAGTCGGAGCCCGGCGCGGCCGACGAGGCCGGCGCGGAGTTCGGGCCGGCCAGTGGAGTTCGCCCGGGAGGCGAGTCCGGCCCCCGCAAAGACGAACAGGGCCATGCCGAACAGCGTCAACGCCGCGTACCCCTCGGCGCGGGCCGGGCTGATCCGCATGTAGGAGTCAGCGCCGACCCGGTCCAGGCGGGTGATCTGCCCTGAGGCCAAGGACGGGTTCACGGTGAAGCGTGCCGCTGGGTCCGTGGAGCGGCCGTCGTCCGACCGGAAGGTGCCGGTGCACCAGATCTCGGGCTTCGGCTGACCGACCCGTGCGCTGGATGCGACCGTGAACGTGCCGGGCTCGCCCAGCAGGCCACGCCGTCGGCCTGCTGGGCGAGCCCGGCACGTTCACGGTCGACCCAGGCAGAGCCGAGCAGACGCGGCCCATGGCGTCCAGGTCGTTCGTACAGTGGCGCGCTCCACCTGGACGCCATGAACCACGCCCGCTCCACGGTGTGTGGGTCGACGGCGGACGGGATGGGAGCTTGGGGTAGGTGGTGGCTTAGGAATGTCTCTTTGGTGGGCCTACGGACGCCACTCGGGCTTGTCCGGCCGATCATGCGCGGAGCCAGATGACCACACGCTGGATACACGCAGCATCCCGCGCACGTCCTCATAGCGGTCCACGAACGCTCGGATCTCCTGTTCGGTGCCACCGGTGAAGATCACCCATGGCCCGTCCACCACCACAGGGTCCCCCCACCACACCTCGACGTCGGGTTCGGAGGGCGGTGGTGGTGTCCAGTCGAAATCCAGCGCGGCAATGGCGGCGAACAGCCGCTCATCGGCAAGACCGTTGAGCAACATGCCTTTGCCGCCAGGCTGGCGGAACACGGTGCCCTCACCCCATACGAACCACGAATTGGCCTCGTCGTCCGACATCCCGTCCCGTTCCTCGTGTCGTTCTGCCTCTATCCGCTCGTTCGAACAGTAGAGGTTGACACCAGCGAGCGTCCCGCCCGTAGTTCGCATCAAGGGGGCGGTAGAGAGACACGCGTGCCCCCTGCGTGCCCGTGACGGGGGGACACGGCGGGGAACCGCAAGGAACGTCGGGCCCAGCCATGCGCCATCCCAGGTCAGGAACTCGGCAGGTCAGCCCCGATCCGCATACGCGATCCTCCAAACTGGTGCTCCAGGTCGGAGAGAAAAGCCTCTTGCCAAGGCTGCGTGCGGTGGCTGACACCAGCGGCTGACACCAACAAGCGCGAACAGCACCGGTCGACGCCGGACCTCCGTGGACGATCGGCCGAGACACAGAGCCGGTTGGCCGACATGGACCGGTTGCGGCACGGCGTGATGGACCGCCTGTTCACCGCTGTGCGGGCCCCCTTCACCCTGGGCAGCGTCCTGCGCGCCTTCACCCACGGACACGTGAAGCCTCGACCTGGCGCTGCCGATCGTTGTGCCACGCCCCCGTACTTCGGCGGACGCTGACCGATCGAACGCGAAGACACGATGACGGTCTTCCAGATCCTCACCGACCAGCTTCACTTGCGGTTGGCGGCCCGGAGCTTCGGACACGATGGCGCAAGTCGGGAGACGGCCAGGCGGACGCGGATAGGCCGGTTGCGGAGCGCGCGCCTGTTGGGTGCCGCGTGGGGTCGTTGCTCCCCCACGGAGCGTCCTTCAGCCTGCCCCCTGGATGGGGACGACGTTTGTGGCGTCCACAGCGGGGCGGAGTCTGCGGGCGAGAGTAACCGCGTCGCCGATGGCCCAGAAGTGGGTGAAGAAGAGGCGGGGCTCGTCGCGGAGTCCATGATTGTGGAGTTCAACGAGTTCGACTCCGGCGTGGCGCAGGGCTTTGAGAACATTCTGGACCTCTGAGGCGACCATTACGCAGTCGCCGCTGATCGCGGCCCGGCCGTGGCCCAGGGGCTGGAAGTTGATGTTGGTGGTCGATCCCAGTGCTGGCGGCAGGACCATGCCGCCTTCGGTGACCGTCTCACGGCGGGCGAAGAAGTTGCGGTAGACACCGTCATAGACGCTGCCTTTGACACCCAGCGCGGTGTCGATCCCGGAGGTGTCCAGATCCAATGGCCGCTGGCGAGCCGGGGGGCGTGCGGGAGGAGTACCGGTGCGGTCGAACGCCGTACGCAGGCCACGGGCGATGGCGACCGGGTCGTCGCCGTGCGCATGGACGTGGATCCCCCAGACGGCGGGGGTCTGTGAAGGCAAATGCTTGTGAATCGCGGTCAGCTCGATCCCGTGTTCCTGCAGCACGTCGATGAACTGCTGAAGCTCTTGCTCGGTGACGACCACATCACCCATGAGGAGCGAACCGCCATCCGAGTAGCGGACGAAGCCGATATGCGAGCTGAGAGCGAGCGCAGGCCTCACGGTGACACCACGCGAGACCACGGTCAGGTCACTCCGCGGGAGAGGTGTGTAGTAGGCCACATTATGTTTCAGCTGCCCCCCGCGGCCCAGCGCCCCGGCCACGCCCGTCCAGTCACTCAGACCAGTCCGCACCGGTCTGATCATTTCGTCTTTGGCTTGCCCAGCTCGCCCCTCTTCGGTGGGCGCGCCGCACGCGGATACCAGTGTCCCGGCGAGCACGGACAGACCGGTCATGGACAGCACACGTCGGCGGACAGGGGCCTGCCATCGGTTCTCAACGGTCATTTTTGCCTCCTGAGCAGATGGAAGCATGGCGGCCCCGTGCAGGCGCGCCCATTGGCCACTGCTTCGGGGCCACATGGTCTAACCTCGCGCTTTCACGAGGCAGTGCGTCCGGTGGGTGATCAGAAAAAGGGCGCAAGCTCGCTGATGCCTCTTACCTACACGCGCACCCAGGTGAGCGCTGGGGGTGGCCCGCAGGGCAGCGGGCGGTGCGCGTTCCGCGGTGAGCCAGCAGGGTGACGACGCCGGCGTGCCGCGAAGCCCCGCGGGAAGTGGTCTCAGTTTTGGTCTCATTCATCTCTGCCCAGAGCCGTTCACGGGCGTACAAGCCTGGCGAGTGGAGCGCGGTGGTGAACGAGCGTGGACAAGGCCGAACGCTGCCCTGACGAGCAGGAACAGAACTCGAAAGCGAGTGCGTCACCTGCCTGAACCGTGCCCCAGCCATACAGCAGCCGTCCATTACAGGCCGAAGGCGCCGCCTTCGATGAGGATCAGCAGGCCGATGGCGATCAGGACGACGGGGAGCAGGATGTGACCCCACCGGCTGAGTGCCTTGGCGACCAGCGGGCGGGTGGCGAAGAACCGGCCCGCGAAGCACCACACGGCCACCAGGATCAGGAAGACCACCGCGTACACGCTCATGCCGCCCAAGCCGGCCGTGGCGAAGACCGGGACGTAGACACCGATGTTGTCGCCACCGTTCGCGAAGGTCACCGCAGCGACCTCCAGCGCCCTCGGGCCGCCTTCCTTCGCCTCCTGTTCGCCGTCCTCGTCACCGCGGTGCTTCCATGCCTGCCAGGCCGCTTTCAGGCCGAGGGCGAGCGGAAGCAGGCCGAGGTAGGGGATCGCCGATTCAGGGAGGAAGGTGGCGCCGAAGGCGGCGGCGACCGAAACGGCAAGGATGGCGGCAAAGCCGAGGTACTGGCCGACGATGATCCGCCGACCGGAACCGGGGTGTCCGGCGCCCTGGGCAAAGAACAACGACAAGATCAGAATGTCATCGATGTTGGTGACGGCGAACAGACCGGCCGCCTGACCGACGATGCCCAGGTTCACGCTGGTTAGCCCCTCCCGACCGGTTGCCCCGCGACATTACACATGGCGCGCCAGTCGAGCGCGAGCCGGCCACAAGCAGTGCTTCAGTCGCTGCCGAAGGCGTACAGCAACGAAGTACAGCAACCACAGCAACCGGCCCCGTCCGACAGCGTCCCTGTACAGCCTTACGACTTGGTCCGCGATTGACGTCGGGATGTGCTGACCTGACCGTTCGGCTGGTGGTTGATCAGCAGGTCGCCTGACGGACAAACACGAGTTCAGTACTCGAATTGAGGCGGGTCGCCCTGCTGGCGCAGCGGTCCGAGACGAGCGAGGCGATTGCGCGGTGGGTCTCGGCATAGTCGTCACGTCGACCGATGTACCGCTGGAGCGGGCGCCACTGCCGGAGTTCGGCGTTGGCATGCTCGACGCAGATCCGGGCCGAGGACTGCCGGCGGCGCATCTCCCTCCAGGCGTGCTGCTCGCCCAGTGGGGCGCCGTCCTTCGGCTTCTTCGGCGGGGCGCTGACCTGCTGAGGGAACTCGTTAGCCAGGCCCCGATAGCCCTCGTCGACCTCGGCGCGCACTTTCGGGCGGTTCCGGAACTGCTCGGCGATGCCCTCGGTGCGCATCGCCGTCTGGTCGTGCATGCGGCCTGGCCGGTCCGCACCGGACCACAGCAGACGGCCCTGACCGTCGCTGATGGTGGTGGTCTTGATGGTGTTCTGTTTCTTCTTCCCGGAGACGAAGGCCCGCCGTCCAGGCCGAAGGGCCTTGGGTCGGCGGACCTGGGTCTCGGCTCCATCGATCCGAAGGGTGATTCCTTCGGTTTCGGCGTAGGCGAACACGTCCGCCAGCGTGCGCAGTCGAACGCCGAGATGGTCAGGGACCGCGAAGCCGCGCGTGGCCAGCAGCGGGCGGATCTCGCCGATGGCGCGGGAGACCGTGGAGCGGGCCGTGCCGTACAGCTTGGCCAGTGCGGCGTGCGGGAGGCCGGTGCGCAGGTGCACCAGGGTGACCAGCAATCGGTCAGTGAAGACCAGGTCGTGCTTTGGACCGGCGCCAGCCTCCCGCCGTCGCGCGCCGCCACGCCGCTCGCGCAGAGACGACTCGCACCGAGCCAGCCATGGGTCTGCCAGCTCCTCGATCAAGTCGCCGAGATGTACGCGGGAGAGACCGCAGAAGGCTCGATGGGTCAAGGCCGCACGGGCCCACGCCGATGTCACACCCAGCCCAACCCGCGGCGAACCCTTCGCATCACGGCTATTCGGCGGGCTCGGCAATCAGGGCGGTGCCCACCCGGCGAAAGCCGAGCCGGGAGTAGATCCGAGCGACGTCGTCGTCGCTCGCGGACAAGAACACGGTCCCGACTCCGCGAGAGCGTGCATCGGCCACCAAAGACGCAGTGACCGCGAGCGCAAGGCCACGCCGGCGTGCAGTCGGCAAGGTCCCCATCCCGACAATCTCACTGACCGTTCCGACGGGTTGGTGTCGACCGGCACACAGGGCTCTTCCACCCTCGACCGCCGCGGCAACGCGCGTCAGGCCATCCCGGATGCGGGACGCCATGCGTTCCACGGATCCGTCAGCGGCCCGGCTCTCCACGGCCTCGTCCAGTTCCGCCACGCCAGCCGATCCAACGCGAGTGCCTGGTTCACCGAAAGCCAAGTAGAGCAGGGCCAGCGCGCTAGGCAAAGCGGGATCGTCCGGTCCGAGGGAGCGCGAAACAACGCCGTCGGACCGCTCCGGCAAAGCCGGGATCGGTTCGTGCCTGCTCAGCACCATCAAAGGGTGCTCGTGCACAACGAGGCCCGTCTGCTCGACGGCCGTCCGCAGCCCAGGCGTGGTCTCAGCGACCCATTCGAAACTCTCCGGGAGGCCCAACTCCCGCTGCCGGGCGCGCACACCCGCCACCTCCGCGGCGCTCACCGCTCCGGACCAACCCACAGACGGGCGCGCATAGAAGGGAAAACCGTCTCCGTTGCGGACGAACAGGGTCAGCGGTCCCAAGTCCTCGACGCGAGCGGCAGACCGGGGTACCGCGTCGTAATAGTGCTCAAGGCCGTCCAGCAGCTCACGGCGATCATCAAGATCCACAGCAGTCACGGCGGACATCCAAGCAGTAGCCCGCGCATCGTTGCTACCGAATTGCGGCACCCATATCGAACTCCCGGGCAGTCATCCTGCTCAGCCACGACCTGAGCTATCGCGGACCGAGTCGTTAGGGCGCGCAGAGAATCAACATGCTGGTTTGATCTTCGTTGGTGGCTGGTTGCCGTACCTGTCGAGGTGGGTAGCCAGGTCCGTTGGGGTGCGGAATCTGGCTGTCGACGGCGGGATCGTGTGGCCGGCCTCGGCCAGGAGGGGTCGCACTTCCTGGACAGCGCGGGTGAGGGTGCTTCTGGTGACGCCGAAGAGCTGGGCAAGCAAGTCATGGGTGCCGATCTTGCGCTGGTAGAGCACGGTGGCCAGGATCCGGTCGGCGTCGGAGAGCTTGTCCTTGGCCCCTGCGCCGCGTGTTCGGTGTCGTTCGCCGCCCCGTCGCTCGTGGCGGAGCCGCTCGCGCTGTTCGGCCAGGGCAGGGATCAGATCGTTGAGCAGGGTGTCCAGTTCGACGAAGGTCATGCCGGTCAGCTCAGGGTCCCAGAGCATGGAGCCGTCGATGCGAGCCGGTGCTGCAGCCGGCCGGGCGACGGTCGCGGGATCCGTCCTCGGGCCGGGAGTGGGCGGGGCATCGGCGGGGTGGAGCGTGTAGTTCCAGTCTCCGTGGAAGCGGTGCCTGCTCATCGCCAGGGCGTCGATCTCGGCGTCGGTGACTTTGATGCCGGTGTCGTAGGTGTTGGTGTCGAGTGCGGCCTCGACCCGGAGCCCGGTGCCGGTGGTGGTGGCTGCGATGGTATTCACGATGACGTCGTGGCTGGTCAGCGGTCTGCCGCGCCAGTTCATGGAGATGTGGGAGAACAGCCGGTGCTCCACTCTGTTCCATTTCGATGTGCCGGGCGGCATGTGGCAGACCGTGATCTGCAGGCCGGTCTCGGCCGCGAGGGCTGCGAGTTCGGTCTTCCATGCGCGGGTGCGGTAGCCATTGGAGCCGCCGGCGTCCGCGGTGATCAGCAGCCGTGCGGCATGCGGGTAGTCGTGCCGGCCACGGGCATGCCACCAGCGGCCAATCGAAGCGACCGCGAAGGCCGCGGTGTCGTGGTCGCACCCGACGTTGACCCAGCCGGTGTTCGCCGTGATGTCGTAGATCCCGTAGGGGATCGCCTTGCCCGGCCCCTGCCGGTCGAGGAAGTCGTGCGTCTTGACCTGCACCGGCTCGCCCTGAGGCTGCCACTCACGCCCAGCGTTCTTGTACTCGCCGACCAGCTCTTTCTTCTTCGTGTCCACGCTGATCACCGGATCCCCGGCGTCTCGGTGATCGCGGGCCTGTTCGTTGATGTAGCGGAACTGCGCGTCGCGGTCGGGATGCTGGCTGCCCTCGATCGTCTTGGCGTTGGCCTGCAGACTGAAGCCCTCCTCGCGCAGCAGGTCACCGACGGTGTCCGCCGAAACGCGATGGCCCTGCCGAGTGAGTTCACCGGCGAGTTTGCGCGTCGACTTCGTCGTCCAGCGCAGCGGCGACATCGGATCCCCACGCATATCCGGCTCGACCAGCGCCAACAGCGCAGGACGCAACCCCTCGTCCACCTCGGCCGCCCTCTTACGCCCGCCGCCGGGGCGGCGGACCCGTCCCGAAGGCTCCGCACCCGCCTCCAGCTCGTCGACGCCCTTGCGGACGGTGGTCTCGCTGACCCCGGCCGCCTGCGCGACCGCCCGGATCCCGCCGTGTCCCAGGATCCGGGCCTCGGTTCCCATCAGCAGACGGCGCTGACGCTCGTCCAGGTGCGGAACCAACACCGCTAATCTCACAAAGAGTTGATCACGAGTCTCCTGCGATATGGCCATATCACATCAACGAGCCAGATCCACGGAAGCAACGCCTTGATTCTCTGCGCGCCCTTAGCCCGACCGGTATGACCTCCAGTGACCGGTCCACATAGAGCTACGGATCAGAAGGTGCCCGTGCCCCACGCCATCCCTGGCCATCGGCCCCTGACGGCAGTCTGACGGCAACGACAACGGACGTCAGCGTACGCAGCGGTATGTCACGAGGTGCCGACGTCTGTCGTTCTCGGGCCGGATCATGATCCTGGCCGCACAATCAACTCGCCTGAAAAGCAGAGGGTCGGCTGTGCCCCCGTGCCCGTTGCGTGCCCGTTCGGAGGGGACGCAGCGGGGACTCACGGGGAACGACGGCGCCAACCTCGCTCCGGACCAGGTCAAGGAGTCGCCAGGTCAGCGGTCACCCGTATACGGCGTCTTCCAAACTAGTGCTCCAAGCCTCGGTCAAAGTCGCTACGCCGATCGCTCTGTAGGGTGCGGCACCATGACTCCTGACGTGCCTCGGGGCCCGGAGCGCAGCGACGCTGCGAGGTGGGAAGACCTCGTCGCCCGATACGCGTGGGCCGATGCCGACGAGCTCGATGCGTACACCTTCTCCGTGATTGCAGGAAAAACGGAGACCGAGGTGATCCGGGCGTTCGGTGGCGATCCTGGAGCGTCGCGGCTGATGACCTTCGCCGAGACCGTCGACGAACAGGCATCCCACCTCTATGAGGACTACGGGCTGCTCCGTGTGGTCAGTGCCGATCGGCATGTCATTGCTATCGAGTGGGGCTTCCGCGGCAGCATCGCTGAGATCGCCCGGCGAGCGTCCGCTGACGGAGGCGAGTTCTTCAGCGTCTACCGGAGTGTGAATGCCAGGTACCAGGTCATGCACGCCCTTGATGGCCACGTAGACGGCATGTTCGACCCCTTCGAGCTCGAGGACGCGGCCTGGATGGACCCGGAACCGGAGGTCCCCGCCTGGGCAGAAGGGGTCGCCTTCCACATGGGGACCCTGTGCGCCGAGTCCTTCGCGCTCATGGAACGCACCATGGGCGTGGCCATCGATCCCGGGTGGATGGACACGGCGTTTCGCACCGTGCTGCTCGCCTCACCCTCTGACCCTTCAGCTGTAGATCATGGTCGGGGTCGTAGTTCGTCGATCTCGTAGGGCGGGTAACTGGCGTGTATGCAGGTCGAGTTGCTGGACGTTGTGGGCGCGGTGTCGGACCGGGAGTGGGCGGAGGAGTGGGCTGGGCAGTTGGATGACCTGCTGTTGGAGGTCGGCCGGTTCTTCCCCCGGGTGGGCGTGCGGTGTCGGGCTGCGGCGTGTGTGCGGGGCTTGTTGGGGCCGGTCTCGCGGAAGAACGGCTGGCAGTTGGCGGAGTACGCCGGCGACGGTGCGCCGTGGAATCAGCAGCATCTGCTGGACCGTGCGCGTTGGGACGTGGAGGGGATGCGGGACTTTACGCGGCGTCACGTGGTCGCGGCGCTGGCGGATGATGGGGAGGGCGCGGGGCCGGGCGGGGCGGGAGTGCTGGTGGTGGACGAGACCGGGTTCGCCAAGCGCGGCACGGCCTCGGCCGGGGTGGCCAGGCAGTATTCCGGGGCGCTGGGGGGTGTCTTCCCCTGCCAGGTCGGGGTGATGGCCGCGTGGGCGACCGGAGCCGGTCAGGCGTTGATCGACCGGGAGTTGTACCTGCCGAAGGAGTGGACAGGCGACCCGGCGCGCTGCCGGGCCGCGCACGTGCCCGAGGACCGCGCTTTCATGACCAAGCCGCGGCTGGCCGAGGCGATGATCGAGCGGGCGCTGCCCGACCTGCCCCAGGGCGAAGGAGCAGTGTGGGTAGCGGCGGACGAGGTCTACGGGCGAGAAAAGGCCTTCCGCTCCTTCCTCGAGGAACATCACTTGCCCTACGTGGTAGCGGTCCAGGCGAACACGCCGGTACTGGCACGCCCGGGATGGAGGCATGCGGGACGGCTGGTGGAGCGCGTCGCCCAGGAGGAGGACTGGGTTCAGCTACCAGCCGGGCCCTCCCAGCTGGACACCCGCGTCTGGCAGTGGTGGGCACGCCGGATCATCGACCCGGGCGAGCCGGTCGGGGACGAGGCCTGGGCACGATGGATCATCGCGCGCCGCCGCCCTCCGTAGACCTCGTCACCCAGGAAGAAGGATGCAGATATGCCCTGCTGACCGGCGGCGCGGAGCATGTGGGCCGCGAGTTGCGGCTTGCTTGCAAAGCACAGCTCGTCGGGAACACCGGTCAGTTCACGACGCTCCTCGTCGCCGGCCCACTCCCTGGTGAAGTACAGGCGCCGGTCGATCAGGCAGTGCCCGGCGGCCGTGGCGAAGGTGAGGTGCACCGCGACCTGGCACAGAGCCACGCCGCCGACCGAGCCGGAGTACTGGCGGGCCGCGGCCACCGCGTCGGTCGAGGACTTCGCGTCCCCCGTCTCATCCGCGATCAGGACCCCGTCGCCGTCGTCGAGCAGGTCCACGGCCCAGTCCGCCGTCCGCTCGAGCACCGCTTGTTCGTCCCATACCGCGCGGGACAGCAGATGGTGCAGGCGGTGCGGGCCCCGCTCACCGATCGCTTCGGCCAGGCTCCAGCAGTTGACGTCCTCGAGCTCCATCAGCATGCCCCTAGTCATCCGCGCGAACGTCTCCCTGCTCTCGGAGCGGGCGAAGCAGTCGGACAACGAGGCCAACAAGGCCCCGAACGCGGCCTCGTGGCCCTCATGGTCTACCGTGGTCGAAGCGGCCGTCTCGTCCTGATGTTGCGTCACACCACGTCATGATCGAGGCGGCCGTCCTCACGCCCACACCCACGCCTGTCACCCCGCTGACCAGCCGCGATGAATACCAGGCAGAGCTATCTACAGCTGCCGTGTCACCGCCGCTGGAACGAGGTCACCGCAGCCACATGATCACGAACTACAGCTGCCGTGACTGCCCCTTCAGTTGGAGATCAGCGGCCCCGCTGTAGTTCCTCGGTCATCGTGTGGGGGTAACTGCCTTGTATGAAGGCGGAGTTACTGGACATTATGCCGGAGATCACCGATCGGGAGCGGGCCGAGGAGTTCTCCGATCAGTTGGAGAACCTGCTGGTGGAGGTTGGCGGGATCTTCCCGCGGGCGGATCTGCGGATGCGGGCCGCGCGGTGCATCCGCGGCCTGCTCTCCCCGGTGTCACGCAAGAATGGCTGGCAGCTTGCCGAGTACGGCGGCGACGCCGAGCCGTGGGGGCAGCAGCATCTGCTGGACCGCTCGGTCTGGGACGTCGATGCGCTGCGGGACTTCACCCGACGCTACGTCATCGATGGCCTGGACGACGGCGGGAGGGGAGCTGGGCCCGGCGGAGCGGGGGTTTTGGTGGTCGACGAGACCGGCTTCGCCAAGAAGGGCCGGGCCTCGGTCGGGGTGGCCAGGCAGTACTCCGGCACGCTCGGCGGGGTCTTCCCGTGCCAGATCGGGGTGATGGCCGCCTGGGCCACCGGACGCGGGCAGGCACTGATCGACCGGGAGATCTACCAGCCCCGGGAATGGACCGAGGACCGGGCCCGCTGCCGCGCCGCACACGTCCCCGACACCGTCGGTTTCGCCACCAAGCCCCGCCTGGCCGAGCAGATGATCGCCCGTACGCTGCCCAACCTTCCCGAGGACCGGGTGTGGGTGGCCGCCGATGAGGTCTATGGACGCGACGGCGCCTTCCGCGTCTTCCTGGAGGAGCACCATCTGCCCTACGCGGTGAACGTGCAGGCCAACCACACGGTGCTGCCCCGTCCCGGCTGGCGGCACGCCGCGAGGCTGGTGGAGCGGCACGCCGCCGAGGACGACTGGGTCACCCTGCCGGCCGGCCCCTGCCAGCTCGACTCCCGCGTCTGGCAGTGGTGGGTACGCCGTATCCCCGACCCTGAGGCGGAGACCGGCGACGGGGCGTGGGCGCGGTGGTTCATCGCCCGGCGACGGCCGCAGACCCCCACCGGGCGCGACTACTACCTGGCCTGGGGCCCGCCCGAGACCACCGTGGAAGAGCTGGTCTGTGTACCCGGGGCCCGCTGGCGAGTGGAGGAAGCGATCAAGCTCGCGAAGTCGGCCGCCGGGATGGCCGATTACGAGGTGCGTTCCTTCCACGGCTGGTACCGGCACATCACCCTGGCCCAGCTGGCCGCGGCCTTCCTGGCTGTCCAGGCCGCGGCCGCCACCCGCGACGAGGAGCCCGCCCCCGGCCCCGACCGCGTCGCGGAGATCCTGCACGCCAGCTTGGACACGCCTCCCGGCCACACAGGGGGACCTCGCCGATCCCACCAGCCCTACCGGCACCGCCGCTATCGCGTTCACGGCGTATGAAATCGCCCGACTGCTGTGGGTGATGGCACCCCAGCCCACCCCGGCCGAGCGGATCCGCCACGGCCTGCACTGGTCCTGGTGGCGACGCTGCCACCAGGCCGTCGCCCGCGCCTGTCACAGGCGGCGCAACCATGCCCGCGAAGCCGAACACCCCACGGCACGGCCGCCACCCACCGGTCCTCAAACTACAGCGGGGCCGCTGATCTCCAACTGAAGGGTCTGAGCTCTTCGGGCAGTCGGAGGCAGCGTGGCTCCCATGAGTACATCGCGCGTCCTCCTGAGAGGATGCACGCTACTCGTAACGCCAGTTCGAGCGGAGGCGCACTGTGGGAGAGCCGGAACCAGTCGACCTGATTCACCTGGCAGACGCAGACGGCGACCGGTGCATCGTTCGCGTCACTGGGCGTTATCAGCCGGGCATTCTGACCGGCCATGACACCCTGCGTGCCGATGTCTTGGTGTTCACCAGCTTCCTCGACGCACGCCTCGAGCTCTACCTCTCGCAGCGGGATCTCTCCGCCTGGGAACACGAGCTTGAAGGGCTGGAGACCAGTGGGAACGCAGGAATCGGCGGCGGCCGGGGTCTGGAGCTTGGCATTCGTCTCAACGAGGATCAGTCCGTATGTGTGACGATCCACGACCCCGACCGAGTCTCCACATTCTTCTGGATCCGGCCACAAGGCGACTGGATCCAGGATCACCGAGTCCAACTGGACCGACTTCGACAGGTCTGGCCAAGCGAGGTCATCGAGACCGCCCCCATGGTCTACGAGTGGAGTCCAGACCGTAAGAACTGAACATCTTCAGGCACGGCCAGGGGGTTCGTCACCAACCGGTGACAGCCCGGCCTCAGAACGCAACGGAAGAGCCGCCCCGGACCGTTCGCGCTGATCAGCAAAGCCACACCACGCAGCAACGAGCGCCACCCGCAGCCGACTACGCCCATCGGAGGAGCGGCCTCGCCCCGTGCCCAGTCATGCCCGCTGCGTGCCCGATCCGGCGGGACGCAGCAGGGACTCACGGGGAACAGCGGTGCCGATCGCGCTCCGACCCAGGTCAGGGAGTTGCCAGGTCAGCCGTCATCCGCATACGGCGTCTTCCAAACTAGTGCTCCAAGCCCCAGGCTGGGGCGCTTGACTGGGTCATCGAGGACCCCGCCGAGGTTGCCGCGAGACCCATCGTGGCAGTGGGCTCAGTGGCCGCCGGTCTCAGGCCAGTACCAAGACTCGTCGTCCTCCAGCGCGAGGTCGCCCGGGATGCCGTGCTCAAGCTTCCCTTCGAGCCACATGCTCAGCCATTCACGGAGCGTCAGGTCGCACTTGTGCCGCTCTCCCTGGTCCCACCACCACATCTGCCCCTCCGGGCGTCGGCAGTCGAGCAGGGACCACATGGCACAGCCGTGGTCACAAAACAACAGCACCCCGTGAGGCGGAGAAGGTGGCGCTTGCTCTTCTGGATACGGATCGGGCTCGTCGCACTGGAGACACATCTCCAGCATGCTTGGCCCCTCGCTTGTGTATCCGTCGCGGAGGCCTTCGATGCCGCCGAAGGGACCGAATCCGCCGTTTGCCACCTCCATGTAGAGGCGGCGGAGCAGTGGCGGGAGTGGGTAACCGATGATGCGCTCTGCCTCCGCAAACGCCTCCGCAGATGCGGGTGCCGGCGTGAGCAGACTGTCGCGCAGGTCCGTTGGGCGCCCGGCCTGAACGCGGGCCTCGACCGCCGCCAGCACCTCGTCATCGGTCACGCTGATGATGATCGCAGATGCCTGTGCGGTGCAGCAGCGAAGTACAGCAACCATGTCGACCGGGGCCAACCGCACATGCCCCCAGTAGCCCGTCTGACCAGCCCGCCAGACCTCAGCGGCCCCGCACCCACGGACCATGGCAGCTCCCGCCCAAAGTCCATGCCGACCTTCGCTGCCAGGCGCACGGACCGTAATCGCGAAGCGCACCCCGGCCCCATTGACACCAGGATTTGAACACGTTCAAGATGATGTTGGCCGCTTCCTTGAGGCGTCGCTACCGGGCATGTGCGAGACGCGAGAGGCAGGGCCATATGGCTGGCAACCAGCATCAGCGGATACGACGTGCATTCATGGGCGCTGCGTTGGGATGTGCGGTGACATTCCTGTTGGCCTCCTGTTCCGACTACCCAGTCGAGGTCAACACCGCTGATCAGCTGACGGGCGTGTGGTCGGACTGGACCGGGGCGACAGTTGAGTTCAAGGACGACGGCACCTTCACGGCCAAAGGCTTGGACAAGGTCTCGGACGTCGTCGACTCTGGGTGCTCCGGGTTCACCGAACGGCTACATGGATCCTGGTCTCCCACGTATGGCACGGTCACCTTCGACGGCGTGGACTGCAAGGACATGAAATTGGCCTTCTACGGCTCCCCGGATTCCTTCGTCGCCTGCTTCACTCGGGACATGACTTCCGGGGGGTGCGCGAACGAATTCAACCGGAAGGAAGGCTGATCCGAGTGGTCCTGGCCGCGCACCGACTACGTGATCGCCACGCCTCGGAAGAAGCGCAAGATTCGCAAGAAGCGCTAGCTCCAGCTGACATCCACGGGTGACATCAACAGCGCCGGACGCGGGCGCCCATGCACGGCCTGGCGCGTCCGCCCCAACCATGCGCTGACGCCGCCGGGCTGGGCTTGGACCGAACTCCTAAAGCGGATGTCAGCCCACCTGGATGACAGTGACCGTGCGAGGCCTGCCGCCACCTGCCTCTAATCTGCTGCTGTGAGCGACATACGCCAAAACGGTGAGCAGTCCTACGCGTGGCGGGAGTTGCTACAGCGCTGGAGTGATGAGTGGCTCGATTCGGTGTTGCACGAGCAGGAACGGGCCGAGCCGTTTTCCGAGAATGTGCGCCGGGCCCGTTGGCTGGGTCGGGCGGGTGCCAGCGTCGAGGACGTCGGCGCGCTGGAGGACCGTCTGGGCACCGTACTGCCGGCGAGTTACCGGCAGTTCTTGCTGACGAGCGATGGCTGGCTCAACACGACCTCCGACATCGAGCGGATCCTGTCGGCCCATGAAGTCGGATGGACCCGGGACCTTGACCCCGACCTCGTGACGGTCTGGATCGAGGCGTACGGGGCTGCTGGCGCACGGGTAGCTGACGAGGAGTACTTCATTTACGGCGAGGCCCAGGACCCCGTCTCGATACGCCCCGAGTACGTGCCGCATACCCTGAAGATCAGCCACACGCCAGAGGCCACCGAGGTCTACCTCCTCAACCCGTGCGTGGTCACGGCAGAAGGCGAGTGGGAAGCCTGGTTCGTTGCCCATTGGCTGCCCGGCGCAGTCCGATACCAGTCCTTCTGGGACCTGATGAACGACGAGTATCGGCGTTTCCGAGGCGACTGGTGACGCCCATGGTGCTGCAAGGCAGGTAGGCCAGGGCGCTCGTCGAATGCGTGTCGACGTTCCCAGCGGCACCATGCCAACCACACTCTTTGCCCACCCATGAGGGCCGGGCTTGTCAAGCGTAGAAGTGCCCCCGACCTGCGGCTTTTTGTTGTTCGCCGAGGTGCTTTCCTTTGTGGGTCTTCCTCGTGCTCGTCTGGCAGGGCTGCCGTGCAGGGCCCTGGACCGGGAGCGAGGAAGCGTCACCAATGTTCAGGGGTTTGGTCGTTGACGTCCCCGATGCGCTGATGGCCTTGGCGGAGTGAGCTCACATCCACCCATTCGGCGTCTGGCCGGGCGGGCCGGCGCCATGACCGTAGTTCGGGGGATCCGGGCTGCTCAGTCAGGTCATCGAGCACGGGCGACAGCCCGTCTCATGGGCAAATGCGAGCTCACCCGGGGTCTGCGACCGCCCCTGGCGGTTGTCGTCGGCTGGTGTCATCGAGTCCTCTGCCGGTCGGGTGGGGCCTGGACTGCGCGCAGCAGATGGTAGGCGCGGGCCAACAGGCGGCGGGCGATCGCGGTAGTGGCGATCTTCTTGCCCCGGCGCCGGGCGAGGCGCTGGTAGGAGGCGGCGAACTCCGGAGACCGCTTGGCGGTCTGGGCGGCTTCACACAAGATCCACCGCAGCCAGTCCGAACCCTGTTTGGAGATGTGGCCGTGCCGGACAGTCATGTCCGAGCCGCGGACCGTCGGGGTGAGCCCCGCCCACGCGGTGAGCTTGCGGGCGGAGGGGAAACGGCTGATGTCACCGATCTCGGCAACGATGATCAGGGCGGTGAGCGTACCCACCCCCGGCAGCTGGGTGAGGGATTTGACCCGCGGATCACCACGGGCGTGCGCGACCAGCTGCTGGTCCAGGGCGTCGATCGGCTCTTTGAGCGCGTCCATCAGGACCAGAAGATCGTCGACCACGCGGTGCGAGGCGTCCGGCAGGTCCAAGCCGTCGAGCCAGACCCGTCCCGGAGCGGTGAAGTAGCCGCCCGGCCGGTCGCAGCCGTAGTCCGCCAGGACGGCATGGACACGGTTGCGTAGCAGCGTGCGCAGACGCACCAGCTGGCAGCGGTGACGCAGCAGAGCCCGTTGCTGGCGCACATCCAGCGGGGCGATCCACGCCTCCGGCAGCAGATCCGCACGGAGCAGTTGGGCAAGGGTCGCCGCGTCGACCTTGTCGTTCTTCAGCCGCGCGGAGGCGATGGCCTTGCACCGCAGCGGGTGCACCAGGTGCGGCTCGAAGCCGTAGTCCTCCAGCAGTTCCACCAGCCAGCCCCAGCCGTAAGCGGCCTCGAAGGCCACCGGGGCTCCGATCGGAAGATCACCGATCACCGAGAGCACCGTCTCGACCCCGTTGGGCACGTTCCGATTCACCTGCACCGCGCCATCGTGATCAACGACCGCGATCTGTGAGCGCTTGCGGTGCACGTCGATGCCGACGTAGACCGACATTGAGGGCCTCCTTCCCGAGCACGTATGGGACCCGGAACCAGAATCCACCGGGCTGTGCAGGGAAGGGGGCCCGGCCCTCATAGAGTCAGGTCAGGGGCCGATTACCCGTCGAGGAACTCAGCGCCTTCTAAACGCTCGGTCGCTCGAAACGTGCCACAGTCGTGCCACATCGTGCGGTCAATCACGGTCAACGGCGGTTCGCCACAGTGGAGATGTGTGAGTGACCTGGGCTGCTGTTAGAGCTCGTATGACCTGGGCGCCAGGGCCACCGTACCCCCGCCCTTACAAGGCGGCGGTCACGAGCGTCCCAGAAACCCGTCGGCTGATCGGCCATGTCGTCGCCCCGCCACAGTAGCAACGATCACCATCTGAACTGGAGACGACATGGCCGAGAGGGCTGGGTCGGGGCGGTTCAGCCCAGGTAGAAGTCCTTTCGGGCGGTTACAAACGCCTCGATGGACTGGGCGGGGATGCCGGTCACGCGCTCGACGCCGTCGGCGGTGCGGTTGTAACGGTCGTTCCGGTGCAGCTGGGCCATGGTGGCGACGTGCTGTTCGAGGTGCTGGGGCATCCCCAGCTTCGGGAGGTGGGCCTCCCACCGCTTCGGGGGCATGTCCACATAGGACACCGGCCTGCCCAGCGCCCGAGAGAATTCCGCGGCCAGCTCCGTCATGTCGACCGAGCGCGGCCCGGTCAGCTCGTAGACCTGCCCGCTGTGGGGAGCCGGGTCGCGGAGCACGGTGGCGATGACGCGGGCGACGTCGTCCACGGCGACCGGCGAGGTGCGTCCGGTGCCGAACGGAACCGCGATCGTGCCGTTCTCCTGAATCGACCGCGCCGCCATCGTGGTGAACAGCGGAGTGTCCAGGAACGCCGTCGGCCGGACGTGCACCACCGGCAGACCCGACCAGTCGAACACCTGCTCCGCCAGCCAGTGCAGCCGCTGCTGGTGCGACTCCTCCGTGCTGGTGGCGGTCATCTGCGACACCGTCATCTGCGACAGGTCGACCAGGGCCTCCAGCTTCCCGTACTCCTTCGCAACGGAAGCCACCACGGTCGCCGCCAGCAGATGGTCCGGCGACACGCGCATCCCGAAGTACATCCGCGCCACGCCCTGCAGCGCGGCCGCTACCGTCTCAGGCCGGGTCAGGTCACCGATGACGACCTCTGCGCCCAGTGCCCGCAGCTCAGAGGCCCGCTCGTCATCGCGGCGGACCATGAAACGCACCGGCACATCCTGAGCACGCAAGTGCTCGAAGACCGTGCGGCCCACGCCGCCGGCACCGGGGATAAGAACAAGGTTGTTGGCAACCATCGGGCGATCTCCTTCGAAATTAATGGAAAATATCTGATTTGAGCTGTGATCAGAGCGTCAGCGGAACCGTCAGCAAGGCGTTGGCCCCGCGATGTCACCGCGGGTCCGTGTGGCGATTTCACACGTCGTGACGGCCTCTTCGAGCAGCCGCAGTACGGTCTCGAAGACGGCGGATTCGGCGACGACACTGCGGGGACGTCTCCGGTGTCTCGCGGGGATGGTTCGTGATCACCGTCGGGCTCAGAGAGTCTGGCGTTGGGACTTAGCACCGCTGGCGGCCGCGGCGGCGGCCTTGCCCGGCAGGAAGACCAGCACGACGACCGCGCCGACCAGAGCGACGGCCGCGGACCCCACCGCGGTGATGTGCATGGCGTGGATGAAGGCGTCGTGCGCGGGCTGCACCAGGGCCCTGCCGGCCGGTCCCAGCTTCTCGGCGACGGTCAGGGTCGCCTGGACGGATTCACCTGCGGCGTGCCGGTCGGAGGCAGGCAGTACGTCCAGGTGGCCATCGATGCCGCTGCGGTAGGTGGTGGACAGCAGCGACCCCAGCACGGCGACGCCCATGGCCCCGCCGACCTGCCGGAAGGTGTTGTTGACCGCGGATCCGGAGCCGGCCTTCTCCCGCGGCAGCGACGACATGATCATGACGGTGGCGGGCGGCATCACATGGGCCATCCCCGTGCCCATCAGGAAGAACAGCACCTCCAGCACCCAGATGGGGGTGTCCTGGCCGAGCAGCAGGAAGCCGGCGAAGGCCACGGCGGTCAGGACGAGGCCGGCGGCGCACACGGCCCGGGCGCCGAAGCGGTTCACGACCAGCCGGGCCCGCGGGGCGAAGAACATCTGGGAGGCGGCCAGCGGCAGCACGAGCAGACCGGACTGCAGGACGCTATAACCGCGCACGCTCTGGTTGTAGAAGACGCTGAAGAACGTGACGCCCATGAGGGCGAAGAAGACCAGGCCGATGGCGGCGACGGAGGCGGAGAACCGCCGGTTGCGGAAGTAGGTGACGTCGAGGGCCGGATGGTCGCTGCGGGCCTCGTACACCACGAAACCGGCAAGGACCGCCAGGCCGCCCAGGATCGTCGCCCACGCCTCGGGCCGGGTGAAGTCGCCCAGCTGGCCGCCCTTGATGATGCCGTAGACCAGCACCGCCAGACCGACGATCGACAGCAGTACGCCGATGGGGTCGAGCCTGCCGGGCCTGGGGTCCTTGGAGTCGGGGACGATCGCCACCATCGCGACCATCGCAGCTACCACGATCGGCACATTGACCAGGAAGACCGAGCCCCACCAGAAGTGCTGCAGCAGGATGCCGCCGGTGATGGGACCGGCGGCGATGGCGAAACCGACCACACCGGTCCAGATGCCGATGGCCTTGGGCTGCTCCTCGGGCTCGAAGACGTTCATGATGATCGCGAGGGTGGCGGGCAGGATGAAGGCCCCGCCGAAGCCCATCACGGCGCGGAAGGTGATGAGCTGCCCGGAGGAGTCCGACAGCGCGGACAGCACGGATCCCGCACCGAACACGGCCATGCCGAAGAGCAGCACCTTCTTGCGGCCGAGCCGGTCACCCAGCAGACCCGCGGTGAAGAGCAATCCGGCGAAGACCAGCGTGTAGGAGTTGACCGCCCACTCCAGCTGGCTCTGGGTGGAGCCGAGTCCGGTGGGAGCAGGCTGGGCGATGGTCTTCATCGCCACGTTGAGGATCGAATTGTCCAGCATCACCACCAGGAGGCTGAACGCGAGCACGGTCAGGATGGCCCAGCGCCGACGGTGGACCACCTCGGAAACCCTTCGCCGCTGGGCGGGCGGCACGGGTGGCGTGGACGGCGCGGGCGTCGAGGACTCGGCGGGAGTGGGTGGTGATGCCACGGGGGTCTCCAGTGCTGTCGATGGTTCTGCGATTGCCGGGCGGAGGTCGTCGGCCTCGGACGGCGGGAGGCAGCGCAAGGCCCTGCCTGACCTGCGGGTGGCCTCGCCGACAAAATAGATGTCGCAATCAGACTAAACGCGGGCTAGAATAGATTGCAAGCAACAGTTATTTGAGGAGAGTGATCCCGTGGGCCGCGTGTCCAAGGCGCAAGCGCAGGAGAACCGGCAGTACGTCGTGGCCACTGCCTCCCGGCTGTTCCGTGAGAAGGGCACCGCGGTCAGCATCGCCGACCTGATGAAGGCCTCCGGGCTCACGCACGGCGCGTTCTACAAGCAGTTCGCCTCCAAGGAGGACCTGGTCGACAAGGCCATCGCCCACGCCTTCGAGGATCCGGCGGCACACGCGCCGGCTGGGCTAGAGGAGCCCGCCGGGGACCACGAGGTCGCCCGCCGGACGCTGATCGAGCAATATCTCTCGGTCTGGCACCGCGATCACGCCGGGGACGGCTGCCCTGTCTCCGGATTCGCCGCCGACCTGGGGCGCGAACCCGACCAGGCCGCCCGCTCCCAGGACGTCTACATCAACGGGGTACGGAACCGGGCCGCCCAGCTGGCCACTGGCGACGACGACGGCATGGTCCAGCTCTGCACCATGGTCGGTGCCCTCGTCCTTGCCCGCGCCACCCGGGGCAATCCGATCTCCGAAGAACTGCTGCAGGCCGCGCGCACGGCTCTCACCAAGAGCGGCACTGGACAGTCCGAACCGCAGCAACGCACGGACTGACTGGCGGTCGGCTGACGGTGTCGGCCGCCGCCCGGACTCGCAAGTCGGCTTCAGGCCGGACCCGGGTAGGAGACCCGCCTTGACCACCTCGGCGTGGAGGTCGAGTCCACGGAGCAGGTCAACGCAGCCACTGACGGGGTAGTGATCGTTCCTGGGCCGTCTCTGGGCCGTCCGACGCCACTCAGTGACGACTCGTGACGACTACTAACGACAGCCGTAGCAAGCGAGAGCTGCAGGTCACCCGATTGGATCTGCGACACTGATAAAGCCATGCCTAAGCCCGGAGAACTCACTTTCGTCGCGCCGCGCGGAGCCAAGACGCCGCCGCGGCACCTTGCCGATCTCACGCCCGCCGAGCGCAAGGAGGCGGTCGCCGCGATCGGTGAGAAGCCGTTCCGTGCCAAGCAGCTCTCACAGCACTACTTCACCCGGTATGCGCACGACCCGGAGCAGTGGACCGACATCCCCGCCTCCTCCCGCGCCCGGCTCCAGGAGGCGCTGCTCCCGGAGCTGATGACGGTCGTACGGCATCTGTCGACCGACGAGGACACGACCCGCAAGACGCTGTGGCGGCTGTTCGACGGGACCCTCGTCGAGTCCGTGCTCATGCGGTATCCCGACCGGGTCACCATGTGCATCAGCTCCCAGGCGGGCTGCGGCATGAACTGCCCCTTCTGCGCCACCGGCCAGGCGGGCCTCGACCGCAACCTGTCCACCGCCGAGATCGTGCACCAGATCGTC
The DNA here is from genome assembly GCF_050936285.1 of Streptomyces sp. CA-106110. NCBI lineage: Bacteria > Bacillati > Actinomycetota > Actinomycetes > Kitasatosporales > Streptomycetaceae > Streptomyces > Streptomyces sp. CA-106110. Next base: position 3,971,277 of record NZ_JBNJNB010000001.1, on the reverse strand, counting down.
GACGGTATGCGGGCGCTGCGCGACGGCGAGATCCCCGGCGGCCCGACACGGCTGTCGAACATCGTCTTCATGGGCATGGGCGAGCCCCTCGCCAACTACAAGCGTGTCATGACGGCCATCCGCGCCCTCACGGACCCCGCTCCGGACGGGCTCGGGCTCTCTCAGCGCGGCATCACCGTGTCGACCGTCGGACTCGTGCCGGCCATCCACCGCTTCGCCGACGAGGGCTTCAAGTGCCGCCTTGCCGTCTCGCTGCACGCGCCGGACGACGAGCTGCGCGACACCCTCGTCCCCGTCAACACCCGGTGGAAGGTCCGTGAGGTCCTCGACGCCGGTTTCGAGTACGTCGAGAAGTCGGGGCGCCGGCTCTCCATCGAGTACGCCCTCATCCGGGACATCAACGACCAGGCGTGGCGCGGTGATCTGCTGGGCCGGCTGCTCAAGGGCAAGCCCGTGCACGTGAACCTGATCCCACTCAACCCGACCCCCGGCTCCAAGTGGACCGCGTCGCGGCCCGAGGACGAGAAGGCGTTCGTCGAGGCGATCGCCGCCCACGGAGTGCCGGTGACGATCCGGGACACCCGTGGCCAGGAGATCGACGGGGCGTGCGGGCAGCTGGCGGCCAGCGAACGTTAGGGCTGTAGTCTGAGCCCGGTCATTACATCTTCATATTCCGACAGGGGAGCGCCACAGCGCTGAGAGTGCGGGAGAGCCCGCAGACCCTCTGAACCTCGCCCAGGTCATTCTGGGTAGGGAGTTCGGTCTTCACTCGAGCTGTTGCGCCCTGCCCGGGAACCCTTCGAGGCTCCCGGGCAGGGCCGCGTCTCTTCCTGGTCACCCCAGGAGGAATTCAGTGAGCATCACCGGCAAGCGGTTCGCGGCCGTGGTCGTCGGGCTGGGCATGGTCACGCTGTCCGCGTGCGGATCGTCCGGCTCGGCGAACGGGAGCGGCGGCGACTCCAAGACCGTGACCCTCGTCAGCCATGACTCGTGGGCCGCCTCGAAGAGCGTCGTCTCGGCCTTCGAGAAGGAGTCCGGATACACCGTCAAGGTCCTCAAGGACGGCGACGCCGGCCAGGCCGTCAACAAGGCGATCCTGACCAAGGACAACCCGCAGGGCGACGTCTTCTTCGGCGTCGACAACACGCTGCTGTCCCGGGCCGTCGACAACGGGCTGTTCCAGCCCTACGAGGCCAAGGGTCTCGACCAGGTCGGCGCGCAGTACCAGCTCGACAAGGGCGAGCACCGGGTCACGCCGATCGACTACGGCGACATCTGCGTCAACTACGACAAGAAGTACTTCGCCGACCACCGGCTCTCGCCGCCGGCCACCTTCGACGACCTCACCAAGCCCGCGTACAAGAACCTGCTCGTCACCGAGAACGCCGCCACGTCCTCGCCGGGGCTCGGCTTCCTGCTCGGCACCGCCGCGAAATACGGCGATGGGGACACCGCCGGCTGGCAGGGCTACTGGAAGAAGCTCAAGGACAACGGAGTGAAGGTGGTCGACGGCTGGGAGCAGGCGTACGACCAGGAGTTCTCCGGTTCCGCCGGAGGCCGCAAGGCGGGCGGCGACCGGCCGCTCGTCGTCTCGTACGCATCGTCGCCGCCCGCCGAGGTCGTCTACGCCCAGCCGCGGCCCAAGACCGCGCCGACCGGTGTCGCGACGGGCACCTGCTTCCGTCAGATCGAGTTCGCGGGCCTGCTGAGCAACGCGCACAACACCAAGGGCGCGAAGGCGTTCATCGACTTCCTGATCAGCAGGCGGTTCCAGGAGGACATGCCGCTCAACATGTTCGTCTACCCGGTGGTCCAGGGCGCGAAGGTGCCCGCCGAGTTCACCGAGTACGGCCCCGCGGCCAAGAGCGCCGAGACCATGGCCCCGGGCAGGATCGCCGCCAACCGCGACCAGTGGGTCAAGTCGTGGACCTCGCTCATACTGAAGTAGCCCGGGAGGCTGACGCGGAAGCAGGCGCGTCGGCCGCAGGGGCTCGGCGGAGGCGCGGGAGGCGGGGGAGCGTGGCGCGGCTCGGGCTGATGGCCCTGCCCGTCGCGTTCTTCGCGGTCTTCTTCGCCTACCCCGTCGCCGCGATCGTCGCCCGCGGTCTGCGCGTCGACGGGGTGTGGCAGCTGGGACGCCTCGTGGACGTGCTCGCCCAGCCCGACATCCGGCACGTCCTGTGGTTCACGACCTGGCAGGCGCTCGCCTCCACCGCCCTCACGCTGCTGGTCGCGCTCCCCGGCGCATATGTCTTCGCGCGCTACGACTTCCCGGGCAAGCAGGTGCTGCGCGCGGTCGTCACCGTCCCGTTCGTGCTGCCGACCGTCGTCGTCGGTACGGCCTTCCTGGCGCTCGTCGGCCGCGGCGGTCTGCTCGACGATCTGTGGGGGCTGCGGTTCGACACGACCGTGTGGGCCATCCTGCTCGCCCACGTCTTCTTCAACTACGCGGTGGTGGTCCGGACCGTCGGCGCGCTGTGGGCACAGCTGGACCCGCGGCAGGAGGAGGCGGCGCGCATGCTCGGCGCCTCCCGTCTCGCGGCGTGGCGAAAGGTGACACTGCCCGCGCTGGGCCCGGCCGTCGCGGCCGCCGCACTGATGGTGTTCCTGTTCACCTTCACCTCGTTCGGCGTGGTGCAGATCCTCGGCGGCCCCACGTTCTCCACGCTGGAGGTCGAGATCTACCGGCAGACCTCGGAGATCTTCGATCTGTCGACGGCCGCCGTGCTGACGCTCGTCCAGTTCCTGGCGGTGGGGGCGATCCTCGTCCTGCATGCCTGGACCGTGCGCCGCCGGGAGAGCGCGCTGCGCCTGGTCGACGCGTCCGGCACGGCGCGCAGACCGCGCGGGGCAGGGGAGTGGGCGCTGCTCGGCTCGGTCCTCGCCACGGTCGCCGTCCTGCTCGTGCTGCCGCTCGCCGTCCTCGTCGGGCGGTCCCTGGACGCGCCGGGGTTCGCGTACTACGAGGCGCTGACCCACGACGACGGCGGCACCTTCCTGGTGGCGCCGATCCACGCGATCGGCACCTCGCTCCAGTACGCCGTCGCGGCCACCGGCATCGCCGTGCTGATCGGCTCACTCGCCGCCGCGGCCCTCGCCCGCAGGGACGCCGGCCGGCTCGTACGGGGATTCGACGCGCTGCTGATGCTGCCGCTCGGCGTGTCCGCCGTGACCGTCGGCTTCGGTTTCCTGATAGCCCTGGACAAGCCACCGCTGGACCTGCGCGGTTCCTGGATCCTCGTGCCGCTCGCCCAGGCGCTGGTGGGTGCCCCCTTCGTCGTGCGGACCATGCTGCCGGTGCTGCGGGCCGTGGACGCACGGCTGCGAGAGGCGGCCGCCGTGCTCGGGGCGTCGCCGTGGCGGGTGTGGCGGGAGGTCGACCTGCCGATCGTGCGGCGCGCACTGCTGGTCGCGGCCGGGTTCGCGTTCGCCGTGTCGCTGGGCGAGTTCGGGGCGACGGTGTTCATCGCCCGGCCGGACAACCCGACGCTGCCGGTCGCGGTGGCGCGGCTGCTAGGACGGCCCGGCGACCTCAACTACGGCCAGGCAATGGCTCTTTCGACGATTCTGATGGTGGTGTGCGCGGTGGCGCTGCTGGTCCTGGAGAGGCTGCGGACCGATCGGACGGGGGAGTTCTGACCATGCTCAGACTCGAGACGGCGACCGTGCGCTTCGCGGGACGCGCCGCGCTCGACGCGGTAGGCCTGGATGTCGCCGAGCACGAGATCGTGTGCGTGCTCGGGCCGAGCGGCAGCGGCAAGTCGACGCTGCTGCGGACCGTGGCGGGTCTGCAGCCCCTCGACTCCGGACGGGTGTTCCTCGACGGCCGGAATCTGGACGGGGTTCCCGCTCACCGGCGCGGCGTCGGCCTGATGTTCCAGGACCACCAGCTCTTCCCGCAGCGGGACGTCGGCGGCAACGTCGCCTTCGGGCTCCGGATGCACGGGGCGGCACGCTCCGAACAGCAGGCCCGCGTACGGGAGCTGCTCGATCTCGTCGGACTGCCCGGGGCCGCGCGCCGAGCCGTCGGCTCGCTCTCCGGCGGCGAGCAGCAGCGTGTCGCGCTCGCCCGGGCGCTCGCCCCTCGGCCCCGGCTGCTGATGCTGGACGAACCGCTGGGCCAGCTCGACCGGTCGCTGCGCGAGCGCCTGGTCGTGGAACTCCGTGAGCTGTTCGGCCGGTTGGGCACGACCGTGCTCGCCGTCACCCACGACCAGGGGGAGGCCTTCGCGCTCGCCGACCGGGTCGTCGTGATGCGCGACGGAAGGATCGCCCAGTCGGGTACGCCACTTGAGGTGTGGCAGCGGCCCGCGGACGAGTTCGTGGCACGTTTCCTCGGCTTCGACAACGTGGTGGAGGCGACGGTCGCCCAGGACGCCGCGGACACTCCCTGGGGCAAGGTGCCCGTCCCGAAGGGCTCCCCGCAGGGGCGCGGCACTCTGCTCGTGCGGCCCGCGGGCGTACGGCTCGTGGACGTGTCCGAAGGCCTGCGCTGCACCGTGGCCGCACGCACCTTCCGCGGCACCCATGTTGCGGTGCGACTACGGCCCACGGAGGGCCCCGCGCTGGAGGCGGCGTGCCCGCTGCGGGCGGCGCCGGACCCCGGGGACGAGGTCGGGGTCGTGTTCGACGCCGCCGAGGTCGTGGTGCTGGGCGGCGCTTCCGGCGCACAGCCGGGCTGAAATCCCGCCCCGGTGGGCGCGACGGCTCGCCCCGCTACGCACGACGGCCCGCCCCGGGAAGGGGCGGGCCGTCCTGCTTACGGGTTACGGGCCTGAAGGCGTCAGCCGGCCTTCGACGCGCCGCGACGGCGCATGCCGAAGAACACCGCGCCACCGCCTATGACGACCAGGCCGCCGGCGATACCGGCGATCATGGGCGTGCTGGAGCTGGCGCCGGTCTCGGCGAGGTTCGACGTGCCGGCCGCGGGCGAGGGCGAGTTGTCCCCGGTGGTGGTGGGGGCCGTGCTCTCCGACGCCGACGCCGACGGGCTGTCGGACGGGGACGGAGTGGTGGAGGGCTGCGGGGTCTCCGAGGCCGGCGGCGTCGTCTCGGAGGTCTTGCAGGCGGTGGACGGGGTGGTCAGGTTCGGCTTGATGTCCTCGTCGACCAGGTTCTTCCCGGCGGTGACGTGGATGCGGTAGGTGGCGTTCGGCTTCCAGTCCTCGGCGAAGGCGATGGTGGTGCCTTCGCGGGAGCCCTTGACCTCCTGCGAGCCGACCTGGTGGTCGTCGGCGCCGTTGTTCTCGAGGAACACGGTCACGGTCGCCGGGGTGCCGGAGAAGTCCTTGTCGGTGACGACGATGACGCCCTTGTCGCCGTCGCACTTCGCATCGGCGGAGAACTCACTGATGTTGCAGGCGAGCGCGTTGCCGGCTGCGCCGAGCGCGAGCACAGCGGTTGCGGAGGCGACGCCAAGAATGCGCACCGTACGCGCGGTGCGGGAGGATTTGGACACGATTGCCCTTCACGAGATGCGCAACTGCGGGGGGTTTGAGGGGCGTTGCAGCAACAACAACGCCCCCAAGAGGCTCACCTGTTTATAAGCGGCGACTAAGTGCTGTCAACGGCGATGTCCGGCATGCCGGTCGACTTTGCCGGGTCGTTAACCATTGGCGTGTTTGAAACCCGCTCAGAGAGCTCAACCCCCCGCCGCGGCGACCCCGTTCAGGGGTGGCGGTTCAGCCCTGAACGGCCGCCGGGTCCATCCACATGACCTCCCAGGTGTGGCCGTCCGGGTCGTCGAAGGCACGGCCGTACATGTAGCCGTGGTCGATCGCCTCCCGGCTGCCCGTGCCACCGGCCGCGAGGGCCCGGTCGACGAGCTCGTCGACCTTCTCGCGGCTTTCGGCGCTCAGACAGAGCAGCACCTCGCTGGTCTTGGTGGCGTCCGCGATCTCCTTCTCGGTGAAGTCGGCGTAGCGCTGCCGGCCCAGCAGCATCGCGATGATGGTGTCGCTGATGACGACGCAGGCGCAGTCGTCCGTGGTGAACCGCGGATTGATCGTGTAGCCGAGCTCCGTGAAGAACTTCTTCGACGCGTCGACGTCGGCGACGGGCAGGTTCACGAAGATCATCTGCTGGTACATGAGCGGCGTCTCCCGGCGGTGAGGTGGTCCGTATGCAGAGATGGACTGCGGACCGAGGAAGAACTCATCGGTGGCACAGGAGGAACTTCACGGCTTTTTCCAAGCGGCCGGCGGCCGCCCCTCGAGGGTCCCGCGCCGGTCTTCCGAGCGGCGCGTATTTCCCGAGCGGACCGGCGCCCGTCTCGCGAGCGGGTCGGGGCGTATTTCCCAGGCGAGCCGAGGTCGCAGCTCCCAGGCGGCGACCTTCCAGCAGGGTCCGCGGCGTCCTTCTCAGCAGGCCGGCGGCGTCCTTCTCATCAGCTCTCAGCGCGCCAGCGGCATCGCCGCGATCTCCGCCACCGCCCAGGTCACCGGCACGAACACCGCGACCAGAGTGCCCGTGCGCAGTAGTGCCGCGGTGCGCAGCACCCTGGCCGGAGCGCCCAGCCGCACCAGCGCCGCGACCGTGTCGGCGCGATCCTGCTTGGCCTGCATCGCGGCCATCGCCAGCGTCGCGAGCGCGCAGCCGACCACGAGCACGGCGCCCAGCGTGGTGAGCGGCCCGAACGCGGGGCGTGCGCCGGCGTACATCGCCACCATCGCGTACGCCCCTGATGCCACCGCGCACACCACCCCGAGCGGCCGCCCGATCCGACGGGCCTCCTCCTGCAGACCGCGCCCGGCGAGCAGCCGCATGGCACCAGGGCGCGCGGACTGCAGCATCCAGCCGCAGAGATGAGCGAGGGCAGGCCCGGCCAGGGCCAGCCCCAGCGCCGTCAGCGCCCAGCCGGCCAGCACCCCGGCGGGCCCGTCCGCGAGACCGCCGGGCAGGTGGAGCCCCGGTGCAGGGTCGGTGCCGCCGGCGCGGGTCTCCACGGCGAGTCCCGCGGCGAGCGCGGCCACCCCCCAGGGGAGGCCGCCCGGGGCGGGCCGGGGAGGGGGCGGCAATACGGGCGCGGCTGCCTCGTCAGGAAGGCCGGGTGACTGCGTGTCCGGAGTGTTCTCGGCCTCGTCGGCGCTCGGTGTGCCGCGGCCCGCCCGCTTCTTGCGCTGCGGCCGTCCGCCCCGAGGGCGCAGGGCGAGTGCGCTCGCCAGGGACGCTGTGATCGGGACCACCGAGAGGAGCGTGAGCACAGCGGGCACCGGCAGGGACTGATCGGCGGCGAGGAACCCGGAGGCCGTGCCGTCGAACGGCATCCCCGTCAGATCGCCGCGCAGATGCAGGAAGACCAGCAGTGCCAGCAGCGAGCCGAACACGGTCGACAGTGCCGTGGTCGCCATGGAGAGGCCCATCAGCCGCACCGGTCCCAGGCCGATGGCGGCGAGACCCGAGCGCGGCTGGGTCCCCGGGTCCGTGCGGGCGACGGCGACCGCGAAGTACGCCGTGGCGGCCATCGGCACGAGGCACCAGATGAGCCGCAGCACGGAAACGGCCGACGCCTCCGGGTGCCCCATGGCGTACCCCAGCGTGCACAGCAGCAGGAAGCCGGTGCCCGCCGACGCCGCCGCGACCAGGAACCGGCGCAGCAGGATCAGCGGGTGCGTCCCGCGGGCTAGACGGAGAGTGAGCACGGCGCCCGGCCTTCCTCGGGCACAGGGGGCAGATGAACGGTTTTCACTTGCCGTCCGTCCAGCAGGGGCACTGTGCGGTCGGCGACGACCGCGGCGTCCGCCGGGTGCGCGGCAAGGATGATCGTGATGCCGTGCGAGCGGGCCGCGGCGGTGAGCGTGCGCAGGACCTGGACGCCGTCGGCCTGGTGCAGGGAGGCGGTCGGTTCGTCCGCGAAGAGCACCGTCGGGCACGCGGCGAGCGCCCGTGCGACGGCGATCCGCTGCCGCTCGGCCTGGACCAGCTCGCACGGGCGCTTACGGGCGCAGTCCCCGACGTCGAGGCGCTCCAGCCACTCCAGGGCGGTGGTCTTGGCCCGGCGACGGCTGGTGCCGCGGAGCATCAGGGGGAGGGCCGCGTTCTCCCATGCGTTCAGTTCGGGCAGCAGCAGCGGCGCCGGATCGATCCAGCCGAACCGGTCGCGGCGCAGCCGTTCCCGCTTCATCGCTCGCATGGTGTGCACAGGTGTGCTGTTGAACCACACCTCGCCCCGCTGGACGGGGAGCAACCCCGCCAGGCACTGGAGCAGGGTCGTCTTGCCGCTGCCGCGCGGGCCCGTGACGGCGAGGACCTCGCCCTCGCGTACGCCCAGGGAGACACCGCAGAGCGCGGGTGAGCCGTTGTGCTGGAAGTACAGGGATTGTGCCCAGAGCACGTCGTTGTCCGGCGGGGCCACCATCGCGTACACCTCGGTTCAGATCCGTTGTCCCGTGCCGATCCCCGTCCGGGGGACCCGTTCGGGGGAACGAAGGCAGAAGCGATCGGTCACATCGCACGCTAGGCAGACTGCGCCGGGAGCTGCGGACAGCAACGGCCCCGGACCGCCGTTTCTCACTCCAACGGGCGGCACGGGGCCGTTGTTTGATCATCCAGAAGGATGATCGGAATCTCGGGCGACTCAGAGCTTGGTCCACGCCTCCGACAGCGTCGCACGCAGGATCTGCTCGATCTCGTCGAACGTCTCCTGGTTGGAGATCAGCGGCGGGGCGAGCTGGACGACCGGGTCACCGCGGTCGTCGGCACGGCAGTACAGACCGTTGTCGAACAGCGCCTTGGAGAGGAAGCCGTACAGGACGCGCTCGGTCTCCTCCTCGTTGAAGGACTCCTTGGTCGCCTTGTCCTTGACCAGTTCGATGCCGTAGAAGAAGCCGTTGCCGCGGACGTCGCCGACGATCGGCAGGTCGTGCAGCTTCTGCAGGGTCGACAGGAACGCGGACTCGTTGTCGAGCACGTGCTGGTTGAGGCCCTCGCGCTCGAACAGGTCGAGGTTGGCGAGGCCCACGGCCGCGGAGACCGGGTGGCCGCCGAAGGTGTAGCCGTGCAGGAAGGTGTTGTCGCCCTTGTAGAACGGCTCGGCCAGGCGGTCGGAGATGATGCAGGCGCCTATCGGGGAGTAGCCCGAGGTCATGCCCTTGGCGCAGGTGATCATGTCCGGGACGTAGTCGAACTTGTCGCAGGCGAACATCGTGCCGAGGCGGCCGAAGGCGCAGATGACCTCGTCCGACACGAGCAGCACGTCGTACTGGTCGCAGATCTCGCGGACCCGCTGGAAGTACCCGGGCGGCGGCGGGAAGCAGCCGCCGGCGTTCTGCACCGGCTCCAGGAAGACCGCGGCGACCGTGTCCGGGCCCTCGAAGAGGATCTGCTGCTCGATCTGGTCGGCGGCCCAGCGGCCGAAGGCCTCGGGGTCGTCACCGAAGATCGGGGCGCGGTAGATGTTGGTGTTCGGGACCTTGTGCGCGCCGGGGACCAGCGGCTCGAAGGGGGCCTTCAGGCCCGGCAGACCGGTGATGGACAGGGCGCCCTGCGGGGTGCCGTGGTAGGCGACCGCGCGCGAGATGACCTTGTACTTGGTGGGCTTGCCGACCAGCTTGAAGTACTGCTTGGCGAGCTTCCAGGCGGTCTCGACGGCCTCGCCGCCGCCGGTGGTGAAGAAGACCTTGTTCAGGTCCCCGGGCGCGTGGTCGGCGAGACGTTCCGCCAGCTCCACGGCTTTCGGGTGGGCGTACGACCACACGGGGAAGAACGCCAGTTCCTGCGCCTGCTTGAACGCCGTCTCCGCCAGCTCGGTGCGACCGTGGCCCGCCTGGACCACGAACAGACCGGCGAGACCGTCGAGGTAACGCTTGCCCTTGTCGTCGTAGATGTAGGTGCCCTCACCCCGGACGATGGTGGGGACGGGCGCGTTCTCGTACGAGGACATGCGGGTGAAGTGCATCCACAGGTGGTCGTACGCGGTCTTGCTGAGGTCCTTGCTGCTCACGGCTATCGGGTTCCCCACATGTAGGTCTGCTTCTTGAGCTTGAGGTAGACGAAGCTCTCGGTGGAGCGCACTCCGGGGAGAGCCCGGATGCGTTTGTTGATGACGTTCAGAAGGTGGTCGTCGTCCTCGCAGACGACCTCCACCATCAGGTCGAAGGAGCCTGCCGTCATCACGACGTACTCGCATTCGGACATGGCGGTCAGCGCATCGGCGACGGACTCCAAGTCGCCCTCGACGTTGATCCCGACCATCGCCTGCCGCCGGAAGCCCACGGTGAGCGGGTCCGTGACAGCGACGATCTGCATCACGCCCTGGTCGAGCAGCTTCTGGACGCGCTGGCGTACGGCCGCCTCGGACAGGCCGACGGCCTTGCCGATCGCGGCGTACGGCCGGCGGCCGTCCTCCTGCAGCTGCTCGATGATGGCGAGGGAGACGGCATCCAGCTGGGTGCCGCCGTTCCTGGACTCGCGGGAGTCCCTCTGGTCTGCGCTTCGACTGGCCACGACTTCACTGTGCACGACGTCTCGATAGTTCCGCAAGGCTGGATCGATGAAATTCGTTGTTTCCGTGATGGAACCCTGCGGATTTCGCAGCCACGGCGGGATCGGGGCTGTTGAAAACGTGGGTGCACGGACTAGGGTGGGTGTCTCAGCGATTGGACACCCGAACTTGGAGGGCCGGCAGTGAGCACCGAGCTGCGTCGTCTGCGCAATTACATCGACGGCGAATTCCGTGACGCCGCCGACGGACGGACCACCGAGGTGGTCAATCCTGCGACCGGCGAGGCGTACGCGACCGCCCCGCTGTCGGGTCAGGCGGACGTCGACGCCGCGATGGCGGCCGCCGCCGCTGCCTTCCCGGCCTGGCGCGACACGACCCCAGCGGAGCGCCAGAAGGCCCTGCTCAAGATCGCCGACGCGTTCGAGGAGCGCGCCGAGGAGCTGATCGCGGCGGAGGTGGAGAACACGGGCAAGCCGATCGGCCTGACCCGCTCCGAGGAGATCCCGCCGATGGTCGACCAGATCCGCTTCTTCGCGGGTGCCGCCCGCATGCTCGAGGGCCGCTCGGCCGGCGAGTACATGGAGGGGATGACCTCGATCGTGCGCCGCGAGCCGGTCGGTGTCTGCGCCCAGGTGGCGCCGTGGAACTACCCGATGATGATGGCCGTGTGGAAGTTCGCCCCGGCGATCGCGGCGGGCAACACGGTCGTCCTGAAGCCGTCGGACACCACCCCGGCCTCCACGGTGCTGATCGCCGACATCATCGGCTCGGTCCTGCCCAAGGGCGTCTTCAACGTCATCACCGGCGACCGCGAGACCGGCCGCATGATGGTCGAGCACCCGACCCCGGCGATGGCGTCCATCACCGGCTCGGTCCGCGCGGGCATGCAGGTCGCCGAGTCCGCCTCCAAGGACGTCAAGCGCGTCCACCTCGAGCTCGGCGGCAAGGCGCCGGTCGTCGTCTTCGAGGACACCGACATCGCCAAGGCCGTCGAGGACATCTCGGTGGCCGGCTTCTTCAACGCCGGCCAGGACTGCACGGCCGCCACCCGCGTCCTCGTCCACGAGTCCATCCACGACGAGTTCGTGGCCGCGCTCGCCAAGGCCGCGTCCGAGACGAAGACGGGCCGGCCGGACGACGAGGACGTGCTGTACGGGCCGCTGAACAACCCGAACCAGCTCAAGCAGGTCTCCGGCTTCATCGAGCGCCTGCCCGCGCACGCCAAGGTCCAGGCCGGTGGCCACCGGGTCGGCGACCAGGGCTACTTCTACGCGCCGACCGTCGTCTCGGGCCTTCAGCAGGACGACGAGATCATCCAGAACGAGGTCTTCGGCCCGGTCATCACCGTCCAGTCCTTCACGGACGAGGACCAGGCGATCGAGTACGCAAACGGCGTCGAGTACGCCCTCGCGTCCTCGGTGTGGACCAAGGACCACGCGCGCGCCATGCGTATGTCCAAGGCCCTCGACTTCGGCTGCGTGTGGATCAACACGCACATCCCGCTGGTCGCCGAGATGCCGCACGGCGGCTTCAAGAAGTCCGGTTACGGCAAGGACCTGTCGGCCTACGGCTTCGACGACTACACGCGGATCAAGCACGTGATGACGTCGCTGGACGCGTAACAGGCGACGCCGACCGAGCGGCCCCGGACGGGAGTTGTCCCGTCCGGGGCCGCGGCGTTTCTCCGGCCGCGGGACAACTGGCCTCCCGAGCCAGCCGATTGACGTCCGGTTCCGCGAAGGCGGCTCCCGGCGGCCACGGGCCCTCGAGGAACGCCTCCTCCCGTCGGAGGCGAAGACCGCTCGAACCTGCTCGACTGTCTCAAGCGCCCTGCGGATGACCGGACTTCGCCGGCACGCACCGCCACGCGAGGCCCCCGGCAGTCAGATAGGCGAGCGCGCCGATGGCCATGCTGATGCGCAGTCCCGCGCCATAGTCGGCGCCCGTGGCTAGCAGGCTGCCCCCGAGGGCCACACCGGTGGCGCTGCCGATCTGGCGGGTGGTGTTGAACAGGCCCGAGGCGGCCCCCGAGTACGCCGCGGGCGCCGCACCCATCACGGTGGTGGTCGAGCCGGTGAGGGCGAAGGAGGTACCGAACCCCACGGCCATCATCGGAGCCACCAGCAGCGGATAGGCGGGAGTGGCTCCCGCCGCGACCCAGCCGGCGAGTCCCAGGGCGGCGAGCAGCATGCCGCAGACCACCAGCGGACGGTCACCGGTACGGCGGGCGAGCCGCCCGGACAGGACCGATGCGAACATGGTCATCGCCACCGCCGGGAACAGTGCGGCCCCCGTTTCGAGGGCGCTGAAACCGCGCCGGCGCTGGAAGTCGAGGCTGGCGGTGAACACCATGCCGTAGAAGCCGAAGTTGAACAGCAGGCCGATGACGGCTCCGCCGCTCATCGCACGCGAGCGCAGCAGGCCCGGCGGCAGGGCGGGAGCCCTGGCCAGCCGCTCGCGCACCGCGAATGCCGCGGCGGCCGCGACGGCCAGGCCCAGCCCGGCGAGAACGGCGGGATCGGTCCAGCCGCGCCGCCCGGCCTCGTTGAGCGCGGCGGTCAGCAGCGCCACCGCCGCCACGACCGCGCACTGCGCGGGCCAGTCCGGAGCCCGGGTGGTGCGCCGGGGCGAGGGCGTCACATGGCGCAGCGTCAGCAGCAGACACGCGACGCCGACAGGCAAGTTGATGAGGAAGACCCACCGCCAGCCCACGGTGGAGACAAGCAGCCCGCCCAGCAGCGGCCCGGCAGAGGCCGCGATGCCCGCCATCGACCCCCACAGTCCGAAGGCGCGCGAGCGTGCGGCCGGGGCGGGGTAGGCCTGCTGGAGCAGGGCCAGGGAACCGGGCACGATCAGCGCGGCGCCGAGCCCCTCCACCAGCCGGGCCCCTACCAGGAAGGAAGCGCTCGGCGCGAACGCGCACGCGGCCGAGGCGACGGTGAACACCACCACGCCCCAGCAGAAGACCCGACGGTTGCCGAGCCGGTCGCCCAGCGCACCACCGGTCATCAGCAATCCGGCGAAGACCATGGTGTACCCGTCCGTGATCCACTGGATGCCGGTGAGCGAGGCCGACAGTTCCCGGCCGACCACCGGAACGGCGACGTTGATGATCGTCACGTCGAGGATCACCATGAAGTAGCCGGCGCACACCGCCAGCAGCGGTGCCAGGGACCGTTGTCCGGACTCCGGGGCCGACTTGGGAAGGGCCAGGGGCTCGCCGCCGGCCGACTCCGCGAACGCCACGTCCCCCACCCCATCCCGTCCGCGCAGGACTCTACGCAAAAGCCACAGTAAGGAACATATGGTTCATGTCGTGGCACGGAGTTGATTCACGCCGCCGCCGCGGAGGGCCGAAAGTGTTCGAGCGGCAGCCGTAAGAGCCTTCACACTTTCGTGGCACGGCCGTTGATGGTCGGTGGGGTACCCCATTCGGCGGTATTGCGGTGACGGGTGGTGCGCTGGACCGTTGAACCAGTATGAGCAGAAGTCGCAGGTTGCGGGATCTGTCGGGGGAGTTGGCATTCGACCAGTTGAGGGCCGAGTTGGCCAGAGCGGCCATGTCGGTGACCGGGCCGAAGTCGCCGCGGAAGAAGGCTGAGGAAACGCTTCGCCTGATGAGCGCGGAGCCGGACGACGGCCTCGGTGAGGCGGCGCCGCCCGGCTCGGACTGAAGTCGTTCACCGGCCTTCTCGGGTTTTCCTCGGCGCTCGTCGGCGTTGTCTCGGCGACGGCCGGCCCGCCGTCGTCGGCGGGCGGCTGGACGACCACGGGTGGCTGCTCCATGCCGCACACCCGGCCGTCGGCCGTCTCGGCGCGGACGGTGCCGGCGCAGGCGTATGAGCGCAGGCGTATGGGCGCATGCGTGCGCACGAGGTGTGCGCGGTAGGCGAGTTGGGCTTCCCGGCGTCCCTGCCGCAGCCGATCGTCGTGGTGAGCACGCGAGTGACGCTCCGGGCTTTGCCATCCCTTTACAACCCGCTCCGTCGCTGCCTCGTCTCTTCGCTCGACCCGTGACCCAGCCCACCGAGTACCGGGCGGGCCGACGAAAGAGAGCGATTCCATGCGCCGAACTGTCCTCAGCTCCATGGCACTTGCGTGCACCGCAGTGCTGGCGGGCACCGTGCCCGCGTTCGCCGACGGGGCGACCGCGACCCCCAGCCCCGTCCCGACCCGGGCGTCGAGCGCCGCCCCCAGCGCCGAACCCACCCGGGCCCCCAGCGCCGTACCCAGCCGCGCGTCGAGCCCGGCACCGGCCCGAGGCCAGGTCTCCGTCGTGCCGTCGGGCGCACCCGACACCGGCGTGGTGGCCGACTCCTCGCCGTCCGGGGCCACGGACGGCCTGATCGGCGGCGGCGCTGCCGCGGTGCTCGTCGCCGGGGGTGCGGCGGTCTTCGTCGTACGCCGCCGGCGGGCGTCCGGGGCATGACCCCGCTCTCCAGGCGCGCATTCGCCACTGCGGCGCTGGCCTCGCTGCTCATGGGCTGCGGTGGCCACCCGGCTCACCAGGCCACGGCCGCACGCCCCGGAAGCAGGCCGCCGTCCTCGCCGGCATCCGCGAAAGCCGTGCAGCCCCTGGGCCGTTCGGTCCCGGTCAGGCTGCGGATCCCGGCCATCGGGGTCGACTCCTCCGTCATGCCCCTGGGGCTGGCGCCGGACGGCACCGTGCAGGTGCCCCCCGTCACGGCACACGACCGGGCGGGCTGGTACCAGCACTCGCCGACGCCGGGTGAGGTGGGACCGTCGGTCATCCTCGGCCATGTCACGGTCGGCGCCTACGGGGACGGGGTCTTCCGCCGGCTCGCGCGGCTGCGCCGGGACGACCGGATCGTGGTGCGCCTGGAGAACGGCACGGCGGCGGTGTTCACCGTCAGTGCCGTACGGACGGTCGCCAAGGCGGACTTCCCGGCGAACGACGTCTACGGGGACGTGGACCGTCCGGAGCTGCGGCTGATCACGTGCGGCGGACCCCGCACCGGCGACGGATACCTAGACAACGTGATCGTCTTCGCCGCGCTGACCTCCTCGACCCCCTGACCCTCCCGGCGCCCTCCGGGCTCATCCCTCACCCTCGGCTTCGCTCGAGCGGAGGGACCCCATGAGCAGGCAGGACCGCCATCCGGGATGCCGGGCCCACGGAACGTACGCCGACGGCCCGGCATCCTTCTCTACGAGTGCCCTCACGACCATGGAGAGCGTTGAAACGGTCCCGTGACAAGGCGGCGTCCGAGCTGTTCGCCGTCCTCTATCCACGCCTCGCCGGCTGGTGCCGCCGTCTCGTCGACGACGACGAGACGGCCCACGAGATCGCCTCGGAGGCGTTCACCCGGCTCTGGGCCCGCTGGACGTCCGTGGAGGAGCCCCGCGGTTTCCTCTACGTCACTGCGGCCAACCTCGTCCGGGACCACTGGCGCAAAATGGAGCGCGAGCGCAGAGCCATGCGCCGCGCCACCTCGGAAGCCGCCGTCCGCCCTCACAGCGAACAGGCGGACCCTTCGGTGCGGCTGCTCGTGCAGTCGCTGCCCGAACGACTGCGGGTCCCGATCCTGCTGCACTACTACGCCGACATGCCGATCCGGGAGGTGTCCGTGCTGACCGGGCGCAAGGAAGGAACCGTCAAGGCCGATCTCCACGCGGCCCGCGAACTGCTCCGCGTCCACCTGAGGAGAAGCCTTGACCACACGCTTTGACGACGGCCCGGAGCGCGGATCCGAGGACCCCCTCGCGGTGATCCTGCGCCCCGCTCCCGAGCACCTCGGCCCGCCCCCCGGCCGGTACGAGGCGATCCGCCGCGCCGCAGCGCGCCGGCGACTGTTCCGCGCCGCGGCCGGGGCGGGCGCGTCCGTGGTCGTCGCCGTCCTCGTCGCGCTGCCGCTCCGCCTGACGGCATCCGAGGCACCCGCGTCCCCGACGGTGCCCCTGGCCCCGCCGCCCGCGAGCGGCCCCGCGCAGCGTCACACCCCGTCGGAGCCGCCCGCCACGTCGGCGAACCCCACTCCGTCGGCGTCGCCCCCGCGCGTCAGCCCCACTCCGACCGGCGGGCCGCAGGACGGCGGCTCCCGCCACCCGAGCAGCTCGGCGGTCCCGACCCGCGAGCCGTCGGCGACGCGGACGTCGGTGCGATCCGAGCCGTCGGGGGGAAGGACCGGTGCCCCCGCCTCCCCCGACGGCCGTACCCCGCGGTAGGCGGCGGGCCGTGCCCGGTGCCGCGGGTGCCATCACCGGCCTGCCTCGCCGCGCCTGAATCGCTGTATCTGGGTACGGTTTGACCACAGGGTCCGGATGAGGGAGTGAACATCCGTGGTGTTCTGGTATGGCCACAACCTCGGCGGATGGGGCTGGTTCGCCATCTCGGCGGCCGCGATCCTCTTCTGGGCGCTGATCACCAGCGCCGGTGCCCTGTTCTTCCGGGCCCTGCTGCGATCCGAGGGCAGCGGGGCGCCGGATGCCACCGCGCCGGACGGGCCCGCTCCCGAGCGGCTGCTCGCCGAGCGCTTCGCGCGCGGAGAGATCGGCGAGGACGAGTACCGCCGCGGTCTGGACGTTCTGCGCAACGACGGACGACCGCTCGATCAGAGGTGACCCGGGCGCTGCGGCGGCTACCGGTCGCAGCGGACCGCCGACCGGGACGGCGACGAAGGAGGTCCTTCGATGGCGCAGCAACCGCCCATGGCACCGGTCGACCGGCCGGTGGTCGCCTCGTATCCGACCTATCAGCAGGCCCAGCGCGCGGTCGACTTCCTCTCCGACAGCAAGTTTCCGGTGGAGCACACCGCGATCATCGGTTCGGACCTGCGGATGGTGGAGACGGTGCTCGGCCGTCTCACCCGCGGCCGGGCGGCTCTGGCGGGCGCGGGCTCGGGTGCCTGGTTCGGACTGCTCATCGGTCTGCTTCTGTCGCTGTTCGCCGCGGGCCACCATGACGTACTGCTGCTGATGGTGAGCGGATTGTTCTGGGGCGCGATCTTCGGCGCCCTCTTCGGTTTCGTCGGCCACGCCTTGACCGGAGGCCGCCACGACTTCGCCTCCCGCAGCCAGATCGTGGCCGCTCGCTATGGCGTGGTCGCCGAGGCGGCCGTCGTGGAGGAGGCGAAGAACCTGCTCATCAAGCTGGGCTGGCGCGAAGGCTGAGCCAAAGGAGCGGCCGCGTCGAGCGGACCGCTGTCGCGGGCACGACCGGACCGGGTGCCTGCTTCCGGGGCGGTCACCGTGCCGCGCGTCTGCTGAGCCGCCCGGTGCGACAACGGAATGATTCATCAGCGAATGTCTGGTTCGCGCCCTACAGCAAGGAGCCGAGAAGCCATGTCCGTGATGCGAGTCGCCCAGGTGGCCGAGCCCCGGGGGAGTTTCGAGATCGTCGAGCGGGAACTGCCGGAGCCGGGGCCGGGGCACGTGCGTATCGCCGTGGAGGCCGTCGGTGTCTGCCACACGGATGCGGTGTTCGTGCAGACCCCCTCTCCGGCCATTCACTTCCCGCTCGTGCCCGGGCACGAGGTGGCGGGCAGGATCGACGCGGTGGGTGAGCGGGTGGTCGGCTGGGGAGTCGGCGCCCGGGTGGAGGTGGGCTGGTTCGGCGGTCAGTGCGGCCACTGCCGCCCCTGCCGCCAGGGCGACTTCATCAGCTGCGTCAATCTGAAGGTGCCGGGCTTGTCCTACGACGGCGGATATGCCACCCACATCGTGGTGCCCGTCGAGGCGCTGGCGCGCATCCCCGAGGGTCTCTCCGCGGTCGACGCCGCCCCACTCGGGTGCGCGGGCGTCACCTCCTTCATGGGGCTGCGCAGCAGCGTGGCCCGTGCCGGGGACCTCGTCGCCGTCCTCGGCGTGGGCGGCCTCGGGCATCTGGGCATCCAGTACGCCACCAGGATGGGCTTCGAGACCGTGGCGATCGCCCGCGGCCGGGACAAGGAGGATCTGGCCCGGCATCTGGGCGCGGACCACTACATCGACAGCTTGGCCTCCGATCCCGCCCAGGCGCTGAAGGACCTCGGGGGCGCCAAGGTCGTCCTCGGCACCGCGGCGAACTCCGACGCCATGTCGGCGACGATCGACGGGCTCGCCCCGCGCGGGCAACTGGTCGTGATCGGGGTGACGAACGAGTTGCTCAAGGTGACGCCGACGCAGCTCATCGGGGGCAGCAAGTCCCTGAGCGGGCATCCGTCGGGCACGGCGCAGGAGGTCGAGGAGACCATGGCCTTCAGTGCGCGCACCGGGGTACGGCCGATGGTCGAGACGATGCCGCTCGAGGAGGTCAACGACGCCTTCGCACGCATGCTGTCCGGGGCTGCGCGCTTCCGCGTGGTGCTGACCACCGGTGGATGACGATGCCACCGCGCGGTCTCACGAGAGGCGGGGTGGTCACCCCGGCCGTCCGGTGCGGCCGGGGGAGGTCTCGGATCCGTCCGTGCCCGGTGCCGACGGTCGAGTGAGTGTCCGAGTATGTCCTTCCAAGCCGGCGACTACACGTTGCAGAGCGCCTGTGGCAAGAACCAGCACTCTCCGCTGCGCGACTTCCTGCACACCGAGACCGGCAGCGCGGCCGTCCTGGTGGCGGCGGCGCTCGCGGCACTTGTCTGGGCCAATGCGGCCTTCCCGGACTACGAGGAGTTCTGGCGGACTCATCTGTCCCTCCGAGTGGGCCCGTTCGGGGTGTCGCTTCCGCTGCGCGAGTGGGTGAACAGCGGACTGATGGCGCTGTTCTTCTTCGTCGTCGGCCTGGAGGCGCGCCGCGAGTTCGACATGGGCGAGCTGCGTGACCGCACACGTCTGGCGCTGTCGCTCGCGGCGGGCGTGGGCGGCATGCTCGTACCGATCGGTGTCTACCTCGCGTTCAACGCCGGCCACGCGACGGCGCAGGGCTGGGGCACCGCGATGTCCACCGACACCGCCTTCGCCCTCGGCATGCTCGCCGTCGTCGGTCGCCACATGCCCCCCGGGCTGCGGGTCTTCATCTTGACCCTCACCGTGGTCGACGACTTCCTGGCCCTCGGTGTCATCGTCATCGCCTACAGCGGTCGCCTCAACATGCCGTCGCTGCTGGTGGCCGCCGGCACCTTCGCCGTCGTTCTGCTCGTCCGGTGGCTCGGCGTCCGCCACTTCGCCGTGTACGCGCTGCTGGCGCTGATCGCATGGGTCGCCCTGCTGGAGTCGGGCGTGGACCCCGTGGTCATCGGACTGGCCATGGGCCTGCTGACATACGCGTACCCGGCGGCGCGCACCGAACTGGAACGCATCACCGGGCTGTTCCGGCTGTTCCGCGAGCAGCCGACGCCGGAACTGGAACGCACCGTGCGCGCCGGTATCGCCGCGGCCATCTCCCCGAACGAGCGGCTTCAGCGCATGTTCCACCCATGGACCAGCTACGTCGTCGTACCGCTCTTCGCCCTGGCCAACGTCGGCATGCCGATCGGTCTCGACCAGCTGGGACGGGCGTTCACCTCACCGGTCACCCTGGGCATCCTCCTCGGCTACCTCCTCGGCAAACCGATCGGCATCGTGGGGGCCGCGGCGCTGGTGACGGCGGTGAGCCGCGGACGGATCCGGGTTCCGGTCGGCTGGGGCGCCGTCCTCACGGGCGGGACCCTGGCGGGAGTGGGGTTCACCGTCTCCCTGCTCATCGCCACCCGCGCCTTCGCCGGCCTGCGACTCGAAGACGCGAAGATCGGCATCCTGAGCGTCGTCCTCGGCTCCTTCGTGGTCAGCCGGCTCGTCACCGCAGCCGTACAGATGCTGCCGCGCCCCCTTCGGATGCGGGCGCTGCTCGGGAAGTCGGAGACGATCGTCGATCTGGCGGTGCCCGTCGACCCCTACCGCGACCACGTCCGTGGCCCGCGCGACGCGCCGGTGACCGTTGTCGAGTACGGCGACTACGAGTGCCCGTACTGCGGGCAGGCGGAAAGCGTGGTGCGCGAGCTGCTCGGGGACTTCGGGGACGTGCGGTACGTGTGGCGGCACCTCCCGCTGACCGACGTCCACGGGCACGCCCAGCTCGCCTCAGAGGCCGCTGAAGTGGCCGCTCTGCAGGGGCGGTTCTGGGAGATGAACGATCTGCTGCTCGCTCATCAGGGGGCCCTGGACTTCGACGACCTGTCGCGCTACGCCACGGACATCGGGCTCGACGCGGTCCGCTTCGAACGGGACATGCGTGCTCACGCAGGCGCGGTACGTGTGGCCGAGGACGTCGAGTCGGCGGACCTCAGCGATGTGGCGGGGACGCCCACCTTCTTCGTCAACGGGCGCAGACACCAGGGCGCGTACGACATCGCCAGTCTGTCCGAGGCCGTACGCGTGGCTCGTGAGCGCGCTGCCCTGGCCGCCTGACGCCGCACCGAGGTACTTCTTCCGTACGAACGGCGCGCCGGGCCATCCCGGCGGCTCGCCCGGCGTCAGTCGTGATCCGGTGTGCGCCTCAGAGCCCGCGCAGTGCGCACAGCTCGTCGACGCGGTTCGTGGTGATCGAGTCGACGCCCAGGTCGAGCAGGCGCCGCATCGAGCGACGGGTGTCGGGAGTCCACACGGACAGCAGATGGCCGCCCCGGTGGACTCGGGCCGCGAGAGCGCGATCGATCAGGCTGAAGCGGTAGTTGAGCCAGCGCGGACGCACCGCGTCGAGCAGGCCGGGACGCGGCGGAGCCAGGGTCGTCCAGGTCAGCGCGATCTCCGCGGAGGGGTCGGCGGCACGGACCGCGAGCATGGTCTGCGCTCCCGCGGAGTAGTACACCCGCTCCTCGGCGCCGCACTGCCGGACGACGTCCACGATCCGGTGCACCTCCCTCAGCGAGGGGTGGCCCGGCACATCGATCATGACCCGGGTGCCGTCGGTGGCCGCCAGCGCGTCCGCCAGTGTCGGCACCCCGCCCGCCGTCAGTCCCCGGACCTCGTCCGAGGAGAGCGCGGCGAGCGGGCGGTCCTGCTCCCACAGCCGTTTCAGTGTTCCGTCGTGCAGCAGCACCGGGACGCCGTCCCGGGTCAGCCGTACATCGATCTCCACCGCGTCCGCGCCCCGCCGGATGGCGGAGCGCAGCGATGCCAGCGTGTTCTCGCGATGACGGTAGGGGTCGCCGCGGTGGGCGACGGCAGTCACGGTGCGCATGGGGCCATTGTGAAGGTGGAGAGCCGCGAGCCGGGTTCCCGGGGGTCCGGACGGCTGGTGGTGTCAGGGGGCGAGCCACGCCGTGGTGTAGGCGTCGATCTCGGCGGCCAGCTTCGCCTTGCCGGCTTCGTCCAGGAAGGACGCCTCCACCGCGTTCTGGGCGATGCCGGCCAGACCCCGCTCGTCGAGGTCCAGCAGCCGCGCGGCGACCGCGTACTCGTTGTTGAGGTCGGTACCGAACATCGGCGGGTCGTCCGAGTTGACGGTGACGAGGACACCCGCGTTCATGAACTCCTTTATGGGGTGCTCGTCCAGCGTGCGGACCGCCCGCGTCGCGATGTTGGAGGTCGGGCAGACCTCCAGCGCGATGCGGTGCTCGGCGAGGTGGGCGAGCAGTTTCGGGTCGCGGGCGGAACTCGTGCCGTGTCCGATCCGCTCGGCACGCAGCTCGTTCAGCGCGTCCCAGACCGTCTCGGGGCCGGTCGTCTCGCCCGCGTGCGGCACGGACCGCAGTCCGGCGGCGATGGCCCGGTCGAAGTACGGCTTGAACTGCGGCCGCGGGACACCGATCTCGGGTCCGCCGAGCCCGAAGGAGACCAGCCCCTCGGGACGCAGCCGGTCGTCGGTGGCGAGTCGGGCCGTCTCCTCCGCGGATTCCAGTCCCGCCTCGCCGGGGATGTCGAAACACCAGCGCAGCACGGTGCCGAACTCGGCCTCCGCCGCCTTGCGGGCGTCCTCGATCGCCTCCATGAAGGCGCGCTCGTCGATGCCGCGGCGGGTGGACGAGAAGGGGGTGATGGTGAGCTCCGCGTAGCGCACCTGCTGCCGGGCCATGTCGCGGGCGACCTCGTACGTCAGCAGGCGGACGTCCTCGGGGGTCCGGATCAGGTCGACGACGGACAGATAGACCTCGATGAAGTGCGCGAAGTCGGTGAAGGTGAAGTAGTCGGCGAGGGCCTCGGGGTCCGTGGGCACCTTGGAGTCGGGGTGGCGGGCCGCCAGTTCCGAGACGATGCGGGGGGAGGCGGAGCCGACGTGGTGCACATGCAGTTCGGCCTTCGGCAGTCCGGCGATGAAGGCGTGCAGATCCCGCACGGCGGGCGCGTCGTGGTAGGCGCTCAAGGGTTCCTCCCCGGGAACGGCGTCCCGGCCACGGGCTCGGGCGGGACGCGGATGATCGGCTGATCGATGACTCAGGGATCATCGTAGGGCGCGGGTCACGCCGGGCAGGCGCGGGCCGTAGCATGACGGAACGTACGACAGAGGGGGGACCTCACGCATGTCCGACGACGCGCAGGCGCCGGGAACGCCGCAGGACGCCGTCCCGGGTCCATGGGATCGGCCGGGCGACGGGACGGACGGGTCACCGGGCACGCCGGCCGCCGGGGGCGTCCCGGCCGCGCAGGCGCCCGGCGCCGAGTCCGGCGGGCGAATACCGCCGGGTGCCGCCGCCGTCCAGGCGCCCAAGGTCCCGCTCGACAAGCCCGCCGCAGGCCCGGAGTCCGGACCCTGGACGTCGCCCGCCGACCGGGCGCCCTTCGCGAGCCCCGCCGATCCGGCCGCCGGAACCCCCGCCGCCCCCCGGGACACCGTTGTCTCCGGCGGCCCCTCTGTGCACAACCAGCCCACGGTCGTCTCCCCTCCCGGCTCCGGAACACCGGGCGCTCCCGCTCACCCGGCCTGGAGCAACCCGTTCGCCCCGCCGAGCCCCGGCCCCACGCCTGCGGCCCCGTCCGCGGGCAACCCGTTCGCTCCTCCGTCTCCCGGTGCCGCCGGAAACCCCTTCGCGCCGCCCGCCGCCCAGGCCGTGCCGCCACCGCCCATGGGACCCGAGGGACCCGGGCAGCTGTCGTACGGCTACCCCCAGTACCCCGGCTACCCGGGGTACGGCATGCCGTACGGACCCCAGGGCCCCGGCTACGGCTGGCCCGGACTGGTGCCCGTACCGAGCAACGGCATGGGCACCGCCTCGCTCGTGCTGGGCATCATCTCGGTGGTCGTGTTCTGCCTCGGACCGGTGGCCGCCGTCATCGGTGTGCTCGCCGTGATCTTCGGCATCGTCGGCCGCCGCAAGGCACGCCGCGGGGAGGCGACGAACGGTGGGATGTCCCTTGCCGGGCTCATCTGCGGAGCGGTCGGAGTCGTCCTCGGCATCCTGATGCTCATCGTCTACATCACCGCTCCGGACAGCGGCGACGACCCCTGGAGCAGCACGGACGACGGCTACTCGACGTCCTTCGTGACGCACGGGCTTCCGTAGCGGCACCGACGGCCGTACCCGGCTCCATCCCCGCCCATATTTGGGTGGATCGGACGAATCATATCCGGACGGCGTCCCCGCCCGGGCGTCCCGGAGTCGACGGCCCGTGGACCCGGCGGCCCGGCGCCGTCAGGACGCGCCGAGCCGCTCCCGGGCCTCCATCAGCGCGAAACCCAGCAGATTGAGTCCCCGCCAGCGCTCCGGGTCCGCCGCCCGTTCGTCGTCCGCCGCGAGTCCGATGCCCCAGATCCGGTCCACCGGACTCGCCTCGACGAGCACCCGGTTGCCCGTGCCCAGCAGAAAGGCCCGTAGACCGGCGTCCGTGGCGAACTTGTGGACGCTGCCCTCGACCACGATCCCGAACCGCTCGCGCTCCCAAGTCGTCCCGTCGAAGCCGCGCACCAGCCGCCCCGCCTTCTTGGCGAGCGCCGGGTTCCGTGCCTCGACGGCCATCCGCTCGGCCTCCGCGTCACCGAACAGCCGCGCCTTCGACGCCATCATCCAGTGCTCTGCCGTCGCGTACCGCACGCCGTCCACGGTGAACGGGGACGGCCACCACTGGCTCAGGCAGCCGGCCCCGAGCTGTCCGTCGGGGCGCGGGCGATGACCCCAGAAGTGCAGGTACTGATCAGCCGACCGGCTGACCAGCGAGG
Organism: Streptomyces sp. CA-106110; assembly: GCF_050936285.1. NCBI lineage: Bacteria > Bacillati > Actinomycetota > Actinomycetes > Kitasatosporales > Streptomycetaceae > Streptomyces > Streptomyces sp. CA-106110. Next base: position 3,946,831 of record NZ_JBNJNB010000001.1, on the reverse strand, counting down.
CAGAACAGGCCCACGGCTCTGACCAGTTCAGGTGCTGTGGGCTTCTGTCATTGTTGGTGGACCTCGGGCACCCTCGCACGGCCCAGCGACGGCCCAGCGATCGCGGCATGCGGCCAAGCGCTTAGAAGTTGCGGGCACGCCTTGATGGGACGGCCCGCCGGCACTCTGCCGCTACCGTGCCGGGCTGCCCAGCGCCGCTGCCGTCCGCTGTCGTTGCCGTCAACGTTGCCGTCACTGCCACCGGTACCGTGGTGGCAAAGAGGTGACCGGACAGCCGTGGCGCCAGTACGGCTACCTCTTGCAGCGCTGGCAGGCTGTGAGCCCCTGTTTCCTTGGCCTGGGCCTCGGACATCGACTCCTGCCCCATGTAGGTGTCTTGCTTGCCGTTCAGCGACGGACAGTCCGCGTCCGTGTGGTACTTGGTCCGGTGCTCTCCGATGCGTACGTGGACAGTGCTCATGGGACCTCTCGGGACGAAGCGGTTGCTCCGTTAGGGTGCTCCGCATGACCAGCGGCGTCCCGGCTTGTCCCGCGGCCAGCTTTTGAAGCCTGGTGGCTTCGTCCTCTCCAGCTTGGGCAGGCTGTTGACCCTGGGCCAGTGCTCATCTGACCTGCTGTGATTGATCAAGCCGACTCCCCGGTTGAGCGACGGCGGGCGCGTCATCCAGCCCGGCTCAAGGCGCCTGCCAGGCTGCCGGAGAACGGCGGGGCGGCCTGTCGGCCTGGCGGCGGCCGGAGAGGTGAGCCGTCGCGCTGTTGCACGTCCGTGACGGTTCCCGCATCAATCATGGTTATGTGATCAGTCACACTGAGCGCATCGCACACCGCGAGGGCCGAAACCGGGGGGCCGGACGGAAAACCGCGCGGCGCGATCTCCTTGCTACACCACTCTTGTCATCCCTGGGGGATCACCATGTCTGCCGTGCTCGCGCGCCACCGCCTCACCCTCCGCGCCGCCGTCGCCACCGCCGCCCTCGCCGGCGCCCTGCTCACGCCGGCCGTCGCCTTTGCCGCCGACGGCCCGTCCGGCGCCGACACGCACTGCACCGCGACGCAGACCATCCCCTCCGCCTTCGGCGGCTGGACGGTCGACCTGACCAATAGCCTCTCGGCCGGCCCCAAGGCCGTGCTGAAGGACGACAAGGGCAAGACGGTGTCCACCGTGGACCGCGCCCACCCCGAGGACCTCGCCAACGGCCTCAAGATCAAGAACGCGGACACCACCTCCCCGCTCTTCCTCGACCGCTCCCAGGGCGACCCGGCGCCGTGGCGCACGACGCCTTTCCCTGCCCTGCCGAAGGACTGCCTGAACACGGGCACGGGCAGCGGTTCCGGTACGGGGTCCGGGTCGGGCGCCGGTACCGGCACCGTCACCGTCATCGGCAAGTGCACCGTGCTGCAGACCATCCCCTCCCGCTTCGGCGGCTGGACGGTCGACCTGACCAACAGCCTCCGTAAGGGCCCGAAGGCCGTGCTGAGGGACGGCAAGGGCAAGGCGGTGTCCACCGTGGACCGCAACCACCCGGAGGACACCGTCAACGGCCTGAAGATCGAGAAGGCATACAGCACCGCCCCGCTCTTCCTCGACAACAACCAGGGCGGCGACTCCCCCTGGCGCACGACGCCCTTCCCGAAGCTCCCCAAGGGCTGCCTGAACACGGGCAGCGGCACGGGTACCTCGAAGCACACCGGCACCGTCACCACCCAGACCAAGGTCGTTCCCACCGGCGCTGTCGCCGCGGGCGCCGAAGGCACCGGCAGCTCGCAGAACACCGCGCTCCTGGCGGGCGGCGCGGCCCTGGCCGCGGGCGGTGCGATCGGCCTCGGTTACGTGGTGCGCCGCCGCCGCGCGGGCGTCTGAACCCCCGACACCACCGCACCTGGCGGGCCACCGGTCGTCACCGGCGGCCCGCCTTCCGCGTCTCCCGCAGCGCGCCCAGGAAGCCCCGAGGAACCCCGATGAAGGCGCCCCCAGCCCAGGACACCCCGCCCCCGTCCCCGCCCTCCCACAGCCGCCTGCGCTGGATCGCGGCTACGGCGGCGGCAGCACTGGCCGTCGGCGGCTGGATGACGGTCATCGCCCTACACGCCGGCACCCCGGCACCCGCCGCACACGGCCCGGCAGCGAACATCACTACCTCCGCCCCACCGCCGTCGCCCGCATCCGCGTCCTCGCCCGCGTCCCCACCGGCTCCGCTGCCCGCATCCGTGCCCGTGCGGGTCCGCATCCCGGCCGCCGGCGTCGACACCTCCCCCGTCCTCCAACTCGGCCTGGCAGCCGACGGAACCGTCCAGGTGCCCTCCGTCGCCCAGGCCGACCGCATCGGCTGGTACCGGGAGGGCGTCACCCCCGGCCAGACGGGCCCGGCCGTACTCATCGGCCACTTCGACACCGTCAACGGGCCCGCCGTCCTGCGGAACGTGGCACGCGTGCGTCCGGGCGACACCATCACCGTCGACCGCGCCGACGGCTCCACCGCCGTCTTCGCCGTACGCACCCTGCAGCAGGTGGACAAGAAACACTTCCCCACCCAGCGGGTGTACGGCGACACCCCCCGCCCCGAACTGCGCGTCATCACCTGCGGCGGCGACCTGCGTGCGGGCCACCGTCCGGACAACATCATCCTGTACGCCGACCTGGTACGAACCTCCGCGAGCTGATCCTCACGGTGTGCGGAGCCGGTGATACGAACACGTCAGAGGCCCCGGATCTCTCGGGGGCATCTGATCTGAGCGCACTCGGCAGGATTCGAACCTGCAGCCTTCTGATCCGTAGCTCTACAGAGATCGGGCATCAACGGTCATACAGGCCGCCTGACGGGTGCTGATGGGCACTGCCGGCTGCAGGCGGTTGCTGTACTTCGCTGCTGTACGACCGGGGTCCGGTGGGGACTACGCAGGACGCCGATCGCGCGCCACGCTCGTGCAGCCACCCCGTGAGCCGCCTCTTACTCCCACCAGTTCGGCATCCGCCTCGGGCGCCCCCGGGGCACCTGTTGTCGGGACCACTCGACTCTACGGGGCATCGCGATCGACGAGCCTCATCTTTATCAGGTCGATCACGGCGCCTTCGGAAGCCTGCATATCGCCGATAGAGCGACTCGACACCGGCCCGCTGAAGTGCTTCGGAATCCGTCCGTGTTCGCGGCTGTTGGTGTCAGCCACTGGTGTCAGACATCGGTGGCCCACTCGACGGTTGCCCTGGCCGGGGAGTACAGGCGCCGCTCATTTTGCGTCGCCAGCATGACGAGCCTTGGCGAACACTTCAGCCTGGAGCTGAAGCACCGCACCGAGCACGATGATCCCCAGGGCAATGGTGGAAACAACCATCCCCGCTCCGGAAGAGAAGTCGAGAAGTCTAGCTCCGCCGTCCAGGACGAAGCCGCCACCCATCGCTATCCGACCCCAACCAGCCCTAGGCGACCGCGCGTACTCTGCGATTCCCCGGCTGCCGGTCAAGGTCAACACGCCCAGGACTACGACAAAGCAGCCGGAACCCAACATGATCCACGCAGACATGGCACCCCTCCGCGGGAAGGCTATTGCACGGGCAGGGCCTGCAGCCTTGCGGTGCGGTAAAACACACCGGTACAGGGCGTGCCAAGCCGCACCCGCTTCCCTCCTCGACCCACCGTCCGCCCCAGCTCCCATCCCGTCCGCCGTCGACCCACACACCGTGGAGCGGGCGTGGTTCATGGCGTCCAGGTGGAGCGCGCCACTGTACGAACGACCTGGACGCCATGGGCCGCGTCTGCTCGGCTCTGCCTGGGTCGATGGCGGACGGGATGGGAGCACCCCACGCACACCACTACGTGCCCGCGGTCGGCGACGGCGCCCCTCCATCCCGGTGCCGGCCGATCCCCCGCCGGAGGCATCGTCTTGACCGTGGGCCGTGCTCTGCGGTGATCGACTCATGGCTACCGGCCCTATCCACATGTGGGCGCGCGTCGGCGCAGCGCGGGCGGAGCGGGCCGGAGGCAGGAGCGGCGCCCGCAGCGGAGCCGGGAAGCGCGCCCGGCGGAGCGGAGCGCAGCCGGGGCTTGATGAGGTAGGGAAACCTGTAACAGCTCAGGCGCGCAGCGGTTGAGGGCCCGGCACCTCGTCGGTGAATCGGTGCTGCGCCAGTCGGGTAGGACGTTGGGCAAGCCAGCCTGAGACTCGTGGTCCGCCGTTGACGGCAGTGCCTTCGAGTACCGTCCTCACGTACTGGAACCCTTGCTCGAGGTAGTACCGCTGGAGCCGTTCATTCGTGGTCCATGCATCGAGTCGTAGCCACTTGGCTGACGCTCGGTACGCTCGATCGCCGGCCCAATCCAAAAGCCTGCCTCCGAGGTTCTGCCCGGCGTAGTCGCGGGAGACGGTCAGCTTGTTGATGAACATCGACGGCTCGGCGAGTTCCTCATCCGACCACAACCCCTCCTCTGCCTCCGAGGTAAGGGTGATCGTGGCAGCGGTCCGCTCTCCGTCTCTCAGCATGAAGACCGTTCCTGCTTCGATGGTGGCCAACAGGCGGTCCGCGGGGTAAGGCCGGCGCCACTGGTCGTTGCCTAGCTTGCCGATCCACGTCGCTGCTTCCTTCCGGAAGTCCAGCAGCCGATCGAGGTCAGCAGGGGTCGCGGTCGTGATGTTCACTTGGCTTCGTTCTCATTCCGGGCGGATAGGTTGCCGATCTCGTAGTTCATGCGGTTCAGGTCGCCTCGGAAGGTCGTGATCGTGCAGCGCACGGGGCGGTCCGTGGTGTAGCCCGTACGTGTCCAGAGAAGGACGGGGACTCCCGGGCCGATCTCCAAGAGACGTGCCTCTTCCGGCGTGGGCATCCGGGTAGCGATCTCATCGGCGTACCCCACCTGCTCGATCCCCAGACTGGTGAGGTATCGAGTGGTTCCTTCATCGATGTCGCCGGGCTCGGCAAGCCGGGGTGCTTCTTGGAGCAGCCAATCCGGGTAATGCGTCGCCTGCGTGGACCATGGCACGTCATCGACGAAGCGGTGGCAAAACCGCAGTACAGACCGGGAGCCTGGCTCCACCCGCAACCGCTGGGCGATGTCTTCAGAGGTGGTCGTCAGCTCCACCCGGAATCTCTGGTGCGGTCGCCGGCCTGCGTTCGTGACGTCGGTCGAGTACGCGTCGCCGTTCTGAGGGAAGTTCAGGTTCTCGAAGCGGGAGGCGTTCAGCTCGAAGATCTCGTGCTTCCGCACCTCGTAACCCAGGCCTTGGCTCGACGTGATCAGCCCCTGGCTGACCAGCAAGCTCAGCCCTGAACGGATGGTGTTCCGCGAAGCATCGAAGCGGGCTGCTAGATCGGCCTCCGAGGGGAGCCGTGCGCCAGGCCCGTAGGTGCCGTTGTCGATCTCGCGACGCAGCGCGTCGGCCACCTGCTGATACTTCGGCTGCTTGCTCATGCACCCCATCATGACGCACTCGCTCAACTTGTTGGTACATGTACGCCAGAAGTGCTTGACGACTCACGCTGAGTGCTGCAACCTTCTAGGTACGAGCTTGTACCAACAAGTTGCGCAAGAGGTCCAAGGGGCCTAACTCTGATCTGTTCAAGGAGATGGCTATGCCGTCGTTCAAGATCGACCTTTCGACCGCTGTGGTGTTCGTGGCGACCGCGCCGACGCCGAAGCTGGCCAACGCGAAAACCGGTGAGCGGGCGATGGATCGGGAGACCGGTGCCGCGCTGTCGACCGTGGGTCTGCTGGTCTCGGATGAGGGGGAGGGGAGCCTGTACCAGGTGACCATCCCGGAGACGGGCTACCAGGAGGGTCTGGTCCCGGGTATGCCGGTCAAGGTCATCGGGCTGAAGGCCCGTGACTGGGAGAACGAGTTCAACGGGCAGAAGCGGCACGGGATCTCGTTCCGCGCGGTCGCGATCACTCCGGCGGCCTGACCATGGACCTGTCGATGTGGCTGGAGGCCACGGGAGCCTTAGCGGGGGCTGGCGGGCTCGGCTACGCGAAGATACGCGCTCCGCGCGTGTATTGGTCGTTGGTCGGACTGCCGGTCACCTGGGGCCGCTTCACCGTGACCTATCGCTCCACGATGGACGTGTGCGGACTGACGGTGCAGCCGTCCCGCCTGCGGGCGTTCATGGCGCGCAACGTCGCCCGCCGCGAGGTCCAGCCGGTTCCGCCGAAGATCCGCCGGGTCTGGGGCACCTCGACCGGACTGCGGGTCACCCTGCGGCTTCCCGCCGGCCTGGAGCCCGCCGACCTGGCCGCCTCCTCCGAACGCCTGCGGCACGCCTGGGGCGTCCACTCGGTCACCGTGACCGAGACCAAGCCCGGATTCGTCGAGCTGCGCATGACCGGCCATGACGTGCTCCACCGGGTACGGATGCCCCGCAAGGCCAGCCCCCGCGACATGGTCGTGCCGGTCGCCCTGCGGGAGGACGGGACCGCGTTCGAGCGGGACTACCGCAAGGCACCGATGGCGCTCACCCTGGGTGCCAACGGGTCCGGGAAGTCGATGTACCAGCGCAACCTGATCAAGGGCCTTGCGCAACTGCCCGTGGCGCTGGTCGGCATCGACTGCAAGCGCGGGGTGGAACAGTCCGCGTATGCGCCGCGCCTGTCGGCGCTCGTGACTACCCCGGATGATGCCGCCTCGCTGCTGGATGTCCTGGTCGCCGAGATGGAAGACCGCTTCGACCTGTTGAGCCGACACGGCGTCTCCGACCTGTGGGAACTGCCCGACGAGATCCGGCCCGTGCCGGTCGTCGTCCTGGTCGACGAAGTCGCGGAACTGTTCCTGATCTCCTCCCGTAAGGACGAGGAACGCCGCGAGCGTCTCGTCACCGCGCTGATCCGGCTCGCGCAGATGGCCCGCGCGGTCGGCATCCACCTGGAGATCTGCGGGCAGCGTTTCGGCTCCGAGCTCGGCAAGGGCGCCACCATGCTCCGTGCCCAGCTCACCGGCCGCGTCGTGCACCGTGTCAACGACAAGCAGACCGCCGAAATGGGCCTGGCCGACGTGGCGCCGGACGCTGTGACTGTCGCCAGCCTGATCCCGATGGAACGCCCGGGTACCGCGGTGGCGGCGGATTCCTCCGGAGGCTGGTCCAAGATCCGCACCCCGGAAACCTCTCGCGATGAAGTCGCCGGGGTCTGCCGGGAGTTCGCCCACATGGTGCCGGACCTGCCGTTCCTCGAACCCTTCCGACCGCAACTGCCCGTGTCGACCCCCGGCGCGTCGCTGACCAAGCCCGTTCCGGTTGTCGACTAGCCGGCTTGCTCCACTCCGGTCGGCGCGACCGCCTTCGCGCCAGGTCCCTACCCGAGCCATGCCCGAAGAGAGAGGCCGCTCATGTACTCGCCCGAAGAGGACTATGACCGAACCCTCGCCCTGCTCGGCGATCTGAGTGCCTACGCCACGGTCCCGGGGGCTGATCAGGGCTTCATCGACGTGATCGGCCGTGCGCTCGCCGCGTCCCTGCCCACGCTGCCGCCCGGCTTCGACCCCAACGCGGGCCCCCAGTATCCCGGCCAGGAGTGATCACCGTGGCTACCGCCAACAAGCCCGCCTGCCGACCGGCCCCCGCGAAGTGCCCCGGCTGACCCCGGAAGGGAGGTGCCCCGCATGTCTCGCTCGATCCGCCCGGATGCCGTCCTGATCCAAGCCGTCATCGCCGGCGCGTTGTCCTTCGCCCACCTGCACGATGTGGCCGCAGCCGCCGGGCAATCCGGCTGGAAGGCCTGGGCCTACCCGATCTCCGTCGACCTGCTGCTGGTCGCCGCCTGGCGTCGGCTCCGCACGGCTCGTCGTGACCGAGCCGCCTGGACCTGGTTCGTGATCGCGCTGTGCGCCTCGCTCGGCGCCAACGTCGCCACCGCCGGACTCCTCGACCTGGCTCACGTTCCCGCCTGGCTGTGCATCCTCGTCGCCGGGTGGCCCGCCCTGGCCTTCCTCGGCGGAACCCTCCTCGTCCACTCCACCACCGACCCGGCTGACCCTCCACAGGCTGTGGACAACGAACCGGCGACCCCGGAAGTCGAGATGCACCGCACCGACGAACCGGATCCCGCCCCAGCCCCGGCGCCAGAACTGACTCCGACCCCGCCTGCGGCCGATACACCGGCCGTTCCCGCAGCGCTGCTGGACCACGCCCGAAAGATCGCCGACGCCCACCAGGCCTCCACCGGCTCGCCGATGCCCGCCAACGCGCTATCCGCCCGGCTCCAACTGCCCGGACCGATGGCCGACGCGATCGCCGCACACCTCCAACTCACCTGACCAGGAAGGAGCACCACCCGTGACCGTCTACCGCCGCTTCCGCGATCGGATCCGCATCGGCCCTGTGCAGGTCGGCACCTACTACGACGGGCGTGGCCGCGAGATGCACACGGCCGCCTGCACCGCCCCCGGCTGCGGCTTCTCCGCCGACTACCCCGACCGGTCCGGCGCCGAACTCGCCGCCCGCACCCACCGCTGCAAGGCCTAGGAGGACATCCCGCCATGGACGTCCCCCTCTGGCTCGCCGTGATCGTCGTCGGATGGCTCGGCGTCAAGCTCGTCCGCCCGCCGTGGTGGCTGGTGGCCGTGCTCCTCCTCGGCGGCTACCTCATCGCCCACAGCGTCCTCGGCCCCGCCGTCGGTGCGGTCGTCAAGTAACCGATCTTCAGAAGGGACAAGCCTCGTGTTCACCCCGAAGTACCCGGCCCCGGACACCGCACCGCCCCCGGTCATCACGGCCCATACCGCCCACGCTCCGGTGCCCACCGCACCGGCCCCCGCCCCTGCTGCCCCGATCTCGAACCGGCCGGTGGTGCAGCTCACCCCGGGCAGCGCGCTCGCCCTCGCGGCCGGCGGTGGCGCCGTGGTCCTGGTCGTCGGCGCGGTCCTGGTCTCCCTGCTGCTCGCTGTGGCCATCACCGCCACCTCGGTGGCCGTGGTCGCGGTCGTTCTCCGCTCCCTGCTCAAGGACATCGACAAGCACCGCTGAACGGCCCCCGGAGCGGCCTCCGTCGCCAAACTTTCGCCGCTCCGGGCGCCTGCACCTCTTCCAGATCCAACGGACCCGAAAGGGAAGCCCCATCATGCCCCAGCACGCCCCGAACACGCCCGTCTGCCGCGACTGCGACGGCTTCGCCACCGCCGCAATCACCACCGGCACCCGCCACCGCGACGGCACCCGCGCCACCCTCCACGTCACCTGCCCGGCCTGCAAGGGCACCGGCCACACCACTCCCGCCCCCGCGCTCACCCGCGCCGGGAGGTGACCACGTGAAGAGCCTCACCACTTCGGCCCACATCGAGCCGGACAGCCGCTTCCGCGTCACCGCCTTCGCCGATAGCGCCGCCCCCTTTGTCAGCCTCCGTATCGGGGGCGACCTCGTCGAAATCGCGCTGATTGCCTCCCCCGGTACCTCAGAGGCACTACGCAACCTGGCTGCCGCAGTACTCGAAGCCGCCGACGCTCTGGACGCCATGAACACCAACGCGCCGGAGGTGTCCGCGTGACCGACACCGCCACCGCGGCGGGCCTGGATACGGCCACCCTCGCCGACGTGCTCAGGGTGGCCGCATCCGGCGACTTCGACCGCTGGCAAGACCAGATCAAACGCACCGGCGGCTGCGCCGACCCCATCCGCCTGGTCGGCGCGACCAAGACGATCGACCCCACCACCGGCACGGTCCTGCACCACTACACGACCGAGCACGAACCGGGCGGCATGCTCCGTGTCGCGTGCGGCAACCGGCGGGCCTCCCGATGCCCGGCCTGCGCCTGGACCTACGCCGGCGACACCTACCACCTCATCCGCGCCGGACTGACGGGCGACCCCGACAAGGGCACCCCGCACACGATCCGGGATCACCCCCGGGTCTTCGCCACCCTCACCGCCCCCTCCTTCGGCCCCGTCCACAACCGCCCCGGCACCCGGCCCTGCGCCTGCGGCACCCACCACCCGAAAGACGCACCCGAACTCGGCACCCCGCTCGACACGGAGACCGGAGCCTCCCCCTGAGTGGTGGACACCCTGACCTCGACCCCGGTGGGGGTCGGGAGAGGGTGACCGATTATGGTGATGAAGGTCTATTCGCTCGAGTTCAAGGCCGACGCCGTGGCCCTGTTCCACTCGGATGCTGATCTCACGATCGCGCAAGCCGCGCGTGACCTGGGACTCAACGCGGAGACCCTGCGGAACTGGATCCGCGCCGACCGCGCCCGCGGCGGCAGCACCACCGGCTTGACCAGGAAGAACGTGACCAGCACCACCCCGGCCGTCGAGGCCACCCGCGAGGAGCTCGCAGCCCGCATCCAGGCCCTGGAGGCCGAGCTGAAGGCCGCCCGCAAGGAGAACGCCACGCTCGCCACCGAGCGGGACATTCTGCGCAAGGCGACGAAGTTTTTCGCCTCGGAGATGACCTGGTAGGCCGCTGCCAGTTCATCGAGGACCACTGCGAGACCTACCCGGTCAAGCGGCTGTGCCAGGTGCTCGACGTGCACCGCTCCAGCTTCTACAAGTGGCGGGCGGGTCGCGAGGCCCGCGCCGCGCGGGAGCGGACCGAGGCGGCCCTGGCGACGAAGATCAAGGCCGTGCACGACGACTCCGACGGCACCTACGGCTCCCCGCGCGTCACCGCCGAGCTGCGGGACACGCACGGCATGGAGATCAACGAGAAGAAGGTGGCCCGCGTCATGCGCAAGTTCAACATCGTCGGGGTGCACCTGCGCAAGAAAGTCCGCACCACCGTGCCCGAGCCGGCGAACCAGGTGGTGCCGGACCTGTTCGGCCGGGACTTCACCGCCGCCGAGCCGGGTGCGAAGTACATGGGCGACATAACCTATCTGCCCGTCGGCGACGGCGAGTTCCTCTATCTCGCCACCGTGCTGGATTGCTTCAGCCGCCGGGTGGTCGGCTACTCCATCGCCGACCACATGCGCACCGAACTGGTCGCCGACGCGCTGCGGATGGCCGCCACGACCCGCGGCAGCCTGGACGGGGCGATCTTCCACAGCGATCACGGAGCCCAGTACACGTCGAAGGAATTCGCCGACCTGTGCAAGGAGTTGGGCATCACCCAGTCCATGGGCGCCGTCGGCACCAGCGCGGACAACGCCGCCTGCGAGAGCTTCCACGCATCCCTGAAACGCGAAACACTGCAAGGCGCCCGCCGCTGGGACGGCGCCCGCGCCTGCCGGCTGTCCGTGTTCCGCTGGCTCACGCGCTACAACACCCGCCGCAGACACAAGAAGAACGGCCAGCTCAGCCCCGTCGCCTACGAGGCCCGACACTCAGCTACACTCACACTTGCCGCATAAGCATACAAACCGGTGTCTACTTCTCGGGGGGACCCCCCCCTACGACTACGCGGGCGCCGTGCTGTGGAACAACCACGCCTCCGACCTGTGGCGCTACTTCGCGATCTACCTGCGCCGCGAGATCGCCCGACGTGCCGGCCTCACCCAGACAGCCGCCCACGAACAATCCCGCGTCTCCTTCGGCAAGGTCGCCGAGTACCAAAAACGCGGAGCCGTCCACTTCCACGCCGTGATCCGCTTCGACGGACCCGAAGGACCCGAAGGACCCGACAGCCCGCCCCCGGCCTGGGCCACCCTCGATCTCCTCACCGACGCCATCCACGCCGCAGCCGCCCGCGTCTCCGTCGACGTCCCGCCCGCCGGTGACCAGCCCGCCCGCACCCTGCGCTGGGGCACCCAGCTCGACGTCCAGCCGATCGGCGCCTTCGGAGACGGCGAAGACATCACCGAACAGGCCGTCGCCTCCTACGTCGCCAAGTACGCCACCAAAGCAGCCGAGACCACCGGCACCGTCGACCGCCGCGTCGGCAACAAGGAAGCCCTCACCCTGCTCGGCGTGAGCGACCACCCGCGCCGGCTGATCGAGGCCTGCCTCGACCTGCACCCGCTCTACCCCGACCGGAAGTTACGGGACTGGGCTCACATGCTCGGCTTCCGCGGCCACTTCTCCACCAAGTCCCGCCGCTACTCCACCACCCTCGGCGCCCTGCGCCAGGTACGCGCCGACTACCGCGCAGAACAACAACGCGCCGCCCTCGGCCTGCCCGACCCCGACGACGACCCGGAGGCAACCACGCTCACCCTCGCCCATTGGACATACGCCGGCCACGGCCACACCGCCGGCGAATCCTGGCTCGCCGCCACCATCTACCGCGACATCCAACTCAACCGCGAAACCGCCCGCGAAGAACTCGCCGCCCTCGACACCCAGGAAGGGAGGTGGTGACTGTGGCTCGTCCGCTTCCCGCCCGTTACCTCACCCCGGTGGACCTGGCTGATCTGCTCGGCGTGCCGTTGGAGACCGTCTATCAATGGCGCCGCAAGCGCACCGGCCCTCGTGGCTTCCGTGTAGGGAGGCACCTGCGCTACGACCCCGAAGACGTCCGCCACTGGATTGCCGACTTGATGAAGGGGGCTGCCTGATGGCCGGGCACATCCAAGACCGCTGGTATAAGTCGACTGATGGCCCGGACGGCAAGCCCATGAAGATCAAGACCGAGCGCCACGGCGTCGGCCTGCGCTATCGCGCCCGGTATGTCGGCCCGGACGGTACGGAGAAGTCCAAGAGCTTCCCGGACAAGCAGAAGCGCCAGGCGGAAGCATGGCTCTCGAACATTGCGGCTGACATGTCCCGGGGCGACTACATCGAATCGGCCGCAGGCAAAGTGACCTTCGCGCAGTACGTCTCCCGTTGGCTGACGACGCAGACCACGGACCTGTCTACCCGACAGGTCGTGGAAATGCGCCTCCGGCTTCATGCCGTTCCTTACATGGGCACGAGGCCGCTGGCCTCGTTCCAGCCGTCGCACATCAGGTTGTGGATGCGTGCTCTGGAGGACACGGGCCTGTCGGCGGCGTATCGGCGGGGCATCTTCGCGCACGTCTCGACCGTCTTCACGTCTGCCGTGGAGGATCGGATCATTCGAGACAATCCGTGCCGATCGCGTTCGGTCAAAGCGCCGCGCCTCGATCCGCACAAGATCAAGCCCTGGACCGTTCACCGCCTAGAGACTGTCCGCTCCGCATTGCCGGATCGTTACCGCGCGGTGATCGCGCCGACCGCTGGGTGCGGCCTGCGACAAGGGGAGGTCTTCGGCCTGGCTCTGGAGGAGGTCGACTTCGTCGGTGGTGTCGTGCATGTGGTCCGTCAGGTGAAGGTGGTCAAGAACCGACCGGTTTTTGCTCCACCCAAGGGGGGCAAGGTCCGTGACGTCCCGTTGCCGGAGTCGGTTGCGTTCGCATTGGCGGCGCACCTCACCCGGTACCCAGCTGTCGAGGTCACGTTGCCGTGGAAGACGCCTGAAGGGGTGCCGGTCACGGCTCCGTTGATCTTCACGAGCCCGACTGGCAGGGCACTAAATGGTAATCACTTCAACAAGCGCGTCTGGCGGCCGACTTTGCGCGCCGCCGGCGTGCCGATCGGGCGTGAGAACGGCATGCACGCGCTGCGGCACCTTTACGCGTCCGTTCTGCTCGATGCGGGAGAGAGTATCAAGGCCCTGAGCGAGTACCTGGGGCACCATGACCCGGGGTTCACGCTCCGCACGTACACGCACCTGATGCCTGCGAGTGACGCAAGGACTCGGGTCGCCGTGGATCGCCTGTTCGGGCACGAGGCCGTTACCGGTGACGGCCCGGGGACGGCCCAGACCCTCGGGTAGGTGGCTGACCTGCGGGTGCCCCAGAAGTGCAGGTATTTGACCCTCGCCCCGGTCCGGACCTCGCTGACCAGGGCCTCCAAAGTATTGATCCTCCCCATGCACGTGAGTCTGGCAGCCACCACTGACACTCCGTCCTCCCGTTATCGGGCGGAGTCGACACCCTGGTCGACAGATTCCGTCGCGTAACCAAAAGGCAACAACGGAATCACTTGTTGGAGTGCACTTGCTCTGTCAGGATCGGCACTCAAATCGAGCCGAAGCTACGCCAGACCCCGTGGGACGCGGGCCGGCGGCGGAGGAGAGCGACATGTACAACCCGGGCAACGCCGGCGACGGCGACATCCACACCCGGACACAGGCGGCCGTACAGGAGCGCTTCGCGGACGGCGCGCAGTACATCGCGGGCAGTGCGGCCAAGGGCACGTCGGGCAACCGGCACGCGGTCGTCGACCCGTCGACGGGCGCCGAGGTCTACCGATACGAGACGGCCGGCCCGCAGGACGTCGACCGCGCCGTCGCCGCCGCCCGCGCCGCCTTTCCCGGCTGGTCGGCCGCCACGCCGGGCGAGCGCTCCGACGCGCTGCACCGCTTCGCCGCCGTTCTCGCCGACCGCGCGGTGGAGTTCGCCCGCTTCGAGTCCCTCCAGTGCGGCAAGCCCCTGAAGCTGACGCGGGAGTTCGACGTGCCCGGCACGATCGACAACACCGCCTTCTTCGCCGGCGCCGCCCGGCACCTCCAGGGGCAGTCGGCAGGCGAGTACTCCGGCGACCACACCTCCTATGTACGCCGCGAGCCCATCGGCGTCATCGGCTCCATCGCGCCCTGGAACTACCCGCTCCAGATGGCCGCCTGGAAGATCCTCCCGGCGATCGCCGCGGGCAACACCATCGTGCTGAAGCCCGCCGAGCTCACCCCGCTGACCTCGCTGCTGTTCGCCGAGGCCGCCACCGCGGCCGGGATCCCGGACGGTGTGATCAACATCGTCACGGGCACCGGAAAGGAGGCGGGCGAGCGCCTCGTCGGTCATCCCGATGTGGCCATGACCTCCTTCACCGGCTCCACCGCCGTCGGCAAGCGCGTCGCCGAGATCGCCACCGCCACCGTCAAACGGCTCCATCTGGAACTCGGCGGCAAGGCGCCCTTCCTCGTCTTCGACGACGCGGACCTCGAGGCCGCCGTCCAGGGCGCGGTCGCGGGATCGCTCATCAACACCGGCCAGGACTGCACGGCCGCCACGCGCGCGTACGTGCAACGTCCCCTCTATGAGGAGTTCGTGCGGCGGACCGCCGCCCTCATGGAGACCGTCCGGCTCGGCGACCCGTTCGCCCCGGGCACCGATCTCGGCCCCCTGATCTCGCACGTCCAGCGCGACCGCGTCGCCGGTTTCGTCGACCGGGCGCGTGCCTACGCGCGCGTGGTCACCGGCGGCGAGGTCCCCGACGGGGACCTCAAGGACGGCGCCTACTACCGGCCCACCCTTGTCACGGACGCAGCGCAGGACAGCGAGATCGTCCAGTCCGAGATCTTCGGGCCCGTCCTCGTCGTCCTGCCCTTCGACAGCGACGACGACGGCATCCGGCTCGCGAACGACACCCCATACGGCCTCGCCGCGTCCGCCTGGAGCCGGGACGTGTACCGGGCGAACCGCGCCACCCGCGAGATCAAGGCCGGGTGCGTGTGGGTCAACGACCACATCCCGATCATCAGCGAGATGCCCCACGGGGGCTACCGCGCATCGGGCTTCGGAAAGGACATGTCCATGTACTCCTTCGAGGAGTACACCCAGATCAAGCACGTCATGTTCGACAACACCGCGGTGGCCGAGAAGGACTGGCACCGCACGATCTTCGGGGACCGCTAGCACACAGGCCGCCCGACCCGCGGCCGTTCACCCTCCCGAAAGGGCACCACGCGCATGGAGCAGTACGAGCCCGACCGCCTGACCCCGGTCCAACTGGCCGCTATGCGGCGCAGCTTCCGCAATGGCAGGGCCTCCCTGACCCGCCGTTCGCTGCTGCGCGCCTCCGCGGGCGGCGCGCTCGCACTGGGCGGCCTCGGGGCGCTGAGCGGCTGCGGTATCCCCGCGGCCGGCAAGACGCAGGGCGGCACCACGACCGAGGACCACTCGGCGAAGGAGAAGGTCGTCAACTTCTCCAACTGGCCGGAGTACATCGACGTCGACGACAGCGGCAAGAACCACCCGACGCTCGAGGCCTTCGCCAAGCAGACCGGCATCCAGGTCAAGTACACCGAGGACATCAACGACAACAACGAGTTCTTCGGCAAGATCAAGCCGCAGCTCGCCGCGGGCCAGGACACCGGCCGCGATCTCATTGTCCTCACCGACTGGCTGGCCGCCCGGCTGATCCGCCTGGGGTGGGTGCAGAAACTGGACGCGGAGAACCTTCCGCACGCCTTCGCCAACCTGTCGAGCCAGTTCCGCACCCCCGACTGGGACCCGGGCCGCGCCTACTCCTATCCCTGGCAGGGCATCTCGACCGTCATCGCGTTCAACAAGAAGGCGCTCGACGGTGTCGAGGTCAAGTCGATCTCCGATCTGCTCGACAACCCGAAACTCCGGGGCCGGGTCGGCTTCCTGTCGGAGATGCGCGACAGCATCGGCATGACCCTGCTCGACATGGGCAAGGACCCGGCGAAGTTCACCGACGACGACTTCGACGCGGTGATCGCCCGTCTGCAGAAGGCCATCGACAAGGGCCAGATACGCCGGTTCACCGGCAACGACTACACGTCCGACCTCACCAAGGGCGACCTGGCAGCCTGTGTGGCCTGGGGCGGTGACATCGTCCAGCTCCAGGCGGACAGCCCGGACATCGACTACATCATCCCGGCAAGCGGGTACATGACGTCGACCGACAACATGCTGGTCCCGAACAGGGCCCGTCACAAGGCGAACGCCGAGCGGCTGATCGACTTCTACTACCAGCCCGACCAGGCCGCCGCCCTCGCCGGCTACGTGAACTACGTGAGCCCGGTCGACGGGGTGAAGCCCTATCTCGAGAAGATCGACGAGAATGCGGCGCACAATCCGCTGATCCTTCCCGACAAGGCCATGGCCGCGAAGTCGCACCCCTTCCGCTCGCTGACGCAGAAGGAAGAGACGGCCTATGAAGAGAAGTTCGCGAAGCTGACAGGGGCGTAACCACGATGACGACAGACAACAGCGGCGACGTCCGCCTCTCCGGGATCAGCAAGACGTACGGCTCCTTCACGGCCGTCCACCCGCTGGACCTGACCGTGCCGCAGGGCTCCTTCTTCGCCCTGCTCGGCGCCTCCGGGTGCGGCAAGACCACCACCCTGCGCATGATCGCCGGTCTGGAGGAACCTTCCTCCGGTACGGTCCGCCTCGGCGAACAGGAGGTCACGCATCTGCCGCCGTACAAGCGGCCGGTGAACACCGTCTTCCAGTCCTACGCCCTCTTCCCGCATCTCGACATCTTCGAGAACGTCGCCTTCGGCCTGCGCCGGCGCGGCATCAAGTCGGTGAAGAAGCAGGTCGAGGACATGCTGGAGCTGGTGCAGCTGGGCGAGCAGGCGCGCAAGAAGCCGCACCAGCTCTCCGGCGGCCAGCAGCAGCGCGTCGCGGTGGCCCGCGCGCTCATCAACCACCCCAAGGTGCTGCTCCTCGACGAGCCGCTCGGCGCCCTCGACCTCAAGCTGCGCCGGCAGATGCAGCTCGAACTCAAGCGCATCCAGACCGAGGTGGGCATCACCTTCATCCATGTCACGCACGACCAGGAGGAGGCCATGACGATGGCCGACACCGTCGCCGTGATGAACGCGGGCAGCGTCGAGCAACTCGGCTCACCCAGCGACCTGTACGAGAACCCGCAGACCACGTTCGTCGCCAACTTCCTGGGCACGTCGAACCTGATCGAGGCCGAGGTCGACTCCCGGAACGGCGCGGAGATCGTCCTCAAGGCCGGCGGCGGCAAGCTCACCCTTCCCGAGGCGCGCTGTTCCGCGCCGGCGACGGCGGGCGGCAAGGTGCTGGTCGGCGTGCGCCCGGAGAAGATATCCCTGACCCACGCCGACGACGCGGGCGAAGTCCCCGACGGCCGCAACCGCATCACCGGCAAGATCGCCGATTCCAGCTTCATCGGCGTCTCCACGCAGTACGTGATCGACAGCCCCGTCTGCCCCGAGTTCGAGGTGTACGTCCAGAACATCGACCGCGATCCCCGTCTGGTGCCCGGCGCCGAGGTCGTCCTGCACTGGAACCCGGCGCACACCTTCGGGCTGGACGCGGCGCAGGACATCGACGCCGGTGTGGAGTCCGTCGAGGAGGAGGCCGCCTGATGGCCGCTGTCACCGAGGCGCCGCCACCTCTCGCGCCCACCGCCCTGGAGGCGAAGCCCCCGCGCAAGCGAGGCCGCTTGACGCCGTACTGGCTGCTGCTGCCCGGCATCCTGTGGCTGCTGGTCTTCTTCGCACTGCCGATGGTCTACCAGGCCTCGACATCCGTGCAGACGGGCTCCCTGGAGCAGGGCTACAAGGTCACCTGGCACTTCGCGACCTACTGGGACGCGCTGTCCACGTACTGGCCGCAGTTCCTGCGCTCGGTCCTCTACGCCGCCGCCGCGACCCTGCTGTGCCTCGTGCTCGGCTACCCGCTCGCGTACCTCATCGCGTTCCGCGCGGGCCGCTGGCGGAACCTGATCATGATCCTGGTGATCGCGCCGTTCTTCACCAGCTTCCTGATCCGCACGCTCGCCTGGAAGACCATCCTGGCCGACAACGGGCCGGTGGTCGGCGCGCTCGGCACGCTGCACGTGCTCGACGTCACCAACTGGCTCGGCTGGACCCAGGGCGACCGGGTCCTGGCGACGCCACTCGCCGTGGTCTGCGGTCTGACGTACAACTTCCTGCCGTTCATGATCCTGCCGCTGTACACCTCGCTGGAGCGCATCGACGGACGCCTCCACGAGGCCGCGGGGGATCTGTACGCCAAGCCGTTCACGACGTTCCGGAAGGTCACCTTCCCGCTGTCGATGCCGGGCGTGGTCTCCGGCACGCTGCTGACCTTCATCCCGGCGGCCGGCGACTTCGTCAACGCCGACCTGCTCGGCTCCACCGACACCCGCATGGTCGGCAACGTCATCCAGACACAGTTCCTGCGGATCCTCGACTATCCGACGGCCGCGGCGCTCTCGTTCATCCTGATGGCCGCGATCCTCGTCATGGTCACGGTCTACATCCGCAGGTCCGGCACGGAGGATCTGGTTTAAATGGCCTTCGTCAACTGGCTCAAGCGCAATCTCGTCATCCTCGCGGGACTGCTGACACTCGGATATCTCCTGCTGCCGAACGTCATCGTCACGGTGTTCTCCTTCAACAAACCGAAGGGGCGCTTCAATTACGAATGGCAGCAGTTCTCGCTGGACGCCTGGAAGGACCCCTGCGGCGTCGCCGACATGTGCGGCTCGCTGTCGGTCAGCCTCCAGATCGCGGTCTGGGCGACGATCGGCGCCACGATCCTCGGCACGATGATCGCCTTCGCGCTGGTCCGCTACCGGTTCCGCGCCCGCGGCAGCGTGAACTCGCTGATCTTCCTGCCCATGGCGATGCCCGAGGTCGTCATGGCGGCCTCACTCCTCACCCTGTTCCTCAACCTGGGTGCGCAGCTCGGCTTCTGGACGATCCTGATCGCGCACATCATGTTCTGCCTCAGCTTCGTCGTGACGGCCGTCAAGGCGCGTGTCATGTCGATGGACCCGAGGCTGGAGCAGGCCGCACAGGACCTGTACGCGGGCCCGTTCCAGACCTTCCTGCGGGTCACCCTGCCGATCGCGGCACCCGGAATCGCCGCGGGCGCGCTGCTGGCCTTCGCGCTCTCCTTCGACGATTTCATCATCACCAATTTCAACGCGGGCTCGACCGTCACCTTCCCCATGTTCGTGTGGGGCTCGGCGCAGCGCGGAACGCCCGTCCAGATCAATGTGATCGGCACGACCATGTTCATCATCGCCGTGCTGTTCGTCCTGTCCTCCATGGTCATCGGCAATCGCCGGAATCGCCAGAAGGCGTAATGCACGCGTAGGGAGTTGACATCATGGCCCCAAGCGCCATGACCCGTTGGACCAAGTCTCTTTCCGAAGCCCAGCCGGTTCCCTACTGGCTGGACGACCCCGGCAAGCCCCACCCCGAGCCCGCCCTGACCGGCACCGAGACCTGCGATCTGCTGGTCGTCGGCGGCGGCTACAGCGGACTGTGGACCGCGCTCATCGCCAAGGAGCGCGACCCGCGGCGGGACGTGGTGCTGCTGGAAGGCCGCGAGGTGGGCTGGGCCGCCTCGGGCCGCAACGGCGGCTTCTGCGCTGCCTCCCTCACCCACGGCCTGGCCAACGGTCTCACCCGCTGGCCCGACGAGATCCACCGACTCCAGGAGCTGGGCGCCCGCAATCTCGACGAGATCGAGAAGGCGGTCGCCCGGCACTCCCTGGACTGCGAGTTCGAGCGCACCGGCGAGATCGACGTGGCGACCGAGACGTACCAGGCGTGGGAACTGCGCGACTGGTACGAGGAGATGGAACGCCGTGGCCTTGCCGGGGGCACGGAGTTCCTGGACGCGGAGGCGGTAAGGGAACAAGTCGACTCGCCGACCTTCCTCGCCGGTCTGCACGACCGCCGGGGCGTGGCCCTGGTCCACCCGGCCAAGCTCGTCTGGGGCCTCAAGCGGGCCTGCCTCGCGCTCGGCGTCCGTGTCTACGAGCACACGCCCGCGCTCACCCTGAAGCCGTACGGCGCCGGTATGGCCGTCCGGACCCCGTACGGCCGGGTACGCGCCCGCAAGGTGGCGCTCGGCACGAACATCTTTCCGAACCTGGTGCGGCGTGTGCGGTCCTACACCGTCCCGGTCTACGACTACGCCCTGATGACCGAGCCGCTCAGCGACGAGCAGCTCGCGTCGATCGGCTGGAAGAACCGTCAGGGACTCGGAGACTCGGCGAACCAGTTCCACTACTTCCGGCTCTCGGCCGACAACCGCATCCTGTGGGGCGGCTACGACGCGGTCTACCCCTACGGCAAGCGGGTGCGGGCCGAGTACGACGACCGCCCGGAGACGTACGCCAAGCTCGCGGAGCACTTCTTCACCTGCTTCCCGCAGCTGGAGGGCGTCCGCTTCACCCATGCGTGGGGCGGCGCCATCGACACCTGCTCGCGCTTCTCGGCGTTCTTCGGGACGGCGCACCAGGGGAAGGTGGCCTACGCGGCCGGCTTCACCGGCCTGGGCGTCGGCGCCACCCGCTTCGGCGCGGACGTGATGCTGGACCTGCTGGCGGGGGAGCGCACGGAGCGCACCGAGCTGGAGATGGTCCGGAAGAAGCCGCTGCCGTTCCCGCCCGAGCCGTTCGCCTGGACGGGCATCGCGCTCACCAAGTGGTCGCTGGCCCGCGCCGATGCGCAGGGCGGACGGCGCAACCTCTGGCTGAAGACGATGGACAGGCTGGGCCTCGGCTTCGACAGCTGAGGCCGGACCCCCTCCTCGCGGACCCCAGGGGCCCCAGGGCGGCAGCGGGTACATGCCAAGCCCCTTGACAACCGAATTGGTCTGGACCAAGTTGGGCGCGCTCCACCCTCCAATTCCCCCATGCCCGGAGGCACTTGTGGATCGCACCAGACCTTTCGTCCGCCATCGCCTGCTCGCCGTGGGTACGGCCGTCGCCCTGGCCGTACCCGGCCTGACCGCGCTCGCGACCGATGCCGGCGCCGCCGACGCGGATCTCGCGCGCAACGGCGGTTTCGAGGCGGGCCTCGACGGCTGGACCTGCACCGCCGGCACCACGGTCGGCTCCCCGGTGCACGGCGGCGGTTCGGCGCTGCAGGCGACCCCGGCCGGCAGCGACAACGCCCAGTGCACCCAGACGGTGACGGTCCAGCCGGACTCCCAGTACACGCTCAGCGGCTACGTCCGGGGCTCCTACGTCTACCTCGGTGCGAGTGGCACAGGCACCACCGACGTCTCCACCTGGACCCCGTCGGCGGCCGACTGGCAGCAGCTGACGACCACCTTCCGCACCGGCGCGTCCACGACGAAGGTCACGATCTACACACACGGCTGGTACGGCACCGGCGCCTACTACGCCGACGACATCTCGCTGGTCGGACCGGGCACCGCTGCCGGGCAGCCGCCCGCCGCGCCGACCGGTCTGCGGACCGGCACCGTCACGTCCTCCAGCGTGGCCCTGTCCTGGTCGGCGGTGACCGGCGCGACGGGTTATGCCGTCTACCGCGACGGCGCCGAAGTCCAGACAGTGAGCGGCACCTCGGCCACGGTCACCGGACTGTCGCCCTCCACCGCCTACAGCTTCCAGGTGGCGGCCGTGAACGACGCGGGCGAGTCCGCGAAGTCGGCCGCGGTGAGCGCGACGACCTCCGCCGGATCGGGCGGCTCCACGGACCTCGCGGCGCACGCCCTGATCGGCTACCTCCACGCGAGCTTCGCCAACGGATCCGGGTACACGCGCCTCGCGGACGTCCCCGACAGCTGGGACGTCATCGACCTCGCCTTCGGGGAGCCGACCTCGGCCACCTCGGGCGACGTCCGGTTCACCCGCTGCCCGGTGACCGAGTGCCCGAACGTGGAGAGCGACGCCGACTTCAAGGCGGCCGTCAAGGCCAAGCAGGCGGCCGGCAAGAAGGTGCTGATCTCGATCGGCGGGCAGAACGGCCAGGTGCAGCTGACGACCACGGCGGCCCGGGACACCTTCGTCTCCTCGGTCTCGAAGATCATCGACACCTACGGCCTCGACGGCGTGGACATCGACTTCGAGGGCCACTCGCTGTCCCTGGACGCCAACGACACCGACTTCAGGAACCCGACGACACCGGTGATCGTCAACCTCATCTCCGCCCTGAAGAGTCTGAAGGCCAGATACGGATCGAAGTTCGTCCTCTCGATGGCCCCGGAGACCTTCTTCGTGCAGATGGGCTACCAGTACTACGGCACGGGCAAGTGGGGCGGCCAGGACCCGAGGTGCGGGGCCTACCTCCCGGTCATCAACGCCCTGCGGGACGACCTCACCCTGCTCCACGTCCAGGACTACAACTCGGGCCCGATCATGGGCCTCGACAACCAGTACCACTCCATGGGCGGGGCGGACTTCCACATCGCGATGACCGACATGCTGCTCACCGGCTTCCCGGTGGCGGGGGACACGAGCAAGGTCTTCCCGCCGCTGCGGCCCGACCAGGTGGCGATCGGCATGCCAGCGTCCACGAACGCGGGCAACGGCTACGTCGCCCCGTCGGAGGTCACCAAGGCGCTGGACTGCCTGACGAAGAAGACCAACTGCGGCTCGTACCCGACCCACGGCACCTGGCCCGTCCTGCGCGGCCTGATGACGTGGTCTGTCAACTGGGACCGCTTCGGGAGCTGGGAGTTCCAGCGGACGTTCGACGGCTACTTCGGCTGAGCACGCCCCACAGCAAGGAGAGCAGCACCGTGCACAGGCACCAGCTGGCCAGCACGTCCAGCGGCCAGTGGTAGCCACGGCGCACCAGGCCGAAGGCCACGCCGAGATTCAGGCAGAGGCAGACGCCGAGGAGTCCGCGGCGGGCCTGCGGTGTGCGCAGCCGGGGCCACAGCAGCAGGGTGGCCGAGCCGTAGGCGATGGCCGCCGTGGCCGTGTGCCCCGAGGGGTAGAAGCCCGTGGCCGGGCCCATGACCGGTGGGCCCGGCCGCGCGATCAGCGCCTTGAGCGGGACGACGAGTGCCGGGACGGCCGCCATCGTGCCGGCCGCCGCCGCGGGCGGCAGCCACCACCGGTCCGTGCCTTCCAGCCGGTCGTGCCAGGCGATGCCGATCAGGACGCCCGCGAGCACGGGCAGGGCGATGGAGACGTCGCCCAGGGCGGAGAGGAACTCGGAGAGCCGGCCGGGGTGGGTCAGGGTCCCGCTCAGCCGCGCGTCCAGCCGCAGGAGCGGGCCGTGGACGGAGACCTGCCAGGTGATCAGCAGGAAGAGGAGAGCCGCGAGGGCGGAGAGAGCTGGAAGGCCGGCCGGCCGCCCCGGAACAGGGGGCCTTCTACCTTGCCCGGCACGTGCATACTCGAGGTCTGATTCTGGGGAGGGCGACACGGTGCACAGCTTGGCAGGGATGACCGGTCGCGAGTACTTGCGGGTCTCGGCGAGAGGCGAACGGAGTATCCCGGAGCAGCGTGACGACAACACCCGCGCCGCTGAACGCGAAGGCGTCGCCCTTGCCCTGGCCGCCCTCGCCGTACGAGGCCGCATCAAACGCTGATCACCACACGAGAGGATGACCCCACGACCACCGAGCGCGTTACCGCCCTTGTTCTGCTGCCCCTCGACGCGCCCGGCCGCTGGTGCGAGCGCCACGGCTACCGGTGCATCGCCACCTGCGGGACCGTCGGCGTCATCGCCCAGCGGGGTGAAGAGCTCCCCCTCGGCGCCCGGCTCGGCGACACCCTCGTGTGGGACGGTGAGCGGATCACCGTGCTGGAGCGGCCGCGCCCCAACGCGCGCGAGAGGAGGAGCCATGACCGCTGACCTGGTGGCGTTCCTGCGCGCCCGGCTCGACGAGGACGACCGGGCGGCGCGCGCTGCAACGCCGGGCCCGTGGACGACACGGAATCTGGGCAGTCACGACGGCTCGTCGATCGTGGCGGACACGGGCAAGCGCACGCGGATAGGGCTTCCGGTCGGTCCGGTGCTGGGCGCCATGCATGGCCCGTGCGGTGCGGCGGACGGCTCACACGCCGCCCGCCACGACCTGGCGCGCGTCCTTCGGCAGACCGCCATTCTTCGCGACCGGGTCGATCTCTGGTCGAAGATGCTCGGTTCCCACGCGCCGGCCTGCCTTCGAGCCGTGGCGGCTATCTGGGCCGACCACCCCGACTACCGAGAGGAATGGACGCTATGAGCGAGCGCATGACGGCTCGTGTGGGTCTGCTGTTCGGCGGCCAGGCGCTCATCAGGACGGAGCACACGGGCGACGACGAGCCGGAGCGGGTACCGGTCGACCGCCTCGTCGCCGACACCGGCATTCCCCGGGAGCAGCTCCCCGGCGCCGAAGTGGTGGCCGTGGTGGGTGATGACGGTCAGCTGGAGCGTTTCGAGCGGGCGTGATGGGGGCGGGGCGACTGTCCAACGAGGCTCCCAGGAGTGCCACATGGCTTCACAGGTACTTCACAGGCCTGCACACTGGCACCCTGCCCCCCACGCAGGCCACGACCTAGGGACCACCATGCCCCAGAACGATCCGCTCGCCTGGGTGCGGGCCCTCACTCTCGTCATCGCCTTCGCAGCACTCGCCACCTCCAGGAGAGCCCGGTGAAAGATGCCCTGTTGGCGTTCCTGCGCGCCCGACTCGACGAGGACGACGAGACCGCCCGTAAGGCCATCGTCCGCCGGACAGGTGGAGAGGCCTGGTCGTACGAGGGATCCGCCGTGCTCGCGCAGGGCGGCATGGTCATTGCCGAGCGCATCGTGCCGGTTCTCGGCGAGCACATCGCCCGCTACGACCCGGCCCGCGTCCGGCGGCAGACTGCTGTGCTTCGCGACAGGGTCGATCTGTGGTCCCGGATGGTCGGCAGCCACGCGCGGGTCTGCCTTCGCGCCGTCGCTGCCATCTGGGCCGACCACCCTGACTACCGAGAGGAATGGAAACCATATGACCAGTGAACGCATGAGGGCTCGTGTCGGGGTCCTGTTCGGCGACCAGGCGCTCATCAGGACAGAGTACACCGGCGGCGGCGAGCCGGAGCGCGTACCGGTGGACCGCCTCGTCGCCGACACCGGCATTCCGCGTGAGCAGCTCCCCGGTGCCGAAGTGATCGCCGTGGTGGGTGATGACGGCCAGCTGGAGCGTTTCGAGCGGGCGTGATGGGGACGGGGCGGCTGTCCGGCTGGCAGTTGGCCTGAGCTCTGCGAACGCACGGCGGACAGTATGGGCTCGACCCAGCTCGGCGCGTCGAGCCCGTCGTCCAACTGCCGGGCACTGATGTACAGGTCGCGGATGCCGACGGCCAAGTGACACCGGGGACGTCCGGGGCGCGCCGAACGCAACCCGGTCCCGGTGCGTCATAGGAGCGGTACTGCCGGGAGCCCACACCGCGAAGCCTGTGCTCGTCACCGTCGGACCCTGGGGGACCCATGTCCGCACGCACCGCCCAACTGCTCCTCGTCCTCGCCCTGTTCTCCGCAGCGGGCGGGGCCGTCACCGGCTGCGGCAGCGATCAGGGCAGCGGTCGTGGTGCTCAGGCCCGCGCCCCCGGCCACAGCCCGGTGGCGGAGGCTCGCGCTCGCCAGGTCGCCGACGCCTGGGACGGCTCCGAGGCCGCCCGGGCATGGCGGAAGGGCTATTACCCGATCGGCGAGGGGGTCCAGCTGCCCGAGGACGCCTTCCATGACGAAGACGACAAGCAGGCCTACGAGAGGCAGAACTTCGTCCTGCGCGGCCAACTCCCTGCCGTTTCGCGGAAGAACGGTCAGGTGAAGTGGGAGAACGGGGGCTCGCTCACGCTGCCACTGGTGGAGGCGCGGCAGGCGTACGAGGCGGTGGCCGGCGGCGGAGACGGACCGCACCTGACCGTGAGCGGGGCGAAGCTGGGTGAGATGACCCTGGCCACGAGCCGCGGCCCGGCGACCGTCCCGGCCTGGCTTTTCACCCTGGACGGCTACGACACTCCGCTCAAGCGGGCCGCCCTGCGTCCCTCGAAGCCTCCCACGCCGCCGGTCGAGCCGGTCGCGGAGGGGCCCAGCGACACGTTGTGGCCGCTTCAGGGACTGGTCGGGACGGCGGGGGACGGCCGGTCCGTCACGGTGATGGCCGGCCACGGGGCCTGCGACGACGGTCCTGCCGTGGACGTACTGGAGACGGGCGGGAGCGTGGTGCTGTCCGCGTCCATCGTCGGGACGAACGACGGTCCCTGCACCAAACAGCTGCTCGGTGAGAAGGTGACGGTGAAGCTGGGCCGGCCGCTCGGCGACCGTGTGCTTCTGGACGCGTTCACCGGTCGGCCGGTGTCGTATGGAGGGCGGTAGGGGGACTCCCGAGCTGGAGCCAGGCAGGCGAGCTCCGGTCGGGAAAGGTCACAGTGCCCGTGGTGGGTGCGTCGGAAGCCGCCGTGAGCGGCCCCGTGTGGTGTGTGAAGAAGAAAGAGCCACCGTCCGAACGTTCACTCGAATAGTGATCATGCTGTGACCTAGTTGTATACACCTCAGAAGCCGTGATCAATACGGTCTCACTGTGTCTAGCAACGAGAATCCACTTCTGAACCACCACAGACCCGACGGCGACCAGTGGAACGCGGCGCGCAACGACGACTTCGTGCACTGGGCCAGCATCAAGGAAGGCCCGGTTCCCGCCCGGAAGCGTGCGTGGCCCCGAAATACCGCGCTGGCCGTAGCGGCGGTCACCGTGGTCACCGCGGCCCTCCTTGCCGTGAGTTACAGGACCTCGTCATCCCCCGAACGCGAAGCTGCCGCACCCGCGACGACAACGGCCGCACCCACACCGCGTGCCTCAGCGACGACCGCTCGTGCGGCAGAACGGCCAATAATCCCCCTGGCCGAGGCGTTTCCGGTCCATGTGGCGGACGGTAACGGTGGCACCTTCACCAGGCTGGGCCGGGCCGCGCTGAAGTCCTGCACCGAGCCCGACTCGGTCGGGTCGGCACTGGCCGCCGAGATCGCCGCCGGCAGAGGGTGTCTCGGCGAGGAGATCGCCCTATACAAGGACACGCACAACAACCAGTTCAACCTGGCCATCTTCACAATGAAGGACCCCCAGGAGACGGTGAAGCTGGTGACCCAACTGACCATGAACTTCAACGACTACGAGGTGGCCGCGCAAGCTCCACCGCCCGGATCCGGCCTGCCGACCCTGCCGGCTGACAGCGGAATGGTGCAGGCCTTCACCGGGCAGGGCCGCGCCATGGTGGCGGGACTTGGCCAGTGGTCGGACGGCCGGACGAGCGAGTACCAGAAGCTGGCAGATCGCTTGGAACCGCTGCTCAAAGCAGTCTCGAAGAACGTCGCTCGCTACGAGACCGCAAATTGAGCCATTCGACGCATCACATCCCTCACACCTCGAACCGTGTCTCCCTCAGGAACCATGGGGCGGGGGTGCCTTTTTAAGCCCGGATCCACCGTCGTGAAGCGCTGGTAGTTGTAGCGTTCGGACGCGCAGATGCCCTCTGACTTGGGATGATCTCGGTTGCTGAGGCCGAATCGTTCCGCGTCGAGAGGGCATCTGACGAGTGCGAGCTTCTCATGATCTGAGCCGTGTCCGAGTGGGTTTCGACGAACCGAACATCGTGCCGTGCGCGGGACTGCTGGCGCCCGCCCTGCTCGCGCAGCGCACGGGACTTGCCGAGCTGGTCGATGAACGAGTGCATCTGCAGGCCCACGGTGCTCATGGTGGGTCGAAGGCACTGACGGTCATCGGATCGATGCTGGCCGGGGGCGACTCGATCGACGACACCAGCGTGCTGAGGGCCGGCGCGACGGGAGAGCTGTTCAACGCCACTCGTGCTCCCTCGACGGTGGGTACCTGGTTGAGGTCGTTCCGCTGGCACAACATCCGCCAACTCGACGCGGTGTCCCGGGAACTGCTCGCCCGATTGTGGGCAGCCGGCGGCGGGCCGAAGGACCTTGCCGGTCCATTGACCATCGATCTGGACTCGACCATCGTCCCGGTCTACGGACGCGGCAAGCAGGGTGCGGCCTTCGGCTACACCAAGGTCCGCGGCTATCACCCGCAGTTGGCCACCTGCCCCGAGACTGGCCAGGTTCTGTTCTGCCGTCTGCGCGGCGGCAACGCCGGGGCAGCCCGCGGCGCCAAGTCCTTCCTGACCGAGACCGTCAGCCGAGTCCGACACGCCGGAGCAACGGGCCCTCTCACCGTCCGTGCCGACTCCGCGTTCTACTCCCAAGCGGTGCTGCTGACCGCCCGCACGCTGGATGTCCGCTTCTCGATCACCGTCCGGCAGGACCCCAAGATCAAGGCAGCCATCGCCGCGATACCCGAGGACGCCTGGAGGCCGATCCCGTACTGGTTGTCCACCCCGGAGGTCTCCGGCGCAGATGTCGCCGAGACCACCTACACCTGCTTCGCGCACACCAAGACCCCACTCACGGTCCGGCTGATCGTCCGCCGGGTCCGCCCCACTCCCGGCTCACAACTGGCCCTGTTCACCAGCTACAACCACCATGCGTTCGTCACCGACCGCCAAGGCGACGTGCTCGAGACGGAGGCCGACCACCGGCGGCATGCGGTGGTCGAGCAGACCATCGCCGAACTCAAATCCGCCGGTCTGGCCCACCTGCCCTCGGGGCGCTTCACGGCCAATGCCGCCTGGCTCGCGCTCGCCGTCATGGCCACAACCTCGGACACGCCATCGGCATCCTCGCAGGTCACGAGCTGACCCGAGCCACAGCCACCACCCTGAAACGGACCCTGTTCACCGTCCCAGGCCGCCTGGTCCACACCGCTCGGCGACTGCGGCTACGACTTCCCGAGCGATGGCCCTGGGCCAAGGCATACACCAAGGCCCTCCAGACCATCACCGCACTGCCCCAACGATGCTGAACACCAACCCCGCCCCTACGACCCGAGGACCTTGGAGAGGCCGGCAGACCGGCGGATCCCGCATGCCCTCAAAGCCCACAACAAGGCCGCGGAAGCAACCATCACCAACCGCCGACAACTCAGCGGCTCTCCGGTGGATCCGGGTTAAGAGGTCGTTTTCTCCCGTTGTTTTATCCCGTGAGGCGGATTTGTTCCGGTGATGTCGGGTCGCGCCAGGAGATGGTGGCCTCGCCGGTGAGTCGGCGGGCCATGAGCTCGGTCATCGCAAGGTGGATCATGGCTTCGGAGCGAGCCGGAAGAGTCTCGTAGTCGCGGGTCAAGCGGCGGTGGAGCATGAGCCAGCCGTAGGTTCGCTCCACGGTCCAGCGTTTCGGGATCGGGGTGAATCCCCTGGTCCCGGGATTGCGCTGGACGATTTCGAGGTCGATGCCGAGGGTGGCGGCATGCTCCACGAAGTGCTTGCGGTAGCCGCCGTCCACCCAGACTTTGCGGATGGTGGGATGGGCGGAGGCAGCCTGCTCGAGGAGAGCCTGACCTGCGACGGAGTCCTGAACACTGGCCGCGGTGACAAGGACCGCCAGCAGAAGGCCGAGGGTGTCGGTGATGATGCTCCGTTTGTGGCCGACGATTTTCTTGCCGGCGTCGGTGCCCTGGCTCGAAGCGGGGACACTGGTGGAGGTCTTGACGCTCTGCGCGTCGATCACGCAGGCCGACGGGTTCGCGTTGCGGCCCTCCTTCTGTCGTACCAACTCCCGCAACAGGCCGTTGAGCTGGCCGAACACGCCGTCCTTCTGCCACTTGGCGAAGTAGCCGTAGACGCCTTCCCAAGGCGGGAAGTCGTGGGGTAGGTAGCGCCACTGCACCCCGGTACGGTCTACGTACAAGATCGCGTCCATGATCTCGCGCAGCTCGTGCTCGGGCGGCCGGCTGATGTCCAGGGCGTGTCGGCGTCGCTCGGACCGCCAGGCGGACGGAACCGGCTCGATCAACTCCCAGCGAGCATCAGAAAGATCACTCGGATACGGACGTCGCTCACTCATGGTGTGGACGTACCGCGTGCAGCCGAGTGCGCCCAGGCGCACGGAATTACCTGTGGAAGCACAGCCCAGAAGCGGGCTTCCTGGGATGAGACAGGCGCAAGCCTCCTCCCGCCCCAACCGTCACCCCACCAACCCCACGAGACCAACCCAGTCCAACAGCCCCTTCAGCACCACATCACTGCACAGAAGAAAGCGGGCAATAAGAGGGCGCCAGAGATGAAAACGACCTCTAAGAGGACGTTCTGAGCCGGTATGCGCGCTTCGGATGCGGGCTTGAGTTGGCCACGGCTCGGAAGATCACGCGGTCCCTTCGACAGCTTCTACAGTGTCCCGAGACGAACGGGTCGGGGGCATGGCGATCAGAAGGGTTGACGCACCGACGTGGCACAGAACGAGCGTTGGCTGACCTGAAGCCCGTTCGCCAGCGTCAGGCCGCCGCTCTGGCGCTGTGGCGGTGGCGTGCGCCGGTGCTCGCGTTCGAAATGGATGCCGACTGGGGCGTCGACCCGCATGTGCTGGAGTCGCTGTTCCGACTGGCAGCGGAACCTCCTGGGGAACAGTCGAACCGCGCCTACGGCCAGGCATCCGCCGAGCTGTGCACGGCCCCGATCTTCGAGTCCGAAGTCGACCCAGACACGGTCCAGCTCTTCCAACTGGAAATCTTCGGGGGCTTGTGGGCCTTCGGCGAGCTGCTCGACAAGCCAGGCCTGGACGAGGCCAAACGAGTAGTCGAGCTGTCGTCCGGCCTGGCGGGCTACCTGGACGGTCTCGTCGAGGGCTCGTTTTACTCCCATCCCTCGGAGGAAGCGCACCACCAGTACCTCGCCGACCTGGCGGACCGTACGAGCGGCGAGGGCTACTTCGCCTCACGCAACTTCGTTGTCGAGTCCGCGTGCCACGGCGCTCTCCGGACCTTTCGCGATTCCGATGGGCTGCTCGACTCGTCCGCGGGACGCGAGTTGCTCGCGCTTTGCGAGGACTTCGGCGAAGAGCTTGTCGCAACGCTGCGGTGGCTCCGCACGACGGGCCATTAGCGATCACGCCGCGAGCCCGGCGGCGGGCTGGCGACTCGGCGGACGATGCGTCTGGGCACCTCGGGCATGCGTCCGAATGTACGCGCGACACGGTCTCCGGGCGGGATGCCACGGCGTCTTGGTGGGAAGAGGCCGTGGACCTCGACAGCCGCGGCCGCCTCTGGCCAGCTACTCGCCGCTCTCCGCCTGCTCGACGACGTAGATGCCCATGCCGGTCACGGTCTCGACCAGGCCCTCGTCTTTGAGGACCTGGACGGCCTTACGCAGGGTGTCCCGTGCGACAGAGAACTCGGCTTCCAGGTCGACCAGGCTGGGGATGCGGCGGCCGGGCGGGATGGTGCCGTCGGCGATGCGGCTGCGGAGCGCGTTGGCGACCTGCCGGTAGGGCGGCACGGGCGACTCTCTGTCGATGCTGCTCATGATCGGGACGCTAGGTGACTGCCGCAGTCTTGCCATAGCTACCCACGGGGCTAGTCGGGGGTAGTACGGTCGCTCTACGCTGGACAGAGAAAGGACCCCGGCGGGTCGGTCAGGACCCCCGGGGCGTGGACAGCACCCAAGGAGTGCCGACATGACGAACCCTACGGCCCGACCATCCACCGCTGAAGATCAGGTGTCGGTCGACCTGGAGACCATGCGCGCCGCCGTCGACCGCCTGCTGGACCCGGACTCCGTGCCCGAGGCGCTGCCGCCGGCCCTCGACGATCTGGACGCGCTGACGCTCCTGCTGCGCGGGCACCTCGACCTGCTGATGCCGGCGGTCGACCAGCTGGCCCGCAAGCTGTCGAAGAACAGCATTCCGAGGTACTGCGCCCTCGCCTGCATCGGTGAGGCCCGCAGCAGGCTCAGGGAGCAGCCGAGTTCCGCGTTAGGCGGAGCTCTGGCCCACGCCCGTCGTCTAGCCCGCGCGCTGAACGCGCTGTGCGACCACTTCGAGGCCCTCGCCCAGGCCGCGCCGTGAAGTCGATCACCGGCCTGCTCGTGTACGTGGCGGTCGTGAC
Organism: Streptomyces sp. CA-106110; assembly: GCF_050936285.1. Lineage (NCBI taxonomy): Bacteria > Bacillati > Actinomycetota > Actinomycetes > Kitasatosporales > Streptomycetaceae > Streptomyces > Streptomyces sp. CA-106110. The sequence goes on along the minus strand of NZ_JBNJNB010000001.1, from coordinate 3,914,532 downwards.
CGCCCCCGTCCTGGCTCCGGTGCTGGCCCGCACACCGCGCTAACACACGCCATAGACCCCGCCTCTTCCGTGCTCCGCAAGACACGATGAGGCGGGACCGCCCGTCCCGTCGGATCTCCGCAAGAGTCGGCGGGGCGGGATCCTTTTTCCTGCGCGTGTGTTGAAGGTCGGCGAGGTCACGATCTGGCTTCAGCCGAGACAGGGACGCCGCCCGCTCGTGCCACGAGCGGGCGGCGTCGGTGTGCCAGTGACTGGACCGAGGTGGAAACGCCGGAGGGTCAGCGCAAGGGGGGGTGTGCGCTGACCCTCCGGTGACGGCTGTCTCGGCTACTTCCCGAGTCCTACTTGCGAAAGACCAACGGGGGTGGCTCCGGGGCGGCCGTCAGGATCGGTGTGCCGCCCGCCCCGGGGGGTTTGGGGCGTGCGGCCGTCCGATCGGTGAGGAGATCCGGAGCCGAAGGCCCCGGGTGTGTGCGCGAGGGCACGACCAGGTCGAAGCTGGGGAGGCCTCGGCCCGATGTCACCCACAGTCCCCTGTGGGCGGGGTGTTTCTCTCATCTGGGTAGAACCTACGACAGGGGGAACCACTCCGACAGCAGGAAACGCGCCCTGCCATCCACCTCGCACACCTTCTTCACACGCTCTGACCCCTGCCCCCTCCGGCTCGGCCCCGCGGCGGGCGCGGGGCCGAGGAGGGCAGGGGACCAGGAGCACGCATTCTGTGGCTCAGCTGGGAGTTTCCTGTGAGCGCGAGGTCATTTCCCCGGTGCGTCAGATGCGCGCGAAAGCCTGCTCGATGATGTCGAGGCCCTCGTTCAGCAGGTCCTGACCGATGACGAGCGGGGGCAGGAAGCGCAGCACGTTGCCGTAGGTGCCACAGGTCAGGACCAGCAGGCCCTCCTGGTGGCAGGCCTTGGCGAGCGCGCCGGTCGCCTCCGGGTTCGGCTCCTTGGTGGTGCGGTCCTTGACCAGCTCGATCGCGATCATGGCGCCGCGGCCGCGGACATCGCCGATGACGTCGAACTTCTCGGCCATCGCCGTGAGGCGGGCCTTCATGGTCTCCTCGATCTCCTTCGCGCGGGCGTTGAGATCGAACTCCTTCATCGTCTCGATCGCGCCGAGAGCGCCGGCGCAGGCGACCGGGTTGCCGCCGTAGGTGCCGCCGAGGCCGCCCGCGTGTGCGGCGTCCATGATCTCGGCGCGACCGGTCACGGCGGCGAGCGGCAGACCGCCCGCGATGCCCTTGGCGGTGGTGATCAGGTCCGGGACGATGCCCTCGTCCTCGCAGGCGAACCACTGGCCGGTGCGGCAGAAGCCGGACTGGATCTCGTCGGCGACGAAGACGATGCCGTTGTCCGTGGCGAACTTGCGCAGCGCGGGCAGGAAGCCCTTCGCCGGCTCGATGAAGCCGCCCTCGCCGAGCACCGGCTCGATGATGATGGCGGCCACGTTGTCGGCGCCGATCTGCTTGGTGATCTGGTCGACGGCCTGGGCGGCGGCCTCGGGGCCGCAGTTCTCCGGACCGGTCGGCCAGCGGTAGGCGTACGCCATCGGCATGCGGTAGACCTCGGGCGCGAACGGGCCGAAGCCGTGCTTGTACGGCATGTTCTTGGAGGTCAGGGCCATCGTCAGGTTGGTCCGGCCGTGGTAGCCGTGGTCGAAGACGACGACCGCCTGGCGCTTGGTGTAGGCACGGGCGATCTTGACGGCGTTCTCGACGGCCTCGGCGCCCGAGTTGAACAGCGCGGACTTCTTGGCGTGGTCACCGGGCGTGAGCTCGGCCAGCGCCTCGGCGACGGCCACGTAGCTCTCGTAGGGCGTGACCATGAAACACGTGTGCGTGAAGTCCTGCAGCTGCGCCGACGCGCGGCGTACGACGGCCTCGGCGGAGGCGCCGACCGACGTCACCGCGATGCCGGAGCCGAAGTCGATCAGACGGTTGCCGTCGACGTCCTCGATGATCCCGCCGCCCGCGCGCGCGGTGAAGACCGGCAGCACGGAGCCCACGCCCTGCGCGACCGCCGCGGTACGGCGGGCCTGCAGTTCCTGCGACTTCGGGCCGGGGATGGCGGTGACGACGCGGCGCTCCTGGGGAAGTGCGGTCATGGGGGCTCCCTGAGATCGTGCGAACCCGGCCCGGAACAGCCGGTGCACCGGCGTGCCGGTGGGCGGCGGGGTCGGGCGGGGGTGTTTTTCGGACGCTTACCTTCTTTTCTCGCAGGTTAAGACCGGTCGCCGGGGGTGGGCATGCTCCATGTGGGCGCCTTGGCCGGGGCCGCTTGTCCGCACTGGACATAGCGCCGTGGGTCGCGGCTTCGCGGGCGCGGCCGTGTAAGCGGTGAACTCCCCTTGCGGGAGCGTTAGATTGACTCGCTGATGGTGCAGGGAGCGGCTGGTCAGGGGGGCAGGAGCGATGGACAGCGACGGGACGCAGGACGCGCGCGGCACACGGGCCAATCCCGTGCCGCGTCCGGCCGGGCCGCCTCAGGTGCCGCCCCGGCCGGCGCACGCCCCCGGGGCACCGCCCCGGCCGGACGGCACGGCGTTCCTGGCCTGGCTGCGCGCGCCGCGGCCGGAGACGGCGCCCGGCGTGTGGCGTCTCGGGCACCGGCCGCGGCCCGAGCAGGAACCCGAGCGGACGCCGACGCGGCAGCTGATCAGCGGGGCGCTCATCGCCTTCCTGGTGGGCTGGCTGATCTGGTCGCTGCTGTGGAACGGTTACCTCGGCGGCTGGTGGGTGGTGCCGCTCGAACTGTTCACTCCGGACTCCTGGCGCCACAGCGGCGACCGCGTCGGCAACGCCTTTCTCTGGTACGGCTACTACACGGTCATCGCCCTCGCCATCATGACCGTCGTCGGCAAGCTCGGCCGCTGGGGCGAGCTCTGGCGGCGCTTCGGCCCGCCGGCCTGGCGCGCCGCCGCCCCGGTCAGCCAGCGGCCCCCGGCACCGGAGGACGACCCGGCCCAGTGGAACCAGCTGCGCGCCGCCGGTGCGGGCGACGCCGCCGACCGGCTCGCCGCCGACGCGCGCGCCGGACTCATGGGCGACGTTGACCACGCCCGGGTGGCCCGCGCCTGGCAGGGTGTGCTCAACGGCCGGCACAGCCTCGCCTCTTTCACCGGCGCGGTCCTCAAGGACGGCGCCGCCGCCTGCCTGCACCCCTCGGGCGAGCGCGACCTGCCCGCCCGGCTCGGCCGGCACGACCTGATCACCGGGCAGGTACGGCTCGGCTCGACCGTCGACGACACCCGCAACCCCTACGCCTACCGCGGCACGGGCCTCGCCCTCGGCCCCGAGCTGCTCGGCACCTCGCTGGTCGCCGTCGGCCCCGCGGGCTCCGGCAAGACCGGCTCGGTCGTATGGCCGCTCGCCGAGTCGCTGTGCCTGCACGCGCTCGCCGGCCGGGCCGCGGTGGTCGTGGTCGGCGCGGCCGGTGCCGGGCTCGGCCCGGCGGACGCCTACGACGTCGTCGTACGCATCGGCCATCCCGAATCGGTGTACGACCTGGACCTGTACGGCGGGACCAGCGACCCGGACGAGGCGGCGGCCGTGCTCGCCGAGGCGCTCGTGGGCGACCTCGCCGATCCGCACCCGGGCGGGGACAGCCGCCGCTCGACCACCGTGCTCGCCCAGTTGCTCGGGCCGTACCGGGCCGTGCACGGCCGGTTCCCGTCCGTGCCGGAGCTGCGTCAGCTCCTCGACGGAGCCCCCGGACCGCTCTCGGCGTTGCGCAAGGCCCTTCAGGACACCGGGCAGGACTCGCTGCTGCGCGAGCTCGACGCGCGCGAGCGTCAGTCGGGGCACCCCGGCGACGTGGGCGGCGTCCTGGCGGACCGGGTCGCGCTGCTCGACCGGCCGGCGTTCGCCGCCTTCTTCGACACCTCAGGGCAGTCCCGGCCCTTCTCCCTGCGCGCCCTCGACCACCCGGTACGGGTCAGGATCGACCTGCCCGAGCGCGGCCACGCCGACGCCTCGCGAATCCTGGCGCGGCTGGTCCTCGCCCAGTTCACGGCCAGCGTCGCGACCCGCGAGGACCGGTCGTTGTTCGCGTGCCTGGTGCTCGACGACGCGACGGGTGCGGTGACACCCGAGACCGTGCGCGGCGTCCAGCGGCTGCGGTCCGCCAACGCCGGCGTGGTCCTGACCCTGCGCACCCTCGACGACGTCCCCCGGCCGCTGCGGGGCCCCCTGCTCGGCGCCACCGGCTGCCGGATGGCGCTGTCCGGGCTCACTCCCTGGGACGGGCAGGACTTCGCCGAGGTCTGGGGGAAGGAGTGGATCGAGACGCGGGACGTCACGGACCGGCAGATCATCGCGGAGACCCCGGCGGGGAAGGCGCTGCACATGCTGCGGCGGGTGATCACCGGGCATGCGCCCACCGCGCGGGCCGTGACCGTCCGCCAGGTCGAGCGCGAGCGCTGGTCCGCGTCCGAACTGGCGCACGCGGTCCCGCCTGGCCACGCGGTGCTGTCCCTGACGAATGTACGGGGCGAGCATGCGCCTCCGCTCCTCGTGGACCTGCGGAGCTGAGACAGCCGGGCCGGGACGTCCGGGGTTCTTGGCACGCGGCGACCGTACGGTGAGGCAGAATCGACATAGCTCGTTCATACGCCGCGGCCAAAGGATCACAAAGATCACACAGTCCGTGGCTGCCATGGATTTCGTGCAGACCCTATCCGTGCCGACCTGAAGGCCTCATGCCTCCCACGCTCGCCTCGCTCGTCCACCACTCCGCGCTGAAGCTCACCGTGCGCGCGGGCGAGGACCGCCTGGACGTGCCCGTCCGCTGGGCGCACGTCAGCGAGCTCGCCGACCCGGTGCCCTACATGGAGGGCGGCGAGCTGCTGCTGATCACGGCGCTGACGCTCGACGCCGACGACCCCGAGGCCATGAGCCGCTATGTGAAGCGGCTCGTGGGCGCGGGCGTGGTCGGGCTCGGGTTCGCCGTCGGGGTGAACTACGACGAGATCCCGAAGGCCCTCGTGGACGCGGCGCGAGAGGAGGGGCTCCCGCTGCTCGAGGTGCCCCGGCGCACCCCCTTCCTCGCCATCAGCAAGGCCGTCTCCGCCGCCATAGCGGCCGACCAGTACCGCGCCGTGACCGCGGGGTTCGCCGCCCAGCGCGAGCTGACCAAGCAGGCCCTCAACGACGGCCCCGAGGGACTGCTCGCCGCGCTCGCCGGGCAGGTGGACGGCTGGGCCGCGATGTACGACCCCTCCGGCGCCGTTGTCGCGGCCGCACCCGAGTGGGCGGAGCGGCGGGCGGCCCGGCTCACTGCCGACGTGGAACGGCTGCGGGAGCGGCCCGCCCCGGCCAGTTCCGTGGTCGCGGGGCCGAGCGGCGAGGACCGGGTCGAGCTGCACTCCCTCGGCACCGGCCGGCGCCCGCGTGCCGCGCTCGCCGTGGGCACCGCGGCCGCGCTGGGCACCGCCGAGAGGTACGCCGTGCACTCCGCCATCGCCCTGCTGACCCTCACCACCGAGCGGTCCCGGTCCCTGCACGCGGCCGAGCAGCGGATCGGGGCGGCCGTGCTGCGCATGCTGCTCGCCGGTCAGCCCGACCACGCGCGGGCGGTGGCCGGGGACCTGTACGGCGGCCTCCTCGACGCGCCCTTCCGGCTGATCCTCGCCGAATCGGCGTCCGCGTCGGCGGCCCGGGCGCACGCCGACGGGCACGCACGCGTGGCGCCCGCGCCGCAGACCGCCGTGGCGCCGGCGCCGGCGGAGACGAACGGCGATCCGCTCGGTGGGCTCACCGAGACCCTGGAGTCCGCCGCCGCCCGCTCCGGGGAGGCCGTGCTCGTCGTACCCGACGGGGAGCGGCTCGTGGTGCTCGCCGTCGACGGGGGCGCGGCTGTGGCCGCCTGCCAGGAGTACGTGCAGGCGGCGCGGGCCGCCGCGGTGGAGCATCCGGCCGCCGACGAGGGCGAACTGGTGGTGGGGCTTTCGGCGCCCGCCGGGCCGATCGCCGTCGCGGTCGCCTACAAGCAGGCCGAGCAGGCGCTGTCGGTGGCCCGGCGGCGCGGCCGGTCCCTGGTCGAGCACGAGGAGCTGGCGGCCGGCTCGGTCGTGCCGCTGCTCGCGGACGACGCCGTGCGTGCCTTCGCCGACGGTCTGCTGCGCGCGCTGCGCGAACACGACGCCACGGGGCGGGGCGATCTGGTCGCCTCGCTGCGCGCCTGGCTGTCCCGCCACGGCCAGTGGGACGCGGCGGCGGCCGACCTCGGCGTCCACCGCCACACGCTGCGCTACCGGATGCGAAGGGTCGAGGAGATCCTCGGGCGCTCGCTCGACGATCCGGACGTGCGGATGGAGCTGTGGCTGGCGCTCAAGGCGTCCGCCTCGGCGGGCGAGTGACGGCCACCGGACCGCGGCTGTACAACCCGTACTAGCCCCGCACCCCACTGCTACGCACCGGACAAACGACCCATCGCCCACCCGGCCCTACCGTGGACCTCGAACTTCATGGAACACCAACCTCGGAAGGGCCGGGACTCGCACATGACTTCCACCCACGCCTTCTGGCTCGCCGGCCGCCAGGCCACCGGTGAGACCACCTTCGACGTCACCTCCCCGTGGGACGGCCGGCTCGTCGGCAAGGTCAGCGTCCCGACCGAGGCCCAGGTCGAGGAGGCCGTGGCCGCCGCGTACGCCGTGCGCGACGAGTTCGCCGCCACCCCGGCGCACGTCCGGGCCGCCGCGCTCGACCATGTGTCGAAGCGCCTGGTCGAGCGCACCGAGGAGATCGCGCAGCTGATCTCCGCCGAGAACGGCAAGCCCATCAAATGGGCCCGTGGCGAGGTCGGCCGCGCCGTGTCCGTGTTCCGCTTCGCGGCCGAGGAGGCCCGTCGCTTCAACGGCGGCGAGGCCCAGCGCCTCGACACCGACGCCGGCGGCCAGGGCCGCCTCGCGCTGACCCGCCGCTTCCCGAAGGGCGTCGTCCTCGGCATCGCGCCGTTCAACTTCCCGCTGAACCTGTGCGCCCACAAGGTCGCCCCGGCCATCGCCGCTGGCGCCCCGATCATCCTCAAGCCGGCGCCCGCCACCCCGCTGTCCGGCCTGATCATCGGTGACCTGCTCGCCGAGACCGACCTGCCCGCCGGCTCCTGGTCGATCCTCCCGGTCGCCAACGACCGCATGCCCGCGCTGGTCCAGGACGAGCGGCTGCCGGTCATCTCCTTCACCGGCTCCGACAAGGTCGGTTACGCGATCATGGACTCGGTGCCGCGCAAGCACCTCACGCTGGAGCTCGGCGGCAACGGCGCGGCCGTGGTCCTCGCCGACTACGCGAGCGACGAAGACCTGGACTGGGCCGCGAACCGCATCGCCACCTTCTCCAACTACCAGGGCGGCCAGTCCTGCATCTCCGTGCAGCGCGTGATCGCCGACGCGTCGGTCTACGACCGGCTGCTCCCGCGTATCGTCGCGGCGGTCGAGGCGCAGGTCACCGGTGACCCCTCCGACTCCGCCACGGACGTCGGCCCGCTGGTCAGCGAGGACGCGGCCAAGCGCGTGGAGTCCTGGGTCGAGGAGGCGGTCGGTGCGGGCGCCAAGCTCCTGACCGGTGGCAAGCGGGACGGCGCCGCCTACGCACCCACCGTCCTGACCGAGGTGCCGGCCGATGTGACCCTCTTCTGCGAGGAGATCTTCGGGCCGGTGCTCACGGTGCAGAAGGTGGACGGCGAGGCGGAGGCCTTCGCCGCCGTCAACGACTCCAAGTACGGCCTCCAGGCGGGCGTGTTCACGCACGACCTCCAGGTCGCCTTCCGTGCCCACCGGGCCCTCGAGGTCGGCGGCGTCGTCATCGGCGACGTGCCCTCCTACCGTGCCGACCAGATGCCGTACGGCGGCGCCAAGCAGTCCGGTGTCGGGCGTGAGGGCGTCAAGTTCGCGATGGACGACTACACGTACGAGCGCGTGCTGGTCCTGACGGGCCTCGCTCTCTGACGCCACGTTCACGCCGACGGCCGGAGCCCGCTGTGCGGGGGCTCCGGCCGTCGGCGTACGACCACATCCCGAGCCGAGCACGGTCGTGCGCAGGAACGTCCGGGTGGTGACAGGCAACGGGCCGACAGGGACAGTGTCATATGCGGGCGTTGTGCCTATTTTGCATACAATATGTTTCTTCATTCCTCCAAGGTCAGACCACCCCGCGAGTCACCCTGTCGTGGGCGAGTCGTGCGGGGGTGCCGGTCGTCGGGGTGCGGTGTCGCAGGTCGTGGCCGCCGAGGTCTTCAAGGGCCCGGGTCGACTTGACACCAGGGCCAGTTCGGCGGATGTCGGCCGAGATGTTTTCCCGGGCGGGTGGTTGCGCGAGGACTGGTGGCGGCGCCCGGATTGGGGTACCAACGATCGAGTAGCACCGGTCAGTAACGTACGCCCGCAAGATCGCCGTACGGCGCACTTGGTCGTCGTACGACTTCTTGATCGAAGCACGCCCCATTGATCCCGATTCGCGGCGAGGTGAGCCTCATGTCCGCACCAACAGCCCCCACTCCCAAGCCCACCGTCACCGAGCGTGAGGCCCGTCAGGTCGCCGAGGCCGCACGCCAGCAGGACTGGCAGAAGCCCAGCTTTGCCAAGGAGCTGTTCCTCGGCCGTTTCCGGCTCGACCTCATCCACCCCCACCCGCTGCCCACCGACGAGCACGTACAGCGCGGCGAGGAGTTCCTCGCCAAGCTGCGCGACTTCTGCGAGACGCAGATCGACTCCGCCCGCATCGAGCGGGAGGCGCGGATCCCCGACGAGACGATCGACGGGCTCAAGGAACTCGGCGCCTTGGGCATGAAGATCGACACGAAGTACGGCGGTCTCGGCCTCACTCAGGTGTACTACAACAAGGCGCTCGCTCTGGTCGGCTCCGCGAGCCCGGCGATCGGCGCGCTGCTGTCCGCGCATCAGTCGATCGGCGTACCGCAGCCGCTCAAACTCTTCGGCACCCAGGAGCAGAGGGACACCTTCCTGCCCCGCTGTGCCCGCACCGACATCTCGGCGTTCCTGCTCACCGAGCCGGACGTGGGTTCGGACCCCGCCCGCCTCGCAACCACGGCCGTCCCGGACGGGGACGACTACGTGATCGACGGCGTGAAGCTGTGGACCACCAACGGCGTGGTCGCCGATCTGCTCGTCGTCATGGCGCGCGTGCCCAAGTCCGAAGGCCACAAGGGCGGTATCACCGCGTTCGTCGTCGAGGCCGCGTCGGAAGGCGTCACCGTCGAGAACCGCAACGCCTTCATGGGGCTGCGCGGCCTCGAGAACGGCGTCACGCGCTTCCATCGCGTGCGCGTCCCGGCCGCCAACCGCATCGGACCCGAGGGCGCGGGCCTCAAGATCGCGCTCACCACGCTGAACACCGGCCGGCTCTCCCTGCCCGCGATGTGCGTGGGCGCGGGCAAGTGGTGTCTGAAGATCGCCCGGGAGTGGTCGGCGGTCCGCGAGCAGTGGGGCAAGCCGGTCGCGCTGCACGAGGCGGTCGGTTCGAAGATCTCCTTCATCGCGGCGACCACCTTCGCCCTGGAGGCGGTCGTCGACCTCTCCTCGCAGATGGCCGACGAGGACCGCAACGACATCCGTATCGAGGCCGCCCTCGCCAAGCTGTACGGCTCGGAGATGGCCTGGCTGATGGCCGACGAGCTGGTCCAGATCCGCGGCGGCCGGGGCTTCGAGACGGCCGAGTCCCTCAAGGCGCGCGGCGAGCGGGCGGTGCCGGCCGAGCAACTGCTGCGCGATCTGCGCATCAACCGGATCTTCGAGGGCTCCACGGAGATCATGCACCTGCTGATCGCACGCGAGGCGGTGGACGCCCATCTGTCCGTGGCCGGTGATCTGATCGATCCGGACAAGTCCCTGGCCGACAAGGCGAAGGCCGGTGCGAACGCCGGTGTCTTCTACGCCAAGTGGCTGCCGAAACTGGTCGCGGGTCAGGGCCAGGTCCCGGGCGCGTACGGCGAGTTCCGCCAGGAGGTCGACCTCTCCTCGCACCTGCGGTACGTCGAGCGCAGTGCCCGCAAGCTGGCCCGCTCCACGTTCTACGGCATGTCCCGCTGGCAGGGCCGCATGGAGACCAAGCAGGGCTTCCTGGGCCGGATCGTGGACATCGGCGCCGAACTGTTCGCGATGAGCGCGGCCTGCGTGCGGGCCGAGCACCTGCGTCGCTCGGGGCAGCACGGACGCGAGGCCTACCAGCTCGCCGACGTCTTCTGCCGGCAGTCCCGCATCCGCGTCGAGGAACTGTTCGGCCGGCTGTGGGCCAACACGGACGACCTCGACCACAAGGTGGTCAAGGGAGTGCTGTCCGGTACGTACGAGTGGCTGGAGGACGGCGTCGTCGACCCGTCCGGCGAAGGCCCCTGGATCGCGGACGCGACGCCCGGCCCGAGCCGCCGGGAGAACGTGCACCGTCCGATCCGGTGACGGCGGCATCCCCGCGCCCCTTTCGGGGTGCGGGGAACCGCGCGATCAACCACGGGTGACCGGTGGCCGACGCATGACGCGCGGCCCCGGTCGCTTGCTCGCGGGGCTCAGCAGTACTTGTCGCTGGGGTCCCGCGTCGTCCACGAGCAGGAGTCGACCTTCGAACCGTTCGACTTCGTCAGCGTCGCCGTGTCGCTCGTGTTGTTCCAGACGTACCAGCGACGGTTCTGGTACTTGTCCGCCGTGGTGTCCTTGCCCCGGCCGGTGTGCACCTTCATCGTCTTGTGCGCACCGATCTTCACGTTGAGGAACGTGTACCGGTGGTTCGAGGCGTCCTTCAGGATCCAGCCCTTCAGCGAGACCGCCGAGGAACCGTTGTTCTTGATCTGGACCCATTCGGCGTTGAGGCTCTTGTTCGAACCGTCGTCCTTGCCGGGGCTGTCGAACCAGACCCGGTAAATGGTCACCCCACCCGCGGCCTGCGCGGGAGTGGCCAGGAATGCCGTGCTCGCCAGGGCCACGGCGCCCGCGAGAGCGGGCAGGGCGGCGCGAATGCGCATGAAGATCCCCCCAAGGATGTCGTCCTCCGGCCGGTCTCCCACCGGCCAGGATTGAAGAGTTATCACAAGATCTTCACTGGAGCTTCACAGGAGGCGATTCTGCTTCGCCCGGCAGCGAGGGCGGATATGGCGCACGCGTGAGGGATGCCCTGTCCTCACGTCGGCGCCGTACCGCAACAATGGAGGCATGAGCGACAGTCCAGCCCCTCTTGCCGACCCCCATCTCGTCTTCGACTCCGTGGACGGAATGCGGGAGGTCGTGATCCTCGGCTCCACCGGCTCGATCGGCACCCAGGCCATCGACCTCGTGCTGCGCAACCCCGACCGCTTCCAGGTCACCGCGCTCTCGGCCAACGGCGGCCGGGTCGGACTGCTCGCCGAGCAGGCCCGCCGGCTGCGTGTGCGCACGGTCGCCGTCGCGCGCGAGGACGTCGTGCCGGCCCTGCGGGAGGCCCTGAGCGCCCAGTACGGCCCCGGAGAGCCGCTCCCCGAGATCCTCGCCGGACCCGAGGCGGCGACCCGCCTGGCCGCCTCGGACTGCCACACGGTCCTGAACGGCATCACCGGCTCCATCGGCCTCGCGCCCACCCTCGCCGCCCTGGAGGCGGGCCGTACGCTCGCGCTCGCCAACAAGGAGTCGCTCATCGTCGGCGGCCCGCTGGTGAAGGCCCTGGCCAAGCCCGGCCAGATCATCCCGGTCGACTCCGAGCACGCCGCCCTCTTCCAGGCCCTCGCCGCCGGCACCCGCGCCGATGTGCGCAAGCTCGTGGTCACCGCCTCCGGCGGCCCGTTCCGCGGCCGGACGAAGGCCGAGCTGGCCGACGTCGCCCCCGAGGACGCCCTCGCCCATCCCACCTGGGCGATGGGCCCGGTCATCACGATCAACTCGGCGACCCTGGTGAACAAGGGCCTGGAAGTGATCGAGGCGCACCTGCTGTACGACATTCCCTTCGATCGCATTGAGGTGGTCGTGCATCCGCAGTCGTATGTCCACTCGATGGTGGAATTCACGGACGGATCGACGCTGGCGCAGGCGACGCCCCCGGATATGCGGGGGCCGATCGCCATCGGACTCGGCTGGCCCGAACGGGTGCCCGAAGCGGCGCCCGCCTTCGACTGGAGCAAGGCGTCCACCTGGGAATTCTTCCCGCTCGACACCGAGGCGTTCCCCTCGGTCGGACTCGCCCGGCACGTGGGAGAGCTCGCGGGCACGGCCCCGGCAGTGTTCAATGCGGCAAATGAGGAGTGCGTCGACGCGTTCCTGAACGGCAGCCTGCCGTTTCTCGGGATCATGGATACGGTCACACGGGTGGTGGAGGAACACGGCACCCCTCGTAAGGGAACTTCTCTGACCGTCGCGGACGTCCTCGAAGCGGAGGCCTGGGCGCGCGCCCGGGCGAGGGAACTGACGGCGCAGACGGCAACCGCGGAGGCTCGTGCATGACGACCCTGATGATGATCCTCGGCATAATCGTCTTCGCGTTGGGCCTGCTGGTCTCGATCGCCTGGCACGAGCTGGGGCATCTGTCGACGGCCAAGCTCTTCGGCATCCGGGTGCCGCAGTACATGGTCGGCTTCGGCCCGACCGTCTGGTCCCGCAAGAAGGGCGAGACCGAGTACGGCGTCAAGGCGATTCCGCTCGGCGGCTACATCCGCATGATCGGGATGTTCCCGCCGGGGCCGGACGGCCGGATCGAGGCCCGCTCCACCTCGCCGTGGCGCGGGATGATCGAGGACGCGCGGGCCCAGTCCTTCGAGGAACTGCAGCCCGGTGACGAGGACCGCCTCTTCTACACGCGCAAGCCGTGGAAGCGGGTCATCGTCATGTTCGCGGGCCCCTTCATGAACCTGATCCTCGCCGTGGCGGTCTTCCTCGGCGTGATGATGACCTTCGGCGTCCAGACCCAGACCACCACGGTCTCCAAGGTCTCCGACTGCGTCATCCAGCAGAGCGACAACCGCACCAAGTGCGTGAAGGACGACCCGGCCGCTCCCGCCCGGGCCGCCGGACTCAAGCCCGGCGACAAGATCCTCGCGTTCAACGGCGCACAGGTGCAGGACTGGTCCATGCTCCAGTCCGAGATCCGCGCCAACCCCGGCAAGGACGTCACGCTCACGGTCGAACGCAAGGGCCAGAAAGTCGACCTGCACGCCCACCTGATCAAGAACCAGGTGAGCAAGACGGACGGCAACGGCGGCTATGTCGAGGGCAAGTACGTGTACGCCGGCTTCCTCGGCTTCACACCCGCCGCGGGCATCGTCCCGCAGTCCTTCGACCAGTCCGTGCAGCGCATGGGCGACATGATGGAGAATGGCGTCGAGTCGCTGATCTCCCTGCCCGGCAAGATCCCGGCGCTGTGGGACGCGGCCTTCGGCAACGCGCCCCGCCAGCCGGACTCCCCGATGGGCGTGGTCGGCGCGGCCCGAGTCGGCGGTGAGGTGTTCACCCTCGACGTCCCGCCGTCCCAGCAGATCGCGATGATGCTGCTGCTCGTCGCGGGATTCAACCTGTCCCTGTTCCTGTTCAACATGCTTCCGCTGCTCCCGCTCGACGGCGGGCACATCGCGGGCGCCCTGTGGGAGTCGCTGCGCCGGACCGTGGCCAAGGTGCTGCGCCGCCCGGACCCGGGCCCCTTCGACGTGGCGAAGCTGATGCCCGTGGCGTACGTGGTGGCCGGGATCTTCGTCTGCTTCACCATCCTGGTGCTGATCGCGGATGTGGTTAACCCGGTGAAAATCTCCTAGCCACTCGGTGTTGGCGGCGGCCGGGGAGACTTCTTCCCGGCCGCCGCCCATTGGGTGGGTTTAACGGACCGTGATGTGCTGGCGTCGGGGCCCGTGGCGTAATCTCAAGGCTTGGAGCCCGTCGTTCCGGGACCGGACCTTGATCCACAACTTGGGGTTGCACAGCAGATGACTGCGATTTCACTTGGCATGCCGTCCGTTCCGATCAAGCTCGCCGAGCGCCGGAAGAGCCGGCAGATCCAGGTCGGATCCGTGGCGGTGGGCGGTGACGCCCCGGTGTCGGTGCAGTCGATGACGACGACCCGTACGTCGGACATCGGTGCCACGTTGCAGCAGATTGCGGAGCTGACCGCGTCGGGCTGCCAGATCGTCCGGGTGGCGTGTCCGACGCAGGACGACGCGGACGCGCTTGCGACGATCGCGAAGAAGTCGCAGATCCCGGTGATCGCGGATATCCACTTTCAGCCGAAGTACGTGTTCGCGGCGATCGAGGCGGGCTGTGCGGCCGTCCGGGTGAATCCGGGCAACATCAAGCAGTTCGACGACAAGGTCCGGGAGATCGCGAGGGCGGCCAAGGATCATGGCACGCCGATCCGGATCGGGGTGAACGCGGGCTCGCTGGACCGTCGGCTGCTGCAGAAGTACGGCAAGGCGACGCCGGAGGCGCTGGCGGAGTCGGCGCTGTGGGAGGCGTCGCTGTTCGAGGAGCACGACTTCCGGGACATCAAGATCTCGGTCAAGCACAACGACCCGGTTGTGATGATCGAGGCCTACCGGCAGCTGGCGGAGCAGTGCGAGTACCCGCTGCACCTGGGTGTCACCGAGGCGGGTCCCGCTTTCCAGGGCACGATCAAGTCGGCGGTCGCTTTCGGTGCGCTGCTCTCGCAGGGCATCGGGGACACCATCCGGGTCTCTCTGTCGGCTCCTCCGGTGGAGGAGGTCAAGGTGGGCACCCAGATCCTGGAGTCGCTGGGGCTGCGTGAGCGTGGTCTGGAGATCGTGTCCTGCCCGTCCTGCGGTCGTGCGCAGGTGGATGTGTACAAGCTGGCCGAGGAGGTCACGGCGGGCCTGACGGGGATGGAGGTCCCGCTGCGGGTGGCGGTCATGGGCTGTGTCGTCAACGGTCCGGGCGAGGCCCGCGAGGCGGACCTGGGCGTCGCCTCCGGCAACGGCAAGGGCCAGATCTTCGTCAAGGGCGAGGTCATCAAGACCGTGCCGGAGTCGAAGATCGTGGAGACGCTCATCGAAGAGGCGATGAAGCTCGCCGAGCAGATGGAGAAGGACGGCGCGGCGTCCGGCGAGCCCTCGGTCTCCGTGGCCGGCTGAGTCCCGCTTCCTTTCCCCGCGTCACCTGCGCCCCGTCACACGGTTTGTGACGGGGCGTACGTGTTCCCTTGACAGCTCCGATGTATGGCGACAGCTTGTGGAGCGCACGGCCCTTCTGTCCCACGAGATGCGCACAGACCCGCACAGACGTCGGATGACCAAGGTGCCCGTATGAGAAGCCGCAGACTTCTGGCCCTCTGGGCCGGGCTCCTTTCCCTGCTCGCCGGGCTCCTCCTTGCCGCACCCGCCTCCACGGCCTCCGCCGCGCTCACGCCCACGGCGCCCGCGGGCGGGCAGCCGTATCCGCCGCGGCAGACCATGCTCCGGAACGCCACGGCGGGGCTCTTCCTGCACTGGGGCATGTTCACCGCGCCCAAGCACTACGACTGTGCCGAGTGGGAGAAGGCCGTCACCGACGGCGGCTGAAACCCCGGCTACTGGGTGGACGAGGCCCGCAAGATCCGCGCGAGCTATATCGTGCTCGCCACCTTCCACTCCCGTCTCGGCTACGCCCGCCCCTGGCCCTCGAAGATCCCCGGCTCCTGCTCCACCCGGCGTGACATCCTCGGCGAACTCATCCATGCCGCCGACGCCAAGGGCATCAAGGTCATCCTCTATATGACCGACGACCCCCAGTGGCACGGCGAGCAGGGCATCGAGACCCTCGACTCGGCCGCCTACTCCGCCTACAAGGGGCATGACGTCGACCTCACGACCCGTCAGGGCTTCGGTGAGTTCTCGTACGACAACTTCTTCGAGGTCATGGCCGACTACCCGAAACTCGCCGGGTTCTGGATCGACAACGACAACGAGTACTGGGAACAGCACCGGCTCTACGAGCAGATCCGCGAGCTGCGCCCGGACATGACCCTGAGCAACAACAACGAGGACACCCCGATCATGGACATGGTGTCTCACGAGCAGAAGACCGGGATGACCCCGCCCTACGATCAACCGTCGGCGATCTGGACCCCGCTGCCGCGGCTGACCGAGTCCTGCTACAAGGTCCCGGACACCGGCAGTTGGTGGTACGACGGCCAGGACCGGCCCGTCTCCACCGCGCTCAACGTCGACCGGTACATCGCCAACGCGGGCAACTCCATCAGGTCCCTCATGGACTTCACCGCCATGGTGAACGGCAGATTCCCGCCGTAACAGGAGCAGTTCACCAACCTGATGAGGGACTACCTCCCGCCCATCTGGGAGTCCCTGCACGGCGTCGACGCGGGCGGCTTCCTCCACGGCGGGATGCAGCCCGGTGCCTGGAACGACGGCGCGTACGGCTACATCACCGTCAGCCGGGCCCACCGCACGACCCAGTACGTGCACATCACCACCGCACCGGTGAGCGGCGACGAGATCCGGGTCCGCGACAACGGCTACCGGACCGAGCGCGTCACCGACCTGCGCACCGGCAAGCGGCTCCACTTCGACCAGCGGGACGGGACCCTCACCGTCAGCGGGATCACCGGCTGGGACCCGTACGACACCGTCCTGAAGGTGCGGACCGCACCCCAGCGCGAGGGCGTGTATCCCACCGGCAGCGTCAAGGCGAGCGAACCCGCGCTCACCGGCGGTGACTTCACGACCTACACCGACAACCAGGGCGCTCTGCCGACGAGTTACACCCTGGACCTGGGTCGGATCCGCAAGGCCGCCTTCCTTGCGATCAACCAGCGCGAGTGGTCGCCCACCTACAACAGGGAGACCTTCGGCAGGAAGGAGGACTCCGCCAGGATCAAGGACTACACGGTTCCCGTGAGTGATGACGGGCGTACATGGAGTGACGTCAAGGCCGGTGTGCTGGAGAGCGCCAGAGGGGTCCGCTTCATCGACCACGGCGCACCTGTGAGCACCCGGTACATCAAGCTCGACGTGCCGACGACCTGGGCGGCGCCCACCGTTCCCGCCTTCTACCGGCAGCTGAGAATCGACGAGATCCAGGTCGGCTACGACCATCCCTCGGGCCACGGCTGACCCAGTGGTCAGCCCGCGCCGCCCGTGGGACGGGAGACCGGGCGGCGCGGCACAAGCGCGCCAGGTACAGTGCGGAGATCAGCAGACCCCAGGGTGAGGCTCCCGCACTTGTTGACGCAGACCACCACACGGGTCCTCGAACCGAGTGACCTGGACGCCGCGCTCGCCGTCCTCGACCGCGAGCCGGTCGCGAACGCCTTCGTGACGTCGCGTGTCCAGGTCGCCGGCCTGGATCCCTGGCGCCTGGGCGGCGAGATGTGGGGCTGGTACGAGGACGGCATGCTCACCTCGCTGTGCTACGCGGGCGCCAACCTCGTCCCGATCTGTGCGAGTCCCCGCGCGGTGCGGGCCTTCGCCGACCGCGCCCGGCGGGCCGGCCGCCGCTGCTCCTCCATCGTCGGGCCCGCCGAGTCCACCGCCCTGCTGTGGCGGCTCCTCGAGCCCAGCTGGGGCCCGGCCCGTGAGATCCGCGGACACCAGCCACTCATGGTCACGGACCGCATGCCGGCCGGCATCACCCCGGATCCGTACGTCCGTCGCATCCGCAAGGACGAGATGGAGACGATCATGCCGGCCTGCGTCGCGATGTTCACCGAGGAGGTCGGCGTCTCACCGCTGGCAGCCGACGGCGGGCTGCTCTACCAGGCCCGGGTGGCCGAACTCGTCGGCTCCGGACGCTCGTTCGCCCGCCTCGACGACGACGGCAAGGTCATCTTCAAGGCGGAGATCGGTGCGGCCACCCCGCAGGCCTGCCAGATCCAGGGCGTGTGGGTCGCTCCCGAGTACCGCGGCCAGGGACTCGCGGCCCCCGGCATGGCGGCGGTGCTGCGCTTCGCGCTGGCGGACGTGGCCCCGACGGTGAGCCTGTACGTCAACGACTTCAACACCGCCGCGCGCCGGACGTACCGGAGAGTGGGCTTCCAGGAGGTCGGCGCGTTCATGAGCGTGCTGTTCTGAGCGGCCGCTGCTGGAGCGGCGGCACCGGGGACCGTGCGACCGGCCACCCGCGAACGTCGCCCGGAGGGCGGTTCGCACCCCCCTGTAGGCTCCCCGCATGCTGCGCTTCCCCGGTCACGGTCGCCGCGACCCCGAAGACGTCGTGATCGGCCCCCTGGACCTGTCCGCCCGCGTCGACGAGGCGCTCGCCGTACAGGCCGTGGCGTTCGGGCTGGGCGCCGACGAGATCGCCGTACGCCGTCAGATCGTGCTGCGGCACATGAGCTACCCCGGGGCCCGGGCGCTCGGCGCCACCACCGCCGGTGGACGGCTCGTCGGATTCGTCTACGGCATGCCCAACGACCGGACGCACTGGTGGTCCACGGTCGTCGAACCGTATCTGCGGGCCCAGGGGAACGCCGGGTGGCTCGACGACTCGTTCGTGATCACCGAGCTGCATGTGCACCCGCACCACCAGAACCGGGGCATCGGCCGGGCCCTGATCACCACCATCACCGACGGCGCGGAGCAGCCCCGCTCGATCCTGTCGGCGATCGACACCGAGAGCCCGGCCCGCGGGCTGTACCGCTCGCTGGGCTATGAGGACCTCGCCCGGCGGGTGATCTTCCCCAGCGCCCCGAAGCCGTACGCCGTGATGGGCGCCCCGCTGCCGCTGCGCCGACGCTGACGAATTTCCGCCCGCCCCTGCTGCCCGGTTAACCTCCTAGCCATCACCCTCCCTCGCTCTCGGCTGCGCTCGGGCGGGGGGACCCCCATCAGCAGGAGTCGAGAAATCATGGCGAACGCACCGGTCCAGCGCATGTCCCAGTTGATGGCGAAGACGCTGCGCGACGACCCGGCCGACGCCGAGGTCCTCAGCCACAAACTGCTGGTGCGCGCCGGTTACGTACGCCGCACCGCCGCCGGGGTGTGGACCTGGCTGCCGCTCGGCAAGAAGGTCCTCGCCAATGTGGAGCGGGTCGTCCGCGAGGAGATGGACGCCATCGGCGCCCAGGAGGTGCTGCTGCCCGCGCTGCTGCCCCGGGAGCCGTACGAGGCGACGGGCCGCTGGGACGAGTACGGCGCCGAGCTGTTCCGCCTGAAGGACCGCAAGGGCGGCGACTACCTGCTGGGCCCGACCCACGAGGAGATCTTCACGCTGCTCGTGAAGGACCAGGCGTCCTCGTACAAGGACCTGCCGGTGATCCTCTACCAGATCCAGACCAAGTTCCGGGACGAGGCCCGGCCCCGTGCGGGCATCCTGCGCGGCCGGGAATTCCTGATGAAGGACTCGTACTCCTTCGACCTCGAGGACGAGGGCCTCGCCCAGTCCTACGCCCTGCACCGCCAGGCCTACCAGCGCGTCTTCGAGCGCCTGGGCCTCGACTACCGGATCTGCGCCGCGACCGCCGGCGCGATGGGCGGCTCCAAGTCCGAGGAGTTCCTCGCCCCGGCCGACGCCGGCGAGGACACCTTCGCGGACTGCCCGAACTGTGACTTCGCCGCCAACACCGAGGCGATCACCTACGAGCTGAAGCCGGTGGACGCGGCGGACGTGCTCGCCCTCGAGGAGATTCCGACCCCGGACACCCCGACCATCGAGACCCTCGCCGCCTCCCTCGGCGTCCAGGCCTCCGACACCCTGAAGAACCTGCTCGTCAAGGTCGACGGCGAGATCGTCGCCGTGGGCGTCCCCGGTGACCGCGAGGTCGACATCGACAAGGTCGAGGCACACTTCGCCCCGGCGGTCGTCGAGATGGTCACCGAGACGGACTTCGCCGGCCGGCCGGACCTGGTCCGCGGCTACGTCGGTCCGCAGGGCCTGGAGAAGGTCACCTACATCGCCGACCCGCGCGTGGCCCCGGGCACCTCCTGGATCACCGGTGCCAACAAGGAGGGCATGCACGCGAAGAACGTGGTCGCGGGCCGCGACTTCGAGGTCGACGCGTACGTCGACGTCGTGGTGGTCCAGGAGGGCGACCCGTGCCCGAAGTGCGGAACCGGGCTCAAGCTCGACCGCGCGATCGAGATCGGCCACATCTTCCAGCTGGGCCGCAAGTACGCCGACGCCCTCAAGCTCGACGTCCTCGGCCAGAACGGCAAGCCGGTCCGGGTGACCATGGGCTCCTACGGCATCGGTGTCTCCCGCGCGGTCGCCGCGCTCGCCGAGCAGACCGCCGACGAGCAGGGGCTGTGCTGGCCCAAGGATGTCGCCCCGGCCGATGTGCACGTCGTGGCGGCGGGCAAGGCCCTGCAGACCGAGCTGGCCCTCGACGTCTCCCAGAAGCTGGCCGAGGCCGGTCTCCGGGTCCTGGTGGACGACCGTGCGGGTGTCTCGCCGGGCGTGAAGTTCACGGACGCCGAGCTGATCGGCGTGCCTCAGATCCTGGTGGCGGGCCGTCGCTCCGCCGAGGGCGTCCTGGAGCTCAAGGACCGCAAGACGGGCGAGCGCGAGGAACTGACGGTGGACGAGGCGATCGCCCGCCTGACGGCCTGAGCCTCATCGCCCGACACCCGATGGCCGCCGGTCACCGACCGGCGGCCATCGGCCGTTCCGGGGCCGATACCGAGTCCTGCCGCTGCGAAGCTCCCGACCCGGGTGTGCGGGTGTCGTTCGGCTGGCCATCGCACTGCGCGCTGTCGGGCTCCGGCTTCGCTGCCATGGTCGGATCGGCGGCCGTCGGTTGTCCACGGGCCGGTGCTGAGTGCCGCTGCGTCGCTCCCGGCTCGGGGTGGGGCGTCGTACGGCACTACGCGCTGCGGGCTACGACTCCGCCGCCGTTCCTGTCGGCGACCGTCGGCTGTTCCGGGGCCGACGGCCGAGTGCTGCCGGTGCTGAGTGCCGCTGCGTCGCTCCCGGCTCGGGGTGTGGGGGTGCCGTGCGGCTCTCTTGAAAATGCCCCTCAGGCGGCTTCTGTGCGTGGAGTGAGAGTGACCTCGTAGCCGAGGGCGTCGAGCTGGGTGAGGAGCCGTCGGCGGCGGGTTTCGTGGCTGACGCGGTTGCTGAAGTGGTCGGGACCGAGGTCCTGGTAGGGGGTGTCGGTGCTGAGCATGTGGTAAATGGAGACGATCATGCTGTGGGCGACGGCGACGATGGCGCGTTTGTCACCGCGCCGGGCACGGATGTGGTGGAACTGGGCGCACAGGTAGGTGCCCTTCAGTCTGGAGTTACACAGGGCGGCCATGCCCAGGGTGCCCTTGAGCCAGACGTCGCCGTGGCGGGTGGGGGCGTACTTGCGTTTCCCGGCGGACTCGCGGTTGCCCGGGGCCAGGCCGGACCAGGCGGCCAGGTGTCCCGCGCCGGGGAAGCGGCTCATGTCCACCCCGATCTCGGCGATGATGCTGTAAGCGGCCAGAGTGCTGATCCCGGGGATCGTGATGAGCAGTTCGACCTGGCGGCGAAACGGGGCGATCTGCCGGGCGATCTCCTCCTCCAACAGCGCAATGCGGGCGCTGGCGTCGCGGATGGCCCGGATCAAGATCTGGACCATGAAGCCGTGGTGTTCGTTGAAGTTCCCGGTCAGGACCTGGACCAGTTCGCTGTGCTTCTTACGCAGCTGGCCGACGGCCAGGTCGGCCAGGGCCTCGGGATCACGTTCGCCTGCCACCATCGCCTCAAGCATGCGCAGGGCTGAGACGCCTGCGATGTCGGAGACCACCGCGGTGAGCTTGATCCCGGCGTCCTCCAGCAGGTTGCCCAGCCGGTTGATCTCCCGGGAGCGTTCCTGGACGGTCTCGGTGCGATACCGAGTCAGGTCCCGCAGCTGTCGGATTTCCCTGGGCGGGACGAACGAGGGCCGCACCAGCCCGTTCTCGACCAGCCGGCAGATCCACTGCGCGTCGGTCACATCGGTCTTGCGGCCCGGGACGTTCTTGATGTGCTGGGCGTTCAGCAGCCATGGCTCGATCCCGTCGGTGGCCTCCAGCAGGTAGTACAACGCCTTCCAGTACGAGCCCGTGGCCTCCATCCCGAACACGGTGATCCGCTTGTCCAGCAGGTAGTCCCGCAGCTGCAGCAGCCCGGCGGTCGTCGTCGGGAATCTCTTCGTCTCCTGATGGCGCCTCGAGCCCTTCCCAGGCACCCGGATGCACACCGCGCAGTCCCGTTTGCCTAAGTCACCGCCAGCGCATCGTTCGTGAAGCAGGTCCATGCCCGCCCCCTTGCCTCTCGTGGTGCATGTCCGATTCACAGCGGCACCCGCCCGACAGGGTCGCAGACCGGGTAAGACGCTCTCTTGCGCCGGGTAGCGGGAACGCATCACTGCGTTCCCGCCCCCTAAGAACCGGACGTGCGGCGCCAACCGCATCCGGCTCAAGCAAGCCTTGAAGGCTCGTTGGCGGACAGAAGTGCTGGCCTGCCATCGGCGCCGAGAGTCTGGCGGCGGTGGCAGTGCGCGTGCACAAGGCGTGGAGCGGCGGGTTCGTCCGGCGTGCCGACTGCCGCGTCGGCGATGAACGCGTGTTTGCGGATCGCGTGGCGGACAGCCTTGAGCCACTGCTCCCATGCGTCCGGGCGCTGTGGTTCATGGTCGGCGTGCAGCAGCAGCGCCCCACATAGCGGGCAGCGGCTGTCCTGCGCTTGGATCAGTCGTAGGACGGCGCTGGCCAGTGGGGGTTGGCTGCGGCGACGCCGGTTGGCCCAGAAGTCGGCCAGGGCCGGGTCGTCGACCGACGCCGTTCCTGGCACCATCCGGTGCCGGACGATGGGTGTCCAGGCGAATTTGGCGAGGTAGCGACCGCTGGCGCGGTCCCCGAAGACCCACCGGTCCTGCCTGGACTTGTTGAACTCGCCGAAGTACCGGGCTGTGACCCAGCGGTTCGACTTGTTCGGGTGGGAGTACCTGGCCCACTTGTAGGTCAGTCTCCACACGTGGTGGTCCAGCGAGGCGAACGCCCGTTTGGAGACACCGATCCGGTAGTAGGCGGCCCACCCCTTGATGATCGGGTTGAGCTTGGCCACCACCGCTTCGGCATTGGTCCCTCGCAGGGCCAGCACCTCTGCGGTGAGCCGTTCCCGGATCCGCCGCAGGGCTGCCTGACTCGGCTTGGTCAGCAACTTGCCGCGATACCGGCGGATGTTGAACCCTAGGAAGTCACAGCCCTCGTCGAGGTGGACGACACGCGTCTTGTCCTCGTTGAAGGCCAGGCCCCTGGGCACCAGCCACGCGGCCAGCCGCGCCTTGACCTGTTCGGCCTGCTCACGGGAGTGGCACAGCGCGAGCAGGTCGTCGGCGTAGACGACCAGAACCGGGGAGCCCGGCGCCGTGGTCGCGGCACTGCTGCCGAGACGTTGGTACCGTACTCCGGCAGCCTCTTCCATGCCATGAAGGGCAATATTCAATAGCGCGGGACTGATCACCCCGCCTTGCGGAGTCCCCTCCTCGGTCGGGGTGAACCAACCTTTCTCGACCACGCCAGCCCTCAGCCATCCGGCTATCATTCCCCTGCCGGGAAATGTGCCCAGAGAGGCCAGTAGATAGCTGTGGTCGATTCGGTCGAAAGCCGCTTTCAAGTCGGCATCGAGCACCCACAGGCGTTTGGCGTTCCTGCCGCTTGCCGTTGTGTGGATGGCCACGATTGCGTCATGACAGCCACGACCGGGCCGAAAACCATAGGATCTCGGCCCGTATCGTGCCTCCCACTCGGGTTCCAGTGCTCCGAGAGCCAGGGCCTGAAGGCACCTGTCGGCAATCACGGGAATTCCTAGCGGGCGCCGGTCTCCGTTGCCCTTCGGTATATACACGCGCTTGACCGGCTTGGGTTTCCACGGTTTTGCGTGATGCTGTATCCAGTCGGTCAGTTCGGCCTTGGACTGGGGCAGCAGTGCGGTCTTCCCGTCGATGCCGGCCGTCGCGCGACCGGCGTTGATCTCCGTGACCCGCCGCACGCTCGCCAGCGTGTTGGCGCGGGAGCGGAGCATCAACTTCTGAAGATTCCTGACCCTGGCCAGGTCCCCTGCCTGCGATGCCGTGAAGATGCGCTGCCGCAGACGCCGTACGTCGTCCTCGACCTGTCGCCATTTGACCGACGACCAGTCGGTGATCTCGTCCTCCGGTCCGTTCGCCATCACAACAGCGCTCGTTGCGATCTGAGCCGCCCCGTTCGCCCTCGTTGCCATGGCGTCTAACTTGCCCTTCGGTTCCGGTGTCATAAACAGTCGTGTCTCACAGGCTCACCAGATCCACGTCAGCACCCTTTCGAGTCGAGGCATAGACCCCTATCCGACCAGTTATGCGGGTCCGCCGACGGAGTTGTCGGTTTCCGGCTCCCGGGTTCCTGTTTCCTTTCGGCTGTCGGCCTTCGCTTGTTGGATCCTCCTGCTCCCGCTGAGGAATTGGGCCTTCCTTGCGGTCGGCTTACCCGACGGACTTGTCGTCGGGACCTTATCGGGGTTGTCGTGTTCCGCATGAGTGAGATGTGACCGGGTTGGGTGTCCTCTGAACCCCGGGGACGGCGGTGTGCTCCCGAGTGGCGAGCACTGTCCACTCGGCGCCTGCCGCTTTCCTGCGGCCAGTCCCTATCACCCGCTGGTACTACCCATCGACGGGAGTTTGCTTGACGAGGCATCATCGAGGATTCATTTGCATTCACCCGTCCGCTCTTCCCCAGCCTGTAACCCCCGGATGGAACGGAGGTCCTTGGGCCTCGACCTCAGGCTTCGCACCCCGCAGTTACCCGCGACGCACGCTGAGGCGGGGACAGACCCTGCACACGGGCCTGGGCCCTACACCTTCGACATCAGTCGAACCTCCTCGGTGACGAACCACTCAACTCAAGCGACCTCACGTCGCAAGTGCTCACGGCAACAATCCCGGATACCTGCATTGGCCCCCGCGTCCGACTGGCTAACGGACTGAACACCCGTACCAAGCAATTACGACGTCAGCCGGACGGACACCAGCCCCGATTTTCCGCCCTCCGGGACGGGGCCCTCAAGGGCCCCTGGGAGACTGGCTATCGCACCGCGCGCTGCGGGCTGTGGCTCCGCTGTGGTCCGGTCGGCGACCGTCAGTTGTTCCGGGGCCGACGGCCGAGTGCTGCCGCTGCCGAGGGCCGCTGCGCAGCTCCCGGCTCAGGGTGTGGGGCGTCGTACGGCACTGCGCGCTGCCGGGCTACGGCTTCGCCGTGGTCCCGCCGTCGCCTGTCGGCTGTTCCGGTGCCGAGGGCCGCTGCGCAGCTCCCGGCTCAGGGTGTGCGGCGCCGTACGACAGGCCATCGCACCGCCCGCTGCCGTGCTGCGGCTCTGTCGTGGGGTCCTGTCGCCGGCCACGACGGCCGGCGGCTGTGGACCCCTCGGTCCTGGGCTCACACGTCCGGGTGATGTGCGACGGGCTGGTCACAGCCAGCTCGCGAACTCCAGCAGCAGTTCCGCGTCCTGGTCCCGGCCGACCCGGCGGGCCCGCACCCCGGACTCGACCGCCCGGAACAGCGTCCAGCCGCGCAGCCGCTCCTGGTCGAGGTCCAGCGACTCCGCGAGCCGTTTCACCCGGCGGCGCGTGATCGACGCGCCGGAGGGTGCCGCGATCAGGTCCTCCACCCGGTCGCGCACCAGCCGCGCCAGGTCGAAGGCGCACTCGCCCACCACCGGGTCCGGGCCCACGGCGAGCCACGGCATCCGCTCTCCGGCGAGCACCTTGCTCTGCCGGAAGGTGCCGTGCAGCAGCCGCTCGCCGGGCGGGGTGGCGAGCAGGTTCTCCCGGGCCACCAGTGCCGCGTCCACCAGGGGCGCCACCTCGGGGTCCGTCTCCGCTCCCACCCGCATCGCCTCGGCCTGCCGCCCGGTCCGGGCGGCCACCGTCTCGAAGGAGTGACCGACGGGCGGCTCCACCCACAGCCGGCGCAGCGTCCCCGCGGCCTCCAGCAGGGCCTTGGCCTCCGGCAGCGACCGTACGGACATCTCCGGATGCAGCCGCTCGAGCAGCAGGACGCCCTGCGCCGGGTCCGCGTCCAGCAGCCGCACTGCGCCGAGCCCGCCCCAGTGCGCGAGCGCGGCGCACTCGCTCTCGGGCCGGGCCCGCGGCGGCGCCAGCTTCAGTACGGCGGGCGTGCCGTCGGCCTGCCGCACCAGCAGGACCAGACTGCTGCGGCCGCCCGGTGCCTGCACCCGCTCGACGGTCAACTCGCGTAGATCCACGGCCTGCCGGGCCAGCCCGGAGAGCTTGTCCAGCCACTCGGCGCCGCCGTCCGGCATTGCCTCGCCGAGCGCCCGTACGAGGCGCTGCGGCGGTTCGAAAGCCATGCGCGAGTACTTCCCTTCCAGGTCCGCTTCGCACGCGCGTGGTGTGCGCGTACGCCTCAAGTCCGTGACGTCGCCGACGCGGTGGGGGCGGTAGCCGCCCGCTCGGCGAGACCTGGGAAGGCTACGCTCTCGCCGCTCCAGCGCACCGCCCGCACCGCCGCCTCCCGCAGCGCCCCGGCGGCGAAGCCCCGCCTGGTGCCCGTCGAGGCCCGGACGAGATCGGAGTACACCCCCGCCAGCCTCGCCTCCAACTCGGCGGCGAGCCGTACGGCGGCGGCGGAGTCCGGGACCCGGAAGGGCAGCGCGTAGCCGGCCGCGGCGGCGTCCGGTGTGCCGCCCAGGTCCCGCACGGCCCGGGTCAGTTCGTCCCGTCGCGCCCGGTGGGCGTCGTAGGCGGACTGCGCCTCCTGCCGCCGGGTCCGCTCGATCAGCCCGCCGACGACGCCGTAGCCGTAGACCGCCGCGTGTTCGGCGCGCAGGGCTGCCTGCAGTGCTGTGAGTTCGCCGTCCGCGGAGTCCGGCGTGCCGGTGTGCGTGCCCGGTGTGCTGCTTGCCGTACTCACTTCGGGGCCTCCGTCAGCAGATATGCGTGCGCTGCGCCGGCCGCCGCCACGGACGCCATCAGCCGTGCCAGCTCACCCGGTACCTCCAGCAGTGCCTTGGCCCGCTGGTCGGCCAGCGTGCGCTCGGCCGCGGCCAGGCCTGCGAGGGCGGTCTTGGGATCCGCGGGTACGGGAGAGGCGGTGGGTGAGGCCGACGCGGAGACCGGAGGGGACATCGAGGGGGAGGGCGACACCGGCACCGAGGGGGAGGCCGAGGCGCCCGAACCGCCGCCGAACGCCTGCGCATGCTGGACGACGGCCGTGCGCAGCGGCTGCAGCCGCGCCGCAAGCGCCGGATGGGCAGCGATCACCGCGGTGTACCGGTCGGCCAGCGTCTCGCTGTCACGGGCCGCACGTGCCCGTACCTTGTCGGCGACCGAGATGGTGCCGCCCCCGGTGACGGTCGAGTCGGGGGCGCTGGAGCAGCCCGCGAGCAGCGTGGCGCCCGCGGCCGAGACGAGCAGGCTTCGTCTGCGCAGGGGGATGCGCGGGTGCGGGGGGAACGGCACGGCAGACGTCCTCGAGAGGCGAGTTGACGAACGGATGGGCGACTCGCCCGTGATCACGGTACCCGGGTGCCGCCCCGGCTCTCGCCATCGGCTCGGCCGTTCACGCCCGGGGCCCTTGCCCATGGCCCAGGTGGACGGCAACACTCCCCGCGACCGGATACCCTTTGACCTGACACGCGACCAACCCATAACAGCACACGCGGCCGAGGAGTCACCCGGATGAGCACCACCCAGAGCGAGAGGCTGCGAGAACTGCTGGAGCCGCTCGTCAACTCCCAGGGACTCGATCTCGAGGAGATCGCGGTGGACTCGGTCGGGCGCAAGCGGGTGCTGCGTGTCGTCGTCGACTCCGACACCGGTGCCGATCTGGACCGGATCGCCGATGTGAGCCGTGTGCTCTCGGCGAAGCTCGACGAGGCGGACGCGATGGGCGAGGGCGAGTACACCCTCGAGGTCGGAACCCCGGGCGCGGAGCGCCTCCTCACGGAACACCGGCACTACGAGCGGGCCGCGGGCCGGCTGGTGAAGTTCCAGCTGGCCGAGGGCGGCGAGCTGGTCGCCAGAATCCTGCAGGTCGACGACGAGGGCGTCGACCTCGAGGTGCCCGGTGTCAAGGGCCGCAAGGCCACCACGCGCAGACTCGGCTTCCCGGACATCGTCAAGGCGCGCGTCCAGGTCGAGTTCAGCCGCAAGGACGACAGCGACATGAAAGAAGAAGAGGAGGCGTAGCTGTGGACATCGACATGAGTGCCCTGCGGGGCTTGGTGCGGGAGAAGGAGATCTCCTTCGACCTGCTGGTCGAGGCGATCGAGTCGGCCCTCCTCATCGCCTACCACCGCACGGAGGGAAGCCGCCGTCACGCGCGCGTGGAGCTCAACCGGGAGACCGGCCATGTGACCGTGTGGGCGAAGGAGGACCTCGAGGACCTCGAGGAGGGGCAGGAGCCCCGCGAGTTCGACGACACCCCGTCGGGCTTCGGCCGTATCGCCGCCACCACCGCCAAGCAGGTCATCCTGCAGCGCCTGCGCGACGCCGAGGACGACGCGACGCTCGGCGAGTACGCGGGGCGCGAGGGCGACATCGTCACCGGTGTGGTCCAGCAGGGCCGCGACCCGAAGAACGTGCTCGTGGACATCGGCAAGCTGGAGGCCATCCTGCCAGTGCAGGAGCAGGCGCCGGGCGAGACGTACGAGCACGGCAAGCGGATCCGGTCGTACGTCGTCCGGGTGGCCAAGGGCGTGCGCGGTCCGTCAGTGACGCTTTCCCGGACCCACCCCAATCTGGTGAAAAAACTGTTCGCGCTGGAGGTGCCGGAGATCGCCGACGGCTCCGTCGAGATCGCCGCGATCGCCCGCGAGGCCGGTCACCGTACGAAGATCGCCGTGCGGTCCACCCGTTCGGGTCTGAACGCCAAGGGCGCGTGCATCGGCCCCATGGGCGGCCGTGTGCGCAATGTGATGGGGGAGCTCAACGGCGAGAAGATCGACATCGTCGACTGGTCGGACGACCCGGCCGAGATGGTGGCGAACGCGCTCTCCCCGGCCCGTGTCTCCAAGGTCGAGGTCGTGGACCTCGCGGCCCGCTCGGCGCGGGTGACGGTCCCCGACTACCAGCTGTCGCTGGCGATCGGCAAAGAGGGGCAGAACGCGCGTCTGGCGGCCCGGCTGACCGGCTGGCGGATCGACATCCGGCCCGACACCGAGCAGCCCGCCGAGAGGCGCGACTGAGGCGGCTGACCTCGGCCGGGAATATCTCCCGGCCGGGTTGCGCTGAGATCACGACAGTTCCGTGCGCAGCAACTGTTCGATTCTTGCCCCAAAGGGGTGAGGTCGGTGCGGGGAGGTAGACTTAAGCGTGTCTGGCCGGACGCATGCCCGTGCATGCCCTGAGCGCACCTGTGTGGGGTGCCGGGAGCGAGCGGCCAAGATCCAACTGCTGCGCACCGTGGTGACCGGGGGCGAATGTGTCCCCGATCCTCGCGGTACGCTGCCCGGCCGGGGTGCGTACGTACACCCCGCCGTGGCCTGTTTCGACCTGGCGGTCCGCCGCCGGGCGTTCCCACGGGCGCTCCGCGTCCCGGGACCGCTCGACACAAAGGCGTTGCGCCAGTACGTCGAGCAGGCGGAAGGTTACTGAGCAGCACCTTGCTGAGCAGGCAATACCGTTGGAAGTGCCGTACGGAACCCCGTGCGGCCCTGGTACCTCGCGAGTCGAAAGC
Organism: Streptomyces sp. CA-106110; assembly: GCF_050936285.1. Classification (NCBI taxonomy): domain Bacteria; kingdom Bacillati; phylum Actinomycetota; class Actinomycetes; order Kitasatosporales; family Streptomycetaceae; genus Streptomyces; species Streptomyces sp. CA-106110. Next base: position 3,885,007 of record NZ_JBNJNB010000001.1, on the reverse strand, counting down.
AGGTCGAGATTGCGATGAGCACTCGATGAGTACGCGATGAGTACGCCCATGAACTAGCGACGGTCCGGCCGCAACCCGGACCTCAAAGGAGCGAAGTGGCTAAGGTCCGGGTCTACGAACTCGCCAAGGAGTTCGGTGTGGAGAGCAAGGTCGTCATGGCCAAGCTCCAGGAACTCGGTGAATTCGTCCGTTCGGCGTCCTCCACGATTGAGGCGCCTGTAGTACGCAAGCTGACTGACGCCCTGCAGCAGGGCAACGGCGGTGGCGGAAAGCCCGCCGCCTCGCGCAAGGCCGCATCGGCGAAGCCGGCCGCGCCGTCCCCGGCGCAGGCCGCACGTCCGGCTGCCCCGCGCCCGGCGGCGCCCAAGCCGCCGGCTGCAGAGCGGCCCGCGGCTCCGGCCCCCACGGCTCCGGCCCCGGCGGCTTCGGCCCCGGCGGCGCCGGGTCCGCGTCCGACGCCGGGCCCGAAGCCCGCGCCTCGGCCCGCTCCGGCGGCTCCTGCCCCCAGTGCACCCGAGTTCACGGCCCCTCCGGCGGCTCCGGCCGCCCCGGCCTCGCGTCCGGCGGGCCGTCCGGGTCCCGGTGCCCCGAAGCCTGGTGGCCGTCCGGCGGCGCCCGGTCAGGGTCAGGGTCAGGGCGGCGCCCAGGGTGCTCGCCCCGGTGGCCCGCGTCCGGGTGCTCCCGGTGCCCGTCCGGGTGGCCGTCAGGCGGGTCCCCGTCCGGGCAACAACCCCTTCACCTCCGGTGGCTCCACCGGCATGGCGCGCCCGCAGGCGCCCCGGCCGGGCGGTGGCCCCCGTCCCGGTGGCCCGGGTGCCCCGGGTGCCCCTGGCGCCCCGCGTCCGCAGGGTGCGGGCCAGGGCGGTCCCCGGCCGCAGGGTGCGGGCGGCGGTCCGCGTCCGCAGGCTCCCGGCGGTCCCCGTCCGACCCCGGGCGGTATGCCTCGCCCGCAGGGCGGTCCCCGTCCTGGCGGCGGTCACGGCGGCGGCCCCGCCGGCCCGCGTCCGAACCCGGGCATGATGCCGCAGCGTCCGGCTGCCGGACCGCGTCCCGGTCCCGGCGGCGGCCGCGGCCCGGCCGGTGCCGGTCGTCCCGGCGGCGGTGGCGGTCGTCCCGGTGGCGGTGGCGGCTTCGCCCGTCCCGGCGGCGGTGCCGGTCGTCCCGGTGGTGGCGGCGGCGGTTTCGCCGGTCGTCCCGGTGGCGGCGGTCCCGGTGGTGGCGGCGGCGGCTTCGGCGGTGGCGGTGCCGGTCGTCCCGGCTTCGGTGGACGTCCCGGTGGTCCGGGCGGCCGTGGTGGCACGCAGGGTGCCTTCGGCCGTCCCGGCGGTCCGGCGCGTCGTGGCCGCAAGTCGAAGCGGCAGCGCCGTCAGGAGTACGAGGCCATGCAGGCCCCGTCGGTCGGCGGTGTGATGCTGCCTCGCGGCAACGGCGAGAGCATTCGCCTGTCGCGCGGTGCGTCGCTCACCGACTTCGCGGAGAAGATCAACGCCAACCCGGCGTCCCTCGTCGCGGTCATGATGAACCTGGGCGAGATGGTCACGGCCACGCAGTCCGTCTCCGACGAGACGCTGCAGCTCCTCGCCGGCGAGATGAACTACACGGTTCAGATCGTCAGCCCCGAGGAGGAGGACCGCGAGCTGCTCGAGTCCTTCGACCTGGAGTTCGGCGAGGACGAGGGCGACGAGGAGGATCTGGTGGTCCGTCCGCCGGTCGTCACCGTCATGGGTCACGTCGACCACGGTAAGACCCGCTTGCTCGACGCCATCCGCAAGACGAACGTCATCGCGGGCGAGGCCGGTGGCATCACCCAGCACATCGGTGCCTACCAGGTCGCGACCGAGGTCAACGGCGAGGACCGGGCGATCACCTTCATCGACACCCCGGGTCACGAGGCGTTCACCGCCATGCGTGCCCGTGGTGCGAAGTCGACCGACATCGCGATCCTCGTGGTCGCGGCCAACGACGGTGTCATGCCGCAGACGGTCGAGGCCCTGAACCACGCCAAGGCGGCCGACGTGCCGATCGTGGTCGCGGTCAACAAGATCGACGTCGAGGGTGCCGACCCGACCAAGGTGCGCGGTCAGCTGACCGAGTACGGCCTGGTGGCCGAGGAGTACGGCGGCGAGACGATGTTCGTCGACATCTCCGCCAAGCAGGGTCTGCACATCGACAGCCTCCTGGAGGCGGTCGTCCTGACCGCCGACGCGGCGCTGGACCTGCGGGCCAACCCGAACCAGGACGCGCAGGGCATCTCGATCGAGTCCCGTCTCGACCGCGGCCGCGGTGCCGTGGCGACGGTCCTCGTCCAGCGAGGCACGCTGCGGGTCGGCGACACGATGGTGGTCGGCGACGCGTACGGCCGCGTCCGGGCGATGCTCGACGACAACGGCAACAACGTGGCCGAGGCCGGCCCGTCGACGCCGGTGCAGGTCCTGGGTCTGACCAACGTCCCGGGTGCCGGCGACAACTTCATCGTGGTCGAGGAGGACCGTACGGCCCGCCAGATCGCGGAGAAGCGTGCCGCCCGCGAGCGGAACGCGGCGTTCGCCAAGCGCACGCGTCGTGTGTCGCTCGAGGACCTGGACAAGGTGCTCAAGGCCGGCGAGGTCCAGCAGCTGAACCTGATCATCAAGGGTGACGCTTCCGGTTCGGTCGAGGCTCTCGAGTCCTCGCTGCTCCAGCTGGACGTCGGCGAAGAGGTCGACATCCGCGTCCTGCACCGGGGTGTCGGTGCGGTCACGGAGTCCGACATCGACCTGGCGATGGGCTCCGACGCCATCGTGATCGGCTTCAACGTCCGCGCGGCAGGCCGCGCGGCGCAGATGGCCGAGCGCGAGGGTGTGGACGTCCGGTACTACTCGGTCATCTACCAGGCGATCGAGGAGATCGAGGCGGCCCTGAAGGGCATGCTGAAGCCGGAGTTCGAGGAGGTCGAGCTCGGTACGGCGGAGATCCGCGAGGTCTTCAAGTCGTCCAAGCTGGGCAACATCGCGGGTGTGCTCATCCGGTCGGGCGAGGTCAAGCGCAACACCAAGGCGCGCCTCATCCGCGACGGCAAGGTCGTCGCGGAGAACCTCAACATCGAGGGCCTGCGTCGCTTCAAGGACGACGTCACCGAGATCCGCGAAGGCTTCGAGGGTGGTATCAACCTCGGAAACTTCAACGACATCAAGATCGACGACGTCATCGCGACGTACGAGATGCGCGAGAAGCCGCGGGTGTAACAGCCACCGGCCAGTACCGGCCGACGGGACGTGTTCCCGTCGGCCGGTGCCGTGTGCCGGAGGCTGCGGCCCCCGGCGCTTCGCCGCGCCCCGGGCGGCCTGTCCTGCATGAAGGGCGGGCCGGGCCGAGCGGCCCGGCCGGAACGGCTGTGACCGGTGGAAAACCCCGTCGAGCCGATCCGGTGTTCGTTGTACGGTTTTCGTGTCCCTGCCCATACGGACGGCGGGGCCATCGATCCCGCACCGGCGGGTCATCCGGACACACACATGTACGTGGGGACTCTGTCCTTCGACCTGCTCCTCGGCGACGTGCGGTCGCTGAAGGAGAAGCGCTCCGTCGTCCGCCCGATCGTCGCCGAGCTCCAGCGGAAGTTCGCGGTGAGCGCGGCCGAGGTGGATCACATGGAGCTCTACCGGCGGGCGGGCATCGGCCTTGCCATGATCTCCGGCGATGCGGGGCATCTGAACGACGTACTGGACCGGTGCGAGCGGCTGGTCGCCGGACGCCCCGAAGTGGAGCTGCTGTCCGTCAGACGGCGCCTCCACGGCGACGACGACTGACCAGAGAAGACAGATCAGGAAAGAACGGGAGACGGACCAGTGGCCGACAACGCGCGGGCGAAGAGGCTGGCGGACCTCATCCGAGAGGTGGTGGCCCAGAAGCTGCAGCGCGGGATCAAGGACCCGCGGCTCGGCTCGCACGTCACCATCACGGACACCCGGGTGACGGGTGATCTGCGGGAGGCGACCGTCTTCTACACGGTGTACGGGGACGAGGAGGAGCGGAACGCAGCGGCCGCCGGACTGGAGAGCGCCAAGGGCATCCTGCGCTCCGAGGTCGGTCGGGCCGCCGGTGTGAAGTTCACGCCGACCCTCGCCTTCGTCGCCGATGCCCTCCCGGACACCGCCAGGAACATCGAAGACCTGCTGGACAAGGCGCGCGCCTCCGACGCGAAGGTGCGCGAGGCGGCCACCGGCGCCGCGTACGCCGGTGAGGCCGATCCTTACAAGAAGCCCGGCTCCGAGGACGAGACGGACGACGCCACCGAATGACCCAGCAGCACACCACGCCCGACGGCCTCGTCATCGTCGACAAGCCGTCGGGCTTCACTTCCCACGACGTCGTGGCCAAGATGCGCGGGATCGCGAAGACGCGGCGCGTCGGCCACGCGGGGACGCTGGACCCCATGGCGACCGGCGTGCTCGTCCTCGGCGTGGAGAAGGCCACCAAGCTCCTCGGACACCTCGCGCTGACCGAGAAGGAGTACCTCGGGACCATCCGGCTCGGGCAGAACACCGTCACGGACGACGCCGAGGGGGAGATCACCTCCTCCACCGACGCCTCCGGGGTCACCCGCGACGCCATCGACGCCGGGATCGCCAAGCTGACCGGTGACATCCTGCAGGTGCCGTCCAAGGTCAGCGCCATCAAGATCAACGGCGTGCGGTCCTACAAGCGGGCCCGCGAGGGCGAGGACTTCGACATCCCGGCCCGGCCCGTCACCGTTTCCGCCTTCACCGTCTACGACGTCCGGGACGCGGTCGCCGAGGACGGCACCCCGGCGCTGGACCTGATCGTCTCCGTCGTCTGCTCTTCGGGCACCTACATCCGGGCCCTGGCCCGGGATCTGGGCGCGGACCTCGGCGTCGGCGGCCATCTCACCGCACTGCGGCGCACCCGTGTCGGGCCCTACAAGCTGGACGCCGCCCGCACCCTGGACCAGCTCCAGGAGGAGCTGACCGTGATGCCGATCGCCGAGGCCGCGGCGGCCGCGTTCCCGCGCTGGGACGTGGACGACAAGCGGGCCCGGCTGCTCACGAACGGGGTGCGCCTGGAGATGCCGGACGAGTACGCGGGCGCCGGTCCCGTCGCCGTGTTCGCCCCCGAGGGCCGGTTCGTCGCGCTGGTCGAGGAGCTCAAGGGGAAGGCGAAGAGCCTGGCCGTGTTCGGCTGAGCCCGGCCCGTGGAGCGGCGAGCACGGGGATGCGAGCCGCCGCTCCACGGGTCCCCCCTCGGTTCCCCCCACAGAGGTGTATCCATCCCCTGTCGTCCATTCACCCCATTGAGCAGGCGCTCGGAGTGAACCAAGGGAGCGGAAGGGGGCGCGTTCACCATGACATCTGTCCCGCTGATCTTCGTCGGCCTACCGTCGGATCCAGGTACGGCGGGGAGGTTCCAGCATGGCGGTACGGGGCTCTCGGACACGGGACGGCAGCGGTGGAGCGGGCGGAGCGGGTCCCGCGCTCGCACGGTTCTACGACCTGGTGGGACGCCCGCGCGGCATCGGGTTCGCCGTAGACCACGACGGCACGGTGATCACCGGTCACGAGGTCGTGGACGGAGCGGACCGGCTGGTCCTGGAAGCGCCGGACCAGCGCGTCTGCGTGGTGGGCGCCGATGAGGTGACCCCGCTGCCGCACGCGGGACTCGCCCTCGTGCGCACCGAGGGACTCGATCTGCGCCCGCTCCCCGTCACGGCGCGGGACCGCATCGGGACCGGCACATACGTAAGGATCGCCGCGGGCGGCTGGCGTGAGGCACGCGTGCTCGGCACGACCGCCGTCACCTACCGGGCCGCGGACGGCTCCCATCCCCTCGAAGCCGCGCTGGAGCTGGCGATCGGCACGGCTGGTACCGAGGCGCTCCGCGTGGGCGGGGGCGCGGCCGGCGGGCCCGTACTCGACGCGGCGACCGGAGCCGTACTGGCCGTGCTCGGCACCGTGCTGCGCACGGAACACCGGGCGACGGGCCTCGCGGTGCCCCTGCGCGGTCCTGGTGGGCCGCTGGAGGGGCTGCTCGCCCGGAGCGCGGAAACGGTTCCTGCGTACGGGGCGGATCTCAACCTCGCCGGCGTCCTGGAACTCACGGCAGCGGGAGCGCAGGGCCGGTACGACGACGTCGAATCCCTCTCATCCGCCGTGGTCCTCGGGGAGTTCGCGGCCTTCGAGAAGGGCGGCGCCACCGTCCTCGGGCTCGTCGGGTCCCTCGGTAGCGCGCGTACGACGGCACTCGACTGCCTTGCCGCACAGCAGTCCCGGGCGCCGGAGCCGGTCCCCGTGATCCGGCTGCGCGGAACGGACCTCATGGGCACGGACACCTCCTGGCTGACGCGGTCGGACGGGCGCTGGAGCGGGCGGAACGATTTGTGACGGCGGCCGGCTGCCGGCCGGCCGGCCAGGGGAGCGAGACGGATCATCCAAGTCTCGAGCGTGTGGCCCGTGTCGCACGCGACGCCGGGCGCCCGCTGCTGCTCCTCCTCGACGCCCCGCGGCAGATGCCGTCCGCCTCCGGCCCCCGGTTCACCGACTGGGCGACGGCCACGGCCAGTTGGCTGCGCGAGACGGGGGCACGACTTGTCGTGGGGTGCGGGGCGGAGTACTGGGAGCGGGTGGCCGCGGCGTTCCCCGGGGAGATGCTGCACCGGGGATCTCCTCTGATTGTGGTGCCGGAGAGTCGGCGGTGGGGACGGGAACCGGTTGTGCAGCACCGGGAACCGCGTGCGGACGAGCTGGTGGTGCCCGTGGACGCGGTGGCGCGGCTTGTGGATGTGCGGAGGGCGGCTGCGGACGTGTCGGTTCGGCCTTCGGACGTGCGGGGTGTGCCTGCGGGCGTGCGGGGGGCTCCTTCCGAGTGGCCGATGCTGCCGGCGGACGCGCCGGTGGTGACCTGGGGCCGTTCGGTCGGGGACGGGCGGAGGACCGAGGCCGGGTGTGAGCCGGCCGGAGCCGTGCTTCGCCCGGCCTGCCCGCGGGGTCTGCGGCCCCTCGCGACCGGCGGGTCCGTCCTCGCCCCGGGTGTCGCGCCGTCGCCCCAGTTCGGAGGGTCCGGAAGTCGGGCCTCCGCCGTACTCGCCGAGGGGCCGCCCGCCCTCGCGGGCGGCGACCATCACCTCACCCTCGAAGAACCCGCCGACTCGCTCCAGCGCACGTATCTCGACCTGGACGCCGCTCTGCACGCTCTGGTCCACGCTCACGCGCTGGGGGCGGGGGAGCACCCCGTGTCTTCGCTGACGGCGACGGCGGCCGCCCGGCGCCGCGCGCGTGCCGTGCATGGGCAGCCCGCCCCGGTCGGCACCCTGCCCGTGTCACGCCACCGGGTGGGCCCGGTCGTACAGGCGCTGCTCCGGGTGGCCCGCGAGGAAGGCGACGCGGAGCTGGCCCTCCGCCTCGAGGACCTGGCGCATGCTCTGGACGCGCTGCTGCCGCTCCGTGCCGCTCCGCCTGACGAGGCCGCCCTGTGCGCGACCAACCTCCTGGCCGGCACCCTCCTGCGCCTGCCGGACGCGACGCCGTACCTGTACGTCCTGCGTCTGACCGCCGACCGAATCGTGCGCTGGCGGGCTCAGCAGCGGAGCGTTCCCAGCGAGTTCGGGCCGTGGTTCTGGGAAGCACTGCGGGTGCCGGAGGCGGAACGCTTCGACCTGCTGAGGAGGCTGGTCGCTGCGGACGAGCCCGCGCGGCCGGCCGAGGCGTACGGCACAGGACATGACGCGGGCAGTCCCGCCGACGGCCGCCGGCCCGGCGTCCCCCGGTACCTGGACGCCGTAGCGCGACTCCTTGCCGCGGATCCCGTCTCCGTGCCGCGTCACCTCACCCGCTGGTTCGACGACGAGCGCCCTCTTCCCGCCACCCCGCACGCCACCGTCGCCACGGCAGCGCAGGCCCTGCTGCACACGCACCGGCGCGCCGCCCTCGACGAGCTGGCCGAGGCGCTCGTCGACAGCGGTCACCGGCGCGGCGACGAACTGCTCGCCGCGCTCGCCGAGGAGGAACCGTCCGCCATCTGCCGGGCCGTGGACCGGTGGGCGCACGACGGGCGGCCCGTGCGACGGACGGCCGCGGTGGCCCACGGGCTCCGCGCCGCCCCGCACGTGCGCGCCGAGACGGACCGCGAGCTGCTGCGCCATGCCGCGCTCGTCCTGCTCGCCCGCCCCGCCGACTGCACCGTGCACGGCGGAGCCCTCGCCCTCCTCGTACAGGATCCGCTGACCCGCGCCCGGTACCTTCCGCAGGCCCTCGCGCGGTTCACGGCCGGTGATCCGCAACTGCCCGCGAGCGTCCTGGCCACCGCCCTGGCCGGGCATCCGGAGCCGGTGCTCGCCGCGTTCCGCACCCGGCTGCGGCGGTGCGGGCCGGATGCCGGGCAGACCCTGCGGACCCTTCTCGATGCGGCGCCCCTCGCCCTCGCAGGCCCGGCCGCCGTCCTCGTACGCGAGACCGTGACGCGGCGTCCTGACACGGACGCGGGACTCGCCCGCTCCGGCGAGTCCGAGGACCTGGGCAGCCAGGTCGCGGCGTATGTCGGCGGGCGTCTGGACCGTGACCGCGCCGCCCGCGCCTTCCTGCTGCCGCTGGTCGCCGGGCTGCTCGACGGCGGCCCACCACAGCTGCGGTCGGCGCTCGCCGGCGTGCTGGCCGCGCCCGGCGGCGCACAGTCGCGCCCCCTGCGGCGCGAACTGCTCGACCTGCTGCTCGGCCAGGAGCGGGACCCCGCGGTCCTCGACGCGGCCCTGCGCGCGGCGGCAGACGGTGTGCACCGGGGCGGACAGGAGCATGCCCGCCATGCCATCCACCGGACGGGCCTGGTCCTGGCCCGCACCCCGGAGGGCGCCGCGCGCTTCGACTGCGAACTGTTCGACCTCGCCCGGCACGTCCCCGGCTTCGCCCGGCTCGTCGCCCACTGGCTGACCGACGACCCGGCGGACTGGGCCGTCCTGGTCGGTCCGCACACCCGCCGCATGATCGAAAACCTGGCGAGCCTGCAGGTCCCGGCCCTACCGGTGCGGTCCGGAGTATGACCGCTGTGGCCCTCGTCCTTCCCCGGTGCGGGCGCCGGGCTCACCGGGCACTGACCCCGGCGGGGCACGTGCCGACTGTCACAGCGCCCATGCCGATGCTGGCCGAAGCCACCCGGCATGGCACCCTTAGACCTGCGTACGAGGCAGACACGGACATGGGTTCGACGAGGAGCGGTCACAGTGCAGCGCTGGCGTGGCTTGGAGGACATCCCCCAGGACTGGGGGCGCAGCGTCGTCACCATCGGGTCCTACGACGGAGTCCACCGCGGACACCAGCTGATCATCCGGCATGCCGTGGAACGCGCGCGGGAGCTGGGCGTTCCCTCGGTCGTCGTCACCTTCGACCCGCACCCCAGCGAGGTCGTGCGCCCGGGCAGCCACCCGCCGCTGCTCGCCGCGCACCACCGTCGTGCCGAACTGATGGCCGAACTGGGTGTGGACGCGGTCCTCATCCTGCCCTTCACCACGGAATTCTCGCGGCTCTCGCCCGCCGACTTCGTGGTCAAGGTCCTGGTGGACAAGCTGCACGCCAAGGCCGTGGTCGAGGGCCCGAACTTCCGCTTCGGCCACAAGGCAGCGGGGAACGTGGAATTCCTGGCCGAGCAGGGCAAGACGTACGACTTCGAGGTCGAGGTGGTGGACCTCTACGTCAGCGGTGAGGCGGGCGGCGGCCAGCCCTTCTCCTCCACTCTGACCCGGCGGCTGATCGCCGAGGGCGACGTCGAGGGGGCGCGCGAGATTCTCGGGCGCCCGCACCGCGTCGAGGGGGTCGTCGTACGAGGCGCCCAGCGCGGCCGTGACCTCGGCTTCCCGACCGCCAACGTCGAGACGCTGCCGCACACCGCGATCCCGGCCGACGGCGTCTACGCCGGCTGGCTGCACGTCGGGGACGAGGCGATGCCGGCCGCGATCTCCGTCGGTACGAACCCGCAGTTCGACGGCACCGAGCGGACGGTGGAGGCGTACGCCATCGACCGCGTGGGGCTGGATCTGTACGGACTGCACGTCGCGGTCGACTTCCTGGCGTTCGTCCGCGGCCAGGCCCGGTTCGACTCGTTGGAAGGGCTTCTGGAGCAGATGGCGCAGGACGTGCAGCGCTGCCTGGTTCTGATCGCGGCGTACGACGCGGACTGACGCGCTCCACGTGCACCACGCGCTCCTGTGACCACCGGGGCGGTGCCTGAACGCCGGGGTGGCCCGTGTCTCAGACACGGGCCGCCCCGTTTTCGTTGCCGTCGCTTCCCCGCCTCGGGGACCGGCCGCTACTGCTGGGGCGGCGGCGGAGGCGGGGTCTGGCCCGACTGCGGCGGGTGGGGCTGCTGAGCCGGCGGGTACGGCGGGCCGGGCTGGGGCTGCGCGCCCTGATCCGGCTGCTGCGGCTGCCCGGCGTCGGCGCCCTGGTACGGGTAGGGGGCCGGGCCCGGCTGCGGGTACGGCTGGGCGGTGTGGGGCGGCTGGGGAGCCTGACCAGGCGCGGGATGGCCGGGGGCGGACTGCCTGGGGATGTGCTGCCCCGGGATCTGCTGACCGGGAATCTGACCGGGCATCTGCTGTCCCGGAATCTGCTGTCCTGGGGCCTGCTGACCGGGAATCCCGCCGGGCGCCGGCTGTCCGGGGATCTGCCCCGGGGCGTACTGCCCGGGCACGAACTGTCCGGGCATCTGACCAGGCAGCGGCGGTGCCGCAACTGGGGGAGGGTTGCCGTCCGACGTCCACAGGCCGTGCGACTGCTGGTGGCGCGCGAAGTCCTCGGCGACCATCGCAGCCAGCGTGAAGTACGCCTCCCGGACCTTCGGCCGCATCATGTCCAGGTCGACCTCCGCACCCGCGGCCAGGTGCTCGTCGAACGGCACGACCACGACTCCGCGGCAGCGCGTCTCGAAGTGCGAGACGATGTCCTCCACCTTGATCATCTTGCCGGTCTCGCGGACCCCGGAGATGACGGTGATGGAACGCGCGACGAGGTCCGCGTACCCGTGCGCCGACAGCCAGTCCAGCGTCGTACTGGCGCTGCTCGCACCGTCGACGGACGGTGTCGAGATGATGATGAGCTGGTCGGCGAGGTCGAGCACCCCGCGCATGGCGCTGTACAGCAGGCCCGTACCGGAGTCGGTGAGGATGATCGGGTACTGCCTGCCCAGTACGTCGATCGCGCGCCGGTAGTCCTCGTCGTTGAAGGCCGTGGACACGGCCGGGTCGACGTCGTTGGCGATGATCTCCAGGCCGGACGGGGCCTGCGAGGTGAACCGCCGGATGTCCATGTACGAGTTGAGGTACGGGATCGCCTGGACCAGGTCGCGGATGGTGGCGCCGGTCTCGCGGCGGACCCGGCGGCCGAGCGTGCCCGCGTCCGGGTTGGCGTCGATCGCGAGGATCTTGTCCTGCCGCTCGGTGGCGAGCGTGGAGCCGAGCGCGGTGGTCGTGGTCGTCTTGCCGACGCCGCCCTTGAGGCTGATGACGGCGATCCGGTAGCACGACAGAACCGGCGTACGGATCAGGTCCAGCTTCCGCTGCCGCTCGGCCTCCTCCTTCTTGCCGCCGAGTTTGAACAGACCACCGCCACCGACCGGACGGCTGCTCTTCGTCTTCTGCTTCTTGTTGATCAGCCGGTCGGAGGACAGCTCCACCGCCGCCGTGTAACCCAGGGGCGCCACACCGGGGTTGGTCTGCTGCCGCTGGTCATGCTGCACGGGCTGCGGCCAGGCGGCACCGGCGCGCGGGTCGACTGGGGGCTGCGGCTGGGCGGGCGGCTGCGGGAAGCCGTAACCACCGGCCTCGGCCGGGGAGTTGGGCCCGGACTGCGGTGGGAATCCGTACCCCTGGGGGGCGGCGGGGTTCGGTACGGGGGCCGTGGCGTTCGGCTGCGGCGTCTGGGGGTACTGAGCCGGCGGCTGCGGCGCCGGGGCGTGCGCGTCGGGCTGCGGGAATCCGTAGCCGCCCTGCTGCGGTACCGGGGCGTTCGGCTGCGGGAATCCGTAACCGGGCTGCGCGACAGGGGCGTTGGGGGCAGGCGGAGCCGGTACTCCCTGCTGCGGGAATCCGTAACCGGGCTGTCCAGCGGAGGCGGTGGGCGCCTGCGGAGTCGGGACTCCGGGCCGGGGGAATCCGTACCCGGGCTGCGCGGGCGGGGCGTCGGCGCCCGTGCTCGGCGGGGCCTGGTTCCAGGCGGCGGGAGCGGGCTGCGATGCCTGCGACGGGACGGGCTGCTGCTGGGGCGGCACCGTCGGCTGCGGCAGGGCCTGCCCCTGGGCGGCTTGGGCGGGCTGGTGCGTGGCCGGCCACTGCGCCGCCGGACCGGGTGCGGCCGGCTGGTAGGCGGGCGGCAGTGGCGGAACCGTGCTCTGCGGCACCGGCGGCGGGGTCCAGCCCTGCGGCGGCTGTACGTGCCCGGACGCCTCCCGGGCCGCGTCGGCGTCCTGGGAGGCGGTGGGCGTGACGCCGGCGGGGCCGGCGGGCCCCGTTGCGGAGTGGCCGGAGTCGGCCTCGTCGGGGGCGGCGTCGGAATCGGAGTCGGCCTCGGCGGTGGCCTCTGAGGCCGGGTGGTCCGAGGCGGGGGAGCCGCTGGTGCCGGAGTCGGCGGCCGCGGGGGCGACGGGCGCCGCGGGTGCGAGCTCGCTCGTCGCCGCGCCGGAGGCCGCAGCGTCAGCGGACGGTTCGTCCGAGGTCTCGCCTGCCGGCTCCGGAGCGGGCCCGGAGTCACCGTCGTCGGCAGCATCGCTCGTCTCGCCGGCGCCGGAGCCCGGCGTGCTCCCGGCGGGGGCGTTCGCCGAGGGCTTGGTCAGCTCGAAGTCACCCTTGTCCTGGGCGGCTTCGCCCTGCCGCTCGGGCTCGGTCGCATCGGAACCGACACCCTCGGCCGCCTTGCTCGCGGCGGCCAGCTGGTCGAACTCATGCTTGAGCGCGGTCGGCGAGAACCTCACCGTGTCGCCGCTCTCCGGGTCCCCACCACTCGAGGGCCCGGCCGTGGGCACGTCGGTCGGCGGCGTCCACACGGGGAATCCGTCGCCGGACGCGGCGTTCTGCACGTGGACCGGGTTCACGGCCGGAGCTGCAGGCACACCCGGCTCGGGAGCAGCCGCCTGCGCAGGCGGAACCGGAGCGGTGGGAAGAACCTGAGGAACGGGCGGAACGGGTGCGGCGGGCGCATGGGGAGTCGCTGGAGCCTGCGGTTCCTCGACCGCCGCCGACGTGTCCGCCGACCCCCCGGACGCGTTCTGCGTGTACCAGGCGGGGGGCGCGTAGTCGATGGTGAACTCGCCCGTCATCTCAACGGCGGACTCGGCGTCGGACTGGTCATCGTCGGGTGAAGCCCAGCCCCCGCGGATCCCGTCCCGATCGCTGTTCACAGTTCCTCCTGGTGTGGTCGAGCACCCTTGTCGTGCTGGGGCGACCGCTCTTTGTGCGGAGTCGTCCGACGCCGTCCGATTCCGCCCGGCAATTCCCCGGGGCGCCGGCGGCCCGCCACAGGTTCTGGTGGGGCGCCCCGACCCAGCCTAATCACCAGGGGCGCCCCCACGGCAGGCCCGTCATCGGCCGCACCTCCTCCCGTGGCGTCACACCCTGACCATCTGTGACCCGCGTACAGGCGAAGGGCATTTACAACCTGGAGGTCAGTGACGAACAAAACCGGACGAAAGCAGGGCGCGAACCGGTCGTAACTACCGCATGCCAGACTGTTGTTGCGCCCCCGCAACCGAAGGCCGTCACAACTCAGTCCATTCTTCGTGGCGTACCCAACAATCCGGTCTCGGCGCCCGTCTTGCAGAGTGGGCAGCGCGTCGTCGTCCGTCCGGGGGAGCGCCCGTCGTGCGGCCTATCACTTCCGCCTCGTCCGGGGAAACCCGCTGGATGCCGACGAGCCGTGCCTGTCGCACGAGCTGCGGTGCGACCGGACTGAGGGGTGGGCCGGTTGAGGCCGGCACGGCGGACTGGCTCTCACCGTCCACGCCGGGGACGACACCGTCGTCCCTGGCGAGCATGTCGGGCAGCTGCTCGCCGTCGAGCCGGCCGACCCCGCGCCCGCCCGCCGGACAGCGTGCTCCAACGAGCGTCGCGCCGCGACCAGTTCGTCGTCGCTGCGTCCGGTCACCCGCAGAGGACCGACGAGCGACACCTCCTGCCGCTTCCCGCGCCCCAGGGTGAGACTGAACGTGGCGGCCGACGCCGGAACCGCGGTGAGAAGTGCGACCAGCTGGTGCAACGAGGTTCCCGAGCCGCCGGGTTGGGGCCAACGCCGGATCCAGTACGTCGTGTGCCGCCGGTTGTCGCAGCGCCGGCTCCGGCCGGACTCCTCGGTCCGCCGCGGCGGGACATCGGCTCTTCCGGACTCGGCGGTCACCAGAGGGTTGGCACAGACGGAGGTGGCGACAGCGGCGGTCAGCTTCTCCTCGTTCAGCACCGTGACCCGGTACCCGCCCCCGTCAGACCCTGATGAGCGAGGCGCTGACCGGGGACGGCACGGCCCTGGACCTCCGCACCATCTGGCTGACCGCCGTGATCGGAGCCGCGTCCGCCGTGGTCCCGGCGCTCGGGCTGATTCTGCTGAGGGGCGGGGTCACCCCCTTCTGGGCCGCTTTCTGGAGATCGCCGAGGGCTTCGTCCTGCTCACGCTGATCCCGCTGACCCTGGCCGTCTTCGACGTGTCCGCGACGGCGCGTGCGATGGCCAGTGCAGAGCCGGGCTCCACGGCTCCGGCTACGGCGATGACCGACCTCGGGCCGAAGCGTGTGCGGATGTGGGCTTCGGCGTCACAGGGGAGGCGCCCCTGCCCGCTCCCGCTCGGCGGGGGCCGGGGCAGAAACCGGGCCTCCCCCGCTCACTCCGCCCCAACCACCCCGCCAGGCCCTCCCGCCTCCAGGTCGAACTCCCCGTCCCGCGCCCCCAGCACGAACGCCTGCCACTCGGCTTCCGTGTACCGGAGTACCGTCTCGGGGTCGAGTGACGAGCGCATCGCCACGGCGCCGCCGGGCAGGTAGGCGATCTCGACCCGCTCCTCCTGCTCTTCGGTACCCGGCGCGCTGTGCCACTGGACGCTCGAGATGTCGAGGGAGTAGAGCTCGTCTCGCTCCCGCTCCTTGCGCGCCTTGACGTCCTCGTTCACTTCTTCCGTCATGGCGAAGCGACCCCTTCCCCGGCGTGCGGATGATCCAGTGGCTCACCCTAGTGGCCGCCCGGGTACCGGCCGGGCGGTTCGGGGATCGTGGTAAGGGCGGCGTCCGCCTGCTGGTACCCTGTGTGACGACCGTTCGTGTACGCACCCCCGGACCCCGAGCCGACCCACCAAGGGTTTCCCAGGGATCTGGAGGCCGCGCCCCGGCGGATCCCCGCCTCCCGAGTCACGGAAGCTCCCCTGAGATGCAGACCAGGGGCACTCGGAAGCCATCAGAAGACTACGAGGAGTACGCGTGTCGCTCGACGCCGCTACGAAGAAGCAGATCATGTCCGAGTTCGGTACCAAGGAGGGCGACACCGGCTCTCCCGAGGTCCAGGTCGCCATGCTGTCCCGTCGCATCTCGGACCTGACCGAGCACCTCAAGACCCACAAGCACGACCACCACTCCCGCCGTGGTCTGCTGATCCTGGTCGGTCAGCGCCGCCGCCTGCTGCAGTACCTGGCCAAGAAGGACATCCAGCGCTTCCGTACGCTGGTCGACCGCCTCGGCATCCGCCGCGGTGCGGCGGGCGCCAAGTAAGACGCCGTGAAGGGAGCGGTTCCCATAAGACGGGGGCCGCTCCCTTTGCTGTACGTGCGGACTGTCACCACCGCTTTGTAGTGTGGTAGCACAACGCCAACGCAATACGAACGACGCAGTGTGAGGAACGTCCGGGCCCACCGGGCGTGAGGCACACACCGAACGAGGAGAAGCGCACCTCGCCGCCGCCGGTCCTCGGTAGTGGCCCCCGGGGGGACGTGAGCCCCGGGTGCTTCGATCGAAGACCGGCCCGCACCAGAAGGGCGCTTCTCCGCCACCGTCCCCCTGCCACACGGGCAGCGAAGGACGAAGACGAGGAGAAAACGCTAGTGGAGAACGAGACCCACTACGCCGAGGCCGTCATCGACAACGGCTCCTTCGGCACCCGTACGATCCGCTTCGAGACGGGCCGCCTGGCCAAGCAGGCCGCCGGCTCCGCCGTCGCGTACCTGGACGACGACACCATGGTGCTGTCGGCCACCACCGCGTCCAAGAGCCCCAAGGACCAGCTCGACTTCTTCCCGCTGACGGTCGACGTCGAGGAGCGGATGTACGCAGCCGGCAAGATCCCCGGCTCCTTCTTCCGCCGTGAGGGCCGTCCGTCCGAGGACGCCATCCTCACCTGCCGTCTCATCGACCGCCCGCTGCGCCCGTCCTTCAAGAAGGGCCTGCGCAACGAGATCCAGGTCGTCGCCACGATCATGGCGCTCAACCCCGACCACCTGTACGACGTCGTGGCGATCAACGCCGCGTCCGCGTCCACGCAGCTGGCCGGCCTGCCCTTCTCCGGCCCGATCGGCGGCGTCCGTGTCGCGCTGATCAACGGCCAGTGGGTCGCCTTCCCGACGCACACCGAGCTCGAGGACGCCGTCTTCGACATGGTGGTCGCCGGCCGCGCCCTGGAGGACGGCGACGTGGCGATCATGATGGTCGAGGCCGAGGCCACCGACAAGACCATCCAGCTGGTTACGGGCGGAGCCGAGGCGCCGACCGAGGAGGTCGTCGCCGCCGGTCTGGAGGCCGCCAAGCCGTTCATCAAGGTGCTGTGCAAGGCCCAGGCGGACCTCGCCGCGAAGGCCGCCAAGCCGACCGCCGAGTTCCCGATCTTCCATGACTACCAGGACGACGTGCTGGAGGCGCTGAGCGCCGCCGTCCGCCCCGAGCTGGCCCAGGCGCTCACCATCGCCGGCAAGCAGGAGCGCGAGGCCGAGCTGGACCGCGTCAAGCAGCTCGCCGCCGAGAAGCTCCTGCCGGAGTTCGAGGGCCGTGAGAAGGAGATCTCCGCGGCGTACCGCTCGCTGACCAAGACCCTGGTCCGCGAGCGCGTCATCAAGGAGAAGAAGCGCATCGACGGCCGTGGCGTGACGGACATCCGTACGCTCGCCGCCGAGGTCGAGGCCATCCCGCGGGTCCACGGTTCGGCCCTGTTCGAGCGTGGCGAGACCCAGATCCTGGGCGTCACCACCCTCAACATGCTGCGCATGGAGCAGCAGCTGGACACCCTCTCGCCGGTGACCCGCAAGCGCTACATGCACAACTACAACTTCCCGCCGTACTCCACCGGTGAGACCGGCCGTGTCGGCTCCCCGAAGCGCCGCGAGATCGGCCACGGCGCCCTCGCCGAGCGGGCCCTGGTCCCGGTCCTGCCCGCGCGTGAGGACTTCCCCTACGCGATCCGCCAGGTCTCCGAGGCCCTCGGTTCCAACGGCTCGACGTCCATGGGCTCGGTCTGCGCCTCCACCATGTCGCTGCTGAACGCCGGTGTGCCGCTGAAGGCCCCGGTCGCCGGTATCGCCATGGGCCTGATCTCCCAGGAGATCGAGGGCGAGACGCACTATGTGACGCTGACCGACATCCTCGGTGCCGAGGACGCCTTCGGCGACATGGACTTCAAGGTCGCCGGCACCAAGGAGTTCGTGACCGCTCTCCAGCTCGACACCAAGCTGGACGGCATCCCGGCCTCCGTCCTGGCCGCGGCCCTCAAGCAGGCCCGTGACGCCCGGCTCCACATCCTCGACGTGATGATGGAGGCCATCGACCGGCCCGACGAGATGTCCCCGCACGCCCCGCGGATCATCACCGTCAAGATCCCGGTCGACAAGATCGGCGAGGTCATCGGCCCCAAGGGCAAGATGATCAACCAGATCCAGGAGGACACGGGCGCCGAGATCACGATCGAGGACGACGGCACGATCTACATCGGTGCCGCCGACGGCCCCTCCGCCGAGGCCGCCCGCGCTACGATCAACGGCATCGCCAACCCGACCATGCCGGAGGTCGGCGAGCGCTACCTGGGCACGGTCGTGAAGACGACCACGTTCGGCGCGTTCGTCTCGCTGCTCCCGGGCAAGGACGGTCTGCTGCACATCTCGCAGATCCGCAAGCTGGCCGGCGGCAAGCGCGTGGAGAACGTCGAGGACGTCCTCGGCATCGGCCAGAAGGTCCAGGTCGAGATCGCCGAGATCGACTCCCGCGGCAAGCTCTCCCTCGTCCCCGTGATCGAGGGTGAGGACGAAGGCGACGCCGACGAGGCGAAGGACGACACCGACAAGTGACGTCCCGTGGCTTCAAGGCGACGGCCCGCACCTCAACCGAGGCGCGGGCCGTCGCCCGTACCCAAACCCTGATCAAAGGCACCAACGGCATCGGCACGGTCCGCAAGACCACCCTCCCGGGAGGCCTGCGCGTCGTCACCGAGACCCTGCCCTCCGTGCGCTCCGCCACCTTCGGCATCTGGGCGCACGTCGGCTCGCGCGACGAGACGCCCGCCCTGAACGGTGCCACGCACTACCTGGAACACCTGCTCTTCAAGGGCACCCAGCGCAGGAACGCCCTCGACATCTCGTCCGCGATCGACGCGGTCGGCGGCGAGATGAACGCGTTCACGGCGAAGGAGTACACGTGCTACTACGCACGCGTGCTCGACACCGACCTGCCGCTCGCCATAGACGTCGTCTGCGACATGCTCACGGGCTCGCTGATCCTCGAGGAGGACGTCAACGTCGAGCGCGGCGCGATCCTCGAGGAGATCGCGATGACGGAGGACGACCCGGGCGACTGTGTGCACGACCTGTTCGCGCACACCATGTTCGGCGACAACGCGCTCGGCCGCCCGGTCCTCGGCACCGTCGACACCGTCAACGCCCTGACCGCGGACCGCATCCGCCGCTTCTACAAGAAGCACTACGACCCCACCCACCTGGTGGTCGCGTGCGCCGGCAACATCGACCACAACAAGGTCGTACGTCAGGTGCGTGCCGCCTTCGAGAAGGCGGGCGCCCTCATGCGGACCGACGCCGCCCCCATCGCCCCGCGCGACGGCCGGCGCGCCATCCGTACGACCGGCCGCGTCGAGCTGCTGGGACGCAAGACCGAGCAGGCGCACGTCGTCCTCGGCATGCCCGGCCTGGCCCGCACCGACGACCGCCGCTGGGCGCTCGGCGTGCTGAACACCGCCCTGGGTGGCGGCATGTCGTCGCGCCTGTTCCAGGAGGTCCGCGAGAAGCGCGGTCTCGCCTACAGCGTCTACTCGTACACCTCGGGCTTCGCCGACTGCGGCCTGTTCGGTGTGTACGCGGGCTGCCGGCCGAGCCAGGTGCACGATGTGCTGAAGATCTGCCGCGACGAACTGGACCACGTGGCCGAGCACGGTCTGTCCGACGACGAGATCGCCCGCGCCATCGGCCAGCTGAGGGGCTCCACGGTCCTCGGACTCGAGGACACGGGCGCGTTGATGAACCGTATCGGCAAGAGCGAGCTCTGCTGGGGCGACCAGATGTCCGTCGACGACATGCTGGCCCGGATAGCCTCTGTCACCCCGGACGACGTCCGGTCGGTGGCCCAGGACATCCTGGGGCAGCGGCCCTCCCTGTCGGTCATCGGCCCGCTCAAGGACAAGCAGGCATCCCGTCTGAGCGAAGCCGTCGCCTGAACACCCCTCCGTAGCCGTCGCCTGAATCCCTCCATAAGGAAGCAAAAGAGATGAGCAAGCTGCGCGTGGCGGTCCTCGGCGCCAAGGGCCGGATCGGCTCGGAGGCGGTCCGGGCCGTCGAGGCCGCCGAGGACATGGAGCTGGTCGCCGCCCTCGGCAGTGGCGACAAGCTGGAGACCCTCGTGGACACCGGCGCCCAGGTGGCGGTGGAGCTGACCACCCCGGCGTCGGTGATGGGCAACCTCGACTTCTGCGTCGGGCACGGCATCCACGCCGTGGTCGGTACGACGGGCTGGACCGAGGAGCGCCTCGCGCAGCTGAGGGACTGGCTGGTGCCGTCCCCGCAGACGGGCGTCCTCATCGCGCCGAACTTCTCCATCGGCGCCGTGCTGACCATGAAGTTCGCCGAGGTGGCCGCCCCGTACTTCGAGTCCGTCGAGGTCATCGAGCTGCACCACCCGAACAAGGTGGACGCCCCGAGCGGCACCGCCACGCGCACCGCCCAGCTCATCGCCGCCGCCCGCGAGAAGGCCGGCAGCGCCCCGCAGCCCGACGCCACGGCGACGGCCCTGGACGGCGCCCGCGGGGCGAACGTCGGCGGCGTCCCGGTGCACGCGGTGCGCCTGCGCGGCCTGCTCGCCCACCAGGAGGTGCTGCTCGGCGGTGAGGGCGAGACCCTCACCATCCGCCACGACTCGCTGCACCACAGCAGCTTCATGCCGGGCATCCTGCTCGGCGTCCGCCGCGTCGTGACCACCCCGGGCCTGACCTTCGGCCTCGAGCACTTCCTCGACCTGAAGTAGCCGTCGATGCGCGACAAGATCACCTACGCCGTCACGGCCGCCGTCCTGGTCGTCTACTTCGTCCTGGTCGGCAGCCGCGGTGTGCTCCTGATCCAGAACGGCACCTTCGTCACCGTGACCTTCGGCGTCGCGGTGCTGATCCTGCCGGCCATCGGCGTCTGGTTCCTGTGGAAGAACACCCAGTTCGTACGCAAGGCCAACCGGCTTGCCGCAGAGCTGGACGCCGAGGGCGGGCTGCCCGTCGACGAGCTGAGGCGCACCCCCAGCGGCCGGATCGACCGCGACTCCGCCGACGAGGTCTTCGCCCGGCGCAAGGCGGAGACGGAGGCGGCCCCGGACGACTGGCGCAGCTGGTTCCGGCTGGCGATCGCCTACCACGACGCCCGTGACACGCCCCGCGCCCGCAAGGCGATGCAGCGGGCGATCGCCCTGCGCGAGGGCAGGACGGTCCAGGCCTGAGCGGTGCGGCGCCCCGGCGGGCCCGCGCCGGCAGGGGGTGCCGTGCGTGCGAGCCGACGGAGGCCGTGCGCAGATCCTGGGCCGGGCGACAAGACGCCCGAGCCGTCATGCACGACGAAGGGCCGGCCCGCACGCCGCGGGCCGGCCCTTCGTCGTCGTATCGCCTCAGCCCCGGTGGTACTCCGCGGCCCACGCCTCGACCGTGTCCGCCGCCCGGTCGAAGGCCTGCGGACGCGCCAGGAAGTCGGCGCCGTGCGTGGTGAGCAGCGGCGGCATGTCCTCAGGCGCACGGCCCCTGCGTACGAGGACGAGAGCCTGCCCCTGAACGGTGCGCGGCAGCCCGAGCCACCGCACCGGCTGCTGCACCGTCCGCACCGCGACGACCCGCTCCCAGGGCACCGTGCTCGTCGCGAAGAAGCCCACCCGGCGCAGTCCACGTGCGCTCACCCAGACGCCCATCCGCAGCAGGCGCAGGGCGGCGGCTATGACGACTATGCCGATGCCGAGCACCGTGCCGGCGCCGGAGGGCGTGCCGGTGAGCCCGATGATGACGGCCGCGAAGAGCACGTACGAGGCGAGCAGCAGCAGCAGCGCGGCCGCACCGACCCGCCAGGGGCCGGGACGGTAGGGGCGCCGCCAGCGGTCGCGGTTGTCGTACGGCAGCGGGAGGTCGTCAGCGGCCTGTTCGGAAGCACGGTCGGCCGTCAGGAAGGGCAGGGGCACGGCTGATCCTCACTCGGTCCATAGGGCTGTGCCCGGTGAGGCTATCGAGACGTGTCCACGCCCACCACCCTTGGGGGTCCAAGTGCGGTGCCTGTGGGCCGCGCGGGCGACCTGAGGCGTCACCGCCCGGTGGAGGCCTCGGAGTGCTGTGTCGCGGCGGGCGACGGCTGTGACATGGCCGGCATTCCTATGACCAGGGCGCCGACGAGCCCGGCGACGACGGTGAGTCCCAGGAGCCAGCGGCCGGCCAGCTGACCGGCCGAGGCACGCTCGCCGGGCGGGGGAGCGACATTGCTGCGGAACGAGTCGGCTTCGGCGAGGAAGGCGAACGGTACGGGCTCGCGCCGACGGGACATGGGGAGCGCTTCTCCTCTGGGATGGCAGGACCGGGGGTCCGGGATGTGAAGACGGGGTGACGTGAACGGATCGCCGTCACCAACACAGACGCGCGAACGGCGGGAAAGGTGCCCCCTTTCGCCAAATTCGCAGAAGTTCGGCGGCGAATGTCGCGGACCGGTACCGAACGCCCCGTTGTCAGTGCCGGGCCGTAGAGTGGGCGCCGCCCGAGCTTGTGATGGGAAGGACTCTCCACACCGTGACCGACACCCCCGCCGACGACCTCAAGCCCAGCTTCCGCAGCGACGTCACCGTCGAGCTGGTCAAGCACAGCGCGGCCGACTCCGACGTGCTGTGGGCCGCCCGCGTCTCCACCGCCGGTGAGCAGTCCCTGGACGAGCTGAAGAAGGACCCGGAGCGCTCCAAGGGCCTGATCAACTACCTGATGCGGGACCGGCACGGCAGCCCCTTCGAGCACAACTCGATGACCTTCTTCATCAGCGCCCCGATCTTCGTCTTCCGCGAGTTCATGCGGCACCGGGTGGGCTGGTCGTACAACGAGGAGAGCGGGCGCTACCGCGAGCTCCAGCCGGTCTTCTACGTCCCCGCCGAGTCCCGCAAGCTGGTACAGGAGGGCCGCCCGGGCAAGTACCGGTTCGTCGAGGGCACCCAGGCCCAGCAGGAACTGGTCGGACGGGTCATGGAGGACTCGTACGTGCAGGCGTACGAGGCGTATCAGGAGATGCTCGCCGCCGGAGTCGCCCGCGAGGTCGCCCGCTCGGTCCTGCCGGTCGGACTTTTCTCGTCGATGTACGCGACCTGCAACGCCCGCTCGCTGATGCACTTCCTCGGCCTGCGCACCCAGCACGAGCTGGCCAAGGTGCCTTCTTTCCCGCAGCGGGAGATCGAGATGGTCGGCGAGAAGATGGAGGCGGAGTGGTCCAGGCTCATGCCGCTCACCCACGCCGCCTTCAACGACAACGGGCGCGTGGCCCCGTAACGCGCTCCTCATTCCCCCGTCGGGCACAGATGTGCGGTCAGCCGAGCGAAGTGTCCGTATTGCGGCATTTCGAGTAGTTCATCTAGCCTGATCAAACGGACCCGGCACTGCTTGAACCCCCGAGCAGGCAGTGCCGGGCTCCGCATATGTCAGGACTTTTTCGGCCCACCCAAGGGCAGACCCCGCGCGGGGCAGCGAGTAGCGTGTACCCATGGCTCCGACCTCCACTCCGCAGATCCCCTTCGGGCGGATCCTCACCGCCATGGTCACGCCCTTCACGGCGGACGGCGCACTCGACCTCGACGGCGCGCAGCGGCTCGCCACCCACCTGGTGGATGCAGGCAACGACGGCCTGATCATCAACGGCACCACGGGTGAGTCGCCCACCACGAGTGACGCGGAGAAATCGGATCTCGTACGAGCCGTGCTGGAGGCCGTCGGCGACCGCGCCCATGTCGTCGCCGGCGTCGGAACCAACGACACCCACCACAGCATCGAGCTGGCGCGTGCGGCGCAGCAGGCCGGCGCGCACGGTCTGCTGACCGTCACGCCGTACTACAACAAGCCCCCGCAGGAGGGCCTGTACCGGCACTTCACGGCCATCGCCGACGCCACCGACCTCCCGGTCATGCTCTATGACATCCCCGGCCGCAGCGGCGTCCCGATCAACACCGAGACCCTCGTCCGGCTGGCCGAGCACCCGCGGATCGTCGCCAACAAGGACGCCAAGGGCGACCTCGGCCGCGCCAGCTGGGCCATCGCCCAGTCCGGCCTCGCCTGGTACTCCGGCGACGACATGCTCAACCTGCCCCTGCTCTCCGTGGGTGCGGTCGGCTTCGTCTCGGTGGTCGGCCACATCGTCACGCCCGAGCTGCGGGCCATGGTCGAGGCCTACGTGAGCGGTGACGTCCAGAAGGCGCTGGAGATCCACCAGAAGCTGCTGCCGGTCTTCACCGGCATGTTCCGCACCCAGGGCGTCATGACCACCAAGGCCGCGCTCGCCCTCCAGGGCCTGCCCGCCGGACCGCTGCGCTCGCCCATGGTCGAGCTCTCATCCGAGGAGACCGCCCAGCTCAAGATCGATCTTGCTGCCGGCGGGGTACAGCTCTGACAAAGACTTCACAACTGAATAGGCAGGACGAAGGTGCCTGCACCCCACATTGACAACTGCTTTTGCACGAACGTCATGCGCGCCGCGTGCCCCACAGGTACGTGGCGTGCATGGTGAGGAGAGTCTTTTGAGTCATCCGCACCCTGAACTCGGCTCGCCCCCGCCACTCCCCGAAGGCGGCCTGCGGGTCACCCCGCTCGGCGGTCTCGGCGAGATCGGCCGGAACATGACGGTCTTCGAGTACGGCGGCCGCCTGCTGATCGTCGACTGCGGAGTGCTCTTCCCCGAGGAGGAGCAGCCCGGAATCGACCTGATCCTGCCGGACTTCTCGTCGATCCGAGACCGTCTCGACGATGTCGAGGGCATCGTCCTGACCCATGGTCACGAGGACCACATCGGCGGCGTCCCCTTCCTGCTGCGCGAGAAGCCAGACATCCCGCTCATCGGCTCCAAGCTGACGCTCGCCCTCATCGAGGCGAAGCTTCAGGAGCACCGCATCCGTCCGTACACCCTCGAGGTCGCCGAGGGCCGGCGCGAGCGCATCGGCCCCTTCGACTGCGAGTTCGTCGCGGTCAACCACTCCATCCCGGACGCCCTAGCGGTCGCCATCCGCACTCCCGCCGGCATGGTGGTCCACACGGGCGACTTCAAGATGGACCAGCTGCCGCTGGACAACCGGCTGACCGACCTGCACGCGTTCGCCCGGCTGAGCGAAGAAGGCATCGACCTGCTGCTCGCAGACTCCACCAACGCCGAGGTCCCGGGGTTCACGCCGCACGAGCGCGACATCTCCAATGTGCTGCGCCAGGTCTTCGCCGGTGCCCGCAAGCGGATCATCGTGGCGAGCTTCGCCAGTCACGTCCACCGCATCCAGCAGATTCTCGACGCGGCGCAGGAGTACGGCCGCCGGGTCGCCTTCGTCGGCCGCTC